>CBDDAA010000004.1:0-3233977 GCA_965224675.1 Granulosicoccaceae bacterium | reverse complement strand
TGACAGATTTCTCCTGGATTCGGCTTGCAATGCCAACAGTAGCAGTAGCATGCCCAACAGCATGGGTACTGCAAGCCATTCGTCCCATAGGATTTTTTCACTAATAGCGGGGTCGAGTCGCTGCTTTGGGATGTTAAGCATGGAGAATAAGGATAATGAGGCGGCGGGCACGGTATGGTGATACACGCCACCTGATGCCCTCGCCAAGCGTTCCAAGGCGGGCGTATTGAGGCGCGATACAATGTGTTTTCCATTGATAATCATGGGTTTATTGCCTGCGCGTGGAACCATTACTGGTTCATTGCCACCAATACCGATAAGATGCAATTCAATAGCGTATTTGGAACGCAGGTCAGAAGCAACCACCTCTGCCTGTTGCAACGCGCTGCTTCCCCAGTCACCATCGCTCAATACCCCCCTCTGTCAGGATATCTGTCGCCTCTATTATTAACCTTTATTGTTTGGGGGTTAACATTGTGGGATTGCCGGTTGTTGGCGCATGGTAAGGAGCCCGTAGGGCGACTGGACATGCGCCAACAACCGGCGCACTGAAAATTAGCGATTCCCACAACTTGAAAATAGTTGATATTGATGAATATGAAAACAAATTATACTGACGCTTTTCGCCAACAGGCATTGCAAAAAGCATACTCCCGTGGCTCCCGTACTGTTATATCGGTGGCCGAAGAATTAAACATGAATCACTGGACACTCAAAAACTGGATGACATCAAAAAATAAGAACAAGGTAAAACAAGGCAATAGTACCTCTAAAAGTCCCGCAAACTGGGGCTCTGCCGAACGACTCGATGCATTATTGACGACACATTCCATGGATGAACAGGCAGTCAACGCCTATTGTCGTAACAAAGGTATTTTTTCCCATCATTTAAAACAATGGCGAGAGGATTTTGAATCAGGTGCCTCCTCTTCATCGCCTCCTCTTGCTGAGCTTCGTGACCTTAAATCAAGCCACAAAAACCTGCAAAGTGAATTGAACCGTAAGGAGAAGGCATTAGCTGAAGCAGCTGCCTTATTGGTATTGCAAAAAAAGTTCCAGGCGCTCTGGGAGGACAAGGAAGGATGATTCAGCTTCCAGAGCGCAAACTCATTTTAAAGTGGGTCAAGGAAGCCCTTATAGCCGGCGCCAGACTTCGCAAAGCCTGTGACATACTCGGTATCAGCCCGCGCACTCTTCAGCGTTGGCACAAGCCAGGAGAACTCGCCCCGGATGGTCGTAGCATGCATCAATTTGTACCGGCCAATAAACTCTCTCAGTGCGAACGCGAGCAGTTACTGCAAGTCATAAACTCAGAGAAATTCGCTGATCTTGCGCCAACCCAGATCGTACCCATACTGGCGGAGCAAGGCCAGTATATTGCCTCTGAGTCGACTTTTTATCGCGTTTTGCGTGAAGAGAAGTTACTGCAACACCGTCAGGCCAGCCGACCTTCAACCAAAATTAAGAAACCTGAACCATTAACCGCTGATGGACCCAATCAACTGTACAGTTGGGATATTACTTATTTACCACAATCCATCAAGGGTATGTTCTTTTATCTATACCTGTTTATGGATATCTTTAGCCGCAAGATCGTTGGTTGGCAGGTGTATGAACATGAAAGCAGTGAACGGGCTTCTGAAATTATGATCGACATCGCGCAACGTGAGCGAATCAAACCTAAGCAGGTGATATTACATTCCGATAACGGAGGGCCGATGAAGGGGGCGACCATGTTATCAACGCTACAGAAATTAGGCGTTGTACCCTCGTTTTCCCGGCCATCAGTGAGCAACGATAATCCATACTCCGAATCTTTATTCAGAACAATGAAATACTGCCATGAATACCCTGAGCAGCCCTTTTCTGATCTTGAAGAAGCGCGTATATGGGTAGGAAGTTTTGTTGCTTGGTACAACCATCAACATCGCCATAGTGCGATTAAATTTGTTACTCCGGCGCAGCGTCATGCAGGTTTGGATGCAGGGATTCTAAAGCAGAGAAAAGAAGTCTATGAAGCTGCTAGAGCTGAAAATCCAGAGCGTTGGAGTGGTGAAACTCGTAACTGGTCACCAAAAACAAAGGAATTTTTAAACCCCGTAAATAGTACTGAAGTTAAGGAGGGTAGTCGTGTGAAAAAAGTGGCCTGATTTTATAGCTTGAGGCGACAGATAGCTTGACAGCTACCGATACCAGCACTCGTTTATCAGCGCCCCTTTTCCTTACCTGCAATTGACTGACAGCCAATTGCAAAGCTGCTGCAAGGTTATTGCCCAGGGTTGGGACGTTAATGTTTTCCAGCTGATCGAGAAAATATTTGATGAGTTCGTGATCTGAGGTAGGTGTGAGCAAGGTATGCGCATGGCCAGCAAAAATAACAATACCGATGTTTATTGACGAGAAAGAATCTTTAATCCAACGCTGTATTAGAGATTGAGCTTGTGATCTTCGATCCGAGCGATTATCCCGAGCGTTCATGGACGCAGATAGATCAACAATGATAACCAGTGAAGCACCATCAGTCTGTAATGAAGGGGGAATCCAATGCGGTGTTCTCGGCCCTGTGAGCGCAAGACAAAACAAAAACCAGGAGATGGAGAATAATATCCACACAAGGATTTGTCGGGGTTGTCGCACAACGGTTGTGACCCATGGCGCCAGGGCTGGGCTGCTGATTTGCTGCAACTGCCGGCGTTGTTGGTAGTGACGCCAGGCAATAATCGCGAAAGGCAGCGGTAGAGTGAGCATCCAAAGCGGCTCACGCCAATAGAGTTCAGTGAGAATCATACGCGCTTATTTCTGAAAAATAATTTCTTTGGTGTCAGACTTGCTAATAAAAGTAAAAGCATTGCCGTACTTATCAGGGCAGGGTATAGGTGCTGTATAAACCATCGCGTAGCAGGCGGGGGGATCGATTGGCTGTGTTTGTCATCAATGATTTTAAGGATATCTCGAAAGGTTTCGGTATCCTTGGCCTCAAAAAGCTGTCCGTCCCCATTAGCCGCGACTTGCATCATCATTGTTAAGTCAATGGGTTGGTAGATTAATGATCCCTTATCGGAGAATCCACTACCCACATGCTGTGAGCCGACTGCAATAACATACAAGGTGAAACCTGCAGCCGCCAACTCAGTTGCGGCGCTCTGGGGAGAAATATCGCCGAGCTGCAAACCACCATCTGAGACTAGTATGACCACTTTATTATCTGATCCTGAGTAATTTTTGCGCACTAATTCAAGTGTGGCGCCTGTATCCGATAATCTCCCGCCCAGTGAAGTGCGAATGCGTCTGACTGCATCCCGAACAACTTGCTTATCTGCTGTCAACGGTAACCAGAGTGCTGGCGGGTTGCCGAGGATAACCAGACCCATACGGTTTCCTGGGTAGTCAGCTATAAAGGCATCCAGTAACTGTCGGGTAATGGACATGCGGTCCACAGGTTGAGTGTCAACCACATAATCTTTCAACGTCATGGAAACTGCTGTATCCACTACTAATACCAGGTCAGGCGCTTTAATATGCTTTTCAGCCTCGATTTCAGTGGTATGGATAGCAGGTTGTGTCAAGGCCAGGACCATCAGGCTCATGGCTAGAGTCAGCAGCAGATCAGGCAGATTGATCTTGTCAAGATCTGGACTGGAGGATTCTTTTTTTGTTAACACAGAGAGTAATGGATAGCGAATTGCAATCACTGGCATTAACCGGGGCCAAGGACCGGGAAAGCGTCGCCGCAATAACCACCAGAACCATACGGGTCCCAGCAGTATCAGCCACCAAGGCTGCAGCAGGATGACATCACCGGCCATGTCTCACCTTGTTAATCAGTGCTAAAACTTCATCGCGACGAGGTGTTTTCCCGGCGAAGCGTAACTTATCCAGTTGCTGACGAACATTGGCATCACTAATCGATAAGCCTGCCAGAATGTGCGCTGCTTTTCTGGGGTTAAGTCTGCCGCGTAGCAACGCCCTTTGCAGGCGGGACAATGGTTGAAAAAAATGACGCCAGATCCATGCAGCCAAGGCCATAAAGAAAAGCAGATATATCCAGCCAGGCATTGTCAAAGCCGCCGGCTGAGGTAAGAGGATGTCTGCCATGGCAGGAGCGGGTTCGGCTGCAATCACAATATCTGCCGCCCAAGCTCAATCAGATTACGCTCATTGGTTGACAGGTCGAAGACCCGTATGGCTGATTGCCTCAGCTGGTTGCAGACAAATGTGTGCCAGGACTGTAATTGTTTGTTTAGTTGCAGGAGTTCATGAGAATTTGAGGCTGAGACGTGCCTGCTATTTTCCTGCCAGCATAATTGAAGGTTATCTGTTTTTGGTAATTGTAGCTCTGAAGTATCGTTTATTTTGATGGCGGTGGTTGCGCAGTGTTGGCCCAGTGCACTTAGCATGGATTTATCTGATGGTTTCAATCCGGCAAAATCCGATAGCAAAATGAGTTCACTTGAGCGCGGTAAATGCTGCTGTAGCCGGGCAACAATATGATTCCAATGCGTCTCTTCGATACTGGAATTTATGGGTGGACAAGGAGCGATTATCTGTTCCGCAATTCGTTGCACAGCACCTACACCCATCTGGGCAGGAATCCAATGCTGTTCAGAATCGAGTACGAATGCTGCAACAACACGCCCCGCCCGCGTCTCCCGGCCCAATAACCACAGTGCTATGCGTACGGCTTGTGTCACCTTTAAGTGGCCCTGAGTTGCAAAACGCATACTCGCCCGTCGATCAATCATCACGCAGAAAATCTGGTCAAATTCTGTATGATAAGTACGCACCAGAGAAGATTGTGAACGTGCAGTGGAACGCCAATCAATTCTGCGGGGATCATCACCTTTGTGATAAGGTCGAAGTTCAGCGAAATCAGTTCCCGCACCTTTGACTGAAGTGGGAAGGTTGCCTGATCGCCCATGTTTTGATAATGCACGACCCCTGTGACTTTCGCGCTCTGGTGCCTGACTGATAAGCTGATTTATCTCTTCTTCGTTAAGTAACGCAGCGCTTTCAGTTTTTGTTTTAAACCACCAGCCCATGTTTAAGGCGCGGGAACCGCAGCGAGTAGTGCAGCGATGATGTCATCGGCAGAAATACCGTCTGCATGTGCTGCAAAATCCAATACCAGACGATGACGCAATACATCAGGAGCCAGAGCCATAACATCTTCCGGTAAAACATAATCACGTTCATTTAGGTAGGCACGTGCCATCGCTGCACGCAACAAGGCTATCGATGCCCGGGGTGATGCACCTGTCTGTATCAGGCGTGCCCATTTTGGCAAATAGCCCCCTGGTTTGCGGGTAGCAACGACGATTTCCACCGCAAAACGTTCAACACGTTCTTCGATGAAAATTGTATTAAGCTGAGTACGCAATGCCAAAATATCGGAGGGTGCTAACAGGGCCTTTAAACCTGCTTCGACATGACCACCTTCTACACTTCTGGCACGTCGGGTAATCTCGATTTCTTCCTCCAGATCAGGGTAACCGACAATGATCTTAAATAAGAATCGATCCAGCTGTGCCTCCGGCAATGGGTAGGTCCCTGACTGTTCCAGGGGGTTTTGTGTCGCCAGCACCATAAACAAGTCGGGAAGAGGACGGGTTTTCCCGCCCACCGTTACTTGATGCTCTGCCATGGCTTCGAGCAGAGCGGACTGAACCTTGGGAGGTGCCCGGTTGATTTCATCGGCCAATAAAATATCATGAAAAACTGGGCCTTCAATAAAACGAAAGCTGCCATTGGCAGGTTCATAAATTTCACTGCCGGTGAGGTCTCCAGGCATCAGATCCGGTGTGAACTGTACACGCTGAAATCGGGCCTGCAAACCAGCGGACAATGCATGCACAACCGTAGTTTTAGCCAGCCCGGGTGGGCCTTCGAGCAATACATGGCCACCGGCAAGAACGGCGATAATCAGGCGTTCCAGCAGCGCTTCCTGACCCACGATAATGGATCGAAGTTTGTCCTGCAAGTTGTGCAGTAAGTGGATATCGGTCATGTTATGAAGTTTCCAGCTTGCATTGCAATTGGATTAGGGTATTTTATCAATAAGGTTTGAGGTGTCGCTGATCCTAACGTATATAGTTTATATTATAGTGGTTACTGCAGGGGTATTTTTTGTGGAGGTATACACTAAAAACACGGATAATCACCCGGTTAGTCCAACAGATTGGTCTTTAACATTGTGTTTGAACTTGCAGTAATGGATATTATTTCACTTAAAATTTCGATTAAACTTTTTTAATTTATAAAATCATGAATGATTCAACACAGATCCATGAAGCGTGGATCAGCTATAAAAATAAGCTTTTACAATTTATACGCTCAAAAGTCAGCTCAAAGGAGGATGCGGAAGATATATTGAGTCTGGCATTTGAAAAGCTGATCTTGCAAGGCGCTAGTGCTGCATTACCTAAAGAGATTGTACCTTGGCTTTACCGGGTAGTTCGCAATAGTATTGTTGATTATTACAGAGTACCCATAAAGTTTGCTGAAATTGCTGATGATTTTGCACTGGAAGCAACAGGTATTGATACATTTGAAGCGCTTTCAGAATGTCTTGCACCGATGGTGGGGCTATTACCTGAACCCTATAATACGATTGTGAAAATGTCTGATATTGATGGATTGAAAAACAAGCAGATTGCAGCAAAGCTTGATCTTTCACTCAGTGCGGTTAAGTCGCAGATCCGCCGTGGACGCCAGAAACTCTATCAAAAACTGATCATCTGTTGTGAGATTCAACGAAATGAAAATGACTCAGTAGTCGGCTTCGAACAGAAATTAACACAGTACTGTGGCAATTGTGGTGAATAAATAGTTGCATCCTTTTTGTACTTTTTCCGTCTTATTAAGCGAAGCCAAGTGGGACATATGCTCATTATGCAAAATCAGCAGCCTCACTTATCCCTTATAGCAAAATTTGGCTTATAGAAGATTAAGCCAGGTTCATAGGTTGTTAGCCTTAGTGATCAGGAGAAAGTTATGAAACGCATGCATATGCATATAGCCGTTAAAGAATTAAGTAGTAGTATTCAATTTTACTCGACCCTATTTGGCTGTGCGCCTTCCGTGCAAAAGGAAGACTACGCCAAATGGCGGTTAAGTGATCCTCAGGTGAATTTTGCCTTATCGATAAATAACAAAAAAGCGGGTTTGGACCATATAGGCATTGAGGTTGACACAGAAGAAGAATTAGCGGTTATTTCTACTGCATTGGCTGACGCCGAAATTGAGGCAAGTGAGGAGCACGCTGCTTCGTGTTGTTATGCAAACTCACATAAGCACTGGACTCTCGATCCCCAGGAAATTGCCTGGGAAGCTTTTGTTTCTTATGGTGAATCAGACAAAAATTGCGCCGGTGGCGTTGAATTAGTCGATGGCTCCGTCAACTGCTGTATACCAACCACGTTGGGAAAAACCAAGGGCCACGAAGATGAAGGGGCTTGTTGCATTCCCAACCCTGACTCAGACTGCTGTGGTTAGCGTTTACAAACAACAGCGCTTTTCATATTGTTATCTTAATGATTGCGGACTGCAGGCACTTATCATGCAAATGTCCGCACTAACATTGAATCCAATCTATGGAATAAAACATCCAGATCAGGCAATTAATAATTTGATTGCCGGATCCGGATGTCAGTGAAATTACTCAATTTAACAACCGACAATTCTGCTCTGTACACCAGGGCGTTGAATTAACTCTAAAATTTTTCGTGCGTTAGTGACATCTGGATTGTAGTCAGCAAGTAAAATACAGGGTTTAACGCGGGTGATTTTCGCAGAGTTGACCCCATCGATTTCAGTGGAATCCTGAACAATTGAAGCAATGGTTTGCTCATTGGCGCCTTTTACCCAGATTATTGCAAAACATGCACGCTCAGTGTGGTGACGGGCAGCAGGGGGGATCGTTACTTCTTGTCTGATAGGTGAAATTGATTGCATGATAGTTATTCCTCAATTAGCGATGATAAGTATGGTTAGGTCAATTGAATTCACTGAATTGAGCGTTTGCTTACCGATTAACAGATTTTCTCTGCATAAAAGGTAGAGATCTGGACCCGTCTGATTATTGCATTGTCAGGGCCAGAGGCATTCCAGTCGTTTCATATTTTTAGGGTTTAAGGTTGGCGTAATGAAGTATCTGATCCGACCTTTAACCCTGGTATATTTATAGAATTAATCGCAATATGAAACTGTGTGTAATTAACCTTCAGGGTGTGATTTATTACCAGTGGGGCCGGGCAGGGTTTGCCCGTTAGGCGTAACTGTTCAGGTATAACACGGCAATATCGTAGGATATTCTTAATCCAATTTATCCTTTGCGTCGTTGTTACTTTTTTCAGCGTTATCATTATTGTCTAAACCGGCAATGGCAGCAGCAGCAATTTGTGGCAGCAATTGTTTTGTGGATGGGCTTAATTCCTGATTGTTTTGCTTAACAAGTTGTTGCTCAACCTCTGCCGGTAATCGTACAAAAACCTCACGGTGCGCAAACTCTATCCCTTTCTCCGACAGCGCATCCTTAACTCTTCGATAGGCTTCTCGCCGAATAACCCATTGCTCGCCCGGTCTTGCGGTAAATTTCATGCGCACCATTAATGCCGACTCTTCAACCCGGGAGACCCCTTGTGACTTTAATGGCAGGATGAAGTTTGGACCAAGTTCCGGATCTTCAAGCATCTTCTGCCCCGTTTTTTTGATAATTTTTCGTACTTGCTCAATATCTGTCTGATAGGGAAGCCTTATTTCAAGCTTCATGGTAACCCAGTCGCGACTGAGGTTTCGGATAGTCTTGATTTCTCCGTAGGGGATTGTCTGTACCGCGCCTAAATGGTGTCTGAGTTGCATAGATCGAATTGATATTTTTTCCACTGTGCCGCGTAGTGTTTCTATCTCGATATATTCGCCCTTGCGGAAGGCATCGTCAATCAGGAAAAATATACCTGATAGAATGTCCTGTACGAGTTTTTGCGCACCAAATCCAATGGCTATACCAATGATGCCCGCACCCGCCAGTAGCGGAGCCACTCTGACCCCCATTGCATGCAATACGGCCAGTGTGATGAAGATAATCAATACAGTGGATAAAAATGATCTTACTAATGGCAGTAGCGTATCGGCACGTGTGGCGCCAGCACCACCGCCATCGTTACCCAGGTGAGCCATACCGTCATCGTCTTCTGGGATCTTGCTTTCCAGGTAGGTGTGTAGTAACTCCCAAACAATATATGAAATAATCAGAACAAATGTAACATCAGTTATCGTGCCCAGGATACTACCTTCGACCTGCAAGCCAGTAAAGGCAGACATGGAAAAGCCTAATGCCCTGATTAATGTGTAGAGTGCTATGCCGACCAACAACAGACGGCTACTGTATAGGAGTGTATTTACAAATCGCATTGACCGCTGCTTAAAACCTTGACTTTCCAGCTTTACCATATTGGTCATAGCTTGCAGTAATAGATAGACTGAGCGATCAATAAAAGGGAAAAACAGGGTTATCCACCAACTAATGGCGGCGTAAAAGGCGCCTTGCTCATGGGCCATAATTATGTTGTATAGCCAAATAACCCAAACGGCCCCTAACCACAACGTAAAAAGAAGAGGCCATAAATTAACAATAGCCAGTCCGATGTTATTTTTTGCTGCGGATTCTGTAAAAAGCATTGACGATGAATTTCGTCGCAGCCACTGACGCGTAACCAATAAGCTGTTTAATAATAGGGAAAGAATAAACATCCAGAAGGCAAGTGATTGATTGAATCCAAATTCAACCATAATTTGCACAAAGCTAAAACCGAATGTGAAAATGAAGAAGAAAGCAGATAACAATCGGTAATCACTGCGTGCTTCCTTGTCAGGTACTGCCATTAGACGGATGTTTTCAGATTTCGGAGAAAATAGAAACTTGAGTAATAGTAACCAAAAAGAGAACTCGATAGTCGTGGTCCAAAAGCTGAACAACATGATTTGCGCTGAACTGTCTTTAGCGACTAAGAAAAATGGAATGAATGCGGATAAGGCTACGTAGGTAAGAATCACTTCGAATTCAAGAAATACCATGATCAATGCATGTTTGAGGCGGTTTGTTATGCCATCGGTCTGAGATGTATGCAAACCGGAGGGATAGTTGCGCAGTCGTCTACCAAGCAGAATTTGTGTAGCAAACCAAAAAACCAGGATTAATGCAATCAAGGCAATCAGTTTTAATCCTGGCAGACTGCCCAGGGAGCTAGTTATCCTGACATACACAGCTTTAATTTGATCAGGTATTTCGGGAATTGTATCTGTAACATCACCCACTTTGTTGAAAAATAAGTTTATCTCCTGGCGGAATGCTTCGCTGCGGGTTTGTTCCGAGACAAAAGACGAGAAAGCCTTACCATAGGGGTCTTCACTTTCAATCGTGTCTTTTTTCTGTTTGCTGTCGTTTTGTAGTAACTCAATCAATACCTCCCGGATTTGATCTTTTTGCAGGACTGGCTCATTCGTGGTTTCTACAGGTGTAGCTGCAGGATAAATTGATTGAGCATGGAGAATGGGCGCTTTAACGATGAGGGCAATTAGCACCACCGCTGTAACGCATGTTATTAGGATTGATCTCGTAAAGATGGGGGGGAATTCTGAACGATTGGGTTGCGATTTGTTTTGCATAATTATTTCAATAGATAGCGTTCTTATCTATTCTAGCAAGCCAATGCCATCGTATAAAAATAAATTTTCGAGAATGTGTATGAGCTGAACGGGAGTGTCAGTTTTTGGATTGTAATGCCGGTTTGGATCCTGCCATGCTTACGCTTTGACTTTTGAAGGTGAAGAGCTGGGTGTAAATCGCATAACTATCCGATTTTGAAGCACTAATTAGATTTTTCTGGCATCTTGTTTTGTTATTTTTATTGCTCTAAAATAAAAGGGAGGCTCTTACCCGGCTGGTCTCTATCAACTCAGGTACTAAACGCGTATCGTGTTGGTATGCTGAGTAGGAGCCTCACAAATCGTTCCTAAAACTTGATTCTTGAACCCAGAGAAGCCAAGGTTTGGGTTTCCAGATCACCCGTTGCGCGTTTCAGATCTTCTGATGAATATGCCGCGAATAACTCTACGCCCTTTTTCGGAAAGACAAATACGTATTGAAGTTCCGCACGGCTGGCTTCATCATCTTCTGTATCCAGATCTTCAACCATCTGGTAGCTCACTGACACCCTGTGTTGTTGTGAATCACCTAATCTTTGTCCAACTTTAATGTAAAATCCGAAAGGGTCTACATTGCCCTCGTCGGGACTGCGCTCACCCCAATGGCCGGTTATGTTAAAACCGCTATCCAGCAGTAATTCTGTAGCGCAAGACTAATGCGCAGAATATAAAGCGCTTCGATGTTTGCATCACTGCAGCTCGTTCAAACCGTCTTCAGCGATCTCTTTTACTTCGGCGCTTTCATCACTTAAGAGTGCCTTAAGGTAGGGTAGGGCATCTGTGTTTTGTGTTAAGGCTAAATAATAAGCGGCATCGGCGCGTACAGGTGCTGCTTTATGAAGGGTCAGTTCTCCCAGTTGCACTACATAATCATTAATCACCTCTGACCCCTGCAATGCTTCCATGATGACTCCGATTCCAACACGGACATTAATTTTAGCTTCTGGTTCTGCCAAAATGATCATGATGGCATCCATGTAGTCGGGTTCTTTTTTTACCCATTCCACGGCCAACGCCATTTGGCCTGTCGTCAGTAGTTCATTTAAATGCAAAACCATGCCTTCAGTGGAATTTGCTTTTGCCGCCCATTCCCGTAACTCGCTTAAGGTTCGTGCTCCACTTAACTCTATTCGACCTAACCTGAGCCAAGGCACGCTGCGGACATTCAAGTCAGTCGCGAGGTCAGGTTGCTGCTCTATATTTATGATTTCCAGTTGGCTGATGGTACCGTCTTTTACAAGCGTCACCAGATTATCCAATACTTGCTTGCAGTGTGGACATTGCGATGTAAGCAGCATCAATGCGTTGCGTGTAGATAGGTTAGTGTTCATTTTTCTGCTTTTATTCAGCAAAAGCCCCTAGCTTGATAGTGGGTAAAAGTGTGATCGGGTTAACACTTTTACAGTACCTATTTCTTCTGAAAATAAAAGCGTTTTATTATAGCAGCTTTACACTACGCACGATCAGGATGGAAGGCGCTTATGGCAGATGATAAGCATGATAATAATGAGGGCAAGCCGGAGAAAGCTTTATACCGGGAAAGCCACTATGAAACGGCGTTAAGACTGGCGAATGGCGGCAAAGCGATCACTGACAACGTGCAGCGTGATTGCGTTACGACTCAGGATTATTATAACAAAGTTATGTATCAGGATGAGGTAATTAATGATGCCGGGAATACTGCTATTTCGGATCAATCCAGCTCGTTTGTAAAAGAACATGAGCTGATGGACAACAACCTATTGCTTGAATCAGAGCCATCTGATTCAGAATTAATGGGATCTATTCAGGATGCACCTGAAGATTTGAAGCAAACGCAAAGGGAGACTATTCCAGTGCTGAGTAAAAACACACAAATGTTCACACAAACAGACCCATTCACAAATGAACAAACCGTGAATGAGGTTTTGGATAAGAGGTTAAAGGTTGAGGATTTCGATCATGAATCCCCTTTGACTGATCATTTCTTCGATAAGTCTGACGAAGAGTCACAAAACTTTGACAAACAACTTTCCAGCATTGATGAAGAAATATATGAGTCAGAAGCTGCATTCGTCGACACAAAGCAATGGCAGGCGGGTACAAACGATCTGTTTAATGATGAGCCTTCCACTGAGTCGCGAAAACTTGAAAGCGTACTTTCATCGATAGATGATGAATTGACAGATTCTGATGAAACCTCAGTTGATCTCGATAAATTAAATGACGAATTGATAAATCGGTAGCGTGTTTGATCTGCCTTATACCTGAATCCGTGACTTCAATGCGCCTCATGGCGTAGTGGAGTCACGGATTCAGGTATAAAACAGTGCTCTGATTTTTCAATATATATTCCTTTAGCGGTTATTTATGGGCGTGACGGATTGTACCTGGATCCAGCTGGCTAGTGTAGTGATTGATGGAGATATACCACATCGGCAGTACTATTTTACCCTTGAGGATCTATTTTCGAATCTGATCTTTCTCATAAAGATCTCTTAAGATTTCAATTCTTTTTTTATTGACCCCCCTGTCGCTATAGCCCACTCTGGATGCAGAGCGCAGGTGAATTACTGCTTTGTTCGGATCAATTCGGATTTCCAGGTCGTCTACAAATCCGAACAGGTTTGAGCTAAAAGTTGCTGCAAAATACTGGTCATCTTCAATATGGATTGTGCCGCCCATTTCCCGCACTGCATTTTTCAGGATCGATAGTGGATCAGAGGTGATGTTGTGTGAAAAAGTAATAGGCTCGATAGCGTGTTGTTTTTTGGTATCTTGCTCGCTGCAGACACAATTGGGTTTGTTGGGACATTTTGCGAGCGAGCCATTGACTATCCCCACAGCGCTTCCTGATTTTGATAATATGCCAAGCGCGATAAAGGCTACAAGCACAGCGAGTAATAATAGGATTATAATAATTAAAGCTGTTTTCATATCAATTTCCGTAGGTACCCACCAATCCTACGTTGACGCAGTACTGGGTTTTGTGAAAAATAATCGTGCATAAAAAACTTCCGGTAGTAGCCGCAGAATGTTGTCTGGTCAACGCATTTAAATTAAAGTAACCTTTACAGATGAAATCAACGCATTGCAGAGAGTCAGGATCTGTTCATCTATGATAACTAAAATTTGTCTATCAGCAAAATATTGGTTTATAAGCTGGTGTTGTTTGAGCACATACAATTCTTTCGCTTTTGAGCAAAGCGAGATTGAGTTGGAATCGGGCAGCGTAATTTCCTCCACCCGTTATATTGGAGACGGCACAGAGTTGCTTTTGTGGCTTCCCTCAGAGCGTGGATTGCGCGGTGCCTATCAGCCGATTGCCATGGATCTGTCTGCGTTAGGCACAGACGTTTGGGCGATTGATCTGCATGCGAGCTATATGGTGCCAGAATCACGCACCAGCCTTGCAGAGTTCAAGCGTGAAGACTTGCTACTGTTGCTGGAATATGCAGAAAAACAGGGCTATAAATCACTGACATTCATCACTGCCGGTCGCGGGGCTGCACTTGCGTTAGAGGTGGCCAGGCTCTGGCAGACGCGATATCCAGATTCTCAATTTCTTAAAGGGTATATCTTTTTTACCCCGCATCTACTTGATGGTCAGGCCGCAATGGGGCAAAAAGCCAAATACAAATCTATTGCAGGCACAGCGATCTTACCGATTTATTTGATCCAACCTGAGTATTCGACAAAATTTGCACGCAGCAAGGAAATCAGTGAGATGTTGTCAGAATCAGGCAGCCAGGTATTTACCCATTTGTTGAAAGGTGTTGCCGGTGGTTTTCATATGCGCCCGGAAGAAGATCTATCGGCTGACGATCTGGCTGCAAAAGCGAAACTGGCAGGCATTGTTGAAAAGGCGATGAAATTGATGACAGGTGTAAAGGTCGCAAAACGTATATCCGCCGATGAAATACCAAGCATTGTCAATTCTGCAGAAGTCATCTTTGGCAACGCGACATTACAGATTTATAAAGGTGATAAAAAGGCGCCACCGCTAACGCTCAAGTCATTGTATGGCGGCGATAAATCACTCTTCAATTATGAAGGTAAGGTTGTCCTGTTGAATTTCTGGGCCAGTTGGTGCGGACCCTGTGTTCGGGAGATTCCATCACTGAGTCGTTTGGTAGAGAAATTCAAAGATAAGCCGTTTGCAGTAGTAACCATAAATATCGGTGAGCCAGAGGCGCATATAAAGCGTTTTGTCAAAGACTTGCCAGTAAACTTTGAAATATTACTCGATGATACGGGTAAAACTGTTTTGGACTGGAACGTTTATGCCTATCCCTCAAACTTTCTGCTCGATCAGGCGGGTAATATCACCCACGCTTACCGAGGTGCGTTAGAATGGGATAGCCCTGAAGTTGTTGAAGTTATTGAGGCAGCACTAAAAAAAGGGGGATTTAGTTAATAATATTGCATTGCCACTGCCTTTTTCCTTAGACTTACGTTTCTCGCCACACAACTCTTCAGGCTGAATAGACAAGGTGTCTCAAACTCAACAATTTTTTGTAACAGTAGCAACGGGTCTTGAGTCGATATTAAAACCCGAAATCGAAGCCATGGGCATCAGCGAGATCAAAGTCGTTGGCTCAGGGCTTTATTTTAACGGTTCACTTGAGCAAGCCTATCGGGTATGTCTGTGGTCGCGGGTGGCAAATCGTGTGCTTTTGCCGTTAGCTGAGTTTCCGGCGGCATCTGCGGAGGCATTATACGAGCAGATCAGAGAGGTGGATTGGTCGCAGCAAATGGATGTTAACAGCACACTAGCCGTTGACTTTTTCACTGCACGTTCAACAATCACGCATTCCCAATATGGTGCTTTGAAGGTTAAAGACGCAATTGTTGATCAGTTCCGTGAGGCGACGGGGATCAGACCCAGTGTTGATCGGCAGAAACCATCAATCAGAATCAATCTGTATCTATATCGTAACAAGGCGCGGCTGGCCCTTGATTTGGCAGGTATGAGCTTGCATCGACGCGGTTATCGCGATGAAGCGACAATGGCGCCATTGAAGGAGAATCTGGCAGCGGCTTTACTCTATGCCATGGGTTGGCCGGCACTGGCAGCCGAGGGCAGGAGTTTTTGCGATCCTCTATGTGGCTCGGGTACATTCTTGATTGAGGCTGCAATGATGGCGGCTGATATAGCGCCACAGGCACAACGGGATTATTTTGGTTTTTTGGGTTGGAAAGGGCATCAGAGCGAACTCTGGAACGCGCTGCGTTCTGAGGCGATGCAGCGAGGCAAACAAGGGCTTGCGGTGTTGAAAAATCAGATATACGGTTCTGATCGATCCACCGGCGTTATCAGTCAGGCTACTCAAAATGTAGCTTTAGCAGGTTTGCAGAGTGTGGTTAATGTAAAAATAGGTAATATCGAACAAATTCAATACCCTCGTGACATGCCTGTAGGGTTGGTATTATGCAACCCGCCTTATGGCGTGCGAATGCAGCATAGCTCAGATATAGGGAAACTCTATTCCACATTAGGTCGTGTATTCAAGCGGCAGTTCGGTGGCTGGCGGCTGGGTGTGATTACTGCCAATCCGGATTTGATGCACCGAATCCGATTAAGGACAGAACAACGTCTCGATTGCGCCAATGGTGGCATCGCCTGTAAATTGATACAAGCTGAGATTCCTCTGCAATCCTCTGTTGAACAAACTACGGGTAGGCATTGCGAAACGAAAGTCTCACCCTGGCAGCAATCCTCTCGTTTGAGTTTACCCACTAAGCACAGGCACGCTGAGATGTTTGCCAATCGGTTGCGCAAAAATTTCAAATTGATTGAAAAATGGGCAAAAGCAGAGGGTATAGGCTGCTATCGGGTTTATGATGCTGATCTACCCGAATACGCTTTGGCCATTGATGTCTATGAGTCTGCTCGTCGGTATGTGCATATACAGGAATACCGCGCCCCGGCAAGTGTGGATAAGAAGGTTGCAGCTCAGCGTTTGCAGGCAGCCGTTGCAGAAATCCCTGCGGTATTGGCCTGTGATCCAGATGCCATTAGTATTAAGGAGCGCCGTCGCCAGAGTGGCTTGCAGCAATATGAAAAACTGCAAAAACGAAAAGAAACATTTGTTATTGAGGAGCATGGTTGTCGATTTGAGGTGAATCTGTTTGATTATCTCGATAGCGGAATTTTTGCCGACTCACGTAAGATTCGGCGTTGGATATACAAGCGCGCTAGAGGTAAACGATTTCTCAACCTGTTCGCCTATACCGGCACAGCAACAGTATGTGCAGCTATAGGAGGAGCGAGCACCACGACAACCATTGATATGTCCAGTAATTATCTGGATTGGGCGAAGCGAAACCTGGCGCTTAATCTTGACTACAGCACGAATCATCAATTTATTCGCGCAGATTGTCTGGCTTGGCTGGATAGCCCACCGGAAAATCTGGAATATGATTTGATCTTGCTGGATCCGCCCACATTTTCCAATAGCAACCGAATGGATACAGATTGGGATGTGCAGCGGGATCATGTAAGAATTATCCGGCAAACGCTTCGTTTACTAAGTCAGGATGGCCTATTGATATTTTCTAATAATTTCAGGAAATTTAAGCTCGATAGAAAACAGCTTGATCGCTATGAAGTTACGGATGAATCACGTGCCTCTATTGCTCGTGATTTTGCCCGTAAACCGAAGATTCATCAGTGCTTTTTCATAAGCAAAGCTAAACCTGGGTGACAAGCATGAGGAACCGGCAATATTTTATCCGGGCGAATTGATCATCATGACATAACACATTAGACTTTTTTTGCACAATAACTCACGTCATCAATTGAATTGATGTTGTACTAAACCCGCCTCGGCGAACTCTGGAGATTTAAGTGGCAGATTTTTTTCTCAACTATGGCCTGTTTCTGGCCAAAGTCCTTACGGTTGTCATTGCAATCATAGCACTGGTCGGAATAGCAACTGCGATGGGCAGTCATGCAAAAAAAGATGCTCAAAAGGGCGAAATCGGGCTAACAAAACTCAACGATGATCTGGACGGCATGAAAGACGCTGTGCGCAGTCTGATCATTAACCCTGAAGACCTCAAACAAGAACTAAAACTGGAAAAGAAACAAAAGAAGGAGCAACGCAAAAAAGATAAACAAGCGGCAAAACGTGCGTCCAAGCAGCGTGGAGATGGTAAAACGGTGATCGCTGAGCCGCGTAAAAAACGGGTTTATGTGGTTGACTTTGACGGTGATATTCGTGCCTCTGAAGTCACCCCGTTACGCAAGGAAATCACTGCAATATTGTCGATGGCGGAGCTTGAAGATGAAGTGGTTGTAAAACTGGAAAGCGGAGGAGGTATGGTTACTTCATATGGTTTAGCCGCTTCCCAACTGGATAGAATCAAGAAGCAGAAGATTCCGCTTACTGTCTGTGTTGATAAAGTAGCCGCCAGTGGAGGTTATATGATGGCCTGTGTCGCGAATAAAATTGTGGCTGCACCTTTTGCTGTCTTGGGTTCAATTGGTGTTGTTGCGCAAATTCCAAATTTTCACCGCCTGCTGAAAAAACATGATGTTGATTTTGAAATGCTCACTGCCGGTGAGTTCAAACGAACGCTGACTATTTTTGGTGAAAATACAGATAAGGGGCGAGAGAAGTTTGTTGAAGACCTGGAAACCATCCATGCTCAGTTTAAGGGTTTTGTAGAAGAACATCGTCCGGATCTGGACATAACCGCCATAGCTACAGGTGAGACCTGGTCAGGACAACAGGCCGTGGATAATAAGCTGGTCGATGAACTAATGACTAGTGATGAATACCTGGTTGACTTGTGTGAGGAATCGGATGTTTACGAAGTCAAGTTTGAGATGAAGAAAAAGTTGTTGGAGAAACTTGGGTTTTCTATAGAGGGTGTGTTGGAATCTGTGATGATGAAAGCGGTGAGTCGTTTGCAGAAAATGCGCTATTTTAGTTAGTTTATCTCACTATGAAATATAAAATGTATGTATCGATTACCTGTGGACTGTTTGCGATTGTACTCGGTATGTACATTATTCTCTATTTGCCTCACGATAGAGAAGTAAAAAGTTTAGCCATATTCCTGCTTAAATTGCTGCCGTTTTTTCTTGCAGCTATCAGTATCAGTCTTTTAGATTATCATTTTTTTCAAACCCACAATATTGCTTTAATCGCAATTGTTTGTTGTTTTCTGCTGTTTTTTGTAGTTTACGTACCACGGTTATTTTATGAGTTGTTTGTCGCTGATGGGGGCGGTATCTATTACAATACGCTGATTCTTGTACCGATCATTATTTTGTCACTTGCGCTGTCCTACCGGCTGGGAGGTGGAAGTACTGAAAACACCCTGCGGCTGTCTTTTTCTTTATTGGTAATAATGCTGTCAGGAATTGAAGATCTGGCATTTTTCATTGTGAATTCACACGAACCAGGGCGGTTTAACCCAATCCCTGAGGTGTGGGATTGGGTGTCACATATGCGGGTTCGTATCGGTCATAATCCAACAAAAAATGAAGCCTATTTATTTATTGCCGGGCATTTAGTACTTGCTGGATTCATCTTGTTTTATCCGTTCCGGTTTATTACACGATTAAAAAGACTTAATGTGGTGGATAAAGCGTGAGATATCACACGCAGTCACAGTGGCGATGATTGCCCACAAGGCTGTAATTGTCACTTATTCACGATATCGAATAGCGGTCACGGTTATGACCAGTTTGGCAAAGGCCGGTGTTGACGTTTTTGCCGGAGACCATATCGATTGGCCGCTGGGGCGATTTTCCCGCTATAACAAAAGCCACTTTAAATATCGAAATCCCTTTATTGATCCAGATGGCTTTATTGACGATTTAATTCATAAGGCAAAGCAGTGTGGAGCGACGTTACTTGTGCCTACATTCACAGAGACAGCAATCGTTGCCCGTTACCAGAATAAACTGCGAACCGCTGGCCTCAATACAGTGCTCTCTGAATATGATTTAATGGAAATTCTCAATGATAAGGGAAAAGTTTCTGCCTTGGCAGATGAGTTGGGTATTGCAATACCACAAACCTGGTATCCGAAGAATTTACAATCATTGGACGACATAAAGGATGGTTTGCCCTATCCGGTTATCATTAAGCCACGAGGCGGTAAGGCAGGGGAGGGACAGGCAATTGTAAATACATCTGGACAGTTGACGGCGGCGTTTGAGAAGTTACTGATCAAAAATCCTGAATATTTGGACAAGGTTCCAATTATACAGCGTTTCATCACAGGTTATGATATTGGGGTGGCATTGTTTTATGATCACGGTGTGGTTAGATCGCAAGTTGGCTTTGAGGTCAGGCGTAAATATCAACGTGTTCATTCAATAGATCGCGTAAGTGCTCTCAATCAAACAGCATTGAATGCTGGAAATAAGTTACTCTCTCACCTTGCCTGGCATGGGGTGGCGCAAATGGATTTTATCGTAGACAAAAAAACCGATGTTGCGTATTTGCTCGAAGTAAATCCAAGATTTTGGGGATCCATTCAAAATGCGATTGAAGCTGGTGTGGACTTTCCACAAAAATTGATAGCTCTTAACAAGATTGAAACTGCAAAACAATTAGGCGAACAAAATACTGAAATTCGTTCAATCTGGTTTTACCCTTTTGTGCTTTCTGCACTGACATCTTTATTGCAAGGGAGGTTCAGAGAATTCCTGAACCATGGTTTCAATCCGTTTGATAAAAATTTGAGATTTGATGATTTATCTTTGATGGATCCATTACCTGGTTTTGTAGAACCATTTTTGGGATTGTTCAATCTGCTAATCAGCGGCTCTCTCGCACTGGATGCTGGTCATCACAGCGGCGATAAAAGTGGAGTTGCAAATGACAAATAACAGTCTTCTCTGAAGCAGATGTCATAGGTTATATAATATGCGCTCAAGTGTTGCAGTAATAGGTGCTGGCTTTTACGGCTGTATGGTTGCACTGGAGCTTAGCAAATACTTTAAGCATGTTGCTCTAATAGAGGCAGAAGCTGTGATAATGTCACGAGCCTCGTATAATAATCAGGCGCGGATACATATGGGGTACCACTATCCCAGAAGTCTTACAACCGGGATTAGTTGTCAACGAAACCATAATCTTTTTTATCGTGAATTTTCAGATGCTGTTAGCAATGGTTATGACCCCATTTATGCTATTGCTAAAAATGATTCTAAAGTTACAGCCAGTGATTTTGAGGAGTATTGTTTACGGATTGGTGCGCCCCTGATCGTTGATAAACAGCTGAAAACTGAATATCTGCCAAATGGCATTGAGAGGGCTTACAGGGTGGAGGAAGCATCATTTAATATTGAAGATCTGCGAAATCACGTCCAGACAAGGTTATCCGATTCATCGGTTGAATTGCGTATTTCGACACGAGTTATCAGTATCAAATCTGCAAAAGCGGCCTATATTCTGAATGTAGAAAAAGAAGAGTCCGAGCATTCAATAAGGTTTGAGAGTATTTACATCTGTACCTATTCAAACATTAACAAACTGCTGGTGAGCAGCGGTTTTAAGCCCATAACGCTATGCCATGAACTTACCGAAATGCCACTTTTTGATACTTCACATATACTGCCAAATATTTCAGTGACGGTTATGGATGGTGCATTTTTCTCGTTGTTACCCTTTCCCGCTCAAACTCTTAACACTTTGTCGCACGTTTCCTATACACCCCATTTTTCCTGGATTGATGATGGCTCGCAGGACTTGCCAGAAGCAAAAATAATAATCAATTCTCATCCGCGTAGTAATCAACGCAAAATGATTCTTGATGCGTCAAAATTTATGCCCGATTTAGCACAAGCCCGATATCATGATTCTTTGTGGGAGATTAAAACAACTTTGCCACTAAATGCGCTAAATGATGGCCGACCTATTTTATTTAAAAAATGTGCGAAAGATATTTATGTGGTTTTGGGCGGGAAGCTGGATAACATTTACGATATTAGATCTGAACTGAAAACCAAATATCGAGTGAGTGAATATGCTTAGTTCTGTTTTTGTCACTATAGTGCTTCCAGTATGTGAATTAAGGGAATATACCCGATATTCAATCGAGCAAGTGGCCGTATTAATGAAAAGCCGGTTTTATGATTATGAAATTCTTATTATTGATGATCAGCTCGAACCCGCGTTTGAGTCCATTCTAAATGAAATACAGAATTTGTATGATAATGTTCGCCTTATCCGGCTTGCAGCTAAATATGGTGTTGAAACTGCGGCATCAATCGGAATCGAAAATTCGATTGGTGACTACCTGGTTGTATTCCATCCCGATGAAGATCCGGTTGAGGAGATTCCAAAAATACTTCGGCACTGCATTGGGAAAGCCGATATTACTTATGGAATTGATAAACAGAAGCAAACCAGGCGCGGTTTTCCGGCACTACTTAGTAACCTTTACTATTGGTATGTGCAAAGATTTGCAAACATGAATATCCCTCGTTACAGAACCTATTTGAGCTGTTTGAGTAGGGCCGCTATTACAAGATACAAGCAGAGTAGTGAGCGGCAGTGGCCAGGGAAATATCTTTATACAAAAAACAAGCTGCATGTTTCTTATTACCCCCATACCAGTATAGGGGTGACGAACTATCGGACAAAACGCACTGTCAGGAATGCGGTTTCAGGAGGGGTATCCACCATTGTGCTCAATACCACCCATCCTTTAAAAATTGTCCGGTTCTTCATATTGTCATTAGCTGTTTTTTTTGGAATATTCTCTTTCTACTTACTTACAACGCTTATTATTCTTTCAGACAGTGACACGGCTTTAAGCAATTATGTGGTTTGCATGTCGTTTGCGGTTTGGTTTTTGTGTTTACTGCTCAGCGTTTTAAGTGAGTACACTTTGCGCACGCTTATTCTGATTCAAAATAAAGTTTCTTATGATATTCAGTATGACAAGCGCAGTCCAACCATGCTGAACAAGGAACAACTTAATATCATCGTTGAGACCAACGATTATGCCTGATAGAAAAGATATTCCGCGCTATAATATACATGAATTTACAGAAAAACGTACCAAGTACTGCCTTGGCATATTTGTTCTGAATGAGGGAGAGAGAATTCAGCGTCAGTTAAAAAAATGTCGAAGTATAACAACCTTAATAGATGTTTTGATTGCTGATGGTGGCAGTACAGATTCATCGTTAGACGAAACATTATTAAAGGATTGTGGTGTCAGAGTGCTACTGACTAAAGATGAAAAGGGAGCGTTGGGTACGCAAATTAGAATGGCAATGCATTATGCATTAAGGGAAGGTTATGGTGGTTTGGTTGTTATGGATGGCAACAACAAAGATGATCCTACACAAGTGTTACGATTTATACAGGCATTGGATGCAGGTTTCGATCATATTCAGGGTTCTCGATTTATTGCCCAAGGTGTGGCGATGAATACACCAATATCAAGAACGCTGGCAATTAAGCTGATTCATGCGCCTCTGATAAGCCTGGCCGCCGCGCGACGCTATACTGACACGACCAATGGTTTTAGAGCTTACAGTCGGCAGTTGATGACATCCCATGACATCGCACCACTCAGGCGACTGTTTACAGGCTATGAATTGCATTATTATCTTGCAATTCGCGCAGCTAAAAAAGGCTATTCGACAATAGAGGTACCCGTTTCCCGGGTTTACCCAAAAGTGGGAAAAACACCGACTAAAATCACACCGATAAGGGGAAACATTAAAGTGCTTATAAAACTTTTTCGTGTGATTACTGGTCACTACAATCCATAGCGTTAACGGCTTCAGGTTTAGCAATATGTCAACAAAAAGAACAGCATTACTGGGTTATAGCGGATTGATTGGAAGCACACTGCTGCAAACGCAGAAATTTAGTGAATTATATAATTCATCTAACATACAAAATATAAGGGGTGAAACCTTTGATAGCCTGACTATCGCTGCCGCGCCTGCACAAAAGTGGAAAGCGAACAAAAACAGTCAACAAGATCTCGCAAATATAGAGTACCTGATTAGTAACCTCAAAGAAGTCAGAGCCAGAGATGTAATACTTATTTCTACCGTGGATGTTTATCCCGATCCGCTAAATGTTGACGAAGAAACAGCGATAAATCCATTGGATTGTCATCCCTACGGGCGTCATCGATTGATGCTTGAATGCGCTGTAAGCGAGTTGTTTGATACAACAATAATACGCTTACCAGGCGTGTTTGGAACGGGCCTGAAAAAGAATATTATCTACGACTACCTGACAAACAATCAGATAGATAAAATTGATACACGTTGTACCTATCAGTTCTACAATCTAAATTTATTGAGCAAAGACATTGCGCTTCTATATGGGCAAAATATCCATCTGTGTAACCTGACTGTAGAGCCTGTATCCGTAGCGGATGTTGCTGCAATATGCATAAATGATAGGAGTTCAAAACACGTTGTTAGTCAACCGATTCACTACGACGTAAAATCTATTCATTCACGAAACGACATGCATCAACCCGGGTATTTCTATAGCGCAGAACAGTGTCTGGAAGATTTATCAGACTTTGTGAGTGCCTGGCGGTCTGATGTTTAAGCGCATTGCAATATCAAATATCGCATGGACTCAGGAGCAGGAAGTTGAGACGGCAAAACTTTTGTCACGTCACGATATACGAGCAGTGGAGGTGGCGCCTGCGAGAATAGGGGCGACCACAGTGGCATCATTATCGGAAGCGGCGAGGTATCGCGATTTTTGGAAAAGTCACGGAATGAGTATATGTGCAATGCAGGCACTGCTATATGGCGCACCTGCTTTCGAGTTGTTCGGCAGTAAACAAAGCAGGGATGCCATGGCCGGTTATCTAACAAGAATTATTCAGATTGGTGGTGTACTCGGTGCAAAAACACTTGTCTTTGGTTCGCCAAATCAACGCCAAAGAAAGACAATGCCAATAGAGAACGCGATGGCTACAGCGCAACAGTTTTTTCTAAAATTAGGTGCTATTGCCTTTGATTGTGGCACGAAAATTTGCATCGAACCAAATCCTGGCTATTATAATTGCGACTTTATCAATACAGTCCCAGAAGCATTGGAACTGGTTTCTATGGTAGACAGTCCCGGTTTTGGTTTGCATGTTGATGCTGCGGCATTGCGTCTTTCAAATGAAGATCCTGCTGTTGCCATAAGATTGGCAAAAAATAAAATTAATCACTTTCATATCAGTGAGCCGGACTTACTGGCGGTGGGGATTGATAGTGAGAATGAGAATTGCAACCATGGTCTATGTGCGAGGGCTTTATGCGAAATTAACTATCAGGGCTGGCTGTCAATAGAAATGCGGGCCGCAACGAATACCCAGAAGCAAATCGTTGATGCAATAGATTATGCGAAGGCAGTGTACAGAAAACCTGTAGCCTTCATAAGATCCTGAGCAACGGTGACTCGGTCCATCAGTGTATTTAAAACCCTCAGCTGGATGCTTAGTGCGGGTTTTTTGCTTCGGTTAGTCTCCGGATTGACGACCATATCACTCGCTTATTTTTTGCCTGTTATAGACTATGGACAGCTAACCACTGGTATATTCTGGTCTCTTCTGATTATACTGTTTGCCGGTTCCGGGTTGGCAAATATGTTTGTCAACCGTTCTTTTTCATTAAGCCATAACGAAAAAGCGATTCACCTATATCATTTCTTGATACTCAGTATTTTTCTGGGTCTGATTGCTCTATGGCTGATTTACTACCTGGTTATAGAAGCTGGCTCTACCGGGCCAGGATCGGCGTTCTATATTTTGTGTGGGATTTCTGCAATTTTTACTGCTCTGAATAATATCGCACAAGGCGCGCTGCGTGCTGCAGATAAAATAGTTGTTCAATCACAGTTAGTCATGGCCACCGCCTTATTGGTTAATGTTGGCTTATTTATGTTGGCTTGGCATAAACAGGACATAATTACACTCGGTGTCTGGTACGTAGCGTCTTTCCTGATGTTGTTTATTCTACATATTATCGTACTACGCTTCTATCGGATGTTAACGATTTCATCGATCCGATTGGCGTTTCTGTTTTTATCAATGAGGGCTTCGGTTCCGTTTAACCTGGTGCCTATATTAATGACGCTTTTGCCTGTGTTGTCTTCCACCGCTATGTATTATAGTTATGGTTTACAAACAGTTGGCAGTTATAACCTGGTTATCTCATTTTATTTCGCTGCGACCAGTGTTTCTGTGATACTGGACCAGGTCTTTCATCCGTTATTATTAAAAAACAAAAGTAATATAGGTGGTACGGCGACGGGCTACCTGCTAGTTTGCCTATTTATCAGTTTGCCAGCATTGTATTTGTTTGGTCTGTACGCACCTCAATTTGCTACAAGCTATTTTCCTGAAAAGTATATTCATTTTAATGAGATGATATTGATTTTAGCAATGTTAATACCGCTTCGGTTTGCAAATCATGCTTTCTCTGTTTACTTGAGGGTTAACAATAGGCAAGCCCGATCAATTATCGCATACAGTTTGGCGATAGCAGTTGTATTGATTACTTTTGTACTTCCGCTAAAGCTGACAAAAATGCTGTTTTCAGAATTTGGTGTTTCACTTATTCTATTAGCTGCTGAACTGATTGTTTTTGTAGTGATAGTCAATGGTGTAAGCGCAACACTTGATAAGGTATTGTTGAAAGCCGGACTCAAGCAGCTTTTGTATATTTGTTTATCCAGTGGCCTGTTCTGCGCTTTGGCTTATTTCCTGGATTTCTCTCTTATCGCAGGTGTGGTGGGCACTTCGCTTGTTTATATAGGGGTGGCGATCTTCTTGGAATTTCACGTGTTTATTAAAAAACTGTGTGCCCCTGTATGATTAGCGGGTATTAGCCTCTTTCAACAGGCTGCCAGGTGGATCACTCGGTCAAATGCCTTTTCATCTTTTAGCTCCTCACTTAGCCATAAAATCGCTGTTTTTGGCAGTAACCGACCGATGTTATCTTTTATTTTTAATTGCTCGGGTTCGCTATAAATGGTCAAGCCATCATTGACGACCAGTATTTCCGGTTTCTTGATTAACGCACGAACCAAGGGCATCCCCTGTTTTGATGTTGCCGATAAGAGTGATCCACCAATCCCTGTTTCCACGCCTTTGAGGGTTAGCAGCATGATTTCCCTGTCGAGTCCTGCATTTTCGATCATCCGGCAGATGACGGTTAAAATCGCCTCCTGGGTCTTGTTGTCAATGTCATTGGGTAATTGCCCAAAAAGCAGGTTTTCAAGTACCGTTAATCCGGGGTGATATTCATCGAACTCAAAGCTCGGTATTTGACTGCGCTGGCTTGTGCTAAGAACATTATCTATTTCGTCGCGCAAAAAAATTATTTTGCTAATCACAGAGCCTGGAAGTTTGATGTCAGTATGATCTTCAAGTACCAGATTTAAAAACAACTGCATGAAATCTGACTTGTCTTTTGCAGTGTAATGGGTTGGGTGCTTGCGTACTAAACGACGGGTTCTGTTCAGAATTTCAATAGCCTGACTGTCGGATAGTATTTTAAAGTCAAACATTGTCTGTTCGCGTGTATAGTCTGCCGACAGGCCATGGCTGATTAACTGTGCGATTTGCTGACCAATTTGCTCAATGATTTTGTCAAATCCATTGGCATGCAGGATTTGATCCACGTCATCCGATTGCAACATCTCTCCAGGGGTGGCTCTGCCTTGAATAATTTTTCCAAATGCAAGGTTCTCAGCAATTGATAAATTTGGATACCAGGCTTTTTCGTCAAACGGCGTTATTTTGAGATTTTCTCGTTCTAATTCTTCAAGTACGGATTCCCTTAATTTAACAAATTGATCCGTCTCCCGGGTCGAATGACTATCCATTAAATAGCGAAATAATCCGTTGCGTGTCATGTTCCGATTCTCGCAGGTCGCCTGCATTGCACTGACATACCAATCATATAATTCATCGTCATCTTTAAATTGATAATCAGGGTAATCATGCCAGTCAGCTTCATAACTATCATCGCTATTGCCCGAGCGAACCGCTTCCTCTGCATCAGTGGTGCTCATATTTCTTGAAGGCTGGTGTTTAATGCTAAGCAGAATATTTTCGTACATCGATGTATTAAAAATGGGCGGTGAGGATGGTTGATAGGCTAATCTTCGGCTTTTTACGCTGCCAGGTACGTTACTTAAAAGCGTGTCGCCTAACCAGATGCTGCCATAGTCTGGATCACGCAGACTCAAAATCAATTCTGCAATGTGTGCGCGTTTTTCTGAATCCGGTTCGATAATAGCCAAATGCTCACCAGCGTCAAGCTTGAACTTTAATCCTTCCAATACCCTATGACCATTATCTTCAGTCACTACATCGTTAAAGCTAAGTGGAAAAATTGATTGTTGTTCACGACGGTCAACTGAGGTGGTGTAATCCGAATCGTCGAGATTTTCAATGTCGAAGCATTCAATTAGCTGTTCGTACTTGATTTTTGCGTCCTGCTGTATCTGATAATATTTAAGTATTTCTTTCCATGGCGATACCATGTCTTTATGTGCTGCAAGTGCTGCAACTAACGCACCGATGGTAAGTTGTCCATTGAGTACCAGAATGCCACCGATCAGATAGAAGAAAAAAGGGGTTATCTGATTGATAAAGTTGTTTAAAAACTTCATCAAAAACTTCTTTTTATAGAGTTGGACTCTTATCTTAAACAGGTTATTCATTCGCATCGAGAAATTAGCCAACACATAACGCTGCACACCATGGATGCGAATAGCCTGAGCGCCACTGACGGTCTCACCGATATGTTCAGACAATTGCCTTCTGTGTCGCACTCGTTCGCGATTGAGAATATTGATCTGGTGTTGTAATTTTGGAATAAGAAAGATCTGTAATGGTATTAATACAACTGATGCCAGACCCAACCAGAAATTCTGGATAAACATAAAAGACAGAACCGTAATCATAGTGCCTCCCTGGAACAAAGGCAGTGCCAGTGCATCACTGATATATCCATTCAGCGGTTCTGCTTCTGAAGTGATTTGGGAAATAATTTCACCTTGTGATATTTTTCGGAAGCGCTGAATAGGAAATCGCAGCACTTGTTCAATCAACTCATAACGCAACCGGCGTACCATGCGTTCGCCCATAATGCCTTTTTTGATATTGATAACCAGTTTGATAAGTCCGCTGGTCACATACAGTACAAAATAGATCAGGCAAAGGGTGACCAGGAATGCAACAGGTCCCAGGGTATAATCTAAAAACTGCTGTGTTACCGGAGATGAAATGGCGTTATTGATAATGATTTTTGGCAATTCAAGCATTGCGTAGAGTATCGGGAAATAGCCGATAGTCACCGCAGCCAGTATAATCTGCTGACGGGCACTGTATTTCCAGATAAATTGGTTTATTGTTTTTTGCATGGTTGCAGCACTAGTGTCGCAGTTTACTGACTAACATTTTTACTTAACAAAAAGATAGTCTCCACCAGGTGCTCCCTTATGGCATGCAATACAGCCTTTTGCTTTGCCTTTGGCCAGGCGCCCTGCCAGTTTTTTCCCCCTTGGATTCATGTCCAGGCTACCATCAGAATTAAATTTGGCCCAGAACCAATCCTGATTGTCGTCATCATAGCCTTTCTCCCGTTTAAACATTACGGTCAGATCGTTAAGAAATTTTTCCCGATTGCTGCCAACGCTAGCGATTGATACACCCGCACCGCCATAGTTGCGTTTTAGTAATACCTCGCCTTCACGATCATCAACAATTATCTTGTCAATAAGTGTTTCCAGCACCGTGCCATGAGGATGGATTCCTGTGTAGGGTTTATCGGGCTTTAATGAATTGCCTGTCAAATTAAGATCTTCCATCGCTTGCCACAGCTTTTTAGCAAAAGCGACATTGTCGGCATCGCCAAATTGCTCAGATTCTGCATCCACCAATTGGATATTGCCCATAATTGCAGCAATGATCACTGCACCCATTAAGCTTATTAGTTTTAGTTTCATTTAAATAATGCCTCTATCAGGGTGAAAAGAGTTTGTTTTTTTACAAAAAACACCTCAAAGGTTAATTAACCGTTATAAACCATCTTCTGTCTGGCACTTTGTAGGCAGGGCGATGGTAAAACGTGCACCACCTGTCGCTGATTCATGACATTGAACCGTCGCGTTGACTGACTTTGCATACAATCTGACCAATGAAAGACCCAGACCACTGCCACTGGGGCGGGAATGATTCGGATCTGTGATGCGATAAAGTCGGTTAAAGATCAGCTCGCGTTCAGATTTCGCAATTCCTTGTCCGTTATCGTCTATGTGCAGTGATACTTTGTCTTCTACCCGTTTCCAGCTAATATCAATGGGTGAACCTGGTGCGTACATGCTTGCATTTTTGATGAGCTGCTTTATAATCAGATTAATGACAACCCGATTACAACATACCATCACCTGATCTCCCTGTAGTCTGACGGATACGCCTTCTTCGGTAAGCTCTTTTTTGATTTTTTTTAAAAATCGCTGAATTTCATCTCGTAAATCAAGAAGGCTCAATCCAGGATGGTATTTCCCGCTCTCAATGCGGTTAAGCATAAGCATATTATCGGTCATTCGCTGTAGCGCGATGACGCCTCTTTCAACTTCTTTCAGGCCATACTTATAGTCTTTAATCGTCGGATTGCCCTTTTGCAGAAATCTAATCTCGGTGTGCATGTTCACCAATGGTGTATGAAGTTCATGAGCGGTTTCAGCCAACAACCTGGATTCGTTAAGCAACTGCTGGTTGATCTGATCAATGAATTTGTTAAGTGCCTGGCCGAGTGGTTTCATTTCAGTATCCACATCATTTAAATTGAGACGAGATTTTGTATCTGTCTGCTCAAGTTCCACTACACGTGTTCTAAATTTTGAGATTGAGGCGAGGATTATTGCGGTCAGTGCGAAACTTACACCGAAAGCGGCGAGAAGGATCAATGGTGTAAACAGTAACAAGGTGCGCATTGTCGATTTTCTGGCAGTTTTGACCAAGCCCGTATTATTTGCCACCAATAACTTAAATGTTAAATGTTTCCGGTCTTGGGCAGAGAGATTGAAATGATACTCATAGACACCGAGCAGAATCCTCCCGTAGTCAACTAATTTATATCCGCGATCTGTGCCGGGTTCAGGTAGACTTTCACCGCCAAGGTTATGTGAATCAGTGATAAACTGGCTGTCAAGCGTTTTGAATTCAAAAAAATCAGCGCGATCATTCAGACCGATTTTTAAGTTCTTCTCCCAGCTCTTGTTGAAGTGCAATTGATCATTTGAATCGACGTAGACAACTTCTGTCAGTGCAATTGCGTATCGTTTAAGCGAATTCAATAACTCCTTTTCAGCGAATGAAATTGCCTGGCGGTACAGGACGACTTCAGCAGCCAGTGTGACCAGCAACAACCCAGCCAACACGCCTAAGAACACCTTCGAACGCAAAGATTTCATAAACTGTGATTTTCCCTGGAGGGTATTCTGTGTTTTACCCAAATTAACTGAGCAACATAGATATAATTTATTTTTATCAATCGTTTTTTCATATTGAAGGTTATTGTGTAAGCTCTGTGAGTAATTGTATTGGAATACCTTTTTGTGTACTCATCAACTTATAGTGTTATGTCTTGCACCGTGTAAATAGAACACAACAGCATAGTTCTCTCTATGTGTGGCAGTGGCTTTGGTAAATCGTTCAAGAATTTATTCAACATCAAACTTTTTTAAAGGTGGCAGGGCTTGCTGATGATACGATTATCTGAAAAAACAGTAGAATAGAGCAGATCCTGTCAGGATTATTGAGTGCTTGCTTCAAACGTTGGGGTCTGTTCCAGTTTTCAATTATATGAATTTCCAGCGCTAGGTAAGTGCCTGATTTTAAATGAAGTTCAGTAATACTTTGATTGGAGAATTATATGCGGCTTGATATTGATTTTGTACGCAGCCAGTTTCCGGCTTTTTCGGAACCGTCTCTGCAAGGGCAGGCGTTTTTTGAAAACGCGGGCGGGTCTTATACCTGTCGGCAGGTAATCGAGCGACTGACCCGATATTATACTCAGCGTAAAGTCCAACCCTTTGGGCCTTATGAGGCTTCACGCCTTGGCGGAGAGGAAATGGATGAAGCGAGAAACAGACTTGCCGCAATAACCGGGGTTGCAACAGATGAGCTGAGTTTCGGTCCATCCACTACGCAAAACACTTATGTTTTGGCTCAAGCCTTTGCACAAATGCTGACATCAGGTGATGCGATCATTGTCAGCAATCAAGATCATGAAGCCAATACCGGCCCCTGGCGGCGATTGCAGGAAAGAGGTATTGAAGTGCGTGAGTGGAAGCTTGACCCTAACTCGGGTCATTTACCCCTGGAAGGGCTACGCGCTTTACTGGATAAAAGGGTCAAATTAGTCTGTTTTCCCCATTGCTCAAATATTGTGGCTGAGATAAACCCAGTTGCGAAAATTTGTGCGCTGGCCAGAGAGGCTGGTGCTTATAGCTGTGTTGATGGGGTTAGTTACGCACCGCATGGTGTTATTAATATAAAGCAACTTGGAGCTGATATCTATCTGTACTCCACCTATAAAACCTACGGACCGCATCAAGGAGTAATGTTCATCAAGCGCGAATTGGCAGAGAGGTTGCCCAACCAGGGGCATTATTTTAATGCCGATTCACTTTATAAACGCTTTACCCCGGCAGGGCCTGATCATGCACAGATTGCAGCCTGTGCAGGCATCGTTGACTATTTTGAGTTACTTTATGACCATCACACTGAGTCAGGCAATCACACGGCAGGCACGAGTGCCGAAAAAGGTGCGCTGATGCATGACCTGATGCGTAATCATGAAAGTGAATTGCTGCAGCCTTTGCTTGATTATGTCTCGGGGAAAAATGATCTGCGCTTGATCGGGCCACAACTTGCTCAAGATAGAGCACCTACAGTAGCGGTTGTCTTGGCCGAACCCGTAGCGCCTGTGGTCGAGAAACTAGCTGAACAGGGTATTATGACGGGTGGGGGTGATTTTTACGCACTGCGTTGTCTGCAAGCGCTTGGTGAAGATGCGGATGGCGGTGTTTTGCGCCTGAGTTTTGTTCATTATACAACTCGTGAAGAAGTGGATAAGCTGATCAGTGCATTAGACCGGATTCTATATTAAGTTGTAATACTGGTTGCTGTTGTGATTGAAACAATTTATGTTTTGCTGATCCCTCCCATTCTGTTACCAACAATGCAAAACTGAGTCACCCCAACGGTTGAAAAGTGAGCCACAAGACTCACATTGATGCTTTCACGCCATTGAGTGCTCGCTCGCTGCTGACACTTCGGCAATGTCTATCCCGACAGCTATGATATTGAACCGTCATCGTTTCACAATAATCACACGCATATTGCAATCCTCCCAGCGCCGCTGTATGACATTCAATCAAATGACGACACACTTTGATTCTTTGCCCATCCAGTCGATGATTATGCAAGTAGTGCTCGATGTGCTCTTGAAGTAGAGCCTGAATGCTTGGCTTATTCATAGTGTCACTGCAAGTCTTTTTATTAAATCAAGGGCTGTATTAGCGTCTCCTCGTTGATTGGGTAACCAATGTAAATAGCGTTCCGTTGTTCCCAGGTTACGATGGCCCAGTTGTGCTTGCAGCTCATGAATTGGCATGGCGTTGTAGAGCTGATGTGTCGCATAAGCATGACGAAGGCTATGGATACCCCCCCAGTTTTGCAATCCTGCTTTTTCTTTTTACGCCACTGAAGACCTTCTGTATGGTTGTGATACTCAAATGAATATCCGGATTATTCCCATTGGGTGGTCAGTAATTCAGGGATTTTTTGTGGTAATTTGGGAATGATAACTTTGATCAAATTTCATTTATTATCGTATTCTCGGTCATTAGTGATACACTATTCTCAAGTATATCTAATCGGTATAGAAAAGCCTCAGAAGCTACGCAATGCATATTAATCGATTAAATGTAGTGTTGAACTATGCACATACAAACTGGAACAAGCCTTTAAATTTGGGTCAGTTAGCTGATGTTGCATGCATGTCTCAATTTCATTTTAGTCGTACGTTTCGTCAGTACACAGGTGAATCACCAGTAGGTTTGGTAAAGCGAGTTCGCTTTGAAAACTCAGCGCATATGCTTTGTTATCAACAATATAAGTCGATTGGTGACATTGCGTATAATTGCGGGTTTTCATCCAACCGAACGTTTACCCGTGCGTTTACAAAAAAGTTTGGAAGTTGCCCGAAAGAGTTTCGAAAATTGTATCTTAATAATCTGGAAAAAGCGCAACTTCCAGATCAGGTAAATCGATATGCTGAATGCATGACACTTGGAAATATTGAAACGGATTCCAGATCTGCAGTAAAACTCGTACAAAAAGGATATACACTAAAAACTAAATGACTGCACTGTCCTAAGTACTCCATCAACATAGGATTGATAGATGCAGCGAGTCAGAAAGCGCTTAGCCACTACGACTCCAGGGATGGAGGAGGTAGAACGAAGCAGGAGCCCGAGTCGAGGCGCAACTTGCAGGCAATGGTTGTTCCCTTGGCAAGAGTTGGAACAACGTGGATGAGCGCCTTCTGACTCGCCCGAAGGGAGTCAAACTAAAGCGCAAATACAGCGTTACAGCGCTTGAAAAGGGCCAACCATTCCCTACGCACAGTGCCTCGTCTTTGCGCTTTAGCTTGGTTCTGTATTCATCAATCCTATGTTGATGGAGTACTGATGCTCGGTTTGCAATTCAAATGAATGGAATTATTGTGAATACTCTAGGCGAAAGTAGCAGTGTTTTACCGCTGAAACGAAAAGAATAGCGATAGTAGTGAAGAAGCACGAAATGAAGCAATACGCTAGATAACGCAACTGCCGTCCAACTCAGAGAAGGCCCAGGAATTTACCTGGCTGATCTATAATCTGGCAGAGCCTGGCAAAGTTGAGATAGAAAATTGAGGTACATTTTCTCCAGATGAAATTGCAACTATCTTTTCAAACAGTCCCCACAGAAAACCACATGTCCCTGCCGCATTCTGTTACTGTTCCACAACTGAATTGCCGTGATGTGGTTGTAGCTGGTATGACTTGCCGGCGAGTTCGGTTTGGGGGGAAATACATTGACGGGCACTGACCGAATTCCTTTGAGCGAGTTACGTTGGCTTCAGGAACTACCGCCAGAGGACTCGTCGAAAGGCCAGGGGAGTTTCTTTACAGTTGCTGAGAGCGCGCAAGCTGTTACCAGTACTGCTTTGAATTTTGATCTTATCCGTGAGCTTGTAAGAAAAGGTAAGAGTCAGGCGGATAAGGCGGTGGACATGGATATAGTCCTGTTTCTTGGTGCATCAGGTAGTGGTAAGAGTACGGCTATCAACTATCTGGCCGGCTGCCGAATGACCAGAATAGTCGAGAATGATGACGATGACGACTTCACAATTGGATGTGAAGACCCAGTTGTCGATATCGGGCATGGCCTGGACTCTGAAACCAAGTTTCCAAAGATCGTTGCACCGCGCACCAATGAAGCGTTTCTTTTCTGCGACACAGCTGGCTTTGAGGATACTCGTGGTGATGAGTATGACGTTGCATCAGCCTACACGCTTGGTTCCGTTTTCGCCAAGGCGAATACGATAAGAGCAATCGTTATTCTTATCGAGATAGATGATCTGACCAGTTCGAAGCTGCCCAACCTGGGAAATCTTCTGCCGATTCTGGGTGATTTGTTTACCAAGCCGCAAAACTACAGTGGTTCTCTGATTTTCCTGGTGACTAAGACCCATTCTCATTCAAAAAAGCGCTCTAATCTGATCAGATTGTTGAACAAACACTGGAAGGTACTCAAAGAATCGAGCCGGTTTGGCGAGGCTGCCTGGTTGTTTGAAACCATGATTGAGGACGACGGTCGTTCGCTGCTCTATTGTAATCCACTTGACAATGAAGGTCGGGCAGTGGTTCTGGACAGGATTGCCGCTTTAAAGACGGTTAGAAATCCACAGCAGAGCTTCAACTATCCGATATATGGTGATGCGAAGTATTCCCTGTCTGAGCTGATCGGTCGTGAAACAAAAGCATTGCTCGACAACCTTGATGAAACCCGTCAATCATATCGGATCTGGTTTGAACAATGGATAGCGGCGACCCCTGATGACGCTTTGGAACGTCTACTGGATGAACTCGCCGGGATTCGTTCAGCGTGTGCAGAGCTTGGTGATACGCCGCTGCTTGAAGAACTTCTGGTTTCACTGCCACGACCGTACATCGTTGCCCCTGTCATCAATGTGCAACGAAGTGAGGCGGACGCGTCGCTGCTTGCGCGTCTTGACAAGCTTGATCGTCAGCATCAGTTAGTAGAAGATCTTCGGCATTTTTTTCAGGACGGTGATGGGGATAAACCGAGCATTGATCGCACAATGCTAACCGCTTTTCAGCGAGATCTGAACGAGCTTTATAGCTTAGCTAATAAGCGACGAATACCCGGTTTGTTGAAGGAGATTAAGGAAGTACTAGGCAGGTACCCGGTGCAGTGCAAGGTTCTTGCAATAAAGGACAAACTGGAAAATGTACTGACCGACAGCCAGCAACCGCTGTCGATCGAATTGTGTTCACCAATCACCAAAGAACTGCACGGCGAAGATGCGCAGCACTTTAATAAATCATTGGATACATTAATTGCAATACCCTCAGGCCGGCAAGCGCTGCGAGAGGTGTTACTGCGTTCTTTCATCAGGCCGTTCAATCTACCTACACACCAGGAAATACAAGCCGAATCGATGCTGATTACTGCCAATATGCCAAATGTGGCATTGTCGCAAATGCTTGAGGCATTGCGACCCATGAGGTTCAACATAAAGGCGACAGAACTGCGATTTTATATCTCGGGGACGCTGTACTGTGATGCTGACATTGATCAAGAACTGGCAGGCGGCAAGAACGTAATTGTTGCGGCAAGCAAGATTGAGACGTGCGAGAGTTGTACTATTAATGTCAGCGGCCAGCGCCGCCAGCAATCGACCGGCAATGATGGTAAGGCAGGAAGAGCCGGCAATCCGGCCGGTAACATCCTGGTGATATCTACGCACGGGATACAAGGTTATGCACTGACTCTGATGGCTAATGGCGGAGATGGTACCAGGGGGCATGATGGCAAGACCGGTGCGGATCAGACCCGGCAACTCAATGGCAAGGATGCAATATGGGTCGGCAGGCCTGACTGGGCGCATAGGTTTGGTTCGTCGATAGGTGGGGATAGAGCGGCCTGGTGGGGAACAACCGCGCCGTTGGCGCTGCAGGGTGGCAGAGGTGCCTCTGCAGGTTATGGGGGCCCGGGTGGACATCATGGTGCGGTCAGTCAACTGCCAGAACCCTCTGAAAAAGTTTACGTAATAGACAAAGATGGAAGCGATGGACCTGATGGGCAACCCGGGGTGGGTGGCAAGGGTGGCAAAGGCGGTTATCACGGCTATTCCCTGATCAAGAAAGGCCCAAACTGGATTCGCGGTACACCCACCTGGTTCCGAGGATACTTCAACAATAATTTACTCAAGAGTAAGGGTCAGATCTCGGGCCCCTACAAAGAACAACGGAGCGATAAACCGTTGCAGGAGGGTCCGCCCCGACAATATGCAGAAGACGGACTTGATGGGCTCAGAGGGTCAATTTATAAGCAACAGCATCGTCAGCCCCCTGTACGCCGTATTGACACAGAACGAATTGCCGCCGAGTTCAAGGCATTATGTTCCTCATTCGATGTTGAATAGTTCAATACCTGATTACACCATACAGATGGCGCGCTATGACGACAAAGGAATTTGTGCTGAAATCGTCACTGGATTTGGAGTAGTAGTCAGTTGATCATACCGCGACATACGGCCTTCGAAAGATCAGATCAGGAATTACGGCCTATTGGCAGTGGTACTGCAGCAACTGCTAAGGAGGGGCATCGCGATCTGATTGACGATATTGATGCTCTGGTGCAGCAGGGTATGAGCGCACTTGAGAGGCAGTCTGTAGAACAACGCAGCCTTGTTCTTGTGCTTGGCGCTACCGGCGTGGGTAAGAGCACAATTGTTCGCTACCTGTATGGTGATCGTTTGCGTCTTGTCATCGACGAAGGCGAAGAAACCACGAGCATAGAGTCCGATGATGCACCTGATGCTATCGGCAACGATGTTTTGTCGAATACGCTTTATCCCGACATCGCCGATATGCCTGGTCGTGACTATGCACTCTGTGATTGCCCGGGCTTTAACGACAACCGTAGTCCGGTTCACGATATATGTGGTGCAGTGACTACGCAGTATGTTTGCGACCGCGCAGCCAGTTTACGAGCGGTGATCGTGGTTATCGAATATACCTGGATCAAACCGGGGCGCTACCGCGAACTCAAGGATACAGCACGTCATCTGCAGAGAATGTTCCCTGATTTCAGCAGCTTTGGCCCCAGCGTACTGTTTTTAATAAATAAAATTCCTGAAAATCTAAGCGAGCAGTTGGTGCGTAAAAAACTTGCGCCCGTTCTGGACCACACAGATCAAGCGACTCGCGCGATGGTTGCAAACATGCTTGAAGGCACCGAACACCTGGCAGTGTGTAATCCGCTAAAACCGGAAAGTCGGGCCGATCTGTTTGCCCGTATCGATGCACTTGTTAAACTGTTAAAAGCAAAGGTCCGCCTGGGCCTCTCAGCCGACAGCCTGATTGCATTAAACCAAGCGATCAAACACAAACGGCAGGCATTTCGAGAACGCTTTGGCCTACTGTTGGAAGAGAATGTAGTTGCGATAGACAAGCGAATCAGCGATACCAACGTGCTTGCTGAGCTTGATGTTATCAAGCAATCGCTGCACGGTTTTCAACAGCGCTTGCAATCCATCTTCAATGTGTATAGCCTGGAGGTCAGTCTTGCATTGGCGCAACCCGGATTAGACAAGTCCAGGTCTGAATTACTGGTATTGGGCCGTCGGCTGGCACGATTGACCACTTACGCCCAGCACTCACCCATCCTGCAGGTTGATGTGGATCTCAAGTCTCGCGTGCATGACTCGCTGACTGATTCGACAAGTCTGCTCAATAAACGACGTATTGAACTCACCCTGGCGGCACTTCGACATTGTTTTACAATGATCGATTTCCGTCAAGCGGCTTTCACACGCAGAGTTTTAATTAAACAAGAACTGACCACGAAGGATTTCTCTACTGTGATCAGCCTTCTCTCTGGCGCTAAGATTACATCACCTGTCTTGCCCCTGATGCCAGAGGTGATGCCTGTCGCCAGTCTGATTGAAACCATAGAGCATCTCGGTGCCCAGACATCACTGCTGCAATCGATCAGAGAGTGCGTGCTTGAGCCAGTACAACTCAGAATTAGCCGGCCAGAACCGAAGAAGGGCATTCTGTTAGTAGAAGTGCGCACTGACATGGTCACGATGACAGAGATACTGGATGTCGTGTTGGGCTACCTTGACGGCAGCATCCAAACGATTCAGATACTTGCCCCAAGCCATATTTATATGGATTGTGACCTTTCTAGCAACCGCTTTAGTGGCAAGAACATTATAATTTGTTCGCCCACCCTGATGCTTGATAACCAGCCACGAAAAATCGACGTAGGTGGGCATTCAGGTGACAGCCCTGCAGATTCCACGGCATCAGACGGTGAAATGTTTGGAGATGATGGTAAGCCGGGTGAAGCCGGTTCCGATGCCAGCACGGCCGGTGATATCGTGCTCGTGGTTTCCAACATTCTTGGTGAGGGCCATCTGACACTACGCAGTCATGGTGGCGATGGTGGTAATGGGCAAAGTGGTGGTGACGGCAAGACAGGCAAGCCAGGTGATGTCGGACCCGACGCGGCCATCAGCAGGCCGAAGAGCTCCGAGTGGTTGGGTGTTTGGGAAAATACTGACTTACCCCTGCCACCTTCAGCACCCAAATTTGAGGGTGTCACGCTCAAGTATTTCCGAGCCGGGGAGGGTCTGATCGGCGGCGATGGTGGTCGGGCTGGAGCTGGCGGCAATGCGGGTCGAGGCAGCGTCGCAGGCAAGCTGGCAGTATTTGGTGTGCAGAGTCAACAGATTAAGCTTGACCACGAAAACGGCAACCATGGCGAGCCTGGTGTAGCTGGCAGGACGGGAGACTTTGGGTCGGGTGGTAAAGGGGGTTATCACGGATTCAGCAGGCAGTGGCAATCACGTTTCGATCAATCCAAACCGGATGAAGATCAGCACTATGTAGCTTACTTCAATGCGGGTTGGTTTCGCCGTATCAATGGCGTTGTTCATTCCAATGAATATGATGATGGCCGTGCGCTGGCCAGCGTCTGGAAAAACTATCCTGGCGTACTTGAATCACTGCAAACCAGCGATAACACGCAATCCGCTGATGGTCGGGCGCATTCGGGCAAAGAGGGTCAATCCGGTGCCCCAGGCAACAGTGGCAAAGTAGGTTCGGATGAGTATGTTCACAATCCCGAGCTACTGCTTAATGATCAGGCTCTGCAGATAAACGAACTGATGGCAAATCTTGTAATAAGAGTGTCGTTTTCACAACGCCAATCCAACACTTTCAAACCTATTCGACGTGCGCTTCTATCACCGACGACACTGTCAACCACATTTGTGTTCGTTCTACTCACCAAACTGGAAGAACAACTGCGATTGGAACTGGGTAGCGAGCGAGAGAATCTTTACTTAAATAACTGCCTGGCGCTGTATCGAGATCTTCAGAATGCAGTGCTGCAGCTAAACCCAGGCGAAGAGAGTGCAGGCTGGCGTTTCATTCTCTTTGCCATATTGCAAAAGATGACATTTATCGAAGAACGTCTGCTGGGCGGTAGTCAGCGTGGCAACCGTGTGGTCAACCTTGTATCGTTAACTGAACAGATTGCAAATACGCTAAGCAAGGCACGTGATGCGATCGCTCTGGAGAAAAAAAAGCAAGTCTACAACGACCAGTTCAGGGAGCGCATAGCCAGTCAGATTGAATCCGGTAACCACCAGATTGTTGAACTTGAGCGGCGTATCGATCAGCTGATAGATCAATCCGGGCAAGATATTACTGCGATGCTGCGTAACATCAAATTGATGGGGCAAGAGGCTGAGAACAACGCAAAAGATCTTTTCAATCAGCGCGCCGCGTTGGAAACGGAAATGCGCAAACAGATGGTATTTACTGTTCTCAAGGGCACGTTGAAAGTAGGGTCGACCCTCTCTGGCGCCGGGGACATGTTGTCAAGCGCCGGGGATATGATGATCAATCTGGCCGAGAATTCAGAGTCAACGCATATATCAATCGAGCAGCTTAGAAACACATTGCAGCACGAACGTGAACTGGCTAAAACCAATGCCAGGCTTGCAGAGGACAGCATGGCCCTGCCGGCAATAGATGGTGTTAATGTCGCCGAACGACAGCAGGCCTTAGCCAGGATAAACGCGGAAGACTTGGCCCGACAGAAAGACTACGACGAACATCAGCTGGCACTTGCTGAAAATATCATCAAATGGGAAAGCGAATTTGCTGATCCCGCATTACCGCAAGAGCAACGGCGGCAGTTGCAAAAGACGTTGCAATTAGCGGGTTATGACGTGAAAGGCAAGGGCAAGGAAATGCCCGATGAGCCCGATTCAGTTGATGATAGAATGTACGATGACATCGAAAGCCAGTTCGATATCAGGATTGATATCAGGAAGGCAGAGCTTGATGTTCTCAGAAAGCAAGCACAACAGGCCACCAACAAAAGAAAATTGAAATCCCTCATGGGGCATTCTGCGCTGCTGGAAGAGCGTGCTGACAGGGCGAAACGTGAGCTATGGGTGAAGCGGGCAAAAGCCACCTATCAGGTGGGTAAGGGAATATATGAAGTAGCCAGTGCGGTCTGGGATATTTCCAAAAAATTTAAAGCCGAGATACAGGAAACACAACGAGCCATTGAGGCAGCGCAACGCAGTATCGAGCATCTGATTGATCTGCATAATAGAACCACGCACTATCAGCAGACGACTATATATGAAGATCTTAAACCGTTTCTTGGTTCTGAACAATCCGCATTGAAAAATGCAGACAGCTTTAGACTCAGTGTGAAAAAACTTGAATTTAAACATAAATTCCGCAACATGATCGCTGAATTGAAGGACGGTTTTTCAATAGTCAACAGCACAGCCTCGTTGGAAAGAACCTATAACGACATACTGGATGTCTTGCAGACCCAGGTGGAAATCTTCGAAAAGATTGAAGTAAAACTGGATCAGCGTGCAATGGGTGAATTGATCTATGGTCTGTCCACCGGGGGGCAGCAGAAATGGACAGAAGAAGAATCCGCTTTCCTCAAAGCCATTGAGCTGACCCGATTACAGTACCTCTGCCAGATGGAGTTGAATGCTTTTCTTCTGTGGTCGTTTCCATTCGGATATGGATCACTGTCCGGTCTTGATGCTTTTGCCATAAACAGTAAAGACACTTTAGAACAGGCCAGCCGGAAGGCATGTGCACAGAACGATGCCATTGCCTACTGGCTCTGGAAAGGCCGCACTATGCTGCAAGGCACCGATAATATGCGGCTGTATCAGACCTTCGGGATCGATTCACCCTATGCCCAGTTCAGATTTGCCGACACACCACTGGAATTGATGAAACTGCTGACGGGTGAACCTGCCAGCTTTCAGCTTCCCTGTTCAGATGAGTACTCCGGGGTAAAATATATCACCCTCTACGCCTATATACCGCAGCTGAGCAAGTCCAGCTCAGCGAAGAAGATGATGGTTTCTCTGCAACTACGGGGTAATGCACGTTTTGCGCTGCATTTTAACGAGAACACACAGTTTTATGAGTTTGCCCAAGATCCAATCTCGATCAATCATTCTGCAGATGTGTCATTTAATGACGAAGGCGGGATTCGTGTCTCTGTCGAAGACAGAGTATTGAAGAAGTTCAAAAAAAATGACCTGGATACCGGGCGTAGTCCGTACTCCGAAGCTATCGTGTCTATTTCGATGATGGTAAAGAGGTCAACGAAGAGGAGCTTTTGGCAATTTCTCGATGACCAGACATTGACAGACGAATTCGAGAATCTATTCGGGGACAGTGTCAAGATTAAAGATTCGCCTACGATGAACCGCATTGTTATGGATATGGAGGAGATAGGGTGGATAAGCATTAAGGAGGGTGTACCGGTGATTGAGACAGGACTTAAGTATTCAGAGGTGCATTGTTCCTCCGTATTACTCGGAAAAAGCTATAGCAAGCGACAGGCAAATTGGATCAAGAGGATTATGTTTGAGCAGTTTAAGGTGGCAGATGTTGATCCGTTATGCTCGCAGATTCGCTTTGTTGGGCGTGGCTGTTTTGTGCATGATCCACGGGGAATCCTTGCCGTTAGTGATGCATATGAGCGTTTTAGAATTGTCTCTGAACTTGATCGCCACACTATCTATCAACGCAATTAAGCCTCCTCTGGCAGGGCCCCTCCATCCAGGTTAAATTCTTATGTGCGGTCTGCGCTTCAGTAATCTGCCAGCCTTCCTTACACATTGCAACCTTGGAAATCATGAGTAACAAGTTACAAAATAATAATACATTTTGCTGGATAGAATAGTCGGCACTCTGTTTGTTGGTTTAGGTGTAAAACTCGCAGTCAGCTTCAAAACACAATAGATCTTCAATATTAAGTGATGGCGTAATCTCTGAATCAGGTGCGTATGGCATCGCTAATAGATGTTTTATACGGGCATAAATTCGTAATTGAAATTCTGCCTGGACAATACACGCTGCCAATTATTATCAAAACAAGAGGATATTGTTCATATTCGCTAACTCTGTTATCCTGTACTCCCATTCTTAGGGTGCCTGTTGTTTCTCGGTTTTGTATATACGCAACCACCATCTTCCCTATAAGAAATCAGTTTATTCAATTTTATTTCTGTGAGCATTATATTGCAGCGCGTGTGCTCGATGCCTGCTGTTTGAGTCAGCGATTTCTCTGATTCAGGTAATAGTGCGTAATTTCACGAAGGTGATTCAGGCGTTATGACACGATATATTTTTGTTACAGGTGGCGTTGTCTCTTCTCTGGGTAAGGGAATAGCGGCGGCTTCATTAGGTGCTTTGTTAGAGGCACGTGGTCTTAAGGTCACCATCCTAAAACTCGATCCTTACATAAATGTTGATCCCGGCACCATGAGTCCGTTTCAACACGGCGAGGTCTTTGTCACTCAGGATGGTGCGGAGACGGATCTGGACCTTGGGCATTATGAACGATTCGTCCGTATACAAACCAGTCAGGCAAATAACTTCACGGCTGGGCGTGTCTATGAGAATGTTATAGCACGCGAACGCCGCGGTGATTACCTGGGTGCAACGGTTCAGGTTATTCCTCATATCACGGATGAAATTAAACGTTTGATGAAAACAGGTTCAGAGGGCGTTGATGTGGCTTTGGTTGAAATTGGTGGTACTGTCGGTGACATTGAATCTCTGCCCTTTCTGGAAGCGATTCGGCAGATGGGTATTGAGCTTGGACATGGTAATGTGCTTTTTATGCATCTGACGCTGGTGCCTTATATTGCCTCAGCGGGCGAGATTAAAACCAAACCGACACAGCATTCGGTAAAAGAGTTGCGCTCGATTGGCATTCAGCCGGATATTTTGCTGTGTCGTGCTGACCGCCCTGTTCCTGATGCTGAGCGTAAAAAAATTGCACTTTTCACCAATGTGCCTGAAGAAGCTGTTATTTCTGCCTATGATGTAGGCTGTATTTACAGTATTCCGCGTGTTTTGCATGAGCAGGGTTTGGACAAAATTGTGGTTGAACGATTCGGTTTGGATTTACCTGCAGCGGATTTACGGGAATGGGATGCTGTTGTTCAGGGAATTGTACATCCGCAAAAGCAGGTGACCATCGGCATGGTTGGGAAATATACCGATTTAACGGAGTCCTACAAATCACTCAATGAGGCACTTTCGCATGCGGGAATAAAAAATAACTGTAAAGTCAAAATAGACTATATAGATTCAGAGCGAATAGAACACGACGGTATAAACTGTCTGGCGCAATTAGACGCAATTCTGGTTCCTGGTGGTTTTGGATCAAGGGGGGTTGAAGGTAAGATTGCGGCAGTGCAATATGCAAGAACACACAATGTTCCCTACCTTGGGATTTGCCTGGGCATGCAAGTGGCGGTGATTGAGTATGCGCGTCATTGCGCCGGCATCGATAATGCCAACAGCACCGAGTTTGATCCCGATACCGAAAGTCCGGTATTGGCGCTTGTTACAGAATGGATGACCGATGAGGGTGCAGCCGAGCATCGAAACGAATTATCGAATCTAGGTGGTACTATGCGCTTGGGTGGTCAAAATTGTCAGCTCAAAGCAGGGTCTCAGGTACAGACGATTTATGCTGCTGACAAGATAAATGAGCGTCATCGTCACCGTTATGAATTTAATAACAACTATCGTCAGCAACTGACCGACGCCGGGTTGGTATTTTCAGGCGAATCAGAGGATGCTGAGGCTTTGGTGGAGCTCATTGAGTTAAAGGATCACCCCTGGTTTATAGCCTGCCAGTTTCATCCAGAATATAAATCAAATCCGCGAGATGGTCACCTCTTGTTCACATCCTATATTAAAGCCGCCCTGGCTTATTCGGAGAAATAATAATGCAGCTGTGTGGATTGGATGTGGGATTGGATCATCCGCTTTTCCTGATTGCGGGTCCTTGTGTGATAGAGTCTGAAAGCCTTGCCCTGGAGACGGCAGGCCAGCTAAAAGAAATGTGTCAGGCACTGGGTTTGGGGCTTATCTATAAATCCTCATTTGATAAGGCGAATCGTTCCTCGACGGTGAGTTTTCGTGGACTGGGCATAGAGCAAGGTTTAAAAATACTCGAAAAAGTCAGCGATCAATTGTCCTTGCCAATATTGACTGATGTGCATGAGGATACGCCGTTGGATGAAGTTGCGAGCGTAGTGGATGTGTTACAAACACCTGCATTTTTGTGCCGACAAACAAATTTTATTCAATCGGTGGCTGCTACAGGAAAGCCGGTTAATCTAAAAAAGGGTCAATTTCTGGCACCTGGTGATATGTTGAATGTGGTTGAAAAAGCCCGTGAGACTGGCAATCAACAAATCATGGTATGTGAACGGGGTGCTTCTTTCGGCTATAATAATCTGGTGTCAGATATGCGTTCACTGGCCATTTTGCGAGAGACAAAATGTCCGGTGGTGTTTGATGCCACCCATTCTGTTCAATTGCCGGGTGGAAGAGGCTCTTCATCTGATGGACAGAGGGAGTTTGTGCCGGTTTTAGCGCGGGCTGCAATTTCCGCTGGAGTTGCTGGTCTATTTATGGAGACGCATCCAGAGCCAGCCAAGGCATTAAGTGATGGACCCAACGCTTGGCCGCTTGGGCAAATGCGTGAGTTGCTTGAAACCTTGCTGGAGATTGATCAGCTGGTCAAAAGCAAAGGCTTCATTGAGCAATCAATGCTGTCGGCGATCAAAGATTGATTGCCTGAGTATAGAGCACTCATCCTGGAATCAACAGTTTGCTTCATATCAATTTATTCTTGAATAGCCCCCTGACTGCTATTATTAGCCTTATCAACAATATTTTTATAAATTCATATTACTAATGGAGACTTTAATGGGCAAGATTGCTGATATCAGGGCGCGTGAAATCCTGGATTCACGTGGGAACCCAACGGTTGAAGCCGATATAATCCTCGATTCCGGTGCAAGAGGTCGCGCTGGCGTACCGTCGGGTGCATCAACCGGAAGTCGTGAAGCATTGGAGCTTCGCGATGGCGACCCGTCACGATATCTGGGCAAAGGTGTTGGAAAAGCGGTTGCCAACATCAATGGAGAAATCCGTGATGCCTTGTTAGGCATGGATATTTTTCAGCAACAAGCCTTGGACGAGAAGTTGATAGCGCTCGACGGCACGGAAAATAAAGATCGTCTTGGTGCCAATGCGTTGCTTGCGGTATCGCTTGCAGCCGCTCATGCCGCATCACTTGAGAACGGACTCATGTTATTTGAGCAACTTGGCGGGGAGCAGGCGGTTTTTCTACCGACCCCCATGATGAATATCATCAATGGCGGTGAGCACGCTAACAATAGCATCGATCTGCAGGAGTTTATGATCATACCCGTAGGGGCGCCATCATTCAAAGAAGCCCTGCGCTACGGTGCCGAAGTGTTTCACAGTTTACGTAAACTACTTGATGATTTAGGATTGAATACAGCCGTTGGAGATGAGGGTGGTTTTGCACCCGATTTGTCTTCAAATGAAGAAGCAATAGAAGTTATTATTTCGGCAGTTGAAAAAGCCGGCTTTGAAATGGGCAAAGATATTTACTTGGGGTTGGATGCGGCGAGTTCGGAATTTTATGCAGACGGTGTGTACCGGCTTGACTCTGAAAGTCGTGATTTCGACGCTGCAGGATTTGTAGATTATCTTGCCGATTGGGCTGACAAATATCCGATTATATCTATTGAGGACGGTATGGACGAAGGTGATTGGGATGGCTGGAAACTGCTTACTGATCGACTGGGTAAAAACGTCCAACTGGTGGGTGATGATTTATTCGTTACCAATACAAAAATACTACAACGCGGCATAGATGCCGGAGTTGCAAATTCAGTGCTGATTAAAGTCAATCAGATTGGAACCTTGACAGAAACCTTGCAAACCATTGATCTGGCACACAAAAACGGCTACACAGCGGTCGCTTCGCACCGTTCGGGAGAAACTGAAGATACTACAATTGCAGATCTTGCCGTTGCTACACATTGTAAACAGATTAAAACCGGATCATTATCACGTTCTGATCGCAATGCAAAATACAATCAATTGTTGCGCATTGAGGAATTTCTCGGTTCTCGGGCAGTGTATGCTGGTAAAGGCGCATTCAGTCAAACGTTTTGAGCATTGCAAATGCAATTTCGGTTCAACCTCGATTTTTACTATTGAACAATGACACCCATACACCGCTGTCGGTAAGGCTGTTAGCTGTGGCACTGGTTCTGTTATTAGGGATATTGGTATACCGATTGATATTTGGTGATGGTAGTGTGCAGGAGGTGTGGAATCTGCATCAGAAATCTGCACAGCAAAAGGCGCAGATCAAAGTATTGCAATTACGAAATAATGCGCTCGAAGCAGAAGTACTCGATTTGAAAAAAGGTCTTGAAGCCATTGAAGAAAGAGCGCGCTCTGATCTGGGGATGATTCGTCGCGGTGAAACGTATTACCAGTTCATCGATCAGGATCAAAGGGTTAATGTGGATCAACCAAAATTTAATGATACTCTGACCCCAGAACAGAAACAGCCAAAGCAATGAGTATAAATCCATGTTTTTGGGCGATAGTACCTGCGGCTGGAACGGGTAGTCGTATGCGCTCAAACACGCCAAAACAATATCTGTTAATTTCTGGAGAACCCGTTATTTCTCTTACATTGCAGGTGTTACTTGATAATGAACATATAAAAGGTGTGGTTGTTGCGTTAAACCAGAATGATTCCCGCTGGACTCAGATAAAACAAAGGATTGATACCAGAATACATCGTGTAATCGGAGGGCCGACACGCGCCAAATCGGTGCTGAGTGCATTAATTTTTCTACAAAATCATGTCGCCAAAGACGATTGGGTTTTGGTTCATGATGCGGCCAGACCCTGCCTTCGTGCAAAAGATCTGAAAAGGCTCATTCATCGGGTACAAGCACCTGATTGTGCTGGTGCACTACTTGCGGTGCCTGCAGACGATACGATGAAGCGTGCAAATGCACAAGGGCAGGTGATCGAAACCGTCAGTCGGGAAGCGTTATGGCACGCGCAAACCCCACAGTGTTTCCGTTATCAAGAACTAAAAGACGCACTTGACAACGCAATTGAGAAAAACCTTCCGATTACTGACGAAGCCTCTGCAATGGAGTACAGTGGTATCAAGCCAATATTATTAGAGGGTCAGGCTGATAATATTAAAATAACACGGCCATTTGATTTGAAATTGGCAGAAATCCATTTGGCAATTCAGGCAAAGGAGCATCTTGGGCAATGAGTCAGTTAAGAATAGGCCATGGCTTTGATGTGCATGCATTTGAGCCTGGTGACCATTTAATATTGGGTGGTGAAAAAATACCATTTGACCATGCTCTAAAGGCACATTCCGATGGTGATGTTGCAATTCATGCGCTATGCGATGCTTTGTTTGGCGCGTCCAGCCTGGGGGATCTCGGCAAGCATTTTTCAGATTCAGATAATCGATTTAAAAATGTGGACAGTAGAATGTTACTTCGCCATGTCTACGATAGGTTGCAGAAAAACAATTTTAAATGTGTGAATATTGATCTGACATTAGTTGCCCAAGCACCGAAAATGGCGCCTTACATTGATGCTATGCGTAAAAATCTCGCCTCCGATCTACATCTGTCACTCGATTGTGTCAACATAAAAGCCACAACGACTGAAAAACTTGGATTCACAGGTAGGGGTGAAGGTATTGCAGCGCACGCTGTTGCGCTACTGGAGAAAAATGAACAGGATAATTCAGCATAATAATACTTGTTCAGTCCATGTTCTTACGAATCCGTACTCACTTACCTGGCGCTTTAGCGATTCGAGTAAGAATAGGCATCACTCAGTTTGGGGGCTTACTTGTTTAGTCAATTAAAATCCACATCCGCTTTGATCGGACCGCTTATGATTGATTTAACAGGCACCGAATTAAGCAAAACCGAAGAGCAATTGTTTGCCGATGATCGTATTGGAGGCTTAATATTATTCAGCCGTAACTTCGAGTCAAGTCAGCAAATTAAACAGTTGATTCAAGCGGTTCGTGCCAGCAGCAAGACACCAGTATTAATTGCAGTCGATCATGAGGGTGGGCGAGTACAACGTTTTCGAAAAGGCTTCAGTGCTATTCCGCCGATGCGAAGATTAGGTGATTTATATTCACAATCACCGCCGTTGGCAGAAGATGCCGCTTATAATCTTGGCGGATTGTTGGCAGCTGAGCTGTCCGCACTGGACATGGATTTTAGTTTTACGCCTGTAGTGGATCTGGATATGGGTAACTCCAGTGTAATAGGCGACCGTTCGTTTCACACTGATGCGGTTATTGTTTCCAAACTTGCAAACAGCCTTATGCAGGGGTTGCATCAAGCGGGCATGGCAGCCGTTGCCAAGCACTTTCCCGGACATGGTTACGTTAGTGCTGATTCACATCTGGAATTGCCGGTGGATGATCGGCAATTGTCACAAATCAGAGAGAAAGATCTGATTCCATTTAAAGCGCTGGTAGATGCAGGTGTTGAAGGGGTAATGCCTGCACATATTGTTTATAAAAACATTGATTCACATGCTGCAGGCTTTTCACGTTTCTGGATTCAAACAGTATTACGTAAAGAGATTGGTTTTAAAGGCGCGATTTTTAGTGATGATTTGAGTATGCAGGGGGCGGCCGAAACGGGAAGTCCTGTACAGAGGGCAGAAGCGGCTTTGGCGGCGGGTTGTGATATGTTGTTGGTTTGCAATGACCCGCCAGCAGTCATTGAGATTCTCAATGGCTTGCAGCTTGCAGCTGACAGAAAAAGATCGAATAGACTCAATCGATTGCAGCGCAGGGATAATACAGACATGCTTAAGTTTAGACAGCAGGTGGCAGGCAGAGCGAGGGAAGTGTTATCTAAATTGGCTTAAGCAAATGTTGTTTAGCCCAGGTATAGGGAAAAATTGCATCATCTTTGTTACAGTCTGAGTATGAGCGACTATACAGGCTGCCAAGGTTATCAAGAAATTACTATTGAGTGTATTGGCATAAGTTTTCACTGAATTAAACCATAAAATGGAGAAAATATAATGGTTAAACTTGCAATTATCGGAGGCACTGGCTTAACCAGCATGGAGGGGTTTAGTATAAATTCCACTGAAACCGTAAAAACACCTTATGGGGAAGCATCAGGGCTATTATGCCACGGAAGGTTGTTTGATCGTGAGCTTACTTTTCTCGCAAGGCATGGTGATAAGCATACTATTGCACCTCATAAGATCAACTATAGGGCGAATATTTGGGCTTTGCAATCGGTTGGTGTAAAACAAATAATTGCTTTTGCTGCTGTCGGAGGGATAACACAGTCGTGCGCGCCCACAACAATTGCTATTCCTGATCAGTTAATTGATTACACCCATGGCCGCGAGCATACCTATTTTGAAGGCGATGATGCGGGTCTGGAGCACATAGGTTTTTCATACCCTTATACTGAAAGTTTACGTTGCAAGCTGATAAAAGGGGCGCAGGATGCTGGTGTAAATCCTGTTTCCACTGGAACTTATGGAATTACACAAGGTCCCCGACTTGAAACAGCAGCAGAGATTAGTCGAATGCGTAATGATGGTTGCACTATTGTTGGTATGACGGGAATGCCGGAGGCTGCTCTGGCCCGTGAGCTGGGCCTGGAATATGCGGTATTGACCATGGTTGTAAATTGGGCTGCTGGCATGGAAGCCGAAGAAATAAATTTTGACGAAGTGGAAGAGTATATCAAAATAGGTTCGCAACAGGCTCACAGCGTATTAAAAAGTACGGTTGCTATTTTGTGACAACCGAGTATGAATCGAATAGCGTCACGGCACAGCGTTTGGATCGCAGGTTTTGTCTCGCGCCTATGATGGATTTAAGTGACCGCCATTTTCGTTATCTGTTTCGCCTTATTTCTGCAGATGCTCTGCTTTATACAGAGATGTTAACAAGTTCGGCAGTTGTTCATGGTGAGCGCAAAAAGCTGTTGCTTTTTAACCCTGAGGAACACCCATTGGCTTTACAGTTGGGTGGAAGTGATGCAAAACAGTTGGCCGATGCCTGTAAAATTGGTGAAGAATTTGGCTTTGATGAAGTTAATCTTAATTGTGGTTGTCCAAGTGATCGGGTTCAAGCGGGTGGAATTGGTGCTTGTCTGATGGCTGAACCGTTGCGGGTTGCTGAATGCTTACATCAGATGCAGGCGGTAGTGCAAATACCTGTGACTGTTAAATGTCGCATAGGTATAGACAATCAAGATAGTTTCGAGGCGTTACAATGTTTTGTACAGACTTTATATGATGCAGGTTGCCGTGTTTTTATTATTCATGCACGTAAAGCCTGGCTCAGTGGATTAAGTCCACGTCAGAACCGGGAAGTTCCGCCGCTGGATTATGAGTTTGTTTATCAGATCAAACAGGCATTTCAAAACTGTCAGATTGTGATCAATGGTGGTATTAAGGATACATTTGCTGTTCAGACCCATTTAGCGCAGGTTGATGGTGTCATGCTGGGACGAGAGGCTTACTATAATCCATTTGCGATGATTCCCATATTGCGAGAGATTTATAGCGAGAGTACTAATATTCCAGTAACTCGAAAGCAGTTATTAGAGAAATACCTTGAGTACATTAATGGTCAGCAAATGTTGGGAATACCGCTATCACGTTTAACACGTCATCTCATTGCCTTATATAAATCCGTACCGGGAGCTCGGGCCTGGCGGCGACACTTAAGCGAATCTATGCATAAAGCACAATCAGCCGAAATGTTATTAAAGGAAGCGATGACTTACGTTTGTGACGGCTAAGGTTATGAAGTCATCACTCATTATCATTCATAGGGTGAAATATTTCCAACATCAGGATGCTGGCGTAAAGCATGATCTTTCTCTTATTCAATTAAGATTTTGCGTATAAGTCCTGTAGTTTAAGCTTCTTATGTCGCAATTACATTTATGAGTGGCCGTTATCCAATAGCGATGAAGTGGTATCAATGAAAAGCTGTTACTTTGAGCGTAAAACGTAAACAAGTCTAGCAGCTTGTTGAAAAACGCTCTATGGCACCATGCGGCGTTAAAATCAGGCTCAAACATACGCATTTACACTGTGTAAACTGCGTTTTTCCGCCTGATTTTGCCTTGCCTGATACTCATCAGAGATTTTTTCAACAGGCAGCTAGCTTGTCAGGTAGTATCAATAAATAAAAAACCACGGATGGTTAGTTAGAATATGGAAATTCAGAAAATACATGGAAAATTCCCTGAAACAGACAGTCGGAGGCAATAGATGATTGAATGCGATTTGCTCGTTATCGGTAGTGGCCCGGCAGGAAAACGCGCTGCAATACAGGCTGCAAAATGGGGTAAAAATGTTTATGTCGTCGAAAAAGGGCAATCTGTTGGTGGTGTAACCGTTCATACGGGAACCATTCCCAGCAAAACATTGCGTGAGACTGTACTGAATCTATCGGGTTGGCGGGAGCGTTCATTTTACGGTCGCGCTTATCGAGTAAAAGACGATATAACTGCGGAAGATCTAAAACAAAGGATGAATATCACGCTGGGACACGAAGTCGATACCTTGGAACATCAATTTACGCGTAACAAAGTGCATGTTGCGTATGGTTGTGGCAGTTTTGTTGATCCGAATACGGTTGAGGTATTAGCGAATAATGGCGAACGTCAAGTATACCACGCATCACGTATCCTCATTGCAACGGGAACGCATCCCTACCGTCCAGATCATATTCCATTTGATGGCCAAGCCATTGTTGATAGTGACGAAATTTTGCATATGAACAAATTACCCAATTCATTGGCGGTAATTGGGGCTGGTGTAATCGGCGTTGAGTATGCAACGATTTTTAGCGCCCTTGATGTTCAGGTCACTTTGATTGAGCCACGCAATAGCATGCTGGACTTTGTTGATCGTGAATTGATCGAAGATTTTAGTCATCAATTGCGTGATCGCGGTGTCAATTTACGGTTTGGTCAAAAGGTTACATCAATCAGAAAATCTGCTGGTACTTGTATTGTTGAGATGGAAAATAAACGCATAGTCCGTAGTGATATGGTTTTATTCGCTGCGGGGCGTACGGGCAATACAGAAAGTTTGAAATTGAGTAATTGCGGATTGAGTGCAGATCATCGTGGGCGTTTGTCTGTGCGGGATAAAAACAGCTTTCAGACCGAGGTGGAGCATATCTATGCAGCAGGTGATGTCATTGGATTTCCCAGTTTAGCATCCACATCAATGGAGCAGGGTCGTATAGCGATGTTCCATGCATTTGATCGTAGTGATGCATTTTCGGCACCTGAGTACTTCCCCTATGGCATATATACAGTTCCTGAAATGTCTACAGTGGGTATGAGTGAGGAAGAGGTTATAGAAAAAGGCATCGCATATGAGTGCGGAATATGTCGTTTTAGGGAAACTTCACGAGGACAGATAATGGGTTTGGAAAATGGTTTGATGAAGCTGATTTTTTCAATGGAAACCCGTCACTTGTTGGGCGCTCATATCGTTGGCGAAGGTGCTACGGAGCTGATACATATTGGTCAGGCCGTTATAAATCTGCAAGGAACCATGGACTATTTTGTGGAAAATACATTTAATTATCCAACGTTGGCAGAAGCTTATAAGGTGGCCGCATTAGATGCATGGAATAGAATGCCGAAAACAGAGGCGTAACAGGTTGCAGTGGCCAATGGGTAGAACCCGAACCCAGTTTAATTGTATCTGATCGTGACTGCTCATATTGAAGGGTATTATGTCAACTATGGCTCTTAATATCTTCATTCGTTTGATGAATATTCTTGACCAAAGTATGCAATTGTATGAAAAAACGCTTCACCGAATGCTTCACCGAATTAGGGATATGTCCTTTCGGATATTCGTAGTACTTTGAGGTGAAGGCAACAGCGATAAAATTCAGTATGCGAAGAGATTCCAGTCGATCGGAAAGTAACTGAACATTGTGCTTTGTAGTACGGGATTTCCATGCGCCATTTAATAAGGCTTGGTTCATTTTATTTCGTGAAAGCACTATATGGGAAGCTATTTCTTCTAATTGTTTGTTGGCCTTAATCATCGCACCACTATGAATTGAATTAGAAACAGCTTCTTGAGTTTTTAAAATATCCCTTAATGTGTTTTCACATTCTATATGAGCGCTTTGGTAGGCGATATTTGGCTGTTGCTCAGATATCGCGCCTTGGTTAGCAGCAGTTACTGATGGCGATACTAAGGCTATTAGCATGCTTGTAACAAGTAATTGATTCAAAATATAACGATCAATTCGAAATGAATAATACATTCTCATATATAAATATACTCAAGACTAATTTATTAAATGCAACTGATGCACTGTCGATAAGTTTTTACATAAAGCGCAGTGTCACTCATCGAATATTATTGGTAAATCAGTATTTGTCTTATCGGAATTTGGTAAGTAAAGCAGTTACACCAGCAACTGGCAATGGTCTAATTGTACTATGGTCGTTCTTCAGAGTTGCAATAATTCAAATTATTAATGGCGCGTGATTAACGTGCTAAATATTAGAAAATATCAAAATTATCGCGTTGTGTGATTTTTAAGATCTTATTAAGCGCAGGATTGATCAGTGTTTCTGATGTACCATCTGGCCATTCTATCGTCACTGACTCCACAGTCTTTTTTCCCCCAAGACCAAAGGTCAGGATTTTCTCTGACTGTGACAGAAATGATCCACCGCTACCAACGGTTCTTTGCTGAGTTGTTTTTCGGTTTTTCAGAATTACCCTGGCGCCAATAGCATCAGTGTTTGGGAAACGACCCTTTAGTAAAATCCGGAGATAATTTCTGTTTATCGAGTTATTTTTGATTATCCGAGGGGTACCAGAGTTACTACTTGCTACCAAATCCAAATCTCCATCTCCGTCCAGATCGGCACTCGCAAGTCCGCGACCAACCATAGGTTTCTTAAGAGCACTAATATTCTGACCGACATCTTTGAATTTTCCGTTTCCCTGGTTACGCAACCATTGCATAGGCTGTAGATAGCGCTCATTTTTATAGGCTTCAGCGATATTGGGTTCAACATGCCCATTTGTAGTGACAATATCCAACCAGCCATCCAAATCAATATCGGCGAATATCAAACCAAAAGTAAGCAATGGAAGCGTTGGTGAGGAAATCTGGGTGCTTATGCTTTCTTCAGAAAATTTCCAGGTGTCCTGCTGATAGAAAAATGATATTGGTTCACCTGTAAAATTACCAATCGCAACTGCTGCATGCCCATTATTGTTGTAGTCAGCGATGTCAATCCCCATTCCGGCCCGGGTGTTGCCGCTTCTATCAAACGCCATACCTGCCGTATAAGAGACATTATTAAATTTTCCATTTCCCCTGTTATGAAATAAAAAATTTTCTGTTGTATCGTTTGCAACAGCAATATCCAAGCGTCCATCTTTGTCAAAATCCCAGAGTGCAATACCTAATGATTTACCCTCCAGTTCAAGACCAGAAAGTGCGCTTGTGTCAAAGAACCGTCCGTTATTTTGGAGCCATATCCTTAAACTTTCACCCTGGTAACTACGTGGTGAGGTATATCCTCGATGTATTCCATCGTAGGTCGTAATAATGTTACTGTTGATTGACCAGCGTACATATTGTATGGATACGAGATCCAGATCCAAATCACCATCAGCATCAAAAAAAACGGCACCCGTTGACCACTCTGTACATTGAACACCACGTTGATCAACCCAGGATTTTGTGGCAAGTCCTGCTGATAGGGTTATATCCTCAAAAATACCCTGACGATTTTGAAAGAGGCGTACGCCATTTAGAGTGGTAAATAGAATATCCTGATCGCCATCACCATCGTAATCTGCTGTAGTTGCTCCCATTCCATAAAATTTTTTATTTAAACCACTATCGTTAGTAATATCTGTAAATCGCCAATTCCCATCATTACGATATAAAGCGGGTGCTCCACCATTTGATTGTTCCACACCATTAAAGCCGGAACTGTTTACGAAAAGGATATCTATATCCATATCATTATCTACATCGAACAAAGTAACTCCTGCGCCAATGGTCTCTGGCATATATCTGGAGTTGGTACCATCATACTCAAGAAACTTCCCGGAGCTGTGTCGGAAATCTATACCTGTTGCTGCAGAAACATCACGTAGAAAATTAACATCGAAAGTCTGCTCAAGGCAATAGCCAGGGTGAGTTGTTATTAATAGTATGGCAACTGAGGATAAAGTGAAGAAAGTTCGAAATTCAAACATGCAGATAAAAACTAAAGTGTTTTGTCATCTGGTAACAGACGAATATGATTAACCATTAACCAGCGCTCATGATCGGTAAGCACACCAGCGAACGATGGCATTTTTCCAACACCATGAGTTATTTTCCAATAAAGCTCGCCATCACCAAGCAGTTCATTTCCTGGTTGAGATTTTACCTTAAGAATACTTTGCAAAGAGTACTCTACCGTTTTCTCAGTGCCTTGACCAAGCCCATTTTCTCCGTGGCATTGCACACAATGTGCGGTGTAGGTCATTGCACCTTCGGATTGTGTGTTTTCACTTATTTCAACCGGATTTTTCAAGTCTCTGGCTGCGATTGGAACATTCCAGTTACCTGCAAATAAATTTGAAGTGACCATGATAGTGGGAAGTAATGCCAACGGTAGTATGTGAGTTTTTATTTCAATTTTCATTTTCATTCTTCTCTAATTGTCATTGTTGATAAGTATTGGAGTTGTAATGACGATACGGGCAGAGCAAATTCTATTTCATCTATCACTGTGATGGGTGCTTGTGGAATTTTTCGTCCGTCATATACCCATTTAAGAAACATTGGGTCGTATTTGCGCCAGTTCAGCTTCATCTTCGCCCTTAATGGTGGTTGAAAATCAGGAGGCAAGGGGAATACAAATTTTATTTCTTCGTATTCTCCTGGTGCGATAAGCAGGCTATCTCTTAGTGCAATGGCATGAGTTGTGGTTGTCGCTCGATTGGTGACAGCTCCTTTCTCATCGACATAATTTGAACCAAATCGAACAGCGTTGTCAGGTACATGACCATCGACATCTATTTGCCCTTGGCGCACGACTATATCGCCATTTTTGTCAATTATTACAAACGAAATCCAAGCTTCGTTGGAGTCGACTGTTCCAGCTGGGAAGTGGTGTCCAACACCGTCGTTATGAACAGCGATATTTAGAGAGATCACTTGATTATTCGTAATCCCCTTAACGCTGTAATTTTTTTGTTTTTTACTTTTATTGCTGCCAATTCTCAATAATTCCAATCTGATTGTGTCTTCAGAAAGAAAGGTTTGCGCTTTTTCCAAATGTTCGTAATCACTGTTAAACATAGCAAGTACGGTGTTACCAGCTGCGAATCCGTGATCGTGAACCATACCATTTATAGCCGCAGGATCATCGGCAGCGATCAGTTTCATATGACAGTTTTGGCATTTTTTCCGTTTTGTAGAATCTTTGTTTTGTGTAGGATTGTATGGGCTACTCTTCCAGGAATCGTATTCTTTTAACAAGGTGATATCCGTATGACCATTAATTGATTTTGGAACTTTCAGTGTATGGCATACTGCACAAAACTCTGATTCTTTATAAATAGGCTGACTCACAACCATGCGGTGCAACCATGGCGTTAAATTTAGTGCGACGCTGTGGGCTTTTTGTAATAGGGGCTGTTCCGCAAATGCAAAAGGATGAAGTAGGGGTTCCTTAATCACATATTCACCATTGTTCTTTCCAATATCAGTTAATCTATGACATGTTAGACAAGTAATGCCAGCATTGGCCTGCCAACTGCCAACATTCAGTTCTTCCTCATTTCCTATCTCACCTGAAACAAGTAGTAATGGGTCATGACAGCGGGCACAAAATCTTAATTGAGTCTGGTTTTTTGTTCCAACCTCACTCATAATGACTTTTCGATAAACAGGATTATTAAAAGAGGAGAAATGATGAGAGGATGCATTCCATTGTTGGTATATAGCAGTATGGCATAAGCCACAGTATGAAGAACGACCAAGCTTTTCTGCAGAGAAGTGTTTCTGAGCATCACTCGAAAGTGCCGCTGGCATGTTATAAACAAAAATACTTGTAATAAAATAAACTAGAAGAAGAGATTTATTCCTGAAATACATAATAATCCATGCGGAGAAATATGGTATAAAATATTTTATATATTCAGAATATCATTGATATTCTGAAATAGATGGAATATATTTTTTTAAATAAATTAAAAAAATAACCGTATGAGTACATAAATATATATTTTGTTCTGTAAGATATCAATATATTTAAATGAAAAAATATTATCAATTATCAGTATGTTGAAAAAACATTTGACAGTACCTTGCGATCTTAAAATAAAACCAAAATACTTATTTACTTGCTTGAATTTACCTTATTTTGATTAATCATATGAACTCATTTTCAACGAGTAGTTAGATAATAATGTATCTTTATAAGCACATTATAGTACTTAAGGTAGTATAAAAAATTTTACAATTATATTAAATATTTTAATTGCTTAAAGATAATACTACATACTTATAACCGTAGCTACAAGTAGTCCATTCACGCTATTTACAAAACTGAATAATAATAAATATTTATAATAGCTCAAATTAAAAATTCCAATCGAATAGCTTTCTCAATTGCTTGAGCCCGATTCACTACAATCAGCTTTGAATATATATTGGCAATATGATTTTTTACAGTAAACTCACTTAGATCGAGTATCATACCAATTTCCTTATTTGTTTTTCCTTTCGCTACCCATCCAATTATTTGAGTTTCCCGCTTAGTAAGCCCTACCTCTCCACAAGAACGTCTTTCTATGTGCTGAATATGATTGAATGCCAGGTGAATATAAGGAACAATTGTCCTAATAATATGTGAATTTAAACGATCTTTTTCTATAGTTCTTGGTGCTTTAACGAAACAGGTACTTCTATTATAATACAATGAAAGTCCGTAAGAGGTGGAAAAGAAGTCAGGCGTTGAAAAAAGTTCTTCGTAATTACTGTCATCAATTGACTTATTTGACGAAAGATTCAAGACATCCCTAGTGAATGATATTTTTTCAGTTTTTGAGAAATTTATGTCCACTTCATTGAGAACACGTTCTTCTTTATTATCTACAAAAAGACAAAGGAACATCTCGGATGAGTATTGCCTAGTGCTACCCAGCAGTACAGTTTGTAGTTCTTCAATAGAGTTGGTTTTAACCAATTGCTTAATAATATTACAAACGCTCTCAAGTGGTTCTGATAAGTTAAGTGTTTTATAATGAACCATTGAAGGGTCAGCTTTCATTGGGTGCTACTCCTTGTTGTATTATTAAAATGATTATTTTATAACCAACTTATATCGGTTATTATATTTTGTTTTGTATATGAAGATGCGGTTAGGGTTACCGATAAAATATTATAAATTACATTGCTTAGCCAAGTATTACTTAATACTATATTAGATAGCTCGACTAATAATTTTACTTTTCCTTAATATCGATAATTAAAAATCCCTTAAGAGAATAAAATATTTTGACAATGTCTTTATAGAGAGTGATATAGAGTTTTATACATATATGTGCAAGGTGAATTGACTCTACTAAGTTGTATTGTTGTCTGAATAATTTTATTTGTTCTCTATGTCTGCATATCGATATTTCGAATCCGGTTTTTATTCAATAAGTTAGAGATTAAATTTAGAATTCTATTTCACAAAAAATATATATTTAAATTGATACATATCATGTGATTGCGTTATTTCATTTTAAGCATTTTTATTTCTTAATGTGAAGACATTGAATGGTAAATTAGACTGTAATTAAATGCTTTTCAAATAGGAAGTATGAATCAAGTAAATATTCAGTATAATTTGTTAAATACCATTAAACTATTATTAATGATTTCGTTTAATAACTGTAAGTTTCAATTTATATGCATAAAAATTAGTATATTCAAAAATAATAATGTTCTATATATTGTAAACAACTAATTTCGATGACATTACAGAATGTCGTTATGATGTTCCTACTTAGGTTACGTAAAGATGGAAAAGAAGTAGGTAACAATATCTATCTCTTTCAGCATTATGGATAGATAGAAAATATACTATATGGTGGTTTATTGTAAAGTCTGTTGTATGGATAAATTCATTATTCTTTCACAACACATTGTATTATTTGTTCCCTAAGCAAACTCTTTGGTATCCCGTTCGCAGTTAACGCCTTACAATATTATATAAATATTTTTGAATGTAGAATAAAGGCTAATACAAGGTAGTTAAAGTTGTCTTTAATAATTATCATAAGTTATGAAAAACAAATTATGGACTATCGCCTCCGATTTGTATTCTATTTTTTTGGATCTTAGCACTGTATTGCAATGTTATTTATCCATAGAAATAATGTCACTGATACAACAATCTTCATCTGCTAACTAATGGTATTAGTTTTGATTTTGCGATTGATGGTCGCGAGCGCTCTGTTTGTAAAAGCGATATGTTGAATGCCCATTGATTATGATATTAGTCAAGAGGGGGGTTTCTTCTCTAATTATACAAGTACGATACCTTCATGATTGTAAGTGACGCACTTGTCCATCCATGCCTTCAGGATGGTAAAACAGATTTATTCCCTGGACGTGAAGATGTATCCAGAAAAGCAGTATTGCCCTTAATCCCTGGTGGAAAAAATAGCACAAAGATCGAGTCTTGCATGTAGTCCATTCTTGCTATTTTACGATCATAATTTCAATTAACGTTATTTGCAGCAATCCAACGACAAGTTCAATGTAGTTGATGAATGATGCGATTTCATAATGCATCTGGAGTCAGAACTTTGGCGTTAATTTTCGCGTAATATCCTAAAGAATACATTAAAACTCCAGGCTTGGCCTATACGAGCTGATTAGACTAGGTCTTGACAATAAAATGGCGCATTCAGTTGCGGTTTAGATGCATTTAAGAAATCACATCGATTTCTTGAATGATTTCTCTATACAGTATGTGTGATTTTTACTACCTATGGTATCTCAATTCACCAAATTTGTTGAATTGTCAGGTTGTTTGATCTGTTCACTACATAAATTTTCAAAGAAGTGAGTATCTGACAGTCAGACGTAGGTCAGAAAAACGTTCTCTTGTTACGGTCCAGGTCAGGACAATTGAACTATATCTTAAATTTATCATGATTTCCATCGAAAAGCACTCTTCAAAAGCAAATGTTCAATTTTTTGTTAACTGAGGGAGCGATCTTTGAGTACAAGGCTCGAGAATGCTTGATTTATATTAATTTTTAACCATTTATGTGGATATATTTTGTTTTTGCATTCGTTAAATTTACTTTTTTGTGGTGATGATGTTGAACATTGCTGGATAATGACGAGAACTTGTGTCATTTGGCACCTAAAGCAAAAGAGGTTGTTCTCATCGTTGTTATGAATGTCAGATGGTGGTGTCACAAGACGAATGTTCTCCAAAAATAAAACGTCATGGAGAGATTTTTTTCAGCATTTATTTCGGTTAATCAGTCTTCGAATTTTCAAATGAAGACATTTTTTTTCGACGAATGCAGTTAGATGTGACAAGTTTGATTAAAAAACTGCAATTTCGGAAAAATATCGGTAGACCAGGTATTTATTCATCGACACTTAGTGTGTCACTTCAAAAATAAGTAGCGATGAGTTTGAGGACACGACCGCAGATATCATTGGTAATGCCGATATCCGATCACTCATAACATTGTGTCTTGCTTTTATCGGATCGGACGCGGTTGTAATCCCGACATACATTCCCTTTTATATTCGAGTATCTATTGAGATAGCTAAAAAAAATGTTCGCTAGGATAAAAGAGTTATTAGGAGTAAAGATGAGTGGTATTGCTGCCCAGTTCAATGCAATATGGAAATAATGCAATCACAGTTGGTGGCAATTCATCAGACATAGATTGTATTATTATAATATAAATTACTCTACAAATTTAGTCTAATCAGACTATTGATCCACCACTTGGTAGTGGAGTCTAATGAAATCAGAATATTTGGATTTCCAATAAAAACTACAAGAAGGGAGAAGGATGTGATTTATCGTTTATATTATTTGACAGATATTTGTGCACAAATCCAGTCAGGGTTAATAAAAATAATTTTTAAAACTCTCAAATCGATAATATGAATTCAGATTCTTAGAGCAGCTACCATTCATTTCGTCGAATATAGAATATAAATCTTCCAAGATAGTAAATTACAGCAACTTTTATAGTTGATGGAAATATGATGAATATTGAAACTGTTGTAAAACTCGTAGCTGTTCTTGTATCGTCACTTTTTGTTCCGCTGTCAGTTGCCAAAGCGGATGAGACTAAAGAACCATTCTCGCAAAGCCAATACGAGGAACTGGTGCGACGACTCAGTTATAACCCAGATGATATTTTAGCAGGTGATACGTTAAGAGATTATTGCAGAAAAAGTGAAATGAGTGATAAGTGTATTGATTCGCTAAACGGCCTTGTAAAATCTAAACCAAAAAATAAATACTTACGCTATCACGCTGCTTTGGCATATGTTGATAAAGTGCCGGGTCACTCTCTTTTTCGGCAAGGTTGGCTTTCTTCAAGATCCATGAGTCATATGTCTGCGGTTATTAAACAAGATGAACAGGATTGGACCGCTTACTATATTCGAGGAGTAAATGGTTTGCACTGGCCCCGCTCATTTCGAAAGCTACCAGGATCGAAGAAAGATCTTGAGTTCTGCATTGAACTATCTTCCAAACTACCCAAGGGACTAGTGAAACCATATCATGGACTCGCGTATATTGCCTTGGGGGATGCATTTGTAAAAAATAATGAACTTAGTGAAGCCTTATCTATTTACAAAAAAGGCTCGGATATGTTCGTATCCAGTCAACTTGAGGCTAGATTGGGTATGAAAGAGTCTGAGTTGAAAGATTACATAAAAAAATATCGACACACAGATCAACGACTTGATACTGAATTGTCTTTTTTGGTAGATGGTGGAGCCAACAAACTTTAGTGGACTATCAATGTTAATGAAAAAATATTCGATAACAAACTTATTTATTATAACTTCTTTTTCCTTTTATTGGATCATAGGTTATGCGCTAGCCGCAAATACTATTGAAGTGACCAATCGATACTTATACGGACCAGGGCCTTTTCCGGATCAAACGCTAAAAACAGCATGGATACGTAATCTGGAAATGGATAGTTTTCTGACTGGAATTGTTGCAGGAGTTAATAACCTGGGCGAGGAGCCAAATGTTTCTGGAGAGACATTACAAGGCAAGACTGTAGACGGAATGCTTTCAGATAATACACTCATTAGTGAAAGTATAGATATGTCAAATGCTGTAATAATGAATGGCCAATTTAATCTGCTGCTTGCTGCTGTTCTTGGAGGTCCAAATAATGGTAATACCTATTTTTATAGTGATGAGGATTTCAATTGGTGGATCAAGGATGACATTGCAATTGACCCCGGTTTTCCTGCCGGAATTGTCAGAATCAACGACTTTACATTTACAACAAAGCCACGTCTGATTCCTTATTCGATACAAACGGAGCTTGGATATCCTGGAGGGACAAACCAATCGGGGTCTCTGGAGGCTGGAAGAATCGCCTTAGGATATTTAGGGGATGATGATGCAGACGGATATATTGATGGAATGTTTAACGCTATCGGTCGTTTCCCTTTAGAGTCCATATTTTTGCCTGGTGCTCCATTTGTACAATTGTTTACCTTTAAATCTGATATACACATCAGCGCTCAAGAATCCGCGTTGTTATCACTGGCAAGTGCGAGAAGCTATGTAAATGCATTAAGCGAAGTAGTAGATAACGATAAGGGGCATGTAGATATCGATGTTATTAAGGATAATGTTTCAATAAGAATTTCAAAAACGATATTTCATCTTAAAAGAGCAATTAGTAGTAATGATTGCAATGAATGTCTTTGGATAAATGAAGTTATTCAATCGCTTGAACCAAAAGTTGAAAACACTGAGTATCCTGATAAATCAATTTTTGATTCCGTATTTAATAAAATGATAAAAGAACGCAAAAAAGAAAATGCATAAATTAATTAAAATTACAATATTATGCGCAATTGCATTGTCTGATAGATGCATTGCTGCAGCGAACAACTCAATTAGTGAGTTAGGCTCAGAATATCATATTAGTTTTGAACGAAATGAAGAAAGGGCTGGCCTTAGTTTTAAGCATAACCGGGCGCAATTTTCACCTCATCTGGGTAATATCATGCCGTGGCTAACTGCGGGTGGGGCTGGAGTAGCAGTTGGAGATTATAACAATGATGGGCTTGATGATATTTATTTTACAACCAGTAAGCTCGGTGAGGATAATCACTTATACCGCAATGATGGTGATTTTAATTTCACGGAAGTAGGGAAAGAACTGGGTGTGGCAAAAGTCAATTCTGATAAATCGACTGGAACCTCGTCTTTTGCCTTATGGATGGATTATAACGGGGATAGCTGGAAAGATCTCTTTTTACTTAGATTTGGGGAAACATCGCTTTTCAGGAATAACGCAGGTAAGAGTTTTGAAGAGGTTACGAAAAGTGCTAATTTATTAAGAAGAACCAATGCACTATCGGCTATTGCATTTGACTACGATAATGATGGCGACTTAGATCTGTATATAGGTGGTTACTTTCCAGAAGGGGATTTCAATGACCCGAAAACTGATAGTAAGGTGTTGTTTGATTCATGGGAAACTGCTCGAAATGCAGGAAGGAATTACCTGTTTCGCAATAATGGAAACGAGACTTTTTCTGATGTCACAAATGAAGCAAATGTAGATGATTCCGGTTGGGCTATGGCGTTAGGACACTCCGATATTGATAATGATGGCTGGCAGGATATTTATATTGCAAACGATTTTGGTACGGACAAATTATTTAGAAACATGGGTAACGGTCAGTTTAAGGATATATCGGCTACGGCGATTGGAGTGGATACAAAAAAAGGCATGAATGCCGAGTTTGGAGATTACAACAATGATGGTTTTGTCGATATTTATGTAACAAACATGACCGAACCCTATTTGCATGAATGCAATATGTTATGGAGAAATAATGGAGATATAACCTTTACTGATGTATCTCAGGAAACGAAGTCCTGTGATACAGACTGGGGATGGGGTGCTAAATTTATAGATATCAACAATGATGGCTTACAGGATATCTATGTTGCGAATGGATTCATCACCGCCGGTGACAAGGATTATATGGACATTTTAATGGACTTTATATTTCGTGATGATATTGATCTTAGGGACGCCTATCAATGGCCAAAGATGGAGGGCTACAGTATGGCCGGATCTGAACACAATGTACTTTTTATTCAGGATAACAATGGTTTTATCGATATCGCTAAAGATGCCGGTGTTGATAGTGTCAAAGACTCCAGAGGTGTCGCTGTAGCCGATTTTGATCTTGATGGTCGAATGGATATTGTAGTTTCAAATGTAGCGGCCACCCCGGACTTGTATCGTAACACCAGCAAACAAACCGGAAATTGGATTTCATTAAAACTAATCGGCGACGCAGAGAAAATCAATCTTGACGCCATAGGAGCAAAAATTAAGCTACGTACTGATGGTTTGACTCAATATCGAGAGGTGATGAGTGCCAGCGGTTTTGAGGCTCAAAGCAGCTTAAGGATGCATTTTGGTATCGGTCAAGCAGAGACTATCAAATCAGTCAAAGTCACATGGCCAAATGGAGAGGTGCAGGAGTTTGATGGTTTGGAAAAAAATAAATTTTATAGCCTGTCTATGGGCGGTAACGCCTCTATTGAAAAGTAATACATAATACTTTTAATGACGGTTTTGTTTAGTAAAAATAAGAAGCCTGAAATAATGATTACGAAGAATATAATTAATAAGTTACTACATAATCGAATAGGGATATCAATCGGTATCTTATCGTTGTTTAGTTTGTTTATTGTACCAACCTTCGCTGTCGAACCCGTTTTTGTTGATGTAACCGACCAGGCAGGTGCGGGAATACTTCACTATCCACCAATTTTTGATAAGCGTATGGCGCACATAATGGAGATGGTTTCAGCAGGTGCATCTGGCGGTGCGATTGGTGATTTTAACAAAGACGGTTGGTTAGATATTTTTGTAAATAATCCCCGAGGTGATATGTCCAACAGCTTGCTTAAAAATAATGGTGATATGACATTTACTAATGTAATTAAACAGGCAGGACTCACTGATCTGAACAGTTCGGACCAGGTGACGTCAATGGGTGTTTTTTTTGACTATGATGGTGACACTTGGCAGGATTTATTGGTAGTCAGGTTTGGAATAACACTACTCTATAAAAATATGGCTGATGGTACATTCAAAGATGTTACAAGGCATGCGGGTTTAAATGAATATGCCAACTCGTTATCTGCGATAACATTTGATTTTGACAGAGATGGTGATATTGATATCTACTTAGGTAGCTATTTCCGGGATTTGAATATGTTTAGTTTAAAAAATATGGAAAAAAATATTCTACACGATAGCTGGGAGGTTTCCCGAAATGGCGGAAGTAATATATTTTATGTCAACAATGGTGATGGAACCTTCACTAATAAAACGAAAGAAATAGGTGTTGAAGATACCGGATGGACGATGGCACTCGCGCATAGTGATATTGATGGTGACGGGTGGCAGGATATTTATGTTGCTAACGATTATGGGACAGATATTGTATTTAGAAATAATCAAAAAGGAGGTTTTGAAAATATTACAAATCGTTCTATTGGGTCAGATACAAAAAAAGGAATGAACGCAGAAACAGGTGATTTTGATAATGATGGAGACATGGATTTATTCGTTACTAATGTGACTGAAGAATTTTTGTATGAATGCAACATGCTATGGCAGAACAACGGTGATGGAGAATTTGTAGATGTATCACAAGAGTTGGGTGTTTGTGACACAGGATGGGGTTGGGGCGGTAAGTTTTTTGACTACAACAATGACGGTTGGCTTGATCTTTATGTAGCTAATGGTTTTTTTACGGGCAAAAAAGACGAGGATTACCTGGAGATATTGTTACCAGCGATATGGGATTCTGGAGAAGACCCTTCCAATCCGAAGGTTTGGCCTGCGCTTGATGGGATGGGGCTGGCTGCCTCTGAATCTAATGTTCTATTCACTAATCGAATGGGTCGTTATCATCGTGAAAAAGAAAGTGGATTAGAGCTGGCAAAAGACTCCAGAGCAATACTCACAGCTGATTTCAACAATGATGGGCGTATTGATATTTTCGTTACAAATAATAACTCAAAAACCAATATGTATATGAATAATACAAATGGTGGTCATTGGCTAGAAATAGAATTAGTTGGAAACGCACCTAATACAGAAGCGGTTGGTGCAAAGTTATACGCTAAGAGCGGATCTCTCACTCAGATGCGTGAAGTTAACATAGGGAATGGTTTTGCTGGAAATAGTTCGACTCGACAGCATTTTGGTCTCGGTTTGGCTGAAGAAGTGGATGAACTTGTTGTGAATTGGCCCGATGGTAGTCAACAAAAGTACAAACATGTTAAAGGGGATCGAATTATCCGATTAGTACAAAGTAACTATGGAATCAAACTCGCATGGGAAACAAAAAAATGAAGTTGTACAAATTAAATGTACTTGCAGTATTGATTTTGTGGAGTCATCTTGCTTCCGCGGATAAAGAATCAGTTCCTGCATTTAAAGATATTACCGATTCGGCAGGGGTTGGCCACCGACATCATGGCCCCAGCGTTGATGATCGGCTAAAGAATTTAGGCCCCTGGTTTACAGCACTAGGAGCCGGAGGCTCTGTTGGTGATTATAATAATGATGGATTTGAGGACATTTATGTTACTGACAGCCTTAGAGGAATGCCCAATGTTCTATATAAAAATAATGGCGATCTGACGTTTACAGAGGTTGCTAAACAAGCAGGAGTGGCAGATCTTAATGATGATAAGCATTTTTCTGCAATGTCGTTGTTTTTGGATTGTGACAATGATGGGAATAAGGATTTGTTTGTTGCACGTTTCGGACGTTCCGCGCTTTTTCGAAATAATGGAGATGGGACGTTTAAAGAAATCAGTGATCAGTCACAACTACCGCTTAAAAGGAACACTGTAGCTGTTGTTGCTATGGATTATGATAGAGATGGTGATCTTGATCTATACCTTGGTAATTATTTTCCAGATGTGGATCTTACATCCGTTAAAACAACAAAATTGCTACATGATAGCTGGGAAGCGGCCCGAAATGGAGGTACAAATTCTCTTTTACGTAATGATGGAAACTGTCATTTTATTGATGCAACAAAAGAAAGTGGTCTTGATGATTCAGGTTGGACTTTGGCTGTAGCCACAGGAGATTTAGATAAAGACGGTTGGGTTGATCTGTATATGGCCAATGATTTTGGACCTGATAAAATATACCGCAACAATGGTGACAAAACCTTCACCGATATTTCTGAAAATGCTTTCGGGGTGGATACAAGAAAAGGCATGAATGCAGAATTTGGAGATTACGATAATGATGGTTGGCTCGATATATACGTAACCAATATTACTGAACCTTTCTTGAATGAATGCAACATGTTATGGCGAAATAATGGTGATTTCACATTTACAGACGTTTCGCTGGCGACTCAAACCTGTGATACAGATTGGGGATGGGCCGGGAAATTTGTAGATTTTGATAATGATGGCTGGCTTGATCTTTATGTTTTGAATGGATTTATTTCGAGTGGAGAAGGGGAGTACATCGATATACTTATGCCTATAATTCTCGACTCAGATGTTGATTTGTCTGACACCATGAGCTGGCCGCCATTGGATGGAATGAGTTTTAGTGGAAATGAAAAAAACAGACTCTTTCATAATCAAGGCAATCATTCTTTCAATGAAACCGCAGCACGGCATGGTGTTGATAATACTCGCGATGGACGGGGGCTTATTATTGCAGACTTTGACAATGATGGTGCTCAAGATATGTATGTTATAAATTCTAATCATGAAGCCGTATTGTATCATAACCAGGCAGGTAAAAATGGCAACTGGATTGAGATTCGCTTGCAGGGTACTAAGAGCAATCGTGATGGAATCGGCACAAGAGTAACATTTTATACCGATGACGGTGTCTTCTATCGAGAGACGAATGCAGGCAATGGATATGAGGGACAAAGCACTGCTTTTGTTCATGTAGGATTAGGAAAGATTTCCAAAATACAAAAAATGGCCGTCATCTGGAGTAATGGTGACAAGCAGACATTTGAAAATGTCGAGGCAGGAATCCGATATAAATTGGTAGAGGGCAGCGATTTACAAAAACTGGAATTAAGAGGGGCGGAATAGGTTTTTCCTAGAATTGCGTCGTTAGTATAAAGCGTACAAAAAACATTCTTTTAAGCACTTATAGTGCTGAATAGAAAAGCTAAAGCGAGGGATAAAAATAACAATGTACTTTCAAAGTGTTAAAAGTAAACAGCAATTGTTTGTGTCGATAAAATATTTCTGCAAACTACTTCCTATACTGATGTTTTTATTTTCAATGCAAGTCACTGCCAAGCAGGCAGATTACACAAATCCAAGCCATGACGATGTCGAGCAAGAACTTACTCGGTTGCGAAGTGAAGGTGCTGCTTACTATGAAAGTGGAATTGCTCAGAAAAAGGCTTTAGCTGTATTTGAGAAAGCACTCGGTTTGAAAGGGGCAGATGCTATAGATTCCTACAATATTGGGGTGATATACCGGAAGCTAAATAAAATCAGTGACGCAAAAAAATACTTGTTACAAGCTATTAAAGAGGATCCAAACTTAGCTCAACCACACTACGTACTTGGGTTGATACTGATTGTAGAGGACGATGTTGATGCAGCTTTATCTTCGTTCATCTCCGCTTCTAAACTGCGACCGAATGAAGCGTCATCTTTTTACCAGCTTAGTCATATATATCGAAAGCTGGGGAAAAAACAAGATGCTTTGCAAGCAATAGTCGAAACATTACGATTGGATCCTTACCATACAGGCGCCATGTATCAACTCTATTTATACCATCAGCAAAGTGGGGACAAGGACAAAGCAGCACAGGTATTTAAGGAATTCAGTCGATTAAAAAGAGCTTTGGGACTTACCCGCAAAGAAATAAATCCAGATGAAAGTGTATTATCCAAACCCATTAATTCTGATGTTTCATCTCTTAAAAGACCGTTCCAGGCAAATGAAAGTAATCCACACTTTACACTAAGTCATATGACGCGGGGTGAAAATTTAATGAAGTTCGCTGTTGCCGATGTGAATGAGGATAAACTGCAGGATATTGTCGTTGTAGATGAAAATGGCGTGATTGGCATTTGGTTGAATAATGCAAATGCGGGATTTAAATTGCATATATCGACACTCGTGATTTCAGATGTTATTGATATTCAATTAGTGAAGTTTCGGCGCTCTGCTCCCTATTCAATTTTGCTTAATGCTAAAACAGGAGTATATCTAATACCGTTAAAAGACAGGAATCCTAAACCCGTGTCTGCGAAAGGTAAAAGAAAATCTGGTAAAGAAAACATGGATAAATCGATAGCGTTGGCATTTGACAAAACTCAGTTATTAAGTGAAAAATCATTTAGGTACATTCAATCAGCCGATATAGACCATGATGGTGATACTGACATTATTGGTGATGGTTTTAGCACTGTTTGGTTAAATCGTGGAGATTCAAAATTTGATGAAATTCATGATTATCTAAAAATGGGTAAGTCTTCTCCCGTCGATAATCTGGCATTCCCACTTTTGGGTAGTGATCTAAGAAATAGAATTGCAGTCGACTTTATTGCAGTATCGGCAGATCATTCAAAGATTATTTTGCAGGATGACATGGGTGGGAAATACGGGGTATTGGAAGAGCGACTGACACAATATAAGGAATTCTATTGGGCGGGCCGGGCCGATATGGACAACGACGGTTGGATTGATATTGTAAGCCTTACAGCCAGTGGCTTAAGTATAGACTACAACCTTGGAAATTTACATTTCAATGGAAAAACAATTTCTGCATCTATCCCAGATGTGAAAGACGTCACGATTGCTGACTACAATAGTGACGGTTTTAAGGATATTTTATACTCACTGGAAGGAGGGGGTTTGCAGGTTTGGATGAATAGAGGGGATTACCAGTTCGTCCAAAGTGATATTTTATTTTCCTCAAAAGTTTTTCAGCAACTCCATGCTATTAAATATACTTCTAAAAACTTACTTGACATCGTTGCATTTATCGAGGGTGATGGAATTGTTATACTTGAGAACCTCACTGAAAATGAGCGTGCAAATTTAATAACCTTAAAACTCGATGGGATCCGAAGTGCTCCCGATGGTCGGTATACACAGGTTGAGATTAGATACGGTGGTTATTATGCCAAATATGAAGCGCAAGGCGACATCTTGCATGTACCACTTGGAGCTGCAAGGTATGCTGAATTATTGAGAATCAGCTGGCCGAATGGGTTCGTCGAAAACAAATTTTCAATCGAACCTGAAACGCCCTGGTATTTTGCAGAGTCTGAAAGAATTTCCGGTTCCTGTCCAAGCCTCTATGCCTGGGATGGTGAGAGGTATAACTATATTACAGATGCTTTTATTAGTGGGCCAATGGGCGTGCCGGTAGGGCATGGTAAATATTTTCCAGTAGGTGATGATGAATATGTAAAGATTCCGGGAGAATTCTTAAAGAGAGATGTAAATGGAGAGTATAAGTTATCAATAGTTGAGGAATTGCGTGAGGTAACTTACATCGATCAATTGCAATTACTTGCTGTTGATTATCCCGCATCTTATTACATGTTTCCCAATGAATACTTAATGCCGCCCGAGCAGCCGGAATTTAAGTTACATATTTCAGCTGAGGGTAAACCTGCGACCTATGCGATAGATCATCACGGAAATGATGTTACTGAGCTGATCGGTAAAGTGGATTATAGGTATCCACATGACTTCTCAAGGCTTGATTATACTGGTTTCTCAGAAGAACAGGGCATAGAGCTCCATTTGACTAAGCAGGAGTTGCAATCCAATCATTTACGCCTGTTTCTTACAGGTTGGTTTTACTATTTTGACTCAACTTCACTGATATCGGTTTCTCAACAACCCGAGGTTAATTTTATCTGGCCTCAGATACAAGTCTACAGAAAAGGAGAGTGGTCCTTCTTTAAACGTATCGGTATCCCCTCAGGAAAGGAAAAAACGATTGTTGTTGATCTTGGTGGGCAATTGCCTAATGATGTTGAAAAAATTCGAATCTGGACAAATGTAGAATTATATTGGGATAGAATACTTGTTGATACGGCTCCTGTGCCAGAGAAAAACCTGGTAGAGGTTAATGAACTGGTAATATCAGAAACACGTCTACGCCTGCATGGCTTCTCCGAACTGGTACGTCCAGTTGGTACCATGCCAATGCCTGATCGTTTTAATTATCATAAAACAAGTTACAGATCATTCTGGAATCCGTTAAAAGGGAAATACACTCGATACGGTGAAGTTGACGAATTAGTTGCGAATGTAGATGGCGAATTCGCTGTTTTTAGCGCTGGAGACGAACTTGCAATAACCTTTAATGGCTCCAGTTTACCAAAGTTAAAGAAAGGCTATAAAAGGGATTTTCTCATTTATCTGAATGGCTTTGTTAAAGATGGAGATAAGTACACGGCACATGCAGGTGCTGTCGATCCTATGCCATTCGCGGGTTTGCGCACTTACCCTTATACAAAAAAAGAGAGGGATGCTTCGGGGATAAATGAAGGGAAATATCAGCAATACCTGAACGATTATCAATCGCGTGACCCACTAATATTCACGGGTTTATCTTTTCCTGCCTCCATTAATATAGGTCAACAATAAAATGCCAAAACTCACTCGAATAATTTTTACTGTGTTTCTGGTTCTCTGCATAACCAGTTGTAGTAATATGGAAAAGAAGGCGGATATCCCAGACCCTCTTGATGAAGCAAAGACATTAATAGAAGCTGGTCAGTTGGAGAGTGGGTTGGTGGTTCTTGAAGTTGCTATGGATAAAGATCCATCACGACTTGCGTTATCAAATTATTATCGACTGAAAGCCTCTAAAGATAAACAATACGAGCGATCAATTGCTTACTTTAAAAAGGCAGTGGAAGTAAAACATGCCAAAGTCAATGAGATGTTTTACAACCTTGCGTTTGCCTACATCGACAAAATTCCATCGGTTGGCCCCATGGGGGCAGGTTTTTTATCGAAACGGGCAATCAAGCAATTTCAGCATGTACTGGATTTGCACCCAGATGATTGGATTTCTACTTATGGCATAGGCATGAACTATCTGCACTGGCCCGATTATTTTAAGAAAAATCATAATGCAATGGTGTACCTTGAAGATGCGACTAAGTTGCAGACTGGAACAGAACTCAAACCTTACTATATATTGACCTATATTAGATTAGGAGATGCTTATGCGAAAAACGGAAAGCTCGAAGAAGCATATAGTGTTTGGGAGGAAGGATTAACAAGATATCCTGATCATCCAGATTTGGCAATGCGTTTTAGTACACCCAGAAACGAGATTGGAAGTGCTATTCGATTACTTTATAACCCTAATAATTCGATAGGTGAAATTAATACTGATATCTCTGTTCTATGGGAATCCACGGTGCCAGATTCACTGGTTCCGTTAAAAACTATATCAAAACAATCCAATTCTGGAATAGAAGGAAATGAGTCTGATGAAAGTGTTGGAAAAGGGAATATTGGATTATTTTCCTGGTTCATGCGCAATCTTCCTGTATTGTCAGATAAAGAAAATTTTAAAGGTGTGGATATGACAGCACTGGGTATAGGCGAAGATGATTCTACGCACGATCTGGCAAGTGTTGTTGCTCACGAAATGATAATGGGTTTTATGTCACAATTCGAAGAAGAAACACCTATACAGGCTCGCGATAGGGCGAATAATCTAAATTCATTTCAGCGTCCATTCTTTCACGAAGGGTTGGGTATGGGATATGCCGCAACGGCCAGTCTTGATGATATAGAAGAGCTTAGAAAACTCATTGATACTTTAAAGAAGATTGACCCTAATTATACGCGTTTGCACCTGGCTGGAGCGGGTATGTGGTATGGCCTGGAATCGGAAAATACTGAAAAGGTTAAAGATGCATTTCAACGCTTGGGACAATTTGGTCAAGCGTATGCGTACGAAGGATACGGTTTTTCACAAACGCTGTTTTATTTTAAGAGTAAACCTGAATTAGTCAATCGGGGTACTGAACTGGGTGAAGAAGCCGCACATAGTTTCTATCATGGTGTTGGGCGGGCACTATGGATATTGAGCGGCGAGGATCTGACAAAATTTAGGGAGAGAATCGAAAGAGTGCCAGCGCAGTTTCATGACGATGCCTACTCAGGATATGGTATGGGTGTAGCCTTTACCAAGGTTGAATCACAAAAATTTGTATTTTCCTATTTGAATAAAAATGATAAGGGATTCGATATTAGTCAGTTTTTGACAGGTATATCAATGGGTATTACAATTCGAAATATGGGTGATTCTAAATATATAAGTAAAATTCTGACCTCGGCTTCGCCAGAAGATCGATGCAGAGCTAGACGCGCCCTTGATGTAGGAGAAACCACACTGGCAGGGCTTTCAGATAAGCATGGTGACTTACACAACAATTGGAGAACAAAAATACACTCTGAAATAGTGTCCCAGGGACCTATCTCACTGTGGAAGGCTTGCCTGTGAAATTACGGATAATACTTGGGCGATATATTTACATACTTTGTATTGTTGTTTTATCCAGCGCCTGCTCGAACCATGTTCCAAATTCAGAGCTATATGAATTCAGGCTCTCTGGAGGCTATTTTTACGGTCCGGGTCCAATTGAACCCGATACGGCCCTCCCCGTTGGTTATTTGCGAAACATTCGCTTTGATCTTGAAAGTTTCACTGGTTATGCAGAGTTTTTGAACGACGGCACGGTATCCGGGTTACTTTCTGATGGCAAAACACTTACCAATCAGAATATTGAGGCTGGGGTCTTGGAGATAGGAGGGGGTAATAATACTGTTTTGTTGGTTGCAGTAAAGGGAGGTCCAAATAGGGGACTTGAACGTTATTCTCTTAACCAAGATTATAGTTTTGTGTGGACAGTGGATTTAGCGCTAGACCCAGGATTTGCTGAAGGCATCGTTAGCGTAAATAATTTTGAATTAACCACAGGAATAATAAAAATTTCAAATTCATTACAGACGGATCAAGGGATTCCGGGTGGTTATGATCAGGCTGGAAGCTTAAAGTCAGGTGACTATCTGGTCGGTAGGGTGGGTGATTTCAATCAGGATGGATATCTGGATGGCGTGGTGGTCGCTGCCCCTAGAGTTCCTCTTGAAAGTAACATGCTTCCCGGATCTCCGGTTGGGAATAAAAGAGGATTTGATTCAGATATTGCTATACCAGCGCATTTAGCAGGTGAACTTACGCTAAGAGGAATTTCGCTTTTTGAGATGCCTGTGCAAGAGTTGTTTAGAAAGCATAAATATCGTGAAACTAATGACCTGCTCAGTGATATTGGCCTTCGTTTCGACTCAATTAGAGAGAATCTTGACCGTGCGCTAATTGCTGGTGAGTGGAATAACCAAAAGATTAAGCACGGCGGAAAGGGCATTGCTCAACAGCTGGCGAGCGTTCAGAAACTCAACAATGATTTGCTTGCGAGGATATCGAATGATTTGGACTCTGGTTCAAGTGTACCTGATTCACTTAATGATGTTATTGACAAACTGTTTGCTCAGACAAACCTTCTGATAGATAGCGTAAGTACAGTCAACAAGACAACCAAACAGAGACTCCCATCTCACAAATCCACCGTTTAAAGGATCGCCATAATGTTATTTAGCCGAAATAAAATAGTGAAGGTGATGGTTGGAACGATTGCCTGTTTATTCTTGGTAGCTGGGAATAAAGTGATGTCAGCCACAATGTATAGTGTTAAATCGCAGGACTTTGGAATCGGTACGTTTTACGGGCCAGGTCCAATAGACGACACTGAATTATTCTCCGTAACAATACGGAATCTGGCGTTTAGCTCCTCTCTGAATTTTATTACAGCTATGGTAAATAATGGAGATCAAGAACCTAATATATGTGGAGAAAAAGAAATTGGAGGAGAATCCACTGGTATGCTATCAGATGGCGTTACCAAGATAAATGAAAATGTTGACGTCTGTGCTTTTGAAATTAATGGCATGAAGATTCTAGTGGGAATCATTGATGGTGGGCCACACTCGGGAGAACAAATTGCGACAATGACCGATGACGGCTTCATGGTAATGACCATGGACACCGCTCTGGATCTTGGTGTTGGTGAGTCTGGTATTATTCGTATTCCATTTTACGCTACTACAGGTGAGGTTACTGTTCCTCTATCATTACAAACAAAAATCGGATTGCCTGGTGGTGTTGATAGAGCGGGTTCCAAACCTTCAGGTACAGTATTAAAAGGGCGGTTGGGAGACTTCAATAATGATGGTCTGCTCGATGGTGCAATTGTTCTGGCAGGTAATATACCTATTGATTCCATGTTACTTCCTGGTGCCCCCTATGCATTCACAAGATATTTTGAAACGGATGTGCCATTTAATGGAGATTTATACGGAAAAATTGACCGGAAGTAGTTATTGCGTGAAGTAAGTATGTAGCAAGGTTGTAATATTTAGTCACATTGGACTATGGACTGAATGCAATAAAACCCTCAAACTTATTAACAGTACAAAAAATGATTATTTTAAGTCTGTAGGCAGGAAGGTTTTGTTTTGACTGTTTGTTATAAAAACACCATTTTGGTATTCCTATTCGGGATGTTTATTTATTTCATTTGTTTCATAAGTGATGCCAGAGCGTTTACTTTATGGAGTACAAATGATACGTTCAATAATACAGGTAGGTTCCATGGTCCAGGGATATATAAACAAGATCAGGAGTTATTCGAAATGGTTTTGAGGAATCTATTGTTTTCTACCACAAGTGACTTACTCATTCCATTTCAAAATAATGGTGGTGATGAGCCAAACGTGTGTGGGGAGTATGGTGCAGCTGATAGTGTGGATGGAAAATTGAGCAGTGGATTGTTTATAAATGAGAATATTGATATGTGTTTGGCCAGGATTGCTGATACAAATATGCTCATTGCGGTAGTAAAGGATAACGACTTGCAAGGGCAGGCTCATTTTTCAATTGTCGATAGCAATCAACTTATAGTTTCAATGGATATAGCCTTTGACTTGGGTATAGGTGATAAAGGTGTAATAAAGATGCATTTTTCGGGTACTACAGATGAAGTCGTGATTCCCTATTCATTACAGACCCAGCTGAATATTTTAGGTGGTACTGATAGTGCGGGTATTCACGCTTCGGGCACCCGATTGAATGGACGTTTGGGAGATTTCGATAATGATGGGTGGTTGGATGGTACATTGGTCTCTGTTGGTAATATTCCATTGGACTCTCCTGTATTCCCTGGACAACCTTATGCGATGGTTCGTCACTTTGTACTTGATGTTCCAGTGGACGGACATTATTTAGGTAATGTAAAAGCTGTATTAACTGAGTTAGAACATTAATGAGAATATTAAATAGACATAGATGTATTATAACTATCTGTGCAGTTTTTAATATCCTTGCTTCCTGAATATATATCATTCAGTTCCTATGCTCTAGTGATTATAAAATTTCGATGAAGAAGTTCATTTTCTAAGTTATTTGTTGTTAATCATTGATAGGCCGCTTTTGTATATATCCTTTTAGTGTAATTATGTAATGCATGTTAGTGCTGGAATTTCTAAAAATCAGTATGGAGAATTGCTCTCAAATCCAGAAATATAATGATGATTTGATATCCTTAATCACTATTTAAAAAATCTGTGCTTGATTACTGAATATCGACATTCAATCAAATATATAGAGTATTTTTATTTTCGACACGGCGGGGAGATAATTGTGAAAATTGCTGTTATTGGTATCGGTTGCCGATATCCTGGTGCGAATTCTACGGATGAGTTATTCGAGAATATTCTTTCAGGTCGACGGTATTTTAGAGAAGTTCCCGCTGAGCGCTGGTCTTTTGAAGATTACTATTCTGTTGATAGAAAACACCAAGACAAAACATATTGCAAAAGGGCTGCATTTATTGAAGGTTTTGAGTTTGATCCGGCTGAATACCGTATTCCTAAATCTACCTATTTTGCAACAGATACTGCTCAATGGATGGCATTAACGGTCGCAAAAGAAGCCTTGGATGATGCTGGAATTTGCCCGACTGAGAATGAACGAACGGGTGTAATTATGGGCAATACATTAACTGGGGAGGTTAGCCGTGCCTTTGGGCTTCGCTTTCGTTGGCCTTATGTGAAGTCTGTTATTTCTGAATTGTTAGATAATTTAAAGATAGTCGATGATAGGAAAGAGAGCATTTTAGATAAAGTTGAAGTGCGCTATAAGGCACCTTTTCCAACTGTAAATGAGGATAATCTTGCAGGGGGTTTATCTAATACAATTGCAGGACGAATTTGCAACTACTTTGATTTTAAGGGCGGTGGCTTTTGCACTGATGGTGCATGCTCGTCCTCACTACTCGCAATTAACCAGGCATGTGTTGGATTAAGCAATAATAATTTTGACTTGGTGCTTGCTGGTGGTGTGGATATCAGTTTAGACCCTTTTGAGATTGTTGGTTTTGCCAAAGTAGGTGCACTGAGTGATGGTGATATTAAAGTTTACGACAAATTTGCAAATGGTTTTTTACCAGGTGAAGGATGTGGCGTAGTTGTTTTACAACGCTATGAAGACGCCGTTGCTCAAGGCAGATCTATTTACGCCGTTGTTAATGGCATTGGAATTTCTTCAGATGGTCGCGGTGGAATTACTGCACCAAGTGTGTCTGGTCAATCCTTAGCTGTAAAGCGTGCATATGATATGGCGGATTACGATTTTGCAGATGTTGAGCTTATTGAAGGTCATGGTACAGGTACGCCAACAGGTGACAAAGTTGAGTTAACAACGTTCATTGAAAATAAGCAACTTGATAGTCCTTCATTATCACACCGATGTGGTATTGGATCTATAAAATCAAATATTGGTCATACGAAGGCAGCAGCTGGTGTCGCTGGTTTTATTAAAGCAGTAATGTCTGTAAAGTATGGAATTTTGCCACCAACCCAAGGAATCCATTCGCCAAATGAGTTGTTTGAAAAAAGTAAATCACTGTATCCACTGATACGTGGACGCTGTTGGGAAGATAGTAAAGAACCTCGAAGAGCGGCAGTTAGTTCAGCAGGGTTTGGAGGTATAAATACTCACATAACTTTATCATCAGTAATACAGGAAGAGCACCTGTCATCTTCGAAGAAGAGGGATCATTACTTATCGTTGCTGGCTACGCATCAGAATAGTGAAGTCTTCTTTATTGGAGCTGCCACTTTGGAGGATTTATCTGCAGAGCTTGAGTTGCTACATGCCGCATCCAGGAAGATTTCTGTAGCAGAAGTAGCAGATATGGCCAATTATTGTTCTCAACACACCCTATGCAATCAAATTCGATTGTCTTTTGTGGCATCAAGTTCGGATCAAATTGAAAAGATTTTACAAAGAGTAATCACGCATATAACGAATGTAAAAAGTGTGGATGAAATTGAGTTTATTGATCACAATCAAAGTATTTATCTTCGCAACCGCACTCATCAACCGCTTATAGCATTTATGTTTCCAGGCCAATCATCCCAGTCGACTAATATGGGTAAAAAACATAAAGATCGGTGCTCAACGGTTGACAGGTTTTGGGAGCGATGTGATGAGATTCTTGAACCTCAATTAGAATCCAAAATTACAAACCTGATATTTTGCGAACCAGATTCCCTAAGCCTTGAAGAGCTTGAAAAAAGACGTTCTGCAATGGATAACACAGCCATAACCCAACCCGCCGTAACAGCTGCTTCTTTAGCGAACCTCGCTTTTTTGCGGGATGTCGGGGTTCGACCGGATTTAGCCCTGGGCCATAGTTTGGGGGAATATTCTGCATTGTGTAGCGCTGGTGTACTTGATATTGAAACGACATTAAAATTAGTTGCTACTCGCGGTAGTGTGATGTCAGATTCAACAGATCGAAAAGGAGCGATGCTAAGTGTTAACACGGATGTGGCTTCTATACGAGAGCTGTTATCTGCGGTAGAAGGCCAGTACGAAGGAGATATATCAATATCAAATATTAATTCACCCTCTCAAACAATAATTTCAGGTGATGAAACTGCTATTGAATACATGAGAAATGCTTGCGAAAAAGCAAAACTTCAATCAGAACGTTTACGGGTCAGCTCTGCTTTTCACTCAAGTTTGATGCACCCCGCAGCAGAAAAGATGGGCGATATTTTGGAGGAATGTCAATTTGGACGCCTTCGTCACATGGTTATTTCTCCTTCCACCGGCGGGTTTATATCTGATGACTGTGATTTCGTTTCAGTATTAAAAGATCAAATACTTAATCCGGTGGATTTTGTTAGTGCAATAGAGCTTGCAGAAAAAGAAGGGATTGATATATTCGTTGAGGTGGGGCCTGGATCAATACTGTCAGGACTGGCAAGAAGCATTCTAACGAATAAAAAAGACCTGCTAATATGCAATAGCGATATTGGGGATCAAGGACAGTATGTTAATAGTTTAAATAAATTGTTTGCCTATTTGTATGCATCTGGAGTTGCATTAAATAGAAACAAGATATTTGAAGGACGATTTTTCAGAAAATTCACATTGCCTTATAAAGCATCTTTTATATCTTCCCCATGTGAGGTTGCTGTTTCTCCACTTGATTTAGGTATATCCAATACTGAGGTGCTGGATGATGTCGTAAATCTTGCACTAGCTACTACAAATACAGATGAGAAAACGGTGTCTAAGAAGGAGTCATTAAATTCAGAAAAAATTGATATCCCAGAATCCGTTATAGATTTGTTAAGATCTCAAATAATACGTGAATATGGTTATTCTGAAGATATGCTCACTCCTGAATCAAAACTACAGGATGACCTTGGTCTGGATTCACTTAAATCTATTGAATTGGTGCATGAAGTGATGGGCGCGTTGCAGTTACAGGCCGATGTCTCGCATTTGCAAAATGCCAGTCTAGAGGAAATATCGGAATATATAAATGAGCTTCAGACAGGTGAAAAATCCGAATCAACACAAGTAAGCGACAACGTTCTTGATCAAATAGAGGAAAACTGGGTTCGTGTATTTGAATTAGTGACTACATCAAGACCTCTATTACCCAATATACCGAATAATGTGGAATTGGGAGGGCGTTATTTATTGGTGTATGAAAAGGAAGATAATGTATTTAATTCGATACATAACTATCTTTCGGATCTAAACTTTGATGTCGATGTTATAAAGGCGGATGCGATAGAATTTCCGACGACAAACATTAATGGCTGCATCTATTTGGTAAATGACCCTCAACCATTAAAGTATTGGCTTGATTCGGATGAGTTGGTAATGACGGATAAGTTTATTCGGCCGCAAGCATTGATAAAATCTGCTAATCAATTGATTAATAGTGCGGTGTCTACGAAAAAATATTTTGCCTTAATTGCAACCCAGGGTGCTTATCTCTGGAGTGAAGGAGCTGGTGATAAGGCGCCGTGTTTTGAAGCAGGTGCCGGGTTTGTAAAAACATTGCATTTGGAACACCAAGAGATTGAAACCAGATGTATTGACTTTGATCAACAGCTTGAACCGCAGCAACTAGCCCAATTTTTGGTTAATGAATTGCACGCAATAGAGGGGCATATCGATTCAGCCTATAGTAACGACGGAAGTGACGGAATACGGACTATTGCAGAATACAGAGCGGTGAAGACCGAGTACATGGAGCACATAGATAATCCATTGCGATACAACGATGTTGTGTTGATAACAGGCGGTGGAAAAGGAATTACTGCGGAATGTGCTTTTTCGTTGGCGAAAAATGTAGGGACTAGACTTGCCTTGATTGGATCAAGTCAAATAGCGGATGAAGGTGAGCTGGAGACAAACTTAAAACGTTTTGAGAGTGAAGGTATTAATTTCAGGTACTATTGCTGTGATGTTCTGGATAAAAATCAGGTTAATAATTTGATAAAAAATGTTGAATCTGATTTGGGGCCTATTACAGCAATTATTCACGGAGCGGGAACTAATAGTTTGCAGAAAATTCATAATGCACAGTGGTATAAATTTGAACGTGTATTAAGGATAAAAATGCAAGGACTGACTAATTTGCTGACTGCTACCAACATGGATTGCATGAAGTCACTGATGGTGTTCTCTTCCGTTATCGCCAATTCAGGTATGGCTGGAAATGCAGAATACGCCTACGCAAATGAGTGGATAAATCAACTTCTAAAACGTATTCAAATGAAATATCCACAGATTGCGTGTCGTGCGTTTGGTTTTTCAGTATGGTCGGATGTTGGGATGGGCGCACGTATGAAAAGTATCGATCTACTGCAAAACATGGGAATTAGCTCAATACCTGTGAATGCAGGTAGTGATCTTTTTACATTATTAACAAAAAAGCAATGGTCAAATACTTCATACATGATTTCATCACGAATGGGCGAAATAGACACATTACGATTTTCCAGGGAATCAGTGCCGAAAAGTAGATATGTTGAAAATATCCTGCTACACCATCCCGGCATTGAACTGGTGAGTGAGATATTTCTTCATCCAGAAAATGACTTATATCTGGTTGATCATAATTACGAAGGATCGCTGCTGTTCCCGGCGGTTATCGGTATGGAGGCAATGGTGCAATGTGCACATTTCTGTTATTCGAGCGGTGAGCGCTTTCACAAGAAATTGCCTGAGCTTCGTAATTTAAAATTCTCAAATGCAATAGTGGTCCCTGTTGAAGGAAGATTCATTAGAATATACGTAAATATACAAGAGCCACAGGCAAATGGCGATCAAAGTGCTCGCATTTCAATACGTTCGAGCCTGACACAATATAAGCAAGATTACTTTAGTGCCGAGTGTGTATGGACTCAGGACTTTGATAAACCAAAAAAGAGGGCTGCTATCGAATCAACCTATTTGCACTTGAGTCCATCCAAGGACTTGTACGGGAAAATATTGTTTCAAGGTCCCATGTTTCAAAATATCCTAGGATATCTTGAATTGTCTGCAAAGCACTGTATTGTCGAAATCGCATTACCGCCTGCAAAACAATCCTTAAATAATGATACCAAGACAGAAAATACACTGTTTGGATCAAGTTTGGTACGTGATACATTTTTACATGCCGTTCAATTGTGTGTCCCTCAACATAAGATTTTACCTGTTTCGATGTCTCACGTAATTCATAAAGGTTTTTATAATGAATCCACCAATAGCCAAAAAGTGATTCTATATGCCTATGAGGTGGAAAGAACCAATAATGAATATCTGTATGATTTGGAGATCTACAATAGTGAGGGTTATTGTGTGGAGGATATTAAAGGCTTCAGATGCCGGATAATCAGTGAATATGATGATCATGCCAATCTTGAAGTAATAATGGCAGCACATCGGGAGTCAGCGATTATGAGATCGGAAAAAAGAATTGAAATGGCCTAGGGAACCTACGATCAAGTCATCAGTCGTTTTCCTGAGGTTAAATTTTGCCAGTTTTCCGCTATAAAATCGACCGGACTTAATCGGAGGCTCCCTAGTAAAGCTTTAGAGAAGTCAATAAGAGTTGCCACGAAAATCATTTTTCATCTATACAAGTGAGCTAAACAATGCAAGTACCATTTTTTGAATATAAACTTCAAGTTAGCTTCGAGGAAACCAATGTGGTTGGTAATGTATATTTCGCCAACTATTTTGTCTGGCAAGGAAAGTGTCGAGAAGCTTTCCTTGCCAAATATGTGCCCGGAGTTCTTGACGACTTTGCAGCAGGTCATGGGATGATTACAAAGGATTCCTCATGTGAATTTTTTGAAGAATCATTCGCATTTAACAACATTGTTATTCGTATGTATCTTCAAAAGCTCACTCGAACCAAGGTTAATATGTCTTTTGACTACTTTCGCGAAGATAATAGCAAAATGATATTGCTTGCTAAATCTGCGCAATCTGCATTCTGGTCAAGTCCGGGGCAGAAAATATCGATGTTACCGAATTACCTGTACGATGCTATTAAGTCATTTAACGATGTTGAGGTGTCAGAAACATGATGATGGCAGAAGATTCACTTGATCGTTTCTATGACACGCTTTTAAAGTATCGATGGCGAGTGGTACTTTTGCTGCTGTTGCTTATGGTGTTACCACTTAGCGGGATGCGATTGCTTCAGTTCAGCATGGACTATCACGTTTTTTTTGGAGGCAATGACCATCACCTCGACGAGTTCGTTAAACAACAGAAAATCTATTCACAGAACGAGAGTGTACTTATTGCGATAGAACCAAACACAAATGATATATTTGATTACAAACTAATAAAAGTAATTCAACAATATACTGATGAGGCTTGGTTATTATCGGCAGTGACCCGCGTTGATTCTTTAAGTAATTTTCAAGACATTACTGCTAAGGGTGATGAGCTCATTACAAGGGAGCTGGTTGAAAAGGATCTGGAACTCAGTGAATCGCGATTGAACTATATCAAGAGTGTTGCGTTAAGTGATCCTAATCTGCACAACCGTCTGGTCTCTAATGATGGTAAATATACTGCAATTGCACTCACCTTCCTTCTGCCCGATGGCAATGGAAAAAACGAACAAATTATTGATATTGTCAATAAGGTGCGAGAATTGGCGAGTCGGTTGGAGGCTGAGGGTGAAGTAAGACGTGTTTATCTTAGCGGTACAGTGATGGTCAACAATGCGTTTTATGAGGTATCCAAACATGATTTGATAACACTTATTCCAGTGATGTTCCTGGTAATTATTATATTCATGTCCGCACTAATAAAATCGTTGGGAACAACTATGTTAGTGTTTACTAAAGTAGGCTTTGCGGTAGGGATAAGTTTTGGCATTGGGTCGATGTTAGGAATAAAACTAACACCCCCGGCGGCGGCGGCAGCGCCAATTATAATGATGCTGTCCATAGCGGACAGTGTACACTTATTGATAACTTACTATAAATACTGCAATCATGGCAGTGACTATATTGAGAGAGTTTCTGCGATTAAGAAAAGTCTTCAATCAAATTTTGTTCCAATTACCTTAACAAGTGTAACCACCGTCATCGGTTTTCTCACGTTAAATTTTGCAGAGTCCCCGCCATTTCATGATCTGGGGAATCTGGTAGCAATGGGCGCCATAGCTGGTTATTTACTCACTATGCTTGTTCTTCCGTTGTTTGTTACACTTTTGCCCGTGCCACGACCTAGGAAAGAAAGGGTTTTGGAAAACTGGCTACGCAACCTTTCGGGTTGGGTCGTCAGGAATCGAGTAGCTCTTATTTTTAGTACATTTTCAATTTTGTTGGTGCTTGTATACTTTATTTCAAGAAATTCATTGAACGATGAGTTTGTGAAATATTTTGATGAAAGTATTAAGTTTCGCACAGACAATGACTTTATTACCCAAAATTTAACGGGTGTCTATCAAATTGAATACTCTCTCACCGCAAAATCAGAATATGGAATCAATGAGCAAGAATACCTTCATACAGTAGACAGATTTGCTGAATGGTTTCGTAAACTACCACAAGTAATACATGTGCAATCCGTATCCGATATATATAAGAAAGCCAATAAGAACTTGCACAATGGCTCTGATACGGATTATCGAATACCGGAGAGTCGTGAACTGGCGGCTCAGGCGATTATGGTCTATGGGATGTCACTACCTGTGGGTCTTGATCTTAACGATCGGATCAGCTTGTCCAGCTCCGCAGCTAAATTTGTGGTTTCACTAAAAACCATTTCTGCTAACGAGTTAATAGAAATTGAAACTGCTGCAGATAACTGGCTTAAAAACAATGCACCAGAATACATGAGGAATGCTATAGGGACTGGACCTGCAGTTTTATTCTCCCACATAGGAGTGCGAAGTATTCGATCTGGTCTGGTAGGTGGAGTTGTCGCGCTTCTGCTAATTTGTGTTCTGCTTTCAATTGTTTTTCGTTCGATCAGGATTGGCCTGATTTGCATTTTACCAAATTTGTTTCCTGCTGCAATGGCTTTTGGAGTCTGGGGAGTAATCAATGGTCAGATTAATATGGCCCTGGCGACTGTACTCAGTATGACATTGGGAATAATTGTTGACGATACAATTCATTTTGTAAGTAAATATAAACAAAGGATTGCAGCAGGTGATCATCCTGAGCAGGCGATAAGATCAACATTCACTTCAGTAGGTGTTGCTATTGTAGTTACAACAATTGTATTGGTGGCTGGATTCTCAGTTTTGACTTACTCACCCTTTGTTATGAACTGGGGAATGGGATTGCTATCTTCAATCACTATTATATTTGCACTAATTACAGATCTTCTCTTTTTACCTGCATTTCTTCTTCAGTTTGATAGACAGGATAATATCCAAACGTTATCAGAAAGAGCGACTAATTGAGACACTTGTTATTTTATATTGTAATTTAATTACTTGGAGAGAAATATGAAATTCGATATTAATATGAAACGGTTTACGATGTTAAGTCGAATTCAACGGAAATTATTCTCTCTTGGATTTATTATAGGCTTATTAATGATAATCAACACAGTATATTTATTGTTCCAAGGTCATATTATTGGTATTGGCAACAGTACATTGGGTTTACCTGTATTTTATCAGATTATGCTGGTTTTGCATTTGATCATAGGTATAGTTCTTGTTTTTTTTGTTTCTATTTTTGTAACTGCTCATGTAAATAAAATTATTCGCCTTAAAAAACCTCGTGTATGGATGCGATTTAGCGGAACCATATTGATTAGTATTATGGTGTTTTTGACACTTAGTGGTTTTTTTATTCTTACGGAATCAAATAGCAGACAAAATATATGGGTATTTATGAGTCATCAGATTTTAGCTGCATTATTATTATTTAGTTATATTGCTCATCGAATTTTGTCCAAAGTAAACCCTGTTTTATATTTTAATTTTAATAAGAAGAAAAAACTAAAAAATATTATGAACACAAATGCACTAATATTATTTTGTTTTATAGTACTAAGTATAAACACTGAAGTGTTAATTGCTGATGTGAATAAATCATATCGAGTAGAGGTGGCTGACAATAGTTTATCGGGTACTTCCACGAACGAGCAGACTAATGAACCGGATAACGGGGCATATTTGACGGATTATTTTTCACCAAGTATTCATGAGGCTAATGAGGACAGTCCGTTCTTTCCTGCTACAACGACAACCTCGACTGGAGATTGGTTACCCACTCGCATCATTACACATGATGATTTGCCTGATATTAAAGCATTTCAAGAGGAAACTAAATTAAAAGGATTCGCACCCAATTACTTCCTTGGTGCGCAAAGCTGTGAGCGATGTCATGCAGATATAGTAGATCAATGGGCAACTTCTGCACATCGTTTTTCTTCATTTAACAATCCATTTTATAGAAAATCAATAGAGCTGACACGTGAAAAAATAAGTAAAAAGAACTCTCAGTTCTGTGGCGGTTGTCATGATCCTGCTATTATGTTGGCTGGCAACATGCTGAACGATATTAATCCGTTAACACCTGAGTCCCAAGCCGGACTAACGTGCCTGGCTTGTCACGCAATTGATAAGGTACATGGTGTAGTAGGAAACGGTAATTATAATATACAGGATATCTCCGAATCACCCTATATTTTTGATCAGGCAAAATCCGGTATTAAGTTGACGGTGCATGATTATGTTCTCAAGGCCAAGCCGACTGTGCACAAAGATAGAAACTTAAAGCCCGTTTTTAAAAAATCTGAGTTCTGCCTAACCTGCCATAAAGTAAACTTGGATAAAGCGGTAAATAATTACCGATGGCTTCGAGGTCAAAATGAATATGATGCCTGGCATAATTCAGGGGTCGCCCATAATCAACCAAAAACATGGTACGAACCTCCGACGATCAGACAGTGTCAAGATTGTCATATGCCTTATGAAAAAGTGAAATTGGGAGATGTGGCCGCTGATAACGGAAAAGTTCGAAGTCACCGTTTTTTGGCTGCCAATACGGCATTGCCAGCATTGAGAAATGACGTTGATACAATCAAAAGGACAGAGGCATTTTTACGTGAGAAGAAATTACGCTTGGAAATTTTTGCGATTCATCGTGAAGACGGCAGATTGGAAATGGATGTACACAATAAGAACATCGAAGTAAAACCAGGTGAATTAATACAGATGGATGTGGTGGTGCGAAATCTGAATGTGGGCCATATGTTTCCTGGAGGAACCAATGATTCAAATGAGGGATGGATTGATTTTGCAGTCAGTAGCAATGGAGACAAGGTCTTTCACAATGGTTGGTTAGGGTCAGACAGGCATGTAGATCCAGCTGCACACTTTTATAAAGCTGTGCTGGTTGACCGAGAAGGGGAGCGGATCGCAAAGAGAAATGCCAGCGATATTTACGCGACAGTCTATGCAAATGTAATTGCTCCCAGTACATCAGACATTGCCCGCTATAGTTTCAGAGTGCCCGACGATGCTGATGGGCAGACATTGAAAATCAACGCGCGTTTAATGTGGAGAAAATTTAATAGAGAATATACCGAGTTTGTATTTGAAGGTTTAGATATTCCCGTACTCCCAATTACAGAGATTGAGACTGATACACTCACTGTAAGTGTGTCTGATTCAGCAAGAAGTAGCAATCCATCGGTACCTACAGATGATCCGGATAGCTGGATACGATTCAATGATTTTGGTATCGGTTCAATAATGGACAACGATTCAAGAACAGCGCTCGCGGCCTTTGCCAAAGTCGTCGAATTAAAACCTCAATTGATGGATGGTTACTTAAATCAAGCGCGTGTGTATTTAAAGGAGGGTGCTCTTGGTAAGGCTGAGAGTATGTTGCATAAAGCCAGTGAAAAGGCTCCAAATGTAGCGCGTTTAGCGTTCTTTTGGGGAAATTTATTAGAGAAACAGGGTCGTCTTACAGAGTCAGAGGCCGCTTATCGTCGTACGTTACAGACTTATCCTGAAAGTCGGGATACGTTGACCCGTCTTGGTCGTGTTTTCTGGTTGAAAGGTGAGTACCAGGAGTCAATTGAATCCTACGAGAGGGTTTTATCAATAGATCCGGAAAATGCGTTGGCATATTATCAAATGCATCTTGCTTATAAGGCATTAGCAACGAAAGCCCAAACCGATGTTGAAAAAATCAGATTCTTGTCTTTTGCTACTGAGAATAAGAAAAGATTTGAAAAATATAAGATTGATGAGAATGCTGCAGTGGTCACTCGTCGCTATCGTGAAAGATACCCTTATGACAATTTGATGAGTCAAAAAATTATAATACACGAGGAAGGATAAAATGACTGGAGTTGTAGTAAATAAGCTCATAAATGCGGGTGTATCTATAGCGATTATTGGCGCTGTTGCGTTTGTTTTAATGCCTGAAAAGAAGTCTCTTGAATCGGTAGATATTATCGAACAGTCTGCTTATATCCCCCCGGCCCGGGCAGGTGCTTCCATTTCACCTGTGAAATTTGTTGATGTTACAAAAAAGAGTGGTATTTCCTTCCAGCACTTCAATGGCGGTGGCGTTAATGAAGACGGTGAAGAAACACGATATATGCCAGAAACCATGGGGCCAGGAGTCGTTATTTTTGATTATGATCAAGATGGAGATTCTGACATTTTCGTTACGAATTCCAAGGCATTTAGTGGTGTCAACGAATTAAGTAAAGTCACTCCACGACTCTATCGAAACGAAGGTGACATGAAATTTACAGATAGGACGCGGGAAATGGGCCTGGAAATACAATACTATGGTATGGGAGCCTCGGTTGCTGACTATGATGGTGATACTTTCCCAGATCTACTGCTTACTGGTTGGGGGAAAATGATGCTTTTCCATAATAATGGGGGAAAGTATTTTGCCGAGGTTACTGAATCAGTTATACCCGATGCTAATCAACAAGAATACCCGGATTGGTCTACCAGTGCATTATTCTTTGATGTTGATGTTGATGGTGATCTGGATATATATGTCGCCAACTATGTATCCTGGACACCTACAGAGGATGTGTTTGCCACTATCGATGGGGTTAATAAAAGTTATGCTATGCCCACTCTTTATCACGGCAGCTCTTCACGGTTGTATTTACAGGACAAAGGAGTTTTTTCTGATGTTACAGAATCATCAGGTATGTTAAATGATAATGGAAAATCCCTCGGTGCCGCACTATGGGATTTCGATGATGATGGTTTGTTGGATATAGTCGTGGCAAATGATACACAACCAAACTTTCTTTACCACAACCTGGGTGGAGGAAAATTTGAGAATCGCGCGCTGGAGCTGGGAATTGCCTATGACGCAAATGGAAAAACACGAGCGGGTATGGGGATTGATGTTGCCGACGTTGGAAATGATGGTCATTTGTGTATAGTTATTGGCAATTTTAGTGGTGAACCGTTAACTGTTTTTCGCGATGAGGGAGAAGGTTTTTTTAGAGAAATTGGTCAGCAGGCCCACGTAGCAGAAGATACCTATCTATCGTTGACATTTGGACTGGTTTTCGCTGATTTTGATCTTGATGGTTTACAGGATCTTGTTTTATCAAATGGACATATAGAGCCAAATATTGAAGATGTAGAAGCAGAAATAAAATATCGCCAAACGCTGCAGTTGTTGGGAAATAGAGGCGATGTACAATTTGAGAACTGGAGTGATACAGCCGGAGATATTTTCTCAAAACCGATTGTTGGCCGTGGAATCGCCGCCGGTGATTTAGATAGCGATGGTGACGTTGATATCGTTGTGACAGAGAATAATGGCGCCCTTTATTTATTGCGTAATGACACTGAAACTAAAAATAAGTATGTGCGTGTGAAGCTTCGCGGAGAGAAACTAAATACCGATGCAATTGGTGCAAAAATAAAGTTAGTAATGGAAAATGGAGACTCACAGCAGAGGATCGTAAAAGGCGGTTCTTCATATCTTTCACAATCTGAATTAATACAGACATTTGGTTTAGGATCTGAAAGTTCTCTAAAGAAAATGGAGATTATTTGGCCAAATGGTCGAACAAAAGAATATGATATAAGTGAATTTAATAAAACCTATATGATCAATGAGAATGATGATCAGATGATTTCAATGAAATTCTAATATCACTACTGTCCCGTTAAGGAGTAAGAAAATGGCCTGAAAACCTAAGTGTTTTGTTACAATGGATTTACCACAAAACACGGCAATAAACACAGGAATACAGGCCATGGGGCATTGTAATACGATTTTCTCTCAATTGCTAAAACTTGTAGCCAGACATGAATTTGAAACATTGGCAAAACAACACCATACGGGCCGATCGTTCCGACGTGCATCGCGCTGGGGACAGTTTGTGGACATTGATGATGGGCAATTATCAGGGAGACACAGTTTACGTGATCTGGTGGATAATATGTCTACACAGTTACACCGTCTTTACTACCTGGGTTGCAATAAAATATCGCGCTCTAACCTGTCTCGGATCAATGAAGACAAACCATATACGTTGTATGAAACATTATTCAACAAATTACTCAATCGCTGTCAGGCATTGCATCGAAACATAATTTTCGTTTTAAAAATCTACTGTATTCATTGGATACATCAACCATTGATCTTTGTTTATCGGTTTTCTCATGGGCTGACTTTCGAACAATCAAGGGAATATTCTTTGTGATCCGCCTCAAGGGTAATGCAAAATATCGGGTTATTGAACATCACCACGTATTATCGAGAAAAGGATTAACCAGCGATCAGAGCATTGAGTTTAGCGGTGCCATCACAGCAAAGAAGTGTCCGGTACAGTTGCGGCGAATTGGTTATCGTGATTCCGTAACGGGTAAGCATTATATTTTCTCACCAATAATTTCAAACTCTGTGCAAAAACGATTGCTGAGATTTACAAGGCCAGATGGCAGGTTGAGTTATTCTTCAAGTGGATAAAACAGAATCTGAAAATCAAATCATTTATCGGTACGAGTAAAAATGCAGTGATGACGCAAATCTGGATTACGCTTTGCGTTTACTTGTTTTTGGTTTTTATCAAGTTCCAGTCAAAAATAAAGAAAAGTATGCAGTAAATGCTGCGCTTATTGCAGCTAAATTTATTCGAAAAACGAGATCTGATGGCCTTGCTACGGGGTGAGCCGATACATAATCATCGGATCAATATTAATCAGCTGGCTTTGTTGTGAAAGTTAACGGGACAGCAGTGATTATTTTTATATAAATATTAAATAAGAATATATTTTTATTTATTGATTCCCACGTTTCATTTCGCCTTTCTAGGTTTATAATATCTAGACGTAGATCGGTAAGCTGATTGCTCGCGATTAGTCTCCTCAGTCCATTCGTACTATACCTCTTATGGAATATTTGAGTGTAAAGTATGATACAAGAATCAGGTAGGAGATATCATATGCTAAGACTTAAGATTAATATATATACAATAGTCATAGGATCAATGTTTACTTTTAATACAGCTATGAGCTACACACTCTACATGGACAATGGTGAATTTTTTGGGCCAGGTGATGCAATCTACAATGATACAGGGATTACAGGTGTTAATCGTTTTCCCGATGCGCAGATTACTAATATTGAATTAACATCTGATCTTGCTGGAATAATCCCTTTTGCAAACAATGGCGCAGAAGAACCTAATGTCATTGCGGAGAAACTGGCGCGTAGTGGACCAGTGGATGGAATGGTCTCTGATGGAACTCTTATTAATGAAAATGCCGATACAGCGCTAAGGTTGAATTTTCGTGATCCAAGGACTGGTGAATCAGCAGATGTTGTAGTTATTGCTGAGCGAAGTAATAGAGCTGATGGCGGTGAAGTAATTGGATCTGATGCGTTTGGTAATTTAACATTTAGTCCAAATGTAGTTGCGGACCCAGGTGATTCTTCGCTAATAGCCAGGTTCAATCCAGTATTTACTACAGGCTATGCAGAGATTCCTTTTTCAATCAAAACGCAGATGGGGGAACACGGTGGAGTAGATAGTGCTGGTCCTTTAGCTTCTGGTCGCATGTTGATTGGTCGAATTGGTGATTTTGATCAAGATGGTTTTATAGATGGAACACTGGTTTTGGCGGAAAATTCCCCATTGGATTTGATTGTGGCTCGTGGTAATCCAATCGCACAAAGACGCCCCTTTCTAAGTGATATACCAATTGCTCCAGCTCAAGCGATCTTCCTTACTCTGAATGGAATACTAAATAATTACCCACATGTATTTTCAAAAGATAGAAAACAAAACGATTTTATGGCATTAATCATTCACCTAAAATATCTGAATGAAGGTGTAGAGGCAATATTAGGTAATTTGCGCTCCTTGATACCACAATTCAAGACAATGGATGATGGGGATCAGTATTCAATACAAAGGACAGAACACGTACGTGACAAATTTGAAAATATACAGCATATTATTGACGAGATTACTTCAGATATTGACAAGCGAATTTTTCGAACCAATTTAATTGACAGAAATTTGCCGAATCCATCCGATAATATATCAAAAAATATAAATAAAATATTACGAAGACTTATTGACATTAAGAATGATTTTGATCTTATTATTTGAATTATAAAATTAGTATAACTAGTTCTATATTTGCTTATATATATTTAATTATTTATATATCCTATGAAAATATGTTGCCAATAAAATACTATATTTGAAATTAAATATAAGATAATTTATTTTAAATAGCAGTTGAACCAATTAGTAAAGAGGAATAGTTATGTTTACATATTTGGAAGTGTTCAGAAAGATATTAAAAATAAATATATATATAGTTTTGACACTGAGTACAGTGAGTAGTGGATTGGCTTACGCAAATGGATTAGACGAATTCAAATTTGAACATGTAGACCAAATGGAAATATTCAATTTTGAACCTGCAACCGTTATTGATTGGGGGGCAATGCTATTTAGTACGGATTTTACGGCAGAACATGGTGTGGGATCAAATCTATCCATGGATCTTGAGAGAACAATAAAGTTTACCCGTTTACCGAGAATGGATCTGCCGGGTTTTGCAAATAACCCGACACGCACAACCGGACCTAATTCAGTCAGTTGCGTTGCTTGTCACGGATATCCCTTTGTTGGTGGAGCCGGTGAAATGCACGACATGGAGATCCGAGATCCTTTTAGAAGTGGTGATCCTGATTTGTATGTTCAGCGTAATCCATTACACCTTTTTGGAAGTGGAGCTTTACAACTTATTGCTGAAAAAGTTACCCAGGAACTATTTCAAATTAGACAGCTTGCAATACAAGAGGCGCTTGCGAAAGAAGTGCAGGTTGTAACACAATTGGTTACAAGTGATGGTATTAATTATGGTTCTATTTCTGTAGCTTCTGATGGAGAAGTCAGCACTGAAGGCGTAGTTGGAATTTCAGCTGACCTGATTTTGCGGCCCTATACCTATAAAGGGAGTTTTATTACGTTCTTAAGACCGCTTGTTAGTCTAGGTGCTGATACTCAAATGGGTATGCCTACAGTCGAATTTTTTGGTAGCGGTAACGATTCTGATTTTGACGGACATGTTGATGAAATGTCTGTAGGAGATATTACTGCAATGACGTTATACATTGCAAGTTTACCAAGACCTGTAACTCAGTTAGAGTTAGATCGTTTTGTAAGCGGTAAACATAAATTGCCCATGAATGACATAGAGAAAATTCAACATGGGAAATCCGTATTTTCACAGATAGGTTGTGATGCTTGCCATAAACCAAGTATTACACTTTCTGATTCACTTTTTAAAGAGCCATCTGCATATCCTATGCATAGATTTCCTAAGTTTCCGTCAGGTCAGGATCCTATTGAAACTGGCTTGGATTCGAGTAAACCTTATGTCGTGGATCTTGCTATTAACCCTCAGATAGGCTCTGTACCTAATGATAGCAGTTGTCGTGAACTTGCGGCGAACGTTCAGCACAAAGGAGAAAGTGAATCAAATCGTCAAATGAATTGCTTCTTGCAATACAAGAAGAATCAACCAGGTGATGGGATTGAAGTCGAACTTTATGGCGACCTGAAATGGCATGACATGGGAGAAGGGTTGGCAGAGAACGTTGATGAGGCGGGCACCGGAAAATCAGTGTGGAAGACGCGTGAATTATGGGGCACTGGTAACACTGGGCCTTGGTTACATGATGGTAGAGCAACGACTTTAAGTGAAGCAATTATGTGGCACGGAGGAGAAGCTCTGCCTTCTCGTGATGAGTATACGTCTCTTTCTGACTACGATCGAGGGAGTCTCATCAGGTTTTTGCAAAACTTAGTTTTGTATGTTCCAGAATAATGCAACCAGTACTAGGTCCATAGGGATTAGTTTTAAATTCTCCGCATAAATTAACAGGCAGATATTATGTTGAATAAAATACGTGGTTTTCAAGTAATAAAAATTGTATCAGCAAGCTTAATTATCAATATGAGTTCACCGCTTGTATATGCAGATAATATTCCGTCGCAAAACCGTTGCAAAGAAGAAGCTCGTGGAGATGTTATTTTCGTTAATGTATCAGCTGCCGGTAGAAATGATGGGTCAAGTTGGTCAAATGCGTATATTGATTTGAAGCCTGCACTTAAACAAGCAAGGCTGAGTCAAGGCCCAGATCAAATATGGATTGCAAAAGGGGAGTATATGTCTGGGCGTGGTGGATATATTCTTCCTTCAGATGTTCAACTGTTCGGGGGATTTAGCGGGAAGGAAGAGGATTTGATTCAACATGTAATTAGTAGAAATAAGACGATTCTTTTTGGAGGAAATAATACAAATCATGTGATTTATTCTGATAATTCGAATGTTATGATTGACGGCTTAACGGTGACAGGTGGTCATGCAACAGGTGACCTAACGAGAGATGCTCTTGGAGTGAATAACGAGGTACGAGGAGGGGGGATGTTGCTGTTAAATTCTCGCGTAATTATATGCAATTCGGTGTTTGTTGACAATCATGCTAAAAAATTTGGTGGCGCCATTTTTCAGCAAAATGGGATGCTGGAGGTTGTGAATAGTCGTTTTGAAGACAATTCAGTTTTACGTGGTGAATTGGAGATACATGACACTGATGTTGAAGCTAATACCGATGGCGGAGCAATTGCGATATTTGATGCGAATTCACTGGTGGTTAGTGAATCTGTATTTTTAAACAATATTGCTGGAGATGATGCTGGGGCGATATCAACGAGAAAAACAAATGTTGAAATATTTGACAGCCAGTTTGTTAGGAATCGGGGAATTGCTACAGTATTACCCGTCTTTTTATCGCCGGGTGATTCCCCTTTAGACCTCTTAGTTACTGGTATGGGGGGGGCAATACAGATTTGGAATGAATACCTTGGTTTTAACAATGGGGATCAAGGTTATCGCACTATTATTAAGAGTTCTTCATTTATTGAAAACCGATCAGTAATTGCTGGAGCTGTCTACATCGAGACGCCGCCGGGGAGTAAGACTGTATTAGACGACAACAAGTTTATCAGAAATGGTGGTGATGGTGAGATTAATCCGCATGCTCCGGTAAATGAACAACTATCAGCTTATGGAAGAGGGGCGGGCGCACTTATGGTTGTTGGGCTACGCTGGGGAGATCAGGAGCGTGATGCTGACGGTCGTTGGTTGAGAGAGATTAATAAAGTCAATATTAGTAATTCATTGTTCGAAGAAAATGAGGGGGCGTATGGTGGCGGCGTTCAACTGCTTACTGTCGATGCAGATGTCACCAATTCCTTTTTTATCGATAATATTGGCCGTCAGCGTGGCGGCGCAATATGGAGTCATAATACCGTTTCGCTGTTCGATCAATTAGGTGGGTTAGAGCCTGGAATAGGTGGAACAAATATAGAGAATTCAATGTTTATTTCTAATAAAGCCTCTGGGTTATCAGAATCGCTTTCCGAAGAGAATTTTCCAGGAATTATTTCACCCTTTGAGCCTTCATTTGGCGGAGGTGCAATTGCAAACGAGGCGCTTAGTTACGCAACCATTACCGATAGTACGTTCATAGGTAATGAAAGTCGCAATAGTGACGGGGGGGCCATTCACAATGTGTCTGTGTCTATTGATGTGTTTGGATCTTTGAGTCCGCCTGTACCAACTACCTATGGCGCGACCCTAGAAGTTTCTAACAGCTTGTTCTGGGGTAACAGGACTGTGGGCGAAGGGGCGGGAGGGGCAATCGCTAATGGTGGCGCACAGTCCAATGGAAAAATAACTGATTCTGCTGGTGAAGACGTCAGAGTTAAAGCTGATGGTGGAATGCTCAAAATTGATAAGACTTCTTTCAAATCTAATACCGCTGCCGGCATTGGTGGTGCCTTAATTAACTGGAGCAACTCTAGCGCTAATATTCAGGATTCAGTATTCACTCATAATACAGCGAAAAATGGAGGGGCATTAGCCTCATATGGAGTTATAGGCGCATTTGCTATATCTGAAATCTCTGATTCCAACTTTCTAGGTAATAATGCAAATGTGGGGAACGGAGGTGCTATTTATTCCATCAAAAGTGAATTATTATTAAAATCAAATTCATTCAGAAAGAATTATCCCGAAGATATTGAGCAGCAATAATCATTATTGAATAATGAATGATAACAGTAAACTAAATAGGTAAGAAAATGTTTATAAAAATAGTGAGAATAAGGCAAACTTACGCCCAACTTGTGGGACTACTATTTCTAATATTCAGTCTAAGTTACGCTAGTTCAACCTTCTCGAAAGATCAAGCATGTGTGACAGGGCGTACTGGAGAGGTCATTTATGTGGATCATAATGTAGACGGGGGGGATGGCTCAAGCTGGGGGAATGCTTATCAAAATATACAACTAGCTCTTGACAACGCTAGTCTAGACCCAAATCCAAATCAAATATGGGTAGCCAAAGGGCGATATCCGATAGTATCAAATGGTCTTTCTATCACTTCTGGCGTGCAACTGTACGGAGGGTTTAGTGGCAGTGAAATAGAATTTAACCAACGCTCTATTGAGGGGAACAAGACTGTTCTAGATGGTGGGGGATTCGTGCGTCATATTTTTTTTGTGAATGATGCCACTGATGTAGTGATTGACGGACTGACAATTACGAAGGGGAGCGCAACTGGCGACATAAATGCAGACTCTCTGGATATATTGAATGAAGTTAGAGGCGCTGGCATTTTGTCTATCAATTCTGAATTGAATGTTTGTAATTCCATTTTCCACGACAATCACGCGAAGAAGTTCGGTGGCGCGATATTTCAACAAGGAGGTGTCCTGAACATCCTTGATAGCTCATTCGAGAAAAATTCAGTTCTGCGAGGAGAAAATGAAATACATGATACGGATATGGAGGCGGACTCAGACGGAGGGGCAATAGCAGTATTTAACAACCAGTTACTATCGGTAGTTGGGTCGTCTTTTAGATATAATATTGCAGGAGATGATGCTGGTGCAATTGCAAGCCGTAAAACAAATGTTGAAATTATTCGTAGCACGTTTGTAAAAAATAAAGGAATTTCAACCGCACTTCCCCCGACGACAGGATTAGTCGATGAGTTACTGACGGGTATGGGGGGTGCCGTTCAGGTATGGAATGATTATTCCGGATTTATGAGTGGTAATCAAAGTTTTCGTACAGAAATTAAAGATTCTATTTTTAGACAGAATGAGTCAGCAATTGCCAGTGCTCTTTATATTCAAAGCCCACCAGGAAGTGTAACCATTGCTAAAGGAAATACATTCTCAAGAAACGGTGGCAATGGTGACGTCAATTACAATTCGCCTATAAATCAGCAAGGCGTCAAATTTGGCAGAGGAGTGGGTACATTCCTTATGGTTGGTTTGCGCTTAGGGGACAGAGAACAAGATTCCTTTGGTAATTTTGTACGAGAACTCCATCACGCCTATATTTCTGATTCCCATTTTCAAGAAAATCAAGGTGGATATGGTGGAGCGTTAGGATTTATTGGAATGTATGGTGATATTTCCGATGTATTATTTGAACGAAATATTGCGCGCCAACGCGGAGGTGCAATTTGGAATCATAACTTCCTAGGGTTATTTGACCAATTTGGTGGATTTGAACCCGATTATGGATTACTAAATATAGCGGACAGTATATTCTATGAAAATAAAGCACTTGGTGAACTTGAAACTTTGCAGCACGATACTTTTCCAGGTTTTGTGTCTATAGAGGAGCAGACTTATGGAGGAGGGGCCATTCATAACGAAGTGGGTACTGAGCTACATGTTTCTAATAGTCTATTTATAAGAAACAAAGCGAATGGAAGTGATGGTGGTGCAATTAATAACGTATCGGCTTCGGTTGAATTTTTTGGATTTGCTTCACCTTCCGCAGTTTCATATGGAGCCTCCCTGTCAGTGGAAGGCAGTCTGTTTTATAAGAATACTTCATCGGGAAGTGGGGGAGCTATTTCCAATGGTGCATCTCAAATTAATGGTGGCGTGTTTAACTCAGGCAACGAAGATCTCCGTTCTGTCACAAATCCTTCCCAGCTTAGTATTAAAGATAGTATTTTCAGATCTAATGCCGCCAGATTTTCCGGTGGAGCAGTGGCGAATTGGAATACGTCAAACGCAGACATAAGCTCAAGCACATATATAAAAAATATCGCTTCATATGGTGGTGCTGTTTCATCACTCGGTACTTTGAGTGGCACCGCTTCACTCAATATACAACAAAGTAAATTTCTAAAAAATAAGGCTGAGCCTGGCACGGGTGGAGGAATATTTTCTGAGAACTCAGTTGTAGACATTGATTCGGGTAGTTCCTTTGTTGGAAATTCACCTCAAAATTTGGATTTGAATTAACAGTATTTTGATATTCATGTAGTTATTGCGAAATTTTAGAGGGACATGCTAATGATTTTCAAATCGAGACAGGTATTTGCCGCCTTAGCGCTAACAGGTTGCACATTAATTTTTAACTCAGTATTTTCAGGTACACGAAATGCACCGATAACAGCGCTGGATCCAGGTGCCAACATATCGGATCTATACGCTTTTAGGAGCTGGGAAGATCCCTCAAAAGTGATATTTATTCTTAATGTTTTGGGAGGTCAAAATCCTGGTGATGGTCCAGCGTACTTTCATTTTTCTGATGATGTTAAGTATAGAATAAATATTGATAATGATATGGATGGAGATGCGAGTGACATTGTATTCGAATTCAATTTTAACTTTGAAAGTCGACCAGCATATGGTGAGCTGAATTTTCCTTTGCCCTATATTGGTAACCCTCAGATAATGTCGAGACCAGAGCTTCAAGGAATTGTTTCCCTGGATGGTGATGGATCTGAAGGGATTACTTTGCTGCAGCGTTATAGTGTATCCGAGATTCGGAATGGGTATATTCGAAGCCAATTGTTTCGAGGAGAAAAACTTATCGCTGTCCCATCAAATGTTGGGCCGGTAACAATGCCTGATTATGAAATGTTGGCTTCACAGGGAATATATAAAGATGAAACGCATGAGATGAGGGTTTTTGCAGGTCAGCGTACTGACGTTTTTTTTGCTGATACTGGTGCTTTGTTTGATGGCGCTGCACCCAGACGAATACCTCCCGTTTTGACTCCTGAAGAAGAGTTAAATAATTCAATTAATCCGTTTGGGATAAATAATTTTCGAGGCCGTAATGTACAGAGTATCGTTTTGGAAGTGCCGATTGAAAAGTTAACTAAAGATCTTCAAGCAGCTGGGGAATCGCAAACACCGTTTTTAGGTATTTATGCTAGTGCCAGTCGGGAATTGTTTGGTAGTGCTCATAACAAACATACGAGGTATCAGGAGCGCGATCAGCAAATATCGAGAATGGGAAACCCTATGGTACAAACACTCATTATTGATACTCCGAACAAAGATATCTACAAAAAAACGTTGCCAAAAAATGACGTGAAATTTAGTGAATTGTACAGTGATCCACCACTTGCACGGCCACCAACATCGGAGATTTTTGGTGTTCCAATACCTCCGGCACCGCGTGTAGATTTAATCAGTATGTTCTTGAAATATCCAGGGCAGAATGTAGACGGTGGTGAATGTGGATACCCCTGTGCAGACTTACTTCGCCTCGATGTTTCTATTTTGCCTACAGTTCCTGAAAATCAACACCGTATGGGCGCAATAATGGGAACCGATCCTGCTGGAATGCCAAATGGACGACGTCCAGGCGATGACGTTGTTGATTTTACGGTGAGAGCAATTGGCGGACCTGCATTAATATCAGGTCTATTAGGTGATGGGGTTAATTATGCTAACGGTGTCCCCGGCGCAGGAAATTTAGACGGAGTTGGTTACGGTGATATTCCGGGAAATCGCTTGGATGTGACGAGTAACGGTTTGGTGAAAGAATTCCCCTTTTTACCTACGCCTCATTCAGGAAGGTAAAAGCGTCAGATATTGAAGTTCTAAAGTGCAATTTGCTTCACACTATATGGCAGGTTGATTTATCGTAAACGATGTTATAACTATGATAGGTATGAAAATGCAAAAAAAAAATGTTAGCTATTCAATTCTCCTTGCAGCGCTCTTGAGTTTTATCTTGACGGAGAATTTACGCGCTGAAGAATGTCCTTCACCTACGGAGGCTGAGCTTAAACCTCCATCGGCAGAATATCCATATAGAAGTATGTATGTTGATATTGACGGGTTTAAAATTCACTATATTGAAGAAGGTAGAGGTAAGCCTATACTCTTTTTACATGGAAATCCTACATGGTCATATATCTGGCGTAATATAATCCCTGGTGTTGCTAAAGGTACAAAAAGACGAGTTATAGCACTTGATTTGCTAGGTTTCGGGAAATCGGATAAACCCGATCTTGATTATACACCTCAAATGCACAGAGAAATAGTTAGTAAATTTATTCATAAGTTACGTCTTCATGATGTAATTCTTGTTGGACATGATTGGGGTGGTCCGATCATGACGGGTTACGCGGTTAAGGAGCCTTGGAATGTAGAAGGCTTAGCATTCGTAGATAGCTTTGCCTGGAAAATGGAATACTCGGACTTTGGTTTTATTGAACCAATCATGCGGCTCTCTCGAACCGAGATAGGGCAAGATTTACTACTTAATGACAGGACTTGGTTTGTTGAGAATCTTATTAAACCAGGAGTACTAAACCAAGAGTTCTTTACTGATGAGATATTCAATAACTATCTCAAACCATTCAATGAGCCTGGAACACGTTCTGCTATGGCTAAATTTCCAAAGCTTATCCCAATTATTGATGATCCAAATTCGTCCGAAGTAAGCATGTCTTATTTCAGTAATATTGAGGAAAATCTGTGGAAATTGCAATATACGCCGTTAGTTTGGATAAAAGGAACACCTGGTTCGTTATTATCTGAAGAATCCTTTGATAAATATTTAAAACTGAAACAGGTATTGCCGCATGCGGAGGTACATGAATTTGGTCCTGGAATCCACCCGCTGCAGGAAGATAATCCTGAAAAGGTTGTTGAACTAATCACTGATTGGGTCTATGAAAAAGGGCTTCAGGGTCGATCTCATCGTAACTGAGTTGTAATATATTTTACAGTATTGTAGTAGTCGAAATGCAAATCCGATTGCACATTGTAATTGGGTTTGTTCGACTAAGTAAATACTAAGTAAACCACCCCAAGAACCGACCCTTTCGTAAGGTGTACTCCCTATAGATGAAATGATCAATCAATCAGATTAATTGCCGCCCATGCGTCTCATCCAAGATCAAGATGTTGATTCGGTTTTTTTTCACAAATCTTTTTTACCCGTTAACTGTGTGAGCGTGGGTTACGACTTTATGTTCGTTGGTTTATCAAAAACGAAACAATGCTCGCTTCAATTCACCACTCATCCTTAATGGGGTCAAGGCTGCTCCGAAAAGGGCATAGCAACCCAAAGCCACGCTCGCCTAAATAATCCGTATCCTCGCTGTGAATCGCTACTAACGGTTGAATTATCAATACACAGTTGTCTCTACTGAGGTATCAGTCAGGAAGGGGAGGTATAACATATTGGAGAAACTGCTGATATTCACTCATGGCAATCAGGAGTATCGACAAAATCTACTAAACAGGGTGATTATGATATTAGTAAAGGACTGCAGAGATCATGGTATCAAAGATCTTCAAAAGTTCAATTAATGATAAACCAACCAACTACCAGATCTATAAAATAAAAGATAGTGCAACTCGAATACAAACTATAAGAAAACCTGAAACGTCACATTGGTCTGCTAGTCTTAGAATTAACTAATTATCAGATAGAGATAAAGTCAATTCGGTGTTGATATAGCGATTCAGTTATTTGAGTTCAGGATTTATATAGTCCCACTTTTGACCGCTATCTGACCAGACTAGTGTATCTGGATTAAATATACTGGGATCTTCTAGGCTGCCTGCGTGGAAAAAAAGGCTATCAGGGTAACCACTTGTTTTTTTCAGTATTGGACTGCCACAGTTCCCGCAAAATCCGGAGCTTACGTCATTTCCAGCATCCGATACAAGACCGAAGTACTTAATCTTTCCAGAAATTGCAACTGAGTCCACAGGTACCGCAAACTGAGATGCATGACCGGTACCAGTAATTCTTTGGCACTGTCTGCACTGACAATGAAATGAGAATGAGGGCTTAGCGTCTATTGTATAATTGATTTCACCACATGCGCACCCTCCTTTTAAAATAGTCATTTATAGCTCCAGGGACAACCCATATAGTTAACGGGTAGTGTTCTCAATAAGTACGTAGTGTTTTTAATTGGCAGTGATTATTTATATGTTATTTGAATAAATATTGCAAGTTTTTTCTGATTCTGAATGTATAAAAAATATTACTAAGGAATGTCAGAATAAGACGTCTATTTTAAAAACACAATAACCGGATACATGAATTCAGGTTTTTACCGGCTATGCATAAAATCAATGTCCCATGGTGAATCTATTAACCGACTACGCAGTCTCTGAACTCGCTTTACATTCCGGTTTTGACAATTGCCCCAGTCTCACGATGTTTGCCAGTTTGCTGTGATTCTTCTTCAACACGCGATACCGGGTTTTTATAAATTCAAACTGACTTTTGATGATCCTAAAAGGGTGTTCCACCGCAGCTCTGGTACTTGATTTCGTTCGTTTCAGCTCGATTGCCCAATCTACCTTCCGATCCTCGCACTCTTCACACTTCTCGATACCTTAGTAGTCTGCGGCTATGATCATTTGCTTATCACCATGCAATAGTTTGCCAGCCTCAGTGAGGTCGTGTACGTTCGCGGGTGTTGTGATGGATGATCCCACTTGCCGCGTTAACCCCTATGTGCTCTTTCATGCCAAAATGCCACGCATTACCCTTTATTAGTCTGATGCATCGTCCCCTGTGTCAGGCTAGTTGTCGCCTCTAATTATTTATTTAGAGGTAAAGAAAATGAAAGAAAAGTTTACGCAATCATTTAAAATACAAGCGGTAGAGAAAACACTGAAGCGTGATAGAACAGTGTCTCTCAAAGTATTATCAGAGACACTAGAAGTGGGTTATTCAACACTGCAGACATAGATTAGACAAAGCAAAAGTTCTGAATTTCAAATGACTAATAAAACGACATTAAAGATGAGTCACATACTATCCAAAGAGAAAAGGCCACAAGATTGGAATTCACAAGAAAAGCTCGACATGTTCATTACCTGCGCCACCTTGAGTGAAGAACAAGTCAGCCAGTTATGTCGAGAGCAAGGGCTTTATCCACATCATATCAATCAATGGAAGGATGATTTTCTTACCGCAATATACTGATCGATAAAGTGAAATCGAAAGGTGAAATGAAAGCATTACGCACTGAAAACAAAGCCCTTAAAAAAGAAATTCATCGTAAAGACTAAGGCGCTGGTAGAAACAGAGGCGTTATTAGTGTTGCAAAAAAAGTCAACGAGATCTGGGGAAACGACGAGGACAACTCACAATGAGCAAGGAAAGAAAACGGATCATTAAAATAGCTAATGTACCGGCATATGCTCATTTACCGCCCAGTAAAATCGTGCCTAAGCTTGCTGATGATAGTGGCATCAACTTCGTCACACCAGAGCAGCATCACCGGGGTCAAGATGAACAAATACTTGCTAAACGAAAACAGGTTTATAAGTGGGCAAAATCAGAACACCCTGAACGATGGAGTGGAAGCATCAGAAATTGGGATTCTGTAAAAGCGGTCTTTCTAAATCCTGAAAACATAAGTCGGAGAAAAATGGTAGCAGGGTGGCATAATTTTTATGTTTTTTGCGACAACTCTCTTGAAATCTACCGATAGTGGGAGTCTCTGGCGTTCTTTTCGATCAACCCCTTCTCCCAGCCTGCCGTGGGTTGCAAAAATCGGCCTCAAACATGAGTGGCTAACCATCGCCTCAAAACGGGCATTAATCATACGCTTCTTGCCATCGGAACCTTATCAACAGCCGTTTTCATATTATCAAAAATCCCTCTCTCTGCACACTACCAAGCACTCTGAAGGTATGGTTAGCGGAGAGAGTCCATCGGCGGTATTGCGCCCTTCTGAGGTAGAATGGCGCACCCTGCGAGGACGCGCCTGGTAGCTGAACTGTCCGGTTCGTCTTAATAGGCGATTAGCTTAGGACACTACACTGTGCGGCAACTGCGTTTAATGCACGTCGGTTATTGCCCAGTTGATGCCATTATCACTTACACACATTACATTACTGTCATTTGCGCACAATACATCTGTGCCATTTAGGTATGATACTCGGTTCAACCTAACAGGTTTTGCGCTAATATCGCCGAAACTAAGGTAAATTAACTCGCATATGTCACGGTTGCTCAATGACGTGCGGTTGTAATTTTTCTAATTAGAATGAAAAAGTCTCTTGATAAGAAAAATTATTAGTGGTATAAACAAAGATACGGTACTTTCAATCAGTAAAACGCAAGGAATCAACTCGGGCAGGGACTGGCCGAGAATAGAAGCCGTAAGCAATGATAGATGGTTAGGTTCATATATCATTCTCACATCTCACGGCTTGTATTTTTAACAGCGTTCTGATAAGCAGTGGACAAATAACTCGCTCAGAGACTGTGATTATGGAACAGAATCGTCATTCCGCAGGATATACAAGGTCGTTTGCATTCGCTAACATTGCGACGCATTTTCTTCCCGACTGTGCAAACATTCACAATTACTCCTTTTACCCGAACACAGAGCCATAATCTCAATGGAATAGCCTGATCTAATTTCATCGTGCATCACTTCAGCGCTCTACTCAGTAATAGGGTGGGGTATAGATGTATTATTAGATGTGCACTGAAAAGACCCAAATAATGGGTCGAAAAACTGGCTTGGGGATTAATCATATAAATCACGTCGATTGCAAACAAGCCTGGGCACGAGACTTCATAAATCACTGTAGCATTCATATAAAGGGATTATGATGAATAATTTAAGACAACACTCGGATAACCTATGCAAGATATCCATAAGACTCCACGCTAACCCCTATGAACTATTCGACTGGCCGGACTCATTAGAGCAAGAGCAGTGGTTTTTTACTCCAGAACTTTTATCGCTATACGGAGAAGACGAATATGAAATCATGTCGGAGTCAGAAAAACAGCGTTATAGTTTTCATGAAATAATTAACCTGTTTAGCCTAAATATACACGGCGAAATAAATCTGATCCAGGGAATTAGTGAGCAACTATATAAAGATTGGCCATTGGAAATTTCAAATTACCTACATCATTTTTTGGACGAAGAAAATAAACATATTGCAGTGTTTGCAAAATTCTGTAACAAGTATGCGAATAAAATATATCCTGATAGAAAAATGAATTTTTCGATCCGACCAGACTACGACAAAAATCAGCTTGATTTTCTGTTTTTTGCTCAGGTAGTTATATTTGAAGAGATTCTGGATGCCTATAATGTGGCAATGAGTAAAGATGCCAGACTGAATCCTTTGGTTCAGGAGTTGAGTAAATATCATCATAAAGATGAATCCCGACATCTGGCATTTGGTCGAAAGATTACACGCACAATATTTGATGAGCACTCAGGGAAGTGGAGTGAGCGATCCATGGCAGATATAAGGAACTATCTATCAAACGCAATATTGTCAGTATTGCGGGAATATTCAAACCCCAATGCGTACAAAGATGCAGGACTCGCAAATGAGTTTGATTTGTATCAAAAATGCTGGCTTAGCGCAAATGGAAAGGTACGCAGGCAAACAGTAGGAAAACATTGCACGGATTTTTTTACACAAATCGGTTTGTTTGAAGATGAATTCGAGTTTGCATAAGCGAATAAATATGATGAACCTACTATCAAGTACAGCGATATACATAATATGCGTTTTCTGAGTATGGACTGGCTGAACACTATCTGAATTTTTGAGCTTTTGCCACATGCTTCAGTGAAGTCATGTATTAACGCAAACCTTAAACAATAACAAAGTTAAACTATTATGGACTATTCACAAACAAGTGCCGAGTATGCAATTAAGAATTTTTTGATAAACGGAAACAACGAATTAGAACTAAAAAACGACTTTGATTTGATAGAGAGTAGCGTTTTAGACTCATTGCAATTTGTTAATTTTATATTGTTACTTGAGAGTATTACTGGTAATTCAATAGATATTGCAACAGTGAGGCCGGAGCAGTTTAGGACTGTTGATAAAATAAAACAAAATTTCCTATTTGAATTAAAAGAATAGGGGTAGATTTTCCCAAATACGGCATATTGAACAGGTATTCCATCGATAAAGCGCTGATGCAATATGACAGTGTAAGCAGTGACAAATTTAATGACTGAGTTTGACTGGATACTATTTGATTGAGCAACCACATTAATGTAAGTCTGTTTATAAGAGAGTGTATGAACTCTATTGAGGTGTTCCAACTACGGCAACATATAACTATTTGTATTCTGTATCAACAATCGGATGATCTATGCATAAGAAATTTGCTTATTTATTGTTACTCGTACTATGTAAAACTTCCAACGGTCAAACACCACTCAGGCAATCGAGTATTGCCGTAGAACCTACAGGTTTTGTACATATTGAGCCAGGTACGTTCAAGATGGGTAGCAATAATGGTGAAGCTGATGAAATGCCTACACATGAGGTAAGCATAACAAATGCGTTTTATATACAGGATCACGAGATAACGGTTAATGAATACCAAGCATTTGTCGATGCAACGTTCTATCGTCCTGCAACAAATTGTTTGGATGGGGTATCTAATTGGGATCAGCCAGATAAACAGGATCATCCGGTTAATTGTGTTTCTTGGACAGATGCCATGGCTTACTTCCAATGGTTAAACGATTCTCAAGACGTCTACTTTTATCGATTTCCTACAGAAGCGGAGTGGGAATATGTCGCCCGAGCAGGCAGCTCGACAGAGTACTCATGTGGTGATGAGCAATGTTTACGACCCTATGCTTGGTTTATTATAAATGCAAATTATGATTCGCATGCAGTGAAAACAAAAAAGAAAAATCCATGGAACGTATACGACATGCACGGCAATATGGCCGAGTGGGTGAGGGATATTTATGGCCAATATACAAATCAGGCCCAAAAAGATCCCCAGGGAACATTTGTGTCTTATACACGCTCATACGACATATTGCATCATCGTGTATTTCGCGGCGGTAAATGGGCGGCTTTTCCGTCAGCGCTGCGTTCTGCAAAGCGATACCATGCACCGCTTTATACAAGAAGTAATTTTGTCGGTTTTAGAGCGGTAAGAATCCAGAGATCTAAAAAGCACTAAGATTTATTATTAACGATAGTGAATTAATTGTTAAGCAATGATCACATTGACAGAGTAAATAGTCGATTTATATTTTTAGTAAACATAACATCTATTGTATTAATGCTTTGGCATCATATTTTTATTTTAAACAGCATCATCACGTAATATTACATTCAGTAGCATACTTGCAATTAATAAAAAACACTTGATATATATTACAACTGATGGTATAAGTAAGTTACATCGTAAAAATTGCACAGGAAGCAGAATCAGTATTACGATATCCTTGAGTCTGCCAGTTAATCCTTTTGTTTGTCGGAGATTGTAGGTTCTTGTCATCTCAAGAATTCAGCCGTACATCAAGAGCATCACGTCATTATTGCAACTACTGCAAACAAAAATGCATAATGCAATCAAATGAGTAAAAATGGATGAATCTCGTAAATATATCTAATAGGTTACGAATTAGCGCGACTGTATTTGCCCATTTCCCCTTTGTAAAAAACAGATCGTGTTTATTCAATACGCTGCAAATATTTAGATAATCATCGTGTAAAAAAGACAGAGTTGTATTTCAATATATACCATAACGCAATGCTGGAATGTATAGATCAGCAAGTAGTTAGTATTATATATACTAAAAGTGGGGCTGTAATCACTATGTATAGTGTAGATAATGGATTAGTTACATTGGACAGGAAAGGCATTACGATTAAAAATATGCTTTTAAATCTGTTTGATAAATTGTCATACAAATGTTGTGCAGAGCCAAAGGTTTATCCGTCGCTTTTACCCATTAGTGCATTGCAAAAATTGGATTATTTTACAAACTTTCCGCATTTAGCATTGTGTGCCACGCCAATCAATGAGACCGATATAGGTAATATTTTCCAAAACAAAAAAAAACATGCTATTGCGCATGCATCCTTAAAGGACAGTGAGTATGTACTGCCAATGGCGGCCTGTTTCGGGATTTATCTGTCTATTTCAAACGCAACTATTGAAAAAACACAATACATAGTCACAGAAGCCAATTGTTTTCGAAATGAATCTCATTACAACGATTTAGAACGTTTGTGGGCCTTTACTATGAAAGAAATAGTCTGCATCGGTTCAGCAACAGATGCACAAAGACATGTATCTGACTATAAAACCGAACTTCTGAAACTCTGCCGCCTCGTCAACCTTGAAATTGATGTACAAGTGGCGTTGGATCCATTTTTTAACAAAGAATCCTCGCAAGCTCAAATGCAGAAGGTGTTCCCTGTAAAAGAAGAGTTTGTATTCGGTGGCAGCATTGCAATTTCATCAGTGAACTATCATAGAGACTTCTTTGGAAACCGCTGTGAGATAATTTTAAATGAACAAGGCTGTTGTCATACAAGTTGTGTAGCCTTTGGTGTGGAGCGTTGGATGTATGCATTGATAAAACAATACGACAGAGACTATGTTGCTATTAGGGAAGTACTACAAGGGGCAATAAGTAAGTATGATCAAGACCCATGTCCAAAAACCGGAGATAAACTCTAATGGATGTTTATCTCAGCCACATTAAGTATGCACTAGGAACAATGACTTCTATAGACAAGCTAAATGAAACTGCTGCTTCTGATGTTGATGTGGACATATTTAAGAACCTGGGGTTTGGAACGGTTTGTGTTTCGAACCAATCAACATATGGTCTGGCTGAAAACTGTATTGAGCGGTCACTGCAAAGTGCTGCCATCAATGGATCTGAAATAAGCGGACTAATTTACACATCGATAAACTTATTGTACCAGCCATTTCGAATATTGGAGTTTGAGGCGATGTGCAAAAAGCTAGGACTGATAAACACTCAACTAATTGGCTTGTACCTATCTGGCTGTGCAAATTTGACAACAGCCATTCAAGTGGCTAGCAATTTGATTCGAGCAGGTACCCATAAAAGGGTGTTAATTGTTGCTTCGGACAAAATGGATAGCAATAGGGTGTTTCATCCCAACCTTGCAGTAACCAGTGACGGAGCGGCTTGTTGTGTAATTAGTACAAAACCTGAAGGTTATAAAATAATACAGTCAGTGCATGAGACAAATTTGCAGTTGGCTGCTGTGCCAGAAGCAACATTGGGTTTAGAGCAAATCCAACAAAGAGTGGTGTGGGGTAAGAAAGTGTGGCGGAAATTCATGGGCAAATTATGTGAAAACGACAAGTCAATTACACAGGTTATTTGTAACAATTTTAGCTTACCAGTTTTGCAAAGTTACGCGTTTCAATCGGGCATTGAAATACAGAAATACTATACTAAAAACATAAAAAGAATTGGCCATATCCCCTATGCTGAAACACTAATCAATTTGTCTGACTATACAGGCAGTGTCAACGAAGATTCAGTAAAAAATGTAATTCTATTCAATGCAAGCATTAAAAATATGGGTTTAACACTGCTAACTCGTAGTGAGCGAGCATTGAGTGTATGTATTTAAACGGAGTAAATAAGTGGATATTAGTAACGATAGGCAGCAAATAAAAGCCGAATGGCAGTTGGTTCTCATGGGTTCAGTAGAATTGCAATCAGAAGGTGAGAAGAAACTATTTGAAATGTTAATGAGAGAGGATCTCGATTGGTCAGAAGTTTTTTACCAACTTGCCACACACCGAATAATGAACATGTTTTATCATAATGTTGTTCAATGTGAGCTAACCGGGCTGATAGAAGGCGAGCTTATTCGCATGTTTAGACTGCAATGGTCACTAGTTGCTGAAATGAATTGTGTCTATAAACAATATATTAAGAATATTGTCATGCAATTTTCTAAAAACGGTTTTAAGGCAGCAATTTTGAAGGGCAATATGTTGGCTTATGAAGTGTATCCGAACCCCTCGGCGAGACCCTTTTCTGATGTAGACTTGTTAATCTCTATATCCGATGCATCCAAAATAACCAGCATTCTGGAACAGGCGGGATATGTACAGGGGCACTATGATCAGGAGAAGCACTGCATAGCGGCTGCATCCAAAAAAGAAAAACGGTTGCAGCAGATGACCACTCATGAACTGGTTGAATTTCACATCACCACTGATCATCCAATTGTCAGGGCAATTCACGTTGACGTTAACCATAACCTTCTTTGGACAACTGGATGTCCGTATAAAGTTGACTCACAAGATTTACTTGATCGTGCAGTTAGTATTGGGCAATTTGGGCAGGGCGGTTTTATGCTCGATACAATCGACAATATTATTCAGCTTAGTTGTCATTTGTTCAAAGAGGCGTGTTTATCGTTGTGGATTACCGATCTCCGGGATCTGAAGATTTATAAGTTTGCTGATATATTTTTATATGTTAATAAGTACATGGAAAAAATTGATTGGAATAAACTGATAAATCGAGTTAAAGCATATGGGATTGAAAAAATTATTTATTATAATTTCCACTATATCGAATATATGTATGGCAAGTTGATTCCTGATTTCGTAATGGATGAATTAAGGCCAACAGATCTAACTTTTCTCAATGAATATTCAATAGAAAATGATACTTCATCAGTTTGGGAGATCGATTTTTTTACAAGACTATTCAATAACTCGCGCATAAAATATGTTTCTGAAGAACAAAAATTCAAAATGAATGAATTTTTCGAAGCCAAGAAAAATGCAGGTGGCGTAATGAAGCACATGAGTCTTGAGACACGGTAATAACAACGTATTATGAGCGAAAAAAAAGTGACAATTACACATTTAGTCAACAAGTATCTTGCAAATTCTGGGTTAAATGAAATCGCTTCCTCCGATAGTTCATTAGAAGAAACGGGTTTTACATCACTCATGTTTGTTGGGTTGGTTGTTGATCTGGAAGAAGCTTTTCAAATTGAGTTTGAAGATACTATGCTTGTTGATAACAGTTTGGATTCAATTAGAAGTATCAAACTGGCTATTGATTCTCTTATGTAATTATAAATCCGTAGCCTTGGTTTCATCATCCTGGTAAATAGCTGGTTTTTCTAAAAAGTACCAACCTTGCGTTTAATGTCCCAGTGAGTCATGAATTTACGGTAAAAATACAGGCGGAAATAGAAGTGACTATTAGTGTAAACAATTTATCTCGTACTTTTAAAGTATCAGAAAGGAAGCAAGGTTTTTTTAGTATAGTTAGAAATCTATTTGACTACAAATATAAATTGGTAACCGCAGTCAATGGCATTTCCTTCGATATTAGGCAAGGGGAAAAAGTCGGGTTTATTGGTCCAAATGGTGCTGGTAAATCAACAACTATTAAGTGTTTGTGTGGAATATTGAAACCAAGCAGTGGTAAGATTCTTGTAAACGGTATCAATCCAACTAAGCATAGGCAGTCTTTGGCAATGAGTATTGGGGTTGTATTTGGTCAAAAAACTCAGCTGCATTGGGATCTTCCTATCAAGGAGTCCTTTGATCTTCTAAAAGTCATTTATTCTGTATCTGATAGTGATTATAAAAAAAATATGGAGATGATGAACGATTTGTTAGGGATTGACGAGTTTATAAAAACACCAACCAGGCAGCTTAGTCTGGGTCAAAGAATGAAAGCAGATATCTGTGCATCACTGTTACATAGCCCAAAAATTATATATTTCGATGAGCCTACCATTGGATTGGATTTGTTAGCCAAGCGTAATATACGAGCCTTTCTTAATGAGTGTAACAATACGAACAATATGACCATTTTGTTTTCTACCCATGATATGGATGATATCGAACAAATTTGTGATCGTCTTATCATCATTGATCACGGCAAGAAAATATTTGATGATTCGTTGCAAAAACTGTCAGAAACATTTAGCAGCAGAAAACGCATTTTGTTTAAGTTGGAAAAGAATGTAAGAAATATTGCACTAAAAGGGCATATTGGTGTGTCTCAGAACAATGGAATGTGGCTGTTTGATGTACCTAATAATCGAGATGAGATTTGGGGACTAATCAATGAGGCGTATGAGGCTTATAGAGCAACGGACATAGTAATTGAGCAAGAACGAATAGAAGATTTGATTGAACGCATCTATATCGCCGAGCAACACGTAGATGTTAAAAAGAATGAACAATTAGCATGTGCGTAGAACTGAGACACCTAGTTGCATTAGTAATCATGAGAGATGAGTTTGGCAATGGGTAAATATACAAATATAAATGTATGCTGGAAAATCATTAGCATGCAGTTTATGGACAGCACTGTGTATAAAGTGGAATACTTTGCTGGTTTACTGAATATTTTTATTCTGGTAGTTACAAACGTTGCAATATGGCAGTCGTTGTATTTTAAAGAAGGCAACCTTGAAAGCGTGCAATATAAGTTGTTGGTAACTTATGTAATGGTGAGTGTTTTGTTACAAATTCTGTTTATAATGGATGAAACCATCGTAGAAAATCAAGTAAGAGAGGGTACCATTTTCTACAGTTTGTTACGGCCAGTGGGTTTTCAACAATTGGTGTTTTTTTCCAACCTCGGTAAGCTTCTATTCAATTTTATACTTCTTTTTGTGCCATCGTTTTTTATTATATCCTTATATGTTGATGTACTCCCTCCACCAGATGCCTGGTATCTGGTATTTTTCGTCCTAAGCCTGCTGTTAGGCTATTTCATCCTCTATGAGATAAGTTTAATTGTTTGGATTATCGCATTTGACAGGGTAGTTTGCTTTGGATTAGTGACACTGAAAAATGCTGTGGTGTTAGTTCTTTCTGGCGCACTTGTACCGATTTGGTTTATGCCAAGTGAATTTGGAGAAGTTTTGTTGTATTTACCCTTTCAAAAAATATATTACTTTCCGATTTCTGTCTATTTGGGTGAGATCACCGAAACTGAAGTAATAGGAGGCATTGCAATTCAAATACTCTGGATATTTTGTCTATTCATTTTAGCCAAGCTAGTCTGGAATCGAAACAAACAATTAGTTGTTGTGCAGGGTGGATGACAGAGTGATTGTTAAAACTAATAATTTAGTACGAATAGCGCATATATATTATCGGTACGTACTAAATTCTGCAAAAGTACATTTTTATTATAACGATGTCAGTTTCACACTCCTGGGCATGATAGCAAGGGATTCGGTTGGTGTTTTCATGATCTACTTTCTAACTTACCGCTTCGAGTCAATTGATGGTTGGAATAGCGAACAGCTTGTATTTTTGTATAGTTTGTTATATTTGTCTTATGGATTGAGCATGCTGATCTTTGCTGGGGTTAGATTTGTAGAAAAAGACATTCACAAAGGAACTTTTGATCGATATATGGTGACTCCTCTGAATGTATTTATGCAGGCAATAGTCGGTAAAGTAGATTTGATGACAACCATCTCATATTGTGCATTGGGATCTGCGCTATTTGTCTATGCGTCTGACTCGGTGGATCTGATATGGTCAGGCAGCAGTATTGTCTATCTTGCATTTGCTTTGATTGGTGGTGTATTGATACAGTCGTCATTGTTGTTGTTTAGCAGTATTGTTTCTTTCTGGGCAATTAGAACCGGGGAAATGAAGTTTATCTTGTTCTTTAATATCAGACGACTGGCGATTTATCCTTTAGGTATATATCCTCAGGTTGTTCAGTTCATGCTGATCTACATTTTTCCGTTTGCCTTTGTCAATTATTTTCCGTCTAAGTATCTTCTTGCGGGTCAAGACACGCTGACATTTTCACCAGTGTTTTCGCAAGTCACCTTTCTTGTAGGCATGGTTTTATCGGCGCTGATCTATGCTTTTTGGAGCTATGGGATTGCCAATTACAAAAGTACAGGGAACTAGTTATGTCTTTTAGAAATACCATCAAATTTATTCTGCTGATCGCATTGGTGTCAGTTGGTATGTACTATTATGCACCTCACCCCTATCTTGTGCTATCCAGCCTTTTTCCAGAAAAATATAGGCATATTGTTGTTTTCCACACTAACGATATTCATGGTCAGATTCAACGCAATTTTCCGAATAGACTAATCGGGATGTCAAATATTGCAACTCTGATTAAAGCAAATTCAAACATAAATGGGAATAATTTGTTATTGGATGTTGGTGATACATTCTACGGTACAAATGAGTCCGACCTCAATGGAGGCATGCCCTTAGTTGATATAATGAATGAGTTGAATTATACCGCTATCGGTGTTGGTAACCATGAGTTTGACTTTGGTGTTGAGCAATTGCTAAAACTAAAAGAAGTTGCAGAATTTGAATTTTTATCCAGCAATTTGTACAAAAATGGCAAGCGCCTATTCAAGCCGTATATAGTTAAAAAAGTAGATGGTATCAATATTGGTATAATTGGTTATATATCTGCAGATTTGTTGGCAGTAACAAAACCGGAATTCGTCAAGGACTTAACAGTCGATACACGTATCGAGGCTTTAGGTAAGCCAATTTCTGAGCTTGAGACCAAGGCAGACTATATTATATTGATTGCTCACGAAATGCTAGACGAACTGCAAATAATCCTAGAAGCCTATCCCTCCATCGACTTACTATTGGCAGGGCACGATCATGCGCCAGAATACAATTTTTATTCTAGAGATCATGCTGAAGTAACAATCAATGAAGACATGACACGTGAAATTGGGAAGTTGGATATAGTGTTTGTTGACAAAAAACCTGTTTATATTAACAGGAAATTTTTATCAACAATGAACAAAAGTAAACAAGATCCAAAAATTTTAAATATAGTTAATAATTATACAAAAACCATTCATGCAAAAATGAACGAGGTTATTGGGCATTCTAAATTCGATTTAATTGGCGGTAATAATGCACGTTTTGAAGAAACATCGTTTGGTAATGCGATAGCTGATGCCATGAAAGAACATGTACACGCTGATCTTGCACTGCAAAATGGTGGTGGCATTAGAACCAATATATTCAAGGGCGATATTACTCTGTACGACGTGTATTCGGCATTTCCTTTTCTTAACTACGTCATCGCCGTTGAAATGTCCGGAGAGCAGATAATAGAAGCACTCGAACACGGAGTAAAAAAATACCCAAATCCGTTTAATGGCCGATTTCTGCAGATTTCCGGCTTGACATTCACGTTTGATGCTTCGCGTCGTCCAGGTAAACGAATAAAAAGTGTAAAGATTGGAGGAAGACCACTACAAAAAGATAGGATGTATAAAGTGGCAACTAACGATTTTATGTTTCAAGGAGGAGACAGATTTTATTTGTTCAGAGACACTACATTACTCGAAGACTCTGGAATCTTAATAAGAGATGTTTTTTCCAATCATTTAAAAAATAGAAAGACGCTTGTTACTAATGTTGACAATAGAATTAGGATAATAAACGATTGAACCAACAGAAAAACAATTATAGTTGTGACCCGGATCTATTTGAGGTTCTGTTAAACATTCCGAAAGACGGAATGTTGATAGTATGCGAAGGACTCAGTGGTGCCGGTAAGTCAACGCTAACTCAACGATTACTACAATACTACGAACAGCAAGGTGTAAGAACAATACTGGTTAGATGGAACTCTGTAAAGTGTATTGTGGTTATAACAAATATATTTCGACGTTATAGCTTGTTAACGCCTAAAATTTACAGTTTTTTGCAGTGGTTGTCATTTTTATGGGATTATTTATTTACTGTTTCACCCAGACTAAAACGTCAAGGATGTGTGGTAATTGCTGATCGATATTTTTACACAGGTTTGACAAGAGATATAAATAATGGTGTTTCTATGCGTTACATCAATAGTCTTTGTAAGCTTGTCAGGAAGCCAGACGTTCTGTTGTTCCTTAATGTACCTCCTAGTGAGTGTTTAAAGAGAATTAAAAAGAGAAAAAAGAAACTTTTTGTACCTGGCTGTAACTCGTCAAATGATTTTAATATTAATTGGGAGCATAGGTATATGCTCGGAATATATAATAGCTACGAATGGTTATTTTCAAATGAGCAATTTGCCGCAAAATCAACCTACTATTTAGCAAATATAGATACAGTCATGAGGCATATATAGATAAGGAATCGAATTCCACATTGCTGAATTAATCTATAAGTGAATAGAACACATAGTAGTCTTTCTCAATAATAAATATATTATTAATTAATTTTCAAAATAACTTGAGCTTTAAAATATCTAGGTTTATTTTTTATTAAAGAATAGGATATGAATAAATACCCGTAAACCAAACGGTCGATCATTCGTACTGATTCATTAGTTGTTATAGATTTAATTTAACCTATTTTTAAATTTGGTGCTTAAAAATGAATGGTTTGTCTAGGATTGAACAACTGACTCTACCAGAAAGTTTGGCGAGTATGATGCGTGAAAAAATTATCGCAGCATGTAGTTGTTCCGAAAATATGGATGATGAAGATAGAATTGCAACAGCAGATACTATATCGCGAGAGTGTTTGCATAAAACACATAGATTTGAAAAAAAATATTTTTCTATTAAGCACGATCAATCTATTGATGGTGCATTTATAAAAAATATACCTGGATACCATGGAAAGTTAGAAAGAGAATTTAATATTCTCGTATTGTTAGTCATGGGTGCCGCATTTGGTATGCCATTTCAGTATAAGGAACAACATAACGGCAAACTAATAACTATTTTGCAACCAAAAGATAAAAGCCGTAGTAATACAAATAGTACACGTGAGGTTTTTCAAGCGCATACTGATGATGCTTACATTAAACCAAACTTCAGGGCAAGATATATTGGCTTGTTGGGTGAGCGAAACAGTTGTTCTGCTAAAACCGGATACAGTTCTATCAGCACGATTATTCAATTGTTGCCAAAAGTGTATTTGGATAAGCTATATAGCCCATTATTCCAGTTTAGAATTCCATACAGCTTTGAAAATAGCGGAATCAGTAAGTGGTCGGACTCTAGACCTATTTTGTATCTGGATAAACAAGGTTCGGTGTCCGTTCAATGCGCCGTCTATAACACCAGAATAATTTGCGACGATTATCTTGCTATTAAGGCATTTGAGGCATTCAGTTTGATCATTAATGCAACGTGTCGATGGTTGGTTGTATTGCCAAAAACATTGTTTGTATTCAAAAACGACAAAGGCTTGCACCAGCGTTCGAAGATTGTGGGCGATAGATCAATATTACGGGTTTATTGGTCGGATGACATTAAGCCCATTCAGCACAAGACAAATGAAAGCGGCTGTATATTTAGCCTTAATAAACTTATGAAATAAGTTTATATAATAAAGTAGGGTGTAACTATTGACTGTTGAAACAGTTTGATATTGTAGTTGTGAGGTTGTGTGGATACAAGTGAATGGATTAATAAATGGCGTGACACATTTTACACCGCGATTTTAATTCGCAAGGTTGAAGAAAAATTCTTAGAGTTGTTTTCAACCGGAGTGTTGTCAGGTACTGTGCATACATGCATTGGGCAGGAGCTGAGTGCAATGGCCTTTTGTTCAAAGCTAGAAGCCGGGGACTTTGTCTTTTCGAATCATCGTTGTCATGGTCACTATATCGCTTTTTGTGGTGACTATGCTGGATTGGTTGCAGAGGTAATGGGCAAACAAAGTGGTGTTTCAGGCGGTGTGGGTGGTAGTCAGCATCTGTGTTCGAAAAACTTTTACTCAAATGGTATACAGGGTGGGATAGCGCCAGTCGCTGCTGGAATGTCTTTGGCACTTAAGTTTAGGGGCCAACCAAATCTTGGTGTCTTATTCATTGGCGATGGCACAATGGGTGAGGGAATTGTTTATGAAGTGTTAAATCTAATCTCACTTTGGCAAATTCCACTGCTAGTTGTACTGGAAAATAATGGCTATGCGCAGTCAACCGTGCAGAAAGATGCAATGGCTGGTAGTTTAGAGACCCGGTCGCAATCCTTTGCAATAGAAACCTTTGTAAGCACCACCGATATCCCAGAAGAATTATTTAGCAATGCGTTGGAGAGTATTAATTACGTAAGAAACGAACAAAAACCAGCTTTCCATGTCGTTTATACTAATCGCCTTGCTTCTCACTCTAAAGGTGATGACACGCGAAATGCGGCTGAAATACAGGCGCTCTGGCAAGAAGACCCTATTGAAAAATTTCGCCTCGCTTATCCCGCTCAATACGATGAAATGTCAACCATCATAGATGATCTGGTATCTATTTCTGTACGTGATGCAAGCATGGATGGAACAATGACTCTACAGGATTACACCGCTACGTCAGATGCAATCAGTGTAAATTATATGAAAAATAGCTGGTCGGAAATTCAACTTTCTGGCAGTGATATGTTTTTAGTTAACAGACTTAATGCAGCGCTTGAGTATCTATTAAGCAGCTATGATGACGTTGTACTTTTGGGAGAGGATATCAAGAGTCCTTATGGAGGAGCGTTTAAGGCAACCAGGGGATTGTCGGAAAAATACCCTTCCCGTGTTCTGTCTACGCCTATTAGCGAAGCCGCTATTGTTGGCGTATGCAATGGCTTAGCATTAAAGAATTTTCGGCCTATTGTAGAAATAATGTTTGGCGATTTTCTGTTACTTGGTCTTGATCAAATTATCAATCATGCCGCAAAATTTTATCATATGTACAATAAACAAGCTCGTTGTCCAATTATTGTCAGAACACCAATGGGTGGGGGCAGAGGTTATGGGCCGACACATAGCCAAACACTGGATAAGCACCTACTCGGTATAGATAATGTAAAAGTAATCGCATTAAACCAACTACTATCAATTAAAGATGTTTACGATTCAATTTATAGGTATGAGTCAGATCCTGTCATCGTTATTGAGAATAAATTAGATTACAATAAAAAAAGTAGCTTCCTTACCGACTCTTTCTTCAAAGGTTACCTGTGTGAAATCAGTGACGAGCACTATCCAACGTTCCGCCTTTTACCGAGAAACATGCGAGTGAACGTTTCTATTATTGCTTATGGTGGAATGTTAGACACTGTTGCCAGATCCTGTAGGCAACTTTTTTTTCAGTGCGATATTCTTGCAGAAATTATCCTGATTAGCAAAATCAGTCCGTTACCAATTGACACCTTAAAATCATCAATATCGTCAGATATTATAGCCGTTGTTGAAGAAGGTTCAGCTATTGGTGGATTTGGCAGTGAAGTAATTTCCACGCTGGTTGAATCCAATTTGACGGTAAAAAGAGCGTGTCGAATTTGTTCTTTGCCTGTTCCTATACCAGCCACAGTTGATTTGGAGAAAGAAGTGCTTGTCAATACGACAATGATAGTATCGAAAATACTGGAGCTGATCAATGGATAGCCAAACTAGAATAGTGGTGCCCAAAGAAAGTGCGAATGATGAAACATGTGAGATATTGGCAATAGGCGCGAAACACGGGGCCTGGATAGAGAAAGGCAATATTATTTTTGAAATAGAAAACGCAAAAACAGTCACTGAAGTAACCGCGCCTAAATCAGCCTTTGTGGAGTTGCAGTGTAGCGAAAAGCAAAATGTAAAAGTTGGGCAGTGTATAGCGATATTACATGAATCAGATAATTTCTTAACTGATCAAAAAAACCAAATTAGTAAAGAAGTAGAACAGACTACGCAATACTCAGATATCGCCAGGGAGTTACTTAGTAGAAATAACATCAAAACCAGTGAGTTTGCAGACCACTACTATGTATTAAAAAGCACTGTCAAGGACTATTTGCAAGCCGATACTCTGGCAAAACAACACAACCTGCCCGATAAGAATAGAAATAGCACGCTCAGGCTTGATCAAGGCACATCAAGAGAAAAGTTATCCAGACACAAAATGGCTGAATTATACAATCTGCAGAGTTCACAGAATAGTACAAGCAGTAGTGTATCAATCAATGTCCACGAAGCCTGGGATCAAGTTGATACAGCCACTCATATCGAAGTTTCAAATATGCCCTATATTGACAACAAGGTTTTCGCCCTGATATTAATCTGCATTTCTAATCTACTTAAAGAATTTAAGGAGCTTAACGCTTACTATCATGATAAACATATTCATTATCACGATGTCATATGCATTGGTATGGCGATTGATATGGGCAAAGGTCTTAAAGTAGCAAATTTAGGAGATTTGAGCGAATCTACCATTGGCAAAGTCAATAACAAAGTATTTGATAGTGCAAAGGACTATGTAAAAAGTACATTACGTGGGAATAGCACTCAACCGACTACATTTACTGTATCTGACCTAACCGCTTATGGCATAACTGATTTTCAGCCACTCATCGGGAAAAATCAATGCGCCATCCTTGGCGTGTGTGCGATCGATGGGCGCCCTAAATCCCGTAAATTGATCCTGGCGTTTGATCATAGAGTAACAGAAGGTAGACGGGCCTCAGAGTTTCTGCAAGGGTTAAAGTTACAAGTCGAAAGCTCGCTGAATGTAATGGAATAAACATGACAATAAGAAGTATAAAACTGCCCATGGTATATCCGCCAATCACGTCATTTCATCATCATGCAAGTTTGTTTTCTATTATTCTTAACAATCCAAGCGCAGTGCAATGGATCTATAATACCTATGTTCAGTTAGAAATACTCAAGCCTGAGTTCAGAAAAAATCCGCTGGAAGGTTCAGATGTTTTAGCATTGGATTTTACAATTGATCGTATAAACGTATGGAGCCATTGTCCATTTACTACACACCAATATATGGATCGACGGTTAATTAATGACGACTCAATTGTGGAATTATTAATTCAAAGGTTGGCTCAAGGCTACTATGTGCTGTTCTATGTAGATTGTTTTTATCTGTCTAACAACCGTCGATTCAAAAATATGCATTATGGTCATGTCACTTTTCTCTATGGATATGATTTAGGCAAGAAATTGTTCTATATAGCCGATTTTGCCAAACCTGCTGACCGGTACGAATACGGAGAGGTTTCATTTGCTCAAATACAAATGGCATACAGTAAAGCCAAAGTACCTACCGGAAAACATTATAAATATAAATCTTTACGAGAAAGATTTATTGGATTCTCAAGGTTATTGCCAAACGTTGACTACAAGTTCGATGTAACTTTATTATATGATTATTTGCACGATTATCTAAATTCAGTAAATTCAAGGAAAAAGCACAATATATTAGAAGATTATCCTAGAGATGTCTATTGTCAATTTGGATTGAGCGTTTATGAAGATATTGAGTATTATATAGAGCAGCAAATTGATCAATTGCTTAAAGGTGAAAGGCTGTGGGCAGATCATAGGGAACTGTTTGCACTGGCAGACCACAAGCAGTTAATGATGCTCAGATTGCAGTACCTTATGGATGCTGGATATTTGAAAAATACGGGCGCTTTAGTGGCTGGTTTTCTGGAAATTCAGCAATTAGCGAAAAAAGCATTGTTGTTTTCAGTAAAATACAACCTTGTCAAAAATGTAAAACTACTCGCCAAAACACTGCCGGTTATTAAAGAAATACGAAATAAAGAAGACATCGCCATAACTAACTTGTTAGAAAAACTCGGCCCTAGTACATGATGTTAAATTGCATCCAATAGTGACCCACTCTTTGCCTTAAGAAGGTTTTGAACAGGTCCTAAGAGATTTATATTTTCGTGGAATATGCAATTTTTGAAAAAAATACTATGCTCACAATTAAGAATATCAACGAATATATATTGTGAATATTTTCTAATCCAACTCCACTTCCAATATATCCAATAAGCGGAGGGCCTATAAGGCCACCCAGACTCCATGATAATGTCAATACTCCATTTGTGCCAACTAACATTTTGCCTTCAAACTTCTTCCCAGCATGGACTATCATTACTGTGTATATCCCATAAGAAATTCCCCCGAACAAAAACATTGCCACAGCTATCTGTATAAATGGCGTATTTGGGTTGATACACTGTGCTATCACAACACATATTAAGGACATAACCCCACCAATAATCACTGTGTCGTATCGATCTACCATCCAACCTATTGCGAGTTGAAACATCACACTGCCGGCACCAAGAGAAGTTAAAAGAAACCCAATTTCTGTAATTGTAAAATGGTTAGATAGATATATTGGCCCAATAGTAAATATTGATTGCTCCGCCATAGATGCAGAAAAGGCACCAACTACAAGTATGATAATAATAGGATCTTTAGGAATAGACTTACCTGTGTTTTTATTAGATATTAAAGATGTTTCTTTAAATTGAAAAAAAAATATAGAAGCTACTAATAGAATAAATAACCCCAAAAAGGTAATTGGTAGATTCTTTCCATCTACAGTCAGTATTAAGGGGCCTATCGCAAATCCGCAGGATGTAATTGTATTATAAAGACCAAAAATTTTCCCCATTTTTTCTTTTTTGACTAATGTAGCTAGCAACGAATTCGTAGAAACGAATATAACTGCTGTTCCAAACCCAATGAAAAATCGTACAAAATGCCATACTTCTGGTTTTACCACGTAAGACACTATTATCAAACAAAGCCCTACTAGTGTTGAACTTAAAATAACCGCCAAACCTACGCTTGAGCGAATCAGTATTCTTGGCGCGAAAAATGCTCCAATCATCATCCCTATGGGAGTTATAGCTGCACTAAGACCTATTGATGTCGGAGTAAAACCGAGCTGTATTAACTTTTGTGAAAAATAAGGATATAACAAGCCTTGAGATAAGGAAAATATAGATCCACATAAAAATATTGTGGTAATCTTTGCGATATTTATGTTCAATAATTTATTCTTTGAATGTATATTATTTGATTTTCGCCTGCTCTAGTATATTTTTAGTTTCCTCAAAGGTTCTACTGATTGCAGCAACCTCATACTCTTGAATTGATTTACAATTCTCAGCAGTTAAAATGATTCCTTCTTTCTTTGATTTATCATAAAAAAGGCCGTTTTTTTTCCAATTTTCTATAATGCTACCTGCATCATTGCCGATGCAGCATTTTCTTCCAATGATGTGTGATTTGCTCATATATTGTGGTCCGATAAGCTGACGTGCTATTTTATCAATATGTGATGAACCGTGAATTCGAAAATTCCCTTCGTTAACATATACAGCTCCATCTTCAGTGACCATACCATCAATATCCATATATCCACGATATCCAAGGTTATGCGCAAATTTGGCAATATCTGACGCAATTTTGATAAATTCCACTACCAATGCTGGATTTAACGTGGACGGGATAGAAACTCCTCCTATTGATAAAGGGTTATTAATGGAAGATATATGTCCTAATAGTGTATCGCCTACCTCCATAGTTTTCACATCTTTTTCATTTAATTTGAATTGCATATATATATCTTTCGCAGATACGATATAATCCTCTACAACAATTCCTCCGTGCTTTTCTACTTCTTGTATAAAAGCCAATGTCCCAATTTTCTTAACATCATTTTTGTTTGACATCTTATAAACAAAAGCTGCGCCATGTATAGTTTTTTTATCGTTATACGTAATTACACAATTTCCAGTTCCCCCGGAACTTATGGGTTGTTTTAGCATCGCACCACCACACCGACTCAAAGATAACTCGACGGCAGAGATGACTTCGGGAGTTGTTTTACAAAATAACCCTTTGGGTATTGAGGCGCCAGCTTTCTCTGCTATTGAACGGAAATGCCCCTTGTGGTTGAGTCTACGTACACCTCCATTTTTCATATATTTCGTTGATCTAATAAAAACATTATTCCCTAATATTTCTACAAACTTTTCAAAGTGAGGATCGTATATATATGGTACTATCTCGGATTTTTCTCCCGTAAGATAACTTTTAATCTTATTAACAATATATCTAGAGTGCAGTACTTCTTTATTTAATATTTTTGGAAATTTACAATTTGGTACCACATATCTAATCTTAGATGGGTTATGTCCAAATGTGTTTTTGTAACAGCTAATTACAGTATCGGGTAAGGGAGCAGGAGTAACGATAATGTCACCGGGATTTACAAACCAAAGCATCCGTTGCGAAATTAAGCTTACCAAGTTAATAAATTTCTCATCAATTGGGCTTCTATCTGTTTTCATTGCTAGACTATAACAATTTGCTATATATATTTTCATAGTAATTTTCAATTAATATTTGTATTCTTAATTTTTAAAAATCATGACCTTGTTCAACTACCGCTTCAGGCAGGTTCGTGGATAGCTTCTTGTCAAATTGAATGCGAATTGTAATTTTGCCAGTGAAAACTAAATTATTTTGACTCATCTGTTGGAGTTCAATGGCTTCGGTACAAATATTCAGACTGACGTACCTTCATTACGATGTATTGAACACCAATTTTATCGCCATAATATTTGTTCTTTGGTTGATACGGCTCTGGAGATGTTATTTCTAATACTTCAACAATGCTTCTTAGTTTTTTTGAATTTATGTACTTATCATAACCAAATTTAACCATTAAGTCGTCTCTTTGACTTAAAATAATTATGCCATTAGGTTTTACTATTCTAACAAATTCTGGTATTAGTAGTTTAGGATCAGATATAAATGTTAGAACACCTATACATTCTAATGCGTCAAATCTATCGTTTTTAAATGGTATCGGTAATTTTAACAAGTCATGTTCAATTAGCTCATTATATACGTTAAATTTTTTTGCTTCATTCAATGCGCATTTAGAAATATCAATACCGAAGATTGATCTATATCCCAGTTTATAAAGTTCATTACCCGTTAAACCAGTTCCACATCCAGCATCTAGTATAAATCTATTTACATCAACATATTTTTTTAAAATTTGAGCTGCTACTACATGACATTTGTATCCCCATGCTTTCGTCGCTTTATTATAAACTGGGGCCAATAATTTATAACGCTCAATAACACTATTGGATGTATTCGGAATTGAGCTAGCATCTTTAAATTTATCATCGTATTCCTCTGGCATTTATCACATCCTAAAATTTATTTTTTAATACTGTACAAAGGCAACCGTTCAGAAATTTCCGAACAAAATATCTACAGTTGCAGTAATAGGGACTCTCGGGTGTCATTTTATTTACACCGATATAACACCCTTACTCTATTTTAAGAGCTTGTGCAGCGATCATCTTTTTCCGGCTACCAGCTCATCGCACATACCAATCTACCTAACCCGTATCATAATTTAGCTTATCCTTGATCTTCTCAGCAATGTCTGTGTTGTGTACAAAACGTTCCAGTCCGGTAATTCAAATTCAAATGAGCAGCAGTCGTGCCGTTCCTAAAAACGGATCGAGCGCTGCATGGATGTAGCATTGAACAGCCCTGAGTTAGAAGAAATGCATTAATTTTTTTGTAAATTTCATTATTAAATACGATCCAACCATCGTGCGGATCTTTTATCTACGGCAATATAATTAAGTTTATCTACTACTGTTATTAACAGTGATAGTGCCTTTGATGGATTTATTGAAGTTATCAATTGAACATTTCCGGTTGGATTTTTTTTAAAAGTTGTATGCCCACAAAGATCATCATCATCGATGTGTACGAAAACATTTCCAATTTCTGTATTAACAATAATGCTTGGGTCAACGTATATCAATGCCAAAAGTTGATCGCATAGAGGCATTTCAACACCATGTTGCAATGTTAACAATTTAAAATCATTATAGAAAATATCTGCGGCATTATCACTTAGTAATTCTAATTTAGCTAATAGCGAAGTGGATGAGCGGACTGTCCTACATATATTAAGAGGTAATAAAGTAATTGAAACATTACTGTTGAAAACTTCTTGGGCGGCTGATGGATCAAACCACATGTTAAAATCTGAACGATCAAGCTTTGATTCATTATTGAAATTACCTCCCATTATAAATATATGATTTATCTTAGATATTGCACCTGGCGCCTCTTTAATTACCTGGGAAATGTTCGTTAGTGGGCCTGTAGCAATTATGTTGAACTTTCCGTTTGAGTATCTATTAATAAAACTGGCCAAATCATCCACTTTCTGGTCTTGGGGAAGATTATACCTTGGTTTAGTTCCTTTTCCATATGCACCTGTAAAAGGAATAACACCCCTACCATATAGATTAAGGGCCCATGAACGACGACTAGATATGTAAGTAGGTGTAATCGAGGAGAGAATTGATGTTTCAAACTTGTAAATAAGGTCAATGGTAGCACGTAGATTACACCAAACTTCCTCTACCCATGTATTTCCACCTGTAGCTGAGATAGATACAATATCTTGACGAAATGTGGCAAAAATTAAAAGAAATGCTTGAAAATCGTCGCTTGGAAAATTCAAATCACAGTCAAAAATTATTTTATGCTTTGGATAAAACATTCTCAGCACTCACTATTTTCTTTTCGAGAGAGGACTTTGTATCAGCAGATAGTGTTAACCTGGATGAAACCGAAGTTCCATCTATTTTTAGTAGGAGCTCTCGTACAGCATCACTTATGGACTCGACGGGCCTTTCATAACTAAACCGACAAGCCGGATACTGGATCAGTTTTTTCCCTGATTCCCGTTTAAGTGCTACACGTGCTAACTCTTTAAACAGGCTAATATCGCATGCCAAACAATTCATTCTCATAGTAGCAGAGATGCGTGGATTTATTTCAAGAAAATAGGGTTTGTCATTATTTACGATAAACTCTAGCTCAGCAACTCCGACTAAATTAAGATGATGTGCGATATTTTCCGCTGTGGCGCTCAACCGTAATTTCGCTTCCACACTTAAACATATTGGAGGACAAGTCCTGATTCGTTTGCTTGGGTGCAAGCCATTTATGTTGGTAGCCCCTTTTTCTACTGGCTCCATGACACCAACTGTATCCCCAAATTTATGGACATTTATAGAGTATTCTATTCCAGGTATAAATTTCTGCAGTATGTGACCAGATTTCACCTTCTTTTCTATCTGCATATTCTTAGACGAGTTAAAAAAAACACAAAAACCTATACCTTCCGTTCCATTTGGTTGCTTCGAAATAACTAAACTTCCTTGTGAAACTAGTTTTTTTGCTTCATAAAAAGAAAGCTCTGGTATAGTTACTTTAGAGTTCATTTCTGAGATTTTGTTAGACATTAGACGTTTTTCATATGCCAGTTCAGCAATCTCTAGCGGGTGCGCAACAACTAACATAGTCGTATCATTTCTTAGTCTACCCGCCAAGATAGCATCTCGCTTAAGAGTGTGATGATGGCTTAATATCACAACTATTTCTGGATGTTCAGAAGTAATACTTTTTAAGAAACCTTCGTAAGAATTAGGCACCGTTATTATTTTTGTGTAAATGTCATCGTCATTTAAGAAATTATTTATCCAGCCATTCCAGTCATTGGACCCCCCCTCTGTCAGGATATCTGTCGCCTCTATTATTAACCTTTATTGTTTGGGGGTTAACATTGTGGGATTGCCGGTTGTTGGCGCATGGTAAGGAGCCCGTAGGGCGACTGGACATGCGCCAACAACCGGCGCACTGAAAATTAGCGATTCCCACAACTTGAAAATAGTTGATATTGATGAATATGAAAACAAATTATACTGACGCTTTTCGCCAACAGGCATTGCAAAAAGCATACTCCCGTGGCTCCCGTACTGTTATATCGGTGGCCGAAGAATTAAACATGAATCACTGGACACTCAAAAACTGGATGACATCAAAAAATAAGAACAAGGTAAAACAAGGCAATAGTACCTCTAAAAGTCCCGCAAACTGGGGCTCTGCCGAACGACTCGATGCATTATTGACGACACATTCCATGGATGAACAGGCAGTCAACGCCTATTGTCGTAACAAAGGTATTTTTTCCCATCATTTAAAACAATGGCGAGAGGATTTTGAATCAGGTGCCTCCTCTTCATCGCCTCCTCTTGCTGAGCTTCGTGACCTTAAATCAAGCCACAAAAACCTGCAAAGTGAATTGAACCGTAAGGAGAAGGCATTAGCTGAAGCAGCTGCCTTATTGGTATTGCAAAAAAAGTTCCAGGCGCTCTGGGAGGACAAGGAAGGATGATTCAGCTTCCAGAGCGCAAACTCATTTTAAAGTGGGTCAAGGAAGCCCTTATAGCCGGCGCCAGACTTCGCAAAGCCTGTGACATACTCGGTATCAGCCCGCGCACTCTTCAGCGTTGGCACAAGCCAGGAGAACTCGCCCCGGATGGTCGTAGCATGCATCAATTTGTACCGGCCAATAAACTCTCTCAGTGCGAACGCGAGCAGTTACTGCAAGTCATAAACTCAGAGAAATTCGCTGATCTTGCGCCAACCCAGATCGTACCCATACTGGCGGAGCAAGGCCAGTATATTGCCTCTGAGTCGACTTTTTATCGCGTTTTGCGTGAAGAGAAGTTACTGCAACACCGTCAGGCCAGCCGACCTTCAACCAAAATTAAGAAACCTGAACCATTAACCGCTGATGGACCCAATCAACTGTACAGTTGGGATATTACTTATTTACCACAATCCATCAAGGGTATGTTCTTTTATCTATACCTGTTTATGGATATCTTTAGCCGCAAGATCGTTGGTTGGCAGGTGTATGAACATGAAAGCAGTGAACGGGCTTCTGAAATTATGATCGACATCGCGCAACGTGAGCGAATCAAACCTAAGCAGGTGATATTACATTCCGATAACGGAGGGCCGATGAAGGGGGCGACCATGTTATCAACGCTACAGAAATTAGGCGTTGTACCCTCGTTTTCCCGGCCATCAGTGAGCAACGATAATCCATACTCCGAATCTTTATTCAGAACAATGAAATACTGCCATGAATACCCTGAGCAGCCCTTTTCTGATCTTGAAGAAGCGCGTATATGGGTAGGAAGTTTTGTTGCTTGGTACAACCATCAACATCGCCATAGTGCGATTAAATTTGTTACTCCGGCGCAGCGTCATGCAGGTTTGGATGCAGGGATTCTAAAGCAGAGAAAAGAAGTCTATGAAGCTGCTAGAGCTGAAAATCCAGAGCGTTGGAGTGGTGAAACTCGTAACTGGTCACCAAAAACAAAGGAATTTTTAAACCCCGTAAATAGTACTGAAGTTAAGGAGGGTAGTCGTGTGAAAAAAGTGGCCTGATTTTATAGCTTGAGGCGACAGATAGCTTGACAGCTACCGCATTAAGGTAAAACCGCATCAACGAAAAAAACCCGGACGCAAACCCTTACCTCAATCGCTGCCCCGCATTGAGGTGACCCATGATCTGGAGGATGCGCAGAAGATCTGTACTTACGATGGTCATGCCCTTAAACACATCGGTGATGAGATCAGCGAACAACTGGACATTGTGCCGGCCAAACTACAGGTCATCCGTAACATTCGACGTAAATACGCCTGTCCCTGCTGTGAACAAGGCGTTAAAACCGCGCCTCTGCCCGCACAACCTATACCCAAAAGCCAGGCTGCCCCTGGGCTGTTAGCTTACATTATTTGATCTTCCCCCGAATAAACGTACACCAAGTTAAGAGTGGTTGGCTAGTACTCCATCAACATAGGATTGATGGATAAAGTGATTTCAATTTAACCCGTGCATCCTGAGTTGTAAAACGCCAATTTACTCGTATGACTTTATGGTTACGCAGCTTTTGCCAGGAGTCTATTTCCTTTCGTAAAGTTTCCTGATCGGGAATTCTTCGATTGAGACATTGGCGACTGAGCACTCCTATCTCTATTTCTGCCATATCCAACCAGCTACCATGTTTCGGCGTATAGTGGATTTCTAATCGTTCAGCAATTCGTCTCGCTTCCTCTGGCTCAAACGTGGCGTACAGTGACCCCAGCCTATGGGTGTTCAGGTTATCCATCACTAAAATGATTTTTCTATCAGGAAAGTGTTCATCAACCAACTCTTTAATTAACTGTGCCCAGTCTTGCTTGGTATGTCGATCAGTTACCTTTACATGGCGCCAGCCTTCAAGGGGAGCTGATAACATAAACAGATTACTGACTCCGTTTCTTTCATATTCATAATCAAATTTAGCGGGTTGCCCTGCTCTTAATGCAAGTGGTGTGCGTGTCTCTTTAATATGTTGCTTACTGGTTTCATCCATGCAGACCAAGACTTCCTCTGGTGTATAGCTTCTTTGATACACCTCCAGTATATCTTCCATTGCGCAGACAAAATCTGCATTTTCCTTGGGAGGTATAACCCAGCACGCCTTCAACCAGGGTTTGAGTACATTTTTTTTAGTGTCTGTCTGACCGATTCTCCTGAAATCGAATCAACAATCTCACACTCTACCAATCGTTCAGCGAGTAGCTTTAATGTCCAATCTGTGCGCCCCTCTGGAGCAGATGAGCAAGCGGTTGCGATAAGAAATGCCTCTGCTTCACCATCAAGTTTTTTTGGCTTTCGACGTGTTTGTACTTTTGGGTTAAGCGCTGATTCAAGCCCCTCCACAACAAAACGTTTTCGGACTCTTTCCACGGTTAGCCGACTGATGTGTAAGGCTTCCGCTATCTCCTTATCTTTCAATGAGCCCGTTGCTGAAGTTTCATCTGCATGTAGTAACACCTGGGCATGAATTAATTTACGTGCGGCTACTCGTCCTTGTGACGCCAACTGGATTAAAATACCTCGCTCTTGTACGGTCAGTTTTACTCTGTACTTTTTTTCTGGCATATTTCACTCCAAAGTATCATTCGCTTAAATTTGGTACTTAAGAGTTTAGTTTAGATATTCATCAATGCTACGTTGTTGGAGTACTAGGTTATCATACACCATAGGTGCAGTATAACCGTTTGTAGAATGTTTCCTTTTAAAGTTATAGTAACATTCAATATATTCAAAAATACTTTGAGTCGCTTGTTCTCGAGTGACATAATATTCGTCATGAATAAGTTCTACTTTTAGCGAATGAAAAAAACTTTCCATAGCCGCATTGTCGTAGCAATCTCCACGCTTACTCATCGATGCCAAGAGTCCGTTGTTTCGTAGCAGTTTTCGGTACTTGTCAGAGGCGTACTGACTTCCACGATCAGAATGTACGATCACGTCGCTAGGGAACTGGCGTCGCCATAGAGCCATCGTGAGGGTGTCACACACGAGATCCTGTGTCATCCGTCGACCAATCTTCCAACCAATAATGGCACGTGAATACAGATCCATGATGACCGCTAGGTAAAGCCAGCCTTCATACGTCCAGACATAGGTGATATCACTGGTCCATTTTTCATTGGGTTTAGCGGCACTAAAATCGCGTTCCAACAAGTTCGGGGCTATAGGTTTATTGTGGTCTGAATCGGTTGTCATTTTATATTTTCGTTTAGCTTTAGCTCGTAATTTAAGGGCTTTCATACGTGCGATAACGCGGTTCTCGCTACAAGGAATGCCACGATCAATCAGTTCTTCAGTAATTCTTGGAGAGCCGTAGCGACCCTTGTGCTCAATAAATATCGCTTGAATATGTGTATCCAATTGACGGTTACTAAGCTCTCTTGCGCTCGGTGAACCTTTACACCCATCGTAATAGCCCGTGCGAGAAACCTCTAACACGCGGCACATAGTCGTTACATGGAAGGCCTTCTTATGCGTGGCAATGAATTCAAATCTCATATGCTTTGCCTGGCGAAGAAGGCCGTCGCTTTTTTTAAAATTTCGCGCTCCATTTTGAGCTGTTTGACTTCTTGACGTAAGTTCCGGATTTCTTCCTGATCGGGTGATAATTGGCCTTGACCGGGAAAGGCGTCATTATCCATTGCTTGAAATTCCTTATGCCAACGAGAAATCAGGTTTCCTGCAATCCCAAGACTACGACCTGCTTCTGCATAACTATAACTTTGCTCGGTAATCAGCTTAACTGCACCAAACTTGTATTCTTTGGTGTACTTTTGTTTCTGTTTTTTTGTCTTTGACATATTCTGTCCTCCGATTTACATTATCGCTCTTAATGGCGTGTCAGTAAATTCGGGGGAAGATCAATTTCTATTACCCGATGTGCATACGTGCTGGACATTCCTGGAGGATCACCGAATCCCATTGACCAATAACTTTGCCGAACGAGCCATTCGTCCTTATGTGATTTGGAGAAAACTCAGCTACTCTACCCAATCAGATGCTGGAAACCAATTCCGACCCATGATTTTTAAGTTTAATCCAGACGCTACGATTGCAGGGGAATTTCACTTATAGCTTTCTACGTAATTCGTGCACCGAATACATGCGTGATGGAAAAATCAGTACTCGACTGGATTTTTCTGCAACAAGGTTGCTCTCTACCAATTAAAACCCCGTGAACGCATACGTCACAGTCGGGCGCGAGTCAGCAACGATAACACACATAGTGAAAGTCTATTTAAAGACGCTAAATATCAGTCCGACTTTCTATGTCGATTTGCAAACTACAGCCATGCTCAATTGCGGACTAAAGAATTTGTTGATTGGTATAACTATAGCTACCACCACAGTAATCTAGCAGGTTATACACCTTGCCAAGTCTTCAGCGGTGAATACAAGCCGCTCGGTGGCGAAGGTAATAAGACATTCAACGATTTCTTTTTTACGCACTCAGAGCTATTCATCAAAGGGCCGCCAAAGGCATCATTGACACATATTTAGATTAGAAAAAGAGAGCAAGCTCCAGCGAAATAAAATCATCATCACGCAAACCAAATTGCAGTTCTCTGGAGTCTGTGTGCTCAAAAATCTGAGCTTCCCCGATTACTTTCCAGACTTGATCAATTCTGCGGCTGGCTTCGATACGGAAACTGCGTGTGGAATGTTCAAGGTCAAAGGTTCCGCCGATGAGAAACTCAGTACTGTGGGCATCGTTCAATGCCAACCGCGTACCAATAAAAATATCATTTTGAAATGCTGATCTGCCAAATTCATCACGGCTGTCGTGCATATATTCTACCAGTAGTCCAAGTTCTAAACTGGAGTTTCCAAAGTTATTTTCAGTATATTCAAAGCCACCTACAAACGCGGTAAAGTCAACGGGTTTGGTTTTTCTGTCTATTAACTCAACTTTAAGTAACCAGGCGTCCAGAGTTGCTTGTAGATCAATACCGACCTGCGTCATTTGATAATACACAGGGACTAATGAAATTTCGCCATCTAGGAGGCGCACCTCGATAACGGGGTCGCGGGAGGTTCCAGTAAAGTAATGCAGGCCGATATCCCAATTGTCAAATACGATAGTTGACAATCTGAAAGCGCCATCGATGTGTTTTTCTTCATCATTGTGATCATAGATTGCATTTTTAGTATCAACTGCGAGCTGACCATGAATCCGTCCCTCTGGACCGGGAAAGGTTCGCTCCCGAAAACCGGGTAATAGAAAGAACTCAAATGTGTCGTCTTCAACAATCCATGTCCCTTGAATCATAGGTTGGCCCAATTTATCTTCTCCATCAATATTCTCTACAAAATCTGTTTGATTGATTGTGTCCACTAAATGTAATGATTCTGTGACTCCCCAGAAAACCTTGTTGAAACCTGCTCGCCACTCCCAATTTCCTATTGGGTAGTATAAGAAAAATTCCCTTATGTCTCCATGTGTACGTTCATCGTCAAATTGCTCAACTCTATAAAACGGTTTGAAGGTGACAGAGAACTTATTTTTACCAAATTTTTGATAATATTCTGGCTCCAGAGACAAGGAAAAATAATTTTTGTGTTGAATATCAAAATGCTGGGTGTTAGGAAAATACCGATCATTAACCGTAAAATTTCCACGCCATTCGCCAAACGCGAAAATGGGTTGGCAGATTAAGGTAAAAAGTAATATTAGTTTGACGAAATTTTTTAATATATGTACTGGAGTTGTAAAATAATAACTGTATATAAGTGGCTTGTATTGCAAATTTCTGTTTATTTTGTAGCGGAATAATGTGTAGTACGCCATTATTTTTAGCGTAGACTTTTAAGTTTATTCTTATTGAAGTCCTTTTCTTGCAGACCTGTTTTGAATTGATAGTTGCTCCACGATAGGGTTGTGCTTTTACCGGCTTGATGATTTTTCATTTCCATATTTTGAGGTTTCCAATAATGTTTTAGATACTCTCGGAAATCGCTTGATACTAAGGTTTTTAGTAATTTGTTTTTTCGATCATAATATTCAACTTTACTTGCACGAAACTTTTCTGTGTCCAACCATATAAGCTGACGTGCGTATCCTGAGTAGCTATAAACAGGTCGTCGTTCAATGATATTACATGTCCATTTCGCACATTTTTCCTGTCCAATGAATTTGTATGTGTATTTTTCAGTTTCTTGTGAGCCGAGGTCTTCATAAGCAAATTCACTACCCATAAACGGACCAGATTTATTTTTGGAGTTTATTCGTTTGACTCGTTTAACCGCAGGTAAAAAGAGCCATTGATCATCCGCTTTTAGACCATGAGAAAAAGTTAACATAGCTGTACCTTTAACATCAGTAGGATCGTGAAAGAGTGATATGCTTTTATCACCATCATCATTTACTTCCAATGTATGTATTGTTATTTGACGTGAACTTTCTTCCCCGCTCCGATTTCTTAAGATCATGACCATATCGGCTGTGAAATCGACAAAACCTGCATTATATATTTTTGCTTCTTTAATAATTCTTGTGCCTTTTTCTTCAGCAGTTTCAGCCTGAATAGTCAGTGGCGAAAATGCAAATATTAGTAAAAAAATTAATCTTTTCATATTCAATCCCGTTGATTCTATTTAGGAATATTTTGCTGTTTAAAAAATAACTCTAATTACAATATTGCTTATAAATAAATATCTACTATGTTGATTTTTTGGTTTTGACGTATCTGTCGCTTATCAGAGACTGTTTTCAACTGACTGCTTAGCTTTGCCTTGCATCAACTTTACTTATTTTGATACTCTCTACCAGCTTTGTCATACTGTTTAGATTACTGAAGAATATATTCATATTCTCACTAAAGCTGGAATACTCTTCCTTAATGAAAATATTTCTTGTTAGTTCGAACTGATTGATGGCTTGTTCTAGGCTATCAATAAGGTGTTTTTTCTGGCTTATTTTCCTTCTTTCTTCATTGGATATGCTGAGTTTTCGTTTTGATATTCGAATTGTTGAAATTGTCGTTCTTAATATTTCCATTCGACTATAAATGTCGGAAAGGTACTCCTCCATCCTGGAGTAGTGTCTGTTTTTTAGCACGTTATCAATCACTCTGGGGTAATTCTCGTGCATTCCCTTCAACGCATAAATTGTCGCATCGACAGCACTTACAGGAATATCGGAAGTGAATCCACGCACAACGAGTATGGGATCACCTTCAGCGATAACAAGCTCAAGTGGCGCAATGTCAGCTAAAATAAATTCACCATCAAGCATACCGTCATTATCAAAATCACCTAGTTTTCCAACTTTGGCATAACCGCTTGCATATTCTCCGGCTGCATCGGTCCCGCCACTTTGCTTTAAGCGTGTTTTCTCTGATATGGGCACGGTAGCTACTCCTGTGACAAATGTTACTTCCCTTTTAACGACGAGTTCCGCTAATCCAGGATCGAAACCAGCAGTTAATGTAAAGAGCAATCCACCCTTTCCGTCCGGTCTCACGGTCTCCTCACTTACTGAACAAACAAGAAGTTTTACAGGTTGCCCGGTTTCTGGTTCCAGAAACTCTAAAACAAAACCAACGTCTACATTCTCGTTTATTTTGGTGCCATCGGAAAGCGCACCATCGACTGCCGTAACATGTAGTGTCTCAGCATAAATATTCGGCAATTCAGTTGCATTATTAAAGAATGCAACGTTTCCTGTAAGTGGAGCTGAAACGATAAAATTACTGATTGTTCCGTTTTGAAGTTTGTGTGTTCCCATGTTGCCTGGGCCTGACAATATACCTCCTTCTAAAGATAGCGAAAAACCAGCGCTGTGAACTGGCAAAGAAATGAGGAAAAGTATTAATCCACTAACAATGTAATTGTAAGACCCCTTGCTAAAAATCATAGTGTTAAGCTTGTGTTGTTTACGAATATTGTGTCTATTTTTACAGACAATTCGTTCTAGGTTGTACGAACAGTTTGTCATCTGTATTTTCCTGGACATTAGGTGGAAGGTGTATAGGGTGCTGACTCAGTAAACAGATTGATTTTGTTAATTTAGTAACGTCTGGGAATGATTCTGTCGGCAATAAGATGGAGCTACAATAGACCGTTTGGACTATCGGGTTTTTAAAAAACCTCATGATGACATGATGTTGCGTTAAAATCCGGCTAAAAATGCTTATTTACATCCTATAAGCTTTTTTTTACCTTGTCTGACACCTATCAGATAATCCCTCTTGAGGTTGCTGGAGTGAGTTATTATCCGTAGTTGAATTATTCAATTTGTCAGTGATGACTAAAATTGAATGCAGTACACCTTTTAGCTGAGTATATCGATTGAACTAAAACAAACTGATCAGCAATCGCATAAAGTGTATACTTGGGGGTTTAGACATTTCATATAGCTACTGATAGCTTGGGTATATTATTGATTCAGTAGTCCCTTGATTATTCAACAATGCAGGTCATAACGAATAATGGTAGCACCGCAATCCCGTATGGATGAACCCCACCAAAACCGAAGAGATATACAAAATCTGCGGAAGTTATCCCCCTATATCTGGTCTTATCGAGGACGCACTCTACTCGCCATGACTTGTTTGATAATGAGTAAACTGGCGGTGGTAGGTGTTCCTTTGGTTCTAAAAGAAATCATAAATGCCTTGGATGCAACGGATAGTGAAGTGATGCTCCTGGTTCCAGTTTTTCTGGTTGCCAGCTACGGATTGTTACGTATTTTAAGCTCACTATTTAACGAATTAAGGGATGTTTTGTTCGCACGTGTTCGTTATCACGCCATGCACCAGTTATCCCATGATGTATTGGCGCATTTACATACACTGTCTTTGAGGTTTCATCTTGATCGGCGCACAGGTGAGGTCAGTCGTGATCTTGAACGTGGCGCGCGTAGCTTAAGTTCTATTCTTAATTATCTGGCTTTCAATATCATTCCGACAGCTGCTGAGTTTTTATTGGTCGCCTTGATACTCTTCGCAAACTACAACAGCCTGTATGCTGGAGTTACCGGCATAACTGTAGTGGTTTATATTGTTTTTACCTTGAAATTCTCAGGTTGGCGCATGCAATTTCGTCATACGATGAATCGCTATGAATCGAGAGCGAGCGGACGCGCTGTTGATAGCCTGCTCAATTATGAATCAGTAAAATACTTTAATAATGAAAAGCTGGAGCTAGAAGCCTATGACAATGAATTGGGTAAATGGGCGGCAGCTGCTGATAAAAGCCAGATGACCATGTCATTACTTAATTTTGGTCAAGCGGTTATTGTGACTCTGGGTGTTACCTCGATTGTTTTTTTGGCAACACATGAAGTGGCAAACGGCATTATTACGTTAGGCGATCTGGTGCTGATAAATGCACTGATGTTACAGTTATTTGTACCTTTGAGTATATTAGGCATAGTTTACCGTAGTCTGCAATACGCTCTGGCTGATATGGATCTGGCAATCAAGTTACTTGAGAAAGAACCGGAAATTCAGGATGGCAGTGATGCAGTTAGTTTGAAAATTTCCAACCCCGCCATTGAATTCAGAAACATCTCATTTCGTTATCATGATGATCGCCCTATACTTCGCAATATCAATTTCACCATCGCCTCGGGCAAAAAAGTGGCGGTTGTAGGACCTTCGGGTGCTGGAAAATCCACGCTTTCCCGGTTATTGTTTCGCTTCTATGATCCCGAAACAGGGGAGATACTGATTGATGGAAAGAATATAAAAACAGTCACACAACGAAGTTTGCGAATTCAGTTGGGTGTGGTGCCACAGGACACTGTATTGTTCAATGAGAGTATACAATACAATATCGCCTACGCCCGTCCAAACGCTGGCATGGATGAAATACGATCAGCGGCTAAAGCCGCCAACCTTGATGATTTTATTTTAACCCTGCCGGAGGGTTATGATACGATTGTCGGAGAGCGAGGACTCAAACTTTCAGGCGGTGAAAAGCAACGACTGGCTATCGCCCGGGTGATATTAAAAAACCCACCAATACTGGTATTTGATGAAGCCACTTCCAGTCTGGATACACGCACTGAACAGGCAATATTGGAAACGCTTTCCAAGACAGCCAATAGAGCGACGACACTCGTTATCGCACACAGACTCTCGACGATTATTGATGCTGATAAGATTATCGTTTTGGATAAAGGGAGGATTGTTGAGCAGGGAACTCACGCGCAGCTGATTGAAATGTCAGGGTTGTATTTTCAACTTTGGGAACTGCAACAGGCAGAGACCTGAATAGCTTAAGTTCACTATTTTCATCTGCTTGATATTGAAAGCCTGATTTTGCCTTGCCTGATACTCATCAGAGATTTTTTCAACATACTGTTAATTATTAAAATAGAACTCGTACCAATTCTTTTCACTTGACGAGAGTGCTTTATCTGATAATCCAGGGCGTTTAAGTGTATCGGCCCACTGAGCCAAGTCCAGTTTCAGTTTTTCCGCCACTTCGGGATTATCCTGTATAAGATTTACATTTTCAGGATTGTCTTCTGACAAGTTGAATAAATATTCGGCCTCATTGCCCGTGCGCAGGTACTTCCAATCACCTGTCCTGATTGCCGATTGTTCCCAAAACCGCCAATAAAGTGATCGAACAGGCTTGTCATTGCTACCGTTTAATAGCGGAATAAGATTAACGCCATCCATATCACTCGTATCAACACCGGCCAGAGAGGCAGCGGTGGTTGATGCGTCAATTGAAATGACAGGTTCTTTATAGACTAAACCGCTGGGCAAATGTCCGTTCCAGTTTACGATAAACGGGACCCGGATCGCACCTTCTGTCAACATGCCTTTTTCACCAACCCAGGGTGCATTTAGTGAACCATCCCAATAAGGGCCGTCTTTCTCGGCAGGCATTACATCATCTTTTGTCATCGCCAGGGGGGCACCATTATCACTGATAAAGAAAACGATGGTGTCGTCATCAATACCATTGGCTTTAAGTGTGTCCATGATTTTGCCTACACCATCATCCATTGCTGCCATCATTGCCAGCGCGAAGCGTCGTCTTTCCGGCATATCTCCGGGAAATCTGGATAAATATTCTTCGGTGGCTTCCAGCGGAACATGAGGTGCAAAGTAGGCCACATATAAGAAAAAGGGATCACGTTTGTGACGACGGATAAAGGTTACAGCTGCGTCACTCACCACATCCACTCTGAAGTTGCTGTCTTTTACGGCGGAGAATTCAATTGACTTTCCGCTAAGTTCATAATTTGCCCGGTAAGTTTCACGGTAACCAAAAAAAGTATCTTCAAAACCCCGGTTCTCTGGATAGTATTTAACCTTTTCTGAAAATGGAATGTTTGCTAATTGATATTCATCGTTGGAATTGGGTGCATAGACATTCTCATACCAATGTCTCGAATTGGGGTCAATCTCAAGATGCCATTTACCCACCATACCCGTTTTATATCCTGCTTCAGATAATTTTTCAGCCAATGTTATCTGTTCTAACGGGAAGGGGGAGTAGGCATTATCATCAACCCCAAATTTCTGTTGGTATCGGCCTGTCATCAAAGCTGCCCGGGAGGGCGTGCATTGTGGCGCTGTCACATAACCGTCTGTCATACGTACGCCGGTGGCGGCCAATTGATCAATATTTGGGGTTAACACTTTATTCTTGACGTCTATGCCCTGGGCACCAATATCTGCATATCCCTGATCATCCGTGAAAATAAAAATGACATTGGGTCTGGTATCACTGCGCTCTACGGGTCCATCTTCCTCCAGTTGCGTGAAATTATCACTCTCTGAACAAGATGGTAAGCTGAGCCCCAGCACGGGCAGCAGCAGTAACATTGTAAGTATCAGTTTTATAGAATTCTGCATTTCCTATCCGTAATTGAGGATGATTAACCAAGCCGCAAGTTGACGTGTTGTTATGGTCGCTAAAAACCATTTTTGTAACTTATAAATAGTAATAAATGCGAAATCCGAGCCTAAATGGAAAAATTTTGAATTTTTCTTATGCTGTATGTAGCAGATACAAAAAATCTCATGGGTGGCTGTTGATATTGGCCGATCCCGGTGAGGTATGCAGATCCGGGCAAATACACCAAAAGGGCAGCTTGTCGTCCCAGGGATAAGCCGCTAACCTATACATGTTTTTAGAAACGACAAGAGGTGATCAGTATTTTGGATACTCACGCAGGCAGTGGCTGTGGCAGTAGTGAATCATTCGCACTACGTGTTACCGATGAAAGTATGGCACCGGAATTCAAACGTGGCGCAATTATTATCATTGATCCCGCGGGTGTGATCGATAATGGTAGTTATGTTTTGGCGACCGTTGAGGGTGAGTATATTTTCCGCCAACTTAAAATCGACGAGGGCAAGTATTCCCTGAATGCACTACAGGCTGGACATCCGGTAGTATCCATAGACGGTATAAATGCAATAGATGGTGTTATCGTGCAAAGGGCGGGAACACAACGTAGTTATCATAAACACTACATTTAAAGGTTAAATTGGCGTTTTTTGCTCTGCACGCAAACGAGTGGTGAAAAACTCGTCCCCTTGAGCGGTACTGACAGGGTTTCCTGTATGATCGACCATAGGTTGCTCATAATCATTCCATCCCTTAATGCCTGTCTTTAAGGACTTAATCTTTTTATACCCGATTAATTGCATTGTTTCTGCAGCAAGTGCGCTGCGATTACCTGAACGGCAGATAACGATGATCTGCCTGTCCCGGGCTTCTACCAATGCTGGCTCGGTTTCTTCATAATCGTATTCACAAGCAGATTCGAGAATACCTCTTGGCACGTTTAGGGAATGCGCGATGTGCATTGGCATAAATTCCCGGGTTTCCCGTACATCCAAAAGTAAGGGTTTTGCATCACTTTCGAGCAATTCGGCCAGATTCCACGGCATGATCTCCCGCACACCATTTTTGATCGCACTCGCCACCAAGGCATTATAATTTTCTCTCTCAGCCATGGAAATCTAAGAGTTGTTTTGCTGGTTACTCGCTCTTAGGCCGTGCTCAACCGCCATGACCGCTGCTTCGACTCGTGAGTGAACCTCAAGCTTACGTAAGATTGCCTTAACATGGAGCTTAACGGTGCCATCAGAGATTCCTAAATTTCGTGCAATCACCTTATTACTTTGCCCTTCGGCCAAGAGACCGAGAATCTCTGTTTCACGCGGTGTAAGCTCATCAAAAGGGCTACTCTCCATATCAGGAATACCCGATTTTCCTTGCACGACTTCGGCAAGAATCTGCGTTAGATTCGGTGCCACAACCGTTTTACCTGCATGTATATTTCTAAGCTCTACAACTAATGCGTCTGGCTCCATATCTTTCAATAGATAGCCTTTGGCACCAGCACGTAATGCTTCTATCAGATCACGCTCATCACTACTGGTGGTGAGGATGACAATAGGCATCTGCATCCCATTTTCGATCAGTTGTTTTAAAACGGTGATGCCATCAGTGTTGGGCATTCGCATATCGAGCAGTACAATATCAGGCTGATGAAGCTGTACCAGCTTAAGACCTTCTGTGCCATCGCCTGTTTCCGCGACAACATCGATATTACGTCGAGATAACAGTCCTTGTAAGCCTTCCCGAAAGAGGGTGTGATCATCAATTATCAGAATTCTTAGGTTCATAGTGAGGACTCTAGTTTGGTTACCGCTCGTTTTCGACTATTTATTTCTTTTCGCTCGATGGGTGGATAGATAAATTTCAATACGACACGTGTACCTTCTCCCGGCTCACTGTCTATCATCAGCTTGCCGCCTATTTTTTGTGCTCGTTCCTGCATTATACCCATGCCGATGTGCTCACCTCGATTTGTTGATTTTGCGGGTTTGTCAAAACCCTCACCATCATCTTCGACCAAAACCTGAAATGAACCGTTATTATCACCTTTTAACAATATTCTTACCGTACTGGCGCTGCTGTGCTTGCGAATATTAGCCAGTGATTCCTGAATAATGCGCAAGACGTGAATTTCAGTATCGCCAGGCAGGGTAACCTCTGGCCATTCCTGCTGCAGGAAAATTGAAATATCCGTTTCATCTTGAAATCGTCGAACAATTTGCTGCACTGCCACAGTAACCCCTCGTTTGTCGATGGGTGCGCGAAAGTGGGTAATCAATTCACGCAGTTCAGTATTCGCTTCATCAACTGTATTCTCAATGCGCTCCAGTTGCTCCCATATTGACTGCTTATTTTCACTTTCGATAGATTCATCCAGCACCCTGACCTGAAATCGTAAACTCACCAGTGTTTGTGCGAGAGAATCGTGTAACTCGTGGGACAAATGCTCACGTTCCTCAAGAATTGTTAATCGTTGTGCTTCTGCATCGAGCCGGATCTTCTCAATTGCCATGCCGCAGTGCTGGCCGATACTAAGCAAGAGACTATCCATTTCGTCGCGTTTACGCAGATTACTTATATCCACAAAGAGATTAAATACCCCAAGTGTACGCTCTCTATCCTGGAGTGGTATGGATATTATACTCAAATTTGATAAGTTACCATGATGGGGAAGCTTTCGAGCACCCCAATCGACTGTCTCATCCCATACTACTTTGCCGGCGAGCACATCTTCAGCAAAAGGACACAAAGCAGTTTCAAGTTCCTGCTCACTGTACTTTTGAAATTTTTCCAATCCCCTAGACTTTACCAGTCGAAAACAGGGGCCATCGACAAATCTTATTGCTGCAGCTTCTGCATGCATAACATCACTAATCGTTTGCAAAAAGGTGGACAATAGCTCATCCAGATCCGTTGAATAGTTGGTGCTGGCAGATAAATTATAAAGTATCTGCAAGGAGCGACTCTTAGAGGTAATATGATCAGTGTGCTCTTGCAGTTGCTTTTCAAAATCTTCGGATAATCGCAGCAACATAGTGCCGACCATATTGAGGTCTTCGGCGAGGTCACTAAATTCTGCGTCTTTAACTATAGGGATTCGAGCTTGCAGGTTACCCCCACGCATTAGGAAAACCCAACGGCGTAAGTGCATAAGAGGAACAAGAAAATCACGATGGAAAAAGAAACTTAACAAGCCAATAACTGTAAGACCAGCCATTATAGACGCTAATTGCACGCTATTTAACGCCACGGTATTGGAGTTTGATGGGAATAAAACTGTCGCCAGCAATAAAATAAACAGTAATACAAGTAATACCAGATAAATAAATATTTTAGTTCTGGCTCCGCAGCTAAACGCTGACGTATTGTCGTTGCTGGGAGTGGAGAACCAATTTCGTTTTAAACGGTTGATAGTCTTGGAATAGCTGATTATTTTAGTCCTAAGGTTATTTGTAAAATTTCTACCGCATGCAGTCAGTAAAATCCAGAGTCTATTTATTATTTTAACGATTTTTTGTGCTATTTTCAGCCCTGGATATGCTAACTAGGGAATTTAATTCAATTATGATAACCTTTTGATTTTGACACGTTTTTATTAAATTACCCTTGCCGATGTTTCATCTCGGGCGTTCCCACCCTGAGCGTGGCAGTTCATCGGCCGTACTGGATACAGTAGCAGTATATTTGCAGTACTCAGACTTGCTCGATTTCAATTAGAGTACCATTGAAATCTTTGGGGTGCAGGAATAAAACAGGTTTTCCATGGGCGCCAGGAGCAGGTTCTCCACTGCCAAGAATACGTGCCCCCGATGCCACTAATTTATCTCTTGCGGCAACTATATCAGAGACTTCATAACAAATATGGTGGATGCCACCATTTGGATTGCGTTGCAGAAATTTGGCAATAGGCGAATCTTCGCCCAGCGGTTTAAGTAGCTCGATCTTGGTATTGGGTAATTCTACAAATAGGGTGGTAACGCCGTGTGATGGCAAGTCTATGGGATCGGACACCTTCGCACCTAACAGCTCACGATACGTTTTACCGGCCTGTTGCAGATCTGTAACTGCAATCGCTACATGATTAAGTTTTCCAATCATCACTCAAACTCCATTATGATTTGATCAATTAATAGACTTTCATTGGTCTCAACTTTGATCTCCCGGACAACCCCATCCTGATTTGCAGTCAAACTGTTTTCCATTTTCATTGCCTCAACAATGGCCAGCTCCTGTCCGGCTTTGACCATCTCACCTTTTGTAACCGACACTTTTACAAGCAGGCCAGGCATAGGTGATAACAGGAATTTAGACATATCCGCTGGCTTTTTTATCGGCATAAGTTGATTAAGTTTTGCAACTCGTGGTTTAAAGATTTTTGCCAATCTGATAGCTCCGGAATGGGTCAATTGCCAGTGAATGCCCTTGCGATCAACTTGAAGTACAAATGGCATGTCGTTAAATTGTCCATTTACCACTACCATGTTTGTATTTTTACTCATTGACAAAGTGTGTTCCTGTTCTCCAATTGTGATTGAAGAAGAGGTTTCAGTGCGAGTAATTGTTACAGGATATTCTTCATCATTTAGTAAAACGATGTATTCAGAACAAGAAGAGAAATGCTTGTTATCATGGATAGAATTAGCCATACACTCATCTCGAAATTGCAGCTCTGCTGCAACAGCAACGAGTAAATCGGGATCATCTGCAGGTAATGATGCACTATCAAAACCCATCTCAAAATAGTCATCGATAAAACCAGTGGTTAAGTTCCCAGCGATAAACTCTGGGTGTTTCAGAAGTGCGCAGAGAAAAGGAACGTTATGTTGAATTCCTCTAATAGCATAAGCGTTAAGCGCCTTTTGCATGGTCTTAATGGCTTCGTTGCGGTCAGAGCCCCAGGTGACCAGCTTGGCAATCATCGGGTCATAATAAATGCTGATTTCATCGCCTTCGGTAACCCCGGTATCGACGCGAATATTCTCTGCAGTGTCCGGCGTCAGATAACGACTTAATCTTCCTGTTGATGGCATGAAATTTCGTTCTGGATCTTCCGCGTAAAGGCGGGTCTCGAAAGACCAGCCGTTCAACTTAACCGCTTCCTGGGTAATGTTTAACGGCTCGCCCTCTGCAACACGAATCATCTGTTCGACGAGATCCAAACCCGTAATGTATTCCGTTACCGGGTGTTCAACCTGCAAGCGTGTGTTCATTTCCAGAAAATAAAAATTACGCGCTTTATCAACAATAAATTCTACTGTCCCAGCGGATTGGTAATTGACAGCTTTTGCCAATTGAACGGCCTGTTCACCCATGGCTTTGCGAGTTGTTTCATCTAAAAATGAAGAGGGTGCTTCCTCGATTAATTTCTGATGGCGGCGTTGGATAGAGCATTCTCGTTCACCCAGGTAAATACAATGACCGCTTTGGTCAGCCAGCACTTGAATTTCGATATGGCGTGGTTGCTCGATGAACTTTTCGACAAATACCCGATCATCGGCGAAGGCGGTCCGAGCCTCGTTTTGTGCGCTTATAAATCCATCTTTAATTTCATCCACAGTCCACGCAATTCGCATACCCTTGCCGCCGCCACCGGCTGACGCTTTGAGCATAACCGGGCAGCCAATCTGACTGGCAATTTCGTAGGCATGATCAGCATCTCGTAAGATATCGGTGTAGCCAGGCACGCAGTTTATGTTGGCATCCAATGCGAGTTTTTTTGATTCTATTTTGTCGCCCATGGCTTTGATAGCAAACGTATCCGGGCCAATAAATATTATTCCCGCCTGCTTCAATGCTTCGACAAATTTTGCGTTTTCGGATAAAAATCCAAAACCAGGATGAACAGCATCTGCACCTGATGTTTCGACCGCATCGATTATCTTCTCAATCGACAGGTAGCTTTCAGCAGATGCAGCCGGACCTATATGAATGGCTTCATCAGCTTGTTTTACGTGTAATGCGGATTCATCAGCGTCCGAATAAACAGCAACGGTTGCGATTCCAAGTTTTTTAGCGGTGTGTATTATTCGACAGGCAATTTCGCCACGATTGGCAATCAGTATTTTTTTTATCTTCTGACTCATCATCGATTTCTTCGTGTATTAAGTAATTGAGTACGTTGCTTTACATCATCCTGAATCCGTGACTCCACTACAGAATGAGGCGCAAGTTCTTGAATCCACAACGGTTTAAAAAATACCCACTTAACCGATGGGTGAAGCTAAGGTTTTTGTAAATCCGTTGCATATCCAATATCTTACATCTCATATCCGCATTGAAGTCACGGATTCAGGATCACTACAGTGGTGGATTGCCGTGCTTTTTCCACGGGTTGCTTACTTGTTTGTTGCGTAGCATGCGTAAGTCGCGACAAATTTGTCTGCGTGTATCCTTGGGCATAATGACATCATCAATATAGCCCATAGCACCGGCAACAAACGGATTAGCGAATTTTCTGCGATAGTTTTCGGTGTGTTTTTCCAGCTTTTCTGGATTATCTCTATCGTTTCGGAAAATAATTTCAACCGCACCTTTAGGACCCATAACCGCTATTTCAGCAGAAGGCCATGCGTAATTCACATCGCCTCGCAAGTGCTTTGACGACATTACATCATAGGCACCGCCATAGGCTTTACGTGTGATCACGGTTACTTTTGGTACGGTGGCTTCGGCGTAGGCATAAAGCAATTTGGCGCCATGTTTTATAATACCACCATGCTCCTGTGCAGAGCCGGGTAGAAAGCCGGGGACATCAACCAGTGTGATAATCGGTATATTAAACGCATCACAAAAACGCACAAATCGCGCCGCTTTGCGACTGGAGTCTATATCAAGGCAACCGGCTAAAACCATGGGTTGGTTGGCAACCAAGCCAACAGGTGCCCCTTCCATACGTGCCAGACCGATGATGATATTACCGGCATAGTCCGGTTGAAGTTCGAAAAAATCACCATCATCCGTTATTTTGAGAATGAGTTCCTTAATGTCGTACGGAACCTGTGGATTGGAAGGGATTAAGGAATTCAGTGAATTTTCAGTTCGATTGGCTGGATCTTGAATTGGTGCCATAGGTGGTTTATCACGATTGTTTGATGGCAGGTAATCGATAAATTTGCGCAAATAAAGTAGCGCTTCTACGTCATTCTCAAAGGCCCGGTCTGCAACACCCGATTTAACCGTATGCGTAAGCGCCCCCCCCAATTCTTCCTGACTGATTGTCTCATGAGTAACGGTTTTTACAACTTCAGGGCCGGTTACGAACATATAAGAGCTGTCTTTAACCATAAATATAAAATCGGTCATTGCCGGGGAATAAACTGCGCCGCCTGCGCAAGGACCCATTATCATAGAGATTTGAGGTATGACCCCGGAAGCAAGCACATTACGTTGAAAAACCTCGGCATAACCCGCCAAAGAGCCAACACCTTCCTGAATGCGTGCACCGCCTGAGTCATTCAGGCCGATGATCGGTGCGCCAACTTTCATTGCCTGATCCATCACTTTGCAGATCTTTCGCGCATGGGCGTCAGACAGTGATCCACCCAGCACGGTAAAGTCCTGACTGAAAGCAAACACAGTGCGGCCATTTATTGTGCCGTGTCCGGTTACGACACCATCACCTGGAATTTTATTGTGTTCCATATCAAAATCGACACAGTTATGTTCGACAAACATATCCCACTCCTCAAATGAATTTGAGTCAAACAGGATATCAAGGCGCTCACGGGCAGTTAATTTACCCTTTTTATGCTGCTTGTCTATGCGCGCTTGTCCACCGCCCATGCGGGCTGCATGGCGCTTTTCTTCTAAAAGTCTGGTGATTTCTTGCATGTTTAGGTTGTCCGCAGGATTGTCAGTGTATAGCAAGTTTTTGTGTTAATAAATGCCAGGCCCCAAGTCTGGAATTTCATGTGCTGTTGTTATCCCAACGAGTTGAGTGGATACGCATATTTGGCACTCATCGCCAAGGTTTAATTAAAAAAAACATAGCAATCTATGTTTGCTGTAACACCGTTCATCTATAATTTAGTGTAGTGTTTCATACAAAGTGTTATAGATAACCTTTCTCGACTCGTTCTGTGGGAAGCCACTAAAAACGTGATTGCGGTGTTGCAGTCCATGAATAGGGCTAAGTATTCCTTGAGCTTTTAACTCGTGTTTTTGATCACACTTTATAAAAAAGACTATTTACAGGTTATTTAGCTACGGTGAAACCGGCATTTAATAGCGCGTGAGTAATCTCATCAAGAACGACCGGATCATCAATCGTTGCAGGCAGTTTCCATTCAGTGCCATCGGCAATGGCCCGCATAGTAGCACGCAATATTTTTCCAGATCTGGTTTTTGGCAATCGTTTAACAACTATTGCGTTTTTAAATGCGGCAACCGGACCTATCTTATTTCGAACCAATTGAATAACCTCCCTGACAATTTCTGCATGTGCCTGCTCTGAGTTTGCATTCAGTACAAGCATGCCGACAGGGATTTGACCTTTCAGTGAGTCCTTGACCCCCATAACAGCACACTCAGCAACATCCGGATGAGAGGCCAGGACTTCTTCCATGGCGCCGGTAGAAAGTCGATGCCCAGCCACGTTGATTATATCATCGGTTCGTGACATAACAAAAATATAGCCGTTCTCATCTATGTATCCAGCGTCTCCTGTTTCGTAATACCCCGGAAAACGGGAAAAATAAGAAGTGATGAAACGCTCGGGTGCTTTCCACAATGTCGTAAAAGTGCCGGGAGGCAGCGGAAGCTCCACCACCAATGCGCCGATATCATTTTGCTTTACTGCAAATCCGTCCTCGTCAAGAACCTGAACATTGTAACCAGGGGCAGGGCGGGTAGGTGAGCCAGGTACAACAGGCAACAGTTCGATTCCCTTGCAATTGGCTGCGATTGACCATCCGGTCTCAGTTTGCCACCAATGATCAATGACCGGGATCTGCAGTTTTTGCTCTGCCCAGGCCAAGGTATCCGGGTCACAGCGTTCGCCAGCCAGAAAAAGGCTGCGCAAGCAACTTATATCATACTGCTTAATAAATTCACCATCAGGATCGTCTTTTTTTATCGCTCTGAAGGCAGTTGGTGCAGTGAATAAGGTCCTCACTTTGTGTTCAGAAATCACCCGCCAGAAGGCGCCGGGGTCAGGCGTGCCTACGGGTTTTCCTTCATAGATTAAACTGGTATTTCCATTAAACAATGGGCCATAAACAATGTAAGAGTGGCCAACCACCCAGCCCACGTCCGATGCTGCCCAATAGACTTCTCCGGGTGCGGTGTCATAAATGCTTTGCATCGTCCATTTCAAAGATACTACGCTACCGCCGGTGTCCCGCACGACACCTTTGGGCTGGCCGGTTGTACCAGAAGTGTAGAGAATGTACAGTGGATCGGTACTTTTAACCGCAACACATTCACAGGGTATGGCTGCATCTTCCTCGTCAGACCAGTCACTATCGCGATTTTCCTTTAGATCGGCAAGTGCCTGAGGTCGCTGATAGAGTATACAGGCTTGCGGTTTATGCTCGGCAATCTCTATCGCCTCATCCAGGAGAGGTTTGTATTCGATGACTCGATTGACTTCAATACCACAGGATGCTGCAAGAATGACCTTTGGTGTGGCATCATCGATTCGGACAGCCAGCTCGTTCGCTGCAAATCCGCCAAAAACAACTGAATGAATGGCTCCAATCCTTGCACAAGCCAGCATAGCAATAACAGCTTCGGGAATCATGGGCATATAGATTATAACGCGATCCCCTTTTTCAACCCCTTTGCTTCTTAATACACCGGCGAATAGCGATACGCGCTTTAACAAGGTGGAATAAGTCAGATATTGTTTGCTATTAGTGACAGGGCTGTCATAGATAATCGCATTCTGAGCGGCACGACCGTTCAGTACGTGAAAATCAACGGCGTTGTAACAGGCGTTAATTTCTCCATCTGGAAACCATTTATCAAATGGGCTGCCACTACTATCGAGTATTGTGTGTGGTGTTTTGTGCCAATGCACGTTTTTAGCAAGTTGTTTCCAAAAACGCTCTCGTTCATTAATTGATTTCTGGTAGACCTCATCAAAGACGTTGCTCATCGAATTGTCTCTTTACACCCAATCAGAGATTAGTGTGGTTATAGGAAAGGTTTTTAGAATAACAGGCTTATTTGATAGGCCAGGCATTTCCTAGTGTAGTGTTTCATACAAAGTAGGCATATAGGCGAACCGAGAGGGGTCAGCTGCTACGACCCCACGGATGGGGGAGGTAGAGCGACGCCTGGAGCCAAAGCCGAGGCGCGTCCTCGCCGGGTTAGTCACTCTATCTCAAGAGGGCGCAACACCGCAGATGGCCTCTCTCCGTTCGCCCTGCGGGAAGCCATTAAAAACGCGATTGCGGTGTTGCAGCACTTGAAAAGGGCCAACCATTCCCTGCGCACTGCACTCGCGTTTTTACTGGCTTTCTATATGAGCACTTTGTATGAAACACTACACTTGATGTGTATCAGATCAGTGAAATAAAATCCAAGGTTCTGTCAGCCACTGAGAAACTTCAAAATTATTCAATGAAATGTTGGTTTATTATACTTGAATATGACTGCCTGACAAAACCATTCTTGATCAGGTGTCTGGAATTGGATACTCAGTGAGCGTTTACAGGCCACCAGTGTGTTCGATTTTAAATCTATTACATAGCCTCTTGCTTATTGCTTCTCCTCAGTACAGATATACGTGTAAAAACTGTCAGCAGAAGAAGCACCGGCAGAATCCAGCCGGATGCACCTGCACCGCTATAAGCTATGCTTGCTGATGCACCAAAGTGGCCATGTCGTCTTGACTCAAGCGGTAGTGCTGAAAGTGAACTGTAATAAGAACTGCCTGCGCTTGTAACGGGTTCCAAAGTGCTGTAATCAATGTCATAGAGTTCAATCAGAAGGTCGTAATAGTCACTTGGATATGCGCTTATTAATTCTGTAGAGACAACATATTCGTCGTAGCTGTTTTGCCCATCTATGCGGAAAACCTCAGTCGTGTGCAATAATTCATAGTAACCTGATTCGCTTCGAATCCATATTTCGGCATAGACAAATGGTGACCCATACTCGACATCCAAGTCGAATGATAAATCAAAACCTGTGTAAAAGCCGTTGTGATCATCGTCACCATATAACACACTATTGATATTAAAAAGCTCGAACCAGCGAGATGCACTATCGGGGTGGTGGCGGGCGAAGGGCTTTTTTGCTGAATCCAGGGTGGATTCCGGTACCTGATTTGGGTTCTTGTAGCCCTCAGTGATGACTTGTGTTTCGATGCGCTGTGTGGATTCTTTTTCTTGTGCCAAAAGGCTTGATGAACCTATGATCGATAGAAACGTCATAACAATTAACAGGACAGTTTTTTGGTAGTTAAGTTTATACATGCTGCAGCTCCGGGTTACTTTATTGACAGTATCTGCGGACTTCACTGTATACAGCCTGAATTCACAGGCTTTCAACAAAACGCGTAGTAAAAGGTATGCATTGACAGGCAGGCATGCACAAGAGACAATCACATCTTGGTATTCTGAACACTAAAACTTACCAATTAGGTGTTTGAATTATGTGAGATTTTGCTAAAGTTATCAAAATATGTAGCACTAATGTTCAATTTAAGGCACCGCCAAATATATACGACTGTTTGGCTTTAGGGGATTAACTTCTCGCAGAAGAGGTTCCTGTCTGTGTGTTTAGAGGAATAGCCAGCAGAATCGTAATTATGGAAATCAACCCATTCAACAAGGATTATGCATAAGCAAAGCTTTTTCTTGATACAATAAGATACTTAAAACTAATTTAATTTAGGAGCAAGACATGGCAAAAGGGCAGTCGTTACAAGAACCCTTCCTCAACGCATTACGTAAGGAACGTATACCTGTTTCTATTTTTCTGGTAAATGGCATAAAACTACAGGGGCAGGTTGAGTCATTTGATCAATTCGTTGTACTTTTGAAAAATACGGTTAGTCAGATGGTTTATAAACATGCGATATCAACCGTGGTTCCCAGTCGGCCTGTAAAGGTTGTTATGCCTGGAGATACAGAAGAACCCACCGAGTAGTAACAGATTAACAGATTATTTACAGCAATTATAAGACTGGGTATGATTGTTTTGTCAGCAATGTCGGAAAATATACATGGATAGCAAGCTAGTTGTTTGAACGACCCGCCGTTGGCGAAAAAGCATTGCTTGTTCACATCGACTTACATTCGATTGATCAGCGCGAGGATAGCCTGCAGGAATTCAAGGAACTGGCTGTATCTGCGGGTGCAGAAATACTTGATATAATTACGGGTTCACGGGCAAAACCTGATCCGCGGACTTATGCAGGTGCCGGTAAAATAAGCGAGATTGAAGAAATTGTACGTGCCCATGATGTGGATATCGTCATTTTCAATCAGCGCCTGAGCCCAAGCCAGGAACGCAACCTGGAGAAAGTATTTTCCTGTCGTGTATTGGATCGCACGGGCCTGATTCTGGATATATTTGCTCAACGCGCTTCTACTTTTGAAGGAAAACTCCAGGTAGAGCTTGCGCAACTGGTGCATCTGTCAACACGATTAGTGCGCGGATGGACACACCTGGAACGGCAGAAAGGAGGGATAGGTTTACGGGGGCCGGGGGAGACCCAGCTGGAAACAGATCGACGGTTATTGGCCATTCGTGTAAAGAGTATCAAAGCGCGGCTTTCACGAGTTGATAAACAACGTACCCAGGGTAGAAATGCCAGAACCAAGTCAGGTATACCCACCGTTTCATTGGTTGGCTATACGAATGCAGGAAAATCAACACTCTTTAATCGACTTACCGGCAATAGTGTTTTAGTTGCAGATCAATTGTTTGCTACATTGGATCCGACATTTCGAAAATTACCTTTGCCAGCCGGGCGCTCTGCGGTGCTGGTTGATACAGTGGGTTTTATCAGTGACCTGCCACACGAGCTTGTTGATGCATTTCGCTCTACATTGCTTGAAACACGGGAAGCCGACTTATTATTGCATATAGTGGATGCGAGTGATGAATTGCGAAATCAACGTATTGACGATGTTAATCTGGTACTAAATGAAATAGGCGCTGAGAGTACGCCAACACTTATTGTGTATAACAAGATTGATAAACATCGTTGTGATCCTCATATTGATTATGATGAAGATGGAATACCCCGTAAAGTCTGGGTTTCTGCAATGGATGGTAGCGGGTTGGAATTGCTGATAAATGCAATAATTCAACGGGTTGATGATGTACGTGTTTGTGGTTGGTTAACTTTGCAACCCTCTGAAGGCGAGTTAAGGTCTAGACTCTATTCACAGGGCGCGGTAGTAAAAGAATCTTTTACTGATGATGGAAAATTTTTGCTTAAGATTGATGCAGACCGAACGAATTGGCTACGTCTGTGTGACAAATATAAACTTGATGATCAAACCCTGAACACGCAGAGTTGACTTCAATTTTGTTGGGGTTACATAAAAATCGGCGGATTTATGCTATTTGCGTGGGACCCTGGAAATGTCCTACCAATGACAGCGGGGGCTTGCCTTGATTTCAGGCAGCAGTACGAAAAGAATGTGGCTGTTATAGCGCTTATCCGCCCAGGATAACAGTGCTAAAGATAGTTAACGAGAATATGTGTAAAAACGGGTATAATTTACCATTACACAATTTGATTTACGCTGATACCACCTTTTAGGCAAACAGTTAGACTTGATACCGGGTGTTATGAGCCATAAAATGTTTTGTTTTGAATTCGACTATAAAATTACTGGAGTATTATATGGCCTGGAATGAGCCGGGTGGAAATAAGAATCAGGATCCGTGGGGTAACCGGAAAAATTCCGGTGGTGGCCCTCCTGATCTTGATGAGGTATTTAAAAACCTGCAAGATAAATTTGGTGGACTTTTTGGAAAAAAAGGTCCGGGTTCAACAGGCTCCGGACGTTCAGGTAAACCGGGTTTTAACAGCCTCTGGATTGTCGGTGCAATAGTCTTTGTAGGCTGGCTGGCAACAGGAATCTATATTATTCAGCCTGCGGAACGCGGTGTTATCACTATCTTCGGTAAATATACCCGAACGGGTACGGCGGGTCCCCATTGGCATATCCCTTGGCCAATAGAAAGCCTTGAGAGAGTGAATGTAGATCAGATCCGATCCGTGCGACTTCGATCGAATCAAATGTTAACCAAAGATGAAAATATCGTCGAAATTGACATGTCGGTGCAGTACAACATCAGTAGTGCTGAGAACTATCTGTTTAAAGTTAAGAACCCTGATACAACACTTCAAGAAGTGGCTGAAAGTGCCATTCGAGAGGTGATTGGGCAAAACAATATGGACCCGATAATTACTCAAGGGCGTAGTGCGATTGCGCAATCAACGCGGGATAGTATGCAGGCAATACTTGATAATTATAAGACGGGTATAACAGTCACAACGGTAAACCTCGAATCGGCGCAACCCCCTGAAGCCGTACAGGCAGCCTTCTCAGATGCCATTAAGGCGCGTGAAGATGAGCAACGTTTTATTAATGAATCTGAAGCTTACGCCAACGAGGTGGTGCCCAGGGCACGTGGTGATGCACGAATGATTCTGGAACAAGCCAAGGCCTATAGGACGGAAGTTACAAAAGCTGCCGAAGGTGAATCAGAGCGGTTTCTTGCTTTGCTAAAGGAATATAAAAAAGCGCCTGGAGTGACTCGTGAGCGCTTGTTTCTGGAGTCGCTTGAAACAGTGTTGTCCAGAAGCAGCAAAATAATGGTTGACTCAGAAGCAGGAAATAATCTGATGTATCTACCCATCGACAAGTTGATCAATCAGCAAAATAGCAGCTCAGAGTTTAATACTGGGTCGAAAGATTCACTCTTCATCGATTCAAGTTCTACATCTGGCGCATCCAGAGGTGTCGATAGTGGTTCAAGAAGCCGATCAAGGGGAGCACAATAATGCAAAAATTACCTCTGATCTTATTAGCCGTTTTTATCGGGTTCCTGATATTAATTTCATCGGTATTTACTGTGGGTGAAAGGGAAAAGGCGATTAAGCTGGCCTTGGGTGAAATATCTGAAACCGATTACAAACCCGGTCTGCACTTCAAGCTGCCAGTCTACAATACGATACATAAATTCGAAAGCCGGATTTTAACATTAGACGCTCCGCCAGAGCGGGTTTTAACCAGCGAAAAGAAAAATGTTATAGTGGATTCATTTGTAAAGTGGCGAATTTCCAACGCTGAACAGTTTTTTCTGGCAACAGGTGGTGATGAGCGCAGTGCGCTTACCCGGCTGAGTCAGTTTGTGCGCAAGGGTGTATTGGATGCTTTTGGTCAAAGAACGATAGAAGAGGTGGTCTCAGGACAACGCGCCGAGTTGATGGCTGAAGTCCAGCAAACCACCAATGTTCGTTCCCAGGGACTGGGTATTGAAATCGTTGATGTACGAATCAAACGTGTCGATTTGCCTCCTGATGTAAGTGAATCCGTATTTCAGCGTATGGATAAAGAGCGTGCCACGGTAGCCAAGGCATTCCGTTCTCGTGGTGAGGAAGCCGCAAAAGGAATTCGTGCTGATGCTGATCGACAACGTGCAGAAGTTATTGCCGAAGCCTATAGTGAGTCTGAGAAAATACGCGGTGAAGGTGATGCAACAGCCGCCGAAGTTTATGCCCAAGCGTATGGACAGGACCCTGAATTTTTCAGCCTCTCCCGAAGTCTCAAAGCCTATCGTAAAACCTTCTCTGGAAGGAATGATGTATTACTTTTAAAGCCGGATTCGGAGTTCTTTAAGTACTTTAACAGTAGCAAAGTACCTGAGTAGATATATTTATATTGACGCTAATTTTAGCTGTGATCAAACAACCTTGACAGGACAACAGAAACTATGTGGACAGAAATCCTCATCGGCCTGTCCTTGATGTTTGTTGTCGAAGGTGTGGTTTTGGCATTGGGTCCTGAAATGACCAGAAAAGCCATGCGTGAGATTGCCCAGCTTCCAAATAGCGTCATTCGATATTCGGGCATTGCTTCGATGTTGTTGGGTCTGATGTTGCTTCTCGCTATCAAATAATCTGCCGCTTCTTAAACTTGTACCTGTTGTAAGTAATTCATGTTTGTAAAATGATATGTACTACTCAAAGGCTGTCATGGTGATCAATCAGACAGGCCCGGCACTGGAGGCATGTGGCTCATTATTAACCGCAAACCTGTAGACAGAATTTAATTTCTAGAAACAGTGCAGAGTCCCGGAGTTTTGGAATTCGAACGAAGTCAGGCTGCCTACTAAGAGTGTTGTATGAAACAGACTCAGATTATCCACTATCGGGCAACGACCGAGTTAGCTTGTTGTATGCGCGCTAACTATAGTTTTTTTCCTCCTTGAGGATGGATATGAAGCAAAACCGCTGGCTACTGCCAGAAGGTATAGGCGAGCTATTACCTGCAGATGCTGCAGCTCTCGAAACGCTTAGGCGCGAACTCACAGATCTTTATTGGTCATGGGGATATGAGCTTATTGTGCCACCCTTTATTGAATATCTGGATTCTTTACTCACAGGTACAGGTCATGAACTGGATATACAGACTTTCAAGCTAATTGATCAACTCAATGGAAAGTCCATGGGGGTTCGATCTGATATGACACCTCAAGTTGCACGCATTGATGCTCATCGGTTGGCAGCAACGGGTGTAACCCGCTTATTTTATATGGGTACAACCTTATTAACCCGACCTGATGGTTTTTCCGGAAACCGAAGTCCATTACAACTAGGCGCCGAAATTTACGGCCATGCAGGCGCTCAAAGTGATGTGGAAGTCATTAGTTTGATGCTCTCTACTTTGCGTCACTGTGTCGGCAATACAATCTACCTGGATCTGGGTCATGTCGGTATTTTTCGTGGCTTGGCCAAACATGCCGGATTATCAGATGAACAGGAAATCAGATTGTTTAACATGATGCAGCGTAAATCTGTACCGGAGATCAAGGCGTTCATCAATGAAATTAATCTCGCCGAGGGCTTAGGTGAAAATTTTACTTCACTGGTTCAACTCAGTGGACAAAAGGATGTATTGCAACAGGCTAAAACCTGTTTTGCTGAAACCTGCGCTGAAATTACAGATGCTTTGGATGAACTGATTCAGATCTCAATTCTGCTGCAGCAAATTGAACCATCGGTGCAAATTCATTTTGACTTATCTGAATTACGCGGATACAGCTATCACACAGGTGTCGTGTTTGCAGCCTATATTGATGATCATGGGCAAGAGCTGGCCCGAGGCGGCAGATACGACGATATTGGGCAATGTTTTGGTCGGTCAAGGCCCGCGACCGGATTTAGTACGGATCTTAAATTGCTCACCGTACTTCGACAGCAACAATCAACTCAACAAATAATCAAAGCGATTTACGTTCCCGATACATCGGATTCCAGTGTTTGGGAGAAAATCAATCAATTGCGCGGCGCAGGGGAAATTGTGGCCTGCGCATTATCTGACTCTATCCCTGAATCGCAAACCTTGCAGTTTGATCGCATATTGGTTTTTGACAATGGTGACTGGATTGTAAGAGAATACAAACATGGTTAAAAGTGTAGTAGTACTCGGAACCCAATGGGGCGATGAGGGAAAGGGAAAAATTGTAGATCTTCTGACCGAGCAAGTGGCGGCAGTTGTTCGTTTTCAGGGTGGGCATAATGCAGGTCATACACTGGTAATTGATGGCGAGAAAACCGTATTGCATTTAATTCCTTCAGGCATTCTCAGGGACAACGTAGATTGCCTGATTGGAAACGGAGTGGTGCTTTCTCCAGAAGCTTTGATGACGGAAATCAGCATGCTTGAAGAACAGGGAGTTCCCGTGCGCCAACGACTGAAAATAAGTGATGCCTGTCCATTAATACTACCGCACCATGTGGCTCGGGATTTGGCTGGAGAAGCTTTAGCAGGGAAAAGTGCTATTGGTACTACTGGGCGGGGTATCGGCCCTGCCTATGAGGATAAAGCTGCGCGTCGTGCAATAAGAGTCAGAGACCTTTATGACAGTGCATATCTGGAGAGTAGGCTGAAGGAAGTGCTCGACTATCATAATTTTATCTTAACCCATTATTACAAAGCTGATCCTGTAAGTGTGGAAAAAACCTATGAGCAGTGTTTGGGTTTTGCAGAACAAATGCAAGCTATGATTGCTGACGTGCCCAAGCTTATCAGTGACCTGAGAGAGCAGGGTAAGTTGATTCTTTTTGAAGGTGCTCAAGGCACCCTACTCGATATTGATCATGGCACTTATCCTTTTGTAACTTCATCTAATACTGTTGCAGGGGGCGCCTGTTCGGGCAGTGGATGTGGACCTGCAGCTATTGAGTATATTCTGGGTATTACTAAGGCTTATACCACTCGCGTAGGTGCCGGACCATTTCCTACAGAATTGTTTGATAAGACAGGCGAATATCTGGCCGAGAAAGGTCACGAGTTTGGTGCAACCACTGGTAGAGCACGTCGTTGCGGATGGTTTGATGCGGTTGCTGTACGCCGTGCGGTAATGCTTAATTCCATTACCGGCATTTGTCTGACCAAACTGGATGTTATGGATGGTCTGGACAAAGTTAATATTTGCACAGCATACAACTTTAACGGTAAAACAATTTCAGAATTACCCAGTGGCGCTAAAGATCTTGCCCAATGCGAACCCATCTATGAACAGATGGACGGTTGGAGCGATTCAACCGAAGGCTTAACCGAATATTCTTCATTGCCAAAAGCAGCGCTAAACTATGTAAAGAGAATTGAAACCTTACTGGGTGTGCCTGTACATATTATTTCAACAGGGCCTGAGCGTTCTCAAAATATCATTGTTAAAATGCCGTTTGAATAATGGATTGATGCCTTAATCACCTGATTTTTAAACGCTTTACATTACCGCACCCAGGAAACATGTCTCACAATCGAGTAGTACAGTCGCCTCTGGATTGTGTAGACGCCCCGCCTTGGTAATCTGCCAGGCGAGTCTCAATTTAATACGGATTCTTTTCTTTTCTGGCACGAATTACGCACATTGATTCAGATTATTACCAGTCTGCTTACAATGAAAGAAATTGCTCAGTTGATTCGATTACCCGCCGGTTTTAGTGCTGCCTCAAATATTATCGCAGCCTATTTCCTCAGTACTGGCGGTCAAATTCAATGGCCTGTATTGCTGAAGCTGATGGTAGTCAGTTTGTGCCTGTATTACGCTGGAATGGGTTTGAATGATTGTTTTGACTATCACGATGATCGTTTGCACCGCCGCAATCGTCCTCTGCCTGGCGGGCGATTGCGGCTTTCACAGGCATGGTTGATTAGTATTGGTCTGCTGCTGCTGGGTCTGCTTGTATCTCTTAGTATCAGCACTAAAACCAGTGCTGTAGCTTTACTGCTGGTGATAGTGATTGTATTGTATGACAGCAAGGTTTTATCAGCAGTGCCTGCAGCGCTGGTCATGGGATTTTGCCGTTACTTAAATTGGTCTCTTGCACTGGTTTTGATCCCAATGGGGCTTACCACTATGCTGTTACCGCTTCCGCTAATGTTATATGTAAGTGGTTTAACACTACTTGCAAATGCTGAAACAGCTAATGTCTCACGTACAGTGTTGTATCAAGCCATTGTATTTTTCCTGCTGACCTTATTTATCCTCATTTATATGGTCTTTGCTTATGCCAGTAACCCAGGCTTCGCTTTGTTGTTGGTGTCAGCAGTATCCATATACTTTGTTATTGTAATAAAGCCTGTCTGGCAAGCTATGCGACCTGACACAGTTCAGTACGCTGTGGGTCAATTGGTGATGGCTGTAATTATCATGGATGCTACTGTATTGATGATATTTGCATACTATGTGGTGGCGGCGTGTGTATTGCTTCTATTAGTGGCAGGTCGAATGCTGGGGAGAAAACTTTATGTCAGTTGAGCAGTCGGAACATTCTATACGCTCGTATTACTCACTCGAATCTCATTTGTCTATCCTGTTATTTAGTCTACAGGCACGACTTAGCGCTGATCAACAGCAGTGGTTACTAGGGGCTATTGCCAGAGTGACACAGCAACAGGATCTGGAGTGTCACGCAACGCGGATCATTGGCCTGACAGCGCCCATGAAACGGGTTTTCGGGGAAAGAAAAACGAACTTTGAACTGCCACTTTATGATGAGAAATGGAGAGTGATAGAGCAGTCACAATTTGCAGTAAACTGGAGTTTAACTGATATTGGTAGGCTTGTTGTGCTTGCCGCCGCTTTGCTGAATACGTCATCAAAGCCTACTGAGTTATTACAGAAAGTATATAGCTATAGTGATAAATCAGAACAAAGATCAATTCTACCGGGGCTGTACTGGTTAGATAACACCTCTGAAACAAAACTATTTGCGGTAAATGCGCAAAGAACGAATGATGCTGATTTGTTTTATTCGCTCGCCCTGCACAATCCCTTCCCGGCGCAGCACTTTAGCGCTGAAGCTTTTAATCAGATGGTATTAAAACTGCTTTTTCAGAACCAGTGCATTGACCGCATCCATAATCTGCAGAAACGTAGAAATCCTGAACTTGCACGTATGTGTGATGACTATTTGCATGAGCGGCGCTTTGCACAGCGCGAGATTCCGGCATCAATCTGGTTAACCTTATCTATCCAGAATGTTTCAAAAGAAACACTGATCGAATGGGAAAATGCGTTGGACTCAGCATTGGATGAGCAGCGGTTTTATACGGCGAAGGCTTTACAGGAATGTCAGAATCGAGGTGAGACTATTCCTCGGTCAATGTTAGAGAAATTAATACAACGTGCGAGCCTGGAGCAACATTCCTCTATCATTGCTATTGTAGATAACCTGCGCTTGAAGATGTAAAGCATTACCTTGTTTCAGTAGATCAGTAAGCACCTTTTTAAACACTCTATAGTCGTCTGCGCTTACGGTGCTGTAATAGTCTATTTAAATCCACTTTTTTTTGCTTAAATGTCAACCTTTGATTCTTATCCATACCGAGAGGGGCATTGCTGTATCTGAGATTTGCACATCGTTAAAATTCCTTGATATTAGCTGGAAATATTTAACACCATAAATTGATAAATGTATCCAGATGCAATCGAGCCTACTAACCCAAGTGATAAATACGAAATAAAAACAGGTAAACGTGACAGCGCGAAAACGGCCATTGCTGCAGGGATTGAAGACACAGCTCCTGCGGTAATAAATGCCAAGGCTGCACCGGGGGACATGCCCAAATCGATTAATCCACCTACCAATGGAATAGCCGCGTAACCATTTAAGTATGCAGGTATTCCTATGATAGCTGCAATTGGAATGACGTACCAGCTGTCTCCACCAACAGCAGATGCAACCGCCTCTGGGGGTATATAAGCAAGCATTAAGCTTTCAGCAAAAAAAGCAACGATAAGCCATTTGCCAAGGAATGATGCGGTGCTGATAAATTCATTTCTAAATAATTCAATACGTTTTTTTTCTTTCCAAAACGCCCATTTTGTAGTTGGTTTTTTATTGCTTGAGCAATTTTCTAAACCACAAGCCTGGGTAGCACTGCTATAGGCTGTTGCCTTAAGTGGGTTTAAGAAAATCTCTGTTTCTGAGAATAACGAGATTACGAATCCTGAAAATAATCCCATCAAAAAGGCAGCCAACGTTTTAGCAACTGCAAACTCACCACTTATTCCAGCTGCCGTTAGAATAAACATTTCCGGGTCTATTATGGGCGATGCGATCCAGAAGGCCATTACGGGTGCTAATGGCACTCGCGCTGCCAATAGTGCGGCAATGATAGGAATTACACCACAAGAACAAAAAGGTGAAACAGAACCGAAAGAAGCAGCCAGGAATATTGCGATAACAGGTTTACCATCAAAAAGACCGGCAATAACTGAGTCAGCACCCGAGGCCCGGGTAGCGGCGGCCATGAGTAGTGCTATAGTGAAAAACGGAAGCATTTCAAGGAATGCATTTGCCGTAAAATGGATACTGGGAATTACCTGTGCTGTATCCAGTATAGCGAGCAAGGCTATTGCAATTAAGAATAATTGAATAACCCGATCCTGGAACAGCACGGGTAGGTTGATTGGAGTGCTTGAAACTAGGTTTTTCATTTTATATTCCATATTTCTAGATATATAGTAATTAGATTTAAAAAAATAGGTAACACTTTCTCAGATTCTAACGTTATTGGTTATTTTCACTAATACAGCACTCATCCGATAGAAATGAGGTAATTTCGTCGAGCAATTCATAATCCACACAGCAATAAAGTGTTGTTGCAACTCTGGATTGTTTTACCAACCCGACGCTGCGCAGTTTGGAGAGGTGATGTGATAATGTAGATCCAGGAATTTCCAATTGATCCTGGATATTACCGACGGGCATACCTGTTTGCCCTGCACGAACCAATAAACGTACAATTTCCAATCGGGTTTTGTTGCCCATTTGTTGTAATAGGGAGGCTGCGGAGTCCAAATCAATGCTCATGTTTCGCAGATTATCTAACGGTAAGGCTTTTGTCAACTGTATTTCTAGAATAACAGAAATTAAGACCATCACCGGTTACCTGAATCCTCTGGGAGGGTAAATTTTGAGTGAGATCAGGCAGGACAAGAGCAACAGCTACCAGTCCCTTAAACAACAATCTCCGTTATTAAGCTACCTCCTTGTGGAATAAGGTATTCTGAAGTGGGAATCTGTACTTTCTGAAAGCAATTTGCTGTTTAAACGATAATTTCCAGAAATAAACCTTGATTTTTACGTATCAAATGATACATTAATTAATAAATAGTGTCAGATGATTGTAAATATGGAGCAATTAGCGAATCAAGATGAAAGTATTGTTACCAACGCAGTATGCAATGTAGCAGATGCTTTAGGGCTGAAGAGAGCGGATTTTGCGCTGATACTCGGTGTTTCAGAGCCGACAGTTTCGCGGCTGAAAAACGGACAGGCAAAACTATCTGAAGGCAAGACATTCGAACTTGCTGTTCTTTTAATCAGAGCATATCGGGCACTTTATGCCATTGTTGGCGGTGATAAGGCATCGTTAAGGCATTGGATAAAAACACCTAACAGGCATTTGCAAGATCAGTCACCGCTTGACTTGATGAAGCATATAGAAGGAATACTATTGGTTGTGAGGTATCTCGATGCAATGCGTGGCCGAATGTAGGCATGCATTGGAATGAGCGTAATTTGTTCGAGTATCATACCGGACACAGAACCCGTGTTTGGCGGGTTGTTGAAACTCAGGAAATCGCAGCTACAAAAGCAATCACAGCCTCTGCGGCTGATCAATCCCGTCTGGAATCCATACTGGATGCGTCAAAACCAACGGTACCGGATGACTGTTCAGGTTTGTCCTATCTTCTCTTTACACCTTTCCGATATCCACCCCTGGATTACGGTTCACGATTTGGCAGTGCTCTGGAGCGTGGTATTTTTTATGCCTCTACCGATCCAGAGTGTGCATTTGCTGAAACAGCTGTTTATTTATGGTTATTCCAGGCAGGGCCACTTGAGGTTGGACCTTTGGAAACAATACGTGATCATCGCACATTGTTCTCCATAGTTGTGACAAGTACCCGTGTTATAAACCTCACAAATTCTGAATATACCTGCTGGAAAGACATACTCTGTGATCCGGCTGATTGGTCAGCGTCACAGCAATTTGGATCACAGGCACGCGAGGTGGACACAGACTATATCCTGTATACATCTGCACGAATGGCAAAAGGGATTAATACCGCTGTTTTCAATCCATCTGTTTTTGCGGACTCTGGGCCACAAGACCAACAGCATTGGCAACTGGTTTTAAATGACAATACCTGTTGGTTTGGCAAACGAGGAGAAAGTATAGAGTTCTTCAGAGAGGACTTCGAGAAATGCGGTAGAATTCCGCACCCCTGTTTATGAACCTGTGGCATCATTATTTTGAGAAGGCTGATTGGTGGATTTAGCGTGTTTTATTTTTCTTTCATCCACCAAATACGAAGCAGAAAACGAGGGCAGGAACTCTACACAGGCGTATTGTATGTAACACTACATTAGATTCTGCTCTCACGCCGCAAGGTGTAGAATGCTGAGCTGATGATTACGACAGCACCAACCAGGGTGGATGCACTGGGGATTTCCAAAAACAACAAATAACCCAAGATCGCTGCGTAGATCAATTTCATATATTCAATGCTAGCGATAACACTGGCTTCTCCAGCGCGCAGCGCCTTGATCCCAATCCATTGTGCTATTGTCGAGACAACACCTATGCCAAGCATTAATATCAGCGCCAAAAAATCGGGTGTGATCCAAAGCCAGAACATGGGAATGCCCGACATCAATCCAACAAAAATTGCCTGGTATGCCAGCAGCGTTGCTGTGTTCTCGGTTTGAGATAGCTTGCGCACACTGGTGATGGCCACAGCTGCACCGAAAGCTGCCAGAATAGCAATAAAGGATTTTGTTTCAATAAAACCGCCTAGCTTGGGTTGTATTACAATAATCACACCGATAAAACCAATGACGACCGCTAAAATTCTATGGTTCCCGATGGGTTCTCGCAAAAACTTCATTGCCAACAGTGTGCCAAAAAACACCTGTGAAAATGCCAGAACCGTAGCTGTGGTAAGGGGCAAGACAGCTACGGCCCAGATGCCCATTGATAGAGCGACAAAAGCACCCGACAAGCGCAGTATATGTATACATGGGTAATCGGTTTTCAGGTTTTCAGGAAAGCTTTTGGCAATCGAAGGTAATACGGAAAAGAATACGACAATCTGACGGATAAATAAAATCTGTAACACATGATAATCAGCCACTGCGATTTTACTCATGGCCGAGGAAAGTGCAAAAAGTGCTGTTGCCACAAGCGCCCACAAGATGCCCTTGGAATTAGATGACATTCTTATCCTTATAACATGAGTGCTTTTTTCAGTTTCTTAAGCCCTTATAAGGGCAGTTGCGGCAGCCACTGTCACAGCATGTGCCACGTTTTAAATGATACCATGAACTAAAGACGTAATTACCTTGTTCAATGGTGTAATCAATGTGCTCAATTAAGTTACCTGGATTGAAATAAGGTCGGGCAATCCCAATGACCTTTTCAATTCCGTTTGATCGGATTGATGCCTTAATACGCTGGACAATAGATTGAGCAAGACAGGACTGACAATGCTGCTGCTGGTTAAATTGCTCGGACATGATGGATGGAAAAGTGTTACACCAGTGGGATAGATCGGTTTGTTCTGAGCTGCCTGTGAATTCGCAATTACAGATTGCGCAGTGTTTAGTGAGGGAATGACCCATATTTCAGGAACCTAGATGCCAGTTGTCGATGATGGTTTTGATTTGATCCAAACCGTCGGTCAGGGCTGCCGGACCAGGTTGTAAAATAGTGGCTGATTTGATTTCGAATATTTGCCCGTTTTTTACCGCGCTCACATTTTCCCAGCCTTTACGTTTTGCAAGCTGATCGGGGTGGAATTTACGACCACACCAAGAACCAATAATGATATCGGGGTTTCTTTGAACAACGTCTAAAGGATCAGCGATGATGCGATTTTTAGCGAGATTTTGTCTTGAGAGTTCGGGGTAACATTCAATCCCACCAGCAATAACGATGAGTTCAGAAACCCATTGAATACCCGTGATAATGGGGTCATACCATTCCTCAAAATAGACCTTGGGTTTTTGATCCTGGCTTGCGATTTGGTCTTTTATAGAGGTTATTTTGATTTGGTGTTTATCGACCCAAGCCTGTGCTTTAGCCTGGCAACCGACCATAGCGCCTAATATGAGAATCATTTGAAATATCTCATCTACAGAGCGATGATTAAAAATATGCACACTGATGCCTTGGCGAATTAAATCGGCGGCAATATCGGCTTGTAAATCTGAGAAACCAAGAACGAGATCGGGTTTAAGCTCGATAATTTTATCGATCTTTGCTGACGTAAAAGCAGAAACTTTGGGCTTTTCTTTACGCGCACGAGGGGGGCGAACGGTATAGCCGGAGATACCCACAATGCGGTCCTCTTCGCCTAGAAGATAGAGCATTTCTGTGGTTTCTTCGGTTAAACAAACGATTCGTTTCGGATAATAATCAGACATTACTTTTTTTGGGGTGCATGGCGCATAACATAGAAATTTATCGGATAGTGTTAATAGAACTAAAAGCCTAATGTAACATGAAATACTACATTTAATTCTAACCCATCAATGGTACAGGATATGCAACCTGTCTCTTGTTAATTTACCTTAGTGACAGGATTCTGACGATGCAATATTTTGACCCACATATCCATATGGTATCAAGAACCACAGATGACTACGAAAACATGGCGGCTGCCGGTGTTATCGGTGTTCTGGAACCAGCGTTTTGGCAAGGCCAGCCACGGACATCGATTGGCAGTTTTGTTGATTATTTTGATCTGTTGGTGGGTTGGGAACATTTCCGTGCTGAGCAGTTTGGAATTCGCCACTATTGTGTGATGGGCATGAACCCCAAGGAAGCCAATAATATAGCCTTGGCTGAGGAAGTGATGAAGCTGCTTCCGCGTTATTGTGCAAAGGAGAGTGTTTTGGGCATTGGTGAGATTGGTTATGATGATATCACACCTGAAGAGGAACGTTTTTTTGCAGAACAGATCCAGATTGCCATTGATCAGCACCTGCCGGTTCTAATTCATACACCCCATCGGGACAAAGTTAAGGGTACACGTCGTACCCTGGCCCTGATAAAAGAGTCAGGCATAGATGAAGAAATGGTTATGGTCGATCATCTTAATGAGCAAACTTTACCCTTGGTTCTGGAATCGGGTTGTTGGCGGGCGCATTCAGTCTACCCCAATACCAAAATGTCAGAAGAGCGAATGGTTGTTCTGCTGCAGAAGTATGGCACAGAAAAAATGGTGGTAAACAGTGCTGCAGACTGGGGGGTCAGTGATCCTTTAAAGGTGCCTAAAACCGGAAACGCAATGCGCGCTGCGGGCTTTAGTGACGAAATTATTGAACAGGTATTGTTTAAAAACCCTATTGTGTTCTATGAGCAAAGCGGAAAGATATCACTCGAAGACGTCAAGCGACCTAGGGTTGATCAAACCCAAACCTGGGAAGATAATTCGGCGTTACGGGGTCAGGTACCCATCGTGGATTTAGGTGCAAAAGCCAGCTGAGCAAGGCAACTATAAATGGCTTACAAGGCAATGGAATTAGCTTATTGCACCAATGTGCATGCAGGCGAGAGCGTATCTGAGATAAATGTCAATCTGGATCGTTTTGTGGGCCCCGTGCGTGAAGTTTCCAAATCAGAACATATGAGTGCCGGATTATGGATTAGTAACAAAGCAGCGTTGGCCCTTGATGATCACGCTACACGAAAAATATTCAAACGAAAACTGGTCGATAACAAGCTCTCATTGCACTCTCTAAATGGCTTTCCATTTGCTGATTTTCATCAACATATTATTAAGGAAGGCGTCTATCTGCCGGATTGGTCAGAGCAATCGCGCCTCGATTATACGGTTTTACTCGCCACCCTGCTTGCCGATTGTCTGACTAAAGATGCATCTGGCGGCACACTTTCCACCTTGCCGCTGGGGTTCAAAAAAAACTGGACAAAGGATAAACATCAAATTGCCTTACAAAACCTTCTCAAATTAGTACAGACACTGAATGTACTTGAAATAACCACTGGAAAACGTATTCAGGTTTGCCTGGAAATGGAACCTGCCTGCGTCCTTGAGAAGACAGAGCATTTGCTTGACTTATTCAATGAAGATTTAAACAGTCTTGCAATAGAGTCAGGCATAGATACAGATCTGGTTTATACCTATCTTGGTATTTGTTATGACGTATGCCATCAAGCGGTAATGTTTGAGGATATTTCTGCGTCTTTAACCCATATAAATGATGCTGGTATTACAATTGGTAAAATACAGTTATCAAGTGCCTTACGATTTCACAGCGCATCATTAGCGGATATAAAAAAACAGCTGACACCGTTTGATGAGCCAAGGTATTTACATCAGACATCAATAAAATCAGTAGGTGGGGAAGTTGTATTTTATACGGATCTCAGCGAAGCACTGCAACACAGTCAAATCGATTCAGATCAGGAATGGCGGGTTCACTACCATGTACCCCTGCAGTTAGGAAAAATCAATGCAGAAGGATTGGCAACAACACGTAATGCCTGTGATGATGTATTTGCTTTTCTGGCTGTCAATCCACACTTAAAGCCTCACCTGGAGGTTGAAACCTACACTTGGAATGTTCTGCCTGAGACAATACGCCCTGCTGATGATGCATCCCTGGTAAAAGGCATAGATGCTGAACTGTGTTATGTTAAGGATAAGCTCGAACACTACAAGTTGATGGATCACGTTGCCTGACAATCCTGAAAAACTGATGAAACCCATCGTATTGATTAATATTGTTGGATTGACCGCGACACTGTTAGGCCAACACACGCCAAATCTGAACAAACTGCTTAGTGCATCAGGCTATAAAACACTCAAGGGTGTATTTCCGGCAGTGACCACAACTGCTCAGGTATCCATGCTCACAGGTAAATTACCCGCTGAGCATGGTATTGTAGGCAATGGTTGGTATTGGCGGGATCAGGCGGAGGTGAAATTCTGGCAGCAATCTAACCACCTTATACAAACTCCCCTTGTCTGGCATAACATTCGTGAAACTAATCCATCGTTTACTTGTTCCAATATGTTTTGGTGGTACAACATGTATGCGGATGTCAATAACTCGGTTACTCCAAGACCCCATTACCCGGCAGACGGTCGAAAAGTGGTTGCCTTATATTCCAACCCGCCAGACTTGCACAGCCGATTAGAGAAAGAATTAGGTAAGTTCCCTTTTTTTAACTTTTGGGGTCCAACGGCAGATATTCGTTCCAGTGATTGGATTGCTCGTGCTGCAGCGCTTGAATTTGAATGGAATCGACCGGATCTGCAGTTGGTGTATCTGCCACATCTTGACTATAACCTGCAAAGATTAGGACCCGATCATCCCGATATCAGCAAAGATGTACAGGCGATTGATGCGGTGGCAGGAAAGCTGATCGAGCAGGTTCAGCATATGGGTGCAGAAGTGATGGTTGTTTCTGAATATGGTATTTCACAAACAACACATTCAATTGCACTGAACCGAATCTTGAGAAAAGCGGGGTGGATCAGGATCCGGGAATCCTTGGGAACTGAGTTACTGGATGCCGGCGCATCGAGCGCATTTGCCGTTGTAGACCATCAGATTGCCCATGTTTACATAAAACACGCTGAGGATATCGCTCGGGTTAAAACCTTGCTGGACAAAGAACAAGGTATTGAGCAGGTATTAGGGTATGAAGAGATTAAAGCACAGGGTTTGTCTCATGCACGCTGTGGTGACCTGGTGGTTATTGCCGAAAAAGATTGTTGGTTTTCCTATTATTATTGGTTCGATGAAGATAAAGCCCCCGACTTCGCTGCAACCGTAGATATCCATCGAAAACCGGGTTATGACCCGGCGGAATTGTTCATTGATCCTGCTTTACGATTTCCCAGGTTAAAGGTATTGCTACGTCTGGCACAAAAAAAGCTTGGCTTCAGAATGTTAATGGATGTTATAGCAACCCATGGCGATCAAGTGAATGGCAGTCATGGTCGTATTTCGCTGTCCGAGAATGAAAAGCCACTATTGCTCAGTTCGTTACCTGAGGCTTTATCACAGATTAATGCATTGACCGATATGCATGACTATCTTTTTCAGTACTTTCGTGCCAAAAAGTAATCAACGGGAGGGAGGATTGGCAGATGTTATTTAAATTATTGAGCATACTGATGATCACGATGTTTGGCATCGCGATTGTGGTTCAGTTTAATGATCCAGACCCAATTTTCTGGGTTGCATTGTATGGCCTGGCCCTGTTAATCAGTGTTGGCGCACTCATTGATCTACCTATGCCCGGTGTGTTGTGGCTGGTACTGGGGGTATATCTCGCCGCCGCGGCCTGGTTATCGCCAAACTTTGCTAATACATCGTTAGAAGCTTTCGCTGCTGTGGGCATGAAGGGCCTGGAAGAAGAATTGGTACGCGAGTTGTGGGGCATGGTGATATGCGCAATCTGGACAGGCATTCTGGTTATTCGAGAAGGAAAAAAAAACGATTATTACGATGATACTGAATCTAAAATTACAGACTCAACAGATGAACATTTATGCAAGCAAAAGAACTGAAACAATCCTTCAGCATTCACTATAACTATTCGGTATTTTTTACTAAAAATGTTTTTTCTCCCGCAAATAGTCTGCTAAAAGATATCCTGACAAAGGCGGGTACAGGACCAAAAAGGGTCACACTGGCAATCGATAGCGCAGTGTTGGCTGCATGGCCTGATTTGATTCAGAAAATACAAACCTACTTCGATAAACATACTGATAGCATGATGTTGGCAGGCAAAGCGTTGATCGTAAAAGGCGGAGAAGTTTGCAAAACGGCACCGCTGGAAGTACAGCAACTGTATGATCAGGTTGCAGAACAGGCTATTTGTCGACATTCATTTGTGCTCGCCATAGGCGGTGGCGCCATGCTTGATGCGATTGGTTTTGCAGCGGCAACCGCCCATCGCGGCGTGCGGTTGATTAGAATGCCAACTACTGTACTTGCACAGAACGACGCTGGTGTGGGTGTAAAAAATTCACTTAACCATAATAACCGGAAAAACTTTATTGGAACCTTTACACCACCCTTTGCAGTAATCAACGATTATTCTTTATTGGCAAGTCTGGAGTCACGTGATAAACGTGCAGGTATTGCAGAGGCCATTAAAGTTGCACTAATAAAAGACAAGGCATTTTTTTATTATCTGCATAAAAATCGAAAATCCCTGGCGGCATTTCAGGATTTACCGATGCAAACGATGATACAACGCTGTGCCCAGTTGCATCTTGAGCACATTGCCAATAACGGTGATCCCTTTGAGCGAGGTTCGGCACGGCCTTTGGATTTTGGTCATTGGGCGGCCCACAAACTGGAGGAAATTACCCACGCAGCGCTGCGCCATGGTGAAGCTGTAGCGATCGGTTTAATGCTGGATAGTCTCTATTCCTGGCGATTGGGTGCGATCAACGAAGAAGAAATAAAGACTATTTTTGAGGTTATTAATGGTCTTGGATTTAACGTTTACCACTATGAATTGCGAAATTTGAATGTTGAATCTGCGTTGCAGGAGTTTCGCGAGCACCTTGGTGGACGGCTCTGTATCACTTTACTCGAAAACATAGGCAGCGGACGAGAATTTGATAGTATTGATGTTTCATTGATGCAGGCGTGTATAGAAGATCTTGAACGACTTCACAAGGCAGATGATTCTGTTTTTGACAACTGGCCCCAATTAAACCTACCGTTGGCAGTGTAAAAAACCGCCCGGAAATCCGGGGGTTTTTTACCCAGACCTAGCACTCCAACAACATAGTATTCGTCAATACTACGTGTTGGAGTGCTAGGATTCTGTATTGGCAGGACTGGTTTTTATGCCGAGCAGTGAATACATCAGGCAACTGCCATATAATCCTGTTAGCAATGGAACAATTCCAATCCAACCCCAAGGGGTCATGGGACCAACAAAGACCAGACTGATCAACACCACACCAACAATGACTCGAATGACTCTATCGATAGAACCTACATTTTTTCCGAACATGTGATTTCTCCAATTTAAATACTGACTCAATCCTGAGTTTGACCAATGAAGAGTCCTTTGTATGTAACCAGAGTTACAGAAAATGAGGAATAGCTAACTATTTTGTTAGTTTGAATTTTCAACAAATGCCCGTTCAACCACATAATCACCGGGTTCTCCTCGTTTTGGACTCGCACGAAAACCCAGGGCGTCCAATACCTCACGGGTATCGGCCAGCATTGATGGATTTCCACATATCATCACCCGATCATGCATTGGATTGAGTTGCGGCATTCCCAGGTCAGCGCACAATTGACCGGATTTAATCAGATCGGTTATCCGACCTTGATTGCGAAACGGCTCTCTTGTTACCGATGGGTAATATTTTAATTTTTCCGAAACCGTTTCACCGAGAAACTCGTGCCTTGGAAACTCGTGATTGATCCAATTGTAATAACCTAACTCACTGCTGTGACGGACGCCGTGAAACAGGATGACTTTTTCAAACCGCTCATAAATCTCTATATCTTGAATCACACTGAGAAAAGGTGCCAAGCCGGTTCCGGTGGCGAGTAAAAAGAGATGTTCCCCGGGGTGTAGATCGTCAAGAACCAGTGTGCCGGTTGTTTTGCTATTAATTAAGACCTCATCGCCTGCTTCAAGTTTCATTAAGCGTGACGTGAGCTTACCATCGGGAACCTTTATACTGTAGAACTCCAGATATTCGTCATAGTTTGCACTGGCTATGCTATAGGCTCGAAGAATCGGGCGCTCATCCCCCGCTAAACCGATCATGGTGAATTCTCCGCTTTGAAAGCGCAAACTGTCATTGCGGGATGTTTTGAAACTAAAAAGCCGATCATTCCAGTGGTGAACGGACAAGACTTTTTCGGTGGCGTATTTACTCATGAGACTCCTATATTGCTTGAATTACTTCCTGTTAGTTAAAATCGCCTAACTCGCTGTATCCATCAATACACGTTGTTGGAGTACTAGTGTATGGGTTTTGTCAATAAAAATAAACGCCTTGAAGATTGTGGTTATTTCTGGACACACTGGTTTGTCGATGTTGCCGCATCGCTGCACGTTTCACGACTGGAAATGGAATGGGGTTATTATGAAGATTTCAAGGCGCAGAGGCCAGAGGGATAACAAATGACATCGGTTATATGCCGTAGTGGTTGTAGGGGGCTCTCACGGATATTACTACATATAGAGAGTAATGGAAGATTATCCGTGAGAGAAAGTCTGGAATTATTCAGACTGAGCCAGTTTTTCATTTACAGCCACTGATTCTTCGAGGTAGGATTTTGCAATCCCGTCATCCATATCGTTACTGGTGTTGGTTGTTGCAGCAATACCAGTACCGAAAATCATTATGATAAAACCAAGGGTTAGTGGATCAACAATACCGCGCATTTTTTTCATGATAGTTTCCTTCACGTTACAATAATAAAAAAGTAGAAAAGCATTGCTTTTCCTGATGAGCAAAGAATATGCAATCAGCGTCAAACGAAGGTCAAAGCAGTTGAAGGAAGATCAAGCAATCCTCAAAAATCGATATTTTATGAATAAAAACAAATAGTTAAGGCTGTGTTGTAGGCTTGATATACTGCTGAAGTCAATCATTAAATGATACGAAAACTCAATAAACACGTTTTTGGTTTTATTACACAGTGTTAAGTAAATGTGACGTCAGGAATCAGATAAAATTACTATTTACTGATCAATTACACCGAATGAAAAACAATCAACACTATAAACTGACACTATTTGGCGGGTTTCGTCTGGTAGATGAGCAGGGGCGGGCTTTGATTCCTGCGGCTAGAAAATCAAAGGCATTATTGGCATGGCTTGCTGTCAACCCCAATCAGGCGCATCCCAGAGAAAAACTGTCAGCATTGTTATGGCCCGATAGTGAAGAAGCTGCAGCACGGCATAGCTTACGACAAGCGCTAGGCGGATTGCGCAAGGCTTTTCCAGATGACGGCCAGTTACTTAATACAAGCAAGGATTTCATCTCTCTGAACAGTGAGTTGATTGAAATTGATGTGCAACGCTTCATGACGGCACTATCCAAAAAAGATACTCTGTCGATGAATGCCGCCATCGAGCTGTATACTGGCGAGTTTCTAGAAGGCTGTAATCCACACTCTGACATGTTTGAAGATTGGGTTCTGGTTTATCGCAATGATTACGCGGAACGGGCCGCTTCCGTCATTGAGTTTTGTCTTTCTCGACAATTAGAAGAAAAAAATTATGGACAGGTGGTTAATCTTGCCATCCGTTTGCTGGCAATTGATTCGGTGCGCGAATCAGCCTATCGCGCCTTGATGCTGGCACATGCACGTTTGGGTAATCAGGCTTCTGCATTGCGTTGGTATCGACGTTGCCAAACTGTATTACTGCAAGAATTAGATGTTTCTCCCGATCCTGAAACACAGGCTCTTTATGCTGCGCAGTTGATTGATGAAAATCAAAATACGGCTTCACAGTCCGTGGCAGATTGCAATCAAACGGGTCGCCAGACACTAGAGAAAAAGGCTTATACTGCTGCTTATAATATAGACAGTGTAAACAAAGACAATCGACGTATTATTTACCAAATCAATACAGCAATTGAAGGTGTTCTTGCTCAGATAGGCGGACAAAGTTTTTTGATACGTGCAGATGCAGGCGCTGGAAAATCAGCGCTTGCGAGTGAAATAATAGCGATAGCAAAAACGCAGGGATTTTTCTGTTGTCGTGGAAAACTCTCAGCCAGATCTAAAAATTCTGAGGCAATAATTCTGTCTGACTTAATTCGTGGTTTCTCAAACTGCCTGCATAATTACCCCAATACCGCAGATGCAGCGGCTTATATAACTAATAATAATCCGCAAAAGAGGGGAAACACAGTGAATGAAGAACTAATCTCACTTGTAAAACAAACCTCAAATCTGCAGCCTGTATTGATGCTCATTGAGCAGCTCCACGAAGCAAGCAAAGATACGCTTAACCTGATTGCTGAGCTTATTTCATCTGCAGGAAGCTATTCAATGATTTTGCTGTTAACCTCAGAGTTTGCCGGTGAGCCGCTTGATCCGGTATGGCGTGGGGTTATGCGAGGCGCACCTTTGACAACGATCGATATGTTTTGAGTCAAATCAGCCCCGAAACCCCAAGTGTCGAAAGCAAAACCGTGGAAGATCAAAGTAAACGATATCGGGAGCCAACAAAAATCGCCTCAGAATATATACCCGTACTTCTCGAACGAGCGGTTCGCCTTAGCAAGATCATTTTTAAATCGGGTTGAATTTCAGCAAAGACACGAATCCATACAAAACTAACAAAGGCGGGATGTTACTAAGGAGAACGGTGATATTCAGAAACTACTAAAAGCGGCGACTCAAAGCGCAACTTGCAGGTAATGGTCATTCCTGTGGTGGGTCAATCTGTTCGTACAGAGCTATCCAATGTAGGGTGAATTACCGAATCCGCTTGAGAGGTGTCTTAAAAAATGCTGTAATAGCCTTTGATAAGAAAAATATATTATTTTAAGTTATTGAAATATAATAAAAAACATAGAAAAATGAGGGCGCTACCTTGAACAATCCAAAGCAGAGGAAAACAATGAACAAACCATTTACCGCCGTTCTCACGGCTGCAATACTTATAAGCCTGGCAGGTGCTAACGTTCAGGCAGATGACGTTAAGATAGGCTTTGTAACAACCTTGACAACCGGCGGAGCTGTTATCGGTAAAGATCAGGAAAAGGCGGTCAACCTCGCGGTTGAACACATGGGCGGTAAGATGGGTGAGCTGGATGTTAACGTGATCTTTGCCGATGATGGTTTCAAACCTGAAACCGGCAAGCAGGTAACAGACAAGCTCGTCAAACAAGACGATGTAACGTTTGTCGCAGGCTATATCTGGAGTCATGTACTGCTTGCGTCACGTAAATCCGTGTTGGATGCCGGCAAGTTTTTGATCTCCGCCAATGCGGGGCCTTCACCAATCGCTGGCAAATTGTGTCACGAAAATTTCTTTTCCACTTCCTGGCAGAACGATCAGACCCCCATGGCAATGGGTGAAGTCCTCAATCAACAAGGCGTAAAGTCTCTATATATTATGGCGCCCAACTATGCAGCAGGCAAAAACATGGTCGCCGGTGTTGAGCGTACTTTCAAAGGTGAAGTGAAGGGTAAAGACCTGACCAAGTGGGGTAAGGATGCACAGCTTGATTTTTCAGCCGAATTGGCCAAAGCCAAAGCATCCGGTGCAGAAGGCATCTTTGTTTTTTATCCCGGTAAAGCGGGCGGTGCCTTTATAAAGCAATATCAACAGGCTGGTTTGAAAGATATTATACCCTTGTACACTGTATTTACCGTAGACGGCTTGTCATTGCCTAAATTACAAGCCGCAAAATTTGATGGGGTCGTGGGTTCAAAAACAACTCAACACTGGGACCCCTCTCTGGACAACGCTCAGAACAAGCGCTTTGTAACAGATTTCAAAGCCAAGCATGGGTCTTATCCCTCTTTCTACGCCTCTCAAGCCTATGATGCCTTATTTTTAATTAAATCTGCGGTTGAGGCAGTGGCTGGTGATTTGTCGAATATGGACGGCATGCGTGAGGCAATGAAGTCTGCAAATTATGATTCTGTCCGTGGGAAGTATACCTATGGTAACAACCATATGCCGATCCAGAACTTCTATATGCGTGAAGTGGTTGAAGATGCTGATGGCAACTGGACTACTAAAGTGGTTAAAACTATATTTGAAGCGCATCAAGATCCTTATGCAAAGGATTGCTCATTGAAGTAGTGCCGTCCTACGCATTGTGACACGTTGGTTGGGGTTCAGGGGCGGTCCTGGGATAGAGGCTAACTCGGCAACTGCTGCTCCTGCGGTGTTCTGCTTGCCTCCATGGGTTTTATCTCTTGAATCCATACCGTCGTGCGGGGAAGTCTTTTTAAAAGGCTGGAATTCAAAACGTTTTTGGCATTTTAGTCAGAAAACAGAACGATTATTTATCATAAATGATTAGACAATCTGAACTAAAATCTGTCTTGTTGCTGATGGTTGTTTTTCCCAGGCAGCATCTCGTCTGCAGAGGCAGTGTATGGCATAATTGCCGTAATCCTCCTTAAGATGGACGGCACACTTCTCGTCATACAATTGATCAACGGCATTCAGCTGGGGCTGTTATTGTTTTTGCTTGCCTCTGGTTTGACATTGGTATTTGGTATTCTTGATTTTGTCAATCTGGCGCATGGCTCATTTTACATGATTGGTGCCTTTGTTTGCGCTTCACTTACTTTTTTTGTTGGAAATTTTCTTTGGGCAGTAGTGCTGGCATTACCTATAACTGCTGTTATTGGCTACCTCATAGAGCGCATTGTGGTGCGTAGTCTGTATGCGCGTGATCATCTTGATCATGTATTAGGAACCTTCGGATTAATACTTGTGCTCGATACCTGCGCGCACTTGATTTGGGGGCCTGCAGGAATAGCTGTTCCTTTACCACCGTGGCTGGATGGCCAGGTGCAGTTGTATGCAGGTGTGGTTATACCCACCTACCGATTGCTTATTATTGGCACAGGTTTTACCGTAGCCGCTGGTCTTTTTTGGTTGGTTAATTACACACGCGTTGGTATGCTGATCCGTGCAGGTGCCTCCAATCGCACCATGGTTTGTGCATTAGGTATAGATATTCAAAGTTTGTTTGCACTGGTATTTGCACTCGGTGCCATGCTTGCGGGTCTTGCCGGCATGTTAATTTCACCCATTACCGAGGCTTCGATAGGCATGGGTGGCGAAGTTATTATTACCGCTTTTGTGGTTATCATTATTGGCGGTATTGGCTCCATGAAAGGTGCATTTGTCGCCGCTATTATTGTTGGGCTGATTGATACACTGGGCCGCTCCTTTTTAGATGATCTGTTCAAGCTGGTGATGAGTACTGAAGCTGCCGAGACTTCCGCCCCTGCAATATCGGCCATGTTGATTTATATATTGATGGCGCTGGTGCTTGCGTTTCGACCGCAAGGGCTTTTTCCACCCAAGGTGCGTTAATGGCGTTTTTGAGTAAAAGGCGCTGGATTACATTAGTGGTAATGACCGCACTTGCAGTGTTGCCACCACTATTACTATGGAGCGGGCAGGCATTTTATATGGATCTGGCCACACGCCTGGTTATTCTCGCAATTGCTGCTGTCAGTCTCAATCTGATATTGGGTTATGGCGGTATGGTGTCCTTTGGGCATGCCGCCTTCATCGGTATTGGCGCCTACGCGGTTGGCATTCCTGTATATCATGAGACATACGGTGAATTCGAGATAATTGCCTCCTACAGTGGCTTATTTCACATTCTGCTTGCAGTTGTTATTTCAGCACTTTTTGCGTTGTTTACAGGCTTTATCTGCCTGCGTACCAAGGGTGTCTATTTTATTATGATCACTATGGCGTTTTCGCAGATGGCATTCTACCTTTTCCTTTCTCTGGAATCCTATGGTGGTGATGATGGTTTGGTTATAGACACACGTTCAGAATCCTCCCTGATAAATCTTGATGACCCTCTGCAGCTTTATTTACTCTGCTACGCCTCCCTTGTGATCACAATGATTATCGTACGCACAGTGATTCACTCGCGTTTTGGTATGGTTTTACAAGGTGCCAAGGACAACAATGAGCGAGTGGTAACCCTGGGTTACAATACCTTTGCCTACAAGCTGACAGCCTATGTGATTTCGGGTACATTGTGTGGTTATGCCGGTGCCTTGCTCGGTAACTTTACAACATTTATTTCACCGGAGATGCTGGATTGGACGCGCTCTGGCGAGCTGATGTTTATGGTTATTCTCGGTGGCGCAGGGACTACACTGGGACCGATTCTGGGTTCAACGATTTTTATTCTGTTGGAGGAGGTGCTCTCATCTTTTACCATTTATTGGCATTTACCGTTCGGAATCATGCTTATTGTAATCGTCTTGTTTGTGCGAGGCGGTTTAATGGGTATGCTTTCAACTCAGCGTAAGTAGTATGCAACCCCTGTTGCAAATAACCGGGTTAGAAAAACGTTTTGGTGGCGTAAATGCAACTGATAGCGTTAACCTGGATGTTAATAAAGGTGAGTTACATGCCATTATTGGCCCCAATGGGGCCGGTAAAACAACATTAATTTCCCAACTTAGTGGTGTCCTTAAGCCAGACGCAGGCATGATAGCCTTCAAAGGTAAAAATATTACCGCTAAACCTGCTTATGCGCGTGCAGGATTGGGTATAACCCGATCTTTCCAGATCACCTCGCTGCTAATGTCAATGTCGGTTCTGGATAATGTCGCTTTGGCCGTGCAGGCCCAATATGGACATTCCTTCCGTTTTATTCAACCGGCCCGTAAAATCACACAACTACGAAACGAAGCCATGGATGCGCTACAGCAGATGGGTTTGCAGGCGCGTGCAGATGAGCCAGTAGGTGAACTTTCCCATGGTGAACACCGACAGTTGGAGATTGCGGTAGCGCTTGCCTCCAATGCACAGCTGCTATTGCTTGATGAGCCGATGGCAGGTCTGGGGCCAAAAGAGTCGAAATCTATGATCGACTTTTTACAGATGCTGAAAGGGAGACGGACAATATTGCTTATTGAGCATGATATGGATGCGGTTTTTGCGCTTGCTGATCGCGTCTCTGTATTGGTTTATGGCAAAATAATCGCTACAGGGAAGGCCGATGATATCCGCGCTAATGCCGATGTGAGGCATGCATACCTGGGAGAAGAGTAGCGATGCTAAAGGTTGATGCACTGACAATGCATTACGGCAATAGTCAGGCATTGTTTGGTATGGATATGCAAATCGGCAACGGTGAAGTGGTTACACTTTTGGGTCGCAATGGCATGGGTAAAACCACGACTGTCAATGCAATCATGGGTATAGTGCCCGTTACCGCAGGCTCCATCACCTTTGATGGTGTGCAGCTTGTTGGCAAACCTTCATTCAAAACTGCTAATCTTGGCATAGGTCTGGTGCCAGAGGGACGGCAAATCTTTCCTAATCTATCGCTTTGGGAAAATCTGGTGGCAACTGCCAGCAATCATCTGAAAAAATCCAATCCGTGGACAGTAAAACAAGTCTTTACCTTATTTCCTGAACTAGAATTACGCCGCCGCTCTATGGGAAATCTGCTGTCGGGGGGGGAGCAACAAATGCTTGCAATCGGTAGAGCACTCATGACCAATCCAAAACTATTAATATTGGATGAGGCAACCGAAGGGCTGGCACCGCTGGTACGTCAGAAAATATGGGCAGCGATTAATACCATTCGTACGCAAGGTGTGTCCATACTTGTCGTTGATAAAAATTTATCCGATCTGCTGCGCATCGCAGATCGCAATTTTATTGTTGAGCGGGGTAGAATCGTCTGGTCAGGAAGCTCAGATGAACTCAGGCAGGACCGGGATGCTTTACAGCGATATTTGGGTGTATAAATGAGGGTCAGCGTATGATGAGCCAGCAGAAAAATGATCAGATAACACGGGTGGCGGGTGATCAACCGGCAGGTAAGGTATTAAGACAATATTGGATGCCGGCTGCATTGAGTGACGAATTAGCGGGTAATCGTCCATTGGCGCCTGTTACTTTGCTGGGCGAAAAACTGATTCTGTTTCGCGATCAAAGTGGGGTGTTGGGTTTGATTGGCAGGCAATGCCCACACCGTGGCGTCGATTTATGTTTTGGCCGCTTGGAAGATAACGGTTTGCGTTGTCCCTTCCATGGTTGGCATTTTGATGTACAAGGCAATTGCATAGAGCAACCAGCGGAACCAAAAGCATCACGCATGGCTGAGCAGATCAAGACAACTGCTTATCCCGTCGTTGAAAAAAACGGCATTATCTGGGCATTTATGGGGCAGGGACAGGCACCGGATTTCGCGGCACTGGATTGCTTTATTGCACCAATCAGTCATGTATTTGCCTTTAAAGGTTTATGGCAATGTAACTGGTTGCAAGCACTGGAAGTGGGTATAGATCCAGCGCATGCTTCCTATCTACACCGTTTTTTGCAGGATGAAGACCCCAGAGACGGCTACGGTAAGCAGTTTCGTGATACTGCTGCGGGAACTGAGATTCCCATGACACAGATATTACGTGAATTTTCTCGGCCCGAAATTCTGCTTGAGGATACTGATTTTGGTCAGCGTCTTGTCACCTTGCGAACCCTGGGTGATGGCAATTCCCATGTGCGTGTTACTAATCAGGTTTTTCCATGCGCAATTACCATTCCCATGTCGAAAGAAATGACTATAACCCAGTGGCATGTACCTATTGATGATGAAAATTGCTATTGGTACGCAATGTTTACCAGTTTTGGAGAACCTGTTGACAAGGACCGCATGCGCGAGCAGCGCTTGCAGGAGCATCGTTTACCCGACTACGTGCCGCTGAAAAATAAAAGTAATCAATACGGTTTCAATCCGGATGAGCAAAGCAAGCTGACTTATACAGGGATGGGGCTTGATATCAATGTACATGATCAGTGGGCCGTGGAGTCTATGGGGGCCATCCAGGACAGATGTAATGAGCATCTTGGCACAAGTGATATCGGCATTATTCATTATCGCAAAAAACTGCGCGCAGCTATAAAGAGCATAGAACAGGGGGATCTATCCGGGCTTCCCATGACGGCAGATGATCCGCCTTTATCGTCCATTAAAGGCCCCGTCTCAATCGATACCATAGTGGCGGGTAATGCATGGCAGGATTCGTGGTTAGTAGCCGATGCAGAACGACGTAAGGCTTGCAGTTGGGATGCTGCTTTTTAATGCTGATCAACCAGATAACGAGGAGTTAATCGAATGTTCATTATATTGAACAAGTTGACTGGAAAATGAAATCACTGGCAAAACAATGTTGGTCAGCCGAGGCATTTGCTGTTGCCGAGCAGGTTAAAAAATCTGTTATTGATAATGGAATCGAATCCATCCGGGTGATGTTTGTTGACCAGCACGGCATTACACGTGGAAAAACGATCATGGCATCTGCGTTGAATTCGGTGTTTGAGAAAGGTGTCAACATCACATCGACGCTGCTCCTTAAGGACACAAGCCACAACACTGTTTTCCCGGTATGGGGGAAAGATGCCGGATTTGGTGCCGGGCAAATGACCGGCGCTGCAGATTTTCTTATGCTGCCTGATCCACAGACATTTAAAATATTACCCTGGGCGCCCAAAACCGCCTGGATGATCAGTGATATTTATCACACTGATGCCAGCCCTGTTACTTTATCGACACGGCGGATCTTAAGTCAGGCTCTGAGCCAGTTACATGCCAAAGGTCTGGAATATGTTTGTGGCCTTGAGGTTGAATTTTATGTCTTGAAGGTTGATGACTCACAGTTATCCCATGAAAACGCAAATAGGCCGGAAGATCCACCAAAAACCAGCCTGCTTAGTCACGGTTATCAATATTTGACAGAAAACCGGGTTGATCAACTTGATGATGTCATGGCGCTTTTGCGGGAGAATTGTGATGCGCTTGAACTGCCCCTGTGTTCCATGGAATCTGAGTTTGGTCCGAGTCAGTTTGAGTTTACGTTTCAGCCTTTACCCGGAATCGGTACGGCTGACATGATGCTGCTTTTTCGTAATATGGTAAAGCAAGTTTGCCATCGAAATGGGCTGCATGCGACATTTATGTGTCGGCCAAAATTTAAAAATTCAATGGCTAATGGCTGGCATTTACATCAATCGGTTATAGATAAAAAAAGCGCTGCAAACCTGTTTATGCCCGATGATGAAAATAATCTCTCTGAGTTAGCTTCTCAATGGACGGCTGGAATTCTTGCTCATGCAAAAGAAAGCTGTATTTTGACCACACCCACGGTCAACGGCTACAAACGTTATCAGGCATTTGCGCTTGCACCTGACCGTATTCAATGGGGACGCGATAACCGAGGTGCAATGTTACGTGCATTAGCCAGACCAGGTGATCCGGCTTCACGAATTGAAAATCGGGTCGGGGAGCCGGCAGCCAATCCTTATCTTTATCTGGCTTCACAGATATTGAGCGGTCTTGATGGTATAGAAAATAACCTTAAAGCAGCGGCCCCGGTTGAGGCGCCTTACGCAAACAAGGTTGAAATGTTACCAAACAATCTGCAATCAGCGCTAATCGCGTTTAGCCAGAGCGATTTTTACCGGCGAAAGCTCGGTGAAGAATTTGTTGACTACTTATGTCAGATAAAACAAGCTGAATGGCAGCGCTATTTGGGTGCAGTATCTGATTGGGAGCATCAAGAGTATTTTTCACTGTTTTAGTTTGAATGATCGGCGATACGAAACCGACGTTTTTATAGGCTTGTTTCTATCCGCAAGGATGCGTGTTGGGGAGAGTAACTTGTGAATATAATAAACCATAATGCGGCAATTTATTTTGTCGATCGACACCGATCAGATGAGTCAGGTGCTAAAGCTGCCTTTATTGAAGGTGCAGAAAATGGACGCAGCATCAGTTATGCAGAGCTTGCAGATCAATCTGATCGCCTGGCTTCTTTCTACCACGAGCACGCCATTCAACGTGAAGATCGGGTTGCAATGTTGATGCTTGATACGATCGAATTTCCGCTGATATTTTGGGGCAGCCTGAAAGCGGGGGTTGTGCCGATTCCACTTAATACCTTACTCTCTACCGATGTATATGACGCGATATTGCAAGATAGCAGGGCGCGTGTGCTTTTTGTATCCAGTGAACTGCTCGCATTGGTTGAACCCATCCTAAAGAAAAATACACACTTGCAGTCGGTGTTTGTGATTGGGGCAACAGCGAATCATGCTTACCTGGATTTCGATGCGAAAATGACAAACAGCCCCATAAAAGAGCCTGTTAGTGTGATACCTGACGAGATCGCCTTCTGGCTATATTCGTCTGGTTCGACAGGTTCAGCAAAAGGCGTACGTCATGTACACGGCAGTCTGCAGGCCACCGCAGATACCTATGGCAAACAGGTGCTTGCTATTGAACCACAGGATATTGTCTTCTCTGCGGCCAAGTTGTTCTTCGCTTATGGTCTTGGCAATGCGATGACATTCCCGATGTCGGTGGGTGCGACGACCATACTCTGGGCAGGCAGGCCCACACCTGATAGCGTATTTGATATTTTGCAGAAGCGCCAAGTCACCATATTCTGTGGCGTGCCAACATTATATGCCGCCATGCTTGCATCACTTGATGGGGTTTCAGTATCCGGAGTCAAGAACCTCAGGCGATGTATATCAGCCGGGGAAGCCTTGCCAGCAGAAATAGGCAAACGATGGCACACCGCTGTCGGCTGTGAAATCCTCGATGGTGTGGGTTCTACCGAACTGTTGCATATATTTCTTTCCAATGCGCCTGGTGATGTCGTTTTAGGCACTTCCGGACGGGCGGTTCCGGGTTATGAAATGCGACTTGTCAGTGGAGAAGGCGATAACGTCAAACAGGGCGAGATCGGCGAATTGCTGGTCAAGGGTCCCTCGGCAGCCGATGGTTATTGGAATCAACGCGATAAAAGCCGGGCCACATTTGAGGGTGTCTGGACGCGAACAGGCGATAAATATGAGCAACGCGAAGACGGGCGTTTCATTTATTGCGGACGAACAGATGACATGTTCAAGGTAAGTGGAATTTGGGTCTCACCGTTTGAAGTTGAACAGGAGTTGATCTGCCATCCATCCGTTTTGGAGGCCGCTGTTGTGGCGGCGCGGGATAAAGATGGTCTTGAAAAACCCAAGGCGTATGTTGTTCTCATGCCGGGTGTCGTCGATGACAATTTAGCCCAGGCATTGAAGGAGCTGGTGAAACAAAAAATTGGAAAATGGAAATATCCGCGCTGGGTGGAAGTGATGGATGAGTTGCCCAAAACAGCGACTGGTAAGATTCAACGCTTTAAACTGCGTGAGAATAAGAACTAATAAACATGCTGTGGCAATGCACAGATCCGATAAAAATAACATTGTTCGGTATCGAACTGGAAGCGCGCTGTTGGGGGCCGCCACCGCAAAAAGCCGCGACCTTGATTCTGCTGCATGAAGGTTTGGGTTCAGTGGCGTTATGGAAAGATTTCCCGGCAGCGCTTGCACAGCATACCGGCTGTGGGGTATTTGCTTATTCACGGGCAGGCTATGGCGACTCTGATCCAGTTTCACTGCCGCGTTCTCTTGATTACATGCGAGATGAGGCGTTGCGAGTACTACCACCAATTCTGCATGAAATTGGATTTGAACGCGGTTTTCTTGTTGGCCATAGTGATGGTGCGTCAATAGCCACACTGTTTGCCGGTGGCAGCAAAGATCCGCGTGTGCTGGGTATTTGTCTGATTGCGCCGCATTTTTTTACCGAGGCCGAAGGTTTGGCCTCAATTGCCGAGGCGAAAATAGCCTACGAATACGGTGATCTACGTGTCAGACTTGCTAAATACCATCATGATCCAGATAATACGTTTTATGGTTGGAATAATGCTTGGTTGGATCCGGATTTTAAGAGCTGGAATATTGAGTATTGTCTGCATACTGTGCAAATACCTGTGCTGGCAATTCAGGGAGTGGATGATCAATATGGAACCGTCAGGCAAATTGAGGTGCTTGAAAATTTACTCAACAGAGCGCCAGAAATCGTTATGCTCGATAACTGCGCGCATTCACCGCATATCGAGCAACCTGAGAAAGTGTTGCTGATCATTGACGATTTTGCCCGCCGCATTGATCATAACGCCGGATATTGACTGATCAAAAGAAGCATTAATATTCTTTAACTGACTTAGGAAAGACAAGTGTGAGCAAAGTCATCGATTTTCAGACAGATCCTGAACAATACCGCCACTGGCATGTCGAATACAATGAAGTGTCTGCTAGTTTATATATGGATGTGGATGAAAAGGCAGGTCTGTACCCTGGCTATGATCTAAAACTCAATTCGTATGATCTTGGCGTTGATATCGAATTAGCTGATATTGTGCAAAGGATGCGCTTTGAACATCCTGAGGTTAAATCGGTTGTCCTTCGATCAGGCAAAGACAATGTATTTTGTGCAGGCGCCAATATTCGCATGTTGGCGGGTGCGGCACATACGCATAAAGTTAATTTCTGCAAATTCACCAATGAAACCCGAAATACATTTGAAACAGCGGGTATTGATTCCGGCCAGTACTATATCTGTGCAATAAAAGGTTCTTGTGCAGGGGGAGGGTATGAATTGGCTTTGGCCTGTAATTATATCATTCTGACCGATGATGGTTCGTCCAGTGTATCTCTCCCAGAGGTGCCTCTGCTTGCTGTATTACCCGGAACTGGCGGTCTGACCCGCTTAACCGATAAACGCAAAGTCCGCAGGGATCACGCCGATGTGTTCTGCACCCTGGAGGAAGGTGTGCGCGGGCAGCGTGCGCTACAGTGGCGATTGGTGGATGAGTTGGCATCCAATACCCGGTTTGAAAAAGTGATTAGTGCAAGGGCGCATGAGTTTGCCAGGCAATCAAATAAAGACATTGACCTCAAGGGTATTACTTTGCCAGCGTTAGAGCGCAGGTTTTCCGAAGATGGCTCTGTGTATTATTCAACTGTCGATGTTATCTTGGACCGCCAGCGTGGTATCGCCACCATTCAGATTGCAGGCCCCTCAACAGATGTTCCAGAATCAATCCAGGTACTGCATCATGAAGGCGCGCAAAACTGGATGTTGCGTTGTGCGCGTGAGCTGGATGATGCAATATTGCATCTGCGGTTTAATGAACTCGAATGTGGTGTTCTGATTTTCAGGACAAGAGGCAATCTTGATTTGCTTGTTGCGCATGAAAATTTCCATATCGAAAATCAGGACGACTGGCTGGTTAACGAAATATTGACTTACTGGAAACGGCTGCTCAAACGCATTGATATGACATCGCGTTCTTTGCTCGCATTGGTAGAACCGGGTTCCTGTTTTGCAGGCACTCTGGCTGAGTTGCTTTTTTCTGTGGATCGCTCCTATATGGCGGATGGCGACTTTGAAGATGATCCACGCCCGATTGCCGCTATTCGATTGAGTGATGCCAATTTTGGCTTCTATCCGATGTCAAACGGTTTGACCCGATTACAAACCCGGTTTTTGGGATCGCCGGAATCAGTCGATGAGGCCATGCAAAAAATCGACTGCCGACTGGAAGCGACGGCAGCTGAAGCGCTGGGTCTGGTCACTTTTGCGCTTGATGAGCTGGATTGGGAGGATGATGTCCGTGTTTTTATCGAAGAGCGGGTCAGTTACTCCCCTGATGCATTAAGCGCTATGGAGGCCAACTTGCGTTTTGCCGGGCCTGAAACCATGGAGACACGAATATTTGGACGCTTGACGGCCTGGCAGAACTGGGTGTTTCAGCGACCTAATGCGGTGGGAGAAAAGGGTGCATTGAAACGCTATGGCAGTGGCATCCGCTCTGAATATGACAAACGCCGTGTATGAGACAAACCGGAGAATATAATGACTGAATCGATGAATGTCAGCTACGATACGCAAATCCCGAACAATGTCGGACTATCCAGCGATCGGCGTGTATTAAAGGCACTTGAGCGCTGGCACCCGAATTATATCAATTGGTGGAAAGCAATGGGGCCGGATGGATTTCAAGAGAATCTTGTTTATTTGCGTACAGCCGTCAGTGTGGATCCTAAAGGCTGGACGAAGTTTGATTATGTAAAAATGCCTGATTATCGTTGGGGAATTTTGCTGGCGCCACAAGTGCAGGGTCGGACCATTGCCTGTGGCGAACATGTGGGTGAGCCTGCCTGGCAGGAAGTGCCTGGTGAATACCGCGCCTTGTTGCGTCGTTTGCTGGTGATTCAAGGTGATACGGAACCTGCCTCAGTTGAGCAGCAGCGATTCCTCGGCAAAACAGCGCCTTCTCTCTATGATATGCGTAACCTGTTTCAGGTGAATGTTGAGGAGGGCAGACATCTTTGGGCAATGGTTTATTTACTGCAAAAGTACTTTGGTAGTGACGGTCGGGAAGAAGCCAATGAGCTTTTACGGCGCCAATCCGGATCACTGGAAACCCCACGATTGCTTGGTGCATTTAATGAAGAGACACCCGACTGGCTGTCTTTTTTCATGTTTACCTACTTCACTGATCGCGATGGAAAAATGCAACTGGAGGCACTGGCACAATCAGGCTTTGATCCCTTGTCTCGTACCTGTCGATTTATGTTGACCGAAGAGGCACACCACATGTTTGTGGGTGAGACGGGAGTTGGCCGTATTATTCAGCGAAGCTGTGAAGCGATGAATGAGGCGGGTATTAACAACCCTTATGATATCGAGAAGATACGCGCACTGGGTGTGATTGATTTGCCAACCATACAGAAGAAACTTAATTTGCACTATACGCTATCGCTGGATTTGTTTGGTGCTGAGGTTTCAACCAACGCGGCAAACGCGTTTACTTCAGGTATTAAGGGGCGCTATCAGGAAATTAAAATTGACGACGATCATCAACTTAAAACAGCCACCTATCCCGCTTCAGAGTTTGTCAACGGTAAAATTGAATTGAAGCAGGTGCCGGCACTGACGGCAATCAATATGCGTTTGCGAGATGATTATTCTAAAGATGCCGCCGGTGGTGTTAAGCGTTGGAATGGTATTATCAGAAAAAATAATATCGATTTTGAACTCAAGCTACCGCATGAAGGTTTCCACCGGCATATTGGCGTATTTGCCAATGCGCCCATCAGCCCTGAAGGTGAGGTTTTGTCCGCACAGCAATGGCAAAAGATGAGTGATGATTATTTGCCATCAAAAGAGGATGGCGAGTACATTCAATCTTTAATGAAGCCGGTTTGGACATCGGGTGAGTATGCGGGTTGGATTTCACCACCGAAAGTGGGTATAGACAACAAGCCTGGAGACTTCGAATATGTGCAAATCGACGATGCATAATATACCTCTGCAACAAGGGATAACATGCATAGGACGGCACTTATACAACAAGTTTATTCACTTTTAACATCATGAGTGACGTTGTCAAACAACACTTGATTGACCCGGAATTGTGCATTCGTTGTTATACCTGTGAAGAAATATGTACCTTGGGAGCGATCTCACACAATCAAGATAATGTAGTTGTTGATGCTTCTTTATGTGGGCAATGCATGGATTGTATTGCACCTTGTCCCACAGGTTCAATCGATAACTGGCGGATAGCCGACAGTCTGTATTCTGTTGAAGAACAGTTGGCTTGGGAAGAACTACCGGATCAAGCAGATATTGTACAGGATTCGGCGGTGGCAGAATTTACCATTGAAGCCTTTGATGAGGACATTGCTGCATTATTGGCAGAGGCACATAATGGGGCAGGTGGTAGGGAAAGGGCGCCCAACTCGGCATCTAAACCCACTGTCAATTTGTATAAACGAGCGAGTCCGGCCGAAGCGACGGTGCAGGGAAATTTCCGTTTAACAGCGGTCGATTCTGATACCGATGTGCGGCATATAATCCTTGACCTGGGAGGCCAGCTATTACCTGTGCTGGAAGGGCAGACTATCGGTATCATCGCGCCCGTTGTGGATGACATCGATTCACTAAACCAACCTCGACTTTACTCGGTTTCAAGCCCCCGCGATGGAGAACGGGCTAATACAAATAATCTGTCATTGACTGTTAAACGCGAGCCAGGCGGTGTTTGTTCAAACTATCTGTGTAATCTCGTAAAAGGCGATAAAATAAAGATAACCGGGCCTTATGGCGCAACCTTTCTGATGCCCAATGATCCGCAGGCAAAAGTTGTTATGATTTGCACCGGCACCGGATCAGCCCCTTTTCGGGCATTTACTATGCGCCGTCAACGCACACTGCCTGATGTTGAGCACGGAATGAAGCTTTTTTTTGGTGCAAGAACACCTGACTCTTTACCCTATTTTGGCCCGCTCGGAAAAGTCCCCGACACTTTTCTTGAAAAGCATTTTGCATTCAGTCGGGTTAATAGCCTGGGCAAGGTCTACGTACAGGATAAGTTACGTGAGTCTGCATCTTCAATTGCACCTTTGTTAAACGATCCGCATTTGTATATTTACATTTGTGGACTGAAGGCTATGGAAGCCGGTGTGGAAAATGCCTTTGAAGATATAGCGCGCAGTGCGAAAATAAATTGGTCAGAAATACGTGACTTGCTGCGCGAGCAAGGAAGATATCATGTCGAAACCTATTAAGCCCAATGAAGCGGATGAAATAAGCAGTAAAATACCTGACGATAAACCCACTTTCTTCGTTCATACGATGACTGTGGCCTGGTCCGATTGTGATCCCGCATTGATCGTCTATACCGGACGTATTCCTTATTTTGCACTTGAAGCGATAGAAGTCTGGTGGAAGAAAATCACAGGTTTTGACTGGTATACGCTGAATATAGACCGCAATATTGGTACGCCTTTTGTTCATATGAGTCTTGATTTCAAGTCGCCGGTTACACCACGACAGGATCTGCGATGTGTTGTGGAATTGATGAGTATTGGAAACCGCTCAATCACCCACCGGGTTTGTGGCTGGCAGGGTGACGCGTTATGTTTTGAGGGACTATTTGTTTCAGTCTTCGTGGTCGCAAAAAGCTTTGAAGCACGCTTGCCACCCAAAGATTTGTTGGATGCCATCAAGCCATTTTTAGCAAAATCCTGACGGTTTTGGATTGATTGTTTTGAAGGCCCTGAAGGCAGATGTGCTCAAGCACAATTGACAAGCACTATAATCCTCAAAACTGCTATTGCACCCGCCTCTCAGCGTTAAAGTAAGGTTTTATAAATTTCTCATTTTTCGCGTTGATGATGTACAATCCACTACTTTGGCTTTTAATGCAGAAACCCCATGCTGGAAATAAACAGTTGCCTGAACCAAATTCTTGACCTTAGAGAGCGATCAGCGTCTCTCCGGGGGTATCTTTGACTACGCGGGTAAAAAGGAACAACTCGAAGAAGTGTTAAAGGAACTTGAAGATTCTGCTGTCTGGAGTGATCCTGATCGTGCTCAGAAATTAGGTAAAGACCGGGCGGAGCTGGAGGCTATAGTTAACGTTCTGGATGAGTTGAACATCGGTCTGGATGAAGCGGCAGATCTTGCCGAAATGGCTCGTGAAGAAGATGATGAAGAAACCATAGAAGTTGTGGTTGAGGATCTTGCCGGGTATGAAATCAAGGTGTCAGAGCTGGAATTTCGACGCATGTTTTGTGGTGAGCAGGACAGTGCCGACGCTTTTGTGGACATTCAATCTGGCAGTGGTGGCACCGAAGCACAAGACTGGGCTGAGATGTTGTTGCGCATGTATTTACGTTGGGGCGAACAGCGCGGTTTCAAAACTGAATTGATAGAAGTTTCAGACGGTGATGTTGCGGGTATCAAATCAGCTACAATTCGATTGCAAGGTGACTATGTTTACGGTTGGTTACGCACCGAAACCGGGGTTCACCGATTGGTCAGGAAATCGCCCTTTGATTCAGGTAGCCGTCGCCACACCTCGTTTGCCTCCGTATTTGTATCGCCAGAAGTCGATGATGATATTGAAGTCGATATAAATCCGGCTGACCTGCGTATAGATGTTTATCGCGCCAGTGGTGCAGGCGGTCAGCATGTTAATCGCACCGAGTCTGCTGTGCGCATCACACATGCTCCCTCGGGGGTGGTTGTGCAATGCCAGAATGACCGTTCCCAACATAAAAATAAAGCCACCGCGATGAAGCAACTCAAAGCCCGACTTTATGAGCTGGAGTTGCAAAAGCGCAGTGGCGACCAACAGATTATAGAAGAGGGTAAATCCGATATTGGCTGGGGTAGCCAAATCCGTTCCTATGTGCTTGATCAATCCCGTATAAAAGATTTACGCACCGGCGTTGAAACCGGAAACACCCAGGCTGTATTGGACGGCGATCTGGACCCATTTATTGAAGCAAGTCTTAAACAGGGCTTGTAGCAGGTAAGGTAAATAACGTTAATGACCGAACAATCTGAAGAAAACAAACTGATCGCCCAGCGACGTGGGAAATTGACTGAAATTCGACAGCAGGGAGTTGCATTTCCGAATGATTTCAGGCGTGACCACTATGCAGGAAAGTTACACAGTGAATTTGATAGAAAACCAGCAGAGTTTTTTACCGAGAACGAAGTAACTGTGCAGGTTGCCGGTCGCATAATGGCCAAACGTATTATGGGCAAGGCAAGTTTTGCTCAGTTACAGGATATGAGCGGTCAAATACAGCTGTTTGTACAACGCGATCGTGTAGGTGAAGAAAACTACAATCAATTCAAGCAATTGGATATAGGTGATATTGTTGGTGCCAGTGGAACTATGTTTGTTACAAAAACCGGAGAGCTATCGGTAAAACTCACCAATATTCGCTTACTGACTAAATCCTTGCGCCCTCTGCCAGAAAAATTCCACGGCCTGACTGATCAGGAGCAACGTTACCGCCAACGCTATGTTGATCTGATTATGAATCAGGAAACACGTGATGCGTTTCGCCTGCGCTCAGAGATCGTGAACTATATCAGGCAGTTTTTGGTCGAACGCGAGTTTCTTGAAGTTGAAACACCCATGATGCATGTGATTCCCGGTGGCGCTACAGCACGGCCTTTTGTTACCCATCATAACGCACTGGATATTCCGCTATATTTGCGTGTGGCTCCTGAGTTGTATTTAAAACGCCTGGTGGTTGGTGGTTTTGAGCGTGTATTTGAGATTAACCGTAATTTTCGCAATGAGGGCTTGTCCACCCGACACAATCCAGAATTCACTATGCTGGAATTTTATCAGGCTTACGCCAACTACCATGATCTGATGGATCTTAGTGAAGATATGATCCGCGGATTGGCACGTGATGTAGTGGGCAGCACGACAATTCTATCAGAGGACGGTGAAACCGAATATGATTTTCTGCAGCCTTTTGCACGTATCACATTAGTGGACTCAATCGTGCAGTTTAACCCTGAAATTAAAGCCGAGGATTTGGCGACATTTAAATCAGCGAAAAGTCTTGCCGAGTCACTAAAAATTCATATCAAACCGGGCTGGGGTTTGGGCAAGGTTCAAACAGAGATTTTTGAAGAGGTCGTCGAGGAACGTTTGCTCAACCCAACGTTTATCACTGAATACCCGACAGAAGTTTCACCATTGGCAAGACGCAGTGATGAAAAACCGAATGTCACGGATCGATTTGAACTATTCGTTGGAGGGCGGGAAATTGCGAACGGTTTTTCAGAATTAAATGACGCCGAAGATCAGGCCGAACGTTTCCAGCTACAGGTCACCGAAAAAGATGCGGGTGATGATGAAGCGATGCATTACGATGCAGACTATGTTCGTGCGTTGGAATATGGGCTTCCACCTACGGCAGGTGAAGGTATAGGCATTGATCGATTGGTGATGTTACTGACAGGACTGCCATCGATTCGTGATGTTGTGTTGTTTCCCCATATGCGCCCTGAATAAAAGATAAAGGATGGGTTTACTCAGTGCCTACCTGTCATTTTCTATCACAGGATTGACTTGTTGATCCCCGTGGCTTGGCGTTAAAGTGAGAGCCGCTTGAAGATTGGCTCAGGAATACGACAAATAAGCCACATAACCGGGCGCCAGAAAAAGGGTAGATAAACCACACTTTTTCGCTTTTGAACAGCCTTCACAATGCCATTGGCAATTGTCTCGGGCTGCGCCCACAACAAACCTTTTTTAAACTGCGCGGTCATAGGGGTATCAACAAATCCAGGACGAATATCCAGCACGTTGACGCCTGACTGATACAAACTGTTTCTAAGGCCCGAGAGGTAGGTTGAAACCGCCGCTTTGGCAGCGCCGTAGACATAATTGGATTGCCTGCCGCGATCACCTGCAACCGATGTGATAATTGCCAGTGTACCGTCTTTTTGAGTTTCAAATATTCTTGCAAGCTGTGATATAAATACGATGGTACTATTGGCATTGGTTTGTAAGGCGTGTTGTAGATGACTGGGGTTTTCTTCACAAAGCGACTGATCAGGCAGTGTTCCATATGCCAATAATGCAAGGTCGATGTGACCAAGAAAATCACTGACTGCTTGAATGACACGCTCGTGTTGCTCAAGGTCGTTCATGTCAAGTAATGCAAACTGAACCGCTTTAGCGCCACGAGTATTCAAATCGTCGCTTATAATCTTAAGTTTTTCATTATCCCTGGCTAAAAGATACAGCTTACAGTTATTGTCTGCATACAACTTTGCTGTGCTTTGTGCGATGGCGGAGGTCGCGCCGATAATAAGAACTGAATTCATGATTATTGCATCACTCGTCGCCAGAAACTGGACGATATTTCCGGGTCTTTGTATTGTAAAAAATCCTGCCAATTTGCATACCATTGCTTAAAGTGCGCGCCGCTCATGCGCGCATCTTTTGCCGGGTATACAGCGCCACCGGCATTTGCCGTAACAGCATCGAGTTGAGTTAACAACTGCAAAGTCTTTTCACCCCGAAAAGGGAAATCCATGGCTAATGTGACACCTTGGCGGGCGAATGATAACAGGCCCTTTGACGGAATGTCACCAAAGGCTTTCAGCACCAGCAGGAAAGAACCTGTACCCGCTTGCGCTATTTTCGCTAATAATTCGGCTATTGCCTCTGGCGCATGGTCATTGGGAATTACGCACTGATACTGCAAAAACCCCTTGTGTCCGTATAACCGATTCCAATGTAATATACCATCGAGTGGATAAAAAAATGCATCTCTGGATTGTATCGTTTGTACCTGCGGTTGCCATTGTTTGTAGTAATAGAGTGTATTGAGGACTCGTAAAGATAGCCTGTTTACCGCTGAAAACGGTAATGTCACGGGTATGGAAAGCTTGCTTGTGCCCGATGTTTTAATCCCTCTGACAGGGTCGTTGGAATGGTTACCGCGCATATATAAACCACGACCCTGTGATTTTCCTCTAGCCAGACAATCAACCCATGCTACGGTGTATTCATAATCGTTGTTAGAGTCTTCATTGATTGTAAAAAAATCGCCAAGGCTCTGCATACGGATGGATTCTGAATTTATTGAGGTGCTTTTAATTTGCATTAAAGTGAGCGTTACCTTACTGATTATTCCGGTTAAACCCAGGCCACCAATGGTTGCCTTATACCATAGTGAATTTTCGCTTTCACTACAGATGAGACGACTGCCGTCACTGCGGCAAAGCTCAAAAGATTCTACATGGTGTGAAAAGCAGCCGCGCACATGGTGATTTTTACCATGTACGTCATTGGCTATTGCACCCGCAACAGTGACAAATTTAGTTCCCGGTGTAACAGCTAAAAACCAGCCCTTGGGTTCAATCAGATCCAGTATATCGCCGAGCAGAACACCGGCTTCGCATTCAAGCAATCCCGCCTCACTGTCAAAGCGAATAAATCGATTCAGCTGTCGAATATCAACCAGTATTCCCTGGTCATTCAGGGGGCTGTCGCCATAACTGCGACCATTACCGCGGGGTAGTTTGAATTTTTCAGAGGTTGGGAAAAGATTTTTATGGCGCCAGTTCGGCCGGTGTATGTTTTGCTTCGCATCGGGATAATTTCCCCATGATGAATAGGAGTCAGCCATTATCAGGAAAATCCTCAGTGTTTAAACTGATAGTATCTGGAATAACCTCTGTATTATAAAAGATTAGAATGATCATTAATGGTCTACACTTGACTATATGGCAAGGTAGGTGGCGGCGACCATGGCCACTGCAGTTATTTGGCTGGCTCTGTCTGTCGTTGCAAATATAAGAGGGTCATCGTGCATGGCACCCCGGTGTACTGTTACCCAGACACGGCTGATCCAGAACAGTACCGCAGGGCATAACATCCATAAATAGATCGGATGACTATATAGCCCTGATATGCCTGCACTATTTACATATAGCGCCAATACCAGTACAGATACATAGCCTGAGGCAATTCCAAAAGCCTGCAGAATGGGCAGATCCTCCAGGCTGTAGCCACGCCTGGAAGCAGGTTTTTGCCCGGCATTTTTTCTAACCAGTAAACCTGTATAGCGCTTGGCAATCGCCAGGCTCAGAAATATGGACATGGAAAAAGCCAATAACCAAAATGAGGGTGTGACTTGTATAACCGCTGCACCCGCGATCAGGCGCAAAGTATAAAAGACGGCTAATATTTGCACATCCAGTAACACAGCTGTCTTTAGGAACAGGGAGTACATTAGTGTCAACAGGTAATAAAAGCCCAGCACCAATGCCAGTTTCCACGACAGCGTAATCGCGGTTACCATCGCTGCCGCCAGTAGTAATAAAGGCAACATAAACAAAGCGTGCTTGATCGGTATTGCACCTGAAGCTATGGGTCTTTTGCGTTTATTCGGGTGCAGTCTATCGTCAGGCAGATCAAAAAGATCGTTAAGAATATAAACGCTTGATGCAACAAGGCTGAAGGCAAAAAACGCCAACAGTGTATTGAGAATTGCCATGCTGTCATCAACCCGGTGGGCCACCAGAAGCGGGATGAATATCAGCAGGTTTTTCAACCATTGATGAACACGCATGGCCTTGAGATAGTTTAAAAGGGAAGGATCCGAGGTATCCATTACCTGGCTGAAATTAACGTGCTTTGATAGTTTTTTCTGCAATCGACGATCACAATTTACTAAAATTGCATTGCGTGCTGATTGCCAAACCGGAATATCAGTTGCGGTATCGCCTGCGTAGTCAAATTGGCCTTCACCATATTTATCGACTAAATGTTGTTGTTTGGTTTTACCGGCCATGTTGACTGTGTCTGTACTTGCCAGATAATCGTCAAAACCAAAGTGCCGGGCTATATTGCTGGCAAATTTTTCATTGCTGGCAGTGGCGAGTATTTTAGGCCGGTTCTGCTGGGTGTTAAGGTAGGTGATAAAGTCAGTGTTTACCGGCAGCAGTTTTGCGCTTAAATGAGTGTGTCGGGCGATTTGGGCTTTGAACCACGCTTTGCCCTTGAATAACCAGAATGGCATGAGTAAGGCGATAAGCGGTTTGGTTTTAATCAGTACGCAAATGGACTCGACAAGCAGATCAGATCTGACCAAGGTGCCGTCAAGGTCGATGGCTAGTGGTATTTTTGAGTTTTTTACATTCACTGACTGAGGTACATCCTATGGCTTGGTCTAAAGTCTGTTGAACTCCCTGATGGACCATGCGGCGTTAAAACCAGGCTCAAAATACGTATTTACACCGTGTAAACTGCGCTTTTTTGCTTGATTTTGCCTTGCTTGGCATCTATCAGAGATTCTTTCAACAGGCTGTTAAGACGCTTTAATAAGCAACTAACCAACCATCTCTTTGTTTTGAAAAGAATTTACCATTAATTATGTACCTTTTTTGAAAAATAGCCCGAATTGTTTTTTATTCTGTGAATTCAAACAATTTAATGCCTGCATTAAAATTTTGCTGATTTGACTTTCCCGCGGGTAGTTTCAGAAACAGAATTACCCGCTTTGGGCTGGATTTTCTAATCATTTTACTTAACCTGTCAATGTAAAATTATTTGTTGGCGAATTATCAGTCCATTTCGGTTATGCTGCCGTTTCTTAAAATCCGGGCTTACCTGCGGCAAATATTCGCAACATCCTTAACCTAGTGTAGTGATTCATATAAAGTGCACAGTTAAACGAGCCGAGAGAGGTCAGCCGTTACGACCCCATGGATGGGGAGGTAGGCGGCGCCTGGAGCCAAAGCCGAGGCGCGTCCTCGCCCGGGTTAGCATTCTATCTCAAGAGGGCGCAACACCGCGGATGGCCTCTCTCGGCTGGCCCTACGGGAAGCCAGTAAAAACGCGATTGCGGTGTTACGGCCCTTGAAAAGGACTCGCCATTCCCTGCGGTCCGCGCCTTGCACTCGCGTCTTTACTGGCTTTCTAACTGTACACTTTATATGAATCACTACACTAGTTATTCACTTGGGAATAGAATGAGTAATAGAGATTACAATGCGCTGATTATCGGTAGTGGTCCGGCCGGCGAAGGTGCGGCCATGCGATTGGTAAAAGCCGGACTGAAAGTTGCGGTAATAGAGAAACACGATCAAGTTGGCGGTGGCTGTACACATTGGGGAACGATTCCTAGCAAAGCACTTCGCCACAGTATCCAGACGCTTCTCGCTTATCGGAAAAATCCACTTTTTCAGCAAATCAGTGAGCAGTTAAGCGTCGATTATCCACAATTACTAATTGCTGCGAACCAAGTGATTCAGAAGCAAGTGAATACACGTTTTCGTCATTATTGGCGCAATCAGGTTGAAATTCTCAAGGGTCAGGCGCAGTTTGTTGATGAGCATCGTGTTGAAATCCTGGATGCTGAAAAGGTGAGTAAAACAGTTAGCGCAGATTATATTGTTATTGCAACCGGCTCCCGGCCTTACCAACCGGCAGATGTCGATTTTAAACATTCGTTAGTCGTCGATAGTGACAGTGTACTTTCACTGGCGCATACACCACGGGTTATTACAATTTATGGTGCGGGTGTGATCGGTTGTGAATACGCATCGATTTTTTGCAACTTGGACGTGAAAGTCAATCTTATTAATACACGGGATCGTCTATTGTCGTTTCTGGATACCGAAATTACAGATGCGCTGAGCTACCATTTACGTGAACAAGGTGTGGTGATCCGTCATAATGAAACCTACGAAAAAGTACAGGCTGATGACAGTGGTATTACCGTTTTTTGTGAATCGGGCAAACAACTGAAAAGCGATGTATTGCTTTGGGCGAATGGTCGATCGGGAAACGCTCGAAAACTGCAACTTTCCAAATTAGGGATTGAAGTTAATCATCGTGAGCAAATTGAAATTAATGAGCAATATCAAACCTCTCAAGTGCATATTTATGCAATTGGGGATGTTGTGGGGGCGCCGGGTCTGGCAAGCGCAAGTTATGACCAAGGTCGTTTTGTAGGCAATTTAATCGTCAAGGGCAGGAGTGACTGGCGACTGATACAAAGTTTCCCAACAGGTATATATACAAGTCCGGAGATCAGTTCTGTCGGCAAATCTGAAGCGATGCTGACAGAGGAGAAAATTCCCTACGAAGTGGGTCTGGCTGAATTTAAAAGTATTGCACGTGCGCAAATAACAGATCAGACAGTCGGTATGTTAAAAATTCTGTTTCATCGTAACACATTGCAGATCCTGGGTATCCATTGTTTTGGTGAATCAGCTGCAGAGATTATTCATATTGGACAGGCAATTATGTATCAAAAAGGAAGTGCAAACACAATCAGGTATTTCACTGAAACTACATTTAATTATCCAACTATGGCAGAGGCTTACCGGGTAGCGGCATTGAATGGTTTGAACCGTTTATAGTCATAATATTAAAATATCTGGAAAGCGTTTATATACAAAAGGAGTGGCTGAAGTTTTTCGAATCTTCGCTGCATTTTGTATTCCTGAAGATGCCTGCAATAATTTATCGAGCGCGTAACTATCGACGGTAAGCGGATCTTTATGCTATTTTTTGCGGTATTTATGTGGTTTTTTATTTTCAATTATTAATACAAAACTAATTTGAACTTATAAAGTGTTCGGGATACTAATGCAGCATGAGTAGCTACAAATTCCCAGGGTACGGAATTGGCGCATTGCTTTGGATATTTATACCTTTAGTATCAGTTGCCTCTGGATTTACGCAAAACCAAAGCGTAAATCCAGCCCACAATGCCAATACGATATGCATCGCTAATCGCAACCTGAGTTGCGTTGATGCGGATAACGGCTATTTATTATGGTCGATAAAACTGGCGGGTGATGGTAATGAGTTTTATCTTGATGATAATGCCCTGATCATAAGCGATGCTCGATTATTGACAAACTATCACCCCCGAACGGGTGCTGTCAGATGGAAAATAACCTTTGATGTGCCTATTTTTCCACCAACCATTGATAAAAATTCCGTATTTATATCAGGCGAAAAAGGCCTGGTTTCACGCATAGACAAACAGACTGGCCATCAGCGATGGTCAAGAAACATTGGCTCGGGCTGGCTTTACTCTACAACAGGTCATAGTAAAAGCCTTACCGTGGTGGGTCAGGATCACAAGATGCACGTGTTGGCTAAAGATGATGGTGCGATTCTTGGGAAATTCGAATTAGGGCAAGAACCCGTCTATCAGCCTCTGATATCTGATGACGAGCAATTAATCGTGAGTACATTTGCTAACAAGACGTTGGCAATGGATCCGGAAACCGGAAAACCGCTATGGAAAGCGAATACCGTTGCACCTGTTTTTCGTGTCCTCAGCGCAGGTGATAAGCTCATCGAAGCCACAATGGATGGAACGATTACTGTGCGCAGTGCCAGATCGGGTGAACAGATCTGGTCACACAAACCGTTTCAGACACCCAATTTCAAACTTTCGCTGGATACTTTAATCCTTGCCGCGGTGAATCAGGCAGGTAAATTTCTTGTTTTTGAGCTGGCGACAGGCGCTGTTCTGCATCAATCACAGCTGTCTGCTCAGTCTTCTTTTGCACCTATCCTGCGGGATAAGCAGCTGTTATTGGTTGCTTCTTCCGGTCAGCTTAGTCGTGTTGTGATTGCTTCGAATTCCAATACCGACTTACAACCTGTATTGCTGACCTACCCAACTAAACCAACAAATCGATAAACACATAGTGAGGTTAAAACAATGAGAAAAATATTTCTACCCCTGACTGCAGCATCAGCAATTGCCGTATCCGTTGCCGCAGTGGCTGGCTCAGATATGATGGATTTCAGTGGTCCTGATAGTGTTGCTTACGCAGAAAAATTATGGTCAGCCATGGGTGAGGCAAAGTTGGTTGGAGATCCGGCCAGTAACAACGCACCTTATAAAGGTGTTCACCCTCATGGTGCCGTTCTCACCAACTCCACATCTGAACTAACAATGGGTGATCATACAGGTACAATAATAGTGAAGAAAAACTTTGGTGGTGAAGGCGTATCAATAGACAGTGTAAAAGCCGATGCCGCCAAATATTTGAAGGCAGTGACCGTGATGTACAAACGCGAAGCCGGTTATGATGCTGACAACCAGGATTGGTTCTGGGCCAAGTTTAAGGCGGACGGTAGTCTTGATAAAAATCCAAAGGGTATGCAGCTGGCAGGTCGTGTCGCTAAAGGTAAACCCAAAGGTTGTATTGCTTGTCACCAGGCAGCACCAGGCGGTGACTACATTTTTACGAATTAACAGTCAAAATGTACGAATCCTGCAATATCTAATGGAAGCAGGATTTTTGCACACGTACTCCGCATAAAGGCACCCTGTTCATATGAACAGGGTGCCTTTATTTTTCATATCTACTAATTCACATCTACTCTGCAAGGCACTGCCTTTTGCGCAGTATTTTATTTTATTTTGGTTTGGCTGGCTTGAATCAAATTCTTGTCAATAGATTTTTAGTTAAATTAGCATCGCCTGAAACTTTATTTTCTGGCACTATGAGTGACAGGAAAAATACGTTTATGCGGGGCAGGAGGTCCATTTAACTAACAAATGGGGGAAGAACCATGCGTTTAAAACCAATCATTGTCGCTGGATTAATGTGCTTTAGTGTTTTGCTATCCAGCCAGACCTTATTTGCCGCTGGTGATGCGGCCTGTTCTAAAGTTCGGTTTTCTGATGTTGGCTGGACTGATATCACCGCGACCACAGCGGCTACTACTGTTGTGCTCAAAGCGCTCGGCTATGAGACTGATATTAAGGTTCTCTCGGTACCCGTTACCTACATCTCACTAAAAAACAACGATATAGACGTGTTTCTTGGAAACTGGATGCCAACGATGGAGGCGGATATTAAGCCTTATCTTGAGGATGGCTCGGTGGAAAATGTTGGTATCAACCTGGAGGGTGCGAAGTATACACTCGCTGTCAACAAAGCAGCGGTTGATCTTGGTGTGATGGATTTTAGTGATATTGCAAAAATTGAGGACGCCTTGGGTGCTAAGATTTACGGTATTGAACCGGGCAATGACGGCAATCGCCTGATTTTAGATATGATCGAAAAAGACGCTTTCGGTTTGAAGAAATTTGAAGTGGTGGAATCATCCGAGCAGGGTATGCTCGCTCAAGTTGCCCGTGCAGTGAAAAAAGCCAAGCCAATTGTTTTTCTCGGTTGGGAGCCCCACCCGATGAATGCAAAATTTGATATGACGTACTTAGCCGGTGGTGATGAGTTTTTTGGTCCCAATCTCGGTGGTGCTACGGTATACACCAATGTACGGGCAGGATATGTTGATGAATGTAAAAACGTGGGCAAATTATTAAAAAATCTAAAATTCAGCCTTGCCATGGAAAACGAAATCATGGGCGCAATCCTCAATGATGGTGAAGAACCTGAGCAGGCTGCCAGAAATTGGCTGAAAGCGCATTCTGAAGTTTTAGATGGTTGGTTGCAGGGTATCAAGTCGATGGACGGTGGTGACGGGTTGGCTGCTGTTTCCAAGTCATTAGCGATGTAATTCCTGTTTGGGGCCGTTCTCAATTAATTGAGAACGGCCCCTGAGGCGAAGGCGAATTCAATATTGATTTTTTCGCAGGTAAATCGTGGACTGGCTGACTGAAAATAAAATTCCTATTGGAAAATGGGCCAAAGTCGGTGTGGATTGGTTAATCGATAACGCCGGTTTTGTCTTTGACCGATTTTCTGAGTTTTTGGAAACTGTCATTTCTGGATTGCTTTGGTGTTTGCAAACGCCCCATCCGCTACTGCTTGTTGTTTTGCTTACCTTACTTGCCGGGTGGCTAAAACGGCAATGGTCGTTCCCGCTATTTGTGGCCTCTGTGCTGCTGCTTATTATAAACCAGGGTTACTGGGAAGAAACCACTGAAACCCTTTCTCTCGTTATTGCTTCAGCTTTTGTGTGTATGGTCGTCGGCGTGCCTGTGGGTGTATTGGCCGCTCATAACCCACGTTTTTCTGCATTCTTGCGACCGATACTGGATTTGATGCAGACCATTCCGACATTTGTTTACCTCATTCCTGCATTGATATTATTTGGCCTGGGAATGGTCCCGGGCTTGATTGCGACGGTAATATTTGCCCTGCCTGCACCGATCCGACAGACCGAGCTGGGCATAAAGTCCACACCGAAATCATTGCTTGAGGCCGGTAAAGCATTTGGTGCCACTCGATCCCAGTTACTTTGGAAAATTGAGCTTCCCTTCGCCAAGGCAAATATTATGGCAGGACTTACGCAAACGATTATGCTGTCTCTCTCAATGGTTGTTATTGCCGCTTTGGTCGGTGCCGATGGTTTGGGAGTTCCCACATTACGCGCCCTAAACACAGTTAATATTGGTAAGGGCTTTGAAGTGGGCGTTGTTATTGTGTTGATTGCCATCGTGCTGGATCGGTTTCTGCGCAACGAAGGGAGTAACAGTTGATTGCCTAGTGTAGTGTTTCATACAAAGTACACAGTTAGAAAGTCAGTAAAAATGCGAGTGAAAGGCACAGTGCGCAGGGAATGGTTAGCCCTTTTCAAGGACTGTAACACCGCAATCGCGTTTTTAATGGCTTCCCGCAGGGTGAACCTTGCGGCTAACCTCTCTCGGTTCGTCTAACTGAGCACTTTGTATGAAACACTACGCTAAACACGCTGATAATGGCTTAAATAATAAGACGGTAGTACGCTTCAATAATGTTGATATCATATTCGGTGATAAACCCATATCGGCTTTGTCGCATATTGATGCAGGCAAGAACCGGCAGGAAATTCAGCAGGCAAGTGGTCAGATACTCGGTGTCGCCGGAGCAAGTCTTGATGTCTATGAAGGAGAAACTCTGGTATTAATGGGACTTTCTGGGTCTGGCAAATCAACATTACTACGTGCGGTTAATGGACTAAATAAAATTGTTCGCGGACGGGTTGAGGTCTTCGATGGCAACGATTACATCGATGTCACGACATGTGGCGAAAAGCAGTTACGTAAGTTACGACTTTCCACTATTGCAATGGTATTTCAGCAATTTGCACTTTTACCTTGGCGCAGTGTTGCTGAGAACGTTGGATTGGGCTTGGAGCTGGCTGGAGTCGAACGCGCAGAATTAGCACAAAAAGTAGCCGCTCAGTTGCAACTCGTAAGCCTCAGTCAATGGGCTGACAAACAGGTCCATGAATTATCGGGTGGTATGCAACAGCGAGTTGGTCTGGCACGTGCCTTCGCCACCGACGCACCAATTCTTTTAATGGACGAACCCTATTCTGCTCTGGACCCGCTCATCCGATCGCGCCTGCAGGATGAATTGATAAATCTGCAGAATCGTCTGCAACGCACAATTATTTTTGTCAGTCACGATCTGGATGAGGCCATTAAAATTGGTAACAGAATTGCCATCATGGAAGGTGGCAAAATAGTACAAATCGGTAGTCCCCAGGAAATACTGAATAAGCCCGCTAACGACTATGTTGCTGATTTTGTCAGCCATATGAACCCGCTGGCAGTGCTGACTGCAATTGATAGTATGAGGGAGATAAAGCAATTTAAAACAGGTGAAAGTTCTGCGGTTGTTGTGTCACCCGATACGCCACTAAAGAAGATTATGCAGATTCAACTGGACTCTGCCATGCCGGTCTATGTAGAAAGAGACGGGGAAATAATCGGTCGAATTGTCGCTGAAGATATTCATCGGGTGTTGTTAAAATAAGGTAGTGACTCAGTATTGCTTCTGCATCTGTAACAATGCTTCCAGGCCCTTTGCGTAACTACCCAGATCTATATCAACATCAAACACTTCAATCAGGTAATCATGGATACGGATGTTGGCTTTCTTACCCGAGCTGAATTGTTTTTTCACTATAGCTAGGTTGTCACCTTTGATTTCACAGGGCTTAGCGCAATTGCTTAGTGAAATTGGTGGTTGATTATCAACCTGAATAAACGCTTTAGAAAAGCTGGTCTGCCATTCCCGGTTTATTACCATGCGTTCAATCTCACCGTTACTGACATAAAAGTGTACAATCATCGCCCTGAAATCCGGGTGATCTTTGTATTTTAATACCTGATTCAGATCACAGATGACATTGCCCGATTGCGCTTTGTCTATACACCAAACCTCCCATTCGTTGAATCCCTTGAATGCTACCAATTTGTTCTTTTTTTCTTGTTCTGCATAGGCAAGGATTGGCGAAAATGAAACAAGCAGGCATAGGTTTAGAAGAAGAATTTTTGTTAACATTGCATAATTGTTATTTAGAAGCGTTAAAGTAGACACTGAGGTCAGCTTGAAAGTTCAAATAACAGCATACCTGAATAAGTTTGAAAGCTGTACGAAAAAATACGGAATATTGCATATCATGAAAGCTTTAATGAAAAAATACGCAAAAAAAGGGATTTGGTTGGCTGACGTACCTACCCCTGATGTTGGCAACAATGATGTTCTGATTAAAATTCACAAGACCGCAATCTGCGGAACCGATGTGCATATTTATAACTGGGATGCATGGGCAGAAAAAACCGTTCCTGTGCCCATGGTTATAGGCCATGAATTTGCCGGTGTTATAGAGGGAATTGGCACAAATGTAAGCGGTTTGGCGATTGGTGATGTGGTATCGGGTGAAGGGCATATCGTCTGCGACCGTTGTCGGAATTGTCTTGCAGGGCGACGTCATCTGTGCCCAAATACGGTGGGTGTAGGTGTGGACAGGGCAGGCTGTTTTTCAGAGTATTTGTCTGTTCCGGCAAAAAATGTCTTCAAACCCAGTCGGCAATTATCAATGGATCTGCTGGCGTGTTTTGACCCTTATGGTAATGCTGTTCATACGGCCTTGTCATTTAATATGGTGGGTGAAGACGTTTTGGTTACAGGCGCAGGCCCCATCGGGATTATGTCTGCAATGGTTGCTGCGCATTGCGGTGCGCGAAATATAGTTATTACGGACCTCAATCAATACCGATTGGATCTGGTTAAGGAAATAGTTCCAAACGCGATTCCATTGCATGTAAAAGATGGACCGATCAGTCGAGAATTTATGCATAGTCTGGGCATCTTTGAAGGTTTTGATGTTGGTCTGGAGATGTCTGGTTCAGCAGATGCCTTTGCTGAAATGCTGCAGATGATGATTAATGGCGGTAATATTGCCATGCTTGCGATTATGCCTGCTGGCTCCGGTATTGATTGGGATCAAGTGGTATTCAAAGGTTTGACCATAAAAGGTATTTACGGGCGCGAAATTTTTGAAACCTGGTATAAGGGTTCAATGATGGTGCAGAGTGGTATCCCTCTGAAAAAAATCATTACCCACCGCTTCCACTATACTGATTTTCAGCAGGGTTTTGATGTGATGCGTTCGGGACAATCGGGCAAAGTCATTCTTAACTGGGATGAATAATCTGGAAAACATGAAAAACAATCGGTGATTTTAAGTGAGCTTTAAAAGCGTTAAAGAAAGCATAAAACAGGATCTGAATGAAATAAAGCAAGCCGGGTTATGGAAAATCGAACGGGTGATTGATTCAGAGCAAAATAACAATATAACCCTCGCTGATGGTCGGCAGGTGATTAATATGTGCGCCAATAATTACCTTGGATTGTCGAATAATTCAGCGGTCATAGAAGCTGCTAAAAACAGTTTTAGTCAGTGGGGTTTTGGACTGTCTTCTGTACGTTTTATCTGTGGTACGCAGAGTATTCATAAAACACTTGAGCGTAGAGTCAGTGAATTTTTAAAACTGGACGATACAATCCTTTACGCCGCTTGTTTTGATGCAAATACCGGCTTGTTTGAAACCTTGCTTCACAGTGAGGATGCGGTAATCTCTGATGAGTTGAATCACGCTTCTATCATCGACGGTGTGCGTTTGTGCAAAGCCAAGCGATATCGATATAAAAATAACGACATGTTGGATCTGGAGATACGTTTGAAGGAAGCAAAAGCTGCAGGTGCACGGCGAATCCTTATCACTACAGATGGCGTGTTTTCCATGGACGGCAGTATCGCCCAACTGGATAAAATATGTGATCTCGCTGATCAATATGATGCCATGGTTCATCATGATGATTGCCATGCGGTCGGATTTATGGGTAAAACCGGGCGTGGAGTGCATGAATACTGCGATGTGATGGACAGGGTGGATATTATAACCGGCACTTTTGGTAAAGCGTTGGGTGGTGCTTCTGGGGGTTATACCTCCGGGCGCAAGGAAATTATAGAGCTGCTACGTCAGCGCTCCCGGCCTTACTTATTCTCAAACACGCTGGCCCCTTCTATTTGCGCAGCTTCCATCCAAGTGTTGCAGATGCTGTCAGCCAGCACCGAATTACGTGATCGCCTGGAACGAAATACGCACTACTTTCGCCAGGGTATGCAAGCTGCAGGTTTCAGTGTAGATGATGGCGATCATCCCATTGTACCCGTCATGCTAGGTGATGCCAGACTTGCACAAAAAATGTCAGAGAAGCTATTAACACACGGTATTTATGCCATCGGCTTTTTCTACCCGGTAGTGCCGCAGGGAAAAGCGAGAATTCGTACCCAGATTTCTGCTGCACACACTCTTGGCGATTTAGATAAGGCAATAAAGGCGTTTGCAGATGTTTATGCTGAATGTGGAGCGGATTAGCTGAATCTGCAGTGGATCTAAGTCTTTTACAATTAACCTGGTTTTTTCTTGCTGCATTAATAGTGGGTTTTACCAAAACCTCTGTCGGCGGCATTGGCATTTTAGCAGTGTTGCTGATGGCGATGGCTTTTCCGGGAAAAGCCTCACCAGGTGTATTGCTGCCGATGCTGATTGTGGCAGATGTGTTTGCTGTTATTTATTATCGACGCGATTGCCAGTGGCATCTCATCATAAGGATATTCCCAATGACAGCGATGGGTGTGATCGCAGGCTACTTTATTGTGGATTGGGTTCCAGTGGCGGTGTTTGAAACCATTCTTGGTTTAACCATACTGTTGATGCTTGTATTCTCTATGCTCATGGAGCTTAGAAAAGTAGAGAAATCTGAGAGTACAGTTGTTGTTGCGGTTACAGGTATTGCAGCGGGAATCGCGACCATGCTTGGTAATGCGGCTGGGCCTATTTTTGGTATTTATCTGCTGCAGATGGGCTTATCCAAAAAACAGTTTGTTGGCACCCGGAGCTGGTTCTTTTTACTTATCAATATTTTTAAAGTCCCGTTTTCGGCGAATTTGGGTCTGATCACCTATGAGTCGTTAAAGTTGAATTTGCTAAGTGTGCCGTTGATTCTATTGGGCGCATGCCTGGGCTATTTATTTTTAAAAATGATCAATCTGGACATGTTTAAATGGCTAATCAGGGCTGCAGTTCTGGTTGCAGCGATTCGATTAATCGCTTATTGAAGCAAAATGTCAGGGTTCATGAGACTCCACATCGTTACATTCAGCGAGTCTCGGCTGGGCCAATACCTACAGGTGCATTACCGATAACGGGTGCAAGTATAATCTTATCGACTTTCAAACCATCTTCACGCATAAAAATATTAACCATATGTAGCCCGGCAGTTGGTATATCCAATACCGCCGCTGCTGAATCACGCGTATGATTTGACCAGGCCCAATCAGCCGGGAAATTATCAATCTTATCTGCCGTATTACTGATTTTTCCGTTCAGCCCTATATGTAAACTATCGCTTTTACCTTCCCCATTGGGGTTAGTGTCCCCGAACCCCCTGACCCAGACAATGCGTTTTCCGGGTGTGTCGAAAAACACACGATAAGATAACATTGGCCCAGTATTGGAGGAGAAATTCAATACGCCATTGTCAGGTGTGGTGGTCATAAAGGCGCCATTACTGGCTTGACTCGATGTGCTGCTAACCCAGTTGTGACTCGATGTTGAGGTTTTGGATAAAAAATGTTCTGCCTCAATTGAGACTTGTCCGTTTACCTCTCTAAACGTACTGCTATCAGGTGGTGGCTGGGCATTATTTTTTACCTGTACCGCCAGTGTCTCACTACTGTTCAACGCCGAATCACTAACTGTCAGTTTTAACACATAGTTGCCAATGGCGCTGAAGGTTACCGTTGTGTCTTTATTGCTTTTTTCACTAAAAGTAACAGAGCCTGGGCCAGAGACAGCGGACCACTGATAACTCAATTGGGCAATAGGCTTGCCATCATCGCTGGCGCTTGCGTTGAGAGATAATGTGTCACTTAGCATGATTGATTGATCGATACCGACATTTACCAAGGGTGCTTGATTGCCTGTAACGGGTTCGGCACAGCCAAGGTTGCATTTAAGTATTTCTATCGCTTTTATGGCGGGGTTTTCTACTGCATGTTGTAGTTTAATCTGCAATGTTTGATCACTTGAAACTGCATAGGATAGCATTACGCCGGTATTACCACCGACATCGGCAAATATATCATAGTCATTTTCCAGTAAACGACCTTCGACTATAATATCAAACGCTCTAGCCCCAACAGCGAAGGTTCCACTATAGATTTCTGCAAAATAAAGTCGGATTTCATAGTCACCGTGTTCAACCGGAAACGCCCACGTCAACCCTTGATTTGTATCCCAACTCCACCGTTCCGTCTGGAAGATTGAAGCAGGGGCGTAGGTCGGAACCCGGTTTGGATCTATATTAATAAGCTGATTTGTTGCATAGGTATTTGAAGGCGACGTGATATAGCCTGCCGGACTCGAATTGAGGTCTGCAGACCATAACACGCCATCTGCGCCAAATACGGCAGGGCCACCGATGTTGATACGATGGATAATCTCACGATCACCCGGTCCGACTGGGTTTGTTGCAGCTGTTGCCAAGCCTGTCAGAGAGAGAAGAGCCAGACTGGAATCCGGATCATGAGACATTGTTAAAACTGAATTCTTTTCCCCCGATGTTTTCGGTTGAAACTGTATCTCACGTTCAACTTCTTCATTAACATCAAGTTGCAGACCCGATTCAATCGTCGTCAAAAAATCTGCTGAGTCGCTTCCCTGCAAGAGTATCTGGTTTATACGCAGTACCTTTCCACCCGTATTTTTTAGTCGTATCTTTTGTGTTGAAACGTTCCCGGTTTTAACTGAACCAAAATCAAAATCCAGCTTGCTGAGCTGCAATTTCGCCGGCAGGGGATCAGACACATTTTCTTCTGTTACAATAATTTGTATTTTCGATTTAGCTGTGAGTTCGCCATCATCTGCTGTCAGGGTTAATTGATAGATACCCGCTACACTAAAGCTAACGTTGCTGCTGAGACTTTTTGGGTCGATAAAAGTCACCCTTCCCGGGCCACCCGTTTTCGCCCAGCTGTGGCTGAGTTGGTTGTTGGGTAAACCGTCATCAGAAACTGCACCTTGCAACGTTGCACTGTCTTTCAATGCAATACTGATATCCTTACCCGCGTTGACGACAGGTGCCAGATTAGAGACACCCGTGTCGCCTCCTGATGTCTCGTAAGTTGGAGCTGGTCCAGACCCGGAAGGCTGATACTGATTGTCGTTGGTAATAATTATCTTGTCGATCGCCAGTCCGTCTTCGCGCATCAAGATATTCACGTAATGCATACCAGCTGAGGGCACAACAAGGGTTGCATTATCCTTATCCCGGGTGCTATTGCGCCAACTCCATGAGGGTGTGAATCCATCCATTTTGTCAGAACCGGATTGTACTTTACCGTTCAACCCAATATGCAGGCTATCATTTTTACCTTCACCGTTCACTGAATCACCCAGCCCCCGGACCCAGATATCGTGCGTTCCCGCCGTAGAAAAATTCACCCGGTAAGACAACATAGGACTATGGTTAAGGTTATTTGAAGTAAATAGCGTTTGGCTGTCAGGCAGACTCACCATGGCATCAGACTGCAGATTCTGCCATTGATGTGACGATCCGTTTGTATTTGCAGTATATTTCTCAGCTTCAATTACCACATGACCATTTAACTGTCGATAAAGGTGTGTTGTTACTTCGTCGTTAGTTTCTTCCAGTGCTATAACCCGAGTATCAAGCACAGGGTGGCGCACATCAGGTGCGCCACCTCCAAATACATAAAGTTGATTGTTGAAAATTCGCGCACCAGCAGCAATAAGCGTTAGCGGTAGTTTTAACTGGGTTAATTCAGTCCATTGGTTGTTTGCGGGGTTGTAGGACAAAACCTTATTGCCAGTGATAGCACCACCGACCATGTAGATTTTTCCATTGTGGGCAAATGTTGAAGGTTCAGTGTGAGATTGTATACCGGGTAAATCAGCAAGCCTTTGCCAACTATCAGTTATCGGGTTATAGGCATGCACTGCAGCAACGTTATGATTTACAGTAGGTGATTTGGGACAGGCATCATGGCCGTGTTGACCACCAATCGTGTAGATCTTGCCATTTAAACTCACTGTGCCGAAGTGATTTCTTGCCACAGGCATAGGCGAACGACTTGTATAATTCTGCCAACCCAGAGAGGGCTGGGCAAGATCATAAACAAAATGTGTATTCACATCACACTTAGCTTGTGCATCAAAGCCACCAATGACGTGTATCTTTCCATCGACTAGTGCCGCACCACCGCCACCAAAAGGAATCGGCAGACTCGGGCCTTTACGCCAGGAATCACCAGGAATATTGTAAATCCAAACCTGATTACTGACTTTACCGGGATGATTGCCGATTCGACCGCCAATCAACCAAACATCATTGCCGTTTAAAACAGCGCCATTATGGGTGACTGCAGTAGGTTTATCGCTTGTAGTGGATGTTTGCGATAATAAGGTCCAGGTATTGGATTGAACATCGTATTTTTCAATGGAGTTTTGTATTTTTATACCAAAGGTAAAGCCATTAAACAGGTACACCTGATTATTGTGTTCAACCAGGGTTGCCTCTGATCGATGTTTTATCCCTTGGCTAATGGTTTGCCACTGTTGTGCTGAGTGGGAAGGCAGGGAAAGAATCAGTAATATTGCACTGGCTAATATACGAGCAAGTCGCATGGGAAACTCCATTGAGATTTACAACATATCCTATTCTTACCCCATTCGATGCTGATGTATGAGACTCTCCCTGCATTTTTTTTGCATTAATGTTTTTGATTTGATTTGTGATTGTCAATCTTGTGATTGCGCTCACAAACTGGCTTAGGTGTGGATGATTCTTACTGAGGAGAACGGTGCTATCCCGACACTCAGCAGCGCTGCTGAGTGTCGGGATAGCACCGTTCTCCTTGAGTTATGTATCTTTTCGAACTATCAGGTAATAACAGTTGCATGGGTTCGGCCGGTAAATACTTTTAATTGGGATATCTCCAAGGCTATTTCGATTAAATCACGTAATGCATCCTGCGCATCCAAACCTTGTTTGGAAATGTCCTCTTCAAACGATTCCATATAAATGCGTACAGTAGCACCTTCGGTGCCTGTACCGGATAGACGGAAAACAATGCGTGATTCATCTTCAAATATTAACCGGATACCTTGATTTTCACTAACGCTGTGATCAATTGGATCAGAATAGGAAAAATCGTCGCAAAGCCTGATTGTTCGATTACCAATGACGCTGCCGGGTAATGAATCAAATTGTGTACGCATAGCATTCATCATCGCCTCTGCTGCAGCGCTATCGATGCCTTCAAAGTCATGTCGGCTATAATAGTTTCGGCCAAATTCCGCCCAGTGTTCAGTAACTATTTGCGCTACTGTTTGCTTGCGCACAGCAAGAATATTAAGCCAGAATAATATCGCCCAAAGGCCATCTTTTTCACGCACATGATCTGAACCCGTGCCAAAGGATTCTTCACCACACAGAGCAACTTTCCCTGCGTCCATTAAGTTACCAAAAAACTTCCAGCCCGTGGGTGTTTCATAACATGGAATTTCGAATTTATCGGCGACTCGATCCACTGCGGCACTGGTTGGCATAGAACGCGCAACACCTGACAAACCATTAGAATATCCGGGTATTAGTTTTGCATTTGCCGCCAGTATAGCCAGCGAATCACTGGGTGTAACAAAAAAGTGATTGCCCAGAATCATATTACGATCACCGTCACCATCGGATGCCGCACCAAAATCCGGGGCATCGTCAGCATACATGATATCAACTAATTCTTTGGCATAAGTCAGATTGGGATCAGGGTGGCCACCAGCAAAATCCTCTTTAGCATTACAGTTTTTGTTGGTGGCGGCAGGTGCTGCCATCATTTGCTCGAAAATTACCTTGGCATAGGGGCCTGTAACGGCATGCATGGCGTCAAAGGCCATGCGAAACTCACTGGCTAATAGAGACCGAATAGCATCAAAATCAAACAGTGATTGCATTAATGCTGCGTAGTCAGCAACCGGATCAATTATCTCTACTTGCATTTCACCGATGCTCGCAGTGCCGATTGTCTGCAGATTTATATCCGCTGTTTCAAAAATTCTATATTGATCGATTTGCTTACTGCGGGTATACATAGCCTCGGTTACTTTCTCGGGGGCCGGACCGCCATTAGCGATATTGTATTTAATGCCGAAGTCTTCTTCCGGGCCGGCAGGATTATGACTGGCAGAAAGAATCAGCCCACCATAGGCTGCGTACTTGCGGATAACACAGGATGCTGCTGGGGTGGACAAAATACCGCCCTGGCCGACTAACACTTTACCAAATCCGTTGGCGGCGGCCATTTTTAAAATAATCTGAATCGCTTCCCGGTTGTAATAGCGACCATCTCCGCCTACGACCAAGGTGCTGTGACTAAAATCACCAATGATATCGAACACTGACTGTACAAAGTTTTCCAGATAATGCGGCTGTTGGAATACTTTTACCTTCTTTCGCAATCCTGATGTACCGGGTCGTTGCCCTTCAAATGCTTGACTTGCAATTACTTTTTCAGGCATTTTTTTAATTTCTCAACATTCATCCAAGCTCAATAGAATAGAGGAAAATCTGCTCCTACGCTGTGTTTATCCTTACCCGTCATGCAAAACCAAGTCAATAGGCAAAAAACCAAAGCGTCTTTCCGCTGGTTTAACGGTTATGGTTTGGTGATTTTTTCACTAAATTAAGGTAACTACACGGCAGCACGCAGGTTCGCAATAGCGCACTATAGTCACCACTGGGAAGCATCAACTTCCCGACAATATTTTTAACCTTAACTTAAATTTAAACTCTTGGAGAAGAACAATGACAGATAAATCAGGTGGAGATGCAATTCAGGCAAATCAAGGCGCTCAAGGTAGTGTGGGTGTTCAGGACCTTAACTCAGTAGCTGCCGCAGGTGCAGGAATTGTTGATGGACTGGGCGGGGCAGCCGCTTCAATGGGCGCAGCTCAACAGGCTGTTCAGCAAGCCCAATCACAGGGTAACGCTGCTGTAACGGGATCAGGTGGAAATGATAATATCAGTGCTGATACTACCATCAACATCGTTTAAAAAGTCCAGCAAATCGGGGTGAACAGGCCCCGGTTTGTTGTTTTTAAATACATTATTAAGCTCTTTTTACACGTTAAATTCAATGTTAAGACTAAAGTATTAGTCTTTAATCATTGAATTTTCTGGTATTAGTGCCGACAAATTAATCAGGAGTTAGTTTCTGGAGATATAATAATTCCTGAATTTATACTTCTATTAAATAATTTTATTTTTTGGAGAAATAATCATGACAGATAAATCAGGCGGCGACGCAATTCAGGCAAATCAAGGTGCTCAAGGCAGTGTGGGCGCACAAGATCTTAATTCAGTAGCAGCTGCTGGTGCGGGCATAGTTGACGGTATGGGTGGATCAGCCGCTTCAATGGGTGCTGCCAATCAAGCGGTTCAACAAGCGCAGTCGCAGGCCAACATGGCAGCAACCGGCGCGGGTGGTAATGATAATATCAGTGCCGATACCAATATCAATATTAGTTAATTAATTGCGTCTGTGCCGGGGCAGTATTGCCCCGGCTTGCAAGTCCGTTCTTTTTTATCCTCACTGCCTCCAGTCGTCCAGGGAAAACGCTGTTTGCCAGTCTGAAAAATACTTGTACTGATCACCTCTTTGTAAATCACTGAAAGCGTGATTATGCCTTGTCCGCTATACTAAACACCCATTACCAATTATTCTTCGAATGTATGGATAAAAATACACAACAAGCCACTGATATGCTCAAGGAGTTTATTCGCTACTCCTCGAACCCGTGGCGCATTGTATGGGTTAATTTTTTTGCAGGCGTATTTAGAGGCCTGGGCACCATTATTGGCGCATCGCTGGTAATCGGCATTTTGTTTTGGATACTCAGTTTGATTGCAGATATGCCCTTTGTCGGTGAGTATGCCAGAAACGTGAAAATGGCGGTTACAGGTTATGTTGAAGAAACCAATTACAATGATGAATTAAACCGCCTGGGTGACTCGTTGGATCGCATTGAAAAAGAACTCGCTCGTCGTGAGTCGGCTAAGTAAGTAAAATGCAGGGGTAAATTTGTCTTAAATCACACTTAAAAAACTAATGGATGAGCTTTGCTACAATATCGGCAAGGTATATTCGTAAAAAGCTGTCATAATAGCCACTGCAATCGGATTATCTGGAAGGGGAAAATCATGCTGAGCTGGAGTGACATCAATGAATTTGTTAATGGTGAAAACCCACAACCTGAGCGAGAAGTGATCAAAACTGATGATCAGTGGCAACAGCAGTTAAGTGCTGAGCAATATCAGGTTACCCGCCACAGCAGTACAGAACCCGCTTTTAGCTCAAACATGTGCAGTCTGTTTGAGCCAGGGCAGTATGCCTGTGTTTGTTGTGATACGTTGCTTTTTGATGCAGATGAAAAATTTGAATCCGGCTCTGGATGGCCTTCTTTTACGCAACCCGTCAAGGACAATGTTATCGCTTATCTGCAGGATTCTTCGCTCGGAACCTCTCGTATTGAAACGATTTGCAACACCTGTAAAGCCCATCTTGGCCATGTTTTTCCTGATGGCCCTGAACCCAGCGGCTTGCGTTACTGCATGAATGCCCTGGCATTGAAAAAACGCCAACAAGCAATGCAGACGGCAACTTTTGGCGGCGGCTGCTTTTGGTGTACAGAAGCCATGTTTCAGAAGCTCGAAGGCGTGATTGAAGTGAGTAGTGGCTACAGTGGCGGACAAACTGAAAACCCGACATACCAAGATGTTTGCGGTGGTTCTACAGGACATGCCGAGGTTATTCAAATTGTATTTGATCCGTCTGTCATCACCTACAAAGAGCTGCTGCAGGTTCATATGCAGACACATAATCCCACAACACCCAATCAGCAAGGTGCCGATAAGGGAACGCAATATCGTAGTATTATTCTGGCGCACGATACGCAGCAACTGACCACAGCAGAAGACGTTCTCACTGAAATGAGTAACGATTATGATCAGCCTATAGTGACGGAAATAGCGCCTTTTACTACCTTCTATAAAGCAGAAGAAGATCATCAGAATTATTTTCAATCCAATTCATCGGGCCAATATTGTCAGGTTGTGATTGCGCCAAAATTACACAGCCTGACCGAACGTTTTAAGGACAAACTGAAACCGTAATCTCTATGCCGCCAATTATCTCTGTTCAGAACTTATGTAAAACCTATGATTCCGGTCATCAAGCGCTAAAAGACATTTCACTCGATATTGAAAAGGGTGAGATATTGGCATTGCTTGGCCCCAATGGTGCGGGAAAAACCACGCTTATATCCGCGATCTGTGGAATCGTATCGCCTACCTCGGGTCGGGTGACGGTAGCGGGTCATGACATAATTAACGATTTTCGCCAGTCCCGGGCACTCATCGGACTTGTACCACAGGAACTGACACTGGGTTCTTTTGATACGGTCTGGAATACAATTAATTTTAGTCGTGGGCTTTTTGGTAAAAAGAAAAACCATGCCTATCTTAAGCAACTGCTTAAAGATCTGACCCTGTATGACAAAAAAAATAATGAGCTAATGACGCTCTCCGGTGGTATGAAACGCCGCGTACTCATTGCCAAAGCACTGGCGCATGAACCACAAATTTTGTTTCTGGATGAGCCAACCGCCGGTGTAGATGTAGAGCTCCGCAAGGATATGTGGAAGATTGTGGCGCGATTACGTGAGACGGGGGTTACTATTATACTGACCACCCACTATATCGAAGAAGCCGAAGAGATCGCTGATCGGGTGGGGATTATCAATGGCGGTGAACTGCTGCTGGTGGATGATAAAAAATCGCTGATGCAGGAGTTAGGTAAAAAACAGCTTAATATCGAGCTTAAAGAGGTGCTCAAATCCATTCCATCCAGCCTTAGTGCATTTGATCTGGAGCTATCAGCCGATAAAGCATGCCTGACCTACACCTACGATACACAGGCAAGTCAAACGGGTATTACATCTCTGCTACAAACTATCAGCGATGCAGGTTTGTCACTCAAGGATTTAAAGACAAAGCAGACCTCGCTGGAAGAAATATTTGTCGATTTAGTTAAGGTTAATTCATGAATACAAACGCTGTTAAAGTTATTTATAAATTTGAGATGCTGCGTGCCTGGAAAACCGTACTACAAACTATTGCAAGCCCGGTTATTTCGACATCGCTCTATTTTGTTGTATTCGGTGCAGCGATTGGTTCACGTATTCAGGAAGTTGAAGGTGTTAGCTACGGTGCGTTTATCGTACCGGGATTGATTATGTTGTCGCTTTTAACACAAAGTATTGCCAATGCATCCTTTGGTATATTCTTTCCCCAGTTTACGGGTGCAATCTATGAAGTATTATCAGCTCCTGTATCGTTTTTTGAAATTCTGCTGGGATATGTTGGCGCTGCTGCCAGTAAATCATTGATTGTTGGTTTGATAATTTTATTGACGGCAGGGTTTTTTGTTGATTTGAACATTGCCCATCCATTTTGGATGTTGTCATTTCTGGTTTTAACCTGCGTGTCGTTTAGTCTGCTTGGATTTATAATCGGCATCTGGGCAGATAATTTTGAAAAACTGCAACTGATTCCTATGTTGGTTATTACGCCTTTGGTTTTTCTTGGCGGAAGTTTTTATTCAGTCAGTATGCTGCCCCCTGCCTGGCAGACAGTCACATATTTTAATCCAGTATTGTATTTAATCAGTGGCTTTAGATGGAGTTTTTTTGAAGTCTCTGATGTTAGTGTCGGTCTCAGTTTGTTTATGATCTTACTTTTTCTGGCAACTTGCGTGGGCATAGTGTGGTGGATGTTTAAGACGGGATACAGACTTAAACAATAAAATGTCAGGCTGGCGTAGATGGGGTAGGAGCAGTTGTCTACGCGATTAATTACTCCAGATTGACACCGACCAATTCAAAACCCAAATCTTCATAAGCATCAATGCTGGAAGGTCCGGATTGGCTGATATCAACATATTCAGGAAAATCAGACGCTTCAAATCCACGCATCTGCGCATGGTTAAGACACAACTCCAACTCGATATTGTGATCAGTAATAAGCCGCTGCACAGAAGAATGAATTTCCTTTTTTGTGTTTTTTGAATCACTGAGTAAAGCAAACTGCTCGCTGCCATGACTGACTATAGCAATGTCCAGATTCGGAAATCGTTTACGCAGCGTTATTATCTGTTGATTGACCCAGGGAATTGCCTTGCTCAAGGCATCATCATCCCACTCCACTATTTCAAATACAACACCCGCAGGCGCTTCATCGTTCTGAAGAATCCGGTCAAGTTCCTGGTTATTACTGGTGGCAAGAGCGGTTAATGAAAACGATAGTAGTAAAATCAGCAACCAGGGAGCAATTCGATGGATCATGTTTTTTCTCTTATAATTTAATGGGGTGGATACCTGGCTGTATAGAGTAGAGCAGGGTGTATAAGTTCCACAGACGTTCTATGAATCTCCAACCGCTGACTCGTTGTTCTGAGATTTTTTATCAACAGTATAAAGGCGATAAGGTAACATATAGCCGCGAGAACTACCTAAACCCGATCAAGTGGACTCCTGACTGCATTACCGCCCCGCTCCAAAACATGTGTATAAATTTGCGTGGTTCTGACATCCTTGTGGCCTAACAGCTCTTGCACTGTTCGAATGTCGTAGCCTGCCGGCAGCAAGTGAGTTGCAAATGAATGCCTGAATGTGTGGCAGCTGGCCTTTTTGTTTATTTTCGTCAGCCTTATAGCATGTTTGACGGCTTTTTGAAGAAATTGCTCATTGAAGTGATGCCGACGCTCAATCCCAGATCTTGGCTCAATCGATCGTTTAGTTGCCGGGAAAACATACTGCCAGCCAAATTCAGTATTTGCGTTCGGATACTTTCTATCCAGCGCAAAAGGCAAATAAACAGCGCCAAATCCGGCTTCAATATCGTGGCCGTGAAGCTCTTTTGTTTTTTCAAATTGCAACTTAAGAGGCCCTGCAACTGAATCAGGCAACATCGTAACTCTGTCTTTATTTCTCTTACCGTTTCTTACCGTAACTGTTTTGTAGTGAAAATCTACATCCTGAATTCTGAGTCGGATCCACTCCATCAAGCGTAATCCCGAGCCGTAAAGCAGCTTGGCCATTAGCGAGCAAGGTGGTCCCAGATTACTGATTACGGCTAAAGCTTCGTCTGTGGTAAATACTACAGGTACATTTGTTGGTTTTTTAGCCTGGGTTACGCCGTTAAGATAAGGCAGATCGATCTCTAAAACTTCTTTGTACAAAAATAAAATGCTGGATAATGCCTGGTTTTGCGTTGAAGCAGCTACATTCTTATCTACCGCTAAATGCGTAAGGAACTGCTCTATATGTTTGGTAGACAAGTTTTTTGGGTGTTGTAACTTATGGTAGTGTATATAGGCTTTTTCGGTGCGGATACTATAGTGTTTAACACGGATTTTGTTTCTTACTTGATCAAGTAGGCGAGGTTTGCCGGGCATTGCTTTGTCATCCTTGACTGATTGTGAATTTACCTTCGTACTGATGTAATTTCACGGGGTGTTGTTGTAAAATCAAGAGCATACGTTAACCCGTTTGGGTTTATACGTCAAATCGATGTGTTATATCATGTTATTTTGGCGTCCAATTATAGCGTTAGGTTAATTCACGTCAAAATTTACTTCTTACTCTACTTTCCATATTTGTTTATTCAATGATAAAAGCATATAATAGGCTTATGCTAGCGACTAGGAGTATCTCCAGTCAGAAGACTAGCCTCTAACTGATCAATAGTTTAGAATTTAACAACCTACCTTGGTATTTACACCTACTAAGGTAGGTATTAAATTAAAGAGAAAATACGTTTATGGTTTCTATATCCAGAAACAAAGATCAAATAGTTAGTATAAGCCTCCAAGAAGCATTTGCTTCGACATTCCACGATAAAATTAAATTTGAAGACTTCTTGAATATTGATATTCAGGAAGAATATAAAGAAATACGTCTAAAAAACAGAAGGAACACAGTAAACCCTTCCAAGGTACTCAGAAAATATCTAAAATTTTTAAACAGCTTTATCTTTGATTTTGCAAAAATAAATACAAATGTTGTTTTTTCTTACAGAGAAGGCAAAAATGCATTTGGAGCTGTTGAAAAACATTCACAAAACTCACATTTCGTACAAACAGATATAAAAGGTTTTTTTAACAGCATCCACACCGACCACTTAGCTAAAATAATAGATAAAAACCTATCAGACTCTCCTATAAATGACATATACAAATATAAAGAACATCTCCTAACTATTTTGATGGTTGATAATCATCTTCCAGTCGGCTTCTCAACATCACCCAATATCAGTAATACTTTCTTGTATGGTTTTGATAATATATTTGAAGGGTTCTGCATTGACAAAGGTATCACTTATACTCGTTATGCTGATGACCTTATTATGTCCTCAAAAAAATCTGATAATTTAATTGAAACACAAAAATTTATTTCAGATACCCTCACTGGTCTATTTGGAGATAGAATTCAATTAAATTCACACAAAACAAAGTTCACAAAAAAAGGAAGGAAAATTAAATTATTAGGAATGGTGATTCTTCCCTCTGGAAAGGTCACTGTTGATCAAAGTTTAAAGTCAGAAATTGAAACACTTCTCCATTTTTATGTATCGGATAAAACAAAATTTGCAGATTATCTAGAAAAAATTTATGACAGTAAAATATCTAGAATATCTGGGAAGTTAAATTACATTAATACGGTTGATAAAGATTATCTAAATAAATTACGAAGTAAATACGGAAACTATGTGATCGATGGCTTCTGTCATCAAACAATAAATAAATTATGATCTTTAAGTTTTCTCTATTTAATGTTCAACATATTAAAGAACTTCATTATGAGCTTGATCTAACTAAAAATAAGGTAACCTGTATTGTTGGAAAAAACAGTGTTGGTAAAACCACACTTGTTAGAACTATTGCCAATTTTAAATCGGCTGATACTTTTACAAAAACTGCATCCCCGTATATTTTTAGGGAGGATAGCCGAGTAACATACCAATTTAATGATGATATATTTGAATTTAACTATGATCCCAAACAAAATATAATTGATACTAAAACAATAATTAGTAAAGAATACAAAGATAATATAGAAGTTGAGCTGCCAATCCCATATGGAAATAGGTTTAGTCATTTTCAAAGACTAGGAGAGATAGATGAGCAATTAAGAACATTAAAATCACTGGGAAAATACAGTGAGCCTACTGAATTGATTGGTTTTTTATCTAATATTTATGGATCTGATAGGTTTGAAAATTTAAAAGAAGTTAGTATTAAAGGTTCAATCTACTATTTCATTTTAAAAGAAGATGGTTATTATATACGAGAAGACTATCTTAGCTCGGGAGAGTATTTTGTTATTCATCTTTACAAGCTGATACAAAAAAATCGAAAGCTAATAGTTATTGATGAAATTGATATTTCTTTAGATGCATCTGCTCAAGTAAAGCTTCTTGGTGAACTACGTACCTTTTGTGAAAAATACGAAGTAAACATTCTATTCACGACCCAATCCCTCGCTCTAATGAAATCATTTTCCTCTCGGGGGCAAGAAAAGTTACATTATATGGATAATAATGATGGGATAATAACAATCCATGAAAAATCGTATAACTATGTTAAAAGTATACTTTATGGGTTTAAAGGATGGGATAAATATATTTTAACAGAAGATGAAATGCTTCAGAGATACCTTCAATTTGTATTAAAAGATGAATATATAGGCAGCTTAAAGTATAAAATTATCTATATAGCTGGAGCGACAAATGTAGTCAATTTAATGTTAAGGAACAGCGCAGAGGAATTTTTTTCCCATACGGAGCACGTTATAAGTATCTTAGATGCTGATCAAAAAAATAAGTCATATTGTAAAGATAATAATAATATCTTCTATAGTCCATTTGAAGATATAGAAAAACAATTGTTAACACATTATGAAAATGATGAATTCGAGTTTACTGTTGAGTTTCCAGTAGGTATTAATGAAAATAACAAACCAAAATCACTTTATAAGTCTATAAGAAAACATGGGCATATGTCTGATAACGAAATGTTTGAATTTATAAATGAGAGGAATAAAGAAGGGGTTGATGCTTTTAAGAAGAAGCTTATTGAATTCCTTTCATAAACTGTAGTAAAACTTGTTTTGAGTACTACACAACCGGTAAAAGAAAATCTAATCGGGATAGGGAGCTACTCAAGTAGCCCCCTCCCACAGCACCGTACATACGGGTCCGTATGCGGCGCCTAGCCAGGTATTAAAAGAGATACTTCATCGGGCAAATCGAATTCATATCAAGTATCTATCGGGTCGTAACCGGATGGTGAATTTTGCACCATAGCGTTCGTATGGAGATGAGTCCGATCTTTGTAAGCGACTAATAAACCCCACCTTGATAAATCATTCTTTAAAAGGTAATAGTTTATCAATGTCCTCAACGGTACTTGCTGCAGGGATTTCGGTTAAAACCCGTTTTAAATACGCATAGGGTTCCAACAAAACAAAGCACAAAACAAAAGGACATACATTTTTCAAACACACTGCTTGTAATATGATTGAGTAGATTCATTGTGAATGAAGCAAATGGAAATTAGGGTCAGTTTTACTGCTGAGACGAAAAAATTAGTGATAGTGAGCGTAGAAACACAGAATCTAGACGTGGCTGCGCAATAGAAATGTTAATCTATAGGCAATGGCTGGATGTTGAGTGAAATTTACAGCCGCTTACTCAACCTGTCAGTAAAAGTCTCGGGGCAAAGCGTTTGTAATACAGGGCTTCAAAGTTAAGTGCATTCTCAAACCAGGTTTTATGACTGATTGACAGGCGCTCCAGAATGGCTGGCATTCTGCTGTCAATGTAACCGGCCTTGTTTTCGAGGATTGCGCGACCCGTGAAATCGACTAATTCCAGATAGTCTTCGAAATTGAAATGGATGCCAGCACTTTGATTAGTGAGTGTTTCTGCGCCCACAAACTCGGCAAGTGGTCTGATGATTATTGGGTTATTTTCTGATAAAAAGTGGTCCGAAAAGCCACCATGCTCACAGTAGGACTTCACGGCTGTTGCAAGATCAAAGGTCGGTTTCAGTCGTTCTTTGATGCTGGTGTAATCTGAGTTTTCCGGTGTTTTTGAAATGGCGGCTCTGACTTGGATTCAAATCCACATAGGCCATTGCGGTGAGTAGGGCTTGTTCATCGAGTAAAGCGTGAGAGTGGAATCTGGCCTAATTTACAGGGATGTAATGAATGCAGGTTTTGCAGGAGCAAAAACCTGTCCCAAAAATGACCCGTACAGTGATCTTCTTTATTGACCTGTCTGGCAATCGGTTCATTGAGGCTCGGCAATTGCTCCTGCATTGCTCTAATACCGTCCATCCATGGACATAACTTCATAAACCAACTGATTTCAGTTAAACGTGTACGCCAGCATCCGACCAGTGAGCTGATGGTTTGTTTTTCAGCCTGAGAGGTCTGTTCACCGTTGAGATATCGGTGCACAATCAGAGGGCCACGAAATATTGAAAGCCAGCGTCGCATCACATCTTCATCAGTCCAATCTTTGGTTTCGTCGGGAACTGCCTTTAATATCAGATGGATATGGTTGGCCATAATTGCAAAGGCGCAGATTTCAATGGAGAACAATGAACTGAGCAGGCGCAGTCGATCTTCAATCCATTGCCTTCTGTGTTCATAGCTTTTTTGTGTCAGTGGATCTTCACCGCAAAGAAATGCACGTCTTACACAGCGGGAAGTGATGTGATAGTAGGGGGTGTCGCTATAGGCGATTAATTGGCTACGTGGTTTTGTCATTGGGTTCATCCTTGAACGTTTTGTAGATGATAAGGATATTAACGCTTTGGAATCGGAGTGTCAAAATAAAGTGTGTGTCCTATGTATTTGGAGTGGTCAGTGGTGCAGGAGGGCAAAAGCCGAGACATTCATCGTTAACCGTACTCTGGCACTATTCAAGGAGACAGACTTACTCGTTGTTTGAGTATCCAATCATATCCACTTAACAGAAAAAAAGGCCACAATTTTTTGCGACAGCAAAAGTTGTGACCCTCTTTTCTGTTAAGTGATGTGGCGTTAGAAATTCTAGCTGGAGATATAAATGATTAAAGTTTTACCCCGTCAAATAATATTGGCAATAATCTTTTTATTCTTATTGGCCGATCTATATGCTCAAGAAAATAAGTCATCACTCGTTAGGTTGCCAAGTGTCATTGATTACACAAAAGGGGATGGCTGGAGTGGAGGGGTTGGGGTAAAAATTCAATCTTTAGCGGTATATAAAGGCTCTGACCATTATGTGCTTGAAGTTAAACCTGAAGGTGCAATTCAATGGCGAGCAGGTAATCATATTTTTTTCTGGGAAGGTTTTGAGCTTAATTATACTGAATTTGGTTGGCGAGGATTAATTAAAAATAACTGGTTTATAGACGCGGGTATACGACATGAAATTGTGATTCCATCCGGTCATAGCAAAACAGCTAATATTAGCGGGTTACTACATCGAGGGTCACATATTTTTGGATTTATTGAAATTAAAAATCCCATAGGGAATGATTGGGAAAATTGGATTTCTGGTCGTTTTTCATCTGGTTCGAGTAATTATGGTTGGTTAGCTAAAATTTCAATGGGGCATAATTTCGGTAGTGAGATGGATAATACAGGCACGGAGTTAGTTGTGTTTTCAACATTCGGGAGTAAAAGTAATATCAATAATTATTTTGGTGTTTCCGAAGCTGATTCTCATGAGTCAAGGCTGAATAAAATAGATTTAGATGAGGGCTATAGATCAACAGGGTTAAACTTAATTTATCGCAACAACATAATAACTAATATACAGATAACCGCACGAACTGGTGTAGAGTTTTATAGCAGTAATATTAAAAAAAGTGATATTGTTCGTGATTCCTCTGAAATTGGTGTGGATGTATCAGCTGTCTGGATGTTTTAGTTAAATTTAGAACTAAATTAGGAAATAAGATAAAAAGGTTTTTAATAGGCATGGCTATACTCTTGAATCCGTGAGTTCTAATAGCCAATTTTCTTTCTAAGCATCTGATGAATGAATATAATCTGTATTAATGTGATTATCAGGGGAAACTGATAAATTGTTGCCTCTTTGTTTACAGATTTTTCTTGAGTTCCAGTAATAATGCGGTTTTATCTGTTTTAAATTTATTGATAAATTCTGCGGGAGCGTCTGTATTAGTGTCATATTTTGCGCCCCAGGCGATCATTTCCAATAACATGGGCATCAAATCAATACCCTTTTCTGTCAAAGTGTATTTTCTTTTTGTGTGGTTATCCTTGTCTGTTGCTTTGGATATCAGCCCCAGCAGCTCTAATTTTTCTAATCTATTGGCCAGAATGTTGGTTGATATCTTTTCTTCAGAATTTAAAAATTCACCATAGTACTTCTTGTCCTTAAACATTAAGTCTCGAATGATGAGTAGACTCCATTTGTCGCCAAATGTTTCCTGAGAAAAATTTATTGGGCAGTGCGATCTGAATTTGTCATGATTTTTTTTCATCGTCTATTATATCACTTGCAAAAAACAAGTTATATGATTAGTATTGTTTTACTTGCATATTACAAGTAATTAATTGAGAGCGCCTCTAGGGGGGGAGAAAAATATATGGCTAACTACATCTTAACTTATTACGGCGGCGCTATGCCCAAGAGTCCTGAGGAAGGTGAGGAATTTATGGCGAAATGGAACGTTTGGGCTGAGACCCTTGGTGATGCGCTGGTCAACCCTGGCAAACCTTTAGGGAAATCAAAAATCGTAGGCTCTGATGGCGTATCAGATTATGATGGATCAAATCCTATGTCGGGATTTTCAATAGTACAAGCTGATAGTATGGATAGTGCCGTTCAAATGGCCAGTGACTGTCCGCACATTTTGCTTGGCGGTACTATGGGTGTGGCCGAAATGATGGAAATGTAGCTATCAACATTGGGATATAAGTCGGTTATGAGAATCTATATAAGATGAGCATGTATTGTTGTCATTTAATGGATAAACGATGATGGATAAAAAACCCAGGAGGATTATCAGTATTGATATGAAAAAGATAGTCGCCGCAACGGTATCCTATATTGTATTAACGATGGTTATCGCGTTTCCGTGGCATATGATATGGTTTCATGATTTATATCAGGGGATGGGTGCTAATACGCGTATGGAGCCGATTATTCCATTAGGCATGCTTGCTATGTTCGTACAGGGTGTTGTAATCGCTTATCTTTATCCGTTTTATTACTGTGGCGGTAACCCGATAGTACAGGGTATTAAGTTTAGTCTTATTATTGGGTCTGTCGTGTATTCTGTAATGGGATTGGCCATGGCGGCTAAAATTAACATTAATCCGATATCAACATTTTTACTATACAGTGCGATTTTTCAATGTATCCAATTTGTATTAACAGGTGCCGCATTGGGTTTGATTTATAGAGGATATGTGCTACACCCCGGCATTAATAAACCCACCTGATTGCCTCTTCCATAAACCGGCGTAAAGGCCGCCTTGTTCGATTAGCTGAAGGTGGTTGCCTTCTTCAGTAATCTGCCCATTATCTATCACAACCAACCGATCCAGAGCAGAAATTGTTGAAAGTCTGTGGGCAATAGCGATGACCGTTTTTCCTTGCATCAGGTGGTAAAGATTTTCTTGTATGGCCGCTTCCACTTCGGAATCCAGAGCTGATGTCGCTTCGTCAAGTACAAGTATGGGGGCATCTTTGAGAAAAACCCGGGCAATGGCGATGCGTTGGCGTTGCCCACCGGATAATTTTACACCGCGTTCTCCGACATGGGCGTCATAGCCTTTACGTCCTTTGGGATCTTCAAGACCGAGTATAAACTGATGAGCGCTGGCACGCTTTGCTGCAGTGATAATTTGTTCCTGACTTGCAGTGCCGCAGCCATAGGCGATGTTATCGGCAACCGAGCGGTGTAGAAGTGAAGTGTCTTGTGTAACCACCCCAATTTGCGCACGCAGACTGTCTTGGCGAACAAGCGCGATATTTTGCCCATCAATACGAACCTCACCACCTTCAAGATCGTAGAGGCGTAACAGAATATTCATCAAAGTGGTTTTACCGGCCCCTGAGGGTCCGACTATACCTACCTTTTCGCCAGGCTTGACGGTTAATGTTAACTCATCAATAACACCTGACGTTTTGCCATAGTGAAAACGAATTCGATCGATTGAGATTTCCCCACGCGTGACTTTTAAATCTTTACTGTCAGCCTTATCAACCACTGTAACCGGATTGGCAATTGTGCCCATGGCATCTTGTATCATTCCAATATTTTCAAACAGTCCTGCTAACTCCCACATTATCCAGTGTGACATACCGTTGAGTCGTAGTGTCAAACCGGCAGCAACGGCTACCGCCCCTACTGAGCTGGCGCCTGCCAGCCATGAAGTGATCGCGGCAGCACCCACCGCAAATAACAGGTAGGAGTTAATCAGTTGCAGTGAGAAATTCAGTTTTGTGACATAACGCATTTGTACGCGTATCGTCTCAAGAAATCCATCCATCGCATCTTTTGCATAAATGGTTTCCCTTCCAGCATGGGCGAATAGTTTTACGGTCATGATGTTGGTGTAACTATCGACGATGCGCCCGTTCATCAGTGAGCGGGCATCGGCTTGACGTTTTGATATGGCTGCTAATTTTGGCAGAAAATAGCGTAAGATCGCAAAATACAGGACGAGCCATAGGATAAATGGAACGATCAGCCAAATCTCGAATGTAGCAACCAATATCAATCCACCTATAAAATACACAAGCACGTAGACCAGTACATCCAGCACTTTTAGTACGGCCTCACGTACACCTTGTGAAGCTTGCATCACCTTGGTTGCTATGCGCCCGGCAAATTCGTCTTGATAAAAAGCGAAGCTTTGTTTTAACAAATAGCGGTGCGATAACCAGCGGATGATCATCGGATAGTTGCCGTAAATGGTCTGATGTAGAATTGTAGTGTGCAAGAGGGTGAACATTGGCAGTACAAGAAGGGTGATCACACCCATAACGATAAGTGTGTTTTTTTCATCTGCTAAGAATGTTGCACGATTGGCGGTGGCAAGCCAATCGACCACATTGCCCATAAAACCAAATAATAAAACCTCAAGACTGGAAACAATTGCAATCAGACACGACACCAGTAACAAATAAGGCCATACACCTTTCGTGAAGTACCAGCAAAAGGGCAGCAGAGCATGTGGTGGTTGGGTAGGCTCGGCGGGCGGATAGGGGTTGATAAGTTTTTCGAAGAAGCTGAACATGTAACCTGATTCCGGGTTAGTACCGAATTTTGTATTAGTGAAATTTTTAATGCCGGAAAAACTGCCTTGTATCGCATGTAGGGCTGTTGAGTGTTAGTTCTTTTTCACTCAAATGTGTCGAGGATTGGGAGGCTGTGTTTAGCCTTGTCTGGATGGTCAACATCAATGAGAATACACCCCCGTACGTACAGGACATAATATCAGTACAATGTTAGCATTGTATAGCTCATCAGGGAAAGCAACTATTGAAATGATTATATTATTGCGGCAACTTTGCTCTTAAGGCATCCCGCTCATACCACCATTGCTCCATTGCCATCAAGTCCAATACACGGGCAAGACGAGGAATAAATTGTTGCGGATCACGTAAACTCATCCGGTCAAGCCAAGCGTCCATTTCCTGCTGGCTCTTAACTTTACTGTGCCGTTGAGCAACAGTTGCCACGAGATTGCGTGTCATAAATGTTAAGCTGTTGTGTTTCTTTTCATCGTCACAGCGGCTATCCGCTATATAATGGGCGACGATTGCAGCGACAGCAGCACCATCTGATTTTTCAGGCGTGTCATCTACGATATGCTCAAGCATGCGTATAGTCAATTCAGGTTCAACAGGGTAGGTTACTGCAAGCCAGGTGCCGTTGGCAAGTGCCACAACTGAGGCGGGTTGGTCTGCTTCAAATAATATATCACATGACTTTACCGCCTCACCCCAAGCTTCATGTTTCAAGAATATTTCAAATGCGTTGCGGGCAAATTGCCACGAATTTTCATCAGATTCTTTGTTTTCGAGGGCGACTAACAAGCCGCCCAGGTCAAGCATCATGCTTGCTTTACCCAGCTCGGATGTAGTCTTCGGTAAATTTGTCAGTTGTTCTTGTAATAATATCGCCTGGGACTTGATCTGTTCTTTACTGGATTTGTGGTTTTGCGTTCCAAGTAATGCTTGCAATTCGGTCTGTTCAGAATCTGCTGCGTTCATGGTTGATGTCAAGTAGTTAAAACAGACATTTTAAACGATTGAATTCACCTGGGAATACCCTGCATGGGCTGGGTTAGGACACGAAGGTGTATTCAACGCTCAACAACCGTTAAAATGCGCCATACTTCAGGATCAATTTACCATGTTAAAGTTGACAGACATCACGCTAAGGCGAGGGTTGAAAGTATTGTTTCAAAACCTCGACCTGACTATTCATGATGGCCAAAGGGTGGGCGTTACCGGCGCAAATGGCACAGGGAAATCAAGCCTTTTTGCGCTATTGCTTGGCAAACTGGAAGCGGATGAGGGTGTTTTGGATATCAGTTCAAAACTGGTATTTTCGAGTACTGACCAAGAAGTTGAATCAAGTGATCGTGTAGCCAGAGAATACGTTATTGATGGCGATGCTGCTTTGCGTGAGGTAGAGCAAGGATTAGTGCTGGCTCAGTCCAACAATAATGGGCACAGACATGCGGAGCTACTCAGTCAGTACGAGCACATTGATGGCTATACCGCACAAACGAGGGCCGCAACACTATTGCACGGTCTGGGTTTTTCAAATACCGATCAGCTACGCCCGGTTAATGATTTTTCCGGTGGTTGGAGAATGCGACTGAATCTGGCAAGAGCACTGATGTGCCCGAGTGATGTGTTGCTGTTGGATGAACCTACCAACCATCTGGATCTGGATGCTGTGTTGTGGCTGGAATCATGGTTACTGCGTTATTCAGGTACACTACTATTAATCTCACACGATCGCGAATTCCTTGATCGGATAGCAACTCATGTGGCTCATATCGAACAACAAAAATTGCGCCTCTATACCGGAAACTACTCTGACTTTGAAAAGCAACGTGCCGAGCAGCTTGCATTGCAACAGGTAAACTACAATAGGCAGCAACGCGAGATCGCTCATATTCAGAGTTTTATTAAGCGGTTCAAAGCAAAAGCCAGTAAAGCCAAGCAAGCTCAAAGTCGCGTTAAGGCGTTGCAGCGCATGGAGCTTATCTCTGCTGCACACGTAGATTCGGAATTCAGTTTTTGTTTTCGCCAGCCTGATCACTTGCCCAATCCATTATTGAGTATGGAGAATGCAACCTGCGGTTATGGTGATAGCTGTATTATTAAAAGTGCAAATATCGGTATTCAATCAGGCGATAAAATTGGATTATTGGGTATGAACGGTGCCGGAAAATCCACGTTCGTTCGTTCATTGGTTGGTGAACTACCGCTGATAAGTGGTGTTGTGAAAACATCACAACACTTAAAGCTTGGATATTTTGCCCAGCATCAACTTGAGCAATTACCCGTAGGTGATATCGTTCTGCACTACCTGCAACGATTAGATCCATTGGCTAAAGAGTCCGAAATGCGTGATTTTGCAGGAAGTTTTGGTTTTAGAGGGGATCGTATTTTTGACAAAATTGAAATACTTTCGGGAGGTGAGAAAGCCCGATTGGTCCTGGCGGCAATTGTTTATCAAAAGCCCAATTTGCTACTACTTGATGAACCTACAAATCATCTCGATATAGAAATGCGGCATGCGTTAACGCTGGCACTTCAAGCATTTAATGGCGCTTTGGTAATGGTTTCTCATGATAGACACCTTTTACGCTGCACTGTGGATGAGCTATGGTTAGTGTCTGGAGGGTCGGTTAGTATTTTTCCATCAGATTTGGATGCCTATACTCATTGGTTGCGTGAGCAACGACAAAACCAACCACAAATAAACAAATCGATGGCGGCAAAGCCGAATAATTCTTCCGCTGCCCGTAGGGATAAAAAACGCACTGAAGCACAGGTGCGTAAAAAGCTGCAACCGTTAAAGCAGACTGCAGATCGGTGTGAAAAAAAGCTGGAACGAATCGAGCTAAAGTTGCTGGCTATACAAGAGCAGTTAAGTGATTCATGCCTCTATGGGTCAGAACAAAAAGATAAACTGCAGGCTTTGTTAACAGAGCAGGCATCAATAAAATCCAGTCAGGCAAATATCGAGATTGACTGGTTACACGCACTCGAAGCATTGGAGAAGGCTTCACAAATATTACCTTGAACAGGTATCTAAATTGCAACTGTTGTGTTTTTTCTAAAAGGAAAGGAATTATGTACAAATCACTTTCTCAATTAATTTGTTTACTGTTACTGGTAAGCTCAATGCCTGCTTTTTCGGCCAATAATCTGGATAATTTGAAAGCGCTGCAACAAAAACAGTTTCGAACGCTTTCTGAGGATCTTGCAGCAGCTACCAGTTATAAGGCGGTATCCCCTGCAGAACCATTGGGCCTTTTGGGTTTTGACTTAGGTTTGGAGGTAACCGCAACCAAGCTCGATAAGGATATATTCGAGCTGGCCAGTGGTGACGATTGGGATTTAAGCTATTTACCATTGCCGAAGCTTCACTTACACAAGGGCCTGCCCTTTAATCTGGATGTGGGTGGGTTTTACGCCGGCGCGCCTAATACCGATATTAAGTTATGGGGAGGAGAGATACGCTACGCTATTCTAGCCGGAAATGTTGCTCTTCCTGCGGTTGCTCTTCGCCTGACTTACAGCCGCCTTGAAGGCGTGGACGAATTGGATTTGAGCAATACGGGTGTTGAGTTATCGATTTCAAAAGGATTTGCCATTATTACTCCGTATGTAGGGGCCGGTATGATTAGAACAGAGAGTGATGCGGTGGATGCGCCTGATATTAAAAAAGAGTCATTCGATTCGAGCAAATTATTTGCCGGTTTCAACTTAAATCTTGGTATAAATCTGGGAGTTGAGGCCGATATAACAGGCGATGTAACCAGCTACAGTTTAAAAACAGGCTTTCGGTTTTAAATAGCAAATACTATATGCTGCCTGTCACAGATTAGCTAAATATACAATAAGAATAATGAATGGCGGCCGCCACCTGTTCAATTCTAGGTGAAATTTCGGATTGGGGTGGGAACAATGAATAAGGCACTAAAAATAAGAAAGGCCGGACTGACAAGCTTTGTTGCAGTATTGTTGATTTTGTTCCTACTGCCAGTTGTTGCTGTTGCTCAGGACGATAATCCCAAGAGAAAGGGTATTTGCTGGGGAGCGAGTGCGTGTAGAGCCACAATGAGCGAGTGTAAAGCTGCGGGCTTGTTAACAATGACGTCAGAACAATGCATTGAACTCGGTGGTGATTTTCAAGATCTTGACGATATTGCAGAACAAGGACCAGCACAAGGTGGCCGGGAAAATAGCAAATAAGCTTCCCTGTTACTTCCCGGACAGCTTAATATGCTTGCTGCCCGGGGAAACTGATTCAAATATTTATCCTGCCAAACCAAAGGACTAAGTGTAAATTAATCCTGCACAACCTCTTGCACGTTGTTTGTCTTTTCCGCGATAATTTTGTTGTCTTTTTCTGTAGCTTTTACAGACTTATTAATCTTACTTTTAATTTCCGAGGGTTTGGGTGAACCCCAACTTGCCTTGGCAGGTGTTGATGTCTTTTTACTTTGCTGGGAAGATGCCTCGATATTAGTTGAATTCGCAGCGGTTGGTTTATTGGCGACTGCTGCTGATGATGGCGCTGTTTTATCAGTTTTCACTATGCCTGATTCACTGGCTGCTTTACCCACCACCTTAACGGGGGGTTCTGAAGAGGTAGTGGCCGCTAATGAATCAACCTTGGCAGCGGTTGTCTTTTTTGTATTTTTTGCATCTGTAGATAAATTGGGCTTTTCATCAACAGCCTTTGGTTTTTCAGGTACAGTTTTTGGCTTGCTTGTATGTTTATTTGAAGCAGCTGTTTTAGATGTAGCGCTTGCACCGCCATTTGACTTATTGGCGAGCGAGCGCACAGTACTCTTTAACTGACTGGGTTGTATGCTTGAAACACTCACCACGGGTTTAGTCGGATTAATGATGTCATTTCCGGCTACATTTTCGATCACGGTAGTGTTTCTTTGCACATTGACAGTGTCAATCACTTCTGAGGTTTTAGTTGCTGATTTGACAGGTTGGCTGCTCGATGCCTCTGTTGAAACATTCTCCAGAGTCGGATTGCTATCTTTCACACTGTCCAGAGTTTTGTCTTTTGTGCCGGTTTGGCGTCGCGAACGATTATAATTTGAGCCTTGGCGCTGTCGGCGATTTTGTTTGGGGTTTTCCGTACTACTTTCCGGTTGTGAGATTGATTCAGCTTTGTTCTCAAGCGGCTTGTCTTTTTGTTGATCCAAAGCTTCTTTATCGCTGGTTTCGACGGATTTTCTGTTTACTGGTTTTCTATTTTGAGGCTTTCTCTGCGGTTTCTTTTGCTCTTGTTTAGAAGAATCGCTGCTGTTTTGAGACTTGTTAACATCTGTTTGCTCTTTTCGCTCAGGCTGGTTGTTTTTTCGTTGCGGCTTTCGACGTCTTCTGTTCGAACTGGAGGAATTACCTCTTCTGGAAGAAGTGCTGCTATTCGAGTTTGTATTGCTACGGCTACGGTCCGGGCCGGAAGACGACTTGTCCTTTTTGTTTTCTATTTCTTCGTCCGCTGTTTTTTTCGTCTCAGTTGGAGAGAAAAGGTGACTAAAGGCACCTATTATTTTAGTCACTACACCACCACCACCTTCAGTACGTGATTCAACATTGGCGTAAGCTGCTGCAGGCTGTGGAGCGGGTTGATTAGGAACCACTCGTGTCACTGCCGGTGATTCAATATTGGATACAGCAGATGGCCTGGCTGAAGGAACATAGGGTTCATCAACGTTGATATTTAACTCATAACTCTTCTTGTTATCAGAATCGTGGGCTTGATCGCTATTACGAATGCGTTCCAGATTATAATGAGGCGTTTCCAGTCCAGGACAGGGAACTATCAACATTTTTACCTGTGAGTTAGATTCAATTTCGGATATATTATCGCGTTTTTCGTTGACAAGATAAGACGCAACATCAACAGGTACCTGTACAAGCACCCGGTCAGTATTGCTTTTTAATGCCTCCTCTTCGAGCAAGCGCAAAATAGATAACGAGAGTGACTCAACTCCGCGGATAGTGCCATGCCCGGTGCAGCGGGGACAGACTATTTCAGATGACTCCCCCAAAGAAGGTCGCAGCCGTTGACGAGACATTTCCATTAGGCCAAAACGGGATATACGCCCTATTTGAACACGCGCCCGATCAGATTTCATAACCTCCTTGAGCCGTGATTCCACCTTGCGTTGATTTTTATTTGCTAGCATATCAATAAAATCAATTACTATAAGGCCACCAATATCACGCAGGCGCAACTGGCGAGCGATTTCCTCACAGGCTTCAAGATTGGTATTGGTTGCGGTTTCTTCGATGTCACTGCCTTTGGTAGCTCTGGCGGAATTAATATCGATAGAGATCAGCGCCTCAGTGTGATCAATGACGATTGCGCCGCCAGAAGGAAGTTGTACCTCTCTCTGAAATGCCGTTTCTATTTGGCTCTCTATCTGAAATCGGTTAAATAGAGGAACTGACTCCTGATAGAGCTTGAGTCGAGGCGCATTATGAGGCATGTATCGTTCAATAAACTCTACCGCTTGTGCATGTACTTCAGGTTCATCGATAAGAATTTCACCTATATCTGGGCTGAAATTATCCCTTAAGGCACGCACGATAACGTTGCTTTCCTGATAGATCAAAAAAGGTGCCGATTTATCGTCGGCCGCTATATTAATGGCTTTCCAGATATCAGACTGATAATTCAGATCCCACTGCAATTCTTCAGTGGTTCTGCCTACACCTGCGGTTCGGACTATGGTGCCCATGTCATTGGGTACTTCAACCTGATTCATGGCCGTATGCAGATTACTTCGATCTTCGCCTTCTATTCGACGACTAACACCGCCTGCACGAGGGTTATTTGGCATCAGGACCAGAAAACGACCAGGTAGGCTTATAAATGTGGTTAAGGCAGCGCCTTTGTTACCGCGTTCCTCTTTTTCAATTTGAACAATTATTTCCTTGCCTTCCCGAATGCCTTCTTTGACATTGGGTCGCCCACTTTTTGCGAATGCAGCTTCGCTGAGAAACTCACGGGCGATTTCTTTAAATGGCAGAAAACCATGTCGCTCTGCACCGTAATCGACAAAAGCTGCTTCCAGACTGGGTTCCACCCGGGTGATTTTTGCCTTGTAGATATTTGATTTTTTTTGTTGCCGGGTTTTGCTTTCGATATCGAGGTCGTGTAATCGCTGACCATCGACGATTGCAACGCGCAACTCTTCTTCATGAGTCGCATTAATGAGCATTCTTTTCATTACTGATTTATTCCATATTTATTGCTGACAGACTAAGCATTTGCTTCCTGGTAGCGTATTTCAGAAATACGCTTTCCGTAATAAAAAAGCGAACCGCGCTATAAGCAGTCAGGTTAACTGGGTGTCACATACGAAAAGAGGGGTGATGTCGGCTTGTGCAAACTACATTAATTTGTAATCAGACAGTTGCAGAGATAGTTTACTGTTGCAGCTTAATCGCTGCGAACATATCATCAACCACAGGGCCGGATGGTTGAAATTCAGCAATAATATCCTTGACTGCCGAATAGGCAGGCAGGATCAGCTATGACCAATAAAACGCTTAATCATTTTCCCTTTGAATTTTTTCAGTCACACATCCCTGTGACCCTGGTTTATTATCATTGCTGCTTGCCGACCGCAATGTATTACTTTATTGCGTATCGTGAAAATCTGTTTTTCCGGGATGCCGATAAAAAATCGTGCATCAACCCCTATTATTCTATTCGTAGGGTGACTCTATTTTTTCGATTTCAGCATCTTTCTGCCCTCACTAAAGAGTGGCCCTATTCCATTATGCTGAAATAACAAGGTCGGTGGACCTGAAAAATTTTACCAAAAACTGGTTTACGGCGAATATAGTTAATAACAGACAACTGGCCTGTTATTCAGCGCAAACGTTTTTGGTGTATTAGGGGATATGCGAAAATCCGGCCAACTATTGAATTTGCCGGGATTCTCAAGATTTGTTAATAAACATCAACATCCCAAACGCGCCTTACAATATTATATTGCCAAGCCCCTAACCGTATAATATAGCAGTAATGATGAGATTCATCAATTTAAACCTAACATGTGATTATTACGGGAATAGGTGTTTTCACTACCTACTGCCGTAGCGCCCCGGATTCAGGTTATAATCTATAAGCATTTAAATTTATCTCATCGCTGTTGAAGCTTGCCATGCACGAGGTCTGCTTCACCTTCTATCCTTAAGGACGCCACCTTGCCTATCCCAGAAATTCAGCATCCTCACATTAATGGCGTACAGCTTCTGCTTATTGATTCAGACGCTGCCGGACAACGGATTGATAATTTCCTGATTAAAGTACTTGCAGGTGTACCAAAAAGCCATATTTACCGATTGCTGCGAACTGGACAGGTACGAATCAACAAGGGACGGGTTAAACCTGTTTACAAACTAAAAACAGGAGATTATGTCCGAATTCCGCCGGTTCGGCAGATTCAGAGGACAAAAATCACGGTCCCGGATGAGGTTGTTGATAGAGTGCTATCGGCGATAATATTTGAGGATGAGCAGATTATTGTTCTGAACAAACCGGCGGGGCTTTCCGTGCATGCAGGTACAGGCGTGATTTTCGGTGTAATAGATGCCATACGGCAACAACAGGGTAGGGAGTCGCTTGAGCTGGTTCATCGGCTGGATCGTGGCACCAGTGGTTGCCTGATTATTGCAAAATCAAGGCAGGCACTACTCGAATGCCAGCAAGTATTTAAAAACAATAGCGTTGAAAAACAGTATTTGGCGCTAACAGCGGGCAGATGGCAACAAAGTTTAGTAACCGTTAATCGCCCATTATTAAAAAACAGCCCACGCGGTGGTGAACGAATGGTGGAAATCTGTGAAACTGGAAAACCGGCTGTCAGTCATTTTACTCTAGTGCAACAGTATGCAAACACGGCATTGGTTCGAGTGCGGATTGAAACGGGTAGAACGCATCAGATCCGGGTACATGCGGCATTTCTGGGTCATCCGATAATCGGTGATGATAAGTACGGTGATCGAGAAATAAACCACTATTGCCGATCACAGGGTTTGAAGCGGTTATATTTACATGCTGAGCAGCTATCATTGCCACTGAAGTCTGATTATCGTTTTCAGACAGGAGCAGGGACTGCCTGGCAAAACGATATTGCAAAGTTGGCAGAATAAATGCCAGCAGTTTGACAAGTCATAATCTTAAGCACATTTTGGCAATAAATCGGCATCAAATCTAACAGTTTAAGCTACATTGCCAGGAGAATTATTAGCAAATGAATAAAAAAGAACAATGGATCTCGGGTGAAAAATCTGCCGCAAAAAGTGATCCCGATTGGGATAAAAAACTGATTACAGAACTTGCCACAGCCGCCTTGAAAGAACAGCGAAAATCAAGACGTTGGGGGCTGTTTTTCCGTATTTTAGGTTTTGCATATCTGACAATATTGTTATTTGGTGTGTTCCGTGAAAATCTCTTTTCACTTGATGATGATAGCAAAGTACACACTGCCGTGGTAGACGTGCAGGGTGTGATTGCCAAGGATCAGCAGGCGAGCGCGAGCAACATTATCAAGGGTTTGCAAGATGCATTTAATGATGAGCAGACACAAGCTGTTTTGCTGCGAATTAATAGCCCGGGAGGCAGTCCAGTACAATCTGGGGTGATCTATGACGAAATTCTGAGGTTAAGAGAAAAATACCCTGATACGCCACTTTATGCTGTGATTGAAGATACCTGTGCGTCAGGTGGTTACTACATTGCATCAGCGGCTGAAAAAATTTACGCTGATAAAGCAAGCTTGGTAGGTTCAATCGGCGTACGCATGGATGGTTTTGGCTTTGTTGAGGCGATGCAAAAGGTTGGGGTTGAGCGACGACTTTTAACGGCTGGAGAAAATAAGGCTTTACTGGACCCTTTCTCTCCACTGAAAGAGGGGCAAATTGAACATTTGGCAACCATGTTAGATAACATACATCAACAGTTTATCAATGCAGTTAAAGCCGGGCGAGGCGATCGACTTGAATCGATCCCCGAACTATATTCTGGTTTGGTCTGGAGTGGTGAACAGGCCCTTGAGTTGGGACTAATCGATGCGCTGTCAAATGATCGTCGAATCGCCCGGGATATTGTTGGTGCGAAAACGTTAGTAAACTTTACACCTCGCGAAGATCTGATAACACGCATTGCCGGAAGGATTGGAGCCAGTTTCGGGGACGCAATCACTTCAGCAGTTCAAAATCAGCTGACCCTGAAATAGTATAAAGATGCTTGTTGGGTATTTTGTATTACCGCTTATATTAGGGGGCTATCTTGTCCCGGGTGATTGATTGGCGCCCTTGTTCTAATCCCCAGGTCATGTACAAAAAATGCGCTCAGACCTACGATAAACGATAATACTTAAGGTCGTTGGAGTACTCTTTGAATTATCCACTCTATAGTGCGGAGCAAATCAGAGCGTTGGACCGCATCGCCATCAAATTCTGCTGTATTTCTTCTTATGCATTAATGACCCGGGCTGGTACTGCGTTGTTGGATTTGATCCATCTGCGCTGGACTGGTGCCCGGAGAATTCTGATTTTTTGCGGGGCAGGGAACAATGCCGGTGATGGCTACGTATTGGCTCGATTGCTAAAACAAGTAAATAAGTATATTACTGTTTATAGCGCTGTAGAGATAAGGCTACTCAAAGGCGATGCAAAACGTGCTTGTGCAGACTACCTGGCGCAGCCTGGAACAAGTGTACTTTGTGATGAAATGCCTGAAATAGGTGAATATGATCTTGTCGTAGATGCACTTTTGGGTAGTGGATTGTCACGCCCGGTAGTCGGCCGACTGGCGCGTATTATTGAGGTGATTAACACTTCTACAAACCCTGTATTAGCAGTTGATGTGCCTTCGGGCATAAATGCCAGCACGGGGGGAATAATGGGGGTGGCCGTGCGTTCAAGTGCCACACTCACATTTATCGCTCAGAAGCGAGGTTTGCTAACACAGGACGGTCCTGATTATTGTGGTGAATTGTTTGTCGATAAATTGAATTTGCCAAACAAAATTTATCGACAAGTTCCTTCAAATATTGAAACTATAGACCCCACAAGATTAATAAACAAATTCCGAACTCGTAAATTGAATACACACAAGGGCTGTTTTGGAAATCTCTTGATAGCAGGTGGAACGAACGGGATGGAAGGAGCCGTGATATTGGCAGCTCATGCTGCATTAGTCTCGGGTGCCGGTTTGGTGCGGATGGCATCGTGGTCAAATGCATGTGGAATCAGTCGAATGCCCGACCTTATTCGTGTTGATCTTACCGACCTGAAAAATTTTAAGATTGAATGCAAACAGAATGATGTTATCGCTATAGGACCCGGTCTGGGAAGCGATGATTGGGCGAAGGATTTATTGCAACTGGTTTTGGCGGTTAATACGGTTAAAGTCCTGGATGCAGATGCGTTGAACTTATTGGCAGAGCAGCCGCAGAAGTTGGGGGAATTATGCGTAATCACGCCGCACCCGGCTGAGGCGGCAAGATTGCTTGGCAGGGAAACCCGGGAGATTCAGAGTGATCGTTTTACCGCTGTTATGGCACTATCGAAAAAATACCGATGTACGGTTATTTTAAAGGGTTGTGGCACTTTGGTTTGTAATGGAGAGGAAACACGTCTTTGTACTGACGGTAATCCGGCGATGGCAGTTGCCGGAATGGGTGATGTGTTAACAGGTATAGTCGCTGCGCTACTGGGCCAAGGATTTTCTTCATTTGAAGCCGCCCAGTTGGCGGTCTGCCTGCATGCGCAAGCAGGTGATCGTGCTTACCGTGAGCGGGATAATGGATTATTAGCTTCTCATTTGCTCGATTACCTGCCCTTTAAAAATATTAAAAATGCATAAGATATCATTGTTTTTGCCGAACGAAAAAGCGACGTTTGAGTTTGCTTCATTAGTGTCAGGCTTGATCACAGGCCCTTGTTTTATTTACTTGCACGGTGAGTTAGGCGTAGGTAAAACCACTTTTGCGCGAGGTTTATTGCGACATAAGGGGTATACCGGAACAGTAAAAAGTCCGACATATACGTTGATTGAAACCTACCCTTTTGAACAGTATCACGTTCACCACCTGGATCTTTACCGTTTATCGGAACCCGAGGAGCTGGAATTTCTTGGCTTGCGTGATCTCATGCTGGTAAATGACATTTTTATTATTGAATGGCCTCAGAGGTGCAAGGGATGGCTACCACTCTCAGATCTGGATATCTCTTTGATTTATAAAGGCACAGGGCGAGAGGCGGTCATACAGACAAAAGTGAAAAACGCACTTTTCAAAAAGTTATTATCGACTATAAATAATAGTAGGGAAATATAAGCCAAAGATCCCTGCCTCTAACAATAAATCATCAGGAGAATCTGCAGTGTCGTGCGACAAGATATTCGATCAGAGGCGCGCATTTATGCAGTTGCTCACCAGGGCAAGTGGTGTTGCTGCAGTTTCTTTGTTGCCAGCACCTGTTTTGGCTGAATCCAAACGAGTAACACTTTACAATTTTAAGTTGGCCACTCAAGACAATCTACAACTGTATTTTGACCTCGACGGGGCGGTACCCTCGCATAACATATTTACCTTGGATAAGCCCAATCGATTGGTTATAGATCTGAACGATGTGAAGGTCAGTGCAAAAATGGATGTTATAGGTGTGCATAGTGATGTTGTTGAGCGCATTCGATACGCAACGCACAAAGGCAGGAATCTTCGTGTGGTGGTTGATTTAAACCGTACTATCAGTCCAAGTTATAAATTTGTCACCCGTCGTGGTAATGCCAGGCGTCTGGTGATTGATCTAGGTGTAGGGATTGCGCAAATCGATGGTAGACGAATTGTTAAAAGCGCCAGTGATCAGCATAAAAACCAGTTACGTGACATAGTAATTGCTATTGATGCGGGTCATGGTGGGCGGGACCCGGGTGCAATTGGCGCAAAAAAAACCTTGGAGAAGGACATCACGCTTGCAGTAGCGAGAAAGCTTAAACGAAAACTGGAGCAAATTGAAGGCATCAAGCCTTTGCTGATCCGTAATAAAGATGTTTACATCGGATTGCGGGAGCGTATTGCAAAAGCCCGTAAACATAATGCCGAATTGTTCATTTCAATCCACGCAGATGCTTTTCCAAAAAAACGCGCACGCGGCTCTTCGGTATATGCGTTATCGCTTAAGGGCGCGAGTTCTGAAGCAGCACAGTGGTTGGCTGATAAGGAAAATGCAGCGGACTTGTTCGGCGGTGTTTCCCTGGAGGGTCGAACAGAAGAGTTAAAGAAAACACTGCTTGATCTTGCGCAAAATGCAACTTTGGAGTCCAGTCTGGATGTAGGCGAAATGATGCTTGAGCAGATCCGCAGAGTAAGCCATTTACATAAAAGTAGCGTTGAACAAGCTAATTTTGCAGTTTTGAAATCGCCAGATATTCCTTCAGTGCTGGTGGAGACCGCTTTTTTGACCAATCCCAAGGAAGAAAAAAAATTGCGTACCGATGTATTTCAAAACCGTCTTGCAAGCGCTTTGCACAAAGCTACAGTTGCTTATTTTAAACGTAAAGCACCACCCGGTACAATTCTCGCCAGTCGCTTGCATACGCAAAGTGGCTAAGCGTTTTGTTACGTGGAAGTGGCTTAAGCTACAGTTTCCAGTAATACTTTTTTTGCTTCATTGATTTTTGCAGCCAGGTAGTTACTACCGCCTTTGTCGGGGTGCATCCGAGACATCAGGCGTCGGTGTGCATCGATAATTGCCTGTTTATCTGCACCCGGTTTGAGTCCGAGTATATCCCAGGCTTCGTCAATTCCAGTGGGCGATGCAGCTGCATTTTGAGTGTGACTGTTTGGTGCATCCTGCCAATCATCATGTCGCTCGCGCTGAATATATGCTTCCAGGATTTGTGTCGCCTGAATATCATTAGATTGGCAAAATCGATAAAATATTTTGAGTTCATCGCTGTTAAGCTCACTCAGATGTCGGCCAGTAAATGAACCGGCAACAATTTCTCCATCCATATGGCCGCTGTCGTGATCAAGCGACATGATCAGTGTCGATGTTCTGACTTTTGAGGTGTTTGCGCCGGCCGTACCGGCATTAATATGTTTGCGATATAAATTTCGTAACATAGGCCAATGTCGCATCAGTAGCGGTGAATAACGCAAAGCCCCGGTTAACAGGGCACCGATGGCTGCAAAAATTATCGAAGCTCTGCCGCTTACCGCCATCAGAATGAAAAACAATCCCAATAGCATAATACCCATTTTTATGGTTTGCTGTTTGCTGGGTTTTTTCATATTTTTCAGGTACAGGTAATAAATGATGTAGGCAACACCTGCTATGATCAAAAGTAATAAAAAACGGGACACGTAAGTTTGGTTCCTGGCTAGAAGGTGGATTTAGGGTTATGACAACTGCCTGAGTAGTCGATTAGCAAAAGATTTTTGCTCAGATGCCAGTGCTTTTAACGCTGCACGACCGCCTGCTGCATAGGTGGCTACAGCATTGAGCAGATCTCCCAACTGACGAGCGCTTTGATGGTTAAAAGTGCAGTGCGCACCACCGCTCAGTTTAGCCATGTTTGAAAAGACCTCTTTGGCTATTGGGTTATCACCTTCTTGGAAAATAAACATCGGTAGTCCGATAATCTTCAGTTTACCTGAAAGTTGATAAAGCGTTTCTGGATCTTCCTCAGCACAGTCGCCAACAAATACCATCGCCTGTATTGAGGTTGCTTGCGATTCACCCAGCGCATGACGTAAGACTCTGCCGATTTGCGTGGCGCCTGCCAGGCAATGCACTGATTGCATTAACCTAAGCAGGGATTTTGCGTTATTCACCCATTTAGAAGCCCGGCACTCCGCGTAGCCACGGTAATAAAGCAGTTGAATATCAAGATCACCTATACCACGGGTTTTAACAAACATATCGCCTTGCAATTGTGAAGCCTTATCCCAGGTTGCCTCCCGACTTGCTGTAGCGTCCATGGCGAATATTAATCGGCCCCTATTGTCAATAGGTCTTGCCATTGGTGTTTTGCTTACGTTATCAAGAAATTTTTTGAGATCGTTGTTCGACGAAACCAACTGATCCTGCCGACCTTTTAGTTCTTTCACACTGCATTACCCAGATTTTTCACTATCTATATATATAGTGGGGTAGGGCCTTGATAATTTCAATGACTGTTATTCTAGTACCCCGTCTACATTATATCGATGATAGTCTTCTGGTGATGGCATTTAAATTGGCACTGATTCAACTGAAGTTTATATATAAGCCAAATGGGTTGCCAGCCATTTCTCCGACTCGTCAATTTTCTGGTTCTGCCGTTTAGCATAATCCTCGATTTGTTCTTTGTTGAATTTTCCCGTACCAAAGTAGCGTGACTGCGGATGGGAGAAATACCAACCACTGACAGATGCAGCGGGACTCATGGCAAAGCTTTCTGTAAGTTCTATACCTGTATTTTTCTTGGCGTCAAGTAATTCCCAGATAACCGCTTTTTGTCGATGGTCAGGGTTCGCCGGGTATCCGGGGGCCGGGCGTATACCCTGATAGTTATCTTTGACGAGTTCTTCTATTGCCGCCTTTTCGTCTTTAGCGTAAGCCCATAGCTCCTTACGTGTGATTTTGTGTAAATACTCAGCAAAAGCTTCTGCAAGTCGATCAGCCAGTGCCTTTGCCATGATGCTACTGTAGACATCGTTGTCGGCTTCGTATCTGTCTACAATTTTCTCTAAGCCAATGCCTGTAGTGACCGCGAAAGCACCAATGTAGTCCTTCACTTCCTCTTGCTTTGGAGCAATAAAATCGGCCAAAGAAAGATTGGGACGATCATCCTTAAAACGGGTTTGCTGGCGCAGATTGAAAACAGTCTGGATTGAATTATTTCGATTATTATCGCTATAAATTTCTATGTCATCGTGATTTATACTATTGGCGGGGAACAAGCCAACAACGCCCCGGGCTTTTAGTTGTTTGTTTGTGATCAGTTCATCAAGCATTATTTGTGCATCTGAAAAAAGCTCTGTTGCCTGAGTACCCATCTTTTTGTCACTAAGAATACGCGGATATCTTCCCGGTAATTCCCAGGTATGGAAAAAGGGTGACCAATCGATATATTCCCTGAGTTTCTCAAGTGGAATATCGTCAAAGGTCTTTACGCCACAAAAACTGGGTGTCACAGGTGTGTAATTTGACCAATCAGTCGAGAGGGCATTTTCCCGGGCGTCGTTAACACTCATCAGTTGGCTGGCGGTATCTTTAGCGGCAAAACGTGCACGCTGGATATCGTAATCGGCTTTTATCTCTTTTAAGTAGTCTTCGCGTAAATCATCGCTGAATAGCTTACTTGCCACTCCAACACAGCGTGAGGCATCGGTCACATGGACTACTGTTTTATCATAATGTGGGTCAATTTTTACAGCCGTGTGTATTTTTGATGTAGTGGCGCCACCAATGAGAAGCGGAATGGACATTCCCTCACGGCTCATCTCCTTGGCCATATAGCTCATTTCCTCAAGTGACGGTGTAATCAGACCTGATAAACCGACAATGTCAACATTTTCCTGTTTGGCGGTCTCTATGATCTTTTGCGCGGGCACCATGACGCCAAGATCAATCACATTGTAACCGTTACACTGTAATACTACGCCGACGATATTCTTACCAATATCATGTACATCACCTTTGACTGTAGCCATCAAAATCGTTTTATTGCTGGAAGTCACCTGCTCTTTATCTGCTTCCATATAAGGCAGTAATACAGCAACGGCTTTTTTCATTACACGTGCGGATTTTACAACCTGTGGCAGGAACATTTTACCGTCACCAAATAGATCACCCACCCGATTCATACCATCCATCAGAGGGCCTTCGACAACATCCAGCGCTCGTTCTGCAAGTTGTCGGGATTGCTCTGTGTCTTCTTCGATGAATTCATGTATGCCTTTAACCAGCGCATATTGCAAGCGCTCATTGATGGGTAATTCCCGCCATTCCAGGTTAACAGATTCGCGTGCTTTTCCTGCCCCCCTGTATTTATCAGCTAGTGCCAACAGGTTTTCTGTGGCGTCGTTATGACGATTTAATACAACGTCTTCAACTGCAGAGCGTAACTCATCAGGAATGTCCTCATATATGGCTAACTGACCGGCATTTACTATACCCATATCCATACCAGCCTTAATCGCATGATATAAAAATACAGCATGTATGGCTTCACGTACGGGGTTATTGCCTCGAAAAGAAAATGAGACATTGGACACACCGCCACTGACGAGTGCGTGTGGTAGATTTTGCTTAATAAAACGTGTGGCTTCTATGAAATCGAGCCCATAACTGTTGTGCTCGTCAATACCTGTCGCAATGGCAAAAATATTAGGATCGAAAATAATATCTTCAGGTGCAAAGCCTATCTGTTGCGTGAGCAGTTTATATGCCCGCTCACAAATTTTTGTTTTACGCTCGATTGAATCTGCCTGGCCATCTTCGTCAAATGCCATGACAACCACTGCCGCGCCATACTTCATGGCCAGGCGGGCATGCTGGGAAAAGATTTCTTCTCCTTCTTTAAGGCTGATGGAGTTAATCACAGGTTTGCCTTGTACGCATTTTAACCCGGCTTCGATCACAGCCCAGTCGGAGGAGTCCAGCATAATAGGTACACGTGCTATGTCAGGTTCTGAGGCAATTAATTTTAGAAATCTCACCATAGCGGCTTGTGAATCAAGTAAGCCTTCATCCATATTGATATCAATAATCTGAGCGCCGCTTTGCACTTGCTGTAAAGCAACACTCAAAGCTGCTTCATAGTCGTCTTCCATGATCAGTTTTTTGAAACGGGCAGAACCCGTGATATTGGTTCTCTCACCTACATTGCAAAACAGTGAGTCCGGGCCGATGCTGTAGGGTTCCATACCGGAAATTCGAAAACCGGGGGTTATTTCGGGTATCTGCCTGGGGGAAAAGCGTGATACAGATGAGGCAATTGCACGTATATGATCAGGTGAGGTACCGCAACAACCTCCAACAATATTCAAGGTACCGGCTTTTGCCCACTGACCGATTTCTTCGGCCATTTGTTGAGGTGTTTCGTCGTAACCACCCAACGCATTGGGTAGGCCGGCATTGGGGTGGGTGGATACAAAAGTGTTGGCAATTCGGGATAATTCCTCCACATGAGGGCGCAACTCTTTTGGTCCGAGGGCGCAGTTGAAGCTGATTGCCAAGGGTTTGGCGTGCTTTACTGAGTTCCAGAAGGCTTCGACTGTCTGCCCGGAAAGTGTACGCCCTGAGCCATCAGTAATGGTGCCTGAGATGATTATGGGCAGGCTGATTGCATTTTCGTCAAAATAATCCAGCACCGAAAAGATTGCAGCTTTGGCATTTAAAGTGTCAAAAATAGTTTCGATAAGGATAATGTCTACACCGCCCTTAATCAAAGCTTGTAACGCTTGTGTATAACTCGTGGCCAGTTGTTGAAAATCAATATTTCGAAACCCTGGATCATTCACATCGGGTGAGATTGACGCAGTACGGTTTGTTGGGCCTAAAATGCCAGCAACAAACCGGGGTTTGTCAGGGGTTTTATTGCTGTATTCATCAGCTGCCTGACGTGCCAGTCGAGCAGAGGCAAGGTTTAACTGCGACACCTGGGCCTGCATATCATAGTCAGCCATACTAATGCTGGTTGCGTTGAAGGTATTGGTGCCTACTATATCGGCGCCGGCTTCAAGATAACTTTTATGGATGTCTAGGATTAATTGGGGTTGAGTGATGGATAGAAGATCATTATTGCCCTTGAGATCGCAGTGCCAATCAGCAAATTCTTTACCACGGTAGTCTGGCTCCTCTAAGTTGTGTCCTTGGATCATAGTTCCCATAGCACCATCAAGAATGAGTATTCGATCCTCGATAGCACTCATTAGAGCGGCGTATTGTTCAGATTTGTTGTGCGCAGTCATAGGTTTCCAGCAGATCGGTGAAAATATAAATTAACAATATTTTAATATATATATAGATATAAAGATATCTTTATATTATAGTGGCCTAAAACTTGATATTAAACATCCATGATCGATAAGGTACAAATACTTAATAGTCTCAAAGCGGCCGGTGAACCAACCCGCCTGCGATTGATGGGCTTATGTGCCTACGGCGAGCTTAGTGTCAGCGAACTTACAGATATTGTAGGCCAAAGCCAGCCACGTGTCTCACGTCATCTTAAAATGCTGGTTGAAGCCGGTTTATTGGAGCGATTTCGCGAAGGGGCAATGGTTTTTTATCGTTTATGTGAGCGCGGCACACTCGGCGAATTCGCGAAAACAATTATTGATATGTTGCCAGACCATGATCTGGAGTTAGTACGTGATGTTAGTCGTTTACAGCAGGTGAAAGTCCAAAGGGCTGAGCGAGCAAAACATTATTTTAGTAAAAACGCGGATCGATGGAACGAGATCCGTAGCTTGCATGTTTGCGAGCGAGATGTGGAACAGGCTCTTTTGTCAGTGATCGGGCAAGAATCTATCGATGAGTTTTTAGATATAGGTACGGGTACAGGTCGTGTATTGGTGTTAGTGGCGGCACAAATTGGTCGTGGCATGGGATTGGATATCAATCAGGAGATGTTAACGGTCGCACGAAGTAGTTTTGAAGAAGAAGGGCTTCGCAATGTGCATGTGCGTAAAGGTGACATGTATAACATGCCCATTGAAGATAGCAGTTTTGATGTCGCTACTTTGCACCTTGTGCTTCACTATAGTGTGGATGCCGAACGGGTTATTGCTGAAGCGTCACGTGTACTCAAGCCCGGTGGGCGATTGATTATAGTTGATTTTTCATCACATCATCAGGAGCACTTACGTCACGAACATCAACACTATCGATTGGGCTTTTCAGATTCAGAGATTATAGGGTTACTCGATAATAACGGCTTGCTGTGCAGCGAGATTGTTACACTGGAGGGTGATCCCCTGACTGTAAAAATTTGGCAAGGTAAAAAATCTTTACAACAGTGATAAAGGACATAAGCAAACTAATATAGTAGGAGAATGAATTTTGAATACAGTAAAAAAACACAACGGCTACACAAAAAAACCAGGACTTTCCTTTGAATTTTATCCACCAAGAACAGCCCGTATGGAAAACAAATTTTGGCGAGCGGTAGGGCGCTTGGAGGCATTAAAACCTGATTTTTTCTCTGTAACCTATGGTGCACTTGGCAGCGGTCGCGAACAGAGTCTGCAAACTGTAAAATCGTTGTGTACCGAAAGTAATGTGCCGGTTGCAGCCCATTTAACCTGCGTTGATTCAACACGTAACGAACTGAATACAGTTATAAATGAATTGGTTTCTTATGGTATTGACGGCATAGTGGCTTTGCGCGGTGATGGCGCTGAACCACAGGTTGCATACACGCCCACTGCTGATGGATATCAGTCTGTTCCTGAATTAGTACGTTACCTTGGTAAATCAGGCAGCCTAAGCTTGAGTGTAGCGGCTTACCCGGAAGTACATCCCCAGGCAGCCAGCGCGGAACAGGATATTCAACACCTGAAAGCTAAGTTAGATGCTGGTGCTGACAGAGCGATTACTCAATATTTCTATAATGCAGATGCTTTCCTCAGATTTCGCGATCGGGCTGTAAAAGCAGGAATTGAGAAACCGATTGTGCCAGGCATTCTACCCATACATGACTACGAGCGTGTGCTAAAATTTAGCCAGCGGTGCGGTGCGACAGTACCTGGACAATTTGCAGCAGACTATGAGCGATTAAAAGATGACGCTCTGGGTACTTATGAATTTTCAGTGAAGCAATCGGTTGATCTATGCAGGCTATTGATTGATGAAGGTGTGGATAGATTTCACTTTTATACACTGAACCTTACTGATCTGAGCCATGCTGTGTGTTGCGAATTGTTGTCTGTAAACAGACTCGAAGATGGGGGGCAGAACGCTGCAGCCTAAAGGGTGTTTTTTAATTGAGACTAAGCGTGAGTTAATCAGTTTCTCAGCAAGGAAATTATATTTCCCACTGCATCCATATTGCTTAGGCAACTATCGACCGGGTTGAAATGTAAAAATTATTTAAAATCTTACGTAATTCTGTTGTGCAAGTTAGATCCTGACTACTAGACTACACAATGGACGCTATGCTGTGTTCTCTCATTTAAACCAATATCCGATCAATCTGCGAGTATCGAGTGAATCCTGGTAATACTGTTAAGTTTTCCGATGAAGAGTATTTTCTATTTTTGCAAAAGTTATATCAGTGGGGTCCGGATTTAGAAGATTGTCCGGTCTCACTTTGGGCGATAGCGGAACAATTACAATATTCGGATGTTGATGCACAGCAAATTGCTGATCAGCTGCAAAAAAAATCGATGTTAACATTTGTATCTCTAGCTGGAAAAGTACAGTTGACCAGCCTGGGAAGATTCGCTGTTATGATTGCCTTATCCAATCCTGACCAATCAAGTCATTTTTTCCCTGCGATCGCAGAGTTTTCCAATATTGAAAAAAGCCAGATTTCTTTTGGCCATATTAGTGTGTCTGGGTTTGTCAAACAACTCAGGGAATTCAGTAGTGAGTTGAACCTTTCGGAAGACACTTCTGACAAGCTTTCTCAACTATTTGTAAAATTGGAAAATACGATGTGCCGAACAAAGTCAGGTAGTAATCGCCATGTGGTTGTGAGGGAGTTACAGGCAATTGACCAGTTGCTGAATGTAAATACAGTTAACATGAAGTTCGCATAATTACCTGTGCGCAGTAAACACGGGTCTAAATCCGCAATTGAGAATATTTAACTCTCCAAAAGTATAAACACTTTGTAAGCTAACTCTGATCGCGGCTTTACTGTGCCCTGAGTTACTTAATAAAACCATTTTATATTTATAACTCATTGATTTATCAGAAAAACAAATTGTTCTTGCAGATTTTACAAATGAAATGTCATTGGGTTTTGCATCTTAAAATCAGTGCTCTGGCGTATCAGCATCAGATTCCACAAAAATAATACACAGGGATGACGTATTATTGTCATAATTCGATGAGCGAAATCGCGGAAAAATACTATTATCTATAGTTTGCTACCATCGTAAATTTGTAATCCACTCACGCGGTCACCGATTAAATGAAGCATTCAAGTGTGCTGCCAGAGAAAAGGTGTTATGTACTCAGATTATTTTAAAATTAACTTCCACCCATTCTCGTCCTCGGCGGATAAGCGAATTTTTTATCCATCCACAACGGCTACCAAGTCTATGGCCGTTTTGCAGCATTCTCTGATTGAAGGTGATCGTTTATTGATTCTAACCGGGGCTGCTGGAATCGGGAAGTCCTGCCTGGCAAATAAGTTGATTAGCGAATTATCAACGACCGTACACTTTGCCTACCTGCATGTCAGCGACTACACAGAAGTGGAGCTTCTACAATCAATCGCATTGGCCTTTGATGTGTCTGCTGAAACCGAAAATAGAGTTATGTTATTAAATGCGATTACAACGGAGCTACGTAACCTTACGGCAAGAGGGAAAAGAATAATCTTACTGCTCGATAGCGCGCACTCCCTCAATCGTGCTTGTCTTCGACTTATCGATAGTTTGATTGATAAACAATCCTTGGGTGAGTATTGCGCTTCCATACTCTTGATAGGTAGACCTGAATTATTGAGAAATTTGATCAAGGAGTTTGGCTCTGTACGTGATCAGCATTTTAGAATGATTTCAACCGTAAAGGCGTTATCACTGGCTGATACAATTGGCTATATAAATTATCGACTTTCTAAAGCCGGTTTGGAAGAGCAACAGATATTTTCTAAAAATATCATTAGGTCTGTTTATGAAAAGACACAAGGAACTCCTCGGCGAATCAACGCGGTTTGTGATATAGCACTACTTGGTGCTTATGCAAAAAAATCCCAAGAAGTTGATGAAAGTCATCTTCAACAAGCAATGCAATGTCTTGGATGGGCATCACCCTACCAAGAAAATACAGTAAAAAATGTATTGTCGGTTGTTGATTCTGACAATGCAACGGCTAATAAAGTCTCAGTTAAAGATGTGATGGGTAACAGTGTCAGTTACAAGTTATCCGGAGGCATCGTCCGTATTGGTCGCGCACCCGATTGTGAAATTCGTTTAAATGAAATCAATATTAGTCGGTATCAGGCTGAAATAGTTGCAAAAGAGAATGGGTTCATTATTAGCAATAAAGGTTCAACCACGCCCATTATGCTAAACGCTAACTCTGTGGACTCAGCGCCGTTAAAGAACGGGGATGTTGTTTCAATAGGAAATTACGTATTGCATTTTAGTCTGATTGCTGAGCAGAGTGAATCGTTGGAATTGAATAGTTTGGCTGGTACGGCGAGCTGAGATTAAAAGGTAAATATGGATCAAGACATTTCCAATTCTTCGGGTTTCTCGTTATACGACATAGTGTCGCTTTTTCTGCGCAAGAAATATTATTTTCTGTTACCTTTTTTTATCATATTTTCACTGGTATTGATTTATGCAATTTTTGCCAAAGCAGAATATCGATCTGAAGCAAAAATATTAATTGAGCAGCAGAGTTTGCAAGCAGCGGATCGTGATTCAGTTGCCAGCTTTACTGAACACCGGATACAGATTATTTCTGAGCAGATTCTAACACGTGAGAATTTGCAGGATATGATTAAGCTTTATAAGTTGTATCCAGAGCAATATGCAGCTACGCCTGAAAAGGCCATTAACAGATTTCATGATGCCATTGAATTGCGGCCGGTTAATACAGAGCTTATTGACCCCACAAGTGGTCGTGTTCGCGAATCCACTATCGCGTTTTTGGTGGCTTTTGAGTACTTTGACCCTGAAACCGCAAAAATAGTCACTGATAACCTTGTCTCATTGTTTCTTGAAAAAAATCAAAAAAGTAGAACCACCCGGGTCGAGCAGGCGTCCAGTTTTTTGACTGGACAAGCAGAAAAACTGGCCGCACAGGTTGAGGTTCGAGAAAAGGCACTGGCAAGTTTCAAGAGAAAAAATGCGGGTAATCTACCTGAATTGCAAACTGTAAACTTGCAGTTGATTGAAAGAAATGAACGGCAGTTGTTAACGGTTTCTGAAGAATTACGATCTTTACGGGAACAGGCGGTATTTGTAGAAACTGAATTGGCGCAGACAAGTCCGACCGGAATGCTGATAGGCTCCTCAGGTGAGCGCATACTGACAAATAGCGAAAAAATAAAAACTCTGCGTACCGAGTTGGCTGATGCAAAACGCAGATACTCAAAAAACCACCCTGATGTGAAACGACTTGAGCGTCAATTACGAGAGGCGCGAGAGGGGCTTGGAAATGAGGATGCCGAATTTTTTGCTGCCGATGAAAGTGCGCCCGACAATCCAGCGTATATACAATTGAAATCCAAATTAGGGTCAATACGAACCGAGATCAAGGCGCTGAATCGTCGAGATACAAGCATACGCAGTAAAATAACCAGCTACGAAACACGGATGGCAAAATCTCCAGCCGTTGAAAAAGAATATCTCACACTTACCCGGGATTACGACAATATTTTAGAGAAATATCGTGAAACCAAGCAAAAAGTTCTTGAAGCACAGTTGTCAGAAGCTGCCGAGAAAAGTGATCAAAGTGATCGTTTCACGTTGTTAGAAAAACCTCGTGCAGAAAAAGAACCCGTTAGACCCAATCGTCCGGCGATTGCCGTTATTGGTGCCTTGCTTGCAACATTGATTGGCGCGATTACTGTTTTTATCGGTGATCATATGGATACATCGGTTCGTAATACTAAAGATTTGATAGCGCTTATAGATGGTCCACCATTAGGCGTAATTGGTTTTATAGAATCTGGTTTGGATATTTGGCGTAGACGTCTGTTGGCTTCGCTGTTTCTATTGCTTGTCCTGGCAGGCGGTGTCACTGGGTACTATATGTATAAGGTAAGAGCCGAAGCCGACCTAACGAGCACTTCAGGCGAAGAGTTTGTAGAATTTAATCATAGAGTAAGTTTATGGAACCCATAAAAGCGGCTATTGAGAAAGCGCGCAGGGAACGCGGTGAACGAATCGGGTTTTCTATCTCCAGAAAATCCTCAAACCGTTCTTCAGACACAGAAAAATTACGCCCGATTGAGTATACAGAATCCATCCGGCATGAAGTGTCAGGTCAGGCATTAATCCGAAATAGGGTAATAGCTCAAGAAAAAAGGCATGCATTCGCTGACGCGTACCGAATGATGCGAACACAAATACTTTCCAAACTTAGAAAAAATAATTGGTGCTCGATAGGAGTAAGCAGCGCAGGCCCTCACCAGGGAAAATCACTTACATCAACTAATCTCGCAATCAGTATTGCACGCAACGTCAATCACACAGTACTTCTTGCGGATTTTGATTTGCGCCGTCCCAATATTCGCAATTTGTTTAATTACGAGGGCGAGTACGGCTTGATTGACTGTATCAGGGATGACTTGCCGCTGGAGGAAGCTTTGTTTACGCCTGCAATGGATGGTCTCGTGGTATTGCCCGGTGGAAAACCAATTGATGAATCGTCTGAAGTTCTCGGCACACCGAAGGTAAGAAGATTGATAGAAGAAATGAAAGATCGATATAAAAACCGAATCATTATATTTGATCTGCCACCGATGTTGGTTACCGATGATGTATTCGAAATATTACCGAATATTGAGAGTTTGGTGTTTGTAGTGGAGGAAGGAAAAACCAAGCGAGAGGAAGTTTCCCGTTGTATGGATTTGCTTAAGGGACATAACGTTATAGGTACGATTCTCAATAAATCACGTGATAAAACATCTTCCTATGGCTACAACACACCTTATTATTAAGGGCGGACTGCATCTATGTACGAGTCTTTTTATAAATTAAAAGAAAAACCATTTTCCTTATTGCCGGATCCACATTTTCTTTATCTTGGGGAGGATCAAAGTCTTGCTTTGGCAATGTTGGAATATGGGCTTATTGATAATACCGGATTTGTCGTATTGACAGGTCCGATAGGTAGCGGAAAAACAACCTTGATACGTCAGCTGCTTGATGGACTGGATAATACAAGCAGAGTCGGATATGTTGCAAATACACATGTAAATTTTGGATCCTTGTTAAAGCAGATTTTTGCGGCCTTTGACCTAGATGATCAGAGCAGTGATGATCAGACTCTCCTGCATAAGCTTTTTGTGAATTATTTACTAGATAATTATGCAAAACAAAAAGAAACCGTATTGATAATCGACGAAGCCCAAAATGTATCTGTTGATGAGTTAGAACAGCTTCGATTAATAAGTAATATCAATTCCGAAAAAGATCAATTGCTTAATGTAATTCTAGTCGGTCAACCCGAATTACGCAGTACTATCGCACTTGAGTCTATGGTGCAATTTGCCCAGCGAATCAGTGTCTATCATGAGTTAAAACCATTGTCGAATGATGATATAGAGCAATATATAAGTAACCGATTAGATATTGCAGGAGCAGAGGAGGACAACATTTTTACCGAGGGTGCTATTGATTTGGTAAGTAAAGCCAGCGCAGGGATTCCGCGCTTGATTAACCGGCTTTGTGAATCTGCCTTGGTTTACGGGTATGCGACCGAAAGCTTACAAATTACTTCATCAATAATGAAACAAGTGGTGATAGATCAACGTAAAGCGGGTTTATTAAGTGATATTAGCTCAGATGGCATGATTGAGGAAAAGAGCAATAAAGTGAGTGATTGGTTTAAAGAAGATATCGGTGAAGAAGATCGTCACTTACTCGCCAGTTGGGTTTTTTCAGGTTGAGTGATGAATTATTCCAGATCCTTGACACGAAGTATTTTATTCTCGTCAGGAAGAGCCTATAAAAGCATTAATCGTGCTGGCTTACCGGGATTCTAAGATCTCACTGAATAAATTAAAAAAGCGATAAAAAGGACCACACCGGCCATTAACATAATATAGGTGGTCCAGTCATTGCCACTTCCTTTAGGCCCATGCTTACTCCAATTCATTGCGTTCGGCCACATCCGAATAATAAAAAAACCTAAAATTCCAGCCCAGATAATATTGATCCAACTGATATCGCCCATGGCATGATTCTCGAGGATGAAAAGAAGAAGTGTTGCCCGGTTTTGGTTTCTGCATCTGAATTTCTACGGATTCTAAACCCGAGTAATAAAATTCGATCAAACCAAAGCTATCCTATGAAATTAAAACAAGGAAAACAATATCCTGCTCATCGGCGTTAGTGAGTAAGGGCCGCTGTTGTACAGGGCTGGCTGTTATAGTCCCCTGCAGAGTGCGGGACTATAACTAATCTAAAGCAAGTGTAATCAGTCGTCGCCCATGATTCCAAGAATCTGTAATAAGGAAACAAAAATGTTGTAGATACTTAGATAAAGAGAAATGGTTGCTCTGATATAATTGGTCTCACCACCATGAATGATCCGGCTTGTGTCAAATAAAATAAAACCACTCATTATCATGATTATTGCCGCCGAGAGAGCAAGATGCATTGCGGGGATCTGCAAGAATATATTCAGAATCATCGCACCAAATGCAACCATCAGGCCTATCATCAAAAAACCACCGAGAAAGCTAAAATCCTTACGACTTACCAGTGCGTAAGCTGACAATCCCAAAAAGATCATACCTGTGCCACCCAAAGAGGTTGCAACCAACTGCGGTCCATTTGGCATAGAGAGGTACATGGATAGGATGGGACCTAAACCAAAACCCAGCAGGCCGGTAATAGCAAATACCACCCAAATACCCCCGCTGGAATTTTCAACCCGGGGCAGTGCAAACCACATTAACCCGATAGCAGCAATTGAACTGACTATAGAGAACATGGGCGGAATAGCCAAAAACATTGATAAACCGGCTGTCAGCGCACTGAACAATAAGGTCATGGATAGAAGCGAATAGGTGTTCTTCAGTACTTTGTTAGTTGCTAATTCACTGGTTTTTTGAATACTTTGTGTTGATTGTTGCATTGCTGCTCCTCACTAAATAGTTCCACGACGAGAAATCGTCAATTCACCTGACATTATAGACATCAAGTTGATGTCAGGTAAGTTTATTTCGCAAATATTCCATTCTGTATTCACGATCTATACCTGCAATCTAGGGGCTTTTTGTCTCAATTTCAATAGTCTTATCATAGGGCGACTCAAAAATTGGCAAAAGGTGGCATTTTGCGCAGAAATTCAGTATCATGCGCCGCTTCCGGAGAGGTGGCAGAGCGGCCGAATGCGACGGTCTTGAAAACCGTTGAAGGTTTGTAGCCTTCCCAGGGTTCGAATCCCTGCCTCTCCGCCAATAAATTCACAGATTATCAATTAATTCAATAAGATAGATTCGCAATATTGTTCATTGCCCATCTTTGTTGCAGGATTCATTATCAAAGCTGGCTGTGTTGCTTTAATTGTATTTCCACACTGATTTGTTTCGCAAATTCTAACCACATCGCTCAATTCTAATAACTTCGTCATTCGCTGGCTTTAAGAGCGGCTGTATATCTTCAGGAGTTGAGTGAAACCACGGATCAATGTTTTCAGGCATAATCAGCAATGGCATTCGGTTATGGATTTCTGAGCATCTTGGTGAAGGATTGATAGTCAGTGTAACCACTTGCGGTAAGTCTTCGGCCTCATACCAGATTCCAGCCATTAAGAATGGATCACCATCGACACGGGTAAACGAGTACTTTTGTTTTCGTGGTCCACCTTCATCTCGCCATTCGTACCAGCCGGTACAGGGTACTAGACAGCGGTTATGAATGAATGCATTTTTGAATGTCTTCTTATTAGTGGCTACCGTTTCACCCTGGGCATTGATAAGCAACTTCTTTGACCACTCGGCTTTGATACCCCAGATCGTATTTAAGTGGCGTAACGAACCGTCCAAGTAAGCCAGGGTAGCTACATTCTGGGTAGGACATAAGTTTGTGTTAGTTTTTGTTGTAAACGGAATGCCTATCCTGTCAAACATCCATTGAACAAGTGGGTTGTCAGTGACATTGATTCGACCGCACATGGTGATTTACCGAATTTTGGGTGAATTTTCATATTAGCGGTGAAGTTTCATCCTGTCGAATATGAGCGTAATCGTTTGCCGGCTAGAGCAAAATTTTTGTCTAACCGGCAAATTGTACACCTTCTGCTAACTGGTGATGCCTCACCTAAGTCACGCCAGAGTTCTGTATCTCCAGCACAGCGGTGACGTTCCCTTTGTTAGTGACCAGTACTTATGTAGCATATCCTTGTAGGTCACCTACAACACATATAGCCTTAAATAATTTTTGCCATTTATTCATACATGCCGTACGGTTCCTCCGGTTTGATTTTTCAGTTAGACATTTCTCTAGACATCTGTCCAATATGGCGGAAATTTTAAGCCTGTATAAGTACGAAAACCCAATAGGAATGGGCTTTACGATTTGCAATTGTGGCTGTGATATTAGACACTTCCCTAGGAAAGTGTTTAATGCGATAGAGTACTTCAAAAAGATGCAGATACGCCTAGTCCAGAAGCAAGACTACAATCAACTGCTGTATCTATTGCGCCAGCTACACTCTAAGGACCCTGAGCCATCAGAAATTGAATATAGAGTATTCGAGAAAATTATTGAATCAAAGCATCTGGATTTAATTGTGGCTGAAAATGAAAATCTTCTTCTAGGCTCATGCTACATAAATATAATTCCAAATATGACACGGGGCGGAAAGCCTTACGCCGTAATAGAGAATGTAATAACCGATTTAAAACACCGTAATCAAGGAATCGGAAAAGCATTAATAAATTGGGCGATAGAAATTGCATGGAAGAATAACTGTTACAAGGTAATGCTTATGTCAGGACAAACAGATGAGGCAGTCCATGCATTCTATAAAAGTTGTGGTTTTAACGCAGATGAGAAACTGGCATATATTCAACGTGCGCCCTAACACGAAGCAAAATCCAAAAACAGCCAAAATTAGGTCTTTTCATTAGACACTTTACTAGCAAAGTGTCTAATCTGATAACAATATTTCCCATCGATAGACTTAAATCATCGATGATATTGATAACTGTTAAATTGCATCCAAAAGTGACCCACCATTTGCACTGAAAACTGAGCCGCCTACTCAAGCCAGATTATGACTCATTTCTTGGGTTTTCGTTTGTTTTTCTCTCCTGATTACTGGTTGAGTTTTTGAACCGGTAACTATCATTTCCGGTTTCGATGATATGGCAATGATGCGTCAGTCGATCCAGTAATGCGGTCGTCATTTTTTCATCACCAAAGACATTCGGCCATTCAACGAAACTGAGATTGGTCGTAATAATGACACTGGTACGCTCGTACAACTTGCTGAGAAGATGAAACAACAAGGCACCACCTGCCTGGCTAAAGGGTAGATACCCCAGTTCATCCAGAATCACTAAGTCCGTGTGTATCAACCGGTTGGCCATTCGTCATTACAAAAATCAGACTCAAACATGAAGTGACTGACCATGACCTCGAAGCGGGCATTCACCACACGCTTTTTACCGCAGCGGACTTTATCAACCGCAGTTTTCATATTGTCATAGATGCCACGTTCTGGCACACCGCCGAGCACTCTGAAGGCATGGTTATGCGCATCAAAGAGCATTTCCTGGGCTTGCAGGGGGTAAGCACGCAGATAGAAAGCACGGCTGTTACTGAGCTTGAGCTGGGCAATCTGCAACTTGGTGCTCTTGCCACCCAGAACCACATAGTCTTCGCTCCAGTCAAACTGAAACGCTTCCCCTGGTGCCAAAAGACAAAGGTACTACGTGCCACTGCTGGCTATGTGTGACGCTTCCTGCTGTTGTGCCCGCCAATCTCTGGCAAAGGCGCCAACCCGATCATAGGACCCGGTATATCCGAGCGGCACTAGGTTATAAAACAGCTGCTTTACCGGACAACCGTTGCTTGCGTTTACGCCTTGCCTCCCGGTGCAGTCAGCTGGTCAGCGTATTGGCATAGTCATCCAGCTTGGTTGGGGGTTTAGGTCTTGAATACTTCGGTTCGACCATACCGTTGGCCAGATACTTACGGACTGTATTACGGGAAAGCCCGGTTCGCTTGGCTATCTGTCGAATACTGATCTTGTCGCGGTGTCGCCACCGCCTGATTACACTTAATAATGCCACGTCTATCACTCCTTTTTTCCCCTGCTGATTCATCAGCAGGATAGGGTTACACGTGGGTCAATTTTGGGTGCAATTTAACAGCACGTGGCGCAAGGTGGGAGTGAGATTGACAGAGAGCATAAGCAATTCCCAAAACCTGGATGAAGGTTAAACGCAAACATGAGGTCTCGTTAACGAAACGATGTCTTAAGATACAGTCAGAAGTCGAACAGTTTAGTGAAGGTTCCAGGTCGGTATTCTCTGGCAGGGAGCCTTTGTCTGATAATGCTTTGTCAAAGCTACTTAGAGATTTTACTGTGCTATTAGTTAAATAGTATTTGTTACGAATTAATTTGTATAATGTTGCGAAAATTGATTAAGAAAGCAATATACAAAAATTATTCAGGAGATAAGTCATGGCTGGAGGTTGGTCTCGCGATGGGGCTGTACAGGATCAGATAGACGCCAGTGTCAAAGATGCTATAGAACGGGCTCGAAGTAGGTTACCAGTAGGGGAGAGTTTAACCCTTTGTGAGGAATGTGAAGAGAAAATTCCCGAAGCTCGTCGTAAAGCGATCTCAGGTGTGCGCCTGTGTGTTAGCTGTCAGTCAGCGAACGATGATGACAATGCAAACCGGATTGGAATTAACAGGCGTGGCAGTAAAGACAGTCAGCTGAGATAAACCGATATTTTTCGAGTTGCTTCTCCGACCTGTTATAGGCAGCTTCAGCAACTGATGGAATGAATAGATTCTCAGGCGGGACCATTGAATTTCATAGCGGTATTCACTCGGCTTTTGAACGATGATATTTCAAGAATTGATGGGGGCTGATTTGTCTTATGGATGGGGGTCGGGCATTATCAAGATGTTTACTATATGCGTTAGTTTTCGGGAGTTAGGAATATGGATTCTGAGCATTACAGAAAACGGGAGCTTCAAACCAAATATCTAAGTATATTTGTCGCCACTATAGGTGCGTTAGGCGTTATTATTTCAGTTATCACCGGGCTTCAAAGCCAAACAGATGCCATCAACAATCAGTGGAATCAAAAATTCTACGAAGAGAAGATAGCGCTCTATATCCGTGCGACAGAGCTGGCTGGAAGAATTGCAAATCTTAAAGAAAATGACATGAATGTTAAGCGTATTCTTCAAGCAACTATTGTTGATTTTCGTTCATTATATTGGGGACCCATGGCTATAGTTGAAAAACCTGATGTTGAAGCTGCGATGGTTAATTTCAATAAAGGTCTCAAAATGGATATTTCTGTGGGGAAATTAAAACAGCTGGCATTATATCTTTCTCATGTATGCAAAAATGAAGTTAATGCTGAGTTTAATACTGATATTAAGCAGTCCAGATACGGTGATAACGAAGATTTACTCAAAAGGATGCGTGAGATATTAGGGATTAAAAAAGAGGAGCCAAAATTTGAATCAAGAGGCTAGTACTCCATCAATCCTACGTTAACGGGGTACTAACAATTCAAAGCCACTTTGGCTGTTTTTTCGGCAATTGACCTTGCGTTTTTACCCGAGAATAATGATGTTATAGCATTGAAAAAGCCTGGTTTTCCACCATCGTCATTGAGTTGTGAAATGTCTAATCAGATTTTCACTTCAAGCGATTAATTATCGCAGCATTGTACGCTTTGCTGATAAGTGGATTAATGTTGTAGAGTAAATGGTTGGTTATACCAATGTAAACGGTTGGAGAAATGATCACTCGACATCGCTTCTGCAGGTTTTTATATTTTCAAAAAATTCATAGGCAAGCTGTTCGGAGAAATTTTAAGTAACAGCCGCATTAGTTTAAATTCTATGATACAAAATATAGGATATCATGATTAGTATATTCAATTATACTAATCATTTCTGTAGCCGTATAGTGACTCTGTTAATCAAATTTACCACCAACAATTTAGCAAACGGAGAAATTATGGATACTGAAAATCAAATTACAATGCCGAGAATTAATGAGCCAGCACCCGCGTTCGAAGCAAAAACTACCCATGGGGTCAAAAAACTATCCGATTATCGAGGTAAGTGGCTAATTCTTTTTTCTCACCCGGCAGACTTTACACCAGTATGTACCACTGAATTTATGGCTTTTGCAAAACGCCATGAAGAATTCAAATCAATGGATACTGAATTGCTTGGGTTGTCCATCGACAGCTTATACAGTCATTTGGCCTGGGTTCGCAATATCAAGGATAATTTTGGCGTGGATATTCAATTTCCTATCATTGAGGATTTGAGTATGAATATAGCCAGAGCGTATGGAATGATTCATCCCGGTGCCGCTGATACATCGGCGGTACGTGCGACTTTTATCATTGATCCGGAGGGGATTCTACGTGCAATGGTGTATTATCCAATGACTAATGGGCGATCAATTGATGAGTTCTTACGCCTGATCGCATCGCTTCAGATGTCCGATAAACATCAGGTGGCAACCCCAGAGAACTGGCAGCCGGGTGATAAAGTGATTGTGCCACCGCCTGGCGATATGGATTCACTGGAAGCACGAGAAACCGAAGGTTATGAATGTACAGATTGGTACTTTTGTAAAAAATCAATCAGCTAGACTATTTAGTAATAAGCCATTGAAAATATAACTTATTGAGGCCATGTTTCATATGGCCTCAGCTTGAGTTATTTAGCGTAATTGAGTCGCTAAGTACGTAAGCTATCGACAAGACCTCAATTCCAATTTATATTAAACACTACACTAAAGGCTGCAAGCAGAATCTGGAGTGTCTCAGGCAATGATTTTCATACACATTTATTCTGGAAGTCTATACAAACACAAGAAGCATCCATTTACACCGACAAGCACCTTTGGTTTTTGCATATTCACACTACTTTTGATTTTTATTTGTTTTACACAAGCCTCGAGCCTGGCTTGGGCTCAGATCAATCAAAAAGAGAACGCTGGGAGCCGTGAAGCTGCTGACTACGGTCAAAATAGATACTCCATTTATTCAGGGACCACGAATATGGAATCTTTTACTTTTATCGCGCCGGAGGAGAATAATTTCACGCATAATTCTGATAGCACGGTTTTGGATCGGGCTACCGCATTGCTTTGGCAAAAATATGATGATAATCAGCAGAGAAACTGGCAGGAAGCTCTCGAGTATTGTCAAGGGTTGGTATTACAAGATAAACAATGGCGATTGCCGACACGGGCTGAACTGCTTTCGTTGGTCGATTTTAGTGCGACAGCACCTTCCATTAATACCGAGTTTTTTCCAACAACCAAATCATTTAATTACTGGGCATCGACACCTTATACAGGCACACCTCAACATGCCTGGAGTGTTTTGTTTTCAGAAGGTAATGCCTATTGCTTTCTACGTGTGTTGGATACTTATGTCCGCTGTGTGAGTACTTACGATGAAAGTACCTAGACGATTTCTATTTTCGATCTTCTTTCTGCTTGTAATACTTGTATTATTTGAGTCAAAAGCAGTTGCAACAGGTCGATTTATTAACACTACTGCGGATATTGTTCATGATCGACTAACCCGGCTCTTGTGGCAGACACGCCCTGTTAAAGAAAAAATGAATTACTCAGATGCTTTTGAGTACTGCAGCAATCTACGCTTGGATGGAGAGTCAGACTGGCGATTGCCGCGCATCAAGGAGCTCGCCTCAATAATAGATGAAAAAAGCTATAGCCCATCCATTTATCATTATTTTCAAGCCGCTTCACGTTATTATTGGTCTGTGACTTTAAATGCTGCCGATCATGATTTCGCATGGGTTGTAAATTTCGGTGATGCGCACATTCACTCATTTCGTAAAAGAACTGAAAATTATGTCAGATGCGTTAAATTGCATTGATTTAGTCATGTTGGTTTCAGCATTACAACGTTTATTTAGCGACTAATCTAACCGCTTCGTTGAATTCCCGGGTATTCATCAGTGCCTTACAGCGATCAAACCGGGTTGTGGCGTAGGCCCAGAAATCATCTGCCGGGTTGTTATTTGCGTGTTGGATAAGGCCCCAAAGTGTCCACAGTAAGTCACACATGGCTTTGTAAATGAGTACTCTTGCAAGAGTGCTTTTATCAGGTTCTCCATTACAATAAGCGGTTAACATCTGGTGTTCCTGTTCTCTGTTGAATTCGCCCTCAACGCAGAGATCACCTAAATCCCATAATGGGTCGTTCATGCCTGAATATTCCCAGTCAATGATCCACATTTTATCCCCATCATCGAGAAAGTTCTCGCAAAGTGGATCACAGTGACACGGTGCCAACGCTGAAGGATTTCTTAAAAGTGCTGTTTTAACAGGCTCTGCGGCTTTTACAATTCCATTATAGCCCTCAGGTAATTCGAGGGTTTTGCTTGCCAGTATGGTGAGATAATCATCAATCATTGAAAATAATTCAAAGTGGAATTTAAATTTTTTGCCCGATTGGTGCAAATTACGAAACGCTTTACCAGCGCGTACAGGGCTATCAGTGCGAGAGAGAAAGTTTTCCGCTGACATGGTGACACTGTTTTCTATATATCGAGAAATTAAAACTCCACTGACTGGGTCTGCGCGGATAATTTCAGCGGACACACCGGCATCGGCAGCGAGCCGTGCATTGTGTGCTTCAACAGAGCGGTCGATATACTCCTCTGTCCCCTGACCAGGGATACGCACGACAATGTTACCCTGCATGCTCTCTCGGGCAGTTTGGGTTTGAGGTTCCAGTTTAAAGACAAGGTTGGTTAGCCCGCCCAGACGAGTGGTAGAGTAACTATCAGGTTCTATATTCTTATATTCGGATACACTTTGCAGAGCACGATGAATTTGTGCTGACAGATCGTTCATTGCTCGTCTCCACCATGAATCATTCGTTATACTTTCAGCTTTACATTCTTAGGATCGTATACAGGCCCATCAATACGATTTATAGTGTAACACTGGCTAAACGCCTCAACTTCAAAATTATTCTTATTCACGAGTCTTTTAGGAAGGTAGGCGAATAGAATGGTTTTATTGTGAGTATGGGAAAACCCTGCACTGGTCGCCAGAGAGACGGTTATACCTTTGTGAAGGATAGTTTCGCCACCATAAACGGGTAGCTTCCGGTCGCAGACAAAGGTACACAGGTTTTTCTCAGTACCATTAGTTTTTTGTTTCTGTAAAACTGCCCGACCGTTAAAGTCACCCTTGCTTTTTAGATGAACTCGAAAGCCAAGCCCCGCTTCTATGGGTGTGTAATCGGGAGTGATATCAGCGCTCCAGTAAAGGTAACCTTTTTCTAAACGTAAAGATTCAATAGCACGATAGCCAATATTTGCAATATTTTCAGTTTGACCAGAAGTCCAGAGCAAATCATATACGTGTTCAGTATATTCGGTGGGTATATGTAGTTCCCAGCCTAGTTCTCCGACATATCCTATTCTTATTGCCCTCACGGGAGCGGCGCCGATTGAAATTTGCTGACAGGTTGAAAAGGGAAATGCCTGATTACTTAGTTCCTGCTCACTCACTCTTTGCAATACATCTCTGGCTTTAGGGCCACAGATGTTGATAACCGACCATGCAGAAGTGGTTTCCATCAAGATGACTGATCGATCATTCGGTAAATTTTGTCGAATCCAGTCGGCATCATGTACACCAAATCCACTGCCTGTGACAATGTAATAGTGTTCTTTCGCAAGCCTTGTTATCGTCAGATCAGCCTCAATACCGCCACGTTCGTTGCAAAGTTGTGTATAGATAACAGATCCTGGAGGTTTATCCATGTTAGATACAGCCATTTTTTGCAAGACCTGACAGCATCCGCTACCAAAGAGTTCAAATTTTGAAAAACTGGATTGATCTATCAATCCTACCCGGTTGCGAACAGCATGGTGTTCTACTGCCGAATATTGTAACCAGCCTGGGGACAGATAGTCGAGTTGATCGATAGCCTCAATTCCCTCGGGTGCGAACCACAATGGGCGCTCCCAGCCATTTTTTGATCCATAGACTGCGCCTCGTTTTTTAAGTGTTTCAAATAGCGGACTTTTACGAATACCTCTGACGGCGTCACTTTCAGCATTGGGATATCGTAGCTTATAATGGTGGGCATAGTGCTCTACGGCACGAGCATACATAAACGTCTTTGTTGAATGATGGCTGGAAAAGCGACGTATATCCAGGGGCCAAAGATCAAGGCTGGGTTCACCGTGTACAATCCATTCGGCAATCATCTCACCCGCACCGCCTCCAGCTGCAATACCATAGAGGAATCCAGTTGAGATCATAAGGTTATCAAAGCCAGGCGGTCTGCCCATCACAAAATCGCCGTCAGCCGAGTAGGGTATAGGTCCGTTTATTATACTTCGTATGCCCACCTCATTAACGATAGGCGTGACTCTGCCAGCGTTTTCGGCAAGCGGTGTGAATCGGTCCAGATTCTCGGGTAATAACTGGCGTGAAAATGCGCCGGGAATACCATCAACCCCAAATGCCTGAGTGTTGTGTTCATAACCACCTATTGCAAGTCGTCCGCCAGCGTCAGGCTTGTAGTATACTAATCGGTCTGGATCTCGCAGAGTAGGTAGATTTTGCGGAAAATCGGCTATGGGTTCGGTAACAATATATTGATGTTCAAGAGCGCATGCAGGAATGGAGGTTCCAAGTTTTTTGCTAATCTCCCGGCTCCACATGCCGGTTGCCATGACCACATTCTCTGCGCTATAAGTACCCGCGCTAGTTATAATTTCGGTGATATGGGTATCTTTAATTTTAAAGTCAAGCACTTCAACGCCTTGCTTAATAACAGCGCCATGCATACGGGCGCCAGTGGCAATCGATTGACATAGACTGGCCGGGTCAACGTGTCCATCGCTGGGTATAAAAGCTGCTCCTTCAAGCCCTTTGGTATCGATGTAAGGAAAAAGTGCTTTTGCTTCGTCTACCGTGATAATCTGCATTTCAAGATCGAAGCTTTTAGCCATGGTCGCGAGGCGTCTGGTTTCCAATAAACGATCTTTCGAGGCGGCTAAGCGCAAGCTGCCTACTTTTTTCCAATCTATGGCCACGCCTGTTTCCTGCTCAATGCGGTCATAAAGCGCGACTGATTTTTGTAACATACGGGTTGTGTTGCGTGAAGAGCGCAATTGGCCAACAAGACCCGCAGCGTGCCATGTTGCACCCTCGGTTAATGCTGTTTTTTCAAGCAGGACAATATCTTTTTCGCCCATTTTTGCAAGATGATAAGCGATTGAGCAGCCGATAATGCCACCGCCAATAATCAGATGTTTTGTCGAATAATCACTCATGTATGAATTTTTTTATTGACCTATAGCTGCTTTATCTTGACTTTAATTGAAATTTTATTCAACGGGAAATAAACTGCAAGCAAATTGATTCATCGATGAAGTAGAGCCAGGGATGAAATAATACCAATTGCTTAAGTTAATTCATGGTATTAGTGTTTATAATGTACAAAATAATATAGGCCCTTATACTAAAAATGACACAAATCCCTGTATGCAATACGTCTGCTATAATCCGTTTTTCATGCTGGATCGTTGTTATCTGCCTGGTTGTTACCTTGCTAACCGCCTGTGAGAAATCTCCGGATAGCAAATTGGCGCAAGGTGTCAGGCAGAAACAATCCATCCCTATTCCTCAGGCCCTGCAACGAGCTACGTTGCCCTCAGATGGACGCTTGACGGCGAGTTTACTAGTAGATGATGTTCCTGAAGTTGAAATGTCCGTGGTTGGTAATACATGGAGTGCAACACGAGAGATAAGCGATGGTGCTCATAAAATTAGTTTGAATGTGACTTATGAATCCACGGGTGCAGCGAGTATCATTCCAGTGGTAACTGCCTCCAAAGATATTACCATTTCAGGCCCCACTAACATCGAATTTACTGAGCAAGATTACAATTATAGTCATTCCGATAGCGATGGTTATACTAATCTGCGTGAAATTGAGGCCGGAACTGACCCCAGTGATGCCAACGATTTTCCCAGTGACTTTGACGACAATTACGAGGATAACGATACCAAAGCGACTGCGTATGACATAAGTTTTCTGAAGGGCATTGTACTTGATCGATCACTCTCCACTAATTTGGGGGTGATAACAACAAATGATTCGATCGATTACTTTAAGATTAGTCTGACAGATACAACCACTTTCAACGTCGAGTTCTGGTTTCCAGCTGCCAATCAGCAATTTGAATTGGATGGCGCTGTAGTCTTATTGGATAGCGGGGGTAACCCGACTTTTGCAGGAACGGTTACGAAAAATGAATTTATCAATGATGAGTTTGGTGAAGTTCAAAACGCAATAATCAGTGTCAGTAACCCAAAAGCAGGCGATTATTTTATTCGTATAATTGCGGTGGAACCAGGGGTTAATCAAGGTCTGTACAGGATTAAATGGTCACAATAATTCAATATCATGTGAATTTCGAGTCTGTATAACCCGGTACGAATCAAACCGTCGTTGTGAAATCGCAGCCGAGCTTAAACCGGGTTCGTGAAAGTGGTATTTTAATCATAAATTAGAAATCAACTGCAACCCGCGCATATTATTCCGCTTGGCTTATTCTACGACCCGATTTCTCATCAAAGATGTGCAGGTTTTCTTTCAGTACAGCTAAATAGAGCGTCTCTTCCTCTTTGACGGATGTATCACCCGTTAACCTTACTGATAGTTTTTCCTTGCGATTTGTGTTGCTTTGTTTGTGCAGAGGAACCAGAAATCCATGTGCCAACGTATCTGCACCCAATGTTTCTACCGCGATTACTTTAAGTGCGATTTGCCCATCGGTTTCAGACACGACTTGCAGGTGCTCTGGGCGCATCCCAAGCATAACTGATTGCTCTGTGTCATTTGATAATGATGCGTAATCAACGGGAATTACATCATTGTTCGACAGAATGACTTCTGAGTGCTCATTATTTAGCCTTCCAGATAAAAAATTCATGCCGGGTGAGCCAATAAAGCCTGCCACAAATACACTGGCGGGTCGCTGATAAATCGCCATTGGTGAATCAATCTGTTCTGCCACCCCTGCGTTCATCACAATCAGCCGGTCAGCTAAAGTCATTGCTTCGACTTGGTCGTGGGTTACGTACAGCGATGTGACCCCCAGCTTTCGCTGTAGTTGTTTGATCTCAAGTCGCATTTGTACACGTAACAACGCATCAAGATTTGACAAAGGTTCATCAAACAGGAAAACACTGGGTTTTCGCACAATGGCACGGCCCATGGCAACACGTTGTCTTTGTCCGCCTGATAATTCTTTCGGCTTGCGTTGCAGCAGATCTGTCAATTCAAGAATGTCAGCTGCATTACCGACTCTTTGGCGAATTTCGTCAGCAGATACTTTTGCTATCTTGAGCCCATAAGCCATATTGTTGAATACAGTCATGTGCGGATAGAGCGCATAGGTTTGAAAGACCATGGCTATATCCCTGTCTTTTGGCTCCACCTGATTGACAAGTCTGCCATTGATGTGAATATTCCCCGCAGAGACTGTTTCCAGGCCGGCCACCATACGTAATAAGGTGGATTTTCCACAGCCTGACGGGCCTACAATGACGATCAATTCCGCATCGCTGATGTCTACGTTGACACCATGAATAACTTCTATTTTTCCATAACTTTTGCGTAAATCTTCAAGTTGTATTGTGGCCATTGATTTATCTACTTTTCGGTTTCAATAAGGCCTTTAACGAACAGGCGTTGCATAATGACGACGACGGCAACCGGCGGTATGATTGCCAGTATGGCGGTTGCCATGGTGACAGGCCAATTGCCGTAATCATCTGCCGTTGGCAGCATTTGCTTGATACCCATGACAATCGTATTCATCTCTGGATTGGTTGTGATCAACAGGGGCCACAGAAACTGGTTCCAGCCATAGATAAACAGAATCACAAATAAAGCCGCTATATTAGTAATTGACAGGGGTAGCAGAATGTCACGGAAAAAGCGCATAGGGCCTGCTCCGTCCACGCGGGCGGCCTCTACCAATTCATCTGGAATGGTCATGAAAAACTGCCTGAACAGAAATGTAGCGGTCGCTGAAGCGATCAGGGGTAAGGTCAGTCCGCTATAACTATTGAGCAATCCAAGGTTGGCGACTACTTCATAGGTAGGCACAATGCGAACTTCCACAGGTAACATTAATGTTAGAAATATTGTCCAAAAACACAACATGCGGAATGGAAAACGAAAATAAACAATGGCATAGGCTGACAGCAGAGAGATAGCTATTTTACCGATTGCAATTCCCAAAGCCATGATTGTACTGTTAAACAACATCTGCAATACGGGAACATTAACTCCAGAGAAAAGTGCATCGCGATAGTTTTGAATCATCTGGTCGCCTGGTACCAGCGGTAAGGGTGGTTGAATAATTTCTTCCTGAGTTACTGTAGAGGCAACCAATGTGAGATATACAGGAAAACACATTATTGCTACACCGAGTAATAGCCCCGCATGTACAAGGAAGGTACCAATGCCACGATTTCTAACCATGATGCGCTTTCATCAGTAATGTACCCGGCGTTCGATGAAACGGAATTGTACAACCGTCAGGGCAGCCACAATGACCATTAATATGACAGATTGGGCGGCCGATGAGCCTAGATCCTGACCGACAAAACCATCCGCAAAAACCTTATATACCAGTATGGTTGTGGAACGACCAGGCCCACCTGAGGTGATTGTGTGTATGATACCAAATGTTTCAAAAAATGCGTAGACGATATTTACGACAAGTAAGAAGAAAGTAGTGGGTGAAAGTAAGGGTAGTATTATGGTCCGAAATCGGTGCCACGGACTTGCGCCATCAATAGCCGCTGCTTCAATCAGGCTTTTCGGGATTGCCTGTAATCCAGCCAGGAAAAAAAGAAAGTTATAACTGATTTGTTTCCAGGCCGCTGCAAACACAACCAACGACATGGCTTCAGTCCCATTGAGAACGTGGTTCCAGTTATACCCAAGCATCTTTAGATAGTAGGAAACAACACCGATTGACGGGTTAAATAGAAAAACCCACATTACACCCGCAATCGCCGGTGCAACGGCATATGGCCAGATTAAAAGTGTTCGATAAATACCCGATCCATGAATCACACTATCGGCGAGAACTGCAAGTCCGAGAGCAGCGCCCATGGCGACTATTGTAACTGAAATACTGAATATGGCGGTGGTTGTGAAGGAGGCGAGGTAGTATGGATCACTAAATAGAAATTTGAAATTTTCAAGCCCGACAAACTCTGTACTTAGACCAAATGGATCGGGCATCTGTATGGATTGGTAGACCGCCTGACTGGCGGGCCAGAGAAAAAATATCGCCGTGATAATAAGCTGAGGCATTACCAACAGGTAGGGTAGAGTGCGATGATTGAAGGTAACGCGTTTCATAATACCAGTAGTATTCCAATCAGCTTAAATTGCAGGGAGCAGTGAGTCAGAAGGCACTTGCTCGCGATGATCTCAGAGATGTTGCAGATCGAGCGACGTTCGAAATCCAGGCTGAGGTGCAAACTCACAGTTCATGGTGTTCCCTTATCATTGCTTCAAACAATGTGGATGAGTGCTTTGTGGCCTGCCCAAAGGGAGCCAGGCTAAAGAGTAAATACGTTGTGAAAAGGGCCAACCATTCCCTTATCACAGCGTCTTGTTTTTACCGATTAGCTTGGCCCTGTACTGCTCAATATTAGGATGGCTGAAGCACTGTACTTATCGGTGAGCGATCCAACTGCTCACCGATCCACTCTTCTTATTTACTTGGCGGTTCGCTCAAAACGACGTAGTAACTTGTTGCCGCGCTCGGCGGCAGAATCGAGAGCCGTTTTTGCATCTTTTTCACCCGACCAGACGGCTTCAAGCTCTTCATCAATGATGCCACGGATTTGATCAAAGTTGCCAAGACGCAGTCCTTTTGAGTTACCCGTAGGTGCTTTGCCAGTCATCTGGATAATGGCTACATCAGTGCCGGGATTTTTATCATAATAGCCTTGTTCTTTGGTCAGTTCATAGGCTGCCATGGTAATTGGCATATAGCCGGTATCCTGATGCCACTGTGATTGTATCTCCTTGGATGACAGGAAATTCAGGAAATCAGCCGCGGCTTTATACTCGTCGTCGCTTTTGCCCGACATGATCCACAGCGAGGCGCCGCCAATTATGGTGTTTTGCGGCGAACCATTGCTATCCCAATGAGGCAGATTGACAATCGCGAAGTCAAATTTTGCCTCTTTCTTAACACCCGCGTAGCCGGCTGATGACTCTGTAAACATCGCGCATTCGCCTGATCGGAAGCGTGCTCCACCCTCATTGCGTCGGCCACTATAGATAAACAAGCCGTCTTTTGCCCACCGACCCATGGCATCAATGTGCTTAACCTGAAGATCACCATTTAAGGCCAATTCGGTTTTGCTGCCGGCAAAGCCATTATCCAATGTCGCAAAAGGCGTGTTGTGGTAGGCGCTTAAATTTTCAAGATGAATCCATGATTGCCACGCGGTGGTCAATGGGCATTCATGCCCTTTAGCCTTTAAACCTTTCATAATCGTCTCGACTTCAGGCCAGGTCGCCGGACGGGTTTCTGGATCGATGCCAGCATCTTTCAGTGCATTCTTATTGATATAGAGAACAGGTGTAGAGCTATTATACGGTAGCGACAACATTTTGCCGTCAGTCGTTGTGTAGTAACCGGCTACAGCAGCAAGATATACTGATGGGTCAAAAGGTTTGCCGGAGTCGGCCATTACTTCGTATACAGGTTTGATTGCCCCTTTAGCAGCCATCATTGTTGCGGTACCCACTTCAAATACCTGCAATATGGTCGGGTGTTCTTTAGCCCGGAACGCTGCGATTCCCGCATTTAATGTTTCTGAATAGTTGCCTTTGTTGGTCGCGACTACCTTATAGTCGGATTGAGATGCGTTGTATTTTTCTACTTGTCCTGCGAGTAGTTCACCAAGGCGGCCAGAGAATGCATGCCACCATTGTATTTCAGTTGCAGCATATGTAGATGTCGTAAGCAGCGGAGTGGTCATAACAATGGCCGCTGCCATTGAAATTAGTTTGCGTTTGCAAATCATTCTTTTCTCTCCTTTTAATTATTGGTTGTTCAGTGAAGTGTCAAGGCACTTTCTATTGTTATCATTTTTACCAAGGATGAATTTACCACTAGAACGCCACAATGTCACTCGGGAATGGTCAACAGAGCCCAATACATTAATTTTCCTACTGATTTACTAAGGAGAGCAGAGATATCCCTATATTCAGAAAGCGCAGTAGTTTCTCATTGACTATTGTCAATAGCTTTTTAATGAATAATCTTGACTAGTCAGACAGGTTTAAGTAGTCTAAACTTGACGATAGCGTCGAGAAATTTTCATTCTGAGCCAGAAAGCTATAACTCCAGGGGCGCCATTACGTACTAACAGAGTCGTTCTCAGTTACGTAGAGAGAAATCATTGATTCAATTCAAAACTGCCTGCTCTCAATAATTCTTATAAAAAACTGCATATCATCTTCAGGTTGCAGGCAGATTATTATCCACTGAAAATCAAACGAGAGAGGAAATCGAATGAATAAGTTAGTCTCGGGCTTGATCCAGATGGGCCTGAAAGGCGATACCTCCATGTCACCTTCTGAAATCACCCGATTAATGCTCGAAGCACATTTACCCCTTATCGAAGAAGCGGCAAAAAAAAACGTTCAGATTTTGTGTTTCCAGGAAGTATTTACACAGCCTTATTTTTGTCCCAGCCAGGATCGCAAATGGTATGCGGCGGCTGAGTCAATTCCTGATGGCGAAACCACGCGGTTAATGCAGGAATATGCGCGTAAACACAATATGGTTATTATTGTGCCCATCTATGAAGAGGTTATGCCTGGTGTTTATTACAATACTGCGGCGGTTATAGATGCAGACGGTAGCTACCTTGGCAAATACCAAAAAACCCATATTCCCCAGGTCGCAGGTTTTTGGGAAAAATTCTTTTTTAAACCAGGCAACACCGGCTGGCCGGTTTTCGAAACCGCTTATGCCAAGCTGGGTGTGTATATTTGTTACGACCGCCATTTCCCGGAGGGCTGGCGAGGGCTGGCTCTAAATGGCGCCGACATCATCTATAACCCGTCAGCGACAGTTGCAGGATTATCCCAATATCTTTGGGAGTTGGAGCAGCCCGCTTCCGCTGCTGCAAACGGGATTTATATCGCTGCAATAAACCGTATTGGAACTGAAGCACCGTGGAATATAGGTGAGTTCTATGGGTCCAGCTACTTTGTCAATCCACGTGGTGAAATAATTGCCCAGGCGAGTCCGGATAAAGATGAATTGTTGGTTACTGAGCTGGATATGAATATGGTTCGGGAAGTTAGAGATGGCTGGCAGTTTTTTCGTGATCGACGGCCAGAAACATATGGGGTTATTAGCGAACAATAATCATACTTGCATTATAGATTTGGAAATAGAGGATAACCTATGTCGTTATTAATTAAGGGCGGCACCGTTGTTAATGCCGATACCAGTTTCCGCTCCGATGTACTTTGTGCGGATGGAAAAATTCTATTGATTGGTGAGGATCTGGACGCGCCAAGCGATGCTGAGATTGTAGACGCTGGTGGTCAATTTGTTATGCCAGGCGGTATAGACCCACATACTCATATGCAATTGCCCTTTATGGGAACAGTTGCCAGTGAGGATTTTTTCACTGGAACATCGGCGGGCCTGGCGGGGGGTACAACCTGTATTATAGATTTTGTAATACCTGCGCCCCAGCAACGTGTGATGGATGCGTACAAGGAGTGGCGCGGATGGGCAGAGAAATCTGTATCTGATTATTCCTTTCATGTCGCAATTACGTGGTGGGATGAAAGTGTGCACGAAGATATGGGCACATTGGTACGTGACCATGGTGTTAATAGCTTTAAACACTTTATGGCCTACAAAAATGCCATAATGGCTGACGATGAAATTCTCGTCAATAGCTTTACCCGCTCATTGGAGTTAGGCGCTATACCGACGGTGCATGCCGAGAATGGTGAACTGGTATTTCAGCTGCAACGCAAGTTGCTTGATATGGGCATAACCGGTCCGGAAGGACACCCTCAATCGAGACCGCCGGCGGTTGAGGCAGAAGCTGCCAATCGCGCTATTAGAATTGCTCAGGTTCTTAACGTGCCTGTTTATCTGGTGCATGTTTCCTGTAAAGAATCTCTGGAAGTTATCACTCGTGCCCGTAACGAAGGGCAACGGGTGTTTGGTGAGGTATTGGCTGGTCATCTGGTAGTGGATGACTCTGTGTATCAAAATCCTGACTGGGATTTCGCCGCCGCCCATGTTATGAGCCCGCCTTTTCGACCAAAAGAAAATAATGAAGCACTATGGAGAGGTTTGCAATCGGGTAATTTGCAAACTACCGCAACGGATCATTGTTGTTTTTGTGCCGATCAAAAAGCCGCAGGGCGCACAGATTTTTCATTAATACCCAATGGTACGGCCGGCATAGAAAACCGCATGGAAGTTCTTTGGCACACAGGCGTCAGGACCGGAAAGCTGACAATGAATGAGTTTGTTAAAGTTACTTCCACTAATGCGGCGCAGATCTTTAATCTCTACCCACGCAAAGGTTCTGTATCTGTCGGCGCCGATGCAGATTTGGTTGTTTGGGACCCTGAAGGTACTAAAACAATTTCAGCTAAAACACATCATCAGAATATTGACTTCAATATTTTTGAAGGCATGACGGTTACGGGTATCCCATCTCACACTATCAGCCAGGGAAATCTGGTATACAGTAACGGAGAATTAAAGGTTGAGCGCGGTGCAGGACGCTATGTTGATCGCCCACCATTTGCATCCTATTATGATTCGGTTAAAAAAATTTGCGAAAGTCGGATACCGAAATCAGTAAAGAGATAATTCGATTGGTAATAAATCATCTTCCTGGTATTTAACTAAAACCGGCTGGTTGTGTGGAGGATTCAGGTGAATAACACATCAATAGATAAGCGTTCAGTGGATATTCGTGGGGGTAGGTTGGTTGAGCAACAGTACGCACTAAATTTTAGTGATATGCATCCACCATTGGAACCGACTTCTGCCCTGGTGGAGGCTGATCGTTGTTATTATTGTTTTGATGCACCATGCATTGAGGCATGCCCAACAAATATAGATGTGCCTGGGTTTATTCGTAGTATTTCCAGTGGCAACAACAAGGGCGCAGCGCAACTCATATTACAGGAGAATATACTCGGTGGTAGCTGCGGTCGCGTTTGCCCAACAGAAACACTCTGTGAAAAAGCCTGTGTGCGAAATGATCAGGATCAGCGACCAGTAACCATTGGCTTACTACAACGTTATGCGGTTGATCAGATTATCAGCTCTGGACAGCAGTTGTTCACGCGGGCTACAGATTCCGGGAAACAGATTGCGTTGGTTGGCGCCGGTCCGGCAAGTTTATCCTGTGCGCACGTTTTGGCACGATCCGGCCATGCAGTAACACTCTTTGAGGCGAAAGATAAAAGCGGTGGACTTAATGAGTTTGGTCTGGCAGCTTACAAAATGACGAATAATTTTTCGCAACGGGAAATAGATTATCTATTATCAATTGGTGGTATGGAAATTCAGCATGGAAAGCGGTTAGGGCGGGAGTTTGATTTAACCAGTTTACAAAAGGACTATGACGCAGTTTTTCTTGGCATGGGCATGGGCGCTGTGAACAATCTTGGCTTGGAGAAAGAAAGTATCGAAGGCGTTCTGGATGCGATTAGTTATATTGCTCAATTGCGCCAAAGCACAGACTATTCCAGGCTTGATGTTGGACAGAACATCGTAGTAATCGGTGGGGGCATGACTGCAATAGATATTGCCACTCAGACAAAATTGCTGGGCGCTAACCAAGTCACTATAGTATATAGACGCGGTGAAAACGCGATGAGTGCCAGTATTGAAGAGCAGGCGTTTGCACAAACCAAGGGTGTTACTATAAGGCATAACGCCCAGCCTTATAGATTAATTATTGATAATAAGTCTGTGATCGCAGTGGAATTTGAAACAACGTTTACAGATGAAGCCGGCACACTGAAGGGCAGTGGTCAATTTTTTACCCTCTCTGCGGATATGGTCTTTAAGGCGATTGGACAGAAATTTCGTAGTGATGACTTAAAGAACCACTCTGAGGTTGAACTGGAGGGTGGTCGTATCAAGGTTGATACCGAGTACCGAACATCAGTTAAAGGTGTCTGGGCGGGTGGTGACTGTATTGCCGGGGGTGAAGATCTCACTGTCACAGCAGTACAGGATGGCAAACTTGCCGCGTATTCGATCAATGGCTATTTAGAGTGCGCTGCTTCCTAAACTAAACAAAATGGAACCCGGATTATGGCTGACTTATCAACTACATTTATAGGCATTGAATCACCGAATCCGTTTTGGCTGGCCTCTGCCCCGCCAACAGACAAAGCATTCAATGTTATACGGGCATTTGAAGCAGGTTGGGGCGGCGTTGTGTGGAAAACACTCGGCGAAGCGGGTCCTCCCTTAGTCAATGTCAATGGACCTCGATATGGTGCCTGGCATGGTGGTGATCGGCGTTTAATGGGCTTAAACAATATTGAATTAATAACTGATCGCCCTTTGGAAGTTAATCTTGAAGAAATCAAGCAGGTGAAAAAAGACTGGCCAGAGCGGGCAATGGTCGTCTCCCTCATGGTGCCATGCGAAGAAAATGCCTGGAAAGACATATTGTCGCGTGTTGAGGATACCGGCGCCGATGGTATTGAGTTGAACTTTGGATGCCCACACGGTATGTCGGAAAGAGGTATGGGGGCAGCGGTTGGTCAGGTGCCGGAATATGTGGAAATGGTGACTGCCTGGTGTAAAGAATATGCCAGCATGCCGGTGATAGTGAAACTTACGCCGAACATAACTGATATCAGACACGCTGCACGTGCTGCACATGCCGGCGGGGCTGATGCCGTTTCATTGATCAATACAATCAATTCCATTATTTCTGTGGATCTTGACAATCTGACGGTCTATCCATCGACGGGCGGTAAAGGTACACACGGTGGTTACTGCGGCCCTGCCGTTAAACCGATTGCGTTGAATATGGTTGCTGAAATAGCTCGTGATACACAAACAGCAGGATTGCCAATTTCAGCAATAGGGGGAATAACCACATGGCGGGATGCTGCCGATTTTATTGCTTTGGGGGCTGGCAATGTACAGATATGTACAGCCGCTATGACCTACGGTTTCAAAATTGTCGAAGAGATGATCAGTGGCTTAAATAATTTTCTCGATGAAAAAAATATGGATTCTGTAGAGAGCCTGATAGGTAAAGCTGTACCCCAGGTGACCGATTGGCAGTATTTAGATCTTGACTACACCGTTAAGGCAGAAATATCGCAAAATCTGTGTATAAAGTGTGGCCGTTGTCATATTGTTTGCGAGGATACTTCACACCAGGCAATTACAGCGACCCTTGAAGGTAAACGACACTATCAGGTAAAAGACGAGCAGTGCGTTGGCTGTAATTTGTGTGTCAGTGTATGCCCGGTTGAAAACTGTATTACAATGCGTGAGTTAAAGACTGGAGAAACAGATACACGTACGGGTCGTAAGATAAGCGGGCAATACCAGAACTGGACAAAACATCCAGACAACCCGTTCAGAGTTTAAATGGTGTGTTCAAAGGTGAATACGCTGGCCCAGCTTCGCTTCCCTATCTTGTCACATGTACGATATGAAGCTTATCTTCAATGCCAAGCTGGATACTGATTCTATTCGCTTTGATAGCGGGCAGTCTTTTGGCACTGCAGGCACCGATCAACGCTCAACTTGGCCGCATACTGGATAGTGCCGTATTCGCGTCTTTTATTTCTTTTGCGGTGGGTACATTTGTCTTGTTTTTTGTATTACTCGCTAAGAATGAGGTTTCGATATACAGTATTTTTAGTTTGCGAAATGTGCCGGTTTCACTTTTTATTGGCGGTGTTCTCGGTGCTGTTTATGTGACGGGTACAATATGGCTGGTTCCGCAGATTGGGGTCGCCAATACATTGATAGCGATAGTTGCCGGTCAGGTTCTATTATCTTTGCTTCTTGATCAGTTGGGCCTTTTTGGTTTACCTGTTCGATCAATAACACCTCTGCGTATTACAGGTGCTATATTCGTGTTATCAGGAATTTCGATTATCCTTTATGGCAGATAGCCTGCAAGGCTGCGTAGGATGAGAAACTCATAGTGCCAGAGAAACAAAAAAATACAGTAACGCAGCCTATTGCAAAAGCAGAGCGTAGAAAGCAGTCGGAGAAATTGATTCTTCGCGTTGCTGAAGAAGTATTTGCAGAGCGTGGATTTACGGGCGCAACAATTACTGAGATCGCACAACGGGCGGCCTTACCTAAAACCAATATCCACTACTATTTTGCAAATAAAAAAAAGCTATATCAACGCGTAATAGAAGATGTTTTTACTGAATGGCTTGAAGCCGCAGAAGAGTTTGCTGACATTGATGATCCGCATGCTGCACTGGCCGCTTACATTAATGCAAAGATGGATTTGGCCAGAAACCGTCCTAATGGCTCCAAGGTTTGGGCAAATGAAATCATTCATAATGCACCAATAATTCGTAAATATCTGGAATCACATTTAACTGAATGGGCGGCATCACGGGAAAAATGGATTCGAAAATGGATACAACAAGGTCGTCTTCGTCCAATTGAACCACGATATCTGTTGTATTTGATTTGGGCGACTACCCAGCATTACGCGGATTTTAATACTCAAATTGAGGTCCTTAACGGCGGTCGCCGGTTAAGTGACGATGAGTTCGAACGGGCCAAGCAAACTGTGCGTAGCATTATTCTCAATGGATTGCTACCCACCGGGTAGTGGCCGCTGTTGCGAGTGTAGTATCCACTATTAATAGACTATTAAGACGAGCCGGCAGAGTTAGCTGCTACGACCCCAGGGATGGGGCAGGTAGAGCGAACCCTGGAGCGACAAAAAAATTCTAATATGATTCGATTATTGACGTACTCTGGTATCAAATCAAGGTTTCCTGATCAGGAAATGAGGATAAGCTTGCTCTGGCAAGTCACTTGTGGAACAATTTCCTCGTCACTTTGCGAGGCTTTTTGGAGGAAAAATATGAAAATAAGTAATAAAATAGTAAAACTGGCGGTAATAATTGTATTCTCACTCATTGCTACTTCAACAACTTATGCTCAAGAATGTCCACGTGGGACACTGGATAAACGTTTTTGTGATGCTGATGGTGATTTATTGGCAGATACACCTACGGACCCAACCATGTTGATCGATCCTGAGACGCTGATTTTTGCCTATACACCTGTAGAGGATCCTGCCGTCTATAAGGAAGCATGGAGTGACTTCCTGACTCATATGGAGAAAGTAACAAGCAAGAAAGTACAGTTTTTTCCCGTTCAAAACAACGCGGCACAGATTGAAGCAATGCGATCCGGTCGGTTGCATATCGCAGGATTTAATACAGGTTCTAATCCTCTTGCAGTTAACTGTGCGGGATTCAACCCGTTTACCATCATGGCTTCCAGCGACGGAAACTTCGGTTATGAGATGGAAATTCTCACCTTTCCTGGCAGCGGTATCGAGAAAGTTGAAGATATTAAGGGTGGAAAACTGGCTTTTACCTCACCGACGTCTAATTCTGGATTTAAAGCTCCTTCGGCTATTCTAAAATCCGATTTTGATATGCTTCCCGATCGAGACTTCGAACCGGTATATTCTGGCAAGCATGATAATTCTATTTTAGGTGTTGCCAATAAGGATTATCCCGCCGCCTCAATTGCCAACTCAGTTTTAAGCCGTATGATAAAGCGGGATGTGATTAAGGCAGATCAAGTCAAGAGTATATACAAGTCACAAACATTTCCTACCACAGGTTTTGGTGTTGTTTATAATCTTAAACCTGAATTGAAAGATAAAATCAAAGAAGCATTCTTCTCGTTTGAATGGGAAGGTTCCAGCTTGCAAAAGGAGTTTGAAAAGTCAAATGAAGGACAATTTATTGAAATGACATACAAAGAGTTTTGGGACGTCATTCGTAAGATTGATGCTGCCAATAATGTCAAATATACCTGTAACTAGGTAATCGCAGTATTACTCTCCGATATTTGAATCTGTGGTCCTACGACATGAATCTGCGTATTAATGCGTGGGTTCATGTTTTTATCAACGGCAGGTGTGCATGCTTCAACTAGATAAGCTTACAAAAACTTATGCAACGGGTGATCAGGCGCTTCGGGCAGTTGATATGGATATACCAAAGGGCCAGGTGCTAGCGCTGATCGGACCGTCTGGTGCAGGGAAAAGTACGTTGATACGTTGTATTAACCGACTTGTTGAGCCCAGTTCAGGTAAGGTTCATTTGAATGGAGAGGATCTAACAAGTTTAGGTTCATCACGATTGCGCAAAGCCCGTCGTAGAATGGGCATGATATTTCAGGAGTATGCGCTGGTTGAGCGATTAACCGTGATGGAAAACGTACTTTCCGGTCGTTTGGGCTATGTCGGGTTTTGGCGTAGCTTATTGCGTAAATTTCCACAATCTGACGTCGATGAAGCGTTTCGATTACTTGACAGAGTGGGTTTGTTGGAAATGGCCGATAAACGAGCTGATGAGCTATCGGGTGGTCAGAGGCAACGTGTGGGTATTGCCCGGGCCTTAATACAAAAACCTGACCTATTGTTAGTTGATGAGCCGACGGCATCACTAGACCCAAAGACATCACGGCAGATCATGCGTCTGATTTGTGAACTTTGTCATGAGATGGAACTTGCAGCCATAATCAACATTCACGATGTAGCACTTGCCCAGATGTTTGTTCAAAGAATTATTGGCCTGAAAATGGGTAGTATTGAGTTTGATGGTTCACCCACTGAAATGACACCAGACGTATTAACAGCGATTTATGGGGAGGAAGACTGGGAAGCCACTATCGCCAAAGTTGAAGATGAAGATGAAGAGGTGGATGGATGAGCGGGAGCACACTCGAACTGCGTCTGGGAAATCAATGGCGTAAACCGCATTTTATCAAAAACGCCACCTTACGCTGGACATTATTTGCCGTAATAGCAATCTATCTGATGCTCGCTTTCAATTCTATTGAGGTCAACTGGGCACGGGTAAATGAAGGTTTGGTCCGGGGTTGGAAGTTTATAGCCGCTTTCGCTTCGCCTGATTTTTTGTCTCGCGGCACTGATATTCGTGAAGGCATGATAGAAAGTGTGATTATGACGATCACATCAACTGTCGTTGGCGTATTAATTTCCATACCGATTGGACTGGGTGCTGCACGTAATATTGCGCCGCTTCCAGTGTATCTTATCTGTCGTGGCATCGTTGCACTATCGCGGGCACTTAATGAGTTGATAGTCGCTATACTAATGGTTGCAATTTTTGGATTTGGCCCCTTGGCAGGCTTTATTACTCTCAGTTTTGCCACTATTGGTTTTCTTTCCAAACTCCTGGCTGAAGACATCGAGGATATGGATAAGGTGCAGGCAGAAGCCATTAAGGCGACAGGTGCATCTTGGGCACAGTGGATAAATTATGGTGTACAGCCGCAGTTTATGCCGCGATTGGTTGGGTTATCCATGTACCGTCTGGACATAAATTTTCGTGAGTCAGCGATTTTGGGGCTGGTTGGTGCTGGCGGTATTGGCGCAACATTAAACACCGCTTTTGATCGATATGAATTTGATACTGCTGCGGCGATTTTACTTATTATCATTGCCACTGTAATGGCACTTGAGTATTTATCAGGTGTTATCCGTGCGAGCGTGCAGTAATGCCAATCTCAGTTTCTTCATCCGGAAAAGATCATTGGCAGCTAAGAACGAATAAAGCTCGGCTACTACGCTGGTTTGTGTATTTAGTGTTTATAGCGGTTTTTATGTGGTGCTGGAAATATATCTCCGATGCTACAACTTGGTTCTTTGTCTGGGATGCACCTCGCATAGCTGCGGATATTGGTTCACGAGCTTTTCCACCAAGATGGTCATACATGGATCAACTCTGGAAGCCATTGTGGGACACTTTCAACATAGCTACCTTGGGAACAGTTTTTGCGCTTGTCATGGCTGTGCCGGTTGCATTTCTTGCGGCAAGAAATACCACACCGAGTAAAATTTTTATCCGTCCGCTTGCCTTGCTTATCATTGTCTCGACCCGCTCAATAAATTCTCTTATCTGGGCATTATTGCTGGTTGCAGTAATAGGTCCTGGTGTATTCGCGGGACTTGTTGCTATTGCAATACGTTCAATAGGGTTTTGTGCCAAATTGTTATACGAAGCAATTGAGGAGATTGATAGCCAACAAATAGAAGCAATTACCGCGACGGGTGCCAGCCGTTGGCAAGTAATGACCTACGGAATTGTTCCTCAAATCATGCCGGCGTTTGCAGGAATATCTGTATTCAGATGGGACATCAATATACGGGAATCTACGGTGCTGGGACTGGTTGGCGCTGGAGGTATCGGACTACAACTTCAAGCCTCATTAAATACTCTGGCTTGGCCACAGGTTGCGCTGATTCTGTTTGTGATTCTCATTGCGGTTGTTGTCGGTGAATGGGTTTCTGCGAAGGTGCGTGGTGCCATTATCTGAGTCCTTCAGACAAATTCAGCCAAGGCTACATTGACGAGTACTAACAATACTGTTGAAAAAGTATCCTAAAGTATGCAGAGAAGCAAATAACTACTGGAAATCCAAGCTGTTTTTCCTTGATGATAGTACAAAATATTTAGAGGTGGTTTAGTTCTTGCTCTTATTACAGTCATTAGAAGGTGGTTTATTTGTATAACGCAAACTCGGATCTGGTTTACGTTCTTGCAGGTTAGTGAGTTGTTATGAAAAAATATAACTTTATGGTGTGTCCACATGACACTGCCAGAAAGCCAGAACGATGGTATCTTTTTGCCCAATTGCTGGGGAAAAAACTGGGTTCGGTTGTTAGTTTTGAGCCTTGTCTTGATTTTAAGGAATTTCACGAAAAACTGACGACTTCCGATATTATCTACGCAAATCCACAAGATTCACTTCGTTTATACCGAGATGAAAATTATATTCCCCTGGCACATGCTGACAACTTGTATGATGAGGTTGTATTTATAGCAAATACCGGATTGAATAAGCCCTCATTACAGGCTATGAACGCAAATAATGTTGTCAGCGTCAGATCTATGATGCCAACCTGCCTTGCAATTGAACATCTGGATGAGGCTAATATTCGACCATCAACTGTCGAAAATCGAGATAGCTGGATGGCTGTAATTAAGGCTGTATATAAAGGCGATGTGCCTTTTGGATTTGTTTATAAAGATTTCTATGAAGGACTCAATTCGCTGACACGTTCTTCTTTTGATGTGATTGGCGGCACGGATGATAAAAAGATATTTCATATGTTTATGCTTAGTCCGGAACACGCAGAATTGACCGGGAATATTACAGATGCTCTGCTGAATTTACATCTGGATTCTCAAGCGGATGCGGTTCTGGGTGAATTAAACATGCATCAGTTTTTGAAGGTTAAATTAAAGACTTTGGATGATCTGGGCATTTTGTCCAAAGCCTTAGAGAAGTTTCGTTAACTACAGTCTTTCGCATCCGGTAAACTTGTTACCTTGTTAGCAGGTTTAATCAATCTGTAAGGAACAACGGATAAACTGATTTGAAGTAGATAAGATTGAACAGCGCAGATAATATAGTCAGGTTTGAAGCGTATCCCACAAATCTTTAAATGCAGCTGCAGGCATATCGGGGTGGCGCAAAATGCAATGCGCTTGCCCAATAAGCGCTTCTTCGGCATAGCCAGACATAGTTACAAAGGACTGGTTACAATCAGTGATAATTCCATTGAGGTCAGTTCTTGAAACAATCAGACGTCCATCTGGATAGGGAACCTCTTCATCGATTACCCGAATATTTCTTGTGCTTCCATCATACAGCTTAAGAGTGAATTTATCACAAGGCTCAGACACCTGTTGCTCAGACATATCCTGCGTACTTCACCTGTATAGTAGAACGATCTGGATATTAGATGATTTTAGCAATACTCTGTGCTGCACGCTTTATATCAAGGAAAATCAAACCCAGACGAGTCTCTGATTTTGCAAGCACGGTAACAACTGCCTCTTTGCCGGCATGTGTCATAAGTACATAACCCATATCACCCTTTATTAATACTTGTTCGAGCGTTCCACGTTTTAGTTCCGCGGAAATCCGATCCCCCAAGGATAACATGGCAGCGCTCATTGCACCGACCCGGTCTTCGTCTAATCCCCCAGGTAGCATCGCAGCCATTATTAATCCATCTGTAGACAGAATTGCAGATGCTTCAATATCTGTTGTCGATCCATTCAGATCACTTAAAACAGAGTTTAATAATTCAGAGCGCATTTTCTTTTCCTCGTATTAAATCTTGAATGCAATTATTTTAGCCTTCATGTTTGACCATATCTTTGAATCAGTACCCAAATCAGTTGTTTAAAGGCCAGGCTGTTAAATTGTGGTAAGCCTGAGATTACGAGTGAGAAGATATTATTGCCGATAAAAAGAGGCCAGAAACCCAATTCACTGTGACCTGCTGGATCAATTATTCCAAAGGCACTTTGTTTGATTGAAAGTTTATTTTCGATCAGATCGGCATTTTTCTCGTACAATGCACGAAGACTTGAGCTTAATACTGCCAGCTCCTCGGCTTCGGTTAATGAAAATTTATTGTAGTCTAAAAAGAAACCACGGCTGGAATCGCAGAGAATGATTCGTTTTTGATCAGATAGTTGTGGCAATACCTGCGGTAAAAAGGTATCCATTTTTTGATCTGGCATAAGCTGCGAATTCGCACTTGCAGAAATAAAGCCCGCTTTTTCCATATTGTGAATGACTTCAAGTGCTTTGTTGGTGTCGAGTCCGGTATACCTTGTCGCTAACTCTTTACTAAAAAGTAGTGATTTCTTATTCTGCATCAAGCGCAACAGTACTTTGCGATACGTATTGGACTCCGGCGATTGTATAGCATAGAAGCTTCCGGCAGGAGTCAGCTGAATGTTTTGTTCGGGTTGTACTGAAAAAACGTGATCAGTCATGTTGTCTCTTCGCAAGTCAATAATGCTCGAAGTAGAAATGTAATATCACGTCGGGATCGTGCATCCACTTCAAATAAGGGTGCTGTAATTTCTAACTGTTCTAAATAACGACGGTATTGATTTAAGCCTGTATTTGGATTCATATCCATACGGGTAACTCCTATGGCCAGTTTTTGTTTTTCCAGTAATTCACTGAATGCGCCGATATATAATTTTAGATCAGCAAACAGGTCACTGCGGGTACTATCGAGCAGGAGGATCAGCCCTGTTCCACCTTGTGATAAGATATCCCACATAAAATCAAAGCGTTTTTGACCAGGAGTGCCATATAGATGGATTTTGTGATGACCGTCCAAACGGACTACACCATAATCCATAGCTACGGTTGTATTAAGTTTGTGTAGCCGGGTCTCATCGGTTGGATGCACCTCGGTTGCCACAGGTGCAATATCACTAACTGCGGAAATAGCTGTGGTTTTTCCTGCCCCAACAGGTCCACTGACTATCACCTTATAAATATTTTTAGTGCTCACTATTTGTAATTAGCTCTCATTCGTCCTGGATCGAAAAAAATCAAAAAAACCCCGTTTTTTTTCAAGTTGAATTTTATCTTGAAACTCGAACAGATCCAGCGCGAGCGCACCATTAAAAAAGGTAGTCACGTAGCGAGGTTGAATGTTAAGTTCCTGTTTAATCATTTCCAGGGTTTTAAAATCCTGGCTCCATAAAGCAGCCAGTTGAAAACAGTAGGGTGTGTTTTCAACTCTCGTAAAATTGGGCCAGTGTTTTAAGCGCATCGGTGCTTCCAGATTGAGGTTTTGTGGTAGCCGTCCTTTAGCGGACAATAATGCAATCAGCCAGTTAAATGCCTCAAGTGAGTACGCGTAGCCCGAATGTGTACCTCGAATAGGAAGTGGCAGATTATTGTTTGTACTGAAATGAGTTGATACATCGCCTGGATCGAGCTGATTAAATGCATGTTGGAGAATTTTAGTGTCTTTTAGGGAATTGTTTGTATATACGCGATTTTCAGACGGTAAAGCATAGATGGTCAAACTGGGTGTTGTAATGGTAAAAGCACGCTCGCTGCCTTCTATTTCCTGAAGCGCTTTACAAAAATAGCCTGACAGGTGGTTTTGTTTCTGAAATGATAATCCTGAATACCTGTTATCTAACGAAATTGAAGTATCCTTATTTGCTCCACAAAGTAATTCGCGCTTTCTGTCAGTCTGAGAACCTTTGACTGGAGTATGGCTGCTTTTGAGTTTACCAGAAACCTGATTTACCGATGCATTTAGCTTTATAACTCTACCTGAGTCATTGGAAAAAGGTTTTAGGTGGTGATTTTCTTTGCTGTTTGTAACAAATGGATTTGTAATATTAAGCACTTTGGGTGAGCTTGTTATATTCGCGATAGTAGTTAACGTTGGGATGGGCGATGTATCCGTCGCCTTATTTTTCAGGGATGGAGCAATGAATTCGGCAGGTTCTGATTCTGAAGCGTTTGTCTGTGTTTTATGTAGAATCCTGACAATATCCTCTGCAGCGACATCCAGTTTTTGCATTGACAGAGGTTTATTGATAACGGTTACGTTGTTGAAATCAAGGTCTGAGAATGATAGGACAATATAGGGAGTTTTTAGCTGTGTGGTCTTACTTTCAATCTCATCCTTAGCACCAGGATGATCATAATCGATAATAATACAATCAGCTTTCCCTTGTTCACTAACATGTTTATATAAGGATTTCCCCGTATTATTGAAATAATATTCGAGCAATACCCTGGTACCATTACTCATGAATGATAGTTGGGTGCGAAGTGGAAAAGAGCTGCTTGGTGATTCCATTTTTTAGCATTCATCCTTAGGACGTGGTGTAGCGGCATCAGTATCCGATTTAGCATGCAGTTCATATTTTGCAGAATTCAATGAAAGCTTTTCGACCGACTCCCAGTTTTGTTCGTGACGATAAATTTCAATTAACCTGTTTTTTAGTTCAGAATCTGAATTGCCTTCGGCCAGTGTGTCTTCGAGCAATGCTTTGGCAATACTTATTTGACCTTGGTTGATTCTGTCTTCAACTTCTTGCAATACGGATTGATATCTCGTTGATGGCTGACGCCTTTTTCGTACAAGCATTGGTTTTATTGACTGCTTTCCCAATGCCGCGTTTGATAACAGTGCTCCTGAAAATTGTAGGTTTTCTGAGTGCGGTCGCCGTTGTTCTATAAACCATTGCTGAAAGTACGCATTGTTGCTTTTATTCAGGATTAGCTGGCTGGCCTCAAAAAGGTGAGTCCGTAACTGAGACCCATTATTACCCAATACCAGAAATAAGTCATGTAATGCGCCAGCTAAGAATAATGTTAATGATGGCCTGCGGCAAATGAGCACGCGCCGCGTATGACTATGTAGGTCTGAGGGGCGGCGAACGATACGATGTGACAGGTAGTGCCAGATCGAATAGTCGTCCAGTCCCTTTGGTATCGCCAATCTGTTACCGTCTTGTAAGAGGAAAAATGCATGGGCAATGTTTTCTTGAATAGATTCGGGATTGGCAACGTCTTTACTTTTCATATTCAATAAAGTTTATATCAATTGAGGGTGAAATATTTCTGAATCAATAGCTTGTACGTGCCTTTGTGCGAAAGGCTTAACGAATCTGAAATCTCCTTTAGAATATTTCAATAAATTCTACTGGGTTTTTTCCACTGTTCAGTGCTGGCTATCACAATCTATGTGTGTGTTTGTCGGTGAGTGTGAACTGCATCAAACATTCACTCGTCAAGTGTTTATCAAACCTAAAAAAAACTTACACACTTAATTGGAATTAAATTGTGTGTGCTTTTGAAAAACCTGAAGTTCAGTTGAAAATCAATTGTTTATCATGCTCTGTTTAAAAAAGTCAAGGTATACGCGCAAAATAGCATACTGAACGGTTTTGAAGCTATTGAGCACACGGCCCACCTTCTCTATCAAGAATGTAACTACTCATCTTATTTGAATCACTAGTGCAATTAAGTTCACTGAAGTAAAACCGATAATTAAATGCGAGGAACATACTTCGAAAAGGGATCTGCGTTCCCTGTTATATAACGTTGAATAAATCTAATGAGTAACAGTATGCGTATATTACTACTTACACTAATTGTCACTGGCTTGCTGGGGTTAGCCGGATGTGAAGGCAGTGACGGAGAGGATTTTCTTACACCCGGGAATCAGCAGGAATCGGGAAGCGGTGAGCCGGCGTTAGGAGCAGCCAATAGCGATGTAGATATTGGTACTGAAGCCGACACTGATGGTGAAGCGGACGCGGACATTGATGGTGAGGTGGATGCCGACACTGATGGTGAAGCGGATGCCGACACTGATGATGAAGTGGATGCAGATACTGACGGTGAAGTGGTTGAAGATACTGAAGCTGAGGAGCAGATTCCACAAACCAGCGATGTCTCTGCGATTAACACGGGTCCTGAGAGTATTACCGATGTCATAATTATGACTGGCCAGTCAAACGCTCTTGCTACGCATTCGCGACTGGAGCTCGATAGTGTTGATGATGAACCGAATCCCGCGGTCTATGCATACAATGCTGATAAAGGATGGGAAGTCGCAGCACTTAATCAGAACTGGTATCGATATTGGCCAATTGGTTGGGAATCAGCAAACAGAAACAACGCTGCTTTCCATGCCGCTAAAGAAATAGTTAAGCATGACCCCAGTCGCGTGGTCGGAATCATTCTTGTGGCAAAGGGAGATCGCAGTATAGATCTGTGGGAGCCAGGAGCGGAAATGGATGTTGAACTTGATTCGCACGTGGGCAAAGCTCTTAAATTAATTCCAATAGAAAACATAAAGCTTGTACTCTGGATGCAGGGTGAGGCTGACGGTAGTCGTTCCGATTATGGTTCTAAGCTTGAGGATTTGATAGGTCGATTACGCAGTAAGTCGTGGGGTTCGGCAAGCATGAGGTTTGTTTGCTCTGAGACAAAGGGAAGTGGTTTTATCAATCAGAAGTTAATGGCATTAAATGATGATCCAGATCCTTATACAGGTTGTGCTAAAGCCAGTGATCTCGAAACAGATGATAATATTCATTTTCTCACTGGACCGATTCGCACTATTGGTCGGCGCCAGGCAGTGCGTTATCTGGAACTTCAATAGCAACTTTGTATGAAACACTACACTAGAACCGACTGTTGTTAGTTGCATTATTCCAGTGTGCATTACGTTACGATGTTGACATTATTGCAACGACCTAAAGTCTGCTAATAACTTATTTTCGATGATTTCTCTAAGCGTATAATCAGCCACTATTTTATTACCAAGAATACTAAGATGCTTATGACCTGTTTCATAAAAAAACAGGCTGTTCTCATTACCGGGTTTTAAAAATTCATCGCGCGGAGTGGCGATGACAAAATGATTGCGCAGATTAAAATTTCGTAGTTCTTTTTCAAGCATAGAATAATAATTGGGACGACTATAAGCATCTGGTATCTCTACCAACAGAAACTGTGCATTATTTTCTGATGCTTGTTGTTTCGCGGCCTCAAGCAATGCGACAAGCAGTTGCGCGGATGAAGTGGGTTCTTTGTTTATCTTCACTTCTTTTTTCATCGGCTTACCTGGAGACGAACTTAATTTGCGAAGCTTAAGTAGTATTTTCTTCACCTGAAGTGCTGCTTTCTCTCTTATGGCGCTATACAGTTGACTGTTCTGTATTAACCATTGGTAAACGGAATATTGCATTAATTTATCCCGTATATTTATCGCCGGTAGATAAGATTTTTTGTTACGAACGAGTACTCCATCGTTTAATCGAAACAGTCCCGAGCGCTGATTCTCTGATAAATCTGTGTCATGCAACTCAAATATAACCAGATCGGGATGGAACTGGATGGCCCGTGAACTTAATGCGATTAAGCTCTCTGCAGTACCAAATCCACTGACTGAGAAATTGAGTACCTCACAAGGATAACCAGCATCTTGCAATCCCGATTCCAATATACTGGAGAAACTATGTTCTATTTCTGCCTCATAACCGAGAAAAAAACTGTCCCCAAATACTGCAACTCTGCAGATTCCATGTGGTTTCTCTTCTGTGAAGTGTTTGTCAGCACGTAAACCCTGCTTATTGATTCGGATTTCCACGTTAACTTCTTGTGTTTTTTGACGGTAGATAGCATCGGGTATATTCATTCTGATTCCATCATCGCCGCCAGTTACATATCGAGGCATGATGGCAACAGGTGAGACGAAGCGTAAAAAGAACTCCGCAAATACGATTGCGTATGAGATGAGTAAAAATCCGATTGTGAGTATTCTTAGTCCAGATATAATTGTATTCATGATTAAAAATCAAAATAAATAAATTCAACCGTTCCTTGGTAGTTTAGCCATAAGAGAGAACAAAAAATTACCAATGCTAGGTTGTAACGTATAAAAAACGGAAAATAATGAAAGACTTCAAGCTTGCGATAGTGCTTTTGCACTAATTGAATAATCAGCAACGGGGTGACCAGAATGATAAACGTTTTAAACATACCTACCCCACCTATCGGTAATGCAAGAAGACCGTGTAGGTAATCTATAATTGTGGTGAGGTTTTCTGCCCTGAATATCAACCAACCTAACATCGTTAATAGGAAGAACAGGGTTCCCATGGACAAATTTAGTAACAGGATTTGCAAGCTTGTTCCAGAAAGCTTTTTCAGCTGTTCATCTATCATTAAAAAACGGTAAATCACTAATATCGTACCCTGATAAAACCCCCACAATATAAAATTCCATGCAGCACCATGCCATAATCCACCCAGAATCATGGTTAACATCAAGTTTCGGTAGGTAAAAAAAGTACCTGCTCGATTACCTCCAAGGCTAAAATACAAGTAATCACGTAACCAGCTGGATAGACTGATATGCCAACGATTCCAGAATTCAGATGGTGTACGTGAAAAATAGGGTAAATTAAAATTTACCATCAATTCAAATCCCATCATACGTGCAATGCCACGGGCCATATCACTGTAGCCAGAAAAATCACAATATATCTGGAAAGTAAAAGCGAGTAGACCTACCCATAACTCACCGCTTGTCATGCTAGAAGGATTGCTAAAAACTGTATTGGCAAGAGGGGAAAGGTTATCTGCAATCACTGATTTTTTGTACATGCCCCAGAAAAACAGAATGAGTCCACTATAGAGCTTATCCTTACTTATCTGTCGTTTCTCGAAAAATTGAGGTAACAGGTTTTTCGCACGTTCGATGGGACCGGCAACGAGTTGAGGGAAGAATGCAACATATGCAGCTAATTCGATGAATCGTTCTGTGGGTTGCATCCTTTTTTTATAGGTATCAATGGTATAACTAAGAGTTTGAAAGGTGTAAAAACTGATGCCCACAGGCAGTACAATTGATAAGGTGACCCAATCAATGTCTACACCTAATTGCTCACCGAACTGTATAAGCGATTCCGCGAAGAAGTCAAAATATTTGAAAACCCCCAATAGTCCGAGATTGACTATTAAACTTGCAGCTAACCAGGCTTTGCGTTGTATTTTTGCATCAAAGGAGAGCAACAAATAAGCAAATAGCCATCCGATAGCGAGAAAAAATACAAGCTCAACAAGGTAAATCCATGATGTTGAAAACGTGTTGTAGAATGCAACAAAACAAATCAGCAGTAAGTAGAGTGATGCCTTCACACCTGAGACAAGCGAAATTCTTTTACCTGCTGCACCTAAACCTGCGAGATAGTCGGTCACTGTAGAGATAACGATCAATGCCAGAAAGCGCTCATCCCAGGCCGCGTAAAATAAATAACTACCCGCCAGTATAAGAATATTTTGCGCGTAGAGGTGTCTGCTCAGGAACAAATAAAATAAGAAAAAAATTCCAAAGAAAATAAAAAATTCACTTGTATGAAATAACATAGATTTTAAGATACCCTAGCAACCTGTTGAAAAACCATCTGATGGCATCATACGGCGTTAAAATCAGGCTCAAACATACGCATTTACTGCGTGTAAACTGCGCATTTTCGCCTGATTTTGCTTTGCCTGATACTCATCAGAGACTTTTTCAACGGGCTGCTAGTCAAGGTATTATTCTTGCGCTAATTGTAGGTGACTCATTGGCTTAGGCTTGAAGCAAGAACATTGTTTATTATTAAATAACCCTTTTTAGTAAGATGTAGGGTATCGTGATTTACACCTGGCAACCAGTCACCTCGGGTGTCGTGCAATGCAATATTTGCATCCAACCATTTGATTTGATGCTTTCGTGCAATATTTTTCAATTCAATATTTATCTTCTTAACATAATCGTGAACGTCATTTGACCAGAATAGGCGTCTGGGAATACTAAGTGCAGTTGCCTCTATAATGGACATCAAAACAATTTCCGATTCGATTTTTTGTATATCTGTAATGAAATATTCAATATTTCTGAGGCAGTTTTTGAGTATCAATTGAGGTTCTGAAATTCCGTAGGTGGCTGCTGCGGTTATATCATTGATACCAGCCTGAATAATTACTGTGTCGGGGTTGTGTGTCAATACATCACTATTAAGGCGTAAGCTCATTTCGGCAGTTGTCTCACCTGCAACACCTGCATTTAGAAATGTAAAGTTCCCAGCTGAAGGTAAAGGAGTCCACATTTTTATACGTGAATCACCAAAGAGGATGACTAAGCCTTCATTGCGCTGAGGGTTGGGCGCAATATTTGTGGCTTCACTTTGACCCCTTACAGCAATCTGTTGCTGTCGATAATTCACATACAATGTTTTTAAATGATAGATGAGAATACTATTGAACAGGATAGAAATCAGCGCTACTGCCAGCAATAAGCCAACTATAAGCTTTTGGGTATTTTGCTTACTATTACTCAACATTTTTCTCTTCTGGCTTTATTGAGCGTCTTTTAGAGGTCATCGATTGATAAATTTGTGCGTATCTTTTGCCTAAAATTCGTAAACCTGCTGACGAAAAATGCACTTCCTGGTCTCTTGTGGGTAAGTCGGCGGCTTTTGCGCATCCCGTCCACGGATCAGCGTCTTGATTCAATGCCAACAGCCGTCGGTTTACGGGTGATTTTGCTGTTTCGGCACAGATAAATGGACGTTGATTAGAAAACCAGTCTTCATTTCGTAAATTTCTGATGAGTGACAAAAGCTTTTGTTCATAGTAGTCACTATCCCCCCAATCGGCTTCACCTTGATGCCAAAGTATGCCATCAATCTGCTTTTTATTTGCTAGCAATCGAAGGGCATTTTTAACTTTATTGCTCACCTGTTGATAGAAATTACTGCCTTTATCCCATGTTTTTATGGGCATGCCAGGTGCGGTGATTAGGATAATCCCGACGGATTTACCAGGGTTGTTTGTTATAAAAGTTTTTCCAAAATGAAGGCCAAAATTGTTAGAAGGTGCGCTGGCAATAGTGCTATTCCAGCCGGGCCAACCTTTATCCCAATCTTGGGATAAATCGGCTTGCTGCCAACCTTCTGCAGTAAATGCAAAAATATCTTTTTGAGCCGCGTCTAAAACGGAATCCGATTGAGTGCGTGCACCGAGCGCGTTCGACTGACCTGTAATTAATATAACGTCTGTGACATCAATTGTTTTCTGAAAGCTTGGATTTTCAGGGGCAGCACCTGTGTTAGCAGAAAAAATAGATAAGAAGATATAGAAAATTATTCTCATATGATTAGATGGCGACATTATCCGTATTTTTAGAGTGCTGGCACTTATTTCGAGTCTGTATCATAGTATACCCAGTGCAGATGTTAGTTCTATTGATATGTTAAAACGAAAGCGAAAAGTACGTCAACGTGTTATCTCAAAGCGTAAATTGTATGAAATTGAAGAATCACCCTGGAGATGTGAGGTGAGCGGGCTTGAACTCATTAACCCGCGGTTCGCAGGCGTTATTCTCGCTAATCCTTAGCAGTTTTGAAGTCGCCGTTATGCATAAAACAGGCTGCCAGAATTAAAATGGGTAATACCTTACATTTTCAGTGTTATTACTGCGCAGAACAATAAACCGTGTTATTGCAATATAGTCACCAGTGGCAGACAACTGACTACTCAAATTAAATTCTAATTAACCATTTTTCGGAGAAAGACGATGACAGACAAATCAGGCGGTGACGCAATTCAGGCAAACCAGGGTGCACAAGGTAATGTAAGCGCTCAGGATCTTAACTCAGTAGCTGCTGCAGGTGCAGGTATTGTTGACGGCATGGGAGGTTCCGCTGCATCTATGGGAGCGGCTCAACAAGCTGTACAGCAAGCCCAATTGCAAGGCAACATGGCTTCAACTGGTCATGGTGGAAATGACAATATAAGCGCTGATACAAATATCAACATAGTATAATCACTATTGCGAGAAACAGTCATAAGCCCGGCAATAACTGCCGGGCTTTTCTTATTGATACTTACATGGCTTTATCAATAATTGCGTGGCTCCAGGCACCTTCAGGTTCTTTGGAGATTACCGGATCAGAACCACCTGAGAGCAATGTCTTAACCGTGCGGTCAAAATCTGCTGGGTCCAGTTTACCATTGGAACCTTCTGTTAATTTATTGATCTCTCCCATCATGCGGCGTTGGTGTTTTTCAGTTTGAGCACCGCTGGCGTCATTTTCAAGTACAATGTCCGCTGCATCGTCTGGATTACTGCGGGCGAATTCCCAGCCCTTCATGCTGGCTTTAACAAATCTTGCGATCTTGTCTACGAATGCTGCGTCTTTTAAGTTGCCTTCCAGAACGTAGAGACCATCTTCCATCGTCGAAACACCTTGTTCTTCGTATTTGAATACGATGAGGTCATCGGGGCTTAAACCGGCATCTATGACCTGCCAGTATTCGTTGTAGGTCATAGTGGAGACGCAATCAGCCTGCTTTTGCAAGAGTGGATCAACGTTAAAACCTTGTTTTAATACAGTGACACCATCAGCACCGCCCTCTGTGCCTATTCCCAATTTAGACATCCATGAAAGAAAAGGATATTCATTGCCAAAAAACCAGACACCCAGGGTTTTTCCTTTGAAGTCCGCGGGCTCTTTTATACCTGTATCCTTGCGGCAGGTAAGCATCATGCCCGAGCGCTTGAAGGGTTGCGCAATGTTAACCAGTTTTACACCTTTTTCACGTGAAGCCAGTGCAGAAGGCATCCAATCGACAACAACATCTGCACCCCCACCAGCGATTACCTGAGGTGGTGCGATGTCTGGGCCGCCTGGTTTAATTGTGACATCAAGATCAGCCTCGTCATAGAAACCTTTATCTTTGGCGACATAATAGCCAGCAAATTGTGCCTGTGTTACCCATTTTAATTGTAAGGTGACCTTGTCTTTTGCAACTGCGGTTATAGTTGTGGTAGCCATAAAAAGCGCCGTAGCACCCAGTAAAAAATTCTTCATTTATTTTTTTCCTCATAGATTACGCACGCTGATCTTTACGCATCGATGGATGCCAGAACGTGCTTATTTTTTCAACAAACGCTACTGCGCCATAAAATGTAGAACCTGCAACGGCCGCTACTGCAATCTCTGCCCAGACCATGTCAACGTTCATGCGCCCGACTTCGGTTGAAATTCTAAACCCCATACCAACGGTAGGGGTGCCAAAGAATTCTGCCACAATGGCACCGATTAACGCCAGAGTCGAGTTTATTTTCAAAGCATTAAAAATAAATGGCAATGCCTGGGGTAATCGGAGTTTAAAGAGTGTCTGCCAATAACCGGCGGCATAGGTCTTCATTAAATCACGTTGGATTGCAGATGACTCTGCAAGCCCGGCAATAGTATTGACCAGCATAGGGAAAAAAGTCATGATAATGACAACAGCAGCTTTGGATTGCCAGTCAAAACCAAACCACATGACCATAATCGGAGCAACACCGACGATAGGTAAGGCAGAAACCAAATTGCCGATTGGCAGTAATCCGCGTTGCAAAAAAGGTGATTTGTCAATTGCAATGGCGATCAGGAACGCGCTGCCACAGCCCATAATATAACCGAAAATTACCGCTTTGAGAAATGTCTGTTTAAAGTCTGCCCACAGTGTTGGCAAAGAACTCATAAAACGAACGCCAATATCGCTGGGTGGGGGTAATAGAACGGTGGGGACTTTAAAGCCGGTAGTAATTATCTGCCATAGGATTAACAGCCAAATACCAAACAATACGGGGATGAGTACAGAGAAGATACGCGCAATCAGTTGTGACTCGATTTTTAGTTTTGCGAGTAAGTCAACACCGTACCATGCCGCCAGCCAGGTAACGATAACAGAGCTCCAGAACCATGCAGTGGGTACAGTATCCTTTGCAAGTGCATAGGTTATTAAAAACCAGGCGAATAAAAGAGGCCCAACAATAAAAATTATAGTGCGCCACGGGGTGGAGTTGGTCGATATCAAGGTAACCCCCCCATTCGATAACTGACCACCCTGCTCAGCAGGCCAACCGCGCTAACAAGCAGACCCGCTAACAAAGCCGCCATAACTAATGCTGACCAGATTTGAATGGTTTGTCCATAATAAGAACCCGCCAGCAGGCGTGCCCCCAGCCCAGCGACTGCTCCAGTAGGCAATTCTCCAACTATGGCGCCAACAAGCGCTATGGAAACTGCAATTTTCATAGAGGCAAAAAGATAGGGTAAAGCAGCAGGCCAGCGCAGTTTCCAGAATACCTGCCAGCGTGAAGCGGAGTACGTCTGCATGAGGTCGAGGTGAATGATTTCAGGAGAACGAAAGCCTTTTACCATACCCACAGTAATTGGGAAAAAACTCAGATAAGTGGATATAAATGCTTTTGGTAGTAACCCCTGGAGTCCGATAGCATTGAGCACCACGATGATCATGGGCGCGATTGCAAGAATGGGTATAGTCTGTGAAGAAATTACCCAGGGCATTAAGCTTTTATCAAGCGTTACATTGTGCACTATACCCACCGCTAGTAAGATGCCCGATACAGTACCAAGCAAAAAACCTAACAGCGTTGATGATAGTGTGATCCATGAGTGGTGAATCAATGATCGCTTTGAAGTGATTTTTTTTAGCACCGTGGTTTTGTAAATCTCCTGAATTACCTGATGGGGTGCGGGTAGTACGGGGCGTTTTTGCTGTAGCGTAGCGACAATCAGTTGCGTATATGACCAATTATTATTGTTCGCACGTGCATAAGTATCTTTTTGAAAGGGACTATTCAAATATATCGCGGCTACCGTCCAAAGCAATATAATCATGATTGTGACTATAGTGACAGGCATTATTTTCTCTATCACGGTGCGATCATTCGTCATAGGAGTGTCCTTCCCGTAAGCCTTCACGGACCTGATGTGCAAGCTGCTGAAACGCTGAAGTTTCACGAATATCAAGCCCACGATTTCGCGGTAACTGACTGTTGATAATTTTATGAATACGCCCAGGACGGGGTGACATCACTACAATACGAGTGGATAAAAAAACCGCTTCTGGAATAGAGTGCGTTACAAATACCACGGTTTTTTTTGTCTTGTCCCAAAGTTTTAGTAACTGCTCATTAAGATGATCGCGCACTATTTCATCGAGTGCACCAAAAGGCTCATCCATTAACAATAAATCGGGTTCAACCGCCAGGGCCCGGGCGATAGACGCCCGTTGTTGCATGCCACCGGATAGCTGCCAGGGATATTTCTTTTCAAAACCGATTAAATTAACCAACGCCAGGTTACGTTCCACTCTTTTTTTGCGCTCGGACTTAGATAGGCCCATGATTTCCAGGGGTAATGCCACATTGCGATAAATAGTACGCCAGGGATAAAGTGCTGCCGCCTGAAATACATAACCATAGGCTCTGGCCAGGCGTGCCGCACGGGCGCTCATGCCATCAACCTGAATGTCCCCAGTAGTAGCTGATTCCAGATCAGCAATAACCCGTAACAAGGTTGTCTTACCACAGCCTGATGGTCCAATCAACGAGATAAATTCGCCCTGTTGAATATTAAGGTTAATATCAGAAAGCGCCTGCACCGGACCATCATTGGTAGCAAAAATTAACGATAACTTTTTGATGTCAATAGTATTTTTTGAATTGTCGGTCATGCGTTAGGGGTCCGTTCTGAATACGAAAATCGGCTTTTTTCAATTGTAAGTAACCGGGTTGATTTAAAATCGTGATGTTGGCCGAGGTTAAATGGGAATAGGGGCGATGGGTTATATTCGCATTAAAAACAACTTTATTATTAGAGCGCTAATGTTGCCCCTAATGACTACAAAAAGTCAACGCAACGAAAGACTTATGGCTTTGTGTGGCTTTGTGTGCGGTGTTTGTCAAGGGTGTGGCTTTACGTAGTAATTAGGACGAGCGCGAATTGGTCATCGGTGATTGTGCAATATTGATTGCCAACATTAGCGTCAATTGTGAAGTGTTTATCATTTTGATAATTGATGTATGGTAAAAGCTGGAGTAGGGTAGTAAATCAATTGTGAACAACGGTTAACACACGATTGCACTCTGTTGGTAAGTTTTGATGCAGAGGCAACTCACGGAGGACCTGTACTTAAATTTTAAGGGATTGACAATACTTTAGGCGTCAGTATGAACCATTCGATCAAATCCTTAGTTTTACTCATTGTGGGTGTTTTTGCTCTTTTTTCAAATCAGGCATGGAGTGCCGACATCACTTTCAATGAAGATGTAGGAACAGGCATGTTTAATATCTCCCTGCAAGGGCCATGTCGGTTTTCTCAAGGTTGTTCGGCAGAATTTTTTACGGTCGATGATACAGCCCGGGCTGGGGTTGATTACCGTGCAAGCACTGCTGTGTTGAGATGGGCTGAAGGTGAGAGCGAGATACGGTCATTTTCCATACCCATTATCGATAATGACATTGTTGATGGTAATCGTATATTTAATGTAGACAACCGCAATCGGGTCAACGTGGCAGCGACCAGAGCATTTACCGTGGAAATTATTGATGATGAACGAGTTGGTATTGCGACAATCTCAGCTACTGACGCTGATGCGGGTGAGTCGAATAATAATCGTGGTGAATTTTCTATATTACTTGATAGGCCAGCTGGGTCAGGCGGGGTCAGTATTGGATATTCAATTGCTGGGTCTGCTACGGCAGATGCCGACTACAACGCACTTTCTGGCTCTGTCAGAATAGCGGAAGGTAGTAATAGTGGCACTGTTGAAATTACCGCCATTGACGATGGACAGGTAGAATCAGAAGAAACGGTGGTGCTGAAGCTGCAGGCTGGAAACGGCTATACAGTTGGCTCGCCTGATAGCGCAACGGTGAGGATAGCTGATAACGATGTTGCCGGTGTTCTGCAATTCAATAGCGATACGTTCTCGGTTGCAGAGGATGCAGGCTCAGTCGTTATTACCGTTTCTCGTAGCAATGGCAGTAGTGGCGCGGTGTCGGTGGATTTTAGCAGTACTGATGATAGTGCTAATGCTGGCAGTGACTATATTTCCAGCTCCGGTACATTGCAATGGGCTGACGGTGAGAGCGGACCAAAAACCTTTCAGGTAGAGATTTTGGATGATGCTTTGATTGAAGGTGTTGAATCGATTAATTTGACGTTAAGCAACCCGACAGGATCAGCAACTCTTGGGAACAATAGTTCGGCACGTATTCAGATTCAGGATGTAGAAGCTGCGGGTAGTCTGCAATTTAGTGATTCAACCTACTCTATCTCGGAAGGCGGAACGCGTATAACAATTTCTGTGACGAGAGTCGGTGGCAACACCGGGGCAGTATCTGTCGAATTTGCCAGTGGTGATGGAAGCGCAACGCCGGGTGAGGATTACACCGCGATATCAGGAACGTTACGTTGGAATGATGGTGATTCAGCACAGAAGAGCTTTGTTGTTGAAGTAAATGATGACGCGCAGCTAGAGGGCAATGAAACCATAGAACTTACATTGAGTAATCCGGGACAAGGCGCAACGTTAGGTAACCCGAATCAAGCTACCTTAACTATCGTAGATGATGAGAGTCCAGCTGATGATGTACCGGCGGCGATCAATAATTTACCCGGCGGTACCTTACGTGGTGGCATTGGTGACACCATTGGCCCATTAACCGTACAAGTTACTGACAACAATGATCAGCCGTTGAACAATATAGCGATTGAGTGGACGGTTTCTCCTCCTGAAGCGGGCAGTTTACAAAATTCCTCAACCAGTACCAATGAAAATGGTGAGTCAAAAAATAGTCTGACCATCAATCAAAATGTGGAATTTACCGTACTTGCCAGAATCGGGGACATTGGCTCAACCCGATTTGATGTCAATGGAGATTTTGCCGCGGAGCAAGGATTAAATAAAACCCAGGACTCCGTAGCGGCCGGCCTTGATGGCACATGTGACACGTTACAACAGCGCCCTGACGCACAATTAACAGCAGAGCAGCGTGATTTTCTGGCTACCTGCGAAGCACTTAGTACATCAACTGAACTGGCTACCGCACTGGATGCACTCGCTCCTGATGAGTTGGCGGCGCAAGGCAGTGCTGCCGTAGAGACGATGGCGGTTCAGTCTAATAATCTGTTCCAGCGAACATCGGCCTTACGTGCACAGGCGACAGGTACTGATCTTGCCGGATTGTCGCTTAATCTCCGAGGGCAGGTATTGCCCGGAATTGTTTTTAATAGCCTGCTTGCCCAAGGTGGTGGTGCGGGTGACGAAGGGAATAATGATTTTGGCATTGGTCGCTGGGGTGTATTCGTAAATGGCAGTGTTAGTTTTGGCGATAAATCGACCACAGACAGCGAACCGGGTTTTGATTTTGAAACCACGGGAATCACCGCCGGTGTTGACTATCGATTACGAGATAACCTTGTAATTGGTTTAGCGGGTGGTATGCGTACCAATGAGTCAGATTTAGGAAGCAATGGCCATATTGACGTAGAAGGTTTAACTCTTTCTTTGTATGGTACTTATTATCAGGAGGATGAATACTATCTGGATGCAATCGTAAGTATCGGCCAGAATTCGTATGACACATTGAGAAATATCACATTTGGATCTATCGATCAGGGTGCGAATGGCGATACTGATGGAACTGAATTAGCTTTAAGTGTGGGTGGTGGATTCGACTATTATCGTAATGCCATTTCCTTTGGGCCTTATGCAGAATTCAACTGGGTCCGATCTGATATAGATGCATATGAAGAGACAGCATCCAGACCGCAAGCTGCTGGCTCTGGCCTGTTATTAGGCATCGCAAGCCAGGAAGTTACCTCGATGACAGTTGCCTTGGGTGGGCAGATTACGTACGCAATCAGTACTGACAGAGGGGTGTTTTCTCCGCAATTACGTTTTGATTGGGAGCATCAGTTTGAAGATGACAACCGCCAGATAGAAGCACGTTTTCTAAGTGATCCGGCAAATTCAGTCTTTAGTGTCGGCACTGATGAGCCGGATCGGGATTTCTTCAACATTGGAGCCGGAGTTTCCGGCGCCTTTAAAAACGGTAAATCTGCCTTTTTGTACTGGGAGTCTGTTCTCGACAGAGATGATATTAGTCAGTATTCGATAACAGGTGGTGTGCGTGTGGAATTTTGATGCTGAGCTCACTGCGAATGCGATCGCCTGAAAATTCAGGCTTAAACTTTGATTCCAGAGCTTAGTGGCTGGAATGATTCAATTCTGATCAGGCGATATATGGGTTGACTGTGATGTTGGCTTGAAACCAATATAGCGCTATCAACTCCAATAGCTAAGCGGTTTGTTCTCCCCTTTATAACCAATAAAGGACGAAATGCTGACTCTCTCCTTGCCATAACCAGGCGTTACATTGTGGATCAAATGTGAATTGATAATCACTAAATCCCCCACGTCTGGTCTTAATACCAGTTTGGGCGGTTCCAGCTTGTCTTTATCTATGCCATCATTGGCTGCAATTATTTTGTCCTGTTCATCGCTTGGTTCTTCCAGCCACAGTTCAAGTTCGCCACCTTTTTCTGGTAACTGGAAATAAATATTGACCGCTAATTGCCCCAGTAAATCTGCGTTACCACTGATTAACAGTCGTTCCTGTCGATCATTGTGAGGAAGCAGTTTGACTTCTGGGGCAAACACCCGGCATGTACCAACAAAACAAACCTGATTATCGATAGTTTCTAAATTTGCTCCTGATGGCCATATTTCCTGCAAAAGAAGCCGTAGATGATCCATAGGTGAGATATGGGGGTATATCAAATCACGCACCAACTGAATACTTGCAACAGCTTCGTCATGGTATTTTTTCGACATCTCAGGCGATTTTTCAACATCAATATAGCCCATTCCCAATCGGGCAACAGTATTTTGTTTTTTGTAAAAATCCAATTTAGAATGAGAAATCACTTTCTCAGCAAAATTTTTAGAAAGTGATGATGGATAAAAATTCTTGATCTGAATGACATCAATTTCATTCACAAGTAACTCATTAATGCTGTTTTTGGTTAGCTCGTTACAAATACCAGGTTGTTCTTCCATTAGCTATATCTCCATTCGTTAAATTGATTGGTGGAACAATACAGCTTCTCACCACACACGATTGAATTCCTGATTCATCAGTAATCAATAACCACTGCACTATTGCCTTACGATCTGAAAGTGCCTGATATGAGCTTATTCTTAGACTTATTTCTGGGTTTATTATTAAATAGTTATTCTTTCAGCACTGGAAGTGCTGCATTAATCCAGTTGGGAAATATCCCTTACTGCACCCTTATTAGCACTAGAGGCCATTTTGGCGTAGGCTTTCAATGCTGCAGTAACCTTACGCGGTCTCGACTTTTCCGGTTTCCAGCCAGCTATGTCACGCAGCTTGCGACGTTTCTCCAGCTCTTCCTCAGAGACATCAAGGTTTATTGTGCGCTCGGGAATATTAATTTTGATGATATCATTGTGCTCAATTAATCCAATTGCACCACCCGATGCAGCTTCCGGTGATACGTGGCCAATCGATAATCCCGAAGACCCTCCAGAGAAACGTCCATCAGTTAATAAAGCGCACTCTTTTCCCAAACCTTTCGATTTTATATAGCTGGTAGGATATAGCATTTCCTGCATACCGGGTCCACCTTTAGGGCCTTCGTAACGTACCACGAGAATATCACCAGCTTGTATTTTATCGTTTAAGATAGACTCTATTGCATCTTCCTGGCTTTCACAAATAAAAGCGGTACCCTGAAAAATCAAAATACTATCGTCAACACCTGCTGTCTTAACCACACAGCCATCTATTGCGATATTGCCAAATAAAACTGCAAGCCCACCCTCCTCAGAATAAGCATTGTGAAGTGAACGAATACAACCGCCTTCTCGGTCTTGATCAAGATCAGGCCAACGTGTGTTTTGGCTAAAAGCTGTCTGTGTTCGAATGCCTGCAGGTCCGGCGCGAAAAAACTGATGGATTTCCTCGTTGTTTGTACGCTTGATATCCCATTTATCCAATGCCTCGCCCAATGTAGCGCTGTGAACGGTTGGGGTATCTTTATGAATCAACCCGGCCCGGTCTAATTCACCTAGAATAGCCATTACTCCACCTGCACGATGAACATCCTCCATATGATATTTTGCCGTGCTGGGTGAAACTTTGCATAACTGGGGTATCTTTCGTGACAATCGATCAATATCAGTCATTGTGAAATCCACTTTTGCTTCCTGCGCTGCAGCTAATAGGTGCAGTATAGTGTTGGTAGATCCACCCATAGTGATATCCAAACTCATGGCGTTTATAAATGCATTAATATTAGCAATATTTCTTGGCAGAATGGATTCATCGTCATGTTCATAATAGCTACGCGCAAGTTTGACAATGACCCGACCGGCCTCCAAGAACAATTGTTCCCGGTCGGCATGTGTTGCAAGCATGGAGCCATTTCCTGGTAAGGATAAGCCAATAGCCTCAGTGAGACAGTTCATGGAATTAGCTGTGAACATACCAGAGCAACTGCCGCATGTGGGGCATGCAGATCGTTCGTAATCTTCGACTTGCTGGTCGCTTGCCTGATCGTCGGCACCTATGATTACAGCATCCACAAAATCCAGTTTATGTCCGCCCAATTTAGTTTTTCCAGCTTCCATAGGGCCACCGGAAACGAAAATAGTTGGAATATTTAAGCGCATGGCAGCGTTAAGCATGCCAGGGGTGATTTTATCACAGTTTGAAATACATACCATGGCATCCGCACAATGCGCATTGACCATGTATTCAATTGAATCGGAAATCAGATCTCTGGAAGGAAGGCTGTATAGCATCCCGTCATGACCCATGGCAATACCGTCATCAACCGCTATTGTATTAAATTCCTTGGCAACACCTCCCGCCTTTTCAATTTCACGGGCCACCAATTGGCCCAGATCTTTTAAATGTACATGTCCTGGTACAAACTGAGTAAAGGAGTTGGCAATTGCAATTATCGGTTTTTCAAAATCCTCATCTGTCATGCCGGTGGCGCGCCACAATGCCCGTGCGCCAGACATGTTACGACCATGAGTTGAAGTTTTAGAACGATAAGCTACCATACTTTAATCATCTGGAGAAGTTTAGCCAAAGAGATCATTATAACCTAATCCAGTAGAAAAATAACTCTGGAATTCATTTAAAATTCGAACAAAATGTCGATTTTATTTGTACTGCTTTAAATGACTCAACATTATAACAGCACGAAAAACCGCTAATAAGAAGATGCGTTTCCATTCTTAAAATTGTGCCTCTCATTACCCTCGATAGGCGGTGAAAAGATGCTGAGGCAGACCGTTTCATCCGCAACCCGCATATGGTGTGTGTCATGTTTATTCATAATAAAAACAGTGCCTTGATCATACCCTGTTTTAATTGGGTGATTCCCACATTCCCATTTATATTCACCAGTTCCAGAGATGTAATAACATGATTCAAAATGATTTTCATATCGAATCAACGAATCCGTGTCAGAGTTACCCATGGTAATACATAAGGCAAAACCCAGTCCGTCTTGCCTTATTAGTAACCTTCTACTGCGTCCATTTCCCCAAAATACATCTCTTTCAGTATGGTATAAGTCTTCGAGGTTACGGACAATCGTTGTAGGCACGGCATTTTCTGAACTAAAAATTGCTGCAACGTGCATATCAGTTTGTGCAGTTAACACGACGCACTTTTGTGTTGCACAAGCAATCAGTGTACCCGGATTGATCTTAAACTTATCGCCATCAATTACACCCATTCCTTCTCCCCGAATATTGTAGTATGCATGAGTTTTGAAGGAATCTGAATATTCTTTTTCAATCGTGGTTTCTTTCCCGGCGCAGATTTTTACATCAATCAGAGAATGACCAACGTCATCATCTGAATTTACCAGAACGTGGGAAATAGCGCGTTTAAACACTTTTATTTCATTTGCTTCTTGTAAAGTTCTAACAATCATTGTCGTTCGAATATTCCATTAATTATAACTACCTGCAGCAAACGCAAGTTTCTTTGTGAACTCAGGACTTGGCGGGTTGATTTTGCCGGGCTTCGGTTACGGTCATTATTAGTAGAGGTAACTGATACAAGAATACGGCAAGCTGATTTAAGTGATTATTTATTAATCACTTAAATCAGCAGCCCACCAAAAGCCTAAAAATATAAAATGCACGAATCAATAAGGTGGAGTTCATACCATCTGTCCCTTATGAGGCTTATCGTCAAAAGCCACTGTCGGCAAAACTATTTTAGGCATTATGCTGCAACCATCAATCCGCAAACTCAGCAACCCTGGACGTTGTTAGTTTTCTTTTATCAACTTTACCTGTTGAGGTTTTTGGTAAGGATGTCCTTTGTTCTAATTCTTCAGGTAACATGTATTTTGGAATGAACTTCAGGCAATGTTGCTTTAATTGGCGTTGATCAATAATTGTCCCATTCTTAGCAACGATATATGCCTTCAGGAATCGCGCTTCATTATCGTCTGACAACGCAACTACTGAAACTTCATCAATATCCTTATAACGCAATAGCACATTCTCAACTTCAACGAGATTTACACGAAAACCCCGTATTTTTACCTGCGAATCACTGCGCCCGACGTATCGAAAATCATCATTTTTGTCAAGTTCAACCAAATCCCCCGTTTTGTATACTGGATCTGCTATCATTGAATTTAGTGGGTTTTGAAGGAAGTGTTCTTTTGATGCCTTATGATTGCCCCAATAACCAATAGAGATATTGCTGCCTCGGGCGTAAAGTTCGCCAATCACTCCGGGAGTGGTGATCCGTTTGTTATTTGCGTCAATAGCAAATAACTCAACAAACGAACAAGCTTTGCCAATAGGCACTGGAGGATCATTTTCAATCGGTGGTTTCTTTATGTGGTAACAGGCGACGTCATTTATTTCGGTAGCACCGTATATATTATAGTAACTTGGAGAGGGTAAGGTCAGCATTAACTTCCTCAGGAATTTTGTCGGGAAAGTCTCACCTGCAAATAATACAAATCGAAGGTGGTGCAGGGTATGTTTTTCCAGCTCACTACTATTGGTGAGTAGCACGAGTACCGATGGTACCGACTGCCATACAGTAATCTTATGTTCAGCAATAAATTTAATCAGATCTTTTGGTAGTGCATTAATTTCCGGTGGAACCAAACAGACAGATCCTCCACATTTCATTGTTACAAAGATATCAAAGATTGATAGATCAAAATGTAAAGGTGCGTGGCTGCTGACTTTATCTGTATTATCTATATTGAAAAAACTGGCGGCCCAGTTAATAAAAGTGAGTGCATTCAAATGAGATATTATTACACCTTTCGGCTCGCCTGTGGATCCAGAAGTATATAAAATGTAAGCAGGATCAATATCAATCACCACCGGCTTAGAGGCAACACCGGGTTCAATTAAAACATCATTCCATAGAACAGTATTTAGTGCTACAAAATCCTCAATAACATTCTTATCTGATAACAAAATAACATTTGTCAATGGGGTTCTGCTTGAAACAAGCGCAATAAGCCCTCGTCGTTTGTTGGAATGACTGATTAAGCATTTCACTTGGCAGTCATTGATAATGTAGGAATTACGTTGAGTTGGCCCAGTTGGATCCAGCGGTACACAAATCGCATTGGCTTTTAAAATTGCGAAAATGCTGATGATTGTTTTAATTGACTTGCTCAAGTAAATGGCAACTCGGTCACCGTACTGAACACCACTTTTTTTTAAGGTATTAGCAAGTTGGTTGCTGATTCTGTCCAACTCAAGATATGTAATTTTGTCATCGCTGAGTTCAACGGCGACTCTGTTTGGGTAATTATGTGCAGACTCTGCTAATATTTGAGGTAACAATCCAGTCGTCATTTTCGAGTTCCTTTGCCTGTGTACCTTTACAGACCTAAAAGTCGTGCGGCAATATTTCTTTGAATGTCTGAGGTTCCAGAGTAGAGTAAACCTCCAATAGCATCCCTGAAATCACGCTCGATTTCATATTCGGTTAAATAACCATACCCTCCGTGGATCAAGGTTGTGTCCTGACACGAAGCTACCCAGGCCTCACTGAGATACATTTTGGCTAAAGAAGCTTCCATTGCAGATTCACCGCATGTCTTCTTTTTCCATGCAACTTTATATAGTAGTAGTCGAGACAGCTCAAGGCGCAGCTTCATATCCACAATTCGATTGGAGACAGACTGGAATTTAGCGATCTTATTTTTGAATTGTCTACGTTTGTTTGCATAGGCAATGCATTTATCTAACTGATATTCCATGGCGCCAACCAGATTGGCTAATATAGCGCTGCGTTCCCACTCTGAGGAAAACGCAAAAATTCGGCCACCTTGTCCTTCTCTACCGATTCTTGCCTCTACAGGTACCACACACTCTTTGAGAGTTAGCTCTGACATGGGCGCTGTTCTTAATCCCATTTTTTGTTTATTTCCACTTATAATCAAGCCCTTCGTCTCTCTATCAACCAGAAACCCGGTTATTCCCAAAGAGCCTGCTTTGGGGTTGACTGTTGCAAATATCAGAAACAGATCAGCGACTGGGCCATTTGTGCAAAATACCTTTGATCCATTTAGTACATAGGTGTCACCTATTTTTTCTGCCGTACTCCTCAGTTGCATAACGTCAGAGCCAGCTTCAGGTTCAGATATACCATGTGCGCCAATGATATCTCCCTCTATCATCCCTCGTAGATACTTTTGTTTTTGAGCTTCCGTGCCAAACTGCCAGATAGGCATTTGTAACGTCCACATTTGTCCGTTGATACTGAAAAGCAAACCATTGTCCCGGCAACCTACACCCAGTCCTTCCATTGCCAAAACTGTATTTATAATATCTTCGTCAAGACCGCCATATTCCTTGGGAAAAGGTAGTCCGTGAACACCAAACTGAGCGCACTTTTTCCAAAGTTCTCGCGATAGAATAGACTTTTGATCTCTGTCTATTATGTCTCCATTCAACTCATTCTTCGCAAACTCTAAATACTTTGTTTTTAGTTCTTGTTGTTGCTCTGTAATTCCAAAGTCCATAATTGATAACCTGTGTTGTTGTTGGGACTTAACATAGACGAGTCCATAGTGTCGTCAGTAAGGGTCAGAATGCAAACCCTGGGGAATTCATGGTGTAGCAGGAATTCGAAAATTGGTATGACTTTCAATTAGCGAACGAAATTCCTTAACCAGAACTGCAGCCCTGTAGTCCAAGTGCAGTAAGATTCTCTATTTAAATATTGGGAACAACCTCCTCGGTACAAGCTTCTATAATATTGGCTGGGACGGCGTGATCGTCGTACCACCTACCGACTAATGGTTTTTTTGCTAGCCGGACGTCTGCCGCATAGGTCAGAATTTCTTCATTATGCAAAACTATTTCTTCCTTTAACCATTGCGGCAAAACTTTGGTTTTGTCTTTTTTAAACACTTCTTCGATAGTTTCGGTAATTTTCTTAATGCGATCCATTCGGTCGCGAATTATTTTTATACTCTTTTTCGTAATTCTTCCTGAGTCGTATTTAAAATCTGCCATTTTACCTGCCGCTTCATACATACAGGGTAAAAATTGCTCACGAGGCATCCACTTGGTCTCGTAGTTCATCGCATCAATCCAATTTGTTTTTACCATTGATTGTCTGTGAGATTCTAAATCCTTAAAAAATACCTTATAGCCATGTGCAGATTCCTCTTCAAACCATTGACAACCAGGATCAAGGAAGGGGATCATCCCAAAGATAGATGGAACGACTAATTCCTTCTGAAATTTTTCCATAAGTCGTGCGGTATAATCGACGGTTTCCATAACTGATTTATACGTTTGTTTTGGCATGCCGATGGTATACCAAATAAAGACACCTTTAATGCCGATATCGAATGCTTCCTCCAACCACCTCTCCATGTCAGTATTGGTATAAGTACCACGGCCACTTAGCCGACTGATTTCTACATCATGTGATTGAGGGGAGAGGTTTATCAGGATGTCAATGTCGGGTGCCACACGCACCATATCCCGCATATACTGTGTTTTTGGTAAATTGTATTGTTCCAACGATAGCGATTTGGCTCTGCCACTTTCCTGGACGCTCTGCATGTAAGAAATAATTTTACTGGCAGGTTCAGAGTAGGCTTGTAAGGTGTAGATACTTAATGGAACATCGAGCTTGGGTATGGTTTTTATTTCGTTTTTAATCTGCTCAAGGTTTCTATGGAAAACCGTCTTTTTCCCCGCGTTCATTATTCGTTTATAGCCAAAATTAGAGCCAGAGCACCATCCACATTTCATGGCACATCCTGTGTTGGGTAAAACAAATATACTGGGTAAATTTAACAAACTGAACTTTTCCTTGAATAGTTTTGACCAATCGATGACAACATCATTCAAAACTTCTGGTAGATGGGTAAAGCCAGTATCGACAATTTCTCCTTTGTTTTTGTATACCAGATTTGGAATATTCGAAAACTCACTTTGTCTTTTGCCATCCTGAATAGCCTGGACCAGCATGCGAACAGGCTCAAGTGTATCGTAACCGCGAGCGACTATGTCAATTTGAGGGTAACTCATCAGCTCCCGGTTATAATAAGTGGAAACAATGCCGCCGAACATGATAAGTGATTCTGGATGTATCTTCTTGACAACACCGGCCACTTCAACTGCACCATGGCAATGAGGTAACCAGTGTAGATCAATACCAAACAGGGGAGTGTCGAAGTGTTCTATCAGTTGCTCCACCTTCAGTGTGGGGTGGCGCAGCATCAAGGCGGCGAGGTTGACTATTTCAACAGTAAAGCCTTGTTGCATAAGATAACTTTTGAGAGACAGAAAACCCAACGGATATATTTCAAAGATAGGTGTAACGTTACTGCTTTCCTGGCTTCCATACCATCCTAGAGGAATGTCATCACGATTCCTGAAATCATAGATGGCGGGTGCATGGAGAAGAATGAAATCGGCTTTGATCTTATCAATTTTTACATTTTCTAACATGGTAATTCTTTCCTTGAATCCAGAATGACTTACATTTAGCAAAAATCTACAGATGAAACTTAATGCCAGAAATTGATAGGTATATCCCTATATTTCCCGGTTACCGCGTAAAAGCGTTATAGAATAATTACTAATGGTATGTGATCCAGGTTCTGTATTATTACAATGAATCCAATTCCAGATTAAGCGGCGTTCGATGCAAGCTTGGATTGACAAAATTCGGTCAGTGTTCCGAGTGTTCGGTAATTGTCTGCTGTAATTTCATCCTCTTCCACTTCAAAATTAAAGGCCTCTTCCATAAATTCGGTGATTTCTGCAATACCTAATGAATCCAGGATTCCGTCTTCAAGCAGTTTGTCATCTATATCCAATGTATCTGAGGTGTCGAAATTTGAATTATTCATGATGTAATCTTTGATTGCGCTTTGAATTTTATCAGCATTTTTTGGATCAGTCATAGTATCTTCCTTAAACCGTTTGAAGTGAATAATGCAATATGAGATTGAGGTAAATATTATTACCAGTTCATATCAAAAAATATTTGATAGATGGCTAACACTATAATAGTGAATTGATTTCACTTATTGTAATACGATAGTTGCAGTTACCGTTCATCAGTATAGCCGAAACCAAACACCCATTTTGTCTTTTGAATTGTACTTGAAGCATGCATGTACCCCGACCTCTTGCCATCAAAGAGGCATATGAACGCCCGATTGTCATGGCTTGCCCATCAAGTAATTGAAATACTCATATCTGCCACCTAGAAAGTGCTCTGCCTTTTTAAACATATCGTTTTCACTGATAATGTCGGCAGCATATTTTTTCCCAATTTCAGTTTTGGCGAATAAGGGTTGTAGGCTGGTGAGAGCTAGGATGTTAAACAGATCGTGATCCATTTTGTAACTTTTACGGCGATCCCCCGACCAATGATTGCGTATGTCGTCTGTATTTTTCTTCAATAAAAGCAGGTGTGGAATGAAGTAGTTCCAGAGTCGGCGAGAGACAGTTTTTATTTCTTCTTCAGGAATGTCGATAAAGTAGCCACGCAATAATTCAGCTATAGGGTCGAACTCTAGTAGATTATTTAACGTATATTTATCCAGTGCAGTTGGGTAGCCAAATTTGGCCGTCATACGATAGACTGAACTGGCTATGTCTCGCAAAACCTGCAAAGGACGCGCGGGTGCTGGAAGATTATCGATATCTTGTACCGAATCAAGATCTACCAGAAATAACTCATTACGTTCTACGGAGTAGATAAAGTTTCCCCAGTCGCCAGAATAGCGATACATGCCAGACATTGAAAAATCGTGTATCAATTTGCCTGCCTGTCGTGCAAGCTTTGAAATTACTTTCAATCGAGTACGTTCGTCATTCGGGTCACCTTCAATGTCAAGCGATTCACGCATAGCATCGAAGTGGGCGTCAAATTCAGGATCTGAACCACGCTCCAGGGCAGCTCCAAAAAGTACCTCTGAAATACGAAAAGAAGCGACGCCCGGTGATAAAGTAATTACCGCTCCCATCGGTTGTCCTTTGAATTGTAATGAATCGCCATATTGTAGAACGGCCAATGGGGCAATACTGGGTACGCCGTTTTCTATCAAGCGTTTTGCTGCCCAATACTCCAGATGAGCACGATCATGGACGATACCGCCTATCGGGCTGGGTGAGCTGTATGCAAACATATACTCACCTTCATTATTAATGCCCATATGTGGATAGGTAACCAAGTACTCAAGAACATCTGTTAAAGGAGGAACCGCTTCTAAGCTATAACCGTCCTTATGCAGTGTCGTGCTAAAATGCGATGAAGACGATTTTGGATTCCACAGCCCGACACCCTTTAGTTTTGCGGCGCAATAATGGACCGAGGAATCTGCCTTTAGTGAAACATCCTCTTCGAGTAAATGCCATGCAACGCGACCAGGACGCATGAACAATGGTACCTTATTGTTCCAAACGGCAATATCAATTAGTCTGGCCGTTTCTGTATCGGAGATCGCGAAACCTGGGTAGCTATGGGTGATTTGAGCGTTGAGTTTTTGATGCATAGTTTCCCTACTAAAAATAAATGAATGGGCTTCGTACTGTATTGGACAGTTAGCGGTTTTGCATATTCATGCAAATTATTGCTTGGTGAGAATTAACGAATTTAATATTTTATTTGCCCTTGATCACATAATTCTACCAGAGGATATTTTCTATCATATCAAGAGAGGAGATGTCAAATTTAAAATTTGATCTGATTTAAAAATTTATTGAATTGGAATCAGAAATAGCGGCAATATTGAACAACCGATCAGTTTTATTTGATAAAGGCGTATATGACGTTTAATAACATTACGTTAACTTTGTGAAGGTTTGGCTTCTCGATCAACCGCGTTAGTATATTATATTGCAAAACATCGTCTTGGCTTGTATTATTTAAAAATAATATGTTCTTGAGGTGCCGTTACATGCCAAATGATTGCGTATTAATTAACCTATGATTCTTGAGTGTAAAGTTTAAATGTAATAGCAGTGATTAAATGTTGTATGGTTGCCCTTGTGTTTGTCTTGGTAAGGTGATGCATCGAATTTATAACATTTGGTTGATCATCAATTAATTATACACGTTTATAATACTGCTCAAGGGTTTCATTATCATGCATTTATTTATATCACTTTTTAGTGATTTATAGCTGGTAGGCTGAATTATGGATTGCGCATGAGTAATAGATCATTATGTTTTTAAGGTATAAGCTCTTAAATTTGTCTTAACAACACCGGGAAAAAGGATAACAAACCATGGATATAGAAAAAAACGTACAGCAACTAAATGAAAAACTGGGACAAAACTGTCTTTTGGTAGCGGTAAGCAAAACCAAGTCGGCTGACGATATTATGGCTGCTTACAATGCAGGGATTAGGGATTTTGGTGAAAACAACGTGTTGGAGTTAACCGAGAAAGCGGAGAAGTTACCAAAAGATATTAAATGGCACATGATCGGTCATATGCAATCCAACAAAATTAAACATATTGCACCTTATATTCATCTGATTCATTCGGTAGATAGCTTGAAATTGCTAAATGATATAAATAAGCGGGCCATGAATGTTGATCGAATGATTGGTTGCTTATTACAAGTCCATATCGCTGAGGAAGAGACCAAGTTTGGTTTCACTGAAGAAGCGCTGTTCGAGGCCCTGCAGACTGACGGCATTGAAAAATTGAGCAATGTGAAGATTGAAGGTATTATGGGTATGGCCACCTTCACCAAAGACATGGATCAAGTACGGCAGGAGTTTCAAAAACTAAAAACAATATTTGATAAAGCTAAAAGCATGTACAAGCTTGATAATATTGATATTAATGTTTTATCAATGGGAATGAGTGGGGACTATTCGATTGCTGTAGAAGAAGGCAGCACCATGGTGCGTGTCGGATCAGCGATATTTGGTGCAAAATATACCTAGGCTGGTTGTATTACAGCTATCAACTCCTGGCAGAAATATTCAGACTCTGATTCTCACCAAATGTCGCTCAAGTATTGTATTAACGTCGAGTCACCTGGATCATCTTAATGAGAAATCTAATTTGTGATTTTCCCATAGGTTGAAAATTTTGAAAAAATGCTGTGCAGAATGCAACAAGGTGTTGCTCTGTTTCCTCATTCTTTCGGGTTTGAGTGCAGTGTAGTGTAGGTGAATCCGTACATATAAATTATTGCTGCAAGTTGGATTCCGACTCGAGATTAGGTTGTTATAGCAAGTATTATTGATAGTTATCAGGGGTCATATTTGTAGTACAATTCCTATATATATTTTTATTTTTAGAAAATGTTGATTTACATCTATAAATATAGGCGATTTATGAATTGCCAGCTTACTTTAGACATCTCTACTTGACCAACGTTCAACATTATGCGCATAATCTGCGCGCAAGCTTTTTTATAAACGAAATAATAATTCAGGGAGAAACAAATGCAATTTAGTTCTAAGAAAAGAAAGCTGTCACTTCATCTAACTATATCCACCATCACCGTTTTGTTATTGATTGGAAATATCAGTGTTTCCATCGCAGGGGGTGAGCAACGGATTTGGAAAAGATCGTTACTGCCTTCTACCGGGTTCAACTCTGATTGTGCTGCTCCGATATTCAGAGCGCGTGCACCACTGAATCCTGATATCAACATTGATTTTATTGGTTTATACAATCCTGATGCCCCGCCACAAGGGCCGAACCGTGATGCTTTGGCGTTAACTGCTCAAGATTGCATTGATAATGGAAATGCCGATATTGCAACAACAGTCGGGCCTGCATTAATTAATGATTTTGGCGCTCCAGATGCAGATTCACGTCTCAAGAATTTGCGTTCAAATGAGGTTCCCGTCGTATCAAGTGTGAATGGAACAAGAACCTTTCTGAAGCCCCATGGAACAACAGCACCCCCCAATCCTGCAACTGCCAGTTTGCCCAGCGCGCCTTTGAGGTTGAATGAATTTCGTGGTGTAGATGGTTCTTTGCATGTTAAGTGTCGTCGTGATGGTACGGCCCGTGTAAAAATAAAACTTAAACATTATCGCCCGAATGAAGTCTTAACTGTTTGGGCTATTTGGGTGAGTCCTGGCCCAGATGGTGGTGATTATCAATTCGCATCAAGACCTTTCGGCGGTGTTCCTAATATTTTAATACCAAACCGTCATGGTCGGGCACAATTTGTACGTGATTTAAGTTACTGTCCGATGGTGGAGCAGGATGATGGTGCTCAACTATTATGGCTGGATGTTGCAACTCATTTAGATGGCTCTGTTTATGGTGCGACACCTGATATCCCGAGAGTTGAAACGACGGTAATTGCAGATCCGGATGACCCTTCTGCTACATTCACTAGTCCTCTAAGTATTGGCATTACTACAATAAACCGGGGGATTTTCAGGATACTCGCAGAAAAGCAGCCCTAGCACTGGACAAGAGGCAATTGTTTTTTACCTCCATATTCGCATTGTTTTTTTATTGCATTATGTAAGGCAAATATACAAACGTAAGTTACCTCTTCTCTGTTAAAATGGAGTTGTAATGTTGGCATTCTTGCCCAGCGTTACAATTCCTGGCGGTCTGTTGAAAGGTCTCTGATTGAGTATCAGGAAAAACAATATCAGGCGAAAAAACGCAGTTTACATGCAGTAAATGAGCATCTTTAACCCAAGCTTAGTTAACATTGGAACGTTATTTGAAGGATACTTGATTGCTTGCATTATTTAATACTTTTTATATTGAGCCAGATGGATCACCAATGGAATTTTTGCTTAACGATATGGACTGGGATTTATGAACGTTGAGAATGTAGGGATATTGTCAGCGGCATGTTTTATGCCTGAAAAAACCAAATCAGTGGAAACTGTATTTCATGAAGAAGGGATTGATTTTACTGAAGAAATTTCTTCAAAGATCGGGATTGAAAATATTCATGTTTTCGATGGCGATGATCAGACTCAGTTAGCCATTGATGCAGCCAACCTTGTAATTGAAAAATCCGGTATCTCCGCGTTGGAAATTGATGCTGTTATCGATTTTTCGATACTACCTCAAAAGTATGTAGAACCTGCCTGGTCAATGAGTAATGAGATTCAAGGAGCAATCTCCGCCAAAAATGCATTTACTTTAGGTTTTAGTGGGGCAAGTTCTTCCAATTCACTGGTAGCAATTGAATTTGCAACATCGCTGATACAAGGTGATAGCCAGGTCAACACTGTTCTTCTGGTTGCAGGGGATAGTGCTATTCCGAAAAACAGAGTTCTGGGTGAGAATAATCCTGTTTCCGTGCTGAGTGATGCATCAAGCGCAGCTATCATTCAAACTGGAACATCAAACAGACACTTAGGAACAAAGCTAATTTCCAATGGTGAACTCCATGATGTTAATTACATTAAAGGCGGTGGTGTTGCTCATCCAACACGTTTGGATTTGTATAAATTAATGTTTGATCATGAGAAATTTAATTCGGTTGATGAAATGGCTGCACCAAAAAAACTGGTAGCGCAGCTATTGACCGAGCACAGACTTGAAATGAGTGATATTAAATACTGCTTATATCCAAATTTTTCTGCAGAAGATCAAAAGAATTACATTAACGCATTCGGGATGGAAAATGATGTTTGCACTGCCAATTTAAAAGATCACGGCCATATTCAGGCAACCGATTTCCTTCTTAACTATGAAAAATTAATGAGCAGGGACATACAGAAGGGAGATCGAATTTTAATGTTTTCCCACGGACTCGGTTTTATGTCGGGTGCAACCTTATTTGAATATTTATAGAGGGATCTTACGTGACTGATATAGGTATATTATCTGAGGCATATTATTTTCCACCAGCCAAGAAAAAGGTGGCTGATATATTCAGAGATGAGAATGTGCCTTTTGGTTTGCTGGCAAAAAATATTGACTTTCAAAAGGATATTGGTATTGAAGAGGTGCATGTAACAGACGAACTACCATCGAGTTTAGCTATTAGAGCATCAAGAGAAGCTTTGAAAAAGGCAGACATCAAGCCTGAAGAAGTGGATCTTGTAATGGATTTTACCAGCATTCCTGAAGACTACGTTGGTCCTACATGGTCTTCAGCTGGTTTGGTGCAAAAGGAACTGGGCTTAATAAATGCATTCGCATCAGCGGTTAATACCGGAGGATGTGCCAGTTACCACGTTGCAATGAAAGCCGTGATCGCCATGATGGTGAGTCGTGATGATATCAATACGGCATTGTTAACGGCGGGTGATCGGACGCCAGAGTACAATAAAACCTATTACCCCATTACAGTTGCCAGTGATGGAGGTGCTGCATTTGTATTAAAGAAAAACTGTGATCGTGCAAGAGTGCTAGGTGTTGAGACAATCTCCGTCGGCCGTCTTCATGATGTCTGGTATGTTCCAGGGTTGCAAAATCGTACATCAGATGAAAATGTAACAGAAGATTTACTGCATATGTACGCTAAAATGGATAAGTTCAATGAGCATGTCATTCCTATGAATTTTATCATGTTTAAAAAAGTTATGAAGAGGTTACTAGCCAGATTAAACCTTACGTTCCAAGATGTTGACTATTATATATATCCTACATTTTCTACTTGGGATCAATCATATTTTATGAAAATGTTTAAAATCCCCGCTAATAAAATTTATACAAATGGGCTGAAACACCATGGCCATGTACAGGAGAGTGACATGGTAATCAATTATTCAGATGCGCTAGAAGAAGGGTTAATCCAAAAGGATGATAAAGTGATGCTTGTCTCTAATGGCGCTGGATTTGCCTGGTCGGCGGCATTGGTTGTGCATTAGAATAATCAGCCGAGTGTCTTCGGCGTAGATTTGCAATCGCAGTTCATTAAATTCATTATTACTATTCTCAGTTATGGGTCCTAGCCATAACTATCTACGCCTTCTAATAGCGATATTCGAAAATAAAGGGACTCAAAATTATCCACCCCTTTATTTCTATAGCGGCCCAGTTCACGAATGACCTTTCTTGAAAACAGATTGAATGGCATGCCCCCGTTCGTTCATCAGATTTATTTTTAACAATATCATTTATCTAAAAACTTTTATCCTGACTGCGCGTTATACAACCCAACAACCATAACGCAGCTGAAACTGAGAGCGTGTTGTTTGAATCTCATGGGTTATTATGACTACAGATAATAAGTTAAACAGAGTAAATGTTGCCACTTCTAATGGGGATGGAAGCTTAGCAGGAGGGCGAGATAAATTCCTGAAAAAACCGTTTGTTGATAAATTCAACGCAGTTTTTATCGGGTTATACAAAGAACACAGTGGAGTGGAAAACACTCAACAGGCTCTTGTCCTTGATGAATCCAAACAAAAAAGTCTTGATGGTAAAAAGAATTCATCGGAGGTTAGGATTACCAGGGAACAGGGTAAGCTAAAGATATTTGCAGGATGTCATGCGAACGCAATTGCTGTATCGCAGAATGTAGAGAATGGAGATATCAGAGTCCAGATTGATAGAGAGTATTTTACATTCTCTGGTCGTGATCGGGAAAACCTGGAGATTCATGCTGGTGCAGGTAATGACACTATTACAGTAGAAGAAAATGTAACACAGAGTCTGCGATTATTTGGTGGTGATGGTGAGGATTGGATTAAAGGAGGGAGCGGTAGAGATATTATACAAGGTGGTGACGGTGATGATGTTATTTTTGGCGGTCGCGGGAATGATCGTCTTTTTGGTCAGGGTGGTGATGATATCCTGTTTGCGGGTGAGGGTAGGGATGTTATCTATGGCGGTGAGGGTGATGATTGTATAGACGGTGGAACTGACAATGATTCTATTTTCGGCAACGATGGCGATGACTTGATTCAAGGTGGCAGTGGTAATGATTTTATCCTCGCAGGTTATGGTGATGATCGTATTAATGGAGGCAAAGGTAGAGATCATATTTTTGGGGATAATGGTGGGCGAGATGAAACTGAATTACCGAATACGCATTTTTCTGATGGGAGCGGCGACGATGTGATACTGGGTGGTGATGGTGATGATGTAATTTTCGGCGATGGTGGGCATGACACCATCCAGGGAAATAGTGGTCAAGACTATATTCGTGGTGGTAGCGGGCATGACATTCTATACGGTGGCAGTGGCAATGATTCATTGTTCGGTGAAACTGGTCATGATTCTATCCTGGGCGGTAGTGGTAGCGATTATATCAGTGGAGGTACTGACAGTGATTTCATTTACGGTGGCGTCGGTGATGATCTTTTACTGGGTAATGGAAGTGAGGACACAATCCATGGCGGCAGTGGTAAAGATTACATCAGTGGCGGTACGGCTAATGATGTGTTGGACGGTGGAAGTGATGATGATTCAATAAGAGGTGGGCAAGGAAATGACCTGATCGGCGGCGGCAGTGGTAATGATTCTCTACGTGGTGGTCGCGGCAACGATGTAATTAGTGGTGGTACAGGTCGTGATTTTATCAGTGGTGAAAAGGAAAATAATTTAATCTACGAAACAGGACTTGGCTTAATGAATTATTTAAGAAATATTCTCAGCATTATGAAGGGGTGATTAGAAGGCGTTCAATAATCTGTGTTAAGTTTCTGTTCTATAGAGTAATAACGCAGCAGCTTATGGCCGCCATTTAGTTGATCAAGTAGCCGGAATACTTCTTTGGGCCTGAGAAGAACAGGTAAATTCTTTGCTTGTTTTCGCTCCTTCGGCAACAGTTGACGGCACTGGTTGGGTGGTCTGTTTCTAATTGTTTCGCAGAATCCAGCCAGTAATTCCAGTTGACGTGCTGGCAAACAGATAATACGAATAATTCGCAATACAATATCCGTATCGCATCGATTCGCTGTGCAAATTGCTAGGCTTTCAGCTTGCTCTGGCGGCCTATCTCCTCAAAGTAACTGCTGATTTCTGCTGCAGTAAGTGTCTTGATTTTCTGCCTGTTTTGCGCCTTAATAAACGTTTCAACGTGTTTAACGTACCACCGTTGCTGTTTTCCAGGGATATTTGCTTTTGTTAGGTATATCAAGTAGTTTGAGAAGAAGCGTGATACTGCGTCCGAAGACATTTTGAGGGCGTCAGCCATATGGCCTCCTTGCTAAAATAACCGGGCATCCTGCCCACAAAGGGAGCTGAATGAAAATTGTACTATACTGCTTACGCCAAATCTATACTATTCAGAAGCAGTCTATCACCGAAGGGCGCGTAAGCGGTCTAATACACTGTTATATATCTCATGCAGGTACGAGCAGTGGAAAACTAGAATGTTGTTTTTTCAAATATGAAGCTGAAAAAACAACAAAAGAGAAAAAGTGAGTTTTGGTGTTTGTTAAGAATTTATGTTGCGTTTAGTGTCGCGAAGTTAATGCAAGAAGAGCTTTTTTTATTAAGTCTTCATCTTTAAATAATATATACTCATTATTGATTTTGGGTTTGTTGGTAAAAATAGTTGCATCAAAGTCCTTGGATTGAACCTTACGAATAGGATCATCCATATACCCTATCAACCAAGGTGCCTTAATAAATAATTTTTGAAAAAAAGGCCAGCACTTCCTCAAATTCCCTGTAAAAAGTGAAACAAATAAGCCTTCATATTCCTGATCAGTAATTTCTGTATCAACCCTAACAAATCGCTTAAGACCATATGGTCCAGTTGCACAAATAATAACTTTTGGTTCATCAATATTTAATAAATGGCTCATACCAAGTTCCTTTCGTGTTGACCCATCTGGACGGCTAACTGTAAGAGCAATTTCAAGAAGCTGTTTTTCGGTATTAGGCCACTTCTGTCGCACTAATCTCCAGTCAATAGAGGAAGCTGGCAATAAGTTACGGAATTCGACCAAAGGTTCGTTTAGTAATCTAAATGGATTTTCTAAAGAATCTAATTTAAAGTATCTAGCTCGGTAATAATGCAATAGCCACGCAAACGTGCGTTCAATCTTTGTAACAGGAAAAGGTCTCTGCGCTGCAACTCGGAGGGTTTCATAAGGTTTTAGCTCGTTTTTTTTCGTATCTACCATCTGGGCTGTAAAAATGCTCATGTGCCAGATTTGAGCTTGAATTATTTTAGCAAGAGTTCCCCAATAAGGAACTTCATCTAATGTTTTGTCTACAAAATACAAAACAATAGAATCAAAAAATTCTTGTCCTGATTTATTTTTATTTCTATCTTGGTTTTTTAACTCATCAACAAATTCATATCTGAGGGAAAAATGCTCAGGTGACAATAGTGCCAAAGCAAACAAACTGGCAACTGCAAAGGCATCAGATTCATAGTCTATCTTAGCCAAGATATGCGGTGATTGTCGCATCAACCCACTATGTTTGCCTCGTTCCATTCCTTGAAACGCATGAAATAATTCGTGGATAATAAATAAATCAAAATGCCAAAATTGATGTTGTATACCAAGCCCACTAGACAACCATTGCTTAGATACTTCTACAAATTTATCTACAATTTGGCTGCCAACACGAAATTTCACTTTCTCATTCTTATCAACAGCTTTCCAGTCTATATAGGCAACCCTTTCTTTACCATCTAAAATCTCTAGACTCATTTTATGTAATGGACTATCATAATAAGCAATCAGCCCACAAAGCAGATCAACACCTACGGGTTGATTGGTTGGTTGTTTAGCTACGGAATTAATAGCAGCCATAAGCTTATCAAACCGTTTATCCATTTGTTCTTTTATTGAATTCTGATCGCTATCTTCTGCCATTTCACACCCCCATGCTTTTAGACTAAAAAAAATTCTATTATCACCCAATCAATGCAGGAAACAAAATATATAACAATCGCATGCAGCTGACCGTAATAAGCGTCATTTTTTTTGCTAAAGCAAAAAAACCGCCCCTTATTACGTCAGCTGATGCGGGCGTTATATTTCATGAAATGTTTGGGTAGATTTTCTTCATGACGCAGCTCGAATATTCATAGTGATTGGATACATGCAAACGGCAGAAATGCCTGTTTTTTAACAGTTGAAAGGAAGTTTTAGTGAAGCTCCACAGATTTTGTGCCAAAAAGAATGGACGGTTATATAGGGCGTTTACTAGAGATAAGTCTGGCAAGATATTATCTAGTAAGAAAATAACAGTCGGTAAAAACACCGATAAGGAAGTAGATCTGCTAAAGAAGGATTGGGCGTACTTAGGGGAATACAGGCTAGATTTCAATAGAAATAATCACTTAGTTCAACATATTAGAAACGATATAAATAGTAAAAACGTAAGTGTATTCGAAATAAGTACAACTAGCTCCATATTCGTATTCGATATACCTTATGATGGGTTCAATGCTAGGTTGTATTCGATGGATGAAGATTTGTCTCAATTTATCGATAGACAAAATGATATAGAGCTAATGCCTCAAGGGGAGCAGCTAGGGCATGGTAAGCCAAAATGTGTCGGTAAAATAGATAATAAATATTTTGATGATCTAATTGCCATGGACATAGATGTCTTCGATATTATGGATAGAGGATTTTACCTAAAAATAGTTGGGAAAGTATCGAAAAAAGAATCACTTCGAAGATTTCTTGAAAGAAATCTAAAGAAAGAGTTCGAAGGTAAAACATTGGAAGGAACAGGCGCGCATATTATGGGTATAAATGTGCATGATGTGAGGTGCCAAACTGAAAAACCTCCAACGATAAATACAGAAAGCGAAAATAGAGCACCACAGAAATCAATTGAAGAAAAAAACTTGGAAAATCATACAAATAGATCAATAATCTCCATTACTAACAGTCCAAATACTTCAATAGAGCTTCAGCCTAAAAATAATCCTAGGTCAGGATCACGAATTGTTTCTTTTACTGTAGTAAGCATAGGAGTGATTGGCTCAATAATCACGATATACCTTTTCCTTTCTCAATATATATTAAAATAAAGACTATGAATGGTTAGGATGAAAAATATAACAAGGCGCTCCAGCGGACGTTCTGGGGCGTCACGATTTTTGCATACGCAAAAAACCGCGCCACCCCGGAACGCCGCTGAGCTTAGCGTTATGTTTCCAAAGAGAGAAAGCAATGTCTGATATAGAAGAGGTTGACTCAATAATCAATGAGAGTGGAAATAGCTTTCATTGTAGAGTTACAAATCACCTTAAAGAAAATGGATGGCATACTATGGTTAGCCCCTACTATATGGACAGCGCTTCGAATAAGCCAAGAGAAATTGACCTAATAGCCGAAAAGTCATGGCTCCATAATGATCAATATGAAGACAGATATGGGACTATCAATCTAAAATTATTTATTGAATGTAAATATATTCCTCAGACAAACGTATTCTGGTTTAGTGACAAAGATATTATTTCTACAAGGGAGTGGTTAATGTCGAATACTCCATTACGTGAAAGAAACATGTTTACAGAACAGCATCATTACTTGGCGACAAACCCTAAGGTTGCAAAGTTGTTTGCAAGTAAAAATAGACCCAACGTAGAAAATGAAGTCATTTATAAAGCTCTTAACCAAAGCCTTAACGCAATGGTTTACCTGCGCCGCAGTGGATCGATTATCCCTGAAAAATCCAACCAAAATAATAACATATTAGCAACCATCGAAATCCCGGTAATTCTATGCAATAGTTTTGAAAAATTTTATCGTGTCGAAATGGAAGATCCAAGCAGCCCGGAAAGAATTCAGGATAATTTTCAGCTTGAAGTTAATTACGCCTACTTAGATCAAAATAGAAATCATCGAAACGAATATTTCCTAATAGATATTGTTGACTTCAATAGGCTTGAAGGTTTTCTTTCCCATTTGGAATCTGATAAAAATGCAATATTTCAAATCATATAAAGTGGATATCGTTCAAAACATAACAAAAAGCTACAGCGGATTTGGGTAAGCTGTCATTTTTTTTGCAAAACCCAGCAAAAAAACCGCCACCTTACCCAATCCGCTGAGCAAGGCGTTGGGCTTCATAAAAACACAATTCTTGACATATTAATGGTATTGCATATAATACCACCATGAGTTATTCAATAGTAATAGATACTTGTGTATTAATATCGGCTTTACGCTCAAAGAATGGTGCCTCATTTAAGCTTCTGTCGTTAATAGATAGTAAAAAATTTACATTCTACTTATCTGTACCGCTTGTCCTTGAATACGAAGCTGTGGCTAAACGAATGTCACGAAATTTGGGGCTAACACACTCAGATATAGAGGATATTATTGATTATATCTGCACGACTGGTGAGCATAGAAAGATACATTTCCTTTGGAGGCCTAATTTAAAAGATCCAAGCGACGATTTTGTTCTAGAGCTAGCTGTAGAAGCGGAGTGTAACTATATAGTAACTCATAACATTAAAGATTTTAAAGACATACAGAAATTCAAACTAAAAGCTGTAACGCCACAAGAGCTTCTTCGTAAACTAGGAGAGATATCATGAGCACAATAAGTTTAAGGTTGCCTGACTCACTTCATGAAAGTGTAAGGGACTTAGCTAAAGAAGATAACATTTCAATTAATCAGTTTGTAGCTACTGCATTAGCTGAAAAAATGTCTGCTTTAATTACAGAGAAGTATTTATCTGAAAGAGCTGCGAAAGGAAGCAAGAAAAAATTCAAAACAGCATTATCAAAAGTTAAAGATATTGAGCCTGAGACTTCAGATAAACTGTAATAGCCCAACAAGTAGCTCAACGTTGACCATTTTATACGCCGCTTCGTTTCACTACGCAGCCTATAAAATGGCAAGTTAGCAAGAGCGTTATGTGCAAAAAAATGAACCGGCAATATTCACATGAAACCTGATAATATAGACCTGATTTTTACTTTCCAAAAGGAACATATATGACAGCTCTATCATGTGTCGAAATCTGTGCCGGTGCAGGTGGTCAAGCACTAGGACTAGAGCGAGCAGGATTTGAACCTCAAGCTCTTGTTGAGATTGAAAAGCCATGCTGTGCCACTCTTAGAGAAAATCGACCAAATTGGAATGTTATTGAAGGCGATATAAGAGAATTTGACGGTACGCATTTTAGCAATGTTGATTTGTTAGCTGGAGGGGTTCCATGCCCTCCTTTTTCAAAAGCAGGAAAGCAGCTTGGTAAAAATGATGAGCGTGATTTGTTCCCCGAAGCGTTACGCTTAGTAAATGAGATTAAGCCACGAGCAGTTATGCTTGAGAATGTCAGAGGTTTTCTTGATGCAATTTTTGAAGACTACAGATTAAACTTGAAAAAACAATTAGAAAAAATGGGATATAAGGCAGAATGGCGGTTGCTTAATGCTTCTGATTATGGTGTATCTCAGCTTCGACCTCGCGTAGTTATTGTGGCAATCAGGAAAGATATGTCTGAACTATTTTCATGGCCACAGAGCAATGGATGTAATCCTTTGACAGTCGGTGAACTGCTCAAAAAGCAAATGTCAGTAAATGGCTGGAAAGGTGTAAATCAGTGGGTGAGGCAAGCTGATGATGTAGCTCCAACTATTGTGGGTGGCTCGAAGAAACATGGTGGACCTGATTTGGGACCAACTAGATCAAAAAAGGCTTGGGCTACACTTGGGGTTGATGGAATGGGCATTGCCTACGATCCTCCAGAAAAAGATTTTGTTGGAATGCCAAGGTTAACTGTAGAGATGGTTGCCAGAATTCAAGGTTTCCCAGTTGATTGGCATTTTACAGGTAAAAAAACCCCTGCATATCGTCAGGTAGGCAATGCCTTTCCACCGCCTGTTGCACAAGCAGTTGCAACAGAGATTTTAGGATGCTTGGCGCATAAGAGAATATTTTCTATTGCTGGATAGGAGTCTAAATTTATGGCAAAGAAAATAGGTGCAAGAACAAAACTTAGAGAACATTTTCTGTCAAATATTGGCAGATTGATGGATTCTGACGAACTCAGAGAAATCGCTGGGGGTATTACAGAGTGGGCGAGAAGAGTTAGAGAGTTACGCACAGAAGAAGGTTATCAAATTCAAACTCATAATGACCGTAGCGACTTAAAGCCAGGTCAATATATTCTGGAAGATCCAATACCACAGCCAGCTTTTGAAAGAGCAATATCAAAAGAAACCAGAGCTTTCGTTTTGGATAGAAATGGCTTCACCTGCCAAATGTGTGGAGCCGTGGCTGGTGAGCCACATCCGTATGACCCATCACGGAAAACTCGATTACATATTGGGCATATTGTAGATAAATCGCAAGGCGGTACAGATGATGCCTCAAATCTTAGAGCATTGTGCTCAGTATGTAACGAGGGAGCATCTAATCTTACACTTGAAAGACCATCAGCCCAAAAGTTACTAATCCAAGTCAGAAGAGCTAAGGGTGGCGATCAATTGGAATTGTTGCAATGGCTTATTCAGAAGTTTCCTAAGCAAGCCAAAGAGTTACTTGATGGTAAAAGCACATAACAAAAAAATCCAGCGGACAGTTTAAAGCGTCACGATTTTTGCCAAGGCAAAAATACGCGCCACTTTAAACTGCCGCTGATTTTGGCGTTAGGCAAAAACAAGGGCATAGAGTTTGTCGTTAAGAAAGAAAACAAATGAAATAAGGCGTCTTATTTCAGCCTTTGAGAAAGAGGCTGATAAATTCCATGATCTGAAATTTAGTGTTTACTATATTTCAGGGCAAGGGAATGTAGATGACAGTATATTTTCTCAACCCAATCACGCGATAATGCTCTGGCAATACTACGGTAAGATTGATGGAACAGAAGGCTCTACCAATTTGTTTCATGACCTTAAAGGTAGCGATATGAAATGGGGTCTAAAGGGGGCCGAGATTTCTTCATTTGGTGTGATTGAAGGTGAGGCATGCAAACAATTTGTCAGAATGGCAAATCGAGCTGGTAGTCTATTCAACGAGAAAGAAGCTTATTCTATCAAAACACGTGTATCAAATGAGATAGTTGAGCAAGAGAAGGATGGCAGTGCTAAGCCTGTGACTGTAATGAATGATAACCCACTATCAATATGGCTCAATTTTCTTCTATATCATATTTCACTGGTTAAACCAGGCTCTGAGAAGCTAAAGCAGATAGAGCCAGACCCCTTCTCACTTTCTCTTTTAGCGCTAGAACGCTTGGCCGAAAATCCTATTATCGGGAAAATAGATAAATCAGTTTCGAAAATCGATGATGTTGATTTTGAGGTTGCACTTTCATTCCCAGGCGAGAAAAGAGCTTATGTTTCAAAGGTTGCTGAACTGCTCAAGCAAGAGCTAGGTTCCGACAGCGTTTTCTACGACTATGACTATCAATCACAACTGGCGGGCGTTGATTTAGACCTTAAGCTTCAGAGAATATACAGAGAGAAAGCAAAACTCATTGTTGTATTTTTGTGTCAGGAATACTCAAATAAGGAATGGTGCAAACTTGAATGGCGCGCGGTAAGGGACATAATTAAATCGGTAGAAAAAGACAAGGTTATGTTTGTACGTTTTGATGATGCAAGTGTAGATGGGGTATTCTCAATAGACGGGTATATTGATGCTGATGTGTTCTCGGAGGAAGATGTATCTAAGTTCATATTGGAGAGAGTTTCTCTACCCGCGTGATATATTTGCCTAACAAAAGCAATCAACTCGGACACAATTCCGCGGCGTTTTTGTTGTGCTAAAAGAGCTTAGCACAACAAACCCACCGCTACATCGTGCCGGTTATTGCTGGCGTTAGATGCTGAAAAATAGGCAAGTATGGAAAAAGAATATTTAGTTCAGTGGGATAAAGGAAGAGAGGCATTTTTGTCAGGTGATTTGATCCAAGCTCGCCAGATTTTTGAAACAATTGCGGAAAAGGGAGTTACAGAGGCTTACGCAGAAGCTGCAAATTTATATGAATACGATTTTGGTGAGTTGAAGAAAAATAATGAAAAATCATTTTACTGGTATCAACGTGCAGTACGTGAGGGTGATTCGTCTGATGGCCATGAAGGATTAGGCAGGGCTTGCTATCATGGTTTGGGTGTAGATATTAATTATGATAAGGCAAAAGAACATTTATTAAATGCATCAGCTTGTGGTTCATCAACTGCCAATATATTGCTTGGTAAAATGCACTATTTTGGTCGTGGTGTTAAAAAAGATTTAGTAATTGCACGCAAGTATTACCAGAAAGCAGCAGTTAAAGGTAATATATTTGCCTTGCGAAATATTGCGCGTTTAGATATGCAACGGGGTCATAGGGTACGAGGACTTTGGGTGTTGGCCAAGTTATATTTAAAAGCATATCGCATGGCACTGAAGGACATAGATGATCCGAGGCTTAGAGATGGGTAGCGCATCTAACAAAAAGCTCAAACCGACGCAAAACACGCGCGGCTTAGCTTAACGTTATGTGCAAAAGGAAAATGAATGGTGACCCAAGAGCGTGATCAACTTTTTTGCTTCCTTGATGTTCTAGGTTTCTCTAATCTTGTGAAGCAAACTGGACTTGATGCACTCTACGAAAAATATCAGAAACTTATAAGTGCGGCAGATCAAGAACAAGTTGATAGTGCATTTTTTAGCTCACGTTCTGGACGCCCATATTTTGGATACCAAAAAATTGAGGCCACTTACTTTTCAGATACAATAATCTTTTGGTGCCCATACGATATTCATCATCTTGAAGTTCTGGCGAACTGTATAAAAGAAGTAATATGCAGATCAATCGAGCTTGGATTGCCTCTTCGTGGAGCAATAAGCGTAGGGAAAGCAAAATTAAATACAGAAGAAAAAGTTTTCATCGGAAAGCCAGTGGTCAATGCAGTCGAAGCTGAAAAAGTACAAAGATGGATTGGCGTTACTTTAGCGAACTCGTTTAGAGCAGAGCCATATAATAGTGGGTTCAAGGCAGATTGTTTTCTGCATTATGAAAAACATTTAAAATCTGGTGGCTTATCGGAAGTTACTCCTTTGGTGATTGATTGGCCAAGAAAATGGAGGGCTACACGTGAGCAATCATTAATTGACGCAATCAAACAACTAAACACGGAGCCAGAATTTGAAAAATATTACACAAATACAATTGATTTCGTTAGTTTCTCTGGCAAGAATGAACGGTGGTGGGAGCAACACACCCAAGAAAGCACATAACCAGGCGTTGCAGCTGACCCAAAAAGCGTCCTTTGTTTTGTGCATTACGCTGCGCTTCATTTTTGCACAAAACAAAGGCCACTTTTTGGTCATCTGAACTTAGCGTTATATTTTGCGAGACTCTTGGTGATTTTGTTACAATTTAGTGTATGTTATTAGTTAATTTTAAGTGATTAAGTTATGAGTGATGCAATTCCTGTCAATGGTGAAGTTTTGAGGTGGGCGAGAGAGTCTGCTGGGCTTACTATTGATGAAGTTGTACAAAAAATGAAGCGTAAGCGTATCACTTATGAGTTAATCGAGTCTTGGGAGCAAAGCGTCGAAGCACCGACTTATTCTCAACTTGAAAGATTGGCTTATGAAATATATAAAAGACCGTTAGCCATCTTCTTTTTTCCTGAACCCCCTGAAGAAGTTACAGTTAAACAGTCTTTTCGTACTCTCCCCGAATATGAAATTCAACGTATTCCAGAAAAAATGCGCTTCTTATTAAGGAAGGCACAATCATTTCAACTCAATCTATATGATTTATATGATGGCGTGAATCCTTCAGAAAAAAATATAACAAAAGATTTAGAGTTTTCGCCTAATATATCTGAAAAGGAAATGGCAGAGGAGGTTCGTAAATACCTCGGTATAAGTGTTGATAAGCAAAGTTCTTTTGGCAATCCGAATAATGCCTTTAAGGAGTGGAGGGAAATACTTGAAGACTCTGGGTTGTTTGTTTTTAAAGATGCCTTCCAGCGCGATGAATTTTCGGGTTTTTGTCTTTACGATGAAAAATTCCCTGTTATTTATGTAAATAATAGTAAGCCTTTCACAAGGCAAATATTCACTCTCTTTCATGAATTGGCACATCTTTTGTTCAGAACTGGTGGTGTTGATACAAATATTGAGGATTATCTTGGTTATTTACATGGCGATGAAGAGCGAATAGAAATTATCTGTAATAGTTTTGCAGGGGAGTTTTTAGTTCCTTCAGAACATTTTTACGAAAAAACGAGGCATGTTCCAGTAGATGATGAGAGTATTAGTACATTGGCGAATATTTATCATGTTAGCCGAGAAGTAATCCTTCGCAAATTTTACGATTTAGACCGTATTGATGAGACTTTCTATTCAGAAAAGGTAAGAGATTGGAGAAAGAGAGATAATAATGCAAGCACAGGGAGTGGAGGAAACTATTATTTTACACAGGGTGCGTATTTGGGTAGTAAATATATTGAAAAAGCATTTGCTCAGTTCTATCAGAATAGGATTACAACAGAGAGGCTGGCAGATTATTTAGGAGTAAAAGTAAAAAACATTTCTGGTATGGAATCTTTACTGTACAGGATGGAAACCTCTGCATGATCTATGTATTCGACTCAGGCCCACTAATTTGGATGTTTCGCTATTACTTCCTGATCGGTTTCCATCATTATGGGAGCAATTTCATGAATTGATAGATGACCAAAGAATAATTTCTGTCAAAGAGGTTTCAAGAGAGCTTGATGGTCAAGATGACTTGTTGGCTAACTGGATAAATAATAATAAACCAATTTTTCAAGAACCGACGCAAAATGAAATGCTTTTTATCGGCGGGATTTTCCAAGTTTCTCATTTTCAAGGCTTGGTCAGGAAGCAAGAGCGCCTACAAGGTAAGCCAGTAGCTGACCCTTTTGTAATTGCAAAGGCCAATTCAGTTCAGAATGGTTGTGTTGTAACCACAGAAAAATACAAAGAAAATGCTTCACAAATCCCAAATGTCTGCAAACATTTTAGTATTCCATGCATAAACCTTGAGCAATTCATGGAAGAAGAAGATTGGAAATTCTAAAAAAATATAACGAATAAGGTTAGATTCCTGCGAGGGACGAGCCAGAATCTGAACCGTTTGTTGGACAAGCCCGAGGTAATGGTACTTTAATAGAAAACATCTTCAGGGGTCTAACATGTATTGAAGAGTGTGGTTTACTACGACTCTCAATAACCAGCCTGGAACATCACCATTGCCGCAAAACGAAGCTAAAATTGGCGACAACGTGTGCATTATACACCCATCAAAGCCGAGTGAATCCCACAGGGCGTAATACCTGATTTTTTAGCAGCTGTTCTGGTTTTTTGTATTCGGTTACATCAGCAATTTATCATCTCTTGTGTTATGTGGGCACAAGTGTCGCTAGAGCCGATGGCGCTATGCGGGTACGGGTGATATTCATCAAAGCCCCACAACATTGACAGATAAAGTGGGGTCGTTTTGTAAATAAGGTTAATGTCTTATTTCGGTCAAAGCCGAGCAGATACTGCAACAGCGTAATTGAACATTTACTGTTAGGGTGTAGAAAGCCAAAGTGACGGGCACGTCGAAAGCCTCTGGGCAGCACGTGCCTGAGAATCAGCCATAAGAATTAATTGGGTGCCCGTGACGGTTCGGGTTTTCATTCGCTGTGTTTTGCTGTCGCGATACCGAAAACTGACCTGATCGTCTTTACAAGCCACAATATCCTTCTCCTGGATGACCCCCTTGTAGAGGTAACGGCCCAGATAGGTCAGGGCTTTCTCACCCGAGTCAACGGATTTGCAGTTTACTACCCATTTATAGGGAATCTGTACAGGCATGAGCAGACCCTCTTTGTTAAGGGCAGTCAGCATTTTAGCGCGAAATACCTTAGCCAGGGCCAACTGATTAAACAGATAGGTCGTGTTATCATCCCCGTCTTTGTTCGCCAGAGTCTATTGAGTACATCAATAGCGGCCCCCGGCATCACTAAGTGAACATGTGGGTGGTAATCCAGGCGACGAGAATGGGTATGCAAAACCGCAATGGCACCGGGTATGCCCTGAAGTTGTTTATCATTTTTAGAGAATGCAAGAAGCGTATGCCAGGCGCACTGGATGAGCAACGCGTAGAGTAATCGCTGATGCTGCCATGCGAGCGTTCTGAGTTCTGCCGGCAAGGTAAAGGTGAGTAGAAAGTAAGTCGCCGGTACTTGTTTTTTGAGTTGATTGTCCAGCCATCGCTGGCTCTCATGGGCTTGACAATGTGGGCAGTTTCTATGGCCGCAGGAATGTGGCACAGTGACTTGATAATCGCATTCGGTGCAAGTTGCGATCATTTGCAGAGTGGCGGAGGTACGGCAGTGCTTCATGGCACCCAGCGCCTTGAAATGAGAGGGCAGGATCTGGCCCTGATATTGGTTTAAGAACTGAGCTTCAAAGGTTTTGATAATCGATGAGAGTAAAATCATCTGACGTTCCCCCAATCGACAGAGAAGTCGTTTATCAGTTGATTAATCAATTGTATGGCGTTGTTGTCAGTGTTGGAGGTCAGTTGTGTATACTTGGAGGTGGTGAGAATGCTGCGATGACCAAGAATTTTCTGTACTTGCAATAGATCAACGCCGGTGTTGTTCGGAAAGTGAATGGATGCGATAAGAAAAATACGCACCGATGCGCCGGATAGCGCGTGCATAGGCGTCAATGGTCTTGGGTCGAAGGCCCTTGAGCTTAAGGTGTTTAAGATGAGACTGGTAATTTCGCTTGAACTTCGGGTCGGATACTGTTTTCATGGTGCTGTAACCTCAATATTCGTGGTGAATGTCCCTCTATCAAGAGGGGGTTGGGGTTACACTTTAAATTAAAATGGACGAAGTCGCTTTTATTCTCCGCGCAGCGGCTTCGTCCAACAAGTCACTGCAGTTGACCAATAATACGCCGCTTCGCTCTGTATTATGGTCAACTGAGTTCAAACGTCCGGCTAAAAAGTGACCCATAGAAAAGTGAAATCAGGAAATGGCAAAGATCTATATAGAAACGTCAATTATCTCGTATCTGACAGCAAGGCCGTCAAATAATCTTATTGCGGCTGCGTGGCAGAAGGAAACGATTGATTGGTGGGATACGCAACAATACAGATTTGATCTGTATATTTCAGAGGTCGTGATAGAAGAAGCAAGCAGAGGAAACGAATCGGCAGCTTCGAGAAGGCTTACTGTATTGGAAGATATTAAAGTTCTTCAGTTAAATCAAGCATCGATTGAGTTGTCCAAAGCATTGATTTTCTGCTCACCTGGAATTGTAGGCACATAGACAATGCAGAAATGAAACCCAAGATTAGAAAGATCATAGAAACACACGGCTATCAATGCCCAGAAATTGCAACGCCAATAGAACTTATGGGAGTGCAAGAAGATGACTGATGAAGTACTAATAGAGCTTTGGAATGCAAAAAATGATATTGCCAAAGAATATGGATATAGCATTGAGAGGTTGGCTGAACACTATTTGCAGAAGCAAGCCGCCGGGAGCGGGCGCTTTCATCAGGGAGACAAAGTGAAAAAAGCCGAACAAGTAGCTCCAGCGGACAGTTAAAAGCGTCACTTATTTTGCTACCGCAAAAACGCGCCCCTTTTACCTGCTGCTGAGCAAGGCGTTATGTGTCCCTCAGGCCGCAGTTAATCCCAAGTTTTTCACAAAGGGCTTGAAATCTTTATCAGAAAAAAGAAGAGGAATTTTCTTTTCAATGCAGAATGAGGCGATAATAACATCTGTGGGTTTGCGAATCGTAATACCTCGTTTACGCAAAGCCCGAAAGTTCTCCGCACTTTTTATAGCCATGTCTTTTCCAACCAAATCGAAAATCGTCAGTTCATCAAAAAGTAATTTCGCAGTCTTGTAATCCTTGTCCTCTCTGAAGCCTTGCAAAACTTCTGTCAAAATCAAATCACCCGCAACCACCGGCTTTATCCCAAGCGTATCGTTCAGCGTAACTGTTTGCTTATTGTCAACGCCATTGAAGTAATCAATCCAAACGCCTGAATCCACCATAATCATCATACGGTTCTCATATCATCCAGGTCACCGGTCCATTTAAGCTGACCACGAAAATTCTTTATCCTTTCTTGTTTTTTAAGCCTAATCAACGTCTTGAGGCCTAGTTCAACCACGTCTTTCTTTGTCTTTAGCCCTGTTGCCTTGAGCACGTCGTTCATAAGTTCATCATCAATTTCAATATTCGTTCGCATAATTACACCTTCTATGTATAATACCCACTATGTGTACACAAACTAACATAGACACACATAACAAGGCAAATCCAACCGACCCCAAAAAGTGTCGTTTCGCTTCGCTCATCGGCACTTTTTGGGGTGGCTGATTTGCGACGTTGAGGCTGTAGGAAAAGCCGCTATCACAAGGAAAACCTGCTAAAATAGGATATCAAATTGGAGTCGTTTCCATGCCCAGATTCAAGCCTTACGATTACAGTCAGGATTCCATGGTTGTAATTAATTGTAAAGATCAACTACAACCTGGCACCTTCGAACACGCGATTCATTATCTGGTGGATAATAAGCTAGACTTGTCAGTGTTCTATCCCACGTATAAAAATGACGAGACAGGTCGCCCGGCTTACGATCCGGCATTACTACTGAAAATCATCCTGTTTGCTTACTCTAAAGGCATCACCTCCAGCCGTGAAATTCAATGGTGTTGTAAAACCAATATAATCTTTATGGCCTTATCGTGTGAAACAGCACCCCACTTCACGACCATTGCTGAATTTGTCAGTTCTCAGCCGGAACAGATCGAATCGCTGTTTGAGCAAATCCTGCTTGTCTGCGATGAGCAGGGCTTGCTGGGTAACGAGCTGTTTGCCATTGATGGTTGCAAAATACCTTCAAATGCAGCCAAAGAGTGGTCAGGAACTTTCAAGGAGTTGAAAGAGAAGCGGGATAAAATCAAGCGCCAGATCAAACATCATCTGAAGGTACACCAGCAGACAGACAACAATGAAACACTCGATGAGCAAAGGTGCCAGCGTTCTGAGCAGGCGATAGAGACGTTAAATAAAGCCTATAAGAGAATAGATGACTTTCTAAAGACGGCAAGCCCACGGCAGGTTTTTGCTCCTGCAAAACCTGCATTTCCTACGTCCTTGTAGGTCGATGGGCAAAGGGAAAATAACAAAGGAAGTGAAGAGTAACATTACGGATAATGAAAGCGCCAAGATGACGACCAGTAAAGGAACAATGCAAGGCTATAACGGTGTTGCCACTGTTGACAAGAAACACCAAATAGTCGTTGATGCACAAGCTTTTGGAGAAGGGCAGGAGCACCACACACTACAACCCGTGCTAGAGAGCATAGCAGAGCGCTACAATCGATTGGGTATCAGTAATGACATTTACAAAGCGAGTGTGGTCATCACAGCGGATACAGGATTTGCCAACGAGGCAAACATGAAATATCTACACGAAAATGAAATCAACGGTTATATACCCGATAATCAGTTTCGCTCAAGAGATCCGAAGTTTAGCGATCAAAAGTCGAAGTACGGGCAGCGGCATCAAAACAAGAAGAAGAAAACCAAAATGATCCCTGCCAGAGAATTCACCTTTGATGTAGGCAAACTGACATGCATCTTCCCTGTGGGAGAGAAGTTGAGTTTGAGAACGACAATGAAAGACAAGCAAGGCAATGAGAAGGCCTTCTTTGAAGGTAGATTAAGCCAATGCAGGCACTGTTTACTAAAGCATGAATGTTTGCACAATCCACCGCATCCTGGTGAAATCATTAAAGAGTTATGTTTGGAACCCCTAGGGCTAACTATTACTGAGGCTGCAAATGCGCTCGGAGTTAGCCGAAAAACTGTATCGAGCATCATTAACGGAAAGGCAGGTATCAGCCCTGAAATGGCTGTTCGCTTGTCTATTGCATTCAATACATCATCGGAAAGCTGGATGAATCAGCAATCGCAGTATGATCTCTGGCAGGCTGAGCAGCATCGAAGCGAACTTCACGTGATCCCGCTATCAGCAGCGTAAATTCACATAATCGGGATAGGAGCTACTCAAGTAGCCCCCTCCCACAGCACCGTACATACGGGTCCGTATACGGCGCCTAGCCAGGTATTAACAGAGATACTTCATCGGGCAAATCGAATTCATATCAAATATCTATCGGGTCGTAACCGGATGGTGAATTTTGCACCATAGAGTTCGTATGGAGATGAGTCCGGTCTTTTTGAAATGCGCATTGTTTAATCCAGCATTAGTCGCCAGGGTTTTCGAGAGTCGCCAGTAGCTTTTGCGCGATAGCCCCAAATTGATGGCTTCACGTATACTCACCCCTAGCTTTAACAGTTCCCGGATTCTACGCCTCGGTCTGCGCCACTGTTTCCAGTAACACATTCGTAAGCGAATAATAAACCCCACCTTGATAAATCATTCTTTAAAAGGTAATAGCTTATCAATGTCCTCAACGGTACTTGCTGCAGGTAAGCGATGCAACGGCTGAATAAAGACTGGGCTGTATGTATCGCTTACGTAGAAACCAACTTACGCAGTGTTTTCTTAAAGTCACCCGGTGTACCTCCAATCGAGCCATAGAGACGTACTTCACTTCGATCATCATCGGCTAATGAAAGAACAATAGATGCTTTGTGGTCGTCCATGCCGATAATAAAGTATATTAGATTGTGTCATGTGCGTATTCTGGCTAATCTGATCACCCGTTCTGGTTTTATCCGATCACCTATTGCCTCTAACGCGTGAGAGTCAATCGTATCAGTTTAAGTGATCAGATTCAGTGAACTGGCTCATTGCCTTTCGCATCGACTCTCCTTTGAGAATTAACTTGTGGCTGTTGTGCAATAATCGATCTAATATCGCATCGCCAAGGGTTGCATCCCCGATAGCCTTGTGCCATTGATTGATCGGTAGCTGACTGGTGATCAAGGTTGAACGAAACCCATGTCTGTCCTCCATAATCTCCAGCATGTCGTTGCGTTGACCGAGGGTGAGTTTTTCTAGCCCCCAGTCATCGAGTATCAACAGATCGGTCTTGGCTAGCTGTTGCACCAGTTTGCTGAAGCGCCCGTCACCGTGTGCAATGCTTAGTGCTTCGAGTAATCTGGAGGTGCGGTAGTAACGAACCGAATGGCCCTGGCGGCAAGCCTGGGTTGCCAGCGCACAGCCAAGATAGGTTTTCCCGCACCCTGTGGGACCGGTGATCAGGGTATTGTGATGATGGGAGATCCATTGTCCGCTGAGCAGGTCGGCAAACTGACTTTTGTTTAAAGCGCGTTGATGTCGATAATCAATATCCTCGGGGTTGGCTTGTAGTTTTAGTTTAGCCGTCTTTAACAAACGACTGATCTTGTTGTTTTGTCGTAAGTTGTGCTCTCGATCGACTAATAACGCAAGGCGTTCATCAAAGCCGAGTTCTTCGTGGGTGGTCGGTTGATCGATCTGTTGCTCCAAAGCATCAGCCATACCCCCGAGTCGCAGGGTACGTAAGGTTTGCAGGGTTTGGTTTGTTAACATAGGTTTTCTCCGGTTTTTTTAGATAAGTGATACAAGGTTAGTGGTAATAATCTTCACCACGGATATTCTCGTGGTGATCCAATGACAACTCCTGTTGTACGGTCGGACAATGCTTCTCAAGCGGCACCTGATCGAGCCCTTTTTTAAGGATCGATTCAACACTGCTACGCGTCGGTGAGTTGATTAACAGGGCTCGATCACAGGCTTGATTGAGTCGTTCACGGCCATACTTTTTAGCATTACTTAAAAGGGCCAGGATGCGCCGATAGCTTTGTTCGTGATGGCGTTTTTCCTGCAGTAGATGGCTGACCACTTGCCGGGTTTGTGGTCCGATATCACCCGCCCAACTCAGAAAACGCTCGGGCGACCACTGATGAACATGGCGATGGTTCTGCGGCATGTGTTCCGTGAAGGTGCTGTGTCCACCCTGGGATAAACTACGGACATGGCAGGCGATTCTTTGTCCCTGGTGGTAGATGACAATGGTTGTGTTGCTGGCTTGCAGCTCAACACGTTGCTTGACCAGATGGTGAGGTACAGAGTAGTAGTGTTTGTCGTACTCGATGTGGTAATCAATATGCACCTTAGCCTGTTTGATCTCAGTGTATTGATAGGCCTGTTTGGGTAGAGGACGTAAGAGCGGTTGATCCAGTTGTTCGAACTGGCTGCGCCGGGTTCCTGGTAGCTTCTTAAAGGGGCGGTTGTTCAGGTCATCCAGCAAGGCGCGAATGGCCTGGTTTAGGGCAGCGAGTGTGAAGAAGGTCTGATCTCGAAGGCGTGCCATGATCCAACGCTCAACGATCTGCACCGCAACCTCTGCTTTAGATTTATCTTTTGGTTTATAGGGACGTGCGGGTATTATGGCTGTCGCGTAGTGTTCGGCAAACTGCTGGTAAGCATCGGTGATGGCTGGCTCATAGCGATGTGATTTGCTGACAGCACTTTTGAGTTGATCCGGTACAATGAGCTCGGGAACACCGCCAAAGAAGCTCAGAGCCTGGACATGAGCGTCAAGCCAGTCCTGTTGTTTTTGACTGAAGTGGGCACAAGCAAAAGTATAGTTAGACGCGCCAAGTACAGCGACAAAGATCTGTGCCTCACGCAGCTCACCGGTATCAGGATTGATAATGGGCAGGGTCGGTCCGCAATAATCAACAAACAACTTCTCCCCGGCTCGATGTGTCTGGCGCATGCTCAGTTTACGCCGTGCACACCACTGTTTATATCGGTGGCAGAACTGTGCGTAACAATAGCCGTCATTGGGGTATTGCTCACGGTATTCGAGCCATAATAGTAAGCGTGTAACGCCCTTGCGTTTGAGTTCCTGGGCGATAGTGGGAAAATCAGGTTCAGCAAAGCGGCGCTGACCATCAGCGGGTTGGGAAGGAAAAAGCAAACGGGCGAGATCTCTTTCATCGACATCGTTGTCGATAGGCCAGGTAAGGCCTGCTTGTTCGGCTCGGTTAAGATAATCGACAACGGTTCCGTAGCCGATATTCAGGGACTGTGCAATTTTACGGTGTGCTAAGCCTACCTCGTGATGAAGTCGCAAAATGTTTTTAATTTTACGCATGGTTAACCTCTTTCTGGACATCGCCGTCATCTCCGGTTAGTAAATAACCATTAACAATCGGCAAAGTTAAAGTTAAATCAATGCGTTAGAGGATATTCTGATTTTATCTGATCACCGATTCTGTCAATGTGATCAGCGATTCTGGAAATCCAGAAAAAGTGATCGGATAAAAACAGAATCCATGATCGGGTAATTTCAGAAGGGGTGATCAGATTAAAACAGAATCAGTGATCAGAATGGGGCAGAATATGCAGTCATGTTGATCTCCGAGCCTGTTAATGAGGATTACACGTTCATATTATGGCACTGGCTACGTTGTAGCTAACCCACGTAGGACGGAGATCGGCACCCTTTAGACAGGGGAATCATTATGTCTAGCCTAAAAATAAAACATGTCCTATATACTGTACAATTTAGGATTTGAGGTTATACTTGTCCACTAACTTGAACAAGTGAGGTAAAAATGCGCATCATTTCATTTACAGAAGCCAGAAATGGGCTGAAGAGTGTTTTAGACCAAGTAGTTAATGATGCTGATTGCACTGTAATCACTAGACGTGATAGTCAAGATGCTGTTGTGATGTCATTCGAATATTACAACAGTTTGATGGAAACAGTGTATTTGTTAAAGTCCCCTGCAAATGCTGAACATCTAAGAAAATCTATTGAACAATTCCATCAAGGAAAGGTTCGAGAAAGAGAACCATTGAGTGAATAGGTGTTTAGCTTGGACGGATGAAGCTTGGTCTGACTATGTGTATTGGCAGGGACAAGATAAAAAAACACTAAAACGAATCAATAAGTTAATTTTGAATGTAATGCGAACACCATTCGAAGGAATTGGTAAACCTGAGTCTTTGAAAGAAAATTTGTCAGGTTTTTGGTCGCGTAGAATAGATGATACGCATAGGCTTATATATGCTGTAACTGAGATACATATTACAGTAATAGCGTGTCGGTATCATTATGTCCAAAAGGGCTAACGAATAAGATACTGTCTTAAAAATCAACTCTAATTTTGGTATTTAAGCATTTTTTTTGCGCATGGGGAAGTACCTCTAATACTTGAAGAATCATTATGAAAGAAAAGATATCATATTCTAAACTCGCCATAGATGCTATGCGTAGGGCTTCAAAAATTGCTCAAAGAAAAGCAACAGAAAATGGTTTAAAAATACCCATTTGGAAAGATGGAAAAATCATTTATTTAGAATCAAAAGAAACATAACGAATAAGGTTATATCGCGCGCAGCCGCGATATGAACCGTTTGTTGGACAAGCCCGAAGGTGAGGCACTCTAATAGAAAATATCTTCAGGGGTCTAACTTGCGCTATAGAAGGTGCGCGGCTGCGATCCTCAGTAACAAGTGTGGCATATCACCATTGCGGCAAAACAAAGCTTGATTAGCGACTATCGGTGCATTATACATCTATTGAAGCAGAGTGAGTTCCTCAGTGTCTAGTACCTGAATTTTTAGCAACGATTCTGATTTTTGCAAGCGGTTACATGAGCAATTACACCTTCTAACCGTTATGTTGGTCCAAGTGTTCTTGAGGCAAACGGTTCTATGCGGGTTTTGGTGATCTTCATTAATGCCCCGCAACATCGGCAGATAAAGTGGGGGTGTATTGTAGCCAAGGTCACTCGTTTGTTTCGGTCAAAGCCAAGCAAATACTGCAATAATGTGATCGAGAGTTTGCTGTTGGGATGTAGATAACCGAAGTTACGTGGACGCCTAAAGCCGCTAGGCAGAACGTGTTTGAGGATAAGCCATAAGAATTGGGTGTCTGAGACCGTTCGGGTTTTTATTTGGCTTGTCTTGCTATCCCGATAACGAAAGCTTACCTGCTTGACACCAATGCGTTGCAGCTATTTGATCACCGTTGACTAAATCAGCTCGCTGAGCTTTGGTCGGGAGTGCTTTGGTTATCATTTGACGTAGTTTATCGTGGCAGTTCTGATTTACCCATAAGATATTCATCAACCGCTCTGGCACATTGGCGACCTTCACGGATCGCCCATACAACCAGAGATTGTCCGCGTCGCATATCACCTGCGGAAAACACGCCGCCAATAGATGTTTTATAGGCATTAACACCTTCAGTATCGCCTTTAATATTGCCTCGCCCGTCCAGCTTAACGCCAAGTTCTTCTATCATGCCTTTGTAAACCGGGTGCAGAAAACCCATTGCCAAGGTTGCCAGTTCGGCTTTGAGTTCGAATTCAGAACCTGGAACATCGATCATTTTCCATTGCCCGGTATCGTCCCGATTCCATTCAACCTGTATACATTTTAATGCCTCAAGTTTACCGGCGTTACCGATAAACTCTTTTGTAGCCACAGAAAATTGGCGTGTACAGCCCTCTTCCTGGGAGCTGGAAGTACGCATCTTGTTTGGCCAGTCCGGCCATGTCAGTAGCTTGTCCTCTTGCTCAGGTGGCTGCGGAAGAATCTCGATTTGAGTAACAGATTTTGCGCCGTGACGGGTTGATGTTCCAATACAGTCTGAGCCGGTATCACCACCACCTATGACCACAACGTGTTTGCCTTCAGCGCTAATGAAATCAGATTCACTCACCTCCATGCCCTGGACCCGTTTCGAGTTAGCTCGCAAAAAATCCATGGCGAAGTGTACGCCATCAAGCTTCCGGCCCGGTATTTCCAGATCACGAGGTAATTCGGCGCCACCTGTTAAAACAACGGCATCAAAGGTATTAAGCAAACTCTTGGCAGGGATATCAACACCGATATCGACATTTGTGCGAAATTTAACCCCTTCCGCCATCATCTGGCTGATACGCCTGTCAATAATTTTTTTATCGAGTTTGAAATCAGGTATGCCAAAACGCAACAATCCACCAATGCGCTCCTGACGCTCGAAAACGATAACGCTATGACCAACACGGGCAAGTTGCTGCGCAGTCGCTAGTCCTGAAGGGCCAGAACCGACTATTGCAACTTGTTTACCTGTTTTATGCGCAGGCACTTCGGGTTGCACCCAGCGTTCATCCCACGCCTTATCGGCGATGGCACATTCAATTGTTTTTATTGAAACAGGTTCGCCAGTTAGGTTAAGTGTACAGGATTCCTGGCAAGGGGCAGGGCATATGCGTCCTGTGATTTCAGGGAAATTATTGGTGGAGTGTAGTGTTGACAGTGCCTGCAGCCATTCTCCCTCATAGACCAGATCGTTCCATTCCGGAATTATATTATTTACGGGACAGCCCTGATGACAAAAAGGGATGCCGCAGTCCATACAACGGGCTCCTTGATCACGTAGACTTTCTTCTTGAAGTGGAACGACGAATTCTTTGTAGTGCAGAATGCGCTCTGAGATCGATCCGTAGTGCCTGTCCTGCTTTTCAATTTCCAGAAATCCTGTGGGTTTACCCATTGCTTACAGCCCTCTCTCTACAGCCACCACAGCTTGTTGTTCTTGTTGCATTTCTAACAAAGCACGTCGATATTCCACTGGCATGACTTTGACAAATTTTGTTAGGGAATTGGCCCAGTTATCGAGAATATTTTTTGCAACAGGACTATTTGTGTAATGTACATGCCGTTCAATTATCTGCCGTAGTCGAATAGCATCAAAGCGAGTCATATCATGATTGACATTCAGGTGCTCACCAGTCTGCGTGTGTAGTGCCTCTACTGCGTGATTTTCCTCGACAATGGATTCAAGCTCGACCTGGGCCAAATTGCAACGATCTTTAAAAGTGTCATCCGAATCGAATACATAGGCAATGCCACCAGACATTCCCGCTGCGAAGTTGCGCCCTGTAGTTCCAAGTACTACAACTACGCCACCTGTCATGTATTCGCAGCCATGATCGCCGACACCTTCCACAACAGCCGTAGCGCCTGAATTGCGAACACAAAATCGCTCACCGGCTACGCCGTGCAAATAACACTCACCCTTGATGGCACCGTATAACACGGTGTTGCCGACAATAATATTCTCCTCGGCTTTGCCGATACTGCTGTGTTCTGGTGGGTAAATAATAATTCTACCGCCAGAGAGTCCTTTACCCACGTAATCGTTGCCTTCGCCAGAAAGCTCGATTGTTATGCCCTGAGCCAGCCAGGCGCCAAGAGACTGTCCGGCGGTTCCTTGCGCATGTATGTAAATACTGTCATCGGGCAAACCGTCAATTCCAAAACGTTGTGCGATTTCTCCCGACAGCATTGTTCCAAAGCAGCGGTTGGTATTTAGAATGGGGGTGTTGATTTTTACTGGCGTTTTATTTTCCAAAGCGGGTCGGGCTTGCTCAATAAGCTGATGGTCGAGGGCTTTTTCAAGTCCATGATCCTGTGTTTCCCGGTTATATCTGGCCACTTCTTTATCAACTTCCGGAACGTAAAAAAGTCGGCTAAAATCCAGACCCTGGGCCTTCCAATGGTCAATTGCGGTACGTTTTTCGAGTAGATCAGAACGACCGATCATGTTGTTTAGATTGCGAAATCCGAGTTTCGCCATCAATTCACGAATCTCCTCGGCAACCATAAAGAAATAATTAATCACATGCTCAGGTTTACCCGTGAACCGTTTGCGTAGCTTTGGGTCCTGGGTTGCGATGCCGACCGGACAGGTATTTAAGTGACATTTACGCATCATCAGACAGCCTTGAACGATCAGCGGTGCAGTGGCAAAGCCAAATTCATCAGCACCCAACAAAGCGCCGATAACAACGTCCCGGCCAGTTCGCAGTCCGCCATCCACCTGTACCGCAACCCGCCCTCTCAGCTTGTTTAATAGCAGTGTTTGATGTGTCTCAGCCAGACCAATCTCCCAAGAGGAACCCGCATGTTTGATAGAGGTCAATGGTGAAGCGCCGGTGCCACCGTCATATCCAGCTATTGTAATATGATCCGCATGGGCTTTGGTGACGCCAGCGGCGACTGTACCCACACCAACCTCAGAGACTAACTTGACCGAAATACGTGCTTTTGGGTTCGTGTTTTTCAGATCATGAATAAGCTGGGCTAAATCTTCAATTGAGTAGATGTCATGATGCGGAGGTGGCGAAATCAGACCCACACCTGGTGTGGAGTGACGAACATTTGCAATCGTCTGATCGACTTTATGGCCGGGTAGCTGACCTCCCTCGCCAGGCTTGGCTCCCTGCGCCATCTTGATTTGAATATCATCCGCGTTTACCAGGTATTCGATGGTTACACCAAAACGCCCCGAAGCAATTTGTTTGATCGCAGAACGTTTTGGGTTCATAGAACCGTCTGCCAGAGGCAGGTAACGTTCACGTTCCTCGCCACCTTCCCCGGTATTGGATTTTCCTCCCATCCGATTCATGGCAATAGCCAGATTGGAATGTGCCTCATAGGAGATTGATCCGAAAGACATGGCACCCGTGGAGAATCGTTTTACAATTTCACTGGCCGGTTCAACTTCATCCAGAGGTACCGCATTATCAATAAACCGTAAATTGAACAATCCACGGAAAGTCAGGAGTCGCTCATTCTGTTCATTGATAATTTTGGCGAATGCTTTGTACTGTTCTTTGTTGTTACCACGGGCAGCATGCTGCAGATTGGAAATGGTGTCCGAAGTCCAGATATGATCCTCACCTCTGATGCGCACAGCGTAGTCTCCACCGACATCCAGATCAGTATTGTAAATAGGATTATCACCGTAGGCATGCTGATGCCAGCGCACTGACTCCTGGGCAATTTGTCGAATGCCTACACCCTCGACTGATGTGGCGGTGCCAGTGAAGTACTTTTCGATGAACTCACTTTTCAATCCCACTGCATCGAAAATTTGCGCGCCACAATAAGATTGATAGGTAGAGATGCCCATCTTTGACATAACCTTATGCAGACCTTTGCCAATGGCCTTGATATAGTGAGCATGCAATTCATTTTCTGCAAGTGTGGTTCCGCCTGCGCTGAGTGTCTCGAAAGCCAGATAAGGATTGATGGCTTCAGCACCAAAGCCTGCCAGCGTGGCAAAATGGTGTACTTCCCGTGCCGCACCTGTTTCGACAACCAATCCGGTTTCAGTACGCAGACCCTTGCGAATCAGATGTTGGTGCACTGCAGAAGTGGCTAGCAAAGCGGGGATTGCAATGTGGTCAGCATCTACCCGTCTATCAGACAAGGTAATGATGTTAAAGCCACTGTTAACCGCTTCTTCTGCGATTACGCAGACTCTGTCGAGAGCGGGTTGCATGCCATCAGCGCCGGTGGAAGCCTTGTATAAAAGAGAGACGGTGCGGGTTTTAAATGCGCCACGAGTACTGGTCTCGACTGCACGGATTCGCTCAAGATCCCGGTTAGTCAAAATAGGCTGAGAAACCTCCAGACGCATGGTGGAACCACCATCAGTTAAACCCAATAAGTTGGGTCGCGGGCCGATCAATGAGACCAGAGACATTACGATTTCTTCGCGAATTGGATCAATGGGCGGATTAGTGACCTGGGCAAAATTCTGCTTAAAATAATTAGCCAGCGGCTTGGCCTTGTTCGATAGTACGGCAGGCGGGTTATCCGCGCCCATGGAGCCTATCGCTTCCTGGCCCATTACCGCCATGGGTGTCATCAGGAATTTGAGGTCTTCTTGAGTAAAACCGAATGCCTGCTGTCGTTTTAGCAGAACTTCTGGAGGAGCCGGCATGGGACCAATGCCAACCGGCAGGCTTTTCAGGTGAATTTGAGTTTTATCCAACCAATCTTGATAGGGCTGCTTGCATGCCAGATCATTTTTCAGCTCTGTGTCATCGATAATACGGCCTTGTTCAAGGTCGATAAGAAACATTCTTCCAGGTTGCAGGCGCCACTTTTTAATAATATTTTCTTCGGGTATCGGTAGTACACCCATCTCTGAGGCCATGACGACCCGATCATCATTGGTGATCAGGTAACGTGCAGGTCGTAGGCCGTTTCTATCCAGTGTGGCACCGATCTGGCGACCATCACTAAAGGCGACAGCGGCGGGCCCATCCCAGGGTTCCATCAATGCTGCATGATATTCATAGAAGGCGCGACGTTTGGCATCCATCAGAACATTATCAGACCAGGCTTCAGGTATCAGCATCATCATGGCGTGACCCAGTGAATAACCACCCAGCATAAGCAGTTCCAACGCATTGTCAAAACTGGAAGAGTCTGATTGACCATTCTGAATAATCGGCCAGAGTTTTTCCATATCCTCAGCAAATAGTGGCGATTGCATGGAGTGTTTGCGTGCCGCCATCCAGTTGATATTGCCACGTACGGTATTAATTTCACCGTTGTGTGCGATCATGCGAAAGGGCTGTGCCAGTTTCCAGGTAGGAAAGGTGTTGGTGGCAAATCGTTGATGCACCAGTGCCATGGCTGAAACCAAACGCTCATCCTGCAGATCTTTGTAGTACGCGCCCAGCTGATTGGAAAGAAACAATCCTTTGTATAAAACTAACCGTGAAGATAGAGAACAGATGTAAAATGTACTGGCATCGGTATGCTCGGATTGGTTGATTGTGTTACTGATTTGTTTACGGATAACAAACAGCTTTCTCTCGAAGGCATCCTGATTGGCACAGTCGTTTGATTGACCGATAAATACTTGCCTCATAGCTGGTTCAGTTTGCAGTACCGAGTGACCAAGCGTTGAGTTATCCACTGGCAATGAGCGCCAGCCCAGTAAAAGCTGCCCTTCTTTTTCAATAAAATGTTCGATTGTTTTTTCACAGAACTGGCGTGCGTCTTCCTCACGTGGGAGAAAAAGCGCGGCAACCGCATACTCACCCTGAGCTGGTAATTCAAAATCGACAACAGCCTGCATAAATTCGTGTGGCATCTGCAACAGAATACCTGCGCCATCACCAGATTTCGGATCAGCGCCGACTGCGCCACGGTGAGTCAGATTCTTAAGAATCTCCAAGCCCTGGGAGACAATATCATGGGATTTGCGGTTTTTGATATCACAAACGAAACCAACCCCGCAGGCATCGTGCTCATTGCGGGGGTTATACAAACCTTGTGGTTTTGGGAAGCCACTGTGGCTCATTCTCACTCCTTCTATCATAGGCTGAAGCCGAACAGGTTTTAACGCTACTAACAATATATATAATAGAGTCAATACCGACAGGGCCGTTGTTATTTCAACTGACAAGTGCAAACAGTATCGAGCCACTCAGGATAACTAAAAGTGAGTTGGGATGCCACCCGTTCGCTAAATTCTTTACCGAAACACTACACTAGAATCAGCCTGTTTAAATGCGCAGAGATAATCCCTAGCACACTTTTTCGGGAAGAAATCCACCGGCTTGCATGTTCCAGAGTCGGGCGTAATGACCGTTATCCGCCAATAACTGCACATGACTGCCATCCTCAATAATGGCACCATCATTAAACACCAATATCCTGTCCAGATGGGCAATAGTAGACAATCGATGGGCAACGACAACGACTGTTTTATCGCTCATCAAATAGTCTAATCCTTGTTGGATTTTTCGTTCTGTGACTGAATCAAGCGATGAGGTGGCTTCGTCTAGTATCAGAATAGGTGCATGTTTCAAAATTGCACGGGCAATGGCAATGCGTTGTCTTTGCCCGCCGGATAATTTAACACCGCGTTCGCCGACAAGTGAATCGTAGCCGTTTTCAGTTTGTAGAATAAAGTCATGGGCATGGGCTTTTTTTGCAGCCGATATGACATCTGCATCACTTGCCTCAAGACGACCGTAGCGGATATTTTCCATGAGTGTTCTATGGAACAGCATGGGGTCTTGTGGAATCATCGAGACATTTTCACGCAGGCTGTCCTGGGTAACAGACAGGATGTTTTGCGAGTCAATAGAAATCTGCCCGGCTTCAGGCTCAAACAGTCGTAGAATAAGATTGACGAAGGTGGATTTACCCGATCCTGAAAAACCAACTAACCCCACCTGCTGCCGAGGTTTGATCGTAACATTCAGTTGTCTGAATACCTGCAGACCTTCATGGTAAGTAAAGGTAACATCGGTGAATTTGATTTCCCCTGCATTCACCGATAGTGTGGGCGCATCGGGCTTATCAACAATTTCATGAGGCTGAATAAATACAGTGACACCATCAGAAACATTTCCTATATATTCAAAAAACTCTAAAAAACTTCGGCTCAGGCCACGGGCGGCTTCAATCAGCATAATGGCGATGCCAGCGACCATGGAGAACTCACCAACAGTCAACTCATTTTCATCCCAGATAACAAGTGCATAACCGACCATGGATACCATTAGAATCATTGCAGCAATATATTGAAACCAGCGTAGTTTCTCCATGTACCAATAGGTTCGTAACGCGTGATCTACTTCTTCGCTCAGGTAACAATCCAGGTAGTTTTCTTCGTATTTTCTACGCGCAAACATTTTGGCATTCATAACATTGGTGACAGAATCGACTACTTTACCTGTGACTGCTGAACGCGCGGCTGCAAATGCTTTGGAATAAACACGGCACTTTTTTGCCAGAATAAATGACACCCAAATATATATCGCAAGCCATAGTGTAAGCATCCCCGCCAGCTTGTTGCTTGCGCTGAAAAGGATAACAAGCGCGACACTCGATTTAATGATAAGTGGGTAAAAATCAAAGGTTATGGTCCACAGCGCGTGCATGCAGCTAGTGGAAACCTCCGCTATGCGATTGGCGAGTGAGCCTGCGAAATGTGAGACAAAGTAGCGATGAGAATGATGTTGTAAATAACTAAAAAGCGATTTTCTGATTTTGGCTCTCAGGCGAGGGCCGTTACTCACGACGATAGCACCACTGGCCCGACTAAAAATAACGATGCCTACGTTAAGTAGTGTGAACAGTACGAGTGCATCATGCGTTGCTGTAAAAATGTCGGTAGCGGATTTATTCGCCTCAATGGCGGCATCAATAATCTGCTTTATCGCATAGGGGAGCATGATGGTGCAACATGCCTGTCCTGTTTCAAACACAAACATGGCAAGCAACGCAAAACGCATCTTGTTATAAAAGTACAAGGCAAAACGCCAGGGTGTTTTTGAAAGATTGGGTGCGTCTTCTGCAATTGTAAATGAGGAATCCATAACAGATAGTTTAATGGGATCAAGATGCCAGAGGCAAGAAATCTGATAGGCTATCAGTAGATATTTTACTGTGGTATAAATCAGCGATTTGTCAGATTAAATTATTTGTAATGACCTATTCAGCCGTTGCTAATTCACGAGGAAGATAATGCAGAATCTTTCACTTTTTATTATCGCGTCCGTACTTTTGGCTCTAACACCGGGGCAGGATTTTATCTATGTCATGATACGCAGCCTATCGCAAGGCGCACGCGCTGGCATTGTTGCAATTTGCGGTTTAATGGTTGGGGTGTTTTTTCATACCTTGGCAGCAGCAACTGGCATCGCAGCCATACTGCTCACATCCGCTTATGCTTTTAGTGTCATTAAAATTGCCGGTGCAGCCTACCTGATCATTATTGGTATTCAAGCATTCCGGCAAAAAGGGAAATTGGAAATCAAACAAAGAAAAGAAGCTGCATCTGACATTAAGTTGTTTAAAGAGGGTTTGCTTTCTGCCATTTTAAATCCAAAGTTAGCGCTCTTTTTTATGGCATTTTTACCGCAATTCGTATCGGCAGGGGGCAATACGTTTGTTGATATGATATTGCTTGGACTGTTATTTGAACTCTTATCCCTGCCGATATTGGTTGGGGTCGCTATACTTTCAGCAAAATTTGGTGACTTTATTACAGGCAATGAGATTGTCAGCAAATCGATTGGTAAATTCACCGGGGGTGTTTTGATTGCATTAGGCGTACGATTAGCCATGACTGAAAGGTAGAAAGCCATCACCTTCAGATCACCTCCAGGCTGCTGGTCAAAGTGGCGGGCGGCATATAATCTTCAGTTCGTTATGGCTGGTTGTTTTGCACTCGATCTATTTCCGGAAGTACTTGGAGCGCGGTCATCGTGACTTTATTTAGAATTGGGTTTTGTACAATCTGGTTCCAAGTATGATCTGAAACTGGTGCTAACGTAATCTACCCAAAATCTTCAATCTAGCCGAAAATTGAATAGGTATACTATGGTGCTCTATTGAATTGCACGGGTAGTGAAGTTAGCTTGAGATTGGCAGCACCAGCTTGAAAAACCCCGGATTAACAAGTTACTGATTATTTTTTAAGGAAATATGACCATGAAAATGACCACCGAAGAAGCCTTTATCAAGGTGCTTCAGATGCACGGCATCGAGTATGCGTTTGGGATTATTGGTTCGGCCATGATGCCTGTATCGGATCTATTTCCAAAAGCGGGTATTACCTTCTGGGATTGTGCGCACGAAACCAATGCAGGCATGATGTGTGATGGTTTCACTCGTGCCACAGGTAAGGTTGCGATGGCTATAGCGCAAAACGGACCGGGTGTGACTGGATTTGTCACGCCGATAAAAACAGCTTACTGGAATCATACACCGATGTTGCTGGTGACTCCACAGGCCGCGAATAAAACCATCGGTCAGGGTGGTTTTCAAGAAGTTGAGCAGATGGCATTGTTCCGCGATATGGTCTGCTATCAGGAGGAGGTACGGGATGCTACCCGTGTGGCAGAAGTCCTTAATCGGGTGATTGAAAAGGCAATCCGCTTTTCAGGTCCGGCGCAGATCAATGTGCCACGTGATTTCTGGACACAAGTGGTTGACATTGAGCTACCGCAAATGGTCGAAATAGAACCCGCAAGCGGTGGAGCCAAGGGCATTGGTGATGCTGCCAGGTTACTATCAGAAGCAAAGTTTCCAGTAATTCTTTCGGGTGCCGGAGTTGTAATTGGAGATGCGATTAGTGATTGCGTGGCGCTTGCAGAACGTTTGTATGCCCCCGTTTGCAGTGGTTATCAACATAATGACAGCTTTCCCGGTAGTCATCCACTGGCCTGCGGGCCACTGGGTTATAACGGCTCCAGAGCAGCGATGGAATTGATTGCCAAGGCTGATGTGGTTCTGGCGCTGGGTACACGACTTAATCCATTTTCCACCCTGCCGGGTTATGGTATTGATTATTGGCCTGTCGATGCAAAGATTATTCAAGTGGATAAAAATTCAGATCGCATCGGTTTGACCAAGAAGGTTACAGTCGGCATCTGCGGCGATGCCAAGCTAGTTGCGCAGCAATTGTTAGCACAGCTCTCTGATAGTGCCGGTGACGCAGATCGTGATGAGCGTAAAGCCATAATTGAGCAGGCTAAGGCCGCATGGATGGAAGATTTGAGCGTTCTGGACTATGAAGAAGATGATCCAGGTACAACCTGGAACGAAAGGGCCAGAGCCGCTGATGCAGATTTAATGTCGCCGCGCCAGGCTTGGCGAGCTATTCAATTAGCGATCCCGGAGGATGCAATAATATCCTCAGACATTGGTAACAATTGTGCCATCGGTAATGCCTATGCAAGCTTTGAGAAGGGTCGTAAATACCTGGCCCCCGGCTTGTTTGGACCCTGTGGTTATGGATTTCCATCAATTCTCGGTGCCAAGATTGGCTGCCCTGATATTCCAGTAATCGGCTTTGCAGGTGATGGTGCATTTGGTATATCCATGAATGAAATGACTGCCTGCGGTCGCGAAGATTGGCCTGCAATTACCATGATCATCTTTCGCAATTACCAATGGGGTGCTGAAAAACGCAATACCACGCTCTGGTATCATGATAATTTTGTCGGTACAGAGTTGGATCGGGGTGTGAATTACGCGAAGATTGCGCAAGGCTGTGGAGCCAGTGGAATAACGGTATCGACAGCGGATGATTTGACGATGGCATTGAATAAAGCAGTAGCTGCACAAAAGGAGGGGGTTACAACGTTTATCGAGGTATTGCTCAATCAGGAATTGGGTGAGCCGTTCCGCCGGGATGCGATGAAAGAGCCTGTGCAGGTCGCAGGTATTAATAGCGAGGACATGCGCCCACAGAAAGGCGCATAACGCTAAATTTATAGGCCGATGTTAACTAGGCGCTGTTAAAAGCGCCTTTTTTGTCGTTGCTCAGGCATTAATTCGCACCTGCAAGGCGGATTAATCCATCGGAGTTGAACATGAAGATTTTTGATGGTTTGCTGCAGCGAGCGCGTGAAAATCCTCGCCATATTGTTCTTGCTGAAGGTACAGATGAGCGTATTATCGCAGCGTCTGTCAAGGCGGCCCAGGAGGGGATTGCTGAAATCACTTTGCTGGGTAATGAAAGCAAAATTTGCAAAAGTATAAAGCAGTACACCAACGAAGATTTAAACATTAAAATTGTTGACCCATTAACTTCATGTTGCTGCAACGATTTTGCTGCGGCCTATCAGCAATTGCGTAAACACAAGGGCGTTACCTTGGAACAGTCACGCAGGATAATTTCCGAGCCGTTGCAATTCTCTGCAATGATGGTGCGTGAGGGGCGAGCTGACGGATCTGTCGCGGGAGCCGTTTATACTACATCCAATACAGTACGTAGCGCTATCCACATCATAGGCTTGTCAAAACGTTATAAACTGGTATCCAGTTTTTTTCTCATCCTGTTAAACGAACCCTTTCATGCGATTAAGCGCACGCTGATATTTGCCGATTGTGGATTGGTTGTTGAACCCGATGCAGAAGATCTTGCACAAATTGCTGTTGCCACTGCTGACAGCACTGCCGAATTATTGCAAATCGAACCACGCTTGGCGATGCTTTCATTCTCAACCCATCGAAGTGCCTCACACCCGGCCGTTGACAAGGTGGTCGAAGCAACCCGGCTTGCGCACTTGCAGCGCCCTGATCTTATCATTGACGGAGACCTGCAGCTTGATGCGGCTCTCATCCCTGCAGTGAGTCAATTAAAAGCACCGGGTTCTGAAATTGCCGGATGCGCAAATGTATTAATTTTCCCCAGTCTGGAAGCTGGCAATATAGGTTACAAATTGGTTGAGCGAATTGCCCAGGCCAAGGTGGTAGGGCCTATTCTCCAGGGTCTGAACAAACCGGCAAATGATTTATCACGCGGTTGTAGCAGTGATGATGTTTTTCGTATGATTGCGGTTACCGTTGTACAGGCTGTTTAGTATTTCATACACACTAAGGTCACGAACGTTTAAGTGTTTCCAGTTCCTCAGTGGTGAGCTGCCGGGCATCGGATTCGAGCATAACCGGGATGTCATTTATTATTGGATAAGCTAAACCGGCCTGACGACTCCAAAGTTCGTCTTTAACCAGCGCTAGCTTACCTTTGGTAATCGGACAAACCAGTATATCCAACAATTTCTTATCCATTTATTTAGCCTTTGAGGTCAGCGAAATCTATATTTTAGCTTAATCCCTGGTAAGTCCAAAATTTGATTTAAAAACCAAACGTATTTTGTGCCGGTAAGCATTTTGCTAATTTTGAGACGGTTTGCAGGGCTGAGATCAATAAGCTTTGTGAGCGTGGTAGCCCGAGAGATAAACGTACTGATCGCGGTAATTTCCGAGGGTCGGTGGAGAAATAATGGTAGGGGGTGATACTGATGCCCAGTTTTTCGAGCTCATAAGCGAAACTATCCGAGTTCCACGGATGATTCAGGGCTAACCAAATATGCGTAGCACAGGGTGAAGATTCAAACTTTAGCCCGCGTAAATATTCTTTCGCTAAAGCAACTCGTGAAGCAGTAATCGTTATCCGACGTTGAACAATATCATCGGCAATTCCGGTTTTCATCCAATGGCAGGCTATAGCTGCCATTAAAGGCTTCATGTTCATTGTGCTGCTTTACAAAACTGCCACTACCCATTACTGAGGTAATCAATCCCTTCTTTTCTGCCAGGGTGTAGGCTCTGTGAACTGTACCCATAGTAACTTTCAGTGCCACAGCAAGTTTTCTCACGGGTGGTAGTCGAGCACCGGACTCAAGTCGTCCGCTACGGATATCCATCGCCAATGCAGTGGTGATGGCGGCATAGACAGGTTGTCCAGGCGATAATGTTTCAGGTGTCCAGATTGTTATCATAACAATTGTATTTTTTTGAACAAAATCGAATAGGGTGTACAGTGTTTCCAACAAGTTCTTCTACTTTTTGGGTAACAATATACAGAAATTGTTTAAATTTGCCATCTCTTATTCAATTTAACAGTCAATCAGTATTCAGGTGATCTATGCAAACAATCGGTTTAATTGGCGGTATGAGCTGGGAATCCACAGCGCTTTATTATCGATGGATCAATCAGGCAATTCAAAAGCAATTAGGCGGGTTGCATTCTGCCCGCATCGCACTCATCAGTGTTGATTTTCATGAAATAGAGGCGTTGCAACATGCAGGTGACTGGCAGGCGAGTGCTGAGGTTCTCAGTCAGGCGGGGAAGCGGCTAAAAGCAGCTGGTGCGGATTTTTTGCTTATTTGTACAAATACGATGCATAAAGTTGCTGATGAAGTTGAAGCAAACAGCGGTTTGCCTTTACTGCATATTGCCGATGCCACAGCAAAAAAAATTCTGCAAAATGGGTACAGGAAGGTAGGGTTATTAGGCACAACCTTTACTATGTCTGAGCCCTTCTATAAGAATCGACTAAGTGATAATTTTGGTATTGAAGTGGTTGTGCCGGATGAACCCGGACAAAAGGTAATGCACACTATTATTTATGACGAGCTATGTTTAGGTTTAGTACGTGATGAATCCCGTCAGCAGACACTTAACATCATTAACAAATTATTTGCACAGGGTGCTGAAGCGGTAATCCTGGGCTGTACCGAAATTACCATGCTGATTGATGCGTCTTGTACGGATGTTCCGTTGTTGGATACAACCGCCATTCATGCCGCATCTGCCGTAGAGCATGCACTTGCTAAGCGAACAGGATAATCGAGATGAAAGATATAAAATTTTCTCGTCGAATGAGGCGTCTGAGCAGCTCCCTGGTGCGCGAATTACTCGCTTTAACAGAAAAACCTGATGTAATTTCTTTTGCTGGCGGATTGCCTGCCCAAGCACTTATGCCAGCCCTGGAGATGAGTAATGCAGCAGACGCAGTGCGCCAATACGGCTTAACAGACGGTGAAAGATCATTACGGGAGCGCGTTGCAACACTAATGAGTCAAAGCGGACTGCAATGTCAATCGGCGCAAATTTTAATGACCGCCGGTTCTCAGCAAGGCATTGATCTGGTGGCGAAGCTGTTTATTGATGAAGGCACGACAATCTTTGTAGAAAAACCCGCCTATCTTGCCGCGTTGCAGGTTTTTAACTTATTTGGTGCAAAAGTGGTTGGGATCGATATAGGCCCGGAAGGCATTGATCTTGTCATGTTAGAGCAGAAGCTGAAAAAGCATAAACCGGCTTTCATATATATCAACCCGACTTTCCAGAATCCTACAGGTTATTGTTATAGCGATAACACACGTATACAGCTTGCGAAATTATTAGATGCATACGCAGTACCACTGATTGAGGATAATCCCTACGGCGAACTGCGCTACGATGTCGAGGCAAATTTGCCAGTAGCATCCTATCTAAAAACTGTGCCCTGGGTGTATCTGGGTACATTCTCAAAAATTGCCATACCAGCGTGGAGAATTGGATACACGGTTTCCCATTTATCCGTTGCCACATACCTTGCAAGAGTCAAGCAGGGGACAGATCTGCATACTAATCGACCCGGGCAATGGTGGTGTGACCAGTTTTTACAAGACAAAACCCGTTTTAATGCACATCTTAAGACACTTAGGGCCTACTACACAGGGCAACGTAATGCGATGGAGGCGGCTTTACAAAAATACATGCATGATATAGCCAGTTGGAACACACCACAGGGTGGGCTGTTTTATTGGATAAAGTTTGATGCAAGGATCGATACCGCAAATGTATTGAATGAGGCACTCGATGAGAAAGTTGCATTTTTACCGGGTGTCGCGTTCTATCCTGAGGATTGTGCTGAAAGAAACGCTATCCGCATCAGTTTCAGTGAAGTTAGCCTCGAAGACATTGACACGGGAATAAATAAACTATCTACAATCTTTCGTCGTGTTTTAGCCAATGTCTAAGTCGAAACAAACTGTAGAATATAAATTATATTAATCAATCGATGGATAGAGTTGGTTCTCCTTAGTAAATAATCGGCGGGCTGAAAAAGCAAACCGAACCGAGCGTACAGCTTTTAAGAAGGCTAACAATATCAGTCCTAAAGCGAGTGTGCCACTGCCGCCACTTGAACCACTATCCGTGTCAGTACTGCTATCACCTGAATCGTTGTCTCCATCTGCGCCATCATTGTCTGTATCTGTATCTGTATCTGTATCTGTATCTGTATTTTTTGCCGATTCCGCTTCAAAATCATCTATAGCCAGCATACCGGAGCCTGCCATCTCAACCGTTATCTTGCGAACTGCAGGGCTGCCTTGGGTCAGGGAAAAATCAATTTTCTGCCATTCGGTATTCAATGTGGTAAAAGGCGTGAAATTCTCAATTCCAGTATCATTTTCATCCCAAAGCGAGATAGTCGTGCTCACTAAACTATCATCGCCAATTACCCAGAAACTGATACGACTCACATCACTGTCAAATAAAACCGTGCCTGTACCCGGATGGGTGCCCCGTATATTTGTGCTAGCTGGTTCCACCATCCAGGACTTGATGCCGGTGTGATAGAGACTGCCATTACCAATCCGAAAAGCAGTACCTCCACTGAATGTGGCGCTTAGATCGCCTTCTGTAAGGATAAAATCTGCTACGGTTGTTACATTTTGTGTCTCGAAGCTATCCGAGAGTATTGCCGATATGCCAACTTTCGGGAAAAGAAGAAGCAATATAAGTGATCTAAAAATCAAACGCTCAATCATGGGTATTTTCCTCTTGCTTATTACAGTCAGTAGCGAAATTTGAGTGCTGTATTAATGCTTAGTTCAGTAGAATCAGACAGCGGAAATTTCAATATTGCCTGAATTGATAAATGTCGGGGTGATCAATCAAACTGATATCCGTCGATAGTTGCGGTATTGCGGATACCAAAAATTTGCATCAATCGAACGCTGTATATCAGCAGCGCTTGACTGATCTGCAACGCCGTCAGTGATTGCCTGATTAGCCACAGCGGCTGCAATTTTTTTACTCAATTGTCGAATATCATCGAGTTCTGGCAATAAATCATCGCCTTCCCCCAGGGCCAATGGCGAGCAATCTGCCAGCGTTTCACTGGCAGCCATAAACATTTTTTCTGTGACCCGTTTTGCACCACTGGCAATAACGCCCAATCCAACCCCGGGAAAGATATAACTGTTATTACACTGCGCAATGGGGTATGTCCGGCCTGCATATTCAACTGCCGGGAAAGGACTGCCAGTGGCCACTATTGCCTTGCCCTCGGTCCAATTAATAATATCTTCGGGAGTGGCCTCCACCCGGGAATTGGGGTTGGAAAGCGGTAACACTATTGGATTATTGCAATGGCTGAAAAGTGTTTTAATCACAGCTTCACTCATGAGGCCAGGAAAGCCGGCAACGCCTATAACGATGCTGGGTTTTGCTTCTCGAACGACGGTTAGTAAATCAATTGTGCTGGAATCCTTTGCCCAGCTTTTTGTCTCGCTGATTGATTTTACAAATTTTTCCTGGAAGGGTTTTAAATAAGTCGTATTTTCAGTCAATAATCCCTTACTATTAGTAAGATAAATATGTTCTAAAGCTTGAGATTCACTCAGGCCCTCAGCTTGCATATGAGTGATAATCTGTTCAGCGATGCCACAACCGGCAGAACCGGCACCTACAAATACGATGCGGTGATCCTTTAGGGTTGTTTTTTGCGTTCGGCAGGCGGCCAACAGAGTGCCAACAGTCACCGCAGCAGTGCCTTGTATGTCATCGTTAAAGGCACAGACTGCATTTTGGTATTTATGCAATAAAGGGGTTGCATTGCTTTGCGCAAAATCTTCAAATTGAATCAACGCAGCAGGCCACCGGCGCATGACACCCTTTATAAACTGATCAACAAAATCATAATAGTCACTGCCACTAATGCGACTGTGCCGCCAGCCCATATACATCGGATCATCCAGTAACTGTTGATTGTTAGTGCCAACATCCAGGGTGACTGGCAATGTGTAGGCCGGACTAATGCCACCGCAGGCAGAATAAAGTGCCAGTTTACCGATAGGAATACCCATGCCACCAATGCCTTGGTCTCCCAGGCCCAGAATGCGTTCGCTGTCGGTGAGCACAATGACTTTTATCTTTCGCTTGGTTATATTTTGCAGTGTTGCTTCTATATGCTCACGGTTTGGATAAGAGATAAAAACCCCGCGTTTACGTCTGTAAATTCGGGAAAACAACTGACAGGCTAAACCAACTGTGGGGGTATAGATAATCGGCATCATTTCAGCCAGGTTATCTATAATCAGTCGGTAGTATAATGTTTCATTGGTATCCTGGATGTTGCGTAGATAGATATGCTTATCAAGATCATTTTTGAAACTTGAGTATTGTTGATACGCCCGAACCAGTTGTTGTTCAATGGTTTCAATTGCGTGGGGCAATAAGCCTTCCAGATTAAAAACCCGTCTTTCCTCCTGGCTGAAGGCGCTCTCTTTATTTAACAGTGATGTTTCAAGCAGTGCGGGTCCTGAATAGGCAGTGTAAATGGGTCGTTGAGTTTGTTCTTTTTTATTCATTGTATTTTTCAACCGAAATCAGGGCAATCAATGTGAATTGGAAAAATAACGGAACCTGCCGCTATATTACGCCAGTGGGGTTACAATTGCTCGATTTAGCGAATTGGAAATTCGAGTCTCGACATGCAGTCGATTCTGCCTATTATGACTGCCAGTTTATTATGATTGATTTAGAAGACGACTTTTTTCGAGTGCTATTTGTTCTGGGAAATAGCAGTGATTAACACGGGCTGTAATACGTGTTGCAAATTGATAGGAGATAATCCCAATCACAACACTATACAATCCAATTTAGGAATTAGCGGATCCTTTATCCATCAAACAGATCCAAATAATTGAGCTGGCAGAGCCAATTCAATTAATCTCTGGGTAGTGATGGGCACTAACGATTGGAAAGTAATTAAGAGTTATTTGCTGGATGTATCGAATTTGCATGTTCGTTGCGTGGTTAGGGAAAGGTTATCATAATATTCAGGCTCGGAATCAATGACTCAGTGGCATTACGTGTCAGTATTTGGTCGGAAAGTGCTTTGCTTACACCTGCCTTTGTCATTGGCGGGTCAGAAATTTCCTAATCAACGGTGACGGGAGTATCCTACACGTCCTACCAACATTGGTGTATTGGATCCAAATGCTAATTAACATAGATTAAGCTTGCGGCACTATTGGTGATCCATTCAAGGTTGAATGGAGAAAGGGAGCAGCCATTGAAAATTTTGTCAGAGAAGACCATACAAGAACTCACAGGAACCTATTCGCTACTCAATGAGAACTGCGAAGATATAACGTTTAGGATGTATGATTTATTTTTTTCAAAGTATCCTAAGCTACGCCCTTTATTTCCTATTTCGAGAGCGCTTCATCCAAGCTTGATCAATACATTGCTCGATGTTTTCAGGCAGCGTGAATACCCGGAGTCGGATGCGTTTAAAAAACAAATGCTACTGATTGCGCATAAGCATCGTAGTGATCAGATCAAGTCCGAGCACTTGGGCATATTACGTGAACGTTTGCTTCAGGCTATGCGTGATGTTCTGTTTGACGATGCAACCCCACAAATGCTCAAAGCCTGGTCAGTTGCCTATGACTGTCTGGCTGAGGCTTTACTCGAAAAAGATATTCAGCGCTGCGATTCAATAGAATAATAACGCGTCATTTCTGTGGAAATTGCCAGCTTGACGATACTCTTTATAGACGTCTACACTACCTGCTCTGGAAATCTGGCCGGAGATGAAGCGCATGAGTGTTCGTCAGGACAGCCAGCAGATGAAGAAAATCGTCTGTGGGCATATTGATATCGATTCGGTTGCCTTGTTTAAACCCAATGAGAATATTATAAAACTTGATTTGAAATTTGATATCGAAATGATTCGACAGAGCCTGACTGAGGTAACTGCAAAATCTGATTTTCAGGGTATTGGCTCTGGCGTTCATGTATTGCCGGTCACCTGTCGCAGCAATGATACACTGGATTCAGACAATGATCTTTCAGGAAGATTTTACACGCGCATTGATGACACCTACAACGAAGTGGCCCGGGACGATATTGTCGATGAATCTGAGTTCACTGAATTGGTTGGTGCATTCAAAGGGACTTATTTTGAATTTATCCATAAGGAGCTGACGGCGCGTTACCCCATCGGTAGAATGCGTGTTTTAAAAAAAAATATTTACAACTGCAATTCATGGCACCGGGACCCAGAGCCAAGATTGCATATTCCCATCCACACTAACCCGGGTTCCCTGTTTATTGTTAATCATCATTGTACGCACCTGCCCGCCGATGGCTCGGTATATTTTACGGATACCCGCGGCTATCACACAGCAATCAATGGCGGAGAAACCCCCCGAGTACATCTGGTTGCAGCACTTGCCTATCCAGAATATAAACCACGAGAAAAAAGGCGATAAATACTTTACTTATAGCCAACAGCCTGTCAGATCAGTTTACCGAAACAAGGCTATCTCTCGATTACTCTAAATGATGGATCAATTGCTTCAACAACTTGCCGAATACACCCAACTCACACCATCACAACTCGCGTTTTGTACAGCTGCCGTTTTTACAGCAGGTCTTGTGCGGGGGTTTTCGGGCTTTGCCTTATCAGCACTTTTAATGGCGAGTATTGTCGTTATTATTGCGCCTGTCGAATTAATCCCGGTTTGTTTCGTTCTGGAGGGTGTTGCCGGCATTGTCATGATTCGCGGTGGCTTTAAGAATGCTGATATGTCAATTGTGTGGGGGTTGGTTATTGGATCGACTATTGGCCTGCCTATTGGTTTACTGGTAACCATTAGCTTTTCAGAGGAGGCTTCAAAGCTTATTGCGTTAATGGTTATTCTGGCCCTTACCATTGCACAGTTGTTTCGTGTAAGCCCTAAATTTATAGGCACAACATCGGGTTTGTATATTTCAGGGCTGATTGCCGGTATCGTTACCGGCCTTGCATCTGTGGGCGGTATGGTGGTCGCACTTTATGTGCTGGCGAGTAAAGCAGAGGTTAAAAAAATGCGCGCATCCCTGGTTATGTTTCTTTTCATTGGCATGTTTACATCACTTATTTTTCTATTACTCTACGATGTGATGAATCCACTTGCCGTCGCCAGAGGTGTGGTTTTAGCGCCCGTTGTTCTGGTTGGAGTGGTGCTGGGTAGTTGGCTGTTTCGACCATCTCTGGAAGCATTTTATAAACGCTTTTGTCTTATCCTGCTGATATTGCTTTCTGTCAGTGGTTTGTTTCGTCTATTTTGAAAATTAGTGGTATCCTTGTTTATGTCTAATATGTATCTATAGTGTTAATGTTGGGCATGTAATTTAGGTTTGTTTTTACGAGCTTGTCAAAGGATGAAGGTGCCGCTGACTCAGATTCTAACCTGTAAATTCTTCTACGACCAGACTGGTCCCATCAACCCCCGTCACTTTCACCTTTTCACCAGCCTCGGTATCCTTGCCTTCAATCCGCCAACGGGTATCATCAAGTGATACATGTCCAACCCCATTAACGATTGCCTGATCTAATGTAACAATGCGTCCAATATACTGTTCACCACGCCGGTTCAACAGAGGCTCATCGGTTTCCAACGGTTTGCGGATTAAATAGGAGCGACCTACCAGAATGCTTACAATACTGAGCACAGCAAACAGTATCAATTGCATCTGCCAGCTGATATCAGGTACAAAATACAAAATTATCCCGACCACAAATGCACCGATGCCGGTCCAGAGCAAGTAGCTTGTGGGTAATATGATTTCAAATATAATGAATATAACGCTGGCTATAAACCAATGCCAATGGGTGGGCTGTTGTAGTGTCAGTATCACGTTTTCCAGCACTGTATTAGCTTCCATCAGTGTTTTGGGCGCCAGTTTTTTTGCCGAACGATTCTTTGGCCAGCTCAGAGATTCCTGCAATCGAACCGATTACACTGGCAGCTTCCAATGGCATAAACAGTGTTTTCTGATTAGGTGCCGCCGCAATATCTCTCAACGCGTCTATATATCTTTGTGCGACAAAATAGTTTACTGCTTGAATGTTGCCTTTACTGATCGCCTGTGACATAAAGTGCGTAGCACGCGCTTCAGCTTCAGCTTCACGTTCACGTGCTTCAGCATCGCGAAAGGTGGCTTCACGACGACCCTCGGCTTCTAGAATTATGCTCTGTTTCTCACCTTCGGCGCGCAATATCTGTGACTCCTTAACGCCTTGCGATTCGAGAATCGCCGCACGTTTCTCGCGCTCGGCTTTCATCTGTCGGGCCATTGAATCAACCAGATCTTTGGGTGGGTTAATATCCTTGATTTCGATACGGGTAACCTTTACACCCCAGGGAGAGGTCGCTTCGTCAACCACGGATAACAAACGGGCGTTGATCTTGTCACGGTGTGATAAAAGCTGGTCCAGATCCATTGAACCCATCACTGTTCTGATATTGGTCATCACCAGATTAAGAATTGCCGTATCCAGGCGTTTGACTTCATAAGCGGCTTTTGCCGCGTTGAGTATTTGGTAGAAAACGACGCCATCGACCTTCACCATGGCATTGTCTTTGGTAATAACTTCTTGAGAAGGAACATCCTTTACTTGCTCCATCATATTGATTTTTTGGCCAACTTTGTCGATAACCGGGAAGATTACACGTAGCCCTGGTCGTAAGGTGCGTGTGTATCGACCGAATCGTTCTACGGTGTATTCATCGCCCTGTGGAACCGCATTTATAGAACGCCAGATCAGAAAGAGTGCAAGTACAGCTACTGCAACGGAAAAAGATGTCAACATTTCCATAGTGAATTCCAAGCCTCAATTAATTATTTCCATAGAGTATACCTGAATCGATAACTTCTGCTATGTGGCAGCTTCAAGGTAATAACGCTGACCGCAATTGACTTCAGAAATAAGACCATTCCTTGTTATACTGCCCCAATGTGGCAGCAAACAGAGTTCAGTTTAAAGGGTCGATCCCGTGGTTTTCATCTGGTAACTGATGAGGTTATCGCCAATATTAATGAAATTAAACTCTTCCGTGTCGGGTTGTTGCACCTTTTACTCAAACATACCTCGGCATCACTGACGATTAATGAAAATGCTGATCCGACGGTGCGGCAGGATTTTGAAAGTTTTTTTAATCAAGCGGTGAAGGAGAATGAGCCGTATTTTCGGCATACTCTGGAAGGCAGTGATGATATGCCAGCACATTTAAAGTCCAGCCTGCTGGGTGCAACTTTAACTATTCCTATTCGCGATAGCCAGCTGGCGTTAGGTATCTGGCAGGGAATCTACCTGTGTGAACATCGAAATCATGGGGTAGTCGAACATTGCTTGCCACACTTCATGGCGAAGCCGCTTAGTGTTGCATACAAAATGTGCAGTTAGAAAGCCAGTAAAAACGTTATTGAGTGAGAGGCATGCATTTTTATTACCGTAACACCCTGCGGCTTATCGGCGGCTGACCAGAATCCAGAATCCATAAATCATAAGCCCAATAAACGCGAAAAATGTCCAGGCGGGGATGCCAAGACCCAGCAGCGTCCACGAAGCCTCAATACACCCACCAGAGTTTGTAAAGATTTCTTCTACTAACTTATTAAGTGGCAGGGTTTCCAACAGGGTGCTCAGATCCGGACCACATTCGCGTGTCAACTCAGCAGGAAGATTTTGCAAATGAACGTGCCAGGCAGAAACACAGGCACCGGCCAAAGCCGTCAATGTGGTAAAAAAGCTATAAAAAAAACGGCTTAAACCCTGTGGATTATGCAAGGTGGCAAGCAGATAGATACTACCGAGCGTTATAAACAGATAGCGCTGAATGTCACACAATGGGCAAGGTTCCAGCCCCAATATTGATTGAAAATAAACAATTGCTGTTATTATGGCGATGCTACAGATTAAAAAACCAAATGCGAATACCGCTCGTGACTGATGCATGAATGCCTGCGAATGGTGATTGAATACTGTTTAGTTTAGCAGATTCAAGGTTACTCATTGCAATTGACCCGCATCAGTATCAGGCTGCCAACTCGTAAATTTTAGTAAGTACCAGAAATATCGGGCAAATTATCGAGGTTGGCACAGATGACTCAATGTACTATGCATTTTTATCAAAACCAAGGTTAATACTGTGCATACCATTAAAGCGATTTCCTTTGATCTTGATGATACCTTGTGGGAATGCGAGCCAGCTATAAATCGTGCAGAGCATGCATTGCTGACGTTTCTAAGCGAACGCTGTCAGATGATAAAAAATCGCTACAACGAAAAAAACTACCATAAGAAAAAAATCGCTTTTATGCGGGGCAATAAACAGTTGCAAGGGGATGTCAGCCGTATGCGAAAAGCGTTGTTAAAAGAATTGCTGGCAGATTGTGCGGTGCATAAAGGGCTTGTTGAAGAAGCCTTTGCGCATTTTTATTTTATCAGGAGTGAGGTGGATTTGTATGCCGATTCGATTATCGTGCTGCAGCGCTTGAATCAGCGTTATCAACTTGCAGCTTTAACCAATGGCAATGCTGATTTGCAACAGATAGGCATTGCCCACCTCTTTTCAAAAATTCTAACTGCAAGTCTGGAGTGTCCTGCAAAGCCTGATCCTTATATGTTTCTGCACACTTGTAAATCGTTTCAGATAGCACCTGATCAACTGCTTCATGTTGGTGATAATCCAGAAACGGATATTGCAGGCGCACGTAATGCTGGTGCCAAAACCGTGTGGATAAATCGTACTGCCATGGACTGGCCAGCGGCTTTGCCCTGTGCGGATTTTGAAGTTAAGGATTTACATGAATTGAATGATCTCTTGCTGCATTGAGTGATAAATATGTAGATTATTCGTAGATATCAACGTTAGCAAGTGCCCGATGCAGCAATTTATCCCGCAACTTTTTGGTGCTCATTACAAGTGATTAAACGTAACAAACAGGAACCAGATCAATATGCCTCTTGCCCTCACTGGGTGGCAATAAGGGGCAGTCATCGGTCGGCCATTTAGTACGATCCTCATAGATAAATAGTTGGTAATTCTGCGAAAACATATCAGAAGTGAACTTCTCCACTCTTGAAAAATACTTGTTATATCGATCGTAGTAATCCAACCCTGGGGCTCTTACATGATAGGCTTCATTCGGATTGGGTTGCGGGTATTCGATTGTCTTTTCGCCTGTTAATGGCACAGGTAGTATTGCCACTCCATCGGGTCTTAAAATTCTACGTATCTCAGCTATGGCTTTGTTGTCATCACTTATATGCTCTAAAACGTGGGATGCATACACGAAATCATAAGATTCATCAGCAAAAGGAAGCTCAAGCAGGTTGACATAGTGATCGACGCCGTGCATATGAATATCCGCTGTTTCATAGTCACCGAAGCGGGTGGAGAAAATTTTTTTTAAAAACACCTCAGGTGCGAAATGAATCATTTTAAGCGATGAGGTATTAAAATTTCCAAGAACCTTGTCAAGTACAACATACTGAAGTCTATGTCTCTCAAGCGCACCGCAATTTGTACAAATCGCGTGCTCTCTATTACCTGCCGGGCGATCGATATCCTTGAAAGGTCCTCGGTAGTTACAAATCGGGCAATCAAATGTTGCCTTGTTTTTATTTTTAAGTTTGAATATTTCAAGTTGAATTTTGCTTGAAATTCGACGTAATAATATTTTTAATCCCATGCCAAACCTCCGAGAGTTAAACCTCTGAGTAAGTGAGAATAAATTCATGTTATGTCTGTATCCTAACCGACTCATAATTTAAGGCGCTAGAGCCAAAGCAAAACAAGGCATAGTGAGTGGGGAATGGTACTTTTTTTAAACAGCGTCGCAACGCAGCATTTGATCTTTAATCTGGCTCCTTGGGTGGAAAGCCAAAAAGCACTTATCTACGTTTCTTCTACCCTTGGGGGAGCCAACACACTTGCGGCTGTGTGCCTTGAGCTAACCCTTTCTGACTCGCTGAATCTCTTACCGTAAGGTGGTTGGGATACCGGGAATAATTAACACAAAATCATCCGGAAAGTTCATATTGATAATAGCAACTTATCGCGATATTTACCCTTACCTGAATTAGTTAGTTAACGATTTTGCAATTAATTTTTACTTACAGTGACAGGGATTTAAATTCTTTAAGGTAAGTACGGTTGTAAAACCATGTGATGGTTTAAAGCAAAAACAAGCGCATACGTCGGTGCTCAATGCCAGCATCCATAAAAACATCGCCTTCAGAGATAAATCCAACTTTTTTGTAAAAACCTTCTGCACTTAATTGCGCATTGAGAAATACCTGACTCAAACCATTATCCCGTGCGTGCGCAACAAGTGCTTTTAACATGGCTACACCGATACCAGTTTTTCGATATTGTTGTAAAACAGCCATCCGGCCAATCAAGCCGTCGGGTAGGAGTCGTGCAGTACCCACGGGGGTTGCGTCATTGAGGCAGGCTAAAACATGTATATACTGTACATCGTTGGCATCAGCTTCCAACGTTGCAGGTACTGACTGCTCGTGTACAAATACGGTTTCACGGATAGCGCTCAGACTTTGCTTGTGGCTGACCCAATCTACAATTTTTACCGAGAATGGAAGTCCGCTCATGCGTGAAAAAATCAGCCTTCAGTATAGAGTATATGTTTTTGATGCAGCGTCCTTAGTAAGGTGAGATTTTGAGTTTTTTGCGTGAGGTTTTTGATATGTTTGCTGGAATATTTATAAGCTGCACATAAAAATTCAGCCAACTCGCGGCTACTGTTGTAAGCCTCTCCATTTGCAAATAGTGTGCAGCGCTTTTCACCACTGATGAAAGCCAGACGGGATTGCGTGCAGCGGTAAAAAGTTTTGGCTTGGTCAAGTTCATTGATGAGGTCATGGCTTTCAATCTGGTCAGCATTGGGTGTCTGCCAGCCGGTGTTGCCTGATTCGGTCAGGAAACGGCCAATCCATTCAGAAAAGATGGTCTCATCGGTTACAAAATTATCTTTAAGCATCTGCAGTAGTTTTTCTTGGGTTTTTTTGGTAATTTCCCCAGGATTTTTTTGCAGCGCAAGGCCACTATCCTGGAACAACAATTCATCTGACAGCCTGCTCGCGAGAAACCGCGCAAAGTCGGCAAGCATAGCAGCAGCTGATGGGGCTTTAAAGCCAAAAGACCAAGTCATGCATTGCATGTCCTGGGAGATGCCATGATGTGCGAATCCGGGTGGTAAGTAAAGTAGATCACCTGCATAAAGTGCATAGCTTTTCGATGCTGTGAAATGGCTCAATATTTTGAGGTCTAAATCTGGCAAAATCTCAGCATTTTGTGTACGGCTGTCACAGATTTGCCACTGTCTGACGCCGGCTGCCTGTAACAGGAATACATCGTATTGATCTGTATGTGGGCCTACCGAACCGCCTTTCGGCGCATAACTGATCATTAAATCATCAATCCGCCAGTCTGGAATAAACCGAAATGCTTCGACATATCGAATAAAATCGGGTAAATGTTTTTCGATATCTGAAACCAATAATGACCAATTTGTATCGGGTAACTCAGAAAACAGTGCGCTGTCCAGGGGACCATGACGGCAGGTCCAGCGTGTGTCTGATTCCTGTTGAATCAGGCGTGATGGAAATTCTTCGTCACAAGCCAATCCAGCGAGTTCGTCTGGGCTGAGCGGATTTTTAAAATCCACAAAAGCGTTACGAATCAACAGCGGTTTTTGCTGCCAATAATCGCGCAGAAACTGCTCGCTATTGAGTCCACTTGGCCATTGTAGTTGCACTGGCTTTTATTATTCGGGTAGATTGTTGGCCAATTGGCTGGCGTTGCCGGTATAAGTGCCCGGGGTCAGATCCAATAAAGATTGTCGGGCGTGCTGCGGAATCTCAAGCGTTTCCACAAACGCACGAATGCTTGCCGCATTGATGTCCTGCCCACGGGTCAATGTTTTGAGTTTTTCATAGGGGTTTTCAATGCCATATCGACGCATCACCGTCTGGATGGGTTCGGCGAGCACTTCCCATGCATTATCCAGATCTTCATTAATACGTATACTGTTAAGTTCCAGCTTGCTCAGCCCTTTCAGTAAAGACTGTGTGGCTATTGCTGTGTGCGCAATGCCAACCCCCAGATTTCTGAGTACGGTGGAGTCGGTTAAATCACGCTGCCAACGTGATACTGGCAGTTTTGCTGCCAAGTGGTTAAATAGTGCGTTGGCTATACCCACATTGCCTTCAGCATTTTCAAAATCAATTGGATTTACCTTGTGTGGCATGGTCGAAGAACCGACCTCTCCAGCGACTGTCTTCTGCTTGAAATAACCCAAAGAAATATAGGCCCAGATATCACGTGCGAAATCAAGCACAATGGTATTAAAACGTGCCTGAGCGTCAAACAGTTCGGCAATATAATCGTGTGGCTCGATTTGAGTGGTGTAAGGGTTGAATGTCAAGCCAAGGTTGTCTACAAATCGCTGTGCAAAATTGACCCAATCGACATCGGGATAAGCGCTTAGATGGGCATTATAGTTACCCACTGCACCGTTTATCTTACCCATGATCTGAACCGCTGCAATCTGTTCTCGCTGGCGTTGCAAACGGTAGACGACATTGGCCATTTCTTTACCGACAGAAGTAGGTGAAGCTGTCTGTCCGTGGGTCCTGCTGAGCATTGGCTGATCAGCCGTTTGTTTTGCCAGGCTGGAAATCGCAGATATAAGCTTGTCGCATTGTGGCAGTAAATGAAGCTCACGTGCTTCCTTTAGCATCAAAGCATAAGACAGATTATTAATGTCTTCAGAGGTGCAGGCGAAATGGAAAAACTCACGTGCCGAGTCCAGTGTTGCGTGTCCGGCAGTTTTATCTTTTAAAAAATACTCAACGGCTTTAACATCGTGGTTGGTCGTACGCTCAATGGTTTTAACCGCCGCTGCGTCATCCTCATTGAAATCCGTGATAATTTGTTCAAGAAAATGATTACTTTTATCATCAAAAGCGGCTAACTCATTAATTGCAGAGTCACTGGCAAGTGCCTGTAACCAACGCACCTCCACCTCCACCCGAAATCGGATTAATCCATACTCGCTAAAAATGTTTCTCAAGGATTTGGTTTTGTCGCCGTACCGTCCATCCACTGGTGAAATTGCGGTAAGAGTGCTTAAGTTCATAGGCTGCATCGTCTGTACTTATAAACTTGAAAGTATAACATTTTAAGATTCTTGTAAGTGTAAGTTCTCTGGCTTAAATGCGCATGCCTCATTCGCATAATCCGCCCATCATTCGAGACAGGCATCCATAATAATCCGGTGCATATATGGGCGGCCCGTTAAAATCAATGATTATTTGCCTTTTTCTCTGTATCCAATCCGGTTTCTGGCCGAGTTGACTTATCAGGGGTGATCTCTCACCCTTGCCTCAATACCTATGTTACTTGTGTGATTTAAGCTTTTATTCAGTCAATAACAACTATTTTTACCTAATAATAAAGTGACGATTTTGACAACTATCCGGCTTCTATTCGCACCTCATCTGTTTGTGCTCAGCCCTAATGAGATTTAAGATGATTCCACCTCCTTTTCAGGCACTTGCCCTTGATGGCCTCTGTCTCGCACCAGTTTTTGGTCGAGTCCTAACCGTTTAATTCATCACCGATAAGAACCGTTGGCAGGATCTCCTTCTTGATTAATTTGTTTTCTTAACCACCTATCTTGCAGCTGCCGCTACTTAATATCATACAACGGCACTAAATGCAGGATTATAGTCTTCACCTTTGCTCATCACCGTACAGGCTATTCTGGCCAGCTTATTTGCAAGTGCGATCACCACCTTGTTTTTTGGTTTTGTCTGTAGTAATCGCCGTAGCCACAGGCTCAGCACATCCTCTTTACCTTCACACCAATAAAGCTGATTGTCATGATTTATACGATATCTGTCCCCTTAGCTTAGTTTTCTTAGTTCACCCATATTAGTCACAACTTACGGTGTAGCCTTACTTTAACGCGCCATCTGTTCATATTCTTGATCAGTATAGATGTGAACTGCATCGCAAAATTAAAAGTGTATAAAACAATCCATTGACGTCTGAGTAAAAAGAAAGATAATCTTTTGTAAACCAGTATTAGGTGGCGTAGATGTATTATTTCTTTTACTGTATGGACTGTTATCAGGTGCGTTTACGCAAATCCTGATCGTGTTAAACTTGGTTTCAGCTGATTTACACAAACTTGCATTGTGTCACGCTACAATCACAATAAAGGGATTATCCCGATGAAAATATCCGTCCTTAGATTGCTGTGGGTAATTGTTATTCAGCAACTGCTAATCACTTCGACAACGGCTTATGCTGTACCCACTAAAATTCATTTTTTTTCCGCCCAGACAAGTGCTGATGCCCAAGCTGTATGCAACCAGTTTGCAGCTAGTCATAGCCACGGTTGAATATTATAACCGTTCACTAACCTACACTTATACTGCAGACCCGACCTCTGGTGCTCAGGTTATAACTGTAACCGATGATTTTGGTAACAACCTTGTGGCCAACACAGGCAGCAATGGTTTACTTAACGATGTAACGGGCCCTGCAGGCAATGTTTACGTTTTCGAGCATGATGCCAACGATTCACTGTCTACAATTTACTTTCCTGACAATACACCGGGAACACTAACGGATAATCCCAAGCGACTGTTTCATTATGAAGAGACTTTGTACCCCTCATGGCTGTCAAAATACCTACTGTCAGCTATAACTGATGAGCGTGGTATACGCTATGTAGAATGGATCTACAGCTCTGGGACTTACCCGCGTTTCCGGGCAACGTCCAGTCAACGTACGGGTGAGGGTAGCTATGCTGTGGGTGGCAACAATCAAAATACTGTGACGATTACCAATCGGCTTGGCAAGGAAACGGTATATCACTACGCCACGGTTCAGGGGTCAAGAAAATTAGTACAAGTTGAGGGTATTGCCAGCGATTATTGCGTAGGCACGCAAAAATCCTTTACCTATGATACTTCCGGCTTTATTGAACAAAGCACGGACCAGAATGGTAACACGACAACCTTTGAGCGTGATGCACTGGGCCGTGTAACGTCCAAGACACAAGCGTCTGGGACTGCCCAATCACGCACAACCACCACTCAGTGGCATCCGCTGTGGTCAAAGCCCTCTCAAGTTGTTGCGCCAGGACTTCGCACAGACTACACATTCGATAGCAACGGCAATAGGGCTACCAAAACGCTCACCGATACCGCCAGCGGGCAGACCCGCATAACGACTTATACGCATGATCAATTCGGTCAGTTACTTAGCGTGGATGGTCCGCGTACTGATGTTAATGACAGTCTGCAGATTACCTACTACAACTGTCAAAATGGCAACGAATGCGGTAAAAAACACACGGTAAGCAATTCAAAAGGGCACACAACTACCTACGCTACTTATGATGGCTATGGCAATCCATTAACCGTCACAGATGCCAATGGTATAACGACCACGCTCACATATGACTCACGCCAACGATTACTGATTCGGTTACTCGTTTGCCCTTTGGTCCGGCAATAAGCTTAACCCTTGGCAACGGTATAAACCGTACACGCAACTATGACCTGGATTACCGTGTACAGAACATCATTGATGGATCGGTTCTGTCAAGGAATTACGCTTATAACGCCGCCAATAACATCACTGCGATAACGAATGGAACCGCCCCGACGCTCAGTCAGCTATTTAACTACGACAATCTTGAGCGTCTTAGCTTTGCATCAGGGGAATACGGTGACAAGAGTTATAGTTACGATGAAGTGGGCAACCGATTGTCACTCATCACCGATACAAACGGTAACAGTCAGGCAAAATCTTACAGTTACAACAGCAACAGTCATCGTTTGCAGACAATGAGTGGCGGGCGTAACTTTCTATACGATGCCGTGGGCAATACAACCGATAATGGCCTAGCGGGTTTTGCCTATAACGACAAAAACCGCATGGCCAGTAGTACCAAGAATGGCACCACCACAAACTATCAGTACAACGCACTTGGGCAAAGGGTTCGCAAAACAAACGCTGCCGATGAAACGCATTATATCTTCGACCTTGAAGGCCGATTAATTTCTGAGGCAGATAGCAATGGTTTGATTTCTGTTGAATACGCCTATCTGGATGGCGCACCACTGGCAATGTGGCATGACGAAGGTGGACCATCAGTGCCTGGCACGATCACAGCGATTGCGCCGCTGGGCGATATCACAACAGCGACCCCTGCTTTCGAGTGGCAAGACATGGGTGACGCAACAGACTTTCGGCTGCGAGTGTATGATCGAGCGCTCCTTGCCTGGGTACATGATGTCACCTACTCAGCCGCGACAATCTGCAGTAACGGCACCTGCTCGATTACGCCTGCCAATCTGGCGCTAAACTTCAGTAGCAATCATCTATGGCGTATTCGCGCAAAGAACGGCGTTGGCTGGAATGATTGGTCAGACTATCAGACGTTTCATTACGTGGAACCAATACCGGGCACAATCTCAACGATTGCCCCATTGGGCAGTGTTGCAACGACGACACCCGCATTTCAATGGCAAGATTTAGGCAATGCGGCGGAATATTGGCTACGCGTGTATGATCGTGTACTGCTGGCCTGGGTGCATGATGAGACCTACACAGCCACAACAATCTGTAGTAACGGCACCTGCTCGATCACACCTGCCAACCTGACGCTCAACATAAGCAGCAACCACCTGTGGCGCATTCGTGCAATGAACAGCGGTGGCTGGAACGATTGGTCGGATTACCAGACTTTTCATGTGACAGGAGGGCAGTGAGATGAGAATACTTCAATCACTGCTGTGCCTGTTAATCGCATTATCAGCATCAACACCACAGGCCGCGACTTATTATTTCCATACCGACCATTTGGATACACCGCAGGTAGTCACAGACAAAGACCAGACAGTCGTGTGGCAAGGTGACTACAAACCCTTTGGTAGGGCAAAAGTAACGACCAATACGATCGAGCAGAATCTGCGGTTTCCGGGCCAGTATTTTGATAAAGAGACGGGATTACACTACAATTATTTTAGGGATTATGCGGTGGGGTTGGGGCGGTATATGCAGAGTGATCCGATTGGGTTGGAGGGTGGGATCGATACTTACGTATACGCAAATAACAATCCTTTAGTGTACTATGATGACGAAGGACTCATAGCTGGCCATATATTCAAATGTCTTAAGAATCCAAAAAAATGCAGAAAGAATCTCTGTAATGCGCTAAATGCTCTTATGCATTTAGTTTGTGATTCTGCTCGATCATGTAAAGGAGGTGATTCGTGCCCAGTGCTCAGAAAGAAAAGGAAAAAACTAAGTCGTTGTCTTGCGTTGAGAATGGCGGTTCAAAAGTGTCATGGTAGGAAAAACGACCCTAATCCAAAAGGACACCAACAAATAATACAGGAAGTTAAGAACAGGATAAAGAAATGCAGTGGATTACTAGCTTCAACGGATTGTTGTAATGGGTAACTCATCCAGTGATGATGTTAAAGAAAAAATCCTTAACCAAATTGACTCGGCTTTTTCAGATGTGCCTTATCCAGATAGTGGAGATTTTTTTACCGCTATAGCTGATAGAGATTACGAAGAAAGAGAAGACCTTAAAAACAAAAAAAAATGCTCTCAAGTAACTAAGCAAGATTTAGAAAAATATTATGATTTTCTGTGCTTTTTGAATTCTGATGGAGTGATCTATTATTTGCCATCATATATGAAACTAATCATCGAAAATTGGGAATTAGCAGAGCATTGGTGTACCGATTGCATACTCACTGTTATTTCAGATATTAACATTGATTTATTGACAGCTTGTCAGCGTGATTCCATAAGAGTTTTTCTCAATTATTGTTGGAATGCGATCTATCCAGAAGTCGAATTTGATGAGGTATTAATAAAAAAAGCAATCAATCATATTGTGAATGAATAATGGCAAAGAAAGTTAAGAACAGGCACTCCTTAAAAAGGTAGGGATCTACCATTGAATTTTACAATATACAAATATAGAATTTCCGGGACAGGCACCCCTCAACACTCAATAAACTACCTGAGGAAAGCGCCATATCCATCTATCCCTCATAACATTATCGAAGAACAGGGCGATTCATAGTCGAGTAGCCTGTCCAAGTTGTTACGCTTATAAAAACTTCTGCTTCAATCAAGGTTTTATCGGATAATCAGTTTTACACTTGGTGTTATAACGACTCATTGTCAAATAATACTGAAAAATGGAGAAAAAATGATTGATAACAAAAGAAATTAGGGGTCAATCCTATTTTACAATATGCAACTATTAAAATGACATTACACCATGCAAAGTCACTAAGAATCAAATATATGGAAATCAGTTTTTCGAAAATTGAGAAGTCTTTGTATATTGTAAAATAGGATTGACCCCTAATTCATGAAAATTACGCAAAACTAGTTGCAAAAACCAAAGTTGCTGCAAAAATTGCAGGCACTGGTGCTTTTTCCTCAACGGTGTCAGGACTGCAAGCAGTTGAGTGTACTTGGAGATGTATAAAACGTTAAGTGAGGGATATAATGAATATTGAGGTAGGTAAAAATAAAAACAGGATAGACGAAGACTGGAATCATACTACTATTCCGCTTTGGATTTGGATAATAGTTCTGATACCATTTTCAGTCGTAATAGGATTTATTCTATATGCTAGGCTCCGAGTAGGTATATTCGGGTTCAAGCTTTGAGAAGGCTAAAATTTTTGTAAAATTAAGGGGCAGGCATTTTTTTAATTGGGGTATAAACACATAAGAAGTACAACTCTTGCGAAGACGGACAGGTAATAACCTGAATACCGGGAGGTCATTATTCGGGACAGGCATTAATCTCACATCATGACCTCGGAACAAGCAGTCGATTGTCGAGTGGTATTTTGAATTTTTTATAATTTTCTGATTATTCAAATTAATAGGGTGCTTTTCTAAGATCAACTATTAAGTATAATAAAGTGCCTGTCCTTGATGATGATGAGGGCGGCGCACTGTTCTACGCGGTATTTTCTTTTAAGAATTTCAATAATCATGCTAAATTCCATGAACCTGAATAAGCAAAACGGCGTTCTAAAATTGTGAATAATCGACTGAAATTATTATCAAAAATTTTACTGGCGTGTGTGCTTTGCCTGGGCGCTGTGGTGCTTATTGTCAAAGTAATTCAATATTTTTTTTAAACACATTGATTTATGCGGCTGATGAGCCACTTTTTTTCTTCTCGTTTTTATTGCGATGGCGCAGTTGCCGACTCTGCGCTTTGAGCAACGTCTTATTGCTAAAATTATTCTGTTCACTGTCCTGTTCTATCGGAGGAGAAAACCAACCTTTCAATCCACTGACAGCGTAGTCAGCTTCAAGCGCCTGAAAAGCCTTTTCCAGACTGATAGACAATTCTTCAGTCATAGCAATATAGACATAATCGAACAGTTTTTTTAACGCTATTTGGTAAGTTTGACCACACTGTGCGTAAATAGACTCACTGAGGCGAAAGAAAGAATCAAAGGGCCGCTGTTCAAGCATTAAGGGCATGGTGTGTACAAAACGCCCCGAATTGGCAATCAAATCCCAATACCGTGCAAGTCGCGTAATCTTCTGCATTAGCTGGAAATCAACATCGCAGTTACTGAGAATTGTGTAGGGTGGATCGGGTTTGTATCGCATATCAAACGTCTGATTATGTCTGTCGATAGGCGTGCCTCGCAGACGTTTAAGTATACCGAGTTGTATTTCGTGTGGATTTAGCTGGTAGAGCGCATCAAATCCCCGGGCAAAACTCTGCAACGATTCACCGGGTAGCCCAAAAATCAGATCTGCATGGATATGAGCCGTCGTATTGTGACGAATCCAGGCGAGATTTTCCCGGGTTTTGACATTATCCTGACGTCGGCTTATCAAGGCTTGCACCCGGGGGTTAAAACTTTGCACACCAATCTCAAATTGCAAGCTTGCGGCGGGAAACAGCGGCAGAACCTTTTTTAGCGATTCAGGTAATCGGTCCGGGATTAATTCAAAATGCAAAAACAGTTCTGTATGCTTTAATTTTTCCAGAAAAAATTTCAGAATCTGTAAACAGTTTTCGGTTTTCAGGTTAAAGGTTCGGTCAACAAACTTAAAATGGCGGGCACCGCGATCAAACAATTTTTGCATTTCAGCCAGAAATAATTCCAGATCAAAAGGCCAGGCGGTTTTATCCAATGACGACAAGCAAAATTCACACTTGAAAGGACAACCTCTGGATGCCTCCACATACAGCACCCGGTTTTGAAGGTCTTGTTCATTATAGAGAAAGTAGGGCAGTTGGATAAACGGCAGTGGTTCTTGCCGGGCTTCTATGACTTGGGATTTTGGTCGTTCTCCGGCCAATAGTTGATGACAGAGCCGGGAGAATTCGAGATCAGCCGGACCTGTAATCAAATAATCAGCCAGCTTTACAATAGCCTGATCTTCAAATTCATAACTGACTTCGGGTCCGCCCAGGATGATGCTGAGTTCGGGTTTAATGGCTTTTAGCATACCGATGGCACGCCGGGTTTCATCCGTATTCCAGATATATACACCAAAACCCACTATTGAGGGATTATGTTGCAAGATGACTTCGACCATCGATTCAGGGCGTTGATTTATCGTAAACTCAACAATCTCACAGCGTTCAGTCAAATCGCCCATATTGGCTTTAAGATATCTAAGGCCCAGGGATGCGTGAATGTAACGTGCGTTTAAGGTTGAGAGTATAATGTCTGTCATGCTGAACCTGATTTTGTTGTTATCAATTGAGTATATTGGCAACTACATTGTTTAACCAATGCGATTACTAAGGATATCACCGTTCTTCTTAGTAGCATCTATTAAGAGATCCATCTGTTGGAACGATCCCAAAAAAACGATTACACAGGAATGCTTTATACATTATGCTTGACAGGGCATGGGTTATATCCGAAGGGGTTATTTTATGGGTTGTTGGAGTACAGGCATAACAGCCACAAATCATCGTTGATAGATTAATCAATCAACAACTTGAGATCTGATCATGATAAAACATATGTTCCGCTATTTTACACTACTCGGTTTTTTATTTGGAAATACGGTTATTTACGCTGTGGATGGTCTGGAAATTAAACCGGGCTTGTGGGAATTCACTACACAAATCAAAAGTGAAATGCTTGGAAGTAAAACCGAATCAGAAAAAGAGTGCATCAAAGAGCCTCAGTTGGATCCACTGGAAATGTTGGCAGATATGCCAAAAGACGCTTGTCAATCAGAATCTAAACAAATCGCTAACGGTGTTAGTTTTACCTCGACTTGTAAAATGAACGGGGCGGAACAAAAAGCCAACGGTACTTTTACCACAGACGGTACCCGGGTAATTGGAGATATGCTCATGGAGAATAAAATGGGTAGCATGGTGATGAACGTAAGCATGCACATGGAAGGCAAACGACTATCGGACTGTCCTTAAACCGCGCAATGGGATTAACAGACACAATGCTGTATTCAGATCATCTATGCTGAGAAAGAAACTGATTTTTTATTTTCAGGCAATTTTACTCTGTCTTATATTGGATCCGGTTTATGCCCAGACGCAGGAACTATGGTATGGCGGTATTGATTTTGATGTATACGATATCGAAATAGAAAATGAGAGTTATAATCCTCGTCAATTGAAAGTGCATGCGGGTCGGTGGTTCAGGCAAAATATGGGTGCGGAGATTCAGCTCGGTACGGGCGTTCGTGATGATACCGTGGACGGGTTTGAGGTCAATACAAGCTTTTTCCAGGCCGCGTTTGTTCGTTTTCAATCACCTGTCGATTACAGTGCCAGAGCGACACTGCTTTTGGGTTTGGGTCGAATTCAACTTGATGGCGATTTAAACCATAGCGGCTTTCCCGGTAAGGAATGGTTTTCTGGTCCGATTGCCAGTCTCGGCCTGCTGTTTCCTATCCAATCAAAACAGCAATTGAGCGCTGGTTTTGCCTATTCACGTTATTTTTTCGAAGATGAGTTGAAGATGGATGGTTTAAGTGCAACGCTACGGCTACGGTTTTGAAATGCGCAGGATGCGAAATTTTCTCATATTGATCCTAATCTTGTTTAGTGCCTGCGGGGAGAATCAGGACCTGGATGATTTTATCCAGGCGGGTGAGGTTGCCAGGTTGGATCTGGTGAGTTTGCGTATTACTTCTGAATCCCAATTGCTCAGCGTTGGTGAAAGCGTCCAATTCTCAGCTAACGGGCATAGTGACGACAACGCCGTTCATGTTCTTACTGATCGTGTTGATTGGTCAAGCGCTGACTCCACAGTTGCACAAATTGATCAGAATGGTTTGCTAAGTGCGAGAAATAACGGTGTTACCACGATCACGGCGAGGTTTGCGGATTTGAGTTCATCGTTGGATTTTATTGTCAATAGCGCAAATCTTGTTTCTATTGAACTCTCAGCCAATAGTGAAGTTGATGAATGCAAGTCATTAGACATTGACGTCGCCGGTGTGTTTGACGATGGCAGTAAACGTAACATACTGGAGGCTATCAGTTGGCAGTTGTCCGATACAAATATTGCACAACTCGAAGTCTCTGATACAGGTGCAGTGTTGCACTCCTTTGATTCCGGCGTGCTTGATTTAACCGCAACCAGTGACGGCATTTCATCAACATTAGCGATACAGATACGAGATAACCTGATAGCAATTGATATATCCCCGCAAAATCCGACAATATCAGTGGCCAATACGACTCAATTTACTGCCAATGGACACTACAGTGATAATGCCACTGTTAACATAACCAGTAACACCGCCTGGGTCTCTGACAATACAGAGGTGGCGACATTTAGCAGTACCGAACCCGGGTTGTTAACGGCGCTTACATCAGGCACAGCAAATGTAACGGCCGCTTGTGGCGCAGTAATGATATCAACTGGCTTTACCGCTGAATCAACCGTCTTGCAAAGTGTTCGTATAAACTCAGGTAAAAGCAAAATTACCCTGACGGTGCAAGACAGCGGTGAGCAGCTAACACTTTTCGCGATTAACGCGGATGGCAGTGAATCGGATGTTACAGAAGACGCCGACTGGAGCAGACTGACACCCGGTAGCTTACAAATCTCAATTAACGATAATTCAGGTGATAAAGGCATACTCACTATCACTGGTAGTGGCAATGCAACGATAGAGGCGACCTATAAAAATTTAAGTGATAGTGTTTTGATCGTGGTTCCGTGATTATACGGAGCGATTTGGGCGCCTCAATTACTTTCGCAAAACAATAACACCTTGTATTGATCGATCAATCTGTCCAGTGGATTCCAGACAACGTAACTCTCTGTAGAGGGTCTCGTGTGCCAGACCCAGCTTATACGCCATATCGCGCAATGACATGGATAGCTCGATTTTGCCATCAGGGTCGGCGATAGTGTTCAGATAGGAGAGAATGCGAGCTTGCGCTGAGCGGATATTACGCACCTCGATCAAGTTACGCAGTGTGTGTATCTGTTGTACAAACAACTGCATGACTTTACGGCTGGTTTGGGGTTTATCAAACATAATTTGCAGTGCCCGATCACGATCAATGCAATTTAGTTCAGAGGGCTGATCGACTATTGCACTGCAGTGGTAGGCTGATGAGAAAAAAGATGCTTCAGCGACCATTTCCCCGGCAGTGGCAACATGTAAAATTACTGTGTCCCCATCCATTGTGTGGCGAATCAATTTAATACGGCCATGCGAGATAATGTGCATGCGTTTAACCTGCGATCCCTGAGCAAAAAGCTGATCGCCTTTTTTTAGCCGTAGAGGTTCTGGATCAAACTGAAGCCAGGACCAGCTGTTCACAAGTGCCTGTTAAAAATATTGATCCGCCGCAATTTGATAACCCCGTTGGTTCGCCGCCCAGTGTATGGATTGCAAGAAAATCAAGCCTGCACCACAAATTGCCCCATCATGCCAGCATCTTCATGCTCCAGAATATGGCAATGGTACATATAGGGATGATTAGTGTCTGTATAAGGGCCTGTTGGCATCAATATCCTAACCTCTTCCTTGGGTTTAACCACGACCGTATCCTTAAACCCATTTTCTATTGCTGATGGTTTTTTACCGTTTCTACTCAGAATTTTAAATTGTGTATTGTGTATATGGAATGGATGGATCATGGGTGAAGAATTACGCAGTGTCCAGACCTCGAAACTGTCTTTTTTCAGCGCAAAATCGATTCGATCCATCTCAAATGCTTTATCATTGATACGCATCATCCCTCCCGAGCCGCCGCCCGTCATCTGGTTCATCATGCCTTGCATCATACCGCCCATACCCATTTGCAAATCCAGCTTTCTTTGTGCGGCGATAGGCTGCTGTGACCAGTCTGGATGAGTGCTCAGCTGCTGTGGGGATTTCGCATCACTTTGCTTTGCATTTTCTGCATCTATCAGCAGCACATCAAATGGGCGATCCATGCCCATCATCCCCATAGGGCCATGATTGGCATTTCCGACACCGCCAATGCTTTGCAGCATGACTTTTTTTCTATCAGATACGTCAAGCAAAATCTCTACGCGCTCTGCAGGTGCCATCTCAAGTCGGTTGACGGTAACCGGATTTTCCAACAGACCACCATCACTGGCTATCACCTGAAAGCGCCGTTGATCACTGAATTGCAGATTGTAAAAACGCGCATTGGAAGCGTTTAACAGGCGTAGACGAAGTAAGGATTTTTGTGCCTTGAGTACAGGTGATACCGCGCCATTAACAAGCAGGGTTTTGCCGTGTTTACCGACCATACGCTCTGGCATAAAGCCGATATATTTGAGGCTGCCATCGCTGTTGATATCCCGATCTTGTATTACCACAGGGATATCATCCACACCGTACTCTGATGGAAGTCCCGATTGCATTGATTCCTCGTCATCAATAATCAATAAACCCGCCAGACCGCGGTATACCTGCTGGCCGGTTTGGCCATGGGTGTGGGCATGATAGAATAAAGTGGTTGCTGGTTGAACAATGGCGTACTCTGAACGCCAGTTGGCCCCTGGTTGAATTGTTTGATGTGGGCCACCATCCATACCCGCTGGTATAATCATGCCATGCCAATGAACGGTGGTAACCTCATTGAGTTTATTTGTTACATCAATTCTGACCTTATCACCTCTTTTCATACGCAGCGTCGGGCCAAGAAAATTTCCGTTATAACCCAGAGTTGGTGTTTCCAGGCCAGCGATGAAATTCATTCGTCCGTCTTGGGCATTCAATTGGTAACGCACAACCCCCTGTGATTCGTTCCCGCTCTGTAATTGGGGAATAGGTAAAATATTATAAGTGCTGTTGCTTGCTGCCCAGCTGATCCTTGGCAGTAAGGTGGATGAGGCAAGCGCTGTAGATGCCTGGATGAAATGACGACGGGATTGATTAATATGCATTTTCTTGTCCTTAATCATTTGGGCATTTTTTTACCAATACCTGTTCGTAAATGATTGTGTTAGGTAAAAGTTGAGTGTTTGTAGAATAGCATTTTAAACCTAAGCGCCCGTTAAGCATTAACACAGATTAATTTAATTAAGCGTCAATAGGATACACAGAGGCTGTTCCTGCTCATATTCTCATGCGTCTTGTATCAGCCCCGTATGCGTTTACTTAAGATTAGTGTGCATGTGGGTTGGAGCCGGTTGCCATTGCCCAGTGATGTGGCTGGTGGTGGTTACCGTAAGCCATCAAACCAATATAACCCAAGCCTCTGATTTTATTCACATCGCCTGGGGTAGTGCTCGTTGTAGTCAGGCTGTACTGACCATCCTGCAGATCAATTGCCATCGTCCAACCCGTCTCACGCTGTAATTGTGCAGGGTGCGCTGCAAATACTTTGGCTAAAGACTTGGCTGATCGGGCTGTAGTGGGACGCACTACCGCGACCATGCCGTTGTCGATAGCTTGTTGTGAAATGACTTCAATATTAACCGTCATATCTTGCATGTCCAGCAAGTGAATGCGCAATGCCTCCAGATTGACTTTTTCCCAGTCGGTAAGAGGATCATTAATAAGCTGATTAATCACTTCCTGAATGGTGCCAAAAGCATCATTACCCGCTTCATGTAACTGCGGGGCTGGGGGATTTTTATCGCTCTGAGTCTGTGCTGTTGTACCATGCATCTTGCTGTGATCCATGTTGTTGTGGTCCGTTTGTGCTGTTGCGATATATGGGAGTGTCATCGCACAAATAAGCATAATGATTTTTGTCTTGATGTTCATAAAGTTCCTGTTGGCTGAGCAAATTTAATGTCGGTATTTTATCCTGACAAACGCTATTGTAGCGATTGTCGGGTTGAGTCCATATGATTGAAATCATCAGCTTGGAAAATTACAATAAAAACCCGTATCTCAACGCCAGCTAATGCGTGATTACAATTCTCTGATTGCTGGCAACATGTCGTTGACTGATTTTATCTCCATTTGGCCAAGTGACAGCAATATCAACAAATTTCTGCTTCCCAAGCCCGAAATGTTGCAATTTGGGATGCACCGACATATAGCCGATTGAGCCGTGAATCTGCCGCCAGACCTTAAGACTATCAGCGCCGGTAATAACTATTTTTGCACCAATCGCATCACGGTTTACACCTTTTTCCGGATCACCCACCAGCTTTATTTTTAGCCAGTTGTTGTCAAATTGCTCACTGTTATTGCGATAAAGAACGGCTCGCTCATGATAGTTATTCAAAACAATATCCTGATCACCGTCATTGTCAAAATCCAGATAGCTGGCACTTCGGGAATTGCCGATCAGATCAGTGCCGCTTTGTTTGGAAAAATTATTCAGCCGGCCACCTTCGTTAACAAAAAACACGTTGGATTCCTTGGCCGATACGGGGATGTATACGTTTTGCTTTTGGTTATTTATCGGCTCGGTGTAGTAGGGGTTTTCATTGCTATATAAATTAAATTCGTTCATACCATTGAGCACATAAATATCATCATCACCGTCATTGTCAAAATCAAAAAAATCCGCATCCCATGACCACCCGGTAGAGGAGTAGCCACGACCAATGGCATCGCTTGCCTGATAGCGGATACTATCCTTGTTGGTTTTGTCCGATATAAATAAATCATTGGCTTCAATCACGCGCATATTCGCCAGTTTGTCGGGATCAAATTTCATCGTCGTTGTGGCGTTGGGTAGAATATAATTTTCATCTTTGTTCATGGTGACAATATTTGAGATATAAATGTCAGGTGCAAGATCCCCGTTAAGATCACCTATACCTATATTCATGGTATAAGACGGTTTATCTGTGCCGATGGTTTTGGAAATATTCTTGAAATTGCCATCGCCATTGTTTTGATAATAAGCATTCACCCCAAAGTCATTACCAACAATAAGATCCTGTCTGCCGTCATCATTTAAATCGGTGTGGGTGACCGCCTGACCCCAGCCTGTATTGTCCAGATTGCTACCCAATGTCACATCCTTGAAGCGCAATCCCCCCATATTTTTAAACAATTTATTGGGCAAGCCATTATTGTTTCTACGTTTGAGAGTGGGTAGAACACCGTGAATGTAATCACCAAAATAGGTGATATATAAATCGAGCAAACCATCATTATCAAAGTCGAATGTAGTTGCCGGACCACCAACCAGATTTAAACCACCGAGGTTCGCTGTTTCTGTTACGTCCTGAAATTTTTCTTCACCGAGATTTTTATAGACCCGGTGTTTGTCATTAACATAAGTGATGACGATATCCTGCCTGCCGTCATTATCCAGATCAGCAATCAGCGGTTGACGGGGTTCACCGGGATGTTTATCACTGGAGCGGACCCACTCGATGCCCGAACCTGCGGTGATATCCTCAAAATATTTTCCATCTCTATTAACATAGAGCTGATTACCCAGCCCACTTAATATTAATATATCGGTGAAGCCGTCATTGTTAATATCCTCAGCGGCAATCCCCGCTCCCCCAAAGGCTGGCGGAATGGTGATAATGCCCGTTGTAGAATCTTTCTCAAGATAGCTTCTTAACAGGCGGTTTAACCAGTCTGACGAGCGATGCATGGTGTTTATGCCCATAACGGGAGTGACATCAGTGAAGTATTTATTTTGTGCAATAGTGGCAGCGGGAAGCGATGATGTTGCTGATGTGAGTGCTGTGCTTTTTGTTTTTGTAACCGCCGGGCCAAGCTTACTCTGTTTATTAATCCGCTCCTGGATAGACTGAACAGCCAGTTGAACATGATCGAGGGAGATTCTTTTTTCTCCCCGCTTTTTCCCGATATCACCAATAGTTCGCAATACCAGCACACCAAATTGCGCCACATTTTCTGCGATTAATTCGGCCGCAAAGGGGTCAGGCTCCAGCGCTGCCTTAAACGCTGGTGATTCAATAGCAAACTGCAAATATCGCCAATGCACTCCACTATCGCGGAACGCATCCATATCATAGGACTCGATCCACACCTGCTCGTTCTCCGGCAGGCGCGGAAAGAATATCGCATCCTCATACTCATTAATGCGGTGAGGGATAAACAATTGGGTAAATTCACTGACGTTGGATTCACTGATGAATGTCTGGTTTTGCTGTAGTGCACGTTTTTCAGCGCCGTTATACAAGTCTGCTGCAAAGGCGACCATAATCTCTACAAACTGATTTTTAAACTGCTTACCGATTGCCGGGTCTTCAGGCCAGCTGTTCTTGGCAAAATATACTTGCAGATTTCTAACAAAAAGTTGATTGCTAATCTGATTGTAGGCGCTGTATGACTTAATTTTTTGCCCAATAATTGACTTTAATACCTGTAGATTTGTTATCGGGCTGGCTTGTGGTCGAGCAGTATTGTCTGGTGTTTTTGTGGAAACTGTCTGCTGCTGTACGGTGGAATTGGAATTGGTTAATTGATTCCAGACGGTGATTAATGCCTCTTCGGTTATTTTGTGCGCATTGGAAATTCGGGCCTGCGCATCCACTTGTTTTAATACAGACAGAGAAAATAAATCCAGAGAATCCTTTATAGCTTCAATGGCTGAGCTGGAGATCGGCAGCAACGCCACTGAGCCATTAAATAAGGCTTCCTGTTTGACGGCAAGCAGTGCGCGTAACGAATAGGCAATACTGCTGTACTGTCGCCGGTCAGTTTCCAGTATTTCAATCTCGGTGTCGTTGAAGAAGCGGATTTGCCAATTTCCCGCGTCAGTTTGTCGGTAGCGCATAATTTGGGAAAGTGCTTTTTCGATATGACTGGCGAGCAGCTCATTTGCACCTGCCTCGCGTGCCTGCCCCGATGCAATCAGCCAAAGTGTGTTTATCCACTGCTTGAGTAGCTCATTTTTTCGAAACCTTGCATGGCTGGTGAGGGCTGTGCCATACATAAAATCTTCCAACCGGGATGCAGTTGCATAACACTTTGGTTCGTGCTCGCCTTCCAGCGTGCCGATCCGATTGATAATATCGTCAATGCCGCCTGCGTTAAGGTTTTCGACACTGATAAGCAAGGCCGCAAGCAGAAACAATCGATTGCATACGCACATTGTCAAACCTCAGGATAAATCATAAAAATGGTTTTAATAACCTGTCTCTTACAAGATAAAGGCCAAGGATTGGCGCCACGTTCATATCGTTGCTCAGACATTTAGTATAGCAGTCATTAATGTTTTACTTTAATTATCAATACTTTATTATTAAATATCAAATAGATATAATCTATACCTGATGTTAATTATTATTTAACATACATTTAAACCTTGATTTACTGACACACCAGGTGATCGCCGGTTTTGAGACACGGTTCACAAAAATACGTCAATTCCATGGCTATCTGATACTTTTAGCTGATGTAAATCTTTGCCCGGCTTTGTACTATTTTCGAATAGTTTGAGGAGGTGAGTATGAAAAGAATGCGTCTACTACGGGCAGGCTGCTTTGCCGTTTGTCTGCCAATAGCGAGTTTGGCTGTGGTTGCCAATCCACAATCCATCGCTACAGAGCAATTTAGCGGCACTTCACTGAGTTTTACGCCAACCGGGAATTATCACAATGTGACCCTGACGGTTGCTGGGCCGCATGGTTTTAAGGTGCGTGAATTTTTTAGAGGAGGGGTGACATCCGTCAACCTCACAGATTATGGCAATGTTGATGACGGCGCTTATAAATATGCAATGAGCGCAGCAACAAGTGAAATGATTGCCCTCGATAGTAGCCTGAATAATGGACGAGGCAGTCAATCCCGCACCCACATTAATAAATCCCTAAAACAAAGTGGGCATTTTCGGGTAAAAGGTGGGCAAATTGTGAACGTCAATAAAAGCGAAACAAGCGAGTAAATGAGGGCTTACGCATGAATACAATCCAATTAAAAAAATTCAGAATTGCTTCATTGTGTTGCTTTTTTTCGAGCGTATTGTCTCTGAATAGCCAGGCTTTTGCCGATCAGGTGATCAATGATGACTTGATTGTTGAAGGCAGTACTTGTATAGGCTTTGACTGCGTCAATGGTGAAAGCTTTGGCTTTGATACCATTCGTTTAAAAGAAAATAATCTACGTATTAAATTCCAGGACACCAGTGCTAGTGCGAGTTTTCCTGATAATGACTGGCAGATTACAATAAATGACACCACTAACGGGGGATTAAATAAATTCTCCATTGATGATATTGATGGCGGTCGAACACCTTTTACCATCGAAGCTGGCGCGCCGTCCAACTCACTCTACGTAGAAGATGGTGGCCATTTAGGACTTGGCACCTCAACCCCTGTTGTCGATATACATGTGGTTAGTGGTAATACCCCCACCTTAAGGCTTGCTCAGGATGGTAGCTCAGGTTTTGGTGCACAAACCTGGGATATGGCCGGTAATGAAGCAAACTTTTTTATTCGTGATGCGAGCAATGGCAGTACCTTGCCGTTTCGAATTTTTCCGGGTGCTCCAAGTAATGCGCTTGTCGTAGAAGCCTCTGGGGATATAGGCATGGGGACGACTTCACCGACAGAGGATCTGGAAATTCAACGCTCTGGCAATGTTCGTGCACTGTTGAATAATACAACTGCCAATGCCTGGTTATGGAATAGCCATAACTCGGGTGAGTTAAGGCTCTCTGATGTAGAGGCAACACCTAACGTTGAAATGGCGCTGGACGAAGATGGTAACCTTACTATTTCGGGCAGCCTGACTACCGCCATGAATAATTTACCGGACTATGTGTTTGAACCGGACTACGGACTTATGCCATTGGATGAATTGGCGTTATTTGTGAAAAACGAGAAACACCTGCCAAATATACCATCGGCGAGTGAGGTTAAAGCCAATGGCGGGCAAGTGGATATGAGCAAATTTCAGCACTCGTTATTAGAGAAGGTTGAAGAGTTAACGCTTTATGTGCTGGCACTGAAGCAGAAGATTGATGTACTGGAAGGAAATTCGACGGTCTCGGTCCCGGTTCAAATAAACGAGTGATAACGTAAACAGATCATGCAATTCGGGTGGTCATGTCTGAGCTATGCATGAGTGACAATAAATTCTTTTTAAATTCACCATGCGTAGCCAGATTTTTATCTATAAATGATGATACTTTATTCCTTAACGTGTCAGAAAATGCAGGCTTGCTGATTACGTCGAAAGCGAGCAGTGCGTCTGATAGCCACTTTTCATCGTCTTCGATTTGCAGGAAGCTGGAAATCGCCTGCAGCGTTTGTCGGCTAAAATTATTTTCAAAAAAGAAATAAAATCGCTCTGGAAATCGCTTCTGCAAGTTAAGAAAAAAGTTGTATTCCGAGACTAGCGCTGTCATCACTTGATCAAGCTGTGTTTCAAATCGGTTCAACACATTATTGCTTGATGCTATAAGCTGATGTGCTTGAGAAAAATTTGTTTCACTATTTTTTTCGCCTGTATAAAAAATAGTGTAGTGTCCGGTTCGAAAGTTTGAAAATGCACAATCCAGTGGATTTCTTACAGGCATTAAAAACCGAAGTTGTTTTTCCTGTTCAAGTACACGATCAAAGTCAAAGTTGTGTTTTCGCATAGCATGGGTGATTCTTTGTGAATCTTTCCAAATCAGGCTGCGGATCACGTCCTTACTGCGCTGTTCCCCATATCTTGCCTGGTAAAGCTGGTTGAGCTGACCTTTCTTGAATGCGTGAGATTTTAATATCGTGCCGCCATAGCTTCCATTCTGACCGTCTGCAGATGCGTCCACCACAAAATTGCAAAATCTTTGAAATTTATCGGATGAATAATCGGCGATAAAATCAACTTCTTGATTACCCAATATGCGTTCGGCGCCGTGATTAAAAACCTGAACATTGGGGTGCAGACTCAGGACAGCAGCGGTCAGGGTCGTCAGATTTCGGTAAGGGCCGAGTAACAAGCAAATGGTTTTGAGTGACTTCATCTAATAATCTTTAGGAAATGTTTAAAAATGGAGCAGAATGTGCAAGATACTCGCCACCTTTGTAAGATTTATCGCGCAAACAAACTTGATCACATCCGATTATGTGCTCTCAGGTTTGACTTTGTGGATTACGTAGTGAAGCTCAATGCTGGAAAATATTGAAAAAATTGTAGTGATCGTTGGCTGCCAGCGCAGTGGTACCACCCTGCTTGGTCAGATTCTCGGTGCGCATCGCAAAACCTGGATGATTGACGAAGGCGAAAACCTGTATGACTGGTTCAACAGCTATATTAATGACACAGATGATTCGAATGAAAGATGGAATAAAACCCTTGCCAAAAGCCTCGATAAATACAAACCGGAACACCGTCGTCTTGTAGAGCATGCAGACGGTGGTTTATCCCTATCCAAAAAAGTAACTCATCTGATACTAAAAGCACCCAACCTGACCTACAACTACCGGGAATTATCCCGTCTTTCAATTCCCGTCAGTATCCTCTATATGGTGCGTGATCCCAGGTCTGTTGTTGCATCGATGAAAAAGCTTGAGCAAATTCCGATGGTCAAAAACCAGCTCAGATTGATCAATCAGTACAGCGATCTGGTGAGTGAGTATAATAATGAAATTACAATGCTGGAAGACGAGAAGGTTGCAGAGCATATCAAACGCGCATTGCTATGGCGTATTAAGTCCGGCCTTATGGATCGTTTTACTGAATGCGGATTGGCCACATTGGTACTCAGGTATGAGGATCTGGTAAAGGATATAAAATACGCTTGTGAACAAATTACTCATCACGTGGGTCTTGGTTTTGACTCACAGATGCTGGCACACGAAAGTATTTATACAGGTCTGGGGCCTGGCAAGACAGACCGCTCGCGCCCGATTGATCAGCAATCTATCTGCCGATGGGAAAGCGTACTTAGCCCAGAGCAGGAAAAGGGTGTGTTAGGGATTGCTGACCCTACGATAAGGAGTCAGGGGCTTGACTATACTAGTGCAATCTGAATCCAATAATCGATAAGCAGCATTAATAAAGGTCAATCTCATGTTACAAGCGTGCCCCATTTCAGTAGAACGCATTTATCCCGAGATTACACAAAATCTACCGCAAGCCAGCCGACCTATAAGCTTTATATGTGTGAAATATTGCGATGAATTTACTCATAATATTTTAACCTCTGAGTGTATTAATGATGATCTAAATGAGTTTATTGTTGTTGATAACCGCGAAAATATATTCTTTCAGACTTTGGGCCAGGCGATTAATACAGGTATTGAACAAGCCAGGCACGACCTGCTCGTTATTGTGCATGAAGATGTGGTTTTGTTACCCGGTTGGCAGGCAATGTTTGAGTGTTCTTTAACAGCGTTGGAACAACATGACCCAGATTGGCAGGTGTTGGGTGTGGTTGGATGGGACGGGCAGGGGAGGAAAATAGGCCATTATGGTGACCCAAAAAACTGCATAAATACTTTTGCAGATGTTCATTTTTTGCCTGCGGCCAGAATAGATGAGCAAGTTATTGTACTACGAAAATCAGCGCGGTTTTTTCCAGATCCGAACTTACCCAACATTCATAATATAGGCCGTGATTTGCTTAAAAGCGCAACACAACAGGGAACATTAAGCTATGTTATCAATGCCCCTTCAATTCACAAATACGCAAACGTATCGGGCGAGTTGGTGCAAGGCCCGGAAGATTCAGAAAAAATACAAAACCGTCAATCACTCACCTATATTCATAACAAGACATGCTCTGACGAATATCTTGAAAACAAATGGAAAGTACCCGTCAAATGCGTAGATGCTTTACCTGAACAAGCACTTTCTGATCAGCAGACCAGACAATTGCATTCACCGATTATTCTATTAGGTCGGGGCGGCGGTGGAACCCGGCTAATGTCAGAGCTTGCATCTGACATTAGGCTATTTATTGGCAATAACAATAAACGTGCGGGGGATTGCCTGGAAATGGTCGGTGCCATTTATCGCTCGGTTTATCGTAAATATGCCTGTCCGAATGAATGGCAACAGACACTAAGCGTGCCTGACTTGCGTGATTCAGCTATCGACATGCTCAATAAGGGCGCATCGTCGGATCGCTGGCCAGAATGCTGGGGATTTAAGCTGCCAGAGAGTTTATTGATCCTGCCTGAGCTTCAGGCAGCTTTTCCGAATGCAAAATATGTATTTCTCAATCGAGACCCGTTGGCGACAGTGCTAAGGCGAACCCATATGACCGCCCGACTGGATAATGAGATAGGCCGAACGGCGCTACCTCTGGCCTACGATGTTGTCAATCTGCCGCGTGAAACGATCTTAAATGACAATGCAACTGTGAGAATGGCACGCAGTACCGCACATCAGGTCGGACTCGTGATGGATTTTAAATCAGCCATGGATGAAAGTCTCTGGCACACGCTCAGCTTTGAAAGACTCATTGCTGGAGCACAGGATGTGCTGACGGATTTCGCAGCATTTTGCGATCAGACAGTGGTTTCTGAGCATACATTTGAATCCATAGATCCGAAAAGAGCACACAGTTCTAATGATCAATTCACCGCTGAGACAGTCACCGCAGTAAAAGCAATACTTGCCCCGGTAAGACAGGCTATGGGTTATTTGCCAAAGTGATAAGTTCAGATTTAATCAGTAGCTTCAATGGATAAATTATTGCTGCCGTAAAAATGCACAAGCGCTTTTTTGTCATCAGCTGATAATTTTTTAACCTTCTTTGCCATCCTTTTAGGTATGATTCTTTTACCTGTATTAATATTTTCAAACTGTCTACTGAGATATTCCATCCACTGACCCGCTAGTATTGCTGCGTCATCCTGCGGATCACTGCCGCCGACAGCATGGCATTTTTCACAGTGCAGCTGGTGAATCTCAGCGCCTTTTTTGGCCAACAATAAATCAGTTTTTTGCTTTCGTGGGATAAATTTCAGCGCAGAAAAATGCTTTGACAAAGCATCTACTTCCTCATCACTCAAGGCTTTTGCAATATCATTCATAACCACATCCGGCTCCCCCGATATTTGAAACGCCAAGCCAATTCTTTCATCATCACGAAATGCGGCGAGCGTATCAAGAAAGCCATCCTCAGAATAACCAGCGATAACCGGAACATCCGGGTTTTCGCTATTACCGTCTTTGCCATGGCAGCTTTCGCACATTGTGACCAGTTCCTTGATGTCAGGATCTGCAAGAATGGGTACGGATGCTGTCGATGCGAGTAGGAACACAATGGTATTTACAAAATGACGTTTAGATAAATTCTTCAATTTTCAATCAGCTCTGCTTTGAGTATAACCAATTTTATCGATTTTCAAATAAAACACAAACTGACTATAACCTGAAACGTCATTGAGCAGAACAACCCAATTGCAAAAACATCCCATCATCCTGATGCAGCTTCGGCGGCATCAGGATGAAATAAGCAATCAGGAATCTGCATTAATTGGAAACCTCGTCGATTACATAGCTTATGATATTCGCCATATTGTAGGAGACACCACTACCGGCACCATCTTCATCAACTAATTGCACTGCTGCAGGTAATCTACAGACCAGGGTAAAGTAGCCGTGATCATTTGACAGCTTCGGCACAAATTCGAAACTGTTGTCAAAGGCACCGCCGTCATCGTCGTCTTTGTCATTGCTCTTAAAGCCTTTCTGGGCTTTTGGACTGGGGCTAAATATGTACTGTGTAGATTGTTCCAGCCAATCTCCATTTTTATCATAAGCTTCGATCTCGCAAATAACTTTTTCTGTTGTATCGTTAAAAATCGTAATCCAAGCACGTTTCATCGGTTTGTTGTTATGTTCACGAACGATTGGACAAATAACCGTAATCGAGTGATTTTGACTGGAATTGTAGGCCCATCCAGCGGCATTATAACGAACATCATCGTCACCATAGGGCTGTGGCGTATCAGGAAAAATAATTCCGTCTGCCATCTCAGTGCAGCCCACACCACTATAAGTTTTTGAGTCAGCTTTTGCACCATCTGCTTGGGCGATAGTGGCAACTGAAGCTAAGCCTGCAGTTGCTAAAAAGGCAGTTAATAATATTTTTGGATTCATGATAGTCACCTTCTGAATGAATGGTTTGAAGTTTGACTATGAGAATATTTGTGTGCAGTGTCAGTGAAAAGATCACTTTAAAAATGAGGGAAATTCACGGCTTTTGTGTGTAGGGTGCGATAGATATTTACGATCATTCTCGATACACAGATTAATTGAGGTTTTATAGCGATAAAAAATTAAGCATTAACGCAAGGCAGATCGATATAAATCGGTGTCAGCATTGAGAAATAGCCTGAAAACATTAAGTCATGATTGTTAATAACTAATGAAAAAACCGCGCAGCACGTTGATTTTAAAAGAAAAATAGACTATAATTGGCCTTGAGTGGAAGGTCTGCAGTGTGAGTGTGCAGCTCGCGCAGTAACTCCCCTTTTTGAGCCTTTGTAATCAATAAGTTGTAATGATAGGGGCTTTAACTGACCGGACTTTTTAACGGGATGAAAACTTTTCATATCCCTTTGCAGATGTCACTGCGTAAATTAAGGGATCAAGAATCATATTGACGTTTTATTCCATAAACTTGCAAAGAAAACTTCAGATCGATTGCCACAACTGCACTCAGTTTTCCTTTTTATTGAATGTTGCAAAAATATCCATCCGCTCGTTATATACGGGGCTTTCCATATCAAAGGCTCCCAGAATGCTGTGAAATATATTTGCATGGCTGTACTCTGTCTTTTGTTTGTAGTGCGCCCCGGATAACTGCCATTTTTTTTTCAAGCCATCTGATACCCAGATGATAAAAGGAACGTATTTTTGTACCTTCGGTGCAATTGAAAAAGGCACTCCATGTAAATACAAACCATACTCACCCAGGGATTCACCATGATCAGACATATAAATTAACAAACTCGGTCGGTTCTGAATCGTCCTAAGCAATTGAATCGTTTGGTGTAGAAAATAGTCTGTATACACAATGGTGTTGTCGTAAGCATTGAGCAGCTCGTGACCGGAACACTGGCTTAAATCAACTGACCTGCATACCGGCTTGAACCGCTCGAAGCGGGCAGGGTATTTTTTATGGTAAGCCGGGCCGTGGCTGCCTGTGGTATGAAGCACGATGAAAATATTTTGTTTTGCTGACGATTGTATCTGCTCGGCCAACCCGCTAAGCAACACCTCGTCATAATCACAGCCATCCCCATCACACTGTTCTTTCAGCTCGCCGCTACGCTGGTAACTTTCGACTGTGATAGCAGCCTCACCCCAGTTTTTTGTCCGCCAGATTACATCTATACCCTGTCTTTGCAGGTAGCTGGGTAACAACTCATACTGTGTACTCGAACTTCCATCATGAGACAACATGCAATTTACCGAGGCCACCGTGTACGTGGAGCAGGCAATAGAATTGCCCAATACAAGCACATCCGACTCTGCAAGCAGCGGATTTGTGGGTCTTTCATACCCATACAGAGAAAAGTTTTGTGCCCTGGCCGTTTCACCAATCACCAGTATAACCACGGTTTTCTCATCGCTAATAAAGGTAGCTTCGGGCAATAGCTGCTGTTTTTGTGAAGCGCTAATGTATCTGGCTTTATTGCGTATGGAATTCACCAGATACGACCATGGCATAATCGTGCCACCGAGTCTCTTGGAATATTTATCAAACCAAAGCCAGGTGTCAGAATTGATATATATCCAGCACAGGCTGGCAACAATTGTAATTAGAAAATGCCGCAGCAGGTACAATCTGCCAGTTTTTTCAATAGGTATATTCCATAATAAAAACCCGGGAATCAATCCGAAAACAAAGATATAGAGAAATAACTTAGGGTGCAGGTAGCTGACAGTCTGCGCGGTTTGGGTGTCAAATATACTTTCCATCATCGATATGTCGAGTATCACCCCATAAGTCGAAACAAAGTACAATGCAACTGAGTTGCATAAGGCTATTATTATGCAAAAGGGTTTTACCAGAATGGGTGCTACGATAAAGAGAAATATAAGCACTAAAGCAGTAAATGTAAAAACAAGCACAAATAGCGTGATGATAACCAATACGCTGCTAATGGAAGGAAAATCGAGGTTTTCCGTTGCCAGCAGGTAGAGTGGAATGTGGTAAATAATCATATTCACCAGAGACGCAAAAACAACAAATCTTCCCGTACTCAGATGCATTGGTAATTTGCCTTGTCCGCGAATCAACCATAATGATACAGCCAGACCACAGATTGCCTGTAGCCAGAATACAATCAACCCTCCACTGGGGGATTCTACTGTTCGTTGTATTAATAATACAGACCACAACAGCATCGCAAGACCTAGCGCAAAGTGATAGTGTGGGTCTTTCAGCCATTGCCACCAACCATAATATCGCTGGGTCAAAGAAACACCACTGAGACCGGCAATACAGCCAATGGAGGCACCGACCAGCAAATCCAGTGGCCAGTGGGCGCCAACTGCTACGCGGGATAGACAAAGCGTAACGGCGACTGCAATCCCAATCCCGGTTATAGTGAGAAGCCTTAGTCCTCCTATTTGTTTCGGTTTACACCAGGCCATTGTCAATAGCACCGTGAGAACGGTAAATACGGTGATTGAATGGCCTGATGGAAGACAGTTATATTCGGTCAGTGTCTCACCAATAATTGAAAAAGTACTTTGATCGAGTACAGCAGCTGGGCGAGGTACAGCCGCCAGTTTCTTGCCCGTCAACGAAAAGAAGGCCGCCAGTGGTATAGCACCAAATAATGCGGCCCATACCTGGGGGCGGTTGATAATCAGAAAAGACAATGCCGGAAGTAGCACGAATGCATCACCAAGTTGCGTGATATTGTGCCAGAATTGCGGTAGTGGTGATAAGTACTGGTTTAATGAAATAAACCAGTCAGTCTGTATATTCCAATAACCCGTACGTGATAATCGTCCTCCGCTTAGATGTAACACCGTAAGTCCGACAGCCACCAACGCTAGAATCGGTACTATTGCCAAAACACCCACGCGTTTACTATTCAGGTATCCGGCATCAGTCTGCGTGTAGCTCTTCATGGATTGTTTTGCGCTCGGGTAGCGCAGGTTTTCCCCTGAACGATTGATTGAATTTATTTTCAGGGAAATAATAGGGAGGCTAGATAATCAGAAGTTAACCAGAAGATTACCTTTTGATTATTTTTAGTGGAATATTTCTCCTGTTACCGTGTAAGTATTTATCGCCCGTCAGGAATTCACGCTTTTCAAGATTGGTATTGATTGATGACAGGGCGATTATAAACAGCGTCGATTACAAAAATAATAAAATTCACATCTATTGCCCATTATTCTGCAAGCATTGTGTGTGAATACTCACCAATAACGCTAACCATATCGATAATCCCGTAGAATTCAACGAATAACCATATTTATATATTGTCTTGTGTTTGCTGTAGATTGTTCGGGTAAAATCACTCATGTATTTGAATTACTGATTTTTGTGTAACTCAGTTTGTTACGTTAATTTGATGAGGGCAATAATGCTGTCGGATGGGTTCTGTCAATAGTGTCCCTTTTAGCTGTGAATGACAGTTTTTCAACGAGAAGTCTCTATACTACAATCCAGGATCGTGAATTAATATTAGTTCTAAATAAAGACGATTAGCATTTCTCCATCACCGTAAATTCAATGATGCGCGAGAATCGGTCTTGAAATACAAATTGTGGTTCTAATTTGATAAAAGTTTTTTGGTTTGATTGCGTAGAGTCGACAAGCTTCAAAAGGGCAGAACGCGGACAGGCACTCAAATTAGGGGGTCAAGTATAAGGCATGTAAGAATCACTGGAGCGAAGTCTGAGCCTGATTAATTGAAGAACGAAAAAGTCGGAAGTCGAGTGTCTGCACAGATCAAAGATGAAAACCGGTATCAGAATTCTGTGCCACTTTGGCTATGAATAATAATTGTGCTACCACTTTTGATTGTAGATCGGCGACAATAATTGTTTTGTTACAAATAAATAGCCGGTAATTGATAAACCGAAGGGCTAATCTTGAAAACCTCGTCACCATTATTAACAACCAATCCATAACGACAGTGGTGTTCTTGCACAAATCGTTCTAGTGCCAGAATTTGTTTTTTTGCAGTGACCGATCCCACCTTGATTTCAATCGGAATAAGTCCCTGGTTTGTATCAAGAATCAAATCCACCGCTGCCTGATTATGTGTCCGATAATAATACGGCTGAACACGCTCACCCCGGTTATGAAAATGTCTCTTTTTATATAAGACATAAATAAAGTCTGGCTTTAGTATTTCATGGTTAGTATAACCAGTATTTGCGCTATGGTAAAACATTCAGAAGGTTAACGACTCTGCGCAACGGCATAAAGTTATGGGGTCTACCAGCCACAATTATTTTTCTTGACTCAACCACTATGGACTGAAAGTCGTTAACGTGAAAAGTTAATGTGTCGCTATCGCGACTAATTTCGTATTGCTAAAGCCTTGCACTAAAGTGCATAGTTTTGACTAGCGGATTGAGACCAATAAAACAACGGAAAATTGTAAATCCTCAAAACCCGGTTCATCACTGAAACTGTAGATAAATTAATACTTATCGAATACAAGGAATTGCCTCTAGCTACGATAACCTAATTTGCGTAAACCAGGTAGCTGGGTAGTATTCTGATCAATGTCTGAAAGATATTTTTGTGCTGGATCGATTTTATTATCACCTGTTCCAGATCCACTATCATTCGCAACAAACCATTTGTAGTTTTCAGTTTCTACATCTGCATCTCTGACCTGCGGGTAATGCACGGGCTTGTCTATTTTGCTCATGTCACCTATCAGCTCAATTGCCCGTTTAATATCAAGATCCATAGTAGCTTCAAATTTAAGACGTAACTGCTCCGGGGGGCAATTCGCTATTCGCGGTGACATCGCCTGGCTTATCGCAATTTTCCACCACCCAGCAGTGTTGATTGTATCGAGATTGTTGACGATCATCTTCAAGGTAGCGCTTTCTGCGATTGATGGTTCGCAGCGAAGAAATTTCTATATCCACCGAACCCAAGCCGAGGGGTTTACCCATGCCTATTTTGTGGCAGTAGTTTGCATTGGGTTTCAGAGCATAACACAGCAACCCTAGTTCCCATTCCGACAAGTTATTAAAATCGACGTGGAAATTAAACGTTGTATCGGCTTTTACAGGGTTAACGCGTACCTTCATATGCGGCTTTTTTCCCGAGTACTATTTCGCGAGTTTTTGTACGCTTTACCTTATTTTCTAGACTGCCAGCAGGCAGATAATAAACAACATTCTTCTCCGGGGTCCAGGTTAACATGGAATTAAATGAAGCTTCTTTGGCTGCATTGCTTAGATAGATTCTATTCGTCTGATCACATAATGGAATCAAACTGCAATAATCGTCACTTGATACGACCAGCCCAATCGAGGAAAGGGATTCTTCAGCGCTGGCTTTTTTTCGGTAACTAAGTAAGCCATCATCCAGCTCACGCAGCGATGAATTACTGGCGGCCTCTGCAAGAGCGGATATCATCCCCCGCAAGGAGGTTGCCGGAATCGCATGTTGACCGTTGAGTTGATAATGAAGAAGGGGCGTTGAAGTGCTGTTATCATTTGAATCTGGATGTATGGGATCAGCGCCAGCACCTATAAAAAATGGTGTTTTTGTTTTCAGTGAACAAGTAATTCGGCCATTGTAAATGGCTTCGCCACCCGGTCGGGATCGGTAAAACGCATGACTATGATGGCTAAGCTGCTGGTAGATTTTATCGCCTTGTTCGCCCAAGTCCAGCCAATGGGATGTAGATGTAGATGAGGCTTTTATCGGAATAAATTGATAAGGGTTAAGAAAATCACCAGTAGTATGGGTCTGCGGGCTTTGGGTTACATGGTTCTCGGTGTTGACCGAAGGTGTTAATGGTTCTTCAAATTCATAGGCACAGGCTTGTTCGAGCACACGTTCCCTGAAAGCACGGATGTCATCATTAGAGAGGTTGTTCGCAGGAGTAACGACTGCTCGATCTATACTGCCGTAACCCTTATTCCTACCAAAACCAAAGCTGATATCGCCTTCTTCAAGATCCCTGATCAGTAGTGCCAGTAGACCTTTACCCCAGACTGGGGTGCGTTGCGTGAGTTCTATATTGCCATTTAATATCGGGCGCTCAAAATGCCGAATATTGTAAAGTGCGCCGTCTTTACTACCGCCATGGAATCTGTCTATAGCCACAAAAACCTGTTTGCGATCACCATTATGACTGTCACAACTAAAATCGCTGATATTGATAGTGGACTTCCAACCCGTCGCACCAAACAACTGACAGACCGGACAGAGTTGCTCAACCTCACGTAGCGTATACACCGGTCTGCAACTCTTTTTCGGGTTACCGGCCTCGCAACAAAAGCCACCCATAGACCGAACGATACGCTCAGCCTGATATCGCATTGCACCGCGTAATGATGTACCCGGCAATACTGGAGTTCCATCAATGGCCCGTAGTGGGTTAATGTCTTCATCGGACTGCTTTGATGGATCGCTGACCAGAAAGGGACCGTCAAAATGTAGCTTGATATTGAGCTGGTCTTTTCTTCTAATGTCAGTTGTGTTTTTTTTGTTTTGTACAGCCGCTCGATTTCGCTTTGCTTAAGCACCCTCATTTGCTCGCTGGCCATTTTTCTATCATCTCGCTCCAGCCAACTTGCAATACCGCTATGGTCCATGGTTTCAACAAGGATGGGGCCATGTTTCACGAATAAACCATTGCCATTGGCAGTTTTAGCGCCTAAAGCGGGCGCAAAATCTGCCTGATCGAAGCAATGCAATATCGCAAGCAGTGTACCGATTTGTGTTTCAGACATCACACCGTTAATGGTGAATTGAAAGCGCACACCGGCTGGAACCATTTCAAGATAGTGTAGGCTTTCATGCAGTGCTGTGCGGCTGTTTCTGTTTATCGCTGTCGATGCATGGACATAGGTTTGTCGGTTTTGGCTTTAACTGACCGGAATTCCACGGGATAAAACAAGCATTTACCAGTCTGTTAGCGGTTTGATTTTTGAGCATTAACCGAGCGGATTTTTGAATTATATAAATACAAATCGTGTTTGCTACAGGTCGCCGATGGATCTGTTTGTAAACACGCTAAATATCTGTATTTTTTTGTGAAATCGTCCAGGAGTTAAGTGGTGTGCTAGCACGGAAGTCGGATGGGCTTACTCAAACAGTGCTGTTTGCCAGAAACCCTTTGGCGATGTCTGAATTGCTGATTTGAGAATTCTAAATTTGTTGTTTGCAGTGCCGCATTTGCATAAAAACAATATAAATCAGTATACTAAATAAGATTAGATTGTTTTTCGTATGCATTTGCAAGTACGGCGACAAATGATTAATAGTGCTGCGGGTACGTGCGTTGCAAACCCAAATTATCCAAGCCTGCAACGCACCACCTTATGCCTTTATTATTATTGACGAGCCAACGTACCTGTCATCATTATTGTGGAGGGTGGTGTAGCGTCATCAATAACACTAACGTCACTAAAACTTACGCTGTTGTCTGTAATAGTAACCCCATCAACGATGCCATCGGTATCGGCAGCAAGCCAGGCGGCACCACCGACATTGCCATCCAGTGTAATGGATACTTGTGCCGCTTTGCTTGCATCCTGGGCATTAGGAAAAACGGCTATTACTGTGCCGTTACTATCTTCCCAAGTCATATTAATCAATGTTTCCTGAAATTTTAATTCTTCATAGTTTGTTGAAGTGAATGACGTGCCTGGCGATGTTGCGCTGGGTGGGTTGAATGCGCCTGTGCCGCTAAAGCCAACGTCTCCACCACCAGCACCGCTATTGTCGTCACCACCATCATCGCCACCACCATCGTCACCGCCACCGCCACTATCGTCACCGCCACTACTTTCTGCGGTCAGCTCATAAGCACAGATGTCGAATTCAAGGGTTTCGATACTGTCGCTACTGTTGGTGAAATTTGCCAATGCGTCATAAGAATCAAGATTGGTGTTAAGGACTGTCAATTGAGAATCATCGTCTTCTATATCGGCACGATTAAATTTTGCGGCAATCGAATCAGCCAAATCAGGAAATGTAAATGTTGTTGAATTGGGCGGAAGATTGATGTTCCATTGTACGGGTTTGGGTCCTTCAAACATGGTGCTGATCTCAATCGCATCCCGTGGGTCTGATGAAGTAATCGTAAATTCAAATGTCTGGGTGGTTGCATTATAGGTAAAGTCAGTTACGCCAAAATCAGGAATGGAGATATCCAAACTAGCCGGTAGTGAGCTGTAGGGACGACTCGTGCCACATTGATCGTCTGAGTTGTCCAGGCCGCCGTGGCTGGCGAGTACCCGCCAGGTATCAGCGGGAAACTGGTTGGGCGTAAGGAATGTGCCAGAGCTTGCCTCTTCTTGATTGGCTGAGAACGCCAGCGAATAGCTTACCCCTTTGCGTAAAGCACCAACGACAATGCCATCGGGCGGCTCTGCTGTGGCGGTCCAACTGGTTGTGTCTGGAGTTGTATTGGCGGGTGCAGTTGAGAATACCGCCCCATCAGTGAATATTTCATCAGTTTTAAAACCGTATGAGAGCATTGTCCCGGTATCATCAAAAACAGAGGCGATATGGGTTAGTTTGCCATCGGACTGCAGGTCTTCTTTACACACTGTCAAATCAGTAAATTCAGCACTGCCGCCACTGACTTGTGCTGAGGCGCCGCCGCCTGTTAGCGGGTCATTGTCGCCGCTAAAAAAAGGTTCCAGCAGTGCTGAAACATCGGCGCTTATGCTGTCATAACTAGCAGATATCTGGCCTTGTGGCACACAGCCCGTATCCAACATAAACAGGACATAGTTGTCTTCTGGCAGATCAATTTCAGTCTGAATTAACAGCTCATCAGGGCCTTCATAAGCAATCGATGCGGAAAAACGTCCACCACTTCGGCGAAGAGCCGCGTTACCTGAAGCCGAGGAACCAAAGTCTGCGACCCCATCAGCGCCGGTTGTTATGGTTTGCAGAATCGTCTTATTGTCATCTTCGTAAACAGAAACCACAGCGCCTTCCAGCGGGTTTCGGGTATCGGTATCGTCGAGAATGGTAAATCGTAGACTACCACTTCCTCCACCATCGCCTGAATTATCGCCACCATCTGCGCCCGAATCGCCGTTAGAATCACTGCTGCTACTGCCCCCACAACTGATCAAAAATGCACTGATCAGCGTGACAAGTAAGGTATGAAAAAGGGGGGTTGCTATTTTTTTGGTATCCGGCATATACAATCTCCAGTAGATATTAGAGTTAAGTTGTTGTTATCAGTTGTGGATTTGACATTAATGATTACAACTTTAGATTTGATAGGTGGCTTCTTTTGATTTATGCAGTGGTATATAAAACATATTGATCTTATTACCTCTACCCGACCACCGTTAGATTAAAGAAAATTAACGGCCTTTTATTCTATCTCGCGTGAAATCACGAACCGCTTGGTTTGCTATCGCTTATACCCTTTATCTGTTACTTATTCTACAAAGCGGTCTATATAATCGGCACTAACTATACTAATTGATTAGGGTGCTCTTACAAAATTGCTGATCCAAGCGCTTTTACCGGATGGACGATTGTTTCTGAGATAACAAGATAAACAACAGTATTGAGCGAAATATGCATGCCGGGGAGTCGAGAGACGGGTATTCCATAACATTTAAAATGCGGATTTGAATATTGAAACAGCGTGTGGCCGTATTGTTAATGACAAATGTTTGTTAATTTATTGCCGCCGGTTGAGGCCAGCCACTATTGCGTTAAATAAGATTAAAAAGGCAGGAATGAATCCCTGCCTTTTTTGCTGTGTGCTTATTAAGGAAAACTACATTATTATTTCATTGGCAATTTCGGCACCTTCGATAAAACTCTTGGCTTTTCTGCCTACCATCAACATGCTGATACCAAGGAGAATAGAAAAGAAAATTATCGGTAACATGTCACCATTGGCCATGGAATTGATAGGGTTTTTCGGGATGATATCAATTAAAACCTGGGTTAGCGGTGGTGACTCTTTACCAACGAAGGCGGCGTCTGTTGCCTGGTTCATGCCTTTGCCAATACCAAATGTAACGGCTATTACAATAGCTGTCGCTATTGCTATTGCCGTTGTTAGCATATAAAGGCCAAATGATTTGGAGCCAACCCGACCGAGCATTTTTATATTGCCGATACCGCAGACACCACAGATAAGGGAGAAAAATACAAGGGGTACAACCAGCATCTTTAACGAATTGACGAACATCTTTCCCACCACGTGGAAAAGCCCATTCACGATATATTCATTAATAAATGAACCCGGGGTATTCATTCCCGCCAGGTTGAAAAACAATCCGATTGCAATACCTAATCCCATGCCTAACAGCACTTTTACTGTCAGGCTCAATTTTTTTCTTTCACTCATAAAACTCTCCAATGTAAATAGCAGGATGCTGTCAACCAGAGTCTATTGTTCACGTGTCACTTGCGTGAGCATAGAGACTCTTGCTGAATTGAAGTGTCATTAATCCAACGACACTAATGCTGCTTGTCCTTGTTATAGTTATTGAGCACACCAGTCTTAGCGGTGCAATGCGTATTTTCACCATCTCCAGGCCAATTTGTCAGCCATAATAAAGGCAGCAATGGAAATGTAATGTATCTGCAACGAGGCGGCGGTATAACAGATGATGTGAGTATTTTGTGTTGTCGTGTTTTAATGAAAAAAACCGACTAAAATACTTGGGTTCCCGTTATACTGCATGGAACCGTCGTCAGCTGGGCAATTGCGACACCCGACCAGTACCATACTCAATAAAGAATACCAACAATGAACCTCGATCGAATCAGAAAACCACAAATCCTCTTGATGTTAATGGCTGCCGCCGTGCCGCTGAGCTTTTCAACCTGGATGGCATTGTTAAATAACTTTGCTATTGAGCGGGCAAATTTTACCGGCGTGGAAATGGGTATTTTACAGAGCATAAGAGAGATTCCGGGTTTTATGGCCTTTGCCGTGATTTTTCTTTTGCTGTTAATTGTCGAGCAGAAGCTCGCCTACATTTCACTTGCGCTGTTGGGCATTGGCACTATGGTAACCGGTTGGTTTCCGAGTGCGGTGGGTCTGTATATAACCACCGTACTGATGTCGGTCGGTTTTCATTATTATGAAACATTGCAAACCTCGCTGTCCCTGCAATGGCTGGATAAAGACGAAGCGCCGCATACGCTAGGTAAGATTATTGCCGTAAGCTCGGCTGCCTCTATTGTTATTTATGGGCTGATCGCACTTGCCACCCGTGTTTTGGAGCTTGATTATTCAGTGATTTATATGCTCGGTGGTGGAGCGACATTGCTGATCGCGCTGAGTTGCTGGCTGATTTATCCGCACTATCCGGAAAAGGTTCAGCAGCATAAAAAAATCGTCTTACGCAAACGTTATTGGCTGTACTACGCGCTGGTCTTTATGAGCGGAGCGCGTCGGCAGATTTTTGTTGTATTTGCGGGCTTTTTAATGGTTGAAAAATTTGGCTATAGTGTCACATCAATAGCTACCCTGTTTCTGATTAATGCGGCGTTAAACATGGCATTTGCATCGCGTATTGGTCAGTTGATCGGGCGGTTTGGCGAGCGGCGGGCGTTAGTGTTTGAGTACATCGGACTGATTATTGTGTTCACCGGCTACGCCTGGGTGGATGATCATCGAATCGCCGCCGGCTTGTATGTGGTTGATCATTTATTTTTTGCATTGGCAATCGCCATTAAAACTTATTTTCAGAAAATCGCTGATGCCCGGGACATTGCCTCAACGGCTGCGGTCAGTTTCAGCATCAACCACGTGGCGGCTGTATTGCTGCCTGTGGTGATGGGATTTATATGGATTATTTCGCCGGCTTCTGTGTTTTTGATTGGTTCGGGCATGGCAGTGGTCTCACTTATATTGGCATTGATGATTCCCTTTCGGCCCATGCCGGGTAATGAAACAAGGTCCTGGACGGCATCGGGAAGGACGCAAACCACTTGATTCATCACTGTGATGCAGTGGATCAAGGTATCAGTAACGGCGTAACTCAATAAATTTTTTAAGGAGTAGTAATGTCAAAACCACGATTAATCAGCTTCAAAACCTGCCCGTTTGTACAGCGTAGTGTTATTTTGTTAAAAGAAAAAGGTGTTGAGTACGATATCGAATTTATTGATGTTTATGATCCACCCGCCTGGTTTACAGCGTTGTCACCGACCGGCAAAGTCCCTATTCTACAGATCGATGATACGGTATTATTTGAGTCAGGGGTTATTAACGAATATCTTGATGAAGTTTATCAACCTTCATTACACCCATCCGCTTTGCTGGAAAAAGCAAAAAATCGCGCCTGGATGGAATTTACCTCATCATTGTACAACGCAACGTTCAATATTATGATGGCAAAATCCAGCGTAGATCTCGATGCCGTTGTCCAGGGGCTTGATAAAAACCTTGCAAGCCTTGAAAGTGTTATGCAGAGCCACCCTTGGTTTAATGGGCAGGATTTTTCACTAATGGATATTGCGGTTGCACCGTTTTTCACACGCACTTTATTCTATAAAGAATACTGCAAACTTGATCTGTTAAGCTGCTGTCCAAAACTGCAGCAATGGGCGATTGAGGTAATGTCGAGGCAAAGTGTTGTAGAGTCTAGAGTTGATGGCTTTGAAGACATTATGCGATCACGAATGCGCACTAATGAAAGCCATTTACGCCCGGTATAACATGATTTGACTCTTCTCGATACTGTTTTAATGCAACTGGATGCATGGGCTTATGCTTCGTCTGCGTCTTTAATTCAAGCCATAACTTAATGACAGTACCAGAGAAAAGCCGATCCACATCAGTAAAGCCAATGGCAAACCCACTTTTATAAAATCAGCAAAGGTATAACCCACTGCATTCATGATCAGTAAATTGGTTTGATAGGCCATGGGCGTAACAAAGCTTAGATTTGCGCCGAACAGCACACCCAGTACAAAGGCTTCGGGCGGTGCGCCGATGGACTCTGCTACTGTAATCGCAATGGGTGTTCCAATGACGGCAGCGGCGTTATTGGAAACAATATTGGTCAATATAGCCATGAGTAGTATTAACGCACTGAGCACCAGGGCGGGTGACAACTCAAGAGTAAGTGCGAGAAACTTTTGTGCTACCAATGCGCTGCCGCCGGTCAGCATCAGGGCCTGACCTAAGGCGAGGGTTGCAACAATCATCAGGATGAGCTGTACGCTCAAGGCATCACGCACGTCTTTCCATTTCAGACAACCGCACAACAACATCGCGGCAACGCCTAAAACAGCGATAACTGCCAGGGGTAGTATTTGTATTATGGCTAAAAATATTACCCCACTCATAATAGCCATTGACATGGAGGCTTTGCCTCTTCTTGGCAGATCCTGGGTGGCATCCAAGACCATTAAGTCAACCTGAGTCTTGAGTGCTGCAATTGCCTCGGTGTTTCCCTGAACCAGCAGTACATCGCCAATTTGCAGTCTTATGTTTTGAATGCCCCGGGGCATGATACTGATGGCTTTTCCCGCTCGATGTATGGCGACGACGGTTAACTCCCGGGTCGCACGAAAGCGCGTCTCAGCCAGCGTACTGCGATGCAGTGCGGAACCGGGATAAACCGCAATTTCGGCGAGCTGTTGGTCGGCAAGCTGTAAGGGGTGCTGTGCATCCAACACATGATTACCTGCATATAAGGTGCAACTCAATACTTGCTCAAAGGTTTTTAGCTGATCACGAGTGTCGCGAACCAGCAGGCGATCACCAGCCTGCACTTTCGCATCAGGTAAGGGCAGTATACTGATGTCTTCTGTACGCCGTATGCGCTCTACTGACATTTTTCCATCGGTCAGTTTTATCAGTTCCATCAAGCGCTTGCCTACGTGCGGGTTGTCCTCGGCAATAAACAGATGGGCGGTAAATACACGCACTGATTGATCAGAAATTGCCATTTCACGGGCCGGTAGCAATTTCGGTGCGATCAACCACAGGTACAATAAACCTGTAAAACCGACGATGATTGCCGGTAATGCAAAATCAAACAAACCCAATTGAGTAAGGCCCATTTCACTGGCAATGCTGACGACCATGATATTGGTTGACGTACCAATAGTAGTGCCCATGCCACCGATGAGTGTTGCGAAATTTACCGGCATTAATAACGATGATGCCTGGATATTGTTTTTCAGGCAGACGCTGACCAGAATCGGTAGCAGCAGGACAATAATAGGTGTGTTATTGATAAATGCGCTTAGAAAAGCGGCCAGTAACATGGTCAGCAGAAAAGACCAGGTGGCGCTCTTTTTCCAGGCAATGGATAATATTGTACCCACGGCATCCAAGGTGCCGGTTCTGACCAGTGCATGGCCCAGAATCATGAGCGCGCAGACTGAGATAAGCGCTGGGTGAGCAAAACCTGAGAAAAAATCGGTTGATTGAAATTCACCATCGGCAACAGGGTAAGGGAATAGTTCAAAGCCCAGTACCAGCGAGCAAAGTATCAGTAGTGAAGAGGTTTCCAGGGGAATGGATTTACGCGTGAACAATACTAGCGCTAATAGTGTTAATCCCAACACAGCGAAAGTATGAAGGTTTGTATCGAGCAGTCCTGTACTCATGAAGCAGCCTGTATAAAGTGCTACGTGTATAGGGATTTTATACCCTGGTGTTTCACATCGCCAGATGAGTTTTGCTTCTTGCTGTTGCCATGGGTTCGTTTTAGTCTACAGCATCGTCGGTAGGTGCTGGCAGTGCGGTCATTTTTATTATTGTTTTGGAGAATCGAGTTTGAATGCTGTTAATGATGACTATGAACCCTTAAGTGTTGAGTCGATTACAACGCGGTTGGCCTCAATAGAGGCATTAACCTGCAGGCTTGGGCCGGATACGTCTCAATGGCAGGCGAAAGAGGTGGGTGATGGTAACTTAAACCTGGTGTTTATTGTTCAAAGTCCTAGTTTTAGTGTCATCATAAAACAGGCGCTGCCTTATGTGAGGTTAGTGGGGGAGAGTTGGCCATTGCCGCTTAAACGTGCGTACTTTGAATATCACGCATTGATCCGTCAAGCAGAACGTGACCCCGGCAGCGTGCCGGAAATCTTCTACTTTGATCAGGGACAGGCACTGATCATTATGGAGTTTTTGCAGCCCCATGTAATTTTAAGGCAAAGCCTGATGAGTGGCAAACGGCACGAAAATCTGGCCACGGATTTGGCTCGGTTTTGTGCGCGTACGCTATTTAAAGGATCAGATCTTTTTATGGATACTGCCAGACGTAAGGCGGATTTAGCCTTGTTTGCTGACAATGTTGAGCTTTGTGACATCACAGAGAATCTGGTTTTCTCCGATCCGTATTTTGCCGCAGCGATGAATCGGCATACCTCCCCACAATTGGATAATCTGGTTACCAGTCTACGATCGGATATTGATCTGAAAGTTGAGGCGCAACACCTTAAAGCAATTTTTTGCAACAATGCTGAAACAATGTTGCATGGTGATCTACATACCGGATCAGTCATGGTGCACGAAAATGAAACCAAGATTATTGACCCGGAGTTTGCTGTCTATGGGCCGATGGGTTTTGACATAGGCATGTTACTCGGTAATTTCCTTATGGCCTACTACGCCCAGCCAGGACATATCAGCAATGTGCAGGCTCGAACGGATTATCAAGAATGGATTCTTAGCGTGGTTGATGAGCTATGGCAGGTGTTCAAACAAGTATTTACTCAATTGTGGCGTGAGCAAAGGACAGGCATTCTATACCAACAGACGGTCTTTGAAGATCAAGGACAGGCACCGAATCAAGGACAGGCACCGAATCAAGGACAGGCACCGAATCAGGGACAGGCACTGAATCAAGGACAGGTACTGAATCAGGGACAGGCACTTGCCAGCGAACAGGCACTTGGCCATCGGCTGAATATAATCTGGCAGGATATGCTGGGTTTTGCCGGTGTTGAAATGCACCGACGAATATTGGGCTTAGCCCATATTGCAGAATATGAGAATATAGAAGATGCTACATTAAGATCGCAGTGCGAGGCGTGCGGTTTGTTGCTTGGCCGACAACTTGTTGTCAATCGGCAGCGTTTTTCAGATATTGGCGCTGTATTAAATTTAGCCCGTTTTATTGAAGGAGAAGGACAACATGAATGTTGATGATAAGCATTATCGATCGATCTGGTTTGATAACGACAGTGCAACGGTAAAGATTATTGACCAGCGCTGGTTACCGCATGAGTTTCGCGTTGTAGAATTGACAAACCGGCAGGCTTTTGCCACAGCTATTCGTGATATGTGGGTCCGTGGAGCGCCATTGATTGGCGCTACAGCCGCCTATGGTATGGCTGTGCAAATGCAGCAAGACCCATCTGACTCGTCTTTAAAAGAGACTTGGCAAATATTGCATGAGACACGGCCCACGGCGATTAATTTGCGCTGGGCGCTTAATGGCATGAAAGCATTATTGCAACCGCTGGAGAAAAACCAAAGGGCGGAAGCCGCCATGCGTCGGGCCGCACAGATTTGTGATGAAGATGTGGAGTGTAATCGGCAAATTGGATTGAACGGACTTGAAATAATTAAAAAAATCGCTGCGGATAAAAAATCGGGTGAAGCGGTAAAACTACTAACGCATTGTAATGCAGGCTGGTTGGCAACTGTGGACTGGGGCACCGCAACATCGCCAATTTATCATGCACTCGAAGCTGATATTCCCATTCATGTCTGGGTTGATGAGACCCGCCCACGCAATCAGGGCGCACAGTTGACTGCCTGGGAAATGCAAGGGCATGGTGTATCACATCAGCTGATTGTGGATAATGCAGGTGGTCATTTAATGCAGAGCGGCGAAGTGGATATGGTTATTGTCGGTACTGATCGCACAACAGCGCATGGGGATGTTTGCAATAAAATCGGTACTTACCTGAAAGCATTAGCCGCTATGGATAACGGTGTGCCTTTTTATGTTGCTTTGCCTTCTCCAACGGTGGACTGGAGCCTCAGGGATGGATTAAAGGAAATTCCCATAGAGCAGCGTGACAGTGAGGAGGTGACAAAGGTATGGGGTAAGTTAGAGGATAGCAGCGTTACCCAGGTACAGATTTGCCCCGATGGTTCACCTGCGGGTAACCCGGCGTTTGATGTGACACCAGCGAGGTTAGTCACTGGTTTGATTACCGAAAGAGGCGTTTGCGCGGCCTCAAAGGAGGGCTTGGCCGGATTGTTTCCTGAACTCGCAGAGCCTCACGTCAATGAAGTTTCTGTTTAATGCCCCATAGCTTGGGCGGTCAGAGTGCCGAGGGGCTATACCGCTAAAGTTGTTACTCGGGTGTGATATGGATATGCAGATACGGTTTGATTAATTGGTTCATTAAATTGAATGCTTGAGTCAGTGCGCAGATGATGAGATCAAATATTACATTAACTTTGCTGTAAATAACGTTGATACTCAATATCCGGAATTTGCGAGTTAATAGTCGCAATTTCCTGTTCCTTGCAGTGAATAAACAGATCACAAAATGCCCTACCTAAATACGCTGGCAGAATGCTGGCTTCTTTAAACGCTTCGATAGCATCATCCCAGTGATGTGGTACATGGGCATATGCGTCAGGATCAGGCAGTGCTACCTCAGGTGGCGGAGCTTTTAAGTTATTTTCGATGCCATGCAGTATGCCCGTCAGTATAGCGGATACGACAAGAAACGGATTTGCATCTGCGCCTGCAACACGATGTTCTATGCGCATGGAATCTCCCGCATTTTTCGGCAGACGCAGCGCCGCATAGCGATTGTCTACACCCCAGCAAATAGCTGTTGGCGCCTGTGCGTCAGGCTGATAGCGTCGGTAGGAGTTGGCATGGGGTGCAAAAAGCAGTGTGCTTTGAGCCATGGTTTCCAGTAACCCGGCAACAGCTGCTTGCAAGAGGTCACTGCCGTAAGGTGATTCTGCACAGAAAAGGTTCTCACCCTGCTTATTGATAAGGCTGATATTTGCGTGCAGGCCATTTCCCTCGTCATCAGCAATGGGCTTTGCCATAAAACAGGCCGTCATATTGTGTTTTTCAGCGATGCTTTTAATTACCCGTTTCAGTAAAAGGGTGTGCTCACAGGCGAGTCTGGCGTTGGCCACATGATGCAGATTTATTTCAAATTGCTGGGCGCCAGCTTCTGTGATGATTGTGTCACAAGGTATTCCCTGTAATTTGCAGCTTTGTTCAATTTCACCGAAAAGCACCTTATGTTGTTCCAATTGTGCAAGGCTATAGACTTCAGCGTGATGTACTCGCCCATCTGTAGCGCTGGTTTTATCCTTTTCGAATAGGTGAAACTCCACTTCCATTGCAACCACTGGGGTCAAACCATGCTTTTTGAGTCGCCGGCAGAGCCGCTCAAGCATGTGTCCAGGATCGGCAAAAAAAGGTTCACCTTCAATCGTGTACATTGAGACCAGAAGCTGTGCGGTAGGCGTTTGTTGCCAGTCGCATACCTGCAGGGCGTCTGTTACCGGCAGGCAAAGCGCGTCGGGATCACCATTTTCCGAGACCATGCCACTTTTGGGGATTTCCGCACCCCAAAAATCAAGGGCGAAAACACTGCCTGCCAGTCGGGTGCCTTGCTGGTAGACGGTGTTAATGGATTGTGCAGGTAACCACTTGCCGCGTAATACGCCGTTTAGGTCCGGGAGCATCATTACAATACGTTCTATTGCGTAACGTTTGATCAGTGAGTGGGCTTTTTCCAGTTCTTCAGCTGAGTAATTGGGTTTGGTCATTGTTTGATCGATGCTCAGGAGTTGTTTAGAATGTGATCACAAATGGCATTGACTGTCAATTGAAAGTAAGCTGAGGTTCGACCACAAAGGTTTTAACAGGTCTGTATTTCGTGTTCGTAAAGCATCACAAAAGTATAGTTTTTTGCGCATTAGGAAAAATAGTAATGGCGATGGATTCGGTATTCGATAAGCTCCCGATAGGCTTGCAGCGGGGGGGTGAAACCTTACAGGAATGGACTTATCAGCAGCTTCGTTATGGCATTCTGATTGGTGAGTTCGCGCCGGGGGTCAGTGTCACCATGCGTGGAGTTGCGCAAAAACTTGACGTGAGCTTAATGCCCGTTCGTGAATCACTGCGCCGTCTGGTCGCAGAGCATGCACTCAAGCTGTTACCCAATCGCAGGGTGACGGTTCCAATAATGACGGCTGCCCGATTTGAAGAGCTTTGTGCCATACGCATTAATCTCGAATGCCTGGCTGCAGAGCGAGCAATTATGGCGGTCAGCACAGAAGATATTGACGCTATGCAAAACGCCGATGAGGCTATTAATGCAGCGTTGGCCAAAGGGGATGTTGTGCAATCGGTGATTCAGAATCACATTTTTCACACGCGTTTGTATAATGCGGTGCCGTCGCAGATTTTACTCTCGACTATTGAGAATATCTGGTTGCAGTTTGGACCCTTTATGCGGATTGTGCTTGAGCAAATTGGTGAAGAATTTAAACGTGGAGACTATTTGATCGATCGGCATCAGGAAATGTTGCGAGCCATTGAAAGTCGGGATGTTTTTGCCCTGAAGATTGCCGTTGAAGCAGATATTCGAGATGGAATCGGTGCTATTGGGCGATTGGAGCTTCGCTCAGCCGCCGCATGCAATAAGTAATAATAAATATTGGCGACTGAGGGTCAGCCAGATTGCTTAGTCCGGTGAGTATAATAATAAGGTTATACTGAACACATATTAGCCCTAGTACTCCATCAATATAGGATTGATGGATACAGCGAGTCAGAAAGCGCTTAGCCACTAGGCGCAACTTGCAGGTAGTGGTTGTTCCCTTGGCAAGAGTTGGAACAACGTGGATGAGCGCTTTCTGGCTCGCCCGAAGGGAGCCAATCTAAAGAGCAAATACGGCGTTACAGCGCTTGAAAAGGGCCAACCATTCCCTTCGCACTGAGCCTTGTCTTTGCTCTTTAGATTGGCTCTGTACTCATCAATCCTATGTTGATGGAGTACTAGCATTCTGCGCCGAATATTTCCAGTGATTAGTTCTCATTTGATCCGCTAAATTTTACCCGGTTATATGTTAACTCAATGGTTTAGACTGTAAGCACTCAAGTTTGGCAGTTTAATTGGAGAGGCCGAGAGGGCAATTCCGTGCAAATACCAACCCACAATACAGTCTTTGCCGCCGGTTTGCGGCACCGATGCATGATTAGCGTCAAGGCGATGCAGGAGAAACCACCCATGTTAATCAATAATGGAAAATCATCAGTGTTTTATACACTTTGCAGACCCAACCTGATACAAATCAGTTTGCTGTTTTTTTTGCTTATGATGATCGGTGGTCATGCATCAGCCGATATTTCTGCTCAAATTACCAACCCTAAAGCTGACCCGATCAGTCTCAGTGAAAACAAATCGCTTACCTTTTCCATTAAGGCCAGTACGATTGGATTGCCTGCGTATGCTAAATTTCTGCTCTATCCCGTTTCTGAAAATCAGGTGGGCAGCTTCAGTGTAAAAAGCAGTGGTTGTAGTAAAACAGGTGATGGCGGATTTATCTGTTCTTTTACAGATTCCGGTACTGTGGGTACTAACGAAAAGACGGCGAGTATACGGGCAACTTGGAGCGGTGCACCAAGCGAAGGCAGATACCCAATGAGGTTTACGCTTTGTGGTTCAGATAAGAAACGCCTGACAGGGCCCTGCCCAGGCAGACCTCAGTCGGCGCGGGCAATATTGAAACGCACTGTTGAAGTGTTTTCCTCCGATCCGGTAGGTGAGTTTTTTCTGGAAAAATCCAGTTATCAGGTGAATGAAGACAAAGGATCGATTGAAGTCAGGATTGTTCGAAAAAATGGCAAGAAAGGCCGCGCCAGTTATAAGTACAGTACCTTTGATATCAGCTCAAACAATGCGGCGGTAGCGGGGGACGATTATAAGGCAACCTCAGGCTTTGTTGAATGGGGCGATGGTGAAGAGGGTGCCAGAAGTGTAAAAATCCCTATTGTTCATGACGATAAAAAGGAAGGCGACGAGCAGTTTATTTTCAGACGAACATCATCAGCCGGTGCTGAGGCGGTATCACCAGAGTCGGCCACTATTACTATCAAGGATGTGCCACAGCGCACACCTGAGCGCGGGATTCATCGATTCGAAAAAGCCGATTACTCCGCCGCTGAGAAGGACGGCAGCTTCAGCGTTCGTGTGTTAAGAGAAAATGGTTCGGAGGGTGCCGTAACAGTTGCCTATAACACTGAGCAGGATACTGCCAAGAGTCCGGATGATTTTGAGGCTGCAAAAGGTACGTTGCGCTGGGATGATGGCGACTCAAGCCCGAAATCAATAACGATTAAAATTAAGCAGGATGGAATAAAAGAGCCGGACGAGATTCTCAGGCTTAAACTTTCAGGACCCGATGGCGGTGCGTTGGGAAATCCAGCTACAGCGACATTGACAATAAAGGACAGCTCTCAAAACAACGGCAGTTTAAGTTTTAAATCGAAAGAAGTGACGGGTAATGAAGGTAAAACGCTTAATATAGAGGTTGAACGTAGCGGTGGCAGTGATGGTAAGGTGAGTGTCAGCTACAAGGTTGACAAAGACAGTGGTAATGCAAAGGCAGATGATTATCAATTGGAAAGCAATAAGACGCTTAACTGGAATGTTGGCGATACATCGATAAAAACCATTAAGGTCGTGCTTAAAAATGATGCAAACAGGGAGGGCGATGAGGATTTTACTTTGCTGCTCGAAAACCCCAAGGGTGGCGCTGTGTTGAAAAACCCAAAAGCCGTTGTAGTGAAGATAAAAGACAGTACACGTCTCAGCGGCAGCCTGGGCTTTAAATCCACCAGTGTCACAGGTGATGAGGGCAAGACGGTCAGTATCGAAGTCGAGCGTACTAGCGGAAAAGATGGCGAGGCAAGTATCAGCTATCGGGTGGGTGCAGACAGTGATTCGGCTACTGGCAATGACTACCAGATAGACGGTGGCAAGACATTGAATTGGGCGGATGGAGATGATTCGGTAAAGAAGATTGATGTTCAATTGAAAACGGATGGCGTAAAGGAGGGCGATGAGCAACTGACGCTTACACTTGAAAATCCAAAAGGTGCCAAACTGGGTGATAAAAATACAACCCGATTGACGATTAAAGATGTGACTCGATCAGGTAGCGTGGCCTTTAAGTCGGAGCAGACTAATATCGCAGAAGATGCCGGTTCGGCATCGATAATACTGGTTCGCTCGGGTGGTTCAGACGGCGAGGTGTCTGTGCGTCTAAAAAGTGGCGGTGATGCGGATACCGCCACTGTAAATACGGATTATTCACCGATTGATACCGTGGTCCGCTGGAAGGCTGGCGAATCGGGGGAGAAATCCGTGGCAATGAAAGTTGCACAAGATGATATCGTTGAACAGGAGGAATCCGTTTCCCTGATCCTCAGTGACGTCAGCGGTGGTGCGAACATTGGCAACCCTTCAAAATCTACGCTGATTATCGAAAATACAACCGTGCCTAAGTTCGGCGGCTTGAGTTTTGAAAATGCAAATCTGAGCGTTATAGACGGTAGCGGGTTATTAACTTTGTCCGTTCTGCGCCAGGGTGGGTCAGATGGGGATGTCTCTGTACAATACACTATTGGCGCCGATGGTGATTCGGCGGTTGTGGAAGAGGATTTCAGTGCGCCACAATTATCCGGTGTTTTGAATTGGCAAGCGGGTGATTCAAGCGCTAAATCCATTGAACTGAGCATCCTTGCCAATCCACTCAATGAAGATGAGGAACGTCTGACCGTCAGCCTAAGCTCACCGGCAGGTGGTGCAACATTACAGTCACCATCAACCGCCGTGATCAGCATTCGTGACGAGCAGCCTGAAGATCTGGAAATCGTACTGGATATTATCTCTGGTAATCAGCAATCGGGTTTTCCGGGTAATGTTCTCGAACCCTTTGTGCTCCTGGTTAAGAATCGTGAGCAAATCGCGCCGGGCCTTGTGGTTGACTGGACAGTCAGCCCTGCAGATGCCGGGCGGCTAATGCAAGGGGCCAGTACCTCAGCCAGCGATATCGGTGAGGCATCCAATCAACTAGAAATCCTGACGGCGGGTGTGATTACGGTCACTGCGAAAGTGAACACCTCGGCTGGGCAATTGCCGCAGTTCAGGGCAGAAGATGACCCACCTGATAGCATAAAGTTTACGGTTAACGCCGGTTTTCAAGGTAGCCCTGAACTTACAGAGAATCAACGAAGAGTCGGCATTGCCCTGGATTCGGCTTGCAGTGCATTGCAGGCACAAGCCAATGCGCTGACTGCTGAGCAGCAGGACTTACTCGATAGCTGTAATACATTACAGGCTGGTCCTGCAGCTGTCGTTAGTGCAGGGCTTGACAGGCTTGCACCAGAGGAGATTTTTGCCATCGGCACGGCAAGTATTGATACGGCGGATATACAGGTGACTAACGTCCAGACCCGTATTAATGCCATTCGGGTGGGCAGTCAGGGACTTGATCTGGCGGCATTAAACATGAATATTCACGGCCAGATCATCCCTGGATTGGTCAGTGAAGTTATCGCCGACGAATTAATGGGGGGTGCCGCCGGTGATGAAGATAATTTCAGTCGCCTCGGTGTTTTTGTCAACGGCTCCTTTTCGGTGGGTGAACTTGATAAAACCGAAGTAGAAAAAGGCTTGGATTTTAGTTCGCAAGGGCTGACTCTGGGGGCGGATTATCGCTTGAATGACAACCTTGTATTGGGCGCAGCGCTGGGTCTGGTTTCCTATGATGGTGATTTCTCAACAGAGCAAGGCAGTATTTCATTAAGTGGTACCAGTATTTCAGCGTTTATGACATGGTATGAACAAGATGATGCTTACTTTGACGCGATAGTAACTTATGGCACGAATGACTTTGAAGTCAAACGCCGTATTAACCTGGCAGGCCAGGCCGATCAGTTTGCCAAGAGCAAGCCATCGGCGACTGAACTTTCTATCAGTATCGGTAGTGGGCTTGACTATCAAAGAGACGATTGGCAGTTTGGCCCTTATGGGCGACTCGCCTATACACAAGCCAAGGTGGATGATTATAATGAAAAAGCCAGTGATCCAGATGCCGCTGGAATAGGTTCTGTTTTATCCATAGAATCGCAGACACTTGAATCCACTGTGCTGGTTCTTGGTGGTCAGCTGTCGAAAACACTCAACACTGAAAGGGGTGTATTTATCCCGCAATTGCGCCTTGAACTTGAGCATCGATTGAACGACAAAGATCGCACCTTGCAAGCGGGTTTTATTCATGACCCGTCGGCCAGTGTATTTGAACTTGAAAGTGAAAGTATTGATACCGATTATCTAAATCTTGGAACCGGCTTTTCAGCGATTTTCAAAAATGGAAAATCCGGCTATCTGTTTTATGAGACTCGAATAGGTCAGGATCGGGTGAGCCAACACTGGCTTAAAGGCGGCTTGCGGTTTGAGTTTTGACGGCTACACAGCCACGCGTAATTTTTAAGGAATTAATAAGGCATGTGGTGGCTTCCATTTGTTAAAGGCATGGGCATAGGTGCCAGTTTGATTATTGCGATAGGTTCCCAAAATGCCTATTTGCTTACTCAATCGCTTAATGGTAACTACGCACTGTTGATTGCGGCTGTGTGCAGCCTGCTGGATGCCCTGTTGATTTTCGCGGGTGTTTTGGGGCTGGGTTCATTAATCAAGAGCAACCCGCAGTTTCTGATTTTTGCGACTTGGGGTGGTGCTGCTTTTCTGTTTGCCTACGGGTTAATGGCTTTCAAACGGGCACTTTCCCCGGGCCACCTGGAAACGGGGGTGGGGAAACAGTTGTCTGCAGCTGCTGTTATCAGTACTACACTTGCGATCAGTCTGCTTAATCCGCATGTTTATCTGGATACGGTTGTGCTGGTCGGTAGTGTAGGCGGTCAGTTGCCGGGCAATCAGCCCATTTATTTTGCCGCCGGTGCCAGCACGGCCTCGCTTATCTGGTTTATGAGTCTGGCATTGGCAGGGCGTATTCTCGCACCTTACCTGACGGATGAAAAACACTGGCGCCGATTGGATATTCTGGTCGGTATCACGATGTGGGTGATTGCGGTTAGCCTGATTCGGGGGAGTTGATCATTCGCAAAGCCTGCAAATCAATCGATTAGTCTGCCTGAGTTGATACTGAGATCAACTTAAGATATCGTCAATCCATGACTCAACCCCTGCGTGATAGCAAGATTACACTCCCCCCTGGCGCCTGCCTGCCTGATTATGCGGGCGGCAGCATCGTAAATTTGATGGCATCAATAATGGCTGCTCACGATGTGCCCTCGTCAGCGTTACAAAGTACCTTACTCCCTGCAAGCAAACTGGGTAAAAAGCAGGTGTTGCTGGTGATAGACGGTCTGGGCCTGCATCATTTAAAGGAAAAAGCCAGCGGCGGGTTTCTCAATGCACATTGTCTGGGTTCTCTCACCTCGGTTGTACCCTCGGCAACAGCTGCGGCCATACCTGTGTACCTGACCGGGGAGCCGCCCGCCCGCCATGGGTTTACAGGCTGGTTCAGTTGGTATCGGGAGCTGTCGAGTGTTTGTGCCATATTGCCCTTTGTTACGCGCACCGGCTACTTATCGCTCGCATCGGGCGCTATTACGCCCAAGCTTCTCAGCGCGGTGGATGCTATATCGACAAAACTGGGGGTGCCGTGTTGGCAGGTTGCACCGAAAAAAATTGCCTTTTCACGATTCAGTACCGACTTTAAAGGTACTTCATCGGTATTGGCGTATGAGACGTTTGATCAATTGATTGATCAAACGGCGCAAGCCGTTTCCGAGCTATCTGATGAGGGATATGTTTATGTCTACTGGTCTGAGTATGATCATATAACCCATCGCTATGGTTTGAATAGCCGTGAATCGGACCAACATCTGGCGTTTCTGGACAATAAAGTACGTGTTTTAGCCGAAAAACTAAGTGGTGAAAATGTCGATCTGATTGTATGTGCTGACCACGGTTTTACCGATTGTCCGGATGAAAATCAGTATGTTTTGTCGAACGATTTTCCGCAGTTGGCCAAGATGCTGCAAATGCCGTTGACAGGTGAACCCAGACTTGCAATTGCACATTTAAAAAATGGTCTGCGAGAAGATTTTTTATACACCGCCCAGCAACAACTGCAGAATATTGCCACTGTTGTAGGATCAGAGGATTTTGTACATGCGGGTTTTCTCGGTCCAGGAGAGAATCATCCAGAGCTGCTTAACCGCCTGGGCGATGTTTTGCTGTTAATGCACGAACACACGGTTATGTTTGACCCACTGCCTGGGGAAAAAATGCCACAGTTGCGCGGTCATCACGGCGGGCTTTCTCAGGAAGAGATGCAGGTTCCGTTGATTTATACCCACTGCTAGGGAACCCCCGATCAAGCCATCAGTCGTTCTCCTGAGGTTAAAATTCGCCAGTTTTCCATTATAAAATAGACCAATAGAATGACAATTACTAGATTTCCTAGTAAAAAACTGACTAATTTTTTCTCTCAGGAAATTCGACCGGACTTAATCGGAGATTCCCTAGCCATTTACCCGAGAATGAAATTTATTTGATGATTGGCGAAAAGCACAAGCGATTATGATTCCTGTCCGGCACTTATCAACCGATGCAATGCTTCCTCAAATACTTGATTTGATCCGCAACAGCTTCGCCTATATGGATACGCGGATTGATCCGCCATCTTCAGTGCATAAACTGCGTATAGATGATATCGCTGAACAATGCAAAAGCGGTGAAGTCTGGTCAATTGGCGATCCACCTCAAGCCTGCATGCTCCTGAAATTGAAGGCGGAATCACTCTATATAGGCAAAGTTGCTGTTGCAGAAGAACAACGGGGAAAGGGCTTTGCCCGACAATTGATCGCACTTGCACAAGAACGCGCACGTGTTTTGGATTTGCCGTTCCTTGAGCTGGAGACGCGAATAGAGTTAGTCGAAAATCATGCTATATTCACGAAACTGGGCTTCAAAAAGACAAGAACGGTTGCGCATATGGATTATGCTCGACCGACCTACATTGTCATGAGAAAGAGGGTGAGTCCGGTTTAATTGAGTGCATCTGGGACAGACACTTAAATACTCAATAGGTATTTGAAGATCTCATCACCACTTTCCAGGGGAGAAAATATATGTCAAATCGCATTATTCCCACACTGAAATATGAAGGTGCCGCAACGGCTATCGAATGGCTTTGCAAGACCTTCGGATTTTAGAAACGCTATCTATGTAGTGTCTTAGTCTAATAGTCTATTAAGACGAACCGAGACAGTTCAGCTGCCAGGCGCGTCCTCACCGGGGTAGTCACTCTACCTCAAGAGGGCGCAACACGCAGATGGATTGTCTCGGTTCGCCCTTCGGGAAGCTATTAAAAGCACGATTGCTATGTTACAGCCCTTGAAAATGGAGCAACCATTGCCTGGCACTTTTACTAGCTTTCTTAATAGTCTATTAGACTAGGACACTACACTAGTTCTACTGAGCTATTTTTATAGTTAATTCTAAACCATGTGGCAAACTAAAGTGAATGACAATGCCAACTGTTATGACTCCCAAGGGTTCAGTAGTAGTACGTTTGTTGGCTCAAAATCAGAGATATTACGAGTCATAACATGCAATCCATGACATATTGCTGTTGCTGCAATTAAACCATCACCTGCTGCAACCTGCCTACCTTTCTTCTGGGCACTGGCTGTTAGTTCTCCCCATATATGTGTGGTTGCAGAATCAATATCAAGGATTTTGCTATTGTAGTCACGTTCTAATCCATGCAACCATGATCGTAGGTTACGTTTACGAATGCTATCATCTAGCAAGGCAATGCCTTTCGCAATTTCGCCGATAGATACCACACTCAAGAAGAGCTCTTCATCGGAAAATTCACTTACCGCATTGCGTACAACGTCACTTCCTCCAGCACGTTGGAGTTCTGAAAGTACACATGTATCAAGGAGTACTTTCACAGGTCAACAGCCCTCATAGGTGAACCATCACGTGATGTATTCACCCCTTCTAGAGAAGGGGCGGAACTAATATAATCGATAAAACTGGGTTTATCTCCGAGTAAGCGCTGGTATTCTACTTCTGATAAAACAATGACTGCTTCATCTCGTTTAGTGACACGTTGTGGTTCTTGTGTAAGAGCAAGATTTACAACCTCACTAAACCTATTTTTTGCCTCTGCCAGTTTCCAATTCATTTGTGCTCCTCCCATAAATAAAAAAAATCTAGATTATCTAGCTTAGTGTAGCGAATAAAGTACATATTGAACAGAAAAATAGTATTTGGTTCAAGAGTGTCAAAGAAAGTTTACAGGTGGGTTGGTACCCGAAGCGGACATTTATTAAACTGTCCCGGAATTCGGTCGAGGTGTGTCAACATATTGATCTGATTAGAGCCAAAGAAGCATCATGAACGTTGGTTTTCATTCTGTTTGAGAAGTGGCCCATAATGAAACATCTGGTGATGTCGAAATCATTAAACGGCTAGGGAATGCCGATGTTATCCAACGAATGTCAGTGCATTTGAGGCATCTCCTCAAGATCCAAAGTTGTGCTTATCTCACTGACATAATTGCTGCAATTCCCCAAGTCCAATGTCTACAGCCTGGCTCAGTCAGCGACTGAGACAGGTATCAAATCACGGTTGTTAATGGTGTGTACCTGTCGGTCAAACAATCGGATAGTTAGCACAGGGATTGCGCAAATTATACAGAGCTGAGGTGATTTACTCTGTATACACCGGGTATTACTGTTTGTGCTGTGTATGAAGAAGACTAACCCAATACTCCAAACTGCCTTTAAATTCGTTGTAGTTTATAAAGTCATTAATCCTTAAAACGTTTGTATTCCTTTCCTGATTGCTCCGTAGCGAATTCGATGGCTGCATTTGGGACAGGCACTTATATACTCAATGGGTATTTGAAGATATCATTACCACTTTCCGGGGGAGAAAATATATGTCAAATCGCATTATTCCCACACTGAAATACGAAGATGCTGCAGCGGCTATCGAATGGCTTTGCCGGGCCTTCGGATTTGAGAAACGATTGCTGGTACCCGGCAAGGCGCAAGTCATTGAACATGCTCAGCTGACATTAAACGGGGGTATGATTATGCTTAGTTCAGCCAGAGATACGCCTTTTGATCAGCTGCAAAAAACACCGCAAGCGGTTGGCGGGGTTGGAACGCAGAGTCCTTATATCATAATAGATGACGTCGATGCCCATTGCCGTCGGGCGATGAGCGCCGGGGCAGAAATAGTGATGCCGCCAGAAGATCAAGATTACGGCGGGCGCTTATACTCTTGTCGGGATCCGGAAGGCCATTTATGGAACTTTGGAACCTATGACCCATGGGCCGAGTCGTAATCGCTGTGCTTGGAGATAGAGATGTCCGAGAATAAGACCAAACCTACCTCTGCCTCTGTTGATCAATTCATCGCGGCGATCGAGAATACCCGGCGGCTGACTGATACGCTGAATGTCCTGCAGATATACAAGGATATAACCGATCTGCCTCCGGTTATGTGGGGGCCGTCAATCATCGGTTTCGGCTCACAGCATTATGTCTATGAGAGTGGGCGAGAGGGTGATATGCCGGCGGCCTGCTTTTCACCGCGCAAGGCGAGTATGACCTTCTATGTCGGCGACAAATTCAAAGGCGCTAAGGGACTCTATGCCAAGCTGGGTAAACACAAAAAATCGGTTGCGTGTCTTTATATCAACAAACTGGGGGATGTTGATATTGAGGTTCTGCGTGAAATCATCGTCCGCCAATATGCCTTCTCATCGCAGACTTCATGAAACCTCCCTGTAGTGATGAGGCGTTAAAAACCAAAACCGGCCGGAACTGGTTAGAATGGTGCAACCTTTTAGATGAGGATGGCGCCAAGGCGTTAACGCACAAAGAATTAGCCAGACTTGTAGAATCAATGCACAGTGCAGGTGGGTGGTGGTCACAGACAATTGCTGTTGGCTACGAGCAGTTGAGCGGTAAGCGTTTGCTCCATGAACGCAGTGATAGTACTTTTAGTGCGAGTGCGAGCAAAACGATACCTGTCAGTGCTGCCAAAGTTCATACATTCTTTACTGAGGAGCAGAAAAGGCTTCTATGGCTTAGGGAGAGAATAATTATTCGCACTTCGAGTGCACCTAAATCCGCCCGTATCACATGGCCAGATAAGACAAACGTTGCAGTTTGGATAACCGAAAAAAGTGAGGATAAGTGCGTTGTAGCGGTGGAACACTCGAAATTAATATCTCAAAGTGATGTGATACCGCAGAAGCAATTTTGGAAAACGTCATTGCTCAGGCTGATGGAGGTGACAATGTGAAGTTGTGCAGCAAGGCCGGTTCAACGGCTTTTTTAGGGTCTACTTATAAATAGATGCCAGATAACTGTTGGCAGCACGAACTGTTTTTAATTCGTCTTTAGCGCTTCTGGTTTGCCGGGTGAATAAGGTGGTATGGGTAATTCGGTTGCTGTCGGATTGATCAGGTTTCTGTGCAAACCCCTGTTTCTCAAATAGTGCGATGGCCTTTTTGTCATTAGTGAAGATATTGACGAAGATAGGAATCTCTATTCTGTCGGCTTCCTCAAGAATACAATCAACCAGACGTGAGGCAATATTTTGCTGCTGCCAATTCTGATGAACAAAAATTTTGTGCAAACAGAGTCCTGCCACAATGGTTGGAAACGCCAATGACACCCCCACCAGTACACTGTCTTCTTTGGCTGTAAAGACAATCGCGTGTTCTATCCATACCCGCCAGGTGAGATCTGCATCGTGATAGGGTAGGGCGTTTTCGTTTTGTACCCAGGATTGCCTGTCCAACTCTTCAATGGCCAGGGAGTCGGTACTGATTGCTTGTTCGATTTTTATCATTGTTGTCCTTGGGACGCCACCCTCATTCGATAGCTTTAGATCCTTTTGCAATTTTCGTATCATTTTATTAATCGAATAACATTACGACCTGTTTGCGGCTGGATTGTTCAGATAGAGAGGATGATCAATAGATTTTCTTGTTTTCGTTATTATTAGCTCTTATTTTGCCGATTTCAGGGTTTTTTTTGAGTGTACTCTACAGACTCAACGTTTCCAAGTGGGCTTTTGCCTATTGCTTCATTCAAATTGTCACAATGCAGATGCATCGTCAAGTTCAAGGCGTTGAATAAATGACGCGCTGATTGTGCAAACTATGCAAAGGGCAGGCAGCGATCTTGTCTTTTCATGAGGATATCTTGAAATAATGAGGTTTGACTCCATCTACAGATTATTAAATTTTTTCTGGAGCAAATTATGTCTACATCCCTTCACATCCCGTGCCCACATTGTTTGGCGACAAACCGCATTTCAAGCGAACGCATCGCGGCTGTGCCTGTTTGCGGGAAATGTAAAAAAGCACTAATTAGTGGAAAACCACTTGTGCTGCGTCAGGCTGATTTTTCCCGGTACATAGAAAAAAGTGATTTGCCGGTGGTGGTTGATTTTTGGGCACCCTGGTGTGGGCCTTGCAAAATGATGGCACCGATATTTGAGCAGGTATCAGCCGATATGAAAACCCGGGCGCTTTTTGTCAAAGTTGATACAGAACAGGAGCAGGCATTGGCTGGGCAATTTAATATACGTAGTATTCCTACTCTGGCCGTGTTCAAACAAGGAAAAGAAGTTGCACGTCAGGCGGGAGCCATGGATGCTAATACCTTGCGGTCCTGGCTTAATGCTGAGATCAGCTAGCCAATACCTGAATTAATTGAATCATTGATTAAGGTATTGACTGCGCGAAAATACGCGTTATTGGATTTCCAGAATGGCACTGCCATAATAACGTACGCCGTCTACTTTGATGATTTCATAAGCGGGGCGCCAGTTATTCTCAGGGTCGCGATCATCTGTTGCGGTGACACGCCAGTAGTAAGTGCCCGCTGTCAGGCTTCCTATATCGGCAGTAAAAATAATTTTCTCGTGTTCTCCGGCGTTTTTCACAGGTGAATGCGCAATGCTGTCTTCATTGAACAGAGTGTTGGTGAATTGCGGTGTGTCGGATAGTTCCAGATGGTAGGAAATTGTATCACCCTGAAAGTCAAATGAGGGCGCCCAACTAAAGGTTGCCATACTGCCCGCCACCTCGGCTGAAAATAATGCAAACGCCATTGGCCAGCCCGGATCATTATTGAAGGCGTCGAAATTGGTTTTGACTCGCCCGGGCATTTCATCAACGTGGGAGAGCCATTCAATTATCCTGCCTTGATTAGTTGTACCTTCCAAATGGGTAATGTCGGGTTCATTGGCCAGCACCTCTTGCACAATCGGTTTATAGCTTTCGATCAGGTTTTTTATAGTCGCCTCACTTAATGCGCCGTTGGCGAGTGTTTTTATATGTGATTTGAGCTTGTCGTATGAACCGGGCTGGCTAAGCCATGAGCGAATCAATACCGAGTCCCACCATTTGGATACGCCAAATTCCATACGTCTGCGCCGCTGCTCCTCACCTGTGTCTTCATCTGGATGTAGTTCAGTTTTAAAGGCGCCGTCGTAGTCCCAGGGCAGGTAATAAAATCGATCGCTATCTTTAGGGTTGAACAAGTAGTAATTCTCAAATACAGAATTGGCGTTGCCGAGTAAAATATTCACTGCAAGCCAGGTAATAATATTATTTTCATTAAAGTATTTATCCAGCACTGCCTGTTGATCTGCGTCAGGATCATTTAATGCATCCAGCATGGCAATCAAGGGTCGGTGATCTTCGCCTTCTTCGATTTCCAGGTTACGCTCAAACAAATCTTTATCTACCGGACTGCCATCTGAATTGATCTGTAGTCTGTCTTCCAGCCGTTCAAATTTAAAGTTTACAGTTTTATAAATAGGCGAATCCTTTTCATAACCACGGTTTTGTGTATAGTTTTTACCAACACGCTCAACATGTGTGAACAAGCCGTAGTCTGTTTGTTGACCATTATCTTCAATAAACAAATGCACAAACTGCGTGCGCAGACTGTTCAGATGATCGATATTTTTCATTAAATCAAAACTGAGTTTGTTTCGAATACGTTCTTGGTCAAATGGGTGTTTATTAAGTTGCAGACGTCGCTCATTACGCCATAGTGGTAAGTCTTTCTCCAAGCGTACTGAATAGGATTTTTGCTCGGCTTGTCGGGATGTGTCGCCTCGTTGTTTTAATTCTGCGTTTGCAACGAGATTATCCTCGGGGTAATCACTACTGACGAGATGGACGTTGATTTTGGGTTTGAAATCGTCATTTCCATCCGTGTCATTGTTTATATCATCGAGGGTGCAACCACTTATATCGTCTGTGTCGCAGGCGCCGGCGGCAATGGCGGTGGTAAGGTTTACGGTCAGTAAATCAATCGTATCGTAACCATCCTTTGTATAGTGTGATACGGGTTCGGCCAAATCTGAGGCCAGGGCAGGCAGACCCGATTGATTCTCATCGGGGATCTCATCCGTCGGATCTGAGCCACCACCACCGCTACTGCATGAAACAGTGATCAGTGCGGCAGCAAAGAGTAAGGGCAGTCTGTGAAGACTTTGGAAGTGGTGTGAAAGCATACGATTATCCTAAATTTGTACCTTTATTCTGAATGTCTGAGTTGTTCAGCGGCGACAGTTAATGGTTCAGTTATCAATGGTATCCGTAAAAAAGGACACAATGCAGTAGAGCAATTTTTATTCCGACCCATTTGCCATGGTTGAGGATGGTTCAGATTTTATTGGTTTTTTGTGTTAACAGGTCTGGCGGCAAGCGCAAAAAACAGCCAACCTGAAATAAACGCAAGACCCCCAATGGGGGTGATTGCGCCCAGCCAGCGCAGTTGTGTGAAGGCGAGTAAATACAAGCTGCCACTAAATAAAATCATGCCGGCTAAGAAACTGATTCCAGCAACCTGGGTATAACGGCTATAAATGCGTCCGGACGTCGATAATCCAAGCAGAATGAGGGCCAGGGAGTGAGCCATTTGATATTCAAAAGCGGTTTGATACCACTTCATTTGTGATACAGAAAACACATCTTTTAATGCGTGAGCACCAAACGCGCCCATAACAACGGCGATCATCGCCGTTAGCGCACCCAGTGAGATGAAATAGGCCGGGAATGGAAATTTTTTTGCGTGATTCATTCAAATTGATAATAACACATACAAAAAACTTGAATATAACCGTAATGCGGTAGTGTTTATTGATGAGTTCGATGTGAAATATAAACAACGCGGAAACCATTTTTTTAGCTGATTGCAAGTACGATAAACCTTCAAAACCTCAGGTTTTATGTGAACGGGTCGATGAATTGGGCGGTTGCATGTAATTGTCGTTTGGTCAGTTTAACAGACTATTTGGGCATAATAATCGATGTTTTTTTGTCTACATCCAGTCGATTTTGAATCCCTGATAGCTGTCTCGTAACTTGCCAGTTTTACTCTCCAAAAGTTCTAACCAGCAGGGATTTTCTGGTTATTGAAGGAACAAGGAGGTGTGAAACCGCAAGACGAGAAAGGCCAGATCACATGAACTTCCAACTATTTGGATTGTTTTTTGATAGTCGTGATGTAACTGATTTAGAAAAAATAAAACTAGAAAACCCCCACTCTCTGTGCGTTCGTGCGCTTACATTCGGACTCTTTTTACTCGCTTCAACCGGCTTTTCTCATGCCGCGTCTCTCAGCCTTGGCCCCTTTAATCAAGGTGTCTATAGTGGCACAGGCCCTTTTAACGTTACCGGGACGTGTACTGATCCCGGTGATGACTGCGCCGACAATGATACTCGAATTCGTACGGCGGACCTGATCCAATATAGCTGGTCGATTGCGGCAAGTAATATCGCCTTAGGGGATCCTGATCTGGCATCGGTGATTTTGCAACAGACGATTACACCCGGGGCTGGTGCGATTATAAAGTTTGATAGAATCCCGACAATCTGCCTTGCCCCCCCCCAGGGAACAGGTGGAACTGACCCGCTATCGTCCATTACCAATAATCCGGATGGGTCCAGCACATTATTGTGCAACCTCGGCAGCATGGGTAATGGTGATCAGTTGTCTTTTAGCGTGCCGGTGCGGCCCATGACATCTTCTGTTAATGGCTCCACTTTTACTACAAGTCAGCATATTTACGCTTTGAACAATGCAGGCGATAAAATTGTGCCTGATGTTGCCTATATAGACAGCAATAACTATGAGATATCTTCTGCACCCGCCTTTGATCTGATCGGGGATCGATTGGCTATATACAAAAGTTATGTTGCCAATTATGACCTGGGTACAGGCTCGGGACCTGAACCCGGCTATGTGTTTTACTTTACGGCACATATAGCAGCTGATGCCGAGCGCAGCGGAAAAGGCACTGAGGTGCTTGGGAATAGTTTTACCTTTACACCGGGAATATTCGGAACCAAAAGCGATGGTACGACACCTTATAGTTTTCCCTATAAAATAGTAGAATGCAGGCCCAACCCCAGTGCATGGGGCAGAGCGGTGATTGGTCGCGAGAACATCCGTTCTGACTATGAAATTGAGAAAAAAGTGGTCGATTCAGGAAGTTGCTCCTATTCGGGTGACTCATCCAGTGGTTACACAATGACAGTAACAGGAACCGATACATCGGGCTCTCGTTATCCTGCCAAAACCATTAATAATACATCTTTGCTGGCAGGCCCTTACTTTGTAGCCGCATTTAGAATGCGCGTGTGGATTCCGTTTTCTGCGATTGACGCAGAAGATGGTGTTCCGAATGATAATGCAGGTGCGATTAAACTGAGTAGTTGCTTGTCCGATTTTGACCCGGATAGTCTATCCGGCGTATCCAACTATAGCGGTGCTCTGGAACCAGGGCACAACGGTTCAGCAATGCCAGACGGTAGTGCGAGTAATAACTGTACTGGACCTGTCGATGCAAAATTAAGTGTTAGCGGCTCTTTTGGTCACTGGTTGGTGGCTTCAGTCAATGACAATGGTGGATATAGTTACCAGCCATTGGTTCCATCATACCACGCGGGTACTGCAGTGGTTGAGCCGGGTATGACCTATGCGCATATCAACTATTTGCTCAACCGGGGCAGTGCAAACCTCAATAATACATCTCAATGTACAATTTTTGATAATACAGTGAGCAAATTGACGGATAGAGGCGATATTGGAGCAACGCCGGGTGAATATGCCTATATTGCCAATATTACTACTGGCGGATTTGATAAAACACAATGGAAGATTGAGTATGGTAGCGCAATATTGGCAGGCGATGACCCGCTGGATAAAGATGCAGACGGTCAGGCAGATTTTAATCCAGTCAGTGGACGTTACGAGGGAAATTGGGAGCAACAACGTGTACAGCGTTGTGATGATCCGGCAATAGTAAATTGGCAGTCGGACCCAACTGTGATTGGTTTGGAGAATATTAATATTGTTCGTGTTGTTGCAGTCGATCCTTCCACTACCGCGTTACAATCAGGTCAGCAATTACGTCTGTTTATCCCCTTGCAGATGCGCGATAATTTCAATGGTGGCCCTCACGACGCGGCGTCCATACCGGCGGGTACAGTGGTTGCTGCCATGAGTACTTTCCGCTCAGATGAGTATTATCCGGGCTGGAGAAATATCCGCTATCAGCCTTCACCAGAATCGACACATAATGACGGTGATCGTGCAACATTTACCCGCATTCTCGTTGATGTTGCCAAATCGACCCTTGCACCCGTTGCCGCTGCAGGCACTCCCGGCAATACACTGGCGGGTAACAATATTGTCTGGCAACTGGACCCTGTCGTCAGTTCACAACAACCACAAGGGGGGACGGCAAACAATCTGACTGTCATTGATACACTACCGCAAAGGCTTAGCTACAATGACAGTTGTACGCAGCAGCAAAGTGGTGGTACACCACCGACTTTGGTCGAATATAATACACCCAATGCCGGTGAGACCCGCCTTTCCTGGTCGCTGGGTGATGTACATTCAACGGCGCCAATAACACCGCTTATCGTCTGTACTTCTACAGACCCCTTATCAACAGCGGGAACAGTTGTAATAAATGAGGCTTTTGCGATCGCTGACAACTCGCTGCCATCAATACCTGCATACCAGAGTGTAGCTTTGGCACAGGTGGGCAGTATTCAGTCAAGTGTCACGGTTGATGTACCACTGGATGATCCCAATGACAGTCAGCAATACCTGCTACGTTGGTATAATTTCTCAACCGCAGGGTCGATTGCCAAACCCACTATTATCAATGTTCTTCCGTATAATGGTGACAACGCAGGTTTATCAGGCCGTAGCCCGGCAAGCACTTTTTCAGGCGTGCTTGATCTGGCGGCAGAGCCGCTCATAACTTTTTCTGATGGCAGTGTTCCCGGTGGAGCGGAAGCTGTAATAGGTGTGTTGTATTATTCTTCTGATGTTTCATCAAGCATAGGCCACAACCCCGATAACAATAGCAGTAATTGGTGTGAATACGACGGTAGCAGTTTCGTTAATCCTAGTATGGGTGGCGGTGTTTGTCCTTCGTCGTGGAGTGAAGTGACGGCGATTAAACATATCTCCAACTACGAGTTGGAAACAGATGGGAATCCGCGTCAAGGCTTGGTGATGAGTTATTCATTGAATGCTAATGGCAATGCAGCAGGTAATCGATATACCAATGTTTTTGCTATTGACTCTGTTTCTCTGCCTGCTGCTCAATATATAAAGTCACAGCAAAGCTCTGTCATTATCGCCTCCTATTCCATTGGTGATTTTGTTTTTGTTGATTTGAATAACAATGGTAAATACGATAGTACCGTTGATTTGCCTGCACCCAATGGTGTTACCGTTCAATTGCATAAGGCATCAGATGATTCGTTGCTTGCAAGCAGGAGTACGCTTGACGGTAAATTCTTATTTGATCTTCTTGGCCAGGGTGATTATTACCTGAAATTACCCGTTTCTCAATTTACGGGTGGCGGCTTATTAACGGGCTGGGATGCGGCAATTGCCCATAAACCAGCGAATAATGATGCGAATCAACATCTGGACCATTCTGGTTTTGTGATTGCCTCAGCTGCCAGCAGTGGTGTTTTGACAGATACGATTACCTTGTCGGCGCAACCTCCCGTAACCGTGACTTCTGCGCCAATTGGTGATGAGCCGGTGGGTGACAACGTACTGGGTGTATCTGATCCAAAAACCAATGATGATTTTTCTAATTTGACCATGGATATCGGTCTCGTAACCGGCGATGCTGATAATGACGGCATACCCGATGTTGTCGAATTTGGAACGGGTGGTTTGACTACACCGCAGGACACGGATAATGATGGGACTGCTGATTATCTGGATACTGACTCGGACAATGATGGCATTCCCGATAATACAGAGGCAGGATCTTCACCAACAACGCCGGTTGATTCAGATAACGACGGTACAGCGGATTACCAGGATACTGATTCTGACAATGATGGTTTGGCAGACAGTGTTCAAGGTTCTGTCGATACCGATAATGATGGCACCCCCGATTATCTTGATGACGATTCTGATGGTGACGGTATTGCAGATAGTCTGGAAGGTGGTACTGATACAGACAACGATGGTATAGCTAACTACCTTGACAAAGACTCCGATGGTGACGGTATCGCAGACAGCGTTGAAGGCATCATTGATACAGATGGTGACAGCATTGCCAATTACCTGGATACGGATTCTGATGAAGATGGAATCACAGATAAGCTGGAAGGAACGACAGACACAGATAGTGATGGTTTGGCGGATTTTATAGACAGAGACAGCGATGGCGATGGGGTGCCTGATGCTTTGGAAGGCAGCGCAGACTTTGATGGTGACGGCATTGCAGATTATCGGGATCTTGATGCTGATAATGATGGTTTAACTGATTTTTACGAGGCTGACTCTAAAGCGCTGGATAGCGACGGTGATGGAATTGAAGATCAATATGATAGTGATGCAACAGGTGGTACCGATGCAAATGGAGATGGTATCGATGATGGCGTTGCCGCGAATGCGCTGGCTGACACTGATAGTGATGGTATTGCTGATCTTCATGACCGGGACAGTGATAACGATGGTGTGACCGACACGGCTGAAGGTGGTGGTTCGGATAATGATGGAGATGGTCAGATAGACGGGTTTACTGATGCTAATAGTGATGGCCTGAACGATAACACCTTGGCTACGCCTTTAGCCGTTGTTGATACAGACCTGGATGCTGTTGCTGATTTTCGGGATAGTGATTCTGATAATGATGGCATTAGCGATTTGATCGAAGCCGGGGGTATAGATCTTGATCTGGACGGTGTGGTTGATGGCTGGACCGACAATGATAACGATGGTTTCGATGATGCGACAACCGCAGTACCTCTGTTGCTAACAGATACGGATAACGATGGTGCAGACGATTATCAGGATACAGATTCAGATAACGATGGCATAACAGATAGTACAGAAGGTACCGCGGATACGGATTTGGATGGTGTTGCAAACTTTCTTGATGCCGACTCGGATAATGATGGTATCAATGATAGTTCTGAAGGCGAAGATGATCCAGATAACGATGGCACAGCCAATTATCTGGATACAGATTCTGATGCGGATGGCATTGCAGATAGTACAGAAGGTGAAGTTGATACAGACAGCGATGGTGTGTCTGATTATCTTGACACCGACTTAGATGACGATGGTATAGCTGATTCAATTGAAGGGGTCAGTGATGTTGATAATGATGCGATTCCGAATTACCTCGATAGCGATTCAGATGCTGACGGTATAGCGGATGACACTGAAGGTACAGTTGACACTGATAATGATGGCTTGCCGAATTATCTTGATGGCGACTCCGATGGAGACAGTATTGCAGATAGTGAGGAGGGTGTACTCGATACCGATAACGATGGTTTACTGAATTATCTTGATACTGATTCCGATAATGACGGTATAGCGGATAACACTGAAGGTGGTGGTGATACAGATAGCGATGGTACATCTGACTATTTAGATCCTGACTCTGATGGTGACGGCATTGCAGATAACACGGAAGGCAATACCGACACAGACAGTGATGGAATTTCAGATTATTTAGATAGCGACTCAGATGCTGATGGTATAGCGGATAGCACAGAAGGTAGTACTGATACAGATAATGATGGTACTCCTGACTATTTAGATGTTGACTCCGATGGTGACGGCATTGTAGATAGCGCCGAAGGCAGTGCCGATACAGATAGCGACGGGATTCCAGACTATTTGGATACTGACTCGGATGGCGATGGCATAGCAGATAGCACAGAAGGCGGTACGGATACGGATAGCGATGGCATACCCGACTATCTGGATAGTGACTCTGATGCTGATGGCATAGCAGATAGCGCCGAAGGCAGTACTGACACAGATAGTGACGGGATTCCAGACTATTTGGATAGCGACTCCGATGGTGATGGTATTGCGGACAATAAAGAAGGAGTTACTGATACAGATGGAGATAGTATTCCAGACTATCTTGATACAGACTCAGATAGTGATGGCATCGCAGATGATAAAGAAGGTGACGCCGATACAGACGGGGATAGTATTCCGGACTATCTTGATATCGACTCCGATGGTGATGGCATCGTAGATAGTACAGAAGGCAGTATCGACTCCGATGGAGACGGTATTGCAGACTATATCGATATTGACTCGGATAATGACGGCATCACAGATGATAAAGAAGGTGACGTTGATACAGACGGGGATAGTATTCCAGACTATCTTGATATCGACTCCGATGGTGATGGCATCGTAGATAGTACAGAAGGCAGTACCGACTCCGATGGAGACGGTATTGCAGACTATATCGATATTGACTCGGATAATGACGGCATCACAGATGATAAAGAAGGTGACGCTGATACAGACGGAGATAGTATTCCAGACTATCTTGATATCGACTCCGATGGTGATGGTATCGTAGATAGTAAAGAAGGCAGTACCGACTCAGATGGGGATGGTATTCCAGACTATCAGGACACGGATTCTGACGGTGACGGGATTGCAGACAATATGGAAAATACAGGCGATACAGATGGGGATGGCATACCGGACTACCTCGATCTTGACTCAGACAACGACGGGGTAGTGGATGCCGACGAAGACCCGTTAAATGATAGTGATGCAGATGGGATATCAGATAATCGCGATATCGATGCAGACAACGACGGTATTCCAGATGCCATAGAAGGCAATGGTGATTCAGATGGGGACGGTATTGCAAATTATCTGGATCTGGACTCTGACAACGATGGCATATTTGATCTGATCGAAGCACAGGCCGATCTTGTGATTGCGGCGACGATTGACACAAACAATGATGGTGTAATTGACTCATCGTTTAATCCAGGCACGAATGGCCTTGCCGATTTTCTGGAGACCGGCGCTGATTCAGCAGAAGTTAATTATGCGCCTGCTGATAGTGACGGCGATGGCGTGCCGGATTACATTGATCTGGACAGTGATAATGATGGCTATACAGATCTGATTGAAGCGGCGGGAGAGGATGCAGATGGCAATGGCCTGATAGACGGGTTTGCCGATGAAAATGGCGATGGTTTAAGCGATGCACTTGCAATATTGCCACTCACCGTGTTGGATTCTGACCACGATACGGTAGCGGATTTTCGTGACCTCGACTCTGATAATGACGGTATCCCTGATCTTGTTGAATCGGCAGGTACAGATGCCGATCAAGATGGTGATGGCCTGTTGGATGGTTTTAATGATGAAAACGCCGATGGTCTGCATGATGACTTACTCATCTCACCTATTGTCTTTATCGACTCGGATGGCGATGGGGATGCCAATCATCTTGACATTGACAGTGATAATGACGGCGAATATGACCTGACTGAAGCCGGTGGGATCGATAGTGATGAAGACGGGGTTGTTGATTCTATGTCCGATGTGGATGGTGATGGCATCCCCGATAGCGTAGATGTAGATATAACACTGGGTGTTGATGCTGATAATGATGGCATCGATGATCGGGCGGATGTAGACTTTATCGGCGGAGCCGATGATGATGGTGACGGTATTTCCAACGCCAAAGATCCCGATAAAGATGGTGACGGATTTGCAGAATCTGGTGATATCCCCAATCTTGGCGCCGCATTGCCTGATGAGAATGGAGACGGCGTACCCGATTTCCAACAGGCGCAAGATGGTTTGATTGAAACGGGTCTTTCGGGTGGGGGTTGTGTGTTTGTTGGTATGAGTGCTTCGCTTGATCCGGTTCTGCCAATGTTGGTGTTGATATCATTAATTGGACTAATGTACCGCCGCCGACCGGGGTTGCGCTGAAGAGCAGTATCAGGTTTTTATTAATGCAGACTAAAAACAAAATCAACCTTGACCCAATGATCGAACGCTTTCGGGCCAGAATCAATCATTTTGGTGCCCAGCCCAACGGCGTACTCTGGAGTAATCTTGAATTACAGATCAAGCGCTTTCAACTCTTACTCACGATCGTCAGCGAGTCGGACCGAAAAGGCGGTTTAAGTATCGCAGATTTCGGCTGTGGTTATGGCGCTTTGTTTACCTTTATTCAAGATAACCCGATCATGAATAACAGCATTTACACGGGTTACGACATTACCTCAGAAATGATCCAAACCTGTCGGCAAAAAATCAAGGATGAGCGTGCTGATTTTATTCATAGTGACATAATCCATCAAACAGCAGACTATGTTTTTGTATCAGGTACATTCAGTTTGAAATGTGCGGTAGACAATACTGAGTGGGAGGACTTTGTGAAAACAAGTTTGTTGAATCTTTGGCAAGCAACAGGCAAGGGGCTGGCATTTAATTTTTTAAGTGATAGCAAACTACAAAAAGATGCCGAGCTTTATTACGCAAATGCAGATGACTATTTAGCGTTTTGTAGAAAGAACATGTCCACAGATATTATCAAAAAAGTTGATCCGGCGATGGAAGAATTTACCCTACTGATCCACCGGGCTGATTTGACTGATCATAACTGATCAGATCAATCACTGGTACTCCATCAATACTACGTTGTTGGAGTACTAGCCACGCATCCATTGATGATACTTCTGCAACCATCTTAAAACCCTCTCCGGCTTGTTGTTTTGTTTCCACTGACCTGCCAGATACTTGTTGGCTTCTGCCATTGTCGGGTAAATATGAATGGTGGAGAGAATTTTATTTAAGCCCAGGTTATGTTTCATGGCCAATACAAACTCTGCAATCAGATCACCCGAGTGAGCGCCAACAATAGTCACACCCAATATTTTGTCTTTTCCAGGTGGTGTCAATACCTTTACAAAACCTTCATCGGTTCCATCAGCAATCGCCCGGTCCAGATCGTCTATACCGTAACGGGTGACCTCATATTGAATATTTTTCTCTTTCGCCTCAATCTCATTTATGCCAACCCGTGCGATTTCAGGGTGGGTAAAAGTTGCAAACGGAATAACACGATAGTCAACGCGGAATTTTTTGAATTGCCCAAACAGCGCATTAACGGTTGCATACCAGGCTTGATGGGCGCTGGTATGCGTGAATTGATAGGGCCCGGCAACATCACCTACGGCGAAAATATTTGCAAAGTTTGTTTGCAAAAAGGGCGTGGTTTCTATAGTCCGGTTTTTGTTTAATTGAATGTCGAGAGTTTCAAGACCAAAACCGGAGACATTAGGTGTGCGGCCAATCGCGATTAATAATTGATCAAAGGCAATTTTTGACACTGAACCGTCATATTCACAGAGCAAAAATTTGTTATGATCTGTTTTTTCTACACGTATCGCTTTCGTGTTAAGCCTGACATCCACACCATCTTTTTCAAACTGATGGAGCACGGCGCTGGATACTTCCAAGTCTTCCCGACCCAACAGTCGATCCATCATCTCCACTTGAGTGACTTGGACGCCGAGGCGGGTGAAGGCTTGAGATAGTTCACAACCGATTGGCCCCCCGCCAAGGACCGCCAGTCTTGCAGGTTTTTCGTCAAGCTGCCATAGTGTGTCAGATGTCAGATATTCGATATCCTGCAACCCATCAATAGGCGGTACAAAAGGTCGTGCACCGCTTGCAATAATAATATTTCGTGTACGGATCGTCTGACCATTGACTTCAACAGTCCAGGGCGAACTAATGTGAGCTTCTCCTTGAATGCAATCAACACCCAGAGACGAGTAACGTTCAACAGAGTCGTGTGGTTCTATCTTTTGTATAACATCATGTACACGCTGCATGGCCGCTTTGAAGTTGATTTGTTCAAGCTTTGCATCGATACCAAATTGTGCTGAATCACGTATGTTTTGGGCAATAGTTGCTGATTTGATCAACGCTTTCGATGGCACACATCCGGTATTGAGGCAATCACCTCCCATCTTGTGTTTTTCAATCAGGGTAACTTTTGCCTTAACCGCTGCTGCAATATAGGCACTGACCAAACCCCCGGAACCTGCACCAATGACCACCATGTTGGTATCAAATTTTTTCGGTTTTTCAAATGCTGAATACATTTTTCTGCTTTTGCATAGGTGTACGGCCTTTTTCGCAATCAAGGGAAACAGACCCAGTACGACAAATGAGGCAATCAGAGCCGGGGAAAGAATATCTTTTACACTCTGAATGCGCGCCAGCTGGGTGCCAGCATTGACAAATACCAGCGTTCCGGCAAGCATGCCCAGTTGACTGACCCAGTAGAAGGTCGATGTCTTCATTTTTGTCAGCCCCATAATCAGGTTAATTAAAAAAAACGGGAAGACAGGAATCAAGCGTAAAGTAAACAGATAAAACGCACCTTCTTTTTCGAGCCCCTGATTTATTGTGACAATTTTCTCTGAAAATTTTTCTTCAACGGCATTTCTGAATAAATAACGGGAAGCCAGAAAGGCCAAGGTGGCACCTATTGACGAGGCGAATGAAACCAGGATAGTGCCGGTTAGCAAACCAAACAGCGCACCGGCCGCCAAGGTCATGATTGTGGCACCGGGAAGACTCAATGCAGTGACGGCAACATATACAATAAAAAAATACAGTAATATGCGGATTGGGTTGGCATGATAGCTCTCGGAAAGGGATTGCTGTTGTTGTTTGAGGCTTTCCAGGGTTAAATAGGTATGACCATCAAAGGCAAAAAACAACACTGCCAATAACAGGAATATGATCAGAAAAATCAGCTTTTTATTATTCATTACGCTGTCCTTGGAAAGTCTGTATGTAATTGTTGCAGTTGTTATTGAATCGAGTCTGATGGAGTTAGAGTATAGACACAATATAGGTTCAGTTTTTTCTCTACTGTACACGATACCTGATCTGCGTTAGCCTGCGCGATTTACTTGATACAAAATCGGGGGTTTAACTATTTTGTCTGGCTGGGTTTTACTGCTTCCGGAGCTATTAACAATGAATCCAGATTTGTTGGTAACGCAATCGTTACCTTCCCTGGAATTACTCTTAAGCCGTGGCGTGGAAAAGCCTGTTTCCGAACGCTGCTATGAGCAGAGTCTGATGTACCATCTTGGCTATAAAACACCTGACTTATATTCCATTCCCGCCGCTGACTGTCGCTGGGCCGTGGATTTTACAGAAATGATACCAGAATATTGTGTCTGCGCCGACCCCGTTCATTTGTTACTGAACAAAGCGCAGGCACGTTTGATGGATGCCAGTGCTTTGCAAATAAGTTGTGACGATGCTGAGCAATTGATGGTGACACTGAATAAGCTATTGGCCGAGGATGGCTTTGAATTGCATCGGACAAGTTCTGAGCGTTGGTATATGTCAGGTAAAGATCCCTCAAGTTTATATACCTTACCCGTTAAAAGCATAGTTGGTCGCAATGTCGGAAATTTTCTGCCAGAAGGTGAGCAATCAGCCAGTTGGAATCGCTTGATGACAGAAGTTCAGATGCTGCTTTACACACATCCCATAAATCAGGCTCGAACGGCTCGGGGTTTGTTATCTGTCAATGCGTTGTGGTTTTGGGGGGCAGAGCGGTTGCCCATTAATAGGCAGGTGACAAATCGCCCGGATGTCGGGCATCTATTTGCTGATGATGTGTTTTCCCTCGGACTGGCGAAACAGATAGCGCTTGACAGTGGTCCATTGGAACAATTCTCTGTAATTTCAAAGGGGAGGCAATCATTGTTATATATTAATACACAAGGTATGAATCACGTTCTTTATGAAGATATCAACGCCTGGAACCGTTGGATAATGCAGCTTGAAACTGATATTTTCAAACCTGCTGTGGAGTGCTTAAAATCAGGTGTAATAGATAGCGTCATAATCAGTGTCGGCAATGCTCGGGAATTTACTATCGAGCGGGGCGATATGAAGAAGTTTTGGCGTAGAAAAAAAGCGCTCAAGACCTTGCTCAGCAATGAGGTTGTAGCACTTGACTTAAATCTGAACTCCTCACGTGTTGGTGAGCAATGAACAGCAATGCCCGTTTTTTCAGCCTAGGCATTGGCTTCAGTCCCTGGCAGACTGCAAAATATAATGTGATCTATGGCGTCGGGCAATGTCCGGTGCAGATCCTATGAGCAGGATTCATCAATCAGGGCAAAAACCCGCAACAGCACCAGAGATTAATAAGCAATCACTGGATGAGCACTCACTGATCGACAGAATACTCTGTACAAGAGGTGTTGCCTCACACGCAGAATTACAGTTTTCCCTGAAAGATTTGCCTAAGCCTCAGTCGCTTGCAGGGATGGACAGAGCAGTGGCGCTGCTGCTTGATTGTCTGCAGCAACAAAAACATATGATGATCATTGGAGACTACGATGCCGATGGTGCCACCAGTACAGCTTTGGCCATTTCAGCCTTGCAGCAACTCGGTGCTGTGCAGGTGTCCTATCTGGTACCAAATCGCTTTAAATTTGGCTACGGACTTTCTGAGGAAATTGTTGTGCTGGCGCATCAACAATCACCCGACTTGATCATAACGGTAGATAACGGCATAGCCTCTGTTGATGGTGTCAATAAGGCACATGAATTGGGCATCAAAGTGCTGATTACAGACCATCATTTGCCACCGCAGCAACTTCCTCTGGCTGACGCTATCGTAAACCCCAATTTAAGTGATGATTTATCAGGTTGCGGCAATCTGGCGGGTGTGGGTGTAATTTTCTATGTTATGTTGGCGTTGCGCAAAGAACTGCAAGCCGTGGGTTGGTTTGGGCAAGACGAAAAATCAGCACCCATGCTTGTGGATTTACTGGATCTGGTGGCATTGGGCACCATTGCTGATGTGGTTAAACTCGACCGCATCAACCGGATTCTGGTTGAGCAGGGATTGCGCAGGATCAGAGCGGATAAGACGCGTGAGGGAATACGTGCATTGCTGCAGATTTCAGGTAAATCACAAGCCCGTGTTTGTACCACTGACATTGGTTTTGCATTGGGACCGCGCTTGAATGCCGCTGGCCGTTTAAGTGATATGTCGCTGGGCGTGGAGTGCCTGCTCGCAGAGGATACAGCATTGGCCCTGGCCTGGGCGCAAAAGCTGGATCAGCTAAACAAAGAACGGCGCTCGATTGAAAATGAAATGCGTCAGGAAGCAGATCTGTTATTGACAGAGCAGGATAATTGCCCGCAAAAAGCCACCCCTTCTGCATTATGTCTTTTTGAACCCCACTGGCATCAAGGCGTGATTGGCATCCTTGCCAGTCGGATTAAGGATCAGATCCACCGGCCAGTCATTGTATTTGCCAGTGATGATAAGGGTGAGCTTAAAGGCTCAGGGCGCTCGATACCCGGCGTACATCTTCGTGATGCACTCGATTCCGTTGCCAGCAGCCACAAAGGTTTGATAGAAAAATTTGGTGGTCATGCCATGGCCGCTGGACTCTCACTTAGTGAAGATCGCTTTGATGAATTTCATAGTGCCTTTCGAAATGAAGTCCAAAAACGTCTTGAAGGCGTGTCTCTGCAGAAGCAATGGCTTACAGACGGGCAGTTGCCCAGTGAATTGATTTCGCTGCACTGGGCAAAAACACTACGTTACCTCGCGCCCTGGGGCCAGGGTTTTCCTGAACCTTTATTTGAAGGAAAGTTTACTGTAATACATGCCCGGGTAGTCGGTGAAAAACATTTGAAGCTAAAATTACAACCGCTGGACAATGATAGAAATGTAGATGCCATCGCATTCAACTATTGTCCGTCGCCATTGCCAAGTGGTGAGATGAATATTATTTATCGACTGGATATCAATGAGTATAAAGGCGAATGTAATCCGCAGTTGTTGATTGATTGTGTTACTGCCTGATACCCAGCGACCCTTTATACAGGCTTATAAAAATTCATAAATGCGCCAGACGGGCAAGATTCAAATTTTGAAAGTTTTAATTTTGCTGGAATGGTGCCTTCTGCGAATAAGCGTTTTCCGGCACCCACAACAACCGGAAATGTCCAAAGTCGAAACTCATCAATCAAACCGTAAGCGAGAAGAGTCTGGATGAGTTGCCAACTGCCATGAACTTGCAATAGTGGTCCATCCTGTTCTTTGAGTCTGATAATTTGTGCTGTGATATCGCCGCTAACTCGCTCTGAATTTTTCCATTGCAGCTGTTTTAAAGTGGAAGTGACGACAAACTTTTTCGCATTGTTGAGTTTTTTGGCGATGGGATTATCTATAGCTGAATTGGCGAAGCTGGAGGCAAAGATTTCATAGGTAATTCGCCCCAATAGAAGATCATAGGGCTCTGCCATTGCCTCTCTCTCCACTTGTTCCATCACCTCACCCCAGCATGCATTCGCCCAGCCGCCTTGCGTGAAGCCACCCGAAAGATCCTCTTCCGGGGCGCTTGGTGCCTGCATTACACCATCGAGTGTCTGAAATGTCAGGATTGCAAGTTTTCTCATGATTATTCCGTGAGTATCATAGGGGAAAACATATCCTCTGATAAATCGCTGATAAAAACAAGAAATGGGATGGATTCAGCTACGTTAAAGCAGGGAAGAGTTTGCATTGCACCCCTCTCTGAAAGTTGTTAAGTTACAGACGGCCTCTACCACAATCGTTGCCCGATCTGGAGATTTAACTGTGACGTTAACGTTGACTTACAATACATATTGGAAGCTACGGTTGCTTATCGCTATCCTGCTATTAGTATATGCGGTATGTGCAATTATTAGATTTTCTCAACTGGAAATCCGGGTAATCAGTAATATTGTTGAGATCGTCATATGGACCCTCGGCCCACCGATCTGGTTCTTTGCTGAATACTATCTGTTCGACAAGGGGAAGATTGAAATGCCAGAAAATAAAGCAAAAGATGTATTTCTTGACGAGCTAAAAATATATGCTGGAGCAGCTAGTAAGATCTGGGCGGCCGTTCTTGCGGTACTGTTGTTTATGCTTCCTAAAACATAAAATGAATTCAATAGACAGAGACTATGCGTTGAAAGTACTTTCTGGATAAACACTATTTTTATTGGTGGAACCGTTTCAAATAATATTGCGTAGCTACTAATACAAAGGCAAGAAAACTTCATCAATGGGGATACGATAGGAAAATCATGCATGACGTCAGTTAAGTTGAATCGAATAGTGATCCCGCTCCGACCGCTGACAGGTTCGGGGTTGGAAAAACGTTTTATTGGGATAGAGCAGCATCTATGGGCGAGAGGCTACTGAGTATGTACAAAAGGGAACGTCACAGATGAGGTGTGGAAAAAGTATATTAAGGTCAGACTGTCCGAATCGGACGATGAATTTGAAATTGTGTTGCGGCCGCCATCTTTTGAATAGGCGATTGTTCCGGTTTTAGCTGATGGAGTAATAACGCGCACTTTCTCATCGAATGTGAGTTCCTTACTGAATGGAGTACAATTTAATACTGTAATTTATATAGGGATAGAACTAAAAATGTCAAAATACTCATTTGAGCGACTCGGCGCTGATCGTTTTGAGGCGTTAGCACAAGCACTTCTGGAGAAGCTCTTCCGCATTTCAGGTAGCCTTATTCAGTTTGGCGATGGGAGAGATGGTGCCCGAGAGGCGACATGGAGTCAACCAATCAACCATCAATATTACAAACAACCATCGATGGCTAACAATGAAATCCCAAAGGAATGGGTATTTCAAGTTAAATATCCATGATATAGGCGCTAGAGGGTGGACTGGTGCACGGGCTGCGATTGAGTTGGAGCTTAAAAAAGAACTCGACAAGATTGTAAATAAGTATGCAGTTCCATGCCACAAATATATCTTGATTACCAACGTACCATTTAGTGGTGTGCGACGAGTTGGAACTCGTGACAAGATTAATTCAGTAATTCATGAGTGGCGAAGCCGTATTCCAGAAATCGAAGTTTGGGATGCTGTTGATCTTTCTAGAATGCTAGATGCTGATATTGATACTAGGACGGCTTATCTTGACGACATTCTCCCTGGTGATGTCTTGCGTGCATTCTTGAATAATTTGAATTTTAGTAAAGACCGTAAAAAAAGCGCCTTTCATGCGTATCTCAAATCAATTCTAAGATCTGAGCGCGACGCCAAAGCAGAGGAAGCTGGAGATGAATCTGGACTCGCGCTAGAAAAAATATTTGTCGATCTGAGTTTGAAGTTGATCAGAGATACCGCCGACCAATCTACAATCTCTTTGGTTCAAGATTTAATACAAGGGTGTGAGGAATTTGGGGTCTCCGAGGATCATCATGGAAATCATGTGCCTACTGATCTCGATGAAACTCCATCATCATTCGCTTTTTTACGTGCTAATCATAAATCTATGTTGCTTAAGGGAGGACCAGGAGCCGGGAAAAGCACAATTACACAGTTTTTAACGTTGTACCATGCAGCACGACTTGTAGATAGGCCGCTTTCGATTCTACTTGCTAAACGTCTCAAACTCACTGGCAATGTTAGCGCAGAAGACCTTGAAGCGCACTGTCAGGCTCGTTTTCCACTTCGCATAGAACTTCGCAGATATGCTCAATGGATGGCTGATCAGGGTGATTCAGATACCTTCCTTGCCCATTATCTTGCCGAGCGGATTAGCCGGGGATCATCTGAAGACTTGAAAATGATTGATATTTTTGGATTGGCAAGTGAGAACCCCATCCTGCTAATCTTAGACGGCCTAGATGAGGTCCCACATCCATTATTACGAGAAAAAATCTTTAATGAATTACAAACCTTTCTAGATCGCTGCGAAGGTGAATTATGCGATATCCAAACTATATTAGCATCGCGCCTTCAAGGTTATCGCGGCGAATTTGATGGTTTTGTACCCGTAGAGTGGCATGTTATTGACCTAGATCAGGAAGATTTCGATGATTACGCCGATCGTTGGCTAATGGAACGTATTCCAGATAATGATGAGCGCCAGGATGCACAGCGGCGCATTGCTGAAGGGATGCAAGCCACTGCTGTAAAACAAATGGCCACTACTCTTTTACAAGCCACTGTAATGTTAACGATTGCTCGGAGAAAGCATGCAATCCCGCATGCGCGGCATAAATTATATGAGAAGTATGTTGAAGTTATATTTGAACGTGAACGTAACAAACTAACGGTTCGCAAGCGTAATGATGAACTTTTACGACTTCACGAGTTTGTTGGTTACGAACTTATCAGAAAAATGGAGCTGGCTGAAGGGGTACGAACGCTTGGCGGCGAAGAGTTCAAGCAATGCGTTCAGCAAGTGATCAAAGATTATGGGCCGAGTGACCTTGGCAATGAATCAATTAGTGAAGTTGTTGATGATATTGTCACATTAGCTAAAGACCGGCTATGTTTGTTAGCAGGGAAAGGTGATAATCAGCAGGATGTGGATTTCGTGATTCAGCCATTCCGGGAGTACTTTGCTGCAGCCTACCTAGCACATCATGAAGAAGCCGATCCGGATCGCGTATATGAAAATCTTGTTACGCGGCGGCATATCTGGGCTAATGTTCTGCAATTTTATGCTGCATTTCAAAGTAAGGCGCAGCAGAAAAACTGGATTTCAGAAGCGGATGGAACAGGCACTAATCCGAATAAGTACTCAGATATAGTAGACATGACACGCAAACGCCGAGCATTATTGCGTGTACTTCCGGAATTCGAACGGCCAAAAAATGATTATGTCCTGAGGGTCTTCCAGAACTTATTTGATGCATCAACTCGATGGACATGGATAAATAGAGATGGAACTGGTGATTTGCTCGAAGCATTTGCGCCAGGAGAGTCGTATGGAATATTAAAAAAGCTATTTAGACAACTCACTTTTGGAGATGTCGATGATTTATATACAGAACTAAACCTGCTAGCTAAGGTTGCTGGCGAAAAAAATAATAAATCAATTTGTTCTACTTTGAACGAGTTTTGCCAAAACGAACAGCTGCAAACGGTCGCAGTCCGAGTTGCGTTTAACAATAACCTTGGTGTTCGGCTTGAAAATTGCCAACTAAAAGAACTAGTAAAAATTCTAGATTATAGTCTTTCTCGCAATCCCAATCGTTTTTCTGGTAAATTTTTATCTGAGCTTTCTGAAGATCAAATTTTAGATATCGCATTCCTTAAGGGGGCGCGTTCTATATGGCTAAATCAAGAGGCTCATAGATTGTGGTTCAGTGATTTATCCGAGTGTCTTCTTCCTAGAAATTTTCTTGAGTTCGATTTTCACTCGATTCTTTACCAATGGGCTCCGTATGTATCTGATCGTCAAGAACTTGTATCGGATGAGCTAATACAATGTCTTGAACAATCGCAATCTACAGTTGCCCCATATGTAAAAGCCTTGTTACTTGCGATAAAAAATCCTAAAAATCCTAATTACTATGAGGAAGCAGTTGTTCAAGAGAAGAAATTGGTAGAGATACCGAGATATTTTTCTGTGGCAGATCAACTTGGACCGAATCCCAAACTGTTCAATACGATTGAAGATTGGGTAGCAGCACGTGAAATTGCTTTTTCTATTTCGAAAAAGGCTCTTGAGTCGTGTTTAGCACATAATTCGGGCGAATTCAGCAGTTGGTTGATGACTTCAATCCACCCTGATGTATGGGATGAATTTAAACCAATTGTGCCAAAAAAAGAGTTTAATCGCCTAAAAAAGCAATGTTATCCAATTTTGAAAAGTCTTTCTTCTCATCACTTTAATCCCTTTCGCATTCGCGGTTGGAAGCATTTTAAATATGGAGATTCTTTTGAGTTATGCAATTGCGTGGTCGGCGTTATTAATAAACACGGAAATTCATGTGTCTGGATTGATCAGCATCTAATTCATTCCTTAGTAGATAGTGAATTTAAAAGTGTAAAAGCTTCAGAAGCACATGAGCTTTTACAAAAAGCAAGCATTACTAAACTCCCGTCATCTTGGTCAGGTCTCATTATTAGAATCTGCAGTTCAGTAGAAAACATAGATGTGAACAAGCTACTTAATTTTTGGCAGTATCAATATTCTGAGGGAATTGTTTTAATTGGTAACGTTCAACAACCACAGGAAACAATAATTAAACAACTACTCGATGTAGATACAGCAGATGCGGTTCATCTTGCTGCGTTTATAGCATCAAATAGGCAAGATTTCACGCCGGAACGCCTATCCATTGATATTCAACTGGAAGAAATCATTGCTCATAAACTATGCGAATTGATAGAATCATCTAGTGATGATGATGGGCGAAAGTTAAATATCCGGCTTTTAATGAATTTAGCGCCGAACTCATGCGAACTAACAATGTGGGCAAACAACGAAAACATTGATTCTATTTCTGGTGATATTTGGCAGGTTAACAGAGTCGCAGATAGGTTGAGAGAAATAGTTGATTCTAAACGCACCATAGATAGCGAAAAGCTCCGAGAAAAATTTGGTATATTTATTGTGAATAGAACTCAGTATCCATTTCAAGTTTCACTTGCCGCTTTGGATGCGCTACTGCGATTAGACGAGATTTCGACCACTCCACTTCGTGATAAAGACTGGCAGGGATAAGAAAAACCTTGTTCCATGAACTAACTGAGTACAATAACTAATGCATATGCTTATCAAACAAAAAATCGAGGCCATTTCATTGCTTTGCAAAGAGTATGAGGTTAATCAGTTAGAGGTATTTGGGTCTGCGTCCAGAGGTGTGGATTTTGATCCGAAAACCAGTGATGCTGATTTTCTGATTAAGTTTAATGAAAACACTCGGCGGCGTCCTTTGCATGCTTTTTTTGACTTTAGGGACGCGCTTTCCAAGCTACTGGATCGAAGTGTTGATCTTGTAGACTATGATATGGTTGAAAACCCGTACATAAAAGCGAGCATTAATCGGTCCAGAGAGTTGATTTATGGAACGTGATTCCAGAGCCTATCTGTGGGATATAAGACAGGCGGCAGATCGTATTGGTCAATTTGTCGCTGATAAACATTTTGAGGATTATGCAGAGCAGGACATGTTGCGATCGGCTGTAGAGAGGCAGTTTGAAATAATTGGAGAAGCGCTTAATCAACTAACCAGACAAGATTCAAGAATAGCCAAAGGTATACCAGATTCCGGTAGAATAATTTCATTTCGCAATCTTCTTATTCATGGGTATGCGGTTATTGACAATCGAATGGTTTGGCGGGTTGTTCAAGAGTCTCTACCTGAATTAAAGTCTGCCGTTATCAAGCTTCTTGATGTAGCAGAGAAAAATCAGGAATGACTATTCACCAGCCTCAATCAGCTTACCTGAGCAACGGCTTCTATATACGCCGGCTTGGGTAGCATTTCTGTTAAATCGCTGATAAAAACAAGAAATGAGATGGATTCACCGACGTCAAGCAGGGAAGTGTTTGCATTGCACCCCTCTTTGAAAGTTGTTAAGTTACAGACGGCCTCTACCAAAATTGTTGCCCGATCTGGAGATTTAACTGTGACGTTAACGTTGACTTACAATACATATTGGAAGCTACGGTTGCTCATCGCTGGCCTGCTATTAGTATATGCGGTATGTGCAATTATTAGATTCTCTCAACTGGAAGTCCGGGTAATCAGTAATATTGTCGAGATCGTCATATGGACCCTCGGCCCACCGATCTGGTTCTTCGCTGAATACTATCTGTTCGACACGGGGAAGATTGAAATGCCAGAAAATAAAGCAAAAGATGTATTTCTTGACGAACTAAAAATATATGCCGGAGCAGCTAGTAAGATCTGGGCGGCCGTTCTTGCGGTACTGTTGTTTATGCTTCCCAAAACATAAAATGAAAGCATTAATGTTGTTGCTTTTTGTTCAAATGGAAATTCATCTACGTTTTCGCCTCAGACTAGAAAAAAACTGTATAATCGAGTGCAGGCGAGTTCGCAAATGACATCTCCCTCAGAATAGTGAAGTTAATCCCGTCACCATATGAGCTTTTCAGTTAATTCATTTTATAAAGCGTTTCTCGGTGCACCTCGCCCGACTCTCAGTGAGATTACAACGCATCGTTGTTGGGAGTGTGACAAGGTTCGCGAGGATTTTGCCGCTTATTCTGTAAAGAAAGTGACCGATAAGGTGATGAGATACCACGGAGATAGCATCCCGCTCTTATCGGCAAAGGCTTTTAGGTATTATTTACCTCGATATGTTCAATTCACCTGTGAGCAACCCGATGAAAACGCGACAGACAATCTTCTCTTTAATTTGTCGCCGGACAAACTATCCAGTGAATTTTGGACCGGTCGGTGTGACGACTTCACCACAGTGGAGTGTGAAGCGATAATTGCTTATCTGCAGCATAGAAGAACCTGGATTGACAGTGATGTTGATGAGGATTTTATAGGGACAGGACTGGTTTATTGGAGGGGCCGGTAGGCAATTCCCTCTCTGCTGCCTCTCCCTAACACACTAGCTAATAGCCCGCTTCTCGGCAGACAGTTTCCTTTGCAGCCTGTGCCGGTTACTTTGTTAATTCCTCAAACAATCGTGCTATAGCCTCAGCACCGGGATCATTGTGACCCTTAAGTTTTTCCGCTGATATATAACTTGCCCGGCCAGCCTTGGCATTAACAATTGTCGCTGTTAAATCTGCGCCTTTTCTGGCTGCATTTCGTGCAGCCTCAATGCCTGTTGGTAAGGCGATTAAAGCGGGGGCCAGGGCATCAATCATTGTTCGATCTCCCGCATTTGCACCGCCCACTTGTTTTATACGTTCAAGCCCTGCGGTAAGTGCGCCAACAGCATCCTGTCCCGACGCTGAGGCATCGCCGGCTGCGGTAAAAAAAATGGCCAATAAAACACCCGACGATCCACCCATTGTCTGGCTTAACTCACCGCCAATCGCCCGGTAGAGTTGCGTCATATCGGCCAGGGGCAGTCGATCGAGCGCATCCTTCATTGCCCGTGCTGCTGTAGCCAGTGTTGAACCTGTGTCACCATCACCTGATTGCGCATCCAGTGCATTTAATTCTTTTTCAGTGGCAATGAGTATATCGCAGCATTGATCGAGGAATTTTCTGCGCTCTTTATGTGCAGAGGGCATAGGCTGTATTGGTGTAAGCCCATCCGGCAAAGGCAGAATTACGGGTTGTTTGACCGCCTGCATTCCAGGCCACGCTGTCGGCGCTGTTGGCGCAAGCAATGCCAGCTCATCCACTTCGCAAACAGGTAGCAAAGATATGGAAAATCCCCGCATATCCAAAGAAGTCATAAGCAAGGCAGGGCCTATAATCCAGCGAATCTGATCAGAAAGAGATGATTTGGAAAGCTCATGGGCTAAAATTGACATTTCCAGATGAGTGGCTCCACCCAGATTATTCAGCAATGCAACTAGTGGTTCTTTTGAAACCTCTGTGGTGAGTTTTTCAACCATCTGTGAGATCGCCAGAGACGCACCTGTAAAATCAACCTGTTCAACCCCGGCTTCCCCATGGATTCCCAGCCCCAGCTCTGCTTTACCCGATGCGATACGCGGATCTTTCGGTGAGCCAGGAATCGTACAGGTATCCAGGGACATACCAATGGACACAACACCGTCAATGATCCTTTTTGCCGCACTTGTAATACTGTCGAGATTTTCTCCATTCTCAGCCATTGCGCCAGTAATTTTATGTACAAAAAGCGTTCCTGCTACGCCGCGAGCTTGTGGTAAATCAGGTAGTGCGATGTCATCATCGACCACAACCATATTCACTTTTAAGCCGAAAGTACGCGCACGTTCTGCGGCCAGTCCAAAATTAAGCCGATCACCCGTGTAGTTTTTGACTATTAATAAGCAACCTGCTTTGCCTGTAACTGACAATATACCTGCAAGCACAGCATCCACAGACGGTGAGGCAAACACGTCACCACAGACGGCTGCAGTTAACATGCCTTTGCCAACAAAACCGGCATGGGCAGGCTCATGCCCCGAACCACCGCCTGATACCAAGGCAACTTTAGACTTAGCCCAGTCAGTGCGCACGACAACTTTAATGTGTGGAAAGCCATCCAGTCGAGCCAGATCTTCACCCGAGCTATTGAGAAAGCCGTCAATGGCCTCAGTAACCACCTTCTCTTTACTATTAATAAATTGATTCATTGAAACTCTCCTTATTTGATGCGTGCGCCGTTTTTATCAAAATAGAGCGCATTATCAGGCCGAATTGAGACGGTGTCGCCTGAGACTAATTCTGTATGTGCGTCAACCAGGGTAATCAAGGCCTGCTCGTTGATCTTTAGATGCAGGCGCGTGTGATCTCCGAGTGCCTCAACACGTTGTACTGTGCTCTGCAGCCCTTCCCCAAGATGAATGTGCTCCGGTCGTAGCCCGATTGTTTCAGCGTTCGCTGGTGAGCTATCAAACAGTGAAGCCGGCAGTGTATTAATCCGGGGAGTGCCGAGACAAGTGGCTACATAAATGCTTGATGGGTTTTCGTAAATTTCCCTTGGTGTTCCGAATTGAACAAGCTTGCCTTTATTCAGAACACCCACATGGGTTGCCATAGTCATGGCCTCAATCTGATCATGCGTGACGTAGAGAATGGTAGAGCCTTGTTCAGATTGCAGGCGTTTAAGTTCGAGTCGCAATTCTGATCGAAGTTTGGCGTCCAGTGAGCTCAAAGGTTCGTCCATGAGGTATATGTCAGGATTTCTTACCAGCGCCCGGCCAATTGAAACACGCTGCATTTCACCGCCTGAGAGTTCTGTTGCTTTATTGTTCAGTTTGTTGGTAATGTGCAATACCGCAGCCACTTCAGATACTTTGCTCTCGATTTCTTTTTTTGAGGTTTTAAGGATTGGCGACTGTAAAGGGAAAGCCAGATTCTCTCGCACTGACAGATGTGGATAAAGCGAATATTGTTGAAATACCATCGCGACATTGCGTTGCGCAGGTGTTTCGTTGGTCACATCACGGCCACCAATGGTAATCTGGCCTTCGTCAGCATTCTCCAGACCTGCAATAAGGCGAAGCGTTGTTGTTTTGCCTGCGCCTGTAGGACCCAGCAGTACGACAAAACTACCGTCTGGTATTTGCAGGGAAACGTTATCGATTGCCAGATCAGAGGCAAACTTTTTTGATAATCCATGTAAACAAACTTCAGCCATTGGATGGTTGCTCCAAATGCATTTCAGACTGCAAAGCCAATCCGGATTTATCATCAAACAACGTTATAGTACGTGTTTCGAAAGAAAGTCCGACGAGTTCATCAACGCTGATATCATGTGTAGAATTTGTCCGTGCCTTAAGCATGCCGTTGCTGGTTTCCAGCGTAACAATCTGAGTCGTACCGAGGTACTCGGTGGCTATCACCCGGCCCCGATATTGTGCATCGTCAGCCAGTGTAATATGCTCAGGTCGCACACCCAGGACGAGTTCCCCGGTTGCCCCCTCAAGCTGCTTTGGAACCGCTATACGGCAATCACCCAGTTGCACGGAATCAATGCCCGGTTCCAGATTTCCTTCAAAACGTAAAAAATTCATCGACGGCGAACCCAGGAAGTCCGCAACAAAAAGCGTTGCAGGCTTATCATAAACATCCTGCGGTGTGCCAAATTGTTCAACGACCCCATGATTCATAACGACCAGTTTGTCACCCATTTGCATGGCTTCAAGTTGATCATGGGTAACATAGACGGTGGTTGCATGCATTCGATCATGCAGTGCCCGCAGTTCTTCTGCCATTCGCTCTCTAAATTCGGTATCCAGCGCGCCCAAAGGCTCATCCATTAAAAAAGCCTGCGGGTTACGGACAATGGCCCGACCAAGTGCAACCCGTTGCCGATCACCGCCGGAAAGTGCGCCTACGGGTCGCTCGAGAATGTCACTTATCCCCAAAATCTCAGCAACTTCAGCTACCCTTGCCTTAACTTGTTTGCGTTTCATGCCCTGACTGATCAAGGGGTAGCTTATATTTCGGCGTACATTCAGATGCGGATAGAGCGCAAACATCTGAAAGACAAATGCAATATCACGTTTTGATGCCGATAAATGACTGACCTCCTGACCGCCAATGTGGATTTCTCCGTCGGTTGGTAATTCAAGCCCGGCAATCATACGCAATGTTGTGGTCTTGCCACAGCCCGATGGACCCAACAGCATAAAAAATTCACCATCACCTATAGTAAATGATGAAGACTGCACAGCATTGAAATCACCAAAATCTTTACGTAAATTTTTAATAATTATTTCAGCCACAAGTTTTAATCCTTGAAATGACTGACGACGATAAACATAACTGTACCTACCAACGTTGTAATAAATGAATAAGTGTAGGCCCACATTACAAAGGGTTGCATCAGCATAAACACCCCTAATGCAATTAAAATTGTTGCGACTATCTCCCAGGGTCCACGGCGTAGTTGTATCAAACCCGACATAAACAGACTCATTTTCGTACCGCTCCGAAGGTTATGCCGCGTAGCAGATGTTTACGCAACATAATGGTAAAAATCATTACTGGCAGGAGAAATAGTGTTGCTCCGGCTGCCACCGCTGGCCAGTCGAGCCCACCTATACCAATAATTGTCGGGATAAATGGCGGGGCGGTTTGTGCGGTTCCAGAGGTTAACAGCACAGCAAAGGCATATTCGTTCCAGGCAAAGATCAGACAAAATATCGCGGTCGATGCAATACCCGTCGCCGCTTGTGGTAATACAACTTTATAAAAAGCCTGGAAGCGGGTGTAACCGTCTATAAGCGCCGCCTCTTCATACTCTCTGGGTATTTCGTCTATAAAACCCTTAAGCAACCAGACTGCCAGGGATATATTCACCGCGGTATACAGCAATATCATGCCAAGGTGGGTATCTGAAAGTCCAACTTTGCGATACATCAGAAAAATAGGTATGGCAACTGCAATGGGTGGCATCATGCGTGTGGAGAGAATAAAAAACAGCAAATCATCTTTTAGCGGTATCCTGAATCGGGAAAAGGCATAGGCCGCTAACGTGCCGAGAAAAATTGACAGGAAGGTTGAACCAAATCCGATAATTACCGAATTCATAAAGCGGGCACCAAATTTTGAAGGGCCGACTATAACCATATTGCGATTACGTACAATTTCTTCGGCAAAACCATCAGGCGCCGGCAGGGCTGCGAACTGTTCTTTTGATAAACGCGTTCGGGTTGTGAAAAGATTGACATAGCCCTCCAGTGAAGGCTCGAATACAATTTTGGGTGGGTAGCTGATGCTATCGGGTGGTGTCTTGAAGCCTGTAATAAATATCCAGAACAGGGGAAGAAGTGTTATCAACGCATAGAGTATAACCAGTGTAGCAGCCCATTTTTTTTGTCGTGACGAGGGTTCTGTTACTGAATAATTCAACGGTCTTTTACTCGATTTAGGGCTTTGACATAGATATTGGCGAGTCCAAATACGGTTACAAACAGTATAATGGCAAAGGCTGAAGAATAGCCTGTACGCCACTTTTCAAAGGCTTCCCGTTTTAAATTGATTGATGCAAGTTCGGTTATTGATCCCGGACCGCCGCCCGTTAACTGAACCACCAGATCAAACATTTTGAAATTCTCAATACCACGGAACAGCACAGCCAGCATAAGAAAGGGCAGAACCATGGGTATGGTAAGTGTCCAGAACTGCCGCCATTTCGAGGCACGATCAACTTCTGCAGCTTCATAGATATAATCAGGAATAGAGCGCAAACCGGCAAGGCAGATAAGCATCACAAAAGGTGTCCACATCCAGGTATCAACAATAACGATCGCCCAGGGCGCAAGATCAACAGAGCCAAGCATCTCAAATGAAGAAGGGTCTACTCCGGTGAAAAAACCGTATAGATAATTAAACAGTCCAATCTGGGGCTGATAGAGGAATGTCCAGAAGTTACCTACAACTGCCGGGGAAAGCATCATTGGTAATACAATAACCGTAGTCCACATATCGCTGCCCTTGAACTTGCGGTTTATCAGCCAGGCAAGTGTAAATCCGATCAATACCTGCAGTACAATGGTCCAGATCAAAAAATGTGCGGTTGCCTGCATATTGAGCCAGATATCCGAATCGCCCAATATTCTTTCGTAGTTTCTCAAACCAACAAAATCAACCTCACGATTGGGTCGGTTGACACGATAGTTTGTAAAACTGAGGTAAATTGTCCAGATTAATGGGAAGATGTTGACGGCAAGTAACAATACAATTGTCGGACCGACAAAAATCCATGCTATGGTTTTATCAGAAAGACCTTTTATCCGTCTTGCAACACCCGGTGGTGTGGCCTTTGCAATTTGATCGACAGAATTGTAGGACATAAAAAAGGCTCAAATGTAGGGGCGGGTTAATGATCAAGCCGACTTGTCTGACTATAAAGCGCAGGGATGTATTTGTATTGTGCCTCCCCCCACCCAGGCAGAGGGAGAGGCGGGACAGACGTTATAGCTTGCCTTCGTCTTCGAATACTTCGGTCCAGTCTTTGAGTAATTTATCAAGCGCTTCTTTTGCGGTTCCCTGGCCAGCGACCACATAGTCATGCATGCGTTTTTGCATAGCTAATAACAGCTCGGCGTAGGCGGGTTCCTGCCAAAAATCCTGAACATTTTTCATGGCTTCCAGGAAGTCACCGGCAAAAGGCTGACTCTTGACAAAATCAGGGTCATTCAGCACTGAATTGTGTGCAGAATATCCACCTAATGACCACCACTTACTTTGCACAGCAGGTTGCGCAAACCATTTGATGTATTCCAGGGCGGCTTTTTGCTTTTTCGAATAACTTACTACAGAGATACCCTGACCACCCAATGTAGAGGCGGGCACATTTTGCGCAGGATTGACAAAGAAATCTATTTTGTCGCCGCCCGTATCAGGATCTGCGTAGAGACCTGGAAAGAACGCAAACCAATTCATTGCCATCGCTACCTGGCCTGACTTAAAGGCGTCGAGTGTCTCACCCATATAGGCATTGGTATAGCCCGGTGGGGTGCAGCAATCGTAGAGTTCTTTGTAAAATTCCAATCCTTCTACTGCTTCAGGCGAGTTTACAGCACCTTCCATATCATACTTTCCCGGGGTATTTTCGTACTTAAACCCAAACGTATAAAGTGCGCCTGTGGCGCCCATGGTTATGCCTTCTGAACCTCTTTCTGTAAATATCCCTGCGCCATAGATTTTTTTGCCATCGATCTCCCGGCCTTGAAAGAACTTTGCGATCTCAAGTAATTCTTTTTGCGTTTTTGGTTCGCCCAATTCTTTGCCTGTTACCTTTTTAAAATCAGCCCGGATATCTTCCCGTGCAAACCAGTCTTTGCGGTAGAACCAGCCATTGGCATCGCCCATTGCAGGCAGTGCGTAATAGTTGGGTGTACCTTTTGGCCATGTGGAGTAGGCATAAACGGTTGCCGGTGCGAAGTCATCCATACTGATACCTTCGGCATCAAAAAAATCATTCAGCTTCACATAATGATTACTTTCGGCACCACCACCAATCCACTGACTATCGCCGATCAACAGATCACAGAGCTGACCGCCCGAGTTCAGTTCATTAAGCATGCGATCTGCAAAGTTTGGCCAAGGTACAAACTCAAAACTCATTTTATGACCACTCTCTGCTTCAAACTCCTTGCTTAGTTCAACCAGGGCGTTTGCTGGATCCCAAGCTGCCCAACACAGCGTCAAATCGTCTGCCATGGCGGGTGCGGCGGCAAACCCCGCTCCCAGGCATAACGTTGCTGCTGCAAATTGTTTAAATTTCATACTAATTCCTCCAGTGCTACATACAAACCATACCAAAAATTGATCTTGGCTCAGAATACAGTTGGTGTAAGGTAATTTTTTGAGGTACGCTCCTCATCACCACAACGTTCATCATAATGAGGTACGCACCTCATGTCTATAGTAAAATGATGATTTATTTTTTGGAGAGCGTTTGATTTGAGACCCACGATTAACGATATTGCCCGCGAGGCTTCGGTTAGCCTGGCGACAGTGGATCGGGTATTGAATGAAAGGCCCGGCGTGCGAAAGGTAACCATTACCCGTGTTAACGCGGCGGTGGAAAAACTCGGCTATGTGCGGGACGTTACAGCAGCCAATCTGGCAAAGCGTCGGCGCTATCGATTTGTTTTTGTATTGCCGGAAGATACCGGTGAGTTTCACAGCGTTTTGCGTAATGCCATCAATGAGGCGACTATTCGCGCCGTTAATGAGCGCACAGAAGTTCGGCTGATTCCGGCGCCGGCACATGATCCTCACTCTTTGGTTCGAACAATTGAGCATCTGGACTGCGATGAAATTGATGGCGTTGCCATAATGGCGCCGGAAACACCACAATTGCGAGATGCCATAAAACGCTTAAAAGATGGGGGGGTGGCTATAGTTGCATTAGTGTCAGACCTTCCGAATACCCATCGTGACCATTTTGTGGGCATAAATAATATTGCAGCCGGCAGGACGGCGGGTGTATTAATGGGTCGATTCCTGGGCAAAGACAAGGTCAGGATTTTGGTCCTTACCAGTTCTGTGCAATCCCATGATAGCGCTGAACGCAGGCTGGGTTTTGATCAGATCATAGCGGACCAGTTCCCCAACCTTGAAGTGCTGCCGACAATTGAAGGCCATGATGATCCGCAAACTGTTAAGCAAGGCATTATTACGGCATTAAATACATTTAAGAATATTGCGGGTGTATATTCCATGGGTTCTGGAAATCGAACAGTAACCCGTCTGCTGCAGGCGCGTAATCTAAGCTCAGATTTTATTGTCATCGCACACGAGTTGACCCCGCATACCAGAATTGCGCTTGAAGATGGCACTATTGATGTTGTGATTACACAGAATATCGGACATATTGTGCGTAGTACGTTACGGGTTTTACGTGCAAAAAGTGATCAGATGAGCATAGATTCTTCACAGGAACGCATAAGAATTGATGTAGTCTTAAGGGAGAATTTGCAGTAAGCCAGAGGGTGCTTATTCAGGCACTGTAGGTGGGAAAGTTTCCGTAAGCGCAGTTAGTAATATACTTGCAATACAATTGGAGAAAAATATGAAAACCATAAAAGGTCCGGCTTTATTTCTCGCCCAATTTGCAGACGACGACCCACCCTTTGATTCCTGGAATAATATCACTAAATGGGCTGCAGATTGTGGCTATGCCGGGGTTCAGGTGCCGAGTTGGGATGCCCGACTAATCGATCTTCAGCAGGCCGCTAAATCACAGGATTATTGTGACGAATTTTTAGGTACAGCTAAAGAAAACGGTGTGTGCGTCACTGAACTGTCCACTCACCTGCAAGGTCAGCTTGTGGCGGTACATCCGGCTTATGATGAAGCTTTTGATGGTTTCGCAGCGCCCCATGTGCGCGGTGATGCAAAGGCCCGGCAAGCCTGGGCAGTTGATCAGGTAATAATGGCTTTGCAGGCTTCAAAAAAGCTGGGCCTCTCGGCACATGCAACATTCTCAGGCGCACTGGCCTGGCCCTATTTATACCCCTGGCCGCAACGGCCCCCTGGTTTGATCGAAACTGCATTTGATGAGCTGGCCCGGCGTTGGCAGCCAATTCTGGATTATGCCGATGAGTGCGGTATTGATGTCTGTTATGAAATTCACCCCGGTGAAGATTTGCACGATGGTATTACCTTTGAGATGTTTTTAGAGCGCACCGGCAATCATCCGCGCTGCAATATGCTGTATGATCCCTCGCACTATATACTGCAAGCACTCGACTATTTGCAAAACATCGATATCTACCACGAGCGGATAAAAATGTTTCACGTTAAGGATGCAGAATTTAATCCGACGGGTCGTCAGGGCGTGTACGGTGGTTATCAAAACTGGCTGGACCGGGCAGGGCGTTTTCGAAGTCTTGGAGACGGGCAGGTGGATTTTGGCGCCATCTTTTCAAAATTTGCCGCCTATGATTTCAACGGTTGGGCGGTGGTCGAATGGGAGTGCTGTCTGAAACATCCAGAAGATGGTGCCAGAGAAGGCGCACAGTTTGTCGCTGAGCACATTATCCGTGTGACAGAAAAAGCCTTTGATGATTTTGCAGGTGGCGCTAGTGATGAGGCTGCGAATCGGCGCATGCTTGGGTTATAGGAGCTTCTTCATGATTGAAATAAGTAAACCGGCTCGCATCCGATTGGGTATGGTTGGTGGTGGTGATGATGCGTTTATAGGTGCAGTTCATCGTATTGCATCACGCATGGATGATCACTTCGAACTGCTCGCTGGTGCACTGTGCTCCACAGAGGAAAAATCACTACAGTCAGCCAGCAATATAGGCATAGCTAAAGATCGTGCCTATATTAATTTTAAAGCAATGGCAATACGTGAGGCACGCTTGAAAACCGGCATAGAAGCGGTCGCGATTGTAACCCCCAATCATTTGCATTATCCGGTCGCCTGTGAATTTTTAAAACGCGGTATTCATGTGATCTGCGAAAAGCCACTAACCTCGACATTGGCCGATGCGAAAAAACTGGTGAAACTCGCCAATCAATCCGATGCGCTTTTTGTACTTACGCATAATTACACCGGCTATCCGATGGTCAGGCAAGCCCAGGAAATGGTAAAGGGCGGAAAACTCGGTGACATTCGTGTAATACAAGTTGAGTATGCGCAGGACTGGTTGGCAGAAAATCTTGAAAAGTCGGGTCAAAAACAAGCCGCCTGGAGAACCGACCCCGAGCGTGCAGGTGCCGGCGGATGTATTGGTGATATTGGAACCCATGCTTACAATCTGGCTTGTTTTATCAGTGGTCTTGATGTGGAATCTCTCGCCGCAGATCTTGATAGCTTTGTCGATGGCCGTCGGCTTGATGATAACTGCCATGTCTTGTTACGCTTTTCCAGTGGCGCCAAGGGTATGTTATGGTCAAGCCAGGTCGCCCCAGGCAATGAGAATGCCTTGCGCATCCGTATATACGGCAGCAAGGGCGGAATGGATTGGTGTCAGGAAGATCCCAACTACCTGAATTATACCAAGCTTGGCGCTCCAAAGCAGTTACTGACTCGCAATGGCTCCGGTACTGGAGAAGCGGCGGCCAGATTGTCACGTACACCGCCCGGTCATCCTGAAGGTTACCTCGAAGGGTTCGCCAATATATACGCGGAGGCTGCCTTGGCTATGCAGGCACGGCGTGATGGCACAGCCGTTGATAAGGAAGTGATTTATCCTACAGTTGAGGATGGACTGAAGGGGGTTGCGTTTGTTGAGGCATGCGTAAAATCCTCAGATAAGGGTGGTGCCTGGGTAAAGCTGGAATAAATAGGCTGGCTTAATATTGCTGCCAGGCATCATTGCCAAATATTTTCACATTCGATGTCTATTTACAGCGAGTAAATGATTATGAAGTCATTGCGTATTCAGTTAACTGAAGAGCTTGAGAAAATTCCCGGCTTGGAAAAATGCGTGTTACAGCGAGAAGAAGCAGATTTTATTTATTTTACTTACAAGGGAAAAGAGACTGCACATTTCGATAATGACAATGAGTTAGACTTACGCCTTGGCAAGGCTGTTATAAAGCAGGAAGGACTCACCCATCCTGCAGACTCGCGGAATCATCCTCATCGTGGAAAATCCAAACCGCACTGGATTGTGCTTCAGTTTACGCGGGTTGATAAAATACAAGAGGTTGTTCGATTGGTGAAATTGGCGATTAATCAGGGTTAGTTGATACAGCTAGTGCAGATAAAAATGAATGATAGAGTGTTGGACGTATCGATCGTATAGACTTTGAACTACAAGTGCCGTGTGAAGTTAGAAACCAGAGGGTTTAATGCGACAATGACAGCTTCAGTAAAAACGATTGGCATTAGCTGTTCGGGCTTAGTGTGTATTTTAGACGTTTGGAGGGTAATCCCATGTTGCAGACACGCTGTAAATACATCCATGTACGCTCACGCTAATGCACCAAAGGTTTGAGCCATCGAAGCACTATGCGTGTACTGTATCACCGCTCAATTCCTTTTTGTGCCCGCACCCCTGACTTGTAGGCATGCTTGATATTCTGCATTTCGGTAACAGTATCGGCTAACTCGATAAGTTCCGGTTGCGCACCACGGCCGGTAATAATGACGTGTTGCATTGCAGGGCGTTGTTGTAAAACTGACAGCACTGCAGCAATGTCCAGGTATTTATACTTGAGAGAAATATTCAACTCATCAAGGACGACCAGATTGTAGTCGGGGTTACTCAGGTATTCACAAGCCTTCGCCCAGGCCGCCTCGGCTGCACTTATGTCACGGCTGCGATCCTGTGTCTCCCAGGTGAAGCCTTCGCCCATAATGTGGTAGTCGTTATTGAGTATATTACGAAAAAACAGCTCTTCGCCGGTTGCGGTACTGCCTTTACCAAACTGGATAACTGCAACACGCATGTCATGACCCAGTGCGCGAGCTACCATGCCAAAGGCAGCACTGCTTTTACCCTTGCCATTTCCGGTATGCACGAGAATGATACCGCGGTCATCACTGGCATTGTCGATTCCTGAATCGACAATGCGTTTTTTGCGTTGCATACGCTCTAAATGGCGTTCGGCGGCGGTTGAAGGTTTAGAATTATCGATCACTTACACGTCCCTATCAGATAACAGTCGTAGTGGCTAAGCGCTTTCTGACTCGCAGTATCCGACAGTATAACCTGGGCAGTGACTATGGGCGAATACATATTGCTGCTGGATTCGACGTGAAAACAAAAATTTATTATTACGTCGCTAATGTCGTGGTAAAGCAGGGTCAACATAATCCCAAGGCTGTTTGGATTCTGAGTAAACAACCATTTGCGGTTCGAATGAATCTGGATCATCAAGTGTTGCAGCATGAAAGAAAATGTACTGTGGGTGACCAGAGGTTTTTTTAAGTAATGGGCTGCCACAATGACCGCAAAAGCCGCTACTGACAATATTGCCATCATCGGCAATCAACTCATAATATTTTATTTCCCCTTGAATTGTTGTTGCATCTGCCATAACTGCAAATTGTGCTGCATGACCAGACCCGGTAATTCTTTGGCATTGCCGGCATTGGCATATAAGGGTAAATTCTGGCTCTGCCTGCGACTCGTAGCGTACTGCACCGCAAGCACATCCACCCGTTTCAGCTGATCCCATTTTAAATTCTCCTGCATTTCTGTGTCTTGCACTGTCAGTGATGAGGGCAGGACGCAGAGTGTTTATTTTATTAACTTGGATTAACCTTCACGATGATTTTTATTTTACTACAATTTCAATACTGATCATGGCGACTTAACCAATTCATTATTCCATCTTCCTCATCACGTCCTTTTGGCGTCAGATCAATATAGTTATAAGTGCCGTTGAGTATATCGAGACCGCGAGAATAGGTGGAATAGGTGTGAAATATTTCATTCTGTGTATTTTTAAAAAATACGCTGACCCCTGGCATTTCATCGATGAAATAAGGCTGGGTCAGGTAGTTGTATGTTATTTCATTAGCCTCTTTTTCCTCTGCTGTAAATGAAACGCCTAAATCATTATTAAAATCACTGTTCAGTGATGACACCCACTTGAAACGCCAACCCATACGCTGTTTATAAGCGGCAATTTTTTCATAACCTGCGCTTGAAACGGCAAGAAAAGAAATATCCCTGTGCGCCAGGTGAATATCAATACCCTCAAAATTATCTGCCCAGAATGAACAGCTTGTACATCCTTCTTCCCAATCCGGACCCAGCATAAAATGATAGATAATTAATTGGTTTTTATCGTCGAACAGATCTGCCAGATTTTGCTCTCCATCTGCTGTGCTAAAGTGATATGTCTTGTCTATTTTTACCCAGGGTAATGCGCGTCGCTGCGCACTGAGTTGATCTCGCAGATGTGTAAACTCTTTTTCTTTGACAAGTAATTCCTTACGCGCTTTTAACCATTGTTCTTGTGATACAACAGGTTGTGATGTCATGCTAATCTCCTTAAATTTCTGCTGTGAAATAGACGGTCTTTTTCTTCGTTCTATTCGTCGCAATAACTACTGGGTTCTGAAGTTATTATATGTCTTAATGAATCAACATGCTTGTCCCAGCCTTCATCAAGTGCCAATAGAAGTCCGATTGCTGCTTCCCCTGCGGCTTCACTGATACCCTCGTGTTTGAGGGTCAAGCGGGTTCCGCCTTGTATTTCTTCAAGTGTCCAGGTAACAGTGGTCATCGCACCGTTTAGTGGCGTTACTGTGAAGGAATAAACAAGTATGGCAGGCTTATCCATTTCCAGTACTGTACCCCAGCATTGCTTTACCTCTGAGCCATCTTCTTCTATCTTGACCAGTGCGTAGTCACGGCCCTCGGCTAAATCAGAGGTTGCGGGATGAAACCATTGTGCGAGCTTGTCTTTTTCGGTTAGAAATGACCACACTGTTTCACGAGAAGTAGAAAAGAAATAGGTTTTTGTAATCGTTGTATTAGTCATTTTTGTTTCCTGCTTCGGTTTCAATTGCGTCTCTCAGGGCATTGAGTCGATCATCCCAGAAACGATTAAAATAATTAAGCCATTGAGTCACAGATTGCAAGCCCGAGGGTTCAAGCCTGTTGATTCGATCGCGCCCTTTTCGCTGTGCTGATATGAGTTTTCCATGTTCCAGGATATTGAGGTGTTTTTTAACCGCTGCCCGGGTCATATCAAAATTATCGGTAAGTTCCTGAACGGTCATTTCCTGAGTACTGAGGTGCATCAAAATCATTCGGCGTGTGGGGTCAGCTAATGCTTTAAAAGTGCCTTGTAGATTCTGCTTCATTGGGCTGTCTGCAAAAAGTTGAACTTGCCATCCGGGGAGAGGAATGTGAGACAATCTTCACCTATATTGCATTGGCTGATATGCGTTAACCCAGCAGGGATTTTATAGAAGGCGCCGGGCTGCAATAAGATTTCAGTGGAAGGATCTGCAAATCGTTCGCCTATATGAGATGCAAAGGCGCGGCCTTCATCGCTCACTTTCCAATCAAGCTTATCGGTTGCGATGTTTGTAATTGGTGTACGTAGCTCTGCATTTGCGCATTGTGTAATCATAGCCAGGGCAAGTGGTAGAATGCCAATAAGAAGCCGTATTTTTTTCGCATGTGCCCTCTTTTTAAAACGATACCAAATGGTATCTCATAAGATATAATATCAAAGGATACAATGTCAAGAAAAAGAGGGATATAATTTTTAGCAGATTTATTACACAATCCGATAATGGTTTTTTTAGACTTATTCTGTTTTGCTGTGTAAGGGAGTATTATGGTAAGGGTGGTTTGTTGTGATCATTCTGAGGCTTCAATTCCCATTGTCATATATGGCAAACGTCTTCCGGCAATTGAACCGGAGGGTACTTCACCAACGACTTTAAACCCCAGGGCTTCATAGAAGGGAACGGCAAACGGATCGGCATCAAGATGTAGATTGCTCAGCGCTTTTGTTTTTGCCCGTTGCAACAGCTTTTGCCAGAGTAAAAGGCCGATTCCCTTGCGTTGCCAGTCGGGATCAATAAAAAATGCATGCACCTCTCCCGAGTGATTCTCAGGATCAGCAAGTAAACAGGCACACCCACAAATGATATCCGATTCGGCAACCCAATACTCGCCTTCAATCATACGGGCTTGAGTTACTGTTAATTCATCCTGACAGGCCGCCATAAACCGATCGTCATAACCATTCGACTGCTTTGATCGCATTGATAGTTCAGTTAAAACTGCGTTTTCTTCAAGGCGTGCGCGGCGTATTTTAATACTCATGCGTTAAGTATGCCTCTGGGTTAATCACTTATCAATGAAGCTTTAAGAGAGGGCAACGAATAAAATTCTGTGTTCCCTGATTATAAAGTGATCTTCTTTAGAGGAGAGGTTTGACAGAGACAAACACATTAATCCTTGACCTTCCAGTGACTGGAAGGTCAATACTGCTGTTGAAATTATTACTGAAAAACGATTAAACCGGGGTAAATCATGAGCTGCACCAGTTCAACACTTTCTTTAAAGCCAACAGCCACCACGCTGAGTCTACCCATAGAAGGGATGAGCTGTACAGGCTGCGCTGTGGGTCTTGAGAAAAGAATCAGCACACTGGATGGTGTCGATAGCGTATCAGTTAACTATGCACTTTCCCGCGCTGAGGTGACATTTGATAAAAGCAAACTTAAAGACACGGATGTTCTTGCAGCTATTGAGGACGCAGGCTACCAGTCATCAGTGCCATTGGATGTACAAAATTTGAAGAATTTGCGTTTTTCAGTTGATGGGATGAGCTGTGCAGGCTGTGCCAGTGGGTTGGAGAAAAAACTGCTTGCGGTGGCCGGTATAAAAGAAGTGTCTGTGAATTTTGCCTTATCGCAGGCTGACCTTAATTATGCTGCTGATCGCACCACGGTCGATGAGATTTACACGGCTGTTGCAGATGCAGGTTATGCGGTTGCCGCTGAGACTGTAACCTTGAACGTGGGAGGAATGAGTTGTGCGGGCTGTGTTGCGGGTGTTGAGAAAGCGGTGATGGCAGTCCCCGGGGTGACTTCGGTTGATGTCAATCTGGCCCTGGAGAAAGCGGATGTTTACGTCTCTGCAGACACAGATGTAACACATTTAATTTCGGCCATTGATGCGGCGGGATTTTCTGCAAGCCTGCCGCAAACCGAAGTTTCTTCGAAAGTACAATCCAGCAACGATGAAAAAATCTGGATGACTCCGGGTTTTCATTTACTGGTTGGAATCATCCTCTCATCACCCATGATTATACAAATGCTGATGATGTTATTCGGCGCTAAACCCTTTCTTGCCCCCTGGATGGAGTGGTTGCTGGCAACGCCAGTGCAATTCTGGATCGGCGCACGTTTTTACAAAGGTGCACTGAGAGCCATTAATACCCGAGCTGGAAATATGGACGTATTGGTCGCCCTTGGAACCAGCGCTGCCTATTTTTTCAGCCTGTATCTATGGCTGCGAGGTGGGTCAGGACATTTGTATTTTGAAAGTGCAGCGGTGGTTATCACCTTGGTCGTCTTAGGCAAGTGGTTGGAATCGAGAGCTAAAAGCAGCGCCACTGCAGCTATTCGGGAACTAATGGCGCTGAGGCCGCAAACGGTAAATATTATTCGTGGTGATGAAGAGCAAGTCGTTTCTATCACACAGGTAGCATTGAATGATCGGGTTATGGTTCGCCCGGGTGAGCGAATTCCGGTTGATGGTATCGTCGAACATGGTTCGAGTGAAGTGGACGAGTCCTTGATTACAGGAGAGAGTCTGCCACTTGCCAAACTTGAAGGCGATCAGGTGACAGGCGGTTCGATTAACGGTAATGGTGCACTCAAGATTAAAGTTAACGCCATTGGCAATGATACCACCCTTGCAAAAGTGATTGAGATCGTCGAAAAAGCACAATCTGGCAAAGCACCCATTCAACGCCTGGTCGATAAAGTATCCGCTGTGTTTGTGCCGATAGTACTGGTTATTGCGGCGTTAACCTTTTCAGCCTGGTTGTTTTTTGGCGGCGGCATTGAGCAGGCTCTAATTGCTGCTATATCTGTGTTGGTTATCGCCTGTCCCTGCGCGCTTGGGCTTGCCACACCAACCGCTTTGGTTGCAGGCACCGGAGTGGCTGCCAAATCAGGTATTTTGATTAAGGATATTGCAACCCTTGAACTGGCTCATCAGGTCGATGCGGTGGTGTTTGATAAGACGGGGACTTTGACATTGGGTCAGCCACAAGTCAGTGAGTTTTTTGCCCTGAATAAATCATTAGACAGCTTGCGGCTTGCGGCTTCACTGCAAACCAGCAGTGAGCATCCACTTGCTAAATCTCTGGTCAGGTACGCCAGAGAAAAAGGTCTGGATCTGGTTTCACCCGATGCCTTTAAAAACTTGACCGGGCAGGGAGTGCAGGGGGTTGTTGATGGTCGGAAAGTTTTGATCGGTAATGAATCGCTGATGCAACAGGAAAATATATCGATTACACAAGTGCAGCAACAACTGGATGATTGGCAATCGCTGGGGCAAACTTCAGTCGTGGTTGCGATTGATGGACTAAGCTGTGCGGTGTTGGCTTTTGCCGATACGGTGCGTGAGCAAAGTGTGGCCGCTGTGCAGCATTTAAAGCAGCAAGGCGTCTCAGTGTCTGTGTTAAGTGGCGATTCAGAACGTGTTACACAAGCCTTAATGGGCCAATTGGGTATAACGTCGTGGTCTGCGGGCCTTAAGCCCGATGGAAAAGCGCAGGCAATCATTAAATTGCGCAAGCAAGGCCACACACTGGCAATGGTCGGTGATGGGGTAAACGATGCACCGGCACTGGCTGTTGCCGATGTGGGTATCGCCATGGGGTCAGGGACCGATGTTGCAATCGAGTCAGCAGGTGTCACACTGCTGCGTGCTAATCCCGCACTGGTTCCTGCTGCCCTCGAAATTGCCAAGGCTACGCGTTTGAAAATCCGTCAAAACCTGTTCTGGGCCTTTATCTACAATTTAATTGGAATTCCGCTGGCAGCATTCGGTTTGCTTACCCCGGCTATGGCCGGTGCAGCGATGGCGATGAGTTCAGTCTCCGTCGTTAGTAATGCATTACTGCTGAAACGCTGGAAACCCAAAACTTAAATAAAAGCAGATCACTATAATGAATATCAGCGAAGTTGCAAAAAAAACCGGCCTGCCGGTAAAAACTGTGCGTTATTACGATGAAATCGGTTTGGTGAAAGCGCAGCGTCAAAGCAATGGATATCGCAATTATGATGAATCGTTACTGAATAAATTACGATTTATGCAACGATCACGCAGTCTGGGTTTTTCAATTGATGATTGCCGTAGCCTGTTGTCTTTGTACCAGGATGAGCATCGTGCCAGCGCCGATGTCAAGAAACTGGCCGAAGCACGTATTCACGATGTTGATGTAAAAATTGCTGAATTGCAGAGTCTAAAATCCACGCTTGAGAAATTGACCCTTGCTTGCCATGGCGATGAGCGCCCGGACTGCCCGATTATTGATGATCTGGCCGGGGTAAGTGAGTAACCCATTGCCACACAGCAGCCTTAGCCGTGATGGCCCATGTTATATACGCCAATACATTAACCTTGCATACACACATTTGTCGTTTATGATACGCGACTTTTCTCACTATTGATTTAGAGTAGACAGGTCTATGGCAGTCACACAATTCATCACTCACCGCTTCGCAAAATCAGTAAACAAAACAACCCAACTCAAATTGCGCGACAGTGTTATGCCGGGCTCTGATGAGGTGGATTTCTTTTGTAGTGAGCTGAAAAATGCATTTCATCGCAGAGCGGCGCGTGAGTATGGCTGTTTTTTCGAGAACAGCGCAGACGCCTTGTTAGCCAATAAACTCAATCAATGGCTATCGACTAAAATAAATTTTGTTGCAATGAGCGTGCAGTGGATGCAGGCACTGCAGTCGGCGCTTGACGAACTTGACGACATTGAGTTGCATGGTCATGTGGTGTTTATGCAGGAAGAACACCTCGGGGATCAAGTGTTTTATTTGTATATTGTGAGTTACAAAGACTCATTGCTTATTAACAACCGTCTGGAGGTTGAGCAATCACGATTTGTAGATTTGGGAAGTTCTTTAATGGCCGCCCGGGTTGAACTGTCACTCTGGCGCTCTAATGCAAGTCGATCCTATTTGGCGCTGGCTGTACCGCGTGTGAGCAATCCGTGGACAGCTGCTTTTCGTAAATTGTGCGGTTTTGAATCCACGATTGACAAAAAACAACAGACTGATCAATTTTTGCAAACAGTGTCTGCTTTTTCTATGCATGTACCGCAAGAAAGTGTGCAGGAATTTCAGGCCCAGGTTGTGGACTATTGCTTGCAGCAGGATAAACAGGGCGGCGCAGTGGAGTTTGACAATCTGTCAGCGGCAGTTGCTGATATTAATGGTGTTGATGGTAGGAAATTTACAAAAACCCTGAATAAAGAACAGCAGGGAAATGAAGGTAAAGTGCATGTTGATCGCAATAGTTTGAGAAAATATATGCGGTTTACAGGGCGCGAAAAGGATTTGACGGTCAGCTTTACATCGACCCAAATGCCAGGGCGTATTCAGTATAATGGTGATGAAGATGTGCTGACTATTAAGGGTTTGCCGGATTCTTTGCGAAAACAGTTACTTGCGTATTTTGCACGGAGTAAGGCGTCTGGCTGAGTTTTCATTCGCTTAAGCCCACTAAAACCAAATCATTGATTAGTTCCTATCGATTTGAAAGCCAAGGGGTCAAGCCTATTTTACAATATACAAAGATAATTAAACCTTAGGAGTAACGAATCAGTTTTTTGTTAAATCGAATATTGGCAGTTTTGACTGATGGTGAGGTTACATCAGGCTCTTGTATATTGTAAAATAGGGTTGACCCTTATTTCTATGGCGGTGATAGAGGACTAACTGGCGTCCTTGCACGGCATTGTGTTACGCAAAAAATATCTGTCTAAATCCAACCACGTGAAGCACACGGTTAACTCACCAATACGGTATCGGTGTTGAGTGGATACTAAAAGATACATTTCTCGCGGTCAAGATCGTGGTTATTGAAAATAATACAAACCACACATGCAGTATATAAAATAGACAAGAAGTTGTATTTGAGAGAATCAATGAATTAGTGGTCGTCATTAAAGTGGAACATAACTAATCACATGGCCTGTTAATTATTATCCGCAAGTGTAAGGGATATTAGCAACTGCTTGATTGGACATTAAAAACTTTACACCATTTTCTGACACGACGTATCTACCATGTCTGATATGGCATGTCTGATACCTACATTTTATCATCCGGCTTTCTTCGGAAAAAATCAACTCTACTGAGTTATACACTTATTTTATATTTGTGAGGTATGTCACAAATATAAAGCCCTGTTTTCGGCGCTAGGCATTAATATGCGCGGCAGCTCGGCGGTACCCGTTTGCGAACTTTGTCAGCTATTGCCCACACCAAAGGTCACGAGCAAAAGCCACACAATAATCCAATAATTCGTCCTGAAATCTGTCGGATCCTGTCGCCTCTTTGCCTTTACCCCACCACCCGACGTCACCAGTGTGCAATGTTTGCTGTTTGGTGCAAACACATCATGAAAGCGTGTCAGATTCACCTTTTGCAGAAGTTGTTTTGTAATATGCCTATTCTGCATAGGTAAATATTCAATCGACCCATTAAAATATAAAATCATAATAGGTGACGGATTCACAATTATTTGATAGGTTGTCATATACAGGGTAGCTAAATTTATATCTGCTGACTGAATTTCAGTAAAAATTTCATAATAAGATGTCGCTGTAGGGCTTTCCTGTAAGAAATGCCAATACACGTAGGATTTTGACTTCACTATTTCACAAACTATGGGTCTCTCAGCGTTTGCTGCCAGTGCATAAAGGGCTAAGAATATATAAATGTAAAGTCAAACTCACCTGGAAATACCTCTGAATTAAATGGCTCTATATTAAGAGTGATCAGAATGAAATTGTTTCGTTTGTAGCTGGCATGGAAAGGACCAAATATTGCCTCGGACATTACTTTTCTCCCAATCTCTGGAATGATCAGGTAGTGCCTGCGCAATTTTATTTGGAGTATCATAGGGGGATTACGAATGATGGCTATAAAAAAAAGAAGTGACCGTCTCAACTGGGATGATTTGAAATATTTTTCGGCATTGGCTGACTCAGGTACTATTTCCGCTGCAGCAACAAGACTGGGTGTAAATTATGTCACTGTTTCTCGCAGGATAGATCGACTTGAGGAGGTACTTAAACGTCAACTTTTCAATAGAACAAACGAAGGTTATTTCCTTACACTTGAAGGTGATGATTTATACAAGCACCTGCCTCCTGTGCAAGAGTTATTTGAGCAAATAACAGAGTCTGCCAATACATCGGATAATTCAAGTAGGATGGTTAGGGTTTCGATGGTTCATTCACTGGCTGATCGAGTGGTTGCTCCGCATTTTGTTGGATTACAAAGGAGATATCCTAATCTTACAATCGAAATTGACGTTTCTACTCGCAATGTAAATATTACCAAGAGAGAATCAGATATTGCACTTAGGCTGGGACTGCCCGAATCTGGGGACTACATCTCTCGGCGACTTTCCTATCTTGACTATGTTTTGTGTGGTAGCGAAGAATTAGTCAATAGAGCGAGGAAGGGGGAATCAGTACCAACAATTAGCTTTGGCAGTGAATTCAGCCAACTTCCTGAGGCAAAATATATCTACAATAATTTCGGTATTGAAAGTGTGGTTTTACGATCTAATTCCGCTACGATTCAGCAAAGTGCTGCATCAGCCGGAATCGGTATCGCCATGTTACCTAAATATCTCCTCCTACAATCAAATTTGAAAAGGCTTGATCAGAGGGACCCACTGCGTAGGGAGATTTGGCTACTGGTACGGAAAAATACATCTCAGATAACGGGTGTAAGACTGGTTATTGATAACCTGGTAAAGTTATTTAGAGACAAAAGATCAATGTTAGAGGATGAGTACGAAGAATAAAAGGGCTAAGGAACTTCTCTAACCTGACACCTCAAGTTTTGCTTGACCATTCATTTAAACCAATGATACCTGATGTAGTGTCTCGAGTTCCTCAGCCGATTTTGCGTTTAATAGGTAACAACCCTATGCGGTTTTTAATTGTAGTTTCTGTTGTGGTTTGAATATCCATCCACGTAGATAAAAGTTGTTCATAAGTAATGCGGCAATGGTAATAGTTGTACCAATTACCTCTGCATTTGAAAAAATATTGCCCTGAAAATAGCCAATAATAAATGCAGTGACGGGTACTAGATTGATAAACAGGACACTATTGATTGGACCAAGTATTTTCACGCCTGTATTCCACGAAAATACGGCCATTACGCCAGCAATTATGACTAAATAGGTGAGCTCCCAACCAATTTGTGACAATTGCTCTAGTGATGGAGGTGAGGTCCAGCCGATTGTGTTTGAAAAAACCGCAACTGCGATAATTGTCAAAGTGCCAAGTGCTGCGGATAAGGCCGTATACCGCAAAACTGAAAAACCAGTTATGTAGCTGTTACCAAGCGTGTAAATAACCCAGCAAGTCGCGCCTGCCAATATGACTAGACTTGGAATTAATGTGCCGCCTGCCAGCGAACTTATGTCACCTTGGGTAACGACAAGAGTAACCCCCACCAGTGCTAATACTATTGAGCCCAAAGTAAATGCTCGCGGTTTGCTTCCTTGCAATAGCCAAATCATAAGCACTGATATCAATGGCATTAAAGCCATAATGATAGCGCCATGCTGAGCTTTGGTATGGGCTAAACCTGCAAAGGCGAGGATACTAAAGCCGGCAAAACCCAAAGATCCAAAGAGTAGCAATTTTAGCGTGTTTTTGCCTGGCCACAGAGCAGATGATCCCTCTCGTAACCAAAGAATCAGCATTAGGATAATTGAAGCCAGGCCATAACGTATAAGCGTTATATGTACTGCATCCAGGGACACCAGTGCGTTCTTTGCGATAGGGAACATCGCACCCCATGCTATCGTTGTAGCTATAAGACACACAATCCCGAGCAGGAATCTGGAAAAAGTATTGTTGCTGCTATCACTAATGTTTTTCGAATCTGACTCTGAATTAGAATGTAGAGCTTCAATAATTTGCACAGCCCGGACTTTACCGGAAGGAGAGTAGGGAATTCTTTCAAGAATACCAATGTTACACGCTTTGCCACGATGTTTCTTTATTAACCCAATGACCTTTTCTCGAATAATCGGTAGATTAATCTTGGACTCTGCCCGTATCACCAAAGCGCATTCAACTTCTGATCGGCTGCCATTTTTCGCAACTACGGCTACGTCTTCCACACACGGTAAGCGATTGATCTGGTTTTCCATTTCAAAAAAATTCAAACTTGTTGATCCCTGCGATCTATTCATCAGATACAAATAACCTTCTTGATCATAGTAACCTGTCTCGGGTGTAAGTAAGAATCGTTTGCCATCAATGAGTACTTTTTCTGCCTCAGCGTTCTGGTAAGTATCCATATTCATATAGCTCGAAATCGCAATACGACCGACACAATCTGCAGCTAGCGAATTATCCGCAGTATCTAAAATTTTAATTTCGTTGCCATCGTAAACTCGCCCTACAGTCTCCGGGTTTTCCAATAGATCATTGGGTTCAGCGATAGTATTAACACCTGTTTCTGTGGTTCCGTAGTACTCATAAACAATGGGCCCTAATGTCTTAAGGGCATGTTGCTTGGCTTGAACCGGAAAATGTTTACCACCAACCAGCAAAAAACGAAGGCTGTTGGGCATGAGATCAACATTGTTGGATTTTGCATAATCTAATAAGTTCATTAGCAGTGGAGGTGTTAACACACTCGTAGTAATCCATTCGTTGCGAATTATTTTCGCAAGCTGTTCCGGGTTGTCATAGGGTGCGATGATCAATGTCGCACCAAGTTGCAGAAACAGCCGTGCCCATCCAATGCCGGCTGCATGGTATAACGGAATTGCGAGTAGGTGCCGATCCTGAGCGTTAAAACCATATCGTGTAGTAAAGTATGAGAATCTGCGGGCGTCAAATGACTGGAATCTAAGCACAGTTTTGGGTAAACCTGATGTTCCTGAAGTAAAAGAAATCGATTTGAACGGTCGTTCAGTAGCATAAGTTGAACTCATTGATGATATATCACCATCGTCAAGTGACGAATATGCAATGGCGGATCTCAAAACATTGTCCATGTCAATAAGCGGCCGGCCATTGGCTAATTGAGATAGATTTATTCCTGATTCGACACAAAAAGAAGAAGAGGTAACTAATAAACTGCATTTCGCTTCACTCATCATATTTTTTAATGCATCTGTTTCTAACGAATAATCAAGCCCTATAAACGGTATTTTTAATGTTGTCGCCGCTGCTGCAAGGTATATCAATTCAATACGATTTGGAGAAATAAAACAAATGGTATCGACTTCTTCCAGCTGTTGAATCTTGTCCAGTGAGTTCACAATTTTATCCACGGTGTGGGCGAATTCATCCCAACTAACCGTTTCACCTTCGCTGATAATTGCTGTATTGCTCTGCCGGGCAGTACTTATTTCTTTAATTTTTTGAAGTGGGATCATTGTATTATTCCTTGTGTTTTATCGTTGTTCGATATGAAGAAGAGGTACACCTGAAGCGGATATTTCATTTAACTTACTAATTACTGCAGCGGTGATTTTATCCCCAGGTACAACCAGAGGCACGCCGGGTGGATAGGGGATAATAAATTCACTTGAAATCGATGACTTTTTAAGTGCAATCCCAGATTTTGATGAAATATCACGCTCAATTTTATGAAGTGCATTAACCAGTCTTCGTGTATCTCTATTTGTTACGCCGTAGTGAATATTCACCATTAAAGCTGTTTCTGTGTATCTGCACGTATAAATACCAAACTTTTTAAATAAGATCTTTCTAAGCTCCTCCCCCGAAAGTTTTGTATCGCTGGTGTTTATCCAGACCTTTGTTGGGTCAAGCAGTAATGGTGTATTGCAGGCGCGACTGATATTCATGTCAATCAAGCTAAAAGAGTTCAGCTCCTTGCTAATTGATAATCTAAGCTTCTCGGCTAACTGAATGCACCGAGAGGAATATTTCTGACCCTCGTTTTGCATTTGTGCTCTTGCCAGATCCAGACTGGTCAGAATAGCGTAACTGGGAGATGTTGTGTGAAGTCGATATCTGGCATCACGAAGACGATTCTGTAGCTTATTTGATCCAACACAATGCAGCAGACTGGCCTGGCGTAGTGCGAAAAGAGATTTGTGCGCGGAATGTGTCACAACAACGTCGATACTATGGGTCTGTCTAAGCTTTCGAGCAGCTAATAACCCTGTATGTTCACAAAGATTAGCGTCAAACACAGACCAGGCGCCCCAGGCTTCATCAATGATAATTGTATTTATCGATGGTCCGGCAGAAGCGATCTGCAATAATATTTTGTCCAGTTTGTGAATCACGCCTTCATAGCTCTGACTATTGATAATAACAACTTGAAACGGGTTATCTGTTTTCTCAGCGGCTTTAATCTTTTTTAGAAGTCTTTGTAAGTCGAGTGCAGTTGCGCCCGTATTTCGACATATATCAATATCATCAACATATTCTGGAATCTGCCTCTGTTCAACGAGTGCGAAATGAAATGATTGGTGCAGTCCTTTTTGCACTATTATGCGTTCACCATTGCTGCAACAGGCAGCGACCGCTATTTGGTTTGACGTAGTGGATCCTGTTGTAACGTAAAGTGTCTGATCCGATCCAAACGTATTGGCTGCGAGATTTTGTGATTCTGCTAAAACAGAATTTGGATATGCAAGCGAATCAAAGAATGGTGCAGTAATAGTTAACTCGGTGTTCAAACGGTTGGATAATAACTCACGGTAAAGACCGCGGAATTTAGATATTTTCAATGCTCTGGGGTTACCTATTGGCAGTGCATGAAAGTTACTGACTTGTCTTGTTGTTATGTTTGAGAGTGCGCTAAAAAATGGGTACTCTGCTGATAGTTTTTCAGACATTATATTTCCTCCATTATTTATTGTCCTGGATGAGCCTCAACTCAGAAGCTTTTCAGTAGCCTCGACTAAAGATTAGACAATAATCAATTGTGGAGTCAATCGACAATTTTGCATACAGATCATGCGAAATTTTAATGCTATAAAATAGTTGTTATCAGATTTGATAAAATACAAGCATGCACAATTTAGATAATAAAAAATATCATAGTAAATTTTCGTGGCATATTGGAATCAGTTAATAGTTGTTCTGTCAGAAAAATGGAGTCTATCATCAAGGTCTGGTGAGACTATCTGAATTATTCTTTGTGGCAGAAATTGTACTTCTCTTCTGCCTTGATGCGTCTGTCTACCGGAATTAAAAGTGTTGGAGTACTAGTTGGTTTCACGGATGATGGCTAATTTTTTGAATATCTGGAGATTGTATTATGTCGGGATGTCAATAAGTGATCGCAGGTACGGCGTCAAATTTATATAAAATTCAATCAGTTTGCGTTGTTATGACATTTATGCATGAGCGATGTTCAGGATTTCCTGATTACGCTGTCGATAAAATTGCATAGTATCTATCCATCGTATTTAAAAACAAAGGAAATTCAAGATTATGAACGATTCAAAAACCTTACTCGAACTGGCAGGTGCTAGCCCAATACAGATAGATTGGAAAAAAGCAGCACTTATCCTGATTGACTATCAACGTGAGTACACAGATGGGCAGCTTGCGCTTGGTGATCGTGCGAAGACCTGCGTTAACAATGCGATTAAATTAATAAAGTACGCACGAGACCGTAAAGCCCCCATTTTTCATGTTGTCCATCATGGTGCTCCCGGTGGAAATTTGTTCAATCCTGATAGTGCAACCAGCGAACTTATTCCTGAAATTATACCGCTTGAAGAGGAACCACTTGTAGTCAAAAGGCTACCCAATGCGTTTATTAATACAAATCTGCGAGAACTGATTGGTTTAACTGATCGCAGTCAGCTTGTGTTTGGTGGCTTTATGAGTCACATGTGCATAAGTTCCAGCGTCAGAGCATCTCTGGATCTCGGTTACACAAATTTTGTATGCAGTGATACCTGTTTCACACGCGACTTAGCAGATGCTCGAGGAGGGACGATAGCCGCTGAAACGGTACATGAATGCTCTATGGCTGCGCTTCGTGATCGATTTGCAACTGTGTTAACCGCTGAATCAATTACACGACAGCCTGTTTAGTCGCATCGTCACATTCGTTAAACACTCAAACCATAAAAAGGAAAAAATTATGACTGATATTAACTCCCCATTCGGAAAACTGATTAACGCCTCTCCAGATGCTGAGCTTTGGTGGGATTCATCCCCTTTGGTTTACTCAGTATGGTTGGAGAATTTCCTTAATACAGCCCCTACATCAAAAAAACGTCTACTTTGGAAAGCTCAACTCAACAATTTTTTTAATCCAGAAAACCCCAGTGCGAGCCTTGTCCGTGGAATTACAACAAATCCATCGTTGATATCACAATGGATACGATCTGATCCTGATACATGGAATGCAGTAATCTCACAAAAAATGGAACTACAAATAAACCCCAAAGTGGAAACCACTTACAAGTTGATATACAACGAAGCTATATCCAGATCAGCTGCTAAAATGAAGCCACTGTGGGTTGAAAGTGGAGGTCGATTTGGCTGGGTTTCAGGACAGACTGACCCCAGACTCATGTTTGACGAAGAAGGTATGTTTACGCAGGGAACCATTCTGGCAAAATTAGGTGCCAATGTGATGGTGAAGATTCCTGGCACGCAGCAGGGGTACAAAGTCATAAGGCGGTTAACTGCGCTTGGAATATCCACTAATTCCACACTTTCTTTCACTCTTCCTCAATTCGTTGCGTGTACCAAGGCCGTTGAGGCGGGTTTGTCAGATGCTTATAGTCAAAATATTGATGTGTCACGTTGGCGTTCTGTGATAACACATATGATTGGCCGATTTGGGTCAATGGGTGATCTTAACGAAGAGGCTAAAGCCCGAAACATTAATCTAAGTCCTTATATGCTCCGGATTGCTGAAATCGAGATACTTAAAAAAGCGCATACGTACTTAAAGAGCGGCAATTTCTCTTCAACTATGTTGCTTTCCAGTTTGTTGACCAATGATGATGTATCAGGCGCCGCTGGCCTATCTATGCACCTGGAAAACACTACTGGGGGTAAGTTTGCTTACACCTGCAAACCTGGTTTTGTTGCCAATTGCATCACTAATCAATCCAAACTCTCAAATTTCAGGGAAAATACCATCGATGAGGTAACCTCTGATGAGATTATGGAAAATCTGCTTCGTCTACCATCATTCAGAAATGCATATGACCCTGAAGGTATTCCTCCATTGGAATTTGCTTCAACTGCGCCATTTTTAGGTACCTACAAAGAAGTAAACGATAACATTCGGCGCTTGATTGATTTTGTTGGTAGAAGCATGGAACTACAAACACGCTCAATTCGAATCACTGGTATGGAGGCTGCATAAAATGGATAACATACCGAACAATACAGACACCACAGCTGCGATGCATATGTCAATCGCGCTTTGGACTCACCCACGGTCAATGTCAACCGCTGTTGAAAGGTATTTTCTTGAACGTGGCGATTTTCAGGTATTTCATGAAGAATTCGCCTACGTGTTTATGGGTTCAAACGGAAGTGATGTTTTACCACATGCAGCGCTTGATCCAGAACATCCTTATGACTACGAAAGTATTCGTGACTATATGGAGGATGCGAGGAAGCATAGGCCGGTTTTTCACAAAGACATGTGCTATCACGCATTGTCATACTTACTAAAGGATGACGAATACTTAAAAAATCAGACTCATATATTCCTGATTCGTGATCCTGCTGAAGCAGTTTTATCTCACGCGACTGTACATCCTGAATTAAGTTTCAACACACTCGGATTTGCAGAAATGCCGACGCTATTTGAACGCATCCGTTCATTGACAGGTGTGACACCACTGATTATTACTGCTTCTGAATTAACTGACGATGCTGAAAGTGTTTTGCGAAGGATGTGTGAATACATTGGAGTCCGCTTTGATCCAAGTGCACTTTGCTGGGACGCATCTATGCCTAGTACCTGGAAAAGTTGGGGTGCATGGCATACGGAGGCAGCGGCACGTAATTCTATTGGAGCACCCAAAAAAAATTATTCAGTGGCATTCGAAACCCATCCAAAGCTGAAAGTTATGGCTGAATATTGCAGCCCATTCTATCAATACCTGAAATCTTCAAGGACAATTTTACAACAGGAGAAAGCCTCATGAATACAACAATTCCCGAAATCCGCTCAGTATTCATCACTGGTCTGGCTGCCGGTGTTGGTGCTCGTTTGGCAAGAATGTGTCTGGACAGAGGTATTTCTGTGTATGGCTGCGATCGAGACAAAGTTAAATTGGATCAAATAGCGGAAGAAAACGAGGATAGAGATTTTACCGTATATCATTGCGACATCACCCATGCTGAATCTCTTAGAAAAGTTTTTGCACAAGCCTGTGAAATCTCTGGAGGCATTGACGCACTGGTAAACAATGCCGGCGTTTATTTAGGACAGCCTATCAGTTGTTATGACGCAGAGACTACAGAGTATGTTATCGCGACGAACTTAAAGGCCCCTTTAACGCTTTCTTTGCACTTTGCAGATCAAATCAAATCACGTGGTACCCAGGGGTCAATCGTGAATATCGCTTCCGTTGCTGGCGAGGTGGGAAGCTCTGATGCAGTTTATGGGGCGGTAAAGGCCGGCGTTATTGGACTCACCAAGTCAAATGCAATGAATTTCGCGCCTTACGTAAGGGTCAATGCAGTTTCGCCAGGTCTGATAACCGATACCGAAATTGCTGCGGCAATACCCGACTATAGATATGAAGAATATAAACGTCAGGAATTGCTTGATGATGACTTAACCACTGATGCAGTTGCGGATGTTGCATTGTTCCTGATAGGGCATGCCAGCCGATCACTCACAGGTGCAATATTGCGCTCTGACAATGGGAGTTACCCACGATGAATATATTGAAAGATAATGATCAGTCTTTATTTGAGGTCAATGGTCATAAGGCGACAAAACAGTCACGCCCTCTCATAATGATAATTGGCGTTGGTGATTTGGCAAAACATGTAATCAATCAACTTTTGACCAAGGATATTACCAGTCGTGTGGTGTTAGCCGGACGGGATCTGGATGCCTTGGACAGACGGGCAAATTTGGCTCGTTACACATCTGCTAACCTTGGGCGATTAGTGGAAATAGAAACAATTGAAATTGATTTAAGAAATGTTGACAAAACCGCTGAAGCATTAAGCGCTGTTAAGCCCGATATAATTTTCATGGCTGCTTCTTTGCAATCGTGGCGCAGGATTACAGAGTTGCCAAAAGCGTTGTTTAATAAAATTGATGAAAGTCAGTTTGGTCCCTGGCTACCAATGCATCTCGCCCTCAATCTAAATTTGATGCAGGCAATAAAATCTGCAGGTATAAAACCAATCACAGTTAATGCGGCGTTTCCAGATGCGGTTAATCCAATCCTCGCCAAAGTGGGTCTCGCACCAACCCTTGGTGTTGGTAATGTTGCTAACATTATTCCTGCTTTAACTTTCGGTGTTAGTCAATTGAGTCGTGTTGCTGCGAGTCACATACAGATCCGGCTTATAGCACAGCACTATTTTACTCACTTCGTTCCAAGATATGGATATGAAGGTAATGGCACTTATCACCTTAGCGCGGATAACATCATTAGTGGCAATCGAATAGAATTTGATCACAATGAATTGTTTCAAATGCTCAGCGGTGTGCTCAAGCGCCAAGGAGGTGTTGAGGGGCAACTGCTGACAGCGAGTTCGGCTTCTCGCGTAATTACTGCAATAGCCAAAAACAGTAATATTGTTGCACATACGCCAGGCCCAAATGGTATGCCCGGTGGTTACCCGGTAAGGGTAAATGCCGAAGGGGCAACACTTGATTTACCAGATGATGTTAGTGTTGCAGAAGCAGTCAGGATCAACGAGAAATGTCAGCAGGCTGACGGCATAGATCAAATTGAAGCAGATGGCACAGTTTGGTTTGCCGAGCGTGAGATGAATGGAATGGCTAAATTTCTGGGATATCGGGTTCAGAGTATGGCTTTGTCAGATGTTTGGGATAGGGCAGATGAAATTACGCGACGCTTCTCCGATCTTCGAAATAGCATTGTAGTAAACTATATGGAGGATGCAGCGTAATGAGAGCCTCAATACAACTCAATACATGGGATCAAGTGGAATTCAGCAACATTCAGGTGTCACCGCCTCAAGATCAATACAATCAAAATTTTGTTGATCGGTGGGATTCTCTTATCAATTGGGAAATGCGAGCCAAAGGAGAAGGCGGCTTCTTCATTGAAAAGCTGCGATCATCGGGTGTAAAGCGCGTTCTTGATGTGGCGGGCGGAACAGGATTTCATGCGATCCAGTTGTCTAAAGCTGGTTTCGATGTGACCATGGCAGATTTAAGTGCTCGCATGGTGGAAAAGGCAAAAGAAAATGCTAGCGATCATGCTGCGGAATTTGATATTCACCAATGTGACTGGCTGGATCTGGATTTGGAGTTTAGCGAACCGTTTGACGCTATAGTCTGTCTTGGATCATCTTATCCCCACTTAATGGTTTCCTCTGATCGTAGGGCTGCTTTGGGAATGTTTCGTAAATTACTGCGTAAAGATGGAATGCTAATTCTCGATCATAGAAATTTTGATGCCATACGTACAGGCGTATATTCAAACCCAAATCAATTGTATTACTGTGGTGGTGGCGTCAATATTACACCCACTATTGTTGATGACGTTTGCACCTTTTCCTACCGATTTCCAGACAATCAAACCCATAAGTTACAGGTAGCTGCTCTTCGCAGAGATGAAGTTCGGGCAGAGTTGAAGTCTGCCGGCTTTAAAAATGTTTCAACATTTGGAGATTTTTACAGAAACTACAATCTACACGAAGTCGGTTTCCTCATTCACATTGCTCAATGTATAAGTGGAGGATTCGAGAGATGAACGCTAAATCAGAATATGTTAACTGTGAGATTTCCAAAAAGAGGTACAAACCGCTATTAGGTTCACCATTCCTCACTGTGCTAATCGCTCTGCATTTGACTGCATTTGTGGCTGCAACCTATGGTTTTGGAATTTACCTGTTCTCGGCTTTAGTGCCTGATATGCGGCAGGAGTTAGGTTTTGACTATACGGTTGTTGGTGTGATTACAGGTGCTGGGCAAGCTGGATTCATGTTATTTGCAATTGGTGGCGCAATCCTGTCGCATAGAATCGGTGGTGCCATGGTAGCGATTATGTCAGCAGTGGTTTGTGCGTCTTGTTTGGTAATTATACCGATGTTCAGTAGTATTATTATTATCGGATCGCTGTTAACAGTTCTCGGCGGTTGTGCAGCCTCAGTCTATGTCCCGATGGTAGATCTGGTATCGCGTTCAATTTCGGTGTCGCATAGAGGAAAGGTACTTGGGTTAATTTCCAGTGGGACAAGTTATGGTGTGTTTCTGAACGGATTGCTAATCCCGGTGTTTCTTGCGAGTGGTAATTGGCGAGGTATTTGGGTGATTGTTGGCGTAATTACATTTGGAATTTCCGTTTCAGCTTATTTCACACTGAGAAAAGCCGGGCTAATTAAACGGCAGGTATTTTCAAAGAGCTGTGTTAAGCCAAAACCAATTAAAACTGACATCAAAAAATCTGGGGTTTTTCAAATAATACAGGGTGCAGAGCCATGGGTGCTTATTATTTGGTTCATCACATTCTTAAACGGATTTACCACACTGCCTTTTCAGAACTTTCTGTCGTCTTATATCAGGGATGAGCTTGGTTTTACTGTTGCACTAAATGGACAAGTGTGGACTATGATTGGTTTTATAGGGATGTTTTCAGGGTTTGCGTTAGGTGCGTTGTCTGATCGCATAGGTACACGACGTACAATGATAATTACCTATGTATTTCTCTGCGCATCATCACTGTTATTAGTATTCAGACCTTACGAAGGATTGGTTATTACATCAGGGATTATTTTCGCCCTGGCTTTTTATCCAATATTTGGTCTGGTTCCAGCTTACATTGCCAAGAATCCGAGTAAGTTATCTGGCACTACCATATTCGCCGTCGCAAATGTGACATTGGGAGTCGGTGGGATTTTCGGCAATATTCTTGGTGGTATAAGTAAAACCTGGTCTGGAAGCTTTATCTGGATGTATTTTTCAATAGCCGTACTTTCGGTAATCCTGTGCTTACTTTCCCTCTTGTTGCCCAATGAATCACAGATACCTATGCGAAGAAAAAGCGTCTGAGTACTTTGTATGAAACACTACACTAGTTTCCTCCCGACAGTTGGAACATAAGGTTGTTTCATACTGTCTTTCGCTACCCATTTTTCAAAAAATGGGTAGCACATTTTTTTGGAGATGATGTCAATGAAAAAGGATGAATCGAATGTTGCGCAAGGATTAGTTATTTTTGATTGCGACGGTGTGATTGCAGATAGCGAGGTACTGACAATGTCGGTTTTAAGTCTGATGTTATCAGACCTGGGACATGTACTAGAGCCTTGTGATGCAATAAAGAGGTTTCGAGGAAGAAAAATTGCTGAGTGCTTTTCAGAAATTGAATTAGAGGCCGGTATTTCTTTTCCTGATGGATTTACCAAACAATTTAGAGAACGATGTTTGCACAGTTTTGACCATCACCTAAAAGCCACCCCGGGAATAGCAGAAATATTGCAAGATCTGGAAGATCCCTACTGCATAGCTTCCAGTGCTCCAATAAACAAAATACGACATGTATTAAAGACGGTCGGTCTGTTACACAAGTTTGATGGGCGTATATTTAGCGCCTACGACATTAATGCCTGGAAACCTGATCCAGCTCTGTTTTTGCATGCGGCTAAGTATTTTAAAAAAGCGCCAGAGAAATGTGCGGTGATAGAAGATAGTTGGCCTGGTATTTCCGCTGGGCTGGCGGCAAAAATGACCACGTTCGCCTTTTTGGCCTATTCAAATAGTCCAGATATAACGGGTACTGAGGCGATAGGATTTAAACAAATGTCTGACTTGCCCGATATGTTGACAGAATGGCGGACTCATTTGCATTAACAAAATATTTACCAGTGCTATATGGGGACTAAGTTGGCAGTTTTAATCTATAAACTGGTTTCTTCGCTTGTATTTATCATGCCGGATACTCATTAGATGCTTCTTCATCAGGTTGCTAGATTATCAATCCAAATTTTATGATTTGCTGATAAGACTCGCGCAATTATCAGCATAAATCATCTCTATACCGGCTTCCTGAAATATTGCAGGCAATTCATCGGGCAACTCACTATTGACAATCAAGCAATCAATCTCCTTCAGTTCACATACTTTTACAAGTCCTGTTCGATTGAACTTACTGCTATCGGCGACAATGGTTTTTACTTCGCCACAGCTCAGGACAGTGCGGGCAAACTCCGCTTCTTCAATATTGTAATCCTGAGCGCCTTTTTTGCTATCAATTGCACCAATTGAAATAATTGAATGTTTGACATGAAATTGTTGCATAAACCGGGTCGCAAAACTGCCGAACGTTGCACTGTTATCGGCACGCATTTCCCCGCCTGCCTGGTAGACCTTGTTATTATTGTTTCCCGCCAGGGTTCGGGCGATATCGGTGGAATTGGTCAATATAGTCAGGTTTTTTTTATCCAGCAATGCCCTGGCAACCATACTGGTGGTGGTGCCTGTATCAAGCATCAATGAGTCACCGTTTTCGATTCGATCAGCCATACAACGGGCAATCAGGCGTTTTCCTTCTGCATTAATTCGCATGCGTTTCTGAAACGGCGCCTCCGCCAGTTGCTGGGTCAGGCTGACGGCGCCATGCAATTTTAATAAATCACCGCGTTCAGTCAGTGGCCTTACATCCCGACGAATGGACTCCTGGGAAACCTGTAATTGTCGGGCCAGATCAGCAATTGTTGATGTGCCTTCTTCGCGCAGAATACGCAGTATCTCAGTATGGCGTTTACTGTATTTGATACTTGCTTCGTGAGTCATGGAGTTTGAAATTCTGTGGTAATGAAGGGAAATTATGTCTTATAATATGCAAATACACAAAATTAAAATATAAAAAACAACAAAATACCACAAATAATTAATTGACAATTGTTCTCACTGCGGCAAAACTGATGCCTTACATCGGTAAGGCAAACGATTTCAAGCCCGATGTTATTGGCGAGCCGATGTCAACTTGCTCGCCTGATTACTCTGTTCATTGTCGTGATATCTTTCTGTGGAGGAACTTCAATGCTAAACCCCATTTCCAAACAATGCTCTTTGTATGCAATTCTGATAACCGTTATTTCTTTATTTAACATCTCCTTTGTAAGTGCTGAGGTAGAATCAAAGGACCCTATCAAACTTTCTTTACATGACTGGACAGGGCAGCTGGTCACAACGCAAATTATGGGATCAGTCCTTAAGAATGCGGGATACAATATCGAATATCTGCAAGCAGATTACATCGCTCAGTTTGCCGGGTTAAAGACAGGTGATGTGCATGTGGCAATGGAGATTTGGGAAACGACCGGGCGTGAAGCGATGGATGAAGCGACCGGAACGGGCAAGGTAGAGAATTTGGGTGAGAATGGTATGACCGCCATTGAAGAATGGTGGTACCCCGATTATATGAATGAAAAATGTCCGGGTTTGCCTGATTGGAAAGCACTGGCGAAATGCGCCGAAGCCTTCGCTACACCTGAAACAGCGCCCAAAGGGCGTTATCTGGGGGGGCCGGTAACCTGGGGTGGTTTTGATGATGAGCGGGTTGAAGCGTTAGGGCTTGATTTTGAAGTTGTCCATGCCGGAACTGACGCTGCATTATTCGCTGAACTTGAGTCAGCCTACCAGAGAAAAGCGCCTGTTTTACTGTGGGTATATGCCCCTCACTGGGCGCCTGGAAAATACGCTGGTGCATGGGTAAAATTTCCCAAATATACAGCAGAATGTTATAGCGATCCTGCCTGGGGTATCAATCCTGATGCGACCTATGACTGCGGAAAACCAACGGGACCCATCTGGAAAGTTGCCTGGTCTGGACTAAAAGACAAATGGCCGGGCGCGCATCGTGTTATCAAGAACTTTACGCTTAATAACGATGAGATGGGTGCGATGATTGCGGCAGTGGATCTGGATGGTAAGAAGCTTGATGATGTCGTTGCCCAGTGGATAAGCAGTAACGAATCCCGTTGGCAGGGCTGGATTAAATAATAAGTAAATCTATGCAGAGGTTGGGTACATCGTTTCTTGCCCAGCCTGCATTGCTTTTAACCAGAGGTAATGAATTGTGACCGACTCTGATCACACACTGGTTTGTCGGTCAATCTGGAAACTGTTCGGCGCAAAAAGCAAATCATTTCTCGACAAAACGCCGACGCCGACACTGGATCAACTCTCTCAAGCGGGCCTGATCGGTGGCGTTCGTGATGTATCATTGAACGTGAGGGCAGGTGAGATATTTGTCATCATGGGCTTATCCGGTTCTGGTAAATCCACTCTGCTGCGCTGCATGTCACGTTTGATTGAACCCACAGCCGGAAAAATCCTCTTCAATGGCGAGGATTTGTTAGGCGCAACGACCAAACAAATGATTGAGTTAAGACGCCATCACATGGGGATGGTGTTTCAGCATTTCGCCTTACTGCCGCATCTCACGGTCTTAGGCAATGTTGCTTTTCCCCTTGAAGTACAGGGGGTAGAACGCTCGGTTCGTGAGAAGAAGGCGCTTGAGATTCTGGAATTGGTCGGACTATCCGGGCGTGAATCCTACTATCCTTCCGAATTATCAGGTGGTCAGCAACAACGGGTCGGCATTGCCCGGTCTTTAGCCGTAGAGCCACAGTTGTGGTTTTTAGATGAACCGTTTTCTGCGCTTGATCCACTGATTCGCCGGGAAATGCAGAACGAATTTTTGCGCTTACAAAGCCTGTTAAAAAAAACCATCGTCTTTATTACCCACGATTTTGATGAAGCGATTCGATTAGCGGATCGAATCGCCATCATGAAAGACGGTGCAATTGATCAGATTGGTACTCCCGAGGAATTGGTAACCACACCGGCCACTGAATATGTGGCCGAGTTTACTCGCGAAATACCCCGACCCAAAGTGCTTTCTGTCACATCTATAATGACGCCGATGAGCCAAGTCTGCCAGACAATCGCAGATACTGAGTCGGTGAGTTATGACACGAAGGTTGCTGCTATCGCACCTTTGATGAGGCAGGGCATACAGGCATTTTGGGTGCTGGATGAGAAAGGCCAACCTTTGGGGCAAGTTACACGGGATGCAGTGATCAATGTGTTAATGGAACCCTGACGATAGTGTCTGTTGATACCAACATGCCGGTTATAAAACCTGATAAAGGCATAACTTTTCCTCATAAAAAATCACTTTTGTGGTTTTGGATTGCAATCATTACGGGTTCAATTTTGCTGAGCACATTTGGTAAATCGGTATTCCCGTGGGCATTTAAATATCCAAAAACATGGCAATTCCCACTTGCCCGCCACTTATCTGATGGCATGAAATGGTTGCTTGAAGAAGTACAGTTTTTTGGCCTGGGCGTAACTGAAATCACTCGCTCAGTATCAGCGGTACTTGAGGTGCCGTTAACATTTGCCACCAGTCTGCTTTCCAGTGGCTTAATGCAAGGCCAGGGATCTGATGCAGTGCAACTCTTACCGCCGCTTTCATGGTTAGCGGTAATCGCCCTGGTTACACTGCTGGGTCTATACGCCAAAGATTGGAAACTGGCATTACTCGCTGGGCTTTGCTTTCTCTATTTGGCGGTGTTTGGACAGTGGCACAGTGCGATGATCACCTTGTCTTCAATTATTATCTGTGTGCCGTTTGGCGTTGCGGGTGGGCTTTTCATTGGTCTGGGGGCCCATCGTTGGCCGTTATTCAAAAAACTGATCATGCCGATTCTGGACTTAATGCAGACAATTCCGGTATTTGCCTATCTCGTACCCGTATTGTTCTTGTTCGGTTTTGGGCCTGTCGCAGCGCTTGTAGCAACCATTATCTATGCCTTGCCACCGATGGTCAGAATGACAATTCTGGCCCTTGAACATGTATCCGAAGATCTCCAGGAACTGGGCCGTATGTTGGGCTGTACACCTCGTCAAATGACTTGGAAAATCATGTTACCGTCTGCCAAAGCTGGCCTCATGCTGGGGGTTAACCAAGTCATCATGCTGTCTTTGAATATGGTTATTATTGCTTCAATGATCGGTGCTGGTGGTTTGGGGTTTGATGTATTGGCCGCATTGAGGCGCCTGGATATAGGTGGTGGCATAGAAGCCGGATTTGCGATTGTTGTATTGGCCATTGCGCTGGATCGCTTGTCGCAGGCTTTTGCCAACAAACGTGAGCGCTTGCACCAGAATAATACCTCAAAAAGTTTGTTAAAGCGATTTCCCTATACATTGAGTGCGCTGTTTGTGGTGCTGTTAACCTTTGTGATTGGCTTGTGGTCAGGTGTATTGCAACACTACCCGCAAGCGTGGGAGGTTAGTAGTGGAAATTTTTGGTCAGAGTTGGTGAAGACCATAAATATACGTTATTTTGATCAACTGGAATCGGTAAAAACAGCCGTTCTACTTAACATACTCATTCCATTTAAGCGCTTTCTCATTGCACTTCCATGGCCCGTCGTCGTACTGTGGGTGGCGGCCGCTGCCTATCACCTGAGTGGTATGAGATTGGCGCTATTGCTCAGTGGTTTGTGTTTATTTATCGTTTTGATGGGCTTGTGGGTAAAAGCGATGATTACCGTCTATCTCTGTGGCATTGCTGTACTGTTTGCCTGTCTGCTTGGCATACCGATAGGCATCATCGCGGCAAATCAGGATCGGCTATGGCGATTTGTACAAGTGATTATTGATACGCTACAGACCTTGCCATCTTTTGTTTATCTGATGCCCATTGTGATGCTCTTCAGGGTTGGGGATTTTACCGCAATGATTGCGGTGATTGCCTATGCCATTGCCCCGGCGATTCGATATACAGCGCATGGTATAAGGCAAGTTGATCCCCAATTAATTGAAGCCGGCATTGTAGCCGGTTGCACACCCTGGCAATTGTTGAGCAAAATCAGACTTAAACTGGCGATTCCGCAAATTATGCTGGGTATTAACCAAACCATCATGCTGGCATTGTCCATGTTGGTGATCACCGCTTTGGTGGGGACGCGTGATTTGGGACAGGAGGTTTATATTGCACTGACCAAGGCGGATGTGGGACGTGGTATTGTTGCCGGTTTGTGCGTAGCGGCCATTGCCATTATCGCTGACCGATTAATTAACGCTGGCGCCGAGCGGTTAAGAATCAAACTGGGGCTTAAGGGAGATCGCAATGCAACACAATGAAGCGCGAATTCGTGAGCTTGATTTCTGGACATCGAAGGTCGAACTTGAGCACTTGAAAGGCGGGCTGAGTAACATAAGCTTTGTCGCGACATCGGCGGGTAAGCGATACGTCGTCAGGCTTGGGGAGGATTATCCCTTTCATCACGTTTTTCGCGATCATGAAATTATGGTTTCAAGAGCCGCTTATGACGCTGGTTTTTCACCTCGGTTGGTCTACCAGACCCAGGGTGTGATGATATTTGATTTTATAGCCGGTAAAACGCTGCAGGGTTCGGATGTGGTCGCTGATCTGAAACAAGTGTCAGGCTTGTTACGTGGGTTTCATAAGAAGATGCCATTGTATGTCAGCGGTGGAGCGCGGCTGTTTTGGGTGTTTTATGTTATTCGTGATTACGCCAGAACACTGTTAAACATCGATGTGCCACAGGCGCGTGATTTGAACCGCTATCTACAGATTTGTGGTGAACTTGAAAGTGTGCAGTTGCCGCTGCCGTTGGTTTTTTCCCATAACGATATGTTACCCGCTAACCTTATCAGAGATGAAAACAAAACCTGGCTTATTGACTTTGAATACGCCGCTTTTTCCACGCCTCTGTTTGATCTGGCCGGACTGGCTGCGAATGCTGGTTTTTCATCTGAACAGGACCGTGAGTTGCTGGCGTGTTATTTCGACCGTGAAGCAGATACAGACCTAATAAAATCACTGGCTGCCATGAAAGCAGCCGCGCTGTTGCGCGAAGCAATGTGGAGCATGGTTTCCGGCGTTTATCTCGACACTCCGGGCATAGATTATCAAGCCTATGCTGATGAGAACTTACAGAAGTTTGAGTCTGAACTTGAAAACTATTATACAGAATATGGCAGGAGTAAAACATGAACCCGCCAACCCACGATCTTCCAACCCATGCGAGTATTGTTGTTATAGGTGGTGGCATTATTGGCTGTTCAACCGCCTATCACCTGGCAAAAGATCACGCTGCCGACGTTGTTTTGTTGGAGCAGGGTAGTCTAAGCAATGGTTCCACCTGGCATGCAGCCGGACTGGTTGGGCAGTTACGATCATCAGCCAGTATCACACAGGTATTGAAGTATTCGGTGGATTTATATACCCGTCTGGAGCTTGAGACCGGATTGGCAACAGGTTGGAAGCAAAATGGTGGTTTGCGCCTGGCTTGCAATAAAGAGCGCTGGACAGAAATCTGCCGACAAGCCACCACCGCCCACAGTTTTGGACTGGAAATGAACCTGTTGACCCCAGCGGAGGCAAAATCACTTTGGCCCTTGATGGATATCAGCGATCTGGTTGGCGCCGCCTTTCTTCCCACCGATGGTCAAGGGTCACCTTCAGATATTACCCAGTCACTTGCCAGAGGTGCAAAAAATAATGGTGCCAGGCTGATCGAGAATATAAGGGTTACTGATGTATTGTCCGTTAATGATTGTGTTTCTGGCGTGCAAACTGATCGCGGTATCATCCAATGTGAGAAGATCGTTAACTGTGCGGGGATATGGGCGGCGCAAATTGGTAAACTGGCTGGTGTTAATATTCCCCTTCAAGCCGTTCAGCATCAGTACCTGATTACTGATGTCATACAAGGTGTAACAGCAGATCTTGCAACACTAAGGGACCCGGATCGGCTAATCTATTTCAAAGAAGAGGTGGGCGGATTGACGATGGGCGGTTATGAATTCAACCCGATCTCCTGGGCTGATAAAGGTATACCCGAGAAGTTTGAATTTCAATTGTTGGAAAATAATTGGGATCATTTTCAACCACTGATGGAACAGGCAATCGAACGTGTGCCTGCACTCGAATCAGCGGGTGTAAAACAACTGATTAATGGCCCGGAGAGCTTCACCCCCGATGGAAACTATATTATGGGTGAGGCACCGGAATTGAAACACTTCTTTGTTGGTGCAGGATTTAATGCTTTTGGTATTGCAGCGGCCGGTGGTGCTGGCTGGACGCTGGCTGAATGGGTTGTCAGTGGTGAGCAGCCGATGGATTTATGGTCGGTTGACATTCGACGATTCTCACAGTTACACAGCGACAAAAAATGGGTGCGCGAACGCACACTTGAAGCCTATGGTAAACATTACACTGTTGCATTTCCACATGAAGAATATACCAGCGGACGACCTCGTATTGTCTCACCACTTTATAAGCGTTTGTTAAAGCGCGGTGCCTGCATGGGTTCCAAACTTGGCTGGGAACGACCCAACTGGTTTGCCAATAAAGGCGGTGAAGCACAAGATAAATACTCGATGGGCAGGCAAAACTGGTTCGATGCTGTGGGCGAAGAACACCGTGCCTGTCGTGAACAAGTGGCTTTGTTTGATCAATCGTCTTTTGCCAAATATGAATTACGTGGCACAGATGCAGAATCTGCCTTGTCATGGATTGCGGCAAATGATGTGCGTAAGGCGCCGGGTAAGGTTGTCTATACCCAAATATTGAACAGTCGCGGCGGCATTGAATGTGATCTGACGGCTGCAAGGCTTGCGCCTGATCTGTACTACATTGTAACGGGGACGGCTTTCAGAACACACGATGCAGCCTGGATTCGGGAGCATTTGCCAGCAGGTGGTGATGTTACATTGCATGATGTAACGGAAACCTACGGAACCCTGTCCATCTTTGGACCTAATGCACGAAATGTGTTGCAGACACTCTGTCCGGAAGATGTCTCGCACACGGCTTTTAGGTTTGGTACGGTAAAGCAGCTGACCCTGGTTGGGCAGAAAGTGAGAGCATTACGCATCACTTATGTTGGTGAATTAGGTTGGGAGCTGCATCTGCCCGTTTCCGTGCTGGGAGAGGTTTTTGACGCCATTATGCAAGCAGGGGAGGCGTACAGTATCAAATTGGCCGGCTATCGAGCCATAGAGTCGTTACGTCTTGAAAAAGCTTATCGTGCCTGGGGGAGTGATATTACAGCCAATGACTCACCCATTGAAGCAGGACTCGCCTGGGCCGTTAAGATGAATGGACAGCAAGATTTTATAGGCCGGCAAGCCAGTCTGGCGATTGCAGCCAAGCCACTTAAAAAGAAACTGGTTGGCTTTACAGTAGACAATCCTGAGTGTGTGTTGCTGGGTCGGGAGACTATTATCCGGGACGGGGAGAATGTCGGTTATTTAACCAGTGCGGGTTATGGTTATACCTTGGGTCAGTCTATTGCATATGGCTATGTAAAAAACCCCGCCGGAGTGGATAAACAATTTCTTGGAAGTGGTCATTATGAGCTTGAAGTTGCGGGTGATTGTTTTCCTTGTCAATTACAAACAGCCATACCCCTGGACCCGGGTATGAAAAAAATTAAGGTGTGAGTCCTGTATTTAAGAATCTTTATCCACGATTGGGAATTCAATTCGGGCTACGCCATAATTTTTAGTTGTTTTCAGTTGAAATCCACTCTGTTTTAGTATTTTTAACATCCCCTTATTATTGAGCAACAATTCTGCTACTAATTTTGTAATACCCTTCTTTTTTGCAATGTTTACCAGTTGCTTGAATAATAGGCTGCCAACTCCCAGGTGTTGATATTTTTCATCGACCGCAAAGGCCACTTCAGCGATTCTTTCAGGCCCCTTATCCATAATTTCAACATACCTTGCAATGCCTATGTCAGCTTTATTACCATCATCTGAATTATGTATCTCGGCTACTATAGCGACATGGTGATTGAAATCCACCTCCGTCAAGAAGCGCAACTCTTTCTCAGTCAGTTCTTGTTTGTTAGTAAAAAAACGAGAATAAACGGATTCCCGGCTCATCCGGTGAAACCCATCAAGTAACCTTTGTTTATCATCGGGTTTAATCGGCCGAATATAAACCGGCGAACCATCCCGAAGAAAGTGCTCTTTTGAGCGTTGTTTTGTTTTCATTTTAAATGATAACTGTCGGTCTGAAAAAAACTGCATTATCTTTCTCAGAAACATCTGAAGATCGGGTTATGTTCAGGCGCGTTGATCATAAACCTTAACTTTTTGACGTAGCGCTTTAGCGTGATTACTAAAGCGTACACTAAGGTCATTAGGGCACTGTGGGGTACTATTGAGCAACATTGCCGCATAAAAATATCTCTGGGCTTGTTATACCAGTACATAAACTGCCTTGATTCTTCGGTTTGTCTTTTCACGGGTTGTTCAAATTCTGACTATCGGGTGATAAGTTTATCAGGACATAAATTGTTTGGCTAAATAGTATCGTATACGTATAAAACAAGCGATTGTTTGTTTTATAATAATTCTGCCTCAGTACGACACTTATCCACGCAGTGGTAACCGTTGTCAACAGGTGCTTGCAGCGGTAGCGAGTTTATTTGTTGAAAAAGCTATCACGCGACCTCAATACAGGACTTTCTGAAGTGGAAATCATTGCGCGATTGCGTGAAGAGTTGGGATTCGGGCATCCACTAGCATTTGTCATTGGCTTAGACCATCTTTATGAGAAACAATTAATCCGTTGACTCCCCCCTGATCTTACACCTTACTTATCGCTAGTTCGAGTGAGCGACCGGATCCGCCATTATGAACTCAAGTATACTCTAAGCGGCTCCCAGTATCGATCATGCCAACCTTGCTCAAGATGACTTGCCTGGTCTTCGGGAAAGCCGGTATGATCAAAAATCAATTTTGTTTGATTATTGGCAGTTTCCTCCAGCTCGATTTTTATAACTGAATATACCCCAGGGTCCCAATTAGCGGCTCTCCATGCTTGTACAATTATTTTATCTGTTTCAACTTCTAGTGTAATACCTGAAATCATGCCATCAAAACAGGTAAATACACCGCCTGTTTCATTATTTATAACAGCTGCAGACCCAGTGAATTCAGCGAATTCTTTGGAAACTGTAAGTGCTTTGAAGATTTCTTGAGAAGAATTTTCAAAGTTTATTTCCTGATGAATTTTCATAATTAATCTCGATTGTGAAGTAAATACTGCAAACCCGTTCTAAGCAAAGGAAGTTTCAAGCGCATTTATGCCCATGGTCAGGCCAAATGTAACAAACCAATCAACTAAGGAAGGTATCCAGCCGATTCAGGCAGCCTTCCCAGCCTTCATTGTGATGATCACGGCTGGCATCATCGGGGAGTTTTTCATGGGTTAGGCATAATTGAGTACGATCACCCTCTTCAGTTAACTCAATGGTGACCAGCATGCCTCCATCTCCCCCCTCCCAACCCCAGGAAAATACAAGTTTTTCCGGAGCTGATATTTCCACATATTCTCCAATAGCGATGAAAGTCTGGCCTTCAGGGTTCGTCATTTCAATTCGATATTGTCCACCGACGCTAAGCACCATAGTGGGCACCTTTATTGTAAAATCCGCTGATGGTGCAAACCACTGACACACCTTTTCCGCTTGTGTCCAGGCTTGAAAAATATCTTCTCTGCTTGCAGATATTGTGCGTTTTGTTGTTAAAGTCAGTGCCAGATTTGAATCGTTTTCAGTCATTTATTTGGCTCACTATTTTTGTTTTTTAAAAACTGAGTCAGATTATCCAATCTGATATCCCAGAACCGCTGATAGAAGTCCATCCATTCAATTAATTGCATGAAACCATCTGCTTCCAGATGGCATCGTCGCATTCGGCCTTGCTTGTGCCTGCTGATCAGACCGGCGGCTTCCAAAATCCGTAAATGTTTTGAAACTGCCGGCAGAGACATATCAAAAGGCTCTGCAAGCTCAGTCACGCGTGCATCGCCTTTTGCTAAACGAAATAAAATCGCCCTTCTTGTCTTGTCGGCGAGTGCGCCAAATGCACTGTCTAAACGCTGTTCATTGTTAACCATATGGTTAAATATATCACAATTGCATAGTTGAGGAAATAAAAAATAACGACATTAAGGTTCTACTTGGGATTATTAATGTTGGCGCCTATGTTGAGAATCAACATTGTTTTGTCGCCACCATTGATGCCTTCCTCTGAGATTCATGACAAATATGAATGTCTGTTCTTCAAATCCGGTGAAATCAAGGTGTTAACTCTGTGACATAGTTCACAAGTATGAAATAATCGCATCTTCCAGTGGAGTAAATATTTTGTCCAGAAATGACTGAAACGAATTACAGGTGCCATAGCTGTCATGATCACCTTTGCAAACCGATGCGCCAATCTGCTGAATTAAATATTCCTCCGTCCTATCAACCGCTTGCTGATCTCCCTTGTGCTCACAGTTAAAACCACCATAGCATGCAAGCAATATTTTTCTACATCGATGACACCCTCTAAATCACTGATTTTATCAGAGACCGTTTCTGGCTTATTTAGTACAATCCATGCTTGATTTGCATTATTTTCAATAGCCGCGATCTTGACTGTGGGAAATGTATCTTTTAGTATCTTTTCGTACCAAGATTGTATTGGTGAATTAAAACATCACTTCACGTGGTTGGATATAGACGGGTATTTTTTGCGTAACGCAATGCCGTGCAAGGACGCTAATTAGTCCTCTGTCACTGTCATTATTTAAAAAATGCAGCTATTTCTGGATTGAAGTTCAGCTTGTAATATTTTAATAATGGAATTGATATGCATAACGCAAATAGGGTTTTACGTTCAGTGTGGCATCGCCTGTTTTTTATCCTGATAGCAGGGTTTTCTCAGACAAGCGCCGCATCGGTAGAGACTCGCCCGCCCATGGCCGGTTGGGGACAGAGTGTTTATATTTATACCGATGCGACAGCCGCCTATGCGCCGCTCTGTGCAGCAGCCGGTGATCCAGGTCTGCCACCGGGGCATATCGAAATGGACGATGGCGGCGCATCCTTTAAGTTCTGGTGTATCAATACACAGCCCGATGGCACTACCATTGAAATCACCGGCAACTCATGGCGGATTTACTGGAAAACCGTCTGTCAGACGGGTTATGCCGAAAATGATGTAAGCGTTGTTAATGGCAAAAGAACGATAGGCTCCTGTACAAAAAGCGCCGGACTCACCCCCAACAAGCCCGAGTCCGAGAACTGCTGCAAGGCCGGCAATCCCATTGTTATCAACTCCCGGCGTAAAATACAAAAAGAAGTTGATTACACCGGAACCGGCGCTTACCCGCTTGTGTTTGAACGCACCTATAGCAGCAGTCCGCCTGGCTTAACGGGTGCGTCCGAAGGTAACAGTGCAACCTATCGGGCCTGGCAACACAACTATCAAAAAGCACTCACTGGCAACCTTGAGAATGACATTACACAGTCATCGCGTTATGAAAACAAAGGCGAGTACTGGACCCCTGAAGCCACCGCATCAGCGGGTGTTGATACCTCCATCATTGCCTATCGACCCTATGGCGGATACCTCTATTTTAATACCTTCACCCCCGCCACAGACATTCAGGAAACCCTGGAGCGTGCAACAACGCCTACCGGAGAGACTGGCTATTTGCTGCGAACCACCTCGGGCGAGGAAGAATATTATGCAAAAACGGGCAGACTGGTGGCAACGCGCTCGCGTAGCGGAGAAACGCACTATTTACAATATAACAACAATACCGGGCTGCTGGAATCCGTTAGCGACGACTTTGGAAAATCCCTGACCTTTCAGTATGCAGACAGATTGCTGATCTCAGTGACTGATCCAGCGGGTGGAATTATTCGTTTTACCTACAATGAATTTGAAGATTTTACCGCTGTATCCTACCCCGATACAGGTGATGGCGTTAAGCAAAAGCGCTATCACTATGAAGCGCAAAACAACCCCCGGTTTCTCACCGGTATAACTGATGAAAAAGGTCTACGTTTTGCCCGTTGGGAATACGACACAGACGGCTTTGCTGCAACGAGCGAGCATATCAATGGCATTGATCGTGTGACGGTTGAAAAAACCACACCCACAGAGCCTGATGTCACCGTTACCAATGCGCTGGGTCTGGAAACTATCTATCGCTATCAGGTGATCAATGGGCGTCGTCTTTTAGTCGGCAAGGAGCGGATAGCCAAAAATACAATCACAGGTGCCAGCGAACAGTTTACTTACAATGAACACGGATTCCTTACACAGCGTTTAGACTGGAATGGCAATGTAACCATCTATGAGCGAAATGATCGCAACCTTGCGACTCAAGAAGTCAGCGCTGTTGGCACCGACCAGGAAAAAACCATTGATCGCATCTGGCACCCTGAACACCGGCTGCCTACCCAAGAGATCTTCGACGATTACACCATAGATTCTACCTACAATGGTCAAGGCAATTTGCTGGTTCGCACAATTACTGATAATACCAGTGGTGAGGTCAGGACCTGGTCCTATACCTACAACGCTTTTGGTAAAATGCGCAGTGTGGACGGCCCCCGAACCGATGTTGCAGATATAACGCAATACACCTATTACGACTGTAATACAGGCAATGCGTGCGGACAATTACAGACCATTAGCAACGGCCTTGGACATGTTACAACCCTCAACAGCTATGACGCGCATGGAAACCCTCTGCAGGTCACCGATGCCAATGGTGTACTCACTGAATTGACTTACGATGCACGGCAGCGACTGACCGCAAGGACGGTGGACGGTCAGACTTCCTCATTCGCCTATGACGGTGCCGGCAATTTACTCAAAGTCACCTTACCCGACGCTACCTTTACACGCTACGGTTGGGACGGCGCAGATCGATTAACTTCGGTGGCCGATGCACAGGGAAACCGGATTGACTGGGTGCTCGATGACAAAGGCAATCGTATCGAAGAAAAAACGCATGATAACGCGGGGGCGATAAAAAAATCACTGAACCGGGCCTTCGATGCCCTGAGCCGTATTGTGCAATCAGTGAGTGCTCATGGTGGCAACACACACTTCAGCTATGACGCAAACAATAACCTTGAGCAGCAAACGGATGCAGACAATCGAGTCACGCTGCAGGGTTTTGATGCGTTTGACCGGCTGATTGCCTTAACCGATGCCCTGCAGGGGCAGACACAATTTGCTTACAACAAACAAGATCTGCCCACACAGGTCACAGACGCTAAAGGACTGACAACCCACTATAGCTACAATGGATTCGGTGATACCACCGTCGCTACAAGTCCTGACACCGGTACCACAACCTACACATACGATTCAGCCGGTAATCGAACCACTCAAACCGATGCCCGGGGCGTTACGGTGAATTTCAGTTTTGATGCACTCAATCGGGTAAAGACTGCAAGCTATCCAGAGAGCCGTGAAAATATCAGCTACCACTATGATCAGGGCAGTTTTGCTGTCGGCAAGCTAACAAAGATAACCGATCAAAGTGGCTCAACCGAATACAGTTACGATGCACGGGGCAATAAAGTGGCTGTCACCTACACCATTGCCGGTCAGCGTTACACAACGACCTACCGATACAACAGCGCAGATCGTCTGACTGGAATGACTTACCCCGATGGCTGGGAGATAGATTACAGCTATGATACCAGTGGACGCATCAGTCAGGTGCAATCAGCACGTGATGGAAACACCGAAACCCTGGCGACAACCATTCAACGCCTGCCCTTTGGTCCTGTTACCGCCATGACACTTGGCAACGGCATTAACCGCACACGCAGCTATGATCTGGACTACCGGGTGCAGAACATTAACGATGGATCGGTTCTGTCAAGAAACTATGGCTACAGTGCGGTCGATAATATCACGGCGATCACCAACAGCATTACCCCCGCGCTCAGCCAACTGTTTAGCTACGACAATCTCGATCGGCTCAACTTTGCAACGGGTGATTACGGCGACAAAAGCTACCGTTATGACAGTGTCGGTAACCGCTTGGCCTTAACCACGGATTCTGGCGCTAACAGCCAGACCCAATCCTATCACTACAATACGGACAGCCATCGACTGGACTCGATTACTGGCGAGCGTGGTTTCCAATACGACGCCGCTGGCAATACCACTGACAACGCACTGGCAAGCTTTACCTACAATGACCGCAACCGCATGGCCAGCAGCACGGTCAACGCCGCGACCACCACCTACCAACACAATGCGCTCGGGCAACGGGTGCGCAAAACCGGCAGTTCGGGTGAGACGCATTTTATCTTTGATCTTGACGGCAAACTCATTGCCGAAGCCGAAGGCAGCGGTGTTATAAGCGTTGAATACGCCTATCTTGATGGCGAACCACTGGCGATGTGGCGCGCTGATGAGACGCCCACGATACCCGGTGTTATCACGCCGATTGCCCCCTTGGGATCGATAACCATCGCTTCCCCCGCTTATCAATGGCAGGCTGTGGGCAATGCAAACGATTACCGATTACGCATTTATGATCGGGCCTTGAACACCTGGGTACATGATGAAACCTATCCAGCCGTTGATATCTGCAGTAACGGCACTTGCTCAATCACCCCAACAAATTTAACGCTGAACTTCAGTAAAAACCATGTGTGGCGAGTTCGGGCAAAGAACAGTGCTGGCTGGAACGACTGGACTGATAGTCTTTTCTTCGATTATGTAGATACGATACCGGGGGTCATCACACCGACCGCACCCCTAGGGAACATATCAACAGCCACCCCTGCTTATGAATGGCAGGATCTGGGCAATGCGAGCGATTACAGATTACGCATTTATGATCGTGCGCTGAACATCTGGGTACATGATGAAACCTATCCAGCAGTGGATATTTGCAGCAACGGTATTTGTTCCGTAACACCAACAGATCTAACTCTGAACTTCAGTAAAAACCATGTGTGGCGACTACGGGCAAAGAACAGTGCTGGTTGGAATGACTGGTCGGACAGTCTGTTCTTTGATTATGTAGATACGATACCGGGTGTCATTACACCCATCGCACCGCTGGGATCGATACCAATAGCCACCCCTGCCTACCAATGGCAGGACCTGGGCAATGCAACCCATTACAGATTACGAATTTATGATCGTGCGCTGAACACCTGGGTGCATGATGAAACCTACTCAGCTGCTGATATCTGCAGTAATAGCACTTGTTCAGTCACCCCAACAAATTTAACGCTTAACTTCAGTAAAAACCATGTGTGGCGAGTTCGGGCAAAGAACAGTGCTGGTTGGAATGACTGGTCGGATAGTCAGTTCTTTGATTATGTGGATTCGATACCGGGCACCATCACACCGACCGCACCTCTTGGGTCCATACAATCAGCAACGCCTGCTTATGAATGGCAGGGCCTGGGCAATGCAAGCGATTACAGATTACGAATTTATGATCGTGCCCTGAATACCTGGGTACATGATGAAACCTATCCAGCTGCTGATATCTGCAGTAACGGTACTTGTTCAGTCACTCCAACAAATTTAACGCTTAACTTCAGTAAAAACCATGTATGGCGACTTCGGGCAAAAAACAGCGGTGGCTGGAATAACTGGTCGGATAGTCAGTTCTTTGATTATGTGGATTCAATACCGGATGTCATTACAACCATCGCGCCACTGGGATCTATATCAACAACAACCCCTACTTACCAATGGCAGGACCTGGGCAATGCCACTGATTACAGATTGCGGGTTTATGATCGCACCTTAACAACGTGGGTGCACGATGCCACCTACCCGGTTGCTGATATCTGCAATGTCGGAACGTGTTCAGTGACACCTGCAGATCTAACCCTGAATATCAGTAATAACCATCTATGGCGCATTCGCGCAAAGAACAGTGGTGGCTGGAATGGATGGTCGGACTATCAGCGTTTTGATGTGACTGGAGGGCAATAAGATGAGCATACTTCGTCCTCTGATACTTACGCTAATTACATTTTTTTCTGTGTCTGCTGCACAAGCGGCGACATACTTCTTTCATACCGATCATCTGGGTACACCGCGGGTTTTATCGGATAAAGATCAGAATGTTGTGTGGCAGGGTGAGTACAGTCCGTTCGGTGGAGTGACAGAAACGGTAAGTACAGTCGAGCAAAGTCTAAGATTTCCGGGTCAGTACTTTGATGTTGAAACGGGATTGTACTACAATTATTTTCGGGACTATGATCCAGCATTAGGGCGGTATGTAGAAGCAGACCCAATCGGTGTTTTAAAAGATTTTTCAATTGTCGAACGATTTACACCGGAAATAGCAAAAGACACACAAAAAATAGGTAATGCCAGCTCGATCACCCCTCTAAATCTACTATTTGGTTATGCGGAACAAAATCCTAATTTAAATATTGATCCTAAAGGACTTGAGTGTCTTAATAAGAAAGTTAGGGATGGATGTTTTGCGATTGTCTGTGTGGTGTTGAGTATGTTCGATTCGAATCCAGGTCAAGCAGGTAGACCAGCACCTATCGAAGTTCATCAAATACAACTACCGGGAAGGAGAGAGGAAAGACAATAGTCAATGTTTATTCATTATAGAGTTGGGTTGGATGAAAAATAGATATGTAATGTACAAAGTTCAAACAATATATTATTGGATCAAAGCGGTATTTAGGTACTGGCCTCTTTCGCTTATTGCTATTTCTCTACCTATATTAGGTTTTCTGTCGAACTATTCTATAGGGCAACCGAAGATAATCAACGCTCAGGTAATAAGTCTCGGTGCAAATCAGAGTGCCATTGGTAGTTCAGTATATTTAGTGTGTAAGACAGAACACGGCAATACAATTCGCATTAACACTGTTGCAGGAATTACGATTAACGTGGGAGATTCCGTAAAGTTAATGGTGCATGATAGAATATTATTTGTAGATAGGTATTCACTTCAGATTTAGGAAATTATAGGGCCAATTCATTAAACTACTCCCCCACATTCAATGTGAAAATGTACATCGTTATTTTAAAGATTTCGTAAAGATATAGAAAAACGTTAATATGATACTTAATCCATAAACTTTATGCGTTTGTTATCAACACCCTCTTAGCTGGTATGACGCAGAAGTCGAAGCAAGGAGGGCCCACATTCTAAAATTAAGTGCACCACTTTTTGCAGAGAAGAGCCATTCTCATTATACAAAGGTGGAATATGAGGATAAGGGGTCAATCCTATTTGACCATATACAGAATCTGATGTAACCTCACCATCAGTCAAAACTGATAATATTCGATTTAACAGACAACCAATCTGTTACTCATAAGGTTTAACTATCTTTGTATATTGTAAAATAGACTCGACCCCCTATCCCCCTATCCCCCTATTTTCTTTGCCTTAACAACCTGGGTGCACGATGCCACCTACCCGGTTGCTGATATCTGCAATGCCGGAACGTGTTCAGTGACACCTGCAGATCTAACCCTCAATGTCAGTAACAACCATCTATGGCGCATTCGCGCAAAGAACAGTGGCGGCTGGAATGCATGGTCGGACTATCAGCGTTTTGATGTGATTGGAGGGCAATAAGATGAGCATACTTCGTTCTCTATTACTTACGCTAATTACATTGTTTTTTGTGACTGCTACACAAGCGGCGACATACTTTTTCCATACCGATCATTTGGGAACGCCGCAGGTTGTGACAGATACTAATCAGATGGTTGTATGGCAAGGAGAATACAGCCCGTTTGGTGAGGTGACAGAAACCGTAAGTACTATCGACCAGAATTTGCGATTTCCAGGTCAATATTTTGATGAAGAGTCTGGATTAAGTTATAATTACTTTAGAACGTATGACTCTAGATCTGGGAGATATTTAACAGCTGATCCACTTGGAATCAATGGTATTATTGATGGGTTTGGTATTTGGGCCTTTAAAACTGCAGACGCGAATTTATTTCTCTATGTACTAGCCAATCCTATTCTTTATTATGATCCCAATGGTGAACGCAGGCCAACTACACCTGGTTATAATTTACCTCTTCATAAAATTCTTGAGAATATGAATGATCCTAGACCACATTGGAAGCCCAAGGCAGAACCTGAAATACAGCCAAAATGTTTTTGTCCGGTTGGACCTATTCCTCCTCCCCCTCAATCTGAATCATCCTGTGAAGGAGAGGATCCCTACTACGGCGGGAGGTTGCCTACAGGTTCATCCCTTTGTCCTTGTAATTGATATCGAATTTAATTGCAGATGTTTATAACTAAAACTTTATATCGTTACTTGGTCTTGATCTCATGGGTCTCTAACTTGGTTTGGATATTTTTTTCGAATATATACTGGGATAATTTTAACATCAACATGCAGCACCTATTAGCAGCCAATGGATACGGTTCTGTAATTCCAGGAACAGAGTTTATTTTCTGGACAATATTAGCAACTAGTGCATTTTGTTATTCGGGTCTGATTTTTTTTAAGCGTTGGTCAATATGGCTTCTAATTGCTCTTGATATAGGTGTGCTAATATTCTTTGCTCCTTTTGGCGGTGTGGAGGTATCAGCTCCAGTTGAACGTACCGCAAGGAACATTCTGCTAATGACGGATGGTGCGCTTATTTCACTAGCATTCTTTTCTGACATAAGAACCCAGTTTAAATAAAAATTGCCCACACGCTTTGGATTCTGACTATCAGCTATCGAGGACTGGCCTACCATACATAGTACCAAGTAACAAATCTTGAAAAGACAGAAAACTATTTCTGCATAGCTGTAACAATTCCATATAACTCAAACAGAATCAGCATGTGAAAGAAATGATCTTTACTACGACTGAGCACCACTTAAGGGGCCAGAACTTTGTCCCGGTTTATAATAGTAGGTGAAAGCAATGGTGATAACAAAAGCGATATATCGATATTTGGTGGTGATCTCATGGAGTGCAGATCTAATATGGACATTCTTTAGAGATATTTATACGGATCATTTTGACGATAATGTTCGGAATCTATTAACTGCTGACGGATATAGTGCAATAGTCCCGTGGTCTGAAAATATGTTCTGGGCGATATTAATTGTAACTTACATTTGTTACATGGGATTATTTAATCTTAAACGTTGGTCAATATGGCTTCTAATTGTTCTTGATATAGCTGTACTACTACTGCTTGCCCCCCTTGGCGGTGTAGAAGTGTCAGTTCCAGTTGAACGTATCGCGAGAAACATTCTACTAATGACGGATGGTGCGCTTATTGCCCTAGCATTCTTTTCTGATTTACGAGATCAGTTCAAATAGATAAGTCACCAGACCGGGCGTTATCACACCCATCGCGCCACTGGACTCTATATCAACAGCAGCCCCTGCCTATGAATGGCAGGACCTGGGCAAAATAAGGGGTCGACCCTATTTTAGAATATACAAGGCCCTGATGTAACCTCACTATCAGTCAAAACTGCGAATATTCAATTTAACAAAAAATCAATCCGATACTCTTAAGGTTTAACTGTCTTTGTACATTGTAAAATAGGGTTGACCCCTTATTTATTCTGACGTTAAAGATGCGACAAGGATCCCCAGACCAGATTTGGAGCCGACACGCATTGAACAACCAAAGCGGCGCTACCCTCATCGACGATAGATAGTATTATGACAACACCAATTAGGTATAAAGTTTTTTTTGCAGTGCTGCTTTTAATCTTTGTGCTTGTTTATTTTCTTCAACGCATTCCAGCTAGTGATACAAGAGAGGTCTCAGGTGTTGTGATTTCCAAAGGAACTACACAAGGTCTTGATAATAGTGGTGCTTTGCTAGTGGTAAAGTTGAAAGATAAAAGTGGGTGTATTACTTTAGGTACGAACATTCAAGTTGGTATTAGAGTTGGAGATGAAGTTTTATTAGGGACTTATGATAGGATTTTTTTCTCACCAAGATACGAGTTCAGGAGAAAGTTGGTCAGGAATGGTATGACTCCGAAACGCTCAAATAAAATATCCTCTAGCAAGTGTGAATAAAAATAAAATGGAAGGGGTCACCCTATTTTACAATATACAAGAACCTGACGTAACCTCACTATCAGTAAAAAATGCCAATATTCGATTTAACAGAAAACCAATCCGTTACTCATAAGGCTTAACTATCTTTGTATATTGTAAAATAGGCTCGAACCCCCTATTCGCCCCCTATTTTTTCTTAGCTACGACAATCTCGACCACCTCAACTTCGCCGCAGGTGATTACGGTGATAAAAGCTACAGTTATGACAGTGTCGGTAACCGCTTGGCCTTAACCACGGATGTCGGTGTTAATAGCCAGACCCAATCCTATCACTACACTGCGGACAGTCATCGTCTGGACTCGATTACCGGCGAACGGAGTTTCCACTACGACGCCGCCGGCAATACCACTGACAACGCATTGGCAAGCTTTGCCTTCAATGACCGCAACCGGATGGTCAGCAGCACGACTACCACCTACACCTATCAGCACACGAGTTTAGTTTCAAGGACAGGCACTGGTTAGAAAATAAATATATTACTGTTTTTATTGAAAATAACCATTGTAAATGGAAGTGCCTGTCCCCGAACACCTGTTCTAGGTTTTACTTGGAACTATAAATGTTGGAGTCTGCGTTGAGAATCAGCATTGTTTTGTCGCTACCATAGACGCTTCCTGTGAAATCCATGACAAATATGAATGCCTGTCCTTCAAATTAGTGGTGCCTGTCCTCGACATCCGCGGAACACCCGTGTCCCGGAACACCCGGTGTCCATATATGTCCCGGAACACCGTGGTTGGGCAAACTCGGAAAATCCCTTGAAATGCTAAAAATTACGTGCTAAATTTTTGTAAAATATGCACTATTTAGTAAATTATGCAGTAAAAAACAAAATAAGAGACGTTAATGCAGGACTTTAGCCAGGCATTTGATGTGGCGTTTAGGTTGGTGTTTTCCCTGGATGCGGATTTAATGGAAATTATTTCCTTATCGTTACAGGTAAGCCTGAGTGCAGTATTTATAGCCAGTTTGATTGGTTTACCGTTGGGTGCCGGATTGGCGGTAGGGCGTTTTGCGGGGCGTAATGTCTTATTGGTACTACTGAACTCGTTAATGGGCCTGCCACCTGTCGTACTTGGATTATTCGTGTATTTGCTCTTATCCAATTCAGGGCCATTAGGCTGGATGCATCTGTTGTATTCACCTTCTGCGATGATTATCGCGCAGTCGTTGCTGATAACGCCGATTGTGGCAGCCCTGACGCAACAGGTGATCAGCAGTTTGCACAGTGAGTATGATGAACAGTTTCGTTCGCTGAATGTGCCGATTGGAACAGCTGTCAAGACCTTGTTATGGGATGGGCGCTACAGTCTATTAACGGTTGCTTTGGCAGGTTTTGGCCGGGCTATCGCCGAGGTAGGGGCGGTGATCATTGTCGGTGGCAATATTGACCATTTAACGCGAGTTATGACAACGGCAATAGCGTTAGAAACCTCCAAGGGGAATCTGGCTCTGGCTTTAGCCTTGGGTATAGTTCTGATGAGCATAGCGGTGTTGGTGAATGCGGCTGTTATGACCACCCGCCTGACCGCTACAAGATATGCTTATGCCTGATGAAGTCGTTATGCATAATCAGGTGTGTAAGCAGCAGATAGTACCTGTCAACGAGTCACCTGAACTTTGGCCTATTGAGTTAAAGGATGTCTCGCTGAAAATCGATGGTCAGGTGTTAATCAAGCCATTGAATTTAAGGATTAAGCGCAAAGGCATTACTGTACTTATGGGTCCTAATGGCGCGGGTAAAAGTTTGCTGTTACGCCTGATGCATGGTTTATTGCAAGCCAGCTATGGACAAGTGTTTTATGCCGGACAGGTGCTAAATGCACAACATCGGGCGCAGCAGGCAATGGTTTTTCAACGACCCGTTTTGTTACGTCGTTCAGTCGCTGCAAATATTGACTTTGTATTGAAATTGCGCGGTATAAAAAACCCGGAACTACGTCAATCGTTATTGGGTAGGGTTGCTTTGCAGCATCTGCAAGAGCAGGCTGCACGTCGCTTGTCGGGTGGTGAACAGCAACGACTGGTATTGGCAAGAGCGTTAGCGATGGAGCCAGGGGTTTTGTTTCTGGATGAGCCAACCGCCAATCTTGATCCAACATCAACGCAGGTAATCGAGCAAATCGTCCGTCAAGTCAACGAGCAAGGTACAGGTATTGTATTTGTAACGCATGATGTTGCCCAAGCCAGACGATTGGCTGATAACATGGTTTTTATGCACAAGGGTGAAGTGCTGGAGCATCAACGGGCGAAAGAATTTTTTCAGCAAAGTAAATCATCAAAAGTGCATGCCTATCTTAACGGTGATTTGCTGCTATAGCATGCTTGATTAGCCGTTTTCGTATATCTTCAAGGGGATCTATGATTAGAATAAACAGCTGCAAATGGCTGATAAGTTTGCTTGCGGCAGCGGCCATCGCCCACACACCGGCTAATGCGACTGATGTGTCCATCATACTACAGTCTACAACATCAACAGCAAACTCCGGCTTGTATGACACGATCCTGCCAGTATTTAAGGAAAAAACAGGTATTACAGTCAATGTTGTGGCTGTGGGGACAGGGCAGGCGATAAAAAATGCAAAAAATGGTGATGGCGATGTACTGCTGGTACATGCCAAATCTGCGGAGGAGAAATTTGTTGCTGAGGGTTTTGGAGTCAAGCGTTTTGATGTGATGTATAACGATTTTATTATCGTCGGCCCGGCTGCCGATCCGGCCGAACTCAATGGTATGCAGGATGCACCAGCGGCCCTGCAGAAATTGGCCAGAGCGCAGGCGGTTTTTGTTTCAAGAGCAGACAATTCCGGTACGCATAAAGAAGAAGTACATCTATGGAAGATCGCGGCAGTTGACCCACAAAAACATAGCGGGAAATGGTATCGTGAAACGGGATCAGGTATGGGTGCGACTTTGAATGCAGCGGTAGGTATGAGTGCTTATGCGTTAACAGATCGCGCTACCTGGATTAGCTTTAAAAATAAGTCAGATTATAAAATCCACGTGCAGGGCGGTGATGCACTGTTTAATCAATACGGTATTGTGCTGATAAATCCGAAAAAACACAGTGTGGTGAAAAAAATTGAAGGCCAGGTGTTTATTGACTGGATTTTAAGTGACGAAGGGCAGGGAGCGATTGCAAGCTACAAATTGGGGGGGCAGCAGTTGTTTTTCCCCAATGCAAAATAGTGATTGAAGTTTCGGATGTTTTTCTGGACACGTTTCACTTTTCCTTTATTAATAAAAAAAATGGTTTGTTTTATCGACTGTTGAGATGGATTGTAGCAAAAGCTGAGAAATCATAGCCCGGTGTATTTTGACACTTTTTCTGGAAGGAATCTGTATGGCAAAACGCTATCAGACGTTGCCAGCCAGGCTCGAACCATTCCCGGCGATTGATGAGTAAATCAAACCGTTCCATTATCAGTGGTACAAAACCCAGCTGATATTGTTCTGCAACGGATTGCAAGCCCAGTGTCGCATCTGCTGTATTATTCAAAAGAGGCAGTATTGCATCATTCTCGGTTCGCTCAGCGCTGGTGAACCTCATATCTCCAACATCAATGTCTGAATTTTGCAGTAAATGGTCAAGTAGACGCTGACTACCAGCACCTGCCTGTCGCGGTACAACTGTGCAACCTTGCAAATCATTGATTGTGCGGATATGAGCGATTTGTGTTTGTGCGACAACAAGACCGCGTTGGCGTTTTGCCCATTCCATCAGAATATAATCCGCACGGCTGAGCATATCCTTAATAGTCGCTATATTCCAATCGTTGCTCTCTGGGTCGAATATATGTAAACCAGCGGCTATTCCTTCTCCTGCTTCGTAGCGTTTGAGTCCGTCAAAACTACCATCAAAAAAACTTGCTATTCCACATCCTGATTCTCGTAATGCCCATTCCAGGAGTGGATCGTGGCTGCCTAACAATACTTTCGCACGTTCGGGTTTTGGCTTAATAGGAACTGCGAGGGCTGACTGTGCGCTTTGCACCCAGCGTTCAACATCGGCTTTTGGGAATAGCAGCTTACCCGTGGCACGTGAGCAAGGTATTTTTCCCGAGGCGGCAAGATCGTAGACCTTACGTTCTTTAATGCGTAAAAATGAGGCGATTTCTTTTGTCGTCAGAAACTCAGTCATGGATCTCTCGGGTGTAATTGTTTTTAGCGTGCTTTTTGTTTTGCTGCTATGTTTCCTCATTTTGTGTTTGTTAGTGGAATGCTTGCTGTTTATCTTTGGCTGGCACAAGCGTACACTTTGCGCAGACGTTTTTCACGTAAAAGAATCAAAACAAAGCCCGTGAGGGTAAAACCGGAGGAAGACACAATGAAATATCGAATTCTTAAGCAGTTAGGGGCCTGTTTTCTGGTCTTGAGCATAAGCGGCCTGGCTTTGTCAGCTGAACTGCGTTTGTCGCATCAGTGGTCAACCAAGGATGTACGCCATCAGGTTGCGCAGATCGTAGCGGATGAAGTCGCGGCGGCAGGTGTTGATCTGACGGTGAAAATATTCCCTTCAAAATCACTGTTCAAACCGCGGGAGCAATACAAGCCACTTTCACGGGGTCAGCTGGATATGACGGTTTTTCCCTTGTCTTATGCGGGCGGGCAACGCGCCGAATATAATCTTACCCTCATGCCGGGCTTGATAAAAAATCATGATCATGCAGCACGCATGAACAATTCAGCGTTTATGCAGGAGATTGAAAAAATAATGGCTGAAGATGATGTTATGGTGCTAGTCCATGGCTATCTGGCCGGTGGTTATGTCGGTAAGGAAAAATGTGTTACTTCCCCAGAGGATATCAAAGGCCTGCAAACACGGGCCGCCGGTAAAGCGTTCGAGCAGATGCTTGCTGCGGCGGGTGCATCCATCACTTCCATGGCATCGTCAGAAATCTACAATGCCATGCAAACAGGTGTTCTGGATGCGGCCAATACGTCATCGTCTTCTTTTGTATCGTATCGTATCTACGAGCAGGTGAAGTGTTATACACCGGCCGCTGATGTGGCGCTGTGGTTTATGTATCAGCCATTGTTAATGAATAAGCCCACCTTTGACGGATTAAGCTCCGAACAGCAAGGCGCACTAAAAAGCGCTTCCGCAAAAGCCCAGACCTACTATTTAGAAGAGGCGAAAAAACAGGATGCCAATTCGGTTGAAGTGTTCAAAAAGGCCGGGGTGGAAATAAAAAATATGACGGCCGAAGAATTTAATGCATGGCGAGAGATAGCAAAAGGTTCTTCCTATAAGCAATTCGTCAGTAGCACACCCAATGGTCAGGCTTTGCTGGATATGGCGCTGGCGGTTGAATAATCATCGTTTCTTTATTTTTAACTCAATTTGAAATTGTTGAGTTAACCGATGCCTGAGCATGCCCACACTTTGCCACTGTCAGGAAAAAAAGGTGTTTTTCTACGCAGTATTGCGGTTTTGTCTGACCTCTGCGGAGTAGTGGCATCGCTGATGATTCTTACCTCTGTCATCATAACCTGTCAGATGATATGGGTCAGATTTGTATTAAATGGCTCAACTATCTGGCAGACTGAAGCGGTTATTTATTTGATGATAGCCGCTACCTTAATGGGGCTGCCTTATGTGCAGAAGCGGCGCGGTCATGTCAGTGTTAATTTGATTCCGCAACTGCTCACAGCCAAGCTGCGTAGAGCCTTGGAGATTTTTACCTTGTTATTAACGGCTGCTGTGGTGGCGATTATTTTGTACTATGCCGTGGAGCTATGGATTTTAACCTGGTCCAGAGATTGGAAGTCCGATACGGTATGGGGTGTGCGTCTGTGGATACCCTATTTAGCCTTACCGCTGGGATTTTTTTTATTTCTATTGCAATTAATAGCCGATCTGCTTGTTCTATTTGTTGATAGTGATAATGCTTTTATTTCCCAGGGGCGTTAGTTGGATCCATTAACGCTTGGTTTGATTGTGGCAGTGGTCACAGTCATCGTATTGTTTTCCGGTGTATCCGTTGCCATAGGTCTGCTGATTGTTTCTGCCGTTTTTCTTAGCCTGTTTGATGGCTTGCGTTCGCTTGAATTAATTCCGGAAATACTCTTTGCCAAGCTCGACAGCTTTGCGCTGTTATCAATTCCCATGTTCATTATTATGGGTTCGGCAATTTCTTCTACCCGGGCTGGTGCTGATTTATACGAGGCGCTGGAGCGTTGGTTAACCCGGGTTCCGGGTGCGCTGGTAATCTCTAACCTTGGCGCCTGTGCGTTATTTGCGGCCATGTCGGGTTCCTCACCTGCAACCTGCGCAGCCATTGGAAAAATGGGCATACCGGAGATGCGCAAACGCGGCTACCCGGATGGTGTTGCTGCCGGTTCTATTGCTGCGGGCGGCACTCTGGGTATTCTTATTCCACCCTCTGTGACCATGATCGTTTACGGCATTGCCACCGAGACATCCATTGGCCGTCTGTTTTTGGCCGGTGTCCTGCCTGGCTTACTGCTGGTTTGTCTGTTTATGGCCTGGTCTATTTTCAGCACCTGGCGACAAGGCAGCCTTTCCGGTGGTAGCGAGAGGCGCGTGTATAGCTGGCGAGAGCGACTCGAAATTCTCCCCCGAATCCTGCCTTTTCTGTTGATCATCCTGGGTGTCCTTGTTGCTATGTATGGTGGCATCGCTACACCTTCAGAAACCGCCGCTGTAGGTGCTTCATTGTGTTTGATAATGGCCGTGCTGATCTACAAGCTCTGGAGCCCGAAAGCGCTTTGGTCAGTGCTGCGTGATTCGACCCGCGAGAGTGTGATGATCTTGTTTATCATCGCCGCCGCCGGGGTTTTTTCATACATGCTTTCAAGTTTGTATATTACACAATCGATCGCACAGTGGATCAGTATGCTTGAGGTTAATCGTTGGGTTCTGATGGCGACGATTAATGTGTTTCTACTGATTGCCGGATTTTTTCTACCGCCTGTTGCCGTTATTCTAATGGCCGCGCCTATTTTATTGCCCGTGATTACCACGGCAGGTTTTGATCCGTACTGGTTTGCGGTTGTATTGACTATAAACATGGAGATTGGACTAATTTCTCCTCCGGTCGGGCTTAACTTGTATGTGATCAACGCAATTGCGCCCGATATTACACTGAAAACTATTTTGCTCGGTTCCTTACCCTATGTATTTTGCATGATATTAGCGATCATCCTGCTTTGTTTGATGCCGGGCATAGCCACGTGGCTGCCAAATCTGTTAATGGGCAATGCCGTATGAATGGACGAGAAAAATAAATGGCTAACCTACTATTCGATGCCTTGCTTGGTCCACACCGAGACAGCTCACGCGTATTTTTACACCTGCCCGACGGTGATGAGCTGTGTTATCGGGATTTTTTGGATCTCGCTTCGCAATTCGCGTATACGCTTAATAATCAAGGTATAAAGCCGGGTGACCGAGTGGTCATGCAGGCGCATAAATCTGTCGAGGCACTGGCGTTATATGTTGCGTGCGTGCAAACAGGGGCTGTATTTTTGCCCTTGAATACGGCCTACAAAAGCGTGGAAGTTGAGTATTTTGTGGCTGACGCACAAGCTAAACTGATAATTTGTAACGCATCCAATAGTGACTCCCTACAGGTTATCGCCGATAAGTATAAGGCAAAAAAGCTCACGCTGAATGCGGACAAAAGTGGCAGTCTGCTTAGCCAGTCTGAAGGCAATCCGACGGACTTTCAGGTTGTGGATCGAAGTGCAAATGATCTGGCTGCACTTTTATACACCTCTGGCACCACAGGGCGATCCAAGGGCGCCATGTTGAGTCATAATAATTTACTCTCCAATGCCAGGACGTTGCTCGATAGCTGGTGTTTTAAGCAAGAAGATGTGCTTCTGCACGCCTTGCCAATATTCCACACTCATGGCTTGTTTGTAGCCACCAATACGTTGTTATTGGCCGGTGGATCGATGCTGTTTTTACCTAAGTTTGACGTGGATCAAGTCATTGAGGCACTGCCAAAAGCCACCTCAATGATGGGCGTGCCGACGTTTTATACACGTCTGCTTGATGAAGAGCGATTGAATCACCAGCTGGTTGAAAACATGCGCTTGTTTATTTCCGGCAGCGCACCCTTGTTGGCGGAGACACATTGGGCGTTTGAAAAGCGTACCGGACACAAAATACTCGAACGTTATGGCATGACCGAAACCAATATGAACACATCCAATCCCTACGAAGGTTTGCGCAAGGCTGGCACTGTGGGTCCAGCATTGCCGCAAGTTGAAGTCAAGGTTTGCGATGTCAAAACAGGTGAAGAATTGACCCAAGGTGAAATTGGCATACTGCAAGTGCGTGGTCCGAACGTTTTTCTCGGCTACTGGCGTTTGCCTGAAAAAACGGCAGAAGAGTTGCTGGACGACGGCTTTTTTATTACTGGAGACTTGGCCTGCATAGACGAAGACGGCTATGTACAAATTGTTGGACGGGGAAAAGATCTGATAATAACAGGTGGTTATAATGTTTATCCAAAGGAGGTGGAGCTGTTGTTGGATGAGCAAGAAGGTGTGCTGGAATCAGCAGTAATCGGTGTGCCTCATCATGACTTTGGCGAAGCAGTTGTTGCTGTATTAGTGGCAAAGAAAGGAGTGTTGTTGGATGAAACGATAATAATGCAAAATATTCAGGAAAATATGGCAAGCTTCAAACAACCCAAACGCCTGATCATTGTTGATGATCTGCCACGAAACACAATGGGCAAGGTGCAGAAAAATTTGTTGCGAGAACAGTATAAGAAACTTTTCCTTAACACTTGAGATCATTGAAACATTTTAAATGTGTTTTAAATATCGACAGGCACCTCACCGATTTACTCAGTCGGTAATCGAAGAACAAAGCGAGTTATAGTCACAAACCTTCCTACATTACAGCATTGCGAATTCCAATCACTAATCAATGTTGAATTAACCGAACCGGCGCGATCATCAGCTTCGGTTTTTATCGGATTGCTCTTGTTGTTAATATTACCTCAGGTAGATAGCTCATTTGCAAGGCGTGTGACCGGCTTTTCCTGAATAGGCCAATGCACAAGTGCTGCAAACAGGCCAAGTGCCACCCCAATCCACCAGACTGAATCATAAGAGCCCATGCGATCATAAAGATAACCACCCAGCCAAACCCCAAGAAAAGAGCCGATTTGGTGAGAGAAAAAAACAATTCCGCCGAGCAAACCTAAATGCCGGGTTCCGAACATGATTGCAACTATTGCGTTGGTTGGTGCAACGGTGGATAACCACAGTAAACCCATCGCAATCGAAAATATGACAACACTTGTAGGGCTTGATGGCAGCAGCAAAAAAGCCGTGATTACAATCGATCGACAGATATAAATAAGGGTTAAGAACTTCGGTTTGGAATATCTTTGCCCGATGATACCCGAAGCAAGTGAGCCGATTACATTAAACGCGCCGATAAGCGCAATGGCCATTACCGCCCATTTGGATGCTAATCCCAAGTCACTGATATAGGCAGGAAAATGAGCGGTGATAAATGCGACCTGAAAACCACAGACAAAAAAACCTGTTGTCAAAAGCAGATAGCCTTTGCTTCTGAAGGCTTCGTTTAGCGCCTGGCGGACTGTTTGCTCAAATTCCTGTTGTGAAACAGGCGAGGAGGCTGAGTTGCCATATAGAGGAATGGCGAGAATCGGCACAATCAGCATCGCTGCAGAAATATAAATCAAACTGTTCGACCAGCCAAAGTTTGAAATTAATGCCTGTGAGATCGGTGCGAAAATAAACATACCCAGGGAGCCTGCTGCTGTGCCCAGACCAAACACAAAACTTCTTTTCTCTGCTGCTACGTTGCGTGCAAATACGGCCAGAATAATGCCAAAGCTTGCAGCGCCGGTACCAATACCGATTAACACCCCACCGCCAATATGCAGGTGGATTGGCGCTGAAGCAGTCGCCATTATTATCAGACCTGCTGCGTAAGAGACGGCGGCAAAGGCCAATACGCGCCATGTACCATAACGATCAGCAATGGCACCCATAATCGGTTGGGATATACCCCACAGCAGATTTTGAATGGCCATGGCGAGACCAAAGGTTGTTCGGTCCCAGCCGGTATCAGTGAGTATGGGTAATTGAAAAAACCCCATCGATGACCGAGGTCCAAAAATCATCGCGCAAATCAGGCATCCACAAGTGATAATCACCCAGGTGTTACGCCAGGCGGGCAGGGTAGGTGTTGATGTATTCACAATTTAATCGTCCCGTTGTATTGTTGTCATTAACGGATAAACTAGAGATCAATCGCACTCAGATCCAGGCGGCCTTTTTTAAGTGGCGGACACCAAAAATAGCTGCCGGTAATGGCACGGGTAAAGCTGAACAATGCATCAGTTATTCCATCATCGGCGCCGACCATTCGGTTTAACAGTGCTTCATATGCATGAAAGGACTGGCCAAAGGCAACAAACACCAAACCCATCTCAGTGGCATCTGCCCATGGCATCGAGCGTCTTACAATAAAAGCTTCGGGAACAAAATCTTCTTGGGCGGTACGTTTTACATGAGCGGATTTGGGTGCGTTGTCAATCTCGTCATTATCGCTTATTCTACGCCCGAATGTGTGGTCTTGATGTTCGGTTGAAAGCGATTGAAAATAATCCAGATCATGGACCCACTGCTGCGCAACCATAAAACTCGATCCATCCAGACCTTGTCCTTTGCCACTTATTATCGCTACCTTGATGGCATCATCATCGGTTGGGTTTTCTGTACCGTCTTCATAGCCTGTCAGATCGAGGCCGCTATCGTATCGAAAGGCATCAACAGTCTTGATTATCTGAAAACCAGGTGCCAGTAATTGACATAGCTGCCTTGTTTGATGCACTAATTCACCGCTGTCTTCACCTCTAATCCAGCAACATAACGCAACGGGGGTTGAGGGGATTTCGATCCCGTTGCTTATTATTACCGGGTGAGCCTTCAGCCCGTCTATATTTTTTTTCAGCGTTTGAATCAAGGACAATCCCAGGCCAACAACGGTATTTGCGCCCTCTGCAATGCTTATAAGATTTTGTAGTGCCGGGTCTATCGATGGATTGGACTTGAGTGAAAACAAGAGATAGCGTGCATGTCCTGGAACAGGCTCAAGTATGCCCGGTTGGTAGTTGTCACTCATGGTAACTTTCCTCAAATGGGTGAGTGTAGAATTAAATGCTGTGGTGTGCCAGACAAAGCTATCAATCAGTCTCTATAGGGTGAATTTATTTTACTTTTTTGATTATTTTAAAACTGTTTCTACGGGCAAATCGGATAATTAATATCACAGCGACAAATGCCAATCCCATTGCCAGGCCCAGCCAAATGCCGACCCCATTAAGACCAAACACAAAAGCCAGCACATATCCAACAGGTATACCGATCAGCCAGTATCCGACTATCGCGATGAACATGGGGATTTTAGTGTCATTCAAACCCCGCAGAGCAGCAGCAGCGGCAACCTGCGCACCATCGACTAACTGAAACAATGCAGCAACGGCCAAAAACTTGACCGCAAAAGCGATAGGTGCGGAATTTTTCTCAATATCCGGGCTTAAAAACAGGTGTACCAGATACTCTGGAAACAAAAGAAATAATGTTAAAGAACAGCTCATCAGGACGATTGCCAATTGGATTGATACCCAGCCTGCGGTAGCGATGTCAGCGTGGCTACCACGACCATAAGCCAAACCAACCCGAATGGTTGTGGCAAAACTTAAACCCAGTGGCACCATAAATGCCATTGCCGCCATATTCACCGCAACCGCATGTCCGGCCAGCTGATCGGTGCCTAACCATCCCATCATAACCGTGGCAGCGGTAAACAAACCTGTTTCGGCGGTGATCATCAGTCCAACAGGTGTGCCTATTCTGAGTATGTTGAAAAAGCTATGCCAATCCGGTTTATATAGCCTCACTAAAATGGCATAACGTTTATGGCGTTTGTGCTTTAGTACATATAATAATGCGCACAGGAACATAAATGTATTGACCACCGTTGTGCTTATGCCAGCGCCTGTAAGCTCTAAACGAGGCATGCCGAGGTTCCCAAACATCAAGGCATAGTTGCCTATTGCATTGATTACAATAGCGATGAGTGTAATAAGTAAAAGAACTGATGTATTACCATGGGCGGATATAAGACTGCGAAGTACAACAAATAAAAAAGCCGGTAACAAATGCCAGACGGCAACTTTCATATAGGTCTGTGCGAGTAATGCCAATTTATCAGATTGTCCCAAAAAAACTGATAATCGTTTGCATTTGCATCAGTATTGGTATAAAAAACAGGCATAATATGACAGATAACCACAGTCCCTGGCGGGTATTTCGGCGTACCGAGCGAAATTCTTTTGCCCCGATAGCCTGTGCAACAAGTGGCGCGACAGAGCCCAAAATACCAAAACCAAATAGCAAAAAAGGAAACATAACGGCGGTTGCCAGTGTCCCGGCAGCCAGTTCCTGCGGTCCCAACCATCCCATCATTATTACATCTGTCGTGCTTATTCCCATTGTGGCAAGTTGCGCAATTATTAATGGCCACGCAAGTTTTAAAGTTTCTTGAAACTCTATAAACCAACCTAAGCTTTTTTTTGTGGTATCTGAGTCCATGCCTGCCGGTCGCGCGTTGATTTTCTGTACGCTCAAAAAGTACCTCTGTTGAATAGTCAGTGTCTGATGCGTTTATGCAAAAAAACGGCATTGTAAATAAAATCCACATGTCGGGACGCTAATGGATATAGTATGTTTAAACCCGGTGATGTTATACACATCGTTTGCGGTGTCTCCAATCGATTGTTATTGGGTAAGGTGATTGATGTAGCCTCAACTTGGGCAGTCACCAAAGTATCTTATTGAGGAGTAAATCATGAATAAGTCTCTCTTACTTATTATATTCGTATTATTTTCTGTAAACCTTTATGCCGCTGGCTCATCAAGTTCATCAAGCAAGCGTTCCAGCTCGTATTCTGAAGCGGTGGATGCGGTTAATGCAGAGGATTACTCAGGCGCAATCAAATTGTTGGATGAGGTTGTAAAAGCGGATCCAAAAAACGCAGACGCCTGGAATTATCTTGGCTACAGTAATCGAAAACAGGGCCAGTTTGATACAGCTTTTGAAGCTTATGCAAAGGCACTATCTCTTAAACCCAAACATAAAGGTGCGCTTGAATACCAGGGCGAATTGTTCCTGCAAACTGATCAGCTTGAAAAGGCCGAGGAAAATCTGCGCAAGCTCGACAAAGCGTGCTTTTTTCGTTGCGGTGAGCTAAAAGATCTTGAGCAGGCAATCAAAGCGTACAAATCGAAGAAGGCAAGTGGCTGATTTTGACAGCGTTCATTGCCTGGGGCGCAGAGCACTACGGCGCCTCGATAACTGCATTTACGCTTTTTGCCGTGTTGCATTCGCTGGGCGCAAGAGAATCAGGAAAAATCTGGGTTGAGCGATGCTTCGGTTCATTTTTCCTTAGCTATTTCTGGCGTTTGACTTATTGCCTGTTGAGTTTTGTAAGTTTGTACTCAGGTATTGCCTTGCTGCACTGGGGTCGTAATACACAATACGATGTTTGGCTGTTTGTCTATCCAGAATGGCTGTGGCTGGCGATACAATTTCTTCACATTGCTTCAATCATCATTATTTATATTGCCTTTATACAGAGTGATTACCTTGAGTTTTTAGGCTTGAAACAAGCTTGGGTCGGGATCAGGAAATTAGCTAAAAAACAAGCAGACGGTGAAATTAAACTATTCGGCTTAAATCGATTGGTCATCAATGGAATCTATGCCTGGGTGCGACACCCGATGTTATCAGGAGGATTGTTATATCTGTTAACCAGCGGACCTTCGATAAATAATCTGGTTTACACACTGATGTACAGTATTTATATGTTGATTGGCGGACATTATGAAGAACGCAGGCTGGTGCGAATTTTCGGTGATGAATATAGATCGTACCAGCGTGAAGTGCCTGCTTATATTCCTCGTATCTACGCTGCGAATTAATCTTGGAGACGGTTTTAAACTGGTTTTACGATCCTTTTGTTTTTTGGGGGCTTCCACTGCTGCTATCGTTGTTAATAGCTTGGTATAAATCTTGATGAAAGAGGGTTAATTAAGTTACTCACATAACGCTCGGTTCAACTTTTGTCGTTCACAGCGGTCTTAGTGTGAGGTGATAGGGTATTTAAAACCATTGGTGCAGTTGTAAATAAGAGTCATCGAAAATGGCTGTAAATCAGTCAGATAAAGATTAAATCATCTAAAATATCCAGCTATTTTCTTTTTTTGTACAGATTTTATAAATTTGTTAAGACTCTGTTAGTTTCCTGTCATAAGCTGGGCCGCTAAATAGCCTACACTGTCAATTACAGCGAGTTTAGGATGAACATGACTATTACTATTTATGTAACGCTATCGTTATCAAGACACAACGGGAGATGATTATGAACCTTCGAATAAAATCCATTACTGCGACACTCATTGTGGCGATGGCGGTACTGGTTTATGCACAATCTAATGCAGATCAAAAGACTGATGAAAAAACCATGGACAAACAAGGCATGGCCGTAGCCACTTTTGCCGGTGGCTGTTTTTGGTGTATCGAGTCGGACTTCGAAAAGCTGCCGGGTGTAAGTGATGCGGTTTCTGGTTATACAGGTGGTCAGACCAAAGATCCAACCTATAAAGAAGTTGGTAGAGGTAATACGGGCCATACCGAGGCTGTGCAGGTTCATTACGACCCGTCGATTATCTCATACGAGAACTTACTGGAAGGTTTTTGGCGCCAGTTTGATCCGACTGATGGTGACGGCTCCTTTGTTGATAGAGGTTCTCAGTATCGCCCCGGTATTTTTTACAGTAACGAGACAGAAAAAATGCTGGCTGAAGAGGCTATCAAGAAGCTGGCGGTATCAGGGCGTTATGATGCACCAATAGTCATCGAGGTTGTAGCGCTCGATATATTCTATGATGCTGAGGATTACCATCAGGATTACTACAAAAAAAATCCGGTTCGCTATAAGTTTTATCGTCATGGTTCGGGCCGGGATCAGTATCTGAAAAAAACCTGGGGTAAAGATTTAAAATTTGTGCTCAAAGATGCTGAAAAGAAAATGGATATGATGAAAGACAAAAAAGCCAATGATGTGCAGAGTAAAGCTTATAACAAGCCAAGTGATGGAGAGCTTCGTGAGAAACTAACCGATTTGCAGTACAAGGTTACTCAGAAAGAAGGTACTGAGCGGCCATTCTCTAATCCTTACCACGATAACAAGAAGGCCGGTATTTATGTTGACATTGTCTCCGGTGAGCCTTTGTTTTCTTCGGTCGATAAGTTTGACTCCGGCACAGGCTGGCCCAGTTTTACACAACCCATCTCAGCGGAGCATGTAACCACTGAAACAGATTACAAATTGCTTTTCCCGCGTACGGAGGTACGTAGTGCAGGCGCTGATTCCCATCTGGGTCACGTGTTTAAAGATGGTCCTGAACCGACAGGTTTACGCTATTGCGTTAATTCGGCTTCCTTACGCTTTATTCCAAAAGACGAATTGCAAACTGAAGGTTTTGCAAAATATTTATCGCAGTTTCAGGAGTAGGTGATGATTGACTATAAAACCTTGATCAGTGCAAGCTGTTTGTTACTCATCTCATCGGTCGGTTTGGCAGACAAGCAAATAAAAAGTGGACAATACAAGGCGGCCGTGGTGGAGCTTTATACCTCGGAAGGTTGTAGCTCTTGTCCACCAGCCGATAGATTTTTAAGTGGATTGGGTGAGACTGAGCAAGCTGATCAGATTATACCGATGGCTTTTCATGTGGATTATTGGAACTACATCGGTTGGAACGACCCGTTCTCTAAAGCACAATACACCGAACGCCAGCGCGGTGTTGCCAGAGTCAACAAACAATCTTCAATTTATACGCCGGAGTTTGTGGTGGATGGGGTCGAATCCCGTGGCGCCAGTCAGATCACTCGAAAAATCCAGGCAGCACTTCAGGCAAAAGCCGAGGCCGATATTACCTTGAATGTGGCAGACATCGATACTGATCAACTTCTAGCCACAGTCACCGTTGATGAAATTCAATACCAGGGTTCCGATACCCCTGTTATTTATATGGCTATAGTTGAAAATGATTTGTCCAACAACATCGACGCTGGTGAAAACAATGGCCTGACACTGGAGCATAACTACGTTGTACGTCATTTGAGTGAACAGCAGGAGACAAATAATGGCAAAACGCATAAATTTGATGTAGCGCTTGATCCTGATTGGAATCGCTCAGCAATAGGTGTTTCTGTTGTCGTTCGGTTACGTGATAGCGGACGTACCTTGCAGGCGGTAAAAATTCAATTGTGAGCTGATTAATTGGGTTCGTCTAATATCCTTGGTGTTCCTTAATCACCGTTTGTACGCGGCGCGATACTAAATAAGGCAAATCACTCACTTTCATTTTTCCTCTGTTCGCATGGCGGGTCTTGATTTTCCTGACAAAGTAAATTGAGATATCGGTTCCATTCCAGTCCACTTCATCCTCAGTTCTTCCGATATGCCCTACATTTACAATCTTGTGACATTGTACTCAGAATGGGTTTGTAGCCGCAGTTCTTGAATATTGCTCTCTGTTGGCAAATGTTCTATATTAGCCTTCGTTTTAAACGACAAAAACTTGACTTAAAAATCCAGGTAAATTTTTTGCAATATTGCAGCCTTAGCCTCCTAAGGCTTTGTTTATAAGTAAAAAATAAATATATAAAGTTTATAGAAAGGTTCTTTGAAACTGTAAATGCCCTGGAATCTCAAATTGGCGGGTGAATTTTCCCATGTACCCGAAAGGGTGAATAAGCAACGCTCTGTCTACCGTATTCAATTAATTAATGCAGGCTGTAAGAGACCATGAATGGATAGTGAAACATCACCTGTAAATCTTGCGAAAAAAGAAATGTGGGAAGGCGTTGCAGAAAAACAGCACGGACGTTCCTTTTTAAGTTATGAAAGCGTTTTCCATAAGCTCTTTGCAGATATTCTGCCTATTGATGGTGAAAAAACATTTATCGAAATTGGCGCATCACCTGGTAGAAACATGGTCTATTTCAACCGGGTATTCAAGTATCAGGTAACCGGGCTTGATTATGTTGATAATTTCGATGAGTGCCAACAGAATATGGCACAATCCAAGGTAAATACTTATTCGCTGATTAATCAGGATTTATTTGAGTATAAGCCTGAACAACAGTATGACGTTGTCTTTAGCAGTGGCTTTATTGAGCATTTTGATGACTGGAAAAAGGCCATGGATGCCATTCAAAAATTTGTTAAGCCCGGTGGTTATGTCATTACCAGTTGCCCGCATTATAGAGGGTTTCATTACATCATCAGAAAGCTGCTAACACCTGATATATTCTCATACCACAACCTTGAAATGATGAAGCCATCTGCATTTAAGGATTATTATCAAAATAAACAGGTTGAACCACTTTATTGTAATTATTTTGGACTTTTTGATTATTGGGATCAACACGCTTATAAATACCCGTTGCGACGACTCGTCACAAGAGTTCTGGAGAAGATATCCAGTTACTGCAAGGGCGTTAATATCCCCAATAGATTTTTTTCACCGCATGTATTGTGTGTTGTGAAAATGAAAAACAGTGAAAAATAATCCAACTACATCGCCTTTTAGCAGACATAAACACATACGGAGATGGGATTAAGGCCGTGTATGAGACTCTTGGTTTTTCAACATATTGAATGTGAACACCCCGGTATTTTTCGTCAGTTTTTGGCTGAAGATGATATTCAATGGCATGCTGTAAATCTGGATAAGGGCGAAAAAATTCCTGTGTTGGAAGATTATGATGCGCTTTGGGTTATGGGTGGGCCTATGGACGTCTGGGATGTTCAGGAATATCCCTGGTTAGTGGAAGAAAAACAGGCGATTCGGCGCTGGGTCAAACAACTTGAAAAGCCCTATCTTGGCTTATGTCTGGGTCATCAGCTTTTGGCCGACGCATTAGGTGGGCGTTGTGAGCCAATGATTCCCGCAGAAATAGGAATCTGTGACATTGAATTGACCAAGGCCGCAGAAAAAGATCAACTTTTGGGAGGTTTACCCAGGCAACAAAAATGCCTGCAATGGCACTCAGTTCAGGTTGTACAGCCCCCTGAAAATACTGTAATACTGGCCTCCTCAAACAGTTGCCCAGTCCAGGCGATGCGAATAGGTGAAAGGGCCTGGTCGTTGCAATATCATGTGGAAATCGAATCAGACACAGTCACAAACTGGGGGCAGATTCCAGCATATCGGCAAGCACTGGAGAAAACCCTGGGCCCTGGGGCCTTGGAAAGCATGAGAAAAAATGCAGATCATCACCTGGACGATCTGCAACAGACAGCGAGGCAATTATATCTTGGGTTCAAATTGGTGGTTTCAGGATAGGATTATTCGAAACCTGTTCGAAGAATTGGAGTTTGCACGGAAAATAGAATTGCGGAGGTAAAATTTGTCAAAAAATCGTTTAGGTTTACTTACACAGAACCCGCATGCGATTCGTCAAAACAGAGAAAAAAATCTTGAACTCGCCATTGGCCGGGAAATAAAAGCACTAAGAACGAAAAAGAATATTACAGGCGCGCAACTGGCTCAGAATACGGGTCTCTCGATCGGTATGCTTTCAAAAATTGAAAATGGCCTGACCTCTCCCTCGCTTACTACGCTACAGGCACTGGCACACGCGCTGCAGGTTCCGCTAACCAGCCTTTTCCGCGGATTCGAAGTCAACCGGGAAGCCGTTCATATTAAAGCAGGAAAAGGGCTTGAAATAGAGCAGCAAGGGACACGGGCCGGGCAGCAATACACACTACTCGGTCACATTACATCAAATCCATCTGCAGTAATGGTTGAGCCTTATACCATTAACCTGACTGAAGTGACTGACGTATTTGAGCCTTTTCAGCATGAGGGAATAGAATTTATCTACATGCTTGAGGGCTGTGTGGTTTACCGCCATGGTGATCAACACTTTCGTCTGCAAGCAGGGGATAGTTTATTTTTTGACTCTGATTCTCCCCATGGCCCCATTGAATTGATTGAGCTGCCAGCGCGCTATATTTCTGTTATTTCATATGTCCTGCCACTTGTCTAAAAACACACAATTCCATAGTGTTAATTCATTGACTTTCCTTAGATGAAATAATATTTCAAATAAGTTGAAAAATGTAAAATTTCTGTTACGGTATAAGCTGTTCTAATCCTGGGGGTTTTAACCCATGTGCGGCATAGTCGGGTTGTTCCTTAAAGACCATTCGCTGGAATCTGATTTAGGCCGGCTGTTGACAGATATGCTCATATCCATGAGTGATCGCGGTCCTGACAGTGCTGGCATTGCTGTTTACAGTGCCAAAGACGAAGCAATGGGCAAGCTGACGGTGCAATCGGCTAATCCGACCTTTGATTTTAAGAATCTGGATAAAACGCTCAGCGATGCGATAAGTTCAGACGTAACAATTCAGGTTAAGGACACGCACGCTGTATTGAAAATTCCCCTGTCAAAACTCATCGCCGCAAAAAAGGCACTGCCTCAAATTTGTCAAAACATACGTGTCATGAGCAGTGGGGAATCCATCGAAATCTATAAGGAGGTGGGTCTGCCGGGGGATGTTGCGATTCGCTTTGATCTGACCGCCATGTGTGGAAGCCATGGCATTGGTCATACCCGTATGGCAACAGAGTCAGCTGTTACCACGTTGGGTGCTCACCCTTTTTCAACCGGGCCGGATCAGTGCCTGGTACACAATGGCTCGCTATCCAATCACAGCAATTTACGTCGCAAGCTGATCCGTGAAGGAATGAAGTTTGAAACAATGAATGATACGGAGGTTGCCGCTGCCTATCTGAGTTACAAGATGAACCAGGGCGACAACCTGGGGCAGGCGTTAGAAGCCAGTCTTGATGACTTGGATGGCTTCTACACATTTGTTGTTGGTACTAAAAATGGTTTTGCTGTTTTGCGTGATGCGATTGCCTGCAAACCGGCGGTTATGGCGGAAACCGATCAGTATGTGGCTTTTGGATCTGAATACCGGGCGCTGGTCGCTTTGCCGGCGATCGAATCTGCCCGTGTTTGGGAACCAGAGCCAGCCACGGTCTACTTCTGGGAGCATTGAGATTATGCAGACGTTTGATCTGGCAGCACAAGGTCTGCGCGAATTGAATGCAGCACTACATCGTCTAAAAGACAGTGACGAACAAGGCGATTGGGAAATTATTAATCCAAAAGGCAGTCACGCCATTGCAGTAGGGCTTGATTGCCCGATAACAGTGACCGTTAAAGGTTCAACGGGTTATTACTGTGCGGGTATGAATAAGCAGGCGAGTGTAATTGTTGAGGGTTCGGTAGGTCCTGGGGTTGCTGAAAATATGATGTCCGGATCCGTAACCGTTGAAGGTGACGCCAGTCAGTATGCTGCTGCGACCGCAAACGGTGGACTACTGGTGGTAAAGGGCAATGCGTCCTCGCGTTGTGGCATTTCCATGAAAGGGGTTGATATTGTCGTATGCGGTAACGTTGGGCATATGTCAGCCTTTATGGCCCAATCCGGAAACCTGGTTGTATTAGGGGATGCCGGTAACTCGTTGGGTGATTCATTGTACGAAGCAAATCTGTTTATACGTGGTGAGGTAAAAAGTCTGGGTGCTGATTGCATAGAAAAGGAAATGCGACCCGGACACCTTGAAGCTTTGCAGGATTTACTGAATCGCGCAGAGGCCAGCGCGAAACCGACAGATTTTAAACGCTATGGTTCGGCGCGCAAACTCTACAATTTTGATATCGATAACATTGGCGAATATTGAGATTAAGGACTATGAAACAAACCCCATTTACCACGCCGCGAACCTCCAGCACATTTGATGACTATACGCACTCGGAGATTCGCCGTGCAGCAACAACGGGCATTTATGATATCAGGGGAGGCGGTAGCAAACGCAGAATTCCGCATTTTGATGATCTGTTGTTCCTGGGCGCATCCATGTCGCGTTATCCGCTGGAGGGCTATAGAGAGAAATGTACAACCCGTGTCACCTTGGGTACACGTTTCGCGAAAAAACCGATTGAACTTGACATACCCATTACTATAGCCGGCATGAGTTTTGGGTCCTTGTCAGGGCCGGCAAAAGAATCGCTGGGCCGCGGCGCAACCCTTGCGGGGACTTCTACAACGACCGGAGATGGTGGCATGACCGAGGAAGAACGCGGTCATTCTGAAAAACTCATCTACCAGTGTCTGCCTTCACGCTACGGCATGAATCCTGATGATCTGCGCCGGGCCGATGCCATTGAAGTGGTTGTCGGGCAAGGGGCAAAGCCGGGCGGCGGCGGGATGTTACTGGGGCAAAAAATCTCAGATCGAGTGGCAGAAATGCGTAATCTGCCAAAAGGCATTGATCAGCGCTCAGCCTGCCGACATCCGGACTGGACAGGTCCGGATGATCTGGAAATAAAAATCCTGGAACTACGGGAAATCACGGATTGGAAGAAACCGATTTTTATCAAAATTGGTGGTGCAAGACCCTACTATGATACTACTCTGGCGATTAAGGCAGGTGCCGACGTTGTCGTTCTTGATGGCATGCAGGGCGGTACGGCAGCCACTCAAGAAGTTTTTATCGAGCATGTTGGTCAGCCAACACTTGCCTGTATCCGTCCGGCTGTTCAGGCTTTGCAGGATCTTGGGATGCACCGCGAAGTTCAGTTGGTTATTTCCGGTGGGATTCGCAATGGCGCTGATGTGGCCAAAGCTTTGGCTCTGGGTGCAGATGCAACCTCCATAGGCACGGCTGCATTAATTGCCATCGGTGACAATGATCCAATATGGGAAGAAGAGTATAGCAAGCTTGGAACGACTGCAGGTTGTTATGATGATTGGCATGAAGGATTGGATCCGGCGGGTATTACCACGCAGGATGCGGCGCTTATGAGTCGCCTGGACCCGATTGTTGGCGGTCGCCGACTGGCAAATTATCTCAAAGTCATGGCCCTTGAGGTGCAAACACTGGCACGGGCTTGCGGTAAAAGCCATGTGCATAATCTGGAACCTGAGGATCTATGTGCTTTAACTATCGAAGCGGCGGCCATGGCAGGTGTGCCATTGGCTGGAACTGGCTGGATACCCGGAGAAAAAAATAGCTACTAAGTGGAGAACTGAAATATGTCCGTAGATTTACAGGCGTTCGCAAAAGAGAACGGTATCAAGTATTTTATGATCTCGTTCACCGATCTTTTTGCCGGGCAAAGAGCCAAGCTGGTTCCAGCGGCAGCCATTGCGGATATGCAGAAAGATGGGGCCGGATTTGCAGGATTTGCGACCTGGCTGGATATGACACCGGCACATCCTGATATGCTGGCTGTGCCTGACCCCTCCTCGGTTATCCAGTTACCCTGGAAGCCGGAGGTTGCCTGGGTGGCAGGAAATTGTGTTATGGAGGGCAATGCTGTAGCACAGGCACCACGCAACGTACTTAACCGTTTGATCGCTGAAGCGGTCGCAGAGGGTATGTTTGTTAAAACCGGGGTTGAGGCAGAGTTTTTTCTGTTAACCCCCGAAGGCGATAAAATTTCGGATAAATACGATACAGCGGCAAAACCTTGTTATGACCAACAAGCGGTCATGCGAAAATATGATGTGATTACTGAAATATGTGATGCCATGCTTGAGCTGGGCTGGGGTCCTTATCAAAATGACCATGAAGATGCCAATGGGCAGTTTGAAATGAACTGGGAATTTGATGACGCACTGCATACGGCTGACAAACATTCATTTTTCAAATTTATGACCCGATCGATTGCTGAAAAGCACGGGCTGCGTGCGACGTTTATGCCTAAACCGATAGAGGGGCTGACAGGCAATGGTTGCCACGCGCACATCTCTGTATGGGATAAGGATGGCACAACTAATGTCTTTTCAGATGATAATAAAGAACTGGGCCTGTCAGATAGTGGTCGGCATTTTCTAGGTGGTATCATGAAACACGCTTCATCACTGGCCGCAATCACCAACCCTACGGTTAATTCTTATAAACGAATTAACGCACCACGAACGGTATCAGGTGCGACATGGGCGCCCAACACAGTGACATGGACAGGTAATAACCGCACCCATATGGTACGGGTTCCAGCACCTGGCCGATTCGAGCTGCGCCTTGCCGATGGTGCCGCCAATCCATACTTATTGCAGGCAATTATTATTGCTGCGGGCCTGGATGGCGTACGCACACAAGCAGATCCTGGTAAGCGCTATGATATCGATATGTATCAGGAAGGCCATACTGTTAAAGATGCGCCCTTACTTCCGCTAAATTTACTTGATGCCATTCGTGAATTTGACAGCAATACCGAACTCAAGGCGTTATTAGGGGCAGAATTTTCTGCTGCTTATATCAAGTTAAAAATGCAGGAATGGAACTCATATGCAGCCCACTTTTCACAATGGGAAAGAGATAATACATTGGATATTTGAAACTGATCTGCATTGAAACAAGCAATGCTTTAATGTACCAAATATATACCATGTTCCTGAAAATATTAAATAAACTTGTTTGAGGTATATAAATGGATGTACCATAAGGCATTGTTTTAACATGCACTCTTTTATGTAATAACGCTTAAAAAGTAAGGGCTATTACAATTTCCACCCTGTCGGGTATTGGAATACATGGATAGGGGGCATCACGGGTTAAGTGCTGCCTGTCATCAGGTGATTTTATTTAGGGACAGAATAGTAGTATTGATAAGCACTTATGATTAAGGCAGCCATCGCGTAGGATACATCAGGTACCGACCGTGGTGTTTTGGCAAATAATAACGTTCAACCCACATTGCGGGAGTTGACGGTGAAATTCGAGGTGTATTTATTCCACGTTAAGCAAGGGGGCCTAAACTCGCACAAAGAAAATATCATCGTAAATACATCACACGGATAATCAGGCCACGAGCCTGATAAAAGTCAGTTTCCACCCTTGATGGTCTGCTGTTTAAGTCCATACAAAATTGCTGAAACTGAATCTATAAAAACTCTAAATTGGTGGAGGTACACGATGGATAATGAATTGACCGCGCTCGGTATTATTTTTACCGAATTTTATTATTGGGTCACAGTCGTTTTTATGTTTCTGATACACGTAGGATTCTGTATGTATGAGGTAGGTGCTTCACGACATAAGAATCATATGCACACACTGATGAAAAACACCATGCTCATTCCCTTGGTGACCATTACATTTTTCTTTTTTGGCTGGTGGATCTATTTCGCCTTTCCCAATGGGCCCTTCATAACGGGCGGTATAGTGGAATCGGTAAACTCCAAGCCCTGGAGTCCGTTAATGGGCGCTCATATGGGGGCAGGGGCTGATGGCTGGGAACGAATTAACGGCGTTTTCTGGGCTGCGTTTTTATTGTTCTCCTGGACCGCAGCTTCAATCGTATCGGGTTCAGTTATCGAGCGTATACGTTCTTCGGCCTTCTGGATTCTGGCTGTATTAATCGGTTCAGTATTCTGGATAATTGATGCCGCCTGGGGTTGGCATGCTGATGGCTGGATGGTTAGAGTACTGGGCTATCACGACGCCTACGCTTCTGGCGTAATTCACGCGATTGCCGGTGGATTCGCCCTGGGTATACTCATTCCTCTCGGACCACGAATCGGAAAATTTGCCGCCGATGGAACACCGCGGAATATCAATCCACGTAACCCCTGGCTTGTAACCATTGGCTTGTTTTTAATCTACACTGGCTTTTGGGGATTCTACGTGGCTTGTAATATTCCAATGTGGGATGTACAGGCAGGTGATGGTGTGTTTTACTCGGCAACCAATATCTATCTGGGGCCAACGACATTATCAGCGATTACCTTTAACTTCCTTATGTCGTTGTCAGGTGGATTGATGGCCGCTTACATTGTGTCCAAGGGTGATGCATTCTGGACCTATTCAGGTGGCTTGGCAGGAATAATCGCCGCCTCCGCTGGAAATGATCTTTACCATCCCATTCAAGCGATGTTTATCGGTGCAATTGTGGTTGTGATCATCTATAAATTGCATTATTGGGTGGAGCGAAAGTTTAAAATTGATGATGCTGTTGGCGCTGTAGCGGTACATGGTTATGCGGGTTTTCTAGGTGTTGTCATTGCAGGTTTTATGTTGTGGGGCTATCCATCATCGCCAAACACTGAGTTCGCTGCCATTAATCCACTCGGTAATTTTATTGGTGCGTTGATAATGTTCGGCTTGCTGGGCTTTTTACCAGGTTTTATATTTGCCAGTATTCTTAAGGGTTTCGGTATGCTGCGTATCCCGCATGAGATAGAAGTTTTGGGCCTGGATTTTAGCACTACCCAAGACGCAATAGCTGAAGAGAAGGCTATTATTGATGCTGAACGTGAGCAGGTAAATAAGGGGTTTAGATAGTATGATTCTCATTTTATCAAAGAATGAGCAAACAGAAAAAATAACCTGAGGAATAAAATTATGACTACAGGAAGCTTTGAAAATTGGGCAGGTAACATTTCAGAGATCGGTGTTATCTATCCGTTCGAAGGTACAGAGTTCATCATGGTGATTGCCGGGGTTGTCTTCTGGTTATGGTGGCATATAACCCAAACGGCCAGAGAAAATCGGGAAATGGAAGAAGTGATTAAAAAACACGGAAGCAAGGATTCGCTGAAAAAATCCGTCAATCATGAGGATGCCGAGCACCCTTGATTTATTAGTACTCAATAACAATGCATTGTCGAACAGGGCGTGCATGGAACAATTTGATTGGTTGTTCAGATTGTTTCATGCACAGTGTTCAGTAGCAAAACATTTGAACTATTTTATCGGTGAAACGCACCCCTTCCGCAGATCAGGGTTGGGTATTTAGGACTATCTGATCTTGATCATTTTTACCTTTTAGTATTGAAGTTTGACTCTAAGAGTTACTTAAAGTATGAACCTGGCGTATAGAAGAAATCCCACTACAATCAAAAATGGTGGGATAATTATCATCCATATCCAAAGTGGCGCAGAATTTTGATCCCGGTTTTCATCTTTGTATCTTTTTTCTTTATCCTTATTTTTGTCCACCTTGGTTTTCACGCCATTCCCCACTTAATCTCACAGAGTACTTTACAGATTTCCAATCCCCACAGAATCCCAGGGCTGATGATTTACTAAGCAGTGGCTGTTCTAGTCGAGCACCTTAAAAAAAGGGGTCAAGCCTATTTTACAATATACAAAGATTTCTCAAACTTTCGAACAACTGACTTCCATTTTCCGTTAGCGATTTCTCTTTTCGTTTTGTTTATTGAAAACGAAGAACTTCCCGGATGACTCAACCCAAATAATTCAGCTATGTTCTTCAGACTCATACTCCCATAATATTGACAAGCATACATCGCAAATGCTCGAGCGGGTAGCAGGGGTTGTTTACCAACCGGCTTTTGTCGAATTTCATTGTGACTGTTGCCGGTAATTTCTGATACTTTCTCTACAATGCTCTCACCTGTTAGCCTGTCCTGCAAAGTGAGGCGCAATTTTTCAAAGTCAGCCTCCTCGCTTTGTCGCCTGGCAAATTCTCGAAACCCTTTGCCCCCCCAAAACTGAAGCAATATTGCCTTTGCTAGCGTTTTATCTCGTTTATTCGTTGGGGTAAATTCTATGGTTAAATTAAAAAGACAGAAATCACTGTTTCCGAATCAATACGCTAGTGAAAATTTTTGAACCGATTGACTTTGTTTTGTATAATTAGCGACCCAAAGGGATATGGGCGATAGAATTTTTGGAGCACCAACCCATTTTTAGTTGTTGGGTAGTTCCAAGCTGTTATTTTATTATTAATTAAAGAGGAAGTTTTTATGGATTCTTTGAATAGCTTTATCAGTGAGATCAACTCATTTGCATGGGGGCCACCTATGCTAATTATGCTTGCAGGCACAGGAATATTTTTAACCGTTGGACTAGCATTTATTTCTTGGAGGAAAATTCCTTATGCGTTCAAACTACTTTTTTCAAAAGCTGACGAAAGTAGAGGTGGAGAAGTTTCCCCATTTAATGCACTAATGACGGCTTTATCAGCAACGGTTGGAACTGGAAATATAGCGGGGGTAGCGACTGCCATTGCACTGGGTGGTCCTGGCGCTATCTTCTATATGTGGGTAATTGCACTTTTCGGTATGGCCACAAAATATGCTGAAGCAGTATGCGCAGTGACCTACCGAGAAACAGATGCCAATGGTAGTTATATTGGTGGGCCTATGTATTATCTTAGAAATGGTGTCGGTAAAAAACACCCTATAGTGGGCACAAGTCTAGGATATGCATTTGCTATATTTGGCGCAATTGCCGCTTTCGGTATAGGCAATGCTGTACAGGTTAATTCGATGGCAAGCGCGCTTTTGACAGACTTCTCTGTACCAACATGGATAACTGGAACTATAGTGGCCATACTAGTAGGTTTTGTCATCATTGGCGGCATCAAACGTATTGGCGATGTTGCCGGTAAAATAGTACCTACGATGATTGTGCTTTACATTGGGGCTGCGTTAGTTGTTCTATTCATTAACGCAGATAAAATTCCTGCAGCCTTTGCGTTAATCTTCGAATCTGCTTTCAATCCGGTTGCTGCTTCAGGCGGGTTTGCCGGTGCTGCAGTTGCTGCTGCCATTCGCTTTGGTGTTGCTCGTGGTGTCTTCTCAAATGAATCAGGACTGGGTTCTGCTGCAATTGCCCACGCTGCTTCAAAAAATACACCAGTACGCCAGGGCCTAATAGCAATGTTGGGCACCTTTATAGATACCATCATTATTTGCTCAATGACTGCTTTATGTATTATTACTTCAGGGGAGTGGTTAAGTGGTACGTCCGGTGCACCACTAACGATGAGTGCATTTGGAAGCACGATTTCTGGCGGTAACTATATTGTTTCGGTAGCGTTGGTTATTTTCGCCTTCACGACTATTTTAGGGTGGAGCTATTACGGGGAAAGATGCTGGCAATTTCTATTCAAGGAAAAATCAGTTGTCATTTATCGTATTCTTTGGGTAGTTGCTGCCTTTTGGTTCGCCAATCAAAAAGTAGACTTCGTCTGGAATCTTTCAGATACGCTTAATGGCTTAATGGCTGTGCCAAACCTGATTGGTCTGTTGTTACTTTCACCAATAATATTTAAAGTAACAAAAAATCATTTTGAAAATCTCAAGACTTAAATTATCACTTTGATTAAGTCAGTAAGGGCGCTTTTGCGCCCTTATTTTCATTGTTCGAGGGACCATTGGAACAGCCGCTCGACGAAAAACTCTTTCGTTTTTCAATAATGCTATAAAGGATAGATGGATACGACACTTTCCTCAGGTGATTCATTCGGTGTTTTGGAGTGCCTGTCCTTGATCGCGCTTGATACTTCTCGTGACAGGCTAAATTATGAACTTTCGGAGTTACTATTAGACCAAAAACCAGATTTTGTTCTTCTTCAAGAGGCTATAAGATTTGGGAGTAGTGCAAATACTCAAGATGGTTTATTGAAACCAATACCAGGTTACAACCATCAATATATCGAAGCCATTAATAACCGCTACCAGCGCACCCTCAAAAATGGGAGAGATTTCACAAGGTCGGTTGGAAAAAAAACCGGCTTTTTGTCTCAAGGTTGTGTAATTCTGTGGCGGGATGATCTGAGTACAGGTCATATTTGGAACTTTGATATACATCCATTTCGAGCTCGCCTTATTTGGACAGGCACTCAAACATGATTTCTATTAAAGATAAAATCTCTTTAAAACTAAATGATTACCGTAAATATATCCTATGGATTTTTAGTGTTGTAGAGTGCCTGTCCAATTTGATTTATATTTTCCCCAGCTCAACTCTGAGATTCGGTATGCTGAATAATATCTACAATAAACCCGGCCGGATCACGCACCATAAAATGCGCTTGACCCCAAGACTCTTCCTTGTACGGCATCGCTATACTCAGCGCCTTCTCTTTCGCCGAATTTAAAGCACTCTGGATGTCCATTACTTCGAATGAGATGACCATGCCATTCTGGCTAGCTAATGGTTGTAGGAAATCCGGTTGCGAAGGATGATTTGGCACAAGAAAGCCAAGTTGTGTTCCACTTCCAGGATGTAGTAAGTGCAGGTAGAAATCAGCGTCAAAAAAAACTGCCTGAAAACCAAAATGCTGAGTATAAAAATCTTGCAATGCGGCGAGGTTCTCAGTAACCAGAACAGGGAACAGTGTATTAATTTCAATCATTTGTTTATCCTCACTTATGAATGTCAGGATGCAAATCTTAACAAGCACTTACACTGTTAGATTGTAGATTTCGGCCATTTTACGAATGCTGCCCGGGGTCAGGCCAGTCAGCTTTTTAAGTTCCTTGATCCGATGAGAATCGTCATAGTAAAGGTTCTCAATCGCCAGTGTATCCGCTGAGAGCAATTCACGAATCGCAGCTTGCAGTCGCAAGACTCGTTGGATTTTTTTTGGACTTAAGCCAAAAAGATGAGTCGATATTCGACGAAACTGACGCTCACTGAGCCCCACATTGGCGGCGATGGTTTGCAGACTTTCATAACCCAGGGATTGCTGAATTGCATCTAGCCAACGTTCATGATTCATATTGGCCTGTATTTTCACTTGAGAGGGGCGGGACTTAGGTAATCGTTGTTGCCAAAAATCATCAAGATGCGTAAACATAGAGAGCGTATCAGTACATCCTTGAATTTCTGTGACCAGCGTTGAAAGGTCGATTGACGTTGTGGTTTCTTGCCCTGCGCTAAATGATTTCAAGATTGAAAGTTCAAATCCTAGAATATCGGCAGCGTGCTCAGTTTTTATGCTTACACCAACATAAACGACAGGTCCTGTTAGCGGGATTGTAAACTTCTCTGCAGTGGGAAAATACAAAACGGAAAAGCCATCAATCTCGGGCGAGAGAACCAAATCGATCGCATTGTCCGGTATAACCTCTAGATCGACTTGCGCTGTACCCATTCGCAATACCCAGTAATAATAGATGTAATCCTGTAAAGCCAGCGTTGGGGCCTTACGTTGGCAGCTTACACCGGGTAGATTCAGTTGATAGATCTGTAATGGCGCGTAGGCATCTGTGCCAAACATAGCTAGTCTCTGTATCTGGTTTTACCAAGAGTAAATTTTTTCAATTTATCCATCAAATGTACAAAAATCAAGATTCCATCTATATAAAATGACAATAAGGGTAAGGGATAAACATCCGAAATGCCCTCACAATCAGTTTTGGCTAATTTGAGTGGCTGTCCTTTGCATTTTAAAATATTTACCCTGAAGAATCCTTCACGCTTCATCGATTTAGAATGTTTGGGTCAATGATTCTCCCGGTCAAATAATCGGTAGATTCCCCTGTTGGGGGCCTTTGCTCAAGGCCCCGCTAAGAAAACGAAGATGTGACTTTGCTGTCTATAACGTTGTGATTGCGACTGCGCCGAGAAACTCAACAACTGAACTCGATGGTGAAATCAGAATATCCGGTTGTGGCCCTATTGTCGAAGCGCTCGTTGGGTCAAGTGTAAAGCTAGAACAGGTGAATGTCCCTTCTGGATAAAAAAGCCTGCCTCCCTCCTGATTGGGCTCCTCAGGCAAAGCGGTTATAGTCACAAAGCAATCGATACCGTTAAAGAATCCACCACGCGCTGGATTTTCACTCCCCGGTAATGTCAGCAACACAGTCGCCGGCTGGTCGGCCGCCACCTCAGGAATGGCATCATCAGCTATATTAATCATGAAATTCAAGTCGCCACCATTGGGATCGCCTGGATCCGCCAATTGAAATGCGATTGAGTAACCCGCGCCAAAACCAAGGCCACCACAACCGGCATCACTATTGGTGACATCGAACGCACTTACTTGCTGCGCAGCTTCTAAACCTGTGAAAGAACCAATAAAATACGCACCATCGCTAACATTGCTACTAATGCACCCGGTGTTGGCGCCACCATCACCGCCACTATCGCCGCCACTATCATCGCCATTATCACCGCCACCATCATCGCCACTATCACTGCCACTATCGCCGCCACAACCAGCAATTAGACCAGCTACGAGTAGCGGTAGTAAAAAATTTCGAATTCGAAGCATCATATTTTTTTCCTCTGATTGGTGTTTATTATTCAATTTTAAGTAGCTAAAGTGTTGGTCAGATGGCTTCTCACTGCCTGCCAACACTGATCCTCTATCTTCATTAGAATACAATTTTTCACAATCTGCCGTATTGAGGGCGTCTTGTTCTTGGGTGAAAACTTTTGCATACCCTATTTTTGCACACCTCTTTTGCAGCAGTCCAGCATTGATAAAATCAAATACTTAAAAAACGGAATATAACTTGGAAATATAACTTGGACAGGCACTCGATTATAATCCTTCTTGTTCTTCAATAATGCTTTGAGGGATAGGCAGATATGACGCTTTCCTCAGGTGATTCATTTGGTGTTTTGGAGTGCCTGTCCTGGAATATAACTTAGTATGAATATAACTTGGACAGGCACTCGATTATAATCCTTCTTGTTCTTCAATAATGCTTTGAGGGATAGGCAGATATGATGCTTTCCTCAGGTGATTCATTCGGTGTTTTGGAGTGCCTGTCCTTGATAGCGCTCAGACTATACCGAGAGCTTGCATTCAGGGAATGTTGCTTGTCTTATTGCATTTGGCTCACTGATTCACGGTAAACCACCTGATCCCAAGCGGGTCTGAACGCCACTATATCCACCCTTCCAGGCAGGGTTGGATTAAAAAGGAAGTTGTGCCAGTAAGTGAACTGGAACAGAGGGTCTTCTCGTTTTAGCAGTTGGCTTTTGCAGGGTAGGTGGTACTCCTGATTGGCATAACCGATTCTCAAAGTGACCGTCTCAGCTTCCAGCAACTGTTTTGCCATAACGCTATTTAGCGAAAACAGCGCGGTTAACTTATCGTTAAACTCACTGGGCCGTTGATAATACGCCTCCGCCAGGTGTTTAAGCGCAGAATCCATCCGTTCCCTGGGATCATGATTTTTCTTTGCTATAAAACGAAACTGAGCGGTCATATCTGAAGGGTCGGTTTTACTGATAAGCACGGTAATGGGGCCCAGCCAATTTCCGGATTCTTGAAATCTGATCATGGGCTGCATGCCTGAATTGGGTATGCCACCGTGGTGTCTGACAGCGCGTTGGCGAATCAGACATTGCCATTGAAGAAACTGCGCTCTTGTTTTATTAGTAGTGACCACGTACCCGTTCCTTTTTAGGATCGAAATGCGGAAAAGGCACGACCACTGCAGGAATTCGCTTTTGCAATCCATCGAGCTTTCCGACTTCAACTGCAGTGTTAGCCTTGCTGTATTCAGTGGAAAGGCGACAAAGTGCAATGTTTTTACCGAGAATCGGTGAATTCACTGCACTGGTAATCTCTCCCACCTGATGGCGGGCAATAAACACGCCTTCACCGTTGCTGGCAGGCTCTCCACCGTTTAGTACAAGCCCAACCAGTTTGCGTTGAGGATTGGCTTTACGCTTAATGAGCGCATCTTTGCCGATAAAATCATCAGCCTTGCTTTTCAGGGGTACAGTAAAGCCTATGCCTGCTTCGAAGGGGTCGGTTTGATCACAAAACTCATAACCTGCAAAGATCAACCCAGCTTCGATACGCAAAATGTCGAGTGCTTGTAAACCTAGCGGAGTGATGCCAAAGGCTTGTCCGGCTTGCCATATGGCGTCCCATACGGTGGGTGCATCGCTTGGATGGCAGAATACCTCGTAACCCAATTCGCCGGTATAGCCGGTGCGAGAAACCAATATCGGCAAGCCCTGGTCATCGCCGATGCGGGCTATTGAAAACCGGAACCAGGCTAATTCTTCAATGCTGGCCTGATCAGGGCGGGTCCAGATAATTGGCTTTAATACGTCCAGGCTTTTTGGGCCTTGCACTTGTAAATTCGCCAGCGCTGAGGTTGAGTTCTTCACCCAGGCGCGCAGGCCCAACTCACTCGCCTGAGTGCGCAGCCAATCGCCGGAGTCATCGCTACCGCCTATCCAGCGAAAATTGTCTTTGTCCAGGCGAAACACGGTGCCATCGTCGATCATGGCGCCATTGCTATAGCACATTGCGGTGTATACCACCTGACCGGTACTTAGTTTACGAATATCCCGGGTAACACAGGTTTGCATTAATAATTCAGCGTCCGGACCGAGCACTTCATATTTTCGTAGCGGCGAGAGGTCTGTGACCACAACACCGTTTCGGCAAGCCCAGTATTCGTCAATAGCGCCATGGTTGTTAAAGCTGTTGGCTAACCAATAACCGTTGTATTGCGTGAAATTACGGGTGAGCTGAGAGGTACGCGGGTGGAACCCGGTTTCTTGCGTCATTATCGGCTCCGCATCGGTTGATTTACGGGTTGCAATGGAATGTTTAAAACTAAGTTTCGCCGGATAGATACGAAGGTGAATATCCGTCGGGTTCCAGCCATTTGCGCAATCAATGTCACAGGGGCAGGCCGACGATAGACAGAGCAAATCCCGCAGAGCGCGTATTAAGACGTAATCTCCAGGTCGTGACCACGGATCATCAAATAAAAGCTGATAATTGTCATCGAAGAAGGTGTTGAAAAACAGATTCATCGCCATCCAGCCTTTGCGCCTGGATACAGAGTATGGCTGCAAGGCTTTATTGAAATTGTCCGAACAATTTTCGTGTCCTGGATAGCCTGCATCTTCATAGTATCTGGCTGTGCAGGCCGTACCAAAACTATCATGCCGACCGCAGGTATCCTGCACCACTTCCAGCATAGGGGTCAGGTCAGCATCAAAAAATTTGGAATACAGACCGGGTCCCGGATAGGCAGCGCCAACCATCGAGCGTGTGGCTGTGGCATCCAGGCAGCGTTCAATACCCTTATCAAGTTTAGCGATATCAAAACACTGCAAATCTGAGCACTGCCGACCGGCAACATCAATAATCTGAATAGTCTCGCCCGCTTTTACTTCATAGGCGACGGCTGTTCGGGCTTGTACGCGTACTTCTGAGGAAGGGTCGGCAAGGGGTTCAGGCAAGGTGTATTCCGCTGTCTGGTGAATATTTGCATGACGTATATGGATAATCAATTCTGTAGTGGGCAATGAAATTGTCAGCACAGACATAGCAGGGCCGGGCGCGGCAATCAGGCAGATTAAATCTGCTTCGGCAGTGAAGCTGATCGATGCGCCAGCGGGTGTCTTATCGGTCAAAAGATGTGCGGCTTTCGCGGTTACCAGATCAACACTCAAGGCTTTTAGTTTGGCCAGAAGTCTACTGGCACCTGGATCGGCGTTTAATAGATTTGACTGAATGGCCTCCGCAGTTGTATTGCATGTTATTCCCAGTTTATCTGTTTGTGATTGACCCTTTTCATCAAACCCTGCAATGCAAACTGACTGCAAGCCCTGGGGGTCTGTTACCTTAATCTGATCGCCCGCGTATACGGGAAAAGCAATGACACCGCCGCCATCAACACGGTGACGCTCCTGGCCTGGACCCAATCCGCTGAGTCCGGGTTCAAACACCTGATTGGATTGCTTTAATTCAGCTGCTGTGCGCATACTATCGGCCTGTGCAAAGTCATAGCGTTGTTAGGCAATGCCCAGTTTCTCCCGGCGTTGTTGGGTCCAGGCGGTAATGATTCGATCAGCAATGATGCCGAGAAAAGCAATGCAAAACCCGGCTATCAATGCCTTACCCGTCTGATTGCCGGTTTTTGCCCGGTTAATTTCCGAGCCTAAGTCCTGAGTGCCAATCAATGCCGTAATCGCGACCATAAACAAAGCCATAAAAATCACCTGATTTATTCCAAGCATGATTTCAGGTAACGCGATGGGTAACTCTACCTTTCTTAAACGTTGCCACGGGGACGCACCTTGCTGTACGGCGGCTTCAATGGTCTCGGATGGCACATTGCGTATGCCAAGGTTGGTGTAACGAATCATAGGTACAAGCGCAAAAGCCAAGACCGCAATAATGGCTGAAATATCACTGACCTTGAATAACATGATGACGGGTATCAAATAAATAAACGAAGGGAATGTCTGGAAAAAATCGCACATTAAAATAACAAATTTAGATAAGCGATCATTTTTTGCAGCTATTAAGCCGATAGGAAAACCGATGATAATGCATACTATTGCAGCGGTTCCAATCATGTAAATGGTAATCATGGTCTGCTTCCACAAACCCATGGTTAAAGGGAAGGTGATTAACAGGCTGACCAGTATTGCCAAGCGCCAACCGCCCATTCTGTATCCCAGTAGTGCAAGAATGCCAATAAAGGTTGGCCAGGGTATCCAAAGCATGAATTTTTTTATCGGGATAAGCAGATCAATCAATACAAAATTTCTAAAGCCCTGAACTGAGTCGTAAAGATTCAAATTTACCCAATCAATACCCGCATTCCACAAGGGTGCCGTCGTAATGGTGACCTCTTTGGGCAAAACCCGTAGTGCCGGAACAAAGTAGGCGACTATGATTGAAATAACAGAAAATAACAATGCAATTACAATATAGCGGTGCTTTTTATGCCATGGAAGGGATTTATCAATGTACTCAGGTGGACGTGCGGCATAAGCGGCACTGATTCGATCAAGCGCCACGGCAATGACGACAATCGCAACACCTTGTTCCAGGGCTTCACCGAGATTAAGTTTCTGCAACGAATTTAGCAGTTTACTACCCAGTCCGGAGGCACCTATCGTTGACGCTAAAACCACCATTGCCAGAGTTTGCATTATTCCCTGATTCAGACCAACAACGATGGTTTTCCGGGCCGTAGGCACTTTAACCTGCCATAACATCTGGCGTTCATTGCAGCCCATCATAAGACCGGCTTCAACAATATTGTCAGGCACCGTTTTCAGACCCAATGATACACAACGTGCCACAGGTGGAATCGCAAATACAGCCGTTGCGATCATGGCAGGAACATCACCAATACCGTACAGTACAACAATTGGAACCATATAGGCGAAAGGCGGCATTGCCTGCATTAAATCAAACATCGGCGTAAAGATTTTTTCAGCGAATTTATTTTTGGCAATCAGTATGCCTAAAAACAGTCCGATGATAAAAACAAAGGGTACGGTAATTATAACCAGTGAAAACGTATCCATGGAGGGCTGCCATACGCTGAACAGGGCCAGATAAAGAAATGCCCCTCCCACGATTAACGCCGTTCTCCAACCGGCCACCCAGTAACCAATAATAAAAGCCAAGCCAACAAATGTAATCCAGGGCAGGGGGTCAACACCGAATTCGAAGCCCTTAAAAAATAAATTTTCTGTAAAGTTAAGCGGGTATTCCATCAGGTTGACAAAACCGCGAGTGATATCCGTCGGTATGAATTCAAAACGACTGCCTTCGAAAAACCTAACCTCGTAAACTATCCACTCAAAAAACTGACTGATCCAGTCTTTTAATGGAATAACCCATTTCCTTGGATATTTTTCAACCCAGCCAAGTTGGCCTTTGGCGATGATGCCGGCGATAATGATCACCATGGCAAGCCCCAGATACCGCAGCGCCAGGTGGTGTGTCGGTTTGTCTGGTGAATGTGCGGGGTTCGGTATACTCATTTTATTCACATCCCTTAGAATAAAACGTCAACGAGTTTTTCTTTGCTAATGGAGCCAACCGTCTCACCGTTTTCATCAATTACGGTCAGGGCTTTAGGTGAGAGCATGACCTGTTCAGCAATGTTATGTAATAATTCACTCGCTTTAACCGCGTTATCGGGAACAGTCGTGCTATCTTCCAGGCGTTTTGTACTGCCCATGATGCTGCCCACTGAAATCAGTTTTGCGCGCGGTGCGTTGCTTACAAATTTATCAACGTACTCATTGGCAGGGTTCATGACCAGTTCCTCGGCTGTGCCGATCTGCACTAATTCACCATCTTTCATGATAGCGATGCGATCTCCCAGACGCACCGCCTCGTCAAAGTCATGGGTCACGAATACAATCGATTTATTCAGCAGTTTCTGTAAACGCATGAATTCATCCTGCATTTCCTTGCGGATAAGCGGGTCCAGGGCGGAAAACGGTTCATCCAGAAACCAGACATCGGGTTCGACGGCCAGGCTGCGTGCAATGCCCACCCGTTGTTGTTGTCCGCCCGAGAGTTCCCGGGGAAAGTAGCTTTCACGACCCTTTAAGCCAACTACATCCACCAGCTCACGGGCTTTTTTTATGCGTGTTTCCTGGTCTACGCCCTGTATTTCCAGAGGAAAGGCAATATTTTCGAGAACGGTTCTTTGTGGCAACAAACCAAAATGTTGGAACACCATGCCCATTTTATGCCGACGAAGTTCCATGAGTTCTTTTCTTGAAACTTTTGTCAAATCCCTTTTATCAAAGATTATCTCCCCCGCCGTTGGTTTAATGAGCTGTGTAATACAGCGCAACATGGTTGATTTACCCGAGCCGCTCAGGCCCATGATCATAAGAATTTCACGCTCGTGAACTTCGAAGCTGACATCGCGTACTGCGCCAATTAATCCGGCTGCACCTATTTGCTCCCAAGTGGGTTGCTTATTGTGTTTTTTTAGAAAACGCTTTGCACCTTTACCAAATAGCTGCCAAACATTTTTACAAGATATTTTTACAGGTGTGGATTGTGGGGCCATAGAAACAGATAACTCGCAATGTATGGATTGATTGGTGTTGCAACAAATTTGCTATGGGTGATACTTTATTCTTCCTGTATTTCAGTATGAGAGCACATTTGTCAACGCTTGCAGTTGTTTATTATTGACCGAAGTGGCTTTGGATGGGGTTCCCACTGAGGTATGGGAACCCTATCTATCTGCTAGCAGATTAACCTGAACAGGTTGGCATCCAGCCTTTAACGACATCTACATTTTTTTCAATCCAGGCTGTTGCGGCGGCCTCATGATCCAGGCCATCCACATCAACTAATGCTGCGGCAGCATCGATCATTTCGCCGGTAAAATCAATATTAGCCATTAGCTCATTTGCACAAGGGTATTTTGCTGCGAAACCAGACCACAAGCCTTTCTTTAGATAACCCCCGACAGCAGCACCGCAGTCGTTAGTCATGTCAGGATTAATACCCCAACTCGCATCAGTCACACACTTGTTTTCTGCGTCACGTCGTGGAAATTCAACAAATTTACCTGGATAGGCAGCGCCTACCCAGTTGGGCGCCCAGTTAAACAAAATAATAGGTTCTTTACGTGCGGCCGCAGATTTGAGTTCACCAAAGAGCGCATCGGCTGACCCGGCATTTACGATAGTTACATTCAAACCCAAGGCTTCAACCCGCTCAACATCTTCTGGATGCCATTCAGCCGGGCCTGACAGATAACGGGCATTTGGAGCAGTTTCAGGTGTTGATAACGCTTCAGCACAGGCATTGAGTGCCTTATAATCGGGAAGACCTGGACAAATTTCTTCAACGTAGTTTGGGTACCACCACTCTTCACGCGTCGTAGCTGCGTGACTGCCGCCGTCTGTCATGCGTCCGGCTTCAACTTCTTTCATGAAGCTTGCGTTCATTGAGCCTTCCCAGACTTCCATCTGGATATGCGCATCACCTGTCCCCATTGCTGCGAACTGGCTTTGTGTATCGAGTGTCACTAACTCGGTCTTATAGCCCGATTTATCGAGTAATTGTTTTGCAACCCTGGCTAAGACTTTCTGACTTGACCAGTTATTATCAATTACCATAATTGGGTCAGTTGATTCCGGTTTGCCAGCTTGTGCGTTGGCTAGAATGCCTAATGACATTATCATTAGTACAGCTACGGTTAGTTTTTGCTTCATTCTTTTCTCCACCTTTGTTGATAGATAATACGTTCAATTATTGTTCGCCAATCTGCGCTGGCTTGCCATATAAGTACATTGTTTGAGCTTGATTTTTATCAATCACTTTCTCTTGTATTCTGACTATTGAATTGTTTGAATAATCGACTTTATTGCCCCAGTAAGTCATTACGTGCCCCATCGAGATGTGTTCGCATAATCGTGAAAGCCTCTTCGGCATGACGTGATGCAACCGCTTCATAAAGTTTGCCGTGTTCCTGGTTATAGCGTTGAATTCGTTCATGGGTTAATACTTTATCTTTCATGGAGCGCCATTGAGAGTGCTCACGGACTTTACTGATCTGTTTGTATAACCAAAGCATCAGTGTATTTTGCGCACACTCAGCTAAGGTGATATGAAACATAGTGTCGGCGATAGTGAACAGTTCCGGGTCGCCATTGCATTGTTTAACCTGCCTCAATGCCGCTGCAAGGCGATCAAGGTCGTTAGTGCTGGCATTGGCAACGGCGAGGCGCATCATGTGTGGCTCAATGGCGATTCGCACTTCAATGACTTCAAGCGGACTGGTGATTCTTACAATTTCTGATGCATTTAAATCGTTTGTAGAATTAACGTAAGTACCCAGTCCGGAGTTTCGTATCACCTGGTTTTGTCTTTCAAGTTGTTGCAGCGCCGATCTAATGGTGCCACGAGAAGCGTTGAATCTTTCGGCCAGTTGCCGCTCGGCGGGTAGCCGATCTTCATGTTTAAACACACCTTCATTGATCAATTGACGAATCTGCGATACCACGCTTTGTGTTGTCGCTCGTGATGGCGTCTCCTGATGGATTGCTATTTCAGCATCGGCTTGTGTCGTTTTTGCGCTTGCTTTGCTCATCATTCCCTTATGTATTTTATAGAATACGATTCAATATACCAAAGAAGTACCAAATATCAAGAGAAATTGAATAATACTTGTATTTGGTATAAAAATGGATGTACCATAATTCCTGACTTTATTGTGTCGGTATGAGGACAGTTAATGGCAATTCCAAACCATGTTAATTATTTGATTATCGGGGCGGGAATCCATGGATTAAGCACGGCGTATCATCTGGCGTTGCAACTAAAGGCACAAGGTCGGGGAACTGGCAAAGATATTTTAGTGATTGATAAAACCGCCATCGCCGCTGGCGCATCAGGAATCGCCTGCGGCGTTATTCGCAATAACTATTTTCAACCCGCTATGCGAGAATTAATGGCGCATAGTGTTTCTGTTTGGGAGTCTGATCCTGCGGCCTATAGTTATCACTCGGTTGGCTATATGCAGATCAGCCCCGAGTCGATGTTTGAAGATGTAGCGGGTATTGCCGATCAGCAAAAAGAAATAGATTACGAGTCTGTGTTTATTGAAGGCATCAAAGGCAGTGAGACGTACATGAAGTCACTGTTTCATGATTGGCAGGCGCAGGGCATTACCTCGGTTCTTCACGAAAAACGCGGTGGTTACGCCAACAATACAAAAGCCATGTATGCGTTGGCAGGTAAAGCGGAGAATGAAGGGGTTCGCATTCTCACTGATTGTGCGGTTAGTGGATTTATAACGCAGAGTAGTAGCCAGGCAATTGCTGGTGTTCACACTAGCCGAGGCGATATTAAATGCGACTACGTGGTTATAGGTGCGGGTCCGTGGATTAAATCGATATGGGATATGCTTGAGCTGCCGAGTGAAATCACGATCCAGGGCGGTGATGGGGTATTGCATGAAAACATACCCATGTGGGTATTTTGGTCTCTGCAAGAAGGTACGCTTGGCGTAGATCCCGAATTACAAAAAACCAATGCAGGTGAATTTCCTCCTGTTATTCACGTGGACAGCAATGCACCGCTGTACTCTGATTATGACGATTCGCTGATCACCGATAAAATGTGGGGTCTATATTACAAGCCGGATTTCCATTTTGGCGGTATTCAGGGAGGCGCAGCGCCTTTTAAGATTCAAACCCCCGCCGATAAAGTGGCGGTAGATCCTTATGGCATAGATTCACCTGATTTTATTGTCGGTGAGGATTTTGCGCATATGTGGTGTTCTGCATTGGCACATTGTCAGAAGCGTTTTGAAGGAAAGTTTGAATATTACAAAAATGAACCGTCGGGTGGCATCGGTGCCTTTACCCCGGATAGCTTTCCGGTGTTTGATGTGTTTCGAGAAAATTGCTATATCATTGCCGACTCCAATCACGGTTACAAGATGCTCGGCGTAGGCAAGTTAGTGGCAGAAGAGATTTGCGGTAACCCGAGCGCGCTGTTAGATCGTTTTCGATTTTCACGCTATAAAAAAGGCGATTTACACCCGGTCTCAAGCAGTCCGTTTCCGTGGAGTTAAATTAAAAAAACAATCATCACGCTGGAGGAATGACAATGACCGATTTACAGGCTCATGTAGAAGCAAGCGGTCGTGCCGATCTGGTTAAACAGGTACGTGAGAAAATCAATGAACTCAATGTTACGTACATCTATTATCAGTTTATCTCGGTAACGGGTCGCATCGTTGGCAAAGGTGTGCCTGCCGATCACTGGGAGCGAGTCGCAGAAAAGGGTTTTCAGTTGGTCTATGGATCAACGGCTAATCTTTTTGTTGATCGGCATGGTAATTATATAGGCTATGGTCCAGAAGCCTCTGAGTTAGTGGGTATACCCGATGCAGAGACATTTGTGCAGCTACCCTGGGATAAACGTGTCGCCCGTGTATTTTGTACCTGTTTTCGAAACCGTGAGGAGAAGGTTAATCCAGGGGGACATCTGACGTCGGATTGTCGCGGAAATCTACGCATTATTCACAATGAGTTCCAGACTAAGCATAACGGGCTGCATATGCGTGCGGGTACGGAGCCGGAAATGATGTGGCTTAAACGCGGTGAAGACGGTAAACCCAATGGCGGTGTAACCAAGCCGAATTGCTATCATATTGATCAATTCGAAGAGTTACGCCCGACCTATATGAAGGTTATAGAGTATAGCCAGGCGATGGGCCTGGACATTATCCAGGGAGATCATGAAGACGCTCCCGGTCAGCTTGAACTCAATACGCAATTCGATGACGTTTTGCGTAATAGTGATCGTCTGACCACTTACCGGCAAATTTGTGCGCAGGTGGCCAGAGAACACAATTTGATCGCTTGTTTTATGTCCAAACCGTTTATGGGCGTTTCGGCATCGGGGTGTCATCATAATATGTCGCTATGGCGTGGCGGTGAAGATAAGGTGAATGTGCTGCACAATGACCCACTGCCAGGAATGCAAGGCGCTTTTACCTATATTGAAGGTGGTGATAATTTATTTCTACCCGATCCAGCGATAGATAAACGCAAGCCTGGACCTATCGGTTTGCAATCGATTGGTGGTGTCATCGCGCATCTTGATGCACTGACTTCTATCGGCTCCTCCACCGTGAATTCTTATCGTCGTCTTTGGGATACGGGTTTTTGGGCACCTGTTTTTGCCGATTGGGGCTATCAGAACAGAACCTGTGCGTTGCGCATTTCTGCGCCAGGTCGATTTGAATACCGCTCGGTTGATTCGATGGTCAATCCTTATCTGATGGGTGCTGCACTGCTTAAGGCTTTTGATCATGGCATCAGTGACAATCTGGACCCGGGGGAGCCGGAGGAGCGCAATATCTATGAAGCCATCGATGCGGGAAAGTTGGTTAAAAAACTGCCAATGTCTCTGGGTGAGGCACTCGATGCGCTGGATAAAGATGACGTGATCAAATCGGCAATGCCCGATGAAATGTATAAAGTTTATTCACACTATAAACGTGATGAGTGGGAGAAGTTTAACCAGACTGTGACCGACTGGGACATAGAAACCTATCTCGATTGTCTGCCATAGTCAGCAGTCACTAAACCGGAGGTACAAGCTTATGTGTGGAATTGCTGGACTTATCTGGAAGGATAAGCGCAGTAATATTGGAGCGGAACTGACTTCAATGCTTCAGTCTCTGAAGCACCGGGGGCCGGATTCAACGGGTTTTGCGCTTTACGGTAAACCCGATGACGAAGTGCAGATATTACGCTTTAAAGTTGCTGAACAAGAAGATATGGAAAAGGGCTTCGATATACACAAACAAGTGGTTGAGCGCAAAAATGCGGTCGATACGCGACTCTCTGAACTGGGCGCTGAACTGATCAGTGAAGAAAAGGTGACAGCCTATGCATATCGTTATCATTTTAAATTCTCCGGTGATCAGAAACGGATGATCGACTATATTGAAGATATCGACGGTACCGAGATTCTTTCAATGGGCCACGCACTTGAGCTGATAAAGGATATGGGGGATGCCAAAACGGTGTCTGAGCAATACGGTTTGGGTGATTTTCAAGGTACGCATGCCATCGGCCATACTCGCATGGCAACTGAATCGGATGTGGATATACGCTCGGCCCACCCTTATTGGGCCTACCCATTTAGTGACGTCTCTGTTGTGCATAATGGTCAGTTGACAAATTACTGGACATTCCGCCGTGAAATGGAACGTCGCGGACATCGTTTTGTGTCAGATTGTGACTCCGAGCTGATCGCTGTGTATATTGCTGATCGCATGGATCGGGGCGATGATTTAGAGGCATCCATGAAACGATCAATTAGTGAACTGGATGGTGTGTTTACCTATCTGGTTGCAACTAGCGATCAACTGGGTATGGCGAAAGATGTTATGTCGGCCAAGCCAATGGTCTTGTATGAGAGTGATGAATTTATTGGCCTGGCTTCAGAGGAGGTTGCGATCAGAAGCATTTTCCCCCATGAGATTGATACATGGGATCCATACAACGGGGAGGTACGGGTATGGCAAGCGTGAGTCAGGATCATAAATCCCATGAAATGGGGTTGCATACGGAGCAGTTAAGGGGGCGCACCCAACAGCGTTTTTTCTCGGCATCGGCAGAGGAGAATTTTGTTTATCCATGGTCTTATGAAGTGGATATAGCGCAGAGTGCAGAGTTTGATGCCGCAGAAATGGCTATTTCTGCGGTTAACCTCAAAATCCGTTCACTTATGAAAGAAGGTTATGGAACCATCACGGTAAAAAATCCGCGTGCGCAGCATTCTTTGGGGGTCGGTATTCTTAACCGCCTCAATCTGAACTTTGAAGGCAGTCTGGGTTATTTTGGGGTGGGCTTGATCGATGGCCCGAATGTTCGTATTAGTGGGCGGGTAGGCTGGTCTTGTGCTGAGAATATGATGGCAGGGACGGTGGTGATAGAGAAAAATGCCGGTTCTCTGTTTGGCGCTGCAATCCGTGGCGGTGATCTGGTGTGCAAAGGCCAGGCCGGTGCCAGAGTGGGCATTGACCAAAAAGGCGGCACGATCATCGTTGGCGGCAGTGTCGGTGCCTTCACGGGATTTATGATGCAGCGGGGGCGGATGATTATTCTCGGTGATGCAGGTGATAATCTGGGTGATTCCATGTATGACGGTACAATCTACGTAGCCGGTAAAGTTGCAAGTCTGGGGGTTGATTGTGTTGAAATAGAAATGACTGAATTGGATAATAAATGGCTATTGGAAAAGTTAGCGCTTTATGGAATGGACGTGCCAGGGGGGATAGATGCCATTCGCAAACATACTTCTGGTAAGCAACTGTGGAATTATGACAACCTGGAACCAAGCGAGAAGAAGTTGGTTTTATGACTTAAATTTTAATTTTAATTAATCGATTTAGCAACTTAAACTTCTGCGTATTAATTTAGACGCCAGGAGGGTGACTGTATGATTCAGACACGCTGTAAATACATCCATGTAAGCTCAAACGCGACATCCCTGTCGGCGATGGTCCGAATCATACAGTCACCCTCCTGGCTACAAGGTAGCGGTTAGATAAACAAAGCCCTAAATTTACGTTATAAGCCTGAGAGAGAAAAATGTCCAAGAAAACCAAACGTGATCCTTATAATCTGGGCCAGAGTTTTATTTTTCCGCCTGAAGTGATGAATGATATTCATATCAAATCTGAGCTGGGGCGCTACCGTATGCGTGGTTTCTCGATCTTTAAAAAAATCCCGACCTGGGATGATCTGACCTTTATGCCTGGCACGCTGACCCGATTTGTCATCGAAGGCTACCGCGAAAAGTGTGCGACCAAAACTGTTATCGGGCCACGCGCCAAAAGGCCAATTGAACTGGACATCCCGATTTATGTAACAGGGATGAGCTTTGGCGCGCTAAGCTATGAAGCTAAAACAGCATTGGCACGGGGTGCAACCATGGCCGGTACGGCGACTTGTTCCGGCGAAGGCGGCATGATCCCGGATGAGCGGCGTTACTCCGAGAAATGGTTTTATCAGTGTATTCAGTCGCGCTATGGATTTAATCCACACCATCTGCGATTGGCGGATGGCTGTGAATTTTTTATCGGCCAGGGTTGTAAAGTGGGTCTTGGTGGTCACTTGATGGGGCAGAAAGTGACTGATCAAGTCGCGGAGATGCGTTCACTACCCGCCGGGATTGACCAACGTTCACCGGCACGTCATCCCGACTGGATGGGACCGGATGATCTGGCATTAAAGATACAGGAAGTACGCGAAGCCACTGACGGTCAGATTCCGATTCAACTTAAATTAGGCGCGGCACGTGTTTATGATGATGTACGTATGGCCGCCAAGACTGACCCCGACTCCATCTATATAGACGGCATGGAAGGCGGGACAGGCGCAGGACCCCATCTGGCAACAGAAGAGACAGGTATTCCTGGTATTGCCGCCATTCGTCAGGCGCGCCAGGCACTGGATGATGTTGGCAAGTCAGGGGAAATTACATTGATCTATGCCGGTGGAATTAGAAACGGTGGCGATGTTGCAAAAGCCCTTGCGCTGGGGGCGGATGCGGTGGCCATCGGCCATTCTGTGATGATGGCGCTCAACTGCAACAAAGATATTCCAGAAGCGGATTATGAAAAAGAAATAGGGGTGGAACCGGGTTACTGCTATCACTGCCATACAGGTCGTTGTCCCGTCGGGGTGGCGACGCAAGACCCACAATTGCGCAAACGACTGGACCCCGACGAGGCCGCTGAACGGGTTTATAATTTTCTGCATTGCCTGACCATTGAAGCACAGATGATGGCCCGGGCTTGCGGTAAAACCAATGTTCATTCACTGGAGCCGGAAGATTTAGCCGCCTTGACGATGGAAGCATCGGCTTGCGCACAAGTGCCACTGGCGGGTACTCAACATACCGTGGGTCGCCCGGATATGACCCGTTTTTGAGGAATACGACAATGACTGAGCAAGATATCAATCACTTTATCAAATCGGATGGATTGGAAACTGAAAGGGAAAAGACCATAGGCCAGCATATCGGCTACAGATATGACGTAAATCTTGTACCCGATATGGCCCGATGCACTGATTTTTTACACAAATACATCGCAACTATGGGCTGGAAAGATCTCAACTGGCTTGAAGATGTGCATATGGGCTATGAGGAAGGCACCCCGGCGGTTTTTGACCGTAATATAAATGGTTGGGTGACCATACCTGAGGATATTACTTTGCCGGATAATCAACAGGACAGGGATATGATTGCCCGTGAATTGCTGATTAAATTTCAGATGTCGAAAGGGCATCCGATGGTAGATTTGCGTAGAGCTTATGAAAAGTTTAGTTAGCCACACTTGTTCTGCTGGATTTTTTACCCGCTTACTACATTAGCTTTAGACTCAAGCTATCGGTCATAGGTTTAGCAATTAATAAATCATTCAATACCATCATGACCGTGATCTGAGTTGATCAAGATCACCTTCCCAACCTCCCCATGCCGCGATGAGCTAAAACTTTACGTTGTTTATCAATCCTGATGAGTTCTTGGAACGCGGCATCTACTGCACCTTTAATTGTTGTTGCTCCCGTTAACCTTTTTATTTGTTTTAGCTTGTATTCATCAATTTCTACGTTCGTTCGGCGCATTGACATTGGCGTAAATTCCTTGGTGTATAAATATTGAATAGTACACAGTAAAGTGTTTTTATGTCAAAAATGACCGTCGCTAAGCCACCTTAAATCCTGCTTTGGCATTTCAATCTTCTATCCTAATTAATTTGCTTCAAAACAGCCCTTGAAATTGCGTTATTATAGCGTCAGTGCCAGAGTGAGCACCCTGTTTTGTTAAAACCCCATACCGTGGTCAAAGACAAAGGACTATTGATGGCGCAAACGCCAGTTAAAAATAAGAACATTTTTGTTAGCTATTCGCGACAACATTCAGGCATTTGCGAGTCGCTGGTTAAAAACCTGAACAAAGCAGGCTATAACCTGTGGTATGACGAGCATATACCGGGAGGACAGGCATGGTGGCGGCGTATCTGTGAAGAGATTGAGAAGTGTCAGATATTTATCCAATTACTGGAGCCTTCGATTTTAGATTCCGTCTATTGTGAAGCAGAAATAGCTTATGCCGTTTCTTGTAAGCGCGAGGTTTTGCCTGTCAAAATCGAGCAGTTTGGCATGTCGAAACTCCCTCCGATGCTTGCCAGACTTCAAACCGTCGCACTTACGGATATGCCAGTCTGGATCAATGGCTGGACGTTATCGCCGCTATTAATGCTTTCAGTGTGGTGATGCCGATGGATACAGCCTCTATAGGGCATGATTCCAGACCCGATGTGCCCAGAACGCTTGAGCAACAAAGGCTGGATAACTGCCACTATGAGGCCAAATTGTTACAGCAGGAAATTCGTTCTGATCTAGGCGTTGACAAACAGTTAGGTATTTGTGCGCGCCTGGAAAGTTTGCTGGAAAAAAACTGTGGTTGGGCATGTTGTGAGGGCATTGTTAATGATTTGAATGTCTTGCATGACTTGTACAGAAAACCGAGTGACTGGTTAGACCGACTCGTGTCGAAATACGCTCCCCCCGATGAAGCAAAGCGATTGCAATTAACGGATTCGGCTGAGGAACATTTATCAAATAACCCAAAAACACGCGTTCCAGACCGAGACAAAGGACCCGTTATTCTGCAACCTGAAATGATTTCGATACCGGCGGGTACTTTTACTATGGGTTCACCCAGTGATGAATCGGGTAGAAGAGACAATGAAGGACCGCAACACACTGTCACCGTACCGGCCTTTTCTATCGGCAAATCCCCTATAACCAATGGACAATATATCGCTTTTCTTAACCAGGGTTCTTATTCTAAGAAACAACGTAAGTCCTGGATTGACACAAAAGATGAAAATAAAGATAGCCGTATAATCAATACATCGGGCGGGTATCAGATTGAAGATAATTTCGAGGAACATCCAGTAATACAGGTAAGTTGGTTTGGTGCGAGGGCCTATTGTAACTGGTTAGCTAAAACCACGGATAAAAACTACAGACTGCCCAGTGAAGCCGAGTGGGAATACTGCGCACGGGCGGGCAGCAAGACTGCCTGGTTTTGGGGTGATAAAGGCTCAAAAGCTAAAGATTATGCATGGTTCCGTGAAAACAGTGGTGGCCTAACGCACTCGGTGGCTGAGAAAAAGGCCAATGCGTTTGGACTATTTGATATGGTGGGCAATGTCTGGGAATGGACACAGGATTGTTATCATGATGCCTATCATTATCCAGAAAGATCCGATGATGGAACTGTCTGGGAAGATAAAGACGGAGAATGTGGTAGTGGTTTGCGCGTGTTGCGCGGCGGGTCCTGGATCAACTCTCAGTTCAACCTCCGCTCTGCCGATCGTAGCAGGTACGGTCCCGGCTCCCGTAACTACCGGGTTGGTTTTCGTATTGTTTGCTGCCCCATCGATCACTGATCACTGATTTGCCGCGCTTTGCGCGGTCATGCGAGCTAAAACGGTTTTCCGCAGTTCCAGGCTATTGGCAAATTCGGCGTGATCTATCCAGCCTTTAACCGAGGCATCAAGTTCCGCAAAGCTGATATCGCCGTTTTTCCAGATTCTGTAACGGTTGGTTAGGTGTTGGGTGGCATAACGTACTTTTCTGGCTTTTGATTTGATTTGATTTGATTTGATTTGGTTCTGGCGTATATTCTGCACCAATTCGATCACAGTGATGTAGAGTGCCTACCCAATTTGGTTTTTGTTGTGTTGCATGAAAATAGCCGCAAAATGCGGTAAAATTGGATATGCCCACCGTACTGAGAATAGGTTCTTTTCGTTTCTTCTTTTATAGTAATGAAAATAACGAACCCGCTCACATCCATATACAGCGGGACAGAATGCTGGCTAAATTTTGGCTGAAACCCATCGCATTGGCAAGTTCGACACGTTTTTCTCCCAAAGAGCTTAGAAAACTTGAGGCGTTGGTTGAAGAAAATAAAGAACAATTAATTGAGGCTTGGAATGAGTACTTTAGCAGTTGAATTACATCCGCAAGCTCAAAATGTGAAATGCACTGATACTGCTATCATCGTTGGGTTACTTGATGGACGCACAATTACAGTGCCACTGGTTTGGTTTCCCCGGCTATTTAAAGCAAGTAAAGAACAACTGGATAATTGGGAGTTGCTAGGGGATGGTGAAGGAATTCATTGGCCTGAAGTAGATGAAGATTTAAGTGTTGCTGGTTTATTATCCGGCAAACACTGAACAGCAGCTAACAACCAACTAAACCCGACCTGGAAGCCTTTTGGTTCTATATTTTTCTGTCAAATAATAGTTTAAACGTCGATATGATACTTGACCCCCCCATTTTAGAACGTGGCGGCCAGCCTTTTTTAGTCTTCAATAACGACAACTGGGCGTTTCACATTAACAGTCTCAAGTCTGTCTACCTGTAAATCAGAATTACGTATACTTAAAGCGGTATCGAACCCTGAAACACGTGCGGTTCCAATCTTGTTGTTGCTTCCACCATCGAAGTGTATTGCAGTAGACCCAGCAAATCGTTGCTTCGGAACTAAAGGGTATGTATTAGGTGCATGGGGCTTATCTCTGACATTTTCGGAACTTGAACGAGCAATAATAGTTGGAGCGCATGGCACCTTCAGCCCCTCTCCGTCGCAGGAGGGACATCGCTGCCTGGTGTTTTGATGCTCATGTGACACCCATGTGTTGAAGTATCTACTACACCTACTACAATTGTAGAGATTTCTAAAGCAAGCTGACTCCAATGCTTGAAATCCCTCTGGTCGCACGTTTAAAGTGAAAATTGCTTCGGCACTTAATAGCTCTGATGCGCCAACTGAGATCGAGCTCGCGCCCGAGGTTATGGTAAGCTTGCCACTAGGTTCGACACATATGCCCGACCCTAGGTAGTCCATTTTAAGCCTATCGATTTGAATAGAATGCGGTGCCTCAAATTTTAATCGCAATCTGATATTCCGTCTTCCCTCCAATATTGTTAGCACACCCCCAATAAAGGTGACATCCCAATTAGATGCGAAGGCCACCCATTCATTGTCACGCAGTTCGCAAATTACGCTCCCATCTTTACCATAGAACTTAGCATTTAAAAAAATTGGTTGTCCGTCTTCAATTGGTTCACTTATCTTAAACCAAGTGTCACCAGCATTCGTGGCCACCACTGCATTGATGTTTTTAAAAGTGTTTTTTCCAAACGAAATTATTACTGGGGGTTTTATATGAAAAAGCTCCGAAGTAACTCCTGTCGAGAGTACTCTTGGGTTCCGCCGCGCCGAAGCAACATCCTCTTTGGCGATATATTTATTGGTGACCTTCCCGTGACAGGGTTTGCACAGTAACGCCATCTTATCTGGATCATGGATTTGTGCGTCTTTGAATTCAGGCAATATATGCTCATAGTCATAGAACGCTACTCCGCATAAGACGCAGCCAAATCTACACTCTTGCCGGATTTTACGTTTCACTGCTTCTGGAATAGTTCTACTGAGACCAAAGCGATTTATAGTTTCACTCATGTTGTGCAGAAGGTAATACTTTGTTGATATTTAGTATACATTAAAAATTGAATCTGCACGTGAGTGGTTAACTCAAGGTGTACTGAAACCTAACTTTTGGATAGAGCAAGGATAACAGGGGCACTGATGAATCTGTGAATTAGATTATCTCCGTTCCTAAATAAATAGGACAACCGTGATTTCTGATACACTGTCCGGTCAGGGAGGGACAGGCACGATGCCAAGATCAGGAAGATTACATATACCGGGTGGTCACTACCACATCATCGGTCAGGGGTTTGAACAACGCTATATTTTAAATCAACCAACTGATTTGGAGCGTCTGTCCAATTTGGTTTTGGCTCTCATGGAGAAACTGGAATCGAACAGCTTGAATATCGAGAAATTAGAGCGATAACAATCTTTAAGAGTCTTTTTTCAGTTGTCCGCCTCAAATAAATATATTTAGTATCTGAACGAAGGGGCTGAGAGCGTTGAGTATTAAATCAATATATGTTGAAAAGTACAAAGACAAGTTAGCTTCTGCAATGAGGCTAAGGGCTGACAGCCATAAAAAAACCAGGAAATAATTGACAGACTTTCTGATGCCCAGTTTCAAGACTGAATAGTAGCTTGTGCTTAGATGCGCGACAAGAGCCACTCCAATTGATTGAAACATAAGAGTGCCGCCTTTATTTTGCATTTTAACTATTCCCCAGGGGGTCCCATCCCATCCCTTGGAAACGATATAGTTACTCAAATTGTACTCGTTGCCCGTGCTTGTAAAATCAGGGAATAGAGATATCATGTAATGCATAAAAACGTAGCTCGGAATGAGTATGAATGAAAGTACAAAAGTGTAGCTTTGAAGCAACAACAAAAAATATATTGTCCATTTTTTATATTTTAAACTATCTCCTGTAACAAGATACTCACTTGTCGCACACGGAATAGCTAGGAAAAAAATAAAGTAATATAAGCCTAGTACATCACCGAGCGGATTAGTAAGCTCCGACGACATCTCTCTCAGAGAATCGATTTTATTGAAGAACAAATATGCGCATGAATATATAATTACAAACATCGGCGCTGTTCGTGAAAATATTTTATACAAAACCCATTTAGGCTTTTTGTCTAAGATATCGTTTAGATTATATATGGAGTATATTATACTGAAACTTTGATAGAAATATCCAAGCTTCCAGAATGGATGAACTGATTCATCTTGCACTTTATTAGCTACCGCAGTCATGCAACCTTATCCGTGCAATTTAGAAATCACAATGATTCACGCTCATTAAGATGGAGAGCTAATCGCTAAAATACCATTGAGGCTGAGTGATTATTCCATAGCAACGCAGTCAATTTGCCACGAAATCGGGCGAGTGTCTAGAAAATAATCTAATCTCTCCGGGTATTCATTTTCGATTGAGACCAGGGCTCGTAAAGCTTTGTCAGTCCTAATCGTCTCTACTATGCCGATATGGTCACTCTACTCGACTTGCATGGACAACAGGGACATATATGGACACCCCATAGAATTCAAGTTAATTTTCAATATTTTTTGCGTTTTTACCTTTTTCAGGCTAAACAATTCCAATAAAGCTGATTTTCAGCTTCACCAGGATGACCTTGTTTTCTATCAGTACTTAATAAATATTTCTGGTTCTTACAGCCATTATGCTTGGGTAATAAAATGCGGCTTTGACAACTATCCGGTCTCTAATCACGCCTTCTATGTTTGCGTGTAACCTTAATGAGATTTAAGATGACTCTATCTCCTTTTCACTCATTTGACCTTGATGGCCTCTGTCCCCGTACAGGTTTTGATAGAGTCGTAACCGTTTAATTCATTACTATTACAAACCGCTGGTAGGATGCTCCTTCTTGTTAAACTTTGTTTTTGTCTGTTCTTTGTTCTGGGTTTATGTTTTGATTGTTAATAATGCAGCCTTGTAACTATCGCCTGTTTTCAACACAGCCCAGGCTATTCGAGCAAGCTTGTTGGCTAACGCAACGACTACTTTGTTTTTCGGTTTTGTGGCCAATAGTTTCTTTACCCATGCACTTAAGGGATCAGTTTTCTCCTCACTCACCCTGATAACAGCCCTTGCGCCATGAATGAGCTGCCGTCTGAGCGTCTGATTTCCTCGTTTACTGATACCACCCATCCGTGAATGATCACCACTGGCATGCTGTTTTGGTGTAATCCCGATCCAGGCGGCCATTTGTCGGCCATTGCTAAACTGATTGGCATCATTGATTGAACTGATCATAGCCCGAGAGATGACAGGCCCTATGCCCGGTATGCTTTGAAGGCGCAAATAATCATCATTTTGCGCTAAGAGCTTATCCGCCGTTTTCTCGACTTTTTTTATTCTCTCAGTCATATACAACAATTCAATCTCTAGCTCTCGCAAAAACTCGCGTGCCGTGTACGTGAGCTCATTCTCTGCATCTTCCAGTACAAAAGGTAGTTCTGTGATCAATGTTCTAATTCCGGTTTTAAGTACAACCCCATACTCCGCCATTAATCCTCTCACCTGATTGGCTAAAGCGGTTCTCGCCTTAATCAATCTGTGCCTTATTTTATCCAGACTCTGCACATCCTGTTGCTCATAGGATTTCACTCGAACAAAGCTCGCTCTTGGCCGTAAAGCCGCCTCCGCAATAGCGACTGCATCGTTGTAATCATTCTTATTGCCTACAACAAACGGTTTGACCTGATGAGGAGGTATCAGGTTAACTTCATAACCGTTTTGTTGAAATAGCCGTCCCCAATAATTAGAGCTATAACAAGGCTCCATCACAATACGCTTGGCATCCAGCTGCATAACCGTCTCTAGTAGCTTACCTCGTTTAACTTTATCGTTACTGCGAACCTTGTTGTTTTCATTTAACAAGCAAACCTGAAAAACATTCTTTGCCAAATCGATGCTAATTACGCTATTGTTACCCATGATGGATGCTCCTCTTTAACTTTGATGTGAAATACAAAGTTTGGCACATTACGATGCCGGTTGGGGGTGTCCATCTCATCACTGATGAATCTGTGAATTAGATCATTTCCGTTCCTAAAATGGACAACAGAGACACTGATGAATCAGTGAATTAGATTATCTGCGTTCCTAAAATAAATAGGACAACCGTGATTTCTGATACACTGCCTGAACCAGAGCCAGGGAGGGACAGGCACGATGCCAAGATCAGGAAGATTACATATACCAGGTGGTCACTACCACATCATCGGTCGAGGGTTGGAACAACGCTGTATCTTCAATCAACCAGCCGATAAAAACGATTTTCTCCAAAGGGTAGGGATTGGGCTGGAGCGAGTAGGGGCGCAATGTTTAGCGTAGGCGGTAATGTCAAATCATTATCATCTATTGATGCGCAACGGTGATCAACCTTTGAGTCAACTAATGGGGCCTTTATTGGGAGGCTATGCCACTCAATATAATCGACGACATAATCGCTGCGGTTATGTATTTCAAAATCGCTTTAAGAGTATTCTTTGCGATGCAGAACAGTATTTACTAGAGCTGATACACTACATTCACCTCAATCCCATAAAAGCAGGCTTAATTGGAACATTCGATTTGCTTGATACTATTGCTGGACAGGTCATGCAGGGGTCTTGGGCAGGCGCGGGCAACAGTGGCATGAAATTGATGAGGTGCTGAACTTATTCTGTAACGATAGGTCGAGAGCCAGAATCCAGTACAGACAGTTTATTGAAACAGCCATCAATGAAGATCATTCATCAGATTTCTCCGGCGCAGGATTGATACGAAGCTATGGTGGCTGGGAGAATATTCTAAATGCTCGCAAGGAACACATTGCACGCATTGGAGATGAGAGAATACTGGGAGGGTCAGAGCTTGTAGAAACAATCCTGCAACAGGATGATCTAAAAATGATGAAAAATTGTGAACTCAATCTTAGCGGATTGAGTTTAGATGGTTTAATCGATAGTGTGTGTAAAGAGTTTGCAATCAATCGGTATGATATTGGGAAAAAGGATCGAGATAATGATCTGTCAACAGCGCGCCCTTTAATCTGCTATTGGGGTATGACAAAGTTAGGAATCACAACAACGTGTCTGGCAGGTCGGTTGTCGATAAGTCAGTCTACAATATCTAAAATTAGCAAAAAGGGGGCAGGAATACTGCGAACAAAACAACTTGTTAATTGACGGATTATTGTGAATTTGTGAGATTCGAAAATTGGTTCTTCTGGCATGTTTAATTCACTGATTCATCAGTGTCCCCCTTTATTTCAAAGCGCTTAGAAAACTTGAGGTGTTGGTTGAAGAACATAAAGAACAATTAAATGAGGCTTGGAATGAGTATTTTAGCAGTTGAGTTACATCTGCAAGCTCAAAATGTGAAATGCACTGATATTGCCATCATCGTTGAGTTACTTGATGGACGCACAATTACAGTGCCACTGGTTTGGTTTCCTCGGCTATTTAAAGCAAGTAAAGAACAACTGGATAATTGGGAATTACTAGGGGATGGTGAAAGAATTCACTGGCCTGAAGTAGATGAGGATTTAAGTGTTGCTGGTTTATTAGCCGGTAAACACTGAACAGCAGCTAACATCATTGCCTGTATTCACTAATTGAACAAAATCGCTGCCCTAAAAGACAGGCTTGTTTCTTGTAGTGAATTTATTGTGCCTGTCTTTTTTATTTTATTGAAGTCACGGATTCAGGTTAAAACCATGGTTATTCCGTCTAAATCTATCTGTCTAAAAAAAGTTAAAACGTTGATATGATACTTGACCCCTTATCCCCTTTTCCGTTAGGCTTTTCTATCGGCTGATTGTAATAATTCCCCATAACTCATCAGCTGTATAAATAGGTAATTTTGCTTGTTTATAATCTTTGGTATTTCTAGTAACCAGGCCATTTACATTACTATACTCAGCAGAATAATATAGAACGGCATCTTCAAAGTCTTTGAACTCTGAATTAATTGACATTTCAAGCACCTTTAAATTGACTTCTGATATTTTGAATAAGCTTAGTAACTTTCGCACTTCAGCTCTGGCTTTTTTTCTATTTGTTTCTTTTGATATTAGATAGTCCAAGGTTGTAATAGTGGTCGCACATAGGTAACCTTCGATAATTTTATTTTCTACCGAGCTGACAAGATTAGCTGATAACTCAACGAAAGGCGCCCTGTTTAATAAAACATCAAGGATAATATTTGTGTCAAATACTATCTTCAAAGGTACTTTTCCTCTAAATGCTTTTTATAATCATTTTTGTCAACATTACTAGCGTCTAGAATTCCAATTAATGATTTAGTAACTGGGGCTATCACTGGATTTTTATTTTGCTGTGTCAATATTTGAAAGTAATCAGCCACAACTTGAGAAAGAGATTTATCATGCTGCTTAGCATAGTTTTTAGCTTGTTGTATTAGTGCATTTTCTAGCCGAAGAGTTAATTTAGTTTGCATATTAGGCGTTCAAGACGTATTAAATTAAATTAATTATACGTCTAAAATAGTGGGTTTGCAACCAAAAAATATTTCTAGGACAGTCACTTCCCGGGCTTATCTATAAGTAATGATTTGATTTAAATATAAATTGTATCTATATTATTATGAATAAATATAGATAAATAAAAACATCCCTTAAGTGACTGTTTCAGTTACAGTTATTGCGGGATACCGGACAGGCACTATTTTTTGACAATCTAGTCGATTTTCTTTAGCATCACAACTACTCAACGCAATAACACAACAGCAAGTTCACGGATGAACCTAATGACAATACCTAGAAATCAACAGATCTCTATTGACGATACACCCTATTACCATGTTGTTTCCCGCTGTGTCAGACGTGCCTATTTGTGCGGCAATGACCCGCTGACCCAAAAGAGCTTTGAACATCGACGACAATGGATCGAAGATCGGCTTCGCTTATTATCATCGTTGTTTGCTATTGAAATTTGTTCCTACGCCATTCTCAGCAATCACTTCCACATCGCTTTAAAACTCACACCTGAAGAAAGTCAGGCGTGGAGTGCCAACGATGTGATCCATCGCTGGCTTTCCCTCTATAAAGGCCCACTCTTGATCCAACGTCAGCAGCGTGGTGAATCACTAAGAAAAGCAGAAATGGACAGCGTCAATGATTTAGTTTCTTTATGGCGAAACGCTTGTCTGATCTAAGCTGGTTTATGAAATGCTTAAATGAACCCATTGCCCGTCAAGCCAACAAGGAGGACAACTGTAGCGGACACTTTTGGGAAGCCCGGTTTAAATCACAGGCGTTGCTTACCGAGGAAGCCTTATTGACCTGCATGGTTTACGTGGATCTGAATCCTGTTCGGGCCGCTCTGGCAACAACGCCAGAATCCAGTGAGTACACCAGCATCAAAGAGCGCATCACCCCCCGATTCAATCTCACTGATGCTATAAAGTCATACATCGCTCATGGTGGTAATGGCGAGTATTTTCTTAGCAACACACCCATTCCAATCAAACCCTTGTCATCTTTCTCGGGCAATGAAACCCAGGAAGACAAATCAGGAGTTTGCTTTCACTTTAAAGACTATCTTGAGCTGTTGGATTTCTCGGGTCGAGCGATTCGTGCTGACAAGCGAGGTTCAATACCCGAGCAACTACCGGGTATCATAAAGCGTTTACAGATTGCCGATGAAGACTGGCTACACAACTGCCAGCACTTTGAGGCGAGATACTACAAGCGATTCAGCAAACGCAAGCGATTTAAATCAGCTGCATAAGCAATAACGCGTAGGCCCCTTTTCATCAAGATAAAATATGGGGTTAAGGGATTACTACGCCTGTAATTCGAATATTTGGGTGAGTTCTCACAGTTATCAAAGATTTTGAGACGAAATTGCCTGTATTCACTCATCGAGCAATGTCGTCGCCATAAAAGACAAGTTTGTCTCCTGTAGTGAATTTATCATGCCTGTCTTTTTTATTTTATTTTTGGACATAGTAAATAGTATCTTACCCGGTGGCGAGTGAATTTATAGTGCCTGTCTTTTTTATTTTGCATGGGGTTAAGGGATTACTACGCCTGTAATTCGAATATTTGGGTGAGTTCTCACAGTTATCAAAGATTTTGAGACGAAATTGCCTGTATTCACTCATCGAACAATGTCGCTGCCCTAAAAGACAAGCTTGTCTCTTGTAGTGAATTTATAGTGCCTGTCTTTTTTATCTGTTTTATCTACGTTTATAAAACCCGAGCAGATCAAACAAATAGCCAATCAGGCTTCCTTTCCTAGGGTGGCCGTGGAAAATACCACCCGGAAAGGCAACGGTGGGTTCTTTATACACGCCCTGATAAAAAAGGAAGGGCCGCACAGGCCAGGTAAGGGTTTGGCAGCTTGTCGGTGTTGTTGGGCGGCATGACGATAGGGATAAAATCGAGCAAATACACGAGCTGCAGTTAAGAAAAGCTCCTGGAGACCCAGCCTGAGAGCAACCCAAAAACGGGTAGCTTAAAGGTATCCGAAAACGGGTAACAGAACCTATCAGTAATAACCTATCAGTAGAACCTCCCCCTTTAACCCCCCAGGGAGGGAAGAAGAAGACGCGATCCCCTTAACAGTAGAATTTTGCGCCTCAGTGTTGAAAATATTTAATCGTGTAGCAAACCAACCCGGTAACACTAATTGGTGTCCACAAGGCAGGTTGACGATGAACCAAACACTGGGGATAAAATACCTCTATCGCGCTCACGACATGACAACCCTGATTTTGTGGAGACAGTATCTGGAGCGATTAGCTGACACCCAGTTAGTGAGATCTATGGCAGGTGTTGGCATAAAATTCGTGCTGAAGGAAGATACGATTTTAAATTGCGAATCAGGTATGTACGACAAAACACGAATTAACCCAGGAGCAATTGCATGAGTAACCATCGATTTGCAAAACCAAAAAAAATAGAATCCGAAAAACAAAACCACTACAGGATTTGTATCGTACACGGCTGTCCATTGCCAACGTACGGATTCAATGCCGATGGTGTCAGAGTAATTTGTTTGTATCACGAACTGGGCGACAGCGATGCTATAAGCCGTCAAAAGACGCAGGCAATCAACGATAACATGGGTTTAATAAAACATTATCTGAAATGGTTGCGAAACAAAACACCAGTAGAACTGATGCTAGTGTAGTGTCCTAAATTGATACTATATTAAGTTTATTTTTGCTAGAATACATCTGTCCTTAAATAACAGTGTATTGTGCAATGAGAGTAGCAACAAGAATCATACTAACTGATGCAGACAAGCAAAAACTACAGAAAAACATACGAAGTAGAGCAATCTCCATTCGCCTCTCAGAGCGCTCCAAAATTGTTCTGCTATCAGCTGAGGGGTTGGATAACAAAAGCATTGCACAAAAGCTTAATACGCCTCCCAACAAAGTGGGCAAATGGAGAAACAGATTTGCCGAAGGTGGGCTTGACTCAATCGCCACAGATAAGCCAAGAGGTACTAACCATGGAGGGAGAAGTACATCAAAGCAGGCAAAGCTTAGAAATAAGATCATTGAAACAACCACGATGAAGAAGCCTGTTAATGCAACACATTGGTCAACACGAACACTGGCTCAAGAGTTGAACACGACCCATAGTTTTGTAAATCGTGTCTGGCAGTCAGTGGGTTTAAAACCCCATCTGGAAAAAACATTCAAAGTCAGTAATGATCCGAAGTTTGAAGAGAAGTTAAGTGATGTTGTTGGCTTGTATTTAGAACCCCCTAAAAATGCTATTGTATTCTGTATTGACGAAAAGACTTCTATTCAAGCATTAGATCGTACACAACCAGGGCTTCCACTAAAAAAAGGACGATGTGGAACGCTTACGCATGATTATAAGAGAAACGGAACAAGCACACTCTTTGCCGCCCTGGAAGTGGCTACGGGTAATGTGACCGGAGAATGTTACCAAAAACATACGCACAAAGAATTTCTCAATTTTCTTAAGACGGTAGAATCTCAAACGGATAAGAGCAAAGAGCTGCACTTGATCGTAGACAATTATGCAACACATAAGCATGAAAAAGTACGTAACTGGTTGAAACGGAACAAGCGTGTATTTTTGCATTTCACCCCGACCAGCTCATCATGGCTGAACTTGGTGGAGAGATTTTCCGGTGCACTGACAGAGAGGCAACTTAAGAGAGGTGTTTTTACTTCGGTAGGTGATTTAGAGAACAAGATTATTGAGTACATCGACAACAATAATAAAGACCCAAAGCCCTTTGTCTGGACAAAGTCAGCGGAAGAAATTCTGAATAAAATGCAGCGAGCACGAGAGACTCTTAATAATATACGATCAATTTAGGACACTAGTTTGTAGTTTGCACCTACGAGCAGGCCGGCCGCAGAAAGTTTTACTGCAATTATTGCAGCGATAACCAGTCTTGACCATAAAGGTGATTTGTTATGAAATTTGTTTCCTACAATATTCAGTATTCACGGGGTAAAGATGGTGTATACAATCTTAATCGTATCGCAGATGCTGTACGCAGAGCCGATATCATTGGTCTCCAGGAAGTAACACGAAATTTTCCACAAGTGCCTGATGTTGACCAGCCCGCAAGCTTGGGCCAATTGTTGCCTGAGTACTTCTGGACTTACGGTGCAGCTGTAGATATAGATGCAGGCTCTGCCCTTGTAGGTGGCCGGGCTATCTCAAAGCGTTTGCAGTTCGGTACTATGCTGCTGTCACGCTGGCCAATCTTAAGCAAACGATTGCTGCTGCTGCCTCGGGTAAAAACCTTCTGTAAACATGATATACAGAATGTGGCGCTTGAAGCCATAATAGATACCCCTGGTGGCGCGGTTCGAGTCTATGTCACCCACCTCAACCATTTAAGCAGTGCGACCAGGCAATTGCAGCTAGAGTGGTTAGTGCCTAAACTGTTTGCAGTTGTCAATGAGGGGGCCAGTGTAAGCGGTGGAGAATGGCAGCAAATGCGGGAAACACCTGTGCCGGTTGGTTTTGTTGTTTTAGGTGATTTTAATATGCAACCCGATTCAGCAGAATACCTCACTGCTGTCGGAATGCCAGACTATTATCATGGCAAATTGATTACCAGCAATCATTGGGTTGATAGTTGGCAGCAAGTGGGGCACACTGAGGAAAACAACATCACCTGGTATGATGAAGCTCAAAACTTCAAAACAGGTTTGCGCCTGGACTATGGATTTGTCAGCCCTGAATTAGCAGGGAAAGTTGCAGCTGCCTGGATTGATCATCATTGTGATGCATCAGATCACCAGCCCTATTGGCTTGAATTGGATTTTTAAAGCCATAATAGTGCAAGCAGGTGGCAGGTGCTTGATACTTCTTCAAACAAGCCCAAATGCCCGGGACGACGGTTGGGTGTATTTTTTTCTGGCTAAATCCAACGGTAACGTGTTAGTGACATCCTCGAATCTGTTGGAATGGATATTAATGGAATAATACAACGTGAATAAAGACGAAAAATATCTGCAGAATCGGATACATGACTATTTATTGCAGCATGTGGGTAAGTACGGGTCATCTTCAGCAATTATTTCCTACAACAAAAAAATCTCTTATCTGGAGTTATCAAGTAACGCTTGCAATATTTCCCGGTTGCTAAAAAAAAATGGATTAAAAGAAGGTCAGATCATCCTCTTAATATTATATCCATGCCCAGAAGCGATTGAGTTGATAATTGCATGTTCTATGCTGGGCTTGGCATTTGTTCCTCTAAACCCGGAGGATCCGCATAAAAAAATAGAACACATCATTGAGAATACCTATCCGGCGCTGATAATTTCACATAAAAAATTCCAACATTGCAACTTCAAAACACTGAGAATTAAAAATCTGAATGCAGCTAATATTTGCATTGTTAAAAGAAAATTTATTGATCCATCGCGTGAGGAAAAATATCGTAGTGAAATAATTGATAAAAAGATAGCCTATATAATTTTTACTTCGGGAACCACGGGCGAGCCGAAGGGAGTAATTATGAGTCATAAGGCAGTGATTAATTTTTTCTCCAGTTATTCGAAATACGGAATAACCCGAAATGACAGGATAGGTACTATCTCACCATTACAATTCGATTTTTCATTATGCGATATGGGAATTACACTGGGAAATGGAGCCACTTTAGTAATAGTGCCACAACTTCTCTTATATCAGCCAAGTCAATTTATACGTTTTTTATGTGATTATAAGATAACTCAGATGAATGGTGTGCCATCTATCTGGAACAGGGTCATTACCGATTACAAAGAAGCGCTCAATAAGATTACATTACTGAATACAATTATGTATGCCGGTGAATTATTTCCTATTAATCAGCTAAGAATATTATGCAATAGCTTGCCTGCATTGAGAATAGTTCAAGGGTTTGGGCACTCTGAGTCAATAGGTTGCAGTTATAAGATTTTGAATAAACAATACATAGAGAATAATTCTCATATGTCAATTGGTCGAAGTATTGATAAATTGGAAATGTTTCTAATAGATGTAAATAATAATGAAATTAAGGATGCGTACGTAAAAGGGCAGTTATGCATAAAGGGGACATGTTTGTTTAATGGGTATTGGCAAGATCAGACTGAGACGAATCGGGTTTTACAAGCAGAAATCAGAAAAGATAAAAAAGGCGGGTTGGTTTTTTATACGGGAGATTTGGCTTCATTTGATAAGGCAGGAGATTTTTACTTTCACGGTAGAATGGACTCGCAGGTGAAAATTAATGGCTATAGAATTGAGGTTGAAGGAATTGATAATGTTTTGGGACGACATGGCAAAATATTACAAGCAGCGACCGTGGTCTCAGTGATTGAGGGGGCAGATAAACTGATTTCTTTCGTTGTGCCACGAGACAAGGATTATAACGAGCAAGGTCTTACTGAGCTTTTGAGAGATTATTGTGCAAATATCTTTCCAAGATATATGTTGCCGTCTGCATACACATTTGTAGAAAGCTTACCATGCACAGCAAACGGTAAGGTGGATTACAAGCGGGTGAAAGAAATGTTGTCTACTGTATAAATGTATTATCCCAGGATCTGGGATTGTATTTTTATTGATTCAATAAGCTGTCAGGGATTAGAATTTGCCAGGCCGCCGAATGACCAACGCCGATTAATAGCGTTATCTATTTCGACTACTTTTGCAACAGACAGTATTACCAGTCTTTTAGCGCCTCTGAACTTTTCTAATTCTGATGGCTCAGTTACCGTCTCAGTATTGCCCGTTATTTGCAATGTTGTCCCTGTTTCAAAATTAATAAAAAGCAGGCCGGCGACGGTATTTTTAAGAATATTTCCCATTGAGTTAAAAGCGTTATTGCCCTTGTAATCGGGAAATGTCAGCTGTTTTTTATCACCGACTTTAACAAAACCGGGATTTCCACCCCGGTGACTTATATCGGCGCCATGTGAGCTATTTGGCGTATCTGTAATGTAATAGCTGGATAAGAAAAACGTATCAGCTTTTTCAATGAATGAAATTTGGCTGGCAGTCAGAAAGTCATTAGTGCTTATTGTGTTTTTTATCTGCGGGTTTTCCACTTGGTTATCAGAGGAATTGACTTCCCTTGTTTGGATATATTTAGAACAGTTACTGTAGGCTTGTGATACCGATAAAGTAATGCATTTGTTATCACTTGATGGAATAACGACACCATTGACTCTGCCTCGACGTTTGCGATTGTTGAGTTCAGTTGTTAATGTACCAATGAATTTACCGGCACTGATGTTATCCTGTAGCGGATCTCCCTCTATCGGAGTTGCATTAATACAAAGTGTTGTTGAATCAGATGCTTTCAGAAATCCCGGTTTGCCTATCATAATGGAAGACCATGGATACCCCTCGTTATCAATCGAGCCAACAAAGACCATTGACTGTAGATGGTAGAAAATTTGTAATGCAAATGACATCTCAAAACTGATCATGGTTTTGCCTTTGCCTTGCATTGAATCTTTGATCTTCAATCGATCATGAATTTCGATTTCACCGTCGTGAAAAACTATGTCTGTATCCATAAGAATTATTCAGTTTCCGTGGCAGGGGTAAGTTAGTATAATGACAAAATCATTATTTGCCTAGTTAGAAATAACATGATACCTGGCGTATTGCAATTTCAATATGGGCAATGTATGATGCCGAAAATTCTTAAAAATGTTGCAAAAATAATAACAATGGACAAACGTAACATTTTATCCACAGGCAAAGAGGACTCAGGCTGTTAAAGCCATCCAGGATGGTCTCCCAACTTCAAATACAATCAAGCTGTAAATAGTCTGAAGACTTACAATTTTTAAAAATTGCGCATGATGTTTTTAACGATACAGATTACGCAAAAACACGGTGTTTATATTTGCAGTCAAGGTTAGATGGAATTACATATGGATAGCAGCATACTTTCAAGGTGCTTGAAAATCACTTACACCAATACCTGTTCTGGTTTGCTTTTCATCTTATTGGGCAACAAAAGCACTGATGCATTGGAATTCTCCAGCGTAATTAATTTGGCGCATTGTTACTGTATGAATCCAACCTCGCGTTATACATAATAAAGTAATGGACAGCTTTATTTTGTGATGATTCCCTGGGCAGATATCTATTCCCGCAATTGAGTGGGTTTTGAATGAAATGTGTGTGATTTATTACCGGCTGGAATAGCGAACACTTTGTTTATAGTGTTTTTTAATCAATCAAATTGCAGTACATATAAAATATAACTTTACTTGGTTAAAGGTTGATATGGATATGAAAAATTCAAATATTTCTGAAATGAAAACTATACCGGATTACAAAGTTGCAGATATTTCGTTATCTGATTGGGGTCGTAAGGAAATTCTGATTGCTGAAAGTGAAATGCCCGGATTGCTTGCGCTGCGAGAAGAATATGGTCACTTAAAACCACTGACCGGATCAAGAATAGCTGGCTCTTTACACATGACTATTCAAACGGCGGTGCTTATAGAGACGCTTGTTGAATTAGGGGCTGAAGTCAGATGGGCTTCTTGCAATATATTCTCTACGCAAGACCACGCAGCTTCCGCAATCGCTGCCGCAGGCATCGCTGTTTTCGCTTGGAAAAATGAGACCGATGATGAGTATTGGTGGTGTACTGAGCAAACACTGCTATGGCCTGATGGAAAAGGACCGAATATGATATTGGACGATGGTGGTGATCTTACTGCGTTATTGCATGAAAAGTTTCCTCACTTGATCAACAATATAAAAGGCATAACAGAAGAAACAACGACAGGTGTATATCGGCTTGAAAAATTATTAAGCAAGGGAGAATTAAAATTACCTGCCATCAACATAAATGATTCAGTAACAAAATCAAAATTTGATAATGTTTACGGTTGCCGGGAGTCATTGGTTGATGGTATTAAAAGAGCGACTGATGTAATGGTTGCGGGAAAGGTAGGTGTTGTTGCTGGATATGGAGATGTTGGTAAAGGCAGTGCTGAGTCATTACGCAGTATGGGCGCAAGAGTTATAGTGACAGAAATCGATCCAATTTGTGCATTACAAGCGGCAATGGAGGGCTATCAAGTTACCACAATGGATGAGGCGGCAGAGGTGGGCAACATCTTTGTAACCACTACTGGATGTGTTGACGTTATAACCCGCAAACACCTCGATAAGATGATCGATGGTGCGATTGTTTGTAACATTGGCCACTTCGATACAGAAATCCAGGTAAATTCACTGTACAACGATAATGATCTCGTTAAAACAAATATAAAACAACATGTAGATCAATTTACCTGGAAAAATGGAAAAAAATTAATCATCCTTGCAGAGGGGCGTGCCGTCAATCTTGCCTGTGCAACAGGCCATCCCAGTTTTGTTATGTCCAATAGCTTTTCCAATCAGGTTATTGCGCAGATCGAGTTGTGGGAGAACCATAAAAAGTACGAAAATAAAGTCTATACACTGCCGAAATGCCTGGATGAGAAGGTAGCGAGGCTGCATCTGGAGAAACTAAACGTTAAATTGGATACGCTTTCAAAAACGCAGGCTGATTATATCGGCGTTTCTCTGGATGGACCTTATAAGCCAGAGTTTTATCGATACTAAGGTGGCAATGCGAGAATAAAAGGTTACCTCATTATTACTGCTTAATGACCACCAATCCTGTCTTTTTGCTAAAGGAAAATGACATTGATATATGGATATCGTCCTTTGACCAATTCAGGGACGATATCCCTGTCAGCGATTATAAGCGTCTTTTGACCTGCGATGAGTTAAAACGACTCGATTCAATCGTAAGAGAAAATCATCGCATTCAGTACCTTGTTTCAAGAGCGCTTTTACGAACCGTTTTAAATAAATACACCGCTATTCCACCCGCCTCTATTAAATTTAGCTATAACAAATATGGGAAGCCATACCTTAACCCGGCGATAAACCGGCATGATATAGAGTTCAACCTTTCACATTCAAATGGAATTGCCGTGTGTGCTATTACTGCAAAGCGTGAAGTCGGCATTGATATTGAGAAATTAAGAATAGTTGGTAATATAAAATCCATCACAGACAAATTCTTCTCCCCTTATGAAGCAAAAAATCTCATCGGGAATTCTGCAAATCACAACTCTGAACGAATTATTGAGTATTGGACGCTAAAAGAGGCGTACGTTAAAGCAATGGGCTACGGCATGTACATGCCTCTAAATAGCGTAATCATAGATTACGAAAATGAATGTACGATCAATTGCTTCAATACCGGAGTCGATAACAGCCGATTACACCATAACAAGTTCTTTTTATTTGATATGCCGCTGACATACAAGTTATCGATCTGTATAAATTGCAAGCAATCTGCGCCGAATTTTAATATTACTGCACGAGAGATAGTACCTTTTAAAAGCGGTAGAAAAATAAATTTTAACCTAATTAGACAAAGCATTTAGCATAAGTTCCAATATTTTCGCATTATATTTTTATATTCCCGAAATATTGAAAAATGTGTTTTCTGTCCATATTTTTTTCCGTAAATAATATCAGTCAATCGCTACATACAGGTAGGGGAATTGATAATAGCGTGATGGATTGAGTGTTTAATATACGGTGACGTAATGATAAATCACGTCACATAAAAACCAAGCCAGGGTCGAGCAGGAAGTTGATAACGTCGAGATAGATGCAGAACGTGCTTGTAGTATTTAATCGATGAGATTTGTCAGAAAATACTTTCATTGAAAATAATGGTCATTTTCAATGAAACAAAGTATGATTGATATGTAATATGTTGCAACCTAAGGAAAGCCCTAATCTGTAACTGTTTTGAAGAAATGAAATTCACTAGTTATCTATAATACAATTCGGTAACTGAGGCTTGTAAATACGATTCGGTTCAATTAATTGACAGATATTCAGTGTATTTATCTAATCACCAGTATAATTGACCAATTTACCAAATTGGACATTATTCAATATAATTTGCAATTTGTACGGCTATAGTTGATATATATAATTATATTAATTTCAAGAAATATTTATTTACATTTTAAGATTGTTTCTTTACTTCCAAATATTAATCGGATAGTATTTGCTGCAACTTATTATTGCAGGGACAGCAAGTATGCCCACACAATAAAATAGAAATCACATTTTCGCCCAATCAACCTACTACTGTTTTTATCCGAAATACATAGCATCTGATTGATCTTTTCAATTATAAAGTGAGTATTTTTACCTCTGATGTATACATTCGATTGATGCATAGTTAGACCACTTGAATGAACAGACGGGCACACATCGCTGAATAATAAATCCTTATAATCAGGCGAGAAGTAATTGATTTTAGTGACTGTACTGCTAAAAATCTGATCGAGTTACAAAAAATTGACACCAAGCTGATATTGTTGCCTCTAATATTATATTGCATGGGCGGATCTTTTTGGTTTATTAGACAGTATCTTTTTGTTTCTGCCTAACCAAGTCAGAAAAATAAATTGTCATAATGTTTTCGTGTGCTTGCCTCAGCCGGTATATATAAAGACACACGGAGTTATAGTGCTCGCTATTGCCATAACGGTTCATATTGTCAGATTGAGCAAGACTGTATTATAGATAGTAGGAAATATACGCATTGCACTATTGTCCACGTTTTCAGTGTCGATTGCATATACCGATAATACTAAATAAGGTTAAAGGGATGGAGTTGTATAAATTATTTATTAGACGAAATAATATATATCGTTTTACGATATCGAAATTTTCTCATTCTAAGTAGCGGTAACAAATCTTTATTATTTTGCATTCCAGAGGATAAATCAATGGGGTTAAAAGCACAAAATCCAATAGAAACAAATATTGCTAAAAATGGAAACTTCGAGAGTTTTCAGAATGTTTTTCTCGACAACAATATGAATAATGAAGATTTAGAAAAATTAAAAGGTCCACTACTGGAAGATATAGAACAGATATATGATCGGGCGTATGTTATTGGTGATGAGGTAGCAAAAAAGGAATTTCACAGTATTTTGTATTTGATGAATATATCAAGATTGGGATTGCCATGGGAAAAGCGGATCAAAAATCTGAATCATCACCTGTTCATTCAAATCAAAAGCAGGATGGAAGAGCTTTTGGATGGTTTTGACAGACAATATCACGCAAAAATAATCGCAGATATTCCTAAAGAATCAGAAAAATTTGAAAGCTGGGTTCTGCAAATGATTGAATCACATCCATCGAATGTAGTTCATCCGTTATTTGAATTCATGAGCAAAGAAGCGACGTTTGAACAGTTAACAGAATTTTTTCATCAAGAAGCACCGATGGATCTTCATTTTGTTGATGTTTTAACACTAATGATGCCTGGCATCTATGGTGAAATGAAAATGGAGTTGGCAGGAAACTTCTGGGATGAAATGGGCTGTGGCGTATTAGAAAACGTGCATAGAAAGACCCGTGTCAAATTTATGGAATATTTGCATATTAATGAAAACGATCATTTAGATAATATTGGGTACTACTGCTGGGAAGAGTTGGCGTTAGCGAACTTATATTTTCAAGGTGCATTTGATCGCAGTAGATTAACGCAGTTAATAGGCAACATGTTGGCAACAGAGACAATGGTTCCAGGACGTGTCGATTTGCAGGTTGAAGGATGGAAGAGAGTCGGTATGGCTGAGAGTGAGCTGGGCTATTTAAATGAGCATGTCTCTGTAGATGTTGAGCACGCTAAGGGCTGGTTACACAACCTGGTTTTACCTTTGGTCGTTGATCATCCGGAAATGGCAGAAGAGTTGGCGTTTGGTGCTCTAAGACGATTGAAGGCGGCTGAAGATGTTTGTTCAAAAATGATGACTCATTTACGGGATTACTAATCAACAATTATAACATTTTAATGATCAAGTAATTTATCGAGGATGACCTTTGCAAACATATGACTCAATACTCGACGTTATTGGTAATACACCTTTAGTTTGTTTAAACAGGATTTTTAGAGGCAGTAGGGCAACAATCCTTGCAAAATGCGAATTTCTAAACCCTGGTGGATCCATCAAAGATCGAATTGGCTTGGAGATTATTGAAGATGCTGAGAAAAAGGGACTTCTCAAACCTGGCAGTGTTGTAGTCGAAGGGACATCAGGTAATACAGGGATTGGACTTGCAATGTCGGCCATAATTAAAGGCTATAAAGCAATCCTTGTAATGCCTGATAAAATGAGTGGGGATAAAGTTTCTATACTGGAATCATTTGGGGCTGAGGTTGTTATTACGCCTACCAATGTGGAGCATGATGATCCTACCAGCTACATAAGTGTTTCACACCGGATAGTTAAAGAAACGCCAGGGGCAATTTTAGCCGATCAATTTTTTAATCCAACCAATCCTGATACACATTACAGAACCACGGGGCCTGAAATATGGGATGCAACAAGTGGCAAAGTAACACATCTAGTCGCGGGAATTGGAACTGGTGGCACTATCAGTGGTACAGGTCGGTTTTTAAAGGAAATGAACGCTGATGTGAAAATTATTGGCGTGGATCCTTTTGGCTCTGTTTATCATGACAATTATTATTGCAAGGAAAATATATCGCCATCAAGCTACTTGATTGAAGGTATCGGTGAGGATGTTCTTCCCGGCACACTGAAATTTGAATACATCGATAGAATTCTACAGGTGAACGATATTGAAAGCTTTCAGATGACTAGAAAATTAGTCGCTGAAGAGGCAATGTTTTGCGGTGGTTCGAGTGGATCGGCAGTATGTGCTGTAGAGAAGATTCAAAGCGAACTAAGCAGTGAAGATATAGTTGTTGTTATTCTGCCAGATAGTGGTACTCGATATTTTAATAAGGTGTTTTCAGACGAATGGATGAGGAATAATGGTTTTCTGTCTGATTTATAGCTGAATCCAACGGAAATATTTTTTTACGGAAATATTATTTTCGTAATGCAAGACTGTGTAATGTTTAGATAAAAATAGTTTTATTATAAATGATCTAGTTTAAAAAGTGATATTGACAGAACGGTGGATTCTTTGAGTATTAAAACAATACAAAATACATTGCTTGGTATGTGGGCTTCTGAGTTAAAAGTTCAGCTCACTGAGGTGGATATCAATGAACATTTTGTCAATATGGGAGGCTATTCTTTATTAGTGATTATCCTTGTTGATAAGATTAACAAAGAATTCAGCCTCACCCTGGCACTGGAAGTTATAATAGAAAAACCTACCATAACTGATTTAGCACAGCATATTTTTAATCTGAAAAACGCTTCAATCGAAGAATACGCAGAACCCAATGAGAATCGTGATGCGCAAAGTGTCATAGGGGTTCCAATGGTTATACCAAACCCGGAAAAAAAGTTCGATAGCTTTGCACTCACCGATCTTCAACAAGCGTACTGGATTGGAGAAAAAGGTATTTTTGAGCATGGTGGACCCGCATTCTTTTACGAGGAGTACCAGACAAATGAACTGGATGTGGCTCGATTTAATGTCGCAGTAAATAAAGTTATAAGCAGGCACCCGGCATTAAGAACGATTGTTCTGGATTCTGGAGAGCAGCAGGTAATCAAGGAAATCCCTTACTTTAAGGCAAAATATATTGACCTTACAAAATTAGCGGATCATAACGTCAGGCAAAAAATTGACGACAATTCAAAGCGCTTAAAAGCCAACCCGCTATCATCGTCTGATTGGCCGCTATTTGATTTTTACATTTTTAAAGAGCGATCAGCTATTACGGTTCAGATGATTGGTCGATTATTAGTGTTTGATGGCGTTTCCTGGCAGATATTTGCATCTGATTTACAGGCTTTTTATGATGACCCGTCGTTGCATATAGAAGAATACGAACTAACGTTCAGAGACTACATTAATACAATAGATGCTTATAAAGACAGTTCTGAAGAATACCAAAGATCTCTGAATTTTTGGAAAGAAAGGATCCATTCGTTGCCTGCAGCGCCACAACTATCACGTTCAAGAAATGCCAATACCAGTTCTGGCGCGAACATACTCACCAGAAGAAAATACGCTCTTAAATCAAGTCAATGGAAAAAATTAAAAGCAATAACAAAGAAAAGGAAATTAACGCCTACTGCAGTTGTTTGTGCAATATTTTGTGATGTGTTGGCTACATGGTCTAAGGCACCCAATTTTACGCTTAATATGATGTATGGTAATCGTCAACCAATACACGCTGATGTGAATAAAATACTCGGTAATTTTAGTACTACTTTGTTACTGGAGGTAGATATAAATTACGGTGAAACATTTTTTGATAGAGCCAACGCGATTCAAAACAGACTTTTTAGGGATCTAGAGCATGGTATTGTTTCAGGTGTAAAGGTCATACGAGAGATTAACAGTCAATCTCAAAGTGGTGTTTCTCCAGTAATGCCAATTGTATTCTCCAGCTCATTGGGGGGGGTTCAAGAAGATCGAGAATTCTATTTTTTAGAAAAGTTGGGTTGGACCCGAATTGAAGGAAAACTTAAAACGCCACAAGTTGTTTTTGACCATCAAGTCTTTGTGACTAATGGGGAGTTGATTCTTAACTGGGATACTGAGGATTGTGAATTTCCTGTAGCCATGCTTGATGATATGTTTTCCAGCTATACGGGCATGATAAATGATCTCTGTGATAGTGAAGATTTGTGGAATAGCAATTCAAGATCCACAATTCCAGAAAAACAGCTGAATCTGCGATATGAAACAAATAAAACAGACGCCCCTGTATCAGAAGAATTACTCTATGCAGGCTTTCTGGATAGTGTAGAAAAGTATGCAGATAATATTGCAGTAATTTGCGGAGAAGAAGAATTTACGTATCAGGAAATATATAATTATTCAATGTGCATCATGGATGAAATTGTCAAACATGGTGTGAGCAAGGGGGAAATAATTGCCGTTATACAACCCAAAGGATGGGAGCAAATAGTCAGTGTGCTTGGGGTTTTGATGGCAGGTTGTGTCTATTTACCGTTAACGACGAATACTCCCAATAATAGAATTGACTATATATTAAATATTTGTGATGTAAAAATTGTTCTGACAAAAGATCAGAAATACAATCCAGATAGCTTATCACATACAGTCAAAACTATACCTGTCTCAGAAATAAAAATCGACGGACAAGCTAAAAAAAGATCTTTGTTCATTCCGAGTACAACAGAGCTTGCGTATATTATTTTTACCTCAGGATCAACCGGGCAGCCCAAAGGTGTGATGATAGATCATAGAGGCGCAGTGAATACTATAAACGATATCAATAGTAGATTCTCCGTGAATGATAAGGACAGAGTGCTCGCTCTTTCGGAGTTAAACTTTGATTTATCTGTGTATGATGTTTTTGGCACCTTATCGGTTGGTGCGACAATCGTTATACCTGACCATAGCAATACAGTAAACCCACAACACCTTGCAGAGGTAGTGAAAAAGCACGCAGTAACTGTGTGGAATTCGGTTCCTGCGTACATTGAAATGCAAGTTGAATATTTATCTGATAAGACCGAGGAATTCTTTCAGTCTCTTCGTCTGGTGATGATGAGTGGTGATTGGATACCTGTTTCTTTACCGGCAAGACTAAACGCGCTTAATGAGAATATTAATATTGTTAGTCTGGGTGGGGCGACCGAAGCATCGATATGGTCCAATTATTATATCATCGATGATTACGAGTCGCATTCGACAAGTATTCCCTATGGCTATCCACTCACAAATCAACGAATGTACGTGCTTGATAAAAATCTGAAGTTTCGACCAGACTGGGTACCGGGTGAAATTTACATTGCCGGTACAGGTCTGGCAATGGGTTATTTTTCTGATGAGGTAAAAACAAAATCCAGCTTTATTGTAAACCCTCAAACAGGTGAGAGATTATATAGAACCGGAGATTGGGGTAGGTACCTTGAGAGTGGCGCAATCGAATTTCTTGGCAGAGAAGATTCTCAAGTAAAAATTAGAGGGTATCGTATTGAACTTGGCGAAATAGAATCAGTTTTAAATAAACATGATAAAATTAATGAAATTGTTGTATTGGCATTAAGTGCCAGTGATTCAGCCAAGTATCTGGTTGCGTATTATACCACCCAACAAAACGAAGTTTTAGACACTCAGGATTTAAAGGAATTCTCTGGCAAAAAACTTTCTTCATACATGATTCCGGTGGATTTTGTACATCTTGATAGCCTTCCTCTAACTGGCAATGGAAAAATTAACAGAAAAGAATTGCTTACATTATATAGTGGAAAAAAAGCTGATAGTGATAAATCCACTGATGGCGTACCAACATCAATTACAGAGCATAAGCTGCTAAAAATCTGGAAAGAGTTACTAAATATTGATCACTTATCAATTCATGATGATTTTTTCTCACTGGGCGGGCATTCCATTATGGCAGTTCAAATGGTTGGCAGAATTGATAAATATTTTGATAAGCAAGTTCCGCTGTCAATTTTGTATGAAAAAGGAAACATACAATCGCTTGCGTATTATGTAGATAATTTATTCGATGAAGAATGGTCATCATTGGTAACAATTAATAAAACGGGAAGCTTGTCACCTATTTTCTTTGTGCATCCAATTGGTGGAAATGTACTCTGTTATGCGCAACTGGCCGAAATGTTGGGAGATGATCAACCAATATACGGATTGCAATCTTATGGCCTTAATAAAAAAGTCCACGGCCATGAAACCGTTGAAGAGATGGCTGATTATTATGTCAATATTATCCAAAATACAATAGTGGATAATACTTGCAAGATAATTGGTTGGTCAATGGGTGGGGTTATCGGTTATGAAGTAGCACGTCGCCTTAGTATGCTTAATGTGAATGTACAGTTGGTTATGATTGATAGTTGGCTATCAAAATTAAATGGCGAGACCATTGAGATAGACGAGTCAAATTTGACAATTAGTTTTTTCAAAGATTTTTGTAATGGTCAACTCGATAGAACAATTTTAAATGACCTGGTCATAGATGACTCGAATATGCTTGAAAGCATGTTGGTGAACTTACGGAAGTTGGAGAAAATACCTGAGAGCATATCGGCCTCTGAAACCAAAACACTACTGAATGTCTATAAGGCAAATACAATTGCATTATGGAAATATCATCCTGAATATATGGAGCTTCCTACCTCACTATTGGTTGCTAAAGAAAATAGCAACGATATGTTTGCGAATCTAATTCCACTGGCGCAAGAGAATAGAGACAAGAATTTGTCAGATAAAATGAAAATCCGATACCTTGATGGTGATCACTATTCAATATTCAATAATCAAAATATTGAAAAATTGGTAGGCGAAATAGAAGCATCATTTAGTTAAATGCTTAGAATATTAATAGAAAATTGTACTGAAAATAGTAGATACACAACTAAATATCAAAATTAATAATGCAATCGAACACTTTTTGGTGAACCTATGACTGAATCAATATTACAAAAACTATCCGATAAAACTCATTTCAATTTTAATAAAAACATTGATCTCATTGATGAAACGCTTAGAGAAGGCGCTGAAAGATCTCCAATTTCTCCGACTGTTGAAGATAAATATCAGATGGCATTGAAAATTGTTGATATAGGAATAAAGTCGTTGGTTATTGGTATGTTTCCAGATGTACCAGAGAATATAAAACTACTGAAAAGATTACTGCAAGGGCAGCAGAATGGTGACATCGCAGAAGATGTAAGGTTTATAATTATTTCTCATGTAGGCGTGACTTATCAAGATACCTTGGACGCCTTGAAAGAAATGGGGTTACCGATTAAGAGCGTCTGGATATTGGCCGTTCACAGTGTTTCAGATATGCAAATTAAGCATCTCTATCCAAAAGTAATTCAAAAAGACAAACGTAGTCATTTTGATCTTGAAGAATGGAAAAATCTTGAGATCACAGAAAGTAGAAGAAGAAACATAAAGTGGTTCGATGATTTTTTACCCCAAGTAAAAAGCTTTGAAGGAGGTGGAATTATGATAGGACTACTTGATACATTCCGTTCCGATATTGGACATGTCAAGAATGTCGTAGATTTGGTTTCCAAACATGGTATTACACAAATAAGGCTTGTAGACACAGCGGGCACATGCATGCCGCATCAAATCAGCGAATATGTAGAGCAACTTGTGTCGCTGCATCCTGACATTAATTTTTATGGTCATTTTCATAGTGATTTTGGAATGGGTACGGCAAATGCGATCATGGCTTTGGCAGCGGGTGCTAAAGGCGTCGACGTTTCTGTGGGTGGATTTGCAAATCGGGCCGGCCATCCACCTGTCGCAGAAATAACAACGGCACTCTATTATTTATATGGAGTCCAATTGAAGGGATTTAAATATAATCGCTTATGTAAGCTAAGCCGGAGTGTTGAAGACATCTATGGCCTGATGGAAAGTCCCACAAGTGCCGTTACGGGCGTGGTTACACACGGTGTATTAAGCGGAATCAGGACCCAATTGATCGCAGAAGCACCACAAATATTTGATGTTTTGGAGGCTGAGTTTGTTGGAGCAAAGCTAAAGAGAGTATTTGGGAGCCGAAGTGGAACAGATGGTATGTTGCGATTTATAGAGGCGAACAAAGATGAATTAGAACCACTGGGAATGGACATTGACCAGGAAACAGCAAATACCTTGCATAAAAAAATGATGGATTTGTGGAACGCTAAAAGCGCTGTTACTTATAAAAAATTAACATCGTTAAAGAACCAATACCATACTGTCCTGGGAGAATCTGATATTACCGAAGACGCAATGTTAGAGATTATTAAGGATTATGCGAAATCGTCAGATTTGGTAACTTAAAAGCCAGCGTTGTCTGATGAGCCAGAGGGTTTTTATATGACGGCCAGGGCAATTAAAATTACCTATCTCTCACATGGAAAGCGATTTATTTGGCCTCAGTTGTTTGACGATATTCAGGAATGTTTAAAATAGATATAAATTCTGAGCTATTAAAATTATAAAACACCACTGCCAATACAGTTTGTACCTTATAAAGAGGGTTATGGTTAAATTTAGACCCTATGGGAGAGTGAGTAAAAAAACGTTGTTCAGTATATGAGCGGCATTGCCTTTAAGATTTTCTACTACGGGTAAGTCGGCTTTTTCAGACTGGTCATGTGCTACTAATAATAGCATTACCCTTGTATTTATGTTTGTCATATGCTGAATTGTATTTTGATTTATTAGTGACGATTTTAAGGAAGAATTTATGGATCTTAGAATATTTGCACTCGCACCACCAGATCATGCTCAAGGCTCAATAGGACGAGGAGTTTTAACAGGAGCAGATCCGGCCAGTTTGTATAACGCATGCAGGTATGCTGCTGAAATTGCGGTTAATGGTGACAGTGTGTGGAAACACAGTAATTGGAACGGAACAAGAAAGCAAAGAAGAGATTCTATTCTGCTTATAGATTCACTCGAAGAAGGCATACCGGAGTTTGTTAATCGCATTAAAAAATTAAAGCCTAATATACTGTTGATTGGGAGTATGACACTTTGTTTTCCTGGTGCAATTGCATGTGCAAAAAAAGCCAAAGATCTATTTGGGGACGATATCTGCATAGTTTTAGGAGGGCGCCATTGTAATGAAACAATTTTTGAACGTAAGGGTGTTGTCAACCACCATCCAGGTTCACCGCTTGTCTTAATGTCTAATGGTACGATTTCTCCCGTTTTTGATATTGTTGTTTCTGGCCAGGGGGAATATCTGATTGCAGAACTCGGACGTCTTGTTTACGAACAGGTTGTATCAAAGAAAAAGGCAGTAGACGCCAAATACCAATTGGAAAGTATAAAAGATACAAGAGGCAAGTGGTTTGCTGGCATTTTAAAAGATAATGTAGTTACTATGGTTGAGGGTAAGGGTGATGAAGTTGACTACAACGATTTAAAACCACCATGCGAAATATTTGGTATTTCTGAGTCATTTGATGTATTTGAAGGGCGTCCAACAGCTCATGTATTCAGCGATACAGGTGGTGGTTGTATATATGACTGCGATTTCTGTAGTGAAAGGGTAAGTGTGGTGGGAGTGCCTGTACAGAAAAAAGATAGTGTATGGAGGTTGATAAGACAATTCAAGGCCGCTGTTCAAGTTGTTAAAGAAGATTATCCCAACGCACCAGGGGCCAGTGCTTTTGTAGAAGATTCTGTATTATTGCTTGGAATGAATAAAAAACTTAATGAGTTGATTTCTATTCTTAAAGAAGAAAAGATTGATATTAAGTTTGGTGCGCAGCTGACAGTAGATCAGATAATCGCGAAGCAGGATATACTAGCAGAACTAAAGCAGGTTGGTCTTGAATATTTGTTTATTGGTGTTGAAACGATTGACCCAAGTATTGCGATATCGTTGAGTAAAAATACTAAAAAAATTAATAAAAATAACGTTGAAGTATTCTCATGGTTTGATCGATCATTTCGGGCTTTACTCAAACTACATGAACTGGGTATTAAGAGTTGTGTCGCACTGGTATTTGGGCTGGGAGAATCTCATGAAAGCAGATTGGAAATACTCAATAAACTAAAAGTATGGCGGAATAAGTTTGGTTTTCCGGCTCGAATCAGTATGAATTGGGGAGTACAGCATCCTTTGAAAGAAATACGGGAGGATGGCCGTGATTATACATACCATGAGTGGGGTGCGCAGCCTGGTCCATTTCTTGATGCGTTCAAAAATTTTGGTGAATCTTCATTGTTATACCCCCTGTATGGTCAACCCAGGCCCGATCTTCTTGAGTTGATTCAAGTTGCTGAAACCGCAAAAAGCGTTGTTGAGGCGAAGCCAAATGATAGCGTGGATCTAACAGAATATATTGATGCACTTCGCGTGTTAGATGAGGACTCACAGAAACCCCTTGATGCTGCGGTGTTAGTAGATTGCAGAGTTAGCTAGTGTTGTTGGGTATATTTATCAAAAAAGAGTGTATGTTTTATGGATTACTCTAGGCAGGCAGAATATAGGATTCAACCGAATCTGGAATTTTCAGATTTTCATTTGAAAAAAAGACTGCAGGTAAAAAAATTTGTAAACTCATACATTGTTTCTGATTTGGATCAATGGTATGACAGTGGCAGTTTTCCAATAAGGGATTTGTTCAAACACTTTTCTGAGCGAGTATTGAATGCTGATGAAATTGTAAGTTTGGACAGAAACGAACTGCTGATATTAAGGTTGGTTATTGCAGAGGAGCTATCAAAAATCAATTGCCCGAGCATCGCGCTTGCAATTATTAGTCATTTTAATGTTATCTGTGAAATCGTTATTTCCAATAATAAAAAACTACTTGACCTTGTTGAATTATCTCTCTCGGGTAGTATTATATTTTCAAATACACTAGTGGCTGAAAGCTCAAAAGATAATGATGTGTTTCTAACCATAAGGAAGAAGGGTAACAGATTTATCGTGAATGGCACTGTTCAACGATTAATCAATTCAGAACATGCTGACTACCATTATGTCACTGTAAGCTCAAAAGAAGGGGGCGCAGTAATTAGTGAGTCGATCTTGCTACCAACTGGGTCAGAAGGCATGCGCTTGATCCGTCGACATGAAATTACCGATTCAGAATTGGTCACTAGTAATGATCTTTTTGTAAATAATGCAATTATTGAAAACCTTATTATTGTTGAAAAATATCTTGTTGACAGTGAATTAAGCAATAGAATCGATCTGTATAAAAATTTGTTATCCAGTATTTGTGTCAGTACGTCGGAATATCAAGTTAATGAAACTATTGATTGGTGTAAAGAAAGAACGACATTTGAAAAACCAATTATGGATAACCAGTGGGTTCAATTTAAATTTGCAGAAGCAATGACCCAAATTGAATTATGCAGGCAACTGGTATACGGCTCACTTCGTGGCATTATGGAGAAAAATGTTTCGAATAATGGTGCATCAAGGGCCAAATTCGCTGCAAATGAACTCATTAAATATATTTCTGAACTCGTGACACACTACCATGGTGTACATGGCTACTTAAACACTGATCCGTCATCAAAACTATATAGATTTGGAAGGTTGTTTCAAACCATTGGTATTTCCAATGAAAAACTTCTTGATGAAATCATGGCAATTGAAGGCATGTGAGCAAAATATGAAAATTGAAGTCTTGCAGGAGTTTAGACAGCTCGTATCAAATTTTGTAAATGATGAAATCAAACCTTTTATTGATGATTGGGAGCAACAAAGAGAGTATCCGGCAAGAGAAATAATAAGAAAACTCGGGAGGCTTGATATATTTCGAAAATGTTATCTGAATGAAATGAAGGATACCCCAGAGATGTATCTGTTCAATAAAATTTTACATGAGGAATTAGCGCGCTGCAAAAGTATGGTTATTGGTTCTTGTGTCAACAATCATGTTGATGCTGCTACCAGTTTAGTTGCAACCTATGCGATAGATTCTCTAAAAAGTGAATGGCTGGAGGATTGTTTATCAGGAAATAAAATACTCACTCTTGCCTCATCAGAAAGTCAATCGGGTTCGGACATAGCGGCGATCAGAACAATGGCTGAGCAGGAATCAGACAAATTTATCCTGAATGGTGAAAAATGGTTTATATCGAATGCTGCAATCGCTGATGGATTCTGTGTATTGACCAAGACGGCAAATAACGGAAATATGTTTGATTATTCATTATTATTGGTTGATCGAAAATCTGCGGGTGTGAGTGTAGATGCGCTTAATACAATGGGGTTAAGAGGTAAAACTATCGGTTCCATCAAATTTCGGGATGTGGAGGTGTGCAAATCAAACTTGTTGGGTTCAATCGGAATGGGAGTGCCACTAACAATTAAGCAATTTGAAAAAGAACGGTTATCGCTTGCAATAAGAGCAGCAAGCACTTCAAGATTTCATATTGAGCAGCTCAAAAATGATATCCATGAAAATAGTTTAATGAGTAATACCAGACATGGTTTTTTTAAATTAAAAATCAGTAAATTGACAACTGAACTGGAAAAGCTTGTTATGCTGAACAACTACGTTATAAATCAAAGACTATCAAAAAAGGACTTTACAGGATTATCCGCCATGTCAAAAATTACTGCGTCAAAATTAGTAAAAGCGATAGCGGATATTTTATTGGATTATTATGAGGTTGAAGGTTGTGAGGACAATTCATACGCAGCAAGGTTTTTTCGGGATGGTAAAGCAATGTCTATGTCCGGTGGGGCTGACGAAATGATGTTAACCACAATTTATAAAAAATGTTGCTAATGTGTATTATGAGTCTGATTCTAATATCGCATGGTGCTGTCGGAGGATCTTTCCACTGGCTATCGAGTAACTGGAGTAGAGCTAGATAATGAATTACACTAAAGATGAGTTCAATGCAAAAATATTGGAATTCTTTGAAAGTGAAGATAAATTTGATATTTCAAATATATCAGTAGATGACAACTTGTTTAATAATGGCTTGCTTGAGTCATTTAATATCCCCAAGTTAATCCTTTTTATAGAGGAGGCGAGGGAAAAACCTGTGGACTTACAGGGTATTAATATAGAGGCATTTTTTACAATTAGCAGCATATATGACCATTTTATTGATTGTCCCGAATAGTGTATAGGGACAAGAAGCCTAGTGCTGAATTAAATCTAATTAATCCGTGGCCATCTTATAGATTTTATAGACAAAACAAACCAATTTGCTGGATAGAGGAAATTGGTATGATCTGCGTATATAAGTATAACGATGTTAGAGAAATTCTGACAAGCTCTGATTTCGTTGTAGAATATCCGTTTAGAATCAGCAAGCAAATTCTTGGCGAAACTTTACTTGATATTGATGGAGAAAGACATGTCAAGCTTCGAGAATTAATAGCGCCACTATTTAGAAATACTAGTATATCGAAATTAGATAGTTTATTTGATCAATCTCAAAATAGAATATTTCAAGACATGGAGGGTAAAACATCTATAAATTTTATGGATGAATGTGCGAAAAATATCCCGTTACAAATGATTTGTAAATATATTGGTATTTTTGAAAAAGACGTTAATTGGGTTTACGATAAATTAATGTATCTATCCGATCATTTAGATGGTAGTGCTGGAGATTTTGAAAAGGCATCGCTTTTTAGAGATGAATTACGTGACTATGTTGAAAATATCGTACTGACTGACGCAAATGAGGGAATTGTAAGTTCGTACTTGCAGTCGTTGGGCAATAGCATAAACATGAAAGAAAAAGTAAGTTTGATAATGCTATTGCTTGCTGCGGGAGTCGAGACATCAATGTCAACGATTGGAAATGTAATGGTATGCCTTCTCAATCACCAAAAAATCATGGATGCGGTGAACGATAATCCATCGTTTGTTTGTAACGTTATTAGGGAATCAATCCGTTGGGAACCGCCACAGCATAGTACGGTTAGATTTGCCAAGTGTGATGTAAATATATCAGGTGTCGCTATTAATAAAGGTGCACCTATTAAGCTTGTTCTTGCAAGTGCTAACAGGGATGAGGATATTTATAAAAACTCAGAAATATTCGATCCTTACAGAAAGGATTTTCAAAATGCATCGTTTGGTTTTGGTAAACATGCATGTATTGGACGCCGTTTTGCAACGACAGTTATTGAAAAATTCTTTATGAAATTCTTTACAAAATACAAAGTGGAGTTGTCAGGTGATAGTATGCCTAATATTACAGGTATGGTTTTTCGTAAACCTGAGAATATTTATCTAAATATGTATCCAAGATCAAAAATTTAGCGATTAATTTAGCAGTCTGTTAAATACTCGTTATAAACAGAACTAATATAAAGGTGATAGATTATGAGCACAGAAAAGCAATTATTAAAACTTATTGGTGAACTTAAGACTGAAGAATTGGATGATATTGGTAGTGAGGTCAATTTTATAGAGGCATTATCTTTGGATTCTCTGGATGTCGTCTCACTGATTACAAAAATAGGTCATGAATTTGGTACTCAATTAGGTGAGAATCCGGAAGATCTGGATTCATTAACATCGTTCGGCACTTTGGTTGACTGGATTAATGAAAGAAAACCTGCCGAATCTGCCTAACAGCCTATGAGTAGACTGCTAACATCATTTCTTTAAGTAGGTTAATCAACTGACAATGAGATATTTGTGACTAAAACACTCGAACGTATATTGGATTCTGGGTTGAAGGGTAATGGCAACGGTTTATCAGTATATGATGAAAAGCGACGTTTTACTTTTAATGAGTTGGAGTCAGCATCTACCAGAATTTCATATTATTACAGAGTTATCGGATGTAAAAAGGGTGACAGAATTGCAATTGCAGTGCTAAAATCACCTAACGTACTACCATTTATTCTCGCTTGCTGGAAGGCAGGTTGTATATACGTTCCGTTAGACCCTACTGCACCAAGTGACAGGCTTAAGTATCTTTTGAACGACATTCAACCGACTGTTGTAATTGGTATGTCTAAATCTCATGAGATTGAAAAATTAACAAAATCAATTCAGCAATGCACTTACCTTGGTTTAGATGATCTGTATAATGAGGATAATGCACTTGTTTTTGAAAATGACCCATGTCGGCACTTTGAGGAGGTAACAATAGAAGCAGACGACCCAGCTTATTGTATCTATACCTCAGGCTCTACAGGTAATCCAAAAGGCGTTTTAATCAGTCATGCAAGCTGTGTTTCATTTTTTGAATCTGTTCAAGAATTTATGCAGATTGATCGCGAGTCACGTTGTTTAAGCTTAGGGCCTTTAATATTTGACGTTTCTGTGATTGATCTTTTTTTCCCTCTATATATGGGTGTTTCGGTATATGTATATTCGTTGACGATTATACCAACATTATTTGGAAAAATTGTCAGACACAAAAAAATATCCCACTTTGCGGCTCCAGCACCCGTCTTATCATTGCTGGCAAAAGATAAACAACATTCATCTACATATGATTTTCAATCCGTCAAAGTTATTATGACTGGAGCTGATATTCTGGATTCTGAAACTATTTATAATTTATTTTTAATAAACAATAATTTAAAAATTATTAATGGCTATGGACCAACGGAAGCGACCTGCGTATGTACAGCATTTATCATCGATTCCAATTACGAAAAAAATAATCAGCTGTTTCCAATTGGAAAGCCACTCAATGGAGTGGAAACTGTGCTTGTAGACAAGGATATGAACAGCGTTACTGGCGATGAACCCGGAGAGTTGCTGGTTGCAGGAAGGCAGTTGTTAATTGGATATTGGAATAACGAGTCAGAAAGCGATAATAGGATCATATACATCAATGACAAGAAGTATTATAAAACGGGAGATCTCGCAAAATATGATGACAATGGGAATATGATCTTTCTTGGTCGTTTGGATGAAGAAGTTAAAATATCAGGAATTAGAATACATTTAAATGAAATAAGATATGCACTAATGAAATTGGCTGGAATAAAGGAGGTTGTTGTTACTGTTTCAAATATTGAAGGAAAAAAATCAATCATTGCTGCAGTTGAGAAAAAATCTTCTTATCTATTAACGGTTGATTCAATATTGCTTCAACTAAAAGATTGTTTACCAAAGTACATGATTCCAAAAGTAGTAAAAATATTTGATGAATTTCCAACTTTACCGTCAGGTAAATTAAATAAGAACAGTATTATAAAAACGATTACAGTGTAGAACAGGTTGCTAGCAATAACATACAGGAAAATATATTTTTGTATGGCTAAAACAAAATGTATTATAGGAATTTAAAATGAAAAAAGTTGACGATATACAGGTAACTATAAGTCATATTTGTTATCAGTTGGGAGAAAATGTCCATCATATAGAGGATGATGGACCTGCAAAGATTGATGAGAGTCAACGCGAAACGCTGGAAAAAAATGGTATCCAACACTATGTGACCAGTGAAAAATCACCTTCAGAATTAGCCGCTGGTGCCGTAGCAAAAACTCTTGCTCAATGTGACCTCTCTCCATCGGATATAGATGCAGTAGTGTATAGCACTTGTAGTTTTTGGAGTGACGATGATGTAATCGAACAAGGTAAAAATTCCCAGATATCCAGTGAATTCAGTAAAAAGATCATTAAGAACGTTGTCAATGATTTTGAAATGGAAAATGCTCAATCTTATGGTATTTTTCTAGCCGAATCAGGTAATTTTACGAGTGGCATGCGTTTCGCCAACAATCTGTTGTACTCAGATGATGTAGAAAATATTATCTATGTTAACACAGACAAATTGACTGATGATGAAAGTAAAATTGTACCTTCAGAAATTTCCATTATGAGTGAGGCTGCTGTTTCATGTTTGGTCTCAAGTACCCAGAAGGGCGAATTTAAGGTTGAAAATATCGCACAAAAATCAAAACCATCAATGAGTACTTTTGGCAAGGAAGAGTTTTTGAAAGTGCTTATGGAAGTCGCAAAGGGTGTAGATCTAACCTGCAAAGCTGCACTAAAGGATAACAAGCCTGAAGATTATTTAAAGCTGATAACAAACAACTATAGTGAGAATACACTGAGAATGTTGTCCTATCAGGCAGGGTTCACCAAAGAGCAGTTGTTTATGGATAATTTACCCCGATTTGCCCATGCATTTGCTTCAGATAATTTGATAAATCTGAAAGATTATTGTGGTACTAACGACGTACAAGTTGGTGATAAGTTTCTATTGCTTTCTACCGGCCCCGTGACTTGGGGTGCGATTGATATTAGCAAGCTATAAGTTACATCATATTTTTCTCTGACTCCACTGTGGATTGAGCAAGCCCGCCCAGAGATGATCAGTGTCAGCAAATCAGATTTATCTCCCAAGGAATCCTCTGCTAAAGGCGCCAAACTATATGTGCGCAAGAGAGCTGGGCTACGGACATTCCTAAATGACCCGCAAGAATACCGATCACTTTGAGCGTGAAATCTGAGTCATTTCAATGGGCTGGGAAAATTGGTTATTCTATTGGACAGAGTTAGGTGCTGAACATGTGTAAGCGTCCAAACCCCGACATTATTCCCAACGCCCATTCTCGCGCGTAAACTACTCTACAACCTCAACCCACGGAGTCAGCCAGATGCCACAATCGTATATTCGTCGTTCACCCCAGTCAATGGCAAAAGATCGTATCGGATCAATCACTGAGTGGCCTTTCGCAGCAACGCTATTGCCAGAGCAAAGGCATTGCCTTTGGCACTTTCCAGACCTGGCGTAAACGACTGGCTGATAAGCCCACAACGTCGGCGCCTGAGTTTGTCGAACTCCCACGCATTGACTCGCCATCCACTGAGGAATTACCTCTCGATCAAGACTTGCGGGTACGCCTTGAACTGGGTGGCGGTGTGGTACTCGAACTCTACCGCCGCTGAATTGTGTTATGCCTCACCAGCACAACACGCGTCTTTGTTTGTACGCGTTCCACCGATATGCGCAAGAGCTTCGATGGCTTGTTTGCGTTAACCCGTACAGTATTTGAACAAGATCCGCTCAGCGGGCATCTGTTTGTGTTTGTTAACCGCAAACGCAATTACGCCAAAATACTGTATTTTGAGCACGGGGGTCTGTGTTTATGGGCCAAGCGCCTTGAACAGGGACATTTTGCTGTCCTTACTGGTCAAGGTGATATCTCGACTTTAACGGATACACAACTGATGATGTGGCTTGACGGCATTGGACTCGAACAACGCAAAAAACTCAAGCGTTTTGCCGCGTAATTTGCGATACTACACCCATGCCAACCACCACCGCTACCGAAGTACCCGATTTGCAATTATCCGATTTGCAAGCACGGCTATCGGTGGTATCTCTTGAGCGCGATGAACTCAAACGTCAGCTGGACTGGTTCAAGCGCGAACTCTTTGGCCCTCGATCCGAGCGTCGGGAAATACACCCCGATCAGCTTGAACTGTTCGAGTCGATGCTCAAGAGCCTGGGTGATGCACCAGAGCACTACAGTGGCTGTAGAAGAAGATAAAGACAAATCACCTATGAATGGAGTAAAGCCAAAATCTCGTTCCGAGGAATGTATAATTGACTCTGAGTTGCATTATGTTGAAAACATACCCATACATTTGAAAATTAAGGTCAAGGTATCGGGCGTGGGTCTTTATGGGAATAGCGGTGCAGTATAGTAGGTTACATTCTTGCAATAGAGTCCTAAATTCTTAAGCTAGTGATTGTACATTTTTGTATTCGATCGTATACTTCCGCACTCTTCTGGTGGCCGTACTTCATTTCTACCAGAACTCATCATAGGAACAAGGGACAAAAATGCATTATGAAGGATGTCAATATAGAACAATTGATCGAACATCAACTGGTAGATTTAAATAAAAATTTAGACTTTATAAAGTTATCAGTAGAATTTTCGCAAAATTCTATTGTCGTAATAGAGAATTTCTTCTCTGAAGAAATTAATGATTTGCTTAGAGTAATTTGTAATTCCTGCTTAGGTACAGAAGGTTATCTACGTGATTTGCTTATGAAGTCCACTGATTCAACACCAAGAATCTATAAAAGTTGCGGTTACAAATCGGTTAAGGATAAGGCTCCAATTATTGACTATATCCATAGCTCTATACTTTTTAAGGAGATTGTAAGAGGTATAACTTGTCTTAACCCCGAGACTCCAGCTTTTTCCCCTGAAAGATATATTATTAATCAACAGTGTGGAGTAGGGCATACACATGGTTGGCATTGGGATGACTACAGTATAGCTCTTGGTTTGTGTATAGATGGTGCTGAAGAGGACTCTGGAGGTGTATTAGAATTTGTACCAAATACTCAGTGGAATAAAGAAAATCCTAATATAAAGTACATTGTAGAGACTAACAAGGTAGAGCGAATAAAGGTAAAGTCTGGATCATTCTATATTAATAGAGCAGATACAACATTACATCGAATTACTCCATTAGAGAGAGGGAATTCCGTACGAACAATGATTGTTTTTTCGTATCAGACAGAAGCGGATACTAATAAAAAATTAGTGTTTGAAACAATGGAAGAATTATATCCAGAGGACTGTGCCGTTGAGTAATATACAGGCTGTACTGCCATATGATGTACGAATTTCACAAAATTTTCCTTTAGAGTTTACTGAAATATCTGAGGGAATAGGCCGTTATGACGAAACACAATATGAAGTAGAAAATATTATTAATTTAACTGATATTAAGCATGGGTGTAAAGTTCTGGATATACCTTGTGGTTTTGGTAGGCATTCAGCTTTTTTTTATGAACTAGGTTATGAGGTTACAGGGATTGATATTTCTCAGGAGCAGATATCACATGCTAATGATGCCTTCCCAGGGCCGAGTTATTATGCGTCAGACATGAGAAAAATAAGTAGCCTTGAAATCGGGACTTTCTCATTGATAGTAAATCTCTACTCTTCATTTGGATATTTTCCAAGTGTAGAGGAAGACCGCTCGTGTTTAGTTGGTTTTTACGATGTTTTGAAAAATGGTGGTTCATTAATAATGCAACTATCGGATCTTGAACGCTCTATTTATAATTTAGGGGATAAGAGACTTCCTTACAGAAGAAATAAATATGAAGAACTTGATTTTGATTGGGATACTCAAACATTAATGGTTAAATATTATAATGGGACAGAGGTAAAGTCATTCGTAAATATGAGAATATACTCCAAAGAGCAACTATCTGATTTGCTTTTAAGTGTTGGCTTTAATTCGGTGTCTTTTTATGGTGGGTTAGATGGTAAAGTTAAAAACCCTAGTGACAGGTTAGTTATTTATGCCACAAAATAAAACAATTTTACTAATTGATGCTTTTTCATCAGGCAGTCACTATATTAATGCTATTCAGACCATTGGGCACAAGGTAATTCATGTGATATCCCGCCAAGGGTTAATTAAACAGTACGGCTGGAGGAGAATACAGAATGATGTTACTTATGTAGCCAATGGCTATGATGATGCTTTGGCATATATAAGAAATATCAGATATGATCATGTTGTTTGTGGAAGCGAACCTGGGATAGATGTCTATAATCATTTGAACTTTCCGCCTAGTAGCACTACATACAACCCACCGTCATTAGGGTTAGCTCGGTATGACAAGTTTGAAATGAACAATGCAATAAAAATAAGGGGCATTGAAGTCATTCCGCACTTAATTTCAGATGAAATTAGTCAGGTTATTAGTTTCTTTCAAGAGAATGGCCGAAAGGTGGTTTTGAAGCCCCCACATAGTGCAGGCTCTGATCATGTGTTTATTTGTGAAACGGAGGATCAAGTGAAGCAAGCGTTTTCTAGCATTTATTTAAAACGCAATGCACTCGATAAACTCAATTCAAGAGTCTATGTACAAAAGTACATCGAAGGTCAGCAATATATCATTAACGGAATTTGCTCTTATGAAGAAGTGTTATTTACAGATCTATGGAGGGATCATCGTCAAATTATTTCAGAAAAAAAGATCTTCGACTATGAAGAACTTGTTTTAGACGATCATCCTCTATCAGAGACGCTTAAAAATTTCTCTAAATCTGTTTTAAGTGCTGTCGGTATTATAAATGGTCCATTTCACATGGAAGTAATAGAACATTACGGACAGCTACTTCATATAGAGGTTGGATCTAGGCTAATGGGCTCCATGTCTAATCATGCCTATGAAACTATTTTTAATTTTAGTCCCGTCAAGGCTCACCTTGAACAGGTTATTAGTGGGCGATTACCAAACGCCCTTAAGAGTTACCCCGATTATACTAGATGTGTAACTTTGAGGTCTTTTAAAGATGGCATTGTGTCTTCTTCTTTAGAGGATACAATACAAAAGTTAAAGACTTATAAGGGAGCCTATGGACTTATCAAAAAAGGTAGTCATGTTACTCGATATAAAGATTTGTTTGACAATCTAGGAACCCTCTATTTAAGTGGTAGTCGTAAGGATGTTATATCTGACTACGTTCGAATTAGAGATTTAGAAAAAAGTATGGTTACAACTTCAGATGAAAAATTGTTGGTGTAGTTTTTATGTCATTGACCCTAATATTTCTATTTATTGTCACTGAGGCCATGTTCTCTGCATCTCCTGGCCCTGCAGTAGCTATGGTCATTTCTGCCTCTATTATGGGGGGGAAAAAAGCTACTTACCTAGCAATTTTCGGAGTGCTAGTTGGGAATCTTATCTATTTTATAATTTCTGCAGGGCTTCTCACCTTTAGCTTATCCTTAAGTGATAAATATTTTCAAGTGATGCGGTGGTTGGGTGTTTTATATATTATTTATATATTGTATAAAGAATATATTCCTCTGCTATTAAGGAGAGAACAAACAACGGAAGTGATGAGTAATATTAGTGATTCCCTTGAAAGGAAAAATAATAATGCAGGGAAGTATTTCTATACAACTCTAACAATGCAACTAGCAAATCCAAAAACTATCGTATTTTTCACCGCATTTTTACCTCAGTTTATAAATCTTGATTTTAGTCCAGAATTACAGTTTTTGGTATTAGCGATTTTATCTTTTGTTATTGAATTCATAGTATTGTATATATATGCAATGATCAGTATGTATTTTGTGAATCGTTTTGAAAGTGGTAAGTTAGGGCGAAAATTCGAGCATATAGGAAATTTTACTATGATATTAGCTGTTTCTTGGGGGGTGCTGAGATCTATATAGCCTAATCAACGTAAGCGATTAATAAACCCGTCTACCAAGACGCAGTCATAAAAGCGATATTCAGGTTTTCCCTATGGAGAACCGAGATGTCAGATACGAGCCAAATACGTTTAACCCAAAAACAAAGCTATTGGCTTAGGCACATCGAAAAAGCGCAAGCCCCTGAGTTATCGATCAGTGGCTACGCCAGAGCCAATCAGTTAAATCCACAGCAGCTCTATCAGTACCAGCATGCCTTACGAAAGAAAGGTGTTTTGTCTATTAAGGATAAAAAGCCACGCTTTCAAAAGCTAACGATTCAAGAAACGGTTAATCAGAGTCTGGCGAAGCCAGGCATGGTAAACCTGTATTTCCCCAATGGTCTGCGCCTGGAATTTTCCAACACTGTTTTAACCGCCAGGATGACAATGCTGATCACTCAAATTTCTCAGATCAATGCTGCGTCCTGAGAATACGTTATCCGAAGTCTTTTTATGCCGAGATATTGTAGATTTTCGTAAAGGCATTATATGGGCTATCGGTACTCGTTGAGCAGGTGTTGCAGCTCAATCCATTCTCCGAGCCTTTATTAGTCATTTAAAAGGTTAAAACCACCGCCTTTAGGCGGTCAGATTTATCTGCGATATATTCATAGATTCATAATAACGCAGGAGTCTGGAGATGGACTATCGTTATGGAAGTCATACGGTTTACAAAATTCAGTATCACTTTGTATTTGTCACGAAGTATCGCTATCAAGTGTTAAGAGGGGATGTTGGTTTAAAGGTAAGGGAGCTGGTTCGTTAGACCTGCCAGGCATTCGAGATAGAAATATTAAAAGGAGTGGTAAGTAAAGACCACGTGCATTTGTTCGTATCTTCACCGCCAACGATGGCACCGAGTGAAATTATGAGGCGAATCAAGGGTCGCAGTTCAGCCAAGCTATTTGAGAGTTTCCCGGATCTTAAAAAACGCTTCTGGGGTCGCCATTTTTGGGCACGAGGGTATTTTTGTGTTACGTCAGGCGAGTTGACAGAGGAAATGATCAAAACCTATTTGGAGCATCATTTTGAGCCAAAGGAAGACGATAATTTCAGGACGGAAGAATGAACGGGTCTATTCGACCCGTATCCGGACTTTAGTCCTTAATACTAACCCTCCTGCTTTAGCAGGTGGTTGTTGAGTCAGCCGTTGCATTGGCGTAACAGTACAACCTCACTATTTATACTGAGGAAGTACGATGAACAAACGAAATCCCCGAAAAACAGCGGACCAATGGGCGCAGATCATTGCCGATCTTGATCAATCCGGTTTAAGTGTCGCAAACTACTGCACTCAACACGGTTTAGTCCTTACCACCTTTGGTAAATGGAAACGAAAGTTCTCTAACCATCACGTGCCCGTTGTTGGCGCACCGGCTTTTGTACCGATCCAGCGCACCGAGTCTGCAACACGAACTGATTCGTCAGTTACGCTGCAAATTGGTCCCTCAATCACGTTGAGTATTCGTCTTGATGGCCCCCTGGAATCTGGAAACGGACGAGGTATCAGAAAGATTCGCCCACTTGCCAACGCCCTAAACCGCGGATAGCCCTGTTATGCGGCTATAACAGAGTTATCAATCCCATACAAGACTGGTCGTCGTGCATCGCTTTAGTTAAAACCGCATGAATGTCTACGAATTTTTTGTGGGTTGACACATAGGACTCCCGATTTGAAGTTGCTAATAGGGCAAACATAATGATCAGTTTGCTGTATATTATTTGTCTCAAACAGCGACTAATACCAACGGGAGACTCCTTAGATGCCAACTCACGAAATACCTGGCAATAACTATCGTCACTGGAAACTTGAACAGGACAATCAAGGAATTGCCTGGTTAAGTTGTGACAGGCATGGAGAAACGACCAATACACTCAGTGAAGAAGTGCTCGATGAACTGGGAAAAATCCTTGAGGTTTTTGAAAAAAACAGGCCCAAGGGCCTGGTTGTACAATCTGCCAAGAAAAATGGTTTTATTGCGGGTGCTGACATTCGTGAGTTTGAGAATTTCACAAAAGCTGCTGAGGTGAGTGAAAAAATAAAGCAAGGTCATGCCATTTTTCACAAACTTGAAGCATTAAAGTGCCCCACTGTTGCTGCTGTCTCTGGTTTTTGTCTGGGTGGCGGCTTGGAGTTGGCGCTGTGCTGTGATTACATTATTGCCCAGGATTCAGCCACTACACGGATTGGATTGCCGGAAGTGAAATTGGGTATCTTTCCAGGTCTTGGTGGATCAGTGCGTCTTAATGCTCGAATAGGTGGCTTGAAAGCTTTACCACTTATGCTGAGTGGGCGGCTGTTGCGTGCCAGACCCGCACGTGCCATGGGGATTGTGGATCAGATTATCGGGGAGCACGACTCTCTTCATTGGCATGCAAGAAAAGCTATTCTGCAAAAACGTAAAATGCGTGGCCCGGGCATACTGGGCAAGCTAAGTAATAGTGCGCCTGCAAGGGCTGTTCTGGCACCTGTTATGACCCGTAAAACCGCGCAAAAAGCCCGGCCCGAACATTACCCAGCGCCCTATCGCCTGATAGATAATTGGCGACAATTTCAAGGGGACAGGCGCAAAATGTTCGAAGCGGAAGCGGTTGGGGTCGGTGAGTTAATGGTAGGTGATACGGCGCGTAATCTGCGACGGGTATTTAACTTGATGGAACGACTGAAAGCCTTGGGAAAAGTGGGTGATCTTAATGTACAGCGTGTGCATGTGATTGGTGCGGGGGTGATGGGTGGTGATATTGCGGCATGGTGTGTGATTCAAGGGATGGAAGTCACTTTGCAGGATCGTGAGATGCGCTATATTGAACCAGCATTGAAGCGAGCCAGGAAATTATTTAAACGCCGTTTACGTACCCAGCCATTGCTCTCTGCTGCTGTTGCCAGGTTGATCCCGGATGTTGAGGGTAAAGGGGTAGACAGGGCAGATGTTGTTATTGAGGCAATATTTGAAGACCTGGATGCCAAACAAGCACTTTTTAAATCCATTGAACCCCGATTGAAAGCAAGTGCAATTCTGGCCAGTAATACTTCTGCTATACCCTTGGAAAAACTTGCCAGTGTGTTGGAAAATCCCGCGCGCTTGCTGGGTTTGCACTTTTTTAATCCGGTTGCCCAAATGCCATTGGTTGAGGTGGTTTCCAGTGCACATACTAACCCGGATTATGCGGATCGTGGAAATGCGTTTTGTGGTCAAATCAACCGTTTCCCCTTGCCAGTTAAAAGCTCGCCGGGATTTTTGGTCAATCGCGTATTGGCACCCTACCTAATGGAAGCGGTGCGTTGCTCTATGGAAGGTATAAACAGCCAAGATATTGATGAAGCTGCCATGCAGTTTGGTATGCCAATGGGTCCGATTGAGCTGGCAGATATAGTGGGTTTGGATGTCTGTATGAAAGTCGCTGAAACATTGGCGGATGCTGATGTGTCCAAGGAGCAAAGTTTGTTGGAATCCATGATTAACGAAGGCAGCTTGGGTAAAAAATCGGGTAGGGGATTTTATGATTGGAAAAAGGGCAAAGCGGTCAAATCCAGGCGGGTGAATCAGTCAGTTGATTTGAATGCACTTGCTGAGCGTCTTATCACCCCTTTTCTTGATGAATGTAAAGCCTGTCATCATGACCAAATAGTTGCCGATAAGGACTTATTGGATGCCGGTATTATCTTTGGCACCGGCTTTGCGCCCTTTCGCGGAGGCCCAATGCATTACATTGATCAGCAATAATGGGGGTGCTTTTACCTATGAAAAAATATGATATATTTTTTAAAAATAACTAATAACTATTTGATAAATATTAAAATAATTAGATTAATTCCAATCATAAAGATAATTAGCATAAAATTTTTATAAAAATCAGTATTTTACGCTCAATTTCATTTTGTATCTTAGATCATAACATGCGACATATAACTTTAATAAAATTATTTAACTAATTGAATATTATATGAAAAAAAATAAAATCAGACCTGTGGCCATCGTTGGCAGTACGCGTATTCCTTTTTGCCGATCAAATACAGCCTATGCGGATTTGTCCAACCTGGACATGCTGAGCACCGTACTCAAAGCGCTGGTTAAGAAGTTTCAGCTTGAAGGAGAAATTCTCGGTGAGGTAAATGCGGGTGCTGTTATCACTCATTCTAAAGACTGGAACCTGGCCCGTGAAGCGGTATTGAGTTGTAAGCTTTCAGCACAAACACCTGCACTTACCTTACAACAAGCATGCGGTACGAGTCTGCAAGCGGCCATGGTAGCGGCAGCTAAAATTGCCACTGGTCAGATTGAAAGTGCGATTGCCGCCGGTAGCGATACCGTTAGTGATGTGCCTATCGTATTTGGCAAAAAAATTGCTAAACGTTTCGTAAGTCTTTCAAAAGCGCGAGATTTTAAATCCAAACTGACTATTTTTAAGGGTTTTGGATTACGGGAATTGGCACCTGTTGCACCTACAGTTAATGAACCCAGAACATTGCTGAGTATGGGACAACATGCCGAATTAATGGCGCAAGAATGGGAGATTAGTCGAGAATCACAAGACCAATTGGCTTGCGAAAGTCATTTGAAAGCAGCAGCGGCTTACGATGCTGGTTTTTATGATGATTTATTGACGGATTGTGCAGGTGTTGTCCGTGATAACAATTTACGTGCTGACACCAGTGTCGAAAAATTGGCAAATTTAAGAGTCGTTTATGAAAAATCTGAATTAGGTACCTTAACTGCGGGTAATAGTACACCCTTAACTGACGGTGCGGCCGGTGTTTTGTTGGCCAGTGAGCAGTGGGCGCGAGAGCGTGGGCTGCCAATATTGGCATACATTACTCATTCACAAACCGCTGCGGTTGATTTTGTCGCCGGAGAAGGTTTATTGATTGCACCTGCACTTGCGGTAAGTAATTTATTGCGCCGAGCTGAACTGCGATTGCAGGATTTTGATTTTTATGAAATCCATGAAGCGTTTGCGGCTCAAGTATTATGTACCCTCAAAGCCTGGGAGTCGGAAAAGTTTTGTAAAGATAAACTGAATCATGAGACGCCCCTGGGGTCGATTGCGCGTGAAAAAATGAACATTAACGGCAGTAGTTTAGCCCTGGGCCATCCATTTGCAGCAACGGGTGCGCGAATAACAGGCACACTGGCAAAAATGCTGGAGCAAAAGGGTAGTGGAAAGGGTCTGATATCCGTCTGTACGGCGGGTGGTATGGGTGTGACCGCTATTCTCGAAAAATAGCGGAAATTGCCCAATTTTGAGGTTAAGTGAGATAATGATTCTAGCTGGACTAAAGAAAATAGCGCTGTTGATCTGTCTGATGTTTGTATTGATCGGCGCAATGGCAGATGATAATGCGCCCATATATGATCGTTATTCACTCAGCGCCAGCGCGCAGTCTGATGTGGCTAATGATTTAATGACTGTAAAAATGGTTGTTGAAGAAGAAGACAGAAACAGTGCCGTGCTGGCTGATCGGATCAATCAGATTATGCAATGGGCACTGGCGCAAGTAAAAAAACTCCCGGGTATTGAAGCGCGCACAACGGATTATAATACCTATCCAAAATATGAGCAGAAACGCATCAGTGGCTGGCGCAGTTCTCAAACACTGCAACTGGAGGGAGGCGATTTTGAAACGGTTAAAGCAGCTGTGGCGGTTCTACAAGAACGAATGATTGTGCGAAACATGCATTTTTCACCGCGTCCACAGACACGAATGCAAACCGAGAACGGCTTGATAGGGCGGGCACTTGAAGCATTTCGACAGCGTGCCATTTTAGTACAGGATAGTATGCAGGCGACAGGCTATCGTGTCATCCAGATATCGGTTAATACACAGGATTTTATGGAACCCCCTGGTTATGATATGCAACGTATGGAAATGCAAATGCGCTCTTTTAACCAGGGTGTCACCCTACCTGCAGTTGACGCAGGCAATAGCCGGATCAGTGTCAGCGTTCATGGTGAAATCCAGTTAATGTAGTCCGGATTAGCAGTCTCTTAGTCGATATCAGTGCTAATAGAGGCATTGCAGTATTCATGCCTGGATAGTTATTGTATTTTTTATTCATTTGAATAACCCTCTTTTCTGTATCCTCTGAAATAATTCTAAAAGGGATGAAGCCCGGATTCCTGGTTACAGTTTGTTGACGAATAATAGGCAAATTCGAACAGATTTACATATTTATTGGTTTATTATCAAACCCTTTCTATTGTTCAAATCTATTTTTTAATTTTAAGCCGAATATCAGGCTTGCAATAAAATTAAAACCACTAATATTCTTCAATTCTTACAGCTACTTACATTTATCCAACTATTGCGGCTTATTAATTGCTAATACAGGCTATAAAGCTGTTGAAAAGCCACTGGGTTGATGAATAAATATGAAGCGATTATCAAAGATAGCTTCACAGTTATTTATTTCTTCCTATCGAGCATTATTTAAAAAAGCGATAGCATTTTCGCTGTTCCATTAATGCCGGTAATTTTTTTCAAAACACCGGATTGGCTTTTTCAACGACTTATTTTACTCGAACCAAAGGAATAGCTGTCCAGGTTCAGATTATAGGGATTCGTTTTTTTCAGGATTGAAAAGTATTTATTGTGTGAGTAAGTTCTGATTGAAAAATACTAATAAGATTTTTTTGACGGGTGTGAGAAGTTTAAGTTCCAAGCGATTTCTTACAATCGTAGTGATGTTGATGTACCCGTTGTTTGTTTTTGCAGCACAGGGGGGCGTGGAGCCTGTGCGTGCGCAACAAATAAATTCAGTAACTGTTTATAACCAGCCTAACCCAGTCTCAGGAACATCCATTCGCAATCACCCTAGTGATTTTAGTGAACTAACACCTGAGGTATCACCGGCCTGGTCAATCAGCCGGACTGCACAAAGTCAACAGAAAAAAAACACGCAGATTCGTACGAGCAGAGTAGGGGTTTCCAATTTTAGTGAGCAAGTGCCTGAAGTCTCAAAGGCGTGGACGATTACGCGCACCGATACGCAATTGGGACAGAAACAGATAATAAGCAATTCTTCCAGTAAAAATATTCCTGATCCTGTAGAACACCCTATTGTTTCCACCCGGTTTATAGAAGTGCCCGAAGATTGGGATGTTCTTTCACGTAGTAAACCGCTTCGTGCTCCTGGAGGCAATGATAATGTTACCGCCGATAGTGTAGAACAGCCTGTAAAAAAGGAATCAACCGTGATTAATCAGGCGGACGCAACCGGGCAGGCTAAATCCCAAGCGGATTCAAACACTCAGCAAGCAGTGGCTGATCAGAGTAAAATCTTCATAGAAGTTTATGAAGATTGGGAGGTATCCAAACTCTCTATAAGCAAACCGGATATAACTGCGAACAAATCAGGTTCAAGTGTTGCCAAATTACCCAATTTTCCCGCGGTACCGGCCATCCCTGCAATACCCGTCACCCCTGTGACACGGCCAGCTCAACTTTCCATGAGTTTGGATAGTGCGCTACCAACTGCCCTTACACTCAATGTGGCTCCTTTGAACCCGGAACAATTGGGTGATCGTAAAAAACTTCCTCACAAGATACAACTTAATGGAAGAATGATACCTGACTTGTTTGCCTATGAAACGCAGACCGGATTTTTACTCTTTCAACTAAAAGCAATTGCCAGTTTGATGGGAGATTCATTGTCGCTGGACAAAAAGGGCAATAAAGTTAAATATCTTCGTTCCCGGGATGGCGCCCGATTTGAACTTAACACCTTGACGGGCGAGGTTGTGGCCAATGGGCGTAGTGTTGGTTTTTTAAAAGAAATCAGCCTGATTGATCTTGAACTCGATCTGTTCCCGGTGAATGCAGTGCAGGTCTTCTCTGGTCTTTTGCTAAACAGGAATGATGAGGATCAGCTAATTGAGATGAAACTTGATAAACGACTGCAGTACGTCACAGGTTTCGAGCTCTATGTCAATGGTCAAAAACTTCCTTACGTCAACCCGGAACCCCAGTCCCTTGGGCATGTATTGTTGCTGCCTTTACGGGCTATTGTGGATGAGCTGGGTAGCCGTCTTACAGTATCGGATGACAGTAATATAATCAGCGTTGTTCGTGTTCAGGATAATGCACAAATTACACTGAATCTTAATACCGGATTGGTTCAGCTTAATGGAAATCCAGTTGGTACTGCGCCGAATATCGCCTACGCCAATCGCCAACAGCTACTGCTTCCTCGTGAGTCTGTCGCTTCGTTAACGGGCACCTATGTAACTGTATTACCAGGCAGCAGGCGTATTGATGTTGATCTGGATGGAGAACTTGCTCGGATAATTCATCCTGGACAAAGCATACGCAGCCGGGCGGCTTCGAGTCCGGCCAGTGTTGAATCAGTAAAAGCCTTCTATGACAGTGAAAATCGGGGAAGTGTTGTTGTCAATGGGTATTACAGTGAATACAATTTGCGTATGGAATACGAAACACCCAGCACACGGGGTGATGACGGTTTTACACCTAATTGGTTACAGTTTTCAGCAGAATCGATTGACGGCTGGGGTGTGGGAGGGGGGGATCACTATGCTATTAAAAGGGAATTTGATGGCGTAAATGTCACTCGCTTCAGTGGTGTCTCATATTACAACCCGGTAAAAGATGGCTTATTGGTCGCTGTCGCCGGTAAGCCGCAATCAGCAGTGAGGGCGCTGGATAATGACCATGATGTGCCAGTATTTGATGGGCAAGCTGCCGGGCTTCGTTATTATACTAACGAAGGTGACTTTGAGTTGGGATTGGCAGCGCGCAAAAATGACAAAGCGGATTTCAAAGCGCTGGTTGCCAGTATCTACAAATCATTGGAGCATCCGGACTTTCGCTTTGGAAGTCTGTCACAGCGGGCAGATCTGGCGTTGGGTGTTTTTGAGTTTAAAAACGAGAATTCTCTAGGTGGTCGATTCTCCTGGGACGGACGCCTTGACCCTACTGAAAAACTATCATTATTTGCTCGCAGTGCTTATAGCACTTCGGAGGTCACCGCCGGTATTGAGGATGAAGAACAAGATTTCAATATCAATGATATTGCTGATTCACTGTCTTACGGATTAGGTGGTAGTTATCGCCCTCATCAGTATTTGTCGTATGGATTTAATCATAGCCATACGCGCCGCGCTGTATTCGAAGGCGATTTGGGACAAGATCTGTCACGCTGGAATGAAACTTCCAGTGTCAGTATGGCTGTTAAACCGTTTAAATATAATCTGAGTCCATGGACCTATTTCTCATGGGATGTGAGCAATGCCAATAACAAGGAAAAAATTCGCAGGCTTTCAGGCCAGGCCGTATGGCGCATTAATGAATACAATCTATTGTTAAAACACGTTGATCAGCACGCCGAAGAAAATGGTAAATCCTGGCTTAGCAGTCTGGAATTATCCCATGATCCGTGGATTAAGTATTTTAGAAGTGAATCCAATTTAAAGCTGACACCACGACTTAGTGCATGGAAAGGTAGCGAGTCCAGTAGTGCAACTCTGGGCGCTCTGCTGGCGTTTGATAGTGGTAAACTATTGGGTAGTCGGACTCACCTAGGTATGTCCTATGGTAAAAACCTGGGAATCCAGCAACTTAATAATAATGAAGAATCTGTATCTCAGAGTGGCTCTGATTATTTTAATGCGGGATTGAGCTACCGTTTTAATCGCTTGTTAAAATTCTCTTCTAATTATTATAGTGATCTCGATGGGCACGACGATGCCTATGCTTCCCTCACGGCTTATTATGAGTTTAATCCACCCAGGCATATTAAAATATCTCGAGAAAATGCAGGCATGTTAACCGGACAGGTATTTCTCGATAAAAACTTTGATGGCATACAACAAGAAGAAGAACAAGGAATCGGTGGCGCCAGAGTCATGATAAAAGGTACCAGAGTGGGTTTGAACTCTGACCCTAATGGCCGCTTTACCATTCAAAACCTGCCGGTGGGCGTATACCGGATAGTGCCTGACCTCAGCCGAATGCCACTGGGTTATATTGAACAGTCTGAATCCACACGACCCGTGAAAATTGGTGATGCGCAGATCACAGAAATTAAGATTCCAGTTGTCCGCGGCCATCAATTGAGCGGTGTAGTCTATGTGGACGAGAATAAAAGTGGTAAGTTGGATAAAGGTGATAGGCGATTAGAAAATATAGGTCTTGAGATATCAGAAGAGCTGGAAACGGCAAGCACGGCTTTTGGACAGTTTACCTTTGATTTTCTACCACCGGGTAAATATCAAATTAGCGTGCAGGAGGACACATTGCCTGCCGGATTTGAAGTTGATCCTGATGTAGATCTGGAGATAACTTTATCCGAAGATTTGCGCAACAAGTTGTTTGTCCGCCTGCGTGAACAAGCAAACTGACTCACTCACTGACAACCAACAAGGCAGACCATGACAATAATAACAGTGATGTTAAATCCCACTGAACGTCGGTGTTAACTTGGGTAATATACCAATAGGAACTAGATAGACACAGTGTCTGATTTTTTGATTGAGTTAGAATATTATATTCCTGCACTGCGGCGGTATGCGAACGCTTTGCTTCGCCACGGGGATGAAGCCGATGATTTGGTACAGGATTGCCTTGAGCGGGCGATACTCAAGAGATCTCTGTGGCGCAAAGGTTCTTCACTTCGTCCCTGGTTATTTACCATTCTGCATAATCTTTATGTCAATCAAATCAGGAGTATGGCCCGCAAGCCTGAAATGCATTCCGATACATCTAACCTGATGCACAATATGGAGCCACATAAGACACATACCCTTATGAATGATATTGGGCAGTGTATAAAACAACTACCGGATCAACAGCGTGAAGTGTTATTACTCGTAACGCTGGAAGGCTTTAGCTACAAAGAAGTTGCAAAAATTATGCGTATACCTGTAGGTACTGTTATGTCACGTCTTTCGCGTTCCAGAGAGACTGTTCGAAAACTGATGGATGGCGATACAGGACCTGTGCTGAGACAAGTGAAATGAAACCGAAAAAACTAAAAATTCAGCAAGCAGATCTACATGCTTATATTGATGACCAGCTAAGTGAAGAACGAGCGCTTGAGGTCGAGGCGTTTCTGGAAAAAAATCCAAGAATTGCTGAACGAGTAAATAAATGGAAGCAACAAAATAATTCTATAGCAGAGTATTTTGATGATGACCGATTTAACCGGATTCCGTCTCGGCTTGACCCTGTTCGAATCAAACGAAAAACGCGTTCTGCTTATTTTTCCATCTCAGCATCTGTATTATTAATGCTGGCCAGTGGACTCCTGGGCTGGTTCTCACATAGTTTTGTTCAGCAAGCACAAAGACAAAGTTTTGAATTTGCTCGTCCTGCCATCGCTGCTCATCAGGTATTTGTGGCTGATGTACGCCATCCAGTAGAGGTGGGTGTAAATGAGAAAGATCATCTGGAAAAATGGCTGTCAAAGCGACTGGATTATTGGGTAATAATGCCAAAGTTGCAGAAAATCGGTTACAAATTATTGGGTGGACGGTTGCTTTCTGTTACCGATGGTCCGGCAGCACAACTCATGTTTGAAAACGCTGAAGGTAATCGCATTACCTGCTTTATCTCCAGGAACCCGTCAAGCAAAGAAACGGCATTCCAGTTTAAAAAAATTAATGATGTGAATACATTCTACTGGTTTGACCAAGACATCGCCTATGCGGTTATAGGGGATATAGACAGAGATGAGCTGCTCAGCATTACCCATGAAATCTATCAACAGGTAAATGAAGCTTTTCAGAAAGCAAAAGAACCGGACGTATTGATTTAATGAATTGTCTAACTTGAATTTGCAGTATGAATCGCGCTGGTAACTACACTTTGAATTTAACTCCTAATCAGATTAGCTGAGTCCTCAATTTTCAGTTAAAGGTCGTTCTGCCTGAAAAATTTATTGATCAATAACTCAACTTACAAGCATTCAACGTTTTTTTCAACCCAGCGGAATAATTCGAATTCCTCAGTGTTAGTCAAGTCAGGTGGCATTTAATCCAGCCATTTGACTATTCATTAACCAGTGGTTTCACACATTCCTGAATTCGTGATTTCAATGCGCAAATGAGGTGTTAAAATATTGCATTCACAGTGGATTTACAAAAATCTTAGCTTCACCCTTCGGTTAAGCGGGTATTTTTTAAACCGCTGTGGATTCAAGAGCTTGCGCCTCATGCCGTAGTGGAGTCACGGATTCAGGAAATTATGAGGTTTTACCGAATGAAGATCCCCAATCCAATTACCAATTTACGAAGAAGCATTTATCTATTGATGGCTGTCACCGCAATCGGTGTGTCTGGCTGCAGCAATAGTAGTAGCAGTAGTAGTGACAATGATGATGAAGATAACATTCAGGATCCAGTCGTAACTGAACAGAGCGTGAATATTTCAACCACTCTCTCCACCGAGCAGGAAGTTCCAGCGGTTGACGGCGCTGGTACTGGAACAGCCACCATCAAGGTTGGAAGAACAAGTGGATCAATCAGCGGAACGCTTACCGTTACAGGTCTGACTGGTGACGTAAATGCTGCGCATATTCATACTGCTGAAGCAGGTAATAACGGCGGTGTCATTATTCAACTTGAAATGGGTGCGAACAATACTTTGAGCATTCCCGACGGTACCGTATTAGATGCAAATCAACTCGCAGATCTGTTGGCTGGAAAAACATATTTTAACGTTCACACGACAGCTAACCCCGCAGGTGAAGTACGTGGACAAATTATTCCCGATACACACAAACTTATTCGCGTAACACTTAACGGTGACAATACTGTTCCACAAATTCCTGCTACCACTACTGCAAGTGGGATTGGCTATATCACCATTAACATGACGGGCAACCGTGAAATCATTGCTAACTTTACAGCGACTAATCTTGATGACGCAACGGCCGCGCACATACACAGTGGTTTTGCCGGCATAGCGGGTGGAGTTGTCACTTCTTTTGTACAGGACGGTACTAACCCCGCCTTCTGGGTCCTGGCGGATGATGCAATGCTGACACAGGAAGAACTGGATACATTGGATGAGGCAGGTTTATACATCAATGTTCACAGCCTCGCTAATGCAAGTGGTGAGATTAGAGGGCAAATTTCGCCAGAAGGTATTTCAGTGGTTCGTTCCGTATTAAGTGGTGACCAGGAAGTCCCTGCTGTAATGACTGCTGGCAGCGGCGTTGGCTATGCAACCGTTAATACAAACAATGGCGAGTTAAACGCAAATATTACAACCAGTGATCTAAGTTCGGGCGCAACGGCTGCGCATATTCACCAGGGTTCTGCTGGTGCAAATGGTGGGGTCATTGTGGGTTTAGTGCAGGATGCCGCTAATGAAGCAGTCTGGGCAACCGAAGTCGGCGCTGTTCTAACTGCAGAGCAAATTATTATTTTTAGCTCAGGAGAGACTTACTTCAATGTTCATACTCCCACAAATGCAGCAGGCGAAGTTCGCGGACAAATTACTCCGTAGAACATAATTGCTGTTCTGAATCAATGCGCATAGCACATGCGCACCGATTCAGAACAGCTTGATTTCAAATGCAAGTGAGGCATGTAAAAATGAAAGAATGTTATTTCAAATCCATTCTGGCTTTAATGTTGATATCGTTTATTGGATGCACGCCTGGAAATGGTGACGGACTTGATGTTAATGGACGCCCACTTGATTCTATTGATGGATCAGATAATTCAAACAACGATGGACCTGTTCAGGCAAACTATGCTGATATACAGACCAGGGTCTTCACTCTAAGCTGTGCCCTTTCGGGATGCCATACAGGGCCAGCTGCACCTTTGGGTTTACGTCTGGACGCAAATTCAGCTTTTGATTTATTGATCAATCAACCAAGTCAACAGGTAAGTGAACTTCTAAGAATAAAGCCCGGTGACCCGGATAATAGCTACCTAGTGCAAAAAATAGAGGGTACTGCAGCATCGGGTTCTCAGATGCCGAGAAATCAAGCACCATTATCTGTAAAAACAATACAAGCTATTCGTGATTGGATACAAGCCGGCGCGCTTGGGCCGAAATTGTCCTCTATTCAAGCAAATATCTTTACGCCTATTTGCGTGCAGTGTCATGTAGGTGAAAATCCTGCAGGTGGACTGAATCTCGAAGACACAAACAGCTTTGTCAATTTAGTTGGGACCAAGCGACTTTTTGATAAAGAGATAAGGGTGGTTGCGGGGGATGCGGATAGCAGCTTCATCATTGATAAACTGGAAAACAACAATCTCGGAGGTAGCCGCGGAGAGCAAATGCCACTTGGAGGCCCGGTCCTGGAGAAGGCAACAATTGATGTGATCCGGCAATGGATTGATGCCGGGGCAGAGAACAACTAATGAGTAGATTAAAAGTAAAACTATTTGCTTGCAGTTTTGTATTAATAGCCACACTTGCGATTGCGAGCATACAGGATGTTTTCGCTGAGCCTTACCTTGCAGTACGTAGCGGATTAAAGTGCATGCTATGCCATGTTAATCCCGACGGTGGTGGCAAACGCACAGCATTTGGACGTAATTATGGACAAACCCTGCTTCCCGCAGAACCTGCAAGGGCCAACCATTACCTGCGGACTGAAGTGCCTAAGCCGAAGTACTGCCAGGATTCATGTAAAAGCAGACATTTTTCATTCTCCCAGTTTGTTTTTTTACGGGTTAGTGAGGATCAAAGAACAGTGTCAAAGGGCAGATAATAAACAGAATAATAAAGTAAATCAGAAAATCAATGAGTTAGTAGAGGGAAGCTAGGAGTTGTCGGATCGGAATGCAAGATTTTGCACTTTTATTTATAATAAAAACAATAATATAGTCAGATTAAATGTCTGCTTTCACACGAATATTTGCTGTATCTCAGTAAAGCCTGGTTAAAGAACACAATTGCCGTACAGAAGTTGTTTCGCTGCATTAAAGTCGTTAATTATTGATCAGCTGTAAAAATTCACTACGTGTATTGTGGTTGCTTCTAAAATGGCCAAGCATCATGGAGGTGGTCATGGAAGAATTTTGTTTTTCCACACCACGCATCATCATGCACAGATGCCTTGCTTCGACCACAACGCCTACGCCTGCACCCTCTGTCACCTGTTGAATGGCATCCGCAATTTGTTTAGTGAGAAGTTCTTGAATCTGCAATCTTCTGGCGAACATATCAACGATTCGTGCGATTTTTGAAAGGCCAATGACTTTGCCTCGGGGTAGATAGGCCACATGGCACTTGCCAATAAAGGGTAAGAGGTGATGCTCACAAAGCGAATATAATTCGATATTATTGACTATAACCATCTCATCACTGTCAGATTCGAAAACAGCACCATTGAGTACTCCTTCAAGTGTTTGCTCATACCCGTGTGTGAGAAACTTCATGGCCCTGGCTGCGCGTTCGGGTGTCTTTATTAATCCGTCCCGGTTTAGATCTTCACCTACTGCAGTGATAATATTGGCGTAGGATTGCTTCAGTTCGCTCATCGTCAGTTACGGACTCTAATTGCTAAATCGCAATAGATTATCCCAGATAAAACAAGGAATCTACAGTCAGCCAGCTAAAACTAGGCTGTGTGAATAAAGTTAACCCAATTTCACAAAGGATTGGTTGGCAAAAACTCAGGTTCAGAGGAACGGTATGTTATTTATTACTGATATTGAAAAATCAATCCACACTTCAACAGTCTGTGTCAGACTGTAATCAAATTTCATCATCCTGTGAGAATAGAAGAGCTGTAATCACGGAATGTTTTCAGGCTATGGGAAATACTGACCTGTTAATAAATCAGAGTCGGTTGTTTAGGGGGCGTTGTCAATCAACTTGACCGGCAGGACGGTCAAGTTGATTGACAACGCCCCTCGCCTTACGGCGCGAATTTTGCGCCAATTTTATCAATATTAACAATCATCACCGTTGACACACAGATCCGTCAGGAGATAACACTAATGACCTTCTTGATCTACCTCATATTGTTTGCATTATTGGTTTACAGTCTGGCTCATTCTACGCCCAGACTTTTTACCTTTATGCTTTCTATTGCGGGAATTTTATCGATTGCCGGAATAATTGGAAATCTTAACGGCAATTTTGCTGCAGCTTTATGGTTAGTGTTTATTACTGTTTGCATTATCTTTGCAGTTCCCGTAATACGAAAAAAAATAATCAGTGCTCCCTTACTGGCTTATGTTCAGGCGGTTTTACCGCCCATGTCTGAGACCGAACGCACAGCGATTGAAGCCGGTACGGTTTGGTGGGAAGCCGAATTGTTTCAAGGTAATCCTGACTGGGATAAGTTGATGAACACGCCTGAGGCGGTATGTAGCAAAGAAGAGCAGGATTTCATTGATGGCCCAACCGAAGAACTGTGCAAGATGCTGGACGATTGGCAAATAACACATGAATTAAATGACCTGCCCGAAGCAGTATGGCAGTTTATGAAGGAAAACAAATTTTTCGGTATGGTTATCCCCAAACAGTATGGTGGGCTTGAATTTTCAGCGATTGCACACTCTGAAGTGATAACCAAGCTGTCGGCGAGAAGTGTGACAGGTGGTGTCACAGTAATGGTTCCCAATTCATTGGGTCCGGCTGAGCTGCTCTTGCATTATGGTACGCAAGAGCAAAAAGATTATTACTTGCCGCGTCTCGCGATAGGGACGGATATTCCTTGTTTTGCACTGACTTCGCCCAAGGCAGGGTCTGACGCTGCTTCGATGTCTGACTATGGAATAGTCTGTAAAGGCCAATATAAGGGAAGTGAGGTACTTGGTTTGCGTCTGAACTGGGAGAAACGCTACATCACCCTGGGGCCGGTCGCGACTGTGTTGGGTCTTGCCTTTCGTGCTTTTGACCCTGATGGATTATTGGGCGAGGAGCATGACCTTGGAATTACCTGCGCCTTGATTGCGACTGATACACCTGGGGTGGAGATTGGTCGCCGACACTACCCACTGAATCATTCATTCATGAATGGACCCAATTGTGGCAAAGATGTATTTATTCCTTTGCAATGGGTTATAGGCGGTCCGGACATGATAGGGCAGGGGTGGCGGATGTTAATGGAATCGTTATCTGCCGGCCGTGGGATCTCATTACCCTCAAACGGGGTTGCATCGGGCAAGATGACATCCAGACTGACGGGTGCCTATGCGCGTGTCCGCAAACAATTCAATCTCCCTATTGGTAAGTTTGAGGGTGTAGAGGAAGCATTGACTCGTATTGGTGGTTTAACTTACATGATGGACGCCGGGCGTCGGTTAACGTGTGCGGCATTGGATCAAGGAGAAAAACCTTCCGTTGTTTCCGCCATTCTCAAATATCACAATACTGAAGCTATGCGTTCAGTCATCAACGATGCGATGGATGTTCATGGTGGCAAAGGAATATGTATGGGACCGAATAACTATCTGGGCAGACCCTATCAGGGAATTCCAGTGGGTATTACAGTTGAAGGTGCCAACATTCTTACCCGCAGCATGATTATATTTGGTCAGGGTGCTATGCGTTGTCACCCGTGGTTGGTTAAGGAAATAGAGGCGGCGTCTCTTGAGGATAAAGACGAGGCGTTGTGCGTATTTGATGATGCACTGTTAAATCATATTTCATATACCACTGGAAACGGCGCGAAGGCTTTGTTCCATGGGGTTACACGCGGCAAATTTGCTAAATCCCCGGTTGATGGGGAGATGGCAAAATACTATCAAAGGTTGGCACGTATGAGTGCTGCCTATGCTTTTCTGGCGGATTTCTCCTTGCTGTATTTAGGTGGTGGATTGAAGCGCAGGGAAAAATTGTCCGGGCGATTTGCTGATTGCCTGACCTATATGTATATCTGCTCTGCCGTACTAAAACGATTTGAAGACACAAATCGTCCGTATGCGGATAGGCCATTGCTTGAATGGAGTGCCAGATATTGTCTTTATCAGGTGCAGATTGCGCTTGATCAGATATTGAGAAACTTTCCTAATACGCCAGTGGGTCTGGTGCTCAGGGCGATCGTATTTCCATTGGGAAGGCGATTCAGAACCCCTAATGATACCCTCGGATTTCAGGTTGCATCGATACTATTGAGTCCGTCAGCAGCGCGGGATCGTTTAACATCCGGCTTGTATGTCAACGATGACCCTGATGATGTTACCGGAAAATTGGAATATTCACTGAAAAAGGTTATTGCTGCAGAGCCGGTGGAGAAAATCCTGCGCAAACACAAGCTGAGGTGTCCTGCAGGAAAAACACAGCATCAATGGTTAGAAGAATTGGTCGAAAGTAACGTACTTACTAATGAACAGGCAACGTGCTTACTGGAAGCAGAGCAATCCGTTCAAAACGTAATCATGGTTGACGATTTTCCGGGAGATTCCAGACAAGTGGCTTATTAGGATATTGTGTTATCAGTGAGCCCCTTTGCGAGTGGTATTTAGGCTTTTAACCTGTTTTCTCTCGCAGAGAAGGGGGGAGTGTTTGATAACGTAAAAACTATTGACCCAACAGGTTACTCTTAAGACTTTTTTGTGCTGGTTTATCCGCTAGCCAGATGCCAAACAATGCCTGTTTGAAATCATGACCTTCGATAGTGGCTTTTTCTTCACCGTTTTTCGATATGATGATGCCAGTGTCTGCGATGTAATCAAAATCGAATCGATCCTGTTTTTCCACACCCTCTTGGAGTATTGCTACAAATTGATCAATCTTGGGCTGGATTGCAGCCGTATCACCGCCTGTTGCATTATCAAAGCCTTCAACGATTGCTTTTGTCATTTTATCTTTGTCAACGAGGCCAGAAACTATCTCTAAACTTAGTGACATAGTGTCATTAGATTCTATTATCGCAGTCGAATCACTGCTTTTATTGGTTAGATAAAGTCCGGCCACATAGACTTTGATGAAAAATTTCTTACGTGCACCTACGCCATTGAGTGTCAGGTCTTGCTCATTAACAGTTCGAGATTCAGGGAATTCAACACCGCCTATTTCTTTGGCCATAACAGGTGCGGTAAGTAGTATCGTAAGCGCGAAAAATATAAATTTTCGAATCATTGTCGTTTCTCTTCAATAAAACGGGAGCCGGTCTGTTCCCCGTTTGTGATTTAAGCGGATCGTGCGCCTAGTCCTAGTACTCCAACAACGTGGATGAGCTATCTGGCTCGCCCGAACGCGGGAGCCAGGCCAAAGAGAGTAAATACGGTGTTACAGCGCTTGAAAAGGGCCCCAGCCATTGCCCTGCACACTGTGCCTTGTCTTTGCGCTTTAGCCTGGCTCTGTATTCATCAATACTACGTTGTTAGAGTACTACTAGTTGCCTGTATCAATCACGGAGGTGTTATTAATTTCAATTATTGTTCCGCGACTGGCAAGAAATTTGACCATCTCTGTTTGCATTTCCTGCGTAACCAATGGGTCTGCAGTTGGGCTGATGATAGAGCCATGATCACCGGATATGAACTTAACAACACCGCTAACGGGCGCACTGCCGTCCCCGGTTGTGGCAACCAGCGTATCCAGTCCCATCAAGCGTATCATGGGTTCAGTTCCGGATAAGGGCGCGGTCAATACAGCATTGGGAATAACTTGATCGCTGAGGCTTCCGGCACTACCACCGACAACTTCAAGCAAATGGATCGGATGTTTTGCTGCGGCCGTTTTTGAGAAATTAACAGGATCACCTGAATCGATTACTGTCTGAGCGACGGTGAGAAAAGACTCATATTCAACGCTGCCTTCTGGTGCGCCCTGATCTGCAAGGCCGGCATTAATAATAGGGCCAAAGCTCGGTGAATTTGCAAGCAATCGTGACAGACCAGCACCCGGCATGGCGAGTGTTGCAGGCCCTACGACATCATCATTGGCCAGAAATACTGCACCCATGATACCGCCTAAAGAATGACCGACAAAACTAACCTGATCAGCATTTAATGATATGGTGGTTATGCCAGCAATACTTTTGCGCAATGTTGCCAGATCAGAAATGGCCTGGCGTAAATTGTCTCTGGCATTAAGCAGGTTACTGAGGTTATAAAAATGGGTGCCAGAAGAATCGATAATGCCGTCTGGTCCGGGTGCACGGGTTTCGTTATTAGCAAGATCCAGATCAAATGTCCGCTCGTTTGCTCCCAGTGCTTTAAGGGCATCACTGCCAGCATATAGAGGGCTTTGCTTATCGGTTATTCCATGCATCGGTGAGTCGATGGCAATAACAGCAATTCCCCCTGCCGCCAGGCTCTCGGCAACGGCCAGCATATCTGAGCGGTCACGGGTTATACCGTGTTGATAGATAGCAACAGGCCAGCCATCGGGTGGTGGCAGAAGGTCTTCAATTGACGGTACGGTTATCAGTAGCGGAATTGTCTGATCAGACGTGGCGACGGGGATTGGATTGAAGCGTGTGACAAAACCGCCGTTTTCGGCTTTCCAGAATCCATTGACACCTAGTGCCGGGTTTTCTGCAGTGGGGGCGGTTTGGTAGTAGGGAACTGTTAAAGCACCAAAAAATACTTCTGCGGCACCCGTTAAGGCAGGATTAAATGCCGATGTTGGTGTTCCCTGCGGACCAACAACAACATTACCTGCCGCACTTTTCGCCACCACGGCATCCATCACCGGGGTAATTGATTGCGTTGTGAATGTCCAGCTAAGTACGATGTCGCTTTTTGTGACACCTTGTGACACCGCCGCAGCCTCGAAGGTGGCGGTTAATTGTCTTACGGGTTCGAGTGCGGCCAGGGCGCCGGTTAACTCTGTATCACCCGAGGTGAGATAATAGGAGATGCTTTTATCCGCTGCTGATGCGGGATCGGCCGTATTGCTAATACCCTTGGTGAGAACCACTAAATAGGTTGTGCTTTCAGTCAGCGGACTGACAGGTAAAATAACCATCGTATCTTTTTCCGCGCCGGCAACAGCAACGGCAACTGTATTTGCGGCCAGCTCCGAGACAACCCCGGTAACAGCGCCGGTGGCGGGATCAGTGCTTACTTCGAATATTCTGACCGTATCACCTAAAATGGCTGTATCGGCATTAATCGGTTGACTAAAACTGGCAGTAATCGGCGCGGTTGTTGAGAATCCATCAAGTGCATTAAGTGCGACCTGAGGGTTGGAAAAATCAGTCTCATCAGCGACGGTAATATTGATTGTGCCATCCTGGGTGTTAGAGAAAAGCAAGTTGTTAGGAAAAGGTATAATTTGATTAGCCGGGTCAAATTCAGCCTGGAAATTACTGCTGGGAAGTTGTGCTGCTGCGTTCTCTGCATCTTCCCGGCTTTTATCGAAATCAAAGTTGGAATCGCTGCATGCCGTTATAAAGCTCGCAGTGATAATGGATAGTAGTATGCCTGTGTATTTCATATGCTTCCCCAAGTCCTAGTCGAAGTGCCAGTTTAGCTGTGCACTGATAATGTCGACCTTAGGGTCGAACAAGCCTCGTGTAGTATGACCCAGGCTCTCATCGGTATGATTAATCGCAGTCTCATCGATAAACAAGTGTGCATAGGCGAAGTCAATGTTCATTTTATCGCTGATTTTGTAGCCAGCGCCAAACGCTAACCAGATACGATCATTTCCCGGGATACGAGGTGTACGGAATTTTAAGCTGGGAATGGGTTCTTCATCGTAGGCCAGACCGGCTCTAAACTTCCAGATATCGGAATGTTGATAGCTGAGTCCCACTGAATATCGAACGACGTCTTCCCAGCTTTGGTCAGTGAAACTATCGGGTTGGGCAGGGTTATCAAACTCAACTCGCAGTTCTTCAAAGGAACTCCATTGACTCCAGGTGATATCGCCAAGTATTTGTATTTTATCGTCCAGTTGGTGGGCTACTGACAGCGACAATGATGCTGGCAGATTTGCATCCGCTTTTACATCGGTGTCAGTAAATGCCGTGCTGCCGCCTGCGGTTAAAAATTGTTGCAAGGCTGGGTCAACAGTGAAGTCGGCCTTTCCTTCCAGTTCATGATCAATTTTTGAACGGTAAGCCAGACCAATGCGTGTTTGCGGGTTAAAACGGTATAAAAGGCCAACATTAAAATTAAAAGCCCAGCTATCACCTTCTATATCACCAAAGCTGTCGTGTTCAAGATTGGCAGGGGTTAAGCCCGCTTTAACACATTCGGCTCTGGCGCCGTTTAGTGTCGTATTGGGATCATTCAACGCTGCAGCGGGTGCAATACTACCCAGGCAAACGGATCCGCTGTCAATCGCAGAGGTAAGCGTTGCATGAACATACTGCGCGCTTATGCCAGCGCCCAGCGACAATTCATCACTCATTCGCCAGGCAAGCGCTGGATTGATATTAATACTTAATATGGCAGATCTGACCGCCTGATAGCGCCCTACCCAATCCTTATCATATTTTGTTTCCAAACCAAAGGGGGCATTGACAGATAATCCAAAAGACATGTCAGGACTCAGACTTTTGACATAATACAAATTGGGGATGAATGCGGCACCACCCGGATCACCTTCGCTGCCGACAATATCATCGCCACCCAGTAACGGGTTGGTCGAGGTGCCTTTATTAGTAAATTTAGAGCCAACATTGACTACATGTCCGGCAATGCTGAGTCTTTGCCCGGACATGCCAATCATGGATGCCGGATTGAACCATATAGAGGAAGGGTCTTGCGCATTGGCTGCAGCGCCAGCGTAAGCTGTACCTGTACCTGAACCTGAATTTTCAATAATGGCAAATCCGGCACTATATAGGTTGGTTGAAATGACACAAAAAATCCCTGCTCCAATTATTTGTAAGCATCTGGGGTGCTTTGACATACTTTTTCTCCTGGGATTAACGTGAGTTCTGTTTGGGTAGGTAATGGATCTGATTGTTTTTTTTTGCACGAGTGTTTCATACTCAGCTTGAATCCAGGCAAGCCAAGCAGCCTCCTTGGGTTATCGATTATTGTTGTCTGTGCGAATTTAGATTACGTATTAGCCATTAAAGCCCAAGACTGATGTTTAATCAAGCGGTGCTTTATCACATGAACAACATCTGTTATCGTGCGATTGCACTTGCAGATATGACATGCATGGGGAAATCAGCATAGCAGGAGAAAAAATTAGCAGGGCTTCTGTAATGTTGAAGCAGTCAACGGATGGCAACAATTGTTTAATGCATTCGTGACAAAACTTGTCATTCCCGAATAATCGACGGGTATCTTCCAGATTAATGGACTTACTCAAGTTCAAGGCGTTTATTTTCTTAATTCATCCAGGCCGGATACACTATGCACCCTAATTATAAATATTTTCAGGCCAACAGTATGAAGGGTGGTATTGCCCGAATTGATAAGGCGTGTGCAAAAAGATTACAAGAATCAAAAAATAAAGTTGCGCTTCATGCAAGTTGCTCTGAAATTGAAATTTTTTATAATTTGTCAATAAACCGAGTTTATTATGTGCCACAACGAGGATCGATTTACTTTGTAGAATCTGACCATGTGGATGTATTGGCTTTAATTCAAGCTGTGTTTTCAGGGATAGGCAGAGCAGTGGTTGTTGAACAGCTTTACCTGGATATCCATCACTACTTTAAGGGACCCTTACGAATCAATCTGGCTCAGGCTGAAGCAAAGGCTGTTCTTGTTGCCCTACGGCTAAACGATGTTCAGGTTAAGATTAATACCTAGTGTAGTGATTCATACAAAGTGGGCATATAGACGAGCCGAGAGAGGCCATCCGCGGTGTTGCGCCCTCTTGAGATAGGATGATTGAGGATTAAAATGTAATGGATGCGTAAACCTCTCTTTGGGGCAAAATATTGACGTTTTGTTAGCCGTGAGATAGCCTCTGGTATGACTATGCATAAGCAGTTGTTTTGATTTTAATCCATTTGGCAACTGACTCAGGGTTATTGGAGGATATAATTTTTTATGCAGTTTACTGATCTGGCGAGAAAATTTCTTATCAATCTGGAATATCCAGAACGCGCTATTGTTCGCCCTGTAGCTGATAATCAAAGCGACGTACCTGAAGTGGATATTTTTCCAGAATTCCTTATTGTCGATAATAAAGGAGAGCATATACTGTGTGCCATCGCATTATCTGTGTCTGTTGAAGATGATGACCTTAAGCAACAGGCAGATGCTCTGCGAAATTATTGTGCACCGTTAACAGGTACGGTAGAGATGTACATAATCGCCAGGGACATAAAGGCATTAACGCCATCAGAGCAAGTAAATTTTTTCGCCCTGCAGGGTGACACTGAAGACTTAAATCGAATTCAGGCAAGTGGCTTCCCTGACTATAAAGATCTGCTGCTTAAATATCATTTGTCAAAGCAGCTGAAACAAAAGCAGCTGCAAAGTCAAGCGCGAAAATCCCTATATGGTCTGGCCTATTTCTTTGCCATAATCTTTACTATTGTAGCGGTTGGGGATGTCTATGTGGATCGCATCCTCGGCTTGAGTTATCTAAACCTGCAGAGAACTGTATTGCTTCTCGCAGCCGCTCTCTTTTTATTCTTACCCCGACTCGTATCACTTCGCAATCACAACCAAACGTAAAATTATTGCCTGAACAGGCGTTCGCATACTTTTTTGCAAAAGGTTTATAACGATCTTGATAAATTATTCGTCTCTCTGCTTGACAAGCTTTCCAGTCACGAATTAGACTTTGTCTAAGTGATGAGGAAAAGCATCACTTCCTACTCTATTTTTTTTGTTAAAAGAGGATCGATTGATCATGTCATTAAAAGGCAGTAAAACAGAACAAAACCTAAAGGACGCTTTTGCTGGTGAGTCTCAAGCCAACCGCCGCTATTTGTACTTTGCAGCAAAAGCTGATGTGGAAGGTTACAATGATGTAGCAGCAGTCTTTCGCTCTACCGCAGAAGGCGAAACCGGACATGCCCACGGACATCTGGAATATTTAGAAGAATGCGGTGATCCCGCCACGGGGATGCCATTCGGTGGCACCTCAGCCAATCTGGAAACTTCGATTGCAGGTGAGACCCATGAGTACACTGATATGTACCCAGGCATGGCGAAATCAGCCAATGAAGAAGGCTTTGATGAAATATCTGATTGGTTCGAAACCCTGGCAAAAGCCGAACGCTCTCACGCAAATCGATTCAAAAAAGCATTGGATACCCTGGATTCTTAATCCTGCCGCCGTTGTAGCAGTACCTGGGCCGGTTATTACGGTTTAGGTACGGTTACTCTGAAAGCCTGACTTGCCAGATTAATCGATATCCCACTTGAAGCCTTGTGGGTGAGGTATCTGTGCGCCACACAAATCATTGAGTATATGGGAGACAATCCATGAGTCGAGAAGGTAGCCTTGAGGCACCCACACGTCATCCTCTAAACTGGCAGGAGGCGGGATTTTATGATGAACAGAAGCTTAATCATGAATTAGAGCGTGTATTTGATATCTGTCATGGCTGCCGACGTTGTGTCAGCCTGTGTAATTCATTTCCGACATTATTTGACCTGGTTGATGAATCGAAAACCATGGAAGTCGATGGGGTTGCAAAACAAGACTATATAAAGGTCATCGATCATTGTTATTTGTGTGATCTTTGTTATCTGACAAAGTGCCCCTATGTGCCTCCTCACGAATGGAATGTTGACTTTCCGCATCTGATGTTACGCGCAAAAGCGGTAAAATTTAAAAAACAAAAACCAGGCTTGCGTGACAAAATGTTGTCATCGACTGATACAGTAGGCAATCTTGCCGGAATTCCTGTTGTATCTCAGGTGGTCAATGCAGCAAACAAAATACCTGTGGTAAGAAAAATGATGGAGAGTCAGTTAGGTATTGCCGCAGCGGCTGTGGTGCCTCAATACCACAGTAATACGTTCCGTAAGAGGGCCGCCACCCATCGTAGTAAAAACACCTCAGTGCAGGCCGGTAATACAACGGGTAAGGTGGCCATTTTCGCCACATGTTATGGCAATCGGAATGAGCCACACATTAATCACGATATGCTTGAAGTATTTGAGCATAATGCAATTCAGACTTGTCTTGTAAAAAAAGAAAAATGCTGTGGCATGCCCAAATTGGAGTTAGGCGATCTTAAAGCTGTTGAGGCGGCAAAAGAATTTAACATTCCTGTATTGGCAGAATTAGTCGATGAAGGTTGGGATATAGTTGGACCGATTCCATCCTGTGTACTGATGTTCAAGCAGGAGCTGCCATTAATGTTCCCTGATGATGCCGATGTCGCTAAAGTGCAAGCCGCGATATATGATCCGTTTGAATATTTGATGCTTCGACACAAACACAAAATGTTGGACCTCAACTTTAAAAACCCATTAGGTAAAGTTGCCTATCATGCGGCTTGTCATTTGCGGGTGCAGAAAATAGGCTTAAAAACAAGGGAGTTACTGCAATTGATCCCCGACACCGAAATTGAAACAATAGAACGCTGTTCCGGGCACGATGGCACTTACGCCGTAAAAAGCGAATTTCATGAGATATCAATGAAAATCTGCCGACCAGTGATCAGTCGGGTTAAAAAAGCTGAGGTTGATCACTACTCGAGCGATTGCCCAATGGCAGGGCATCAAATCAGTAATGGATTGAAAGATGAATCGCAACCCGAACACCCAATGAGTCTGCTGCGCCTGGCCTACGGAATTTAATGATGAAAAAATCAATGCCCCCCTATATGCCTCTAAAACGTGAGGATCTGTATACATTAGAGGCGTATTCACAAATTCGCGTCGATTTCCGCGCACAAATCATGCAACATAAAGCTAACCGGAAGTTGTCTATTGGACCCAACCTGATGCTGTATTTTGAAGATCGACTGACAATGCAGTACCAGGTACAGGAAATGCTGAGGGTCGAGAAAATATTTGAATCTGCTGGCATCATTGAGGAGCTGGAATCCTATAATCCACTGATACCCGATGGAAGCAACCTTAAAGCAACAATGATGCTTCAATATACGGATGTTGAAGAACGTGCGCTCGCGCTTGAGCGTTTAATCGGCATTGAAGATAAAGTCTGGCTTAGGGTTGAAGGACACGAGCAGATATATCCGGTCTGCGATGAAGATTTGGTGGATCGTGAACGTGAGGCTAAAACCTCGGCGGTTCATTTTCAGCGTTTTGAGTTTAGCGACGTAATGATTGCCGATTTAAAGCAGGGAACACCCATGGCCGCAGGGGTGGAACACTCTGAATACCGGGTTACGGTTAATCCTGTCGCGTTTAATATATCAAATGCGTTAAGTCAGGATTTTAAGTGAATATGTCGGCAACAGGTCTGACTGTGTGTTAACGGTTTTTTACTTTGATGATAAGATCAATACCCTCCAGCTCTTGATCATCAGGCAGATTTGGCAGGTTTGAGATCGCTATATCTTTTGCACAGATGTCGGTTAATTCGCCTGTATCGATGTTGTATATATGATGATGAGAAGAGGTATTGGAGTCGTAGAAAACTCTGTTTGGATCAATCAATACTTCTCGTAAAAGTCCTTTTTTTACAAATAAATTCAATGTGTTATACACAGTTGCTTTGGATACTCTGGCAGCGTTATTATTAATGACGCCCATAATGTCTTCTGCTGATATATGCTGTGCGCATTTAAATAGCAGCTGAGCAATATGCAAACGTTGCGGTGTTGGATTGATGCCTTGTTGCAACAACATGTCAGTGACTTGATTGTAGGATAAAGGCGTCGGTTGACTCAAACTCATCATAAATCAATTATACTCAACAGGTTTTGCATGTCTAATTATAGCAAAATCCGCCTGTGTCCGTATGTTGACAGTGTAAGATATTGATACAAAGTTTTATAAGCGATTCACTTACAGAGAGATTTATTCGATGAGCACAGATAACAAAGTTGGTTTTGTCAGCTTGGGCTGTCCCAAAGCGTTGGTTGACTCAGAACGAATTTTGACTCAATTGAGAATCGATGGTTATGAAATTGTATCAACTTATCAAGATGCCGGGCTTGTTGTGGTTAATACTTGCGGTTTTATCGATAGTGCTGTGGAGGAGTCTCTACAAGCTATCGGCGAAGCACTTGATGAAAACGGTAAAGTGGTAGTAACAGGATGCCTCGGGGTGGATTCAGAAAAAATCCTCGCAAAATACCCCCAGGTACTGGCGGTAACGGGTCCACAAGCTTATGAGGAGGTGGTAACTGCCGTGCGTCGGCAGTTACCACAACATCGTATACATAATGCGTTTGCTGATTTGCTTCCACCTCAAGGCATAAAACTGACCCCACGGCATTATGCCTATCTTAAAATCTCTGAAGGCTGTAACCACCGTTGTAGTTTTTGTATTATTCCTTCGTTACGGGGAGATTTGCGCAGTCGCCCCGCTGGGCAGATCATGATTGAAGCTGAGCACCTGGTAAATGCAGGCGTGAAAGAGTTATTGGTTATTTCACAAGATACGAGCGCATATGGAGTTGACATAAAATACCGCTCGGATTTTTGGGGCATACGGCCTGTAAAGAGTCGTCTGTTTGAACTCTCTGAAGCCATGGCATCTCTAGGTGTGTGGGTGCGTTTGCATTATGTATACCCATATCCACACGTTGATAAACTGATTCCGTTGATGGCTGAAGGTAAAATTCTGCCGTATCTTGATATTCCGTTTCAACATGCAAATGCACGTATTCTGAAAGCGATGAAACGACCTGCGGCGAGTGAAAACAATCTGCAACGTATAAAAAAGTGGCGACAGATTTGCCCACAGCTAACGATCCGTAGTACTTTCATTGTAGGGTTTCCCGGTGAGACTGAGGCTGAATTTGAAGAGCTACTCGGTTTTATGGAGGAATCTCAGTTGGATCGAGTTGGCTGTTTTGAATATTCTCCAGTAAAGGGGGCGGCTGCCAATGCAATTAGTGATGCGGTACCCGATGCGCTAAAAAAAGAACGCTGGCAGCGTTTTATGGCGTTACAGACACAAATCAGTAAACAAAAACTATTAGCGAAAACAGGTAAAACACTGGACGTCATTATTGATAAAATTGATGGGCAAAGTGCGCTTGCGCGTAGCCATGCAGATGCACCAGAAATCGATGGAAGGGTTTATCTGGAATTGCCAGAAAATACAACCCTCGAAGCCGGTGATCGTATTGAAGTTAAGGTTACCGATTCAGATGAGCATGATCTCTGGGCTGTTTTGTGATCATGATGTCGTTGGATTAATGCAGTGAGATGTCGCGCCGTGCAGTTGATATTGATACGGTAAAACCGGCAATCACATCGATCAGCGTTAACAGGGTCAGTATCAGAAAAGTTGAATTTCCAAGTTCCTCTACGGCAATAAACTCCACCAAAAATGTGACGAATACCAACATCGATAAGCCATGATCGACAATTGCAAAAATTGAAGTGCGTGTGGCTTTAAAAACCTCGATATAGAGAAATACGATGCCTGTGAGAATGAAAATGCTGCTGACGCTAATCACTACGTGCGCCCCGCTGGGTACATCAAAGTCAAATGCAATTTCGTTTAGCGTGACGTAGGGATCAGGGTTTCCCGTGAAGGTAGCGATATTAAAAACGATCAACAGGTAGGCGAAAAGTGGAATTGACAGGATCAGTTTGAACATAAGTTTAGTTGTTTGTTCCAGAATAATTTTGGGTAGTGTCTCATACAACCGGCAGATATAGTAAGTCTGTAAATACCGAGAGAGCCAAATACCCTATTTATATAGGACATTACATTAGTGCTTACTTTGGAAAGTATCGGTCACGGTTTTACTTAGTGAGAGGTTGACGCATACTTGCTATGTCAGGCGTCTTTCTCAAGCGCTATGCGTTTACTTGTAAAGCTCCCTGGGAACAAAAATCGTACAAGGGAAAACTATCTATAGTCATTTTTTTGGTTATAGGAGTTTGCTGATTCACTGTGCTGATCTTTGAATAGCTGATGTACTAATGCGCTCTTTTAAAACGATCAACAGCTGCTGCAGTGGTGTAGAAAAAATGTTCTGCGCCAATCTCACTATAGAGTCCAGAGCGCTTTATCATATCACGCACCGGACCCTTGATTCCTGCAACAGCCAGACCTATACCCTTTCGATTTAATTCACGATGTATTTGTCGCAATGCCCGATCGCCGGTCGAATCGAGATCGTTTATGCCAGACCCGTCCAAAACGATCGTCTCTGGGGGATTGGGTTGATCGATAATCCGGGCGACTCTCTCAATTAGAAAATCGGCGTTTGCGAAGTAGAAAGATGCATCCACCCGCAATATGATGATACCGGGTGTGATTTGTGCGTCACGATGGCGCCCTATGCTGCGGTAGATTTGTGTACCTGGAAGTCTGCCAAGTTGGGAGGTATTGGGACGAGTTTGTGCGGCGATGAATAAAAGTATCGAACAGGTAATTCCAACCAGTAGTCCCGAACTTATGCCCAATGTAAGTGTTCCAATGATGGTTACAAGTAATACGATACCTTCAATTTTTTTTACCTTATACAAGTATCTCCATTCGGCTATATCAATGAGTCCGATAACTGAGTGCATGATAATCGCTGCGAGTACCGCGATGGGCAGGTGATAAAATAGAGGTGTTAACAATAACAAGACTAAAATAATTGTAATTGCTGATATTATCGATGCGAGTTGTGTTTTGGCACCTGAATTAGCGTTGACAGCGGTGCGGGCAAAACCACCTGTAACGGGAAAGCTGCTGACGATATGTGCAGCGATATTGCTCAGCCCAATTGCGCGAAACTCTGCGTTAGCATCAATGCGGTGACCATAGCGCGAGGCATACACTTTGCCAACTGATATCGCCTCCATTAACCCAATACAGGCAATGGTCAGTGCCAGTGGTGTGAGATCAATTATTTCCTGTCTGTCTGGTATAATAAAATGTAAACCCGGTAAACCCTGGGGAACCTCTCCAACTAACGAGACGCCTTGTGCATCGAAATTCAACAACCAACTGACGGGTGTCATCACCGCTAATAGCAGGATCGGGCCGGGCAGAGGTGTGTGCATTTTTTTTATTAATACCAGAAATATGATTGAAACTATGCCTACGACTGCCGTCATATAATGTATGTTATGCAGTGAGGTGAGCAGTGATGTTAATGAGTTAAAGAAACCTTTGCTGGATTCAATGTTAAATCCGAAAAGGTGTTGTATTTGGCTTATTGTGATAATTATTGCAGCAGCACTGGTGAATCCTGTCAATACAGGCTGTGAGAGAAAATTCACAACAAATCCCATTCTGAATAATCCCAAAGCCAGCTGGATTGTGCCTACCATGAGTGCAAGCACGATCACAAGATGTAGATACTGATCCGAACCACTCGCGGCTATTACGCCAATCCCTGACGCAATCAGCATGGAGTCAAGCGCCACAGGCGCAACGGAGAGCTGTCTTGATGTGCCACTAATGGCATATAACACCAGAGGTAGTGTCGATGCATAAAGGCCGTAAATAGGTGGCAACCCTGCCAGCAACGCGTAGGCCATACCCTGAGGTACAAGCAGCGCACCAATGGTGATGCCTGCCTGTAAGTCGCGTGTAAGGTCACGCCGATGATAGTTGCCCAGCCATATTAATATCGGCAGCCATAAAGCCAGCCATCGTTTGTTGTGGGCCGCAGAGGCAAACTGATCACCAGCGTGAACTTCACTATCAATTACGCGATGATTCATCAGCGTGCGTTCACTACCGCGGTAGTCTGAAACATTCTCAATAGTGTCATTAAACTTTAGCTGGTAGTCTTCAATTTGAATCGTATCGCCAAACTTTAACGTACAATTTTGTATTCGGGTTCCGTTAACCAGCGTACCGTTTGTACTGCCTTGATCGTAAAGATCGAAACCGCCGTCTACAACGTTAATCGTTGCATGCGCCCAACTGACAAAGTCGTCATCAAGGTGAATACGTGATGTCGGGTCGCGACCGATAACAATCTCTCCGCGATTAAAATTAACTTGATCGATAATTGAGCCACTTCGATAAACAACAATACTCGCCACAGTTACAGAGTCTCCGTAAGAGCTGTTAAATTGACCAATCCCCATAAGTGCCTGAGGATGAAATTCGTTATGAGGTAAAGCTGGTTCAACGTGAATAAAGCCTTCATAATAACATCACCTTTATAAGTGGCATGTATGAAGTATGGCAATTACTCAATTACCCGATCAATTGATAAATCAAATAGCAGCTGGAGAGGTCATTGAACGGCCCAGCTCGATTGTCAAGGAGTTGGTAGAGAACAGTCTTGATGCGGGTGCCAATGATATCAGTGTAGAGTTGGAGAACGGTGGTGTACGTCTGATACGGGTAAGAGACAATGGACATGGAATAGATAAAGATGATCTACCGTTGGCATTTAAGCGCCATGCGACCAGTAAAATATCCAATCTTGATGATCTGGAATCGGTAGTAAGTTTGGGATTCAGAGGTGAGGCGCTACCCAGCATTGCATCGGTATCAATAACGACGTTGAAATCACTCTCGCAAAACGAGGAGCAGGCTTGGCAGTTACAGACCGGCAACGGTCAGGGCGATTGCTCTGTCAAGCCCGTACCACACCCCGTAGGCACTACGATTGAAGTGCGTGATTTGTTTTTTAATGTACCTGCACGTAGAAAATTCTTACGCGCAGAACGCACTGAACTTCAGCATATCGAGTCTATACTAAAAAAATTGGCGCTGGCGCACTTTCACGCATCTTTTTCACTCAGCCATAACGGCAAGGGTTTGTTTGTCTGGAAAGCGGGAGATTCTCAAACCTTGCGTAATCGTCGGGTGCTTGATGTTTGTGGAGAAGGTTTTTTTGAGCAGTCCTTTTATATTGATACAGAGTTGTCGGGATTACGCTTATGGGGCTGGATTGCACAACCCACATTTTCACGTAGCCAGGCAGATATGCAGTATTTCTATGTGAACAAACGTTCTGTTAGAGACAAGGTAATAGCCCACGCGGTTAAACAGGCGTACAGCGATGTTCTCTATCATGCCCGTCATCCGGCATTTGTATTGTTCCTAGATCTGCCCCCACCACAGGTTGATGTGAACGTACATCCCGCTAAACATGAGGTGCGTTTTCGCGATAGTCGTCAGATTCACGGATTTGTACGGCGTAGTTTAAAAGATGCATTGTCCAATATTAGCCCGGATATTCAGCTAGAGCAGGGCAGTGAATTATCAGGGGCTACTGCTACTATCGCATCATCTGCCATGACTGAGAATGTGGCGGGTACCACTGTCAGCTATAGCGCATTTAACCGGCCTGATCAGGCAAATCTGGGCTTGCAGATTAAGGAAAATAACGCGGGTCTAAGGAAACTTTATGAAGCGCAGATCAATGATCATTCGCGAGATGTGACTGATCCAGAGCGCAGTGATGGAAAAGAGGAACTATCCCCGCCACTTGGCTTTGCGCTGGCGCATCTTCACGGTGTGTTTATCCTGGCTCAGAATCAACAAGGCTTGATAGTGGTCGATGCGCACGCTGCGCATGAACGCATAACCTATGAGAAATTAAAGGACGCGTATTATCAACAGGGAAAAATAAAGGCACAGCCAGTGTTGCTACCGATTAATCTACTTGTCAGCCAGAAAGAGGCGGATCTGGCTGATGAAAATGAAGAATTATTTCAGTCATTAGGGTTTCAACTGCAACGACTTGGCCCAGAAAAACTCTCTATTCGCGAAGTACCGATTATTCTCTCAGATTCAGATTTGGAAACATTAGTACGGGATGTTCTGTCTGAGTTAATTGAGCATGGCTCCAGTGAGCAGATAGAGCAGGCAATTAATGATGTTCTCTCCAGTATGGCATGTCATGGGTCGGTTCGTGCAAACCGAAAATTGAGTGTCATTGAAATGAATGCGCTGCTAAGACAAATGGAAGTGACTGAGCGTAGTGGCCAATGTAACCACGGCCGCCCTACCTGGACTGCATTAACCATGCAGGAGTTAGACAAACTATTCATGCGGGGGCAATAGAGACAGACTACAAGGCATTAGATTATGCAAGCGTTCTCAATCAAGACCGGCGTTCATCAACCCGTGTTTCTACTGGGTGCCACCGCTACTGGCAAAACAGCCGTAGCTGTGGAGCTGCTCAACAGATTGCCCTGTGAAATAATCAGTGTGGATTCGGCCTTGATCTATCGACAAATGAATATAGGGACGGCCAAGCCTACTCTGGAAGAGCAAAAGCTCGCGCCGCATCGATTAATTGATATTATTGAACCATGGGAGCTGTATTCGGTTTCCCAATTTATTAATGATGCCAGGACTGAAATACAAGCCATCCAGGCGAAGGGGAAAATACCGCTATTGGTTGGAGGAACAATGATGTATTTCAATGCGCTGGAATATGGATTGTCCAAGCTGCCATCAGCAAACTTGGAGACACGCCAGGAACTGGAACTCAAAGCAGAGAATGTGGGCTGGCCTCAAATGCACAAGGCACTTGAAAAAATTGATCCGCTATCCGCTGCCCGTATTCATCCCAATGATAGCCAGCGAATACAGCGTGCTTTAGAGGTATGGTATTCAAGCGGTAAAAGTATGAGCGAGTGGCGCAATGAGGCCCGTATGTCGCAAGGCTTGCAGGCAATTAAGTTTGCTTTGTTTCCAGAACAAAGAACAGAACTGCATAAACGAATCTGCCATCGTTTTGAATTAATGCTTGATAACGGTTTTATCAAAGAAGTTGAAAATCTAATGTCGCTTCCAAACATGCACGCTAAATTGCCATCAATGCGTTGTGTTGGCTACCGACAGCTATGGGACTATTTAAGTGATACTGTTTCACTTGAAGCTGGCAAAGACAATGCGATTGCAGCTACCCGACAATTAGCCAAGCGGCAAATCACCTGGATGCGAAAAATGCAGAACCTTAACCTATATGATAGCTGCAAGTATTCGTTAAAAATCATCGCGGATAAGATTACCGCAAGAATCGAACAATCTGGTAACAATAACTAATGGCTATAACTAAGGCAGGAGTGACATATGTTCAAATCACTTGATGAACAAATAGGAAACACCAGGCTTGTGAAATTACAGCGTATGGGTGGTGAGCAACGCAATAATACCTATCTTGTGAAACTGGAAGGAGATAATCCAGCTGGCTCAGTTAAAGATCGACCGGCGATGTCGATGATAAAACAGGCTCAGAAACGCGGCCAGATCAAACCAGGTGATGCACTTATTGAGGCAACCAGTGGTAATACGGGTATAGCTTTAGCGATGGCAGCATCGATCATGGGTTACAAAATGAGCCTGATCATGGCTGAAAATATGAGCCGTGAGCGCATGCAGTTGATGCGTGCATATGGCGCAAAACTGATTCTGGTGAGCAAGGACGAAGGTATAGAGTATGCACGTGATCTGGCTTTACAAATGCAGGATGAGGGTAGGGGGCTGGTACTCGATCAGTTTTCAAATCCCGATAATCCTGCGGCACATTACCATAGCACTGGACCCGAAATCTGGCGTGATACTGACGGGAAAATCACACATTTTGTAAGTGCAATGGGTACTACGGGTACAATTATGGGTGTATCCCGATTTTTGAAGGAACAGAGTCCAAAGATACAAATTATCGGCGTGCAACCGGATGATGAATCCAGTATCGCTGGGATAAGACGCTGGCCGAAAGCCTATTTACCGAAAATATTTGAACCGGCGCGGGTTGACAGGATAATAGATGTCAGTCAGAAGGAAGCCGAGGAAACGGCAAGGGAATTAGCCCAAGCAGAGGGAATATGTGGTGGAGTCTCATCAGGTGGTGCATTGAAGGTAGCACTAAAGCTTGGAGAACAACTTGAAGATGCAGTAGTGGTGTCAATTGTCTGTGATCGTGGTGACCGATACCTGTCTACAAATCTGTATGGTGGCGTGGATTGACCATTAATACAGATCGTTGCACAGTAATGACAGATACTTGCACAGTAAAGTTTACAGCCTTGTGATTTCAAGAGACCAGTAAACTAACGACTTCGGAACGTTATTCGCCCTTTACTTAGATCATATGGGGTCATTTGAACGGTAACCTTATCTCCCGTCAATATACGGATGTAGTGTTTACGCATCTTTCCTGAAATATGCGCTGTAACAACGTGTCCATTTTCGAGTTCGACACGAAACATGGTATTTGGGAGGGTATCAATAACTGTACCTTCCATTTCAATGGGTTCTTCTTTCGCCATATTGACTCTGTGATGTTCTTCGGATTTTACAAAGACGCAATTATCAACAATTATCTGATAATCTCAAGTACTAGATGGAATTATTTTGGTAATTTGCAGACATATTGCGAGATAGACACATATGTGAGCCGGATATTGTCATTCTAACGGTTCTCCAAATTACTTATATAAGCCTTCATATCCAATAAGCTGTCCTGGTTTAGAGAAATTGAGTCTATTTCTTCATGGATAAGATATTTTACGAAGCTTTTGAAATCTGAAGGCGCCTGACCACATATTCCGATCGTTTTACCCACCTCTTTGCAGGCTGAAATAGCCATGCTGATCAATTTTTGTGTCGCCTCATTACGTCCATCCAGTTCATAATATAACCCAGCCTCGCGGTCTATGCCCAGAGTTAGCTGAGACAGATCATTGGAACCGATTGAAAAACCGTCAAAGTGCTCAAGAAATTCATCCGCCAACAAGGCATTGCTGGGGATTTCACACATCAGGAATATTTTTAATCCATTAGTCGTGCGTTTTAGGCCGTTACGAGCCAGTAATTCCGCAACATTAGCAGCTTCTTTTGGTGATCGAACGAAAGGAACTAACAATTGTATATTGTCTAATCCCATATCTTTCTGAACTTTACTGATCGCCTTGCATTCCATTTCAAAGCATTCTGAAAACGCTTCTGAGAAGTACCTTCTGGCACCTCTCATTCCTAACGTCGGGTTTTCTTCTTTTGGCTCAAACTGCTTTCCCCCAATTAATAGCGCGTATTCATTTGATTTAAAATCAGAAAGACGAACAACAACAGGTTTAGGATAGAAGGCCGCGGCTATCATGCCTATGCCTTGTGCAAGTTTGTCAATGAAAAAGCGCCGAGGTGTATCATAGCCAGCAATGACATCTTGAATATCATGTTGGGTTTGCTTATCCAGAGAGTCAATTTGTAGAATTGCGCTGGGATGAACTTTTATGGTGTTGCTGATAATGAATTCCAGTCTAGCCAAACCGACGCCATCGGCCGGCAGAAACGATGCCTGCATAGCTTGCTCGGGGTTTCCCAAATTAAGGTAAATTTTGGTTTGTGTAGTATGCTGTATATCGGTGGGTATTTTTCTTACATCAAAAGGTAAGATGCCAGGATAGACGTGTCCCGTGTCACCACCGGCACAAGAAACGGTAACTTTCTCGCCGTCTCCAACGCACTCTGTTGCGTCATTACAGCCGACTAATGCAGGTATTCCCATCTCGCGAGCTATAATTGCGGCATGGCATGTTCTACCACCGCGATTTGTTATGATAGCCGCAGCCCGTCTTAGTACGGGATCCCAATCGGGGTTTGTTTTATCTGTTACAAGAATTTCCCCATCCTGAAGGTCACTCATATGCGCAGTATCAAGAATAACGCGTATTTTACCTGTCGCAATGCGTCTTCCTACGCTACGGCCGGTAATGATAGGGTTGCTATGTTCTCTTAATTGAAATGTTTCATAGGTTGTACTTTTTGCACGATCCCCTACTGTTCCAGGGCGAGCTTGTACGATGAATAATTCACCCGTATAACCGTCTTTGGCCCATTCTATATCCATAGGGCAGGGTTTACTTTCATGCTTGGAATAATGATCTTCAATAATGGTTGCATATCTTGCCAGGCTTAGTGTTTCCTCGTCGCTAAGGGAGAATTGGCAGCGCTCTGACGGTTGTACAGGAACATTCTTGGTATATACCCCTGCCAGCTGTTCAGGGGCATATATCATCTTAATTTCCTTACTGCCCAAGTGTTTTTTTATCAATGGTTTGAAACCCTTGTTCAGGGTAGTTTTAAATACATAAAATTCATCTGGATTCACCGCACCTTGTACTATATTTTCACCTAATCCGTACGATGAGGTCACCAAAACCACGTCCCGGAAGCCGCTTTCTGAGTCTAGTGTGAATATAACACCGGCACTGGACTGATCTGATCTGACCATTTTTTGCACTGCTATCGATAGTGCGACATCAGAATGCTCAATTGAATTTTGTTCACGGTATGAGATTGCTCTGTCGGTATAAAGTGAAGCAAACACTAATTTGCAGGTGGCGATTAGATTGCGGGTTCCTGCGACATTTAAATAGGAATCCTGTTGCCCTGTCAGTGATGGTGCATGCAGGTCTCCAGTGGTTGTAGAGCAACGTACAGCGACGTCTGGTTTAGATCCGTATTGATTTTCAAGTGTTTCATAGGCACAGGTAATAGCTTGCGACAGGTCATCGGGCATTTGACTGTGAATAATGCTGGCTCGGATTTTCCCACCTGCATAGGTAAGCGCGTCAATATCCTTGAAATCCAAACCATTGAGTTGCTTGCTTATAATCTGATTGAGTTCATTGTGCTTTAGAAAATAACGAAAAGCCTCTGTGGTAATCGCAAATCCATTGGGAACTTTGACGCCTAATCCCGATAGGGAGCCAACCATCTCTCCGAGTGAGGCGCTCTTCTCTCCAACAAGATCGATGTCAGTCATTGAAATATCTTTAAACACTTTGATTAACTGCATGTTATTGGATCCAATCGAGTAATAATGGATTTGTTAGGCTATAGTTACCGTCTTTATTTTCCATAATGTTATGGGCATGTTGAACAGGTGTTAGGGCAATTGTATGGATTAAAAATGGGTTCATGATTATGTCGGGTATAATTAGCTGGGTTGATTGTGGGCGCAGTTACAAAGTTGCGCAAGTCTTGAAATTAATTAGCGTTGAATTTCCTCTAAACTAACGTATGTATAAAGTATATCCAATTGATATTAGTAGAAATATAATTTATTTTTCTACTTCAAGACAGATTGATGCATTGTTGCTAATATCACTTCAAATGTGTGCCAGCAATCAATCGATTGCAATCTGTAGCCAAGGATAATAATAGGTTTTCAAAACTGTAAATACTTCACTAATATGCAATTTCCGAAACTAAATATACGCAAAACCACTCAGCGGCTTGCCCGACTCATGGAGTTATATGAGGCAAACTATATGTTGATGCGTTTATTAATTCCAGAGCTGAGTGAACTCAACGGTTCTGAGTATCTTTCAAATAATGAGGGTTGTGTGGATCTGAAATTGAGCATCTTGGAGCGGTGCAAATATACGACGACGATAAAATTAAGCTACTGTTTCTCTGTCGAGTCAGGTAAAACAACAGAACCTGACTTGACCATTAGAATATATCACGATGCACGAACTGCGGAAGCAATGAGTGGCCTGATTCATGGACAAAGACATGAGCAACGGCGGGTTAGAGATCTAGATAATGGTTGGATATTAAACCGATTTCTGTACAAGTGGATTAAATATTGTCTCTATCGAGGTCATCGCTTTTCTGCAGCTGCGACCGAAACCAATAAAATACCTGTATTGAGCGGTAAAAATCAATATTAGATTTATCTGTATTGACGACAATGCTGATCAAAGCGTTGTTGATGCTGGCTAAGCATAACCATGGTCTTGTTGAGTTGCTCAATGCCTTCAATACGCGTGATTCGTGCTTCCAAAGCAATAATTTTATTGCCCAAGTCCCTACATTTTCTCTGCTCCCGGACAAAATCATGGCTGATCGGCTTGGAATATTTATTTTCCTCTGACACATCGAATTGTATTGCTTGCATGGAAGATGGATGTGACAGATTAATGGCTGGGACTAGGCGTTTAGCATTGGATCTATCAATACTGGTATCTATGTACTCAGAATTGTTTTGTGAATTCATCGCTGGTTTTTTATTGAAATGGCTTATTCCAGTCTGAAAATTTCCACTAATTTCCTTAAATTGTTTGGTGACATTTGCAGGCGGTGGCTCTGGAGAAAAATTCAATACACCATCTGTATCAGCCCATTGGTAGAGTTTTGCGGCATATAAGTCGTTAATACCCATCAGGTAGATTATGCTGATTAGGGGTAGATATAAGTGTTTACTCACAATGAAGTTCCAAAAATTTTTCAGACATGGATTGTTCATAACATGAGCAAAGGCTGTGCCGTTATTTACCATCTACATCCAATTTGAAATCTAACGTCTATAATCCTAGAAATATCAATTGAAACGAGAGCATTAAAGTCGCGAACAGGTATAAGGAAAAGTCACTCATTGCCTCTGTATCCGTTCTGCGATAAGCGCAGAGACACTTCAGATAATTCAATTGATTGATGGTTATTAGAGGAGGTTCTGTTGCAATTTTTCCTGGTCGGTTTGGGTGGTTTTATAGGGGCTGTGTTCCGCTACGCTGTCGTTCGTCTATTTGCCAGTCAAGTTCTTGTGTTTCCTTTTGCTACATTATTTGTCAATGTTCTGGGATCTTTTCTTCTTGGATTGTTTTCAACCTGGATATTGCATAAAACACTGATCGAACCGGAGCTTCGATTAGCAATACAGGTTGGGTTGTTAGGGGCTTTTACAACCTTTTCAACATTCTCTTTTGAAACTTTAAATCTTGTATCTAACGGGCAAATGATTAAAGCTGCAACCAACGTTGGTTTAAACGTAGTGCTTTGTTTAATCGCCGTGTGGTTAGGTGTGCTGACTGCACGCCAGTTGAACTGAATTTTATTCTAAATTAACCTTTAGCTATAACTGCACTGCAGTTGTAGATAGTGCTCGAATCCAATAGGAAAAATTTAACATGCTAGACCCCAAGCTGCTTCGTGCAAATATTCAATCTGTTGCAAAAAACCTCAAGCGCAGAGGCTATCAGCTGAATATCGACTCATTTGAACAGCTTGAGTCTCGGCGTCGTCAGCTACAAACAAATACCCAGAACTTACAAAACGAAAGAAATTCAAAATCCAGGCTGATAGGACAGGCAAAGGCAAATGGTGAAGACATTCAACCATTACTTGCCAATGTCAGTCACTTGGCGGATGAATTGAAAATCGCAGAACGGGAGCTAAGTGAGTTGAAAAGTGAGTTGACTCAGCTTTTGTCAGACACACCCAATCTATTGGATGACTCTGTTCCCGAGGGCAGAGATGAACGTGATAACGTTGAATTGCGCTGCTGGGGAACACCTCGGGAATTTGACTTTGATATTAAAGATCACGTCGATCTTTGTGAGTTTGGCGCTACTATGGATTTTGAGGCAGGCGTTAAACTCACTGGATCACGTTTTGTTGTTATGCGGGGAGAAGTTGCCAAACTGCACAGATCGTTAGCGCAATTCATGTTGGATACGCATATCGAAGAGCATGGTTACACAGAAATTAATGTTCCCCTTATCGTTAATCAAGCATCGCTTCAAGGAACCAGTCAGTTGCCGAAATTTGAGGAAGATCTATTCAAATTGGCCGGTGATAGTGATTTTTATATGATTCCAACTGCTGAGGTCCCGGTAACAAATCTGATACGTGGTGATATTATCGAAGCAAATGATCTGCCACAGCGCTATACATGCCACAGTGTCTGTTTTCGCTCTGAAGCTGGATCATATGGTAAGGATACGCGTGGTTTGATTCGTCAGCACCAATTTGAAAAAGTGGAATTGGTGCAGATAGTGCAACCTGCGGACTCAATGGATGTGCTGGAAGTTTTAATCAAACATGCAGAGAATATTTTACAAAAACTGGAATTGCCCTATCGATTAGTCGCACTTTGTAGTGGGGATATCGGTTTCTCGGCATGCAAAACTTATGATATCGAAGCCTGGATTCCTGCGCAAAAGACTTACCGTGAGATTTCTTCATGCAGTAATTGCGGAGACTTTCAAGCCCGGCGAATGCAAGCGCGTTGGCGTAATCCAGAAACTGGAAAACCTGAGCTTTTACATACGCTTAATGGGTCAGGATTGGCAGTTGGGCGAACTTTGGTTGCCGTTTTGGAAAACTATCAACAAGCTGACGGCAGTGTGCAGATACCAACGTGTTTGCAACCTTATATGAACGGAAAAACCCACATCATGGGGAAATAATTGAAAACGATATCATAGAGTTGTAAAAATAAATGAGCGAACTACTTGACCAAAACCGCTAGCTCGCATAACATCTCGGCCCTTCAACAGGCGCGTAGCTCAGTTGGTTAGAGCACCACCTTGACATGGTGGGGGTCGTTGGTTCGAATCCAATCGCGCCTACCAATTTTCTGTTTTTTTGTAAAACATAACTGGAATAGCTGATTCAAGTGACCTGGCGTAGGGGTCACCACTGATGAGTAATTAAAAATGCCTCGAATCATCCTGCCTGATAGTAGTTATCGTGACTATGACCATCCACTAACTGTTTATGATGTTGCAAAGGATATTGGTCCTGGTCTGGCCAAGGCTACAATAGCGGGTAAGATCAATCAAAAGCTGGTTGATAGTTGTTATGTCATTAAAGATGATGTCACCTTATCCATCATAACCGCCAGAGATGAAGAAGGTTTGGAAATTATTCGTCACTCCAGTGCACACTTACTGGCGCATGCAGTAAAAGAGTTGTTTCCAACAGTACAGGTGACTATAGGTCCGGTAATTGAAAACGGATTTTATTACGATTTCGCCTACGAACGTGGTTTCACGCCAGATGACTTGGTGGCTATTGAAAAAAAGATGACCGCACTCGTTAAGCAGAATATTCCGCTTGAACGAACTGAAATGTCTCGTGATGAGGCCATTGCGTTTTTTCAGCGAAAAGGAGAGCAATACAAGGCACAGATCATCCAGGGTATTCCCAGTAATGAGCCTCTGTCACTCTACCGACAAGCAGACTTTGTAGATTTGTGTCGTGGTCCGCATGTGCCGTCAACTGGTCACTTGAAGGCAGTCAAACTTACAAAAATTGCAGGTGCCTATTGGCGTGGTGACTCCAATAACGAAATGCTTCAGCGTATTTATGGCACAGCCTGGCGTGATAAAAAAGAACTAAAAGCCTATTTGCATCGACTCGAAGAAGCTGAAAAACGAGATCATCGAAAAATAGGTAAAAAGCTGGATTTGTTTCATCTGCAGGAAGAAGCGCCGGGCATGGTGTTTTGGCATCCGAATGGGTGGACCATCTATCAAGTTATTGAACGTTATATGCGCAGTAAACAGCTTGCCAGAGGTTATCAGGAAATCAGGACGCCGCAACTGGTCGATTATTCCTTGTGGGAAAAATCCGGTCATGCCGATAAATTCGGTGATGATATGTTCGTATTACGTATTGATGATCGAGAATTTGCTATCAAGCCAATGAATTGCCCTTGCCATGTGCAGATCTATAATCAGGGCTTAAAAAGTTACCGTGATTTACCTCTGCGTCTGTCTGAATTTGGCTCATGTCACCGAAACGAGATGTCTGGAGCGTTACACGGTATTATGCGCGTGCGGGGTTTCACCCAGGATGACGGACATGTTTTCTGCACTGAAGATCAAATACAACCTGAGGTAAGTGAATTTATTGATTTTCTGCATGATGTTTATCAGGATTTCGGCTTCACAGAGGTTATCTACCGTTTATCCACGCGCCCGGTAAATCGAGTAGGCAGCGATAGTGATTGGGATAAAGCTGAGAAGGCATTGGCAGATGCTCTTGACAATAAGGGGCTTGAATGGAAGGAATTGCCTGGAGAGGGGGCATTTTATGGCCCAAAAATTGAGTTCTCATTAAAGGATTGCATTGGTCGGGTTTGGCAATGCGGAACGGCCCAGGTAGACTTTTCAATGCCAGGTCGCCTGGATGCCACTTATGTAGATGAAAATGGCGATCGACTAACGCCGGTAATGATACATCGTGCTATTCTTGGTTCATTTGAGCGATTTATTGGTATCTTGATTGAAAATCATGAAGGCAGATTGCCGTTATGGTTAGCGCCTGTGCAAGCGGTGTTAATGAATATTACGGATAATCAGTCAGATTATGTACGGGAAGCATGCCAAATATTGAAAAATAGCGGTTTTCGAGTGGAATCGGACTTGAGAAACGAAAAAATCGGCTTTAAAATCCGTGAGCACACCTTGAAACGTGTTCCCTACCTGCTGATCGCTGGTGACAGGGAACGCGAGATGAATCAACTTGCAGTTCGAACACGAGATGGTAAGGACCTTGGGTCAATCGATATCGATGAACTCATTAAAGGTTTTAATCATGAGGCTGAACCTCGTGGACGATCTGTTTTATTGGAGGATTAACGTATTTCTGCAAAAAAAATCAATCGAAAGAATGAGGAAATCACAGCTTTCGAAGTACGCCTGATCGATGCCGATGGCAATCAGGTTGGGGTTGTATCTCGCGATAAAGCGATAACTACCGCTCGTGCGGCAAGTTTGGATTTAGTTGAAATTTCACCCAATGCCGAACCCCCTGTTTGTAAGGTAATGGACTACGGGCGATACAAGTTTGAGATAAACAAAAAACAACACTCGGCCAAGAAGAAACAGAAACAGGTACAGCTTAAAGAAATTAAATTTCGACCGGGCACTGAGGAAGGCGACTACCAGGTTAAACTTAGAAGCCTGTTAAAGTTCCTGGAAAATGGCGACAAAACCAAAATTACACTGCGCTTTCGTGGCCGAGAGATGGCACACCGTGACTTGGGTGCCAAATTACTCAAGCGTGTTGAAGAGGATTTATCTGAGGTGGGTTCAGTGGAGCAATTTCCTAAAATGGAAGGACGCCAAATGGTGATGGTAATCGCACCTAGAAAACAGTAGTTCCTGGAGGCTACCCTGGTGGCTTCCTCAAATCCAAGCCTGAGCTGTAGTAATATTTTACTCCGACTAAGCCAGGTAATTTTAAAATATACAAACGGGAGTTTTTTTATGCCTAAAATGAAAACCAATCGTGGAGCTGCAAAACGGTTTAAACGAACTGGGTCTGGTGGATTCAAGCGAAAGCAATCGCATCTACGTCATATTTTGACAAAAAAGAGTACGAAGAGGAAACGTCATCTTCGAGTCAAATCAATGGTGCACGAATCTGATGAAGTATTAATTCGACGCCTTCTACCTTACCTGCGTTAAACCGGAGAACTAAAATGCCTAGAGTAAAACGTAGTGTGCAGGCGCGTGCCAGACACAAGAAAATTCTGAAAAAAGCGAAAGGTTATCGTGGCGCACGTAGTCGTGTATTTCGTGTAGCCAAACAGGCGGTAACCAAAGCAGGGCAGTATGCTTATCGCGATCGGCGACAAAAGAAACGTCAATTTCGTCGACTTTGGATTGTAAGGATAAATGCCGCAGCACGAGAGTGTGGGCTTTCATACAGCAGATTGATTAATGGTCTGAACAAGGCCGGGATTGAAATTGATCGAAAGGTATTGTCGGATATTGCAATTGCTGATTTTGCAGCATTTAGCAAAATTGCAGAACAAGCCAAGGCAAGTCTTTAGTTTGAATAATAGGCTTACGTATAGCGATGGCTTTTTACAGTGGAAATACCTAAACACACGTTTCAGCGCTAATATCAGCTCGTGAAATATTATTAATCCATAAAACGGGAAAAGGCATGCCTTTTCCCGTTTTTCGTTCTATCAGGAAAGTTTCGTGTCATTAGATTTTTCAAATTTATTATCCGAAGCCAGCTCCGAAATTTCAGCTGCTGACAATTTACGACAATTAGACTCGATACGAGTTAAATATTTAGGCAAAAAAGGCCTTATTACTGATCAGCTAAAAGCAATTGGCAGATTGCCAAAGGAACAAAAGCCTGAGATGGGAAAGGCGATAAATTTTTTGAAACGAGATATCAGTAGGCTCGTGGAAAAGCGTTTTGAACAACTCGAATTAGAAGTGATTAATAATCGATTGGAAACTGAGAAGATTGATGTAAGCCTGCCCGGCAGGGCTGTACTGAGAGGCGGATTACATCCAGTGACCTTGACCACAGAACGCATCACCAGGCTTTTCTCTCAGCTGGGATTCGATTCAGTAGAGGGTCCCGAGATCGAAGATGACTATCACAATTTTGAGGCGTTAAATTTTACACCGCATCATCCGGCGCGTGCTATGCATGACACTTTTTTCTTCGACAATGGTTTGTTATTGCGAACACATACCTCTTCGGTGCAAATTCGTTATATGGAGAATAATAGTCCACCCTACAGAATAATTGTGCCGGGCCGTGTATATCGCTGCGATTCTGATATGACGCATACACCTATGTTTCATCAAGTGGAAGGTCTGTTGGTTGGAGAGAATATTACTTTTAGTGATCTGATGGGACACTTACAAGGTTTTTTGGAGCAGTTTTTTGATAATTCAGCTGTCGAGATACGTTTCAGACCTTCTTACTTCCCATTTACTGAACCTTCAACAGAGGCGGATATAAGGATTGATGGTGGGGCCTGGCTTGAAGTACTGGGGGCGGGAATGGTCCATCCCAATGTTTTTAGTGCAGTGGGAGTAGATAGCGAACAGTACACAGGGTATGCCTTCGGGATGGGCGTTGAGCGATTGGCTATGCTGCGATATGGGGTAAAGGATTTACGACAGTTTTTTGAAAACGACCTGCGTTTTCTACAACAATTTAATTGATTGTAAATGACTTTTTTTATTGCCCGGCAGATGTGGATTAAATATGAAATTCAGTGAGAAATGGCTACGTGAATGGGTCAACCCACCTATAAATAGCGAGCAACTTCAAAGTCAACTCACGATGCTTGGCTTAGAGGTGGACTCGAGTGAAAACCTTGCGGGGCAGCTTGCAGGCATCTTTGTTGGTGAGGTGTTGGAGGTTAAGCCGCACCCTGAGGCAGATCGACTACGTATTTGTCAAGTGCGAACCGATGTTGAAACAGCTCAAGTTATATGTGGGGCACCCAATGTAAAGCAGGGAATGAAGTGTGCATTCGCCGTTGTTGGTGCAAGATTGCCCTCTGGATTAAGAATTAAGAAAGCCAAGTTAAGAGGCCAGGCTTCTTTGGGTATGCTGTGTTCAGAAGCTGAATTAGGTTTGTCCGATGATTCAGAAGGTTTGATGGCTCTGCCACAAGAGGCAGAAGTTGGCATGTCTCTGAGCAAACTTTTGAACTTAGATGATACGGTGATTGATATTGATATCACGCCCAATCGTGGAGATTGTTTTTGTATACGAGGGATTGCCCGTGATATCGCCGCTCGTAATAATATTTCCAACATTGCTTTTACCAACCAACCTGTTGAGGTGAATCACGCTGACTCACTCAAAGTACACCTCGAACCCGATAACGCCTGCGTACGTTATACAGGACGTATTATTAGCGGTATTGATAATACGGTGAGGGCCCCTGTCTGGATGACTGAGCGCCTGCGCCGTAGTGGCGTGCGATCTATTTCATTGATAGTCGATGTTACCAATTATGTCATGTTGGAACTTGGTCAACCCATGCATGCCTATGATCTTGATAAGTTGTCAGGTGATATTACCGTGCGTAAGGCCGCCAATAGCGAAAACTTATCGTTGCTGGATGGCCGTTGTATCTCCTTGCAAAGAGATACAACGGTTATTGCTGATGACAAAGGGGCGATTGGTATTGCTGGAATAATGGGTGGATTAACCACTGGATGCGATAAAATCAGTGAAAATATTTTTCTGGAAAGTGCGTTATTTCTACCTGAATTAATAGCGGGTAAATCACGTTACTATTCAGTGCATACTGAATCTGGGCATAGGTTTGAGCGTGGGGTTGATCCACAATTACAGCGCGAAGCATTGGAGTATGCAACGCGTTTGATTATTGATATTGGCAAAGGCGATGTTGGTGAGATTGTAGACGTAGCTATGGAATCACGCTTGCCACTCGCTGATGAGATAGTGTTGAGAAAGTCAAGAATTGAACGACTTTTAGGACTTGAAGTAACGGCAGAGCAAGTGGAATCGATATTGGAAAAGTTGGGGGTAAAGCTACAACGAAACGCCGACGACTGGTTGGCAATAGCGCCGAGTTATCGATATGATATTCGTATTGAAGCGGATTTAATCGAAGAAGTTGCACGTGTTTATGGTTATGATAATTTGCCTAGAACATTTGCTATGTTGTCGCCTGAATTTAAACAGGTTGAAGATAACCGGACTGACCTTGATACGCTGAAACGATTTTTGCTCGCCAGGGGCTTCCAGGAAGTTATCACCTACAGTTTTGTCGATCATGCCATCCAGAACCAATTGCACCCCAATCTGAAAACCCTCGCCCTGGCAAACCCAATCTCCAGTGACATGGGTGTTATGCGTGCGTCTCATTGGACAGGTTTGTTAGCGGCTTTAGAGAAAAATCTGAACCGGCAGATTAATGATATTAGAATTTTTGAAAGTGGTCTGTGCTTTAGACCCGGCAGTCATGAATTGGTGCAAGAACGTTTATTAAGTGGCCTTATTAGTGGCAAAGCTAATTTGGAACATTGGGCTGAGTCTGATAGAGAAGTTGATTTTTTCGATTTAAAGGGTATTTTGGAATCGCTATTTAAAATCACACATATACAGGATATTGAGTTTGTTGCAGCGCAACATTGCGCGCTGCATCCAGGGCAATCTGCATTGATTACGCAAAAAGGTGAGACCTTGGGTTGGTTGGGAAGTTTACACCCTAACCTTCAGAAAAGTTTAAACTTGTCGCAAACTGCAGTAATGTTTGAGGTTAGGCAAGATGTATTGGAAACAAACTATCTGCCAAAATTTAATGAAAATTCAAAATTCCCAGCAGTAAGACGAGATATTGCTATTGTTATTAGAGATAACATTCCAATGATATCTGTACAAAACACCGTGTTGCAATCAGCACCTGAATTTCTTCAAAAAATTATTATTTTTGATGTATATCGAGGTGATAAGGTAGCAAGTGGACTAAAAAGCGTGGCTTTGGGCTTGATTTTACAGGATAAATCACGCACTCTAGATGAAAGTGACGTGGAAAATACTGTTTCAGGCATCATTAAAGTTCTCGAAGAAAAATTTAGTGCAACTCTAAGGATGTAAACACATGGCTTTAACAAAAGCTGCTATAGCTGAAATGCTTTTTGATGAATTAGGTCTGAATAAACGTGAGGCCAAAGAGTTCGTTGAACATTTTTTTGAGCAAGTACGACAAGCCCTTGAAAATGGAGATGACGTTAAACTCTCTGGTTTTGGTAATTTTATTTTAAGAAATAAAAGTGAAAGACCAGGGCGTAACCCTAAAACAGGTGAAGAGATTCCTATCTCTGCGCGTAGAGTGGTTACTTTTCGTCCCGGTCAAAAACTAAAGGCACGTGTAGAAGCTTATGCTGGAAGTCAGCAACAATAACGAACTACCTGTAATCCCGAGTAAACGATACTTTACTATTGGTGAAGTTAGTGAGCTGTGTCAGGTCAAACCACATGTTTTACGTTATTGGGAGCAGGAATTTCCTGATCTGAAGCCTGTGAAAAGGCGTGGGAACCGTCGTTACTATCAGCGACACGATGTTATGCTGATTCGCCAAATCCGTAGTTTACTGTACCAGCAAGGATACACAATCGGTGGCGCGAGACAGCACCTAAGCGGTGAAATGGTTAAAGATGATAGCCTGCAATCACAGCAATTGGCTAGACAGATACGCGATGAACTTGAAGGTGTTTTAAAAATATTAAAGACCTGATATCAATGCGGCCTCTGATTTATGCGAGCTAATGATATTGGCTATCTCCCTTTTAATACATCGAACGTCATAATTAAAGCTTGTTTTTAGTCGTCACTTGATTTTCACTCTCGTCTATTGTGTTGAGAACAGTAAATTATTTGTTGATAGTGATTCTTTCGAAATACGTCTCTGACAATTCAGATAAAAAGTGAAAGTGTACGCGAAGATCACGAATGGAATTATCTGCGCAGGCGATTTAAATTACTTCTATTAGTAACTCAATTCCTGTATTCTTCAGCGCTCTCTGGCGGGGCGTAGCGCAGCTTGGTAGCGCACCACAATGGGGTTGTGGGGGTCGGAGGTTCGAATCCTCTCGCCCCGACCAGTTTATCCACTTATTTTAATAAAATGCTAAGTAGATCCGATAGATAGTCCTTTTAAAGTGGTTAAGTCGTAATCACCCTTTCTAAGCAGTGCCTCCAGTACTTTCCTATCGTATTGATTAATTTCCTTAAACACTTAAATTATATTAATCACTGCCGAAATATACTCATAGATCAGCACTTAACATAACTCGATGTGCAATGGAGATTAGCAATGCCCGATAATGACCTTAGATACGCCATCAATTCAATCGTCGAATTATTGCGTAAAACTAAGATACAGCAAGCTATCAGTCATTTTCGAACGGCAATCATTCGTAATGAAAAGACGGCTGCTGGAGAGCAACTATTGTCAACCAGCAACGAATTGGTAATTGCATTTCGATCTTTTGGTGCGCGAGAACAGCAAGTTTGTAAGTTTATGCATTTGGAGCGATTAGGTTCAGCACAATATTGGCGCGATATTGTAGAGGTGGCTAACGGACTTGACCAAACCAGAGCTGAAATAGTTCAGCTTTACAGCCGGATTATGTTTGCTGCAAATCATCTACCTGGATTAATTGGGATGATGGGTGAAATCCAAGAGCTGCAGCAGACCAAGGATAGATTCAACGTTGGAAAACACCAGTTGGAAATAAAGCTACGTGATGCGGGAGAGAAGGCGTCGGATCCTGATCGGATTTCACGCACGATAGATGGCCTCGACATGGTTTATTCGGCGTGTGTGAGCCTCAGCAAAAAGCCTACAAAAGATCTCTCTTTACTGCATATTTCTGGAAACCCAGATCGCCACATTGTTTTTGATGGCGATCATGATACGATTAATGCGGTGAAGGCGATAATTGAATCCATCGCTGTAAGCATTTCTCAAATAGAAGATGTTAATAATTTTGATCCTGATCAGATAGTTTCCAAATTACCTGTTTTTGATGATCTATCGACACTTCAAAAACTAGGTACGTTTAGAAAAACGGAAACATCCCAGATTTCTGAATCCATGCATGAAGGTTGTCTGCTAATTATGGAAAGTGGGGTTATGTTGGCTCAAAATGTGGATCCAAAAATTAATTCAGGTAAGGTAATTGCATTGCCTGTTGATTTTTCGAAGGGTAATTCAGCAGAGGTGCCGCCTGTACTTAAGAAATTCTCGCCTCCCCAGGTAATCGCACTTAATTCGTCGGCTGAAGAACCCGTTGTTTCTGTAAAGAGGGTTGAAACTCAACTTTCAGAATCACCTGCAGAGAAACCAGAGAAAGACGAGTCAGAAATGACGCCGGAAGAATTTTATCAAAATTACCTTCGCGAAAAAGATAAGATGTTATCGACAGGTGATGCGCCAGATCAAGAAAAAGCAGGCAGCCCTTCATTGAGTAAAGATTCAAAATCTGATGCCCTGAATGAGTTGATCTCAGATCTTAATAAGATTACACGTAACTGAAACAATGTTATAGACTAACAGCATGTTATTAGTTTAATTTTTGTACTTGAACAAAGAATTTTAATGACTTCCTGTATCCGCCTTACTCCTCTTGCTTAATTGCAGTGGCAATATAAGGGTTTAAAGCTATTACCTAAAACAGTTCTTGACCCTGTGCACTTAACTAATTAGTATACGCGCCTTCAGTTCCCCGGTAGCTCAGTTGGTAGAGCAAATGACTGTTAATCATTGGGTCGGCGGTTCGAGCCCGTCCCGGGGAGCCAACCACACCTACTGGGAACCACCCAGATAACTATACCGCTGCCTGATAGATGGCAAATCGCGGCGTAATTCGTCCATTCAAAAATAACTCTTGTTTCGGCATGCTGTCACCATGTCCGAGCCTCGAATTCTAAAAACAGTCCGATTTTATTGTCATTGCTGTCGCAATACCTACGACACTGAGCCTTCTGTTGTCACGGATGAGCCGGATCCGGCTGAAATTTATCACCCCTGGCGCTATGAGTCGTATTGTCCGCGTTGCAGGGAGGTTGCACAGCAGGATGGTCGTGAGCGCGGTCGCTTGAAGGCGTCGTTTAATGGCAACAAGGGGCCTAAGAGTCCAGAGGGGATTGCAGCGGTTACGGCGAATCTTGCGGGCCATCCAACGCCTGCAGAGGCTAAGAAGACGCGCTTTAATGCGTTAAAACATGGTCTGTATTCTACGGTAGCGCTGTTTTTTCCAGCCAAACCCGGCAAATATCCTCAGTGTAAAACCTGTCCTTATTATTCGTATTTTGGTGATGAGAGTGAGGCGGCTTTCTGCGTCGAGCTTCCGGGTCATGGGCATAAGAACCCGCATTGGTGTCAGTTGCGTACTGAACTGTACATGAAGCACCGTCAGGCGTTTGATGACGGGGATCCTAAGCAGCTTATTAAGTTGAATGCCGATCGGCAGGCAACAATCTCCGCAATTACGGATGATATGGCCCTGGCGATAATAGCCGATGGTGTTCGATCAGAGACTCCGGAGTGGTATAGCGATAAGGAAGGCGGTTTTCATCTTGCCCGGTACACCGACGATAAAACCGGTGAAACTGTGCAAATTATGAAGCGTGAGGCGCATCCGCTGCTCAATACGTTTATGAATTTCATCCAGCGTAACAATATGACACTGGCGGACTTGGGCATGACACCCAAGGTCCAGGATGAAAATGACATCTTGTCTGGTCATGTCGGTATGGAGAAAGCGGATCAGGAGCTGGCTGAGGCGGTGCAGAAAAAGCAGTTGCAGATGATGGAGTTACTGCGGTCTCAATTAGAAGATTCTAAAGAAAAAGGCTCCAAAGATACGGTTATGCTGGAATTTAATCAGCAGGATGCACATGGCTGAGCGGCTCTCTACAAAACAGCGCATTAAGATGCAAAACGTGGCTGAGCGTGAGATTCAGCGCTATCGGGATGATCACTATCTGTGGCACAAGCATCTGCATAATGTTGAGTTGGACCCGATGCAGATATTGAAGATGATCTCAATGGACAGGAATCCTTATACCATCGATTACTCTTGTCGTCGTACGGGCAAAACGGTGGTCAAGGAGCTGTACAACCTTGAGCAGGAAGCCGTTCACAGCGACCAGGAACTGGGTATTGTCGCGCCCCGTGAAGCGCAGGCGATTACTGCCCTGGACTATCAACTGGACGCCATCCGTCGCTCGCCGATTCTCAGTGCCTATATTAGTTTTAAGTCGGGGCGTCGGCGCATATCAGACACCTCTTATCAGTTTAATAACCGATCCCGGGCGCAGGCCTACGGAATCATGGCCAGCGTCGATGGTGGAGATTTGACTATTGCGTCACTTGAAGAAGTGGACGATATGCCGGCTGACCGTTTATTCGGTCGCTTTTTGTTGATGTTGGCATCCACCCGGCGTTTGGGTGCGGCCAAAGACGCTAAAAACGATCCTGCCATACGAATCACCGGTGTGTTTAAAGGTGCCGACACCCTGCAAAGCATGATCGATTCGGGTAAGTATAAGGCCCTGCCTATCATTGATTGTTATCTAGGCATCGAGATGGGCATAGTTGAAAAGTCCTATATCGAAATGATGCGTGATCAGTTAAGCCCAGCTGAATATCTTCGCCAATTGCTTTGTAAAAACGTTTCGTCCCGGGATTTTATCTGGGATAAATGGGTGCATTCGGCAAAAATGTTCGGTTTGAAGGCTGGACTGGATCCCGTGCAGCCCATGCCAGGTGAAACTTACAAGAAACGCGGACTGGTGTCGTTTGGCTATGACCATTCTGGTCACGGTGAGAGTGTCGATGCGTCCCGTAGCTCTATTATTGTCTGGGAGCAGATCGGTAGCTGGCTGGCCGTGCGTTATGCGCGTACCTGGAAGCCAGGCACGGACGATACGTTGGTTAAAAATGATCTGATCTCGCTCTGGGAGTATTTCAGTCCCGATGCTGCAATGGGGGATGCGTTCGGCGTTGGCATGCTCGCGCAGCTCAATGATGATCTTTTCATACAAGGTCTTATCACTATCGATCGCCGGGCCGTGGGTGACGGAGACAGCACTGCAACCACTTGGATCGAATGGGCTTTTTCTCCGATCCGATTTGAGGGAATGACCAAGCATCAAATGGCCACCGCTTTGCGCCAGCTCTTTAGCTCGGGTCGTGCAATCCTGCCTTACATCGATCACCGCGACATGGATTGCCTGGAGACCGTGGATTACCGGGCTCTGGTTAAACAACTGACGAACATAAAGCAGTTAGAGACCTCAAAATCATTTTCCAGTTATAAGATGAAGGACAAAAAGGTGGGTGATGACCTGTTTGACGCCGCCATGGCAGGATTATGGGCGCTGATTACTCGCGGTGCAATTGTTACAGCCACGGCTCAATCAGTCGGTACACGGTCCCGAGAGTCCATGCTGGGCATGCCATCCTTGCGCCTCCCCTCCGATCCTGTTGAGTATAGGCTATGAAATTTTTAGGCTTTGAACTGCGCCGAACCGGCACTTCGTCCGGACCCACTGCAAAACGTGAGCCATCAAGTGAGATCGGTTATCGACAGACGCCAGAAAATCGCATGGATCAGCTATTTCGGCAGATGTGGGTTGATCCGGAGTTACGGGCGGTCATCCTGGATATTCGGGAGTTTGATCGGCTGGATCCGCGTGTTAAACGTATCCACTCGAAGATGGCCCGGTCGTCAACCAAGGGCGGTTTGGCTTGCACGCTGCCGACGACAAATAAAAAAATACACAAAGCCTGGTCTAATTTTGAGCGCAAGCTGGGGTTGAATAATCCACAGAAACTGCAATCGGACTGCCGGGGTTTGCTGATGGAGGGTAATTTGCCGTTGCAGTGGGTGTTGGATAATCAGAGGCGTGTGCGATCAGCGGTTAGGATGCCGACCGATACGCTGATTCCCCGGACCGATATCAACGGTCAATTTAAAGATATGTCGGCCTGCTGGGAGCAGCACGATTTTATACAGGGGTTGGTTATTGCGAAATTTGCCTTCTGGCAATTGACGGTTGCCAGACTGGATCCGGATAACTTTGATGACCAGGGTTGCCTGGGCCGTCCGTGGCTGGATGCATCCCGGACGATTTGGAAAAAATTGACGATGACGGAGGAGGACTTGGTAATACATCGTCGGGAACGCGCCCCTATGCGTCTGTCTCACGTGCTTGAAGGGGCCGGTGAGCCAGAGCTGGAGGCATATCAAGAGAAAGTCGAGCAGGATAAATCAGATGTCAAAACAGACTTCTATTCGAGTAAGCGAGGTGGTGTTACAGGCATTCAGGGTGCGGCGAATCTTGCGGATATCGATGATATTACGCATCTTCTCGATACGTTTTTTACCAGCGCACCGGGCGGCAAAGCCCTTTTCGGATACATCAATGACCTTAGTCGTGACATTCTCGAAGATCTCAAGAAAGAGTACTTTGAGGAGATCGACTCGCTACAGGACACACTGGCGAGCGCTTACGAATTCGGTTTTCGTCTGGATTTGCTGTTGCAGGGGATCGATCCGAATGGTGAAGAGGCAATGATCGGGTTTAAAGAACGTCGGACTGAGACGCCGAACCAGGCGGCGGATAGGGCACTGAAGTTTCAGGCTTTGGCGGCCAGTGAGGAAACGGTTTTACGCACGGCGGGGCTGGATCCGGAGAAAGAGCGGGAGCAGCGAAAAGCCGAGGCGAAGAGTCGGGATCCGTACCCTGACCCCAATAACATTGCGAGGGTGAAAAATCCGACGGTTAGTGTCACTCCTGGTAATGCGCCTAAAGGCGAATCGGCGACGACTATATCCACGCGTGGCACCACTTAAAGAAGGGTCAATAATGAACAATCAGGAAGTAGAAAGCGAAATAAATGAAAAAAGACTTACAGCACCAAGAATCACTGCTCAACGAATTGAAGAAATCGTTGTTGCAGAGGACTTTCATGTTTTTGAAAGCACCCAATTAACCATTTGTTGCCTGACCCTTGAAAATGGATTTACCGTAACTGGAGAAAGTGCTTGTGCTAGTCCTGAGAATTTCGATTCAGAACTGGGGCGGAAGATTGCGAAAAACAAGGCAAAAAATAAGATATGGGCTTTGGAAGGTTACTTACTGAAGCAAAAAATGTATGTGATGAGGAATCTTAAAAGAGGCGATTTTTGATGAATTCAACTGATAATTGGAAGCACAGATCATCGAACATGAAGTGCGCCATATGCATGTGGTTTGTTGAAAAAGAGCTCGAACTGAAGTCGATTGAAAAAGGGATTGGTCGGTGTCGACGTCACGCACCGACAATGAATGGATACCCTGTTGTATTCCGCAGTGACTAGTGCGGTGATCACAAGATCGACGAAAAGGCTTTTTATGACAACAGCACAAACGCGAGCCAGGATTAAAAACGCAACTAAATCAGCACAGAAAAACGTCCTGACGCTTGATAGGCGTTACCTGAGCGATTTAAAAAACCTCTATTTCAACGCTCGTGACCTGATTGTCTCGGATATACGGGCCTATGCCTTCGGCGCAGAGTCTATCCGGCTGGATGTTCTACGCCAATTACTCGAGCAGATAGACACCAGGCTGGCTGCTTTGAATGCATCCAGAGACGAGCTGCTGGGTGCAGGGTTGCGCGAAGCGTCGGGTATTGGGGTTGGTGTTTGGTCAACTGAAATCAATGTGGGGCGTTTATCGGTGTTGTCCGATGATGCCGTCAGGTTCGTTGTCTCGTTTGTTGCGGATGATGGCATCCAGCTGTCTGAGCGGCTTTGGCGCTTGAATAACTCAGCGACTGAGCTGGTTAATCGAGCGGTTACGCAGGCTGTGGTGCGTGGGCAGGGTGCCAGTGAAGCGGCGAGTGAGTTTGTCGAGCGAGGCCGGCCGGTACCGCAAGACTTGCGGATCAATATGGCGGCGGCGCAGGTGAGTTCGGTGAGTACTGCGGCGTCATCGGCTTTAATTGATGCGGACAGTGCTTATGCGAATGCGTTGCGCGTGTTTCGCACCGAAATCAACCGAGCGTATGGTGTGGCTTACCGTGAGTCTGCTTTTGAGCATCCCGACGTCGTCGGGACTCGATTTTTGTTATCACCCAGGCATCCGCGTGTTGATGTCTGTGATATGCATGCAAACGTCAATCGCTATGGCCTGGGGTCAGGTGTTTATCCTCGTGGGAAATCGCCCTGGCCAGCTCATCCGGATACATTATCTTTTGAGGAAGCTGTTTTTAATGATGAAATTTCGGCAGAAGACAGGGGTGGTAAAATAAATCGTATCGACTGGCTGCTGGGTCGCTCTTATAACGATCAAACAGCGATATTGAACGGCAGAAACAAAGCGCGTCTGCTCCGGTCAGGGCATTTGCGCGAGAATCAGATTTTAACGACATGGGAAAAACTAAAACCTAGATTTGAGAGGGCTGGTGTTATATGATGGCGTCATTAAACCCGCTGATGAAGCAAAAAGCCTCTCATGGCATAATGAAAGAGGTTATGAATTTGAGTTTAGGACGTCCATGCTCCGTCACTCGACTCAGCTATCCCTGTCAATACCCGCTTACCCTGTAAAACGTCCATTCAAAAACAGTTTCCCACTTGCTAGTCTACTTTAAATTTGGCTAGGTCCGCGTTTAATGTCCACACCCCGGTACACCGACGGTGAGCACTGGCTCCCTAATGACAACAAATCTTTGCCGCAAACGACGCTGGCAATCGCAGTTGACGGCGGTGGTTCGGTTGTTGTAGATATGTTGGGTGGAGGGAAAAAAGTAAAATTATTTATCCCATCCGATAGAGATTTAAGGGTTGCCGTTACGCGGATCTACGAGACTGGCACCACTGCAAAGAATATTGCGGTATTTTACGCAGAGGACATACCTGTACCGGATAATCTGGAGCCTACTGGAACAGCCCAAGGTCTGATTGCACAGTACCACGCTTCTCTATTGAGCAACCTAATTCCGTTACTTGAAGGCATGATTACAAAAAACTATTCAACGGAGGCATTGCCGACTGATGTCGATGATGCAATGACCTAATACGATGCCAATTAATTTTTTTAAACGAGGAATCGGGCTAACGGGTGAGCATATTATTGATATGCGAGAGCTTGAATATGATCATACTTCAGTATTGCAACTCTCCACCTGGGGGTCTGGTTTTGTCACCGTTGAGATGTTAGTCCCAAGCGATACACGTGAGGGCGCTGACGATCCTGGTGCCTTAAGTGACATAGGCTATCAGCCAATTAAAAATGCTGTGAACATAAACCTAACCGCAGGCCCAACGGAGGCCATAAAAATATCGGGTTTTATTGAAAAACTCAGACTAACAGGTGCTGATTTTAATTATCGATTAATTGGCGGGCATTTGGAACATACTGGCCGTGCTCACTCGTATAGTGAGCACGTGTGTTAAATGAATGCCTGTCCGGGTCTGTTTCTGCGGTGCCTGTTGCTGCAAGCTGCGATAGTGTCGATACGTCGGCAGGAAACATCTACAAGCTCAACACCGATGATTGTTTTTATCAAATGCCGGAGTCGCTACACTATTTGTTAGTTGACTACGTTGCGGTAAATTATGTGGAAAACGGCAGCGTTGTCTGCCTCTAAATAGGTTAAGCAGCATGACTATTACAACCCGTGCGTTAAAAAATTCAGCATTATCTCATGCTGAGATGGATGAGAACTTTCAGGAATCAAAATCTCACGGAGACAGGATCGGTTTCGGTAGCGCGGCTTTTAATGTTGATTCTGCGTCGGCGTGGACCGCTATCGGTGCATCAGCAGGTAGTGCAAATGTTGATGGCTCAAACTGGTCGGCATTTGGTCGCAACGCGGGCCGCCTTAATGTTAATGGATCAAATTGGACTGCGATTGGTGCATATGCCGGTGCAGCTAACGTGTCAGGCAGTAGCTGGACTGCGATTGGGCGTAGTGCAGGCTCCTCCAACATTGATGGGTCAGACTGGACGGCGCTTGGCATGTACGCGGGCAATAGTAATACCTCTGGATCCAGTTGGACGGCGCTTGGCATGTACGCAGGTTATAGCAATGCAACAGGCGGCAACTGGACATGTGTTGGTTATGCCTCTGGTTATGACATAACCGATGGCTCTGGGAATACGACCATTGGCTATAATACAGGTAGAGGAATAGTTGACGGTGATAACAACACAATTGTAGGGGGGTCTGTTACGGGGTTACCGTCGGGACTGACAAAAAACATTATTCTTGCCGCTGGAGGTGGCACGAAAATACCCGAATTTTTAAACAATGCGGCGGCGGTTGTCGGCGGCTTGGTAGCTGGCGCCCTATATTGTACCAACGACGGTAATGGCGATTTTTTTGCTAAAGTAGTTGTCTAAACAGCTTGGATTATCCTTATAGAGATTATTATGAATAATCTGCAGTTAAATGATGATGCGTTTCACACGCTGAAAATATTAGTTGACGCTGGAGTCAAAGTGATGGGCGCCCAGATCGTTGTGCAATCGGCATTAGTTATAAAAGCTATTGAGAAGTGCGACGTCGAAAAAAACAGAACCAATCAGCCGTCGCCTGATTCTTTAGTTTAAGTCTTTTGATTAAACGTGTCGGTCAGAATGACTATTTTATTAGCTGATAAAATCACCGCCGTTGGTGCATTAATCGGTGTGTTTCTAATGCTGGCTATTTCCAGACCTGCAATTACCGAAGCCCTTCTGCGTGGTGGGGTAGGCTTCCTTTCATCGGTAGTTGCTACAAAGCCGTTAATTGATTGGCATGGGTGGCCTACGGACAATGACACCCGGGTTTTTGTTGCTGCGGCACTGGCATTTGCAGCCTGGTATATATTGCAGGCTGCTCAGGATAAATTGGAGCTGTTAAAGAAAGTGAAGATCGGTCGAATCATTGAGTTTTTCCGAAAAGGTGGATTATGAATTTTCTTATGCAATTTAATTCCTGGCTTGTGCTTATTGTTGTTGCGTTGATATTTTATTGTTTGACGATCCATGCCAGGTACAAACGCGGAGCCTCACGATTATGGCTTGCCATGATTGCGGTGTCGATGTTGCTAGGTTTGGCCGCGAATTTATCACCTTGGTATCACCGTCCTGAAATATTACTGACGCTACGAGAGACGGGGTTTTATGTATTTGTTTTTGTTCTTCTGATAGCGCAGTTGCGTGGCAAAGAAATCTTATAGGTGGGTATTGCCTCGCGATGAGGTGTACCAGACTTGGGTTAGAGGTGTTGAGTTCGGCAATGAGTGGTTCTGTATTGCTCGTACCGGCTTGGCGACAGTTAAACAAGGTTATGCGGTGGATGGCAATTCGCCAAAAATTCTGATTCTTAATCTTGGTTATATCGGACCGCCAGACGGTAAAATAATTCCAGGGACAAACCTGCCTTCAACTTATCGTGCTTTTTTCATCCGTGACGCGCTTATTCAATTTGCTGCTGACTTGAATATACAACCAAACAAGGCGCACAGGGAATACTGCAAAGAAATCAAACTCACTCGCTTTCCGTTGCGCAACCTGTATTGTTGTGCCGTCTATTTATTCGGCCCAAGATAGCCAGCCACGTAATCCGTCCATTCAAAAACAGTTTCCCGTCGATTACATTGCAAAATACAGTCATTCTGTGCTCAAGCAATGAATCAATCACGACGTATCCAGCTCGGTGAGTCCGGGCAAACTGAATCAGTGCGATTCTTGACCAGTTTACCGGGTTCTCTGCATGTGAACCTGCAGGACGGCCGAAAATCAACCTGGGTCACACTCACTCGGACCGGCAAATTCCACGATCAGCGTTATGGCGATTTTGAGATTTCAACATCGATGTTGCTGTCGATGGTGGATAATTTTAATAACCGCACCTATGGGCAAGACATTTTTATTGATGTCGCGCATGAACCGTCAAAAGGTGCTGCGGGTGAAGTTAAAAAACTGTCAGTTGAAGGCGACCGGCTACGGGCGCTGGTGGAGTGGACAGAGTATGGCGTTGAGGCTGTGCAAAAGCGTGGTTTTCGTTATCTGAGCGCAGATTACTGGGAGAACTACAAAGATAACGAGGCCCGCAAAGAACATGGTCCGCTGTTAATGGGTGCAGCTCTGACCACTCGACCTGTTATTAAACGGCTGGACCCTGTCAGGCTTGCTGAACAAGATGGCGATCTACATCCGGTACTGCTCCATCCCGGTCTGATAACACAACTTACATTAGAGGCACAACAGAAAATGGATACGTTTTTAAAACACCTTTCTGATAAACTTAAATCGTTCAAACTGGCTGAAGCGATTGTTACGCAACTGACTAATGCCTTCAAAACGGTTGCTGAGAACATAGGTGATGATGAAAAGGCACTATCGGAGTTGGTCGTGCAGTTTGAGTCGACGGGGAAAACGCTGGCAGAGCAGCATTCCGTCAATCCTATTGACATCAAGATTCCTTCAACGCAGGGAAAAACTCTAAGCGAAGATGACATCAATGCCTTGATGGAAAAGCGGGATAAGGACAGGGTTGCGTCAGAAAAAAAACTGATGGAAACTCTGGACGAAAAACAAAAAATCTATCTTGATATTATTGCTAAATCCGGCATTGGTGATGAGGTGAAAAAAACACTGGCCGAGCGTAGTGCCGGCTTGATCACAGCGGACGTGTCGGATGTTTTTGCCCAAGTGCTTGCTGAGCACTTTGTTGCCGATGCCGAGGCGACGAGTGCGGCGAAGAAGCTGTCACATATAGGTTATACCGCCCCGGACGGCATTGTTCGTGTTCAGTTGATAACTGACAACGTGGTTAACAAACTACAGGAAACTGCGGATCGACGGCTTGGCATAACCGATATGTCGGATGCTGAGCGATACGAGGCCACCGGCGGTCATCTACCTAAGAAAAATAAAATGTTGGCTGAAAAAGTTCTCGCATCTTTTGATGCGATTCATGGCGAAGCCCTGGCCAGGGAACACAAATTGTTGGCAAGCGGTGTGGGTGTTGTGCCTGAGGTGGAGGTACCGGCCACCTTTCAACGAACCGTCATTCGTGAGGCGCTGTATGCGTTGATAGGATTGCAGTTCGTGCAGTCAGACACCGCGCCATTTAATGCGGCTTACAACATTCCGTATAGCTACAGGGACACCTCTGCACCGGGTAAAAACGACACCACTATCTACGAGGGGCAGGCTATTAGGCGAGCAGGTGTTATCCAAAAGATGGAGACCGCTTTCCCGATTCCGCAGAAACTCGCATTTGAAGTCAGTGATGAGGTGCGTTACTTAACCGCCGCAGGTCATTTAAACTGGGACGTAGTTGCAGAGAACAGAGTTAACGCGTCGAGGATTATCGGCGAAGATACTGACGGAAAGATTTTTAATGAGATATTGCATTCGGCTGATGAATACGGCGCTGTCGCCGTCAATAATGAGGATGTAGGGGCTGCCTTTGATGGTGCCAGGGAGATTTTTCCATTGGCTAATTTCCCGATCACTCATCCTCGCTCCGTTTATGATTTGCAGGGTGCTCAAATTGGCAATATAGCCAATAAAGTCACGGTTATGTTTGACGGTGCAGAGCTTACCGAGTTTGATGGGACCGGCAATCAACCAGGTGGCAACTATTACAAGCTTGACTACAACCTGGGCGAGATCAGCATAGTCATTCAAGATGGACAGCCCATTAAGCCGGACGCTGTTGCCTGTCTGGTGTCATACAGTCATGTCACTAATGCGGGTAGGTTTGATCTGGACCACTCCGCCGATGTCGATGTGGCTAAGCACTGGGACAAATTCATACACGCATTCGATATGCGCAAAAATGTACTCAAACAGGATCGCTATCATTCGCCTAACTACGGCATCATGTCCGGAACGGTGATGACTCAGGCTCGGTGGGCCGAGAAATTTAAGATGTGCTATCGCATACCTGCCACCGAGTTGGCCCAGAACGGCAACTTGGGGTCGATTTGGGAAGTGCCCAACTTTGAAACCGCTGCGCCAGGGCTCTGGATGGGTGATCAACGCATCGTTATCGGTGAGCGCGGTGTGGGTCGACTAAAGGTTGTAAAACCCTGGATGTTGGGCGAGCTTGAGAACCAGCGTGATGCAGATGGCAATATGACAGGCATGAAGCAAGCCTACGGGGATCAATTTATTGTCTTGCATACGCCAACGATGCTGCGTAAAGCCGCGACTAGCATTGTGATTTACAGTTCAAGTACTCGCGTAGCCCGATAACCGCATCAGGCATAAGATAGATTTAGGCCAGCGACTTGTTTTCGGCAAGCCGCTTGATTACAGGAAATCAGAATGAGTCTGCAAGAAAAAGCGTTTACAAATACTGGCGGCACTGCGATGTTTGTGGATGGCGTGATGATACCGCCCGGAGAGACCCGACACGTTACAGTCTTTGTGCCGGATAAAATTGCACAGATTAAGCCGGCACGTGATCCAAATTTGATCGATGCTGAAGTCATTCAACGATTAAAAGCAAAAGAAATAATTGATCTGGTGCCAGAGCAAACTGACGAAGTGCTGACTCTGCTGGAAACGCTGGAAGACAACGCGGACAAGCCAAGAAAAACGGTGCTTGAGAGTATAGTATCAGAGCAGCTTACTCGCGCATATGCAGAGACAGGTAAACCTGAAGTAAGGCCGGAACCTGAAGTAAGGCCGGAACCTGAAGTAAAGCCGGAACCTGAAGTAAGGCCGGAACCTGAAGTAAGGCCGGAACCTGAAGTAAAGCCGGAACCTGAAGTAAGGCCGGAACACTGAGATAAGTGGATACACAGGAGCTCGTCGTAGAACTAAAATCATCACTGCAGGATGCTGCGGTGATGTTTACTGCTACGGATGATGCTGATTACCTGCGACACCTAACTGTCGCCGGCAGTGACTTACATCGAGTCCGACCCAAACACACGATTTTTACCGTGCATCTGGAAGTTGATCAGGAGCGCTATATGGCTCCGAATGATTTATATAGCCCTCGCTTTACAACATGGGGCAACAAAGTCAAATCACGCAATAACGCGTGGAGCACGAGCAGCTGGCTGAGGAATTGGACACCGCCCAAGCTTAGATTAATCCTTGATGCGGGTAGCCCTATGGTCGAGCTGGACCCACCGCCATCAAGTCGTGAGATCACGTGTTTTGGTTCGGCGATGCAGATCAATTACAACGCGCTGTGGCTCTTGACCGAAGTGCAACCTGTTAACCGTCATATCCTGCTTTTACGAGCCCAGGCTGAAGCCATGCAAGAACTGGCGAACAGGGGTATAGCCAAGCCGGTACAACTGCGGGATGGTCAGAGCCAGGGCGCGGCGAATGGATCACCTGCCGCCATGCACGGCGCTCTGATGAAACAGTTTCTGGAGTACGCGGCGTGAAGATATCCATGCATGTGGATGACAGGGCTGTTATTGAAGCTTTTGACAAGGCCCCGAAAATTATGCGCAGCCATATACGCAAGGGTCTGCGTAGAGGTGGAATAGAGGTCGCACGCCTGGCAAGACGTTTGGCACCGAAGGCTTTTTCAACGTTGACCCAATCGATCAAGCAGACAGTTATTTCAGATTTTAGAGTTGATGTTATAGCCGCTGCAAATTATGCCAGAGCGGTTGAAGAAGGTACTGGCCCAGGTGGTCGACCACCCGTGCAAACCATCAAGGACTGGCTCAAGGTGCGGCGCATAAAACCCCGCAACCCGGATATGGATATCGACGATCTTGCGCATATTATATCGCGTTCAATCGCCAAGCGTGGTACGCCGGCACAGCCATTTATGCAACCCGCTGTGGAACGAAAGGAGAATAGATTGCGCGATCTACTGGAACGCAGTACCTGGGACGGTATTCGGGCGGCTGGTCTATGATGCCGCCACTGAACACCCGGCTAAATGCCTTGGTCACGAGCCTGACTCAGGCACTACCCAACCGGCATATCACACGCAGTTTTAAAGACCACAGTATGTGGCAAGACTCTTTGCTTGTGAGCGGCCTGTGGCAACTGCTAAGCGACAACGGCTCTGATTACAACGGTGAGCTGTCACTTGCAGGTGGTATTCACAATCTGTTGTTGATTGGTTTTATCCGGGTCGAGGATGACACAGAGCCCGAGGTGATCGAAAAAGCAGAACTCTCACTACTCGAAGAGTTCGGTGACTTTTTAGACTCTGACGACAACTGTGGGCTGGAAATGCTCAGCTGGCAGCAATCAAAGCAGCTCGAACACCCTTATGGCTGGGTATTGGTATCACTCGCCTGGTCTGATATTTAGGAGAAAATCATGGCTTGTAATGGCAACATTGGCACTGTCGGTGTACAGGGTCGCGCAACACAGATGATTGTGCAGTGTGAGGATCAGTTTCGGACATTGCCGGCAACACCGAGTGCGGTGAAGCTGGATATTCTGGAAGGGACTACCATTGAGGACACAGCCGGTTACGACGCTAATCCAGTTATGACAGGCACGGCTCTGGGGGAGAAACTCAGTTGCTCTGATGAAGCATGGACAGCGACTATACCTGTGCCGATGGATCTCAATCAAATCGGTTGGTGGTTGGCTTTTGTGTTGGGTAATCCGGTTAGTGCCGACATAGGTGGGGGAAAGTTTAAACACATCTATACAATAAATTTGGACCCCAGGCCCTCATTTTTTGCTGAGTTAATGTTCGCAACCAATCCTGCGATCTTCAGACAGTGGTTAGGTGGCGGTGCCAGCAAAATAGAATTTGGGATCCGAGAGGGTGATGGCATTGCTACTGTCTCCGGACTCTTTGCAGCAGCGAAATTTCCGCATGTTGCCACCTCATTTGACGATACACCGCTGGACATGCAGGCTAATATGGCATGCCGCAAGTTTGGCACTATAGTTAATATTGAGAACGGCAATACCATCGGACAAATTGTCTCAAGTACTTTTATGATCGATAACGACATGGAGGGTTTTGCGACTGGCGATGACAGTTACGATGGAGGCTACGGCTCTATTCTGCTCGGTGATTTCGCCATCTCTGGCCGTGCGAAAATACTTTTATTCGATGGACTAGCTCAGTTGTACGCAGAAGAACACACCTCGTTCCCTCTGGTCATGGGTGTTAAAAACGCCGATCAATCGGCGTCTTTAAAAATTACTCTTCCGACATGTGAATTTGGCAAGCCGATTTACTCTATATCGTCGAGCAAAGGTCTAATCCAGGACTACGAATGGCGGGCGCACACCAGCGGTACAGACCCAACCATAGAATTGACCAACGGAGTGTCTGCTTATGCCTAAGGATATGGATAAATACAGTCTTGGCAAGTACCGATCAAGCGTTTACAAAACCGCAACAATCATTGTAGCAGGCGAACCGATGGACGTTATTAAATCAATCGCTGAACCGCAGAGTGAAGCGCAGGAAACTGTGCTAAAAGACTCGCAGTTCTGGGAGTTACTTGATGCTACTGACACGGCAGGTTAAGAAAGTACACTGGGACGCAGCGGGTGTCACGCTGTGGCTTGCACCGCTTACAGCAGACTTTGATCAGCGCTTTGTCGATGAGTGTTTGTTTTACCAGAGTCGGCCTGATGGCACTCAGGTGCAAATGCAAGACGCTTATAAATATGCTTGCCTGGTAGGGCAACATTGCATTAATCGCTGGGTTGGCGTCCAGGCAGAAGATGATGATGGACAACTGAATGATGTCGAGTGTACGCCTGGCAATATCGATCAGTTTATGCAGATTGAACCCGCGCAGAATTTCGTTTTCTCCCAGGCCAAAGGGCTGGGTGTCTGGCTGCAAAGCGAGATCGACGCCGCAAAAAAAGATTAGCGGCTCGGGTCAGCTGGATTCGGGCCGGGAAAGCTGAAAGCCTGGCGGCGTTGCTAGACCTGCAACAAGATAGCCCGGAGCTTGCTCCGACCCGGGAAGACTATCCGCCAGAATTAATGTGGGAGCAGCCGGTCTGGACACTCTACCAACGCTACATAGATCAACGAATTACTGGCATGAGTTGGACACCGATCAATTATGTAGTGCTTGTTCCTGCTATCGAACGAGCAGGCTGGCACATTGAGCTAACGCTACAATTATTCGAGAGCCTATTTACAGCGGAAAGGGTGGAGATAAAAACAGGCGATGAAGAAGACGACGATTCGTATATCGCTTGAAGTCGATGGAACGCGCTACAAAGCCGATCTGGCAGCCGCTGGTGCGCAGACTAAAACCTTTTCTAGCAACGTAAAATCCGGTGCCGCGTCCATGAATCTACTGACAGGTGCTGCCCGGCAGTTGGCCGGTGTTTGGACTTCAATCCAGTTTGCCCAGTTAATAAAAGACAGCGCACTGCTTGCTGCACGCAATGAGACTTTGGCGGTAGTCTTGGATGTCGTCGGCAGAAATGCGGGTTACACCAAATCACAAATGCTCGATACAGCATCGGCCGTGGCTGAGTTGGGCATTACTACTGGCAACTCACGCAAACTCGTTGTCAGGATGACACAGGCGCACCTTGACCTGGCGGATGCCACCAAGTTGGCTAGAGTTGCGCAAGATGCGGCTGTCGTTGGCAATATCAATTCCAGTGAAGCAGTTCATCGACTTATTCATGGCATCACAACGCTACAGCCTGAGGTTCTACGAAATATAGGCATAGCGGTATCTCTGGAGCAAGAATATGCAGACCTGGCAAAAACCACAGGGCGAACGACTGATTCATTTTCTCAAGCTGAGAAGCAGCAAATCGCGTTGAATGCGGTGTTACGAGAAGGGGGAACACTTGCGGGTACTTATGAAGAAGCTATGGACACGGCAGGAAAGCAGATCAACTCACTGGCAAGACATGCAGAAACAGCGTCTGAAGAGCTCGGCAAATTATTCGAGCCAGCACTCAGTGCGGGTATCAAGGAGACAGGGTCGTTTTTGGGTTATTTAACAGATAAATTCCGTGGGTTTAACGCTCTATTCGGGACTGAAGATTATAGTGATCAGGGTATGGAAGCCCTGGGAAAGCAAATCAATGAAGTTTCAGATGCAATTGCAGAACTAAAACGCAAGCATGGTGATGATTTAGGATCAACCTTTGCGGATGCAATGCCAACAATGGCCGGGCTTGTTGGCGGCCCTGGTGGTGATCTCAAACTGCTGGAGATGCGACTCGACGGGCTTCTCAAAAAATATGCTGAACTTTCAGCAGCACAAAAAGAAAACGCAAGTCACGCCCCACTGACTGATTACAGATCCACCGCCGCCGAAGCCCCAGCCAAAACCGAAGATGGAACCCGACTCGTCTCAGAATTGAAGGAGCAGCTCGCACTCTACGGTGAGATCTCACGCGTTGCCACACTACGTTATCAGATGAAAAACGGTGCGCTGGCAGAGCTTACACGAAACGAGCAGGCGCAATCGCTTGAATTGGCTAAAAAGCTCGATCTTCTGGATGCGCAAAAAGCTGCGGAACAAGAACGGGCGGCACTGGCAAAGCAGGCGGCGCTCGACAGCGCCAGAGCAGCAGATGCTGATATTGCCGCATTCGAACAAATGGCTGAGCTGAGGAACCAGTATAACGCTGATCTTACGCAGCAGGGCGCAAGTATTTACGAGAGCACTCGCACAGAGCAGGAGCAACTTGCTGCAAGTCTGGAAGAGCTTGACAGATTGCTGGCAGAAAATGCGATCAGCTGGGACACCTACAGCCGTGCTGTTTTCGACGCATGGGATAGTATGACTAAAGCAGGCAGTGAAGCCGAAACCCTGCTGGGACAGATCAAAAGCGGAATTGATGGGTTTGCGGGTGATATGTCCAGGGCATTCGCCGACTTCGCTCTGGATGCAGAAAAATCATTTGATCATGTTGCTGAGTCATTTGCTCGGATGCTGATCGAGATGTCGTTTCAGCAATTGATTGCGCAACCGTTGGTTGATGGTATTGGTAATGCGTTGGCTGGAAAGAGCACAGGCAATGGCGCCAAGGCCGCACCTCTTGGCGCAAGCTATGGGGTCGCTGCAAGCACCCGGTCAGTAGGTAGTCAGCCCGGCAGTACCGGCATTAACGTAAATCTTATCAACAACAGCTCACAACCAGTCAGCGCCACCAAAGGGTCTGCAAAATTCGATGGTGGTGCAATGGTTATTGAGGTTGTACTGCACGATTTAAACAGTGGAGGTCGGTTGGACAAAGAGCTGAAACACCGTGGCGCGGGGAGAAAATTCTGATGCCTTTTCCAGCGACGGCAAAACTACTTGCAGATAATTACGGCGAAGATATTGGCGGTTCGATAGATCGAGTCGAGATGTCCGACGGTAATGCGAAGCAGGGCAAGGGCAGGCGATATGATCAGCGAAAAATATCGCTTCGATACTTGATGACAGAGAGCGAAGCCGCTGCATTCAGAGCTTTTCACAAAGACGAGCTGTTTTCAGGAGCCTTCAGGTTTCTCTGGACGGACCCGGTCACCGGTGCCGAACATCAGGCGCGAATAGTCGAAGGCAAGTATCGAATCGTTCCGAAAGAACGGTTCCGGGCGTGTAATTTCGTATCATTCGAAATTGAGGTGTTTACCTGATGGCGCATGATTATTCCGGTACCGCTCGCAGGCGAATGAATCAAGTCGAGTCTCAGGACCTCGGCGTTTACTTGCTGATGATAGACCATGCTGACCTGGTCGAACCCATACGCCTGGTTAATGACAACGCCGATATCTTGCACAATGGCCACACTTGGATAGCATTGCCGTTTACGATCACACCACCGAGTGATATCAGCCAGGGTCAGCCCAAAGGTCGTATCGAGATTGCCAACGTAGGCCGGGAGATTATGCCTTGGCTGGACCAAAGTGCCGGAGGTAACGGTGCGTTGATAACTATGCGCTATATCTTTCGGCAGTTTCCCGATTCAGTCGAGTGGGAGATTACTGGATTACTGCTCACAGACCTGCAGGCTACTACCACGCATATCAGCGCTTCTATCGGGTTTGAGGATATTTTGAATATGCCTGCTGTGGCGCTGCGCTATACGCCCACTTCACAGCCGGGGATATTTTAATGGCGTTGTTATCAGCTTTGGGTGGTTTGGTGAGCGGTGTCATTGCGCCACTGGCCGGTAAAGCGGTCGAGGCTTATGCCGCAGCTCAGGAAGCAAACATGGAACTGGCTCTCGCCAAGGCCCAATTCAAACACGAGATTGATTTGCAGGAGATTGGCCTTCGACGCGAGGAATGGAATTTTAAAGCTGAAAAACTACGGCTCTTGGCAAAAAAAGAAGCGCTTGAATCAGAAAATGAAATCAAGCGTTATGAGTCGGATATTGAGTTGGCTGTCGAGAGTGATAAGGAGTACTCCAACCGGTTGCGAGCGATTTATGAAAACCAGCCAAAGACAAGTATTGTTTGGATTAATGCATTCAATGCCTTTCTACGCCCGTTCATTGTCACTATAGCCGCATTTGTTTTGTTTACCTTGTTATCGATGTGTATCTGGGAGATTGTGCAGATGCAGCTGCAGGGTGCTGAGTTTGTGAAGATCGTTTCATCACTGTTGGCCCGATAACTTTTATTTTCGCCTACCGGTCTGTTACCAAAATAATCAACTCGCAGGGACGTGCATGAAAATATCTAAAAATGCCTACGACATTCTCAAGTTGTTTGAGGGCTGTCCGGTCAAAAAAATCAACGGAAAAATTTATGCCGTGCCGTACCAGGATGTTGCTGGGCATTGGACTATTGGTTACGGAATGACCCGGATTAACGGTGTGCGTGTAACCATGAATACAGGCCCAATCCCTATGACGCAGGTCGGTCAACTATTTGAGCAGACGTTAGCGCCTTATATAGCTCGCACGAACACGTCGATAAACGTTGCGCTGAATCCTGACCAGCTCGGAAGCCTGGTCTCGTTCGCATACAACCTTGGCAGCGCTGCGTTCAGCGGGTCAACCTTGCTCAAACGCATCAATGCATGCCGCTGGGACGATGTTGCAAAACAGTTCAAGCGCTGGAATATGGCAGGCGGGAAAGTTCGCTCAGGACTCATAAAGCGACGAGAAGCAGAGGTTGAACTGTTTTTACGCAATACGCGTTGGGCAGTAGCGCCCCAGCTACGGGCCTGCACATGAGTTGGTGGACTCAATATATTGGTCAACCCTACGACCAGGCAGATTGCGCTGAGCTGGTACGCCAGGTCAATGCAGAGCAATTTGGCCGCGTGGTCGATCTGCCATCAAAGCGCGACGACCCAGGCATCCGCGCTGGCAGTCGGCAAATTATTCGCGAACTGGATGTTTATGGTTTGCGCACCGATGATCCGAGGGACGGCGATTGTGTCGTCATGCGCCAAGGATCGCGTTTGGCGCATGTCGGCTGCTATGTCCTAGTTAAAGATAAGCCCTATGTCCTGCACGCCCTACGCACAGCGGGGACGGTGGTACTTCATACGCTATCTGCGCTGACAGCCATCGGTTTAGAGGTCGAAGGTATCTACAGGCTGTGTGAGGTCAACCGTGTCTGACCACGTTAGCATTACGGTTTGTCCTCATCCTATTACGCCTATTGATGGGCGTTATCAGTTGTTGCAGACACCGGCGACGAAGGAGACGTTGGGTGTTTTTCTGGGTAGAGCTGCGCCCGGGTTGGATCTGCGTAGTGTGGCTATCAGTGTTAATGGTGCATGGCTCTCGGATAGTGAAGTTGAGCAGCAGATTATCCGGTGTGGGGATAATGTGGTTGTCAGGAGTGTGCCGGAAGGCGGGCAGGGGTCTGATCCTCTGCGCACGGTGCTAACCATCGCTGTATTAGCGGCCATGAGTTATTATGTGCCTGGAACGCTTTTTGGTTCCAAGTTTGCTGCCGGTATCTTGCGGGGTGCCGCGACCGTCGGTGGCATGTTGCTTGTGGATGAGCTCAGACCTGTGCGCCTGACCGATCTCAGCGACAGTACACAGGAAGGGGCCAGAGCAAGCCCGACTTATTCGATCAGCCAGGGGCGCAATACAATCCGCCCGTATCAGCCTATGCCTTTGGTGATTGGCAAGCATCGGGTGAAACCTGATTATTCCGGAAAACCGTTTACAGAATACACTCGGGACGGTGAAAAACAGATTCTATACCAGACTTTTAACTTTGGTCTTGGCACGCTGGCGTTCAGCGACTTTAAAATTGGGGATACGCCAGCTGAAGAATACGGCGTTTCGATTGCAAGCGGTGATATCGCTATCAGTCTCGGTGATGGCCGGTTGCCCGGATTCCCTGGCAATGTCGATACAGAGTCAATCAATGCCTCCCTGGATAGCAATGTCACAGTTTTGCGCGTATCCGCTGCAAACGCAATTCGCTTGGGTGTGGATCTACTGGGTAATGTTTATGGCATTGGTAATTCAGGCATTATTTCTGCGCAGGCAAAATTAAAAATTGAGTACCGCTTGCAGGGCAGTACGCCATGGCTATCTCTGGTCACCGGCGACACAGAGGAAATTGTAAATGGTTATTGGTCTGCTGGTCAGTACAGGCTGATATGGACCCCTCTCAATCGAGAGGATCTCGGAGCGGGTTTAAGCCATTACGAGAATCGATGGATCCAGGTCGATTACGGTACAGTCAATCCGAATGAACACGTCACGAACGAAAGCTACGACTCTGACGGCAATCGTTGGCGTTATATCCCGTATTCAGAAGCGGTCACAAATGACCTGGCAAAGCCGGCACTGGTAAATCCCACGGCCGTCAATAATGGCGTGTTAATAATAAACAACGCCAGCACAGAGCCTGTGCGGCGAACAGTCGCGCTAGATGTTGCTGAGGGTCGATATGAGATTCAAGTCACGCTGTTGTCCGAAGCATCAGAGCAACAAACACTGTCGATGCAGTGGTCGGCCTTGCGGACGTATCAGCCGGACAAAAACTATTACCATGGTCAAACACGGATCGGTGTCCGGATCGAGGCAGATGGACAGTTAAATGGTGTTATTGATGAGTTTTCGGCTGTTGTTGAACAGTTGATTACAATTGATGGCTCGCCGATTCCGAGCAGCAACCCTGGTGAGTTGTTTTTGTGGTTTGCCCGAGGATCGACAAATATTGGTCCGCGTGAATTTGGCGCAAGGTTGCCAGACAGTCGCATTGATAGTGATGCAATTAATGCCTGGGCTGCCTGGTGCATCGAGCACAACCTGAGCTGCAACTTTGTGCTGGATCAAGCGCAGAGTGTCTGGGATGTCCTCGATAGCATAGCCTCAACCGGTCGCGCATCTCCGACATGGGCAAGTGGCAAGCTGGGTGTGGTTTGGCGTGATGAAGATGATCAGCCGGTGCAGATGTTTGGCATGCCTAATATTCGCGCTGGCACATTTAACGTAAGCTATGTGAATCCGCAATTACCGGGTGTCATGGTAGGGGTGTATAGTAACGCTACGAATGACTACAAGCTGGACGAGATCCGGGTGTCTATACCTGGCGGTGATGTCGCACTGTCTGAGCACCGGGTGGAACTCAAAGGCATCACCAACGAATACCAGGCAATCCGAGATATCAATTTGATTGCAGCGGCACAAACCTATATGCGTAGGCGTGTAACGTTTGAGACTGATATCGAAGGTTTTGTCTGCCAGCGTGGTGATGTGATCTCTCTGAGCCACGATCTAACGCAGTGGGGTGCCAGTGGCAGGCTTCTCTCAGGTGACACGACTACTCATGTTGTGCTGGAGAACGTTTACCCGTTTCAGTTGGGCCAATTTTACTGGATAGCGATCCGCACACCTAAAGGTGAGATTCATCACACACAACTCATTCAACCGCAGGGGCCAACTGACGATATTACACTAGCCCTCCCTCTATCAGAGGTGCCCGATAACGACACACCGAGGGATTATATATGGTTCCTGGACCCGTACACAACGCCTGGTAAGTCTCTGCGGATCACAGATTTGGAGATGATCGGTGAGCGCCACATCCGCATTACAGCCACCGACGAAGATGCCAATTTTTACGCACAGGAAGATAACCTGGCATTACCACCGCCGACTAACGAGTACACAGGGCTGGTACCGGCCGTCATGGATGTGTTATTTACTGAGCGACTGCTGGATAGCCAAGGTAACACGGAGCTAACGATTACAGCGACCTTGCGCAACTGCAGTGGTTATCGCTTGGTGGTAACCAATCTCGATAGAAATACAGCTGAGAACAATGGTATTAGCTATGGCCCCACGTGGCGAGGGACTTTTAAGACGCGTGATCGTTTGCAATTTGAGTTGTGGCCATGGTCTATTGCTCAGTTGCAATTCCCTCGCAAATATAGCATTAACTACGAGGTTTCCGGGCTGGCATCACCGCCACCTGACCCGATCAGTTTTGCTGTATCAACACTGCCCGACGGAACACGCAAATACAGAGGTGCTGTAGCTATCTTGCCGCAAGATAGCGCGGGCTGGCTGATTGGCTATGTCAGTGGACACAATAACAATAACGGTCCGTGGGCTTATTTGCGAGATCAGCCATTCGGGTTGCCAGAGGAAAGCGCCTTTCCGCCATCCGGTGATTGGACGTTTGCTCTTTGGCATGTTGACAGCACTGGCAACAGATCGGTTAATCCTAGAATCATCAATGCAGCATTGGGTGATAGCCCCGCTGAGATTGGAGCGAACCGATGGGACTGGCACGACGAATTGCAATTCCGTGGCGAAAAAGTAGGCTGCTATGTCGATGCGTTAACCGGCGATTTGCTGCCAGATAGCTATCTCGATATTCTGGGCATCGAGGATATTCGCGTCGTCCAGGATATTAGAGGTTTGCCGGTCAGTGAATTTACTTATATCAGCGAAATACAAGATGCTGGAGAACCCATAACGGGTGAAATATTCACCCAACTTGTCGCTGATGGTCAGATCGTTAACCAACAAATTAGAGTCGGCGCCACTGCGCAGCAATGCAGCAATGCAAACTGGCAGAACATTACAGGGCAAACAGTGACGGCACGATTTATACAACATCAATTTACCATATCAACGTTGTGAGGAATCTATGACCTGGCAAGCAGCAAGTTTTGAACAGATGCCCAAATTTGCAGACGCTGTTTCTATTCCTGCAGGGGCCAACTACTCCGCAGCACTGAATACGATTAGTGCGTTACAGACTGCGATCGCTGATAAAACCATTGATGTTATTGAATGGAATGGGTCATTCGATGCGAATGCAAGGGTTGAAGTCAATGCGTCGCACACAAACACCGGGCAAAGGCGCTATATAACAGGTACGGGTGATTTCCCTCCAATCCGATTTCTCGGTGGTGCTGTGGGCCAGGGCTGGACCGTTATCAACATGACTTTTTCATCGCAAGAACCTAGCGATGCATACGCCAGGATTGACCTAGTCAATACCAAAGACTTTATGCTTACCAATTGCAGCCGTAGTTGGCCAGGGGCCAAGTCGTTTATTGTTGCAGCAAACACTCGCAATGAAAGCTGCAAGAACCTGACAATTCAGCGTAATCAGTTTACCGGCACCCAGAGTTCAGCCAGAGAATTCATGGCGTTTATTTACGCTTCATGGGTGTCAAATATTTATGGCAATGATTACTGGTCTAATGGAGAGCAGTCATGGGCCGCGAACTCGGATAACATCCGCTTCTTGGACAATCAATGTCACAACATAGGCGACAGTGTACAATTCCAGAGTGAAATCGACGGTACAGAAAACAGGCATCGTCACTACACAGTGGTAGATCACAGAAATGCCGAAATAGCCGGTAATTTGTGTACATCGGACGCCGGACTTGCAGAAAACGGATTTGACTTCAAAGCTGCATCCCAGACTTATGCCAATAGACTGAAGATCCACCATAACATTCTTAGTGGTTTCAAATCCTCGTCTGGTGGTGGTGCATCAGCTATTGGAGAGGCAATAGTTATCCACTTCAATCTGCAATATGTAGAGATTGCTGATAATATCATTCATGACGTGGGTATTGGAATTAATGCAAAATCAGTGGCTGGCCAGATCGATATATTGCGCAACCGGATCAGCAATTGCGAGTTAAGTGCCTTTAACGGCGAACGGGATTTTCCCGACGTAAATCCCACCCCCTACGCGGTTGATATCAATGTAATTGACTGCCTGATTGATGACGCAACCAAACTAATGGATAACGAAACAGCAGGGTCGCTGGATACAAATTGGTCGTTTACTAATACTGTTTTTCGCAATATTCCTAGCGCAGGGTCGAGCCAGGGATTGTCGGGCAGCGGTAATTATTTTAGTGGGTCAACGCTGGGAGGCATTGCCGGTGCAACCAATGTAAGCATGCCCGACAATGGCTCTGTTGCAATTCCTGGTTTTACGCTACCAACATTCGGTGGTATTCCAGACACGCATCCCTGGGCGTTCGATGGCCCTGATACGGGAGTTCAAAATCTGCTCAAGGGTTTTTCGCCACCGATATTCTCACCGCCTTTTGTAGGCTACTTTCCTGTCAAGGTGAATTACACGGGAGCGTCTCCGTTTTATAGAATTACTGCATCAATAGAGTCAGGAGATGTAAAAAGCCGGGTTGTCTCATTGGTTGGTGATTGGATTGCTGACGAGGATTTTGCGGCGTCAATGGTGCCTGCGGACCGAGATTATGTGTGGATAGCGGTTTGGGTGTGGGGGACAGAGCACGCGATTACCAAAGTACGAATTGATTTCGACGATTTGGCAGGCGAAATCGCATCCACTGTTGTTGATGTGGAGGTCGCCGTAGATTCACGCACATTTGAACTGACGCCGAATAATGTGATCGTTAACGGACAGGCTGAACTAGAGGCGCTGATCGCTGCTGGAGGTACTAGCGAGCAAATTTATTTAAAGGGCGGCTTTTATCAATCATTGAGTACTATCATCAATAACGTGCCAAAGATGCAAACCCATCCGGCTGATTGGTTCGCTGGATTGCCAGCCGTATTCCAGGGCACATTACCGCATTCTCCGGGAAATAATAATCACCGGCTATGGGCAACACTCGCCGACAACATTGAGTTGCACCGATTGTTCTTCTTTCAATCTTCTTGGACAGGAATCCACATACAAGATGTTGATGCCCCTCATGTCAGTAATATCATACAGTGGGAGCTGTATACAAACTCAACGCTGGACCATGTCACTAATGCTGATGTCCATGACGTGCATACAGTCGGGGCCTGGGATGCAGCCGGTGGCGGCGAAAACGCAAACGGCCTGGTAATGTCTGGTTGCGCAGTGGGGTCAAACAACCATTTATACAGATGCATAGGCTTGGGCATAGCGGATGATTTTATCGACGGCTGGGAAAGTCATGACTTGAGCATTGATCACGTCGTTGCGGCGTTTATCGGTAAAGGGCAAAACGGTGACGGAGTTGGCACAAAGTTTTTGGGAGGGAACACGGGCTCTGGTGGTGGAACTATCCATACCGCGTACTACTATGACTGCAAGTTCGGTCTAGTACCTAACGAATCGACTCCAGACGCACCATCCACTTACCATAACATCACTGCGATAGCCAGTCGAGACAGGGGTTTGTTTTTCGATGGATCCGTTAATGCAAATGCAAACGTATTCAATTGCTACAGCGAAAACAACAACAATAATAAATCACTTGGGGCATACAACGGCAGCAATAATAGCTGGCAGTTGGGCATTGAACTGGATGTTAATAAGTTTTTTGGAGCTGCACACCTTTCATGGGAAGGTTTTGAGGCCAGTGGATTCGGCCAGTTACAAACGGGATCAGTTGGGGTTGACGCAGGCACAAATACAGGCATAAACCCGTCCAGGGAGATTATCAATAACACGGTTGACATTGGTGCTGATGAATTTGGTTTAGCTCGATTCACGCAGCCAGACCCACCGGAGGGCCTTACAGTAGATGATACGGTTGGGAAATGGACGGAAATACAAGCTGGCACATACACACAACTGCAAAATGTTGGCGGCAAATATTGGCAGATAGGCACAGCACAAGCAGGGAAAACGGGTAATGCATACCTCATCGCACTACCGTTTTATGACGATTCAGCGAGTCCGGAGCAGGGCGGACATGCACGCTTTTTTGGCACGGTGCAGGGCAATGGACGGCTTTGGGTTAGAGGGCAGGCAGATGATGATGCGCATAATGAAATCTATGTTGGTCACTCTGACAATCCCGTTAACGCACTGCCAGTAATAATAGGCAGCAATGCAGGGCCTAGTGATTGGACCTGGTCTGATACAGACATTGTATTGCCACAAGGCGGTGCCATTATTAATCTGTACACAAAGAAAGGTGGTACCAGGGTTGATAAATTTTTAATCACTGATGGTGGCGCTATTCCATCGGGGTCAGAGGGCCTCGTTGGTGGTACGGTTTATGATTTTTCAAGTATAGGTGGTGGATCTTACCCACCCGATATCTACGGTCATTATTTTTATATCAATGGCTCAGGTGATCAAGCGTCTCAGCAGGCTGGAGCGATCAGTAAACTAGACAATTATATCAACAATTATCCATGGGATCCGATCGAAAAAACAGGCGTACGTGGGGCGCTTAGGAAACTACGTTGGGACTGGACAGCTAGCGGATCCGAAGATGCACACATACAGCAGCTGCTTACTACTGCAGCGGATAACGGGATGTATCTGGTATTTTATTATGTAGATATAAATTTCGGTCTAGATACAAATACTGCAGTTCCTACAGCTTCTTTTTGCCCTTCAGATATAGAAAACAACAACGGCACGGTTGTCTCGGGTAACGTTACTAATTTGGCGGCTTGCGGAAAACTGTGGCAAGCATGGGTGATGGACCGCTTTATCGGAGATATTATCAAGCTGCATAATCTGTGCAAAGGGTACGAGTCTTATCTGGGGATTATGCTCCCCGAAACAACACGCAGTGAATTTAACGGTGGGGACCTCACGAACCCGAATGATTTTATAAACGTCGATGAAGCGATGTATGTGCAGTATAGTAGGATGCTCACAGAACTGAAAGCGAGTATGCCGGACCATTTTATAAATGGACAGTTTAATTATCTAGGTGACAAACTTAATACCATTGTCGATGATGCGGATGAGCTTGATGGGGTTATGATTGGAACTCCGGACTCTATCCGATTCTGGGACCCAAAAAACCCCAACCATGGAAACAAACTAGCGCCAATTTATAACATTGTCCGGCTAAAAAAATCCGAAATGATTATAGGGATGAGTGTCGAAACGCGTGATATGCCTAATAATGCTGACAGCACCTGGGACATGTTTTTTAACATAGGCGATGATTCACTGCGTCCGCATCTAATATTTTGGTACGGATACCATCCAGACTTGCTTGATGATTGGGAGGGGATTGTGCTGGACAAGCTGATCGCTGACAACTGGCGTATTAATCGATCAGCGCCTGCCGATATTGTACGCAACGCAGGCAGTGCTGGTTTGATTGCATCTGTTGAGGCAGGACCAGACATTGCAACGGAAGTTAACGCTGACGTTGAGGCGAAATTTTACATAGATCCTGGGTCAGCAAGTAGTACATCGACCTCGATAACTGTCGCTGGAACAATTGCAAAAGGCCAAGCAAATTATAACACCGATAATATTCCCTATGTGCTCACTCAGCAATTAACGGCGACTCAACCAGGCACTTACACGATCACCGCGGTCACACGCTTTGACGATGACCCGGAAACTGAGTTAACAGCAACATTGACACTGACTGTTTCCGCGGGTAACGAGGTTTTTCCGCAAGGCGTTAACCAATACATTGGAGAGGATCTGACTGTAGTTGCAGGTAATTCCATAATTATACCTGCCACGCTGAGTAATCAATTTGATTTTAGCATTAATCGGCTATGGACCGTCGATGATACATCGTTGGCAACATTGATACGCCCTAACGATAATTTGGCAGAGTTGTCTTGTGTCAATCCTGGCACTGTACTCTTAACGTCGACATTGAGTAGTCCTGGGATCAGCACGACATTGTCTGCGGCTATTACAATAAACATCATTGCTGCCCCGTCAGGCAATGATCCTCCGGGGATACAAAGTATTACGCCCGATGGGGCGGCGAGCCTGGGAGCGGACCTTTTGTTATATTCCTACGCCATCGATCCTGACGGTGAGGACGTACTTTATGCATGGGAGTACGTCAGTGGCCCGATTAATAACGTTGAGATTGCTAATCCATTTGCATCAGATACGACAGTGAGGGGATTGACCGCGTTGGGAACTTATCAGTTTCATTTGCAAGTTTTGTCAGGCGGTGAGGTGGTTGATGGATACGTCAACATCAGTGTGCTCAATATCGGCACAAAAACAGGCGGGGTCACAGTGGCCAGTCTGACCATAATTTTATAAGGAGCCAGCAATGGTTGATTTTACACTAAGCGATGAAGTACCTACAAAAGGGTCAGATCTGCACAATTACATAATTGGACTAAAAGATTTTATTAAGGCCGTGGGAGAAGAGCAGGCGCAGGCAGCCGGTCCGGTTGTAAATGCAAGTGTGTATGATTGGCCCAGGACCGAGTCGGTTGCGGCAGGAGAACAGGTGTCAGCAACGTATTACATCGAGATCCCAGCAGGGGTGGTGCCAGTTGCTAGGTTATCCAGACAGACAGCGGGAGATTTTGGCGTTTTGCGTTGTTGGGCATATGTGACTGGTACTCAAGGAACTGAGTCGATTGTGTCTGTTGTGCTTGAGAATAATGCGCAGGATGTTGGGTCATTGAAAGATGTTTCGCCGGCCACTACGCAGATTCTATTGGGGTTGGCAGATTTGGGGTAGTTAATTTGGTGTCATGAAAATATCGGAAGGAGGTTCATCGTCCGACTCTTGCCAAGACGGCGGATCGTAATTGGCTGTCGTCAATTCGTCGCACATTGCTCGCAAGGAGCCACGTACCAATCCTGACTCACGGCGAGTGTGCATTTTATCGCACGTTGTCCAAGTGCTCGTGCGACCCAAAAGAAAATCCAGGCGCGAGAAGAATAACGCGTACATCGCGGGACTGTTTATCATCTCACCTTGCAGTGGGCTAGTTCCTGCAGTCCATTCTACACCTGTGGTTGGTGTAGGCGTAATCGATTGAGACTGGACACTGCTCTGTACCATGACACGCACACCGCCGTCTATGGGTGTGGCTTTAACGTGCCAGAAGTCGGTGCCTATGTTCGCAACGATTATGGCGTATTGCATCCACCGCCGTTGGGCGTGGATGTCCTCATCATTGTGTGAAAATTTAAAATCGGCCTCATCGACCCAGCGCAGTAGTTTTTCAGCGGCGGTAAGAACTTGCTCTGTGGTCACGTCAGCATAGTTACGGTGCGTCATCTGTAACCATTCCGCTCGTGTTAATTGTGGTTGTGTTGCGCAGCTGGTGATTAATAGTAGTAGCGATATTGCAGATATTATGTGTGGCATTACTTGGCTCCTTAGTCCCTGTGTTTTTTAAAACCTATTTTTTCTCAGACGAATAAGAATTGGCCACCTGCCGTATCAATGATTTTTGATCATCATCCAGTGACCGCACGGTATTGAGCAAATCGTCTTCGTAGTAGCGTTTATCGCGCAACCATTCGTTCAGCAGCAGCATAGTATTGACTTCATCGATTTCGGCCAAAACAATGTTATTATCAGCTAACCCATCGCGAATATTGTCGAACAAATCCTTTTCAATTCGTTTCATGGGTGTGGCGAATTCGTAGAGTAATTTTTCAGTCTTTTTTCCCGGTACTCCAGATAAGACCTGTACTTCCCGGAACTCAACACCTTGATGCACAGCGTTCGCGTGTAAGACCAGTATTAGTTCAGAGCCATGTACCAGAAACGGGAATTCGCAGTGCTTGGGTCCATTTTCAATATAATGGACAAATTGCTCGTCGGTTCGGCAGTGATGGACGAAGTAAGGCGCACCTTTTCCATCCCAAAGCCAATCAAGTGAGACCCGGTAGACACGGGATATTGCAGGATAAAGTGGCGCCTTTGGTCCACCGCGTTTGAAAATAGTGTCCAGCGTACTAGGAGAGAGGCCCATACCTAGCGCGTAGTTCTTGCGAGGGGTGCTTCCAATTAATTGACGCAACCTATCTAACATTTTTTTAAATCTCACCTTGGCAAAAGTTCATATGAACTACTATTATCTATTTATTCGCGCAATTGCGTGTTTGCTCTCACCTTAACCAGGACCAGTTAATGGCTATTAAAAATCCGAAATCACTCATCCGGCTAACTTGCGACATCCCAAAGGATTTGCATAAAGCCACTGTATTGGCTGCAGTTAACGAGGAAAAAAATTTGAAAGAGCTGGTCATGGAGGGCATGGAACGTGTTCTCAAGTCCAGAGGGCTCAGCGTCCCTGACAAAGCTGCCTAAATAAAGTGGCCCCGCAGAGCTGCAACTCTGACGGGGCCGGAGAGAATTACTGAACTACTGGAATAATAGGTCAATCACGATTCTCGGAGAATATATTAAACCCTCCGAGACCATCATTCCAGTAGTTCCGCAAAACCACCTACCCATATTCACGCTGTTAAGGAATGAGGCATGTGTCACAACTTTCCATGCTCTGCCGGGTGTTTGATCTGTGACGCGGGCTAACCGTCCGCCGGATTCGCTTGTCAAACACGGACTTACAAGTATCACGGATAATTTACGTGGTCGTGAAGTAGTCCTGGACCCCAGCGAAATTTATCAAGTCTTCAGTGATGAACTGAGCGAATTTGTTCGCTCAAAGGACAGGAATGATGATGAAAAAGAATCTAGCAATCAAAAGTACACCAACCATCGTAATACATCTGGCAGCTCAAAAGCGGCACGCAAAAAGCAAGCAGGGTCGTAAAGTTCGGTTTTGGATGCAGCCTGGGGACACCCGGCGAATCGCAAACGATCGCTACTTGCGGCTACTCAGGCACAACAGCAACAACAAAAAAGAGGTGCAGTTGCTGGAGTACAGCCAGATGGGTTTGAATGTTAAGCAGCACGGGTACCTGGAAAAACCGACGTCAGGAACCGATTGGAGTGTGCCAGACACCGAAAATATTACGTTTGCGCAGGTATTGGCAATAGCTAATGAAGGGGTGGACCCGAATGCGGTGCTTGTAGAAATCACTGTTTACAAACAGGAGAGCAGCCATGTCAGCCGTATTCGATAAATTTATGACCGAAGCCGAAGAACGTCAGCTTTTCACTACAGTAAGCCAACGTAAGGGACTATTAGTCGAACGGGATCTGGCCTGGATGAGGCTGCTACGACTAACCGGGATGCGCATAGGCACCCTGGCCCAGTTCACCTGCCACGATGCCCGCGAAACCCTGCGCACAAACCGTTTCAACTTTCGTGACGAGATAAGCAAGGGCGGCCAGGGATACGACATACTGGCTAGCCGCGAAGCCAAGAAGCAACTATTAATACTGCTCACAACGCGCCGGAAGATGGCGCATTTGGAATTACCGGATTCACCCCTGGTGATGAGCCGCCAGGAGGGCAAGGGCTTAAGCATTCGGTCCTTTCAATCCCGGCTCAGATTTTGGCGAGAAAAAGCGGGGCTGAACATCAAAATTACCCCGCACTGGATGCGTCACACTTTTGCCAAACGAATTGGCTCCCGTACTACCAGCAACGACCCGTTGGGCATGGTGCAATCAGCGCTTGGTCATGGGGACCCTTATACCGCTCGACTCTATTTTCAGCCGGATCGTATTGAGGTGGATCAATCCATCCAGGACGCAGCACGATGACTCATCAGCCGATAAGCAGCCATCAAAAGATCGCAGCCGACATCGATGAGATAACGATACGTCTCGAGAGAATCCTGGATCGATCACTTGAGGAATCATGCCCACCACCTGCGCTGTGCGATGCAATTAATGCCCTAATAAAGGCTAGGTACCAGTTAGAAAAATACGCCCAATGGCGTCCAGAACAACCCTGCGAAACCGACGTAAACAGCCCCCTTAGCAAGCCGTCAGGCGGTCGCCAGCCGGGAGCGACTCACGGGCAATCCCGGTGTCTTTTAATACCATCTTTTGAGGTCAATCATGACCCCACAATGCAAGTATGTGCTGAGCTACCTGATCTGTTGTGTGATAGGCCATAGCTACATAATTTCTGATGAGTTTGTTTTGATCTGGCGGGTGGACTTTGGTAAGCCGTTTCATCGCCAGTGCCAGCGTTGTGGTTACATCCAACACCCGGTTAAGGAGGTGCAGTGTGCCGAGTCGTAAAGAGAGCCTCTGGCCGGAGGAGCTTAAAAAAGGTACGCCAGACATCCCGGTACGAACTGGCACTTTGCCCACACAGGTTAGCCTCAGCCGACTCAACGCAACTGAAAAACGTCGATTTTTGGATACACTCGAAAATACTGACCCCGCGCTGCATGCACTATTGCACAGTGACGAATTCAGGCGGTTGATGAGTGTGTTTACTGGAGCATTGATCATGGACCACGAAAAATTCGTGAAGATTTTGGAGTCGATGGATGAATGAGTTTGAGAAATTGACTGTCGTGGCCGATGTGGCCGCGCTGGTGTTACCTGATCTGGCTACTTACAGACGACTGGTGGCAAGCGACCATTCCAAGGGGATCATTACTGAGTCGACGTATCAGTCAATAAAAGCACGCCACGACGCGCTGGATCTGGCGTTGATACAGGCCGGGTACACCCGCCGTGATAAATACACTAATTTCCTTTCAAAGCCAGAAAAGCCAATGTGTAACAGAACCTTGGATCTATTCAAAAGGGCACCGACTGCATGAGCTCTCTGGACGACATCAAAGCAGGGGTTGATCTGTATGACCTGGCGACACGGCTGGAACTGCAAAGACCGGGTGGCAATGCGGGCAATTACCGATCACCGCACCACGCAGATAAGACACCATCGCTGAGTATCTATCACAAAAATGGGAGGTGGGGCTGGACTGACTTTAGCGACGATGAACAGGGAGGTAGTTGTATTGATATGGTGATGTACGTTCATGGCTGCGACTTTGGGGAGGCGGTCCGGACATTGCGGGATTGGTACCACATGCCGGCACCAGAGCTTGCGAAAACCAGTCAGGTGCAGCAGGAGCAAACACTGGCACAGTTTATCGCGAGTAAATCGCGGCAACAGCCGGAGCGCGTAAAAGAGTATGTGGTCGGCAGAGGGATCGTTGAAGATGTGATCGATCATGCCATCAAAGCCGGCAGTCTGGGATTTAACTATTATACAAACCCGAAGATCGAACCCGGCAAATTTGGCCACGGTGGACCGGCCGCGGCGTTTATCTGCAAGTCTCAAACGGGTGTGGATTTAGCCGTTGATCTGCGTTACCTGAACCCAACGCTCAACGGCGATGTAAAAACGATGAGCCAGGGGGAAAAACTCGGTGCGCCCTGGGTGCTGGACTGGCAACAGTTCAAGCGTGCCAGAACCGTCTATATCGTTGAGAGTGCCATCAATGCACTGTCTGTACACAGTGCATTGGCAAATTGCACGGCTCTGGCAACACGGGGCACTAAGACAGTTGAAGGCATTGACTGGAGTGTCTGTGCAGGCAAGCGAGTGATCTTGTGTATGGACAACGACAAACCGAATAACAAAGGACGCCGACCGGGTGCGGATGCGGCCTGGAAAATCTACAACCTTTTAATCGAATTGAATATCGGCGCGCAGATGCTGGACCAGGCCGAATGGGTGGAAGAAGGCTGGAACGACATTAATGACGTGTTGCAGGGCATAGATAAAAGTGAGACGAGTATACGACTCAAGCGTTATGAGCAATGGATCGTTCCTGGTGTACCGGGCGATATCGATCTGTTGCCGGAAGGTAGTAAGCCTCGCTTGTATTTGCCGGAGCACGATTACAAGCAGTACTGGCGCTACCGTGTGGTCGATGATTTTACCCAGATTATACGTACCGAAAGTGACAAGGAGTCGGGTGAGAAGCGTGACACAGCAAGGGATTTGTGTGGGTTCCGCATCGCATCGATCAGCCGAGTGAGCATCGCCAGCCCGACCGGCACACTCAGCGGGAAGAAGGACAGCGACCCACAGATGCAGTTTGCCGTAAGTGTGCAAACGCCACGGCACGGGGCCAGGCTAATCCGCAAGGTCATGGAGGACGAACAACTCCACAACCTGGACCAGTGGCGAAAGTTCGGAGCTGTGTTTGATGCCCGTTCGATGGGTAGGATGCTCTCTATTCTCGAACGTTCCGCCGGGATGAATGAACGCCAGGCGATTAATTTTATCGGCCTGTGCTGGCGCAATGGCAAGCCACATATTAATGAAGGCAAGGACTGTTACTTTACCGATGCAGAGCATCAGTGCGGCTATCACCGGCTTGCGTTTCCAAGTGGCAATGTCCTGCACGCAAGGCAAAACATCGAAGCCTACAGGCAGACCATGCAACAGAATGCGGCAACCATGTTATTAACCTGGGCGCTCGGAGCACACCTGAAATTGTTTCTTGGTTTCTGGCCACATCACCTAATGCAAGCCGAGAAAGGGGCCGGTAAATCAACATTGATCCACCGGCTGGAAGACTCCATCGGATTCACCATGTACTCGCCGCAAGCCATCGCCACGCAATTTCGTATGCTCAATACCGTCTCTTACACCTCGCACCCGGTCGGCTGGGATGAAGTCTCAACCAACAAAAAAGACATCATAGACGCCGCAGTGCGGACATTACAAAACTGCTATCAATACACCGTCTCACCACGAGGATCCGGCGGGCGGGTGTTGCTTTATTTGGAGAGTGCCCCTGTGCTTATGGCTGGAGAAGACTCACAGGTAGAATCCATCGAATCAAAGTTGGTGCGTACCAGTATCGATGGTAAAGCCGGGCCACTAATGCCGGATGAACTGCCGAGATTTCCAGTCAGGGAGTGGCTACATTACCTCTCCGCTTTCACACGCAAGGATATCAAAGATCGCTTTTCCCGTGCGCAAGCGTACTGTCAATCGAACTGTATGGCAGACAACACCGATGCTGGAGCCAAACGCCTGGTGGATAACTACGCAGCTATCCTTTGCCGCCTGGCGCCTACTTTGCGAATTCTCGGAGATTAATGTAGCTGAAGGCAGCTACGCCATGGACCTGATCGAGCAGATGAACAACCACATCAAAGACACCACGGCGACACGCCAACCGTGGGTCTGGATCCTGGATAAAATATTTGCCGAGATATCAGCCAACCGATACCCGCTGCCGTTTAAATTCGTGCACATTACTGAGGGAGCGAATCTGATTCAAGTGCTGAAAATCCGCACAAATCACATGATGAACTGCATCAGTACCAACATGGGGTTGAGAGATTTTTTTAATGGACTACCAATCAAAACCGATCGGGTGCTGAAAAAGCAACTAACCGCCGCGGGAGTACTGTATTCAGACCGTACAGATTTCACCTTTGGTAGACAACGTGTGACCCATGCGATTGCGTTGGATCTAAAGCAGTGTGAGCGTTTTGGATTATCCGTAAGCCAACCCGATAGACCAGAATCCGAATTTGGCCGAGCAGGCCAATCCGCTGCATAACTGAAGTATGCAGTAATTTAATTCAACGGCCAGGTGAGTGCCTGAATAGATGACGTTTGATAGCGAGACAACGAAAATCACCTGGGATCGCTATCCCGCTGTGGCGGTAATTGGGGGTGAGCCCAGCCCTCCATATAGCCCACAGGCAAATCGCCGTAGATAGGCAACGGCGAGGGCATTATTAACGATTTAATCCGCTGCTTAGCAGCTTGTATTTAAGACAGGAGCGTGACCATGGATAATAAACAAGTGATTTTGTTAAACGGCTGGGGCCTGATCTCCCCAATAACCGAGCCAAACGAAGCGAAGAAAATATCATGCCGCAAGGTCTGGACAGATTTCGAACTGGGAGTGCTGAAGGAAAATTGGCCGGACTTAGAGCGACTAAAGCAAATATTGCCGACACGCTCAGACCAATCCATACGCCAAAAAGCCATTGCCATAGGCCTGAGCAACCGGGGAACAAAGCACTGGGCACCCTCTGAAATACAATTACTGGAAGATGTCTATCCACGATCAGGTATTGATCAGTGTTTGCTGCAATTGCCAGGGCGAACACGGGCCTCTATACGTAATCAGGTCAAGTCGATGGGTTTGAGGAGGGTCAAGCAATGATTATTTATGACTGTTAAATTGTCAAAGGTATCTCGAAAAAAGACGAAGAGCGTATCCAGGGCATCGATTACTGCACCGATCGTTACCGGGTTTTTCTAGCTGATAGTTTTTTTGCAAGTCCAGCAACTGGTGGACGCAAGCGACATAGTTATAGGCTTTAATTCACTGGCTTTCGACAACCCGCAATGATCTTCAAGAAAAAAGTACGCATTTGACAGAAAGCCGCTGAGCCTCTACCCTAATATTGTTGCAGCAAAATCTGCAGCCGGGATTCGACTCTCGTTTTAATAAGCGCCAGGCGCTTACCAAATGCGCTTTTTTTGTGTCCGCATCAATGGTGGGCGTCTTGTGGGGCTCTTCGGAGCGCCGTTGCTTGTTGCGGTAAGTCGAACCTGCTTGGCGCCCGCCACCATTGATTCGACTTGATGTGGCTGGTGATTACTTAATCTAAACAGGCACTCTGTCATGAACCCATCCCCACACACAAAACGATTGAATTCCATCTACAATACCCTGGTCCTGCACCAGCACTTTGCCCAATCCAAGTGCGATAGCACAATGGCGGGCTACGGTGATTCGTCACCTGATGCCATGATCAGTATCATGGCCGCACTGGAAAGCAGCCTGATTCAGATCAACAGTGACTTGCGACTGTTGCTTGAAGAAGTTGATAGGGCCGGCTGGGCTTAACATAGTAGCCAGGTGTTGCCGACATACGTTTCGGTAACACCCAAAAATCACAAAACAAAATGGAGAAACAGATGAAGTACTCGCAGATCACCCAGTTTATTCTTGCTGCTATTTTTGGTCCTTTGGGATTGTTTTACTCCAGCACCGCAGCCGGGATTGTTTGTTCAATTATTGGCTTTATCGCCTATGAATTTCTCCTTTATGGACTTATTTTGCTCTGGATAGGATGCTTGATCACAGGCTATATGGTGGTGGATCGAAATAATAAATTGATCGACATTAAGCAAGGAAAAAATAAAGAATTGCTCGCTGAGATTAAATTACTTGGGAGAAAAGTAAACCGACTGGCGGAGTCACAAGAAAAACAACCCAATAACCTCTAGTGGATTTCTTGTCAATAAGTTAACTCTGGCACAACAGTTGCGGCTAACTCCACCAGGTTAACCCGCAATCGAGTTAACTGGCGCGCTGGAATGGGCTGTAACCCAAACCAGCACTTCAACAACATCAAGTGAGCAAACACAAGATGAAATCGCAAAGCGAATATACCACAAATCCGTCCGTCATCCGCAACCGCGGGGTGGCGTTATGAATCCCTCAACTCTAAACTCTTCTGATCTGCAAAGCATCCAGGAAGACTACCAGCAAGCCGAGTACAGCCGGCTGAAGATGGCGGCGAACAGCTTGCGCTTCTGGATGATCATCGGCGCCTGCCTGGGTGTTGTCTTCCTGGTTATCAATTCAATGCAAGCCTATTGGGCATTAGCCAAGCTGGCAGGGATGGCGACTGATAGCGGCTTCAACGCTGTCGTAACCGGGTTGATTGCCATCGGCCTGATCATGAGTGCAAATGTAATCAGCATCCGCCTGGGCACGGTGGGCCAGGGCAGTCGGTCAATCGGCCTGTTGCTGCTGACTGGCTTGATGCTCTTTTCAATCGTTACCAGCTCACTTCACCTCGCATGGCAAGTGCAGGGTGGCCATGAAGCGAGTATTCAGCAATCGGACGGCTATCAACGGGCTGTTGCTGATTACGATCGAGCAGCCGAGGCATACGACGCGGTGATTGAGTCAGCCAAAGACGCTGATACCGTGGGTGATTATTCCAGTGGTGGCTGGATCAGAAAGAAGTATGTACCTGGTGCCAAGAGTGAGTTGGATGCTGCTCGATCCCGGCTGGAGTCGGTAACTGAAGGCGGTACTAGCGCCACTGCGACCGTATTGCATGAGGTGGCCGCCTGGTTTGGCCTCTCTCCGGAGAAATTTTCTACCCGTTTCGCCCTGGTGGCCGTGATACTCATGGAAGCCGCTCGAATCTGGTTGTCGCTGGAGGCAGGTAGCGCCATCCGCCGAGCACTCGGAAGCCAAACCCACCCGGAAGCCCAAGGCGCCCGCGAGAAAGTCGCATAAACCCGGCGCCAGTAGAGGAGATGACTATGACTCAGATGATTGAATTAAACAAAGCCAAAGCAGCCATCCAGAACTTGCGAAGTCAGTACTCGAGTAAAATCACGCAACTGGAAGCTGAGCTGGCCAGGTTAAGACAAACCAACCAAACACCGGCGTACAAAAACGATCAGAACTACCAGAGGCAGTTGGCCAGGGTGATCAAGGCAGGGCAGACAGGAGAATTGGACAGGCTTGGACGCTCCGCAATTAAAAGGTATGTGGGGTGCGGTGATGATCGGGCGCAGGCCATTCAAGTGGAGCTGGTGCGGACTGGGTTAGCCGTGCAGCGCGGGCGGACGGTGGTTTGGTCCGATGGTGCGACCCAGGCGGCTTGATTTCTGGTTATGCATTAACCGGGAGAGGTGCAAGTTGCGCTTTTCCCGGTTATTTGCGCAAGTATTCAGCTATTGAACAACCCATGGCTTCAAACAGGGTAGATTTTTAACTACTCTGTATTTTCCTGGCAAGGTAAGTTGCAAACCATTTTCAGTCCAGATGGCAATTACGAACCCACCGCCTTGGTCTGAGTCGGGGAGTAATCGGTCGGTCTGTTCGGTCGCTATATTGATTGAGGACGGTGTATCCGAGTTGTCTTCAAAAAGCAATTCCAACGCATCTCTACTTTGCCATCGCCCTCTAGAGACAATGACGTATAGGCCTGTTCGCATGTCAGAGATTAAGTGCTCTTGTTTTGATGGGACCAATAGTCTGCCAGCGCCAGAATTTCAGGACAAATAAAAAAAGCCTTTATCTGCGTGATCAGATTGCCAATAGTTTGTGCTGACAATCTCTTGTCCATTATTACCTATCTCTAACAATTTCATTCGTATCCTAATCCTGGAGGGCTATGCGATGGCATCAACCAATGTCAGCCATCGACTGTGACTCATGCTCTGATGATTATTGTTCGATACAGGAACGCACCACCGGTGTACCTGGCGAATATTGATACCGAGCAGTTCAGCGACAAATTCCCGGTTCTTTTTGTTTTCCAGTAATAGTTTCTTAAGATTGTCGGGTGTGTAGCCTAATTCGTAGTTTTTCATATGGGGATTGCCCCGCCGAAGCGGGGCTGTTGGAAGCTATATGAATAACTTCGCAAATGCGATACCCGCCGCAAACAGGGCAACGCCAATAGTCAATTCAAACCATCGGTTTTTCTTGCGATAGTTGATGCCTTCTTCGACCAACTTTTCAACTTCAGCGGTCACTTTGGCAATGGTTAAATCTTTCATTCTTTCTTCGTGATTCATAGTTAACCCGTTTGGTTTTATGACTGCCTTATTGCAAATCATGGGTTTATTATACGCCTTTAAAGGTCACCTGTCAATGCCAAAGCTCCCTACGAGTTGCGCCTTTGCCTAAAATAACCTCTATTCCCGCTCGGGTTGAGACATTCACAAGCAGTAATCCTCAAGCAGCGTAGAGTCAAAATGTCGTCGGACAGGACAGACACCTGCGACCTCGCACCCGTGGACTACCGGGGTAATTCAAAAAACCCGCGCATCACTGTACGTTTTTCGTACAAATAAAACGGAAAATCCGCCTATCTAATTGAATACATTGTAAAATAGCTTTGAAAAAATGTGCAGCTCACGCCTTTTTCCTCCGCATGTTACCGCCAAAACTGCGCGGGTTTCCTGTAAAACTCCGCGGGTTAGTTTTATTTATACGCCTTATTAGTTATATTTATATTAATTATATCTTATTGATTAATAATAATAAAAAGACAATAAAAAGCTTAAAAAAGGGTATATTAGCGAATGCTTACCTACGCGGGTTTGCTATAAAACTGCGCGGGTTTTTTATGAGCTGCGCTTTCGATGTGCGGGTTTTTTTTGTCAAAAATGCAAAACCCGCGTAGGTAAGCACATTCTAATATAGGTAATATTCTTTTGTATTCATTGAGTTACTAGTAGTTTAAAATTAAACCCGCGCATTATGCGCGGATTAAAATCAAAACCCGCGGAGGCACTTTGTTAGTTAAAACAAGCACATACCGTAAAAAAGTGACTAATAAAGGAAAAATACGCTGGTTTTTTCTCCCCCCCTTCCCTTTATTTTGGAAAACCCATGGATAGAGACGTTTTATTGACGGACTTTTTAACGTGGCATGGCGTGTCGAAGGGGCGAACCTCTCAGACTATTTACAAATACCGCTCGATCCTGAATCGCCTATTTTGTTTTTTGAGCGAAAAGCACAAAGTCAGTAGCCCGGTGAACGCAACCTTTGAAATGTTGGAGGAATTCACCGGTTTGCATGCCCATGAGCAGGGTATTTCCCCGTCGGCTCGAAAACCGATGGTGTCAGCTGTGAGAGTTTTCTACGGCTGGTTGGTCAGGACAAAGCATTTGGCCACCAGCACCGCAGCCGAACTACAATATCCAAAATCGGGCCGGCCCCTGCCCACGGTTGCGAGGTTGGAAACAATCCAGACGTTGCTCATGGCTCCAGACCTCAAAACATTGGCCGGCGTGCGAGACACAGCGATTATGGCCATTTTGTTCGACGTTGGGCCGCGTCGGTCCGGGTTGGTCAACCTAAACGAATCGGATTTGATCTTCCAGCGAGACAATAAAGGCGAGCATCTTGTCATTAAACTGCGCGAGAAAGGCAAGAAGGAACGGACCGTACCCGTCACAACCGAAACCCGCCTGCTGGTGCGGGCCTACCTGGCGTTTCCCAACCTGAAAGCGATAGATCGTACACTGGAAGACGGTGATAGAGTGCTATTTGTGTCTTTGATGAATAACAAAGTACCGCCAGATCAGTACCACGGTGAAGCTAGGCGTCTAAGCCCCAAGAGCATCAACGATATCATTCTTCGGCATGGCATTCCGGCTAGGTTGCCGGCATCTGAACTGCATCCGCATGCCTTCCGTCACCTGGTAGGCACAGAGATCTATGAATCAACTAACGACCTGTACGCTGTTGCAACCATTCTCGGGCATAGCCGGATAGAGACAGCAAAGATGTACACGCATTTGGCAATGCGACGCAAGACCGAGGTCATGGGTCAAGCCTCACCTATTAAACGCATCATAACACCGGCCACCGAGCTGGCAAAGCAGCTGGAGAAGGCCAATCCGCCTCTTTCTGGTCTGGATTGATAAACGGAAAGGCGATACCAGTCATCCCGTAGCGTCGAAGCCAGAGCAGTTTGGGTGTCTGTGGGTATATCTGGAACCGCTAATATAGGCGGCCAATACTATAGGAGTTACGGAAGCGGGAGATGCGCACTCCCTAGAATAAGCGCAGCTCACTGCAATGAGCTATCAATACAATCAGAGAGTTAAACGACAGATGACCAGTCAATCACGCAGCTCAACAACCAAAACTGAAGACAGCAAGGCAACCCTGCCATGGGTGGGGGGTCGGCACAATGCAACCCATGCTCCCAGAGGGGGGGGAGGGTACCTGGATAACTACACACTCGATGAACTCAAAAAAGCGGCTTCGATCGCTGACTTGGAGCTGCTGAGGTCGACCGGAATTTCCCCGGCATGGCTAAAAGTCGCAGAACGAATCGGTTTTGATGCTTTTGTTGACACTTTATATATCTTGCGCGAATCCAGTCCGTGCGGTGAGGATCTAGTTTTCCGCGTCAGAGTTCCTACGCTGACCCGTTTTTTGCACGTCTTGCGGTCATCACATATCATTGAGCTGAGGAAGCAGGGACTAAGTTACGACGAGATCATTACATCTCTAAAATGTCATCCACTTTTTGCGCAAATGCGGATATCGAAACAAATACTATGGAACGTTGCAGATCGCTGGAGGAAAATTGAAAAACGCAATAATTTACGCCCGCGTGTCGACCAAGCATCAAGCTGACGGCGAGCTTCCAATAGCTTCCCAGATTGCCGCATGCACTGCCAAGGTCGAAAAACTGGGCGCGAACATACTGCGAACCTTTTCAGATGAAGGTTTGAGTGGATCAACAGACGCACGCCCGGCCTTCCTTGACGCCATTACATATTGTGATGTCCAAGCTATTGATTATTTTGTAACTTGGTCTAGCTCACGTTTTGCTCGTAATAAGGTGGATGCCGGGTTTTACAAAAAACGCCTTAGCGACTCACAAACCACATTGATCTATGTCTCTATCGATGTTGATACAGCGACTACACCTGGCTGGTTGCTGGATGGTGTGCTGGAGCTCTTTGATGAGCTATATAGTCGCCAGATCTCAGCTGACACTAGGCGTTCGGCAATAAAAAATGCGCGGGATGGGTTTTGGAATGGAGGATGTTTACCTTACGGCTTTTCGGTAATCCCTGCTCCCGAAAACCCTAAGCGAAAACAGCTGCAAGTTGATCCTTATGAATCGGGGGTAGTGCAACGAATATTTAAAATGCGATCTTCGGGCGTAGGTATTCGAAAAATTGTCAAACAACTCAATGATGAAGGAGCTCAGCGGAGAGGGCATCCGTGGAGACCATCTGCGCTTGCAAACCTGCTGCGATCTCAGTCTACCTGTGGATTTACAGTTTATAATAAGAAGGACCGTCGGACAGGTCGAATACGCCATATAAAAGATTGGATCATTGTCAAATCACATGCAGCAATTGTCGAAAAAAAGTTGTGGGACGACGTGCAAAAAAAGTTAGATCGAGCAGCTCTTAACGCCCAGCCAGAAACGGGCTCTCCGCATAGCACTCATCTTTTAACTGGGCTGCTAAAATGCGGCGTATCACGTCAAAACTACAAAATTGAGTCTGCGAAAGGCCGGTCACGGCGGTATTGGTATTATGGTGTACGTTTCCCATCAGGAAAGCCACGTAGACTTCCTGCCGATGATTTAGATAGATGGTTGGCTGAACATATCTGCACAAATATTTTGACAAATAAAAATCTGCTAGCCGTTTTATCGACGATGGAAAAGTGTATAGGTCAGTGGGAATCAGATAGGGCCGTCCGCCGCTCTGAAGTCCTTACACATCTGTCTGATAGAGAGCGTCGCCGCCGAAATCTGTACGAAATATTAGAGGCGTGTGGTATAGACGGGCTTAATTTGGCTGATTTAAAACCGCGATTACTTCAGCTAAACAAAGAAATCATAGAATTGGAGTCAAAAGTAACCCAAATTGAGTCCGAAATAGCCCCTGAGTTGAACATCTCCAGAGCGGATGTGCCTTTGCTTTGTGCTTTCCTAAAAGAAAAGATTAAGAATTCGAATAATCCTAAAAAAATTCGTGAGTTTTTTTCCAGATTCATAAATAATATACAGGTAGGAAAGAAAAAAATTACAATTAATTATTCAACGAGAGCATTACTCCAAATAAAAGACGGGCCTAAATTGGTTCCGGGCACGTCTGGCGCGGGGAGCCAATTTTATTTCCCGCTAACTGATTCCTCTGTTATTAATCCCTTTCGATAGGATAATCCTGTCTTTATAAAATCCTAAGATTTAATCTGACAGGATACTGATTTTACTATTAATCAACTTACATTTTTAGTTACTATTAACGGATTTGCTTTGTTCGTGGCAGGCCTATGTCAAAATCTTTTAAAATCCGAAAACTATTTGAGCCAGCTGGTGATCAACCTACCGCTATTGCTTCCTTAGTCGAAGGGATAAATGACGGTTTGGTTTTTCAAACACTGCTAGGTGTGACAGGGTCTGGCAAAACTTATACAGTTGCTAATATTATTCAGCAGCAACAAAGACCCAGCATAATTCTCGCACCTAATAAAACGCTTGCAGCTCAACTTTATGGGGAGATGAAAACATTCTTCCCTGAAAATGCAATTGAATATTTTGTCTCCTATTACGATTATTACCAGCCTGAAGCTTATGTTGCCGCTTCGGACACCTACATTGAAAAAGATGCATCAATAAATGAACATATTGAGCAGATGCGGTTGTCAGCGACCAAGGCAATTATTGAGAGAACAGATGTCGTGATTGTAGCGACTGTTTCGGCAATATATGGGTTGGGTGATCCTGTTTCATATTTAAAAATGGTGTTGCACCTGGATCGTGGTGATTTGATTGATCAGCGTGATTTACTGCGCCGTCTTGCAGAGCTTCAATATGAGCGTAACGATATGGAGTTACGACGCGGTACTTATCGCGTAAGAGGTGAGGTGATTGATGTGCATCCAGCCGACTCTGATCGCGAAGCGATCCGAATTGAACTCTTCGATGATGAAATTGAGAACCTAGCCTATTTTGATCCTTTGACAGGTGAGGTACTACGTAGAGTACCTCGACTGACTGTTTATCCAAAAACACATTATGTAACCCCTCGTGAAGTGTTAATGTCAGCGGTTGACGAGATTAAGTCAGAGCTGATAGAGCGATTGGCTCAATTACGAGATGCAGGAAAATTAGTCGAAGCTCAACGTCTGGAACAAAGAACGTTATTTGATCTTGAGATGATTAATGAGTTGGGTTACTGCTCGGGTATAGAAAATTATTCACGCTATTTATCAGGTCGTAATCCGGGTGAGCCTCCGCCTTGCTTTTTTGATTACTTACCGCAAGACGGTCTTTTATTTATAGATGAAAGTCATGTGACTGTCCCACAGCTGGGTGCAATGTATAAAGGTGATCGTTCACGTAAAGAAAACCTTGTTAGTTATGGCTTTCGGCTGCCATCGGCGATGGATAATCGTCCATTACGATTTGATGAATTCGAACGGATAAGTCCTCAGACTATTTTTGTATCTGCCACACCGGGAAAATATGAAGCTGCAAATGCTTCACAAATTGTTGAGCAACTGGTACGACCCACAGGACTTGTAGACCCAGACATAGAGGTGAGGCCAGTTGCCACACAAGTTGATGATTTGCTCTCCGAAATTCGAATACGAGCCAATCAGGGCGATAGAGTATTAGTAACCACACTAACAAAACGAATGGCAGAGGATTTAACTGAATATCTGGCTGATCATGGTGCCAAAGTTCGTTATTTGCATTCCGATATAGACACGGTTGAACGGGTCGAAATTATTCGCGATCTGCGATTGGGTAAATTTGACGTTCTTGTTGGAATAAATTTATTGCGAGAAGGGCTGGATATGCCTGAAGTATCCTTAGTGGCGATCCTTGATGCGGATAAGGAGGGATTTTTGCGATCAGATCGATCCTTAATACAGACTATTGGCCGCGCTGCGCGCAATTTAAACGGAAAAGCAATTTTGTATGGTGACAAGATTACCGGATCAATGGAGCGGGCTATTGCGGAAACTGATCGCCGTAGAGAAAAACAAATTAAATTTAACCAAAAACATGGAATTAAACCCAAGTCGATAAAAAAGGCAATAATCAATGTGCTTGACATCGGTGGGAACTCAGGCGATTACAACGGAGCAAGCAGGCAGTTGGCTGAATCTTCAGAGAAATACCAACTGATTTCAATGAAAGACGCACTTAAACAGATTTCTCAATTGGAGGAAAACATGTTTGAGCATGCTAAGAACCTTGAGTTTGAACAGGCTGCATCAATTCGCGATGAAATCGAAATGCTACGGATCAACGCATTTGAAGGGCAGAATTGATTTGCCTCAAAAGCGGCTATCAATAGTGTAGAATAGATAGTAAATATAAATTCAATCTATCAACCTATGGACGCTGCTAATCCAACAATTAAGATACAATAAATTAAAATTTCATTTTTAAACTAACAGAACAGGCAGAACACTTTGCTTACAGAATATCGACAAAATGTTGAGGTACGGGCTGCATTAGGCATTCCACCTGAGCCACTTACCGCCGAACAGATGGCGGCCCTTGCAGAATTGATTAAGCACCCTCCTGCTGGAGAGGATCAATTCTTGTTAGAACTGATAAGCAACCGCTGTCCACCCGGGGTGGATCAAGCGGCGTATGTAAAAGCAGGTTTACTATCCGATCTTGCAAAAGGAGATTCGATCAGTCCGTTAATCGATGCTGAAACAGCAACTGCATTGTTGGGAACGATGCTGGGTGGCTACAATGTAGGAACCCTGATTGAGTTACTCGATAATGATAAGCTGGCCACTATTGCAGCAGATGGTTTGAGTAAAACATTATTGGTGTTTGACGCCTTTCATGACGTAAAAGAAAAGGCGGACGCAGGTAACTCGTGTGCACAACGTGTTATGCAATCCTGGGCAGATGCCGAGTGGTTTACCAGCAAAAAACCAGTCGCAAGTAAAATTACTGTGACGGTTTTTAAAGTCCCGGGTGAGACAAACACCGATGATCTTTCACCGGCACAGGATGCATGGTCACGACCGGATATCCCCTTACATGCAAATGCAATGTTGAAAAATCCACGACAAGGCATTGAGGGGAATGCGCTTGAAATTATTACTGATCTTAAGAAAAAAGGTCATCCCGTCGCCTATGTCGGTGATGTAGTTGGCACTGGATCATCACGTAAATCTGCGACCAACTCTGTACTCTGGCACATGGGGGATGATATTCCGTTTGTACCCAATAAGCGTGAAGGGGGTTACTGTCTTGGTGGAAAAATAGCACCAATATTTTTTAACACTATGGAAGATGCGGGCGCGCTTCCGATAGAAGTTGATGTGTCTAATTTACAGATGGGTGGCGTCATTGATATCTATCCTTATGAGGGTAAAATCTGTAAACACGGCTCTGATGACATACTGGCAAAGTTCACACTGAAAACGAATGTACTATTGGATGAAGTGCGTGCAAATGGACGTATTCCGCTTATCATTGGCCGCGGCCTTACTGATCGAACCCGTGAAGCGATGGGCCTTGAAATCTCTAATGAATTTGCCAGACCGGAATCTGTACAGAACAAAGATAAGGGCTATACACTGGCTCAGAAGCTGGTCGGTAATGCGTGTGGCGTAGAGGGTGTCTATCCAGGAACATACTGTGAACCAAAGATGGCAACTGTCGGATCGCAAGATACGACAGGCCCTATGACCAGAGATGAACTCAAAGACTTGGCTTGCCTGGGTTTTTCATCCGATCTTGTTATGCAGTCATTTTGCCACACGGCGGCCTATCCCAAACCTGTGGATGTGGCCACTCACCATACATTGCCTGATTTTATCTCGTCACGAGGTGGTGTTTCACTGCGTCCAGGGGATGGAATTATACACTCCTGGTTAAATCGGATGTTAATTCCAGATACGGTGGGAACAGGAGGTGACTCCCACACTCGTTTCCCACTGGGTATCAGCTTTCCTGCTGGCTCAGGTTTGGTTGCATTCGCAGCGGCTACCGGGGTCATGCCTTTGGATATGCCAGAGTCTGTATTAGTCAGATTTAGTGGCAAGATGCAGACTGGAGTGACGCTTAGAGATCTAGTTAACGCTATCCCGTACCAGGCAATACAGGACGGATTCCTAACGGTAGACAAAAAATCAAAAAAGAATATTTTCTCCGGTCGAATTATAGAGATTGAAGGATTGCCAGATCTAAAAGTTGAACAGGCATTTGAACTATCAGATGCAACGGCTGAGCGCTCTGCTGCAGGGTGTACGGTTAAACTCAATGAAGCACCTGTGCGGGAGTACCTCAATTCAAATGTAACATTGTTAAAATGGATGATTTCTGAAGGCTATCAGGACGCAAGGACTATTGAGAGACGTGTTGATGCAATGCAAAAATGGCTGGAGAATCCTGAGTTATTATCTGCCGATAGTGACGCAGAATATGCTGCTATTATTGACATTGATATGAATACGATATCAGAACCTATTGTCGCCTGTCCCAACGACCCAGACGATGTCAAGTTACTGTCTGCGGTTGCCGGTTGTCAGATTGATGAGGTTTTTATCGGCTCTTGCATGACCAACATTGGCCACTATCGTGCCACAGGTAAAGTATTGGAGGGTCACCACGATCTTCCAACCCGGCTATGGATTTGCCCTCCCACTAAAATGGATGCCCATCAATTGACAATAGAGGGCTATTACGCAACGTTCGGGGCTGCGGGTGCCAGAACTGAAATGCCGGGGTGCTCTCTTTGCATGGGAAATCAGGCCCGTGTTAGAGATAACGCAGTTGTTATGTCAACATCCACACGCAATTTTCCTAACCGATTAGGTAAGGACGCTGATGTCTACCTTGGCTCAGCAGAATTAGCTTCGGTTTGTTCTATTTTGGGGCGAATTCCAACAAAAGAGGAATATTTGCAACACATGGAAAAGATTGAACCTATGGCCGATGATCTGTATCGCTATCTGAACTTTGATCAAATCACTGAATTCAAGGAAGCAGCCAATAAAGTTATACCCATTATAGTGGCGCAATAGTAGGCGTTATACTTAGGTGTAATTATGCAAAAGCCGGTCAACCTCTTCAAGGTATCGATTTCGTTTAAACAGTAATTTCAAGCGGGTTCCCCCGCACTGGCGCCACAAAACTGCTGAGCGCATTGCTGCGAGTAAGGTGGCGCGTATTTTTGATGCCGTATTCTCGTTGGAAAGATGAGATGACTCACCATTAACCATGATACGGGGCGAGAGCTGGCTTATTGTGTCACGGTATAAGTCAGCCATACTGACAATGATGCTATCAGACATCCCGTTAAGATCAAATTGAGATTGCAGGTTTATTATTCCCTGGCGCAGACGTTCCAAGGTGGGAGGGTTTGAACGAAGACGAGATTCGAGATGCATTATGGTGATTGCGTAGCTGGAAAGCTCAGGGTTACGCTGTGCAGAATGACTGAGTATTTGCTCGCGTAATACAGTTAAACCCGTTCGTATACCAAGATAATTATTGAAAATCGCTGCTACTGTATCTGCATCAACAAAAATTGTAGATTGAATACTGTCGTCAAATGCCCTTTGATTGCAAACTCCCTGATGGGCCAGCTGATAAACGGTATTTGTTGCCTGAAAAATTCCTGCTAAAGCGATGACTTGGTTTTCTGTAGTTGCCAGCATTCTATGTTGCCTTTGATGATGGAGTCCAAATTACCGCATTATACTGCTTTTCATTTCGTGTCGAATCAATCGTCGCGCCGCCCAGGCAGACCTCTTCTTGATAAAAAACGATCGCCTGCCCAGGTGTCACGGCACGTATTTGTCTATTGAACTGAACAGTCAGCTTGTTATCTGCTTGTACTAAAACATGGCAAGGTACATCTTTTTGCTGATAACGAACCTTAGCTGTACACGCAAATTCAACAGTCGGTTTCTTCTCCAGCGTCCAATGCTGTTGCGAGGCCGTGAGTGTATTTGTTAACAATGCCGGGTGTTGATGGTTCTGAGCAACAATAAGTTCGTTGCTGTCGAGATTTTTTTTTATAACATACCATGGCCCTTCAGGCGCATTTTTTTTCCCGCCTATACCAAGTCCTTGTCTTTGACCCAGTGTATAGTACATGAGGCCCTGATGTTCTCCCATGAGATCTCCAGAGTCCGAGATGATGCGGCCTTTATTTGAAGGAAGATACTGCGATAGAAAATCACTGAATTTTCGTTCGCCGATAAAACATATTCCGGTGCTATCCTTTTTGCTGAAATTATGCAGGCCGGATTGTTTCGCCAATTGCCTCACTTCAACTTTATTGATTTCTCCAAGAGGGAAAAGGCTTTGTGAAAGTGCCTCTTGTCCCAAAGTGTAGAGAAAATAAGTTTGATCTTTATTTTCATCTGTGCCTCGTAAAAGAGAATAACCAGCGGTTGAATTCTTGATGCGGGCATAATGTCCTGTAGCTATATAATCTGCACCCAACGATTTTGCATAATGCAGAAAAGCGTTGAATTTGATTTCCTTATTGCACAGTATATCCGGATTAGGTGTACGCCCTGATGAATATTCATCCAGAAAGTGCTGGAATACACGATCCCAGTATTCTTGCGAGAAATTAACGGTTTTCAATTGAATGCCTATTTTCTTGCATACGGCCAGCGCATCACGGTAGTCGTTTCTTGCAGTACACAATTGATCATCATCATCCCAGTTCTGCATAAATACGCCTTGTACTTTGTAACCTTGCGCCCGTAACAATACTGCAGATAATGAAGAATCAACGCCGCCGGACATTCCTATGACGACATGAGTGGTGCTGATTGAACTCAAAGTAGGTCCTGAAATAAATCTGAAACTGCTATTATATCCGTGAATGGCTCAGTTGCGGATGTTTTATAACCAGAATCGATAGTTTCTCGTTGCTGGCTGTTTATGATGGCAGTTTTCATCGCATAATAATACGGCCATTACTGCCTGGATTCATGGTTTCAATACCGATATTACCGTTCTCCTTAGTAAGGACGGCTGCCTCTGTACGAGCGCAGTCGCTCTGTTTTCTGAATATATTAAAGGCATGGATTTGAATTTTTTAAATGTTATCTTAGATCCACTGGCGCTGTATGCCTTGTTTTTATTTATCTGGATTTTGGGTTCTTTTGTATTTTGCAAATACACTAAGAGAATGTACTTTCCGTTGATCCTGCTCTTGATATTGCTTCTAATAGCAGCCCCGGTTGTCGTTAACCCGACACTAGGATATCTTGAAACCAGAGTAGAGAACGAGGCGTGCCAGGCCGATGCTTCACTACCTATTGTTATTTTGGGTGGCGGTATTGATGGTCGAAGTAAGGATGCAGGAGACATCCATTATATTAAATCGGCAACCTATGCAAGAATTGTTGAAGGTGTGCGGTTGGCTGAATTATATCCCACTGCGGATATTTATCTGGCAGGCGGCGTATATCGCAAGGTTGCCGAATCTAGGTTAATGGCCTCCTTGTTGAAAAAAATGGGTGTGTCTCAAGCAAAGCTGTTTTTGGACCTGAATTCTAAAAATACTTTTGAAAATGCGCAAGAAGTAGTGATCTTGATCAATGCAAATAAGGGCAAGTTCTCAATTAGACTGGTTACATCAGCTGTGCATATGCTGCGCGCTAAACGTGTTTTTGAAAAAACAGGCTTTGTCGTCTGCCCACAATCTGTGGATTATCAGGCATTGGAAGAAATGCCTTTTTTTGCAATATTGCCGCAGTCTGCGGCTTTACGAAAGACTGCATTGATTTTACATGAAATGATAGGCTTGGGGTATTACACGGTGACCGATAAAATTTAATGAGAACGGCCCCTAAGCCGCTAGATCTTGTAATAATCAAGATACCATTCAACGAAATTACCAATCCCTTCTTTAATACTTGTTTGCGGTTTATAGTCTACATCATTGACTAAATCCTGGACATCAGCATAAGTGTCAGGAACGTCACCGGGTTGTAATGGCAGCATGATTTTTTCAGCTTTTTTATTCAGCGCATCTTCTAGCGTTTCAATATAATCCATTAAATTTACTGGATTGTTATTGCCGATATTATAAAGACGAAATGGCGCTTTGCTGGTCGCAGGGTCGGGTTGGTCACCAGACCAATCTGAGTTCGATGTGGCGATTTTGTCCAAAGTCCGAATGACACCTTCAACAATATCTTCAACGTAAGTGAAATCTCGTCGATGATTTCCATAATTAAAGACGTCGATTGGTTTGCCTTCCAGAATGTTGCGAGTGAAGAGAAACAATGCCATGTCAGGGCGCCCCCAAGGACCATAGACGGTAAAGAATCTAAGGCCAGTTGTGGGTATGTTATAAAGATGACTATAAGTATGGGCCATCAGTTCATTTGCTTTCTTAGTTGCTGCATACAAGCTGAGCGGATGATCAACATTTGAATGAACGGAGAATGGCATTTTGGTATTGGCACCATATACTGAACTTGAGGACGCATAGACCAAGTGCTCAGTATCATTATACCGGCAGGCTTCTAATATATTAGTGAAGCCGATGATATTGGAATCAATGTAAGCGTGTGGGTTTTCCAGTGAGTACCTGACGCCCGCCTGGGCAGCGAGATTGATTACTCTGTTAGGTTTGAATTTAGCAAAGGTATTTTGGATCAATTCACGATCTGCAATATCACCCATAACTTCAGTAAAACCAGATTGCTTTGTAAGGCGCGCCAGCCGTGCACGCTTTAGATTAACATCGTAATAATCATTAAGATTATCTATGCCAATGACTTCATCATTGCGAGCCAATAATCTATTTGCTAATGAGGATCCTATGAAACCCGCGGTCCCTGTAATGAGTACTTTCATTTGAAGTCTTCCAACGTATATTAAATTAAATTTGAGTGCCACCTAAAGCACTTATATTTCATTGCTTATAAAGCAAACTCGGAAATATTAGAGCCTGGAATCAACCTCATTTTTGGGCAAGACGCTTTTTATGTCGTAGAGTATGTGATTCTGTTTGCCAAATTGTCTAATATTTTGTGATCCCAAGGACACAAACTCAGTATGCCCTACGGCAAGAATAATGGCATCGTAGCTATTAGGCTCGGGTTTGGAGATAGGTGCAATATTGTACTCTTTGACAGCTTCTTCAGGATCAACCCAAGGGTCATACACATCAACATTTGCATGGTAATGATTGAGTTCTGAAATAATATCCACAACACGTGTATTACGCAGATCAGGGCAATTCTCTTTAAATGCGAAACCAAGGATTAATATATTGGATCCAACAACATGAATTCGGTTTTGGGTTAATAACTTAATCACCTTTTCAGCAACATAGCTACCCATGCTGTCGTTTATTTGACGACCAGATAATATGACTTGTGGATGGTAGCCAATTTCCTGCGCTTTGTGGGTCAGGTAATAGGGGTCAACACTGATACAGTGACCACCCACCAAACCAGGGCGAAACGGTAGAAAATTCCACTTGGTGCCAGCAGCTTCAAGAACTTCCAAGGTATCTATATTGAGTTTATCAAAAATAATCGAGAGTTCGTTGATGAGCGCAATATTAAGATCACGCTGTGTATTTTCGATTACTTTTGCAGCTTCAGCGACTTTAATGCTGCTTGCCAAGTGTGTGCCTGCAGTAATAATACTTTTATAGAGTGCATCAACACTTTTTCCCACTTCAACAGTAGAGCCAGAAGTCACTTTGACTATTGTACTGACTCGATGTTCTTTATCACCGGGGTTGATCCGCTCAGGGCTATAACCTGCATAAAAATCTTTATTAAATGTTAGCCCTGAATGTGCTTCCAATATCGGCACACAGACTTCTTCGGTGGCACCGGGATAGACCGTAGACTCGTATATGACGACATCGCCCGTCTTAAGGACTTTTGATATCGTTTCGCTGGCCTTCTCTAAAGGCGATAAATCGGGTTGTTTGTGTCTATTGATAGGTGTTGGGACTGTCACAATATATATATTACAATCTTTTATATCTTCACTATTGTGTGCGAAAGTGAGGTATTTAGCGCTTTGTAATTCATTCCTGTCTACTTCCAGTGTACGATCATTTCCATCTTTTAGTTCCTGTATTCGTCGTTCATGGATATCGAAACCAATCGTGTTGAATTTTTTACCAAACTCTACGGCCAGTGGTAAGCCCACATAACCTAATCCAATAATTGCGATATTTGTATTTTGTTCTAAATCAAACATGCTGCGTCCTAAAGTGTAGACCTAAATTCTGAAACTCAATCCCCATGAAAGCTTCTGCGCGATAGGTAAAGAATAGAAAACTTTGTAACAGAAGTCCCCATGAGTAAATATTAAGCGCCTGCTTATCCCATGTAAGTATTTTTCCGCTGATCGATCTTTATAATCAACACCGGGGCAGAGGATTGTTCAATAAATTGAACAAAAATCAATCTGACAAAAATAACTGATTCAAAGAAGTATTTCAGTCTGAGAAATTTCCAGAGCCTCATCACATAGCCCCCTGTGTTTGTGATTATTGTGAACATGAAATCCATATTGTTTCAACACTTATTATTGTGTTTCACATTAACTATCTGGACAATCTCTAACGCACTTTCCATGCCTTGACTATTATAATGGTATTAATCGATAAATTTAGGATTTCTTTAGTTTTTTTTAAACACTCCGATACAAAAGAAGTGCTCTTGGTGCTTTGTCAAACAAGGATTGGTCGTACTCAAATCAACATTGAAGATAGATAGTGGGAACATTCAGATTATTCAAATTGTACCTTCGGGTTCCATTCCTAATTCTTGCGTTGCTTGAATTCACGGTTTGTGTATTCGCCGTATTCATTGCAGTTTTTGCGCGCTTTGATGGGCTGCAGCTTGAATCGAATGTCGGTATTGACTCACCAATAATAAGTGCTGCCATGTTTGGTTTAGTAATGACTTTATCGATGATGGCAATGGGATTATATCAATCCAGTTTTAGAGGTGGATCTCTCGGTGTTTTTTTACGGACTTTAATAGGTTTTATCGTGGGTGTGGTCGTATTGGCACTCATTTTTTACGTGATCCCAAGCCTCTACCTGGGGCGGGGTGTGTTTGCCATCGCGGCGATTCTGGCCTTTTTTATGGTAGGTACAGTTAGGCCAATATATCTCTATTTTGTTGATAAAGACATTGTAAAAATGCGAGTGGGTGTTATTGGCGCAGGTGATCGTGCTGCTTCAATCGAGAGCAGGTTACGTCGGAAATCTGATCGCCGTGGTTTTAAAGTCATCAATTATATCATCATAAACGGTCAGGAAGAGATTGTAGTCAATGCAGAAAGTGCATTAAAGCTTGAAGATAAGACATTATTGCAATATTGCGAAGAAAATGATGTTGACGAGTTAGTTGTAGCGCTGGAGGAGAGACGTAAAAAATTGCCGTTGGACGAATTACTGGAATGCAAACTCAGTGGTATTGATGTTATCGATATTTTAACGTTTTTTGAACGTGAACAAGGCAAGCTGCCACTGGATATTATGAAACCGGATTGGTTAATTTTCTCCGATGGTTTTGATCAAGGTGCACTTAGGGATGTAATTAAACGCTCTTTTGATGTTATTGCCAGCACAATTCTACTGCTGCTCACATGGCCTTTTATGTTATTTGCCGCTGTAGCTATTAAAATAGAAGATGGCTGGGATAAACCAATAATCTATAAACAGATTCGCACGGGGCAGAGGAATCTTGCTTTCTCCGTATTGAAGTTTCGTAGCATGTCAATAAATGCCGAACAGGATGGTAAAGCCCAGTGGGCGAGTAAAAATGACTCACGTATAACTCGTGTTGGTGAGTTTATAAGAAGAACGCGAATTGATGAACTTCCACAGATTATTAATGTCTTGATTGGGGATATGAGTTTTGTAGGTCCTCGGCCTGAGCGACCTGAAATCATTGATGAATTAACTCACGAGATACCATACTACCAAGAAAGACATCGCGTAAAACCGGGTATTACTGGCTGGGCACAAGTGTGTTATCCCTACGGCGCTTCTATAGAGGATTCACGCCATAAACAGGAGTTTGATCTTTACTACGTAAAAAATCACACGATATTCCTTGATTTATTGATTCTTTTTCAAACTGCAGAAGTTGTTTTATTCGGCAAAGGTGTGCGTTAAAAATAATTTACATCTCCCTTGCTAAAGTACAATAAAATAAGACGGTGAAAAAATAGACATATTCTCGAAATCCATTAAATTATTTTAGTGTAATCGGTTAATTATACTGGTTTAACGACGTGTTTCCTGTAAGCGTCGATTGAGTATATCACCAACACTTGTTGAGGAAGTGCCAAGATATCGGCCTCGATTAATGTCATGATCGAGGCTCTTGCTCCATCTGACATTACTATGACTGTTATCAGGTGCTTTATTTATGGCTGTTACAGGTTTATTTACATGCGTTTGCTTATTTGAACTGTTGATGAGCAGAAAAGCGACCACTAGCAATCCAATAATAAAAGGTACCTTACTGACAGATCTACCAGGAGTCATTCGCCGCTTTCGATTACTGTTTATGGCGCTTTTTCTTGAAAGATCGATGGACTCAAACTTACCATTTTCTAAATTTGCTTCTGAGGTCTGTTCTGCTTGTAATGGCAGTCGGCCGTTAATCCGATAAAATGTCTCAAGCTGTTCAAATGCCTTGGTAATTTCAAGAAAGTTCTGGTGCGCAACTGCATAATCAGGCGAAGATTCATCGTAACGATCGGGATGCCATATTTGAACGAGCTTACGATAATTGGTTTTCACATCATTCCACGCTGCGGAATGGCTAAGATTCAGTTGTTTATAACTATTTTTGAATAATGTTTTCATCTTCGATCTGCAAAGATTACAAGTTTTAAAGTATTGTCTTAGTGTGTAAATAGGTAAAGAAGGTCAATCAGGTAGCCATTATAATGTGTGGTTTCTGCACGGCAATCATAGAACGGATTTATTTTGATAAATGTGATGCGTCGTGATATTTGATGGATACACGGTTTTGATTGAAAAAAACAGAGATAAAATCTGAATTTATAACATTTCCAAGACTTAAATATGTGACGCAGTTGCCGATAAAGGCGCTGTCGGGAAGATAAAAGTCTGCAAGCATTGTGATCAACTTATAAATATACAGGGCAGCTGTCACAATTAATACCGTAGAAGGTAATGACCTCCTGCTAAATGATGTATTTTCAATAAAAATTGGATATAGCTATAAGCTTATGTTTTATATAAAGATAATTTTACTATTGCTTAGCAGTTTTATGGTGGCTTGTGGCTCTACAGCAAAAAAACCCAGTGAAGAGGCTATACCCCGCGTATCGCAGATTAGTTCTGTACCCACATACAAAATTGGACCAGGCGATGTCGTCAACATCACGGTATGGAAAAATCCCGAATTATCAGTAGAGGTTCCTGTACGTCCAGATGGCTATATCTCAGTGCCGTTAATAGGTGATGTTCGAGCCAGTGGGAAAAAGCCAGAACAGGTTGCGAGGGAGATAGAATCCAGTTTGTCTCAGTACATTAGAAGCCCTAAAGCATCAGTGATTGTATCTGAGCTGGTTAGTCATGAATTTTTATCCCGAGTACGCGTAGTGGGTGCAGTAGCTGACCCGAAGTCCATTGGCTATCGACAAGGTATGACAATTCTGGATTTGGTTCTTGAAGCCGGTGGGGTTAATGAATTTGCAGAGCCTGACAGGGCCTTCCTTTATCGAAAAACCGAAGAAGGTGTGAAATCATATCAGGTTTACCTGGAGCAGATACTAAATAAGGGGCGACTTGAAAGTAATTATCCCTTAGAGCCTGGTGATGTTGTCTCGATTCCTGAACGCCGATTTTAATTTAACAACAACGAACTAATTTTATGGCAAATATTACTGTAGAAGAATGGATACCCCTGCTGACTCGGGAGAGTGTCAATCGCCGCGGTATGTTAATTACAATATTTGCATTAGTCAGCTTGCTGATTATAGGTGCAGGATTTTTGTGGCAAAAGAAATATTTATCTACAGTGACTCTGTATATCGATGAGAGCAATATTGTAAGGCCCTTGTTAGAGGGTGCGACCGTCACCGTCGATAACACAGACAAAGCCTATATTGCTGCGGAAATCCTTTTTAGTCAGGAAATTTTGGAGAAAATTCTGAGTGATGGAGGTTGGGTTAATGAGACGATGACATTGCCGGAAAAAGAACGAATAAAAGAAAATATCGTTAAGAAGACCAGCATTAACAATATCAATAGTACGTTACTTCGAATTGCTTTTGAGGCTTCTGAGCCTACAGTTGCTTATGAAACTACGAAACGCTATGCAGAATTGTTTCTTGATAAGACGATGCGTTCTCAATCAAAAGAAAGTAACGAAGCATTCGAGTTTATTGTTACTCAGGTAGAAACCTACCGGCAAAAACTTTCGGATTCTGAAAAACGACTGCAGGATTTTCGAGCAAAAACAACCGATGCCCGACCCGGTACAGAAGGCAATCTGGATGAACGTATCCTTGATTTACGACGCAATATAGAGAAGACCGAGTTGGAATATGCAGAAGCGAGATCCCGGGCTAATGCACTTGGGACAGAGTTAAGCCGAGTCGCTATTACAGCCGATACGATTTACCGCGAAAGTCAGTATCTGGCGCAAATCGGTGAGTTGCGGGCTGAAATGGATCTGTTACAACTGTCCTATACAGACGATTACCCGGATATAATCAGACTTCGCCAGCAAATAGAGGACTTAACTCAACTTGCACAACGGGAAAAACGCAAACGCATTGAAGATTCTAATAAAGCACGGGCTGTTGTTATCGGTAGAGAAACGCTGATTACAAACAATAATTCGGTTAATCCCGTGTATCAACAGTTAAGCGGTGAGACATCCAGAGCGCAAGCGTTTGCAGATTCACTTAAATCCCGGCTTCAGCACACACGGATTCTTTTGCAAAAAGAATTAGCCAGATCGAGTAAAACCACTGTCGTGGAGCGCGAACTCGCCGAACTCTCGCGTGACTATCAGGTTAATCAGGATATCTACCAGGATTTATTGCGTCGCCGTGAGAGCGCACGTGTCTCGATGACTCTGGACAAAGAACGCCAAGGGGTTCTATATCGAATCCAGGAACCGGCATCGTTTCCGATCCTGCCAACGGGTATTCGATTTTTACACTTTGCGATTGCCGGATTACTCGCGGGAATGGTGTTACCGTTTTTATATCTTGTGGCCTTTTTACAAATTGACCCTCGGGTAAGATTGGCCTCGACAATTACGGAAGAGCTGGATTTACCTCTATTGGCGGTTGTCCCTCATATGCAGCGACCGCACGAAAAGACAGCCTGGTATAGACGTAATTTCACACTATTCGGCATTGTATTACTGGTAATTATTATATACCTAGCCTTAATCTGGCTTAAATATACGCAGGTTTCCTAAGATGACTGACAACCGGGCAAGAATGGCTAATGTCTTATCAATTGCTGAAAATACCCAGCGCAAGAAAACCCGACGTATACGCAAGTCAAAAATAAGCAATGAATTAGCGACAGTTACAATACAGACAAAAAATGAGGTCAATCCGGGCAGTGAGTCTGAAGTTGGGTTCATGCAAGATCCGCGATTGTTTTCAGAAAAGCAATTAGAACAAATAGGTGTTGTACACCCCAGATCAAAAAACCGGGTACTGGTTGATTCACTAAGGCAAATGCGTACAAAGTTATTCCAATTAAAACCAGATTCCAATTTTTCTGTGATGGTGACATCGGTGGTGCCCGAGGGAGGGGCGAGTTTTATATCTTTAAACCTTGCTTCTACGATCACATTTGACAGAGAAAAAACCTCTCTGTTGATTGACGCTAATGTCCATGATCCTGTATTACACAGAATATTAAAATTGATTAACCTGCATCCGCAATCAGGTTTACTTAATTATCTGGCAGATCCAAGCATTGGGATCGAGGCTATCGTTAGTCCATCAGGTATCCCCCGTATGCGGATTATACCAATCGGTGAGCGAGAGGATGGGGATTCTGAATATCTGACATCTAAAAAAATGACCGGATTTCTGGCGGACGTAAAAAAACGTTATGACAATCGGTTTATCATTGTCGATGCGCCTTGTATTACCACCTCAGCTGATGCAAGGGTATTAGCTGATCATTGTGATTTTATTGTGCTGGTTGCTCCCTATGGCGGGGCTACTCCCAGTCAGATCGATGCTGCGGTTGACGAAATTGATGAGCGAAAACTTGCCGGAATTGTATTAAACGATGAGCCATTGGGCAACATTTAATTTGGCCGAAATATGAATTTAAACCCCTTCTTAGCTATATCCATAATGATGGGGTATACACTTGCCTGCACATCTGCTTTGGCCGCTACAATAGGCTATGATGCCGAGTATCGTGCCGATTATTCGGACAACGCATTGCAGAGTGATAGTTCTGAAAAAAAACTTGAAGAGTTTACCAACAACTATCGACTTAGTTTTTTTGGTGACTTAAGCGCTGCCAGAGCCAGAACCCATTTTGTTGCTAATTTGGAGTTTGTGGATTATAGAGATGATACATCGGACGATCAGGCGCTAAGCAGTTTTATTGGTTCCAGCGAAATTGCACTCACCTCTCGTACCCTTAGCTGGGTGGTGGTTGATGCACTTGGCTATTTTGATACAGATCCGGGATTGAAATTTAATAGGCGTAATCAAGAGCGGGTTAATTATTTTCTTACGGGTCCAAAATTGCAATATGCGGTCGGCGCTGATACTGATATTGGTGCTAAACTATTCTACACCAATCATAATCGTGATGGCCGTGATGAGGATTACAACCAGCTTAATTTTGCGACATTTTGGGATCAATTCCTTAATGTGCGTGATAACTGGGGCATCCGGTTGGATCATACGCTGATGCTATATCAGGAAGAGGCGGAGCGGGCAGATTATACGATTACTGATCTGAAAACCTATTTTACGCGTAAAGCGCCATCCAATGTATACAATCTGTCTGTTGGCGTATCGTATTTGCAAACAGAAGAGGAAGAGACGGATAGCTCTGGAAACTTTAATGCTGAGTGGGATCACTTGTTCACCCGACGGATGGGATTGGTGCTGGATTCGGGCTATAACCTGACTGACGAATCCGTGCTAAACGATACTCGGATCATCTCATCTGGGGAATTCAAGAGTAATTTCGAGCGCGGTTTATTCTATGAATCACAAGTTGCAGCGAAATATTATTACAAAGGTGTTTCCAATGATCTGGATTTCGGTGTCAGAGGTCGCGCACTACGATACGTGGACGGACCTCAGTTAACTCAATCCTTACAAAATGACCACAAGACTTACACCGTCTTTACAAATTTCCGTCGGTTTATTGGTCGATCTCTGGAATTGTCGCTTGGATTAAATGCTGAAAAGAAAGACTATAAAGGTGATCAGTTCGAAGAGACCTTATATACAACTAATGCAGCAATCGCCTATGCATTAACGCGAAATCTGGATCTCAATTCACGGGTTGAGGTATTACACGGAAGCGGAAATTTACCGTCAGTTGATGGGAGGAGTGGAGATAGGGACTACGACGAGTATATTTTTTCGGTAGGTATTCACTGGGATCCTTATAAGTCAAGAAGACGCACTACAGACGTGGGTTCATTTGATTTAAGTGTAATCAATTGAATGTAATTGGATGGCGAGATGAATTCCAATACACCTGATCACAATAAGTCGGCTCCGCATAAAAAATCAATTCTTGCTAAACCTGTATTATTTGTTATAGATAGTTTTTTCCCTGCTTTGGGCGGAGCCGAAAGACAAGCTATCGTATTGGCAAAAGCGTTGAATAAAAAAGGTGTCGAAGTGGAGTTTGTATCACCACTTCTTGAGAAAGAGTTGCTTATTGAAGATGAAGTTGATGGGTTTCGACTCACTCGAATCGCCTATCCCCGTATAAAATATCTGGGTGCGATCATGCTGATGATCAGTTTTTCTTATTTCATCATGCGTAACCGAAAAAAATATGCCTATGTTCACGTTCATATTACAAAGTTGCTGGCGGCAAGTCTTGGGATATTAAAACCATGGCACCGCCTGCCGGTAATTTCAAAAATATCGGGTCATGCTGAATTTAGTGGTGGTGTTTTAGATAAGCGGCGAAAGTATAATGTAGTCTACCGAATCATGGTTTACTATATTCGCAAACTTGATTATATTCATGCTATCTCTGAATATACTCGCAAAGTACTACTGGACAATGGTTTTTCCGACCATCAGATTGTTCAAATACCTAACGCAGTGGAAGCCGCGAAATATACAACATCCGACTATTCTTCTGATCCGCACGGAATATTGCGTGTTGGATTTTGTGGTCGAGTGGAAAAAGTAAAAGGACTCGATGTATTGGTTGCAGCATACAATGAATTGGAAGCTCACGTTTCCAACAATATGCAAGTACTGATTGCCGGGGATGGGCGCTTTATTGAGACTATCAAAAACCTTGTAGAAGCTTCTGAACTCACAAAAAATATCAAATTTTTGGGACGAATAGACGATGTTCCAGCATTTCTCAAACAACTTGATATTTATGTTCAGCCATCTTATGCCGAAGGATTATCTAATGCTTTATTAGAAGCAATGAGTGTGGGTCTTCCCGTTATTGCATCTAACATCAGTGGTAATGTGGATCTTGTAGATGATGACGTAAGTGGTTTATTGTTTGAACCCGGTAATAGTGCTGCTTTGGCTGAGAAACTACAAGAGTTGGCCAGTGATAAGGCCCGCAGAATAACGATGGGAAAAAAGGCTCGTGAAAAAATCCTTAATCACTACAGCACAGATTCTGTAAGTGAGCGTTTAATCAAGTTGTATTTACATGAATAGTTCTCGCATTGAAAACGTATACTTAACGATAAGCATTGATACCGAATGTGATCACGACCCTCAGTGGATACGTTCAAAACCACTGGCATTTGATTCTATTACTTATGGCTTGCCGGAGCGCCTGCAACCCGTTTTTGCGGCAGTCGGTGCGACACCAACCTATTTGTTAACTGTAGAAGTCTTAGAGAATGAGGCTTCAGTTCTAAGCCTGAGGAATCTTAAAGGCGATTATGAATATGGTACACACTTGCATGCAGCGTTTATAGAGCCTGAAAAGAAACACTACGATTACGCAGGTATTGATAGTCCAGATTTTCAGTGCCATTACCCGGAACATATCGAATTCGAAAAGCTGCAGAATCTAACAGAGTTGTTTAGACAGAAACTTGGATATCAACCAACCAGTTTTAGGGCGGGCCGATATGGTGCGGGAATAAACACAATAAAGTCAATCAAACGATTAGGGTATAAGGTTGATTCGAGTGTAACACCGCATATTAAATGGTCAGAGCCAAAAGGAATCGTCGATTACCGTAACGCGCCAGAGCAACCCTATGTACCTTTATTGTCAAATCTCAATGTTGCGGCGCAAAACTTCAATAGTGAAGATATTCTGGAAGTCCCGATAACGGTTAAAGAAAGGTTGATTCGACGTCAGCCTTATTGGTTTCGTCCATGGTTCTCCAGCGTCGATGAGATGAAGAATATCTTTCACTATCATTTAAAGAAATATGCGTCAAATAAGCAGATTGTTATTAATATGATGTTCCATTCCATGGAAGTGATAGAAAAAGCTTCACCTTACCCACAAAGTGCAGATGAAGTTAAGCGTTTCCTGGATGATATTTATAAAATACTAGCCTGGTGTGCTGATGAGGGCGTTCATTTTGTTGGCTTATCAGATTTGCACGACAAATTCCATTGATTTCTGCATTATCAGTTAAACATGTCTACATCCATTCTAAAACACTTTAGAAACTACGCATCAGCCGGGATGCTGGCGGCACTCGGTGGTATTTTGTCTTTTCCGATTTTGACTCGTAATCTATCCATAGAGGATTATGGGTTATTGGGTTTACTTACTGCCAGTATTACAGTTGCAGTGGCCATTGGTAAATTAGGCATACAACATTCAATCATCCGTTTTTTTGCACAAATAGAAAATGGTAGTCCCGAGTGGTGCCCGAAACAACTTTACTCGACGGCGCTTTTGTCGATGCTCTTTCTGTCAGTCTTAGTAAGTGTACTCTGGGTTCTTTTTGGTAATTTCGTATTACCCGATTATATGGGTAGTAAGCAGATACCCAAATTATTCTTTATTGCCAGTGGTGTCGTCTTTTTAAGGTTGGCTGGTAGTGGTATTGTTAATTTTTTGCGCGCCCAGCAATCAAGTGGTGTGGTTAGTATTTCACAAGTAATACATAAATATCTTCATCTGATTCTTATTGTTATTGCACTTTGGTTCGATTTTCTCAGTACTGCCAGCGTAATCTTTTTTCTGTTCATTGCTGAACTAACGGTAGTGGCTTATATCGGTCATAGACTTTGGCCAAAACTATCACTCAATATAAAATATTTTTCACCAGGGTTAATAAAGGCGCTCATTACGTTCGGTTTGCCACTAATGGCTTATGAATCACTGTCACTGGTATTGCGTTTAAGTGATCGTTACGTGATCGAAGCTTTGCTTGGTGTTAAACAGTTGGGCCAATATTCTGCATCCTATAATCTTACCGCCTACCTCGATCTTGTTATTATATCCGGAATGATCCAGGCAGTACGTCCCATGTATACCCATATATGGGAATCAGAGGGCAGATCTGCAACTCAGACGTTTCTCGACAATAGCTTTAACGTATATGTTAATGTGGGTATTCCCCTGGTTCTTGGGTTCTCACTGCTAGCCCCTGATCTATTGGTACTGCTTTCCGGTGATCGATATTACCCTGGAACTGTGATTATTCCCTACGTTGCATTAAGTTTTTTTCTCGAGGGCGCAGTTTTATTTCTTGGAGCAGGACTGCATCTTGGTAAAAATACACGTGTTTTTCTGCAATGGGCTTTTATCGCAGCAGTTTTAAATATAGGACTTAATATTTTACTGGTACCTTATTTCGGATTACCAGGGGCTGCGATAGTAACCATCGTTTCTTATCTGGTTTTCTTATTGGGTGTGACCGTTAATTCATTTCGCAGCTTGCAGTTTTCTATTCAATTCAAGCAAATTATTCTGATCCCCTTACTGGCATTACTGATTTATATTTTTTTAAATCAGCTAGTTTTTGACAATAGATTATTATCAATGTTCATTAAGGCGAGCCTTGCACTAGTAAGCTATTCTGCGCTTCTGCTATTGGATGCGCGCATTAGGTCATTTATAGTGCCTAGAATAAAAAAAATTAGATTGGGCGGACAGACCTGATGATAAGCATTTTTTTAATATGTACAATTTTCTGTATCTACACCTATCTTTTATATCCTTTGATTATAGAGCTGATTGTACGCTGGAAAAATGATATTCAAATCGATGTGGATAAGGTTACAGATTGGCCAAATGTCAGTATTATTGTTGCAGTGCATAATGAAGAAAAATACATAGAACGAAAGCTGCAAAATATAAGACAACTGGCATACCCGGGCGTGCTGGAATTAGTTGTGGTATCTGATGGGTCAACGGACAAAACGAACGCTATTATTGAGTCGCAGGATGACGTTGCGGCTTATTCATATCAACCCGCCAGAGGTAAGCCCAGCGCTTTGAATTTAGGTGTTTCCAAGGCAAAGGGTGAAATCGTGGTTTTTATGGATGCCCGTCAGACGGTTTCACTCACATGTGTCCATGAGCTGGTTAAATACTTTCAGTGCTCTGATACGGGTGCCGTCAGTGGTGAGCTTATTATGATTAATGCTCATTCCGATGAGGCTGAAAATATTGGCCTATACTGGAAGTATGAGAAATGGATTCGCGCCAATGAGAGTCAGATTTTTTCAACTGCAGGCGCCACAGGTGCTTTATATGCGACAAGGAAAGAATATTTTCACGAATTGGCGCCTGACACCTTGTTAGACGATTTTGAAACACCCATAAACTCATTAAAAGTGGGTAAGCGCACGCTGTTCGAACCAAAAGCCATCGCCTATGACACACCTTCTAGTTCGGGCAAAGACGAATTTAAACGTAAAGCACGTACACTGGCGGGCAACTACCAATCATTTGTTAGAAACAAGTGGTTATTTAGCCCATTCAGGAACAGAATATTTCTTCAATTCTTATCACATAAAGTATTTCGCCTGTTTGTTCCTTACGCTATGCTCGGTGCATTGATAAGTAGTGCTCTGTCATCTGATAGTATTCTAAGAGTATTTTTTATTTTACAAATTGTTTTTTACCTTTTGGGTATAGGGGCACTGATATCCGGCAAAGTATCAAACTTTAAAGCATGTAATTTCATAAAAATTTTTCTACAAATGAACTACGCAGCGGTGGTCGGGCTTTACAACTTTCTGTTGAAAAACAGTTCGGTGAGATGGAAGTCAGTATGAAGACGATTGTATTGATGTATCATGGGTTATATGAGTCAGATACAGACCTTGGAGTTTATATCTCAAAAGAAGACCAGCCTTATGCCGTGTCACGGGAGAAATTTCGTAGGCATTTGGCACTTATTCAGCGAAAGAATGTCCCAGAAAAGGCAGATACCAAAGTTATTCTAACATTTGATGATGGGCATATCAGCAATCATCGAATGGCTTTACCGGACTTATGTGACTTCAAAATGACGGCCTATTTCTTTGTTACCAGCGATTTTATGCGCCTGAGAGATCATTTCTGCAGATCAGAGCAGATCAGGGAATTACACAACGCAGGGATGATTATAGGCGCACACGGTGTTTCTCATCGCTTCCTGGACGATGATTTGTCAATTGATGAGTTAAAGCTTGAATTTTCTCAATCGAAATCTACGTTGGAACAGGCAATTGGTACTTCGGTGAATTCAATATCATTTCCAGGTGGTCGATATTCTGAAGATAGTATGGGGTTAGCAAAAGCGGCGGGATTCGAACAATTATTTGGATCCAGAACCGGAATTAATCATGGATCATTCATAGAGTGGCGACAACCCATTCAACGTGTTGCCATCAGAAAAACCACTACTGATTTGGAATTCAGTAAGATAATATCAGCAGATGCAGGGTATTACTCAAAGATTGCAATTAAACAGACGATTAAGATCGGTCTAAGAAAAACATTGGGAAACAGGCTTTACCATGGTCTCTACAAATCAATCGCTGGTTAAACTTGATGATACGCTGATCTCAGATACGCGTCGTCAGCGTCGCCACCAACAAAAAGATAGAAATAAAGCACACAGTAGAAAGAACAGACGATCAGTACAGACACAAACTGCTCGAACTTTCCCGAAATACGAGGATTTACGGGGCGTGTTATTGTTTTTCAGTCTACCGGTAATGATTATTCTTTTATCATCAATATTCAGTACACCAATACCTAAGCCCTTGTTATACGGAATCGCATCATTGCTTGGTTTTTATATCGTTATGCGATCTTACTATAGCGTCGAATTGGTATTAGCGGTTGCACTTCTGTATTTTCCTTTTTCCAAGACATATATCATTCCGATTGCACCTGGCCTAAATGGTACCAACGTATTTCTTGTACTGGTATTGATGGCTGCTTTTTTTCAGGCGCAAAGAACCCGCAGCTCACTTATTGAGATTATGTCCGGTTCGAAAATCGTATTTTTCTTCACGCTTCTGAGCGCCTATTCCGCAGTGACACTGACCTTTATGCCAGGAGGTTTTGAATATTTTAAGAATGACATTTGGTATGTCTACAAAGCCTGGCTGGATCAGTTTATTCTATATTTTGTGGCCCACAGTGTCATTCGTGATCGCGAACTGGCAAAGCGGGTGATTATCTACATTGTTGTAGGTTCACTGGCAGTGGTCTTCTACAGCATACCCGAGATGTTGGAGAAAATGGGTAATTCTGATATAGATAAAATGCGCGTGGGTGGGCCACATCAACAACCCAATAACTTTGGTGGTTTTATCGCTTATACCATACTTCCGGTTATTGCATTATTTATCGTTTATATTAAAAATATAAAAGCCTGGCTGGTTGCACCTTATCTATTGTTGTCCGTTAAGTTATTAATTACTTCATTTTCACGTGGTGCTTATTTAGCCATGGCACTAAGCGGTCTGCTTACAGGTTATTTGCGTGGCAAGGCTTTTGTCTTCTATTGGCTATCAATTGGACTTGTTCTCGTATTGATGTTTCCAAGTGTGATTCCCCAGGCGGTTGTTGATCGCCTTGGTAACACAGAAAAAAACGTTTCCAGCTCTACACAACAATTGGATAAAAGCTCTCAGACCCGGTTGGTTATGTGGGAGGCGGCTATAGAGATGACTGCGGAGAATCCATTTTTTGGTAAAGGCTTTAAGGCTTTTCCACTTTTAAAAGAGCAGTATACCGATTCTTTTGTGCGTGAAAGTGATCCGCATAATATGTATTTTTATATTAGTTCACAAATGGGTATTCCAGCCCTGGTTCTGTTCTTGTTGATTTTTCTGAATATGTTTGAGATGGGAAGAAAACTGGCACGTAAAAGTGACGATAAATTTATTCGTGCTGCTGGTATTGGCGGCGCCGGGATGGCCGCCAGTATGGCAATCATCAATGTATTTGGCTCGCGGTTTATCAATATTGATTTTACCTGCTACTTTCTTGTTTACTACGTTGTATTGCAAGTATTTTTCAAAGAACTTCTGGAAAGTGAAAAACAGGAGAAACTAAAGCGGAAAAAGCAGCGCAATTTCCCCAAAGCAGTTATCTCGCGAGAACAGGGATAAATGAAAGATCTTGTTGTGCATATGATTGATAGATTACCACCCGACGGTGCTGAAAGGCTCATCGCTGAAGTGTTAAAAAACCGCAGTAGTGATTTTCAATACCGGGTTTTGTGCTTGGTGGAGGGAGGGCCTTTGGTTGACGAGATCGAGCAGTGCGGTGTCCCGGTTACTATTTTAGGACGCAGGAATGGATATGATTTGAAACATGCCAAAGCACTCTATCAATGGTTGCGGCAGCACAAACCTGCTGTTGTCCATACACATTTGTTTACTGCTGATGCCTGGGGGCGGACTTTCGCCTGGTTAGCACGTGTACCGGGTATATTCTCAACGGTACACAGCACCAATGCCTGGAAAACCAAGCTTCATTTGTATGTCGATCAAATACTATCGAGAATATCAGATGCGGTGATCGCCTGCACTGATGAAGTAAAGAATACTCTGTCAATGCAAGGTATACCGGATAAAAAACTGGTTTCAATTGCAAATGGTGTTGATTTGAAAAGGATTGATTCAACTCAGCAAGCAGAAATCAGAGAAGAGTTGGGAATAGAAAAAAATGTGCCAATTTTTGCGTTGGTTGGTCGATTACACGAGGCGAAGGGTCATAGCGATTTAATCCCTGTATTGGATGAATTATCGCAACAAGGCCTTAAATATAGCTGCCTGTTTGTGGGTGAGGGTGATCTAAAAGATACCCTTACAGTAGCCGTAAATGAAAGAGGGCTGGAGAAAAATGTTTTTTTCACGGGTTTTCGTCGTGATGTGATAGGCATAATGAAAGCCGTGGATTTTCTGATAATGCCTTCGCGCTGGGAAGGACTACCGATTAGTCTGTTGGAATCGATGGCTTGCGGATCTCCTGTGTTGGCAAGTCGAGTGGGTGGTATCCCTGATGTGATCAATCACGGTGTTGATGGTTACCTATATGATCAAGGCGACTCGCAGGCGCTTAAAACCAGGTTGCTTGAAATGCTTGAAGAGCCAGCACTAAGAGAGTCAATGGCCGTTGCTGGAATTGCAAAAATTCACAGACACTATAGTGCTGCATCCGTCGCCAGGGCATATGAAGCTCTGTATGAAAAAGTGTCGAAATAATGATCAGTTTGCGTGACTTACTGCCACAGTTGATCTTACCGTTGACTAGAATGTGGTATAAGTTCAATAAAGGTGCCCGCATACTCATGTATCATCGAATTGCCGATTTGGACAACTATGATCAGCTAACTGTCGGTGTAGAGAATTTTGAGAATCAAATGGCTTGGCTGAGTAGCAACCGAAAAGTCTTCTCATTAAGCGATGTTGTAGAGCGTATCAGCAAAGGCAAGCCGGATACAAACTTGATTGCCGTTACCTTTGATGATGGTTATCTTGATAATCTGGAGTATGCACTGCCTATTCTTGAGAAGTATCAAATTCCCGCAACAATATTTATAACCAGTGATTTTGCCGCTCAGAGGAAGAGTCATCCACGTTACCAAAACGAATCAAAACGCCTGCATTTGAATTGGCAGGAAGTGAAGAAACTTTCCAATCATCCGCTGATTACTATTGGCTCTCACACGATCACGCATCCGATGCTCTCTGAACAGAGCGATAATGATGCTTTGGTTGAGGTCAGTGGCAGCAAATCAGAAATTGAAGCGTCTCTTGCAATGGGGGTGCGGCATTTTTGTTATCCCTCAGGCAATTTCACCGAAAGGGAAGAAACCTATGTTCAACAATGTGGTTATATCTCGGCGGTCACGGTCAAGCCGGGGATGAATACAAATAAGAGTAATCTATATGCGTTGAGGCGAACCGAAGTGACAGATCGCGATAGTTTAAAGTTATTACAACAAAAACTGGATGGCGCTTTTGATATTTTTCACTACCTGTTGAACGTTTACAGAGAGTGGAATTTTTTCCTGCAACGACGCTAAAGTAAGTTATCGTATGGCATGCTTTAAGTTGAATTGATTTTTTGGTGTTTAAGGGCGCAATAATACATTCTTGGAACTTATTTTAAATGAAAATATTATATTTAATGACTGAACCTTTTGGCTACGGCGGTGTGCAATCCGACATACTTGCATTAAGCGAAGATCTGTCAATTAAGGGGCATGACATTCTGGTAGCCACAACAGAAGGTGAACTGCTTGAGGAACTAAAAGGAAAGGGCGCTACTTTTATCGATATCGATTTTCATTTTTCTTCACCGATTAAATTCATTAAATCCGCGCTTAATCTTCGAAAAGTAATTGTAGAAAATAACGTGGAAGTTTTGGCACCACAATCTGTTCGATCAACGCTGGTTAGTTTTTTTGCCTTACGTGTTTTACCCTTTTTTTATAAAGTGCAAAAGACCGCTAAACGTTGCCCCATTGTGACTACTATTCATAATATTCATAACCCGGTGCATTTTAAATATGCCGGTTACATTCTCAATCGCTGTGCTGACTATATTATATTTGAATCACATTACGAGCGTAATCGTTTACTGGCCAGCGGATTGGCGCAGAGCAAATGCGAAGTGGTTCATAGTGGTATAGATACCAATAAATTTGCACCTGTAAAAGTAAATGAAAATTTACTCAATACCTATGGACTTGATAAATCAAAAAATAAGATTTTTGGAATTGTCGCTCGATTGTCAGAAGAAAAAGGCCATAATTATTTGTTGGAAGCATTTCGCAAAGTACTGGGAAAAGAGCCGGATGCACGATTATTGATTGTCGGGGATGGACCATTGAAAAAATCACTTCTCGAAAAACATGAGCAACTGGGTTTTAAGGGCGAAGTAATCTTTACGGGTGCGCAACGGAATATTCCTGAGTATTTGTCAATTATTGATGTATTCGTTTTATCGTCAACACGTGAGTCGTTTCCTCTGGCAGCCCGTGAAGCCATGGCGGCTGGAAGGCCGGTTATTGCCCCTCGCATTGGCGGTTGTCCTGAAGTTGTTGATGAAAATAATACCGGATATCTGTTCGAATCGGCAAATATCGAAGATCTTAGCAAACAAATGTTAAGAATTCTTGAAGATGAAAAATACAAACAGTTTGGGTTGGAGTCGCGTCAACGTGTGGTGGATTTATTTTCCCGAAAGCAATGGATCGCTGGCGATGAACGTGTCTATTTGCAATTTAACTGATGGTTTGAATCCATTAAATCCGGATCAGCCCATATACCGCTAAAAAATAATTTTGAACACATCGGCGTACTCGCTTGCGAAATGCGCTTTGAGTCCCTTTGTTATATAGGCCGGTAACTCTTCGAAATCCCGCTTGTTTGCCTCCGGTAATATTACCTCTTTAATACCGAGTCGCCGCGAAGCAATCATTTTTTCTTTGATTCCGCCAACAGGCAATACCTTGCCGGTTAATGTTATTTCACCCGTCATGGCAATATTATGACGAACGGGCTTATTCAACGCCAATGACACTATTGCACTTGTCATGGTTACACCCGCGCTGGGGCCGTCTTTGGGGGTGGCGCCTTCCGGGACATGTAAATGCAGGTAGGCTTTATTGAAATAGTTGTTTGTTATGCCGTAAGACTCAGCATTGGCAACCGTGTAACTGTAGGAAATGCTGGCTGACTCTTTCATAACGTCTCCCAGCTTTCCGGTCAAGCGGATTCCCCGATTACTCTGATGAACACGAGTCGCTTCGATCGGTAAAGTTGCCCCTCCCATGGCCGTCCAGGCGAGTCCGGTTACTACACCTACACCTTGCATTAATCTTTCATCCCGCCAGATTGGTTGACCGACAAAATCATCAAGATTTTTACCACTTATGCTGATGTTTTTTGCACCCTTTAATAGTTTGACAACTGATTTACGTAATATTTTCTGCAGTAGTTTCTCAAGGTTTCTCACCCCCGCTTGTCTTGCATAACCCTCTATCAGAGCTTTAATCGCTGCATCACTGATTTTTACCAGGCTCTTTTTTACATTGTTTCGTTTAAGCAATCGGGGCCAGAGATGTGATTTGGCGATTTCAAGTTTTTCTTCAGCCAGATAGCCTGCGAGTCTGATTGTGTCCATTCGGTCCAGAAGTGGTTGTGGTATGGTGTCCAATTGGTTTGCAGTACAAATAAAGAGTACATTTGACAGATCGACACGTAAATCCAGATAGTGATCGAGAAAATCACTATTTTGCTCAGGATCAAGCACTTCAAGCAGGGCTGATGCAGGGTCGCCGTGGTATGAGTTACCGATTTTATCAACTTCATCAAGCATTATGACCGGGTTGGAAACCTCAACTTCTTTCAGTGCCTGAACTAATTTTCCTGGCATAGCACCGATATAGGTTCGCCTATGGCCTTTTATTTCAGCTTCATCTCGCATTCCACCAAGGCTAAAACGGAAGAATTTTCGATTAAGGGTTTCTGCAATAGATTTACCGATAGATGTTTTGCCAACCCCAGGCGGACCAACCAGAAGCAAAATAGATCCATGAATCTCCCCCCGATAGGTGCCGATGGCTAAAAATTCGAGAATGCGCTCTTTTACATCATCCAACCCTGCATGGTCCTTATCCAATATCTTTCGAGCCTTGCTTAATTCCAACATGTCCTTAGAGTGAACCCCCCAGGGAACGGTGCTGATCCAGTCGAGATAATTGCGTGTAACGCCATATTCGGGTGAGCCAGATTCAAGAATTGAAAGTTTGCGTATTTCTTCGTCAAAGCGCTTAACGACATGTTCTGGAGGAGCGAGTTTCTTCATACGCTGTTGAAATTCCTCGCAGTCGGCGGTGCGATCATCCTTGGCTATGCCCAATTCCTGTTGTATCACCTTCAGTTCTTCTCTAAGGAAAAACTCACGTTGGTGTTTGGACATTTTCTGCTCAACCTCTGAGCGTATTTCATTTTGCAGTTTGGCAACTTCCAATTCTTTCTGTAACAGAAGCAAAACAGCTTCCATACGCTTCAATAGGGGTATGGTATCCAGTATCTTCTGCAAATCCTTACCTTCTGCAGTGGTAATGGCCGCCGCAAAATCAGCAAGCGGTGAAGGTTCATTAAGATTAAAGTGATTTAGAAAGTTTTTTAGCTCTTCACTGTAAAGCGGGTTTAGCGGAATCAGTTCTTTAATGGCCTGAATCAACGCCATTGCATAAGCTTTAATTTCTTTCTTTTGTTCCTGGGATTCATCCGGGTAGATCGCGCTGATCAGAAAGGGTGTTTCACGTCGCAACCAGCGTTTGATTCTGAAACGGCGTAGCCCTTGCGCTATAAATTGAATCTTCCCATTGTTTACTGATAGATTATGTAGTCGAACAGCACAGCCGGTACGATTGAGGTTTTTTGCTGTACTTAAGGCATCTTCGTTATCGCCCGCATAACAAAGTCCAAGAATTGGCTCACCATTGCTTTTCATTTGTTTAAAGGTTTCTCCCCACGGCTCCTCATCGACAACCAGCGGCTGAACTTGTGAGGGGAAAAAAGGCCGTTCATAAACGGGTAATAGCAACAGTTTCTCAGGTAGTGTCAGCGTAGGGATCACCAGAGCAGTTTGTGAATTTTGATCGTGATTATTTTCTGTCATTATTTAAATTACACTTTAAATTGATAATGCCATGATTAAAAAGGTATCCCAAAATGCTATACCAACGGGGCAATCACATCTGTGAAATCAGGTAATAGCTGAATGTATAATCAATTACTTAATTTTCAAGTCGAAAGATTGTGCTACCCAACACCATAGTCTATTCGCTTAAAAAATTCTTCAACCCTGCCAATGTTGCGCGACCGCTTTGTTTTAGTTGCTCAGCGCTTACGTTTGATGTTTCATCCCCTAACCAGAGAATATCCTGCTCTGGGATTTCATAGAGAAAACGACTGGGATCGCAGTCTATGCGTTCACCATAGCGCTTTCGCTGTCTGGCCCAGGTAAATGTCAGACTGTTCTGTGCCCGTGTAATGCCAACGTACGCCAAACGTCGCTCTTCTTCGATAAAATCATCCTCAAGACTGCTGTGATGGGGAAGAATATCCTCTTCCATGCCAACGATGTAAGTATAGGGAAATTCCAGCCCTTTTGCTGCATGTAAGGTCATCATGCTCACCTCATCGCCGCCATCTTGATTCTCATTTTGGGAGATTATATCCATCAATGATAAGTGTGAGACTATGTCTGCGAAAGATTCACGCCTGCCAGTGCCATCAGATGCCAGATGCTCAATCCAACTGACTAATTCCTGTACGTTTCGCCAACGTGCTTGCGCTTGCGCGGATGAGCTCGCCGTTTCATTTAACCAGTCTTGATAACCCGCTTCGTTCACTATTTGGCGTACCAATGCCGCAGGTTCGGCGTTTTGTGCAATTTCTGAGAATTGTTTTATCCAGCTGGAAAAAAAACCTAATCTCTTTAAGGCCCGCTCACTTAAAAGCTTATCCAGTGCGATATCCTGGCAGGCATTGAGCAAGCTACTGTGGCGACGTTGTGCATGTCGGCCTAATTTTTCAAGTGTAATCGCGCCAATTTCTCTGCGTGGTGTGTTGACGATGCGTAAAAAAGCCGAATTATCCAACGGGTTTACTATTAAACGAAGATAAGCCAACACATCTTTTATTTCCGTTCGATCGAAAAATGAGCTGCCACCACTGATTTTATACGGAATTTGTTTTTCCCGTAAGGCCCGCTCAAATAATCTTGATTGAAAATTGCTACGATAGAGGATTGCAATGTCGGCAAATTTAATCTGCTTGTGCAATTTTAGTGCGAGTATTTCTGAAGCTACCCAATCGGCTTCATCGTCCGCATGTTTGCAAGCCATAACTCGTAAGGGATCACCTTCATTTAATTCACTCCAGAGTCTTTTCTCAAACAAATGGGGATTATTTGAGATTACCTGATTTGCACTGCGTAAAATGCGCCGAGTCGAGCGGTAGTTTTGCTCCAGTTTTATCACTTTCAGATTAGGGAAATCAGTCTTTAACAGGGCGAGGTTTTCAGGTCGGGCACCACGCCAGGAATAAATTGATTGATCGTCGTCTCCTACGGCAGTCAACTCACCGTGTTTGCCTACAATCAGCTTTACCAGCTCATACTGGGCGCCGTTGGTGTCCTGATACTCGTCCACTAACAGATGACGAACCTGGTTTTGCCATTTATGACACAGCGTCTGATTGTCCAGTAACGTGCGGACCGGAATCGAAATTAAATCATCAAAATCCACTGCATTGCAGGCTTGCAATAAATCAAAATAACGTTGATAGACTCTTGCGCTATTAAAATCCATGTCGTTTTGCGCATTTTGCAATGCTTGTTCAGGGCCGATAAAATCATTTTTCCAATCAGATATTTTCGTTTTTAGTTGATCCATTTCATCAACCAAGCTCATTTCCTGAGTAATATCTTTGATCGCAGCCAGACTATCTGCTGCGTCCATTATGGTAATGCCGTTTCTATAGCCCATTGCTGCAGTATCCGCTTGTAACATGCGTAGCCCCAGTGTATGGAAAGTTGATACCCTCAGGCCTTTGCTTTGATTACCTGGAAGAAGATCGCGGATACGCTGCTTCATTTCTTGAGCGGCTTTATTTGTAAAGGTAACGGCAAATATATTTTTCGCCCTATAACCTGCATCGGTCAGCATCCATGCAATTTTGCTTGTAATGACGCTGGTTTTTCCACTACCTGCACCGGCCAGGACAAGTAATGGCGAATTGAGATGTTTTACTGCAGCTTGCTGTTGTGGATTGAGGGTTGGCATAGGCACCGACGAGTTTAGCGTTAAAAGGGCAATTGTACGTGAATTGGATAAAATCTGAAGCAGTTGCTCTGCTTTTAGAAGAGCTTTGAATTTATTTTCTGCCTGAATAAACCTGATGCGTTAAAATGACGGCGCTGTAAACTATAGAGTCTATACGTAATATGAAAGTTAATCGTCAAACTGGCCTTTTATCCGGCGCGAGGTTCAGCCCGTCGCCGAATCAGGATCAGCGCCCTGGCAAGCAGTTGGATCTTATTGTTATTCACGCAATCAGTTTGCCACCAGGACAGTTCGGCGGTGATTATATTGAACAGTTTTTCAACAACCAGCTGGATAGTGCTCAGCATGAGTACTTTTCTCAAATTTCTGATTTGAAAGTATCTTCTCATTTGTTGATAAAACGCGATGGCTCTTTGCTACAATTTGTGCCTTTCCACAAACGTGCATGGCACGCTGGTGAATCATGCTTTGAGGGTCGTGAAAACTGCAATGATTTTAGTATTGGAATTGAATTGGAGGGCATAGATGAGACTGCTTATGAAGAAGAACAATATCTGGTGCTGGCTGAGGTAGTACAAACACTTTGTGATGCCTATCCAGGCTTAGGTCGCGAAAAAATCACAGGACATTGCCATATAGCTCCCAAACGTAAAACAGACCCTGGACCCGCTTTTAACTGGGCGCACTTACAGGGTTTGATCGATAATTTATCCACAACCTGAAGCGTTATTTGTTGTGACCTATTTACTGACAATTTTACTCACACTCTGGGCTGACCGACAGTTTCCAAATTATGTTGATTTGCGTCGGTTTTCTGTGTACAGGTTTTTCGCCAAATCACTTATTCGGCTGGGTCTGGGCAATAGCAGTACATGGCTACCCTATGTATTACTCACTGTGTTGCCGGCATTGATTATTAAATGGATTATTTCCACGTTCAGTTTTTTCATTGTACTTGAACTTCTGTGCTGGGCCGTAGCACTGTATATCTGTCTACCCATTGACCCAGTAGGTAAGCGCGTGCAAGCCTACATCCTGTCTGTCCAGTCGGGTAACGAAAAAGAATCTGCACAGCATGCTCAGATTCTATTGGGTACCCATTCATCTGTAACACTCGCCGATCGCAACACGGCTATTTGTAGAATTCTGTATAGCGAGAAAAACTTACATATTGTCAGTCTTTTCTTCTGGTTTTACTTTTTAGGTATAGGTGGCGCTTTTTTTTACAAATTGAACTGGTTATTGAAAGAATCAGAGGATAACAGGCTTCGTAGCGAAGAAGTACTGCAAGCTCACGTGCAAATGGCATTAGGACTATTGACCTGGGTTCCTGCAAGGCTTTTGATGCTGGCTTATGCCGTTGTCGGGCGATTTGGGCCAACATTAAAAATATTCTTGAAATCAACAGATAAGGCGAAGCATCAGTTATCTGGAACCATCAGGTTGCTGGCAGATGTCGGTTGCGGCGCCGGCAACTGTTCCGCTCAATTAGGACATGCGGATCAACAGATCAGTAATGCATGGCGATTAATTCGACGTGCAAATGTCGTATTATTACTGATACTTACCCTGATTGTTTTGTTTAGTTTGTTTTAAAACACCTAAAGGATAAAGCAATGCGCTACCAACACTTTTTAGATAAAGCAAAAGAGGCTGCCAGCACGGCTCAAGAAATTATCCTCAAATATTTTCAAAGCAATATCGACATTGCTCTGAAGGATGATATGTCACCTGTTACCCAAGCCGATATTGAGACTGAAAATGCCATAAAAGAGGTTTTGTCTCAGGCGTTTCCTGAACACGGTTTTTATGGTGAAGAGACGGGAAAAGACAGACCTGATGCTGAGTACCTTTGGTTGGTTGATCCTATTGACGGCACCAAGAGTTTTGTTCGCGATACGCCGTTCTTTTCCACTCAAATCGCCTTAATGCATAAAAATGAACTGATTGTTGGCGTCTCCAATGCGCCAGCCTATGGTCAATTGGCATGGGCTGCAAAAGGGCAAGGTGCATGGTTAAATGGCAAACCTTTGAAGACCAGTGATATTAGTGAGTTATCTCAGATCTCACTTTCAACCGGCAATCTGAAAACATTAGCAACAAGCAGTGATGACTGGATGAAATTTGGTCACCTTGTTGAGCAAGTCTATCGATTGAGGGGGTATGGCGACTTTTGCCACTATCATATGCTGGCAGCGGGACAATTGGAGGCGGTGCTGGAATCCGATGTAAATATTCTGGACATCGCAGCCCTCAGTGTGATTGTGAATGAAGCAGGTGGGTGCTTTACAGATCTATTGAATAAGCCGCTTAATCTTGAAACTACAACGGTACTGGCTACGGGTTGTACACAACTGCACCAGAAGATTCGCCAACAACTATCAGATTAGATAATTTTTGGCGATCAATACTGCATCATCACAGGATAAAAAAGTGTTACCCGCTAAATAGCTCATCGGCAGTTATTGGACCATAAGGTGTATCACGGATTTTATCGTGTTCTTCCATACGATAGTAGACAAACGCATCAACATCTTTCCAGTGTAGAAAGGGATTGCCATTTTTTTGCAAACTCATGGTGCTGGTAGGGCGATCGCCGTAGTTATGACCTGTATAAACCAGCGTATCATCGGGTATAACCGCCTTCAACGCTTGCAGTGTTTGATACATCTGTACGGGGTCTCCTCCGCGTAAATCACATCGACCGCAACCGAAAATAAACAATGTATCGCCAGTGATCAGCGTCTTATCCAGCATAAAACATGAAGAACCGGGTGTGTGACCAGGTGTAACCAGCCATTTTACCGATGTATCTCCAATAACCAGTTGATCACCGTCTTTATGTAGTATCGCTTCATGGGGCGTGTTGGCCCAGAATGAAGCTTCTTCGGCGGCTATATGAACGGTAGCTGGGTGGATTGCCAATAGTTCCTGTAAACCATTGATGTGATCCACATGCGAATGGGTAAGAAATATATCTGACAAGATAGCCTGATGTTTGCTTAGCTCTGCACTGATGGCAGCAACATCCCATGCGGGATCAATAACAGCGGCCTTGTTAGTGTTTAGGTCACGAATAATATGGATGAAGTTATCCATTGGCCCTAATTCCAAACTGTGGATCTCAAAGCCTTTGTTATCTATGCTCATTTAAAAATCTCCTGCGTGAATAGCCGGTTTATATAGAATACACTATAACCCACATAGTTTTGGATCAAGATATTGTGAGTAGAAAAATTGATGTAGCCATAATTGGGGCAGGTACGGCGGGACTCAATGCCATGGGACAGGTACGTCGGGCCGGAAAATCTTTTGTATTGATTAATGGCGGTGAGTTGGGAACAACTTGCGCCCGTGTGGGCTGCATGCCTTCAAAGACGCTGATTCAAATCGCAGAAACTCTGCATGGTAGCGCGTTATTTAATCGATTTGGAATTCTTGGAAAAGAGGCAATATCAATAGATGGCGCAGTGGCGCTTGAGCATGTACAAGACATACGTGATCTACTGGTTGATAGGGTTCTTGAAGGCTCAACCGATGAGCTTGAAGAGGGACAACTTATCGAAGGTTATGCCAGATTTATTGATCACAGGCAATTGCAAGTCAATGGTGAGGTTATAGAAGCTGATAAAATTATCATCGCCAATGGTTCCCGACCCATTGTGCCCAAAGCCTGGCAAGACTTTGCTGATAAGCTGTTGACTACTGATTCATTCTTTGAACTTGAGAGCTTACCAAAATCAATAGCCGTAATTGGTTTAGGTGTGATTGGGTTGGAAATTGGACAGGCGTTATCGCGGCTTGGTGTTCGCGTTACAGGCTTTGATGCGCTACGCAGTATCAGTGGACTTAGCGACGATGCTGTGAATAAAGTTGCTATTGATATTTTGCAGAAAGAATTTCCTCTACATCTGGGTCACACAGCTGACATTGTCGCAGAAGATAACAATAAGCTAAGGATTACGGCCGGAGAAGTATCAATACAAGTCGATACAGTTCTGGCAAGCCTTGGTCGGCAATCTAATCTGGACAACCTGGGGCTAGAGTCACTGGATATTGAATTTGATGATCGTGGCATACCTTTATACAACCCCAATACCATGCAAATAGGAGATTTACCTATTTTTATTGCTGGAGATGTCAATGCTGATCTAGCCATTCTGCATGAAGCAGGAGAAGAAGGCCGCATAGCGGGTCTAAATGCGGCTAGTGAAACTATTCAGGCGTTTCAGCGAAAAACTCCCCTGGGGATTACATTCTGTGATCCCAATATCGTGACTGTCGGGCAAAGTTGGTCGGAGTTAAAGAACGATAAAAATGTAGCGGCTGCAGAGATGGCGTTAGGACCTCTTGGTCGCGCCTTGATTATGGGCAAGAATAGAGGTCTGGTGCGAATTTACGCACGCAAAGCAGACGGCTTATTATTAGGGGCCAGTATGATAGCACCAAGGGGCGAGAATATTGCACATCTGCTGGCCTGGGCAATCCAACAAAAAATGACCGTACATGATGTTCTGAAAATGCCGTTCTATCATCCGGTTATAGAGGAAATAATACAAGCGGCATTGCAAAAAATGCTTGCATTGTTGGATGTTAAAACAGATATTCCAGCCGACCTTAGACCGCTTGACAGCTAATCCAGAAGAGATATAAATGCCGGAAAACTCACTTGAAGACGAACGAGCAATCATGATAATGATGCGTAAAACGCTTTCAGGCATCATCAGAGATGTCACACCCTTACCGGGCATGCAAGGCATATTGAAGGATGAAACAGTTGTTAGTATTCGGCGATGTTTAGGAGTGATAGCCGCCAGAGAACAAAAAATAGCCCGTTTACAGAACCGAGAAGTGAATGAGCGGCCAAGATATGCCGATGAGCCACAGAAATCCCACATTATCAAATTCAAACGCAGCGATGATGACAGGCCCTAATGACAGAAATCGATAAAGAACAAAAACGTGTGTTTAATACAGTGCGATTAATGGCCGTGCTTGATGATTGGGGATTAAATTCAGCAGAAATTATTGACCTATTGGCATTAGATGGATTCGCTGCACGTCATATAGAACGTTTTCGGCAAGGTGAGGCGCTTCCCGATGAGCCGGCGATTAATGAACGCATGCAACACATTCTTGGTATCGCAGATGCCTTAAGAACAACCTATCCGCATAACAGTAAGATGGGTTCGATCTGGATGCACACTCGGCAAAAAAAATTAAAAAGTAAAATACCGCTTCAGCGCATTGCTGAAGAAGGTTTGAAAGGACTCATCGCAGTACGTGCCCACCTGGATTGTACTTATGCCTGGGATCAGTCAGGCTCCAAGTAGCACAGCTGTCTTGCTTTCACTTGCGTAAAATTCGAGCAAAATTCAGGTATAAAATAATTTTATAAAACATAGACATAGAAATATTTCTAAATTGCAAATACCTATAAATGGAGTATAGTTATCCTCAGTTGTAGATAGGAAGAGGGTGATGCAATGAGCAATTTACTAAGTGTATCGCGAGCTGCCAAAATTGTCGGTGCAAGTCGATATGAAATGCAGCGTAAAATTCGTAAAGGACAGCTTATTACGTTTGAAGGGCAGGTATCCGAGCAGGCCTTAAAAAAAGCCTATCCTGAGGTTCGAATAGAAGATAATTCACAGATTGAACGACTACAGCGAATTCAGGCAAGAGCACTGGATAAAAGCCTGGTTGAGACTGTATCTGATACAGAAATCCTTAAGATGGAGATATTGAGGTTACGACATGTGCTCAATCAGACAAAAGAGGAGCTGCTCACTCATCATCGAATGATAGGCGAATTAAAAGATCGCTTGCTTAATATGCAGTCTGATTGTACAAAAAGACAGAAACTCATGTTGCAGGCGCTTTTATCCTGGATGAGAATGCAAACAGGGCAAGAGAAGCATTTATAAGCGTCCATTTTCAATATGTATTTCCGAAAAATATCTATAAATATCTCTTCTTCTGCAATCACCTCAGGTGTGCGATGTAAATTTGGACAAAACCCCGTTATTGAGTTATAAGCTGATGCATGGTCAAACATATCGTCTTTTTGCCTTCCGATAAAAAAATCATCGCCAGTAAAGGACAAACCCTTTTACAAATCGGCTTGTCAGCGGGTCTTAAATTGCATCACAGTTGTTCGAATGGAACGTGTGGAGAATGCAAGGCAAAACACATTACAGGCGCATTGCTACAACTCAAGGTTGGTGATTACGGTTTTTCTGACCAGCAAATTTCCGTAAATACAATTCTAATGTGTTGTCACGAACCAGACTGGGAGTCCGCAGATGCCTGCATTGAGATTGAAACAGTAGAACAGGGCCAGCAAGAGCGAATTGGCTTTCAAACGATGGAGGTAATGGTTACCCGCCTGGAAACTGCAGGTCCGGATTATGTGCTTCTATACTGTAAAACTCCACGAAACAATGGGCTGCGCTTTTTTGCCGGGCAGCGGGTTGATGTGCGTACGGAACAAGGCGACAGCTGTCGTTTGGCCCTGGCAAATTGCCCCTGCGACGGGCGTTTCCTCGAATTCCATATTCCGATAAACAATGCGCGTTCATTTTCCATCCATATTCAAAAGCTTAGAAAAGGAAGCAAGCTTATACTCTCCGGCCCCTATGGAAATGATGTGTTCTCTGAATACCAATCTTTACCTGTTGTTTTTATCGCCTATGAACAGGGATTTTCAGCGATTAACAGCGTGATAGAGTATGCGCAGGCTCTGGAGCTTGAAATCCCGCAAACTTTGTTTCGCTTTAGCAGGAATGGCAGGGGCCACTATCGGGCAAACCTCTGTCACGCCTGGGAAGATGCATTGGATAATTTTTCCTATGTCGAGTGCATGGAACCAATCAGTGATTGCTCACAACTTAGGCAAGCGGGTCTGAAAATAAAAAATTATCTCAATCACGAGCTGGATGAAGCACATTATTATCTTGCATTGCCCAGGTTATTGATCGATACCATGATCCAATTATTACAGGAAAGCGGCGTTTCCATCGATCAAATCCACAATTTATACGAATCTGACCGTTTTATCTAAGCAGAAACGATAGCTTGCAATACTTCCATCTTAACGGTCTTCAATAAGGTCTTTGGGGGTATTATTTATTACAGTTGTTTGCAGTCACACTTACTGGTCAAGAACTGGCGTTTTTTGCCGATTTAATCACTATTGTGGCAGTAAATTATTCTATTCTCTATCCAACCAAACGAAGTCCACTATTTGCCGTAATCATGTTTGCAGCCTTTGTGTTGCTTGTAATGATTGGTTTAGGTGTTTTTCGATTTGAAATCGACCCCGGTGCGTGGCCGTTAAATAACCCCTTTCCGTCACGAACAACAGTTAGTAGTGCGGATAATCCGGTACTGACCCCAGCCAGAACTGAAATCACGCAGATTTTTGTCTATAACACAGCATTTTGGCTAACACAGCTTGTTACTGCACTGTTGGCCATATTACTTCCATATCTGCGTCCAATACGTGCATCGTTAGTGACCTTGGCAACAGCAATGCTTATCTTGTTGATTAATCTTCCAGCAGGTTCAGTAATTATTGGAATTCCGTTGGAGTTTGAGCTGATTACTGTATTGGCGTTATTTTCACTTTATATTTTGCTTTCCTTTATTGGTGAGATTCGTGACCGCCAACAATTAACCGCCATATTCAGTCAATATGTGCCACCCGAATTAGTCGAACAGTTTAGCCGAAATCCCAGCAGTATTTCATTGGAAGGAGAGGCCCGTGAGGTGACGGTACTATTTTGTGATGTCTACAATTTTACAACGATATCAGAAGAATTGGATCCAAAAGCGCTGGCCCAGTGGTTGAACCGTTATTTCTCGCTTATTAGCCAGATAGTGGTTAAGCACGGAGGCACACTTGACAAGTATATTGGTGACAGCGTAATGGCTTTTTGGGGAGCGCCGGTAAGTAGCAAGACACATGCAAGTGATGCCCTGGCCGCTGCACTGGATATGCAATCAGATATCGCCGAGTTAAGTGGCAAATACAAAAAAGAAGGATTGCCTGCTATCAGTATTGGCATTGGTATCTCCACAGGTGTTGGCAATGTTGGCAATTTGGGGTCACAGTACCGGATGGCCTACACTGTCGTGGGCGATACGGTGAATATGGCACAAAGACTTGAGCGGCAAACCCGCCACTATAAAGTACCGATTATTGCCTCTGAAATGACCGTAAAAGAAACCCAGGGTATGTTATTTCGTGAACTGGATAATATTAAAGTTAAAGGTCGTGCGGAATTTATGCGTATGTTTCAACCGATATGCTCTGAAGAGAATGCCTCACCCGAATTGCTGGAGAATCTTGTTGCGCATAAAAAGGCGATGACCTATCTCACCAATCAGGATTGGAAGGAAGCGGCGCAGGTTTTTGAAGCACTTAGTGAGAGTTGGTCGACAGATAGTGTATACGAAATATATTTAAAACGAATAAATAACCTAAATCACTCCCATCACTCCGGCGTTTAAAATCGCCTTCTCAAATTCTGATTTTATTAACCATCGATTTCCAAAGAAATATTGCAATGGTTGAAAGTCCGCTTTATAACGCATTTTACGACTTTCGTGAATCCAATAACCAAGATAGAGGAAGGGTAAATTAGCATCCTTTGTCTGCTTGATTTGTTGAAGAATAGAAAATTGTCCTGGAGAGCGTTTTTTATCATCCGGATCATAAAACGTATAAACGGACGATAGTCCGTCAGTGACAATATCGTTCACTGCAAGGGCTATCAACCGCTTATTAACGCGCAATTCCATAAACCTTGCGCGTTGCCAATCATCAACCACTAAAAATCCTCTGAAATCCTCCTTGTCAGGATTTACCATACTGCCATCTGCGTGTTGTGAATTAATATATCGATAGTAAAGTTGGAAATACTCCTCGTTTACAGCCGGTTTTGTTAATCGTATCTGTACATCTTGATTCTTGGAAAGCACCCTTTTGAACCGTCTGTTAGGTTGAAACTGATCAACAATAAGTCGAACAGGGATACAACGTTGGCAATTAATACAATCCGATCTATATATAGTTTTGCCTGAGCGTCTAAAACCGTGCTGAATCAGCATCGAATAGTTTTGCGGATCGGGAGTGGCAAAGGGATTTACAACGATACTGCTTGAGTCCTGGCCAGGGATATAGCCACATTCTGAAGTTGGAGAACGATAAAATGTCAGTGTTTGCTTTGATTGTTGCATTGAAATAGATACAGTCTATTTGAAATAAAGTGTAAACAATTAAGCTGTCAGTGCATTGACACTTGTAATCTGTGCGAGAATTGTCGAACAGTTCATCTCCCAACGTCAATGTTAACAATAAGGTGACGATAAATTAAGTATTATACTTGCGAATTGAAAATTGTGAAATTATGTGTTGCTTACTGTAAGTCCTGATGCAGATTGTTATTAACTTTTCACATGGTATAAAAAATAAATATGTATGGAGAAAAAAATCGCACTTTAAGTGCGTCTGGTTTTTTTAATAAAAAACCGAATTTATCCTACAAGGCCCGAGGAGGATCCAGTATGGTCAATAAAATTAGACAACAGATTACCTTGCCTTCACCTGCGATGGCTATCATGGAAGTAGTACTGTTTTGCAGTGTGTTTCTGGCAACAGGTGCCTTTGGTCTTAACGCTACGTTAGTGTCCATGATTTTTCCAATGACCACTTTTGTTATAATAATTATGTTTGGAATGATTGTAAGTGGTGTATATAGGGCTGATATTTCCAGATCAATAGTCCAGCTTTACCAACGGACAGTTATTGGTTATTTGATTGCTGGAGTTGCGTTGTTTTTCTTAGCGACTCTGAGCGTTTCCCAATATTATGACGCTAAATTTTTAGGCTTCGTTTTGATATTCTCCTTTTGTGTTGTAAGCACTATTCGGCCATTGATTGTAGATGGCGTGTCCCTTTCAGCCGAGGATCGTCGGGCGCCGTAATCGTTGCAATAGCGAAATCTAAAACACTCAATTTATAAAAAACATACAGCAACCGAATTAATTTAGTTTTTTTGCACAATCTTTTTTCATAAATCAGGGTAGAAATATACAATTCTTTTTTATCATAGCAGAATGTATTTTATTGCTTTTGCTCTGGGAATAAATTTATCGCGTATTTATTAAGGGATTCTAACAAGCTACGTTGTAGAGGGTTTTGTTCGATGAGTTGCTGTAAATTTGACAAATACCCGGTTAAGCCTTTTTGTGATGGACAATACTTGATCACCCTTGACAATCGGTATTCATCCCACCTTTGTTTATCTTCCTGATTGAGGGTTTGTGGATAGTTACGTGCCTGATAACGGAAAAGCATCTCGGGGATTCGTTTATCGTCATAAAAAAGATTGATAGAATCCAATTCTTCTGGCGCCAGTTTACGGATTCTTTCAAACGCTCTATAGTCACTTTCGGTAAAGAACCCACCCGAGTAAAGCGCACTATCCGTGTCATGGTTATCTCGAAACGGCTGTTCTTTAAAGGCTTGTTGTAGGTTGCTCGCAAAATCAGATCGTTCTCTCAAGATATCAGCAAATTGCAATGATTGTGTTAACGAAATCTGCGTACGTTGTTGTGCAGCTTCGTCTAAGGTATTTAATGGCACAATAACGGGACATCGGTTGAGATGGATGGTCTTAACCGGCAATCGCGTCAGTTGAGCTGCCTGCAATTCTTCAGATGATGTAAAAATCTGCCGTGCCAGTGATTCTGGTCCCAATTCTAAAAATGGCCGGGGATCAATCCGTAAATCGTACACTAATATCCCGTTACTATTCACGGGATGTTTGCTCAGTGGTAGAACGACAGCTGTATGTGCAAAGTCGCCAGAAATCATCCCTGATACATGAACCACAACTTTCTGCTCGCGCAGGTTCAGTAAGGCTGCCGAATTGTGTTTGTCGCGGTGACGAAAGGCAAAGTCAAAAAGTTTAGGTTTTTTTTCTTTCAATAGGCGGGCAACTGCGATGGTGGCGTAAACATCTGACAGTGCATCATGGGCATGCTGATGCTCAATCCCATTAAGTTGTGCGATGGCGGCCAATGTATTGTTTATGCTTCCATCAGCATGAACCGGCCAATGTATTCCATCGGGGCGCAATGCACGAGTTAAACGTACAATATCCAATAAATCCCACCGGGAATTACCATTTTTCCACTCATGTTCATACGGATTAAAAAAGTTGCGGTAAAGTATGTGACGGGTAAATTCATCATCGAAGCGGATATTGTTATAACCAATATTGCAGGTGCCCGGTTGCGCCATTTGATCATGTATAGCGGTTATGAACTCACATTCTGGAACACCTTTTTGCAGACAGTTTTCAGGCGTTATCCCTGTTATTAAACAGGCGGTGGGATCGGGTAAAAAATCATTTGCCGGTCGGCAATGCAGGGTTAAAGCTTCATCAATTACTTTGAAGCTTTCATCGGTTCGGAGGCCAGCAAACTGGGCAGGACGGTCGAGCGCCGGGTGGGTACCAAACGTCTCATAATCAAACCAAAAAAATGACATTATCTTTGCACAATACAAGAAGAGAGGGGGTTACCAGCGTAAATCATCGGGAATTTTATATTCACCATATTGAATATCTTCAGCCTCAGATGATTGTCTATCGTTGGCAATAATGATGGCCCACTCAGGATTGAGCAATTTGATTTTTTCGGCCACATCTGGCGGGATAACAAAAGTTTCACCATTGAGGCGTGTGATCGCCAGTTCAGCATTGGAGATTTTTTTGTGGCAGTCCTGAGTTACAAAAATTTGCTTAACCCTTGCACCGAGAATATAGCTGTAGGCATGATCACCTTGATGTTCTTTTATTCTGGATTGCTCAATCAACGCTTTGATTTGGGTTTTTATACGTTTACGTTTTATCTGCTGGTTAAGTTTCTGTTGCTCAAAAGATTCGGTTTGTCGGTTGATTTGAACCGTTTTTTTTTGCTTTGGTTTTGTTGGAATATTGGTTTTCCCCCGCTTGGAGAGTTTTTCCTCAAACCCCGCATTAAGCAATTGATCCCTTAGGGAATCACTCATGTTCTACTCCATTGACATAAAAAATTTTCTGTTTTTTCTATTCTAACGAAATAAAGCGAATAAATCTTGTGCAAACCCGGTAAGCACTATTGACCTGGATTTGATCGGTTTTCAGCTCAGCACAGATCGCAAAACAATACCTTGTACATAAATCGCATCAAAAAGGCAATGTTTAATGAAAATTATTATGTATGGTCTATAAGATTATATTAAATGTAGAGATATATTATGCTGACTTAATAGCGACATGTATCATCAACTACACAGATAACCACCATCATTGATTAAAAAACAGTTAAGTATAATTCACTCAGGCTTAACGCAGGAAATGCAGAGATATGCCAAAACTAGTCTTGATATATGAGGACATAGAAGTCAGAGAGTACCCTGTCGCTCGTCATGAACTGTTGATAGGCCGTACACCGCAGGCATCGATTTCACTTGATGATTCAACGGTGAGTTCGCGACATGCAATCCTGGAATCAGAGGTATCCCGAGATAAACAACAACGTTTTTATCTCAGAGATCTTTCGAGCAAAAACGGGACCTATATCGATGGTAGGCGTATTTCGCGGACTCCACTTAGGGATGGTGATGAGTTCAATATCGGATGGAGTACGTTTCGGTTTGAAAACTCAGATAATGACGCAATGGCTGTTATCTGAAAAAGCCATCAACTGTAACTTGTTTTAATATAGACATAATGCGGTAAATGCAGAGATAATGTAGGTAGGATTTTTGTTCTACTTAAGATGGATTCGACAGGGACGTTTGAGAATGAAGCGTCTATTGCAATACCCTTCTCAATTCAGTTTTCACAAATTCGATTTGAACCTTCAAGTAATCTTTCGCTCCTCTCCCAACATTTTTCAGTACAGCGCAAAGCCAAAAAATATACTGCAGACGAATGCATTGATAGTGCGAGTTAAACTGTATTACGAAAAAATCAGATTGATTCACCCGCATCTGTCATAGTATCAATAGAGGTAACAAGAGAGTCGCTATGTTTGATCTACTTAAACAAGCTTGTGAGCTTGCAAAAAAATCAGGGTGTCAATTTGCCGATGCACGTTACCTTTGCATTCACAAACAACATCTGATTTCGCGTGATCTTGCACTCGCTAATTGCACAGAAAGTAATGATCGGGGGTTCGGTGTAAGAGTACTTTATAAAGGCGCCTGGGGGTTTGCCTCATCGCCAACGTATGAGGCGCAGGAGATTGATCGCGTTGTGGTTCTGGCAATTCGTATAGCCAAAGCGTCTGCGATGGCGCGCCGTTATGGTGGTATTCAGTGGGCGGAAGAGCCTTCACTGAAAATGTCATTTAAATCAAATTATTTACAAAATCCTTTTACACTGTCGTTAGAAGACAAGGCTGATATCTTAATTTCAAGTAATGAGATTATGCTGAAAAACAAAGCCGTGGTACGGGCTCAGGGTAGCTTTCTTTTCAAACAGGTTGAGCGTTGGTATGTGAACACCGATGGTTCTGAGCTTTTTTCAGATACGCTATCATCGGAGTCTGTTATTAATGCAATTGCTGTGGGCGAGGCTGATTTTCAAGAAAGAAGTTGGAGAGCGCCTTCGGCAGGACAAGGGTTTGAAGCTTTTAATAAGGATGAATTTATCAGTCAAGGTGAACGAATTGCCGCTCAAGCCGAAGAAAAATTGTCAGCCAGAATTTCACCAGAAGGTGTGATGGATATAGTCACAGATTCAGAAAATCTCAGTCTCACCATTCATGAGTCAGTGGGTCATGCCACTGAGTTGGATCGGGTAATGGGTTATGAAGTTTCCCTGGCGGGTACGTCTTTCGTCAATCGTGAAAAAAAAGGCAACTTCCGGTACGGATCAGATCATGTCACTTTGATGGCTGATAATACGCTGGAGGGTGGCTTAGCCACCCAGGGGTTTGATGATGATGGTGTGCCGGGACAACGTTGGGAAATTGTTAAAGACGGCATATTTCAAAGCTACAGTACGGGGCGCGAATTTTCTCACTATGTCGATGAAAAGCGTAGCCGAGGCTGTTGCCGTGCAGATCATTGGTCAAGCATTCCTATTGTGCGTATTCCCAATCTTTTTTTAATGCCCGGTAAAGAACCGTTAAGCCCTGATGAGCTTATCGCTGACATTAAACACGGACTCTACTTTGAAGGTATGGATAGCTTCTCTATTGACCAACGCAGACTTAATTTTCAGTTTGGTGGTAACGCGGTCTGGGAGATAAAAAATGGTAAAAAAGTGGCTATGGTTAAAGCTGCACTTTATCAAAGCCGTACCCCTACCTTTTGGAATGCTTGTGATGCGGTTTGTGATGATCGCTTCTGGAAACCCCAGGGAGTGATGAATTGTGGCAAGGGTGATCCTATGCAGATCGCGCAAATGACCCACGGTGCTGCACCGAGTCGATTTCGCAATATCACTATCTGTCGCGGGAGAGGTGTATGAATCGAGAACAAGTGCAAGACAAAATGGGTCAAATACTGGATATGAACCATGAAGGTGAATTGCAGATAACTCTTGATGGTGAGTATCGATTGGGTACACGTTTTAATGATTGCGCGATTTCACAGAATGTATTGAAAATACAAACAGAACTTTGCCTGACAGCTCGACTGGGTCAGAAGAAAGCTTCTGTACGGATGAATTCCATTAATGATAATGATGCGATTAAATGCGCTATTGATCAGGTATTTGAAACTTGCAGGCACATGCCAGATGATGAAGAAACTATGCCCGCGTTGGGGCATGTGCTTAAGGGGCCGGAATACGCATTTAGCGACATAAGCGAGGCTTTACAGATAGAAGCGATTGCTCAATCAGCAGCAGCGGCTTGTAAAGCGGGTGAAAGTGCGAATATTGATTTGGCAGGCTTGTTGTCTTTGAGTAAGAATTTTTCCACGTATGCTGATAGTGTGGGCGGTTATGCCTATGAGCGTTATCACCGAACGGATTATCACGTAACGGCCAGCGGAGCAAGTGGTAGTGGTTGGGCTGAACTCAAAGGCACCACCTTGAATCAGGAACCCGTACAGGTTGCAACAAGGCGTGCAATTGATAAATGTGAAAAAGCACAAAAACCGAAAACTTATAATCCCAGGTCAAGCACCGTAATTTTGGAACCGCAAGCGGTGGGTGATTTGATGGCAATGGCTTTTTGGTACGGGTTTGATCAGCGTGCCAAAGATGAAGGGCGTAGTGCGCTTGCGGATTTTAGCGACTCGCTGGGAAAATTATCTCTCTATTCTGAGCCGTCAAACAGCATCTTCCCCACGGTTTCTTTCACATCTGAGGGCCAGGCGCTGAAAAAAAACAGTTGGTTGGATGAAGGAAAATTGCAGCCATTGATTACCAGTCGATATTGGGCTAAAAATAAGAATTGTGCTGTCCGTCCGTCGCCTAATAATCTTATTCTTGATGGCGATGGTGATTCAATTGAAGAATTAATTAAAAATACAGAAGATGCAATATTGGTCACGCGTTTCTGGTACGTACGTAGCACTGATGCCAGAACATTGAGTTTTACAGGAATGACCCGGGATGGTACTTATCGTATAGAAAACGGTGTGGTCACCTATCCGGTATTCGATATGCGTTGGAATGATAGTGTTTTACGTATTTTACAGAACATCGTTGCCAGTGGTGTTCCAACAGCTACAGGTGATTTTCTGGCTATGGTCATGCCTGCGTTAAAAATAGAGGGTTTTAAATTTACATCGGTTTCTGGATGAGCTACATAATAGTTAACTTGGCTGCCAACCTGCTCAGCCAACTAAATCCAATCCAACAAGGTCCGATTATGAGGCAAGAGCCGAATATAAAAAAGGCCATGTCAACAACTACAGCGTTTGCTGTTCAAGGATGCCCAGGTTATGAGTAAATCTTCTTTTTTCGATCCGGCAACGATTGCTTTGCACAGTGGCTATCAGCCTGATCCGATATATGGCAGTCGGGCAGTGCCAATCTATCAAACGACGAGTTACGCATTTAGAGATGTTGCTCACGGTGCGGCCTTGTTTAATATTGAACAAGGGGGACACATCTATAGTCGCATGACCAATCCCACCATTGCGGTATTGGAGCAACGTGTCGCAGCATTGGAGGGCGGTGTCGCCTGCGTTTGTACCGCATCTGGAATGAGCGCGTTATTTACTACTTTTGCAACCCTGTGCTCGGCTGGCGATCATATCGTTTCTGCGGCGCAAATCTATGGCTCTACAGCAACTTTGCTTAAACATACGTTAAAACGCTTTGCAATATCCGTCAGCTTCGTTTCGGTTAGTGATCATGCGGCCATTGAAGCTGAAATTAAAGACAATACCAAGCTGATTTTCTGTGAATCAATTGGTAATCCAGGGCTCGATATTGCTGATATTCCAGCATTGTCTGAAATCGCCAATCGACAGAATGTACCATTGGTTGTCGATGCCACTTTTGCCACCCCGGCCCTGTGTAATCCACTGCAACATGGGGCGCATATTATTGTACATTCTCTAACCAAATGGATGGGAGGCAGTGGTAATGCAATGGGTGGTGCCATTGTTGACGGCGGTAATTTTAACTGGGGTAAATCTGAGAAATTCTCTACACTCACTGAACCTTATGAACCCTTTCATGGTATTAATTTCTGGGAAGAATTCGGTCCCAGTGCCTTATCTATGCGGATTCGTGCAGAATCCATGCGTGATTTTGGCGCCAGCTTAAGTCCACAAAATGCATTCTTGCTGTTACAAGGTATGGAAAGCCTTCATTTGCGTATGCCGGAACATGTGGCTAATGCTCATTTATTGCTTGCCTGGTTAGCTGAGCAGGAGGGCGTTGCCTGGGTTAATCATCCCAGCCTGCATAAAGAGACAAAAGAACTGACCGCCCGGTTGTTCCCAAAGGGCGCAGGCTCCATATTGACCTTCGGCATCAAAGGTGGGCGCAAGGCTGGTGCCGCTTTTATGGACGCTTTGGAATTGGCAACAAACCTGGCTAATGTCGGCGATGCGCGCACGTTGGTATTGCATCCTGGTTCGACTACTCATTCACGCCTGGATCAGAAAGCGATGAAAGCTGCAGGGATCAGTGAAGATTTGATTCGCGTCTCAGTGGGGATTGAATCCATTAAAGACATCAAAGTGGATTTTGCTCGTGGACTTAAGATTGCACAACGAGTGGCAGCCACAATGAATACGATAAACACAGCCGAGAATCCCTGATGCGCCTTAAAGTTAATGGTGAAAAAATCTATCTGTCTACGGGTGGGCAGGTGTTTAAGCAAAATCAGCCTACTGTCATATTTTTGCCTGGCAGTGGGCTGGATCATCGAACCTGGGCATTGCAGACACGTTGGTTTGCTTTTCATGGTTTTAACGTGATAGCGCCTGATTTTCCGGCGCATAGCTTATCTCAAGGAAATGCGCTTGCCGATATAGAATCCATGGGTAAATGGATTTGGCAATTATTGGATGAATTGCGCATTGATCAATGTAGCTTGATAGGTCACTCACAAGGTGGCTTGGTTGCATTGGAAGCGGCAGCTCAACAGCCTGAGCGTGTTCGATCAGTGAGTTTTATTGCCTGCGCTGCATCGATTGCTGTAAATAAGGAGTTGCTAAACACTGCTGCAAATGATACTGAAGCCGCTGCAAGTGCGATGTTGAATTGGGGGTTTGGTTCAAGCTATCAGTTTGGTCATTCACAAATTCCTGGTCAGGCCCCGATTGCTATAGGTTTGCAAATAATGAGGAATAACCCACTTTATATGGATTTACAGGCTTGTCAGAATTATCTCCACGGCGGGCAGCAGGCTGCTTCATTATCCATGCCCACACAATTGATATTAGCGAAACAAGATCGCATGACTCCGATTAAAAATGGTCGCGCACTAGCGCAGAGCCTGCCTGATGTGCAATCACTTATCGAGATTAATTGTGGACACATGATTCCAATGGAATCCCCGGATACATGTCTTCATGCACTGCAGGCGTTTCATCAGGGCCTTTTGCTGGAAGAGGGAGCCTGACATGTTCAAGAAAGTGGCTGTAATTGGAGCCGGAACCATGGGGTCAGGCATAGCGGGGCAAATCGCTAATGCCGGAGTTGATGTTTATCTATTTGATTTGCGCTCAGATGGCGATGATCCGAATTCGATTGCCAGAGGTGCATTAGAAAAACTACAAAATTCGGAACCATCCGGTTTGATGAGTGCTGAAGCGGCTGAGCGTATCAGAATAGGTAATATTGAGGACGACCTACATCGGGTTGCAGAATGCGATTGGGTGGCCGAAGCGGTTGTCGAAGTGTTGGATATTAAGCATCGACTTTATGCTGAGCTGGCCGGGCATCTGCAAAATAACGCGTTGCTGACATCCAATACTTCAACTATACCCATTCATTTGCTGACACGGGGTATGAGTAAATCACTCAAACAACGATTTGCCATTACCCACTTTTTTAATCCGGTTCGATTTATGCGTCTCTTGGAATTGGTCGGCGGCGAATTTACACAAATCAGTGTAATGCAACATCTGGAAAAATTCTCAGAAAAACATCTGGGCAAGGGCGTTGTGAGGTGCAAAGATACACCTGGATTCTTAGCGAATCGTGTGGGCGTTTATGCGATTCAATGTGCTTTGCACGAAGCAGTGAATGCAAATTTACCCCCGCCGGTTGCTGATGCGCTATTCGGGCGGCCTATGGGAATTCCTAAAACAGGTGTATTTGGTTTATACGATCTGATAGGTATAGATCTTATGTCTGATGTTGTTGCCAGTTTGGTGAATATTTTGCCAAAAGAGGATGCTTTTCATGTCTATTCAGCGCCTATTGAGCTAATGACAGAAATGATTCTCAATGGAAAAACCGGGAACAAGCAGGGACGTGGATTTTATTTTCAACCGGCCTCCTCACTTGCTAAACAGGTCATGGATTTTAGCAACGGAAGCTATGTGGACTTCAATCGTCCGGTTATTAAACTGGCAATTAAGGCAGAGCTGGAAGGTGTTTTTTGTCTGCTTGATGATGACAGTCAGTATGGCCGTTATGCCTGGCGAGTGTTATCTCAGACACTGAGTTACGCTGCATCATTGATACCTGAAGTTGGCTATGATCCTCGTGCAATAGATGATGCGATGAAACTGGGCTACAACTGGATTAAAGGTCCATTTGAATTGCTGGACGAAATAGGCTTGGATTATTTTGTTTGCCGTCTGCAACAGGAAGAGCGGGCGGTTCCCACCTTTTTGGCACCTGTGCAAACACAGAAAAATAATCGTTTTTATCGGGTAAAAAACACTCAGCTGCAAACCCGACATTGGCGGGATGAACCGAATTCAACTGAATGGAGGGCAGTGATTCGGGAATCGGGTCTTATTCGCTTTAATGAAACCCGCCAAACATTAAAACCGATTAACAGCAATGATAGTGCAAGCTGGTACAACTACCAGGAGATTGCATTGGTTGAATTTCATAGCAAAGCCAATACACTGGATGATTGCTCGATGGCGTTACTTGCCGATGCGCTTGGAAGTGTATCTAAACAAGGTTTAAAGGGTCTTATTTTACATAACGATGCGCAACACTTTTCCTGTGGTGTCAATTTGGAATCTGTGCGTGGGTTTTTCAGGAATGAAGATTTTCAAGGACTGGATCAGTTTCTTATGCGCTTTCAGCAAACGGTGCATGGTTTGGCAAAGGCCCAATTTCCAGTAGTTGCTGCACCCTGCGGAATGTCGGTAGGCGGTGGCTTCGAGGTGGTTTTGCATGCTCAGCATGTAGTAGCGCATGCGAATTCGGTGTTGGGTTTGGTTGAAAGCCTGGTTGGACTGATCCCTGGCGGCGGCGGATGCAAAGAAATGCTTTATCGCTGGGTCGAAAAGTTGGGGTCAGAGCATGGGGATATAACAGAAGCGGCATGGAAAGCCTTTATGAGTATAGGCTATGGCCGCACTGCAACCTCGCCATTGTTAGCGCGTGAACTTGCGATGCTGCGTGATGATGATCAATACCTGATGAATCGTGATCGACTTTTGGCCGCTGCAGTGGATTATGTGTATAGCAACCGCACGGCAATTCATCAACATCGCCCTAAACTTGCGATGCCGGGTCGAGAGGTTTTTATGAAAATGGGTGAATGGCTGCACAAGGCAAATGAAAAAGGAATGATTACACCACATGACATCGTGGTTGGGCGCGCAGTAGCAAGTGTGATGACAGGTGGTGACATCGATCCCGAGACACAGTGGACAGAGCAGGATCTATATGATGCTGAGCGCAATGCATTTGTGTCTCTGGTTCGAACACAGGCAACACAGGCACGAATCAACAGTATGCTGGATCTGGGAAGAAGCCTAAGAAACTAATTTGCATTTTGTAATCAAATCGCCATTCTATGGACAAAGACACTTGCCTTATATTATTCTGAATTCGCAGCATAGGCTGTTATTCAGTTAACCCAAATTACACTAAATAGTACCATTAGGAGGATTAAAAATGTTTATGCAGAATATTGATTCCAAATCGCGTCCGCAATTGCCTAATTTTTCAGGCCATGGAGGAAATAGAGAAGTAAATAGATTTACACGTGTTATTAGTTTATTTAGGGCTTGTTTGTTCATGTTAACGGTTACTATGCCCATACTGGCTTGTAGCGGTGAATCAGCGCCTGAACAATCGCTGGTTGAAGAACCAAAATCTGACCGTGATTATACGCAAGAACAGGTTTCATCAGGGAGAAAGGTGTTCGGTAAAAACTGTGCTCGTTGCCATGGTATCAAAGCGAAGGGGGAAGTGGAGGATTGGAAGAAAACCAAGGCGGATGGCAGCTATCCGGCACCCCCGCTTAATGGAAGCGCACATGCCTGGCATCACGATAATAAAACGTTAATGCGTACTGTCATCCGAGGTGGCATTCCACTAGGGGGAACCATGCCGCCATTCAGAGATATACTCTCTGAAACTGAGATTGTTAATGTCATCGTATATATACAAAACTTGTGGCCGGAGGAAATATATCAAGCATGGAAGCAGAGAAATGCAGGTGGCTAAATGGTATGGACCTGTATTGAACTTTTTTAGTAATAGATACTCAATACGCTGTAGATTTCTTTATACTATGATTATCTTTTAGATATTCAGTCCATAACTGAGCACTGTGTGCAACACTCAAATGTTAATCTTAAATAAACGATCCATTTATTTCCGTTTTGTTTCAGGACTTTTTATCCTGATGATCGTTATCAGTTCAATCCAGAACGTTATGGCATTTGAAATTAGCAAGAGTCGTCAGATTACAGGCTGTACAGGTAATAATATATTTGCCTCAAGCCGCTTGGAAAATCACCCGGTCAAGTTATGTTGCGATACTGATTGCAATATGTGTTATGAAAATCACTGTGCACAACATCAGGTGTGTGTCACATTATCAGGTTCTTCCATTTTTTTAACTTTCCTTACCATTCCCTCAACTGCACTGTTCAACGGCATTTTGAATGTAAATACTGGTGTTGATGGTGTGCTGACACACTATCCTGAGCTACTGATTCGTCCCCCAAAAGTTTAATCTTGTTACCCGGAAAATTCATGATTACAGGCGTGGTGTCTTTGTTGATCTATTGAATTAACAAAAATTCTCTGCAGTTGTTCATAGTCTTTAATACGGGCATTAGTTAATAAATCAGTTTGCAATCAACAATCCAGCCACTCAATATTCGATGAAATATCCGGCTGCATCACGATTGATTGAGTATAAATTTAGAATTTTGATCAACTCAGGTGTTCCTGCATCTGTATGTTGGAGGTGTTAATAATGAGTGAAAACTCAGAGAGTGCGCTGGTATCGATTGACTGCTCGCGCAGACGATTTGTACAAGGTGTTGCTGGTTCGAGCCTGATGCTTGGGCTGGGATTAAAATCTAATTTTTTGTCAGCCGCGATTGATCGTTCTCAATCCGGCCAAACCACCCTGAACGGTAGAGCTTTTGATCTTCAAATAGCGGAAACAACTGTCAATTTTACTGGGGTCAACGCAATTGCTACTACGGTAAATGGATCGCTGCCTGCGCCTACATTACGCTTTAAACAAGGCGATGTTGTGACGTTGAGAGTTACAAATTACTTGAAAGAATCCAGCTCTATTCACTGGCACGGTTTGATATTACCGAGCAATATGGATGGTGTACCCGGTATCTCAAATGACTTTGCAGGGATTGCGCCCGGTGAATCATTTACCTATAAATTTAAGCTGATACAAAGTGGAACCTATTGGTATCACAGTCATTCCGGCTTTCAAGAACAAACGGGGTTGTACGGCGCAATTGTTGTTGATCCGGTTGAGGCGGAACCCTTTGCCTATGATAGAGAATATGTGGTTATGCTGTCAGACTGGTCTGACGAAGACCCTACTGATATCTATTCCAAGCTAAAAAAACTTAGTCATTATTATAATTTTAAAGAACGTACCCATGCCGATTTGATGGCAGATATCAAATCCAGGGGACTATCTGCGACCTGGGCTGATCGTTCAATGTGGAACGAAATGCGTATGAGTCAACGCGATTTGTCCGATGTAACAGGCTACACCTACACTTATCTGATGAATGGTATTACCCCTGCAGAGGGTTGGTCAGGACTCTTTAATAAAGGCGAGAAAATTCGACTGCGATTCATAAACGGTTCTGCCATGACCTTTTTTGATGTACGAATTCCGGGATTAAAAATGACAGTTGTAGCCGCAGACGGGCAGTATGTGGAGCCGGTAACAATTGATGAATTTCGCATTGGTGTAGCGGAAACCTACGATGTGGTTGTAGAACCTGATAGTGATACAGCTTATACGCTTTTTGCACAGTCCATTGACCGCTCTGGTTATGCGCGCGGAACCCTTACCCCCGATATTAATTTGAATGCGGAGGTGCCTGAACTTGATCGGGTTGCTAATTTGTCGCACAGTGATATGGCGATGGATATGAGTACGATGGATCATTCAGCGATGGGACATGGCACATCATCAGACAAGGATATGAGCACAATGGATCACGCGGCGATGGGACATGGCACATCATCAGACAAGGATATGAGCACAATGGATCATGCGGCGATGGGACATGGCACATCATCAGACAAGGATATGAGCACAATGGATCATGCGGCGATGGGACATGGCACATCATCAGACAAGGATATGAGTACAATGGATCACGCGGCAATGGGACATGGCGCATCATCAGACAAGGATATGAGTACAATGGATCACGCGGCGATGGGACATGGGTCATCATCAGACAAGGATATGAATGCAATGGATCATGCGGCGATGGGACATGATGCACCGCAGCCAATGGGGCAGGGCCCTGCAAATAATATGTCTACAAAGACCATCAGTGACTGGAACATTGAAAGCTCAATTAATGCAAGCATGGCAGATTCAAATCACCCAGGAATGAGTCATGAATCATCCGCTGATAACAAAGCCAAGATGGTCGCCCGTCCGTCTGATTTTAGTACCGGCAAACTTGTTCACGCAAAGACTGAGTATGGTCCACACATTGATATGCTGGCCGAAGCAGCTGAGTATCGATTAAATGATCCAGGAGTTGGCTTACGAGGTAACGGTCGAAAGGTGCTTACCTACGCTGATCTTAAAAACCTTCGAACAACTGCGAATGACCGTGACCCTGATCGCGAAATAGAATTACATTTGACAGGAAATATGAGCCGCTATATGTGGTCCATAAACGGTATTAAGCATAATAGAGCGGAACCCTTGCGCTGGAAAATAGGCGAACGTCTGCGTATCACCTTCATTAACGACACAATGATGAATCATCCTATGCATTTACATGGAATGTGGAGTGATTTGGAAACAGGTGACAATAATTTTTTACCCAGAAAACACACCGTTATTGTTCAGCCGGGATCGCGCATCAGCTATCGTGTTACCGTAGATGCACAAGGAGGCTGGGCATATCATTGCCATTTGTTATATCACATGCTTGGTATGTTTCGCACAGTGATTGTGAGTTAAGGAGGAATGAAAATGAGAATAATCACATTTCTTTTTATCAACTCGCTTTTATTGATAACACAATTTGCACGCGCAGGGGCGATGAACGATGATCCATTATTAACCTATTTTAGGGCAGATCAACTGGAGTTACGTAAATCGGATGAAGAAAAACTACTGGTTTGGGAGATTGACGCCTGGTTAGGTAAAGACTTGAATAAATTTTGGATTAAATCTTCTGGTGAACATCTTGATGGCGAAACTGAAAGTAATGAAATAGATCTTCTCTATAGTAAGGCCATATCAGCGTTTTGGGATGTTCAATTGGGTTATAGACATGAATTCAAGCCTGAACCTGCTCAGGATTGGGTGGGTTTTGGATTTATGGGCGTAGCGCCCTATTTATTTGAAGTTGATCTAAGTTTATTCATTAATGAAGACAGTTTAGTCAATGTTAGGATCGAGGCTGAATACGAGTACATGTTCACACAAAAACTGATACTCGTACCCAGCCTGGAAGTTAGTATTTTCAGTGATGACGATGTTGATCGTGGTGTTGGCTCAGGTATTGCGAACACTGAATTGGGATTGCGTTTGCATTATGAGATAAAACGAGAGTTTTCACCCTATATCGGTATTAACTATGAAAGAAAATTTGGTAAAACTGCTGATATTGCTGAGAATGATGGTGGCGAAGTAGATGATACGCAGTTTGTGTTTGGCCTCAGTTTCTGGTTTTAATTAACATCTAATACAACATACATACAGAGGTTATGAAATGAAAAACAGCACACGTATTTTTTTTATATTGATGGTTTCTGCTTATTCAGTGGCATATGCTACAGGTGAGCATGCCGGTGGTCACGGTGCTGACGGCCATGATGACAAATCCGCTCATTGGATGGCACCTGTGGCTGAGGCTGAAAAGAAAAATCCAATTGAAGCTAATGATGAATCTATTAAGCAGGGCGCTAAACTGTATCAGCTGAACTGTGCTTCATGCCACGGTGAAAACGCCGACGGCACGGGTGTGGCCGGATCGATGCTGGAACCGAAACCTACAAACCTACGGGTTATGTCAGGTAACCATCCTGACGGTGATTTTGCCTTCAAAATCCGTGAAGGCCGTGGAGCAATGCCGAGCTGGAAGGGACAGTTCGATGATACCAGTATCTGGCACCTGGTTAACTTCATACAAGCACTGAAAGAAGAGTCATCGCAGGATATGAAAAAAGAACACGGTCATGCTGACGGACATAAGCATGACGCCGACTCTTAGTGATATTCTCAGGGTAGGTAACAGTAGCAGTTAATTCAAAGTGCCAGTGATGAGTGGCCCGATTGCTGTGCGAAGTCTTCCATATTTACGATGCTTTGATAGTCACGCAGCGAGACTTGGGTAAAACCTGCCAGATGCAGTGTTTTGCAAAAGTGCTGTGGCAGTATTGTCAATGCATCGTTAAATAGTGCAGTGATTGTTGCAGATTCAAGGCGGGATGAAATTTCAACAGGAATGACAAACGGTAAACCCATCGTTTTTCCGGTGCCAGCAATGATGCGTACTTTTTTTGTCAATGCTGGAAACGCATCGTTGATCATTGCATAAGTAACGCAATCGATTGCTGCTATATCGGCCTGATGTTCCACTACAGCACGAACACTTTTAATATGCTCGCCAGAAATCTGTGTTGAAGAGAAAAATGATGTGCCTTGCATTAAAGGCTGCACCGTTGCACGCAATAGATTCATACCGCTGTTTGATTCAGGATCATTGATAGTGACAATTTTATCTGCACAATCCTTCAGCGAAATATAATTGCTCTGCTTTGCGACAATAATAACACTACTGTAGAGTGGGCCATCGCAACCCCTGAGTTCAAATACGGGTACACAAACAGGCTGCAGGATTCCCTGATATTTATTAACCAGTGGATAACCACAGGTCTGACCGATGGCTAAATTTTCCTGAGCCAGTGTCGATTCATCCGTTTCGAACCTCAACTCACCGTCAATGGTTTTCCAATACTGAGACAGTGCCGGTTTAATCAATTGAAAAAATGCCTGCCATGCTTCCTGTAAGCTATCGGTAAAAGCGTACATCCCCCAACTGCAGAAAGTGAGTTTTTGCTCAGTCCTCTGCAAAGGGATGAACCGCAGAGTCAACAGGTTTTAGCAAGTGCCCAATTAGCCAGTTTTGATAACCATTGTTCACGAAATGTCCGTTTAGTTTGAGGAATACCTCTCGGTTTTTACGGTATAAGGTCCCCAGCTGATACCAACAGAGTGCAGGGTACTCATGATGAGTAAGATGATAATTGTTATTGAGAAACAAGAACCTGAAAAACCAACCACTTTCGACAATTATCGAACGTTGTTTTGCTAATCTTACTGCCTTATGCTCAAAAAATGATCGGACCATCCCGAGTGAATTTGCAAAATAAGCAATAATCAGGTAATGCCAGAATGGCACCTGAAAATAAAAATCAATCCAATATAATAGCCCAATCACTAATAATAGATGTAAAAACCATTGCGTAATGCGAGGTACAGAGCCAGAGGCGATATCGCGTATCATCATGCGGCTCAGAACAATTGCCGTGCTGGCGGGACCTGATAAAAGCCGTCCTAAAATTGTCATATTGAGTGTGTAGTAGGTGCGTTTCAGGGTGTTACTCTTCTGCCACGTGTTAATGGAAACGTAAAAACTTTCTGGATCAACTCCCGGTATTGTTAACGTGTCATCATTATGGTGGGCGATGTGTGTCTCGCGATATACGGGGTAGGGGAACAGCAGACTGATCGGTGGGTAAGCCAAAAGACTATTTATTTTTACTTGTCTGGTTGGGTGTCCATGCAGTAATTCGTGTTGAAGTGAACCGTGCAATGCGCCGATTATAATCAGCAATGGACCCGTAAATACAGGGCCCAGTTGATTGTAAATTGAAAGCAGGAACCACCAGCTCGCATATACAAAAATGATTAATAACCAGGTTGGCCACTCGAATCCGCTAACGGGTTCAATCAATAGTTTGTCTCTATCTTGAAAACGCATGCCAGACTCTCTGTAAATGTTGTTAATAGCTATTTTTTAATATTTTTAAATCCAGCCGTTCAGGTAAGCTTTCATTTGCTAAACTTATACAAAAACCGCACATTTGATCTGTGTAGAGTGCAATAGTTTGCTTCTGAGTGCAAATTTAAATCGGCTCGTAATACGCACAGACATTGTGTTGATAACAAATCCTGACAGGGTATTTTTTATGATGATAAAAACGAAGAATTGATGAAAACACCTAAAAGATTACAACCACTGATTGATGATGGTCTGATCGACGAGGTCCAGTCCCAATTAATGAGTGGTAAAGAGGCACAGGTTTATGTGGTTCGCTGTGGCGATGTGATACGCTGCGCTAAGGTATACAAAGCAAGTCAGCAACGCAGTTTTAAGCAAGCTGTGCAGTATCAGGAAGGGCGTAAGGTCAAGAACAGCCGTCGTGCAAGGGCAATGGAGAAACGAACGCGTTATGGGCAAAAAGAGTCGGAACAAGCTTGGCTGCATGCCGAGGTGGATGCGCTCTATCGCTTGGCTGCGGCTGGAGTTCGGGTGCCCGAGCCTTATGCGTTTGTTGACGGCGTGTTGTTAATGGAACTTGTTACAGACGCTGATGGCGCTGCGGCCCCTCGATTTCATGATCTGACCCTAAGTGATGCTGAAGCGCGGGAATATCATGCTCAGATTATAGCGCAAATAGTGCGTATGCTTTGCACGGGTCTAGTGCATGGTGACTTATCGCCGTTTAACATACTGCTTGATCACGCAGGCCCGGTTATTATCGATCTTCCACAAGCAGTTGATGCGGCTGCAAATAATAGCGCAGGCATGATGTTAGAGCGCGATGTTGATAATATGGCGGTTTATTTTGGAGGTTTTGCACCAGAGTTACTTAAAACAGACTACGGAAAAGAAATCTGGGGGCTTTACGAGAGCGGTGAACTACAGCATGACACACCGCTAACCGGACGTTTTCAACGCAGTACAGCGCAAGCTGATATAGAGAGCGTCATGCAGGTAATTAACCACGTTCGTGAACAGGAATATGAACGTCGGCAACGGGCATTGGGTGGGCGGGAATTGGATTGATAGTTACTAAGGAGTACTTAGAGAATTTTCTGTAGCGCTTGTTGTAAATCACTAATCAAATCATCGACAGCCTCAATGCCTACCGATAAGCGCAACAGGTTTTCAGGAATTCCGCTTTGCTCGCCTTCAATGGTCAGACGATGTTCGATCAAGCTCTCAATCCCACCTAAAGATGTTGCGCGATGGATAATGTCAAGTGAACCACAGACCTGCAAGGCATCTTTGCTTTTTCCTTTCACCAGAAATGAGAGTAAATGACCAAAACCGCCTTGCATTTGTCTAACAGCCGTTTCATGATTTTTATGATTAGCAAGACCTGGATAAAAAACACACTCAACTTTGTTATGTTGCTGAAGAAATTGAGCTACTTGCAAAGCACTAGCGCACATTCGCTCTACTCTCAAAGGCAGTGTACGCATACCCCGTATCAGTAACCAGGCTTCAAAATTGCCAATTACCGCACCTGCATCGTGCCGATCGGTGCGCAAGGCTAACCAGCGTGATGAGGTTTTATCTCGGCTACAAAGGACACCGGCCAGAACATCACTATGCCCATTTATGGCTTTGCTGGCGGAGTGCATAACGATATCTGCACCCAGTTTAAGTGGTTGGGAAAGAATGGGTGTTGCTGCGGTAGAATCGACTACCAGCGAACTACCTGCGTTGTGGCATGCCGTAGCGGCATGTGCAATATCAATAATTTCCAACCAAGGGTTGGAAGGTGTTTCAATAAATACAATATCCGGTTTTAAGTTTATTATGGCACTGGCTAAGATCTTTTTGTCTGAGCAATCCATCTCCGTAAGTATTACTGAGCGGCGCTGACAGTATTCACGAATCCATTTGCTGGTGCCCCAGTATATCCCGGTTTGCAGTATGATTTTAGCACCCGCTGGCAGTGTCCGCATGACTGCGGCGATTGCCGCCATGCCAGAAGGAAGTAACAGGGCGTCTTCCGCGCTTTCTAATTCTTTAAGGACGTTTTCAGCCAACTGTACGGTATTGCTGTGATCACGTCCGTACGAATAATCTGTATTGAGTAATTCATAGTCCCGATTCCGAACAAAAGTCGTGGAAGGTTGAATGGGCGGCACAATACCGCCAGTGTTGGGGTCAATAATACCACCGGCTTGAGCGGCAATTGTTGCTGGTTTATAAGCATTGGATTTATTCATGTGCGCCTTCCAAATGATGCGTTCTTTGTTATTCATTCACAATTGTCATTGTGCATGAATAAATAGGTTCACACCATCTACATTTCATGATACAAGCTGCGTTATGACATCACTGCGTTTACTTATCCCGCTATTAATCGCCGCAGCAATTTTGCTCGCTGGAAATGGCCTGCAGGGAACACTAATCGCCCTGCGAGGCGCATCAGAAGGTTTTTCACCCACGCTGATTGGCATGATTGGCTCAGCTTATTTTGGCGGATTTTTATTGGCCTGTATCTTCATTCCCCGTCTGTTGCAGGCCGTTGGGCATATCCGGACTTTTTCGGCACTCGCTGCCATAGCAGCAAGTGGTTCGCTGTTATTGGTACTGATGATTAATCCATTGAGTTGGCTTGTGTTGCGCTTTGTAATGGGGTTTTGTTTTTCCGGTTTGATTGCAACTGTCGAGAGTTGGTTAAATTCGGGGGTGAGTAATGCGGACCGGGGCCGGGTGTTATCGTTGTATCGGATCATAGATCTCGTTGCGGTAACGGGTGCCCAGTTTATGCTGCCATTGTTTGGTTTTGAAGGCTTTACTTTATTCGCATTGATGGCGATTATGATTACACTGTCTTTGGTGCCGGTCTCACTGGGTGATCGCTCGCATCCCAAGCGGCCCGTGTCCTTTAAATTTGATATTGGCAGTGTCTGGCGTTTGTCACCTATTGCCTGTTTGGGTTGTATCTCCATTGGTTTGACCAATAGTGCTTTTCGATTAGTCGGACCCTTATATGCACAAGGCATTGGTTTGTCAGTAGCGAGTGTGGCAAGTTTTATGAGCGCCGGAATTCTAGGTGGGGCCGTATTACAGTATCCACTTGGAATGCTGTCCGATCGTTATGATCGACGTATTGCACTTATGATTGCCACAGCAGGTGCCACTCTCGCCGGCTTGTTTATAACCTTGTTTGCGAATCAGTCACCGACTCTGAATTATTTGGGGATCTTCATGTTCGGGGCGTTTGCCTTGCCGTTATATTCATTATCTGCAGCGCATGCAAATGATCACGCACAAGACGGCGAGTACGTGATGGTAGCAGCCGGTTTGATGTTTTTCTTTTCACTGGGGGCTATGACAGGCCCACTGATTTCATCAGCGCTTATCAAGGCATTTGGACCTGAAGCTTTGTTCAGTTATACCAGCTTTGTTCATGCTTTATTGATTTTAATCACACTATGGCGGATGCAGGTCAGGACAGCGGTGCCTTTGGTAGCACGTAAAAAATTCGTCACGTTGCTACGAACATCACCCATGATATTCCGGCTGGCCAGGCGTTCCAGATCGGAATCCAAAGCGAAAAAAACAGATGCAGATAAGTAAGCTGATAACAAGGCGGTTGGGCGTTTGAGGTTCACATTCGAATTAGAATCTCAGACCCTTCCAACACAGCGTTATCTGTGCTTTTAATCACCTTAACGCATCATTTTGACGGCCATTCCCAGAAGGTCATCCATAACTGAGCCATCATTGTCTGAGTCAAGTATTGAAGCTACGATACCGCGAGATTGTTTGGGTCTTGCCCGGCCAGTGTTGGTGCCACCCAGTATACCTTTACCAAAAATTTGCTTGCTCATGGCTCCCATGGCGATAGAGGCGACTATTGGTAAAAGCTTTTTTATCAGTCCAGAGCTTAATCCCGATCCTTTGGCGGCATGGTCGGCAACACGACGGCTGACTTTTTTGCTGCCAAAAATATGACCTAAAATTGAATTCCCATCGTCTGTCGTCTGTCGTTGATTGAGAATATTCGGTTCATTGACATAGCGCTGATGTTTGCCTTTTTCAATAGCGGCCAGCAGCTCATCCAAACCTTTTTCACCTTTGCTATTGTGTTGCATTCCACGCTGTAGTGCAGGTATCAGCTGTCCTATTGCACTACGGGCCTGATCTTCACTAAGATCAAATTGTCTGGCTACTTGAGATACTGTGCCCTTGTTTTGTTCACCAAGTACAAGGTCATAAAGGTTCATGTCTGTTCTCCGAACTACTGATCGTTATATTAAGGTTAACAAAGAACTAAGGCTTCTTTGTTAACGTTATGGTTGTTAAATCTTACCATAATTATTCATTTAATATTCGACAGCGCCAGTGTTGCACCCATTGTGTGTACAAAGATTGTTTCTATGGGATCATTCTTACTTAGTGTTTTCGGGTGAGTAGTTAGGATCGTTAGGATTGAGGAATACAAACTGCTTTTCGCCATCGTCCAGTTTTACGTAATCCAGAATTGTATCCTGTAACAAGGCGATGCTATTGTCAGGGATAACAATCTCAACACCATTTGACTCATATTTCATACCGCCTTTATCATCGACATCATCAAAACCCATTGCATAGCGAAGTTCACCGGAATCGAGTTTTTCCACGGCAATTCTTAGTGCTATCGATTGCATATTTGATTGCTCCGCACTCTCTTTTACCTGACGTGCAGCATTATCACTTAGTATTAAGGGTTGTTTGTTAGACGGCATGATTAATCTCTTGACGATAAGTTTAGGTTTTGTTTTTGTTGAGCAATAAACCTCAGGAAATTCAAAACCCACGGATTTGCCTTGGTATGGCGCATATGTGTGTAGGAAGCAAGCAGGTTATTATAAATCAATCCATCATGTTCGCCGTCAATGCCCGTGCCGCGTGATAATCGGTATGTGAATCTACTGTTTTCTGGTAAATTGTCAATATGTGAGTAGTGAAACTCATGCGCATGGATTGTTTTAAATGCCTTTGCCGTATTCGGCCATAATTGCTGGTCTGTACGCTCAAGTTTCACATATCCGCGACCTTTTGGTTTTTCATGCATTGTGCAGGTCGAATTGATAATACCGACCATTTCGTGCTGCTTGTTCTGCCAAACTATAGAGGCGCTAAGGTACATGAGTCCGCCACATTCAGCATACGCTGGTAAACCGGATTCTATTTTCTCATGGATTTCATGGCGCAGTGTGCTGTTGTCAGAAAGTGCCTGTGCGTGCCTTTCCGGGAATCCACCGCCAATAAACAGTGCATCCAGATTTTCAGGTAAGCGCCTGTCTTCAAGCGTATTGAAGTTAATCAGTGATGCGCCATATTCTTTAAACACTCTTAGATCATCGGGATAGTAAAATCCGAATGCCTTGTCTGTTGCTATACCGATTCGCAGACCGTTGAATTCTGTTGATGGTTGTGTGTGTTGTGCAATTTTAAATGCCGATTCAGTAAACTCAGCTGCGTTCGCTGTATCAATAATGCGTTGTAAATCGATTGAATCTTGTAAATGATTCGCGATTGTGTAGATTTTATCTACTGCCTGCGATACCTCATTGCCGGGGACAAGGCCAAGATGTTGTTGATCAATATTTAGCTCTGCACACTCGTGTACCGCCCCCATAACTGGAATATCCGTAAAGTGCTCAACACTGGCACGCAATTTAGACTCATGGCGCTCTCCACCCACACGATTTAAAATCACGCCTTTTATTTGAACTTCGCGGTCAAATATCTGGTAACCGAGTAGAAGCGGGGCTATTCCACGTGTTATACCACGACAATCTATGACAAGAATTACCGGCGCTTTGAGAAGCTTTGCAACGGCTGCATTGCTATTGCTTCCATCAAGTGCGACACCGTCGTACAAGCCTTTATTACCCTCGATAATGGTGATATCTGAGTTCTTTGATGCTTCATTGAAGTCTTCAATGACTTCTTCTTCACTGCATATAAAAGTGTCCAGGTTCTTACAGGCGTGCCTGGCTGCAATTGAAAGCCAGATAGGATCAATGTAATCAGGACCCTTTTTACAGGGTGCCACGCTTAATCCTGCGCGCCTGAAAAGTTCAATAAGGCCGAGACTTATCGTTGTTTTTCCAGATGATTTATGCGCAGCTGAGAGAAAAACGTGTGGCATAGTCGAACTCGTCGGTTATTTAGTCACGAGAGAAGCCGGCCCCTAGCGTGTTCTCATAGCGCTTTTTCAGGAGAGTTCGCAAGTGTTGTTGGCAGTAAAGGCAGCACTTTAATAGAAAAGAGTGTTATACCGATCGTGACCGCGATTCCCCCAAACCCTAACATGAACTCCCATGCAGACGGTGTATAGTTCGCTACGACACCGTCATAAAAACTACTGCTGACTTCTTTTCCTGGAAATAAAGACAAGGGGAAAGCCTGACCGCCGATAATAATAGTGTAAAGATAAGCCAATGCACCGATCAATGTTAGTGTACAGGCTAATACAATGAACGATCGGTTTTGCCTGAATCGTTTTGAATAAATCAAAATCAGTGGTGCAATGGTTCCAATGATTACATAACCAATCCAAAACAAAGCCGTATAGATGCCACCACTGACGAGCATAAATTTTTCCCATTCATGATGTTCGGTTGCATAAAGATTTGTCAGGTGGTAGGCGACAGAAATGTAAAATACAGAGGCGATAAATATTCCGAGCAGGTTTTTTAATCGATTGAGTATTTCATCGCCTAATACTCGATCAGTGCCTTTGAAAGCTGCCATCAGGAACAGGATGTAAATGGCGAGTCCAAAAGAAAACGACATGAAGATGAACATGGGCGCGAGAATAGCCGCATCGTAGCCTTGTCTGGCTATTAAAAATCCAAAAATTGAACCTGTTCCCGTCGTCAAAACCAATCGCCAAACAAACGCAACTACGCCGACATATTTGCTATATTGCTGCATTCGACGTTCCATCATCATCCACAGATACACACCCGTAATCAAGAAAAAACCGTTATATAAAATGATGTTCCAGGCAAAGATTGATTTGAAATTATAACGGGTCATGGCGATGATCAATCGATCAGGGCGACCAAGATCAAGAACCAAAACCATCAAACCACCTGCCAGCAATGTTATCGATAATATTGCTGACAATCGATTCAATGGCTTATAAGCGGCTTTACCAAATACGGTACCAATCGACGCTACATTCAGTGCCCCTGATGCGGCAACGATAAGAAAGATTGCAAACACATGCGGCACGCCCCATACAATCTGATTTGACATGCCTGTAATATAGTGGCCTTCACTCTCCATATGATGGACGGCGTACAAAGCTGCCAATACGACGACAGTAATACCTGCAAGCAGGGCGAAAAATCCAACCGAGCGGCCTTGGATCTCAGAATAAACAGTCTTGGCCACTGCTAAATCCCCCAGTAACGGATACCTGGGTTCAGACCCAAGTCTCCGCGTATCTGTGTACCACCGAACTTGGCTAATGCCGTGGAAATCTCGCTGTCCGGATCATTCAGATCACCAAATAATATGGCTTTTTTACCTTTATTGACTGCCTCAGCGCAAGCCGGGACTGCATTAATACCGTCCTTGTCTATGCGATGTACACAGAGAGTACAGCTTTCAACAGTACCTTTGCCTCTTGGCGCGGTTGGCAGCTGGCCTGTCGTTTTTTCATGAATAAAGGACCGGGCTTTATAAGGACAAGCCATCATGCAGTAGCGACAGCCGATACAGATGTGCTTATCGACCAGTACAATACCGTCCGCACGTTTAAAACTGGCACCTGTTGGACATACATCTACACACGGCGCAGATTCACAATGCTGGCACATAATAGGAAGCGTGCTTACGTGTTGGGTTGACGTATCCTTTACCCGTACTTTACGAATCCACTGTGCGTCTGTTTCAGGTCTGTCATGACCGCTGACACCATGTTCTTTGCTGCAGGCTTGCACAGCCGTATCGATCTCTTCATCTGTTAATTGGTTGGTATCGATTAACATGCCCCAACGTACACTGGAAGAGACCGGCTCGTTTGCAGATTTAGCCTGCGCATTGCCATACAGGAATATGCCCGGTGCTATACTCGCCATACCCAGGGCGGTGGCGCCGGCGATAAATCCGCGCCTTGATGGCTTAATCAAACTATTGTCGCTGTAATCTGGATTCTTCATAGAACTATTTTTTTGCCTGCAGCGTTTTAAGGGAGTTTTGTATCGTCAATGTTGAAGATATTCGAGACTTATCAGCATTGAATTTAGCAGATTTCCCCATTGAGCCACCGTTATGGCGTTGGCTCATATCGACGGGTCTATCTGAGTGGCATTCAAAACAATCAATTTTCACTGCTGCAACCTCATGACAAGTAGTGCAGAAATGCTCTGATTCATCATGCGAGACATAAGCATTATTTTCATCGGGTAAAACGTGACAATCTATGCACTCAACCAGACTGTATTTCGATGCACGAATCCCCTGGTACAAGGTTTGGTCTCGCTGATGGAGAATGTATTCAAAGTGATTCCTGCGCATAACATCAGTGGGTTCTACACATTGCTCGCCTTTTGCCTTTGCCAGCGGTGGCAATAAGCCACCACTTTCATCCGCATTCACTGCAAGTGTCAGTGTCAGCAGAACAATTCCAGCCGTAATATTTTTCAAGTGAGAATAAACCCGTTTCATGAAGAGTCCGAGTAATCGGTTAGTGAGTACCCAATGCCATATCAATATAGCCCGTTGGACATACATCAGAGCAAATATGACAACCTATGCACTTATTATAATCGGTATCGACATAACGGCCCGTCGTTGACTTGTCTTTTTTAACCCTGAATACGGCATCTTGTGGACAGTAAATAACACAGTTGTCACACTCAAAGCACATACCACAACTCATACAGCGTTCAGCTTCTCCAACCGCGTTATCCTCAGAAAGAACTTTTAGTCGATCTTCAAAATGTCCCAATACCTGATCAGAATCAGGCACCGATGATTCGCGGATATTTCTGCTGACGGGAGGAAAATGGCCGAGGAACATTTTATCGGTGGAGATGACCTCATGTGCAGAGCGATCTTCGAAATTGTGAATAGCATAATCAGCTGAGTTCGTACCCCAGTCACTTTTGTGTTCATATTCAGATACTGAGAGTCCTGAATCGGCGAGTTTTTGCAATAAATCAAAATGATGCACATCAACCTTGGGTCGCTTTCTAATACTGATATCATTTAGATAATTGTGAATACTCTCAGCTGCAATCGATGCCTGACCAATTGCCGTTGTCAGCAGGTGAGGGCGAATAATATCGCCGGCCACAAAGTGTCCTGGTTTTCCAGGCATTTGATAAAATGCATCAGCGTCCATTAAACCACGACCATTGTCATAATCTTCCAGTCCACTTAAATCACCTGACTGGCCGATAGCGGATACAATCAAATCACACTCAATGACAAACTCGCTACCCTCGACGGCACTGGGACGTCCGTCTTCCATAGTACACTTTGCCATACGCAGGCCAGTTGCCCGTCCATTGTCAGCAACAATAATTTCGATAGGCATTACGCCATCAAGGATAGTGACGCCTTCCCTTAATGCATCTTCAACCTCGTGATCGGTTGCTGTCATTTCGGCTCTGGCAAAAAGTGAGGTCAGAGTTACTTGCGCGCCTTCACGGGCGGCTGCATAGGCCGAATCATGAGCTACATATCCACCAATTACGTGCTCTGGCAGTTCCTCATCCTTCAGCGTATTAATCTTGCCCAAACGCCTGGCAACGGAGACGACGTCAATAGAGGTATCTCCTCCTCCAACACAAACAACGCGATTGGTGGTTACCTGCATGGTTCCCTTGTTAAATGCTTCCAGAAACGCAACCCCAGAAACACAATTGGGCGCATCACTGTTATCAAGCGGCAATGATCGCCCGGATTTGCAACCTATGGCCCATAAGACTGCATCGTAGTCTTTTTCCAGCGATTCAACGTCAACATCTTTGCCTACACGGGTACTTAACTGGATATCAATACCGCCTAAATCGAGAATACGGGAAATCTCACTATCCAGATATTCACGTGGTGTTCTATAACCAGGTATTCCATAACGGAACATACCGCCTAACTCATCGTGGTCGTCAAAAATAGTACTGGCATAACCCTTTCGACGTAAATGATAGGCCGCTGACATTCCTGCAGGCCCACCACCAATGATCGCTATCTTTTTGCCATTTAATGCAGGTGCTTGCTCAAACTTGAAACCTTCGCTATGGGCAGTATCACCGATATACTGTTCTACCGCATTAATTCCGACAAAATCATCTACATTATTTCGATTGCAACCATCCTGGCAGGGGGCCGGACATACTCGACCCATCATTGAAGGGAAGGGGTTGGCATCTGTAGAGCGGCGGAAGGCAAATTCCTGCATGCTCACACCTTCGGGTGGTTTTTCAATTCCTCGTACTATATCCAAATATCCGCGAATATCCTCACCAGAGGGGCAGCTGCCCTGACAGGGTGGCGTTCGATGAACGTAGGTGGGGCATTGATAAGATGTATCTTCATTGAAAACCTGGTCTGTTAGGGACTTCCACTGTTGATCGCCGTCTTCATATCGGCGCCAGGTTATTGATTTTTTCATGTCATCGCTGGACGTTGCCATCGGATCCTCCGTTTGAGGTGAGCCATTCTTAAAAAATTAATCGTTTTGCCCGTCGAGCACAATTGCGTTGCTGACGAGCTGATGTACACTGACAATCTGATCCATACTAAATTCGTAATAGGGTAGGACCTTGGTAAACTGACTTTTGCAAATCGCACAGATGGCGGCCATGTGGGTAACTCCATATTCTTCCACTACGTGTTTTAGTGCTTCCATTCTGGGTAGGGCGCCTTTAACTCTTATTTCCATTAAATCATCAGTTAACAGACCGCCACCGCCACCGCAACAGAAAGTGCCTTGGTGGGTAGTGTCGGCCGGCATATCGTAAAAATTGTTACAAACTGCTCTGATTATTTCACGCGGTATCTCAAATTGACCACCGGGTTTGGACCCCATGCGTGATGCACGAGCAACGTTGCATGAGTCATGAAAAGTCAGCACCATGTCATCATTTACGGACTTGTCAAATGTCAGGGCATTTTTTTGAATTAAGTCGTATGTATATTCACATATATGCTGAGGCACTGGATAATTTGGATCTAAAAAATCGAACGGCCCGGCTAAGGTGTTTAAGAAGCTATAGGCGACACGCCAGGCATGTCCACACTCTCCAAATACAATGCGTTTTACACCCAGTTCCAGCGCTTCTTTACGAATGCGCAATGCAAGTTTTTGCATGTTCTCGTAGCTGCCGATAAACAAGCCAAAATTTGCTGCCTCAGATGCATAAGAGCTTATCGTCCAGCTAGCGCCTGCCTGATGAAAGACTTTGGCGTAGCCAATCAGGCCATCTATATGTGGTTCGGCAAAAAAATCGGCAGACGGTGTTACGAGCAGAATATCGGCGCCTTTTACATCCAATGGAAATTTTACAGCAACACCTGTGTCTTCCTCGACCTCTTCTTCAAGTGATTCCAGTGTGTCTTTTAAAGCAGGTCCGGGCAGGCCCAGGTTGTTACCAATTTTCTGGGCCTTGCCAATTATTTCGTTATTGTATTTCATGCCGACACCGATCGTGTCCATTACTTCGCGGGCAGCCATGGTAATCTCGGCTGTATCTATCCCATAGGGACAATAAACCGAGCATCGACGACATTCAGAACATTGGTGAAAATAGCTGTACCAATCATCAATAACCTCTTTACTAATGTCTACGGCACCGACCAGTTTTGGGAAATACTTCCCTGCAAAGGTGAAGTATCGACGGTAGACGTTGCGAAAAAGATCCTGCCGGGCAACAGGCATGTTTTTAGGATCTTTAGTGCCGATGTAGTAGTGGCATTTGTCCGTACAGGCGCCGCACTTTACACAGCTGTCGAGATAGACTTTAAGGGAGCGATACTTGCCCAGTAAGTCGCCCATTTTATCAATTGCTTTTTCTTCCCAATCCTCAACGAGTTCACCCGGAAATCCGAGAGGTTCCTGATGTTTTGGTTTTGCAGGGAAAGGGCTGCTGTGAGCCATAACGCCAGGTTGCAGTTTTGGAATAATCGGGTATTCCCTAAATTTTGGTGTTTCGAAATCTGCCACCTTAGTTCTCCGGGCAATAGTTAAAAGTAATTTAGATAGGGGCCTATTGTATTATCGTACACACAATTAAGACTTTCTATCCTCAAATTTTAGAGCCCAGGAGGCGATATGACGTTTCTCCCGTGGATTATCAACCTGATTGAGTGATGGGCTGAAGAAAAGACCAGGTACATGAAGTAGTTTGCTAAATGGAAATATCAGCATTAGCGCAATAATTAATAACAGGTGAACCAACAAAAATGCATTAATGGGTAACAGATATAATTTGAACTGCATTAATCCGATAAAAAATGCCTTTAAAGCTATAATATCAGTGTGTACGACGTATTGCATACCCAGTCCGGTAAGCCCGATGACCACAAATAGAGCAAGCATTAGATGGTCCGACGGAGAGGAAATATATCTGACGCGATCTACAAGAATTCGTCTTGCCCAAAGGCCAGCCAAGCCAATTAACATGGTAAAAGCTGCATACTTTCCGAACGGCTGTATTAACACAACCCAGCCCCAAACTGGATCAGTAAAATACCGCAGATGCCGTGCAAGCACCAGAAAAAGTGACATGTGGAAGACCCAGCCGAACAACCAAATCCATTTATTGGATTTGAACAAACTCTCAAATACCGTTACTTCTTTAAAAATTCGATAAACCACACCCGCGCGGGATGTTGGTGCAGGAGTAGTAGGGATTTTCAGGGGAGCAGGGATTTTTGCGAAAGTGTAAACTCGATATCCCAAACCAAACAACAATACAGCCGTGGCAAAGTAAAACAGTGCAGCATAGATCACGGTCAGAAACATCATGCCCCCTGAATCTCCATAACAAATAGTGAATCCCGGCGAACACAGGGTCTGCCGGAAATGGTTATATGGTTATACGCAACCTGTTGGTTTTGGCAGACCAGCATATTTGCAAGCCTGTTTCGCGGGGCCATATGGAAACAGCTCATAAAGGTATTTGCTGTTGCCCTTGTCTTTACCCAGCCTTTTGCCTATTGCTTTTGTCAAAACACGTACTGCGGGTGCAATCTGGTATTCTTCGTAATACTCACGCAAAAAATCGATGACTTCCCAATGATTATCAGTAAGGTCAGCACCATCGGCCTCGGCCATAGCGTCTCCAAGTTCTCTGGTCCACTCACTTAGGTTTTCGAGGTAACCCTCTTCATCTGTTTCATATGATTTGCCGTCTACTTCTAATGGCATTTTAGTTCTCCTGGTACAATAATAATTAGCGCGGGTTAATAGTAATAGATAATCAGCATGGCTTTTTTGACACTCTACTAAAGCCAGGACTGAAGATTCGCGTGCTCAATGGTTAAATTTACAAATCCAGAATAATCGACGACTTCTACACCGTCTAAAATTTTATCCGAAGCTATCGCTCTGGCTTCCAGATCAGGGCCAAGTGCAAAGACTTTTCGATTGCTCATTGCTTCTTTTAGTTTTGCTTCAAAGGCGGTACCAGCACGGGCTGCTACAACTGCATCTTCAATTAACAAAATAGATGACCCTTCCTCAGATAATCCGATGCAAGAGTCGAGTGAGTTTCTCTCAAACGGTGACTTGTTTACGATATGCAGCATTGACATTATTCTTATCCTTCTAAAAACTGAGTACAACATCTTGCTCATTCATAACACTGGCAAGTTGTGCGCGTGACACAAGGCGAATGGATTTTTTTTCGGCCCAATCATCGTCTTCGTCTTCGTATTTTAAATCGAGCAAATCATCAAGACATAGTCCACGCTCATCAAGTGATTCTTTTTCGACATAAATCTTCGTAATGTCATAGTCTCCCAACGCGCTGTAGGTGGGAGAGAAATTTTTCATACCTATACCGTCTGTCGATTGATTTTTGCAAATCTGGAATACACCATCATCGGCGAAAACCATGGATACATCCTGATCGAATGCGGCAGATATCAGTACAACTTCCAACGATTCCAATGCATAAATAGTACCGTACGGTGCTTTACGGTTGACGATCATAAACTTCTTAACTTCACCCTGTTGTTCGGCTTCACTCATGATTTTATTCTCTTAAATTCAGTCGCCAAAAGTAACCAGACGATCTGCCTGAATACCTGCCTCAACAAGTTGACCCAATCCAGAAATTCGAAATCCCGGAGCGATGTTGTTGCCGTCTTTGCCTTGCCGTTTTGCTTCATTTTCATCCAAAATGCCGCGCCGCTGAGCCGCCGCGATGCAAACGACTAAATCTACCTTATGTTCTTCGGCAAGACCTGACCACAGTTGTTGCAGGTTTCTGTCATCCTGTGGCGGTACGGTGTAACGTGTGCCGTTATTAACCCCATCATGGTAGAAAAATACACGAAAAATTTCATGACCTGTTTCCAACACCGATTTCGCAAATCTATAGGCGCTATCTGATGCCTGATGTGTATAAGGGCCTTCGCTCACCAATATTGCGAATTTCATAAATAATCCTCGGTCCGAGCCAGATTAGAAACGGATATGCGTGGAAGCGTTGAGGCTTCTACGTGCGCCTCGCCAATTATCAATGTGGTATTTAGTAAAAGGCAGCCCGGTTAATTCGAAGAAACGAGGCCAACCGATGCGCTCAACCCAGTCGTTCATGCGTTCCCAGTCTTTGGCGTCTTCCTTATAAACATTGAGAATACGCTTGACGATCGCAGTCGCTTCGGGCCAGCGCGGTGGGTTGTTGGGAATACCTGCAGCCACTAACTTTTGAAACGTTGGTTTTGAGCGGGCATTTGAGTGGTTGCCACCAACCCAGATCGCGAGTTTGCTATGCTCTGCATCATTAATTTGCATAGGCGGGCAAGGAGGATAACAAGCACCACAGCAAATACACTTCTTTTCATCGACTTCAAGTGAAGGTTTTCCATCAACCATGGCAGGTCGAATAGCGGCAACCGGACAACGTGCTACCACAGAAGGGCGCTCACACACATTGGAAACCAAATCATGATTGATTTTTGGTGGTTTGGTGTGCTGAATATTAATCGCAATATCGCCTTGACCGCCACAGTTGATCTGGCAACACGATGTCGTCATATGTACCCGATTTGGCATATTGCAGTTTTTAAACTCATCGATGAGCTCATCCATCATCGATTTCACGATACCGGAAGCGTCCGTTCCAGGTATATCACAATGCAGCCATCCCTGGGTGTGGGAAATCATTGCGACTGAATTCTGAGTACCACCGACAATGAAACCCTTGGATTCCAAGGCATCGATAAGTGGCTGCACTTGATCTTCCTTGGTGACCATGTATTCAATATTACTGCGGATGGTGAATCGAACATAACCATCGGCAAACTCATCGCCTATTTCACACAGTGCGCGTAAGGTGAAAACATCGAGAATTCGTTGAGTACCGGCTCGAACTGTCCAGATTTGATCGCCAGAATGAGCGACGTGCAAAAGAACACCGGGACGTGGGTGTGTATGATATTGCCAATCCCCGTAGTTTTTACGCATAACCGGGTGCATATACTGAAATCCATCAGGGCAACCTGATTCAATCGGTGGACGCATATCTTGCATGTTTTGTTTCTCCTGTACGCAGGAATTACTGCTTTAAATCATTTATCGAGGAGAGTGAATATCCTCTCCCTTCTGCTACGAAATTGATCCTGATCAGGAAGCTTGCTCGGCCTTCTTATCGAACCAGTCTTGTGCCGCAGCATCCCATTCATCCATGCGGATGTAGGAAGACTGACGTGGTTCACTGACCATGTTGGGATCAACGTCGATATCTATACCTTCAAGGAAATTTGCCAGCCCGATCCGTTCAATCATTTCACCGCAGCGCTCATGTTCGAGGCCATTTTCGGCCCAAAAATCGATGACTTCTTCAGCGAGTTCAACCAGACTTTCGTAGTCCTCATCCGTTTCCATACGCTTAAATGGCAAAATGACTGTTCCCATCAAATCACCGATTTTCAACGTTCGTTTACCACCGATCAGCAGAGAAACCCCTTTATCATCTCCCGGTGACAGGGCCTTTGGTACCACATTCAAACAATGCATACAGCGCACACAGTTACGGTTATCAACCGTTAGAGAGTCATCATCATTGAGTGTTAATGCCTGGGTTGGGCAGCGCGATATGATATTATCAATTGTGTGTTGACGACCTTTAACACTGACATAGGATTTAAATTCATCCTGATCCACTTTCATATCGTCACGCCAGGTTCCAATAATAGCGAAGTCAGCTCGTTCGATTGAATTCATGCAGTCATTGGGGCAACCGGAAACCTTAAACTTGAATTTGTAAGGTAATGCAGGGCGATGGACATCGTCAGTAAAGTTATTCATCAATGCGCGATGAATACGCATTTCATCAGCATTGGACATTTCACAACGTGCGGCCCCAACACAGGACATGCCTGTTCTGACACAAGGACCAGCGCCTCCCAAGTCAAAGCCATACTCATTGATGTCATCAAAAAAGTGCTGAGTATTTTTAGTAGTGGCGCCAATAAACATGATATTGCCGGTTTGACCATGGAAAGTGACTAAACCTGATCCGTTCTTTTCCCAACTGTCGGCCAATTGTCTTAACATATCCGTTGTATAGTAATTCCCTGCAGGTGGTTGTACCCGGATTGTATGAAACTCTTTAGATTCAGGAAATGCTTTTGCAACTTCAGAGAAGCGTGGAATTATGCCACTGCCGTAGCCAAATACACTGACTGTACCACCTTTCCAATAACCTTTACGGGTTTCGTACGAATGCTCCAGCTGACCTAATAATGAATTGGCAACCTTGCGAATTCGTTCGTCAGAGTGATCGTCACGCAGACGTTTAAAGCCTGAAATAAAACTCGGCCAAGGGCCATTTTCCAACTCATCCAACATTGGAGTTTCATGGTGCTGATTTGCCATGCGCTTGCTCCTAAATAAAGGCTTAATTCTTATGATTAAGGGCCAAAGGCCCTCTGACAGTCATACTTAGATGGTGGTCAGAGAATAGTGACATTAATGAGAGAAGCAATTGGAAGCAGAATTTTATCATCTGTAATTAAACATAACGCTATTTAACGATAGCGATAGAAATTCTGCTTAAAATGGCTTTTCACACAGGCCGTTCTTATTCTCGGGCTACCTCCTAAAGCGGTCTTTGTAGATGATCGAATTGCATTACTGACTCGATCAAGTACATGATAGAGTTTAGGTGTTGAGCACGGTTGTGTTCTATTGCTCAGAAGGGGGAAGTAAAAGATTCAGATTATCTCAAAGTGGGTACCATTGGAAAATCTGTAGATATCAGTAACATACTGATCTAAAATAGAGGCTAAATTAGTATATTAAAAAATATTAATATATTCAGCAAATTAGCCAGTACTCCAGGGTGAATTGGGAAAATAATTCCATATCAGCCATACCTCTCCAATCAGATCAGCTATCTATCGGTGGTACAGTCTCACTACCTTTTGGGTAGTCGTATTATGATTTGCTTGTAATAAAATTAGCGTACTAAATTAAGTGGAACCTGTGATTTGAACTTAAGAAGGTAATATTTAGGGGTTTGTTTTTAATAGTGAATATCAAAAACATTGGCTTCAGCTATGAATAGATGGGTATTTTTGATGCCTAATGAAGTAATTGATACAGTATAACAAGTAAACTTTGGTTTTGGATCTGTAATTGAAGGCATTGATAAAAATGAAGAGCAGTAAGCATCCGAGCGTATTTACTGACTTTGAAACAGACGCTTATGATTATTGGCGTGATCAGAAATTGCGTAAAATCAAAACTGATTTGGCTGAACACAGGGTTTTATCAATTCAGAACCCATTGGCATTGTCAGATACAGAATTACAATCGATTGCTGATTCCATCAATGTATACGGATTTGTAATTTATGACTTAAAAGATAACACCAGTGCATTTAGTGCAACTGATTTGCGAGCGATGTGTTCACAATTGGGACTTAATCGGATTAATAAAAACCGATGTGCTTATGAAGATGGGGTAACACGGCTTCAACTTGATTCGCGTGAGGAACGCCATCATTACATCCCTTATACAAATAAACCGCTCAAGTGGCATACCGATGGCTATTACAACAGTGAAGGGGAGCAGATAAAATCATTTGTATTACACTGTGTAAGGGATGCGAAATCCGGAGGTGATAGTTATTTCTTTGATAATGAACTTCTATATCTGCTGATACGTGATAAAAATCCCGAATGGGTAAAAAATTTATTCAGTAAAGACATATTATCCATTCCAGAGAATAACCTTAAAATTCAGAACATCCGCCCGGAGCAACAAGGTCCTGTATTCTGGATCGATGATAAGAGTGGCGGGCTACAAGTGCGTTATACCGCTAGAACAAGCAGTGTACGTTGGAAAGCGGATATGAAAACAGCGCAGTCTGTTGCATTTATCCGCAAAGTGCTGGAAGAGTCAGAATTCATAGAAAACTATAAACTGCGTTCCGGGCAAGGTGTTATAAGCAACAATTGCCTGCATGGTCGAACAGCTTTTATAGATAACAAACAACTTGCGGGTTCTGGACGATTACTTTATCGCGCCCGTTTTTTTAATCGGATCACTATCCCGGGCAAGTAATTGGTGGTTATGTTGAGCTGAAACATGTTGAAATTAAGCGATATTCTGATAGAGGAGTTTGATTTGGCATCCTATGCACAATTAAAGTCCATTGTAACGCAACGCGCCAGAAACGGGGCGAGGTTTTTCGAGATTGATGTAAAACCACCGTATTCTGATACGCCTGTAAACTGGGAAGCAGACCTGGAAAACACCTTTACATCGGCATGAATGAGTATTGGCAAGAACAGAGTGAAAGTACCGAGGATCTGCAGGTTTCAGATAGAATCGTAGATGTATTATTTACTTTAAAAGGCAAGACTATTTCAGTTGATCACGCATTTGATCTGAATCAATCCATTTGCCGGCATTTGCCATGGTTTGCTGATGATGAAGCATGTGCGTTACACCTTATACATGTAGTTGAATCAGGTAACGGTTGGATAAGACCCGATTCACAATCTGAAGGGTTGCATTTATCACGCAGATCAAGGTTAACATTGAGATTGCCATCCACTCGATTAAAAGATGCTGAAAACTTAACCGGGAAAGAACTTATATTAGGCGAAAATGAAGTTGAAGTAGGACAAATGACAGTAAAATTACTCAGTAAATCGGCGGTTATTTTCTCACGCTATCTTGATGTTGGTGAAAATATAAAAGAAGATGTTTTTTTGCATAACGTTCGTTCTGAGTTACAGGGTAAAAACATCAATGTGCGTAAAATGTTGTGTGGCCGCTTGCAAAAACACAGGCTGCGAGAGAGTGAGTTGGTAACACGCAGCCTGATGCTGGCCGACTTAGAGATTAAGGATTCGATATTGTTACAACAAACTGGGTTGGGTAAAAACAGGAAATTGGGCTGCGGCGTGTTTATCGCGCACAAAGGTATAGATGCTGTTGGCGGCGCCCAAAGCAGGCAATAACAGGTTTAATTAATCAGCACTGTTTTATGATTAGCACTACAACTGCAGATTTATTTTTAGATTGATTGGAGATGAATACAAATGACAATCAGCGTAAATGGTAAGGAAATTGCGACGACGCCATCTGGTTTTTTAGAGTCAATTGATGACTGGAATGAGGATATCGCAAAAGTAATCGCCGAAGACGAAAAAGTAGAATTGACTGATCGGCATTGGGATGTGGTAAATTATCTGCGGGACGAATTTATTAACAACGCCGGTAATCAACCCAATACCCGCAATATGGTTAAAGTACTGGGTAAAAAGTGGGATGAAAAAATTTCTGCAAAAGATCTTTATTCCTTATTCCCGGGTGATCCGAGTAAGCAGGGTGGAAGAATTGGCGGGCTGCCAGAGAGTCGTAGAAAGGGCGGTTATTAATGATTTACCAAGCATACACTGGATTGTATTAATGCCAATAGCAAATAATGGAAACAAATTTTTTTAACTTCAAAAAGAGATATCCGAATGTCTGAGAGAATAGAACTCGCTAAAAAACTGATAGAAAAGCAAAAGAAGTTTATTGCCTATGAACACGCCAATGGACTGGACCCTAAAGATTATTATTCACCTGCAGAAGGCCATGAGCTGCATGGCTATGTGGACGATTACAATGACGAGGCTATGAAGCTTGTGGATCTCGCGCATAGTGAAAAGGGTTCCAAACGGTAGGTGAATTGTATTTGCAAGGTTGTATTTATTGACTCAGGTCTGTGATTTGCAGTGCTGAGGTTATACCTCTGACCACATTCGTATTAAATTGGAATAACAGTTGTTGACCTTGGCCGCAGTATCAGTCGGGTTACCTGTTTGGTGTAGCTCGTCCCTTACCTCGGACAATGTCGATAACAACTGTCTTTGCTCAGCAGATCGCACCAGACTCTGAGTCCAGCCGATGGCAACTAAACGTTCACCGGCGATCACTTCTCTGACTTGATGCAAATAGGAAGATGGGTAGACAAGCGCTTCTCCTGAATTTAGCTTAAATGTATGCGGCCCTGATGGTGTCTGCAAGCTAAGTTCACCTCCTTCATATTCATCCGGATCACTGAGGAACAACGTTGTAGAAATATCTGAGCGATAGCGAATGTTTGTACCCATAACCGGATCATCAACGTGCTCACCGTAGTACATACCTGCTTGATAACGGGCATAGAATGGTTCCGCCATTCGGTAGGGTAAGGCAAATTGCTGAAAATCAGGGTTGTGTAAGTATGCACCAATAACAATGCCATTTAATGCATTCAGTCGATCTCTCTCAATTTCGGCTTCCTGATTATTTTTCACTTGTTTGGCAATATCACCTGCTGATAGTTTGCCATCAGCAAAATTAGCAGTTTTTAATGTGGATATTAAAGCGTGTAAACGCTTGCCATCGAGCAACTTTGGAATGATTTTGAACATTCTGAATTCCGCTGAGGTTCACCAATGAAGTTAAACATTATTATTGATGAAAAGACAATACCCATTGCGTTGACAGACGAAATTTTAACCGGCGCTGAAGAATTATTTAATAAAATGGATGCCGATATGTCAAAGGGCTGGCAAATGAGTCGCACATGGGTAGAGGCGCCAAGTCCGGTTCAGCGTTGCCAGATTGTAGCTGATAAGTTACTCACTGCCATTGAGAATAATAATCAGGCAAGCATCGGTATATTGAGCGCCTATATTGTCAGGCGGTTGCAAGGTGTTACCGGCGTGCAGATAGACACCTCAGGTGATATGACAGAAACGTTATTCACACGCTGAAATAGCCTGTTTTTCACAGTTGATCATGCAAATACAACCCAGGTGGTTGCGATATATTTAACCCCATTTTGCAAAATGGCACCGCTGTGCTCGTGTGTCCAAAATGGCGGGAATAAAACCAGTTTCCCTGCTTGCGGTTTTATCTGTACATCCTGATAAAGAAAGTCAGTAGTGCCGCCTGGTCCTTCAACGGTATTTAGATACCATACTGCAACCAACTGCCTATTGGCAAATTCATGGCTGCCACCGTCTATATGCCAATGATAAAATTGATCAACCTTGGTACGTTGCAGTGCATAGCCCACATCTTTAAACGGGCCTTTAAAGAACATGTACTTTTCACGAAAATCGACGATAGCCCGTCCGAGGGAATGAAATAACAGTCGATCCACATCATACCAGTGCTGCTTGCCACTGATAACCAGATCGGTGGATTGCTTAATGGTTTGATCTTCATTGGCAGTTTGACCAATACGGCCGGGATACTGTTCATCGGTGGCTTTTTCAAAACGCGCTATCATATTCTTACAGCTTTCCAGACTCAGTGCGCCTGGCTGTTCGAAAATAAAACTACCATCCTTTTTTTCACTAAGCAGTTTCAATTCCATCAATTTATACAAGCGTTGAATTTATTTTTGACAGTTGTTGCTCTATTGATTCTTGAAGTGCCGCATATGCATTTTTACCGTATTCATCATGAATAGTGAGTAATTTTTCACAGGCGCCTAACCAGATTGCCACTCGATCTTCCACCCACTTTTTCATCACTGTTAAATCATCTGACTCAAGCCATTGCTTGTAGATATCAAAAAGTGTCGGGACCATCGATTTTCTTATTGGCGAGAGCATGCCAAAGTAGAAATGTATTGCCTGCGCCTCGCCTGATGCAAATAAGTGTGGCAAGGTTGACAAATGATCGGCTAAAAAATCCCGCATTGCCCTGAGTTGTAGTTCGAGCTTGCTGTTCAAGTGCAAAGCCAGCATTGTTTCCCATTGCGGACCCAAATGCTCACCGGCCATGACTTCGCCAATTTCATGGTCGATGATTTGACCCATAAATTTTTCTGAAGATTTTTCAAGAGCCGATAGAGCCTGTTTATTGAAATCCCATCTTTTAAAGGCACGTGCCAGTGGCGTTTCAGAAGTGTTCCACGAAAGCTCTTGTGATTTTTCCCAAATCAGGCGTTGCAGAGATTGCTTGCGCAAAAATATGGTTCTATCTAATGTCATGGCAACAGGAGAAATCAGATCACGGGCGTATTCATTGCCACTGATGATGATACGAAAACTCTTTCGTTCTGTGATCTCTTCGAGTTCTGCGAGAAAGAAGTGTGCTTTACCTTTTTGCCCTATCCCTGCACTATAAACGAGTTTGCGTTTTAACAATCCTTGGTTGATCTGCTCGGTTTCGAACGCATCGAACTGAGTTTTATTAAACGGGACAGCTTTAAGTGCATCTTCTTCAATTTTGTCCCAGTGTTGCTCCTGCTGACGAATCCATCGCCCTACCGCTTCATTTTTAAGTGACGTTGAATAGGGAATATCTTCACGCCAGCGATAATACTCACGCATTTTCATTAGATAAACACATAACGTAAAGTCTGTTGCACTGTGAGCGTCGGCGATATCACAATTGTGTCGAACAGCATCAAGCAGCGCTTTATCAACCTTGTCGGTTTCCAACTTACTGGATTCTTGCATCAAAACCTGCCTTTGTCCTCATCGAAGACACACTTTATACCACTATTTGAAGGGTGTGTATTGTGCCTTTGGTCTGTATTCCAATTGAAATAATATCGCTAAACTATCCTAGTGTTTTACACTATTAAATACATTTCAACGAAGTTACAGGTGAATTAGCATGCGAGTCAATGCAAAATGGAACAAAAAGAGCAAAATCAGAACACCTGCCGAAATTGCCAGTGCATTAGCATTTACTGGTTGGAAAATAGGCTCGGAAGTCGTACTTAATTTGGAGAACGAAGGCTTCGAAACCCAAAGCCAAAACCAGCGACTCGATGTAATCGCTGAAATGATGTGTTTTATGGTGGCTGTGGTTGACCGTTTGGTTTATGAAAAATATGATGCCCGGCAACGTGGGGAATTTGTCACTGCATTTGCACTAAGTCTGGCAAATACACTGGCGGATAATCGTATGGATGTGGCTGGTATGGCTGATCATAAAGCACAATTCATTGAGCTACTAAACAAGCGTACCGCAGAATATGCTGATTGTGGTTTTTCACAGGAAGAGGGTGCAAGTTTCCCTATGCGGCGAATATTAGGTGGACACGTGATGAGGGTTATGGGTGAGAAGGATCAAAAGTGGATTCCTGACTACGTTATAGATCTTGAGGCTCCAAAAGCGGTGGCAACCCTGAAGCGTGCGTTGCCGTCACTATTCGTTTAGCAGCCTGTTGAAAAATCCTCTGACGGCATCATGCGGCGTTAAAATCAGGCTCAAACATACGCATTTACTGCGTGTAAACTGCGTTTTTTCGCCTGATCCTGCCTTGCCTGATACTCATCAGTAACCTAAGCAACGGTTCTATTCTTGCTTCAACAGCACTTCTATTAACAATCAAACTATTTCATGACACAAATTTATTGCGTTACCCACAAACCGATAAATCTACCTGAAATTGCAGGTTTACACACGCTGCAAGTGGGTAATGCAGAAAAGAATTTTGCGGATTTTCGCGATAATGATCCGATAAATATTGCCCATAAAAACCCAACCTGGTCAGAAAATACGGCCTTTTTCAATATCTGGAAAAACCATCCAAGTAAAACAGTAGGATTCTGCCATTATCGACGTTTTTTAATTCCTGCGTCACTCAAAAATCAAATACAGGATGATATGATAAAGCATTCAACCCAGCATCTGAAAAACTACGCATCAGGCATTAAACTGGAGCAAAAGCAACTGTTTCATCATCTACAGCATGCGGGACAAACCTATCAAAGCGCATTCTCCCGGCTTTTGGAGACTGCAGATATCATCCTGCCACGGGCAAATGCTTTGCCAGTGGGTGGTTTTATCGGTCAATATCATGAATCGCATCCGGTTTGGCCTTTTTATGAGTTGCTGGCATTATTAAGTAAGCGGGATAGTAAATTTTCTCGTCAGATGTTTGATTTTTTTATTTTTCACAGAACTGCACATTGGAACAATCTTTTTGTCATGCGCTGGACGCAGTTTGATCAATACTGTCAGTTCCTCTTTCCTTTGTTATTTGATCTGGAAAAGAAAATCGAGCTGCCCGAAGGACCGTATCAAAGGCGCGTCTTCGCATTTTTATCTGAACGGCTTTTTAATTACTGGGTTTGGAAGGAAGGTTTAAACACCGTTGAGATTGATTGGTGTATGACCGAGGCAGTTGAGCAGGGTGGAGAAAGTCACCAATGTAGGTGAACTTTTTCTGACTTAGTACCTGATTTCTGTTGGCACTCAGGAGCTTGGTATGAAGATAAAATTTCCACCTTGATCATCTGCCGGTTCAATAAGGAAATATTGGGGTGTTTGTTTAATTCCCAGCTGCTCTGAGCGATTCTGTACGGGTTGGCGAACTAAATTAATCAGCCGACTGCCATTAATAGCGTGTTGTCCATTTTTTAGTGCATTGATAAGCTGCTGCGAAAAAACTGAATGTCCGCTTCCGCTCTCATCTACTATAGGTTCCAGATCACCCGAGGTAATGGCGCGGCGTGATTTTTTCCCAGCCAGATCATAGAGAAATTCAGCACCACTGGAAAAGGCTGAATCGTTCAGCGTCGATTTTGTTCTGAAACTGCCCGAGTAACAGGAATCACTGATTAGCAATATATGTTTGGCGAGTGATGCGTCGAGTTTTTCTTGAATGATGTCATTAGCGAGCCATTTGCTGCGTGAGTTATCCACCGCGTCGGGCGATGAGCCGTTTATCGGTATCCAGAAGCATTGGCCTTGAGGGCCAGAATCCTGATAACCAAGACCTGCGTAATAGATCAACAAGCTGTCGTTGGTTTTGATTTTTTCAAGTATTTGATCAAATGCATTCTCCATCTCCTGCTTGACCGCGTCTTGGAATTGCGCAATATGGTTCTTTTTAAAACCATACTGATTTTCCAACACCATTTTAATCGCCTCGGAATCATCATTTGCTGTGCTTGGTTTACGGTAGTCATAATGCTGATTACTGATTAACAAGGCCCAGTAATCGCCTTTCTCAAGCACATCACGACCTTTTTGCAATGCATCCGGTACGACCACATTGACCTTGCCATTGTGATTTCTCAAGGTGCGTGTTTTTGTGTTTCCTCGCCTATCGGTGGCTGTGATTTCAACATGCTCTGAATTACCCAACAGACTGTTTGGTAGACTGAGTTGTTGGATTGAAGTGTTCGGAATATCTATAAATGTCTGGTATTGACCATCAACTTCTCCGGGCTTAATGATTTTACCACCTGCGGTGACATGCTCAATGCCCTCGGCAGCGGCAACCAGAACAATAATTTTTTGATCATTATCCAAAGATGATCCCAGGAGTTTTGCCTCAATTTCTGGAAATACAATAGTTGGCTTTGTGTTTCCCTTATACTTTACAGGTGGCGTGGGTGTAGAAGACGCTGACACTTGTTTTGCTTTTATTAACGCCGATGTTGCCTGTTTTTGCAGTTTGTTGGTCGCGGCTGATGGATTAAATTTTTCTGCAGCAAAAACCCGTTCGGCCCGATTGAGATAGCGCTGTGCACTGCCAAATTGATTTTTCGTAAGCGCATCCAGGCTGCTCGATAGAAGGTGTTCCGCGATACGATTAAGTTGTGATTGAGCGGCAGCATCGTCACCTTTCTTTTCCAACTGGGCTTTTAAAGTATCCAATGCGTTAGCACCAATTCCGGGTGGCTGGTCGAGATTTCCCTGACGGATTAATCGCTCAGTTTTAATCTGCCAGGTATCAGATGTTTTAATCGAGCCAATACCTGTTGGTGGGTTTTCTGCTTCGTAGATTAGCCATTTTTTGCCTGCCAGCGCTCTGTGAACGCTAATTTCCGTAGTGGCAAACATCTCACGATGAAGCTCAGAAAGGGTTTGTTTTGACAATTTGGATTTACTCGCAAACTGATCGGCAATTTTATAAGAAACGAACCAGCCATCTTCCACTTGAAACGTCTCATAATCAACGGCTGCCTCAAAGTTTAAAAAACCCTTGTCGTCGGTTATGCCAAAAATATCTGCCAAACTGTCAAATCCATTATCAGAGGCTCGATTTACCTTACGTTTTTGCATGCCCTTCGGCGCGTAAAAAACAAGCTCAAGACCACTTTTGGTATTTGCCAATTCTTCAAAAACGTATTGCAGTTCAGCGGCAACCTTTTTTGCAGAACGCTTAAAAAGCTCTTTTTGTAGTGAAAGTTCTGTAGTCAGCAGTGCAGCATTTGCAACATCGTTGGCAAAGCCGATTTGTGATCTATCGGCACGATTTTCAAGAACAGCCACAGTAAAGTCAATCGTACCCATAGCACCATTTAATTGATATCGGCTTTTTTGCAACTGCAAAACATATTGCGCCTGATTTTTTTGCGCTTTGGTTTTAATTTCGTAACCACGATGGCTGAGTTGTTGTTTCAGTGCATTCATTAGTTCTTGTCGCAACTCAAGGTTTATATTGTTATTCACCAAATCGTCACTTGAGACGGGAGATACGTATAAGGTTAAACGATGCTTTATTTTCGGTGGATTCTGTGCATCAGGAGAGGAGAGATCCACTAACCATTGCTTTGACCAAAGTGTGAGGCTGTCTGAATCCAAAACCACCTTACCCTCTAAAAAGTGTTTGCCGTTACCCGCTTCATCCAAATTCAGTAACCAGCGTCTCACATACGGCTTGTATTGTCTGGGTTTGATTTGTTTAAGTCGGGCTTCGATTTTTTGCTGCATGGATGGATCAAGTGCCTGTTCGGCCATAAACACTTTGAGTGCTTGTTGTGTTGCATCGACCAATGCAAAAAACTCAGCTTCCTCTCTTGATTTTCCTGAAACATCAAAGGCTATGCTCATTGAAGCGGCAAATGTAATAACAGGTAAAAGTAGTATTAAAATCAGTAAAATAAAGAGAGAAGGGATTGGCAATTTATTTTGCATTGAGTGCATGATTCTTTATAACTCCTCTCGAAAGGTTTGTATCACCGAGGAAGCCATTTCCTCACTCAACTTGAGCATAGCCTTAAAGGACGCAATTTTCAGATAGGTTGCATCATCGTTTTGAGCTGCACTTTGGTGGGTAAATCGATAATACTCCGGACTTTGTTCTGCAGCAGTAAGTATCCGGTTAGCGGGTGATTTAATACTATGTGGGTATAGTCGGGTGTAGTTGACATCCTCTTTTGCATTAACTGCAGGATCAACTAACATTGCAGCCACGGGTGATTGCTGTACTGCCGTTTCGACTTCACCCTGCGATGCATCGGATGTTTGAGTCTGACCGTCTCTGACCATTACGCGTATTTCAAGGCATTGGTCAACATTCCGTATAGTATCATTACGTTTACATAGGCTACCGTAGTTTCTTGCTGACTCAATAAGTTGCTTTTTTAAGACGCCGTTTTTATCGGTCACGATATTAAATTTCTCGGCATTAACGGCATCTGCGACAATACGGGTCATGGCGTCATTAAACCAGGCAGACCCATGCTCGGGAATAATAAATATTCCCGCATCACGAGAAGAGCTTGCATTATTGTGTTGACGGCGTAAGCTTGCATCTAAATGGTGTCGAAAAAGCGTTGTGGAGAAACCACCTAATCGGGCCTGTTCTGCCGCGTTAAGCTCGATGCCACGCTTGGCCATCCCATTAAGTAGTTTTTTAATACTCGCTGCTTGTATTGTGAGGAATAAATAGGGGTGATCGGCCAAATTGTGGTAACGCGTATATTCAGCATTTTTCAAAAGTTTCAGTTTTTCGCCTGCTTTATTTAATATTATCCGCGCAGTCATGTGTTTAAGGACACTGTCCCATTGTCTAAGTCCGGATGAGACTCTTTCAACGGCTTGTTGAGTGGTTTTTTTTAGTAGATTTTGCCAATAGATATTCAGTGAAAATACATCGTTGGTGAGGTTGTCAATACAGGTGGATTGCTGCTCGATAAAACAATGCACTACATCATAATCTGCGACCTCGGTTGCAAAAACTGTGCGACCGAATCGATCGAGTAACGTAAAACCCACCCCAATTTCGATAAAATAACTGCGGCGAATTTTACCCGGGATGAATTCAATTTCTGTTTCAGTTGTGCGTGAGTAGTCCAGCGTAAATGATGCGTTTGCCTGAGCGTTTTCAACTTTGTCCGGGTCGAGTGAAAAAGACAGTTTCGCAAAGCCGGGATCAGCCTGGAAAATGGCATGTAGTTTCCGCTCTAACTCACTGGGGGCATAAACACCGTCTTTGAGTTTTTTGCCACGATGGTTTTTACTATTAAGCACATCAGCTAAGCGCTGATCGACTGTACCACCCTGTTCGACCCGGGTGACATTTATTCTGGCGGCATCATGGCCCAGTAATGATAAGGTATTGAAAGCATCTTGATTAGAGTCAGCTATTGCGGTTGATATCAAGCTGAGCGAGAGGATAGTAGCGAGTATCAAGTTTTTCAATATTTTGTGCATTCCTGATCTCCTAGGTTTTTACCGCCGCCAATTGTTGTTTTTGTTCTGATTCAAACTCTGATTCAAACTCCGTCAGGATGACCCCACTTTTTGCGCGCAGTTGAGTGAGTTCTTTATGCGCTTTATTTTGATTGACTCTGGGTACATCCTTGATGTCCTGAGTCAGTGTTTTTACAGAATAAGTTGACGCAACAAGCATTTTTTTAATATCAGGTGATTGCCCCGTAACGTATTTTGTTACTTCTACCCCTTCTGCCACATCACTCGCCTTGTTGGCGATGTTTTCCACCCAAGAGCCTTTGGTGTCCCGACCTACCTCAATTTGATCCAACAGCGACTTACCCGTGCTGACGCTTCTGGCAAGATAAAAAGTGGCAGATGTAGAGTGGGTAAGTGCATCAGCCATCAGCGTCCGCGCATCTTTGCGGTACTGTGTTTCAAGTTTGGCATAAGCCTGAGGTAATGCGTCCAGCAGCTTCCTGGCTTGCTCTGTATTATAATGTTTAAGCAGTTTTTCCGCGCCTTTTTTGCGATCAACAGACATGGATTGGTAATCGCTGCGAAGTGATTCTGTAGAACGCTGAAAGGCTTCCTTACGCACACCAAGATCAATACCGGCCTTCTCATAAAAAACCACAAGTGTTTGATATTTTTGCAATGTCAGCCGTGCATGGGTGGCGCCAGTAGAAACAAGGTAAAGGTAGAGATCTTGCAAAAACTCTTTGCCTGATGGCCCACAGTAACCGGCTAAATACGGCATAATATCAATGGGTAACTTACCAATTGATTTATTAAATAATGAGTTAACTAATGCCTTGCCTTCTGCTGTATCAGTATTAATACATCTACCAGCCTGAAATTCAGTGTTTTTTGTTTTATTTGTCGCTTTACCTGGCTTACCAACACGTTTAAGTTTATCCAATAACGATACTTGCGGTTTTCCTCCGATTGCAGACTTTACCTTTTTCAGTAACGCATAAGTCGGTTTACCATCTGTGGGTAAACCTTTTTGCTTCTGAAAAGCCATAATAGCTATTCGCGTTTTTTTACCAAATATAGCGTCTGCACTTCCGGCATTGTATCCGCCTTTTTTGCCAACGGTATTGAGTGCTATCTGCAGTTCTTTCATTTGCGGTCCATTGGGAATTTCGCCGGTTTTAAAGGCCGATAATTCCGGCATGGAAGCGCAGGAGGCTATCAAGAAGAGGAAAAAAGGAATAAAAATCAAGTTCCTGAATCGCATTATTATTGGTCCCTGGTTGTTACTTGCCGCCGTCGGTGGAAACTGAAAATGATTTAGGGTCTAAATACGAGTTATTTATATAACGAATAAATTTAACGGTATCAATATACTATTTATAATCCTGTGTATGTGTAAAAAATATCAGTAAAAGATTATCATTGAGCTAAAAAATGTCTTTAATTTTGCAATAACTTTATTAAAAAGGTATTACGCTTACCGTGTATTAGAGCCTGCATTTTAAACCAGGAAATATTTCAGTCAATTACTTTCAAATATACTTTGAGTCAGTTGAGTAAAAGAAGCTACATGATTTTCATATTTCAACCTTAAAATGGTTGTTTTTTAAACAGCCACTGAATTCATGAAGATGTAATCAGCCAACCTTATCAATAGAAATCTGACACTCAATTTCATTTAAATGAGTGACTTATCAATGATTGTGATTATTAGTAATACCTAACAATATGGTTGTGAATATTTCGCAGTTCTTTAACTTTAACCGCCTTAATATAGTCACCACTGGGAAACAACTTCCCGCTAATTTCACTTAAATATTTATTAATTCGGAGAAAGACAATGGCAGACAAATCAGGTGGTGACGCATATCAGGTAAATCAGGGCGCACAAGGTAACGTAAGTGCTCAAGATCTTAACTCAGTTGCAGCCGCTGGTGCTGGAATCGTTGGAGGGCTGGGTGGTGCTGCCGCTTCAGCCGGCGCCGCACAGCAAGCTGTTCAGCAAGCTCAACAGCAAGGTAACCTGGCATCAACAGGTCATGGTGGAAACGACAATATCAGTGCTGATACAAATATCAATATAGTATGAGGCTGGAGTAGGGCTGAATAGCCCCGATTATTACTGGTCGAACCACACAGTATGTGATTGCCACATACTGTGTGGTTCAGATTGTGAGTCGGCGTTAACCATTGTCATTTTCTCCGGTGGAGGTTTTCAAAAAGCAATTAATGGCATTGAAAAAAAACCAGATCTTACCGACCAACAAAAACCTATGATGTTTTTGATCATGGTTATGCAATCACCATTCATAAATCGCAAGGTGCAACTGTTGACCGAACCTTTGTGTTGGGATCAGCAACAATGGATCGTCACCTGATTTATGTTGCCATGACCCGGCATAAATAAGATGTAAATCTTTATCTTGAAGAAAATGTAAGACGTAAAATATACCGTAATATGAAGTCCGAACAAGTAACCCCCCATACCCGCAAACGACATTGACCGAGTAGGTAGTGAGCTACTCAGAAATAGCGCAATAATTATACGGTCAATAAAGCGGACATTATTCTAGCTCAGAATAAGCTATACTCAACTTTATCTTTATGATAATAATAGATATATGAGTAATAAAGAACCGGACATTAAAGCGGACATCATTGCGGCAGATCGCGATGAAAAAGTAAGTGCAATGGAGCCGCTGCTTGTTCGTGAGTCTTCTCAGCATCGGCATGAGTTGGCTGACCTAGCCCTAGACCTCACAGCCAAGTCTACAGCTCTTCGCAAGAGCTTACCCGATGGAATCATGGTCGCACTTTCTGATCTGGTGCGCTCAATGAATTGTTATTACAGTAATTTGATTGAGGGACATGACACTCATCCGATTGATATTGAGCGCGCCCTCAATGAAGACTATAGCTCAGACCCCAAAAAGCGTGATCTGCAATTGGAAGCCAAAGCACATATCGCCGTTCAAGAATGGATTGATAACAATGGACTAGATGGCAGAGCAACTACAAGCGAAGGAATTCTGGAAATCCATCAACGCTTCTGTGATTTACTTCCTGATGAGTTGTTATGGGTTGAAGACTCTGAAACAAAAAAACGTAAACGTGTTGTTCCTGGTGAACTTAGAAAACATGACGTTAAAGTCGGACGACATATCGGGGTTAGTCCTGGAGCGCTGCCACGATTTATGCAGCGTTTTGAAGATGCCTATAAAAAACTTGGACGGGTTGATTCCATCGTTGCTTCTGCATGCGCACATCATCGCTTGCTCTGGATGCATCCATTTTTAGACGGCAATGGGCGCGTAGCCAGATTAATGTCCTATGCCATACTGCGTGAAACTTTGGATACTGGCGGTATCTGGTCTATTGCACGAGGGCTTGCCAGAAATGAAAGCGCCTATAAGACTTCTCTAGCCAATTGTGATTTGTCACGTCGAAATGATATGGGCGGACGCGGAAATTTAAGCGAAGAAGCCTTGGCTGAGTTTTCAAAATTTTTCTTTGAAACCTGTATTGATCAAGTGGACTTCATGGAAAGTCTTGTCCGACCCGATAGCCTACGAAACCGTATTCTGATCTGGGTCGAAGAAGAAGTAAGAGCTGAACGGTTGCCACAAAAATCTGGGATTATTCTAGAAGCAGTCTTATATCGTGGTGAACTTCCCAGAAGTGATGTTGCCGACCTTCTGTCAACAGGTGATAGAAATGCAAGGCGGGTAACATCTGCTTTATTAGAAAGCGGTGTGTTAGTTTCGCTAACCACCAGATCACCACTTTGTTTAAACTTTCCAGCAACATTAGCATCTCGCTGGATGCCTGGTTTATTTCCTGATAATCCAACAAGCTCTGATTAAGAAAATATATGCTTCTTCTTAATTCAATACAAAATTCCTCAGTCACATTAGGCTTGGCAAGTTTAACAAACTATGATTATGCACAGTTTAGTTGTACATATGGAGACATTGTTAAACCGCATTTAAATCGTTAAAACTGGTTGAACTAGGCAAGTCCTCCTTATGGCGATGCCAGTTACTAGCCTTTATTCTCCTACCATTGAAAGAACCAGCTCATTCGTTGAACCCTATTCGGGGAGGCTTGCAATAATGGTTTTGCATGATATCCCTACAAAAATGCTACAAGCATCTTTAGAAAAACAGATAAGTGATTGATTTAAAAATGAATTGGTGGAGGCGGGGGGAATCGAACCCCCGTCCGCAAGCCCTCTACCATCGGCTCTACATGCTTATTCAGTCTATTAGTTTAACCGATCACTACCCGACTGGCAGGGAAGATAACCGACGATCCCGGTATTTTTTTAACGCTTCCGCCCCGAGAGAGCTTCCATCGCGATCCTGTGAGATATGACACCCGGAATCTGAACGCACAGACACGGCTTCAGTCGGATGGCACCCTACTGGGGTTTAAGCAGCGAGTGCGTAGTTGTCGTCGTTTGCAACTATAATTTGCAGAAAGTATTTACGAGGTTTTCTACATCCTCGGCATGCACCTCAGGTTTCAATACCCACGTCGAAGCCAGGTCGCCCCCAAAAGTGATTTAATAGTATAACTAAACTGGTGTCAGTATGCAGCAAAATCAAGTCCAATTTGATCAATGGTGCCTCCGGGATTGGTTGTTGGAGGCTAATCCGATATCATTGCGAGCTTTCCTGCTACCTGAAGTCAATTGATCAAACGGGGATTTATCAATGTTCAGCTTGTCCGGCTCTGTTGCACTCTCTGATTTTCGAAGAGAAGGTTTACTCGTTTTGCTTCAGGCGCAAATTCCAGCGCTACGAGATGTCCAGACACGATTCATTCATTTTATTGAAACAGATAGTCGGTTATCGGATGGGCATCAACAGCGACTCAAAGCCTTGCTGCATGATGGTGAATCCGCTTTTTTAGATGAATCAGCACAGCATTTGATAGTTGTACCGCGATTCGGAACCATTTCCCCCTGGTCGTCGAAAGCGACAGATATTTTGCATAACTGCCAGTTAGCAGAAGTGAATCGTGTGGAACGGGGGGTTGAGTATTTCCTTTATGCCGATAATGCACTCGACAAAACGCAACTTACTCTGGCAGGCAATCTCTTGCATGATCGCATGATCGAGACCTATATCCATAATATTGAAGAAGCCGAGCAACTATTTGAGCATACGCCCCCTGCAGCGTTGGATACGATTGCTTTAATGGAGCGTGGTAGTGATGCGCTAGTCGAGGCTAACAGTGAGTTGGGCCTGGCACTGTCGGGTGAAGAGATTGAGTATCTGCTTGATAGTTACCGCAAGTTGCAGCGTGATCCAACGGATGTGGAGTTGATGATGTTCGCGCAGGCGAACTCAGAGCATTGTCGGCATAAGATATTTAATGCGCACTGGATTATTGATGGTGAATGCAAAGATCGATCACTATTTAAAATGATCAAAAATACCTATTCACTCAATCCTGGTGGGGTGTTATCTGCCTATCATGATAATGCTGCAGTGATTAGTGGTGGCGTCGGTAAGCGATTTTTCCCGGATTCATCAACCGGACGTTATGCGCCGCACGCTGAGGATATCCATATACAAATAAAGGTTGAGACGCATAATCATCCAACTGCAATTTCCCCATTTCCAGGGGCCGCAACGGGGTCGGGCGGTGAGATCAGAGATGAGGGCGCGACCGGAAGAGGTTCAAAACCCAAAGCAGGATTATGTGGTTTCAGTGTTTCTAATTTAAAATTACCTGGCTTTATACAAGCCTGGGAAAATGATTACGGCAGTCCTGAGCGTATTGTATCTGCACGAGACATTATGCTCGAAGGGCCAATTGGAGCCGCTGCATTTAACAATGAATATGGTCGTCCGAACTTGACAGGTTATTTTCGTACCTTCGAGCAAGCGGTGGAATTTCCACGCGGCACAGAGGTGCGTGGATACCATAAACCGATTATGTTGGCTGGCGGATTGGGTAATATCCGCCCTGGCGACATAAACAAAAATCCGTTGCCTGATGGAAGCGCAATTGTGGTACTGGGCGGACCGGCAATGCTCATTGGTTTGGGTGGCGGTGCCGCCTCGTCTATGGCGAGTGGACAGAGTAGTGAAAGCCTTGATTTCGCTTCAGTGCAGCGGGGCAATCCCGAGATGCAGCGTCGTTGTCAGGAGGTTATTGATAGTTGTGTCGCGATGGGTGAAGCAAGTCCGATTCTATCAATTCATGATGTGGGTGCCGGTGGTATTTCCAACGCATTACCCGAGTTGGTTAATGATGCAGGCCGGGGCGCTGTATTTGAACTACGCAAAGTGCTCAATGATGAGCCTGGACTTTCACCGATGCAAATCTGGAGCAATGAGGCGCAAGAGCGTTATGTTCTGGCGATTGCGGTGCAGTATTTGGATTTATTTGAGAAGATTTGTCAACGTGAGCGATGCCTTTATGCGGTTGTAGGTCAGGCGACTGAAGCGACGCAATTGATACTCAACGATGAATACTTTGCCAACCAGCCTGTAAATATGCCCTTGCAGATGTTGTTGGCAGATCCACCAAAAATGCAACGTGATGTCAGCCACCTCGCATTCTCAGAAAAAGCATTCACAACTAACGCAATAGAACTTGCCGAGGCAATAACACGTGTGCTTCATTTACCAGGGGTCGCCAGCAAACAGTTTTTGATTACTATAGGGGATCGTTCGATTACAGGCATGGTTGCACGTGACCAAATGGTCGGCCCCTGGCAGATGCCAGTGGCGGATGTGGCTGTGACAGTATCAGATTATGAAGGTTATAACGGCGAGGCGATGTGCATAGGCGAACGCACACCGCTTGCATTAATTAAGCCTGCTGCATCGGGAAGAATGGCGTTGGCAGAATCCATTACCAATATGGCCGCAGCTTATGTCGGGGATATCAGTCAACTAAGCCTGTCAGCGAATTGGATGGCAGCGGCGGGTCACGAAGGTGAGGATGCTGCGTTATTTGATACCGTTAGTGCCGTTGGAATGGAACTGGCGCCGGCATTGGGTATTGCGATTCCCGTTGGTAAAGACAGCCTTTCGATGAAAACCCATTGGCAGGAGAAGGGGCAGGGCAAATCTGTTACGGCACCTGTGTCACTCATTGTTACAGCCTTCGCTCCGGTTAAAGATGTGCGTAAAACGCTGACCCCGCAATTGCGTACAGATTCGGGCGATACTGAGTTGTTGTTGCTTGATCTTTCTTGCGGCAAAAATCGCCTGGGAGGTTCGTCGTTGGCTCAGGTTTATGGGCAACTTGGTAACGATGCACCGGATGTAGATGGTGCTGTGTTATTAAAGCATTTTTTTAATACCATACAATCCCTCAATAAGGCGGATTTGCTACTGGCATATCATGATCGATCAGACGGTGGTTTGTTCACAACATTGGTCGAAATGGCTTTTGCCGGAAATACCGGGTTGGATATTTATCTGCCTTTAGATTGTAATTTAATAGCGTCATTGTTCTCTGAAGAACTTGGCGCGGTGGTCCAGGTGCGAGCAGATCAAGTCGATGATATTTTCAAAATACTGGAGAAAAATGGTTTAAAGAACACTTGTGCGCGTATTGCTACACTTAATGAATCAGGGAATATTTCTATAATACAAGCCGACACTCATATTTATTCTGCCAATATGCACGTTTTGAAGGGGCTATGGTGGGAAAACAGCTACCAGTTGCAAAAGCTGCGGGATAATCCCGATTGCGCTGAGCAGGAGTTTTCTCTAATCAAAGATAGCGAGGACCCGGGTATAACACCACAAATAAATTTTGATCAGAATGATGATGTTAGCGCTGTATTTATAAACACAGGCATCAGACCAGAAATTGCAATCCTCAGGGAACAAGGTGTTAATGGTCAAATCGAGATGGCAGCAGCGTTTCATCGTGCGGGGTTTAGTGCTATTGATGTGCATATGAGCGATATTATTGAGGGTCGGGAATCATTGCAGCGTTTTCAGGGGTTGGTGGCCTGTGGTGGCTTTTCTTACGGTGATGTACTCGGAGCGGGTGGTGGCTGGGCTAGCAGCATTTTATACAATGCCAGGGCACGGGATGAGTTCCAGGTATTCTTCAATCGTAACAATACGTTTGCTTTGGGTGTTTGCAATGGTTGTCAGATGTTTTCCCGGATCAAGGCAATTATACCGGGTGCAGATCATTGGCCGCAATTCTTACGTAATGCATCAGAGCAATTCGAAGGTCGGGTGGCTACAGTTGAGATTCTTGACTCACCATCAATTTTCTTGCAGGCAATGCAGGGTTCACGGTTGCCGGTAGCCATTGCCCATGGTGAAGGTCGGGTGTTTTTTGCAAATGCACAGAGTCGCAATAATGCAAACACGGTTCTCAGGTATCTGGATAATCACGGACAAGTGACGCAAAACTACCCGCTAAACCCAAATGGCTCAGAAGATGCTGTGGCGGGACTGTGCAATAACGATGGTAGATTTACTATCATGATGCCGCATCCTGAGCGGGTCTGTCGAACGCTAACTAATTCCTGGTGCCCAGATAGTTGGCAAGAAGATGGGCCCTGGATGAGAATGTTTCGCAATGCACGCGTCTGGGTGGGTTAAGGAGAAGCCGGTCTAGCTCAGGATAAACTAACTGCGAAAAATCGCTTTTTCTCGCTATGACTAGATTACAGTTTGCATTGATACATACACAAAAAAAGCTAGACAAGAGAAGTCCGAAGCGGCAGATAAAATACTAAAGTCAGTCGCTTTCGTGGTGCGTAATAACCTCGACTTGCCTGCCATTGTTTAGTTTCACTGTAAGGTCAATCGGTTTGCAACAGACTTGGCAATCTTCAATATAGGATTGTTCTTCTACAGAGCAATCTACAGTGATGTCAAAGATCTGCCAACAATAAGGGCATTGGATGGCGCTGGATTCGACTTCATTCATGTGATAATTCCTTGTTTTATCAGTTAATCCTGTAACGTGGGTAAATTCCAAACAGAGTTTGCCTACGCGCTGAGTGTTGCCGTCAGATCGAGTTCTAACATATCGTCGGCTTGATCCATTAAATTGGTGCTGATGATCAGATCCACACCCAATCTCCACAATTCGGAAAGTAATTCAGGTTCTACAACATCTGGCACTACGGTGAGTGTGTTTTCACGATGGCATTGCTCAACCAAAATTTCTATCGCATCATTCTTAGCCGGATCTCTTGTCATGCCATTGAGTAATTTGCTGTCTAGCGCGAGATATTGAATCTTATTTTTGGAGTTATTATATAATTCGTGAGTAATAGTGGGGTCATCGAGTCCAGTCATATAGATACCACATTTAATCGCCGTTATTTTTTGGCAAAATTCTGCAAACGCTTCAGGATACTCTAGTGCTGCATCAACAGAGGTTTCCAACGAGATACTGCCAGAAGGTAGTTTGAATTGCTTGATCACTTTTTCAATCCAGGGGTATAAATTGTCTTCCAGCATGACATTACCAACAAGTGGAATAAAAAATTGTGTAGTGGGTGCGGTATGTAGTTTCTCAACCAACTGTCGTGCCGCATTAAATATAATCCAGCGATCCACACTACTGACCAAGCCTGTATGAATAACTGTATCTCTGAAATGATCCAAGGGTACGGCATCACCACTTTCATCGCTTAGCTGTAATTGTAATGTGTAACGCTCATATTCATCGTGCCGCAGGCTGATGATCGGCAGACTGGTAAGGGTAAGGCGGTTGTTCTTTAGAATCGTGCTGACTCTTCGTGCCCAGACATCATCCATAATCTGACTGCCTGGTGTGTGGATATATTGTGTAGAATCAATTTTAACGACCTGATGATATTCCTGTGCCTGGATAAAATTATCTTCTAAGCGTGCAATCGCGTTTTCTCCATCTTTACAGTATTTGTCAATTATGACACCTGTAACACGACTGTGTGTGGTGCCTTGCAGTAAGCCATCTAAATCACCAATTATTGAGCGCAGGCCCTGGGCATAATTTTCAGGTCTTTGCTGCTTGTTAAACAGGCTTAGTAATAAAAAGGTATTTCCCGTGTAACGGCCCAATACATCACCATCATCGATTACATCGAGTAATCGGTAAGCAGCGGCTTGCATGCAAGTGTTGGTATATTCAATATCATCCGGCCCGGTTTCCAGATGAACAAGATAAAGCATGTACTCGGTTGAACTGTCTCTGGCATGCGTGACCGTGTCCTCCAATAGCTTTAGCATATGGTGTTGAGCGTATAGATGAGTGACGGGATCACTGATTTCAAGAGTTCTGCCTTGGGGACGTTTAAGAAGCGGTTGAGGACTGGCTTCCAGCGGTTTATCAAGAATAATCTGACTGACCTGCTCACCATCAAAGTAACTGGATGTGAGTAGGACCTGGTAGATTATCTGATCCTCATCACTTGCGTTAAAGGTAATAAATAATTCAGGTAGTGATGCGCTTTCATTGTGTAAACCTGCGATAGAATCTGACAGTTCCTGGCGTTGCTTTGCTTCAGGTATCAGGTCTAACAGTGGGATGGCCTGTAGGCTTTCCAAGGTACTGTAACCCAGTGCCTGCAAATAGGCAGGGTTGGCAAAAACATGGAAACCTTCATGCACAAAAGCAATCGGCTGGGTCGAGCTTTGCAGCAAGACCATCAGCTGTTGTTGTGACTGGTTAAACCGGGAACTTGACTCATTCAATAGCTTGTCAGATTGCAGCAATAACAAGCGATTGTTGATTACATACTTGATATGACGAGTATCATCGAGTTGTGCCACTTCGGCAAAACCTGCTTCAATCAAATCACCTGTAGTAAATTCGGCTGCATCCTGCGTTAACGCGATGACGGGTATGTCAGGTGAATTGTTTTGGTTTTTTGGTAAGCTGGTACGATCTTTATTTATTGTTATTATGCCGAGCTGATGACTTGGGTTTGACAATTCATCCGAAAAATCACTTGAATGTTGAACAAATGTATGTTCGATGGCGTAGCCTAATGTACGCGCAATGCTGGCCAACTCTTCTGCTTGATTAGGAGAATCACAAAATATAAGCAAACCGAGTTTTTGCATGAACTAAATTAGTGGTTGCATGGGCAATAATACCTCAGTTAACTATTCTACACTTAGTTTTCAACTATTGCAGTCAAATCAACCATTGGCCTGGATCAAGCGATGCTCGTGTCATTTTTATGGCTGTTGTAGCGTTGGTTTATGTCAGAATATTAAGAATCCATTACTTGTACTTGCAGATTTTTGGACGGTATTTTTCCGTTTACCTGTTAATTATCATTTCAAGCAAATTTAAATGTTAGTCGTTATATTTTCTCAGGTTAAACCCACTTAAACCTGAAAGCGTGGCCTTCGTGCAATCGAAGAATAGCCGTGAGTTTATTTGAATTGGGGGTATAATCCACAGATGCTATTTTATAGTCAATCTCAACAAATAATATAAATAATAGGTTCTCTGTGAACCATCCGAATATAGGTTAAGTACGGGATAATTTTATTATATGGCTAAATACAGTACTAATGAATTCAAAAGTGGTTTAAAAATAATGCTCGACGGTGACCCTAATACCATCGTAGAGAATGAATTTGTTAAACCAGGTAAAGGACAGGCATTTAGTCGTGTGAGGGTTCGTAACCTTAAAACAGGTCGTGTGGTTGAGAGAACATTTAAATCGGGTGAGTCGGTTGAGGCTGCTGATGTTGTCGATACCACATTGCAATACCTCTACAAGGACAGTGAGTTCTGGCATTTTATGGATCCTGAAACCTATGAGCAGATTGCAGCGGATAAAGCAGCGGTAGCGGATCAGGCTATTTGGCTCAAAGAACAGGACGAATGTGTCGTCACCTTATGGAATGGGATTCCCTTGTGTATTGCCCCACCGAATTTTGTCGAGCTTATCATCACTGAGACCGATCCCGGGGTAAGAGGTGATACAGCCACTGGAGGAAGCAAGCCCGCCTATATGGAGACAGGAGCGGTGGTTAAGGTGCCTCTGTTTATTGAGCAGGGTGAAGTAATAAAGATTGATACCCGCAGTGGTGAATATGTTTCAAGGGTAAAACCGGATTAACCGGATCACTCTGCATGTCTATTGCCTGGCGGCCCACAGCGAATTTAAAAACACTACGACTGAGAGCTGATCTTGTAACAACAACGAGGCGGTTTTTTGCTGATCGCAAAGTGCTTGAAGTAGATACTCCGATGTTATCGACAGCCGGTGTTACTGATCCCAATATTCATAGTATGCATCTTTTGATCAATGGTCAGCTGCGCTTTCTCCATACTTCACCTGAATTTGCCATGAAACGATTATTGGCAGCGGGTGTGGGCGATATATACCAGATCTGTAAAGTATTTCGCGCTGCCGAGCAGGGGCGATATCATAACCCGGAATTTACACTATTAGAATGGTATCGACTTGGTTTCGACCACTATCGATTGATGCGGGAAGTTGATTGTCTGTTGCATGCACTATGGTCACGAGATACAACACTACCAGAGAGCATAAACGTTTCCTATGCTGATGTTATAAAGCAGGTGTGTGCCTGTGCTATCGAGGATTTGGATGTTTCTAAAATTCGGCAGATTTTGATCAAAAAAGGCCATTCACCTCCGGCTACGATGAGTGATGCGCTTGATCCTTGGCTCGACTTACTGATGACCCACTGTGTGGCTCCAGAGTTTGAAAAAAATCGTTTTACCTTTTTATACGATTACCCGGCATCACAGGCTGCATTGGCAAAAATACGCCTTACCCCTGTGCCTGTTGCCGAACGATTTGAAGTTTATTTTGGTGAATTGGAAATTGCCAATGCCTTCCATGAGCTACAAGATGCGAAAGAACAGGCGCAGCGATTCTCTGCAGAGACAAAAACACGTAGTGACCTTTCCTTACAAAAAATGCCGGTTGATGACAGGTTGCTAACCGCGCTTAAATCAGGTCTGCCTGCCTGTTCAGGGGTTGCAATAGGGATTGATCGTTTACTGATGGTACTATGTGAAGTCACAGATATCCGGGATGTGTTGAGTTTTGCTTATGATATCGCCTGACGATGAGGTCTTTGTAAAAGTGGATGTATTGCGAATGCGTGATTTACAGGATAACGCGCTGGAAGATCTGATACACAGTTATGGATTACGAATTAAATTTCAGGCATTACACGAACCGATACCGGGAAGCTATTGGGGTGATACGGAAGCGGGGTTGCTGGCAAATACTTTACACGTGCGCCCGGATACGCCTGTTCACTCAGCCTTGCATGAAACTTGTCACTATATTTGTATGGATGAAGGGCGGAAAGTTGATTTGCACACTGACGCCGGTGGTGATTACGACGAAGAAAATGCCGTTTGTTTCTTGCAAATAATTCTGGCAGATAAGCTTGTGCAAATGGGTCGGCAACAAATGTTCCAGGATATGGATGCCTGGGGCTATACATTTCGTCTGGGCAGTGCAGAGCGGTGGTTCCGAGAAGACGCTGAAGACGCATTGGATTGGTTGCAACAGCGTGGATTGATCAACTGATCGCGCTTGTAGTATGGTGAATGACTGAACATTCTCTAGCCGCAGCTAAATCTTTGTGTCAGGATAGACAAGGAGCAATCTTCAACCTGTTTCAATAGGTGTATACTGGCGGTTACCCCAATCAGACCAAGCCCCGTGGTAGCCGCGTACACGGTGATAACCAAGGTGTTTTAACATGAAGTAGCTCAACGCTGAACGGTGATGGGCTTGGCAATAGACGGCAATCTCCTTATCTGGGGTCAGCCCTTTTCGAATCAGCATCTCGCGCAGTACAGAATCGGGCTTTAAGCGCAGATTTCGACTTTTATCCATTGCATCTGTCCATTCAAAGTGTTTAGCACCAGGTACCCGACCTCCTCGGGCCGCGTAAACTTTCTCACCTTTGTACTCTTCCACTGATCGTGCATCAAGTATGGTAAAATCGTCTGAATCGAGTTTTTCAATTATTTCGTCAGCCTCTATAACATTTAAACCCACTATCGTTAATTCATAATCTGTTTTTTCTAGTTTGCCAACTACGGCCTCCTGCCTATGGCCTTCATTGGCCCAACTGATAATTCCACCATTGAGTACCGAGGTTTTGTAATGGCCACAGGCATGTAAAGTCCAGACCAATCGAGAAGCGTTGCCACCGCCTTCGTCATCATAGGCAATCACATGCGAATCTGCGCTTATACCCAGTGCCTGCATTACTTTACTAATCTCTGCAGATTCAGGGAGCAGGCCCCTTACTGGTATGGCATGGCGTACAATGTCATTGTAATTGCAATATTTAGCGCCAGGAATATGAGATTTATTGTAGGTCTCCTGCTTACAAAGATCAACAATCACGATATTGTCCATTGTTAGCAGTGGTTCAAGTTCAGCGGGTTCAAGCAATAAGGGGATGGGCATTTGCGCATTCATTACTCAGTATGTCCTAGTGTAGTGTTTCATACAAAGTGCTCATATAGAAAGCCAGTAAAAACGGAGTGCAAGGCGCAGTGCGCATGGAATGGTTGACCCTTTTCAAGTGCTGTAACACCGCAATCGCGTTTTTAATGGCTTCCCGCAGGGCGAACCGAGAGAGGCCATCTGCGGTGTTGCGCCCTCTTGAGATAGAGTGACTAACCCGGCGAGGACGCGTCTCGGCTTTGGCTCCAGGCGTCGCTCTACCTCCCCCATCCATGGGGTCGTAGCAGCTGACCCCTCTCGGTCGTCTATATGCGCACTTTGTATGAAACACTACACTAGTTACCAGACTATTTCTTTTCACGTTGAGTCCTGGTTGATAGAGGGGTCAATATTGAAATATCGGGATTGTCCAAAGTCTCAGGATAATCAAGAGTGTAATGCAAGCCGCGGCTTTCTTTTCGCGCCAGAGCGCTACGAATAATCAGATCGGCGATTCTTGCCAGATTTCTGAGTTCAAGCAGATCCCGATTGACACGGAAATTTCCATAATAGTCGTGAATCTCACTTAATAACAGATCAACCCTGTGTTTGGCACGTTGCAGTCTTTTGTCTGTTCTGACGATGCCAACGTAGTCCCACATAAATCGACGCAGCTCGTCCCAATTATGCGAAACAACGACTTGCTCATCAGAATCTGTGACCAGGCTTTCATCCCAATCAGGGATATCACTTATCTCGGTCGGTTTACCAAGTTTGGACAGTATTTTTGTCGCGGCGCTATAACCGAAAACCAGGCACTCCAATAATGAATTGCTCGCCATACGATTTGCGCCATGCAAGCCAGTGCACGATACCTCTCCAATGGCGTAAAGCCCGCTAATGTCAGTTGCCCCGTATTTGTCGGTAAGAATGCCCCCGCAGGTGTAATGAGCTGCAGGAACTACGGGAATTTTTTCAACGGTAATATCATAACCGAAGGTTAAACAGGTTTGATGAATATTTGGGAAATGATCAATAATGAATTCAGCGGATTTATGACTGATATCCAGGAAGACGCAGTTCTCTCCCCGGCGTTTCATTTGATCATCAATGGCTCGAGCGACAATATCCCGCGGCGCAAGCTCCATACGATCATCGTAATATTGCATAAATCGCTCTCCGGCAGCGTTGAATAACATACCGCCTTCACCTCGGATCGCCTCTGAGATGAGTGAAGATTTTGCATTTGGATGATATAGGCATGTTGGGTGGAATTGCATAAATTCCATATTCGCAACCCGACAACCTGCCCGCCAGCCCATGGCTATTCCATCACCCGTTGCCCCGTCCGGATTGCTGGTATAGAGATAGACTTTACTGGCTCCACCTGTAGTTAGAATAACGAATTGTGCCTGTAGCGTTTTTGTCGAATCTTCGTTAATGTCCAGTACATAAGCACCGAGGACACGGTCTGTACCGGGAAAACCCAACTTGTGCCGGGTTATAAGATCGATAGCGATGTGATTTTCCAGCAAAACCACATTTTTATGCGCCCGGATCTGTGAGACAAGCGTAGTCTGCACTGCTCTTCCAGTGGCATCTGCCGCATGAATTATTCGACGATGTGAATGACCTCCCTCACGTGTAAGATGTGGTTCCATAGTTCCTTGAGCGGTTTCTTCCATGGTGAATTTAACGCCAATACTCTCAAGCCAGGCAATGCCTTTCGGCCCACTCTCTACAGCAAATCTGACTGCATCCTCGTCACACAAACCGGCTCCCGCATCCAATGTATCTTGTATATGCGACTCAAAGCTGTCTTCTGCATCGAGAACGGCAGATATCCCGCCCTGGGCATAATAGGTGCTTCCTTCATGTAATTCATTTTTTGAGATTACCGCCACTTGACAATGGTCAGCAAGGTTTAGTGCCGCCGTTAAGCCAGCTGCGCCAGAACCAATTACGAGAACATCATATGACAGGGATTTTTGCATCAGATTGCATCATGAACCAGGGCTTGCTATTTTGACACAGGTTTGTGTCTGATTATATCTCTTGATTCGATGTTGAGCTAAAATATCAGGAACATGGTGTTGTAGACGCTACATAGGGTTATTTGTTGCTGTCAACGGTCATGTAAACTTGCTTGAGTTCACCAATGGTATACATAACTACCGCTATTCGGCGAACTATTTATTTTCCCGTATGTCTACTGGTACGCTGACAGGCTGAAATTGTCGGTAGCAGTAAGTTCTCAAGTGCGTAGCTACTTGTTTTGACGAATTCGTGCGCTTAGTAAAAAATGTGCTTAATATAAGTGTGCTTGAGATTTTACCCGAAGGGGCGAACCGCTATTCAATCAAAATGGTGTTAACGGTGACTGACGCAGAATGCAATGAGGTCAGCACTTAATGCCTTGGTTTTGAATCTATAGCGCTTCGCTGATACCGATAATTGAACGCGTAAGCTAGCTACGTAGTTCCCGGAATAATCAGGAGTTCTGCCCCGATGGGCGAAAAATCTATTGACCTGGAGCTTGTAAAAAGAGTTCAAAGCGGTGACAAAACCGCCTATGATTTATTGGTGATAAAATACCAACATAAGATAGCGAATCTTATCTCTCGATACATTCAGGACTCGCATGAAGTGCAAGATGTTTCACAGGAAGCATTTATTAAAGCTTACCGGGGGTTGAAGAATTTTAGGGGAGACAGTGCTTTTTATACATGGTTATATCGCATTGCAATTAATACGGCAAAGAACCATTTGGTAACACTTGGGCGACATACGCCACATTACGCAGTCGATGCTCAAGATGCCGAACAGTTTGAGACTGGCTCTGTATTGCGTGATTATGCGACTCCTGAACGCCGGATGTTGGCAGAAGAAATTGGAGAAATAGTGAGTACCAGCATTGAAAATTTGCCAGAAGATTTAAAATTGGCAATTACTTTAAGAGAGTTTGAAGGACTCTCGTACGAAGATATTGCAGACGTAATGGCTTGCCCGATTGGCACGGTCCGTTCTCGAATTTTTAGAGCGCGGGAAGCTATTAACCTCAAGCTTGAGCCATTATTGGATGAAACCGGCGGTAACTCGACTAATGATTGATAAAATGTATGAAAAAGTATCGGCTTTGATGGATGACGAAGCACAAGAATACGATACGACTTTACTGCACTTGAAAAATAATGCACAGGCGCGTCATCAATGGCGGCGAATGCATTTAATACGGGACGTGATACAAAAAGAATTTAGTGACAGCCTTGATGCAAGCTTTGCCAACCAGGTAAGTTTGGCAATAGACAGTGAAGTTGCTTATTCATCCAGTACGCGAACAATAAAGCCGGACTTTGTTAATAAGCTGCAATCTTGGTTGTGGTTTAAACCCGTGGCAGGCCTTGCGATTGCGGCAAGTGTGGCCGCAATGTCAGTATTGGGATTGCGCTATTTCCAACCTGCACAACTGCCTGAAAACGGGGTAATTATTACTGCAGATTCACAATCGACACAGCAGGCGGAGAAAGCTTCAATATTAACCCAGCGACGACTGCAACCCAAATTAGCAGATTTTAAGCGTGTTAATAATACCGGAACATATTGGGTTATAGATCAGGAACGAATCAGTGATGCAGCCCTGGAGAACCGATTAAACACCTATCTTACAAACCATCTTGAATTTGCAACAATGGGGAATGTAGGTGGTGTTTTGCCTTATTCTCGAATCGTTGGTTATGATGAAAAAGATAAATAAATTTAAATTTATTTGGCTGGGGTTGGCCAATGCATTGATTTGGAGTACGGCGCTGGCGAATAATGACGCCGCCGAATGGATTCGGCAAATGTCGCTGGCAATGGAAAACCTCACCTATGAGGGCACTTTTGTCTATCTGCATGATGGTGAAATTGAAACCTTGCGTGTGGTTCATGATGTGAGCAGCAAAGGAGAGCGGGAGCGTTTGTCTTCACTTAACGGTGAAGCGCGGGTTATTATCCGCGATTCAGACAATGTCACTTGTATTTGGCCCGGCAGCAAATCGGTAATAGTCAGTGAGTCTAAACCAAGAACGCCCTTTCCTCAGTTCAGTACGGTAAATTACGCAAAATTTGCACGCTATTATGAATTTGCAGTTGCAGGCGATGATCGTGTTGCGGGTCTTGATACAAAAGTTGTTTCAATGATGCCAATTGATACCTATCGCTACGGATTTAAACTCTGGATTGATAAAAAATCTCACCTTCTTTTGCGTTCCAAATTGTTGGACAATGACCAACAGGTTGTTGAACAAATAATGTTTACTAATGTGCAATTTCCAGATACCGCCAGTGCTGACAATTTTGATAAGCGGCCTAAAAATAACGGTTACACGTGGCATACTGTTAAAAACAGTTTGCCGGGAGTGGTGGTTGATGATAAGAGCTATATAACTTTCAAAAAGCTACCCAGTGGTTTTATTAAGGTATCAGAGAGTTTGCGGCCTATGCCAATGGAAAAAAACCCTGTTCGTCATGCGATTGTTTCAGACGGTGTCTCTTCTATTTCAGTATATGTCGAATACACTGAACAGATAGGGCATGAAGAGTTAAAAGGCGTCTCATCAATCGGGGCGGTACATGCGTACGGAAAAACCATCGATAAAGCATTTATCACTGTTGTTGGAGAGGTGCCTATGGTTACGGTAAAAATGATTGGTGATTCGATAGTTCTAAATCACTAAATAATATTTCGGACATAATTGAGTTTTATGATTGAGAAATTCGCTCAAGTGGTGCGAGTGCAGGGAAATATGGCAATGGTTGCGCTTGAGCAACAAGGTGCGTGTACACATTGCTCCGCCAACCGTAGTTGCGGTATTTCGATATTGGCGAAATTATTTAACCGTGATACCGAATACTACGCTCATAACCAGATTGGCGCACGAGTGGGGGAGCGGGTGCGGGTAGCTATACCTGAATCAGTACTGCTAAAAGTGTCCATTATGATGTACATTCAACCTTTATTATGGTTGATAGTCACAGCGGCTTTGGCGCAACACTATTTCTCTGCCAGTCACTATGTTGAGGCCTTTGCCATTGGTTTTGGTGTATTGGGTTTCACTTTGGGTTTTTTGATCTATAAAAGGTTCGAACTAAGACTGCGGAGAAATCCTGAGAATCTGCCCAGCTTGAAAAAGATAGTCAGAATGATCCCCATAGCGGATACCAATACTAATCAGCTTTCTCCTTTAAACGATTGATTACAAGCTTCCTCCAACAATTCATGGCAATTCGCGTTACAATGAGTAACGAGTAATCTGGACGAGCTCTTTTCAGTATCTTTATCAGAACCTATTAATATACAAATTTACAGTACTTCAATCCTTTGACGAATCAAGAAGTGCTGTACAGTAACCGCTACATGTGAATGTTGATAAGCTGTTAAGTTGAAAATGATACGGCCACTCAGGCACAGCTACGGCTATTCAGATTGTGTAAACAGACATAGCCCCGGTGAAGTTATGCGAAATCTGCAAAAATACATCATTGTTATTACTTTTTTACTATTTGTAACGCCAGTGAATGCACGCGGTAATTTACCGGATTTTACAAATCTCGTTGCAGAAAATCATCTTGCTGTAGTGAATATCAGTACCTTAACTCATATCAGCCAACCCGCACGTCCAATCATTCCAAGAAGCCCCAACGGATCTGATCTGGATGACTCCCCGTTAGGTGAATTTTTACGAAAATTTCTTGAACAAAGCCCTGAACACGGAGGTGGTAGACCCCGGGAATTTGATAGCAAATCTTCTGGATCTGGATTCATAATTTCATCCGATGGATACGTTTTGACTAATAATCATGTTGTCGAAAGCGCTGATGAAGTCACGGTTCGATTAACAGATCGTCGCCAGTACATTGCCAAAGTTGTAGGTACTGACAAACGAAGTGATATAGCCGTTCTCAAGATTGATGCTGTCAATTTGCCCTTTGTGAAAACCGGAACGGCTGATAACCTCAAAGTAGGTGAATGGGTACTTGCTATTGGTAGTCCATTCGGCTTTGATTTCTCTGTTACTGCCGGTATTGTCAGTGCTAAGCGCCGTTCTTTACCGAATGAAAGTTATGTGCCTTTTATTCAGACAGATGTGGCCATTAACCCCGGTAATTCGGGCGGGCCACTTTTTAATATGAAAGGCGAGGTAGTAGGGGTTAATTCACAAATTTATAGCCGAAGTGGCGGGTTTATGGGGCTTTCATTTGCGATTCCCATTGAAATCGCCATGGAGGTGGCTGATCAGCTTAAACAAGGTGGCTCTGTTGCCCGCGGCTGGTTGGGCGTTGTCATTCAAGAAGTTACTCGGGATCTGGCAGAGTCATTTTCAATGGACAAAGCCTATGGTGCATTGGTCTCACGTATTCTGCGGGATAGTCCTGCTGCCGACTCCGATTTGAAAATCGGTGATGTGATTATCTCTTTTAACGGTAAATCTGTTGAGCGTTCTGCTTCGCTGCCGCCCATTGTTGGGCGTAGTCCACTCAACAAGCCAGCCGATGTCGAAATTATTCGCAATGGAAAGAAACAATTGTTATCAGTGGTCATAGGTGAGCTTCCCTCAGATGAAGAACTGATGAATGCTGCAAGTGGCGGTAAGAGCAATAAAAAAGCACTGAAAAATCCATTAAAATTAAGTGTTACAGACCTTGATAAGGAAACTCTGGCAAAAATGGGTCTGGAGGGGCCTGCAGTAGTGGTGAGCAATGTTGAATCTGGCCCGGCTGAACAAGCCGGCGTATTGACAGGCGATGTAATCGTTACTGTCGATAATAAAGCCATTGTATCTGCTGAAACCTTTTATGAAATAGTGGCTGCGTTGGAAACAGGTCGCACTGTGCCCATATTGGTCCAGCGGGAGCAAGGGCCGGTTTTCCTTGCCATTAAAATTCCCTAGCAGCTTCACTAGTGTAGTGTTTCATATAAAGTGGGTAGTTAGAAAGCCAGTAAAAACGCGAGTGCAAGGCGCAGTCCGCAGGGAATGGCAAGTCCTTTTCAAGGACCGCAACACCGTAATCGCGTTTTTACTGGCTTCCCGCAGGGCGGCCGAGAGAGGCCATCTGCGGTGTTGCGTCCTCTTGAGATAGTGACTAACCCGGCGAGGACGCGCCTGGCAGCTAACCTCTCTTGGCTCGTCTATATATCCACTTTATATGAAACACTACACTTTGATATAAGACTCAGGCTTTTATGCGATCATAGTATTTGCTGGTCTGGATTTCACAGATGAAAAATAAAATGGACTGTAAAAAACTACCTTTCACTGTAACGACTACCGTGTTATCAGTGTTTACATCATTCCCTTGGAATTTATTTGATACTTGCTCATCAGACGCTGACACTATATAGTCGCCGCGGTTGTCACCTATGCGAGGATATGCATAAGTTTGTTGCTGAATTTTGTGAAAAATATGGCTATGCTCTAAAAATATTCGATATTGACCAGAATCCCGAATTATATAATCGCTTTAACTCATTGGTTCCAGTTTTGTACGTAGATAACCAGCAAATCTGCCATTATTTTTTGGATCTGGCTTCCCTTAAAAACACCCTTGGTATAACAACATAATTATGCAGGACAAGATAAGAAATTTTTCCATTATCGCGCACATTGATCATGGAAAATCGACACTGGCAGATCGTTTTATCCAGATATGTGGTGGGCTTAGTGAAAGAGAGATGTCACAACAGGTTCTGGATTCTATGGATTTGGAAAAAGAACGTGGCATCACCATTAAGGCACAAGCGGTTTCTTTGGATTATCAGTCAAAAGATGGTGAGATTTATCACCTTAATTTTATCGATACACCCGGGCATGTGGATTTCTCCTATGAAGTGTCGCGCTCCCTTGCCGCTTGCGAGGGCGCATTACTGGTGGTTGATGCGTCCCAGGGTGTAGAGGCGCAAAGTGTTGCAAATTGTTATACCGCCATCGAGCAAAATCTGGAAGTACTGCCGGTTCTGAATAAAATTGATTTGCCGGCAGCTGATCCAGATCGTGTAGTGGATGAGATTGAGGAAATAATTGGCCTGGAAGCCACAGATGCGATTCATATCAGTGCCAAGACCGGGGTCGGTGTGGAAGATTTACTGGAGCAGTTAATCTCTAAAATACCGCCTCCACAAGGTGATAGTTCAGCGGCTACTCAAGCACTTATCGTGGATTCATGGTTTGACAGTTATGTTGGTGTTATTACGCTCGTTAGAGTCATGGAGGGCGCAATCAGCAAACGCGATAAAATCAAGATTATGTCTACTGGACGTGTATTTCAGGCGGATGAGGTAGGCGTTTTTACCCCCAAAAGACGTGAAAAATCAACACTGGGTGTGGGGGAAGTAGGTTATATTATTGCTGGAATTAAAGAAATCGAGGCAGCCCGGGTAGGTGATACCATCACGCTGGATAAAAAACCCGCGACAGCAGTCTTAGAAGGGTTCAAGGAGATTCAACCACGAGTATTTGCCGGACTGTTCCCAATAAGCTCAGACGATTATGAGAATTTTAGGGATGCACTGCAAAAGCTTCGGCTCAATGATTCGGCTTTGCACTTTGAACCTGAATCATCCACCGCATTGGGGTTTGGATTTCGCTGTGGATTTCTGGGTATGTTGCATATGGAGATCGTACAGGAACGCTTGGAGCGTGAATATGACCTGGATCTGATCACTACGGCACCTACGGTTGTTTATGAATTACTCATGACTAATGGCGAGGTGAGTTACATCGACAATCCCTCTGATCTACCAGCACAGAATAGTATTGAAGAAGTTCGCGAACCGATCATCGTTGCCAATATTCTGGTGCCAAAAGATTATGTTGGCGATGTGATAAAACTATGTATTGCGCGACGGGGTTTGCAAAAACAGATGCAATATGTAGGGCATCAGATTTCACTTTCGTACGAGATGCCAATGAGTGAGATAGTATTGGATTTCTTTGATCGGTTAAAATCCGTCAGCCGGGGTTATGCCTCATTTGACTATGAGTTTGTACGTTTTCAGTCGGCGGATCTGGTGAAAGTTGATATACTTATCAATGGTGATCGGGTTGATGCACTGTCGCTTATTTCACATCGCCATCGCTCGCAGGCCAGAGGCCGCGATTTGACAGATCGGATGAAGGAAATTATACCTCGACAAATGTTCGATGTAGCTATCCAAGCAGCTATAGGTGGGCAAATTATTGCCAGAAGCTCAGTCAAAGCATTGCGGAAGAATGTCACCGCTAAGTGCTATGGCGGGGATATAACTCGGAAAAAGAAGTTATTGGAGAAACAGAAGGCAGGAAAACGGCGCATGAAGCAGGTGGGGCGGGTGGAAATTCCACAGGAAGCTTTTCTCGCTGTTTTACAAGTTGATAAAAAATAATGATTATATTCCAGATTATTTAAGTGATCTAATATATTGGTCCAACCATCAATACCAAGTCCTCGGCAAACCTCTGTTTCATGAGAACATATTGTAAAAAATAACAATCGATAATGAACACTACAAATATTTACCAGAATAAGCGAGGCACTATAATCAGTGCTTAAGTAACCACGAAAGGTTTATTATGAATTTTGATTTTGCACTTTTATTGGTTTTGGCAACAGCCTTATCGGGTCTTATCTGGTTGTTTGACAGCCTTGCATTCGCCCCAGGACGCCGCCAGAAGCGCCAGCTTGCAGAAGCAGGCCCCAGTCTGGGTTCTACACAAAAGAATGAGAGCCATGATCCTATTCTGGTTGAGTATGCAAAATCATTTTTCCCGGTGTTGCTGATTGTTTTGGTTTTACGTTCTTTTATTGTCGAACCATTCAAAATTCCTTCTGGTTCTATGATTCCTACATTGCTTGTCGGTGATTTTATTCTGGTCAACAAATTCAGTTACGGCATTCGCTTGCCTGTTTTGCATAAAAAAATGGTTGAAGTAGGTAGCCCTAAAGCGGGTGATGTTGCGGTGTTTCGCTTCCCCGGAAATACCTCTCTGGATTATATTAAGCGTATCATTGGCGTGCCTGGTGATCATATCAAATACTTCAATAAAACCTTGTTTGTTAATGGAAAACGAGTGGATCTGAAAAAAATAGGTGCTTATCAACCTGTCGATTCCGCTAATCCGGCGCAAAATCTGCTAGAACTGGGCGAGAGCCTGCAAGGCGTGGAGCATAACATCCTGATTTCTCTCGATAGACAGATTACCAATGGTGAGTGGGTTGTACCACCAGGACACTATTTTGCCATGGGTGATAATCGAGATAATAGTAACGACAGTCGTTATTGGGGGTTTGTACCTGAAGAGAACCTTGTGGGTAAAGCAATGATTATCTGGATGCACTGGAACTGGAATAGTGGAGGCGTAGCATGGGAAAGACTCGGAACTCGTATCAATTAACGACTTCTAAAAAACAACGCGGTATTAGTGTTATGGGCGCGGTGATTATTATCATGATTATCGCGGGCATAGCAACATTTGGTATCAGTGCGGCACCGATGTATATCAATCACTTAACGGTCATGGAAATCGCCAGGGATGTTGCTGCTGATAAGGATCTGAAGAATAAACCGAGTCGTTTCATTAAGAGCTCTATCAATAAACGCTTTCGCACAAATAACCTTTGGGATCTCGATTCTTCAGAGGTCATTCAAATTAGCCGGGAGAAAGGCAAAGGTCTTTTGCTTACGGTAGACTATGAAGTTAGGCGTCCGCTGATATACAATATGGAGTTGGTTGCCCATTTTAGTGAAACGAGTATAGGATTGAATTGACACAACAGCTCGAACACTTAAGTAAACTATTAAATCTGCAGTTTAATGATATTTCTTTATTACGCACTGCGTTGACACATCGCAGCGCCTCTGCAGATAACTATGAACGCCTGGAATTTCTGGGTGATGGTGCTTTAAATTTTATTATCGCATCTGAGTTATATCGCCTAAAACCTTCTTACAATGAAGGTTTTCTCAGTCGTTTGCGTGCTAATCTGGTCCGTGGGAAAACACTTAGCGAGATTGCCCGAGAGCTAAATTTAGGCAATTTTTTACACCTGGGACCTGGAGAACTGAAAAGTGGTGGTTTTCTGCGTGATTCCATTTTATCAGATGTTGTAGAAGCTATCATCGGAGCGGTTTATCTTGATGCAGGATTTCAACCCTGTCGCTTGTTTGTACTTTCCCTGTTTAAAAGCCGTTTGCACAACCTGCCAGATGTATCAAAACTAATAGATCCAAAAACACGATTACAGGAATATTTGCAAGGGCAGGGTGGAGCTTTACCCATTTACTCTACATTGGAGATAACCGGGAAAGCCCACGAGCAAACATTTCGTGTGGAATGTTATGTTGAAAAATTTGAGTTACGTTGTGAATCGGTTTCAACCAGCCGTCGCAAAGCTGAACAGGGCGCAGCACTTGTAACTCTGGAGCAATTACTTCAGTCAAAAAATAACAGTCAAGATAAACCATGAGTCGTTGTGGCACTATTGCAATTGTGGGTCGGCCTAATGTCGGAAAATCCACGCTGCTCAATCGCCTTATCGGTATGAAACTCAGCATTACCGCTCATAAGCCTCAAACAACCCGACATTCGATACTTGGCATCAAAACAATAGATGATGTACAGTTGATATTCGTCGATACACCAGGGATACATGTGCAGGGAAAGCGCGTTTTAAACCGGGTGCTCAATCGAACTGCAAGCGCAGCACTGCATGGCGTCGATGCAATTGTTTTTGTTGTGCAGGCGATGAGCTGGTGTGAAGATGATCAACGTACATTTGAGCATTTGCAAAAAAATCCAGCGCCGGTATTTATTGCGGTAAATAAAATTGATCGTATTAAAGATAAAGCACAATTGTTACCTTACCTGCAGGGATTACCAAAACCCGATAATTTGCAAGAAGTCATTCCTGTATCTGCTCGTCAAGGTAAAAATGTAGCGCTTTTGGAGCGACTGATTATTAACAGTTTGCCCGTTGCAGAACATCCGTTTGACGCTGATGATTTCACTGACCGATCTATGCGCTACTTAGCCTCTGAATTGGTTCGTGAGCAACTGACGCGTATGCTTGAAAAAGAACTTCCCTATTCATTGTCAGTAGAAATAGAGCAGTTCGAGCAGGAGAAGAATTTATATCGAATTGGCGCCGTCATCTGGGTAGAGAAGGCCAGTCAAAAGGGTATAGTTATCGGTAAAAAAGGTGCCCAACTTAAGCTCGTAGGTAGTCGCTCCCGAGTTGCAATGGAAAAACTTTTTGGGCAAAAAGTATTTTTGCAGCTCTGGGTGAAAGTCAAGGCAGGATGGGCTGATGATGTTCGGGCTATGCAAAGTCTGGGCTACGATATCGAATAGAATAGCATGGTAGCGGATTCCGATATTCAGCGTGTATCATTACAGCCAGCCTATATTTTACATAGTCGGGATTTTCGGGATACCAGTGCTATTCTCGATGTACTGACGCCTGAATATGGGCGTATATCTCTGCTTGCAAAAGGTGTAAAGCAGCCAAATTCAACACGCAGAGCCATACTGCAACCCTTTCGTTCATTGTTAATCTCCTGGCAAGGTCGTGGTGATTTATCGGTACTGACCAATGTAGAAGAAATAGGTAAACCCATTCTTCTGAGTGACAGTTATTTAGCCTGTGGATATTACTTGAGTGAGTTAGTACAACGCCTGCTCTCAAAGAGCGAACAAAATATGGAGATGTTTGCCAACTATGATATGTCAATACGCAATTTGGAACGAAAGACAAATGTGGAGCCCTTGTTAAGGATCTTTGAAATTAAAGCTCTACGCGCATTGGGATTAATCCCTGATTTTGCGCATTGTGTTGATGAGAATAGGGCTATCGAAGCCACTCAGATGTATAAGTATAGTCCTGAAAGAGGGGTTATTTCTTTAGATGGTGATGATCCTAACGGCGCTACTGTCAACGTAACCGGCTATACGCTGATGGCGATGGAGCAGCTTTGTTTTAAAGAAGCGTCAGTGTTGACTGAAGCAAAAAAACTGATGCGCTTTATTTTGTTTCATCACTTGGGAGAAAAACCGTTACGTAGTCGGGAACTTTTTCATATCTATGCAAAAAATACCTAAAACAATGCAACCTGATTCTGCAAATGTTTTTCAGATTGCATTGATGTGCCTTCTGGAATGCGATATTAAGAAAAAACTCGAAATGACCCGGGCTTTCTATGCCGATTTACAGAATCGGCAAATCGTATTAGGGGCAAAATGCACATCGGTGGAAAAAGTTGCAATTCCTGGTCGCCCTGCAAAACCCGAGCTCATTGATGGCAAGCATGTTCCACGCAGAGCTATTGGCTCTATGTCGGGGCGTCAGGCGTTATTACATGCTTTGGCACACATTGAATTTAATGCAATCAACCTGGGTTTGGACGCTGTGTATCGGTTTCAGAAAATGCCAACGCAGTTTGTCTTGGACTGGGCGCAAATTGCCAGTGAGGAAGCCTATCATTTTAGTTTATTGGCAACACGTATGGATGAGTTGGGTTGTTTTTATGGTGAATTACCTGCACACAATGGTCTTTGGGATATGGCGGTGCGTACAGATTATGATGTCATGGTCCGAATGGCATTGGTTCCCCGTGTATTAGAAGCCCGAGGGCTGGATGTTGCTCCTAAGATGATCGAAAAATTACGCCATGTGGGCGATGCCCGAAGTGCTGATATCCTGGAAATAATTTATCAAGATGAAATTGGACATGTTAAGATCGGTAATTATTGGTTCAGATATCTCTGTCAGCAGAGAAATTTAAATCCAGAGGAAACATTCGCAGAGTTAGTCCAAACCCATACCCAGGGTTTCATACGCGGTCCGTTTAACTATGATGCACGAAAACAAGCGGGATTTTCTGATGCCGAGTTGCAGGTTCTGGAATTAAGTAATGCAAAGGCTTGAACGATTTTTGATGGATAAAATAAAATATTTCAAATTAATATATATTAAGCTTTTTTTTCTATTACTGTTTGTCTTGGTGGTTTCCAGCAAAAATTTGCTGGCCGATGAAGATTCGATTATTAGCACGCTATTGTATTTTGAAGAGAAGGAGCCTGGTTTGGAGCCAGGTATTATCCGGTTCATTGCCAATGATCGGTATTTACGAATCGATGATGGCAAGGATAAGGATGATTTTATACTTTTTGATCAGGCACAGGGTATTGTATTCAATATCACCCATACAGACAGATCTGTTCTGGAAATTAAACCATTCAAAAAGCAGCTCCCCGCGTCCATTCAGAAAAAATTGATGTCCCTCAAATTAAACGAAGAAAAACTGGGTGACGCTAATCTACCGAGTATTGCAGGTATGCAACCGCAGAGCTTTAAGTTGCTTGCGAATGGAAAAGTATGTACTGAGGTCAGTTCAGTAAAAGGCTTGTTAAAGGATGTCGTTACCATACTTTATCAATATCAAAGAATACTCAGTAATAATAATCGAAATAATCTTTCAAATATGCCAACCGAATTTATTTCAGATTGTATGCTGGCGAATGATGTTTTAGGCGCATCACGTTATCTTGACTATGGATTGCCCATCGTATGGAGTAAAGAAAATGGCAGTCAGCGTTTTTTGATGGATTATAAAAAAAATCAAAAAATGCAATCAATCCTGTTTATTATCCCTGAAAAATACGCGCATTATTCGCCTGCACAATTAAACAAATAACCGACCCTTCGATCAGTTTGTTTTGTAGGACCCTGTTGTTCACGAGTGGTAATTTTAAGCGAACTCGACCATTATAGAGGTAGACATTTCAGAAGTTCTCTGGCCACCTGAATAAATTTAATTCAGACTTCTCCAAACTTACAATAAAAGCTCCATCAATCTGCCAATCTCCCAACACAAATCGTCGGGCCTTTTGCCCACGCAAAATAAAATCATGTACGCCGGGTCGGTGTGTATGCCCATGTATGAGGGTTGTCAATTGATTACGAATTAATACCTGTTCCACACTTTTTTGATTAACATCCATTATAGCCCTTGGTTTTCCCTTGATTTGCTCTCGACTGGCAGCGCGCAGGTTATCTGCTGCTATTATTCGCTCGCTAATGGATTTAGACAGAAAATCAGACTGCCAGTGCTCATCTCGTAAGACCTTTCTTAATTGCTGATAAGCGTGATCATCTGTACACAATGTATCTCCGTGTAGTAATAGTAACTGGAGATTCTCGTCTTCAAACAAGAATTCATCATTGCGGATGAGCGTGATTGACAAATCAGTTGCAAATGCTTTTCCGAACAAGAAGTCCCGGTTGCCCATCATCAGTCTTATTTTTACCCCTGATTGAGCAAGGTTTCTTAACGCATTGAATACGGAGTCAAGCGAATTATCGTAGGCATCATCACCTAACCAATATTCTACAAAATCACCGAGAATAAACAGGTTCTCAAAACGCGGAGCGAATTCTTGAAAAAGCTGACACGCCAAAGTGGATAGCTCTGGCGAGTCATGTTTTAAGTGAAGGTCTGATATAAAAAGGCTGGACACTTACAAGTGAATCCGATTAGTCAATAATTTGTGCGCTTTCCAAGATCACATCAGATTGCGGAACATCCTGATGCATGCCGTTGCTTCCTGTTTCGACCTTGGCTATTGAGTTAACTGCGTCCATTCCGTCTACTGTTTTACCAAATACACAGTAGCCCCATCCTTGCACTGATTCATTTTTGAAATTGAGAAATTCGTTATTTGAGAGGTTGATAAAAAATTGTGCGGATGCAGAGTGTGGCTCGTTTGTGCGGGCCATGGCGATAGTGCCAATCTCATTTTCCAGCCCGTTATTAGCTTCATTGATAATAGTCTCGCGCGAGTTCTTTTCATTCATGCCGGACTCAAAGCCACCTCCCTGAACCATAAAACCAGGGATAACGCGGTGGAAAATAGTGTTGTTGTAATGTCCATCATTCACATATTGGGCAAAGTTTTCGCAAGTCTTTGGCGCTGCTTGAGTATCGAGCTCCAGCGTAATGTCACCGTGGTTCGTTTTCAAAAGTACTTTCATAGTTAACTTATCTCGATTAAAACTAAATTTATGGATTTCAATCTGAATTGTGAGAGCGAGCGATGGATGCAAGAAGATTCATTGGTTCAGGATTTTTATTGCTTTGCTTTTTTTTCAGGCGTTTCAGCTTGCGATTGACTCGGAGTTGGGACACTGGTATCAGGCAATACAAAGGATATGCGGTTAATGATCACAGCCTCTATCGGGACATCTCGAGGAAAAGGGCCGCCAGAGCCGGTTGCAGAGGTACCAATTTTATCAACAACCTCGCGCCCTTCAATTACCCGGGCAAATACCGTATAACCCCAGCCTCGCATATCCATGCCCGTGTGATTTAAAAAATCATTGCCTGCTGTATTGATAAAAAACTGGGATGTCGCGCTGTGTGGCGCCGAAGTTCGTGCCATAGCGACCGTGTACTTATCATTATTCAGGCCATTGTTAGCTTCATTCTCAACCGGTGCCTGTGTATCTTTTTTTGCGTAGTCTGCGGTATATCCACCGCCCTGGATCATAAAACCATCAATGATTCGATGAAAAATCGTACCTTCATAAAATCCATCATTTATGTATTTTTTAAAGTTATCAACAGAAGAGGGTGCTTCCTCAGGGTAAAGTTCAACTATCATATCCCCCATATTGGTTTCGATTTTTACTTTATCAGATTGTGCACTGGCTAATGAAAAAGTGCTCAGGCAAACCATAAAAATGACAGCGGTTCGGATTAAAGATCGGATCAACATATGCAATCTCGCATTAAAATTAGTTAACTCAAGTTATCGCATGAATTTTAGTTTTTTTAGTAACACTGAGAAAGGTATTATCCATCGCGTAATGCGTGGACGGGCGTATGAGGTATAATAGAGCGCCTGAATGTTATGCTATCGTGATCAATGATGCACATTTGTGCTCACCTGGGAGTTTATGCAAGAAAGGTGGTCGTCGCGAGATATGCTTAGTTTAAGCGTGGTTTTCGGACGATAAACAGGTACTGTTTCAACCATTGTGAATTACCCCCATTGCATGTACGTAAATAGAATATCTCGTATAAAGACAGCGAATAGTACGAATATTGATCAAGGTTTAACATATAATTCGTGCCAAGAACAACAGGAAGTTATCTCTGTTTCAAGACTTTCGCCCTGATACGAATGTATCAGTTAGATTATCGATTGTCTGTTTGACAGATTTTGTTATTGTTGGCTGGTAAAACTCACAAATCCGATAAAAAATACAGAATTATAGATATTATGGAAACGCTATTGCCACTGGCGAGTTATGCTTTGGTAGCTTCAATCACACCCGGCCCCAACAATATTATGCTCACTGCATCAGGTATCAGTTTTGGCTTTAAAAAAACAGTACCTCATATGCTGGGAATTCCATTGGGCTTCGGCATTCAACTCATTTTGTGTGCTTATGGTCTTGGTTCAATCTTATTGCGTGTTCCCCAAGCCTATCTTGGGCTAAAGATATTTGGAACGGGTTACTTATTGTATTTGGCGTGGTCTTTAAGAAGTAATGTAGTAGTCGATAGCCGTACTAACAATAGTCAAGCAAGGCCGATGTCCTTTATTAATGCAGCACTTTTTCAATTTGCAAATCCAAAGGCCTGGGTTATGGCAATAACCGGCGCTTCTGTTTTTATTCCCTCTTATCAGCCATTTGTTTTGTCAGTAGCGACGTTATGTGCTGTATTTTGTTTGATCACCCTTCCTTGTGTTGGCCTTTGGACAGCCTTAGGTGCAAGCATTAAACACTATCTGAGTAATCCTTTGTGGCAAAAGGTGTTTAGTACGACAATTGTATTTCTCACAATCTACTCTGCAATCGCAATATGGTTATAAAAACTATAATGTACAAGATAAATTTGCATAGGAGAGAGCAGGCATTTGTTTTGTTGGTTTAGCCATTATGTTTAGATGAAATTTTCAAACAAAAAATATATGTTGCAAAGCAATCAAAAGCATTGATTGCGCCCCTGATACCTATTATAGAATAAGTCCCCGCACTAAAGAGTACTTGATTATTTTTAGTGATTTTATCCATATCTGGGATTGATAACTGAGCTTCAAATTTAAATGATAAAAATTTATAACACGTTGACCAATATAAAAGAATCATTCAAACCTATAACTCCCAATGAAGTGCGAATGTACGTATGCGGCATTACGGTATATGACTATTGTCACATTGGTCATGCACGAATGATGGTGGTGTTTGATATTGTTTACCGACATTTCAAATCACGCGGTTATGCCGTAACCTATGTGCGTAATATTACTGATATTGATGATAAAATTATCCAACGGGCTTTGAAAAATAAAGAATCGATTAAAGTGCTTACTGAGCGGTTTACAGAGGCAATGCATGAAGATGAAAGAAATCTCAATAATCTTAGACCTGACTTAGAGCCCAAAGCGACCGACAACTTTCCTGAAATAATCGACATGATCAGTCGATTAATTGAAAGTAAGCATGCTTACGTTGCCGATAATGATGATGTCTATTATTCTATCAGCAGCTTCGATGGCTATGGAAAACTCTCTGGACATAAATTGGATGAACTAAGGGCTGGGGAACGAGTTGAGATTGATAGCAACAAGCAAGACCCTCTTGATTTTGTTTTGTGGAAAGCTGCAAAAATCAATGAACCTGCCTGGCCCTCTCCATGGGGTAATGGCCGACCTGGATGGCATATTGAATGCTCAGCAATGGCAGGTAAATGCCTTGGTAGCCATTTCGATATTCATGGGGGTGGTTTAGATCTAAAATTTCCGCATCACGAGAATGAAATTGCACAAAGCGAAGCGGTGAACAATGAGCAATTTGTGAACTATTGGATGCACAATGGATTTGTTCGAATTGATGATGAAAAAATGTCCAAATCATTGGATAATTTTTTCACTATCCGTGAGGTTCTAAAAAAGTACAAGGGCGAGGAAATTCGTTTTTTCATGCTAGGCAGCCATTATAGAAGCCCTTTGAACTACTCGACACAACAATTGGATAATGCACGCGCTGGATTGACACGACTATATACGGCTCTGAAGAATCAGCCTGGAATTGATAAAACAGTCGCCTTGACTGAATCCTATGTCAAGCGCTTTGAAAGCGCAATGGATGACGACTTCAATACACCTGAAGCCTTAGCTGTTTTATTTGAACTTGCCAGCAAACTCAATAAGGAACAACAAGCCACCATAAAAACTGCGCTGGCTGTTACGCTTCGATCACTGGGCGCCCGCCTGGGCATTCTCCAAACTGATTCCGGGCAATTCCTAAAAGCCTCCGGCTCGGATGAAGATTCAATTAGCCAAGAGGAAATATATCTACTAATTGAACAACGCACTCAGGCAAGAACCCGAGGAGATTTCACTGAAGCAGATCGGATACGTGATCTCCTGCTGGAACAATCCATTGTGCTCGAAGACAAACAAGGCAAAACTGATTGGCGAAAGACATCCTGATTACTCTATCCCATATTGCAGCGCATCCAAACTATTGGTTAAACCTGCCAAAAGGTATTTCTCGTCACGCCGATGTAAGAAGAAAAATGCTTGAGGTCGGGTTTATTGTTGAGCTTAAAAAAGCGCTAAAATTTATGAGGAGAAGGTTAACGTATTGCAAATCAATCATGAACAACGCAGTATGGCGCATTTTTAAATACAATCTGAAAGCATCACTCATTTGCTCCCGGTGGGTTATCTACCCTTACTTTGGTAATATTAAACGCTATTCAACTCGCGTGATGGATAAAAAATAAGTTGAGGGCGGCACGATCAAAATATATAAGTGTACCTCTATAGAATGAATCGAGTTGGGTCACAATAATTATGGATATAAAACAAGCAATGCATACCACTGAAGAGATAATAGAAGATATTCGCCAAGGCAAAATGGTGATTCTACTTGATGATGAAAGCCGTGAAAACGAGGGTGACCTCGTAATGGCTGCAGAATTAACGCGTCCTGATGATATTAATTTCATGGCTCAATATGGTCGTGGACTAATATGTTTGCCTCTGAGCCGTGAACATTGTCAACGTTTGCGATTGCCACTGATGACCCATAATAACCAAACATCACATGGGACAAATTTTACGGTATCAATTGAAGCTGCAAGCGGCGTTTCAACAGGTATCTCAGCGGCAGATCGTGCACGAACTATTGAGGCGGCTGTGACGCTTGAAGCACGACCTGAAGATATTGTACAGCCTGGACATATTTTCCCGTTGATGGCACAAGATGGCGGTGTTTTGGCGAGGGCTGGGCACACGGAAGCCGCCTGTGATCTGGCCCGATTGGCTGGCTTACAATCGGCGGCAACCATTGTAGAAATTTTAAATCCAGATGGCACCATGGCACGTAGACCTGATCTTGAAGCGTTCTCGCTTAAACACGACCTTAAAATTGGTACAATTGAAGATTTAATTCGCTATCGTATTCACAATGAACGGACGATTGAGCGAGTACTAGAACATGATTTTCCTAGTGTTTTTGGTCAGTTTCGTCTTTATGCGTTTCAAGATGTGGTGGAGAACGGTTTACATCTGGCCTTGGTCAAGGGGGAAGTGGATCATTCACGGGCGATTGCTGTGCGTGTGCATGTTGAGGATTTGCTATCAGACAGTTTGGGATCTAATGTAGGGGCAGGTTGGCCTTTACGTGATGCTTTACGCCGAATTGGTGACATGGAGGAGGGAGGTGTACTGGTTTTACTGCGCCCACCACAAGACCCAGGTGCTTTAATTCGCAATATACAGCAGCTGCAAAATAGTTATACCCAAGGTGAATCGATAGAAAAAAATGAGCAGCCACAAGACATACGTACCTATGGCATAGGGGCGCAAATACTTGCTGATCTGGGCGTACATAAAATGCGCTTGATGAGTGCGCCAAAGGTATTTCACGGCATGGCTGGATTTGACCTTGAAGTTGTTGATTTTATTAATGAATAACAGGAAATTAGATGTCTCAGATTACGACTTATGAGGGACGGCTGACAACCGGCCCGGCAAAATACGCGATTATCACCGCACGCTTCAACAGCTTCATTGTAAACAGTTTGCTTAGCGGTGCGTTAGATTCTCTTATACGTAGTGGGGTAAGCGAGTCTGATATTACTATTGTTAAAGTGCCAGGTGCCTATGAGATGCCACTTGCGGCTAAAAAATTAGCGGAATCAGGAAATTACGATGGCATTATTGCATTAGGTGCTGTCATTCGCGGCTCAACACCGCATTTTGATTTTGTTGCAGGAGAGAGCAGTAAAGGCTTGGCCAGCGTATCTCTGAGCACAGGTATACCCGTTGCCAATGGTGTATTAACAACCGACAGTATCGAACAGGCAATTGAGCGAGCGGGAACCAAGGCAGGTAATAAAGGCAGTGAGGCAGCACATACCGCCATTGAGATGGTTGATCTGTTAGGGATGTTGTAGTGTGGGCAATGCATACAAGATTACGCGTACTGTGCGTCGGCGAAATGCTCGTATCAAGTCGTTGCAGGCATTATATCAACAGGATGTTGCGGGTGGTGATATAGGAAGCATACTTAAGCAATTTCATGAAACCCAGCAACTTGAACGTGTTGATATTCCTTACTTTGAGGAAATATTCCGAGGTGTTTTGAGCCAATTGGATGATTTGGATCGCATGCTAGAGCCACATCTGGATCGCAGGCTCGATGAACTGGATCCGGTTGAACGTGCGATTCTTCGTATCGCCAGCTTTGAATTGAAAAATCGTCTGGATATTCCTTATAAAGTAGTTATTAATGAATCGGTCGAGTTGGCGAAAAGATTCGGTGCAGACCAAGGCCATAAATATGTTAACGGCGTGATTGATCACCTTGCTCGTTGTGTTAGAAAGCTTGAAATGCAAGCCCTAAAAAAACCGAATTAGGGATTGATGCATTGAAAGGTAAACAGCTTGTTCTTGCCGATTTATTTTCTCACCCCGCGAATTTTTTTGCCTTGGGCTTTGGTGCAGGACTCGCACCAAAAGCACCGGGTACTTTAGGTACACTCGTCGCCGTTCCCATCGTTCTTTTCTGTAATCAATATGGATGGCAATTTTACCTCTTGATAACATTTCTTCTGATTCTATCTGGACTGTGGCTGTGTGGAGTAACGGCTAAAAATCTGGGTGTGCATGATCATTCCGGTATTGTCTGGGATGAGATTGCCGGATTTATGGTTACCATGATTGCTGTTCCGACTGAATGGCAATGGCTGTGCCTTGGATTTGTCCTATTTCGCTTTTTCGATATTCTTAAGCCCTGGCCAATCGGCTGGCTGGATCGACAAGTTCACGGCGGATTGGGTATCATGCTGGACGATATTGTGGCTGGTGTGATGTCGTTGATCGTTCTGCAGATGTTACTACTTATGAACGCTTAAGTTGAATGAGAGTAAGATTTTTCTCGGCGTAAGTGCTAAACCGACTCTGATCTACTTGCATTTAAAGTAAATTCAAGCAAACTTCAACAGATTTTATAGCTCCAAACTAATTATTAAGGCAATGTGATTCCGGCCACAGCCAACATCTCACAAAGCCGAATTATCGGTAAGCCCACTAAAGCGTTAGGATCATCACCGATTAACTTTTCAAACAGCGTGATTCCAGTACCTTCCGATTTAAAACTACCTGCGCAATCATATGGTTTTTCAAGAAGCAGGTAACGTTCAATTTGAACTTCAGTCAGTTGTTTGAATTTCACGGCATATTCAATAACATCAACCTGACAATGATTATTGCTGATGTCGAATAAACAAAGACCCGTATGAAAAACCACCGTGTTGCCTGAGCAAAAGCTCAATTGCTCTTTAGCCACAGCATGTGAACCCGATTTACCAAGGACACTTCCGTGCAACTCTGCGACCTGATCCGAGCCAATTATTAAAGCGTCTGGAGCGGCTTCCCTTAGACTTTTGGCTTTGGTTTTTGCAAGGCGTTTTACAAGTGCGGCGGGCGCCTCATCACTTAAAGGTGTTTCATCACAGTCAGGCGCTAATGTTGTAAATGCGATCCCCAATTTTTCCATTAAAGTTCGACGATAGGGGGAGGTAGAGGCAAGAATAATTTTTTTCAAAAATCATTGTCCAGATTATGGCTAAGTTTGAGTGGTAGCGAGCACCTTTCTGCATAATGAAATCCGCTCTCTAATTCCCTATTATACTGCACCTGTATAATAAGGAATAGTTTGAATCGTTAACAGAAATTTTTGTCTGTGCGCGATCATGGATACTGAGACTCACTCGGTTACGGTTTCTTTTTCTGGGCAATAGCCCTTGCTATTGCTTTTATATTAGCCCCAGCATTTTCTGTATTCCTTCACTTATACTGTCTAGTATATCGATGATTTCTATCATTATGGTGTCATTTTGCCCAGACAAGTCAATAGATTTTTCCTTGAGTAAAAAAGCCATTTTTTCGCTGGCCTGCTGCTGTTCTTCTTCAAGTTTTGCAGCAATTACCGCGATCTTTTCGGTGTTGTCGAAATTTGCTTTTGCGAGGTCTATATCAAGCTTGGCACTGACAACGCTTTCTTCAAGTACTGACAAAGCTTCAGAGAAACTTAGTGCTTTAAGTTCGTGTATGTTCATCTATTCTCCGGCGTTACATGAGTACTAGCTTATTTAATCGATCAGATAGAAACAGCTGGATGCTCACTTTTCTTCAAACCTCTGATGTTCTTTGAGTTCTTCTTCCAGAGATAATCTATCGAGTATTGTTTTGTCGGCGATAGATAGCAGTTTATCCCGAATTTCGTGGCTTAAATATTGTCTGTCAAAATCAATTGTACTGCGCAGACCTTCTTTGGTGCTGTGTGCCACGCTACCTATTTCACGCAGATCCTCTCTGAGAACCTCCGCAATATGATGCAATTCCTCTTCAGTCAGATTACCGAGTTTTTGCATCTCTTCGCCTGCGGCTATGAACGCCTCTTCTATAGAATGTTTACTCTCAATGAAGGCAAATCGCACCCGATTTAATAGCGAATGATAGCTATCGTAGAGTTCAGTTTTCAACTGGGTGTCCATGACTTATACCTTCACCTCTGAGTATTTGTTAAACCATGCACTATTTGTTTAATTTTTGACATGATCTGAGTCAATTCGTTCGTTACGCAGTGATATCCAATTCATACAAGCACCCCTCATTTATGAAGGGTCTGTGGCTTTAGAGTAGTATTGAGTTCTTTAACCAAGGAAAACTTTGACACGGCTAGCTATGTTAGTTACGATTGCGCGTTTATGCTGAAGCTGCCTGTTCGTTTTAATCCTTTGAAGCTATCTAGGCATCTAGATGGTGGTTCATCGTTTATTATCGACATCCCTGTTGCCCAATTTAAGAGGTTGAATGAGGGATTGGAAGGAGATGAAGGCGAGATCAATGTCCGGTTGCGGTTTTATAACCATGACAATCATCATACTGGTGTGAAAGGTCATTTGAGTGCCAAATTCAATCTTAAATGTCAGCGTTGCCTGATGCCGTATAGACAAGCGATTTCATCAGATTTTGCTTTGATTTTTGTCAACGATGAAGCTGCAGCTTACGCATTGCCGGATGAATTTGACCCAGTCATTTTAGGTGATCAGGGGCAAATACACGTTGTTGATTTATTTGAAGATGAATTAATACTACAAATTCCAGGTGCGCCACGTCATCAATTAATGAGTGACTGTATAGCACAGGGTTTTATATCACAGTACGATGAACACAATAACATTTATGAGCCTGCTCAAGAAAGGCGAAGCCATGAAAATCCTTTTCTAAAATTGAAGGAAACCCTATACAATTCAGATTGATCTGATTTGTATAGGTTAACTAAAAACAGAAACCACTTGTTATTTTTACCGAATCAAAACAAATCGGAGTAATTATCAATGGCTGTACAAAAGAGCCGTAAAACGCCCTCACGCCGGGGAATGCGTCGATCGCACGATTCATTATCTGCTGCGACACTATCTACTGACCCGACAACAGGTGAATTACATCGTCGTCATCACATCACCAAAGATGGATATTATCGCGGAGAGCAAATGGTCGAAATGCAATCTGAAATTGAGGAGGATGAAGACGAATAGATGGTGGTCGTGAGAATCCGTCGGCGTCTGTGCTAACAGGTCCATCTTTGACACTGACGATAACCATTACAGTAGTTTTGTACTACAGGGATCAGCCATAATATGATCAAATCATTGACCATTGCAATTGATGCCATGGGTGGCGATTCCGGCACCAAAACGATAGTGAATGCTGCGAAACTAATTTTTGAAAAACATGCCTCAGTTCGCCTGATGTTGGTTGGAGATGAGTCAATAATATTATCAGAAATGGATAAAATTGACTTGTCTCGCTCTGATCGTTTGCTTATCAAGCATGCCTCAGAAATCGTCAAGATGAGTGATCCTCCTTCGATTGCCATGCGTAATAAGAAAGACTCTTCCATGCGCATAGCCATTAATCAAGTTAAGGAGAATAAGGCGGATGCGTGCGTAAGTGCTGGTAATACAGGTGCGTTAATGGCCATAGCACGTTTTGTATTAAAAATGTTACCTGGCATTGATCGACCCGCACTTTGTACTACCTTACCAGCAATCAATAGCCATACCCACATGCTCGATCTGGGTGCAAATCTTGACTGTACTCCTGAACACCTTGAACAGTTCGCCATTATGGGAAGTACTTTAGCATCTGCCGTTGACAATATAAACACTCCCCGGGTGGGTTTGTTGAATATTGGCGCAGAAGAGATCAAGGGCAATGAACAGATCAAGCAAGCTGGAAAATTACTTGAGCAATGTGATATCAACTACATTGGTTTTGTCGAGGGTAATGAAATTTACTCCGAGGAAGTCGATGTGGTTGTTTGTGATGGTTTTGTCGGCAATGTGGCGCTTAAGACCAGTGAAGGTTTAGCCGGTATGGTTGCCTATTATTTGATGCAGGAATTCAAACGCACAGTGATTGGGAAATTGATCGGCTTGTTGGCGCTACCGATTATAAAGTCATTCAAACAACGAATCGATTGGCGACAATACAATGGTGCCAGCCTGCTCGGCCTTAAAGGAATAGTTATTAAAAGCCATGGTAGCGCTGATGCCGCTGCATTTGCCAATGCAATTGAGGTTGCAATGATTGAAGTGAATAAAAATGTGCCTTCTATGATAGCAGAGCACATCAAACCCCATATGAGAAGTCAATAGCCTGTGACTATATACGCGAGAATTACTGGAACAGGGGGGTATTTACCCAAAAAAGTAGTAAACAATCATGATCTTGAAAAAATGGTTGATACTTCAGATCAATGGATTCGAGAACGCACAGGGATTTGTGAACGCCGTATTGCCGCTGATGACGAATTCACTCTGGATCTTGCAGAGAATGCATCTCGACGCGCATTAGAAGCTGCGAATCTTAAAACAAATGATATTGATCTCATTATCGTTGCTACAACTACTGCGGATCAGATATTCCCCGGAACGGCCTGTCTACTTCAAAGTCGTCTTAAAATTAAAGGCTGCCCTGCTTTTGATATTCAGGCTGTCTGTACGGGCTTTGTATATGCACTCAGTGTTGCTGAGAAATTTATCCGAACAGGCAGTAGCAAGCGGGCTCTGGTGGTAGGTGCCGAAACGTTCTCTCGGATTATTGATTGGACAGATCGTGGCACTTGTGTACTCTTTGGTGATGGCGCGGGTGCAGTTATTCTCGAAGCCTCTGAAGAGACAGGCATACTTTCGACTCATCTCCACTCGGATGGTGATTATGCGCAATATCTGCATGTCCCACAAGGTGTTTCCAACAATCACGCTGCAGTGGTTGCGGGGCGTGCTTTTGTAGAGATGAACGGTCCAGGCGTATTTCGTATGGCGGTCACAATGTTAGGACGAATTGCAGATGAAACATTGCGCCATAACAAGATCGATAAGCAAGATCTCGATTGGTTAGTGCCTCATCAGGCCAATATTCGTATTATCAAAGCAACCGCAAAAAAATTGAACCTGCCAATGGACCGCGTGGTGGTGACAGTAGACAAACACGGCAATACATCTGCTGCATCCATACCCTTAGCATTGGATGTTGCCGTTCGCGATAATCGAATTAAGCGTGGTGATTTGGTATTAATTGAAGGGTTCGGAGGGGGATTCACCTGGGGTTCGGCGTTACTACGTTTCTAGTGTAGTGTTCGTGCAAGGAAGTTCGAGCTACTGCAAATCTCTCGTCATTTTATACATTACACGATTTGTATTAGATCGTTGTTTAGTACTTATCAAGTTTGTTGCTCCGGAAGTTTTCCCTTAATTGATAAGAAAATCATAGTAGTTACTAAAAATCATAACAATGGTTATAAGCTTAAACTTACCAGAACAACCTGTCCAAATTGTATGGTAAAAACATTCCTGAATGCTCAGATCTCGTAACATTCTGTAAATTATCTCTAAATGTACTTCAAGTTAAGCAATTCACGATATTTTCAACCTAGCGTTTACTGAATAAATCTCACTATATGTCAATAATAATTGATTTCCGTACCCAATCTATGGCAGTTTAGGGACATACCTCAGAGGCACCGAATCCAATAAAGGTTTGGTGTGTTCTTCGAGCCATATAAAAATATCTGGTGTCAAGGGATTGCCGAAATTCTCGGATACCATCTGCAATATAGGGAGATTATTTAACGTGGTTGTATCTGAACTGCCAGAAAATGCGTTGTGTGTTTTGATTGTTGATGCTCATCGGCTGATTCGGGCCGGGCTATCACGATTGTTAACAGAAAAGTTTAACATCAACATGGTAGTGGAAGCTGAGAACGGCGAGAAGGCAATCCATGCGGTTAAACGAAAACGCCCCGACCTTATTGTCATCGAATTCAGTCTACCCGGAATTTCTGGTGCGGAAGTTTCCAGGAAACTACTGGCATATGATGATAGTTTAAAAATCATTCTTCTAACAAACCCCACAATCTACCACTCAACAAAAAAATTGCTTACCAGTGGTATCAAGGGATTCGTAACTAAAAATGAATCCATATCTGAACTGCATGCAGCGGTTCGCTCAGTACTCGAGGGTGAAGCATACATTGCGTCCTCCATCGCTACAGAAATGGCTTTTGCTGTCATGAATTCACAAAATGATTCGCCTTTTGACAGTTTGTCTGCCCGTGAGCTTGAAATAGTCATGCTCATTCTCGATGGGAAAAAGAATCTGCAAATAGCTGATGCCTTATATATCAGTGATAAAACCGTGAGTACTTATCGGGCACGTGCGATGAGTAAATTACAAGTTGATAGTGCTACTAAACTGACTTTACTTGCGATGCGCTATGGACTGATAACCCTTGCATAGCAATAACAAAGTATTGTAATTTCTGCAGGATCATTTTCTAAATTCCGGTTAAATACGTTACCCGGTGTAGTGTCCTAGTCTAGTAGTATGTTAAGAAAACTAGTAAAAGCGCGAGTGCAAGGCACAGTGCGCAGGCAATGGTTGCTCCATTTTCTAGGGCTGTAACACAGCAATCGCGCTTTTACTAGCTTCCCGAAGGGCGACCCGAGACAGTCCATCTGCGGTGTTGCGCCCTCTTGAGGTAGAGTAGTGACTACCCCTGCGAGGACGCGCCTGGCAGCTGAACTGTCTCGGGTCGTCTTAATATACTATTAGACTAGGACACTACACTAGCCCTATGGGTAAAGAAACAGTCGAATTTGACGTAAATACTTTTTTGAAAACGGTCAGCCGACGCCCCGGTGTATACACCATGTACAATAGCTTAGATGATGTGCTTTACGTGGGAAAGGCAGGAGACCTAAGAGCACGATTATCCAGTTACTTTCAAAAATCCACTTCATTAGCCGTAAAAACAGCGGCTCTGGTATCACATATCAGTCGTATCGAAACCACGATAACCGGGAGTGAGCCGCAAGCGCTGATACTTGAACAAAATCTGATCAAGAAATATAGACCCCGCTATAACGTATTGCTCCGTGATGACAAAAGTTATCCTTATGTATTTATCTCCAACGAGCACGATTTCCCACGTATTTCCTATCAACGCGGTGGTCGTAAACGCAAAGGCAAGTACATAGGTCCTTTTCCCAATGCAGGGGCGGTTAAAACCTCACTTCGATTTGTGCAGAAATTGTTTCGTGTCAGGCAGTGTGAGGATAGCTACTTTGCCAATCGATCACGTCCTTGTTTACAATATCAAATCAAACGTTGCACGGCGCCTTGTGTAGCGTATATTTCGGATAAAGATTATGCCACTGATGTCAGGCGTAGTATTAAATTGCTGGAAGGTAAAAACCAGGAGGTCATTCAGGAGTTGGTTACTAACATGGAGGCGGCATCAGAAAACCTGGAATTCGAAAAAGCAGGTAGTCTGAGGGATCAGATATCTGACTTAAAGAAAGTAAGCGATACTGCGATGGCAGAATCTGAGCGGGGTAAACTGGATATTGTCGCTTGTGCGATAAAGTATGAGACCAGCTGTGTGCAGGTCTTTTTTTTGCGCAATGGCATCAATCTGGGTAACAAGGCTTTTTACCCTTCAACACCCAATGGTTGCAATGAGCAAGACGTATTGTACGCTTTTATTACACAATTTTACCTTCAACATGAAGTCCCTCGTGAGATCATAGTCAGCCATGAATTGTCAGAAGCCGGACTGCTGGAACAGATCCTTGGTGATAGAGCAAAAACAAAGATAAAAATAAATCAGCAGGTACGTGGCGAACGCGCTAAATTACAAGCATTAGCCATGACGAATGCTCAATTGGCACTTGATGTACGGTTGTCGTCTCGCACCGCGATTGCGGCCCGTTACGATAGTCTGCGCAAGATTCTGGGATTAGAGGAATTGCCGCAGCGTATGGAGTGTTTTGATATTAGCCATACGTCGGGTGAATCAACCGTGGCATCCTGCGTAGTATTTAATGCAGAGGGGTCACTTAAATCGGAGTATCGGCGTTTTAATATTGATGGCATTATGGCGGGAGATGATTATGCAGCGATGAGTCAGGCTCTGAATCGGCGTTATACGAGGTTAATTAAGGAAAATAGAAAAATACCTGACATACTGTTTATCGATGGCGGTCTAGGCCAGGTCGGTGTTGCTAAAAAAATCATGAATGAACTGCAACTTGATGATGTACAAATTGTTGGTGTTGCCAAAGGTCCAGATCGCCGGGTAGGGGATGAAACGCTGATTTTGGTGCAACAGAAGAGACAAATACAGGTACGAGCTGATACACCTGGTTTGCATCTCATACAACAAATACGTGATGAATCCCATCGATTTGCGATTGCCGGTCACCGGGCGCAGCGTGCAAAAAAACGAAAACACTCGGTACTGGAAAAAATTAAAGGGCTGGGTCCAAAACGGCGCAAATCCTTATTAACACACTTTGGTGGGCTGCAGGGTGTGCAAAAAGCAAGTATTGAAGAGCTGGCAAAGGTCCCGGGTATCAGTAAATTATTAGCTAGCGAAGTTTTTGAATTTCTTCATCCTACCAATTTTTCAACAGGCTAAGCCGTGTAATAAATTTTTTTGTAGCACAATCCCGTGCTGTAACTTGAATCGAGTAACTGAGATCATCTTTGATGAGTTGATGGTATTCATTACTTCCATAGGACATTGAATCAGTGGAACTGAACATACCGACATTACTGACACTGCTGCGGATTGTTTTATTGCCAGTAATAGTGGTCATATTTTATCTGCCGTATGATTGGGCACGACCTTTATCCTGTGCGGTTTTCCTCGCCGCTGGTATCACCGACTGGGCGGATGGCTATCTTGCTCGCAAATGGAATCAGGAATCACGTCTCGGCGCTTTTCTAGACCCAGTAGCCGACAAATTAATGGTTGCGACTGTTCTTATACTTATCGTTGAATTTGATCAAAGCCCTTGGTTAACTATTCCAGCGATAATAATCATAAGTCGCGAAATCACTATATCTGCTTTACGAGAGTGGATGGCTGAAGTGGGGAGTCGAAGTACCGTTGCAGTCAATCATCTGGGTAAGCTTAAAACTACAACTCAAATTATTGCCTTGGCTTTATTACTTTTCCTGGAACCACTCTTTGGATTACCTATTTATAAAATTGGACTGGTTATGATCTACGTTGCTGCGATACTCACGATATGGTCAATGATTGCCTATCTGCGAGCTGCGTTTGCATCTGATACATCTACACCTTCCGATTGATACACTTCACTGGAATCATATGGCATCAAAAGCCAGAGAGTATGCAGATTTGGTATTAAGACTCAACCACTATGGACTGAAAGTCCATAGGTTCACTTTTCACACGACTGAAAGTCGTTAACGTGACAAGTTAATGTGTCGCTATCGCGACTAATTTCGTATTGCTAAAGCCTTGCACTAAAGTGCATAGTTTTGACTAGCGGACTGAGACCAATAAATCTATCGAATTGAATGGTGCCCGAGGCCGGAATCGAACCGGCACGGCTGTTAAGCCGAGGGATTTTAAGTCCCTTGCGTCTACCAATTTCGCCACCCGGGCCGGGATTGGCATTTGAATATATGATGGAGGCTGAGCCCGGAATCGAACCGAGGTCCACGGCTTTGCAGGCCGCTGCATAACCACTCTGCCACTCAGCCAGGTCACGCGCGCGCTAGGGAGTCAGTGCAGAGCACCTTACTGGACCCCACAGTCACATCTGTTAATCGGTTTATTATGCCGATCCTTTTGCAAAAAAACCTCGGATCTGAATCGAGGTCAAAAAACATTGGAGCGGGAAACGAGACTCGAACTCGCGACCCCAACCTTGGCAAGGTTGTGCGATGCGACCGCTAAACTCCCGATTTTAAACGGAAACGGCATTATAAAGCCAGCGCAACTAAAGTCAACCAGAATAGGTAGTACGATTTGGCGTATTTTTAAGCTAAGCATGTTCCGTTTCTCATACTATACATCAACAGCAGTGAATTTAAGGCAGCGCTCTGAACCATCTTCAAAACGCACATTAAAACTGCATTCTTCGCTCTGAAAATCTTGAGTGAGTCCGGATGAGATTTTAGCCCATCCTTTCTCAGAGTCGTGCAGTAATAAGTGCCCTATGGTCACCATATCTTCATTACTCAAAACCTGTACAATTATCATACATTCATGCCTTTCAGGTCCGCCAATTTCATCCCCGCTTTAACTTTCGAAAAGTGCGTGTCTTTTACAAGACCCGGATTTTCTAAATAAATGTCTGTGACTTTCTGATCGCCATGCGCCATCAGCGATCTGATGTAATCGTTGCTATAGCCTAGCTCTCGATAGACCCGTGATCCAAGGCCACGGATTGAATGAAACGTTGGTCTGTTTTTTGTAGGTACATCGTCAAATAGACCAATTCCGTCACGATGACGTTGGAACGCCTTGGATAAATAATCAGGGGCAACAGCAAATGCATGTGATTTATTGTTGTCTTTTTTGGATGGCTGGCGTTGCGGAAGCCGGTTAACCCAAAAAGGGCAGGGCGGTCCATTCGCACGGGATTTTGCCCGAAGAGATCGCAACTGGTCGGTCACCTCAATACGAAGAAAGGCCATATCTGATTCGGCTGATGTTTTCTGCCGGATGAAAAACAGAAAACCGTCTCGCAGGTCTGCATCCTGTATTTTGCAAATCTCAGCCCGGCCCTGGAGGGTGACCAAAGACAAGTCCATTGCGACTTGCAGAAACACAGGAGCTGCATCATGGATAGCCTGATACTGCTCTATAGTCAGCACACCGCGATCTCGTCGATTTGCCGCTATCTTCAAGCTGTTTGACCGCTCCATGGTTTTCTCAGGCTCGTTAATGTCGGCCAACTTCCGAGAGATTCCGAATGACCAGATATCGATCAGATTTGTTCGGTGTTCGTTGTAAGTGTCAGCCTTGGCGTATTGCTCCAACCACTCTGCAATAAACACACGATCAACAGCGACAAATAAAAATCGACCAAATTCCCGATCGTATTTGCGGAGCGCTATCAACTTGTTTGAACGGGTGCTGTCTGCCCAGGGCTTATAAGGAACTATCAACTCTGTATAAAGACGGATGACGTGGCCAACTGAAATAGAGCCCACCTGCTCGTCTTTCAGTTTTTCTTTACGCAGAGCAATGACTTTGTTTGCTGCTTCAGCTCGCTTAATTGCTTCAGCACGGTCCTTGCCGAAATATGTCCGCTTGCCTGTTAACGGATTTCGATATCTGAAATTGCCGGACTTCTTTTCCAACGTCAGGTTTTTAGGGAGTTTATAGATGCGTTTGCCTGGAGTCATAGCGCTAATGCCTGCAGGGTTAACTCGTCACACTCAGACAACGCGACTTCGACCAAATCCGGTTTCTCGCCGCGCTGAAACCTGTCCATGTCCACCCAATAAGTGCCATCAACATCTCTAAATCCACCCGGAATTTGTTTATCATTAACACGACGTCGCAATGTACTGATCGATATTTCTCCATCGCGATAGGTCTCGCGCATGAATGACGTTAGTCTGATTCGTTTCATTTACGACATCTCTTTATTTGGCAATTCAAATACCCCAGGTTTAATTCTGGTAATATGATTTTGCTTGACCATTCTGGACAGTGGCGTTGCAATAAATATCATGCCCGACCAGTTCTACTGCATCATTAATAGTGATGCAGTCATGTCCCCGCAAATAGTCGATTATTTGCATTTGTTTATTGCTCAACATAAATTGAATTCTTTCCGAGCATCAGCCCGCGCCTTCGTCAACTCCGCAAATGCTTCTGCGGAACCCCCTTTGTCGGGGTGGCGCTCACTAGCCAGTTGCTTGTACCTCCTCTCAACCTCATGTATGTCATCTATGTCACCCATGACATCACGCCAACGCCGCCTATCAGGATTTGGTAGAGATTTAAACCCGGTAAACGCTCTGACCATGATGCCCGACCCATGCCTATCCAACGTGCGCATAGACTCAACCGTTGCGGCAATAGCGGCCATGTTGTCGGCTAACGATTTATAAGTGTCGATTGATATCACCATATTATCGCCATCCAAACAAAAATAGACTGCAACGCCAGGGTCATCAGGTATCCGGGCGCTTGAGAACGGTAGTCCGTCTTTTCGGAGCTTGATATCTGTCGATATGATGACGCTATCACTTGGCACTCTGAAATTGCGACCTACACGGGTAAATCTGGACAGTTGCTCTGTCACTCTACGAGTCGCCCGACTAACACTGATTTTTTTTCCATCGTGAGCAAATTTTCCACGTAGGCGGGTATGGTGCTTTGTCCGTGATCGATCAATCGGCCAGGATAGAGGGTATGCTGTAATCATTTTAGTTTGATCCAAAAATTTGATACAAGTCGATAACAGTGGACGTCAACACAGCGCATACAAATGCGAGTACGGGATTCTAATCTTCAACCATTCTCCAGCCTTCTGGCGTGTATTCGCGCTGGCGCCTGATTTCAAAAGTTCCGGCGGGTATGCGTAGGGTTTTATGTGTGTCAAATGATCGGTTGTGAATCAGGTCTACCTCATCATCAACGACTAGATACATAATCATAGGGTCATTGGCAGCGCGGTAAAAATTAGCACCCGTTGAATCTAGAGTGTGGTGATGCCCGGTCTCTGAGTGAGCAACAATATGTCGCCCTTCAATAGGCTCTTGCGCTACAACATCAGTGGGCATTGTATCGATGCGTCTGATTAATATATCGCCCTGCGCGCCTTGATTTTCGAACGTCTCTATTTCATTCATAATTTTTCCTTCTAAGTTCTCACTTCTGGTGTGTAATTAGTCTCATCGAGACCATAGGTCCAGGCATTAGCCTGGTGAGCGGTTTGCATTTCTGGAGGGACAGGTAACGCAAATATGCGCCCTGTTCCACAGCGAACTTGTAAAAATCGCTCTAAACCTGAATCAGGTAGATTCACTTCTAGTAATTTACCGATCTCAGGAATGCTTGAATCATTAACAATGGTTGCACCGATAGAGTGGAGAATGTTGTGCCACCCGACTAGCTCACAACCAACTCTGCGCTGCTCGATATTTTTCCAGTGTAATAACTTTTCTGGAGAAGGAGGTGATTTCTCTATCCAGTCCGCGGGGACCAAAGTCCCGTTGAGCGCGTAGATCGCCCAACCGTCTGGATAAGTTACAGCCGGACCAATCTCGTTATGTAATCGACCACCTGGGTTTCGCATCAAGGCATTGTGTCGTTCGGACACAAAACAAATATTCGCATGAGGCAAAAACCAACCTGCATTCATTGCAAGATCTGATAAGCCAAGTATTTTTTCAGTTGCGGTATGTAGACCAATTGACTCTCTAAAAAAATCATAAAATGCTAAAAAATGTACGTCGTGACTTCCGTATCCGCTGTCCCGAACACTGTCCCCAACACTGGCCCGAACACTGGCCCGAACACTGGCCCGAACACTGGCCCGAACACTGGCCCCAACACTGGCCCCAACACTGGCCCCAACACTGTCCCAAACACTGTCCCGAACACTGGCCCCAACACTGGCCCAAACACTGGCCCCAACACTGGCTTGAACACTGTCCCAAACACTGTCCCCAACACTGTCCCGAACACTGTCCCAAACACTGTCCCCAACACTGTCCCAAACACTGTCCCGAACACTGTCCCAAACACTGTCCCGAACACTGTCCCAAACACTGTCCCGAACACTGTCCCGAACACTGTCCCCAACACTGTCCCCAACACTGGCCCAAACACTGGCCCCAACACTGTCCCCAACACTGGCCCCAACACTGTCCCAAACACTGTCCCGAACACTGTCCCAAACACTGTCCCGAACACTGGCCCCAACACTGGCCCAAACACTGGCCCCAACACTGGCCCGAACACTGGCCCAAACACTGTCCCCAACACTGGCCCAAACACTGTCCCGAACACTGTCCCAAACACTGTCCCCAACACTGGCCCGAACACTGGCCCGAACACTGGCCCGAACACTGTCCCCAACACTGGCCCGAACACTGGCCCGAACACTGGCCCGAACACTGGCCCGAACACTGTCCCCAACACTGTCCCAAACACTGGCCCGAACACTGGCCCGAACACTGGCCCAAACACTGGCCCAAACACTGTCCCGAACACTGGCTTGAACACTGGCTTGAAATTGTTTATCGAGTATTATTGCCCTTGTTACTCCCTGCGATAATGGCGACCCGCACCACACTATTTTTAACGGAGGGGTAAGCCCAGCTAGTTGATAGCTTTGATTAATTGCAGCTTCTGCCTTTGGACGGTCCGCAGGCTCTGTTGAGAGGCCAATCTTTATCCATTTATCTGCAAACTCCTTCATCCGGTTTTCTTGTTCTGTAGTTAGTTCGTTAATCATTTAAATCACTCCAAAGGTATAATGCAAACCGAGACCAATAGCTGATAACAGTCCACATACAGCAATTATGTCCCTGCAGGTTAGTGCAGCATGACGGTAGTTAATCATCCCATCCATGCCTATAGTTGTAGGCGATCGCACCTACAATGCCCATGCAAATAAACAGCCCCACCGTTAGCGGTATACCGTATTCGGCAATTAGTAGGTCAATCACGACAGTGCTCCGTGCCGGATAACATGCAACTGTTCAAGGGCGGTTATTGTCGATATCGGTTTGTGTATGCAACCCAGGCCCATTCGCAGGGAGTAGGGCGCTACATCATTTGGCGCAGGCTTGTCGGCTGAGTGATGTTTGATCATGTTATGCATCACTTTAATTGCGATTGAATGGCTAACAGGGTATTTGCGCTTAATCTTGATTGCCTGATTTGAGTATTCTTGGTGAGCCTCTCGAAAAACCTGTAAAATCGGATCTTCTGGGTTCTCAGTCATAGTAGCTAGCACAACATTCATTCTGATTCCTCTCTGTATTTACAGTTACTGACTATTTCGTTGAGGGAGTGGAAATGAATATACAACTTATAGTTGTATATGTAAACAATTAAAAGTTGTAATTTTCTTCAAGACAACCAAATTTTGTGACTATTAGAGAAACGAGGCTTATCACTTTCAAAATAATAAACTTTGATCTGTGCGCTACGAAACGATTACAATTCGTGGTAGGTGTTCAAAAGGAGTAAAGGGTTGAAAAAAATAATGCTAGGAGATTTGCTTGGATTTGAAATTACTGCATTGGTAATGGCAGCCATGTTCGATATGGATTGTCCACTATAACTACAATAGTCGAGAGGAATTAAGATATGAAATTTCTTCTAGGCTTAATTATATTTATCTGGTTACTGCCATTCTTACATGGAGCTGAATTTCAGGAGGAGCGAACGCAACAACAATTAAAGCCATGGGAAAGAAACTATCAACAGTCTAGTGAGGACGAGGGTGTTCGACTGAATAAATGTATTGCCGAGCGAAGATTTATTTTAAAAGAAAACACGTTTAACAAGTATCACACTGAGGAAACAAGCGAAGCGCGAATAGCGCGGTGGTGTATAAACCAGCTGCTTGGCCGCCAACCTGCAAAACAAATTAAATTAGACCAGAGCGGTAGCCGAGCTGATTTTACTAAATACATTGCTCCAGTCTTTTACGTGTCCCTGATAGTAATCTCTGTTCTAACGATGGTACTAATTCTTAGGCGGATTTACAGGTATCTCCTAACAAAGAGGCATGAAGTAGCGGCGTTCTCCAACGCAACCAAGGTATTTATTTTCGCCGCTGGTTTTGCAATACCAATGCTACTATTTCCTCCTTTTGACAAATTGTCACGTAACGGACAGGTAATAGACACGGAGTATCATTTCTTCAAGCTCGGGTATCGCGGTGGTGTACGGATGGGAAAGAGTGGGTATGAGATCGCCTGGGGGCAGTTATTAATTCAGTGCCTAATATTGGCAATAGTGACAGGTCTGGCCTTGCATCTGGTTCTGGAATTTAAGAAAAGAGGCAAGCGACGGGATTGATGAGCCATATCATTTTTACTAAATAAATAATCAGTGCGTTGGCAAAAGGCACAGCCATAGTGAGGTTTTCCTTCCATCAGTAATAGCCTCCCCGCTAGAGAACCGTCGTCAGCAGCCAACGAGCGGTAATATGCACCACTAGCGTCTCAATCGATAGTCTTGGTTAGATGAAAGATTGAAACCGATGTACACAGTGCTCGTGTTTTCGGCCTCATTGATTTTATTTACTACAGTCTCCAGTGCATCGGAACAAGATCTGGAATGCAACAACTCCTTAGTTCGGATCGTTGCTGAAAAACCAGACGACACCACTGTTCGTGTCAAAATTATTCCGTGCTGCTCAAGCATAGCTAACGCTACCCGGTTTGAATTGCTGCGCTCGATTGTAGTTATTACCAGCTTCAATAACTTTTGAAGGCGCTTTTGATCTTTATAATCATTACTGAACGGCAGGGGGATCGATATGAGGTTCCGGGTCATATGCGAGTATATGAAAATTATAATCATCGCGGTAAATGTGACTGGTAATGTTATTAGAGAGTTAATTGGCGATTCAGAATAATGCTGAACAACAATAATAAATGGTATCGCGAGAAAAGAGAGGCTGAATCCGGCTAGCATCCACCTTGCCTTCAGTCGTAAGCGACTCAATATTTTTTTGTTGAATGAGTTGTACGTCAGCACAACTATCGAAATCATTAAACTCGTGAGAACAAATATTTCAAATGTCCAGTATAGTTCTCCAGGGATTTTGGTGTATGCATATCTCCAGGGGGTGTATCCATCGACAACCCAACCCAAAGATATTCCAATCGTAAGAGTAACGGCATAAACATATACCGCCTGATATATCATTTTTCGGTCACTGAATTCAGAAATGCAAAAATGCACCAAGAAAGACAACATCCATACCGCAATCACAAAATACATCAAACCACCGGGCGGCTCTTGCAAGTTTTGTCCTTTCGCCCAAAAAAATGAAATCTCGGACAAATTCAGTGCGGCTAACGCGGCAATAAGTGCGATTAAAGGCCGACTGACCCCTGTGTGTGCATTACGATTAAACCAGCTTGCTACAATCATTATTTTAATTGATAGCGCAATAACCGCTGGTACTGCAAATACTGATATTGACAAGCCGCCCATCTTCCCTTCCTTATTTTCTTCTTACATAATCTAAATTTAATTCATGTTGTGCGGCCATACTAGCCCACCACATGACACGGCTAGCCCAGACCCTTGTATATTGAGCATCGATCGTTCTCCTTCCGTTGCACCGTTGCTGTATATTTCTAAGTTAACCGGCAGTGACGCGGTGATCAAATTTCCGTATTTTTCAACGCTCTGCGTAAACATCTCCGAAGGTAATCCGAGTTTCTCAGGGTATATTTTGTTAAACAAAATAGTCCCTGTCTGATGCGGAATCACTGTTTTCAGGGTCGATTTGTCCCAACGCAATGAAATCAGCGTATTTTCAAACACGTCACAAATTACATCCGTGGCCACGCGCATTAGTTCCGTCATCTGCGTTCTTAAAACCCCGTTATTCATCGGGGATCCGGACGTGCACAGTGAATAATGTTCTGTGTGTGTTGATGTGCTGAATTCCATCAATCCGGTTTCTGGATTACTCTTCTTTATCATAAGCACCGCACCGCCCGCGTCTCCCAGTGTTAAACCCGCAGTCAAAATTTTAATTTCTTCTTTAGTTTTTCTTTCCTTTCTTAACTCATGAACCGCGTAGTCTTCGTAACGCGATCCCTGCTCCCCGGTAACAACGAGGACATTGTTGATATTATTGTGTCCAGCCAAATAGGCGTCGGCAGTATAAATTCCGTTAATGAAACCGTGACAGGCATTGGTTATGTCAAAACTCAACGCGTTAATTGCACCTAACTTATTCTGTACAATTGCCGCCGTGCTCGGCTCATAGAGATCTTTCAGTAATCCTGTATATAGGATTACGTCAACGTCCTTTGGTCTTAATGCCGCCAAATCCAACGCTTTTTGAGCGGCTTGTTTAGCAAGATCTGACGGTAATACGCCGTCTGGTGATCTTCTTTTCTGTCTTATACCCGTTACTTTACGTAGATACGATGATTTCATATCATAATTACCTGCAAATCGGTCCATGGTCGAATCAGTTGACACTATCTGCTCTGGAATCGAAACAGCTACAGATCGAATAGTTGAAGAACCGCGACCATATATTGACATTATCATTCTCTATAAGTAATTTAAAATCAATTAATTATAGAGCTTATGTCTCCTACAAAACAATCGATTACAACGCCAATAATTTGTCCACTTAAAACCACTATCGGATATCGTTGATTGAATGGGGTCAATAGCTTGCTTGTCAGCTCTAATTTGCGAACAACATGTCCATCGTTGGTTTTCACCAATATAACCTGTCGGTCTTTCGGTTTTTCTTCAGGATCGATAATAACGATATAACCATTTGCGAGCGATGGGCCAATCGATGACTGCATACTGTCATCGCGCAGAGTCAGGGCGAAACACCTCTCATTAGGCGCATTGATGACCGATATTTGCCGAATTGATGACCGATATTTGCCGCCCAGTCCTGAGCCTCTATCTAACCAATCGTCAATTCCTTTCCATGTCAGCAATGGGACCTTATGAACGAATTCATCTTGAGTAACATATATAGGAGCTGTTTTATCGCTTTCGCCTCCCAAATCTGAACGACGACGAGGGCCTTCGCCATATTCTAGCCACTGAGGATTAACATTACAGTCGCTGGCTAATCGCTTAATTATGCCGTGCTCCGGGATAGATCCGCCGCTTAACCATTTGCGTGCAGATTCGCTCTTAACGCCATACTTCTCACTAAGCGGACGTTGCTTTGCCTCGTATCCCGCCGTAGCTAACGCTTCCTTTAGTCGAAAAGAAAACTCCGCCCGAGATCTTCGTTTTTTGTCCGCATTATTTACAACCATAGGTTGTATTCTTACCTAATTTAACACACTTGTCACCTGTTGTTAAATGCAACTAATAGTTGTATATTGCGTGGATGTTGAAATACAACGAAAAAAACATGATCCGGTTAGTCATCCAAAGACACGGATTAGCGGCCATCGCAATAGCGTGTGGTGTGTCGTATCAAGCGGTCCAAAAATGGGTGGTTACAGGACTCCCTCGAACAGATTTTTCCGGGGAAACAAAACACGCAAAAAACATCTCACTCATCACTGACGGGTATTTTACTGAATCGAAACTATTGGCCTGGTCGAAGCAGCTCCGTGCCGAGAAGGCTAACAGTGGCCAATCTCGTACCAGATCTTCGGGGCCCTGCAATAATTAGTTTCCTCCTGATCGCTAACTGCGATTTTGCCGGGTCGATTAGGCCCGGTATTTTTAATAACCCCAGAGGGCTATGACGTTGTATGCACTATTCAATAGTTGTTCGGGTGAGTACTTGCGACCAATAATACCATTATGTCTGTAGATGCAACGCGATGGGCGTGGAAAGCAGATTTACGTCCGGCATCACTGAAATTAGTGTTGTTGTCATTGGCTGATAGAGCCGATGAGCATCATAGGTGTTTCCCATCGACAACCCGATTGTCAGAAGACACAGGCCTGGATTTAAAAACAGTCAAGTCCGCACTACAAAAATTATCAATCGCCGGGGTAATTGCAGACACAGGGGGTCGCAAGGGCAAAACTAAATCTGTAAAGGTTTGGCAATTGATTGGCGTGGTTGGTCGTCATGACAATAAGCACGCAAAAGAAGAAATACACCAAGTACGGGCAAGAAAAGAAGCGAACCCGAAAACGGTACGACTAAGCCGACCCGAAAACGGACGGCAAGCGAACCCGAAAACGGTACGACTAAGCCGACCCGAAAACGGGACGCAGAACCTATCAGTAGGAACCTATCAGTAGAACCTCCCCCTTTAACCCCCCAAGAGATGGGGGGGGAGGAGAGAGTGGACCCGTTCACACAGGAATTCTGTGCTCAGGTGAAAAATTTATTTAACAGGGTCGCAGAAAAACAAACCAACGATGGACAACTCGTGAACGCAAACTGGTGCCCACAACGTAAACTGACATTGAACCAATCGCTGGGGATAAAATATTTCTACACCCACCACGACATGACAACGCTGTCCCTGTGGGAGCAATACTTCGAGCGGCTGGCTGATACTCAGCTAGTGAGATCCATGTCAGGGGTCAGCATTCGGTTTGTGCTCAAGGAGGACACCATTCTGAATTGCGAGTCGGGAATTTACGACAAAACAAAAATTAGATCAGGAGGTAACCAATGACCCAATCGCGATTTGCAAAAAAACACACGCAAGCTGAAACGCCAACGGAGTGCATCGCCTACGGCTGCTGGCTTTTTCCGGTTGCAGGTATTGGTTTTTCAAAGACAAGAATTTATTGCTCGTTCCACGACGGCTGCAACGGTGACAGCGTTAAACGCGACCGAATCACTCACAGAATGTCCACCAACAAAACGCTCATCAACCATTACTACAACAACCTGCGTAATAAAACCGTGGTTGAACTGGATCTCGCTGATAAGGCGGGTGAAAACCCCGACCTGCTTGGCTACTCGATAGCAGCCAAATGGAATCGAGAACCCGGCGAGGATTGGCAGCATTACAAAAATCAGTTTGCACAACGATTAAATAGACTAATCAGGGGGACCAACCATGACTAAATCCATCCCGCGCAAAAATAAACAGGCTTTACACTTGTTTAACACGCTTGTTCCTCGCTCCCCAAATCAAGTGGGGGGGCAGAGCAACAACGCTGGCAGCTGGCAGGCTCGTTAAGCTGGATCTACTCACGATCACGGACAAGCGAAAACGGAACAAAACCGACTGGTTGTATTTAAGCAACCAGAGAGATTTATTTGAATGAACAACCCTAACCCTAAGGCGAAGTAGAATGGCAACAATCAACCTGAGTTGGAGTAAACCAACTCTATTTAAACGATTCTGGTTTGATCAGTATGGCTATTATCGTATTTATGTCAGAAATTACGGGCAGAATACACCCCACACAAATCAGCATGGGAGCCGGTTTGAGGTCCACGAGGCGGGCACACCCTCCTGCCGGAGCACCAAGCTGGCTCATATCATGATTGAGCAATTTACGTGTCTCCACGCGGCCATGCGATTTGCGGAAAATAGAGAGCCCTGGGGGCGCGCACGAGGCAAACGCAATGAATGGTACCGAGACGAGTATACCGTCCGGTGCAAAAAGCTGCGGCAATGTAACGATGTAGAAACGGGCACGGATGCGGATGGATTATCCTGGGTTGTGACTCATCAAAAATGCGTGGACGAAAAATTTAGCTCGGGAATTGACGCTCAGGCGTATGTCAACAAAATTGTTGATGCCTTAGATAGAATTGCCCAAACGGCCCTGTCGTTGGGTAATGAATAGCTCAATAAAAAATGAGGTAGAGGAAAATGCACTCTGCCCCGTGGAGCTATTTTCCCCTGATAGTGTTATCGGTATCGATCCGGGACGAAATACAGGTATCGCAGTGCTAAATGTTAAGCCCAGCATAATCGTGAGCGCTGCAACCATGGACTGGTGGGACGCATATTCGCTAATTCAACTGCACAACAAATGCAAATGCCTAGTAGTGATAGAGGATAGCACGAGTTTGTCGCGGATATGGAGTGGTAACACGACAAAGGCGAGAGCGCTCGGATCAATAGGTCGATCGATAGGACAAAACAATAGCGACTCGCGGCGGATGCGAGAGGGTTTGCAGAGACTGGGGTACTACGTGCTCCCGGTTAAGCCAAACAAGACAAAACTAACCGCAAAGACTGTCCGGGCGATCACGGGTTATAAAGAGCGTACCAACGAGCACAACAGGGACGCGATCATGATGTGCTGGAACCATCGATTAGCGCAAGTTGTAATGGCTCATGTTGAGCGTATCTACGCAGGCCAATCTCGATAATGGAAATAGATACAGCAGACAAATGCGAATATTATTTGACGAATCTCGGTGCATGGTTGCGATCTATACCCGACGATACCGCATTAAGTATATCTACACAGCCGATGTTCAGGGAGTATCGATCCGGCTGGCGACGTACACCAAATGTCCCGGAGCTGGATATAGAGATCAATATAGATGATGGCTTTCGAGCGCTGGATATGTTGCGCATGGTGTCCGCAGACAAACACAGAGAGTGGTTGTTTATGTATTATTGCGAAACCGCATCGAATATGTCACTGTTTTGTAAAATCTACGAAATCAATGACCGTACGGGTGGCAAATGGACGTCTGAAGCAAGGGGTGCGTTTTCTCAAATTTATTCAATCATTGAATTGCTCAAAAAATCTAATAAAAAAAATAAACATTTGATTCGTCGAGAGAAAGTGGTAAAGTTGCCCAAGCTGCCGCAGCTGACAGAGCAAGACCACAAATAAAAGCCTCGAATTAACCATCGGGGTTTTTTGCGTTATACGCAGGGCACAATGGCCCACAGGGCAATGCAGCAAAATTAAAAAAAGAAAGCCACCGGATTTATAGTCCAGTGGCTTTTTTTATGGGTGATCGTAAAAACCATGGGTGATCAGTGAGCATTTTTCGCGCTGGGAATTCCGATGTCCGTGTGGGTGCGGGCAGGCTGGGGTTGATTTGGATAGAATCAGGATCGAATTGGGGAGATTGCATCAACGCACTTGGTATCTGCGAAACATACAATATCACGCGTTTTAGGGCGGATGAGATATTCCGAGAAAAAAGAGAATGGATACTGTAGAAAAATTGATGAGCTACGACAGTGTAGCGCTGGCTATCACTATCCTATTTTTGTTGCTCTCTCTCAATGCAAATAGGGTTCAATACGGTGACCGCAGAAAAGATTTCAAAAGCGTCCATGAGACGCTTGAGCACATCCGGGAGATGTTAGCAGTGGTAACAGATAGGTTAAAGAGATGAGTTTTAGGAAGTTCTTCCATTGTTTTTTTGGGTTTAATACAAGAACCGATCAGCAAAAAATGTCGTATATGGGCCGTGAACGCCGTAAGTACGGAATACGATATCAACTCCAGGTGGTCGAAAAGGAAACTAAAGATGCGCTGGATAGAGTCAAACATCATTCAATTGCTCACTAATATGATTTAAAGATGCACCCATCATTAATACAGAAACCCAGACCTCTATGAGGTCTTTTTTATGTCGTGAAAATAATTACTGGTAGCAATAAATGACAATCCGAATGCATCGATGTAACTCTGGCGTTACATCTGAAATAGTGCCTGTTCAACAACAATACACGTGTTATCAGATATCAGTGACTGGTAACGATAATGTCACCATAGAGGTACAACCGTACCACCAGGTTGATGACGACGATAGGACAACTGATGTCGATCTGGGGTATTTGCCAATCGATGGCAGTATAGAGATGATCGGAGGGAAAGGAATTCCCAAAAAAATATCCGGTGTGTTTTCATCGATAAAACTCAGCTCGGCATCAGTCTTTAGTTACATAATAACGGAGATTAATTGATGAGCGCTGGTAGCTGCATGGGTTGGGATGGCAACGTAGGATCAAACCATGCTGGTAAATTTTCACAATTCCGAGATTTGAGAGAATTCGGAGCCGACGGTACAGTTTCCAATGATCTGGCGGCCATGGAAAAAGCAATAACGGAGGTGGAAGGTCAAACTCTATATATACCAAAAGGCACGTGGTGGATAGCAGGTCATGTTTTCGATGGGCACGAAGGCACCCGAATTATTTGCGTCGGGACGCTAAAAGTTAATGCACGACATCCCAGCGTACCATTGTTTAGTAATGCCTACATTGGTCTGGTATTTAAAGGCTGCGAGGACATAGATGTAAAAATAAGAGCAAACGGAAACAGGATAAATCAGACTGATCAGCAACACAATCATATTATTGGCGTTGCTGGATGCAAGCGATCAAAATTTAAATTAATAGCAAAGGAAATGCGCGGAGACGCAGTGTATGTTGGGCAATCGGATTTTTTATCAGCATCGGGCCAGTCAGAAGATCTGAAGTTTGCCATACACGCTGAAAACTCCGTATCTGATGGGCGCAATGCATTAACTGTTGCATCGGGCGAGCGGATAAAAGCCCAAGTAAAATCAATCAATGTTGGTGGGTATGTGGAAGGGCTTTATATGCCGGGTGGTGTTGATATTGAGCCAAACCATACATTCCAGTCCTGCCGGCACATCGATGTCGGTGTTGTCGCTATCGGTGATGGCACGGGATTTTCCGCCGCCCATGGACATTTTGGCGAAGACTTGATAAGCGACATCACAGCAAAAGTAGATATTATAACTAAAAGTAAAACGCGTCGTGGAGTGTTGACACGGGGGGTCAGGGATAGCAGCGTCAGTGGCTTCGTAAGACATGATTACTCCGGTGAGACACTGCCGTTCGTTGGAGCAACTCGATCAGGTATATACATGGACGAATGCGATAATGTAAATGTAGATCTCGATACGCACGGATTTCAGATTGGCGCGTCAATTGGGCCGGTCAACGAAGTGAAAAACTCAGACATCAATGTGCGGGTCCGAGATTTCATCGGCGAGGGATTTGTTATTGGTAAAGCATCTAATTGCACTATCCGTGGATCTGTGACAGATCCAATGCCCGTAACGGTAGCAGTGGGTAATAAATTTGCAGTGCGATTAAGATCACCTGGCAACGGTTTGCAAAAAAATATCAGATATAAAATCTCTGTACCATATAACCCTATTCTAACAAAAGGGATTAGGCGAGAGCCTGATATTGTATCACCCCCAACACCGCTAGAACCCGTCTTCGATAACGTTTCAATCACAGCCTGTGATCTGACTGGGTGGGCCGATCCAGATTCGCAACTTGACGGTGATTTTTCCAGTGTTGTCATCGACGCACTTGGCGTGAGCGCTAAGACACAGGAGCAAACGACACCTAACGCAGGATCAGTCGATCTTACCGGGCTTGGGTTTAGAGTGGCTCAAGGTCACTCTGTCTATTCCGTATCATTAGCTGGCTACACTGCTACAACAGATGTAACTGAGTTTACAGGGAATCTAGCAAAGAACGACACACTAGAGGTTAGGATGTCAACGTATGTTACGCTCAAGAATGATAGCGGCAAGATAAGACTACGAGATGGGTTAGACGCCACGGCAAACGCCAACGGATTCATAACTTTTAAACGGTCCTCTGGCATTTGGTACGAGACGAGCCGTAGTTTCTAGCGTAATTTGATATGCCAAGTAAAAATTCCCGTCGAGCTGATAAACCACTTTCAGCTCAGATGAAGATGTTTGTCGCGGAGTATTTGGCGGACGAAACGAGGAATGGTTCGGCAGCAGCAATTAGAGCTGGTTATTCTACGCGCAATGCTCGTGGGCAAGCCTACAAAATGCTAAATGATCCAAGAATATTAAGAGAGGTCATTGAGCAGACAGAGAGGAGAACAACCCGGTTAGCAATCGACGCTGATTATATCCTACAGCGCCATATGGAGATTGATTCGCTTAACTATAAGGATTTGTTTGGTTCAGATGAACGACTTTTACCGATAAAGGACTGGCCCGATGCTTTCACCCGGACGTTGTCCGGAATTGATGTGGCAACGATCACCGAGTTAGGCGATGACGAAGAGGCCATAGAAACTGTCATCAAGAAAATAAAGTTGCCATGTAAACAAACAAACTTAGTCAACATGGGTAAGCACGTTGATGTGCAGGCATATAAAGAAAGGCTCGAAATCGCTGCAGACGGCTATTTGGTAGAAGAACTTGTTGCGGCCAGAAAACGGGCTGAAAAAGCTAAAGGATAAGGATAATGCTCGCCGTTGTTCCGGGGTCTCTTACTCCGGAACAAGAACTCACCAAGGAAATTGCTCACTACTATGACGATCCCTATGGGTTTGTTATGTTTGCCTTCCCTTGGGGGGAGCCGGGACCGTTGGAGGATTTCCCAGATGGCCCGGATGAGTGGCAGAAAAAGCAGTTAATAGCTATTGGGGACGCTATCAAAGCTGATCCTACTGGCTACGTGATAAGGGATGCAACAGCCTCTGGCCACGGGATCGGAAAGTCAGCCCAAACCGCCTTTATTATATTGTGGGCGGCATCAACACGACCTCACATATCAGGGGTTGTAACAGCAAACACGCAACCGCAATTAAGGACAAAAACCTGGCGTGAACTGGCGGTCTGGCATAAGCGAATAATCAATAAGCACTGGTTTAAATGGACTGCGACCAGTTTTTTCCACGTCAAACACCCGGAGACGTGGACTATTAATGCAATACCCAATACAGAACATTCGTCAGAGTCATTCGCGGGACTGCATGCAGAGCATGTCCTTGTAATCTACGACGAAGCATCAGCAATACCTGACAAAATCTGGGAAGTCACGGAAGGCGCTATGACAACACCTCGCGCAATGTGGTTTGTCTACGGTAATCCAACACTCAATACAGGTCGATTTCGCGAGTGTTTTGGACGGTTCAGGAAGCGATGGTGGCATCGCCAGATAGATTCACGAACCGCGAAGCTGACGAACAAAAAGGAAATAGAGAAATGGCGGCTCGATTACGGAGAGGACTCGGATTTTTTTCTGATCAGAGTAAAAGGGCAGTTTCCAAAACAAGGCTCAACACAATTAATTGGCAATGACTTAGTTGAAGCCGCTCAACAGCGTTCACTGGAGGCTGTGTTTGGCTCACCACGGATCATGGGTGTTGATGTTGCCCGGTACGGTGGCGACATGTCTGTTATTGCGCTCAGGGAAGGCAGGCATTTACTACCTCTAATCAAATTGCCGTCAATGGATTTGATGGAGCTATCAGCATGGGTTGGTGCAAATGCGCGTAATTATACACCGGACATTTTGCTGGTCGATGGTGTGGGTGTCGGCGGCGGAGTGGTTGATAAGCTCCGCGAGCTAGGGTTTACGGTAGAAGAGGTCCTGGGTAGCGCAAAACCTGACCCAGAAAACCGGCAAACGTTCTACAACAAACGCATTGAAATGTGGGCGCGAATGGCGGAGTGGTTAAAAACCGGGGATATACCTGGAGATGATGGCGATCTTTTTCAGGACCTGATAAGTCCGACTTATAGTTACGACAAAAAACGCATGTTAATGTTACTGGAATCGAAGGAAGATATGAAAAAAAGAGGTTTTCAATCACCTGACTGCGGTGACGCGCTTGCTATAACATTTGCATACCCTGTTTCAGCGGCGATGAATATGCACAATAAATCCATCGAACCAGACGTCATGCCGAGCTATTAATGCCCACACAGAGCAGTGAGATAGGATTAAAACAATTGGTTCGCTATCTGGATGGTGATGGGCATAAGGCAAATCGAGACAGCCCCGCAGGTTTTGCTCCTTATCAGTTTAAAAAAGGCAAGCGGCTGTGGAGCAAACCCGTAGTACCCAAGATCACCACGCCACCGATCACCGGCCAGACCACACTCGTCAATGGTTTGGATATCGATCTTAAAGCGCTCGGATGGCCGGGCCAGAAAATCAACTGCTATATCGACCTTTCGGATAATCTGAGACCAGCCTCAATTTGCGGTGAACCACCCACCACGGAGTGCGCATACCTGGTCCCCGAATTTATATTTATCAGCGAAGTATTTGACGTAGGCTCCATTGTCTACGGTCCGGCAACGACTACTCTCGTTGTTGATGGAATACAAACGTTAGAAGCTCGATGGCACACCGTTAATCAGGATCTCAGCGCTCAATCATGGATGCTCTTGCAGACAGGACAGATTATTGTTGCTCGCTATATTCAATTTAAATTGCACGTCGATACTCGTTAAGCCATGACTACTCTATCAGCTGCCCCAATCTCTATTCCAAAACCTCCTCTGGTTGCGATTGTGCAGGTGTTGGTTGACTACACGGGCAATCAATCATTTTTTACTGTTGATTTTGAAGTAACAACCGGGCATGTATTATCGGATGCAGTATCACTAGACGGCAATTATTCATTGTCACCCAGTATAAATGCGTCTCTAATTCCGGCAGCGGGAGCATTGCAGCGGGTTTATTGTGCTGTAAAAATATATGGGTTGGCTCCGCAGGTGTCTACAATCACTGCGACACTATCCGACAGTGATGGGCATACAGCATCAACCACCTTCGATGTGCAAGTGCACGGTGATACTCGAATATTTCAATTACCCACGCACACTGCCATTGTATCGAGTCAGGCAGAGTTAGACGCAGCGGCCCAAGAAGGAGGTAGAATACTGCTCAGGGGTGGTCAGTATAAGCACACAGGTGCCTGGGTAGCCAACGGTCATGCTGCGATCGAGACACACCCAGAGGACTGGTTTAATCTAGGCACACCGGCGCGATTAGAAGGCGATGGCAGCCCGCTCGGTTCAGGGAATAATCATCGCGTCTGGGTAACCACTCGCGACGGGTTTAATATGCGCCGTATAGAGATATCAAACACTCGATACGTGGCGTTTTTGATGCAGGATGTTGATTCACCGCTTGTTGACGAATGCATTCTTTGGAACATTCAAAATCAGGGGACATTCAAAAATACAACAAACGGAATTATTCGTGATTCGCTGGTGATTGGGTCATGGGATTCGCTAACGGACGGGGAGCACAGCAATGGATTGGTAATATCTGACAACAATGCAGGATCAAATAATACGATCGAGCGATCAATAGTGCTCGGCATTGGTGATGACTGCATTGATTTTTGGCAAGGGCACGACACCACTTTACGTAATTGTTTTCTGGGGTTCGTCGGTAAAGGCGGTGCCGGGGACGGTATGGGTGTAAAAGCAGGAGGTGGATCATCCTCGGGTGGCAGCAAGGTTTATCTCTGTAGTTTTTTCCGTGCCAGGTCGTTCGGCATAAACAACAATGAGTCAACTCCAGACACACCATTTAGTTATCATAATAACACTAGTCTGGAATGCGAAAACGGTTTTATGTATGCGGACGGCTCAAACAACAACAATGCCCATGCGCAGAATAATCTAGATTTAGATAACATCTCAGCGGGGAACTACGGTTCATTCAACGGCACAAATAATAGTTGGGATCTATCACTCAATTCAAACGCAAGCCAGATTTTGTCGTCCTTCCACGCGACATGGGAGGGTTTTGATTCTTCAGGATTCCTAAAACTACCTGCCGCTGATTCAGCGATAGATGCAGGCACGAGCGTGGGTTTGCTGCCTGGCATACCGATCATAGGGCCATCACCAGATATTGGCGCACACGAATTTGGGGCGTCGTTATACAAGCCACCAACTATTCCAGTTGGTATACCGAGCGTCTCATCTGCGCCCAGCATGCAACGGTACTATCCAAAAAGATCATCGATCCCCGAAAACGCCCCAGTTTCTCATGCCGAACCTGCGTATTTATCATATTCCGATGTGCCTGGTACACCGAATCAATTCAAACGTATAACCGATAAAACGATTGCCGCAAATGCAGGTGCGGATTCTGGACAACAGGGTTTGCGACACATTTACGCGCAATTTCAAAATATACTCTCCGATAATCAGAGATTTCCGTCCTCATCATGGTATACAAATCTGTGGGATTTAGACGGAGGGTTTAGCAGGGTTATTGGTAACAATGCGTATTTCCCCAGAGCAATTCCAGGTGATGCCAATCACGTGTTGGGATGTGATAAGCAGGATCCGAAACGACTAATTAAAGTAAACGTTGATGATTCAGCTGAGACGTTAATAAAGCAGTTTTCTAGCGGCGATTTATCGGGTAGTGCTATTTCGTCAGGTGGAACAGATGTTTCTATCGGCAGAACACAGGGGCTAATTTCAAGAGACGGCACCCGTGTCGTCATACAAATAAAAAGATTAGATGGTCAATGGGAATGTTTTTTATTAGACCTTTCAAACGGTAACACACTATCTCAGAAAGTATTCTCTATCCTGGATGACTATGTCACTGTCCATCCCGATGGACAACACATTTTAGTCAGCAAAAATGCAAGCTATGCAAACGGAGGGGGAAACGCGCTCGCAGGATTCAGGTCATACGATATATATGACGCTAATTTTCAATACCTAAAAACAATTGGAATCAGCGGGCATATAACGTTAGGGTTTGATCTTGATGATGTAACACCATTAATTTTTGGTGAGTGTGAATGGCAACTGGTTAAAGCTAGACTTGATACGCCAGTTGAATCACCTATTCGGATAGGCGGTGGTCCAAATAGATTTCAGAACAACCCGTACAGCATGTCTCAGCATATGAGTTATTGTTTTGATACACCAGGTCATATAGTTGTTTCTATTGACGACCCGGAAGGGCCGAGACACATATTTTCTATTACCGCAGAACCCTCGGATGGTAATTCAGAAAATGCAATGCTGTGGTGTTATAGCAATACCAGTCACGGCAATTATTACGCTGAAGGGCATGCAAACTGCACCAGTTTTGGCGACAGAATAATATTCGCATCAGATTGGGGGAAAAACCCCAGCACCGATAATGTCCGAACATATTTATGTCAAGTCAAACCAGCCAGCGCGCCCATTTTCACCACTCAATCATTTGATATCGGCTTAAATGCAAATATTGGTACCGTGGTGGGCCAGTTGGTGGCAACAGACCCACAAGACGGTAATTCAAATATTACGAGCATGTGGCGTTTGCAACATCTTAAAAATGCAGGCTTTGCTATATCAGATAGCGGACAAATAACCGTCGCAGAGGCTACAGCAACACAAGCCGAAGGCGCGCAAACAATAACGGCTATCTGCGAAGGGGTGCTGGCTCAAACCGCGAACACCGTAACTATCAATGTAAAACCGATTGTCGGTGCTAAGGGGACAATTAGCAATCCTCACGTTATTTATAGAGACGCAGGAATACAGAATATCTCTGTGCTGCAAGCGTATACTCAAAATACAACGTTGGTTGCAATCGAAGATTTACCAGGAGAAATCACAACAAAGACGGGTGGATTTGGCCATTTTGCTCAATGTACAGCGTCCTTTGGACTATCATCGGCGCAGCATATTTTGCAATCATTGGCAAAGCTCGACGCTGTAATCGGCAACAATAACATGCTCGGTGCGCATTTTTATATTCGATGGAAGGATGTCGAAAATTCAAAGGGTGTATACAACGGTTGGGCGATCGGATTAATACAACAAATACTAGATAAAGCGCGACCCGCAAATACACCCTGCCTCTTCGAAGTTTCAGATGCTGTATTCGGAGATAGTCTGACGACGCTTTCTCAGTCCATTTGTCCAACATATGTCGAAAACGAAGGAAGGGTCGTTTTTTCAGGTAATCCAACAAATAAAGCTATCACTTCAAATATGGCCACGGATAATCAAACGGCTACTTATTATATTAATATGGTTAATGCCGTGTTTGGGCCACATAACAATGATTCGGCTTTGTTTGCGATTAATACGGAGGAATCGACGCGCTCAGAAAGCGCAACGCCCAATGGGCCCTATTCAGGCAGGGACGAGGAATTTATTAATCTAATGAGGGATCGATTTGTGCCAGAGATAAAGGCCACAATGACTAAAACTCTTTTTGGATTGAATATTAATTTTGGAGGATCAAAGGCTCACATCGAGACATTGATTAATGTAATGGAGGCGGTCGGTGGGTGTTACATGACTACCCCGGATACGAACGTAGATAGGTACTCGCGTTATACGCCGAACGGCACAATAATAGAAGCGTTGGATATAATGTTCGAGCGCCAGAACTCGTTAACCGTTATACCGCGTTTCGAAACGCGTGATCTTGAAGACAAGATGGATGACAATTTTTCAATGACAATTGGTACGACTGTATTCGATTTAGTAAACAGAATTAATCCTAACGCATTAGTCCATCAAGGCTGGCACCCAACATACGGTGGGTCATGGGACGCAATGGTTACCGCTAAAGTTGATGAGTACGAGAATGCTGGCAAACAAACCAATCAGGCATTGCCAACCATGTACAACTACCAGCAAGGCGGAACCTCCATAGACGGTACGGACATGCTTCAATCGAATCCGCAACAAGTGAATAATACGATAAATGTAACTCCGCTGCTGCCAATTGATGTAGATTCGCTTGACAGTATGAGCATATTCGTCGATGAAGGTGCAGGTGTTGTAGAGAGTGTCAGACACTTTATATATAAAGATTCTCCACCGCAAACATCTGATGGAACACTAACATCGAAATATTTCGAAGTGTTGACGATAGGAAATGTTCCTATTTGTTGCAATCGGGGGGCGAACCCCGGCATTGGGATTTGTTAACAGGTCCAGATGATCCGATTGCGGGTACATTATACGCGCAAGCAGTCGGCTTTAATGTCTCCCCGGACGCTGATGTCGGTGGTAAGCATCGGATTTCGTTCGGCGGCATACCCAATGGGGTCGCATGTCGTGTTTTGGTTCTGGTTAAGGCAAATCCAGGGTCAGGCAATGGGGACTCGATTTGGGCGTTGGTTAATGATGAAGTACCTGTCTCAGGGGCTGATACATGGTTTGATGGCACACAAGGAACAAATTGGTATAGACAGTACATTCGCAACCCAGACAATAGCGAGCGGCTTGTAACGAGTGCTGATAGCCATGTGGATCTAACTTCAAGGGAGGAAGGTGCAAGAGTTGCGCAAGTTATTCTGATCGATGTCACGGAGGCAAGCCCACCATCCGGGATAGACGGGTATACATCGGCACCTGTTAATCCGGCGATCAATGATACATTCAATATTGCAAAGAACGCCAACCCAGTGTTGATTGATGTGCTGGCTAATGACCTCGAGACGCTAGCCTTGGTATCTGTAGATGTAACCAATACTGATGGGTTAGTCACTATTGATCCTGGATCTGGCGCCGTTACGTTTAAACCCACAGGGAATTTCGAAGGGCAAACCACCTTCTTAATTAATTATATAAACACACAAGGTCAGCAATTCCAATCGCTAACAACAATAAATGTAGCCGAATATACGAAGCCTATTGCTCAAATTGCAGCGGGATCAGCGGTAGCAAGTAATCCGATTGTTATTGATTTCGATGATTACATTTCATCACCCGATGGCCATGCGTTGGCGATAACGTCGTCATTTAGCTATGCGGGTATCGATGTCAGCAATGTGGGCAACGTCTATACGTTTACGCAAGCAGGCGCCAATCCGCCAGATGCAATATCGGCACCTTATACCATTGTGGATGCGATTGGTTCTGCGGCATTTGCGACGCTTAATCTCGACTGGTACTCAACACCCCCAGTCGCGGTTGATGATACCGTTGTAACGTTTAAAAATAAAGCGGCAATCATTGCGCCACTCATGAATGATACGGACCCGCAATCAACTGCTTTGTCGTTACACTCGATCTCAATGAATCCCGAGAACGGAAGCGCCGTAATCAATGGCAACACGATTACTTACACACCCAACACAGATTTCACAGGAATTGATGAAATCAAATATTTCGTGGAAAACATATCGAGCCAAAAAACGGAAGCGACGATCAATATTGCTGTCATGCCGACCTTGGGCCCTGGAATAAGAGCAAACGGCGTGACCTACGCGACGATAAAGGTTAAAAATGCTTAATTTGATTACCTCCCCAGGCGAAGTCGATAAGGAATTTAAGCAACTTAAGCATGCTAAGAATTGCTTTGAAGTGCTGCAACAACACTACCCCGGATGGGCGTGGGCCATAGGAATATCTGACTGCGGCTCTATGACCGATATTCGCAATCATAATATTTCGGGTTCGCGTGGTTATAGATTACATACCCGCCGGCTTAGTGGCGATGCATTAAGCCAATCCGTAATAAAAGCGGGCGGAGAAATACTGGAACGCGCCAAAATGTCCCGAGGACGATTTAATGAGGAAAAATACTCCGATCTCAAAACAGATCACACAGGAAAAATAATCCATGAGACGACATGAACCTAACGAGTACGGTTCCATCAGAACCCCGGAGACAGAAAATAACTTGTATAAAGCGTTGAAAGAAGATGCGCAGGTGGTAACTGGTGCTGACGATGATAGCCGAGTTTATGATTCTGAAATAGATCAACCCGAATACGGCCAAGAAAAAATCCTCACTGACAATGAATGGCTGGCAAAAGCACAGCAAATGTATACATCTAGCAGTCACTACATGCATGCAAGCCTGGAGCAGCAATGGTCACGTAATATTGCGAATTTTCAAAGCCGCCACCCGGCAGGATCAAAGTATCACCTAAAGGCTTATGAGCACCGTTCGAAAGGGTTTCAACCAAAAACCCGATCGGCTGTAAGGCGCAACGAAGCGGCGTGTGTGGGCGCATTTTTCTCTACCGCTGACTTGGTATCAATCACTGCAGTGGATGATTCCAATGAAATGCAAAGGGCAGCAGCAGACCTTTTAAAACAGGTCGTAGAGTACAGGCTTAAAAAAACCATCCCCTGGTTATTGACGCTGGTAGGTGCCTACCAAGATACGATGGTGAGTGGAATTTGTATTTCCAGGCAGAGATGGGACTACTCAGAGCTGCCGGATGGCACTGTAGTAAAGGATCAGCCTGTAATAGATATGATTCCGCCAGAGAATTTCAGATTTAGCCCCAGCTGTGATTGGCGCGATGTGGTCGAGTCTTCACCTTATTTGATTCATCTAATTCCGATGACGGTCGGTGATGTCCGGACTAAGATGGTTTCGAAGGACGGTAAAACTGGCAATGCCGCGTGGAACACTGCGCAAGAGTCACACATCCGAAATGCCAGAGAAAGCGCTTATAACATCACCCGAAAAGAGCGCGAAGGTAATAGAACGGACAGCCACGATGTTGATGATGTGCCGGATCACGAAATGGTGTGGGCACATCGCTATATCGTTCGCCACGAAGGTGAAGACTGGGAATTTTACACGCTTGGTACAGCGCATATGCTCACCACACCCCGCAAATTAAAAGAAATGGGGCATGGCGGGTGGAGAGACTACGTCATCGGTTTCAGTGTGATCGAAACCCACAAAACAAATCCACCGGGATTCGTGGAGCTTGGTCAAAACTTACAAGCCGAAACCAATGATATCCAAAACCAGCGGCGAGACAATGTAGCACTCGCTGTTAATGGTCGTTATCTGTACCGCCGTGGTGCAAATATCGATCTGCAAGCCATGATGAAAAGCGTGCCTGGTGGTGGCATCGCTACTCAAGATCCTACCACCGATATAAAGCCGCTAGAAACCCGCGATGTAACCAGTTCCTCATATGAAGAGCAAAATCGGCTGAATACCGATTTTGACGAAATAGTGGGTACATTTTCGCAAGGATCTGTTTCATCTAATCGAGCGTTGAATGAGACCGTTGGTGGCATGGAAATGCTAAACACTGACGCCAACATCATGACCGAGTATGCCCTTCGAATTTTTTCGAGCACCTATGCCGAAAAAGTACTGTACCAAATATTACGTCTTGAGCAAATGTACGAGACAGATGCCGTGATATTGGCATTGGCTGCAGGCAAAGCCGATCTGTACGAAGAATACAAAATCGATCAAATAACCCCAAAGTTGCTAAAGCAAGATTTGAATCTGGAGTTGTCGATCGGCACGGATAGTACAAACCCAACACGTGCCGCTGAGCGGTTGATGTATGCAGTAACGGCTACAACCAATATTGGTGCATCAGTGAATGCAGAGGAAGTTTCAAAGGAAATCTATGGAAAGATGGGGTATCAAAGTGGGGATCGTTTTATGGAGAAAACTGATCAAGTGCCACAGGAGCCTCCTGTTGATCAAGTGGCTATGGCGAAAATTGAAATAGAAAGAGAACGGCTTCAGTTCGATATGCAGGTGAAGCAAGCGCAAATGGGCCAAGAAAGAGAAATGCGTATTCTGGAATTGGCTCTGCAGGAGAGAATCACCATTGCCCAGGTCGAGGCAAAATTGACAGAGGCAGATCAAAATAATCAAACCGCACGTGACGTGCAGGCCGCCAAGTCATTGGATTTATCATCCGAAAGAGCGATTAAGATAACGCAAGGCAGCGGTATTTAGTCGTGGAGCAAGAAGAGTGCGATGAAAATATAACTGCCATACATCGAAAAGAAGAAGCGCTTTTTTTTCGGGGAACACGGATATACAGGGAAATGATGGAATCAGCGCGACAGCTAGAGAAAAATGCAATTGAACGTTTGATATATGCAGAGTGCGAACAAACCGAAATGCAAGCCCGTACAGAAATAGCAGCAACAAGATTATTTCTGAACTGGATGGAATTAATTATTCAACAAGGCAAAGCCGCAGAAATGGTTATTCAGGAACGCATTGATAACGGATTAGATCCGACTTAAAACTGACAATAACACTTAGATACTCACAAGCCTGCGTAGAAATATGTGGGCTTTTTTTATGGGAATTCATAAATGAACGATGAGAGCGAAAATACAAAACTTAATACTGCCGTTGACACAAGCACCGAAGAAGCTGTTGTGGAACAGGCAAATGTTGAGCATGTCGCGATCGAAGAACAAAGCGCAGCACATGTCGAGACCGAGCAAGAGCAAGAGGTATCTGAAAAACCCCTCACAGTTGCTGAAAAACGGTCTGCGCGGATGGATGAAATATCAAGAAAAGTACCCGGTAATGCCGATGCTGAACGGGCACTATCTAACCCGGAGACAGAACAACCGGATAAAGAAAACCCGGAGACAGAAGAGGAAGCGCCGGAACTCGCAAACGGAGAAAAAATACAAGATAGCGCTCCGATCCACAAAGGGAAAGACGGGATATATTATGCAACCGTCAAGGTCAATGGAGTGAACCGGGAAGTTGAATACAGCGAAGTCAGCAAAAACTATCAAAAAAACATGCACGCAGACGCAGGATTGCGCGAAGTTGCTGCAGGCCGTGCGCAGCTCGACCATGATATCGCTGCATTTAATGCGCAAAAAGAATCCCAGGCTCCACCCAATTCGGGCGAGCCTAAAACCGCTCTACCCCAGGAGGGCGAGCAAAAACAGAGCATCGCCAGTGTAATTACAAAGTTGAGGGCAGCCATACTTTACGACGACGAGGGCGCTGAAGCCGAGGCAACAGAGTCACTTGATCAATTGCTTAACAGCAACAAACAAGTAGCCAATAAGCCTGAGGTTGATCCTACCCAGATCGCTAACCAAGTACGCACTGACATTATCCGAGAGAGTGCTATCGATAATGTCAGATCCAACCCAACCTACGAAAAGCTTTTTACTGATTCGTTCGCATTGCAAGAAATGAATGATCATTCGTCGCAGATTCGCCATGAGCACCCAAACCTCTCGATTGAGGACAATCTCAAAATGGCGGGCGACCGAGTTATTGAAAGAGCCAGACAAATGGCCGGGACTACGAATGTTACCGACTTTAGTGCACGCATACAGGCAAAGAAGACGCTGACGAATACGTCGGGGTTTTCCGGAACACAACGGGCGAAAATTGCTCAAGAAACGCCAATGGTTGAATCCACAAAAGACATTATCGCTGGTATGCGCAAGCAGCGTACCGGGCGATAAATAGCGTATTAATCTATTTTAAAGGTATATAACAATGGCCGGTCAAGTATGGCAAACCAATGATTTGGGTAAATATATGTTTGCTCCAAATCTCTCAAAATTACTTCGAACTGTGGTCTCCACTCGATGTAAGTTTCGACAATTTGCAGATTTACCCGAAGACCAGAATGGTGCTCAAAATGTCGGGGAGACGTTTAACTGGAACGTCTACACTGAAGTAGAGGTAGAAGGCGCAGTATTGCCAGAATCTACTGATATTCCCGAAACCCAAATGAAGATCCGACGTAAATCACTGACAGTGAAGCAGTACGCAAATTCTGTCCCCTACACTGGCATGCTGGATGATCTTTCAGAGCACCCGGTTAAAGAGATCATCAACAAAGTGATGAAGCTGGATTCATCAAAAGTGCTGGACAAAGCCTCTTATGCGCAGTTTGCCTCTACACCTCTGGTTGTTGAAGCGGCAGGCGGTAACTCTGCAACAGCTATCAGTGTGGTGGAGAATGGCACACCAACGGCTGCAAATGCAATCGCGCTTAATCGTGCTCACGTACGAAAGATTGCCACTGAGATGGCGGAGCGTAACATTCCAACGCACGATCACGGTGACTACGAGTGTATTGCGCGACCCGCGACCTTCGAACCTTTTAAGCAGGATTTGGAAGAAATTCACAAGTACGTGGATGAAGGCTATGGGTTGATTCGAAATGGAGAAATTGGCCGTTTCGAAGGCACTCGATTCACTTGCCAAACCAATATCGCGAATAAAGGATGGGCAGCGGGAACATCAGATCAGGCATTTTTCTTCGGTGAAGACGCGATCGTTGAAGGGGTGGTAGTACCCGAAGAAATTCGCGGTAAATTTCCAACAAACTATGGTCTTGGAAAAGGTATCGCCTGGTATTACCTGGGCGGATTTGGCATTGCACGCAATGACGCCGATGATGCTCGCATTCTACGATGGGACTCTACGGGTTAAACAATACTCAAGTTCTTTACCTATAAAAAATCATAGGTAAAGAAACTTCCATTACACAACGTTAGGAGAAAAACAATGCGTGATAACCCACGTTCTAATGCAGGCCCTGGAAAAACCGAAGGGACAACTATGCAATCTGGCTTATCGGACCATGAGCAAATCAAAGACAGTCCCGCGTCATTAGGCGAAGGCCAGGGCCAGGGTGATCGACCCAAGCCTTACACCAAGAAGTGTGGTAAGGGCTTTAAGTTCAAAGGTTAAAAACCCAAAACACTAAAAGCACAAGAACGGCCCGTAAGTGGGCCGTTTTTTTATTGGAGAATTGACATGCGAGATAACACACCTTATGGCGTTTCACCCAGGTCAAAAGTAGGCTCCAACAACGAAAATCCGGGGCCGAATGAGCCAAGAAATGAAACTGATATGCAACGTGGTTTAAGCAGCCAGGAACGAATGTTTAACAAACAAATCATGATCGATGGTCGCCGTGAAGACGACTATTGGGAAACGGGAGACTATTGATGCCAGCGCAATCAGAAGTAGAGAAAAAATCTACACAGCCGGACCGACTTCATGTAAGAAAAAAACTCATGAAAAGTGGTTTTGCAGAAATAAAGCCGCCGAAAGATAACAAATGGTATTTCTTTAAAGGCCAGTACTTCGACATGTTGGGGAATCCTGTACCAACTGATAAAAATAACGAAGGCTCTACTAAAGGGCCGGACACCCCAGAAATACCCATCATAGCGCCGGTAACGCCACCAGAAATACCGACTAAGGTGACATTAGATCAGGTTATGCCCGAAGGTGGTGTATTACCGCCAGACGATCCGACTAAGCTTGATCAACGAATCCATATTAACGGTAAGCCCATGGAGGAAAACACGCAACAAGAACTGTTGGCGTATGCAAACGATGTTATGGAGCTTGGCATTCATTATAACTCTGGACCCGAGAAGATCATGAAAGCTATCGAAGCCAAAAACAAAAAGGATAGTGCTGAGTGAATTTCCTAGAGCTGTGTCAAGCTCTGGTACGTGAGTCAGGCATGTCAGGTCAAGACACACTCCCGACGACTGTAGTCGATCAGGCACAGCAAATGCGCCTAGTGGTGGATTGGATAGCCAGGGCGGATATTCAGATTCAAACACTCTGGTCAGATTGGCGTTTTATGCGCAAGCAAGTGCAGGTTTCTGTACCTGCTGATAGCCGTTATATCAATGCCACACACACAAATTATCCGACTGATCTGAGCCGCTGGCACCGTGGCTGCATTTTCTACGGTAATCCGAATACGCCAGATGCTGTGCAAATCGAGCATATGGCGCATGATGATTTTTCAGCTCAATACGGCTGGCAAATCTTTACACCCAAAGAAACATTGCCCGTAATTGCCGCTATAAGAGACGATGAAACCATCGCAGTTTGGCAGCCCTATAATCAGCCGTGGATTTTTCAAGGAGACTACGTGAGGAAATCCACCAAAATGGCGGCAGATGCCGATATTTCTCCAATTCCTGAAGAATTTCATGACATCATTGTTTATCTGGCAAAAATGTTTTATGCCGAGGACGAGGAGTCTCCAGAGGTTTTTAGCACTGCGCAAATGCGTTATCGGGAATGGCTTGAAAGACTGGAAGCGCATTCCTTGCCCGAAGCTTATCGGAAAAATACCTACCGGGATGGTGTCGGTGTTGTCGTTGTGCCTCAATGACTGTAAAAACACATGCCGTCGTTCTCGGGGGAGGGTTGGATCAAGTTTCTGCCCAGCTTCAGATAAAATCCGGGCGGGTCACAGATTCTAAAAACTATGAGCTGCTGCCCGAAGGCGGGTACCGGCGGATTAGTGGCTACAACCGGTGGGCGGGTGGCAAACCGCTGCGTGAGGATTTGTCTGGAGTCAGCATATACGTGGTTAGCAGTTTCGTCGCCACCGGCTCTTTCTTTATTCTCTCGGGACAGACTTCGGGTGTAACAGGTTTTGCACTCAATAACGGTCATTATATTAACCTCGGCAATGGACAATTTGTGGTTGCATTTGGAGAGATGACGGAGAGTTTTACGGGGGGCGAAACCGTCACAGACAACCAAAACAATGCACTTTTTGTTATTGACTCAAAAGGACTGCCAGAGAACGTGACAGAAGAGGAAATTATCACGAGCATTAGAGGTGGATACAATGCAGATGAAGTTGATATTACTCGAGTGAAAGGATTAACCATGTATAAAGGCTATGTCTGGGCTGTTCACAACAATTCCTCTGACGGCAAGGATTATATGCAGCCTCAAAGAGACTGGGACCCAAGTTGGCCAGAAACGGGGGGTGCTGCGGGCTGGCAAGGAACGGCTAATAACGGCCCGATAGACCCGGGAGACTACTATGAGTTCGTTGCATATAATTTTAAAGGACACAGCAATTCTGAAATAGTGTTCGGTGTAAATGGCGCTTCTAAGTGTTTTTATCGCGATCATGACAGAGGTGTTGCATCACCCCCAAAATTCATTACAACAGGCATGACTGAAGACCAGCCAACGCATATTGCCGCATTTAAAAATCATCTTTTTTTAGCGTTTCGCGGCGGCTCGATACAGCATTCAAGCATTAATGACTTCTCCACCTGGTCGCCGGTTACCGGTGCGGGCGAACTCACGGCAGGGGATGAAATTACTGCGCTTAAAATACTCCCAGGAGATGTGCTGGGTATATTTTGTAAAGACAGGATATTTATACTCAGCGGATCAGATGCCGGCAGTTGGAATCTATCAATGCTGTCGGATGAGGTCGGTGCATTGCCACGGACTATTCAAGAGCTGCCCATGGCGATTTTAAGTGATACCAGGGGCATTACTGTTCTGCAAAATGTGCAGGCATTCGGTGATTTCTCAAAGAACATGGTCTCCCATGAATTTGATCCGCTTTATAGAGAACTTATTGGCGACATAGTTGGCTCGTGCGTGAATAAGGAACGGTCCCAATACAGACTTTTTGATCATAATGGAAAAGCTCTATACATCACATTCAATCGCAATAATTTAGCGGGCGCCATGTTGATTGATTTGGGTATCAATATCAACTGCGTGGTATCAGGAGACGATTTCAACGGCATAGAGAGGACATTTGTAGGGGACGATGACGGTTACGTGTATTTGCTGGATAGCGGCTTATCATTTAACGGCAACGACCTGGAGTATTGGCTAAGACTCCCATTTAATCACTTTCGCTCACCAAGACAAAAGAAACGTCTTCATCATATCCAGCTGGATATAGATTCAAATGCAAAAGCGGATATTGTACTAAGACCCACGTTTTCATATGGACAGGATAGCTCAGCCGATCACTTCGATGCGCCTATCACTATTAACAAGGGCAAAACCTTGTTAAATGCCAAACCCAACGTGTTCGATTTCAAGAGTACTCCAGAATCGACGGGTGAAGTATTTGTTCGCGGAAGCGGCACAAATATCGGGCTGACCATACACGGAAAATCAAAGATTGAGGCGCCTCATACGATTTATGGGGTTATCTATCACTTGTCACTTAGAGGTATGAAACGATGAGTTACGCAAACCCGCAAGCACCCGGACCCGAAGGGGGCGGTGGGTATATTAACCCGCAAACGGATTTGGTAGAAAACCGAATCACAAAACTATTAGACCGCGATAACGACTATATGAAGCGCGCTGAGACGCGAGGGCGCCAGGCAGCGAACCGCCGGGGGTTAAGTAATTCAAGCATGGGTATAGGCGCCGTAGAGACTGCCCGCATTGATGCGGTTTTACCAATCGCACAACAGGATGCGAGTCTCCACGGACAGTCGTCTTTAAGCAATCAAGGGTATCTGCAAAACAGAGGGTTACAAGGTCAGCAACATGGATTTAACCGTGATCTCAATCAACAGCAGTTTGACTTTAATACCAACTTACAAAATGATCGGTTTGGCCACGATAATAGCATGCAAGATAAGCGATTCGGTCATGACACGCAAATGCAGAATAGCCGGTTTGGCCATGAATCAGAAATGCAAAGCAGTCGATTCGGCCATGATAATCAAATGCAGAATAGCCTATTCGGCCATCAAAATAGCATGCAACAGGCAGGATTTGTCCATAGCAATTCGCAACAACAAGCCGGTTTTGCGCATGATAGCGCCATGTCCGAACAAAATACGGCGAACGCCTATATGCTAAATGAGCAGCAAAACACCTATCAAGGATCTCAAAACACCCAACAACAAATTGCAAACCTGCAAAGCAATGAAACATCACAAATTGCAGCAATAGAATCAGACCCAAATATGTCCAATGAACAAAAACGGGCCGCAATAAAAAGAATTCAGATACACACTCGCAGCCAGATTAATATTCTAAGGGCAATGGCGGGTATGGATGAATTGGGCCAGCTGGAATTTGATGATTTACCACCTGCAAATAATTCAAACAATAATGGAGGCGGTGGTAACAATAACCACCCCAACAGCCCTTCCTACGATCCCATTAATGACCCCAACAGCCCTGAATTTCAAGGAAGATGATAAGGGACGCGTGTTTCGACGATATAAATGAAATATATCGTTTTTGTATCAAAGCACTGAAGCATGCTGTCTACGGCTCTGTGCCGTTTGATGAAGCAAAAATCCGGAAGCACATCTGTAGGCATGTTTCTTCAAAACACCTATTTTGTAAAGTATCTGTTATCGATGGAAACATAGTAGGGATATTGGCGGCAACTATCGATGAGATGTTCTTCTCAAGGATGAAGCAGGCAACCGACCTTATTTTTTATGTTGAGAGAGGGGCTGAAGGCAATAAATTACTGACCGCATTTACTCGATGGGCTGAGTCTCGCCATGTCTCTATCGCGGGTATCAGCGTGATGTTCGGCGGACCCACTATTGAGAGAACAGGAAAATTAATTGAATCTGCTGGCTATAAAAAAGCCGGTGGTGTTTATTTGAGGATTTATGATGAGCAAGGTGTTAAGAAGCAAAACGTTTAAGAAAGTAATCAAAATCGCAGTAGTAGGCGCTTTGCTTTATGCCGGGGGGTCTGCGATTGCTTCCGGGATGTCTGCAGGCGCTGGGGCTGCAAGCAGTGGCTCAAGTGCGGCTGCAGCTGGTGGGCTGGCTCCGACGCCGGCCCTGGGTGCGGGAACAGTTAATACTGGTGTCGCTGCAGGTGCTGTTTCTGGGGCAGGATCTGGCATGGCAGCCAGTACCGTTCCCACAATGGCAACCACCGGACTATCTGCGGGTGCTGGTGGATCTGCCGGTAGCGGCTATATTAGTGGATTTTTGGGCAACCCACTGGTCCAGGCTGGTATGTTGCAAACGGGCGGTGCATTACTGCAAGGCGCGTTAGCTGACCCACCTATAGATCAACGTAAGCAATATCAAGATCAAGGACCTCTCGCGGGGGTAACGCCGACTTATGAGAGTTATTCATCATACGCGCAACCCCAAGGCCAATCATCCAATCGCTCTGGCATGCCTGTCTACAACCAACAAACAAAACGATGGGAGCCTAGCTGATGGAAGGGTATTTAACCAATCAACCGTCTTCGCCTGAACAGGCTCCTGTCCCCAACGCTGGCCCAGGTCAAACGCCGATTCAAGAAGCGCCACCCGATCAAGATCGACACACTAACAAGTTGGCCGAAAACGCTATGAAAGTTATGTACTCTGATGATATGTGGCCACAGGTAAAAGAATCTCTCGGGGAAGGCATGGAGGGCGCAATCGATCTGATGGTAACAATAAGTGTCAATATTCTCAGTATGGCAAAAACAAAAGCATTTCAATTTACAATGGATGATCTTGGCGACGCAGCGATGGATTTATCCGATGATATTGTCACTATGGGCGTTAGCATGGGAACAATGCAGGGCGAACCAGAAGATCTTCAGTCTGTTTTAGTAGCTGGCGTCCTAAAAGGTATTGCGGAGAAAATGCCAGAGGCTATTGATCTAAATGAACTACAGGCTATAGCCGACCAAGCAACACCCGAAGAACAACAACAAGCACAGTTATTAATGGGAGGGTAGATCATGGCTTTCAATATCAGGCGCGGATTAAGTGCTGCGGGAGGTGCTTTGTCTCAGGTTGGCGGCAATATGATGCAGTATGAGCTTGCCAAGTTGCGCGATCAAAGGATGGCTGAAGTGAATCAACAACGGTTGAATCAAACACAAGGGTTTACCGCTGGGCAAAATCAATTGACAAGGGATGCTGCGTCCGATCAAAACCAGATTAATCTTGCCGCTCAAGAAAAGCGATCGCAACGCCAAATTGATGCGAGAACCGAAGCCGCAAAAATTGAAAACACGAACAGAGTGGGTGCTGCACATCTGGCGAATGAAAACGCAACTAGTAGAGCGAAGGACGGATATCTGCAAGACCAGATAATGCAAGATGATCGACAGTTCCACGCCCTTGAAATGCAAAAATCCAAGGAAGGCGCCGCTGCTGCTAATGCCATGCAAAAAAACCAACAGCACTTTGACAAAGCTGCGACAACTGGACGAATGATCGAATTAAAGGCATTTACCCACCGGATTGATGTTTTTGGTGTGTTCTCATAGATCGTTCTGATTCTGTCGGAATACTGTTTGTCTGATTCAATTTCCAGATCAATGTTTTTTTCAAAGGCTGTAAGGTCAGCCTGCAACTTAGCACCCTTTAACATGGCTGATATTCTCAATCTGTCAGCTTTATAGTTCCATTCCTCTCGATCCACAGATATTCGCGCTAATACTTCATCGTGCTCGAATTGTGCTTTGGCGAGCTCAAGCTCAGTTTTTGCTTCTTGTATAGAGACATACGCTTCTGTGGTTTTCCCGATGACAGGCGCTATTACACCGGAGAGCAATCCGCCCAGAGCAGCTAGTATTGCCATTACTGTGCGGGTCTATAGCTGTTCTGGTCGTTAGGGTCGCCTCCCAAGAACACATACCCACCAACAATCTGTCCGGCTTGCGGTCTCACAGTAGTCGCGGTTGTCGGCCTTAAAATATCCAACACTTTATTTTGGCGACTGTCAGCCCAGCCTTGATTTTGCATAAACGATTGCAGGTACCCGTTTTCGACGCCAGGGGGGGTGTTTTGAGCGACAAAATTAGCGGATTGCTCTGGATCGTTTGAGAAAAACCCTGAACCATCATCACCCAACGGCCTGCTGAACAATGGATTGTATTTGGCGTCCTGATTGTATTTTTTGGCCACTTGATTTGTGATCGCGTTCAGATTTGCGGGTATGCCCTGGCTTTCAGAATCCATGGCCAGGCGATATATATCCTGTGCAGCCCCAGCGAGTGCCTGGTCGGCATCGGGTGAGTCCTTCGCCGGTGGTGGAATAATGCCTTTAGCTCTATTCCATGCTTCTTTTTCAGCGATAACGGTGTTTGGTCTTCTGATTGTCTGTGTTCGCGAGTTATTGGCATCCGCAATAGATCATGGGTTCGTCGGTGCAGTAGAGCAACTGCTGACAATCTCTGTATTTGAGGTCGTCCTCGTGTCACCAATCACCTTTCTTTTCGGCTATAGAGCAACCATCAAGCGTTTTAAGTGAAGTACCGTATCTCCCAAGCATCAATCGATCTAATTGAGTCTTTTGAAGGATGTCCACAGAAAAATGGGTACGCAATCCCCTATCAAGATGTCGTTGGCGTCTGGACTATTGGTTATGGTTTGACCCGCATAGGGGGTACAAGGGTTACACAGTACACAAATCCAATCCCTATCAAAATCATAGAGCATTTGTTTCTCAAAGAACTCCTCCCCTTTGTAGTCAAAGCCTATAGAGATATTAAAGATATTAACCCAGACCCAGATGAATTGGGCGCTGTAGCCTCATTTTGTTTCAATCTCGGTAATCCGTCCTTCCACCGATCCACGCTCCGCAAACGAATTAATTCAAAATCAGTAAAGGCGGAAATAGAGCGGCAGTTTCTAAAATGGAAATATGCAGGAGGCAGGGAACTCAGCGGCTTATTAAGGCGCAGACAAGCCGAATCTAATTTATTTAATCGTCCAGTTTTTAAGAAAAGCCCAGAGCCGTTGTAGCTGCCCTGGGCGTTGTGTAGCGCCTGTAATTGTACTAACTAAAAACAATACGCGAAATCAGTATACCAATAATCAATCAGGATGTAGAAAATGAAGCCATGGGAACGCGATTACTCGCAACCACAAGCCCAAGATCTTAAGCCCTGGGAGCTAGACTATTCTCAAGACGCGAATCAAGATCACTTGACTGCACATCTTAATCAACTGCCGCTGGATGGCTTTCTAAGCTCTGTGGGAAAAGCAATAGGGAACATGCCGCGTAGAATGATTGATTCTGGTTATGGAATACTTGCTGCAATTGGAGAATCAACGCCAACCGATACCCGGGACACGCCTTATTTCGATCAGGTAAAGGGCTATCTCGAAACAAGCCCCAATATGCCCAACGAGTTCAGAGATCAGGTTGTCGCGGATTATCTTCAAAAAAGCGCAGGATCTGGACCGTTAAGCCCTGGACTTGCTGAATACGCAAGGGATGCTCATGGCAATATTCAGGAGGTCATTCAGGAGCACGCACCGAATGTAGCGCCAGATGCTACAGGCACTCAATTTGCGGTTGATGTAGCGCGTGGTGTGTCAGACATGGCGTTGCCACTGACAGCGGGTGCGCTGACAGGCGGGGCCGCTACGTTACCTGCGTTTATGGCGTATGCGGGTGGTAGCAAGTATAACGAGTATAGGGATAAGGGTCAGTCACCAAGAGATTCTTTGAATGCAGCCATGTTCAACATGGGAACAGAAGGATTGCTGGAGAAGATCCCGGCCTCTGCGTTATTCAAGGAGGGATCAAGCGCTGTTAGGCGGCTAACAGAAGCGGCATTAGGAGAAGGTGCCCAGGAAGGTATCGCGTCCGTGCTAGGCCAGGTGTATGACGCTCGGCAGTTGGATGACATGACAGCGTCTCAAGCCATCCAGAATATTGACTGGAGCCAGGCAGGGTATGAGGCATTGGTTGGATCGGCGGTGGGTGGTGTTGTATCTGCACCATTCTCAGCAGCAGAGACACTATCCGATGCGATTGGGCAAGGCAATTCAGTTGCGGATCTTATTGAATCAAGAAGAAGTCATACAAAGTTTTATGATGAGCTGGACAAGTACGCAGAGTCTGGTGGAAATATAAAACCAGATGTCAAGTCAGGTGACAATCCATCTGCTGTTGAAGTAGCAAAGGGCCAGGTGTCTGGAGATGTTGAAGAGGACACAACATCATTTAGTCAGGACACACTCGATCAGGGCAACGCAAATCTTGAGGGTATCGAAGAAATCAATACATCGTACAGCCAGGAATATTTAGATAGCGCCAGCGAAAACGAGGTAATCGCATCAAAAACACACCGCAAGTCTAAAAAGCTTTCTCCCAAGGCAAGCAAAGCCAAAGCCGATAAGATGCGCAAAAAAGCACAAATGGAGATTGACATGGTTATGGATAAGGCTACGAAAGCAGAGCAGGCCGGAGGCGTCAATGCTGTACAGGAAGCACGGGCATTTGAGAAAACCATCAAGGACAAAGTATCACAAGCCGTGTCTATTCTGGACCCGATAGAGCCAATCAATATAAGTCAGTTTGACGAAGAAAGTTTTGTAAAATTCGCAGCGGGCAAAGGTCGAAGACAAGCTGAAGCAATCGCTAACAAATTGGGGGCCGCTCACCGACTGTTTACAGTAGATAAAAAAACCGGCGCATTAACCCTGGATGCGCCCAAACTCTACAAACAGATAAAACCCAGGAATCTAGATGCTCTCTCAAAACCTTCAAGAAAAACCGAACTGCAAAAAGAAGGTGTCCCCAATGAAGCAATCGGTACGGAAACTGTCTCTAGTGCTCATGCGTCAAATGATGATTATGTTCAGCATTCACAACAAAACACCGCAGAGCAACCGCCCCCACCTGTCAATCAATTAAACCCTGAAATCGTTATTCGAGATCAAAACCAGAAACAGAAAAAAGAAACAATACCTGAACAATCTGTCCAGGATAAAAACAATAAAACCGAAGAAAGCACAAAATCGTTCCAACCCACACACGAATTAGGCAATGGAACGCCGGTTATAGCGGCAGCGGATGAAGACAATGTCTGGATCGACGAACAGGGGGATGAGTATGAAGAAAATGATATCGGAGAGATTAAAGCCCGAACAGGTACAACCAATCAATCTGAGTCGCCGTTTGGCGACGATCAGGGATCAAGAATTGATCCTACTGAAGCGGCTTCGAGAGGTACTAAGCCGACACAGGCTAAGAATGATAATGATGCGTTAACGAGCCTGCCAGATAATATACGTAGTGAACAGAAGCACACCAGATTATCCGCTGACTCACCAAAGCCTGATTACGAGCAACAAAACACAAATTCGAAGGGCGCGGCTAAAAAACCAAATCAAGAAGTTGGTCAAAGCAATATAGATGCGGCGGCAAATGAGGCAGCCACATCACCAACAAATGAATTGCCAGAACCGACACAAGCTCAAAAGGAGGCCAATAACTACAAGGTTGGTAAGCTAAAGCTACATGGACTGGATATCAGCATAGAAAACCCGAAGGGGTCTACTCGATCAGGAACCGATAAGTCAGGTAAGGAGTGGAGTCAAGAGATAAAGCACCATTACGGAGATATCAAAGGAACGGATGCGGCCGATGGGGATAATCTGGATGTCTTTATTGGACCGCATGCCGAAAAACATAATGCCAAGATCTTTGTGGTTGATCAGATAGATCCGAAGACCCGAGAGTTTGACGAGCATAAGGTGATGCTCGGGTTTGCCAGCAAAGGCATGGCGATAAAAGGATACAAAGCAAATTATGAGAAAGGGTGGAAAGGTATTGGTGGCGTAACTGAAATGTCTCTGGATGAGTTCAAGTCCTGGGTAAAAGATGGTAGTCATAAAAATCCATTAACCAGTCAAATAAAGGTCAAGAAAGGGAAGGATGGAAACCTGGGCCAATTGGTTGAACCCAACGAAATGGTCGAACCCAATAAAAAGCAGTATACTCAAGATGCTGCAACGAAGGAGAATGAAGATGTATCAAGAATTGCTGATGGAAGCTCTCAAGACGAACAATCCAAAGGTGCTCGAAAACCAGTATCTGAAAATAAAGATACAGGAAATGAGCGAACAGGTGGAAGTCGAGATAGCCCAGGCAGGGAGGTTGGAAGCCAACAAGCACAGCAACGGCAATCTTCAGAAAAAGATTCAAGCCATCAATCAAGCGGCAAACCAGGCAAGGGAAATAGCAATAGCAAACGCAGTCGAGACGATAACCAATCTGGAGTTGCCCCCAACTACCGAATAAAACCAGAGGACAGGTTAGGCGATGGAGGAGCCAAAACAAAGGCCCGTCAGAACATAGACGCAATTCGGATTATAAAAGCACTGGAGTCCGACGGGAGACCGGCCACAAAGGAAGAGCAGGCAAGACTCGTTAAATACACAGGGTGGGGGGCTTCTGAACTAGCAAGTAATCTATTCCCCGCGAAGGGCAAACCCAAGGATGCCTGGAAAGATCTGCATGATGAACTGGCAGGCTTACTCACCAAAGAAGAGCTAAGCACCGCCCGCCGCTCTACCCAGTACGCTCACTACACCTCAGAAGCAGTTATATCATCCATTTATAAAGGTCTGGGTAAGCTTGGGTTTAACGGAGGCTTGATCTTTGAGCCTGGTGCGGGAATAGGTCACTTCGCTGGACTTCTGCCAAAATCAATGGCTGGAAACAGCCATTACAGCGGAGTAGAATTCGATGGAATAACCGCCGCAATAGCTAAACACCTTTACCCAGAATCATCAATCAAACAAGCCGATTTTACTAAATTCGATGTGCCTGAAAATCACTACGACATGGTGATTGGCAACCCGCCCTTCTCTTCAACCATCGTTAGATCAGACCGCAAGTACAAAGCCAACCGTTTCGCATTACATGAATACTTTTTCGCTAAGTCGATTGATAGCGTAAGACCCGGCGGTCTACTAGTATTTGTAACCTCACGATATCTAATGGACAAGCAGAACGCGAAAGCGCGGGACTACCTGGAATCAAGAGCAGACCTTGTTGGCGCGATGCGTTTACCTCAAACAGCATTTAAGAAGAATGCAGTTACAGAGGTTGTTACTGATGTGCTCTTTCTGAAGAAAAGAGAGGTGGGTGCTGAACCGGGTGGAATGGCCTGGGCCGACCTCAAGGAAATACAGACGCCTGAAGGTGCGGCAACCATCAATGAATACTTTGCCGATAATCCGGGGCATGTTCTTGGAGAGAATTCATTGCAAGGATCGATGTACGGTCCCAACGAATACACAGTATTAGCACCTAAAAAACCTATCGAACAAGTGTTCGATGATGCTATATCAACATTACCCGGTGATATTTATCACACCGCTGGCGTTGATATGGAGCAACGAATACTTGACCAGCAATCGGCTGATTTTACGATCGGAGCTATTAAGCGTAATAGCTACTATCTGAAAGATGGTGTCCTGATGCAAAACAAGTCAGGGCATGGCAAGAAAGCCAAAATGAAGATAAAGGGTAGAGGAGAGGGTCTGTACAAAGGAGCAGCGGAAAAGATTAAGCAGCTATTGCCGGTTAAAGAAAAAGCAATGCAGCTTCTTGATGCACAGTTGAACGGTCGGGAATACGAACAGATCCAAAATAGCTTAAACAAAGCCTACGATCAGTTCGTCAAGAAACACGGTCCGATTAATAAAATCGAAATAAGGGAGCGCAAGAACCGCCAGGGTGGCCGTGACGAATACGAAGTAACGCCCAACTTCCCAGCTCCATTCTGGTCAGACCCTGATGCAGCAATACTTACCACACTCGATGAGCACAACCCTATAACGGGTGAGATTCAAAAAGGAGCAATTCTCTCAGAAAGGGTAATGTCTCCAGGCAAGTTGCCAGTTATTGAGACACCATCTGATTCGCTGGCAACAAGTTTAAATAAATATGGAAAGATTGATATTGCCGCGATGGCAGAAATGCTATCCATCAGCGAGCAAGATCTTATCGAATCGTTGGGTGATATGATCTACAAAAACCCAGTCACAGGTGGCTATGAAACCCAGGATGAATATCTCTCTGGGCAGGTGCGCAAAAAATTAGCAGAGGCCCAGAGCGCGGCTGAAGATGATGCAGCCTTCAATGAAAACGTCAGGGCACTTGATAAAGTACAACCTAAAGACATTCCTCCATCGTCCATAACAGCTCGGATGGGAGCGGTGTGGATTCCATCGACTGACATTCAGGCGTTTATCAAAGAGATGACAGGCGTTGATACCAGCATATCTTACGTGAGAGTAGCAAATACGTGGGTGGTTGGCGATATTAAGGTTAATGATGCTGCTACAGCGTCAAAATATCAAACGGAAAGAGTTGACGGTCAAAAGATGATCGCGGCGGCGTTGAATCAGATGCCCGTCACTGTGTATGACTGGCATTATGATCCTGACTCCAAGTCAAAGAAAAGAATTATAAACGACGAGCAGACAGAATTAGCGAGGGAAAAACTTACTAACTTAAAAACAGCCTTTTCCAAGTGGATTTGGAACAACCCTGAAAGAGCCGAACGTCTTTCATCGACTTACAATGCAACCTACAACGACATTGTTCCCCGTAAATTCGACGGGTCACATTTAACCCTTCCGGGCATTACTTCTGCAATAAAGCTACGGCCACATCAACTCAGGGTTGTGTGGCGTATTTTGCAGAGCGGCAACACGTACATGGCGCACACCGTTGGGTCTGGCAAGACGATGGCGTCTGTGGCTGCGGGCATGGATCAGCGACGCTTGGGACTGGTGAAGAAGCCCATGTATGCCGTACCCAACCATATGCTTAAACAATTTAGCAAAGAGTTTTTGGAGCTATACCCTACCGCTAAAATATTGGTGGCGGACGAAGAGAACTTTCACACTAAGAATCGTGCTGAATTTGTTGCGAGGTCCGCTACCGAAGATTGGGATGCAGTGATAATTACTCATTCGGCTTTTGGTTTGATTAAAGCACCGGCACAAACAGAAAAAATGATGCTGGAGAAGCAGCTTGAAGAATATAGAGCTGCTTTAGAAGATGTGCCAGAAGAAGAACGAGCTACACGCAAACGGATGGAAAAGGCAATAGAAAACGCCGAGCAGGGTATGTCCGTTCTTGAGTCAAGAAAGCAGGACGATGGAATATCCTTTGAACAACTGGGTGTGGACCAATTATTTGTTGATGAAGCCCATGAATTCAGAAAACTGTCCTACGCGACCGTCCAAGGCAACATTAAAGGGATAGACCCTAACGGATCCCAAAAGTCATGGGATTTGTTTGTTAAGAGCCGATATCTGGATGACATCAACCCAGGCAGAGGGTTGGTTCTAATGTCCGGCACGCCTGTAACCAATACTATGGGGGAAATGTTCACACTGCAGCGGTTTATGCAGCCCAATGAGCTAGAAAGAAAAGGCTTGGAGTCCTTTGATGCTTGGTCGTCGCAGTACGCAGAAACCAAAGAGATCACGGAGCAGACGGCGGCTGGTGGATACAAGATTGTCACACGCTTAGCCAAATTTGTGAATCTACCAGAATTGCTACGTTCGTTCCGTGATGTAGCGGATGTGATCAGAAGTCACGACCTCGATGGTTATGTAACACGGCCTTCCGTCGAAGGCGGTGGTCTGCAAATGGTCTCGGTTGAAGCGTCAGAACAAATGAAGGAATTTCAGCAAAAGCTGGCTTCAAGGATGGAAAGCATAGAAGCTCGCAAAGGCCCACCTAAGAAAGGTGACGATATTATGCTCACCGTTATCACTGATGGCAGGCATGCGGCGATAGATGACAGATACATCAATGAAGGCGCGGGCGTAAACCCGGACACCAAACTCAACAAGATGATATCAGAAGCTTATAGAACGTGGACACAGACGAAGGATGCCGTCTATATGAATCGTGCAGGGGTCGCCGAACCGATAAAAGGGAGCACGCAAATGATATTTGCTGACCTTGGCGTGTCAGAGCGCAAGGGCTTTAGTGCTTATACAGAGATTAAACGTCAGTTGGTAGAGAAAGGGATTCCAGAGAAAGAAATTGCCTATATGCGCGATTTCAAGAAAGCATCTGCAAGGCTAAAGCTCTTTTCGGATATTAATTCTGGTAAGGTAAAGATATTGATCGGATCATCCAGGAACATGGGTACGGGTGTTAATGCCCAACAACGGCTTATCAGATTGCATCATCTCGATGCGCCGTGGTATCCGGCAGACATGGAACAACGGGTAGGGCGAATTGTTCGCCAAGGGAATAAGAATAAGCTCGTGAAAGTAACAGGGTACGCAACAAAAGGGACTTATGATTCAACCATGTTCACGTTGCTGGAGACCAAGCAACGTTTCATTGATCAAATGTGGACAGATGATTTCAGTGTGCGGGAGATGGACGATCTCGATGGTGACGCCGATCAATATGCCATGGCTAAAGCAATATCGAGCGGCGATGAACGATTGATTCAGAAGATTGGACTGGAGCAAGAGGTTCAGCGATTACAGCGTCTGCGAAATGCTCACTACGATGAGCAATTGTCGTCACAACAACGTAAATCCAGAGCCAAATCGTCTATTGATTTCAATGAGAGAAAAATAGCGAAAATACAGAACGATATTAAGTCCCGCGTTGATACAGCTGGAAATAGGTTCTTTGCGGTCATAGGGAAGAAGACATTCAGTGACAGAAAAAAAGCAGGCACACCATTACTCAGCTCAATCACACGACTTCATAATAAAGCTGACCCCGATAGCTCTGTAACGAGTGTGGGATCAATTGCAGGGTTTGATATCCAGGTATACATAGATAAGAGAAGCTGGAAAAACAAAGCACACGGGGAGAGGTATAGTCGGCCAGAGGTATCTATATCAGCCGCCTCTGCTAATAGCTTTGTCGTTAAAGACGGACAAGGCGCACTTGGCCTGATTCAGAAACTTGAGAACCAGGCGAGGAGGCTGGAAGCAGACATAGAAGATGCTCAATATAAAAAGGAAAAAGCTCTAACAAACATAGAACGAGCGGATGCCGTAATCGGTAATTTGTTTGATAGGGATGGTGAGCTAACAAGCAAGACCGAAGAGCTTGACCGTCTTAACGAAGACATACTTGGATCCCCCGACTCTGATAAAATAAGTCATGTCGAAGGAAAAACACAGGTAAAATCTGATGAGCCACCGTTATTCAGCAAAAAAGCCGGAGCACGAAAAGGACTGTCCCCGAAAGCGCTTGAGTCTATCGTTAACAGGTTCCTTGGACAGTACAGCGGTGCCGACGACATCAAAGTACGAATATCTGAAGATTCCACCGTTTTTCCAGGATTCAACGCAGAACGAGACAAGGGATATGTTATACCCGCGCAATTCAAAGACAACACGCTCTACCTTGCTGCGTCAGGGTTCAGGTCGGCCCGAGAAGTCAGAGAAACGCTTCAAGAAGAAATCTTTGTACATAAGGGCTTGGGATTTCTGTCGCCGGATGACCGGCAGCAACTCTACCGGGACATCCAACAAGCCGTAGCCGACAGCCCAGAAGTCGCAAAACTCTGGGAGCAAACAAAATCCGATTATGGGTCGATTGCAGATGATTTCCATTTAAGCGACGAGCAACGAAACCGATATTTCGCTGAAGAATTATTGGGCACTATTGCCCAGCGAAAAATATCCATCTTGCGCAAAGGATATAACCGAATCTACAGGTTTTTCAAGAAGTGGATGGCAGATCGCGGGTGGATAAACCCTTCGATCGGATCTCAGGAGCTGTTGCAGCGGATTTATCAATTAGCCGCTGCGTTTAGAAAAGGGAAAAGAGCACGCCTCAGAAATATTTCGGACGATATCATGTCCAGTGATTTAGATCTTCCGTCTTTTGATCGCAACACCACCGATGATATCTTCGCTGACATCGACAATAATCAAGACAAAAAAGGACTGGAGCGCGGGAAGGAGCTGATAAAGAAGTCTGGAAATTGGATATTAAATCACGCTACTGAATTCTCTAAAAACGGAGGTCTAAACACAATAACCCTGGACCAACTGGCAGATATCTCTAAGAAGGTACTTCCCAGCGTGGGGGCCTACGCTTCCAGCGTAGAACGCATGCTCACCGAAAGGAATAAAATGCAGAATGGATCTGCAAAACTAGCGATGAAATGGCAGAAACTCTCTGCCCAGTCAAAGAACCGCCTGGCTCACGTCATGCACGAAGCCACTATGGAAGGAATAGACCCGTCTCGTGGATCGTATAAGTCATCTGAAGTCATCATTGTGGGAGGTATGGATAATGTGCATATGGCTCTCGGTAAGGAGATAACGGGCAATGTCAGTATTGAACCGCAAGGGGTGAAGGCAACAGGGGCCAATCTAAAGCTTTTAGCAAAGCGAAAGTATAAGGCTGGCAAAACACTTAAAGCGTCCATCAACTCATCATCATCTGCCGAAGCTAGGCAGGGCTATAAACGCGCATTGGATGAGTGGCGTAAAATGCGCAATGCTATTGCTAGGGATAAAAAAAGAATTAAGCGATTCGCGCCTATTAGGGCACGATTCAACGGGCTGGATAAAGACGCTCAACAGATATTCGTTGATGCAAGGGACATGTATCTGAACCGATCTGACCGGATGGAAGCGGCGTTACTGGCAACGGTAGAGCATGCGGGTATGGCTGACAAGCAAAAGAAACAGGCCATGTCTGCAATCCGATCGGAATTCGAAACCGCCCGTCTCGATGGTATCTACTTCCCTTTATTCAGGAAAGGTGAATACTTCGTCAGCACGATGAAGAAGCGCACTGATATTGCCAACCCAAAAACCTACACTAAGAAGCCGGGACGTGTGTATGAGGTTACTCACGATGGCAAGAAGGGTTATAAAGTCGGTAGTGCTGGCGTGACATTCGATACTCAGAAAGAAGCGTTGGAGTGGTCCAAAACCTGGGCAACTAAAGAGTCTGCGTTGGCAAGCAGTAAGAGCCGTGCTGATTTGTTGGGCCTTAACCTGAAAGCGCTGGAGGAAGGCAATGGCTGGGTACTGAAGGACAGCATGTACGAGAAGGAATTTACGATGCACAACACCGGGCGCGAAGCAGAGAAATATGCACAGTCGCTGGGGGCAGACTACCAAGATACAAAATCTGGGAAGCTTGATCAGGTAGAAACGTCACAGGACTTTGAAGTGTCCGGCAGTTTTCTTTCTGATGTTTTTGGCATAATGAAGAAGAGCGGTGTTGCTAACGATACACAGGACCAAGTGTACCAGCTCTACCTACAAACTCTACCGGAACTAAGTCAACGAAAGCACTTTATTCACAGGAAAAAAACAGCAGGCTTTTCTAAGAACGCGCTAGAAGCCTTTGCAAATAACATGACCCACCAGGCGCACCAGATATCAAAGCTGGAAGCGCGTGAAGAGTTAGAGCAGTTGATTGAAGCTGTGTCGGAACAGACAAAAAAAGTCCCACAAAAAGATGCGAATCTAGCGGGCAACATCAGAGACAGCCTGAAGAAACGACACCAGTGGGTGATGTCGCCGACTAACGCCCGGTGGACTAATATGACCAGTTCTTTCGGTTTTGTAGCGTTTCTGGGGCTGTCTCCAGCCGCCGCATTAGTTAACCTGACCCAAACACCTATCATCGGACTGCCTGTACTAGCTGCTGAAACGGGCTGGAAGCATGCCGCGAAGGAGATGCTAAAAGCCGCAAAAATGCTTAACATCTCCGAGACACTGACTGGCGATGAAGCCATCAAGACATCTGATTTGAATTCGGTGGAGAAACGAGCGTTCCAGATATTTGAAGACTCGGGAAAACGTAACCGCTCCCAGGCTCACATGCTTGCAGGTATTGGGGATACGGATTCACTCCAAAACTCACAAGGATATCAGCGCTCGATGGAGCTGGTAGGCCACCTATTCCACAAAGCCGAAATTGCCAATAGAGATGTAACATTCCTCGCCGCTTTCCGAATCGCGCAAAAATCACACCCCAAAATGACTCTCAAAGAACAGGCCCTGTGGGCGTCGCATAAGGTCAACGAGATTCACTTTAATTATGAAAACTACAACCGTGCTCCTATCATGCAAAGCGATGCGGCTAAACTATTCTTGATGTTCAAGTCCTACAGCCAGAATGTCATCTATTTCATGCTGAAGAATGCCCATGAGTGGGGGAAAGGCGGAAAATCCGGAAGGCAGGCGCAAACCAGGCTATTGGGGACACTCGGGATAACGCTCGCTATGGGCGGAATTTCGGCTTTACCTATCGGTCTGGTCGGTGCTGTAACGGCAGGTACGTATTCTAATGCGAAATTCGGGACCAAGAAGACGCTACAAGGCGCTGCTGGTATCACGGCATTGATCGCGATGGCCTCTTTAATGTGGGACGACGATGAGCCGTATGATTGGGACGTGGAGGTGCGGAAATTCCTGCGCAAAACAGGTGGTGATGAGCTTGAATCGCTGGTTTTCCGGGGGGGCGTGAATATGGCGCTGGGCATGGATATATCGTCACGAATATCCCTGGATGATTTGTTGGTGAGATCACCTTATCGTGAGTTAGAAGGTAGAGACCTTGCAGGTCATTACCTTGAGCAAGCAGCCGGGCCGGTCATAGGGTTTGGCCTAGGATCACTGACAGCCGCCCAGCTCTGGAGAGAGGACCACGGGTATAGGGCGTTGGAGAAGATGTCACCGAAGTTCGCTAAGGATATACTTAAAACCATAAGGTACGGTGCTGACGGCGTTAGGAACATGCGAGGCGATTCTGTTGTAGACACGGATCTGCTGAGCATGTATGGCAGTGAACTCAATGCATGGAATCTATTGTGGCAGGCGGCTGGATTCTCACCCGACAAAGTAACACGGCAATATACAAAAACGAACGACGTCAAGAACTACGAATCTGAGCTAAAGCGCCGCAAAAAGCGAATTCTGACAGATTTCTATATGGCATATGTAGCCAATGATCCACAGGGCATGCGTGATGCCGCCGATCACGGCGTACGCTGGTCAAAAGCCAATCCCAAAGCCAAACCAATTAATTCAAAAACGCTTAGGAAAAGCTTGAATACTCGATTGCGCTATAGCGCTGAATCCGTCCATGGAACAAATATTCAAAAAAGTTACTGGTATTTACTGGACGAGTTAAGAGCCGATGAATACAGCAACAGTTCTCAGCGCAAGCAATCCACCAGAAGACGCATGAGAAGAGAAGGGCGAAGGAGCAGGGAGGATATGGCGCTGGCTGGGGTTTAGAAGCTATTTGCAGGATTACCTCCAATCAATACACGCCAGAATGACATCAAATCACTATTTGACGAAAAAGGATTTGTCGATATGGACAGTTTGGGGCAGGGATCTAAATCAAAGCTTTCAATTTCGGACTCTATAAAAAAATTCTGCACAAATTCGACAGGAATGATTTCACGGTTCATCACGTTCTAACCGTGATGGAAGAGTTGGGTTGTGCCCCAGAGACGAAAACCCCGAAAGCGAGTATCGCTCAGGCTCTGACTTTGCTGGAGTCAAGAAATGAGGTGATTAGAACGTATCGAGGGGCCGGGAACATCCCGCATAAATTCATTAGTGACACTACGTGAGTTCAATCACTGCGATCACCCTTCGTTAAGTATTAATCTTCAAACATGTTCGACTCGCGATTAATGGCATTGAGTAGATCATGCTTCGTTATGTCCAACAATGCCACTGCTTCGGACCCAATCATCTTGGCCATTCTAAATCCAGTGCTGTATCGATCATCTTGGCTATCAAGAAGACAAATAAAACACTTGTTGTATTTAACGTCCCCTCTTTCCAGGTCGTTCAAAAGACTCCGAAGAGTATCTACTACGGTCCAATCCATGCTTGATGTTTTGGATTTATTTATGCTTTCAATGTTGCTCATAACCATGCCCCTATTATTTAACCTCAAACACAAACTTCATTACTTTAAGCAAGGTTTCAGAAGAGGGTGCATGCCCTGCCTCCATGCTGGATATCGCGCCCGGTGATACACCAATCTGCTTAGCCAGTGTTTTCTGCGTGATATCTTCAAATATTCTATACCGCCTAATTATTGCGCCGAGTCTGATCATTCAATTATCTCTCGTATGTTATTTCGGATAAAATTCCATATCATCATCTCTCTTTATTGCTATTTTTACCCCAATTAAATTCTCGTGATACCCTAACCAAAAAGGATCGATAGTACGTTCCCCCTTGTCAGTCAGAAGGGTTAATTCGCAGCCACCATAATTGTTTAAATCTCCGATTTCATGAAACTGCGTTTTTATGCGTCTTAGATTTTCCTTGGCTATAGCTAAGTCGGTGGACGTAATACCCAAGACCTCATCTACAACCTCATAGTGGTCCATGCTGTCACCAGTTTCGTATGTGACCTCAATCGTATAAACTGTCATGGCATAACCAACAATCCATCTATCCAAGGCACTACAATGATCTTAAGCCCAAACAAATTTTGGAATTCCAAATTATTGAAGCAATTATATTCGATCATAATTTCATTGCTTATTTCCATGTAACTGGAATAGCCAATAAATAGTTGACTCGGAATTCTCCCAGTCTGACGATAGACGGTGTCTTTTTGTATATTGACATGATCAACAATATTTGAGAAATCAAGTCGGGTCCGTGTTACTTCAAACGTCTCATTCCGTATTCGATTATCGTATTTTTTTGTCCAATCATGAATTTGCATCAACCGTCTCAACACCCAATCAGGCATCCATGACGGCAACCGCTTTAAAGCAGGTATTACTGAGATATGACTCTCAATATTAGCCCTATAAAACTCGACAACAAATTTATTCACATTCTCACTCCACGACGTTCACCATCTGCCCGATTAACTTTTATTGCTTCTTTGTCCATATTTTGTTCCCGATCGCTTGTTTAAACGTTTCAATGTACTTGTCCGGGTTTTCATCCCAATTGAGAAGGCTTTCAACTTTCTCCTTGCCATTTTCGTCTATTTTCTTTTCTGATAGGTGATACTCAATGAGTGATAGGCAGTCTGCTCGTCTCGATGCATTTCTTACGTTTGTTAAAATTATCGAGCCCGTCGCGGTTTTTTTGCCAATTCCGCAAATATCAACAATATCATCAAATTGTTGCTCCAAATAGTTCATTCGATCAGCGGCTTCATAAAAAATATCGCTACCTGAAGTTCGTTGCTGGGAATTTTCGCTTGCCTCTATTAATCTTCGTACTAATTCAGTTGTCATAGATCACCCTATCACCGGGATTGCACCAGGTGACAAATATCGTGTCGGTGCTTCTTCGTGGGGTTCTGTTGGCAGCAAAGTACGCAATCGCCGATATGCGATTAAGATTAAGCGTGGCGTTTAACCTTATCCATGTCCTAGTAGCCTTCAGTCTTGAATACCTGGCGACCACCAGGCGCATTTAGAAAGTAAGTATAAGGACAGTCTTTTTTGAATTTGGAGACAGCGCATTGTTCGCACCTGTCTATTCCGTCGCCGTTGTCGAAGGGTCTGCCGATTGGGTAGTGACAATCTGGACAATTACGGTCCGGGTCTGATTTACTCATTTCTCTCTCTGCTACCAGTTATATGATTAAATTTATATATGACTACGGAAGGCCACCCGGCGTCGGTTAAATAGTCGTTTTTCTCAATTTCGAGTATAAATATTCCGAAATTATTCCAATCTGATCCGTATGCTTGACAAAACAACTGATTTATGTCGATTCACTTGACACGAATTTGTCACGCTACCCGCATTAGTTCGCTTAGGATGCCTCTGGCTACGGGTGGACACACCGCGTTGCCTAGCATGTGCATTGATTCACTTTTTGTTTTTGGAATTATGTAATCACGAGGAAACCCCATAATTCGCTTTGCCTCGCTGGGTTGCAGCATCCTCATCCTATCGCCGTCAACGATGGCCCATCTGTCACGTGTTGTCAGAGTCCCGATTGGCCGATGAATACTTCTGCCAGTCAACCCAGATCCAGAACCGTAAAATGGCATTACAAATTTATCTCCATATTGCAAACGACCTGCTTTAACTCGATTGAGCGTCGCTTTGCTTCGTCCTTTTTTATTGATTTTTGTCCATCGCGGGAAGCTCCAATAGATGCTGGCATCTACGGGAATAAGCTCCCGTGATTTGAATTTGAGTGTCACTGGGTTTGCCGACCTACTACAAATCAGAAAAAGCCGTTTGCGATGCTGAGGAACGGCGTGATTAGCGGCGTCAATCAATTGATTGTTAATCGTGTAACCTAACGCGACCAGCGCCTGACACCAAGAAGAGAATAAGGTCCAGTTTATGAATTCAGGCACATTCTCGACGACAATAAATTCTGGCCGGTGATATTCAGCTGCAGATATGACTGCCCAGGCTGTTGATCTGGTAATATCGTGATGTGGTCTGTTTTTGCCACGGGCGCGAGAATGACCCTGACACGCCGGTGACGCCAGCATCACGTCATGTTCAGGAACCAGTGACCAGTCCACCTGGTGGAGATCCTGGCAGACATGCAGGGTATTTGGGTGATTTACTTTGTGTATATTAACTGCAGCGGCCCAATGGTTCGCTGCCCACACGACTTTTGCTCCAGCCATCACCGCGCCAGTCGAAAATCCACCCGCTCCAGCAAAGAGATCGATTACGCGCATAGATGGTCCACCCCAGAGGATTCGAGGTTCTGAGGTATTAGAGAAATGAATTGGCGGAAGAGGGATCGTATCCGTCGCAATGTGGACTTCCGTGTGCACTCAGAAAAGGAGAATATTTGGGCGTTAATGCAGGCTGAAATCCGTAGGTAAATCGATGAAAATTGATTACCTACTGATAGCCTAGAGAAGATTTTTGTGCGTTTCCATAACCAATCAAAACAATGTGTTATGGAGCGGGAAACGAGACTCGAACTCGCGACCCCAACCTTGGCAAGGTTGTGCTCTACCAACTGAGCTATTCCCGCATAAATCAAGCCGCGTATTTTGCGGTTCCCCAACGATTCTGTCAAGCAAATTGTTATTCTTCCAAATAGGCCAGTTAGAAAAGCTAACGAGAGTAACGCCCAGATTAAAGAAGCCTGTGATCTCTTCATACAGGCATAATTGTTCCCGGATTAATTGTGCGATTACATCCGTTATAAGGATTTCGATGAGAGGTAATCAATTATCTGATCCGCCAGATCATCGGGATTCCCGTGCCCGGCTTTTAGAACAATCTCTGCATTTTCGGGTATCTCATAATCGGAGTCTATGCCCGTGAAATTCTTTAGATCACCTGCTCGTGCTTTTTTATAAAGCCCTTTAGGGTCACGTTCTTCGCAAATCTCAATAGGCGTATTTACAAATATTTCTATAAATTCGTTGTTTTCATCCATTTGACTACGTGCCATCTGCCGCTCAGAGCGAAAAGGGGAGATAAACGAGGAAATAACGATGAGGCCAGCATCCACCATCAGTTTAGACACCTCACCGATTCGGCGAATATTCTCAACCCGATCTTGATCAGTGAAACCGAGGTCTTTATTCAGCCCATGGCGTACGTTATCGCCATCTAGCAGATAGGTTCGTTTGCCAAGTGCATGTAATTTCTGTTCCAAACGGTCAGCAATTGTTGATTTGCCTGATCCTGAAAGGCCGGTGAACCAGAGTAAACACGGTGTTTGTTGATTGATCTGGGCTCGCACCTTTTTGTCAATCTTCATGTCATGCCATTCGATATTGCTGGCACGACGAAGGGCAAAATCGATTACACCAAAAGCAACTTTCGCTTCTGTGAATTTATCAAAAAGTTCAAATATTCCGGTTTGATCATTGTTAGCGTAGGTATCAAAAGCGACGGCTTGGTCAAGTGCCAGTTTGCAATAACCAATTTCATTTTTATGCAATTTTTTTGCAGCCAATTTGCCGCGTGTGTTAACGTCAATTTGATGCACAAGATCGGTCACCTGTACGGTAGCCATGGCGGTGGCGATACGAATAATATAGGTTCTTTCCGGCAGCATCGCCTCTTTATCCATCCATATCAGGTGAGCAGCAAACTGATCTGCTACATCGGGTTCCTTACCTTTTTCAGCAAGTACATCGCCCTGTTTTATGTCGATATCATCTGCTAAAAACATCGATACAGTATGTCCGGTTTCAGCCCGTTTCAACTCACCGGATGGGCCCATAATCTGTTTAATAATTGAAGATTTACCAGACAGGCTTGCCACAGCCGACATACCCACCTCAATCGAGCCTGATGCAACCGTGCCGTTTATACCTGTTGCGCCAGAAGCTGAATTGTCAACCGACTGAACAGGCAGCCGGAAACTTTGAATTTCCTGATTGCTGTGAGCTTCGATGCAATTGAGAAAGGCATCAAGGTCGATTGCCGAAGTTGTCACGTCATTCATTAATAGTCTCCATAAACTGTATTTTTAATTATTAGTATTGTTGGGGTGTCTCATAAGGCATTGCCTGTGATTTGAGGTCAGGCAACATACAAAATATTCTGTGGTTATTGCTTGGAAGGGTGATTTAATCAATCTCCTTTTCTTGTTTCTGAGTAACTAGCGATTACAATAAATTTGTAAAGAAGACACTCATGCACGTTCCTTGCCTTATTCACTCACGCCGTAGCTACACCATAGAACAGTGTATAGTGAATCATTTAATTTCGAGATTCGATCTCAAATTCTGATCATCATGAATGGTATGAGTTTAACGCATTTTCTGTACGGTTACTAATGGATAATAAAGGTCTATCTGTCATTGGGAATTAGTAAGTTGCAATAAAATTTCAATCACGTAGCCGTGTATTTGCCGAGTCCCAAACTGGGGATTTGAGTAGGGTGACAGGGTATTCAACACCTAACAAATTTATTGTAAATCTACAGTCTTGAGTGTTCAAATCGGGTTTAATATATGCAAAACCTAAATTTTTCCCTGTGTAGTGGCCATATCCACCCGAAGTTGTTACACCGACAAGTTGTTTATCAAACCATATCGGTTCACTACCGCGAACCTCGCTATCTGCGCCTTTGACTTCAAAATAAACCAAATGCGTAGATAAGCTGTTTTGTCTAATTTTTAACGTTGCCAGCTTTCCGCTGAAATTCGATTTACTTTCTGCAAAAAAACGTTCCATACCCGCTTCAATTAATGTAATTTCGTTCGTCAGTTCTGTACCCCAACCCTTATAGGCTTTTTCCATACGCAAAGAATTTACGCAATAGACACCAAAATTGGCAATGTTAAATTCAACACCTGCATTCCAAACAGCGTTATACAATGTCAACATCTGGCTCATGGGACAGTGTAATTCCCAACCTAATTCACCTACATAATTAACTCGCAAAGCGCGTACATCGCATCCAGCCACATTTATTTCCTGAGCGCTAAGCCATGGAAAATCGGTACTTTTAAGTGAGGTAGATGTCAGTAGAGTCAATACTTGTCGTGATTTTGGTCCTGCGACGACTAATGTGCCCCAATCATCGGTAATATTGCTTATCTGCACATCTTCCTCTTCCAGCACTGCCTGAGTTAGAAGGTCGTAGTCGCGATCTTGCGCCATAGTTCCCGATAGGACGTAGAACGATTCATCGCCTAATCGAGTGATGGTTGACTCACCGTTGATCCGGCCCTCGTCAGAGAGGTAATGAGCCAGTATTATTCCGCCTTTACGCCTTGACATTCGATTAGCGCAAATTCGGTTTAAGAACTGCTCGGCACCACGTCCCTCAACCATAAACTTGGCAAAACTGGACAAATCCAGAACACCGACTCGTTCTCTAACTGCACGGCATTCCCCGGCGACAATTTTAAAAATGTTGTTATGCCGAAAGCCAGGTTGTTCTATTTCAGCATTCAGTGAAAACCATTTTGGTCTTTCCCAGCCATTTGCTTCTGTATACACGCAGCCAGCTTGCAATAGGCGATCATACAGCGATGAGGTTCGTGCTTTGCGTGCAGCCGGGCGTTCTTCGCCTGGAAGATGCAGGGCATACATGTGCTCGTAGTCTTGGTGTGATCGCGCTCGAGTGAATTCTCCGGGTGCATGACGTGCAAATCGGCGCGGATCCAGCTCTGCCATATTAATTTCAGAATCGCCGTGCATCATCCATTGTGCCAGGTATTTACCGCAACCAGCGCCTGCAGCGATGCCAATGGAAGCGCCGTTGCATTGCCAGAAATTTTGTAATCCACTTGCCGGACCGAGCAAAGGGTTACCATCGGGTGTATGTGGTATAGCCCCGCAAATAACCCGCTTGATGCCAAGGTCAGACCAAATCGGTACTCGCTCCATAACCCGCTCAAGATAAGGTGTCAGATTATCCAAATCAGCTTCGAATAGTTCGTTTTCCGAGTCCCATTCAGGCCAACCATCTCTATGTGTCCAACAGGCCTGTGAATCTTGTGTTTCATAAATACCTATCAGTGCAGATTTTTGTTCCTGTCGGTAATAAGAAGATGGGTAGGGGTCGCGCATAACCGGCATTTCTTTATCACACTCCAGAAATTCCTGAACAGTATCTGTGACAATATAAGTGTGCTTCATATTGGTGATAGGTAGATCAGTACCGACCATTTGGCTTATTTGGCGAGCATAACAGCCTGCAGCATTAACCACTAATTCACAGGTGATGGTGCCCTGTTCAGTAATGACTTGCCAGTCACCGGAAGTTTTTTGCTTAATGTCGAGTACGCGATTGCGCAGGCTGATCCGGGCACCCATATTTCGTGCACCGTGTGCTAACGCGTTGCAACAACCGGCCGGATCAACGTGACCGTCTTCTGTGGTCCAGGCGCCTGCCAATACGCCATCGAGTGTCACAAAAGGGTTAAGTTGACGAATTTTTCCGGGATCAATGATTTCACACTCAAAACCAATAAGCTTCGCTACACCGGCAACATGTTTAAACCAATCAATTTCTTCAGGTTTAGTGGCAAAACGGATGCCGCCGCAACCGTGCCAACCTACGTATTGGCCGGTTAACTCTTCAAGCCTGGGGTAAAGCCGGAGTCCATAATCGTGGATTTTGGCCATTGTATAGTTGGCAATAAAACTGGGGCATTGGCCTGCAGCATGCCAGGTAGAACCAGATGTCAATTCGCCTTTTTCCACTAATACAACATCTTTCCAACCCGCCTCAGCCAGGTGATAGAGCAATCCCACACCCATCATGCCGCCACCAATAATAACAACACGAGCCTGAGTTGGAATGGTTTTTCTATCTTTAGTGACGTGTTGAGTCATTTCAGTTATCCGCTGCTTGCATTTGGGCTTGTGGTAGTCGGATATCAAATTCGTTGCGAATCTGATGGTCAATCATTTGCGAAACCGGCCTGGGGTAGTGTGTTGCAAGGATTTTCTGAGCTTTTTCCCGGGCGCTAACATTGATGGATGGACTGCCTTGTTCCTGCCATTCAGTGGGGGATTGGCGGTTTGCCAGATCGGGATAGATAAATTCTTTTTTCATCCGTTCCAGTGTCTGGCTATGACCCAGATAGTGCTCTGGTCCCTCAAGACAAACCTCCCTCATCGCCTCTAACGACAGCGATAGTGAATCCATGTCTATACCGCGTATGCTTCGATTGATTGCACCGAGCATGTCATTGTCAATAACACAGCTTTCAAAGCTGAAGCCCATCAGGCTCGCATGCATGCCAGCAGATTCATATACCAGATTAGCACCGCTATGCCCCGCCATAGTGAGGGAATAAGCTTTTTCATAACCTGATTGGGCATCGGGGATTTTAGAATCTGTCATGCCTGCAGCAATGCCGGTTGGTAGCTTGTAATATCGACCCATTTGACCCACGGCAGCCATCAACACGGCCTGCTCTCCACTGCCTCCGGTCATGGAGCCGGTGCGCAAGTCAGAGACAAATGGCCAGGCACCAAAAATTGCAGGATGACCCGGTTTTATTAAATTGACAAAAACCAAACCTGCAAGCACTTCTGCGACGCCTTGCACGACAGAACCCGAAAGCGCCACCGGACTTGTTGCACCCGCTTGACCTGCTGATAACAGCAAAACCGGCATACCGCCTTCTACGCAGGTTTGCAATACATGACAGGCGTCTTCAGCAAAGCGCAATGGTGGCACAACAAAGCAGGTAGATGCACTGACAAACGGCCGTTCACGCCATTTCTCTTCACTGCCGGCAATCCGGTGAAGCATATCCAAAGCTTCAGTTACGTGATCAGATTCAACAAAACTTGTGCCTACATGTTTTCTTGTTCCGGCCACTGACGCATAACAGGTATTAAGATCCATCAGTCGAGGATCCTCTACATCACGTGCGACCAGACAACGTTGAAAATAGTGGATATGCTCAAGTCGATCAACCAACCGAGCGGCGTCGTAGACGTCTTTTAAGGTAGAGTCTCGATAGGCACCAGCATTGCCCTCGGCTCCCGCCTTCCAACTATCCACTATATGTACTGCAGCCCCGGCTGTGCCAAAATAGGTTCTGCTGCCGGCAAGGTTCAAATCAAAATCTGGGGTTTGACCATAAAGGGTTATATTACGGGCCGCTGTTGCTAATGTGGATTCAATTAAAGCTCGGGGAAAGAACAGACGGTCATCATTAGAGTAAGTTCCACCTGCATGTGTCACTCGCTCAATGCATGATGGAATGGCCTGGGACAGGCCGATTTTTTCCAACACATCGAGGGCGGCGTTGTGAACCTGTTTTATCGCCTTGTCGGTTAGTGGCTTAAAACAACCACTCGACTCACCCGGACAAACCGGCGGTTCCTGCAGGGTTTGATCTGTCGTTTTTGAATTTCTTCTTCGCCTTACTCGCTTTGTTGGCATAAACCACACCCTCAGTTTTATGTCATTTAGCTTTATCTGAGATGGATAATGTGCCTTATTCAGTAAAAAATAAAGACATTCAGCTAAATCAACATTTACAGTAGTGCAAATATTTTATTTGAACAGCTTGTATGTAAAGCGCAATCGGTAACCACTTCCTGTGTCATATCCCTAATACTTCAGCAGGAGGATGGTAATCATAGCCAAGGTTCTCTGCTACTTGTTTACAAGTCACTGTGCCGCGAAAGATATTCAACCCAGGCAGCAGATATGGATTTTCTGAAAGTGCCACTTTGTAACCTTTATCGGCTAACTCCAGGACGTAGGGGAGGGTGGCGTTATTGAGCGCAAAAGTTGAAGTTCGTGGAACTCCCCCTGGCATATTGGCCACACAGTAATGAATAACCTCATCGACTACATATGTGGGTTCGTCATGTGTGGTTGCATGTGAAGTCTCAAAGCAGCCTCCTTGGTCTATAGCCACATCCACTACAACTGAGCCTGGTTTCATGGTTTTTACCATCTCTGCGCTTACTAATTTCGGCGCGGCAGCGCCTGGTATAAGTACGCTGCCTATGACCAGATCTGCTGAATGAACGTGTTTTTCCAAAGCGTCCCGAGTTGAAAAAACGGTATTGATGGAACGACCGAATTGAACCCATAACTGCTTTAATACATCAACGTTCCGATCAAGAACCCAAACATCTGCGCCTAAACCGACTGCCATATAGGTTGCGTGTCGTCCGACCACACCGCCGCCAAGGATAACAACTTTAGCCGGATCTACCCCAGGTACGCCACCGAGCAGCATGCCTAAGCCACCATTGGCCTTTTCCAGGCAATGCGCTCCTGCTTGAACTGCCATTCTACCTGCGACCTCAGACATCGGTGCCAACAATGGAAGCCCGCCATTGGCAGAGGTCACTGTCTCATAGGCAATACAGATGGCATCACTTTTTATCAAATCTTTTGTTTGCTCAGGGTCAGGAGCCAGATGCAGATAGGTAAAAAGAATTTGTTCAGGGCGAAGCATTGCGCGCTCCACGGCTTGAGGTTCCTTAACCTTTACAATCATTTCTGCCTGTTCGAAAACTTCTTTTGCAGAAGCTGCAATTGATGCCCCGGCAGCTTCGAAAGCTGAGTCAGTCTCTCCTATACCCGTGCCACACTTACTTTCCACCAATACATTATGACCGTGGGCGACCAACTCTCTCACACTGGACGGCACCAAACCCACCCGGTATTCATGGTTTTTTATTTCTTTAGGTACACCGATCAGCATGAGTGAGTCTCCTGGAATTTTGGTTCTATCAGTTCAAACGTTATATCCCGAAGAATTACATGGGATCTATTACGCCAAATTTAAGGACAGTGCTAGGGTGGGGGTAGTGCCAGAAGCAGGAATTTATATGTGCCAGGAGTGGTTTTGAGTAGTTTATCAAGCTTAATATTACACTTTATGTTGCAAATCCCTCTCATTAATCCAGTATAATCCTGTCTCATCTTTACCGGCGCTTTCTAATAAGCTCATAATGAACAATCAAGATCAAAAAACAAAACAAAAACTGGGTATGTTTTCGATACTCAAGAGTATTTTAGCCGCTGGATTCGGGGTGCAAAAAAAGGTAAATCAAGAGAAAGATTTTGCCCATGGTAAAGCCATTCATTTTATTATTGGGGGAGTGATAACTACTATTTTGTTTTTACTGGCGATTTGGGGTTTAGTAAAGTTTGCGCTATATAGCGCAGGTTAGCTATTGATGAATGTTTCCCGACAACAGTTTTATCCCAGGACCGCTGACTACCAAATATCAGGTATTAATGTATGAAGATTGGAATCTTGCAATGTGATCATGTCAGTGAAGAGTTTCGCGCTGATGTCGATGACTACGGCGAAATGTTCACTGAATTATTGGCAAAGGCGGATGCTAAACTGGAATTCGAATGTTATCCAGTTATCGATGGTGTCTTTCCAAATGATATCAACGAATGTGAAGGTTGGTTAATCACGGGTAGTCGCTTTGGTTCTTATGAGGATTTAAGCTGGATCCAACAGCTTTCTGATTTTATAAAACAACTGGACAAACAAAAGCGCAAAACAGTGGGCATCTGTTTTGGTCACCAGTTGATCGCCCAAGTCTTGGGTGGGGAATCCGGCAAATCAGACAAAGGTTGGGGCATAGGAGTACAAACCTGGCACATCGAAGATAAACCTATCTGGATGAAAAATAATGACCGTGAATTTTCCTTGTTGGCGAGCCACCAGGACCAAGTAAAAAAACTTCCGGGCAATGCAATGTTGATTGCCAGCAGTGAGTTTTGCGAATTTGCCTCTTTTCAGATTGATGAACATATACTGACCTTTCAGGGGCATCCTGAGTTTCCCAAGCAGTATTCTCATGACTTGATGATGTCCCGGACAGATCGAATTCCGACGGATCAACTGACGAAAGGCTTGGCATCTTTAGAGAAGAGTCTGGATGATGAAGTAGTCGCTCAGTGGATGGTTGATTTTTTAAAAGGGGAGGTTGGCTAATAGTGATTTATTCAACTTATCCGGCTAAGAAACTGCAGATAATTAAAGAGTGTAAATCCTTATTATCATAGCTGTTTGCTATTGATATCTGTTGTTCCTATGCAATTGTGAGCAATCACCTCTACGCGCACGGCGCTTATGTTGGGATGTTTGCACTTGCCAGCATTTGCGCTGCATGATCCTGAGACTGTTTGCTTATTTTTTTGCCGCCTAACATACGTGCTATCTCCTCTACTGTTTCCTGCTTGTTGAGAGGGATTAACTGAGTTTGTGTTTTCTTGCCATCTGTGCTTTTACTTACCCGGTAGTGGTTGTGCGCCTGCGAAGCAACTTGTGGGAGATGGGTAACACAAAGAATTTGGCAACTGGCAGACAGTTTTCGTAAATTCTGTCCTATTGTTTCAGCTACAGCGCCGCCCACACCACTATCGACTTCATCAAAGATCATTGTCTGAACTCTCTGGTGCTCTGCAACTATCAGCTGTATTGCAAGGCTGATACGTGATAACTCACCCCCAGATACCACTTTTCTTAATTCTCGGGGTTTTTGTCCAGGGTTCGCGCTTACTAAAAACTGAATTTCATCTTGCCCGTTTATGCTGGGTCGGGCGTTTTGTTTGCTGCATAATTTTATCTCGAAAACTCCGCCTGTCATTGCAAGACGTTGCATTGTCTGTGTGATGGATTTACTCATGGCGCGGGCGGCGGTTTGTCGTTTTTTACTTAGCTGATCAGCAATCTTGTGATACTGTGCTTGTTTTTCAAGGCGTTGTTTGTCAAGGCTTTCAAGCGTTAAATCCGAGTTTTGAAGTTCCTTTAGCTCCTCGTGTATTGACGCAGAAACGGGTATAAGTTCTTCAAGAGATACTTGATGCTTGCGTGCCAGATTATGCAATGAAGATAAACGCTGTTCCAGCCATTGTAATTTTTCAGGATTGGCATTGATTGTATCCAAATAGTGCTTAAGGCTGGACGCAGCTTCACTGCATTGGATGGACGCTGAATTCACCATGTTCATGATCTCACTGGTCGAATCATCCAGATCGTTCAATTCCTTTAAGTTTTTCTCGATTCTATTTATTAATGAATATGCTGAATCTTCATCTTCATAAAGGGCATTGCCTGCGGTAACGGCCAAATCAAATAACCGGCCTGCATTCGCTGCACGTAAGTGGTCTTTTTCAATGTTTTCCAACTCTGTGGCATCTAATTCCAAGTTCTCAAATTCCTGTACTTGAAATCGCAGCATGTCAACACGTTGAGCTCTTTGATTGAGCTCTGATTGTATTTTCTCGTACCGATGATTTGCGTTTTCCCAATCCTTGTAAGCGACATATAGTTTTTCCAATAAACGCTGATTCTTTGCGTGATTATCCAGAATTTGACGTTGATAATCAGAATGTGTTAACGATTGGTGGTCGTGTTGTCCATGGATATTAACCAACATTTCACCAGCTGTTTTTAGTGTCTGTAAGGAAACTGGGCTGCCATTTATATAACCGCGAGAGCGATTATCTCTGGAGATGACCCGACGAATAATACAAGCATCTGCCTGATCAAGATCATGGTCATGTAGCCATTGCCATATGGGTGAGGCTGCGTGAGGATGGAAATCAGCGGTAATTTGCGCTTTGCTGCAACCGTCACGAATACTATCGGTGTCAGCCCTGTCACCTAATACCAAACCAAGCGCGTCCAATAAAATAGATTTTCCGGCGCCTGTTTCGCCGGTAAGTGCTGTCATGCCCCCAGCGAGTTCCATCTCGGTTTGGTCAATAATCGCAAAATCGCGAATCAGCAACTGTGCAAGCATGATCTTTTATATACCCATCCGGTCAGGTTGGATGCTATTGAGTAATACAGCTAGCTCCAATTTAGTTTTTCCCTTAATATATAATGATAATCGTAGTCTTTCGGGTGCAATAGTTTTACACATTTATCTTTACGTTTGATAGTGACAATATCGTCCAGTTCGGCATCCATATAGACTTGACCATCACAAACTGCCTGCGCATAAGGCACACCCTTATCGCAAATGTGGATGCTTATTTCGCTGTCTGAACTGACAACCAATGAACGACTACTCAATGTATGTGGGCAAATAGGCTGTAAGACAATTACATCAAGCGTGGGGTTTACGATAGGGCCACCGTTGGATAGTGAATAAGCGGTTGAGCCTGATGGTGTGGAAATAATAATCCCGTCAGCACGTTGCAGGTTTACAAAACTGCCATCAATGGTGATCTCAAACTCCATAATTTGCAGTAAGTCGCGAATTCGCAGTACAACATCATTAAAGGCACTGGATTTATGGACTATTTCACCGTCACGCACGATACTCGCTTCAAACATAAAGCGTTCTTCTGACAGGTAATTGCCTTCCAGAATTTCATCGATTTGCGACAATTCTTTGTCAGGACAAACGTCTACTAAAAATCCAAGTCGACCACGATTAACACCAACAAGGGGCACACCGTAGTCAACTAATTCACGGGCGGCGTGCAAAAGCGTGCCATCACCACCAATAATGATCGCCAGATCACACTCACGGCCTATGGTTTCAATATCAACAGTGACTGGCCCACCCAGTAAACCGCGGGTGGTGTGATCAAGCAATAGTTCAATCCCTTTGCCTTTTAACTTATTGTAAACTTCGTTAAGCGTATCGGAAATTGCCAGATCATTGAATTTTACGATGAGTCCTATTTTTTTAAATTTATACATTATTATAAAATATCATGTCCGACCCGGGTATGTCATGCTTCTTATAAATCTTCTTCATGAAGAAGCTCATGTAGTTGATAAAGCATTTCCAAGGCTTGTCTTGGCGATAGTTCATCAAGGTTCAACTTGCGTAATAACGCTAACGTTTGCACTGGATAGGAATCGAATAACCCTATTTGCTGTGGAGGTGATTGCTTAATAGTGTTCGATGTATGGTCATTGACTGACTCTAATTCAGATAATTGTAACTTGGCCTTGCTAATTACGCTTTGAGGAATCCCGGCAAGTTGCGCCACCTGTAATCCATAACTTTGATTTGCCGACCCGGATTTTACATTGTGCATAAAAACAATTTCGCCCTGATGCTCAATCGCGTCCAAATGCACATTATGTATCGCATTAAATTGTTTACTGAGTGCTGTCAACTCAAAATAATGGGTTGCAAACAAGCACATTGCACGATTCGTTGTGGCTAAATATTCGGCGCATGCCCATGCCAGAGACAGGCCATCAAAAGTGCTGGTCCCGCGACCAATTTCATCCATAAGTACCAGACTATGTTCAGTTGAATTGTGTAGGATATTGGCCGCCTCTGTCATTTCAACCATAAAGGTGGACTGCCCACTGGCCAGATCATCTGACGCACCTATGCGGGTGAAAATTTGATCAACAGGGCCTATTTCAGCCGTATCAGCGGGTACAAAACTGCCAATACTGGCAAGAATTGTGATTAGAGCGGTTTGCCGCATAAATGTCGATTTGCCCCCCATATTGGGTCCGGTAATTAAAAGCATTCGGCGCTTTTTGTCCAATAATAAATCATTTGGGACAAACGGTTCTGAGAGTAATTGTTCGACTACCGGGTGCCTGCCGCCTTCGTAACCTAAGATGTTTTCTGCTACAAATTCAGGTCGATACCACTTTAAGTCATCAGCGATTTGAGCGAACCCGCAGAGTACGTCCAGTTCTGCAATTGCGTTTGCAGAGGTTCTTAATTCAATGTGAGAGGCAGCAATTGATTGCAATATATTTTGGTATATATATTTTTCACGTTTTAATGCACGTTCCTTAGCACTGAGAGCCTTATCTTCAAAGGCTTTTAGTTCGGGTACAATATACCTTTCAGCGCTTTTTAGGGTTTGCCGGCGAATATAATGTTCTGGCACATTTTCAGACTGAAGTCGGCTGATCTCGATGTAATATCCATGCACCCGGTTGTAACCTACTTTTAATGAGTTTATGCCAGTGGCTTTTCGTTCCCGGGATTCTAAATCAAGTAAATATTGATCAGCATTGGTGCTTATATTTCTAAACTCATCGAGCGCCTCGTCATAGCCCTCTGCGATAACACCACCATCTCGAATCAATACTGGAGGAATATCAACGATGGCAGATTCTAATAGCTTTTGTAGTTTCGGAAATTCACCTATCTGCTGGCTGAGAGTAATAATTTGTTGATGTTTTAATGAAGCCACACATTGACGTAATTTCGGCAATATACCCAGGCTCGTCCTGAGAGAGGACAGATCTCTAGGCCGTGCAGAGAGCAATACGATGCGAGTGAGGATGCGTTCTATATCACTAATCTGATGTAATAAGTTCTGTAATTCAGAGACAAGCGTACTTTGCAATAATTCGTCAACACAATCGTGACGCAACTTAAGCAGTTGTTGATCACGCAGAGGCCGATTTAACCAGCGGCGCAACTCCCGACTGCCCATATTGGTTTGAGTTTTATCGAGCACTGTTAACAGGGTGTTATCTGAACCACCGCCAAGATTTTGTTCTAATTCAAGATTACGCCTGGTATTGGCGTCCATGAGAATGCTGTCTGAGGCGGTCTGGGTGTTGATACCTGTCAAATGAGGTAATGCTGATCGTTGCGTGTCTTTAACGTATTGGAGGACACAGCCGGCAGCGGCGATGGCAAGCTCAAGTTTTTCACATCCGAACCCTGTCAAATCCAGTGTGTTAAAATGAGCAGTCAGGTTTTGTCGGGCGCTTACGTTATCAAAATGCCACGGTGGGCGATTTCTTCGGGGGTATTTATTAACCGGGTGCGAAATGCTAAATGTTTCGCTTAAAAGAAGTTCAGCAGGGCGCAGGCTTTCCAATTCTCCCATTAAGGCCGCAACACCTGAGACTTCTTGAACGCTAAAACGGCCGCCGCCTAAATCTAAGCTGGCTATGCCATAACAATCTCCTTTATCAGCAACAGCCACTAAATGCGCAGTTTCTCTATTACCTAGCAGTGCTTCATCAGTGACGGTTCCAGGGGTGACAACCCTTGTTACCGCACGCTCAACAGGCCCTTTTGATGTCGCTGGATCACCAATTTGCTCACAGATTGCGATTGATTGACCTTGTTTTAACAGCCGCGCCAGATAAGATTCGGCAGCGTGATAAGGAATACCAGCCATCGGAATAGGTTGGTCACCCGATTTTCCGCGTGCGGTTAGTGTGATATCGAGGAGTCGTGCCGCATTGCGTGCATCTTCGAAAAATAGCTCATAAAAATCACCCATTCGATAAAACAGCAAGGTATCCTGAAAATCAGCCTTAATTTTCAGGTATTGCTGCATCATGGGTGTATGGTTGTTTGAAGTTGATTTACTCATTCGACCCATTTTACAGAAAACTTGTCGGCCGAGCAGGGCAAGATTTAAAAAGCGCAGATTTTTTCAGGCTTTCGCTTTTGCATAGAAAATAGGGGCTATCGGCTTTTCTGTTTATTCATGTATAATTTTGCACATTTAATTGATGGTGATAGGGACTTTTGGAACTAATCGCGTGATAATGGCACAGCACGAAAATATCCTGGATTGCGCGCAGCAGTTGGGTTTGGTAGCATTAAAACGGGGTCGGACATGCGTTACTGCAGAGTCTTGTACGGGTGGTTTGATTGCCGCTGCAATCACCGATATTGCCGGAAGCTCGAATTGGTTTGATCGGGGATTTGTCACTTACAGTAATACCGCGAAAGCCAAAATGTTGAATGTCAACATCCAAACAATTGCCTTGAATGGTGCTGTAAGTGAACCTGTCGTTGAAGAAATGGCGGCCGGCGCTATTGAAAACAGTAATGCAGATTTAAGTGTGGCTGTAAGTGGTGTTGCCGGACCAGGTGGTGGCACTGTAGAGAAGCCGGTTGGTACAGTGTGTTTCGGTTGGGCATGTAATCTTGAGCAAAAGGTCTGGACGCAAACATGTCATTACAATGGCAGTCGCCGGCAGATACGATTGTCAGCGTGTGAAAATGCGTTATTAGGGCTTATTGCGATACTAAATGTTAAGATGGGCGAATTTATCTGGAGATAAAAATGAAGGGCGTATTTTTTTTACTGTCAGGCTTACTTGTTTGTGCTGGAGCATGGGCGCAATCAGCGGAGATTGAAGATTTAAAATCTCAACATAATCAGCACCAAGTCGAGTTGGATAAATTAAAAGATAACAAAGAAAGCACTAACAAAGAGCTGCTTATGGTTCAGAATCAGATCAAAACAACTGAAAACCGAATTTCATCGGTGACAGAAAAAATTGATAATTTATGTGGCAAATTAGATGAAATTACCAAAGTTAAGGCAAGTAATCCTATTTGTATTTAGGACATTGATCGCTGAGCCTGTTGAGCTTAATCGTTTGGCACGGACTCACTGAGTAGATGCCATACAGTTTGGCAGTATTAAAGTTTGATCGGCCTTACCTCTCAGTAAACAGTTAATACGGATATTAACGCTATGTGTTCATTTGGCTTTATGGAATAATCAGCCGGTTTTATACATATAGCACTTTTAAACTTAAGTGGAGACAACAAACGTGGATGATAAACGCAAAAAAGCACTCGCAGCAGCGCTTAGTCAAATAGAAAAACAGTTTGGCAAAGGTGCCGTTATGCGTATGGGAGATACCAGTGCTATAAGAAATATCGAGGTCATCTCAACAGGCTCACTATCATTGGATGTGGCATTGGGAATTGGTGGGTTACCTAGAGGCCGGGTAGTGGAAATTTATGGACCTGAGTCTTCGGGGAAAACCACTATGACGCTACAGGCTATTGCAGAATGCCAGAAGAATGGTGGTACAGCAGCGTTCGTGGATGCTGAGCATGCGTTAGATCCGGTTTATGCAGGGAAACTGGGTATTGATGTGGATGAACTATTAGTCTCACAACCTGATACTGGTGATCAGGCATTGGAGATTGTAGACATGCTGGTACGCTCTGGAGCGGTTGATTTAGTCGTTGTGGATTCGGTTGCGGCTTTAACACCAAAGGCTGAGATTGAAGGTGATATGGGTGACACTCATGTGGGTCTACATGCGCGATTAATGTCACAGGCTTTACGAAAATTGACAGGTAACATTAAACGATCTAATACGTTGGTGATATTTATTAATCAGATCCGCATGAAGATTGGTGTCATGTTTGGAAGTCCTGAAACCACGACAGGAGGTAACGCGCTAAAGTTTTACGCCTCTGTACGCCTGGATATCAGACGTATCGGAGCCGTCAAAAAGGGCGATGAGATTGTGGGTAACGAGACGCGGGTTAAGGTAGTTAAAAATAAAATGGCACCCCCGTTTAAGCAAGTCGAATTTGAGATTCTCTATGGAGAAGGAAGTTCTCGTGAGGGAGAACTGATTGATCTGGGTGTTAAGAACGGATTGATTGATAAAGCGGGTGCGTGGTATAGCCGTAATGGTGATCGTATAGGTCAAGGTAAGGAAAATGTTCGAAATTTTCTAAAGGAAAATCCTGACATTGCAAATGAATTGGATCAACAGCTGCGCGCTTTATTGTTGGAAAAACCCGACGAAGCAGAAAAAAAGGAAACCCTGACCGAGGAAGCTGAAGCCTGAACAAAAAACCAGTCGAACTGGCTGAGGTTCGAAAAAAAGCCCTGGATTTGCTTTCACGTCGGGAACATACCCGACGTGAGCTGCTGGATAAATTAATTCAACGCGGATTTGAAGCAGTGCAGGTTGAGCAGATTATCCAGGAATTAAACGACGCAAATTTACAAAGTGACGAGCGATTTGCAACGCTTTTTGCGGAGCATAGAAGTAACAAGGGATTTGGGGCATTGAAAATTCGTGCTGATTTACACAATCGTGGTATCGATTCCGCTCTGGCTGAGCAGACGCTTACCAATCTGTCTATAGACTGGGTCACTATAGCCCATCGCGTTGCAGAACGTAAATTCAGGCAATTAAATGGAGAAACGCCGAATAATTCTGAGTTGATGAAATGCAAGCGTTTCCTTGGTTCAAGAGGTTTCGGCTATGCGCAAATTAGCGATGCTATTAAGTTACTGATCAAATGATGGGTTTTATCAGTGATGCGGTATATGCGAGTAATCAATATGCATCAGGGTCGATTGACGTTGTTCAGAGTTATGATCAAGGCTTCTAAAGCGTTAACTCGAAATTAAATCAATGTACAAATACGTAAAACTTTTCCTGAAGGATATCCCTTGATATCAACCTCTGAAATTCGTACAAAGTTTCTGACTTTTTTTGGCGCCCGACAACATGAGATCGTCGCCTCCAGTTCGCTTGTACCGGCAAACGATAAAACACTGCTATTTACCAATGCAGGCATGGTGCAATTTAAAGATGTATTTCTGGGACTCGATAAAAGGAATTATATACGTGCAACCAGTAGTCAACGTTGTGTTCGTGCGGGTGGCAAACATAACGATCTGGAAAACGTAGGTTATACGGCCCGTCATCATACTTTTTTTGAAATGCTCGGAAACTTTAGCTTTGGCGATTATTTCAAAGAAGATGCAATACTGTATGCCTGGGAGTTTCTAACAAAAGAGCTATCTTTACCCAAGGAAAAACTATGGGTCACTGTCTTTGAAGAAGATGATGAAGCTTATGAGTTATGGTTGAATAAAGTAGGTATTCCAGAGCAACGCCTTTCCCGTATTGGGGCCAAGGATAATTTTTGGCAAATGGGCGAGACTGGGCCATGCGGCCCTTGCTCTGAGATATTTTTTGATCATGGACCCGATGTCGCTGGTGGACCACCAGGAACCCCTGATGAAGATGGTGATCGTTATATAGAAATATGGAATCTCGTGTTTATGCAGTTCAACCGTGCAGTAGATGGCTCACTAACACCTTTGCCAAAGCCCAGTGTGGATACGGGAATGGGATTGGAGCGCGTTGCTGCAGTATTACAAAACGTGCACAACAACTATTCGATTGATTTATTTAAAAATTTAATTGCCAGTACTGCAAAAATTCTTAATTCCAATGATTTGGAATCTAATTCACTTAAAGTGATAGCGGATCATATTCGGTCCTGTGCCTTTTTGATAATAGACGGCGTGCTGCCTTCCAATGAAGGCCGCGGCTACGTGTTAAGACGTATCATCCGCAGGGCCGCACGACATGGTCATAAGTTGGGTGCGATTGAACCGTTTTTCTACAAATTAGTGACTTCGCTAGTCAATGAAATGGCAGACGCTTATCCTGAATTAATCCGATTTTGTGGAAAAATCGAAAAAACGCTGCTGGCAGAAGAGAGGAAATTTAATACAACGCTTAGCAGTGGAATGAAAATTCTTGATGAAGACCTCGCTGCGTTGAGTGGAAACGTTATTCCTGGAAAAGTACTGTTCAAACTGTATGATACTTTTGGCTTTCCAATTGATTTAACTGCTGATATTGCACGTGAACGCGGTCTGGAAATAGATCAGAAAGGTTTTGATCTTGCAATGCAAGGGCAGCGTGAGCGCGCACGTTCCTCTAATCAATTTATCGCTGATATGAGTTCAGCAATTTCAACTGAAAATGCGACGGGATTTGTTGGCTATGAATCGTTGACATCAGAAAGCAAGGTGACAGACCTGTATGTAGATGGAATTGCAGTGGATACTATAAAAGCAGGTGAGGAGGGGAATGTGATAATGGATGAAACGCCTTTCTACGGTGAATCTGGTGGGCAGGTAGGTGATACAGGTCTACTGCTTAATGACAATTTTGAGTTCCATGTAAAGGATACACAAAAAAAAGGCGGTGTGGTTATTCATTGTGGCGTATTAACTCAAGGCGAGATGCCCCTGGGACAGGTCGTAAAAGCAAGCGTGGATGTTGCACGTAGAAAAAAAATTGTACAAAACCACTCAGCTACTCATCTGTTGCATGCAGCACTAAGAAAATTCCTCGGTGGACAGGTTGAACAGAAAGGCTCTTTGGTGGCACCGTCTTACCTGAGGTTTGATTTTTCGCATGACGCGCCATTGTCAACCGATAAGTTGAGGCAAATTGAGCGCTGGGTAAATGAACAAATCAGTGCCAACAGCGCCTCAACAGTGCAGCAAATGTCAATGCAAGATGCAATTGATGCAGGAGCTGTTGCGTTGTTCGGTGAGAAATACGGTGAAGTGGTGCGAGTAGTTTCCTTGGGTGAGGAATCAACTGAACTTTGCGGCGGCACACACGTAAATTGCACCGGAGATATTGGTTTTTTTCGTATTAATTCAGAAAACGGGGTCGCCTCAGGTATTAGACGGATTGAGGCCGTTTCGGGATTGGATGCGCTTGATGCTGCTGTCGCAGATCGAAATCGACTTTATGAATTGGCGCGAATGCTAAAGACCAGTGAAAAACATCTTACTGACAAATTAGCACAATTGCTTGAGGGTAGTAAGAGGCAGACAAAAGAGTTGGCTACGCTTCAATCCAGATTTGCTATACAGATTGGGGATAAAGCGCTCGAACAAGTGACGGAGATTGCCGACACTAAATTGTTATGTTTGAAACTCGAAGCAGTTGAAGGAAAAGCGTTACGGGAAATGGCAGATCGGTACAAGAGTAAACTTGGAGAAGGTGTGGTTGTACTGGCCTCTGTTACTAACGGAAAAATTCTACTGGTTGTTGGTGTAACGCAGTCGCTGACAAAAAAGATTAAAGCGGGTGATTTGGTTAATGAGTTAGCCAGAAAGGTGGGTGGTAAAGGTGGTGGTCGATCTGATATGGCAATGGCCGGCGGAACAAAATTGGATGGTCTTGATGATGCATTGGCCAAAATACCAAGCTGGATAAAAGAAAAACTTATTTAACTGGAATAGTACAAATATGGCCTTGATTGTTCAAAAATACGGCGGAACCTCTGTAGCCGATGTGGAGAGAATTCAGAATGTAGCAGAACGTGTTCTACGACTGAAAAATCAAGGTAATGACGTTGTCGTTGTAGTTTCTGCGATGTCAGGAGAAACTAACCGTCTTATAGAGATGGCGAATAAAATTATGCCTGTGCCGGAGCCAAGAGAACTGGATGTATTGGTTTCTACTGGTGAACAAGTCACTATTGCACTATTGTGTATGGCCTTGATCCAGTCTGGGCAGGCAGCGGTTTCGTATACTGGTGGTCAGGTCAAAGTTTTGACTGACAATGTGTATAATAAAGCGCGCATACGCAGCATTGATGACGCCGTAATAAAGAAAGACTTGTCTGAAGGTAAGGTGGTTGTAGTTGCGGGTTTTCAGGGTGTTGATGAAAATGCAAATATTACAACTTTGGGCAGAGGTGGGTCAGACACCTCTGCTGTCGCATTGGCAGCCGCCTTGAATGCAGACGAGTGTCAGATACTCACCGATGTGGACGGTGTGTATACTACAGATCCTCGCGTAGTCGCCAATGCTCGCCGTCTGGATAAAATAACATTTGAAGAAATGTTAGAAATGGCAAGCCTTGGCTCAAAAGTATTGCAGATAAGAGCTGTAGAATTTGCTGGAAAATACAGTGTGCCACTCCGTGTATTGTCAAGTTTTGACGAAGGAGAGGGGACTTTAATAACCTACGATGAGGATAAAGAAGTGGAGCAAGCACTCATTTCAGGCATAGCTTTTAATCGGGATGAGGCGCAGATAACCCTGACAGGTGTGCCAGACAGTCCAGGTGTCGCCTATAAAATTCTGGGACCAATATCTGATCAAAACATTGAAGTTGATATGATTGTACAGAATGTTAGTGCTGATGGACTGACTGATTTTACATTTACTGTCCATAGAAATGATTATATAAAAACCATGGATTGCCTCACAAAACGTATTGACCAATGGGGAAACTGTGAACTGAGTGGTAATAAAACTATCGTAAAATTGTCTATGGTAGGTGTTGGTATGCGTTCTCATGCAGGTATTGCAAGCCGTATGTTTCAAGTTCTGTCAGACGAAGGCATAAATATACAATTGATATCTACTTCCGAGATTAAAATATCAGTTGTCATTGATGAAAAATACTTAGAGCTTGGTGTCAGAGCCCTACATGAGGCGTTTGGCCTCGATAAGGAACCGTTTGAAGCTTAGTTGCCAGTATATTATTTGACACAGATAGTCGGTTTGATATTACTTGATTCAAAATGCGGTATACACGCATTATAAAGGTTAGATCGGTTTATAAGCCGACGTTATTAATATCCGCGATGCGCGGTACACATATTGGGTTGATCAATTTGATAGCTCATGCGTGTTATTTTTGAACATGGAGTAAATAGGTATGTTAATTCTTACTCGTCGAGTAGGCGAATCTTTAATGATAGGTGACGAAGTGACCGTCACAGTTCTAGGTGTAAAAGGTAATCAAGTCAGGATAGGTGTTAATGCACCAAAGGAAGTGGCTGTTCATCGTGAAGAAATTTACGAACGAATTAAACGTGAACAAGAAGCACAGAATGCCGGCCCTGCCGGTCCTGTCGAGGATGACAATCGGGGTAACAAATAGTTTACCATTCACAAATACAGTCACATTGATGGATTGAATAGAATACTTAATTCGACTGACATTGAATAAATTAAGCGCTTTACCTAATGATTGTAAAAAGGTATTCTAGCGCTTGAAGCCGCTGAGTACTCAGCGGCTTTTTTAATAAGCCCATCTCCATGCATGCTAAGTTATTTCTCTAAGCACAAGGTTACGCTTGTTATATTGAGGTTGAATCTGTGGATCCATCACACAAGAAATACAATGTGATCACAGGTTTAATTAAATAGGTATCCTTTAAGTTCAGGATGCCAAGATAAACGGAGAGATGGCCGAGCGGCTGAAGGCGCTCCCCTGCTAAGGGAGTATGGGGTTTATAGCTCCATCGAGGGTTCGAATCCCTCTCTCTCCGCCATTAATTCGATTGATATCTCCAAGAAAAGAATACGCAGTAGCTTGAAAACGCTACGTTATATAGAGGGATTTGAACCCGATAGAGAGTTTGCAAAAAATGTAAGGAACATTTTTTCATAAGCGAAGCGAACCCAAAGGGTGAATCTCAGGATGAGATGAATCATCCCTCTCTGTGCCATTAAATCTACTCATATCTCCAAATATATTGAGTAGTTTCAATACACCACCTCACAAAGAGGGTTTGAACCCGACGAGGACTTGAGAAATATACATTTTTTTCTTGACTGGAGTCTGGCAGATATCCATAATCCACATCCTTAACGCGCCCGTAGCTCAGTTGGATAGAGTACCTGGCTACGAACCAGGCGGTCGGGAGTTCGAATCTCTCCGGGCGCGCCATATAAAACAAAGGTTTAGTGCTTAAAAGGTAAATTTTTTTCGTTTTTTATTGGTGGATGATGTCTCCTGCACCCACACTGCACCCACATTTTTATCAGCTGCTTCCATGAAATCGGCTGCTATTCCTGGTTCAGTACTAATATGCCAAATCGTTGGGCGATAAGCGCCAGTGATTCTGAAACAAAAGCATCATGCTGGGCTGTCAGTTGTTCGAAAGTACTCAAGTGCATCCCCTTGGGCTTGCCGCCAATGCCATTAGCGATACCGGGTTTCCACCCTAGTTTTTCACGTATCCTGTTCGCCCGTCTCATGGTACGAAAGTCCCGCGTTTCTCGTTGGCTGGGGTATGCTAACTGGCTACACTTGCGGCAGGAAAATGTCTTGCCACTGTAGAGTATTGCCGCACGTTGACCGCAGCCAACGGCGGGACAGAGAAACCAAGGGCGCTTTCCGCCAAAGTTACAAACCGTCCACTCAAGTCGTACCGGATAGTGTTCATTTTTCCATTCATTGTCGCTTCTTCTATGCCGATAGCTGAGAATTACTTGGTCTGATTCCATTTGTGCCAAGATGGATGCAATGATTTTACCATTGCATCTCCAAGTCCAATTGAATGCTTGATGGGGAGCAAGTAGCCCATCTCTTTGCCAGCGCCGCACATCAATTGATCGGTAATCGTTGGTCGTTTCTTTTGCACCTTCATGCCAGTGCTTTCCGCTACCCATTCCACCCATGTTAACCTCAAGGTTTTGCCGAAATCAATAGGGAGTTTTAACTCCATGTTTGTTTTTCCTGGTATCAGCTTGGATGCCAGTAGATTGCTTTGTACATGTAAGAAATTGATCGCAAAAACGCCGGTCACTGTCCCATATACCGGCAATGGCTTCCGGTTCACCTTTGGCGCAATGGCCAAGGTTTGGATGGTCTATTCGCTTGAAGTGGATGCAGTCGCCACAAGTTTTCGGTGCATTGCGGATGATCGGTTCCGGTACTTCTTTCGACCGTTTCAAAAAGAAAACTCGGGCGTCAAATTCATCGCGGCACTTGTCTAATACTTCGGTGATGATGGCTGGATCAGTTTCTTCAATGTGTGCCAGCCATGCCCGTATGCTTGCTTCTTCATCCGGTGACAATTTAGGTAGCGGTGCTGGCTTAACTGCGACAGCGACAGTTGCGACTGGTGCGACACTTACCAGTTCATCTGCTTCTTGTGTCACAGTTGTCGCAGGTGTCGCCGTCGCAACCTTGGAAAGCCCATCTTTCTTAATCAAAGCAGAAAGGGTCATTGCATTCCCCCTTCCAACAATGCCGGGTTGATATGAATATCCTTGCGCCTCCCTACATGAACCAGCCGTACTCTTTCAGCTTCAACCAGTTCGCCTAGTGCAACATCAAGCGCGGCTTTCTGGCGCAGGTGTATGGGTGTGACGTTGCGCTGAACTTCCCGGCGGGGAATGATATTTGTCTTTTCCTTCCGGCAATAATCGAGTAACCAACCATCCATCCGCGCAGCATCCGCCTGTTCTTCCGGTAATGCCAATTCACCATAGAAGCGGCGGGCTTCGTGCAGGTGCCAGGCAGCAATCCTTGATGCGCCTTCAAACGCTTTCAGCCCGATAGTGCCACCAATGCCATGCTCGAATAGCTGGAACAGCTGGAACAGGGTGGCGATTCTGGCTGCGTTATCAGCTGTCTTACTGGCTACGTCGCGCACGTCGTAGAGTTCACCTCCGGTTCGCAGTTCACTTTCAATGGCATCGTGAAAAATCACCCATGCAGCCTTGGTATCTGCGGCTAAGATGAAAACAGGGGGCAACAGTGCGCCATCTTCATCAATGGGCACAACCTGTTCCAGAATCGCTGCAATTCGTTGATTAAATTTTGCCAGTGCAGGCCAGGTTTCCGGTGGATCAGTAAACGGTCGATTACCTTGTGTGATTCCGGCCAGGCGACAAGAAAGCGGGCGAGAAAGCCAGTACCGCGTGCCAGTCCACTGGATCGATCAAAGAAACTGCGCAAGGTGGCTTCCTGCACCTGCAAAGCGATAGTCAGCCGTGCACCGCGTACCGTAAAGGATTCCGAAGTGCGCCGTTCGGTGGCAATATCTGCACCGTCCCAAAGCTGGTTCAGTGTTGCCAGATTGCGCATAACTGAATCTTTACCCATGCCATGAGCACCGAACACCAACCCGGCTTCACTCGATACCACACCACCGGAAGGCCAACCCTTTGCCAGATTCCATTTCAGTGCTTCGGGGGTGGCATCGCCATAGATCAGGCGTGGCACTCTTGGCGGTTCGGGTTTGTCATGTTCAAGGTCGCGCAGCGTCGCTTCCTGTTCGTGAGTAGACTTCCCGGTTTTGGCGAGTGATCGGATTTTTTCTTTGATGCCGCCGCATTTTGCTTCCCAGGCTTCCATGGTTGTCTTGTGATCTTTTATCAGTGGTTTGGCCAATTCAGCTTGATTGGCTTCATAGTCCCGGATCGCCTGTATAAAGAAACCATCACAGGTTGATTTTCGTTCGCCTGAGTCAGCAATAGTAAGTAAGAACAAGCCAACCGGGCCGGTTAGTTTCTCTGCGCGTTTTGCATCGGCATGGGCCTGTATTGCCAATGACAGCGCCGCCAGGGCTGAAGAGGTCACCAGTGGAACAGGTGCCTTTGTAAAAGCACGGACTTCATCGATAGCAGCGCGGATCGTTTCCGGCAGCGCATCCACCGGGTAAGGTTCCGGTTTGATCTTCGCTGTGAGGGGCAGTGGTGCAGGCCAGGTACTATCATTTGTTGCCCCTTCGTGGTCTGGCTGTGTTGCTGTACTGATAACCTTAGCCACAGCCTCCAGTCCGACCAGCGTCGCCATATCATTAAAGTCGGTTACACCTTCAGGCCGTTGCTTGCCAAACGCAGGAACTGCGACTTTCGCGCTCGTCGCATGTGCAGCCAAGTTCGCTTTGGTGATGCCCGGATTGCCTTCGATGGTTGTGTCATCATCGGCACCGATAATCATTGGCAGGTCAGGCAGTTTTTGCCGCAAGGACTTGGCTACGGATTCAAGGTTGCCCGCATTGAATGCGATAGCGACTGGATAACCTGTTGCCTGATGAATGGTTGCGCCGGTGGCAAAGCCTTCGGCAATACACAATGATTCCGCGCCCTTGATGGTGCCGATACTGAAATAGCCTCCGGAAATCTGCCCTCTGTGTTACCAACAATGCAAAACTGAGCCACCCCAACGGTTGAAAAGTGAGCCACAAGACTCACACTGATGCTTTTCATAATGAGGAGCATCATGATTTCAATAGAGGAACTCATGAGCATTAAAATATTACACAAACAAGGTACGTCTCAACGAGCCATTGCGAAGCAATTAGGCGTCTCACGCAATACGGTTAAAAAGCATTTATTACTGGATGTGAACAAACCAATCTATCAGTCAAGACCTGATAAGCCTCATAAACTTGATCCATTTAAGGTTTACATAAAAGAACGCATTGAATCGGCATTGCCGATTCATTTAAGTGCTGTTGTCATCATGCGTGAGATTAAAGAACAAGGTTATGATGGCAGTATTACTCGACTACGTGAGCACTTGGTTCAGTTACGCGGTAGCCATGTTGCTCCTGAGATCATTCGCTTTGAAACAGCGCCTGGTAAACAGATGCAAGTGGATTGGGGTCAAATGCGGGGTGGTAAAAAACCCATCCATGCTTTTGTTGCTGTACTCGGCTTTAGTCGCGCGCTGTTTGTCTATTTTACCGATAACATGCGTTACCAAACCTTAGAACACTGTCATCGTTTAGCATTTGATTACTTCCAAGGCATCCCGACTGATGTTTGGTATGACAATATGAAAACAGTGGTGTTAGAACGCCATGCTCATGGCATTGGCCACCATCGCTTTCATCCTCAGTTTTATCAGTTTGCTAAAAACATGGGCTTTATGCCCAAATTATGCAAACCGTATCGTCCACAAACCAAAGGCAAGGTTGAGCGGATGGTGCGTTATGTTCGAGATAACTTTTACGCACCTTTATCCACTAAACTTGCATCAGCTGGCTTAAAGATGGATGTCGATACCGCCAATATTAAAGGTATTCAGTGGCTCAATGAAATCGCTAACGTGCGCATTCATGACACGACGAAAGAGCAACCTATGAAGCGTTTAATTGAAGAACGTTTAGTGTTGAAGTCATTGCCATACCAACCCATTCAAGACATCACTGTTAAAGCACCTGAAACCATGATGGCGGTGAATTTTGACCCACTGCCACTGCATCATGACCTGTCCATTTATAATGACTGTTGTCAGCAGGCATCACTATGATCGATGCCCGCTTAAATGACTTAACAGACACACTCAAGCTACAAGGTATGGCACTTCATGCCCATGATTTAGCGCAACGTGCTGCAAAAGAAGAGTGGGATTATCTCACTTTTTTTGAAAAACTGCTGACAGCAGAAGTGACAGAGCGTCATACCCGCAAACAAAAGATGTTTACGAGAATGGCAGGCTTTGCATCCATTAAAACCTTAGATGGCTTTGATTTTGAGTTTGCAGCCGGTGTACCTAAGACCCAAGTACAACAACTGGCGAGTTTGTCATTTATAGAACGAGCTGAAAATATTGTACTCCTTGGGCCATCTGGGGTGGGTAAAACCCATATTGCAACAGCATTGGGTTATAAGGCCGTACAGGCGGGTTTAAAAACACGATTTATCAGTGCGTCAGATTTAATCTTGCAGCTATCAACGGCACAACGTCAAGGCAAATATAAGTCTGTGATGCATCGCAGTGTGCTAGCACCTAAGTTACTGATTATTGACGAAATAGGCTATCTACCGTTTGACATTAGTGAATCAAAATTACTGTTTGATGTCATTGCAAAACGCTATGAAAAGGGTTCTATTGTTTTAACCAGTAACTTGCCCTTCGGGCAATGGGGTCAAACCTTTGCTAATGACACCGCATTAACATCAGCCTTACTAGATCGCGTCTTACATCACTCTCATATTATTCAAATTAAAGGAGACAGTTATCGTTTAAGAGAAAAGAAACAAGCGGGCTTAATCAGCCCAAGTAAATAACACTTAGTGGCTCACTTTTCAGTTGATGAAGTGGCTCAGTTTTCGGGCGTTGTTGACACTTTTTAACGGTATGTGATTATCTGCAGATTAAATGCCCGGAAGTTCCATTCCTTGACTATATAAGACTTTATAGTACATTACCGGGCGTTATCGTGTACTAATGGATTCAACATGAATCTGGATTGATTTGTGGAGTTTGGTGTGGGCAGATGAAGATATGTCTCAAAAATCAGAACAACTATGAGTAGTCGGCAAACCTAATAAATATGATTTCAACTGTAAAAACAAAAGAGATCAAATTCAAGAATGCAAACAAGGATGAAATGAATGCTAAAACTGGATGAAATTAAGAAAGACGTGCAAATAAAGGGCCTGCAGGGCGATAGTATTGTCAGGATCGTAAGCAGCGAACCTGTCGGAGAGGATGCAGTTAATGTGTTTTATGTGGATCCCGACGGCAAGCCTGGCTCACAGATGCTGTTCCGCTCTGATGAATCACGTCTTGAGCTCGCCACAGAAGGGCGTCCGTGGGCGTTTGATGCACCAGGTGCTGAGTTCAAACTTGGCCTGGAGGCCTACCGTATCAACCTGGCTCATCTTTTTGATCCGATGATGGCGGTGCACACGTCCAACGTAGAGCCACTTCCGCATCAGATTTCTGCAGTGTATGAAGATATGCTGCCACGCCAACCTCTACGCTATGTTCTTGCTGATGACCCAGGCTCAGGCAAGACGATTATGGCAGGTCTTTATATCCGTGAGCTGATGATGCGGGCCGACGCCAAACGCATCCTTATCGTTTCACCCGGTTCCCTGTCAGAGCAGTGGCAGGATGAGATGCTCGAAAAGTTCGGTTTGCACTTCGAGATTTTCAGCCGGGAGAAGCAGGAACAATGTGCCTCTGGAAATTATTTTGCAGAACAGAACCAGCTTATTGCCCGTCTGGACCAACTATCTCGCAACGAGGACTACCAGGAAAAACTGAAGAATACGGACTGGGATCTGATTGTGGTGGATGAAGCACATAAGATGTCGGCCCATTACTTTGGCAATAAGATATATGAAACCGGTCGATTCAAACTGGGCAAACTGCTGGGCCTGATTACCCGTCACTACCTGTTAATGACTGCCACCCCCCACAACGGCAAAGAAGAAGATTTTCAGCTGTTTATGTCATTACTCGATGGGGATCGTTTCTACGGCAAGTTTCGCGAGGGTGTCCACAAGGTCGACATTTCCGACATGATGCGTCGTATGGTTAAGGAAGACCTCCTCAAGTTTGACGGTACACCACTGTTTCCCGAGCGCAGGGCCTACACTGCCAATTACAAATTATCCGATCAGGAGGCGATGCTCTATGCGGAAGTGACAGATTACGTTCGTAATGAAATGAACCGGGCAGATAAACTGGATGGCAAAAAGAAAAACACCGTTGGTTTTGCGCTTACACAACTCCAGCGTCGTCTGGCATCCAGCCCTGAGGCGATCTACCAATCGCTCAAACGCAGGCATAAAAAGCTGGAAGAAAGACTCGAAGAGATGAAACTTGTTGCCAGGGGCCAGGCAATTATACGAAATGGTGTGGCTGAAACACTGGCGGATTATATCGCCAACAGGCAGCTGGAGATCCCCGACAACCTTGATGAGGCGGATGATGAGCTTACCGGTGAAGAATATGAAGGCTGGGAAGAGGAGGTCGTGGACCAGTCTACAGCGGCAGAGACTGTCCCAGAACTTGAAGCAGAAATCATCATCCTTAAAGGACTGGAATCCAAAGCACATGCGGTTGTTCAGTCCGGCAACGACAAAAAATGGGAGCAGCTCTCCAGCCTGCTACAGGATTCCCCGGAAATGCGAACCGATACAGGTGATCGGCGTAAGCTCATTATCTTTACCGAACATCGCGCCACACTGAGTTACCTGATGGAGCGTACTCGTGGGTTGTTGGGACGGCCTGAGTCGGTTGTTACTATTCATGGTGGCACCAACCGGGACGAGCGGCGCAAGGTACAGGAAGAGTTTCGCAATAACCCGGATGTACTGGTGCTGGTAGCCACAGATGCGGCTGGAGAAGGGGTAAACTTGCAAAATGCCAATCTGATGGTGAACTATGATCTGCCATGGAACCCCAATCGTCTGGAGCAGCGCTTTGGCCGAATTCACCGTATCGGCCAGACCGAGGTTTGCCACCTTTGGAATATCGTCGCAGTCGAAACAAGAGAAGGCGCCGTCTTTCAAAAGCTGTTGGAAAAACTGGAGGTTGAACGTGCTGCGCTGGGTGGTCGGGTATTCGATATCCTCGGGGAAGCTTTCGATAATGTATCTCTGAAAGATCTGCTCATCGACGCAATTCGTTATGGAGAACTACCTGATACAAAGGCCAAACTGGATCAAGTGATCGATAATGCGCTGGATACAGCTCACCTGAAAGAGATCATCAAACGCAATGCACTGGTAGAGCAAAACCTGGGGCTGGATCAACTCTATGCGGTGAAGGAAGAGATGGAAAAGGCAGAGGCGCGCAAACTGCAACCCTACTTCATTCGTGCATTTTTTACCGAAGCTTTCAATACAGTGGGTGGTGAGATGCGTGACCGGGAAACGGGCCGGTTTGAAATCCGTCATGTCCCGGCATCGCTGCGAGAACGCGACCGTGTTATCGGCGAAACACGTACTCCCGTGCTCAGGAAGTACGAACGAGTCTGTTTCGAAAAAGCAGCACATCCGCCTGCATGGCAAACCCATGGCGGACCTGCTACACCCCGGGCACCCGTTAATGCATTCAGCGACTGATCTGGTTCTGGAAGCTCATCGCAGCAAGCTGAAACAAGGTGCGATTCTTGTTGATCCGAATGATGATGGTGTTGAGCCCAGGGTGCTGTTTATGATTGATCACAGCCTGCGTCAAAGTGTTAATGATACGAGCAATAAGGAGGTTACCGTATCACGACGCTTGCAGTTTGTTGAGATTAACCAGCAGGGAGAGGTCTTCAATGCAGGTTGGGCTCCCCATCTTGACTTACAGCCGATAGGTAAAGATGACCTTAAACTGATTCAGGACGTGCTGGATACACCCTGGTTGCAAGGCAAGAGCACTAACAATCTGGATGCATCAGCACTCAAACATGCCTCAATGCATCTGGTACCTGAACACTACAGTGAGGTAAAAACACGGCGAGAAGGGCAGGTGGATAAAATTCATGCGGCTGTGCGTGAAAGGTTGATAGGAGAAATCAACCACTGGTCCGGTCGCTACATCAAACTCACAGAAGATGTGGCGGCAGGAAAACAACCCCGTGTTCAGCCGGAAATGGCCAAACGCCGTTATGAAGAACTCACTGCCCGGCTGGAACAACGAGAAAATGAACTCAAAGCCATGCGTAGTGTGGTCTCAAATACACCGGTTGTTATTGGCGGCAGTCTGGTTATTCCGCAGGGCATGCTGTCTCAACGTAAAGGGGAAAGCGGTTTTACGGCTGACGCCACTGCTCGTGCCCGTATCGAACGGATCGCCATGCAAGCCGTTATTGATACCGAAAAAGCATTGGGTCATAGGGTTAAGGACGTCTCTGCTGAGAAATGTGGCTGGGATATTACAGCGGTACCGCCAAAAAGGGATGGCAGCTTAGCGGATGATCGGCACATTGAAGTGAAAGGGCGGGCCAAAGGGCAGAGTACGATTACCGTAAGCCGCAATGAAATAATATACGGGCTGAACCAGACTGATAAGTTTATCCTGGCCATAGTTATTGTTGATGGCAACACGCATGAAGGTCCATTTTATATAAAACAGCCATTTTCCCACGAGCCGGATTTTGAGGTGGCCAGTGTCAACTACAGCCTGGATGATCTGCTTTCCAAAGCCATTGAGCCAGAGGCAACGGTGTGAGTACACAAAAGCTGGATATTGCGCCTGGTATTAGTGCAAGTCGATGGCAGGGTTTGGAGTTGAACGAACAAACCTCAGCAGGCTGGGATGAAGCAATTGGGATTTTTAAAGCTAGAATCAATGAGCGCTACATTGAACCAGTCCAAGTGCTTTTGAATATGGAAGAAGTGAAAGCCGCTAGTAAGCGAAAATACGGATTTACAATTCTAGCCATCAATTGTCTCTTGGTTGAAACCTTATGGGCATTCAAGGGAGGGTTAACTGATACAAAAAGCAAGTCTCAAAAAGCTTTTACAGAATTTCTCCAATCAGAAGAGGAATTTAAGTTTACTGAGTCGCAAGCAAAGCGATTTTACCTTGATTTCCGTTGCGGGATCTTACACCAGGCCGAGATTTGTGGTCAGTCAAAGGTCTGGTCGGTTGGCCAGTTGGTAAGCAATCAAAGTAACGGTGGATTAACAATTAACCGAACGAAATTTCATAGTAGATTAGTAGCTTGTTACGACCGTTACTGCAATCAGTTAGCTGATGATAGTGAAATTAATCTGCGGAAGAACTTCATCACGAAAATGAATTACATATGCAGAATTGACCACCATGCCTCCTAGAATTAAGTCTCCGAAAAAACTTATTGAAGTCGCTTTGCCGCTTGACGACATCAATGCCGCTGCATCCAGAGAAAAATCTATCCGTCACGGTCATCCGTCCACCCTGCATCTATGGTGGGCAAGGCGTCCATTGGCGGCGGCACGGGCGGTGATTTTTGCACAAATGGTGAATGACCCGGGTTATCAACAGGGTGGTGGATTCAAGTTTGGTGTTAACAAGGAAAAGGCAGCGATTGAACGGGAGAAGCTGTTTGACATTATCCGCGATCTAGTCAAGTGGGAGAACACCAACAACGAAGAAGTATTGAATTGCGCCCGGGCAGCGATTCGAAAAAGCTGGCGGGAGACCTGTAAATTAAACAGGAAGCATCCGCAAGCTGATGAATTATTTAACCCGGATAAGCTGCCCGCCTTTCACGACCCTTTTGCCGGTGGTGGCGCGATTCCACTGGAAGCCCAACGCTTGGGGCTGGAGAGCTATGCCAGTGATCTGAACCCGGTGGCGGTGATGATCAACAAGGCGATGATCGAGATACCGCCGAAATTTGCCGGGCGAAAGCCGGTGGGACCTATACCGGATACTGACAAGCTAAGGAAAAAAAGGGCTACCAAAGATGCGCTTGAAGACTGGTCCGGTGCCAAAGGTTTAGCCGAGGATGTGCGTCGTTATGGTCACTGGATGCGTAAGCAGGCGCACAAGCGTATTGGGCATCTTTACCCCAGGGTTGCCATTACATCGGAACTGGTTAAGACAAGGCCGGATCTTGAGCAGTATGAAGGGAAAGAGTTGACGGTGATTGCCTGGCTGTGGGCGCGTACTGTGAAATGCCCCAACCCTGCTTGTGGTTGTGAAATGCCTCTGCTTTCTTCCTTTGTTCTGTCATCAAAAAAAGGTAAAGAGGCGTATGTAGTACCAAAGTTTTTGAATGGAAGTCTTTCATTTCATGTAAGTCATGTTTTCAATAAAAACTTTGGCGATGCAAAAAAGGGATACAAGCGTGGTATGTCTGGAGTTTTTGAATGTATCAACTGTGGGAATGTAACAACACGTAATTACACTGCTGAACAGGCTTGTGCAGTTGGCCTGGGTTCAGTACAAACCGCTGTTGTCTGTGAAGGAAAAAAGGGGCGTGTTTATTTACCAGCAAGTACTTCGCCAATGCCAGATACCATTCCCGATGTGGATAAAGCTGGTTTAATGGTAGAGCTGTCACCAAACCCGAGGGATGTTTGGTGTCGAAATTTTGGACTAAATACCCCTGCAGACCTTTTTACCCCCCGCCAGTTGTTGGCGCTGACCACATTCTCCGATCTGGTACATGTGGCAAAGGCCAAAGTCATTGCCGATGCTAAAGTTGCCGGTATGGCTGATGATGGCGTGGGGATTGATGCGGGTGGTACAGGGGCAACGGCTTATGGGGAGGCATTGGCGGTTTATTTGGGGTTTGGTGTCGATCGACTGGCGGATAGGTGTTCAACAATTTGTAGTTGGGATTCAGGGTATACAAAAATTAGAAACACATTTGGTAGGCAAGCCATACCCATGACATGGGACTATTGTGAAGGGAATGTTTTTTCTTCTTCCACAGGCAATTTTTCTAGCCTTTTAAAATGGGTGTTTAAATATCTGAATGAGGCACCGGCTGGACCTACTGCGTATACTCAACAACAAGATGCAGCAACGCAACAAATTAGCTCTGAAAAAATTATCTCAACCGATCCTCCCTATTACGACAATATTGGCTATGCCGATCTCTCGGACTTTTTTTATGTCTGGATGCGTCGCAGTCTGAAAAATATCTATCCTTCCCTGTTTGGAACCATGGCAGTTCCCAAGGCTGAGGAATTGGTTGCAACACCTTACCGTCATGGCAGCAAGGAAAAGGCTGAATCCTTTTTCCTCGAAGGGATGTCCCAGGCTATTCATAACATGGCCGAACAAGGCCACCCCGCTTTTCCCGTTACTATCTACTATGCCTTTAAACAGTCCGAAACAAAGGAAGCGGGAACTTCCAGTGCTGGATGGGAGACCTTTCTCGAAGCCGTAATTCAAGCAGGCTTTACCATTGTCGGTACCTGGCCGATGCGCACCGAAATGGCTAACCGGATGATCAGTTCAGGAACCAATGCCCTCGCGTCCTCCGTTGTCCTGGTCTGCCAAAAACGTACAGCTCAAGCTGAATCCATCTCCCGCCGCCAATTCCAACGCCAGCTGCGCGATGAAATGCCCGAAGCTCTCGAAGCCATGATCGGCGGCAGCGAAGGTGTATCCCCCATCGCCCCTGTAGATTTGGCGCAGGCCGCCATAGGCCCAGGCATGGGTATCTTCTCGAAGTACGAAGCTGTATTAAACCAGGATGGTTCAACAATGTCGGTGCATGATGCACTGATCCTGATCAACCGGGCCATCACCGACTACCTCAACCCCGATACCGGCAGCTTCGATAATGACACCCTGTTCTGTGACAACTGGTTCTCTGAATACGGCTGGGCTGAGGGCAATTTCGGCCAGGCCAATGTACTGGCCCAGGCTAAAGGCACGACTGTCGATGGTGTGTCTGATGCGGGTGTTATCGAATCCGGCAGCGGTAAAGTACGCCTGCTAAAATGGAAAGAGTATCCCACCGACTGGGACCCAAAACTCGATAATCGTACACCCGTCTGGGAAGCCTTGCACCACCTGATCCGTGTGCTAAGCCAGGAAGGTGAATCCGGCGCAGGTAAGCTTCTGGCCCGTATGCCAGAACGTGGAGAATCCATACGCCAACTCGCTTATCACCTCTATACCCTGTGCGAACGCAAAGGCTGGGCCGAAGATGCCCGCGCCTATAATGAGCTGATTACTACCTGGTATGGCATTGTTGCTGCTTCACACGACGTGGGCCATGTTGACTCACAATCAGAATTAGATTTATGAGAATTAACCAATGAAAATTGAATCTATTCAACTTAAGAATTTTAAAAGCTTCAAAGATGTTCAAATGCAAAACATCCCTGATTACTGCGTGGTGGTGGGTGCGAACGGGACAGGGAAAAGTACGCTCTTTGATGTTTTTGGTTTTCTGAAGGACTGCTTGACATTCAATGTGCGCCAGGCATTACAGGGGCGCGGTGGTTTTTCTGAAGTCATTAGCCGAGGGTCGTCTGATGGTGCATTGATCGAAATTGAGATCAAGTTTCGTATGGAGATTGCAGGTGTTGATCGCCTGGTTACCTATAGCATCAGTATCGGTCAAAAAAATAATAAATCGGTGGTTAACAGGGAAGTCCTGCGATATAAGCGTGGCCGGTATGGCTCACCTTTTCACTTTCTGGATTTCTCTGAGGGTAGAGGATATGCCATTACCAATGAGGAGGATTTCGACAAACAGGACGAAGAGTTAACCCGGGAAGAGCAATCCATTGGCGTTGATGTCCTTGCGATAAAGGGGCTGGGGCAATTCGAACGCTTTAGAGCGGCAAATGCATTTAGACAGCTTATTGAAAATTGGCATGTCTCGGATTTTCACATCAATCTTGCCCGTGGCAGCAAGGATGTTGTCGGCTATGACGAGCATCTTTCGGTTACAGGTGATAACCTGCAACTGGTTGCGCGTAATATTTTTGAAAACAATCCGGCTGTTTTTAATAAAATTATTGATGTTATGAAGCAGCGAGTTCCGGGTATCAGCGATGTACAACCTGTGCCGACCCTGGATGGCAGGCTGCTGCTGAGTTTTCAGGATGGTTCGTTTAAAGATCCGTTTATCGACAAGTATGTGTCCGACGGGACCATAAAAATGTTCGCCTACCTTGTATTGCTCTATGACCCGGAGCCACATCCCCTGTTGTGTGTCGAAGAGCCGGAAAACCAGCTTTACCCACAGCTATTGGACGAACTGGCTGAGGAATTCCGATCTTATTCTGACCGTGGCGGACAAGTTTTCGTCTCTACACATTCGCCTGGTTTTTTAAATGCGATTGAATTGGATGAAGTATTCTGGTTGGTTAAGAAGGGAGGTTACACAGAGATAAACCGGGCCAAAGACAACAAGCAAATTGCCGCCTTTATGGCTGAGGGCGACAAGATGGGTTATTTGTGGAAACAGGGTTTTTTCGATGGAGTGGATCCTCAGTGACACAACTGATTGTGTTTTTAGAGGAGCCTTCTGCGCGCGAAATGTTGAAGGGTCTGCTACCTCGATTACTGCCGGATGGTGTTTATCTGAGATATATCGTATTTGAAGGCAAACAGGATCTGGAAAAACAGATACAGATCAAACTCAGAGCCTGGCAAACACCTGATACTGTTTTTGTGGTTTTACGCGATAAGGACAGTGGGGATTGCCTGGCGATTAAACAAAATCTGGTTCAGAAATGTCAGGATGCAGGTAAGCCGGAAACGTTGGTTCGAATAGCCTGCCATGAACTCGAATCCTGGTATTTAGGTGATTTGATGGCTGTTCAGAAATCCATTGGGCCGCCTGGAATAAGTGCAAAACAAAACACACGAAAATTCAGGACACCTGATAACCTGACGTACCCCTCCAAAGAATTGAAGAAGCTATCCCCAGAATATCAAAAAATCTCAGGTTCCAGATCAATAGGTCCGAATCTGGCTCTGGAGAATAACCGGTCAACGAGCTTTAATATTTTTGTCACCGGTATTCAAAAACTGTTGTCCGATGGAGTACTTACATGAGCATTAAACCCTGGCGTGAAATTGCCAAACCTCATAAGGATGTGCTGGAAGGCTCTTTCAAACAATCTGAGTTCGCTGCCGATATCTCCCAGGTTGCCTCTGGCAAAGCAACTGATGAGTACCAGGATGCCGAGAAGTTTTTTTCCCGAACCTTTATCACTGAAGGCATGCGCCTGTTATTGATCTCGGTTGCGCAAAGACTGGCCGGCAAGGGTGGCGACTCGGTTATTCAGTTGCAAACCGCTTTTGGTGGCGGAAAAACACATACCATGCTAACTGTGTTCCATCTGGCTAAGCGTAAAGTTAACACGGGGAAGTTGGCGGGTATCCCACCCATACTGGATGAAGCGGGTGTCACAGAGTGTCCGCAGGCCAGGGTTGCTGTATTGGATGGGATTCAGCTATCGCCCAGTCAGCCTATAGAACACGATGGTTTGATTGCAAATACCCTCTGGGGTGAATTGGCCTGGCAGTTATTGGGTAAGGCGGGCTATGACAAGGTTGCTCAGGCTGACAGGGATGGTACGTCACCCGGGAAGGAAGTGTTGGTTAAACTTCTGCGTGAAGCCGCACCCTGTGTTGTGCTGATTGATGAGTTGGTGGCGTTTATTCGCCAGCTCGAACCTGGGAAACAATACAAAGCCGGTACATTTGACAGTAATATTTCCTTTATACAAGCATTAACCGAATCCATGAAGTTGGTGCCAGACGCTATTTTACTCGCTTCTCTACCTGAATCTGATCTTGAGGTCGGTGGTCGAATGGGACAGCGAGCAATGAACTCCCTGGAGAAGTACTTTGCTCGTGTGGAGTCTGTATGGAAACCAGTGGCAGCCGAAGAGGCATTTGAGATAGTACGTCGGCGCTTGTTCGATACAGTCGGAAACAGCAGTGAGCTGGATAAGGTTTGTAAAACCTTCGCCGATTTCTATCGGGAACACAGCGACAAGTTTCCTACAGTGACACAGTCAAATCAGTATTACCACCGACTGCGCGGGTCTTATCCCATTCATCCAGAGATCTTTGATCGCCTTTATGAGGACTGGTCCACGTTGGAAAAATTCCAGCGTACCCGGGGTGTCCTGCAGTATATGGCTATAGTGATTCACCGCTTGTGGAATTCAGATAACAGTGACGCGTTAATAATGCCAGGTTCCATTCCTATGGATGATAGTAACGTGCGTAACAAGAGCATCCATTATCTACCTCAGGGCTGGGAGCCAGTGATTGAGAAAGAGATCGATGGCTCCAGATCAGAATCCTTTGATATTGACGGCAAAGACACACGGTTTGGCGCTGTTCAGGCAGCGCGACGTGCTGCGCGTACCATTTTTTTAGGCAGTGCGCCTTCCACTGGCGAGCAGATGATTCGGGGTATCAAAATCGACCATGTTCTACTGGGAGCGCTTCAACCCGGTCAGACCATTGGTGTATTCGAAGATGTGCTGCGCAGGTTGCGTGATCGCCTGCATTATCTCTATTCCGAGAAAGATCGACTCTGGTTTGATACCAGACCCAATCTGCGGCGTGAGATGGAAAGCCGCAAGCAGAATGTCAGTGAACAGGAAGACGTAGAGCCTTTGCTTAGGACCCGGGTAGCCGGGTTCTTTGGTCGCAACCATTCATTTTCGGGGATTCATATTTTTACCCCAACGACCGATGTGCCTGATGACTGGGGTAGTGGACCGAGACTGGTTGTCCTCCCACCAAAATCCTCTTACAGCCGTGGTGATGACAATAATGCTTTTAGTACGGCAATAGTAGTTTTACACGAACGTGGCAACCTACCGCGACTGAAGCAGAACCGACTTGTCTTCTTTGCTCCCGACTATGATGTAATGGGTCGTGTTATTGATCAAGCTAAAACCTATCTGGCCTGGCGCTCTATTCTTGATGATTTTCAATCCGATAAGCTAACCTATCAGAATACCCAGCTTACGGAGGTAAAGCATGCTGTTGCTGTAGCGGAACAAACACTTCAGCAGTTGATACGTGAAGCCTATAAATGGTTGATCTGTCCAGTGCAGGAGTTTCCTCAAGACAAAAGACCAACCATAGAATGGGAGGTGGTCGCTGTTTCACCCGCAGCACCTAATCTGATCCAGGAAATAGAGCGCAAGTTACATGAGGAGGAGTGGTTAATCACAGAGTGGTCACCCATACATCTAAGAAACTTATTGAATAAATGGTACTTTAAAGCGGGTGTCACCGAAGTTAGTGCGCTGAAGGTCTACCAGGACTGCTGTACCTATTTATATCTGCCACGATTGCAAAATGACACCGTACTAAAAAAAGTAATTGAACAAGGCCTTGAATCAGAGGATTTCTTTGGCTTTGCTGGCGGCAAGGAAGAAGACCGGTACCTCGGTTTTGTCTTTGGCCGTAGTGCAATGGCTGTCCTCGATGACTCAGCAATATTTATAGAGCGCGAAGCAGCAAGTAAATATAAAGAAAGTATTCGTCCTGTATCTCAGCCTGAAACCGAGCCAGGATCTATGGTAGGGGATGGTCAGCCTGAAGGAACACCGCCGCCTGATGGCGGAATTGTGGGTCCAACTGATGGCACTGACTCGCCAAAGCCTACTCCTGATTTAGCTGCAAAAAAGCAGTTCTATGGCACGATCAATCTGGAACCTGTTAGGGCCACGATGCAATTCAAGGAGATCGTCGATGAGGTTGTTCAGCAGTTCACCTCTAAACTCGAAGTAGATGTGAGTATTTCGGTGGAGATACAAGCCAGGTCTGAGGATGGGTTTGATGAGGCCTTGCAGCGAACCATTAAGGAAAACTGTAATGTACTACGTTTCAGTAACGCTGAATTTGAGGAAGGTGAGTGAACTATTGACACAGTAGAGTTGCCTAACTCTGAAAGCATTCAACATTGAAATTCGCACAAAGAACACCTCAGATGTATTCACGGCGCCAATGTTTAAACGCACACCAAACTTTCTCTACATTATCAAGATTACTTTCGTATGTTATTTGAGATAACCCAATTTTATTCTGATGAAAACGTGATGCCTCTGGACATAGTGGTTTTTCAAGTTCCGTTGGATTTTCATTGATGTACTCACAGAACACATCTTTCTCACTTTGATTCTTGAAAACAATAAATGGCGCTTCATAGTTCCTCGATACAAATGAAAGCCGTCCGTCTGTAAGGAATATTAGTACATTCCATTGCCTCGAATTTTGAATATAGTAGTTGTATTCATAGATTTGTCTATTTACTTGAAAAGAACCATTTTCAGGGAGTGGTATCATTAACCTCATTTCATCGCAGTAAATATAGTCCATTTGAAACAGTTCTACACTGAGAAATCTGAATGACATACTTCCATAGAAGGATATGTGATTACTGTAAAAGAAGCTGTAGTTTTCTTCAAGCAGTTCGGGAGTGCTTAGCTTGATATTATATTCTGGTTGATTTTTATGGTAAGCCTCGGGTTTATTGTCAAAATCTTTCTCCCAGTTATGAGGCTCCTGGAGCAAGCGGTCCATTCGTTCAGAATACATTAGATCAAGCCCAAACCGTTCTCGCCACATACGTTCGATTTTTTGAGGATTCGCGCTACTGGTTCGAGGGGTATTGGTATCGAGATCACGCGTATAAATATGGTACTTACAGACTTGTGTACCTTTGTCTTTGTAGTCAGAAGACAGGTAGTAAGGCTTCTCATGACGATCAAATATTCTCAATACATCAATTTCTATTCCTTTGACACTTAGTCCTGTAAGCTCGACTTCCGGTCTGTTATCAGCAGCGAATTTTTGTGCCCTCAGGAAATCTATGATCTGTGCTTGGGTTTTTCTATTGCTGTGCTCAATTCCTTTCAGCTCGCAATCCTTCGATGGATCAGATACTCCATATATAATGTACTTATCACAATTCGTCACACTATTTGCCAGGCACAAAATATCATGGAGAAGTGATGCATTGTTTTCGTGATGTATCTCCTTGAAATCCCAGTATTCCCCTTCGCGGCGGCTATCGATTAATTTTTCTATAACTGGTTGTAAGTCCATAAAATAAGATGTCCAATAAAAAATTTCGGTTAGATTGTATGCAAATGAGCCAGCACAATAGAATAGGGTGCTTTTCTACTTGTATTATGATGTCAGCATTTCGCTTCATACCTTTATGTTTATGGTCATAGATTATTTCATCCGATATTTTTGCCGAAGAATAATATTACAACTAGCTGATTTCGGCCAGTAAAGTAGGATCGAGTTGCGTCAGTAAAAATATTATATGTGACCCTGTTCATACTTGATCTGCAAATTTCCCAATCAAAATATTTGTCTGCTTGTCAGAAGCCAGCAAAATCGAAATCCGTTCCCCAAGCAAACGCCATGCTTCCCTCTGCTCTGATTTTAGTTCATGCCGTTGATAGATTCGTTTCAGTTTGTTCTGCTCTACATGATTCAGACAGCGCTCTATAACTTCTCCCATGACTCCCAATTCACCCATCATGGTTGCACCCGTACGACGCAGGTCGTGAGGCGTCCAGGCGCCGCCGCTTAAAAGTAGAGTGCCGACGACTGCCATGGCACGGTTAGCAAGTGGCTCGCTTCTTACCCGATCTTTAATCTGCTTGGCGATGGACTTCAAGCAGATATGGCTGGCATCGTTCCGGGATGGGAAGCACCAGTTGGTTCCCCCGCTTATGGTATGCAATCTCTGGAACTGTTCTTTGGCAAAATCTGAAAGAAAGATGGTGTGATCTTTTGCATTTTTGCTATTACCAGCAGGAATGAACCACTCACTTTTTACTATATTGACATCCTCCCATCTGGCCTGCGACAGCTCGCCTACGCGGCAACAGGTGGAGAACATAATCCAAATTGCCAATTCGGTGGTCTGCAACAGGTTGGCGGATGGAAGGCGCTTGTATAGTTCAATGAATTCATCCTCGGAGAGATAGCGGTCCCGCTCTTTTTGACGGCCGCCAATCTTCTCCTTTGTAAGTCCAGCCAGTGGATGTGTGTCAATCCACTCCCGTGCCATAGCGAAGTTGAAGAATTGCCGCAGGTCACCAAACAAGTGATTTGCCATGACCCTCGAGCCTCTTTCAACCACGCCATCAAGAATATCCAGCAACATGGGTCGTTTAACATCTACAAGTGCTACATTTGCGAATACTGGCGAGATATCCTTATGAATAGCTCGCATGGCCTCCTTTCCACCATCTTTACGTCGTGACAACTCCATCTTTTCCCAATGGGTTAGAGCATCAGAGAAAGTGCGTCGATTTGCGGCTTCAGCGGCAAGGCGTTCAATCTCCTGTTTTTGCCTGTTGATTTCCTGGGCCTGGTTCAGCCTGGTTTGCAGTTTTGCTGCTGTCCGGGTTTCGATTGGATCAATACCCCTGACAAGGGCGTTTTTCATTTCCCGGTGGATTTGACGAATCTCAGCTAGGGAGCTGTGTGGCCACTGTTCCACCTTTGCAGTGCGGGACTTCTTGCCGAATCGGTATTTATACTCAAACTGGATGGAGATCTTACCAGAGCGGTCCTTGCGTACTCGGCCCCTGAGGCCACCACCGTCATAAAGGATTGAGCCTATATCCTTATCAGATATAGCTTTTAACTTAACGGCGGTCAGTGATTCTGTTGCCATGGTGTTTCCTCTAAATATGGATGGGAATGCTTACTGCACCCACACTGCACCCACAAATTGGGTAGCTCATATTGGATTGTAATGGACAGCATAGAACAATGGAATAGGTAAATATATTTAAAATACAGGTATATACGGTGATATATTGGATGTGTCTGGATTGTGCTGGACTAATGGTTACCTAACTACGAACCAGGCGGTCGGGAGTTCGAATCTCTCCGGGCGCGCCATCTTACTTCCTGCCCCTGTAAAACCACATAAGGCCCTGAAAGGTAATGTACTGGTCAAGTTTTTTTGGAAGCAATTTAAGCCGCCTTTTTCAATAAAGCTGCTTTCTGTGCTGGCGTAATATAATCAATCACAGAATGCAGCCGCTTGTAGTTATACAAATAAATATAACTCTCTACCTTGTTCACAACAGAATTATGATTAATGAAACTCAAATAATTCAATCTTTCTGATTTTAAGCTTCTGAAAAATCGTTCCATTACGCTATTGTCCCAACAATTTCCTCGCCGACTCATGCTTTGAATAATTCCCATCTTCATCTGGTACTGTACAAATAAATCAGTGCAATACTGAACCCCTGATCTGAATGAAATAAAAGTTTTGTTGTATTTGGCCTGTGTTTTTGTATCGCATTACTCAGTGCATCTTTTGCTAATTGTGCATTGGGTGATTTTGACATCGCCCAGCCAACAATCTCTTTAGTTCTAAGATCAAGTACACAGGCAAGATAACTCCAACCCTGATTTGTCCTGCAGTACGTAATATCACCCACCCAGTGTGTATGGCGCTTTTTTCTGATTAAATGGCCTGTTAAGCAATCAGCTGAGGGCGCTGTTTTCTTTGACAAAAAAGGCAGTGGCCTTTTTTAATATCTCGTTATCCCTCTTAGCTCTCCAGAGCTGCTTTTTTAAATCCCGTATTCTTTGTTGATCTGACATCAAAGCTCTTTTACCTTGGGGTGTTATTCCTTTCATTTCTTCTAGGTATTGCTTTTTCCAGCGTGTTACCGCCGTTGCCCCTGCTCCAGATATTTCTATTATCTGTTTGTTACTATAACCTTTATTCACCATTAATTTGGCATAATCAAGTCTTTGCTCTGGTGTGAAATCCACACGTTGTTTTCTGCTCTTCGCTTCGCTCATTTATAGCCCCTGATAATTTCAGATTATAGGCTATAAATCCCCCCAACTTCATTAGACCATTACAATGTCAATCTGTATGGTTTTTGCACTAATTGTCAATTTATATGTTGACAATTAATGTTTTAATGTATAAATATAAATATACATATACAATATCTGTGTATATGAAAAGGTATACAAATGAGTGTTAAAAAAATTGTTATAAAACAATATCGTGATATCGTGAACCGAACAGCACACCAGCTTGGTGAGCTTGTTGTGCCTAAAGAGGGCTGGTTACGTACTGTACGAAACTCTCTCAATATGTCTGGTGCGCAACTCGCAAGACGTATGTTGGTGACACGCGCTCTTATATCAAACACTGAAAAAGCTGAACTTTCTGGCGGTGTGACACTTAAAACAATGCAGCAAATGGCAGAGGCAATGAATTGTCGCTTTATTTATGCCATTGTTCCCGAACATGATATTGAGGACGTCATTACTAAGCGTGCACGTAGTAAAGCAATGGAACAGGTTAAGGCGACGACCACACATATGGCGCTTGAAGACCAGGCTTTGAGTCGTGAGCAAATGGAATTTGAGATCGAACGTTTGGCTAAAGATATGGTAGAAAAAATGGATTCAAAGCTTTGGAATGATGAATGAGCAACTTATTTAAGTATCCTGATGGTGCAACACCGCTTGACCCTGATGAAATGGAAGGTCTCGAGTTTAAGCATATCACTACGCGAGGAGAACTTAATCAGCTAGAGCAGGCCAATATTCAAGATGGACTTCTTTGGTTAAAGCGAAAAAGAAATTCGGACGTTTTTACCGAAGAGTTCCTGCGTGAGCTTCATCGGCAATTATTCGGAAATGTCTGGACATGGGCTGGAAAATTTAGAATAACCGGTAAAAACATTGGTGTAGATGCTGTTCAGATACCAATTGAGTTAAGATTGTTATTTGATGATACACGTTATTGGGTTGAGCACAAAACTTATCCACCGCTGGAACTGGCGGTTCGTTTTCATCACCGATTGGTATTTATACATGCTTTTCCCAATGGCAATGGTCGCCATGCTCGTATTATGGCGGACGCTATATTAGAGAAAATACTTAAAACCACCCCAATTGATTGGACAGGTGGTCATAGCTTGGAAACAATGAGCAAGCGTCGATCAGACTATATTGCTGCGCTCAGATCTGCTGATCGAGGTGATATTGATCCTTTGCTTAAATTTGCAGGTACACAGTGATTGTCTAAAATAGTTTCCGCAGGCTCATTATCACGCTGTGATTTGCCGCTATTTTGTCCGCTTTGTTACTTTGAAATTATACAAAAATATCAAATAGATAGTAAATTTTAAATCTGATACAAATCCTCTATATTGTCCAGTTTGAAACACATGAACGAAGAGGGTCTAATCAACGTCCTCGCTTAGGTGAAGCATGAATTCGTTCGTATTTATGGCGTTCAAAAGCATCCTGTTTTTTGTCATGAATTTTGTTGTATTGGCCTATATCCAGTTTCAGGGAACCAGCCCTCACACGTGCAAAATTTTCAAGCCGCTGCATTCGATCTTGCAGGTTTTTACATTGCTGTAGATGTTCGAAAATCAGTGTATTGATGTGGCTACACTAAACCGGACACATAATTTAAAATAACCTGAAAAGGATAAGAGTGTCTACAATGACTGATCAAACAAAGAAACAAAATATCTATACATCAGAATTCAAAGAATCGGCAATACAGTTGGCGGTTGAATCCGAACAAACGATAGCCCAAACCACAAGAGATTTAGGGGTCAATCCAAATACATTACATACTTGGATCAGCAAGTATTCAAAACCTAAATCACCAACCCATACCCAAAGAACAGACGAACATATCTATGATGAAGTTAAACGTCTAAAGAAAGAATTGGCCAAGATCACTCAGGAGCGTGATTTATTAAAAAAGGCTACCGCGTACTTCGCCAGGGAAATCGTGTGAAGTACGCATGGATACAAAAACATTGCTCCCTGTTCCCGATTTCAGTCTTGTGTCGATTTATGTCTGTTTCACGAAGCTGTTATTACCAGTGGTTAAATTCGTCAAAAACAGAGCGAGAAATAGAGAATGAGCAGCTGATAGAAATACTCAAAGCTCTCTTTAAAAAGGGGCGAAGCACCTATGGTACACGCCGTCTAAAGACTAAACTGGCAGAGCATGGGCACATTGCGAGTCGTCGACGTATTGGGCGCTTGATGAAACAAGCAGGACTGGCTTGTAAAACCAAGAGAAAATTTAAAGCCACGACCGATTCTAAACATAACAAACCAGTAGCAGGCAATTTACTGGAAAGACAGTTCAGAGTCTCACAACCTGATCGTTTCTACGTGGGTGATATTACCTATATTGCGACCCAGGAAGGTTGGTTGTATTTGGCTGTGGTTATTGATTTGTATTCACGCAAGGTGGTTGGTTGGTCGATGTCCAATCGAATGACAGCTCAATTAGTAAACACAGCCCTATTGATGACGATCTGGAAGCGAAAACCTAGAAAAGGTTTGGTCTGGCACACAGATCGAGGTAGTCAATATGCATCAGATAGTCATAGAACTATTTTAATAGAACACGGTATTACCCAGTCCATGAGTCGTAAAGGAAATTGCTGGGATAATGCCGTGTCTGAAAGCTTCTTTCATACCTTAAAGACGGAGTTAGTCCACCACTGTCGGTTCAAGACAAGAGAAGATGCTAAGCAGGCGATATTTGAATATACTGAAGTGTTTTACAACCGAGAACGTATTCATTCTGCTAACGGCTATAGGTCGCCAGTGGATTATGAAATACAACATAAAGCTATGTAAACTTGTGTCTGGAAAAGTGTTGACACATCAATGCAGCTTGAACGAATGGAGGACGGTACGCGGCGCGTAACCAGTATCCAGGAAATTCAGGGAATGGAGGGAGAGATCATCACACTCAGTGAAATTTTCTGTTTTCGCCGTAAAGGCATAGATGAAAACGGAAAAGTAATCGGTCAGTTCATCGCAACCGGGCTGGTTCCTAAATTTAATGAAGATTTACGCAAGCGTGGCTACGAACTTGATATGCGCATTTTCTCACCTGAGAATAACCGGTGATGACATTGGATATTTTACAAAATGATCGCCTGATGTTGATGGTCTTTGTAGCCATAGTTTTGTTAGCAGCATCCGTCATCGTCCCTACGACCGGTCGCGATGCAAAAGCCTCGCGCAACCTGCGTCGCCGACTAAAAGGGGTCAGTGAAGATTCGGATAAAGCGGTTAATTCTCTACTACGTGAGAAATACCTGCGTGAGTTGTCACCACTGGAGCAAAAGCTTGAAAATTTGCCAGGCATGGAAGCCCTGGCAAGATCAATTGATCAGGCTGGCAGGAAAACACTGGCCTATCGTTTGGTACTGAACGCAATGCTTCTGGCACTGCTGGCGACCGGCGTATGAAAAACCGTCAGGCTTCCATACTTAACGGTTTTCCGGACATGCTTGATCTGTTAGTTGCATGCTCTGAAGCGGGACTAGGCCTCAACGCTGCACTGCAGCGAGTGACAAATGAGATTTCGCTTAGCTACCCAGAACTGGCGGAAGAGTTACAGAATGTGAATCTGGAGATGCGGGCAGGTATCGATCGTATGGATGCGTTGAAAGGGTTGGCCCTGCGTACCGGGATTGAGGAGATTTCCGGCTTGGTGTCAATGCTACGTCAGAGTATTCGGTTTGGCTCTGGCGTCTCGGAAACACTTCGTATTTATTCGGAAGAATTTCGTGATCGACGCATGCAGAAAGCTGAGGCTGTTGCGGGCGGTATTGGTACTAAAATGATATTCCCCCTCATACTTTGTATTTTTCCAGCCTTTTTTGTAGTGGCCATAGGACCAGCCGTTATTAATATTATAGAGGTCCTTGGAACAGGCTGAGCACAGACCTTCCTGCTGTTTGATGGGGGGTTATCTGAGAAGAACTATAATTTCGGGCATGATAGTATAGCTACCTGCCTGCTCCGGATTCTACTGATGAAAAGTATCTTACTACATCTACTGGTTATCGCCAGTTTGATGCTCTCGGCATGCACTGTCACGGGTGGGCGGAAACCTGCGGACCCTGGTGAGGATGAAGTGATCTCAGCCGCTGAAAGTCTTGTAAAGGGCGATGCTGCTTACCGTCGAGGCGAACTTGATGATGCTCAGATTAAGTATCTGGTAGCATTGAATACCGAACCTGATAACCCTGATACGCTTTACAGGATCGGTAGTATTTACGATGCACAAGGGAAAGATACTCTCGCAGAAGAGAGCTTTCGACAGGCACTACGCTTCAACAGCAAGCATACTAACAGTAATGAATCACTTGGCTTGTTGTTGCTCAGATCGGGGCGTTATGAAGAAGCACACCGGCTGTTAAAACTAGTTGTGGTGGAGGATAATACACGCTGGCGATCGTTGAATGGTCTGGGAGTGATCTACGATATGCAAAAGCTCCATGCACAGGCACAGACTTTCTACCGGATGGGATTGCGGCTAAACAGTCGTTCCGCACAACTTGTGAATAATCTGGGCTACTCGCTCTATCTTTCAGGGCAGTGGGAAGAAGCCGAGAAATCCTATCGTTCAGCAATCAATTTGCAACCGGGTCACAAACAAGCATGGTCGAATATTGGATTGTATTACGTAAGGATAGGAAACTTTACTGCGGCACGAGAGGCATTCGAGCAAATTTCTGAGCCACACCAAGCTGCAAACAATGTAGGCTATCTGAGTATGTTGCAGGAAAACTACGCAGTTGCCGAAAAATATTTTGAGATTGCTATACACGAAAGCCCTGTATACTACAAGGTTGCTCACGACAATCTACGCCATGTCAGAACCGTTCGTTAGTGTATTAGCTATTTGGAAAGTTTGGCTTCAGGAAAAAAAGGTGCGCTCGCTAATGAAGCCCATTATGCAATCCCCACCATCCTATACTCAATCACTCCATCAGGAATTCAATCTCATTTGGATTGAGAGATAAAATATATTGGAACAATATAATTACCTCTCATTTACTTTTAACGATATATGATAACTTGCAGAGTTAAGTGTCCAGAGGTTCTGCCCCTTTTGTCATAACCTTTCCTCTGAATATGGGTGAGCAAACTTCCTGTGCTCACATATGGAGTAGTTCTTGTGGGATTGTAATGGATGATATAAGACAATGAAATAGTAATAATTACGTAAATACAGATAGATAGGCTATTATTTAGGGCGCTTAAGGGTTGTATTGGATGAGCAGTTACCTAACTACGAACCAGGCGATAGGGAGTTCGAATTTCTCCGGTTTCGCCATATATTTGTCAATTGCACAAACTAATTGATCACTTATAAAATTCAACTCCTACGCTTCATCCAGCTCTTATAAGTGACCTGTTTAAAACATCAGTAATTTACTCAAAAAGTCATTAAAACTGGATTGTAGACCAGATACACTTTGAATTTTACAAGAAAATAATCATAGTGAGATTTTGATTAACTACTTTCAGCAATATTTGTAAGTACGGCGGAATTGCTCATTTGGCGCACTGTTTGACACTGGATCGATTACTGAGAGAAGCTTGGACTCAACATTATTTATTTTTGCTAATTGACTTCCCTGTATGCACTAAACTTTAAAAAAACGCTTTTACAGAGATTTTCTTTCCTTGGGTTTATATTCCATAACATGCGCATTATTTTCAGCCGATATTTAGTTGAAACTACGATAAAAACATCATATAACTCGTTGAATATAAAATTTAATTTTTTATCCTACATTGCCAAGCAGTAAATTAGCTCCAGATTGGATTTTATGCAAAATAAAATGTGAGCCAGTGCGTGAAATTAAAAATTAGTTCCGTTATCCTACCGCGTTCTTTCTAAATGCCGGGTACACTAAGGCCCGGAGAAAAATAAACATGGGAAATTACTGTGTTAAGGTCGGGTATCTTTTTATTAAACTGTGTTGGGCATGTGTATGAAAACGTCAATTTTAGTGCTCCTATCACTAATCATTCTCACAAATAACATTGGATTTGCTGAAGGCAATGATTCCTACCGTCTAGGAACAGGTGACCGTATATTTATTCAGGTATTTGATGAGCAGGATTTAACCATGGAAACACGTGTCAGCTCAAGCGGTGTAATCAACTATTCTTTTTTGGGGCAACTTCAGGTTGCTGGTCGTACCAGTGGCGAGCTGGAAAATGAGATAACAGGATTATTAAGAGATGGTTACTTAGTGAATCCAAGTGTCAATGTTTCCGTCCTGGAATATCGTCCTTTTTTTATAAACGGCGAAGTCGTACGTCCAGGTGGTTACCCGTATCAGCCGGGATTGACACTTGAAAAAGCAATTGCGTTAGCAGGAGGATTGACTGACCGTGCCTCAAAACGCAAAATTTACCTTCAGGAAAACGAAAGTGAACAGAAGGAAAAACTTAAAGTCAGTATGGACCACCGGGTTTCACCCGGAGACATCATTACAATTGAAGAAGGCTTCTTTTAGAAGCTCGATGGGGTAGCGTAGAAACGTGGATAATAAAACTCACGCATTAGCAGAACAACCACCTGAAGGTTTGTTTGGTGACGAGCTAAACATTGATTTCAGACACTATATAAGAATTTTACGAAAGCATCGATGGTCGATAATTGGTCTGACAAGCCTGATTATACTACTTAGTGCTTTTTACGTGTATACAGCCACGCCTATTTACAAATCGACTGCAACATTACTTATCGAATCAAAAAAAGCCAATGTAGTTTCTATAGAAGAAATCTATGGTTTTGATGGCGCCAATGCCGAGTATTATCAAACACAATTTGAATTACTTAAATCCAGAGCATTGGCTGAGAAAGTCATCAAAAAACTTAATCTGCAGCAACATCCCTTGTATAATAATGCGGGTTCACCCGGCCCGCTATCAATGAATACACTCAGGCAGCTTGGACTGTTCCCAGAAAAAAATGAAACAATAAATAGTCTTGAAGCAGAATCCAAAGCTACTGACACACTTACTTCGGCGGAGAGTGTTGAAACAGGGGATAAGTTCGCCTATGAGCAGCCTTTGATGACTGACGAAGAGAGGCGTTTACAATTATTAGTCGATAAATTCACTGCAGCTTTATCAATTGAGCCGGTACGAAGAACTCAACTTGTAAAAATTAGTTTTGAGTCCCCTGACGCCGAGTTAGCCGCACTGATCGCAAATACAGTGGCTGATACCTATATTGAAAGTTATCTTGATGCAAAGATGGAGATGACCCAAAAAGCGGCAGAATGGCTGTCTGATCGACTCGGTGGCCTGCAAGTGAAACTGGACGAATCGGAACGAAAATTAATTAATTTTCGAGAAAAACATGATTTGATTGATGTTGCAGGAACAGTTGGGAAGCTTAGTGAACAGCAGGTGACTATCGCAACTACGGAACTATCATCTGCCCGTCGAGATCTTGCTGATATTGAAAGTCTATTCCTTGAGGTTCAACGTCTAAAAACCAATTCGCCTGATCTATTGGATACAATTCCAGCGGTACAACAAGATCAATTAGTGAGAACATTCAAAATTGAACAGGACCAACAGCGACGTGAACTCAACGAACTTTCCAATCGTTATGGCACTAAACATCCAAAGATAGTTGATGCGCGATCTCGTTTAAGTGTTGTAACTCAGAGTCTTAATAATCAAATTGACCGGGTTATAGGTTCTATTGAGAAAGACTTTGATATTGCCAACAAAAAAGTCTCTGCACTGCAAAGAACTCTGGCAAGTGGTAAGCGTGAAATTCAGAATATTAACAAAAAGAAATTTGAACTGGTTGCACTTGAGCGCGAGGTGGACGCCAACCGGAAACTCTATGACACTTTTTTTAAGAGAATTCGTGAGACTGATGAAACAGGTGGGATAGAGTCAGCTAATGCGCGCGTTTCCGATCGCGCCGTCCCGTCTAGCAGGGCAGCCAAACCCAAAAAATCGCTGATTATTGCCTTGGCCACAATTGCTGGCTTGTTAGGCTCGGTTCTACTTGCTTTTATGCGCGAACACCTGGATGACTCAATTAAAGGTACGGATGAAATTGAGTCAAGATTGGCAATACCATTGCTTGGCATTATTCCTTTAGTGAAAGCGGGTTTGTTAAGAAGAAAAAAATCCATTCCGCTATCGCCGTTTGAGATTAAAGATAAAAAGGGTACTTTTATCGAGTCAATTCGTACAATCCGTACCAGTTTGTGCCTTGATAGTCTTGATAAACCTCATCGAAAAGTAGTAATTACCTCGTCCATACCGGGAGAAGGTAAATCAACTCTTGCAATTAATCTTGCTTATTCGCTATCACAGATTGAAAAAGTAATTATAATTGATGCAGATATGCGCAGGCCGACCGTCGCAAAAGCTTTTAATATTTCATCGGAACGGCCAGGCTTGGCAGATTATCTAAAGGCTAAAACTCGCGAAGATGCTGTCCATATCAGCGAATGCATAGTCAGAAACCTTAATGACAGTAATCTTGATGTTCTACCTTGTGGCAGTTTACCATCAAGCCCATTGGAGTTGCTCGCGTCTACGCGTTTTTCAAAGCTCTTTACGAAGCTGGGTGAGCATTATGATCGCATTATTGTTGATTGTGCACCTACCCAGGCAGTAAGTGATGCCCTGATCGTGGGTAAACAGGCTGATACGGTAATTTACGCCGTCAAGTCACACGCAACATCACTCAATCAGGTAAGGCGTGGATTGCAAAGACTACGTCAAGTAGGAGCGCACGTTCTGGGTGTAGCCGTTACCCAAGTCGATGTCGATAAGATATCTTCCTACGGCGGCGATTATTACTATCAAGGCTACTATGATTATTATGGATATAACAACAGTAAGGATCAGAAGAAAAAGAAACCTAAGAGTAATGCTATAGAGACCCCAGAGCCGGTAGGAGAAGTGAATAAAGCTTTATCCGAAATCTAAAACAGCAAGGTATTTTAATTAGAAAAAAACAGTGTTTTCCACTGGTTTTTTCTGTGATTTATTGCAGCTAAAAAATGCAGAAAAAGAGTTGGATAATAAATTCAATCATACAAATCCAACTATTTAGTACTTTCATGGATTTAAGTGTGTAAACTACAAATTTATGTAGCGAGTATCTTTTTACAGAATGTAAGTGTTTAATTTTTTGTGAAATTAAAATTTGAGTGTTAAACAATCGAGCATTTATAGGGTTTAGAGTCCCGTCGATATGATTGATTTACATTGCCATATTCTTCCTGGAATAGATGATGGGCCAGAAGATATCGAGCGCTCGCTCGAAATGTTGCGACTCGCGACAGTCAATGGCATTACTCATGCTGTCGTTACGCCGCATATACACCCGGGCCGCTATGATAATCAGCGAGAAAATATTACAAAGATATTTAATAACCTGTGCAGCAGGGTGCGCAAAGAAAAAATCCATATAAAACTGGGAATGGCTGCCGAAGTTCGCATTGACCCACTTATTTTAGGAATGATTGAACATGATCATATTCCTTTTATTGGTGAGCTTGATGGAAAAAACATATTGTTGGTTGAGATGCCTCATAGCCATATCCCTACGGGTGCTGATAAGTTTATTCAATGGCTATTGGATAAAGATATTATTCCTATGATTGCTCACCCTGAGCGAAATAAGGAAGTTATGAGAAATTACGATCGCCTTTCACCATTTATAGAGATGCAGTGTCTTATGCAAATAACGGCAAGCTCAGTGGCTGGTGGTTTCGGACATGAGGCGTATAAGATTGCCGCCACAATGCTTGAGGCGGGAATAGTCGATATTCTGGCTTCTGATGCGCACAATACACAACACAGACCGCCAGAAATATTTCCTGGAATGGAAGCGGCAGCGGACATCATTGGAAGAAAAGATGCGTTAGAACTGGTGCTTGATAATCCTATGCGATTGGCAAGTTCTCAATTTAGTGAGTCCAGAGTGGATTACGTGCTCTAAGGCTTACGTTCTTTGTTGCACCTACATTTAAGATTTCTGCATAATCAAAGACTAATATCGCTGAAAATATTGATCCACAAAAAGATGGCAAGATCCTCTATTGCATGTTTAAACTCTCACCAATCTGGCTCCTCGTAGACTCAAATTTAATCTCACTTGCGCTGGGCAGGTAAAGAGGAGCTGTTTAATTGTTATCCTGATAAGAATAATCAATATTCATTATTGCAACTCATACCCGAGTAGTAACCTCAATCCGATACTTTTTATTGCTATACCCAAATTAATTGATTGATCTTTTCTATAGGGGAATTAAAATCGATGCTCAGACCATTTTATTAGGAATGGTCAAATACAATAAAATAAATTAATAGAATTGGGGTAAGGAAATGGCAAAACGAAAAATAAGAGATGTTGAAGGCATTGGACCTGCGGTCGCCGAAAAACTGTCTGTAGCAGGTGTTACCAATACCAATCAATTGCTTGAGTCGGGAGGTGCGAAAAACGGACGTCAGAAGCTTGCACAGTTGACGGGTTTGTCTGAGTCGCAAATACTAAAGTGGGTCAACATGTGCGATCTGTTCAGAATAAACGGTATAGCAGGTCAGTTTGCCGAATTACTTAAGGCTGCAGGTGTTGATACAGTGAAAGAACTAAGAACACGCAATGCGGAGAATCTGACCAATAAAATGCTTGAAGTTAATACTCAAAAAAATCTGACAAGACAAGTTCCAGGCGTCAATACAGTTTTAAAATGGATTGATCAGGCACAGGAGCTGCCACCAAAAATTACCCATTGATGGTGCAGATTGCTTTTTTAAAGGGGCGAAGCAACTGCTGATATGCTCTACTGATACCGACAATTGGAACAAATTCATTGTCGTCGTGACCTCCATTTTATCGGTATCAGTAAGCCTCAAGTGAACAGATCGAATAATATAGAATTAAATTGTACATTCGTCACGCCAATGCACCGCGCAGCAGGTACCTATTAAATCAAAGAATTTGTGGCTCAATCTCCAACGTTACACAGAACTTTAAGTAGATGTCCGATTTAATTTCTTCCGCCAGTTTTAGTACTTCCAGACCGCATCCCTGTCCATAGTTAATCATAACAATCGCTTGTTTGTTATGAACACCCACCGAACCACGTCGAAACCCTTTCCAACCGGCTCTCTCTACGAGCCAGGCAGCGGGGATTTTATAGTTACCATTATTTTGCTTGTGAAATGGAAGTGTAGGGTATTTCAGTCTGACTTTTTCCAACAGCTGAGCGTTAATTAACGGATTTTTGAAAAAACTTCCCGCATTACCAATTGTCTTGGGATCGGGTAATTTAAGCCGTCTGATGTCACAGATTAGCTGACTAATTTGTTTTAATGTAACTTTCTGTCCTGAGTCATCAATAGCTTGACGTAATGCTGGATAATCTAAAGAATATCGAGGTGTTTTACTCAAGGTCAGGTATATACCGGAAATAATGAATTGGTCCTTAAAATTCTGTTTAAAAGCACTTTCTCGATAAGCGAATCGGCAATCAGAATTATTAATAGTCACCTTTTTCCCGGTAGCAATACTGATCGCATCAAGATGAGTCAAGACATCGGCCAGCTCTACCCCGTAGGCCCCTATATTTTGGATCGGTGCTGCACCTGCCAGACCTGGGATTAAAGATAGATTTTCAATGCCATAGAGATCGTGTTCAACACAGAACAAAACCAGTTGGTGCCAGTTACTGCCGGCTGAGGCAAAAACCACAGCGCCCTTTTCATCTTCATTAACTATGTGAGTATCTTCATTACGTTGCCGGAGAATTAGACCTTGCAAATTTCCTGTAATTAACAGATTACTGCCACTTCCCAGGGGCATTACTCTTAATCTTTCATTTTTTGCCCATTCAAGCGCTTCCTGAATTTGCTCTTCATTTTGTGTTTCAACAAAAAACTCTGCAGAAACATCAAACCCAAAGGTATTGCGTTTTTTCAGTGGCACATTTCGGGCGGGGAGTATGGTTGATTTATTGGCTGTCACGTAACAGGTTAGTAAGATAAAAACAGCATTCTACAACGGACGAAGATTATTGCGCAAAAGAGTTAACTATCTATCTGTCCTGCGTACACCTTTTTAAATTCCTTTGTCTGGAAAATCAATCTATCCTTCAGGTGTACTGCAGAACTCCAAGTAAAGAATTTTACTAAAATGACAACTCAGGTCGACCAATACAGCTATAAATAATGCCTTGATCCCGCATAATTTTAGGATCATAAATATTTCGCCCATCAATCACAACAGGTTGCAATAGAGATTGCTTTACTTTATTCCAATCAGGGCTACGAAACTCACGCCACTCTGTATTGATTAGTAGGGCGTCAGCATCACTCAATGCATCCAATGCTGTTCCCATCAATACCAAGCGTTTTTCATCAGGGTAGAGATGTCTCGCTTCACCCATTGCAACCGGATCATAAGCTTTGACTTTTCCACCGTGTTCAAATATTTTTTCCATCAATACAAGAGCCGGTGCTTCACGCATATCATCGGTATTGGGTTTGAAAGATAAGCCCCATAGTGCAAAGGTTTTACCTTCAATTTGATTGTTAAAGTGTTTCATTAACTTATTAAACATCACGTGTTTTTGCTGCTCATTCACATCTTCAACCGCACGAAGTAACATGGGATTATAGTCATACTCATTTGCTGTTGCTATTAGTGCTTTTACATCTTTAGGAAAACACGACCCGCCATAACCGCAACCGGGGTAGATAAAGTGATATCCTATACGCGGATCTGAACCTATTCCAATGCGAACATCTTCAATGTCTGCGCCCATACGATCGGCAAGATTCGACAGTTCATTCATAAAGCTGATCTTAGTAGCAAGCAATGAGTTGGCAGCATATTTGGTCAATTCAGATGAACGGCGAGCCATAAATATCAGACGCTCCCGATTTCGACAGAACGGCGCGTAAAGCTCACGCATTTGCTGTATTGCGTAGTCATCATCGGTCCCGACAACAATACGATCTGGTTTCATAAAATCTTCAATAGCAGCGCCTTCCTTTAGAAACTCAGGGTTTGAAATCACCGCATAAGAAAAATTTTTCCCCTTTTCTTTTTGTACGCCCCTGATTTCTTTTTCAACTAAATCTCCTGTACCAACGGGTACAGTTGATTTAGTTACAACTAGTTTACGGTCTGTCATGTATTCCCCAATGGTGTGCGCAACTTGCAACACATGTCTCAGATCGGCAGAGCCATCTTCATCTGGTGGTGTTCCGACGGCAATAAACTGCATTTCACTGTGCGAAACTGCCTTTTCCATATCGGTAGTAAAATCGAGTCGGTTTGCTTCCACATTTCGACTTATAACTTCGTCAAGACCAGGTTCGAAAATAGGTACGATGCCTTTTTTGAGTGAAGCGACTTTCTTTTCATCAATATCCACACACAATATTTCGTTTCCAACATCAGCGAGCAAGGCCCCGGTCACCAAGCCAACATAGCCTGATCCATAAACAGTAACTTTCATAGAAATTCCAAATTTAATTAATAATTTTCATAATCAGTTGAGAAAGAATGAATAAATATAAGTATCTTATCTATTATATTCACTACATTTTTTATACCTAAATCAGTGACTTCGCTAGCGTGTGAAAACACAAAACTCAGAAGACTCTGCTTGTTTTGCTTACCCACAGGCCGTACTTTTCAAGGATTTAACGCCTTGTTAACAGATCCAAGGTTATATTTGATCATTTGCCCGATTCTGAATGGTGCATTGAATGGGTTGATGTGATAGCGTCAATAAGCTGTGGTAAGCCCAGTAATATATTGAATTCAATATGGTTTATCAAAATATTTATAACGACTAAGATTCGTTATAATCATAAAACAGCGTTGGTTTTATCTATTACCTTATTCGTTAGGTATTGATTCAACAACAGCATAAAGGCTCCATATATCGGTCTTTTATACAAGATCTGAATCTGCAAATTGTAATGTATTTATATAGTATACGCTTTGAGCATTTGTACTTTTGATAGATAACAGTTTGGTAGGTTTCGTGAGTTACAGTGGGCATCCAAGAAGGCTTGTGTAAATTATCTCACATTAGGAATTCAACACCGCTTTTGAAGCAACCCTGGTTTATACTCCGTTATCGAATAAGTGGTATGGCCCAATTGTAGTTGAATTATAAACTCAATTCCTTTGCCGGAATTAACCATAGCGTCATTGGGCGGGATGAATATTGTATGCAATTTATGAACAAATCGCGGTTTATACATCTGTGGCAAAGAAATCTGATAACGAATTCACAAGACAATTCTACTCATGTCTTTCAAGCTGTGCTGGATTGTTACCGAGAAGATCATCGTCACTATCACAATGATATTCACATTGACCATTGTTTAGGCATGCTTGAAGAAGTCAGGTTAGGTTTGAACAACCCAGACGCTGTTGAATTGGCGATCTGGTTCCATGACGTGATCTACGACTCGGGTGCTACAGATAATGAGCAACGAAGTGCAGACTGGTTTATGCATAAAAGTGGGCAATACCTCAATGATTCAGTTCGCCAAAATGTACATGATTTGATTATGAGTACAATGCACGATAATTCACCAGAAACGGATGACGAGCGAATCCTGGTTGACATAGACTTGTCGAGCTTCGGTTTAAGCTGGGAACGATTTCAGACTGACGGAGATAATGTTCGTAAAGAACAGCTGCATCTCACTGATAATGAATTTTATCGTAAGCAGATAAAGTTTCAAGAATCGTTGTTACAGCGCGCACAATTTTATTTCTCCGATTATTTTCATCGACACTATGAGGCCAAGGCACGGAAAAACCTATCTAAACACCTGGATAGACTTCGCTCTCAAGGGTTTCATGCAGAGGTCTCTTAAGAAACGGATGTTGTTTAACTGGGCAGGCTTGGCAAGTGAATTTTCCAACGCTCATGTGTAATTAACCTTTACTCGCTATCAATACCTCACGTTTTCCAAGCGGGCCTTTAACTTTCCATACCGTAAAACCTACAGATTGTAGTGATCGTCTAATCTGTCCTTTAACGGAATAAGTACACAACCTTCCATGCAGAGCGAGTGCATTAAAGAGTTTTTCTAAAAAATCGCTTGACCAAAGTTCGGGATTTTTATCGGGACTAAAAGGATCAAGATAAATCGCATGTTGACTATCTGGCTCAATCTGAATTGACAGCGCATTCTTAATCTTGAGAGCCAGTGATACCGTTTTCGCTATTTGGACATCTGAAAACACACCGTTTTCGAGGTCTTGCAAGCGATGGAATAGTTGATTCTGCAATTCACAGCAATCCAGAAACTCCCCATATCCCAATGAAGCAAATATTGATGCATCGATTAGACGGTTCTCAAAAGCAGTATAATGAAGGGGGGCGGAATATTTAGACGCTAGCTGTGCAGTTATAAGAAAATTTAATCCAAGGCCAAAGCCGATCTCAAGTACATGGCATGGTTGCCTCTTTATCAGGCGTTTTTTTATTCCACTGTTCTCAAGAAACACAAGCCGTGATTCAGTTACTGCACCGTATCTGGAATGATAGGTCTGTTGATAATGATTATTGTAAATAGTGAGAGATCCATCGCCACATAAGACTTTAATCATTCGGGTTTTATAAAGGGGTTAATCATCCTGATTAGGGAGGTGATCATGCTCAGAACCAAGTACAATCGCCAGCCATTTAGTTTCTTGTCTACTTTCCATGGCTATTTTTAAAGTCATTGTCAAAGGAACTGACAGCAACATTCCAACAGGTCCTAAAACCCAACCCCAAAACACCAGCGATAAAAAAACCACTAATGTTGAGAGTCCCAGACCACGGCCCATATATCTGGGTTCGAGTATATTTCCGATCACAGTATTCATTACAATAAAGCCAGCGGCTGTTAATACTGCATAGGTGGCTCCTAACTGAACAAATGCCAGCATTACTGCGGGAATTGCGGCAATAACTGAGCCTATATTCGGTACATAATTTAGGAAGAAAGCAAGTAGCCCCCATAGAACTGCAAAGTCAACACCCAGTATTCCCAGCCAAAGCGAAATGCAAACGCCAGTCAATAAACTCATTAACGTTTTTATCGCCATATAACGCTTCACGGTATCTGAAAAATGATAGAAGCGCTTCATTGTACGTTCAGGATTGCTCGATAATTGGCCCAGTTTTGAAGGGAAAGAGGCGGCTTCGGTCAGGATAAAAATAACCGTCAAAAGAATCAAAAAACTGTTTGCCAGAACATTGCCAAAACCGCTGAGTGTATTTGCTACTAATTGCATCGCCATCCCAGGATCAAAATATTGTGCAAGCAAAGTACCGCTTAGATTGATACCTTTGCCACTTAACCATGTAAAAAGCCCGGATAGTGCATTTTTAACTCCTTCGCGATAAACAGGTAAAGCTTCAGTAAAACCACTTACAGATGTGCTGACAAGCATCGCAACAGCAGTCGTGGTTATTACAATTGAGCAAATAACCAGCGTTATTGATAGCCAAGTGGGTACACCTCGACGAGTTAACCAAAATAATGGTGCAGCGCAGATTGTTGCGATAAACACAGACAATACAAAGGGTACAACCATTTCGTCCGCTGCTTTTAATCCCGCAATTACAATTACAATTGCGGCTGATATGATCATGAACTTTGCAGCTGAAGACTGTAATGCGGGAACGGGTAACAAAGTGAATTTCCTATGGGCTAGTGATTGTTCCACATGGCAATGGATTCTGATGTTTAAATAGTTTGATGCTTTAGAAATTTGATTATCGGATTATTTTAGACAAAGTGAGGGTTTAATTGTGCAGATTATAGCAATGATGGAGTTTATCTTTAAATACTTTGCACGCCAGCTTATAACGTGAGGTACTTTGTGGCATAGGTACGCGGGCACTGGCAATCCAGTTTATGAGATTCTTACCTTGTTTAATAAATTCATGGCCTTCCTGCAGTGCAAATTTCAAACGTTCATCGCTGTTATCCGGGAGTTGCGGAAAGTAACACGCCAGTTGTTCACCCGTTGCTACGAATTCTGGCCAGATACTAAAGATATACTTATCGCTTTTCATTGTTTCGCTTTCACATTTAGCTGCAATAGCAAATTTGTTAATCCTTTCATCCACTCCTGTGAAAGCATCAAACTCGCTAAAGGTTTCATGCATAATTGCGCATACTCGATCAATATTGTGCCAAGTTTGAGCAATTTTGATATAACGTGACTTATAAAATTCATCAACAGATACAGAAAAAGCCCGAAAGGGCTCACCCCATAGCTCGTCAATTCCTTCTTCGCCGCTAAAATGCTTTACCTGCGTCCCTAGCTCCAAAGCTTCTTTGAAGCACGCACCACACTCTTTCATCAATTCGTTACTTCGAGTAACAACAACACATTTTGAACCAAGTTCCGCAATGGCGGTAAATATATCGGTAGCATGATTGAACAGCGCACCAGCCAACATGGCAGCGTTGACACGTTTTTTGTCAGGATCAAGTTCTGATTCATAGGCTGTCCGAGCCTCTGCCAAACGCAGCCCTGGTGTATTAATGCCTGGCTCGGTGTGATGAAAGGTACGCCGAGTGAGATGTACGATGAGAGCTTTTCTGTTATCGAGTGTATCTTCAGGAGGTTCGTAATAGTGAATCCAGCAGCGATCAAAAAGAATATATCGCACACCGCTAATTATTTTTGTATTGCCATCCTCAGCTGCTTTCCCCTCAGTAATTTTCCATTTTCCTCCTGTGCGGAAATTATTACAACCTAGCTTTTTAGACATCTTATACTCCAAATCAATCCAAAGTGTCGATACAGTGAGTCAGAAAGCGGCGTACTTCGTGGATAAGTGCTAATATTCGCATTATACGCCGGCTAATTACGTCTGGCGATAAGTACTGCACGTTTTGGCGCGGGAAGGTTTTCTACGGTTAATGCTGGATTTTTCTTATCCAAACTTTCGGCTAGAGATTCATAATACATCCAATCTGTACTGCGCTGCTCCTCTGTAGTTGTTATGGTTTCATCGACTAAACGTATGTCTTTGAATCCACAACGATTCAACCAAACGCACAATGCAGCGCTACTGGGAATAAACCAGACGTTACGCATACGCGCATAACGATTAGGTGGAATCAACACCTGTTTTTCATCGCCCTCTACAACAAGTGTTTCCAGAACTAATTCGCCACCTTCCCTAAGTTGCCCGTGTATTGCCCTTAGATGATCTATTGGAGAGCGGCGATGATAAAGTACGCCCATAGAAAATACAGTATCAAAGTATCCAGAGCGTGGTGGCATCGCTTCAAGTGTTATGGGTAGCATATGAATTCCTGGCTCTTGGGCGTACTTTTGCACAGCGCAAAATTGACAGGTAAACAAAAGGTTTGGGTCTATTCCAATAACCAATCTTGCGCCGGCCGCTTTCATCCGCCAACAGTGGTAGGCATTTCCGCAGCCTATATCCAACACTTTGCAATTTCGCAGAGTGGTGATCTCACTAGCCAACCGATTCCATTTCCAATCAGATTGCCATTCACTATCGATAGTATTTCCAAACAATGAATACGGGCCTTTACGCCAAGGCATCAAATCTTTAAGGCATTGTAGCAATATCCGGTTTTCTTCATTGCTAATATCGCTTCTTTGTCCGATTGTTACCGCTGCTGAATCCAATGTAGCCCTGGATGGTTTTAATTCTGGTAGTTGATCAAGAACGCGTATCCACTGATGTAAATCGCCATGGCTAGGGGTCGTTAGCACTGAATTAACTGCTTGCATCAATGAATCTCTGAAGTGCCCAGCCTCATGATTTAGAAGGTCTTCTTGTAATGAATTGAGATCAATCATTGCAGTGTTATCATAAAAAATATATCGAAAAACAAAAAGCAGATATTATTGCAATAATTTGACCGTATTATTGCCAAAGCGGATGTGCAATGTTATCAGACAGTCGCCACATATAACTGCATGATCCCAATGGGTCTGAACTCTCTGCCCACTATTGAACCCGATCAAAGGCTTTGATTGCTGTTTGCGTAATTAAGCTTGCCCATTCATCAAGAAATCAGTGGCAATTTTCGTAAATACGCTACGTTTTTCCGAATGGGGCCAATGGCCGGCACCGTCAATAATTTTGGCCTTGGCTTGAGGAAATAGATTGCTGATAATGGCACGATCCTGGGCCTGAATGTAGTCTGAATTAGCACCTTTTATAAATAAGGTAGGACCTCGAAACGCTGTCTGACTCGAAATTTTATCTGTAATTTTTGGATAATTATCATGTAAGGCAGGGAGATTGAGTTTCCAACAAAATCCATTGTCTTTACGTTGAAGATTCTTAAGTAAAAATGCACGCAGAGTCGGGCTTACTATAGTTTTTTTTAGGTGTTTGTCAGCTTCTGAGCGACTCTTTAGTTTACTGATTTCCAAACTCATCAGCGCTTGAAAAATGTCCATATGCCCTGCTGGATACTCTCTGGGCGATATATCTACAACAATAAGGCGATTGATTTTTTCAGGTTCTGCAAGTGCCACTGTCATCGCTGTTTTCCCGCCCATCGAGTGGCCAATAAGGCTTGTTTTGTCAATATTCATACGCTCCATTGTAAACAATACATCATTTGCCATCAGGGCGTAGTCAATATCTGGCTTATGTGGCGAACGGCCGTGATTCCTCGCATCCATTGCATAGACCGTAAAGTGCTGTGAGAGTAATCTGGCTTGTGTACCCCAATTCTCCCAACTTCCAAACAAGCCGTGAAGTATAATAAGAGCGGGCCCAGAACCTGAAATATTTGTATAAAGTTGGATACTCATTTACTGCATTGTACCTATTTGTTTGATATTTTTGTCGCTGCCAAGCTCATTCACTCAATGACCTGAGATTAAGACATACAGACATACAGACATACAGACAGGTTAATATATCCATCGGGCTGTTCGCCATACTCGTTAGTTTATATAGAACAAGTTAAAGGCCGAATCCAGCTTCCAAAGCCAGAAGAAAAGAGTACACTGCCACTTTTTATCAGTTCTCGATGATGCAGAAAAATCAAGGACCTTCAATAGAAGGGTATTATTACGCAATCATAGCTATGATGATGTGGGGTGTATTCCCAATTTATTGGCGATCACTCGAATCTGTAAATACACTTGAAGTACTTTCCCACCGCACTGTATGGTGTGCAATATTCACTTTGTTGGTATTGTCATTCCAAGGCAAGCTTGGTCAAAAAGACGTTTTCTCCAGATCACCAAAAGAGTGGCTGGTACTCACTGTGTCTGCAGTTATGATTGCCTCTAATTGGGGCTTGTTTATATGGGCGGTCGTCAATGATTTTGTCATCGAGGCTAGCCTGGGTTATTTCCTGTCACCGCTGATGAGCATCATGCTTGGCCGACTCATCTTTGCTGAACAGATAAAGAAATTGCACTGGCTGGCGATTACTCTGGCTGCAATGGGTGTTCTCATTCAGATTATTTCTGTCGGCGTGACCCCGTGGATGGGTTTATTGATCGCAGCCTCTTTCTCGGGCTACGGTGTTTTGCGTAAACTCTCTACGGCTGATAGTCTGACAGGATTGTTAATCGAAACCTTGATCCTGGCACCGATTGCATTTATCTATTTAGCCTGGCTTGCCACAGTGGGGAATATAAGTTTTATCACTGCAGGCCCAGTTATTTCACTGCTGTTAGTGATGGGGGGTGTGGTTACTGCAGTACCATTGATGCTGTATGTTGCATCGGCGAAGCTGTTGTCTTTGTCGGTAGTAAGCTTCCTGTTTTATATTAATCCAACAATACAATTTCTACTGGGTCGATTTTTATATAACGAATCATTCAACACAGGTCAGCTCACAGGTTTTACTCTAATCTGGATAGGTCTAATTGTCTACACAACCGAAAATTTTCGCAATCGCAGAAGAAAACAAACAATGAGAAACGCAGTATGAGTTTCGTTCCTTGGAGGATTCACCTAAATGTGTTGACTTTAAGTTACAACATGATCGTGCGTTTTATCGCTTTATGTTAGATAATACGCTCACTCAGAACATTTGTTAAACAGAGTTGTCAGAACGAGTTATTAAAAATAAAAATCCAGGAATTGCCTTGTACTCAACTGCTCTAGAAAATCTAAAGAAAATCAGCACCAGCGGACAATCCAGCACCCTTGGCGAGCGCATGATTGGACTCGAAAAAGAATGCCTTCGTGTATCCAAAACCGGGGGAATATCGCAGCGGTCACACCCAATTACACTGGGTTCTGCTCTAACAAACCCAAATATCACAACCGATTACTCGGAAGCATTGCTTGAAATTGTTACACCGCCATTTAGAGATATTAGAGAAACGCTCGATTATCTATGTAAAACACAACAGTTTATCTATTCCAATCTCGAAGAAGATGAATTTCTTTGGGCGACAAGTATGCCATGTATTTTATCAGGCGAAAGTAGTATTCCAGTTGCCAGATATGGCCATTCCAACGAAGGGCAGATGAAAAAAATATACCGAGATGGACTTGGCTTGCGTTATGGCAAGTCCATGCAGGTTATTGCCGGCGTGCATTTTAATTTCTCATTCTCTGATAGTTTTTGGCAGCTTTATCAGGATTTATTGCAAAATACTGAAAAACCTCGAAACTTTATAAATAACCAATATTTTAGTCTGATCCGAAACCTATTACGCTATGGTTGGCTGATTCCCTATTTGTTTGGTGCATCTCCGGCTGTTTGCAAAACATTTCTCACCGGGCGTGTGCGACCACCGAATATGGATATATTTAATGACACCACATACTACGAACGATATGGCACTTCTTTGCGTCTGGGTGACATTGGTTATCAAAACAAGAAAGAGGGAGAGGCAGGGATTCAGGCTGATTATTCAAGCCTCAAACCTTATTGTACAAGCCTGCATCAAGCCTTAAAAACACCGCATGAAGGATACAGAAGATTAGGTCTAAAAAAGGCGGGTGTACACCAGCAACTTAATACCAATCTGTTGCAGATTGAAAACGAATATTACAGCAGCGTCAGACCCAAGCAGGTTCCCCTCGGCGATGAAATGCCAATGCTAGCACTGCTGCGTCGTGGTGTAAGGTATGTCGAGCTACGATCACTTGATGTTAATGCCTACGATCCAATGGGAATAAACGAAAACCAAGTTCGATTCGTTGAAACACTTATGTTATTTTGTTTGTGTCATGAAAGCCCGGTCATTGGAAATAATGAGGCAAAGAATATCGACTTCAACCTTAATATTGTCGCCCATCGTGGCCGAGAGCCAGGGTTATCTCTACATACCTGTAACCGTGGACATATAAAGTTACAAGACTATGGCATAGAACTACTTGAAGTCATGCAGCATTTTGCAGAGTTGCTTGATAAAGTTCACGGTCAGGATTTTTATCAAAAATCGTTGATATCTCAACGAGAAAAATTTGAAAATCCTAATCTGACGCCGGCAGCGCGTATGCTCGATGAAATGAAAGATCGGGATGAGGCTTTTTTCGAGTTTGCATTCCGTAAATCTAAAGAACATCAACGATTTTTCAGAAACTCGCAACTGGATGATAGTACTATCCGGGACTACGAAGCAGCAGCAACACAATCATTGCAAAAGCAACAGGAGAAGGAAGCGGTTGATCAACTGTCAATAGATGATTATCTGGAGAATTATTTTTCACAATTGGATGCTGTGGAGTTGCACTGACAGATATGACTGTGACGGCAGTGCCTGAGTACTTAACAATTTTAAGCGGCAAAAAAGAACCGATGATACAGAGATCAATCTGATGACTATTGAAAAACAGGCGTCCTGTGCCGACGAGCAGGAAACGACTCTGCTACCCGTGGACCAGGCAATAAAACGGATTGAAGAACTTCTGACGCCGCTTAACGATGATACTGAGTGTTTACCCATTCGTGACTGTTTGCAGCGTGTTTTAGGTACCTCTATACAATCACCAATCAATGTACCGACACATACAAATTCTGCAATGGATGGTTATGCTGTTAAAGGTTCAGATATCCCGCACATGGGGGAGCAAATACTCAAAGTAATTGGTGTGGCCTACGCAGGAAGACCCTTCGACAAAACCCTAAACTCAGGTGAAGCGGTAAGAATTATGACTGGGGCAGCAATGCCTGAGGCAAGCGATACAGTAATTATTCAGGAAGATGTAGGGGTCGATGGTGATCACGTTATTATTGATGGCACTACAAAAAGAGGAATGAATGTTCGCCATGCAGGAGAGGATGTAAAGAAAGATGAAGTTATTCTGCTAAAAGGAGAGTTATTAACTGCCGCTCATATTGGTTTACTGGCTTCTCTAGGAATAGCAAAAGCACAGGTTGTGCGCAAACTGCGCGTGGCATTCTTCTCAACGGGCGACGAACTGCGTGCACTTGATGAGAACCTGGGCACGAAAGAACTGGGCAAAGGTGAAATTTATGATAGTAATCGTTTCACCCTATACGCTATGCTCAAACGCCTTGATGTGGATTTACTCGATTATGGGGTCGTACCTGATAACCCTGAACTTATCCGTGCAACACTTGTCAACGCCTCTGAAACAGCCGATATTGTGGTTACTTCTGGCGGTGTCTCAGTTGGCGATGCCGATTTTGTAGCTAAAATATTGCACGAGATAGGCGATATCGCTTTCTGGAAACTTGCTATGCGTCCGGGTAGGCCACTGGCCTGTGGAAAACTCAATAATGCCCTGTTTTTTGGCTTACCCGGTAATCCAGTGGCCGTCATGGTCACTTTTTATGAGTTTGTACAACCCGCAATACGTAAAATGATGGCGTGCAAAACCCTTCAACCCTTCAAATTCAAAGTGCAAACCAGCACCAGCTTAAGAAAATCTTCCGGCCGTACTGAATATCAGCGCGGAATTCTCTATAGTGATGATGATGGTGAGACCCGGGTTAAGTCCACGGGCAAACAAGGGGCAGGGCGGCTTAGTTCCATGTGTCGGGCCAATTGCATGATTATTATTCCTCCAGGGTCAGGTAGTATTGAATCTGGGGACTGGGTGTCGGTGCAGCCTTTTCAGGGACTCGTTTAAGGGATATCACCGTTCTCCTTAGTAGGTAGCAGAGTGCTATCATAGTTGTATTTTTCTTACAGGATTGATTCCAATGAGTGGGATAGATTTCACATCCGTCGAAGTAACAATTTCCGATAAAGCACTGATGCAAACAATTGATAACGAAGCGGTTATTCTGCACCTTGAGAATGAGCACTATTACGGACTCAATGAAAGTAGCCTGCATATTTGGATTTTGCTGGAGAAGTACAGAAAACCAGAACTCGTGATGGCACACATGCTAAATGACTACAATGTAGAAGCCTCAAGATTAGAAAAAGATCTATTACTTCTACTTAATGATTTATTAAAAAATCAACTCATTCACATAAAAACTCTATAAATACAGATATTTTACAATTGACCACTATCAGCGAATCATTCGATGCGGAAAATAATAGTTAGGCAGTTTGTCGGGTTTCACCGATTTTGGCATTGGCCTTTTGGTAAAAAGATCTATTTTATTCAATTAATAGTGATAATTCCAATCATCGATATAAGTATTTGCACCCTTGGTTTACGGAGAACTACAAATTTATTGAATAAATGGCCATACAGAGATAAGTGTCCCACAGTGACAGAGGCTCATACTATATTGCAAGACGCTGTTGCAGTGTTTTCAATCGCATTACATTATATTCCCTTCAAGGGTAAATGCCTGTCGCAATCACTCAGTCTATGGTGGATTCTGAAGCGTGCGGGAATAGAAACAGATGTCAAGATAGGTACAATAAAAACCCGTAAAAAATTCAAGGCACATGCCTGGTTGGAACGAGACGGTGTGCCACTTATCGATAGCCATGAAGTTTTACAAAATTTTCATGCATTTAAGCGAAATTTCCAATCCATAAAATAACGTTGATTACTGGTACTCCAACCACGTAGGTTTGATGGATACAGAGCTAAGCTAAAGCGCAAAGGCAAGGCACAGTGCGCAGGGAATGGTTAGCCCTTTTCAAGCGCTGTAACGCCGTATTTGCGCTTTAGCTTGGCTCCCTTCGGGCGAGCCAGAAAGCGCTCATCCACGTTGTTGCAACTCTTGCCAAGGGCCAAAAAATAAACTTATGGCCATTACCTGCGAGTTTGCGCCTAAGCGCTTTTTGACTCGCTGCATTCATCAAACCTACGTGGTTGGAGTACTAGGGTATATGCAGAACCCCCCTTATACATACACATTCTCTGGGTTGTTAATTCACTCTGAAATCCATTTGCCAGAGTTGCTTACGCCAACCTGCGAAAATAGCTTTGACGTAAAGATAAAAAATGGTGTGCTTCCGGATTCACTTGAAAGCAGTAACAAGCCTAATCGCTGGATGGAGGTTAGAGATAATGAGGTTTTGCTCAAGATTCCAGATGTCGCCTGTTTTTTAATACGTGCTGGTAATGAAATTATTATTCACAAACTTGCCTATGCATCGGATGCAGACATGCGCCTATATCTTCTGGGCTCAGCTTTTGGTGCATTATTTCTACAGCGAGGAGATTTTCCTCTCCATGCGAGTGTATTAAAAATAGGTGAAAATGCGGTTGCTTTTGTCGGTGAATCAGGAACCGGAAAGTCAACCCTGGCAGGGTGGTTAAATAGAACGTACCCGCTGTTAAGCGATGATGTCTGCGTAATTCGATTCGATGTTAACAACATACCTTACGCCTATCCGAATGTTCCTCGTGTTAAATTGCGCAGAGATGCACTGGAAGCCTTTGGCGTGAATACACGTGGCTTACAACGTGACTATACACGAAACGATAAGTACCATTTATTCGTTAATGAACGTTTTCACAATCATCCGATTCCCATCGGATGTCTAAATATACTTGAATTTTCTGAAAATTTAACCTCGAATCTGCCAATATTTGACCCTATCTCAGCAGCCGAGTCTGTCTGTGCAATAAGGGATAATACATACCGTGTTGAATATATCAGTGCGATGGGGTTGACGCGAAAGCACTATTTGTATTGTGTCAGACTTGCACGACAGATAAAAGTACAGCGTTTTTTGCGTTCAAGGGGTCATAACGCAATGCCTTGTCATCAAAAAATTTTAGAGAGTGAGTTTTTATGAGCGGTATTTGCGGGGTTTTTAGATTTGATGAGAACCCTGATTATACTCAAAAAATTAAAAAAATGATGCTCATCCTGGATAAGCTTGGCCCAGATGGTAGTGCAGTATGGAATGATCGACAAATTGTCCTGGGGCATCAAATGATGATTATTACTCCAGAATCAATGTTAGAGCGGCTACCACATCATGATCCCGAGTCTGGTATTACGATTACCATGGAAGGACGAATCGATAATCGAGAAGCACTTTGTAGATCACTTGATTTCTCAATAAACACCTGTAAACCAGATAGCCAGTTTTTACTATGTGCCTACAAGAAATGGGGAGAGCAGTGCATTGATCATTTAATTGGTGAATTTACATTTGCAATCTGGGATAAAAAGAAGCGTAAATTGTTTTGTGCTGTTGATATTATGGGTATACGGCCTTTTTTTTATAGTCTTTTGAATCGCCGTTATTTTGCCTTCGCATCAGAACCTATGGCCCTGCGGGCTATTCAAACTAAAGAAAAAGGACTGAATGATAGGTATATTGCCCTATTAGGTATCTCAGGCCTGGCCCCAACGCTGGAACCAGAAAGTACGTGTTTTAGCGGGATTTCACGGTTACCTGCGGCAACGCTACTTACCGTCACTCCACAGAAAACAGTATTTAGAAAATACTGGGTGCCAGATCAAGATTGCGAGTTGAAATTAAAATCTGAGGAAGAATGCCGGGAAGCCTATCAAGCGGTTTTTTTCAAAGTAGTAAAAGAAAAACTGCGTAGTAAGGATCCTGTCGCTGTGATGTTAAGCGGTGGTCTGGATTCTTCAGGCATTGTGGCGACAGCGAGTCAATTGATGCGTGGAAGTGATGAGACGCTTCTCGCTCTTTCCTCAGTCCCAATGCAAGCCGCAAAAGGCAAGGTTAAAGATGAACTGAAATATATAAACCTTTTCAAAGATTACGACAACGTTGATATACAATATATTTCAGCAGAGGGGAAAGGCCCCTTTGATCAGCTTGACCAGTTAGTAAGTACGGGCAATTTATCGTCCTATATTTTCCAGCATTTCCTTTTTACTGAAATAGCAGAGACAGCAAGTAATCAGGGTGTACGACTAATTCTTGATGGAATTGGAGGTGAAGTCTCGGCAACCGCTTACCTGCAAGGATACTATTGCGAATTGCTTCTGAGCTTGAAGTGGTCACAATTAATTAAAGAAATAGGCTGGTGTAAAAGGAATAGCCCACAATCATTATACGCCTTTGTTAAGAAAGAAATTATTGTTCATTTGTTACCCGATTTTTTTAAACAAATGATAAGAAAGCAAAATGTTTTTGATTGTTCAGCGAAGTATCCAATCAAGGAATCATTTTTGAATTCAGTGCTTGGTGATGAGAAACCTGAAATAGTGGCTCGTTTGGACAAGCTGGTATCAATCTATCCGAATCATCGAAAAAACATGATCAATAGCATTGAATTACTACAAAATGACTCAAGGCATTTAGTTCAATCAGGATATATAGGCAGTGAAAAAATTTGTTCATCTCATCCGTATCTGGATCAGAGAATTATCGATTTTGCATTGGCTGTTCCAGCCAGATTTAAATTTTCAAAGGGTGAAAGCAGGAGGCTATTCAGGATCGGTATGAAAAATATTGTCCCTGAACCAATACTGAATCGACGCAGTAAAATAGCATTTTCTCCAGACTATCATTTACGATATCTGGAAAAGAAAAATGTCGCCGCTGAAGAAATAAGGCGGGCATCTGTTTTAAACCAGAGACATGAGCATATTTTTGATATAAATAAGCTGCGCATGGAGTTTCATAGCGAAACCTTATACAATACAGACAGGCCCATGGCTATTGATTATGCAAGTACATTTAATGTCCCATGGGGTGTCTACCTACTAAAGTTCCTCCAAAAACATGCATGAGCAATAAATGAACATAAAATGTAATGAGAATGGCTCACACACTGAACTGACTGAATCCAAAAAGGAATACATTACACCTGAATTAGTGGATTTTGGAAGTGTAGGTTCATTTACTTTGGGTCCACCACCAAATGGACCAGACGCAATCGCATTCGGAACTCCCGAGAGTTAAAAAAATAAACATTCAACCCGTGCCTGGTGCTTTCATCTGAATTTTGGACCCTATGAATGGGTGGTTGGCATTAGTGCTGAACAAGGAAATTCTGTATACCAATTATTGATTTTTTCCTTTGGAAATTGACGATAATTTCTACGTGAATCGCTATGTATCATAAAAATTGGAGCAGTTGCAAGGGTTTCGGACAAAAACCCTTCCGATATCGAACAAATTGCATGATTCTTGATGGTAAATCTGATAACTCGACGAGATCCGTTTTTGCAGAAACTAGCCACATGCTTGTGATGCAGATCGAGTTTAAATAATAACCGATTAATCAAGGAATTAAGGATATGTATATTTTAAGATGGCTTACTGTTTCAAGCTTTCTACTGGTACTGGGAATCTCATTCATCAAGTGGGATAGAAACAATATTAGAGGCGGCGTTACCGACGTGATAGCTACACCTGTTGCAGTTGAAGAGAATGATCATGATAAGATGAAATTACGTACAGCGCAGGGTAAGTACCCTGATGGCCAAGTTAGTGCAACAAAAATTAGCCCGATTGAATCAACTTCAATTGCATTTAAAATACGAACTGGGGGAGATCTAAAAAAAATTGATCCCAGCATGACAGCAAACAATATGGGACAGGCTATTGCCAAATCCAATTTATCTAATATTGATGCCACAAATCTTTTAACAGGGGTTCCCAACACTTATTCAGTCAGTAATGCCGAGGCTTATTTTGTCATTGCAGAGAATCGCTATCCCGGAAATCTAGGTGGACCACCACCACTTAACCTGCCGTCAATAATAGACATTGCGTCAGAAAACCAAACTGATACTAGAAATAAGCAATGATTGGCAGATAGTAATTACTTATTCCAGATTGAAAAGAATCAGTAAAACAAAGCTACCCGGTTTATTACTAAACGTTCTCATATTAACAGTATAACCAATTGATTATATTTAATTTTTTAAACTATCAACTATACTCTTTAGTAGATTTTTCATTCTGACAGGGTTTCATTGGCTTGCATAACTCTTAGCAGGTTGTACAATTCTGGAGAAAACTTTTAACAGGCTTTGCCTGCACGCAATACTCAGTGATAATACCCACCGATAAGATTCTTTGCGTCAATAATCAGCACAACATTGGGTCAATAATGTGTTGTCTCATGGATTAATAGATGTTGTATTAGGCAAAAATCTTGCAGATTATCAACCCGTTAAGAACTCTGCAAAAGCGTAAACAAACAGGAACACAAAGCAAACATGAACTCCAGAATCATGCTGGTCGAACCATCGGCTACAATGCGCTATGTACTAAAAAATTATACTGATGCAAACGGTTACGAGACCGATGGGTTTACTACCTATAGTAATGCTTATAACGCACTAAAACGCCAGTTTGAGGTCTTTGAAAGTGAATACCGCTGTGTACTGATTGGATGGCCCGGGGTGCGCGATCAGGAATCTGAAACCTTCTTGCAATTACTTGAATCGACTGACTTTCATGATTTACCCGTTATTGTGCTTTCACAAGACCTTCGTGCGGACGCTCGAGCTTGGGTTGCAGGACGAAATCACACTGTACTGGTTCGCTGGAAGGAATACCGCACGGTTAAGGAGTTATTGGCAAAACAATTAGATCAGGATTTTGAATCCGATGGAGATGCATTTGAAACCAAATTCTCTAATCAGGATATTAGTATTTTGGTTGTCGATGATTCTCCCAGTATTCGTTATGCATTGCGTGATCTGTTAAAGCTGCAAGGCTATGAAGTGGCGGTTGTTGGGAGCTACGCACAGGGAATTCAAACTGCAAAGGACAGGCAATTTGATATAGCTGTGCTGGATTATTATCTGCAGGATGCCACTGGCGATGAGCTATGCCGTGAAATAATCAACGATAATGATACAGGTGATGTCACTTGCGCCATACTAACAGGGACTTATTCTGACCACATTATTAAACGAAGTCTGCGTGCTGGTGCTGTAGAGTGTATGTTTAAAAATGAGTCCAGTGAGCTATTATTAGCTCGAATTGATGCTATCAGTCGGATGGTTCGCCAACGAAAAGAACTTCAAATCAACTACCTTAAAATGGATGTGGTCATCGACTCTCTTAACGGTGCGGTCCTATCTTATGATGAGGAAGGTATTTTGCGATTTAGCAACTCACGTGCGCTGCAATTATTAGGTTACAGCAAAGACGATGAACTTATCGGGCATCATATCAACGAAGTCCTGAGCGAGACTTCTCCAGAGGCTAATGCAAAAACCGAAGTTGAATCCGAATTCTTCGATGTCAATCGCCAGCTGGTTAAAGTGCAATATACCAGTCAGGATCTGATGGAAGATGGGGAAACGGCAGGAACCGTCCTGCGATTTAATATCAAAGAGGCAATCAAAACAGAAAATAGCGCGCCCGTGACGGAGAAACACTTTTCCGCAGGGACGCTTTCCGCTACGCAATTTCTACACGAGTTACAACATTACATTGACGAGCATGCCGATATGGGTGGGCAGCATAGCTTATTGCTTATTTCTCCAGGAACAAAGAGTGTTATGCATGGTCGAGTTAATATTACTGAAAATCAGGTTTATTTAGAAAATATACTGAGTATTTTGAATCGTGTATATAAACGTGAAAATTCAGTAGGTTATCTGGGATACGGAATTATTGGTTTGATTCTCCAGCACCAAAACGACAAACAGGCATATTTGTTAACCCGAAAATTTATGCAAATCATCAATGCGACTTCCAACTCAATTTCGAATGTAGAGATTGTATGCAGTGGATGTTTGGTTAATATTAATAATAATAGTACGTTGGACGCACCACAGTTATTGACAAAAACCCGGCATGGCCTTCAGCTAACCGAAAGCCGTGGTGATAATATCGCCCTTATATATGATTTGAAGCGATTATTGCCGGTGTATCCCAAAAACTGATGCTTTTCAAGCAATCATATTTGCTATGATTGAATCATCTATATCTTTCGTTAAATGAAGAAATCTGAGGCGTTTCATTTATTGACGGCTTTAACCCATCCATCTGCTCAGCAACAGATAACACGTGTAAACGATCTGGTTGTTGGTGGCAATATTGATTGGATGGAATTTTTGCAGCTGGTACGCTGGCACCGAGTTACACCACAAGTCTATCGAAATCTAGCTGCCTTTAAGGAACACCTTTCACAACCTGTATTTCAACAATTGAATCATGATGTCATCAGGTGTCAGCGTAACTCGTTACTGCAAACAGCCTGGTTAGTAAAAATCTCTCGGCTATTTAAAGATAATCATATTCGATTCATTGTTTTGAAGGGAGTCGCTTTATCACAATATCTATACGCTGAATGCGGGAATCGAGAGTCTAAAGATCTCGACATATTGATTGACGAAGCTGATATTACTCGGGCCGAGCAGCTGTTAGAAACAGCCTTGGGATTTAAGCGAATACATCCTGATCCAAGCACATCAATTGCTGAGATTAAGTATTTGACACGAATAACGAAAGATCGTGTTTACAACCATCAGGATGGTACAGAGATCGAGATTCACTGGCGCTTTGTAATAGAATGGCCGCTATTAGCCGCATCGTTTTCGGACCTGATTGAAAGCTCTACACAGGTAAAAATAAATAATCAAAGCATTACTGTTTTGAATAATAAACATCTATGGCTGTATCAATCGCTCCATGGGACAAGGTGTGGCTGGTATCGATTACACTGGCTTAGTGACATAGCCGAACTATTAGCCAATTATCAGCCTGATTGGCCTGAGTTGCTGGAAATGGCCGATCAATATCACTGCAAACGTTGTTTGATTGAAGCTGTGGCACTAGCTGGAGAAATTTATAAATTACCGATACCGAGCATTTTGCATTTACCCTGTAAGAGGACAGCAAAACGAAAACTGAGTGTACCTGTGGCATTGCGAAATTTGTCACGAAAGCAAATTCCAAATCCTTATATTACCTTATTTAGAGGACTATTCTGGCTCCCTAGAAAATATTACATACTGTTCCTGCTGCTAAGAATTGCACAGAAACCCGTTAGAAATCCGGATTGGCATCGGAAGCACCCTGGCCGATTCGTCCTTTTTCATCTATTGCGCCCAGTAGCATCAATAATCCGATTCCTTATCTATAAACTAAAACTTTAACCTCAATTGAAAGGCCGATAGGAAAACAACACTACACTGCACCAGTATCTTGCTCATGCTTCCAGTTTTATGGTTTTATCAACATGCATAATAGTGGTTTCACGATGGGCAATAACAATAACCGTGAGCTTACCTTGCAGTTGTCCAAGTGCCTGCTGAATTTTCCTTTCATTTTCATCATCCAGTGCGCTGGTGGCCTCATCCAAAATCAAAAGTTGTGGCTGAGACAGCAATGCCCGGGCCAGTGCCAGGCGCTGACGCTCTCCGCCAGATAGGCGAATACCTCTATCTCCGATTACTGTATCCAGTCCTTGAGCAAGTGACTGAACGAAATCCTCTGCAGCAGCTAAGGTTAATGCCTCCCACAATTCGTGCTCTTTGGCATCTGGTTTTACCCAAATAAGATTGTTCCTGATAGTATCGTGGAACAGATAAACTTCTTGAGTGACATAAGCAACGGTTTTGCGCCATGCAAGTCGATTATTCTCTTCCAGATGGGCATCATCACAAAGAATTTCACCATTGTCAGGTATCAGTAAACCAGCAATCAGATCAGCCAGGGTAGACTTACCTACACCAGAGGTGCCGGTCAAAGCCATGGATTCATTATGTTTCAGCTTAAAACTGAGATTCGTTATAATCGGTTTTTCTTTACCTGGATACTGGTAATAAACGTTATTAAATTTCAAATGTTGTTGAATGGTAGGGGTAGGCACTGTGACATCGTCAATGACTTCCCGATGCAGCTCACATTCGACTAACATCTGCCGGATAGAATCAAAGGCGGGTAATTGATGGATCAACCGCTGAAAGCCGGATTGAATAGTTGAAACCTGGGGTAGCAGACGCGAAAACATAAACAGCAATAATAGAAGCGTTGCTAAAGAGACGGATAGCCAATGAACTGCAAAATAAAATAATATACTGAAACTACAAACAGCACCAATCATATATAACATTCGAGTGAGCGCGTTATATCGTGCAATACGAATATGTTGTTGCTCTAATGTATTCCCGGCTTGTTGTAGCTTGCGAGCATGGTATTTTTCACTACCATAACTCTTGATCATTTTTAAGCTTGCGAGCTGTTCAGTCAGCATCTGAAATATTTGCTGATAGCTAACCAGCTGGATTTCACCCGACTGATAAATACGCCTATTCAAGGGTAATAAGAAGATAAATAAAAATGCGGCACAAGCCAATGCCATCAGGCTCATTTTCCATGATAAAACCATGGATAAAATCAGATAGACGATTACAAGTATTATTTGACTGATCAAGTTGAGCATCTGATAAGCCGCTTGACCCACTGACTGAACCTGACTACTCAAGCTATGGATAAAATCAGACATTCTATGCTGAGCAATATACTGCCAACGGGCGTGTAACAAAGCGTAAAAAAGTTGGTCTCGCAATCGGCAAATGTACTGTTGTTGTATGCCGATTGTCAGGACAGTCACTCGATATCGAAATATTGAGATGAGTGTAATCAGCAAAACGTAGAGGGTCAGAATTACGGGTAAGGTGAGCGGAATATTCAGAGTGATAAAAAAATCTTTAATGAACTCAGTAAATGCATGGCCCTTACTGACCATGAGTTCAAATCCTACCAGTTCAAGCAACGGGATAATCAGTAAAAGCCCAATACCAGTCGTCAGACCCTGGAACAGCATAAATACCAAGCTAAGTAATACAGAACCAGGCGCGTATCGGAAAAACTCAATAAAAGCCAGCCAAAGAGCAGGTAGAGGACTATTGGTTATGAGTGATTTCAAATTGCTGGATATCTGATTTTTTTAGAGAATGAATTCTAACCACATATTATCATTGATTTATATGATGGGTTCATTGAATAGACAATTGAGTTAAGATTTTAGACAGCATTTGGCCTGTCTGTCTTAACAGGTAAAAACAGAAATAGTCATTCACATAGAAAAGTCTAAGAATTGGATCACAGAAATTGGAAAAGCGAGAGGTGTTTATCATTTTTACAGGGTAAACGGATTGTTTCAGGCGAGAGTAAAATCACATCTGATGAAAATAACAAATCGATAGATACCTAATAACCTGTGATAGACATACACTAATACTGTGACGAAGTTACCATATCAAACAAACTATTTTTTTTGATCTTAGTCACAAACTGTGTATTTATTGCATCTGTATACATTCACTTTGTGAAGCTCTTTATTCGAGATTTTATAGTTAAACAAAGAGTTCCGGGCTTTTACTAATAAACGCCTTAAGATTGGCAATAAAATGTAAGCTATATTTACCTCAATCGTCAAAGAGTCAATACCTGAATCTGAATGTTAACATTATCTAATGATGGCTTTGGAACCATGAATTACATTGCTATTTAAGTGTACTAAATGTTACATTACGCGCCTCTACAACCATTAAAAATCAATAGATTAGCTGAGATTGTTACATCAACGGCATTTTGCTAAGCGATGATAAAAGTCAAGACTTATTCGTTTTTTTATGTGTTAAAAAACGGTAACGAGGCAAATTTTCGGATTTTACCTAACCTGGAAGTTTGCGATGGTTATCACTTAAGTTTGTGAACGACAGTTAGTATTCAACAATGACATTATTGTTGACAGTACAGCTGTTTCCACATTGGAAGAAGGTAAACATTTTAAGATCCACATGAAGACAATACCCTTAATTCCATTCAAGTTTACCGCTCACTATATTTTAGAAAACCTATCAAATACCGGGCGTACGAAAAAGCAGATACTCTCTTTCGCGATTGACGCTGGCATTGTTGCTTTTTCGGTTTGGGCAGCTTTTTCTCTACGATTGGGGCAACCATACAGTTACTTACAGAACATATGGTATCTCTTATTATTCCTACCGCCCCTTACCGTCTTGATGTTTGCCGGCCTTGGCATATATCGTTGGGTAGTACGGGCCTCATCAAGCAGGCAGTTCGAACAACTGATAAAGGGCGCAATAGCGTCATCCGCCGCCTTACTCTCTTTACTCTACCTTTTCCCGGTAACCTACGCACCCAGGTCAGTTTTTTTTATTTATGGTTTGATTCTTGTCACGCTTACGATGGGGGTGAGAGCTGTATGGGCGAGGATTCATAACACAGGGATAGAGAATAATGGTAAACCTGTTGCCATCTATGGTGCTGGAGCAGCAGGCAGGCAATTAGTGAGCTTAATGAGGTTGAGCAATGAATACCATCCAGTAATTTTCCTTGATGACAGTTATGCACTAATTGGATCCACTTTATCAGGGTTGAATATATGTAATCCCAAACACCCAAACATTACACAGGTTTTTAAGAAGCACGAAATCGCAGAAATTATAATGGCTATGCCCTCTATTCAAGGAGAGCGATACAGCAAACTTTTGAGATCAGCCGAACAGTTTCATGTACCGATTAAAACGATACCATCCATTACTGATATCGTTTCAGGAAAATCATCACCTGATGACATTCGTACAATTAAGCTTGAGGACTTGCTGGGAAGAGCACCAGTAGAGCCAGATCAGAATCTTCTAATTAAAAATATAAAAGGTAAACGGGTATTAATCACGGGGGCGGGTGGCTCAATCGGCTCGGAGCTATGTCGACAAATTTTAAGTCTGGAACCTGCCAGTTTGGTGCTATTGGACAACTCAGAACCATCACTATACAAAGTTGAACAGGAATTGATCGCTCTTAAGTCTAATCAGACAGTAAATACTGTTGTGATTACCGCACTAGGATCGATAACAGATGATAAACGAGTTTCTGAGATATTCAACCTATACAAGCCTGAGACTGTTTATCACGCGGCAGCGTACAAACATGTACCTATGGTTGAAGCACATCCTTTCGAAGGGGTTAAAACGAACGTACTGGGAACCAGAAATCTGGTTTTACAGGCAGAAAAACATCGCGTGGAAACATTTGTTTTTATCTCAACGGACAAAGCAGTGAGACCCACAAATGTGATGGGCGCTACAAAACGTATTGCAGAACTTATTTTACAATCCAAAGCTGCTGAGCCTGATCAAAAAACCACCTATTGTATGGTTCGATTTGGTAATGTCCTGGGCTCATCAGGTTCGGTGATTCCACTTTTTAAAAACCAGATTGCACAAGGCGGTCCAGTAACCGTTACACACCCTGATATGACACGCTACTTTATGACTATATCTGAAGCTGTATCATTGGTTATACAAGCAGGTTCAATGGCAAAAGGCGGTGAGGTATTTTTGTTGGATATGGGTAATCCAGTGAAAATAGTGGATTTGGCGAAGGCCATGATCCGTTTACATGGATTGAAAGTATTGGACAGGAAAAGAGCTACATACGATCCTGATTTAGTCAGCAGGGATATAGAAATAATTTTTACCGGAATCAGACCAGGAGAGAAATTGTTTGAGGAACTATTAATAGATAAAAACTCATCCCGGGCGACCAGTCATAAGAAAATTAAAAAAGGGCATGAAGCATTCAGTAGGTATGCTGTACTTGAAAAAAACTGCTTGCAACAATTAATTGAAGCGGGAAAGGCCGATGACATTATTTCATTAGAGAAATTATTATCAGAAAATGTATCTGGATACCAAAAGAAGGCTTCTTTTGAGATCATTCACTCGAATTAATAATCATCTTGAATGATGCCAAATCACAGAAAATACAAAGCATTGTTTATTCAATTTTATTTGCTGATTTTTAAAAAATGATTGAATACTCAGAGAATAAATATATTGATCTTTGAAAATTATTGCAAAGTAATGGTTCTCACATCGATTTCAATACTCTGTCAGAGTGGAGTCTATGCAGATAGATCTATCGGATTTGCGGCACCGGATAAATTGGATAATCGATTACTGTCTGTATCCAAAAAACAAATTCCAGGTGAACCTGAAGGGAAATGGCGAATTCTGGTAGATAAAGTATTGATGAAATCAAATAATTGGGTAATGACAAAAGATCATGTAAAAGAAATAAAGGATGCGGGATTCAATGTGCTCTCTCCTCGGGTAGGGGGGACGGATTTTGATCGTGTCCGTAAAATTGCCGGCTATGCCCATGAAGTAGGCATTAAATACGTTGCCTGGATGCGTGGTAGCTTATCATCGAAACTTTCCGATCAATACACGCACCCAGACGGTTTGACCCAACCTATTTATAGTCCAAATTCCAATCAACTTTGGAATTCGTTACGTATGAATATTATTCGTCATGCAAAATTATCTTTGCAGGTACCATCAATAATAGGTTCATTTATCGATTTTGAGAATTATGCGAAAGGAAAGAAAGATCGTGGGAATTTGTATGATATATCTATCGATCAAAAAATCATATCTGAGTTCTCTTCTTCAATTGAAAAAAAAATACCTCATCTGGCACCTGACAAACGAAAAAAGTGGCTGGAATCAAATAATATTTGGAACACCTTTATTCAATACCAAATTAAATCATGGCGGAAAAAGGCGAAACAACTCAAAATTGAGCTGGATAAAATAAACCCAAACTATTTTCTCATTATTTACCCTTCAACAAACACACGATTCATTAATCAAGCTTTGATTCCAGAATGGAGCAAAGGCAATGCGCCGTTAGTTTTAGCTGACGCATCCACTTATGGCAGAGGCAGTTCATTAATGCCAACTAGACTTGCGCTGTTTTCCAACAAAAAAAAGCTCAAAGATAATATTCAAACCGTCGCTGAACATATTAATAATATTCGCTATTTGGGAGGGATCGATCCACTTGCTGCAGGTGCAGACCCTGAGTTTTCAAGTCGTAATGCAAATATGATTTCAGATCATGTTGATGGTTATTGGGTATTCTATGAAGGTGTAGAATATAGCGGTAAACACAGCGAATATTTTAAATGGTTTAAAAATACTAACAGCGAACTTGACAAGAGATATCTTCATTAGTGAATAAGTCAGCCCTCTAGTAAGTTTAACTGATATTTTATGCCTTTAGTGATTAAGGCAACTTCAAATAATCAGAGCAATTGGTTTATGCGATACCGAAAACAATCAAACCCAAGCTCTAATGTAAGATTTTATATCATAAGGTAATAGCGTGACCGTAACAGATAAACATAATATTATATCAAGGCTAAATACCATTGATAATGTGGTAATCGAATTAGGTTGTGGTGAAAGAAAAAGGGATGATACCTGGATTGGTGTGGATTCACGGGATTTTGAATGTGTTGATATTATAGGGGATGTATATGAAGTACTAGAGCAGCTTCCAGCAAACTCAGTAGATAAAATTTGTTCGTTTCATTTTTTTGAACATGTAGAGGATTTGGATAAATTACTAAAATACGTGTCCCGTGTGATGAAAAGTGGGGGTGATCTCGAGGTTACTGTGCCCCACTTCTCAAACCCCTTCTACTATTCTGATCATACACATAAATCTTTTTTTGGGCTTTATACATTTTCTTACTTCTCAGATGATAGGGTGTTTAAACGTACTGTCCCCAATTATTCAGGAGAAACTAATTTTACCTTAATTAAGGTTGAATTGGTCTTTAAGTCTTTTCGACCCTATTATTTAAGGCACTCAATTAAGAAAATAATAGGATATATATTCAACCTAAATACTTATATGAAAGAATTATACGAAGAGAATTTCACTTATTTTTTTCCCTGTTATGAACTTAAATACAGTTTGAAGATAAAGTAAGCGTGCTGACAAACGATGACAACATCGATCTGACAATGAATAATTAGTCCTAATATGAAAAAAAAAAAATAAGCGTTTCGTTAGTATTCAATACGTTGATTGCGAACGTGGCCAATCTGGTATTAGGACTTTTGACTGGAATAATACTGGCCAGATCACTGGGGCCAGATGGTCGAGGACAAATTGCTGCGATTCTTTTCTGGCCCAATCTAATGGCACCCATAGGATTTATGGGCGTTAATGATGCCGTTGTTTATGCCATGGGAAAAAAGCAGATTGATTTTAGAGCGCTTCTTTCAAGTTCAATAACATTAGTCATTGTACTTTCAGTAGTTGTGCTTGGTCTTGGATGGTGGATGATTCCTTTTCTTATTGGGGAAGCCCGCATGCAGTTCCACTCATTAGCGAGAACGTATATGGTTGTATTAATACCATTTTATTATATATCATTAACGTTAATGGCTTTTGAATTAGGTCGTTTACAATTCAATCGATATAATCTTATCCAATTACTGCAAACTTTCACCTATTTTTCTACCTTGCTTATGCTTCTTGTATTTAGCATAATCAGCATACAAAATGCAGTCTGGGCGTCAGTTTCCGGAGTAGTAATGGTTACCTTTGTTCTCCTCATATTTTTCAAAAATGACTTTGTAAAAACACCCTCCTTAAACATGTGTGCTGATCTTTTAAGAAGAGGAACAACATTCCATTTTACTACCATTGTTTCTCTCATTTCCAATCAGCTTGACAAGCTGATTGTCATCAAATTCTTGGATAATCTGAGCATAGGATATTATGTTGTGGCTTATACTTTTGCCTCTGCTGGTTTGAATGCGCTCGCACATACAGCACACACGATCCTGTTTCCTATTATCTCAAGAGGGAGCAATCTAAAAGAAAAAAGGCACGCACTCTATTATGGAATTTCCATCAGTATTTTTGCCCTTAGCACCGCATCTGTCATATTACTTATTTTTTCCGACTCTCTGCTCCCACTATTATTTGGGGAAAAATATTCAACCTCTGTAACACTTTCCGTGGTACTTGTATTCGCATGTCTGCCTTTGGCAATTCGGCAAATATTAGTTCGTAGCCTAAAAGGCATGGGAATCAGTCGCTATTCCACATTAGCAGAAATTTTATCTCTCATTCTTTTCGTGTCTCTTGTATTCCCATTAATGAGAGAATATTCGGTTTTAGGAGTGGGGTACTCCCTGGTTATCGCCAACACTGTATCATTGGCCTATTTATTATGGATTAGCAATCTAGTCGTAAACAAGAAAAAACCAATAGACAATACTATTTAACCTTTATTTACTGGCAAAAATATTTTGAACATTTTAATCAGAACACAATGATCACTCTAACTAAATACTCTATAGCAATATTGTTTTTACTGATAACGTTTGCACCATTCTATTTTTATTTGATTAAGGCGCCTTTCCTTATAATCATTGTTTTAGCGGTGCTGCATAAACTTGGGCGACAGGGCAAAACCTTAATTTACGAAAACATGCCGCTGGTTAAATGGACAGTCTACTATGTCTGTATCGGTATACTTTTTATATTTTGGGGGCTAGGGGAGGCTGTAAATGGATCGGTTCTCTATATAACCTTACTCTATGTCGTGTATCCGATTGCATATCTATTCCTGATGCTGGGTTTGGATATTAAAATTGTTAATTCGTTACAAAAAATCATGGTGTGGTCCTCTGTATTAATCGCTGCCTACATTCTGGTGAACATTTTGGGTGTTGTTAGCAACGACGTCTTCCTACGCACACCAATATTTGGTGCACAGTTAGCCAGAAATGCGACAGTAATTGAGGGTATTGCAGCAGTGGCATTGGTCTCTGTCTCAACCCTTGTTTTTGTTGCACCTTATCTGGTTGCGATTGTCCAGGTGCCCAACATACCCGGTGTTTTTCGTAATAAGCGTTTATTACTTTTTGCGGCATTATCATTTATTTTTATCGGCGTGTTATTATCGGGTCGGCGCGCCTTATTTCTGGTTTTCTTCATTTCATATTTTACGTTTTATGGGTTTTCTTTTTTCTTACCAAGGAAAGAGGCAGCTCAAATATTCTATAAAGCGCCACTAAAAATTGCTCTGATGGTCTTCGTTTTTTTTATTATCACCTTTATCTGGCTCAAGGATATTCAGTTTGACATAAATGCATATATAGATTCGATTGTTGCTACCTTTTCTGAAGGCGGCGACATTCTTAGAGAGAGTCAAAGCCGCAATTTATTGGATAGGTGGGAAGAACGCCCGGTACTCGGCTACGGTCATGGTGTTGCTGCGGATGTGATCAGGAGTCAATCTAAGCCCTGGCGATATGAAAAGTCTTATCATGCATTACTTTTTCATACGGGTGTTATCGGCGTTATCGCTTATTCTCTGGGGATTTTGTGGATATTCAGAAGTGGAATATTAATAATCAGACGAGGTGGAGAAACAGCGTACACGACGATTGCGCTACTTAATGGTCTTCTCGCTATTTTGATTGCTTACTCTTCAAACCCTTACCTTGACGCTGCCGATATTCTTTGGGTGATTTTTCTTCCTGCTTGGTACATTAACTATCATTCCAAAAGAATGCGGACAGGTAGTTAATGTTGTTGGGTTGTTTAAGAGAAATTGATTTTGAATTTTTAAGTGCTGAGTGATTAACATGACAACATTGATTGAGTTATTTCAATGTCCCCAATGCAAGTGGAATGAGTTAGTCCCTTCAGATTCCCGTAGTGAAATATGTTGTGAAAAATGCGGTAGCGTATATCCCATCGTAAATGGTTGCCCGATTCTAATACATGATGATAATAGTTTATTTGATGTTAGCGATTACCTCGATGTTAAAGCTGATACTGATGAACCGGGAATTAAATTTCGCAACCTTATCCCTAAACCTTCCCTTAATCTGGCGCATAACAAAGTACTTACAGAATTTCGAGACAAGCTATTAAAACAATCATCATCAATAGTGATATTAGTTGTTGGTGGAGGTAGTCAAAAGGGTTGGCTGGATGAGCGCCTTGGTGTTAACCGGGGTGATAGTAGTAATATTCAGACTATTTATACGGACATAGATATTAATTCAAATATTGATGTTTTTTGTGATGGGCATTACCTGCCGTTTAAAAATGGTGTAATTGATGCCATTATCACAACAGCAGTGCTTGAGCATGTGCTCTATCCGGAACGAGTGGCGGATGAGATTTCCCGCGTATTAAAATCAGGAGGTTTATTATATTCTGAACTACCTTTTATGCAACAAGTGCATGAGGGGGCTTATGATTTTACCCGTTATACATTGTCTGGGCACCGTAGGTTATTCAATAAATTCTCTGAAATTGATAGCGGTATGGTTGCAGGCCCTGGTACTGCATTAGTATGGGCAATTGAGAATTTCGCATTGGCGTTTTTTACTCATTCAATTCTACGTGCGATTGTTAAGGCAGTCGTTAGAATAGCGTTTTTCTGGATAAAGTATTTCGATTATATGCTGGTTAATCGGCCAGAAGCTATGGATGGTGCCTCATGCACTTATTTTCTAGGATATAAAATAAATGGATCTGTACCCGATAAACAAATCATTAAAAGCTATGTGGGTGCAAAACATTTGAATCACACATAATGAAAGTACTTTTATTAAGTCGATATGGCCAACTGGGTGCCAGTAGCCGTATACGCTCGTATCAATACCTACCTTATCTTTCATCACATGATATTGATGTCGTGGTTGCGCCTTTGTTTAGTGATTCCTATATTACACGTATGTATGCAGGACGTATCTCCATGATGGAGGTAATCCGCTCTTACTTCAATAGATTTTATTCAATTGTATGTTCCCGCAATTTTGATCTTATTTGGATTGAAAAAGAAATGTTGCCATGGATACCTAGCTGGATTGAGTTCGGATTGGTTGCATCCCAATCACCTATAATAGTTGACTATGATGACGCATTATTTCATCGCTATGATCAACATGATAATATTCTTATCAGAAAGCTAATGGGCGGAAAAATTGATAATGTTATGCGCCGAGCGGATGTTGTATTAGTCGGTAATCGCTATTTGGGAAATAGAGCAAGACAGGCGGGTGCGTCGAGAATCGAGTACCTGCCTACAGCAGTTGATGTTTCCAGATATCATGTTTCAAATAACAATAACAATAACAGACTAATAATAGGGTGGATTGGTTCTCCTGGCACTACTGAATATTTACAATCAATCGCTGACGTATTCAGAACAGTGGTCATCAATCACCCTAACGTTAAATTCGTGGCTGTAGGTGCTGATATAGAAAAATTACATAATTGTCCTGTAGAAGTAAGATCGTGGTCAGAAGAAAGTGAAGTAGAAGAGATTCAACGCTTTGATATTGGGATTATGCCACTCCCAGACGAACCTTTCGAGCGTGGCAAATGTGGTTATAAACTTATTCAATATATGGCCTGTGCAAAACCTGTAGTTGCATCGCCTGTAGGTGTTAATACAGAAATTGTAAAAAATGGGAACAATGGGTTCTTGGCAAAAAACCCATCTGATTGGTTAAATGTCCTGCCCAAGCTTATTGTGAATAAGCAATTGCGGCAACAATTTGGATCTGCAGGGCGAGTCCTTGTAGAATCAGATTACGCAATTCTAAAAATAGCTCCCAGATTAGTTCAGATATTAAATGAATTCAGAAAATAAGAAAAAACTTCTGTTTATAATTAATGTTGATTGGTTCTTTATTTCACATCGGCTGCCAATAGCTGTGGCAGCAATAAAAAATGGTTATGAGGTTCATATACTCACAGGAATTACCAGCATGTATTCTGACCTCCGTTCAAATGGACTGATTGTACATCCATTACCAATAGACAGGAGTAAGACAAATCTGGCTGGTGAACTAAAAACACTGATAAAAATGTATCTAGCCATTCGCCGAATTAAACCTGATGTTGTACATCTTGTTACAATAAAACCCGTTATCTATGGTGGTATCTTAGCCAGAATCACCGGCGTTAAGAATGTTATCGCTGCTATTTCCGGTTTGGGATTTATTTTCTCAGAACAAGGCTGGAAGGCCAGATTCAGACGGCTTTTAGTTTCTGCAGCATATAAAATAGCTTTAAACCATAGCCATCTGAAGGTAATTTTTCAGAATCCTGTAGACCGAAAGACGCTTATGCGTTTAGCAAACCTGTCTGAGTCCCAGGTAATTACAATTCCTGGTTCAGGGGTTGACTTATCGATCTATAGAAATAGTTCTGAACCCACAAAAAACACGCCTGTAATAATGTTGGCAGCTCGCTTGTTGCGTGATAAAGGGGTAATTGAGTTTGTTCAGGCAGCGCGACTAATCAAGAAGAGCGGCGTGGAAGCTCGTTTTTGTTTGGTTGGAGCACCCGATCCTGCTAATCCTAACACTGTCACAAAAGATGAACTTGGTAAGTGGATTGATGAAGGCATTGTAGAATCATGGGGACAGCGATCAGATATGCCAAGCGTACTAAGTAGCGCCAACCTAATCGTTTTACCATCATACTACGGCGAGGGTTTGCCAAAAATCTTGGTTGAGGCAGCCGCTTGTGGACGGGCTGTCATTACAACCGATATGCCTGGGTGTCGGGATGCAGTAATTCCCAATTGCACGGGAATACTTGTACCACCGAGGGACTCAGAAAAACTTGCCAAAGCAATAAAGCAATTATTATGCAATGAAGACTTGCGCAAGCAAATGGGGACATCCGGTCGGCAGTTAGCTGAAAAGCTGTTTTCCATAGAACTCGTTGTACAAACCCATTTACGTTTATATCAAGAGCTGCTTAACAAGGTGCCGTGATAGATGTGGTCTGCTATCCAGGATAGTGCCCTTACACCATGAAACACTTTGTTTTCATTAACGAAGGTTCAATTGATTTAGATTGCATCTAAAACACATCAGCTTAAAAGTCCAGCCCTTTTGTCGCGATGAGAACCACGCCACCCAGCTTTCTATAAAAGAGTCTGGAGAAATACTTTACCAGTGGAATTTTCAATGGGAAAGAGAGCGAATGCAATCCCTTCTTTTTCAATCTAAACAATATATAATCGTCTTCAATGTGTCTGAAGTCAGAAAATCGGCTTTTAAAAATATGCTCGATTTCACGCATACTTCTATAGTATGTGTATTTATTGAGCCAGATTTGCAGATCCTTTGACCATTGTTCTGGAGACTTGTCACCTTTGGCCCGTCCGCAACCCATTTTTCTATAGAGCAAAAGCCAGTAATATCTTAAGCTTGATTCTTTAGAGAACCAATGGGTAAATGCTATTCCACAATGGTCTTCTCTGATGGTATCCTTCGAAGGGAAAAGGCAAAGAAGCTTTCCATTTGGTTTAAGAACCCGTGTAATTTCGTTGATAACGAAATCTAGATCTTTAACATGCTCGAAAACCTGGTTGGAAACGACTAAATCAAAGAAATTATCCTGAAATGGAATTTTCCCGCGCTTGTCGAGTTCTTTGATTTCATGGCCAAGCAAACCTTTACCTTTTACTGTTTCTCTTATATTCGATCCACCATAAAATTCTTCAACGCCGTATATCTCCATTCCCAGGCTTAATCCTGCCTCAACTATTTCTCCCCGGCCACAACCGTAATCAAGCACCGCCCCCTCGTTTTCCGGAAGGTATTGAGCGCATTTTTTTATTACGTACTGATAAATTTGTTTCATCTAAATTCCAATAATTTCATGATCATGTACTGATATTTTAAAACCTCCCTTAGAGCCTAACAGCCTGCTGGCAGCCTGTTAGGCTAATTAACCTTCCTGATTCGTATCACAGAGTCAATCAGCACTATCAATACCCGAGTAAACATTTGCCTCTGTTTCGCGCACAGACACTCTTGATGTAGATGGTATTGTTGTCAGCTTCACATTAATGTGAATTGGTTCAATAAAACCAGTGGCACCTCACTGTAATTTTGGACGAATAAGCCAGCCACTACAATAATATATGTAACATAAGTTACTGCTTTGAGTTTACAGAATCTGATGGCGCCATTAAAACACACTACAACTTGACTTATTACCGAACATGATACTTGCATTAATGTGGGAGATAAATACTGAGGAGAACGGTGATATTGCGATATTCAGAAACCGCTAGAAGCGGGAATCAAAGCGCAGCTTGCAGGTAATAGTCATTACATTGGCAAAAGCGGCAACACCGAGACGCCGTTTTTAGCGCTTTCCCTTCGGGCAACGTGTGCTTATCAACACACAGTGTTATCGCTCTTTGCTGTAGAATGACTACAGTGGGCGTGAATAAGCACAGCGCTGCTGAGTGTCGGGATATCACTGTTCTCCTTAGTTATGGTATAACTCTATGAATATTCTAATCACAGGCGCTACTGGATTTATAGGACTAACATTAACCCGTCATTTGAAATTGCTAGGATTCAATATAGTCGCTGCTGTTAGAGGATATAATAGCAACTTACCTTCTCAGGTTAGGCAAGCAATAATCGGCGATTTATTACCCAGTACTGACTGGGAAAGGCAATTGTCAGGTATTGATACGGTTATTCATTTGGCAGCTCGCGTACACATGATGGACGACAAATCATCACATCCACTAACTGCTTTCTGTGAAACCAATACCCATGCCACACTTAATTTAGCCCGTCAGGCCGCCGCCGCAGGTGTAGATCGATTTATCTTCATGAGTTCGATTAAAGTCAATGGTGAAATGACTAAACCGGGCAACCCTTTCAAGGCGAATGATCCCGGAAAACCTAGTGATCCCTACGGAATTTCAAAATATGAGGCTGAGGGTGGACTGAGAGAATTAGCAGCCCATACAGATATGGATGTGGTCATTATTCGCCCACCACTGGTCTATGGCCCCGGTGTTAAAGCCAATTTCCTAAGGATGATGAACTGGCTGTATCGGGGTATCCCGCTACCTTTTGGTGCCATAGACAATAAACGTAGTCTTGTTTCTCTCGACAACATTGTCTCGTTGCTTACAACCTGCATCAATCATCCTTCAGCTGCTAATGAAACCTTTCTGGTTAGCGATGATGACGACCTGTCTACGAGTGATCTCTTTTACCGGATGGCTAAAGCGTTGGGAAGAAAACCTCGCTTAATACCTATTCCAACACCCGTAATAATAGCGAGTGCTTTTATTCTGGGAAGAAATGATATTGCTCAACGGTTGTGTAATTCACTACAGGTAGATATTTCAAAAACTAAAGAATTACTCAATTGGGTACCTTTGGTTTGTGTAGATGATACACTCCAAAAAACTGCACAGGCTTATTTGAATGAAAAGAATTGCTGATCTATTGACAGCGGTTATTGCCTTGACCTTATTGATCATTCCCATTTTAGTTGTGGCTATTAGTGTCAAAATTTCGTCTATTGGCCCAGTACTTTATTGGTCTAATCGTGTAGGACAAAACAATAACATCTTTAGGATGCCAAAATTTCGCAGTATGAAAATTGATACGCCTGTTGTTGCGACACATCTACTTGTTGACGCAAAAAATAAGCTGACCCCAATTGGCGATGTATTAAGAAAAACAAGTCTTGATGAAATACCTCAGATATGGAATATTATCAGAGGTGACATGAGCTTTGTGGGTCCGCGTCCCGCATTATATAATCAGCATGACCTTATCAGCCTGAGAACCGAGCATTGTGTACACAAATTACTTCCAGGTCTTACAGGTTGGGCACAAATAAATGGCCGTGATGATATTGGAATACAAGAAAAGGTTTCGTTTGATGTAGAATATATGAAGCGACAATCTTTCTCTTTTGATCTAATGATCTTATGGCTAACTTTCATCAAAGTAATTAAGCATGAAAACGTGTCACACTAGCGGCCTATTAAAAAAATATTGGATGAGTGCCAAGCAAGGCAAAACCAGATGAAAAAACGCAGTTTACATAGTGTAAATGAGTATTTTGAGCCTGATTTTAACGCCTCGTGGTGCTATCAGAGGGGTTTTCAACAAGCCGCTAATTCATTTACGTAATGTTGTCTTGAATCGTTCGCTGCCTACACTCGCAAGGGCTGCCCGGCCTTTTACCTACCCCTCAACTTACAATAAAGGCACAAAGCACCGACTTAAGATAAAATCGATACTCTAACCATGACTTCGGTAACGCTACTATAAAATGACAATTCAATTCGCATCACTCTCGATACTGGTACTTTTGTTAGCTGGTTATTCTCGGCCAGGTTTTTCAATTGATGAAACTGCCGGTGAGATCAAGCTGGGAGAATCATCGCTCTTTCCAGCTATTAGTCTGATTTATTTTAACGATGATAATGTGTTCGCAACAAGTAAATCCGAAGTTGAGTCAAAGGGCCTTGAAATAGTCCCGGAGTTACTCTGGGTCGCCGATATTGGGTCTAATAACATTTCAATGAACTATAAAGCTAACCTGGTGAGCTTTGCTGATACGGATAATGCAGATTATTCAGACCATTCTCTGAATATAAATTCAAATCTAACGTTTTCCCGTCGATCACAACTGGAATTGGATGTAAGGCTAAGAAAACAGCATATAAGTTTTGGTGATAACCTGTCACGCACACTCGATGAAAATACCGATGAAGCAATAGAGACAGATCAAAATGAACTAAGAGCTATCTATAAGTATGGTGCAGACACAGCAAGAGGGAATTTGGAGTTTGAATTTTTAGTACGCTCGATTGACTACACAAACCTTGGTGTTCTTACCGATGGTTTTGGATTCAACCTGATTAAGCCAACCGTTACATTTCTTTATGGAGTGTCTGCCGATACACGCATTGTTGCAGGCATATCTTCATCAGCTTTCAATTATGAAAAATCCGATAGTATTATCGAACTGGACAGTCAGGATATAGAAATTTTTAGCGGTGCAGTATGGGAAATAACAGGAAAATCAGGGGGTGATTTTCGTATTGGTTTCAGTGACAGAGACTATAGAGTCAAACAACGCGATGATGCCACTTCACTCGCTTTGAAACTAGGCGCATACTGGAAGCCCTCGAATTTTTCCAGAGTGGATATTAATATCAGGAGAGGTTTTGCTTTAGACACAGACAGTACAAGTGTCCGGACAACGGTAGGTGCAAAATGGAAACACAACTGGTCTGCCCGTATTCATACCCTGCTTTCGTCCACTTGGCTGGATTATGACTCTGATGACGAAAACAGCAATCGAAATACAAAGACATTGGGTTTAAAGCTGGGTTACAGTCTATATCGGTGGCTGGATTTAGGGCTCGAAATACTCAATACAGATACAACTTCGCCAGATCAGGATGCTGAATATGAACGGCAGTGGCTGGGGGTAAGTATCGATGCCACTTTATGATATTTTCATACATGCGGGCTGAACGCAAAAAATTGCAGTTAAGAGTATTTAGTGCGCGAAAATATCCTTATTATTGCCAGCTTTGCTGAGTCTTTGATTAATTTTAGAGGCGCATTGATCAAGCAATTGCTTATTTTGGGTTATAAGGTTGAGGTTGCCGCACCTGATTTCGATGATGATATTCGAACCCGCTTAACAAACATGGGTGCTATCACACATACTATAGCACTTGAACGCAATGGACTGAATCCACTCACTGACATTGCAACATTTTTTTCTCTTAACAAGCTGATTAGGCAAATAAATCCATCACGAATATTGTGCTATACGGTCAAGCCCGTTATCTATACAGGATTGCTATGCAAGCTACACAATAACATTAAATTTTTCCCACTCATTACCGGCCTGGGTTTTATTTTTTCGCAGCATAAACGTTGGAAAAATAAAATTATCGCTGTTTTGGCACGTGCTCTTTATCGTATTGCGTTAAGTAATGCAGAAAAAATAATATTCCAGAACCCGGATGATCAACAACTATTTTTGAAATATGGGATTCTTCGAAGCATTAAGCAATCAGGGCTGGTTAATGGTTCGGGAGTTGATCTGAATTATTTCACCTTCAAAAAGTTACCAGAGAATGAGAGTTGCTTTTTGCTTATTGCCCGACTTTTGGACGAGAAGGGAATTCGAGAATATGTAAAAGCTGCCCGGATGGTACGCGAGTCAAACCCACAGTCACAATTTTTACTGGCGGGCTGGTTGGATAGTAATCCAGGCTCAATCTCTAAATCAGAGTTGGAGGTATGGATAGAAGAAGGTGTCATAGAGTTTTTGGGCAAACTGGGTGATGTCAGACCCTCAATTCTGCGAGCTACAGTCTATGTTCTGCCTTCTTATCGTGAAGGTACGCCGAGAACAGTTCTCGAAGCCATGGCAATGGGCCGGCCAATCATTACAAGCGATGCACCAGGTTGCAGAGAAACAGTGGAAGAGGGTATAAACGGTTATCTTGTGCCAATCAGAAATGTCGTTGGGTTGGTAGAAAAAATGAACTTGTTTAGCAAAAATCCTGGACAAGCTGTTACAATGGGCATGCAATCAAGGAGGATAGCGGAAGATAAATTCGATGTAGATAAAGTTAACAAAACCCTGTTGCGGCATATGGGAATTTTATGATCAAGCGTCTGTTCGATGTTGGAATATCTCTCAGCGCATTAATAATATTGTCTCCAATATTATTATTACTCTATGTGGCTGGACTTTTTACCCTCGGCCCCCCTGTATTTTTTATTCAATCCAGACCCGGGTTGAATGCAAAACCATTTAAATTGATTAAACTTAGAACAATGCGCCTTTCGTGCAACGTTGATGAATACTCGCGGCGTGATGCGTTGCGATTAACCGTTTTTGGTAAAATTCTCCGCGCCAGCAGTTTGGATGAGATACCCGAGTTCTGGAACGTGTTGAAGGGGGAGATGAGTCTGGTTGGACCACGACCGCTATTGATTGAATATCTACCATTATATTCTGCTGAGCAACGCCGTCGGCATGAGGTTCGCCCAGGCATTACGGGTTGGGCGCAAATTAACGGGCGCAATGATCTCGGATGGGAAGAAAAATTTAAACTTGATGTGTGGTACGTTGACAATCACAATATCTGGATAGATTTTAAAATTTTACTGATAACAGTTTATAAGGTACTAAAACGCGCTGATATTTCAAGATCCGGTGAAGCCACCACCAGCAAATTTACAGGTTCGATATCGTGAGACGCCTCTGCATTCTGGGCGCCGGTGGTCATGGTAAAGTTGTTCTGGATGCCGCGATGCAAATGCAGTGTTGGTATGAATATATATTTCTTGATGAGCGATACCCACAACTTACATCCACCCTGGGAGTAAGGGTTGTGGCCAATATCGAAAACTATTCATCAGTATTGGACGCTAATACTGATTGGATTGTTGCAGTCGGGCATGCCAAAACACGGCAATCCATTTCTGAAAAAATTATGCAAAACTTTGGCGCTCCGGTAACAATCGTTCACCCGCATGCCTGTGTGAGTAAATTTGCTCAGCTTGGCTCGGGAACAGTTGTACTTGCTGGCGCTGTGATTAATCCAGGTGCAACTGTTGGAAAATACTGCATAATAAATACTTGCAGCAGCGTGGATCATGACAGTATATTGGCCTGCGCTGTTCACGTTTGCCCAGGTACGCGGCTTGGCGGCAATGTAAGCGTGGGTGAAGCAAGCTGGCTCGGCATAGGCGCCTCCATTAAACACAGCGTTAACATTGGCTCCAAAGTTGTTGTAGGTGCGGGGTCAACAGTGATTTCAGATATACCCAACAGCACACAGGTTGTGGGTAATCCTGCCCGACAAAATAAACCAAAGGACAACAATTCCTAGTGGCCGATGAAATTTTTTCAGCATGGCCGTATTTTTCAGAAGATGAAATTGCGGCATCGTTCAAAGTCTTACAATCTTCACGTGTAAACTATTGGACAGGTTCAGAAGGTAAAGCTTTCGAGAAAGAGTTTGCTGAATGGATAGGAAGCAAATTTTCCATTGCACTTGCAAATGGTTCTGTCGCTCTGCAACTTGCTTTACAAGCGCTAAAAATCGGCCCAGGTGACGATGTGGTTGTTACCGCCAGAACTTTTATCGCATCTGCATCCAGTGTTGTGATCTGTGGTGCACGGCCGGTATTTGCAGATGTTGATCGTGACAGTCAAAACATCACTGCAGAATCAATAAAAGAAGTGATTACCCCACGTACCCGGGCAATTATGTGCGTCCACCTGGCGGGTTGGCCATGTGAGATGGATGACATTATGGCATTGGCCAAGCGGTACAAAATCCCTGTTATAGAGGATTGTGCGCAGGCGCATGGAGCAAGCTACAAAGGGCGGCGGGTCGGATCTATCGGTGATATTGCCGCTTGGTCTTTCTGCCAGGACAAAATCATAAGTACCGCCGGTGAGGGTGGTATGGTAACCACGAACAATGAAGATTTATTTAAGCGGGTTTGGTCTTATAAGGATCATGGAAAGAACATTGATAAACTAAAGCAGTCCTCGCAAGATTCAGGATATAAGTGGGTGCATGATAGCATTGGTAACAATTTTCGAATGACAGAAATACAATCAGCGATTGGCCGTCTACAATTAAAAAAAATGCCTGAGTGGGAATCTCAACGATTACAGAACGCCCGGCAAATATGGAAAACAGCCTCTGAAATTGATTTATATCGTGTTCCCGAAATTCCCAGTTACATAAACCACGCATTTTATAAATGTTATGTTTTTTTACAACCACAGTTTTTGGCCAGGAGTTGGGATCGCAAACGGTTGATTGCAAAAATAATCGAACTCGGTGTACCTTGCTATCATGGTATTTGTCCGGAGATATATTTAGAAAAAGCCTTTGAGAATTGCTCCAATCAACCTAAAACCCGTCTAACAACAGCGAAGGAGTTAGGTGAAACCAGCATGATGTTTTTGATACACCCGACTTTAACCGGGCAGGAACTGCAAAAAACCTGTGACGTAATTCGCAAGGTTGCCAAAATGGCAAGTAGGAAAGATACTATAAAAATAGTCAAGCCAGCTATGCTGAGCTAAAAAAAATATTAATTTTCAGCATAGGCGTGAAATCCTTAGTCCGAATGTCCATTAAACAAAAACTTCTCATCCGGAAATGCAAGCCCAGAGTTTATACGTTAGATTGGATTGTTATAGATTATGCCGGTTAAAAATAAGTTTTTTTTCTATACCGGCGGAAGAGTGCTTAATGCAGGTCTCTCTTTAGCAACACTGCTTACAATAAATCAACTGATTCCTCCTGCAGAATATGGCCGATACGCCTATCTAACGATGTGTGGTGGTTTATTGAGTCTGGCCTGTTATGGCTGGGTCTGGTCGTACAGTTTTCGCCATGCAGGTCACACTTCAGTTGCCAGTGGATTAAGTAAAGCACTTTACTGGCTTATGCTGAGTGTACCATTTGCATTACTGTTACTTGGTTTGCTGGTCTTGTTACAGCCAGTGAATCTTACAGAATTCGCGTATTTATTCTTATACCCAATAGTTTTGTCATTATTTAATTCGGGGCAGAGAATTCATGCCTCTAAATCAATGTTAATGGCGAACATTGTATACGCTGTTTTACGCTCTGCCACTAATTTGATACTACTGCTTATCTTCATCTTTACACTTGTAGGTTCTTCAAAGCTTTATATGGCAACCCTGTTAGCTTATCTTGCGGTTGTGATTTTGTTATTGGTACGAGAGCGCGTGGGAGCCGCGAATTGGAAACCCACTATGCCTGGCATCAATAACTTCAGCTACGGATTCGGAATAGCAGGCGGTGCATTGATTACCCAATTAAACTACGCCCTGGATAAGTTTGTAGTGAACACTGTGCTGGGGGATAAAAGCACCGGACTATATTCACAAAGCCATGAGTTTATTTTTTTCATTATCATGTTTGTATTCTCAATATATAACATATCCACTTATCCAAAACTTCAACGCCAGTTTGACGCCGATCAAATTACATTGAGGCAAATTCTCCACCGCAACCTCAGGTGGTTTGTAGCAATAGCGCTGTTACTCACCATGTTCATGTTATTGGTTAATCCTGTCTTTTCTATATTAATTTCAGAAAACTATCGATCTGCTTTTATTCAGCTGTATGTTTATAATATAGCGATCTCGCTATTGTCCTGCTTTATAGCATTTCATATAAATTATGCTTTTCAGTTAAAAAAACAGCCGCGTTTTCAAGTTTATGCAGGAGTGATTGCATTTATTTTAAACCTGATACTTTCACTAGTTCTAGTGAAATCTTTTGGCTTAACCGGGGTAGCCAGCGCGACCATCGCGGCACAGTTGGCGATGATTTTAATTTCAACTTTTTATATTCGGAAACTTCGTTGACGAAAAAACAACGCATTATGTTCCTGACAGCTGGACTGGGTGCCGGTGGTGCAGAAAAATACACTGTCACAATAGCGAATCAATTGACTAAAACAAATTCGGTCTCGTTGATATGTATCTATCCTGGAGGTGTGAATGTCCGATTTCTGGATAGCAAGGTTCATTTAATACACGCTAATAAACACAGAATTTTGGCGGGTTTAGGTATTTTGGTAACCGAGTTAAAAAAGATCGATCCCGCATTCTTAATCTGCAATAAGGACGATGTCGCTGTGCTAGGTATGATTGGCAAAACATTAGCAAGTGTGAAAACGCGAATCATCGCCCGGGTTGCAAATAAGCCCGTCTACTATTGCCAGGATAATCAACCGATAAAACAGATTAAATACTGGCTATTTCGTTACCTTTATAATCATTCCCACTGTGTTATCTGTGTCTCAGAGTCTTTAAAGTCGGAGTTGTTGAAACTCTATGATTTAAAAGATGAGCAAGTCAAGGTTATTTATAATCCCCCTGGCATAATATCAGCCAGCAATCATGAAAAGACAATTCCGGCACGGAAGAACACGTATAAACTAGTAACTATTGGTCGATTAGTCAAACAAAAAAATCATAAGCTTTTTATCGATATTGTTGCCAACTTACGCAAACACATCTGTTGCGAAGGTTTTATTGTCGGTACAGGTGTACTAAAAGATGAGCTGAAAAAACATGCAAAGTTGCAAGCTGTCGATGATAGAATTCACTTTGTTGATTATATTGAGAACCCAGTTGGTTATTTACAATCAGCAGATGTTTATCTACTCACTTCGTATTATGAAGGTTTGTCAGGTAGTCTGATACATGCGCTTATCAGTGGGGTAAACATTGTATCGGTAAACTGTGAGCATGGAGTAGCAGAAATACTCGACAACGGTCAGTTTGGAACATTATTAACATCGTATTCTGCAGCTGACTATGTGGATGCTATAAAAAAGAAGATCGGCAAACCCCATTCCTATCACTCCGATATGTTGTCGAAACATTTAGGTAAATTTGAGCTTGCCACTATTACAAAAAAGTGGCACAAACTTTTGCAGAGCTAAAGATGCAATTATCTATTATTGTATTATGGTTGGTGTTTTTATATTCAAATGCGATTCACTATTTTGCCAGTAAGGAAATTCTGCTCGTTTTTCCGAAACACATTGTGTTACTCGGTTTTCTACTTTTTGTCTGGGGGATATTAAGCAAAGAAATAAAGGTTAGCAAAATAAATTCTGGATTTATTTATACCAATATTGCGGGTGTTCTGATTACACTGGTTTTCTATCTGCTGCTCTATATATCCGGTCGCTATATTGACACTGCTGCACTTAATGATGAACTCGGCATCACTTTGTTTTATGCAGTATGTTTTATCTCCTTGATATGCTTGAGTCGGTCTCAGGTTTTCCCATTTGCGAAGATGCTTTTACTCTGGCTACTAATTGTTGCTTTAGTATTAAATTTGATTGATTTTACTACTGGAAATCCAGATATTTTTTCAAGCATAGTGGGCAGAGCATCTGGATTGTATGTAAATCCCAATATCGCAGGATTAGTACTGGCGATAAGTTATGTACTTGTGCATAAGGACATCTTAAAGAGCTTCAGGTTGATTCTATTTGTTCTGTTTGTCTTAGCTATGCTTAGTACTGCATCCAGGGCCGGGTTACTTTATCTGGCTTTGATTGTTTTTTATCTATTGGTAAGTGGATACTTTTTTATATGGACTAAGAAGGCATTTTTCATCAACGCGGTGATCATGCTTTCTGTGCTGATTTTTTGGGCATCTATTCAACAAGGCACAAACCAGATAATGGCAGAAATATCCGATGTAAGCCGTGTTTTTGAAACACGATTTAGCAATTTTGTGCAAATAATGCAAGGTGATGAAAGTAGCCTGGATAGAGAAGAGGATACCCGTTTTACGCTTTTGATCGGACATGCGCGCCTTTATTTAGAGAACCCCGTTTTAGGCAATGGCTTGGGTTTCTCCCGTTCACAGGTACTCACAGGTTTTAAAGATGCCAGTCACAATGTCTATTTGCATTTACTCAATGAATACGGAATTATCGGCTTATTGTTTTATCTGTATTTCATTTATAAATCGCTAGGAGGAGAGGTACTCAAACCTCACAACACAAACTTCGAACCTCATCTGCTATTGCTGATCGTATTTCTTGGTGGTTTTTTCAGTCACAATCTCAATCGATTTTATTCAGTGGCGATATTATTGGCTTATGCAGGCGCCAAATATAGAGTGTTTGCCGAATCCAAAGTGAACAAAAGAAGACGGGTGAGGGCAGGTTGATCACAATTGATGCACGATTAAAAAATACTATGCGTTCAAATCGACTTTTAATCCTGAGGCAATACCTGTGTGTGGTGTAGCAGGATTTATAGATCTTGAAAACCGCTTGTCTGAATCCGAGCGCGAACAGGCGACACAATCAATGCTCAGGTACTTAACTCACCGTGGTCCAGATAGCCAGGGTATGACTTATCTGCTTGATGGTCGGCTGAGACTTGTGCATACCCGTTTGTCGATCCTTGATCTGTCGGATGCGGGTAAACAACCAATGTGTTCAACATCAGGATTAACACTGACCTATAATGGTGAAATTTATAACCATCGCTTCATCCGGCAGAAACTGATTGATGAGGAGCCAAATCTAACCTGGCATGGATATTCTGACAGCGAAGTATTGCTTAAGGCACTGGATTGCTGGGGCATAGAAAAAACACTACAAAATATTGAAGGTATGTTCGCTTTTGCGCTGTTTGAGGAAAAAAAACAGATACTGACCCTTGTACGTGACCGATTTGGTGAAAAACCGCTTTATTATCTGGCAGAGAACAACTTCTTTGCTTTTAGCTCAGAATGGAAAGCCATTAATTTTTCATTATCAGATCATTCTTTGGACGAGAAGGGTATTAATTATCTGATCAACAACGCTTGCATACCGGCACCGGGATCTATATTTCGTGATATTAAGAAATTAGCACCGGCGACCATTCTGCAAGTCAGTCTTTCCAGAGATAGTTGCCTTATTTATAAACAGCGCTCTTATTGGTCTGCTGTTGATACGGTAAAAAAATGCTATAGAAGTTGCAATCTGAATTTTGATTCGACGGTGGATAAATTGGATCAACTGTTGTGTGATTCAGTGGAAAATAGATTGGAAGCTGATGTGCCTCTGGGCTGTTTGCTATCAGGTGGGATTGATTCCAGTTTAATCACTGCCATTGCGCAAAAAGTTTCCAGGCAAACAGTACGCACATTTACAGCAGGGTTTAATCAGCCCGGGTTTGATGAGTCAGGCTATGCGCAAAAGATCAGTGACCACCTGGGAACAGAACATACCACTCTGAGCATAGATGAAAGTCATCTTATTTCCACAATCAATACATTGGCAGAAAAACAGGATGAACCGTTTGCTGATAATTCATTTATCCCCACCTGGTTAATTTCCGAATGTACTAAACAACATGTGGATGTGGTACTTACAGGTGATGGTGGTGATGAGCTTTTTTGCGGTTACCGCCGGTATTTTCGCGGAGATCGCGTATATAATTTTAATCAACGCATTCCGCTTTCCATCAGGCAAGGTTTGGCAACGTTATTCAATGGAGATGCCATTGAGGATAATTCACTGCTTAAACGTCTACTGGCATTTGCGTCGCAACAAAAATTAATTCACATTGACACAGCAGAACGAGTTATCAAATATATTGAGCTACTCAAAATGCCCGATAGAGTGGCATTTTATAAACAAATGAACGGTACCAAGCATATTGGCGATTATCCTTTACAGAGTAGAATAAAAACTGATTTTAGTACAGATGAGCATCTTCCCAAGTTCAATAATTCATTGGATGTATTTCGATTATTGGATACCTTAAATTATCTGCCTGAAGATATTCTTGTTAAAACAGATCGCTGTGCAATGGCACACGCACTTGAATGTCGATTACCTTTTCTTGATCGTTCGATCTTTGAATTTTGTTGGTCTGTACCCATCGAATTTCACGTGGAAAATGGGCAAGGTAAGCGTCTACTGAAATCCCTTCTTGCCAGGTATGTCCCGAATGCACTCTGGCAGCGACCAAAACAAGGCTTCGCTGCACCAGTTGGTTACTGGTTAAAGAATGAGTTACAAGATTGGACTGAGCAGCGACTTAAGTTTATAAGCAAGAATCAGAAATTATTTAATCAGAAGCAAATCAATCAATATTGGCAGGAACATCTCTCAGGAAAATCAGATAGACAGTATCATCTGTGGCCATGCCTTGTATTGTCAATTTGGTTGGAAAAACATGGCTAATACGGATAATCATAAAATTCGGGTATTACACATTATTACCGGGCTGCATACAGGCGGGGCAGAGATGATGCTACTCAAGTTGTTACAACAACAGCACAACAGTGGATATGAAAATCTGGTTTTATCAATACAGGGAGAAGGCGAATTGACAGAAAAAATCAAACACCATTGCCGGGATGTCCTGTCATTGGATATTCGTCATGCCATAGTGCACCCAATTAAATTTCTAGGCACTATGAGGACTGCACATAGTTTCAAAGCAGATATTATTCAGGGTTGGATGTACCACGGCAATATGCTCGCAACGTTGTTACATGGCTACACTAATTCTATAGCCTCCCTTGTTTGGAATATTCGTTGCTCACAGCCTGTCAGAGCCGGCCTGTTAACCCGTTGGGTCCGAAGATATTGTGTCCGCAGTTCACACCGGGCGACCTATATAATTTCCAATTCTTATGCTGGATTGAATTACCATAAAGCAATTGGCTATAGCGTTGAAAGATTTGGCGTGATTGCAAATGGTATCGACACAGCACACTTTCAGCCTGATTCGCAAAGGCGATTGACATTTCGTCGCTCCTATAACATTTCCGATAATACATTCTTAATTGGTATTGCCGCTTCGTACAGGGAAATGAAGGATTACGGAAATTTTTTTTCTGCGATAAAACTATTTACGAAAAAGTATAAAAACGTTCTTTTTATTGCTGCAGGTCGCGATATTTGTGAATCCAATCAGAAAGTAACTCAACTGATCAATGATACATGCACATCGAAGCGAGTTAAATTATTAGGTGAAATAAGCGATATAGCCGGTTTTATGAACGCCTTGGATGTTTTTACATTAAGCAGTAAAACGGGGGAGGGATTTCCTAACGTTATTGGTGAAGCGATGGCATGCCAGACACCATGTGTTGTCACAGATGTTGGTGACAGTAGGCGAATAGTGCAGAATTTTGGAATCACAATACCCGTGCAGTCAGCAGAGGCATTGGCAGAAGGCTGGGCAAGGTTATACGAAAAACCCAAAGCTGAACTGACCCGTATGGGCCAGTCAGCCCGCCAACACATTGTACGTAATTATCAGATCAGCAGGATTGCAGCCGACTACGACAATCTGTACCAATCTCTTCTGCCAATCGATCAAAATAGCAGATAATTATTATGAATTTCTCTACCTTTGTAAGGGATTATTTACCTGATTGGATACATAGCTTAGCTATTTCAGTATTTAATTATTTACAGTACCGCCAAAGACATTCTGGTGAATTACAAGTATGGCACCAATATTTTAAGAAATGGCAAACTAGTTCAAGATCTGAATGGGAGATGGAGCAATTGCACAGGCTTCAATGTTTCATCGATTACGCAAAAAAAAACAGTCCTTACTATATTGAAAAACTCAAAGACATTGAAATTAATTCTCTCTACGATCTGCAAAAGATAAAGCCAATTAAGAAAACCCAGTTAAGGGATAATATCAATCAAATTGTTACGATATTACCAAAAGCGGGAATAATATCTGAAACAGGTGGCACTACTGGGAACTCACTTACTGTATACTTCACAACTAAAAACTTTCAGGAACGATTCGCATTACTCAAGTTATTTCGCGAAGCCTATGGTTATCGTCTTGGCACTAAATCTGTCTGGTTCAGCGGTAAAGAACTGCTTAGCCAAAGAGATATTAAAAAGGGAAAGTATTATAAAGACGATTTTTTACAGAAAATCCGCTATTTCTCAACTTTCCACATTACCGATAAATCGTTTGATGATTATTGGCGGGACTTTAACGCCTATTCACCACTTTACCTGTTTGGTTTTCCAAGCAGTGTTGTGGATTTATGTACCTTGGCTAAACGGCGAGGATATAAAGCCAAAACGCCGGTTATAACGTTTTTTTCTACTTCTGAGGTAATCAGTCACTCGGATGTGAGCCTGATCAGGGATGTGCTTGGCTGTAATACTGCTGACCAATATGCTTCGGCAGAGGGAGCGCCGCTTATTCTGGATTGCAAAGCCGGTAAAAAACACATACAACCTCTGACAGGTGTATTTGAGATTGTCGATGAAAATCTGCGACCAGCGCATGAAGGCGAGTTACTGGTTACCTCATTTACCAGCTATGGGACGCCACTCATTCGCTACCGAATAGGTGATCGAATTAAACTTTCAAAAGATCAGAGTTGCATTTGCAATTGTACATTTCCAATTGTTGAAGCGATAGCTGGCAGGACACAGGACTACCTTGTCAGTGCCACGGGTGCAAAGATCAATGCTGTCAACATCAGCAACAGCAGCAAACACATAAATGGTATTATCAGATTTCAAGCGGTACAGGAAGCGCAAGGCATCGTCACTGTGAAAGTACTTGCGGATTCATCCTTTACGGTCCATGAGCGGATGAACTTTATTCAGGCGTTACAACAAAGACTTGGAGAATCAACGCATATTGAAATAAAGTCAGTTGATGAGTTACCGCGTGAAATGAGTGGAAAATTTCGAGTTGTAATTAATAAGGTACAAAATTGCGATACGCTGTGAGGATTTCTGAAGAATAGTAGAGAGAGTAATACCGCTTTCGCTCACAGTAGCTGCTAATCCAGCCAAATCGATTTGCTTATGCTAATGTATCAACGTGTTATTGATCTATTTTACCTCGGTTAATAGTTCTACGTTTAAAAATCACTCTAACACCTAGTAACAGTGACAACCAAATAAAAGCACCTCCATTTTCCCCTTGTTTTCCATTAATACCAATAGTTTCCCCACTGTCGATTGATTCAGGGATAGCATCATCAGCTTGTATTTTATTGAACAAGCGGAAGTGGATGTATTGTTCTATATTGGTATATTCACTATTTTCAGCGCTATAAGCAGCATCGTCAGGGTTATCGGCATTGAGTCCATGATTGTTTTCCCAACTATCAGGCAATCCGTCGTTATCCCGATCGATGTTTTTTGAAGTTACTGTTTCATAGTTTAACCAGCCTTCAACTTTTTCCACTGAATCAATCAAGTGACCACTTTGCGAGCGAATCTCCTCTACTACTCTGATATCGACAAGATCCCGTTCTGGCGCTACTGCGCCTGCGCCTGCGAGTACTGATTTATAGGCATCCAGCACCGGACTGGTTGTTACACCGCTTAGGGGCAGGGCCGGTGTATCAGACTTAATGGTATTGTAGGTTTCATTTTTAGCCAAGACCCAGTCAGAAACATTATCCGCATAGCCCAGCCTCGGCCCTAGATTATCATGAAGGTATATCTTTGATTCATTCCAGCAACTGGAAATCAATATCGATTTGTCTACCGTATGGCTGTCTTCGGTGTAAGCAAATGTGGATGGTCCGGGTTGGTAGTAATTACCAATCAGGTTGATTCTGGAGCCTTTAGTTGGTTTATAACTACAGCCTCCTGCCATGGTTGCGGCGACTGTCCAGTCATATACTAGATTATTGATGAATTCGAGCGTATTTCCATTATAAATCTGGGGATTACGCTCACCATTATGCGCGAATATATTATGATGTATTGAGATATTGTGCGATTCAGGTCCTAATAATAATCCCATACTATGGCAACCATTAGTGTGAATACTACAAGCAAGACCTTCTGAAATAATATTCCAGGATAAGGTTATGTCGTGAACGCCAGCCCATGTACTGAAATTTTCATCAACAGCCCAACTAATAGAGTTATGATCGATAATGATATTATGTGGCTTTTCTTCACAATTGGAATTCTGATCTGTACAGGCGCTATTGGTTATTTCCAATCCATCTCTATAACGCGGGTTGGAGCCATTGGTATCACCGCCAATTCGAAAGCGCATTCCCTGAATGATGACATCGTGCGTTGCAATTACTAGCCCTGCGTTTTTAATGACAATTCCATTACCAGGGGCTGTTTGACCGGCAATCGTCAGATATGGATTTCTTACGACTATGTCTCTCGTGCCAAGATCAATAATGCCACCAATATTAAACACGACAATCCTGGGCCCATCTTTTTCAAGTGCATCGCGAAGAGAACCGGGTCCTGAGGAAGCAAGTGTATCAACGAGGTAAACTTTACCAGCACGTCCACCCGCAGTTTGACTACCAAAACCTTCAGCGCCCGGAAATGCAGGTATCGAGACTGTGTTGTCAGGAGTGGCGCTAAACAGGTTAGTAATAGGTAAGATTGTTAAAAGAGTCACAGCCAAAATACGAGCAAATAACCCATTGATTGAGATACAACAAATATTACGGTACAAAGCAATGCACCCGTAAGATCGAAGTGAAAAGGTGGTTGACATGATACGACACCTTGTAAAACTCTTTGATATTGGCAAGATACCGTATTTCTAGATTCGTATGCAAGGGCAAAGGACAATTTTAGTTAAAGTTATGAATGGATCTACGTAGCAGCCTGTTGAATCTCTGAATGATCGATTTTTATCAAAAAAACGTAAATAGGTTAACACCCCAAAGCCAGAAAAAACGCATACTGCCGCTACCTGTCAATACTCCATCAACATAGAATTGCATGACCTCAGCAACCTTTCTATATCGTCCGAATTATTCACAATAGTTCATGCACATTAATAATGTTATGAGTATAAAATGCCCGCCTGATAAATGGCGCTTTCACAGTAGCTTCACCCGTTACAGTAGTTGTTGAACATGGATGGGCTGGTACAAAAAGTGATTAGAATCAGTCTTCAACAGTGACATTAGTCACTTGATAAATTGAATTAAGTACTAATTATTGGCTGGATTGTTTTGAATCCGGCAAAGGTAACTATTTTATGAAACATATTATTTTTGGTGGTGATGGGTTTTTAGGCACCGAACTCACTAAAAAGCTATCAGCGGCAAAACAACAGGTTGTGATCTGTGATATCAAACAAACACTATCGTCAGGTATTTATGAGAACTCAACGTTGGTTCAGTATATCAATCTGAACGTTACCGATTCTACGGCTTTTGAGCAATTGCAAATAGACGACGATGATGTACTCTATCATTTTGCGGCCCGCTTACTCATGCCTATTTTACCGCGAGCCAAACGTGCGACAGTTTTCTGGCGAGACTTATATATTGGAACCGAAAACTTGTTAGCGTTTATGGAAAAGCGCAGCTTAAAGCGAATGATCTACTTTACAACCGATATGGTATACGGCCACACAGAATTTGACCCACGTTTTGAGGATCATCCGCGTGCCCCACTGGGTCCGTATGGAGAAGCAAAGTATCAATCAGAATTATTATGTGAAAAATACCGGGACCGTGGCATGCAGATTTCGATTTTTCGCCCACGATTAATTATTGGGGCCGGTCGCCTTGGAATTCTTGAGAGCTTGTTCAAGCTGATTGATCGAAACCTGCCTGTACCCACTATCGGTAATGGAAAAAACCATTATCAGTTTATTTCCGTTAGTGATTGTGCCTATGCCTGTTTGGCTTGTGTAAAAGCTGGAATCCCAAACGAAGCCTATAATTTAGGTTCGTTAAATCCTCCCACAGTGAATGAATTGTTAAAGCAACTTATTAACGAGGCGGGCAGTAAGTCATTCTTAATACCTACACCTGCTCCGCTGGTAAAATTAGTTCTTGCAGGACTGGATCGAATTGGCCTGCCGGTGATGGACCCGGAACAATATTTAATTGCTGACGAAACCTGTGTATTGGATGTGTCAAAAGCTGAACGTGAGCTTGATTGGGCACCTAAAGACAGTGATATAGAAATGTTAAATTTTGCCTATCGCACTTATCATGATCCTGCTTTGATTGAATCCGTACAAGTGAATTAATTGGTAATACCGCCTGATATGTTTTTCCGTCTTACTGGCTATTTTAAAAAATGCCTCACTCTGCCAGAAAATCACATGCCATTGTGGGATGGTTGGCGAGGACTTGCTATCGCCTGTGTATTAGTTGGTCATTTCATGGGCACCAGCTTCATCAAGGAAGATCGTTTAGGAGTAGATATATTTTTTGTATTATCAGGCATGTTAATGGCTCGTTTGTTATTTGAAAAACGGGTAGATTTAAAAACCTTTTATGTGCGTCGGTTTAGTCGGATTTTTCCCGCATTGTTAGTATTTGTGATATCCAGCTATTTCCTCGCCAGTATCGTAAATTGGCCGTTCTCCCTATCAGAAATAGTGGCTAATCTGATATTTATCCGTACTTATTATCCAGTCGATCCACATATCTGGTCTGGTGCGGTACCGGTCAAAAACCTTTGGTCACTTAATGTCGAAGAGCATGCCTATGTCATCATGAGCCTTATGGCGCTCTGCATAGTTAATTGTCGTCATGCAGGCATTTTATTATTGGCTCTGGGTTTGGCCTCGGTAGGATTTAGTCTGTATTATTTTTTAACACAAAATTATAACGAAACCTACTACTTGTTACGTACCGAATGTGCTATCAGTTTTGTGGTGATATCAGCCGCTTATCGTTTACTTCTTCAAAAATGGCGTCCTCTGATTAATCCCTGGGCCCCCGTGATTGCGTTAGTATTGGCGGCAATTTGCTATTTAGTCGTGATGCCATTCTGGATGAGCTTTGTAATCCCCCCGTTTCTTCTCGCATTTGCGATAAACCATCTGAGTGAAGGTTTGCCTTTGTTCCAAAGGTTGTTGTCTGGTAAATTGCTGAGAATGCTTGGCCTCTGGTCTTATTCAATTTATTTGTGGCAACAACCCGTTTACGAGTATAAATGGGCATTGCCAGGCCCAGACTATGGCCTACCACTGATAATTTCGATAACTCTGGGCGCACTTTCTTTTACAATTATCGAGTTTCCTTTCAGAACCGCTATCAATGAATGGTGGTCCCAGCGCGGTAAGTTAATTCAATCACGCTGAATATTCAATTGGAACAAGGCGGCGCACCTGATTGTTTTAGTAAAATTCGGTAAAATTTGTTATATTTCTTCAACTGCGTGTGTAGTGCATAGTCTTTAGTAGGTAGATGAATACCTACTTATAACTGAAGACTGCTAATATCATCGTTTATGTAAGCAGTAATAAATATCTAAACGATATTTCACTAATTTCTGGTGACTTAACTGTTAGTACTTACGAAACCGTTTTACTTGGCAAATTTTAGATGGGCGACATTAATCAGTTAGCGAGGTTAATAATGTTAAACCGAATGCGATTTTTGATCTCTATCGGTGTTTGTCTGTTATTCATTTCACCTAAGCTCTATGCTCGAAATTTTGATTTATTCGTTAATCCATCGGGGCTGATCAGTATAAATGCAAATCAGGTATCCGTTGAAGAGTTGATAACTGCGTTAGGTGAAGAGTTGGATATCGAAGTCTCCTTTCCCAATCCGGTGCAAAATAGAATCAGTGTCAAATTTGAAGAACTAGAATTCGAGCAAGCTATAAGGCAACTTACACAAAGCTACATCCTCGTCACCGGGAAAAAAACAGATCCCCCGGCGATACAAAAGATTATCGTAATGCCTGAGGGAGAAGCGTCAGGATACCTGCCAAAAGACGGTAACATAGCTGAACAAATCAGGGATTCAGACGAATCAGAGAGCATCGACGGAACAGTGTCCTCCACAACGAATGGGATTAGCAGAAGATTAGATCGTAATCGACGTACAGAGGCTGGACTTGAAGAATCTGATATTGAAGATGATGCTGAATTCGCTGAACAACCGCCTCCATTACCTGAAGAGGCCCTGGAACCGGAATTATCACAATAAAATTATTGTTTACCGGCCAGAACAATAAAATTATGCAGCCAGCCGGTAAAGTGAACGCCTTCTGTTGACTACAGTGGTTGATTACTTTAGTCATATCAGAGTTCTGTTTCTCTGACACAGAGGCGTTATTCCTTTTGCCAATGACTAATACCAATGTGGTGATCCCTTTTGAGTCAAATGCAATACTGAGCTATAAGCATGTTTCGCGCCAGAAATTCATAAATTAAAACACACTATCCCTCTAAAGTATTCGAAAGCCGGGAGGCTATTGAAAAGTAGAAGCCCTCAAGGCAAAAGCTGCTCTTTGCTCTTCATAGGAGGCCAAGGGGTCCTGATATGTGACTTACAAACCAAAGGACAATACAATTCATCCAGAATAACTTGCTGCAAGTTGCAATTTGATAGTACACACGCGTTAATTAAATGGATAAAAATTAGCTAATGCATTTTTCTGTAACAATACATTTTATTGTAACAATAGCTTCCTGAACAATTGTAAAACACGAAGTATGTATATGGAAAAAATAAACACAGTACAATATGAAATTTTTCATTTCCAACTTAACTATGCGAAGCTTACTGTGTTGTTAGGTCGCTCGATTTGATTACTCTTTGCAGCTCTTGAAAGTACAAGTACGTAGTTTACAAATAATGTCAGCGAAAAATACTAAAATAGAATCCGGAAACGATTTTCCTCTAGGCGCACACTGGGATGGTAGTGGGATAAACTTTGCACTGTTTTCCGCTCATGCTGAACGCGTGGAGCTTTGCCTGTATGATCGTTCAGGACGAAGAGAAATAGCCCGTTATACATTGCCAGAGAATACTAATCAGGTTTGGCATGGGTATATTCCTGATGCAAAACCTGGAACTCTTTACGGATATAGAGTTTATGGCCCCTATGACCCAGGCTCCGGGCATAGATTTAATGCAAATAAACTGCTTCTCGATCCTTATGCACGCCTGTATCATGGAAATATACGTTGGAGTGATGTTATTAACGGGTATAAGTCCAACTCCAAGGATAAGGATTTGTCATTTTGTAAACGTAACAGCGCTTTCTCAATGCCAAAATGTGTCGTTACTGACAACACGTATCACTGGGGAGATGACCAACCGCCTGCTATTCCATGGTCTGACACGATAATTTATGAATCTCATGTTCGCGGTGCCACTCAGCTTCATCCGGCTGTTCCTAAACTCATTAGAGGAACCTATGCAGGATTAGGCGAACCTGTAGTCATCGAACACCTCAAGGCGTTGGGAATTACCACTGTTGAGCTTCAACCCGTACAGGCATTTGTTGATGATCGGTTTTTAGTGGAAAAAGGACTAAAAAATTACTGGGGCTATAGTACTATCGGCTTTTTTGCCACTCATCAAAAATATTCTAATAATCTTGGAATAGTTGATTTTAAAACCATGGTGAGGCAATTCCACGATGCTGGAATTGAAGTTGTACTTGATGTTGTCTATAACCACACAGCAGAAGGAAACCATCTGGGTCCTCATTTAAGTTGGAGAGGTATAGATAATGCCTCGTATTACAGCCTCAACCCTCAAGATAAACGTTATTATATAAACGACACTGGCTGTGGAAACACCCTCAACGCCAATCATCCTCGCGTATTACAAATGATTATGGATAGCCTCCGGTACTGGGTCAAAGATATGCATGTAGACGGTTTTCGTTTTGATTTGGCTACCACTCTGGGACGTGGGAGTTATGGATTTGATCCCAGGGCAGGGTTATTTAATGCGATTCTACAGGACCCGATAATGAGCGGAATAAAATTGATTGCTGAACCATGGGATCTGGGACCTGGCGGTTACCAACTTGGTGGTTTTCCACTAGGCTGGACAGAATGGAATGATCGCTACCGTGATACCTTGAGAAAGTACTGGCTTGGAGAACCGGGACTACTCCCCGAATTAGCTAAAAATCTGCATGGGTCCAGTGATCTTTTTGAACATCATGATAGAAAACCGTGGGCCAGTATTAACTTTATTACCAGCCACGATGGGTTTTGTCTACGGGATCTTGTGAGTTACAAACATAAACACAATCACGAGAATGGAGAGGACAACCGTGATGGTCATCATGCTAATTTTAGCAGTAACTTTGGCGTGGAAGGAGAGTCGGATGATCCCAATATTACAAGCCTAAGGTGGCAGCAAATGCGAAATATGTTAGCTACACTACTACTTTCACAAGGAACGCCCATGTTATTTAGTGGCGATGAAATAGGCCACAGCAAGAAAGGTAATAATAATGCGTATTGCCAGGATAATACGATTAACTGGTTGGATTGGGCAAATATTTCGCAAAAGGGAAGAGAGCTTACTTATTTTATCGGACGATTGACCAAAATTCGAAAGCACTATCCACTGTTGCATAGGTCGAATTTTGTACATGGAACAAAAATCGCTGAAACATCAGAACGGCTCGACATCCAGTGGTATGGTCAATCTGGAGAACCCATGCACGAAGCGCAATGGAAGGAGTCCACTGAAAGAAGCCTTGGTGTTTTGCTATCTGATCGAATCAAAAGTATAAATTCTGGAAACATGATCGGACAAAGCCTGTTAATAATACTACACGCGGCTGAATTCGATCAGAATTTTATCTTGCCGGATACGTCTAAAAGTTGTAGTTGGAAATTTCTAATCAGCACCGCCGACCCATTAAAGGAGGAGGGCAGTGAAATAAAAAATGCAGGAGATAACGTTCTCATGGTGTCAAGGAGTGTTGAAGTGTGGGTATCTGAATATGACTTGGAAGTTCATTAACGAAACATTTTTAGCGGGATTGTCGGGATCCGGATCAGCTTGCATTTTTTGTTCACCTTGTGAGCCATACATATTGTTGAGTGATGCTATTGTGTAACTTATTTAAAACACTTATTGGACTTGATCATTTTCCAGGTTGGAGTTTTTCCATTATATATCCTTTCTGATAAATCGAGTTTATTCGCCAACTGCTTTCTGCGTTCAACTTCAACTTTGCGCGAATTCTACTTATATAAGTGTCAACTCTCCGGGTATCAATATCATTTGAAATCCCCCATATATCGGCAAGGATTTTTTTCCTTCTTATAACCCTCCCTGAATTGTGGAACATATAAAGTGCCAGACTGAACTCACGAAGTGTCAACTCAATAGGTTGCTCATTGATGAAAAGTTGATGGATAGAGGTATCAAACAGGAACGGAGAAAAAGCCTGTATAATATTTGTGTTTACGGGCTTGTGTATCAATTGTCTTAGACGTGCAAGCAAATCCATTTTGTTTACAGGTTTTACCACGAATTCTGACGCACCTGATTCAATTGCATCTGTTATACAATTCTCTGTTAAGCAGTTTCCTATTACAACAACAGGTGCTTCACAGACCGCTGAACCGTGAATCCAATGAAAAACGGAATTACAAAGATCTCTGCTTTGGTGGGATTGATCGAGAATGATAATGTCATGTGCAGTATTCCTGCACCATTTAGTGAATGTGTCAAGATTGCTAAAAAAGAAGCATTCGTGACCAGCTTCCTCAATTAAAGCAATTATGCACTCGCATTCACATCGGCTATGACCAACTATTGCGAGCCTTAAAGATGTTGAGGTGATCCAGCGTAAAGGCCCATTACTGGTATGTACTTGTGCGTTTTTCTTAAGAGGAACTATTTGCACTTTCTTGATCAGCTCTATTTATTTGGTTGTTAACTATGTGTTTTCGTTCATTTAGAGCCAGTCAACAACATAACCGTGGTTCAATAGTAACCAATCACACGCGTCTTTTTACATACACGGAGTCTAGTAAAGCATTTTTGTAGTCAGTTGTAAATATATGGGTTGTTATGTAGCAAGTTTTATTGTTACTTAACGTTGCTTGTATCTTATTATTATTGATGAATATCAATATATTAGGGATGTTATTTCGACAATTATTCTAGTTCTGTAAAGCAGTAAAAGATGAGTTTGCCTTTAGTTGAGGAAGAAACATGTTATTTAACATAATAACCATTATGCGCAACTTAGTGGGTTGCGGGAACAAAGGGATTTACGTCGATTGCCTAAGCATTTGCAAGATATTCGCTCGGATTTTCTTGCTTAGCAAAAATCGAATTTTTTTGTCAGCTTTCTTGAAAACCTCACTGTATGCCAAGTGATTAGCTTCGAAGACTTTCACATAATCAATATGAATTAACGTATCGATAAAATTGGAGATAAGATTCTTATCATAGTAATCCGGTGAATTCAGTTCGTAGATCATGCCAATACGTTGCGCCATTAGTTGGCACTTTTTTTCCAATTCCTGTTTCGCTATGGTTTTATTACCTGCACGGGACAATATCGCTAATGTCAGGTAATAAACTTCAAGTGTCGGCGAGATGGCTTTTGCAAGCAGATTAAGTTGGTTAAATTGAACGGTTCCAGAGCCTCGTCGGCTATACGTGGTGTTGTCGTTATTCTTAACCAGGATGCCTTGAAGGCTCATAATTTCAAGTACACGGAAAATTACATCCGGTAATTCTTCTTTGTTCCAAACAAGAAACATTTCTGTTTTTAGAAATGGATATGCCAATGTTATCAACTGGACAATTTCATCTTTCGGTAGTGTACGTTTATTGAAAAAACAACATGCGATGATCGAAGGCAACGTCACCAAATGGAGAATATTATTTCGGTAATAGGTTAAGGATATTGAGTGTTTTGCATCAAGAAAAATAATATCACCCAACTCATGTTTGCGCCTTCTGACCATTTTCAGTGACTCGGCATGCTCTATTTGTTGCTTTCCCGATTTGTTTGAAATAATAAGGTACTTTGAATAATCAAGTGACAGGATAATGATTCGGTACAACTCAAGCATATGTTCCAACTCTCTTTCATCCATGTTTTGCTTGTTAGTCGCCAATAGAACTGTTGCAACAAGATTGATTGAGTTCACCGTTGCTGATTGGTTGATTCGACACATAATGTCTTCTGAAACATTGTTAACTATGGTTCGTAGCCAGATGGGTCGCTGCGCGTCATTGTAATGTTCAGAAATCCAAAGAGGATAATGACAATCCAATATATCAGTTAAAAATACAGGTTCCCCAAAATTTGTATGTACTTTCCCAAAATTACCTCGAATTCTAAATATTGAATGAATCGAATTAAGGAATGTTTCACTCTTTTTATCCTCTCCTGATAACTCCGCCTGATAGGCTTTACTCTCCATTAATTTCTCATATCCTATATACACAGGGATAAACGCGATAGGTTTCTCGCGATACTTCAGAAATCCTCTTATTGTCATCGAGAGCATCCCAGGCTTAGGTTTTAACAGGCGCCCGGTACGGCTACGCCCTCCTTCAATGAAATATTCAATCGGCACACCCTTTGAAACCAATTCGGCAATGTATTCGAACATAACAGTTGAGTACAATTCATTGCCTTTAAAACTTCTACGAATGAAGAATGCGCCACCTCCTCTTAGGATTGATCCAATCAGTGGCATATTCAGGTTTTTTCCTGCAGCAATGTACGGAATGGCCAGCCCCTCATAATAAATCACATAAGACAGCAATAAATAGTCAATATGACTGCGGTGGCAGGGAACGTAGATGAGTTCATGAGTTAGTGCCAGTTTTTTAAGGTTTTCACTGTTGCTTACCTGTATACCAGAGTAAAATCGATTCCAAAAAAACCTTAACCCTCGCTGCATTACGTTTATTGTCGTACTGGTACAATTTGCAACAATCTCATTCAGGTATCGTTTGGCTTGTATTGTTGATTGAATTTCTGAACGCCCGTCTTCCATACTTCTTTTATGAATTGCTGCTTGAACATCAGGCTTAAGAAGTAAAGTGCGCACTAAAGAGTTTCTATGGGACATGTCAGGTCCCAATGTAGCTGCGCGAACGCCCGTTAAATGCTCAGCTAATTTCGATTGTAATCTATCAATTATTTCGTCGTCAGATTCATTCGCGTTAGCTTCGATCTTATATCGGTAAACTTCGGAATATTTAACAAATGTACTGCGACCATTAAACAATATTGTAAAAAACTTTCTTAAGCGACTTGCAACTTTCCAGGAATCTGCGAAAAGAATCTGAAGCCAATGTTTTGTAACTACAACAGGGCGTCCCCAAAATATCGAAACGGGTATAAACTGAATCTCCAACTCAGGAGATTCGCGCAATATCTGTACAATACCGCGTAACATTCTTGATCGCTTAGGTTGTTTTTGCAGCCATGTTTTAAATGGTTGTCGCGGCGCAACCGTGTAAACAGAATGCCAGGAGTTGAGTTGAGGTGTGGCGAGTCTGTTCATCGGGGATGGTAACCCCATTCGTTTACATTCAGTTTCCAAGACCCATAAACTAGACCAGGCTCGGCTCTCTAGCAGATAGATTGCCGGATAATCTGATTTGATATTGAGCTCTGCAGAATCAGTCGGTAAAACTTCCGTCTTAATCCATAGATAAAGAATTTTTCTTGCAAAGTAGCTTATAGTTTTAATAAATCTCATTAGATTTGATCTATATGTAGAAATGAACCCTTCCCTGCCTGGCCCGTATTTATGTCATAGCTAGGCCAAGCAGATCTTACTCAAAGGATGGAGGGTGATTCTTGTTTATTGATTTTTCATCCATCACAATCCCGTTTTAATGGAAATAGTAGCAATATACACCTTTCTGTAAAGACTTGTACAGACTGCTAGGGAGGACCCTGGAATCAGTCGGGTTACCCTATTTCCTCATAACTAAAAAAACTCTAACTGACTCACACTATTCAAGGAGACTCCGGAATTTAAGTGAAGTTATAGAGAGTTTTAGTAGATACAGCAAGCATGTCAGAATTGGTATGCTGAAGATCCCTGACTCATCGCCGATAGCAAATGCATATAGAAAAAATGGATTTTACATTGTCTATCATAATAATTATAAAGGAAGCATCCGATCTATATGATTCATCTAAATAATACTCAAAAAGAAACCCGCCCAACGGTTAGTTCTGTTAGCTATCTGGTTAACAACAACTTGTCTAAGGATACTCTGCGCATATTGATCATTGATGATAATTACAGTGATCGTGAGTTATTTAGACAACTTTTATTGAAGGATGATCCAACCGCTTATAGTATTTCAGAAGCCAACCTTGGTCTAAATGGCATTAATCTTTGCTTGTCAGAAAGGTTCGATTGTATTTTACTTGATTATTTCCTACCTGATCTTGTCGGTATGCAGTTTCTAAAATATTTAGAAGACAATAATCAGGATACGCCGGTCATTATGTTAACGGGCCATGGAAATGAAAATATAGCCGTTCAGGCTTTAAAACACGGTGCTGCAGACTATATTCCAAAGCGCGCTGTATCCACTGAATCACTCAATCGATCCATAACAAATGTTGTAGAAAAAAGTCGGTTAAAAACCAAGATCCTGCGTCAGAACAATTTACTTGAGCAAAAGAATCTCGAATTGACAAAAAAACATGATGAGATTGCACGCTTCTATCATACTGTGTCGCACGAGTTAAAAACACCACTAACCTCGATGAAGGAATTTGTAAATATAATACTCGATGGTATAGCTGGCCCAATAAGCGAGGATCAGAAAGAGTACCTGAGTTTGGTAAATGAAAGCTGTTTACAGATGACAAATGATATTAACGATCTATTGGATGTTACACGGATTGAGACAGGTAAACTCAAGGTTCAATTTGCTCCAGTGGATATTAATGAACTTATTGTAAAAGTCTCGCAACTAATGCAACCCAGTGTCAGTGAAAAAGGACTGATTATTTCATTGCAATTAGCTAAAGGACTGCCTAAGGTTTTGGTGGACCATAGAAGAATTGAGCAAGTCTTAACTAATTTACTAACCAATGCGATAAAATTTACCCATTCAGGTGGCGATATTTCTATTTTTTCAAAGATCGATACATCCTGCCCACAGTACTTGAAAATATCGGTTGTAGATACAGGTTGCGGAATCCATCCAGATAATATTCCAAAACTTTTTAACCGCCTATATCAAGTTGAATCCGCACACAACAGCTTGGGATCTGAGAATTCAAGTGAAGCTGGCCTCGGACTTGGTTTAACGATTACTAAAGAAATCATTGAGCTTCATCACGGAGAAGTAGTCGTACATAGCAATATGGATAAGGGCAGTGAATTTACCTTTACGCTTCCATTGAACAAACCCAATGTTGTACAAATTAACAGATAGTAGCGATTTTGTATAACCAATAACAACAAAAGGAATCAGTGTTATGAAAAAAATACTCATTGTTGAAGATGACAAAAAAATAGCCAAGGCAATGTGTGTGCGCCTTGAAGCATATGGCTACGATGTAGCTATCGCTCATGATGCTGTTGTAGCAACAACTACCGCCCGCAATTATGTCCCAGACTTAATATTACTCGATATTATGTTGCCTGGGGGGAATGGCTTGATGTTATCAGAACGTTTTCAGGAAATAGAGAATACCGCAAGTGTTCCTATCATTTTTATAACCGCGAGTAAACAACCAGGATTAAGACAAAAAGCAATGGCGCTTGGTGCTGCAGAGTTCATAGAAAAACCATTTGACTCAGGTCATCTACTCTGCACAGTCGCTCAGCAGATATAGAAAGTTCAATGAATCTCTCTGAGGGGGATCAACTAACAGCCTGTTGAAAAATCTCTAATGAGTGCCAGGCGAGGTAAAGTCAGGTGAAAAAATGCAGTTTACAGAGTGTAAATGAGTATTTTAGCCTGACTTTAACGCTGCATGGTGCCATCAGAGGGCTTTCAGCTGCTAAGTTATTTCTCTATTCAGACACCTTTTCTAAACAGAGTGGTCGTTTCATGGATGATCTGAAGACAATTCCCTACACGGTTCACGGTAAATTACCGCAAATCCATTCATAGAGGATAATCCAAAGCTCAATGCTCCTCCATGCAATTTCGTAATTTGTTTACAAAAGGCCAGGCCCATTCCCAGGCCAGGATAATCTTCTTCTGCCTGCATTCGTTTAAAGGGTAAAGTTAACCTTGGCCAATAAGCCTCTGGAACACCAATTCCGTTGTCTTCTACACAAATCTGTAACATCCCATTAATCTGATTACAGCTTATATGCAACTTTACATTATGTTGTTTGTCTTTAGGTTGGTATAACAAAGCGTTTTCTATCAGGCTGCTTAATAGCAAAAATAGATGTTCTTCACAACCGACTATATCCGTCAATCTATTGGATATTACTATACTGGCTTTTATTTTTTCAATCTCATCATTATGTGTGTGTAAGACTCTTCTCAGTAAATCGTGCAAGTTGAGTTTACTATCGGGCATTTTTTGACTGGACAATCGAGAATATACTAACAGTGTATCGACCATTTTTTGAGCCTTCAAGCCGTTTTCACGAATCAACTGTAACCAGTATGTCTCTTTTTCGTCGAGGCGGTCACTAAGACGGACACTGAGCAACTGTGAGAACTGTATAATTGATCGAAGTGTGGCACCCATATCATGTGAAATGCTGTAGACAAACTCGCGTTCGCTATCCTCCTCTGCAGCTATTACGCTGTCGTTATTTGACATATCAGTCATTACATCCCTCTCAGTTAGCTCTATTATTTTTCCATAAAAAGAGCACATTAGTTAATCGATCCGCAGCAAGCAAGATCACTTTATAAATCACATATTCAACTGTTTTGGCCAATGCAGAATAAAGCAACTACCCTCACCTGCTTTGGATTCGATAGTGATGTTGGCCCCATTGTGTTCGGCTGCTTTTTTGCACACAGCCAAACCTACACCTGTGCCAGGAAATTCTGATTTAGTATTGAGGCGCTGGAAAATCTTAAATAATTTTCCATGGTATCGTTCGTCAATGCCAATACCATTATCCTTGACCAGAATGCGCCAATAATCAGTATCTTCAATTACACAAATGTTTACGGTCGGTAAGTCGCTTTTATTAAACTTTAGCCCATTATTTACCAGATTAAGCAAGATCTGAAATAACTGGGATCGTACAGCGGGTATCTCAGGCAATTTTTCAGGCCAGTGAAAATGCGCATGTTTTTCCTCTCTTACCATTTTGAGTGTGCCACTAACTTGCCTGCATATGTCCGCAAGCGGGACCATCTCCTTGCTATCAGGATTTTGCTCCAGGCGGCAAAATTCGAGAATATCGTTAATCATATCCCTTGTCTGCGTAGCACCATTGGTAATATAGCTGAGGTATTCACGGTTCTTGTCGTCCAGTTCTTTGTTGAGGCGTTTGTCCAACAATTGGCTGAAACTAAGAACCATACGAACCGGTTCTTGCAAATCATGTGAGCAAATAAAAGCAAATCGCTCAAGTTGTTCATTAGATTGAGTCAATTTATCAATCGCCTTATCCATTTTAATATTATTCTGAATAAGTTCATTTTCCTGGATCTTTTTTTCAATGAATATTTTTCGATAATCCAGTAAATATCCTATAAACGGCAAGGCATATCCGAAGAGTTTAATAATATGTGCACTATTGAAATAATGATCAAATAACGCGGTTGATCCAAAAGCCATATAGGCTTCACAAAATGTATCAGCGAGTAAACTGATAAATAGTGTTGCCGTTAAATAGCTATTGTTAATTTCATAAAGACGCCACGCTAGAGGCATACACAAACAGAATATAACCATTGGCACTACATCGAAGGGTCGGGTAAATAAGTTATCCGGAAATTGAGTTGTTGGTAGGTTTTCGCTCAATGCCATCCAATGAGTAACTGCATAACCAGCTAACAGCAGTATAATTGCGCCCATCACAAGGTGAGACATCTTTATATTCAGATATTTTTTTTTGTTAGCCAGTAGTATTATCAAGCCAATCAGCAAGAGTGTGGCATTTGCCCCTCTGGATATGGCCCAGGTAAATGGGATCAGGTTGCTGTTCTCAGCGACAGCATCAATTAATCGAGTCGCAGCCAGGGTATGGAACATATCCATTGCGCCACTCATGAATAAAGCCAGACCGATAACCGGCGCAGTCGCGTCACGGCTAATATTGTAATGTGAAAATGCAACTATCACACATAATAACGCAAGGGTGACGGCACTCCACTCCATTAATGCATGCTCTATTCCTCCACTGACTGCGTAAAATAGTTCATCCATTAAATGCGCAGGGCTTAGTTCCCAACTGGCAATACGTTCAATGTTAAACGGCTCTTTCACACTGGCCATGCTAAATTGTATATCCACCCAATAGAGCGTTGGTAACAAACACAAGATAATTGTTACCAACATAATTAAAAATGGAAAAGCGCCTGAGCGAATTGCCAGACTGTTGGCAATCGATGTTAATCGCAGTTTGATGGCATCATTTTCTACAGCCATACTGATCGGATCAAGTATTTGCATACTGTAGACACTCCAGAATTTCTATATTCTCCACTACCGCTTTATACACATGTGAAGGCGTAATAGTTTCATCATTCGTTACCACAGCGGTTTTATTGACTGTTTTGTATCCGAGTAGTTGTGATAGCCTCATTGTTTCACGCATTGCAATAATTGCCAGATCAAATACATCATGAGGCAATATTCTATTGGGTCTGAATTGAGGGTTAATCATTGGCATTATTCTATGCGTGATATTTAGATACTCGTGTATTCGTTTATAAACATCCCTGGGTCGCTTACCCATAATGAGTGGATTCGATACAGAGTTTATTTTCTCCACTATCTTGCAATCATCCGGCAGGTAAGAGCGTATATGGCGTACCAAAACATATACATCGTTAGCACCTAAGACATCTTCGCCATTAAAAAGTAATGTTTCAATGCGAAGAAATTGATCAAATATGTCTAACGAGGTTATCTCGGCGTCTAATTCAGGCAACGAAAATCGACTGTAATACAATGGCAAAACGGGCTTTTGATAGTGTTGAAATAACGCCGGCAGTCTATCCAGGATAAATTGATTGCCTATCAGTAGTTTATTTACATCGAGTGAGTTCATATCTGGCATCGGAAAATTTTCGACGGAACCGAGTTGTTTAGCCAGTATTAAACCCAGCTCCATTTGTTTAAGGACCAATAAGGGAATATCAATTACGTCCGTTTGTGCCACCACCGGACGATTTTTTATATTAATCAGACGAGATAAATTTTCGAGCTGCTTGATAATGATGGTATTTTGTTGATAAATCTGACCAAGCTTGCTATCCAGGGCTGGAAATGAGTTATTACAGAACAACAGCAGTGCCAGAATTGGTATTGTTTTATAGATTCTAGCTCTAATTTTCATTGCTCTAACATCCATGTTAAAGGTTTCAGTATTTACGTATTTAGAAAAGGAACCTTATAACACCCTGTTTCTACAAGCATCAGGTATTTTCCAAAATTATTTCTTAAAACTAGCAATTACTAAGCCGAATGAAGGATTTGTAGTCTTGGCTTGAGAATCTGGGGATTTTTCGTCGGTACTCACATGCGAAAGTGGCTCATGCCGAACAGAAAAATTTAGAGCCTGACATAGGTTGCGTTTGGGAGGAAAATGAGTATCGGTCCTTCGGGTTGTACCTGAAAACCCCCACACCATGTTAATTAGTCGCTCATTTAGAGGGACCAAACATCATTGCTCATGCCTTGTTCTCGCGCTTTTTCAGGCGCAACAGGGCGGTAAAATTAACTGAGAGCCCCTTGGCACTAATTGAAGGCGAGTAGCAGGTGACTTTTAATTGTTAGACAGTCTCTCTGCCCATCTTAAGTATTTATTTTCCAACGCCCACAACGTATCGGGTTATATAAAATTGTTGTGCAATATTCAGCGTATTACTTATCGTCCAGTAGAGTACAAGGCCAGCGGGGAAAAATGCAAAGAAAAATGTAAATATGAGTGGAAGAAACATAAATACTTTGGCTTGAATCGGGTCTGTTGTCATTGCGGGGCTTAGCCTTTGCTGGATAAACTGAGAAGCACCCATAATCACGGGTAAGACGTAATAAGGATCCTTTAAAGACATATCTTTTATCCAGAGTATCCATGGCGCTTGGCGTAGCTCAACACTTTCCAACAGAACCCAATAAAGTGCAATAAAAACAGGTATCTGAACGATCATGGGTAGGCACCCACCCACTGGATTAACTTTTTCAGTCTTGTATAATTCCATGGTTTTTTGACCCATCAATTGCCGATCGTCACCATATTTTTCTTTCAGGGCCGCTATTTTTGGTTGCAATTTGCGCATACGCGCCATGGACTTGTAGCTTGCTTCTGATAGTTTGTAAAAAAAAGCTTTAATAATGATGGTTAGAATGATGATTGACCAACCCCAGTTTCCAACAAAGCTATGAATTTTTTTCAGCAACCAAAAAATAGGATTAGCTAATATGGTTAGCCAGCCAAAATCTACAACCAGATTCAATTTTTCAGCCACTACAGACAATCGCTCTTGATCTTTTGGACCCAGATACGTTGTCATATTGAATTCACCTGACTGCCCCGCATCAATTGATTGCGCCTCGCTGAACATCCCAAGGATATAACGCTTCGGTGATCTCAATGCCTTACTATAAAATGTGTTGACCTCTCCTGTGTTGGGAACAATTGCACCGACAAAATAATGTTGAATAATGGCTTCCCAACCCTCCTTGACTTGTTGATCAAGGTCAGCGTCTTCCATGTCTCCGAAATCAAGTTTGCTATAAGGATCCTCGGGTGTACTGACAATGCCACCAATATAGTTGTAAATAAATCGTTGGGTTTCGTCATCGGTGATGGGCTTACGCTGTAATTGTCGGTATTGGTTAACAACAAACGTTTCATCAGAACCATTCTCGATCTGGTATTCAATGTTGATAACGTAAGAATTTTTTCTGAGCACTATTGTTTTGCTTACCTTTACACCTGTTTTGGATGTCCAAGTCAAGGGTACTCGAATTTCAGGGTTTTCGTCGGTTAGTGAATATTCAGTCTTTGCGTAAGTAAATTGTACTTGATGCGTAGGTGCTTCTCCTGCAACGCTTTGCAAGCCTGTTTGCACGACAAAAAATCTTAGCGGATCATCACTGATTAAAGTGAACGGTGTATCCTGATCATCAATAGATACCGGGTATTGTTTCAGTTTGACTAGGCTAATGGTGCCACCCCTGGAATCAATCTCAACACTTAGCAAATCCGTTTCAACTTTTATTTTTGTCGAACTGCTCATCGGCTCACTCGTGGGAGCCAGTCCAGCTGGTTGGGCGGTAGGAATAGAAATATCCGCTTTGGATGCAGGTTTTCCAATCTTCATTTCAGGTGTGGAACTTTGCACCTGTGGCGGTGGCGGACCGTATTGAAGTTGCCAGTTTTGCCACAATAGTAATAGCACAAATCCCAAAGCCGCGTAGAGAAGTATTCGTTGATTATCCATTGGTTTTTTAGTCTATTTGTAATCTATCGGCTTAGACACTAGAGTCGGGCCTACCAATTTAAAAAGATAACAGCTTGCAAGGAATAGATATCCAGATACAACTGTCTTCGTAAAACAGAAACCGGGCAGCTTCACGGGTAAATTCATTGCTCCCAGGAGAGAAAAGGAGCAAATTGAATTACTCACAGGAGCAAGTCGGTACGAATAGAATGGATTAAGCCCATTACCTGTTTTTGCATTGAGCAACCAGTTTCTTCCACAATCGCTCCAGGCTGGTATGTAATATTTGATTTTCAGCATTTGTACAACAACGACGAGGCATAACGACAATATTGACCTGCCCGAGAATATTTTTGTTCATTCGAAAAGACTCGCGTATAAGTCGCTTCAGCCGGTTCCTGTCAACAGAACGGGAAATACGCTTCTTAGCTACAGCAAGGCCCAGTTTTGGACCATTGTCCAAGCTCGAATTTCTTTTTTGTATCAGAATTGTCCAAAACTGATCTGATACCCGCAAATTATCAGAAAATACATTCTGATACTGTATGGATTCTGTCAGTCGGGAGGAACGTGGAAAACTGTTGCTTTCAAGTTCAACAGTCGCCCACTTATTTCTGATATTGTGCACCCGCTATTGCACACAATAAACCCGATCAGGCACTTAAACGCGCCCGACCCTTTCGGCGCCGTGCATTGATTAAAGCGCGACCACTTCGAGTGCCCATACGTGCCCTGAACCCGTGTGTACGTTTACGTTTAATTACACTGGGTTGATAAGTTCTTTTCATGATAAATGTCCAACTGGTTTATATCCACAGCCCGCCACCCGGCGACCAAACGGGTAATGATAAAATTTATTCACTAACAGTGTCAATCATAATAATCGCAATCTTTCCTCAGGATGGAAGATCTGCATTTTCAAACTTAGAATTTAATCGCTTTACAGTAAGCAGACAAGAAAATTCACTACCTGCAATTCCCGATGACAGATCTGCAAAGCCACGTATGTGCTATTTTAAGAAATGTAGTATTTGGCGTCTTAAATCGATGTTACTGGTGAAGCTTGATTAAACTTCTTTAGATCGATATAAATACACCTGATTCATCGATAAACAGAATAAAGCTATGCAGCCAAGTAAAAGAGAAAATTTCACAGTAGCTATATAGCTGGATATTACGCCCATAACAACTGGTTGGCATAACATACCCTTATCACTCCTAAGGGATAGGAACAAGACATCGCATGATTTACTGGCATTTTACACTATCCTGGATCCGTGACTCCACTACGCCATGAGGCACAAGCTCTTGGACTCACAACGGTTTAAAAAATACCCACTTAACCGATGGATGAAGCTAAGATTTTTGTAAATCCGTTGTGAACCCAATACCTTACACCTCATATCCGCATTGAAGCCACGGATTCAGCATAGTGTAACCTTGGGCATAAAAAATATTAGGGCAAATGAGTCAATTTTACCTTAGTAAAATTAATCTTAACTTTAAGGCTTGCCTTGCCGGCTATTTATAATACCATTAACAAATAGTTGAACCTTGAACTTAAAACTGAGGCGTAGGAAAATAAATGCAACCAAGGTGTCTCAAGTACTGAATCCCACCTTATTGTTTACACGCATAGCAGGAAAAGTGATGTCGCAGTGAATCAGCAAAGCCGATTCTTTGCCTTCATCACCTATTTCATTGATGATGCAATTACATTCGCCAGGAGGCTGTCCGAAAATAGAAACATCGTAAAAGACAGCCGATTTTAGGTGGTAGGTTTTCTATTTACGGACAACCTGCCTGGGTTATAAACAGGAGTATGTACACGTGAAAATAGCAGTACCCAAAGAAATAGCAGCCAATGAACAACGTGCTGCAACAACGCCTCAGGTAGTTGAACAGTTGTTGACACTCGGATATGACGTCAGTGTGGAAGCAGGTCTGGGTAAGGCGGCAAAATTTTCAGATGCGCAGTATTCTGATGCAGGCGCAAGTATTGTCTCAGATAGAAAAAAGCTATGGAAAGAAGCCGATATTATTCTAAAAGTTCTTATTCCAGAAGAAGGTGAACTGGATTTGATGCAAGAAGGTCAAACCCTGATCAGTTTTTTCTGGCCAGCACAAAATGAAGAGCTACTGAAAAAATTCAGCGATAAAAAAATCACGGTACTTGCGATGGATAGCGTACCACGTATCTCACGGGCACAAAAACTCGATGCATTGAGTTCCATGGCGAATGTTGGTGGTTACCGTGCCGTTATCGAAGCATCGCATCATTTTGGCCGGTTCTTTACCGGCCAAATTACAGCAGCCGGTAAAATTCCACCGGCAAAAATCATGGTTATTGGCGCCGGTGTGGCAGGGCTATCGGCCATAGGTACTGCAACAGGCATGGGGGCTATTGTCAGAGCATTTGATACACGTCCGGAAGTTAAAGAGCAAGTTGAGAGCATGGGGGCAGAATTTCTCGAACTTGAATTCGAAGAAGACGAGTCAAGTGCCGCCAGCGGTGGTTACGCAAAAACCATGAGCAAAGCGTTTATTGACGCTGAGATGGCATTATTTCGTGAGCAGGCTAAAGAAGTGGATATTATCATTACCACTGCACTGATCCCAGGCAAACCCGCACCTAAGCTTATCCTGGCTGATATGGTTGAACTGATGAAAGACGGGAGCGTTATTGTTGATATGGCAGCAGAACAAGGTGGTAACTGTGAACTGACCGAGCCAGGTAAAGCGGTGGAAAAACACGGTGTGACCATCATCGGCTACACCGATCTGGTCAGTCGTCTGGCCACTCAATCCAGTCAATTGTATGGAACCAACCTACGCCACATGTTAGCTGACCTCACACCGGGAAAGGACGGGATCATCAATGTTAATATGGAGGACGATGTAATCCGTGGTGCGACCGTGACTAAAGACGGAAAAATAACCTGGCCTGCACCACCAATAAATATCTCAATGGCGCCTTCGACGGCTGCAAACCAACCCGTTATAGCCCCGGTAGCCGTAGATCCTGTAAAACTGGCCAAACGTCAAGCCGTCAGCTCAATAGCCATGATCGCCGGTATTATCCTATTAATCCTGGCGATAGGCTCTGTTGCTCCCACCTCATTTATGAGTCACTTTATCGTATTTGTACTGGCAATTTTCGTTGGCTGGCAGGTTATCTGGAATGTCAGCCCTGCCCTGCACACACCTTTAATGAGTGTTACAAATGCAATATCCGGTATTATTGTGATTGGAGCCATTCTACAGATTGGTTCTCCATCGGGATTGGTTATTGCATTGTCGGCCGTGGCAATATTAATAGCCACCATCAACATCAGTGGCGGATTTCTGGTCACCCAACGCATGTTACGCATGTTTCGTCGAGAGGAGAGTTGATTCATGGGTAGCGGTATAGTTACAGCCTCGTATATAGGCGCCAGTATTCTTTTTATCCTTAGTCTGAGTGGGTTGAGTCATCAGGAAAGCGCACACCGTGGCAATCTCTACGGAATAGCGGGCATGATCCTCGCGATTGCGGCGACAATTTTCAGCGAAAATGTCAACGCCTATGCAGTACTTATCATCATGATGGTAGCCGGTGGCGCAATAGGTGTAACTCTCGCCAAGCGGGTTGAGATGACGGCTATGCCTCAACTAGTTGCCATCCTCCATAGTTTTGTTGGATTAGCGGCAGTACTGGTTGGCATGGCCAGTTACCTTGATCCAGACTCACAATTTACCGGGATTGAAAAAGTCATTCATGAAGTCGAGGTAATTCTCGGTGTATTCATCGGTGCAGTGACCTTTACAGGTTCAGTTATTGCTTATGGAAAACTGCAAGGCATTATCTCCAGCAAGCCACTTAATCTGCCAGCCCGACATATTATCAATATTGCACTGGTATTGCTCAGCCTATGGCTTGGCAGTCTATTTCTGAATGCCCATTCGGCCATGAACGGTATAGTCCCGTTGATTTTCATGGCGCTGCTTGCATTTACCTTCGGTGCACATCTGGTGATGTCAATTGGTGGTGCTGACATGCCTGTTGTTATATCAATGCTCAACAGTTATTCGGGGTGGGCTGCTGCTGCAACGGGTTTTATGCTGTCAAATGATCTATTAATTGTCACTGGCGCGTTGGTTGGTTCCAGTGGTGCTATTCTTAGTTACATTATGTGCAGGGCAATGAATCGCAAGTTCTTGAGTGTCATACTCGGTGGCTTTGGTAATTCAGGCGGTAGTGCTAAGACAGGAGGAGGAGAAGCTGGCGAGCACTCTGAAATCACACCTGACGGAACTGCAGAACTCCTCAAAGACGCAAAAGAGGTTGTCATTGTACCCGGTTATGGCATGGCTGTGGCACATGCCCAACACCCTGTTTCTGAGCTGACAAAAAAACTACGGACCCAAGGTGTAAATGTACGATTTGCAATCCACCCCGTTGCCGGACGTATGCCAGGGCACATGAATGTGCTGCTTGCTGAAGCGAGGGTGCCCTATGACATCGTATTGGAAATGGACGAAATAAATGAAGAATTTCCCGACATTGATGTCGTTATGGTTATAGGTGCAAACGATATTGTCAATCCTTCGGCATTAGAAAATCCTGATAGCCCAATCGCAGGTATGCCTGTTCTGGAGGTTTGGAAAGCAAAATCAACTATTGTATCAAAACGTTCTATGGCGACAGGCTATGCAGGTGTTGATAATCCGCTGTTTTATAAGGAGAATACGCAGATGTTGTTTGGTGATGCCAAGGATAGCCTGGACGCCGTTTTAAAATCATTTTAAACAAATCGCTCACATTTGCACAAATATTTGCTGACAACCTGGATTTCGGCACCTGTTTTGCTGCATAAAATTGTTATTAAATAAAGTGCAGGGTTTAGTTGATAAAAAGAGTACTGCTCAGCGGCGCCTAGCCCCTCACAACCCATTTAGTACATATTATTAACAAATTAAGAGACCCTAGTTCAAAGTCTCATTATTATCTGTTTTAGATAACGCCTGATTGGACGTATACAGGATTAAAAAACCAAGGGATGGAATCAATGAACTCTATCGAAATTCTTCTGGTGGAAGATAACCCCGGTGATGTTGAGCTAACGCGAGAATCACTTAACAGCGGGAAAATAAAAAATAAGCTAACTATCATATCTGATGGTGAGCAAGCGCTGGATTATCTGTTTCAGCGTGGACAGTTTATAGATGTCAATTTACCGCAAATCATTTTATTGGACCTCAACCTGCCGAAAATTGATGGCAGAGAAGTGCTGCATGCCATCAAATCTGACGAAAAACGTCGAGAAATTCCCGTTATTATTTTGTCAAGCTCCCGGGCAGCGGATGATATACAGGAAAGTTATCAATTGCATGCAAATTGTTTCGTTACTAAACCAGTGCAATTTGAAGATTTTATGCGGGTCGTGCAAATGATTGAAACATTTTGGGTTGATATCGTACATTTGCCAAAGCCAGACGACTCCTGCTTAGTGTGATGGTCCCCGCCGGCTCTATTATCCCCTAATCCTCCAGATCAGGTGGTTGCCGGCTATGCTGCCACAATACCTCTGAACCATTCTCATGCCTTGCGAGGATTCTCGCCATGACGAATAATAGATCCGATAAACGATTGACATACGCTCTACAATCTTCACCCACTTCCTCTTCGCCTGCCAAGCTAACCAGGCTACGTTCTGCGCGTCGACAAATTGTGCGGGCAACATGACATATTGAGGCGGCTTTGCCGCCGCCAGGTAAGATAAAATCTTCTAATGAGGGTAAGTCTTTATTTAGTTTATCCAGTGCTTTTTCCAGCCATGTGGTCTGCTCGCTACGAATAAACAAATGCTCAGGCATGCTCAGTTCACCACCAAGATCGAAAAGCCGATGTTGCACTTCAGTTAGAATATTTCCTATTAGCTCGGGCACACCATGAGCAATAAGCAATCCGATCATACTGTTGAGTTCATCAACCGTACCAATAGCTTCTATACGTGCGCTATCTTTTTTGACCCGTCCCTTTACCCCCAGGCCGGTCGTTCCATCGTCCCCGGTTCGGGTATAAATTTTAGAAAGTCGTTTGCCCATAATCAATTCCTCTGGTCAACAGTAATGACCGTACGACCTGTTATGGTACCGTCAATGTATTGATCAAATAAATCGCTTATCTCATCTAATGTCGATTCATGGGAAACGATTATATCCAAATGTTGTGGTTTTAAGTCATTGGCTATACGCCGCCAAACATCCCTGCGTTGTTGTGCACTCAGCAACACCGAGTTTATGCCGAGCAAGCTAACTCCACGCAAAATAAATGGCATTACAGTTGTATTAAGTTTGTATCCGCCGGCTAAGCCAATGGAGGCAATATTACCCCATGGTTTCATTGTACGAATTAACCATGTCAGGGTTTCACCGCCAACACTGTCGATAGCACCGGCCCATTGAGCCTTTTCCATCGGGCGTTTTCCAAAATCCTGTTGCGTTCGGGAAAGCACATCTTTAGCACCCAATGATTTTAAATAGTCAGTTTGCTCGTCTTTGCCGCTAAAGGCGATAACCTCGTAACCTTTTGCAGACAACATATCAATTGCCATACTGCCAACGCCACCCGTCGCCCCAGTGACAATGATAGGCCCCATCCCTGAATCCTGACCATTTTGCTCCATACGGATTATTGCCAGCGCCGCAGTGAAACCCGCTGTACCTATGGCCATTGCACTCTTAAGTGTAATTCCTTCAGGTAAGGGGACTACTGCGGCTTTTTTAACTCTGGCAAATTCAGCATAACCACCGTCTTCGGTTTCAGACAAATTGGCACCGCACACAACAACCTCATCGCCTGCTTTAAACTCGGGGTCTGAAGATTCTACAACAGTGCCCGATAAATCTATTCCACCCACCAACGGATAAGTTCTGAGGATGGCACCTTTCCCGGTTGCGGCTAGCGCATCTTTGTAGTTGATACAGGTATAGGCAACCTTGATAATGACTTCACCTTGTGTCAGATCATCTATGCTTATCTGATCAAATCGTGCATCTACACCCGACTCTGTTTTATGTATTCTAAATGCCTTGAAGGATGACATAGGATTTTCACTTTTGGTTTCAAATTAATTGATCGGTTAAACTATATTCTCTATACGAACATACCACAGGATCTTAATATGACGGAAGACACTTTATTCAGTAAAATTGTAAAAAAAGAAATCCCCTCCGATATGCTCTACCAGGATGACCTGGTTACCGCTTTCCGTGATATTAATCCTGCAACCCCTACACATGTGCTGATTGTGCCCAATAACGTCATTGCAACTGTAGACGATGTCGTTGCTGCGGATGAAGCTGCACTTGGCAGAATGTTCACGGTTGCAAAAAAAATCGCTCGTGATGAAGGTATAGCTGAAGATGGATACCGCCTGATTATCAACTGCAAAAAACACGGCTTACAGGAAGTTTTTCACGTTCATATGCACTTGCTGGGTGGAAAGCAGCTGGGTCCAATGGTGTTGCGCTAGCAGCCTGACCACAGAACTGAACAGGTAAGGGCTAGCATCTCTTATCGTTTTCAGTTAGCAGCCTGTTGGGTCAAGTCATTACAAATTCTAAAATTTTATTCATTCAGCACAATTTTTGCACCTACCCGGTCGATAGTGCTTTTACCCAAGAATGAAATTCGGACCGTATTAACAGGAATCTCTGGAATGAACCTAAGGTTATTGATGATTTTCGCCCTCAGTTATCCCCTGCTTGTGAGTACAGCACATGCCCAATTATTGACAGATCCTTCATACATCAATGCAAAAAGCGAAAACCAGTACGCAATATACCTGGGATCATCATCCACAGATTATGATCTGGACAAAGCCGGTACTGGAGACATTAACCGATCCTTAGTTTCCGCTACCGCGGCCCGGGGCTTTTTCAACAATCTTAATCTATATGCCTCAGCAGCTTATGGTTTTGATGTGGAAGATGGCACGGGATATGAGTTAGCGCTGGGTGCCAAGGGTAATATAGATATCAAAAGCATAGAAAGTATGGGGTTTAACTGGTTCACACAATTATCGGTATTTTCTGAGGAGCTTGAAGAGAATAACGATATTACGGTTGATAATACGCTCAGCGAATTATTACTGGGTATAGTTGCTGTTAAACCGATCGATCAAAATTTTCGTATCTATGCGGGATTGGAAGTTATTGCCAGCTCTATCGGCGAAGCTGTCAGCAAGAAAGAATTCCTGGATGACTTTAAATCGGATTTTGAACGAGACGCCCGCCTGGGTTTAAAACTTGGGGCGATTTATAAAAGTTTCCAATTTCATATGGGCTTGTTAGATGAATCAAGCTTTCTTCTCGGTGTATCACTACCCTTTCAAGCGGTGTCATTCTCATTGCCAGATTCTGTTCAGAGCGAATCAAATACTGAAACAGAATCAAAAGAATTACCCGTAGCCAAACCGGATGTTGCAAAGCCTGTAAAACCCTCACAACCGAAAGTTATTGAACTTGATATCTATAACGACAAACCCGTACCGCTCAGCAAACGTGAAAAACTTCGGCTATTACAGAAGGCGCTTAAGCGTGAGGGTTACAAACCGGGCGTTGCTGATGGTCTGATGGGTAAACGCACCCGCAATGCTTTGCGAAAATTTCAAAAAGACAATGCACTGAAGGTGACCGGAAAGCCCTCCATTGAAACTTATAAGGCGATGGGTATTGATGAATAATTACACTATCTACACAAAGGCTTTGCTTGATGCTGTCAGATTTTTGTAAATCGACAACAATTTATTAACGGTGTATTTATCAGCGTAAATACTACAACGTCCCTGCTAAATATTGTTGTCGAAACCATTGTAATGCAATAATCGTCATCGCGTTGACAATTTCACCATTATCAAGCATCGAAAACAATTGTTCGGGCGAAAAAAGACACACCCTGATATCTTCACCCTCATCGGCCAAACCATAGTTGCCGGATGCTCCACTTAAATCAGCTTGTGCATAATATAGATGCGTTTTTTCTGTACTACCACCCGGGCTTGTTAAATACTTCATGATGAACTCAGGTTTACGGATAGCAATGCCGGCTTCTTCCATTGCTTCCCGACACACCACCTCTTCAGGTAATTCATCGGTTTCGATAATTCCTGCGATCAATTCTGTAAGCCAGGGATCTTTTTCGTGTATTGCACCCACTCGAAACTGTTCAACTAATAAAATTCGCTTTATTTCAGGATCGTAGGGAAGTAATGCAGCAGCGCTGCCACGTTCAAATACCTCGCGTTCAATCCCGCTATTCCAGCCACCGGCAAACAGGGTATGGGATATCTGGTATCGGATAATTTTGAAAAAGCCGTTATAACCTGTCTGTGTATTGTTTATCTTCCAGTCTTTTTTCATTTAAACCATAGCCCAGTTTTACGAATATTGAATAAAGCGAGTCATCTGCTCATCGGTATAGCTGAACACCTCGCTACGATTGTTTTAGCTAATAAAATACTGAAAGTCAGTTCTTATTCATTAAACGCTCGATTTCGACCAATTGCTCTGGTGTGTCAACACCATGCGGCGGCGCAGTGTGCGCTTTTGCGACATGAATCAGAACCCCATTATTCATGGCCCTGAGCTGCTCAAGTTTCTCAATGTTCTCAAGGTTGCTAACGGGCATTGCTGACCAGGATTTGAGAAAACCGGCTCGATAAGCATAGAGGCCAATATGCCGATAGGCATAACAGTGGGAGGAATGATGATCCCCACCTTCTCGCGGCCAGGGAATTGGCGCCCGGCTAAAATACAAAGCGTAACCCTCTCGATCAAAAACAACTTTGACTATATTTGGGTCAAGAAAATCTTGCTGAGACCTTATTTCACTACATAGCGTTGCAATGCCTGCGCGCTTGTCTGCAGATAAATTATTGGCAACCTGCCTGATCAGACTGGCGGGTGTTAAGGGCTCATCACCCTGTAGGTTAACGATAACGGTTTCATCAGGCCAGCCTTTGCTGACACAGACTTGTGCTATTCTGTCAGTCCCACTTTCACACTCAAGGTCAGTCACGCAAACGTTGGCAGCAAATTTCTTAGCCATATCACTTATGCGAACATCGTCAGTTGCTATGACGACCTCATTGGCAGCAGATTCAATCGCCCTTTGATAGACATGCCAGATCATCGGCTTTCCATGAATCAGCGCTAACGCCTTTCCGGGAAAACGAGATGATCCGAATCGTGCTGGGATGACAATTTTAAATTCAGCGTTTTTCATTTTTACAAATTGAATTAAATTGCGATAATCGAGCCATAAGCGTTGTCTGGAGATGTGTTGGTAATTTAGTATTTACACGAAGATACCAGGCATTTTCAAGACCAAAGCCCTTACACTTTACCGCATCCTTTTCAGTCATCAGGATCGGTGAATCATCGAAGGACATGAAATCTTCTTCGACAAAGGCGTGATGATCTGCATATACATGTTTCTCAACATGTATATGCAAAGATTCGAGTGTGAAAAAAAACCGCTCTGGACTGGCTGTTCCAGCAACTGCATGCACAGCTTGTTGAGCGAAGAAATCCACATTATGATCCTCCATGCCGCTAATAGAGATAAATTTATCAGGGTTAAGATAAAAAGAGGCGCCATCGTCAATTGCCTGATTGCGGTTATATAAAACAAAATCAACTTGTTTCAAACGAGATATCGGTTCTCGCAAAGGCCCGGCAGGTAAACAAAATCCGTTACCATACAGCTTGGCTGCATCAACCACTGAAATCTCAAAATCCCGCTGCATAGCATAGTGCTGCAATCCATCATCAGCGATAATTATGTCACAGTTCTTTTTTTGCAATAGCAGTTTTATCGCTTCAATACGTTTGGAAAACACACAAACCGGACCTGTAGTACGCTGTTGTATCAGTACAGCTTCATCCCCAGCGATAGCAACAGCGGTTTTATTATCTAACAAAACAGGTTCGCTGTCTGTCGTGCCACGATAACCCCGACTCACCACACCGGGCTTGAATCCCGCTTTGCGCAAAAGCTCGATAAGTGCGACAACAACGGGAGTTTTGCCAGTGCCTCCAACCGATATATTACCGACTACTATCACCGGCACAGGTGCGCGCCAGGACTTGATAAGTCTGTGTTTGTACAAACTGCGACGTAATGCCACTAATCCACAAAAAAACAATGAAAGCGGCCATAGCATTATGCTGACAAGGTTGATTGAGTTCCAGTATTTCAGCACTTCATCTGCTCGTCTGATAGACAAAACGCAAACACGTGCTACTGAAACTGCAAGCCATGCAGATAGGCATAATGCCCTCCCGCTTTCAGTAAATCACTGTGTGTACCTTGTTCGATAATTTTACCTTGGCTCATGACGATGATCCGATCTGCATTCTCTATCGTTGACAGGCGATGTGCTATCACTAAAGTTGTACGCCCCTGCAATAGTGCGTCCAGCCCTTCCTGCACTTTGCGTTCAGATTCAGTATCCAATGCAGATGTCGCCTCATCAAGGATGAGTATTGGGGCATTTTTTAATAACGCACGAGCGATTGCCAGACGTTGCCGCTGTCCTCCGGACAACATAACACCGTTTTCACCGATGAGCGTGTCATAGCCTTTATCGAGTTTTTTTATAAAGTCATCGGCGTGGGCGGCAACTGACGCTTGCAATAGTTTATCATCTGCGATGTTACCCAGTGCACCGTAAGCGATATTGTTAGCAACGGTGTCATGAAATAATGTAACGTCCTGACTGACGTAAGCAATTTTACTACGCAGGCTGTTGAGTCGAACCTGTCGAGTATCCCGACCATCAATAGTTATGTGACCCTCGCTTGTTTCATACAATCTGGGTAACAGATTTACAAGCGTGGTTTTTCCACTACCTGATTCACCAACCAAGGCAACGGTTTCACCTGGCTGTATCTCCAGCGTCACCTTGCTCAGCACAGGTGGTTTGTTATCAGCGTAACGAAATACGACATCGCGGAACAATACATGGCCTTGAATATCCTCAAGCTCCAGAGTTCCGTTATCTTGTTCTGAAGATTCATCGAGAATTACAAACAGGCTTTCACTGGCTGCAATACCTTTTTGTAATTGTACGTTAAGCATTGTCAGTCGCCGCATAGGTGCAAATAACATCAACATCGCTGCAATAAACGCCATAAACGTACCAGGACTGATATCTTCGATAAGGGTGCCACTGGTCGCCAGATAAATAATGATCGATAATGCAATGGCAATGAAAAACTGAATTATCGGAACATTTGCTGCTTTGGCAACCGTTTCCCGCATATTTAATTTTCGATTTAATTCATTTACTTTTTCAAACTGTTGCCGTTCATAGTCATGTCCGCCAAATATTTTTACGACTCTTTGCCCCTCCACCGCCTCCTCAATCACATGACTGACTTCACCCATCGAATTCTGGATATCACGGCTTATATTACGAAAGGTTTTACTCACTTTACTGACAATTACACCAATAACAGGACCAATAATCAGAAAACTAAGTGACAATTGCCAGCTGAGGTAAAACATCAAAGCAAACAGTCCCAATGCCGTGAGCGAGTCCCGGACCATAACGGTGATTACATTGCTTGCAGCTTGCGCCACATTTTGTGCGTTGAATGTAATTTTGGAAATTAATTCACCCGATGAGGCTGTGTCGTAATACTGTGTGGGTAAGCTGAGATATTTATCAAAAATTTCTTTACGTATGGACTTTATGACCCGCCATCCCATCCACGACATATAATACGTCGATACAAATCCGGCAACGCCTCGTATAATGAATATTCCAATAATCATCAGTGGAACGAGGGAAATGGCAAAATGATCACGCTCTACAAACCCCGCATCCAGCATCGGTTTCATTAAAGCCGCAAAAGCCGTATCCGTTAAGGCATAGGCCACCATGCCCATAATTGCAAAAGCAAATTGCCTACGGTAAGGCTTGACGTATGTTAACAAGCGCTTATAAGTTTGCCTGCCTGAAATCGTGGAATTGATAGAAGTTGTCACTGGCCTGCTTGATCGGCCTGTGATGTTGCGATAGACAATCGACGCATACCAAGCTGTGCCGCAGCATCCATTGCGGTAACGACCGCTTGATGAGGGGTTAGTGCATCGGCTCTGATAATCAAGGGCATATCGCGTTGACCGCCGGTTAATGTCTGAATGGCTGAGCGCAATGTCTCAAGCCTGTTATTGGTTAACTCCCTGCCATTTAAAAAATACTGACCGGTTGTATTAATCGAAATTTCAATGCTCTTGTCAGGCACGGTAACAGGTGCCTGTGAAGCTTCAGGCAGGTGTACTTGTAATTCTGATTCCTTTTGAAAGGTGGTTGAGACCATAAAAAATATCAACAGAAGAAATACAACATCAATTAACGGTGTCAAATTCAGATCTATATCTTCGCGTTTGCGAGATTGGAACTTCATCACTTAATTCCCCAACTGTGAATTGAGGTTATTCGACGCCTAAGTTTGCACCTTTCTGACATTTTTCTAAGCCCGTTTACTTCGACGATGATGTAAAATCTCAACTAATTTAAGCGCTTCCTGTTCCATTCCTATGACTAATTCATCAACCCGGCCACGGAAATAACGATAGAACATCAGACTTGGAATAGCGATTCCAATTCCTCCGGCCGTCGTCACAAGTGCCTTGGAAATGCCGCCTGCTAAATCAGATGGATTACCAACCCCGACATTGGTAATTTGAGCAAATACCTCGATCATTCCGACCACTGTACCCAGCAAACCCAGCAGTGGTGTGACAGAAGCGATCGTTCCCAGTGCATTGAGGTACCTTTCGAGACTATGGGTAACGTGCCCTCCGACCTCTTCTATTGCATCTTTCATCTCCTCCCGGTCATAGTCACGATTAACCAGGCCGGCTGCAAGTACACGGCCAAGCGGAGATTGATTTGCCAATGCAGTGATCTCCTGCTGGGTCAGTGATTTCTGCCTTGCCATTTGCCAGACTTTATTTACCAGGCCCTCAGGTAGTACTTTATTTCTTTTTAGCGTCCAGAACCGTTCCGCAATAATACCGACGGCGGCAATCGAACAAAGAATTATTGGCAGCATTAACAGACCGCCTGCACTTATCAGTTCCCACACAATGCTTACCTTGTTTGTTGTTGATGTAGCTGATTCAAACTCATTCTATTTCACAGCAATAGAATTATTCAGGTTTCTGCAATATCGTCAAGTCAGAAAATCAATTGTGAATTGAACATTTGTCAGGCCCTTCTACAGCTAAGGTTATGAATGATACTTTATTGTAGTCATAAATCGAAATCTGATCGCCAAAATTCCTTATGAAATTGCCGATAAGCTTTTACCGATGCTGAATTTGTATCCGCCGTAAATCGAAAACTCAGCATGCCATCCCGATCTGTCCGATATTCTTCTACATTCAGGGATTGATAGCGTTGACTGACTGATTCATGCGGAAACCGAAAGTGGTTTTTGTAGGCAATCGAATACACAACCTGCTTTGCCTGCAACACATCCAGAAAAGCCGCTGATGATGATGTCTTACTGCCATGATGGGGCGCGATCAGTAAATCAACGGGTTCCAATGATTGCTCAAGTAATCGATTTTCCGCAATTTTCTCAATATCACCTGTCAGTAATACACTTGCATCACCATTGCTGATTCTAAGTACGCAGGAATAATTATTGTCTTTACTAAACGTGTCCGATGCAGCGTTTAAAAATTGAAAATTCACCCCGTCCCAGTTCCATTGTAATGAGACATCACAGATTTCATCAGCATTCAGCTCATCTTGAAATGCTCTGGCTGTTATGACTGATTTGACCCTCACCTGTGTCATTATATCAGTCAAACCTGCTGAGTGATCACTATCCGTATGTGAAATAACCAGACGATCAAGGCCGGATTTACCAAATGATTGAAAGTACGGAATGAACACAGCACTCGCCATTGAGCGTGTTCTGGAGAGGCGCCCGCCCGTATCATAAAGCAAATTGTGTTCAGCGGTTCGCACCCATACTGATAGCCCCTGCCCTACGTCCAATACATCAACGACAAACGCGCCCTTATTTATTTGATCCTGTTGTGGAAAAAAGAGACTGGCGGACAAAGGCAATGCGAGCCAGTTGAGCCCTGTTCCCCGGGGAAGCAAAAAAATCAACATTGCCAAAATAGTCAATGCATAGGACCACCATGACAGCTCAGTGAAAAACAGCTCAGGTTGCCGGCTTTCTGCCAGCCACTGGATGAAAACCAGCAGGACATCCAGCAAGTTGGTAGTTAGCCTGAGAATCAGTTCTCCCATCGGTGGGATAATAAAAACCAGCAAAGTTCCCAACAGTACCAAGGGTACAATAAGTAAAGTAAGTAAAGGTATTGCAATAAAATTAGCTATGGGTGCAACCAGCGATGCTGAGCCAAAAAACAAAGCGGTTAAGGGCAGCATCCCTACCGCCAATGCCGTATGCCAAAACAACCATTGTCGTGGACCGGATTGTTTTGATAATTGACGTTTACTCAAAAAGTAGATGATTAATACGGCAGAAAATGATAGCCAGAAACCAGGCGCCAGTGGCGATAGCGGTTGCAAGGTCAGCACAAGTAATAGCGCCAAATAGTATGAATGTAATCCGGGCATATGACGTTTATTCAAACTATAAATAAAATAAACTGACAGCATGATTAATGCACGGGTGGTTGGAACGGTAAATCCTGCCAGCAAAACGTAGATGAAAGCGACAAGTAAAGCGCTCAGCGCAATAAAAACATCCCGATTAATTCGAGGTTGGGCAATTCGTGCGCTCAGTTTCCAAATCAGTTTCGCAAACCCAGCTGCGACAGCCGCGATTAAACCGATATGAAGTCCGGAAATTACCAGCAGATGGCTTGTTCCGGTTTGCCGAAACCACTTCCAATGCTGCGGTTTAATGGCCGAACCATCACCCAGTACCAATGCACGGATAAAACTTCGACCGGTATCGCTGATCGGCACATTCTGGATACGCTCAGTGATCGACTCCCGAAGCTTATCCAACGACCATGCATCGGCGTCTTCAAGGCGCACATTTTTAGCCTTGTTTCGCACATACCCTGTGGCAAAAACGGCATTTCGGATCAACCATTTTTCGTAATCAAATCCAGCCGGATTCAATAATGATCTTTTCTGTTTCAGGCGTACGGTAAGCTGCCAGGATTGTCCTGTTTTTATTATTTCATCATGCTTGTACCAAGAGAGTTTCAATCGCCGATTAAGGAATTTATAGCGGTTGGGGTCAATAAATTTCTCAGTGACAAAATAAAACTGAGTTTTTTTCGACGTGTGCCTTGGAATTCCCACAATCCTGCCGATAACTTCTATATTAATTCCTTGAAAATCAGCAGGTAGTTCATTGGCGATGATTTGTTGCGCTAAGACACCTGCCCAGAGGTATCCAGCAAATAGACCTGTAAGTAACCAATGTCGCCAATAAGCTAAAGAAACTGCGGCAACAAAGCTCAGGCAAAGTAATGCCGGACTTGCTAAACTATGTGCATATACGGCGAGTGTCATCGAGACGAGAAAAGCAATCACGAATCGATTCATTTGATGGAAATACCCTTGATAGTTCCTTGAACTGCATCTATGAATAAAGGGTCATAAGCAAAACCATAACAACTATCGCAATATCGGAAAATGCCGCAAAAGTTTTTAAAAAAATATATGCCCAGTGCGAAGGACATTCGCAACAATCGTAGCCTGGGCCTATTGAGCGAACATGTCGGCGATGCCGGTTTGTGGCACCTCAACCGCCACTCTGTATCAGGCGCTTTTGCTATTGGCTTGTTTATGGCGTGGATTCCTTTCCCCTTTCAAATGGTTATCGCCGGTGCGTTAGCGATCTACTTTCGTGTCAACCTTCCAATTTCTGTCGCACTGGTATGGACGACCAATCCAGTAACGATTTCACCGATGTTTTACGCGGCTTATAAGTTAGGTGCAAAATTGTTGGGTATGACGCCCTTATCTTTTGAATTCGAGCTTAGTCGTCAGTGGTTGCTACAAAGATTAGGAGATATTTGGGTTCCCATGTCCCTGGGTTGTTTATTATTTGCCATCGTTTCTTCCTTGTTGGGTTATTTATCTGTACGCTTATTGTGGCGTCTGGCATTAGTTAAAAAATGGCAAGCGCGTCATGATCGCCGACGTAAATTACCGCACTAGTGCTTAGGGGGGCGTTCTCAATTAACTTGACCGTCGTCCTTGGCGGGGCTCATTTTTCATCCAGCAAGACGGGAGCAAGCGCCGTGTAGCCGGTTCACTAGTCACTGTACTATTAATTACAGTGTAAATCAGTAAAAAAACAACTATCATGCATCGTAATTATGCAGATGACCACTGCTCAGGAGCATAATTCTATCCATACGTTTAGCCAGACGCATGTCGTGGGTTACCACCAAAAAACTTGTACCCAACTCCTTATTCAGCGACAACATTAATTGATAAACGCTTTCTGCTGTTACCTCATCAAGATTGCCTGTGGGTTCATCTGCCAGCACAACACGAGGGTGTGTCACCAGTGCACGGGCAATAGCGGCCCGCTGACGTTCCCCACCGGATAGCTCACCCGGCTTATGGCTTAGACGATCAGACAACCCCACCTTATCAAGTATCTCCCGTGCCTGATTATGAGCATGTGTTGATCGCTCACCGCGAATAAGCAGCGGCATAGCGACATTTTCGACCGCACTGAATTCAGGAAGCAGGTGATGAAACTGGTAGACAAAACCCATCATACGATTACGCAGTTTGCCTCTGCCGCGAGGCCCAAGCGTATTGATATCAATACCGCCCACATTTAGCTCGCCATCGGTGGGTGTGTCCAGACCGCCAATCAAGTGTAATAACGTGCTCTTTCCCGAGCCAGAGGCGCCGACTATGGCAACTTGCTCCCCTTGTCTGACAACAAAATCAAGCGAATTGAGAACCTCTACCCGTATTGCACCCTGTGTATAGTGTTTGCAAAGACCCTGAACCCGAACTATTGCTTCACCGCTATTGGTACTGGCATCTTGCCTATTCATAAGCCAGCGCCTCAGCGGGTTCAACACGAGAGGCCCGCCAAGCTGGGTAAAGCGTCGCCAGCAGTGAAATAATAAATGACACCAGGGCAATTTTCAGCACATCGGGCCAGCGTAAATCTGAAGGTAATTCACTGATGCTATAGACACTGGGATCAAGGAAATGCGTACCGAACAGATTTTCAACAAAAGGTACGACGGTTTCGATGTTTAAAGCCAGCGAAATGCCACCGATCAAGCCCAATAAACTCCCAAATACGCCAATAATTGTGCCTTGCACAAGAAAGACAGCCATCACACTGGCAGGGGAAGATCCCAATGTTCTGAGAATGGCAATATCTGATTGCTTATCAGTTACCACCATCACCAGCGTGGATACGATATTAAAAGCGGCGACAGCAACAATTAATGTCAATATTACAAACATGACTGTTTTTTCAGTTTTTACGGCTTGAAAAAAATTGGCATGTTTCAATGTCCAATCGGTTACCCAGTAATCTTCACCTAACTCCTGCGCCAAATCACGAGCGACTGCGCGTGCTCCAAACATATCACTTAATTTGAGTCTTACGCCGGTATAGCCGCCTTGCATTCGTAACAATCGTGAAGCATCGTCAGCCTGTATTACGGCCATATTTCGGTCATATTCATACATACCGATCTGGAAAAGACCTTTTACTGTAAAACGTTTTAAACGGGGTAAAACGCCTATAGGGGTTACTCCGGCCTCAGGGGAGATCACAGTTATTTTATCGCCCATTGATACATTGAGAAACTGCGCTAGATCGCTTCCCAACAAGATTCCAAATTCTCCGGCCTTTAAATCATTCAGCTCACCAGTGAGCATTTTTGCACCAACCTCAGATACTTGTGCTTCCTCATCTGCTATTACACCGCGAATCAATGCCCCAGTCACTCTATCTGCATTTACCAGCATCACTTGCCCTTCTACGTAAGGAGCTGCGCCAATAACTTCGGGATGTTCTTTTGAGCGGTCTGCGAGTAAACGCCACTCTTTCATGGGCTTATCGTAGTAGCTGATCGTCGCATGCGCTGCCGCACCTAAAATACGCTCGCGTAGCTCTTTTTCAAAACCATTCATAACTGAAATAACCGTAATAAGCGCCATAACGCCCAGGGCAATTCCCAGAATGGAGATTAGCGAAATAAAGGAAATGAAATGATTGCGCCGTTTCGCCCGGGTATAGCGCAAGCCAATAAATAATTCATAAGGTTGGAACATGGGGCGGGATTACATCACATATCAGAAAAAAATTCGCCTGTTTTTCCATCTGGATAATTTAAATCTTGTGAAGGCCCTCATTGATAAGGGCTTTCTATATGCCGATCACTGCCGCCAAGTATAAAAACCAATCACTAAATCATCAGAAGTTTATGGCTAGGCCCTGAACCTGAGGCTCCAAGTTGCACACTGGCCAGCTTCCATTCTTGGATACGCTACTGGAACAGGAGTATCGCTGATGAAATTTATTAAATAACGGGTGAAATATGAAAACAGTTAAAAACAACTTGATTCTATCGATGTTAACGGCATCCATACTGATTATTTCGGCTGAAAGTGTATACGCTGATAACCTCAATCTGCCTGACCCGGCACTGCTTGATAAAGGACCCACGCGGGGTATTGAAATGAACCAGGTTCTGGAGCAATACGGGGAACCCTCAAACAGGTCTGCTCAGATTGGACAACCACCAATTTCCCGCTGGGTTTATGCTACCTTTAAAGTCTATTTTGAGAATGACCGGGTCATACATTCTGTCAGTCGATAATGATCCGAAAATCAAGTTATGCCTGATACTGGATAACACTTGTTACTCAGCACAGGTAGCCATGGAAGGTAAACATCAATGCAGCCTTGCCAATGAATGACATTTCATGATCTTACCCTTCGCTGAAGATTGATTTCGACTCACTATGCGTTGATATTACTGCGTAACAACCGGCTACATCTTTGCATTAAAATTATTTTTGTAATATAAATTAATATTATTAATAAAATTATAATATACTTATAAATAGGATATATTATCAACTAGTTATATACTTATATTAACGTGATATATGACATATAACATTTAATCCAAGTTAATTTGTGACAGATTTTAACAATCTCCCAGAATAAATATCATTCTTGAGTACTCTTTTTATTGAATACTTAATCCCTTCGCGTTTAAATTACATCTAATTAGTAGTAAGACTAGCCCCTTATGCATATATCCTGGTAAGGTAAAAAAATTACTATTAGTCCCAGTTCAATTCGTCGCGCTTTTCAGACCCAGATTTACGGAGTTACACACCAATGTCTTGCATAACCAAACTATTCTTTCTAACCAGCCTTTTGTTTTTTCTGACAAATTCTGCAATGGCGTCTGGTTTTAATACCTTAAGCAATGAACTGTCGCAGTGCGGGTTTGCTGCAGAGAAAAGCGCTGAAGGTGAAGAAAAGAAAAAAGATGATGAAGAAGAAGAGCCTGATTGCGAATAGCTGTTTTAACCAAGTCAACATCCATATGGTAATTGCTGTTTGGAAGGTCATTGCAAAATTACAACTGAAAACCACTAAAGAGGAAATATACAAATGACGAACACCGGAAAAAAATTATTCGCGGCAAGCATTTTGACGGTTGCTTTTTCATCAAGCGGTACTGCCCTTGCTGAAGGTAAACCTGTCGGTATCACGCCAAGCCTGATGAGTATTTCTGTTAATCATAATGGCAAAAATGTAGAAATTAAGCGTAACCAGGACAACGCTGCAACGGTTATACCTGCGTTCGCTAAAACCTCTCGTCCCTGCCCGCCTTTCTGTATTCAACCCATCGTTCTTGCCCCTGGGGTTGAAACTTTGGGCGAAGTTGAGGTAATCGACTATATTTCAAAAATGGAAGGCGGTGATAAATCAGTTATCCTGATCGATTCAAGAACCCCTGACTGGGTGGCAAAAGGAACAATCCCTGGCGCAAAGAATATTTCCTGGACTGCGCTAACACCAAAAAAAGGTGCAACCACTGAAGGCATCATGAAAGTGATGATGGAAGATTTTAATGTTGGACTCACAGGAGATTCCGATACATTTGCCGTAGATGAGGCAATTGCCGCAGGCGATACCACAAAAGTATTTGACTTTTCAGGGGCAAAAACGTTGGTTCTGTTTTGTAACGGCATGTGGTGCGGTCAATCCCCAGCAAGTATTATGACGCTATTAAAATTTGGATACCCTGCGGACAAAATCAAATGGTACCGTGACGGCATGCAAAGCTGGGAAATTCTGGGTCTGTCAACAGTCAAGCCATAATTAGAATAATTCCTGATCGTATTGAGAGGGACGCATTAGCGTCCCTTTTTTGTGGTCAGATGCAAAATTACGCTCAGAACAAAACCCCATCCAATATTCTTATGAATTCAGCAATAAATTGATTTGAACCAAATTATGGATACTGTTACTGGTAACCATTTTCATTGCAGTGGACTTTTTACCTCAATGTGGGAGAATTAGCCGCCTTATTTTTCCTGCTATGGACTCGCGAAAATAATGACGGTTTTACCCATTCAATCAGAAAAATCCAAACGCTGGGGGCAACTCTATGGCAGTGCCGCAGCCCTCGCTTTAGTAGAGTACGCCGATCAATGTACTGAACTGATTGTTGTTATCGTTCCCGGCATGTTGGAACTGACTCAATTAGAGTCAGAGATTCGCTTTTATGCAAATCCTGAATTACCGATTAAGACTTTCATCGATTGGGAAACCCTGCCCTACGATCTGATCTCCCCGCATCAAGACATTATCTCTGAAAGAATTCGTACACTGCGTGATCTTTCCAAGACTCACCACGGCATACTGCTTGTTGCTGTCAACTGCCTGTTGCAACGTCTTACGCCACAGGTATTTTTGGATCAATTTTCATTGCTTATCGCAAATAACGATAAACTCGAATTGGATGAGTTTCGAAAAAGCCTGATCAACGGTGGTTATCGGCATGTTTCACAGGTGGAAGAACACGGTGAGTTTTCAGTCAGGGGATCAATTGTAGATTTATTTCCCATGGCCTGTGAGCTTCCCTTTCGTCTGGATTTTATGGACGAAGAAGTTGAGTCAATTCGATCCTTTGACCCCGACACTCAAATTTCGATTGAAAAACAAGAGCGAATAGAGCTGTTACCCGCTCACGAGTTTCCACTTAATGAGTCAGGTATCAGGAAATTTCGACAAAAATTTCGTAATTTATTCGATGCATCGAGCAAAAACAGTCCGCTTTATCAAGCTGTCAGCAATGGCAACGCACCGGCTGGCATTGAGTATTACACGCCTCTGTTTTTCGATGAAATGGCAAGCCTGTTCGATTATCTGCCGCAATCGTGCCATTTTGTTAAAGTAGAGGGCGCTGACACGGCAATGGACAATTTTTGGCTTTCACTAAACGAGCGCTATGAAGAGCGCCGGCATGATATTGAACGACCCATATTAAAACCAGAAGCACTATACAATTCACCCAATCTTACCCGTGAATTTTTGCATAAATACAGCTTCATTGAATTGCAGAAATACAAATTCGAATCATCCGATCGAAAATCAGAATCTGTCAACTTCCCCGTTACTGCACCAGGGCTATATCCAATTAACGCGAGGGCAGAAAAACCACTACAACTACTGGAACAATTTTTAGACACATATCAGGGACGAACATTAATTGTTGCTGAGTCAGCCGGTCATAAAGAAGTATTACTTGATCAGCTTCATGGCAACAACATCAAACCCACACAAGTGCAAGGCTGGACAGATTTTTTACAATCTGATGCTAAGCTTGCGCTTACCTTTGCGCCCATTGATCATGGCTTACAGATTCTAAGCCCCGCAATTACGCTTATCTGTGAAAACCAGTTAGGCGGTGGGCGAATCCAGCAACGAAAGAAAAGACGTCATACCCGAGACGCCGATGCCATTATCGCCAATTTAACTGATTTAGGCATCGGTGACCCGGTTGTGCATCTGGACCATGGGATTGGCCGTTATCAAGGGCTGACAACACTCGCATTGGGTGGCACCGAAACTGAATTTCTAACCATCACATACGCAGCTGAAGATAAACTCTATGTGCCGGTTGCGTCCTTACATCTAATCAGCCGTTATACGGGGGCCGGTGTAGGCTCAGCGCCGCTACATAAACTGGGCAGTGAGCAATGGCAAAAGGCCAAACGTAAAGCGGCCGAAAAAGCACGGGATGTCGCGGTTGAATTGTTGGAGATTAACGCTCGAAGAGCGGCTCGCCAGGGTTTTGCCTTTCCTTCCCAGTCTCTGAACTACAACTTGTTTGCCGATGCATTCCCATTTGAAGAGACCGCTGATCAACTCAGTGCTATAGAGGCTGTCGTTGCTGATATGCGAACCGCTACTCCAATGGACAGAGTCGTCTGTGGTGATGTCGGGTTCGGTAAAACCGAGGTCGCTATGCGAGCTGCTTTTGTCGCTATTGACGCTGGCAAACAAGTCGCTGTATTAGTTCCCACCACGTTGCTGGCAGAACAGCATCATAAGAATTTTCTTGATCGTTTCGCCGACTGGCCTGTACGCATAGAATCTTTATCCCGCTTTCGAAGCAGTAAAGAACAAAAAACGGTCACTGATGCGCTCGCCAATGGCAGGATTGATATTGTTATTGGTACACATAAACTCATTCAGAGAAATATCAAATACAAAAACCTGGGACTCGTGGTTATCGATGAAGAGCATCGATTTGGCGTACGCCATAAAGAGCATATGAAGGCATTGCGTGCTGAAGTTGATATTCTGACACTAACCGCGACACCGATTCCGCGCACACTGAATATGGGATTGTCCGGACTCCGTGATTTATCCATCATTGCGACACCACCGGCGCACCGGCACGCAATTAAAACCTTTGTTGGGCAGTGGTCAGAGGTGCAGATTCGAGAAGCATGTCAGCGAGAACTTGCTCGCGGTGGACAGATTTATTTTTTACACAATGAAGTAAAAACAATTGAACGAATCACCCGCAATCTTGAAGAGATAGTCCCCACCGCAACGATTCGATTCGCCCATGGCCAGATGCGGGAAAGTGAACTTGAAGCGGTGATGCTGGATTTTTACCATCAACGCTTTCAAGTGCTTGTCAGCACGACCATTATTGAAAGTGGAATCGATGTCCCGAGCGCTAACACCATAATCATCAATCGTGCAGATAAATTGGGGCTCGCACAGCTACATCAACTACGCGGACGCGTTGGCCGCTCACACCACCGCGCTTATGCATACCTGATAGCGCCGCCTAAAGGAGCGCTTACAGCGGACGCGGAAAAGCGCCTGTCAGCAATAGAATCACTTGAGGATCTGGGGGTTGGATTTACTTTGGCAACACATGACCTGGAAATTCGTGGTGCCGGTGAGCTGTTGGGTGAAGGTCAGAGTGGACAGATACAGGAAATAGGATTCACCTTATATACGCAGCTACTGGAGAGGGCCGTCGCCGCGCTCAAATCAGGTAAAATACCTGCGCTGGATGAGCCTTTGGCCAGCGCAACAGAAATTGATCTTGGGGTTCCGGCATTGCTGCCCGATGATTACGTGCCAGATGTTCATATGCGATTAATTCTCTATAAACGTATCGCCAGCGGCAAAGATCAGATGGATCTCCGGGAAATTCAAATTGAGCTGATTGATCGCTTTGGCCTGCTGCCAGAAGCCGCCAAAACCCTGTTCGAGGTGACCATTTGCAAGCTTCGATGCACTGGCATGGGCATTGTCCGGTTGGAAACGAATGCTGGCGGTGGTCGAATTCTGTTTGATGACACGCCATATATCGATACAATGGCCTTACTTAAGCTGATCCAGCAGAAGCCAGCAACTTATAAATTTGATGGAAAAAATATACTGCGTTTTAATAATGAAATGCAAAACACCGAAGAGCGTCTGAGGTTTATCGATAAGCTATTGAATAAACTTTCGATAGTACCCGGGGATAGTGCTTTATATGAGGGGAAACGTGCTTGAAGTATATACAAGTTATTTGCAGCCAATAACATGCGAATTTAAAAATATTCGATATTTCACTTTTTCTCAGGCTAACACATTTATGAAAATCCGACTTCTGATCAAGTTTTTTATTATTTTATCTATTAGCTCTATTATTGCAACCCAGGCATTGGCTAAAGATTATATAATTGATATTGTGCTATTTGAATATGTGGATACACAGGCATTATCAGATTACAGTGATAAACTGTACTACCCTGTTAGCCGCAATGCCGTCTCTCTAGGCAGTGAAAAAGCAAATAATGCCGGATTCCTGCTTCACCGCAGCAATGATAAAATTCGCTCGATAGCGAGTAAACTTAAATCCAGTGGCCGATATAATCTGATCGAACATCTGGCATGGCGACAACCCGGACTCGCTGAAAACCAGGCCAGGCCAATAAGAATAAATTTTGGTAACCCTGTAGATCTGTATCTATCCGAGCAAAGCATCGCTGACAGAGGATTGATACAAGCGGTTAATGCAAGAGATTTAGCGGCCTCACAAGCACCGATACCTGAATCAGAACCCGTCTCTTTAGAGGCCGTTCAGTCCACTGAACTTGCCGGCACACTAACCATATCGTTAGGCCGGTATCTGCACCTCGATACGAATCTGGTATTAACTAAAATTGATGGTAGCGGCAGCACCCGTATGCAAATCAGTCGCCGTATGCGAAGCAAGCAAATACACTATCTTGACAATCCGCGTTTTGGTTTGATTGCACTAATAATTCCAATTGACGAGCCTGATGGCTGATTGTTTATCTGCAGCGTAACTTCATTCACTCCTGTAATAGGGCGTATTAAAATATATCTTATAAACACCCTCTGATTTTAATACTGGATATAGCGTATCATTTGTCAGATAAAAACCCTCTTCAAGTTGTTCATCGGTATTTGTATAATCAATGAAATACCAATCCGAAGTCAAACCAGACGCTGTTTCAACAATACCAATCTGCCTATAGGTACCGATAAATTCGTTTATGGGATTTTCTTTGACAGTCTTGCATTCACTGTCAGAATAGGAAGATCTGGAAAGCTTAATCGCTGTTTCGGAGAATGTGAATCTATTTTGTATCCAGTTATTTATATCCGTGTAGGTTTTGCATTCACCCACCCAGGTGCCAATCAGTGATTTTGAATCCGTGCCGGTCTCCAGCGTTTTTTGCAGTGTTTGTCCGGTTTCACTGCATCCGCCACCTATTAACAGACTCAGTAGCAAAAAAGTAATAAAATAAAGCCTGTGAAATTTGTTAATTTCTGACATCATCATTGTTTTTAAACCATATTTAATCACCGTTGCCTGTGCCGACGGTGTATTTTAGGATAATAGTTCAATTTCCAGCAGAAACCATACCGCTTGACTTAAAACAGTGATTTTGAATTAAAAAGTGAATTTATTAATTGATTCAGTTTTGATTCAGTCGTGCATCCGTAAACTGTGTTTAAGCATATAAAACAGAGGCACAAAAATGAATCCCTTGCTCCCTATTCTCAGCGCGACCAGTCTGCTCTTCTCTTCCACACTATTGGCAAATGACTCTTTTATTGATTATGGACGGGTTTTGAGTGTTGTGCCGATTTACAAATCCACCCAGGTTTATTATCCACATCGTGAGTGTCGGGTTGAACATTCCCACGGTACACACCACAATTCCAGAGCATCAGAGCGCAATAATAACTCTGGGACGTTGGTAGGCGCGGTTGTCGGTGGTGTTTTAGGCCATCAAATAGGACACGGCCGTTCCCGGGATTTAGCGACTGTGGCAGGCAGTGTAATAGGTGCGGCAATAGGTGCTCACGGCCACACATCCTCAGATCGAAGAGGTAAACACCGTTCGAAACGGCACAACCACCGACACACTGGCGAGCGTTGCGAAACTGTTGAATCATCACATCGTCGGCGAAAACTTATTGGTTTTGATGTTACTTATCGATATAAAGGTGAGATTTTCTACACCAGAACGGAACACGATCCAGGCAAACGGTTACGTCTTTCGGTAAATATCACACCGTTGGATTAGCGCTTCATTAGGTTTTTTCTGAGATTTATTAATGCCAAAGTTTCAGCGAATTCAGATGTCAGCAGTTAACTAACCGCTAACATCTTGGTAGAATCTGCCGTCAACAGGAAAACCGCACTACGAATCAGATAGATTATGCCTAAAACCTTACTGTCTCACTTGAGAAATCCACTCTTTGCGCTGTTACTGATTGGGGTACTTGCACAACCCATTCTGGCAGACAATACGAGTATTGCTGGATTAACCAAAAAAGAGGCTATACGTATCGCACAACAACGTAATGGCGGCGGAAAAGTCCTTGCTGTATCAGAAAGTAATAAAAAAGGTAAACGTGTATTTGAAATTAAATTAATTTCGGCTGGAAAAGTCAGGATTTTGACCGTTAGAGATCAATAGAACTGCCGCTTTTCAAACACTGTCTCTAACGTTTTGGCGTAGGGAAATTATCAACGCAACACAGGTAGTCATTATGCGAGCTTTAGTGATCGAAGATGAGCACGAATTACGTGCCCAGATTGTTCAACATTTACGCCAGGAGGGGTTTGCAATCGATGAGGCCGCCGACGGTGTGGAAGGGCTGTATCTGGCGACTGAAATGCCAGTTGATATCGCAATTATTGACCTGGGATTACCAAAAATCGATGGTGCTGAAATCATCAAACAGATCCGCGCAAAAGATAAAAATTTCCCAATTCTCATTCTAACCGCCCGTGATACCTGGCAGGACAAAGTAGAGGGTCTTGAATCTGGCGCTGACGATTATCTGGCAAAGCCTTTTCATATGGAAGAGCTGATGGCTCGCATACGCGCCCTTCTTCGCCGTAGCGGCGGTTGGTCCGAGTCCATTTTACGCTTTGAGTCACTTCAAGTGGACACACGAAGTCAGAAAATATCCGTTGATGATAAGAACATTGAACTCACCGCCTATGAATATAAAGTATTGGAGTATCTGGCGATAAATGCCGGTGAAGTGATCTCAAAAAACGTTTTACTCGATCATTTATATGATGAAGACACAGACCGTGATCCAAACATTCTGGAAGTTTTTATCAAGCGATTGCGCAATAAACTAGACCCGGAAAAACAGCTTAACCCGATAGAGACATTACGCGGGCGTGGTTATAGGTTGGCTTTGCAACGACGTAACACAGGCGCTGGAACGCCTGAATAATGAACTCGATTTCAACTCGACTGTTAGTGTCTACCGCGTTGATTTTGGCTTCTTTTTTTGTTCTCACTGCGTTGTCATTAACACATTCAGTCCACTCCCGGGCGCAGCAGGCCCAGCGCGATAGAATGCAAGGGCTGGTTTATGGAATTCTCGGCGCTGCGGAGCTGGATTCTCAAGGACGCCTGCAGATCAACGAATTTTCGCTCCCTGACGGGCGATTGATGCAAGCACAGTCCGGTTTGGTGGCTCGTGTATTTGATGCCCAAAACAGAGAGGTTTGGCGCTCGCAATCAACCATTGAAGCGGTATCACAAAATACCATGCAAGTACCGACAGGCCGATGGCGATTCCGCCAGCAGGAGAGTGATTCGATTACAGATCAATTCAGCTTGAGGTTTGGTTTTAGCTGGGCGACAGCCGATGAAGTTGAGAGAGAATTCAATATATTATTGATAGCCGATGCGACTGAACACCGCGCACAGTTAGCGGTTTTTGATCGCAACCTCTGGATTTCACTGCTGACGTCGGCCTTGCTTTTATTAATGCTACAGTTGTACGTCCTGATGTGGGGGTTAAAACCGCTGGGTAAAATGTCTCGCGCCCTGCAGCGTATCCAACAAGGTAAAGACGACAAACTGGATACCAAGCAGCTTGCGCACGAACTAACGCCCGTGGCCAACAGCCTTAATATGTTACTACACAGTGAACAGAATCGACGAACGCGCTACAAGAATGTCATGAATGATCTTGCCCACAGTCTTAAAACACCCTTATCAATAATGCTGAATCTGGCTCAGGACAAAACACTGGAACAAACTCATCGTCAGACACTAAACGAGCAAAGTGCGCGTATGAAGGATATCATTGCCTATCATATCAGACGGGCATCTGTTAGCGGATCCCGACCATTGGGACCTGCGATTCAGATCAAACCGATTATTGATCGGCTTGTGAATTCCTTGCACAAAGTTTATGCACAACGCAAAATTGAATTTAAAAACGAGCTGGATAGCAATTGTCAGGTACGATTGGATGAGTCCGATCTGATGGAGATTTTTGGAAATTTACTGGAAAACGCCTGTAAATACGGTGCTTCAAAAATTCAACTGCACTGCACTCGAAACGATAAGAAAGAAATGTTAAGGGTAATTATTGACGACAACGGTCCTGGATTTCCCGAGCAAATTAACGAAGAGTTACTTGAACGTGGCAAACGTGCCGATACAAGAGTCGATGGGCAAGGCTTGGGATTGGCCGTATCCAGTGAGCTGCTGTCAACCTACGGTGGCAGATTAAAACTGGGACGGGCTGAAGAGCTTGGTGGCGCCCGCATCACACTTTATTTTTCAGCAACAATATAGCCCAGCCAGCAAGCAAAATCATCAGCTTCATCGGTCGCGATATATTCATCCAATGCTTCATCGGTTTTTTCATCAAACGCCTGCAGATACAAAGTGGTTTTTTTAAAACCTGCGTCAATCAGTATTTCCCGAATCTCCTTGGCCCCCCAAATACGCCATGTGTAGGAGAAGGCTCGCTTAAGTTTTGATCCATCCTTGAACTTAAAATGGATGTGGCAGGTTTGCTCACAGGTGACCGCATTAAATTTAGCCTGCTCCCAGATATAGGTGAAGTCACTGACCTTACGGTGCTCTTTTTGTGTCTGGTATGCCTCAAACCCCCCATAGGCATCGAGAAAAAGTACGCCATCTTTTTTAAGATTTGCCCGGCAGGTAATAAAGTAGTCAAGCATTTGCCGACGTTCTTGAAAACACCAATAACTAAAGTTGAACGCCTGAATAAAATCAACGGGTTTGTTATATACATCAAGCACATTACCTTGAATAATTTGCAAACGTTTTTGCTGTTTTGCTGACAGATCCGGCAGGTTATTTTTGCGACACCAGGAAAGCACATCGGGGTCAATGTCGATCGCGATTGCCTTATGAGTGGATTTCATAGCAACCCAATAAACAGATGCCAGCGATGTGCCTGAAAAATCCTCTCGCATGGAATGCGGTTTTCGACCGCGTAACGCTTTAAATGTCTGTTTGATAAAATCCAGCTCAAAATCCACGTTTTGTACCGATTCCTGATACAGAACATATTTATCGGCACGGTCTGCCAATTTACCTTTCTTTTTGAATTTCTTTTTCAATTTTATTCCCGTGTTATAACGCAACAAATGTTAATCTTTTATGCCGACCCCTTTATTAAGCAATAACATCGCCCAAAATCCAAATAATGCAATGAAAACACAAATAACAATAAATGCCAGGGTTATATTTATGTCAGATTCACCAAGAATGCCATGGCGAAAACCATTAATCATATAAAGCACAGGGTTAAGCAGAGACGCGTTTTGCCAAAATTCAGGTAACATTTCAATCGAGTAGAAAATTCCGCCCAAATAGGTCAGTGGTGTTAATACAAAACTGGGAATAATGGTAATATCATCAAATGATTTAGCATAAGTGGCATTGATAAATCCCGCTAGAGAGAAAAGTGTTGCCGTTAAGAACATGATGCCAAACGTTTGCAGATAGCTGTGCATGGGTAATCGGGTAAATATCATCGAAACCAAAGCCACTACGATACCAACAATAAAACCCCGCAATACACCTCCAGCAACATAACCTGAAAGAATGAAAAAATTGTTTATAGGTGATATCAGCAACTCTTCTATATTGCGTTGAAATTTTGTGCTAAAAAATGATGACACCACATTGCCGTATGAATTTGTTATCACCGTCATCATGATAATCCCGGGCACAATATATTCAATATAACTGTGTCCCCCCATGTCCGACACCTGAGATCCAATCAATGTTCCAAAAATCACCATATACAAAAACGAATTAACCGCAGGAGGTACAATGGTTTGTACCCAGATGCGTGAAAACCTGTAAACCTCTTTCACAACCAGGGTACGCCAGGCTACCCAGTTTTCACGAAAATACATCAGCTGCCCTCCTTAACCAGCCTTAGAAAAAATTCTTCCAGGCGATTGGTTTTATTTCGCATGCTTTTTACACGAATGTTTTTATCTGATAATTGTGCAAATAATTTATTAAGATCCTTGCCTGTGGCAACTTCAATTTCCAAACGTTGGGAAGTGTAGGCATTGATTTTATATCCCTCTAGCTCAAGATTGAGTCCATCTGGTGCATCAATATCTAAGACAAAAGTTTCAACGGCGGCCTTGCTAAGCAAATCACTGACATCTCCGTTTTCCACAATAAGGCCATTCTGGATAATCGCCACTTTGCGACACAGTGATTCCGCTTCTTCAAGATAATGTGTTGTAAGAATAATAGTAATGCCTTCCTGCTGATTCATTCGAGTGAGAAAATCCCACATTGTACGGCGAATTTCTATATCCACACCTGCAGTAGGTTCATCCAGAATTAACAGTTTTGGATAATGCACCAATGACCGGGCAATCATCAGCCGACGCTTCATTCCTCCCGAGAGTTCCCGTGCTGTTTGTTTGCGTTTATCCCACAATTGCAACTGCTTTAAAAAGTGCTCACTGCGCGTTAATGCTTCCCTGCGCGCAATTCCATAATATCCTGCCTGATTTACAATCACTTCACGGATAGGCTCAAAAACATTGAAATTAAATTCCTGTGGCACCAGACCAATACAGCTTTTTGCTTTTTCCACCTCAGTATCGATACTGTGGCCAAAAACACGGACACTACCATGGGTTTTGTTAATCAGACCCGTGATTATGCCTATTGCCGTGGACTTTCCCGCGCCATTGGGTCCAAGCAATGCAAAAAAATCACCCTGCTCGACATCCAGATCAATGTGTTTGAGTGCTTCGAACCCGTTGTTATAAATTTTTGTCAAGCCGCTGATGGATAGCGCTTTCATAACATCCCTAATATTGATGAAAACGAAGCAGTATACAACTTATATACAGCAGTTACACCGGGCAGGAAACAAGTAAGCCTTTGAGAATAACTTTGATACCTGCATAGCATTTACTGATTCAATGCTTTTCCACATCAGCGGGCTCAGGCAAAATAGTGTTTCTTTTTGTATCAAGTTATGAGAAGTTTGAATATTCTGATTGTCTGTCCACCAACAGGTGGTAGGATAGTTCATCAAAACACAAGAATAACAAATGTAACTTAACCCATTGGGAGACAAGAATGCTCAGATCAGCGACAAAAAAGACAACCACTATTGCTGTACTTACCCTGGTTATAGGCAGCGCACTATTAAGCGTTAATGCCTACGCGAAAACGGTGATGCGCGTTACCCTCCAGTTACCTGAGACACACTCACTGGGTCAAAACTGGAACGCATTCAAGGATATTGTTGAAGCCAAGAGCGAAGGGGAAATTGAGGTTCAAATTTTTCCATCAGCACAACTCTATAAAGACAAACAAGTCCCGGAAGCGGTCGGCTCTGGGGCGGTAGAAGCGGGGTCTGCCTCCTTGACCCGGTTTGCAGGATCAGTCCCTGCAGTGGATGTTATCTATGTACCATTTTTGCTCGATACAGAGGCAAAACTACGTGCAGCCACATCTCCTGATTCTACTATTCGCAAAACCCTGGATGCTAAAATTCTTGAAGAGACAGGCGCAAGGGTGCTCTGGTGGCAGGCTTTCGGGCGCAATGTGTATTTAAGTAATGGCAGCGCGATAAAGACACCCAGTGATCTTAAGGGCAAAAAAGTCAGAACCTATGGCAAATTGCTGGGATGGACTGTTGAAGCACTCGGTGGTGCGCCGACATTGATGTCGGGTTCAAAACAGTTTCTTGCTTATCAGCAAGGCGCTGTTGATGTCGGCATGACGGGGGTTTCAGGTGTAAGCAGTCGCAAACTCTACGAAGTGATGGATCATGTCACCCTCGCCTACGACAGTGACATTGAATTCGTCGCCGTGGTTAATAATGACTTTTTTACAAGTCTGAGCGAATCACAGAAAACCATTGTCATGGATGCTGCCCGTGTAGTTGAGCAACAACTGCGAGATGCAATATTCACACAAGAGGCTGAGAACGTTGAGTTACTGCGCAAAAAAATGACCGTTGTAGAACTCACTGACGAAGATCGGGCCTTGTGGCGTGAAGCTACAAAAAATGTCGTCAAACAATTTCTTGAAGTCGGTGGCGATACAGCCAAACAAGTGATAGACGCCGCTAATAAGCTTTAAGGCTACCTGCTATTCATCTGATCTATGGATTTATCAGCGGGTAAATCCATAGTCATTTAGTCTCTTTTCACTATCATGGTTCGATTCATCGATTTACTTTCTGAATTTGCTGGCAGACTGGCGGCCTGGATGTTCTTCGCCATTGGATTGTGCATCTGTTATGAGGTCGTGATGCGCTACTTTTTCATTAGCCCGACAATCTGGGTGGATGAAATTTCCCGTATCATGCAGATATGGGCGACCTATCTGGCCGCAGCTTATGTACTTAAGCATCACCATATGATCGTCATTGAAGTGGCCTTTAAAACACCGGGAACAACAGCACGCAAAATAGTTGATTCCTTTGCTTTGCTGGTTATTATCGTCTTCAGTGTTGTGGCTCTCTGGTATGGTTTTGAACTCTGGTGGAAAGCCACCGTCAGGGGTCATACAACCGACTCCTACCTGGCACCACCAAAGTGGCTGACTCATGCTTCAGTCTGGGTGGGCTTTACGCTATTGACACTGCAAGCCGGGGTTGAAATTTTTAAAATCTGGAGTAAAAATTACCAATCGCACGCCAGGCAAAAATCAACTGAGTCTGTTAAATGACCTCATTTTGGATACTCACTGCACTACTATCACTGCTTGTCATTCGAGTACCTGTGGCATTTGCCCTGGGCGCACTGGGAGTTGTACTGCTTTGGTTGGCAGACTTTAATCTCAATGGCGTGCCACAACGCCTTTACGGCACCATGGACAGTTTTGAACTTCTCGCCGTTCCGCTGTTTTTAATGATGTCAAACGTCATGCTAAAAGGTGGAATTGGTAAAGATCTGTTCGCCGCTGTGCAAGCCTGGGTAGGTCATTGGCCAGGTGGCTTGGGCATAGCAACTGTATTGAGCTGTGGGATTTTTTCTGCAATATCCGGATCCTCTGTTGCCACTGCCGCAACCGTTGGCACTGTCGCAATTCCTGAAATGGAAAGCCGGGGTTATGAGCGCACCTTTATACTTGGCTTGCTCGCAGCCGGTGGAACCTTAGGCATTTTAATACCCCCTTCCATCCCATTGATCATTTATGGTGTTGTTACCGAAGAATCAATTCCGAGGTTGTTCCTCGCCGGTATCGGTCCCGGTCTTTTTCTAGCCTCGCTTTTCATTATTTTTAGTATTTACAGTGCAAAAAAGAAAGGTTTTCCACGCTTGGCGAAGGCCAACGCCCGGGAACGGCTAAAAACCAGTTTACTGGCCTTACCCACACTCTTGCTGGCGATGGCCATTATAGGCTCTATCTATCTTGGCATTGCAACACCCTCGGAAAGTGCAGGTATTGGATTTGTATTATCGATATTTATTGTTTTTTCGCTGGGCAGAATGAATTTGACAAAACTGATTGATGCGATTGAGTCCGCTGCACGCACAACCGTCATGATTTTTCTGATTATCGCGGGTGCCAAGGTTTTTTCATATGCGATTACACTTTACCGGGTACCGCAGGATATCTCCCAACTCTTAAGTAACAATATTACAGATCCCACGCTGTTTGTGTTTGTCGTTGCTTTGGTCCTGTTACTGATCGGTTTTTTTCTGGAATCGCTGTCCATGTTATTAATCATGGTGCCTGTCTTGTTTCCGGCCATTATGCAAATGAATATTGATCCGATCTGGTTTGGAATTTTCTTCGTGATACTGATTGAGACAGCGCTTATTACCCCACCCGTGGGAATGAACCTGTTCATTATTCAAGCAGTGGGTAATGCTCGAATTGAAGAAGTGGTGCGTGGGGTCATACCTTTTGCCATTATTATGCTAATGACGGCTGTGCTTATTACTATCTTTCCTGCCTTGGTCACATTTATTCCAAACCTTAGCTATTGATTGAATTTGCATAGCAGGGGACATTGTATGCAGAAAAAGTGCTGATTTTTCTCCTTGGTACATTAATCCAATGAATTTTCTAAATAATACTTGATGATATATTTAAGCCCAAATCCCAGCACCCCCACCATCAACCCCAGATAGAGGGTGAACATACCCCACTTCCCTGCCTTGGAATCCCTGCCCAATCGGTAAACAATAAATCCCATATACAATATCAGAGCAGTCAATAACACGGGTAGTGCGTAAGTTGTCAACATCTCATCGGTGATCATTATTTCGTTTCTGTTGTTTTTGCCTGATTTATTTTATAGCACCTTTAAACAGACGCGTATTACCCGATGGATGGAGATGTAATTGCACCGATTAGGAAAATATTCCTCGTTGCATTAAAACCTGTACCTTATTCAACAGGCCGCTAGACAAACAGCACGACTGTCACCACAATAAAGAAAATAACCGAAACAGAGGTTTGGAGTTTCCAGCATTTTAGGTGTTTGACCATTAGCGAATGCAAAACAAGCAAAAGAAGTAGAATAGAAAGAAGTATGAGATCCATGAATAATAGTATGCCACAGAAATGTCGCTTAAGAGGCTGATTGTCATATTCTGTGATGCCGCCCAGATTAACAAGGGCAAAAAGATTAAACTGGAACTGTACAAAGTGTTTTTGCTATAACATTATCAGCCATACTTTCTCCTAAACTACAGCACTAACGATCCACGATGGTAGAGATCGCTTTAATAATCGTTATTATTTTAAATCAGAAAGAGCGCGGCATTTTCAACACATGCTCACCGATAAACGAGAGGATTAGATTAGTGGATATAGGTGCCAGTTGATACAAACGCGTCTCCCGCAATTTCCTTTCGATATCAAATTCTTTTGCCATACCGTAGCCCCCGTGTGTTTGCAAACAGGTATCGCCCGCCTGCCAGGATGCTTCCGATGCTAGCAGTTTTGCAATATTCGCTTCTTCAGCGCATTTTTTGTTCGCATCGAATAGTTCAGCGGCTTTATGAGTCATTAATTCAGCAGCACGCATTTGCGTATAACTTCTGGCGATGGGAAATTGCACGCCCTGGTTCTGCGCAATGGGCCGAGCAAAAACCACTCGGTCACAGGCGTATTGAGTGGCTCGATCGATAAAAAATTTACAGTCGCCAATGCATTCGTAAGCAATAAGAATTCGCTCAGCATTCATACCATCCAGAATATAGCCAAAGCCTTTTCCTTCTTCTCCAATCAGACAGTCGGCTTGAATTTCAAAATCATCGAAAAACAGTTCTGTCGTATGATGATTAATCATGGTTTCAATGGGCTGAATGCTTAACCCTTTGCCCTGTGCATTGCGGATATCAATAAGAAATACGCTGAGTCCATCAGTTTTTGACTGAATCTTGTGCTTTGGCGTGGTACGCGCCAACAACAGCATTAAATCTGAATGTTCGACCCGACTGATCCAGACTTTTTGCCCGTTGACGATATACTTATCAGCCTTTTTTTCTGCAAAAGTATCAATAGAAAGCGTATCGGTTCCTGCATCAGGTTCAGTAACAGCAAATGCCTGCAACCTAAGCTCACCCTTGGCAATTTTCGGAAGATAAATATTCTTTTGCTGCACAGAGCCGTGCCTCAGCACTGTACCCATAATATACATCTGTGCATGAAAAGCGCCCGGATGACCACCCGATCGGGCGATTTCTTCAAGTATGACACCGGCGGCCTCTATACCCAGCCCGGCTCCTCCATAAACTTCTGGAATCAAGGCAGATAGAAAACCGGCATTATTGAGCACTTCAATAAATTCATCCGGGTAACCCCTGTTTTGATCCTTTAGACGCCAATATTCGTTAGGAAATTGGGCGCACAGCTTCACCACACTGTCGCGAATATCCTGATAATTATTCATTGATTGGTGGATTGTGCCAGGATCTGTCTGGCGAAAGTAGCAACGGGTACATCGAGCATCCGACCATCGAGTTTGCAGGTGCCGAATCCGTTGTTGTCTGCCTGCTGCATGGCGGCAATAACCCGCCTTGCCCACTGTTTCTGTTCTTCGCTGAAGGAAAAGCGTTTATTGACAAGTGCAACCTGGGTGGGATGGATGCACAAAGTACCACTAAAACCAAGATCTTTAGCAATGATTAACATCTTATCGAGCTTTTCAATATCACTAAATTCGCCGATAGAGCCAGGAAAACCCAGCGCTGCTATGCTGGCCTCTTTTGCCGCCAGCACCATTTGCTGACAGACCCCAGTTAAACTTGTTGGGGTCGGCTCTACGCCAAGTTCACTGGCAAGGTCCTCTGACCCCAATGCCAGGGCGATAATACGCGGTGTGGCGTTAGCGATTTTCCGCATATTATACACCCCCCGACAGGTCTCTATCATGGCGATCATCGACGTGCCTTTTTCGGCACAACCTTGTCGCCGCTCCAATTGATCGAGAAATTTCTCAATATAAAGGATAACGCCTGCATCCTCTGTTTTAGGCAATACGATACATTTTATAGCATTAAAATCGAGTACAGCGAGGTCTGCACAGAGATTTTCCAGATCTGCATTAATCCGGACCGCTATTGTTTGCTGTTGTTTGTTTAGCTGTGAAACAGCGCTGGCAATTTGCTTGCGGGCTGCTTGTTTTTGATCAGATGGAATACTATCTTCAAGATCAAGTACAATAATATCCGCCCCCTTAAGATGCACTTTGGCAATAAAATCAGGGCGATTTACCGGCACAAAAAGGTAGCTGCGTGCCTTGTCTAAATGTGATGCAAGCATATTGCAACTCCTGACAAAAATTAGATGTGGGCTTTTGCTTCCATTGCTCGTTGCTGTGTTGCATTTCTCGCCCATAGCAGTACATGCTCACCCTCCACACGCCCGTAAATGCTAAAGGGTTCATGGTCAAACAGTGGTCGTAATGCCCTGAATCGAAACTGCTTAACAACAGCTTGTGGTAATTTTTCGCGCAATAACTCAAGTAATAGTGTCGCTATCAAAGGCCCATGCACGATCAATCCCGGGTAACCCTCCTGCGCCTGACAGTACGTTCTATCGTAGTGAATGCGATGGCTGTTAAAGGTCAGTGCCGAATAACGAAACAATAACACTGGAGATGTATTATAAACTTTGGACCAATCTGCTGCTTCTTTATCAAACTCAGCATCAACTTTAGATGAGGCTTGCGAAGATTTTTTGGCTGATGCACGGTAAACAATTTCGTGTTCTTCCAGTAAGCAACCACCCGATTGACCGCGGATATCATGTTCTATTGTAACAAATACCAATTCCCCACTTTTGCCTTTTTTTAGTTTTACGCCTTTTATAGTAGACACACGACTAATCATGTCACCAATTCTAAGCGCTTTAGTAAACTCAATTCGACCACCTGCCCACATGCGTCGTGGTAATGTTATGGGTGGCAAAAAATCACCTTTCTGAGCATGCCCATCTTCAGCAAGATCATCGGTATGAAGCTTCGAATTGAATAAAATCCAATGCCAGAGTAGTGGTAACTCGGCCCCGTCAGTTAAATCCCGATGTACATTAAGTGTCGCTGCCATCGACTGCACATGGGTTGCATTAATGCAATCGTGCTGGGTTTTATGCCGTCCGATCCAGTCTGTGTAATCAATTTTTGCATTCATGAGTCAGCATCAGGCGTGGAAAATTCCGCCATGAGTTTTTCGGTATGTTCACCAAGCGCAGGTACCGGGCCGTAATTATCACGAAGGTTATCAAATATTACTGGCGAAGCAATAATCTGGGCTACACCTGCAGATGTATTCACCTCTACCTGCCTCAATTGTGGATGATGGCTAAGATCTTCGGTCTGATTTACCGAAGCAAATGCAATTGCGTTATCTTGTAACAACTGTCGTAGTTCTTTACTGCTGTATTGGCTAAAACCATTGCCGATCAAACTATCCAGTTTATCTGTGTTAACAACACGCCGGTTATTACTGTGGAACCGCTCATCATCAGCCAGGTCAGGCTGTTGCAGAACATTATTACAAAAACATCGCCATTCACGATTGCTTTGAATCGCGATCACAATAATTTTGCCATCAGCCGTTTTAAATGATCCGTAGGGTGCAATGGAAGGATGTTTCAAACCCATTCGATCAGGTCCCCTCCCGGCATATTTTTGGTGCAGTATTGGTACTGACATCCAGTCAACGGCGCTATCAAACAACGATACTTTGACCGAACTACCCTGGCCTGTGCTTTCACGTTTTACCAATGCCATCAGAATACCGCTCAGCGCATTCATGGCAGCGGCAATATCACATACGGAAACACCGATTCGCCCATAACTCTCTGGCCCGCCACTGACTGCAACCAACCCACTCTCAGCCTGAATGAGCAGGTCATATGCCTTCATATCCTTATATTCGCCTTCATCGCCATAACCCGATATATCACAGGTAATGAGTTGCGGGTAACGCAGCCTCAGTGATTCAGAGGCAAATCCAAGCCTTGCCGCTGCACCCGGCGCCAGGTTCTGAATAAAAACATCTGCCCTGGCTAACATGTTATGCAGCACGTTCTGCCCGTCAGTGGATTTGATATCCAACACCACCGACTCTTTGCCTCTGTTAGCCCAGACAAAATAGGCAGACTCACCATTAACGACCGCATCATATCCACGGGCAAAATCTCCCGTCTCACGTTCAATCTTTATCACTCTGGCACCGGCATCAGCCATACGGCAGGAACACAATGGGGCTGCCAGCGCCTGTTCTATTGAGACGACCAGCACTCCATGCAGCGGTTTGCTGGCTGTTTTGGGGTTCACTTTATTGTTATTCATTATCCTCTATCAGTAATGACACAGACTCTATTTCGCTTATAGTTGTATTAAATGACATATACCTGCGATTACAGAGCCTGTTTATTTAACCAACGATCTAAAAGATATCGGCTAATTGATAAATTATGGGATAACTTGATGGTTTTATCTTTAACTTTGTCAAGCAAAGCCTGACGGGAAATCCAAATGGCGTCCTGTAGCTCATCATCTTCAAAGTTAATTGTCTGGTTTTTAGCTTTTGCATTAAATCCTATCATAAGCGAACCGGGAAACGGCCAGGGCTGAGAAGCAACATACTCGACTGAATCGACAATGATTCCGGCCTCTTCCTTCACTTCTCGTTTCACACATTGCTCCAGCGATTCACCATGACTCAGAAATCCCGCCAATACTGAATACATTCCTTCTTCCCAGCCTGCCTGGCGACCTAAGAGTATCTCATTGTCATCGTTAACGACAGCAACAATGATGCACGGATCAATACGGGGAAACCTGACTGTGTTACAGGTATTGCTGATGCATACTCGGGAATGTTCTTTTCCCAGACGCGTTTTGCTGCCGCATTTGCCGCAGAATCGATAATTTTGATGCCAGTGATTTATAGCACTGGCCTGGGCTGCAATAGAGGCAAGGTCAGCCGGCATGTTCAACGCTATTCTACGCAAACCCCACCAGTATTCACTGGCTTCTTTTGAAATCTCATTGTTAGTACTGCAAATAAATACACTTTGATTATTAAACTGACCCAACTGCAGATATTTGGCGTCACCGATAAACTCGTATCGGTCAATGGCGATTAACGGTGAATAATCCACGACTAATAACTGCTGATTGTTTATTGATATGATCAAATCGCTATCGGTCAAATCCTCTTTCCCAACATTGACCGACGGCAATGCGATCAGTGGATTTTTAATAAAGGCAAATGACATGATCAGATAGTTATCCCAGTATTTAGTGCGTCATTTATTATAATTCCGGCAGGCCATTGATACCGGCAACGCAACAACCCGCATTATCAGCCGATTTATTTTTCTATATCGATATAACTTAATTATATACTCATACAGAAAAGCAATGTTCCGATAGTTTGCCCAATAACACGTTGAAATAATCAAAAATTAAACCATATGAAGAGTGTGCCTATCCTCAACGACATATAAACTTGTATTTCGATATCGACTAATATTCTCCGGTTTATTATCCTCACTCGAAAACTGCACTTGGAGTGCCATATTGAGTTACAACAAGAACCTGCCCATAAAAAAAACCATCGCGGGTGCTCTGTTTGCACTACTCGCCGCCTACCTTGTTTTCCACGTACCTTCCGTCCAGATAGCCTGGGTGACAACTGTACTGGTTTTAACAATCTACTTGTTTGCATTTGAGATTGTTGATGTAGACGTTGCTGCTATTACAATTATGGTACTCCTGGGATTGAGTGATTTGTTCGCCCCATTAATGGGCTTAGAGAAAGGTCTTGTACCTAATTCACGACTTTTTGACGGTTTTTCCAGTAATGCAGTCATGTCGATAATTGCCGTTATGATTTTAGGCTCGGGTTTGGACAAAACCGGCATAATGAGCAAAGTCGCCGCTTTTATCCTGCAAATAGGCGGTACCACTGAAAAACGTATTATCCCTATTATTTCCGGTACAGTTGCCTTCATTTCATCGTTTATGCAAAACGTAGGGGCCGCCGCCCTATTCCTCCCCGTTGTCAGTCGCATATCTGCACGTTCAGGAATCAGCATGTCCCGCCTGCTTATGCCAATGGGCTTTTGTGCAATCCTCGGTGGCACTGTCAGCATGGTGGGTTCCAGCCCCCTGATTCTACTTAACGATTTGATCCTCAACTCCAATCATGCATTGCCATCCGATCAGCAAATGGAACCCTGGGGACTGTTTTCTGTAACACCGATAGGCTTGGCCCTGGTACTGACAGGTGTTATTTATTTCGTTATTTTCGGGCGTTGGGTATTGCCCAGTCGGGAAAATGAAGGACAGAAGATTTTAAATGAAGGCACGGTCAGCCACCTGAACCGAAATTATGATCTTGAATACGATACCAGTGAAATCCGTATTCTACGAGATTCGCCTATCGTTGGCTTGACATTGCTGGAAGTCGAAGAAAAATACCATATCCGGGTTGTCGCTATAAAGATAAACCGACATATTTTATTCGGCCCTAACAAAATGGACAGAGGCACGTTGATTGAGGCAGGCACCAGTATCGCTATCCTTGGTATTCCAGCCTATGTAGAGAAATTTGCAGAAGAAAACGGGCTGCAAATACAGGATCACCTGATCGCTTTTGCCGACGCGCTCTCGTATAGCAACTCCGGAATTGCTGAAATTGTAATTCCGCCAAATTCCTCTTTGAAGAAAAAATCAGCTAAAGATGTATGGTTACGTAAACGCTATGGATTGACGTTGATCGGTCTGAACAGTCATGACGAAATGCATGATGAATCAGAAGACATTTTAGACATACCGTTTCAGGTAGGTGACACTTTGATTGCACACACCACTTGGGAAACACTGGCCCGGCTGGAAAAAGACAAAGACTTTGTTGTTGTTACAACCGAATTCCCACACGAAGAAACCCGTCCGCATAAAGTTGCCTGGGCCGGTGTTTTCTTTCTGATCGCCCTGAGTATGGTGCTTTTTACCGATTTACGCTTATCCATTGCCTTATTAACAGGTGCGCTGGGTATGGTCTGGTCAGGGGTTTTATCCATAGACGAGGCTTATGAAGCGGTTAGCTGGAAAACCGTATTTCTACTTGCGAGTTTAATTCCACTGGGTCTGGCGGTTGAGACATCCGGAACTGCAGCATGGATCGCCGAGCAAACCCTGCAGATTATGGGGGACGTTCCCGGCTGGACACTGCAAGCGGCACTTGCTGTATTAGCAACTTTTTTTACCTTGGTTATGTCCAATGTAGGGGCAACCGTATTGCTCGTACCACTAGCCGTTAATATTGCCGTCAGCACCGGTGCAGATCCAGCGCTATATGCACTGACTGTTGCTTTGGCAACCTCCAACTCCTTTTTGATACCTACCCATCAGGTGAATGCTTTGATTATGGGTCCAGCGGGCTATCGAGTACCAGACTTTCTCAAAGCCGGTGGAGTTATGACTGTGTTGTTTTTAATCGTAATGCTTAGCGTACTTAATCTTATTTATTGACGTCCTAATGATTTACTTTGACGCGGCAATGTCCTGTTTACCTGGATTGTTATGGCATCTGTTTTTTAGCGGGCTTTTGGTTCTGCCTTGCCCTATGCGCCTTATTGCCAATGGTTTCCATCAACCACTTCTGTGCGCTGAAGGGTTCTTGTCCTGAAGGCGTATTCCTCACGTATTGCTCATCGACCTGCAAATCCCAGGAATAGGTATTATCTTTCATATAAACATCCAGGCATTCCTGTTTGATTCGCTGTGCTACCTCTCCCTCCAGCGGTACCGCAACTTCAACTCTTGCAAAAAAATTTCTTGGCATCCAGTCTGCGCTACTGATATAGATCAGATGTTTGGCGTTATTGGAAAAATAAAATACCCGCGAGTGCTCAAGGAATCGCCCCAGATTGGAGACCACTCGAATATTCTCAGACAAACCCTTAATTCCCGGTTTAAGCAAACAGATACCACGAACCAGCAATTCAACCTGCACACCCGCAGCCGATGCCTCATATAGCGCATTAATGATTGTGGGTTCTGCCAATGAGTTCATGCGCGCCACAATATGGCCCGTTTGACCATTTTGCGCATGGGTTATTTCCTGTTTGATCAGATTTATCAATTGTGAATGCAAGGTAAATGGTGCTTGCAGGAGTTTTTTTTGGTTCACTGCTTTACCGAGTCCGGATAATTGCATAAAAACTTTTTGCACATCCTTGGTTGTTTGCTTATCGATAGTTAACAAACTGATATCAGTATAAAGACGCGCCGTTTTTGTATGATAATTTCCCGTTCCAATATGTACATAACGCATCACTTTTTTCATTTCGCGACGTACGACAAGGATCATTTTAGCGTGTGTTTTAAACCCGACCACACCATATACGACCTGAATCCCTGCTTCTTCGAGCTTTTGTGCCAAAACGATATTCGCCTCTTCATCAAAGCGGGCACGAAGCTCGATAATGACGGTGACATCCTTACCGGCCCTTGCCGCCTCCATCAGATATTTAACAAATACAGATTCAGCGCCGGTACGATAAAGCGTTTGTTTGATGGCTAATACTTTCGGATCACTCGCCGCCTGACGCACAAACTCCACCACCGGCAAATAAGCTTCATAAGGGTGATGAAAAACCAGATTAGTGTCACGGCGCAAACGTTCAAAAATATCATTTCGACGCTCAAATGTTTTAGAAACGTAAGGCGTAAATACAGGAAATTTAAGGTCAGGCCGACCAATAACATCAGGTATGGAAAACAATCGGTTAAGGTTCACCGGCCCACTGACTCTAAACAGATCCGCCTCTGCAAGACCAAACTGACGAAGCAACAGGCTAACGGTTTTACCGGGACAGTTATCGGCCACCTCCAGGCGCACGGCTTGACCATGGTTACGCGTGAGCAACTCTTCTTCAAGGGCACCGCGCAAGTTGGCTACTTCCTCATCAGAAACATATAAGTCACTGTTTCGGGTAACCTTAAACTGATAGACGCCGGTCGGTTCCATGCCAGGAAATAACAATGCCATCTCGGCATGCACGATTGATGATAGAAAAACAAATCCATGTGGGTAACCACATACATTTTCAGGTAGCGGAATGACACGTGGTAAAGAGCGCGGTGCGCGCACGACAGCATAGTTAATATTCCGACCAAACGCATCAGCCCCCTCAAGATTTATAATGAAATTTAGACTTTTGTTAGTAAGGTTTGGAAACGGGTGTGCATGATCTAATGCCAAGGGGCTTAAGACCGGCAGTATTTGTGATTCAAAATAATCTTCCACCCAGTCAGTGATCTTGTCATCCCAGTCAGCACGGCGAACAAAAACTATGCCCTGTTCAGCCATCGCTGGTAATAAGCGATTGTTAAACAAAGCATATTGTTCATCAACCAAAAGATGAGCGCGTTCACTGATCAGATTGAGTTGCTGCTGAGGAGAAATACCGTCAGCACCTACAGAGGTAACACCTCCGTCCAGTTGTTGTTTAACTCCGGCGACCCGGACTTCAAAAAATTCATCGAGGTTGCTGGATGAAATACACAAATAACGTAGTTGCTCCAACAATGGCACCGAATCATCGTGTGCCAGCTCCAGAACGCGTTGATTGAACGACAGAAAACTCAGTTCCCGGTTACCGTAAAGCGCACTGGGTTCGAAAGATGCGCCGTTGAGTTTTATGTTAGAAGCTGTCATTAAAATGCCTTAAATATGATTTAAATTTTTGCTGTAACAGAATATGCCTGGCCGTTCAGCCACTATCCTTTATCACGTTATGAAGTATGCAACTGTGGCGCCATTTCAACCGCCCTTTGCACCGCTTGTGGGAAAAATTCGGTAAAATCATCATCAATTTCCCGTATTAACGACATAATTTCTTCAAATGCACCGTCGAAGTATTCAGGTCGTCTAAAGCGGCTCGCAACGTATGTTATGCCTCTTTCCAACCCGGCAGGCTCACTATAATGCTCAAATAGTCGGACAACGGGTGCCCGGTGAATAAATCCGGCCATAACAGCCGGTAAGTCAGCAGAAAAATAATTCAGGCTATTGTAGACAAAAGTCGCGTATTCTGGCAGCTGGGTTTGAGCATAGTTCGACCATAAGCGTGCAAGACTATGGTCATAAGCCAAATCAATGAGAATACCTGCAACCCGTTTTCTGTTGCCAAGTCGGGCGCAGCTACGTCGGAATACCCTATTTTGATCGGTCCAGGAATCCAGTTTGCGGTGCATTTGAATGCCTTGCCGAATAAGCAAGGGGTATTGCTGCAATTGCGATCCTTTTACAAAATCGCCGGCGATTTGGCCAACTACCAGCGCAGGCTCATCGAAGCCCAAATAAGCATGTGCCAACAAATTCATAGGATTATCTTTGATTTTTTCCCGCTAGCGTCTCAAAATGCAGTATACCCATTCCTACACACACATAGTCTAACCTGAGACCCCATGAATAAAGAACAACTATCCCGCTACGGACGCCATATCAATTTACCGCAAGTTACGGAAAGTGGACAGGAAACGCTACTATCCAGTCGGGCACTTATCATCGGTATGGGCGGCCTGGGTTCTCCCATCGCCATGTATCTTGCTGCTTCAGGTGTGGGTAATCTGATCCTGGCGGATTTTGATCAAGTTGAGTTATCGAATCTGCAAAGACAAATCGCACATACCACGGATCGCATAGGTCAACTCAAAACCCACTCGGCGAGAACCGCCTGCCTCGATCTTAACCCAAATATAAATATTGAAACCATTGACTACGCATTAGACGAAAATGATCTTGGCGAAGTTGTAAAAGCGGTGGATATAGTGATTGAAGGCAGCGATAATTTCCCCACCCGTTTTGCCGTGAATTCGGCCTGTGTCAGACACAAAAAACCGTTAGTCTCTGGTGCAGCCATTCGATTTGACGGTCAGGTGAGTGTTTTTCATGGCGATAAAAAAGACGCACCCTGTTATCGATGTTTGTACAAAGACGGGGGGGAAACAGCAGAATCTTGCGCTGTTACCGGCGTATTTGCACCCCTGGTCGGTATCATCGGCACGGTACAGGCAATGGAAGCCTTGAAGATTCTGATAGGAATCGGGCAACCGCTGGAGTCACGCCTGTTGCTACTTGATGGTTTGGCTATGCAATGGCAGGAAATTCAGTTAAGCAAGGACCCCAAATGCCCGGTTTGTTCTGTACCTAGTGTAGTGTCCTAGTCTAGTATATTAAGACGAACCGAGACAGTTCAGCTGCCAGGCGTGTCCTCGCAGGGGTAGTCACTCTACCTCAAGAGGGCGCAACACCGCAGATGGACTGTCTCGGTTCGCCCTTCGGGAAGCTATTAAAAGCGTGATTGCTGTGTTACAGCCCTTGAAAATGGAGCAACCATTGCCTGCGCACTGTGCCTTGCACTCGCGCTTTTACTAGCTTTCTTAATATACTATTAGACTAGGACACTACACTCGTTAACGCTCTGTTTTTGCTTTATCGATAGCGCTTATTCAACCTTGCTAATCTTCATGCTTATTGTAGATACAACACTAAAATCTTATGAAAATAGACCGGCTTGACCATTTTGTTTTAACCGTAAAAAATATCAGTGCAACGACGCTGTTCTATACCTCGGTTTTGGGTATGAAAACCGAAATCTTTGGTCAGGATCGAATCTGTTTAAAATACAGCAAGCAAAAAATCAATCTGCACGAAGCCGGTAACGAGTATGAACCTAAAGCGGCAAAAGCAATGCCTGGCTCTGCAGACTTGTGTTTTATAACACAAACTGATTTGATTGATGCGATGTCTCATGTATCAGGATGTGGAGTGGATATTATTGAAGGCCCGGTTGATCGTACAGGGGCAATGCGCATGATTCGCTCTTTTTATTTTCGCGACCCTGATGGGAATTTAATTGAAGTGGCCAATGAAATGTGAGTATTAAACTGGATAATCGAATCTGGCTGAACTATACAATCTGGTTTTAAGCGCTTAAATCTGAATTTAAATATCGTTGCAACTTTATAGGCTTATGATTTATGAGCATACTCATTTCTGCCACAGACAATTGTGCAATGCCTCGAAAACGGGTCAGTTCACATTGAAAATCACAAGTCTGGAGTATTTTTCGTTTTTCCTGCTCGTCTTTGGCATAAGCTAAAAAATTTTCATATCGGCTTGTTATTCTAAATAACGGGGGTCGTAGAACAAAAATATAACCATCTGTTATCAGCGCTTTGAAATAAACCTGGAACAGCTTAATCAATAAACTCAAACTATGGACCCCATCGACATCCGCATCGGTAAGTAGAATCACGCGTTGGAATTTCATACGCCTGGTGTAGCAATCGGGTTCAATGCCAGTGCCCAATGTTTCAATTAAACGCTGGCAATGCAGATTATTAAGTATGCGCTTACGAGATAAGCGTTTTGCATTGGGTGCTTTTCCCTGCATAGCCAAAATCTGTTGTTTTTGTGGATTCAGAACCCTTTTTAGTGCGTCGCAGGCTGATTTCCCCTCAACAATATACAATATTTGTACGGCCACTCAGATTTTTCTTCCTGGTACTTATTGCTATCAGACACATGTAACGGGTAATGCTATTATTTGACCTACCGTTATAGTGTATATGTATACGGTGTGCGACTGCATCATAGATTTAAATGATTTTTTAATGCTTGCCGGGTACTAATAAAGTAACATGACGTCTTTTCACATTAAGAGGAGTTAGCTTAATGAATAAAACACCAATAATCAGTCTATCACTACTCTTAATAGTGAATGCCACCCAGATTATGGCACAGGACGATAGCCCCGGGGCTGCATGCCAGGAAGCCGTACGCCTTTTTGAGCAGGATCAAATTGACGAGGCACTTGAGGAAGCACGTTGGTGCGTGGAAGGGCTGGAACAACTTAAGCAACAGGCTACTGTTTCGATTTTTCCGGATGAAATAAATGGCTTTGTAGGCGACAAAATTAAATCTCAAAATACATTTGGAATGAGTATGATGGAGCGCACTTACAGTAAAGACGCTGAAATCATCGAAGTTTCGTTCACAGGTTCCGGGGCCGGCAGTGGTCTGGCCGCTATCGCAAGAATGGGAATGTCGATGGGAGGTGCCGGTAAGAAATTACGTATTCAGCGCCATGTTGTACTGGACAGCAGCGATGGGCAAAAAAGCCAATTTATGGTGACGATGAAAAGCGGTGGAATGCTGAATGTGAGTTCATCCAATGCAGATTATGAAGATGTGCTGGAATTTTTAAAGCAATTTCCGATCAAGGCGCTGGACAAAGCTGTAGAGAAATAACCGCACCCAGAGTTTCAAATCTATTTACATGCTCAATGCTGATGGCCTCCAGGGCCATGAGCATGGCCGTGCGACAACTCGTCCGCTGTTGCCGTTCTTACATCGACAATCTCCACTTCGTAAATCAGGGTTTTTCCGGCATAAGGATGATTATTATCAACATCCACATTAAACCGTCCAACCTTTATAACCATGACTTCACGAGGCCCATCAGCGGTGTTAACAACTGCTGGTTTTCCAACTTTGGGCTTTTTAGTATTGGTCAGATGTTTAATCGGCACTCTTTGTATACTTTGGGTGCGATAGGGTCCGTAAGGTTCTGTTAATGTTACCGATAAACGATCATTAGCTCGCTTTCCAGCAAATTCTCCCTCAAGCCCGGGCACCATAACATTATGCCCGTGCAGGTAAGCAACCGGATCATGGTTATGGGAATTCTCCAGCTCTTTATCTTCAGTATCGGTCAGGCGATAATGGAAGGTGACAACTACATCTTTTTTGATAATCATTCTCTTACTTGCATGGCATTTATTTGAGCGGAGTATGCCGTGCAGAAAACCGCTTGGCAATAGTTTAACTTAAACTGAGTCCGAGGCGATTCTATGCTGTGAAATGCCTTAACAAAGAAACCACAGATGCAGATAAAATCCTCAGCCACATCATCAACCGAATTAACAATTGGGATCATCAATGCCGCTTAGCAGGAAAAAACATTTTATCTTCGATATGGATGGCACCCTTACTGTTGCTGTACATGATTTTGCACGCATGCGGCTTGAACTTGGTCTGCCCGCTGAGAAACCCATTCTGGAATCAATTCAGGATAAACCCGCTTCGCAACAACGCAACCTGCTCAGACATCTTTATGAACTGGAAGTGGATTATGCCAATCAGGCGCAAATGCAACCCAAAGCTGATGAGCTCTTGGCCTATCTGGTGGAAATGAATTATTCCCTGGGCATTTTAACCCGTAACAGCGCCAAACTTGCCGAAATAACGCTGAATGCCTGTGGCCTTTCAAGCTACTTTGAAACAAAAAACATAATAGGCAGGGAAAACGCCAAACCTAAACCAGATCCAGAAGGTATAAAGATTCTATTGCAACGGTGGGCGGCAGATAAAGCTGAAACAGTGATGATCGGCGATTTCTTTTTCGACCTAAGCGCCGGTCGTGCTGCCGGTATCACCACTGTCCATTTTGATGTTTCGGGTGAACATCGCTGGCCCGAACTCATGGATCTGGGTGTACAGCGATTGGATGAAATTATTGATGCTGTGCGAGGAAACTAAAATAGTTGAATAATAATTTAAACTGTCAAAATCGGCAGATCCCGAAAGTGTTCCAGTGCATCAGGATTAGCCAGTGCATGGCTGTTTTTAATCACCCTGCCATGAACAATATCCCTGACTGCTAATTCGACAATTTTACCGGAGGTTGTTCGAGGAATCTCGGGTACTTGTACGATCACCGCCGGTACGTGACGTGGACTGGCGCCAGTTCTAACCTGCTTTTTAATTTTATCCACAAGTGCATCGTCGAGTTTAAGTTCCTCTCGAAGAACTACAAACAACACAACCCTAACATCCCCATCCCATGATTGACCGATAGCAATCGACTCCAAGACTTCATAGAGTTTTTCGACCTGCCGATAAATCTCAGCAGTACCAATACGCACTCCTCCCGGATTCAATACGGCATCAGAGCGTCCATAAATCATCATGCCTCCGCGTTCCGTCAATTGTGCAAAATCCCCTTGGCTCCAAATATTTTCAAAACGTTCAAAGTAGGCAGCATGGTATTTTTCACCGGCTGGATCATTCCAGAATTCAACGGGTTTTGAAGGAAATGGTTTGACACAAACCAATTCGCCCTTTTCTCCCATAACAGATCTGCCATGATCATCCCAGACCTCCACCGCCATACCCAATCCTATGGCTTGAATTTCCCCCCTGATCACCGCTGCCATAGGATTGCCTAACACAAAGCAGGACATGATATCAGTACCTCCCGATATGGAGGACAAGCAAACATCTTGTTTGATATTTTTGTAAACAAAATCGTAGCTGTCAGGCAGTAAAGGAGACCCGGTGGAGTTAATTGTGCGCATAGACTCAAGATGATGCGAGTCCATCGGCTTTAGTGCAGATTTTTTAATCGCATCGATATACTTTGCGGAAGTACCAAACAACGAGATTTTTTCATCTTGCACATAATCAAATAATACATTTTCATCTGGATAAAATGGCGAGCCATCATACAGCATAATGGTTGCTTCAGATGCCAAGGCTGTGACCAGCCAGTTCCACATCATCCAACTACAGGTTGTAAAATAGAATACCCGATCACCCGGTTTAACATCGGCGTGCAATTGATGCTCTTTCAGATGTTGCAGCAATGCACCTCCGGCTGAATGTACAATACATTTAGGTTTGCCTGTGGTTCCACTGGAGAATAAAATATACAACGGGTGATCAAAAGGCAGTCGTTTAAACGCTATATGTTTTGCATTATTGTCAAGCGCATCCTGCCAGAGGATTGAACCTTCAAGTTTTGTTTGTCCGGCAAAGGGAACCAATACCACTGATCTTACACTGGGCAGTTGAGGCATTATTTTTTTTGCTTTGTCGAGAAAATCAATTCGCTTTCCATTGAAAAAATAGCCATCACAAACGATCAACACACTCGGTTCAATTTGCTGAAAACGATCCAGCACCCCTTCTTCACCAAATTCAGCTGAACACGAACTCCAAACGCACCCGAGTGAAGCCGCCGCTAACATAGCCACTACCGCCTGAGGAATGTTGGGTAATACACCCGCTATCCGATCGCCGACTTCAACACCACAAGAGGCAAGATAGTGTGCAAATTTAGCCACCTGTTCAGCAAGTTCTGCTCGCGACAATTGCTCTGTTGAGCCATTTTCACAACGAAAAATAATTGCGGTTGCATTATTTTTATTTCGCAGTAAATTTTCCGCGAAATTCAATCTGGCTGTAGGAAAAAACTTTGCATCAATAAATCGATCAGCAATTTGGTAAACAATTGGCCCGTGCCTTTCGCCGATCACTGCACAAAATCCCCAAACCTCTGCCCAGAATAGATCGATAGAATCCACTGACCATTGGTGCAACTGTGCATAAGTTTTTATATTCAGGCTATATCGTGTATTTACGGCATTAATAAAAGCCACAAGATTGCATTGATCAATTTGCTGGACAGAAGGCTTCCATAGTAACTGGGCCTCAATATGCGCATCTGTTTCGCTCATAGTTTCCTGGGTCATCACGAGTTTTGTGGGTACGTACTGCGTAATTATCAGCACGCGTCGATCATAGGCTACAAATTGATTTTATGTCAGAGTCTGTTATACGGCAATTATTTCCTGCAATGGCGAATAGCTGAGGAAAACATTCCCTATTGATGACTTATAGCCTGATGGGATCACAGTTTCGGTAGTATAATCGGTGATAGAGTCAGGCATCTAAACAGCTGATTTAATTTGTTTTATAATATTTGGGCAAGGCATTAAGAAAGTTGACTTTATGCTGGCCCCTGCATAAAAAAAATATTAATAACAATTAGTTGTAAAATTCAGTCAATAGTAGATTATTATCGATTATGGCAGAACAACTCAAAAAAGGCGCAAAGCTTCTTTGGTATCAGATTGATTCTGTACTTGGCCGTGGTGGATTTGGTATCACCTATCTGGCAACAGATACAAATCTGAATATTCAGGTTGCGATTAAGGAATATCTGCCGGGTGACATCGCAGAACGAAAAGAGAACAGTTATATCATCCCAAAAACCGGAACTGATGGCGAAATGTATCGCTGGGGTCTGACGCGGTTTATTGAAGAAGCACAAATACTGGCCCGATTTAAACATAACAATATCGTTCGTGTACTGAGTGTTTTTGAAGAAAATAACAGCGCCTATATGGTGATGGAATATGAGCACGGTAATAACCTTGAACTCATGCTACGCACCCCCCTTTATCAGAATGAAGCCAAACTTGTTGAAGTATTTGACGCAATACTAAGCGGATTGGAACAAGTACATGCGCACAATATAATTCATCGGGACATTAAACCAGCCAATATCTATGTACGGGAAGACGGTAGCCCGGTATTGCTCGATTTTGGCTCAGCCCGTCAGCATGTAACTGATTCCACTCAGAACATGACCCGCATTTTAACCAAGGGTTACGCGCCGTATGAACAGATGGACAATAGTGCCGGACCGCAAGGTCCATGGACTGATATCTATGCGGTAGGTGCAACTTTGTACTACGCTATTCGCCGTGAGCTACCCCCTGATGCTTTCCATCGATTCAGCAGAGTTGTACAAAAGCAGCCTGACCCGTACATCCCCTCAATAAAAGTATCACATTCATCACAATACTCTGCTGGTTTTTTACATGCGATTGATCAAGCGCTGGAGTTTGATGCCAGGAACCGTCCACAGGACGCATTGACTTTTCGCAAGCTCTTAAAACCAGAAGGTTTTCTGAATTTACCAGTACAACCAGTCACTCATAACAATGTAGACAGTGATGCTACCATCATCGCAGGCCGTGATTATCCAAGCAATAATTCAATTCCCGTTACTGGCCGCACAGCTTATGGAGGGCAACCACAGAAAGAAGAGATATCCTTAACACCGATCAACAACTCTACACCTAGTCATACAGACCCTCAGTTATCAGTGGGATCAGCGTCCGATCAGGCAGCAGTGGATTCGATCTCGAAACAACCTAACGGTCTGATCATATTATTAAAATCTAAAAAAGAACTCCTGTATGGGGCATTATTAGCGACAGTGATTATTTCTGGTATAGGGGGTTATTTCTTGAATCCTTTTAACCCTCAAAATGAGCCAATAATCGGCAGTGGTTTGGTTCAGGATCAAAAACTACTGGCTTTGTCTCAGAAGGCAGATAGCGAACAAACAAAACCGGCACAAGAAAGAGCAAGCCGCGAGGGACAGGCACGACTAGCTCAAGAAAAGCTTGACCGTGAAGGACAGGCACGATTAGCCCAGGAAAAACTCGATCGTGAAGGACAGGCACGGTTAGCTCAGGAGAAACTTGATCGTGAGGAACAGGCACGGTTAGCTCAGGAGAAACTTGATCGTGAGGAACAGGCACGGTTAGCCCAAGAGAAATTTGACCGTGAGGGACAGGCACGGTTAGCCCAGGAGAAACTTGATCGTGAAGGACAGGCACGGTTAGCCCAGGAGAAACTTGACCGTGAGGAACAGGCACGGTTAGCCCAGGAGAAATTTGACCGTGAGGGACAGGCACGGTTAGCCCAGGAGAAATTTGAACGCGAGGAGAAGGCACGATTAGCTCAAGAGAAACTTGAACGCGAGGAGCAGGAACAACGTGGTCAGGAAAAAACAGCCCTTGAAGAAAAAAATCGGATTGCTCAAGCGCTAGTTATCCAACAAAGGCAAGACCGGATCAAGGCTGAAGAGATTCGGCTCGCAGAACTTAAGCGTATCGAGGCTGAGGAAAAAGCCCGACTCATTGAGTTAGAAAAGGAGGAGAAAGAGATTCAGAGAAAAGCCAGGCAGGCCAAGTTGAAAAAAGACAAACTCCAGACAGCTAAAAACCGGGCAGCGAAAAATAAGAAAGCTGATGGCAAGAATCAAAAAATTATCTTGGCTAAAAACCAGAAACCTAAAAAATCAAAAAAGAAGAAAAAACCGATAAGCAGATCACTGTTAAACGAGCGCAGACGGCAAGATAGTGAATCTGATATCCAATCAATAAGCCGCCTGTTTAATGATTTTAAGGTCAATCTTGAGTCATGCAATACAAGGGTACTTGATACGCGTACTAATCCGAACAAAGACAGCTTGGCATTTGTTAATCGACTGTGTGCAGAGTACCAGGACATGAATTTAAAAATAAGCAACTTTCAGAGTAATTCCAAACGGGGTTTCGCTTCTGCAAATATTAATATTCGTCAATTGACTAACAAGTCTGGTTCTACTGTATTACCCGGTAAATCCTGGAGTAAATTTGAGTTGAAAACAACAAAATCAGATGGCTACTGGTCTCTGGTCAAATGGTAGTAAACATTCGAGTCCAGGGCATCACTTCGACCCCGGCAGGTCTGTGACTGCAGGTAAGTCGTTGTGTCTACCCCATTACAAAAGAGCAATTAATTACTTATAATTCAATAGCTAATACTATATTGCAGCGTGCAGTTATCGGCGCTTGGGGAATAGCCCAATTTGAACATCCTTCCTGCTGTTTACCTAGACATATTTCTTATAGTAGAGATACGAACAATTTAGTATGATCCCAATTTTACTGTCAGATAATAATATCCTTAGATGCTTCCTGTCAGGCACAGTGCTTATTAGAAATAGAATGTACTTTCGAAATTTTGGCGAGCAGGGCGCCTGTAACACTGCGGTATATTGAGGAACAGAAGAATGAGATCCCGATTAATCAGTATTTTCCTATCAGTGATTCTAAGCTCATCTCCTGGATTGATGCCCTTAGCTCATGCCCAATCCAACGCCGAAGATATAACACCACCCACTGTCTTGCATGAACCTTCAAATGAGCGGTTTATGTCAAATCAGACACATGTGATGTCTGCTACCGTTAACGATGCCAATGGTGTTGCCAGAGTTATGCTCTTCTATCGCACGGTTGGCAAATCTGTATTTAAATCCGTTGAACTGGAACCTTCAGGTAACTCAGGTCTTTATTTAGTGGAGCTTTCCGCCGCCGATCTGGAACCACCCGGACTGGAATATTATCTTGAAGCAGAAGATACGGCAGGTAATACGCTTTTACGTGGATTTAGCTTTGACCCATTGGTACTTAATGTTATTCCGGGAACAGTTCGTGGTAACGATCTGGCTAGCCAAAGTGCTGAAGACGTGAAAAAATCGAGTACCTTATCCAATAAATGGTTGTGGATTGGCCTTGGCGCACTTGCCGTAGGCGGTCTTGCTGCTGCTGGCGGCGGCGGTGGTAGCAGTAGTTCCAGCTCTGGTGATGAGGTCACTTTTAGTGCGCCTATTCCTCAATAGCACCGATATTATTTAGAGAATTGAGAATCCTAAACACGGGATTTATCCGGTCACAGGCAAAATCCCGAATAAGCTGACACGCCAGCCACCTTATAAAAATCCACAAATCACCGCCAGCATTTTCAAGCATCTTGGGAATTTGCCTTGGTACATAAAACAACACTTCGGTAGTAAGCCACTAAAATAAAAAGCAACTCAAACAATCCCTCTTTTTGGTCGATAGCTTATATAAATACTACTTTGGTTTTGTACCCACTTTAAGCATCCAGCACAAATAGTTATACAGCTCCTCGGGAAGTACTGGTTTGTGAATGACCGGAAACTCAGACTGTTCAAATTCTTTTACCAGCTCAGGTGCCGTATCCCCGGTTAGAATCATTGCTGGAATGTCGGGGCTTTTGGCAACTTCTTTGATCAAGCGTATAGCATCCAGACCGTTCTGATCATGGCTTAGTCGAAAATCACAAATAATTGCATCCGGAACCCCGTCAACTTCTGATTCAATCTTATCCAACGCTTCCATAGCATCAGCTGCCAGCACGACATTTGCACCCCATGATGTAATAACCGGCTTTAATGCTTCTCGGACCATACGTTCATCATCTATCACGAGTATAGTGGCATCCTTAAGAATACCCGCATCACTTTTAAATCTACTGACTTTTCGATTATCGGGTAAAATCACTTTTTTGCTCAGTGGGATTCTAAGGCGAAAAACAGTACCTTTTCCTGCTTCAGATTGATAGCTGAAATCGTGACTCAGGAGCACTGAAATACGTTTGCATATCGACAAACCCAAGCCCAATCCTTGCGATCGATCATGGTCAGGGTTGTTACCTTGGAAGAATTCGGTAAACACCTGCTCGGAATCTTTATCATCTATACCTATACCTGTATCCCATACCTCAATCTGAACAAATTCTCCACGTCGGCGACACCCAATTAATACACCTCCTGTATTGGTATATCGAATCGCATTGCCAAGTAAATTACGCAATACACGCTCTACCAGTGCAATATCGGTATAAACTGTAAAATTGATTGGACCGGAACCAAGGCGCAGCCGCTTTCGCTGAGCCACAGGTAGAAATTCGGTTAACAATTGAGCCACTAGCGGTTTTAAATTTACATTCTCCCGTTCTATCGTCATGGCGCCTGCATCCAGGCGCGAGAGATCCAACAGAGATTCAAGCAATTGACTCAAACTGCGGATTGTCCGGTCCATACTGTCATAGAGTTTTTTACCTCTGGGAGAGGTTAACTCATCCTTTGCCGCATAGGTCATAAGAGAAAGCGCGTGTACAGGTTGCCTGAGATCATGGTTAGCGGAGGCAAGAAATCGGGTTTTTGCCCGGTTGGCCGTCTCTGCTCGCTCCTTTTGCCATTGCAATTCCTCCACCAGACTGAGGTTTTCAAACTGCACACGAATGGAGTGGTACATCATTTCCCGCGTTCGTCTGGCTACCTGGGTAAATATCAACAGATATAAAACAAATAAAAAACCCAGAATCTTACCCGGTGCTTCAGCCTGGATGATCAGATTAAGCGCGACCATGCCAACAGAAGGTATACTATAGGCAAAGAAAGCGGGTAACCAATAACAGGTGACAACTAACGAACCTGCTGCGACACCCACTATCAGTACATAGAGTAAGACTTGCAGATTGACCGATTCAGGTGAGTAAAAGATAACCCCTGCCCCACCCCACAAAATACCAGATACAAGTGCGGTCCAGGTAAAATAGTTTGCCCACCTCGTATAGTGCGCATCATCAATGTCACAATTGTAGAAACAGCGGGCGAGAAAAATCCTTATGCTGTATACAGCCAGTATGGCTGCCGTCCAAAAAATAATTAACGTGTGAGAGAAACTACTCCAGAACATCCAGCCAATTGCGACCGGGAAAAAAAACTGTAAGGCGCTAATGGTGGCAATATTCTCATACATAAACCGAACAGCTTCATTAACAATTCTGGCATTCTCAATGCTTTCAGAATCGGTAGCTCGCTGGGATTTCATCGAAATTTTGCTTTATTTATATAATTCATGACTGAAAATTGGCCTGCTGCTGATTCTGAGCATGGTGAGCCACGAGTTTACTCCAGGGTGATATGCATTTTAAATGATATAAGCTTGCCACCATCCATTCTGTTAACGCCAAGCTCGATAGTATCGCCCGGGACTTTGCGCCACATCTCAAGGCCGACATCAGCGAAATGGGTAATAACTTTGCCTTCAATGCTATATAGTGTATCGTTTACTTGGATCCCCGCTTTCTGCGCAGAACTAATATCGGAGAAAGAAGCAACAAAAACCCGGTTTTCATCTGAATCCATCATAATGCCCAGCCGTCCTTTTATTGGCAGCAATTCTTTATCACTTTTAATAAAGTAATCCGCCATGGCAGGCTCAGCATCTTCAATTTCAGAAAGATTAATTACTGTTGCCACCGGCATACCGATCCGACGTTCCAATCGAAGGGGGATTCCGTTTCTATAAATAATGTGTCCAACCCCGGTCAGAATCACCATTTTCCGAGTCGGATTGTCCTGCAAATACTGCGATGCCCGTTGCGCCATTCCCTCATCCCACATCAGCTGTGCGTCAATAAAATTATCGGGATCTGGCTTATATGCGTCATCATGCATTTGTAATGATTGCATAATGCGTTCATTATAACCTTCAACTTTACGGTCAATATTTTTTGGTACATATTTGTGTTGCTCAGGGCTTAGACTTTGTATACCTGAGCGTGCAACCTGCCGTGCCACCTCGCCAGGAATATTCAGTGCTACCAGAGGAATGGAATTGTTTCGAGCAAAACGTAGAATCGGCGCATAAAGTCGATAATCATAACGCCAACGACTAAAGTATTCAGTGCGAGTCAGCATTTCATTTTCATCAATCCTCAATTCGACATAATCATCCAATGCCTGCTGATAAGGTTGCTGAAAAAACTCAAGACCAATGGCAATTTGTGGATTATCAGCAAAAAGATGTTTGATTACTTTTAGTTGTGCATTATGGTGATCCAATCGGTCGTGTTGCTCGCCCACCAAAACCACGCGAAAATGGCGCAATTGAGGCAAAATCTCAGAGATTGGCTGTACAGCGACATTAGGCGCAAAAAAAGTGTCCTCTTCAGTTGCCAGAGTAGGCTCTTTTTGTAAATTCAAGCATGCAGTCGATAACAGCAAAATACTCACAATAACTATTGCCCGGGAGAAATTGAAACACTTATTAGACATCTGCTTTTACTAAACCCATTCGAAACCAATGATAAACTTAAGTGAAATTATGGATGTCAGTATAGAGCGACGCGTCCGGCGCTGCATTATTTTTGTAAGGCGTCAAAGGAATACTAACGCGTATCCACGTGTATGTAATCCTATCTTTTGATCAATTGATTTTTAGTACTTGGCGAAATCTGCGCAATGAAAGCCGGGGCTAAATGCCCGAAGGCCCTTACTCCTCCAATGCTTTACTGTAATCCCTATAAGACTTGCTAATGCCGTCCATTTTGTCTTGAACAACACACAAGATAGTATGTAGAAAAACAATCAAATGATGTAAAATGCTCTGCATTTTGCTGCAGCAGCTATGGCTGCTTTAACTGTGCCTGGATCCGATGCTTCATGTGGATAGAAGTCATCGATTCGAGTTGTAACCTAAATTGATGAGTAATATGACAGATAAAATTTCTGAAAAATTTCCACCACTCAAAGGCAAAGGATTTTTACCCAAAGTTGATAAGGAAATACTGGCATACTGGGCTTCCGATAAAACATTTGAAGCTTCAATTGAGCAAAGGTCGTTAGATAATGAGTATGTTTTTTACGATGGCCCCCCTTTTGCAAATGGGCTGCCACATTATGGACATTTGCTGACAGGTTTTGTAAAAGACACCATACCGCGCTATCAGACCATGCAAGGATACCGGGTGGATCGCCGATTTGGCTGGGACACACACGGGCTGCCTGCTGAATTATCCGCCGAAGCCGATTTAGGTATATCAGGCCGGAAGGCAATCGTAGAATTTGGAATTGACCGCTTTAATGATGCCTGTCACCAATCCGTACTCAAATACACTCAGGATTGGGAGGATTATATTGTTCGCCAAGCCCGCTGGGTTGATTTTAAGAACGCCTACAAAACGCTCGATACCGACTATATGGAAAGTTGCCTCTGGGCTTTCAAGACACTCTACGATCGGGGCCTGGTCTATCAGGACTATCGGGTTGTCCCCTACAGTTGGGCGGTAGAATCACCTTTATCAAATTTTGAGACACGATTGGATAACTCCTACCGTGTACGAACCGATGCAGCAATAACGGTCGCTTTTAAACTTAAAACTGATATCAGCGAATTTAAAGATGCCTCGTTTTTAATCTGGACGACTACGCCGTGGACATTACCTTCTAATCTGGCTGTCGCGGTAGCAAATGAAATCGACTATTGCCTGTTGGCTGTCAACGGCGAACACATTATCCTCGCTACCAAGGCACTGGATAAATATAAAAATCAGTTGGAAGGCGTAAAGACACTAAGAACATTTAAAGGCAGTGAATTGGTTGGACTGTCTTACACACCGCCATTTAGCTACTTCTGTGACCAGACAAATGCCTTTCAGATTCTTGCCGCTGATTTTGTAAGCGATGATGACGGTACAGGCATAGTGCATATGTCACCGGGTTTTGGCGAAGATGATTTAACTATCTGTCGTACTGCGGGAATAGAGGTCGTTGTACCCGTAGATCACGCAGGGCGGTTTACGGAACAGGTAAGCGATTATGCAGGAATGCAGGTTTTTGAGGCAAACAAGCCAATCATAAAGCGGTTGAAAGAAAATGGTCAGTTATTCCGACACGACACCATTGATCACAACTATCCACATTGCTGGCGAACTGACACACCGCTCATTTACAAGGCGGTAAATAGTTGGTATCTAAAAGTCAGTGAGTTCAGAGAACAGATGTCAGCCCACAATCAAAATATAAACTGGGTTCCGGCGTACGTAAAGGATGGTTTATTCGGCAACTGGCTCGCTAATGCGCAAGACTGGAATATCAGTCGGAGTCGATTCTGGGGAACACCCCTGCCCATCTGGATGAGCGATGATGCTAACTACCCACGTATTGACACATATGGTTCGATAGAAGCACTGGAGAAGGATTTTGGGGTCAAGGTTGAGAATCTCCATCGCCCTTATATTGATAAACTGACACGACCCAATCCTGATGATCCCAGTGGAAAATCAACCATGCGACGGGTAGAAGAAGTTTTTGATTGCTGGTTTGAATCCGGTGCCATGCCCTTTGCTTCCATCCACTATCCGTTCGAAAACAAGCAATGGTTTGAAGATCACTTCCCGGCAGATTTTATTGTTGAATATGTTGCCCAAACCCGTGGATGGTTCTATACATTGACCGTCCTTGGCACCATGTTATTCGATTCTCATCCGTTTAAAAATGCTATTTGCCACGGTGTGGTATTGGATGAAAATCAACAGAAATTATCAAAAAGACTGCGGAATTATCCCGATCCACTCGAATTTTTTGAAGAATTCGGCTCCGACACCATGCGTTGGTTTCTTATTTCTTCACCCGTACTAAATGGTGGGGATTTGGTGGTACCCAGAGGCTCACGAGCGATTGCCCAGATTCAGCGAGAAGCTATTTCCCCACTGATTAACGCCTACTCTTTTTTCCAGCTCTACGCCAATCTCGAAGAACGCAAACCTCAAATCATCACGCGTGCAACTGAACAGCTCGACATCTATATATTCACCAAAACCAGCAACTTGGCACAATCGGTTGCAGCTGCATTGGATCAATACAATATCCCTGTGGCTTGCAGGGAGGTAACCACATTTATGGAAGTTTTGACCAATTGGTATATCCGCAGAAGCAGGAACAGGTTTTGGGAAACTGAGGATAGTCGAAATAAGCAGGATGCATTTGATACGCTCTATACGATATTGGTTCGATTATGTGAGATTCTTGCGCCTCTGCTCCCCATCCTTGCAGAAAAAATGTACAAAAGTCTTACTAACGAGCGTTCTGTGCATCTTGCCGACTGGCCCTCAAACGACAAGTTCATTGAAGACAATGAGCTCGTTGAAAAAATGGACATGGTACGTGATGTATGTGCGGCTATTCTTACCTTGCGTGAACGATTCAAACTTCGTGTCAGATTACCACTCAAAAGCCTGACTATTGCGCACCCCGATGCCTACTTGCTGCAAAACTATACCTCATTGATTGCCGACGAGGTTAATGTCCGTAAAGTGGAGCTTTCACCAAGTCTGGATACCTTTGGTGATCTGGAATTGAAAATCAATCCTAAGATTGGAAAACGACTTGGTAAAAAAATGAAACCTGTTATGGCAGCAGCCAAAAACGGTGATTATAAAATGCAGGAAAATGGCAGCGTTCTGGTTGCTGGAGAAACACTGGAAAGCAATGAATTTGACATGCGTCTTGTATGCCCGGAAGGTAGCGATAGCCAGGCATTTGGGGGGACAGGGGCTGTAATTCTTGATATATCAGTAGATGCGGAGCAAGAACGTGAGGGTTTGGCACGAGACATTGTCCGTCTGATTCAGGTGGCACGTAAAGAGGCAGGATTGGTTGTTAATGACCGCATTATAGTCGGTCTTGAGGGTGACAACGAGGTGCAGGAAGCAGTGGATTTTTTCAAAGACACAATTACATCCGAAACATTAGCTAACAAGATCCTTCCGGATAAAGTCGCTACAGAGGGTAAGCAATGTGACATTCAAGGGAAAAAAATTCAGATCTCTTTAACCTTGGACAATTAAACCTGTTTATTATCTGCCAACCGATTGAGATAAATAAAAAACCGGGTCATTAGCACCCGGTTTTAATGTCACAAAAACTGACCAAATCCCATCAGCTAATAGCTCTGACTATTCGGTAGCCTTCTTTGCTGCATCAGAAGCTTTATCCTTGGCATCATCCATTGCATCAGAAGCTTTGTCCTTGGCACCATCCATAGCTTCAGAAGCTTTGTCTTTGGCACCATCCATAGCTTCAGAAGCTTTGTCCTTGGCACCATCCATAGCTTCAGAAGCTTTGTCCTTGGCACCATCCATAGCTTCAGATGCAGTATTTTTTGCGCCTTCTACAGCATTGGAGGCGGCTTCCTTAGTAGCATCCATTGCATCTGACGCCGCTTCTTTAGCAGCATCAACCGCGTCAGCGGCAGCATCTTTTGCGGTATCGGCAGCCTTATCACAAGCGCTGAGAAGTAGCCCGAAAACCAGAATAACAGTGACTAACATTAATTTTTTCATTTCTAAATAACCATCCTATTGTTAAGAATCTTGCCTGCAGATAATTTGTTCGAAGAACAGATAACATTCGCACAGGCTTGAGAGATCACATTATTTTGAATTCTGCTTCCTTTGCCATTACCGCACAGCAATAAATAATAAAAATCGATAAATCAGATACTTCTTGAGAAAGCATTATGTCTTTGAATAAACAAAGTTTTTGTTTATTAACAAGTGAAATTCCCGTTTAATTCTTCGATGTAAGATTTAACAATGTTACAAGAATCAATGGGACATGCATTATCAAATACATCATCAATCCACTGCAAGAGACAAATTTGTCTTTTATGACAACAACATTGTTCAATCTGCAAATACGGGCGCATTGACTCACTAATAGATCAAACGACTTAGACTCATTGCCTCATTCAAAGTCACGCTAGTCAATTATTGGAGTCCTCTATAACCTCAATACTGCTTGTGTTAAACTGTCATATTAATTTTGTTCACTGAACAAATTGAGAAAATATCGCATTTCAAGGAGGTCATCCACTTATAGCCTGAATCTCTAAACACCAAGCTAATCCGATTCGATTTCCTAGGGGGCGTTCTCAAATAACTTGACCGTCCTGCCGGCGCTCATTTTTCATCCAGCAAGACGCAGCGAGCTGTGTGGCTGGTTCACATAAGCGAGCGACAACGCTGAGAGCACTGGCCCTTCGGGTTGTCCCTGAAAAAGCACCATACGGCGTTATTCGTCGTTCATTTGGAGGGACCAAACATTACTCCTCTTACCTTGCCTGGCGTTTTTTCAGGGGCAACAAGATGATCAAGTTAATTGAGAACGCCCCCTGGTTATTTCTATAGTGTAGGCCAGCTAGTCAGCCTAAATGATTAACGAATCTGTATCAGTCGGGTTTGATATTCAAACCATCGAACCCTTCAAACAGAATTATTCTGTCTGAACCCAAAAAACCATAATAAATTTGAGGATTAATTTATGAAACAACCCATGCGCATAGCCATTACCGGTGCGGCGGGCCAAATTTGTTACGCAATGCTTTTCCGCATTGCTTCAGGGCAAATATACGGAAAAGATCAGCCCATAATTTTACAACTGCTAGAGATAACTCCCGCACTGGGTGTACTGGAAGCCGTAAAGATGGAGCTGGACGATTGTGCTTTCCCTCTACTCACCGATGTCATATGTACCGATGATCCGGCGACCGCATTTAAAGATGTAGATTCAGCACTGTTTGTAGGTGCAAAACCAAGAGGCCCAGGCATGGAGCGCAGTGACCTGCTGGCTGATAATGGTAAAATATTCAAAGCGCTGGGTGGTACATTAAGCGACATGGCGAACGAGAATTGTAAGATTTGTGTGGTGGGTAACCCAGCCAATACCAATGCTTACATACTCGCCGCAAACGCACCTAAAATTAATCCTCGAAATATCACGGCACTCACCCGTCTTGATCATAACCGGGCAATCAGCCAATTAGCAGAAAAAACAGGTAGTGCTGTTGCTGATATAAAAAAAATGATCATCTGGGGCAATCACTCGACCACTCAGGTACCCGACTGCGCGCATGCCACAGTAGCCAACAATGATGCTTCTGACCTGGTAGATGAAATCTGGTTAAAAGAGGATTTCATGCCGACAGTCGCACAAAGAGGTGGTGCGGTTATAAAAGCACGAGGGTCATCAAGCGCCGCTTCCGCGGCAAACGCTGTAATACAGCATATGCACGATTGGATACAAGGATCTGCAGATGATGATTGGGTAAGTATGTCCGTTATCAGCGACGGCAGTTACGGTGTAAAAGAAGGTTTGGTTTTCTCCTTTCCGGTTATTTGCAGAAACGGCGGTTACGAAATCGTTCAAGGTTTAGATATTTCTGAATATATTCAAGACAAGATAGATGCTTCCGTCAAAGAGCTTATCGAAGAACGTGATACAGTTGCCGATTTAACTTGATCCAGCTATCCATTTTAAAATAACAGAAAGGGGTTTATTTTAAGATCTAGGCATAACGAATTCCGCAGACAAGGATTACTGCATGCCCCAGCCCAGAAATTTTATTCTACTTAACCTCCTGCAACGGGAGGTTAAGTAGAATAAGTAAATTGTTCCTCAATTTAGGCCACCCTATAATTTTAGCCATGCATGATTCAAGTGTAGAAAAATATACCCTGTGGCTGTGCCCGGATAAATCCAGCAAGAGCAAGTTACAGTCCGTTATAAACACCTTGGCGATGGAATTTGGCTCCGTACCTTTCTCCCCGCATATCACGACATGTCCGTCATTTTACAATCTAAACGACAGGGTATATCCAAAACTTCAACAAATAGTGCGGCAGTTCTTACCGCTGACTGTAAAACCTCACAGGCTTCATTATCATGATAGCTTTTATCAAAGTTTTTTTATTGAGTTGAATATTTCCGATGATTTAATCCGCTTAAATCAAGCAACAAAAAAGTGTGCAGATGTCGAAGATTACACCTCCTACTTTCCCCATATAAGTTTGCTATATTTCGATCCGAAAGCATTTAATTCGCAATTGTTGTGCATACGATTGCAATCAAAGTTGATGGGCATGCTGACTTTTAATCGAATCTGTCTTATGGAAACATCGGGATCAATAGATGAGTGGTCATGTAGAAGAGAATTTATTGGATAAACACAACAGCGATGAATTTATAGCTCTTATTCCTGCAGCCGGTCTGGCTAAACGGCTGCAGCTTAAAGATTGCAGTAAAGAGGTATTGCCTGTATCCAATGGTAACGGCTCAAAAAAGGTAGTTAGCGATTTTTTATTGTCAGCCTACAGAACGGCTGGTATTAACTCTGTATATATAATAATTCGTGATGGAAAATGGGATATACCCCAGTGTTTTTCTGGTGGCAGTTCTCGTGGACTGAGTATTGCCTATCTTATGCTGGAATGTCCCTGGGGCACACCTTATACGCTGGACCAGGCATGGCCCTTTGTCAAAGACAAAAATATAGCACTCGGATTCCCAGATATTATCCTACAACCACAAACGGCCTTTATTGATCTTAAGAGAAAACTCACCACCACGCAGTGTGATGTTGTTTTAGGATTATTCAAAACCAATAATCCAACTAAAGCCGATATGGTTAAAATAGATGAGAGTGGGCGAGTAATTAAACTGGACATCAAACCCGCTGACTCAAATTTGACTTACACCTGGGTGATTGCCGTCTGGCGTCCATCATTCACCCGCTATATGCATAATTATTTACAAAAAGAACGACCATTTTTCGAGTTCGATAATCATCGTAGTGAACCCTATGTAGGAACAGTCATAAATGCCGCAATCGCCAATGGCATGTTGGTAGACACAGTGGTATTTGAAGATGGATTTATACTCGATATCGGCACACCTGCAGATTTGCATATTGCCCAATCAAATGACTTTAGTGGTGGTAAGCCCAATCAGAAATAATACAAGCCGACAAATATTGATGCCAACACATGCGCCAATTATTTGTCATATGTATTGTTTGCCGCCATGTTTTTAATGCTTGCAGTGAGTAGTGGATTCACAATATTATATATGTCAGGTTGATGATGTAACCGTCCTGACAAGAGAACTCTTCATCAATTAATGATCCATTGACTGGAATATTAATCGCATCTCCCATGCAGAATTTTGTAATATATAAATTATTGTAGAGTCAACCCGAATCAAGAACTTGATACCTGTACAGCCCGGCTTACAACGTAAACCCGAATGGATTCGGACTATTTGAGGCAATTTAAGTTCAATGAAAAAAGAATCAAGTACTACTGAAAAATACAGACAGCAGCCTTCAAATTTCCTACGAAAAAATGATTCCAATAATAAATTTATGGATATAAACCTATCCGTTGTTGATCATGCCCAATCTTTGTGCCGCTTCGGACTGTCAGAGCGTTCGTTATTTGAACTTGAGCAGATGCCCGCTAAAATTCAAAATTGGTCTCGAAGAATTCAATCATTAGAACAATACCCGGCTTATCGCAGAATTTTTGGCCAACGAAACCAGAGTTTGAAAAGTGTTCAGTGGCTGGCAAGTTTTTATGAACGTCCGCTCAAAGAACCTTCTGGCTACTGCCTGTTCGCTTATGAACCCCATGCCTCCAAAGAAGTTAATAGTGTCTATCGCGCTGCAAAAACACACGCAAAAAAACTAAAGACAAAACTCGCAGTTCATACACATTATATTGATATCGATTATTTTATGCAAACCCAACCCATTCTTAAACACTTACTTATTCTTAACAGGCAAAAAGGTAAAGTTACGCATTCGAAGCAAAACCGTCGTGCCCGCATTGCGATAAAAGATGCACTACGGGATGGTATTTCAATCCACAATGCAAGAACACGCCAAAACTTAACTGAGCTTTATTTACTCTCAGAAGAAATAGAAAATTTCCGTTCAGTATCAATTTATCAAAAATTACTGGGAACCGGGTTTAACGGCATTTTGACCCAATGGGATGAACTAAAAGCCTATATCAGATTTAGCCAGGCAATTCGATATGCCTGTGAAAGCAATCAACTAAGCCGGATATTAATAAGAAATTGGGAGCAAAAACGCGAAGATTTTTTATCCGCAAGTAAAAAAGCATCATCTGTTCACAAGGAACTTAGCAAGCTATCACGTCTGCCCACCTTTTTATCGGCTAATGCCGACGAGCCCCCTTCCATAAGCAAACTATCTACTAATGCTGCACTCGCGGAATCAGCAATTCGGCAACACCTCTCCTTTCTCTCATCAAACGTCGATGACAACACCTTGACACCTAAAAATATAGTAAAAATGACAACAACTTGATAGCCAGCCAGGGAACAATCACCCTCGTCCCCTGCCCCTAGGGTAGTGTTTCATACAAAGTACACAGTTAGAAAGCCAGTAAAAACGCGAGTGCAAGGCGCCGTGCGCAGGGAATGGTTGGCCCTTTTTTCAGGACTGCAAAGCTTACCGCTCCTGCTCACGCCCCTGACCTACGCCATGTAGGTCACACCGCAATCGCGTTTTTAATGGCTTCCCGCAGGGCGAACCGAGTACTTTGTATGAAACACTACAGTAGAGACTTTTTAACCCGCACTCAATAGAAAATTATTCACAATAAACACCTCTCCTTTTGTTTTTCGCATTCTTATTCGCTTATTTAAATAGATCAAAGCATCCATTTCTCGCCTTAATGGTCTGATTCATGAATAACCAGAAGCATCAATAGACGCACCGTACAGGGCTGAGAACGTGTCATTAATAAATTCTGAAAAAATTAAGGCGAGTACACTTAATCAAGTAGGGCAGAATAATTCAAAGGTGCTTTTAGCTTACCTGAATTGGTCAAGGACAAATTATGCTTTAGAATTTTTTTGTGAAGACCTGGATGTATTGTCTCATGATTTAAAAAACTCACAACAATTAATGATTTCACTATTGGGTAATGATGTTGTAGAAGAAAAAAATCAGACACTCATTAACACAGCAGACAAAGAAAAGCCTGAGTTAATAAAGGAATATGTATTAAGAAGTAGTTGCAGCTCCATCTTGTTAAAACGTCACTGTGATAAAATTGTCATGTCCACAGCATTGGTAAAGAGTCGGGGTGAAAGACAACTCTATTTAGCGACTGATTTTGTGCATTGGGTTGATCCATGCACAGGCAAAGAAAATCAGGCGCCACTCATCCTCTACCCCGTTCAGCTATTTTACAATAATGCAAAACCAGGCGTAAGCGAAAGTTTAACGTTGTATGCAGATATTTCCCAAGCGCTAGAGAATAAGCCGCTGGTTGAGGAAATCAATGCATTGACAAAATCGCCACTGGATGCATTCAACGCTAACGAGCAGCAGGCATACCTATTATCTGTTACCCGTATTTTAGAGAAACGGCCGGAATTCTCATTACGTAAAAAACTAGCCATTAATGTTCTCTCTACAGACACTGACAGTAAAAATCCACTGCTCGCTCAGCCTTACCATAGTCGTGCAGAGCGCGACATAGACCGATCTTTAATTTACTCACTAATTAAAAATAACAGTATCATCGATATAAAAATATTTCTGAAATTTCTGCAAGAAAGAGAGGAAAAGCTCTTTTCACTGACACAAGGAGATGAAGCAATATCTTACAATTTAAAGGAGAAAGTTCTCGCCCTTTCATCTATCGGTGTGTCTAATCTTAGTTTAAGTCACGTCTTGGGTTTGCCACAAAAAATTGAACACTGGATTAATGAAATTGAAGCTGTACGGGCATCCTCACTAATACAGATGTGGAGTGATCTATGTAATGAATCAATCAGGTTTTTTACTAAACTTGCGAATTGCGTATCGTTAATCGAATCAGCCCCTGATAATAGTCCGGAATTTTATCATCTGGATCATGCATACGAAAATACAATCCCCACATTGCAAAGAGCCAAATTTCAGTATCGATTAATATGTTCTGAGCTTGAGTCACTTGAAAACGTTTTGAATCTTAAGTCCATCCCATCACTTGAAGAAATTCAAGATTTATGCGAGAAACTTGAAGAATATGCTGAACAAAATACATGTGTTATCCAGCCCATGTATTTTCGCGCTCGAAAACAATTGTCTCAGTTATTTCATTCACATACTACAAACTACCGGAACGAGGAGCAGGTCTGCCTCAAACGATTACTAAAGATACTTCGTTTACGCCAATTATTTATCGACAATAACGAATACAAGCTAACATTTGGGAAGTTATTCAGAGGCATGGAGACCGATTGGCTTGCGCTTGAATCTCACATTAGCTTTGCACAAAAACTAAACTCCGTGACAGGTTCAAAAGCGGTAGCGGAAAATATACTTGAGCAATGGCCGTGCTCCGGATTTGCTGTCAGCGAACACGCAACAGAATTGAAAAGTGCATCCCATGCCACTCAACGACTTATTCGATTACTTCAAATATCAGAGGATAGTGATCTTGAAATACAACTGCTGATTGAGAAGACCCGGGCATTAATACCTCATATAGCCAGCTTGCGTAATGAAGTACTATTTGCTGGGCCTCTATCACGATTAAGTGCCATTAGTTTTGTTGATTTGCACAATATTATTGCCCATATTCGTTCACGATTTCAATCATGTGATTCACGAATGAAACGTGAAAATTTCAAAAAAAATATCAAATCGACCCTTCGTTGGTTAGATAATGCGGTCAGTCAGGATCATGTGAGGATTCAAGATGTGGAGTTGCTCCTTACCAAGCTTTAAATTTGGTTATGCTTAGAGTGTATCTAAACAGACAAACTTATCGCTTATATAAAAAGCAATTTTATTAGTCAAACGCTTTATATGTAAAATCAGTTATTGCTTGATCCATTTCTACATCACAAACAGATACAGATAGCAGCGCGGTCAATTAATCATCAAGTATATTTTTTAAACAGGCTGAAATTGATAATGAAAGAGGGTATTAGACAAAATCAATCGAGGCAGAAAACGATGGGTAGGAATGATTTAAGCTTTGTAGTATGTGTTACAACAGAGGATAATAAAAGGCCGGGAACAATATTAATAAAATAATACTTTGTCCTCCGGCCCTTACCTTGCGTGAAATTCAGCACATTATCCCTGACTGACCCCACCATTTCTTATTATATACAGACCGCGCTAATTCTTTAAAACACCATTTGTGGTGAATGAGTGGCAATATGCCATCAAATTTTAATAACTCAAAATTATTTTTCTATAAAAATAGCACTACTGACGCAAAACTAAGTCACTGCTGAATAAAATACCTTATTAACAGCAAAAATATTTGTTTATGAAACCGTTTATCTCATTGTTTTTATTGAAAATAGACTCAAATTGTAAATTTTTTCGAATTTATTACTCATTGTGTATTTTTTTGTATATAAATGCAGCTATAACTGCGTTTTATGTTGAATCATACAGATGTGTCACTTAGCAAGACTTTTGAACCTCTTTGTATTCCTATAATGAATAGTATTGTCAATAGTATAATATTGTTCAGCAGCATCTATTTTTTACATCAAATAAACAACCTAACGATAGATATCAGGCACACCAGGAATAATATTTTATCTTTCAATCAATTTAATGAGACTTTTGTAAAAATTATTAATAACATACTCATTAAATTTAACTCCAGTAGACCTTAATGAATAAATTCCTGTTTTGTATTCTCATATTCGCATCCAACACCATCACTTATGCCTATGATGCCTCTTTATTAACAAAAAAATGGCAGCATACGCCATTTGAGCTTTACCTGGATGCACAGGAGGCCTATGACATGAAGGTGACCAATTCTGATAAGGTCATTCTGTTGGATGTCCGAAATCAGGCAGAAATTCACTATACGGGTTTCCCAAATACCGCTGATGCCAATATCCCCTATCGGTTCGATTCCGCTGAGTGGAAAATGAAAAAAAAAGGCAATTTTGGAACCTTCAAAATGCCTAAGAATCCAGATTTTCTGCAAGCTGTGGAAAACGTCTTAAAAACGATGAAACTCACTAAAAACAGTCCATTAATTATCATGTGTGCCACTGGTAATCGTGCACCGTTCGCAGCCAAAGTATTGTACAAGGCAGGATACAAAAAAGTTTATACACAAGTGGAGGGCTTTGAGGGTGTAAAAGCAAAAGAAGGAAAAAGCAAAGGCAGGCGTGTGGTCGGCGGTTGGAAGGTTCGGAATCTGCCTTGGAGTTACGATCTAATTCCTGAAAAAATGTACTTCAACTTTGCACCACCCAGCAGTGGGATTCAATAGCAATATGATCTTCAAAACTAACATAGATTAAGACGAATTATCATTCGTTTTGTTAGTGTCGGTGGTTGAATGATCGCTCACTATAAAAAGTACGCTCCCCAACCCTCACATAACTCGCGGGATTAAAATTCCATGTCTAAATTCATCTTGGTTCTTGTTTCGTTTATCGTAGGTGCAATTGCTGCTGCCGCATTAGTGTTTATTTCACTACCCAGCCTAATGATTAAAGAAATCCCCAGCCCGCTTACGTTTGAAGAATCGCTTGAAAAAATAGAGGCTAATGCAAAACAAATGGGTTGGAAAGTACCGAAATCATGGAAAGTTAATTTTCAAAAAAACCTGCTTAAAGTCGTCAAGATCGATATCGGACCCAACAAATTGATAAAAATGTGTGAACCACAAGCAGCAGCGGATATTCTTATTCATGATGAACTCAAGCAACTATCGGTTATGATGCCATGCACAATAGCAGTGTACGAAAAAAGTGACGGGAAAACATATATATCGATCATGAATATGAGCATTTTGGGGCTATTATTTGGTGATGTAGTTAAGGGCATCACCGACGAACTCGCACCTCAAATGGAAAAGATGGTTACACTCTAAATATAACTATTATCAAGTTTCCCGGATTCATTAAAATACGCCGGTCTCCGTATGCGGTCAGGTAAGTTGCGCCCGAAAGCACCGATATGTAAGTAATCCAGTATTGAGTAGCCCTGTGTAGGCAGCATCTGTAACGCATGGCCAGGTGTTAAATGTGCCCCCTCCCTTTCCCGCTTTAGGGTATAGACGATAAACACGAAAACAATTAGGGGATATGTCACCAGTTTATACTGGTACGAAAGCTCAGCTTACTCTACAATCTGTGTTAACTTTTAGATGTCGTCATCAGCTGTTTTACCTAATAGCCACAGCCTGTCAGACTTCGCATTTCATTGTTGGTTTAATATGAAATCTAACACTCAGAACTTACCAAAATGTGAAAACTGTGCAATCCGTTCATCAGCATTGTTTGGTGAGTTGGAGTCCAAATATCTCGATCAGGCACGTGCACTTCGATCCGCACAAATCCATTATACTGCAGGCGAATACCTATATCACGAAGGTGATGTGCCCGAAAAGGCATACACAGTTTTTAATGGCTGGGTAACACTGTTTAAAAATCTGAAAAACGGACACCGGCAAATACTCAGATTTGCCTTACCGGGTGATTTTTTATGTTATAAAGTAGGTAAGGTCAGAACATTAGATCACTCAGCAATAGCCGTTTCAGATGTTACACTATGTGCATTTCCTATAGACAGGTTCAGGGATACGATAAAGCGCCTACCCGAACTTGCTTTTGCGATTAGCTCAATAACAGAAATTACAACACAACGCTGTCATTCTGCATTAACAACCATTGCCAGTCACCCTGCAGAAACCAAGGTCGCATTTCTATTATTGAGTCTTTTTGTAAGAGAAATATCTTTGCAGCCACACTCTGATTGTGTCCCTTTCCCAATTACACAAGAGGATATCGCCGATGCACTCGGACTAACCTCTGTACACGTTAACCGCGTCTTTCAGGCATTAAGAAAACAAGACTTGATTGAATGTAAAAATCACTGCCTCTGGATTCCCGATAAAGTTGCACTTGCAAAAGTTGCCAAGATAAGTCTTACCGAACTTGAGCAACTCATGGTTGGTATATAAATACCAACCATGCGCGGTGACTTAATGCCCACCGACCCGCAAACAGTAAGTGCTCACTGAGTAAGCCTTCCCAACTATCATTTTCAAAAACTGATTTCCTAAAACGGCTGATTCAATCTTTAAATAGCCACAGGTTCTCTGCTTTTCTATCACTTAACGCTAAGTTATTTAACCTGTGTTAGTTTTTCAGCGCAAATTATTCGCTAGTCTATCCAGTCACAAATTGAGAATTGTCACTCCTGGCCTGACTTTGAGTGAAAATCCTTCTAAACCTCTAGTACTCCAACCATGTAGGTTTGATGGATACAGAGTCAAGCTAATGAGCAAAGACAAGGCACAGTGCGTAGGGAATGGCCGGCCCTTTTCAAGCGCTGTAACGCCGGATTTGCTCATTAGCTTGACTCCCATGGGGCGAGCCAGAAAACGCTCATCCACTTTGTTGCAACTCTTGCCAAGGGAACACTATTACCGGCGAGTTACGCCTAGTGGCTAAGTGCTTTCTGACTCGCTGTATTCATAAAACCTACGTGGTTGGAGTACTACCCAACTGAGGAAGATCTATGAATCTATCCGGTATCGTTGTCGCGATTGCGCCCCACAGAATTGAAGAGGGAATACTGGCGCTCAATGCCATGCAAAATGTCGAAGTTCACCACACGGATCGATCCAGTGGACAAATTGTAGTTGTTCAGGAAGCAGAGAACATTAACAAGGAAATCGATGGTCTAAAAAGAATCAAATCCCTACCTATGGTGTCCTACGCCGAGATGGTTTATCACTATATTGAAGACGACCAGCAATCCATCTCACTCAATCCAGATAAATCAGACACTTCAAATCTCAATGAAACACTTGCCAAGTTAAACAACTAGATTGCCGTTCGATGGAGACGCCTATGAGCCACAATAGAAGAGAATTCTTGAAAATAAGTATTGCAGCCACGACTGCAGCAACTGTTGGATTACCCGTAAGTTCAACCGCCTTGGCAAATGTGGCTGAGGCTGAAAAAGATTGGCAGTGGGATAAATCAGTTTGCCGTTTTTGTGGAACTGGGTGCGGCATAATGGTCGCAACCAAAGACGACAGGATAGTGGCAACCAAGGGTGATCCGGATGCACCTGTAAATAGAGGATTAAACTGCATTAAAGGCTATTTCAACGGCAAGATCATGTACGGTAAAGATCGTCTGACCAAACCACTGATGCGTTTGAAGGACGGCCAATTCAGTAAAAAGGGAAAGTTTCAGGAAGTGACCTGGGATCAGGCTTTTGATGAAATGGAAAAACAATTCAAGAAGGCATATAACGAATTGGGACCAACCGGTATCGGCATATTTGGTTCAGGTCAATACACTATACCCGAAGGCTATGTTGCTTCGAAACTCATGAAAGCCGGCTTTCGCAGCAATAACATTGACCCCAATGCGCGTCATTGCATGGCATCAGCGGTTGTTGGATTCATCCAGACTTTTGGTATAGACGAACCTTCAGGTAACTATGATGATATTGAGCATACCGATACTGTCGTTACCTGGGGGGCAAACATGGCCGAGTGCCATCCCATATTATGGGCACGCGTGGCCGATCGAAAATTAAACGATGATAATGTTAAATTAATCAATTTAACCACTTCTTCAAACCAAACCTCCGATATTGCCGACACTGAGATTGTATTTAAACCAGGTACAGATTTGGCCATCTGGAATTATATCGCTCGTGAGGTAGTTCAACGAGATGTGATTGATCATGATTTTGTAAATAAACACTGCGTTTTCGCAACCGGCCCCTACGATATTGGATTTGGTATGCGCGGAACTGACAAGTTCGCTTTCGACGCAGAAAAAGATACACAGGCAAAAGAGCTGGAAGTTACGCTGGATAAATATGAAGCGATTGCACAACGGCGTAAGGAAGGTGAAAAAGTACAGCAGAAAAATCGTAATAAATCATTAAACCATTGGTTGATAGAATTTGAGGATTTCAAGAAAGGTATAGAACCCTATACCCTGGAATTTGTAGCCGAGCTTAGTAAGGGTGATAACAAAGAATCCATTGAATCTTACAAAGAGAAATTACTCGCGCTGGCTGATGCTTACTGCGAAAAATCACGCAAAGTTGTCAGTTTTTGGACCATGGGTATGAATCAACACCATCGGGGTAGCTGGATAAATCAGCAAGCTTATATGGTCCATTTATTACTCGGAAAGCAGGCGAAACCCGGTGATGGTGCATTTTCACTGACAGGACAGCCATCCGCCTGCGGTACCGCCCGCGAAGTGGGTACATTTGCACATCGCCTACCAGCCGATCTGGTTGTAGGAAACCCTAAACACAGAGCTTTTAGTGAAGATCTATGGAAAATTCCTGCAAACACACTAAATCCCAAGGTTGGCAGCCATATTATGAAAATACTACGGGATCTGGAAGATGGGCAAATCAAATTTGCCTGGGTACAAGTCAATAATCCTTTCCAGGCAAGCGCCAATGCCAATCACTGGATAAAAGCTGCAAGGCAGATGGATAATTTCATTGTCTGCTCCGACCCCTATCCGACGATTTCGGGGAAAGTCGCAGATCTCATATTACCCACCGCGATGATCTATGAAAAATGGGGCTTATATGGCAATGCAGAGCGGCGTACCCAAGGTTGGCGACAACAGGTAAACCCACCGGGTGAAGCGATGGGCGATGTATGGCAGATGCTGGAATTTGCCAAGCGCTTTAAACTCAAGGAAGTATGGGGAGAAAAGAAAGTCCCAGGTCTGAAATCCAAAGGTTTCAAAGAAGGTGTATTGCCCGATGTACTGGCCGCTGCAGAAAAAATGGGATACTCCGCTGAAGATAGTCTGTACGATGTACTCTTTGCCAACAAAGACAATCGATTAGTGGCATGGCCTGATGACGCTGTAGCAAAAGGACACGGTAACCATATCGCCGAAAAACTGGGAGATGGATGGTTTCCCGAGAAGGCGATGTTTAACGAATACAGAAAATTTGGTTTGAATCACGCACATGATCTGGCTACTTTTGATACTTATATGGATGACAATGTTCGTGGCCTCAAATGGCCTGTAATTGATGGCAAGGAAACGCAATGGCGTTTTAATGAAAAATATGACAGTTACGTCCAAAAAGGCTCTGGTTTTGATTTCTATGGGCCGGCTTTAAAATCAAGACCTACAGGCGACCTGGACGGCATTACCAGCAAAGAGAAAGTTTCGCTGAAAGGTAAAGCCAAGATATTCTTCCGCCCTTATGCAGCACCCGTAGAACAACCCGATGACAACTACGATCTGTGGATGTCCACTGGTCGTGTTATAGAGCACTGGCACACAGGCACAATGACCAGACGAGTCCCCGAGTTACATCGCGCGGTACCGACCGCACAAATTTTCATGCACCCCGAAGATGCAGAAAGTCGCAAGTTAAAACGTGACGATGTGTGCTGGATTGAGTCCAGGCGTGGAAAAGTGAAAGCGGTTGTTGAAACAGATGGTCGCAACAGACCCCCTCCAGGCTACACTTTTGTACCTTTCTTTGATGAATCCGTCTTTATTAACAAACTCTGTCTGGATGCAACCTGCCCGATGTCAAAGGAGACCGATTTTAAAAAAACTGCCGTCAAGGTCTATAAGATTTAAGCGCTGTTTTAGACCAATGGCAACAGCGAATAAAAGCAGAAGAGAATTTCTGATCAAAATGGCTCAGAACGCCTCATTAGCGGCGGCAGGCGGTTCTCTTTGGGCCTATTTACTGCAACAGCAGGCACATGCTAATAATCTTTCGATTCGACCACCGGGTGCATTGGATGAAAAAGAATTCAATGCAGCTTGCATTAAGTGTGGTCAATGTGTACGGGCTTGTCCATATGATACACTCAAACTCGCCAATGCAAACGCGATAGGTGTTCCAATTGGAACACCCTATTTCAACCCTCGTGATATACCCTGTTACATGTGCAAAGACATCCCTTGTATGAATGCCTGTCCAACCGGCGCTCTTTCCCCTGAATTAAAAAGAAAAGAAACAAAATCGCCTGATGACAAACAAGTGATCGAGAATACCGCCATTGGTTCCTGACAGATATTTTTGTCCATTTGCTGAAATCACAATAAAATAAATTAAGATGCCCTAAACACATTAACAGGGAAAAACTATGAAAATTAAAATACTCATTGCCAGCATTCTTTACATCTGCAGCACCGCCCTGTTCGCAGATGTTATTGATGAGATAGAGATAGGTATAGGCGAAGACAATGTCTTTTCAGATGCGACACCCACAGCTTTCGCGTATAGTGACGCTAAAGCAGGAAAGAGCGAACTCTTGCCTATCGCTTATTCAACGCTACCACCACAAATTTCACACTCAATTTCAGATTATCTACCCATTACGATCGAAGAAAATGAATGTACTGAATGTCATGACAGGCAAAAAAAAATTGGTAAGACAGAGCGTAGAACTGGCAAAAAAATACCCATGCCACTAAGCCACTATGGCGGGTTTAAAGGTGAAGGTGATGAAGAAGAAGTTTCAGGAGCACGCTATATGTGTACCCAATGCCACGTGCCGCAATCAGGCGCAATGCCATTGGTTGAAAACACATACTCCCAATAAGCAAAGGCTTTTTCACAGATTGCATCTGATTAATGAATAGAAAGCAATTAATAAACAAAGTTCTGTATAATATTGAGCATCTTGGTCTGCTGATCATTGTTGTTGCAACAATCATCGCAGTGAGCCAGGAACTCTATTCCATGATTGATAAAATGAAGGTCGATTTAAAAGATCTTTTACTTTTATTTATCTATCTGGAAATTATCGCAATGGTGAAAATATACTACGAGCAACATCGCTTACCCATTCGTTTTCCCATATATATCGCAATTGTAGCCTTAGCGAGATATATTATACTGGATTCAAAATCATTTAAGCAGTGGCAGTTGGTAGAGATAGGTGTGACCGTCTTACTCCTGACCATAGCTGTATTGGTTGTTCGATACGGTCACACAAAACTACCCTATTCACAGCACAATGAGGGTAATAATCTGGACGATAAAAAAAACTAAGCCATAAGAAACAATTCTTCAGAATGCACTACGCACCCTCTCTTTTTGGCGATATTCGACCCGATCTTTTGTGCTTAAATCAACCGTAAACGTCTTCTTCAAACGCAGTGAGTTTAATACTACGATTAAAGAGCTTACTGACATACCCAATGCAGCCATCCAGGGCGCAATCAAACCTGCCGCAGCTGCAGGAATAGCAAGCATATTATAGGCGGCGGCCCAGCCAAGGTTTTGCAAAATTATACGGCGGGTAAACTTCATCAAACGAAACGCCTCATCTAATTTTTTATAACCTTTTCCCAGCAGAATCAGATCAACATTATTCCTGGCCAAATCTGTTGCATCTGAAAACGTAGCTGATATATCAGCCGCCGCTAAGGTTGGCGCGTCATTAATACCATCACCTATCATCATCACTTTTAACCCGTATTCCTGCTGATAGCGCTGAATCCATCGTAGCTTATCCTTTGCAGTCAGCTCTCCATAGGCCTCCTTAATGCCCAGCTTATTCGCAATTGCGTGAACACTACTGTTATGGTCTCCGCTCAATATCACTGTTTTATTTATACCTAGCGCGCTTAATTCCTGTAGAAATTCCTCAGTACCATTTCGTATTGGGTCGCTGATGAAAAACATTGCCTGTAAACCACTTTGATCACTCAGGAAAAGAACACTGGTACCGGCCTCTCTGCCGATATCCATTTTTCTTTTAATATCATGCAATTCGGGTATTATTTCCAATGTATTTGCGCTACGCGCAAAAGCTTCATTTCCTAAACGCCAGGTTTGTCCTTTTAATTGTGCTTGTATACCCTGTCCGGGATAGTGTTTAATTTGATCCACACTGATCCCGGAAGGCATTATTTTTTCCTCCTCAGCAGCTTTTATGATTGCTTTTGCGAACGGATGAAAAGAACCCTGCTCCATGCCTGCAACAACGGCCAAACAGTCGTCTTTACTTGTATTAGCAAAAAGCTCAATATCAGTGAGCCTGGGTTCTCCTGATGTTAAGGTTCCGGTCTTATCGAATACGATGACGTCAATTTTCGCTAATTTTTCTATCGAAGACATACGTACCGCCAATACATTTAACCGAACAAGCCCTGCAGCAGATAAGGACAACGCAACAGGTGCTGCCATTGCCAAAGCACAGGGGCAAGTCACAATCAGTACCGATATCATATTACGCAAACTATCCTGATTTCCCTGAGCAAACCAATAGAATAGAGTCACCGCGGCAACGATGAGAACCATAGCGACGAACTTACCAGCAATTCTCTCAGCCAACTCAGCGTAATAAGGTTTATAGTTCACACTTTGACGGGTTAGCTGATGAATTGCACTCAGGGTGGATTCTGAATCAGATGCAGTTGCTTCAAGCTCAACCACTTGTTCAAGGTTAATTGTACCTGCAAGTACCACATCACCTCTATTACGCATAACCGGCGCAGATTCACCTGTTAATAAAGACTCATCAAAGCGGCTACCGGCAGATAACATCTGTGCATCAACTGCCACCACCTCACCGGGCGATATGCGTATCTTATCGCCTCTTTTTAAATCGAAAACAGGGACTTCTTTTACCTTCTCTGCAACTATCAAGTTGGCTGTTTGAGGGATAATTTTAGAGCAGCGGTCAAGTAACGTAGTCGCTGTTATTCGTGCATCTAACTCAAAATATCGCGCACTTAATAGAAATAGCACAAACATGGCTATGGACTCAAAATAAACATCGCCCTGCGCGTTAACCGTATTAAATAAACTGCCTAGCCAGGCAACTGACAAACCAATCACCACGGGAACATCCATACCGAGTGTTCGATTTTTCAAATCACGCCATGCATTGCGAAAGAATAACTGGCCTGGATAGGCAAGAATCAAAAACGTCAAAGCCAAATTGGCCCAACGAGAAATACTAATCCATAAAGGAAAGTTTCCCTGACTATTCTGATCACCAAAAAAATAGCTGCCAATCGCTGTTTGCATCACAGCCATTCCTAGAATTAAGGCAAATATTATACGCTGCAAACTACGTTGCTTTTGCTCTGCCTGTAGTGATTCACGCTGACTGGGGTCAAACGGATACGCGTTATAACCAATTTCAGCAATCCTACAAAGAATTTCACTTAACTTAAGTTTTTCGGGGTTCCAGCGTACTCTGACTTGCTGCCCCGTATAATCCATTTGCACATCAAGCACACCGTCAATGCCTCTTAGGGTTTTCTCATTGAGCCATAAACACGCAGCACAGTGGATTTCTTCCAGTATTAACCAGGCTTCTTTGTAGTGCTTATTTTGCGATGTCCGTACAAACTCACGCTGTATTTGTTCGTGATCAAATAGTTTTAGTTTATCGAGAATTTGAGGCAACTCAGTGCGCTTAAAGGTTGGTGAATTTCCTGTCCGGTTTTTGTAATAGTCGCCACATCCTGAATTTATAATAACTTCACATACTGTTTTACAACCACTACAACAAAAACTCCGTTGACTCTGCAATACACGCAAAACGGGTGGATTTTGTTGAACAACAGGTAAGCCACAATGAAAACAAGGCATCGCTTGCATTTATAAATCACTTATAGGCAGGTCGTCAGATATACTGGCGTGTCCTGTGTACATCGATTCACAGCCGCCTTACTGATACTCTACTTCGTTAACCCGATTGAGGCATAATAATCGGCTAATTGAGTAATTTCATCCTCCGTAAGCTCTTGGGCAATGAACCGCATTCGGCTATAAATATCATTCTCACGATCCCCCTCTTTGTAAGCCATCATCGTCGTGACAAAATATGTGGGACTTTGACCGGCAAGTGCGGGTACATCAACAATTGAGCCTTCACCTTTTTGCCCATGACAGCTGGCACAGGGAGGCAAAAACCGCTCACCTGCACCGCGGGTTGCCATTCTAACTGCCTGCTCGGTTACAGCAGAGGATTCAACACTGGAAACGGGTAAATCCTGACTGGCATAAAACGCCGATACATCCGCTACATCCTGCTTGGAAAGCTTCCTGACTTTTTTAAGCATCGTTTTGTCGTCACGTTTTTTATCTTGATAATCAATGATCTGTTTGTAGGTTGCATGGGCTACCTGACCAAAAATATAAGGCATATCTTCTTCTTCGATTACTTCAACATCAGCACCATCCTGACCGTGGCACTTTGCACACTTATTGGCAATTTTTTCACCGTTATCTATATCTGCATTTTTAATGAGATTGCGGGTCTCTGATGTCCATACAACATTCGAGGAAGGCTCTGCCTGTGCGCCGGTTATAAGCAATAACCCGAAGCAGATAACCATTGATCTTATCTGAATAACTGTTGTCATGTTATATACTCCAGGGAAATGAACCCTTGGTATCAATAATAAAAAATTGAATAATCGGGTAACCATAGCTTGCAATCATATAGACGAATATGACAGCAGCCCAAAAACCAAAACCGTTAAGTAATTTAGGTAAAGTCAATATTGAATGAAGAGAATCTGCATATTCCATAACCGGGTATTCTGACGCTTTTCTTTTAAAATGACTAAAGAATAAATTCAATACAAGTAATAGTGCAGAGACAAATAAAATGATCCCGCCAACAAACATCAAAAATTCGTAAGGCGCCCAAGGTGCTGTTATTTCTTCTGAATAAGGCGGAACCCCGATACGACGTGGCTGACCGATTAACCCCAGAATATGCCATGGCAATGTTAAAATCAGCATTCCGATAAACCACAACCATAATTGCAGCAGAGCAAGTTTAGTGGAAAACAAAGGCCGACCCGTCATCGAAGGCCAAATATAGTAAGCGATTGCGAAATACATGATGACTGTTGTGCCGGCAAAAATCAGATGGAAATGCCCTGTAATCCACTGTGTATTATGAACCGCCACATCCATCGAATAACTGGCATTGACCATACCTCCCCAGCCACCAACGGTTAACATGAGTAGCGAAAGGCCAGCGGCCAGAACCATCGGATTGCTCCAGTTTAAGGTTTTTATCCAACCAAAAAGCCCTTTGCCTCCACGCAACCGCCCGGCAACCTCCATGGAAGCTATAACCGTAAAGCCGGTAATCAATGTCGGTATCGCAACCATAAAGGTTCCAATCATATGAACAAATTTCCATCCCTGGGATTGGAACGGATCAACATATAAATGGTGCATACCTATAGGCACACTGAATACCAGTAACATCAGTATGGATATGCGCGAGAGTTCATCACAAAATAGTGTTCCACCTGCCGCTTTCGGTACCAACGTATAAAATGCGATATAGGCCGGTATCAGCCAAAAATAAACAATCGCGTGTAAAGTCCATGAAAAGAGTGTTCTCGCCAAACCGATATCAATAGTGTCTATCCAGCCTAGAGACCAGGGGATCAGTTGAAACAAAATTTCTGAAGCCACGCCCAAGCTGGTTACAAACCAGAGGATTGCATTGGCTGTCATAGCATACATAGCGAGTGGAACAGGTGTTCCAGGGTTTGCTTTTTTCCAGACATTCATGGTCATAATCATTTGCAAACACCAGAACCACGAACCCACAACAAGAAAAGTTGCACCAAAATAGAACACCGGATTGGCTTTTAATGGTGGATAGAAGGTGTACATAACTGAGGCTTCGCCCATAAACAGCATAACAGCCGCCATAGTTGTGCCAAGCAAACTGACAAAAAACCCGATCCATCCGAATTTCATACCTCCCCATAGCGGTATTTTTAACGTGGTATGTGCAATCCAATAACCAAAACCCATAATGAAAAAGGTTGTCAGGACAAAACCCATTATAACGCCATGGCTGGAAACAGAACGATAATACAGTTCAATATATTCTATTTTGGGAAATAAACCGCTACGCTCCGCCACTTGATAAAGCCCCATTAAAGCGGCCAGAGCAAAAGTGATAAAAGCAATCCAGAGATTACACAGACTTAACCTGCTTGCATAAGTTTGCATTAATTATCCTCTTCTTCTTTTTTCAATAATGAAGCTTCAAACTCTTCAAGAGAAACAACATGGAGCTGTGACCACATATAGTCATGACCCAAACCACAATACTCATTACAAAACATGGGGTATTTTCCTGCTTTGGGAAATGTTGTATTCACCTCAGATACATAACCCGGAACAACCATTGTATTAAAATTTGTATAAGCGGTATGAATTCCGTGCAACACGTCAGCACTGGCCAGGCGGATCTTGATCGGTGTATTTACTGGAACAACCAGATTGTGCGGGAAAAAACCGTAACGCGCAGCAACCATGGTAACAACCAATGAACCATCATCTGCCCGTTTAACCCCCAAACTGTCTTCATTAAACTCGTCGGACAGGTGAAGCGTGGTGGAATTGATTGTTTCCACATTACTGGGGGGATGAATGTTTTTATTGATTGCATAGGCTGCCAGAATCCCCATCATCGCAAAAGCAATAAAAAAAGAAAGAGCAACCCACTTTTTCTCAGTGACATCTATATTCATATTTCAGTTCCAGATCGCGTTATTACCAACCCCTTCTCACTGCGTCCAGCCTTTGGTTGTGACTTGACTTTGAGTGACAGTCGAATTTAATTGATGTTAATTCACCGGACCGTGTGGTAAAAAGTAACCATAAAACATAGCCAGCCAGCCAAGCACCATTAAACCGGCATAAACCAATAAAATTGCCCAGGTGCCTTTTGGTGCTTCAGCAATCGCTTTTTCCTGTTCTTCAGGGGTGAGTTCAACCATAACTTTCCTCGTATCAGTTTTTTGGGGGTTTTCAATTGTTTTGGCCATCCCGCCAACACTCATTCTTTAACCAGCACAATCCCTGATCTATTCACAATCGGGTTCTTCTTCACTATTATCCTCTTTCTTCTTCTCAGACGCTTTTTCTTCCGCAGATTTACTTTTTTCATCAGCAAAAGCAGTGCTCATTGGGGCAAAAGCGAGCGTTATACACAGTGAGAGAGCGATGATTACGTAAGAAATATTTCTACCTATTTTCATTAAATATACCTCTGACAAAATTTCTTAACCTTGACTTAAATAAACCGACGTTATTATTTTACCCAGACAGTCTTTTAAAAAAATCACTTTGTAAATATTTAGAAAACTAGCATGGCAACAACGCCTAATTACTAATCCAGATTAACTTTAATTTCTAAATGGCAAAAAAAGGGTGCTTGTCAGCACCCTTTTTGGCTACATCCCATTACTTGGGAAGACTAACCAAAAATATCAGATGTAATATTATTAAACCAGCTATATGCATTACCTACTGCACGTTTATGAAAATCGTCTGAGGCATCCATTGGAGTCAGGCCACCAGAGACTTTTGTGATTTTTGAACCGTCCTCGGCCAAACGATATACCGCCGCTACGGAAATACCCCAATCTTCAGAGATTATGGAATAGCATGTATTAACATAGGAGGGTGTTCCAACTTCTTCACCATTTAATAACGAAGCTACTGCAGCCGCACAGACTTTAGCTTGTGAGTAGGCCGCATAACCTGATTTAGGCATTCCCTTTGCAACACTCGCATCACCAATTACATGTATATCTTTATGAATTGTGGATTCAAATGATTTCAAATCAATTGGGCACCAACCCTTATCATTAGTTATGCCAGCAGTAAATGCTATTTGCCCTGCTTGTTGAGCAGGAATAATATTAATAACATCACCTTTTACTGTATTGCCAGAAGCTGTGGTTACTGTCATTCCCGCAGCATCTACCTTGGTTACACCATCTTTACTCACCCAATCGATCATAGAGTTATCACTTTCAAACCCATAGAACTTCTTCCAACCTTGAAGAAACAACTTCTGTTTCGAGAATTTTTTCTTCGAATCAATCAGCATGATCTTTGATTTAGGTTTTTCTTTGGCCAAATAACTGGCGATCTGACTAACCCGCTCTGGAGGCCCTGGTGGACAACGGAATGGATTAGGTGGAGGCGCAATAATAACCGTGCCACCATCTTTCATATCAACTAATTGTTTGCGGAATATTTCGGTTTGTGAACCGGCTTTCCATGCATGTGGTATTTTCTCTGCGGTTTCCTCGTCATAACCTTCAATGCCGTCCCACTTAAAGCTGATGCCCGGTGCAACAACACAACGGTCATAGTCAAAACTGCTGCCACCTTTTGTGGTCACCTTTTTTGCAGCAACATCGATCGCAGTGACTTGATCATGCACTACTTTTACACCGTGTTTTGCTAGCCCATCATAGCCAAACTTAATGGAATTGATGTCACGTACACCACTCAGCACTTCATTACTCAGATAACAGGTGTAATAATTCATATTAGTTTCTATCAGCGTCACCTCAATGCTAGGATCAGCAATGCGGATGTACTTGGCTACTGTTGCACCGCTGGTGCCACCGCCAACAACCACCACCTTTTTACCAGCGCCAAAAGCAATATTGGGAATTCCAAAAATGCTGGTAGCTGCAGCAACACCCAAGCCCTGAACAAATTTTCTACGATTCTGATTTGTACTCATTTTTTAATTCGCTCCTCAGTCTCTGACTACTTAGTACTGCTGTAATATTCAAGTAAGGCTTCGTGTACATTCTCGCCGACTTTTTCATGCATTTTTTTCAATTTCTTAGCCATTTTTTTTGTCGCCTTACGATCTTTATTATGGTAATCATTGAGTTGATCCGCTAGATAAGGCTTCCATTGACCTTGTAGAAAACCAGAATCATCATCTGCAACCGTACCCGACTCGCTGTGACATTTTTCGCAGTATTTATCGTGTATTTTTGCACCCTGCTCAGCCAATGCGGCATCAGATTCCTGGCCGACTGCGGCAACAAAACTTTGCCCCGCATAGAACTCCGCCATTTGCTCGAACTCTTCAGTTGTATAGCCTTCTGCCATTCTGCCCATAATTGTCGCCGGTACATCTCCGCTCTTATAGCCTTCCATTGTCTCGACAAAATAGGCAGTTGAAAGCCCGGCAATTGTCGGGATTGCGGGCCCATTGCTCACGCCATCCTGACCATGGCAGCCAGAACAGGCATTAGTGAGCATGGCCGTTGATGCCCCCATCAATAATTTAGGCTTATCCTTTTTCTCCTCTGCAAAGGCGGTTATGGACAAGGCCATAGTCAGACCTGCAACTAGCACAGTTCTTCGGGGAAGTAGTCTCATATTTTGTCTCTCCTGCTGGGCATGGGTACTGATGTGCCTCTGTAATTTAGGAATCCGGAAAATTATTGAAGCAATCAGACAATTTGTCGAAAATAATTAACACTATGAAATCAGGGCTTACGTTTGACGTATCTATCTATCCTGTAAACTATAATTCTCTTCGATCTAAAATAAACTAATCTATGTTAATAATAATAATTTATCCAGGATCAGTCAATAACAAGATTTTGGCAGTAAAGTTTAATAAACGCATAGATTTTATCAGCTCCAGATTATCGAATCTTCACTGATTACATCCGAATCAAATTCTGCAATCTCACAGAGTTTTCCCTCATCCAGAACGGTTAGTCTTCTCTTGTGACATTGAATAAGTTGCTCGCTGATCAAGCCTTTGATAACGCGATTAACATGTACATTGGTTAAACCCACAGCATCGCCAATGTCTTCCTGGGTAATAGGAAAATCAATTGTATTGGTCGAACTTGTGAAGCTACTCTTCGCCTGATGTTGTACACGGCAGTATAGCTCCATCAATAGAAACGCAATACTCTCTTTAGCCGTTTTTCGACCCGCCGCCATCAGATGGCTTTGGCAAAGTGACATATCCCGTGATTCCATGTTCACCAGGCGCAAAGCCAGTTCCGGGTTATCAATCAGCATATTCTTCATACGGGAGCGGGAAAACACACATAATATTGATTCAGTAATTGACCCTGCCGAATGAGGCAGTACACCATTTGCATTAGTATGGAAACCAATAAGATCACCCGGCAGCAGAAAACGTAGAATCTGTCGCTTACCATTGTTACTCACCGTTTTATAGAGAATCCCCCAACCGCTGTAAAGTGTGTAAATCGATTCATGTCGCTCTCCTTCCAGGAATATTCTTGATTTTGCTGGAACACTGACCTGACATTCCCGGTAATTTTGCGTCCACTGCAATTGATCCATAGCAACACCCTTAAACAATGCCGTCGCCCTCACTGAGCACTGATTACAATCGGTAACAGGGGGATTGAGGATTTTCATAACATTTGTACTCACCGTCTATTGAGTAAAACAATTGATTAATTTTAGACTTAATAAAGTTAATGAAAATTAACCTACATTAAGCTTTTTCGATTGAGTCCAAACTGACAAAGCCAATTAATATTAATCTATATTAAGAATCATATAAATTGATATTATTTTTCTTTTAAAAACTAACCCACGTTAAGACCAGTAAGTTTGAAATCACGATAGTATGCAAATGCTGAACAAGGACGCCCCGATCGGGATATCGATTTGTAATTCGTTCTTTATGGATTCTACAGATTAATGCAACACCTTGTTGCAAGACAAATACCGCATTTTTATAAACATAACTACAATCTAAATTTAGGAGAATCACTGCCATGAATCTATCTTGTTCGATGAGACTGATAGCCAGCATGATTTTGCTGCTTGTCTCTGCCACAGGTTGGGCATCGGTAAAAGAGCCACCTCCCGAAATGTCAGACGAAACCAAAGCCTGTGTCACCTGCCACAAAAAACATAATCCTGGAATAACTCAACAGTGGGGCGCAAGTAAGCACTACCGTGCGAATGTGGGTTGTTACGAGTGTCATGCTGCTGATGAAGGTGATGCTGATGCTTATATACACGATGACAAGAAAGTGAAGAAACTGATTTCGATCATCGTTTCTCCAAAAGACTGTGCCAACTGCCATGCCAAAGAAGCCAAACAGGCACAGGAATCACATCATGCCAAAGCAGGACGTATTTTAGGTTCATTGGATAACCTCCTGGCCGAGGTCGTCGAAGGCAACAGTGATTTAATAACGGAAGGTTTCCCAGAGGGAAATTCGGCAGCGGCCGTTAATGGTTGCTGGCAATGTCATGGCTCCCAGGTAAAAGTCACTGAAGACGGCGCCCTGGACCCTGCAACATGGCCAAATACAGGCATAGGCCGAATAAATCCGGATGGCTCTGAAGGTGCTTGCTCAGCCTGCCATGCACGACATATGTTTTCTGTCGCACAGGCGCGAGAACCGGACACCTGCGGTAAGTGTCATCTAGGTCCTGATCATCCCCAGAAAGAAATCTATGAGGAATCAAAACACGGTATTCAGTTTGTATCAAATAAAGACAAAATGAACCTTGATAATCCCAAATGGATACCCGGTGAAGACTACTTTACCGGCCCTACCTGCGCGACCTGCCACATGAGTGCAACACGTAAGCAGGATGTGAATCACAATGTAGGTTTACGTATATCCTGGAACAACCGTCCACCCATTTCCGTACGACCAGAGGTTACGGATAAAAAAATGGGATCTCCTTCAGCTGAGATTGATTGGGAAGAACGACGTGACAACATGAAAGATGTGTGTTCTGCCTGTCATACCGAACCCTATATCGATAACTTCTACATCCAGTATGATGGGATGATAGAAATGTATACCAAGAAGTTCGCCAAGCCAGGTCTGGCCCTTTACAATGCAGCCAAGCCGTTGCTCAAACCCGCAAAGTTCAGTAACAAACTGGATTGGATCTGGTTCGAATTATGGCATCATGAAGGAAGACGGGCACGTATGGGGGCATCGATGATGGCACCTGATTATACACATTGGCATGGTACTTATGATCTGGCCAAACACTTCTATACCAAGTATATTCCTGAGTTGGAAAAGCTCATCCACAAAGGAGAGGCATCTGAGGCAGCACAAAGCAAACAAGCGGCTGGTGCATTACAAGCCTTACTGGATGAAACGCTTAATTCTTCCGATCATATGTGGTATCTCAATAAAATGACGGATAAGCAAAAAACCATTCGTAAAGCTGCAACAGAGGAGTTCAAGAAAAAATACAGCGACTAGTGGTTGATTATAGACAGTCGTTATAATGTCCATAGCCCTCTCGCTTTCGAGAGGGCTTTTTAATATTGAGTCTTAAAATTATGTGTAAATTATTTTCTCTGGCAGTGACTGTATCACTCAGTGCGCTTCTTCTTACTGCCAACGCCGACCCCGCCGCGCATGAAACAGATCAATTGAATCAAACTATAACTGCCACCACCAATCAAGGATTGCTGACGGGACATCAACAGCAAAATAAAAATATACCGTTCTGGTCCGAGGATCAAAAACGCCAGGCGGTGCTGGAGCAGTCATACAAACAGGCAATAACTAACAACCAGAGTGAGAAGAAAAATTATGCCTATCTGGCGGGTTTGTATTTATCAAACAACAAAACCAGTCGGGCGATAGAAGCTTACCAAGATGCCATAACACACGACCCACAAAACCCAAAACTTTTCGCTGCCATCAGTATTGCTTACCTGCATCAAGCTAAATTTGCCATGTCTAAAGCAATGGCTGACGAAGCGCTTCGACTTGATCCATCGATGAATCAGGTTAAAACAATTAATGAATATATTGAGGCAAAACAGACGGCTTTAAAGGTTGCTTCACAAGTGCCATTGGATAATATGCATAATAGTGTTGAGGCAATGGGTAGTCCACATGAATCAATAATCCCAAACGTATCCAGAATGAAAGCCGTTGATAAAATCCAGGATTCGGCAAATAAATAGACATCTGCTTAAAATGAAACAAAAGCTGATTTTGTTCACCTTAGTATTTTCTGTTTTATCTTGTGAACACCGAGGACAAACCATCACTGATTTTAGCGGCGATTACAGATTCTACAAAGGTATAGCTGAATTTTTTGATTGCCAGCAACGCAGCAAATTCTATGTTTCAGATAGCGGCATCGGCAATGATCTGCAGTCAGAATACCTGAAGTTGGGTTTAAAGGAAAAAGATGACGTTTATGTCCGCCTAAAAGGGTACTTAAAAGAGGAAGCTCAAATTGATGGAATTGATCCTATAACCGTATTTGTCGCCGTAAAGCTAATTAAAATTGATGCAGAGCGTGGGTGTGAGCGCGGTATTCGTAAAGGAGGCTGAGACAAAGGCAACAATTGTTAAGCGCACTACAATGAAAACTGCTATCGGTTGACATCTGATACACTGGCTGAATGTCAATACACTCGCCCCGTCCATTCATTCTGCTACTCCTTTGTATTCTGGCTACCGGCAAGCTAAAGGCTGATGAGCCACTTCGTATTTTAACCTCCATGCCAAATACGTTATATCAACCCTTCGTCACTGCATTTGAGCGAAAATACCCGAATATTCGCATCCTGACGCTAAACAAAAATACTAATTTTGCGGTGGATGAGATTGTCCGTGGAAACGCACGCAAGTTTGACCTCTTCTGGGCTTCATCACCAGAAGCATTTGAACTGTTAGTTAAACTCGGCGCCTTACAGGCACCCCATTCAACCAGCACCAGTGCAAAAAATCTGGGTGTATTGACATTGGATCATCCGCAGCAACTCTATCGTGCATTCGCACTTTCAGGGGTCGGGTGGTGTTGGAATACTGCCACACAGTTAACACCGCCCAAGAGCTGGCAGAATCTGCTCAATCCACAATACACAGGCACTATTGGCATAGCCCGCCCATCGCGCTCCGGTACAACGCATATGCTGGTTGAACAGGTTTTACAAGATTATGGTTGGCAGTCCGGTTGGGCCTTCTTACTGGAACTTTCAGCAAACCTGTCGACAGTGACTTCACGCAGTTTTGGTGTAATTGACGGTGTAAGACAGGGTCGATTTGATATCGGGTTAACCATTGATTTTCTTGCGCAATCCGATCCCTCACAGTTAATAGCTTTTCGTTACCGCAGACCCATTATGTTAACGCCAGCCAGAATTGCACTACTGAAAGGCGGAGAGTTACAAGAAAAAGCTGAAGATTTTATTGCCTTTGTCCTATCTGATGAAGGCCAGCAAATATTACGTAATCCGGATATCAATCGGATTCCAGTTTCAGACAAGGTTCGAGCCGAGATGGGAGTATCATTGGCAAATGAAGTTCGTGCAGCAATTAAACTAAGCTGGACTCAGTACAATCCACAACTTGCACGCGAGCGTTACTGGTCAGTCAATAGTTTGTTCGATCAATTCATCACATTTCCACTAAAACGCAGACGCAATGCCTGGCGCAGATTGCGCATTCTCGAAAGTGTTTCAACAGCCACATCCGATAAACAACTTCGCATCATTCGCACCCATTTATTATCGATGCCGGTGGACGAAAAGCAGACACAACAACAGATATTAAACGCTTCACCCGGGCCTGGATCAAGGTTCGTTGCTGTATCAGCGGAGCAGCGCGAAACCGAAGCTCACTGGATTAGCCTCGCCAACGGAGGGTTAGATAAAATAGAGAAACTGCTCACCCTCGCTGAACATACTCTTAAGTAGGTAGCAGTAAGATAATACGAAAACAAATACTTCAAGTCATTGAAGCATAAATCATTATTAATGACGCAAGAAATTTAATCTGCGATTTACCACTTCAATTAACTCGGCATCCAGCCAATATAATCGCAGCACTCAAATTTAATTTGCGCTAAGAATCAAACTCTTGCACTCTATACACAAAAACACAGCAGGTATCCACTAATTGCACAATTGAATTCTACTCTGAATTTTTCCAGCAACGGTATCTGGAAACGGTTGTTGTTGGGAATAATTTCAATCGTAGCCATCAGCTGGATCGTGCTGATCATGGCGATTTGGTTTTTCTCTGAAGCAAGAAACAGTTTCACTGAAATAACCGAACGCCAAATCCCCGAGATAGCTCTGGCTAACCAACTCACAGAAGTTGCGACCCGCCTCGCAGGCATTGCAACAAGAATCGCAATGCCCGAGGCTGCGAGCGATAAATCCAGATTACGCGATGATTTATCCAGTACAGCAGCTGATCTATTCAGGTTAGCCGGTCTATCTGCAGATTTACATGGTACCGGCACAGAATCACTCATTAGCATTACCCGAATTATAGAAAACAAACTGCAGAGAACACTCAATAACGCAACCGAGAAAAAACTCCTTGATAGCAGGCTGGATACCTATCGTATCGAGTTACGTTGGCTCAATGCAGACATCCAGGAAGAGGTATCTGCATTGCTGCGTGATCTATCCTACAACATCGACAGCGCAGCTTATAAACTACTCGACAAATCAGATCGACAATCCCGGGAACGTGCATCCAAACAGATACAGCAAGATCGTGAGTTACGTTTCATCATACAGCGCATTGGTGCAGACAGCGCTACTTTGATCACGCTATTATTACAAGCTGACTCCGCAACCAATCTCGAACAAATTGATCCACTGCAGCAACTCGCTGCAGACCTGCTGCTTAATCTCTCACAACAATTATCCAGCCTACAGCAGACCACCGAACTGCTCACACTGCGACAATCACTCGGCTCTCTTGAGCAATTGAGTTCGGGTAAAAACAGCCTTTTTAAGAAATACCAAAATGCAATAGCCATTCGCTCCACCCTGCTTGGCAATTTGATTTTTGCACAGGAAAGTCTCGGTAACTTGCAAAGCGAATTAGCCGTGCTTGGAAAATCCAGACGCAGCGAAGCACTTATGGTTGCTGGGCGCACTTCACGTCAATTGGATAGATCCAGAAACTGGTTATCATTGATTGTGATCGCAGGCACTATCCTCGGCGCACTCATTTTGGTTCTGTATATTAGGAATTGCATTGTTCTGAGACTGGAAAACCTATCAACAGATTTGATGCGTATTGCAGAAGCCGATGATAACGGGCAAGCCAACTCAACCTTAGTACCTACCGACGAATTTGGTCGTATGGATCATGCGCTTAACGTTTTTCGTAAAAGTGTACTGACCCGTGATCAGGCACTTATGCATCTACGCACTGAAGTCGGCGAACGAAAACTGGCGGTTGAGAATCTTGAACGGGCGCAGGCCGAACTCGTCAAGACGGGTAAACTAGCGGCGCTTGGACAGCTCTCAGCAGGTATTTCCCATGAACTCAATCAGCCTCTGGCTGCCATCAAACACAGAATACACAGCGCTCGTTTAACCCTGGACAACGCTTCGCTGGAGGAACGACACAGCCGCCTCGATGCTATTGAAAATTTAGTTAATCGCATGTCGCAAACGATCATACATCTGAAACAATTTGCCAGACGTACTGATCACCCGCTGGAGCAGGTATTACTGACGCGCGTATTCAACTACGGGCTTGAGCTTTTGGACAATAAATTAAAATCCAATAAGATCAAGATAAATGGGGTGGCTGATTTGCAATCAGAGACAGCGATTGGCGATCCGATATTGCTGGAACAGATTGTAGTCAATCTCTTTAGCAATGCGATCGATGCCATTGGCCGGGATCGAGATGACGGTTTAATTATCCTATCGTTCGTTCATCATGACTTCATGATTGATATTACCGTTTCTGATAACGGAATTGGGCTGGAAGAATGTGATTCGAACCTCATTTTTGATCCATTTTATTCTACTAAAGAAGTGGGTGAAGCACTTGGGCTGGGCTTATCCATCTCTTATAACATCGTTAAGGATTTTGGTGGCAATTTGCGCCTGGAACCCAATCCTTTTGGTGGAACAAATGCAATTTTGAGTCTGAGGAGGTCGCTCGATGCCTGAAATATCAAAAGTTAACGGTGAAGTCTATCTCGTTGATGATGATCCTGATTTACTCAATGCAATGTTAGAGACATTTAGTCTCGCTGACTATCAATGCACAGGTTTCAGCGATGCTGCCGGTGTATTACAAACCATTCCGGTTAATTGGTTCGGGGTGATCTTTTGTGATATTCGCATGCCGGGAATATCCGGTATGGATTTACTTTCCACGCTGCAGGCCCGTCAACCTGACATACCCGTGATCCTCATTACAGGTCACGCAGATGTGAGCACGGCTATTGCGGCTTTGAAAAATGGTGCCTACGATTTTCTTGAAAAACCTGTCGCTCCCGACTATATGCTTGAGCTGGCCCGCAGGGCACTTGAAAAAAGAGGCTTGCAGCTAGAGAACCAGAGTTTGAGGGCGCAACGCGGTAGCGACAATAGCCTTGCCTTAAGAATGATCGGAAATTCTCCGGCAATGCAGACTTATCGGGATAAAATCCTTACACTCTCTGCACTCAATGTCGATGTATTGTTGATTGGAGAGACCGGAACCGGGAAAGAAATCAGTGCGCGCTGTTTGCACGATTACTCTAGTCGAGTCAAAGAAAATTTTGTCGCCATCAACTGCGGTGCACTGCCAGAGAATACATTAGACAGCGAGCTGTTCGGTCATGAAAAAGGGGCGTTTACTGGCGCGGGCACCCGTTACAAAGGACGTTTTGAACAAGCCAATGGCGGCACCCTTTTTCTTGATGAACTGGAATCCATGAAGCATAATGCCCAGGTTCGATTATTGCGGGTTTTGCAGGAAAGAGAAATCTACCGCCTGGGTGGATATGGTCCGGTAAAAATAAACGTAAGAGTCATTGCTGCGATTAAACAAAATCCCCAGCGTCTTGTCAAAGAAGGCACATTACGTGAAGACCTCTTCTTCAGATTAAACATTGCATCACTAAAAATACCTGCTTTACGGGATCGACGTGCAGATGTGCTGATTTTATTGGATTATTTTCTTCCGCTTGTGGCACAACAACATAGCTTACCCGTACCCAAGATTGATGAAAAAACGCGATCAACATTAAGTCAATACAGCTGGCCTGGAAACGTGCGCGAAGTCCGTAATATTGCTGAACGATTGGTGATCGGGCTTGCGGTTGACATGCAAAACGAAATGCATCCGGAGCAAACCATCATCCCGCTTGATGACGCTATTGCGGCCTATGAGAAAAGAAAAATCAGTGCTGCCCTATCTAACGCTCATGGTATCGTGGGTATCGCCGCTCAAATGCTCGATATTCCACGAAAAAGGCTTTATTTACGCATGAAATTTCATCATCTGAACAAGGATGATTTTACTGGCAACCTAACATAAGAATGGGTCATATTTGACCCGCCCGTGTCATTTCCAACTCAGAATCAGCTGAGTAATTATTACTGACTCTTTAAAAATCAAACGATTAGAGTGTATGCTTAGCCGGAACAGGTTTCGCTATGTAATTCTTGTTAACTCAACACAATTGACGGAGAACAGCGTGAAACTCAATTTTATAAAATCCAGTCTGACTGTCGCCACTATTGGCATATTCGCAATTTCAGGTTCACTGCAGGCAGCGGATAAACTTGTGATTGTTACTTCGTTTCCAAAAACGTTGTCAACACCCTTCGAAAATGCATTTGAAAAAGCCCACCCCGAATACGATGTAGAAATACTCAATAAAAAAACCTCAGCCAGCGTAAAATACATACAGGAAATAGCCGGCTCCAATACCGCTGATATTTTTTGGGCATCAGCACCGGATGCATTTGAAGTACTTAAACAAGATGGCTTATTAGCTGCCGTTGAGGTATCCGCCGAAGGTATTCCAGATAAAATTGGCGCCTATCCGGTTAACGACCCTGACGGCATGTACAAAGGTTTTGCTGCGGCCGGTTACGGAATCATGTGGAACACCCGTTATCTTAAAGCCAAAAAATTAAAACCCGCTGTACAATGGGCTGATTTGGCGAATCCTGAATACTTCGGCCATGTCGGCATGTCCGCACCATCACGCTCGGGTACAACGCATCTAACCGTTGAAACTTTATTACAAGGTGAAGGCTGGGAAAAAGGCTGGGCACAATGGAAATGGATTGCCGGGAATTTTTCTACGGTCACCGAACGCAGCTTTGGCGTGCCAGACGGCGTTAACTCCGGTAACTTCGGACTCGGCATAGTAATAGACTTCTTCGGCCTTGCATCAAAGGCATCAGGATTTCCCGTTGACTTCGCTTACCCCAGTATTACCGCGATTGTTCCTGCCAATGTAGCGGTTATCAAAGATGCACCCAATGCCAAGGGCGCGACAGCATTTATTAATTTCTTATTAACCCCCGAGGGTCAGCAAATATTACTTAACCCCGCAATAATGCGTTTACCTATCAACCCCGCGGCCTACAGCGATGCCCCGGAAGGTTTCCCCAACCCGTTCACTGATTCCAGTATGGGTGCTGCGCTTAAATTTGACGTGGAAAAATCCGGCAGCCGCTACAACACGGTAAATTCGTTATTTGATGTGATGATTACCTATCGCCTTAGTGATTTACGTGATGCAGTGCGCGCCATACAGTTGGCTGAAGAGGCTCACGCCGATGGTTCGAATGCACAAGCGAAAGCGCTAATTTCCGAAGCACGGGCACTGGTTGAAGCTGTACCCATCGACGAGGCCAAAAGCCTCGACCCAGCATTTTCTGGCATTTTCAAGAAAAAACGCAAAAAAGCCACCGATGTAGTTGAAGGTCGCCAGGCGGAGGTGGAGCAGTCCTGGGATGCGATGGTTTTATCAAACTATAAAAAAGCCAAAGAACTGGCAATGAAAGCGACTTCTTTGAACTAAAAAGACGACCCTCCCAACCGAGGTTGTTTTTATCTCGGTAGGGCAATACCGCTGATTCCCAAAGGGCTGCTGACAATGACCTCGTTAACAAATACCGCTCCGCAAAAACGTGGATGGAGTCTGTTTCCGCAGTTAACCGGCGCGCAAACAGCGGGATTGATCATTGCTTTATTACTGGTGGGATTTCTCATCATCCCGGTAATACAAGTGATCTATGTTGCGTTCCTGGATCCGAATACAGGTGCCCTGACCCTAGTGAATTTTTCGGATTTTTTCAAAACGGCCCTGTTTCGGGAAAGTTTTATAAATTCATTTTACGTATCTGCCATGTCAGTGATCCTGGCAACCATGATTGCCTTACCACTGGCTTATATAACCACTCGTTTTAATTTCACAGGTTCTGCTTTAATTCAGAGCTTGGGATTTATCCCATTGATCATGCCACCATTTGTGGGTGCTGTAGCAATGCAGTTGATTTTTGGCAGAAACGGAAGTATCAATCTACTGCTGGATGAATATATTGGCATCAATATACCCTTTATGGAGGGTCTGAATGGGGTCATATTAGTTCAAAGCATCCATTACTTTCCATTTATTCTAATTAACCTGTCAGCCAGTCTCAATAATATTGATCGTTCCATGGAAGAATCTGCACAGAATCTGGGCGCCTATGGCGCACGATTATTTCGGCGTATTGTTTTCCCTCTCGCTATGCCAGGATATATTGCTGGCGCCGCACTTGTTTTTATTAAAGTATTTGATGATTTGGGAACACCACTTTTACTTAACGTAAATAATATGTTGGCCCCGCAAGCTTACTTGAGAATATCTTCCATTGGAATTTCTGACCCGATGGGTTATGTCATCTCATTTATTCTTATTGCCTTTTCGATTCTTTCCTTATGGGCGTCATTCCTTTTTATGCGGGGAAAAGACTATTCAACGGTACAAAAAGGCGGCGGCGGCCTCAGCCGTCGCGATCTGAAAACATCAGAAAAAATCCTTGCCTATGGCGTGGTTCTGTTTATATTGTTTATGGTGCTTTCTCCGCACCTTGGTCTGACACTGCTGGCCTTTGGTACCATTTGGTCATACAGTCCTTTACCTGATGCCTATACCTTGGAAAATTTCCACAGTGCATTATCGCAATCAATGGGCTATATTAAAAATACGCTGCTTTACGCAGGGATTGCATCCTTGGCTGATGTCATTCTGGGCACTGCCATCGCCTATATTGTAATACGGACCGGGATAAAGGGGCGCAAAACGCTGGATTATTTAGCCACAGCTGCACTGGCTGTCCCCGGAGTGGTATTAGGCATTGGTTATTTACGCACCTTCCATAGTATTAATGTACCCTTCATCGATAAGCCATTGGCATCCTGGTGGGTCATAATAGCCATAGCATTGACTATCCGCCGTCTGCCTTATGCCTTGCGCGCCTGCACAGCCGCCATACAACAAATTAGTATTTCGCTTGAAGAGGCAGCCGAAAATATGGGGGCAAACAAAGCCAGTACCATTCGCCGCGTTGTTGTACCCCTAATGGCCGGTGGCATATTGGCAGGTCTTATCACCAGCTTTGCTACAGCAGCAGTTGAGCTGTCAGCAACCATTATGTTAGTCAGTCAGGAAGCCGATGCGCCTCTTGCCTACGGTATTTATTTATTTATGCAAACACCTTCCGGGCGTGGCCCAGGTGCAGCACTAGGTTTATTAGCCGTACTCATTGTAGGTTTTGGCACCTACCTGTCACAGCGAATTTTAGAGCGTGAACGTAAACGCAAGGCCGAGATGAATGCAAACTGAAGGAACACGGCCACCATCAGCGCATCATATTTTCAGGAAAAGTCCATGACTTCAAATATACCCGGTATTCGCATAGAAAATCTTTACCTGTCATTTGGTAATACCGAAGTGCTCACAGGGGTAAATCTTCATATAGAACCTGGGGAGTTTTTTGCCTTCCTGGGACCTTCCGGATCGGGTAAGTCCACTTTATTAAGGGCAATCGCAGGTTTTGGACCAAAACCGAAAGGTGAGATACTGATCGGTGATAAAAGTGTAGTGGATTTACCGCCCTGGGAACGCAATGTCGGCATGGTTTTTCAAAGCTATGCACTCTGGCCACATATGAACTGTAGAGCAAACGTTGCATTTGGTTTGCAGGAACAAAAGATTGCAAAAGCTGAAATAGCTCCACGTGTAGACGCCGCCCTTGAATTGGTGGGTTTGCTTGAATATGCCAATCGTATGCCTTCGCAACTCTCTGGAGGGCAACAACAACGTATTGCTCTGGCACGCACCGTTGTCGTGGAACCGCAGGTATTGTTACTTGATGAACCGCTATCCAATCTGGATGCGAACTTACGGGTACAGATGCGTCGGGAGCTTCTGTCACTGCAACGAAAACTTGGGCTAACGACCATCTTTGTAACCCACGATCAAGAAGAAGCCAACACTACTGCTGACAGACTTGCGGTACTGGAAGGGGGGATCATCCAACAAATTGGTACACCTAAAGAACTCTATGACACCCCAGAAAATCTGTTCGTTGCAGGCTTTCTGGGAACAGCTAACATCATAAAGGGTCGCGTGGAAGTTAAAAACGAAAGCACTGAATTTGTTACTCAAAGCGGTGACAAGATAAATTTGAACTCAGCAACACCTGGAGACGCTTCACTGGTTCTCAGACCACAAAACATCTCCATCTGCACATCAGAAAATAGCGGAACATTAGCCGGTAATATTACCCATAGGGAATTCCTGGGCAGTCAGGTACGCTATCTGATTAAGGCAGCGGGTGCTGAAATGATAGTTGATCAAAACCATAGAGCCGGCGTGGACTGGTATAACCCGGGGGAAAACGTACAACTCGTTATTAATGCTGACCATGCAGTAGTATTGACGCAGTAAAAAAATTGAATACATAATTATGATTAAGTGTATTCAGCGGGTCAACTGACCTCTTCGAACACACCATGGAATTTTCGCAGAGCCGTTGTCAAACGACAATTATCGTTTCACAAAACACTAACGATCACATATGTGATTCCTCCCATCCGCAATAGAAACTTCACCTAATTCCAGGGAATCGATATCATCAAGGCAACCTGTATTTACACTATATTGATCAGGATTGGATCGTCGTTTGTGGTGCGTGTAAATTCCGCATACCGAGCAAAAATAGTGTTTGGCCGTAAAGGTATTAAACTGATAAAGTGTCAGCACCTCTTCGCCTTTTCTCAGTTTCAATGCAGCCAGTGGCACTGACACAACCAGCGCACCTTTTCTTCGACAAATCGAGCAATTGCAGCGTGATGGATTTAGCAAACCAACTGGCAATGTAACCTCAAATTCGACGGCGCCGCAGTGACATGAGCCTTTGTATATTGAATCGATTTGCATAAGTTGTATTTTCTCGAAAAACCAAAATAATAAATGAAAAAGTGGTCGTAGCTGTCAATATAAAGTAGATGGAGTACAAATGTAGTTTCCTGACACCACCATAGCATGAATTAGAGGGTTTAGAAGATAACTAGCGATTGATGCCGACGACCCCTAGTTTAAAAAATTCTGTATGGCATAGAGACTGATCATTCCCGTCACTACGGCACCTATAACACTATTGAACTTAATACCAACCAGAAATGCCAGTAATGCGGCAAGCAATCGGGCCGGATCAGGCTCTCCACCAGTGGCATCTGGCCAAATCACCAACGGTGTGATTAAGGCCGGCATAACCGCTACCGCAACAAATCGCAAATGGCGTAAACACCAGTCTGGCAATTCCCTGTCGCCAATCAAACCGAGGAAAGAAAAGCGAATTAAATAAGTCCCTATTCCCAGGCTAATAATTACAATCCAGGTGCTAAGGTGACCCGTAATCACGATTTTCGCCCCTCTAACCAAAGCTCGGTTTTTGCACCTGCCATCATGGCAACAATTGCCGCGACAATAAGCCAAAGGTTGTAGGGCATCCAGGCCAATAATACAGCCATAATGATCGAAACCAGCGCACAAACCAAATGCGGGAAACTACGCAGCATAGGCGCTATCAAAGAAATAAAACAAATCGGAATAGCAAAGTCGAGTGAGTATTCCTTTGGAATGGATTCACCGACGAGTGCGCCTAACAAAGAAAACCCATACCAAACAGGACACACCGAGGCTGCACAGCCAAAATAATAAGCCACTTTGTTAGCGATAGGCAGTTCAGGATCACTTTCAAATTCCTTGATGGAGACCGCAAAGGTTTGATCCACCATAAAATAGGACGCCAGTGCCCTTGTCCGTAAAGAAGTTTTGCCTAGATGTGGCACCAACGCCGCAGAATACATCGCCATACGCATATTCACGGCAAGTGCCGCAATAATAACCACTATCGTTGGTGCCTGATCCTCAATTAATGCAAGTGCGGTAAATTGTGCTGCTCCAGCAATAACCAGGATGGTCATCGTCATGGTCTCTAATAAATTCAAACCTGCTTCGCTTGCGACTACACCAAATAAAAGACCAAAAGGCGCCACCACCAAAATAAAAGGACTGCAATCTCTAAAACCACGCCAAAAAGCTATTTTGGATTGAGGCATATAAATGATTCTCTAGTTGGTTTTTAAGCAAAGTTGGGTGATTTTTCGTCCAGGCAAGCGTCTGTTAAAGCAGCAGAAACCATCAGGTGTTTTCAAGAGATCCTATCTACCCGATTAATTCAATAAACAGAAGGATTTGTTGCACCGATTAAGCATGGCCCTACATTAACCCCTCAAGGCTCAGAATGAAAGAGCTGTTCCTGTATGATTTCGCCTTCGATATAAGTATTTTCAGAGAAGGATTTATCCGCTCAATACGAATGACATCTTCAAAGACTCTATGGAATATGTGATTGTGCTTAAATCCTTTTGGAGAAGCGACCATCGTGCTTGCCACGATGGGTCTAACCGTGCCAGGCGCCTTTAGAATTATGCTCACCCGAGTTGCCAAAGAAAAAGCGTTACCCTTAGAACCCTTAGTGCCCAATGAGGAAACTATCCAGGCAATGAAAGACGCGCGCAATGGACAGCTGGAGTCTTTTAATAATTCAGACGACCTATTGACTGATTTAAACAGTGAGGATTGAAAGAACCAATCAATTTAAACGCGACTATAAACGAGAAGCAAAAGGACGACATCGAAAGACACTGCAAAGCGCATTTACCGAAGTTCTGGAAAATATTATTAACACCAAGCGTTAAGTGAAAGGTACCGTGATCACAGTTTAACAGGTGACTGGAAGGATTACCGAGATTGTCATATTAAACCCTTGGTGCTTATCTATCGCAAACCCGGTGAGGATGTATTGCAGCTGGTTCGTCTCGGTCCTCACAGTGAACTGGAGTTGTAATATATTGATTTTCGGCATCATTTGGTTAGAGCAATTTTTTAATACTAATGTACTAACTTACCCTTGAATTTAGAAGAAAAATAGCCATTAGATTAGACACTTTGCTAGTAAAGTGTTTACTTCAAGAAGAAGAATAGGTTTTTGGTTTTGAGACTAGACCATATGATTCATGTAATGTATTGAAAGATGATTTTTCTCGAAAGCTTCCGCACTCTATATTAATATGGTTTAATTAAAGCTCAAAAAGATTTCGAAACCATAACCATCCAACTATTTTCCGTGGTTTCCCGAAACTTAATCTCATCGAAATGTTTAGGTAACGGCTCTCCATCAACAATTCCCGTGGCCAGTTTTCGGGTCTGATGAGCAACCCAACCAAATCCTATGTTTATAGGTGACCCTTCAGATACCCGAAACGATACCTGTGGCCCAAAGCTAAAACCGTCAAAAGCATTACCGCTTGCACCCGTAATCTTTACACCCACATAAAAACCTAATGCATAATTGTTATGTACAAATTTTTCAGGTCGCCAATTTAGAGTTAACCAACCACTTGCTTGCTCATCAAACTTCTTCTCAACTATTACAACTCGAGACTCACCATTAATAGAAGCTCGCTCTATATAGTTGTTTCTAAACTTTTCGAGCCCCAATCCGAAACTCATGCCCCAAGATTGAATTCCATTTTCTGCACTAGTAGATTTTAAACTCTGTTCTTTGTTTCCTACTTCATCGGGTAAGGTTGTAGGTTCAGAAGTGGATTCTACCGATTTCGTTTGTGCAAAAGTTGTTTGTATTGAGGCCAGTGCGATAGCAGGAGCTATAAAAATAATCGGATTTAGCTTTAGTCTACATACCATTATATTTCTACCTTACCATTTTCTCAATTAGCAGATTAAACACAAGTGGATGATGCATTAAACACTTTCCTAGGGAAGTGTCTAATATCAGGCAACTTATTGCAAATGTTTCCTAGCAAACATACTGCCGTGAATGATACGGATTATCATTATTGTGTTACCTGTAACCCTGTAGAAAATCGTGTGCTTTTCTACCTGCAATGAACGGTAACCTAATTTTAAATCGTCACGTTTTCGTCCTATTTCAGGGTTTTGCGCAAGACGATTTATCGCCTTGATCAGTACGTCATACTCAACAACCACCTGCTAAAGCAGGAGGGTTAGTATTAAGGACTAAAGTCCGGATACGGGTCGAATAGACCCGTTCATTCTTCCGTCCTGAAATTATCGTCTCCCTTTGGCTCAAAATGATGCTCCAAATAGGTTTTGATCATTTCCTCTGTCAACTCACCTGACGTAACACAAAAATACCCTCGTGCCCAAAAATGGCGACCCCAGAAGCGTTTTTTAAGATCCGGGAAACTCTCAAATAGCTTGGCTGAACTGCGACCTTTGATTCGCCTCATAATTTCACTCGGTGCCATCGTTGGCGGTGAAGATACGAACAAATGCACGTGGTCTTTACTTACCACTCCTTTTAATATTTCTATCTCGAATGCCTGGCAGGTCTGACGAATCAGCTCCCTTACCCTTAAACCAACATCCCCTCTTAACACTTGATAGCGATACTTCGTGACAAATACAAAGTGATACTGAATTTTGTAAACCGTATGACTTCCATAACGATAGTCCATCTCCAGACTCCTGCGTTATTATGAATCTATGAATATATCGCAGATAAATCTGACCGCCTAAAGGCGGTGGTTTTAACCTTTTAAATGACTAATAAATATTAGCTTGATCTATACCCCACTTATGGTAGCTGTATTTTCAAACCTCTGAAATATCTGTTTGTGCTTTACGTGATTTTTTGATTTTGAACATTGTTTAGGGCGTTAAACCTGTTTCACACATAGCTTCTAGGCGAATTTCTTCCATATCGAGAATACCTGCATCGCCGCTTTCTTCACCTTCTATCAAAGCTCGTCGTAGCGCTTCTACTTTCTGCTCATGTTCTTCAAGCAAACGTAAACCTTGGCGTACAACCTCGCTTGCTGAGCCATAGCGACCGTCCTGAATTTGTGTGGAAATGAAACTGTCAAAATGCTCGCCGAGCACGATACTTGTGTTTTTAGCCATGATATCACCTACCTTTCTATTATTAATTGATACCACATATTGGTACTCTTCGGCGAGGAAAAAATGATCTTGACGTATGCCCCTTATTTGCGTGATTTGTTATGGGAAACAACTGGAAGCAGCATTTCAAGTTGCCCTGATACTACTTTGGTGATGGGTTAACAAAAGAAACTTCGACATCCACTCTCCATACGTTAGTTGTCGCAGTTAGTTAGGGCAGTGTGGGTTCGTTTTTGCAGCGAAAACCAGGAGTTGTATGTTGGCAGGGGAAAGGTGCCTAGGGGAACACTCATAACTTAACTGCCTTGGAATCCGAGAGTTTGTACGTCTGCATAAAATGAAGCTGAGTACTGTGAAAATCCTGTTGTAGAGTTTGGTATGTTAGAACGTAGTTATTAAGTTATGAGTGATGAGATGGACACCCCCCAACGGGCATCGTAATGTGCCAAACTTTGTATCTCAAATCAAAGTTAAAGAGGAGCATCCATCATGGGTAACAATAGCGTAATTAGTATCGATTTGGCAAAGAATGTTTTTCAGGTTTGCTTGTTAAATGAAAACAACAAGGTTCGCAGCAACAATAAAGTTAGACGAGGTAAGCAGCTAGAGACCGTTATGCAGCTGGATGCCAAACGGGTAGTGATGGAGGCTTGTTATAGCTCTAATTATTGGGGACGGCTATTCCAACAAAACGGCTATGAAGTTAACCTGGTACCACCTCATCAGGTCAAACCCTTTGTTGTAGGTAACAAGACTGATTATAACGATGCAGTCGCTATTGCCGAAGCGGCCTTACGACCAAGAGCGAGCTTTGTTCGAGTGAAATCTTATGAGCAACAGGATGTGCAGAGTCTGGACAAAATACGACACAGATTAATGAAGGCGAGAACCGCTTTATCCAATCAGATGAGAGGTTTATTAGCGGAGTATGGGGTTGTATTTAAAACTGGAATTAAAACATTAATCACAGAACGGCCTTTTGTCTTGGAAGATGCAGAGAATGAACTGACGTACACGGCACGCGAGTTTTTGCGCGAGCTAGAGATTAAATTGTTGTATTTGACTGATAGAATTAAAAAAATCGAGCAAACAGCGGATAAGCTCTTAGCCCAAAAGGAGATAGAGTCATCTTAAATCTCATTAAGGCTGCGCGCAAACTTAACAGGCGTGATTAGAAGCGGGATAGTTGTCAAAGCCGCATTTTATTACCCAAGCATAATGGCTGTAAGAACCAGAAATATTTATTAAGTACTGATAGAAAACAAGGTCATCCTGGTGAAGCTGAAAATCAGCTTTATTGGAATTGTTCAGCCTGAAAAAGGTAAAAACGCAAAAAATATTGAAAATTAATTTGAATTCTATGGAGTGTCCATATATGTCCCTGTGTGTTTTCCTCTATCACGATTCATAGCACGAAGCCGAAAGATCTAACCCATCCTTATATTCAAAATTCCAGGAATTTTGTCTCACCGTTTTTGTAAATTATTAGCAGATTTTCTCTGATGCTTGTTACAAGCTGAATTTCAACAATACCCACAACCATTCCCCAGGGAATCGTTTTGCGCTTACGAACTTACGCACCCAGACAACTCCTTCGATGAAGAATTGAGAGAAAGACATGCAGCATTATTCAACAACAACACATTGTCATCCACGGCACTGTGTACCATTCATTCTTTTTATAAAGAGGAAGACTTCATGAATACATCTACAGTGAAAAATTCAATCTTTACGAATTCGATTTATTCGTTTTTCATTCTCGCATGGAGATACACTATGAATATCAGACTCAGCATCTTTTTATTATCACTCCTCATCATTCAGCTGGTGCCATTTAGAGCAGTCAATGCTGCAAACTACACGAGGCAGCAAGACAAGAGACCTGACGTTTCCGTAGAGGTAACTCTAGGTGTACCTGATCAATCTCACGGACCAGTAATCCCGGTTGAGGGGCCAGATGGCTTACTGTGGCTGTGCCGGGAAGACGAGGAAGCGAAACAATCCATTTGTATACCGTGGTTTCAAGATGCTATTTCCACGATCAACGAGTACTACGCTTTGCACAATCCAGAATGGGAAAATATGAACGAAACTAGAAAATTCGTCATATCAGTAGAAGACTCAAATGGGTATAGGTGGCTGTGCGGGAATCCTCGGACACTTGAACGAAACATCTGCATCCCCCTGTTACCTGAGAGAAATGGACCGGCTCAACATGACAGCCTGTCAGACTTCGTCTATATCAAGATTAATCACGATGATACTAATGGTCCTGTAATCCCAGTTGAAGGTCCGGACGGCACACTGTGGCTATGTCGGGAAGACGACGAGGCCCAACAATCCATTTGTATTCCCTGGATGCAGGAAAAAGAGTCATCCAATGGCGCTATCCGAGGCGATGTAAATCAAGATGCTGTTGTTGACAACATTGACTTTGAGTTGTTGGAAATGACATGGCCAAGGCCCGAATGGAAAACGATTCGTTAGTTGAGTATCTGATAAGGGTACAACTCCTCCATCAATCATAGATCTCATCAGGATCTAGAGAGTGAGTGAGTAAAAAAACTCAGGGACATGGGTGGTGAACACTACAGTCTCCGCGCAGTGCTCTACGATGAGAAGCTAAAAGCGCGAACTAACGTCTATCAAAGAAAAGGAGCCAAGGTGCTAGACAATTCTGAATGTGGTATTCGTATTGAACGATTGCCCTGGTCGGTCAGTAGCATCAACTGACTCAAGCCCGTTCCTGATATTGAATTGTTAAATTGCATCTAAGAACGTTAATAACGCACACGTATTTAGTCGATTATTAACAGAAACATCGCACTCGCTAGCATAGAGTAAATAGCACATTTCAACCCGTTTAGTGTGGCGACAAATTGTTCCACTGGCAACGTTCGAGCACAGGCCAGGTCTATCCGTGTGCCCACATTGTTAAGACTACTACCGATGAAATAGGATTCACCTTTCATTAGGAGAGCAATGATGAAAACTTCAAGTAAACGAGTTTGCCGCGTATTGACAATACCCGTCCTCCTATTTTAAGAATATCTATCAGCAATCAAGAAGAAAGTTTTCATATTTTATAATACAACATACATGCATACGTCAATTCGTATCGCATAGCGTGGTCAGCTGTCTTTTTCTATTCGGACTATCCGGATATTCCTATGCTGAAGATGATTATCAGTTCAGTCTGTCAGACACCATGCAGATCAGATCAGAAACGCATTTAGGGTGCAGGGTAAAAAACTATAGCTTTAAGTCGGAAAAAGAACGGAAATGCATTGAGCAGGGTGTGGATTCTGATAATCCATTGATGGAACCACAGTTCATAAAGCTACGCGGTTCGAGCAAGAAATATATCAATATACCTCGGTTAAACAGCAAGTTTGTCGCTGATGAAGATGACACTGTAGCCGCAATAACATTCTCTGCCATGTCCAACGTTTGGTCCACCGACGAAACAGACAGACGTAAAAATACGTGTTCTTGTTGATGGAGCGCTGGCGGATCCCGGATCTATTGTATTTACCTCGAACAAGAATGATGTACCTCTCTCGTTGTTACCAACAATGCAAAACTGAGCCACCCCAACGGTTGAAAAGTGAGCCACAAGACTCACACTGATGCTTTTCATAATGAGGAGCATCATGATTTCAATAGAGGAACTCATGAGCATTAAAATATTACACAAACAAGGTACGTCTCAACGAGCCATTGCGAAGCAATTAGGCGTCTCACGCAATACGGTTAAAAAGCATTTATTACTGGATGTGAACAAACCAATCTATCAGTCAAGACCTGATAAGCCTCATAAACTTGATCCATTTAAGGTTTACATAAAAGAACGCATTGAATCGGCATTGCCGATTCATTTAAGTGCTGTTGTCATCATGCGTGAGATTAAAGAACAAGGTTATGATGGCAGTATTACTCGACTACGTGAGCACTTGGTTCAGTTACGCGGTAGCCATGTTGCTCCTGAGATCATTCGCTTTGAAACAGCGCCTGGTAAACAGATGCAAGTGGATTGGGGTCAAATGCGGGGTGGTAAAAAACCCATCCATGCTTTTGTTGCCGTACTCGGCTTTAGTCGCGCGCTGTTTGTCTATTTTACCGATAACATGCGTTACCAAACCTTAGAACACTGTCATCGTTTAGCATTTGATTACTTCCAAGGCATCCCGACTGATGTTTGGTATGACAATATGAAAACCGTGGTGTTAGAACGCCATGCTCATGGCGTTGGCCACCATCGCTTTCATCCTCAGTTTTATCAGTTTGCTAAAAACATGGGCTTTATGCCCAAATTATGCAAACCGTATCGTCCACAAACCAAAGGCAAGGTTGAGCGGATGGTGCGTTATGTTCGAGATAACTTTTACGCACCTTTATCCACTAAACTTGCATCAGCTGGCTTAAAGATGGATGTCGATACCGCCAATATTAAAGGTATTCAGTGGCTCAATGAAATCGCTAACGTGCGCATTCATGACACGACGAAAGAGCAACCTATGAAGCGTTTAATTGAAGAACGCTTAGTGTTGAAGTCATTGCCATACCAACCCATTCAAAACATCACTGTTAAAGCACCTGAAACCATGACACCGGTGAATTTTGACCCACTGCCACTGCATCATGACCTGTCCATTTATAATGACTGTTGTCAGCAGGCATCACTATGATCGATGTCCGCTTAAATGACTTAACAGACACACTCAAGCTACAAGGTATGGCACTTCATGCCCATGATTTAGCGCAACGTGCTGCAAAAGAAGAGTGGGATTATCTCACTTTTTTTTTGCGGTTTTGAAATAATCTGGCTCATGGCATCCATACTATATAATAACGTCCTTTATGACATACAGACAGATACTCGATACATCAATCGTAATAGTATCGTACTTTCTATGGTTTTCGTTGCTTCGGTACACCTTAGTCAAAATCCGTGGGGTTGGCAGTATTCTGGCTTAAAACGATATTAATGGAGAATTTTCAGTCACAACAGGGCACATGGCGTAATTGATGACAGGCTCTGGATGGAATAAAGTAAAAATGTTTATTGCGTCAATACCGCAGTTGCTTCAATCTCAACTTTGGCCTGATCTTCCATCAATGCCGTAACCTCAACCATGCTCATAGCCGGGAAGTTACTCCCCAGTACACGTCGATAGACGACACCCAGCGGCTGTAATTTCGCCAAATACTCTTGTTTATCGCAGATAAACCAGGTAAGACGTACAAGGTGTTCTGGCCCGGCTCCTGCCTCAGCAAGAATCCTGACAATATTCTTTAGGGTTTGCTCCACCTGCGCGACAAAATCATCGCTTTCAAATTCCTGATCTGCGTTCCAACCAATCTGCCCGGCCAGGAACAAGACTTTTCCTTGCGCTGCAATGCCATTAACATAACCACTTGTTTTGCGCCAGTTTTTCGGATGGAGAATTTCATGCATCAGGCGTCTCCTTAAAGTTAAACATCATCGAGTTCAGTGCAAAACTCTCGTCATTCGTACGCCCAAAATAACCGACGCAAAATAGGCTCCGGATCACGCCATAGTACAAGTGTAGTATTTCATACAAAGTGCTCAGTTAGTTATTCTCTCGCAGCCGAAAGCGCTGAATTTTTCCTGTCTGCGTTTTCGGCAGCTTAGTGATAAATTTGATCGAGCGCGGATATTTGTAAGGTGCAAGGGTATCCTTGACATGCTTTTGCAGCCGGATAATGCAAGCACTATCTGCATTTATGCCGTCTTTAAGCACCACATGAGCCTCGACAATTTGCCCACGCTCCTGGTCTGCTATCCCAATAACCCCACATTCAAGCACATCGGGATGAGCAAGTAGCGCCGCTTCCACTTCCGGGCCTGCAATGTTATAACCGGAAGAAATTATCATATCATCTGATCGAGCTGTGAAATGATAGATACCGGCTGCATCCTGGAAAAAAGAATCGCCGGTTAGATTCCAACCCTTGTGTACATATAATTGCTGACGTGAATCGTTGAGGTAACGGCAGCCAGTCGGTCCACGCACTGCAAGTTTCCCTACCTCGCCACATGCAACATCACGCATTGTTTCATCAACAATGCGCACCTCATAACCCGTGACGGGACTACCCGTGGCAGCCGCTTGTAAACCATCGAGACGATTGGAAATGAAGATATGCAGAAGCTCAGTTGCACCTATACCGTCCAGTATAGGTATGCCGGTCTTCTCCATCCACTCATTGAACACCGGAGCAGGCAGGGTTTCACCGGCGGATACGGCGATTCTGAGCGAGGATAGATCAGCCCCCTGGTCCATCGCCGCCAGCATGGCACGATAGGCAGTGGGTGCTGTGAAAGAGATGGTTGCTTTGTAGCGCTCAATAATTTCTATCATGTTGGGTGGTGTTGCATTTTCCAATAATGTGGCAGTTGCGCCAAAACGTAATGGGAAAACGGCCAAGCCACCAAGACCAAATGTAAACGCCAGTGGCGGAGAACCAACAAAGACATCATTCGCTGTCACCCCTAACACCTCTTTGGCATATCCATCAGCGATGATCAGCAAGTCACGGTGGAAATGCATCGTGGCTTTGCTCTCACCCGTAGTGCCCGAAGTAAAACCTAATAGAGCGACATCGTCACGACCCGTTTTAACCGCCGTAAATCGCACGTCTTTATTGAGTGCTGATCGATCAAGCTCAGCATCATGGTTCGCTGTGCCATCAAAACCCACCACTTTTTCGAGAAACTTATTGGTTTTAGCGCAAATTACCAACTCATCCATAATGCGTGTATCACACAACGCCAGCTTAATCTCTGCTTTGTTAATGATTTTAGACAGCTCGCCGGCACGTAACATCGCCATTGTATTAATGACAACGGCGCCGGCCTTGGTTGCAGCCAGCCAACAGGCAACCAGGGCGGGATTATTTGCTGCTCGTATTAACACCCGGTTACCCGGTTTGACCCCATAATCTTCAATCAGCGCATGAGCAAGTCGATTAGTCCAATCTGTAAGCTCTTTATAGGTCCGGCGACGACCATTGCCTATCAAAGCGGTGTTATCGGCAAAACCTTTTTTTACCATTTCGTCGGTGAGTTCACTGGCAACATTGATATAATCTGGGTAGGAATAATCATGCAATAGAAAATCCGGCCATAATGCCTCTGCTGGCAGATTATCACGAGAAAAGGTATCAGTGTGGGCTGAAGGCCCGAGTAATTGAGTCGTCATTATTCCTCCGCCAGTGTCTGTTTTGCAATAATAATTTTCTGCACATCCGATGCGCCCTCGTAAATTCTAAGCGCTCTGATTTCACGATAAAGTCGTTCAATAATGTGCCCTTTTTTTACCCCGTCAGCACCGTGCATTTGCACCGCCATGTCAATCACTTTTTGCGCCTTTTCAGTGGCATAGAGTTTAGCCATTGCAGCCTCGCGTGTGATTCGCCGTGCACCTTGATCCTTTGCCCAGGCCGCACGATAAATCAGCAGAGCGGCAGCATCGTTACTCAGCGCCATATCAGCAATATGACCTTGCACCATTTGCAGATCGGCAAGCGCTGCGCCGAACAATTCACGCGATTTTACCCGCCTGACAGTCTCTGCAAATGCACGCCGGGCAAAGCCAAGTGCCGCCGCACCCACGCTTGGACGGAAAATATCAAGCACCGACATGGCGATTTTGAAACCTGCACCGGGTTCTCCAATCATTGCCGTTTCTGGCAGACGCAGGTTATTCATTCTGAGCCGGGCGAGCGGATGCGGCGCGATGGTTTGCAATCGCTCAACAATCTCCAGTCCCGGCGTATCAGCAGGCAGCACAAATGCCGAAATGCCATGCGCGCCCTCAGCTTCGCCAGTGCGGGCGAAAAGTGTGTAGATATCAGCAATGCCACCATTGGACACCCACGTTTTCTCGCCGTTAAGAATATAATCACTGCCCTTTTTTAACGCACGGGTATCCATATTCGCCACATCAGAACCCGACTTTGCTTCCGTCAAACAAAACGCGCAAAGGGCTTTTCCACTGCGCGTTTTATGCAACCACTGGCGCTGTTCATCATTACCGAAAAGGCTAATCGCACCAGCACCGAGTCCCTGCATCGCAAAGGCAAAATCAGCCAAACCATCATGGCGAGCCAGCGTTTCACGAATTATGCAGAGATTACGCACATCCAATTTTGTGCCCGAATCTGCAGGATTATCAGGATCGATTGCACTGTGTAACAACCACCCGCCTTCACCAAGAGCCGCCACCAGTTGGCGACAGGCTTGATCAATATCGTCATGCGCAACGGGCAGATTAACTGCGCACCATTTCTCCAGGGCGTTTTGCAGCACTCGATGACTATCGTTAAAAAACGGCCAACCAAGAAAGCTCGTATCCATTGTCAATTACCCTCGAATTTCGGTTTCTCCTTATTCACAAAGGCGTTAAATGCACGTGCAAAATCCTGCGTTTGCATACAGATAGCCTGGGCTTGCGCTTCCGCTTCAATTGCCTGCTCTAAGCCCATCGACCATTCTGCATTGAGCTGGGTTTTGGTCATGCTGTGTGCAAACGTAGGTCCTGAGGCCATTTTTTGGGCAAATTCAAGTGCTGTACTTTCCAATGCATCTGTATCGATAATTCGGTTATAAAAACCCCACTCATAGCCTTCCTTTGCACTCATGCTCCGCCCTGTATAAAGGAGTTCAGCAGCCCTGCCCTGACCAATAATCCGTGGTAGCATGGCGCAGGCACCCATATCACAGCCTGCAAGGCCGACCCGGGTGAACAAAAATGCGGTTTTTGCCTGTGCAGTGGCAAAACGCATATCTGCGGCCATGGCAATAATTGCCCCCGCCCCCACGCAAACACCATCAACCGCAGCAATAATCGGTTTTTGGCAATTAATCATCGCCTTCACCAGATCACCGGTCATTCGGGTGAAACCTAAAATATTTTTCATATCCATGCCAAGTAATGGACCGATTATTTCATGCACATCACCGCCTGAGCAGAAGTTTCCATCATTGGCACAAAACACAACAACATCCACGTCATCGGTATAAGCGAGATTACGGAATGTGTCACGCAGTTCCGCATAACACTCAAAACTCAGTGGATTTTTGCGTTTTGGATTGCTCAATCTGATAAGCGCAACCGATCCTTGCATCCGCCAATCGAAATGTTTTGGTGATAGTTTGGCCATTTTCAGCATCAGGATGGCTCCGCTAGATTTATTTTTTGTAGAACTTCGCTGAGATTCTTCGCGTCTTTCGGCGAAATGCTTGCCATGAGTTCATTGACCCAGGTCTCATGAATTGCGGCCATGTTCTTAAAATTTCTTTTACCCATTCCAGTCAGACTGACTATTGAAGCACGTCTATCGCCTTCACGTTGCCGGCGCATCACCATGCCATCAGCCACCAGTCGATCAATTATGCCGGTTACATTTCCATTTGAAACCAGCAGATAATGTGAAAGCTGCGACATCAGCATGCCATCGGGCTTGCGGTATAAAGCTGCCAATACATCAAACCTTGGTAGGGTCATGGCAAATTCCCGCCTTAGCCGTTCGCGTAATTCGACTTCAATCAGGCGGGTGGATTGCAACAATCGCAGCCACAATTTTAAACGTTCCTTACCCGTTGAGTCCTGGTTCTGTTTGGCTAAAGTAGATGCCATTAAACGTGTCCACCCGCGATCTGTAGTGTTTGTCCGGTAATTGCATCGGAACCAGGCCCGCAAAGGAAAAGGGCTGCAGCTGCCACCTCCTGGGGTTCGATTAAACGTCCAAACGGATTTGTCTCAACCATCGCATTAAGCGCCTGATCTTCAGACAAACTGGTTTTTGCAACAATATTAGCAACACTGCGCTCAATGATAGGGGTACGCACGTAACCTGGACAAAGCGCATTGACGGTAATGCCGCTGGCAAGTGTCTCCTCGGCCAGTGCACGGGACAAACCAATAAGGCCGTGTTTGGATGCACTATAAGCAGTGCCTCTGGCGAGACCTTTTTGTCCAGCAATCGAAGAAATTGCTATAATTCTTCCCCAGCCTTTTTCAAGCATGCCCGGCACTGCTGCACGCATCGTCAGAAACGCCCCATCCAGATTGGTGGCCATGGTGCACCGCCAAAAGGCAAAATCAGACTTACCAATCGGCGAGGTCTCTGCAATCCCTGCATTGGCTACAACGATATCAATGACCCCGCTGTTGTTATTGGCTTCAGCAAAAACTGCCACTGTTTCTGCTTCGCTTGTCACATCATGGCGAAGTGTGCGAATATTAGGTGACTGGGCTGCTATTTGGTTCAATGCCTGAACTCGCCTTCCAGTGATGGTTACGGTGGCTCCAGCTTCTGCCATTATCAACGCAATGGCCGCACCAATGCCGCTTCCGCCTCCCGTTATTAATGCATGTTTGTTACTTAAGTCCGTCATTTTTCCTCTCTCACTTAAACCCGAATACTCAATCCTTCAGCCCGACTCGACAGGCGTTGCAGTTGCTCTGCTCCGGTTAAATACGGATCAGGCCAGGTATTTGAATCGTCACCTAAAGCCGCCGCGGCGTGCAAAGTCCAATAGGGATTGACTAAATGCGGACGGGCCAGACAGACCAGATCAGCGCGGCCCGCCATTAAAATCGAATTAACATGATCCGGTTCATAGATATTGCCAACAGCCATGGTTGCCATACCTGTCTCATTACGAATACGATCAGACAAAGGGGTCTGATACATACGCCCATAGCGAGGTGTTGCCCGAGTAGAGGTTTGCCCTGAAGAAACATCGCAAATATCCACACCTGCTTTTTGCAACAGGCAGGCAATTTCAACCGCATCCTCAGGGGTAATGCCTTCACTACCTACCCAGTCATTCGCTGAAATACGCACTGAAATTGGCATGTGTTGCGGTGTAATTTCACGCACCGCATGAAAGATCTGCAAAGGATAGCGCATGCGATTTTGCAGATTTCCGCCATACGCATCCGATCGATGATTGCTTAGTGGCGTGATAAAAGAGGAAAGCAAATAACCGTGTGCGCAATGAATCTCCAGCATATCAAAGCCGGCCCGGATTGCCATTTGCGCTGCAGCGACAAACTGCTCGCACACCCTACGCATATCCTGCTGCGTCATGGCTTTTGGTATCTGATTATTATCAGACCAGGCAATAGCGGACGCACCAAGCAAAGGCCAGTTGTCTTGCACCAGTGGCTCATCCATCCCCTGCCAACCGATTTGAGTTGAACCTTTGGGTCCCGCATGCCCCAATTGGCAGGCTATTTTGGCATCTGTCTCATGATGAACAAAATCAGTTAAGCGCTTCCAGGCTGTTTCATGTGAATGTTTATAGAGACCCGTGCAGCCCGGGGTAATACGGGCATCTGCACTCACACAGGTCATCTCGACAAAGACCAATCCTGCACCGCCTTTGGCTCGTTCTGCATAGTGGGCAAAATGCCAGTCACCGGGTTGCCCATCTAACGCTTTATATTGCGCCATCGGCGAGACGACTATCCGGTTCTTTAATTCAAGTCCGCGCAGTTTGATGGGTGCAAACATAGGGGTACGCTTACAATTTTCTCCAACTTGACGTTGAAACCAAACCTCTGCACTTTCTAACCACTGTTTGTCGCGCAGACGAAGATTCTCGTGGCTAATGCGTTGCGAACGGGTCAGCAATGAGTAATTGAACTGTACCGGGTCAAGATCAAGATAGCGTTCGATATCTTCAAACCATTCTAACGAGTTGCGTGCCGCCGATTGCAAACGTAGCACTTCAAGGCGCCGTGCATCTTGATATTTTCCGAATGCCGCCGGCAATGATTCTTCCTGGTTAACATAGTCGGCCAGTGCAATAGCGCTTTCCATCGCTAACTTTGTTCCTGAGCCGATTGAAAAATGTGCTGTGGCAGAAGCATCACCCATCAGTACAATATTTTCGTGATGCCATTTCTCGCATAATACGCGTGGAAACTTCATCCAGGTGGAACCGCGAATGTGATTGGCATTGCTCAGCAGGGCTTTACCACCAAGATATTTGGCAAAGATTTTTTCACAAACAGCAATTGATTCTGTTTGATTCATATCGACAAAAGCAAAATTTACAAAAGTCTCGTCATTGCATTCAACGATAAACGTGGCTGTATTATCATCAAATTGATAGGCATGTGCCCAGATCCAGCCCTTGTCAGTTTGCTCAAAAATAAAGCTGAACGCATCACTAAATTTCTGCTCTGTACCGAGCCAGATAAAGTTACATTTGCGCACATCAATATTGGGTTTGAAGTGATCGGAATATTGCAAGCGTGTTTTTGAATTTAAACCATCGGCGGCAACAACGAGGTCATAATGCCGGGCATAAGCTGTGGCACTTTCAACTTCGGTTTCAAACTTTATTCTCACACCCAGCTCAAGTGCGCGAGCCTGCAATATCAACAATAATGCTTTGCGTCCAATACCACAAAATGCATGTCCAGCAGACACGGTTTTTGTATGACGGTAATAGACAGCCACATCATCCCAGTAGGCAAATTTATTGCGAATGGATTCAGCGCTCAGCGGATCGTTTGCTGTAAGATTAATCAGCGATTCATCTGACAAAACCACTCCCCAGCCAAACGTATCATCTGAACGATTACGTTCGATCACAGTGATTTGATGTGAAGGATTGCGCAATTTCATCGATATGGCGAAATAGAGCCCGGCTGGGCCACCACCAAGACAGGCAACATTCATAATGAGCGCTCCGAAATCGACTGGATGTCCCTGAGCATGCCACCACTTTAAAGTTATTTCAAGTATAAATATTTTATATTTCAAATATTATTTGAATAACCCGGCACAGCGTGATGATCAATATCGGGTCAGAGATTACAGGCTATTTGATACGGCAGTGTTTTTAGAAAATGCTTTTTTGCATTGCCTCCAGCAACCGTGGATTTAGGCAGATCACCCTTTTGTTCCTCGTTCAGGAATGAGTCCATGAGGCGCAAACCGCATGACTAACAACAGTATCACCCCCATCATGAACAGCCTCATATGCGGTGCGGCATCAAGTAAATGATTACGCAAGACACTACCTTCGCTAAGACCGCTGGTTAAGAGATTCATAACCCACAGACCCATGGGTTCTGCTTCGATCCAAAAAAACCAGATCACAAAGCCACCCAAAACAGCGCCCCAATTATTACCTGACCCACCGAGAATGACCATAACCCAGATCAAAAATGTGTATCGCAGCGGAATATAACTGTTAGGTGTGAATTGACCATCTAAAGTGGTCAGCATTGCCCCGGCAATTCCGCAAACTGCAGAACCCAAAATAAATACCTGCAAATGGCGCGCAGTCACATTTTTACCCATTGCGCTTGCCGCGTCGCGATTGTCACGGATTGCCCGCATCATCCGTCCCCAGGGTGAGTACAACGCACGCTCTGAAAACCAAAGAATGATAGCCAGTACCAGAACAAAAAGACATGTGTATGTCAACTTGACAAATATACTGGCAGCCGTCTGTGGGTCTATTTCAAACATCGAGATCCAGGCCAAAAACCATTCGGCATTGATCAGATCAATTTCATAAGGCACCGTCCTGGGTAAACCGGATACGTTTTTAACACCGCGGGTCAGCCAGTCTTCGTTTTTTATCATCGAAATGATGATCTCAGAAATACCCAAGGTCGCTATAGCCAGATAATCCGAGCGCAAACCTAATGAAATCTTCCCTATCAGCCAGGCGGCAGCGGCTGCAAACAAGCCGCCAACAAACCAGGATAAAATAATCGGCAAACCAAGCCCACCCAGATAGCCGGTTTTAGCAGGATCTACAGCCTCGATAAGTGCAACGCCAGGACCATAGAAATCACGTGCAACCACGTAACCCAGTATACTCAATATAATTGTGGCAAACAGCCTCTTCCTGCCATGCAATATTCGACGCGTAAATATGATAAAGGCCGTACAAATGACAAGCGTTATCAGCGCTTTTATTATCGCCAAACCGCCTACGTTCCAGGCTTGCGAAACAGGTGGAACCGAGACGAGAACAGCGGCAACGCCACCAAGCGCGGAAAAGCCCATTATTCCTACATTAAATAAGCCCGCATAACCCCACTGAATATTTACACCCAGCGACATGATTGCTGAGATAAGGCACAGATTGAGAATTGCCAGACTCAGGTTCCAGCTTTGTAGTAATCCAACTGCAACCAGCATTAGACCCATCAGGCTAAAATAAAGCAAACCACGTTGAGTCATATCACTTTTCCTTTAAATATTCCTGTCGGTCTGAATAGCAGCACAAGCACAAGAATAACAAATGAAATCGCGAATTTATATTCTACAGAAAGCGGTTGCAGCAGTGCGTCTGGCAGCCATGCTTCAGGTAACACATAGAAGGCAAATTTTTTGTAGGCATAGGTTAGGATCACCTCGGAGAAGGCGATGATGAAACCACCAACAATGGCGCCAATCGGCTGGCCTATGCCACCAACAACCGCGGCGGCGAAAATTGGCAAAAGCAGCTGTGTATAGACAAAGGGTTTATAGCTCTTATCCAAGCCATACAGGGTTCCGGCGATGGCTGCCAGAGATGCAGCAATAATCCAGGTTATCAAGACGACTCGATCAGGATTAATGCCTGACAACAGAGCCAGATCCTCGTTATCAGAATAGGCTCGCATGGCTTTACCTGTTCGTGATTTTTGTAAAAACCAAAACAATGCCATAACTGCAGCGAATGCAACTAGCAGGGTAATTGCCTGGCTGGAGCGAATGCTAAGTCCTTCGTTTAGTCCTGTCATTTCCTTGAATTCGCGGGCTTTTATAATAAAACGCATACCGTCAGAAAAACGCTGTTCGTCCGGTCCAATGATAAAACGGACTAAACCATTATAGATAAACATCACCCCAACAGAGACGATTGTAAAAACAACCGGCACTGCCCGCTGCTGGCGATAAAAGCGATACACCGTTTTATCGGTCAATACAACCAACCCCATGGTTGCGATAATACCAAAAGGCAAAGCTAATAGTGCCGTAGGCAAAATACCTAACGACATTCCCATGGATTGCAGCCCCCAGGTCACCAGTATGGTAGACATGGCGCCAAACGCCATGGTATCGCCGTGAGCAAAATTGGCAAAGCGAAGCACGCCGTAAACCAAGGTAACCCCAAGTGCGCCCAAGCCGAGCTGCGCGCCATATACCGCACCGGGAACCAAGACAAAATTGGCGAACATAAATAATGCATTCAGAATATCTGTCATCTCACCCGCCCAAGAATGAGCGGCGAACATCATTGTTCGCCAAAAGTGCGCTACCCGTATCGGTAAAGCGGTTCCTGCCCTGCACAAGAACAAATCCGTGATCGGCAATATGCAGTGCCTGACGTGCGTTTTGCTCAACCATCAATATGGCAATACCAGAGGCTGCAACTTGCAATATCCTCTCAAAAAGCTCATCCATGACAATCGGCGATACACCTGCAGTGGGTTCATCCAGCATTAAAAGCGCTGGCCGGGTCATCAATGCCCTGCCGACCGCCACCTGCTGACGCTGACCACCTGACAATTCACCTGCTCGTTGATTGCGTTTCTCCTTAAGCGCGGGGAAGAGGTCAAAAACCTCCATCATCGTATCTGAAAAATCATCATCACGAAGGTAAGCACCCATCTGAAGATTTTCCGTAACGGATAGAGAGACAAATACATTATTAGTTTGTGGCACAAAGCCCATACCTTTGCTGACCCGTGCCTGTGGAGACAATCCTGTTATGTCTTCGCCGTCCAGAATCACCCTGCCCGTTCGCAGTGCTAACATGCCAAATACGGCTTTCATGGCGGTGGATTTACCCGCACCATTGGGTCCAACAATAACGGCTATCTCACCCTTATCAACCTTTATTGTGCAGTTATGGAGTATGTTTGCAGCACCGTATCCGCCCGTCATATTGTGGGCGAGCAAAAAACTCATGGAGCAGCCGCAAACTTGCTTTTTAAGTCTGATCCCAAATAGGCTTCTATGACTGCATCATTGCATTTAACCTGCTCGGCAGATCCCTCGGTGAGCACTTTTCCCTCAGCCATAACAATCACCTGACTACAAAGGCGTGAGATAAAATCCATATCATGCTCTATCATACAAAATGTGTAACCAAATTCTTGATTAAGACGTTGAATAGCTGTGCCAATGGTTTTCAGGAGCGTGCGATTAACACCTGCACCCACTTCATCCAGAAACACAACCTTAGCGTCAACCATCATCGTGCGGCCTAATTCAAGCAACTTTTTTTGTCCGCCAGAGAGGTTTCCAGCTTTTTCATCCGCCAACTGCTGGATTTCAAGAAAGTGCAGAACCTGATTTGCTTTGGCATAAATAGTGGCTTCTTGATCACGGATTTTATTACGCTTAAACCACACATCAAGCAACCGTTCTCCTGCCTGAGACGGTGGAATCAGCATTAGGTTTTCGCGAACGCTGAGTGTTGAAAACTCGTGGGCAATCTGGAAGGTTCGCAATAGACCTTTTGCAAATAACGTATGCGGCGGCAATGCAGTAATATCCTCACCGTCGAGTGTAATTGAACCCGATGTGGGTGTGTGAGCACCCGCGATACAGTTGAAAAGTGTGGTCTTCCCTGCACCATTAGGCCCGATTAAGCCGGTGATCGAACCTTTTTCGATTTCCAGACTAACGCCATCTACTGCGCGAATGCCGCCAAAGTGCATGTGTAACTTGTCAACCCGAATCAATTTAATTTCCGCTTTATAGGCAAAATCACCGTGGCTACTACACAGTGTAGTGCCCTAGTCTAAGTAGTATATTAAGACGAACTGAGACAGTTCAGCTGCCAGGCCGTCCTCGCCGGGGTAGTCACTCTACCTCAAGAGGGAGCAACACCGCTGATGGACTGTCTCGGTTCGCCCTCGGGATACTATTAAAAGCGCGATTGCTGTGTTACAGCCCTTGAAAATGGAGCAACCATTGCCTGCGCACTGTGCCTTGCACTCGCGCTTTTACTAGCTTTCTTAATATACTACTAGGCTAGGAGACACTAGCCTAGCAGTCTATTATATTAAGGCTCAGCGGAAGCGAATGGTTTCATAAACACCGGCCTTAATCTCATATTCGCGGTAGGAACCAGCAGCTTCCCCACCGCCTATCAGCTCAACATTGGTTGCACCGACATAATCAACATCGCCACCGGCTTTTAGGATTTTAAGTGCTTTGGCCAGCTCACCCGGCAAGATGGGTTCACCCGGTGCATTGGCAACAGCAAGCAAGTTGGCAGCAATGCTTACACCATCAGTGGCACTGCCTTTTTGCATCGCCAATGCAATCAAAGCAGCCGCATCATACGATTCGCGGCGAAATGAACCGTCTGGCTCAATCCCAGCTGACTTTGCTGCAGCGATAAAGGCATCTGCACCGTCGCCTTCAGACCATGGAATCGAACCGAATGTACCATTTAGATCCTCACCCATAGCCGTAAGCAGGCTCTCTGAGTACATGCCATCACCGAGCGCAAATGTATCGAATGCGCCCGTGTCAACGGCTGCCCGAATAATACCCACACCACCTTGATCTGCATAACCCAGCACCACCAGAAGCTCCCCACCTGCAGCAGCTAAAGCCCCGACATCAGCAGAATAATCCCCTTTGCCGTCCTCATGCGCCGAATTAATCGTGATTTTACCACCTATTTTTTTGTAATTAGAAATAAAACTATCACTCAAACCCTTGCCATAGTCATTATTTGTATAAGTCACTGCTACCGATCCAATCGATCTGTCCATCAAAATATTCGCCAACACTGTACCCTGGCGTGCATCTGACGGAGATGTACGAAAAAAGAGTCCATTGTCATTTATTGTGGATAATGCAGGTGATGTCGCTGAAGGCGATACCATCACCACACCATTTGGAATAGCCACATTGTTGGCAATTGCAGTTGTTACACCAGAGCAATCCGCGCCCATGATTGCGACAACTTTGTCAGCGGTGATCAAGCGCTCTGCTGCAGCGGTTGCCGCAGCGGAATCGGTACAGGTACTATCCGCTCGAATCGGTAGCAATATTTTACCGCCCAACAGCAAGCCACTATCACTGACCTCTTTAAATGCCAATTCAGCAGAATCCGCCATCCCGGGAGTCAGTGACTCTATTGGACCCGTAAAACCTAGAATGATGCCTACATTTATCTCATTGTCAGCACTGTAAGCCTGAGATAACAGCGCAACAGAAATTACCCCGGCCAGTATTATTTTTTTCATTATTTTCTCCATAATATTTTCTAACGATATTTTGCGATAGTTATAGCAAGAAAACTTTAGATTAAGAATTGTTGTAGGCACAATACCATAATCCGCTTAAAACTGTAAAAATCACGAATGATAAACAAAACAAGCCAGTTGGATCTATCGCGGATCTAATATTGGTGCTACTTCCAGTCAGCTGAGTGTCTTTAAATACAAGTTCTTCAACCAAACCATAATATCAATACAGCAAACCGATGTGAATAGCTCGCAATTAACCGCTATTCCCATCATGAGTATTGGAGCAACAGGGACGAGTATTTTCTGATTTCCTCATAGGAAAAGCTAAAAACCAAATAGAACGCTACAACGTATTTAGAAAGGTCAAACAATTTCTTTACACAGCGCATTGTCTTTAATCTTTGGCTTTAACTTGTACCGATATTTGACCGGATTGAAGTTCTGAGCCTCTAATTTACGCAAAATATCCTCAACTGATTATTTGTGGTCAGCTTGCCCACACCTGTCAATTACCACTTACTCAGTGAGGAACAACTGGAGAGTACCAATGACACAAACACTGTTAGTTGGAATAGATGGAAGCAAAACCAGTGCACAGGCCGCAGATTTTGCGGCCTCAGTCGCTCGCTCGCAAAATGCAGACTTACTGGTTATCTATGTCATCCAATGGTCCCCGTTTACCTTTAATACCGCTGAAGAAAATGAATCACGCCATAAGCGGCGTGAGGAGGAAATTGAAACTGCACGAACAAAAGTACTTGCACCATTACTCGAAACACTTACCCAATCAGGTTCTAAAGTTGAGGGCTTGGTAAGCCATGGCCGTCCCGCCGAAGTACTCAATCGTATCGCCAAAGAAAAGGACGCTGCCCAGATATTCATTGGTCGAACGGGCGCCTCCGGCCTGAAGAGCTTATTATTCGGCAGTGTAGCCAGCAATCTGGTGCAAACAACTACCATACCTGTCACCGTTATTCCATAGATGGAAAGGTAATTAGACATGAGCTTAAAAACACTACAATAATCGCGAGGAAGAGCATGAATAAGAATGTGACGACTATTTTACTGAGTTTACTTTGTTTATTTATTATTGTGGCCACTCCGGTGTACGCACAAAATAATCAGAGTGAACTTACCGATACACAGGCATGGATACAAGGCATAGAAAACCCATCACTTGGATACCGTGCGTGGACCCACGGTATTGTCCCCCCGCCAGGCACCATAGAAGATACAACAGGCATTGATGCCAGCATCAATGCATTCACCGCACCGATAGCTGCATTGGTTGGTAAAATTGTTTTTGTTAAAATTCCTTTTTTTGGCGCGCAGCTTCCAATCGTCGTTTTATGGTTGGTTATTGGTGCAGTGTTTTTTACGCTTTACATGGGATTTGTTAATATTCGCGGCTTTAAACATGCGATCGAATTGGTAAGAGGTGATTACTCCGACCCGAACAGTCATGGTGAGGTTTCGCATTTCCAGGCGCTGGCTACTGCTGTTTCAGGTACAGTCGGTATAGGCAATATTGGCGGTGTTGCAGTTGCCGTAACCGTGGGCGGCGCAGGTGCAACATTTTGGCTGATCGTCGCGGGTTTTTTAGGCATGTCCACCAAATTTGTCGAATGCACATTGGGGGTAAAATACCGGCAGGAGTTTGACGATGGTCATGTCTCTGGTGGCCCTATGTACTACCTCAGAAAAGGCTTCTCGGAAAGAGGAATGGAAGGATTCGGAAAATTCATGGGTACATTTTATGCCATCGGTATCTTTATAGGCGCATTGGGTATAGGCAATATGTTTCAGTCTAACCAGGCTTATGTTCAATTAAACAATGTATCTGGCGGTGCCTTGGATGGAATGGGATGGCTTGTGGGTTTGATAATGGCGGCCATCGTATTTATGGTGATTATTGGTGGTATTAAATCAATTGCAAAAGTCACGGAAAAGGTCGTGCCTTTTATGGCTATTTTTTATTGCCTGTTCGCACTCATTGTAATATTGCTCAATGTCACCTCTATTCCGCAGGCAGTCTCAAATATATTCACTGGTGCTTTTACCGGAGAAGGTGTTGCCGGTGGCGCAATTGGTGCGCTGATCATTGGTTTTCAACGTGCTGTATTTTCTAACGAAGCGGGCATTGGTTCGGCCTCGATTGCGCATGCGGCCGTTAAAACCAATGAACCCGTGACCGAAGGCATTGTCTCTCTGCTAGAACCTTTTATTGATACCATCGTTATCTGTACTATTACAGCACTGGTTATTGGAACAGCACAGGTCGCCGACCCTAACTTTGCCGGAGATGCACAAGGGGTTGCGATGACATCGGCTGCCTTTGAGCGCGAGTTTTCATGGTTCCCGATTCCATTGGCTTTTGCTGCTGTCCTGTTCGCGTTCTCAACGATGATTTCATGGTCCTACTACGGTCTAAAAGGATGGACCTATCTTTTTGGAGAAGGCGCAGTCAGCCAAGTCAATTATAAAGTTATATTTTGTCTTTTTGTCGCATTGGGTTGTGTAGTTCAGCTCGGTCCAATCCTTGATATTTCTGATGCTCTGGTATTTCTGATTTGTGTACCTAATATCCTCGGCTTGTATTTTCTTGCACCCATCGTGAAAAGAGAAATGAAATCTTACTTTTCTCGTATTGAAAGTGGTGAGATAAAAAAATATAAATAAGCAATAATTTTATTTGCTGCCAAGGCGCTATTTTGCGTAGCATAAATGAAGGGAGAAAGTCCCCGGTGGTTACTTGATAACAATCCACCGGGGCCTGGGAATTAATAAACACATCAATTACTACGCCAAAAATTCATAAATGCACCTTCTTTTCAACATTTCCCATAAGGATTAAAGACACTCTTAATTTTGACACCCGGATTTTATCCCGCTAATATCCTTGTCTGCAAAACGTTCAAGGATGAACCCAATGACAAAACTACTATGTTTGTTTTGCTTTCCATGAAGGGGGGATTTAAATTTGAGCTCAGCCTATTGACAATTTAAATCATAATTAAAGAGGTAAATATTATGTATAGTCCAACTCAAGTTAATCAAACTAATTTGATTCTGTCATTAAGTTCCAATATTTCTACAAATTACCCTGGAATCAGTGACAGTGAAAAGAGTAATCATTTGATACAGGAGATGAGTTAAAATGGCGAATACTGGCCCCAATTTGATAGCTGCGATTGTAGAAAATGTGAAACTCATGTCGGTGGACAACTGTCCTGGAGTACCGGTCCAAATGGGCAAAGCTGTTTATGGTGCTTGCCAAAACGATTCCGGGTCCGGTACGCTGATCAAATCTGGACTCAATATGCAAAAACAAATCAACAATGCGATCGGGTTCAGCGGCTCGAATTCAGATACGGCAGTGTGGCATTTCAGTTTAGCGCCCGTCCATCACTTCGTCGTGGTGCCGTGGTATAAGCACGAGTCTCCGCACGGACAAGTCTACACGGTGTTCATGGCTTATGAGGGCAAGTATTCGTTGGGGCAGTATGTTGGCGGAACAGGTGGTATTGCACCTGCTCCCGGAGGGAAGGGCTATAAGGCAGTTTGGACTGTAAGCCAACTCTCGGCAATGTTTTCTGCTCTGTTGGCCGGTGGTACGGCTTGGCAGGATTACTTTGGCCAAGTTGGTGCAGCCCAGGCGACAAAAATAACCTACTGGAAGTACAAGACGACAACCCTAAAATATGCAATCAGCATTGTGAAGAAATACTAGCAACTAACACATATGTGCCGTAACACTGTCAATAGGTAATACTAACTATTTCCGTCTTACTTGAGATAGAAACCAAAGCAATTCGCGAAATCGGCTACTTCATCTGTCAGGGTAACTGTTAAGTCGTCGTTTACAGCAAACACGCATAGCCGAAAATCAAATCACTCGCGTTTTTTTCAGTCACCTCAAATCCCGACAGACCTATCGCAACCACGCACTCCATCTCGTAGTGGTAATTTTCTGTCTGTAGTGGATAGTCAATATGACTTCCACTTGGCGTCAACGCCGTCGGATGCTTGGTAAAATAGAAAGGTTCCTGAATTGTCTTATCAACTGTCACACCCATTTCAGCGGCATGAGCATGGTAGTTCCGGCCGACACAAAATATCCGATTTACAGGAAACACATCCTGCATGCCTTCAATTTTGGCAATCACTTGTGGTTGTGCTGGAAAAATTGTTTTGTTCGTTTCTGGTGTTAAATTGCATCCGAAAGTGACCCACTAAGCCCCATTATTTGCACCCAAAATTGACCCACGTGTAACCCTATCCTGCTGATGAGCCAGCAGGGGATAAAAGGAGTGATGGACGTGGCATTATAACGAAAACCCAAGAAATGAGCCATAATCTGGCTTAAGTAGGCGGGTCAGTTTTCAGTGCAAATGGTGGGTCACTTTTGGATGCAATTTAACACTTACAAGCTTATTCCTGATTCTTGCCGCCATGCTCGAAGTAATCATCAATTGTCTTCACCTTTTCTCCGATCAGTTCCTGACCCGGTTTAAACCATTTAAGTTTTTCATGTAACGACACCACCTCGCCAACTATAATCAGTGTTGGTGCAGACACCTTATGACGCACCACCAGATTTGGCAGTGAATTTAAATTACCTATCAGGATACGGTGTGATGGCGTGGTGCCTTGCTGTACCAACGCCGCGGGTGTCGCCGGATTTCTGCCGTTAGCGATCAGTTCCCTACAGATTATACCCACTCCTTGCAGGCCCATATAGAAGACAACCGTTTGTTGTTCGTTAGCGAGCATTTTCCAGTTAAGATCCAACGAATCGCCCTTAAGATGCCCGGTTACAAAAATACAAGCCTGTGAGTAGTCTCTGTGGGTCAGTGGTATTCCAGAATAGCTTGCACAGCCCGATGCAGCTGTGATTCCAGGAACAACCTGAAAGCTGACACCCTCATCTATCAGCGTTTCAATCTCCTCACCACCCCGGCCAAATATAAACGGATCACCACCTTTAAGACGCAGTACACGCTTCCCCTGACGGGCAAACTTTACCAACAATGCATTAATCCCACCTTGTGGCAAGGCATGATCAGAGGATTTTTTGCCAACATAAATCCGTTGTGCATCACCATTGACCATTTCGAGAATGGGGGGTGATACCAGACGGTCGTAGACTACAACATCCGCCTGATGCATTAGTCTCAGCGCACGAATGGTCAGTAAATCAGGATCTCCAGGGCCTGCACCTACAAGGTACACCTCACCTGTTTCTCTAGGTTGAAAATCTTGTTTCTTAATCGCTTCAATCAACGATTGTCGTGCTTCCTCCTGACGACCCGCAAACATCAATTCGGCGATAGGTCCTTCAAGCACGTCCTCCCAGAACTGTTTTCGTAGCGCACCCGTGGCAAAAGATTTTCTGACCTCACCACGAAATTCATGAACCATACTCGCCAATTCACCATAGGCGGCCGGAATCAGCGTTTCAAGGCGGGATTTTAACATCCGTGCCAATACCGGCGATGCCCCACTGGTGGAAATTGCCAGTTGGATGGGGTCCCGGCTCATTATTGATGGCACGATAAACGTACATAAGCTAGCATCATCGACAACATTAACCGGAATATTCTTTTTGTTACAGTGCTTGGCTACGGCAGCATTGACAGCCGCATTATCAGTAGCGGCCACTACCAGTGATTGCTCATTTATGTCAGATTCTTCAAAGCAACGTTGAACAAATTCAACGCTATCGCTCAGTAAAAGCGCAACATCTTCGCCTCGATCAGGTGCGATTAGCGTTATTCTGGCTCCTGCCTGCTGCAAGAATGCAAGTTTTCGCGCAGCAACAGCCCCACCACCGACGATCAAACAACGCTTATTCTGAAGTCTCAAAAATATCGGTAAAAATTCCACTGTCACTCCAATCTATTATCTTCAGTGTCTAATTGATGTTTCATACAGTCTATCCACATGAAATAAAATTTCATCGCAAATCGGTTTGATTTTTTTCCGCATTACCGTACCAATAGCGTCACTGACCCCAAATATTGGGTTGATCATTGTTTCATCAACCATCGACAGCGCAATCATGGAGCGACATAAAACCTGCGCGTTAAACGGTAGTTCTGCAAGATTATGGCTATAACAATTTTCATAGATTTCGTTTGTATGCTGATTCCACAATCGTAAATCACGATAACGACGGTTCTCGTTGTTGAGCACTTTAAAATAATCGCCCAATGTATTGAGCAGGCTGACTACAACATCTTGATTATTAGGTTTCGCAAAGGCGACTTTCACCGTTTTCAGATATCTTTGTCCGGACGGACTCAAAACCCGTGCAAATAATTCCAACAGAGCGGTATTGATCTGGTTATTATTGCGCAAACAAAGTTGTTGGATTAAAACATGCAATGGGTGCGCGGCTTCATCTCCGGGTAAATCATCTGCCCGTGCCCGCAAAAAACCAATATAGTAACTCGTCTTACGCGATGCGCTACGCCAAAGACCCTGCACAGCTTGTGGACTCATATGATCCGATTGCAAAACCAATCGAACCGATTCAATCATCGCCTGCTGATCATCTTCGAAAGGTAAAAACTCCAGCAAAAAAGCACTCATTTCAGCACCTAGCTCACTTTGCGCAATGACATTTATTTGTAGCATTTGACGGGCATTGTGTGCGTTTGGAAGAACCCACCAGGCATTGCAGGCTATGGCTAAAGACAATCCTTGTGCATGAACCACAGCTGTCACTGCTTCATCTTCACCTAATAGTAACAATCGCGCTAAACTCTCATCCCGCGCCTGTCCCATTCGAGTCCAGCGTCGCAAATATATGGGGTAACCACCTGGAGAACCCAGCACATGGGTAGACAAAAACTCCCTCACCTTTTTCATGTAAATCTGTGTTTTACAATCAGGATGTAATTCTATTTTAGCCTCGCCTTTTTCCGTCAGCGCATAAAGAATCCTGGTTGATTCATTAATCTTGATTGCCGTAGGATTTTGTGCAAGCAACACATTTAGCCGCAATTCATCACTTTCATTTAATGACATGGGAATTACCTGATGCCTGCATCGTTAAACTCAATTTAATTGAATGCGCTGACCGAAAGGAATAGGCGTACTGCCTTTAACTAACCACAGTGTAGGCCAAGTAGGTTCCCGGCTGGGAAATTTGCCCTTCGCGTCAGTAAAGTAGAGCAATATATCAGGCTGTGTATCTTGTTGATTGAGACAATCAAAAACTGGACGAAAATCGGTGCCGCCACCTCCGGTAATCTGTCGCGGTATGGAAAAATCTTCCCAATATTCAAAAATCTGAGGTTCGTCTTCTGCCAATTGTGCGTCACATAGCAACAATAAAATGCGTGCTCGAAGATAGCCCTTGATCGCATTGACTTCAGAAATAAATTCAGAGATTTCCTTATCCGATACCGAGCCGCTTATATCCAGAGCCACGGCGACATTTAATTCATTACTGCGCAGGCTTGGAAATACTGCAGGGTCACCACGACGGCTTGATGGACGTGTGTAGCTATAATCTTCACGGGCCTTCTGGCTGACAAATCGGGACAATAACATTTGCCACGGTAACTGAGGTTGCAGTAGCAAATCCACCAGTCTGGCCATTTCTTCACCCAGTTTCCCAGCCTGTTTGGCCTGCTGAGCTGCGCCGGCAAGACGTTGCTGCCACTGCACTGAGAGTTGCTGTTTTTCCTGCTCTGTTAAAGGCGGTGGTTGGCTAACCTCTGTATTATTATCAGCATTGGCATTCTGTGGCTGTTGCCTGATTTGAGAGTTTTGTGCTTGCGCATCACCCTCACCGTGATGGGGTTGTTGGTTTTGCTTAAGTTCACTTTCCTGTTGTTTACCAGACTCGCCCTCAGTACCTTGCTCATTACCGTCGTATAGGTGCTGATCAAAGGTTTCACCCTCTTGATTATCAATACAAGGATAGATTTCCTCAGCCGTCATGCCTTCGAATTCCTGCATCACCATAACCTCAGGAGGTGGTATGAGGCCATCCGCAAGCAGTATCGGATTAATGGCATAATCGCAGGCAAGATCCCAGCGGTTTTTAACTCTGTTTTGACGCCGAGAGAAATGCAATAAGGCACAATGCAGTGCCTCATGCGCCATCACAAATTGCATTTCATCTGCTCGAAGTGCTGAGATGTAATCACGATTATAGAAAAATTTTCGCGCATCAGTGCCTACCGTGCGACACCAGGATGGATCAGCTTCCTCGATTGGCAGGCGTAATACAAGCGCACCAAGAAAGGGTTTATCGAGTATCAGACGGGTGCGGGCAGCGCTGATTTTATCCTCAATTTGTTTATCAGTTAAGTGTTCCATAACCGGATTCTAACTTACTGATCGTATAACATAATGTCTGCGATTTTTTCTGCCCAGCGATTAAATTGCGCAACTTTAAATAAATCCTGACCAATAACACGGTGCATATCTGATACCAGCATGACCCCCATTTCACGCTGACGAAACTTTCCCGCGTAATCAAGAATATGCCCGTAAACCTGCGAGGCATGTTCAGATTCACCTGCCTTTATCGCCCGCCCGACCAGGGCTGCTGCAACGGCATACTGTAAATCAATTTCTTTGGGAACATTCACATCCTGACCTTTTAAAATAGCATCAATATCGGGCAGTTGATCAAGGCTGTTTATATAGGCATGTAATTCAATGCCTGCGGCGGGTCCGACACAAGCCTGCAGAGCACCTGACAATAGCGCAGGCGTGTCAATAAATTTTTGCAGTGCCCGATGACTAAACTCCCAGGATCGGGGTGTCGGAAATGCCACCGGATTATGCACCGGATCAAAATCAAACAACAACTCAGGTCGAAAACGTAAAAACCCGATAACCCGTTCATCGATACCATTTTTATAAGCCCATTTCACCCAGTCATCGAGATTAATCTCAACATCAAAATGTGAAAAGCGGTTTGCCAGGGGTGCGGGCATTGCATAGGTAACCCCGCGATCACCCTGCCGATTGCCGGCGGCAAAAATAGCCCAGCCATCGGGAATCTCATACTCACCCAATCGACGGTCCAGAATTAACTGATAGGCAGCGGCAGATACACTAGGCGCAGCCGAGGTGATCTCGTCCAAAAAAAGAATGCCGCTGTCGCCGTGTAAATCAAGGTGTGGCAATAAAGAAGGAACGGCCCAATCAACACGCTCACCGTTTTTAAAAGGAATTCCACGCAAATCACTGGGTTCCATTTGCGACAACCGGATATCGATAACCGGAACGTGATTTTCAACCCCGACCTGCACCACCATTTGTGACTTACCGACCCCCGGCGGCCCCCAAAGCATTACCGGCGTATGATGCCCTTGTTTGGCGCCATGATATTCAATATTGAGTACAGACAGCAGTTCAGTGGGTCGCATTTATGAGTGCTCTGAAGATTCAAATCCTGCCTTTTTGTACCAGTAGCGAGCTTTTTCATCATCTTTGGTGACCAGATCCCCTTGCTCATACATCATTGCAAGTGTTGTTTGTGATCCGCTCAAGCCCTGTTCTGCAGCCTTTGTAAACCAAATGATTGACTGTTCTCCATTCTTTTCAACACAGTCACCTTCCATATACATAAAACCCAAACCGTGCTGTGCAACGGCATGCCCCTGTTCAGCTGCTGCACGCATCCACTTTTCAGCCAATTCGGGCTTTACCGTACAACCCAATCCATTTTGGTACATAATTGCAACGCGATGTTGAGCATCCGCATCACCTTTTTCTGCCAACGGCGCAAGCAATTGCACCGCTTGTTGAAAATGCTTCGCCTCAAAAGCCGCCATACCGCTGGCTAGCTCCATTTCAAATTCGTCAATCGCATCGGACACTGTAATCTCCGGAAAATAAATCGCATTAGAAAACGCTAATAATAACAGGCGCGCATTGTTCCTGCATATCCCCTTGGCAGGACAAAACTTTATGTAGTCGGGAAATTCTGGGATTAACAACGCTCCCAACGGAGATATTCTGGCCTCACGCTGGCTTGGGTAAGCTGCGCACCTGTAAAGGTCTGAGTTTGATCATATTTGAATCAATAATTTTATTGACTCAAATACTTATTTGCGGAAGACTCAAATCAGGTCTCATCGCTGGCGTTGCCCTAAGCGGATTCGCTCAAGTACCGCAGACACAAACACACAGACATCCACTACGGAACAAATTGAAAATCAGAGGGTAATAACCATGAACCAAGAATACCGCGACGGCGTAACAAAAATGGAAGAACTGGGTGTAGATCCGGAATACGTACTGGGCTGGGAGGGTGGATATCTCGGACATCCGGAGCGTGAGGAACAACGCCTGACCGAAGCCTATAGTGCCGGATATGAGGATGGCCAAGGCAAATCTGTTGAAAACTTCTCCAAATGGGCAAAAAACTGACGCTGCTCTGAATGAATAATAAAGCTTGATTAAGCTAACCCCAATCCGTGACCTCAAAGTAATGTGAAGTCACGAAAAGGTGAGTAAGTGATGAATGCATTGCCAAAGAATATGCAAGGTGTATATCTAACAGGTCATGGCGATTTTGATAAGTTGGAAATTCGTGATGATATCCCCATACCCATCCCTGGACCCTACGACGTCCTGATTCGTGTTGCGGCTGCCGCAGTCAATAATACAGATATCAATACCCGAACTGCATGGTACTCGAAAGATAACGCCGCCAGTAGTGATGCAAGCTGGTCAGGTGAGGCTATTTACTTTCCCAGAATTCAGGGTGTCGATGTATGTGGATATATTGTAGCTGTTGGCGATAAAATCAATCAAAACCGGCTCAATGAACGTGTTCTTGTTGAACCCTGTATCCGGGAAGCGGCAGGTAAGGTATTGGACCACCCTTGGTTTTTTGGTTCAGAGTGTGATGGTGGTTTCTCCCAGTATACAACTGTTGCCTCTCGCCATGCTCATAAAATCCAGAGCCGCCTGAGCGATGTTGAACTCGCATCATTTCCCTGCTCATACTCCACTGCTGAGAATCTGCTGGTTAAATCCCAGGTTGATGCGCATGATACCGTTCTGATAACGGGCGCATCCGGCGGCGTTGGTTCTGCGGTAGTGCAGCTCGCCAAAATTCGCGGGGCACGAGTTATCGGTATAACCAGTGCCTCCAAGAAGGATAAAGTGCTGGCCCTTGGGGCAGATGAAGTGCTATCAAGAGAAGACGATGTGACTAAAACTCTCGGAGACAGCAGTATCGACGTTGTCATCGATCTGGTGGCAGGAAAACACTGGTCAGCGCTTCTCGATGTCCTCAAACCATTCGGGCGTTATGCAGTTGCCGGGGCTATAGGTGGTTCATTGGTAGAATTCGATGTTCGAACACTCTACTTAAAGGATCTAAGTTTTTTCGGCTGCACCATAACCGAAAAAGATGTTTTTTCCAATTTGATTACACACATAGAAGAAAATAATGTTGCTCCCATTGTGGCAAAAATTTTTCCACTAGAAAAAATTATTGATGCTCAAAAATATTTTCTAACAAAGCAGCATACTGGAAAAATTGTTCTTACGCTGGCGTAATGGTTAGTAGTGCTAAAACAAATAGGGAATGTGGCTAGTGTAGTGTTTCATACAAAGTGGGTATATAGAAAGCCAGTAAAAACGCGAGTGTAAGGTGCAGTGCGCAGGGAATGGTTAGCCCTTTTCAAGCACTGCAAAGCTTTGCGCCCTCTTGAGATAGAGAGTGACTAACCCGGCGAGGACGCGCCTAACAGCTGACCTCTCTCGGCTCGTCTATATGCCCACTTTGTATGAAACACTACACTAAAATATCAGCTAGTAGCCCTTCACCGACATAATATGGGGTGCTTATTTTGCGGACAAATATTAATACCGAAAAAACTCTGCTACGAGATCAAGTAGGGGCTTGTCCAAGACAGGTTTATCAAGCGGTATTTGATCGGCAAATTCGAGACAACTGGAAAACTTCTTCTGTAAATCTTCATTAGAAAGTGGCCGCTGCGGCATTCCATATGCCTCACCACAAAACCCGCGAATAACGCTGCCATCGGTAAAATAAACACTCAATCGAGTACTCTCTGGATAACGCCTGCGCATCTTTTCAGTCGATAAGTCTTCAGCTTCAATTGTCGTGACTTTTTTCATTAAAGCGATTTTCTGATCTGCATTAATCTGCGCTGTTGTCAAATCACTTAAAAGCACGCTACCGTGCATCGCCGCACATGCAAGCGCATAAGGTAAGCTGAACTGCGCTTGCTGAACCGAGACTGGCTGAGGATAAATCAAGCTTCTCATCACCAGAGTGGGAACTTCAGCATGGATTGAAATAATGTCTTTTAGGTCAACATCCACTTGTTGCATTATCAATCTCATCTGCTCGATGGCCGCATGTGCCGCTGAACAAACCGGACTTGTTTTATGTAAAAGACCTGGCTCCGTCAATCGCCAACGTTCACCAATGGTTTCAATCGCCTCTGTATGTGCGGTTCCATTATTCAGAAGGCTAAAATAGCCATTCGTGTTTTCAAATGCATCTAACGGACCCGACAACCCCATCTTCGCAGCACGAGCAAAACCTATCGATCTTCTGGCCGTATCACCCACCAGATAAGGTTTTGCATCGTAGCCAAACACAGCCTTGCCACCACAGGCTGAGGCAGCGGCAAGGCTGATCGCATGTTGGGTTTGCTCTTCGCTTAAACCAAGAATTCGAGCGGCCGCCACTGTTCCACCAACAAGACCAAAAGTTATCGTACTCCACCAGCCCGAAAAATAATGCTCATGAGTGCAGATATCGGCCAAGGTATAAGCTATTTCAGACCCTACAATAAAGGCAGCGAAGAGCTCATCTTCATTAGCACCAGATTCTTCTATCAAGGCTAACACAATCGGTAATACAACCGCAGAACCATGCATAATACCCGTATAGCTGGTATCATCAAAATCCCAGACATGAGCAGCCGTTGCATTGATCAAGGCGGCCGTCTCAGCATCGCTCAACCCAATATTCACAGTGGAGCAACAACCTTTTTTAACAGGTAATCCACTGGCCAACTTGTCAAGCAGTGGATGCGCTGCTCCCGCAATCATCACGCCGATTGTGTCAAAGATCGCACGCCGTGCGTTTATAACGACAGCATTAGGAACATCATTCAGGTTGAGTTCATGACTCCATAAAGCAAATTGCTTGGTTATATACGCATCAGACACGAGCACTCCATCTACCCTGGGTTGTCGGCTACAGTAAGTGAGAGGCTGCTAACTATCAATTGTGCTGAGCAATGCTTCAATACCAGGATAGTCATCCCGATGAATCGCATAACGATATGCTGATTCACGCCATCGTTGCTGGGTTGACCATAGCTCAATAAAAGTATCATAGTCTTGTATTTGGCTGCCACCGATCAGGGTTACACCTCGGGCAAATAGCGGATCAGGTAAACAGCCTGCTGTTGGACCAAACAGATCTATACGTTCTGCACGATGACAATGGCTTAGAATGTTATCCAGTGAATGATTAATCAATGTTGTCGCTGTACACAGTACTTTATTACAAGTAGACAATCGCTCAGGGTGTAATGTTACTTCAAAGTGACCTTCTTTTTGCAAGCGATCCGGATCAAGTTCAATCACAGTGAGTGGAATATTCATCGCCCTCACCTGCTCTACCAGGGGCGGGAAATATCCCACCATACCGACCCGGTCAGCGGATTTTAAATCCAGCATCGAAACAGTTTTATTCATTTTAGCAAGCCGATACCCGCTCCTACTCAACACATACTGACTGACTGCATTTATTGCTGCCATGCCCAATGCCCGCTGCCATCCCGAATGCCCGGCATACAATTGTGCGACTTCACGCGCTGAACAGCCGATCAATTCATAACGCTCGCTACGGGTTTGCAGGTCCAATAGTGCATTGTCCAGGTTGACATAGGTTAAGCCAACAATACCGCCTTCAAGCACCATCACTGCAAATTTACCATTCTCCTGGTTCCCGTTTATTGCAGTTGATACGTGGATCTCAGCTATTGCAGGCAGCTCAATACAACTATCAATAGTTTCGACCAGAGCAATATAATCGTGTGCAAGGCTCATCAATTTAAAACCCTATTTACAACGCTTCAGAACACCCGTCTCAATCAATCGACTGCGCCACTCATCGGACATGCGCTCATAACCAATCGAATCTGGATGCAGGTTGTCAGCACTGAGAAATCCACCGCCCTGCAGTGCGTTAAACTGATCGACTTTGAAAATCGAATCCCCTGTTGTTTTGCGGTTGGATATAAACGATTCAATCAAATTATTAAATAGCAGAATTTTATCTGCGTTGGTCTGGTCATCTGTCCTTTGAATTAATCTGGCCATCATGACCGTCAACGGATTGTTTATCTGCTCCCACTGATCAATCGTGTTTGCCGCTGCGGTAATATGCTCAGTATGATTTTTAGTTCCATTTGTGCCTATATGTAACAAGATAATATCTGCCGCCTCGGTGTTTAACCAGGTTTGTATATTATCCCTGACAAAGCGGTCATCCTGACCGGGAAATCCATTGTGTTGAGAGTCAGCCAGTCCCGCAGCAAAGCCCTCACTTCGGCTGCCGACAAAATCTATCGAATAACCAGCAGATGCCAGACTGTCTTTGAGAAACTTTCTGTACCCCACTCGCACATTAGAGGCAGGTGTATCATCACTACCATTAAATAATTCCACACCTGAGGTGATCGAATCTCCCACTGGCATGATTCGATAGGGTGTGGCAATCAACTCTTGCGATGCATCAGCAATAAATTGGTTATTTTGATCAAAAACCTTGTAACTAAAACTGTCTTGACCTCTAGCACTACTGTTTCTTTGGTAACTGAAGTCTCCGGTTGATGGATCAAATGCGACTAAATCACCCAGCCTGGGCTGACTGAGTAGTTCAAATGATGGATTTGTTATCTCATTTGCACTGATACGTCCGGAGATACTCTGACCGAATGGAAATTCAGTACATTGATCATAAGTACCGGGAGGTTCGGCAGAAATTGGCGGCTGCTCAATCACTATTTCTACATTAAATGGCCCCAGACTCTCTTCATCATTGCTGATGGTATAAGAAAAATTATCAGATGCCTGATTATCGCTAATGGTTCGATAGAGCAGATCGCCTTTTTCTGAAAGAGAGAAATCAATACTGTGTTCGGTTCGTTTAACCAACTTGATCCGTACATCATTGGCAATTCCGCTGTCATTATGCAAAATACCTTCTGCAGCACTGAGCTTAAGTGCCTTACCGGATTCAACTATAAAACTGTCATCATTTCCCGAGAGCACTAACGATTTTATTATAATGCTTACCTCAACAGGTGCGGAGAACTGCAAACCATCACTGACCCGATAAGAAAAGCTGTCGCTACCATCATTCGCCGTCGAACGGTAGTTAAAGGCGCCATCTGATGAAAATTGAAATTGGCTGGATTGTGTTGGTGCAGACACCAGTTCAGCGGTTATTGCCCGATCACTACTGTCATTAACAAGCACACCCTCCGTGTTTACAACGGCTAAGAGTTGACCGGCATCAACTGTGTAATTGTCAGGCGCTACCTGTGGCGCTGGAAAAATTGTTAAATTAACGGTCGCCGTGGCATTTGGCTCACTGGCTCCTGCGAGTTTATAACTAAAGCTGTCTGTACGTTTTGTATCTACGCTGGCCAGATAGGTGAAGGATCCGTTTTCATTCAGGCTAAAATTATTATCGAGCTGGGGTTTTGAAACAATCGATACCCGCAGATCCTTACCGCTATCGTTGGCCAGAACACCGTCTGCCGCACTAATAGAGGTAGACACACCTGAGGCTATATCATATTGATCAGCTATCGCTTGCTGACTTTCAGAATCTGTAGAACCGCACCCCTGTATGAATACAAATAGTGGACAAATCAGTCTTATTAATTGGCATAAGTCAGTTTTTTGGAGCATTAAATTTTGCCATAAATTTCTCTATAATTCCGGCAGATAAGGAACCTGGATCATTTCCAACCTACTCGCCCTAATAGACGGTGCTTTTTATCGCCATCATCAAACTTTAAACCCGGGAAACAACACCTTTATGCTTATTTTAATCGTCAGATGCCGATCATTGCAGCGTCTCCCGTACACAAATACCACAATCTGTAGCCCAAATCATCACTACAGGCATCATTTATCACTCAATTGCTCACCAAGTCTTGACAATCTACCTTTCAAAGCAATCAGATAGTGATTAAGTAAATAGGAAATGACAGTGCAATTGAAACCAAATCGGTAACTGACGATACCAGACTCTGGCAAACACTAAGCGGTAAGGAGTTGATTTTTATATAATTTCAACATATACCAGTATGATTAAAAATTCTATTTTCGATCTGCAGAGGGCGGATAACCAAGAAAGCCACCGCCAGCAGGCTCGACAGATCTTATTAAGGCATATTGATCATAATAATATTGATATAGAGTAATTGGTAAAAATCGCGCCTTGCACGACAATTGCTATATTATATGCTCTGAATCAATGATGTTCCCGACACAGCTTCACGGTAGAAAAGCAACACGCTGGCCTAATCCAAACTCAACTCTTTTGTGAATAACCTCATCGAACTTTCAACCTATGCAGGCTAGAAAAATATTAAAGGAGATAAGTGCAGCGATTATTGCAGCCTCTATTTTTTTCTCGCAAGTACTGCTCGCAGCGGTAGAGGTTAAGGTTCATGGTATTTCTGGTGCGCTGAAAAAGAATGTAGAACTTACTGTTGGTGTGCCTGTCAACGACAAGGAAAGCAACATCGCGGGTTTTATCAAAAACCTGAAATCACAAACCACCCAGTCTTTACAGGCTTTGGGTTACTATAACAGTACGGTATCAATTAAAAGGGATAAGCAGAAGCGCAAAACCGAGTCCGTCAGTATTATTAATATAAACGTGCAATCGGGACCCGCTGTTCATATCCAGAGCCTTGATGTTGTTATAGAAGGTGTCGCCGGGCATGACAGTGTATTTAAAAAAATCATTCAACAACTGCCTCTAAAGGAAGGTGATGTTCTAAATCATGGCTTATACGAAAAGACAAAAAATCTACTCCTGGATACTGCTCAGGATAGAGGTTATTTTGATGCCCAATTCTATGAAAAATCAGTTCAGGTTGACAAATTACAAAATACGGCACGTATTAAACTGGGTTTCGATTCGGGGCAAAGATACAAATTTGGCGACATTCAAATTGATTCGGATATATTTGACAAAGAATTTTTAATGCGATGGGTGCCCTTCAACCCGGGAGCAGACTATGAGTCCAGGCTGGTGGTTGATTTAACCCAGCAATTTCAAGCCAGCGGTTATTTTACCAGCGTTCGTGTACGCACTTTACGCGACCAAGCCGTAGACGGAAAAGTACCTGTCGTCGTCAAACTCAGGGCCTCCCCCGACAATAATATTGGATTGGGCCTCGGATTCGCAACGGATACAGGCCCACGAACCAAATTCACCTGGCGCAGGCCGCACAATAACTCGCTTGGTCATTCTATTGATGTGATCAGTGGTATTTCAGAAATCAGACAAGAAGCTTCCATTCAATACAAAATCCCTCGACAGCATCGCCCCCTGACTGACTATTGGCTTGCAGATTTTGGCGCCCTGAATGAAGAAACCGAAGATGCAGAGTCACAGTTAAGGACACTAAACTTCCAGCGGGTCCGACAAACCAGTGAATTTTGGCAGGAAAGTGTTTTCATTCGCTGGGAGCATGAAAAATTTGTAGCGGCTGATGAAAATGGCACAATAAATTTACTCTTACCAGGGGTAAGCTGGTCGCGGACCAAATCACGCGGCGGACTTATACCCTCTTGGGGCAACCAGTTTTCTGTACAGTTCATGGGAGGTAGTACGGCTGCATTTTCTGATATTAATCTTCTTAGAAGTGTACTGTCATTAAAGTGGTTGCGTACACTATATACGAAACACAAGCTTATTCTGAGTCTGGAGTACGGTGCGATAACAAGCAATGACTTTGATCGGCTGCCCACGTCGCATCGCTTCTATGTTGGCGGTGATCGCAGCGTCCGTGGGTTTAGATACCGAACGATATCGCCCGAAGATGATGAAGGGAATTTACTTGGAGGTCGTTTTAAGGAGGTAGGCAGTATTGAATATGATTATGCGTTTAAAGAAAAATGGAGCCTGGCAACATTTATTGATGCCGGGCGCGCATTTGACAAGTTCGATGAACGTTATCGGGTAGGCACGGGAATTGGCATTCGATGGCACTCCCCTGTCGGCCCACTGCGCCTGGACTTAGGCGTAGGAATCAGCGAAGAGGACACCCCAATTCTATTTCATATGTCTTTGGGGCCTGATCTGTAATGTTAATGAGCCTGTTTAGAATCACCTTAACTACCGTAGTTGCGTTATTTTTTATTTCACTGTGTCTGATCGCCTGGTTCTTATCAACCACCGAGGGTAACCGTGAGATAGCCAGCATAGCGGCTTATAAAGATTCGAGAATATCAGTGAATATAACGCAAGGAAATCTGCTTAGTGGAATTAAAGCAACAGACTTTAAATGGAATGATGACAAATTTTCTTTAGCAGCGGCTGGCATCGATTCGAGTTGGAATATTCTCTGCTTACTGCAGCAACGATTTTGCGCAGAAAAAATATTTATCGATCAGCTGGAGTTCACCAGCCATAAAAAACCCAAAAATAAGCCAGGAGGCAAAATCAGTTTGCCCGCGGTTAAACTACCTTTGGCATTGGAATTTCGCGATCTCAAGATCAATCGTTTGTTGATCAATTATTCGGCAGATGAGAAGCCTTTGCTGATTAGAAACATACATCTACAAGCTCAATCTGAAGGTGATGAAGTTACTATTGAGCACCTGTCTTTAAATGTAAAAAATCTACTCACACGTGGTTCAGGAACAATAAAACTGACAGATGACTACCCGCTAGCACTGCAGTTGGATGCAATAATTGAAAACCTCGTCGATGAACAGGACCTTAGCATTTCTTCGAATCTGACTGGAACCCTGGCAGCGCTGAAATTAGATGTCATGACGCTAGGGGTATTTGATTCAAATATCACCGGCACCAGTAATACACTGGACCCGGACTTGCCCAGTGATTTGCACATTACCTGGAAGCAAAACCAATGGTCATTGGTAAATCTCGACAAGCTTTACTTACGCGATGGCGATATGCATGTATACGGCGACCTTAATGGCCTGCAAACAATTATCGACATGCGCATTGCCGGAGATAAAATTCCAGATAGCCATATCAACCTGCAAGGGAGGCTAAGCAAAAAAGGATATCAGGCGACTAACATAGAACTATCGACCCTGAATGGTACGATTAACGGTGAAATGGATATTAACTGGTCGGAACAGTTTAAATGGTCATCAAACTTGTATTTCAAAGATATCAATACGCAGCCATTGTTAGCCGATTATCCGGGAAAGCTAGCCGGTAACTTGCGCTCACACGGTAAGCTATACAACGATGGAAGCTGGGAGTTGCAGATAGAACCTGCAGTAATACAAGGACAGTTACGTGGACTTCCACTACACGCCCACGCCATATTCCGATACGACAGGCAAAATTGGCAGATCGAAAGCCTTCGTTTAGCCAGTAAGGATAATAATTTGCAAATTAACGGCGTCATCGATAAAAACTGGAAGGTTTCAGGCGATATTGCACTCAATGCGATCGAAAGCCTTTTCCCCGATGCTGCCGGTGCTATTAATGGAAAGTTTTCAGTCGAAGGGGAATTAACCCGACCGAGTATCAGGTTTGACCTCAATTCGAGATTACTTACCTATCAGGATACAAGTGTTTCAAAATTAAATCTCAATGGAGAAATAAAACAGCTCGGATTTGTTAATAGCCATGTAGAACTCAATGCCAGAGGATTGGCAATTGATGAGAATCAGTTTCGTCAAGTTAAATTCAATCTACACGGCAACAGAGACAAGCATGTTCTGACCCTATCAGGGCATGGCCCCAACGATACGTCTCTGCAGACAAAACTCAGCGGTTCGGTTAAAGAGGATTTTAGCTGGTCCGGGCAGTTATCGGATTCCACATTTGTCATACCTCAGCACCGATTCCAGCTAGTGAATTCCCCTATTCTGAAGGTTAATTTCACAAAAAAGCACTTAACCTTGCAGGCACATTGTTGGCGTAACCGACTCAGCAGACTCTGCTTAAAAGAAGATCTTATTGCTACAGATAAAGGCGAAGCGATTGTTAGCCTACGCAATTACGAGCTTTCCCAGTTAAACAGTTTTTTCCCAATAAACACCCATCTTTCGGGAAAAACGAGCGTTGATACGATCGTCAGTTGGGGTAAGGAGGATACTGAAAATATTAGTTTATCCCTCAAAGCAGGCGTCTCAAACGGAACGATTACTGTGCAAAAGCCGCAGACAAAAGAGAAGTTGAGTTTTGTCTATAAGACGATCTTCCTTGACGCCGATGCAAGCAAAAACCAGATTAGAGCCGATCTAAAGCTCGATTCAAAAGATTTGGGAAAAGCGCAGCTAAGCCTACAGTTAGATCCGCGAAGCAGACCCATTCAAATCAAAGACGGTCAGATAGATTTCAAGGACTTCGAGCTGTCTTTTTTACAATCACTGATAACTAATTACGAAAAAATTGCAGGTACAGTTTCTGCCAATGGCAAAATAACCGGCGCGATAAACGCTCCAGAATTTCAAGGTAATATTGTTCTTGATAATCCACAAATACAGGCCCCTCAGTTACCGCTAAGTATCACAGGTGGGCGAATTGTGACTCGGATAAATGGCAATAAGCTTAAGCTATCAGGCAATCTGGACAGTGGAAATGGCCATATAAAGCTTTCGGGTACAGGTGATTTTCAGGACAGCAGTCAATGGCAGGCCAACATTAATGCCAAGGGCGAGTCTCTGGTCTTGAGCCAAAAACCCTTGTTTGAATCTGTTGTAGCGCCTGATATCAGGATACAGCTTACCCCGGGGCATGTGAATATTGGTGGACAAATAACTATTGTCGCAGCGGCGATTAATATCAAAGAGATCCCTGATGGTGCAACCGTGCCGTCATCAGACATTATTATTATTAATCAACCGACAACTGAACGTTTAGATGAAGAGCACCAGTGGACAACAAGTACCGATCTACAGGTGATACTTGGAAAAGCCGTGCGCCTTTCAGGTTATGGCGTACGCGCGCGCCTGGCGGGGGATTTTAATGTTAAAAAGGATGGCAATGACGCTTTGCAACTATTCGGTGAAGTAACCATCCCCGAAGGTATTTATAAATCTTACGGACAAGATTTAAAAATTGAAAATGGTCAAGTACTGCTAGTCGGACCAAGCAAACAAACTGCACTGGATATTGCGGCATATCGAGACGTTGATGATATCCGTGCCGGATTATTAATTACAGGAACTGTGACTAACCCAATTGTAAACCTCTATTCTGAACCCAATATGGAGCATGAACGCATACTCGCTTACATCGTATTAGGCCGGGATATAACTGCCGGGGATAATAATGATAGCAATGTCCTTGCAACTGCAGCACTGTCAATGGGGATATCGAATGGTCGCGGCCTAGCAACAAATATTGCTGAAGCCTTTGGCATAAGAGAATTCAACATCGAGGCCAGTGGCAGAGGTGAAGATACGCAGGTACTACTCAGTGGCCGCTTGTCATCCCGCCTGATGATTCGTTACGGAATAGGTGTATTTACGCCTGTAAACACACTATTTCTTCGTTATGATTTGGGTAGAAAACTGTACCTGGAAACAGCACAGGGGTTAGAAAGGGCTGTTGATCTATTCTATTCTATCGTTTTTTAAAGGATGAAAGAATTTGATTGGGTGCCGTCAGAGTGACGGCACCATTGCGGTTCCTAATCGCCATATTCTCCGGTATCTGTAGGTAGTTCCAACCCCCAGTCACCATCTGAATCAGCGAGCATTATCTCTTTTATACGATTGATTATACTAGTCAAAATAATTAACACTGTAATTTAGTCGCTTTTAGCTTCCCACTGAAAAAAAAGTGAGAGGTCACTAGAATTACGACACGTCAAACACCCATATTTTGATCAATTTTCTACGAAATTTAGATCAAGTCCGTTTTTTACAGGATAGTGAAAGAATTTTACGGACACAACGAATATAGCCAGCATTGCTCCTGAAGGCAATGTAAATTGTTTTAGGTAACTTAGCAGATAGATTTAACAAAGCACTTTAACTAATATTTATTAGTTTATTTTTCAATGCGATATATACTATTTCTAATCAATATTATCAGGTTTTTTCACGCCTTTACCTTTCCGTTTTGTGTTCTGAATCTCATCATCATCCATTAAAATCTTATACGCCGGTCCTTCAAGATCCTCAAACTGCCCACTCTTTACTGCCCACAGTAAAGCGACAACAATAATCACTGCAAATACGCCACTTATTGGCAATAATAAGTATAAAACATCCAATCTATTCACCCATTATTTCGAAAAAAAGTTCATAATTTACGTAATCTGGCAGAATTAAGAACGACGAGTAATGAACTTAAAGACATCCCGATTGCCGCCATCCACGGGGCTATATACCCTGCCGCCGCAACGGGAATCGCTACAATATTATAAATCAATGCCCAATAAAGGTTTTGCCGAATTATACGCTCTGTTTTATTGGCATGACGCAATCCGTCTATTAGCGTGAATAACGAATTGGAAACCAAAACGACATCTGAATTAAGCTTGGACAGCTGAGCAGCCGTGCCCATCGCAACAGATACATCAGCGCCGCCCAAAACCACCGCATCATTGATTCCATCTCCAAGCATCGCAACCACTTTGCCATTACGCTGTAACGTTTGCAGTTGTTCGAGTTTCTGCTGGGGACTTAAACGAAATTTAATATCTTTGATGCCAACTGATTTTGCAACACGCAAAGCTGCCTCTTCTGTATCTCCTGTTAATAAATGAACTTCTACATTGGCTGAACCCAACTCTTCGATAAGCTCAGCAGCACCTTGGCGCACTTCATCACCCAACAAAAAAGCCGCGAGAACGCAGGACTCGTTTGCTAATAATACCACCGATGCGCCATCTCTGTTGATTTGAGCCATCGTCTGATCAGAGATGTTTATCTTATGCCTGTCCTTTACAAAATCACTATTGCCTATGACCAGTGCCTGTCCATCCAGGCTCGCCGCGACACCCTGACCAGGATAATGTTGACTTGACTCCACACAGATTGACAAAAACTCCAACCCTTGATCAATTGCCTCACCAACCAGTGCTTTACCGAGTAAATGTTCCGAATCCTGCTCTAACGCTGCGGCAAGTTTGAGCAGCTCTGCATCCGGGTATTCTGATAGGTTTACAATCTGTAGTAAATTTAACTCCCCATCGGTAAGCGTTCCTGTTTTATCAAAACTGAAATCTGTCACCTTGCTCAGTGTTTCCAGCGAAGTGCCTCTTGTAAGCAATAAACCCGTCGAAACCAGTGCGCCTGTTGCAGTGGTAATGGCCACAGGTGTTGCCAGCGATAATGCGCAGGGACAGGTAACCACCAATAATGAAATAACAATAGCCAACCAGCGCTCGCTGCCAGCAAAATACCACCCAAGACCAGCAATACTGGCCACCAGCAAGATAAATAGTACAAACCAGGCCGCAATTCGATTTGCCATGATTGCAATCATTGGCTTTTCATTTTGCGCACGTTCCATCAGTCGTAACATATTAGAAAGTACTGTTTCCTGGCCAACGGCTGCTACCGTCACCCGTAAAGGACTATCAGCATTAATACTGCCCGCAATAACTTTATCTCCAGGCTGACATAATCTGGGCAAACTCTCTCCGGTCAGAAGTGATTCATTAATACCCGATATACCATCGACAATAACGCCATCAGCGGGAATGATCTGCCCTGCAGAAATTTTAATTTCATCACCCCGTGTTAATTCAGCAACTGCAATCGTTTCAAACAATCCTGAATCACGATTCAAAACACACGCACTGGCGGGTGTCACGCGGCTTATACGCTCATTTACATCAGCAGAATACATTCGCGCCGTTAGTTCAAAAAAACGTGCGGTTGATAAAAAGAAAACAAACATGGCTACAGAATCATAATAAACTTCACCCTGGCCTGAAAAAGTAGTTATCACACTGGCGATAAACGCAATTGAAAGCCCCAATGTCACGGGTACATCCATACCGACCCGCAGGTGCCCAATGTCTCTCAGAGCGGCGCTGAAAAAGGGATTTGCTGAATAAATCAATATCGGTAATACAAGAAGCAATCCCGCCCAGTTAAAAAGAACCCGATATTTATCCTCCATGCCCATCCAATCACCCAAATAAAGTGCAACCGCCAACATCATGACCTGCATGCCCAGAATACCGGCAATACCGATACGCCTTATCGCTGATTTGCGTTCTTTACACAGTAACGCCTGTTGCTGATCAGGATCATAGGGATGTGCCTGATAACCAATCGTTCGTATCGCGGCAAGTATATCGCTTAGTTCAATTTGCTGGTTGTCCCAGGCAATCTGTGCTCTGTGGGTGGCGTAGTTGACCTGCACCGAAACAATCCCTGGCAATTGCATAAGGTGCTTCTCATTGAGCCATATACAAGCCGCACAGCTAATGCCCTCAAGCAGCAAAGATGCCTCTCGTGTATTTTGATCCCGGTGACTGACAAAGCTTTTTTGAATCTCAGGGTTGTTATAGATTTTAAGGTCTTGCAAAAAATCAGGCACCAGATCCTGAGCGCGTGACGAATATTCTGTGCGATGTTGATAAAAGGACGCCTGTCCGGCATCTACAATTGCCTGAGCAACGGCAGCACACCCGGTACAACACATCGGTTTTTCATCATTGAGAATTTCAAGCTTGATTTCCACCCCAGCGGGAATATCCAGGCCACAATGAAAACACAGGGTCTGCTGAGGATCAGATATATCAGTCTCGTGTGTCATCTTTTTTGCTAGCAGATTATGCATGGATCAATAGCCATCGTTTTCCTTCAGCTGACACCTTGAAAGATATAGGTAAATTTTTCTATGAATTTTTTGCATAAGTATGGATAAACATATCGATGTAAATCGGGTTATAATCGCGCTTTATTTAAAACCTGGGCCAAGATTATCGCATGATCAGTATTAGAGAAATAATATATTCTGTGGTGATAGGTTAACCCTGTAAACGCCCTCCCCGTTGTGGGTAGCATTGATATTAATCAATGACCATTAACATTACTTCGCCCATGCTGCGCCAGCCTTAATCAATCGACGACTCGAAAGCGCCTTAAATATAGATTTTTCTTTAATCACATGCTTACCTGGAGGCATTGAAATCCAAAATGGATACTTCAACTACATATAACTACAAGGTCGTCCGGCAGTTTGCCATTATGACGATTGTTTGGGGCATAGTAGGCATGCTTGTAGGCGTGTTAATCGCGTCCCAACTGGCCTGGCCTGCTTTGAACTTTGACATCCCCTACCTCAGCTTTGGTCGTTTACGCCCTTTGCATACAAATGCGGTCATCTTTGCATTTGGTGGTTCTGCACTTTTTGCCACTTCTTATTATGTCGTACAACGCACCTGTCATACCCGCCTGATTAGTGACAGACTTGCAGCATTCACATTCTGGGGCTGGCAAGTGGTCATTGTCGCAGCCGCGATTACACTGCCACTGGGTATCACAAGCAGTAAAGAGTACGCGGAGCTGGAGTGGCCAATTGACATCTTGATTACGCTGGTCTGGGTCAGTTATGCGGTTGTTTTTTTCGGTACCATCCTCAAGCGTAAAACGCCTCACATCTATGTGGCTAACTGGTTTTATGGTGCGTTTATCCTGACTATAGCTATGTTGCATATTGTCAACAATCTGGCAATACCGATCTCACTATGGAAATCATATTCAATTTATTCCGGTACTACCGATGCGATGATCCAATGGTGGTACGGACATAACGCGGTTGGATTTTTCCTTACCGCTGGTTTCCTTGGCATGATGTATTATTTTGTGCCGAAACAAGCTGACCGACCCGTATATTCCTACCGTCTGTCTATCGTTCATTTCTGGGCCCTGGTTTCAACCTATATTTGGGCTGGCCCCCACCATTTACATTACACGGCTCTACCTGATTGGGCAGGCTCATTAGGTATGATTTTCTCGCTGATTTTACTCGCACCCAGTTGGGGTGGAATGATCAACGGCATAATGACCTTATCAGGCGCCTGGGACAAACTACGTACCGACCCCATATTGCGATTCCTGATCGTATCGTTATCTTTTTATGGCATGTCTACTTTTGAGGGCCCCATGATGGCCATCAAAACAGTCAATGCGTTATCACATTATACGGACTGGACAGTAGGTCATGTGCATTCAGGAGCACTGGGCTGGGTTGCCATGGTATCAATAGGTGCTTTGTATGCATTGATACCCAAACTTTTTGGCCGTGAGGTCATGTATAGTAATAAATTAATAGAACTTCACTTCTGGCTGGCAACACTGGGTACGGTGTTATATATCGCATCCATGTGGATTTCAGGTGTAATGCAGGGGCTTATGTGGCGCGCTGTTAATACAGACGGCACATTAACATACAGCTTTATCGAGTCAGTTGAAGCCTCACATCCATTTTATGTCATACGTGCGATGGGCGGACTCATCTTCCTCATCGGTATGTTTATTATGGCTTTTAATACCTGGCGCACCATCAGCGGTAGTACAGCGGTTAACGATACTGTTCTGCAGCCCGCCCACTAACCCATTCGGAGTAAAACAAAAATGAGTTTTACACATGACAACATTGAGAAAAATGTTGGCCTTATGGCAGTTCTGATACTAATCGTCATCAGTATTGGTGGCCTGGTGCAAATTGTCCCTTTGTTTTTTATTGCAGAAACCAATACCCCGGTGGAGGGTTTAAAACCATACACAGCAGTACAACTTACCGGCCGGGATATCTATATCCGTGAAGGTTGTGTGCAGTGCCATTCACAAATGATACGACCATTTCGTGCCGAGACTGAGCGATATGGTCATTACTCAGTAGCGGGTGAATCCGTTTATGATCATCCTTTCTTATGGGGATCAAAACGCACCGGACCCGATCTGGCTCGTGTGGGCGGACGATACAGTGATGACTGGCAACGCGTACACCTTATCAACCCCCGCGATGTAGTGCCGGAATCGGTAATGCCGGGTTACCCCTGGCTTGCAGATACAGCCGTTGATGATTCAACAATTGAAAGCAAAATGTCCGCCTTGAGAATGATAGGCGTGCCTTATACTGACGAGGATATTGCCGGTGCAAAAGAGAAACTTCAAAACATCACTGAAATTGATGCATTGATTGTGTATCTGCAAAATCTCGGTCTTTTGGTTAAGTAGGAGCGCACTGATGAGTTATGACGATATCAGAGGAATTGCCACGCTTTTTGCGATGATTGCCTTTTTAGCTGTGGTTTTCTGGGCATGGGGTAGCAAACGCAAACGATCTTTTACCGAGGCCGCCAACCAGCTTTTTGATAAAGACGAAGAGCAAATGCACCTCAACTCACTAAAAGAGGCCAAGAATAATGAGTGAATTTTGGAGCGCATGGATAATTTTCTTAACGGCTGCGAATATTGTCGCCTGTTATTGGTTAGTCGGTTGGGCGCAAAAGAAACGAGTAAATGACGTCGAGCAGGGTGATGTAACCGGGCATACCTGGGATGGGCTTCAGGAACTCAATAATCCCCTGCCAGACTGGTGGCTGAAGATGTATTACATTACCATCGTTTTTAGTATTATTTACCTGGCGCTCTATCCCGGACTCGGCAGTTTTGCTGGTTTTCTTGGTTGGACTCAACACAATCAGTATGAAAGTGAAGTCGCGGCAGCAGATAAGAAATTTGGCCCGATTTTCGCGCAGTATGCGAATGAAAGTGTGGAATCACTGATTGATAACGAAGAAGCCATCAGGCTTGGGCGCAGTCTGTTCTCGACGTATTGTACCGTTTGTCACGGATCAGATGCTGCAGGCGCACGTGGGTTCCCAAATCTAACGGATAAGGACTGGCTGTTTGGTGGCACGCCTGAGGCCATCAAAACATCCATTGCCGCCGGGCGAACCAGTATCGGTATGCCCGCATACAATAGCCCACCCTTTGATAAACAATTAACAGAAGAAGAAATCGATCAAGTCGTTAACTATGTACTAACACTTTCAGGCAGAGACGCTGATGGCGCTATGGCAGAGGCAGGTAAAGAAAAATTTGCTACCGTCTGCGCCGCCTGCCACCTACCTGATGGCACCGGAAACCAAGCTTTAGGAGCCGCTAATCTAAGCGATAAGATATGGTTATATGGTGGATCAGCCGGTGTAATCAAAAATACTATTATGCACGGGCAAAAAGGTATTATGCCAGCGCAGCAAGATTTCTTAGGTGATGATAAAATTCACCTCTTAACCACCTACGTCTATAGCTTATCCCAAGATAAGTAGATACTTTCTACCCAAGGGGCGATTGAACTATCGCCCCGCTTACGTGATGATTGATCACCCAAATAACACCCAAAGGTGATTAAATATGCAAGGATCTTCAGACACAAATAGCCACCCGGCCATCAACACCGCAAAAAAAACCTACGAAACTGTCGGTATGAGTCAAACCATCATTTCCGTCTTATGGCCTTCTTTTATTATGGCGGCTATAGCAAGCATATTGTTTTGGATGGCTGTAGACCCCGATGAATTGCGCCTGATAACAGGCATTGATTTATCCCGCACAGGAATGTACAGCCTTGGTTTTTTCATCAGTTGGGTAATAATCGCGGCTTCCAGTTTGCTTTCAATTCGCTTTTGCAAACCCTGTGCGCTGGTGAATAAATGAGGACTGAATGACATCACCAAACAATGAAAAACAACAATCAAAACTGATTGTTGAAGAATTTTACAAAAAACGTGAAAAAATACAACCACGCAAGGTTTCCGGGTTATTTGCCAATCTAAGAATCGCCAGCGTCCTAACCCTGCTTGGCCTGTATTATATTTTTCCATGGATAAAATGGAATGGTGCGCAGGCTGTATTACTGGATTTACCGCAACGTAAATTCCATTATTTTGGTATTACTTTCTGGCCGCAAGATTTCTTCTACCTAGCCATATTACTGATCATCGCGGCACTCGCTCTTTTCTTTTTCACAACCCTTGCCGGGCGTTTGTGGTGCGGTTTTGCCTGTCCGCAAACGGTTTGGACAGAAGTGTTCATGTGGTTTGAGCATTTAATTGAAGGTGATCGGAACAAGCGTCTCAAGCTTGACAAAGCCCCCATGGACGCTCGCAAATTTCGTATCAGGGCGAGTAAACACTTTATCTGGATCGTATTTTCGCTATGGACAGGTTTCACCTTTGTCGGTTATTTCACACCTATAGAGTCACTTTGGACGGCAATCATATCGCTCTCTCTTGGACCCTGGGAATGGTTCTGGATCGTGTTTTATGCATTTGCGACCTATGGCAATGCGGGCTGGATGCGTGAGCAAGTCTGTACCTATATGTGCCCCTATGCACGTTTTCAGAGCGCCATGTTTGATAAGGACACATTGGTTATATCCTACGACAGCCAACGTGGTGAACCTCGTGGCGCGCGCAAACGTCGTGTCGATTATGTGCAAGCCGGATTAGGCTCGTGTGTTGATTGCACCATGTGTGTACAAGTTTGCCCGACCGGCATCGATATTCGTGATGGCCTGCAATACCAGTGTATTGGTTGCGCCGCTTGCATTGATATCTGCGATGATGTCATGGCAAAAATGGGCTATGAAAAAGGCTTGATTCGATACACTACTGAGAATACGCTTGAAGGCAAACAGACAAAAATTCTACGTCCGCGTATTATCCTCTATGCACTCATCCTTGTCGGTATGTTAGTGTCGCTGGGTGTATCAATAGCCACCAGAATTCCAGTCGATCTGAATATTATTCGTGATCGAAATGCACTCTATCGAGAAGTAGAAAATGGCCTTATAGAGAACATCTATACACTTAAAGTGATCAATAAGGATAATTCATCGCATTACTACAACATCGAGGTAAGTGGTATCGATGGACTTAAGGTCATAGGTCTGAAAAATGAGGAGGTTCTTTCGGGTGAAATCAAAGAAATGATTGTCAGTATCCGCGTTGACCCAATAGCGCTAAAATCAACCAGTAATGAAATTTTATTCCACATAGAAGCGCTTGATAACAAAGATCTGCAACTGGAGCAAACAGCACGTTTTCTGGGGCCTGTTATAAGATAGTGTTTGCCTTTGACCATAGCAACTGATCTTTGTCGGCTCGTTTATATAATAGAAACACCACACTACAGCAGGTTTTATATGGTAGCACTACGACCCAATCAAACTGATAGCAAACCCTGGTACAAACAATTTTGGCCCTGGCTGATCATTTTCTTCCCTGCTTCAGCGGTTGTTGCCGGTATTACAACCGTGATTATCGCGGTTGTAAGCGATGATGGTCTTGTTGAAAAAGACTACTATAAAAAAGGACTTTTGATTAATATCTCAAAAAAAATGGACCAACGCGCTGAAGCGCTGGGTTTAAGCGCCTATATACGCATTGAACCGGGCACAGGTGATGTGTATGTACTCATGGACCAAACTATCGACTCTCCACAACCGCATGATATAGCACTAATATTCAAGCATGCCACCCGTGCAGATATGGACCAGACTATCACTATCACCTCAACGAACAGTAGAGAATTTCACGGAAAATATAACCGCCTCGTTGCAGGAAAATGGCATATTCAATTAGTCTTTGAAGACAATTGGCGCCTCACAGGACAAATTTCTTATCCGAATCATTTTGATTCACAACTAATACCCGCTGTCCTCTAACAGGCGGCTAACACTACACTAATGACGACGATGGCGGCATGGCTGACAACCCTGGACGTGTTCGGTGAATTTTCCTGGCGGCGGATACTGCAAAATAGGTGCTCCGCCATTTAACTCACTGCGACGGCGCATCAATGCAAGCCCAAGCTGGTTCTCTCCTAAGCCGTTGCAGTTATCGCTCCAGAAATCGTCACGATCATCGTGGCTGTTGTGCTCAAGGAGGTAGGCATTTCCCGTTGAAAGCAGTGCAGCTGCCAGAGCGGAATCTTTGAACTTTGACTTAAGCGCCGCATCCATAGCCCCAACTCTACCCAACCCTGCCCAATCATAATTGGTCTGAGACCCGGCATGATTGCGTAGTGTGAAGGCTGCGTTGCCGTCAGCTGCATTCTCAAACTGCTTGCGAATACTCGCATCCTGCCACCATTTTGTAGCCTGGAATGCGGCCTCAGCGGTGTGAAACGTTGCTGCAGGCTGATTAGCCGGAGCAATGGTGACAGGGCTTATCCAGAAATTGCCCATGAAAGGGGCGTTATAAATATCATCCCAGGGTGCGTTCTTGCCTGGGTAGTAGAATGCGACAAGGTCAAAATTCTTTCCGTCAATAGTGACAGATTGAGGAGTGGGCGTTGGCGGTGTATTGGGCATAATCGTCAGGGTTTTCCTAAGTACTGGCAGTTGTATCGATTGTGTAGCGTCCGTCGTAATAGGACGCAAAGAAGGTATGACAAAATTGGATTGACTGGGATGGTAGCCAGCCAGGTGGTGAAAGTCCAGCCTTCTTCGATGATAAGGGTAGAGAGCCAGAATCCTTTGAATTGCTACCCCTTGTGAATCGCTGTAGCTTGGCAGCTAATGTGGGCCTGGCTATATGTTGAGTGCCTGTCCCCGCTCTGGTATTCCTTACCATCAAGTGATGCACCGCTCATCCTATATTTTCGAATACATCCTTTTGCAGTGTTGGCTCACCAAACCATGACAATAGTCACTGAACCCAATCAGGCAAATGCGTAAACAAAGCATAACAAAGCGCGCCAACAACTGATAATCCAGAGTCCCAAGATAATAAACCTTCCCAACACGATGTGAACAAAGGCATAAAAACGATCATCCAAATCAACACCAACCGCTGCAGCAACGTCGTCTTTATCCTTATTTTGCAGATCAATACACTTTGCGCGAGCTTTCTCAAAAGAAGTAACGGCCTTTTCTCTGCGTGTGTTCGAGAAAACAAGATTAAGAGCAAATAGCGCAATTAAAAAATGCAGTGCAGTGGGCAATAGTATAGAACCTAACATCAGCCAGGTTTCACAATCTCAACCCGCCAACATTTGTAAGAACCGGGATTCAACCCAACCGTATTCACACGGACCTGCGTATTCCATTGTGGCATAGGAAATTTCGCTCTGCGGAATGCAAATTCCTGATTTTCCTGCGAGCACCACTGCAGACCATTCTCCGATAGTTTCACAGACATTTACCAGTTGATCAGCAACTATGTGTGTCTTCGTCCTGGAAAACCAGTGTGGCCTGATATGCAGCTTCACATCTTGCCCTTGAACTGATGAGTAAGTTCCACAGGCGTCATCAACACCGGCATTCGTTATTACCAGAGGTTTGCTATGCAGATAAAACCGCGCGGCAAATGCCAACGGGATAAGGATAATTCCTAAACCCGATATCCAGACAACCGAGCGCTTCATAAGTTATTCTTTAGGACCGCATAGACATTCCCTTCGCCAGTGAGAAACTCGTTGTTGGTTATTTTATAACGGGTATGACGAACACTGTGGTTAACATTACCACCGATTGTCAATACGTTGTCTTTTTCAATCGCTACTACTACATCGCAATGGCTTTTGAACCACTGATTGTTCGCGGCATGTTCGTAGGTAACCCTATTGATACGCCAGCGACACACCATATCGCCTAATTGAGGTTTATGATCCTTGATTTTATAACCCCAGAATGGATGGGAAACATTGTCGAGCTTGGAGCGAATTGCTTTATGACAATAGCGTGCATGTGCCGCTGCATACCTGAAACCGCTATAACCTCCGGCTTTTCGGACAGCGTACGAAATAAACGCGGCAGACCAGGGAACATCCCTGTCAAGACCGTCAAGATTCATTCCGATTGATGCCCAATACTCTCCAACGTACTTAACAAAAGGCTGCTCATATTCCTTTGCCTTTCCGCGGTTGAACTTCAACCAGTGCATGACGCACTCACTTACCAGGCTCTCCTTTGGACCGGACAACGGTTCGCGCAGTACATTGATGGAGACAAACCCCCTCTGCGTAGTGCCATTGATTTTGGCCTTGCAGGGCATCCATCTGTCACCTTCTTTGAGTCCTGTGACTTTAACTTTCTGTGCCAGGTGAAGCGCGCCAATACGATTGTTGCCGAAGGCTGCGGTCGCTCGCATGTTGACTCGATCCGTGCTTGTATACATTGTGCTCATTCTTTAACTCTCCTATGTTTGCTGACTTTATTGAGAAACGAAAAATGACAGGCACTGGATCTGGGTATTGGTTTTGAAATAATTATTATTATTTTAAATGTTATAATATATTTCTCAAGTTACTTATTAGGTATTTCTAAGTACCTGTCCTTGATCTTGTGCGTTCTTCGTCAAGGCATGCAAACGTTCTGATGCAGAGTCATGGTTGGGACTTACACGGATGCACAAAATACCCATTGAGGGGATATACCCCATTCCCCTTTAATCCTTGGCACAAAAAATTGTAGTCTTACAGGTTGTAATTATTTTCAAATTATTTATATTTTTAAACACTTCAATTTATTGAACATGCTAGAAAGAAACACTGGCAAATAAGGCGGTGGTTTCATTATTGGAAGAAATGCGCCATAGTTCTGGAGTAACACCCGCACGAAAGAATCCACCCAGCGATAAGACCTTTGATGACATCAATAATTGCGGAGAAAAGTCGAATCTCAACTCCACCCCAAGGTTCTCACTATCTGATTTTTTGTAGGTTAATTTATTAAAGCTATCTCCTCCCTTCAGCCAGTCCATTGAAATACTAACACTTGTATTCCATTTGCTATTTAGTGCGGTCAGACCCTCTATATAACTATATTTGTAGCCGATTTTAGCGCTAATATAATTGGCTACGCCACTTTTAAACTGACCAGAAAATGCTTCGACATCATCATAATCAGTTAAGATCCCTGGATAAAGCGAGGGAATGTAGGATATTTGGTATAAATCGACAGCCTTGGACGAACTTTGTGAAAGTGTTTTGCGCCCCAAACTCCCGCCCCAAAGAAGTCCACTTTCACTCGGAATTGAATTGATTTTATAATCAAGTTGGAAGTAATCATTCTTATTGCCAACATTTCGATAGTTAATTCCAAAAAAACCAAAGCCATTATCGGAAAAAAAATTATTTCTCTTCTTACTCAGCGATTCAGTCAGAATTTTTAAATTTGATCTGAAACCAAGATCGGCTCTATACTTGGTAAAGCCTGATGTTTCTGAGACTCCAATATTGGATGAACCTGAAAACCGCTTTCTCTTAAGCAGCCGTAGCCTGAAAAGGTTGTTCCATTCGGCTTCAACACCCATTTTTAATACGCCATTAAACCTGTTTTTTTCTATCGGTTCACCCGTTGTGTAAGCTGTGACATCGAAGCTATCGCGACTCCAACTTAATAAACCAAATTTGTCCCGGTTATTGCCGTCCTTACCCTCCACACAATGGCTAATCCAACAACCTATAGCCCCCTGCAATGAGCCTGATTCAAATTCCTTATTAAGACTCATAAAAAATCTCTCGCCACCAAGGCTATCACCTTTGATATTAACGCTATAAACCCATTTGTCCCATGCGACGGTTGGGAATAATCCCATAGAAAGGGCACTGGGTTTATCCATTGGATTTGAATTAACTCCCGCGAAATCTGTGACTACACGCTCAAAGCGGCCGCTGTGATAGAGCTCTTTGGCTTTATAGCTAAAAATATCTGAACCGTACATTGGATTCGGTGCCCCAGTCAGGTCCTTCCATAGCGTTCTTGTTCTTACATCACTATTGACCCCCATAGTGGATGGGTCCGGTAGGTCGGTGTGGTAGGTCGTAGGCTGGCGCTTCCCCTTTTTTAGAATATGATAGTCGACACTGTCGTAAGTATGTTTCCAACCCTTTAACTTAATACTGATTATTTTTTCTTCAATGACATACTCAGCTTTTAGTGTGGAAAAAAACTCAGAATTCAATTCGTATTTATAGTATCCATTAACTATGGATTTATTTGCAGATGTTACATCAAGTAGAAATTTTTGAATTTCTGAAATATATGGATCTGTATCAGTAACATTATGACTAATTGTCAAATCAGAACTATCAATATCGAAGAGTAAGTAAACGCTCTCCATAGAATCATGATAATTATCACTTGCTCTTCGAATCACTCTCGTCAGATTATTACTTAAGGAACTAAAGCCTTTTTTAATAGTATCGTCCATTACTTTATTTTTTGGTAACTGAGGAGCAGGTTCTGTCCTGTTAGCTGTTTTTATGGATGAACAATCTGTTGCCGATTCAATATCAGCAGGCTTGTCTTTTTCTGATTCGATACATTGCCTGGCTGTTGAAACTCCTTTGAATATATAGCATGTAACATTATCTAAACTAAGGAAGCCAGAAGGTTCTTCGAATAACACCTCGATTTCATGCACAGGGGAATTACTATTGCCATTCACCTTATTTTTTTTCCTGGCCAATTTTTTTTGTTCGCGATTTTCTTGATAGATTGAAGAACTAACACTACCTGAAAAATCAGCTACATTCGCACTAACTTCATTTAATATGCCATGAACAATAGGAGAACTTTTTTGATCATCTTTATCGCATATTCCATCTATGGGAGGATTTTTTTTACTGCCTGTATCATCTTCTTTTTCGGTTACATCTATTCCAATAACTCTATATCCGGGTGGTTTACCATTGCGATCAAATATTCCGTACTTATCACTCAATCCGTAATTTGCCAATAGCCCGCCATCTCTGTACTTACTATAACCGCGCTCAGGTTCATCGTTGACTGACTGCAAATATTCGGGTGTGAACATAAATGGAAATGACATACTGGCCCTAACATTCCTTGAAAAATCACCACTTTTCAGCGCGACTGTGTCCGCACTATCGATAGTTGTGACAAGTGGAATGACTGGTATATACATATCCAATGCACAACCCGCAGTGATTAGCTGAGCGGCGAATAACTCTCTTTGCAGGACGTCATGTATTTGCTGCCCAGCCCTTAACCCCTCACTGTAATTTCGTGGTCGGCTATCCATATTTCCTGGAACCCAGTACTTGTTTGACAATGAACCATCTAAAAACCATACTTCAGGATCATCCGTCAGTAATGTTGATAAATTGAAGTCATTTTGTGATTCATTTTTTTGCAATGCTATGGGAAATTTTCTAGTAAGATTTGTAATCAGTGTGAAATCATAGCTTAGTTGATTGATTCTATCTACGCTGGGTTCCATCTTTTCTTTAAGCTTTTTGTACTCTCCTTCTGGCAAGGTCATTTTCATAATTTCCTCGGCTGTCATGCCAATTCCATAGAGAGCACCAATCATAGCCCCTATACTGGTTCCGGTAATTGAGTCAATTCCTATCTCATTTTTTTCCAATTGATGAAGGGCACCCAAATGAGCAAAACCTTTAAATACACCGCCACTTAAGACAAGGTGTGTCCAGTCGCGATTTAGATATTCTCTGTTGCTTGAGTTACATGTCTTACCCTTTTCCTTAGTTTTGTAGACATAGGCCCTTGTTGGCTTGTCGCTAGTGTTCAATCTACTACTTGCGCCTGATAGAAGCTCTCCATTTTTGTATATTTTATTTACCACAGTGGGATTATTCATATGAATAACTAACGAATACGGATCAGCGTTTGCTTGTACATTCCCAGTACAAAATAGCAAAATAGTCAGTATTTTGCACTCTAAACAGGATAGATTGAAAACAGTACTCGACTTCGGTTTAGATCTAGTCATTTGCTATCCGTCCAATCAACTTATTTATTTAAAATCTGAAAGAAGTACGCCCCACCTAACAGACCATTCATGCTGGTCATGCCGTTCCAATGAGCTTGCATAACCATTGAATACTTGTAACAAGTAGAGTAATTCTGATTTCGTTCCGAAATCATGAATCAGATCCACAGTTACGCTACCTCTGTCCCATTCGTTAAGAACACCACCTTTACGTAGTGCAAGCTGTATATTGCGAACAGGTGAGTTCCGCTGAAACGCATAGGCCGCAGAAACTTCACCGTAGCCCGCATAGCGGGCTATTTTCTTATTCCTCTTACTACGATTGAAAGGAGCCCATAACTTAACGTCAAAAGTCCACGGTGATGCAGGTTCCTGATTGACCTGATTGCTTCTTTCAGCAGACTTCTCACCCAAATGGCTTCTTAATCTGTAATACAAACGATCCCATCCCCGAGACAACTCCTCATCATGCCCATTTGATTCGTGCAGATACCCAACATAGTGGGTCTGATTGCTGTCTTGCGACACATTTTTTAAAAAAACCTCAGGTTGATAATTTGTTTCTCTAAATGGCGAAGATTTTTGACCGATTTCCCAGAATGATCGTTGTGTATAGCCGAAATAGAATGGACCGGCAAAGTTGAGTGGTTTGCTCAAAAAACTGAGCCACTTGGGTATGTTTTCAGGTTTATATATGAGTTTTGAGAAGCTAATCTGAAACATGATGTCATAATCTGATTGCTCTGTGTTTTGATCGATTGAATCCTGACCTAACAACACATAGTTAAGATAATGAGGTTCTGTTTCGGCATATCCAGTTGACAATCCAATAATCAGTAATACAACTGCGAGAGTAGTTTTTATCAACATTATTACATCCTCCTTCAGTATCAATTTACCAATGCGCTCCACATCTCACTTCTCAGGCTAATCGAAAACTGTGGTTTCAGGATACTCTCTTTCTCTTCATCAATTTCACCATCAAAAGACGCAATACCATAGTTGAGGGAGACACCTCTCATTATTTCCAGGCTAATGCCTGCGGAAATAACCATGGTTTCAACATCAATTTCTGCTGAGTTTAGGGCACTGCCTACCCCCACATGGAAGGAAATACGTCGTGCCAGATCCACCCTACCTGGGGTATTTCGACGGTAAGAAGGGAAGATATTTAATGAAATGGACGCAGTCGTCACGTCGTAGGTTCTAACCCGCCCAATCATCACACCAAAACGAATATTTTCGTTCTGCCATGCATCGTAGTTTACTTCATTGTAAATGCCTGAAATTCGTGACTTTAACTGATTGGGGTTGTAAGTATCAGTAGCCGGCTTTTTTGCAATGCCCAATTCTTTTTCAATCAGTGCGATGCGGCAACGCAGGCTTACTTGCAATGCGTTGTTGATTGGCGCGTTTTCGTTATCAAATAATTTATAGACAATTGATTTCGAGATCCCGTTGCCTAAGGTATTCAAGAAGCCGTCATATTCCGATGTGATTGATATATAACTGACACCACCGGCTGTTAATGCCCCACATTCAGGTAGATCTGAACTTTTAATTGTGCTTGATATACCGCTCTTGCCAAAAACAAGCTCCTGAAGAAACTCTACATCGGCTGCAGGGCGTAGCACTTTTAAACGTGCTGCTCGTGTTTCCAGGGATATTAAGCGCCCTTCCAGCTCAAGTATTTTAGCCTTGAGAAGATTCGAATCTTCGAGTGAATCAATAATGCCCAACTCTACAGTCGTGCCGGGAGACTGTTGCGAAAGAGACTGACCAGTTAGCAATAGAAAAACACTAAGGATTATGAATGAACGGTTTAGTATCGTTCGAGCGAACAGTAATACATTAGACATATTAAAATCTCCTTTAAGGTGACCCACTAACTATTTGTATACTTGATTCTCGTACCAAAAAGGAGTCGTCATGGAGTACCAATACAAAAACCACTGCAATTTGTGCGTCAATCAATGGAGGTGCTGTTGTTTTAGCAAAACCAGGCCCTCGCAGACTCACGAAGCGCGCAAATTCAGGAATGACCACGAGTAATCAACCTGAAACCGGACACTTTAAACAACCCTGCCACACACTGCGTTTATGCTACGTGAATTTAGCGTGAATTCATCTGTGAAAATATCGCTACTGGATTTTTCGAATTTACGGCTTGGTTAAAAACTTACCAAAACAGTGGTCACAATAGTTGGGGACATACACTGCTGTACAGAATCCCCATCGTGGAGAAAAATCAGAATTACGCCCTGTAATCTTTTGCGCCTGCACCGCCTCTTTGTTCCAAAGTGTAATGACAAACCCACCATTTTATAAGCGATGTGATATTGGAGGATGCAGACTTTCAACTCCCCTGCTTGTTCTCTCATGCCATTGATTGAGGACAAGGTGTTGTGAAGTGGTCAGTGGAAAATCTTCTGGTAGGAGTGTGGAAAAACGAACCCTATATCGTTGCCGTTTTTACTTCATGTTTATCTTCAAATTCAGCACGTATCCCTTCAGATATTTTCTCATCCTTTGGGTCGATTGTGAATTTGATCATTCCGTTTTGAATATTTTCAGAATCCATTTATATTATCAGTACGGGGTTGCATTTGAACAAACGGTGCGAATTCTGGCGGAGACAGGCACTCAGATTGAGTCTGTTTTACAACACACGCCATTGATAATTCATGAAAAAATAAACTCACTATTTTTCAATCACCTTATTTGATTTTGTAGCATATATGTCCTTGTTTTCAGATCAAATTATGCATAACCCTGAGATAGACTCCTTCCCGTGCGTGCGTGAGACTCAGCGGTTCCTTGTAGACCCGTTGCTGTGACTAAACGATTAAAGAGGTTAAACAGTGAACAGATACAGATCGCATCTTCAATGCCCTGATCAGACCAGCCTGCACGGGTGAGTGTCTCAAAATCCCCCTGTTCGATCGAGCCTGAATTTCGAGTCAATTTTGCTACAAACTCCAGTAAGGGGCGCATTTTTTCACTGGTACCTTTCGTTGAGCCGTCAGCGGCAGCACTAATCCGAGTCGTATCAACACCCAGATTTTCAAGTACAGCACTGTGATCGCCAATGCAATATTTACAACCGTTAATACCAGAGGTAAAAAGAGCGATTTCTTCTCTTTCTGCGCGAGTCAGTTCACCCTCTGCATCCATGATAGCCGCCGTGTATCCGCCAAGCGGACCAAAACGGCCTGGATTGCTCATAAACAGTTCTTCTATTGTTTGATAGCTTTTAGAATTGAGGTGTGCCATGACTTAAACGCCTAAGTAGATTTGATTGTTTGAATTTGACTAAAATTATTCATCCATTTATACAGTTCCAAAATTTCTTATAACTTTCTGTGTGCGCTATTTTTACTTACAACATCTGACTCGATTCGTTATGACATGTCCGGATACTTTTAAAACCAATTTGCACCTGGGTCTCCAGGGAAGAATGCATCCGGTAACGACAGTAATAATGCACCATCAGCAAATTCAGGATATAACAAATTCAATTCGTCGGTTACTTGAATAACGGTAGTTGCAATACCACCTGTGGTTAGTGGCTTGCCTCCCTTAATAAGGCCCTGAGCATCAGATAAGTACGCAATATCCTCGTTAATTACACCGCTTATGTCTGTTCTGCTGCCATTATGACCCAAGAATAGATTATCAAATTCACTAAAATCTGATTTTAAACTATTTAAACCCTTTATCCAATTATCGATCTCGTCGGTAGCGTCCAAGGGTGTATATTCTCTAATAAAAGCATGAGCAGCGCTAAAACCCAAATCACCAACAAATAACGCCCTAACACTTGCTATAGATAAGTAACCATTTTCACCCGTTTCCGCATTTGAAATTTTATCAAATTGGTAATCAAATCCGTTAATGGTTTGTGAATTACTAACAGAATTTACAGCATTCGTGTAAACATCAGTAAAGCCCGTATCTTTAGATAATGCACCGGCAACATCAGATTGTGCATAGACGTCAACATCCGTGAATTCAGCTATATTTCCATAATGATCAGCGTGATCATGGGTAATAATAATCGCCATTGCTTTGTTTATGGCCGTTGCATAGGTCCGTATATCTGCCCCGGAACCTGGAATAAAACTCGGCCCCAGATCGACTATCGTTAAACCTGTTTCTGATTCAACAATGGTAGATGTAAAGTTACCCGCAATAACTATAACGTGATATCTCACCTCATTTTCGGTAATTACATCAACACTACCTGAGGTAATAAGTTCTGATGAGGGTGGCGTACCAAAGTCGATTGTAGCTGAACTATCATTATCGCTACAAGCTGTGGAAAACAGGCTTATAAAAATTGCAATCAATGTTGTTAAAAAAATACTTTTACTCATCTTATTACCTCGGTTGCATTATGGTTTTTTCACTTCAAATCTTATGGCTAGAAATTCTTCTTCACCCTCATTGATCACAGTGTGAGGCGGTTCCGATTCAGTCCAATGGTGTGCCACTATATTTAAAACATGCCCATTGTCTTGCGCCTTACCATCCTGCTTTTGGCTTTCCCAAAAAAAACGTAGTTTTCCGGATTGGGCGATATACATATAACCAGGAAGATCGAAAGTGAGACGCTCGGACTTTTGCCTTGGCTTTAATCGAATCTCAGATATCAGCACACGAGCGTTTTCGAATATTATTTTTCGGGTATTCGAATGAATATCACTCTTTACGCCTTCTTGACCGGCACCTTGTGTGTTGGCAAAAGCGTGATCGAATATCACGGTTAGGAACAGGCCGATTGATATTGCTAATATCCCGAGAAAAATCAGTACTCGTTTTGACAACTTTCTAAAAATACTCATTTCTTGTTAATCATGTCCTTTTATTTATGACGCAAGCTCGGGTGCTCGTTCTATTAAACCTAAAGCGGTTGCCGCATAGCTGTTTTTATCACGGATATACTTTAGAAATTTTTCCGCAAAACCAGGCACTATGGATTGCACAACAGAGACTCTGCCTCTGAGTTCTTCTGCCCATAACGAGATTTTTGGGCGATTGCGATAGACACCGATTGGATGGAGACTTTCCAGAATATCAAAGCGCATAAAAGCGGGGGCATAAGCAGCATCGATCAAGGAAAAGTCAGCTCCATTGAAAAACGGTGTGCATTTGATTGTGTTTTCAAGTTGATTCAGTTTTTTTAGTAGTTCGTCTTTATATTTTTGGTATTCAGATTTATCCGGGACGATGCAAAAACTATATTGGCAAGCAAGCAGTTCGGTTGCAAACTCTATCCATGATCGGTTATGAGCTTTGATCAGTGAGTCACAAGGGTGCATTGAAAGTGGAAAGATTTCATCCAGATATTCATTGATTACTGCAGACTCAAAAAGAGAAACCTGCTCTACACAGAGTACAGGTATCTTGCCCAAAGGCGATAAGCTAACAAGCCAGTCGGGAGGATTATCCAGTGTATTCAGATCAAGGTAAGTAAGATCATAATCCACCGCTTTTTCTGCTAGGATAATCACTGAACGCTGCCCAAAAGGGCATAGTTCATAACTTATCAATTTTGGTTTTACTGCTTTATTCATAACGAGTCCGATGTTTGTGATTCAGCATAGGTACTCGTTCTATTCAGGGAAACAGGTTTTTCAGTAAAACACTTTTGCGCATTATGCACAGATCAATATTTACTAAGGAACAGGCTGCTGGGTGAAGTTAAAACATAGACATTTACCGAGCGAACCACTTGAGGCATTTTTACAGATAATGCATAAATGAATATCTTAAGCCTAAGCAATTTCGTTGAAGTAGTACGGCGTGGCAGTTTTTCTGCGGTCGCTCGTGAGCACAACGTTTCACCATCGCATATTTCTCGCACCATCGCCACGCTTGAGAAAGAATTGGGTATACGATTGTTTCAACGCAGCACTCGGCGACTTGAACTCACCGAAGCGGGCGCACTTTATTTCGAGCGTATCGCAGCGTCTGTAGAAGAAATTAATCAGGCGGGAAAAAGTGTGACTGAAATGAGTGACATCCCACAGGGAACATTACGTATCACAGCCCCGGTAGATTTTGGCCAACTTGCTATTACCCCTTTGTTATCAGAATTTTCACAAAACTATCCAGAAATACATTACGACTTACAATTCATTGATGCCGAGTTGGATTTATTGGCGGAGCACATAGATGTCGCGATTCGTTTAGCACCACCATCCGATTATTCCTATATTGGTAGCAAGCTTTTTGATGAAAAATTTGTGATATGTGTAAGTCAAAGCTATTTGAAGAAACGGGGCAAACCTCGAATGCCTGATGAAATTGCAAATCACAATTGTCTGCATTTCCCGATGAAGGAATATACTTTGTGGAGTTTCCATAATAGGGAGGGCAATCGTATTGAGAAAGTGAAGATTGATAGTCATGTTGAAGTATCAAATTCTGTTGTCCTCAGGGACTGTGCAGTCGCAGGAATGGGCATAGCGCTGATACCTCACTGGGCAGTTTGGCAAGAATTGGATAAAGGACAGCTGATTGAATTATTTGCAGACTACACGATCACAGTATCCGAATTAACGACAGAGGCATGGCTGATGTATCCAACCCGTCGCTATTTACCCCTTAAAGTGCGGGTCTTTGTGGATTTTCTGAAAATGCAATTTGCCAATTGGCCTGATAATTATAAGTTGTAAGAAGCTGGGGGGCGTTCTCAATCAATATTTTTCAATTGTATTTTGGGATAAAAATTATGCGGTATTTACACCCCCAACCCGCGTGATTTAAACTACCTATTCGTCTTATGGTTTCTCCTCTACAGGGTGCTTGGCGACTCACGCTTTGCAGTTGTTATTGAGATTCGCGGATTTGTCAAACGTTGAAAGCCTTCGCAATAATGCTCAGAGCATCTGCATTTTTATCAGAGAAAGAATAAATTGTCCTATCACGAATATCTTCTTACTGCATTAACAATTGGTTTACTCGGTTCCGTGCATTGTATCGGCATGTGTGGTGGCATCGTTGGCGCACTCACCCTTAGTATTGCACCTCAGGCAGCAGTCAATAACGCTCGGTTGCTCTCGTATCTAACAGCTTATAACTTTGGTCGCATAACCAGCTATAGCATCGCCGGAGCAATCGCCGGATTGCTTGGAGGCACACTACTCAGTGTTATTGATACGCATATTGCAATGTTATTTACACGAATCCTTACCGGCCTGTTCCTACTCGCCCTGGGTCTCTATTTAGCGGGATGGACTCAGTTTCTTGCACCGATCGAGAAGTCAGGGCAACACTTATGGAAATTGATTCAACCCATCAGTCAGCGCTTTATTCCAATAAGGTCGCTTTCGCAAGCATTTGCTACTGGCCTTGTCTGGGGCTGGCTGCCCTGTGGACTGGTCTATTCCGCATTGATTTGGGCACTGGCATCGGGTGATATTGTTATTGGCGCTGCTATAATGTTGATTTTTGGTATTGCTACCCTGCCCGCCCTGTTCTTAAGTGGGTTGTCAGCGGCTAAATTTTCCCACTTAACTAAAAATATCTGGTTACGCCGATTGATAGGTGCATTATTAATTACAATGGCGCTGTTCAAGCTTTTCACCACATCCCATCATCACATAGCTTAACCTCAAGCTTGCGTCATTGTGTGGCACGAGTGGTAAATAACCGCATCAATTTCAGACCGAGCAGCAAGGGCAGCACACCGTGCATGCCCAGATCAAATATATCAACCGGCCTAACCAGGACTCCAGCCATTAACATTTTTAGCTTCTCCCATAGATGAGGCTCTGGAGAGAATGGTGCAAGACCCAAAAACAGTGCGCCAACAATTAGCATAGAAAGTGGTATTTGATCCAAAATTTTCATAAAAATTCCTGATGATGAAATACTGTCGAAATTGTCCCAGGCCGGTTGTTATTCAGACACACGCAATCCTCGAATAAGTTCTTCATAACCAGTGTCAGGATCTGAGAATCTGACCGTATAGCTCGGATCAAGTGCATAAACGGGTGGTGTGAATATTTTTGAACTCAATCGCTTAGCGTAAACCAATTGATTATCCGATTCATCAATAACATGAATAACCGGATTATCAACCGCTGCTGTCAGTTGTGGTAAAAAACCTACTGGGGTTCGCCCATCATTATCATCTTGATGGAATGTAACAGGCCAACCTTCATAGGGTTTGGAACTTTCCACTAATGGATCTTCATTTATCGGCCAGGCTTCAAAACTGTATGTGCGATTGGGCTTATTGATGCGGATTATCCCATAACCCGTACCTAATTGGTTTTTATTTACCAGCTCAGGGCGTTCACCACTACGATAGTAATCGTCCGGGTTTGCTGCGGCAAGAACGTTAATATGGTTCCCATGTTGCTCAATATAGTCCCCTGTATAACTAACACTCCTGTCGCCAGTGCCATTTTTTGTATTTTGTGGATCCCATATTCGCGCAAATATATTTAACATGGAAGGCACGGAAAAAGAATAAACCGCATCATTGGGTTGATCAATACCATGTTTCAATGTAAGCCCTAAATGCTGATCACCATTAACATGCGGTGCAAAAACCCGTCTGAGACGCACAAGTGCCTCATCACGTTGTGGCTTTGGCCAGCCGTTGGCATCCTGATCCACGCCCCCGTAGTTATAACCATCACCAGAGTGTGAATGGCTGGCCGCAAAGGGTGATTGGGAAAAAACAATTTTCATCTCCTGACCTTTCCAATCATCAGCCCAATAGTCTAAGAATGCATGTTGCCGGTTACCAAGCAGAACCTTCGGTTCGGCCTGACTATTGGGTCCAGTTTTGAATTTTCTGTCCTCAAGAATCGCTATGCCGATTCCTCCATAGACCATATCCGTATAATAAACACCGATATTCTGTTCCACCGGGGTTGGATCAAACGCTGGCGGTAAACTGCCCGTTTGGGTTTTCTCGACCATTTTAACAAACTGTGCCGGACTGACATAACCACCATCAGCCTCCTGCTCGGCATGTCGCCCATTTTCCCCCCAAAAATTCCCCTGGTAGATATCATGATCATCTGGAATGATTATTGACGGTATGTCGCGTATATAGTCCCTGACGCTCCAGCCGAACTGAAACCACTTGTACAGATAGTCCAGGCTTTGTTCCTCAAGGCCACTCTTATCAACAAAACCATTCGGATCAAATTCATAGATCTGATCACCCGTAAAAACCAGCAAATCACTGCCATGTTTTGATGCATTATCCATCAATTCTTTATGTGGAAAAACCAATCGTTCCTGCGTCCAGCTAAACGGTTTTAATGAAAATTGTTGTATCCATCCTTCAGGGCTTCGTAACACACCCGGCCGGCAGGTAAGCCCTGTAAATGTCAATTGGGATTTATTTTTAGGATCAGCTTGTATTGTTCCCTCAAAATAATGGGCAAGTGTTTCACCATTGGTAATTTCGTCCAGCGAGACACGATACAGCGTTGCCAGACTGTCATTCCAGTCAGTCACTCGAAACTGAGCCGTATGGGCACTTGCATCAATATTGCTTGTAGCCACTTTCTCCCAACTTCCATTACGCATGACTTCCAGGCTTGCGTTTTCATAACGATCTTCGCAGACAGGTGGCAATTGTGCGTTAAGCGTTAGTACATTCCTGCTTAAGGTATAAGACGCAAATAAAACGGGGCCAAATTTGCGTTCGTTTTGTTCGGTTAATTTGCGCCCAGCTCCAGTAAAATCATTAAACCAATGAGCGGTTGCGGGAATCTGTCCCGGATTTGAGATCAAAGCAATATTACCCAGCACTCTCACGGCAGAAACCGATGATATTGCCTGACTGATTAATTGCTCTGCAGAATCAAATACCGATAGTGTCAGACGGTAGTTATGATCACTTTGATATTGAGCGTGTAATTCCAAAGTAACTGCTTTTAGATTAAGGTTAATAGAGTCTTCACCGACAGCCAGGTTTTCGTTGATTATTCCATTATCACGAATGAATGCACGGCCAAGATGATCGACCGCGGCGACGATTCCGCCGTTTTTTCCGGAGCGATTATGAATCAGTGCTGCTGCCCGATAGTCCAATCTGAGTCCTGCGCCAAGCAAAAATCCATTATATGAACCCTTACTCGACTCTTCTTCAATACCTGTGTTGACACGAAGCTTGAAATCATTAGGGCTTGCATTGATATAGCTGCCAATTCGGTGAATAGTACGTCTAAGACGGGAAATAGTGGGTTTACGTGTTTGTAATCGACCACCCTTCACCTGCCAATCCTGCAACCTGTTTGCCCAGTAGCTCTCTCCTGCCCAAATCTGATCACAACTGCCTGCCCAGCTATCGGAGAACACCGTGGTTGATTCCTCGGCTGCATGAAACGCCTGTAGTAAAATATTATCAACAGAGAGCAACTGATTATTCCCGCTATTGCTCACAAACCTCACACTCAATGCCTTCCCCACAAAATCATCCAATTCACCAAAGCCTGTAAGCAATTGGTAGGAATACCAGTTATTCTCCTTTATCTCTTTAAAATCAAATTCTTGCGATGCCACTACTTTAGTTTCACCGGATTCATTTGTGATCGTTAACTGTGCGGTAACTGATGCTGGCAAACCCACATAGGCGCTGGCATCAAAGATAAGGCTGTATGCCTCTCCCTGGATAACTTTATAAGCACTTTGTTGAAACAATTGACATGCCTGTCCCAGTTGAAATCGCCACTTTCCATTACCCGGTGCAATATTGCTATTGGTATAAAGGCAACTGCCAACACTGTTCCAACCATAAGCAGATGCGTCGTTTACAGGACTAAGGTCAACCTGGCTATTATTTTCTGCGCCGGTATTACGCAAGCTTATTGTGGATTGCTCAACAAGTTGTTGAACAGAAGGTTCTTGTTCAAGTGAGTTACTTTGATCTTGTGCAGTAGTTGACTTTGATTGATTACAGCCAAAAAGCAGTAACGCAGTAGCAATGAGTAATAAGTTTCTGACTTGAAAGGAAACAGCGTGTAAACCATCAGATTCTAATGCAAATTTACCAATCTGGACTGCGGGTCTGAATACCATGGGCTATGCTTACTTTGGTTAATGACAGGGCTGTAATCGACCTACAATTAACGCGCCAGAATGTCATTGAAATCTGAACTTAATAAACAAAAGTACGTAATTGCACATAAGCGCGTTGCATAAACCTTTCAATTCCATCCTACTGTTACGCGGTGAAAATTGAGCCAATGGTAATTTTTCTGCTCTTAATACGTTTTTGGTTTATGCTGGCCGGTCTACCGTTCAGGACCGAATTGTAAATGACCCTTAAACCCGAAAAAATTCATACTATCGTCGAGACACCAGAACTTATAACTTTCTGTGATTATTTACAAAAACAATCATGGGTAGCGGTCGATACAGAGTTTATTCGAGAAAAAACCTACAGACCTCAGCTTTGCCTTATTCAAGTCGCCACCACAGAGCGTGTTGTATGCATCGACCCACTTACGCTTGAGAATATTGAGCCATTATTGGATGTTCTCTTTAACCGGAATATTCTAAAAATATTTCATGCCGCAGGGCAAGATCTGGAAATTTTTTACTGGCTGAAAAAATTGATTCCAGGTCCGATTTTTGATACACAGCTTGCCGCACCACTACTCGGCTATCAAGAACAGATAGGCTACAGCAATCTGGTAAAAGCCATTCTCGACGTAGACTTGGCAAAAGCGCACTCACGTGCTGATTGGACTCGCCGACCTTTACCTGATCCACAGCTACGTTATGCTGCGGACGATGTACTTTATCTGGCCCGCATTTACCCGTTAATGCGTGACGAGCTGACTAAGAAAAATCGATTACTTTGGCTTGATAATGATTTTCAGGCTTTGGAAAACCCACTTATCTATGAGCCACCTGTTAGTGATATGTGGCTAAGGGTTCGCGGCATTCAAAGATACAAAGGCCAAACGCTTTCAATTATTCAAAAAATTGCCGAATGGCGGGAAATAACTGCCAAAGAGCAGAACTTACCCCGTCGCTGGTTAATGAAGGACGAAATGCTTATCGATATTGCCAAGCAGGTACCTACCTCCCTGGAGGATCTATCCCATATGCGGGGAATCAGTGAAGGAATGCTCAGGCGCCATGGTGACATCCTTTTACAAATTGTCGCCAATGCGTCCTCGATGAATCCCCAACCCATGCCCGCCTTTAATAAAAAGACAAAACTTAAACCGATGCAAGAGGCTATTGTTGACTTGCTATCAACACTGGTAAAGATTCGCAGCCAGGAATTGTCAATCAACCCAATGCTTCTCGCTCCGCGTAAAGAACTTGAAAAACTGATACTTCAGCCCGGGCAATCTTTACTTATCCAGGGTTGGCGTAAAGAGTTGATAGGTAATCAACTGCTTGAGGCACTCGATGGCAAAATTCGCCTGTATATTGAGGCACAGCAAGTTAAGCTAGAGCGCGATTAAAAGCTGGTTGCTGAGGATTCATACACCAGCTTACAGAGTTGTGTAGAGAATACAGGTCAAACTTTTCTCAATGGTAATTGATTTCAACCACTAAACTCAAAAACCACGGCATGCATGATATTGATAATATCAATAAACAAGGCCGTTTATATTATCAGCGCCCTGTTGATTCCAATTAAATTTCCTATTACACTGAATCAAATTCTGACTAAAACACTTGCAAAAAAAGCAGATGGTTTTTTGTCTGGGATTAGCTTATATACCTATTCCACAAATTTAATAGTTTGGACTGAATCGCTAACTTTTTGTAATCCATTGAAGCGACGATTTCAGTTTAATGAAGGATCATGACAAAACTACCCGTGACAACACTATTCTTTACACTGATTGCGCACAGCGTCCACACTATCAGATCTCTTACCCGGCTTTGAATCAATGAACAACACATTAAGCAATATAAACATCGTCTCAGAAGAGGTTTTACTCTCTCCCGCGCAACTACGTGTAAAGGTTCCTCGAACGTCCAAAGCCACAGAAACAGTCGAGGCCAGCCGTCGTCAGATTAAAGCCATTTTGGACCGTGAAGATCATCGTCTTCTGGTTGTCACCGGCCCGTGCTCCATTCATGATATTACTGCCGCTAAAGAATATGCCGAGCGACTGATACAACTGCAACAAAAATATGCAGACACTTTGTATATTATTATGCGTGTATACTTTGAAAAACCACGCACCACTGTTGGCTGGAAAGGATTGATTAATGACCCCCACCGAAATGATTCTTTTCGCATTGAGGACGGTCTGAGCATAGCCAGAGAACTACTTGTCTGGCTTGCTGAGCGGGGTCTTCCCACGGGATCAGAAGCGCTTGATCCTATCAGTCCACAATACCTTGCTGATCTGTTTTCCTGGACGGCAATAGGCGCACGCACAACCGAGTCACAAACCCATCGGGAAATGGCAAGTGGACTTTCCACACCTGTTGGTTTTAAAAATGCAACCAATGGCAATCTGGATGTAGCAGTAAATGCAATGAAATCGGCAGGCGTTCCTCATCGTTTCCTGGGAATTAATGCAGATGGCAGAACAACCGTTATCCAAACCCGCGGAAACAAGTATGGACACGTTATACTTCGAGGTGGCAAGCAGCGATCCAACTATGATGCCGGCAGTATCAATGAAGCCGAAAATGCGTTGAGCATGGCCAGTCTTTCACAAAATTTGATTGTCGATTGTAGCCATGCAAACAGTAGTAACGATCCACAGCAGCAACCCTTGGTCGCATCAGAAGTTGCTCAACAGATTTTGCAGGGCAATCAATCCATTGTGGGCATTATGCTTGAAAGTCATCTGCATGCGGGTAATCAGCCACTGAGCGAAAACCTGAAGTACGGTGTGTCGATTACCGATGCCTGCATCAGCTGGGAAACCACCGAGCAAACGCTGGCCGCACTCTATAAAGAGTTAAAGCCGGTTCTGCCACAGCGTATTACGTAGGAAATTGGCATATGCTTATTGTCCGCTGACTGTATTTACAAGATTCAGCCATCGCAGTAAATAATCAGCATAACTGCGACGAACAATTATTTCAAAAACATTTAATTCACACTTACGTGAAAGGATAATCTGGGTTTGAGCAAGCAAACTTTGCGCACAATCGCCTGCAGTGAACACTTGCGGGTGTAAATCCAGCGGGCAACCCTTATTCAATAATTTTACCGCATAAGCACCGGCCAGCTCGATCGTTGTGTAAGCACTGGACACATCTGTCACGCTATGAAAAAAGCCATGTAGAGGCGTTTCCAATTGCTCAATAACCCCACTCTGCAACTGTGGATGAGTCACCAGCATCCACTCATCGGGACCCAGCCAAAACACTTTGTATTGCGCATTTTCTACCACGCGATTAACCGAGACAGGTGCAGCCACGCCAAGAATCTTTTTCACTGACATTGCAAATTTGGTACGACCTTTGCCAATATCACCTCGCAAATTTATATAACCGAGCTTGCTTATTTCTTTGATCAACGCCACTGATTCGTCTTCCACCTGAACCAGCGGACTTTCCTGGATACTCGAATCAGACATTTTGTTTAGTACCCTCTGGGTCGTAGAATACCGGCTCTGTAATTGTGGTTTTTATTATTTGACCTCCAGCAAGCGGTGCGTATATGCACTCACCTTTTCTGGAGAAACCATTCTCTACTAAAGCCAATGCGATTGATTTATTCAAATTGGCACTAAAGTAACTGGATGCCACATGCCCAAGCATAGGCATAGGTATGCTCAGACTCGCCTCTTCTACAAGTTGCGCACCCTCGGGAATAACATCGTTAGGATTTTCTGTTAACAAACCAACCAATTGCTTACGATCAGACCTAATCGTATCCACTCTACCAAGCGAACGTTTACCAATAAAATCCTTAGTTCTTGACAGTAGCCAATTCATACCGAGATCTACAGGCGTTACCGAACCATCTGTATCCTGTCCAACGATGATATAGCCTTTTTCAGCGCGCAACACGTGCATTGTTTCAGTACCGTAGGGTGTTATATCGAACACCTCACCGGCAGCTATCAAAGCATCCCAGACATAACGCCCATAATTAGCAGGTACATTCACTTCGTAGGCCAGCTCACCGGAAAAACTGATCCGGTTAACACGCCCCTCTACATCGGCAAAGGTTCCTTTTCTCGATGTCATGAACGGAAACGCCTCGGAGGAAAAATCGATATCATGACATATACTCGCTACAAGCTCTCGACTACGTGGTCCGACAACAGCAGCTGTCATCCAATGATCAGTCACTGAGGTCAGGTAGACTTTCAGCTGAGGCCACTCAGTTTGTAACCATCGTTCAAGCCAGGCAAGCACAGGTGCAGCACCGCCGGTAGTCGTGTGCATAAAAAAATGGTCTTTAGCCAGACGAACCGTCACGCCATCATCCATTACCATACCATCCTCACCCAGCATAATCCCGTAACGGGCGTGATCAATCTTTAGCTTGGTCCAGGCATTGGTATATACCCGATTCAGGAACTCAGCAGCGTCCGGTCCTTTAATTTCAATCTTTCCAAGTGTGCTTGCATCCAGTATTCCCACGCCACGTCGTACAGCCAGACATTCCCGCCGAACCGCTGCCTGAATATCCTCCCCCGGCAATGGATAATACCAGGGTCGTTTCCATTGCCCTACATTCTCAAATTGCGCACCTTGCTCTTCGTGCCAAACATGTATTGATGTTTTTCGAATAGGTTGGAAAAACTGTTCTGCATAATCAGGTCCGGCGATTGCACCAAAAGTTACAGGGGTGTAATTTGGTCGAAAAGTCGTTGTACCAACAGATGCAATATCCTGACCCAGGGCCTTTGCAACTATAGCCATGCCGTTTATATTGCCAATTTTCCCTTGATCGGTTCCGAATCCCATTGCTGTATAACGTTTGACATGCTCGATTGATTTAAAACCTTCGCGTACCGCCAATAGAATATCTGCAACAGTCACGTCATTTTGCAGGTCTACAAATTGCTTCGGTCCACGCCCATTGGGCCAGGGCAATGGCACAAGAAAAACAGCTGCCATCGTATCCGTTCGCAGCGGCGTAACCCTTGTAGGCTCGCCACAAGATTGTGTGTCGAAATCGCAGTCATTCAAGGCCCGTACTGAACAATCAAAGCCGCTTTGAAGACATTCAGTCAGTTGGAACAAGCCACTTGCAGCACCGGCAGATTGTTCATCCTGCACCGGCTCACCTGGGCAAAAACAGGCTTTATCTTCATTCCAGATAGCTCTGGCCCCTGATTGTGCGCTGAGGTGTACGACTGGACTCCACCCACCCGATACAGCCAACAAATCGCAGGCCACCGCAAACGGTCCATCCAAAACTTCATTACCATTGGTTTTAAGGCGCATAATGCAAGCTGCATTAATGTGCTTACCGCCCTTACAGTTAATAACTGCAGAATTTTGATAAATGATCACACCCCGTTTTTTGACTGCTAAAGGTAGAGCGCCCTTGCTGGCTGCCCGTACATCCACTACTGCAGCAACAGTGATTCCCGCATCGAGTAAGTCGAGCACGCTCTGGTAGGCGCTGTCATTGTTAGTAAAGACAATCGCTCTCTGGCAGGGTATGACTGCATATCGATTGATCCAGGTACTGACTGAGCTGGCAAGCATGACCCCGGGTCGATCATTATTAGCGAAGACCATGGGTCGCTCTTGTGCCCCGGTTGCCAGAATAACTTTTCGTGCCCTTACCTTCCACAATATCTCCCTGGGTCCACTGCGTTCATTACGCGGCAGATGATCACTAAGTTTTTGCGAGATCGTCAGGAAGTTCTGATCAAGATAACCATAGACCGTGCTTCGTGATAAAAGCTGTACATTTGGCCTGGTTTTTAATTCTGTTAATACCTCACCCACCCATTCCATTGCAGACAAGTTGCCAATGTTCTCTCGACTGAACAGCAAACTGCCACCAAATTCATTTTGCTCATCTGCCAATATCACGCGTGCCCCCGTTCTACCAGCAGCTTGTGCGGCACTCAGTCCAGCAGGCCCGGCACCGACAATCAATAAATCGCAGTGGGCAAATGTTTTTTCATAATAATCTGGATCAGGTTTAACAGGTGCACGGCCAAGACCTGAAGCTTTGCGGATAAAGAATTCATATTGCATCCAGGCCGTTTTTGGCCACATAAAAGTTTTGTAGTAAAACCCGGCAGGAAGCAACGCACCGAAAAATTGAAATACAGCTAAAATGTCAAAACGTGGACTCGGCCAGCAATTGACACTACGCGCAGTCAAGCCTTCGTAGAGACTGATTTCTGTAGCGCGTGCATTGGCTATGGTTGTGCTGCCTTCATCCAGTTGAAAAATTGCATTTGGCTCTTCAGCACCACTGCCAACAAACCCCCTGGGCCGATGATACTTCCAACTACGGCCGATCAGATGGATACCGTTCGCGATCAGAGCGGATGCCAGGGTGTCACCCTCGTAGCCTGTATACTTGCGACCATTAAAAGAAAATAGCAACACTTTTGCACGATCGATACGGCCACCCCGGGATAACCGTTTTCCAGCGCTAGGGCCAGATGAACTGATCATGATTTGTTTTTCTCATCTAACGTAACTGTTGGTTTTTCACCCATTTTGTATACGCTTAATATGTTATAACTGACAGTGTCCCGTTGAAGATTAAACCAGCGGCGACAACCGGCACTATGATTCCACATCTCACAGTGCACACCTCGATTATTAGTACGCATAAACAAATAATCTGCCCATTGTTCATCAGTCACGGAATCTGGCATTTTTGGTCGAACCAGATGTGCTTCACCACCATAGCTAAACTCAATTTCAGCGCGTGGGCCACACCAGGGACAGGAAATCAATAACATATTGCTCTCGACAGTTTTCAGTTAGTGGGCGACACCCGCAGCACCGTGCTCATCAATAAGACGACCACTTATAAACCGCTCAAGCGTGAACGCAGCATTTAACTCATGTGGTTTATCATGTGCCAGGGTATGGGCAAAAACCCAACCCGACCCCGGTGTTGCCTTGAAACCACCTGTCCCCCAGCCACAGTTGATATACAGCCCCTTTACTGGCGTAGTACCGATAATCGGGCAGGCATCCGGAGTTGTATCAACGATTCCACCCCACTGCCGATTCAAACGTATCCGACTGAGTATGGGGAAAAGTGCTTTGATTGCTGCAATCGTACTCTCAATAGTCTGATAGCTACCGCGCTGACCATAACCCACATAGGCATCAATTCCAGCGCCAATCACCAAATCACCTTTATCTGATTGACTGATATAAGCATGAACAGCATTGGACATAATGACGGTATCAAGAATGGGCTTGATGGGTTCAGATACCATTGCCTGCAGGGGGTGGCTTTCCACGGGTAAACGAAAACCAGCGAGGTTGGCCAAAACACCTGAATGGCCGGCGACCACTATACCTACCTTATTACTATTAATTATTCCGCGGGTTGTCTCAACCCCGGTCACCGTTGCGTTCTTCTGGCGTATGCCATTCACTTCACAGTTTTGGATAATGTCCACACCCCAGGCATCAGCAGCCCTGGCAAAGCCCCAGGCGACTGCATCGTGTCTTGCGACACCTGCCCGAGGTTGAAATGAAGCGCCTAATATCGGGTAGCGGGCTGAAGTGGATGTATTTAGAAATGGGACTCGTTGCTTAAGTTCTTCCGCATTCACAACCATACCATCGATACCATTGAGACGATTGGCATTAACGCGGCGCTGAATGTCTCGCATATCCTGCAGATTATGGCCTAAATTATAAACACCTCTTTGGCTGAACATGACGTTATAGTTTAGATCTTGTGATAATCCTTCCCACAATTGCATGGATTTTTCATAAAGCCTTGCAGCGTCATCCCAAAGATAGTTAGAGCGTACTATGGTCGTATTTCGTCCGGTATTACCGCCACCAATCCAGCCTTTCTCGAGCACAGCGATATTGCGCACGCCATGCTCCTTTGCCAGATAGTAGGCACTGGCCAGTCCATGTCCGCCGCCGCCAATGATGATGACATCGTATTTTTTTTTTGGCTCGGGGCTGCGCCAATTTTCACTCCAACCTTCATGAAAATTGACTGCATTGCGTAGCAGAGAAAAAATTGAATAATGTTTCATGGATCAGCGCTTACCTTATGCGAGTGTGTCTGTAAGTTTTGCAGAGATAACAAATAATCGATCAATCATTGAAAAAAAGGTAGCCGTGTAACGACCGCTGATTTTGAAATTACGACTATACAATATCGATATGTGCGGTGCATACTGCCTGTCTCCCCCTATTGAGTAAAAATCAAGATCAAATTTGTCCGGACTCCCCAAATCGCAATGAACGTGTTGAATTTTACCAGATCGGGCAATTAAAAATAAAAGTGCTCAAACAAAAACTCAATTCAGCTATAATTTGCTGGCCGGAAACCGGAACTTTCGGGCTGCTTACGACTCCTATTTTTTCAATATCATTAATTCCCAAGGACTCTAAAATGCGAAATAAATTCATTCTGTTACTACTACTATCACTGCCTGTGCAAGTATTTGCCGACGCTATGCTGGTGAAAAAACAAAGCCCCTATAGCGTCAATGAAACTATGGATAAACTTGAAGCAATTATCAGCAAAAAGGGATTAAGCGTCTTCGTCCGGATTGATCATGGGAAAAATGCTCAATCTGTTGACATGAAAATGAACGAAGCACAGCTCCTGGTTTTTGGCGATCCCAAAGGGGGAACCAAACTAATGCAGGCTGATCCGGCTGTGGCTTTGGAATTACCGCTTAAAGTAGTGGTCTATGCCGACAATAATAAGCAAACCTGGGTGAGTTACCGATCCCCCGAGCAACTAAAAACCGATTACGCTATCGGTGAATCGCCGGTTATACCAAAAGTGACTGAAGCACTTGATAAGCTGACAAGTGCGGCTATTAAATAGATCGATTGCCAGTTAACACACAATCAGACGGACCCTATGTAAGTCCATGTAGGGTCGGTGGTGCAAAGGCTTCGTTGCGCCAGACATTACGCAAATAATCATACCGGGGTGAGTCAATCCGTGCGGGTAAAGCACTATTCCAAGCCCCCCTGCCAGTGGTATAGTATCTTCATCACAGGCCACTGCCTTTTAAACGTACCGACTGAATCCTGGCCAAGATTTAAAAACCCACCCTGGATTGCTCGTGCAAAAACCACCTATGCAAATCCCTACAAACGACCTATTAAAAAATCGAGTCATTCTGATAACCGGCGCCTATGGTGGACTCGGTCGACAACTCAGTCTTCATTGTGCCCGGTTGGGTGCAACCGTTGTGTTACTGGGGCGATCTTTACCACATTTAGAAAAACTCTACGATGAACTTGAAAACGCAGGCGCACCACAGCCGGGGATTGTTCCACTCGATCTTGAGGGTGCAACAGTCAATGATTACAATAACCTGGCACAAACATTGGAAAAGGAATTTGCTCAACTCAATGGACTTATACACTGTGCGGCAGTACTTGGCAGCCTGACACCACTGCAAACTTACCCAATATCAGAATGGAGTAAGGTTATGGCCTGCAATCTTAATGGGCCACTCATGTTAACCCAGGCTTGCATGCCATTATTAAACAAAAGCCAACATGCCAGCATCCTGTTTACACTTGATGAGCATCGATCTGCTTATTGGGGCGCTTACGGAGTCAGTAAAGCCGCATTAAAAACCTGTGCAGAAATACTGGCTGATGAAACCCAGGGCTTACTCAATGAAAATAACCACCCCCGGGTGGCTGTTAATTACATTAATCCGGGGCCAATGCGCACACGTTTAAGGCGTAAAGCTTTTCCTGGAGAATTACCTGAAGAAACACCTCACCCGAACAGCAAAACCGCCACGTTTATTCAGCTTATTGCACGGACGGACCCTGCGCTGACAGCACAATATGTAACACCAGATTGAATCTGCAAGAGCCAAAAGTAATCATTACGCCGTTCCAATCACCTGCAGTTGCTCCCTGGTTAGTAAAAACACCCCCTCTCCTCCGAAGGAAAACTGCAACCAGGAAAATTCGAGCTGTGGATATGCGCGTTGCAATGCCGATGCACTATTGCCTACTTCACAGATAAGTACGCCTCCCGGGTTAAGAAAATCTGCAGATTGTGCCAAGATCCTGTTTATTATCGCCAGGCCATCTTCTCCGGCAGCCAGACCCAGACGCGGTTCGTGCTTAAATTCATCATGCAACCCATTCATGTCATCATCATCGACATAAGGTGGATTGCTAATAATCAAGTCAAAAGACCGGGTGGAGTTTAATTGTTCATAAACATCACTTTTCAGTACGCTTATGCGATCCTGTAAATCATGTTTTTTAATATTCAATCGGGCAACCTGCAAAGCATCATCCGAGATATCTACGGCATCAACTTTTGCATTGGCAAATGCATAGGCACAGGCAACGGCAATACACGCACTACCCGTACACATATCCAAAATACGAGAGACCCCATCCGAGTCCAGATACTCACAAAAACCCTGCATGATCGGTTCAGCCAGGGGTGATCTGGGCACTAATACACGTTCATCAACATAGAATTCAAGCCCGGCAAACCACGCCCGCCTAGTCATGTAAGCAACCGGAATTCTCTCATCAATGCGACGTTGCAGTAATGTGGCAACCGCTACCTTCTCCTCGCTTGACAGCTGTTTTTGATAGTCAGGTGCTTTTTGCGGAGACAGCCCCATGGCTTCAAGCACCAGCCAGGCCGCCTCATCCACTGAGTTATCCGTACCATGGCTATAACTCAAAGCAAATTGATCAAGAAAATCAGCACCCTGAGATATCGCTTGCTCAATACTCAAAGGATCACCGGGTGCCCAGAGTAATTGATTCATCTAGCCTATTCCTCACAATTATTATCAGCTGACATATTTAAACAGCCAGACCCATCAATTGCTAGTACAATAGAAACCCTGAACCTGAATCCGTAACTCCACTACGCCATGAGGCGCAAGCTCTTGAATCCACAACGGTTTAAAAATACCCACTTAAGCAATGAGTGAAGCTAAGATTTTTATAAATCCGCTGCGAATCCAATATCTTACACCCCATATCCACATTGAAGTCACGGATTCAGGTTGAAATCATCACAACTTCTTGACTCATGGATAAAACAATAAATTGAATTCAAAATTTTTACTTGTACTGATCGCTGTAATAGCTTTGTCAGGCGGTTTAATTGTTGGTTACATGCAATCCTCTCAGCCCACAGATGCAAGCACGGGATTAAGGGAAAAGCTAAAAACCGCTACACTACTACCGGCGAATTTAAATTCATTGCCTGAATTTAATCTTGTTAATCAACATGGTCAAGTGTTCAATCGCGACAGCCTGAGCAATGATTGGCAGCTACTGTTTTTCGGCTATACGCATTGCCCGGATATTTGTCCATTTACCATGACCACACTTAAAACTGTTAGGCAGTTGCTAATCGGTAGTGAAATTGAAAAACATTTTAATGTTATTTTCATTAGTGTAGATCCGGCACGTGACACACAGGATCATCTTAAGACATATATGGATTTTTTCAGTTCAGAATTCCTGGGGGTCAGCGGCAGCGACACTGAACTTAATAAATTGAGTAGCGCGCTTTGGGTCGTCTATCAACGTGTAGAGAACAAAGATGATCCGGAAAACTATTTGATGGACCACAGTGCCTCGCTGTTTCTCATTGATGCCAATGGCAATCTAATCGCGTTGTTTAGTGCGCCACATGATGCCACGATCATTGCTGACGATCTCAAAACGCTTTATACCGCACTAAGTCAGGAATGAATAAATGCCAGGTAAATTATTTATTAAAAGTATCCTCTTACTATTGTTTTTCTCAACTATCTGCATGGCTGAACCTTCAATCAAGGTCACTCATGCACAAATCATGTTAATGCCACCTACTATAAAAATTACCGCTGGTTTTATGCGTATTGAAAACGCTGGCAATAATGATGTTGTTATCGCAAAAATCACCGCCAAGAACTTCGAACGAATCGAAATACATAAATCAGAAATAAATAATGGAATAGCGCAAATGATGCCACAGGAATCGCTTTTAATACCCGCTGGAAGCGCTATTGTACTCGCGCATGGAAGCTATCACCTGATGATGCATAACCCGGATCGGAAATTTACTGAGGGTGAATGGCTGCAGTTACGGCTTCACACCAACGAAGGCGAATTTAGCATTTCAGCCCAGGTTACAAAAATACAAATGTAGTCACTTATTGATATGTTTTTTTCTCTCGCCATCTATCGTATTAAGTAACGGGGTTAACCTTAGCGCATGCCTACCCACTCAATAAGCATATTTGACAAACTAAAGTCCTATGCATTTTATGTGATACCTCATCATGCCATCTCACGGTTTATTTTTAAATTGACCCGCATAGAAAGCAATCTGAAAAATCCGCTTATCAATTGGTTCATAAGACAATTTGATGTCGATATGGGTGATGCAGAAATACAGGATATCAGGCGATACAAGCATTTTAACGCTTTTTTTACACGATCATTAAAAGCCAAAGCCAGACCCATATGCAATGAAGATCATTCTATTGTAAGCCCTGTAGACGGAACAGTATCCCAAGCCGGTGAAATCATCTCAGGGCGCATATTTCAGGCAAAAGGCCAGGATTATTCACTATTAGAATTATTAGGTGGAGATACCCCTTTTATAGATGCGCTAAGCAATGGGCGTTTTGCCACACTTTACTTGTCTCCAAGCGACTATCATAGGATTCATATGCCGGTAAATGGACGGTTGAGGTTCCAAAGATACATTCCCGGCCAACTCTTTAGCGTTGCGCCGCACACAGTTAAAACGATACCTCGTCTGTTTTCAAGGAATGAACGTGTACTTGCATTTTTTGACACCGATTTTGGCCCCATGGCATTAATATTGGTGGGCGCGATTAATGTAGCCGCTATAGAAACGGTATGGAGCGGATTGATTACACCACCCAACGGCAAGCAGATTATAGAGCAAACCTATCACACAGCCGATGCGAGAGCGATGGAAAAAGGTGCTGAAATGGGGCGTTTTAATATGGGTTCAACGGTTATTATTTTATTTGGCAAAAATGCAGAGTGGTCTCATGGCTTTGAAAATGCGAAAAAAATAAAGATGGGGGAGAAAATTGGTTTATTTTTATAATTTGATTTTATCATGACTTAAATTTAGTGAAGTGTTGGCAACTCGTTTTTCCCGGTAGACTATATACAGCCCGGACCATACAATAATACTGATTCCTATCCAGGAAATCAGATCCGGGAATTCACCCCAAATTGCATAACCCAAAATTAATGCCCAGATTAATGAAGTGTATTCCAGAGGTGCAATGACACTGATAGGGGCAAGTGTAAATGCGCGAGTTACCGAATAGTATCCAAGCAGCGCAATCGCACTCACCATCAATAACAGAGTAGCATCCAAAGCAGGTACACTACGCCACACAAAAGGTAGGCCACAGCTACCAATGAGCATAAATACCAGATTAAAATAGAACACTATTTTTAAGGTAGACTCTGTTTTTGAAAGCTTTCGTCCCCACAGCAGCATGGTTGCATAAGAGGCTGCAGAGATTACCGGCAAAATGGATGCGCTTTGGAAGACCTCTGCACCAGGGCGAATAATAATCAACACGCCGATAAACCCTACTATAACCGCCGTCCAACGATGCCAACCTACAGGTTCATTCAATATCCAGGCAGAGCCAGCTGTCATAAAAAAAATACCGCAGAAAAAAATGGCCGTAGCATCTGCCAGCGGTAAGAAGCGTAGTGAGTAGAAAAACAAAAGCGGTGCAAAAACACCCAGGCCAGCACGTACAATATGCTGCTTTAGTTTTGTCGTATGCAGTATTTTTAAATCAAATCGCCAGATCACATATATCAATAACGCTATAGTAATCAACCAACCCCGTATTGCTATAATCTGCATTACAGGTATATCACGCAATACCAACCATTTGATTCCAGCGTCCATTATGGATAAAGTTGCCATTGCCAGCAACATATGCGAAACGCCTTTTAAACTATCGTTATCCAGTTAATGCTCCTATCACCAAAAAAACACGCATAAGACCAAAAACTGCCTTATCTTCCAAACAGATTAGCGTAGGCAAGCGATAATGCCTGCACTTGAATATTGGCCGCATAGGTACTGCCTTGCACGGCAACACTAATAAGTGGCCAGAGAATATTTCCCAGTATTCCCGTAAACATCAATAACATTAATACAAGTAGTCCGTAGCGGCCAAACTGATGATACTTAACAGCCCATCGCCAGGGTAACAGGCCCTCCACTACTTTGCTGCCATCAAGTGGAGGAATAGGTAGAAGATTTAGCATCATTAGCGCAGAGTTGATAAGTATACCGGCGGCGCCCATATGAAACAGCAATTGCGTAAAGTTGCTGGCTCCAGCATCAATTAGCAGACAGATTTTGGCTAAAAAGGCCCAAAATAAAAGCATCAACAGATTGGCAAAAGGACCTGCCAAAGCGACCATCATCATATCCCGCCTGGGATTATGTAATCTGGATGCATCAACAGGTACGGGTCTGGCCCAACCAAAGATAAAACCTGCCGACATTAATAGCAATAAACCTGGCACCAGAATGGAGCCGACAGGGTCAATATGATTGACCGGATTCAACGTCAGACGGCCACGAGACTTTGCCGTGGTATCACCTAACCTCAATGCTGCCCAGCCGTGGGCTATCTCATGAACAATAATAGCGAACATGACAGGTAACACCCAAATAGCAATTCGTTCCAATACACTCATTACACGTTAGATTCCAGATTAACCATTCTTGTAAATGGTTATGCAGCTTGAAAGAAATAGTTGCATTCTTAGCAAAAGAAAATTTTTAGCAGCGAATCTTGTCGCCGTTTTATTGTTGTTAAATTCAATGAATTTTTTCGCCTTCTGAAGATCCTGGTTTTTCCTGCACAAGTACCCAGGGGGCCGCCACTACACACCATAACAACGGCTTCCTCGACTGCCAGTCCCGCGCATCATCTTCGCTCACAAGCGTGACTTCTCCACTGCCAAGCCAGCCCGACACTTGGCTTGTTTTATCCAGTACGAAACTACTTGCAACATCAATTAAACTCATAGATTGCTCAACTTTAATAAGTACACCCCGGGCGAAAAAACGCGCCATCTCAGGCCACTCCACCAAGGCGGTTTGCAGATTGAGGTCTGCATTTAGAATTTCCTCATCACTATAGCCCTCAGTTTTCTTCATAGCGGGTTCAGTCATTATACTAAACCTTAAGTATATAACTTTTTTAGTTTTCAGTGGGCATAGGAAACGCAGATACCCAGGAATTCACATTATTGCAAGCATGCAGCCTTTGGTCTAAACCGCGTCAGCACCGGGGTGACTACAATCTCAATGACATCCGTCATCCCGTGTAATTAGCAGACTCAATTTTTTTGTTAGAAAAACATGCAAAAAAATTGCATGAATTTGCTTCAATTTAAGAAAAAAATAATTATATCTTATTGTTTTGTAAAATATATTTAATATCAACCCTTAAACCATATGTTTACTGAAGTCAAGTTGATATAAAAGCAGATCTCTGAGAGTATAGAGTCAGTGTCTAAGCAGCTTGAAAGGAAACAACAATGGTTACTTACGAAGAGTTGAATGAACAAAACCACAAAATCACCGAACTTTCGAACGTTCTTTCCTATTTGATAAAAGACCGTTCCATGTGTGATTCTGAAACTTGTTGTGGTCTTTTCTACAACTATATGGAAAAGGTGACTAAACATATGCAAAGAGTCGATTCGAATCTTTACAGTCATCTGCTGAAACACCCATCGACCAAGGTCAATAATACCGCAAAGAACTTTATGTCCGGATCTCAGGAAATCAAACGAATGTTAACCCAATACTCAAAAAAATGGTGTGACAAAAAAAATCATGATCTAAACATTGGTAAGAAGTATGGGCAGTTTCTGCAGGAAACCGATGAAATGTTCGAGATGGTCCTGGTTAGAATTCAAAATGAAGTCGAGCATCTATATCCGTTAGTTCGTAAAATCGAAGCCGATGCCTAATAATCATTAACACAATTTCGGTAATCAATAATCAAAGACCCGCTGTTTGTCCTATTGATCCCTTCCACCAATGCTGTGGTAATTGGATTTCTCTGCGATCATCCGCCTTATTCAAGGTTCACAATTGTATTTTCGAGAGCGTGACTGAATGCCAATTAAATGAACAGTTATCTTAAACAACTATTGCATGATGCAATCAGTCGCTTTACGCCATTTCTTGATTGGATTTCAGAGCTCAAGAACCCTGAAGTTCTAAAAGCTGATCTAATTGCCGGTACAACGGTTGCGCTGATTTTAATCCCACAATCCATGGCCTACGCGCAACTGGCAGGTCTGCCACCACAAATGGGTTTATACGCGGCATTTCTGGTACCGATTGTTGCCGCGCTTTTTGGCTCTTCACGACAGCTACAAAATGGCCCGGTTGCGATTATATCTTTAATGACCGCCGCTGCACTTCTGCCGTTGGAACTTGATACCAGCCAATACATTGCCTATGCCGCAATATTGGCTATTTTCGCCGGCCTGATTCAAGTCATTCTGGGTTTATTGCGCCTCGGTATATTAGTCGATTTTTTATCCCACCCTGTGGTCATTGGCTTTACCAATGCAGCGGCAATTGTGATTAGCAGTTTGCAAATTGGCAAAATTCTGGGAATTGACAATCAAAGCGGCGGACATTTGTATGAAACACTATGGCACCTATTCCTTGTAATACCTGAGAAAACCCACTTTCCCACTCTGCTGATGGGTAGCTTCTCTTTGCTGATGCTGGCGTTGTTAAACAAATTTGTTCCCAGGTTACCAGGTATTCTGATTACGGTTATCACCGCCACAGCGCTATCCTGGGTTTTTGACTACGCCAATTTTGGCGGTAAAGTAGTCGGTGAGGTTAACGCTGGCTTGCCCTCATTTGTCGTTCCTGTAATCGAAATGGAAAACATTCCTGCACTGCTGTTGCCAGCCCTGATGATTGCTTTGTTAAGTTTTGTTGAAGCATTTTCCATCGCGAAGTCTGTGGCATCCAAAACCCGCCAGCATCTATCTGCAAATCAGGAAATGGTTGGTAAAGGATTAGCCAATCTGGTTGCAGGTGTTAGCCAGGGATATGCGGTTTCCGGCTCTTTTTCACGAACGGCTGTCGCTTTTAATGCAGGTGCAAAAACCGGATTTACAGCAATTGTATCAGGCATAATTGTCGGCATTACTCTGTTGTATTTAACCCCCCTGCTCTATCACTTGCCTCTGGCTACACTTGCAGCCGTGATTATAATTGCTGTTATTGGGATGATTCATTTTCAACCTTTTCAGCACGCCTGGAGAGTCAACCCACACGATGGTTTTGTCGCACTGAGTGTTTTTTTAAGCACCTTATATTTTGCGCCACATTTGGAGTGGGGGATATTTATCGGTATCACCCTGTCTTTATGCTTCTATATCTATCGTACCATGCGACCTCATTTTGCAGAGCTGGCCCTTGACGAAGATGGTAGCTACCGCGATGCCCAGCTGTTTGGCCTTGAAACCAGTCCTACCCTCGCTATCTTCCGCTATGATGGAGATTTGTACTTTGCCAATGCCAGCTATCTGGAAAAACAGCTACTCAATGCAGTTGCCGACAAACCCGTGCTAAAGGTGCTTATTTTAGACTTGGAAGCAGTCGATCAAATTGACGTTACCGGGGAAGAGATGTTGACACATATGTCCGGACACCTCAAAGAGGCGGGCATTGAGTTTTATATTACCCGTCCAAAATTTAAACTCACTGACGTACTTAAGCGTTCGGGGTTGTACGATATTATTGGAGAAGAGCATTTCTTCACTAAACGAATACGAGCCTTAAAGGCTATTAAAGAAAAATACGGTGATCAGATCGATATTAGCCATTTAGTATTCCATAAACCCCTGCCGCAAGAAGAGAACTTGGATTAAGGCGCATAATGTCTTAGAGTTGATTGGTCAAATAAGTATTTCCTGAGCAGGATCGAATCCTGTACTGCAACCCACCCTAAGTGGAGAGAAGTTGTGAACAAAACAGCAAAGATAAAAAAAATTAAAAAGCAACGATACGAAGAGGAATTATTTAATCTACAACTTGAATTGGTAAAGCTTCAGGCCTGGATTAATCATGCGAAGTTGAAGGTTGTCGTTGTATTTGAAGGCCGTGATGCAGCCGGTAAAGGCGGTGTGGTCAAACGCATTACCCAACACCTCAGCCCACGCATCTGCCGGGTAGTGGCGCTTCCTGCCCCTACAGAGCGAGAGCAGTCTCAATGGTATTTTCAGCGCTACGTGCCCCATCTTCCCGCAGCAGGTGAAATGGTGCTATTTGATCGCAGTTGGTACAACCGCGCCGGTGTCGAAAAAGTCATGGGGTTCTGCACCGATGAGGAATACCAGGAATTTATGCGATCTTGCCCCGAGTTTGAGCGAATGTTGGTTCGTTCGGGTATTATTCTGATCAAATACTGGTTTTCTGTCTCTGATGAGGAGCAGGAATTACGATTTCAAAGCCGCTTGATAGAACCGCATAAACGCTGGAAGCTGAGTCCGATGGATCTACAGTCCCGTTCACACTGGGCTGAATACTCCAAGGCCAAAGATCAAATGTTTGCCCATACCGATATCAAGCAAGCACCTTGGTATGTTGTAAAATCTGATGTCAAGCGCCACGCCCGTCTCAACTGCATTACTCACTTACTCAGCTTAATCCCCTACGAGGACCTAACACCAGAACCGATTACCTTGCCCAAAAGGGATGCTGGGGTGGGTTATGTCAGACCACCGATGTCAGACCAGACTTTTATACCTGATGCATACCCTTAGCAGCACTTTGTTTTGGGAGGCAACAAGTGCATAAAAAAAACAAAATTATCAACGTGCATATTTGGCGCGGAAACGCCGAAGCTGGCAGTTTGGTAAGTTATGCTGTCCCTGTAATGAAGAATCAGACTGTTCTTGATGTTGTCACCTGGATTCAACGTCATACAGAACCAGGGCTTGCGTATCGATTTGCCTGCCGGGTGGGTATGTGTGGATCATGTGCAATGATGGTCAGTGGCCAACCAAGATGGACCTGCAGAACACATGTCGATAGCGTTATCACTAACAATGCAATCACCCTGGAACCATTGCGTAATCTGCCTGTAATAAAAGATCTGGTTTGTGATTTATCTCTGTTTTTCGATCAGTGGCGCAAGGCAAAGGGCTATTTTATCGGCAGTAAAGACCGTCAGCAGCCCGTCGAGAAAATATCCCCGCAGTCAACCGAACGTAAAGCTGCAAATGCTGGCATTGAATGCATAAACTGTGGCGTATGTTGGGCCGCCTGTGACACTGTTTCTCTGAATCCTGATTACCTCGGACCTGCGGCACTCAATCGCGCATGGACACTAATAAATGATTCCAGGGATATCGCAAAAACAGAACGATTACGGGCAATCTCAGCAAAAGGCGGGTGCCAAACCTGTCATTCACAACAAGGATGCACACTATATTGTCCTAAAGAACTCAACCCCACGCGTTCTATCGCTGGCCTGAAACAAGTTGCATCCTTGGCTCTGTTAAAGGGGCATATCTAAACATGCTGGGCATCCGCCTCTACCTGATACAACGAATCAGTGCCCTGGTCATGGTGCCTTTGGTCTTATTACATTTAATCGTAATGATCTATGCAACCCAGGGCGGGCTGAGCGCAGCTGAAATTTTGGCGCGCACACAGGGCAGTCTGTTCTGGGGCTTCGTATACGGTTTATTTGTATTAGCCGCATCACTACACGCAGCTATTGGACTTAGGGTGATTATTTACGAATGGTTAAAACCACCTCGCTCACTGCTTGATCCGATTACATTGTTCATTTGCTTTACGCTGATGATTTTTGGTTGGCGCGCCATTTACGCTGTGATTATCTCGTGATCCACCCACACCAACATCAACCACTCTGGTTTGCCTTTATTGCTCACCGTTTGTCCGGTCTGATTTTATCGCTGTTTCTTCCGATCCACTTTTACGTGCTCACAAAAGCACTGACCGATCCCCAGGCATTTGATAACTTCTTACATTGGTCAGAGTTGCCCATGGTGAAGTTTGCAGAATTTGGCCTTGTGTTTTTGCTCGCTGTACATCTGTTTGGTGGACTCAGACTACTCACCATTGAGTTTCTTCCGTGGCACAACCGACAAAAAAACATCGCTGCCAGCGTCGGTGCATTGGCTTTTCTCATTAGCCTCGGCTACCTTTTAAACAGTTTTTAATCTTCTATGATAAACCTCGAACGACACGAAACCGACATCCTGATTCTTGGCTCAGGTGGCGCAGGTTTACTTGCCGCGCTGCATGCTGCTCAAACCACACCAGAGGCGAGTATTACCATTGCAGTTAAGGGATTGATGGGAAAGTGTGGCTGTACACGCATGGTTCAGGGCGGATATAACGTCTCACTTGGAGCAGGAGATTCTGTTAAACGTCATTTTATGGATACCATTGTCGGTGGTAAATGGCTGCCCGACCAGGATATTGCCTGGAAGCTTTGTGAAACCGCCGTTACCCGCGTGCAGGAGTTAGAGAACGAAATCGGCTGTTTCTTTGATCGTGAAGCAGACGGTTCATTACACCACAAGGCGTTTGCCGGGCAAACCGCAGATCGAACGGTTCACAAAGGTGATCTGACGGGTATAGAAATTATCAACCGGCTAATGGAACAGGTTTTAGCGCTACCTATAAAACAATTGGAGGAATACCGGGCGTTGGCCCTGATTCCTAACCAGAAGGGCAACACAATATCCGGTGTATTACTGGCAGATATGCGAAGTGGAACACTGCACTTTGTACGTGCCAAAAGTGTATTGCTGGCAACCGGGGGCGGACCCGGCATGTATCGTTATAACACCCCATCAGGGGAGAAAAGCATGGATGGCCTGGCAATGGCATTACGCCTTGGCCTGCCGCTGCGTGATATGGAAATGGTCCAGTTTCATCCAACAGGTTTGCTGGCAGGAAAGAATACACGTATGACCGGAACTGTACTGGAGGAAGGTTTACGAGGCGCTGGCGGTTACTTGCTTGATGGCAACGGGCGTCGGTTTATGTTTGATTACGATGACAAAGGAGAACGTGCCACCCGTGATATAGTCAGTCGCGCCATATACGCTGAAATGAAAGCGGGTCGTATCTCAAAAAATGGCGGTGTATACATCGCCATGAGCCATCTGGGTGTTGAACATGTGCGCAGAATGTTTCCCGGTATGGTCAAGCGATGCGCTGATTGTGGTTTTGATCTCGCTGGCGGTCGGGTTGAGGTTGTGCCTACCGCCCACTATTTTATGGGTGGAGTCGTTTGTAATGTGAATACTCAAACCGAAATAGCGGGCCTGTTTGTAGCTGGTGAGGATGCAGGTGGCGCACATGGCGCGAATCGTCTTGGTGGCAATGGCGTTGCCAATTCAACCGTGTTCGGCGGTATTGCGGGTGATATTATGGGACCTTACAGCGTGGCTCAAAAAACCCATCAAGTACCTGACGAATCGATCCTGAATGCAGAGATGGACCGAGCATTATTCCCATTCAGTAAAAAAGGTGGTGATATTAATGCACTACGGGAACGCTTAATGAACATCATGTGGGAAGATGTCGGTGTAATTAGAAACGCTGAAGGACTCACCAATGGACTGAATTGCCTGCAACAAATCAAAGCTGAATTATTGGAAACGGGTGTAGGCGAAATCAATCGAACATTCAATTTGAGCTGGCATGACTGGCTGAATTTACAGAACCTTATCGAAATTTCCGAAGTTATCGCCCAGGCAGCATTTGCCCGGGAAAATTCACGCGGCGCACATTTTCGGGAAGATTACCCCGATCCTGGTGACTTTAATTCGTCCCACTTTACTGTTGCCCGCTTGAATAACGGTATACTGGGGTTAAAACAATCACCCGTTGTGTTCTCTGTTATTAAACCCGGAGAATCATTGATTGATGATTATGAGCGAAATCCGAGCGCCTCAGCATGATTAGTTACACAAACATTGAGCAATCTGCTTTCCAGATAATGACGAATGCCGCCATTGACATACCGAGTGATTATAGAGCTGGAATCGAACAAATGGCAAAAGAGGAAAAAGGCCCACTGTCTGGTTTTGTGCTACATACAATGATTGAAAACTGGGATGCAGCCACTGAAGATCGACGGCCCATGTGTGCTGATTCAGGCTTACCACGCTACTATGTGAAAATCGGAAATGAGGCATGCTTTGAAGGCGGATTCATTGCTCTGGAAAAGGCACTGCGTGCTGCCACCGCCCGTGCCACTCAAGAAATACCGCTCAGACCGAACCGCGTTCATCCACTATGGCGCACTGACCATAACAACAATGTCGGTCTTAACGCACCCGAAATTGACTGGAGCTTTGAACCTGATGTGGATTGGATGGATATCACCACAGTTCATAAGGGTGGATTATTTGGTACAGACTATCGTATGTTATTCCCCGGCGATGGTATAGACGGCATCAAGCGATTTTATCTCGATACCCTGGTGGCGTTCGGAAAACGCGGATTGGCCTGCCAGCCGGCGATCGTTGGTGTGGGATTAGGTGGTTCCAAGGACACATGTATGGCTTTGGGTAAACAAGCGGCCTGTTTGCGAACCGTAGGTGATCGCAATCCTGACTCAAAAACTTCAGCACTGGAATTAGAGCTTAAAGAATTGGGCAATTCCATTGGTATGGGTGCGATGGGCTTTATCGGAACCTCCATGGTAGCAGATTGTCATATTGAATCGGGGTTCACTCACACTGGAGGCATGCCCATGAGCGTGCATATGTTTTGCCTCTCATCTCGCCGGGCTTCAGTGCGCCTGCATGCAGATGGAAAGATTGAATACCGTACAAACCCACTATGGTTCACCCCATATATGCGCAGGGAGACAATCTCTTGGTCAAATTAAATCCTGAGTTCAAACCTGTCTATCTAAAAATTCCCGTTGCAAAAAGCGATCTGGAAAACCTCAAACCTGGCACTATTGTATATTTGCATGGAACAATCTATACCGGGCGTGAAGGTGTTTACAAGCGCGTGATTGAGCAGGGAGAGGCGCTTCCGTTAGACCTACCCACCATCAGTAATGCAAACTTCCATTGCTCTCCTGCTGCATCAATTAACCCCGATGGTAGTTTTAACGTTGGTGGTGTCACTGCGACAGCCAGTTTTCGATTTGCAAAATGGATGAAGGAGTGGTTTAGAATTTCAGGCGCCCGTATTATAATCGGCAAAGGCGGCATGACCAGTGATCAATACAAGGCGTTATTCGTTCCGGTTGGCGCTATCTATTTAACAACCGTTGGGTATGGCACTGGCGCATTACTTGGTCGGGGCATTAAAAAGGTCAAACAGGTAAGTTGGATTAAAGAATTAGGCTTAGCCCAGGCCATGTGGGTATTTGAGGTCGAGAATCTTGGTCCATTTATCGTCGAGTGTGACTTAGAGGGCAATAGTTTATTTGAGCAACAAGGTGAAAAAATCAACCAGAAGCTTAATGCGCTTTATGCCGGGTTAAATCCTCCTGCATTAAGTCGTTACGGTGAAACTGATAATCGCAAGGATGAGCTTATTTAACAACCTGTTATGCTCATTTTCGATATGCAACGCCAGTCCATTTTTTAATTTTTCTGATGCTTCCATCATTGTTTCGATCAATACTGCTAGCCTGGTGATTTGGAAAAATATTTTTCATTAAATCACGCAGCATCTTTCGTGTAGCGCCATAGGGTGCTACAAAATCATTAAAATAAAGCCTGTTACCTGCTGTCCACTCTGCTGTCAAAAGTGAACGCCCTGTTTTATGCACATCAGCCTCAACGCACGCTTTTAGCCATGCCCAGGTAACCATACCTATAGGCGTTCCGCAATCCTTGATATAAAATTTAATCTGCCCACAAAGTAAGGCGGGTACAATTTCTCTATATATATAAGGACCCAACTGAAAATGCTGATGGTATTCGGACACCGATAGTAATTCCATAGCATAACCATAACAGGCATAGGTATCTAAGTGCTGCATGCTATTTTAATTCTGTTGCTTATTCTTGGATGGATTGATTGAATTAAATTACCTTTTAAGTGCAATTGAAGCTGTTTGATTAATTCCATCAGATCGCCAAAAGGCGCAATTAAATCCGTGATTTGAATTTCCCCTTCTCCTGTATCACGCCAGATTGCATAAGCCTGGGGTGCTCTCTCTGGCGATAGCAATAGAAATAGAGTTCCATTTTCCAGACATTTGTATAATTCAGAATAACTCTCGCCAAATTGGCGACTATAGGGTTCGCCATTCATATAACAATTGAGTATCAAAATTACGCCAAGCTGGCGATATCTATCAATTTTGGAAGGTGGGCATTCAAATTCCGACACTGGAATTAATTCGTTGTTCATAACTTTAATTCATCCCTGATTGTGAATTCGCTGTATCTGGAAACTAATCCCAATTTTGTTCGATCACGGCTTTGCGGGATCTGAATTAGATCAACATAAGACAAGCCACTCAGCAAAACATATTTATTAAAGAAACCGTGAGAATTGAGTGGTGACAATAGTGTGCGCAGCAGATATTGCCCCTTTATCCATTGCAATTTATATTTAAAATAGTTCCTGGGAATTTTTTTTACAGCGCATAAAAAAGTACGCCAAATAAAGCGGAAATAGAGTGGGTAGTAATGAATTGGTAAGCTGGATCCCTGTTTCTTTCGAAGTTTATTCATCAGATTCGTCCTTGAACTGAACATGCTGCCACGCTTTAAATACAAGGCGCATATTAAGGACTATTGGTTAAATTGTCAACCGGCAAATACCGTTAAGAAGGACAAATTATTTATCGGGATTCCGAGAACCTATACATTTGTAAATTGTATAATCGTGGGGAATACGCAAAGCTGATTTGCCTTAATTATAAAGCTATACAATATTTGAAAACCAGAATACGAGCACTGGGAACCTTGTACCATGGGAAATAGAAAGTGAGGTATGGTTGTAGATTGAGTTTGTTACTTTGGAAAAAGCACAAACTGCGACCTACATATTTAGCTATCCTTGGCCCTGAGCCATGGCTTGATTAATTAACCCCCAAGAAACAACTCGGCCACTTTCGGATTCGCTAACAATTCATCACCCGTACCGGCAATAGCTACCTCACCCGATACAAGCACATAAGCAATATCCGCAAACTCCAGCCCTTTTTTTGCATTCTGTTCCACCATGATAATGGTTTTGCCTTCATTATGCTGCAGATCATGCAATATTTCGAATACCATATCTATAAATCTTGGCTCCAATCCGATCGAGGGTTCATCAACCAACAATACATCCGGGTCCATCACCAAAGCCCTGGAAATTTCCAATAGGCGCCGTTCACCTCCTGACAAGACTTTTGCCAGATGTTTACGTCGTGCTGCCAGGCGGGAGTACTTGTCAAAAACCTTCTCCGCTGCCCGTTTAGCCTCGGCAGGTTGATCTTTTAGGAAACCGCCCATCCATAAATTTTCTTCAACGGTCATACCTGGAAAGATAGATTTATCCTGTAGAATATAAGCCACCCCGGCATGAGAAAGTTTTTCATTGGGCGACAGCCTTGTTATATCCTGCTTATCATTTTCTTTACCGATGGTAATACGCCCAGAAAAAATATCATTGAAGCCAAATATCGAATGCAATACGGTGGATTTTCCAGCACCGTTTGGCCCAATCAAACACAGGGATTGCTTACGCCCAACCCTGAGGTTGAGACCATGCAATATTTCCATCTTTCCGTAACCAGCCTGTAGATCTTCTATTGAAACATAGGGTTCATTACCCGCCAGTTGTTCCAACTGTTCTACGCTAATATCTTGAGCTATAGCCGCAGCTTGTCTTTCCACTTCCTCCACCGATATAACCGCTTCCACTGCGCCGCTACCATAGCCGCTGACCCCTGGTTTATCACTCACAGAACAAGCCCTCTGATCAATAGTTGTATTACATCAATGTGCGCCAAGATAAGCATCCTTCACCTTTTGATCATTCTGAATTTCTGATGGCGTCCCATGCGCTAACAACTCTCCGTGTGCGAGACAGTAGATAGTCTCAGCCATATTCATAATCACACGCATATTGTGTTCAATAATAAACAATGTAATACCGAATTCTGTATTGGCGCGCCTTAAGCGATCAATCAGACCATTAATAAGCGTGGGATTAATCCCGGCGGTGGGTTCATCAAGCAACAGAACAGTTGGTTCGTTCATCAAAGCCATGGCGAATTCCAACAGTTTTTGCTGACCAAACGACAACGAACCGGACTTCAAAAACCGTTTTTCATAAAGTCCGACAAAGTTTAACAGCATATCGGCACGTTCATAATCGGCCTTGCCATTACGATCCATTGAGTCCCAAAAACTCATCTTTCGATGTGGCAGTGAAATCAACATATTTTCCACACCATTCATCGCCCCATAGATGCGGGTTTGTTGAAAAGTCCTTAACAAACCGAGTCTAGCAATTTTCTGCACGGAAAACTTGGAAATTTCTTTGCCTTCAAACGATATTGACCCCGAATCGATCGGGTGATAGCCAACGATGGAATTAAAGAGTGTGGTTTTGCCAGAACCGTTTGGACCAATCAGCCCGGTAATAGCGCCCTTTTCAACCTGTATGGAAACATCACTGTTTGCGACAACCCCACCATAGGATTTAGAAACATTCTGGACCTCAATAATGGCGGTCACCCCATACCTCCTGCGGTTTCCTTTTTCTCGATCCGTATGCCAAACCATTCGGGTTTGCTATGCATTAACCACCCCATAATTCCTTCCTGAAAATACACTACCGTTACCACAATCAAAGCGCCCAGCGCCACCCATTGCCAACCTAACAGGTAATTCCAAGTAACTTCTTTTACAACATGAAATAAAATGGCGCCAACTATTGGCCCCCAAAGCGTGCCTTTACCTCCCAGTAGCACACAAGCAACCATAAAAATACCCAAACTGGTGGTTTGGTAGGCTGATTCAAGGGGTTCAAAATGAATCAATTGAAAGCCTGAAATCCCACCAATAATACCGATGAAAAAGGCCGCCATTGCCCAAGTAATAAGTTTGTATCTCAGTGTATGTATTCCCATAGCTTCAGCTTTTTCTTCATCATCTCGGATTGCGTTTATCGCTGCACCGAATCGCGTACTGTAAAGCCACTTTAGAAAAATAAATAATCCAACTCCTGTACTAGCAAAAAGAAAATAAAAGAAAATTTTTCCAATATCAAAGTTCCCAGGGAAAACAGGTAGAGAAATACCTTGCCCACCGCCAACCCAATCCCAGTTTGCAACCAGTTCGCCGCCTGCAATCGCAACAGCCAATGTACCTATGGCGAAGTAAGGACCTCGCAGACCAAATATAATGTAGCCAATACACACTGCAGAAAAAGCACAAAATAAACCGGCACCTATAACGCCAAGAAATATACCCGTGAAATACTGGCTGTCGGTAAAAACCATTAGATCTAAACGACTCGCATCGGTATAAGCGCCGACATCATGTACCAGAGCAATGCTTATTACTGCGGCAACGTACATACCCGTGCCATAAAAGAATATATTGCCTAGTGAGTTATAACCCATCTGTCCACCTGTCATATCCCAAGTCATAGCCACAACTATCATTAACCAGAGAGTGGCCAGCTGGGTGCGGAAATCAGGAAACAAAAACGGTGCGGCAATGATCAACACTAATAGTACAAAATAAAAGAAAGTCTTTTTCATAATCCGTCTCTGCTATTTCAGGCTTTGGCGCAATCGCCGCTGCTGAATCAAGCGAATAACCAGCACCACTAATAACAAGAGTACTGCAACAGCCTGTTGATAACCAATACCAAAGATATGTGCGCCGTATTGCTCCAATACACCAATTCCAAAACCAGCCGCTATAACGCCCGGTAAATTGCCAAGGCCGGCTGCGGTAACGATAACAAAAGATCGGATGGCATAGGTCATACCATAGAAGGGTTGAATAACCCAGACCATAACGATAATCGCACCTGCAGCGCCACAAATGGCTGTGTTTAGTGAGAAAGTAAAAGAATAAACCTTTTCAGTATCTATGCCCAGCACACGAGCAGCGCGGGCATCTTGGGCAGTGGCTCGGATTGCTTGCCCCATACGGCTGAATTTCATGAAGATGATGACCCCAACCGCTAATATAATGGCCATCAAAACACCCACTAACTTGGCAATGGGTAAATCGACAAAATCATCAAAAAAATACAGTGTATTGTAGTCCAGTTGTATACTTTGAGTATCAGAACCAAATATCAGGTTTAAAATCTGTTCCATCATGATGGCCAAGCCAAAAGTGGCCAACAGTGAAGTAAACAGATCTCGCTCAATGACGCGGGATATTACCAGTTTATAAATAATCCAGCCCAGAGGCCACATGATAATAAATGCGGCTGGCACGCCAAACAACGGCGGCAATCCAAGCTTGGCCAAATACCAGGAAATATAACCACCTGCGATTACAAACACGCCTTGGGCCAGGTTTTTTACATTCATTACCCCCCAGACCAAAGCCAGGCCATAGGCGGCCAGTGCGAACAGCGCACCAATCATCAAACCATCCAGCAGAATTTTGGCATTGACAACCGGATAATCAAATAACAAAGAGATGTTTCCTAGAATTTGATCCATAAATAACTGCCTCCTGCAACAATAGTGGAATTAACAGGGCAACGGATGTTGCCCTGTAGCTGTTGTACTTTGAATACGCTTACTACGGTTTACGAGGCCAATTCACTGCCGCTGAGGCAAAGTCAGAAGGCGCCACTACGTTGTATTTGCCATCTTGTATCTGACGCAAAACCATGGGTTTGGCAATATTATTTCCGGCGTCGGAAAATTTAATAGCGCCATAAAACGTCATCAGGTCGGTCGCAGAAATTGCATCGCGTAGCGCGTCTTTATCCAGCGATCCGGAACGTTCAAAAGCATCCTTAAAGACATATACCGCAGCCGAGGCTTGCGCTGTCTGGTAGGGTACTTTCTTTTCGCTGTACTCTGGGAACGCGGTCTTGAACTCCTTTTCATAGTTGGCAGCAGAGCCAAAGATTGGGTCTTCATAAGTCAGACTTTCAGCCCATTGTGTTGAACATAAAAAGTCGTTCGCTGCATCACCAAAATTACCCACTACATCCGCCGCTTCACAATGTGTAATTGCAATCATGGGCGTAGTGATCTTTTGCTCATCAATTTGACGAACGGCAGTCGCTGCGCCTTTTGAGTGACCACTTACAATAAGCAAATCCGGCTTTAGCAATTTTACTTTAGTCAGGATGGCACTCATATCAGATAAATCACGTGGTAACTGCTCGTCCACCACCACTTGCATGCCTAATTTTTTTGCGTCCTCAAGTACGCCAGCGCGAATATCAAGTGAAAAAGGATCATTTTCAACCGCCACAGCAATCTTTACTGTTGATGGATCTTTTCCAGCTTCTTTAGCCTTTTCAGCGGCAAGAGTTACCGCAGAAGCCAGGTACTGCTCAGAGGTTGACAGCACTGCAAACAAATACTTGTATCCCTTATTAAATAACGAGCGTGATGCACCTTCAGCTTCAACCATGGGAATCTGGTATTTCTCTGTTATTGGTGCGATAGCTTTGGTTAAACCCGAAGAGTATGGGCCAAGCATATACTGCACTTTATCCTGATTGATCAGACGCTCAGTTAAAGTAGCCCCCCTATCCCCTTTTGATTCATCATCATAGTAGATGGTTTCAAAGTTGTAGCATTTGTCAGCAATCTTTACACCGCCGTTATCCTTGATTTTTTGGATGGCAAACTCATAACCGTTTTTTGCATGCACACCATTTGTTGCATATTTGCCAGTCAAGGATATGGCTGATCCCAATTTGATCGTCTCACATTCTGCCGCGAACACAGTTTGTGAGAACAGCAGAGATGCGCCGATAACGCAGCCCAATAAGCTGTGAGTTATTTTCATTGTTTATATTTCCTCATGGGTTTGTTGTTGTTAAAGCGAATAGAAATCGACACCTCGCACAACAATAGCTGTAGTAGGCGAGGAGCAGCGCTATTTTTATTTTCGACAATAATAGTGCAATGCTCTGATGGTTGTCCAGTAACGCATCTTGTGCAACTATGCCTTAACCATTGTTGTCTTCGCAACACATTGTTTTTAATAAATTTATTATGGAAATTGAAATACTTATCAATTAAAACCATATAAGGCACCACTAATTTACATAGGCAAACAATACCATGACCGTGATAAAATTCACCCAAGAGGAAAAACAAATTTTAGTGCAGCAAATTCAATTATACTTCAAACAAGAGTTGGATCAGGATATCGGCAGTTTTGCCACTGAATTTCTACTTGTTAAGCCATAATAACAATGAACTTCTCTGAGATTTTCAAGGATGAAATTACCCAGCCTGTTTTTGCGGCTAATCGACAAACCCAGAAAATCTGTTGCTTCTACATTCGGTCACGCAGACTATAAAACAACATGCCTGCAAGCAATGTGGGGAAGCGCAATAATTTACCACCTGGGAATGCGGGCGGTGGTCTGTCGGCGAATAGATCAAACCGTTCTGCAGTGCCGGCAATCGCTTGCGCCGCCAGTTTACCGGCCAGTGTAGCCATACCTACGCCATGTCCTGAAAAACCTTGTGCATAATACATATCCGACTCTAAACGCCCGATGTGCGGCATTCGGTTACGCGTTATTGCAAGTGTCCCTCCCCAACCATAATCGATTCGAGCATGCGCAAGTTGGGGATAAATCTTTAGCATATATTTTCGCACAAAAGATTTGATATCGGCAGGAAATCGCCGCGTATAATTTTCTCCTCCACCAAATAACAATCGCCGATCAGCGGACAATCTGAAATAGTTAACGACAAATTTTGAATCTGCAACCGCTACATCATCTCTAATAATTCTTTGTGCGATTGATTCATCCAGCGGTTCAGTTGCAAGGATAAAATTGTTGATCGGCATAATGTGCTTTTCAATTCTAGGCTCAATATGCCCAAGGTAGCCATTACAGGCCAACATGACAAAACGTGCTTTAACTTCTCCAAACTCCGTTAATAATTGGTGATGCGACTTGAATCGAATATTTTGCAACGGTGATTTTTCAAAGATTCTGACGCCTTTCTTTTGTGCCGCCTTAGCCAGTCCAAGCGCATAATTTAGAGGATGAAGATGTCCCGCATCTGTATCAATCGAGCCACCAAAATAGGCGGATGTTTCTAACATTTCTCTCATTTCAGACTGTGCTACCGGGCGTATATGTGGATAATTGTAACTTTCATTCAATTTTTCAGCATAAGCCATTTCCACTTTTGCAAGGCTTGATTTGTGCGCAGCATGCACAACACCTGGCTTAAGATCACATTGAATATTGAAGCGATTTATTAGCGCCTTAACAGTCTTTTTGGATTCCTCTGCCAGTTTCCATAGTTGCATTGATAATTCAGTTCCCAGCATCCGCTGCAACTCGTCCTGATCCACTCGCTGCCCACTACCCAACTGCCCGCCATTGCGCCCGGACGCGCCCCAGGCCACTTTATTCGCTTCGAGCAGGATCACATCATAACCCATTTCAGCTAAGTGAAATGCAGCGGAAAGACCTGTATAACCTGCTCCAACGACACAAACATCGCAGCCTGATGTTCCCCGCAAAGATGGATAATCGGGTATTGGGTTTGAAGAAGCGGCATAGTAGGAATCAATATGAGGAAAGGATGGTTTCACTTTTATCCCATAAAACTATTATTTGTCAGATCGATTTTGAATCTGAATTTATAGAGTAAAAATTGCTTGGTTATAATAAACCTCAGAAATACTGAAAAATTAAGTAATGGCGAGTTTTTCAGCAGTTATGTCCAAACTTCTTTTGACGATTCCAATAAGCTCATCAATCTGACTTTTTGATATGATCAGTGGCGGTGCAATAATCATGGTATCTTCCACAGCTCTCATCACCAGACCATGATCGATACTGATATCGCGGCAAATGGTGCCTACGTTGCCTGGTTTATCGAATCGCTGGTGCTTCGATTTATCCTTCACAAGTTCAAGTGCGCCCATCAGACCGATAATTCGAGCTTGTCCAACCAGTGGATGTGATGTCAATTCCAACCAGCGTTTTTGCAAATAGGGTCCAGTGATGGAATCCACCGTTTCCACGATATTTTCTTCTCTCAAAATTTCAATGTTTGCCAAGGCCACCGCTGCTGCCACTGGATGTCCTGAATAGGTGAAGCCATGGTTAAAATCACCACCCTTGTCAATCAAAGTATTGGCGATCTTGTCGCTGACCATAACGCCTGCAATCGGCAGGTATCCTGATGACAGACCTTTAGCTATAGTCATCAGATCAGGTTCAAGATCGTAATAATCACTACCAAACCATTTTCCAGTTCGGCCAAAACCGCAGATAACTTCATCAACAATCAGCAATATCCCATAGTTATCACAGATGCGTTTTATCTCTGGCCAGTATGAATCAGGTGGAACAATTACACCGCCGGCTCCCTGAATCGGCTCCGCAATAAATGCGGCAACCGAATCGATCCCCAAAGCCAATATTTTCTCCTCCAGAGCAACAGCGGCCTTAAGTCCAAACGCATCTTCACTAAGACTTGCGCCTTCAAGATACCAGTAAGGTTGTTGAATATGCACAATACCGGGAATTGGTAACCCCCCCTGTGCATGCATAGCTTTCATGCCGCCAAGGCTGGCTCCAGCCATAGTGCTTCCGTGATAAGCATTTTCCCGACTGATAATTATCTGTTTATTACTTTTCCCCTGTAAATCCCAGTATCGGCGGACCATACGTATCACCGTGTCATTGGCCTCTGAGCCGGAGTTGGTGAAAAACACATGGTTCATAAATGGCGGGGTTATTTTAACCAGCATTTCACTTAATGCAATGGCTGGCGGATGAGTGCTTTTAAAAAAATTATTATAGTAAGGCAGCCGCTGCATTTGCTGGTAAGCGGCCTCTGCCAGCTCCTTACGCCCATAACCTACGTTGACACACCAGAGGCCCGACATCCCATCAAGAATCTTATTACCTTCTGAGTCCCACAGGTATATGCCGTCAGCCCGCGTGATAATACGGCTACCTGTGTATTGCAAACTTTTGTAGTCGGTAAACGGGTGCAGATGGTGCTGTGAATCCAGTTTTTGCCATTCAGTGGTAGTACGTTGATCTGTAGTAGAAGACATAAATCACCTTCGTATATACATAAAATTTGATAGAGCCTATACCTGGATAGGCCATAATTGAGTCATAGGAATATTCCGATTGAACAATTTATTAAATTGTGATCACATTTTGGTAGCAAGTCAACTTTTACCCCCGTTCATTCTCCGTTTTTTTGACATTGTTATTGCTCTGTTTCATAACAAAATTTACGAAAACAAATATTCTCAGCTGTTCTATATCGTCAATAGGGGTGGGGTATTGCTTATAAATATTGAATCCAGACTATCAAGAATATAAGCATGTTTAAAGTTGGCAAATACGCTAATTCTTGACTTGCAGATACCCCTATGATCTTATGCAAGGATAATAATTTATGATCACAATGTTGAACTCTTGATCATTCGTCCTTCAGAAGACAAATAGCAACACACAATACCGGAGGAATGCTTCCCATGAAATATACTCTAAAAATACTGATAACGGGCCTTGTTCTGAGTGCCCTGTCTTTTTTCGTTAATGCCCAGGAGAATGTCGTCAATGTCTTCAACTGGTCAGACTATATTGATGAGGAAACGCTAAAGCAATTTGAAGAGCAAACGGGTATCAAGGTTGTATACGACGTTTTTGACTCTAACGAAGTTCTCGAAACCAAATTACTCGCTGGCGGATCAGGCTATGATATTGTAGTGCCCACAGGTAGTTTTTTAGCCCGACAAATCCAGGCCGGTGTGTTCCAGAAATTAGATAAAAAAAGTCTGCCGAATCTAAGCAATATGTGGGCTGACATCGACAAGCGTACATCGGTATATGATCCCGGCAATGCCCATTCGATCAACTATATGTGGGGCACGACAGGCATTGGTTATAACGTGGAAAAAATAGCCGCAAGACTACCCGACGCCCCGGTCAACTCCTTAAGAATGTTTTTCGATCCTGACGTTGTTTCCAAGTTCAAAGACTGTGGTATACATATATTAGATGCACCCACAGAAATGATCCCCGCTGCACTTAAATACCTGGGAGAAGATCCCGATTCAAAAGATCCCGAGGTGATTAAAAAGGCCGCAGGCCCTCTCAGTGTGTTACGTGCCAATACAAGCAAGTTCCATTCGTCTGAATATATAAACGCACTCGCCAATGGAGATATTTGTCTTGCTATGGGCTGGTCGGGTGACGTTTTACAAGCCCGTGACCGTGCTGCTGAGGCAAACAACGGTGTTAATATAGAGTACCGTATCCCCACAGAAGGCGCCCTGATGTGGTTTGATCAGATGGCGATCCCTGCAGATTCAAAACATGTGGAAAACGCACACAAATTTTTGAATTTTATTATGGATGCAAAAGTAATGGCGAAAAATTCCAACTACGTCTATTATGCAAACGGCAACAAAGCCTCACAAGAATTTTTGCAGGAAGACGTCATTGGTGACCCCGCCATCTATCCATCAGAAGAAGCAATCAAACAGTTGTACATAACGACACCTTATCCCCCCAAAGTACAGCGCGTTGTTACACGTTTATGGACAAAAATTAAAACCGGGAATTAATGTTTTGCCAGTGAATTGTAGTTGTAAGTGTAGATCACTCGTACTCAGGTAAAGCTGTGAACGCTGCAACAGACAACCATAACAACGACCAACCCTGGCTGGCCCCGGATACCCAGGCACATGTTCAATTAGTCAACATTCGAAAAAACTATGGCGAATTTACCGCCGTGGATAATATTTCACTTGATATCTATAAAGGTGAATTTTTTTCTTTACTGGGTCCTTCGGGCTGTGGAAAAACCACATTGCTGAGGATGCTGGCAGGCTTTGAAAAGCCAACACAAGGTGAAATACTTTTGCAAGGCAGGGATATTTCCGCTATACCGCCCCATCGAAGACCCTTCAATATGATGTTTCAATCCTATGCCTTGTTTCCACATATGTCCGTTGAAAACAATATTGCTTTTGGTTTAAAACAGGACAAAGTTCCAAAAACGCAAATCAAACAACGTGTAAGCGAAGTAGTTGAGCTGGTACAGCTTCAATCATTTATGCAGCGAAAACCCCATCAATTATCAGGTGGTCAAAAGCAACGTGTAGCGTTGGCACGAAGCCTGATAAAAAAGCCTGAAATGCTTTTACTGGATGAACCTCTGGGCGCCCTGGACAAAAAACTGCGTCAGCAAACCCAGTTCGAGCTGATGAATATCCAGGAAAAACTAGGCATCACATTTGTCATTGTCACCCATGATCAGGAAGAAGCCATGACGGTTTCCAGCCGCATAGCCGTCATGGATCACGGCACCATAGTACAAGTCGCCACACCCGCGCAAATCTATGAATATCCCAACTCGCGTTACGTGGCTGAGTTCATAGGAGATATTAATATATTTCAGGGAAAAATAGAAAGCATAAAAGATGATGTCTCGAAAATTCTTAGTACTGAATGTAGCTGCATTATACAAACAGGCCGGACTGTACAGTTTTCCACAGGAACGACTGTCTGGGTCGCTCTTCGCCCTGAAAAATTAGAAATCAGTAAAGAGCCACCTGCTGATACCCGTACAAACTGCCTTAAAGGAGAAGTCTGGGATATCGGCTACCTGGGCAATCTATCGCTCTATCACGTGCGTTTGAGTAATGGAAAAATGGTTACAGTAGCACGAACAAATCGTATGCGCAGTGAGGAAAATAATATTAGCTGGGAAGATAAGGTATATCTATACTGGTCAGAATCGGCAGTGGTAATACTCTCAAAATGAGAGTTGCCCCCTATTGCCAGATGATATCGAAAACCACAGGCGTCAGTGGAATACAATCCCTAAACACAACAGCTGCAATAAGTCGTTGATATTACTCAGCCCCTACCGTTGGCTCATCTTGCTTTTTAAAAAATCGGGTATTACAGGTCGCGGCTTAATCATATCCATACCCTATTTCTGGTTACTGCTGTTTTTCTTCACCCCCTTCTTGATCGTCCTCAAATTGAGCTTCTCTGAGATACAAACTGCAATACCACCCTACAGTCCGATATTGCAGTTTGTTGATGAAATTTATATCCAGCTAAAACTTAATCTCGAAAACTATGGCTTGCTGATTGAGGACAGTCTGTACTGGAAAGCCTATCTGAACAGCCTGAAAATTGCTTTCATTTCCACGCTGCTAACACTGATTATTGGATACCCGATGGCTTATGCCATGGCAAAGGCATCGTCACGATCACGATTCATACTGCTAATGCTGGTCATCCTGCCATTTTGGACCTCATTCCTGATACGTGTTTACGCATGGATAGGTATTTTGAAAAATGAAGGATTACTAAATGCGTTGTTTCTTTATTTAGGATTTATCGATGAACCATTGGCATTGCTTAATACAAATATGGCTGTATATATTGGCATTGTTTATTCCTATCTGCCATTTATGGTTTTACCACTTTATGCCAATCTGGAGAAAATGGATCATAGCCTGATTGAAGCTGCAGAGGATTTAGGTTGCAAGCCAGTATCTGCATTCTGGAAGATCACCTTACCACTGTCACTTCCAGGAATTATCGCCGGTTGTTTTCTGGTATTCATTCCTGCGGTCGGCGAGTTTGTGATACCCGATTTACTCGGGGGATCAGATACATTAATGATTGGCAAAGTATTATGGTCAGAGTTTTTTAATAATCGTGACTGGCCATTATCATCGGCTGTGGCGGTGATATTGTTGTTACTACTTATCCTGCCAATTGTGCTGTTTCAACGCCATCAGCAACATGCTTCTGGGAATTAGCGATGCACACACGGCTTTCAACATTCAATTTTTTCAGCCTGTTTATAGGCTTCCTGTTTCTATATCTTCCAATAATTTTGTTAATATTGTTCAGTTTCAATGAATCAAAACTGGTCACAGTCTGGGGTGGATTCTCAACCAAGTGGTATCTATCGTTACTGGAAAATGAAGGGATTAAAAATGCCGCCTGGGTAACTCTTAAAGTTGCCGCAGTATCATCAACAATTGCAACATTGTTAGGAACCATCGCGGGGCTGGTGCTCGCCCAGTTCGGCAGTTTTCGCGGACGAACCCTGTTTTCGGGTATGATCTATGCGCCGATGGTGATGCCAGAAGTTATTACCGGACTATCGCTGCTACTCATGTTCATAGCACTATCGATGAGTCGTGGAATTACAACGATCACCATTGCCCATATCACTTTCTCTATGTGTTATGTAGCAGTAGTTGTTCAATCAAGGCTTGTAAGCTTTGATCATTCATTGCAGGAAGCGGCTATGGATCTGGGAGCCACCCCTCTAGGCACATTTTTCCAGGTAACACTCCCCGTTGTCTTACCGGCTATCGTCTCCGGCTGGTTGTTGTCTTTTACATTATCTCTGGATGATTTGGTTATTGCCTCATTTACCAGTGGTCCTGGCGCAACCACTTTGCCGATGAAGATTTACAGTCAGGTCCGATTAGGTGTAACCCCGGAGATAAATGCGGTTTCGACAATTATCATAGGTCTGGTTACGGGCGGAATTATTATTGCTTCCCTTATAGCGAAACACCAAGCGTTGCAACAACAGCAAGCAAGGCAACTGATTGCCGCAACAGCAGAATAGACAGGTGAGAAATGGCTAGGAAAATCAATGGTGACTTCGCGTTTACCGCCCCTGGAGTAAAGGGCGGCACTCCAGAGGTCATGTATGCCGGGGCACTCAGTTTCTTACGACGAAAATACTCGCGTGATCTGACCGGAATAGACCTTGCGATAACAGGCATACCGCTGGATCTGACGACAAGCAATCGTCCTGGCGCAAGATTTGGACCGCGTGCAATTCGCGCCGCCTCCAGCAATCTGGCATGGGAGCGCCAGTGGCCCTGGGAATTCGACCCTTTTGAATTAATAAATGCCATAGATTATGGTGATTGTATTTTTGATTCCGGCCATCCCGATCAAATTGTAAATGCAATCCAATCTCATATCACAGAGATTTTGCAGGCTGGAGCCGCCACACTTAGCCTCGGTGGCGATCACTTTATTACCTATCCTGTATTGCGCGCATACGCAGAAAAATTCGGTCCATTATCACTATTGCACTTTGATGCACACTCAGACACCTGGGAAGACGAACCGGGCCGGGTTGATCACGGAACGATGTTTTTTCATGCAGTAAATGAGGGATTGGTTGATCCGTCGCGCTCTGTTCAACTGGGTCTGCGAACGACAAATGATAAGCACATGGGATTTAATATTCTGGATGCACGCTGGGTTCATACGCATACCACGGATGAAATTGTTTGTAGCATCAAGAATCATATCGCTAGCAACCCGGTTTATCTAACCTTCGATATTGATTGCCTTGATCCCGCTTTTGCCCCCGGTACAGGCACTCCCGTAGTGGGTGGCCTCAGCTCTTTCCAGGCTCTGGAGATAATACGTGGTCTGCGCGGCATTAATCTCGTTGGCATGGATCTGGTAGAAGTGGCACCCGCCTATGATGTAGCCGAAATTACCGCTTTGGCAGGCGCTACGCTGGCATTAGAGTTTATTCATCTGTTCGCGGCAAACAAATAATCTAGGTTAAACTTGGATTGATGATTATTCTGGTAGTTATGAATAACCAGATGACTGATCGTTTTGCATAGATAATGGTCTTATTTAAGTCTTTTAAAGACTGCAACTGTACTTATAACCGACTGTTTTTACTGATTAAACTAAAAACAACTTAACACTTCTGCCAATTAAATTGGACATTGGGTAAATAATTGCTTGATAATCAAGTTGATTCAATCCATCGGGGTGTAGAAAAAATTTCTATCAACGTTGGTTTATACAACAATCAATTTTAATTTATATATTCAGTTATCACATTCAACCTAAAAGGAAAATCATATGACCGTTGCAAAAGTTACCGAAGTTACATCAACCTCAAAAAAGAGTTTTGATGACGCTGTCAAAAAAGGCATAAAACGCGCCAGCAAAACATTGAAAAATGTCACGGGCGCCTGGGTTGCAGATCATCAGGTTACCGTAAAAAACGGTAAGGCAAAAGTGTACCGTGTGCGCATGAAAGTGACGTTTATCCTGAACTAACACAGAGCGGTAGCAATCTTCTTCGACGCTTAGGCCGAAGAAGATTGATTTTGATAGTGTTATTTAATTTATCAGAGTTGCACTTTCCCTGGTGTGGGGATACATAATCACGAATGTACAGGCGGTCATATACGAGGATGTATAGATCCCGCAACATTTTTACTAAGAAAGCTCATCCAAGCATTGTCCCAGTATATCTAGTCCCTCATCAACAAGATCTTGAGTTATTGTCAGTGGCGCCAGAATCCGAATCACATTAGCATTAATACCGCAGGGCAGGAGCAATAAGCCTTTTTCTCGTGCTTTTTCAACAATTCTTTTTGTGAGATCAGACGCCGGTAGCAACTTTTCCTTATCTTTAAATAACTCTATTGCAACCATCGCCCCCAAAACACGAACATCACCAATACAGGCATGTTTTTCACTAAGTTGCTGCAACCGTTTGTTTACGTGCTCGGCCTGGATACGTGTTTTCTCCAACAAACCTTCTTCTTCAATAATATCCAATACGGCCAGGGCAGCCGCACACCCTAGTGGATTTCCGGCATAGGTGCCACCGACACCACCAGCAGCCACTGTATCCATAACTATCGCTTTACCCACTACAGCCGATAATGGAAATCCGCCGGCAAGACCCTTTGCCAGAACCATCATATCCGGTTCTATTCCTGCATATTCAGTCGCAAACATCTTGCCGGTACGTCCAAACCCTGTCTGTACTTCGTCACATATCAGTAATATGCCGTGCTCATCAGCTAACTTACGAAGTGCTTGCAGAAATTGTGGTGGCGCTATGTAGAAACCACCTTCACCTTGAACGGGTTCAACAATAAAGGCGGCCACCCGATTTGCTTCTATATCGGATTTGAACAAACGCTGTACGCCTGCAATCGCATCATCAGAACTGATACCGTAAAGCGCATTCGGAAAAGGTGCATGATAAACCTCTGGCACAAAGGGCCCAAAACCAGCCTTATAAGGAACCACCTTTCCTGTTAAGGATGTAGCCATAAATGTTCTGCCATGAAACCCACCGGAAAACGCAACAACCCCAGAGCGGCCGGTGTGAGCACGTGCGAATTTGATTGAGTTTTCCACCGCTTCAGCACCTGTGCTGACGAGCATTGTTTTCTTTTCACTGTCGCCGGGAACCAATTTGTTTAAACGCTCAGCCAGCTTTACATAATTCTCATACATTACAACGTGAAAACAAGTATGTGAGAAGTTCTCTAATTGTGCCGTAACCGCCGCTTTAACCTTGGGGTGCAAATGCCCGGTGTTAACGACCGCTATACCGGCAGAAAAATCAATATAGCGCCGACCATCTACATCCCATATTTCAGCGTTCTGCGCCCGTTGTGCAAATATATTATGTATATTTCCCACACCTTTGGGTACAGCAGCTTGTCTGCGAGCCAATAGTTCTGCGTTTTTAGTCATCAGATTTTCTCTGCATGCATTTGTCAGTTAAGTGGTCAATTTTACACGTAGTCATAAAATTCCAAAAAGCATTAAACCACCAAAACCAACATTCGAAAAGATAAATTATCTGCTCTATGGAACCATTGAACGATCATCTAACGTTATAAAACCGGATTTGTGATTATGTTGTGCATCCAGCTTCTCCAAAGCACTTTACTCGCCGAGGCAAGTGCCGCAAAAGAAACCCATCGAAGACAACCCTCGATTTGGGGGTTATATCTTTCCTGCTAGACTATGCCGCAACCGCCATGTCCGCAGGCACATAGTCGTACTGAAGATCACGTGCCACGGGTTCACAGGTGATTTTTCCATTCCACACGTTCAATCCATTTCTTAAATGCTCATCTTCTGCCAATGCACGCTTCCAGCCTTTATTTGCAAGTGCAAGTGTATACGGCAAAGTTGCATTATTTAACGCATAGGTAGACGTACGTGCTACTCCTCCAGGCATGTTCGCAACGCAGTAATGGACAACACCATCAACAATAAAAGTAGGATCAGCATGTGTTGTTGCCCTGGAGGTTTCAAAACACCCACCCTGGTCGATAGCGACATCCACCAAAACGGCACCTTCGCGCATGTTCTTTAACAATGCCCTGCTAACAAGTTTTGGCGCAGCGGCACCCGGCACTAACACAGCCCCAATCACCAAGTCCGCGTCCAACACCTCTTGCTGCAAGACTGAGCGAGTTGAATAGAGGATATTGGCAGAACTTCCAAAATGTTCTGATAAACGATTAATTACCTGCGGATTTCTGTCTAGAATGGTTACATTCGCCTGCATGCCTGTGGCCATTTGTGCAGCATTAAAACCAACAACACCACCACCCAAAATAACAACTTTTGCTGGCTTTACCCCAGGAACGCCGCCGATTAAGACACCGCGACCACCGTGGGATTTTTCCAATGCCGTGGCCCCGGCATGAACAGCCATCCTGCCCGCAACCTGGCTCATAGGACTCAATAGCGGTAGACCGCCGCGATTATCAGTTACCGTTTCATAAGCGATACAGGTCGCACCAGAGTTAATTAAATCCACCGTCTGCTCAGGATCAGGAGCCAGGTGCAAATAGGTAAACAAGACTTGCTCTGCTTTTAATTTGCCACGCTCCTCAGACTGTGGCTCTTTTACCTTAATAATCATCTGTGCTCGATCAAATACGGCGTTGGCATCAGCCACAACCTGTGCGCCCGCAGCCCGGTATTGCAGATCTCCCTCTCCTATGCCCAGACCTGCACCAGATTGAATGATCACCTGATGACCGTTATGCACTAATTCTGCAACACTCTCAGGTGTTAATCCAACCCGAAATTCATTATTTTTTATTTCAGTAGGGACACCGATCAACATAATTTATTCCTCAATATTATCGTTAGATAGAGCACTAAACTAGCTTAGTGAATTAATAGAAAAAAAAAGACTGATTTTAATAAAAAAATAATGCTATATTAGGAATATATACGACATAAATGACTTATTCTGAATAATATCACCATGAACAAGGTCGATGAGAAGATACTTCGCCTGCTGCAAAAGGATTGCCGGTTATCAGTTGCCCAGATTGCTGAAAAGGTAGTCCTGTCGCCATCGGCTTGCCACCGACGTATTAAACTACTTGAAGAATCAGGCAAAATTGAAGGTTATTGCGCTCGCCTCAATGCCAGAAATCTTGGTTATCGGATGCTGGTTTATGTCGATATCTCCCTGACATCCCAATCCGACGAAAGTCTGAACAATTTTGAACAAGCTGTCAGGGCTTGCCCAGATATTCTCGAATGCCACCTAACCGCAGGTGAAGCTGATTATCTAGTCAAAGTTGCAGCCAGGAGTACTGATCACTATGAACGGATTCATCGCAGGGTTCTCTCTCATTTACCGGGAATTGCCAATATGAAAAGTAATTTTGTATTGCGTACTATTCAGCCCTGGAACGGATATTTAATAGAGGGTATTTCGGAACATTGAACGTACAGTCTTACCTTAAATAAAAGATAAAAATTTCGGGCCCATTAAAAAGAAATAGTAAAAAAATTCATTCCACAACCTGAAGAATTATTCACACGGTTTTCTTCTATTTCATCCGCCCTCTCTGACGTCTTATGCCCTCACTGAATCCATAATTCCACTGTGCCGTGAGGCACAGGATATAGGTTTTAAAATCACCGATTCATGGACTATTGCAAATCTGCTCAGCTGCGAGAATAATACACACTGCTTCCTTGTGATCCAGGCACCCGCCCTGATGGTAATACGATGAAATCCAGCCATGTTTTTGGACGCCATACACAAATTGATCTACCCGTTGTTGCCCGAGGTGAAGGCCCGTGGTTGATAGACACGAATAAAAAATATTACCTGGACGCCTGCGGTGGAGCAGCTGTTTCCTGTCTGGGCCACTCCCCCGCTCCCGTTTTGCAGGCAGTGAAACACCAACTGGATAACATTGCTTATGCACACACGCGTTTTTTCACCTCGAAACCCGCAGAAGATCTCGCTAATAAATTGATATCACTGTCACCGGACGGCATCGACCGTGTCTATTTCGTGTCGGGTGGTTCTGAGGCTGTAGAGTCAGCAATAAAACTGGCCCGACAATATTTTCTAGAGATCGGGCAACCCAAGCGAACTCAATTTATAGCGCGTCGACAAAGCTACCACGGTAATACCTTAGGCGCACTTTCAGCAGGTGGCAATGAGTGGCGTCGCGCCCAATTTAATGATCTGTTGTCCCCGGCAATGCACCATGTTGATCCATGCCATTACTGGCGATTTGCTGAGAACGGAGAATCCAGGGAACAATATGGACAAAGAGTGGCTCAATCTTTAGAGAAAAAAATACTACAACTGGGAGCAGAAACAGTAGCCGCATTTATCGCTGAACCCGTAGTCGGTGCAACGATGGGTGCCGTGCCTGCTGTTGCCGGTTATTTTTCCAAAATACGGGAGATCTGTGATCGTTATGGCGTGTTGTTAATTCTGGATGAAGTCATGTGTGGAATGGGTAGAACCGGAACTTTTTTTGCCAGTGAGCAGGAGCCAGTACGCCCCGATATAGTCTGTATCGCCAAAGGCTTGGGGGCGGGTGTGCAACCAATAGGTGCCATGCTTTGCTCAGCAACAATTTTCGACGCCATAGCAGAGGGCAGTGGTTTTTTTCAACACGGCCATACCTACCTTGCCCATGCTGCTGCTTGCGCCGCCGGTCTTGCAGTAATAAATGAAATTCAAAGCAATGAATTATTAACTAATATTACCACCATGGGCGACAGGCTTGGGGCTGCGCTAAGCAACCGTTTTCACGATCACCCAAATATTGGCGATATTCGAGGTAGGGGCCTGTTTTGGGGAATAGAGCTGGTTGCTGATCGAAGTAGCAAATCAGCGCTTGATCCGGCACTAAAAACTGCAGCAAAGATCACAACTATAGCAATGCAGGAAGGACTCATGGTATATCCCATGAGTGGAACAATTGATGGTAAATTGGGTGATCATATTCTATTGGCACCACCTTTTATCATTGATGAATCCCATGTGACAGAAATTATCGAACGACTGGATCAGACGTTAACACGAGTATTTCAAGAACTCAGATGATTGTTCTGCTTGACATCGATTTTTCCAGTGGTCTTATTCGGTTGGTTTTTATCGAAAGATACGGAAATTGAACCAACAAATTAACATCCAGCCCTTGAATTATCGGGATTGGAAATCAATACACCTTGACGGTTAAACACGATGATCAGACCTTTAATTATGGTCGCACCAAACGGTGCCCGTAAGTCGAAACAAGATCACGGCGATATTCCACTCAGCATCAATGAAATTGTTGATACCGCGAATGCCTGCGCCAAAGCCGGTGCCGATGCGATTCATGCCCATGTCAGGGATAATCAGGGGAAGCACTGCCTGGACGTTGGACTCTATAGAGAATTGATTACTGAACTTTCACATCAGGTTCCGCAACTGAAAGTTCAGATTACAACAGAAGCTGTAGGTATTTATAGCCCCACTCAGCAAAGAGATATGGTATATGCCGTCAAACCCGCAGCCGTATCGGTATCGCTTAAAGAAATGTTAAGTGATGGGCAAGAGCGGCAGGCCCAGACATTTTATTACTGGGCATTTGAGAATAAACTAAAACTACAACATATTCTCTATTCTAATCAAGAGGTTGATTGGTTGGATAAACTGATAGATAAAAAAATTATCCCTGCTGAATCCACATCCTGTCTGTATGTGCTGGGTCGCTATACAGAAAATCAGTTCTCTCAACCGAGCGACCTCAATTCCTTTTTGCTGGCGAGGGACGCCAGCAAATACCTGCAAAATAAGCAATTTATGGTTTGTGCATTTGGTGCACAAGAAACCGCCTGCCTGCTCGCAGCCGCAAATAATGGAGGAGATTGCCGAATAGGTTTTGAGAACAACCTTCTTAACGCTGATGGCACAATCGCGACTGATAATGCTGCACGCGTTGCCGAATTAGTGGATTTCATTTCAATGACAAATACCTAAAACTTTTCCCACGCATCATTGTCAGCATTCTCTAAGGCCGTATGCAGATTGCGCTGCAATGCGGGGTGAACAACATGTATAAAAAACCACGTCCACAGATAATAACGCCAATTAAAGGCAATGCTGCAAAACTCCAAGTTTAACCTAAATCAAGTGGTTCGGGCTAATTGCTGCAACGGTATTTGCGAGCTTTTTTTGATCGCCGCTAATGCCATCATAGAAGTCACTTCTCTGACCATCGACATGGGTGCCAGTTTGTCAAAATAGAATTGCTGATAAGCGTCCATATCCAATGTCATGATTTTTAATACACAGTCTACATCGCCAATTAACAAATAGCTCTCCAGCACTTCCGGATAACCCATAATAATACGGGAAAATTCCGCTATCGTTTCTCTACGATGATCGCTGAGTTTGACTTGTGCAAACACAACAACCTTTAGCCCCATAATGACCGGGTCAAGAATGGCGACCCGTGAGTCAATCGCACCGATTTTTTGCAATCGTTGAATCCGTCGCCAGCACGGTGATACTGACATGCCTGTTTTCTCGGCAATATCAGCCACCGACAAGGTGGCATCTTGCTGTAAAAGATCGAGTATTTTTAGTTCTTTCTCACTGAAACGCATAGGTTATTATTTTCTATTAAATAGAGATATATGAAATTATATACCTGTATAATGCCATACTCAGACTTAATTAGAACATTTATTTCTTAAATTTCGGTATAAAATAGCGTTCTTGATTATTAACTTATCTAACACCATATTATCGCTGACATGGAGATTCCCTGAACAGCACAACAACCATGTAACATATTGATTTTTATTATGTTCACCAGATTATATGTGTTATGACACCTTCGACTATCGCAGATAAACGAAGCAATAGGCTGATTAGCTAAGCAGAAGTAATTACTGGGTCAATTTATCCTGATACAGGTGGATACTCAAGATCCTGGTCTGAAACATGAAGTAACAATAAACGCAAGAATGGTGCAAGCACTCGCAAATCGTTGCACCACCACCCTGACCCAGATAATAATGATGAGGTATTTCAATGGAAACAGTCCCTGCGCAAACGCGTCTGCATATCCCTCAACCTGCCAGCCGTCCTGGTGAGCAACCGGACTTCAGTAATATACAAGTACCCAACGCTGGAACTGCTGAACGCCCAGACGAGTTGGTCAACCCTCGCGAGATTCCAGAGCTGGCCAGCACCTTAATCAGAGTATTAAACAGGGAGCATGAGGCAGTTGGCCCGTGGGCTATGGACATTCCTGCCGAGCAACTGCGAAACGGTCTCCGACATATGCTGACTGTACGGGCCTATGATGATCGCATGTTCCGTCTACAGCGCCAGGGCAAACTTTCTTTTTATATGAAAAGCACGGGTGAAGAGGCGGTTTCGGTTGCAGCGGCATTGGCCCTTCGCTCAGGCGACATGCTGTTTCCATCCTATCGCCAGCAAGGTTTGATGGTTGCCCGTGACCGATCTCTGGTGGATATGATGTGTCATTGTTTATCAAACACCCGCGACAATGCAAAAGGTCGGCAGATGCCTGTTATGTACACATGGAAGGAAGGCAATTTTTTTACCGTATCGGGAAATCTGGGCACTCAGTTACCACAAGCTGTAGGTTGGGCCATGGGTGCTGCATATAAAAACATGGACCATGTTGCTGCCGGTTGGGTGGGTGATGGCACCACGGCCGAAGGTGATTTTCACTATGCCCTGACCTTTGCCTCGGTCTATCAGGCGCCAGTTATCCTGAATGTTGTCAATAATCAGTGGGCCATCTCTTCGTATCAGGGTGTTGCCGGCGGTGAGCATTCGACTTTCGCCGAACGTGCGCACGGTTACGGACTGCCAGGTTTGCGCGTTGACGGTAACGATTTCCTCGCAGTTTATGCCGCCACCAATTGGGCTGCTGAACGTGCCAGAAAGTTAGGTGGCCCGACGCTGATTGAGCTATTTACTTATCGGGTCGAGGGCCACTCATCAAGCGATGACCCATCGCAATACAGACCAAAAACTGAAGCCGAAGCCTGGCCCCTAGGTGATCCTATCGAACGTTTGAAAAATCATTTGATCAAAACAGGTGAATGGACAGAAGATCAGCATCAGGCTTTATACCACGAAATTGTGGAGAAAGTGCAAGAGAGCTACAAGCAGGCGCAGAGCTTTGGCACGCTGGATGACGGCCCCCGCTTATCTCCCGGCACTATGTTTGAGGACATATACAAAGATCCACTGCCGCACCTAATACAACAGCGTAAACAAATGGAGGAGGGTTAAGCATGGCTGTCTTAAATATGATTCAGGCACTGAACTCAGCCATGGATATCTCGCTTGCAAAAGATCCTAATACCTTAATCCTTGGAGAAGATGTCGGCTATTTTGGAGGCGTATTTCGTTGTACAGCAGGATTGCAAGAGAAACATGGTCTACACCGCGTATTTGATACGCCTATCTCCGAAGGTGGCATCGTTGCCGTTGCAATAGGCATGGGTGTTGCCGGGCTCAGACCCATTGTTGAAATCCAGTTTGCCGATTATGTCTACCCGGCGATAGATCAGCTGGTCAGCGAGCTGGCGCGCTTGCGTTATCGCTCTGGCGGTGAATTCTGGGCACCCCTGACTGTACGTATGCCCTGCGGCGGTGGAATTCGAGGTGGACAAACACATTCACAAAGCCCAGAAGGTATTTTCACCCATATTTGCGGATTAAAGACAGTGATGCCATCAAACCCTTATGACGCAAAAGGCATGTTAATCAGCGCCATAGAGGATGATGATCCGGTGATTTTTCTCGAACCCAAACGCCTCTATAATGGTCCTTTTGATGGTGACCCTGATAAACCAGCCGTTGGTTGGAACAAACACCCAAAAGGTGAAGTACCCGATGGACATTACACTGTTCCTCTGGGTGTAGCGGAGATCGTACGACCGGGCATGGCTGCCACACTGGTTACCTATGGCACGATGGTTCATGTCGCACTGGCCGCTGTAGATGCCGGCAATATTGACGCTGAAGTGATTGATTTGCGTAGCCTTGTCCCCCTTGATATTAATACAGTAATCGAGTCGGTAAAACGCACTGGCAGAATAGTGATTGTTCACGAGGCGACTCGTAACGGCGGGTTCGGTGCCGAGCTTTCTGCACAAATCCAGGAAGCAGCCTTCTGGCACCTGGAAGCACCTATTGAGCGTGTAACTGGCTGGGATACGCCCTACCCTCATGCTTTCGAGTGGGATTATTTTCCTAGCCAGAAGCGCATCCTTGACGCATTAAACCGAACATTGGGGGTCTGAAATGGCGAATTACAGTTTCAAACTGCCCGATGTTGGGGAAGGCATCGTTGAAGTTGAACTTACTCAATGGATGATCTCAGAGGGTGAAGAAATAGCGATTGATCAGGCTATCGCCGATGTCATGACAGACAAGGCCAATGTTGAAATAACATCGCCCGTTGCGGGCAAAATTCTAAACGTTGCCTGTGAAGCAGGTGACATACTTGCCGTTGGCGCTGAATTGATTCTGGTAGAGCTGACAAATGACTCAACTCAGGCAGACGGTGAAAATCCGGCAGACAGCAAATCAGAACCTGTTGAAAACACACTCATATCTGCAGCCTGCGTTGCAAATATGAGCGAGACTTCAGAGTCTCCTGTGGAGCCTGCCGCACCGCCCCCTACTCCCGCCCCATCAAGTAAAACTGAAGCGACAAAACCACCCAACGTTACCCCTAAAACTAACGTAAATATACCTACTGCAAACCGCGAAAATCAGGGTAAAGCACTCGCATCACCCGCTGTTCGTCGCCGCGCACGCGAGGCTGAAGTTGAATTGGATTCAATAGCCAGCAGCGACAGCAATGGACGTATCACCCACCAGGATCTTGATGCCCATGTTGCAAGCATGGGTCAACTCGCCATTGGTGGCATACGCAAAGTCAGAACAGGCACAAAGAGCATAGCAATTAAGGGTTTGCGTCGGGTCATTGCAAAAAAAATGCAAACTGCCAAGCGCTCAATACCTCATTACTCCTACGTTGAAGAAATTGATCTGACAGAACTCGAATCATTGAGAGCACACCTGAATGCGAATCGCAGCGAGAATCATACAAAACTGACCCCGCTACCCTTTTTAATGTTGGCAATGGTCAGGGCAGTACGAAAATTCCCTGAATGTAACGCACACTTTGATGATAATAGTAATATTGTAACGCAATATGACGGTGTTCACATTGGTATGGCAACCATGACAGATGAAGGTTTAAAAGTACCTGTATTGCATCATGTAGAAGCAATGGATATATGGCATTGTGCAAGTGAGATCAAACGCCTGGCAGCTGCTGCTAGGGAGAATAATATCGCACTTGCTGAACTCAGCGGATCGACAATCACACTGACGAGTCTTGGTGCTATGGGCGGAATCGCCAGTACCCCCATTATCAATCACCCCGAAGTTAGTATTATAGGCGTAAACAAGGCGCTGGAACGCGTGGTTGTGCGGGACGGAGAAATGGAAATACGGACGATGATGAATCTAAGCAGTTCATTCGATCACCGCATCGTAGACGGCTATGCAGGCGCCACACTTGTACAAGAAATCAAATCTTTGTTGGAGCATCCAGCCACATTGTTTATGTAAAAAACTGCTCAAACAACGCATGTTTGAGCAATATAAAACCGACATTTACAAAGCCAGTGTCGTGTTTACAGTTGCCCGATCACACTATAAATCGCATCAACGTTGGCAATGCCCAACTTACGACAACGCTCAGGAGACCAGCCTGCGATTTCATCCGGATAATCCTGGCTGTCTTTAAAAGGCATTTCCAGCGTCATTGACAGGCAGCCAAACGTCTGTGCAATATAATTTGTACACATCCCTAAGTTTGCCGTACCGGGTGAATTGGATGGATATCCATGAATGATCTGGAAATCCGGATTGGCCTGCATCAATGCAGATTTATACTTATCCAACAATTGTTCACGGCTCTTGGACCAACTGTTAATACCATGCGTGCCGGCGATGAAATTATAGGGTATAGACTCATCGCCGTGTACATCAAGACTGAAGTTCACTCCGGTTCGCCGCATTTGCTCACGCACACAATAGACCTCTGGACTACGTGTTTGCGTTGCATTCGACCACTCGCGATTAAGGTTGGCACCCATCGCATTGGTACGCAGATGCCCACGTTTACTACCATCTGGATTCATATTGGGAACAATATAGAAGACCAACTCATGCAATACCTCACGTGATAGCGGATCATTTCTATCTACAAGGCGCTTAACAAACCCCTCAATCCACCACTGTGCCATCGTCTCACCTGGATGCTGTCGGGCAGTAACCCAGGCTATCTTCTTGTTTTTATCGGCATCACCTATGATTAACAGATCCATATCCTGCCCATCAATTGTTGAGCCAATCACCTTGGATTCGACTATGGGTGAATGAATAACATCGGCGATAAAATCTAGGTGACGCTCCATCGAGTAGGGTGCAAAATAAGCATAATAAACTGAATTGAACTCGGGTCGATGCAGGATGCTAAGCGTTTGTCCGTCAAATTCAGTGTCCACCCGAAACCAATTTTCACGATCATACGAGGCAACAGCCCGGTATTCCCGCCATCCCCTTGGATAGGTGGCAATACCAGCATTGATAATCTTGAATACACAGTTTTCACCCCGGGCATTACTCGCACGGAAATAAAACCACTGACAAAAGTCAGAATTATTATCTTTTTTAATTTCTAACTGTACGTCTGCGTTGTTACCGGCATCAATACAATGTATGTTGCCGCCGTCAAAATCACTACTGATAATCATTTTTTAAGCCACCCTCTTTACAAAATAAATTTCCAATCGAGAGACTGTCTGCCGCATAAAACCCGTACCTGAGCAGTGCTGGAATAGAATCATTTTCAAAACAATCTACCCGTTGTTGAATTTCTGATTCCTCCAATGTCCGAATGTAATATACTGCTTATCTTAGAAGGTAAATACATACATGCAAAACGACTTCTTCAACGATGTCCAACAAGATGGCTGGATCAGGGGTTGTCGAGATTTAGGTGAAAATTGCCATTTGCAGATTTTCCCTGATTTTCTGGACACATGCCTCGCTGATGCCCTGCTTGAGACACTTAAAGATAAAATAGTCTGGCAGCAAAATGAAATATCTATCGCGGGTCGTCAGGTAAAAATACCACGACTCAATGCCTGGTATGGAGACAAACATGCTAATTACCGATATTCCGGGTTTAACTTGCCACTGCAACCTTGGATAGAGGAATTATCGCTCATTAAACAAAGAATTGAATCTCTAACCGACTATTGTTTCAACAGCGTCCTCGCAAATCTGTATCGTGATGGGCAGGACAGTGTCGCCTGGCATGCTGATAATGAACCCCAATTGGGCATAAATCCGATCATCGCTTCTGTAAGTTTAGGTCAAACCCGCCGTTTTCATTTAAAACACAAACACAACAAAAAGCAAAACCGACTCGACATTGATCTGGCTCACAACACGCTTTTAGTCATGAGTGGCGAACTGCAACAGCATTGGATTCATCAAATACCAAAAAGCAATAAACCTTTGCATTCACGAATTAATTTAACCTACCGCTGGATACATACTGATCTAACTGAATAATAAGCAAACGTGCTTACCGTAACGTATTCAAATCCAGGTCGAACTCAAACTGTTACAATGGTCAATAAATAAATAGTGGAAATCTTATGTTAATGTCTCTGTTCAGTAGATTGTTCAAAAAACAGGTCGTAGAACTCCCGTCCATTGAGCACAAGGGATTCAGTATTACACCGGTAGCAAAAAGTGCTGATGGACAGTACCACACCAGCGGTGTTATACAGCGTTTTAAGGACGGTGAGCAACAAGAAGCCTTTTTTATCCGTGCCGATCGACACCCGACATTTGAGCAGGCACAGGAACATACTTTTCTTAAAGGCAAACAGATCATTGATGAACAAGGCGAACGCTTGTTTGAGAACGAACGGATATAGCACTCTATGCGTAATAAAAAGATACTTATCACCGGCAATAGCAGCGGCCTCGGCCTCGGATTCACAAATTATTATTTAAATCAAGGCAGCGAGGTTTATGGTCTGAGTCGTCGCGGCTGCCCTATCAACAATAATGCGTTGTTTGATATCCGTTGTGATGTAGCCAAGCTGGACGAACTATCAGCCAATCTCGATAAGCTTTTAGGAAATGAGGGGAATCTGGATCTGGCAATTCTGAATGCCGGTATCCTCGGCGACATTAGCGATATGCAGGACACCGATGTTGACTTCATCAATAATGTAATGCAAATCAACGTATGGTCAAACAAGATGTTGCTCGATCATCTGATTAAAAAGCCAATTCAATGCAAGCAAATTGTTTTAATATCATCTGGTGCTGCAATCAGGGGTAATAAAGGATGGGGGGCCTATGCCTTATCCAAGGCGACTTTGAATATGCTGAGCCAACTCTATGCTGCAGAAATGCCCAATTCGCACCTCTGTGCGCTGGCACCCGGTCTCGTAGACACAGCAATGCAGGATTATCTGTGTGACAATAACAACGCTGACATTAAAGAATTCCCTTCTTTACAGGCGCTTCGCTCTGCCCGCGGCACTGATGCTATGCCAGATCCGCAAAAGGCGGCGGAGAACATCGCCGCAATTATTCCAAAGCTCATGCTGGAGCAGAGTGGAAGTTTTGTCGATGTTCGTAATTTTTAGCTATGATGTATGATCAATATTCACCGTTGATTTGGCAGATTCAGTTTAGGTACGCAACTTAGCATTGTCAGGATCATAAGGGGATTCTTCAATCACAACAGCTTTGTATAATTCTCCCAGAATTTTGATATCCAGTTCAGTACCAGCGATCGCTAATTCCGGTTTGACCATAGCTAAAGTCAATGATTTTTTTACCCGCCAGCCATATCCACCGGATGTTACCCTGCCAACCAACTCGGTATTCAAGAACAATGGCTCAGAGCCTCTTGCATCGCTATGTGAAACGCCATGTATCTGCAGCGTAACAAACGCATTGTTAAAGCCTTTTTCTTTCCATGCCATCAAAGCTTTTTTACCGATAAAGTCACCTGCCTTGTCTAAGCGGACAAATCGATCCAAACCCGATTCCAGTGCACAATATTCAATCGATAATTCTCTTGGAATCAAACGATAAGACTTCTCCAGGCGCATTGAATCCATCGCACGTATACCAAAAGGTTTAATATCAAATTCGGCACCCGCCTGCATTAAGCAATCAAAGATATAATTTTGCATTTCGATTGGGTGATGCAGTTCCCAACCCAGTTCACCAACAAAATTGACCCGCATAGCATGTGCCTGAGCACAAGCCACATTGATAAACTGGCCGCTTAACCATCTAAAATGGTTATTCGATAAATCCGTGTCTGTCAGTTTTTGCAAAACATCTCGCGAACGTGGGCCAGCCAATACCAACACGCCGTATTGGCTGGTGACTTTTTGTAACTCAACCGAGTCATCTTTGGCTTTGTTTTTACACAGGTAATCCCAATCGTGGCGTTCCATGGCACCGGCAGAAACCAGATAGTAGTGCCCTGAATCCATCATATATACTGTAAATTCCGCACGGATTCCGCCATTTTGAGATAGCATATGACACAGCCCGATTCGCCCCTTTTTACGTGGTACTTTATTCGCCAATAATGAATCAAGCCAATCGGCGGCCCCATCACCTATAACCTTAAACTTAGAGAATGCCGACATATCCAGAAGTCCGACTTTCTCGGCTACATGCTGGCACTCCTGGCCAACAAATTCAAAATAGTTACTACGCCGAAAACTCCATTTCTCGACGGGCTTCTCGCCATTAACAATCTGCGGATGGTTTTCATTAACCAGCACATCCACTTTACCTAAGGCGTCTTCACTCAGTCCATATCCTGTCGGCGCGAACCAATTAGGTCGTTCCCATCCATAAACAGTACCAAAAACTGCTCCCAACGCTTTCATGCGATCATAACAAGGCGATTGTTTAAGTGGTCTCGCAGCAACACGTTCTTCATCAGGATAATGTACGGTAAAGACATTGCCATAGGCTTCTTCATTTTTATTGCGCAGATAACCCCGGCTCGCATAAGGGCCAAAGCGCCGCGGATCCACACCCATCATATCTATCGTAGGCTCACCTTCCACAATCCACTCTGCCAGCTGCCAACCTGCCCCTCCTGCCGCAGTAATACCAAAACTGTGTCCCTCGTTTAACCAGAAATTTTTCAACCCCCAGGCCGGGCCAACAATCGGATTACCATCAGGTGAATATGCGATAGCACCATTGTAGACTTCTTTTACACCGACTTCAGCAAAAGCCGGAACACGCTTTATACATGCCTCAATATGGGGCATTAAGCGATCAAGATCTCCCTCGAACAGTTCATATTCAGCTTTTTCATCAGGCCCATCGACGTAACAACACGGCGCACCTTTTTCATAAGGCCCGAGTAAAAGTCCACCGTTTTCCTCTCGCATGTAGTATGACGCATCAGATTCACGTAATACACCTTGCTCTGGCAATCCCTGTTTTTGTCGTTCGAGGATCTTAGGATGAGGTTCGGTGACAATAAACTGATGCTGAACAGGGATTATCGGGATATCTAAACCCACCATTTGTCCCGTTTTACGGGCATAATTTCCACTACAGGAAATCACATGCTCGCACACAATATCACCCTTATCTGTACAAACCAGCCAGCTCAGGTCAGGCTTTTGCTGAATGTCTTTCACCAAGGTGAATCGATTGATTTCAGCGCCCAGATTACGCGCACCTTTTGCTAACGCCTGGGTCAGATCGGCAGGCTGAATATATCCATCTTCCGTGTGTTGAATTGCGCCAATTAAATCATCTGTATTGCACATTGGCCAAAGTTCTTTGACCTGTTCGGGTGTTAGAAATTTCACATCAACACCAATGGTAGAGGCAACACCTGAATAATAATGGTATTCATCCATGCGATCAGGCGAATTGGCAAGTCGGATATTTGAAACCTGCCTGAAACCAACAGACATACCTGTTTCCAGCTCAAGCTCTTGATAAAATCGCACTGAATACTTATGCAGCTGTCCGACTGAGTAGCTCATATTATAGAGCGGCAACAATCCGGCAGCATGCCATGTTGATCCAGATGTCAGTTCATTACGTTCCAATAAAACCACATCTTTCCAGCCTTTTTTCGCCAGATGATAAAGCGTGCTGACACCCACAACTCCACCGCCAATCACAACTACTTTCGCCTGTGTTTTCATACGGTTCACCATACCTTTCGAACTTAATATAATCACGCAGAGTAAGGTTTTTTACGGTCGGTAATGATGGGCAATTGCGACAGTATGGTTTCCTGTTGCGACACGCTTTTGGCGTATGCGCCTAGCTTGAGGTCGCAACTGGATCTGTTATTAAACAGTGGCAAATACTACCCTCTGAACAGTTAACTCTGGATAAAAGGAACCACCATGGCCGAGATACAAAAAGCTGCCCGTAACAGACGCGGTCGTGATAGCCGGGAAGCTCGACGAGCTGCTCGCAGTCAACGACCGATCGCACGGGCACCTTATATTACCCGCAACATACCCACAACTGAGATTTTACACGAGCAGGGGCTGATTCAAATTGAGCAGAACGCAGATACTTTGCTAAAAGAAGTAGGCATAGATTTTCGTGATGACCCAGAGGCGCTTGAGGTCTGGAGGTTGGCAGGTGCTGATGTAGAAGGAGAACGGGTGAGATTTTCGCCGGGGTTGTGTCGTTCAATTATTCAAAATAGTGCCCCAGAAGAATTTACTCAGATGGCTAGAAACCCCGCTAATAACATACAGATTGGTGGTAAACACACTGTCTTTGTACCGGGTTATGGTGCACCATTTGTACATGACATTGACAAGGGTCGGCGCTATGCCACATTGGCGGATTTTCAGAATTTTGTGAAGCTCACCTATCTGGCACCCAGCCTGCATCACAGCGGTGGAACTATTTGCGAACCCGTGGACATGCCCGTCAATAAGCGACATTTTGATATGGTTTTTTCCCACATCAAGTACTCCGACAAATGTTTTATGGGGGCCGTCACCGATCCATCACGAGCACAAGACACGGTGGACATGATCAAGATCTTATTTGCCGATGAGTATCTTGATGCTGACACAGGAAAACCCAATACATACTGTGTCAGCCTGATCAATGCAAACTCACCTATGACCTATGATGCAACAATGTTAGGTGCAGCAAAAGTTTATGCAAGAAACAACCAAGCCTGCATAATAACACCCTTTATCCTTGCCGGTGCCATGTCACCTGTGACGATTGCCGGCACTGCCGCACAAACTTTGGCCGAAGCCCTGGCCGGACTTGCATTTGTGCAATTAATCAATCCTGGAGCACCTGTAATCTTTGGAAGTTTCGCCAGTTCAATTTCGATGCAATCGGGCGCCCCCACATTTGGCACCCCGGAGCCTGCTCTGGTATTGTATATTATGGCAGCTCTGGCCCGCCGACTGGGTGTACCTTTTCGCTCTGGCGGCGCTCTGAGTGCATCCAAGCTACCCGATGCCCAGGCACTTATGGAAACCTGTAATACCATGATTCCGGCCGTCAATGCAGGCGTGAACTTTGTGTTACATGCGGCAGGTTGGCTGGAAGGTGGCTTGGCTATGGGCTATGAGAAGTTTATCATGGATGCCGATCAGGCAGCGATGATGGAAATCATGCTTGCCGGGATTGACATGAGCGAGAACGGACAAGCGATGGACGCAATACGCGAAGTGGGTCCCGGTAATCATTTTTTAGGTTGCAGCCATACACAGGCTAATTTTGAGACAGCTTTTTATCGCTCACCACTGGCGGACAATAATAGTTATGAGCAATGGCAGGCTGATGGCCAACTGGACCATGCGCAACGCGCAAACACATATTGGAAAAAGCTGCTAAAAGAATACGAAGCCCCTGCACTGGATGTGGCAAAAGAAGAAGCGTTAATAGCCTTTATTGATAAACGCAAAGGTGCTTTGGCAGACTCAAATGTTTAGATACGGTTGTTGCAAAGGAACATGTTGGTAACATAAAATGTGTAAGTTAGGGGCGCTAGTCAGTATTTAATACGATGTACCCGTTAAAGAATTGTAAGTTTAAATGTTCCGCTAACTGCGTTACCACTGGGGTCGGCGGCAGTAACTGTTATATTGCTACCGGCTAATCCTGTTCTGTCGATCTCTGCGCTAGTACCGGAAATCACCCCGGCTGGACTCATAGAGAGGGAGTCGGGCAATCCGTCTGCAGTAAAAATAAGTGAATCGTTCTCTGGATCAGAAAAATAGATTGCGATGTTGAAGGAAATGGGATTACCTGCCAGTACGAGTTGATCCGGGATGGGCCTGTCTAGCACCGGAGGTTGATTTGGCTGTACTTTTAGGGTGAAGCTCGATTGCGCTGTGCTGATTCCATCATCAGCAATGACCGAAATCTCATGTGTTCCAATATCATCAATTACAGGACTTCCATTAATGATTCCGCTTGGGCTAATAGCCATACTGGCCGGTAAACCCACCGCGCTAAATGTCAATGGCACATTTTCCGGATCAAAAAAGCTACTGCCAGTATTGAAGACAAACTGCACACCCGCAGTCGCTAATTGATCTGCCAGCGGCGTTTCAACTTCTGGTGGATTATTTTCCAATAAGTCCATTATAAAAGCCAAAGTTACCGAGTTTGGTCCGTCTGTGGCTAACACGGTTACATCGTACTCACCGATATTATTCTCTTCTACGGCGACGCCGCTTATTATGCCATCAGCAGAAACTGAAATCCCTTCAGGTAATCCGGTGGCGGAAAAACCAAGTGGGACTCTTTCAGGATCGAAGAAGTTTCCACTGATGTTGAGTGGGCCAAAACCAATACCGATTGTTGCGACCTGATCCTGAATACCACCGATCGTGGTCGGAGGATCATCTTCTACAGAAAGGTCAATGTGTGCCGTCGCCTGACTCGTATTAGGTCCATCTGACACTTCATACGAAAAGCTATCCTGTTTAACCGAAAAAGGCGTTAGCGGACTGATGTTGTAACTGAAGCTCCCGTCTGGATCAAGCGTAAAGTCCTGGGCATGTGCAGGGCCACTACCACTAACCAGACCAATGACAGTCAGTGCTTTATTGCGTATGTCATTGTCGTCTGCATCATTACTTAACAATCCACTTTCACTTTGTCCATCAACCACTAAAGTGCTTCCTTCAACGGCAGTGTATTGATCATCATTTGCCAGCGGTGCTTCATTTAGGGACTCGATACAGAAATGAATATCCAACTCCGTTACACCTCCATCATTGTCTCTGACAGTCAGCTGATGGGTAATGCCTATCGGAGCGATTATTTTGGGCAGCATGACATTAAACAATCCCGCCTCTGTTTCATTTTCAAGGAACAGAATCTGACAATTATCAGTGTCTTCGCATACCTCTTTTAGCTTATCAGCAGCCAAATCAAGCTCAATATCATTGCCACAGATCTGAAGTGCACCTTCTTCTACAATGCCACTCCAGCTATATGATTCGATTTCCCCATCTGCGTCTGAAGCACCTTGGGCTGCATTCAGAGAAAGCATAAGTTCTTCCTTTGTCGCGATGATGTCTCCGTCTTTTAACGTCAATTCTGGGTTTAGGTTTCCCTGCCTGCCGGTCGAATCCACCCAATTGCAACCTTGGGTTAGAAATATAACCAGGAGAAAAGACCCCATTAAAAATACCCGCGACTTACACCACATTACACTGCCCTGAAAAATCAATTGATAAAGTTACTGCGCACTTTAGTGTAAATAAATTTATGCGCTTCTTATTGCCAGGTCTGAAATACAATAACCCTGATGCAATGCTTGAAAACTCAAACATGTATAGTTTTAGCATGACATTTTTACAAAAACCGTGAAATTACCCTGCCTAAAATGGGTAATAAATAACATAAGATTGGAGAATTTCCGGTTCAATTGCAAAAGGGACGATAACGAGTTTGATTACCTGCTTCCCTTACCGTTCAATCAGAAAACAAACGAGCAGTGGGTAGAGGTAGCATTTTAGAGGGCTTAATCATCGGCTATCGGTTTGATAGACTGATTTTACAGGAAATTTCGGAAACTATTTTTTCGACTTCGTAACGCAGCGGCATAGGCGGATTTTGCCCAGACGGCAGCAATTGTGTTGTCATCAAAAATCTCACTGGGTGCTTGTCGATAGGACATTTTCATTGCCTTACCCTTTTTATGATAAGTGAATGGTTTAAGCCCCAGCGCTTCAAATGCCGATTTATTCTGTTCATCTGCTTTTAGAAAAATTTCATCATCCGATACCAATGCAAACATAAGACCCTCATGATAAACACCGTAGCCGCCAAACATTTTTTTGCAGTATATTTGTCCAAAATCCTGAAAAACGTCGGTCAGGCTATTTATAAATTCGCTCACAATTAAGGGGTCAGCGGTTTTGTTAAAAATTATTCAGCACTTTCATGAATCCCATGTAGCACTATCCGATATTCAGTAAGTTCGTAACCTAATCCATTTGCTATTTCTTTCAGGCGTAACTCAATGGCTTCATCCTTAAACTCTGCTAGTCTGCCCGTTTTCAAACAGACAATATGATTGTGGTTATCGCCGTTGTCTAATTCAAATATAGCCTGACCACTATCAAAATGATGCCGGATTACAAGACCTGCGGTTTCAAATTGAGTCAATACACGATAGACCGTCGCCAGCCCAACATCAGCACCATTATCCAACAGCGCCTTATAGACATCCTCTGCACTCATGTGATGGTCCTTGGCGCTCTCCAGAAGTTCCAGTATTTTCACACGCGGTAAAGTAACTTTGAGTCCTGCTTTTTTCAGGTCTTCGGAGCTATCTTGTTTTTGCATGAAGATGACCAACCCTTAATAATCTACCAAATTAATGTGTTAGTGTAGTGTTTCAGACAAAATGTACAGCTAGACGGGCCTAGAGAGGTTAGCTACCAACAAGAGCGTCCTCGCTAGGCATTTCCGGCGCAAAGCCATCGCTCCTGACCTACGTCCTTATAGCCCACATTCGATCGCGATTTTACTGGCCTGACTATGCATTTTGTATGAAACACTACACTAGATGTTGTCTATGCTCGCCAAGTGTTAGACAATGCGGCTTTGTCAGTAAATTGTACCTGAAAATGACGTTGCCTAAAAATTTCTTAATTGTTTTAGCTTTAGCGGTTTTGTCAACAGCTTGCGGAGGAACGCCATTTTGGCTGCCCAAAGCCCATAAGATAGATATCCAGCAAGGTAACTTGATCAGTGATGAGCAAATCGCTTCATTGCAAAAGGGCATGAGTCGCGAGCAGGTGATACGTGTTATAGGCGAACCTGTTATGGAGAGTCCTTTTAATCAGGATCGCTGGGATTATTCATATACCCGTGGTGAAGCTGGAGAACACGTGACGGCCAGTAACCTTGTTATTTATTTCGAAAAGGATCAAGTATCCCGTATTGAAAATAACTACCATTATGATCCAGGCAAAGATTCCTCATAACCTGAATTTTCTCCATTTTCAGTAGGCTGATTTAATCACAAGGTTTGAATAGCTACCTTTTCATTTCATTCCACTGCCTTTTTTCATACGTTTTCCCTCGGCCGCCCGCTTTTTTCTTATCACCTTGGGATCAGCAATAAGTGGGCGATAGATTTCCACACGATCCCCGTCCTTTAGAATTTTTGTATCTGCCACTGCTTTGCCAAATATGCCAATTTTACCGTTAAGCAAATCTGCCTGCGGAAAATCTTTTATAACAGGCGCCAGCGCTACTGCTTCACGTGCGGTTACGCCTTCAGGCGTCTGCAAACGGTAAATTTTTTGCTTGTCTGATAAAGCATAAACGACCTCAATATGCATGTGATGGCTCCTTATAAACGGCATCCGCTCGTTTCACGAAAGCGGCAACCAGGTTGCCACAGATTTCCGAAAATACCGGATTTAAAACAGCGGCTACCAAACGATTGGAAAACTCAAAATCAATAATGAGGGTTATTTTACAACCCTTTTCACCCAATGCAGTAAACGTCCATTCACCGTCAAGCGTTTTGAAAGGACCTTCTTCCAGCGTCAGCTTAATTGATTTATCCACTATCATTGTATTTCGCGTAGTGAAGGATCGATTAAGTGGACCTTTTGCTATTTCTATCCGGGCAAGCTGTGAGTGATCGTTCTTCTCAAGTGTCTCACTGCTACAACACCACGGTAAAAACTCTGGGTAGGTTTCAACTTCATTGACCAGTTTATACATTTTATCAGGTGTGTGTAAAACCAGTGCTGTTCTAGTAATGCTTGTCATTCTGATTGGGGTACCGTTGATCCAACAAAGTGTTACGAATATCGTATAATGCACGGATGGTCAAACAAAAGAAACAGAACAAGAAAAAAGGTTCCGGTGGGTCTACAATCGCGCTTAACCGTCGGGCACGCTTTGATTATCATATCGAAGAAAATTATGAGGCTGGTCTGGTATTGATGGGTTGGGAAATTAAAAGTCTTCGAGCAGGCAATATCCAACTCAATGAAAGCTATGTCTTCATCAGAAACCATGAAGCATGGCTTATTGGCTGTCACATTACCGCACTGCATTCTGCTTCCACCCATGTCGATACAGCGCCTATGCGTGCTCGAAAGCTTTTATTTCACCGCCGTGAACTGAATAAACTGACAGGGCTGATTGAGCGAAAGGGTTTTACGCTGGTTCCTTTAGCTATGTACTGGAGTAAGGGCAGAGTAAAGCTGGATGTCGGGCTTGCTAAAGGCAAAAAGGATCATGACAAACGTGCCGTGGAAAAGGACAGGGACTGGAACAGAGACAAACAACGTATTATGCGTGGCCGTTAAGATAAGGACAAATATCTGATCACAACCGAGCAGTCAGGTCAAGACTCCCACACACAACCCTTATCGCTTTCTGCAGCAAGTTTTTCCATCCATTTATCATGCTCCAGAAGTTCTGCGTCATTTGCACGAATTACTTTCAATCTATCCCGTACTTTGGCACATCCCTGATTTGTTGCTGAGAACATATCACCTGATGCAGCATCGGATTCGAGCATCAAGTCAGTTTGCCCTCCGGTCATGCGCAAATAGACATCGGCAAGAATTTCAGAATCCAGCAAAGCGCCGTGCAAAGTTCGATGTGCATTGCTGATATCCAAACGTTTGCAGAGCGCATCCAGACTGTTTCTTTGCCCTGGATAGGTCTTGCGAGCAAGTGCCAGGGTATCCAAAACCATACAATGCTCTTCAAGCTGTTTGGGATAGACGGCCCGTTGCAATTCAGCGTTTAGGAATCCAACGTCAAAGGGAGCATTATGAATAACTAATTCTGCACCGTCGATGTAATTGATAAAATCGTGCATGATGTCTGCAAAACGCGGCTTATCTTGCAATGACTCATTGCTTATACCATGTACTTCTATGGCGGCTTGATCAATTTGTCGATCAGGTTGCAAGTATTTGTGAAAGGTATTGCTAGTGATTCTACGATTAATTAACTCGACACAGCCAATCTCAATAATTCGATGTCCTTCAGTATGCTCCAGGCCGGTAGTCTCGGTATCCAATATAATTTGTCGCATAGGGAAGCTTATAACTCATCAATGCCTTGATTGGCCAATTGATCAACCAACTCGTTCTCTGGATGCCCACTATGCCCCTTAACCCATTGCCATTGGACTTCATGACTACCAAGCAACTTATCAAGTGTTTGCCATAAATCGACATTTTTGACAGGTTTGCGAGCAGCTGTTTGCCAATTTTTCTGTTTCCAATTTGGCATCCATTCAGTCACGCCTTTCAAAACATACTGAGAGTCTGTGGTTATTCTAATCTGACTCTGCCGCTTAAGTGCTCGCAGGGCCTCAATGACGGCTGTCATCTCCATTCGATTATTCGTGGTTTGTGATTCACCACCGTATAACTGTTTTTCGTGATTTTCAGTCTTTAGTAAAACACCCCATCCACCAGGACCCGGGTTTCCTCGACAAGCACCATCTGTATAAATTTCAATCATTGAGTTGAGTCTGCAGGGCCAGTAAAATAAGCCGGCGTGTGTCCATCACCAATCTTAACTGATGATTCTTGCTAATCTTCATTCTGATTATATAGTTTAACCGGACTCTTTAAAGGAACCTGTCGCCTCACTGTACGTTGATTGATTCGTTGCACAAGGCTACCAACAGCAACGCTTGCTGACTGACGACGCCATTTATTTCGTACCGCAGTCATTGGAATTGTTTGCTTACGTGCATGCACGATATAAATCCCACCCAATTTGCCAAACATTGGTCTTGCTTTTTCAACAAAACGCGTACGTCGGAGTAAATCCGTGCGACTAACAGGTAATCGTAGAAAGAAACTTTCTTCGCGTAAAATTCTAAAATTCAATAACGATAACCAATCTGCGATCCGACCTCTACTATAAAATCCACCGTTCCACGGTACTCTACCCCGCCAGAACATCGCTGCGCGCTTTAGTCCAACCAGACTATAAGGATTAAATCCAATAATTAACAAATGCCCATCTTTAGTTAAAATCCTGTCAGATTCACGCAATACCTGGTGTGGATTATTACAAAAATCCAATGAATGCGGTAGGATAGCAAGATTCATGGTGTCACTGGCAATGGGTAAATGCATAGCGTCTGCACCTATATCCACCCCACTAAAAGTTGTTGTACCACTCAATATGAATTTTCGGTGTAGACCAGCACTTTCCAAAAGGTTGGAATTCTGGGATAGTTGGCCTATCTGCACCCCTTGAAAACCAAAAACATCTGGCAAAAACTGGCTAAGAGTGGTGTTCATTTCAACCAGAATAGACTGGCCAAGACTGGAAGCGTACCACTTTTGAAGTGGTTGCTGGGACCTAACCCAATCGGGGTTTTGTTTTTTTACCATAAAGTATTTTAATAATTTGTATTTCGTATGGATTATAGTAGCAATCTAACATCAGCAATAAGGGTAATTTCAACATGCATGCGAATAAAATCGTATTATTGCATTCCTGCGGCTTTAACCGTTGCTGTCAGCCTGCTTAGTTTACCGTCATTCTCAAGATCACTGCACAATAACAACCTTTCACTCGATGTCCCTGTACCGGCCTCTATAAATTCAGCAAAGACCGGTCCCACTGATTCCAATAAAAGTCAGCCTAACGACAAATCACAAATCCTGCAAATAATAAATCCAAAATTGACTTACTTGGGTGCAAAAACTACGACACATCTGCCATCCAATGATAACGATACGCTATGGCACATGATTGCCCGGGATTTAGATATATCAGCACAAAGGCATCAAGCGATAGAAAAAGAGATTGAAATCTATTTAGAGAATATATTTTGGCTCGAGAAAAGCCTGAAATTAGCGTCCCCTTATCTATCTCATGTAGTCAGTCGATTACAGGCCAGAGCGCTGCCGCTTGCCCTAGCGGTGTTACCGGTAATAGAGAGTAGCTATAATCCCGCTGCTAAAAGTCGACTCAATGCCGCAGGTTTGTGGCAATTTATGCCTGAAACCGCCCTCTCGCTGGGACTTAAAATAGATCAATGGATTGACGAAAGACAGAGCATTGAACATTCAACAGAAGCGGCACTTGACTACCTTGAAACGCTCCATGGCGAACTGGGTACATGGCCACTTACCATTGCAGCCTACAATGCAGGGCCCAGTCGGGTAAGAGCTCGTATACGCCAGCAACAGAGTGAAGATTTTGATATATGGGCACTTTCTTTACCCGTAGAAACCCACCGCTATGTAGCAAAGTTTTATGCATTAAATCATATAATCGCCAATACAGAACTGTATGCGGTAACACTGCCTCATGTTGATAAAAAAATTAATTTTGTTCAAATTGAACTACCAGAGCGTATTAGCCTGACAACGGCTGCCGAGCTTGCTGAATTACCCCTGCAGGCGCTACAAGCGTTCAATCATGAGCTGCTCAAATTTACAACCCCACCTACTGGACCACATCATGTCCTTATCCCTGTGGGTGCTAAACAGGCTTTTGAAAATAATTTAAAATTGACTTTGAAAAAAACGGCAGTGCTTTATCAACCCGAATTATTCCATAAGGTTAAACCCGGTGAATATCTGGGTGCCATAGCCCAGGTGTATAACACAAGTGTCGGACAATTGCGGCAGCTGAACCACCTCAGTGATACTCGAATCAGGAGTGGTCAGAAATTACGGATCAGTGAGGAGTTACACGATCCGAAAAAAAAGGCAGGGGAAAGTGTTCACTTAACTCCGCAATACCATGTTAAAAAAGGCGATACATTATCTGAAATCGCCCAATTGTATGGCGTGGATAGCTCCATTATTGCTTCGAGTAATAATATAAATAATAACAATTTACTTAAAGCAGGCAAAGTGTTGATCATTCCAGCAAAATATACTCCTGACGCGGCGGCGATTTTGTCCTATAAAGTAAGGCGAGGGGATACGCTATCAGAAATAGCCTATCGCTATAATGTAAATATTGCAGATTTGAAACGCGCAAATCCACTACTGGCAAGTACGAATAAACTATTTACCGATCAGACACTAATTATTCCATCAACGCCATTTTAAAACTCAATGAGTCACTTTTCACCTAAAACGGAAAAAATCATGCCTAAAATCATTTTGTCACTGGACAATAATAAGATTAAGGAGTTTGAACTCAATAAGTCCGAGACAACGATTGGCCGCCGTTCTTCAAATGACATTCAAATTCAAAATCTGGCCGTCAGTGGTAAACATGCACGTATCGTCATTAACGCAAATGACACTGTTCTTGAAGACCTTAATAGCACAAACGGCACTTATGTTAATGGCCGATTAATAAAAAAACAGGCACTCGACGATCAGGATGAAATCATTATTGGTAAATATAAACTTGAATATTTGATTTCTGAAGCTGCTGATGATCGATCACTCTCATCGGGATCTGTTGTAGGTTCATCAACAGCAGCTGAGGCTACCAACTCAGCATTGGATTTGGGCAGTGCGCGGAATAACAGTGCAATCATTGAAGTAAAGAATGGCGCAAAAGCAGGGCAAATATTGCCAATCCAAAAACCTGTAACCACACTGGGTCGACCCGGTATTCAGATAGCTGCAATTATGAAAAAACCTGAAGGCTATTTCTTCATGCATATAGAAAGCGAAGAAGATTCAACCCCTCCCCAGCACAACCAAAGTGAATTGGGTGAGGAGGCTGTATTATTAAGTAGTGGTGATTCACTAACAGTCGCAGGCATTAAAGTGGAATTTATGCTGTCCTAGGGGCATTCACTTAGGCGGGAACCGCTTTTCCGTTACCTTGTTTGCTCCTACATTCCAAAGCCAGATCTCCCTTATCGTTGAGTTTTACCGTAACCTTGCCGCCACCCTTAAGGCTTCCAAATAAAAGGTCTTCAGCTAAGGGTTTTTTTATGTGTTCGCGAATTACTCGAGCCATTGGCCTCGCTCCCATATTGATATCAAATCCATTATCGGCAAGCCAGGCCTTTGCCTCTGGAAGAACTTCAAGCGTCACACCTTTATCCTCCAGTTGAGCCTCCAGTTCAATAATAAATTTATCAACCACATTCAGAATGATTTTCTTATCCAGCGGTTTAAACTGGATGATACTATCGAGCCGATTACGGAATTCTGGAGTAAACAAGCGCTTGATTGCATCCATAGTATCATGCTCTTTATCTTGCACAGTAAACCCGACACTCTGTCGGCTCAAAGATTCAGCGCCTGCATTAGTGGTCATTACTAAAATTATATTTCTAAAATCAGCTTTACGCCCATTGTTGTCGGTCAAAGTTCCGTGATCCATCACTTGTAACAGCAAATTAAATACATCGGGATGGGCTTTTTCAACTTCGTCGAGCAGTAATACAGCATGAGGGGATTGGATGACGGCATCCGTTAACAGACCGCCCTGATCAAACCCAACATACCCCGGCGGTGCACCGATCAATCTTGATACGGTATGCCCTTCCATATATTCGGTCATATCGAATCGAATCAAATCAATTCCCATTATTTTGGATAACTGTCGAGTTACCTCTGTTTTACCTACTCCCGTCGGTCCTGCAAAAAGAAAGCTACCTATGGGTCTTTCCTCAGGGCCTAATCCAGAGCGTGACATGATTATTGCTGAGGCAAGCGTCTCTATCGCTTCAGCTTGTCCAAAGACCAACATGCCTAGATCTCTAGCTAGTGTTTTTAGCTTACCCATATCTGAGGCAGAGACGCTCTTCTCAGGAATCCGGGCAATTTTCGCAATAATAGTTTCTACATCTTTTACGGTAATTGATTTTTTGCGGTTCTCTGCCGCCTTCAAACGACGGTTAGCCCCCGCTTCGTCTATCACATCAATTGCTTTATCTGGCAAGAACCGATCATTTACATATCGACTGGATAATTCCGCTGCAGCTTTCAACGCATTATTAGAATATTTTACTTCATGAAAGGCTTCAAAACGGTCCTTAAGACCCTTTAAAATTTCTATTGTTTCCTCAACTGTAGGTTCAGGGACATCAATTTTCTGAAAACGTCGCGTTAGTGCACGATCTTTTTCAAAAATTCCACGATATTCTTGATAGGTAGTGGAACCAATACACTTTAACTCACCAGAGGCCAACATGGGCTTAATGAGGTTAGACGCATCCATGACGCCTCCTGATGCAGCACCTGCACCAATAATTGTATGTATTTCATCAATGAACAGAATTGCATCCTGTTCATTGCTTAATTGATTTAGTATTGATTTTAAACGCTTTTCAAAATCTCCACGATATTTTGTGCCTGCAACTAAGGCGCCTAAGTCCAATGAGTAGATAGTACTTTTAGATAAAACCTCTGGGATATCTCCATCTACGATTCGTTTGGCCAAACCTTCTGCAATCGCCGTCTTGCCAACACCAGCCTCACCCACTAATAGTGGATTATTTTTTCGTCTTCGACAAAGTATTTGTGATGCTCTTTCAACCTCGGCAGAACGGCCAATCAATGGGTCAATTTTTCCTTCAAGGGCTTTTAAATTCAGGTTAGAAGCAAATTTTTCCAAGGGTTTGCTTTCTTTTTCTCGTTCTTCATCGGCGAATTCTTCGCTTAATGCTGAAGATTCTTCATCGTTATCTTCAGTATTTTTAGATATTCCATGAGAAATATAATTCACTACATCCAGTCGTGTTACATTCTGTTTGTTAAGTAGGTAAACGGTGTGAGAATCCTGTTCACCGAAAATAGCAACCAGAACGTTCGCGCCAGACACTTCATTTTTTCCAGAACTTTGAACGTGAAATACAGCACGCTGTAAAACACGCTGAAATCCGAGTGTTGGCTGCGTTTCCCGATTGCCGTCTTCAAGTAACGGCGTATTCTCCTTTACAAACTCTTCCAACTCTTCACGAAGTTGGTTTAAATCCCCCCCACAAGCACGAAGTACCTGAGCTGCAGTGGGATTATCAATCAATGATAAAAGCAGATGCTCAACTGTCATAAATTCAAATCGTCTTGAGCGGGCTTCTTTAAATGCATTATTTAGTGTAAATTCGAGTTCTTTACTTAACATCAATTATTCCAGTTTTCTATGGTATCTGAGCTAATAATCCAGCTAGAGTACATAACACAAGTTTTGGACCCGTTGGTGAACAAAAATCCAATCGACAGCTTTATTAAATTTGGCTTTATGTATATCCACTGAGAGTCAAAACCCTTTTCTGAGTGAAGTAACAAAGCCATCTATAAACACGGTGGCTGCCGGAGAAAAGCAATCTACAATTCGAAAGGGAAAACCCTTCGTTGTCTTCATTAAATAGATCCATATTCCATCCTTAGGTTCGTAAACGCCAGACCCATATAACACCCATCGCTTGAGTGCTTTAAATCCTATCTCAATTCAACTGCCCAGCTATGTGTTCGACCTGTGGATGACAGTTTAGTGCGTTAATCTGCTCACATTCCATCAATATCAGGCTTCTTCCAAATCACATAATAAAGGATGCTGATTAACCTTGGAAAACTGAGTCACCTGATTCACCTTCGATTCAGCAATATCCCGTGTAAACACCCCACATATACCCTTGCCTTTTGTATGGACATGTAGCATGATGCGAGTAGCCTGCTCTCTATCCTTTGAAAAGATACTCTCTAAAACTTCAACCACAAACTCCATTGGAGTATAGTCATCATTTAATAAAATCACCTGATATAACGGTGGTTTCTTAAGTTTTGGTTTAGCTGTTTCTAATGCTAAACCTCCATCTTCAATCGGTTCTTTTCCAGACATAATTCCTAGCGCTATTCATTGCAGTTAACTTGCCAATTTTCCCTTCAATTTTATCAATTTGAAAAATTTCAATCAAAAGCCATTTATACAACTACGATTAATAATATGTATCAGATCATATTCTCAGTATTTGGTTGCTATGAATAGTCATAATTCACCTAAAATAGGGTCAACAAAAATATAATCAGAGCTATTATCTGTAAAGGGCGTAAACGAGAAGACTCTCATCAAAATCCTGATCAACTAGCGCCTTTTACTCTATGTAAATATTGAACACTGTTTTATTTGGTAGAGTAACCCTAATTAATAGGGTGCTGTAAATTTAATGTATATTGTCTTTTTAGGATATTACTAGTGCAGAAATCAATAAAATCACATCCGTAATAAAAAAATTATCAGCCTACACTACAATTGCCAGCGCTATTCTGAGTAGCAAATTATTCGAACGCGTCAAGAAATTAACATTTCTTTTTCGATCAAAAGTAGATTTACTGTTATTCTAACGATCAAACATCTACATCTACATCTTGGATTAAGCACAAAAAACAAAAAATATGTTGAAAATTCAGCAAAATAGAAAGAAATTTACCATAAAAACACTGCGAATGACCACGTTACTTATTCCGGTGATATTTATCGTGAGTTGTGTAGGGGGGTCTGGTAATGATGATAATGTTATACCTCCTCCTCCGTCCGACCCTGGTGTTTTTATTGATACATCCAGCATTGTTGAAGGCGATTCTGGAGAAGTCAGCCTGACTTTTACTGTTTCCCTTAACAAATCACTTGATGGCGCTATAACAGTTGACTGGAAAACGAGTGAAGGAAGTGCCGATCAAAGCGATTTCCGCGCGAATAATGGATCTTTAACCATCAGCCCAGGGAAAACAGCAGTGGAAGGTGAAGTGCGCGTATTTGGCGACCTAGACCCTGAATTTACCGAGAGCTTTGATATTATACTTTCTAATCTGGTAAATAATTCCAGCGAGGAAGTCGTTTTTGGTCGCAAGCGCGGTAAAGCATTAATTTTAAATGATGATGGGTTTTATCTTGACACGCAACCACTAAATGATACAGGTATGCTGGCTTGTGAACAAAGTGACTCCGCCGATCCGGATCATTGTGATAAAAAATCCTCTTATGCAAGACAGGATGCACATTTTGGGCGCGACAATGAGGCATTGAATGGCACCTTGTACAAGGACGGTGGTGGATGGGCTGGCTTCGATTTTACGAAGCTGGATAATAATGGTAAAAAGCTCTCCATTGATGCTAATAAATGGAGCTGTGTACGTGACAATCGAACCAGCCTGATTTGGGAAATAAAAACCACTGACGAAGGGTTGCAAGACCGATTCAATACCTATAGTTGGTATTTTAGTGATAACCAAATTCTAACGGGTGGTGATAACGGCACATCAGACGAGGGTAAGTGTAAAGGTGGTATCGGTTGTGATACGCAATCTTACATCAATGCGGTAAATAAGCTGGGCCTTTGTGGCCGTAATAGTAAATGGAGATTGCCAACAAGCGAAGAATTACGTTCCATTAATGATTATCGAAAAGGTTATACGACACGCCCAACACTGGATATAGAATTTTTCACCAATGACCCTGCGATTGTTGAAGATACTTTATACAGTACGGGTGTTTGGTCAATGTTATCGTACTATCCAAAGTCTGGTAATCAACCACTCAATCGAGCAACTGCTTTTACATTTCAACATGGCAACTCAATATCTGCTCAAAAAAGTACAGACAGCGAAAACAAATTGGATCGACTGTATATTCGCTTGGTTAACGGGAGCTAGTGGAAGTATCTTATGAATTTGTTTATTTCGAATAGCAGCATCAGTAACTCCCGCCGGCTTAATGTTCTAGCTCTATTAACGCTATTTCTGCTTCCCACATATTTATTTGCCGATTGCAGAATTGCAGATATTTATCAGACAGCAGCACCCGAGCGGTTTCAAAATAGCAACGACGGCACTATCATTGACAACATCACAGGGTTAATGTGGCGACAATGTGTTGTAGGCCTCTCTGGACTTGATTGCGCTATCGGTTCCGCAAGCTGGCTTAATTGGTCAAAATCTCTTCAAGCGGCATCAAGCAATAGGACTGCCGGTCATAGCGACTGGAGACTGCCTAATATTAAAGAGCTGGCATCACTAATTGAATATTCCTGTGTCAATCCGGCACTTAATCAAACCCTTTTTCCTAATGCTGGTGCAATACCTAAATCTGAAAACCAGAATCGCTACATCGTATGGTCATCCACGCCTTATTATGATAGCGCGCTTATACGGTATCTGGACTTTGGAAATGGATCGGATAACTCGGTACATCGCAATGATGTTGAGTTAGTACGATTAGTGCGGGATATACAAAGCGAAAATTAATATTAGTAAGTTAATGGTCTGATTTGCAACATATTAAGTGATATTGCTGACTTACGGACAGAGAATAATCTGTTGTAAAGAAAAAAACTGAATCTATCGATTTACTGTATTAAATAGTTACCTAGTACTCCAACAACAGGCGCCCTTTCTTCAGTAACTATCTGATATTTTGTTTCACTGTTCAATTCTGTATTCTTGTACGTTTGAACTTTTGCCGAAGTTTTTGATTACCTACGCGCATTGCAAAAGGGTTTTGTTTGGTACTAAATTGAACCCTTACCGGAGTACCGAACAAATTTAGTTCTTTCTGAAAAAAATTGATAAGATATTTTTTGTAGCTCTTAGGGACGCGTTCAACCTGATTTCCATGTATGACAATAATGGGCGGGTTCACACCACCTTGATGGGCATAACGTAATTTTATGCGCCGCCCATGAACCATGGGCGGCTGGTGCGCAGAAACAGCGTGTTCGAGCATTCTGGTCAATACAGGCGTTGAAAGGTCGGCTAACGCAGAATCGTAGGCTTTATTGATTGAAGAGAATAATTGCTCAACACCACTTCCTTGCAAGGCAGAAATAAAATGTATTCGCGTAAATGTTAAAAAACCCATACGCCTCTTAATCTCTAACTTCAACTGTTCTCGTTTTGTATGGTCAATATCATCCCACTTATTGATTACTACAACTAAAGCCCTGCCCTTATCAATAGTATATCCAATTAAATTGAGATCTTGATCAGCAATGCTTTCAGTAGCGCTGAGCATCAACAAACATACATTGCAGTTCTCAATAGCTTGAAGTGTTTTGATAACGCTGAATTTTTCGATAATTTCTGATATCTTTCCACGGCGACGTACTCCCGCCGTATCAACCAAGGTATAACTGCGCCTCCCTCGTTGGAAAGGCACTGCTATTACATCACGCGTAGTGCCTGGTTTATCGAAAGAAACCACTCGATTCTCACCAATCAAACGATTAATCAGTGTAGATTTCCCAACATTCGGTCGCCCAATAATACCTACCCGGACCCGATTATCACTCTCATCGATCAGGCCGTCTTCCTTATCCTGAAGCTTGAGCATGTTAACAACATGATCAAGCAATACACCAAGACCTCGATTATGTGCAGCTGCAATACACTGTGGATTCCCAAGACCCAAGGAGAAAAACTCTACACTGGCTTGATCCTCGCCGACACCATCAATCTTATTGATAACCAAGCATACTTTTTTACTTATTCGACGCAGGCGAGCCGCAATTTCCTCGTCGATTACAGTAAGTCCGGCCCTACCATCTACCATAAAAAACACGATATCCGCTTCATCAATCGCCTGGAAAGTTTGCTCGGCCATAAGCACACTTACACCTTCTTCCTCCCCATTTAGCCCCCCCGTATCTACTACGGTATAAGAAAAATCACCCAACTTACCGTCACCATACTTTCGATCTCTGGTCAGACCGGGAACATCGGCCACCAATGCATCCATGGATTTTGTTAATTTATTGAATAATGTGGATTTTCCCACATTAGGGCGTCCCACAAGAGCAAAAATAGGCTTCATCTTATTTAGTCATTGATTAAAACAAGAATTATCGCACGTTTATACCTGAATCCGTGACTTCAATGCGGATATGAGGTTGTAGGATAGCGCCATTGAACCATGCAATCGCTGAATTAGTGCATCCTTGCGCGTCATATTGGATTCACAACGGATTGTCAAAAATCTTAGTTTCATCATTTTTTATTTAACAGATTTAACACCTTACTAGACAATCCCCCATCCAAAAAGGTGTTTGATTCCACTTGAATTAGACAATTCATATTTGATTGTACCCGGTTCAAGTCTTACTCCAGATTTGCCGCTAACTTAGAAGATGAGGAAAGCAGGTTCAACAGGCATGGTACACCGCGCCGTCAAACCCACGCTTTATTTATTTTAAAACCTAAAAACATCAAACTAGAGCTGATCGGTAGTCGCTTTAATTAATACTCCTGCGCTGCTGTGGTCGTTATTCTAAAAAAGAATTTGTACACATAAATGATTAATAAGTACGCAGTTGTATCGAAACTGGAAGTCGGATCATTTATTGTTATCCTACTTGCCGGCGTTCTTTTTGGATATTTTGTGTATGATACAAGCAGATTTATCGGAGAATCTGACTCACTTTATTTAGTGAAAGAACAGCAAAACATCGCAGAAGTCATTACCAGCCTTGACGCAGTTCACAAAGTTTTTGTTTTTGAGAGTGGATTTGAACAAGCTGCCAACCGCAAGAATATCAGGGAGAGTGTGTCAATTGCCAACTCTGAGATCGAAAAACTTAAAATAGCCAACAAGAACTCGCATAAACAAAATCTACAACTGTTTCTTATGGTCGATCCGGTAATAAGGGATCTGAGACAATTATTGAACACAGATTCCGAACAAAACCCACCCAATTCACAACTACTGTACGGGCTGTCCACTCAGCGATTGAATTCAACCTTAAAAGAATTACGCAATAGACAGAGCCAGGTAAATCGCGATCAATTCGGCATTATTTCAGAATATCATAAACAATTGGAACGTTTTAGAGGCAGTATTCTTACACTCATCTTAGGCACAATCAGTCTCGTCACGCTTGTAATATCGCTTAACATGAAACAACGTCATTCCCAATCAAAATTAGCAAGCGGACGAAAATTAATTTCTGACGCCGTCAACAGTCTGGACGAGGGAGTTGTATTAACAAACGAAAGTGATGATTGCCTTGTCATTAATGAAACACTCAATAAACTTAGTCCCGAGCTTAATGATCAGCTCAAGATAGGGAGATCATTTGAAGAAGCCTTCGCGGCTACAATAAATCGAGGACACTTACAACTGGTAGAAGACCAAACCCACCTCCTGATAGAAAACAGTGCTATCGCAGATAGCACAGATAATAAAGCAACACCTAAAGAATACTTATCCCAATCCGGGAAATATATGCGCGTTACTAAACGAAATAGAAAAGGCGCAGGAAAAATAATAACTTTCTCAGATATAACATACCTCAAACTTGCGCAAAAACAACTTCAGCATCAAGCGACTATGGATGGATTAACCGGATTGTCTAATCGAAATCATTTTCTCAGCAAACTCCAGGACGCATTATCAAGAAGTAAAAGATATGGCCATAAGGTTGCATTAATGGTATTTGACTTGGATAAATTCAAACAAGTTAATGATACCCTGGGACACGCGGTCGGGGATGAACTACTGATCTCAGTGGCAAAGCGTATAACATCGAACTTGCGTGAAATAGATGTATCAGCCCGCATGGGAGGTGATGAATTCGCAGCCTATCTTGATCAAATAAAAGATATTCGAGAAGTCCGCATTACTGCAGATCGGATCATTACGGAGTTACACCAACAGCTAAAAATTGAAGGAGTTGACATTGAAGTCAGTTCAAGTATTGGAGTTGCATTATTTCCAGATAATGCAGATGAACTAAGTACACTTCTTAAACATGCTGATGCAGCGTGCTATCACGCAAAACAAATGGGAAGAAATAATTATCAAGTTTATAATCGGGATATGAAAGTACGCGCTATGCAGCAAATGACTATGGAAGCCAGATTGCGCGGCGCCTTAGATGAAGATTCACTTCTATTGAACTACCAGCCTCAACTTGAACTGTCCAGCCAGAGAATCATCGGCATGGAGGCATTTTTACGCTGGAATGATGCCAAACTGGGCCAAGTCAGTCCTGATGAGTTTATCCCATTAGCGGAAAAAACAGGTTTGATAGCAGAAATGGGAGAATGGGTAATAAGACAAGCATGCAGTCAAATTCGAAAATGGATTGATAAGAACCATGCGCCAGTACAAGTAGCCATTAATATCTCGCATAAGCAATTTCGATTACATAATCTTCCTGTTATTATTGATAAAGCGCTAAATGATTTTTCTATATCACCCAAAATGCTTGCACTGGAAATAACAGAAGCTGTAATCATGAGCGATATCCATGCCGCAGTGGAAACCTTGAACATATTGGGAGACCGTGGGCTTACGCTTGTCATTGATGATTTTGGTACAGGCTCATCTTCCCTCTATCGATTACAACAATTACCTATCCATGCACTCAAGATCGATCAGTCATTTATTAAAGATATCATCAAAAATAAAGGCGCCAGGGACATTACTGCAGCAATCATTGCTATCGCTCAGAAATTGCATTTGAGAACAATAGCAGAAGGTGTGGAAACAGACGCTCAGGCAAAAATTTTAAAGGATCTTGGGTGCGATATTATCCAAGGATACTTAGTTGATAGACCCATGTGTGCAGCAGATTTTGAAAAAGCATTTACACAAAATCTTATCTCACTTGGAACGGGCTAGCCTGTTTACTTTGTGGTTACACGTTATATGCTTATTGAATATCGAATTAACAAAGATATTCAATAGTTATTCACAATATAATTCAACATCGAGCAATTGTTAGCCAGATTCTTTTCTTAGCTTAACAATATCAAGCGCCCTAATAACACCACTATCAGATTGAACAAATACTTTTCCATTGACTATTATTGGCGCAGAGACAATCGGAGAATTGTCAATTCGAATACGACCTAGGGTGCTTCCATCAACCTTTGAAAGCAAGTGTAAATACCCTTCAACATCACCGACTAATAGATAATCTGTAAAAGGAACGGGTCTGGTTAGGCGCCTGCCTTCGAGTTTCTCCATCTTCCACATTGATGATCCGGTGCGTTTATCCAAAGCCCAAATATAACCATCTGGCTCAGACACGTACACGTTCTTTTCATCCACACCAACCCCTGTCGTCGAAGTCATGTCTCTAGACCAAACAATATTACCCTTCTGAGGTTCAACCTGGATTAACTTTCCTTGATAATTCACTGCATAGATATACTGATTATCAATCACTATAGCGCCATCAACATCAACCAGGCGTTCTATTTCAGAGCGCCCTTCTGCACGAGAAACTTTTGTCTTCCAGATTGCCTTGCCTTTTTCAAGACTAAGCGCAACCAATGTGCCATCATCCAGCCCAAGCAATACACCACCAGGAACGATGAGTGGGCTTGAATAACCATGTAGCGTCAGGGCAGGTGTCGGAAAATTTTGTCGCCACACTTCTTCTCCACTTTCAGCTTTCAATGCAATGATGCTTCCATCATTCGTTCTTAACACGAGTATCCCCATATCCGAAGCAGGAGGCGCTAAGGATTCGGTAGAAAATTTTTGTTGCCAGACAATCTCCCCGGTTTCTTTCTTCAACGCAAAAAGATGACCTTCTGTGCTGCTTACATAAATTTGACTTTCATCGCCACCGACACCTGAAATGAGATTCAACGCCAGATCTTTTTCCCAAATCTCTTTTCCTGATTTGTTGTCTATTCGTTTTACCTTTCCTTGGTAGCCACTTGAATAGAGGTCTGTTTCATCAACATGGGGTGAGAAAAAACCAACCTTGTTTTTTTTATTTAAACCTGTATTGATCTTCCATATTGTCGAAGCTTCAGCGACAGCCTTGAAATCCAAGAGTGCTGCAGGCTCCAGAACAACGCTGTCTGACGCACAAGCTGACAAAATAAAAATTAATGAAGATATGATCAGGCTACGCATCATTTATTGTCTTTGTTAATTTCGACTGGCTCGAAACTGTCGATTGCTAAATCATCTAACTTCATGGCCAGTATTGCTGGATTGCTGATGCCCCCCATCCCTGCTTTGGCTAGATTGTATTGTGTCCGTGCTTTGTCGAATTCACCTTTTTGGGCGTAAATATCCCCGCGTATTTCTGCCATCAGCCCTGTGAAACCTGTCAGTGCTGATGGAGGAAGACTGGCTAACGCTTCGTCCGTTTTCCCGAGTGAAAGTAATACCCGTGCTTTGCGCATTTGCGCAACAGCCCGCATCTCCTCTAACGAAGAATTATCAATTATCCATTGAAAATTCCCCACCGCATCCTCCAGATTATTATCCTGAGTGCTCATCTTGGCATCAACTAAACTTGCCATCGATGCAAATGTGGAGTCAGCGTAACTATCACGTAGCTGGTCAGAAATAGTAGAAACCCTATCCGAATCCTTTGCTTCCATGGCATCGATTACTTCAGTGTACATATCAGACGCTTCAATAAGCTGATTTTCCTGATACGATACCCAGGTAACCCATGAAAAAATAATACCCCCTCCAAGTAGCAAACCAAGCAACACAGACGATCTGTTTTCGCGCCACCACGCTTTAAATGCGTCAATCTGCTGTTCTTCAGTTTCGTAATCAAACACCGCCAGTCTCCTAAAACTAGTTCAATTGAGTTTGTATAGTTGTCATTAACATTTGTGCAAGTTTATGTTGTGCAATGGTTATCTGATTTCTTTCGTCACGTAAAAACTTCACCGTTATCGTTCTATCTTGTAATTCCTGTTCCGCAAAAACCAGCGCAATCAACGCACCACTTTTATCCGCTTTTTTAAACTGACTCTTCAGACTACCTCCACCTGTATGACAAATAAGTGCCAAACCTGGAAGTGTCAGACGAAGACTTTCTGCCAACTTAAGTGCATCCAGACTATCAACACCTTTACCCACTAACAAATATGCATCCAGACACTGCCCCACTTGCCTTTGCTGATTATTTGAATGTAAAAGCGCCAAAAGCCGCTCAAGACCCATGGCCCAACCCACAGCTGGTGTTAACTTGCCACCCAATTGCTCGGTCAAACTATCGTATCGACCACCAGCACAGCATGTGCCTTGCGCACCCAACTCATCAGTTAACCACTCAAATACAGTATGACTGTAATAATCGAGCCCGCGAACCAGTCTGGGGTTGACCCGCACTTCGATATCAAGTCCGCGCAACAGCCGTTGAACATTTTCGAAATGTCGGCGGGAATCATCACCCAGTTCATTAATCAATTGAGGCGCCTGATCAAGAAGTGCTTGCATTGACGGGTTTTTACTGTCCAGAATCCGCAATGGATTAGACAATAGCCGCCGCTGGCTATCCGTATCGAGTAACTCTTGATTTTGTTTAAAGTAGGCAACCAATGTGTCTCGATAAGCCTGCCTTTCGGTGCTGGTTCCTAATGTATTAATTTCCAGTCTCATCGTATTGTTTAATCCCAATCGAGTCCAAATTGCTGCACTCAATAATATTAGCTCGGCCTCTATTTCTGCGCCAGCAACACCATAGACTTCGGCACCGATTTGATGAAATTGCCGATAACGTCCCTTTTGTGGCCTCTCATAGCGAAACATTGGCCCCTGATACCAAAGTCGGGTTATTACACCTTGCTGAAGAAGGTTATGCTCAATAGCTGCGCGTATGCAACCGGCTGTATTTTCTGGGCGCAGACTCAGGCTTTCTCCCTTTCTATCAGGAAAGGTGTACATCTCTTTCTCGACAATATCTGTAACCTCGCCTATTGAACGCTTAAACAACGAGGTTTGCTCTAATATCGGCGTTCGCATTTCCTTGAAACAGTAGCTATGCATAACCTCTCGAACAATTTGTTCCAGATATTGCCATGCTTCACTTTGCTCTGGTAATACATCGTGCATACCACGTAAGCTTTTTATTTGGGCGCTCATTTTTTAGTTTTCATTCACTATCATTATTGGTTAAAAAACGTGAAATACTATCGATGGCTTTTACCATCGGGATCAATAATAAAGCGTGCTGTTTTTGATTTGCGAATCATGGAGGAAAACTCTACAGATCGTCCATTCAAAGTTACATCGATGCTGGATGCGGCACCAAAGACTACATTAAATGGTGCCCGGCCTAATAATTTTCTAGGTGTACCACTGGTCAGTATCCCATACATCAATCTTTTTTCGGTCGCATCAATTACTGAAACCCAAGATTCCTCTTGAGCACTTAGCAATAAAATATCTTTTTTGAGAATCGAATCAGCCACCTCAACTTCATCACTGTCAATATTCTTATTTAATTGCGTTGATTGATTCGATTTGTCTGTTAATATCCCAACTTCAAGGGTCGGTAGTTGCTCAGATTCATTATTTGAATTACCTTGCTTTTCAACTACTGCAATCTTTTCCGAATTAGCTGTCTCCTGGCTTATGCCGGATAAATCTTTACTTGAAAATGACGGCTCGCTATCAATAAAGGCGCTTGTCTGAGAAAAGGAATCTTCATTTTGTAATATTATCGAGCCTTTTTGTGGATCAACATTCACTCCTGAAATTATTATCGCCTCACTCGCCGCTCGCCCACTATCTTCACGGGTAGCGCTGGAAAAATCAGAATTATTACTAGTAAGACGCTGTTCTGATAGTCCAACTACGACAGGCTCTATTATTGCACCACCCACAGCAACAGACTCACTATCATTCTCAATTGCAAACTCACTTGAATTTTCTTGAATCTGGCTGTTTATTGGTTTGTCAAGCCTGTTAAGTTTAGCTTGATTGTTGTACCACCAAAATACAACTGCTGCCAGAATTGCCGCAACAACTACATAGGATACTGCCTTGATAATGGGATCACTACTGGCGGCTTCGGCTTTAACATCCGCTATCCGCCCGATCACCGGGTCTTGATACTCGCGCTGATTATAGGCATTGATCAGTGGTTCGGGATCTATCTCCAATAGCTTGGAATAACAACGGATATAGCCCTTAATAAAAATGGGGGGGGGTAATTTGTCGTAATCATCTGCTTCAAGATGACCGATAATGCTCACGTTTAAGTTAATCTGATCAGAGATCTCCTGCTGGCTCCAATTATGGGCAATCCGTTCAGCTTCAAGAATCTTCCCTGGTGAGGCATCCAGCAACTGTTGCTTCTCACTCATCACCGGGAATCATCAGAAGTTCACCTGCTTGTTTGGAGTTTGGAAACTTTCGTAATAATGTATTAGAAAGTGTGCTGGCGGAGCCCTTATCACCCAAAGCAGACATAACTCTATAGCCAACCCACAAACTTCGCGGCGAGGAACGTCCAAGTTTCTCATAACGAAGATAATAGGCTTTGGCAATATCAAATTGATTATTACGCAAATTCAGATCTGCCAGATTTAATAGTGAAGGTGCATATCTCGGGTTGATTTTGATCGCTCGCGCCAGATAGTCTTCAGCCTTGGCTGTTTTCTCTGAATCCAACAAACAAACACCAGCATTATCTAACGCATACTCTGGGGTTTTATAATAACGATTCTCAATTGCCTCATCAAAGACAGTTATTGATTCCTCCACTTCTCCTTCACTACATAAAAAAACTGCATAAGCATTCTTATGATTAGCATTCAGAGGTGCAAGCGCTATTGCCCGCTGATAGTGAATTTTAGCTTTCTTTTTATCACCCACAATACTCTGTAACTGGGCATAACCGGCATGTGCCAGCGCATTGCTTTCGTCCTGTTCCAGCGCTTTTTCTAGTTTGATTCTAGCTTGATCAAGGTTATGCTGTTTGTTCATGTAGTTGATGCCAAGCTGTGCATTAAATCGAGCGGCTTTTTTATCATTGCGCGGTTTATTATCTTGTGTTGTAACACAAGCTTGCAATACTGTAAAAAATAAGACTATCACAGACAACTTGATCATAGAAACTCTCCAAAGCGATGCTCACGGAATTTAATATAACGCCTACTCTTATCGCTTAGATCACCTGCCAATTGACCACAAGCTGCATCAATATCATGCCCTCTCGTTGTGCGCTTCAGGGTCAGTACTCCCCCATTAGTCAGGATATTCTGGAAGCGCTCGATTGCCATTTTCTTGGAACGTCTATAACCCGACTGTGGAAAAGGATTAAAAGGAATCAGATTCAGTTTCCCCGGAAAACCCGATAAAAGCCTTACCAGATCATGGGCATGTTCACTTTGATCATTAATCCCGTCAAGCAAAACATATTCAAACATAATGTGCTTTTTATTATCGGTCGAGACAAACCGTCTGCAGGCTGCCATTAAGTCTTTTATCGGGTATTTTCGGTTCAATGGCACTAACTCATTACGTAGTTCATCTGTCGGTGCATGCAAAGATACCGCTAAGGAAACATCAATATTTTCTTTCAATCGATCTATCGCCGGAATAACTCCTGAGGTACTCACCGTCACTTTTCGTTTACTTATACCAAACCCAAGGTCATCCATCATCAGTGACAGGGACGGCAGGAGATTATTGAAATTCAACAAGGGTTCCCCCATACCCATAAAAACAATATTGGTTATTTGACGACCTAAAGTGACAGGATTGCTGCGCAGGATGTTGTTCGCCAAATAAACCTGAGCAACAATTTCAGCACTGGATAGATTTCGATTAAACCCTTGCCTCGCTGTTGCACAAAAAGAACAATCGAGTGAACAGCCAACTTGTGAGGATATGCATAATGTACTACGGCCAGCTTCTGGAATATAAACAGTCTCCACGCAGTTTCCACATGCCAGCCTTAATAACCATTTGCAGCTTCCGTCTGAAGACCATTGCTCCATTGCCACTTCCGGCAGCAAGACAACAGCGATTCTTGACAATTTTTCGCGGCAATTTTTCGAAATATCCGTCATATCGTCAAAATCAATAACATGACGATGATAGATCCATTTCATTACTTGTGTAACGCGATAGGGTTTTTCCCCCAGGCTGTCAAATAACGCGCACAACCCTGCCTGGTCAAGCCCAAGTAAATTAATTTTTGAACAAACCATGCCTGTCTCAGCTAATTATCGAGTACGAGCACACAAATTGTCTTCAGGAAAGAAGAACGCTATTTCCTCAGCTGCTGTTTCGGGGGCATCTGAACCATGAACAGCGTTTTCATCGATCGAAGAGGCAAAATCAGCACGAATGCTACCCGCTTCTGCGTCGGCTGGATTGGTGGCGCCCATGACCTCACGATTTTTCGTAATCGCACTTTCACCTTCAAGTACCTGGATCATGACAGGCCCCGATGTCATAAAAGTCACCAGGTCATTGTAGAAAGGGCGCCCTTTATGGACTGCATAAAACCCCTCAGCCTGATCTTTGCTCAGATGCAGCATTTTAGCAGCGATTATTTGTAGCCCTGCGCTTTCAAAGCGTGCATAGATTTGCCCAATTACATTTTTAGCTACAGCATCGGGTTTTATGATAGAAATAGTTCGCTCAATCGCCATTTACAGGTTGCTCCGGTATATAACCTATATCCTATTTATAGGTAGATAAAATGAGAAATAAAGCCGACTATTGTAACGAGAAATTGAGGTTTAAATAAAGTGATTAAGTGGTTAGTATGCCTGAGTTGCTTAAAAATAACTCATCAATGGTCTTTTTCTCTCCTTCGGTGGCTATTCCAGCACTTATCAGTCGCTCAAGATAGCGGGCGATAATATCGATCTCGATATTGACTTTAGTACCCCGCCCTAATGCCTTCAATGTAGTTTCGTGCAATGTATGAGGAACCAGATTGACTGAAAACAGATCATTCTCCACATCATTGACAGTGAGACTGACACCATCAATACAGATAGAGCCTTTGCGTGCTACATAATGTGATATCGAATGATCGAGCTTGAACATATATCGCTGTGATACACCATCGGGTTCAATGCTCACTACCCGTGCAACACCATCCACATGGCCACTGACCATATGCCCGCCTAAACGTGATTCAGGTGTTAATGCCAATTCCAGATTGACCAGTGAGCCTGTCAACAACTCCGAAAAAGTTGTGTGTTTAATCGTTTCAGCAGAGACGTCCGCCGTAAAGCTGTGCTTATCTATTTCTATAGCAGTAAGACACACGCCGCTGACACTAATACTGTCACCAATATCTATATCATCAGTTGAAAGCTTACCCGTATTCACTTTAATCTGTTTATCCACACCTTTAGCGCTTAGCAGTTCAATATTACCAATGCTTTGTATTATCCCTGTAAACATGACTCACACCTTAAGTTTGATTGTTCGTAGTGACATAGGTAAAGCTGACGCATTATCAAACTCCGCACCTGCCTCGATACCAGCGCGGGCAATATCTCGTGCAGACTTTCGTGTATCGTTATAAAGGGCCTGCATAGCCCCCAGTGCATAGGCTGCACCCGAACCTACTGCCCAAAAACGATTATACTCGTAGACTTCACGTAATGAATAGATACCGAAAATTCCGCCTTGAGTTGCAAGCACTGCATCTATATGGGTAGATTCATAGGGGTCATCATCGGCATCTTTTGCAATCAGATAGTACTCATCTTTAAGGATCTTATGCAATCGGAGCAGGGTCTGAAAAATCGAGTTTCGGGTGCTAAAACCCGGTTTGAGATCTGCATGATTCATTGCGTTTTCCACTACCAGTGTATGGGCTGCACTACCCACTATCCCCATCTGAGTGTTTCCAAACGCTTGAATTTTATCGTGATTAGCATCATACGGAGCGGATAGCAACATATCCCCAAAACTGGTCATACTATCTGCCGCGATACAACTTATTTTATTTTTTTTGACTACAACAATCGTAGACATCTAAAAGACCCCTTATATATTAGCTATGCTTAAGTATATTTACCCTATCACTCAAACTGTCGTTTGCCCGAACCTCAGAAGCCGTGGTGGATTGGAAAGTCTGCTCGCCAACTGCTCCCAAGGGAACTCCTGACAAATTGCTCCGCCACTATTCTACCTGTGCCTTTTCAGACCGTATCCATGTAGCCAGTCGCAAAAACTGGAATTGTTTAATTTTTCCCATTGTTTTATTCCACACATCTTTAAGCCTCACCCCTTCAGGGCTAATTTAAAGTTTAATTCCTTATGAAATTTTCGTGAAATAGATCGACCATTCCACGCTTGCAGGCAACACTAACCTATTCGCAAAATACCGACTGAGTAAAACACCACATAACGTGAGATCGGCACAATGCTGATCTTATTAAAATTACATCTTGCCCGATGTTGAATGGTTCAAATAATTTAATAATGCCCTCGGCATTACCCACTAGCAGCAGACTTGAGGTTAACAATACTATATGCCTTTAACTCCTTGTTTTATAACCTGTTTCAGTTATATTTTTGGGCATGCAATGCGCCACTTACTCAACTACAAATCATGCTTCATCGTCCAACAGCGGCAACTGTTTTTTTACCTGTTCAGGGGTAGGTTCCCTTTCAAGTATGTCCAACACTTCTCTAAAAGCATTGGCATCCTCAAAACTTCGATAAACCGATGCGAAACGAATATAAGCGACTTGATCGAGTGCCCGTAACTCTTCCATTACCCACTCGCCTATCAGGCGGGACTTTAGCTCACGTTCGCCTCTGCGCAGACAACGATGCTTAATCCGACTCACTGCCGCATCAATTGATTCAACACTGGCAGGGCGCTTCTCCAGTGCTTTTTGAAAACTGGAATTTAATTTTTCCACTGAAAAGGGTTCGCGGTTTCCCCGACTCTTAATGACACGAGGTAAATTAAGCTCCGCCGTTTCATAGGTTGTGATGCGCTCTTTGCACTCCAGACATTCTCGCCGACGGCGAACCTGACTGGCATCGCCAGACAAACGAGAATCTATAACCTTTGAATCAGTGGCACCACAAAACGGGCAACGCATGCACAAGCCTCCAACTTAAACCAGATATTACTAAAACGGTGATATCCCGGCATTCAGAAACAGCTAACAGCGACGACTCAAGGCGCAGCTTGCAGGTAATGCTCATTGCATTAGCAAAAGCTGTAACACCGAGACGCCGTTTTTAGCGAACTCCCTTCGGCCACCGCTCTCCTTATTATGTCGCATAAAATGGCGTAGTTTACACTGACATTACGCACATTATAAACCGTGTTCGCAGGTCAACTGGTAACCTTTAAAGAAAATGCGACGATTGTTACTCGATGGAAGTACTTTGGCAAAACAAGAAGGTCTGTTTTAATAAAATCAATCACTTAATAACCAGGGGTATTTAACTTATAAGGCTATATCACGCACAGCTGCGATATAACCTTTTTGTTGGATAAAGCCTAAGGATGGGATACTGCGATAAATCAGACAGGTATGAGGTACGTGGATCATCATTTTTAGCAAAATCCGATCACAGACAAGCAACTCCATAGTCCAGGGGGTTTAAACCTAAATGCCGAGCAATCGTTTGTCCCATATCTGCAAAACTCTCTCGCCGACCGAGATATTTTTTGCAAATATTCGGACCATAAAACAAGACTGGCACATGTTCGCGTGTGTGATCAGTTCCTACCCAGCTGGGATCGCAACCATGATCCGCAGTAATTAAGACAAGATCTCCTTCCTGCAACTGACTGTTTAACTCAGGTAATCGATTATCAAATGCCTCTAATGCCCTTGCATAACCCGCCGAATCTCTTCGGTGTCCATACAAGCTGTCGAAATCAACAAAATTCACAAATATCAGGGCGTTATCCTCAGCCGTTTTTATAGCCTCTAATGTTGCATCAAATAACGCCATGTTACCGCTCGCTTTGATCGATTTGCTTATGCCCTTGTTAGCAAAGATATCTGCAATTTTACCGATTGAAATAACTTCGCCACCCACAGCGCAAACGCGATCCAGCAGAGTGTCGGCATGGGGCAAGGTTGTATAGTCGTGACGATTACCTGTGCGCCTAAAATCTTCAGCTTTATCGCCAATGAAAGGTCTTGCAATAACACGTCCTATTTCCAGTGGCAGTGTCAGCTGTTTGGCAATCTCACACACTTGGTAAAGCCTTTCCAATCCGAAATATTGCTCATGCGCGGCAATCTGAAAAACAGAATCCACACTGGTGTAGCAAATGGGCTTGCCGCTGCGGATATGCTCTTCACCCAATTCGCTGACAATTTCAGTACCGGAGGCATGTTTATTACCTAGGATTCCAGGTAGTCTTGCCTCAGAGACTAAATCGTTAATCAATTGTTCTGGAAAACAAGGTTCATTCTTTGGAAAATAACCCCAATCAAAAGTAACCGGCAAACCAGCCATTTCCCAATGACCACTCGGTGTGTCTTTACCCTTGCTGATTTCTACGGCATACCCATAAGCTGCTTCTATTGAATTCTGAGATACTTCCAATCCTTTGGGTATGATTCCGGTACTGCCTTTCGCCGCATGGCCTAAACCAAGTTTTGTCAAATTGGGCAGAGTCAGTAATCCAGAACGCTCCGACGAATCAGCCAGCCCTTCGGAACAGGCTTTGGCAATATGTCCCAAGGTGTCTGTCCCCACATCACCATAATTTCCGGCATCATCACTCGCACCTATTCCTAATGAATCTAATACCAAAATGATTGCACGTTTCATGATTTTGTATCTCTCCCTTTCGGCACTTAAACACCCACCCGTTCAATAATCGTTAAACTCACAGGTTTCGTTGAGCAATCAGTAATTTCGATGGCGGTTAATATGGATGCAGCCGCTTTTTGTGCGTCAGATTCGCTGCGAGCGTGGATGGTTGTTACGGGTATTGTAGGTCCAACAACCGCACCAATTCCGCAAAAATCACATAACCCGACTGCGTGGTCAATTGTATCAGTGGCTGTGCGCCTGCCACCCCCCAATTCAACCACTGCAATACCTATCGCACGTGTGTCTACACTATTAATAATACCCTCTGTTGAGGGAAAAACATCAATTTTTAACGCTGCGCTGGGCAGGTATTTATGACTATTTTCTATAAAATCAATCGGTCCTCCCAGTGCAGCAATCATCTTCGAGAAAACTTCGGCAGCTTGGCCATTATCAAGCGATTCTTGTGACTTTATTCGCCCTTGTTCAATTGAATCAACCAATGCACCTATGCTTAACATCTCTGCCGCCAGATCAATAATAATTTGATGTAATCGGGTTTCTCTTTTTAGTGGATGATGGAAAAAATCAACGGCTTCCTGCATCTCCACCGCATTGCCTATATGATGGCCTAAAACCTGATCCATGTCAGTGATCAACGCGCTTGTCTTAACCCCTGCTCCGTTAGCAACACTGACAATACTTTGCGCGAGTTCACGGGCCATTGGTAAATTATCAGCGAAAGCGCCATTGCCTGATTTGACATCCATCACCAAACCCTGCAAACCTGCTGCCAACTTTTTTGACAGAATCGATGCGGTTATCAGATCGATGGACTCAACTGTTGCGGTAACATCACGTATGCCATAAAAACGTTTATCGGCAGGTGCCAGATTACCCGTTTGGCCGATAATCGCACACCCCACTTCACTAACCACTTTTCGAAAGGTATTCTCATCAGGACTTAGGTTATAACCGGGAATTGATTCGAACTTGTCAAGCGTTCCTCCCGTATGACCTAATCCACGCCCGGATATCATCGGGATAAATGCACCACAGGCGGCGACTATTGGACCGAGTATCAAACTGACTTTATCACCCACGCCGCCGGTTGAGTGTTTGTCCAATACCGGCCCTGATAAATCTTCTGCCTCCCAGTTAAGCACATATCCGGAATTCTTCATGCCGAGGGTTAATGCGATACGTTCATCCATACCCATACCCTGGAAATAAATTGCCATTGCAAAAGCGGCAATCTGTCCCTCACTAATCGAGTTATCGGTTATCCCTTTTACAAAAAAGGCAATCTCATCAGCGTGGAGTTCATATCCATCTCTTTTCTTGCGGATAATTTCTTGTGCCAACATGTTTGATCCAACATCCTCGATTAACTAAATTTTTATACTTGAATAGAACACTCAATTCGCTTCAACCCATAAATATTAACAGTACGGGCAATTTAGATTGGCGTCATTAAGGGTGAAGGCGGGCACCTTTAGTATCCGGATGTGGAGACCGATATATTCTCTTCTTCTTCCAACACCGCAAGTAAATGACTCAACACACTGCTTGCTCCAAATCGAAATGTATTGGCATTAACCCAACTCTGACCCATAATTTCATCGGCCAATTCGAGGTAAATTGCCGCCGTCTCTACGTCCTTGATGCCACCTGAGGCTTTAAATCCAGCACTCGATTTTTGATCACGAATCGCCTCCAGCATTACCTCAGCCGCTTCTGGTGTTGCAGAAATTGGCACCTTTCCGGTGGATGTCTTGATAAAATCTGCACCACAATTGAGCGCGAGATCACTGGCTTGCCTTATACTCTTGGTATCCGGCATACAGCCTGTTTCAAGAATGACTTTCAATAGTGACTGATCACCACACGCCTTTTTACAAGCCTCCAGCAACCGGCCAGCGAGCTCAATATCGCCCTTAAGAAAATGTTGATAAGGGAAAACCACATCGACTTCATCGCCCCCTGATTCGACAATGGACCGGGTAGTGGTAACAGCTTGTTCAATATCAGAACCGCCATCGGGGAAATTGGCAACGGCAGCTACTTTTATCGGCGTATCCTTTAGACAATCAACGGCTAGTGATACAAACCGGGGCCAGACACAAACTGCTGCGACCGGGCCATGGGCCGTTACTGCCTTGGAACACAATGAACGCACTTCGTCCTCTGTATCATTATCGTTAAGACTGGTCAGATCCAACAGGCCCAATGCGCGTTGGGCGATCTGTTTAACTTTGCTCATGGCAATTCTCTTTGCAACAGTTCAGTAATCAGATTCAGTATTTTTGCCGCCCCCTCGTCTGCATTGGCCAATGTTTGCTCGTGACTTAGGCGGATTTCACTTAAGCCGGCAGCCATATTGGTAATAACTGATAATGCGGCGACTTTCATACCGGCTTGTCGTGCTAATATCACTTCGGGGACTGTAGACATACCCACTGAATCTGCACCCAAAATCCGGGCCATTCGAATCTCAGCAGGGGTTTCAAAGTGTGGCCCGCAAAACCACATATAGACCCCTTCATGGAGTTTAATCTGAATATCATCGGCAATCTGATGCAGTTGATTTCTAATAACCGGATCGTAAGCATCGACCAAATCGACAAAGCGGCTATTGCCTGATTCAGCAAATAAAGGCGAAACCCCGGTAAAACTGATATGGTCGTTTATCATGATGACTGACCCAGGCTGCGCCGCTTCCATTAAACTGCCCGCCGCATTGGTCAGAATCAGTGTTTCACAACCTACCGCTTTTAAGGTTTGAATCAAAATACTCATCGCCGCCGGATTGCCTGCTTCATAATAATGCGCCCGCCCCTGACAAACTGCCACTTTTTGCTGGCCGACACGGCCCAGAACCAACCGACCGGCATGACCCGCTACCCCGGCTTCGGGAAACCCTGGCAAACACTCGTAACCGATCACTTGTTGATCCTTTACACTGTCAGCAAATCCGCCAAGACCTGTACCTAGAATAATGCCGATCCGGGGCGTAAAGTTTTCCGTTTCACGAGCAATAATCGCAGCGGCATTTCTCATTCAAGATTCTCCGGCCCGAAGGAGTCGGGTAACAATTGATTCAGCGTAAAAGTTTTGCTTGGATCTTTATTGTTACATACATGCACCTGGGTGATTGACGAAGAAAATTCCCTGATCTTCTGCCGGCAACCTCCACATGGAGTAGCAAGTGCGTCCCCATCATTCATCACCACAATCTCTGCAATACGATGCTCTCCATCACAAATCATTGCAGCGATAGCCGCAGCCTCTGCACAAATACCCTCTGGATAAGCCGCATTTTCAACGTTGGCACCACTATAGTACTTTCCAGTATCTGATCGGATTGCAGATCCCACTTGAAATCTGGAATAGGGTGCATAGGCATTACGCATCGCAGCTCTTGCCAATTCAAATAATTTATTATCCATAAGTATTGATTACTAACGCTCTTTCACATAAGGAATACCGATCGATCTGGGTGCAATGGCCTTGCCGATAAAACCTGCCAAAAGGACAACCGTCAAAATATAAGGCAATGCCTGAATCAGTTGAACGGGCACTTCACCCACCCCAGGCACAACCACCCCTTGCAGTCGAATTGCCACGGCATCAAGAAAACCGAACATCAAACACGCAGCCATCGCTGGCAGTGGACGCCATTTGCCAAAGATCATGGCGGCCAGTGCGATATAGCCCTGCCCTGCTGACATCTCCCGAACAAAAGCGGCATTCTGCGCTATCGATAAATAAGCCCCGGCTATGCCGCATAGCGCACCGCAAATCATAACAGCCCTATAGCGCAGGAATGTGACCGAAATACCGGCGGTATCAACAGCGTTTGGATTTTCTCCTACCGCTCGCAATCTCAGTCCAAAGCGGGTTTTAAAAATTATCCAGGAAGTCACAAATACAGAGGCGAAGGCCATATATACCAGTAAATTATGGCCGCTGATGACTTTTTTGTAAAACAACCCAAGCCAGGGAATCTGTCCGATCAACTCCGCCCCTGGCAAAGTAATCGGTAAAAATCGCGCTGAGGCAGGCAGGTTCGGAGTTTGCCCGCCCTGGTGGAACCAGGCAATGCCCAACACAACCGTTAAGCCTGAGACTAAAATATTAATCGCCACGCCGCTAACAACCTGATTGCCTTTGTGGGTAATGCATGCAAAACCATGCACAATACCCAATACTGTTGTAAGTAATATAGCGGCAAGCAAGCCCAGCCATGGCGAAACAGTCACTGAAGCCACCACTGCGGCGATAAAGGCGCCAGCCAGTAACTTACCTTCCAGACTGATATCAATCACCCCGGATCGCTCGGAAAATAAACCCGCCATTGCACAAAGAATTAGCGGTGTGGACACTCGAATGGTAGCCGCCAAAGTGGAAAGTATTATCGCAACCCATTCTTCCATTGTTCAGCTACGAAGTCCTGTGGTTTGGGGCATTGGTCTTAGCATATTGAAGAGCTTCTCCAGCCACGGTTTACTCATATAGGTTAGCGCGCCACAGAATAATATGATAAGGCCCTGAATGACCACGATCATCTCCCGGCTGATACTTGGCATTTCAAAAGCCAACTCTGCTCCGCCTTGATACAATATGCCAAACAACAGGCTTGCCAACACAATACCGATTGGATGATTACGACCCATCAGTGCCACTGCAATTCCGGTAAAACCATAACCCGCGACAAAGTTCAGCAACAGTTTATGGTGTACGCCCATTATTTCATTTAAACCGACCAGTCCAGCCAGCGCACCTGAGATAGCCATTGCCAGCATAACAATTTTTTTTGCGTTTATACCTGCATAAGCGGCGGCAGATTCACTGCGACCCACTGTGCGCAGTTCATATCCCCAGCGTGTGCGCCAGATAAACAACCAAACAAATACACAACAAATCAGAGCAAAAAAGATACTCATATTTAACGGCGTCTTTGCCGACTTGATGCCAATCCATGCGAGCATTTCATGCATAAACGGCAAATGCGCATTTTCTGCAAAAACACGGCTCTCAGGAGACATACTGCCGGGTACTATGAAAACGTTAACCAGCAGATAAACCATTAGATTCGCTGCGATAAAGTTAAACATAATCGTGGTGATCACAATATGGCTGCCACGATAAGATTGCAAATAGGCGGGAATAGCGGCCCATAGTGTACCAAACAAAGCTGCTGCCAAAATCGCTATTGGCGCCAACAACCAAATCGGTAAATACGCATCCAAGGTTAAAAGTGCTATGGCAACACCCAGGCCACCCATATATGCCTGGCCCTCACCGCCGATATTAAATAAATTGGCGTGAAATGCCACAGCGACTGCCAAGCCTGTAAAAATAAAGTTTGTGGTGTAGTATAACGTGTAGCCAATGGCTTCATCATAGCCAAACGAGCCAACAATAAGTATCTTCAACGCCTCAATTGGGTTTTCTCCAATCAATAAGATAATTAAACCGGCGACAAACAATGCGAGAAAAATATTGAGCAATGGAATCAGCGCAATATCAGCCCAGAGCGGAAGTGGTTGATTGATTTTTTTCATTGCCGATGATCCAGTTTTTTTCTACTTTACACCAAAAACACGTTTAGTTGTCACCCCTGTCACCCCTGTCACCCCTGTCACCCCTGTCACCCCTGTCACCCCTGTCACCCCTGTCACCCCTGTCACCCCTGTCACCCCTGTCACCCCTGTCACCCCTGTCACCACATTGAGCTGATTCCTAAAAAGGAAATCAAGTAACTGCCTGCTTGACAAACAATGTACACTTACAGCCTGAAAGTTATCCTGAATAGTCAGGAGCTGATTGATTTAGCTGACAAACAAACAGGAAATATGACCAATCTGGGCAAATAACACGATGCGCGAGAAGTAAACGAAGCGTGAATTCTGCAGATGCCCGGCTACTATGGGTTCAATGGTGTAACTGCCGCGGCAACTCATTCAACCGAGTAAACAACATCACCATTATCCTCGAAAATAATTTGAATCCATCGGTGAATTCTTGCGTATGAATTGGATTGAAGCAATCTCAAATTATCAGCGCCTTAACCAGTCATTCGTTCTTGTAACCGTATTGCATACTGAAGGCTCGGCACCACGGGATAGCGACGCCAAAATGGCCGTAACGGTTAACGCCAGCGAAGACTCAATAGGTGGTGGACAGCTTGAATATAAAGCAATACAAACCGCCTACCAGCTAATCGAGGAAAACAGGCGATGTTCGCAGACACATCAATTTAACCTCTCTCAAGATCTGCAGCAATGTTGTGGTGGTAACGTGACGTTACTATTTGAATGTTTTCCTGCCAGTGATTTTAATGTGATACTGTTTGGCGCAGGTCATGTTGGACGCGCAATAATTAAGATTCTTGGCGATACAGATTGTCAGGTACACTGGATTGATTCGCGAGATGACTGCTTTGATAACGATCTGCCGATTAATGTCAGATCTGTTCAGATGCAGCAGCCTGAACAGGCTGTGGAAGCATGCCCTGCCGACAGTTGCTATCTGGTCATGACACATGACCATGATCTCGATCAGGAAATTTGCGAAGCTATTCTCGCTCGCGGTGACAGCCTTTATTGTGGCTTGATTGGATCTCAATCAAAAACGACAAGTTTTCGAGCACGCTTCAAACGAAAGGGGTTTACTGAAGAGGAAATCAGCCAGCTTACAGCACCTATTGGCCTGGCTGGGCTAAAAGGTAAAACACCTATGGAAATTGCAGTGTCGGTTGTCGCGCAAATTTTACAATTACGTAGCAATGACCAAAAGCCCTAGGGAGCCTGCGATTAAGTCCGGTCGAATTTCCTGGGCATGTAGTTTGGCACATAGCCGGTTTACGACTGAATTACCGCTTGCAACGACGCACATTTATTAGAAATCCGTATGCAGTGAATAACCATTTATTCGACCTGTAAGTAAGCTGAGTGTGTATTTCAATGCATCACTGGAAATGGCATTATCGCGTATGCACAAAGACAGATTTTGTGTAATGAGTTCTTTACTGTACAAAGGGATATGGACTAATTTCCCTCTTTCCAGTTGAGACTCTATACCGACAATCGTTTGAAACCCAACATAGTCTTTGTTTTCCAACATTTTACGAAGAAATTCCACAGAGTTTGAAGAGTACATAATATTTGGCGTAAGACCTAACTCACAGGTTAAATCATCAATTATGTCTCTTAGCGGCCAGGTTTTATCAGGTAAAATAAGGGGGTACGCCATGCACTCAAGCAGAGTGAGCGTATTATTTTTAGCCAGATCATGTTCGCTTGATAATACAGCTCCGACACTTAATTTCTGAGAGGCTACTATTTTCACGCCTTGCACTAATTTGGGATCAAACGCAATCGCAATATCCACATCACTAGCAAACAGTCGTTCAATTAATTTTTTTCCATTCGCTGTTTTTATTTCAGTTGCTATATCCGGGAATCTGGCATACAGAGAAGTCAGTACAACGGGCAAAAAACGGTCAATGATGGACTCTTGAGCAATGATTATTATTTTTCCAGATGTGCGTTGTTTTATCGCTTGTATTTCATGAGTAGTGCAATGTGCATCTTGCAATGTCCGCTCGATATGTTGATGCAGCAATTCCCCAGCCCGGGTTAATTTCACCCCCGATGCATTACGTTTTAAAAGGCTTATACCCAGTTCATTTTCAACATTTGAAATTTGCCGGCTGATCGCTGAGTAGGAGACGTGCAGATTTCCGGCTGCTTTGCGTATAGCTCCTGAACGACACACTTCGTCAAAATAACGTATAAAAGTTGAATGAATTGGCATCGTTTAATTCGTATTGGATCTGCCATATATAAGGCATTTTTTGTTTACTGGGGATTTCTCAAGTAAATGCCGAGGAAACGGATAGCCGTTGAATAGCATCGATTATTTATCACTTTCGGGCTGGCAATGCTTATTGCCGCTTTCAATATTACGTTCTGATATTCTTACGAGTGTTGCAGTTTTTGCAACACATGGACTAAATATTATACTCCAAGATTCTTGACATTTGTGGTAATTTTATTTTTACGATAATCATCGTTCGACTTGAAAGTAAGTGATCGAAGTGCCTTCTGCGGCAGCATTTGTAATAATAACATTATGCATCACCAATATAATAAACAGGTCACCGCTTAAGTCAGCAGTGCAATTTTCTATCACGTTAAATGCGCCACCAATAATGCGGAGTATAGAAATCAAATGAACACCAACTCAAGGTTCCATTACCCGTTAATATCCCGCGGTGATTACAGCGCTTTTTGGGCGCTATTTACTGACAACTTCACAAATTTGCTGGTTATCAGTGGGGTTTGTAGATTCGTCTTCAACATGCCCAATGAAATAGTTTTTGGCCGCATTCTTCCTGGAGCGGCATTATTCCTTTGCATAGGCGTGTTTTTCTACTCATGGCTGGCGCATCGTCTGGCGCGAAAAGAACAGCGAGAGGATGTGACCGCCCTGCCCTTTGGTATAAGTACCCCGGTCATGTTTGTCTATCTGTTTGGGGTCATCGGTCCAATTTACTGGGCGACCGGAGATGCAGAGGCGGCCTGGCAGGTTGGCTTGGGTGCAGGTTTTATTGGCGGTATTATCGCCGCAACAGGTTCTTTGATCGGTCCGTTTCTACAACGGGTAACGCCAAGGGCAGGTATGCTGGGTACCCTGTGCGGAATCGCCTTGGTTTTTATTGGCACTATTGCCATGTCAATTATATTTGAGTCCCCCATCGTTGGTTTTGTTTCTCTGATGTTTGTCTTTTGGGGAATGGTGGGACGGCTTAAGCTACCAAAGAACATTCCTGCAGGCCTATTTGCCTTGGCGGCAGCTACCCTTATTTCTCTGCTTCTGGGTAAATCCTCTATCTCACTGGAAGGTGTTGGTTTTTACTTACCAGCGCCTTATATAGGGGATATGATGACGGGCATTCAATATTTATTCCAGCACTCGGAATTGTTTTTATTATTGATCCCGGTACAAATATATAATTTCATTGAAACCATGAATAACGTTGAATCCGCTGGTGCAAAAGGTGATCACTACCCGGTCGGCACTGCCATGTTTTTTGATGGCGCAGCAACATCCTTGGCAGCAGTTATGGGCAATCCTTTTCCAACAACCGTATATATTGGTCATCCGGGTTATAAGCGTATCGAAGCCCGTGCCGGATATACAATGATGGTTGGCGTGGTACTCTTATTAGCCTCAATATTTGGTCTGTTGGCATTCCTGAGTAATCTTATTCCATTAGCTGCAACCGCACCCGTACTTGTTTATATCGCCATCACACTGATTTCTGAAAGTGCCGGGTCTGTACCTCGCCCACATGTCATGGCCATAGGTGTAGCGATGATGCCGCATGTTTCAAATCTACTAATGGTTAAATGGAATTCATTAAAAAGTGCGCTGGGTGAGTATGGGGCAACCGGATTACCCGAAACACTAACTGATCCTAAACTTATTGAGGCAATGAATACTCAGGGCGCCCACGTTTTGGGTCATTCACTTTTGGCAAATGGATCCATCATAACGGGGATGATATGGGGTGCTTTCACGGCCTTGATTATTGATGGCAAACTGGTCAACGCTGGTTATTTTTTATTAACTGCCGCCGCTATGACCAGCGTGGGGATATTGCATTCCGCTCAACTCCATCTACCCTCATTATCAGAAGTCACCATTGGGTACCTATTGATGGGACTTTTCCTGATTGCCTATCCCAGGATATATCCAGTGACTTCATTGCTTGGGGCGCATGATGTTAATGAGGAGGAAGAGGAGTCATTATAGATGACAAATAAAATAATCCGGTTTCTATTGAATGGTAACCTGGTTTCTATTGATGACGGTGTTGAAACCACGCTGTCGGTGCTCAATTATCTACGCATAAACCAGGGATTGACAGGCAGTAAAGAAGGCTGTGCGGAGGGAGATTGCGGTGCCTGTACTGTGGTCATAGGTGAACTGGAAAATAATTGTCTACAGTTGCGGGCAGTGAATGCCTGTATTCAGTTTGTCCCGACACTAGATGGTAAAGCATTGTTTACGGTGGAATATCTACGCCAGGCGAACGGCAACTTACACCCAGTGCAACAAGCCATGGTTGACCACCACGGTTCTCAATGCGGATTTTGCACACCCGGTTTTGTTATGTCGTTATGGAGTGTGTATGTTCGATATCAGGCCAATCAGACACGCCCATCCAGAGAGCAGATTCGCAGCGCTCTATCCGGGAACCTGTGCCGCTGTACCGGATATCGCCCCATACTGGACGCCGCAGATGACATGTTGAATTTAACTGAAGTTAAATTTGACGCATCACACATAGAAGAAGCATTGCGTAAAATACAAAACAAACGCGCCCTGCACTATGTTCACGCAGGTTCGCATTTTCATGCACCCAAATCACTAAAGCATTTAGCCAAATTACGCAGCGACAAACCTGATGCGACTTTACTGGCGGGTTCTACTGATATCGGGCTTTGGGTCAATAAGCAGTTCAAAAACCTTGACGACATTATTTACCTGGGAGAAGTGAAAGAACTTAAGCAGATGCATGAAAATGAGACAGACTTAAGCATTGCTTGCAGCGTAACCCTCACTGATGCTTTGTGCCTAATTTCACAATACTATCCAGAGATTAACCAGCAATGGGAGCGCTTTGCTTCTGTACCTATTCGAAATGCAGGAACCCTGGGCGGTAATATAGCCAATGGCTCACCCATTGGTGACTCAATGCCATGGTTAATCGTATTAGGTGCTCGCATCCTGTTACGAAATGCAGACGGGCAACGTTCGCTTGCACTGGAGGATCTGTATGTAGACTACATGGAGCAAGCCAAAGAACAGGATGAATTTATCGAGGCCATTATTGTTCCAAAACCGCAATCGGGCCAACTGTTCAGAACTTACAAGCTAAGCAAGCGATACGATTCAGATATTTCCGCTGTTTGCGCTGCTTTTCGAATAACATTGCAAGACACCATTATCTCTGAAATCAGAATTGCCTTTGGTGGTATGGCTGCGACCCCAAAGCGGGCATGCAATACAGAGCAACTCTTGTCAGGTAAAATCTGGAATGAAGAAAATGCCCAAAAAGCGATGAAATCCCTTGCAGATGATTATTCGCCATTAAGTGATATGCGGGCGAGTGCACAAAACAGGGCGCAGAGTGCAGAGAACCTGTTATATCGATTTTTTCTTGAAACACGTCCACATGATCCGCTTGCAGAAGATCAGGTCAGTGTTTTTTCTTAGCTTATCGATACATTATTAAAAGATAAATGAATAAATCCGCTAAAACAAATCCAGATAAGTGTGCAAGTGTTCATCATGAATCAGCACATTTACATGTCAGTGGAGAAGCCACCTACATCGATGATATTCCAGAGCTTTGCGGCACATTGCATTGTGCACTTGGATTGAGCACACATGCACATGCAAAACTCATATCCATTGATTTAGGCCCCGTACGGAATATAAAAGGGGTGGTCGCCGTCTATACAGCAAAAGAGTTACCAGGGGACAATGACTGTGGCCCCATCATTCATGATGATCCGATACTGGCTGAATCCACTGTAGAATATATCGGCCAACCTATTTTTATAGTTGTTGCAGAATCTCACCATATTGCCAGAAAAGCCGCTCGTGAGGCGATTATCGAGTATCAGGAACTCTCGGCTGTTCTGGATCCAAAGGAAGCCGCTGATGCCAGATCACTCGTTGTCCCACCAATGCAATTACTACAAGGACAGGCAAAAGAAAAATTAGCCAAGGCTCCCCGGCGCATGCAAGGTGGGTTCAACGTTAAAGGCCAGGAACAATTTTATCTTGAAGGCCAAATCTCTTATGCCATTCCCAAGGAAGATAATAGTTTCCATATCCATTGCTCTACACAACATCCAACTGAAATGCAACATGTAGTCTGTCATGCCTTAAATATACGCTCTAATCAAGTCACTATTGAAGTACGACGTATGGGCGGAGGCTTTGGTGGTAAAGAGTCACAATCAGCGCTTTTCGCCTGTGTCGCTGCAATTAGCGCAAAACATTTACAGCGACCGATTAAAATCCGCCTGGATCGGGATGATGATATCCTGATAACGGGTAAACGGCATTGTTTCCAGTACGAATACGAAGTCGGTTTCAATGATGATGGATTAATTCAGGCAGCACGCATTAAAATGATTTCAAGAGCGGGGTTTTCAACCGACCTTTCATCCCCTGTTGCCGTACGGGCGGTGTGCCATTTTGATAACGCGTATTACCTTAGTGATGTCGAAATACAAGCATTGAGCGCCAAAACCAATACACAATCAAACACGGCATTTCGTGGTTTTGGGGGGCCACAGGGTGCGATTGCGATTGAATACATCATTGACAATATCGCCAGAGAGTTGGACAAGGATCCGCTTGAAGTACGTAAGACAAATTTTTATGGGATAAACGAGCGTAATGTGACGCCTTATGACCAGCTTGTTGAAGACAATGTCATTCATGATTTGGTTGCACAACTTGAGCAATCCAGTGATTATCAACAACGTCGAATCAATAGTCGTAAATTTAACAGTGACAGCAAAATACTAAAAAAGGGCATTGCCTTAACCCCACTCAAGTTCGGAATTTCATTTAATGTCGTGCAATACAATCAGGCTGGCGCACTGATACACATTTATCAGGATGGGACCATTCTGGTCAATCACGGTGGCACCGAGATGGGGCAAGGTCTAAATACCAAGGTTGTGCAGGTTGTTGCTGGAGAATTGGGGGTCAGCTTAAAGTTTATACGGGCAACCGCTACACAAACCGATAAAATAGCCAATACATCTGCCACAGCTGCATCCACGGGTACAGATCTGAATGGCAAAGCGGCTGAAAATGCAACACAAAAAATCAAAAAGCGACTGACAGAATTCGCCGTACAGAAGTACGGTGGAGACATTAACGATGTGCATTTTATCAACAATAAAATTGTCGTCAATAATCAGAAAATAGCCTTTGCGGATTTTATCGCACAAGCTTATATCGCCCGTATTCAGCTTTGGTCAGACGGTTTTTATACAACACCAAAAATACATTGGGATAAAGATAAAATGAAGGGGCGGCCATTTTATTACTTTGCTTATGGGGCCGCCGTATCGGAAGTTATTATTGATACACTCACCGGCGAATGGAAATTACTGCGTACTGATATCCTGCATGATGCGGGCAATTCCATCAATCCGGCGATCGATAAAGGTCAGATTGAAGGTGCTTTTATTCAAGGTATGGGCTGGCTGACAACTGAAGAGCTTTGTTGGGATGAGCATGGTAAATTAACCACTCATGCGCCATCGACTTACAAAATTCCGGCTGTCAACGACTGCCCTGACGATATCAGAACAACATTATTTAAAAATAAAAATCGCGAAGATACAATTCTTGGTTCCAAAGCTGTCGGCGAGCCGCCTTTGCTGCTGCCATTTTCGGTATTTTTTGCAATACGGGATGCAGTGGCCAGCACAGCTGATTATCAAGTTAATCCACCACTAAATGCACCTGCAACCTGTGAGCAGATTTTAAAAACGATCACCGCAATAAAAGCGCAATAATAACATACTGATCCGGATTCGAACTGACAATAGGTTATTTTACTATGCTGCGAGGCTGAATCACTTGAATATGCAGATTCAGGGTAAGTTCAGAGACATGTTCCATTTTTTACCTATCCATCAATTTATCCTATGACATCAACAACGAGCGCTACAAAAAATAAACCAGCCCAACTTCAGGTATTTCGTGGTGCAATATTTCATTGTCTGCGCGACCCTGGTAGCAAAGGTAATAAAAATGCATTCGAATATTTTGACGATGGCTTATTGATTGTAGAACAGGGCCGTATTTCGAAAGTAGGACCTACTACTGATCTATTAGTCCAACTACCTACCGATGTACACATTGTGGACTATACAGGTAAGCTGATTATCCCTGGGTTTATTGATATCCATAATCACTATCCGCAAACAGATATAATTGCATCCTATGGCGAGCAATTACTGGAATGGCTGAATAAATATACCTTTCCTACAGAATCCAGATTCGACAATGATCAATATGCCCAGGAAGTTGCCGAATTCTATCTTGATGAACTTTTACGCAATGGAACAACGACTGCATTGGTCATGGCGACAATACATCCCGGGTCCGTTGACGCTATTTTCTCGGCAGCACAGAAACGTAATCTACGGTTGATTGCAGGCAAGGTACTGATGGATCGAAACGCCCCTGCCCACCTTCTGGATACCCCACAAAGTGGATACCAGCAAAGCAAAATTCTTATCGAGAAGTGGCACAAACAAAATCGATTGCACTATGCGATCACACCTAGATTCGCGCCTACTTCCACAGAATCACAACTCCAGCAAGCGAGTCGTTTGGCAAATGAGTATCCTGACACTTACATTCATAGTCATGTCGCTGAAAACGAAAAGGAAGTTACCTGGGTGTCACAACTGTTTCCTGGCAGCCGTAGTTATCTTGATGTATATGACCACTACGGTTTATTACGCCAACGATCTGTATATGCACATGGCATCCACCTGAATGAAACTGATCTTGATCGAATGCAGGCATCCGGTGCAGCGCTTGCATTTTGCCCGACATCAAATGAATTTCTAGGCAGTGGACTGTTTAATTTAAACCGCATGCGAAATGCAAATGTCCGGGTTGGCCTGGCAACCGATGTAGGTGCCGGCACAAGTTTCAGTATGTTGCAGACTTTAAATAGCGCTTATAAAGTTCAGCAATTAGCGGGTAATACGCTGCCTCCATCTCGTGGCATTTATTTGGCAACCCTGGGTAGTGCGGAGTCACTTTATCTCGATGATAAATTAGGTAATTTTGTTAGCGGAAAAGAAGCGGATTTTATTGTCCTGGATTACCAGGCAACGCCATTGATACAACGACGAACCGACGTATCGATCAGCATCGAAGAAAAATTGTTTGTGCTGATGATGTTAGGCGATGATCGTGTCATTAGTGCCACCCATATCATGGGGGAATGTGTTTACAACAAGATCGGGGGCGTCTAACCGTACGCTTTGAGTACCCTGCAATAAATATTTGCACGCTGCTGATGCTGACACACCTTAGGATAAGGTGAATGCCTGGCTACAATAATTCATAGGCAATTACTCAATAAACGACCTTTTGAAAACGTGAAATGTCGCTACCAGCGTATTTTATTTCGCAATCAATACTTACCATAGTACTGGAAAAACAGGACTGACTATCAATAAGCAGTCGGACTGTTAGATATTTGTTTATTAAGGCTGTTGGAGGAGAACATGTCAGAAGAAAAAAATGCTGACTATAAGGTCGGCCAGGATAATATCACACCATTCGGATTCGATATTCATAATCCGGTATTTTTAATATCCGGGATATCCATTGTTGCATTTGTCATTATAACCTTAATGTTTCAGGAAGGCGCGACCGAATTTTTCGGCTGGTTAAGACCGGCATTAACATCAACCTTTGATTGGTTTTTTCTAAGCTCAGCAAATATTTTTGTCATATTCGGTTTGATGTTGATTGTAACGCCTCTGGGAAAAGTCCGGCTGGGCGGTAAAGACGCCACTCCGGACTATGGATACATTGGCTGGTTTGCCATGTTATTCGCCGCAGGCATGGGTATAGGTCTGATGTTTTTCGGCGTCTCAGAGCCGATGTCACATTTTGCTTCTTCACTGGGGGGCACTTCGATTGAAAACGGCGTTCGCACAGACTGGGCGCCACTCGGTGCTGCAGCGGGTGACGAGCTGGCTGCACGCAATCTTGGCATGGCTGCAACCATTTTCCATTGGGCGCTACACCCCTGGGCGATCTACGCCACAGTTGCCTTGGCCCTGGCATTTTTTACATTTAACCAGGGTTTGCCGTTAACTCTACGTTCAGCTTTTTACCCGCTGTTTGGCGATCGTGTTTGGGGTTGGACGGGTCACATTATCGATACACTGGCGGTCTTTGCAACGATATTTGGACTGGCAACTTCTCTGGGGTTTGGTACGCAACAGGCATTGGCTGGATTAAACTATCTGTTTGGCTGGGGCACAGGGGATTTTGCCAAGGTGGTTTTGATCGCCAGCATAACCGCGATTGCGTTAGGATCTGTTTTGCGTGGTCTCGATGGTGGGGTTAAGATTCTTTCAGAAATCAATATGGGTCTGGCTGCCCTGTTGTTCTTGTTTGTCCTGATAGTGGGTCCAACAGCGACCATCTTCCAGACAATACTCGACGGTGGAGTCGCCTATGTCAAACAACTGCTGCCGCTGTCGATGCCTTTTGGACGTGAAGACGTTAACTACTCACAAGGCTGGACGGCATTTTACTGGGCCTGGTGGATCTCCTGGTCGCCCTTCGTCGGCATGTTCATCGCACGTGTTTCACGTGGCCGTACCGTACGTGAGTTTATGTTTTGCGTCATCGTTATTCCAACCCTGGTCTGTATTTTGTGGATGGGTGCCTTCGGTGGCACGGCAATATCTCAGGTGATAGCAGATGCAGCGGCCCCGGTAAAAGCTGCCGCATTGGAACTCAAATTATTTGAGATGCTAAAACCCTTACCGCTGGCATCATTAACTTCATTACTTGGGATTATTCTGGTCATTGTGTTTTTTGTAACGTCATCCGATTCCGGATCGCTGGTAGTAGATACCATCACCGCAGGCGGAAAAACCGACGCACCCGCATCACAACGCGTGTTCTGGTGTACATTTGAAGGGTTGGTTGCAGCCACCCTGCTAATCGTAGGTGGTGCCGAAGGTCTCACTGCAGTTCAGGCAATGGCGGTGTCCACTGGGTTTCCATTTACGATAGTACTGCTGCTGATGTGCATCAGCCTGTTTATCGGATTGCGCAGAGCGGCTAAAGAACTATAAAGCAACTACAATGACCCCAGGGTTCTACTGTGTAAATCGTTACATAGTAGAACCCTAGTCCATCGCAGGAGACCCCCCAGCTCCGCTGGGGGGTCTCCTGCGATGGACTAGGTGTTTAGCCTGAATATATAATCATGTCACCTACATGCGCTATCGTCTCGGCTACTGACATCATCGACAGGAAGCGATATATAACTTCATTCATCTATACGGTTGACACAGATATAGGGTATTATTGCTTAAGATAAAGTCACGCTGTTTGGAACAAAATACGCAACTTTTAAAATGGAAAAGGAAAACTCAGACTTATCAGATGGCGTAATATTTGGAATTATTGGGACGCTCGGTTTTAGTGGAACACTGGTTGCCACTCGTATTGCTGTAGAGGATTTTTCACCTATGGTAATCACAAGTGGGCGCATAGTGATTGCTGCGATTTTAGCGATAATTACACTCGTGTATTCAAACAAATTAACACTACCAGCCCGAAGATTTATTCCTTCTATTATATGGATGGGTGTAGGCTTGGCAGTGGGATTTCCATTTTTCGTGGCGTTAGCGCTCGAATCAGTACCCGCCGTTCATGGGGCGGTTGCCGTTGGTCTCTCTCCAGCAGTAACCGCAATTATAGCTACTTTCCGATTAGGTGAAAGACCAAGGGTTGGATTCTGGATCGCCAGTTTTATTGGATTTGCAGGCGTTTTTTACTATGCGTTAGATGCCGGAGGTGGTCAACTCAATCCAGCTGACGGGTGGCTGGTTCTAGCCCTTTTAAGCGTTGGTTCAGCATATGTTGAAGGTGGCCGGGTATCTGGTGAGTTAGGCGGTACAACGACGCTATGTTGGTCGATGATATTTTTATCGCCATTTTCATTTGTTATGCTGCTATGGTCTGTTAAAGATATCTCACTTTCGAATGTTGCCATCGGCAGCTGGATTAGCATGGCCTATTTAGGGATCATTAGCATGTTTCTCGCGTCGGTGTTTTGGTATCGAGGGCTGGCAGCCGGAGGTATCATCCGGATCGGTCAACTGAATTTATTAGTACCGCTATTCGCTATCGTCTGGTCAGCCGCCCTACTTGGTGAGGAGGTTACTCGCACCGCGATCATTTGTGCTCTAGTGGTTTTTTCTGCAATGGTTATTTGTTTGAGAAGCAGATTTTAGCCCCTGTCTCAAGGTAAAAGACAAGTGGGTCTTATTGGATTGATTTCAGTCTCTTATAACGATCACTTAATGGCTTATTTTTTTCTTGGATATATTTGTTTTGTTCTTCAAGAATTGTCCTTCCTATTTCTTCACACTTATTTAAAAGGTCTATCATATAGGAATGCGTAATGCTCTCATTAGCAAAGATCAATCTAATTCCTGTTCGACATTTAAAACTGGCGTAATCAATAAAGCCCCCTCCAGATGCTGCCATTCTATTGCAAATTTCAACATTCAATATCCTAAGCTTTCTTTCATCTGTCACACTATCAGGATGATACCTGTAAAGTACATTTAAAAATGGATTCGGAGCGATTATTTCAAAATTCATACGGGCATCGATAAGTTTGACAAAAACTTCTTTCTCTCTTTGTAGTTTATCCATTTTCGTCGCGAACCCATCACTTCCCATGTACTTCCATGATGACCAGACTTTCAAACAATCAGCACGTCGTGCACTCTGAATAGACATTTCACCCAAATTGGGTTCAGAATCATTTTCTTTATGAAAAAGATAATTATTACCGCCCCCCGTAACACAATTCCTTAACTGTCCAGATTTTTTCACCAATATGAACCCTGCAGTCAACGGGACGTTCATAAATTTATGAGCATCCCAGGTGAGCGAGTCAGCTTTTTCAGCGCCATTTAGTAGCATTTTATGCTGCTCTGAAAATAATGCAGGACCACCCCACGCACCATCAACATGCAACCAGATATTATTATCTCGTGCAATTTTACTGCACTCAATAATAGGATCAAAAGCGCCTACTACTGTAGTACCGGCAGTAAGCCCAATAAAAAAAGGGATCTTTCCTTCTCGCTGGTCATGTTCAATACAGCGACTGAGTTCCAAAGGGTTCATTCTACCTATTGCATCACTTTTTACCGCGATCAAATTATTCTCTCCAATCCCTGTAATATTAGCCGCTCTTTGCATAGAGTAATGTGCTTGATCAGAGACATATGCACTCATAGTCCGACCGGAATACCCTTCTTTTTTTATTTTTGGAAAGGATTTGTGTCGGGCCAGCATCATTGCGATAAGATTAGCTTGGCTTGCGCCACTAACCATTATACCTTCACCATTCTTGAACCCAATCAGCTTGTTTAGTTTAACAATTAATTCAAGCTCCATAAGTGTAGCAACCGGACCAACTTTATAGGTGTGCATAACCGAATTAGATAAACCAGCAACAAACTCCCCCAACAATGCAGGCATGTTAGCTCCAGAATATAATTGCTTATGAAATCCAACTTGAGAAACATCTGGACTGTAGTATATAAATTCCTTTAGCGCATTCTCCAGTTCTTCTAAATCTGACCCATGGTTACATAATTGCAAGTTGAGAATGGTTGCAAGATCTTTTGCTTTTATATCCCTATAAACAGGTCTTTCTTCAGACTGCCATCCATTTATCAATCGACTGATAACTTGAATAAATTCTTCCATTTTTTGCTCCTATACATATCTTTAAGTGAGCAGTGAATCCTTCAAATACCACGTCCACCATCTACTTCCAGTATTGAACCTGTAATTAAAGATGACTGTTCAGATACTAAAAAAACAGCTGCACGCGCAACGTCATCAGGCGTGCAAAATCGTCCCAATGGAATACTTTCCAGCATTGCCTCACGCCCCGATAGAGTATCTTCTTTTAAGAATCTTGATAACAACGGGGTATCACCGGCAACTGGGCAGATAGCATTAACTCGAATATTATCTTCTGCTAATTCTATTGCCATAGCCTTTGTCATAGTGATTAAGGCGCCTTTAGACGCGCAGTACCAAGTAAGACCAGGCCGAGGTCGCAATCCCGCCACTGAGGCGATATTCAAAATACAACCCGTACCTTGCTTTCGAAAAATAGGGACAATTGAAAGTGCCAACAAATAGCAGGATTTTACATTAACCGAGAAAACAGCATCATATTCCTTTTCTGTCACTTCCAAAAGTGGGCAGTTCTTGTGGGTTATACCCGCATTGTTTACAACAATATCCAACCTATCATCATTGTTAACAACATTTTCAACCATTCTAATAACCTGACTGTGATCAGAAACATCACAATGTATTGGAAACGCCTTGTTCCCATTTTGATTGATCGAATCTGAAACCTTACAGGCTGCGTCATAATTAGAATCAGCGAGGTAAACGGTTGCGCCTTCTTTGGCAAACATTGACGCCATGCCTTCACCAAAACCTGATCCAGCGCCCGTAACCAATGCAATCTTATTTTTTAGAATCATTTTAAGTTCCTTGTCAAACACTCTGTGTCACAATTTAAACACTTTATTTCGCTTCTCATTGATCGATAGCATGTTGTCGGAGTACTAAATATTCTGCATACATCTATTGTTGCCTTTTAGATTTTTCACATTACATTTACAATTTTCCCTTTCTGTATTCTTTCGGACTTAAACCTGTATTCTTTTTAAATACTTTTGAGTAAACACTTGAGTTACTGAACCCTGATTTATCAGAAATACGGGATATGCTGAAATTCGTACCAACCAACAACTCCATTGAGCATTTCACTCTGTATTCATCCAAATATTTCTTTGGACTGAGTCCTGTATTCCGTACAACTCGATTATATAATTGACGTTTGCACAGACACATGTGACTTGCCAGTAAATCGATACTAATGCCGGGATCATCATAATAATTACTCACAACATCACTCCATTTTGTAAAAAATGCGTATTCCTTGTTACAATCCACGAGCAACCTCACTAATTTTGAATTCACTTGGCACAAAAACATAGTTAAAACGAGCATCTGCACTTATTCAGATGTACTGCCCGATTTTTATAGGACTATGTTGTCTGTATTCAGATAAAATCCAAAATGGTGTTCGACCCTCATTGAGAATATTGACATATCCTCCTTATTAGGATGGCATTGAAAATACATAACTCGGCAACAGTATACGAATAAAAAGTAAGCGCTGTATTATCAACATCGAACTTTTACCCTACGACTCATATTACTTGCTTATATGCAAAATAGATGAATCTATTTTGGGTGAATTTTACTGATTACATGATGTAGTTTGAGACATTTGTTAAGATTAAATTAATTCCTAACATGCGCACTTATCAAACAGCCCATTCAATCGCGTCAGCTAATTGTGCTTCTAAGCTAATGAATGTTGGGTGTTCGAAATCGGACGTTGGTAGTTGGTTTGAATAAGGTAGCCAGGTAATACTGGAGTAAAATTGACAACTGCTGGCGTATATCAAGAATCGCGATATCCATCATAGTATCTCCATCCATTATTTACTTCATTATCAATGTGCTGTCGTCTCACTAACAATGAGGTATTCATCAATACTAACAACTTAAATTCGCAGATACATTACCGATTTCATTACAAATCAGTGATTCTGCGACTTCATTTCTCAAGTACTTCTTCAATCAATCACATATAAGACTGATACCTTCAAGTTCTGCCGTTGAGTTTTTCTGTATTCCGCGCAGCAAAGCATTGAGTCACGTTATCGGCCGTTTAGAATAAATCAATCTAACAATTGACTGCCATTCTGAATTTACTTATACCTTCTTTAATTCTTGAATTATCAACATAACTAAATGCTATTCTTAATGTGTCACTTCTTGGTGAACTCGCATAAAAGCAACTCCCCGGCAATACAGCGACCTCAAATTTTTCAATCGCTAACTTTGCAATCTCAACAGACGTTCTCTCACTCTGCACCTTCAACCAAATATAAAAGCCACCCTCAGGCTTGTTCCATATAGCCATATCAGTCATCTCATCTTCCAATGCCTTTATTGTTGTATCTCTCTTCCTTCGATAATGTATTCTTGATTCTTTTAATTTGTTGTGTATATAACCCGAGCGAAGTGCTGTGACTGCTATATATTGAGTCAATGCGCTTGAACATTGATCTGTGGTTTGTTTCCTTCGGCAAAGCGCCTGGATTACCTCTTTATTAGCAACGACCCATCCCAAACGTAAACCGGGTGATAGCGTTTTAGAGAATGTATTTATGTGTATGACATTATCACTACACAAACTTGCCAGTATTTTTGGCACACTACCAGCGTAATAAATCTCCTGATATGCGCCATCTTCGATAATGACAAAGCCATATTTTTGCGATAACTCAATTATCCTCTTTCTATTCGCACTGGATGTTAATGAGCCAGTTGGATTGTCAAATGAAGGTATACAATACATATATTTAATAGGATGATTCGATGTGCTTAGTTCCTGTAATTTATCTTCCAGTTCATTGAGATCAAAACCATTCTGTGTTGCTTTTACATTAACGATATTGATATTGTGGATCTTAAGAGATGCAATAATTCCCGTATAACCTGGATAACCAACAACAACTGATTCTTGAGGTTTAATAACGGCACTGGCGATAAGATCAAAGGCTGAAATGCCCCCGGAGGTTATCATTACTTCTTCATATTCAGTAGCTCTTCCCTGCGCTTGCATTTGTTGCGAAATCAATACACGTAACTCTGTAATACCCGGTGTGGGACTATACCCGTAAACATACCTCTGATCATCGTCCAAGGTTTGTTTTATCAGATTATCCAACTCCATTTTTTTTTGTATTTGAGGGTCAGGAAACCCCCCAGCAAAAGATATAATATTCGATTTTTCTGACAAATTCATTATCCCGGATATCGTATCGTCTGATTTTTTCATGTTAATTTTTTTTGCGCTATCGAGGCCGTTTTATTTGTCTTTATCCCGGCTATCTTTAGTTATGTAAAACTGAGTAAATACATGGGTATAAACAGAGTATTATGTGTTAATAATGGAACTAAAAACAATTACAACCATCGCCTCGCAATACTAGTATTATTGAACAACGTGTACTCATTCATCATGATTCCATTATATGGCCTCCTTCAATAAAAAGCATGTCTATGAAGGAAATAGTAACCTGCATGGAATTTGTTCATTAGAATTAATTTTTATATTGTAATTTCTATCAATATAAATAATCTAAAAAATTTGGCTAAGCATTCAAATTTTTAGTTGCCAAAACACAACAATCATTGTGACTATGTTTCTTGATTCCAACAAAATGTAATACAAGTACCTGTTGAACGTTAAAATTTGGTACAGATTATGCCCGAACAGAACACCCCCCCACGTTGATCTACGGATAGATTATTTTCAGCTTTATATTTGGTTTTCCCCATTTTTTCATGGATCTCGGTCGGCTTCGCGTTTGTAGTCGATGCTAACTGTTTACCAAATTTTCCAGTAAAATGACTTACCTCATCTGAATTATTGCCACTTCTCATATTGCATTACCTCTTTTCTATATAATACATGGATGGTACATATTATCAGGGCATCACTATTACACCGTTCTTAACTCTTTAGTTGATTATGATCAATCCATTACAGCATAACAACAAATATCGAATCGTCAGTTTCTTATAAGTTAACAGTCAAAAGTTATTATTGGATGCGTTAAAAATATTCCCGAACAATCTGAATTTAAGACACAATAAGTCATTGTATGACTTCCGTAAAAAAATACATGTCATTGTAGGAATTTGTGTAATTAAATAGGGTAAACTCCCAGCTGCACTGGGGTGACTCGTATAGGTTTTACCGAGACTACGGTTTGGAGTATAGCTGCGCCTTAGGCGCTTACTTGAGTCCTTTGAGGATGTAACCCAATAAGCCTGCGACTATGCCGGAGATCATTTAACTTAATACCATTAGCGGATTATTTTTATTTCAAATTACAGTGTCACATTAATATTCTGGCGATAGGAAAACACGCTCATAAAATATGTTTTCAGATTATGGAATAATTTGGTTTTTTATAATGCATTAGCCATCATAAGACCCAGCGTTTTTTCATCAGCGTCCGCCGCTTCTATTTCACCAATAATTCTTCCCTCGAACATAACTATTATTCGATCAGCAATGGCCATGATTTCCTCTAATTCTACTGAAACCATCAAAATTGCACTGCCTGCATCTCGCATAGCAATAATTTGCTGGTGGATAAACTCAATCGCACCTATATCCACCCCACGTGTAGGTTGACCAACAAGCAGAACCCGTGGTTTGGAATCCATTTCCCTGGCTAGAATCAGTTTCTGTTGATTACCACCCGAAAAATTGGCTGACTTGAGGGAGCTGTCTCTGGGGCGAACATCAAAAACTTCCATCAAGCGCAGGCAATGTTGTTTTATAGCCAACATGCTTGTCAGCCATTTGCCATTGAATTCTGGTTGTTTATGATAGCCAAGTATGGAAGATTCACTGGCTGTAAATTCTGCTACCAAACCCAGCTTCAGGCGATCTTCCGGCACATGAGCTAATCCAAGATTTCGAATCTCATCCGGGTGTTTCCATTGTGCTGCGGTTATGGTTTCTCCGTTTACGGTAAATTGTCCACTTGAACATTTGTGAATACCGGACAAGGCTTCGAGTAACTCGCTTTGCCCATTGCCAGAAACACCGGCGATGCCAACAACTTCTCCTGCATGAACCTTAAATGACACATTATCAACACGGTTGATTCCCTGGGCATCGGTTACTGTCAGGTTCTCTACTTGTAATAGTGTCTGTTGCGCCTTGGCAGGTGACTTATCAGTTGTTATATGAACCTTACGCCCGACCATCAACTCAGCCAGCTCTTCACGATCCGTTTCACTGGTTTTGCGACCGGCTACCATTTTACCGGCACGCATAATAGAAACGTTGTCAGTAATCGCCATTATTTCACGCAGTTTATGCGTGATCATAATAATGGTGACACCTTGCGCTTTGAGTGATTTGAGAATAGTAAAAAGCTGTTCCGTTTCCTGTGGGGTCAAGACGCCTGTCGGCTCATCAAGAATAAGAATAGCTGCACCCCGGTACAACGCTTTTAAGATCTCCACTCGCTGCTGTTCCCCGACAGGCAATTGCTCTATCACCGTATCGATATTAACCTGCAGACCGTATTCCTTTTCAAGACGGCTCAGCTCGGTGCGGGCGTTATGTATGCTGGTGGACAACATTGCACCCGATTCAGCGCCTAACATCACGTTTTCCAACACGGTAAAATTGTCCACCAGCATAAAATGCTGATGTACCATGCCAATACCTGCAGCTATGGCATCGGTAGCGTTACGAATCCTTGTTTTCTTTCCGCCGATAAAGATTTCTCCCCGATCAGCGGTATAAAACCCATACAGAATACTCATCAGGGTGGATTTACCGGCGCCATTTTCACCGACAATTCCATGTATGCTGCCTTTGCTGACCGACAAGTTGATGTTGTCGTTCGCCAGTACCTGTCCGAACGCCTTGCTGATACCTTGCAGGTCGATAGCGGATTGCGAAATGCTATTCACCACTAACAAAAACCCGAACGACTTTCATACTCAGGTTTTGCTGCTACCTTAGTAGTTACAAGTGTTATTAGACATATAATCATGCACTTTAATCTTACCGGCAATGATATCGGCTTCAGCCTGTTCAACCGCAGCCATCATTTCAGCTGAGATCAATGCTTTGTTATGTTCATCCAACGCCCAGCCTACGCCGCCTTCCGCCAATCCAAGCACATTGATACCGGCTTTAAAATTACCTTCATTGGCGGTTTTGAAAACATTATATGCAGCCACATCAACGCGTTTAAGCATTGAAGTCAGCATGGTGCCCGGATGAAGGTGATTTTGGTTGGAGTCCACCCCAATGGCGAATTTTCCAGCATCCTTCGCGGCTTGATACACACCCACCCCTGTGCCCCCTGCCGCTGCAAACACTACATCAACACCGCGGTCGAACTGACCTTTTGTTAACTCGCCACCTCGACCGGGATCATTCCAGGCAGAGGGCGTGCTACCTGTCATGTTCTGAATAACTTCCACATCTGCATTGGCATGTTTCGCACCTTGCTCATACCCACAAGCAAAGCGTCGAATTAAAGGAATATCCATACCCCCTACAAAGCCCACTTTAGCGGTTTTTGATGCCATCGCGGCTAACATCCCGACCAGAAATGAACCCTCCTGCTCCTTAAAAACAATCGATTGAACATTGGGCTTATCGACGACCATATCGATAATCGCAAAATTGATATCCGTAAATTCAGTCGCTACTTTTTCAATAGCCGGGCCTTGGGCGAAACCAATACCGAGAACAGGGCTGCTTCCTCGTTGTGCCATTTTACGTATGGCTTGCTCCCGCTGAGTCTCATTTGTCACCTCAAATTCACGATAACTAACCCCGGATTCTGATTTATACTTCTCAACACCGTTATAAACCCCTTCATTGAACGACTTGTCGAATTTGCCACCCATATCGAACACCACCGCAGGTTTAAAATCTGCTGCCTGTATCGAACCCGTGACAACCAATGCAGTGATCAGCACTGCGTATTTTAAGCCTTTCATATAAAATTCCTCTGCTGGATTTATTATTGATCAATTATAATCTTGTCGAACTGGTTTGCCAGTTTTTCGTCGATGTTCTTTTTTCTAAATAAGATCTACATCATTTGTTACTACTTAGTCAAGTTCTACCTATAAAATTGCCGAAAACCCGGCCAGGGGAATGTCAGCTTTGTGTCGGTTATAATTTGTGTCGGTTATAAAAAGGGTGTTTGTTTACACCTTGCTCAATTTGATTGGTCAAGTCAGTAAGGCGATTCTTCCTAAGTGTTTACTTTGCCTTCAACCTAAATTCAATCAATCTGCGGCTGCGAATAATTTTTTATCACCTCTCTCATTGGAATTATGAAAAGCAAACTAATCAATACCCCTCAATTCATCTTCGCATTGCAATATGCTGCCTTGTTCAGTGGCATGGGCATAGTTTTACCCTATTTTCCACGTTGGCTGGAAGGCCAGGGAATGACTTCACAACAGGTAGGGCTAATACTCGCCGCCGCCTTGGTTGGAAAAGTCATTATTGGTCCGTTCTTTAGTGCCATCGCTGATATCAGTGGGCTGCGTAAAAAATGGCTGATCATACTCAGTGGCGGGTATTTTTTGTCGGTAATGGGGTTACATGCTGCAACAGGTTTCTGGATGATTCTGGCAATCTGGTCTCTGGGTGGGTCTCTGTCAACCACACAAATCCCCCTCACTGACAGCATCAGTGTACTGGCGGTAAAACAATCGGGCCTGATTTACGGCAACGCCAGATTGTGGGGATCAATCAGTTTTATCATGGTATCCGTATCAGCAGGATGGTATATGGATGGCAAGGCAATTGATACAATTATTGTATTGCTATCAATCTTGACAGGTTTGGCCTTCTGCGTAACCTGTCTATTACCGAATTTACGCGCAATAAGTAATAGCAAAACCAAAGTTGTCCTCTGGCAAGCCTATAAGCTGCCTGATTTTAAAGTTGTATTAATAACCGTTGCTCTTCTCCAAGCGAGCCATGCAGCGCTTTACGGATTTGCAAGCATTCACTGGAAAGCTGCCGGCCTAAGTGAATTCCAAATAGGTATATTATGGGCAGAAGGTGTCTGTTTTGAAGTGCTTATTTTTGCCTTTGGCAATCGATTATTGAATTATCTGGACGTCAGTGGCTTGTTGCTCCTGGCCGTACTCGGTGGATTGATCCGCTGGACGGTAATGGGTACAACCACAGACTTTGACTATTTGCTGGTCATGCAGCTATTACATGCATTAACCTTTGCAACGACTCACTTAGCGATGGTTTCCTATATCACCCGGCGAGTGCCGGATCATTTAAATGCCTCGGCGCAAGGACTCTATGACACGCTTGCAATGGGTATTTTATTTGCATTTGCCATGTGGTTGACAGGTTTTACCTTTGCCGCTTTCAGTGGCAAGGCATTTTGGCTTATGGCTGGTTTCAGTGGGTTATCCGGTGTGCTGTTAGTGATGAATTGGGGTCGGTTTCGTACAGCCGGTTCTTCTTCAGTAGAAACACAATAGAATACAGCTCTGAAACCATATAGCAAACAATTTAGATTGGCTGTGTTCAAACACTAAGTATCAGCAGCAGTGAGCAGATATGCCAACAGCCAGCGGGTGGTTCGCAGCAAGTGATCATCCCGCCTGGCACCTGCAATAAGCTGCACCCCTAAAGGTAAGTCATTGTCACCTGTTAAGAGAGGTAAAGAAACACACGGCAAACCACACAGCGTCCAGATAGTACTGCAAATCGGATCACCTGTGCCTTGACCAAATAACGGGGCTTCAGCCACTGCTGAGGGGGTAATAATTGCGTCGTAATCATGGAAGAATATAACAATTCACGGATTTGAGCACTATTTACCTTTCCATACCGGATCTCGCTTTTCTGCAAATGCCTTAAAACCCTCAAGTCCGTCTTCACTACCATAAAGCGTATCAACAGTTGCATATTGGCGTTTGCTGATGCGGTTTAATGCATCTTGAAACTTGACACCTTCGGCTTCTCTGGCAACTTCCTTAATTGCTGCAAATACCAGCGGTGGTCCTGCCTCCAGCTGCCGTGCAATTTCCCACACATGCTGCATTAACGCCTCTTTTGCTAAAATCTTGTTAACCAACCCCCAGCGGAGCGCTTCGTCGCTATCCATCCAGCGGCCGGTTAACAGCATTTCCATTGCTACATGATAGGGAATACGGCGAGGTAGTTTGAGAGTTGCTGCATCAGCCAGCGTACCTGCTCTGATTTCCGGCAGACAGAAGGTACTGTGATCCGCTGCGTATATCAGATCACATGCCAGCGCGAGTTCAAAACCACCGCCTACGGCCATGCCACTGACTGCTGCGATAACCGGCTTATTAAGATCGCGTAGCTCTTGCAGCCCGGCAAAACCACCGACCCCATAATCACCGTCAACCGCGTCACCCTCCGCGGCCGCTTTTAAATCCCAGCCGGCAGAAAAAAACTTATCTCCACAACTGCTTACAATTGCCACCCTTAGTGTTGAATCATCGCGGAATTCTTTAAACGTCTCACCCATCAATCGACTTGTCTCTAAACTAATCACATTAGCCTTGGGTTGATTAAGCGTAACTTCAAGAATACCCCCCTCGCGTCGGGTTGATATCACTTTATTCATTATCCTCAGCTCCCGTATTTTATAAGTGCATCAGCAGCGATTGCACCCTTGCCTTCAGAACATACGATTAACGGATTTATATCCAATTCCTGTAGTGATTCGGCGTTTGCCAGCGCAAATTTCTGTATCGCCAGAATAGTATTTACAACAGCCTTAAAATCAGCTTTCCTGCCGCCTCTAAAACCATCGAAAAACACAGCCCCTTTTAATTGGCGTAGCGCATACTTTATCTCCCGTTTACTAGAGGGCAGCAAAAGCGTTTGACTATCTTGTAATATTTCCACCAGGGTTCCTCCAGTTGCAATTGTCATTACCAAGCCAAATTGCTCACTACGTGATAGCCCGATCAATAATTCCAGCACCGAATCCACAACCATGGCTTCAAGCAGTAATTCAGTGCTGATTTTTTTAAGTTTTTTTATTGCCAATGCAAGTGCAATTGAATCGTTAATATTCAGGTAGACAGCCTGCCGCTCACTCTTATGACTTATACCCAGTGCCTTTAACACCACAGGATAGCCAATCACTTGTGCAGCCGCTACAATCTCTTTGGGATCTGACGAATTTTTTCCAATCGGCACGATAATACCATTGTCTGATAATATCGCTTTCGCTATGGCTTCATCAGGCACCGAGCTGAATAAATCCCTGCCTATTACAGAAATCGCAAGCGGATCACGCTTGGGTTGTTGCCAGATTTCTCCTATTAGCGCAGCCGCTTCTATGGCATCTAATGCTTCATCGATTCCAAACAATGGCACCAGGTTTTTACTTATCAATTCGTGCGCCTTTATTTCACTGATATTCTCGGGAAGCGTGGTAACAATGGCCGCCATCGCGCCGGTTTGATGTATTGCGGATGCCAATGCATCAATCACTGTATTCCAATCGTCACTAGCACACCGATCACCTCGTGGAAAATCCAGGATAAGGCAATTAAAATCAAAACCCGCTTGCAACACGCCGAGGAAAACAGCCTCAATGCCGCAGCGATCACCCCAAATATACGTGTGGTAATCAAGCGGGTTAGCCACCGTTACCCTGGGTCCTAACGCATCCTGAACGATCTTTTTTTGCAACTCAGGTAATTTCGGAAAAATAAGCTTGCGTCTGTAACAGGCGTCCGCCATCAGACCAGCCTCCCCGCCTGAGCAACTCATCGAAGAAATAGCCCCGCCTTCAAGTGGGCCACACACATGCAGCAGTTTCAATGCTTCGAGAAAAGATGGAATACTAAACACACGAGCGATACCAATACGCCTTAAAAAGGCATCAGCAATAGTATCTGAGCCTGCCAATGCAGCTGTGTGCGTAAAGGCCGCTCGTTGTGCCTGCTGACTGCGGCCAATCTTTATTGCAACAATTGGTTTTTTCAGTTCTCTGGCTTTGGCAGCAACGGCCTCCATTCCCCTTATTGAATCAAACCCTTCAATATGCAGACCCAGTGTTGTGACCCGCGGGTGATCCAGAATATTCAGCGCCATCTCTGATATGCCCGTTTGGGCCTGATTGCCAGCGGTAAGCACAAAAGCAACAGGCAATCCACGCTGTTGCATACTTATATTAATCGCGATATTTGAAGATTGAACGATTATAGCCACGCCGGTTTGGCCTTCATTTAGTCGTACTCCGCCGTGCTGATCCGGCCAAAGCGCCACACCATCCGCGTAATTCAGCAATCCATAACAGTTCGGACCTATAACCGGCATCTCGCCTGCTGCCTCGATTAATGCCTGCTGCAAGTGTTTTCCTTCGTCATCGGCTTCAGTGAAACCTGATGCGTAACAGATTACACCGCCTGTATTGCAGTGTTTAAGTGCATTAACAATACTCACTGTTCGCTTGCGGTTCACAGCGACAAAAGCCGCATCAGGTGAATCAGGCAGTGCATCGATAGAGCGAAATACGGGCAAACCGCAAACTGTCTCCTTATGCGGATGAACCGGATAGATATCGCCCGTGTAGGCCATACCCATTAATTGTTCTACTACGGACTGCGCTTCTTTTCCACCTATGACGGCAATTGAAGCCGGGTTCAATATACGATGCAATGAACGCGGCATTTCAACGACTGCTAACAGCCAAGGGGGCGTAGCAGTTCACGGGAAATAATATGGCGCTGTATTTCGGACGTTCCATCCCAGATTCGTTCCACTCTTGCATCACGCCAAAAGCGCTGCAATGGCAGATCATCCATCAGTCCCATGCCACCAAAAATCTGCAAGGCTTCATCAGTCACCCGCGCTAACATTTCTGATGCATACAGTTTTGCACTGGCGATTTTCCGGTTGGCTGGTTTTGCCTCATCCAAACACCAGGCTGCAGATAATGTTAACCAGTCTGCCGCATCGATTTCAGTGATCATATCGGCCAACTTGAAAGATATACCCTGAAAGTGGCCGATTTTTTTACCAAATTGCTCACGCTCTGCTGCATATTCAAGCGCAAGATCGAACACCCGTCTGGCCCGCCCAACACAGTTCGCAGCAACTGTTAATCGGGTTGCGTATAACCATTGGTTGGCCAGTTCAAACCCACCGTGGATCTCACCCAGTATCTGACAAGCCGGGACCCGACAGTCAACAAAGGACAAAGTACAGTTTTGATAACCCCGGTGGCTTATCGAATTATAGCCATTTACTATTTCAAACCCCTGTGTACCTCGATCCAGCAAAAAACAAGTGATTAATTTTTTACTTCCCCGAGCTGTCTGTTCCTCACCCGTTGCCGCAAATAAAATAACGAAGTCAGCAATATTGGCGTGGCTTATAAAATGTTTATTGCCATTAATGATCCAGTCATCACCAACACGTCGAGCCGTGCATTGCATGCCACGTATATCTGAGCCCGCATTGGGTTCGGTCATGGCCAGACAGTCAAATTTTTCACCCCGTACAGCGGGCAGTAAAAAACGCTCTCGTTGCTCTCCTTCACATGCCAGCAGTATGCTCGATGGACGCCCAAAGAATACACCCAGCGCCATACTGCCACGGCCCAACTCACGTTCAAACAAAGTAAAATCCAGATGATTCAAACCGCCGCCACCAATTTCTGCAGGCATATTGGCGGCAAAAAAACCAAGCTCAATACACTTGTTTTTTATTTCTTCACCAAGTTCTTGCGGTACAACACCGCTACGCTCTATCTCTGCCTCGTGTGGGTAAAACTCTTTTTCCACAAACCTTCTAACCGTGTTAACTATCATCTGTTGTTCATTTGAAAGCGCAAAATCCATCATTTTTTCTCCCAGGATTGGATTTTATCCTTCAGCGCCTGCTCGTAGAGGGCCAGGGTTTTTCCGGCGCCCCAATTGTTATCTTTCAACGCCAATAAAATTCCGACAAGATTATTATCACGAATGCGCTCCAGTTCGCGAATTGAATAATCACCTGACTGTTCATCCGATTGTGAGGCAATGGTTTCAGTTAACGTTTGAGTGAGTTCAGGCACATCCATCAATTTAGTCCAGGGCCATTTCAGACAAGGGCCGAATTGCGCAATAAAATGGCGCATACCCGCTTCACCACCCGCTACGCGGAAGGTTTCGAACAAACCCATTTGTGCCCATCTCAGACCAAAACCGTAACGGATGGCATCATCAATTTCTGCAGTGGTGGCAACATCATCATTCACCAGCCACAATGCTTCACGCCAGACGGCCTCTAATAACCGATCGGCTATAAACGCCTCAATTTCCTTGCGTACATGCAATGGCTTCATACCCAAATCATGATAAATCCGCTTGCCCCGTTCTAAGGTTTCAGTACTGGTCTGATTGCCGGCTACCAACTCCACCAATGGCAACAGATAAACCGGATTAAATGGATGCGCCACTAAAAAACGATCCGGATATTGCAATTCCCGTTGCAGATCAGAAGGTAAGATACCGGAAGTGGATGAGGCAATGAGCGCCGTCGGTTTTGCGCTTTTCTCGATCTGTTTATAAACGGATTGTTTTATTTCGAGTCGCTCCGGAACGGCTTCTATGATAAGCGAGACATCAATTACCGCCTGCTCAACGGAATCACAAAAACGCACAACACCCGATGCCGGTCGCGGTGCATCACTCAATTTATCCATTGCTACAGCAGCATTAACAAGCACCTCATTAACCTTTTGTCTGACATCTTCGGCGGGATCAAAAATATTTACATTAACACCGTTCGCCTGTAACCGTGCAACCCAACCACTGCCAATAACACCACCACCGATCACTGCTGCATTTTCAAGAATATGCATGCTCAACCCCAACGTTTTTTCAATTTAAGTTTTTGCCTGACCTCAGCCGGTGAAAGTATGTTATAGCCCATGGCGCTAAGTATCTTGCTGGCTCGTTTTACCAGGTCACCGTTGCTTGCCAGCAGCCCTTTTTCCAACCAGATATTATCCTCAAGCCCGACCCTGACATTACCACCTGAAGCAGCCGCCAATCCTACATATGGTAACTGATTTCGGCCTATGGAGAAGGCAGAAAAGTGCCAGTCTTGTGGAAGATTTTGAACCAGTGAATTAAAAGTGGAAATATCATCCGGCGCTCCCCAGGGAATGCCCATACACAGTTGTACGACGACTGGATCATCAATGACACCTTGCGCCTTCAGCCATTTCGCCAAAACCAGATGCCCGCTGTCAAAAATTTCGATTTCTGGTCGCACCCCTAGCCTCTTTACCTGCTCCGCCATTTCCCTCAGCATACTTGGCGTGTTGGCCATGATGTAGTCACCTTCGCCAAAGTTCATTGTGCCACAGTCAATAGTGCAAATTTCCGGCAAAAGCGCAGCGACATGCTGCAATCGCTCCCTGGCCCCTGCCATATCAGTTCCTGAAATATCAGGTGGCAACGGCTGCTGGGGTGAACCCAATGTCAGATCACCACCCATACCTGCCGTCAGGTTCAATATAATATCAATTCCGGATTGGCTGACTAACTCTACAACTTGAGTGAAAAGTGCTGGTTCTCGTGAAGCCGCTCCCGTTTCAGGATTACGCACATGAATATGGGCAACCGCAGCACCCTCGCCCGCAGCTTCGATTACAGCATCTGCAATTTGTCGCGGTGTAATGGGCACTTTGTCAGAACGACCAATGGTGTCTCCAGAGCCTGTTACAGCACAGGTGATAAAAACATCACGATTCTGTGAAAGCCCCATTGTCTAACCTCCGGTTTTTCACAGTGTATGCTGAAGTCGGAATAAATTGATTGACAAATTTGGCAATAAATATGACAGTTTACGCAATGAGTATTTTTTCACCATCAAATACGACCCTATCAGTCACGCTGCTTATACTGCCAGATTGTTCGATGATGTCTGTTGCATGCACACTCGACCCTATGCGTGCAGCTAACCGAATTGCCGGTGAAACCCTTTTTAGCTGGACAATAGAAACACTCGATGGAGAACCTGTTAGTTTGACGTGTGGCCTACCCATCATGGCAGATGCTGTATTCTCAGACACCGCAAGGAGTGACGTGCTGATTATTATTGCTGGTTTTAACAGCGAACATCATGCGCGACAAAATACCATCAGCAAACTTGCCAAAGTGGCCCCACAATATAAAGCGATTGGTGGTATGGAGGCCGGCAGTTGGTTAATGGCCCGTGCCGGAATATTGAACGGATACAGTGCGACCACACATTGGGAAGACCTTGAAGACTTTGCAAGTAAACACCCAGGCATCAATGTAATTCCCGATAGATTTGTCATTGACGGTCGTTATTTCACCTCGGGAGGCGCCTCCCCGGCTTTTGATCTTATGCTGCAATTACTACGACTGCGCAAGGGCATGTCATTTTCCATGGAGGTTGCCAGTGTATTCATTTATGATGATGCCCATGCATCAAGTGATGCACAGATGTTAGTCTCGTTGGGTAAACTGAGCGCAATCGAACCACGTATTGCAGCCGCCATCAAGCTAATGGAAACAAGTCTTGATGAACCGCTATCCATTTCTACAATTGCCCATAGAATAGCTGTCCCCGTACGTACGCTGGAAACGCTGTTTAATGCGACTCTGCAAAGCTCACCTGGAAAGTATTACCGACACTTGCGCCTTCAGCTTGCGAGGCGTTTGTTAACAGATACAAATTTTTCAATTCAGGAGATTGCCATCAGAACAGGCTTTAATTCTTCATCCGCATTTTCTCGTACCTTCAAGGTTCATTTTGGTACAGGTCCTAGAAATTATCACAAACAGGAATCAATATTCCTACACAATGCAAGGATGAGAACAACTCATATCTCTCCTTGACCACGATAGACCAACCTAGCATCAATTGCATATCGAATCAGGTTTGAAGTTGTTTTAATACCCAGCTTATTCTTAATATTGCACCGATGTGTCTCAACTGTACGCGTACTGATATTCAGCTCCCTCGCCATTTCCTTATTGCTCATACCTGCAGCCAATAAACTCAGAATTGTTTGCTCACGTGAAGTCAGCGAATCATTTTGTTCACTGGATCGCTGTAATATAATTTCTGCGATTGAGGGGCTATAATAAAAACCGCCATTATACACCTCATGAATCGCGGTAAGCATTTCTTCTGAAGGCGCCGTTTTCAGAATGTAACCTTTAGCCCCCAAACGTAATACATTCAATATATAGGCACGATCATCATGCATACTAAGCACTAATAATTTAGTCTCGGGAAATCTCTTCTGAAAGATCTCTGCACAATCAATCCCGTTCATAACGGGCATGTTTATATCCATAAGAACTATATCAGGTTGTATCTGCTCTGCTAATGCAATTGCCTGCACACCGTTACTGGCTTCACTAATCATAGTGACGGCATCGGAACTACATAAGCGAGATCGTAAGCCATCACGTATCAATGGATGGTCATCCGCTATGAGTACAGTAATTCCTTTCACGCTGGCACCTGCTTGCCATTATTTTCGTATAATATAAATTTAATGGGAACGGCGGCAATAATAGTGGTTCCTTTATCAGAGGACTGTATTCTTAATTTACCTTTAAAATAATGAATTCGCTCTGTCATATTACGCAAACCGCTGCCCATATCTGGGTAACGGTTGTTCTGTATAGTAGAGACATCAAACCCTTTACCATCATCGCTTATTGTTAACTTTAACCATTTTTTTTGCATAACCACATCTATCGTAACTTCTTTTGCAGAAGAATGACGTTCGATATTGCTCAAAGATTCTTGCGCAATTCGATATAATGCGGTATTTGCGCTTCTCGACAGTTTTTTTTCAGCTATGTTTGCATATAAATTGACTTGAATATTACTACGCTTCTGAAATTCTTTACTCAGTGAGTCCATTGCCGCCATCAAACCTAAATCATCAAGCACACTGGGGTGAAGATTTCGGGAAATTCGTCGAATCTCTCGCAACGTTTCATCCAATTGATTGCTACTGTCCTGAAGCAAACGAGCACCCTGTATGTGTTTATCCTTTAAGTGTTTGAAAGCAGATTCAAGTGAAAATTTAGTTGCAACCAGCGCCTGGCTTATACTGTCATGTAATTCTCGTGATATACGATGGCGCTCTTCATCCTGAATATTTAAAACCTGCGTAGTCAGCTCCCGCAGTTTTCGTTCCGCTGCTTTTCGTTCGCTCAGTTGCAACAATAGTGCAGAGAAAAACAGGAGTAATAGTGATAACGAAGCGGTCCATCTAAAAACAAAAGATAATTCTTCTATTTGTTTATTCATTATTGATTTAATCGCTGCGACCCTATGCTCAAGATTAATTACATATCGACTAACCCCAAACGGCCATTGCCATGTGTGCAGTATATTGGAAAGAAGTAGTTTTTTTCCAATTCCGCTTAAGGGAGTTTTTCTCCATAAAAACGTTGCTAAATCACGATTATTCATTTTCTCACAGAACATCTCCTGAATAATAACTTCCTCTTGATATGCTAATTGCTTGTCCTCGTTTTTATCTAACAGTAAGACTTTCCTAACAGGACAGGCAATCATATGATCGGGCGAATAGGGATAAAAAAGAGTATTTTCCAGAAACGCAAGATTATTCTGTATTTCATGCATGATGTTTTTCGCTATATATTGATCAAAGTCAGACAGTTCATATAAACCTTCAAAAACAGATCGCGCTGTTTTTGTATAATTAATCAATTCAATTCTACGAACCTCCATCAATACTGTTTTGTAGGCAGCAGCCTGTTTTTGTGAAATATCATAGGTACGAAGGTTGACTAATAAATTAATTAGGGCAATTGCAGCCAACATCGGGATAATAATTAATAAGAGTACTTTTTTACTGATATTCATACTTTCTTCTACATGAATCGTTGGCCTCAATGCGGTTATAGGCTAAGGCAGCTATAATACATCCATGTAATCGATGCCTTGGTATAAGCAAACCCATCAAATTGGAATCACTGGAAATTACATTTTACCAATGTATCCGCATTCTCCCAGCACTGCCTTGTATATCACCATGCATTTCCTCAATACATGCCGTCCATGGCATAAAAGGTGATTTGTATCATTTAGTTCCATCCATTATTTAAACAAATATTTTTAAAACCCTTGTAAACTGATTGATTTGATGGAATTAAATGCAAGTCCAGTAATAAGAAAGCTTAAGCAAGAACTAATGTAGTGTCTCATATAGTAGTGAGATCATAGATTCGAGTTCTATGCAAATACTATTTCTCCAATTCAAAATGACATACAGAAAATGAAAGAGTTAATAGTGCAAGTAAATGAGTCGCTAGGCACCAGCGATGAATATTATTTTTCTAATGAGCTTGAAACAATAACAAAATACGTAGTAAAAATATGTAGTCCTTTTCTGTAGTATTTTTCTGTAGTATTTAAATGTCATTAATACCGTTTTATCCTACTTTCAAGTAAGTAATTACACGGATGTTTCTGAGTTAGGAAAGGGATAGGCTAAAAACAGGAAGGCCAATCCACGACCTTCATACATCAACGATCAAACATTACCCAAGTTGATCGAGTGTTTCATGGAAATTCTGATACGGAGGTGTCTGTGTCCATACGGCCGCTTTTTTTTATCCAAATCATAACTTGTTTCGGTAGATTATTGTTCGGCTCGTTGTGGATGGCCTGTCTAATACTAACCAACACTAATACAATCCATGCACAAACAACTCTCAAAGCAAAATTAGTAGAACAAGGCCGGGAACTGTTTAACAATGAGACTTTTTCTGGTAATGGCCGAACTTGCAGTACCTGTCACAGACCGAAAAACAATTACACCTTGGACTCGGCTTTTATTAAAACATTGCCTGCCAGCGATCCATTATTTATTGCTGAGTTTAGCCCGCAACTCAGCAAAGGATTTGAGAACCCAAAACTGATGCGCCAATTTGGCCTGATATTAACCAATCCAGATGGATTTGATAATCTGGAGGATAATTTTGCCATGCGGGCAGTGCCACACCTCCAGGGAATTAAAACAACTATTGATAGTGTAAATGGCCCAATGCTTGGGCTGGGCGGTGATAGCGGGCCATTACGAACCTTTGCCAATGGCGCCATCAAGCAGCATATGACCAAGAGCCTGGCAAGAATGGAAGGCATAGACTATCGACTGGCAACTGCCGAGGAACTCATAGCACTGGAAGCCTTTATGCTAACCATCGGTCGGCAAGAAGAAATAAAACTGCCAATCTCTCTCAAAGGCTCTATTGCAAGCCGAGGACAGGAGCTTTATCTCGATGATAAGGTTGGTAAATGCAATATATGCCATATCAATGGCGGTGCTAATGGCATTGTAAAAGGCGTACCATCCGGCAACGTCAATTTTGCAACAGGCGTTGAAGCGCTAATAGATAACCTGGCCAAGTTAACAGGTGAAAAAATTACACTTGATGATGGCTTTGGTCGGCCAGGTGATGGTTCATTTAATGGCACACCTGTAATCGAGGCCGCCGACACACCCCCTTATATGCATAACAATTCAGTAATGAGTCTGGAAGGCACCGTCGAATTTTATAACAGTGATGCCTTTAATAATTCCAAAACTGGAAAATTTCTCGCCTCCTTAGACAAGAACGGCATTGGTATCAAACTTAATGTTGCACAGGTTGATGCCATCTCTGAATTCATGCGTATCCTGAATGTTTTGGAAAACATCAGAGCTGCAGAAAGTAATTTGCAGATGGCTATGAACCCTAACCCCTACCAGAACCGTAAACAATTGATGTCAGATGCAAAATCAGACATCGATGATGCCTATCAGGTTATGCAGCAGGTATACGATACTTATCCGGCAATTGAGAATTTATTTGAAGAAGTCACCGAGCGCTATGATACAGCAACTCTGTTGCCATTCAGTTTCACCATTGAACGTATTATCAAAGCATTGCAGGAGGTGAGACGCGAACTGATTTCGCTGTAAAAAGCCCCAGACAGCTTCAGCAGAAGTTATCTGAGAAAAAGAATTTAAAGAATAGTTATTTATTGTCTATTTTTGAGCGTATTTACAATAAATACGAATAACTATTGAGATCTTTGTTTCGTAGACCTTATTAGCACTGCTCAATGTAATAGATTAAAAAAGCTGACATCCGTAACACTACCTGATTGCAGATTCTATTCTTGAGCAGATCATTAATAATTATATATCAAACCACCTTCGGAGGATTTATGGGGGTAACAAACAATCGATCATTCGCTGCACGAGTAGATGACCTAAGTGTTTCAGTTGTGGCCCAACAACCCAGTGTTATGGCTGCTGCAGCATTGGTAAGCAAGGCTTATGATTTTAATAACCATCCATACTTCAAATGGGTATTGAATCCTGAAACCACACTTGAAGAGTATCGAGAAACACAGATACCCTTCCGCTATGCAATTGAACATTTCTCGCGTGCAATGAGTGCTGTATTGGCACAAATTCCAGCAATGGAAGATCGTATGGAGGTTTTCGAAAATGTTGCAGAAGAGCATGGTGAAGGTAAACTCGAGGACAGTCACCGTGATTCATTTATGGCGTTTCTGCGTTCAATCGGTGTACCGGATGATGAAATGAACGTCGAGTGTCCGATTCGAATGTCCGGATTCTATGAGGGCCTGCTGAATTATGCGCTGACAAAACCGTATGAAATTTCTGCAGCATTAATGGGGACTATCGAATACCTTCATTGCAACATCGCTGAATTACAAGCCAGAGCATTACATGATCGATTTTGGGGTGACTATGAATCACAATATCACTATCGCCTGCATAAGGAGATTGATGTTGGCCACGCTAAAGATCTGTATTCTGTATGCGAGACCAACTGGGAACGCGGCGGTGACTTAACTCGTGAGCGCATAGCCTACTCCATGTTGTTGGCAGCGCATTATTTGTGGCGGCTGTTTGACGATATGCTTCCAGTGGAGATGATTCAGCCCTCAGCGGTCGATCCAACCACTAATTTTTTAGCCACCAAAGAAATTGAAAATAGCCGTCGTGTGCAATGCAAATTAAACGCAATTATCACACTTGAGAATGGTAACGAGCACCGCGCAACCATACCGTTCTTTGGTCAATTTGGTTGTGGACTTAATACCACATTTAGTGCAGCTATTAATACAGCTATATCCTCCATCAAAATCCTTACCGATGAAGGCGAGTGTCTGATTGATATTCCGGCATGTGTGCGCGCAAACACAAGCAGTGATTCATTGTGTGGCGTTATCGCCGAATTTCGTTTCAATGATACGGAACAGCGTTCAAAATTGCACAATGTGGTTCGCACAGTCGAAGAGACTATGCGTAATGCAACTGCCGCTTAATGGCAGATACATATTCAACTGGAGAAGCAACATGAGTGATTTTCAATTATTAGGTTTTGACCATATGGGTCTCAGGGTTTCAGCAGAGCGTAAAGATGAATGCCTTGATTTCTATAACAAACTGGGATTTGTGCCCGAAGAGGGAGAAGATTTGAGTCAGTTTGACGCAGTTGCATTAATTAACCCGGAATCAGGATTACGGATTAACTTAATCCATGATGGTGAAGCCAGAGACAATAATGTTTTATTGGATACAAAGCCAAAATGGCCAGGCATTACTCACATTTGTTTCAAAGTCAGTAACGCCAAAAAGTTTATTGAACGAGCTAAAGCAAACGGCTTATCCGTCGCCAGTACAGGACATCACGATGGTCATGCGGCTAACCCAAGCGACAAACAAGCCGAACCTTATAAAGTAAGCGATCGACGTATTGTATCCTATTTGCGCGATCCTGATGGAAACCTTATCGAGTTTGACGAAAACCTGTGGGAGTCAGATCGACAGTAAAGTTGCTTGTGGTCATTGTTTTTATTAATTCGTGACTATCGAAATGATCACTCTTTGAGCCACGCGACGGAGTCAGAGCCAAATGAAAGCCGCTGCCGATAAAATGCTCGATGAAACAACTATTGTTTCTGATGAGGAGACACATGACAACGCAGCTCATGTACCTGTGGCACAAACGCGATTGAATCGTTACAAAAAAGCCCGACTCCTCGCCTATCTGGGTCTGTTTATTACACCCATGTTCTGGGCAGGCAATTTTTTGCTATCACGCATGGCAAGCTATGACTTGTCACCGATGACTTTGTCATTTTGGCGCTGGCTGTTTGCCTTGGCTATAATTTTACCATTTGGTTTCAAACACGTTGTTGCACAGCAACAACAGATACGTGTGCAAATAAAGCCCTTATTGATTCTGGCGGCATTGGGTATAGCGACCTATAACAGTCTGTTGTATATCGCTGCTCATTCAACCACTGCGATTAATATGACTTTATTTGCAGCCGCCCTGCCTATAGTAACAATACTGTTAGCATGGAAAATACTGCATATCGAACCCAGCCGATATCAGATCGCCGGTATCTGCTTTGCTGTGCTTGGATTCCTCAGCATTATGACCCAAGGTTCAATCGCGGCTTTCGGCAACGTTGGTTTCAATGTGGGTGATGTTTTGATGTTAGTTGCCACCCTATGTTGGTCACTCTATTCTGTGCTCTATCGCAAATGGCAGATCAACTTACACCCAATGGCTTTGTTAACCACATTAATCGCCCTGGGTACAATAATGGTGAGTCCGTTCTATTTGTACTCGCTGTGGGATAAAGGGGGTTTTTACATCGAAAACCATATCATTTTCATGTTGATCTTTCTGGCAATTTTCCCATCGATACTCGCTTTTCTATTCTGGAATAAGGGTTTGCTGGTACTTGGCCCCAGCGTCACCGCTATCTTTATGTACCTGGTTCCAGTTTTCACCGCAATACTCTCTATACCAATATTAGGCGAACAATTGCATTATTATCATTTTTTGGGTGGCGGTGCCATTATGTTAGGTGTATTTGTTGCCACCGTTTTTAATGATCGCCAAACGGCTAGGACAGGATCGATGGATAAGCCTGAACCATCGCTGGCCACACCACCAAATCACCCTGTTAATAAACCAGATGAAACGCACACACTTTTCACACTACTTGCCAACACACCTAACCGGCAACAGATATTGCGTTACTGGCAAGCATGCATGCATGCAACTTTTACATCAATAAACCGCTGCAGCGTTATGACTTTTGCGTGGGTGATAAATCGCTTGAAACAAATGTTACGGATGATTAGTTTTGTTCTCATTAATATCGCGGCCGGACTTAAAAAAGTGGCCGACAGTTAAAACCATCATTGCAGGCAAACTCTAAACAGACTGCTTAACAGATATTTTTACTCATTGTGTCCTTGCCGGTAAGAATAATATTTTCCTACTCTCAATGATGGTCTTTGTAATTATTTCAGGCTTGATTTCTGTGCTCAGCCATAGCACATAGCCGATTTATATTGTTGATAATTACAGCCTGTTTTTCCTTAACTTCTGAATCTGGAAACGGGTAGATGAGTTGCATTTTTTTTAACGCAACAAGTTGGCCCTTGATGCGACTTATTCTTTGTACCTTCGACGTATTATTCTTATGCTCACGCCTCTTCATAAGTGCTATATTCAAATGATCTATGGAAAAACAATTTGCGAAACGAACCCAAAATTCCCAATCTTCGCCGCCATGCAATGTGCTGTCAAAACCGCCTACCCGCAAAAATGCATCTCGTCGTATTGCACTGGAAATAACCCGAATTGAGCTTTCTTTGAATAATGAGAAGGCTAATTCATGCCTCGAAAGTTTGTTATACAAAACCGCAGCACGGATTGTGTTTTCACTATCAGCAGCGCCTTCCTTAATGGCTCCTATCTCGTCGATTATTTGAATATCTGTGTGTAGGGCCTGTAAATTCGGGTGCTTGATGAAATGATCAATCTGACATGTCAATTTTTCCGGCATCCAAAGATCATCCTGATCGATAAAGGTGAGAACATCTGCGCTTGAGTACATGATAGCGTCCATTCGTGCAATCGCTGCACCACCATTTTGCTTTCTTCTAATCAACGAAATGCGTTTAGGGTGTCTGTCACGCCATGCTTTGAGTCGCTTAAAATACATCTCAGGTGATGCATCATCTATCAGAGTCAAATGCCAGTGTTGATAGGATTGATCAAATATACTCTCAATCGCCTCATCAAGCCATGTCCCCGCTTTATATGTCGGTAATACAACTGCTACATTCACATAGATACCCGCCTGATTTGTTTGACAACTTTATCCAATGCATTGATAGTGATGATGAGCCATCATCGGATGTGAAGAAATTTTCTGATAGAAATGTTTCAGCTCAGAATCATCAACAAATGCATATCGACGTTTCGTATCCACGTCCTGACAAAGTGCCTCCAATTTCGATTTATCAGGATTGATCCCTGCAAAATTCAAAATTAAGGACAAGCAATCAGCCGGATGTTCGAGAAATGACTCATAGTTAATCTGAAATACCCGTGAATTATCAAGTCCTGCACACAGATTGGCAGCCATTTCCACATATTCGGTCCACAGTTGAAAAGAACGCTCCATCGTAAGGCATCTACTTGAGCGTGCCGGGCTATCCAATCTCAATTTTCGCCGGGTTTCGCGAACCATAAGGCTGTGCGCGACATCGACACCATTACGCACGATATTCAATACGCGTGCATGCGGGAATAAGCGCATCCAAAGTGGTAAGGTAAAGATATTTCGAGGGTCTTTCCAACCCCATATACTGATCACTTCATCGGGTGCCTGATAAGGCTCAAGCTGTTTATCGCCCAGAAAACATCCCGCATCCCAATGTTTGAGCAATTCTTCAGCGACCGCCTCACACAATGACTGATCCTGTAATAACCATTTCATTGCCTGTGGTGTATCCCAATGGGCGTGGGCGAATCTGAAGATCATTTGATTAAGTCGGAGAAAAAACAGGGATTCTGAATGGCGACTCAGATCACTGCCCAAAAATACCCCGCTACAGGTTAACTTTTCAGCAATCAGGCTGGTACCAGATCTATGCATCCCTATCACGATTAAAGGGGAGCTGGACATCGCTAAGGTTGTGGGCACAATGGGTTGATTGCACTATATTCTGATGATATGCAGCGCACTTTAAGTAAAGATCGAAAACCGTTTAATACGTATCGCAATGCCTTCTCCACCCCCCGTAAACAGTACAGTTCTGAACTGTTGAAACAGGCTGTTTTGGTTATCTAAATTCCCATTCCTTTGTCTGTCATATTGTTGTGGGTTATCTGTGAGACGCATCAATTAGCATTTAATTGACCTACAGATTAAAAAGGTCAAGCAAAAATTACACCGACTTCTAAGAGTGGCAATGAATCCAATTCAATACACGAACATTAATTGCGCTTGAAGAGCAATTTGATATAGGACATTGCACAAAGTACTCCATTTGAGGCGCCGCCACTGACAAGATCTAGTGTAGTGTTTCATACAAAGTGCTCAGTTAGACGAACCGAGAGAGGTCAGCTGCTACGACCCCACGGATGGGGGAGGTAGAGCGACGCCTGGAGCCAAAGCCGAGGCGCGTCCTCGCCGGGTTAGTCACTCTATCTCAAGAGGGCGCAAAGCTTTGCAGTCCTGAAAAAAGGGCCAACCATTCTCTGCGCACTGCGCCTTGCACTCGCGTTTTTACTGGCTTTCTAACTGCGTATTTTGTATGAAACACTACACTAGGATCTCCATACAGAGCGTGTTTGTGCAAATGTACAGGAAGGCCCTTGAAGAAGAAATCAAGCAATTGGATAAAACCCGTTACGAACAAAAATCAAACGTAGACAAGTAGGCGACTCTGTAGCAAGATTAAACCCTCCCACTTATAATAAAAGAGGCATAAAAACATGCACAAGTTTCTGTTCTCTATTACCGCTGCACTTGCTTTTGCTGCGCTAATGTTTTCTCCAGCATCACAAGCACAAACCCCCAAAGATGCTTTGGTGATGGCCTTCACCATTGACGATATCATCACCCTGGATCCGGCTGAAATTTTTGAATTCACGGCAGCTGAATACTCAGCCAATGCTTACGACCGACTAATCGGTTATGACGTTAATGATGTTTCGAAAATATTCGGCGTTGTTGCGGAGTCCTGGTCCGTATCAGATGACGGAAAAACCTTTTCTTTTAAGATCCGTGACGGCATCAAATTCGCTTCTGGCAATGACTTAACCGCTGATGATGCGGCATTCTCGTTACAGCGGGTGATCATACTCGACAAGAGTCCGGCTTTTATTCTTGGCCAGTTTGGATTGGATGCAGATAATGTCAAGGATAGAATCAAAGCGGATGGAAACAGCTTGAGCATTGAACTGGACAAATCTTACGCACCGACATTTGTGCTTTATTGTCTGACCGCTGGCGTGGGTGCTGTGGTCGATAAAAAGGAAGTCATGGCACATGAAGAAGAAGGTGATCTGGGGCATAAATGGATGCGTACGAATTTTGCCGGTTCCGGCCCGTTTAAGCTGCGATCCTGGAAGCCCAATGAATCACTGTCGTTAGTCGCCAATGATAATTACTGGCAGGGCGCACCGACGATGAAACGCGTTTTAATCCGCCATGTACCCGAATCTGCTTCGCAGCAACTGTTATTGGAAAAAGGCGATATTGATATTGCCCGTAACCTTGAGGCAGACCAACTGGCAGCCATTCAGGGCAACGCAGATCTGACCACCCTTCCCTCACCCAAAGGCACTATTTATTATCTCGGACTGTCGCAAAAAAATGAACATCTGAAAAAACCGCAGGTTCGCCAAGCATTGAAGTATCTGGTTGATTATCAAGGTATTGCAGACACTATTATGAAGGGTCGTGCAGTTGTTCATCAGGCATTCCTGCCAGGTGGCTTTTTGGGTGCGGTGACGGATACCCCCTTTAGTCTTGATGTTGACAAGGCCAAAGCTTTGCTTGCAGAAGCTGGCCTGGCCGATGGTTTTAAAGTGACCATGGATACCAGAAATACAACGGCTATCACGCAAATGGCGCAGTCTATCCAATCCACCTTTGCTCTGGCAGGTGTTGAGTTGGAGATTATTCCGGGTGATGGCAAACAGACATTAACCAAATACCGTGCTCGCAACCACGACATCTATATAGGCCGTTGGGGGCCGGATTATCAGGACCCACACACCAATGCAGATACCTTCGCGTCCAACCCCGACAACTCGGATGATGCCAAGGCCAAACCACTGGCCTGGAGGAATGCATGGGACATTCCTGAAATGACTGTACTCACGCAGGCAAATACATTGGAATCAGATCCGGATAAGCGCGCCACCGTGTATCGTGACATTCAAGCTGAGCATCAACAAAACTCGCCATTTGTCATTATGTTCCAGGAAATCGAAACCGCTTCTTTACGCAAAAATGTAAAGGACTTTGTGCTCGGTCCTTCTTTTGACAGCAACTTTTATCGACACGTAACCAAGGAATAAACCCCAGGCTACGAATGCGATAATGCAGTGACTGCAGCAAAGCAAACAGGTGGTGGACAACAACGTGTCCGCCACCGCAGATTCAAGCTGCCTGCTTTTCTACGAATCGCACTTTCTCTGGCGATCACCTTACTCGGCCTGCTTTTTATTACCTTTGTCATAGGTCGGATATTACCCATTGATCCGGTGTTAGCCGCAGTGGGGGATCGCGCACCGCATGCAGTGTATGAGCGCGTCCGGGCAGAGATGGGGCTGGATTTGCCGCTGTATGAGCAATTTGCCAATTATGTCAGCAAATTCGTGCGCGGTGATCTCGGTGAATCTGTGCTCACAGCAAGACCCGTACTGGAAGATATCAAACGGGTTTTTCCGGCCACGATCGAGCTGGCAACACTAGCCACCGTGATTGGTGTGTTATTAGGCATTCCCGCCGGTATTGCCGCTGCCGTATATCGAGGGCGCTGGATTGATCATATTGTACGCCTGATAGGACTGGTGGGTTACTCCATGCCTGTCTTTTGGCTGGGTCTGGTAGGATTGGTTGTATTTTATGCCAAACTTGACTGGGTGGCCGGACCCGGTCGATTAGACCCGTTATTTGAGGACTTTTTTGAACCCATTACGGGCATGATTCTTATCGACTCATGGATTCAAGGCGATATGTCGGTATTTAAAAACGCGCTCAGTCATATTATTCTGCCCGCTTCCATTCTCGCCTACTACTCCATGGCATACATCGCACGTATGACACGCTCCTTTATGCTGGAACAACTCAATCAGGAGTATATCCTAGCAGCAAGAGTGAAAGGTGTACGGCAATGGCGGATTATCTGGCGACACGCGTTGGGTAATGTGGCCATACCCCTGGTCACAGTGATCGCCCTGTCTTATGCCAGTTTACTTGAAGGCTCGGTATTAACGGAAATTGTCTTCGCCTGGCCAGGTCTCGGTCTGTATATAACCAACTCCCTGTTAAATGCTGATATGAATGCTGTGCTTGGGGGTACTGTCGTCGTTGGCTGTGTATTCATCGGCATCAATCTTCTATCCGACGTACTTTATCGCTATCTAGACCCGCGCGCCCGTTCATGAGTCAAACACAACCGACAGACCAACAAACATCGGCAACACTTATCGATTGGCTCAGTTCTGCTGCACCTGCTTCGCGATTTCAGGCCAGAGCAGGACGCACCTGGTTTGGCTGGTTACAATTTCGTGCGAACAAGCTGGCGATGTTTGGCCTGTTTATTATTCTACTACTGATTTTAGTCGCATTGTTCGCTCCCTGGCTGGCGCCCCAGAACCCGCTTGCTGCCAACCTGAGTGAGCGATTAACCGCCCCCGGAGAAGTGCGCTTGTTGGGAACCGACCAATTGGGCCGGGATATACTTTCACGACTGATATACGGTACACGTTATACCCTGATGGTGGTCGCACTTGTGGTTATTACAGCCGCACCCGTCGGCTTGCTGGTTGGCACCATGGCCGGCTATTTTGGCAGCTGGGTTGATGAGTTGTTAATGCGCCTGACCGATGTTTTCCTTGCTTTTCCCAAACTCATACTGGCTCTGGCGTTTGTCTCTGCCTTAGGTCCGGGAATTGAAAACGCAATTCTCGCCATTGCTCTTACCGCTTGGCCGCCCTATGCCCGAATTGCGCGTGCAGAAACAATCACGGTACGTAACACCGATTATATCGCTGCCGCAAAACTACAAGGCATGTCCAATTTACGGCTTTTGTGGGGTCAGATTATGCCCATGTGCGTGAGTTCGGTCATTGTCCGTGTCACCCTGGATATGGCAGGGATTATTCTTACCGCCGCAGGACTGGGTTTTCTGGGTTTGGGTGCCAGACCTCCAGCGCCTGAATGGGGCGCCATGATTTCTGATGGACGGCAATTTTTATTGCAGCAATGGTGGGTGGCTACAATACCTGGGCTTGCCATATTCATCGTCAGCCTGGGTTTTAATCTGCTCGGTGATGGCCTGCGTGATGTGCTCGACCCGCGTGGTGATGACTGAATGAACAGTGATCGTATCCTTGATGTGAAAAACTTGAGTGTAAGCTTCAATACACCTCGAGGCGTAGTCGATGCCGTGCGTAACGTCTCCTTCAAACTCGGGCGTGAAAGACTCGGCATTGTGGGTGAGTCTGGTTCTGGAAAATCTCAAACGGGTCGCGCCATTTTAGGGCTAACTACAGGCAACGCTGTAGTATCGGCTGATCAGCTGCGCTTTCATGATGTGAATTTACTCAATCTGAAACCATCACAATGGCGTAAAATTCGTGGTCGTCAAATATCCATGATAATGCAAGATCCAAAATACTCACTCAACCCGGTAATGACCGTCGGCGCCCAGATTATGGAGGCTTGCCGCCAACACAGTAAAACCAGTAAAAGAGAAGCTAAAAGACGTTCATTGGAAATACTTGAGCAAGTAAGAATCCGTGAGCCAGAGCATGTTTTCAAACAATACCCACATGAAGTGTCCGGTGGCATGGGGCAACGTATTATGATTGCCATGATGCTGGTTCCAGAGCCTGAATTAATTATCGCCGATGAGCCAACCTCTGCGCTGGATGTCACCGTGCAATTACAAGTATTGGCTATTCTCGATGATCTTGTCAAACAACGCGGCATGGCGCTAATTTTTATTTCACACGATCTGACCCTGGTTAGCTCTTTTTGTGATCGCGTATTGGTCATGTATCAAGGCCGTATTGTAGAAGAACTGCAAGCCGACGACCTTCAATCAGCTCAACATCCCTACACCCAGGGACTGATGAATTGCCTACCACAAGCCAATCCACGGGGTAGTGATTTACCCTTGCTCAATCGTCAGGAAAGCTGGTTGTATGAGTAAAATAACCAGCACGGATAAATCCATTATTAATATCCATGATCTGGATGTTTTTTTCGATGAAAAACAAGTGTTGTTTAATGTATCACTCGGCGTGGAAAAAAACCGATCTTTCGGCTTGGTCGGAGAATCCGGTTCTGGAAAATCCACTGTACTGCGAACCATTATGGGGCTGGTGCCGGAGTGGTACGGAACCATTGATATTCATGAATTTCATTTTAAAGATATGCAGGGGGATAAGCGGTCACGGAATTTTTTCCGCAAAATACAAATGGTTTTTCAAGACCCCTACGCTTCACTGCACCCTCGCCATACCATAGATCGAATCCTCGCTGATCCAGTCAGTGTTCACGCCCTCGACAATCAGGAATCCCGCATCATCGCCGCGTTAGAACAAGTAGGGCTGGATAACTCTTATCGTTTCCGCTACGCCCACCAATTATCCGGTGGCCAAAGGCAACGCATCGCTATTGCAAGGGCGCTTATCGTCGAACCCGAGATTCTATTGCTTGATGAACCGACTTCCGCACTTGACGTATCCATCCAGGCGGAGGTATTAAATCTGCTTAACAGATTAAGACGCGAGCTGGATCTCACTTACATTATGGTCAGTCATAACCTTTCTGTTGTTGCGCATATGTGCGATACCATCGCGATTATGAAACAAGGTCAGATTGTTGAAGTGGTTGATGCGGACGCACTGGCTGAAGGGAATTTAACCACTGATTACGCCAAGCAGCTTTATCGTGCATCAGCAGGCTATGATCGAGAATTTATTGGCGAGCTGGAGACCCTGAACTGAGTAGTATTGCTTCTGAAATACAAAGCTTCACAAAAAAGTACTATCACTTGGCCTGAGTGGGTGAACACTTAGCAGCCATATATTTTTCGATCCGAATTCGAATATCCCGAGGTAAAGGATAATGCAATAGCAGAAAGATTTTTTGGAAGTCTCGGGCGAGAGCGAGTGCAATGGAAAAATTATCAGACACCCTATGAGGCTCAGCAGGATCTATTGAATTAACTATCGATAATTTATAATAGCCATAGACTGCACCAAGCTTGGGTTATAGCGGTCTCAATAATTTTTGAGTGTAACGGTTGGACATAAGAAAAAAGCTTAACTGGGGTGTACTAACAAGCTTGACCAGGTCACTCACCTGATCGAACAGGCGAGTTTTTTAGGTATTACTTTGTCATCTCTGACTATTTGTGAATTTACATCGTGCTGATATAATTTCACGGAGTGTTGTTATAAAATCAGGACATACGTTAACCCGGTTGGGTTTATACGTCAATTATAGTTATGTTCAAAAAACAGCATGCAAGCATTCACCATGCTAAAATCAGTGATGGGGCTATTGGAGGCTAACAATGTCAGCTGCATTCAAACAAGTAATTGAAAATATTGAGAATCTATCGTCTGATGAAAAGGCATTAGTTGCTCACTGCCTGATTTCCTCACTCGAGGTGAAGCATGATGATAGTGTGGATCAAGCATGGGGTGAGCTAGCCCAACAGAGATTTACTGAACTAGAATCGGGTGCAGTAATGGGCGTTTCTTGGAATGAAATAAAAAATAAAATTACACAGTAAAATGCTTGATATCATATTCCATCCTGATATTGAGCATGAGGTTAAGGCTTCATACGAGTGGTACCAAGATCAAGCAGCAGGCCTTGGCGAAGATTTTCTAACTGAACTTGAAACAGCATATAAAACAATTATTGAGCTTCCAGATACGTGGCCAAAGTTTCAAAATGGCTCTCGTCGTTTTTTACTCAGCAAATTCCCTTTCTCAGTGATTTATCATTTTAATCAGAAAACAGTATATGTTGTAGCTGTGATGCACAATAGTAGAAAGCCTGGTTACTGGAATGAAAGAACATAACAAAGCCATAGCCGGAGGCATGCTCACAGTAGGACTTCACGGCAGCAGCAAGATCAAAGGTGGACTTCAGTCGTTCTTTGATGCTGGTGTAATCTGAGCTTTCCGGTGTTTTTGAAATGGCGGCTCTAACCGGGTTCAAATCCACATAGGCCATAGCGGTGAGTAGGGCTTGTTTCATCGAGTAAAGCATGAGAGTGGCTTGCTGGCAGTAACTAGTCTTTTGGTGAGGTGTTATCTTCAGTTTCAATTTTAAAACTTGGTATATCGGTGTTGCCTATAACAATCAAAACAACTCCCGTAAAGATAAAAAAGAAAGCAGCTGCTAAAAAGCTTGCTGAAACAGGATTCTGCATTCCCAGCTTCTGCACTTTGAAAAACAAAATAACCACGCAAGCTATTGATAGAATCAAACAAATTTTTCCCAAAATATTTGAAACTTTTTGGAAGCTACTCCTTCTACTCATTATCGCACCAATTATCTTATTATTGATCAATTAGTCTAACAAGACTGAACTTATTTGCGACAATTATCATATATATGATCGCTGTTAAACTTCTGTACCCAACCCAGGATTGGGTTGTTATTCTTCACCGTGAGTAATAGACAAGCACGAGATACCAGACAATATCGCCCTGTTTATCGAAAAAAGAGAAGCGATGTTGATCGGAGCCTATTTCAGTAACACACCAATAGAGCCTTTGAAGGCTAAGCTGGTACTGACGATCTGCGCAGAGAAGAAAGCATGTTGTGCATGTTCATGAATTCCCGGGTTCTGATAAACCAAACAAATTCATCCTATATGATGAATTAAACCTATTTTTATCATTTATTTCTTCATTTATGAAGACTATTTTTTTAAAAAATGATATTCTTTGGGTAGCGGCAATTATTAATTGCTATACTCTTCATTTATGAAGACTTAATGTCGATATAATATTTAATTCAGCTTTTTTGATGATTATGAAAATAAATAAACTCAATAGCAATGAAGCCATATTAAGCGAATTCGGGAAACGAATTTCTCGTCAGCGTATCGATATGGGCTTGACTCAAGCCGTTTTGGCGAATCAGGCGGGCCTGTCAAAAAGTACGGTTGAGCGAATAGAGTCCGGATCCTCAGCACAGCTATCAAGTGTTATTCGTGTATTGCGTGTACTCGACTTACTGGGTTCGCTGAATACCATCATCCCCGAATCGTCAGTAAGCCCGATGGAGTTGCTGCGTTTGAAGGGAAAACAACGACAGAGGGCATCCAACAAGAAACCAGATGCTGCAAATAAAGACTGGCAATGGGGTGACGAATGAGCACACTCGCCGAGCTCAGTCTTTGGGGCAGAACTATCGGTGCAGTTGCGCTGAAAGATGGCAAGCAAATCGCAAGTTTTGAATATGCTCCGGAATTTGTCGACAGTAGTATCGAAGTTGCGCCATTGCTTATGCCTCTGAACAAGCGGGTATATACCTTTCCACAACTGCCCTATGCGACCTTTCATGGTTTACCCGGATTACTTGCAGACGCCCTACCGGACAAATTTGGAAACTCCCTGATTAATGCATGGCTTGCAGGCCAGGGTCGTAACGCCGACACCTTTAATCCAGTCGAACGCCTGTGTTACACAGGTTCTCGTGGCATGGGTGCGATTGAGTTTTCACCTGTGCTGGGTCCGGATTCCGGTATCGGAAATCAGTTGCAAGTTGATCAGCTGGTATCCCTTGCATCGATGGTTCTCAGAGAGCGCAATCATTTTCGCACTAGTATGGCTGATGCTTATCACACTCATGAGGGTATGACAGATATCTTGCGTGTGGGCACATCAGCAGGCGGTGCTCGTGCCAAGGCCATTGTCGCCTGGCATCCGGAAACGAATGACGTACGCTCAGGTCAGATTGTTGCCGAAAGTGGTTATGAGTACTGGTTGATTAAATTTGATGGTGTCAGCGGAAACCGTGATAAGGAGCTCGATGATCCGCAGGGTTTTGGTGCTATTGAATACGCCTATTATCATATGGCAAAAAATGCCGGCATCAAAATAAGCGAGTGTCGGCTGTTCGAGGAAAACAATCGCCGACATTTTATGACGAAGCGCTTCGATCGGCTGGAAAATGGTGAGAAGCTGCATATGCAGTCTTTATGCGCGATGGCACATTTTGATTTTAATCTGGCAGACGGGCACAGCTACGAACAGGCTATGCTGACGATCCGTCAGCTCGGTTTGCCCATGCAAACACTTGAGCAGCAGTTTCGACGTATGGTGTTTAATATCATTGCACGCAATCAGGATGATCATGTCAAGAACATTGCTTTTCTAATGGACAAAAAAGGCCGCTGGAATCTCTCTCCTGCCTATGACCTGACCTATAGTTACAATCCTGCCGGCAACTGGACTTCACAACACCAGATGAGTATGAACGGTAAAAGAGACAACTTTACACTGGATGATTTCCGGGCATGCGCGAGCGCCGCTGGACTAAAACGTGGGCTTTACAAAACTATCATTGATGAGGTGCGTGATATCGTCAGCCACTGGCCTACCTATGCTGACAAGGTCAATGTCACTCCTCAATTGCGTGATCTGATCATGAAAAACCTGCGGATCGATCTTTGAGTGCGCACCTGGGTAGATGACCAGGAGTGAATAGAAAGGTTGAGATATCAGCCTCAGTGGATGGACTTGACCAGAAAACAGTATATGTGACGCTGTGATGCGCAATAGTAGAAAGTCTGGTTACTGGAGTAAAAGAACATAACAAAGCCATAACCGGAGGCATATAGATGAAAACCAAGGTAGCAATTAAAGGTGGATGTTTATGCGGCAGAGTTCGTTACGAAATCACTGACCTCCTCTTTGATGCGGATCACTGCCATTGTTCTATGTGTAGGCGGCAGCATGGTGCGGCATTTTCGACTTATGCGGAATTCAATCCAGGCGATTTTAAATGGATCTCAGGAGAAGACTATGTAAAAGTATACGAAACGTTAGCAGGTGCCGGATGGTGTTTTTGTAGTGAGTGTGGCTCGTCTTTAGCAGGAACCGAAAAAGGCAGGATCACCACGGTAACGCTAGGTACGGTTGAAGGAGATCCAGGTATAAAGCCAGAATCACACATCTTCGTAGGTTCCAAGGCTCAATGGCATGAAATAAATGATGATCTCCCGCAATTCGAAGAAAGGCCTCCAGACACATGGAAACCACCGAGCAAAGTCCCTAACGAATAAGATACTGTCTTAAAAATCAACTTTAATAGAAAATATCTTCTTCAACAATGCCTCTAGCGCACTTTTTGATAGTTGTCGGATTGTCGCCAAAGGAGAGATTTGTCACCCCTATCTGTTGGAAGTTTTCGGCAACGAAATTCCGAACGAGGGGAGTGATGACCTTTTCAGAATCAAGCGAGAAGAATGATTATTCTGATCGAGTGGCGTTTTATGACGTGGAATACTTAGACAATAATGATTTGCCATTTTTGAAAGATTTGGCCGGCGACGCCAAGACCGTGCTAGAACTGCCCTGTGGCTCAGGGATTAGGGCTTTGCATTTCGCCGAAATGGGAAAGCACGTCACCGCGATTGATCGGGAACCCGGTATGATTGCCCTTCTTGATGAAAAACTTAAACCACGGCCCGAACTCCACGTGAAGTCGGTGATCGGTGATCGGTGATCGGTGATATGCGTCAGTTTAGTCTCGGTGAAAAATTCGATGCTATTTTTATAATCCGCGAAGCATTTCAATTTCTTACGAAAGATAACGAAATAATGGAATGCCTCAATTGCCTTGCATCTCATCTGGAGATTGATGGGAGGTTGATCATTGATTTAGTTGACTTTGAACATAATTCAGATGGCAGGCTGGCCTATTGGGATACCAAAGCTGCAGACGATGTCTGGTTAACGGACTGGGTTCGCAGTGTCGGCGATGGTGGATACTTGCAACGTAGGCACCGTCAGCAACACGGTCCGGGTCCGATGATTCGCGTACATTTTTCCTATCGACTAGAAGAAATCTCTGGTTCCGATAATGACCGGGAATGGAGTGCAGAGGTTGAATATCGGAAATTTAAGTACGAAGATTTTCGGGCATTTAGCTCTAAAGCTGGTCTGATTATCGAAGCCGTCTATGGAGATTATGATCGTCGGAACTATTCTCCCGGAGATCCACGATTGATCTTTATTCTAAAGGCACAATAATGACCGACGATATCCTTCGTAAACTACCTGAAATCAACCCGCAATTCAGTAACGATCACCACGCTAAGGAATTTTACGCTAAAAATCCCTTCAAGCTGAACCCTAATCGCCTGAATTATTTTGAAGCCTATTCTGCCGCGAATTTTAATAACTCCCTAACTCCCGGTTTTGGAACCGAAGAACTCCTCGATTTGCTGGCGACCGTTCCTGCTAATGTAGACTGGCTTGACCTCGGTGCTGGAACGACATCGTTATTCTGGACTGCCGCCTTGCGCAGTTGTAAGTCTATTACCGCAGTTGATATTTTTCCAGAAGCTTTAGAAATTTTGCGGCTCATCGTTGCACAAAATGATATCTCTGATTGTACCGTTGATGCCCTAGTTCGGTATAATAGGCCCCGGTCACATATTGCGACAGTTCAAGCTTTAAATTGGAGGTACCTGGTTTTTGATTTTGCTCAGCGTTGGCCGGAACAGTTGATCCTTGATCGCTACGACCTGATAACCGCATTTGGATGTTTTGGCCTTGGCTCTAACGCACCAGAGCATTTCAAAAACGCAATGGCCAATACCACACCTTTTCTCGCGCCAAAAGGCCAAATCATCGGTGCAAATTGGCTGAGAACTGAAACCTCTATCGCGACTGAAGGGTACGATACGTCATTTTTGACGGAGGCTTTCATTGCTGAGGAGTGTGAGCGGAATGGCATTATTCTAGATCATTCACATATAGTTTCGTTTGACACCGATCCTCGGTTTTCGGGCATATTAGTTTGGAAAGGTGTAACTCAGCTGATCGGCCCCACTTGAATGGTCCAATTTGATTGTTAGTACATGCAAATATGCTAGTGCATATATTTTGATGGCTTTTTCAACACACTCCTGAACATAGCTGACTCATTAGGCGTTCTGCATCATTGATGGTTTCAACGGTCTGCTTTTAAACCCAAAATCTGCTGCAATTCTCACGAGCAAGGGTACCAAAATCAGCGTGATGGCTGTTGCAAACAACTCACCATATGCAAGTGAAACCGCTGCAGGAATCAGATATTGCGCTTGTTCTGAGGTTTCAGAAAGCAACGGCATCAACCCGCCTACCGTAGTGATGGTGGTAAGAAATATGGCACGAAACCGACTGCAACCGGCCTCGAGCAAAGCAGAATCCAAATCCCGTCCTGCTGCACATAATTGATTATAACGAGTCAGCATAACCAGGCTGTCATTCACGACTATGCCCGTTAACGCCATCATGCCAAAAAAGGACAATACACTCAGCGTAATATCGCTAATCAAATGTCCAAATGCAGCTCCGGCAAGGCCGAAGGGAATAACAGACATAATCACTATGGGTTGCCAATAGGATTTAAGCGGAATAGCCAATAATGTGTAAATCAGCAATAGAGTAAGCATCAAAGCCTCGATTAAACCACCCTTGAGGTTATTAATTTCCTCCAATTCTCCTGATGGTATCAGTTTTAAACCAAGGTATTGTGCTTGCAATTCTGATATGACTTTCTGTTTTAGCAGCGCATACACCTCTGTCGGTGAACTAACCGTTTTATCGATATTGGCTTTGATAAAAGCTGAGCGTTTGCCGTTACGATGCATAATAGTCGCCGGTGCATAGCTCGATTGTAACTTGGCAATGGATAACAACGGCAGCCATTCGCCTGAGGCCGTGCGAATTCTACTGTGACTGAGCTTTTCCAATGAGCTGCGCCAGTGCTTGGGGTAACGCAGTATCACTTTAACTTCATCTGCCCCCCGTTGCAGTCGTTGTACCTCCAGCCCACCGTAGGCATCACCGATCTGGGACGCCACAGTGGCCGTATCCAGACCCAGATGGTGTGCTTGTGGTTTTAATACAATACGCACTTCAGGTTCTGCGTTTTTTAGTTCATTACGTACCGCATAAATACCCTGATAACTTCCCAGCGCTTCTAAAAGGTATTTAACGGCATTAGCAAGAACATACTCGTTTTTAGCATTAAGCTCTAACTCAAAACCACCGCCGGTTTCTTCAGAGCCGGTAAAATTAAGTTCGGTTACGCCCTCCAGTCGTCCCGTTATCTCACGCCAATTGTTTAATACAGACATGGTTTTGATAGCACGTTCTTTTTCAGGCGCAAGTTCAGCATACATTTGCACGCTGAATGAGCCAATGATGGCCGTCATAATGCGTTGAATAGGTGCTGTTTCCAGTTGATATTTTTGCATAAATTTGTGATTGATCAGCTGTGCATTTTGTTCCAGCGTGTGTGCATTGGCGAGTGTTAACTGGTGGGAGCTTTGCGTGTCCATCTGCATAGTAACCGTGATCAGACGACCGGGTATATCGGGAAAACAGACGATTCGCACGAAACCGATATAATTTATTGTGCTTATCGACATACCAGACAAAACCATCGGCGGACAATGCACTCGAAGGGATTTTCAATGCTCTGGGAACAGTTTTCCCTGGCAATACAACCCGAACAAAAGTGCCGGAAAGTATATTTTTATCGGGGTCTAAGCTAAGGTGGAGTAAATGTTGACGAGTTTTACTATCGATAAAACCACCATCTCTTTGCATAATGGCAGACCATTTTTCAGCACTCGTAATATCATCCGCCCGATAGACAGATGCCGTTTTTCCTTGCCAGTGCATTCCTAGCAGATTCCACTGTGTTTCATCCAGCTTGAGAGTCATCTGCAGAAGTTTTGCACTCATCACTTCTGCAAGTACCTGCCCTGTTTCCACTATTTCACCCGGAGAAACCGAGCGCGACACCACGACCCCATCGTAAGGCGCCTTCACCTGTGCATGGAAAGCCATTTGTTTGACTTCCTTGAGATGTGCTTTCGCAACAGCAAGCTGCGCTTTAGCCGCTTTGATGTGTGGCTCGTGCATAGCGAGAGTAGAGGGTTTTGCTTTGGAACCGGATAGCACCCGTTCGCGCTTTGCCATTAGTGCTTCCTGCTGTTCCTTATGTAAAATCAGCTCCGCCTGTGCGACCTGATTTTGCGATTCAGCAAACTGGGTCTGGTAATGCTTATCGTCTATTGAAAGCAATACATCGGCTTTTTTTATATGCTTACCTGTCTGTAGATTGGCTGACAAAAACAGAACCTCGCCGCTTACTCTGGCTTTTAATTGCGTTCGCCAGCGTGGTCTGATCTCACCGTAGGATTGCACAAAAACCTGATGACTGGCGGGTACAACGTTGATAACGGAAACTGGCATCAACGCACGATGGTTTGATACCGGCACCACCTTCACCCGATTTTCGTCCACCCATTCCAGTACGACCAGAACCAAAAAGAAAATGGCCAGGGAGAACACTATTGCTATCGCGTGTTTTAATCCCAGCATCTGAAAATCATCGCCTCCTGAATCAACTTATTAAACGAATGATCATTCTATTTATTGACCTTGCCACTGTCAATAGATAGAATGAACGTTCTAATTATTTAATTGAGAAGCATTAACAGGATTGCATAGATGTTGCTTTTTTATTTTTTACAACACATATTGTGACGTCTAACTCTGCTGAGGTATCACTATGGCACGCACTGTGGACGAAAAACTCCATGATAAGCGGCGCAGACAAATTCTTGATGCGGCCGCAAACTGTTTTACAGAAAACGGTTTTCACCAGACAGGCATGCAACAAATCTGTAAACAGGCGAATATGAGTGCGGGATCTGTCTATCATTATTTCGCTAATAAAAGTGCCATCATCGAAGCCATCGCGCAAGCATTCAGCACCGATACTGATCAATTTATTGGAAATATCGACAGTAAAACCCAATTTATCGATGGTTATATAAAAGCCGTCCGGGCCAGTCTGAAGGAAACCCAAAAATACATAAAATACGGGCGCCTGATGGTTGAGATCTATGCTGAGTCTTTCCGCAACGATAAAGTTAAAAATATTCTTCAGGTGCTCGATGAACACGCCATTGATGCGCTGAAATCACGCATTAAAACCGCCATGTCATCAGGGCAGATAGCCACAACGCATGATCCTGAAATACTTGCGCATATTTTAATTGCCTTATTGGAGGGTTTGGAAGATCGAATCCTTCAGCATCCGAAAATCAAGTTGACAAAGTTATTAAAACCCTTTGAATCGATTTGTCAGCAGTTACTTTTAGCCAAGCAATGACGGGTGGATATTATATAGGACACTACACTTGTTCCAGATCAGTTTGAGTTTGGTAATGAAAGTCAGTATTTATCGGGTTCCGCACCGGAATTACTCAACATAGTCTGGACTGTCACGTAATAACGATCTGACCAAATTCTCCTTGTGCAGTCGGGCCGGAATGGCCGAAATTACTCATTCGATACGCTATCTTGAATCTGAAAAATAAAAAAACTGACCACCAAGTCGGTGCACCCAAGGTGCCACACGGCTTAGCTAATGTAATCGGCGGATATGCAGATGAAAGTGGTGCCGTGTTCCGAAAGGCACGTTATTTCAAGTCTGGGCCGTTTGTGCTCAGTCTCAAAGCCTTCAGATAGGTGATGGAGTTCGGCAACTGATGCGCCGAACAATCGCGCATCTTCTGCATCACGGTAACTCGGGCTGGACCCTTTTGCATGCGATGTCATGATCGCATATCGCAAACCTTCCGGTGAATGAAGTTCTGATACAAATCCACCTTCTTGTTTCGCGATCGGATAGGCTACCTTCGCACCACGCTCACTCAGATAATTCAATCCTGCTATTTCGAAATCTATTCGATGATAACATTGAATCAAAAAAGAACTATCTTAGTACTCGCAATAGCTGGCCCAGTGTGTCTAATGTTGCCAGACACTACTAAAGCAAATATCATAAATCTCTCGTGGATGTAATCGCGCCCAGCCGTTAGACTCATGCAGTCAGGTAAAGGCTGTAACGATACAAGATAGCTGAGTTTTCGTCCATTGCTCACTAACTTGTTGCTGACAACATAGACAATGACGAGCAGAATAGAGATAAGAGATACTATTCACAAGCTTGGCAATGCAAATGAAACCCACCTAGCGCCTCTACATTACACGCACTGATCTGTCTGCAAACTTTGTATGCTCGCTCGATTTGGAGTGGCTTTGGTCATAAGTCAGCAGAAAACGATGCTGCACATTGGCGAGGTGTACCATGTTCCATTCCCCGGTAACCTATGCATTAAATCTAGGTAGACAGAAACAACTGAAAAACTGATAGTTCATCCAGGATATTGACGCAATACAGACCTTGTATTGTGACTTATTTACATTACCACTATACGAGAAATTTGAAGGAGTCATTGAAAAACGTTCTACAGGACAGATTACATCTGACCGGTTTATAACTAATTGCTGTCACTGTTGATTTGTAGGATTGCATGTTCGTATTATAAAATTGAATGGCGGGTCATGGCCGAAGATACCTGTTCACGCAAGAATAGCAGCCCCAGGCACTTTGGATGCTTTTCGATCAAATGTTAGCAGCGGTTCCATGTCGTTCGAATAGGCAATAGCAATATGAAAACAGTCTGCAAAGTCTGCGTTGCTATCTGAGTAGAGGTTAAGAGCAACTTCAATCGACGACTCATCCTGGAACTGTATTTCACGTGACTCCAGCAACTGAATGAACGTAGTTAAAACCGATCCCTTGCTCAAGTCGTAGCGAGATCTTAGTACCCATTCCAATTCAATGGAAACTGAGATTGGTACAAAAAGAAGGTCATCGTTGGTGACTGATTCAATTAGTGCTTTTGCAATCTCAAACTGTCTTTTATCGTCAGCAACTAGGTATCTTACCAATACATTTGTATCGAGTGTTGGCATTTCAGTCCATCCTCATATCCTTGACGGCGACTCTTTTGTGTTTCGACTTCAGTTTGCCACCCAATGATTTAATCGAGCGGGTCTTGGCGCGCATGATAGTTGTCCCGTTCGGCAACAGAGTAAAGACCACTTTGTCTTGCGGTCCCAAATTCATTTGCCTTCTGATTTCTGCTGGTATCGTAATCTGTCCTTTGCTAGTAACCGCTGCTTCTGCCATTTAAATCCCCTTACATTATTGGCAATAGTAAGGCGACAATATTGCTTTTGCAAGAGTTTTTCGAAATTAAATAAACAATTCCAGCCATATTTCCTCGTACAATATCTGGAATTTAGTTGAGGTTTTTATCATTTCAGCTGAGTGTTTTTATGTATCTATCTGCTCCATTGGAGACTGTGGGCATCAAACGTAGTTAGCGCCGATATACGATTTTCAGCGGCAACTGCTCGCCCGTAAGCGCCCCAATTATTGGGGCACCAATAAACAGCATACTGCACTATATCTCAGTTTGTTCTGCGATTTCCAATGCATCATCAACTTCAATGCCCAAATACCGCACTGTACTTTCTAGTTTGCTATGTCCCAAAAGAAGCTGTTCAGCACGAAGATTCTTGGTTCTCTTGTAGATCAAAGTTGCTTTGGTTCGTTGAAGAGAATGTATTCCATAGCGACTAGCATCTAACCCTATAGCTGAAACCCAGCCCTCTACAATTCTTGCATATTGTCTGCTAGAAAGATGAGGTGACATTTTCAACCTACTGGGAAATAGATAATCTGACCCTGATAATTTGGCGTTTTCAATCCAAATTGAAACAGCCTCTCTTGTCTGCTCAGTAATTTCAAACTGAACTGACCGCTTGGTTTTTTGTTGTAGCACCATCGCTCTATTCGAGACTGATCCAGATTTGGAGAGTTCACAAACACGAATCTTAACTAAATCCCCGCCTCTTAGTTTACTATCAATAGCAAGATTAAATAGGGCCAAATCTCGATGGTTTCCTGCAAGCTGCAGCCTTACTCTAAGAGCCCAGATTTCTTTGAGTTTTAGCGGACTTTTTTAACCGACTAATTTTCCTTTATTCCAAGGTGTGATTGAAAGTTTTGTATTTAACATTCTTGACTCCTGATATGATTGGAGTCAATACTGGTGCGAGCTGTGTGCCTATTTTATATGGTCGGATACCGTGCCCGAAGCGAACTTTCGGAATAAACCACAATCACTATCATTATAACCCAGAGTGGCGAATGCGTTTTTGTCCGTACACTAGATTAGCGAGTATGCTGTTTAACTATAGCGTTATCTCAGCTATAACAGTCCCATCGTCTCTGTCTCCAACTACCTTGAATCCATAGTTGGTATATAGTTTCTTTGCTGCAAAATTCTGCGGATAGTAATATACGTCTACTAATTTGCAGCGCCCATGTGCTTTGATTTCCTCTAGCAACAGGCCCATTGAAATTTTTCCGATTCCAGTGTTTTGGCGTTTTCGATCTATCATGAATCGCCATATAGTGCACTCATCCTCATCGAAATCACCAATTTCGCCAAATTGGTACATCAAGAATCCTATAACTTTGTCGTCTACACAAATAGCTCTAGGGTGAAATAATGGAGAGAGCGTGGACTCAGCAATAGAAAATACGTTTGATGGAAGATACTTTTCTTGTGCCTCTTCGAGCTCTAGTTCAATTACGTCGTCAAAATTGTCCCTTACAATTTTCATTAGTTTTACGTCCAACATTGCATTCTCCGTTGGCTGACTAGTAACACGCAATCGGTACAGCTACTTGGTCAGATTTAATCTAAAAATGGTTTTGCCAAAGCTAATCATCAGTGGGGTTGATGTAATCCCAGCCTAAAGGTGATAGGTCTGTAGTAATTTATCATCGACGAGCGGCACTGCTGATTTCATCGAGTTGACTGCTCGTTAAAGGTAAACTCGGTTCCATCAATAAAAGTGGACTTAAAAACAAGCCTTTCAATCCCCAATAAATTCCCTCAGATCTTCAATCGTATCATCCACTGCCGCATGATAAACCTTCTCACCGTGCTCAATCGTCGCCAGTGACGGATCAGAGCCAATACGACCATCGGGAAATCGCTGCCGGAAGTCTTGTGCATCATAAAAGTTGCCATCGGGTGCAATCTTTGGGGCCATGGTAACTGTCTTGACCTGATCGGGGTAAGCAAAATAGGTTAGCGCGACTTCACAGACGGTTGCGTGAGAGCCTTCTGTATCAGCAAAATGCTTACGCGAATAATCACCCACTCGCCGGCCTGTCCACCAGTTTCTAAGTCGTGTTTCAGGTACCACCCTACCTGCTGCGGCTAATCCTAAACTCGACTGTGCATAGACTTCTGAAAATGCCGCACTGATCGTGGCAATATTGCCACCATGGCCATTGAAAAAATAGAGTTTTTCGAATCCGTGTTGTGTTAAGGATTGTATAACATCATACACGACAGCGATAAGCGTACTGGGGCGCAGTGCAATGGAACCCGGAAATTTCATATGATGTTGCGCCATTCCAATACTGATTGTTGGAGCAATCAGTATTTCCATTTGTTCCGCAACACCTTGCGCTATGAACTCAGGACAGATGGCGTCAGTTCCAATTAAACCATTGGGTCCGTGTTGCTCTGTGGAACCAATCGGAATCAGAATCGTTTTAGAGTTTTGCAGATATCCTTCTACTTCCATCCAGGTACAGTGTTGTAATTTCATGCTAATACCGCCCTTTCATCTGATTGCACATAAATTCCACCTTTGTAGACACTCAAATGGTTCGCATAATCTGAAACCATAGTAATATCTTCCAATGGATTGGCTTTGACCAACAGCAAATCTGCGATTGCACCTTCTGCGATGTAGCCTTGCTCTGAAAGCCCCATTAAGTCAGCGCCATTGTAACAAGCGGCTTTTAGCGCATCCTTTTCATCCATCCCATATTCCACCAGATATTTCAACTCCTGCGCGTTCTCTCCATGCCGGTTAAAAGGTGTACCTGCATCTGTGCCCATGGCAATTTTTCCGCCGGCTTTATAATAAGCCTGTACGGAGTTGCGGTGATGCGCGGCTACTCGTTGAGTCTTCTCTACAATATACGCTGGGATTCCATTGTCGGCATTATCGAGTATATTTCGCAACGCGGAAAGTGTCGGCACCAAAAAGGTATCAGATTCCAGCATTTCCTCTACGCACTGCTGGTTCATAAAAATACCGTGCTCGATCGAGTCTATGCCACCACGAACTGCATTTAAGATGCCCTCTGTACCTTGTGCATGGCTGGCTGTTCGTTTATGAAATCGTTTTGCTTCATGAATGCCTGATGCCATTTCCTCAGCGCTGTAATGGGCATCTTCCGGATTGACACCGGCAGTCATCACCCCTCCCGTGGCCATTATTTTCACCATATCGCAGCCCGCATGTATTTGCTCACGAACCGCTTTCACCACCTCTTCACGGCCATCAGCTACCCATCCCCAGCGATTGCCATGACCACCCGTCATGCAAATCATTTTGCCAGAAGCATGAATAGTCGGTCCCAGGAAAATTCCTCTGCGTATTGCATCGCGTACCGGGAACTCCAGATAATCCTTACCACCACAATCGCGCACACTGGTAATGCCTCTGGAGAGCGACAATTGTGCATTCTCCAATGCAGTCAGAGTGATTTCACCGGGAGAGAGTTTTGCTAATGCCGCTGACGGATCGGCTGACCCCTTGTAACAGAGGTGGACATGGCAATCGATTAAGCCTGGTAACAACGTCGCATTTGAAGTGTCCACTATTTGGCCATTAAATCCGGCGAAATCATCCACCGGAGCCACTGACTTGATCCACCCTTTTTCAATCAGTACACCGACGCCTTCAAGCATTTCGCCCTTTCCATCAAATACAAGCCCGCCTTTGAATAATAATTCCATCGTTAAACCCTTTATTTAAAGTATGCGTCCCAAAACAGGAGCGCAATTTAGACAACCCATATACTTTTGGAAATTCTACTAAACATTTAATTTGCACCAGACACTACATTTCGCTCACTGGAAAGCAGTTGCAATTTCGGCATAAGGTTCAGCAGATGTTTTGTGTAATTGTGCTGTGGGTCGGTAAACAACGCTTCTGTTTCAGCAATTTCACAAAGCTGACCGGCCTTCATGACGCCTACGCGATCACATATCTGGCGTATCACCGGCAGGTCATGGCTAATGAATAACATTGTTAAGCCGAGTTCACTTTGCAGATCTTTTAATAAATTAAGAATCTGTGCCTGAATGGAGACATCAAGCGCCGATGTAGGTTCATCGCAGATAAGAAAACGCGGCCGCGTTGCCAGCGCCCTGGCAATGGAAATTCGCTGACGCTGACCACCGGAAAATTCATGTGGATAGCGCTCAAGTGCCTTATCGCCCAGGCCGACGTGATCAATCAGGTCTGCCACAATTTGCCGGACCTGCTGCCGGGAATTTGCCAATTTGTGAAAACGAATGGGCTCTGCAACGATATTCTTTACTTTCATGCGCCCATTCAATGAAGAAAACGGATCCTGAAAGACCATTTGTATTTGTCGGCGAAACCTATCCATTTCTGACTCTTTCTTCAGTCCGGTAAGATCTTCACCCGCGAAACAGATGCTTCCAGACAGGGGTTTGCAGAGGCCGGTAATAAGACGCGCCACGGTTGATTTTCCACTACCACTCTCACCGACCAAACCAAAAACCTCTCCTGATTTGATTTCAAACGAAACGTCCTTGACCGCATCCAGGTAGAGTCGATTACGTTTTAATATTGCGTTTTTTGTGATAAAGCGCATGCAGACATTTTCCAGAGAGAGCAATGGGCCGTCATACTGCTCAAAATGTCGTGACTGCCCTAGCCAGTGGGTCGATAGATCCAGATTTTTTTTCGGTTCTTCGGCAGCTTCAATATAGTTAACCAGCGGGAAGCGATGCAATCGTTTATCTGGCCGTGGCACGGCGCTTACCAGGCTTTTCGTATAAGCATGATCAGGATTGCCGAGAATCTTTTGAGTTGAGCCTTCTTCGACAAGTTTGCCACGATACATAACCGCAACGCGATCTGTTACATCAGCAATGACCCCCATATCGTGAGTGATTATAATAATGCCAACTTGTTTTTCGTGACAAAGCTTCTTGAGTAAGGTAAGAATCTGAGCCTGTATGGACACATCAAGTGCAGTTGTTGGTTCATCGGCAATGATGACATCAGGTTCCGCGCATAATGCCAGCGCAATCACTACACGCTGGCGCATGCCACCGCTGAATTGATGGGGGTACTGTTGTAGCCGAATACCGGCTTGCGGTATGCCAACTTGTTGAAGTAATTCAATCGCTCTCTGGCAAGCCTCTTTTCCACTCAGGTTAAGGTGATATTTTATGGTTTCAACCAGCTGATGACCTATGGTTTGCAAGGGATTTAGCGAAGTTTGCGGATCTTGAAAGATCATGCCTATCTTCAGGCCCCTGAGTTGCTGTTTTTCTTCATCGGACAAATTGTCAATGCGTTGGTCATGCAGGTGAATTTCACCGCCGCTCATTTTTCCTGGCGGCTCGATTAATCCAATGACGGCATTACCAACGGTGGATTTTCCTGCACCCGATTCTCCCACAATGCCCAGCACTTCCCCCGGCTGCAGATATAAATTTACCGCGTCAACTGCCAATAGCGTGTCGTGATAACCGACAAACTCAACACTTAAATTTTTAATCGTTAATTGATACATAGTTACAATTTATTGTATTTTTGGGTTCAGTGCATCGCGTAGCCAATCCCCAAGCAAATTAACCGATAAAACCAACAGTACTAAAGTAATGCCCGGAAATATGGTGATCCACCATTCACCTGAAAACAAATAGTCGTTACCTACCCGGATCAAGGTTCCTAATGACGGTGTGGTGGGTGGTAGTCCGACGCCGAGAAAACTTAAAGTGGCTTCTGTAATCACTGCAATTGCCAGATGTATAGTGCCTATAACCAATATTGGCCCCGTTATGTTTGGTAAAATGTGGCGCCACAGAATAGTGCCGGGGCGTATACCGATTATTTGCGCTGCCTGCACATACTCTTTGTTTTTTTCCACCATCGTAGAGCCACGAACCGTACGGGCGTACTGTACCCATCCTGATATGCCAATTGCGAAAATCAACACGTAGAGTGCAAGTTCATCATGCATGTCTCGGGGAAACAATGAACGGGCAACGCCATCAATCAACAGGGCGACTAATATCGCCGGAAAAGATAGCTGAATATCAGCAATGCGCATGATAATAGAATCCAATCGCCCTCCCACATATCCACTAATCAAACCTAGCCCGACCCCTAACATCAGCGAAAAAACAACGGACGCAAACCCGACAAGCAGTGAAATTCGTGATCCATAAAGAATAGTAGATAAAATATCACGCCCCTGATCATCGGTGCCCAGTAGAAAACGCGAATCGCCCAGGTCTTCGAACCAGGCTGGAGGCAGGCTTGCATCCATCAGATCAATGGTTTTTAGATCAAATGGATCAAAGGGCGCAATCAAGGGAGCTAGTATCGAGGCGCTAAGCAAAACCAGCGTGACGAGTGAGGAGATGATCGTTACCGGGGAGCGCTTGTAACTTTGCCATAAATCACTGGCAAAAAATCGAGACGTTGATAAAGACATCAAGCAGCTTCTCTTGAGCCCATTATCATATAGATACCTTGTCCACTCGCAGACGAGGATCCACGGCAAAATAAAGAATATCCACAATCAGGTTAATAACCACAAAGATAAAGGCAATCATAACCAGATAAGCCGCCATCACTGGAATATCGACTCCTTGAATTGCCTGGATAAACAACAGACCCATGCCCGGCCACTGAAATACGCTTTCCGTGATGATGGCGAAGGCGATAATCGAACCAAATTGTAAGCCCGTAATAGTGATCACCGGCACTAATGTATTTTTAAGGGCATGACGAAAGTGTATCGTGCGTTTTGGCAAACCCCTGGCACGAGCAAATTTGATAAAGTCGGTTTGCAATACCTCCAACATCTCAGCGCGAACCAAACGCATGATTAACGTCATCTGAAACAGTGCCAGGGTAATCGCCGGCATAATCAGGGCTTTTAAACCGGAGCTTGTCAGTAATCCGGTTGACCACCAACCTAACTGCACCACCTCTCCCCTGCCAAATGTCGGTAACCATTGTAAAACAACCCCGAACAACAGAATAAACAATATACCGATTAAAAAAGTGGGTAAGGAAACGCCTATCAGGGAAAGTGTCATAAACACACGAGATAGAATTCCATCACGTTTGAGGGCGGTATACACACCCATCGGAATACCCACCAATAACGCAATTAGACCGGATATGATTGACAGTTCCAGGGTTGCAGGCAGGCGTTCGGACAACAGTTCTTTTACAGGTCTACGGTGTAGGTAGGATGATCCAAATTCACCCTGTACTGCATCAATTGCAAATCGACCAAACTGTAAAAAAACAGCGTCATTCAAGCCCAATTTTTCTCGCAACTGCTCACGTTCTTGCAAACTGGTGTCCTGGCCCACCATATTATTTATGGGGTCGCCCACATAACGAAATAAACTGAACGCTATAAAAGCGACCGCCAGCATGACGACAGTCGATTCCAGTAGCCGGCGAACGATAAATGCAATCACTCAAAACTTCCTGGTAATTTGCCTGAATAGTTCATGGATTGAGTCGATATGATCAGGGCATAACCACATTGCGAAAATCGAGAACATTATCTGCCCGTTGCGCAACGCTGACGCCTTCGCGCACACCCCATGATAGTGGCTGTTGATGTATTGGCAGATAACCTACTTCTTCATGAACAATGAGAAAGGCTTCATCAATCATCCCCTGACGTTTTGCCTGATCAGTCTCTGAGCCTATTTTCGCCGTCAGTTCATCAACTTCCGCATTGCAGTAATTGCCCAGATTAAAGGTACCTAGTTTTTCCTCTTTATTCTGACAGCTAAGCAGATTAACCAATACGTTGTGGCTATCCATCGAACCAGGGGTCCAGCCCAGCAGATAAAAACTGGTGTCGTAATTGTTCTGAGCCAACACTTTAGCGAAATACTTGGATTTTGGTTGCGCAAACACTTCTACGTCTACGCCGACCTTTGCCAACATACTGGCCGCAGCCTGACAAATCTTCTCATCATTAACATAGCGGTTATTAGGACAGTCAATGGTCACTTTGAATCCATCGGGATAACCCGCCTCTGCAAGCAGCTTCTTCGACAACTCGGGGTTGTATTCGTAAACAACGTTCAAGTCATCATTATAACCATTGACCTGAGGAGCAACCATCAGCCCGGATGGCGTAGCTGCGCCTCTCATTACTTTCAGCTTGATTGCATCCAGATTGAGGGCATGAGCAAACGCCTTGCGCACCCGTATGTCTTTAAATGGGTTTTTACCTTTTACATCAGAGTATAACAGCTCATCACGAGATGAATCCATGCCGAGAAAGATTGTTCGTGCTTCCGGGCCGGAAAGCGGTTTTACATCCGGTGCATTTTCGAGCCGTTTCCAGTCCTGCACAGGCACTGGATAAATCAAATCCATTTCGCCGGAAATCAATGCCGCGACCCGGGTTGCCGCCTGTTTGATAGGGGTAAACACAGATTCAGTCACATTCGAGTTGATCGTTCCCCAATATCCATCGAAACGCTTGAAGATTGACTTGATATCGGGTTGTCGCTCGACCACAGTAAATGGTCCGGTGCCATTTGCATGCAGGTTTGCATGATTGCCCTCTTCACCGCCTTTAACGTTTGTCGCCTGAGCTGTATTGTTTTCCTCAGACCATTCTTTATCCATAATATACAACTGTACCAACTCTTGCATGAGTATCGGATTGGGTGCGGTTGTTGTCGCTTCAACCGTGAAGTCGTCAATTTTTTTCATGTCTTTAACCAGCCCGGCCCGGCCCTTCATATCTGAGCCTTCGCTGAGGGCGCGCTGCCAGGAAAAAATAACATCATCTGCAGTAAAGTCACCGCCTTCGTGAAACTTCACGCCTTGTCGTAATTTGAAAACCCAAGTCGTGGGCTCTGGGTTTGACCAGGATAATGCCAATGCCGGCCGCAACTCTAAGTTGCCATTGTATGCGCTTAAACCCTCATAAACATTACCCATAAAACCGAGCGTAAATGTCTCGTTCAAAGCATGAGGGTCCAGTGATTGGACATCGCCCTGAAATGCCCACTTGAAAGTTTTAGAATGGGCAGGAGTAGTCGTCAAAATAAGGGCAGCTACGACTGATAATATTGCGTTTTTTAATTGTTGCATAGAGGTTCCTCGTCTTATTTTTTTGCTTGATTATTAATATAGATTTTTCAACTCAGATGATTAATAAGTTTTCGCATAAAAACCGCTGCTGCGTCGACCTGAGCAAGCTCAATATATTCATTGGGCTGATGGGCCTGATCAATTGACCCTGGACCACAAACCACTGTTGAAAATTCAAGCTCTTGAAATTGGCCGGCCTCGGTAGCATACGACACAACCCCGGTAGTCTGATCGCCGGTCAATTCCTTGCAAAATTCAACTGCCTGACCGCCTACTTCAAGCTGCATGGCAGGTGCATCGGCTGTCATTTTTGTAACGATGTTGCAGTTTGGCGATATTTTGCGCATTTCCTGCACCACTGGCTCACAGTAATCTCTTAATCTCTGGACAAATTGCTGAGAAGTTTCACCGGGGATGGTGCGCACATCCCAGGAAAACTCGCAATGTCGCGAAATGATATTAACAGCGGTTCCGCCGTTGACCAAACCCACATGAATAGTTGTGTAAGGGGGTTCGAAAGGACACTGATCTGATGCGATGCGTCTATTCTCCTGCATCATTTCATCAAGAAATGTAATCAGGCGGGCAGCGGTCATTACCGCGCTAACACCTCGATGCACTTGACTCGAGTGTGCTTCATGGCCATTTACAGTTGTGGTAAAACTACTGATTCCCTTATGTGCCTGAACTATCCCCATGCTTGTGGGTTCACCAACAATCACCGCTAATGGTTTGGGTAGCTGTTTTGCCATTTCGCGGATCATAAAAGGCGCTCCGATACAACCCACTTCCTCATCGTAAGAAAGCGCGAAATGGATCGGCTTATTCAAACCAGCCGCCAACATTTCTGGAACCAACGAAAGCCCAATGGCAATAAAGCTTTTCATATCGGCTGTGCCGCGACCGAATAGCTTGCCATCGATCTCTACAGCGGTAAATGGATCAGTGTCCCAGATCTGTCCGGTAACCGGCACGACATCTGTGTGTCCCGAGAGTACAACACCACCTTCTTGCATGGGTCCGACAGTTGCGTAAAGATTCGCTTTTGAGCCATCCTGATTTGGAACCAGATGGCTTTCAACCCCCAGATCAGCCAGATAAGATTGAACAAACTCAATCAAGGCCATATTTGAGTTCTTGGAAACAGTATCATATGATACAAGTTTGGCTATCATTTCACGTGGATTTGCATAATCCAAAGCAGCACCTCATCAAGTTTATCGTCTTTGAGCATTATCACTGACTCTGCCACTGTGTCATTTACAACATGGCATACTTGAAAATCATCTTAATCTGATTGCCTGATTAGAGCATCGCTTGTTGTGAACTGTCAAATAGTACTGGTAGCATTGCATATTGCCAAAATTACTCACACAGGCAACTGATAAGGATTTATATAACAGTGAAAAGCCGGACTATCGGCGTAAATGACATGGCTAAAAATAGCCTAGGTTGATCGCAATGGGTAATGTAGTCCCGGCCCTTTATTACCGAAAGTTACTGATCATTTAAAGTAATTCAATATTTCTTTACAATATGCGTAACTATCCGATTTGATTCAGGAGTATTTTCTTATGAAAGGTACACTCATTTTTGTGGTGGGCGCTGTAGTGGGCTGGATCGCCAGACGTATTTATACATCTTTTTGTATTGAGAATTGTCAACCAGGTGCCGAATTTAATTCATCCAATAACGCGGGTACATCATCCCGTAGTCCGGATGACAACGGTTCCGCTCAGATGGATAAGAATAGAGATATTACAAAAAATGATAGTGACGAAAGCGATGAAAGTGGGTTAAAGTCCAAATCAACTAAAACAATAAAGCAACAACCCGGCTCACAAACAGATGATGTGATAAATACATCAGTAACAAGTCAGGATACGGAAACCTCAAATTTATCCGAAAAAACAGATCCCATTGCACATTACAGTGAATCGGCTGAGCAAAATGACTCCAGCACTGAAGACATGGCGCCCGATCATACCGAGGCGGCCTCTCTGGTAGCAGAGAATGAATCCGGGATTGTATCTGTTTCTTCGCATATGGATAATTCGCCAGCGTTGAATACATCAGCCCCTGAATCAAATGGCTTGGGAGAATCTGGCGATCAGGTAACGGATGTCGATGACCTCACCATTATCAAGGGGATCGGCCCTAAAATCGCAAAATCTTTCCATGCTATTGGCATAACAAAGTTTAACCATTTAGCAGATTTATCAAAAGACAGCGTGATAGAAAAACTTGAACTCGCAGGCATTAGAATTGTAAATAAAGAGTTGTTACGCAGTTTTCCAGAACAAGCTGCTTTCGCAGTAAAAGAAGATTGGGATGGGTTAGAGGCACTGAAAAAAGACTTGTAACTATACGACCGGGAACAGAGCAAAGAATCTATCGCCCCACTACACACAGATGTGGGTAGTGGCCTGAAAATAATTGAGATTAGAGAGAAGTAGAAACAAGCGCAGCTTAAATTCTATTCTCAGTTGCCTTCTCTTAGTTCGTTTTCCTAGCACTGTTCCCAGGGTAATTCGTGGTATCGCCAGCCACCTTGTGTGCTTCGCTGATGGTTATCATCAAGCTCGCCCTCAAATCCTTCATCAATTGAGTAAATCTGCTTAAGTCCTGCCTCTATCAGTAACTTTCCGGCATCGCGTGAGCGTTTACCACTTCGACAAATTAATATAACAGGAACACAACCATCATCACCCACGCAAGCAACCCCACCCAATAGGATTTTTCGCACATCTGCAACAAAATTAGGATTAACCTCCCAGTCAGGCTCATCAATCCAGGGAATGTGAATAGCGCCTTTCGCGTGCCCCACAAATAGAAATTCCATGGATGAACGCACATCGATAATCAATGCACGGGGATCACTTTGTGTTATCTCCCACGCCTGTTTACAGTTGATTTCTATAACTTCACTCATGACGGTATCATTCTCCTTGTTAGTCGCATCAATATCTATTCAATGTGGATCAAGCTAATAATCTGAAATTCAGATTTATGCCCTATAGTTGAGGACCGGCCGCAACCAGGGACTTACCGCCCTCATTATCAGTGTATTGCACAAAATTCTGTATAAACAACTCAGCGAGGCTTTTTGCCTTCGTTTCCCATTCATCTGTTTCAGCATAGGTATTGCGTGGGTCCAGAATATGACTATCAACACCCGGCAATGCAGTGGGGATTTGTAAATTAAACATCGGTAATTTTTGGAATTCAGCATTTTCTATCGACCCATCGAGAATGGCATCTATAATTGCCCGCGTATTCTGGATGGAAATTCGCTTTCCCGATCCATTCCAGCCCGTATTGACCAAATAGGCTTTGGCGTCTGCGTTCTGCATACGATTGACCAGCGTTTGTGCATATTGCGTAGGATGGAGCATTAAAAATGCGGCGCCAAAGCACGGAGAGAAAGCGGGAGTCGGCTCTGTCACCCCCAATTCAGTGCCTGCAAGTTTGGCTGTAAAACCCGACAAAAAATGATACTTGGTTTGCTCAGGTGTTAATTTAGAAACCGGCGGCAGCACAGCAAAGGCATCTGCAGAGAGAAAAATTACCTTATCAGGGTGGCCGGCCCTGGAGGCACCTTTTACACTATTCTCGATATGATAAATTGGATAGGATACACGTGTATTTTCAGTTTTTGAATTGTCATCATAGTCAACAATACCCTCATTGTTAACAACAACATTCTCCAACAAGGCATCGCGCCTGATCGCCTTATAGATGTCAGGCTCCGCCTGGGGACTCAATTTAATGGTTTTTGCGTAACAGCCACCCTCAAAGTTAAATACACCCTCATCATCCCATCCATGTTCATCATCACCAATCAATTCGCGTTTAGGATCGGTGGAAAGCGTGGTTTTTCCAGTACCTGATAAACCAAAAAAAATAGCTGAATCACCTTCTTTTCCCACATTGGCCGAGCAATGCATTGATGCTATTCCTTTTAGAGGCAAGCGGTAGTTCATAACACTGAACATGCCTTTTTTCATTTCACCGCCGTACCAGGTTCCACCAATCAGCTGCATATTCTCAGATAGATTAAATGCAACGTAGTTCTCTGAGTTCAGCCCGTGCTCCTGCCACTTTTCATTGACAGTTTTAGCACCATTGGCGACGACAAAATCCGGTTCAAAATTTTCGAGATCAGCGGCCGTAGGGCGTATAAACATATTTGTGACAAAATGTGCCTGCCAGGCAACTTGAGATATAAAGCGTACTTTAAGCCGGCTGTCTTCGTTAGCACCGCAGAAGGCGTCAACTACAAATAAAGGGCCACCTGAAAGCTGATCCATGGTCAGGCGTTTTAGATCGTTCCAGACATCCTGTGTGATTGCTTTATTATCGTTTTTACCTTGATCGGACCACCACAGCGTATCACGTGTCGTATCGTCATGAACAATCCATTTGTCCTTTGGAGATCGCCCTGTAAATTTGCCTGTATCAACAGCCACACAACCAGATTGGGTCAGCACGCCTTTTTCATAGCCCTCCAGATCCGTGCGCATTTCTTCTGCATAGAGCCTGTCATAGGAAGGGTTATGCAGCAGTTCAGTAATACCGTTTATCCCATATTGTGATAAGTCCAATTGCTTAGACATGACTATGTATCTCCTGTATATTTTAAATTTAAAACTTATGCTTCAGATTTTTTCTTGCGTCTATAGCTAAGTAATAACGGCTCAGTATATCCGTTGGGTTGTACCCGACCCTTTAATACAAGGTCAAGCGCAGCTCTAAAAGCAAACCCGTCAAAGGAAACTGCCATCGGCTCATAATTTGGGTCATTTTTATTTTGTTGGTCAACAACACCTGCCATTTTTTTGAATATTGATAGAACCTGTTGTGAGGAGCACACACCATGGTGCAGCCAATTGGCAATATGCTGGCTGGAGATCCTTAAGGTCGCACGATCCTCCATCAAACCAACATCATTGATATCGGGCACCTTGGAGCATCCTACACCCTGATCTACCCAACGTACAACGTAACCCAGTATTCCCTGCGCATTGTTCTCTAGTTCATTCAATATCTCTTTCTCAGACAAGGTCTTCAGGTCTTGCAGAAGAGGGATTGTCAATAGCTGCTCAAGTGTGATTGGCACTCTGGTTTTTAACAATTTCTGCCTCGACCTTACATCTACCTGGTGATAGTGCATTACGTGAATGCAGGCAGCGGTTGGCGATGGCACCCAGGCCGTATTTGCGCCCGCCAATGGATGCGCAATCTTGGATTTCAGCATATTATTCATCTGATCCGGTATCGCCCACATGCCTTTTCCAATTTGTGCTTTGCCACCCATGCCACATGCCAGTCCGGTATCGACATTCGAGTTTTCATAACCAGATAACCAGGGCTGTTGCTTAAGTTGTTCTTTAGGCAGCATCGGGCCTGCTTCCATACTGGTATGAATTTCATCGCCGGTGCGATCAAGAAATCCTGTATTGATAAAGATCAGGCGCCCCCGACAAGCGTATATGCAGGCTTTCAAATTTACTGTCGTGCGTCTCTCTTCATCCATTACGCCTATTTTTATGGTATTTTTTTTAAGCTGCAGCGCTTGTTCAATTCGATTAAATAATTCGTTGGCAAATGCAACTTCTTCTGAACCATGCATTTTAGGCTTAACTATATAGATGCTGTCTGCTCGACTGTTTTTATACTGACCCTTGCCTTTTAAGTCATACAATGCAATAAGGCTGGTAATCATGCCATCCAGTATACCTTCTGGAATTTCTTCTCCCTGATCATTCAACACAACGTCAGTATTCATCAAAAGACCAACGTTTCTGACTAAAAGCAAACTCCTCCCTGTCAGCGTTAACGGATTACCATCAACGCCTACAAATTGCAGATCCGGATTGAGGCAGCGAGAAACGGTTTTCCCATTATGGTTAAAGGTTATAGCCAGATCTCCCCGCATCAATCCAAGCCAGTTTTTATAAACGTCTACCTTATCTTCAGCATCAACAGCGGTTACAGAATCTTCACAATCCTGAATAACCGATAGTGCTGACTCGAGAACCAGGTCTTTAATGCCGGCGGGATGTTGTTCTCCTGCATCACTATCTGGATCGATCATCAGCTGTATATGCAACCCGTTATTCTTTAGTAATATCAGACGGCACGCTTGCAAGCCGTCATAGGCAACAAATTGTTCGAGACTTTTTAGTGTGGTTTCTTCGCCACTATTGAGGATGATTTTAAGTAAGTGGACGGAATCCTTCTCGACCACTTTATAGCGCTTCACCGCCTTATGACTACCTGCCGCCAGGGGTACCGCTGCATCAAGAAAATCCATGGCCAGTGCGATAACTTTCTCACCTCTTAGTGGATTATAGGCATTTAGTTTACCGGACCCATTTTCATCGTTTACTATATCGCTGCCGTAAAGTGCATCATACAAGCTACTCCAACGTGCATTCGCAGCATTAAGTGCATAGCGTGCATTATTGACGGGCACAACGAGCTGCGGCCCGGCGATACAGGCTATTTCAGGATCGACAGTATCGGTCGTGATCGTAAATGCAGGCGGCGGCTCTTCCAGGTAACCGATCTCACGAAGATAGTTCTCATAAGTCTGTGCATCGTGTGCCTTGTTACGCTGGTTCAAATGCCAATCATCAATCTGCGACTGTAGCTGATCACGTTTAGCTAATAATCGCTGATTTTCAGGCGACAGATCTTTGATGATTTTTGCGAATGATTGCCAGAATGTAGCGACATCAAGACCCAGGCCAGGGGCAACATCATGTTCTATAAAATCAAAAAATACTTTGGCGATTTGTAAGCCAGCCATCGAAACTCTATTATTCATAATCAAAGGCACTCATAGACATTTCAGCTTGCATTATCAAGGATAAGCCCCCGAACTTTGTTCAAACATGGAGGCCCTGATGATTGTTGAAAATACTGATGGGATAATACACAAGACATGCTTTATTCGGTAGGTATAATTCATTCTTATTGCTAAATAAATATATCACATGAGGCAAATATGTAGACAATCAAGATATATGTCAAACCACAAATCCCTATCAGCTCTCAGTCTTAAGATAGAACTTGCATAGAGTGAATGAGGGTTATTGTTAATCCACTCAATTAAGGAGCGGTAACAGCCCCACTTATCAAATATTTGACGATAAATATCTTGACGTGACTCGTTTTTACGCCAACAGTTTTTCTAATTCCGATCTATATATTCTCATTTAAATATTACAAACACGACCCTGGCAAAGTCAGGCATATTGGTATTAGAAAAGTCTCAGTAATAGTATAAAAGCATCATCGAAAAAAGCACAAGTCCTGCACCTCAATCATCAGCAATTTAGCGGTAGAAATGCGATGTTCTTTAATTTGCATATTATTCGTGAAACACCCACTAAGGCAAACAGATACATGGTGGTGACTTAAATGTTGCCAAAGGCAGGCAACGGTCGGGCCCCGACATTAAACGAAACAATGATAGAAATCTGATCTTAACGATACACAAAGCGAAGTTACTCTATTCTGGCAAGAATTGGTATGGATTTTCCCGGTTCAAGTAATAATTCTATTATCTGCGTATTTTATTGACTGGTTGATGTGATTTATAAGAGACCCTCAGCGTGCTATGCTAAAAATTTAGTCACTGGGAGAGTGCTATGGTTACCGCAATCGTATTGATGAATATCCGTCGCAGCAAAGTCGCTGACGTTGCACGTGGTCTTGCCGATATGGACGGCTTCTCAGAGGTTTATTCTGTGAGTGGGAACTACGATTTAATCGCCGTTGCCCGGGTCGAAAATAACGATGCTTTAGCCGCACTTATTACCGAAAAATTAACAGCATTTGATGCTATTCAACATACTGAAACAATGTTGGCCTTCAAAGCATTCTCGCGCCACGATCTGGAGAGTATGTTCTCATTAGGTGGTGGCACAACCCTCGCGTGAATCAGCCCATCGATCCGTATCTTGATTCGCAATACGATAATCGAGCAGCCGTTAAAAATCATCAACGTTATTTTGATATCTGGCGTCAAGACAGTGAGATAGCCAGGGAGGCAATTCACTTTGACTGCGATATCCCCTACCACAATCACAGCAGAACACTGCTGGATATAGCCAGACCGGAAAAACCGGCTACGGGTATTTTTCTTTTCATTCACGGAGGGTACTGGCAGGCTATGGATAAGTCATTTTTTAGCTTCATGGCCAATAAAATTTGTAAAGATAATGAGACACTTGTACTCATCAATTATGGATTATGTCCCGATGTGCCTCTATCAGAAATCATCATTCATTGCCGTTTAGCACTTATTTGGGTTTGGAAAAATCGAAGCAAGCTCGCCGAACCGCAAGCAAGGCTTACACTCTGTGGACACTCTGCAGGTGGTCATCTCATCGCGGATTTGCTAACCAGTCCGTGGTCTGAATTACTGCCTGATTCGATTGATGATTTTATCAAACACGCAATTTCAATCAGCGGGTTGTTCGATTTGCAACCGCTGGTGAAAACACGGGTTAACACCGCTTTATCTTTAGATATCGAGAAAGCGAAAACCTTGAGCCCCATATTCAGGCAACCTAATATATCTTGCTCTATGGATCTCATTGTTGGAGAAATGGAAAGCGAGCAATACCATTATCAATCACAAAATTTAGATAGTGTCTGGCGAGGGGGACCTGTGGAAACACGGCTAATCGTTTTGCCCGAACAGCACCATTTTTCAATTATAAATCCGGCGCTTAACATATATTAAGGATAAGGGCTTCGCGAAGTCCGATTCACACCCGTTCATCAGCGAATTTGATCCAGCGCCAGCTTTCGATGCATATTGATCATTTGAGTATCAAGTTGCTCTATATGGATTCCATCCGGCACCCTTATCCGACTACCCATCAGTAGTTTATAGTCTTCGACACCTTCCGCGAATGCTTCCCAGCGCCGGCTGCTTAACAATTGATCTGATTTTTCATAGACAACCGCAAAATCAGGTCGGCGCCCATCAAAATCATCCCATACAGAACTGCCGGTAGAATCACTGTACGACCAGAAACCAATCGAGGATGCGCCTAATGTCCAGGCCCACCAACCCTGGCTGCGATAATCTGCAATCGCCGATGCTCTTTTTGCCGGCGTGGTTGGATTATGATAAAAACCCCAGGGTTGCTGAAGATTCTGGAAAAATTCAGCACCGCTCCCCCGCGCAAATTCCAGCCCCGGTTGCCAGCTATCGATTGATCCGGCCAATGTCTGCAGTGATTCAAGATCGGTGGGGTTGGAATGGGTTGATACCGGATCAGTATATATGCCGACATTGGGTAATATTTTTTTACTGAACCGGGCTATTGATTTCAATACCAGCAAATCACTTCCCGATGGCTCATCCAACGGGTAGAGTTGCCAGTCTTGATCTTTATAACCGGCCTTTTGCATCCAGGATTTTAAATTTAACAACCAAACGCTAAAACGTTTTTTCACACCTGGTGCCATCGTATAATTATCTTTGCTCAGACCCAAAGGGTTATTTTGGGCTGTCCAGCCAAAATATAATCGTACCAGTCCTCGTCCCGCATACAATGCCAAATCCCGGTTCAGTCGTTGCAGTTTATCTGTCTCGACTTTGCCGTCTAAGCGTTTACCGGGCAAATTAGACGAGTGGATTGTCCAGCTATTGACATAATGCGCCTGTTGATCTTCAATGGCTTTTTGTGGGTTTTTCCAGATTGGCTGATCAGAGGAATAACCCCAAACTTTCGTTTGCAACGTCAATGCCTTTAGTTTTTTGCTATCTTGAATATTAAATTTAATAGTAAATGCCTTGCTCTTTGCCGGGGTCTTGCTGTCATGGACATACAGGGTCGCCTCCTTCCTGCCAAGACCCAGCTTTCTTAAATCAACCTTCACCCACAATAGGGTCGGCCAACCCGGCATAACACTAATCTGCCTTTTATTGATTGGAATTAACGGATCAAACGCTATATTACCGTCAGCTGATAATACTCTGCCAAGTAGCGATAACTGATATTGATCCTGACTCAACCCTTCTATATCGAACCCCACTTCACTGACGGTCGAACCCGTATTGTAAAAACCGATAGCAAATTGCTCATACTCGGAATCCGTGCCGTTAATCTGCAATATCTTTTGCGCTGGCACGACCTCATCTGCGCCAAGGGTATCCAATGACGGGTGCCATGGATCCGCTATCCAGCTCAACATCTTGTCAGACCCAAATTTATTACGCCATTGTTGTTTACTGTGGTTGCGGTTGCTACTTTCCATCTCCATATTAAGTCGCAGCTGATGTGATGCGTCTGCTTTAACCTCTTCAAGTGTCAAGAGTAAGGGTTTACCGTCTGGGCTTTCCTGCATGCTGACTGAATTATCTGAAGGGCCAGGTACAAATTCAACTTCATCGAGCTGTACATAGGCGCCATTGGCATGGATTGCTATCACAAGGCGACTTCTAACGTTTCTAACCTGCGCTTCCAGCCAATAACTGCGTTTGTCTTCCAGGTTCAGTCCACCTCGCTCTTTGTAACTTCCAACCCAAGTCAGTCCACCATCAATATTACTGTAAATATCAATTTGGCGAGGCAGGTCTATCCCTGCATATTTCCCAAGACCTGCTCGAACTCTTACCTTTCCGGATGTTGGTTTATCAATGTAGCGTTGTGCTTCGATAATAACGGGGGTATGCCCGAACCAACCGACTGAATCCTTACGTGTCCAGACAGGTGGTCTTGCCAGTTTTCCATCAACCAGTTGCGCAGCGTCTTGGGGATCCTTATTACCTGAGTAATTTGATTCTGGCAGAAGTGTGACTATGGAGATTTCCTCTCGCCCTTCTGACACCTTGGAAGTAAAATGATCGATAGCACCCAATCGAACACGTTCGACATAACGCTTACCACGCTCAATCAAATCAGAGTCACAGGCAGTCACAGAATTTGCGAGCGAAATTGCCAACAAAAAATAAAATACCATGCTTAGCATTTTTCAACCTAGGTTAATTCAGGGCGGATAATCCTAACATCTGGCTGAATCAGATTACATTTCTGTCCAGTAGTAATTAATCCTGTTCAGGTACGATTAAGCTGGAATTTCTTATGCTCGACATTAGCTGACACGTAATTCGGAGCCTTGTTTATGTTAACAAAACGCAGACTGATTCGTACGATTTCCCATGCGGGTTTATTGTTAAGTATATTATTTTTAAGTGGTTGCCATTTTTTAGGTGCTTCGGGTAGCATCAACTTCGCACACAATGGTTATTACGGCCATGACTATGGTTATTCAGCCAGTGTTTATTCGCATCAACCACATCGCTATGGCCATAGACACCGTCGCCACAGTCAAAGTTATGGTCATCACCACAGGCGCAGGCATTAATCCAAAAATACGCTTTCAACAAAAAAATTATATGGAATGGTTTTTAAAATCTGCGAACAGATGTCAATCGAATAACCAATTTAACGCAACGGATTACGGCTGGCTTGTGCAGATCAAAACAGAAAGCAAAGGCGATATAGTTTATCTTTTGAATAGTTATAACTATATGTTTTATATATATTTATTGATGTCGTCAGCCATCGACCAAGATCACTCGATCAGTCACCTTTGACAGCGTTTGTTAGTCGAAAAAGCAAGTTCGCTTGTAGCAATTTGTTTAATCCTAATAATCCCGCTTGTGCAATTCATATAAGTGGCATAGCCTGTACCCGAGTATACGACCTAAATCTGGCAAATTTCACTCGTATCATGCACAAATTGTTGTGCCTTGTTAGAATAATATTATTTTTACCGATCGCTAATTAAGGCTGCTCTTTAATTTAAAGCGTTCCAAGGCCCAATCTTTAGCAAGCTATACAAGAAAGAAATACCTGCCGGTTAATAAGCATAAAAACAAAACTTTCGAATATGAGGAATAATTCATGTTAAAAACTCGCAAACTGGTGCTTTGTGCTGCGCTTTCAGCACTGTTAAGTCCAGCGGCTTTCGCTGCAAAAACGCTTGTCTTCTGCTCAGAGGGCAGTCCGGAAGGGTTCAACCCACAACTCTATACAGCAGGTACCACCTTTGATGCAAGCTCAAGACAAATTTACAATCGCTTGGTAGAGTTTGAACGCGGCACCACATCGATCGGTCCAGCACTGGCCGAAAGTTGGGATGTCTCCGACGATGGACTTGAGTACACATTTCACCTGCGAAAAGGTGTGAAATTCCATAGCACCAAGCATTTTTCACCCAGCCGCGATTTTAATGCCGATGATGTGGTTTTCTCTTTTATGCGTCAGTTCAGTAAAGAACACCCATTCCATAAAGTTTCGGGTGGCGCTTACGAGTACTTCAACGGCATGAGCATGCCTGATCTGCTCAAAGATGTGATAAAAGTTGATGACAATACCGTCAAATTTTTACTTAACCGACCAGAAGCACCCTTTATTGCCAATATGGGAATGGATTTCGCCTCCATTTTTTCAGCCGAGTATGCGGATACCTTGATGAAAGCAGGTAGTCCGGAAAAAATTGATCTCGATCCAGTTGGTACGGGCCCATTTCAGCTGGTGGCTTATCAAAAAGATGCCGTCATTCGATATAAAGCCAACCCAGATTACTGGGCTGGGAAAGCCCCCATTGACAACCTGGTGTTTTCGATAACACCCGATAACTCAGTCCGTTACGCGAAAATGAAAGCGGGAGAGTGTCATGTAATGCCTTATCCTAATCCGGCTGATTTAGAAGCAATGCGGGCAGATGATGATCTGAATTTACTGCAAAAAGAAGGTTTAAATGTTGGTTACCTTGCATTTAACACTGAGAAAAAACCCTTCGACAATAAGCTCGTACGCAAAGCACTCAGCATTGCTATCAACAAACAGGCCATCATCGATGCAGTCTTTCAGGGTGCCGGTAAAATTGCCAAAAATCCAATACCACCGACAATCTGGTCTTACAATGACGCAGTTACCGATTATGAGTACAACGTTGAAGAGGCGAAAAAATTACTCGCTGAAGCGGGATTGGCAGACGGCTTTAAAACCAATATTTGGGCAATGCCTGTGCAAAGACCTTACAACCCAAATGCTCGGCGTATGGCTGAAATTATTCAGGCTGACTGGGCCAAGGTTGGTGTTGAAGCGGAAATCATTTCCTTTGAATGGGGTGAATATTTAAAGCGCAGTAAAGATGGCGAACACGAAACTGTTCTGCTGGGTTGGACAGGAGACAACGGAGATCCCGACAACTTTTTGGCTGTTTTACTCGGTTGCGATGCTGTAGGTGGTGCCAATCGGGCGCGTTGGTGTCATCAGCCTTTTGAAGACCTTATCCAAAAAGCCAAGATAGTCAGTGATATGGGTGAGCGCACCAAACTTTATGAAGAGGCGCAGATGATATTCAAAGAAGAGGCGCCTTGGGTGACTATTGCACATAGTGTTGTTTATGAGCCTGTAAGAAAAGAAGTCTCTGACTTTCGCATCGATCCTTTTGGTGGAAATGTGTTTTATGGTGTTGATTTGAAATAGTCGTTTTCCAATAAAGGCAAACGGGTTAAGCGTACTTATATATGAGGTACGCTTAACCTCACTATGTCTTTGGATTGATGACCACCCACGCTTGCTTGTCACCGATTTCCACCTGAGGTTCCTCTATTGGGCCTGTAACTGATTCATGCTCGGATTCCTTCTAAAAAAAATAGGTCTGTTAATTCCCACATTTGTGGGTGTGACATTATTGGCTTTTTCGCTCATACATCTCATTCCCGGTGATCCTATTGAGTTATTGGCTGGTGAGCGTAGTATTTCGCCCGAGCGGCATGCGCAACTTCGTACCGCAATGGGCCTTGATCAGCCATTATGGCGGCAATATGCACAGTATTTAGGCAAAGCAGTACAAGGTGATTTGGGGAACTCTATCAGTACCCGGCAGCCGGTATTAAACGAATTTCTGACACTCTTTCCAGCCACCGTAGAACTTTCCTTTTTTGCCATGTCATTTGCCATACTTATTGGTTTGCCTGTAGGCATGCTGGCAGCAGTCAAGCGCGGAACTTTCTTAGACCATGGCATAATGGGTATCTCTTTAACCGGCTATTCGATGCCAGTTTTTTGGTGGGCACTGTTATTAATATTACTGTTCTCAGTAACGCTTGGCTGGACGCCAGTATCGGGCCGTCTGTCAGTCATGTATTTCATTGAACCTGTCACGGGGTTTATGTTGATCGATACACTGCTCGCGGGCGACACAGATGCCTTCAAATCAGCAGTTCGGCATCTGATATTGCCCTCCATTGCGTTAGGTACAATCCCACTCGCGGTCATTGCCCGTATGACTCGCTCAGCCATGTTAGAAGTCATACAGGAGGATTACATCAAGGCTGCACGGGCCAAAGGGTTATCTCCGTTACGGGTTACACTGGTTCATGCGTTAAGAAATGCATTAATTCCGGTAATTACAGTAATTGGACTACAAGTCGGGGTATTATTTGGGGGCGCTATCCTGACCGAAACCATTTTCTCCTGGCCCGGTATCGGCAAATGGCTTGTAGACTCTATCAGTCGGCGTGACTATCCATCGGTACAAGGTGGCATACTGCTTATTGCTGTAGTCATTATGATGGTCAATCTGGCAGTCGATCTTATATACGGTCTTGTAAATCCGAGAATCAGGCACTCGTAGTATGACTACACATCAATCCATTGAAGAAACAGATTTACTCTATTCACCACCTTCTCCCTTCTATGAATTCTGGAAACAGTTTCGGACCAACAAAGGTGCAATCCTCGGTTTGATAGTCATCTGTACGGTCATATTGTTAGCGATATTCGCGCCCTGGATTTCACCACACATGCCCGCCGAGCAATTCCGAGATTCACTATTACTCCCACCTGTTTGGCAAGAAGGGGGCAGTTTGAAGTTTTTATTAGGCACAGATGACATTGGCAGGGATATGCTTTCCCGTATCATTTATGGTGCCCGTATCTCTTTATTGGTCGGTTGCATTGTAGTTACTCTGTCTCTGGTCGTTGGTGTGTTGTTTGGATTAATAGCGGGGTATTTTGGACATTGGGTTGAAGCCATAATTATGCGTTTGATGGATATCATTTTAGCGCTTCCAAGTCTTTTACTGGCCATCGCCATTGTTGCAATACTCGGTCCCAGCCTTACTAATGCCATGCTTGCTGTTGCAATCGTAATTATGCCGCACTATGTACGATTAACACGTGCATCAGTCAAGACTGAACTCAGTAAAGACTACGTAATTGCCAGTCACATTACCGGCGCAAGTACAGCACGACAAATGTTTATCAATATTTTACCTAACTGTATGGCTCCTCTCATCGTGCAAGCAACATTGGGGTTTTCCGAAGCGATACTCTCAGCCGCTGGTTTGGGTTTTCTAGGCTTGGGCGCACAGCCTCCCACACCTGAATGGGGTAGTATGCTCGCAGAAGCACGTCAATTTATTCAACGAGCGTGGTGGGTGGTTACTTTTCCCGGCCTTGCAATACTGCTCACTGTATTAGCGTTTAATCTGATGGGTGATGGCCTGCGGGACGCTCTGGACCCCAGGTTGAAACGCTAATGAGTCTATTGCAGGTAGAGGAGCTTAGCGTCGAATTTGGCACAAAAAGCAGGCCATTTCGAGCAGTTGATCGAGTGAGTTTCTCTATCGCGCCCGGGCAGAAATTGGGCATTGTTGGAGAATCTGGATCGGGTAAATCTGTTACCTCTCTGGCAGTGATGGGGTTAATCGATTTTCCAGGCCGAGTCTCAGCTGCAAAAATGATGTATAAAAACCAAGATTTGCTATCATTACCCGCAAAACAAAAACGCAAACTTGTCGGCAAAGAAATTGCCATGATATTTCAAGACCCTACAGCCAGTCTCAATCCCTGTTACACAGTGGGCTATCAATTAATGGAGACCTTGAAAGTTCACGAAGGCGGGACAAAATCCTCGCAACAAAAACGCGCCATAGAATTACTCAATCAGGTTGGTATTCCAGATCCGAAGATGCGCCTTGGCGCATACCCCCATCAACTGTCTGGTGGAATGAGCCAACGAGTAATGATTGCCACCGCTATTGCCTGTAATCCCGCTTTGCTGATCGCAGATGAGCCGACTACAGCCCTGGACGTCACAATACAAGCACAGATAATGGACTTACTGGACGAACTGCAGGCAAAACATTCCATGGGGCTGATTTTAATAACACATGATCTGGCGCTAGTGTCCCAGTCATGTGATGACATCATTGTCATGTATGCTGGACAAATTGTAGAAACAGGATCAGTTACTGATTTGTTTGAAAGAGCTGCTCACCCTTATACTGAAGCTTTGCTCAGTGCCTTGCCAGAGCGCAATGAAGGTAAAACCCGCTTAGCTACAATACCTGGCGTGGTTCCAGGTGAGTTTGACCGCACGCAAGGATGCCTGCTCCATCCAAGATGTAAATATGTGCAGGAAAAGTGCTGTTCTCAAGAACCACCAATGCAAATGATCAATGGTCGTGGTGTGCGCTGTTTTTTCCCCCTGATTGAAGTATAAATACGCTTATGTGTGATTCACTAAAAAAAGGCATCATTCAGTCAACGAATCTAAGCCGCCATTATAGCGTATCGAATGGTCTATTTAAGAAGCCCTCTACACTCAAAGCACTGAATGGTGTTTCATTTACTTTATTTCGAGGTCAGACACTGGCGGTAGTAGGCGAGTCAGGTTGTGGAAAATCAACACTAGCGCGCCAGTTGACACTGATTGAGAATGCAACATCAGGCGAGCTAACTATTGCCAACCAGAAGGTATCGGGCCTAAATGAAAGCGAGAAAAAAACAGTGCGCCGATCTGTTCAGATGATTTTCCAAAACCCATACGGCTCACTCAATCCGCGGAAAAAGGTTGGCTCTATTCTTCAGGAACCATTAAAGATTAATACCGAATTAAATTCCCGAACACGCAAATTAAAAGTACTTGAATCAATGGCGTTGGTGGGACTTAAGCCGGAACATTACTATCGATATCCACATATGTTTTCCGGGGGTCAAAGACAACGTATTGCAATAGCGCGAGCACTCATCTTAAGCCCATCGATCATCGTTGCTGACGAACCCGTGTCTGCACTTGATGTATCAATACAGGCCCAAATACTGAATTTACTTATCGACCTACAAGAAACACTCAGTCTCGCCTATGTCTTTATCTCTCATGATTTAAGCGTGGTAAAGCATATCGCTGATGAAGTGATGGTTATGTATCTTGGTAAATCCATGGAACAAGGTCCCAAAAAAGAGATTTTTAAGAACCCATTACATCCTTATACACGAGCATTGTTATCGTCTATGCCCACTTTTGGTCTGTCCAGCCAGGAAAACAAAACACGCTTAAGCGGAGAATTACCCTCTCCACTCAACCCTCCTGCCGGTTGTGCTTTCCATACCCGCTGTGTTTATTGCCAGAAGCGATGCGTTACGGAACAACCAAAAATGCGGAAAATTGCCAACCACAATGTGGCCTGTCATTTTCCACTTATTGGTTGAGTTTAATGTATAGGTACTTCTGTCCTGGTTATGTATGAAATCTGATTAGCAATCTGATAAATTCATATTAAATATTAATCTCTTCCTGCCGAAAAGCCTTTCAAACTTAAGGACAACAAACAAAGACAAAATACAGCGTCCAACCGTCCTGACAGTCTCACTGCTTTATAGGTATTGCATAAAGGGTCGAAGCAAAAGAATTTGCATGCGCTAAAGGATTTCGTAGAGAATGTTGTGTGCTCTCTCACAAAACCACTTCCTATCAATAAAAAAAGCTTTAGGCAACGACTTTAAGAGCCGTTAGCTGTGTCTATGGCGAAAAGAATAAATATGGGCTTTACCCTGATTGAGCTGATTGTTTCGGTATCAATTGCTGCAATCTTAATATCTGTGGGCATTCCAAGCTTTGCTTCAATGATTAAAAACAGTCGTCAATCAGCGACTTATAACGCTTTTGTTGCAGACTTAAGCTATGCCAGATCTGAAGCGGTGAAACGATCCGATATCGTTACCGTATGTGCCAGAGACAGTGATACCGCCTGTAAAAATAGTGCCAGCTGGGATGACGGATGGCTGGTTTTTGCAGATACCAGTGGGGACGGCTCACTCGATGCCGGGGAAACCATAATAAAGACCAGTGGCGCACTCGAAGATTCTCAAACATTACGACCCAATGGTTTTACGAATGCCGGTTTTTTGCAATATCGTGGCCGTGGCAACACAGATTCCACGGGTATTTTTGTAATTTGTGATGATCGCGGTGCAGACGAGGCAAAGGCGATTAATATTGTCCTAACCGGCGCAATCAGAAAAGCAGTTGACACTGATGGCAATGAAATCGTTGAAGACATGGCCGGCCAGGATATTTCCTGTCCGTAGAATAAAATGCAAATAACAACAACTATAAAATTATGCATAAGAAAAACAAGCAACAGCATGGCGCTGCGTTTCTGGAAGTATTGATAGCAGTAATCATTATCTCAATGGGGTTTTTGGCAACAAGCCGAATGCAGATTATGGGTATGCGTTACAACCAGAGTGCATTTTACAAATCTCAAGCCTCTATAATGGCAGCGGACATTGCTGACCGAATGCGCGCTAATTTAACCGGAGTCAGTAACGGCTTGTACGATGATATTAGTACATCCAGTATTCCTTCAGACCCAGGCTGCATTAGTACAGGTTGCAACGCGGGTCAACTCGCAGATCTGGATGTCATGCAATGGGGTAACAATTTGAACAGCATTCTTCCACAAGGCGAAGGTCATGTAACCAGAAATGGAACGATGTTTGAGATTAAAGTCGAGTGGGACGAAAAAATATCTGAAGCAGTAGAGACCCAAGCTGTAAGTATTTGGTTAAATCCATGACAATTATACAATACAATTCCAGGCAAAGAGGTTTTTCACTCATTGAGCTAATGATTGCTATGGTCATTGGTTTGCTTCTTATGGCCGGTGTTATTTCAGTTTTTGCCGGCAGCCGAAAAAGCTTTGATTTGACACAGGAAATATCATCCATCCAGGAAAGCGCCCGTTTTGCTATGGATGCCTTATCCAATGATATACGACTGTCCAGCTATCAGGGTTGCGCTATGGCCAGCATGCATAGTGCTGAAATACAGGCGAATAATGCCCCCACCACTAATTTTCTTTCCACTTCAACACGTGGTGCTGAAGTAGACGGGACAACATTTTCTCCGACTTTACCTGCCGAACTAAATGCACTAAATCCAGCACCCATTAGTGGTTCTGACGTTCTAATGTTGCAATATGCCAGCCCGACAACTTTTCGACTATCGACACCAATGGTTGGTGAAACTGACGATATTACACTCGTTAGTAACACACCTGGTCTAAGTAATGGTGATCTTGCCATCATCTCAGACTGTGATGCAGCTGACTTGTTTGCAATTACAGGTGTAGCAGGTGGTGTTATCCAGCACAACGCCTCAGGTAATAAATCCGGCAACCTTTCCAAACAATATTCCCCCGGTGCTACACCTGCAACAGATACCACGCGTGTTTCAAAATTTAACTACATTTCCTACTATGTAGGTGATTCAGGAAGAGTGAATCAGGCAGGAGACAGTATATTTTCTCTTTTTGCTTATGATATGGATGCAATTAAGGACAATCTGGCGCCTACGGAACTAATCGAAGGTGTTGAGAATATGCAGGTGTTATTCGGTGTAAGAGCCAATAACAATACCATTCGATATATTAGTGCAGACCACGGTGCATTTAACGCTTCCCGTGTTAGCAGCATCCAGATCGGCCTATTGATATATTCGGTGGAAAGTTTGGCAGGTGAAGAGGACACTCGAACTTACCAGCTATTGAATACTGAAATTAAACCAGAAGGAAGTGGTGCTGGGAGTGATCCGGAGCATGGAAAAGATCATCGTGTCCGGATTGCCTTTAACTCAACTATAAAAGTAAGAAATCGTAGAGAACCATGATTAAGCAACCCCTACACAGGAAAATACGCAGCAATCAACAAGGTGCAATTCTTGCAGTTTCTCTGATCATGCTGTTTTTGCTTTCCATTCTGGGATTGGCCGTCATGCGCACATCCACCCTGGAAGAGAAAATGGCAGCAAACGCATTGCATGAAGATATTGCCTTCCAAGCTGCAGAAACTGTTTCAGAAGAAGCAATGTCTGACCCGGATAATATGACAGATGCATTCGACAGTGGATCCAGTTCAGTGTCCATTCCGTTTTCAAATCCAAATATGCCAATGGTTCAAGCCACAACAATACTATCATATTCAGGTGAAGGTCTTCCACCAGAGTATTCATTAGGGCTAGGTCAGGGCAAATTTCAGGCTTATCGTTTTGTTGTGGATACCACCGGAACAATTAATGAAGCAAACACAAAAACAAGAATAATACAGGGTGCGTACCGTATAGCACCTGCACCACAAGGCCAATAGCAAGGGTACTATGATGAACATTAAAAACTCTCTTAGACAGGTTAAAATAGTTGTAGCAGCCGTATTTTATTCGCTACTTGTCGGATCAAATCTACTCCTGGCCGATGATACTGAGGTTTTTTTTGGCGCACAGACAGCACAATCCACGTCTCGCCCTAATGTGCTCTTTATTTTGGATACCTCAGGTTCAATGTCATCCAAAGATGGTGGTAGTACAACCCGTATAGATCGAATGAAAGATGCCGTCAGAGAGATTCTGAGTTCTGCCACAAATATTAATGTGGGCATGATGCGATTTAACGGTGCTTATGGTGGTGGCCCGATCCTGTATCCCGTTACTTATATTGATGAGGAATTATGCCCTAATGGTGTTTGTCAGGATGGTGGTAATGTAGAAGTATCACTCTCGTTCCAGGTTAATAGTAGTGCTGATGACGCCGTTGAAGCAACTAACTCATTGAGTGTTAAAACAAGTGACCCGATTCTTAACTTTTTTCAATCGGATACAACCTATAATACAACAGCCACTGACACCTATAGAGTGGATAAGAGTAAAGACTTCCAGGAGCAGCGTCCATCTGGGGGTAACGGTTGGAACAACAGCGGCGATCTGGACAGTTTTTATGATGGTGGTGAAATCTCCTGGGGCTTGAGATTTAATAATGTTGTAGTTCCCCCAGGTTCCACTATTACAAACGCTTATGTTAGGTTTTATGGTTATACAAATAGTTGGTACAACCAGGGCCTGGTTGTTGCGAATATTTTTGGCGAAGACGTCGATGATGCAAAATCGTTTAAAAACCAGGCAGGGCGCAGAGTACTTGAACGAACTCGCACAGCTCAGAATGTGAACTGGTCTATTCCCTTTGTGCTTGGAGCCACTGGCGGAACGGTTGACACTCCTGATTTATCAACGATATTTGAACACATAACCAGTCGTCCCGGATTTTCCTCTGGAAGCGATGAAATTGCTTTGATTTTTGAAAATGACTGGTCTTCTAACTCTTCCGACAGTTCTCATCGCCGACACCTGTATAGCCCGAGAGCCAGTTCTTCATATCGACCTAAGCTTTACTTGTCTTATTCACAGGATGCACTTGATTCACAGAAAATAGGGCTCCGTTTTGATGACGTAAAAATACCTCAAGGCGCCACCATTACCAGTGCCTCATTGGAATTCGCCTCTGCTGCCAGCCATTCAACGGCAACAAATGCAACAATTTATGCACATGATACTGACGATTCACCGCAATTTTCCAACTCAAATGGAAATATTTCTGCACGAACAAAAACCAGTGCTTCCACTAATTGGAGCATAAGCAATTGGAGTGACCCCGTACCAAATCAATCAGCACCCATTGAGCAAAGCGCTGATATCAGCTCAGTTGTACAGGAAGTTGTCGATCGTTCTGGTTGGTGTGGTGGCAACGCACTTGCTTTTATTGTTGAAGGAAGTGGGCTACGCGAGGCAATTGCATACGATTCAGATCCAGAACAGGCACCTGTACTGAAAATAAGTTATGACGCCAGTGGAATCCCTGTTGGCGGTGGCTGCACAACAGCCACTGCCGTATCGTCCATCTCAGTGGGGACCGATGATGTCGAGCAACTCAGCAGTGGTCAGGTTATACGTACTGATAGCGAATTGAAGGTACCCATGCACACAGGCCTGGACAACATTACGGGTTTACGCTTTACCGACATTAAAGTGCCGAAAAATGCGAATGTTAAGAGCGCCTATTTATCCATGTCTGCAGCACTTGATGCCAATACCAGCACCAGTTGGACAATACAGGGCGAGGCGGCAGGCGATTCCAGTTTTTTCACTGCCACTACCAATGAATTGTCTAATCGCAACAAGGTCTCTATTACAGCCGATTGGAATAACGTCAGCGCTGTTACCGCTGGCGATACCATTCAGTCCCCTGATCTGAGTCAGGTGTTATTACAAATTACTTCACAGGCCGGTTGGGCCAGTGGAAATTCACTTGCGCTATTTGTCAAACGCAAATCGGGCACAGGTAATCGAAGCATTAAGACATATGAGGCAGAGCCACTAAAAGCTGCCCGATTGGTTATTCAGTATGAAGTTGCACCTGGCTCAGTCCCACCCGATATACAAGATCAGATTTCTTACCTGACGACCCGTCAGAAAATGACTCAGATTCTTGATGACATGAAATTACAAGGCTATACGCCTGCGGTACCGGCGCTCTATGAAGCTGCAAAATATTTCAAGGGTGAAAGTATCGACTATGGCATAGAACGCGGTTTTGGTAGTGCCAAACACAAATATCATCGCGTATCGCACCCTGCATCCTATACAGGCGGTTCAGTTAATCGCTCAAACCAATGTTCGAATGACAACCTGAACTCTAATGATTGCAAGAGTGAAAACATAACCGGGAGTCCGGTCTATGTCTCTCCGATGAACGATGTTTGTCAATCTAACCACATCGTTCTTTTAACCGATGGCTACGCCAATAAAAACAATGCAAAATCAAGAGTCGAATCCATGATTGGCAGTTCTTGTACCAGTTCTGGCGGCGGACAATGCGGTGTGGAGCTCGCGGCCTACTTGAAGAATAACGACCAATCAACAACGGTCGCCGGGAACCAGGATATATCTGTACATACAATCGGTTTTAACAACAATGACCCTTGGTTGACTGCAGTCGCCGATGCCGGTGGTGGTGTTTATCAACCCGCCGATAGCGCATCCTCTTTGGTTACAGCGTTTAACAATATCCTTGCATCTATACTAAAAGTGGATACGACATTTGTATCGCCTGGTGCCACGGTCAATCAATTCAATCGACTAACACACCGCAATGACATTTACTTTTCATTGTTCAAACCCAGTGAAAAACCGACCTGGTCAGGTAACTTAAAACAGTACAGACTGGACGGCAACCCAGCTCGGTTGGTAGATGCCGACGGTCAGGATGCAATCGATCAGACGACTGGATTTTTTAACGAAAATTCTCGAAGTTTCTGGTCCAACAGCACTGATGGTAACAACGTTGCCCTCGGCGGTGCAGCAAATGAGCTAAAACTCGCCGGTCGTAAAGTATTCACCTATACAGGTAGTAGTACCCTGCTCTCTCATTCCAGTAACAGCTTACATGAAAACAACAGTTATCTGAATAAAAGCATGCTGGGTGTTAGTGGTCAATCCAATGCCTATTTTGATAATTTGGTCAAATGGGCACGCGGAGTGGATGTCAAGGACGAGAATGATGATGGCAATACTAACGACATAAGAAAGCACATCGGCGATCCTATGCACTCCCGCCCTGTGATCGTAAATTATAGTGCGACAGAATCAGTGATCTATGTTGGAACGAACGAGGGATTTATACATGCGGTTGCGCATGATGACGGTCACGAGATATTCTCTTTTATTCCTGCGCAATTGCTCCCCAATCTGGATAAGTTTTACAGCAATCAGGCATCAACCGATCACCCTTATGGTCTGGATGGTCACATTACCAGTTGGAGCAATTCAGCAAACGGTAAAAAATACATCTTCTTTGGCATGCGCCGAGGTGGTAACAAATATTATGCCCTGGATGTAACGAATAAAAACAGTCCAAAACTACAATGGATAATAGATGGTGATACTAACCCTGCCTTTAGCCAGTTGGGGCAAACCTGGTCCAAGGCGATAGCAACAAAAATTAAAATCAGTGGATCTGAAAAAAATGTTTTGATATTTTCAGGTGGATACGATCAGAATCAGGATTTGGTAAACGTTACTACCGAAGACTCTGTAGGCAACGCAGTTTATATAGTGGATATTAATAACGGAAGCGTTATATGGAGTGCGGGTAAAAATGGCAGCGGTGCAAGCAAAGAGTTCGGCGATATGAAATATAGCATGCCATCTGCCGTAACCGTTGTTGATATAGACTTTGATGGCTTGGCAGACCAGATGTATATAGGTGATATGGGTGGTCAGCTTTGGCGCTTTGATATAGATAATAATTCCACTTCCGTATCCGCTTTGGTTAAAGGTGGTGTTATGGCCAACCTTTCAGAGTCTGGCATCCCCAATACAAGACGCTTTTACTATGCACCGGATATCTCACTTCTTAGTAATGAAGGAGTGCCATTTCTGGCGATCTCGATTGGTTCCGGCTGGCGTGCGCATCCATTGGATCAAGCGGTCAATGAACGTTTTTATATGATTCGAAGCAAATCAATATTCACAGCGCCAGAAGGTTACGGCAAGGATAATGGCAATGGCACGTTCTCAGTGATTACTGAAGACGATCTGCAGGACGTAACCAATGATCAGGAGCCGGATATGAGTATCGGCGAAGGTTGGATGATACAACTGGAGAGTCCGGGCGAAAAAGTACTCGCACAAAGTGTCACCATAAACAATCAGATTATATTTACTACCTATCGACCTGAACAGTCAGCAACCGCCTGCTCCACTGCCCTGGGTGGTGGTGCGGTATATATAGTTGATGCCGGTAATGGTTCTGCTGTTTTAAATCTGGATGGTCAGGGCACCGATGAAGATCTTGAGAAAACTGATCGGGTTATAGAACTGAGCCACGGTGGTATTCCCCCAGAAGCGGTTGCTTTATTTCCGAGTGATATTAATAACGGTAATGGCCTGGATCCGGTAGTACTTATAGGACCAGAGCAAATTGACGATATAGACTTTGGAGATCTTACACAGAGAACCTTTTGGCAAAATAATCCAGAAGGTGCAGACTAATGGATAGTACAATGAAAAAACAGACTGCTGGCTTTACATTAATTGAAATGCTTATCGTTGTCGCTATAACAGGGTTATTGGCCGCAGTGGCCTACCCTTCGTACATTGGGCAAATCAACAAGTCCAGACGTAGCGATGGTCACCTCGCGCTATTGAATGCCACTCAGGCACTCGAACGCTGTAAGACAACAACCTTTACCTATGTCGGCTGTAATGTCGTCACCGGATCATCTGAATCTCCAGAAAAATTTTATGCTTTAAGTATCGCCAATATAACGGCTACGGCATATGATCTAACCGCTACACCACAGAATGAGCAAACTGACGATAGCAGCTGCGGTGCTTTGAGTATTGATGAAAACGGGACCCGCTCAGCAAGTGGCACATTGGGTGCTGATTGCTGGTAATACGGCGTACTCGAAGGAATACAATAAAGTGTAAAAATTAGTGCAAATTCACTGATTAGTGAATTTAGGAATAAAAAATTAAATTATTAATTTTTTTATTCCTCTGTCAGGATCTTCCGAACCATATAAAAAACAACATCTTAAGAGGAATGGCTGAAATTCAGCTATCCCAAATGGGTGTGTTGCATAATATCATTATTTTCTAATATACTAATGTTCTTCGTATGGAAGCCAACCTTTTTACAACGAAACTATTATTTTTTTGACAAAAACTGTAAATCTCTAAGAGGAATGACTAATGAAACTTGTAAAGACACTTGTAGGCGTATCACTTTTAATCGCTGCTGGAAGCGCATCAGCTGGATGGAACTTTCCAGGCTGGAACAACAACAGTAACGGCTGGGGTAATGGAAATGGTTATAGCAATGGTTCAGGCAATGGCGCAATGGATGGAAATTTTTCATTCGGAATGAACGGCAGCGGTAATGCAGCCAGTAACCTGGCAGGCAACGGTAACGGTTGGAGTAATACCGATAGCACTAACGGCGTGAGCAATGGTAGCACGAACGGCAATGCCAATGGTTATGGATCAGGCAATGGTGCAATGGATGGAAACTTTTCATTCGGTATGAGCGCTCGCGGAAACGGAAGCAGTAATCTGGCAGGTAATGGTTGGAGTAATGGTTGGAGTAATGGTAACAATGCTTATAATGGCGGTTATGCACCTGCTTATTACGGAACACCTTACGGTTACGCGCCGGTAGCACCACAAGCAGCTATTGTGGCTCCACAGACTCAAGCACCAAAAGCTGGAGTAGTTGCTCCTGTAGCACCTCAACAACAAGGCGCAGTAGTTGCCATGGCCACACCTCAACAAAATGCTGCAGTTCAATGGCAACAGCAGGCCATGCAGCAGCAGCAAGCATTCGCAAAACAACAGCAGGAAGCAAGTGCACAGCTGCAAAAACTTCAGCAAGAGTGCATGACAAAAATGCAGCAACAGATGCAGAAAATACAGCACGTTCAGCAAACTGTAGAAACTCCTAAAACTGTTCAACAATAAATTTTAGCGTTAAAAGCACAGGGCTGGTACAACTAACCAGCCCTTGCGGTGCATTAAATAATCTGACAGACAAGACTAAAATCGATTTCGCAATCCTAAATGGAAAACCACGTCTGGAGAAGTGCCATAAACAGGATCTTCAGACATCGCAAACTGCATTTCCAAACTTTCAGAAAGCCCCACCCTACCCCCAAATACAAGCTGTAACGATGTATCCGCAAGCACTTTTAATTCACTTTTAAAAAATCCAGTATGTGCTAAAAGCTGGAGATCCAGGGTGATTTTTTTATTTGCCTGCAAAGACAAACTTGTACTGGCATAGGCAACAAAAGTCCGTTGATTTGGAAATATGTCACTTTGTTGCATGACTAACATCCCCGCCATACCCGCAAGTGACAACTTGGAATCGGCTAGCAAAAAACGATGATTTATATCAGCGTAAACATCAAAACCACCGCTGCCAAACAATTTATCAGGATTGCCCGTAGGTAACTTTATGCCTACACGCAGCAAACTCTTATCGACAAACCCTGCACCTAATTTGTACAACGCTGCCATCTGTAAATCGCCTGGTCCAGAAGCGTTTAGCGTATAATCAAGTAGTCGATCCCCATCGACACTATATCGATAAAGAAGCCGATCAGAGGGTGCATTCGGCCGCCCGGATGCCGGCAAATCAAATACCTGATGCCAGTCGTCAACAAACGCATCCAGCTTACCACCACTGTGATGTATAAATGGAATCAACAACTCCATCGACCACTGCTCATTTATCTGGTGAAAAAGTCCAACCTCCAGGCGAACGGTTTCTCCATCCAACAATAAAAATTCATTGTCGGAGGAACGCGGTATGAAATTATTCGCAACACTGTATCGGGCAAAAAGAACATCGCCCTGCAGAAATGAAACAGGTGCTGGCAAACCGAATAACGCAATCATTGGGCTTTGATTTGACGTAGGTATAGCTGCTCCAGCCGTTGATACCATGCAGAGCATAAACAATACAAACGGCGTATTAAACCTCGGCAAACAACACACTACTCGAAAAAAATACGGGCAACTAGCGCAATATAGAATTGCCATTTTATGAAAATAGCAGCAGACAGCCTTGAAATCTATTGTGTATCTACGGGTTGACTCTCTTGAATAAGTTTAACAAGTTCCTTAGCGGGTCTATACCCATTTACCATCTCACCACTATCCAGGTAAATCAGAGGCGTACCCCGCAAACCAACCTGCCTCGCCAATGCAACATGCTGTTTAATCGGATTTTCACACACTTTTTCTTCAATAGAATCTCCTTTCTTGGCCGCTGTCATTGCCGCTTGAGGATCTTCTGCACACCAAACACTCTGCAACTCCTTATAAGCTGCTGACTCTAAACCGGCTCTTGGATAGAGAAGGTATCTGACTTTAACACCGGCATTAAGCAATTCATCAATTTCAGCGTGTAGCTTGCTGCAATATGGGCAACTTGTATCAGTAAAAACGGTCATGGCACGAGTGGCTTCTTTATTCTCAGGATTGAATATAAGCATATTTATCTCAGACATTGCATTTATGCTTGCCATATGAACCTTACCCTTTCGTTGATTGGTCAGATTTACCTGAGAGTCAAGATTGATCAAGCTGCCTTCCAGCAAATAAGTTGCATCGGGCGTGAGGTAGAATATCTGCCCTTCTGATAGTAATTCCAATACACCTGGAATCGGTGTTTGCGAAATTTCAGTGACCTCAAGACGAGGCATTTTCTCTTTTAAAGCTGCCCTTAGTTGGTCAATTTGACTGTCTTCAGCCCACGCATCTGCAGATACAAATAGCAGAAGAATGACTAAACACGTACTTGTTAATAATTTCATAAATATTCCAATCGGTAACTGTTTGAGCAATTTAGTTTCGACAAGTTAATGAGACAAAGTTCCCTGACCTTATAATGCTGTTAATCGAGTATAACACTGACTTCCAACAGATAGGGAAGATCGACGGCACCACAATCTGTGGTAATAAACAGCAGTTTACTCTATCCCCTTGGATGATGTTTTGCGTGAAGATTTTTAAGTCGGGTATTGGCCACATGCGTGTAAATTTGTGTCGTAGACAAGTCACTATGCCCAAGCAACATCTGAACCACCCGCAAATCCGCATCATGATCGACCAGATGTGTGGCAAATGCATGTCGCAGTGTGTGTGGTGATAATGGTGTGCTGATACCCGCCTTAAGTGCATATCGCTTAATAAGATGCCAAAATGCCTGACGAGTCATGTTGCCACCACGGCGCGAAATAAAAAGTATGTTATCGGCCTGATATTTATCGCTGGCTATCCAACGCCGAGAATCACGCATATATGTTTGTAACCACTCCAACGCCGACTCACCAATCGGAACCATGCGCTCTTTGCTGCCTTTCCCCCAAACACGTAATACCCCGAGATTAAAATTGATCTGATCAACATCCAATGTTATTAGCTCAGTAACTCTTAAACCACAAGCATATAACAGTTCCAACATGGCCCGGTCACGAATACCCGTTACATTTTGTGTATCTGGCGCTTCCAGCAGGGCTTCAATTTCCGCCTCGGAGATTGATTGTGGTAACGAACGACTAAGTTTTGGTGAGTCAACTAATGCTGAAGGATCTTTTTCACGCAGCCCTTCCTGTACCAGATAAATGCAAAGCCTGCGTATCGAAGAGGACATTCTGGCCGATGTACTGGCACTGCAGCCACTCCCAGCCCGTGCAACTAGATAATCGTCTATATTTTTCTTTTGCAATGTCAATAATGAATTTCCCTGCCGACTTAACCATCTTGCAAACAAGCGCAGATCGGTTCCATAAGCCTGTAAGGTGTTTTTACTCAGTCCTCTCTCAAGCAGAAGGTTTTGCAAAAAAATATCGATCAACTGCGAATCCGCTGAATTGGGAGTACCCACTTGGAGGTTGCGATGGTGGTGGCGAGACGTATGCTTTCCAGTACTACGTGCTGACATCATATTGATGGAATCAAAAACCGTACTTTGCTAAGTCGATACTGCCAAGTATAGTTTGTTAAACGGGAAACTGTTTATTGCTATAGAATTGAATACTGTAATTTCTCTGGACCAAGTTTAAATAAACTGATGAATAAGCAACTTTTCAATTGCATGGATGATTATGATCCGGATTCTCTCTCAATCGAGCAGGCACACAAACTCATTTTATCATTGGTAGTGCCTATTCAGGAAACTGAAACTGTTAATCTAACAACTGCGACTGGCCGAACGCTGGCCAGCGATGTCAACTCACAGATACAAGTTCCGCCCTGTAGAAATTCAGCAATGGACGGTTATGCATTTAGACAAAAAGACATTGTCCCGAATGCCGCGACGACATTGATAATAGCTGGAAAATCCTTGGCGGGTCACCCCAGATTGCAAGAAATTGAACCCAATACCTGCGTAAGAGTTACCACAGGTGCGGCGATTCCCCCTGCAGCTGATTGTGTGGTTATGCAAGAGTTGGTTACTGTTGAGAGCGGAAAAATAATAATTCCCTCTGCAAAGATGGATAGTCGGTTTATTCGTGAAGCCGGCTCTGATATTGACTTTAATGACAAGGTGCTAAAACGGGGAACCCTATTGGGCGCAGCTGAACTTGGACTGCTTGCATCAATTGGCAATAATGACATTAAAACCTTTCGCCGACCACGAGTTGCTATCTTTTCAACAGGTGACGAACTCGTGAATCCGGGTAAGGTTCCCAAAAACGGTCAGATATTTGATAGCAATCGTTTTGTATTGTGGGCCCAACTTGAACAGATTGGTGCAGAGATTATTGATCTTGGAATTGTTAATGATTCAATCGAATCAATGCGTGATACATTTGCCAAGGCTGTTACCGCTGATCTTCTGATCTCAAGTGGCGGGGTTTCCGTTGGCGAAGCAGACTATGTGCGCGAGGTGCTAAAATCTTGCGGTGAATTACAACTATGGAAAATTGCCATGAAACCTGGCCGCCCACTTACTGTTGGTAAATTAAATAACGGCTGTCTGTTTTTTGGTCTTCCCGGCAACCCTGTCTCTGGCATGGTGACATTTCAGTTTTTTGTCTCTGCCGCACTAAAGAAACTACAAAATCAAAAACAGGAAAAGCAGTTGACACTTTCAGCCATATGTCTGACCGATCTCTCGAAAACACCAGGGCGTGTAGAATTAAAGCGCGGTATATATTCCGAGAATAAAAGAGGAGGTTGGCAGGTTGAAGCAACAGGAAACCAAGATTCCCATATGCTCACTTCTATGGTTAAAGCGAATTGTTTTATTCTACTCGGTCTCGAAACAGGCAATGTTGAAAAGGGAAAAGAAGTAAAGATTATCCCGTTTTCCAATCATTTTTAGAAGGCGTTATAAACATAGCGATCGGCAGAAATCCATCTTTTAAGTGCATAAGACAAATAAACGCTACTATAACTTTTCAAAAAATTCGTAACTAATGATCAAATTTGATAATCCGAACTGAATTATATACAAATGCAGGCTGAACAAAATGGCCGATATATTTGGCAAATATTGTTATTCCAATAGCACTGAAAATCGCCGATAGACCCTTGATACACTAAAATAGAAAGGACTAGCACTAATAAAAAAAGCGACCTAGATCGCTTTTTTTTACGTCATTCTGACGCTAGTTAAGATACTTAAGCATTCAATTTTTTTTTGCCGTAGTTCTTTTAGCGGCTGCCCGGGTAGAAGTTTTCTTTGCAGTCGCTTTGCGAGTAACTCGTTTTACAACTGTTGACCTCTTTGCTGGAGAAGTTTTACGGGCTACCGACTTTTTCGCAGCTGCTTTTTTAGCAGTTGTGGCTTTACGTGTTACCGGCTTCTTCGCAACTGCTTTTTTAGCAGGCGAGGCTTTACGTGCTACCGGCTTTTTCGCTGCTGCTTTTTTACCAGGTGCGGCTTTACGTGCTACCGGCTTTTTCGCTGCTGCTTTTTTACCAGGTGCGGCTTTACGTGCTACCGGCTTTTTCGCTGCTGCTTTTTTAGCAGGTGTGGCTTTACGCGCTACCGGCTTTTTCGCTGCTGCTTTTTTAGCAGGTGTGGCTTTACGCGCTACCGGCTTTTTCACTGCTGCTTTTTTAGCAGGTGTGGCTTTACGTGCTACCGGCTTTTTCGCTGCTGCTTTTTTACCAGGTGCGGCTTTACGTGCTACCGGCTTTTTCGCTGCTGCTTTTTTACCAGGTGTAACTTTACGCGCTACCGGCTTTTTCGCTGCTGCTTTTTTACCAGGTGTGACTTTACGCGCTACCGGCTTTTTCGCTGCTGCTTTTTTAGCAGGTGCGGCTTTACGTGCTACCGGCTTTTTCGCAACTGCTTTTTTAGCGGGAGAAGCTTTACGAGCTACAGATTTCTTGGCAACCAACTTTTTAGCTGGAGTTGCTTTTCGAGTAGCAGTTTTTTTTGCATTGGTCTTCGCTGATTTACGCGTGACCTTAGTTGCAGTTTTTTGAGTACGAGCCATTTATGGTATTCTCCTGAATATTCAGTCAACTTAAGTTTAGTCTAATCAGACTGATCACAATTGATCAGCACATATTTAGAAAGCAAAAATTTCATGCGAAATACAATCAATTTCTAGGCCAATCTTTATTCTTAATGAATTATTCGACCAATATCTAGCTATATTTAGTTTTTTTTCTTACACTTAATGATTTATTTAAATTAATTCTCATAATAATTACCAAAAATGCAATATGATGCTTTATCCAAAAAACGTATTTCTTATCCTCCGTCGATTCGCGGCTTTCAGTTACGATAGTTTTTTATTATTTAGTCTATTGTTCATATCAAGCGCGATATTAGTCGCCATTAACGATGGTGAGTCAGTTAGTCCTGACTATCTGATGCCGATCTCAATACTGATCCTGTTTTTATTCTACGGATGGTTTTGGACTCACGGAGGGCAAACACTTGGAATGCGGGCCTGGCGGATCAAAATAACCAACAGAAAAGGAGTATCCCCAAATTGGAGAGAGTGTATATTGCGCGTATTGGCTATGTATATTCCTATGGGTATTGGAAGCATTTGGATTCTGTTTAATCAAAATGGACAATCTTTTCAAGATTTATTCTCGTCTACGATTACCCACAAAGTGTAAAAAATGCAACTGGGCGATTATATCAATCTGTTCGTCGAATACCTACAATGGCAATAGTTAAGAAAAACAACAACGGCGCAAGCGCGCTAACTACCGCAGGAAATCCATAAACCAACCCCATATGCGTGAACAAACGACTAACCATGATATATCCTATTCCAAGCATAATTCCCAAAAATATCTTTTGTCCAGCTCCACCTGATCGCTGGGAAGAAAAAACAAAAGGCACTGATAACATCAACATAACCAGGGTTGCCAACGGATTGGTTAGCTTTGTCCATAATGCCAACTCGATTCTATTGCTGTCGAGTCGGTTTTTTTTCAGGTAATTGACTTGTTGTAGCAAATTCTTGGCTGACAGGCTTTCGGGTTCGACTGTCAGATTCTTGAGCAATTCTGCACTAACCAATTCATCACGTACCTCTTGTTTTACGGTTCTTATAGTCGTTTCATTATCGCCGAACTCTGTATAAGTTAAATCTTGCAGTAGCCATTTTTTTTCATCTGTCTGACTGGCTCGGCTTGCCAACATGGAATATACAAGCTTGTTTTCGGAAAACTTGAAAATACTGACATTGAGTAAAGAGCGATCTGGCATCACTGTTTGCACGTTAACAAACAACTCGTCAGAGCGAAGCCACAAGCCTGTTTCACTGCCAATTGAAACTTTTTTTGACAAAGCTCTGAGACGCACATCCTGTGCATATTGTTCTGCACGAGGCGCTAAAAACTCGCCAATCACTGCAACAATGAGCATCAACACCAAACCCACCTGCAACACTGAGCGAATGATACGAGAGATTGAAATACCTGCCGCCCGCATCACCACCAATTCACTATGCGCAGCCATACCGCCTAACCCTAATAGGCTACCTAGCAAAACAGAGGGTGCAAAAAGCTCATAGGCACTGGTTGGTAAACGTAGAGAAATATACAAAATGGCTGTTACCAGATCGTAGTTTTCCCGACCAACATCATCGAGTTCGGCAATGAACGCAAAAACCGCTGACAGCGCCAACAAAACAGCCAATACCAAAAGAGAAGTAACGAATACTGATTTGCCAATATAACGATCTATGATCCCGATCATAGCGTGGTTAACTTGCTTAAGCGATTAGGCCAAATCAGATGTTTGACCCAACCCCAACCCAATCTATTGATTATCAGGAAGATTAACAATATACATACAAGCAAATGCACCCACCACATTCCGAACAACGGACTAACGCTGCCATCAGCAATCCATTTTCGCGCCAGGACCAATAAATTTGAGTACGGTATGTAAATAAGGATCGCTATTGCCAGTTTCGCAAAACGTCCCTGCCGGGGAGATGTATGACTGATGGGTACGGCCAGCAATGCCAGAATCAGAGATGCCAGGGGAATTGATATTCTCCATTGCAACTCTGCTTTTTCAGTTTTATTCCTGGACTTCCATAGCTGTCCTAAATCCATACCCTCAGCTTTTAAACGGGGCGCCGCTGGATCCACTCGTGGAATTAAAACCCCGTGATGCTTAAACTGTGTAATAGTGTAGTTGGCACTACCGGCCTTTCCAGTTGTACTTTGACCATCAGAAAATATGATGTACTCCTGATCGGTATCTTCATTTTTCTGATAGTGAAGGGTTTTTGCAATTTCCACCTGGCGAGATCCATCCCTGACTTGACGATGTACAAATACTTTTTCAAACTGGGTTTTTTCTGCATTCCCACTCTGAATGAAAATAACGCTGGAACCATCGTTGGTTTCGACAAACTTTCCCGCCGTTAAAAAATCAAGTGCTGAGCGATCCTGTAACCCCGCTTTTAATTGTTGTTCATATTGTGCAGCCCATGGGTTGATCCAGATAGTCAGCATAAATATTAAAAAAACACCCATAACACCTGCAAGCATTGCGGGTCTGAATACACTAATATATCCCACGCCACAGGCAAAAAGTGCAGTCATTTCACTATCCCTGTAAAACCGACCCATCGCCAATAAAATACCCAGATAGAGTCCAAGTGGGATTAATGTAACCAACAAGCCAATCGATTTGACACCAACAAATACAAAAACGAGATCCGCACTTAGATTTCCTTCACTCGCCCTCCCAAGGCTTGCGACCAGCACATTACCCAACATTATTACTAGTAGCACCAGCGTTACGGCCCCCCAGGTCGTCAAGATTTCTCGCAGTAAATATCGCTCAATGGTATTACTTAACATAGGCTAAACGGGTAGAATGACGGATTTAGTTATCTCAGCATTGAATATTATCAACGGGGTTCAAGCGTGAATCAAATTAAACATGGCTTGCACTCACTGCTTTACACATTATAGGAGTATCCATGGAAATCACAGTCAAAAGTGGCACACCCGAAAAACAGCGCACCGCCTGTATTGTTGTGGGCGTTTTCGACAGTCGCAAGCTCTCAGGCTCGGCGGTTGAGGTCGATACGGTCAGTGATGGCTATATTTCCAATATAGTAAGACGTGGCGACATGGATGGTGAAAGCAGTCAATCGTTGTTATTGCACAATGTACCAGGTATTTTAGCCGAGAGGGTTTTGCTTATTGGATTGGGTAGGGAGCGCGATTTTAATGAACGCGCTTTTAGAGATGCAAACACCCGTGCAGCGAAAGCACTAAACCATTGCGGTGCTTCTGAAGCGGTATCTTATCTTACCGATCTTAACGTAAAAAAGCGCTCGTCTCATTGGAAATGTTACACGGCAGCAATTGAATCAGAAGCTGCACTCTACAAATTTACTACGCATAAATCATCCTCGGAAGCATCACGTAAGCCGCTCAAAAAAATTGTCTTTAATGTCCCCTCACGCAAGGAGCTTTTGGAAGGTGAGGATGCCGTACTTAGAGCGCGTGCCGTTGCAGGTGGTATGTTATTAACCCGGAACCTTGGAAATCTGGCACCCAATATATGCAATCCCGGCTATCTGGCCAGACAGGCGCAACAACTAAAACGCCAGTATGCAAAATTAAAGATTGAAGTGCTTGACGAATCCGAAATGAAACGTTTGGGGATGGCTGCATTGTTATCGGTTTCGCAAGGCAGTAAACAACCGGCAAAATTAATATGCATGGAGTACAACGGTGCGGCGGCGACAGAAAAACCTGTGGTACTGATTGGCAAAGGTGTCACCTTCGACAGCGGCGGCATCTCTATCAAACCCTCTGCAGCAATGGATGAGATGAAATACGATATGTGCGGCGCTGCAAGTGTTTTTGGCGTAGTACGCGCCTGTGCCGATATGCAGTTAAACTGCAATGTCGTCGGTATAGTCCCATCGGTTGAAAACATGCCCAGCAGTACAGCCACTCGCCCGGGAGATGTGGTGACCAGCATGTCGGGCACAACAATAGAAATCCTTAACACGGATGCAGAAGGGCGCCTGATTTTATGCGATGCCCTGACCTTCGCGGCAAAATATAAACCCGATGTAGTCATCGACATCGCTACCCTCACTGGTGCATGTATAATCGCTTTGGGTCATCACACATCTGCCGTACTTGGCAATCATAGCCCGTTAATAAACGATCTCTTAAGTGCCGGAATTCGAGCAGGTGACGCTTGCTGGGAATTACCAATGGGCGAAGACTACCAGTCACAGCTAAAAAGTAATTTTGCAGATATCGCCAACATTGGAGGTCGCGGAGCAGGTACTATAACGGCAGCCTGTTTTCTATCACGTTTCGCAAAAAAGTACCAATGGGCACATTTGGATATTGCCGGCGTTGCCTGGAAATCAGGCAAGGATAAAGGTGCTACAGGCCGACCTGTACCCCTTCTAATGGAATATTTGTTTGACCGCTGCACACAAAAATGACAACTATTGAATTCTATGTGTTGACCGATAATTCAATCGAGCAGCGCATGAATCTTACCTGCCGGCTGGTTGAAAAAGCCCTACAGCGCCGGCAAAAACTGTTTATTAATACCCCTGATGAATCAGTGACAGAGCAGCTTGATGAAATGCTCTGGTGTTTTAAATCGGAGAGTTTCATTCCTCATCACTGGGTGAGAACAGGTGACGCTTCTTTCAATGACGAGTCGGTTCTTCTGGGTCATAATCATGAACCTGATGGTTCTCGTCCCGTGCTGATTAATTTAGCCTCCAAAATCCCGTTCTTCTTCAGCCGCTTTGAACGCATGCTGGAGATTATCAATGAAGATAACGAGGTAAAGCAAAATGGGCGGGTACGTTGGAATTTTTACAAAAATCGAGGCTACCGGCTAAAACACCACTCAATAACACTCACATAAAAGTCAATCCATGAACTTTTGCACCGCATCTGCACTGACCCATCAACACGCTACATATTACCGAGCCGATCAATCGTTCGTGGCCAACTGTACCTGACCTTTAAACACACATATCATTCGTCAACAATGAAATCATGAATTCAATAGATAATAAACAGTGCTAACTCGACTATAATCAGATTAGATTCTTCTCCTGTACCCATTTTTCTATGTCCAGTACTGAAAGCAACAACGACAATCAATTTCCTGTTTTAAAGGATATAGTGACCCCGGGTGATGAATCCGTTATAAAAACCAGCCGACTCGGTCTTGAAGTGATTCGCGAGATTGAGGAGCTTGAGAAGAAAACAGAAAACCTCTCACCTGCCCAAATTAATCGCAGCATCACTGAGCAACAAGTCAATCAACTGATTGATGAACTGATTGATCGGCATCTGGACTCGATGCGCGCCGAGTTAAAATTAGTATTTTCAGAACTATTACTAAAAAATTCATCACGATGAATGACTCGATAAGATACGCCCCTTACTCATTTCCATTGAAAAAGTCATTTTTGTCGAACCCATGATCTCGTCCCATAAGTGAAATAAGACAACCAATTGCGCGATAATGTAGAATAGCTAATTTACGCGATCAACTTCAAAAACAACTCATCAACAACATCGACTGAACTAATGGATAAAACTTACGATCCCCATAAACTTGAGGCATACTGGTATAAAACGTGGGAAAAAGAAAAATATTTCCAGCCAGGCAGTGGAAAAGAACCTTACTGCATAATGATTCCTCCGCCCAATGTAACCGGCACTTTGCATATGGGACATGCATTTCAAAATACGGTGATTGATATTCTTATTCGTTATCACCGCATGAAGGGTCATAGCACTTTGTGGCAACCAGGAACCGACCACGCAGGCATCGCCACGCAAATGGTGGTAGAGCGACAACTTAACGCTGAAGGTAAATCCCGCAAGGATCTGGGACGTGAGAAATTCATCCAACGAGTCTGGGATTGGAAAGCGGAGTCAGGTGGAATTATCACCCAGCAACTACGCCGCTTAGGCGCCTCTGCCGACTGGAGCCGGGAACGTTTTACGATGGACGAAGGGCTGTCCAGCGCCGTGCAAAAGGTATTTATTCAGCTGTATGACGAAGGTATTATTTACCGTGGTAACCGACTTGTTAACTGGGACCCGGTATTACACACGGCCCTGTCCGATCTGGAAGTACTTAACGAGGAAGAAAACGGACACCTCTGGCACCTGAAATACCCACTCACCGATAGTAAGGATACGTTGACAGTAGCCACAACCCGACCTGAAACAATGTTGGGTGATACAGCTGTTGCTGTCCATCCCGATGATCCTCGTTATCAACATCTCATTGGTAAAACCATCGCCCTACCGCTGACTCAGCGTAAAATTCCGGTTATCGCGGATGAATATGTTGACCCGGAGTTTGGCTCGGGTTGTGTGAAAATAACCCCGGCACACGATTTCAATGACTACGAAGTTGGAAAACGTCATAACCTGGAAATGATCAACATTCTGACCCGTGATGGTCGAATTAATGACAACGCACCGGGAAAATACCAAAATTTAGACCGATTCGATGCCCGTAAAGCCGTGGTGTCTGATTTTGCAGCATTGGATCTATTAGAACGAGTCGAAGAACATAAACTCAAAGTACCCCGAGGTGATCGCTCACACACAGTGATTGAGCCATTTCTGACGGATCAATGGTATGTGGATTTAACACGGGAAGAACAATCCGACGGCAGACCTGGCGGGAAAAAACTGATCACACAGCCATCCATTAACGCCGTAAAAAACGGCAGTATCAAATTTGTACCGCAGAACTGGGGCCGTACTTACTTCCAGTGGCTGGAGAATATACAGGATTGGTGCATTAGCCGGCAGCTCTGGTGGGGCCACCGGATTCCCGCTTGGTATGATGACAATGGGACAATTTATGTTGCTGAGTCTGAGTCAGCTGTGCGTGCCAAGTACCAGTTAGACGATAAATTGAATCTCAAGCAGGATGACGATGTACTCGATACCTGGTTCTCCTCTGCCCTCTGGCCATTTTCTACTCTTGGATGGCCTCAAAACACACAACAATTGCAAACCTTCTATCCAACATCAGTATTGGTTACTGGTTTTGATATTATATTTTTTTGGGTTGCACGCATGATTATGTTTGGCATGAAATTCATGAACCAAACCGTGCCTTTTCATGAAGTTTATATCCATGGTCTGGTGCGCGACGGCAACGGTCAAAAAATGTCTAAATCAAAAGGCAATGTCCTTGACCCTCTCGATATAATTGACGGCATCACACTTAAAGATTTGCTCGCAAAGCGCACTGGTAACATGATGCAACCCCATCTGGCCGAAAAAATCAGTGAACAGACTAAAAATGAGTTCCCGGATGGCATACCCAGCTTTGGCACAGACGCTTTACGATTCACCTTTGCATCATTGGCTTCCACTGGACGGGATGTTCGCTTCGATCTGAAACGAGTCGAAGGTTACCGAAATTTTTGTAACAAGATCTGGAACGCCAGTCGTTTTGTGTTAATGAATATCGAAGGACATGAACACGAAATACAGGATACGAACAAAAAACTGGGTGTAGTTGATCAATGGATCACCCACGAATTAAACAGACTCACTCAGACAGTGAATAGTCATCTTGCTCAATATCGTTTTGATCTGGCAGCACAGGCACTCTATGAGTTTACCTGGAATGAATATTGTGATTGGTACCTGGAGTTAAGTAAGCCCTTATTAAATGGTGAGGGTAATGATGATTTAAAAAGTGGCAGCCGACATACTTTAGTCAATATATTTGAATCGTTACTCAGAATGTTACATCCGTTTATACCTTATATAACAGAAGAACTCTGGCAACAATTTGCACCGCTGGCTAACAAGTCCGGCGATACCATCATGTTACAAACCTATCCTGAATTCGATGTTTTAAATAACCACAGCGATGCTTGCGAGGAAATAGATTGGATCAAACAATTTGTGATGGGAATAAGGAAAATTCGGTCAGAGATGGATATTGCACCTAGCAAGCGGGTGCCTGTTATTCTTGACAATGCATCGTCTCAGGATAAGGATCGTCTGCAATCACACACGCATTTATTATCATCTATCGCCCGACTTGGTACTGTTGGCATATTGGAAGAATCGGCAATACCACCAGAATCAGCAACAGCCCTGGTCGGTGAACTCAAGCTATTAATACCTCTGGCAGGATTAATCGATAAAGGCGCAGAATTATCACGTCTGGATCGTGAGTTAGCAAAGTTGGACAAAGAAATTCTACGTCTGACAGGCAAACTGGGTAACGCAAGATTCATCAGCAACGCCCCTGAAAATGTAGTTGAAAAAGAGAGACAAAAACTGAAGGAAGCCAACCGGGCACAGCACCATCTATCCGAACAAAAATCTAAAATTCAGGCTATTTAATGTCAAACCTTCCCGAGCGAGAAGTCCAGATATTGGCCGTACACGCCACTTTTATTCATACGATTGTATTTGCATTGCTCGACCCCGAAAATCATCCCGAGCTTGAGCAACATTTACAAACTGCAGAAAAAAACGGTTGGCAAGAGCTTGTCTCATCTGTGCGCAAAATAATGCGGGGTAAAAAAGACCCTTCAATTTATCGCGCTCTCGACGATGAGGATCGTATAATTATCGAAGCCATTCTACGTGGGCTGCAAAACCCGCAAGCACTGCCAGAAATACCAAAAAAGGCAGATGAATCTGCCGCTTCGCCCGGATTAGCCACCCTCATTCTACAAGCCGCCAGAGGCGATACAAACGCGCTGCAATTACTTGGTTCCATGGCGGATCAGATGGGTTCTTCCGGCGGCAGTATGGCAAAGGTGGGGGCAACCTTAAAAAAATTACTCGACGGTGAGCGTGATATTGATAAGCTTACTTTCAATATGGACGAAAAAGGTCGTTTATTGATTGAATCGATTGTCACCCACTTAAATCAAAAACAACATCATTAATAATTTTTCCTGGCAGAGGTATAAAGCAACCTGACGTATGATCAATAATCTCAAAGATGTTTGTAAATTTGCAAATGAACTGGCCGATACGGCTCGTCAGAATACACTCAAATATTTTAAACAGGCACTTGTTGTTGAAAACAAGCAGGATTTGTCGCCTGTTACTGTAGCTGATCGCGAAACCGAGTTCATCCTGCGTGAAATGATATCGAAAAATTTTCCCGATCATGGGATAGTGGGCGAAGAATTGGGGGTGGAAAATGTTGATGCTGAGTTTGTATGGATAATTGACCCTATTGACGGTACGGGTAGTTTTATAACGGGTTTACCGCTTTACGGCACATTACTCAGTTTACTTAAGAATCAAAACCCCGTCCTAGGCTTGATAGATATGCCCGTACTCAAAGAACGTTGGTTTGCTACATCAAATGCAATAACCCGCTATAACAATTCACCTTGCCGATCAAGTGATTGTAGCGATTTATCCAGCGCAAAGCTTATATCAACGACAATCGACATGTTCTCAGATACACAATTGCAACTGTTTAACAAATTGAGTTCTAAAGTAGCCTTAAGGCGATTCGGTGGTGACTGTTACTGTTATGGACTACTTGCAAGTGGACATGTGGATTTAGTTGTTGAATCAGATCTGAAACCCTACGATTACATGGCGCATGTACCGATTATAGAAGGTTCAGGAGGTGTAATAAGCGACTGGCAAGGACACCCGCTCAGGTTGGACTCTGGTCCTCAAGTAGTAGCAGCAGCGACTCCCACCCTACATCAGCGTGCACTTGAATATCTGCGATAATCTGCAACTATACTCAATTTTTTTGCTGCGCTGAAAGGTGCAGCCAATCTCAGACACCCTCATGATTCAAAGCACAATGGCTGGTTATATAGCGTTTTTTCTGCATGCGTCGCCAAAAGCCTTAAAAATCGCTGAATAACTGAGAGAGTTTGCCGTTTGCCACTCGGGGTGCCACTGAACCCCAAGGAGCCAAGTCTCCTTCGAATCCAACCGAAAGGCTTCTACCAAACCATCCGATGCGGTCGCTTCAACTAATAGATTTGCACCCAGCTTTTTTATACCCTGCCCATGCAATGAATTGACACGCACTCTTTCTTCACAAAACAGCCTGTTAAGATAACCGTCTTTAACCAGATTAACCTCATGAGCAAGATCAAATTGTTCACATAATGTTTTATCCGGTGGTTCCCTGTGATCCATCAAGTCGTCCTGTTCTGCCACCCGTTGATAGAGCGCCCCTCCCAAGGCTACATTGATCTCCTGAAAACCGCGACATATCCCCAAAACGGGTCTTTTCAGCTCTATGGCTGCTCTAATGATTTTTAGTGCTGTATTATCGCGATGACTGTCGCGTGGATCTGATCCATCTATAGGTTGATCGTTATAATTGTGTGGTTCAATATTGGAGACACTACCTGGCAATAGCAATCCGTCCAACCGATCAAAAATATCTGAGATTTCCAATGTATGATAAACAGAAGGGATTAACAGCGGCGTAACATTAGCGATGGCATCCAGGGCAATCAGATACTTTTCGGCCACAACATGTGACCAAAGCGGACCGACTTGCTTACGGCAGGCTAATACCCCAACAGCGGGTCGCCTTTTGTTATACACCCCCATAATTACACCTCCATTGCTCAATTATCGATTGCAGTTAATACTGTACTAACGAAAGTTATGTAAAATATTGAGACCTTAAAAATGCAACCTTGATCCAACGTTTAACGACAGCGCGGGCGTCTACCCAATTTTCTAGCTTGATTCTGAATCGAAATTGCTTTTTTCATACGCTTGCCAAGATTTTTTATACGTGTTTTATTGGCTGGATGGGTAGACATAAACTCCGGGCCACCACCACCGCCGGCCTTTGCCATGTTTTGCCAAAGCTTGACACTTTGTCTTGGATTAAACCCGGCTTTCGCCATTAAATCCAAGCCCAATATATCCGCCTCGGACTCTTGTGAGCGACCATAAGGTAATAAGATACCCAGCTGAGCACCCACTCCCAACAAACCAAGCAGTTGCCGTTTCTTGCGATCTTTTGTCGATGCAACACCAATAATGGTGGCTAAAGCAACGCCTGCCTGAGTTGCATAACTAGCGGAAACCCGTGCATTACCATGATCAGCCAATACATGCGCGACCTCATGCCCTAACACAGTCGCCAGTTGATCCTGATTTTTGGTGACTTTCAACAATCCGGTATAGACACCAATTTTGCCACCCGGTAAGGCGAAGGCGTTGATCTGATCATCATCAAATACATTCACTTCCCAATTGGATTTTTTCGGTAGAGCATCTGTGATCGATTTTGCAACGCAGGTAACGTAGCGCGTTTTTTTTCTATCCTTGCTAAGTGGCGTATTCTTCTTCATTTCAGAATAAGCGGCGACACCCATCTCAGCCATTTGGGCATCGGGAAAAAGCTTCAATTGCCTTATTCCGGTCGGTGACGTGGCGCAGGCATAAAGAACAATGACCTGCAAACTGATCAGTACAGTGGTTGTAAGATTAAATGTCTTAAACATTCGTTTACCCTATCTATCTGCAAACATTTTGAATTAAAAAAGTGTTAACAGCAATCTAGCTTAAGCCACTCCATACACACCTCAACATTCAATCCTTTAAATTTTGATAAAAATTTACTCTTACCGGCGTATCTAAAACGTAAGAATCACCTTGCTTTGCTTGCTCAAATGCCTGTTGAACTTCATTACTGGTCACATCACTTTCGGTGTAGTCACTATTGAATGATAGTGCACAAAAGTACTCAGCAAATTCATCAAAACTCCCGTATTGCCTGCGGTCAACATAATGGATGATTTTTTCTTCAAGATATTTTTTCGAGGCATAGATTCTTAGTACATTCAATGCCGCACCACGGACCAAAGTTTCATCATGAAAATAGCGTATGGTTTCATGAAAACTACCTTCGGGTAGAGGCTCAGCTACATAAAGGAACCCATTACTTCTGCTGACCCTGACAGCCTCATCTATGGCCGTTTTCATATGGGTTTGTGGGATATGGTGAAATGAGTATTGAAAAATTAAACCATCTACATGGCTGTCCTCGAGTGGTAAGTTCTGTGCCTCCCCTTCCATTAAGCTCACGTTGGCTACAATATCGGCTTGATTGTTTTTTTCGGCTTGAATCGGGTCGGGTTCAATACCCAGTACAGAGGCACCTCGACTGGCCAGCTCTCTACACAGTGAACCGTCTCCACATCCAACATCAACCAAAAACTGTCCGCCAACGGGTATAAATGCTTCAATAACGGCTATGTGCTCTGAGACACCTTTATTGATCTCTACTAAAGGGATATTTGTCACCACGATCTCCTCACTGATTATCAAAACCATATGTATTCCCGATTATGTCCAAAATATAGGATTTATGATATCGGGAATTCAAGCGCATACGAGCGATGATACAGTAGTTTTCATTTTCTGGAATAAACTTGAAGTTAAGTCCAGGCAAACATTAAATTTATAAGTATGCAGTCAAGTAAAAGTGAAGGCTGACAGGTCAGTAAATCGCCGTCAGAAAAGAATAAAGGTTCAGCCAGGAAGGAATTCCCCTGACTGACCAGACAGACGGGTTATCGATTTAAATTTGAATGGTGTACTGAAAAAGCGTCTTATATTTTAAGTGAACGCAAATACTGGCGGAATGACTCACCCACTTCTTTGTGCTCAAGTGCAAACTCAACCTGGGCCTGCAAATAACCGAGCTTACTGCCACAATCAAAGCGCTTGCCCTCAAAGTTATAGGCCAATACGGTCTGCTCTTCCAATAAACGGGCAATCGCATCGGTTAGCTGAATCTCTCCACCTGCACCACGTCCGGTTGTTTCAAGTAGTGTGAAAATTTCTGGGGTTAGAATATAGCGCCCGACAACGGCGACATTGCTGGGCGCCTGCTCGGGTTCTGGCTTCTCAACCATCTCTGTTACTTGAATTAAGTTAGGCTCTAAACTGTTACCACCAACAACGCCATAAGAAGATAACTCCGCATCGGATACAGACATGGAACCTAAAATTGAGCAATGGTGCGTATTATAAATATCCACCATCTGAGACAAGCAGGAACGCTCGTTAAAGTTTACCAGATCATCCGCTAAAATAACTGCAAAAGGTTCTTTCCCTACAATGGATTCGGCACATAAGACGGCATGGCCCAATCCCAGCGCCTCTGCCTGACGAATAAATACGCAATCTACATGGGGGGGTAATATCTGCCGAACTGTATCCAGCAACCGCTGCTTTTTCTTTATCTCCAGCTCACGCTCAAGCTCATAAGCCTTGTCAAAATGATCTTCAATTGAGCGTTTATTACGCCCCGTTACAAATATCAGGGTATCTATACCCGCAGAAACCGCTTCTTCAGCCGCGTACTGAATCAGTGGTTTATCTACAACCGGCAACATTTCCTTTGGATTGGCCTTGGTTGCTGGTAAAAAACGGGTTCCCATCCCTGCTACAGGGAATACCGCTTTTTTAATGGCTTTCATAATTGACCCTCGTGTCTTTACAGCGGAATGATTCAGATCAGAATTTTGGTTCAGTATCGCCCTCTACATAAATTCTGACAGGCGGTTTGAAATTGATCAGTTAAGTTGCTAAATAAGTCACATTCGAATGCGACAAATCTGATCGTTATACACAACTGAACCTTATCGCCTATATCGACCACCTGCAATTACACCTTAACAATAACCTATTCACCCTTAGGGGGCGTTCTTAATTAACTTGACCGTCTGCCGGCACTCATTTTTCATCCAGCAAGACGAAGCGAGTGCCGTGTGGCTGGTTCACATAAGCGAGCGACAACGCCGTTGGGTGGAAAATGAGCACCGACCCTTCAGGTTGCCCCTGAAAAAACGCCATACGGCGTTATTCGTCCTTCATTTGGAGAGACCAAACATCACTCCTCTTGCCTTGTCTGGCGATTTTTCAGAGCAACAGGATGATCAAGCTAATTGAGAACGCCCCCTAGTCAACAGAAGATGTGTTAACTCGTTGTAGACTATAGTAAGCTCAGCGAAAAATTGGATTAATTAAGGAGTATTTTATGACGTTTGTTGTGCTGGATAATTGTATACGCTGCAAGTACACGGATTGTGTTGAGGTTTGTCCGGTAGACTGCTTCCACGAAGGACCCAATTTTTTAGTTATTGATCCAGATGAATGTATCGACTGCGCCCTGTGTGAACCCGAATGCCCGATAGAGGCCATAGTATCAGATGATGATGTTCCACCTGATCAAATCGAATTCATCGAATTGAACGAAGAACTTTCTCGCGGATGGCCGGTTATAACATTGCAAAAAGAAGCCCCGGCTGATGCAGAAGATTGGGAGGGGGTTGAAAATAAACTGCAATATCTGGAGCGTTGAGGAGGCATAACCACCTTTTAAGGGGGGCGAGAATGAAAATAGGCTTAAAACAGCAGGATTTAATTAATCCTTGTTATTTCTGTTGGTTGGACCACGCCTTTCCTCACAGCAATTTTATTTTTAGCTTAATTTTCGACGTCTGTACTTTCAGTATGTACATAGTTACCACGTATCTGACACAAAAGCTCATAGCTAAGTGTGCCAGCGTTAACGGCGATTTCTTCAACAGGTAAACCATCACCCCAGAGTGTCGCCAGATCCCCCAACCTGGCCCCCGTACTGTCTGCCAATCTGACGACCAGGGAATCCATCGATACACGCCCCACAATTACACATCTTTTTCCGTTTAATAAGGCACAGGTTTTGCTGGAAATATGCCTGGGGTAGCCATCTCCATATCCGATGGCGATAACTGCCACAGATAAATCATGTTGGCAAATAAAACGATTCCCATAGCCGATTGTTTGGCCTTTCTTCATTGCTCGAACGGCTATTACAGGCGCTCTGACAGTCATAACAGGTTTTAGATCCAGCGGATAATCAGGCCACAGCGGATTTGCACCATAGAGCATGATACCTGGCCTCACCCATCCATACCGGCTCTGTGGCCAGGCTATTAAACCTGCCGAATTTGCCAGGCTGAGCTGCCCTTCAAAATTAGACACAGCTCGGTAAAAGTTGTCAATCTGCACAACTGTATGCGAGTTATTTGTTTCGTCGGCAGAGGAGAAATGTGTCATGCACCCCTGTACCTTAATACCTTCGATTCGGGTTAAAGCTTTCTTCAATTCAGGCATTCGATCAGCACGGAAACCCAACCGACCCATGCCTGTATCGAGCTTTATCCAAATTGTGAGCGATTGACCCGCCGTCAATCCTACCTGTTCCAGCATTTCCAACTGCTCGTCACAATGGACCACCAAACTAAGATCATAAAGGATCGCCTTCTCAATTTCTTCAAAGTCGCTAGCGCCTTGAAGTACCAGCAACGACTTTTCAATACCGGCCTCGCGCAGAGCAATAGCCTCATTTGGAACAACAACCGCAAACGCATCAGCCGCATCCAGTGCGTGCGCGCAGACAATGGCGTCATGCCCGTACGCATTGGCTTTTAATACTGCAAAGATTTTTGTTTTTGGGGAGATTTTTTGCACTAACGCCAAATTATGGCGCAGAGACTGAAGGTTTACAGTTATGGATACGGAGCGCAATGATCAGAAACCATCACCGCCAGAATAAATTTCAGGCATGTAATTCTCAAACTTCGTGAATTGACCAAGAAAGGTTAAATCTATTTTACCAGTTGGCCCATTTCTTTGCTTTCGAATCAGGATTTCTGCTTTACCCTTATGCTCACTTTCAGGGTTATAAACGTCATCTCTGTAAATAAACATAATCACGTCCGCATCCTGCTCTATCGCACCCGATTCGCGTAAGTCTGACATCACCGGGCGCTTGTCCGGCCGTTGTTCCAAACTTCTATTTAACTGTGACAAAGCCACCACGGGTACGTTTAACTCCTTGGCGATAGATTTAAGTGATCGTGATATCTCTGAAATTTCTGCGGTGCGGTTTTCACTTCTACCGGCGACTTGCATCAATTGCAGATAATCAACAACCAGTAAACTTAAGCCGCTTTCTTCTCGTGCCAAGCGACGTGCCCTGGCGCGCAATTCAGTGGGTGTAAGTCCGGGTGTATCATCAATAAATATATTCCGTTTTTGATCTAGTAATGAAATTGCCGAAGTAATACGTGGCCAATCAGATTCACCCAGATCTCCTGTACGAATTTTCTGTAATTCCACTCGCCCAAGTGATGAAAGCATACGCATTGCCAACTGCTCAGCGGGCATTTCCATGCTAAAAATTGCCACAGCACCATCTGCACTCATTGCCACATTTTCAGCAATATTCATTGCGAATGAGGTTTTCCCCATAGAGGGTCGTCCGGCTATAACAATCAAATCAGAGGGTTGCAAACCTGATGTCTTTTCATCCAGATTATCAAATCCGGTTGATACACCTGTCAGCCCTCCATCACTGTTGAACAATGTGTCAATGCGATCAATCGTCGTAGCTAAAATAGGTCGAATATTTTTAAAGCCAGCGCTGTTTTGACTATTTTGCTCAGCAATAGCAAAGACCTTGGATTCAGCAAAATCCAATAGTTCCTTATTTGATTTTCCCTCTGGACGATAAGCTGCATCCGCAATTTCATTACTCACACCGATTAGCTGACGCAGAACTGATCGGTCACGTACTATATCGGCATAAGCCACAATATTAGCGGCACTTGGTGTCTCTTGTTCCAGTGCTGCCAGATAATGCAAACCGCCCGCATCTTCAAGCAATTCGTTTTTGTCCAGCCAATCATTTAGCGTAACCAGATCAGGGCGCTGGTCGTTCTCCAACAGAAAATGGATCCCACGAAAAATTGATCGATGGCTGGCAATGTAAAAATCGACTTCACCCACCCTACCGGCAATTTTATCCCAGGCGGTTTCGCTACGACCACTGCGCTCTGTTAACATCAGTCCACCTAATACAGCTTGTTCTGCTTCAATGGAATGGGGAGGCGTTCTTGCGGCTTTTAACTGCGCTTCGAGTCTGGAGTCAGCGATGGATTCTGTCATGAAGCGATTGACCTGATAATTTGTCTGTGGAATCTTACCTATACCCCGCAATTGTCTTGCTGAGGAAAATTACTTAAAAAGGAAAGACGGTAGTTAAAGCGTAAAGCCACTAAAACAGTAAGAATATAGCTATAAATTTGAGCCTATCGCAGCTATTGATTCTGTTGATACAGATGACATTAGTGTGTCTCTTATTTTCACCCATATGTTCACTACTGGCAACAGTGCTGACGAGTGTCTAATTTAACAAAAAAATGAGCGCTAAGCGCCCATTTTTAAAATTTAATACATCCTATCACTCATCTTCAGCGACAACTTCCACAATAACCGTCGTATTAACATCAGCATGCAGGTGAAGGCCAATTTCAAATTCTCCCACCGAGCGTAACGGGCCTTCTGTAAGGCGGATTTCCCGGCGCTCAACTTCAGTACCAAGCTGTTCAGATATAGCCTTGACGATCTGATCGGTACTAATTGAACCAAATAATTTGCCTTCATTTCCAGCCAGGGAAGTAACGATTATTTTTTTACCAGAAAACGCCTCTGCTCTGCTGTTTGCTACGACTAAAGCTTCGCCTTGAATTTTTTCAAGCTCAGCCCGGCGCTCATTAATCTCCGCTATATTCGCATCTGTTGCGGTTTTGGCTTTTCCGTGAGGGACCAGGAAATTACGCGCAAAACCTGGTTTAACTTCAACCAGATCACCCAGATTGCCCAGATTATCAATTTTTTCTAACAAAATAATTTGCATTTTCAAACCCTGTTGAATGTTCGGGCTTGTATCTAATTGCCCAGTTTAAAAAATAAATCCAGCGGTGGCTTTATCAGCTCCCGCTACGCTGTCGGATCATCAACCAATTATCTGCCATACCTAATGCGCCCAATAATATGGTGGTATGTGGAAGTAAGAACAACAACATCAAATAAACGCCCATCAACCAGCCATTATTCATACTGCGGATCTTTACAAGCCTATGTAAAACAGCTAGCCCCTGAAACGCAAATAAAACAATCACAATCGGTGCAATATTTAAAAATATTGGGAGTTTCACAAATACCGATAACAGCGCCAGACTAATCGCAAATGCTGCTGGTAAAGTGCCAATTCCAAGATCATGAAATTCGCTCTGAAACCCACCTGGGTTATATAGACCCGCCTGCCAGTATCGAGCAAGCAACAAGCTGATTATCGTTCCCAGCATTATAACAGTGATCAGTACCCCGCTCATCATCTGCGAAGATAGCGTAATGGCTTCACGCAAAACTGACTCATCCATCTGGGTCTGTTCAACGATTTGATCCAATGGAAATTGGCTGAGTATCAACGTCTCCCAAAAATCTGCTGGATTGCCAATAAGCAAATACATTACCAGCACAGCCATGAGAGCCAGGAGTCCGGCGACTAAAAAGGTAAAACCCAGATTAACGGTTTCACGCAAAATCAGCGCTAAAATAATGACCGGAACCCAGAATACCGCAAGCAATTGCAATCCTGGAATCAAACTACCTGTAATCAGGTAAATCAGCGCACTAAAACCTACAGCGCCTGATAACAGCACAGTTGAGCCACCCGCCATTCCTTTGCGCAAAAAAACCAGCCCAACAACTGCACCACTTAACCAGGCAGTTGGCGGAAAAATAAACTCCAGCAACAATAGGCTAGTAGCTAATACAGCAGCCTGAACAGTACCGCGCATGGCGTAAGAGGCGAGCTTTAGCATGATAAACTTTATTTCGTAACTTAAAAACGGTTAACGCTTTCACCAGCCGCAATACCCAAGGCAGTTAAGCGTCTTTTTGCGTTAGCTTTTTTAATCATATGAGACAAATAGCAGCTGCAGCGAGTAATTATGATCCGCATATTTTCGTTAAGGATCCAATTTGCAACGTACACAACGTCCAAACCAAGAAGCCCATGCTTGTTTTTTAGTGAACCACTCTGTACTAAAAATAACTCACTTTTCCAATGGATCACTCACTTACCGACTGCGCTAACCTATACGACCTGTTTGAGTCAACAGCACTGCTGCTATTCAGTGCTGATCACTATATGGTAATAAAGCAAGAAATCTTGAGCGCTTAATAGCCGTAGCCAGTTGTCGTTGATAACGTGCCTTGGTGCCTGTAATTCTACTTGGCACGATTTTACCTGTTTCGGTGACAAAACCCTTCAATAATTCCAGGTCTTTATAATCAATATCAGTAATACCTTCAGCAGTGAAACGGCAATATTTTCGGCGTCTGAAATAACGTGACATAAGTTTTATTCTCCGGGATTCTCTGCTTCAATTTCTTCTTTTTCAGCCTTTTCAACAGGTTCATCAGAAACGGCTGCATCAACGGTTTCCGTAGCAGAGTCCGAATCGATAGATCCCGCATTTTTTTCACCCGTTGAATCAGACGCTATTGCTTCCTGTCCCTTACCCTCGTCCTTCTTGAGCAGTGGAGATTCTGCAGTAACAGCCGCTTTCATATTAAGGACCATGCTGCGAATAACCGCATCATTGAAACGAAAAGCACTTTTCAGCTCTTCAAGTGGCTCGATGCCACACTCAATATTCAGCAAGGTATAATGAGCTTTGTAAATTTTGTTGATGGGATAAGCCAATTGGCGGCGTCCCCAATCTTCGTGACGATGGACACTACCACCACTGGTTTCGATAATGCTGCGATAGCGCTGCACCATTGCTGGCACTTGCTCGCTCTGATCCGGATGTACCAGAAATACTATTTCATAGTGTCTCAATTTGAGAGCCCCTTATGGATTTTGCCTGTTAGCATAACGAGACAAGGAGTGAATTGAATACCGTATCTGTTTACGGTAGATTTTAAGGGCGAGAATAGTACAAAACTAGTAAGCAAAAAGCAACTCTTTCATCAATTTGTATAAGGGGCTTTTATGCGCAGTCGCCGTTGGCGCAAAACTTCAAAAAGACAAATCCCCGTAGCTACTGATACATTTAAGCTCGATACTGAACCCAGCATGGGAATAGTAACCAACTCGTCGCAGGCTTCTCGTGTTAATCGACGCATACCCTTTTCTTCAGCACCTAAAATTATTGCTACTGAACCCGTGTAATCTATCGCTGTATAATCCTGTTCAGCCTTATCTGTAGTACCAATAACCCACAACCCTTGCCGCTGCAGTTCATTTAACGTTCGCTTTAAGTTTGTCACTTGATAAAACAACGCTTGATTTGCCGCACCTGCCGCCACTTTACGAACAACAGGCGTAATACCACTGGCTCGATCTTTTGGCGCTATCACTGCATCAACACCTGCCGCATTTGCGGTACGCAGGCATGCACCTAGGTTATGGGGATCCTGAACACCGTCCAGTACCAGTAGCAACCAGGGCTGTGACCTGTTTTTCAAATTATTAAACAGCTCGTTTTCCCCACGAGATGTCGCCGCCTTGTATTCACAAGCAATAGACTGATGACGGGAGCTGCCGCATAATGCATCCAAAAGGTACTTATCAGTTCTCTCTGGAATGATTCCATTGGTTTTTGCCGATTCAAGCAGCGCTTCGATGCGCTTATCTCTGCGGGAACTGACATAAATGAGTCTTACAATATTATCACCATCATTATTGATCGCTGATGTGACAGCGTGAATACCATAAATAATGCTGGTGTTTGACAAAATTTAACCCGTCTTTTTTTTATTACGTTTGCTACTGACTTTCTTTTTCACAGGCGTTTTTCTTCTGCTTGATGTTTTTTTGCCTGATACCCGCTTGTTTTTACTTTTTTTATTCTCAACAGGTTGAAAATCAATTTTCCTGTCATCCAGATTAACGGCCGCCACTTGTACGGTAATTCGATCACCCAAGTGGAAAACGCGGCCACTGCGCTCACCGACTAAAGAGTGCGATACTGGATCAAAGCGATAATAATCTTTATCCAACGAAGTAATATGTACCAAGCCTTCTATATAAATATCCGATAATTCAACAAACAAACCAAAAGAAGTCACTGTGGTGATAACACCCTGATAAACACTCCCTATATGATCTTGTATGTATTCACATTTAAGCCAGTCAGTTACATCACGTACTGCCTCGTCTGCTCTACGCTCGGTGGTTGAGCAGTGCTCACCCAAAACAAGCATATCTTCTTTTGAATGAAGGTAATTGACAACTTTTTTTCCTGACAAACAATGGCTGATAGCACGGTGAACCAGCAGATCCGGGTAACGACGAATCGGTGATGTAAAATGTGTATACTCAGTTAATGCCAGTCCGAAGTGTCCTTGATTTTTTGGCTGGTACTTTGCCTGCATCAATGTTCGCAATAACACTGTTTGAATTACATTGGCATCAATCCGCCCATCAATTTGATTGATCAAGGCAGAAAAATCGGTGGCTTGTGGGCTATCACCCCCGCCCAGAGTTAAACTGCGTTGCGAGAGGAAATCTCGAAGATCATCAAGCTTAGACGGTTTCGCACCCTCATGCACACGATACAGACCGGCAATGTTGCGCCGCTGCAGAAACCGTGCAGCCGCTATGTTCGCCTGAATCATGCATTCTTCAATTAATTTATGCGCATCATTACGCACTACTGGAACAATGGCTTCGATCTTTTTGTCTCGATTAAATACAATGCGCGTTTCAGTTGTTTCAAAGTCGATAGTTCCGCGTTTTGTACGCGCTTTAAGTAACGCCTCGAAGAGTTTATAAAGCTGTGCTAGGTGGGGTAATAGGGATTGGTACCGCTGTTTTAGTTTTTTGTCTCCATCTAGCAGCATGGCCGCTACCTTTGCATAAGTCAGGCGAGCCTGGGATCGCATAACGGCCTTGCTAAAGCTCGAACGCGTTATATTCCCGGCTTCATTGATGGTTAATTCACACAGCATGCATAAACGATCAACATCGGGGTTTAAAGAACACAGGCCGTTTGATAGTGATTCGGGCAACATCGGGATCACTCGTCCCGGAAAGTAAACCGATGTTCCCCGGTTTTTTGCTTCCTCATCCAACGCAGAGCCGGGATTTACATAGTGAGAGACGTCTGCTATAGCGACCAATAATCGCCAACCGTTTTTAGTCCGGCTGCAATACACCGCATCATCAAAATCACGGGCATCTGCCCCATCGATCGTAAGCAAGGGTAAATGGCGTACATCTTTGCGTCCTTGTTTATCTTTTTCCGTAACATCCACCCCGAAAGCCTGCGATTCCATTAGAACGTCTTCTGGCCATAACGCAGGAATATTATGTGAATGAATTGCTACTTCGATTTCCATTCCCGGCATCATGTGTGCGCCTAACACTTGTACAATTTTACCTAGGGGTTGATGGCGTTTACTGGGCTGCTCAATGATTTCAAGCTGCACTATATCACCCGGTTGAGCCTTACCTGTTGCAGTCGGGGAAATGAGTATTTCCTGATGAATTTTTTTATTGTCGGCAACCACATAATGGATATCCCGTTCGCTGAAAAATCGCCCCACCAATTGCTTATTAGCACGTTCCAGTACATCAACAATTCTGCCTTTTTTTCGCTTACGGTGGTCTAATCCAACAAGGCAAACCACGGCCCGGTCACCATGCAACACCTGACGCATTTCCCGCCCATGCAGGTAGATATCATCATCTCCCTCATCAGGAATCAAAAAACCAAAACCATCAGGATGCGCACTGATTCTGCCCCGCACTAAATCTGAAGCACTTAACGGCAGATAACCACCTCGCCGGTTTTTAATCAGTTGGGCATCACGCACCATGGCAGATAGACGGCGACGAATACCTTCCATAGCGTCTTCCTGACCATGTAGCTCGAAGTAATCGATAAACTGACCGAGCGTCAGTGGCGACCCATGTTCTACCAGTACTTTTAACAGATACTCACGACTCGCAACCGGCTGCGCATATTTTTTTACTTCAGATGAGTAGTTTGGATCCAGCTTGGCGATCCTGGATTTATTTTTAGGTTTCTTCATCGCACTGATTATAGCCTGTATCCACCATTACGATGTAGGTTGAAATTGGTAATAGGGCTATCCAATAAAAAATACTGAAAGTCGCCTGTGCTCATTTGGATATTTAACCTACTTGACTGTTGATTCTGATTAGTTGGTATGAATACTTAAAGTTGAGGAATGCTGATGTTAATACAGAAACAAGTTTATAAACGCGTTGACAAGCACCACAACTATCGGTAAATTTTCGCCTCAGTCGATTAACGGCTATTCTGAACACCTGCCGAGGTGGCGGAATTGGTAGACGCGCTAGCTTCAGGTGCTAGTGGGGGTAACCCCGTGGAGGTTCAAGTCCTCTTCTCGGCACCATAATTCTTATCTATATCAACAACTTAAAAAATATATCAATGATCTAGATCCGCAAAGTCCACATGTGTATGCCTGTGTCTGCGTGTTTATGTGGACCCCACGTGGACCCAGCAGCGTCAAGCCTGACACCCTCAAATCATCCAATTTCTCACCTCCAAACACGTTTGTGGGTGTCTGACTATGGAAGACTCAAAGTTCAATATCAGCGTGAATTTATCTGAAGTAAACTGCGGTTGTTGTGGGGGTACTTATGCAATCAATGAAAGGTATCGTGCTCACAAAGAAGAAAAAGGAGGCTATTGGAATTGCCATTATTGTCGTGACTCTTGGGGATATGGCGAGAGCCTATTTGAAGTTGAAAAACGTAAAATTGAGTTTTTTGTTGTTTCCAACAGATATCTTAGCGGAAAAATTATTTATCCAGCAAACTTCCTAAAAGTCGGTCGGCCATGAGAAATTGGGGGGGTGCACTAAATCTGTTTATGATTGAATTTGAAGAGTATTTAACTTATCACGTTTAATTATACCCGCTACACTGGATTATTTACATTCTTAACATTTTCACTCAATTCATCCATTGGCTTCCACTTACCACGAAAAACCATAAGATCTTCGTCAGACATACGCTTTAATGTGCAATATTTAATCAACGTTTCGTGATCGAGAACTTTTTCATCGTCAGGTGATGCGATATACTCCCAGGCATTGTGCATAACCATCAAAAATACGGTTTCCATAATATCGTCTAAGCGAAAATCGTATTCCTTCGCCAAGTCTCGAAAATCCTGCAGACTCAGTGGTGATGATGTATTTGTGTACTTCTCATTGACCATTCCAGCGATAGCTATATCCCAATTAGGCATATCTTCATCATTTGGCATTTTGACTTGCTCCGCTTGGTGTCTATTAGTGATTGTAAAATTTAGGGGGGATTGCTAAATTCAAACTTAATCAAGTAGTTTAACCTACCTGGGCAGGTCTTGCCACGGCTCGATTTCTATCAAAGTAAGTCCCGAGAGATAAAATCCACAACTTACTCTTCATAACACATTGCAATCATGAATTCAGATCAAGAAAACATAGCGTCTTTTTGCCGCCCCAACTGCTGCATTTCTGCAATGAAACTGTCAATCAGCTGCTGGGACTTCACATCAATTTCTTCGATTCGGCAGCCTATTTGCCACAATTTCAATCGCTTCAGATAAAAGCTGTGTCGAGTACTGGCAAATAATCTAACCGGGGTTTTATGGCTGGGCAATTGGATTTCAAGCAACAGCGGTTGATCTCTGCCTGCAAAAGAGGAATCTTCTGCCCCGTTAAAAGACAAGCTGCATCCCTCAGAAGACAGATCAAGTAACAGTGCGTCACAGACTGTCACAGGTTCGTCTTCATTTTCAAATTCAATGTTTGGAATCGATAAGCTCACGAGAACCGTCTGCAGTCCCCTGACACGAGCGCGAAACGTCTCTCGTCGCTGTATATATTGCATGCTGGAAGGCAGCCTTACCTGGTACATGTCACCATCAGAATCTTTCACAATATTTTCAATGGAAATATCAGGAATTTTTATATCCACACCATTGAGAGTGGCACGGATATTAAACAATTCACCATCAGTGGCCAGATTGTGGGATTCAGTTGATGGTAGTTGATCAATAAAGAACGCACCTTGATCTGGATCGACATCGACGACAATACTTCGCCCACCCTCATTGTATCGGGTAAATCCGATATCGATGAGTTGATGAGTGTCGGACAACGCCTGGAGAACCCAGGCAATACGCGACGTACTGTGAATAATAAAATCCTTTTCCATTTTTCTGCAAGATTAGCTGATCCTTACCAAATTATCGACGTGCTTTGATTATTCTTTACAATCCATTGTGATCATCATCTGTGAATCAATCTTCCAGCAAGTAGTCACCACGATCAGGCAAAAATTCTTTTCCGACAATCTTGGCAATTGAGCATCCTGGCCAAATATACTTATTACTATTGCGTGAGATGACAACCCCGTTTGTGCCAGCGTATATAGGGGTTCGACGGGTAAATGCATCTTTACCATCAAGCGATATCAAGTCCGCAATCAGTTGGCCCTTTTTTACTTCCTGGCCCAATTCAACCTGATACGCTAATAATCCGGCCTGCTCGACCCTTAACATTTGTGTGGCTGCTAAATCAGTTGCCGCGGGTGCGCTGTAACTGGATGGCGTCATTGGCTTACCGCCGATTAATCTGCGGCCTTGAAAAAAACCATAGAGTGCATCTGCATCCGCTTTGTTTAATTTGTCGAACACATCGAACCGCCCACGGTATTCAAGTGTAGTGGCACAAACAGAACAAGGCAGAGGTTTGTCGGGGTAAGTCCTGGCAAGATCCAGCCAAAGATTTGGCCACACCTCATCAAACGAAGAACCACCGCTTTTCTCACAGGTCAGTATGGCTTTGGCGCCAAACCAGTCCGCCAAATCCTTATACTCGGGCATCAACTGTGGAACTATAAACATATGGTTTAGCGCATTGTCATCACAGTGCAAGTCGAAAACATAATCAGCATCAAACGCTTCCAGCATAGTCAGCAATCTCAGCTGATCACGTGCTGAGACCACTGTTAGCGCTGAAAGGAAATCCGCTACCGCTTTACGTACCTGCTTTATATTCTCAAGTGCATTGTTTCCAAGCTTGTGGGCAATGGGTTTCTTGATTGCATTATATAAATCGGGCCAGTTTCGATTAAAGTTTACACCGGACAAACAATCATAACGTCCCTGATGTTGATGGAACTGAATATTGCCCATACCCAAAGGGTTAACCATCGGGAAAAGTACAAATTCAGCATCAAGCTCACCAACTGAATCTGCATTTCGCAGCAACGCCAGCAAGTGATGCAGAACCAAAATCCCGGGTTGCTCATCAGCATGCAGCGCAGCCTGCATATAAACCTTGGCTTTTGGCTTTTCCGGTCCTATTCGAAAATAGCTTAGCTCAGTGGTTCGCCCTGGTGCGTCACCTGTTAGGGTCTTTGTTATTCTCTGGAACGTCATCAATCAGTCTCCGATATAACCGCGGTAAAACACACCTGACGATCTGTGCAGTGTTTCATAGGGATATCGAGCTCATGAGTTATTGAGGTCAGCGCATATACTGTGGTTTAAAGCTAAATTTTTCCTTCTCGCCCGTTCGCAGATGCGCAGTCAGGCGTCGATAAATTAAAGCAGATATAAAGAATATTGCAATTGAGATCACTAAAAAATACAAACCCGCAACTGAATAATGTAAAAATGCATTATAATCTTTTTCAAACAATTCGCCTGCTTTATTCATCAAGTCTTTTTGTTGGTTTATTACTGGCAATGTGAAGTAAACCAACGCAGTGGCATGAAACAAAAATATAACTTCGTTGGTATAGGCCGGCCACGCCAGACGAATCATATTGGGCCAGATGACTGTGCGAAGCTCCTGCCTGCGATTCATACCCATCGCCTTCGCCGCTTCCAATTCCCCCTGGGGCACAGCTCTGAGTGCGCCATAGAATATCTCTGCTGAATAAGCACTGGTATTAAGAATCAAAACAGCCGGCCCCAGAAACAGGGGATGCATAACAAACCAATCTATCCCCATGGGTTTCCAATACTCAAGATTCAGTGACAGCATAAGCGTATAGAACATAAAAAATTGAATAAACAAGGGTGATCCACGAAAAGCATAAATATAGGCACGTGAAAGCCTTGATATGAGTGGATTATTATGCCCTTTACCCAATGCCAGCAACACGGCAAATGGAAAGCCGATCGGTATCGATGCCAGAGCAAAGTAAATATTGAAAACGGACGGCCAGGCCAGGATGGATATCTCGCGAAACAATATACTGTCTGTTAGCCATTGCATCGATTAGCTCGCCAGCGCCATACCACGACTTGCGCGGTCTTGTAATTTCTTGAACACCCACTCAGACAATATTGACATTAATATATAGAATACAAACAAGGTAAAATAGTATTTCCAGCGCCAGTCTGGATGCACCAGACCCACTCGTGGAAAATAATTGGGTGCGCCCAGACGCTCAGCCCATAATACAATATCAGCTATTTGTAAAAGTGACAGAAATGCGGTTGATTTTAGTAACAGCATCCAGACATTTGACAAGCCAGGTAAGGCGTATACCCACATCTGCCTTACTTGAAAGCGCCAGAGCACCTGTCGGTGGGAAAATCCATAGGCGCGGGCTGATTCGAGTTGCCCCTTGGGTACAGCCTGCATGGCACCATGGATAACATTGGCGGTAAACGCACCATAAACGAATCCCAGCGAAAAGCAGGCAAGAACAAAATAATCGCCGGTGGTTAAGAACCATTGAGCAGCTTCACAAGGTGGCCAGCTGGCGGTATTGTTTATCCACTGCTCAGCTGAGCAATGCGTTCTTGCTGAGAAATATTCAACTGTCTGTTCAAAGGCCAGCGGAAAGAATAAAAAGAAGAGAACATCCGGAACACCTCGCACAATGGTTGTATAGAAGTCACCCACAAAACGCAGAGGTGGAAAACGAGCGTGTTTTATTGCAGCCCCTATCAAACCAAACAGCAGTGCCAATAACCCACCAAAAAAAGCAGCTCCCAGGGTAAAACGAAAGCTTGCATACCACGTCAGGTGTTTGCCATTAGTCAGATACTGCAAATTGCTGGTCCAATCGTCTCCAATGATCGGACTCAGCAAATTTATCAGATTATCAAGCATCAGAAGACGTGTTCAATCTCTTGAAGGTTGACATAATCTCCAACTGTGATGACATAAGCTATCCGCCAAAGAAGGGACCTTTTTTGAAGTATTCCATAATCAGCTTGTCAAGCGTTCCATCAGCTTTAACGGCATCCAGGGCGGTTTTCATTTTACCTTGAATGGCACTATCCGCCTTACGCATACCAATGCCAACACCGCCGCCGATCATAACGCCTTCACCAACAAAAGCCACTCCACCCTTGGCGGCTTCTAAGACAGGTTCAAGAAAACTGCCATCTGCGAGTACAACATCAACATTGCCTGCCATCAAATCAGCGACAGATTGATCACCTGTTTCATAAGACAGAATATCATTATCAGCCTTAAATTTTTCTTCCGCATAAGCGGCTTGTATAGTTGCGCCCTGTACACCTATTTTTTTACCCTTCATGTTCATGATATCCAGTTCTGTGCCTTTCAATACTGCAAACATGGAAGGATCGGGCGGAAAGTATTGATCGCTGAAGTTAATACTCTGTTTTCGCTCATCAGTAATAGACATACCGGCCATGATGGCGTCGTAGTTACCGGCAAGCAAATTTGGAATGATTGTGTCCCATTCATTGACGACAAATTCACACTCAAGTTTGGCCCGTTTGCACAACTCATTTCCCAGATCAATCTCAAAACCCGCGAGCTTCCCACTATCATCCAGATAATTCCAGGGCGCATAGGCACCTTCTGAGCCAATGCGAATCTTCTCTGCCATCACATTAGAGGCAAAAGCCATCGCACTTATGATGATGGGAATCAGTATTTTTTTCATTTTTCTCACTCCAATAGACCTCGGTTTTTTTTAAAAATCCAGTAACGTGAAGAGGCTTAATTCAACGTGCTGGACAAAAATTGTTTAAATCGCTCAGAACGGGGCGATGAAAAAAGGATTTGTGGTTCACCCTCTTCTTCAATTCGCCCTTCATGCAAAAAAATAGCGTGACTGGATACATCACGGGCAAATGCCATTTCATGAGTCACAACGATCATGGTCATACCCTCCTCTGCCAGCTTACGCATAACCGTAAGCACTTCACCAACCAGCTCAGGATCGAGCGCCGATGTAGGTTCGTCAAACAATATCGCATCGGGTTGCATTGCAAGCGCACGAGCGATAGCAGCTCTCTGCTGTTGACCGCCTGATAGTGATACTGGATAAGAGCTTGCCTTATCGGCTATACCTACTTTGGCCAGATACTCCATCGCAATATCCTTGGCCTCTGCTTTACTCAGTCCTTTTACATGCATAGGCGCTTCTGTGACGTTACTAAGCACTGAAAGATGAGACCAAAGGTTAAATTGTTGAAAGACCATGCCGATGTGTGCACGTAAGTGTTGCACTTGTTTTTCATCTGAGGCAACTCTTTGCCCTCTATTATCTGTTTTAAGCCCTATCGATTCTCCAGAGACTGTAATGGACCCTTTATCGGGCATTTCCAGCAGATTGATACAGCGTAGAAAGGTGGATTTACCCGATCCGGACGCGCCTACCATTGAAATAACATCACCCGACTGTGCCTTTAAAGATACCCCTTTCAGGACTTCAAGATCATCGAACGATTTATGAATATTATCGATTTGTAAAACCGGGTTTGCCATCAATCAATGCTCTTGCCCCGACAATTTAGGTGTCGCCGGATTCTTATGAAATACTACACAGTATACACTGGCCGATATCAGTACGCCATTGATCTGGACAGGCACAATAACGGATTCACCTTAGTAAGACTGGTCCAACTAATGGGTTAGACTAACAGCATTGTGATCCACTCGACCTTGCCCTGGTCGCTTAATACTTCATATATTCCTGCGGTGTATTTTCGGTGATATACTTGACAGATTCATAAATACAAGTCCTGATAGCCTTTTCCATTGGCGTTTTGGCAAAACCACCCAATGAACCACCCATCGCGCTGCCGCCTGTCAATGCACCCAGTGCACCTCCAATACTGATATCCTTGGCAACCCCTTCCACATGTGTCGCAGCCAGCACCTCAGTTGTACTCGCATCAACGATGCGTATATCCATTGACATGGATGATTTTTTATAACCGCCAGATACCGCGCCTAACAACGCACCTGCTTTACCGCCCAGCAAACCACCCAGAGAACCACTGCCACCTGATGAACCAGGATCCCAGCCTGTGATTGCAGCTATAACCATAATGTCCGCACCTTTAACCTTACCCTTTGTTATACCACTACCATCGGTATATCCGTCTTCACTGAGTTTCATTTCGGTCTTTGCTGATTCAATATTTTGTCGTTCAAGTACACGATAGCGTTTGCTTTGAACCAACGCAGTTGTCAGCATATCTTTCAAACCTGAGGCATAACCCGAATACTGCTCGTTGGAATAGGAAAATTCAGTACCCGCAATTCCAATAGTTGTTTTACTGCCGCCAATCTTCCATTCAAAATCAGTTACTGCGAGTTTTGCTTTTTGCCCCGAATATTCAGGCAACATCTTTTCCAATCCCTTATCCACCTTGGCTTCAGGCTTGACAAAGGACTCCAGACAACCGCTCAGCCCAATGGCTAATACGGTTAGTGCTGTAGCAACAACTTTTATTTTCATTTTTCTCTCCATATTGAATCAATTTTAGGAAGTTATTGAATTATTGGGTACTTTCCACAGAACTCTGACCAGACGAGAGCGTATCACCAACCACGAAACAAAGAAATACGACTTCCGTATGGCTTTACCTGATATCTGTAGAGCCTTTGCTTAGCATTCCCCAATTAAATCTCTGGTCACTCTACGCATTGTAACCCCTGGAATCTGTGAATTAATCCTATAAGTCCACCCACTGGCGCATGAGATAACAGCAACAGAGATCAGATGTTCGAAGGGCAAGTATTTCGAGCATTAACCTTATGAACTAAGGATTATTTTCTAAAATCCTATTGAATAACAGACTAGCGGATCACAGCCTATCTCGCATACCCTTGTACAACATACAACAGAAAGACTTCAAAGAAGTAGTACATAGCAAGACTCTCTCGGTAATGATCGACCTGCTGTAACTTCGCGTAATGCGATAACCGTTTTCTAATCAAAATGTTACGCAGCCTTTACGCATCAAAGCAGTGGCATCAAATCAGGAAAACTGATAGGTTCAACGTTTCCAGGTAATGCATCTGAGGTCCGTTCATGTTTAATACTGCAATGAATTTCTCCCTTGGCGAAGAAGTCGAGGCACTACGCCATATGGTTCACAAATTCGCACAAGAAAAAATCGCACCTCGCGCCGAAGAAATCGATAAAAGCAATACTTTCGCGGCTGATTTGTGGCCAGAACTGGGTGAACTGGGATTGTTAGGCATTACCGCAGATCCTGAATTTGGTGGCAGCGGGATGGGTTATCTGGCGCATGTGGTTGCAATCGAAGAAATCAGCAGAGCATCCGCATCTATTGGCTTATCTTATGGCGCACATTCAAATCTTTGTGTTAATCAGATAAGCAAAAATGGCAGCAACAAACAAAAGGCCAAGTACCTGCCAGGTCTTTGTTCCGGTGAGCAAATCGGTGCTTTAGCCATGTCAGAATCCGACTCAGGATCTGATGTTGTATCGATGAAATTACGTGCTGAAAAAAAGGTCGGCGGATATATACTGAACGGAAACAAAATGTGGATTACCAATGGGCCCGATGCTGATACCTTCGTTGTCTACGCAAAAACCGATACAAACGCAGGCTCGGGTGGCATTACCGCTTTTTTAATAGAAAAGAATTTCGCCGGTTTTTCTACCGCGCAAAAACTCGATAAGCTCGGCATGCGCGGCTCCAACACCAGTGAATTGGTTTTCGAAGATTGCGAGGTTCCAGAAGAAAATATTCTTGGCGGATTGGGCCAGGGTGTAAAAGTATTGATGTCGGGCCTTGACTATGAACGCGTTGTATTGGCCGGTGGCCCACTGGGTATCATGGCTGCCTGCATGGATGTGGTTGTTCCCTATATCCATGAACGCAAACAGTTTGGTAAACCCATTGGCAGCTTTCAACTGATGCAAGGTAAACTAGCCGATATGTATACTGAAATGAATGCCAGCCGATCTTATGTTTACATGGTTGCCGCTGCTTGTGATCGTGGAGAAACAACCCGTAAAGATGCTGCAGGTTGTATTTTATATGCAGCCGAAAAAGCCACACAACTTGCACTACAAGCTATTCAATGCCTGGGTGGAAACGGCTACATTAATGATTATTCGACAGGGCGTTTACTGCGCGATGCTAAACTCTATGAAATTGGCGCAGGTACATCAGAGGTTCGACGCATGTTAATCGGACGAGAATTATTTCAGGAAACCAGTTAAAGGGTTTGTCGGCATGTCGCTCATAAAATCTTCGATCTCCACCCGTTCAGAGTGTTTTAAACTCAACCGCACAGCAATGCAGTCAACACTGGACAGTATCGAGATTATTGCCAGGAAAAACCTCTTTGGCGGTCATGAGATGGCCAGAGAACGTCATCAGGCCAGAGGCAAATTATTACCGCGTGATCGCGTATCTCAATTACTTGACCCTACCTCACCATTTATGGAGATTGGCTTATTTGCCGCTTATGAGCTTTACAATAATGATGCACCTGCTGCCGGGTTGATTTGCGGTGTAGGCCGGGTGGAAGGCCAGGATTGCATGATTGTATGCAATGATGCAACCGTTAAGGGCGGCACTTATTTTCCCATGACAGTAAAAAAGCATCTTCGTGCCCAGGAGATTGCCCAAGCCAACCGCCTGCCTTGTATTTATTTAGTTGATTCTGGCGGTGCAAACCTGCCGCAACAAGATGAAGTATTTGCTGATCGCGACCACTTTGGGCGTATTTTTTATAATCAGGCCAGACTCTCAGCCATGGGTATTGCTCAGATCGCTGTTGTCATGGGATCATGTACAGCGGGTGGTGCTTATGTCCCGGCTATGTCCGATGAAACCATTATTGTAAAAGATCAAGGCACTATTTTTCTTGCCGGGCCACCACTGGTCAAAGCCGCAACGGGCGAAATTGTCGATGCCGAATCATTAGGCGGTGCGGATGTTCATACGCGGCTATCCGGCGTCGCCGACCATCTGGCAAATGATGATAGCCATGCACTGGCACTTACACGGCAGATTGTTGCCAACTTAAATAGACAAAAAGAACCCAGCGTTATATTACAAACCCCTGAACCGCCACATTATGATCCTGATGAGATTCTCGGCATTGTTCCGGCAGATCTGCGAACACCCTATGATGTAAGAGAAGTCATTGCGCGAATTGTGGATGGATCACGATTTGATGAATTCAAAACCCGCTACGGTTCAACACTCGTTTGTGGTTTTTCACATATCCACGGTATACCTACAGGCATTATTGCAAATAATGGTGTTTTATTTTCAGAATCTGCATTGAAAGGCACCCATTTTATCGAGCTTTGCAGCCAGAGAAAGATACCCTTAGTTTTTTTACAAAATATTACCGGCTTTATGGTCGGCCAGAAGTACGAGGCAGGTGGTATCGCCAAAGACGGTGCCAAACTTGTCAATGCCGTTGCCAATACGCAAGTACCAAAAATCACCTTATTAATCGGTGGAAGTTTCGGGGCCGGAAATTATGGCATGTGTGGGCGGGCCTATGCACCACGTTTTTTGTGGACTTGGCCGAATAGTCGAATTTCAGTAATGGGAGGGGAACAAGCGGCGGGCGTACTTGCCAGCGTACAGCGCGACAAGCTGGAAAGGCAAGGCAAACAGTGGTCCAAGGAGAAAGAGCAAGCCTTAAAACAGCCTATTCTTGAGCAGTTCGAACAGCAGGGTCATCCGCTTTTCGCGTCTGCCCGTTTATGGGATGATGGCATTGTTGATCCTCGTAAAACCCGTGACATCCTAGGACTCTCCCTTTCCGCCAGTCTTAACGCTCCCATCGAAGAATCGAAGTTTGGCGTATTTCGTATGTGAGTAATATACTCATCCAACCATGGGTATATAAGCTCACTATCGCAAAGCGATTATATTTTAATCCATAAAAATGACTAACCGTTGTCAGTGCGCACACACTGATTAACTGACGCTCTATATCAACTGTTTCTATGAGACATAGTACCCCGTCTACATTATATTGACGGATTCAGAGCCAAGCTAAAGTGCAAAGACAAGGCACAGTGCGCAGGGAATGGCTAGCCCTTTTCAAGCACTGTAACGCCGTATTTGCGCTTTAGCCTGGCTCCCTTCGGGCGAGTCAGAAAGCGCCCATCCACGTTGTTCCAACTCTTGCCAAGGGAACAACCATTGCCTGCGAATTGCGCCTGTGGATAAGCGCTTTCTGACTCGCTGTATCCGCCAATATAATGTAGACGAGGTACCAGACTCGATGTTCAATAAAATTCTAATAGCCAATCGGGGCGAAATTGCCTGCCGAATCATTGACACCGCCCATCGTTTAGGTATCTATTGTGTTGCCGTTTATACCGATGTGGAGCCATCTGCCAAACACGTGGAAAAGGCGGATGAAACCTGGAACCTAGGCGCTGCAGAGGTCAGCGAAAGCTATTTATGTATCGATAAAATAATAACTATAGCCAAACAGAGTCGTGTCCAGGCTATACATCCTGGGTACGGATTCTTATCTGAAAGTGCAGCATTTGCTGAAGCCTGTGAAAAAGCCGGCATTGTATTTATCGGGCCTTCTGCCGATTCCATTCGCAAAATGGGACTCAAGGATGCAGCAAAAAGACTGATGGAGGCAGCCGGTATTCCGGTTGTTCCCGGTTACCATGGTGACAAACAGGACCCCACGTATTTAGCCGATGTGGCCGATAAAATTGGCTATCCAGTATTAATTAAAGCGCGTGCAGGTGGTGGCGGAAAAGGCATGCGCCGCGTAGAAAACGCCACAGATTTCCTTACCGCACTGAAGAGTGCAAAACGTGAGGCACAATCCAGTTTCGCGGATAATCATGTGTTGATTGAAAAATACATTAACAAGCCCCGCCATATCGAAATCCAGGTGTTTGCTGATCAGCATGGCAATACTGTTCATTTATTTGAACGCGATTGTTCATTGCAACGTCGGCATCAGAAGGTCATTGAAGAGTCACCGGCTCCGGGTATGACTCTCAGTTTGAGAGAAACCATGAGTGAGGCGGCGATAAAGGCTTGTACGTCCATCAATTACTACGGCGCTGGAACGGTTGAGTTTATCGTCGATGCTTCCGAGGGCCTGCAAGCCGATCGATTTTGGTTTATGGAAATGAATACACGCTTGCAGGTGGAACATCCCGTTACCGAATCAATTACCGGCCTGGATCTTGTCGAATGGCAATTTCGAGTAGCGGCGGGTGAAACACTGCCTTTGCAGCAACAAGACATCCAAATCAATGGCCATGCTATCGAAGCTCGGATCTACGCCGAAGATCCTGCAAAGGGGTTTCTGCCCACCACAGGTAAACTCCATCATCTGCACTTTCCCAAATACGGCGCTCGCATAGATTCAGGTGTTCGACAAGGTGATGCAATATCCTCTTTTTATGACCCCATGATTGCTAAAATAACTGTACATGCAAATAACCGAGCCACGGCACTCAACAGATTAAACCATAGCCTGGGCGCAACAAGAATTGCGGGATGTGCAAATAATATCGCTTTTTTACATTGCCTGATCACACAACCTGATTTTGTCGCAATGGATTTTGACACAGATCTGATAACACGTGAACTGGAAACACTGACGTCTGTCCCCCCTCCTTCGCTTGAAATAATTGCAGCCGCTGCATTAGCCTGTGATGGCTTGCTCAGCCCTGCCACCTCGACAGACCCATGGGCCTCGCTGACGGTTTGGCGAGCATGGGGCAATGCAAAACACGTTATACAGCTTAAGTATCAGGAGGTTTTATTTTCCTGTCAGCTCAAATTACATTCTAAAAGCAAACTGCAATTTTCTGTTAATAATGAGTGTCTGTCACTGGAGATTTTGCAGCAACGAGACAACTTCTTACGCCTGCGTCACGCTAAGTTGGAGTTCAGCGCCTATTTTGCCATTGATATTAACGGTGTGAGTATTTTCCACAACGGGCAAAGCTACCATTTCATGTCAATTGACGCCCTACACGCTGAGGAAAAAATAGTCGTTTCCGCCGATCATGTGCTTGCGCCCATGCCCGGGAAAATCACCTCTGTCGCTGTTAAACCCGGTGACACAGTTGCCAAAGACGAGTTGCTACTGGTAATGGAAGCCATGAAGATGGAATACAGTCTACGCGCTCCCCGCCAGGGTTGTATTGCAGAAATTACCGCAAACATGGGGGAACTGGTAGCCGAAGGCTCGATTTTATTACGCCTTGAGGAACGATAATGAGCAATCATATAACCGTATTTGAAATGGGTCCGCGAGATGGCTTGCAAAATGAAAAACGCATGGTTCCAACCCATGAGAAAATCAACCTGATCAATCAATTATCAGAATGCGGGTTCAGGAAAATAGAAGCAACCAGTTTTGTCTCACCCAAGTGGGTTCCACAAATGGCGGATGCAAGTGATGTTATGGCGGGCATTGAACGCAGACCAGAGGTTGACTATGCTGCACTCACCCCTAACATAAAGGGTTTCGAGGCGGCGATGAAAGCCCAGGTAAATGAAGTAGCCATTTTTGCAGCGGCGACAGAAAGCTTTAGTCAAAAAAACATTAATTGCAGTATCGATGAAAGTATAACGCGTTTTAAACCACTGGTAGCAACTGCAACGAAAGCAGGTATTCCCGTACGGGGTTATGTATCCTGCTTTGTCCATTGCCCGTATGAAGGCAGTGTCTCGTCATCGAAGGTAATTTCAGTAACACAGCGCCTTCTGGATCTGGGCTGTTACGAAATTTCTCTCGGCGACACAACCGGCAAAGGCCGCCCTGAAGTCGTGGCAGCAATGTTAGACGCTATTTTACAAACCATTCCAGCCAACAAACTCGCCGGTCATTTCCATGATACCGATGGCTTTGCACTGGAGAATATTGATTTAAGTCTGCAGCACGGACTACGTACCTTCGATGCGGCTGTAGCCGGCTTAGGCGGTTGTCCCTATTCTCCCGGCGCCAAAGGCAATGTCTCCACCCATGCAGTTATACAACTTCTTCATGATAAAGGTTACGCAACGGGTATTGACAGTGAAAAACTTCAACACGTCGAAAACTATGTGTTAGACATGCTCAGAGACATTACATGATACAATTTGAAACCATAACACTCGATGCAGTGCCATCCGGGATTTGTACTATTACGCTCAATCGACCGGAAAAACATAACGCACTCAACGCACAAATGATCGCTGATCTTCGTACCGCCGTAAAACATGTCAGCATGGATCCTGGCATTCGTGTACTGATACTTAACGCAGAGGGAAGAAGTTTTTGTGCCGGCGGTGATCTGCACTGGATGCAGGAACAGGCAGCCAAGGATCGGGCGGGCAAGATTGAGGAATCAACAAAACTGGCGATGATGCTACAGGAAATCGATAGCCTCGAAAAACCTGTCATTGCCCGCGTCCATGGGCCCGCCTATGGTGGTGGCGTTGGTATTCTCTGCGTCTGCGATATCGTCATTGCCTGTGACACGACAAAGTTCGCCTTAACCGAAACCCGACTGGGTTTGATCCCCGCAACCATCGGACCCTATGTGGTACGTCGCCTTGGTGAGGGTGCCGCCAGACAAGTATTTATGAATGCAATCACGTTTGATGTCCAACGGGCATTATTGCTGGGATTGGTATCGATTGTAACTGAAAAAAGTGGCTTGGACGAACAAGTGCAGCAGCAAGCCCTGGCGTTCCTCAATTGCGCGCCTGGCGCGGTTGCCGATGCCAAAGCCATCTGTCAGCATTTTGCCCGTAACCCCATTGCTGGACAGCTTGAATATTCCGCTAATAAACTCGCTGATCGATGGGAAACTGAAGAAACTAAAGAAGGTATTAATTGTTTTTTTATTAACAAGAAACCCAGTTGGATACCGTCCTGATAACCCCGATTTTCAACAAGGATCAAAGCAATGAAACTAATTTATTCGCCCACCTCACCATTCGCCCGAAAAGCCCGTATTCTGGTTCTGGAGATGAAACTACAGAACCAGGTGGAATTCGTCGATCTGGGACTGGTTTCTCCTGTAACCAGTAATGATAATATTAATGCCATCAATCCACTGGGATTTATTCCAGCACTTGTATTGGACGATGATGATTCTATGTACGACTCTACGGTTATTTGTGAATATTTGAATGATGTTGGTAAAGGTAAATTTTTCCCTGCAGATAATAAGCAACGTTATCGAGCGTTAAAATTACAAGCACTGGCCGATGGGTTGTTGGATACGGCCGTTGCACTAAGATATGAAATTGCATTGCGCCCCGAACAGCTGCAATGGCAAAATTGGATTGAACAACAAAATCTACGTATAAAACGAAGTATAAGTGAATTGGAATCGCAACAACCATTATTTGCTGAAAATCCAACCATCGGTGAGGTCGCGGTCACTTGTGCGCTCAGCTACCTGGATTTTCGATTTGAATCCATTAAGTGGCGGGAAGATCATCGTTTACTGGGAGAATGGTATGAATATTTTCAACAGCGAGATAGCGTGCAACAAACCTGCCCGGGTTAAAAAAAATCAACCCTTAAACCGCCGCCACTCTCCTGGCACAAAAAAAGCCACACACGATGCACGAATGTGGCTTTTTTATTGATAATCTCAGATTTGTCAGAGGATCATCTTCAATCACCAGACAGACCAAGACTAAACACGACTAAACACGACTAATTTGTAAAAACGTAATCCCCGCCAGGTGCCGCTTTATGACAGGCAATGCAACCTTTGGGCTTGCCTTTAGCTACGCGTCCTGCCAGCTGCATACCTTTTGGGTTTTTGTCCAGACTGCCATCAGCTAAAAATTTTGCCCAAAACCAATCCTGGTTGTCAGCATCATATCCAGCTTCCCGCTTGAACATTACGGTAACCGCCTTCAAATATTTTGCAGCATCTTTACCTACTGCCTCTTTTGATACACCTTCACCGCCAAAATTCTTCTTAACGATCACTTTGCCTCTATGACCATCAACCGTAACTGTCGATGTATTCGTAGTAAGCACGGCACCATGCGGATGCACACCCTTATAAGGAGCGTTGTTCATTGACGGATTGCCGACCAGTTTTGCACCACCCAACGCAGCCCACAACTTTTGCGCGTACTCCACGCTATCAGGACCACTAAAATCCATCATCATTTTGTCGCCCTTCATTTTTTTACTGGCCATCTCTTTCATTTCACCGGCCTTTTCCTTCATTGACGAACAGCCAACAACCGCAATTGCAAGCAAGGGTATGAGTAATTTTTTCATGGATTTTCCTCTATTAGTGTTTTTATTTTGGGTTGCCATATCGAGCCAACTATCACACTTAGCAAACCGCCAAGGGTTAGATAGCCGACGCACCCAAAAGTTCATATAAATTAAAAATTCTACAACGGTTTTTGAACAATGCGACATTAAAATGACAAATCTGCTTATTTCCAGCTTTTTATACTGGAGCCGTTACTTATAGCACACAGGCCCATAGTGTATTATTTTCTTGTCCCTGATACAACGCAAATCCAACTGTCTTCTGATTGGGTGGTTACCATAGAGGTTTTGCTTTACATAAATTAATTAATAACCTGGATTAATAAGTTTTGCTTTGCACTTCTTGATAATTGCGAGATGAACGCGTACTCCATGCGCAGTATTGTCGGCTCTATTCTTGTCTGGAGACATCAGTGGGGGTGATTTTTGCCCAACGCCTGAATCGATCGCGCCAAGGTGCTTCAATCCAGCAGTACGTCAGCCAGGATAAAAACAATACAACTATCAATAGAGCAAGCGTAATCAGATCCGCATAGGGCGTGTTGATGTAACGCACTAGATCTGCCCCCGCCCGTTCCACCACTACACTGGGCATTTTGAATATATAAAATGCGAGTATTCCTGCAACCGTAAACACCAACATATGCACCATATAGATTGAATAGGACAGGGTGCCGACAAATCGCATCGGTCTTGTGTTTAATAACCGGCTGATAATGCCTCGCCTCTGTATTGAGAAAACATAAATGACAGCGGCAAATGAAACAAAAGTAACAAACTGAAACAACTTCGATCCATCTGTATTGGTGACCAGAATAATAGTCAGTATAACTGTGCAGATTTCGAGCACCGAAGAAACCATGACACTGCACTTAAGATTCGTTTCAGATGTGAGAGAATATACGTACATGCCTAAGAAAAAACCGCCCGTACAGCGGATAATGCCATAATCGAATGTTCTTAGCAGAGAATCATCACTCACTGCGTAAAGTAACCCATAACTCAATAAAGCCAACATCAATGAATATACAGGCTTGTAGAATCTGCCTGACAGGCTTAATACGACAAAAAATACAATATATGTGTAGAACTCAACACTTATGCTCCAGGAGACCGTATTCCAGTTTTGATCATCATGCAATCCTAATGAATGAAGCAAAAACAGGTTACTGACAAAGGTATAGCCGTTATTGTCCGTTGCGGGATCGCTCGGCCCCATAGCCAGCTGATGATAAGCATAATACTTGACCCCGATATAGGGAATCCAGAGTAATAACATAAAGAGGTGCAGCGGATACACCCGACCAATTCTGAGTAACATAAACGTTGTAAAACTCAGCGAGTGTGTGATTTTATCCTGATAGGCAAAGGCCATGACAAAACCAGACAAGACAAAGAAAAAATCAACAAAAATAGGGCCTTGTGCAATCACTGGATATTTGTCACCATAAACAAATCCAGAATGAAACAAAGCGACCATCACCGCGGCCACACCGCGTAAGGATTCCAAAGAGGTGTATCTCACCATGCCAACCTGAAGAAATGAAGAAATGAATTGTATACCCACTAAAGTTAAAGTACATGCGAAGCACAAATGTTTAACAATTGCCGGTTGATCATGCAACCTTTCCCTTGCATCAAACGAACGATAAGCCTTTATCAGAAAATAATAATAAAATGAAATTTTTCGGAAGAATTATTGAATAACATAATCCGGCAGGCTACAGAGGCAGATTCACTCGCTATCGCGAATATATACAATCACTACATCAGCCACTCAGTCGCTACTTTTGAAGAGCAAACCATTAACCATTCAGACATCAGGCAAAGGATTACTGCAACTAATGCCGCCAATCTGCCGTGGCTGGTCGCTCTCGATCAGCGCAAAGTGATTGGCTACGCCCACGCCACACCCTGGCGGGAACGCCCAGCCTACCGACACACTGTAGAGGTCACTGTCTACTTGTCACCTGCAAATTTTAGTCAAGGCGTGGGCAGTGAGCTATATAAGCAACTATTCAATCTGCTAAAAAAAAGACAAATACATTCTGCGGTGGGGGTCATCACATTACCCAATCCCGGTAGTATTGCTTTACATGAAAAGTTTTCTATGGTTCAGGTTGCACATTTACGGCAAATCGGATTCAAATTTGATCAGTGGCTGGATGTTGGTTTTTGGCAGGTTGTATTTGATGCCCAGTAGCTGCCAGACTGCAACTGGACTTATACAGTGAATATTTCAATTTAAAGACGAAAAAACAACGACATGACTAACTAAGCATGGTTACGCTCTTGGCGAATCCCACCAGCAGTGCGGATCAGGGATATTGCTTCGTTTATCAGCATGCAGTAATAGTTGCAGTAGGCGTATTGCTAATTGGCAAATCTGACCAACCCGTCACTATAAATTAAGTTAATACATGTGTTTTTCTCCATCAGCCGCTTCTAATATAATTTCATACAGGTAAAATATACCGATCTATCATCCCAGGGACAATCACTTTGAGTCGGACATCCGTTGTGTATCCATTGATTATTGGAGCACTGAGTGTTTTGCTTTGGGCACTTGTCAATCAACCTGATCGATTACCGCCCTGGCCTGACACCATACAAGGGTTCTCCTTTACCCCTATGCAGCGTCACCATAAACCTGCTGAGGGCGACTTTCCTACCACCGAAGAAATTAACAGCGACCTTGCCCAGTTGGAGGGTAAATCGTTCTCAGTCAGAACCTATACCGTAGCAGGCAGCATCGCGCAAATTCCGCAGCTGGCTGGCACACATAATCTCAATGTCGCACTCGGTGCATGGATTAACGATGACGAAGGTGCCAGTGAACTTGAAATTGAGCGAATGCTGGGTGTTTACCTTGAGAACCAACGAAACGTGGTACGTATTATCGTTGGTAATGAAGCCTTGTTACGTGACGAAATCAGTGTCCGTGATTTAATCAGTCATCTGAATTTTGTTCGCGAGGAAGTCAGTGTTCCCGTCAGCACCGCAGAACCGTGGCATATTTGGCTTAAATATCCATTGCTTGCCGAGCATGTCGATTATATCGCTGTTCACCTGCTACCCTATTGGGAAAATCTCGACGTAGACCATGCCATTACATTTATAAAAGAAAAAATGCATGAGCTGCAGATGACATTCCCGGACAAACCCATTGTCATTTCAGAAGTAGGCTGGCCAAGTCGTGGTGCCACCCGCGGCGCTGCTAAAGCTTCTCTGGCCAATCAGGCACGGTTCTTACGTAATTTCCTGGATATGGCTGAAACTGAGCACTACACCTACTACATTATGGAGGCATTTGATCAACCCTGGAAAACCAGTATCGAAGGTGCTGCAGGTGATGCCTGGGGTGTTTATAACGCTGAACGTCAATTGAAGTTTCCATTAGTGGACCCTGTCGAACGAGTGCCACAATGGCGTACTTTAGCCGCTATTTGTGTGATATTTGCCGTGGTGATTGTTGCATTTCTGTTTCGTGACAGTCAGGGCCTAAACCATAAAGGTCGGGGGTTTTTGACCTTACTTTCATTCGCGATTGCAACCACAATAGTCTGGATTTTTTATCAATTCACCCAACGCTATCTAACCATCAGCAGCGTTGTCACAGGTATCATCCTTTCCTTATCCGCACTCGGTGTCGCAGCAGTGGTATTGGCGGAGGCGCATGAGTGGGCAGAGGCTGTCTGGCTGCGATCATTCCGGCGAACCCCGATGCGACTTAAACCCGGTACTGAGCAGCCCAGAGTATCGATCCATGTGCCTGCCTACAATGAACCCCCAGCCATGTTAATACAGACTCTCAATGCACTTTCCCACCTGGATTACTCTGACTTCGAGGTATTGGTGATTGACAACAACACTAAAGATCCAGAGGTATGGGAGCCTGTACAAGCGCATTGCCAGCAACTGGGTGAACAATTCAAATTCTTCCACGTTGATCCACTCTCTGGATTCAAAGGCGGTGCGCTTAACTATGCCATCGAGAAAACTGACCCCGCAGCAAAAATCGTTGCCGTAATCGACAGTGACTATCGGGTTACCAGCGATTGGCTGGCAGAGATGATACCGGCTTTTGATGACCCAAAAATGGCCATAGTCCAGGCACCTCAAGATTACCACGACGGCGATCAATCACTGTTCAAAGCCATGATCAATGCCGAATACCAAGGCTTTTTTCATATTGGCATGGTAACCCGCAACGAGCGTAATGCCATTATTCAGCATGGCACTATGACGATGGTTCGAGCTAATGTATTAAAAGAGGTAGGCGGATGGGCCGAATGGTGCATTACCGAAGACACTGAATTGGGCTTGCGCATCTTTGCCAAAGGCTATGAGGCTACGTATGTACCTCGAAGTTATGGTCAAGGCGTTATGCCAGATACATTTATTGACTATAAAAAGCAGCGTTTTCGCTGGGCCTACGGGGCTATACTGATTATGCGCGAACACATGTCCAGCCTGTTGGGCATGAAAAAATCAAAATTATCACGGGGTCAACGCTATCATTTCCTCGCGGGTTGGCTGCCATGGCTGGCAGATGGAATTAATCTGTTTTTTAACCTGGCAGCAATGCTCTGGACCGCACTTATCATCATATACCCTGGAAAGTTCAGCGTACCTGAAGCAATTTTCTCTGTGCTGCCCTTGGCTTTTTTCGTTTTCAAAATCAGCAAAATGTTTTTTCTTTATCGCGTAAGAGTCGGAACCAATTTACGCCAAAGCTTTGCATCAGCAATATCGGGACTTGCATTATCGCACATCATCGGTCGCGCTGTATTAGCTGGGTTTATTAATAGCAAAATCGGTTTTTTCCGCACTCCCAAGTTAGCCGACAAACATCATTTGCTTAACGCACTGAATGATTCCCGTGAAGAACTGCTTTTTGCTTTAGTTTTTCTGATTGGCATCTCAGCCATGAGTTTTGGCGTTCAGAGCCAGATTATACAGAGCAACACCAGTCTCATTGATGTGCAAATGTGGCGATTAGTCTTAGGTGTTCAGAGTATTCCGTTTATAGCTGCGGTTATTGTCAGTCTGATCAGCGCTATGCCGAACTTGTCTGCCAATATTATTGGGGTTATGAAACCGATAAACCGGGACAAAGAGCAGTTAAAAGTATAAAAAAGTTACCAACTATATAATACAATTCCTAGACTAGGTAACAAACAAAACAATAATTGATTAGTCCCTAAAATTACTGAACTGCACAGGAACACCTATGTCTTCTTCACGCAACATGCTCATCACGCTTTGCAACTCATCCCGTTTTTTTCCTGTTATACGTACTTGATCACCCTGAATCTGCGCCTGGACTTTAAATTTACCCGCTTTAATCAGCTTGCTTACCTTACGCCCCGCCTCCCCATCCAAACCTTGTTTTATAAGAATCTTCTGGCGGGTATTTTTTAGTGAGCCTTCATGGTTCTGAACATCAAGCGCGGCGGAATCAATTTTTCGTTTAAACATCTTTGAACGCAAAATATCACGCATTTGTTTAAGCTGAAACTCACCTTCGGCTTTTAGCGTAATCCCCTCCTCGCCAAGATTAAAACTACAATCTGTACCTTTAAAATCAAAGCGGGTGCTCACTTCACGATTGGCCTGATCGATAGCGTTTTTTAATTCATGCATATCAATTTCGGATACGACATCAAATGATGGCATGGGATTTCCTCGTTTTGCATATTATCAACTGTGCTTGATATTACCTCAATTTGTGATGTGAGTGCGGGTAATAAAGGCAGGATACGGGACTTATGGTTACTTTATAAAAGTCAATCACTGCCAATGCTTAAGTGGGTATTTTTAAACTACTGTAGAGTAATTCGAATAAATCCAGCAGCCTGTAGAACGTAAGCACCGTAAGTATCTATCATCCACCTCTTCAACTGATTATATAATTCAAGTGCCTTATCAGCAATCATGATGTAGGTGTCAACAGCAATAAACTCGTGTAACCTACCGCAACCTAAAAAGCGATGCTTCACACTTCTTAATCGGCATACAGGGAACTATTGATGAGTGAAGAAATAACTGTATTTCTGGCAGCGCCAAAAGATACAGACAAAGATACTGTTATTGCAGCGATAGAAGATCTTAACAATCAACATATTGTCGCACAAAAATTTGTCATCAAGCTGGTCCGATGGGACGATAAACGTGATCCTGTGCCGCTGCGCTGGTTACAATGCCCACAAGAGACTATCGAAAAACATAAGGGACAAATTCAGGATTTTTCGATTGTCATCGGCTTACTGAAACATCGTTTAGGGACGCCCCTTGAGGATAACAAATACCCCGACAGCAGCGTCACTGGAAAAAAAGTAAGTGGTACTGAGTGGGAATTGCGTCAAGCAGAAATTAATCAAAAGCCAATTTTCCTATTTCAGGATAATAGCGACCTAGCAATACCTCCTAACCTTGATGAAGCAGAAGCAATTCAGGCCGTGCATCAATATAGTAGCGTAAAGAAATTCATATCGAATCGTACAGGCATAGTGCATAAGCACCGTAACGCTAATCAACTTAAAGAAAAAGTAACAGAACAACTTAGAGCCTTTATAGGCAATAGAAGCAAGGATTCAAACTCAATAAAACATGAAAAGCAATACACCATTGAGTATCTTCTGAAGCGATATATTGATGCTGAAACTGAAGCCTTCACCCCATTAAAAACACCATCCTACCTGGATGGCTTGGTCGATGAAAAATTAACACTCGATGATATAAGCATCAAGCTGCCAGTTGGGGAGAAAGGCTACAGAAAGTCAAATTTTCGTGCAGAAAATACGAAATCAAATATAAGTACGACCCCGGATAATTCTAACCAAACGCTGCGCTCAGGATCTAGTAAAACTGTAGCCGATAATCATTCGGGTTCAGAAAATAATGCAGATGCAATCGGTTCCGACAATAATGATGAAGAGAAATACCCTTTCCAGCAATTGTTAGTGAAAAATAAACAACTCATTGTATTTGGGGATTCTGGTTCAGGAAAATCTACACTGTTAAAACAAACGGCGGTAGCACTTTTCAAAGAACTTTCAATCAACTACAAATCACTTGCAGCAAACAATTGCACTATACCAATAGTGATAGATTGTCAAACCATTAATGAGGTTTCATCAAGAGATATAAAGCGCATAATTATTCATATATTATGCAAGCGTGGGTTTAGTAAAAAAGATGCCGGAAGTCTGTCTGAGACGCTATTTAACAACACGAATAACCTTGGACTCTTACTCTTATTAGATGATTTTGAAAAGATAAATGATATTAATATCCAGGATACCCTCTTATCAAATATCAATGAATGGACCAGTCGATCAACCAATAACCGGGCGATAATAACCAGCCGATCGATAAATTTGGGATTGATCGAAAGTAAAAACACGTTACAGTTTACGTTTTGTGACATCAAATCCTTGGGCAAAAATCACCGATATAGCTTCTGCGATAAATTAAAGCACTGTATCGCAGATAAACATAAGGTTGATCGTGAACTATTGTTCAAAAACTTATCATCGATTATATGTGATGACGCATCAATCTCTGATATTTTTGATAATATATCCATATTAATCATGGCTGCTCGATTAATCAGCTCAAAATTTATAAACAAAACACTGCCCCCATCAAACAACACATCGCAATCAAGTGTTCGAGATAAATTTTCCTCCAAATCAACAATACTGGACAGTTTGATAAATGATCAGATAGAAGGGCAAATATCCGGCATCAGTCCTGATGTCATACGCAATAACGACGTTATACCGCCATTGCGTACACTGGCCTTTGCCATGAAAGAAGCCAAAATAACCTATATATTAGAAACTGAGTTGATAAAAATCATAGAAAAATCACTGCTTCAGGTAAATATACAAGACTACGATGCGACTCAGTGGCTGGATAATTTGACCCGTAGAATAGAAATTCTGCAGATAACTGGTGAGGAACAGGATACTAATGGAATAACACAAAAAATAGTGGCCTTTCGACAACCTATTTTTCAAGAATACTTCGCGACTTATAAGCTTACTGCAGACCTGGATGCACTAAGAAAAATAGTCGGTAACATGCATACAGAAGAAGTCCCTATCAGTCAATCGTCTGCTAAAACCACTGAACCCGTAATCGAGCAACATTGGAATCAGACGCTACATTCGGCACTTGAAAATTTTACATCCACTTCTGGTACCCGTCAAATTGAAGAAGTGATAGCCGTTATTATTCCAGACGCTGAGACTTCAGAGAAGAATTATCGTGTTAGAGCTATCTTGGCAATGCACCTGGTAGCAAAAAACCCGGCAATCAGTAATAAACTCAAATTAAAAGTGTTTGTGGTTTTCTCGAATTCAATGTTGGAATTTGACTGTCGCAGAACAACACCAACTTCACTTTTTGATAAAGCGGCTTTCGCAATATCAAATTCAACCTCTAGTGTCCTGTTTATTGATTATTTATCTAGCCTGCTAGTTGCTTATGAGATAAATAATCGAAATTTAATATTTGGCCTACTCTTAAATAGCCTTGGCAATTGCACCGACATAAATGACGATCTAGACTATCAACTGCAGAAGCTGAAGACAGGCAATGATATTGAATCTATTCAATCGGCGTTAGTTATTCTCGATGTATGTTTTTTCAATAAGTTTTCTGAGAAGAGTATTTTTAAAACAATCAGCAATACTATTCAAAGCGAGAACGAATGGACAAGGGTCATAAATGCATTAATTATTGCATTAAATAGAAGTCAATCTATCGCAGAATGTGCAGCCTGGGCACTTGCTTGGGCAACAGACTCACTTTACCTTGATCACTCTCGACATCAAATTCCATTTCCGGATAAATTGTTTAGCCCTCTGATTGAGTACATAAACAATAACAAAACTGTAAATAAGGCACATGGATACTTAGCCCTTATATTAAGCAAACATTCTGAGCACGTACCTGTGCCAAAACAAGCTGATTGGTTTTCACTCTGGGCAAAGGTAGCAGATGGTTTATTCCCTCAACACAAAATAACCCAACCCACTCAAACAAGTGATAAAAACCTTCCTTCTTTATTAAAAAATGCGTTATATGCTTCGCAAAATAAATATGCATCCAGCCATATCGAAATTTCGTTATTTAGATTAGGTCATTTTGATAGCACCAATATCCGTTCTCAAGGAAAGAGTTTAACTCGTGATTGGTCTGGCACAGAGAATCGTGAAGACGCTGCATTACACCTTACTTTCTCAGGTGAGTCCTTGGCAATTTCTGAGTTATATAAAGCAGCTACTCGTCCAGTGGAGGATAGAACAGGTAGTGAATCCGGCTTTTTGGGTCTGATAGGAACGGGTGACTATAGTGCATTAAGGGAAGCACTTTTTAACGACCCGAATACTGATCGTTCTTTAGCCTATGCTTATACACTTGCTGGTATAGCAGATAAACGAGGGTCGGTATTATTACAATCGTTGGCCAAAAGCAAAAATAGCAGATTCTCTAAGATTGCAGGCAAAGCGCTGAAACGCGCCAAAATATGGACAGAAGAAAAATCAGATGCAGATACCCAATCCCTTAAAAAAATCCGCATATCAGATAAGAATAATAGCCATATGCAAAAACTCGAAGCACGAAGAGCATTGGTATATTACATTCGCTCAACCCCCGACGATAAAATGGCAAGTTGGTTTTTCCTAAAGTTAGACCCAAAACTTCGGTATGATTTCGATGATGCGATGAATGGAACAGCGGTATTTGATTTAAAGGATTATGGTGAAATTCTTGAAAGTGGGTATGGAGAAGATGCCGCCGACAAACTTAAAGCTTCCATGAGTAAGATATATGGTGTCGAATACGATGATGATAACGTCTCCAAAGATAATAAACTTGAAAAAAGTAGTGATTCCATTCCCAATGACAACCAGCCCGCTGCCGATGCAAGCCAAAACAATCCAAGTATACATGTTGTAGGCCCCGGTCCATTAGTGGTCGGTAGGGTCTCTGAACACTTTTATAAGCAAACAGTTACGCTTATTTTGGACGAACACATAGAGCATACTATTCAGGCAGACAAGAGCGGTTATTGGATAATTGATATTTCTGAAGCTCAGGATCAACATTTTACACAAGGTTATGCTAGTGTTTCATCTGCCGATAAAACACTATCCGCTTCCACTGAATTTGAGTTCGTTAATAAAAATTAACCTCTGATCAAATAAATACCGGGGTGCTGCCTGCCGGGAGTGTATTTTCATCAATGTTTATGCGTAAGAAGCCGCCATCTATTGAATTTAGTAAAAAGGGTGTTTATAGTTTCCTGACTACCCTTAAAACAAGCGGATCTGAACTTTTTAGTCTCAGCACTGTATCGCCGATACCATTCAATAATGATTCGTCAGTTTTTAGATTAAAAATCAGTATTCAAATACAAATGCATTACTTTTCATATGTATACAAAAAAGCAAGCTTCACTTGAAATGATCGTCCTCTACGATGGCATCTGTCTGTTCTGTGAAGGCTGGGTAAACTTTGTAATTGACAGAACACAAAAAACCAGCAACATACAGTTCACCCCCCTGGAATTCGTCACCCTTTCAACTGAGATTCAAAGCAGACTCAATCAATCAGGCAATAACGACTCCATTGTTTGCATATCGTCCGACAATAAAATACATCTAAAATCAGACGCATCCCTGATCGTGATGAGGCAACTGACTGCGCCCTACAATACCATTGCTATGGTACTGCAGCTTATACCCCGAAGGTTCAGAAATGGCGTCTACGATTTTATCGGCAAATATCGGTATAAAATCTGGGGGAAAAAAAATGTCTGCGAACTACCTGACGGCGAAAAAAAGAAACACTTTATTGCCACTAGCGGGCAACTAACAGACAAATTAGCAAAAATTCATCGGGACTATTTTGTTTTTAATCGGGATCAATGAGGAATATCAAGCGTTGTCAATTTCAGATCACGCACATTTTTTAATTCGCTTCCATCGAAAAAAGTCGTCACTTCATGCACAATTACCCGCTTGATCGGCTCCTGCCCTTTATAAGTATTTTCTGAATCAAGGCTCCAGAATTGTGGTGGTGTGGTGCAGCATGTCATATGACGCCACTGCATACCACCTGCCAGGGTCATATTATAATGACTTAAATAATCAGTAATAAAGTTAAACAGTCTATCCGCTTTAAGCGGGTCATAATCATTTTCCCCAAGCCGCTCTTCCAACGAGAATAATTCTTCATCTGATTTTACAACCCGCAGACCGTGCAATATCCCTAGCTCAGTTGTATTGCCATAGGGACCGACCAGCCGAGGACCCGGACTGATAAAACGAAAATTCCCCATTGTGATGATATCCCCGTAAGGCGCAAAGAATCGTGGTGATAATTTATAGTGTGCATCACTTTGCCCTATAGCCTCATATTTGTAACTATAGCTTAGCGGTGTGTTGTACCAGGCAAGCCTCGGTGGATCCAGCCAAACGGTTGCCGTGAGTATAAAAATAATCGACAAGATGAAATGTAACGGTGTGAATAATTTTGCAATTGAATCGAGCCGCAGCAACAGTATTAACAATGAAATATCAAAAATTATCCATGCCCACAGCATATAACCGTAAGCCATAAAAACAGCAAAATGAAAAACCGTGGCAATTAGCAATAAGGCCAGAAATAGCCTTTTATGCCACAAACAGATCAAGGCACCCAACTCAATGAGCAAGACCAATGCATGCAGCACTTTTTCGAAAGGTATCAGTTGATTTGTGTAGGAAACAAGCTGCTGTGGACTTAAAAATGCCAGCCAGCCATGCGCATAAGCCGCGATCGGCATAAAATGGATCTGGTCAACTTCGTACCAGTTCATTTTAAATTTTAGCAAGCCAGGAACCCAGTATACTGACGCAGCAATGACACACAGTAGAAAAATATAATCTTGTATGTGTCGATGACGACTAAATATGCTAACAAAAAACCAGGCGCAAAAAAGAATCAAGGCTTGTAGTGCGTGATGAATGGTTCCAGAGATATATCCACCCAGGGGTTCATTCCATTGCCCTGTTAATGGAAACAGAAGCAATAAAAACAAAAAAACGAATACAGGACGCCAATATACCAGAGCCGCCGATAGCAGCAGTAATATCCGATCCGGGTAGTAACCCTGATCGAAATAAAAATTGTATCCCTGCAAGGCAAATGCGAACGCAAAAACCAGAGATAACAAGCTGATAAAACCACGTAATCCAGCACCCTTTTCCAGTTCAGGCCATGCCACCCAGAATTGACGAAAGCGTAGTACGGCAATGAGCAATATCCCCACCAATGCCCATACAAGCCAATGTTGGCTTTGAAAAACACGCAATAATAAAAAGGGATTTTTTAAGTCTGATTCACTCGGATGCGACAGGCTTTTGTAGCCATAGTCAAACAGTACAAACAAGCAAAGCAATACGACAATGCGTGTAATCTGTACGAGTTGACGATTATTCAAAAGGGCCGCTGATTGGTCAGTATTCGTCATGACTGCAAACACCTAAGAGGCTGGGTGATTAATAATTTTTAAAGGCCATTTAAGAATAACATGCGCCCGGGTTTTTAGTCTTATTCATGTTCGCCCTATACGCCGAACCAATCTCAACTGTACCGCTTTCCATAGCCTATGTACTTATCAGATCCCTTTAATATTTTGAGTCACTACTGTTGCAGCGATTGCTGCTGCCCGGAAAATATATCGCCACTCAGCGTTGTTATGTTATCAAGCCATTTCTCTGCCTTTATACAATCCTGCCCCAGATCACCTGCGATACAAAGTTTCGGCTGATCCGCACTCGATAGCAATGTAATACCGGGCAAGGGCCTCAGTGCCTGTCCTTCGGGTAGTTCGGTCAAAGACAACAGGCTTTTATTGGAGTCACCTAACAACTTTGAGATGAGGGCTGGCACGCGAAACATGGGCAACCGATGCTTTTCTACAACACCATTCTCTCCATCAACAATGATAAGTGGCGTTTCTGCATAGGTTTGAAACATTTCGGCAGTAAAGGCACTTTTGGCCGACGCCAGCAAACCCGATTCAACATAACCCGCAAATTTTGGCCCCAAAAAGGGCAGATGATCGCCAAACATGACGATTACTGCCGTAGGATCTTTTTCCCGAAGCTGCTGATAGAAATCCATTAATTCTCGGGTTTTATAATAAATCGTATTAACATAGCCTTCCACCATACCCGGGTCGTTCTCTACCGAGATTTTCTTCGGCCGCCGTTGATTAAGCGGATAGTCCAGATGCCCGAATATAGTCACAATATAGTTAAACAGGGGTTGTTTGTTTTCTCGCAACTCACGGTTTTTATTCCAGACTTGTCTGTACAGCGACTGATCACCTAGAAATGATCGATTCAGATCATCCAGCTCGAAGTCTGTTTTAGACCAATAGTGTTGAAATCCCAATCGATTATAGGCATTTACGCGATTCCAGAACGCTGCATAATTGGGATGAGAAGCCACGGTCTGGTAACCTGCATTTGCCAGATATCGAGGAAGACAGGGTACCTGCCTTCGCAGCCAACCTTCAAAAAATACAGCGTCATTGATGACCGGAAAGCCACAAAGCACTTCAAATTCACTGTTTGCAGTATAACCACCATATACCGGGGCCAAAACTGTGCTGTTATTGCTTGTTTGCCAGAGCGCACGAAAGCGGGGATCAAAAGGGTCTTCACTGATGCCAGCGGCTTTCAGGTTCATTGGGTCCCAAAATGATTCAAGCAATATGATATAGAGGTTTCTACCATCCATCGCATCGGGTTTGTGAGCGATAAGTCCTGAAGGCAGCACCGCAGCCTTTGCCTGTTTGATTTGCTCTGGTGTTAAGGTTATTTGACCCCTTGCCAAGCTGCGACTTGCCTCGTGTACGATGTGCAAAACCAGTCCACGGTCACGATAGTTCCCGGGTTGGTCCCAAATGCGATCACCCAGGTATTTGTCCATGCCACGGTTTATTACCGTAGAGAATTGAACGAAACCAAAACCCGTTAAGACCAGGCTGCCTAAAACCACCCAAGTCAATTTTTTATGCCATGCTAACGCATAAATCCACAAAATCAGGGGCACTAGCAATGCGGCCCACATCACATACAATCGCCAGTCGTCAAATAATTGCAGCATGTTAGGCGCGGCGGCAAAATCATCGGGCATTATCGGGCTGCCAAGAATGACAAATTTAAGCGCATTACCCAATTGCAGCAAAATAACTGTCAGACTATAAGCCATAGCCCAGGGCCAGAATCCCCGACACAGCAGAAATAACAAGCTCCCCAGCAACAGGTGAGAAAAGGCATCCTTTATCCAGACACCTGGCCAGACCGTTATTTCAAAAAACACCGATGTACCCATTTGCACAATAGCGTAAAGCACAGCGGACCATAGACAAACAGCCAACCAGATTTTGATATGAGATGAGGAGAAGTGTTTTGGCATTGATAATATTGACATGGTTAGGGATCGGAGAAAATTGGCAGGCTTAACAACAAAGCTAATATATTACATTAAGTAATTAATTTTTAATGTTTAATTTCAATTAATTATAATAATAATTTAATATTTTAGATTAATAATTATTTGAGTAATTTGGCGATACTTCAGCGGATCACCTGATCTGCACGGCTGCTGACAACACAAAAATTCCTATGTATTTTATGCTTTCATCGCTTGCTCAATTGTACACCAGCTCTGTGTGCCACCCAATTTAATCACTCGATCCCGCATCCCACGCCAGCCTTGTAATCCACCTGTGTGAATTATTGCCAACGTCTGATCAGATCGAAAATAACTTTGAGCGAGTTGTCGCACTAACCGGAAACAAAGTTTTCCGGTATAAACAGGGTCAAGCAAAATGCCAGTCTCTTCATACCAATGAAGGATAAAATCCAGCAATGGCTTATCAACCTTGGCGTAACCGCCAAAATCGGCAGCCACTATAACAGGCTCGCAAGAGAAATGCTGATCAGATAAAAGTTGCTGTAACCGGATTGAAACCGAGGTATCCCTCACCACTTGATAACCCAGTACCGATTGCTCCGGCTGCACACCCAGAACTAATCCGGCAAGCGTAGTTCCTGTCCCTACAGCACAGCAAAAGCAGTCTATGGATTGAGGCATCTGCTGGTTAAGCAAACGCGGTATCTGGCTACACCCCTTTAAGGCAGCTGGATGCGCCCCACCTTCAGGTATAATCAGTGCCCGAGGGTAACACTGTTGCAACTTTTGCAGATACCCACTATCAAAACGTTGACGATAGATTTTCCGGCTTACAAAAGACAGTTGCATTCCAGCCGCTATGGCATCGCTTAAGGTAGGGTTCTTTATAGCCGAGGCTTCACCGCGGATAATACCTATACTTTCCATGTCGAAATATTGTGCCGTCAAAGCCAGTGCATGAATATGATTGGAATAAGCACCGCCAAAACTCAATAGCTGCCGGATACCTGATTGCCTGGCCGTTTCAATAAAACCTTGTAGTTTGTACAGTTTATTGCCGCTGGCCAGCGCAAATACGCGATCCAGGCGCACCATATAAAGCTTCGGCCCGGATTTGTTACTACTCAGCTTGATTTCCTCTAACTTAGGTATTGCTGACAAAGGCAGCGCATCGGCAGTCATGTAATTTGCTTCTCTCGATTACGAATAGCGGTACAATTGTGAGTGTTATCCACAAAGCGCAGGGAACAACGTACTCTATGTCTCCTGCTATTTTTATGGGATATTCAGAGCTTATCGGATCACAGTGGATTATTTTGCCCATAGGGTATTAATTGAGGATTATTGTGTTTAAACGCGTGTTTAAATTTGTACTGCCGCTGGTGATTATCGTCACAAGCCTAGTGATCGGAAAGGGAATTATTGATAATCCGCCCGCTGCCAAGCCTCGGCCCCGCCCTGTTGATGCAATTGTACCCATCGATGCCATTCGTCTGCAGGCTTCAGATTTTCAAGTAATCATCAATTCTTATGGCACTGTGCAACCCAGCCTTGAGACATCACTAATACCACAAGTATCAGGCAAAATTATCGCTGTTGCAGCAAACTTCGAAAATGGTGGTTTGATTAATAAGGGGGAAATGATACTAAAGATCGATCCGGTGGACTACGAGATAATCATCAAGACTGCAGCAGCCAATCTAATACAGGCGAGGGCCACATTAGCTGAAGAGAAAGCACGTGGGCAAGAAGCATTATTAGACTGGAAGCGTCTGGGTCGCAAGGGAGAACCAGGAGATTTAGTGGCAAGAAGACCTCAGCTTAGCGCGGCCAGAGCGCTTGTGGCATCTGCCCGTGCTCAGCTTGAAAAATCAAAGCTTGATCTTCAGCGAACAACAATACGTGCGCCCTATTCCGGTCGTATAAAAAACAAAAAAGTCGATTTGGGTCAGTACGTAACACCCGCTACTTTATTGACCGAAATATTCGCCAGCGATTCGTTCAAACTGCGTCTGCCCTTAGCTCAGTCTGACCTGGTTTGGTTACAAATTCCTGATGCCGATGAAAAAAACGGATCCGAAGTTATCTTCACTTTAGCTGATAACGACAATTCGCAGCTGCTATCGGGAACCATTTCCCGCTCCGAGGGCGTACTCGATACGCGTACTCGCCAGCTTTTTATCACCGCTGATATTAACACGCTTAATCAACCAAAATTTAAGTCTCATTTGGCGATAGGACAGTTTTTAAAGGCCAGAATCAAAGGCACTGTTTTCAGTCACGTCTACCCTGTAGCAAAATCACTTCTACATGAGAAAAACACAGTCATCGTGGCAGAAGACAATACCGTACGAAAGCAATCCGTCAATGTGGTTTGGCAGAACGAGCAGATTGCTGTGATTAACCGAGGGCTTAAAGACGGTGACTTACTGGTCACAACACCTTTGGGCGAACGACTTTCAAAACTGCAGGTTGAAGTTAATATAAACAACGATAAAGATCAGGCAGACACATCAACAGCGCTGGAAATTTCTAATAACAGTGGTCAGGAGACAAACTGATGCATGGATTAATTGTATGGTTTGCACGCAACCACGTCGCTGCCAATCTGCTCATGATTTCCATCGCCAGTGTAGGATTATTTTCTCTTTTTAACCGGGTTCCGGTGGAAGTATTCCCTACCACCGATCTGGATGTGATTGCGATTACCGTCCCTTTTCCTGGGGCAACACCCAGTGAAGTCGAAGAAGGCGTCACCATCCGGCTTGAGGAGGCCGTGCAATCACTCAATGGTATTGAAAAATTAACGTCAACTTCCCGTGAAGGGGCTTCTTCTGTACGTATTGAGGTATTGAAAGGCTTTGATACCCGTGATTTATTGAACGATGTAAAAAACCGTGTTGACTCTCTAAATTCACTACCTGCCGATACTGAGCAACCGCAAATAGCAAAAGCGGAATTTAAGCGTGAAGTTATCAGTATTGCACTCTACGGCGATATGGATGAGAAGGTTTTACGTCGCGTGGCGGCGCAGGTTCGCGATGAGCTACTGGGTATTGAGGAAATTACCCAAGTGCAGCTGGAGGCAGTGCGTCCATTTGAACTGAGCATTGAAATTTCTGAAGATACGCTTCGCAGATACGGACTCACACTGGCCGAAGTCGCCTCGCGCATCAGCGCCAATTCGTTGGATTTGTCTGCCGGTAATATACGCAGTGAAAGTGGTGAATTACTGATCCGTACCAGCGGACAAGCTTACAAGCCGGAGGAGTTTGCAAATATTTCCATTGTCAGTAGTGAGACAGGCACGCAGTTGCGTTTAGGTGACATTGCAACCCTTAAAGATGGATTTAATGAATTACCGATCAAAACCCGATTTAACGGCAAGCCCGGCATATTGATGGAGATCTATCGGGTAGGCGACCAAAGTGCGATTCAGGTTGCAGATAAGGTAAAGAGCTATGTAGACAGCATTGATTGGCTGCCGCCAGGTGTGGATATCAAATATTGGCGTGATCGCTCAAGTATTGTCAAGGCACGTCTGCAGACATTAAGTAATAATGCCATACAGGGCGGCATACTGGTTGTAATATTGCTCTCACTATTCCTACGCCCGGTCGTCGCTTTTTGGGTTTGCCTGGGTATCCCGGTTGCATTTTTAGGCAGTTTTATCATTATGCCGCTAATAGGTGTAACCCTTAATATTGTATCCCTGTTTGCCTTTATCGTCGTACTGGGTATTGTCGTCGATGATGCCATAGTCACGGGCGAAAATATTTATACCCACTTACAACGTGGCAGCCCTCCATTGCAAGCCGCCATTGACGGAACAAAGGAAGTTGCCATTCCAGTCACTTTTGGTGTGCTTACAACCGTTGCCGCATTTACACCTATTGCAATGTTCGGTGGTCCCAGGGGTGCTATATTTGCACAGATTCCGATGGTCATCATCCCGGTCTTGTTATTCTCCCTGATTGAATCAAAACTGGTATTACCCGCACACTTAAAACACATCAAAAAGATCGATGAAAATAGCAGAGGAAATTGGTTTACCCGCCTGCAGCAAGGTATATCCAACGCCTTGGAACGCGGTATCCGAAATTTCTACGGCCCCGTGCTCAGCTGGTGTATGCGAAACAAACTATTGACTTTTTCATTTTTCCTCGCCATCACCATCATCATATTCAGTCTGGTTGCCGGTGGATGGATGCGCTTTTTATTCTTCCCCCGGGTACAAAGTGAAACCGCAAGAGCCGTATTGACCATGCCGGCGGGCACCTCTTTCGACATTACTGATAAATACATCGAACGTATGACCGAGACAGCGCGAGCACTAAAAGAAAAACACAAGGTTGAGAGCGGTGGTGAATCTATTATCAGGAATATTTATTCCACTACCGGCTCCTTTGGCGGCTATGGTATTGGTCGCTCAAATGTCGGTCGTGTTATGTTTGAAATTACACCGCCGGAGCAAAGAAAATCCACTATCAGCAGTGCTGATCTGGTTAAGCAGTGGCGCAAACTGATCGGGCCAATACCGGGAGCAGAATCACTGAACTATCGTGCTGAAATTGGCCGCCATGGTGACCCCATTGATGTTCAGGTTACTGGCAATAATTTGCAGCAACTACGGGCTATCGGTAAGGATATTCGCGAACACATGGCCAGTTACGGCGGTTTGTTTGATATCGAGGACAGCCTTTCAAACGGCAAAACAGAGGTTCAGCTTCAACTGAAAGAAGAAGCGACACTGTTGGGTGTCGATGTCAGCGATTTAGGTCGTCAGGTTCGCCAGGCTTTTCATGGGTTCGAAGTTCAACGTATCCAACGTGAGCGTGATGAAGTTAAAGTTGTCGTTCGTTACCCGGCTGATCAGCGTAAATCGCTTAGCGATTTACGCAATATGCTGATTCGTACCAGCGAGGGTCAATCCGTACCTTTCGACGAAATCGCTCGTCTGACCTACGCAAGTTCACCCTCCGAAATCAAGCGAATTAATCGCTTAAGGAGTTTACATGTCACCGCCGATGCCGATAAAAAAAATGTCGATATCGAAGCAATCAAACGCGGACTTGACACCTATATGGAGCAGATCATCAAGAAATATCCAGGTTTAAGCTATAGCCTGGAAGGTGAAGCGGCTGAACAGCGCAAATCATTCGAGACACTGCGTTGGGGTATTGTTGGTGTACTGTTTGTTATTTATGCCTTGTTGGCGATACCTTTCGCATCATATACAAAGCCGCTAATCGTTATGTCTGTTATTCCATTTGGCCTTGTCGGTGCGATTATTGGTCATTGGATCATGGACATGAGCCTGACTATTATCAGTGTTCTGGGTATGCTGGCACTCAGTGGTGTTGTCGTTAATGACAGTCTGGTGTTAGTAGATTACATAAATAAGAAACGCCAGGCGGGTATGCCACTTCTCGAAGCGGTACACATCGCGGGTGTTGCCAGATTTCGGGCCGTAATACTCACCTCATTAACAACATTTATCGGGCTGATGCCCTTGTTGTTTGAGAAAAGTACCCAAGCTCAATTTCTAATTCCGATGGCAGTATCTCTGGGTTTTGGGATACTGTTTGCAACGCTGGTAACGTTGATCATCGTGCCGATTAATTATTTGTTTTATGAGCAGATACGAACAGCGATAATGCGTTTGATAGGCAAAAAAGAAGCACCCCCTGGCAAGGTTACAGAACATTGAGTACAAACCACTCAACCTTGCTGGGCACGCATCTCTTTTATAAATTCATCTGATTTGGAAATGGATTGATTCATCTGCTTAACCAAAACAGCAATATCATTTTTCAATGTTGAAAATTCAGAACGCAGTGAACCGATCGCCTGTGCGTTAAGGTTATGCTTTAAAAAAAGTACATTATCGCGGAAAGTTCTAAGCACCGGGTCCATACTTTTCTCCGCCTTATGCATGGAAACCAGCATGGTTTTATATCGAGACTGGGTTGCTTTCAATTGTTTCTTGCTCGCTCGCCGCAAGTCTTTGTTGGTGTACTGTCCTATCTCTTCAGACCATTCTGTGAATAGATCCTCGGCGACAGATTCGACAGATTTTATACGACTTGAAACTTCTTCGGCGGCCTCTTCGCTATCCTCATACTCCGAATTCAGCTCATCGTAGGTTTTCTTTAGATCAGTGTCTTTGATTTCAACCATTGAACCGAATTTTTCCAACGCGGATTTAAACTGTTCCTGAGCCTCCTGCTGTGAATCCCGCGTGTCTTCAACACGATCAACCAGAATATCCCGCTTGTGAATACCGACTTTTTCCATAGTGTTGTAATACACCGTGCTGCAAGCAGAGCTTAACAATGCCAATAACAGTAATACAGCCGCTGATAGTGCAGGTTTCATTTGATTCGGAGCCTCTTCAGTTAGCAATCGCGAAAGTATACACGTAAATTTCTATTTGTAATCAAAACAGCTGTTAACTGGCACACTCGTCATCAACGTCAGTACTTTGACCATATCTGAAAAATCTTCACCTCATATGCAACCGGACTTGTAGTGAAGCAGCAGAATGTATGCAATAAACTTCTCGAACAGAGTCGTTTACGCATTGAATAGTTAGGGGCACTCACTATCTTTTAGATGTTCTTTGTTACCAGCAGAATGAGCAAACTAATTAGAGCACACGCTGGCATTAATGTCTTATCGCTGTTATAAGTTCCAATACCTTATAAGCACAGTCTGTCTTATAGCACTTTAAGATAAAGTAAGTATTGAGATAAACCTATGGTCGGCCCCAACATAAAACAAAATCGGCTAAAAAAGCTACGCGCCTTTTGCAGCGCCGCACAATTGGGGAGTATTACTAAAGCCGCAGACATGCTGTTCTCCAGTCAACCCAGTGTATCACTGCAAATAAAAGCGCTGGAAGAGGAAATGAACACCCAATTGTTTGAACGTCGTGGCCCCAATCTAAAACTAACCTCTGAGGGTGAAACCCTCTATAAACTCGCCCACCCCTTGGTTCAGGGCATTGACCAATTACAGGAAACATTCAATGCACATTGCGAGAAGTTGAGTAGCGGTGAACTCACCATTGCGGCAGGCGAATCAACTATCCTGTATGTGCTGCCAGAACCTGTGAGACAATTCTCTGAGCACTACCCGGATATACGCCTGACCCTTGCCAACGTAACAGGGCGCGATGGCATGGCGATGCTTCGGGCCAATCAGGCGGATTTTGCCGTAGGCTCCATGCTAGATGTGCCTCAAGATATTGATTACTGTTCCTTTGTCAGCTTCGAACCCGTATTAATCACGCCCCTGGATCATCCTTTAGCAAAAAAAGAGTCGGTCAATCTACAAGATATCAGCCCGCATGGACTGATTCTGCCACCCCGACACCTAAGTACGTGGCGTATTGTGAAAATGGTATTTGCACAGAATAATTTGAATTATCACGTGGCGCTGGAAGCTGGCGGTTGGGAGGTTATTAAGCGTTATGTTAATCTTGGTCTAGGCATTTCAATAGTGACAGATGTCTGCCTTACTGACGACGATAAATCCAGATTCGCCATGATTCCGTTAGGCGCGTATTTTCCCAAACGCAGTTACGGGATTGTGACGCAAAAAGATCGATTTTTATCGGCACCAGCAAAGCGATTTATTAAACTCATGGAAGATCGGTATGCGCAGCACATTTAAAAAAACAAGGTAGGCTATGTAATGAATTAAGGATATATTAGTGATCTGGCAGAAGTGCTTCAACCCTATCTATAGTCTGGTGCATTAAATTACGACATTGCCACACTTATTGTTTTTCCAATACTAAGTATTGGGCTATTAGAATTTTTAATTACCCAAACAAGTATTATAGTGACCTAGAAATAAAGGGGTTTTGCTAATTTCTTGAGTATTTACTGTAAAACAGATTGCTTAAGCACCTTCATTCGGTGATAACAAACCCTTTTACAAACCTGAAAATAAAGGATAAGAACAATTGAAGAAATTTTATTTACTGAATTAATAGATTTAAATAAACGGGGTTATCTGTAAATGGCCAAGTTTGTATTGGCACAAAGTCTGTATCTTGATTGATTCGTAATTTACTGAAAAAAATCAAATATTTATATCTTAACACGCTAATTTCGGATCGCGGGGATTCAAAGAAATGACAAGAAAAGATCAAATCACAGCTATCGAGGCTGATTGGGCAAACAACACACGCTGGAAAAATGTAAAAAGAGGCTATAAGGCAGAAGACGTTGTAAGGCTTAGGGGGTCTGTGATTCCAGAACACACTTTTGCCCGCCAAGGGGCTGAAAAACTCTGGAAACTGGTCAATGGCGATGCCAAAAAAGGCTATGTAAACTCAATGGGTGCTTTGACCGCTGGGCAGGCAATGCAGCAGGCAAAAGCAGGTATTGAAGCGATTTATTTATCCGGTTGGCAGGTTGCGGCAGACGCAAACTCTTCGGAAACCATGTATCCAGATCAATCACTCTATGCATATGACTCAGTACCTACCGTTGTACGTAGGATTAACAACACATTCAAACGCGCCGATGAAATACAGTGGGCGCGTGGCATTTCACCGCAAGACGAAGACGGAACAGATTATTTTTTGCCCATTGTAGCAGACGCAGAAGCCGGTTTTGGTGGTGTACTGAATGCCTTTGAGTTAATGAAAAACATGATCCAAAACGGCGCTGCAGGTGTGCACTATGAAGATCAACTGGCGGCGGTTAAAAAATGTGGTCATATGGGTGGAAAAGTGTTGGTCCCCACGCAGGAAGCTGTACAAAAACTCATTGCAGCCCGACTCGCCTCTGATGTGTTGGCAGTACCAACATTAATATTGGCCAGAACCGATGCAGAAGCAGCTAATCTATTAACCTCGGATGTTGACGACAATGACAAACCATTTTGCACTGATGAGCGTACCACAGAAGGCTTTTACAAAGTTAAAAACGGGCTTGAGCAGGCTATCTCACGTGGTTTGGCATATGCACCCTACGCTGATTTAGTATGGTGTGAAACCGGCACACCCGATCTTGGTTTTGCACGCGAATTTGCCCAAGCGCTAAAACAACAAAACCCCGGGCAATTGCTGGCCTACAATTGCTCCCCCTCCTTTAACTGGAAGAAAAATCTCAATGACACACAAATTGCCAGTTTTCAAGATGAGTTAAATGATATGGGCTACAAGTTCCAGTTCATCACTTTGGCCGGCATTCACAACATGTGGTATCATATGTACGATCTTGCCTACCACTATGCGCGTGGTGAAGGCATGAAACACTATGTAGAAAAGGTCCAGGAACCTGAGTTCGCGGCGGCTGACAAGGGCTACACATTTGTTGCACATCAGCAAGAAGTTGGTGCTGGTTATTTCGATGATGTCACCACCGTAATACAAGGAGGCGCCTCTTCTGTAACAGCACTTACCGGATCAACGGAAGAAGAGCAGTTTTAAACCTGCCTTAAGCCCAACCCAGTGTTTGCTCGCAATGAGTGAGCACGCAATAAACAAGCACTTGAGGTTATAGGATTAAGGCTTTGATAAATAATCGAAGTCTTGAATTTTCCATAATAATACAAGTCGTTCGATTAATTCATTTATTCGATCAACTGCCTGCGCCCCTCTCCCTGCATTTTTATCAAGGAATTGTTTTTAATGAGTAAACATACGGTCACGCTAACAGACAATAAAACCGGAAAGTCGATTGAACTAGATGTATTGGAACCTACTTGTGGCACCAAGACCATCGATATAAGTACACTCTATAAAGAAATGGGCTTTTTCACCTACGACCCTGGATTTGTCTCCACCGCAAGCACCTGGAGTAAAATTACCTTTCTGGACGGCGAAGAAGGTCGTTTGGAGTATCGCGGCTACCCGATTGAACAATTGGCAATACATAGCACGTTTCTGGAAACCTGCTATTTAATTTTACACGGTGAGTTGCCAAATAATGAACAATACAAGCAATACAAAGCACTGATCACCCGTCATACCATTCCACATGAGCAACTTTCCAAATTTTATAACGGATTTCGCCGTGATGCACATCCTATGGCGATTATGGTTGGGGTCGTGGGTGCTCTATCCTCATTTTATCACGATGATGTTGATATTTTTAATTCAGAACATCGCATTATCTATGCTGATCTGTTAATTGCTAAAATTCCTACATTAGCGGCCTGGGCCTATCGTTATGCCACAGGAAAACCATTTGTATACCCACAAAATAATTTGAGTTACGCTGAGAATTTTTTGTATATGATGTTCGCAATGCCTTCAGAAAAATACAAGGCAGACCCACTTATAGTTAAGGCACTTGACCTTATCATGATACTACATGCTGATCACGAGCAAAATGCATCGACATCTACCGTGCGCCTCACTGGCAGCTCTGAAGCCAACGCCTTTGCCGCCATTTCTGCAGGTATTGGTGCGCTTTGGGGGCCAGCACATGGTGGGGCCAACGAAGCAGTTGTCAGCATGCTATCTGAAATAATCAAGTCTGATAAACCTCTGGAACATTATATCAACCGGGCAAAAGATAAAAATGACAGTTTCCGCCTCATGGGCTTTGGTCACCGTGTTTACAAAAACTTTGATCCAAGAGCAAAGATTATTCGCAACACCTGCCATGAGTTACTGGCTAATGGCAAAGTTAATAAACAACACGAGGAACTGTTTAAAGTAGCAATGGAACTTGAAGAAATTGCACTGAAAGATGAATATTTCAAGCAGCGCAATCTGTACCCCAATGTTGATTTCTATTCTGGAATTATATTTCTTGCCATGGATATACCGACCAATATGTTTACGGTCATGTTCACTTTAGCAAGAACCATCGGTTGGATATCACAATGGAATGAGATGATGAGTGACCCGGAAGTACGCATTGGCCGCCCACGCCAACTGTATATTGGTGAAACAACGCGTGATTACATACCCATAGATGAACGTGAATGAAAGCAATTTTTGTGTTGTCATTGGTGGTGCCAATATGGATATACTGGGATCACCTGACTCAGCGCTTTTGCCTAAGACTTCAACACCTGGAATAGTTAGTTACAGTGCGGGCGGCGTTGCCCGCAATATCGCCGAGAATCTCGCACGATTGGGCAATAATTGTTATTTGATAGCGCCCGTGGGCAATGATCAGCAGGGAAAGCGATTAATTGAGTTAAGTACAAAAGCTGGAATAAACACCAGTCGAATGGTGAGGCTTAATGGACATTTAACATCATGCTATATGTCCATCACCGATGTTCAAGGAGAGATGCAATCAGCTATTGCAGATATGGAAATATTTCAGCATTTCAATTCCGAACATCTACAAAAACATCTGATCTTATTACAAAAAGCGCAATTTATTGTTCTGGATACAAACCTGAATCACAAGCTGCTCACCTATCTGTTTAAAAATTTACCCGACACGAAATTTTTTGTTGATACAGTATCGGTGATTAAATCCACCAAAATAAATCCATTCCTGTCTTCCATACACACGCTCAAACCTAATCTGGTTGAAGCCGAATACCTCTCAGGGATAAAAGTAAAAAACGACGCCGATTTATCTATTCTCGCCGATTGGTTCCACAAACAAGGCGTAGAGTACCTATTTATCACCATGGGTTCACGCGGTCTGTATTATAGTGATGGTCAGAATAACGACTTGGTTTCACTACCAATCAGTGCCATTGTTAACAGTAACGGCGCCGGAGACGCCTTGATGGCAGCGTTGGCACACTGTTGGCAGAATAAAATTGAAACAAGAGAATGCAGCTATTTCGCCCTGGCTGCAGCCAGATTAACATTAGCATCGACAAATACTGTCAGCCATGAAATGTCGGTATTTGCGGTGGAAAAAATACTGGATGACATGTAGTGGCAGCACTTAAGACATTATTAAACATCAGCCCTGAAGTAGAAGCTGCACTCGCTGAAGGTAAACCCGTAGTAGCGCTTGAATCTACAATTATCTCTCATGGCATGCCTTATCCAAAAAACGTGGAAACCGCCCTCCAGGCGGAACAGGTAGTGCGCGATAATGGCGCTGTTCCAGCTACTATTGCAATAATACAAGGAGCGTTAATTATTGGTTTGAGTCCTCTTCAAATTGAATATCTGGGTAAAATCGGAACGGCTGTAACAAAAACAAGTCGGCGAGATATTCCTGTTGTTGTTACACAAAAAAAAGATGGGGCGACCACGGTTGCATCAACAATTATTCTTGCACACATGGCCGGGATAAAAGTTTTTGCTACCGGCGGAATTGGTGGCGTTCATCGTGGAGCTGAAACCACCATGGACATCTCAGCAGATTTACAGGAGTTGGCACGAACGCCGGTGGCGGTAGTTTGTGCTGGGGTGAAATCAATTCTCGATATTGGACTAACTCTCGAATATTTGGAAACACACGGCGTACCTGTATTAGGGTATCAAACCAAATTCATGCCTGCGTTTTATACTCGTGAGAGTGGGTTTTCTGTCGATTCTCAAATAAACACACCTGAAGAAATAGCAAAGATTTTACACAGCAAATGGCAACTATGTTTGAACGGTGCAGTCGTGATTGCAAACCCAATTCCTGAAAAGTACGCTATGGCTAATGAAGAAATTGATTTCATTATTGAACAAGCACTACACAAGATGAAAAAGCAGAAAATCAGGGGAAAACAAAGCACACCATTTTTGCTGTCTGAAATTGCACAATCTACGGATGGGAGAAGTCTGGCGGCCAATATTCAATTGGTTTTTAACAATGCCCGACTCGCGGCTCAAATTGCGAAAATTTACTGTGATTTGTAGCATAAGAATTAAAATGTATAAGTTGGGCCGTAATCTGACGAATAGTGTTCGATCAAATAGAAGAACTAAGGACAGTCGTTATTAGAGACCCTCTCTTTGTAAAACCAATGATTAATATAATTTAAACAATATAGTAAAACAAAGTTAAAGGTATTAGTATTTTTACTTCGACATATGTTAGATCTGATTTTCCTTTAGCGATGAAAGGCGTTTAATCTTAATGACTCAATAGCTTCACCAACAAATAGTGCTTTATCTGTTATTACACCAATACCTATTGATCATTAGGATTAAAAGCGTCAATCAATTGGAGGTAATGTTATGAATATTGCGTCACTAGTACATGATAATGTTATGAATATTGTGTCATTATCACTTGGTTTTGTATCGATTGTTATTACGGCTTTCATTGCATTTCAACAAAGGAAGCAGTTAAATCACGCTGTAAATATTGGAAATGAAACAAAGTCAATTACTGCCACATTAGCAACTGATTCTTTTGTTGCGGATAGAGCCTCCAAGCTATTCCCTCTTTCGAGAAAATATCAAGGCACACATAACCGATATAAAATTGTATATCCTGTTCATTATTTAAGCGGCAAACCACTCCCTTTAATAAATCAAGGCGATTTTTATGCTATTCACGTAATTGGAATGGCATTGGGATTAGATAAAGTTTCTTTGAAAGAGATCGACACTTCAAAAGGCTCTGTAAAAGTAGAAGATGATTGGGTGACAGGAAACGTGATTTTTATATGTAGCCCTCAATCCAATCCAGCACTAAACAAAAAATTTAGTTATGTAGCGACACATAGCGATGATAATAGAGCATGGAAGGGAAAATCAAAAAAAAGGAAATCACACAAAGAAAAGAGATGTAATAGCGAAGATGACATAAAAAAATGGCTCAAAAAAATGAACCTTCCATGCTGGTTTGTGAATGACTATCAATCAATCGACGATATTAAGGTCAGAAGAAAGGATGATAAGGTTACAAGCGAACAGTACGATCGGACTCCAATTAAGAAAATTCAAGTTTACGATGCCCATGAACAAGGACAGAAACTGGACGAACCCCTTGAATCAAATGCAGAGCATTGTTATAGAAGAAAACGCAACGGGGTGGGAAATGTACCCTATGGTAAGGCTGGCGATTATGGGATCTTTGCCCGTCTTACTGAGGGTGATAACAGATATATAATAATCGCTGGATTACATCAATATGGGACCTGGATTGTTGCAGATTATGTTAATAGAGTTCTGAGATTCAATGAAGACAAACTCGGAACTCTTGAGGCCGAGTATATGAGGGCATTTACCAGTGACAGTGACTTTATGGCTGTAATAGAAGGCGAATTCGATAGCAGTAGTATGAGTGTTGAATCTCCCCGCGTTTATGGAAACAAGCTTTGGGTCCGGAGTAAAGGAGAAAAATGGATTCGGCACCGAAAATTAGATTTAACCTGTTAACCAGCATTTCTCCGTGAACACAGGTACTTCCTTCCTGATCAACAATGCAGGCATAAAGGTTTCTGGCATGTAAGTCGATGCCGCAGTAATATGGGTGTGTGCTATTGTAAAAGTTCATTGGGCTTTCTCCGTAGTGGTTTGGTCGCCCTCCAGTTTAGCTGACATTGCTGAGCAGGAGGAGAAGGCTCGATGAGTATTAAGTAGGTCAAGTGCGACGCGAAAAAGCGTCGTACGCCTTATCCAAATCGTTATGCGTAAAGAAAAAGTAGAAGTATTTAACATTAAAAATCTGAAATAGAAAAGGAGAAATTCAATGACTAAGCCATCAAATCCACCGTTTGCTTCGAAACTTTCTCCCATGTGTAACGCATGGATTTTACTGAGTGAGGATGACCCGTCAGGGACCAATTATAATAATCCAAACAGTGCATTTCAGCGTTTGATCAGTGAAAATATTTATCAAGCTAACGACATTATAAATCTCTGTTTTGTTGACATTGTTCCCACCAGTAACAATACGATTCCTGTGGGTGATGGTAGCAGCTACACACTGTTTCTTGATAAGGTCAACCATCCTGTAAATGACGATGAAAGCATCCCCACTGATCAAAATTACATGGAGTGGATCGTTCGAGATGCGAAAAAGGCGAACCCTAAAATCAAGATCTGTCTTACACTCCTCTATGGCAAACAGCACTTGATATCACAGATTTATCCTGACCCTCAAAACCCTGACCAAGCATCAGCCGAAGCATTTGCAAAAAATGTTGTCACCTACCTCGATCATTATGGGCTTCACGGGTTCGATATTGATTGGGAGTGGGAATACCTCAGCGACGACACAACAAAAGCACAGTTTAAAACCACCTTCTCCGCTGTCGGCCCGGCACTTAAAAATGCTGGAATGTTACTGACAATGGGACCTGCAACGACGAACAATCTAGATGCCCAAACGGTGAACGAGCATTTCGATATAATCGCATTTCAAATGTATTCCAGTACCAGTCTTCCTGGACAGTTCGTTAACTATGGTATCAAACCTGACGCTTTTGCCTATGGTGCTAAGTTTGAGGCTAGTGAAGCCGTCAAGAATCCTACTGGGAAGGAGAAGGGTGTGCAGAGTGCAACTGAAGCTTTTGGAGAGATGTCGACTTACGGTTTCAAGGCTGTAACTACCTGGCGACTGAATTCGCAGAACTATATTTTCGAGCAAGATCAGCAGTTGGCATTATCGAAGCTCGTTAAAGGCTGCTGAGACGGTTGTTCGTATGAAAATTTCGGTTTTTATGTGATAGATGATTATAGTTTTTTTCATTTCAACTCCTGGTATTCAGGTTATTACCTGTACCCTCTCGGTCAGGATAGTTGCACTTCTTATGTGTTTGTAGCGGGTGAATCGTTGCACTTACAAGTTGAGTCTAAGCCTTGGCATGGTATAATACTATATTAACATTTATCTATTGCAAAATAGAACTGACTCTTATCTCCTTATTTTATAACCTCGGAAATAAACTACCGAATGGTGTGTATTTCTGCACTATTAAAGAAAAAGATGGCAACAACGATAAGTCCCAAAGTTTATCAAAAAATGGAGTATTTAGATTAAGCATTGGAATTTCAAAAGGCACATATAAAAATATCTTTGGAGAAAAACCTAAACGTCCAGCAAAAGGGTGTATTGTTGAAACAGATCAGGATTTGTTAACAACAAATATTCTTATGCCTCATCCAATTTATGCATGGATGTCATGGGTTTGTATTTTATCACCTTCACAAGATAAATTTGAAGAGATTTATCCTTTAATAATAGAGGCATATAACAATGCCATTGGAAAATTTAATAAAAAAATTAAATAACAATTAATTAGGAGAATTGTATGGTAACAACTAAAAAATCACTATTGGCTCTATTCTTGTTTTTAGCAAGTATGTTCGTCTATGCGCAAGATATAATTGTTGTTGAATGGGCACCATTTATCAAAGTCAATGGAATTAGTGATGAGAAATTGATAAAAGCAGCAGATTTAGTCAATTCTAATTTTCTAGTAAAACAAGAAGGATTTATAAGCCGAGAGTTAGTTAAAAAAAATAATATCGAATATGCCGATATTATTCACTGGAAAACAAAATCTAATGCAATATCAGCAAGTGAAAAAGTTAATGCTTGTATCCCGTGTGGAGAATACTTTAGCCTTATGGATATGGAAAATGGCTCGAAAGCAGGGGCAGGTTTTTCGCATTACAGTATCATCAAAAAGTGGTAATAAAAACAGCTAATCGGGTAGCTGAGGGTCTCTAACCCTCAGCCCCACAACACCCTGCATGCGGGTCCGCATAAGACGTTTCACTCAGGATAAAACATGCCTGTCCTTTAAGGTCACATCCTAATAAACAGGTAACTGGCAGATCAAGTATGCTACGCCAAAAGCGGATGAATACTAATCCCACGTCCCAAACCCTCAGCCTGCTCCACCAAACGTTGATGATGGGTAAAAACGACAACCTGCGTTTTGCTCGATAGTTCTGCCAGCGTATCAAGTGCTGCCTGAGTCCTATCATCGTCAAACTCAATCAACACATCATCAACTACAAATGGCATCGGGCCATTTTCATCGACAAATTTCTCTACCGCCGCAAGTCGCAGTGCGAGATACAATTGATCACGAGTGCCGGTGCTCATCCCTTCAACAAAGAGTATTTCACCATTTTGTCTCAAAGCCTGTAATACCGGCTCATCAGCCTCGAAATAGCCTGCCCTGAGTTGAGTGAAAGCATCCAATGTCAAGCTGGAGAAATATTTACTTGCGCTTTGTAACAACGGTCCTTGATTCATTTGCCTGAACTGCTCAATTTCAGTTCGCAGCAGCTTTACCGCAACTTTTAACCGAATATAGTCATTCACTGATGCACGCATTCCAGTGAGTTTCTCTTCAGCGTATTCGGCAAGTTGTGCGGCTTTATCGCTGCCATCCATTAGTTCCAGCTCTTTTGTCAAACGACCTTTTAGCTCATAGAGTTCACGTTGGCGAGGCTCCAGCTCAAGTTTGATCTGACTATCCAGGCTTTCAATTTCTTCGACTATTTTTCCCTTTTCAATATCATGGGTTTGCGTCTCGACAATGTTAATATCATCACCTTCACTATCACTTAATATCTCAGATTCAAGCGTGATGAGTTGCTCTTTCACTTTTTTAAGATCCGCTGATTTTCGTTCAAATGTCTCGAACTGATCAGTGTTTTTACACTTTGCTTCAGTCAATAGATTTTCGAGTAATCCACTTGCCTGCTCTCGGTCACGCTGATGCTCATCCAACTCATTTACCACAGATTCCAATTCTTTTTTATGTTCCTGATATACTGATTGCAATTTGAGCTGTTCATTTAACCGATGATACAAGCCGGATACTTTCTCCTCAACATTTGTACTCTCAGTAAATTGTATTTTTTCAAGTGATGAAAGACGCAACAAAAAGAGATTCTGCTCCGATTCAAGCTGCACTATTTCCTTTCCCCGAGCATCATGTTGTTGTTGAAGAATAACCACCTTGTTAATTTCATCAATTTTCCCCAGAGCATCTTCAGGATCATCTGTATCAGTTAATGCCAGCCCGGCAGTAGCCGATTGCCATTTATCCTGCCATTTCTTCTCAGACAAAACGAGCGATTGCCCATCCAATTTGAGTTGATCCAGCTCCTCAAGTAAATTTCTGGATTCTCTTTGCTTGATTTCCACGTCACGAGAGAATTTTTCAAACCGGCTCAACTGTATTTCAGCAAATACCAGGGTTGACCCCAATGATTGTTCTTCACTTTTTCCAATTGAATCATCCGTAATAAATGCGGCCAGTTCTTCAATGCTTGCGACACGAGTCAGCTTTTTCTGTCTTAGCTCAAACTCCATGTTTTGTAGGTTTTCAAGCAGCCCCTTTAGATTTAAAAATCCTTCAAGCCAGGATAACATCTCAATGGGGTTCAGTGGTTCTATACCACTTTCAGACCAAAGAAATACCCATTCCTGCTGTAATGTATTTCGCTTCTGTGATAGCTTTTCAGACTCATCCTCAAATTTCTTCAAAGTAAGTGAGAGTGCGCCTGCCTGGTAATTTAATTGTGATAAATGGGATACTTTATCAGCATCTTTACGCAGCTGATCACTGATGTCGTCTGCCTTTCTCTGATTGTCTTCAAATACTTTTGCTAATTCTTTCTCGCTATCCGAAGAAAGTTTATCCACAATAGTGGTTTCATTATCAATCCAGGTTTTTTTTATCAACCCCCAGGTGGAATCACGCTCTGCACGCGTATCAAACAAATGTCGTTCGGTAGGCAGATGCCGATCATACTCAATTTGTGCCGCATCAGCCTGAACTTTCTCAAGCGCATCAACTGATTCCCGATTGCGTTCTGCCCATCTTTTGTCGGTAGATGCCAATTCGTCGAAATGCACTTGAAAACGGATGATAGACTCACGCACCGGCAATGCAACTGCCAGCACATCCTGCAAACTACCGCTCCATAAAGTTAAAGACGCAAGCAATTGTTTTGCTTGGATTGTTCGATCCAAGCTATCATCAGCCAATGTCTGTATCTGGCTGTCAATATCACCAAGAGAGCGCGCCTTCTTTATCTGTTGAGATAAAAACTGACTTTTATCATCCTGCGCATCCTCAAGGTGTGTTTGCTCCACTTTCTTCAGGCGCTGCGTTTTAGCCAACAGCAGCCTTTCATTTTGTACTCTGTTTGCACGGATCGTCTGGTACGCTTTCAACAATTGTTTTATGCGTTTTTCCAGCGCCAATACATTACTGAACTCATTGATCTTATCAACGCTCTGATCGTCTCTTATCTGCAACAAGTGCTTATCCAGATCAGAAGATAATTCCCTTTGCGCTTGCACAAGTACAGGCAGTTTCTTCTGCAAGTTTCGAAAACCGCCTAATTCGGCGTGCAATTCCTGAATATCCTCTGCGCTGTCCAGAATCGCATTTTCCAGTTTGATTTCAGCCAGTTTATCTTCGATTCTTCGACTTCGACCTGTAGCCAATTGCCAGCCTTTTTCAGCCATTTGCCAATCTGTTTCCAACTGCCGTCTGCGCTGCGGAAAGTCTTCGGCTAGTTCTACAACCCCTGACATAGACTCCAGTTGAAGCAGTAATTTTCTTCTATTTGCCAGGCGTGGCAACAAGCGCTGAAAGCGTTGCAAACGATGGACCTCATTTTTGGCTTTTGCCAACGCTTTTTGCACACTTAGAAGATCCTGGCTGCAACCCTCTAGCGCCTCGTGCTTTTCCGCCCAATCAACACTCGAAAGCGACTCGTCAGTAATCTGCGATTTCAGTAGCTTAAATTGTCGCATTGCCACATTTATTGTTGGATTTTTACCCTTGGCCTTATACAAAAGATTAGCTTGCTCTTCAAGGCGCATTAACACCTTGTGTAAACTACGGGTACCGAGGGACGCTGAAAACAACAGTTGCCCGAGATCGCCTTGCTGACTAAGAATTTCTTTTCCACCGGCAAGCAACGCCTGATGGTCTATACCGAACAAGGAGGCGAACAAATCGACTGAAACACCTTTTAACCAATTATCCAACCGGGTGTCAGCCATGGCTTTTCCGTCATCATCCAGCAACGTATCTTTATTACCTTTGCGTCGATAGAATGACAAGGATTCGCCTTGTAAATTTTGCACCACGGCACCAATACGCAAAGCAGCATGAGGATGTAGGAAATTATCGCTCGTTTGGGAGGGAAAGCCAAAGAACAATGCATGTAGCGCTCGCAGTGCGGCGCTTTTTCCAGCTTCGTTGGCGCCATAGATAATGTGCAAACCGTTTTCTTTTTGTCCAAAATTCAAAGAGAAATCAGTAAAAGGGCCAAATGCCTGCAGGTGAAGACTGAGCAATCGCATTTATAACCCCTCTTCCTGAGATAATTCACTCAACAAAAGGTATTCAACTTCTTTAAGTATTTGTTCACGTTGATCTGTAAGCTTAATATCCAGCAATTCTTCATTGCGCGCTTCTTTGGGTAACCTTCTCAGTAATGTATCTATTTCATCTGTACTCAGATCTTGGGCTTCGCCTTCTTTTATTTGTACTGCTATCGACCTTAACAAGCCACTGATAGCACTATCGACTGCGAGCCGTCTGGCACGGTCAGTTGCAGGTGCCGTTTGCAATTCGAGTTTTTGCAGCCAAATGCTTGGCTCACCACTAGCATTGGCAATCGCCCGGCAATCCTGTTCAATTTGCTCGACATCTGTATGTAATTGCAGGTGCATTTCACTTCGTCCACGCAATACAAGTCGTAACGCAAGTGGTCTGTTTTCAGCATTTTTCTGCTGCTCCTCAAAAACATGCTCAATCTGCCTGAACAATTCTTCCCTATCAGAACATTTGCTTACATCCACATCACAACGATTCCAACGTAATACATCCAGTGCCTGATGCTCCACATCAGTGATACAGCCATTTTCTATCGATACCAGATAGCAACCTTTACCGCCTGTCTCCCGAATATGGCGTCCCTGGATATTACCAGAGAATACAATCCATGGCTTTTCATGAATAATCTCACGCTTGTGTATATGTCCTAGCGCCCAGTAGTCATAGCCTTTAGCCACTAATCCAGCGACACTACATGGTGCATAAGGTAGGTGCCCGGGTTTACCATCCAGGCAGGTATGCAGCAGAGCGATATTCAACCAGCCCTTTACCGGCTCGGGGTAATTCAGAGAAAGGTCCTCGGTGACTGCACGGTTCGCAAACCCCTGCCCGTGAATGGCGCAGTGCAAATCTGCCAGCAAATGGGTTTGCGGCTTATCTGTCGCGAACACTTGTACATTATCAGGCATGCGTAAAGAACGTGTCATGTGACTTTCTGCGTCATGGTTGCCTGAAATAATAAATACCTGAATCTGCGATTGTCTGAGTTGATTCAGTCGCCCGACAAAATAAAGTCCGGTATTGTAGTCAGTCCAATCACCGTCAAAGAGATCACCAGCCAGCAGCACAAAAGCTACCTTATGTTTTATTGCCAGATCGATTAAATTATCAAACGCCCGGCGAGTGGCACTACGAATCTCGTTCACCGGAGCGCCCTCATAGCGCTCCAAACCTCGTAAAGCACTATCAAGATGCAAATCAGCCGCGTGTATAAATTGGTACATGCAATACAATTTCCTTAGATATCTGAATACAATTGTATCGAACTCCAGACAAATAGTTTACCTTCCCTTGCAAGATTTTTAGTAAACGCTGTTGTGAGTCCAGGACAGTAGTCCAGACATACGCAAGTTATAAACGGCATGAAGTCCAGGCTTCCAACCTGATAGCTTACACTTAACTATTCACATTGAAATGATGAATTCAGGTTGAAAACTCAAAAAACAATATAGTAAAATAAAAACAACCGAAACAGTCCCATCTGGGTTTAAGTGTAAATGCCGCTATATTTTATGCATCGCATTTGATTAGGGAACGGGGTGAGAATCCCCGACTGTCCCCGCAACTGTAAACGGCGAGCTTACATCATTACAGGCCACTGGTAGCAATCAGAAAAATTTCTGATTGATGCTGGGAAGGCGGATGAAAGCCACGACCCGTAAGTCAGGAGACCTGCTGTTTCAGCGTCACGATTCTATTGGACGGGGCAACTCCTATAGAGCGGACTACCGTAGCTGACGCAATCCGGACAGGTATTGGAAACCTACACAGGTGCGAACGGCGACTATAAATTCTCCCCTTCTGCCCCAGGATCCATAGCCTGTGTTCTTGTGTCTTACGCGTGCTCAATCATGGGATCTATTTTCCAGCTAATTCAGTTCAGCTTCACGGTATTGGCCGTATTGCTATTGGTTTTCTCATGCCCGGTTTTTGCCCAGACTGATGAGCTCAAAGCCATTGAAGTCATCGATCAGTCAGCATTACCTTTTCAAACCGGCGATGTGATTGAGGAGGAAAATACCGGGTTTTCAAGCACCATCAGTGGTGAGGATTTACATCGTCCTGGCCTTTCTCTGGGCGATATATTACACAATGAAGCCGGCACTCAGATTCAAAGCGCGGGTGGTTTTGGTAGCTACAGTGAACTCAGCCTGCGTGGTGCCAGTGGTGAACAGATTATGGTTTATCTGGATGGACTGCCGCTCAATGATGGCTCTGGTGGCGGTGTTGATCTGTCAAATCTTGACTTATCACAGCTAGATCGGGTAGAAGTTTATCGTGGTTCCACGCCTCTGCAGTTAGGAAAGGCCTCTTTTGGCGGAGCTGTCAATCTTATTACACACCGCAACAGCCGTCACACTCAGCGCTCTGCAAAACTAAGTATTGGTTCATTTAACACACAAGAATTATCCACCCTATTGAGTGCCCGCCGTGACAAAATTGATGGATTATTGTCGATCAGCATGGCGCGCAGTGCAAACGACTTTGAATTTATCAATGACAAACGAACCCAATTCAACCGTGATGACGATGAAAAACAAAAACGACATAATGCTGAGGTCGCACAATACGCCGCTCTGATGAAATCAGGCTGGACAATTTCTGAGAAAAGCAGGCTGGAAGGTAGTCTGCAGCTATTCAACAAAGAACAAGGAATTCCAGGATGGAATAATCAATCTGATATCGATGCATCATTGGAATCAGAGTCTTTACAACTCAGAACAAAATTCACCAATAATGGAGGATTGCAAACATCAGTAAATACCACTGCTGAGGTTTACCTGACTCAAAAACTGGAAACCTATGATGATCGTAATAGTGACATAGGATTGGGTGCTCAATTTGATGAGAACAAAACATCAGTTAACGGATTTAAAACCTACCTTGAAACTATTGGCCTGCACAGCAGCAGCGGTTTAAGTTTTGATACCCATAAAGAATACTATCAGCGGCTCGACTTACTCAAGAAAAAAAAAGATGATGAGAGTCAGCGCCACACAGCCTCTTTATCCCTACAACATAATCAATTTCTTGACGACGAAAAATGGTTAATATCACCCACCCTGCGAACTGAATGGGTAAAGAATAAATTTCGTGACAAAATTACAAACACACAAAACGACAAGCAGGAAACTTATATAAACGGACAAATCGGCTTAAAATACGAACACACCGACTCACTTACTTTTAAAAGCAACTATGGTAGCTATATCCGTGAGCCAAGTTTTTTTGAATTGTTTGGTGATCGTGGATTGTTTCTGGGCAATGATTCATTACTTCCCGAAAAAGGTAGAAACTTTGATTTTGGTATTGAATGGAATCACCCGCTTAAGTACAAATCAATAGCTGACACACGATTGTTAATGAGTGCCTGGTACAACGAAATAGACGATATGATTGTACGAACCTATGACGCTCGGGGTATAGGGAAATCACAAAATGTTGCTGCTGCCAGACTCTCTGGTATAGAACTGGAATTGTTCATCCGTTTTAACAATGCAATGGAGATCAGTGCTAATGCAACTCTGCAAAATCCAAATAATCGTTCGAAAAATGCAGCCTTCAAAGGAAAAATTCTTCCCGGCAGGGCAAAGAACAATTTTTTTGCCCGTGTTCGTTATCCCCTTGAAAAATGGTCATTCAGCTACGAACTGGATGTGCAAAACGAACGCTTCTTCGACACTGCCAATCTGCTCAAAGCTAAAAACCGAACACTCCAAAATATACGCCTTACCCATCAGTCGACTAAATCTCTGATGCTGGGGTTCAGTATAAATAACTTTAACAATACAAGTTATGAAGATTTTAGAGGATTTGTGAGACCCGGCAGGGCCTGGACACTATCGATTAATTATCAACCGCAATTAACACAATGAGAAACCAAATGAAACCATCGCTAATCAAACCTGTAAATCCTAAACCAGCATGTAATGCTGCCATAAAAGCAATTGCTGGATTTTTTTTCCTCTCGTTACTACTGCTTAACGCCTGCAGTAGCGATTCAAGCAGTACCACTGATGATGGAGATAATATCAGTAATGATAGTCCGGGCGGTGAAAAGAACGAAATTGCAATTGTCACAACCGTAGCAGCTGATTTCCAATCCGCCGCACATGCCATTGTCGGCACAGAAGCGCCCTACACCACAAATGAGAATATCAGCCCGACAGTGTCTGATATCGCGATTGCAGCGTTTAAAAATCACTTTTACCGTATTGAGCGTTTCAATGCTGATAACATAACCAAGTTTAGTACAGATAAACCTGACACACCTATCTGGCAGTATCAAACTCTGGATACCGGGGATGAGCAAACGGGTAATCCACAAACCATTATCTTTCTGAACGAAAATAAAGCCTATATTCTACGTCACAATAAAAATACTGCCTGGATCGTTAATCCATCGGCTACAAGCCAGGCCGAGTTCAAGATTGGTGAGATTGATCTGTCAGCCTATGATGATGGTGACGGTTCTCCAGAAATGATGAATGGATTGGTGGTTGATGGTATGTTGTATATTGTCATGCAACGGTTGGATCGCAATGATGGGTTCAATCCACTTCAGGCTTATATCGCCGTGATTGATACGAGTAACGATACTGAAATTGATACCCAAAGCAATGGAAATTTTAAAGGCATTGCCCTACCAGTAAAAAACCCACTGGACATTCAACTATTAGAGGATGATGGCTTGTTATATGTACATGGCCAGGGCCGATTCGTATTTGGTGGTGATCCAGAGTTTACCGGAGGAATAACCACCGTAAATCCCACAACCTTTGTTACAGACCTGGTATTGGATGATGGGGATGCGAATGAGCATACATTCGGTCAATTTACCCATATGCGGGTAATATCAGCAAACCGAGGATATTTTATTGGCAGTCAGAGCTTTCAAAACTCAGCCGTTTATAGTTTCAATCCAACCACCTCAACAGTTGACCCTACGCCCGTTGCCAACATTGAGGGTGTCGATGTAACCGCATTGGCAGTAGATGGCAAAAAACGCCTATGGATAGCGGTTGGGGCAAACGATGCTAATGGGGAAAGCGCAAAACTGACAATCATTAACCCCAATGATAATACACAAATAAAAGACAAAATCGAGATGCAACTCAATCCGGTATCGATTGTATTCGCTCCGCCTGTTGCGCAATAAATACCTTACAAGGTAGGCTGCTAGGTGTTTGCGCCCGATGGAATTATCACATGAAACAAAAACTACCTTATTTAATACTTGTACTCTCGTTACTTATCTGTTCCTATGCCATCGGCTCAGACGAACTCAGTCCGGATAATCCAGCTGCGGTAAAACCAGTGCGGATTGTTTCCATGAACCTTTGTACTGATCAGTTGTTAATGTTGTTAGCCAACCCGGATACAATCCTTTCCATCAGTCATCTCGCCTTGGAACGAAATAGCTCGTTTAACGCAGATTTTGCAATAGCACAAGGTTTCAAAGTTAACCACAACCTGCCAGAAGAAGTCATTTCGCTATCCCCGGACTTAATTGTTACAGGTGAATTTCAGCACAGAGCAGAAACCCAATTATTGCGCCAACTCGGCTACCGTGTAGAGACATTTCCGGTATTCCACAATCTAAGCGAAGTAAAAAAAAATATCCAACGCATGGCTACGCTTCTGCATGAGAAAAAGCGTGGGGAAAAAATAATCAGCAGCATGGATAGCGATCTTGCAAGAATGCTCAAAGACGTACCCAAAGAAAGCGTTTCAGCGGTCAGTTATCATGCCAGAGGCTATACTCAAGGTCAAAACACCTTAATGGATGAGTTGATGACCTTGGCGGGTTGGCACAATATAGCCAATGATTTTGCTATAAAGGGTTACGGGCAGATCAGTCTGGAGTCACTCCTACTCGCCCAGCCACAACAGCTTTTTTACTCACAATACGCTCCAGGTACTCGCTCCCAAGGCCAGATTGTGATGGATCACCCGGTGCTGGACAAGCTATTCCAGCCTTCAAGAAAAACAGGTATAGACAGTCGTTTACTAATTTGCGGTGGCCCCATGAATCTTCTGGCGTTACAGGCATTAATACATGCACGTAATGAATTCCAGTAAGCATTCCAGCGGTTTTTCTCAAGCAATCTTAATCAGCGCTGCCACACTAATTGTTGCACTCCTGTTTATTTCCTCATTACTTATTGGGAGAAACCTTTTACCCCTTATTCAAGCGGCACAAGATGCATCGGATAACAATAATGCTTTATTGACTACTATACTCACACAAATTCGCCTACCCCGGGCTCTGATCACCTTGCTCGTCGGTGCCACATTGGGTTTGTGCGGTGCTGCCATGCAAAGTCTTTTTAGAAACCCCTTGGCAACGCCTGGTTTGGTAGGCAGCTCCAGCGGTGCTGCACTGGGTGCGGTACTGGTATTTTATTTAGGTAGCGGAACAATTACCTGGTTAATGATGCCTGTCGCTGGCACGATAGGCTCACTTGTCGCGATGGGATTTGTTTATTTACTGGCCGGGAGAGACAGCAGTATCGTCACCTTGATTCTAGCCGGCGTAGCCGTTAATTCATTGGCACTTTCACTAATTTCTCTGGTTTTAAACCTTGCGCCCAGTCCCTATGCGGTTCAGGAAATTGTCATCTGGATGTTAGGCTCCACAGCAAACAAAAGCCTTTCTGATTTCTATTTACTCTTACCCGGAACCCTGCTCGGATGGCTTCTTCTCTGGGGCACTGGCCGGTCATTGGAGGCTTTGAGTCTTGGTGAAGACACAGCTTTTAGTATGGGGGTCAACATTGCACGTTTGCGGTTGAGGATTTTTTTAGGTGTATCCTTAGCAGTAGGAGCGGCGGTAAGTATTAGTGGCTCGATTGGATTTATCGGTCTGGTTGTACCTCATCTGTTACGTCCGTTGGTAGCCTATGAGCCTGCGCGGCTATTACCGCTGAGTGCGCTAGGTGGCGCAGCGTTGTTATTGACGGCGGATATTGTTGTCAGGTTGTTCCCCGCGAGCGTCGATATAAAGGTCGGTGTCATAACTTCCATCATTGGTGCACCATTCTTCCTTTTTCTGATCATTAAAACCCGCAGGACGCAACAATGAGCCTGCTACACATTGAACATCTCAGCGTCACCCTGTCAGATCGACCCGTACTCATCGATATAAATATATCAATCAATGCCGGTCGATTAATCGGCTTGGTTGGCCCCAACGGGGCAGGCAAATCAAGCCTGTTAAAAAGCATTGTCGGTTTAATTAAACCTGAACAAGGAGATATTTTTCTTAATGGACAAAATCTCAAAAAAATTAACCTGCAACGCCGGGCCAGACAAATTTCCTATCTGCCGCAAGGACAATTGGCACACTGGCCATTAACCGTCGAACGCGTTGTATCGCTCGGTCGCTTCCCCCATCTTGCACATTGGCAAAGTCCAAATTCAAGCGATCAGGAAATTATCGAACAAGCCATGTATAGCGCCGACGTAGTACAATTTCGGCATCGAAAAATCAGTAACTTATCAGGCGGTGAGTGTATGCGGGTATTACTCGCCCGGGCACTTGCCGTTAAAGCGGACTTACTTCTGGCAGATGAACCTATTACCGCCTTGGATCCTGCTCATGCATTATCAGTAATGAAACTTTTGCGAAAAACCTGTGAAGAAGGCGACTCCATTATTGCAGTTATGCATGATCTGACTCTGGCCGCACGTTTTTGTCATCAGCTTGTATTATTAAATGAATGTAAAATAATCGCAACGGGTACACCTTCAGAAGTACTGACACCTGCAAATTTAAAAAAAGTTTATAAAGTCGAGATGTATCAGGCAGACAGTGATGAATTCATGGTATTGCCATGGACTCTGTCTGAGTGAACTTGAAATTACAACTATTGCCCTCAATCCTTGAGCCTTTTTTGTGCCGCTTACTATAGCTGGGATAAGGACACAGTCGAACAACGAAATAGGGGATTCCCGGTTAAAACCGAATGAGACACGTGAAATAAACTATAAGATTTCTGCGCCGGGTGTGACAAGCATAAAAGCCACCGCTTATTCCGATTTACTCTTGCTGCCTATTAAAAAGAAATTTGCTGACAAACTGCCGAAAGATGTCATGGAACCTAAACTCATCGCACAGGCACTGATTAGTTTGTAAATTTTGACAACTATTAACTTAGTCACGGGGAATATTGGTGCCTACGAGTTAAACGTGGCACCTCAGTAGTGTGTAGTGGGGCTTGCAATGTGCTGCCCCGTTCTGTAACTTTTCCGAACACTGTCTTAGCCCATTTTTTAACCTGTGATTATTACCAGAACCTCTGCAAATTTCGCTGCTCCGACGGCACTTCGCCGCTGTCCGATCTAAGTATTAAATCAATTGAAAATATTCGATCGTCGTAATATTTTTCCGGCGTGTTACTTATTTCAAAACTTACTGGCTAGGAACTGACCAAGTATCATCCTGAGCTTCAAATTTGAGTATATCTTCGCCTTTAGTAACCAAAGGCTTATTCTCTTTATATCAGTCGTCTTGAACTCCCGCTTTCACAAGACCGGCAAGAAAATTCTTCCCACCCGCTGTATCAAGCGTTGGGTAGCTGGTATCAAGCAAGGTTGCAATGGAAAAATCCGGTTCCACTACTTGTAGTTTTTGCAATAATTCCCGTGCGCTGTCCATATTTCCAAGGTGCGCATTACTGGATATGAGGTATCTGAGTATGGAGTTGTATTTTGGGCGTTGACACAAAGCCCGTTTTCCTGCAGTTATTGATGCCCGATGGTTACCTTCCAATGAACTTACAATGCACTTAGTGGTGTCAAAATAGTATGCGAACGGACTAGACGCACCCAAATGTTGAACCCAGTTAGCCATAGCACTTGCTTTTTCATATTGCCCAACGTATGCATGCAACATCGCGTAAAGATCCCATACCATCGGCTCTGCTGGGTTGATTCTAATTGCTCGTTCAAAAAGTGCTGCTGCCAAATCGTATTCACTAAACAGATATGAATGAATATGAGCCACTAACGACAAAACCAATGCGTTTGTATTGTTGTATTCTAACGCTTTATTTGCATTAAAAAGCGTCTCATCGATTTGTGCTGGCGCGTCGTTACTGAATCTTTGTCCGAAACGAAAGGAGTGCACTTTTGCCAACCATGCATACGCCTGAGCGGAGGGCTGTTCACGAATGGCGCTACGCAACATTCTTTCTGCAGCATCTAGATCACCTGGTGACAATCTAAATATTCGATTGACCGCATCACTTATCTTACTATGATGCACAGATTGGCTGTTTACCTCGAAACGGATAAAAAACCGAACGATTTCATCAACCGTGCGACAGATTAAACCGTAAGTCAGAGATACATCTCCTCGTAATGCAGAACTATTTTCTACGTGAGCCTCAGCAGACCAGACCAAACTACAATCGACTGTTCTCAGTATCTCAATGCCAACACTGTACCGACCTAATTCTTGCAAAATACGTATTCTAAGTGCGAGATCAGCATGCTTGAATACATCTTTTTCGCTTGATGCTGAATCGTTCTGACTTGATAGCCTTCCAACGTCCGATATCTTGATTACACGAATATCTTCCACATCGTTCAGCGATCGAATTAGCGCATCACCAACCGATGTCGCCACTTTCTTACATGCAATTTTATCACCGATTAAAGTTGAATGTACCAGCAGTAAATACCGATGATTTTCTGGACCGTCAAGCAAATCGCGGTTATTACCACTTTTGTTATCAGCACCAACGAATTTGGTTCCGTTGACCCCTTGAGCAGTGCGGGATATCGGGTCAGATATATGTGGATGATCCACGGTCGGTGTTGACATTTCATCGACTGTGTATGTTGCATCAGAATACCGACGAACCCAGACCTGGCGTTCCATAGCGAGCCAGTCTTCAAATTCTGGATCACGAATATCAATCCCTTCCAAAAAGAACTCTGGAATTAATTCAGAATCAATAAGCTTTTCTGTGGATCTCTTTCTGGCTTTCTTCAATTCCTCAAACACGTCAATGCTGACACGGGATAAATTCAGTGTCGCGGTGTATTTATCTGCAATGAGAATTTCCCGTAAATCTGGACCCAGTGATTTACGAATGTCCAACAATGCTTGACGCAAACTGGCAGAACCTTGCTCTTCGCTACGATCACTCCATAACTTGTCTCTCAGCCACACACGTGATCTTGATCCACGAGGAGCAACGGCTAGCATCGCTATTAGAGCACGGGATTTTTGATTTCGAGGAGTAAAATCTACACCGAATTGATCCGATATTGAAATAGGACCCAGTAAAAATACCCGAATGTCCACACCAGTATTTGAATCAATATTCACAGATAAGCACCTGTTGCTCTCAACCGAAGATAGCTTAGACTCTGTGTTAAAGTACGTGATTTCCTCCAACTGTGCAACGACACCATGTATAGTCAAGGGAAAATCTCTCCTAAAGTACGTTTTGAGCTATCTGTGTTCACATGGTCATTTCGGGCCCTTTATGCAAGTGAATCCACCTTTGAAGAATTGGAACCCATCTCAACGAAGAGGCTCTTACAGATGAGCAACGGCCCATGGGGCATTCTATTCTGGATCGGATACCGCAGAAATGGAATTAGACCGATTGGATCTATTTTCGGCTACCGAGCGGTGAGAATGGCCACAAGCCCTGCACCCGCAATAATCACCATTCCAATAAGTGTGGTGACCGTAGGCACTTCGCCCAAGAGAACATAACCCCAGAAGACTGCGAAAATCAGGTAGGTATAATCGAAGCTAGCGACGATCGATGCGGGGCCGATCTGATAGGCCCGGGCCAGAGCCAAGTGAATGCATAGATTGATGAGCGCAAGCAGAATCAAAACTCCCCAAGCGACTAAATCAAGCGGAATCCAAGGACCCAGAAGAAAGGGAGATCCGACGACGATATCAGCCGATAGATCGGCTATAACCAATATGACGCTCATAGTCAGTCCGCAAAGGACGAAACAGACATTGAGAGCGAACGATAGTGACAAGGGCGTTTCAACCGCACAACGTTGGCGGGTCAACACCATGGCCATGGCGTATAGAATTGCCGAAACGATTGGAATGAGCATACTCAGCGAAAAATCATCGGAGCTGAGTCTTAAGAGTACCAGCACGCCAATAAAGCCGAGCATAAGGGCTGCGGCAATACCTGTGTTGAACCGCTCACCAGCAAAAAAAACCGACAGCAGTAAGATAAACAAAGGCCCAGTATAGTAAGCCGCAGCAACCGTCGAAAGTTGCAAAAACGGCAGCGCCGCATAAAAGGTCACATACATGGCGACAAGCAAGCCACCGCGTATGGTAGCCCACATCAATTGCTTCGGGATGAGGCTATACCATCGTTGATGACGTTCAAAGGCCCCTCCGATGACCACAAGAAGTGGTAAAACAATGAGAGACCGCAGCACAAAGAGCTGCCAAAGCGGTAAATTGGCACTTACGATTTTGACGGTGGCATCCTGGACTGACATCAAAAGTGTTGCGGTAACAACAAAACCAATGCCGACAAACGAGATTGCCGCTCCGTGTCGATAAGTCGTCTGAATAGAGCAATTCATATAGTGCGCCCGTGGGGCAGCGCTACGTCACCACGCAAATAGAGGCGATAGCGCTCTTCCATTATACGTACCACACTGAGATGAGGGGCTTCGGCACCAAATTTGGCACATGCTTCCTCATATCGGTCAGCGACAGTCTGGCCGAGTTCCAACTCTACATCCACATGGTCAGCCAACCCTTCTATAAGCCGCAAATCCTTCAAAGCCAAGCCAAGTGTGAACGATGAATCATAGTCGCCGTTCAGTAATTGTGGTACGTGCTGATCAACCACATAGCTTTGTGCGCAGCTGTTTTTCAGTGCCACAGAGAGCTGTTCCAGATCAAGACCATACCGAGCCGCCAGCATCAGTGCCTCGCCCATTCCCATGGCAACTAGATAGTTGAGATGTAACTGGCACAATTTGGCGGCATATCCAGCACCAGGGCCGCCCATATGGTGCTGACGTGTCGTAATTGCCGAAAAAACCGGCTCAAGCCTTTTACAGATCATCGATGAGCCACCGATAAGCATAGTCAGTTCACCACTCACTGCACGCTCTGCGCCACCAGTAACAGGTGCATCGATCATCGTTACTCCCTCAGTCTTGCATCGAGCATGCAGTTCAAGCCCGGTGGCGATGTCGCATGTACTCATGTCTACCCAGACAAGGCTCGGCCGAGCAGTTTCAAAGATACCACCAGGGCCTAACGCGACAGCCTTGAGCTGATCTGGTCCGGGCAGGGAAGACAAGATTATATCTGACTGACGAATGGTTTCCGAAAGGTCCGAGGTCACGCGAACTCCTTTCACAGCAAGCGATTCAAGCGCCTCAGGCCGAGTATCGCAGCCCAAGAATTGATAACCCTTCGCATTAAGATTTAGCGCCATGCCGGAACCCATATTACCCAAACCTATAAAACCGATTTTCGGTCTGAATATCTCCTGATCTTTTGTGTCGGTGGTGTGTATACTCTGAACTTGTTTGTAATGCATAATATTAATTTTTGTAAGAGATGTCGAGACGGTCGCAAATACGTAGCAATACTGGCCACTCATATTTTCCGGGAGGAAATGCCTTGTATTGCTCGGCAGCCACCGTCCAAAGCTCGGGCGTGGTGGTGCTCAATGGCAGACCGCTGGTATGTGCCTGAAGAGCAACCTCGCACATGCGAACCAGATAGTACATGTTCATGAAAGCTTCGCCAGCCGTCGCACCGACGGTGAGAAATCCGTGGTTGCGCATGATCAGGCATTTCCCGTCGCCCAGATTATTAGAAATCCGATCACGCTCGTCGAGTTCCACCGATTCACCCTCCCAGTCATGGTAACGAACCTTATCGTAAAGCATGGCCGAATCCTGGACTAAAAATGGTACTCCATCTCTGAAAGCAGTAGCAGCCAGCGCGCTAGGTGCATGGGTGTGGAAGACAAAATGATTGTTCGGATGGTTCATGTGAATGGCACTTTGGATTACAAAGCCCGCAACGTTAACGTCAGGTGGTCCATCGATCACGTTGCCAGTGGAATCGACTTTGATCAGGTTTGACGCGCATACTTCCTGATACCTAAGGCCGAACTGATGCATGAAGAAATCATCACTGGTTCCTGGCACACGAGCGGTGATGTGCCCCCACACCGTATCGGACCATCCGTAGTGGTCAGCAAGCCGAAACATTGCAGCAAGGTCGATACGTGTTTCCAGTTCCTCAGCTCTATAGTTGCGAGCACCTGCCTGGTTGCGAAAGTCTGACTGTTGAAGCATATTTTGTTTCCTATTCGATTGGTTTGCGCTTTAATATTGCAAACTAATTTAAGCTAATTCCTGAGCCCGACCGGCTCCATCTTTGGTTTCCCAGATCGACGCGAAGTTCTTCAGCATCACATCCTGGACATCAAAAGTGTCTTGTCGCCAGCGTGAGCGCAGGGAGACATCAATGTCAGGATAGACAAAGAAAGGAAGCGAAACACGACTGCCCGCCCCGAAATGGTTGACACGATGTGGCGTACTTTTGAATAGGCCATCGCTCATCAGTTGAAGCATGTCTCCAATATTGATGACAAACCCTTCTGCCAGGCTGGGGACCGGCGTCCATTCGTTATTCAGGAAAACCTGTAATGATGCGACTTTAATCTGTTCCTGGATTAGGATCGTGAAAAACCCGTTGTCAGTATGCTTTCCCGCAGTGCAACCATTGGTTGGGTAATGAATGACTCGTTGCAGGATGGTGGGTTGCGAGAAATGGCAGTCATACCAATCGACACTGAGAGAAAGAATATCGGCAAATGCACGGCCCAGCGACTCAACCACGCTATCGACTACGACGTTCTGTAAATTCAGCAAACTGCTGGCAAAACCGGGTGCCACATGATCGGGTGGAAAATGCGTGTGACCATGAAATGGCTGGCCGTTGGGATTGGTCTCAATGCCAAGATCGAAAACCTCTTTAGGATCGGCTCCAGCTTCAGGATGCAGCGTTTCTCCGAAAAGAGGACTGTATCCACGTGCCGCACGTGGCTCCACGGTTTGGGTTTCATGCCCATAAAGTTGCTTGGTCTCTGCCGACAAGCCGAAAAAAAACCTCGAAACCCCGATCGTCTCGTCGATTAGACGTTGCGAAACGCCATGATCAACCAGATAGAAAAAACCTTGCCCGCTGCAGATATCGTGCAGAGCTTCAAGCTCAGATGGTCTACTATGTGGATCAATTAGCCGCGCTAACGAAATTTTGGGCAGAACGGTCATTAGTCCACACCTCCTTCATCCGGATCTCTGGGAACTTGGAGAGCCCAATAATGCGCTCCCTCATCTGCCACATAAAATCCGTCGCGTAGAAGCGATACAAGGTTGACACGGTCGGCTTTAATGAGGGCCTCCACTTCGTCTTGAAAGAATACTGCATCGCAATAACTTTTACGTGTGCTGGCAATGATGATGCCGCCCGGCTTGGTAATCCGACTCAACTCCCACAGGCTTTTCGGCTGTACATGCCCAAGTGTGAAAACGCCACAGCAAACGACCAGTGAAAACTGATTGTCTCCATAACATCTAAGCCAGTCATTCATGTCGATACCATCATAAACGCATCCATAAACCCCTGTATTGCGGGCAATGTCAGCCATCTCTGACGAGAGGTCGCAACCATCCACATGCTGAAATCCACGAACCGCAAGCTCTAACCCGACAAGCCCTGTGCCGCATCCAGCATCAAGAACCGGTAGAACGCGCCGATCCGTCTCAAGATAGGCGTTTTGAAGCATGGCCGCCATTTCGGCGACAATGGCCGGACCTCGATACTGCTCGCGACGGACATCCTTATCGTAGGTCTTGGCCCAATCCATGTAATATTCTGTCAGCCGCTGAGGGTTTTCTTGCAGTTGATGTGAACTCGATATTCTATCGAACGAAGACTCACTGATCAGAACGGGATCTGTGGGGTCAATAGTGGGAGTGTTCATAATACCTCCATGGTGTTTTATACTTCCATAGTGTTTTGGTTGAAAAGAAGTTGTCCTAGCAGGGGCGCATTGGCTGATAATTCTGTCAGCCCCTTTTGCTGAACCGTCTTGGCGAGACCAGTGTTATGCATGGGTTGATCCGACCAAAAGCTTGCCCCAACGCTCCATGTAATGACATCTTTTATGAGATCATCTGTTAGATCCATACCTCTGCCAAGATCATAACCCTCATCCAAGATAAGTTGGTTGATCACTGCTAGATCTCTGAACAGAGCCGATAAGTAATTTCTTTGACAATCATTGAGCTTGGCTGTGTCTGACGGGAACACGTGGCGGCGATCCGGTTTTATGCGGCCGATTTCATCGGTGATAAACTGTGTATCGGGTGGTTGTTTCGGATTTGCACCATATTTTGATGGAGATATATAGCCTTGTACCTGAAGACTCAGACCGCGTTGCTTCTCAATCATTTCAATCACCTGCAGATGATTGTCATATTGCTCGTAAATGCGTTCTGCGCTCCGATAGCGCTCTTCAATCAAGCGACCTACAATTAGTGCGACGCCCAGTTCATCGGCCAAGGCAACCGTTAGCTCCATATCTTTTACCGCGATCTCCATAGAGCAAGAATGGTCGTAGCTACCATCTAAAACCAGTGGCATAAACTGCTCGCCCGCAACACAGGCCGCCTGCGATGTCAGCAATTACAGCCAGGAATATTCGGCTGGAATTCCTTTTTCCGCAGCTAGGCAAAAGGCATCGCCGATTACTACCGCAGCTGTATAAAAAAGAAGATTGGTTAAAAGCTTGACCGATTGTCCTTGACCAATACGACCCACATGGAAGCAAATTTTTCCCATCGCGTTAAGAACCGCTACACTGCGATCATAGACTTCCTGCGGGCCGCCTACGAAAAAACTGACATTGGCAAAATCAACTCCCATATGAGACAGATTGCTGACTGGAGCCTCAAGGGACGCAATGCCCTGCTCTGCTGCTTGCGAAGCAATGTTGAGTGTGTTGTGATAATCAGTGGTCGAAAAATCGATCCAGATTGAACCTGGTGACATACCGGCCAGCGCACCATTTTCACCCACCATGTTCTGAAAAACGTCAGCCGGTAGCGGCAGACACGTGATTACGATATCGCAATTGTGCGCCGCCTCGCGGGGTGTATCGCGCCAATCGGCGCCCTCCGTCACCACCAGATCTGCTGCCTCCCTATGCAGATCATAGACCGATACTGGATAGGCTGCAGCGAGTAATTTCGAAATCATAGGTCGGCCCATACTGCCTGTACCTAAAAAGCCGATCCGGCACTCTCTAGAAGCTGTACCGTTATTTGGTGCGTTTGCTTTGGGGAGCCTCATTGCTAAAAAAAATTCATCCTTGACGATATTAGTAAAATATACAATAAAGTAAAAATATTAATAAATCAATAGATTTATTAATATTAATTCTCATGTGCAAAATATAGAATATTACACATCTCAGACACACATTTTTATCGAAATCAAAACTAAAGGGAAATCAATCTCAATAACCAATGAAATAATAAGTATCGCCCATATTCATGTTGAAAACTATAGCTCTTCGAGGTTTCATGTCGATTTGAAAATTGCTTCAACCGGGCTTGCAATTCGGTTATGTGGTAATTGGAATAAAACTTCTACCTTCACAGCCATCTGGGCAGGCACTCCACATCACGCAATAAAACACCTGAGGAAAGCGACTTACTCATTTATCCTTCATAGCTTTAAAAATTTTATCGTCGAGTGTCTGTCCAAGTTGCTCCGGTCCCAAACATTAAAAATTTTATCGTCGCGTGCCTGTCCAAGTTGTTCCCTAAATGTCGCTTGACCGGACAGGCTAATTATCGTCTAACAGTTAAACCTGCACTACTTTAATCAGATCATAAATAATACAGATGTTACCCTTATTTGAATGAATTTTTTATATTTTAAGTTTAAAACCCTCATGAGTTGCATTAAACCCTAAATCTTCATAAAACCGCAAAGCATCAGGTCGCTGCTTGTCAGAGGTAAGCTGAACAATAGTGCAATGTTTATCTTTAGCGCGCGCTATCGCCCACCTTAAGAGGCGGGTTCCCAAGCCCCTGCCCCGAAATTTCGAGTTAATTCTAACCCCCTCAACCAAACAACGCCATGAACCAATATAGGTTAAATAAGGGATATAAGTCAGCTGCATCATTCCAATTATCTCGCCACTACTTTCAACCACAGTCAACTCGTTGTTTGGATCTTTTTCAATGCTAAAAAATGCCTTTAGATAGCGCTGATTCGTTGGGGTTGAAGGATCTTCCCGTAATTCGCCAAGATCATCATCTGATAGCATTTTAACCAGGCTGGGAATATCTTCCAAATGTGCTTCTCGAAAATCCAATTGCATTTATTTTCCTCAGAGAAATGCTCGCAATTGTAGCTAAACTTCAACAAAGAAACTATTTTTATTGCCCAACAAGCTTCAACTCATGCTATAACAGCATTATTAATTTTACCCGGTTTGAGTCATGCCAAAATCGTTGCATATAGACGCTGAAAAATGTACTAGTTGTCTGCTGTGTGAAATGGCCTGCACCTTTGAGCACGAAGGTCTGTTTAACCCTGCCCGGTCTCGTATAAAAGTCTTTGAATTCGAGCATGGCAGGCATTCCATTCCCTATACCTGTACACAGTGTGATGCAGCCTGGTGTATGAAGGCATGCCCAACACGGGCAATCAGTAACGATTTACTTCTTAATGCAAAAATTATTGATGAATCACGATGTGTCGGCTGCAAAGCCTGCACTCAGGCTTGTCCCTATGGCACCATTGCCTATCACGCGCCCAGTGGTAAGGTTAGCAAATGTGATTATTGCGGTGGTGAACCCAAGTGCGCCGAGATTTGTCCGACCGGGGCGATTGTTTATCAATAGACTAACGAACACAGGACGCTTTCAATGAGTTGGCAGGACAAAGTACTTAGAGTGAATTTAAGCACCGGGCAGATCAGCCATGAACCGCTCAATCTACAGTGGGCAGAAGACTATATAGGCGTACGTGGATTGGCGACTAAATATCTAAGTGAATTAATGGACCCGAAAACCGATCCGCTTGCGCCCGAGAATGTGCTTATCTTCGCAACAGGCCCGTTAACCGGCACCCTTGCCGCCACCAGTGGCCGTTACGCAGTAGTGACCAAAGGCCCTTTGACAGGGGCAATCGCTTGCTCTAACTCGGGTGGAAAATTTGGCGCTGAACTCAAGTTGGCTGGTTACGATCTCCTGATTTTGGAGGGCAAATCAACTAATCTGGTTTACCTTTCAATAAATAATGCAGACGTCACTCTACAAAGTGCAGATCATCTATGGGGGCAGTCAGTCTGGGAAACTGAAACTCGATTAAAGCAAAACGATCCGCAAATTAAAGTCGCTTCAATCGGTAAATCAGGAGAAAAGGGCGTTTATTATGCCTGCATAGTCAACGATCTGCATCGCGCAGCAGGTAGATCCGGCGTAGGTGCTGTGATGGGGTCAAAAAATCTAAAGGCGATTGCGGTTCGCGGCACTCAGGGTGTAAGGGCAAAGAATCCTCAAGCGTTTTTGCGGGCCGTCAAAGAAACCAATCAATTACTTGCCGACAGCGCCGGGCGTAAATCACTGACTGAATTCGGCACCAACGCCATGATCGATTCTATGCAGGCTTTTGGCGGTCTGCCCACCCACAACTTTCAAGCCGTTCAATTCAACGGCACTGAGAACATTAACCCGGACGCCATGACCTCAAAAAATGCCAACGGGCACGTCAATTTACTCACTAACAAAGCGTGCTTTGGCTGTACCATTGCCTGTGGTCGCATAGCGCACATAGACAAAACGCATTTCTCTGTCGCCAATCGCAAAGAATACTGGCATGCATCGGGTGGTCTCGAATATGAAACTGCCTACGCCTTTGGTCCGGCTGTTGGTATTGATGATATCGACGCCCTGACTTTTGCCGGATACCTGATGAATGAGCATGGCATGGACCCGATATCTTTTGGTGTAACATTAGCCGCCGCTATGGAGCTATACGAGCGTGGAATCATCAGCAAAGAAGATACTGACGGCATAGCGCTTAATTTTGGTAATGCAGAAGCGCTAACCGTAATGGCCGAGAAAACGGGAAAGTATGAAGGTTTCGGACAGACACTGGCATTGGGATCAAAACGGCTATGCGAGAAGTACGGCCATCCCGAGTACTCTATGTCAGTAAAAGGACAGGAATTTGCGGGTTACGACTCGCGTGCTCTGCAAGGAATGGGATTGGGTTATGCCACCAGTAACCGAGGCGCCTGCCACCTTAAACACGATGTGTATGCCGAAGATATGGAAGACCAAAGCGGCAGTAACAAGGCGAAGCCAGTTAAAGATTCACAGGACAAAATTGCCATGATAGATTCTACTGGCTTATGCCTTTTCACTAGCGCCGGTTGGGACACGGCACAGTATTTACAACTATTAAACGCCGATCTTGACAAACAATGGAGCGAGCAGGATCTGCTCGAATCAGGGGAACGCACCTGGAACCTTGAACGCTTGTTCAATCTTAAAGCGGGGTTAACTAAGGCGGATGACAGCCTGCCTGATCGATTGTTAAAAGAACCCGCTCCATCAGGAGTAGCCGTTGGCAAGGTTACAGAATTGGATAAGATGCTGTCTGAATATTATACGCTGCGTGGCTGGGATGAAGATGGCATTCCTAAAAAGGACTTATTGCTTCATTTGTCACTCTAGGGAGCTGCTATAAAGGTCTCTGACGAAGTATCAGGCAAGGCGAAATCAGAAGAAAAACCGCTGTTTATACGTAGTAAATGAGTATTTCAAATCTGATTTAAACGTGCAGAGTGCCGTCAGAATGTTTTTCAACAGGCAACTTAAGTCCATGGAAATTAAAATTAAAGCAACTGCGAGGCTAAAACCCTATTTACAAGCACTGACACTTGAATCCGGCATCCTGCAAGTAAGCGACTCATGCTCAGTAGCGAGTATCATTGAATTATTGGCATTGCCAGATGATGAACCTTTCGTCTGTATCGTAAATAATAAAATGATTCCACTCTCAAAACTAAAGCAGTATTTTTTGCATGAAAATGATGAATTGAGCTTGATCCCTCCGATTCGAGGCGGATGAATTCTCTTATTCGGAATGCTATTTAAATTTTATAATATTGACATCGGCTATTGGCTGCTTGATAGCCGGTTTTAAATTCTGCTTATATTGCATAACCAACCACTACATTACTGGAATCTGCACAGCAACATAACGTGAGGGTAAGGAAATGCGAACTGCTTATATTACACATGCTGATTGCGCTAAGCATGATATGGGTAAAGGACATCCGGAGCGCCCACAACGCCTTGCTGCAATCGAAGAACAGTTGCAAGCTGAAGGTCTAATGGATATTTTAGACTGTTATGAGGCACCAAAAGCCGATATCACACAATTAAAGCGGGCACACGGCAGTGAACATGTCGATCATATCCTCAATAACAGTCCCACCGAGGGAATCTATCAGCTTGATCCTGATACCCGAATGAACCCTTACAGCCTTGACGCAGCCCTTCGCTCAGCCGGGGCTGCGGTTTTGGCCACTGATCTGGTGCTATCGAATAAAATCAAAAGAGCCTTTTGTAATGTTCGCCCGCCCGGCCATCATGCAGAGAAAAACAAACCGATGGGATTCTGTCTGTTTAATAACATCGCCGTTGCAGCATTACATGCGATTGAGCATCACAAGCTGGACAGAGTTGCGATTGTTGATTTTGATGTTCATCATGGCAACGGTAGCGAGGACATACTCGCGAAGAACCCTCAAGTTCTTTTTTGCTCCAGTTACCAACACCCTTTCTATCCGGGTTATGCCGGTAGCTCAAAAGAAAATCTGGTAGTTAACGTCCCCCTGGCAGCGCAAACAACCGGGGCCGCATTTCGCCAGGCAATAGAAAACGAATGGCTTCCTGCATTAAGACAATACCGGCCACAACTGATCTATATTTCTGCGGGTTTTGACGCACACCGCGATGACCCATTGGGTGGTATGAATTTACTCGAAGAAGATTATACATGGATAAGCAAAGAGCTGTGTATGATAGCGGATACTTGTGCTGATGGTCGAATAATTTCGGTACTTGAAGGGGGTTACAACCTCCAGGCGCTAGGGCGAAGTGCAGCCGCTCATGTTAAGGCTCTGCTGGCATCAACTTAACCTGCCAGCGGTAAATAAGATAGATATTGCATCTACGTTCTGAATTAAAATCCTCGAGGAGTATTAGTGTGAAAAATATTACTGGAAGTTGCCTCTGTAAAAAAATCACTTTTGAATTGGAAGATGATTTTAAAACATTCCACTGGTGCCACTGCCGCGAATGTCAAAAGGTAAGCGGTTCCGCTCATGCATCCAATCTATTTACAAAAACAAGCAATATAAAATGGCTAACGGGTGAAAGCAATATCAAACGCTATGACATCGAAGACCAGGTATTTTCCAACGCTTTTTGCAACCATTGTGGATCAACCGTGCCGTACATCTCCAAATCCGGCAAAGCTTTAATCGTTCCGGCCGGTTGTCTTGATCAGGCTCCCAGTTTAAAACCCCAGGACAATATTTTTTGGAACGAACGTGCACAATGGTATGATGCAGGGCTAAGTGCGGCACACTTTGATGGATTTCCCGAATAGCCTGACTCCCAGTCATGCGCTACCCGGGTGCAATTGGAAATAACCATTACTCTCTACTCCATGAAAAAACAGGCAACAATACATGGCCGACCCATACTTAGAGAAATTACAATCCATCATTGACAAAGCTAATTTACCACAAAAAACCGTCAACACCATTGTCTGCAAGCATTTTTTCAGTGGCGCTGCGGCCTATAGTGGTGAATACATTTTCATGACACTTACACCCGTAGGGCTAGCCCTTCAGTTGCCCGAAAAGGATTGTAGCATTCTACTTAAGCAAGGCGCCACGCCCTTGCAATATTTCCCCAAATCACCTGTAAAGAAAGATTATGTTGTCATGCCATCTGCATTCATTGATGCTAATGGATTATTAGCTGACTGGATTTTACGCAGCATAGAATTTATCCGTATCTAATTTAGTGATTTACTACCAGTCCAGGAACTGAAACGACATTCGCACATTATAAAAAACAGCTCAGATAATACAACACTCCCAGGAACCCAATGATGCAACAAAGAAGATTTATTCAATGCGATGTATTTACCGCCCAACCTACAAAAGGCAATGGCCTTGCAGTCGTCATTGATGCTGACGGCTTATCAGATTCTCAATTACAGGATTTTGCTGCCTGGACCAATCTGGCCGAAACCACTTTTTTATTTCCTCCCACAAATTCAGAGGCAGATTATAAGGTTAGAATTTTTACACCTACACGAGAGATGCCCTTCGCCGGACATCCGACTCTGGGCAGTTGTGCAGCCTGGTTACACTCTGGTGGCATTGCCAAACAAAACGGCATTGTAAAACAGGAATGTGAGGTTGGAATTGTAGAAATAGACATAAATGGGGACATTCCTGCATTTGTAGCACCTCCAACTACTATTGAGCCTATGCCACAAGACCGTCTTCACGTCATCGCCAACGCACTAAAAATTGATATAAAAAACGTTGTTCGAACAGCCCGCCTCAATAATGGACCCGATTGGCAGGTCCTGGAATTAAAAAGCGCAGAAGCCGTTTTAGCCGTTGACTCATCATTGGTACGATGGCCGATATTCAAGGCCATCGGATTAATTGGCGCACATCCCGAAGGCGGCCAATGTCAGTATGAAATTCGTATGTTTGCGCCTTCGAGTGGCATGAGTGAAGACCCCATTACCGGATCATTGAATTCGGCCATCGCTCACTGGATGCGTAATGAGGGCCGACTTGAAACAGATATGGTGTTTTCACAAGGCAGAATTATCAATCGGCACGGACTTATTTATATCAATCCGGATAAAAACAACCAGGATCGAATCTTGATTGGCGGTGAAACCATCATCATGATTGAAGGCTTACTCTCCTTGTAGTAATAATACATACAGCGGTATATTTCTCAGGCGCAGAAAAAGCATGTTATTGAAGACTTGTCTTTCAACCTGCCTGGATGGCTGGACCTATCACAGATTCTGGCATAATTCCAATGAAATGGAACCTGAACCAACAATAAAGGGGCCTGAAAATGAACAAAATTGCAGTAATTACTGGTGCCAGCCGGGGCATTGGAGCGGCAACAGCACTTCGTCTGGCATCAGAGAACTATGATATTTGCGTTAATTACAAAAAAAATGAAACCGCCGCAAATAATGTGGTAGCAAAAATTCAGTCTCTGGGTTGTCGGGCGATTGCCGTTAAAGCTGATGTTTCAAAAGAAACTGAGGTCAATGAATTATTTAATATTGTTGATAAAGAACTAGGCACACCTCAGAGTCTGGTAAACAATGCGGGCATATTGCTGCCGCAAACCCGAGTTGTCGATATGACACAAGACAGAATCAATAAATTACTGACAACAAATGTTACGGGTTATTTTCTTTGTTGCAGAGAAGCCATTAAACGTATGTCCATCCGTTTTGGCGGCAAGGGTGGCACGATTGTTAACGTTTCTTCCGCCGCTGCACGAATAGGCTCTGCCGGAGAATATGTAGATTACGCAGCTTCAAAAGGTGCGATAGATACCTTAACCATCGGGCTGGCAAATGAGGTCGCAGAAGAGGGAATCCGAGTCAATTGTGTACGTCCAGGCTTTATTTATACTGACATGCACCAGGATGGCGGTGAACCGGAAAGGGTGGATCGCATTAAGCACCTGCTTCCCTTGCAACGCGGTGGACAGGCTGAGGAAGTTGCTGCTGCCATTGCGTGGTTAATATCGGAGGAATCGAGCTACACTACCGGCTCATTTATTGAGGTCTCCGGTGGCCGATAATTATATTTTAAATATACCTGAACGGTAGTAGGCCAATTCAGCGACAGAGTCACGTATATCTTCCAGAGCGAGATGTTTACCCTGCTTACTGAAACCATCCAGGCGTTCAGGCGCCCACCGTTTGACCAACTCTTTTATGGTGCTGACATCGAGATTTCTGTAATGAAAATATTGCTCCAGCTGTGGCATCAGGCGGACCATAAAACGTCTATCCTGGCAAATACTATTACCACACATCGGAGAGAACCCTTGAGGCACCCAGGTTTCAAGAAATGCAAGCGTTTCCTGCTCCGCATCACGTTCATTTTTTTCACTACTGCGAACCCGATCCAACAGACCTGATTGCGTATGATGTTGCGTATTCCAGCTATCCATATTAGCAAGATTTTCTTCACTCTGAAAAATTGCCAGCACCGGACCCTCAGCCATAATATTCAATTCTGCATCAGTCACAATGGTTGCAATTTCTATGATATTGTCAGTCTGTGGATCAAGGCCGGTCATTTCCAGATCAATCCAGATCAGATTTTGCTCGTCTCGCTGCATTTTCAGTTATTATCCGGTTTGAGTATCATGGTGAGTATAATGCATTCCTTGATAGAGGGTTTTAAAATTCCAGTTGACAACAACCATCGAGAAAGTTGCGTTCAGTTCAAACAATCATGACAACAAAATCAGATTCCAACTACGCTGTTAAAATCTCGCAAAAGCATCCACTGGCCGAACGTGTCGCCATCACTATTCTAAATGGCTTTGATAAACATTACAGTTTGTTCCTGGAAATAACCCGGGAGTCGAAGCACCGTTTTGAGCAATGTGATTGGGTAGGGACAAAAGAGGCATCCCAGGAAAGAATTTCATATTACACATTGAGAGTCCAGGAAGCCATCTCAATTCTCAAAAAACAATATGGTTTAGCTGAATTTCACGATGCCCTGTGGCATGATGTCAAACTTTTCTACATCATGCTCTTATATGAGCACAAACAACCTGAACTGGCCGAATCATTTTACAACTCCGTATTCACATCGCTTTTCCAGCGTCATTATTACAACAATAACAACCTCTTTGTCAGACCGGGTGTATCGACCGAGTATCTGGATGGCGGCACCCCGACTTACTACAGTTCTTACCCTTCAACAAACGGGCTGACAGTTTGTGTTAAAAGCATTCTGGAGCAATACCAATTTTCCATTGCGTATAAGAATATTGAGCGCGACACACAACGTATCGTTACACAAATTAGCGCTCACTTTGACACCGCTGTTGATCTATCACCAAATTTCCAGATCCATACCCTGGCTCCATTGTTCTATCGAAACAAAGCCGCCTATATCATCGGTCAGGCTAACAACGGACCTGAGATTATCCCCTTTGTTATAGCACTGATGAATAACGAAGACAGCGGTATTTATGTTGATGCCTTACTGATTAATGGTGATGATATTGCTAATGTCTTCAGTTTTGCACGCGCTTATTTTATGGTGGACACAGAAACCCCAGCAGCAGTGATTCGCTTTCTACAGCGGATGCTACCCACCAAAACGGCTGCTGACCTATACATGGCTATTGGACTACAAAAACAAGGAAAAACCGAGTTTTACCGCAATTTCCTACACCATCTGCGCCACTCATCAGATCAACTCATTATTGCACCCGGTACTCGGGGTATGGTGATGAGTGTTTTTACCCTACCCTCCTACCCCTTTGTCTTCAAAGTGATCAATGACCGCTTTGCACCACCAAAAAAAGTTACCCGAAGCATCGTAAAACAAAAATATCATTTGGTTAAAATGCATGATCGCGTGGGGCGCATGGCTGATACGCTTGAATTCTCCTACGCCGCTTTTCCCAAAGCCCGGTTTTCGCTCAAGTTACTTGAAGAACTCGAGCAAAATATTTCCGGCTCCATGGAATATGAAAATGATATGGTCGTTATCAGACACATGTATATAGAGCGCCGTCTGGTTCCATTGAATATCTATATCGAAAAAGAATCTGAAGAAAATGTTATCGCGGCGATGATTGAATATGGTCGGGCAATCAAAGACTTAGCCGCTGCAAATATATTCCCGGGTGATTTGCTATTAAAAAATTTTGGCGTAACCCGCCATGGTCGTGTTATTTTTTACGACTATGATGAAATTGAACTCATGAGCAAATGTGTATTCAGAAAAATTCCACCGCCGCGCTTTCCGGAAGACGAAATGTCGCTTGAGCCCTGGTATTCAATCGGTGAACTTGATGTCTTCCCAGAAGAGTTCCCAGCATTTATTTTGAATGACGTTCGTACTAAAAAATCATTTTTAGAGACTCATGCTGATCTCTTTTCAGCCGCGTATTGGAAATCAATACAGGCACAAATTAAAGCGGGAGTGTATCAAGACGTATTCCCTTACTCCCGACGCAAGCGTTTTAAAGAATTGTTTAATCCATAAAGGAGCTATCAATGAAATTCGTATTTTGCAGCACTATCGCAGCAATTACCCTTTGTTTATTAATCGTATTACCCGCAATGGCCGATGAATCTGAGGCCGCACATATGGTCCAAGAAAAATGTACTGCCTGCCACGATTCCGGCATGTACACCCGCGAAAATCGACGGGTGAAAACCATTGCCGCACTGGGCACTCAGGTAAGAATGTGCAACACCAATACCAATGCACAATGGTTTGACGATGAGGTGGATCAGGTCATCGATTATTTGAATTCATCTTATTACAAGTTTGGGAAATAGCACATGACTGATTCTGATTTGTATCAACAAAAATGTGTCGCTTGTGAGGGTGGTGTCGATGCAATCGATATGGCAACAGCGAAAAATCTGATGACACAACTTAATCAGAACTGGCAGCTAAAGGAAAATGGCGGACAAATTCAAAGATCATTCAGTTTCAAGAACTTTTACCAGACCATGGCGTTTGTTAATGCGGTGGCATGGATTGCCCATCAGGAAGATCATCATCCGGATATGAAGGTAACTTACCGGCACTGTGTTGTCGATTACACGACACATTCAATTGGTGGTTTATCACACAATGACTTTATATGTGCCGCAAAATTAGACAGGTTATTGATTGAATAAATACCGGACACAAAGCGGTCGAGTGGTCGCTAATTTTGGTCCTCGATTGCTAGTACAGGCCAATGATGGTTCATTACATCGTTGCGTTGCGCTAAAAAAACTAGGGCTTGTGGTAACTGGAGATCTGGTTGACTGGAAAAGTGAGCGCACAGGAGATGCCCGGGTTATAAATATACAAAGCCGCCAATCACTTCTGGAAAGGCCCGACCGACGTGGCCAACGCAAAGCGATTGCAGCCAATCTGACTCGATTAATCATCGTTTGTGCGATAAAACCCGGTGTTGAAACATTATTGATAGATCAATATTGCGCTGCCGCTGAGTTAGCCGACATAACGCCCATCGTTGTGGTTAATAAATCAGACTTACTATCAGAGCAATCGCGACAGTCGCTCGAGCGTGATATTGCCATATACAAGACGATCGGATACGAAGTCGCTTTCATTCAGACCCTTGATCATTCTGGGATATTGCCATTGATTGAATTAATATCAGATCAGGTTTCCATGCTGGTGGGTCAGTCAGGCGTCGGTAAATCTTCAATCGTTAAACAACTTTTCCCAGATCTTGATATTCGTGTAGGCGCATTGTCCGAGGCCAGTGGATCCGGCGCGCACACAACTACCGTCAGTAACTGGTACGACCTGGATGATGGCGGCGCACTTATCGACTCCCCCGGGGTCAGACAATTTTCACTGGAACATTTAAGCCAGGCTGATTTGGCTATTGGTTTTCGGGAAATAAAACAAGCATCCTTTCACTGCAAATTCAATAACTGTACACATCTACACGAGCCTCAGTGCCAGGTTCTTAATGAAATCAAATTGGGTGCAATCAGCCAGCAACGTTATGACAACTACAAAAAACTGGTTAGTCAGAGCTTGCTGGTACGCTAATATACAGACAAACTGCCCCAACCCTTTAAACGTACGCGCACATCTACAGACCCGATGTTATAATGCCGTGAAAAATTAAAAATCCCATAATTAGGACTAAATAAAAACATATAATTGGCGACAGCGTACGATTCTTTATCCAGAAACGGAGGATACATGGTTTATCAACATATCAAAGTTCCAGATCACGGAACAAAAATAACTATAGAGAACGGAGCACTCAAAGTTCCAAATCAACCCATTGTTGGTTATATCGAGGGTGATGGCATTGGCCCTGACATTACAAACGCCTGTTTGCGGGTATGGGACGCAGCAGTTGCAAAAGCCTATAACGGCGAACGAAAAATCGCCTGGTGTGAAGTGTTTATGGGTGAAAAAGCCGCCGGTATCTATGACGGTAATTATTTTCCCGATGAATCCGTGCAAGCACTGCAAGACTTACTCGTTTCGATAAAAGGCCCCTTAACCACGCCGGTAGGTGGCGGATTCCGATCACTCAATGTTTCCATCAGACAAAAACTCGATCTTTACGCATGCATACGTCCGGTACGCTACTATGAAGGCGTTCCGTCGCCAATGAAAAAACCGGAAGAAGTCGATGTTGTTATCTTCCGCGAAAATACTGAAGACGTCTACAGCGGCATAGAATACGAAGCGGGTACGGCTGAAAATGAAAAACTCGCTAAATTCTTACGCGAAGAAATGGGCGCCAATTTTTTTGAAGGCTCAGGTCTAGGCATAAAACCAATTAGTGCATTTGGTACAAAAAGGCTGGTCCGAAAAGCCATACAACATGCTATTGACCACAAACTCGCCAGCGTCACACTGGTTCACAAAGGCAATATCCAAAAATTCACTGAAGGCGCATTTATGAAATGGGGCTATGAAGTTGCGACTAAGGAGTTTCGAGAGTTTATTGTTACTGAAGCCGAGCTGTGGGATGAGTTCGACGGTAAAGTACCTGATGGCAAAATTGTTGTTAAAGACCGAATCGCAGATATCACCTTCCAGCTATTACAATTGCGCCCTGCTGAATTTGACGTTTTAGCAACCACTAATCTGAACGGCGACTACTTATCAGACGCGACAGCAGCCGAAGTTGGCGGCATCGGCATCGCACCCGGTGCCAACATTGCAGATCACGTTGCCGTCTTTGAAGCTACTCACGGCACGGCACCTAAATATGCTGATCAAAACAAAGTTAACCCCAGTTCCCTGATGTTCTCAGGCGTTATGATGCTCGATTACATGGGTTGGAAAGAAGCCGCTCAATTAATCACTGATGCTTTCCCCAAAGTGATAGCAGACAAAACGGTCACTTACGACTTTGCCCGTCTGATGGATGGGGCTACCGAAGTTTCAACCAGTAAGTTTGCAGATTGCCTGATTGATAAAATTGGCTGATTATTGTCGATCGGCGCCTGTCAAATAATAAGCAGATAGTTATTTGCAAGCGCCGGTTTCCCCCCCACCCTTTTGCGTAATAATGGTATCGACAATTTATGCAAGGCCCTATCTGTACTACATTAACTGGCAGCTGAATTTCAACTACCCTACTATTTATTCAATCTTCCCGAAGGTGAACAGAATATATTCAAATAAGCGGGCATCAGTGTTTGAAATCATTTCCCACTCTTCAAATGCACATATTTACTCAGTAACAACACCAGTCTCGCTTATCAACGAGACTTGCAATATTTCAGCAAGCTCTTCGAGAGTGTAACTGGCTTTGTCTAAAAATATAAATCCTGAAAATGCTAACGCATAAACGAGTCATCGGGTGTACCGGACAGACACTTGATTATCCAGGGATAACTATCAGTCACATAGTATCCGTATTGTCCATCAACTGTCATCCCATTGCAGACATCCAGATCACCGGCATCTGTGAATTCCCAATCATCTACGTAGATACCATCGTATTCGCCACCGGGATCACTGACACTTGATGGTCGCTGCCCGTTCTTCAATGTATAACCGGAAACCACTTTACGCACTGCACCCGAATCCGCATCAAAAAAGTAACTGCCATAGATTGGAAAGCCATCGGCGGCAAACCCAATGACAGGTGATCCATTTCCACCAGGGCTATCATCAAACATCGCTTCGGGGCTGCCATGATAATGATAGGAGCCATCAGGTTGTGTATGGGCATTATGCATATCAGCACCAAATTTGGAATCCGAACCCAGTGGATCAATCAACCAACCATCGCTCGCCTCACAGCCGATAGCAACATTGCCATCAGCATCAGCCATCGGACTGGTTGGGTCATAACAGCCAGCTGAGAGAATGTCGATTGGAACGCCATTGAGCATAACACCATCATAGCGCGGCTGAGTCAGCTCTGAGGCTGATGCCGCCAACGCTGGATTACGGGGAATGGTGAAACTACGGCTGACCTGCGATACGTCAGTTGCAAATTGAGCCGTCGCATCATTAAAGTCATGATTCGGAATTGTATTCGATAGCAGAGAACAACTGCTATCATCTGCAGTAATCAGGACTTCCTCATTAAATCCCAAACTGCGGGTAATATCGACAACCGCCGCTTCATATTGGTTTGTATAGTCTGCACAATCGCCGCTTCTTTCAGTAAAGATCGCATTTTTTATATCAATTGCAGCTTCATTTCCACCCGAGTTGTTATCTTCATTATCAGTGGAATCTTCAGTGCTACTTGAATTACTGCTACAGCCCTGCAAAAGTACCAGACCTGCTAATAAATTTATGATGATGAATATTTTCATAATCCTACCTAATGTTTCATACAAAATACTCAAAAGTATCATTAGCTTATCGATCAATTGTGCAAGAATTGCGGATGGCTAATAAATCTACGAGGCTAAAACCGATATTATCTTCACTTTGCCACAATTTTTTTATTCTGCAAATCACCAGCCCTTCCCTGAGCAATTTAATTTAACAGTATTTCTAAATCTCAACCCTGCCGGAAAAAGCATGGGATAAAGTGCCGCCATCTACATATTCCAGCTCACCACCCAGTGGAATACCCTGGGCAAGACGCATCACCTTAATCTGAGCAACTTTCGCCATTTCTGAAATATAATTAGCGGTGGCGCCACCTTCCACGGTAGGGTTGGTTGCCAGAATCAACTCATCGATATCGCCACTGAGAAACCGCTTTTCAAGAATGTCCAGACCGATGTCTTTTGGCCCTATGCCATCAAGCGGCGATAAATGCCCCATCAACACAAAGTAACGCCCGTTAAAATCGGTGGATTTTTCAATCGCCAGCACATCGGATGGTGATTCGACAATGCACAATAGCTGCGACTTACGACATTCATCGGCACAAATACCACATAATTCACTTTCACATAAAGTACGACACTGTTTGCAGTGACCGATATTTTCAATGGCACTTTTTAGGGTATCAGATAACACTGAGGCGCCTAATCGATTCCTCTCCAATAAATGAAACGCCATTCTCTGGGCAGACTTTGGCCCAACTCCCGGCAAACAGCGTAATGCGTCGATCAGCTGTGCGAGTAAATCAGGTGTTGAATCGGAGGCCGTCACAGTCAGATTACCCTTTGGCTTAGAACGGTAGCTTCATACCGCCGGGAAGATTCAGACCGGCCGTTAAACCCGACATTTTTTCTTTGCTAGCTGCATCGACTCGCTGTGCGGCATCGTTAACGGCGGCGGCGACCAAATCCTCAAGCATCTCCTTATCATCTGCCATCAAACTGTTATCGATTTTAACCCGTCGTAATTCATGCTGCCCGGTCATAATTACCTTGACCAAACCACCTCCTGATTGACCTTCAACCTCCATACGCATAATTTCTTCTTGCGCTTTCTGCATATCTTCCTGCATTTTCTGCGCTTGTTTCATCATGTTTCCAATACCACCTTTCATGAGTAACTCCTAATTATGTTAATACCGTAAATTATCACTATCATCCAGGCTCTATTTTTTCATTCTTAAAATAGACGCGTACATTTCCCAGGCTAGGCAGGCTGGTCTTCTGAAAGCGGCTTTATAGGTTTAATGCTGTCTTCCTGTACCGATGCATCAAGGCTGCGGCAGAGTTTTTGCACAATAGGGTCCGCAGCGATGGAATCACGTGCAGACTGCAACCGAGCCTGCTCAGTCTGTTGTTTTTGTCTCGCAGGGGTATCAAGATCGCCTTCTTCAATGCTGATATCAAGTGCCACTGCGTGGCCATAATACGCCAGCAGTGCGCTTTCAACCTGTCGCACCGAGCTTGGTTGCAACAAGCTTTCATAGCGTTTTTCCAAAACAACGGTTATTGATTTGTCTTTTGTAGATTTGACTATACAGTGATTGAGTAATTGTTCAGTAAGACCAGTAACTGCCAACGTAGCTACAAACTGATTCCAACCCTGGCTTTTCAGGTTGTGTGGGCTAACCACTTGCGTGGTTTTATCAGACTTGTATTGATTACTTTGAACGATTAATTCGGTTCTTTGATTTGTTTTTTTTTCTGATTTTTGTTTGCGACTTTCCCCTGATAATTTCGCCTTAATTGCCGCTACCTGTTCATGCCTGCTAAACTGTGTGGGTTCTACTGGCGACACGGCAACATTACCAATAGATGAACTTATATCTTGATTGACAGTTCCCGTATCGGTTGATACTTGCAATTCATTGCTAACATCAGTTGTATTTTTTGCGTTGTTTTGCGTTGTTTTCACAGCTTGTGAGGCAGATTCAATCGTTTGTTCAGAGTGTTCATTATGAGGTCGAAATGCAAGCATACGCAGCAACATCATTTCAAAACCTTCACGCATATCTGACGTCAAGGCTATGTCCCGTCTGCCAATCAGCCCGATCTGATAAAACAATTGAACATCTTCGGCTGAAATAATATCTGCCAGCTCGCGAAGTCTTTGTGGATTCAAATTACTCGTATTTTGCACATTCGGCACACCTTGAAGCAATGCAATCTGGTGCAATACAGAAAGAATATCAGCAAGCAAACCGGAAAAATCAGGTGAATATTCAGCCAACTCCGCCACCAGATTCATAACTTTTTGTGCATTGCCGTCAGCCAAAGCGAAAACCAGTTCGAGCACACGATCAGGCGATGGTCGGCCCAACATGCGCTCAACCTCATTCGCCAATACCTTCCCTTGACCGTAAGCAATTGCCTGATCCATCAGGCTCAGCGCATCTCGCATACTGCCATCGGCCGCCCGGGAAATATGCGCCAGTGCAGATTCTTCTGCGCTACAGGCTTCACGACTCATGATATCTTTTAAATAATTACTAATCTGGCGCTCAGGCAATCGTTTTAAACTAAACTGCAAACAACGGGATAAAACGGTTACGGGTACTTTCTTTGGCTCAGTGGTTGCCAACAAAAACTTCACATGTTCGGGGGGTTCTTCCAGCGTTTTCAACAACGCATTGAAGCTATGATCTGAAAACATGTGGACCTCATCAATAAGGTAAACCTTGTAGCGCCCACTGCTGGGTGCATAAGGTACATTTTCCAGTAATTCACGGGTTTGTTCGACTTTGGTTCTTGATGCCGCGTCTACCTCGATAAGATCAAAAAAACGACCTGCATCTATATCCAGACAAGTGGAGCACTCTCCACAAGGAGTTGAGCTCACACCCGATTCACAATTTAAACTTTTTGCAAATATCCTTGCAACTGTCGTTTTGCCTACGCCTCTTGTTCCAGTAAACAAATAAGCGTGATGCAAGCGATTATTATCAAGTGCATTGGTCAGTGCACGCAGTACATGTTCCTGCCCAACCATATCTTCAAATTTATGAGGGCGCCATTTGCGCGCCAAAACCTGATAGTTCATAGCTTAATTCAATAATCGTGTGGACTTTGGATTATACCCGATTCCCTGACTAGCAGCCTGTTGAAAAAACCTCTGACTACACTCTGCGGCGTTAAAATCAGATTCAAAATACTCACTTACTACGCGTAAGCTGTGCTTTGCACCTGATTTTACCTTGCTTGGCACTTATCAGAGATCTTTTCACCAGGCTGCTAGATTACGGATTCAGGTAAGAGATGGCAATGAAGTGGAATATAGGGTGGCGCCCTGCGCAAGCCACATCCCGGCACCCGAATCCGCTGCTGCCGCTGCTCCCTTCCGGGTCTGACGGGATTCACAGTTTATCGATGCGAGAGAACCAACACAGGACACCATTGATAAGCGCGATATTGTGCCTGTAATCACACCCGTCTTTCAAGTTTAATTTGCTAATGACACTGGCCCGGGAATACACATTGATTTGAATCAGCCTATCTGGGACAGGCACTTAATCATTTTGTATCTGGGACATATATGGACACCCCATTAATTTCGGGGTTTTGTTACAAATATTCTATCTTTTATCCTGTAGAGCGTACCTGGGACAGGCACTGCCGTATCTAGGACATATCTCGTATCTAGGACAGGCACTCAATTATTCGATTAGAGTTTATAAAAAAACATCATATAATCAAATTAATAGAATGCTTTTTTAAATAATTTATTAAGCATTATGAAGTGCCTGTCCTGGTATCATTGGTATCATTTGTTCAATATGATATTTACAATCCCAGCGTATATGGGACAAATCCTTATAGTCTCGCATAGGGTATTTTCCTTTTCTTTTCGTCGAGGATTGAAAGTACGCTCTACCGTAGTCTCGGTAAAACCTATGCGAGTCACCCCAGTGCAGCTGAGGATTTACCCTATTTAATTACAACCAAGCCGAGAAACTGCCAAATTACCGGCATCATCACTCTACTTTTTTCTCCAACTCTTCAAGCAGTTTACGACCTTTCTCTAACTGCAATGCGATAACCTTCAACTCGGTTTTTGTTTTTTTTGTCTTATCTGTATTCTTTTCGTTACCCAGGTTATTCTTTAGTTTTTTTTGCTTGTTTTTCAACTTTCCCAACAAAAGCTCTATGTTCTCACGTTGAGCAATATTTTCGGCAATATCCTGCTTCAAATAATTTTTCAGATTTTTCAGTATTTTCTTTAATCCCATGTCAAATCACTCCCGTTAGGTATAAGAGACTCTCCTAATCCCTGGCCTGGATCATCCTGTTTAGCATTGCCTTGAATTTCAATTGCGAACACATCTAATGTTTCAGGGGCAGAAACTTCAATTTATTTCAACCGTTTTGGACTTCACACGTAGTTTATAATACGCACAGCTGAAAGTCGTTTGATCTATATCAGTAATCTGATATTCCTTTACAGGGTTGATGAATTAATTCAAGCGACGAGCAGTCCCAAATTCACAGCACTACTGCATTGCTATATAAACTGATTCACTATTATCGTGGTATCGCACCAACCATACCAAATCACTCTGATTTCACATCCCTGGCTAATTCAAAACCGGCAAAATATTAAACGATTGTTGCCTGTATATTAACTCCCTCACCTTAACAATTATGTTCAATTATTAAGCACTATTTCGTGATTTCATCTTCATCCAGCTCCATGACTTCATCAATCTCATCTGTTTCCAGTCGAATGCTGCGCCCTGCTTTGTTAAGCGCTAAATCACCACCAGTAAACAAAACACCACCTATTCGTATTAATTTTTTTGCCACATTATTAGCAAAAGCCGAATCATTCATCAGAGAGGTCGCCATGCGGGCAGTAATTCCGCCGTCTCTTATCAAGACTTCCAGAATACCATTTTTAGTACTGTCACTCTCTTGCATCTCCAGCTTGATAGCATCCAGAGAGAGTATGGATGTTGGGTCATCCCGTTCCATTTTCGCCTCATTCAGACTACGCAAAAGAGAACCCAGCTGCATACGAATCTGATTATATTGCTTACTAATGTTCTGGTTGTCTGAGACACTATATAGTACAAGGTTCTTGTGCATATGCTCTATGTCCTTGATAACTTGCACTATATCCCTACCCGCGGATCGCAAAAGAAACAACTCTTCAGACTGTTCAGCAAGCATTTTTGGCTGAGCACGGCTGATAAAACCAACGATCTCGCTATATAGGCTTTTTACGTTATTACCATACTCGGCATCTATATCAATCGGTATTACCTTTTGACGCTCTGCAATAACTTTATTTAGATCCCGCTCTGACAGAATATCGTGGCTGTGCAGATTCAAACCATGAACAATAATCTCAAATGCATTGTCGTAAAGATGTAATGTCTCTTTGCGTACCGCTTCAATCGCGGTATCTGGCAATTCACTGGCCGATTCATTCAAAAATTTAGGTTGCGCCATGGAGACGACTTCCTGTTGCGGCATAACCCGCTCCAGGAAACGCACCAGCGGTTGTATCAACGGCATCATCACTAAAATTCCAATGGAATTGAACAGGGTATGAAACACCGCCAGTTTCAAGGTCCAATCATCCGCCGCAATGCCGACAAATTCAGCGAGTAAGTTCACCAAATCTTTAATCTGATGGATAAAGATGACGGCGATAAGTGCAGTAGCCAAATTAAAAATCAAATGCGCACCAGCCAGCCTTTTTCCTTGTACATTGGCACTGATCGAGCCGAGGATAGCCGTAACCGTCGTGCCGATATTGGCACCAATGGCAAGTGCCAGACCATTTTCGTAGGTAATCTGTTGCGTAGCTAAAGCTGTAATGATGATAACCAAGGTTGCGTGGCTGGACTGCATGATTACGGTCGCCGCCACTCCCAGCAATGTAAATAAGAGAATTCCGGGATAGCCCGCTACCGCAAAAGTGGTGAGATCGATGGTTTCCCTGAATGCCTCAAAGCCTTCCTTCATGTGATGGATGCCCAGAAACAAAAATCCGAGTCCGGCCAATATATAACCTAATCCGTTAAGGTTTTTAGATTTTTGAAACACCAGAACGATACCAAACACCAACATAGGCATGGCGTAAGCTGAAATTTTGACTTTCATGCCCAAACCCGCGATTAACCACGCCCCTGTGGTCGTACCCAGATTTGCCCCAAAGATAATGCCTATACCTGCAGCAAGGCTGATCAACCCGGCACTGAGGAACGAGATAGTAATAACCGATACCAACGAACTGGACTGCATTACCGTGGTACTAACGATACCAAAGCTCAGACTCTTCCAAAGATTATTGGTCGTCTTTCTCAAAAGCCGCTCCAGCAAGCCGCCGGTGAATGCTTTAAATCCCGCTTCCAGTGATAACATACCGAAGAGGAAAATCGCAACACCCGCCGAGATTTCCTTAAAATCCGGACTTATCCAAAATCCATAGGCAACAACCAGTAACATAGTTGGCATAAATATCTTTTTAAGCATATTTATTTGCCGCAGGAGTAGAATTCGCAACCTGATTACCTTCCACACAAACCGGGAACTGTAACCTCTGGTTAAGGTCTATACTGTACTTTTCAGAGCACATTGAGAAATTGCCCGGCTGTCTGTGACTCAAGCAATGGGCCTCTTAGAAACAAGTTTCATAACCATGCATGTGTGGAGTTTTTTTAACTAATGAGGAGAAAGAGGATGAAAATACATATTACGATTTTATTTGTATTGTGTTCGGTATTCAACCTGACTCACGCCCAGGAGGTTAAACGCAGTATTACGAGAGTTACAGGTGATGTCTATCGATTCCAGAATAATTTTCATGTTAACGTGTTTACCATAACGGGAGACGGAGTGGTAATCAGTGATCCGATTGATGCCGATGCGTTATCATGGCTAGTGAGCGAAATCACTAAAATGACTAAACAACCAATCACTCACCTGATTTACAGCCACAGTCACACCGACCATGCTTCGGGTGGTCTGATCATTGACGAAATCCCTACGGTGATTGCACATGCAAATGCACCCGAGCAGATCGATGGCATTGAACCGACAAAACGATTCAACGAGCAAATGCAATTCACCCAGGGCAAAAAAACCTTTGAATTGACCTATCTTGGCCCAGGTCATGGTAACGATTTGATTGCCATGGTAATTCGACCTGAAAATGTGGGCTTTATCGTTGATGCCGTTTCATCAAAACGCTTATTTTACCGTGATTTCCCTCGTGCCAATGTCGATGATTGGATCAATCAGGTTCGCAAGGTGCAAGCACTGGATTTTGATATCCTGGTAGGCGGTCATGGCCCGGTAGGTGTCAAAAGTGATGTTGATGATGCCTTAGCCTATCTTGAAGAAATGCGGGCTGCGGTGCTCAAGGGGTTAAAAGCCGGGAAATCGGTTGAAGCGCTAACATCCAGCATAATGATGGAAAAATACAAAGATTGGGCCGCCTACGAGCAATGGCGTGGCTTAAATATCACAGGTATGGCTCGACATCTGAAGCAATCGGGTGCATTAAATTAGCTATCGAAAACGCCTTGCCCAATTCGATTGAAACTATGATTTATGTATCAGCCAAGCGGTTGGAAAATAATATAACTACTGCGCTGCTCTGTGATAACCCGGTCCTACTGTCAATGGTTTATTGGGAGTCACATCATCACTGATATTCGACGACAAGGTAAATTCATGTTGCCAGAAAGGCGCCCGTGTTACTCTATTGAGTAGGCGTAAAGAGATAGTATAAGGGACATGTGCCTGCACGCCCTGCAATGACGGACTGCGCATTGAAATACGCCGGTCAGGTAATCCGATTACTTTTTCAACAACAAATGCTTCACTCCCCGCTGTATTTTCAAATGTAACTTCGAGCACACTACCGAGAGGTATAGGTTTTTTAGGTATAGCCGAAAAGCCCATGTAGTTATCCGCTACGCGATAGTTAAATATAAAGCTCCCACCAACGATCTGCAGATAAGGTGTTTTTTCCGGATCATCAAGTAGTAACAACAAGGAACCATATAATATTGCACACATGAATAGCACCAGGAAAAGTGCTTTTGTTAGATTAAAATGCAAAGACATTAGGGGCCATTTTCAATTAACTTAACCGCCCTGTTGCGCCAGATAAAGCGTGAGGGGTAATTGGTCCCTCCAAATGGGCGACGAAAAACATAGTAAGGCGTTTTTTCAGACACAACAACCCAAAGGGACGGCGCTTATTTTTCAGCGTGAGTACTGCTTGCCTGATCATACTGGCCTTGAACGGTTTCTACATCTTCACCCCACTGTTCAGCGGCTGTAACGACTGAAGTGTAAGGTGATGCAGTTGATATCGATAACGTATCGCCCTGCACTTCAACCGCTTCACGTCGCATCATTCTGTATATGACATAGAAACCCATGGTCAGCATCAATACACCTGTGCATAGAAAAAAGAAATTCGGCGAGACAGAAAGCAATGGCGAGACAATGACAGGTGCAAACGCATAGCCTGTTCCGTAAACTAGAATCAGCGTGCTGCTGGCCGGTACAATTTGCTGTGGGGTGAGATAATCATTGGCATGTGAAACACACAAACTATACAGGCTGAGCACCAATGCGCCCAGGCAGCCTACTGCTATATACAAGTCATTAATATCATTCGCCGTTTGCAACGCAAAATAAATACCGACCATCCCTCCCGCTATGGCAATGGACGCTAAAACGATGCGCCGATCAACGCGATCAGAAATAACAGAAATCGGCCACTGAGTAAGGATTCCACTTAACAGTCCAATCGTTGTCAGTGTGGAAATCTCCTTTACACTAAGATCTGATACTGTGCCGAAAATCACCACCATCGCAAAAAAAGCACCATGACAGGCACCTGAAAGTAAGGCACCAATTACTCCAAGCGGACTGATAGCCAGCATTTTTTTTAAACCGATTCGATCTGAATCGATAAAGCCGGGGGAATGTGAAACGGATAGAAGCATCGGTATGACGGCAATTGAAATACAGACCGAGGCAAGAATAAAGAAAAAAGCTGAATCGATGCTTTGATAGCGCAATGACCATATGCCCATTGCAGGTGTACCCCAGGCGAGGATGGTATACATTGCAAACACTTTGCCGCGAATTTTATTTTCGGCCATATCATTAAGCCAACTCTCGCATACGACCATCAGGATAGCCGTACATATGCCCATCACGAACCGTTCAAATGCCCATAACCAGGGATTAATGTAAAGAAGGAAAAGGATAATAATGGCCGAACTACCTGCTGCCATCGCGCCAAAGACACGAATATGACCAACCCGACGAATCAAGTGCGCAGCAATCAACGCCGCCACCACCCACCCAATCTGATAGGCGGTCTGCATGATGCCTATCTCAAAAGTTGAAAATCCCTCGACATCAGCCCGTAATACCAGTAGTGCATAGCTCATTCCACTACCGAACCACAACAAAGCCAAGCCAACAAAGAGCACCCACATACTGATTAATGCTCGAAACATCAATCCTCTCCAAACGTCAAACCATCAATGCATAACGACTAAAAGTCACCTGGATCTTTACCCTAATACTGAAAAACTACTGTTTTTATTAATTTCCCGCCGGCGGGAATAAAACCCGCTGCTTATGATTCGATCAGTGTGACGAAGATGAAAATCCAGCGGATTTGCATCCAGATTCCGACCCGCCTCACCCGCCTCGATCATATCCGCCATCAATTCACCGACAATGGGCGCATTTTTAAATTGATTACCGCTGGTGCCTATAGCCAGATAGAAACCGGCGAGGTCAGATCGATCATAAATCGGAATCCAATCATCGGTGACATCATATAGTTCAACGACACCACGGGTTTCATTTGGAATACCCAACTCGGGCCAGCGCTGAGCGACGCGCATCACCATTGTTTTCCATTGTTCTGAAAAACGGCGATCAAAATCATCTGGATCCACCCATATAGATTCGTCACAAGGCGGATCTTCACTACCTAACAAAATATAGTTACCGATCTCAGGACGTATATAGGCAGCAATATCATTGTCCGATACCACACAACCCTTATGCTCAAAATCAAATCCAGCGGGTGACGGCACATGAGCAACCTCGTGGCGTAATGCGCGTGTCTTAATATTCATTTTTTCTTCAACATTTGCCAGCTTATTGATTTTGCTGGAATGCGGTCCGGCTGCATTGACCACCACAGGCGCAGAATAGCCTTCACCCTTATTGGTAACAACGCCTGTCACCCTGCCAGCCGATTGCAAAATCTCGCTTACACCAGCATTGAAAATAAACCTTCCACCTGCCGCCTCAGCTGCACGTTGAATATTGTGTGTTGCCAATTGTGGATCATTCACATAACCGCCGCTGTGAAACAATACTGCACCCGTGAGTTCTCCACCATTGTCCTGTCCAAAATTTTCATCCTCGATACGTTTTGCAGGCGCGAATGAAGCCAGGGTCACAGGAAATTTGTCCTGCACATCATCTGCCGACAGCTCGCTATAAGGTGCACCGATTTCATCCATGATCTGCATCGCTGGTGTCAGGAAATTATTTTCTGCTGTTTTCATCACCATACAGCCACAGTTTATGTATTTGGCAAGGCCACGCTCATCGTCAACCCCAATAAACGCAGCCCAGTCGGACCAATAAAAGTGACTCTCATAAGCCATGGCTGAGCCATCGACTGTAGAATAATAGGGCCTGATAATGGCACAGGAACCAGAGGTTGAACCATATCCTGCAGCCGGGAGTTGATCAATATTAACAACACGAAGGCCCTTACGGGAAAGTCCGAGTGATATGGATGCGCCTATGATGCCTGCGCCGATAATGATGACATCGTATTTATTGTTCATAACGGGTCCTGATGAATACGCCAAAATTGCCAAGACAGTTGTATTGTTCTTGAGGTTTGAAGCTTGTCCTTGAGTATATAACGATGAGAGTGAATACGCTCTAAAAAGAAATCTGATACTCCATGGATCTGACCTATTTACAGAAATTACAGCGGCATTCAGGGTATCTTGTCAGCCATTGAATGAATCACTACACTAGGCTATATTTCCAGTCATCTAAACCTGTTAAGCGATTCGCCTGATGATAGCCCTGCCTTTTGCACTCTATGGCGCTTTTTCTGACAGCATCTTCGGCGGCAGCCAGGGCGCAGTAATTTCTGATGCTCACTGGCTTGATGCTGACACGCGACTGCGCATCGCAAAAGAAATCGGTGCGCCCGCAACCTGCTTTGTAAGCAGCTGCAACAATCGCTCAGTCAGCGCGCGGTTCCAATCACCGCTTGCGGAATACCCCATGTGTGGTCACGGCACTATCTGTCTGATGACAAGAATGGTCGAACAGGGTGTTTTGCAATGGCATGGCGACAGCCGAATCACGGTTAGTCTTTGTCTACCTTCAGCCACAGCGACAGTTGAGATCTATCGACAGGAGGACAACCGACCCTTGGTTTTACTCGACATACAAACACCCGATTTTCGGTTTGATTCGTTGGATTATGAAGAACTATCGTTATTGCTCAATCTAAACCGATATGATTTTTGTCCCGAGTGGCCCATCGAAACAGCCTCAGGTGATTTTACGCATCTTGTGGTCCCGGTAAGAAATTTACTCGCTATGCGCAAACTCAAACCGGATTTTGAGGGCTTGACTCAATTTTGCAATACAAACAAACTGCAGACAATCGCCCTTTTCTGTACAGAAGTTGAGCAAGCAGACTATCAGTTGCACGTCCGTGACTTCTGTCCGGCTGTAGGTGTCGCAGAATCCGCAGCCGCCGGTACAACCAACGCAGCCCTAACCAGTTATATGATCCGTCATAAAATCGTGCAACAAATCGGCGAAGAACAAATCCATATTCAAGCCGAACAGGGCATGGAAATAAATCGACCAAGTTGCATTCGCTCTATTGTATCCATGAGCGATGGGCATATTAGTCGCTTGCAAATTGGCGGTGTTGCAACCAAAGTCAGCGATGGTCAATTGCATTTGCCCAATTAAACATCAGCACAGGCGTTAATTACATGCCCAATACCTTCACGTCAAAACCGGCCCTTGAATTATATACCAATGCACTCGTATGGGATGCGCATGCCGGTGTTTTCCCCGATCCGAAAGTCGATTTAGTGCTGCTTAATGATTGGCGGGATAGCGGTGTCAATTATTTGAGTATTAATGTTGGGTTTGATGTTATGGATTGGCAACAAACACTAGCAACACTGGCGTCTTATCGACGCTGGGTGTTGACTAATAATAAGCACTTTAAATTGGCAGAATCAGTGACAGACATTATTAGCGCAAAACAAGATGGGCTGCTGGCAGTAACCTTCGACATCGAAGGCATGAACGCGCTGAACAATGACCTCAACATGGTTGCACTGTATCATGCACTCGGGGTACGGCAAATGTTATTTGCCTATAACCTTAATAATGCAGCTGCTGGGGGCTGTCACGATATCGATATGGGATTAACCCAATTTGGTCGGAAAATAGTTCATGAAATGAACCAGATCGGCATTATAATCGATTGCTCACATGCGGCCTATAAAACCACTATGGATATCATGGTACAATCAACCAGACCTGTCGTATTCTCACACTCAAATCCAATCACCCTGTGCAATCATCAACGTAACATCCGTGATGAGCAGATTAAAACTTGCGCAAAAACAGGGGGAGTTGTCGGCATAAACGGTATGGGAATTTTTCTGGGCGATAACGACGTCAGCAATAAAACATTGCTGCAACACATTTGTTATATTGCAGAATTAGTCGGCGCTCAGCATGTCGGCCTGGGTTTCGATTATTCCCCACCCGTTGAGGTCGATATTGGTACAATACTAAGCAGCAGGCCCGATTACTGGCCGCCAGATCAGCTCTACGATACACCAAACATCAAACATGCCAGCCCGGCACAGCTGCCGGAACTGGTTGATAGACTACTTGATGTTGGTTTCAATGAAAGCGAAATCAAAGGTATTCTGGGAGAAAACTTTCAACGGGTAGCGCTACAGGTTTGGGCATAGTGACGCCACTAAAATAAAATCGTGCATCGATATTTAATTATTACAAACGCATTTAGCGCTTCAATGGAGCCAGTCAGTGTCGGCGGTAAAAGATAACAAGGGTTGGAAAGCCGAACTGATGCTGCGCTTCGCGCTATCCTCAAACAAACAGACAGCAGGGAAAACCCTGCTCATCAGCAAAAAACAGTATGGACCTTTAACCGTACAACGACCATTCTATCCTGAGTCAGATCTCTGCCATCTCTACCTTTTACATCCACCCGGCGGAGTGGTCGGCGGTGATTCTTTACTGATCAAGGCTTCTGTAGAATCGGGTGCAGCGCTGCTTACTACACCAGGCGCGAGTAAATTTTACCGATCCAATGGTGCAGAAGCCTCACAGATTCAACGATTTTATGTGAAGCCTGATTCTTCACTGGAATGGCTGCCACAGGAGAATATTTTTTTCCCTGGCGCCCACTGCCATACAAAAACTGAGATTCAATTGCATAAGAACTCATCTTTTATCGGCTGGGAAATCCATTGTCTGGGTAGACCGGCGAACAATGAGCAATTTTTTGCAGGACAAGTTCGACAAGAACTCGCCATTTTTCGTGATACAAAACCCTTATTGCTTGAAACATTACTGATTTCAGGGGAACAACATGGTAAAAATATTACGGGCATGCAAGGCTATCCGGTCAGCGCAATTTTGATCGCAACGGATTTATGCAACACTACGCTAAGGTTGATACAACAGCAGTTTGCTGATGCTAACAATGCAAGTCTTGGTTACACGCTATTAGACGACCTTTTGGTATGTCGCTATCTTGGCCATAGTACTGAACAAGTGCAGAAGATATTTATCGCAATCTGGGAAATTATTCGGCCGAGAATTTTACAGCGTAAAGCCTGTCCTCCACGAATATGGTCAACTTGACAAGTGATAATCAACAGCGTGTATCGTGTATAATTAAGCGAATTTTACACGCCAGTCCACGAACAACCGGAGAAATACACCTTGCAGCTGACCCCCAGAGAAAAAGACAAACTACTTTTGTTTACCGCCGCGTTACTGGCTGAACGGCGCAAAGATCGTGGTCTGAAACTTAACTACCCGGAAGCGATTGCCTATATTAGCGCCGCTATTATGGAAGGTGCCCGCGATGGTAAAACCGTCGCTGAATTAATGGACTATGGCCGCACATTACTATCTGAAAGTGATGTCATGGAAGGCATCGCCAGTATGATTCATGATGTACAGGTAGAGGCCACCTTCCCTGATGGAACAAAACTCGTGACCGTACACAACCCTATTATCTGAGGAGAAAAAAATGATTCCTGGAGAACTTATAACCGCTGAAGGTGATATGGAGATTAATGCAGGGCGAGACACAATAAAGATAAATGTTGCAAACAAAGGCGACAGGCCCATTCAAGTGGGTTCACACTATCACTTTTTTGAAACCAATCCGGCACTTGATTTTGCCAGAGCGTCCAGCAGAGGCTTTCGTTTGAATATTCCGGCGGGAACTGCAGTTCGTTTTGAACCGGGTCAAACCCGCGAAGTGGAGTTGGTTGCCTACGCCGGGGACCGAAAAGTCTACGGTTTTAACGCAAAAATAATGGGTGTACTTGAGGAGTAGATATGGCCAGGATATCACGACAAGCTTATGCAGAGATGTTCGGCCCAACGGTTGGTGATAAGGTACGACTCGCTGATACCGCACTTTTTATCGAAGTAGAAAAAGACTTCACAACCTACGGTGACGAAGTTAAATTTGGTGGTGGCAAGGTTATTCGAGATGGCATGGGACAGGGGCAATTTAGCGCTGCAGACGCCGTTGATGTTGTTATCACCAACGCGTTAATCCTTGATCACTGGGGTATTGTTAAAGCAGATATTGGTATTAAGAACGGACGTATTAGCGGCATAGGCAAAGCTGGAAATCCAGATATACAACCCAATGTTGATATTATTATCGGTCCCGGCACAGAAGCTATTGCAGGAGAAGGTCAGATTCTGACTGCGGGTGGAATCGATGCGCATATTCATTTTATCTGCCCACAGCAAGTCGAAGAAGCATTGATGTCAGGTATAACCACCCTGCTCGGTGGCGGCACAGGCCCGGCTACGGGCACCAACGCCACCACCTGCACACCCGGCCCCTGGAATATTCACCGAATGTTGCAAGCCTCTGAAGAACTACCGATGAATCTTGGATTTCTTGGCAAAGGTAATGCAAGTCTACCGCAAGCACTTGAAGAACAAGTCAGCGCTGGTGCCATCGGTTTAAAACTGCACGAAGACTGGGGCACCACACCAGCTGCGATTGACAATTGTCTGAGTGTAGCCGAAGACCATGATGTACAGGTGGCAATCCATACCGATACATTGAATGAATCCGGTTTTGTTGAGGACACCCTTGCAGCCTTTAAAGGTCGCACGATTCACACCTATCATACGGAAGGGGCAGGTGGCGGTCATGCGCCCGATATCATCAAGGCGGCCGGTGAGATCAATGTGCTACCCTCTTCTACCAATCCTACCCGCCCTTATACCATCAATACGGTGGACGAACATCTCGATATGCTAATGGTCTGTCACCACCTTGACCCCAATATCGCCGAAGATGTTGCTTTCGCAGAATCTCGTATACGCAGAGAAACCATCGCTGCTGAAGATATTCTGCACGATTTAGGTGCATTTTCCATGATCGCTTCTGATTCTCAGGCCATGGGCCGGGTCGGTGAGGTCGTGATACGCACTTGGCAGACTGCGCACAAAATGAAACTTCAACGCGGACGACTGGAAGACCCGGGTGGTGACAGCGCTGCTGACAATTTCCGCGCCCGCCGGTATATTGCAAAATATACCATTAACCCGGCTATCTCGCATGGCATTGCCCATGAAGTAGGCTCTGTCGAAGTCGGAAAGCTCGCCGATCTGGTACTTTGGAAGCCTGCTTTTTTTGCTACAAAACCCAGTCTGATCATTAAGGGCGGGATGATTGTAGCTGCAGCCATGGGTGACCCAAACGCCTCTATCCCTACACCGCAACCCGTACACTATCGTAAAATGTTTGGCGCATTCGGTGGTGCACGTCTGGCCACGCGGATGACGTTTATGTCAAAAGCAGCACTGCAGGCGGGTATTCCTGAACAATTGGGTTTGAAATCACTCATTGGTGAGGTTAAGAATTGTCGCCAGGTTAAAAAAACGGACATGCTGCTTAACGATTATCTGCCACAAATCGATGTGGACTCTCAAACCTATGAAGTACGTGCCGATGGCGAGTTACTTGTTTGTGAACCGGCCGAGGAATTACCCATGGCCCAACGATATTTTCTATTTTGATATGTTACGGTTGACAAAAAAAATCGAAACGACTGAGGTCGTCTCAACTACCCTGACACTCACATTTGATCAACGTCAAAAAAGCCGCGTACGGATCACATTGGATGATGGCCGTGATGCCGGCATTCTGCTTGCACGTGGCGAAACACTCAAAGACGGGCAAATGCTGCAAGCCGAGTCAGGGGAGTTGATGCGTGTTATCGCCGCCAATGAAAGCGTCTCTACAGTAGACTGTGAAGACCCTTACCTGTTGGCTCGTGCCTGTTACCATCTTGGTAACCGCCACGTGCCACTGCAAATTGGTAAAAGCAGATTAAGCTACCATCACGATCATGTGCTTGATGATTTATTAAGAGGACTAGGTTTAACGGTAATCCTGCTTAGCGAACCCTTTGAACCCGAATCAGGCGCCTATGGCGGCGGCCATGCCCACTCACACCATCATGAACATACCAATCAAAGCCATGAACACAAACACTGAATACTCCGCCTCAACAGTACAGGCTTCACTCGCTCAGCTGCGATTGATGCAGTTGATCAGTCCGTCCCTGCCTATTGGTAGTTTCACTTACTCGCAGGGGCTGGAAAGCGCTGTAGATGCTGAATGGATCAAGGACATAGTTGGCTTAAAACAATGGCTAAAAGAGTTGCTAAAATCGACAGTAACCAGAGTGGATCTACCCATTCTGATTCGCCTCTACGACGCATCTCAGAAGTGCGATCTGGACGCACTGCAATATTGGTCCGATTACCTGCTCGCTTGCCGTGAAACCAGTGAGCTTCGCCAGGAGGAGATCAATCGTGGCCGCGCACTGGTCACTTTGTTAAAAACCCTTGAGCTGATTAACGATGACAATTTAGGCAAAATTCTTAGCGGTTGTCAATCAGCAGGCTTTGCTTATGCTGCAAACCAATGGTTAATACCAAAAATAAATATGTTGCATGGTTTTGTCTGGAGCTGGCTGGAAAATCTTGTTTTAGCGGGTGTTAAAATTATTCCTCTCGGCCAATCAGATGGGCAAAAAATACTCTATGACTTAGCAGTACACATCCCTGAAATAACTGAAAAAGCAAAAAACATTAACGATGATGAAATTGGCAGCTCTAACCCTGCATTATCGATCATCAGCAGTCAACATCAGTTTCAATATACAAGGCTGTACAGATCCTGAAATCAAAGGAAATCAGAATGAATAAAAATCCATTACGTATCGGTGTTGGCGGCCCTGTTGGGTCAGGGAAAACGGCCTTGCTCGACGCATTGTGTAAAAAAATGCGTGACAAATATCAACTTGCAGTAGTAACCAACGATATCTACACCCGGGAAGATGCCGAGTTTTTAATGCGCAGTAACGCCTTGGACGAAAACCGAATTATCGGCGTGGAAACAGGTGGATGCCCACATACAGCAATCCGCGAAGATGCCTCAATGAACCTCACAGCGATCGAAGATTTGCAAATAAAATTTAATGACCTTGACATAATATTTATCGAAAGTGGGGGGGATAATCTAGCTGCAACCTTCAGTCCGGAATTAGCTGATCTGACTATTTATGTGATTGATGTAGCTGAAGGTGAGAAGATTCCTCGCAAGGGCGGCCCCGGCATTACACGTTCAGATTTACTGATTATCAACAAGATTGATCTGGCACCCCATGTGGGTGCATCACTGGAAGTAATGGAAAGTGATACCCAGCGCATGCGGTCAGGTAAACCCTATGTATTTACCAACCTTAAGAAACGACAAGGGTTATCAGATATCGTAGAATTTATTGTACAGGCCGGAATGCTGTGACATATGAGTAATCCAGGTTTTATATCGCCTTGTTTTATATACAGCGTCAGAAGAGGTCCGTTGTTCAGTTGAAATACTTGAATAGGTATTTTGCCTCGTACTGCCGAATTGGAGAGATTAAGAACAGGCGTTATTTAAATCACAGGGGTCAAGTACAACAATAACAATAAACAGCAGAACAAAAATTTGTTCAAGGAATGATCAGATCGGTGAGAGTCTGATGAATTTCTGGTAGAGGCGAGAAGAATAAGCGGGAATGTGGATGTTTCCGAGGGAAATTACGAGGCTTTTGGGTTGGCTGATACTTCTTGTATTTTGGGGAATACGGTGTTTATGCTTCTTATACTCCCGGCTTTGCTGGTGGATATTTACTCATCTTGCGTAAGATTCATCCACTTGGCGATGCCATCGGTCTCTGCACCTATTTTCGCCTCGATGACCCCACGCATCGCACCTTCACGAGCTTCAAAAGATTTATTCTGTGAAAGCTTCCATGTCCCTTGGATCTCTTCGACCCGCATGGCTATAGGGACAATATATTTTTGCATTTTCCGATAAATATCTGTATCTACTTTATCAATTTTCCAGGGCTTCTTAGTTGTTATTCGACCTTCCATATTCGCTGATAGCCTCTCCAGTATGCCATGTAATTCCTTATGTTCCAGTTGCTGAACCTGACCGCGAATATGGATCGCAATGTAATTCCATGTGGGCACCTGATTATCAACACCATACCAATCGGGCGAAATATATGCGTCACCACCAGACACCGCCATGATTGCCTGGACGGGGTTTTTGATTAATTGCACTATTGGATTGGAACCCACCAGATGGGCCTCCAGATAGCTACCATCTTCTGACAATTGAAATGGGATATGGCTGATGAGTGGCACGTTTTCAGCGTTGATTGTCAGGCTGCCAAAGCTGCGTTTTCTTGCAAATTCTATATTCCTGGATTCAGGTGTTTTTCTAAACACTTTATTGGGATGCATTCCAATTTCTCTCTTATTGAAGTAATTGTCGGTAAAGCCGGTTTTGGCGAAATCCGGTTAGGTTATGCCTATTATACTTCAGATAATTTGTTTAGAAATGATTTGATTGACACAAATACCTGGTCCGGTTTTTCCGGGCATAAGGTAGTGACCACAGCTTTCAATAATGAAAACCTCCACATTGGGTTCTTTTCTCATGGCTACTAACCACTTCGAATCAGGGTATTCAGTTACTCGCACTCGAGACCAGCCTTTTGCCGGGATGAGAGATGTACTTTGCACAACCGTTATTGGCATTGTCAGATTGAACAGGCGAGATTGAAAACAGTCACGATCCCATACCGCCATGGCACATTCAAAAACCAGTGCGGTAGAGGGTGAAAGCGCCTGGATACGAGTTAGCATCTGTGCTTGTATTTCAAGTGGAAGATTCTCAATAAGCATAGAATCCAGCTTGCATTGCATAAACTTTTCGAAACCGATACTCTTTTCCTGTGTATAAAACGCTTTTGAAATGTCTGCAGGATCACCTGCAGCATTTGAGCCGTCCAGTAAAAACAAGCTAGTGATCAATTCACGCAGAATGACAAGGTCTGAACCCTCAACAACTTTGCTTCGAAATGGCGTATGACTGATAAGTTCCGGAATCAGTTTCACCGGCCTGATATTAGCAAACAGATCAAGCTCCACGCGAAGTGCCGATAGGGCACTGCGCTCGGTGGGCGTCATATCCAGTTCCAGAGCGTCCCATTTCGGTCCGCCTTCAGCGCCAAAAAGTATGGCATCAGCTGCGAAGAGAATGCAAACAACCGCTGTCTCCTAATCCCAGTCCTCAAACGGAAACTGATCCAGCTGCACCACGCCCGTATCGGTTACCAACACTTGTATTTCCAGTTTTACACATTCCTTGCCAGCATTCAAACCTGTACAGCTCTCTACACAAAGAACCATACCCTCCTCTATACGGCCCGGATATCCTTTGCCCAGCTCCATGTCTACATGCGTCGGTACTGATGGATATTCATCACATAAACCCACACCGTGAAAAGCGCAGGAATACCTATTGTCGTGGAATTCTTTTGGAATTCGCATCGACTGTTCAGAAAACTCACGAAAGCTGATGCCAGGCTTTATCAACCCCGCATTGTGCTCAATTTGCTCTCTCGCAAAATTGTAAATCCGTCGCTGCTCATCGGTTGGTGGTGTTTGGCCAATGGTCCAGGACCGGGATATATCTGCACAATAGCCATAAGGCCCGACCAGATCGGTATCGACCGATAAAAGGTCACCGTTTTTACCGACATGATCGGAGCATTCCTGAAACCACGGATTCGTGCGTTCACCGATGGCCAAGAGGCGGGTTTCAATCCACTCACCTCCATTGCGTATATTTTCGTAGTGTAATTCTGCCCAGATTTCGTTTTCCGATTTTCCGGCTATCGAGTGTTCCCGCATTCGCCATAAACCCTGCTCACACACACGAATAGTCCAGCGCATCAGTTCTATCTCATCAGCAGACTTGATCATACGGGCCGTTTCAGTAAGCTCCTGACCTTCTACAATATCAATGCCTTCTGCCCTTAGCGCATCAACCCCCGCTGGCTCCATTTTATCAACGGCCAGTCGTCTGTTACCACCGCCATTCTTACGCATAATATCAGCCACCTCAGCAGCCCATATTTTCACTTTCTCATTAATAAGTGATCCTGCACCAAAGTAAAACCAGCCAATAGCCGGGCGTACTTCGCTCACTTGGTCAAGCCCTTCGGCCAAGTGCATCGCATTTTTGTATTCGAAACAGATGGTCGGGCCATCAGCACAGACAATAACGTAACGAGCTGCATTATGCATAGTCCATATTTGCATATCCGAACAATCGGTTGCATATCTGATATTAAGGGGATCGTAGAGCAGAATAGCCGCACAATCATGCTCAATCAGTTTTTGCTTGATGCGATCATGGCGATACGCACGGATTCGGGAAATAATTTCATTTTTGACTGGATTTTTTAAAACTCCATCAACAGCCGCGTAATTTGGATACTCAATCTTACGATTATCAGAAAATAACTTAAACACGCTTCCACCTCTCAACTATATTGATGGGTTAATCTGTAATTATTATTTTACTACAACATGAGTCATAAGCCCTTGGCTTTAAGTATCAAAACCCCGTATCGACACCGCCCTCTTCCACTCTTTTAGCAATAAATGAATCCAGTTCTTCAACTATGGCTGCATCAATAGGTGGCTCTTTATACTCTTGTAAAACTTGTTTCCAGATTTTATTGGCTTTTTGCCAACTCTGTGGTGAACCATTTTCCTGCCACAATTCAAAATTCCGCCAGTCAGAGATAAGGGGTGCATAAAAGGCGTCTCGATATCGCGCTTGCGTGTGCGCAGTACCAAAAAAATGTCCGCCTGGCCCTACCTCAGCAATCGCATCTAATCCAAGCGATGGTCTATCGACAACTACAGGTTCAAGAAACTCTGAAACCATCTGCAGAAGATCGACATCCAATATCAGTTTTTCATACGATGCTACCAAACCACCTTCCATCCAACCGGCTGCATGCTTGATAATATTACCACCACCCATGGTGGTACCCCATAGTGAAAAAACTGACTCATAAGCAGCTTGCGCATCCACTGTATTTGCAGCACTGACCCCAGAAGTGCGATAAGGAACATTGTATCGACGAGCAAGTTGACCACCGATTACAGCTGACTTCATATATTCGGGTGTTCCGAAGGCAGGTGCACCGGACTTCATATCAACATTTGAAGTAAACCCGCCGTAAACAAAAGGCGATCCGGGACGAACAATCTGTGTCATTACTAGACCAGCTAATGCTTCTGCATTTTGCTGAGCAAGCGCGCCTGCGAGGGTGACAGGTGCCATAGCACCAGCAAGCGTAAATGGTGTTACACATATTACTTGATTGCGCGAGGACATTTCAATCAAGCCATCCAGCATTGCGCCATCGAACTTCAGCGGTGAGTTAGTATTGATAATACTAAGCAGTGACGGTTCTTTCTCAAGCTGCTCATTACTGATGCCTCGCCCTATTCGGGCAAGTTCGATCACATCAGAGATATATTTACCCCAAATACAATAACCCGATATTACTTTATCCGTCAGGGTTAACATATCCCGGGTGTTGTAAAGATGCCGGGTTGCCACATGCCGATCCAAAGGTTCAACAGGATAACCGCCGATTAAATGAATAATATTGAAATACTGGGACAATCGCAGCAGATTCTGATAGTCAACGGTGTTACCAGGGCGCCGACCTTTATCCATATCAGATACATTCGGTGGGCTTGAAACACAGCCATTTGCAATATAAGGGCCGCCTATCTCAAGGTGTCGATCAGGATTACGGGCATGCAGTTTAAAACTGGCTGGCGCCGTCTTGATAATCTCTTCAACCATTGCCGGGTCAAAGCAGACTCTGTTGGTTTTTTCGTTTACATCCGCTCCGGCTTTTTTTAGCCGCACCCGCGCATCGCTTGAAAGAAATTCCATGCCTATGTCTTTGAGTATCTCCAGCGATGCCACGTGGATGGTTTCCAGTTGCTCGGTATCGACGATTTCCAGCGGTGGGAATGCAACCTTTGGTTGCTTCCAGGGCAACTGTTCTATCCCAGGAGTTCTGTCAGCTGCAGAAATACCACCCGGTCGTTTGCGTCGTCTTTTTCGTTTTTTCACTTCTTCATTCACTGTACTAGTACCTCGTCTACATTATATTGGCAGATACAGCGAGTCAGAAAGCGCTTATCCACTAGGCGCAACTCGCAGGCAATGGTTGTTCCCTTGGCAAGAGTTGGAACAACGTGGATGGGCGCTTTCTGACTCGCCCGAAGGGAGCCAAGCTAAAGCACAAATACGGCGTTACAGCGCTTGAAAAGGGCCAACCATTCCCTGCGCACTGTGCCTTGTCTTTGCACTTTAGCTTGGCTCTGTATCCGTCAATATAACGTAGACGGGGTACTAGCTCCGCATCTTCAAACCATCGGGATCAAACAACGGTCTACTTTGTAGTACGGCCTTACGTCGTTCACCGATTATTTCAACTTCCCAGCCATTGATTTCATCGGCGATATCAGCAGGTACATAAACCAGTGCAACAGATTTGCCTGAAACATGGGCAAAACCACCTGATGTCACCCAGCCTTTGACTTCGTTCTGGAAATAAACAGGTTCATCCGCAACTGCATCAGCGTTATCCGCATCAATGATCAATGTTCGCAAACGAACCTGCTGACTATCGTTATTTTTAATAAGCGCTTCTTTACCAACAAAATTTGCTTTTTTAGCCAATTTAACAAATCTATCCAGGCCACATTCTATCGGATAATAAATGGGTCGATATTCTCTAGCCCAACTGCCATAGCTCTTTTCAAGTCGAAGAGAATTAAGCGCTCGCGACCCAAAGAGTTTGATCTGATACGCTTCTCCAGCCGCCATTAATTCATCAAAAATATAACTTAAGTATTCTGGTTTACACCAAATTTCATAACCCAGATCGCCGGTATAGCTTACACGGGCAACCAGCGCAGGCGCTAGTCGAATACACATTTTTTTAATGGCCATTAATGCAAACTGTTGCTTAGAGACATCATCATCGGTAACACTTGCCAATAATTTTCTCGAATTGGGTCCGGCAATCGACAGTCCCGTCATACCCGTACCCAAAGCCTTTAGTCGCACAGAATCATCTTCGGACAAATGCTGCTCAAACCAGCGCATGTGATAGTCTTCTGCAATTCCAGAGCCGGAAATAAAATATGATTCATCACCGAGATTAGCCAAGGTGAAATCGCCGATTACTTTCCCACGCTCATTTAACATCGGTGCCAGCGCCATTGTGTTTACTGCGGGTATACGACAGGAAAGTATTCTATCGAGCCAGTTTTTTGCACCCATACCAGATACAGAATAATTTGCAAAACCTGATATTTCAGTAAGCCCGACACTTTCACGCACAGCTTTGGCTTCAGCCGCAACATAATCAAAATCATTGGATCGATACCATGAGAACTCATCAGTCACATCGTCTGGTGCGTACCACAAGGCACTCTCCAGCCCATAGGCACTACCAAATTGTGCGCCTTTGCGCTTGAGTTTGTCGTAGATTGCGGTTGTCTTTAGTGGCCGCGCAGCGGGTAATTCTTCATTTGGGAAACGAATTGAGAATCGGCGGGAATAATTTTCCCGAACTTTTTTATTTGTATATTGTGGTGTCGCCCAATCTCCATACCTACTGACATCCATCGCCCAAACGTCCATGCCAGGATCTCCTTCAATCATCCAGTTGGCAAGCGCAAGACCTACCCCCCCGCCCTGAGAAAAACCCGCCATCACAGCACATGCACACCAATAATTTTGCAGACCACGCACCGGGCCTACCAGTGGATTTCCGTCCGGGGCAAAAGTAAACGGACCATTGATGATTTGTTTGATACCCGCGTTGTTAAAAGCTGGAAAATGTTCAAACCCCACTTCAAGGGATGGCGCTATCCTGTCAATATCGGGCGCTAATAATTCATGGCCAAAATCCCACGGTGTCTGGTGAGTTGACCAAGGTTTACAGGCTTTCTCGTATGTCCCCATCAACATACCACCCCCTTCCTGGCGCAAATACAGTTCACCATCAAAATCAACGGCATGAATAATTTGCTTGCCGGTTTCCTCGTTCCATTGTGCAACCTCTGGCATATCATCGGTTAACAGATACATATGTTCCATGGCTAACACGGGTAATTCCAGACCAACCATTCTGCCCACCTCACGCGCCCAAAGCCCACCCGCGTTGACCACGTGTTCTGCCGTGATATCACCCTTATTAGTAATCACCCGCCAAGATCCATCATTGTTCTGAATAAGACTCTCCACTTTAGTAAAGCGTTCTATCTCAGCGCCCAGTTTACGAGCTGCTTTCGCATAAGCATGTGTCACCCCCGAAGGATCGAGATGACCATCAACATAGGTCCTCATCGCACCTACAAATTTGGACGGATCAAGCAATGGCATATCAGCATGCGCTTCCTCTGCAGAAATAATTTTAGCTTCTATGCCCAGATAAGCGGCTTTAGATGTCAACGTTTTTAACCAATCGAGCCTGGCTTCAGTCGCTGCCAGCATAACACCACCGGTTAAATGGATGCCTATATCCTGCCCTGACAATTCAGCAATTTCTTTATACAAATCAATGGTATATTGCTGCAATTTAGCAACATTTGGATCACCATTAATAGTATGCATGCCACCAGCTGCATGCCATGTTGAACCCGATGTCAGTTCATCGCGCTCAAGAAGAATTACATCCTGCCAACCGTGTTTAACTAAATGGTATAAAACAGAACAGCCTACCACGCCACCGCCTACAACAACTGCCCTAGCATGAGATTTCATTTTACGCCTCCAGGAAGATCTTTATAATGCTTTCATTTACACAAAGTTATTAGCATTAATGCGACATATAATGTCAATTTTTGGCTATATCGTATTTGCTCACAAAATTCAGTCTGTGCCGTGAAGCAATCTTCTTACACCGTCAAATGATAATTACCTCACTATTTTGCGTTTGAACAGAACCTCTCTAAAGATTGTGATCAAACATAGCGGATGCATAGTCAGTGCTCAATCTTCAACAAAACATTGTTAAAATAACCTTGATCAGATGACTTTATATTGAAAATGCTAACCCGTATTATTTCTCACTAAACAGATTCACTTCTATCCTCTATCTTAATAAAAACAATATTAAGATCTGTAAATAGTTGTAGTACAGAAACTTAGACGCCCACAATTTATAATACAATAACAATGAGCCCAAACCATTCAAAGCTAACTGAAAAAGGAGTGACAGAATTAAAAAACACTGTCTCTCCGAAAATAATACGACAACGGAATTAGCCCCATCAGAACCCTATCAACAATCTGATTAACACTCTTTTATACGTGCAGATACAGGGATATTTATCTTCTTTGAGCAGCACTTCACAGAAGATAACAAGCATTCACTATATAATTGAAAAAGGCGTTATTCGTGTCTGAAATTTACATACGATTAAATCACTCCTTTAAAATAAACCAAAGTGCTATGACTAATATCGATAAAACTATTTTTGTAAAACCCTGTGAAATAAGTAAGGTTATTGGTGATTACAATCTACACATTTATAAAAATATATGGCATTACAGTTTTAACGAGTCCTTTCAATGTGCTGATTTTAAGTTTAAAGAAATGGCGAATGGTGAAAATATTTTATACTCGAGTGCGTATAATCAATTTTCACCCTCCATGATATATGTTAACGCCAAGTCAAAAGTGTTTCTGCAAGAAGCAAATGCTATTCAAAAGGAGTATGACCCGAAGAACAAAGCCAAGCGTAGTATTTATTGGTTTTTAAGAACTGATACATTTTATCTGTTTTTAGATAGACGGTCCAACGTTTCATTAAAGCCCAGGAAGCATTTTCCGTCACGGCAATCATACTCTAAATTTAGAGAAAGGATTCGTGGTGAAATGGTGTTTGATACTTTTAACAAACGTTTTTTTTTTGAACATTATAATAGATTAAAAAAAAGTAGCCACCTATCTGGAGAAGAGGTTTACGCTTTATTTCTAAAAAATAACCCGGATATAAATTTAAATTGGCTTTATATGGCAACTTTGTGCCATGACGGTTCCATTGTTGCAATAGGATTAATTATTAATGATGGAAAATCAATTAATTTAGAGAATATTTCAGCTAAAAGGGAATCATTGAGTTTTGGAGTTATACTGTGTACAGAATTAGTTAAGTATTGTTGCGAAAACAATCTTTATTCCTTTGATGCTGGCGTCTCTGGAATCTATGGAAGCTATAAACAAAAAATATTTTTGGATAGTAAGGAAATATTTAAAGAACCTGAGAAATATTCAAAATATTTTCATTTTTGGAAAATATCATACTGGAACAAAGTAGGAAACCGGGTAAAAAATATTATGCCTGAAAATTTATAAATCCATCAATGTCCAATTACAAGCAGGCGTTGAAAAAACACATCTCCCCACAGATGTATTGTCAGGAATTTATTTATCAAAAGTAACAAATGATACCTGATGGAATAAATTTCATGAAAGCCCTCACGCTAACTATAAGTAGTTTCCGATGAGTCAGCAGCTACATTTTCCATCTCGCTTTGATAGGCAAAAAATAGCCGAGGTTCCTCCTGAGTGGAGAAATAATAATTGTTTGCGTGAATCCAATTGACTGGCAATCTTTAGTGCTCCAGCCATATATTTTGCAGTGTAGGTCGGATCTAGCAAGAGTGATTCGTACAGCACCCGTAGTCAACACTGTATCTGCATTCTGTTTTTTTGCTCTGCCTAAATAGACTCCAATTGACGAACTTTGTTCCCACCGAACACAAGCTGAGTCAGATCATCCCGCTTAACCCACATTGCTGCGCCGCGACAATATTGGCTAAGGTTTGGCATGAACTCCAACGGTGTGTTTCCGCTAAACAGCTGCACACGATCTTGTTGGTTCAAATTTCCCGGTACTCTTCCACCTCACTCAAAAATCAGCGGTTTATATGATAACCTGCATTCTTAAAAGATCCTACCAGACGCCAAGCATAATAAAGTTGATAGTAACTATGCAAGCACGACCTGACAAAGCGGCATTCAGCGTGATGCTGATTGTGATAACCGTATTTCTGATATCAATCCAGGACGCCTTGTCCAAGCAATCTAGTGCAGATCTATCTTTGTGACAGATTTTCACATTGCGGCCTTCGATTACAGCTATTTGATTTTTGTTGGCTTTGGCATTATGCGTTTTTTCAACCAGTCCGAGCGGTACAACGGCTTTTGGTTTGTTGTTAATAGTCATCGCTGGCTTGTTGGAAATACGCCGACGCTGATCACGCCCCCCGAATACACCCTACTTTACTGGATTACTCTTCACGCAATTGCCCTGCCTTGAAATCAAGCACGTGAACTTAAGTTTTGGGTTTATTTCGAGCCACAAAAAAATTGATCACTGCCAAAATTGTAATGACCAGTACGATCAGGAACGAAATGGCATTAAGCACGGGTGTTGAACTAAAACGAATACGTGAATACAGATCTATTGGCAGCGTAGGGTCTGATCCCACAAGAAAAATGGTGGTGTTGATATTTGAAAAGCTTAGAAGAAAGGCAACCACAAATGCACCAATAATTGCAGGTCGCAGGAATGGAATGGTTACATACCATATCGCCTGCAACCGGGAGGCTTTTAAACTGAGCGCCGCCTCCTCCAGTGTCCGGTCGTATTTTTTCAGCCGCGCTGCAACAAGCAGCATTACATAGGTAGCACCGAATGAGAATTGTCCCAATATGACCAGCCAGTAACTGGGCCTGAACAACTCCATATCCACACCGAAATTATCCTCGACATAGTTTCCGGCAAACGTGGAACTCAGCAAAATTGATATGCCGAGGATTACACCCGGTATAACCAGTGGGGTTAGTGCCAGAAAGTACAGCAAGCCTTTAAGCCTGAACTTTTCCTCTTCAAAAAGCAGTGCTGCAATAGTGCCGATCAGGGTTGACATGGCCGCGACGATCAATCCGGTGCTCAAGCTTGTATAAATACTCTGAATCAGATTGCTATCGGCAAAAAGCCCTTCCCTTTCGTCTGTAGCTGAGAAAAACCAATCCAGCGTGAAACCATTCCAGGGTAATGCAATAAAGTCGGAGTCGTTAAATGCCAGTACAGATATGGCGACTAACGGCATAACCAGAAACAAAAAAAACAACGAGACATATATTTTGTAACCCCACTTGTACAACGGGGTACTGGGTAGAGAATGAATCATGTTCCAACCTTCTCTAATTTTTGTCCTGATACTTTAAGTGCAATCCAGATAATCCCGGAAGATAACATAAGTAACAAGAAACCGAATGCAGCGCCTTCATTCCAGTTAAAGGTGGATAGGAATTCATTGTAAATTTGCTCTGTAAACCAGAGTGAACTTTTGCCACCTAAAATATTGGGTGCCAGATAATCACCAATCACCAGCATAAAGACAATAATAGCCCCAGAGACTATGCCCGGCATTGAATAGGGAATGATTATTTTTATAAAGATAATCCACTTGGATGCGCCCAAATCACTTGCTGCCTCTATCAAGGAATCATCCAGGCTTTCCAGAGTTGACATTACCGGGACCACCATAAACAGCATGGACATATAGAGCAGCCCTATCACCATGCTGAAATCGGTGTATAACATGTTGATGGGTTCATCAATAATGCCAATAGTCATTAAAAAGTGATTAATAATTCCATGGTCACCAAGCAATACCATCCAGCCATAAATTGTGACTAATTCACCCACCCAGAGCGGAATTAACAAAAGCAGAATTAGAAATCCTGCATTCTTTTTTGAGATGACTTTTGTTAAGTAAAATGCAATGGGAAAGGTGACGATAAATGCCAATACTGTAACGCCTATGGCGTAGGCGGCTGTGCGTACAAAGGTAAACCAGTAAATTTTTTCGCTAAAAAAGGCAATATAATTACCCAGAGAAAAAACCATTTCACCATCATCATTCTCGACTTTGAAGGAGCTGATAAGCAGATCCATATGCGGTAATACAATCAACAATACCAGCCATAACAATACGGGTATGATCAGCAAATAAAAGGTTATATTGAAATTTTTTTTCTTTTCCATAAGAAGCCTCCTAATAGCATTTTAGATCATCACGATGAATGCCCACCTGCAATTTGTTGCCTTCTTGCAGATCATCGAACTGTGCATTTTGTGGAAGCGATATCAGCAGCTCATCGTGACTGCCGTTAACGAGAGTAGAGAGTTTGGTATTCGAGCCGTCAAACAGAATGGTCTTGATAGTAATCTCAAATGTATCTACATCAGCCAGATCGCTTGATGGGTTAAGAATCAGTGCCTCGGGGCGGATAAAGAGCACTTCAGGTAAAATCTCAAGATCTGTTTTATCCAGTTTCCAACCGCCTTTTGTAATGATCGTATTACCTTCTTTGGCCTGTAATTCAAATCGATTACTATCGCCGACAAATCCGGCAACAAATGCTGTTTTAGGGTTTTTATAAAGATTTCGGGGGGTGTCTATTTGCTCGAAGCTGCCCTCATGCATGACCGCAATTTTATCACTCATCACGAGTGCTTCTGATTGGTCATGCGTAATGTAAATAAAAGTGGTTCCCACCTCTTTCTGCAGTAACTTAAGCTCCACCTTCATATGTTCACGGAGTTTTCGGTCTAACGCGCCAAGAGGTTCGTCGAGCAGCAAGATGGAAGGTTTCATCACCAACGATCTTGCGATGGCCACTCGCTGTTTTTGTCCGCCTGAAAGTTCGGTGACTTTTTGCTTCTCATAACCTTCAAGACCCACACGCTCCAGCATTTCTTTAACGCTTGAATCAATCTCGGATTTATTAAGTCTTTGTCTTTTTAGCCCGAATGCAACGTTTTCCCGCACATTCATCATAGGAAAAAGTGCCAGATTCTGAAAAACAATATTTACCGGCCGCTTCTCCGGCGGAATACCTTTCATGGATTGCCCGCGGATGAAAACATCACCCTGCGTTTCAATTTGAAAGCCTGCAATAATTCTCAAGAGTGTGGTTTTGCCGCAACCCGATGAACCGAGTATGGAAAAAAAACCACCATCCTCTACACAAAAATCTACGTCTTTGACTGCAGCAAAATCGTCAAAATATTTAGATAGGTTTTTAATTTCCAGAATGTTGCTCATAAACACGCCTTGCTGAACAAAAAAAGCACCCTCTAACACCATCCTGAGAAAAAAAAGATGTCAGAGAGTGCGACACTACCAATCTGCCTTATATCATAAGGCTTTCAGGCTATGCCCGACTAATCAATTAGCGGCTTTAATTCTATCAAGCGCCTTGGCCTCGATAGTTTCAAATCCTTCAGGAACGGGCGGATGCCATTTTATGTTATCTATATCAGCTTTTGAGAATGAGCGTTCAAAATCAGCCTTTACTTCAGCGTTAAGGTACTGTCCGGCATCTTTTGATGCTGTTCCGTACTTTTCTTTATTGGTAAAGAATGCAGCATTTTTCGCGGCCAGAGTAAAGTTGATCCACTTATAAGCGGCCTCTACATTTTTAGCTTTTGCCGGTATCGCAAAGGTATCAATCCAACCCAGCGCGCCGCTCTTGGGAGCAACAAAATCAATGTCGGCATTTATTTTATGCAGCGCCCAGCCCTTGCCATCCCAACCTGAAATAACATTGGTATCGCCGCTTTTGATAATCTCGACCTGCGTATCACCACTGGTCCAGTAGTTTTTAACCAGTTTCTTGCTTTCAATCAGCTTCTTTTCAACTCTATCAATCAGAGTCTGGTAAGCTTTTTTATCACCGTAGAGTGCAAAAGGATCTTCACCCATACCGAATGCCGCGCCGATAAGAAGCGGTCTTTTTAAGCGATAAGAGATTTTTCCGGCATATTCTGGATTCCACAGATCAGACCAATCACTGGCGTTCGGTGCCTCTTTTTTATTGACGATAAGACCCGTCGTACCATAACAAAAAGGTACGCCATAAGCTTTACCATCAACGTCGGTATTTTTCTTCACAGCATCAACCATTGAAGTGATTAATTGATCCGTGTTGATTTTGCTAAAATCGATGGGCTGATAAACTTTGTGTTTTTTCTGCACAAACGAGATTCTATCCTGACTGGGTTGAGCCAAATCAAAACCCGCCCCTCGGGTGGCACGAAGTTTTGCAATCATCTCTTCATTATTACTGTAGGTGATCTGCACATCAATGCCGGTTTCTTTTTCGAATGCACTGACCAGTGCCTTGTCCGCGTAACCTTTCCAGGTAATGATTTTAAGCGTCTCCTTTGCCATCACGCTTGAGGTTAATGCCAGTGCCACCGCACCAAACAGAGCTTTTTTCCACAACATCTTACGATTCCCCTTTGGATTAAACAAAAAAATATAGGTCAATACCTCAACCCGTGACATTACTGTATTTTATGCCATTGCCGGCTCACCAATTAAGCTGCTAACGATAAATCTTGAGTATGACACTGGAATGACAAAAACCAAAATATATTATGACTAAATAGTCAATTTAAATAGTAATTTATAATAATAACTGACTATATGGTCATTTGAAGATGATAAATGTATACGTATAAGCTCTGTTTTACGCGATGTCAACAATGTTTTCCCGTTGATCCACCCGTCTGGTATTCCACGGTCAGTGTTTGGACAAGTAGCCGAGTTTTAACCATGGCTGGAGAGTATAAATTTTCGCTGGAATCTCACCGGGGTTATGCGTTATTCCTGTCCGTTATTTTCCAGATAACGAAACAAATGGTGTAAGCACTTTTGGAAGTCGAAATTCAGGAAGTTAGAATCAACCTGACATTGGCTTCCTCCAGAGCCTGGGTTAATGCGTCGCTGCTTACAGCTTCAGAAACCAGACAGCTTATCTGATCCAGATTTGCTATCTGGTAAGGAGCGATTTGACCAAACTTGGAGGAGTCGGCAAGCACAATGACGCTTTCAGTCTGTTCAATCATTGCCTCTGCAATGAGCGCCTCATGGTTATTGAAATCTGTAATCCCCGCCTTGGCGTGCAATGCGCCTATTGTCAAGATGGTATGATCAACTCTGAACTTACGTATCTGAGATATAGCCATAGGACCGATGGTTTCTCTATTATCGGCGCTGTATGTACCACCCAGCAAGAAAATTTGGGAAGATTTATTTGCCGCAACAACCCGAACAATATCAGCCGAGTTGGTAATAATGGTTAGGCTATCAATGGCCGTAAGCTCTTCGGCAAAGCTTAAGGTGGTAGAACCCGTATCAATGAAAAGCGTTTCACCGGGTAAAATTAGCGAGCAAGCTTTTTTCGCGATTTGACGTTTGGCAGCCGTGTTTTCCCCCATCCTTTGCTGAAACAGACCTTCTCCAGCAATTCTTGGTAAAACGGCTCCACCATGGGTTTTCTGGAGTTTGCCTGCAAAACTCAGTGCGCTTAAATCCCGCCTGATTGTTTCTGCTGAAGTCCCAAACCGCGTGACCAGCTCCTTAACCATAAGCTTTCCTTCCTGATGAAGAATGTCTATTATTTTTAATTGTCGAGCACTTGGTTTCATAATAATATACTCATCATTAATGACTGAACGGTCACTATAAACTGACAATAGAGTCAATTTAAATTCAGGTTTCCCCTATGAAGTCACACACTGGCAAAACTTACCAAAAGCCAGACTACAAGGAAATATTATCATCCCGATACGACATTATCATTATTGGTGCGGGTATTGTCGGCTGTGCCATGGCCAGAAGGTTTACACTCGAAGGGGCTTCAGTCCTTACCATCGAAAAAGGTGTTGATATTCTTGAAGGCGCCAGCAAAGGCAACAGCGCAATTCTACACACGGGATTTGATGCACCTCCCAACTCCGTAGAGCAGGCTTGTATCTCGCGGGGCTACGAGGAATATTTTACTATTCGAAATAGCCTTAAATTACCTTTGCTAAAGACAGGCGCTTTAGTAACAGCCTGGACAGATGAAGAAGAAGGTTTGCTTGAAGCTATTCTTAAAAAGGCTTACATCAACGGCGTAGAGGATGCAAAGATAATTAGCGCAAGAGCGGCGTTAAAAAAAGAGCCAAATCTATCATCAATGCTTAAGGCTGCCATCCAGATCCCAAGGGAGTTTGTTATTGATCCCTGGACAGCTCCCTTTGTTTATATGCTTCAGGCACTAAAAAATGGTGCGCATCTAATGATTGATACCGAAATGCTTAACGGGCAATTTGACGGTGCAAGCTGGGAGATCGGCACTACCAGGGGAATTGTGAAAGCGTCAACGGTAATAAACTGCGCGGGCTTATACGGTGATCACGTGGACGCAACGCTGATCAATCGTATGCCATTTAAGATCCACCCGAGAAAAGGACAATTTATCGTTTACGACAAGGCGGCCAGCCAATTGATTGATTCTATTGTTTTGCCTGTCCCCACTGGAATTACCAAGGGTGTGGTTGTCTGCCGCACTATTTTTGGCAATGTATTAGTGGGTCCGACGGCAGAAGAACAGGAAAGTCGGGATGACGCTTCTGTCATAAAAGAAACGCTGGCTGCCTTGCGACAAAAAGGGGAAGAAATTATACCTGCCCTGGCAGAGCAACCTGTTACGGCAACGTTTGCAGGCATTCGACCAGCAACTGAGCATAAAGATTATTGCATTAATAGTTACAAGGGTAAACAGTATTTCAGTGTGGGCGGTATTCGTTCTACCGGCCTGAGCGCGGCATTGGGCATAGCGCAACTTGTATTTAAAAAATATCAGGAATCAGGTAAAAGCCTTACGCCACGTTCCGCTGTTATTTATCCTTCGGTTATTCCCATAGCAGAAACCGATACTCGCGATTGGCAACTTGAAGGCAATGACGGAATTGTCTGTCATTGTGAGTTGGTAACCCGGCGAGAGATCAAGCAGGCACTGAGCGGTGAAATGCCAGCAAGAAGCCTTTCGGGTTTAAAGCGCAGAACACGGGTAACTATGGGTCGTTGTCAGGGTTTTTACTGTACTGCAAAGCTGAGTGAGTTAACACAAGGTTGTTTTAAAACGCCTATGGTCTTGGCTGATGAAGAGATTGCTGAGGAGAGTCAACATCGGGCTGATGCGAATGCTTAAGAAACTATCAATTAAGTCTGCCACATTAGTGCCTGATGAATGTGATGTTGCAATTATCGGTGCAGGTCCCGCCGGACTGGCTACGGCCATTGAATTAAAAAGACTGGGTGTATCCGACATACTGGTACTGGAACGATCAGATACTGCGGGCGGGAATCCCCGTCATTGCGGTCATTCACCGTTCGGTATGCATGAATTTAAGAGAATCTACCTTGGTCCTGGTTATGCGGAGAAAACACATCAGTGCGCCATTCAAGCAGGAGTAAAAATCTGTTTGAATACAACAGTTATCTGCCTCGGGGAAAACGCACTATTAACGCTATCCACACCACAAGGCGTGTGTCAGCTAAAGGCAAAAAAAGTCGTACTAACAACAGGTATAAGAGAAACGCCACGAGCGCCTCGTTTTGTCTCGGGTCAACGTCCAGTGGGTATTATGACAAGCGGTGCGCTTCAGTCTATGGTGTATGCAGGCAACAAAAAACCGTTTAAGAATCCAATAATAATTGGAACTGAACTTGTTTCGTTTTCGGCAATTATTAGCTGCAGGCACGTGGGTGTTAAACCGCGTGCATTGATCGAAGAGAATGCTCGATTAACCGCCTGGTCAAGCCTGCAATTATTGCCACGTGTATTGGGGATTACTATATTAACCGAAACACAAATCCTGAATATCGAAGGGAAGCACAGGGTTACAGGTGTAAATCTCATTAATGCGGCAGGAAAAACAGATCATATAGCTTGTGATGGTATTATTTTTTCAGGAAAATTTATCCCTGAAGCGTCATTGCCAAGGTCCGCTCACCTTGCAATAGACCCACACACGCAAGGGCCGATCGTCGATCAATTTGCTCGATGCTCAGATCCTGATTATTTTGCGGCTGGCAATGTGCTACGGCCCGTCGAAACAGCTGGCTGGTGCTGGCACGAAGGTGTCCAGACAGCGAAATTTGTGAACTATGGATTATCGGGCAGGCTACCTGACACAAAAGATCAGCGACATATTCAAATTAGAAACAACAAAATAAAATACATTGTTCCGCAAAGAATTTCACTTTCAATAAGTTGTACAAAACCACCAATGATGAAGGAGTTTCAGTTACGGTTTGAAGCACCCGCAAATGGAATAATAAGCATTTATTCAGATAATACAGAGATCTATTCGAAGAAGATTAATACATTGCCCGAGCGACGCGTATTGATCCCAATACCCAAGAACATTAGTAGCAATTCAAATGAAAATCTGAGTATAAATTATGTGGCGAAAATACAATGAAACAGGTATTGTTAAGACGCCTTGCAATAAATTCATTTATCCAGAAATACCGATTTATGAGCATTAATGAAGTCATCAAAACTTGTTGCTTTCCTGCTTATATGCGGGACGTGAAAAAACCAGAGACCCCCAATGACTTGGAAGGACTTTCGACCATTACTACAGGTATAGACTCATCCAATGCAAAGTGGGTATTTCGAGGTGATGAAATTAAACCCATATCGCCGAAAAGCAGGCTGCATTTTAATGATCTCGGTTTGGTGTTACGTGCTGTTTTAGCTCACAAGGGTATAGCTGTATTACCTGAAGTCATGCTTAAAAAACTACTGGAAAATGGTTCAATACTTGAATTACTACCGCAATGGCGATGCCCATCAAAATCGGTCTATTTAATATACCAAAGCAGGCGCCTGTTAACTTTGGCACAACAGGCGTTTATAGATATGATGATGTTGAATCGCAATAATAAAAAATAAAAAAATAAATAGAACATGCGTTATATGAAAAAGTAGCCGGTAAAATGCTTGATCTGCTTTCTAGTCGAAAAATGAGAGTGCGATTAGCAGTTTTTTATCGCCGCAATCCAAAGCAAAGCAATAAAAAAAGAGTAAACACAAAATCTAGACGTAGCTGCGCAATAGAGATGTTAATCTATAGGCAATGGCTGGATTCAGATCCACATAGGCCATTGCGGTGAGTAGGGCTTGTTCATCGAGTAAATCGTGGGAGTGGAATCGGGCCTAATTTACAGGGATGTAATGAATGCAGGTTTTGCAGGAGCAAAAACCTGTCCCAGAAATGACCCGTACAGCGATCTTCTTTATTAGCCTGTCTGGCAATCGGTTCATTGAGGTTCGGCAATTGCTCCTGCATTGCTCTAATACCGTCCATCCATGGACATAACTTCATAAACCAACTGATTTCAGTTAAGCGTTTACGCCAGCACCCGACCAGTGAGCTGATGGTTTGTTTTTCAGCCTGAGGGGTCTGTTCACCGTTGAGATATCGGTGCACGATAAGAGGGCCGCGAAATATTGAAAGCCAGCGTCGCATAACACCTTCATCAGTCCAGTCTTTGATTTCGTCGGGAACTGCCTTTAATATCAGATGGATATGGTTGGGCATAATTGCAAAGGCGCGGATTTCTATGGAGAACAATGAACTGAGCAGGCGCAGTCGATCTTCAATCCATTGCCTTCTGTGTCCATAGCTTTTTTGCGTCAGTGGATCTTCACCGCAAAGAAAAGCACGCCTTACGCACCGGAAGGTGATGTGATAATAGGGGGTTGTCGCTATAGGAAATTAATTGGCTACGTGGTTTTGTCATTGGGTTCATCCTTGAACGTTTTGTAGATAAGGATCTTAACGCTATGGAATCTGTGTGTCAAAATAAAGTGTGTGTCCTATCAATTTTTAAATTATTCACCTACATCCGGAGGAAGAGCATGTCGATTTGCATTAATGGCGTTAAAATATTAGCGTCTTTACTATTTGTATTTTCTTTTCAATCTAGCGCTTTTGCTAAAGAGGTAGATTACGCCCCTACTTCCGTTGATATGAATCCTGTTCAGGTATCAGAACACGTTTGGTATGTGCAAGGTGTTGCGGGTATTGCTACGGATAACGAAGGTTTTATTTCTAATGCTGGGTTTATCATTGCAGATGAGGGCATCGTCATTTTTGACGCTCTTGGCACGCCCTCGTTAGCAGCTAAGCTACTAGAAAAAATTCGCGAAATTAGCAACAAGCCAATAGTGAAAGTTGTAGTGAGTCACTATCACGCTGATCATATCTATGGTTTGCAGGTATTTGAAGATGAAGGTGCGGAAATAATCGCACCTGTAGGGGTCTATGAATATCTGGACTCCGAAGCAGCGAGTAGCCGCCTTGAAGAGCGCCGCTTTTCGCTTGAACCCTGGGTCAACGATGACACACGGCTTGTAATTCCATCAAAACTGGTTGACCAGGATACATCCTTTACATTGGGCGACGTGAGTTTTACGACTCATTTCAACGGTAAAGCGCATTCTGATGGCGACCAGACATTGTATGTCGAACCAGACCGCGTGTTATTTACAGGCGATATTATTTTTGAAGGTCGCATTCCGTTCTTAGGCGGTGCTAATACAAAAAATTGGCTGGAAACACTTAAGCATCTTAATACAGAGAAATTAGCCGCTTTGATTCCAGGGCATGGCCCAATAGCGGAAAAGCCTGCCAAGGCGATATCACTAACGTTGCGCTATTTGGCTTATATGCGTAAGGTAATGGGCGAAGCTGCAGAAGAATTGATGGAATTTGATGAAGCATACGCAACAGCGGATTGGTCAGAATTTGAATCGTTACCAGCATTTGAAGCGGGAAACCGCCGCAACGCTTTTCAAGTATTTCTATCGATGGAAGCCGAATAGCTATTCAATACACATATCAATTAAAAGCGAGCATTGTGAAAAGTATCAGCGAAAGTCGTGTGGCTCAGTTTTGCATTGTTGGTGACACCAATAGATCAGGTTAAGGTGTTGAGCCACCAGTGAAGTCTGGCTCCAAGCAATCTTATGGGATTCCTTTTCCTGGCTGGCCTTCAGGATTCGGAATTGGACCGGCCATTTCTGTACAGTATTTCGATACACAGGAAGGTTGGCAGCGCACTATAGACGCGGTCTGCCTTGGCGAACTAAAGGGCATAGAACACGCCTCGGCAACCTGCGTCTAAGAAGTAGCCGGCTAGATTTGGATTTTACCGATAGCACACTGGTTAATACAGATGATGCGGTATCCAGGCGCCTCTTCTTTGGTCAGGTTTTCGCCACGGGAAAGATGACAAGCGACTCTGTTTATCGCACGAGTGGTGCTCCGCTTCCAGTTCCTTATACGCAGTAAGGGATTTAATCTCTCTGGTCTTTACTTGCTTATATATCAGGGATACGGATTTGTCTATTCATATTGAATTCAATAGTGCATACGCTTCAGAGAATATCCAATCCTTTTTTAAATTTACTACCCTGTAAACATATATTACTGATTAAGAATACTGGGGCCAGCCCGACGCTCCGTTTTCATCAAATCAGTTACTTCGAAAGCGTTAAAAACAAATACAGAAACGATGGCAAGAACTGCCAGCAATATTAACGGCAGGCCAAAACGCAGAAATCGATCCATATATAGTAACCTCGAAAGCACAAATATCAATCAGGAACACGATACCGAGATCCGCTACCAATATCAAACGTAAATCGAGTCAAATAAATTGATAAAACCCCACAGCATGTTTATTGTTGTTCTGAACCATTCTTCTTTGCAAAATGTTCATGCCAGGCCAATAAAATAAATAATACAAAGGGAATCAATACCCCGGCAAGAAACACAAAATACAAGGCCCAGGGTACAGTTAAAGACATTTTAACATAAGTGTATGGATTTTCCTGCCCCCATACTGATGCACAAAATGTCAGTAAGATGAACAGAATAATCAATAGCTTTTTAACCAGCATAATTAGGATTCCTCTTTCAGCAATTGACGAACTTCTTGCTCCAACAATGCTATTTCTGTTTGACCAGGAAAGATTTTTCGCACTTTTCCTTTAGCGTCCACAACAAACGTCCAGGGCTCACCCCTGACTCCCCATTCAACCCATACGGCATTATCTTTATAGCCATCAACATGCACGAAGGCAAATTGATCACCATATTTTTCTTCCATTATTGCTACTCTGGCAATTTGATCCACACACATGGTGCAGTGCTGTGGTGTCCCAAAAACCAGCACAAACGGTTTATTTTGTTGTATTAATTCATCTATTCGCCAGCGATACAGATCGACTTTTGTATCCATCGATGACACTTTGTACCAATCATCTATGTTATCAACGATCAAATTTCTGCTCTCAGGTGCAAGATCACCCACCCGGGTTGTCGGTCCAAATGTCCCTGCATTCTGACCACATGCTGTGATGATCAAAACGGTGAAAAACACCACAAAAAGTATTTTAAATGTCTTTGATTTCATTGACTTTATCTCCAATGCTGCTATAATCTCCCAACGCCCACATTGATTATATATAACGCTATGGAAGAACTCAGTCTTGCGGTTAAAATTGTCATGGTAATATTCGGCCTAGGTGGTATTGTTGCACTATCTGTTGTGCCTTGGCTTTGCATTGGTGATGGCATATTCGGCAAAGAAAAAGAATACCGCTCAAAATTAAAATAATATATATTGTACCGCTCCTACGTAGTGATTATCTAGCTTGACGGCTGTATTATTCTTTCTTGCTTTATATCGATCTCTCGCAAACCAGACAGATAGGCAGCCAGGGCATCCAATTCCTCTGTCTGCAAATTCTTGTACGCTGGCATTTTTAGCCTGTAGGGCTTGGCACTCACCCCGGACCTGGGCGCCTGAATATATTCCCGAAGCCAGGAAATCGTACGGCGGCTACCTACGCCATCGAGATTGGGGCCGTAACCCGCACCATTTGCAAATACCTCATGACAGGAACCACAATATTGTTGTCGGTAAATTAAATCCCCGTGTTTACTTTGTTCTGTTTCAATGTATACAAAACGCACAGGAGGTGGCTTTAGATAGATTAAAGTACCGACTATAAGTGCAAACAATACAATCAGCCCTGACCCCATCACCACAACCCATTCTCCTGGCCGAAAATTCAGCATTTATTCATCATAGCGATCATCATCGCCCACAGTGAATATTTGATCCTTGATGTTCTCGTCGAATTGATTGTGTCTGTAGGCCCAAAAAATAAGCACCACAATTACAACCAACATAATTAATCCGGTTGCCGCCCAAATATAGGGGACTAATACATCACCTCTCATTGCTATGCCCTCTAGTTAATCTAATGCATATTGCGTAAAAATTCATGTTGGTGGTCTTGGGTAATTACGCGATCCGGGATTTGATTTTAAGGCAAATAAAAATTCCGTCAGCAGGGTCCGTTCGTTTTCAGTCAGAGTGCGAAAGTCTGGCCCTAAGCTGCCGTCATGTGCAGTACCAGCAACCAAGCTATTCGGATCTTTAAAATATTGCTCTAGCCACTCAAGCTCACGTTTTGTACCTTCACCATCCAGCACAGGCGCTACACCTATTTCTCCTACATTAAATGCGCGATGGCAACTATTACATCCCATCTTACGATACAATCCATGCCCCTCTAAACTAGCATCTGTCCACTCATAGTAATCCCTGGGTTCCCTTGCCTGCGGATTATTAAATTGCTTTATGCCTTTGCTTACACCGGCGACGGTGAGTAAAGCTGCAAATCCGAACATTATTTTTTCACCTAATTTCATAGTTGTGAACACCACGATTAAACGACTACGTGAAGCAATAACTCAAATCCTGCAAAAACAACAACCATCAACATACCTATAATACTCAACAGAAGAATAATTTGCTCACCGCGTTTTAGATCAGCAATAGGGCCAGTAACAAAACGAGACATAATTAAATATACAAAAACACCGATGATGATCAGTGCAAAAATCAGTGCAGATATTTTGTCTGTAAATCCCACTAAAGCTTTTCGGTTTCAGATCCGTTATCGTGCAAAGTCTCGTCTTGTTTATTTTTCTCCTGTTCTGACTCTTTTTTCCACATCTTTGCGTTAATGACCCAGATGATGGCGGTTATTGCACTAAGAACGACAATAATTTGCAGGCTGATTAAGTAATAACCCCAATCCCACCATGGTTGTGCTCCTGTTGCACTAACAAAGGTTGTTGTCACCGTTTCATAACGTTGTCCGAATCCGGGCCAGGGCATGGTGAACAAAAAGGCTTCAAAAATCGTAACCGCGACTATCAATATCAGCCACCAGGGTATTTTCCCATTTCCTTCAATAATGCCATCATAATCTTCTTCAGAGAATCGCCCAAATGCGAGTCCTTTGTCCTCAGTTTCATCCTCTTGCTTCAAATCATTCATGCTATTAGACCCTGCTTACTATATTTATTTAAGGCTTTCAAGAAAAGCCACGATTGCGTCTAATTCATCATCAGTTAGATATTCAAAAGCTGGCATAATGGAGCCAGGAGTTACCGCTCGCGGGTTGCGATGATGTACATAGTGCCAGGCTTTTACCCGATTACGACTTGCAATATGCAACAGATCGGGCGCTTTGCGATCAGAGCCAAATAAGCTGGGTGACTCGCCTTGCACATCACCTGCAACCGGGGGTGCACCGAAGTATGTCCAATCCTGCGTTTGCTCAGGTAACAAGGTATGACACCACCAGCAGCCTTCTCGAATAAAAAGCGTCTTTCCTCGCCCTGCTGCTGTCGGTGCAAGTTTGCCTGTCATCCAGGGGTCTTTGATAGACCAGCCAGTATGCCCCCAGATTTTAACCTTCTCTTTAGCAAATTCAGTAGGTGGAATTTGTGACATATAGGTTGAACCGCCCACAACCGTCAGCGCAATGGATGTAAAGATTGTTAATACAACCAGTATTGTTCCAATCACATATTTTGGCATCTCGGTTTGCCCTCTTTTATGCTGTCGCTGCGCCAGTCACAACGGGTGCGGGTTCAGAATCCAGTTTCTTACCATAACGCGCCGTCATATACATATTGTAGAGAAAAATTGGCTGGGCAAATATAATCATTGAGCCAAATATGACACGGCCCACCATGTATGGATGCGTTGCAATGACTGATTGAATGTACGGTATTTCGTAGACTTTAGCTGCACCCTGCACCAAACCAGCGCCAGTAAGCACTGCCCAAAAACCAAGAAAACCTATAGCCATCATCCAGAAATGTATCCTTGCCAGCTTGGTACTATAAATCTCACGCCTGAGTAGTTTTGGTAAGCCGTAATAAATTGCGCCTATTTCAATAAATGATGAAAAACCAACCAATGCCAGATGTGCATGTGCAACAATCCAGTGAGAGCCATGAATATACCAGTTCAAAGCACGTGTTTGTTGAAATGCACCCTGAATGTTGAGCGGAATAGCAAACAGTACACCCGTAAGCGCCCATTGCAGTGGAATACTTTTAGTAAACATCCACCATTTATCTTTCATCGTCATCAACATGTTTACGACAAAAGCAAGCGCAGGAATCATAATCAACACACCGGAAACTGAGGCAAATGATTTTAACCATTCAGGAATTGGCGCGCTCATTAAATGATGCGCACCTGGGGTCGAATAGAATGCCGCAATTGACCAAAAATGCAGATGGCCTATTTTATGGCTGTACAGAGTATTGCCTGAAACCTTTGGAATAATGTAATACGCAATCGCCGCTGAAACCGGGGTAATCCATAAGCCTAATATATTGTGTGCATGCCACCAGGTCATATAGGCTTCGGCGAGACCCGTTACTGGAAAGAAGTCGGGCACCGCACCTATAAAATAACTCAGTATAATAAATAACAACGCGGCGCCAAAAAACCATAAGGTTACATATAAACCCTCCGTTCTTCGTTTGATCATTGTCATCCAGATATTGATTGCTAAAGGTATAAAAACGAACAACAAAATATATATGTCGATGGGCCAGATTAAATCCTGGTATTCGCGACCTGTCGTCATACCATTAATCAAGGTGAAGAACACCAGTACCATTCCTACATTCCACGCCCAGCAGTTCATTACACCGAGCTTTTCACTCCACAACTTGGTTTTACATAACGCCGGTGTCATGTAACACATCGCACCAGCAAAGGCCATGGAGATCCAGCCAAATATAACAAAATGTACGTGTACTGGCCGGATACGACCAAAATGCAGCCATGGAATATCATTGGGTAAGATATCTGGCCAGGCAAGACGCAAAGAGGTGCCCAGGGCCATCAATACACCGATATTGAGCATCACAATTGCCGAGAAAAAGAAATGCTTGGCAGCAGTACCTTCGCGTAAATCGTTTTGGGTAAAAATGTTCATAGTAGTTGCCGATTCTATCTTTTATACAAAAATTAAGATCAAATTATTTGCCCTGACGTACCATCATGGCATTCATGAACCAAAAACTGAGCGCAGAGATAACGCCTGATCCTATCGAGATAGCGAACCCCCACTCCAGCAGCCCGGTCCACTCATCAAAGCTGCGCATACCCATAAACGGTAAAAATGCCAATTGGAATACAGTCCCCAACCCGATTCCTACCATGAAACCGCTGTACAGTATGTTTAGTAGACGATGCATGTTCTCCTCAACTCTTTTTGAAAATTGTTAATAATATATTGACTATAAAAGCCCAATAGCCAAACCCCATCAAAAAAGCAAAACTAACAATCAGGATATGATGGATCGGACCGACTGTTTGCAACGCCTGACCATAGGTCATACCGCTAAGCACCATATTGCCTTCTATCAATCCAAAAATAACCAGTGTACTAAAAAATCCAATCACGCCAATAGTGGAAAACCAAAAGGAGCCAATGGCCAAAACATGACTGTATACAGGGCGCTTTATTATTTGTGGGATAACGTAGTAAAACAACCCCATCATTCCCATAGTAACCCCGCCTACCAAATTGATATGCGCATGCGCCAATGGATCAATCAGATGGCCAGCAGGCCCCGTTTCTCGAATCCACTGTGCGGTAGCTGGAAATGTTTGCACGACACCTTGTATTGTCCCTACAAACAGGTTGATCACTGACATAACCATGAATCTAAGAATCATTGGTGTATCTGTGAAACTAACATCCTCTCTTACTATCGGGTCAGACGATTCATCAGGTTGTTTTAAACGAGTGACCTGGCTCATAATTTAATCTGCATGGAAGGCACTTGTTGTGTGGCTAAATGGCGTAAAAAGCCAACTAATTGCCAGCGTTGGCGTATTGATAAACGATCTTTCCAACCCACCATAGGCGAATTCGACTGTCCGTTGCTGATGACCTTGAATAAATATTCGTCGCTGCGTTGCTGTACCCGCATGCTGGTTAAATTGCTCGGTCGTGGCTTGACCCGGTAAGCCCAGGGACCAAATCCTTTGCCACGCGCACCATGACATGAGACGCAAAGCTGCGCGTAATAGACCCGCCCTCGCTCCAACTCAGCCAGATTCGCCCCATGCTCCAACACGTTTAAATCAATTAGCGGTACTGATGCAGTAGCAACAACGACAGTATCTCGCTCTGGCAGGGTGTATGTAATAATTGAAGCAAATACTGCTGCGAACGATATTCCACCGAAAACCATGCTGATCACAATAATTGATTGATTGCTCAGTTTCATCAAAATAATTGACCATCCCGTTCACCTGCTACACCGCCGATCGATGTAGTCAGTTTATACACGCCTATGCGTGAACAAAATTGCTACAAGTTTATCTTATTTAGTTAACTCGACATTAAGCTCGGCCATACCTCCAGCGGTAATAGTTACCGCCATTTCCTTCTCACCTAACCACTCCTGCCAAATGACAAGGGTGTAGTCACCGGGTGGGATGCCCGTAATAGAGAAGGTGCCATCTTCACCTGTTTGAAAATAGTAAGGACTGTCTACCACTTGTATCCAGCCCAACATCCAGCCATGGGCGTCGCAATCGACTTTCACTGTGCCTGCCTTTTTAAGCAATTTGCTTATCTTTTGGTCTTTTTCGGGTAGCGCAACATTAAAGGCGGTTCGTGTGCCGTAATAACCATGTGTATTATGTAAGACAGGGTCAGAATTAAGAATATCGATTGTTCCCTGTCGTCCAACTTGAATATGTGGAGAGAACTGGCAATTTTCCTGATTGAGTACAGGTGGTTTTAATTCCATCTCTGACCACGCTTTACCCGCATCAACACCTTTTATATAGACAACGCTATCCTTCACTGCGCCACCCTCGCCTACCAGAATAAGTGGAACCTTACGTTTTTTGCCACATACCTTTTTATCTTTGGACGGTATGACAGTTTTCTTCTTAACTGAACCCTTATAAGTAATTTTACCTTGAATGCTTCCACCATCGCTGACCTCTATTTCCTTATAGTTGCCGATTTTTTTTATTTTAGGGGCAGTTTTTGGTGCAGCTTGATCAGTATCTGATGCTGCCATTGCTTCACCAGAGGTCTGGGTTGCGCTTTGCGTTGTAACAACTGGTTCTGTACTGCTCTCACCTGAACTCGGTGTATTACTAGTCATTTGCATGGGTGCGGTAACCGCTATGGTTTGTGACAGTTTGATGCCACGCTGCGCAGCCATATCTTCACGCGTTTTTTCAAGGTCAAATTCTTTACGCAAGGAGGTTACATACCAAACCAACTGCCAACCCGATTCTTCAGTCAAGAAGTCCAGAAATGATGGCATGGGTGTGCCATCAAATCCTGTACTGAAGGTTTGAAGCACACCTGCAGGTTCTGGGCTGCCAACAAATTGAGAGGCATCCGTAAAATCACGCGGAACAATCGACATATCATTATCATCAGTTAAATCGGAGGCAGAAGGGCCATCGCCTAAACCCGTTTCACCATGACACTTGGCACATTTTAATTTTTTATAAACCCCTTTTCCCGCTACAATCATAGCCGTATCAGGAATAGGCACTTGACCGATTACAATCGGATCTTCTTGGTATTCGGCTTCTTCTTCCCACAATGTGCTCAGGGATTTGATGTAAGCGATAACGGCCCAACGATCCCGTTCCGGCAAGAATTTGAACGCCGGCATGTCCTGATCGGCGACTAAACCACGAGAAATTGACTTAAATAAATCGACATCTGTCGGAAAGGAGCCACTCGGGGTAGAGCGAATTTTAAACACGGCCTGGGTAAAATCGCGTGGTTTTCTCGGCAGTTTATGCTCGGGCGCATACTTGTCTGCCAATTCCCATACAGCACCATTACCATCGCCATCAGGGCCATGGCAACCTATGCACATTCCGCGAAAAACCCACTCGCCATAGGTTAATAATTTAGGTGTCACAGGTAAGGGATCACCGACAGGCTCGATATTGTCTGTTGCTGCTGAATAATCGAAAAACCGTTTCTCGTCAACTAAGGTTTCTTCATTATTTTCTGGTTCTTTATTACTAAGTGCCAAGCTGGTTAGAAAAAATACTCCAACGGCTATTGCTGCCGCAATCAAAGAGATCAATTTTTTCAAAGCAATTTCCCCATACTAATTAATCACTAAAACCTTAACGTTCAGCAACTGCTTGCCTGTTCATTACTATTCACTGAAAGCCGCTATCACCAAATCATCCACTTGAGGATTTAAGGATGCAGGTAATCGAAGAATGCAATTTTTAATTATTTGCGTAAATGCAACTTGCAAAGACAATGGACACATGTATTAAAATACGTACATGTGCCCAACATCTCTCTACATGGCTAATGAGAGGATCGTCACTAAACGAGCATGTTTGCCTCAACTGAGACTTATAGCGCGCCGCTTCTCACCGTCTCTCACATTGCGTGCTTTCAGTGTCTGCCTGGATCAAGCACTGAGCCTTTAGTCGACCAGTACATATAGGCCTCCAGTGCCTTCATGGCTTCCCCATTGGCATCAATTTTTTCGCCTTCATTGGGTTTTTCTATGCACCAGTTAATCATATTGCGTAGTGTCGCAAACTCACTCATTTGCTCCTGAAATTTCGGATATTCGTAGGGATGAATATCCGAGCCTTTTGGGTGACACATGGCGCAAGCCATACCCGTCTTGGATAAGGTAACACCCATATCTTCCGCCGCCGCCGGATCACCATGATAAAGTCGATCACCCAATATCACCGCACTCATAAATTCGTCCTCAAAATCTTTCAGAGTCGCGGCATCGTGGGGTTCTTTATGTGCACTGGCTTGGTTTATAGTTAAAAAAACCAAGGATAGCGGCAGACACAGAGCGGTAAAGCCTGCGATCAGAATACGTTTTTTGTTAATACGATTTTTCATTATGCACCCACCCCTAGTAGTTCCAGGCTGCATCAGCGATACGCTGAGTAAGCTTCTGATTACGGTTATCGCCAGTACCTGAGTCAACTGCAGCTGTTGCAAAAACTTCTTTACGCCACATTTTGTACTCTGTTTCAACAGCGTCGCCCATGGAAAAGCTACTCCAGCCAAGCCCATCAAAAATATCACCGGGATCAACTCGAATCATTGGTTTGGTCAGTGCAGGTACACCCTCAGGTGCATAAGGCCATGGCCAGGAAGTTGCCAACTGACCGATGAAGCGGACATCAGCAACTTCGTGATAGAGTGGTTGATGCACATGACCGTGAATGTTAGTGAGATTTTTAAACGGTAATATGATTTCGTGTGCCTGGCGCCAATCACGTATCCAGAAGTTCCAGGCAGGATAGTATTCATACAAAGGTGTATGGCTAAAAATGATTACTGGCTGATCTTTAGGCCAGTCTGATAGTGCAGAGGAAAGCCACTCCAGTTGTGCTTTACCTAAACCAGACCATGGCCCGGCCTGCGAACCATCCAATACTTCCATATGTCCCATGCGCTCGGTGGGCGACATACCTTTAGCTGACCAGTAATCGGGGGCCTGACCAACGGTATTTAAACCGATGATACGCACGCCCTTGTGATCCATTTTCCAGGGTGATTCACCAAAATGCTCATTCCATTTATCACCCATGTCGAGATACCAATCGTGCTCTCCGGGGATAAATAGTTTCTTGACAGACATTTCGTCAAGCATTTCTTTGCCAAGCTGTAATTCAACCGGATCACCTTTTTGTGCCAAGTCACCTCCGAAAATCATGAAATCAATATTGCCAGCTTGTGCTTCGATTTCATCAAATGCGCGTTTTGCTTTCTCTATAAACCGAGTGTTTAAGGTCTTGGGATAAAGGTGCGTATCCGATACCCATGCAAAATTAAATGCTTCACCACCAGCAGCATGGGCGACATTCATTGTCGTCATGGTTTGGAACAAACCAACACTGCCCAAGCCGGCGATTGCGCCTCCCGACAGCAGGGAATTATGCAGAAACGTACGCCGACTTATGTTGATGCCCGAACTTTTATGTTCTGACGGCGATTTATTGAAAGGTTTAATTATCTTCATACGAATGATCTCCAGTTATAAGTGGTGGAACATCAACGAGAACATATGCGGTGTAACACCGAATTAAATTTTTTGCAGCTATTTATTGGTTAAATCGACGTCAAGTTCGGTCGTTCCGCTTGCCGCCACAGTTACTGACACCTCTTTTGTGCCAAGTTCTTCTTGCCAGACTACAAGGGTGTAATCTCCAGGAGGTATATCGCTAATCGAGTAGCTGCCATCCGCTCCCGTCTGTGCGTAATAAGGGTTGTCAACCACCTGCACCCAGCCCAACATCCAGCCATGCGCATCGCAATCAATTTTTACCGTACCTGGTCGTTTTAGAATTTTCGTAACGGTGACGCCTTTTTCTGGAAGAGCGACATTAAATGCGGTACGCGTACCGTAATAACCGTGGGTATTGTGGAGTACTGGATCTGAGTTAATTATGTCGATTTTGCCGCGACGCCCGACCTGAACATGAGGCTTAAAGATACATCCTTCCTGATCTAAAACGGGTTTTGTCATAGACTTCTCTGGCCAAGGCTTACCAGAAGCCACTTTTTTTAAGTACACAACAGAGTCTTGAACAGCACCGTCCTCGCCAACCAGAACCACTGGGTCCTTACGTTTTTTGCCACAGACACTTTTATCTTTGGTAGGGAGTACGGTTCTTTTTTTGATTTTTCCGTGAAAAGCCACCTTGCCTCGAATTTCACCGCCGTTATTTACGGGTTCTTCTTTGTATTTTGCGGCTACCGCTGGCTCGATCAGCAGTGCGCTGACCAGTAAGGCGCATGCGAAGTGTAGTATTTGCATTTTCCCCTCAAAATATTTTTATTAGTATTCTGGTAGTAATCCCTGAATCGGTTTTTTATTCCCAAAAAAAAGCAAAAAGCATTATTATTTTTGTTTTAGAATTTTCGACTCTGACGATTAGGCTAAATTTTTATCCATGAAACACTACACTGATGCGATACAGATTTTTGCTTCTGAATAAGGTGAAACTTTTATGCTATTGACAAATAGGATTTATCGTAAATTCGTAGCTATGCTCTTTTTCTCGTGCTTAGTTGGGTCTATTTCGACTTACGCTGGCAGTTCGAATTCAGGGGTTTTAATGCTGCAGGGAGAGGTACTACGCTATAACCAATACGCTGTCTGGAGACGTATTTTTGAACTTGCCGGAGGAAACCAGGCAAATATTGTGGTGATCTCTGCCGCACATGACAGAGCTAAGCTGTATGGTGAATTTGCTACTCGTGCATTAATACGTTATGGACCCTTTGTCGAACTGCTACCCCTATCCCTATCAACTGATGATTTCGACAAGGATTATCGGCAGGTGGTCGGTGATTCCAAAATTATCGAGCAAGTACGTGAGGCCAATGGCGTATTTTTTGTGGGAGGCTCACCGCAACGACTCGCCAAAGTACTGCTCGACAGTGATAACGCTTCAACACCACTTGCAGACGTCATACGCGAAGTTTATGCCTCTGGTGGTCTTATTGTTGGCGGGATTCCTGGGCAGTTCGGGGTAAACACAGGCATTGATGCAATGCTGGCCCTGAAACAGGGCCGGATCGCGCAAGAAAATCTATATCACGGTCTGGATTTAATCGCTAAAAACTGGTTTGTCGATCAACACTTTTTATCGCCTGGGCGCATTGCTGAAACGTTAGTGGCTATGCATCAGACCGGGAAAGTATACGGTATTGGTATCTATGCTGATTCCGCAGTCATTTTCAAAAGCAATCAACTTGAAGTAATGGGTGAAGAGGGCGCCGTAATTATCGATTTATCAAACGCAATAACACTAGCAAGCGACGTTGGCATTAATCTAAAAGGCATTCGTTTGAGCTATCTTGTCGATGGTGATCGCATAAATTTAAGTACTATGCAAACAACTCGTCTTGCCGAAACGATAGTGGAATTTTATGTCGATCCTAACGCAGATGATCATCAGCCAATGCTTTCAAACCAGTCAGTGTCAATCAATAACGATTTGTTGACTCAACATCGTCTGACAGATTTTATGTCCCTGGCGCTTGATAGCGAAGAAAAACAAGCGATTGGGTTTGTTTTGGGTGAAAAAGCAGAGCGAAATGATAATGGATTTAAGTTTCGATTTTATACTGGTAAGGATACTTCGGGTTGGCTGACAACAAGGTTTAGTACCGATAAATATGTCATCCATAATATCTATCTGGATATTAGCCCTGTCAGCAGGACTGACACTACAAAAATAGTGCAATAATTTATTTTCACAAAATTTGTAGATTTGAGATTGTCATAAGCATATAGTAAAAGACATTCAAAGCGTATTAACTGACATAAAACCAACTATCAAATGTGAGCGATTGCAATAAAAATAGCAATGCCTGGGTTCAGCAGGCACTGGAGCTACTGGACTCGCTACTGGGTTTCGCTATGGCATTGACCAACAACAGGGTAGATGCTGAAGACCTCGTACAAGAGACGTATTTACTGGCAATGCCACGTTTCGATAGTTTGCGCCCTGATAGTAATTTAAAAGCCTGGATGTTTACTATCATGAGAAATTCCTGGCTGAAAAAAATTCGCCGATCACATGCAGGACCTGAATTTGTCGCACTGGATACGGAGGAAATAAACGCGACAACCCTCGATAGAAATGACCCTCAGGCAGTATGTATCAGAATTTGGGAACGCGAAGAAATTCGGGTTGCACTGGAGCAATTCCCTACGCAGTGCCGTGAAATTGTTATACTTGGTGATATTGAAGGTTTTAGTTACAAAGAAATGGCCGAAATACTGAATTGCCCTGTAGGTACAATTATGTCACGTCTTGCGCGTGCGCGTGCTAAACTTAAAAAAGCGTTGAATTGCCGATGGGGTTCTACGGCAAATAATTATCAAACCGGATAGTTCGGATAAAAATGCCTGGCTGCAAAGAATATCAAATACAATTCTCACTCCATATGGATGGAGAGTTGGATTGCGAAGAGAGAAGAGTAGTCGATACACATTTGGCAAATTGCCGAGGTTGCCGAAAGGCATTTAATAAAGAGCGTTGGTTTCGTGAAGGTCTCGAACGCACGGCTCCCCTCTATACTGCGTCTGATGACTTGCGTAGTAAAATAAAAGCTTTAACTGATGAATATTCATCGACACACAATATTGCGCCTGAAAAAAAACCCAAACCAACCGTACATCCTTGGCTTAAAAGTTTTCGCCTGCCACTGAAACGTTGCGGTTATGCAGCAATCTTTACCTGCATAATAGCCATTGCAGCATGGTGGGGTGGTGCGCATACCATTAGCCCCGTGCAGGCGATGACGTTTGCTACCACGGCAGTGGATACACATCAGCGTCACATCCTGGGACGATTACCCCTCGAATTGGAATCTGATTCACCCATTCAAATATCTAACTGGTTTGATGGCAAAGTACCCTTTCATTTAAAGTTACCTAATTATCAGGAAACTTCGGGTCAGGACAAATTGTACTGGCTTAAGGGTGCACGCCTGATTGGGTTTAAAAATGATTACGCAGCTTTTGTAGCCTATCAGATGGGCGAATATCCAATAAGCCTGCTCGTGACATCAGCTTCTAATGCGAAACCAGAGGGTGGTGAAATAATCATTTCAAAAGGTTTAACTACGCATTTTGAGGCTATAGCGGGGCTTAAGGTGCTCACCTGGACACATCGCGGTTTAACTTATGCTCTGGTATCGGATCTTGAGGAACGGGGCCAGCAATCCTGCCTTATATGCCATCAGGGTTCGGAAAAAAATAACAAAGATTTTATCGAGAACTTAAGCTTTTCTGCACAATCTACCAACTCACAGCTTGCTATATCTATGTCACGTCACCGCTAAGACAGCAGCAATTGCGATCAATATTACAGTAATAGTTAGCGGATATATGGTAGCATGTTTTTTCAAAATATAGGAACCTGCAGCCTCAGTAGTGCTTCATACAAAATATACCTATCGACAAAAGCCCCGATTTTGACCGCTTTTTACTTATAGTTTAAATGCTGAGCAAATTATCTACTCGCTCATTTCAAGATGCAAATGTTTATCTTCATAAGGATAGGCAATTGCAATATCTTCATCCAACTCGACCCCCAGGCCCGGCCCGGTGGGTGGAATAATATATCCATCTTGCCAGTCTATAGGTTTTTTAAGAATATCTGCATGAAAACCACCCCATTGCTCAATGCCTTCAAGGATTAGAAAATTAGGTGAGCAAGTACTTAACTGAATACTTGCCGCCCCTGCAATAGGACCACAATACAAATGTGGAGCAATTTGTGCGTAATAGGTTTCAGCCATGCCTGCAATTTTCTTGGCTTCCAGAATTCCGCCAACACGCCCCAGTGCCATTTGCAGAATGGTAGCAGCTTGATTTTCCAGTATCCTGGCAAATTCATATTTTGTAGTCAATCGTTCACCAGTCGCTATAGGAATTGTTGTTTGTCGTGCAACAACCGCCATTTCCCGTGGATTTTCAGGAGGCACCGGTTCCTCAAACCAAAGTGGATCAAAGGGTTCTAGTTGCCGGGCCAGACGGATGGCGCCAGCAGTGGTAAATTGGCCATGCGTGCCAAACAACAAATCGACTTCTGTGCCGACGGCTTCACGGATGTTTTTAACAAATTCTACTGCACGTTTTATATCTTCTAGCGACGGTTGACGCGGATCAAAGACGCTATAAGGGCCTGCCGGATCGAATTTAACGGCAGTAAAACCCAATGAGGCGTACTCAGCTGCCCGTTCAGCTGCACGTAGTGGATCAGCATAAAATGCCTTTTCATTTTCGCCTTTATCCGGATAAAGATAAGTGTAGCTTCGTAACCTGTCATGCACCTGACCACCAAGCAATTCATAAACAGGTTTGTCCAACTCTTTACCGATAATATCCCAACAAGCCATTTCAATGCCACTGAGTACAGCCATTAAAGAAACATCAGGGCGCAAGTTATATCCTGCACCATAAACACGGCGCCACATGCGTTCAATTTTAAAAGGATCATGATCAACAATATGACGTTCACAGACATCTTCGATCATCAAAGCAATAATATGAGGGCTGAAGGTCGCTGCATACACCTCCCCTACACCTTCGATTCCACTATCGGTTAGCAGCTTTAAAAATATAAAATAGCGGCCTCCAAAATGGGGCGGCGGATTTCCAACGACAAAGGTCTTTACGTCTGTAATTTTCATAGCTGACTCGTTGTATCGACCCTAAAATATAATTACATTACGCAATGCTCGCCCATTTTTGCTAGAGGCAATAGCTTGATTAATTTTATCCAGGGGATAACGCCCTGATATTAATTCATCAAGTTTTAATCGACCTTGTTCATAGAGCGTAATAAGATAAGGAATATCGGTGCTTACTCTACCCGAACCCATTTTTGAACCTAGAATCCGTTGATTTTGGGCAGCAAGGCTGCCGGGATCAAATTCGGACATCACACCATTTGCTGGCATTCCAACCAGCACCACAGCGCCGGTTCGACTCATCATCGAATAGGCACTGTCGATTGCGATTTTCGCACCAACGGTAACAAATACATAGTCGGCACCCCGTCCGGCGGTAAACAAGTGCACCTGTTCAGCAACCTCACCGTCGCTGGCATTAATGCTGTGGGTAGCGCCAAATACTTTGGCTGCAATCAGTTTTTCAGCGCATACGTCTATTGCGATTATCGATGCAGCACCCAGTACGGCCGCCGCCTGAACACTGTTAAGACCGACACCGCCTGTGCCTATTACGACAATGTTGGCACCTGCAGAAATATTCGCCGTATTTGCCACAGCACCGAATCCAGTGAGTACTCCGCAAGCCAGCAAACAGGCGCTATCCAACGGAACACTGCGATTAATCGTAACAGCCTGAGAGTGATGAACAACGACATATTCGGCAAATGCGCCGGTGCGCAAACCCTGCCCTAATGCCACACCATCAAGCGTCGCAAGTGGGCTTTGCTGATCCAGTGCAAAAGTTGTTTCGCAGGCCACAGAGACACCCTGCAGACAATAATGACAATGACCGCAAGAGCGGATAAGCGTAACCACCGCATGATCACCAACAGCAATTGTATCCACACCCTCACCCACTGCCTGAACAATCCCGGCGGCTTCATGGCCGAATACCGATGGCAGCGCGCCGCCCCATGCGCCATCGATATACATGATATCACTATGGCAAATGGCACAGGCCGCCAGCTTAACCAATATTTCATCTTCTGCCGGAGATGCAATATTGATTTCTTCGATTTGCAGGGGTTTAGCAAAATGCCTGCAGACAGCCGCTTTCATGGCGTGTAAAAAACGCGTTTACTTACTGAGACTTTTATAAACCTGTCGGGTCATTTTTTCAGTCGTAATAAATCCCCAGCTCCAGTCTTTCTCATATTTTACCAGCGGATTAACGGCAACAACCTCATCTTCAGTTTTACCCATCGCTATTTGTTCGCCAACCAATATTTTGGCATCGACCAGCATATCAACGGCAGCCATAAGTTGTTTACTATCACCCAGCGGGCCGTGCCCGGGGATAATCTTTGTATCTGTATCACTTAAGCTCAGGATTTTTTGTTGTGCAGCGATATACCCCTCCACGCTTCCACCGCTACCTAAATCAATATAAGGAAACAGCCCGTTAAAGAATGCATCACCCGTATGGATAACATTTGCATTCTCATAATGAATGATAGCGTCACCATCAGTATGTGCATTTTCAACATGTATTATTCGTACATCTTCGCCGTTTAAATGAAAGCTCATCTGCTCTGAGAACGTAATAACGGGAAGTGCACTTGCAGGCACAGGCACATTGCCGTCCGAGGTTTTCATGCCTTTGGAAAGCATATTGATACGCAGGTTTTCATGGGCCACAATACGCGTACCGTCACTGCCCATACTCTCATTGTTTCCCGTATGGTCTGGGTGAATGTGGGTGTTAATCAGGAAATTAACGGGTGAATCTGTTATCGCTTTGATCGCAGCTTTCATTCTATCCAGCAAAGGCGGCATGGAATCATCAATCATCACCACCCCATCGTCACCTACTGAGACAGCAATGTTGCCGCCGGTAAAACCACCAACACCACTGATCATATAGATTCCGGATGCAACTTCTGTGGTTGCAAAGCTAAGTCCATCTTTTGGTGTTTCTTTAGCCACAGCTGCGATTGGCAGCATTATCAACGCGCTTAGGGTTATAAATTTTGTAACTCTATTCACAACAATTCACTCCGCAATAGTAAAGGTGGGACATACTAAGGAGAACAGTGATATCCCAACACTCCGCGAAGCTGTGCTTATTCACGCCAATGCAATAAGCATTACCTGCAAGCGGCGCCTTGAATCGCCGCTTTTAGCGCTTTCTGAGTGTCGGGATATCACCGTTCTCTTTAGATTCAATCGATGAATATCACTTTAGATGTGCAAATACAATAAGGCTCTGTTATCTAAAAGTCCAGTCTGTATGAGTCGCTAACCATTTTAGTGAGCAGACGGATGTATTAGGCATTCACGATTTGCGAGACTTCCATTACAGGGGTCTTAGCCCGTGTTCTATCTCCCACGTCTGTTAGGGATGGCATTACAAGCTATGTGGATTTATGTGGATTACGGCTGCTTATTGTCGATTTGCAAACAATGGCTGAACTGATCAGCCAATGATTCAAGGAAGTGAAAGTACCCATCATCATCCACGGCTATCTGGCTACCGAGTGGATCAAGCGTAGCAATATTAACCGATAGATCTCCGATAATGTTATGCACAAGTGATGTGGGAAATTGCGGTTCAACAAACACACAGCGCGCCTTTTTCGCTTCCAATGCATGGCGAATATTGTTTAACCGGCGAACGCCTGGTTTACGCGCAGGGTCAACCGTGAAATAGCCCAGCTGATTCAACTTATAGTGGTTTGTAAAACCGGCGTAAGCATCATGAAAGACATAGAACCCGCTATTTTTAATCACTGACAAACGGGCCGATATCTGTTGATCGGTTTGCTCAAGACGATGTTTAAAATTTGTCAGCGCCGCAGCCAATGCCGCTTTTTTATCCGGATATCGTTGCTCGAACTCGGCAATAATTTTTTCTGCCGCTTGCAATACCCGGGCAGGCGACATCCAAAGATGGGGATCACGCCCATGCAAGCGATTAGCCTGATGATTTTTTTTAAGATGCTTGTTATCCGCATTCGATGGCTCTTCAGTATTATCGCCCAACAACGATAATGCCGTTGTAGGCAGACGAGCAAGTGGTTTTTTTAAAAACCGCTCCAGATCCTCACCAAACCAAAGCACCATATCCGCTTTATTCAACTGGCGGATATCCGAAGGTTTCAAAACATAATGATGCAATGAGGCATTCACTGGCACTAACAGATCAACCGTAGCAAGCTCACCAAGCAACGAGCGGGTCATCAACTGCAATGGTTTGACACTTACCAGAACCTGCAGCTTTTGCTTTTGCTCATCCGCCATCACTGACCCGGCAATGAGTACCAGCAGGCTGGCAATAACCCTACTTCGTATTAGCAATTAAAACCCATCCATAAATTAAAATAACCTGTTTCCCTAAAACGAGAAAAGTTATATTATAACATAATTATTCAATACGACATTAGCTATGACACAGAATAACACCACAGACTTTATAGCCTATCAATCGGGTCACGATCACAGTCGATGTATTAACGAAGCGATGTTTGAGGCACAGACGATCTGCAAGAATAACGGCCAGCGCCTGACCAAAATACGGGCGCTGGTACTGCAACTGATCTGGCAAAGTCATAAATCGCTGGGCGCATATGAATTGTTGCCAGAAATTGCCAAAGCCGGCTTTAATTCAGCCCCACCGACAGTTTATCGGGCATTGGAGTTTCTACAGGAACAGGGATTGGTACATCGTTTAGCTTCCTTGAACGCTTTTATCGGATGTAGTCATCCTGGGCAACAACACGCAGGCTACTTTCTTATATGCAAGGCGTGCGGCATCGCCCTGGAACTGGACTCAAAAGAGATCCAGCATAGTATTAAACACTGTACTGTCAAAATGGGTTTTACAGTTGAGCAGGAAAATGTTGAAATTCTCGGTTGCTGCGCTAATTGCTCGGAGGCTGCATGGGATCAATAAATCCACTGGCTATTTTGAAAAATATACATGTTAATTTTGGTGTTGACAATATTATTAACGATGTTTCCATGATCCTCAACAAAGGTGAGATAACCACCTTGATAGGCCCAAATGGGGCAGGAAAAACAACATTGGTCAAAACCGTACTTGGCTTGATTATACCAAGTCAGGGCAGTATGGAAAAAAAATCCGGTTTACGTATAGGTTACATGCCGCAGAAGCTGCATATCGATTCCACGCTTCCATTAACTGTTAATCGATTTTTGCAAACCGCTGGCTCCAAAACAAAATCAAAACTGCAGCAAACATTGCAGGATGTCGGTGCCCAGGCACTAACCGATAAATCGGTACACAGTTTATCAGGTGGTGAAATGCAGCGCGTGCTACTGGCCCGGGCTTTACTGCGGGACCCGGAATTACTGGTATTGGATGAACCCACTCAGGGCGTGGATATCAGTGGTCAAATTGAGCTGTATAACCTAATCTCACAGATTCGGGACCACCGTGGCTGTGCCGTACTGATGGTCTCTCATGATTTGCATCTGGTGATGGCTGCTACCGACCAGGTAATTTGTCTGAATCGACATATCTGTTGCTCGGGTGGGCCTGAACAGGTCAGCCGCGACCCGTCCTATATTGAGCTTTTTGGAATAGCGGGAGCTGAGAACCTTGCCCTCTATAATCATCATCATAACCATAAACACAATGAACACGGCGACATAGTACCGTTGGAACAAACAACAGAAATTGCGTCAGAAGATGCGAAACACCATCATGGCTGATTTTCTGGTTTATGCGCTGCTCGGTGGGGTTGGCGTGGCTCTGGTCGCAGGACCATTAGGTGCTTTTATCGTCTGGCGAAGAATGGCCTACTTTGGTGACACCCTGGCGCATTCAGCATTATTGGGGATAGCGCTTGGTTTGCTATTTGACATCAACCTGAATCTGGCAGTGATCATCTGCTGTGTATTGCTCGCAATACTCCTTGTCAGTATGCAACGTCAGCGCCTGGTGGCTACCGACACCCTGCTGGGAATAATGGCTCACAGCAGCTTGTCTCTAGGTTTGGTCGCAGTTGCATTAATCGATGATGTACGAATTGACTTGATGCAATACCTGTTTGGTGATCTTCTTGCAATCGCACCCAATGAGCTGCTCTTGATTTACGGCGGTGGTTTCCTGATCCTGGTGATTCTATGGCGACTCTGGCACCCACTACTGGCAATTACCATCAGTGAAGAGTTGGCGCAGGTGGAGGGAATCTCTGTAACCGCTACCCGCCTCACGCTGATGCTGCTAATTGCAGTTATGATTGCAATGGCGATGAAAATTGTTGGCATCCTGCTTATTACCTCATTACTGATAATTCCCGCAGCAGCCGCCCGCCGTCTTGCCAGAACGCCTGAACAAATGGCTGTTATCGCCAGCTTTCTCGGTGCTATTGCAGTGATGCTGGGATTGTTAGCGTCCTATCAATGGGACACACCTGCCGGGCCTTCGGTGGTGGTAGCGGCTTTGCTTGAATTTGTATTCTTGCACACTATAGCATTGCGCAGGATCTGACAGTCAGAACGGGAAACTGTAAAACCTCTCAATAAAAACGTGCTTTTCTCACTCAATTGCAAATCAGTCATCGCTTTGTCTGTATGTCAGGAATCACCACGCGGTTATGTCACTATTGCCAATCTGGATTTGTACAGACCTTATCGTTTCAAACCGAATGTCTCGGCTCTTCATTCCAAGGGAACGGCCTATGGACTTAGCAAATAAATGTGTATATTCTTAATTTCACCCGGGTTACAAAGTATCGTTAACAATGAATACCAGACCAACCTGTACGCAATCCAATAGTATACCCACAGATTCGTCATCCGTTGTCGATGCGATTTCAGTCATCGATTTACATAAAAGCTTTGCTGATCTGGAAGTACTCAAGGGTGTTAACCTTAGCGCAAGCAAGGGCGAAGTTGTCGCTATCATCGGTGGCAGTGGCTCAGGCAAGTCCACCTTGCTGCGCTGCATTAACATGCTCGAAACACCTACTGCTGGACGCATTTTTATCAACGGCGAAGAATATAAGATGAAAACCACCGCCAATGGTTTGATTCCAGCCAACAAACATCAGGTAAGACAACTTCGATCCAGTCTTAGTATGGTTTTTCAGACTTTCAATTTGTGGCAACACATGACTTTGCTGCAAAACCTGATAGAAGTGCCGATGCTTGTGCACGGCGAGTCGAAAGCCCAGGCGACTGAACATGCTGAAAAACTGCTGGAGCGCGTCGGACTGATTGACAAGCGCGATACCTATCCTGCGTTTCTGTCTGGCGGACAGCAACAACGAGCAGCCATTGCACGGGCCGTAGCTGTCAGTCCCCAGGTTATGTTATTTGACGAACCCACTTCGGCGCTGGACCCGGAGCTGGTTGGCGAGGTTCTGAAGGTCATTGCTGATCTCGCCGACGAGGGGCGAACGATGTTGTTGGTAACCCATGAGATGAACTTTGCTCGCGAGGTAGCCAATAAAGTGGTGTTTTTACACCAGGGCGTTGTCGAAGAACAGGGTTCTCCCGAGAAACTTTTCAGTAATCCTGAATCCGCGCGGCTGAAGCAGTTTATCAGCTCTGTTCAATAGCGCGCTTATAAAAATAATTTTACAAGCACGAATCCACTAAATGAGGAAATAAACAACAATGAAATCACCAATAAAACACTACTTAAGCGCTTTTCTGATAGCACTCGTTACTCTGTTCTCCATGCAAAGTGCTTCGGCTGAAACCATCAAAGTCGGAATTGCCGCAGAACCCTATCCGCCCTTCGCATCTGCAGATGCATCAGGCAACTGGACGGGCTGGGAGATAGAGATAATCACCGCAATATGCGCTGCAGCAAAACTCGATTGTGCAATCACTCCGGTAGCCTGGGATGGTATTATTGCGGCACTGACCAGTAAAAAAATCGATGTGATTATGGCGTCGATGTCAATTACCGAAGAACGTTTGAAGACAATCGATTTTAGCAAAAAATATTACAACACACCAGCTGTCATAGTTGCTGCCAAAGGTATAAAAATGGATGCATCCCCACAGAGTATGAAAGGCAAAATTCTGGGTGTTCAGGTGGGTACGATTCATCGCGATTATGCAGCAAAACACTTCGCTTCAATGACCGACGAAATTAAGGAATATCAAACTCAGGACGAAGCCAATCAAGATCTGGTCGCGGGACGCATTGATGCAACTCAGGCAGATTCGCTGGCTATGGTTGATTTTATCAAATCAGAACAAGGTATGACCTGCTGTGAAGTCAAAGGTGATGTTGCCGGTGATCTTGAAATACTGGGGCCAGGAATCGGTGCTGGTTTACGCCAGGGTGAAGATGAACTGAAAGCGAAAATCAATGCCGCAATTGATGCCATCCGAAGCAACGGTCAATATGCCGAAATATCGAAAAAATATTTTGACTTTGATGTGTATGGCGAATAGATGAAATCCCAGACGCAATTTTAAAAGAAGTCAAAATTGGCATCGTCGTCTGCATTTTTTAGTGGGCTGGAACTGCTTGCGCTTTCCCCTCCAGGCTGGGGTGGCACGCTGCTGCACGGCTTGTGGAATTCTCTGCAAATAGCCGCAGGTGGCTACAGCCTGGGGTTGTTGCTTGGCGTCAGCGGTGCTTACGGAAAACTCTATGGTGGCCCCTTCAGCAGAGATTTACTGGCCTGTTACACAACCGCAGTGCGCGCTATTCCAGAGCTGGTGTTAATCCTGTTATTGTATTATGCAGGAACCGATGTGGTTAATCAGCTGATGGCAGCGCTCGGGCGGGAACCTGTAGATATAAGCGGACTTGCGGCAGGCATTTTTGTTATTGGTATCGTTCAAGGCGCCTACAGCACCGAAGTTATCCGGGGGGCGATACTATCCATTCCGGGCGGACAACTTGAAGCCGCCGCCGCCTATGGTTTGACGGCAGGCCAGACACTGCGGCGCATCACGCTACCCGCGATGTTACCTTATGCGATTCCAGGGCTTTCCAATCTCTGGCTTATTGCGACAAAAGATACTGCGCTGTTAGCCGTAGTTGGTTTTAGTGAATTGACGTTGGCAACCCGACAAGCGGCGGGTGGTACTAAACACTATCTGTTGTTTTATTGCGCAGCCGGCGTGCTGTATTTACTGGTCACTCTGATCTCCAACTTAATCATAGGTCAAGTCGAGCGCTGGTCCCGTCGCGGACTGCCACTGGAATCAGGCAATGGTTAATCCGGCTATCAAAACACCGCTATTCGCCTGCCACCGGGTTATCTTAATGCTGATTGCATTTGTCATGGTGGCAGCAATCATTTATCTGATGCGCTGGGACTGGCTGCCAAACTACAGTGACAAAATTCTGCTTGGGTTGTGGCGCACGCTCTGGTTATTGGTATCAAGTATTATACTGGGTTTCCTCCTGGCGGTACCGCTCGGACTGGTACAGGTTACGGGGCCACGCCCATTGAATTGGTTGGCATATGGATTTTGCACACTCATTCGGGGCACACCATTATTATTGCAATTATGGCTACTCTACTACGGTCTTGGCTCTTTATTCCCAACCATTCCGGAGATCCGCGAGTCTTTTCTTTGGCCTTATTTACGTCAAGCATGGCCCTATGCACTATTGAGCCTGACCCTATCTTTCGCTGCTTATGAAGGTGAAGTCATGCGCGGTGCATTCGCAGGTGTACCCAAGGGCGAGCTGGAAACTGCCAGAGCTTTTGGGATGACATCCTGGCAGGTGCTACGGCGCATATGGCTGCCACGAGCTATTCATCGGGCACTGCCAACGTTGGGTGGAGAAGTTGTATTACAATTGAAAGCCACGCCGCTGGTTGCGACGATTACCGTTGTCGATGTGTATGGCGTGTTCTCCCGCGTACGCCAGGATACATTTATCACCTATGAGCCATTGATATTATTGGCCTTTATTTATCTGCTACTTGCCGGTCTGCTGGTGGCGCTATTTCACTACTGGGAAAAGCGACTGCCCACTCGATGAATACTGACGATGAATACAGGAAATTAACCTGAATTACCCACCCGAGAATATCGCCTATGCGTTATAGTAGCTTAAGCAAACGAATCAGTGGAGAAGGTGCCGAAGCCTGGCAGATTCATGATGAAGGTATTGCCGCTCAGGCCCGGGGTGAAGATGTTATCGTGCTCAGTATTGGTGACCCTGACTTCCCTACCCCCAGCTGGATAACCGACACCGCTGTTAGCGCCTTGCATAATGCAGACACACATTATACCCCTGTCAATGGGCGTGAAAAGTTTCGTGCGGCAGTTGCTGAGCACATGAACAAACGAGTCGGCACCCATTACGATTCAGACAACGTTGTTGTTACTGCAGGCTGTCAAAATGCCCTATATGCAACCTCGGCAATCTTACTCGAACATGGCGATGAAGCCATCACTTTCGATCCCCTGTATGTGACCTATGAAGCGAGTATTGCCGCCACGGGTGCCAGGCTGGTATCGGTTCCGTGTCCGTCTGAATCCAGCTTTCGTGCGGACTTGCAGTTCCTACGCAGAGCAATAAACAAGAAGACTAAAGTGGTCTATCTGGTAACGCCGGTCAATCCAACCGGGGTAGTATTTAACCGCGAAGAATTGGAGATTTTAGCGCAACTCGCGATACAACATAATTTATGGGTTGTTGCAGATGAGGTTTATGCGGACCTTGTTTTTGAGGGCAAACATTTATCGATTGCCTCCTTTACAGGCATGGCCGAGCGAACAGTAACCATCAGTAGTTTGTCCAAGTCCCATGCGATGACCGGATGGCGGGCTGGTTGGGCCATAGGTCCCTATGAATTTATCAAACACATGGCTGAACTTTCCATGTGCATGACTTATGGTTTACCCGGTTTTATCCAGCAAGCGGCGAGCAAAGCACTTGTGCAAGGAGATTCTGTGGCCGAAGAAATGCGTAAGGTCTTGCGAAGCCGCCGAGATACGGTGATGGGTGTTTTGTCAGGTATCGACAATATTTCTTTTCATCGTCCTCAGGCCGGTATGTTCATTATGTTGAACATAAACAAAACCGGCTTTACCAGTGCAGAATTTGTCAGAGAATTGTATCGGCAACAGGGGGTAACGAGTATCGATGGCGGCGCTTTTGGTGAATGCGCTAAAGGATACATTCGCCTGGCATTTACCGTCGATAAAACCTTATTGCTGGAAGGATGTAAGCGTATCAAAGCTTTTATAGTGAATAATGGCAAACAAAAGCAAACCTGACTCCTTTAATCAAATTGCCCAAACTACAGAACATCGTACTAACACTGCCTGAGAGTAGAATCCATGTTTAACAGAGCCATTGTAAGAACACCTGGTAAAAGCCTGATAAATGGTTTGACGAGCGCTAACAGTGGGATTCCCAACTATCACCGGGCGCTGAAACAGCATCAGGCATACACCAACGCACTAAAGATTTGCGGACTACAAGTCAGGACTCTGCCAGCCGATGAAAATTTTCCTGACTCCACATTTATTGAAGATATCGCTTTGCTGACGGATAATTGCGCAATCATCACAAATCCTGGTGCTAAATCAAGGCGAGGCGAAACCGCCGCAATTAAAGCGGTACTGGTTGACTACTTTAGTTGTATCGAAACTATCAAACCTCCAGGGACTGTGGAAGCGGGAGATATCATGATGGTTGGAAGCCATTTTTACATTGGCTTGTCAGAAAGGAGCAACGAGAACGGCGCAAAACAGATCATAAAATTGCTGCAAAAATACGGTAAAAGCGGATCGATGGTAAGGCTAAATAAAGTTCTGCATTTAAAGACAGGTCTGGCCTATCTGGAACATAATAATCTACTTGCCTGTGGTGAATTTTTAAATAACAAGCAATTTGAATCTTTCAATATACTGAAAATAACAGATCACGAAAGCTACGCCGCCAACTGCATCTGGGTGAACGATACTGTACTGGTACCAGAACACTATCCAAACGCCAAAAAAACTATTGAAAAAGCAGGCTATGCCGTGATTGAAGTCGATGTCTCAGAATTTCGTAAACTTGACGGTGGACTCAGCTGCCTGTCGCTTCGATTTTAGTGTCAGAAACGGTAAACAAATTGGAAACAGATTCAAGGGATTTTACCCTTTGCCCGGTTAACAACTTGGATGATTTGGGCATTTGGGTCCTGTTGTAGTTGATACGGATGCCAAACTCCTATCGAATTGCAAAATATAGCGACCCAGGCCCTCGTAAATTACTTTCTTTTCTACATTCTACAAAAATCGTTCTTTGGGAGTTGTTCGAGTAGAGTTGTAATGTCAGACAATTTACTATCTGTTCAGATCTCCTCAACTGTGATATTGCCGCCTTCATTGATTAGGGTTATAAACTTTCCATTTCCTATATCAGGCAAACTGGACAGTTGATCCAGCGGTATTGATTCAAAGTATGCAAGTGCGACTTTAATTGCTATCCAAGGATGCGAGCGTATCCAGGCTTTTGACTTATATAACTGTCCAAGCCTCTAAAACGTAGGGTTACTATTGCTTCAGATAATAATTAATCCTTGGCTGTTTTTAGTTTTTTGTCCATAATTCGTATTAATAAAGGTGCTGCAATCAGCAAAATTTCAGAGGAAATATTATGATAGAATATTCTCTAATCAGCGTCTACCTGACGCTAAATCGAGGTATATAGCGATCATGCAGTTTAATTCCCAATTAGTCGATGAAATAAAGATCTCTCCTGAAGCACTGGAGCAGTTCATCGCAATAACGGATGAGGAAGAAGGTATATCCGGCGTTCGGATATTTGTTTCCGGTGGTGGTTGCGGTGGCATGTCTTACGGTATGACATTTGTCGAAGAGCCAACCATTTACGATTGCATACTCGAAAAAGACGGCATGAATATCTATGTCGATGCAATCGCACTCAGTTTTCTTGAAGGTGTGGAAATTGGGTATGAAACGCAGGGTCTGAACAAGAGCTTCGTTTTTAAAAATGTATTCGCCAACTCCGGAGGCACTGGAGCTTGTGGTGGCTGCGGCGGCGCAGGCGGCGGTGGCTACGGCTAAGCACCTCAGCGATCAGCCGATTCCCCGACTGCTCCTCATTGCACAACCCGACAGTTATCGAATCGCTCCTTTTCTCAATGCCGCGAGGCGACTAGGATTAGAGGTTCTTATCGCATCCCGCGGTGAGTTCTCGTTGATTAGTGAGGTCCATAACGGATTGCATATTAATTTTAACGATCCCCACTCGTCTCTGACAAGCATCCTGAAAGAGGCTCAGCAAAGACCGTTCGCTGGCATACTTGGGTGTGATGACAGCACGGTCGAGCTTGCAGCGATAGCTGCGCAAAAGCTGGGGTTGGTGCATAATCCACCCGAAGCGGCTCGACGCTCTCATCGTAAGGATCTTGCCCGGGCGCAATTATCACTCGCCCACTGTACAGTACCGATACACTGCTTGATCGACCTGCGACTGCCGCTCGAACCACAATCGCTCAGCCTACCCTGGCCCTGTGTGATCAAACCATTAAATCTCTCCGCCAGCCGTGGTGTTATCAGAGCCAACGATATTAAAGAATTGTTAGCCGCGTGTGAGCGTATCAGACCGATTATTGCTGAATCTGCCAATGAATTTGAGCAATCACATGTCTTGATTGAAGAATATATCGATGGCGTTGAGGTAGCATATGAAGGTTATCTGCATCATGCTCAGCTGACAACTCTCGCGCTCTTTGATAAACCTGATCCGTTAATCGGCCCCTACTTCGAAGAAACAATTTACGTGACACCTTCGCAGCTGGATGCGGGAGTTCAAGCAAAAATCAAGGCAAGTGTTGAGCAAGCCTGCCGTGCCTATGAGCTGTGTACTGGTCCGGTACATGCAGAATTACGGGTCAATAAACACGGCGCATGGATTCTGGAAGTCGCTTCTCGCACTATCGGCGGGGATTGTGGGCGAACCTTAGATCGGGGCGGCGAGTTAATGCTGGAAAAACTGGCTATCTCATTGGCAACCGGCAAGTCATTAGAGGCGCAATCACCAAAAGATTCTCGCGGTGTCATGATGATTCCGATACGTACGAAGGGGGTTTTACGACGAGTTGAAGGCGTCATTGAAGCGAGAAAAATACCACTTATCGAACGGGTCGATATCATTATCCGCGAAGGCAGCAAACTGGTGCCACTACCCGAGGGTAATCAATATGCGGGTTATATATTTGCCCAAGGTGAGAACCCGATAATGGTTGCCGATGCACTGCGTCTTGCCTATGCGCAACTGCGGTTTATAACCGCACCTTTGTTTGAAGTGAGCACCGTATAACGGGTTGTTATTTCTTGCCTCCTCCGCCCTGATGAAAACCTGCCGGTAGCTGCCCGTAATTACCTTCACCAAAGAAAAAACCAAGCATATGTTTCTCAATAAGTTCAATATTTGTTGAATCTGCAGTGCTCAATCCATTTTCATTAATAATCGTTGTCAGGCGTTCCAGCCACTGCTTCCAACCTTCTTTGGATACGTTTTCAAAAATTCTTTGACCCAGCGGACCGGGATGCGGGGGTTTATCTATCCCCTCGGATTCAGTTTTCAAAACCACGCACTGTACCATTTTGCTCATGCTTAACCTCAACCTTAATCGTTTAATGGCTTAATCGATACGAGTTTCCAAATTTTGCTCGTACTTTTTCAACAAAACCCCTTCATCGCCACAACAATCGGCTGGACATTTTTTAATTTGATGAAGGTCTACCTCATTACCGTTCAAATAGTACTCAATCGACTGATTTTCGCTCGCGCAATCGCAACCTTTGTCATTGTACACATAAACGTTTTCCAATCCGGCTCGCTGGGCTGCATCTCGTGCACCGAATAGCGATTCTTCGGGTGTCGCTGACAAATGGTTTAATTTATACGCAGGGAAAAAACGGGTGATATGCCAGGGGCTTTGTTTGCCGAGGTTATCACGCACCCAGCAGGCGATCTGATAATGCTCCTCAGGATCATCATTTTTCCCTGGGATAATATTGGTTCGTGTCTCGACGTGAATGCCCAGCTCCTGCGCATGCTTGATAGAATGGAGTATTTGTTCCACCTTTGCCGGACGACAAATATCCTGGTAAAAACTGTCCTGCATGCTTTTAATGTCTGAACACAAAACATCGATATAGGGTGCTGCCATTTCCAATGCTTCATCGCTGATAAAACTATTAGAAACATAGACAGTATATAGCCCGGCTTCATGCGCCAGCCTCGAAACGTCAATCACATACTCAAGCCAAACCGCAGGTTCTGAATAGGTAAATGCGATGCCTTGTACACCCGCACGTTGTGCGGTTTCGACCAAAGTTGCCGGGGGCACCCATACCTCTGTAGACTCGCCTCTGGCCAACCCATCCAACGCGTCAACACCCCAGGATATTTCCAGATTATGACAACCGCCGCAGCGAAAGCTGCAACCATAGCTCCCCACCGACATGACTTTGCTGCCGGGTCGGAAATGTCTTACCGGCTTATCTTCTATCGCATCTATATCAATAGACGATAATATCCCGTAGGACAGGTTATACAAGGTACCATTTCGATTGACATGCGCCTGACAAAAGCCGCGCTGGCCATGCCCGATTTTGCAACGCCACAAACACAGGTGGCATCGGGTGGTGCCGTTCGACAATTTCTCCTGTAACCGTGTTTCGACCAATTGATAATGTTGTGGAGCATTCACATGATTCACCAGGAATTAAGATTGAAAGGAATTATACGCGATCTGTCAATGCCTGTCCCTTACCCGGACTGCGAGTCAGACGTACCCATAATAGGTGGCTAAAGTTTCGTCTTGAGGCCATTCTTTCAGCGTTCCGCTTTGCAGATCTTGCAAGACATTTAACATCAGTTCGCCACCTGCCTCAGCCAGCATCTGGACCAGGCGGCTTTCAGAATCATCACTACATCTGCATACGATCGATTGGCCAACGATTGACCCAGCATCGATTTGCAAAGACATGCGATGCAGGGTGACGCCGAAGGTTCGAATGCCATCCTGTAGCTGCCAATAAAGAGGAATCGGCCCACGATACCTTGGCAACAACGAAGGATGCAAATTAAAACAACCCAGTCGTGGTAACGATAGGGTGGAATATTCAAGTATACTGGCAAAACACGACACCAAAATCATATCGGGTGAGAAGGTTTCGAGTTGTCGTCGCTGATTGACCGGGTCTGATGATATCTCTATAACCGGTATCTCATGCAAATGCGCAAGCGTCTGAATCGATTCCTGTTGCCCGATAATAACCGGAACAAGCGATTGCGAATATTGCATCACCTTATTAGCTAACATGCCCACGGCTACTATATTGCATTTTGCGGCGATCAATTCACGCAACGGAATAAACGACAGTGGGCCGGATGAGCCAAGAAAGATAATCTTCATTTACTTTATTTCATAATTACAAAGCGTATGGAGTACCCAATCAAGGTACGAATACCGACGGGCGGAGCCTTACTGGTTATGCAATGAATGATTCCGCCATTCAGGCTTTATTGCTCAATGCGTATCCGTAGAGGAATCCTCCGATCATCACCTCTAGAGGCGAGTTCACAATAAAGCATAATTGCCAGTAAGCCTAATACGCTGTATTCTTAATTTTAAACGCGTATAAGCCGTGTTAATTATCCAGGATTGATTCCCTTTTGTACGCAAGTAATATTTATTGAGGATATAGAGTCATGGGCAAAGGTAAATTTCTGAATTTCTTACTTACGTTTACTGGAAAAACGGCCGATCAACAAGCCACTGAGATACTTGATAAAGCACAAGAGTTGGTAGGCACTGGCGTAATTGGGGTCGGTATCACCTATTCTGCCAACTACCAACAAACCCAGTCTATCAATAAAACATACACAAATGGTGGGTGGAACACCAATACAGGTGGCATCAATCAGGCATCAGTGATGACCGCAATGGAAAGCCTTGAGTCATCAAGTTACGCTAAGCTGCAAGGTAAAATGCGCATCATCCCCATAACCACAATGACCTATTCTGATTTCGGTAGTAAAACCCTGGACGAGGTAACCGCTGATGACATGGAAAACATCGAGAATTTACTTAATCAAGGGTGGATAATTTTAGGCTGGATAAATGTAACGGGCAGCAAACATTATGCGGTCGGTGGCGGCGTTGCAAAAAAGATTTATGCCAGAGAGCCGAACAAGGGGCTCTCACCTGCACAATCAGCGAGCATTCAGGCAACTCTCGCGGGTTTTCACCAGCAATTCACATGATATAGAAATCAATCGCCTTAATATGATCCGCTCAAATTTATAACACCACCCTGGCACTAGTTTTTTTCATATAAAGTCTGGCTGGCAATCTGTTGAAAAACCCTCTGACGACATTATGGGTGTTAAAATAAAGCTAAAAAAACATCAATCATGCAGCTTTAAACCTTTAACTATCTTATCAACAATCTTACCTTCACCAAAAAAACCTATGCCTACCAGAGGTAATCCTTCTTCGCTATGCTTTTTTGTAGCAGCTCTATTATCGAGGTCATTATTTGTGGAAAACATCTCTTCTACATACACAGAGCATATTATTTCTCTGCGGCTTGCTCGTGCGAGTACTGTACCCAATTTTTCGCTTGAGCTTTTGTATACATATACCGGCTGATTAAAAAGTGGGCTATACAAATGTCCTTCAGCGTCTTCATAGTTTTCTCCAATAATTTGGGGATTGCGTGCGGCCACTCCTGAAGATAAAAATGCGGCTACATTGAGTTTCTGCCACAATTCAATATTTTCGCTAAGAACCAAAACTATTTTATCCATGCATAATATACCTATTTTGATTTTAAATAATTAACTTGAATCTGTGATTTCAGTGTGGATAGGAAGTGTAAGATTTTGGGTTCATTCATAAAAAAATTATACGATTCTCCGTTTTACCCACCGTTAAGTGGGCATTTTCAATATCACCTTGGTTTCGAGAGCTTGGCTGCACAATATAGCAAAATCACAGATTCAGGCTATAAATCGATTTTATTTTTGAAAATTTCAATATTTTCTTGTAGTTTAGAATAACCACTCCAGTGATGATTAATAATAGTCCAAATATTTTATACAATGTAATATGACTTCCATATACATATAAATCCAAAATGAGTGCTGCCCCTGGCACTAAATAAGTTACTGTACTAGTGAGGACTGAACCTATTTTTCCAGAAAGATAACTATAAATCATCCAGGCCAACGCATTTGCAAACAACCCCAGATAACACAAGCTTATCATCAGATTTTTATTATTAATAATCACATCATAATTTTTTATCAATTCAAGTTCAAATCCTGAAATTATGCAATATCCTGATATAAAGACGAGTGCACCAATATGTTGATACACGACAATTTGTATCGAATCCATTGAACCCAGCTTCAAATTTGAAACATATTTGGAAAGTACCGTTCCAATTGCGTAACAAATGGTAGACAACACCACCAGAATCAAACTAAAGAATCTGTCAAACTCAGAAACGTTAAATGAGGCACTATTATAAATTAATGTTATTCCAAATAAACAAAAAGAAAAAGACGCAAAAAACGATAATAAAGAATAGTTTCCCTTTTCACCTATTATGGTAGCAAGAATAAAAGTCCACAAAGGAACCATAGCCATTAATGTACCCACTATACCTGGTTCAAGATTTACTTCTGCCGTGAATAGAAAAATAAATGGCAACGCTTGTAGAAAAATACCTATTATCAGATGAAAAACGGTTAGTTTTCCAAATAATTTATATTTAAAATTATTTTGTTTTCTTTTAGAAAATATTTTTACAAAAATAAGTGTTAAAAACAATACCGTAAACCCAATCAAAACTCTTAGAAAAGCACCCAGTAACGGCGATAGGTGAAGAACAACTTCACGCATTGCAATAAATGATCCTCCAAAAATAAAAACCAGTAATAAATATACAAATAAATTTTTCACTGTATTTTATTGAGGAAAATCCACTATCGTGTTCTTGATCGAATTTCAATCTTTGAAACACCTTGAAACATATACTGTGGTTGATATTCAGATATAACAGAATCAATATTTAGGACATCACAGTAGTAAGTTGCAAAATTGGGTGCCGTTGCGGCAAACAATACCAAAGGCACTGAATTTTCAGTACACAAACTAACAATCTCATTTAATGTATTGGATGTAAGGGTCATTCCTGTCGCAACGATTATACTATTCCCGTCCACAACGTTGGACAATTCTGAACCTGGAACGACCTTCTCATCGTTGATACCTTCTGCTATCAACTTCTTTTCAAAATCAACGCCTATATATTCAAACCTTTGACTGACTATGTGGTCAATGAAACTTCCCATAACTCCAATGTTGATGATCTTCTTTTTTCCAGTGCGTCTGGCGACTCTAAATACCTCATCACAGATGATTCTTGCGCGATAAACAACTTTTTCAGAACTGGACCCCTCGAAAGAATATCTTGCCAGTGGCTCTTTTTTATCTGTGTAGTACGCAGCCGCGTCCAATGCAGCAATTTGCAAGCCGTAAGGCATGTCCGCCAATAATTCTCTGACATCACTCCCTAAAAAACCATCATCAATATGATAGCTTTCAAAATCCACATAAGCCGCACCTTGCACGTCCGTCTGCGCCATGATTATTGAATACTTCAAGTCTCGCTCTTTTGAACTTGGCCGATATCGATAATCTAGTCGCCATAAGCCTTTAAGTTCAAATTTGTTTTTTGTATGTTGTTTGGTATTTTCAATCAGATAAGAGCGTATATCATTTAACAAGCTGTGCTCATTCGGGTTGTACAACGCTGGTGTTTTATTCAATGTCCCTTTTCCTTTTTATCTTTGGTGTTCTTTCTACTGTTTTCTATACTTCAGCCAATACCGGGTGTGGATTGCGTACAAAAATATCGCCTATCAAGGATTGCAAAAATAAGTTGGGTAAGATAATGGTTCAACACCCTATAATGAGTGATTCTCTAGCAGCCTGTTAATGGAATCAAGTGAACTCAATGAAGATGACCCTCCCTATTTCATTTAAATTTGCTAAAGATATTCCGATTAGCTTTATCAATCTTGACATGGCCTTTGTAATTAAGGCTCGCTGGATACTACATGCATTTTATTTAAAGTCAAATATTGATTGAGAACAGTCAAGTTAATGCTTCTTTTAAATAGTTGCCTGTTTCAAAAGAGATTTTGAATCTATTTCGGCGTACTATTATTTACCCGAATTGCCTTAGCCACCAAATGCATTTACAGATTTCATCTCGATACATTTTCCAGCCTTCCAGTACAATTGAAATCACTCACCCAGCTTTACCTTTGAATAATGCTTCATCAGCTTAAGCGCCAGACTTACCTCCTGCAAAAACAACAACAATGCTGCAACAAGTGAAACCATTGCGCCAATAAACAACACGGCGATTGCTGTAGAAGAATTACGACTGATTTCAGTGCTGATGAACATTAATGCAACGACCAGACAAATCAACAAGGCGCAGATCGTACACAAAACGATAGACCAGTGAATCAATCGTGTGCGTGTGACCTGGATATTGATCTCCTCCCGAACTTTCCTTTGGGCATGCAGGGGCTCGTTTGCCGATAATTCCCGATAACGATTCACAGCCCTTGAAAGCCTGCTGGTCAGTACATTGAGCAATGCACCGACGCTCGCCAGCAATAACACGGGCGCTACGGACAATTGAATAGCATTAGCGACATCACTGACTTGCAACGCATTGTTCATTTGCAAAACATTCCGCGATTAGAATTACAACCTGTAGTATACAAAAAGCCTGAGTGGAGTAAAGTCAATTGAGAACGGTCTCTAGTTGAATTCGTGCAACATGCGCATTCTCCATTAATTGCTCAGCAGGATAATCACCAACTAATACAAAACTGTTGGTCTCATCATTCCAATGCACCATCGATAATCCACTTTCAGACCCAGCTGCCGGCGTGCTGACCGCCGCCTGTTTTGGCGTTATGCAAAGCGCAACCGGCTTACCCTCGCTGGGTAAGTAGACCAGCTGAACAAGTGGTTCATGGTTCACGCTAAGTATCTGGCCCCGCATAAAGACTAAATCTTGTTCAGATAAATCCGGGATGCGCAGTCGAGTCCCCAACACATCACCCAGTTTCACTTCTAATTGTTCTATTTGCGCTGTATCTAATGGTGCTACCTGCACCGTTTCGCGCACATAAAGCTGTTGATATTCTGCAACCTGCACTAGCCAGTCGGGCCGATCAACCGTATTGTATTGTTGATAAATGAATGACAGTGCCAAACCCAATACTATGCCTGCGGCAAATCGAACAGGTAAATTTTTCCATAACAAAGGCCATCTGGATGTCGCATTCATCATGTTTGCCCGACTTATATATTCCTGTATTGTTTTGTTATCCTTAACTTGCAGAAGTGGCTCAAAAGCGCTCGCAAAAGGCAGATCACTCGCCTGGAGTTGCTTTAAAAATTCAACTGCATCGGGATCTTGCAAAAGCAAGGCTTCAATATTTTGCTGTTGTTGCTTATTAAGCCGCTTATCTGCGTAGGCGAGTAACTCACTGGCCCGAGGATGAAGTTTGCTCACATCATTCATGATTTTACCCAATCTGCAAAGCCGGGATAACGATTTTCGGTTTTCACTGTAGATGCCTGAAAATGACTTGCCAACTGCGTTCGCGCCCGAGCCAATCGACTCATCAAGGTGCCGATTGGCAGTGCCAGGATGTCTGCAGATTCCTGATAGCTGAATCCTTCAACATACACCAGTAATACCGGCACACGTTGGACTTCTGGAAGCACCATTACCTGCCTTAACACTTGTTGAAGCAAAAAAGTCCGTTGCGGATCATTGGTACGATTAGGTTCTATCAAGTCATCTACACACTGATCCTCATTTACATGTCGAGTACTTTGCGCCCGAAGATTGTTTTTCCAGATTGAACTCTGGATTGTAAATACCCAACGATCAAGCTGAGTGCCCTCCCGCCACTGATGCTGTTTGATCAACGCACGTTCCAGCGTTGCCTGCAACAGATCATCAGCATCGGTTTGTGAATGTGTCAGCACCCGTGCATAACGAGACAAACGCGGAACGAGTTGTGTTAGCGCTAATGAAAATTCGCATTCAGAATTGGCTTTGCTCATCGCTTTATTATGCAGCAATGGATTATTTAAATCAGCAGGGATTAAAATCAAGCCTCAGGTGTTAAGCAATTGTCTTTTACAAAAAATCCACAAACGGAGAGAATATGAAAAGAAAATTTGTGCTTATAAACATGCTGATTCCAGTTTTCATGCTTTTGCTAAGTTCAGGCGCACACGCTGACATGTCACTCGATCCTTCCCAATCAACGCTTAGTTTTGTCAGTATCAAAAAAGGCAGAGTTGGCGAGGTGCATACATTTTCCGATATTAGTGGATCTCTTTCGGATGATGGCAAACTAACCATCCGTATTGCGCTGGATAGTGTGCAAACCAATATTGATATAAGAAACATTCGCATGCGGGAAATGCTGTTTGAAACTGGCATGTTTCCAGTTGCAGAGCTTTCTGCTCATATCGCAGACAGTGTGCAGGATGGTCAGATAACCGTAATCGACTCAGAGGCCACATTATCATTACACGGCGCAGAAAAGACAGTAAAGATCAAGGCATTGGCGACACGGGTTGGGGAGCAATTATTTGTCACCAGCGCACAGCCGGTAATCGTTAATGCCGGTGATTTTGGTTTGGTGGGCGGCATTGAGGCACTGCGCCTGATTGCAAATTTATCCAGTATACCGATTTCGGTCCCAGTCAGTTTTTCTCTGGTATTTAACCTGAATCCGTGATTTCAATGCGCAAATGAGGTGTAAGATATTGGATTTACAGTGGATTTACAGTGGATTTACAAAAATCTTAGCTTCACTCTTCGGTTAAGCAGGTATTTTTTAAACTGCTGTGGATTCAAGAGCTTGCGCGCCATGCCGTAGTGAAGTCACGGATTCAGGTATAAGTAAAGCCTCGAAACAGATCGCATTGAAAGGTTTGGCTTAATTAACATCTGTTCAGAGATGTTAAGCCGATGAATAATCAATCGACCCACGCATTGTGTATTTAACTCACAATGCCACTTTAACGGCTGCCGAAACCCGTTTGGCTTTATCGACCGCTTGTTCAACGGTTGGCGCACGCGCCAACGCCACCCCCATACGCCGCTCGCCCTGTACTTCCGGTTTGCCAAATAATCGCAATTGTGTGTCAGGTATCTGCAGTGCCTGGTCCAGTCCACCGAAACACACTTGCCTGGAAGCACCTTCAACGATAAGCGCACTACTTGCAGAGGGTCCGTGAAAATGGATATTGGGAATAGGCAGCCCCAGAATGGCGCGCGCATGCAGGGCAAACTGAGACAAGTCTTGTGAAATCATGGTGACCATACCTGTATCATGAGGACGGGGGGACACTTCGCTAAAAATGACTTCATCACCCTTGATAAATAACTCGACCCCAAAAATACCCCTGCCCCCCAGTTCTGTGGTGATTTTTTCGGCAATCTCACGCGCTTTGTCCAATGCTGACGAACTCATTGCCTGGGGTTGCCATGATTGTCTATAGTCACCATTAACTTGTACGTGACCAACTGGTTCGCAGAAATGGGTGCCACCAATATGCCGAACGGTTAGCTGAGTGATTTCATAATCAAATTCAACAAAACCTTCAACAATAACGGCTCCTGCACCACTTCGCCCGCCCTCTTGCGCGTAGAGCCATGCTTTGTCGATATCATGCGCAGACCGCACGGTGCTTTGCCCTTTTCCTGACGAACTCATAATGGGTTTCACCACGCACGGCAGACCAATTTGGGAAACGGCTTCTTCAAATTCAGAGCGAGTTTGAGCAAATCGATAGGGTGATGTTTTTATACCCAGTGTCTCTGCAGCCAGACGCCGAATACCTTCACGGTTCATTGTAAGCTGAGCAGCTTTGGCCGTTGGGATTACATGAAAACCCTCAGTCTCGAGTTCAATCAACGTGTCGGTGGCGATCGCTTCAATTTCCGGCACAATATAGTCTGGTTTTTCTGATTCAATAATCGCACGCAGTGCTTTTCCATCAAGCATTGAAATGACGTGGCTGCGATGTGCAACCTGCATCGCAGGTGCACTGGCATATCGATCAACCACAATCACCTCTGCACCTAACCTTTGGCATTCAATTACCACTTCTTTGCCGAGTTCACCGCCACCGCAAAACAAAATTCGAGTAGCACTGGCTGATAGAGGGGTCCCGATCTGAGTCATAAATGCATTCTTCTTCGTGTTTAGCAAGGTGTGAATGATACACTGTTGCAATGTAGAATTGCCATGTCACGTAACAGGCTTTTTATTGAGTTGATTTGTTTACTGTTCGCGCAGCGCATCTTTGTCGCGCTTCTGCAGTTTGCCGAACGAGTTACAGCGATTGATTGATTGAGGTGTTTACAATCATTCGCAAAGCAAGCGCTGTCAGTAATAATTTTAAAATAATGTGGAACTTTTCACTCGGCACCCGCTGACGCATTAAGGTTCCAATATATGAACCTATCACCACCGACAGCATCATTCCAAGGCACAGCGGCCAATACTGCACGAATGAAAAACCGATAAAACTAAAAATTACAACTTTTAATAAATGGTTGATAGCCATAAATAATGCTGACGTTGCCACTAAGGCATCTCGGGCCAAGCCTTTGCGTAACAATGTAGATTGTCCTAATGGCCCCGTAGCGCCTACCAACATGCCCGTTGCAGTTTGCAAAAAACCAATAGTAATAAATTCACCTCTTGGATTTTCTCTAAACTCAAGCGGTGGACCCCATACATTGACCAAGATGAAAGCGGCTATAAAATACGGAATATAATTCAGGTTTATTAATAAGGCTATCTGTGCAGCCAACAGTCCACCAGCTACTGCACCTATAAAAAAAGCCAAGGCGAATTCCCAATGAATCTCTTTATAACTGAATGCAGCACGACTTATGTTAGAGGCGAGCTGAGCGACCCCATGCACAGGAATAATCGCTGCGGGTGGTAATAACCCAGGCATAAACGCAATCAGTATTAAACCGCCGCCCAGACCAAAAACAGCCGTGATCGAAGAAGTGAATAAGGCAATGATTATAAGAATAAATTCGTTCAATTAATCATGCAGACAAATGTTAAATAATACCGTTATAAACATCGTTCGAGTTGATCAAGTGTGTACATTGCCGGCAGGCATTGTGCAACACTGGCATTGGGTTCACGCTTCTCTTTAATGGCTGCAATAAATTCCCTGTCCTGCAATTCTATTCCATTCATCGAAGGTGCAACATTCGTCAAGTCAATCGGTTTTTCATAACCATCCAGCAAATCGTCATATCGCGCAATATAAGTTCCATTATCACAAATATAGCGGAAAAAAGTGCCTAGTGGTCCGTCGTTATTAAAGGAGAGTGACAGTGTGCAAATTGCACCAGAGGTGACTTTCAAAGCAATACTCATGTCCATCGCTATACCCAGTTCAGGATGAACAGGCCCTTGCATGGCCTGGAATTGAGTCGCCACTTCACCTGTCTGATATTGAAACAAGTCAACAGTATGACAAGCATGGTGCCATAATAGATGATCAGTCCAGGAGCGTGGTTTACCGAGGGCATTCATATTGGTACGTCGAAAAAAGAAAGTTTGCACTTCCAATTGCTGAAGATTTAATTCACCTGCCAGAATTTTGTTGTGCATCCATTGGTGACTGGGGTTAAAACGGCGGGTGTGGCCAGCCATTGCCACCAGAGCGGTTTGTTTTTGCACCTCCACCAGACGTTCAGCATCAGCCCGATTGTCAGCCATCGGAATTTCAACCATCACGTGTTTGCCAGCCTGCAGGCACTGAATTGCCTGTGCAGTGTGCAATTGTGTCGGTGTTGCGAGAATAACAGCGTCTACCTCGGGCAGAGCCAGACTTTCAGCCAAATCATCACACCAGTGGGCTATATTTCGCTCATTAGCAAAATCTTCAAGATTACTTGCGGGTGCACCAACTATGGAGGCAATCTCAACATCATTTATTGTACTCAGTGCATCCAGGTGCTTTAGCCCAAAAGCACCGGAAGCGCCCGCGACACATAATTTTATGCTCATCACCTCTGCTCCTTTACGCAATCATTGCATATGCAAAACTTTGACACTGAGGCGATTTTATCATGCAATGGTCAGTACTGCCTGCGTGTATTTCATCGCAACGCTACAAATTGTTGCCTTTTAAAATTGATTCAAACAAAATTGATCGTTAATCTAGTGTCATGTTTCATACAAAATTAATGGGCCTGAAAAATTATGCCAATCAAAAAGTCTGCACTGGTGACAAGCGCACACGCCGCTGATTTTGTCTGGCGCGCAGGTGGTGCCATCGCGCTTCATCAAAAATTGGGTTATGAGGTCACCATTGTCTGTTTATCCTATGGGGAACGGGGTGAATCGGCGAAACTTTGGAAGCAGGCGGGAAGCAGTCTCGAACAAGTTAAAATGGCACGTCGTGCTGAAGCTGAAGCTGCAGCGAAAGCGCTGAACGCCTATGACATTCAGTTTTTTGATCTTGGTGACTACCCGCTCAAGCTGGACACAGATGCAAAATACATGCTGGTGGATCTAATGCGAAAAATTCAGCCAACCTTTATGCTCAGCCACTCACACTATGACCCCTACAATACAGATCACGCCTATGCCACTCAGGTTACGATGGAGTGTCGTATGATTGCACAAGCATGGGGACACAAACCCGGAGAAAAGGTATTGGGCGCCCCCCAACTTTACTTGTTTGAACCTCACCAGAGTGAGCAAATGGCCTGGAAACCCGATGTTTTTCTGGACATCAGCGATGTTTGGGATAATAAACGGGCCGCCATTGAGTGCATGCAGGGCCAGGAGCACCTTTGGCAGTTTTATACCAATCTGGCAGAAAATCGCGGTAATCACTTTCGCCGTAACTCGGGTGGTCAGGCTGGTGGGCGATCAGCAAAATACGCTGAAGGATTTCAATCAGTTTACCCGCGAACTGTGGACAGTCTGGCATGAGTGTTGTGGTGCAATCGATTGCAAGAGCCGAGCCTGAGATCATCGCCGCACTGGCAGAATGCGGGGTTGCCACAGTGCATGAAGCGCAAGGACGAAAAGGCTTGTTGGCACCCCATTTACGCCCTATTTATGCGGGCGCCAGACTCGCTGCATCGGCGATTACAATCTCGGCACCGCCAGCCGATAACTGGATGCTTCACGTTGCCATTGAACAGGTAAAACAGGGTGATATCCTGGTGCTGGCACCCACCTCAGTGTCTGAAGCGGGTTATTTTGGTGATTTGTTAGCCACCTCAATGCGGGCACGAGGTGGCGTTGGATTAGTCATTGATGCCGGTGTTCGTGACATCCGTGAGCTTAGTGCAATGGGCTTTCCAGTTTGGTCTAAAACAATATTTGCACAAGGGACGGTAAAAGAGACCCTGGGTTCTGTAAATATTCCTATTGTCTGCGCCAATCAATTGATTAATCCGGGTGATGTAATTGTTGCCGATGATGATGGTGTTTGTATCGTGCGCCGTGAAGAGTCAGCAGAAGTGCTTGAGAAGGCTCAATCACGCTTGATTCAAGAAGAGGAGAAGCGCCAGCGACTCGCTGCCGGTGAGTTGGGTCTGGATATGTATGATATGCGAAAACGGCTTAAAGATAATGGCCTCAAATACATTTAATTCAGCACCTTGTATGTGGATGCGTGGCGGGACCTCAAAAGCCGGTTATTTTCTTGCCAGCGATCTGCCGCAATCACAAAAAGAGCGGGACAGTTTTTTGCTCCGGATCATGGGTTCACCTGATCCATTACAGATCGATGGCATGGGAGGCGCTGACCCACTCACGTCGAAAGTCGCCATTGTGAGTCCATCTTCACGCAAAGGTGTGGATGTTGACTACCTGTTTTTACAGATTATGGTCGATAAAGCCAAGGTCAGTGATACACAGAATTGCGGTAACATTCTAGCCGGTGTGGGTCCGTTTTCAATCGAGCGCGGTCTGGTACAAGCCACAGACAACAAAACTGAGGTGAGTATATACATGCAAAATACTCAACAAGTTGCCGTGCAATCGATTCATACTATAGATGGGTGCCCAATTTACGCGGGTAATGCCCGCATTGATGGGGTGCCTGGAAGTGCCAGCCCTACGTTTATCACTTTTAGGGATATAGCTGGCTCCACTTGTGGGTCGCTGCTGCCCAGTGGTAACAAAGTGGATGTCATTGACGGCATTACCCTGACTTGCATCGATAACGGAATGCCGGTCGTTTTGTTGCCTGCTGAGGATATGGGCATTAGTGGTGAGGAAACCCGTGAACAGCTGGAGGCGAATAGCACACTGAGACGCCAGCTGGAGTCCATAAGAATCCAGGCGGGACAAATAATGAATCTGGGTGATGTTACTGAAAAGACAGTTCCTAAAATGACCTTAATCAGTCACCCTAAGCATGGCGGTACCCTATCAACACGTAGTTTTATCCCACATCGTTGCCATGCCTCAATCGGTGCCCTGGGTGCAATCAGTGTGGCAACAGCTTGTACGCTTAGCGATTCACCGGCCAATAAAATGTGCTCGATCCCTGAAGGAAGTCAAAAAACATTGAGGATTGAACACCCCTCAGGTGAAACAACCGTTACCCTGGATTTTGACACAAAAATGAACTTTCAGAGCGCAGCCATTCTCCGTACCGCCAGAAAACTATTTGATGGAATTGTCTATGCGTGAACTCATCCTAAGCCACAAGGTTGTAAACCATGGGTTGCCTGACTCAGTCATTATGTACCTATCAGGAAAAAATCGAAAATTTTTATCCGGTAACACAATCCATTCAAAGCAGGTTCACACGATCGGCAGACAAGATGCATCAAATGTGAATCAGACAATGGTTTGGTTTGACAGATGAATACAGGCGTGGACAAAAACTACCTGCCGTTTCATTCCAATCCGTCAAAACCACATTTTAGCCCACCCGATGGTGCTGTGGATGCACACTGCCATGTTTTTGGGCCGGCAAGTCAATTTCCTTATGCGCCAGAACGAAAATATACACCCTTCGACGCACCTAGCCATAAACTATTCGAACTAAGGGATTATCTTGGATTCAGCCGTAATGTTATCGTACAGGCATCTTGCCATGGCAGTGATAATGCAGCCCTGATGGATGCTTTAAGGATCGCTGGCCCGCTGGCACGTGGGGTTGCTGTTGTTGAAGCCAATGTTACTGAATGGGAGTTGCAAAAATTACATGACGCCGGTGTACGCGCAGTTAGATTTAATTTTATAAAACGTTTGGTCAACAGTACACCAAAGGCTGATTTTCTCCATATTGCAGAAAAAATAAAACCCCTGGGCTGGCATATTGTTGTTTATTTTGAAGCGCAGGATATACTTGAATTAAAGCCTTTTTTGAGCCAACTCGATACTATTGTGGTCATTGACCATATGGCCAGACCGGACGTGACGAAGGGAGTGCATCATCCCGATTTTCAACGTTTCATAACACTACTGGAAAACAACCAAAACTTCTGGACCAAGGTCTGCTGCCCTGAACGATTATCAGCAATGGGGCCTGATTATGCTGATGTAATACCGTTTTCAAGACTATTGGTGGAACGTTTTAGTGATCGTGTACTCTGGGGTAGTGACTGGCCCCACCCCAATATGAAATCACACATTCCTGATGATGGCGTGCTGGTGGATATCATAGCGAAAATAGCCTTAAACAAAACACAACAGCAGGCTCTTCTTGTTGATAATCCAATGAGACTCTATTGGGCTGAGCAATGACTTACAGGTGGAATAGTTAAATGACTTTAAAAAACAATAAACAAGAAATACCTGGCACCACTTTGTTTGATGGTGAAATGGCAATGCGTGGCTACGCGCTTAACAAAATGTGCTTTTCGTTTAACAATGCGGCGGCTCGCGATGAATTTTTGCACGATGAGGAAGCCTATATGGAAAAATTTAATCTTACTGATTGGCAAAAAAAAGCGGTGCGTGGCAAGCAGGTTCTGGATATGATCAAAGCGGGGGGAAATATTTATTATCTGGCTAAACTGGCGGGTATTTTCGGCCTCAATATGCAAGATATCGGGGCACAGCAAACGGGTATGACGCTAAAAGATTTTGAACAAAAATTATTGCAAGCAGGAGACTGATCAATGGCAAAAATAGTAGGCGGCTTAACTACCTCCCATATCCCGGCAATAGGAAAAGCAATTGCCAACTCGCTTTTTGATGATCCTTATTGGAAACCCTTTTTTGCTGCCTACCCAGCCGCTCGATCCTGGTTAAATAAAGTAAATCCTGACCTGGCTATCGTCATCTATAATGATCACGGATTAAATTTTTTCCTCGATAAAATGCCCACTTTCGCCATTGGTGCGGCTGATTTCTATGAAAATGCGGATGAAGGTTGGGGAATCCCCAGCCTTGCACCTTTCAAAGGCGATGCGAAATTTTCATGGCATCTGATCAATTGCCTCATCCATGATGAATTTGACATCACAAGCTGCCAGGAAATGACTGTTGATCATGGATTTACCATACCCATGCAATTATTTTGGCCCGACACCTGTAATAGCGCTGTAAATACCATCCCCATCTGTATCAACGGCGTACAACACCCACTGCCCTCTCCTGCCCGTTGTTATCATCTTGGCAAAGCAATTGGTCGTGCAATTGAATCCTATCCCGAAGACATCAATGTCGTCGTTATCGGCACTGGCGGATTATCTCATCAGCTTGATGGCAAACGTGCGGGTTTTATAAACAAGGAGTTCGACCTTATGTGTATGGAAAAAATCGTCAGCGACCCTGAGTTCTTTTTAAATACTACAAATCATGATCTTGTCAGACTAGCGGGAACACAGGGTACTGAATTTTCCCTTTGGTTGGCAATGCGAGGGGCTTTGACAGGTGAAGTGGAGATGTTGCATAGCAATTATCATATTCCAATTTCAAACACGGGTTCCGGAATGTTGGTGCTCGAAAACAACTAATACACTAGATCCTCATAAGGCAGGCCAACATATTGCTCTGCTATCACTCTGCGTCCACCCTGCGATCCGAGATAGTAACTCAATTCAGATTCCATAAAGCGTTTGAATGTATCGGCTTGCAAATCATGAGCCCCACAATCGCCAAAGTTATGCAGCATGTTACTCATCCACCAGGAAAACCGTTCACCGTGCCAGACCCGGCGTAACGAAATCTTGGAGTATTGACCAATACAGGATTTATCGCCTTCGTTATAAACCCGCAACAATACTTTATACAAGGTTGCAACATCCGATGCTGCCAGATTTAAGCCCTTAGCACCTGTCGGTGGCACAATATGGGCCGCATCGCCGACCAGAAATAAATTTCCAAATTGCATTGGCTCACAGACGAAGGAGCGCAGGGGCGCAATACTTTTCTCTATGCTGGGTCCGGTAATGAGTTTTTTGGCGGCATCGGATGGCAATCGCTTTTTCAGTTCTTGCCAAAATGCGTTATCTGACCAATCACTTACTTTATCACTCAGCGGCACTTGTAGATAATAGCGGGATCGCGTATCGGATCGCATACTGGCAAGTGCGAATCCACGTTCAGTTTTGCAATAAATCAGTTCGTTGCTTACAGGTGGTGTATCGCTAAGTAATCCGAGCCAGCCGAACGGGTATTTTTGCTCATGTTCGGTTCTTACTGTTTTCGGAATAGACTGCCGGGAAACCCCATAAAACCCATCACAACCTGCAATATAATCACAATTAATTTCTATTGATTCGCCTTTGTACTTGTAAGTAACTGACGGTGAATCAGAATCAATATTGTTCAACTTGACGTCTTCTACCTCATAGTGAATTGGCAGTCCAGCAGCAAAACGAGCATCCATCAGGTCTTTTGTAATCTCAACCTGCCCATAACACACAACCACCTCACCATCGGTAAGATTTTTCATATCTATACGAACTCTGTGGCCATCTACGGCGATTTCAAAACCTTCGTGAACCTTGCCTTTTGCATCCATGCCATCGGCAACACCTGCCGTGCGCAGCAAATTAGCAAAGCCCTGTTCCAGGATGCCGGCACGAATACGTCCTAATACATACTCGCCACTCACCCTTTCCAAAATAATATTGCCAATGCCCTGACGAGCCAGTAATTGTCCCAGTAACAAGCCCGAAGGCCCGGCACCAATAATTGCAACCTGAGTATTCATTGTTTTCATGCGCACATCCTATAGTGAATAGAATATTAGGTGGGAAGCGAATATCAAGGCCCAGTGAAAAAACGCAGTTCATGGGAATTTATCAATTCCAGCGTTATTTTTAGCATCGGCTTGTTAGTACGTCAATAAACTTGAATTATCACAGCCTATCGGAAGGGAATAATGTCGGAAAACCAAGTAAAAGGTACCGCCCCCAAAAAGTTAAGGACGGCAAAATAATCGGGGAAAGATTTGGCAGCAACCGATAGGTTGGAAAATAGTCCAACCTATGCAGGCATAGCGTTTTACAGTTCTCTGATAATCGCTAATTAATGGGTGTATTTACAATTTGAGAGCGGGCTTCAAGCCAACGGTTTTTCTTGCCAGAATATCGCTTGACCTGGAAAAATAATTCACCTTGTTCGGCACTGCGAAATTTAACCTGTTTGTTATAAGGTCGCCATTTGGAACCTTTGAAATCTTGCCGATCGCTGACCCGATAATGCGTGGGTGATCCGGAAATCTCTGAATTGATTAAGGTATAAGCACCACGTTGAGTCGCTTGCAGCTTGGCGATCACTAAGCCCTGATCAACGGTATCAGTTGATACATTCGCATCATTCTTACAAACGGGACCCTCGCCGTCCAGTAACAACGTTACTTGTTTAATCAGGTTCCAGTTTCTGATGGGTTCAACAAAATGAACACCCTGGTATTTATCTTTTGAAACAGTAATGCTTATTGCCACTTTAGGTAAGTCAGCAACCATAATATCGCCTTTTGCAGACGTGAGATAAGCACCAAACTGATCGGTTTTCCCGGTTGTTCCGAGACAGACCGCTGCACCACTGAGTGGTTTTCCAAATTCATCAACAACTCGAATGCCGAGTCCAGCGGCTTCTGCTCGTGACATGGTAATCAACCCGACTAACATGACAGAGCCCAATGCAAGGGTAGTCCAAAAACGGCTTTTGAGTTTTTGTTGATCTTTTAGTTCTGTTTTACATTGTTCAGATGTAATCATGAGATAGCCCCATTTTCATTTCCGATCACAAACTCTCTCGAGTTAGGAAATAGTGTTTCTCAAATCTGACGGTGTTCTGGCGCAATACAACGAAGTTCATCCATCAGCCCTGTCTATGGGCAGGTATTTGACGCGAAAACAGGACGATTTAATGTGAGCAAACGCACGAAAATATAGGCACATCAGCAAGAAGAAAGCGATTTCGTCGGTGGGTTGGCATTTATTCTGCGAATGACTTATAACTAATTGAATCTGACTAAATGCATCGCCCTATGGTTGACGTCCTTAATAAATATTTTTTACTTATATGTAATGCTGACTTTCATACCTGAATATTACGCAGAAAAATATTCTGTTAGCTAAGACGAATGGTTAATAACACAACTCACCCAAATTGATATTGGCGAATTTAATTGGGTTATAACAAATTTAAGGACCATTAAGGCACTGTGTCCAGACCCTTAAAACACATCGTTATTATCAATGCTTTTAAGAAAGTGCTAATCGGGGGTTATAGGTTAACTCATCCTGCATTTTCCTATACAACTCATGTGCATTCGTACTTGCGCCTTTTGGTAAAGTCAGATTGATGACAACAAAAAAATCACCAACTTGTTTACCAGGAATCCCACGGCCTTTTAATCTTAGTTTTTTACCCTGCACAGAGTCAGGCGGAACTTTGATAGTGATTCGACCATCGGGGGTTGGTATGTCAATGTCAGCGCCTAGTGCGGCTTCCCACGGAGTAACCGGCAAATCAAGATAGATATCTGCCTCTTCAACACGGTAAAGGGGATGTTTACGAAAACTGACTTCAAGCTGCAAATCACCATTCGGACCACCGCCTACACCTTCTGCGCCTTGTCCTGACAAGCGAATTTTTTGCCCGGATTTGATGCCTTTGGGCACCTTAATCTTGAGAACACGCTCATTAATAATGATTTGTTGCCCTGATTTTTGGGGAATCTTCAAGGTTATATTTTTAGAAGCTCCTTTTATACTATCTTCGATGTCAATTTCAATTTTAGCGAGCTGATCCTGGCCGCGTGTCTGTTGGGATGCTCTGGAGAATCCATCTGCTCCTGTATGGCTTGAGGTTGCTTGTCCGAACATGCTCTCAAAAAAATCGCTAAATGAAGCCCCGTCTCTATTAGAAGAAAAGCCACCCGCCTGACTAAAACCACCGCCCCAACCAGGCGGTGGTGTGAAATCCTGCCCTTGTTTCCAATTAGCGCCTAATCGATCATATGACGCTCGTTTTTCTTTATCACGCAATACTTCATAGGCTTCACCAATTTCTTTAAAGCGTGATTCAGCGTTTTTCTCTTTACTTACATCGGGGTGATATTTACGCGCCAGTTTTCGATAGATTTTTTTAATTTCGTCCTGACCGGCTTTACGATCAACACCCAAAATCTCGTAATAATCTCTATATTGCATAACACCAAATTCACTGGTTAAAGATTTGAATCAGAGATTCAATCTGGGGATCTAAAAGATTGATTTCAAGCCAGGAGCAGTCGATAAATATAAAAAAGACAGCTGACAAGGCATAGGTGACTGCAGCCTTCCATAGCGTTGTATATTCCCTACTGTCTGTTCTCTTATTATTTATTAACGGGTTCTCGGCAGATGTAAATTTGCGATAACGATCAATTATATTTGCTCAAACATAGACACTAACAAAGATAATGTGCCGAGTTGAATTGGAATTTCAGGGATGAATCCTTATTAAGTTGTGGAAAATACGCGATAAATGAGTAAAATTGAAGTTAAACAAATCCTAACCAGACTGATTTCAGAATGATTAAGAATTTTCAACGAACGAAATGGGTAAGCTGCCATTACTGTTTTGTTGTCCTGCTACTGTTATTGCCACTTTTTTCCTGCTCCGCTAACGATGCAGATACAGCAATTCGAGAATGGTCTGACACATCCCCGGCCATTAATTTAAAACATGTTTTTCAAGGTGAAATTAACAGACGCGGTAAACCTACCGGGTTTCATGCGCGACCGGGGGGTAAGGATCCATCTACAGCGCGACTATCCAGGGTTATGTCCAAACCCAACAAACGAGGTGTCTATACTGCTCGCATAGAAGTCTATGACAAAACCCAGAAGCAATGGAGAGAGAAATTCTCCAGTCTTTTTCCAGATGCTCTTTCTCAGGAAGAGGTGATCCAGGCAATATTACACGCCTACAAAAATCGGAATAAAAAGAAAAACAAACCCTGGAATGGACCATCTGGTCTCGGCTTTCCCATTCAAGGTTATTTGCACAAAGGCAAAATCAACACCGCATTTCCCGTTTTTCAAAAGGATTAAGCGTATGGCAAAAAAACTGAGGTTCTTTCGAGATAAAAATGATATTGCATGTGCCCGCGGCCCCCTGGTGGAACATTTGCTGACTGTTTTCCTGGAAACTGATATTCAAGAAGATACTATTATTCTACAAGCACTACTTGATGACCTCTGGGCGGTTCAAAACGGCCATGCAGAATCAAGAGAGTTCTATGGAAACGCCCATACAGTGACCATGACACCAAAAGAAGTGAGCATCGCGAGTGAGGCTGATGAAGATGCACAAACTTATACCACCAGTACTTTACACTTCCATGAGGTGTTACTGGATTGGGAGGCTTTTGTTTAAATTCATTTTTCTCAGGTTAATCGGCCAACGTTAGAAACCTTACCAGCTTATAATGGATACAACTTCAATTACGGTCGCTAAGGCATATATCCCTGCAAATAGTATTTCATTCAAACCAACAAGCACATATTTCGGTAGAAAAAGAAAATATAGACTATCGTAAAGGGAGATTATTACGTAACAGACAACCCTTGCAGGGGACTGATCGATGTTCAGTGTAGTACCGATTCATGTATTGCGTTTCCAAGCGGCAATCTTTCTAATTTGTGCCGTCGTTATTTGCCTGAATCCGGTAGTTGCAGAACAACGTTACGTGCCTTGGATACTGGTTGATACAGAATTGAATAAAATAGCGTTAATGAGCGGGAACAATCCAGTAAAAACCTTTAATAACGTCTCCATTGGCCGTAATGGTGCGCAAAAAAACCGACTCTCTGGAGATCAGACCACACCCGTTGGTGAGTATACAATTAGCTGGATATCGGACAGTAAAAAATACTACAAATTTTTCGGAATAAATTTTCCAAACCTGTTTCAAGCAAAAAAAGCACTTGACGAGAAAAAAATATCTTCTAAGACATTTAGTAAGATTAAAAAAGCGCTTGATGAGAACAGGCTGCCACCACAGAATACCGAGCTAGGCGGCAATCTCGGCATTCATGGACTAGGTACAGCCGATGCATCAATCCATGAGACTTTCAACTGGACAAATGGCTGTGTTGCCATGACTGACAAACAAATGGATCAACTCGCACAATATGTTCAGATTGGCACATTGGTCATTATTCGTTAATTTAAAACTAGAGGTAAGAAAAATGAAACGTACTTTCGTAGCTTCCGCATTAACTGTCGTTCTGGCATCTGCCGCTGTACTGGGTGGATGTGCAAGTGCACCGGCCGGTACTGATGAGATTTCTGATCTAAAAAAACAAATCAGTGCTTTGAAAGAAGGTAATAGCAGCTCCATGAGCAAAGCCGATGAAGCATTATCTGTCGCCAACAGTGCAAAATCCGACGCCGCAAGCGCGATGTCTACCGCAAATTCCGCAAAAGCCAGCGCTGATGAGGCCATTGCCAAATCCGATGCAACGGATGCAAAAATAGATCAAATGTTTAAGAAAGCGATGTTCAAATAAGCGGATGGTTTTAATAAGGCTGCGCGCAAAGGCGTGGCCTTTATTAACCCACATGGTATCGCTGATGTGGTTAAATCTGATTGTTGGAAATAACTTGCGGAATCCCGTTTCTACGGCTTACAGCGGTACGTAACAAGCTCCATTTTATTGCCACGTTGTGACCTTCCTGTATTTTTTCTTTCACAAGATCAATGGCTTGTGTCAGTAACTGTTCATCAGTAACATGGTCTTCATCCATCGGCGGATGTATTTCTATGTATAACTTCTCCGCAAACCATCCCAGCTTAATGGGTTGATTGACTAAAGTGACTTTGGTATTGACGGGTACCTGATCAAAAAAAGCTTCAATATCTTCTGGATACATACGCACACAGCCATGTGTTACCCGCATTCCCACACCAAAAGGTTTGTTTGTGCTATGAATCAAATAACCTGGAATTCCCAGACGTAGCGCGTATTTTCCCAACGGGTTATCCGGACCCGCAGGCACAACCTTCGGTAAGGGGTCGCCACTTTCTTCATGTTCACGCCGAATGGATTCAGGCGGTGTCCAACTAGGATCTTTTTTCTTGGAAATTATTCTTGTCGTTCCCAATGGCGTATCCCAATCCATTCGCCCGACACTAATAGGGTGTGTAATAACTGTCTGAGAGCCGTTTTTTTTCGATTGATAATAATAAATCCGCATTTCTGGCAGATTTAGAACAACACCGTCCCGGTTTGCATCGGGTAATATAAAGCGCGAAGGCAGCTTTACTGTTTCTCCAAGATCAGGTAACCATCGATCAACATCAGGATTGGCCAACAGAATTTCATCCTGACCCATATCAAAATTGCGAGCGATATCAAGCAGGGTCTGACCTTTTTTAACCAGCGTCATCTGTATGCCACCAATTAAATCTATATCCTGGGGCGGCAAAACGTAACTTTTCGCATTCACTTCAAGGGGTAGAAGTAAAACGATGACAATTATAAGTTTATACATAAGTTAGAAGTCTGGCAGAATTCAGAAAAGTTTCAAATAAAATCTTATTAACATTCTGCTCAATCTGGCAAATGAAGCTATTGAAAATCGGATTTGTAAGCATCGAAAAGAACAGTGACTCAATCGAATTATTCTTTAGCAATATCAATCACCTGTTAATGGTCAATACTATCTGATAATTGATAGAAAAAAATTTATCTGTATTTTTTCAGATTTCCATCATCTACTGATAAACTATCCCTATCCAAACTTGAGGAATCACCTGTGCAAGCTGAATACAGCGATGGTATTAAGATAAACGTAGATACTCTTTATATGGAGTCAGAGTCAGAGCCAGGAGAAAACCGTTTTGTATTTGCCTATACTGTAACCATTCAGAATATTGGCGAGGTTGCCGCACGACTATTAACCCGACATTGGGTAATTAAAGACGCTAATGGCAAGGTACAGGAGGTTCAAGGAGAAGGTGTGGTGGGTGAAACCCCCCACTTAAAACCTGGTGAAGGTTTCCAATACACCAGTGGAACCATGCTTGAAACATCTATGGGCACAATGGGTGGCAGCTATCAACTGATAACCGATGAAGGCGTTGAATTTGTTGCACGCATTCCTGACTTTCTACTCACTACACCACGTACATTGCACTGATTTACCACGGCGCCAATCATGACTACCTACGTCATTGGTGATGTACAGGGATGCCACGCTTCTTTACTGAAACTGCTCACTGAGCTGAAATTCGACAGTAAGTACGATAGGCTTTGGTTCGCAGGTGATTTAGTAAATCGAGGGTCTGACTCTCTTTCTGTTCTGCGTTTTGTGCAAAGCCTCGGCACTGCAGCAGAATGTGTTCTTGGCAATCATGATCTGCATTTGTTAGCGGTATATACAGGATTACGTGAGCTTTCAAGAAAAGATACTTTTAACGATATCCTGCAGGCACCCGATGTTGATCAGCTAATGTCTTGGTTACGACATCGACCGCTTTTATTAAAAGATGATTCCTCTCAATTCATATTGACTCATGCCGGATTGCATCCATCCTGGACCCTGCCTGTTGCTGAAGCTGAAGCCCATTATGTGGAATCGTTACTTCAGAGTGAGCAGTATGCGGATATTTTTAAATTTATGTATGGTGACAGACCAAGAAAATGGAAACCGGGGCGAGGTAGGAAAAAACGCTTGCGGTTTGCAGTTAATTGCTTTACCCGTATGCGTTTCTGTACGCGAAGTGCGCAGTTGGATTTTGAAAATAAAGGCCCACCCGGATCTCCAGCCAAAAATCTTATGCCTTGGTTCGAGGTGCCAGGGCGCTGTAATCAACACTTAAAAACGGTTTTTGGGCACTGGTCAACCGTAGGTGACGTAAAGGATAAAAACGTAATTCCTATCGATACAGGTTGCGTCTGGGGAGGAGAATTGACAGCATACGCATTAGAGTCAGAGCTGTATTATAAAATTCAATGCGCTAGCGCCAAGCTGCCTGAATAATCTGAAATGGATCCGGATTAATCAGAATCTGCTTGCATTTTCTTCATACATTGAATGACCTTGATCACAGGATAAGGCGATATCATCAACAAACCAAGGCCAATTGCTGATGCGATTCCTGTCATTAATTCAACTGATTTTCCGCCCTGATCTGAATATAATAATCCAACTATACCAACGGATAATAGTAAAAGTCCTGCGATATGCAGATAGAGGAATAATTTTATCATCTGACCCGAGACGTTCTCAATTAATCTGACCGTCCCCTATATTACGCTCCAGTACCATTGAGCGATAACTGTAACTATCACCATTTGTAGCATTCGTTATCCGGCAACTGGTTTCTATCCAATCATCTGAATTGAAACTGTCCAGCCAAACATCGCCATCGAACTCACTGTCAATGATCGTTAAATACAAACGCTGGACATCAGACATCGCTTGTTGGCATAAACTCGCGCCGCCAATAAGCATTGCCTCGTTACTGTCATCAAGATGTTCGTTTGCGGCTTCAATGGCACTGGCCAAACTATTTGTGACGATCACCCCTGCGGCTTTCCAATCTTTTTGAGTGGTTACAACAATACTAGTACGCCCTGGCAGGGGTTTGCCAATTGAGTCAAACGTTTTACGGCCCATGATAAGCGGTTTTCCCATTGTTACGCGCTTAAAATACTGTAACTCTTTGGGCAGATGCCAAGGCATTCCGCCCTTGGCACCAATTAAACGGTTTTTATCCATCGCCATAATCATTGAAAAAATCATATGGCTACAGGGGCTGCAATATGTGGCTGAGCCTGATAGTTATGAAGGGTGAAATCACTGAACTTAAAATCAAAAATACATTCTACATCTGGATTTAATATCATGTCAGGCAATTGGCCTGGTTTACGTTTTATCTGTGCTTTTACCTGTTGATAATGATTGGAATAAAGATGCGCATCGCCCAATGTGTGCACAAAATCACCTGGCTTGAGTTTGCATACCTGAGCGACCATCATCGTCAACAAGGCATAAGAGGCAATATTAAATGGCACACCGAGAAAAATATCTGCACTTCGCTGGTACAATTGGCAGGATAATGCGCCATCAGCAACGTAAAACTGGAATAAAGCGTGGCATGGCGGTAGCGCCATTTTGTTGATTTCAGATACATTCCAGGCGCTGACTATAATTCGGCGTGAATCAGGCGTCTCACAGATTTGCCTGATGGCTGCGGAAATCTGATCAATCCCCTTTCCATCCACCCCAGCCCAGGATCGCCATTGATGACCATAAACCGGGCCTAGATTTCCGTCCTCATCGGCCCATTCATCCCATATACTTACACCATTATCGTTCAAATAGGCAATATTTGTATCTCCCTTGAGAAACCACAGAAGCTCATGAACAATTGAGCGCAGGTGTAATTTTTTGGTGGTTAATAATGGGAATCCTTGTGTCAGATCGAATCGCAACTGGTAGCCAAATACTGAGCGGGTTCCAGTACCAGTGCGGTCTGTCTTCTCACTCCCAAACGTCATTACGTGTTGCATCAAGTCCAGGTATTGCTGCATGTCAAGATGTCTTTGTTTGTGGCTTTCGCTGATACGCAAGCCATAAAAACAGAAGCCCAAATGCAATCATTGGCAGCGATAACAACTGCCCCTGTGTCATCCAATCAAGTGCTACAAAACCCATATGACGATCAGGCTCGCGCACAAACTCCACAACAAAACGGTAGATGCCATAGTAGATCAAAAAAACGCCTGATACTGCCATTGTCGGTCTGGGTTTTCTAGAATAGATCCAGATTACAGCGAAAAACAAAGGTCCTTCAAGAAAAAACTGATAGAGTTGTGAAGGATGGCGTGGCATAGCACCCCCGCCTGGAAAGATCATTCCCCACGGAAGGTCAGTCACCCTGCCCCAAAGCTCACCATTAATGAAATTTCCGATGCGCCCTGCACCGAGACCAATCGGCACTACAGGCGCAATAAGATCTGCAACATTAAAAAATGTGCGTTTGGTTTTTCTGCCATAGAGGTAGAATGCGATTAGCACACCAATCAGACCGCCATGAAATGACATACCTCCCTGCCAGATTTTGACAATCATTAGTGGATTATCAATAAATGCTGAAAAGTTATAAAACAGGATATAGCCTATCCGCCCACCCAAAACCACACCGAGTGCAATATAAAAAACCAGATCACCAATTTCATCGGGGTTCCACCCAGAATTGCGCCTTTGCGCACGCAATCGAGCCAAATACCATCCACCGACAAACCCGATTAGATACATCAAGCCATACCAATGTATTTTCACGGGTCCTAATGCGATAGCTACCGGATCAATCTCTGGATAAGTCAGCATTTGTAGTAATGTCCTGATGTCACTGCGTTCATAAATCTCTACCCTGTATAAATAAATCAAAATACAGCGTAAATCCAGTTTTCCTCGGTAAACATTCCGTGCAAAGAGGATCTACACAAAACACACGGGATTAACGTCTTTTGCGCCGCCTTATGTCAAAACGGGAGATAACCTGTACAACCTCAGACATCGGTAATGCTTGAAAAGCATCGAATTGAGTATAGGCATCACCCACTATGCAACCTATATCCTGAATTTTTGTTGTTGTATTGCACTCTGGAAGAAGGGCAATTTGCACACCGAGTAAACCACCCAATTGTATCTTGATCTCCTGATTATGCGGTATTGGTTTGTCCACTTGGGTCTTGTGCATCAGGAACCGGGAACTCTTTCTTAACAGGCTTAATAATCGGGTGCAATATTTCAATCGTAATGCGTTGGTGCAATTGATCCCCTGACGATCCGCTAAGCAAAAACGTTGCGAACACTTACATTCGCAATGCACTGTAAACAACGCCTTTTCAAATACACACTGAGAGGAATTAATTGATTTAAGCGCGCTTTGATATTCCTTTTCATCCATAAATGAGGCGATAAATCATTATTTTTCCCATTCCTGCAATATAGGTTTATCGCGTTTAGTTTGTAACAATTCTTCAGCATGCAATACATTATCAGCAAAGATGACCTTTACCGAGGCACCCTCTTTTAAGGTTGCTGCACTTCGTAATTCACGGGCAAGCTTTTTAGCTTCTTTATACGTTGAACAGTCCTGTACAACGTGTAGGTCTTTCACGAGTTCTGTTACACCCTCAGAGATTTCAAAAACGTAATAAGGCATAGAAAATTGTTGGTTCCTGTTTGAATTCACTCTTAATCGGTGATGCACATCGGCACACAGCGCGGCGTATATTGAAGTCACTGATTCAGGCAGCAGCGTAACATCAAAACGGTGTTAAGCGGTGAAAAAGGTGGTTACATTTTAATGAAACTATCTTACTGGAATGGAGCAGCAGGCCAAATTGCCCTGATTGGATAGCTGGTTGAATTTTATCCTGATTGCGCAACACATCGATAAATTTAATAATAGATTTTAGTGCATGCAGATAAATTAATTGGGACTGGCAATATTCCACTCAGCAAGCAATGCCTGAAAATCAGTCAACCCTGATGGTCGTGCCAAGTGATAACCTTGAACGTGATCATAACCCAGCTCACGGACCCGCTGTAACTGTGACTCTGTTTCAACACCTTCCGCCAGAATTTGCAGATCCAGGTCCTGTGCCATAGTGACTAACGCACTGACTATCGCCTTATTCGCACTACCATCTTGCAGCCCCTGTGTAAATACAGGATCAGTTTTCAATGAACTCACTGGCAGCGCTTTTAAGAGCGACAAAGAAGCCTGGCTGATTCCAAAATCGTCAATAGAAACCAGGAAGCCGATATCAGTCAACCTGTGCACAACGGCGGCTATCTGTTCCAGATCATGGACTGCGCAACGCTCTGTCAATTCTAATTCAAAACGACTGGCTGATACATTTTCGTCCGCCAGGATTGTGCTAAATTGCTCGACAACCCTCGAATCAAGAATTTGTACCGGGGACAGATTAATGGCTATTCGAAAATGTTCATAACCAACCTCATCAGCTTGCTTGATAATTTGGCAAGCACTACTTAATACATGCTCACCCAATCGATGAATGACCCCTGTAGACTCTGCTGTGGATATAAAGTCTCTGGGCAAGAGCAATCCTTTCTCAGGGTGCTGCCAGCGAATCAACGCTTCAGCGCCAATGATCTGCCCGGTTTTGATATCAACTTTGGGTTGGTACCAAACATGGATTTGCCCACCGTCCAAAGCACGGGATAATTGCGTTTCACTAAACAGATTTTGAGTGGCTGCTGAATTTTGCATGGAAGGCGCAAAAATAGCGGGGTTTGGATGCGTTGACAAACGGGCAAATTGTCTGGCCTGTAACGATTGGCTTAATAATTCCTCCGATCCCTTCGCCAATGCAGGAAAACGGCTGATACCCGCACTATTGGCAATAAAAACCTCACCTTCTGGCAGCAGATAATTTCTCGCAAGATCATCGGCCAGATCTTTCACAAAAGCGATTAGAATGTCATCGTCAATCTTTTCCGAAACCTCTACGAGCAAAGCAAACTCGTCTTCCCCGATGCGGGCAAGATGGGTCGCCTTGGCATCACCGGCGAGTGTATCGATTATCTCTGAATTGATCAGCTTGTTTTGCAGACGCTGGGCTGCTTCATTTAGAATTTTATCACCTGCCGCATAACCAAAAGTATGATTAACACATGCAAACTCATTAAAATCGAAACAGATGATTGCCAACGATTTTGCATCAGCTTGTTGCAGAAGGATGTCCAGATGATGAATAAAGTTCTCACGATTAGCCAACCCGGTTAAACGATCCCGATCAGATATGAATTTTAATCGACCCGCAGATTGCTCGATGTCCGCATTTTCAATCTTATATAATTTGTCTTTGCCCTCATGCTGAGCTTCACATAATTGATCGAGTTTACAGGCTGTGTTTTGCAAGATAATTTCAAGTAATTTTAACAATACACCATCAATCATTGTTTGCTCTGGCAACACACCAACAAACAAACCTAAAGCATGATTGTCAGTACGAATAGCATGGTAGACTAACCATTCCCCACAAATCGATGATTCCTTGAGCGTGGGTTTATTGTTCTGTAACACCCTCACTATTGCACCTGTTTGCCCCAATCGATCCAGTTCCAACTGAATCCTACGCTCTCCACTAAGCGGCGTTACCTGATAGAGTTCCAGCATGGATTGGGCGTTCACCCACATCAATCCACTCTCGCTAAACTCATACAGCGAATGCAATTGCTCGGTAAGCTTTGTTAAGATTTGATACTGATCACCAGGCAATGACTGATTCGATAGGCTCAGAATATCAAAAGAAAGATAATCCAGCACTTTGATTTGTTTTTCCCGAAGCCGACTATTTTGCTTAAGCCTGTCGAGTAATCGGGCTTCCTTTTGTGAAACAATATCTTGTCTGAGCCTGCGGGCAACCAGATTTTTTGAACTAACTACTGAAGAGGTCATATTTGAGAATATTATATTGCCAGGTAATTTAGAGACTTTTCACGCTTTAGTGGCGTGACACATACAAACTTAAAACCAGATCTTGCTGGCTCAATAACGATCAACTCAACCAGCGCTATAAAACGCTTCTTTAGCCAACTGGGTTAGATAATCTAACCGGGGAAACCATCCGTAATCAATTTTCTCATCCATTTGAGAGCAAAATCGGTCTTATTCAACAATAAGTGATAGATAAATAGACTAAAAAGGTAATTTCCACAACTAATTCACCCTGATTCAGCGGGTTCCAGAGCTGCAGTATGAGTAAATTTATAGAAAATCGATCAAATTTCTATAATAGAGGCGAAGACTTAAATAATACCCTATTGCAACACGCCTACCGTTGAAATGCAAGGCAAAAATAGTCAGATTTCATTAAGCTAATAGATGCTAATCAGTAACTTGCATTCATTTATTCGTTACAAATATAAACCAGCGGAATCGACATGCCCATTGCACCAGATATTAATAAATTGAGACTTGATCACTCAATCATTCGACTAAAGATTGCCTTTAGATAATCAGTTTCAGGCATGGCTGCATTAACAGGATGATCAGCCCCTTGCCCACCTTGATGAATGAATTGCAAATCCGAGCGATTTTTTCGTGCAGCTTTTAACATGGCATTTGCAAGCTCGCTACGCAGCAAGTGCTGGGAGCAGGATGCAGAAACAAGCAAGCCGCCAGATTTTAACAAAGAAACGGCGAGGCGATTAATTAGCTCATACTGTTGTAACCCTGCCCGTCTGTCTTTTTTACGTTTCATGAAAGCTGGCGGATCAAGTATCACGATATCAAATCTTTGCCCACCTCCTTGCAATTCACGCATTATTTCAACTGCATCGCCACATATTCCTGAATAGCAGGCCGAAACACCATTGAGCTTTGCGTTGTCAGTGGCAATCTGCAACGCATATTCAGACGCATCAATAGCAGTAACCTTTCGAGCACCTGCTACAGCCGCATTCAGACCCCAGCCCCCGATATAGGCGTACACATCGAGCACACATTTGCCGCGAGATAATTGCTGTAGATAGGCTCGATTCTCTCTGTGATCATAAAACCAACCCGTTTTTTGTCCTCTACCCAGTGAGGCCAGGAAACTCAAGCCATTTTCACGAAGCTGTATCACATCAGGCAAATCACCCATGACTACTTTGCGATACTCTGGCAGCGCTTCTAATTTTCGCACTGCACTATCATTTCTAAGCAGAATCGCACGCGGTGCCAGTAAGTCCACCAGTACCTGCAATAATTCATCTATAAGCAACTCCATACCTGCAGTATTGATCTGCAATACCAATACATCGTCATACCGATCAATAATCAGACCCGGTAATAAATCACCTTCGCCATGAACCAGGCGATAATAGGGATGAGGGTATTTTGCAGTACGCAACGCAAGCGCAAAATTGATTCTGCGACGAATTAAATCAGCGTTAAACGGTTGCTGTTTGTCTCGGCTGCAAATGCGCGCAGCGATTAATGAATGGGGGTTAACGTAGCCGTGTCCAAGGAAAGCGCCTCGACTGGATTCCAAACAAACACTTTGGCCTGCCTCAAAATCTCCCAGCGATGTTGCCTTGGTATCGATTTCATTACTGAACACCCATAGGTGACCCGCCAGCAAGCGCCTTTCTTCATTTTTTTTTAATCTGAGAACGGCCATTATTCTATGCCGATGGTTTTATCATCGTCCTCAATGCACGCTGATTTTGCCGTCTGATTGGTGGTTGGGTTGATCTGGAGGAATGCTCACTATTTATGCGGAAATAACTGATCTGCGAAAATAGTATCCAGCGCCAGAAAATCCGTTTTTAATGTGATTATTCTTTCCATAGTGAATCAGCACCTATGAAATATCGATAAGGTCATTGCCGATTAGTCTTGACTAAACACTCGTTTCTATAAAATTATCTGCTTAACGACGCTTAAATGCAGCCAGTATCTCATCTTCAAATTCGCCACGTGTTGCCAGCATCTCACCTAATTTTGAAATATCTTGATCAAAGGTTGTAAGTTCTTCATCGGTTGCTGCAAATCGGTCATATCTGTCGTTGAATTCGATTAAGTAATCTGTTGTTTCAGCAATACCCGGATACACCCGATCAGATGCCTCTTTCACTGTTTTCCGCCGCTCCTTACCTTCAATAATTCTTTGGTATATTTCAAAATGGCCCAATGCGGTATAGTCCATTAACAGTTGCAAAAAAGTCCTGACTTCTGCAGCGCGCACTTTTTTCTCTTGCTGCTCATCTGTTTCGTCATCAAACTCAATATCGTCAAAGGATTTGAGGCCCGCTAATTTACCGTAAGCGACCAAGACCTGTTGGCGTTCTTCAATCAGATTACTGACGGTGTTGTCGATTCGCTCGCGTCGATCCTGACCTGCATGATGAGTGCTTTCAAGACTGGATTCTGAACTTTCTGTGGTCATTCATGACTCCGCTGTTTAATAATTGATTTCCCATGACAATTGCCGACCTCAGCAATACGGGTGCCCATGCAAGTAAGTCCGGATAAAATCTCGCTGCAATGATATACAGACTTTTATAAAGTTTCACCTTTAACAACAAAATTTACAAAAACCTTACATCAGCCACTGTACTACAATTATCGTTATTAAATGGCATTGATATCGACAATGAGTTCTTCATACAGACTTTCATCCACATAATGCTCACTGATAGCCCAATCACGAATAGAAATATTGGCGAGATGAACGGTATTACGATCGCCACTTATCAGATGATGCCATTCAGCAAGCGCCTGGCCTTTCGCTATTTTAAGATAGGCGCAGCTCGATGGTAACCAATTAAGTTTTTCTTTGGTCAATGGGTAAATCTGCGTACAATCGGTAACCCTGTCAAAGCGATTATCGTAGTCTTTACAGCGGCAAGAATCTGCATCTAATAAGTGACAGGCAACACGTGTAAAAAAAGTTTGCCCTGAATCTTCGTCTTCGAGTTTTTGTAAACAACAGCGGGAACAACCATCACATAGAGCTTCACGCTCATCCAGACTCATATCTTCAAGTGATTTTACTTGCCAGAATGGTTTTTCTTTTTGCATAATTGACCACTGTTAATGTTTACATTTGTTATGCTTACGGGTACGGGATTTTAGCACACTCTTGTTAGTACTCCATCAACATAGGATTGATGATGGCCAACAATGAAATTTCCATATGCACGACTATTTTAAATTAAATTTAACATTGTGACTACGGTATGCATCATCCCTTATCAGCATGTTGGAGAACTGAATGAGCGACCCCAAGAGCCTGTTCCGAGAAGCCGAAAAATATATTCCAGGCGGCGTAAATTCCCCCGTTCGTGCCTTTAAAGGTGTCGGTGGCACACCGCTTTTTATAAGTAAAGCCAAAGGCGCTTATATCTTTGATTCTGACCACAAACAATACATCGATTATGTTGGCTCCTGGGGACCTATGATTACCGGCCACGCCCACCCTGAGGTTGTTACAACCGTTCAGGAAATGGCCAAAAATGGTTTAAGTTTTGGTGCACCAACACAAATCGAAACCGATATGGCCTGCAAAATCTGCCAATTGATGCCATCCATCGAACAGGTCCGCATGGTGAATTCAGGTACTGAGGCGACCATGAGTGCGATTCGATTAGCCAGGGGTTTTACCGGCCGGGACAAAATCGTTAAATTTGAGGGCTGTTATCATGGGCACTCGGATTCGTTGTTGGTAAAGGCTGGCTCTGGGGCGCTAACATTGGGTGTACCCAGCTCACCGGGTGTACCTGACTGCCTCGCAGAAAAAACCTTAACCCTTACCTTCAATGATGCAGATCAGGTTCGTGCAACATTTGAAGTACACGGTAAGGATATCGCCTGTATCATTGTCGAACCCATCGCTGGAAACATGAACTGCATTCCACCTGATCCAGGTTTTCTTGAGGCGTTGCGGGAGATCTGTGACGACTACGACAGTGTCCTGATTTTTGATGAAGTCATGACTGGATTCCGCGTTGCACTTGGTGGTGCACAAGCAATCTACAATGTGACACCTGATCTGACTACACTTGGAAAGATCATTGGCGGCGGCATGCCTGTTGGCGCCTTTGGGGGCCGACGAGCAATAATGGAGCACATCTCCCCCACAGGCCCCGTATACCAAGCTGGTACTTTATCGGGTAACCCACTTGCAATGAGTGCAGGGTTGAAAACACTTGAGCTGATTAGTAAACCCGGATTTCATGAGGCGCTTGGCGCGAAAACGCTCAAATTGCTTGAAGGTGCCCGTTTGCTCGCTAAAATAAACAACATTCCTTTCACCACCAATCAATGCGGTGGCATGTTTGGTTTATTCTTTACCGATAAAAAACAGGTCAGCTGTTTTACTGATGTAATGGCTTGCAACATTGAAAAATTCAGTAAATTTTTTCATGGTATGCTCAATCAAGGTGTGTATTTGGCACCTTCTGCTTTTGAAGCCGGATTTCTCTCAGCAGCACATACTGACAAAGACATAGAAAAAACACTTGAAGCTATGGATAAAGTTCTGGCTACGATGGACTGACTTGCGGGTTTAAAATTTTTTTCACCGTCTGTTATCTATAGCCACTTAACAATTCGAAGAATGCATTAATCACCGGCATTGGTCGTTTTTCGATAAGACAGGCATAAAATTCGATCACTCGCGGAATCTTGTTGCTAATACGGATTTTTCTCAATCTCAGATCATGTCCCATCTCCGACTCCGATACAATGCCGACACCCAAACCCGCTGCTGCGGCCTCACGAACACCTTCACGACTACCAATCTCCAGCGTATCCTGCGCTTTGAGTTTGGCATTTTTTAATCCCTGCTCAAAAAGCAGCCGTGTAGTGGAGCCAGACTCCCGTATCAATAGACGGTGCGCCACTAAATCCTGCAATGAAATATTTCCGCGCCTCGCTAATGGATGATCCTGATTGACAAAACAAATAATCCGATCCCGCTTACATGCTTGTCGGAACAACCGTTCGTCATCAATCAAATTGGGAACTACCGCGATATCGGCGCGGACAGCCAGTAGTTCGTTTAAAACCTCCTCAGAATTGCCGAAGCGTATTGACAGTTTAATATTTGGATACAGCCGATGAAACTCGGCAATCAATGGTATAACCATATAAGGTGCATCCGCCATTACTCGCAACTGACCGCTGGAAAGCCCTTGAGCAGCCCCTAGTAATTGTTCCGCTTCGGACTCAAGATTAAACTGACGACGTGTAATTTCCAACAAAGCCTTGCCCATTCCCGTTAGAATGACACCCCGACCCTGACGCTCAAAAAGTTTAACGTTATAGCGATCCTGCAGTGCTTTCACATGGTCAGAGAGCGTTGGCTGGGTAACATGCAAAGCTTCAGCTGCTTTGGTAAAGCTTCCCTGTGTAGCAACCATATGAAAAGCTCTTAGTTGCATATAATTCATCGCTTATACCTATATAATATATTCAATTCATCGAATAGATCAGAGTATATTTTATCTGTATAAAGTCAACAGGCAGGCAATATCGGCATCACCAGAAAAGTTATAAAAAAATTCTTGAAATAACGAGAGATAAACCATGAAACCAGCGCTTCCAGGCAAAGCCAGTGCAGTGATCATCGGGGGGGGGGTGATAGGCGCCAGCGTTGCCTATCATTTGAGTAAGCTCGGCTGGCAAGATGTAATCCTGGTGGAACGAAAACAGTTTGCCTGCGGCACCAGTTGGCATGCAGCCGGGCTTATCGGCACTATGCGTGCCAGTGACAGTCATGCACAGCTATGCCAGTATTCCATGTCGCTACTCAGTGAGTTGGAAGAGGAGACGGGTCAATCAACGGGGTTCAAAAGAGTTGGCAGCTTGAATATCGCCCATAGTGAAGCCCGCTTCGAGGAGCTTAAGCGGGTGGCCTCAATGAACAAGGCATTCGCCGTCACCCGTGTGGATACGGTAACTCCCGAGGAAATTAAAAGCTTATACCCGCTCATTGAAGCATCAGGGCTGCTCGGTGGCACATGGATTGAGCAGGATGGGGTTGCCAGTCCTGTTGATCTGACCATGGCCTTTATCAAAGGCGCCAGAAAATATGGCGCGTATTGTCTTGAAAATATCTGCGTTACTGAAATTACTCAAAAACAGGCGCGAGTTAGCGGTGTTAAAACCAATATGGGAGATATTGAAACCGATTATGTCGTCAATTGCGCCGGTATGTGGGCGCGGGAATTAGGCAAACGAAACCGTGTCAACATACCGCTTCACGCCTGTGAACACTACTACGCACTAACAGAGAAACACCCTGAAATACCCGCTACTCTACCCGTTCTTCGTGATTATGATAAATGCGCTTACTACCGCGAAGATGCCGGTAGCCTGTTGGTGGGTGCATTTGAAAAGCGCGCCGTGGCCTGGGGACAAAATGGCATCGCCGATGATTTTTGTTTTGACGAACTGGCAGGTCATGCTGAAGAACAACTTATGCCGGTACTAATGGATGCCATGGAGCGCGTGCCATTGCTACAAAATATCGGTTGGCGAAAATTCTTCTGTGGCCCCGAATCCTTTACCCATGATGACCAGTTCCATGTTGGCGAGACACCTGAAATAAGTGGCTACTTTGTTGCCTGCGGACTTAACTCAATCGGTATCCAGACCTCCGGTGGACTTGGCAAAGCATGTGCTGAATGGATGCATAATGGATACTCGCCTTTAGATTTATGGAGCAATGATATCCGTCGTGTGTATCCGTTTATGGGCACACAAAAATTTATCCAGGAAAGGGTCACAGAATCGCTGGGCCTACTCTACGAAAATCACTACCCTTTCAGGCAATTCACCAGCGCCCGTGATGTTCGCCATTCTCCTGTGCATGAAAAACTAAAAGATCAAGGTGCTTGTTTTGGACAAATGGCCGGCTGGGAACGGGCCAACTGGTTTGCAGAAAATAATAGTGAGGCAAAATACCAGTATAGTTTTGGTAAGCAAAATTGGTTTGAATATTCAGCTGCAGAACATAAAGCGGCTAGAGAATCGGTTGTGATTTTTGATCAAAGCAGCTTTTCGAAGTATCTGCTGCAAGGACGTGACGCTTTAAAAACACTACAAACAATCTGTAGCGCAGATATTGATGTTGAGATCGGAAAAGTCGTGTATACACATTGGCTTAATAGCCGCGGAGGGATTGAGGCCGATTTAACCGTCAGTCGTTTACAAGAGAATGAATTCTGGATCACCAGCGCCAGTACCACGACACACCGTGATTTAAATTGGCTGCATAAAAATACAGCTTCGGACGCTTTTTGTGTGGTCAATGATGTTACATCAGCCTGGGCGGTGTTTGGCATTATGGGGCCGAACAGTCGAGCATTGCTGGAGCGTATAACTCAGCATGATTTCTCTACTGAGGCTTTTCCATTTGGAACATTTCAAACAATCGAGATTGGCAGTGCTGTAGGGCGTGCGTTTCGTGTCTCCTACGTCGGTGAGCTTGGTTGGGAGTTGTATTTTCCCGTTGACTTCGCCCGCCATGTTTATACCCTGCTAATGCAGGGTACTGAAGAATTTAACCTTAAACCTGCTGGCATGCATGCGCTTGATTCATTGAGAATAGAGAAGAAATTCGTCCATTTTGGTCACGATGTCAGTGAGGTTGATACACCATTAGAGGCAGGTCTGGGTTTTGTATGCAATATGAATAAACAAAGTCGTTTCATAGGCTATGATGCCATCGCCCGGCAAAAAGAGAAGACCAAACCACTGACAAAACGACTTGTACAATTTCTACTGCATGATCCAGAGATAATGCTTTATCAGCATGAACCCGTTTTTCTCGAAAATACAATCGTCGGTCATCTGACTTCTGGCAGCTATGGGCATACCCTTGGCGCCTCCATTGGACTGGGCTACGTTAATGCCGATCAAGGAGTCAGCCCACAGATGATAAACGAGGGCCATTTTAGCATTGAAGTTGCGGGAGAAAAAATTTCAGCAAAAGCGAGTTTACGGGCAATGTATGATCCGCAAGGTGAAAGAATGCGAAAATAGTTGCTTGCAAATTTAATATTCAAATTCTCAACAACTAGCCCAGTCGCATAATAAGGATTCCTGCCACAACAATACAACTGGCAAATATGCGAATCCAAAGTAGCGGCTCACCCAGGTAAAATATGCCAATCAGGGTTGCAAAAATCACGCTGGTCTCTCGTAAAGCAGATACCTCAGCCATCGGTGCATACGTCATTGCCCAGATTACCAGGGAATAGGCCAGAAAGGAAAAAGCACCTCCCAGCAACCCCGGCTTCCAGCTATGATGCAGCGCCACCGCCAGGGTATTACGCCGACGCCAGACTACCAATAGCAGCAATGGAATCGCATCCAATAAAAATAACCAGGCAATGTAGGCGACTACATTGCCTGACAAACGCCCTCCTATACCATCCAATATGGTATAAGACGCAATGGTTAGACCGGTGATCAAGCCCAATGATACGGGCATCATATTGAATGACTTGCCGTTTCCGGAAAATGCAAGGCTGATTATCCCAGATGATGCAATCAACAATCCGATAACACCTATTTGACTCATTGATTCCCCGGCAAACAGATAAGCACCGCTACCGACCAGAACGGGTGCTATGCCACGGGCGATTGGATAGATCTGTGACAGGTCGCCATGGCGGTATGCGCCAAGCAGGCTAATGTAATAGGCGGAGTGTACAAACACTGAACCCAGCAAATACGGCCAGCTGGCAGTATCCGGAAGGCCCACAAAAGGGATTACAAATAGCGCGACCAGAGCGCCGGTTGTGTTAATTATACCCAGCCGAACCAGTGCGTCACCGGGTACTTTAATCACTGCATTCCATGAAGCATGTAATACAGCTGCAGAAAGAACCGCCAGTAAAATTACATTACTCATACCCGGCAAATCCGGTGCAAATCGTTTTCTACAACAACGGGGTGCATTTTGGAAGTAGCTGTTATATGCTGAGTCGAGGGTCTTTCGGCAAAACTATAAATAAGTTTGGCCCTCCTATAGAGCGGCTCTCAATTACCTGTATTCATGACTGGACAACAAGAAGGCGCAAACTATTGAATCTACAAGGGTTTAAATATACTCACTTAACCGAAACGTCAAAGCAAGGTTTGATAAATCCGCCGTGAATGCAAATATTTACGCCCTACAGCCGCATTCGGGTCACGGATTCGGGTATGTATTAACAAAATAAAAAATGGTTTACCAATATTTTATCACTATTAAATCCAAGAAAAAAAGCCGCGTTAAGGTGTATGATCAGCCGTTACTCTCAATACTCTTTGAGAATACGGTAATAATAGCCACATACTTGTACCAGAACCAGAGTCTTGAGTGATTCGGGTTTTATTGAGCAACGCAACCTATAAAAAAATATCTGGATTTCCCCTTCACCCGGCAATAATGTGAATGCCAGATTAAAAACCAAGAGAGACATAATTAATGAATAAATTGCTTAAACATACGATGAAGCTGCTGACACTTTCTGTCGCCTCGCTCCTGATAGCAATCAGCTCACTTTCTGCTGCCACTTTAACCGTTTATACCGCAATCGAAGCCGAGGATCTTAAAAAATATGCCGCACGCTTTAATGAGGAACATCCTGACATCGAAATAAAATGGGTGCGTGACTCAACCGGCATTGTCACGGCTAAACTACTTGCAGAGAAAGATAATCCACAGGCTGATATTATTTGGGGTTTAGCTGGAACAAGTTTGTTATTGATGAAGGGCGAAGGTATGCTCGACCCTTACAGCCCTAAAGGCATTGAAAAACTCAACCCTAAGTTCGTGGACAAATCCAACCCGCCCAGTTGGGTGGGTATGGATGCATGGGTTGCCGCCGTTTGCTTCAATACCATAGAAGCGGAAAAGAACAAGCTACCTATGCCGACCTCCTGGCAGGACCTGACAAACCCGGTTTACAAGGGACATATTGCTATGCCTAATCCCAGCTCATCGGGCACTGGATTTCTTGACGTTTCCAGCTGGCTGCAAATCTTTGGCAAAGATGATGGTTGGAAATTTATGGATGGCCTGCATGAAAACATAGACCACTACACGCACTCAGGCTCCAAACCCTGTAAGCAGGCGGCCCGGGGAGAGGTGGCTTTAGGTGTCTCTTTCGCGTTTAGAGGCGCCAAATCAAAGGCCAAAGGCGCACCTCTTGAAATTGTGATTCCTTCAGAAGGTATTGGCTGGGAAATGGAAGCTGCAGCGATTATCAAGGGAACCAAAAACCTGGATGCAGCGAAAACACTGATGGACTGGCTAATCAGTGAAAATGCCAATAAAATGTACAACGAAGGCTATGCCGTTGTGGGTATACAAGCTCTGGCAAAACCTGTTGAACATTTTCCAGCGAATATTCCTGAGTCAATGATTGACAATGACTTCGATTGGGCGGCGTCCAATCGAAAAGAAATTCTGGCTGAATGGCAAAAACGATACGACTCAAAATCAGAGCCGAAAAAATAACCACCTTGCTAAATTGATAGTTGGCACACAGCCAACAACGCCTGCTATAGCGGTATGAACCCGACGAAAAAAATCCGTCAACAGGGTTCATATCGTTATAACAATAAGCCAACAAAGCCGATATTTTCCCCGTTGCCTCTGCTATTCTCCAAGATGACTCCCATACATGGTTATAGCATTTAACAGGAGACGATCTTGAACGAAACCCTATCTACTGATGCATTGACCAGCTATCTGCGAATAGAATCCCTGGATAAGATGTTCGGCAATTTCAGGGCGCTGAAAAATGTCTCACTGGATATCTACCCAGAGGAGTTTGTCTGTTTTCTGGGTCCATCAGGATGCGGGAAGACCACACTTTTACGCGCAATTGCAGGTCTGGATATTCAAACAAATGGCCAAATTATTCAAAATGGAATAGATATTTCAATTCTTCCCCCTGAAGAACGTGACTTCGGCATCGTCTTTCAGAATTACGCGCTGTTCCCCAATCTGAGTGTGGAAAACAATATTGCGTTTGGTTTAAAAAACCTCAAACGCTCCGGCGGAGAAATCAAGCAACGGGTACAGGAGCTATTACAGTTGATTGGCTTACCCGATCAGGCAAAGAAATACCCGGCTCAGCTCTCTGGTGGTCAGCAGCAGCGTGTCTCATTAGCTCGCGCTATCGCAACTTCACCCGGGTTACTATTGCTTGATGAACCTCTCAGCGCGTTGGATGCGCAGGTACGTGTACATTTACGCCGACAAATCCGACAGCTACAACGCAATCTTGGCATAACCACGATTATGGTAACGCATGATCAGGAAGAAGCACTGACCATGGCGGATAAAATTGTTGTGATGGATCAAGGGGAGATAGTGCAGATCGGCTCACCCATGGAAATCTACAGGCAACCCGCCACCGCTTTTGTCGCCAATTTTATTGGTACCATGAACTTTCTACCGGCAACAGTGGTAGCCACTGATTGCGTAAAAATTGGTGATGTTGAGTTTAGCTGTAACACAGACAACTACACAAACAACAGCGACGTATTATTGGCCATTCGCCCTGAAGATATAGAACCCGTAGCCGAAGGGCAAACCGATACTGGCAACGTGATATCAACCCACATCGAATCCATGGAATTTCTGGGCTCCTTTGTAAGAGCCCGTCTACAATCGGGCAATTGGGACAATTATAAAACACTGCCGGTGGCAGATTTATCGATCAATGCAATGCGACGGCTGAATCTGGATGTAAACAGCCAACTAAACATCGCCTTACCCACAGATCGCCTGCAAATCTACCCATTGCAGACAACACATAATGCCTAGCCCCAAGCTTGTTCAAAAAAACGGACGCAATGAGCGTCAGATGCGCGTATTGATGATTATTATCGGCGCTTATCTGGTCATTTCTTTAGCGATTCCACTTACATTAATGCTCCTAAAAAGTCTGCAGGACAACCACAATAACTTCGTGGGATTTAGCAATTATCTGGAATATTTCTCCACTCCTGCATTATTTTATTCCATTAAAAACTCCTTGACAATATCGATAATAACAACACTGATTACAGTCACCCTGGCCTTCAATTATGCCTATGCGCTAACACGCAGCTGCATTCCCTACAAAGGTGTTTTCAAAGCACTGGCTCTCATACCGATACTAGTGCCTTCACTATTGCCTGGAATCGCCCTTATCTACCTTTTTGGTCGTCAGGGTATGATTACGGGCCTGTTATTCGGGCATGATATATATGGCCCGATTGGCATTATTATTTCAGAAGTATTTTTTACTTTTCCGCATGCAGTATTGATATTGGTTACGGCATTATCAATCGCTGATGGACGGCTTTATGATGCGGCTGCAGCTTTGCGTACCAGCCGCCTACGGACGTTTTTTGTTGTCACCCTACCCGGTGCGCGATATGGGTTGATTTCAGCAGGCTTTGTGGTTTTTACCTTGACTATTACCGATTTTGGCGCGCCTAAAGTGATTGGTGGAGACTATAATGTACTCGCAACTGATATTTATAAACAGGTTATAGGTCAACAGAATTTTCAGATGGGTGCTGTTGTCAGTGCTATTTTATTGCTGCCAGCCATTCTTGCATTTTTTGTTGATCGAACCATACAACGAAAACAAAGTTCCGCACTCACCGCACAGTCAGTGCCGCTGCAAGTCAAACCCAACCCAAAGTTCGATAGAGTGATGCTCATCTATTGCCTACTGATAATGCTGTTTCTTGTCGGCATGCTCGGCGTATGCCAATACGCCGCATTAGTAAAATTCTACCCTTACGATTTAAGTCTTGGTTTGCATAATTACCAGTTTGACTTAATGGATGGTGGTGGTTGGGATGCCTATAAAAATTCGATAAAAATGGCATCCTATACAGCTGTATTTGGAACCTGCGTTGTATTTATAGGCGCCTATATGGTCGAAAAATCACGTGGGTTGTTAATTCTACGCTCTATATTTCAATTTCTGGCGATGTTACCCATGGCCGTACCCGGACTTGTTCTCGGGTTAGCCTATATTTTCTTTTTTAACGCACCCGCAAACCCACTCAATGCGCTCTATCATACGATGACAATTTTGGTCATTAGTACCATAACCCACTTTTATACAGTTAGTCATTTAACGGCTGTGACGGCACTGAAGCAGCTCGACAATGAATTTGAGGCCGTAGCCACCTCGCTTAAACAGCCTTTTTATAAAATGTTCTTTCGGGTAACTGTACCCATCTCCTTACCGGCTATTCTGGATATCAGTATTTACTTGTTTGTTAATGCAATGACCACCGTTTCTGCTGTTATTTTTATCTATGGACCTGATACAGCCTTAGCCTCTATTGCCGTATTAAATATGGATGATGCGGGTGATATCGCACCTGCAGCAGCCATGGGCATGATGATTTTTTACACAGCGGCCAGTGCTAAAATCATACACTATTTTGTCTCTATGGGAATAGAACACAGAACCCAGGCTTGGCGGTTCCAATAGTCAGAGGCAGGACATCGCGTGCTACAGCACTTTACTGCACAGTTAACTGGTTGTAATCGATAAACATATAATGCGCTGGTTTCCGTTTTTTTGCTTTTCCATCATCACTCACAATCAGCAGCTTATTCTTTCCTGCGATACGAACAGGCGCTATACCTTCGGGGTTTTTGAGCTTTGCAAGCTGAGGTATAGCCATTCTCTGTGGTTTATGATTCGGTTCTCCATCCCACAGCCACAGACTGCTTCGTCGTTTTGATTTTTTCCCTTTGGACCGACTTAATACAAGGTAGTAATTGAGGTTGAAATCATAAACCAGTGAGCGGATACCTTCACCTTGAAGATCCAGTAAGATCAGCTCACTTTCGAATATCGGCGAAGCGTTTTCACTGAAGATTTCTGCTGGATTTTTCAATACAGTAATGACTGCCTTACTCTGTATCAGTGGCGAACGAAAACCAATAAGCAATCTTTTCTGTTGTCTATCGAAACTCAGTGCCTCGATATTCAATTCATCACGCTCTATAAAACCTTCGTCAGGTAATTTGAGTTGCAAAAAATAACTCAGTAACTTTCCGTACGCTTTCTTTTCAAAACTGTTATTTTCATCAATTGTCAGGCGTATCAATTGCTGTCTGTTGCGTTTTTGTTTACCTTTTTTAGTTAACGAATGGGATGTGATGGCGTAAATTACTCCCTCGTTATTAACCGCCACACCTTCCAGATCATTCGGAAAAAATTTCTTTTTTAGCTCAAAAATTGTATTTAAATCGATTTCCTCACTTATCGTGCCATCTGCCGCAAATGATAATATATCAATCGCTGTGTGTGACTGATCCTCAATGACAATAACCCGCCCATCGGGTAAATATTGCACGCCTGAAGGCTCATAGATTCGATGAAATTTAGTGGGCTTCATTGTTTTAAAGAACCCGCCAGATGCAATCTGAGCCAACCCTTGCGATGTGAGCACCACAAAAAACAATAACAATGCTGACAATACAATGGTGAGACACCGGGTATTTTTACTCATTCTATTTCAGGCAAAAAAAAGCCTTCGGTAAAAAAATACCGAAGGCTTTAAGCATTGACAGTTGCTAACTACTGTTTAGTTCAGGTAGTCGTACTTACCAGCCTTCCATTCATAGAAGACATAACCTGGCAGAGAAACATCACCTTTGCTATCAAAGGCCAAGTCACCTAAAACAGTTTTGAAGTTTCCACCATTGAGCGATCCTACAACCGCATCATAGTCTGTTTTGCCTGCTGCTTCCACAGCTTGCGCCCATACCTGGATTGCCGCGTAAGTGTATAAAACATAACCTTCAGGTTCTATGTTTTTAGCCCTGAATGTTTCAACCAGCTTCTCAGCACCTGGGTTTTTACGAGGATCGGGCGAGAACGTCATCAGGGTGCCTTCACCGGCATCACCCGTGATTGACCAGTACTCATCAGTTACCAGAGCATCTCCTGATATCAATAACGTTTTCATGCCTTGATCACGCATTTGACGAACCATCAAACCGGCTTCAGTGTGATACCCACCCACATAAAGCACATCGATTGCTGCATTCTTCAGCTTAGATACCAGTGCTGTATAGTCTTTCTCACCGGCAGTATAGGCTTCATACATTGCGGATGTTCCACCAGCGGCCTCGTAAGCTGCTTTTGTAGCATCGGCCAAACCTTTACCATAAGCTGTTTTATCATGTACAAAAGCTACTTTTTTGTCAGCCATCTTATCGACAAGGAATTTACCGGCGACAGCACCTTGCTGATCGTCTCGACCGCAAACACGGTAGGTTCCACCATCGGCATTAGGACGTTCATCGGTGAACTTCGGGTTGGTGGATGCCGGCGATATCTGAACCACACTTTCTTCAGCATAAACTGCTGACGCCGGGATTGAGGAACCGGAGCAGAAGTGGCCCGCCATAAATACAACGCCTTTACTGGCCATCTGATTGGCTACAGCAACGGCTTGTTTTGGATCACAGGCATCATCACCCACTTCCAGCTTTAACATCTCGCCCATCACACCGCCGGCGGCATTTATATCAGCAACAGCCTGCTCAGCGCCCGCTTTCATCTGCGCACCAAAAGAGGCATATTGGCCTGTCATTGGACCTGCAGTAGCGATACTGATATCCGCCTGCGAAATCACTGGTGCACCCAACACTACAGCAGCAATTGCACTGCTTAATAGGAACTTTTTCATTTTCACTCCCAAATATTAATTAATAAAATCACGTGTTAACTGAATTAAAATTATTCTCTTCAATCACACTCTGTCAGCTAAATTCGGTCACTAAATACGTGAACTGGTTCTCAGTTTCAACTTTAGCCACATCAACAAGCAAACAACCTGTACACAATATTGTATTTCTTACGTTTGAGCCAGCTTTTTTATTTATTGGATTCAATACGTAAATAAGCATAAGACATTAGTACTACTCCATCAACGTTGTATTGATGGAGTAGTACTGGCAATTAATCTAATTTCCTCCCCCATTTATTATTCCTAAAAAACGCTTCCACTAGCTGAGGGTTTAGTGAATATTATAGACTTTGTAACTCTACTCTTATACCTTTTCCCGCCACCAGAACAAACCGGCACGTTGATAAAGCCAGGGATATTGTTTTACCATCTGTCCTACCCGGGTAAGCCGAAAAGCGAGAAATCCCATAATCAGCATAACCAGTAGATCAATGACCAGTAATTTACCCGATAATAAGATGCTGTCAAATAAGGCGAAGTGTAGAAATCGTATTGCAAACGCCAATAAAAGACAGTAAAACATTAATAATTTAACGCCTTTCCATTGCCCTGCAACGGCTCTGCCACTCATAAAGGCCGCCCCGCCACCAATGACAACAGTAAGCATAACAAAAGAGATGAGCCCATTTTCCCAGAAAAAGGCCATCAGTGTGCACCTCCTTCAAGATACGCTGCCCGTACTTCATCGCTTTTAAGCAGTTCATCACCCGTTCCTGACAAAGTAATAAGGCCATTGACCATAACATAACCACGATGTGCCAACTTCAATGCATGAAAGGCATTTTGTTCAACCAGAAAAACCGTTAAACCCTGAGTTTCGTTGAGCATCTTCACCGCTTCAAATATCTGCTTAACCACTAACGGCGCCAAGCCCAACGATGGCTCGTCAAGCAGCAGCAAGCGTGGCCGACTCATCAATGCACGCCCAATAGCAAGCATTTGTTGTTCTCCGCCCGATAAGGTGCCGCCACGTTGGTTTCTTCTTTCACTCAGTTTTGGAAATAAATCATAGACTTTGGGCAAATCTTCAGCAAAATATTTCAAATCAGTGACCGATGCGCCCATTTGCAAGTTCTCAAGTACCGTCATACGGGCAAATATTCGCCTACCTTCGGGTGACTGTGCAATGCCCATGTGCATAATATCATGAGTAGGTAACGCGCTGATTTCCTCGCCAGCGAATTGTATCGTGCCTTCCCGTGCTCGCGGATTACCGCAGATGGTCATCATCAAGGTTGATTTCCCAGCGCCGTTTGCACCAATAAGCGTAACGATTTCACCTTCATTTATTTCCAGATCAACGCCTTTTAGTGCTTCGATTCTGCCATAGTAGGTATGTACCCCGGAAATTGACAGAAAAGCTTCTTTTGCGCTTGTCATACCTAGCCCCCACTGACCAGGGATTGCAATTCTTCCTCATCTTCTACACCAAGATAAGCGGCAATCACTTTGGGGTCCTGACGAATCTGCTCTGGCGCCTCGTCTGCGATCCGTTTCCCATAATCCAATACAATAATATGGTCAGAGATTTCCATCACGACACTCATATCGTGTTCAATGAGTAGTATGCCTGTATTTTCATCCTGACGAATTGAACGCAATAAGGCATTAAGCGCCGCTGATTCGTTTGGGTTAAGGCCCGCTGCGGGTTCATCAAGGCAGAGTAATTCGGGCCTTGTGCACATGGCGCGTGCAATCTCCAGGCGACGCTGATCACCATAGGGTAAATCCGCGGCTGGATCATCTGCCCGGTCAAGCAAACCAATTTTTTCCAACCAGTATTGTGATAATTCCAGCGCTTGTTTTTCAGCTTCTCGATAGGAAGGCAGACCGAACAGTCCACCCAGAGTAAAAGATGATGCCTGCATCAGTACATTGTGTTGTGCCACCATCAGATTTTCCAGCAGTGTCATACCACCAAACAGGCGAATATTTTGAAAAGTTCGGGCAATGCTGGCTTTGCGGGTAATTTCAAAGTCTGCCATTCGTTCAAGTAAAAATTGAGTATGATCGGCCTTGCTTAGGGTCATACGCCCTTCTGTCGGTTTGTAGAACCCGGTAATGCAATTAAATACAGTCGTTTTGCCCGCGCCATTTGGGCCAATTAAAGCGGTAATGTCACTGCGCCCTACATTGAATGACAAATCGTCAATTGCAATCAGGCCACCAAAGCGCATAGTCATATGTTCAACTTGAAGAACCGGGTTATTATTCCATGAATGCGAATCTTGCGATGCCATTAGTGCCCCTCACCCTGAGATACCAGTGACCCAGAGACAGCCTTGCGTTTTTTCAGAAAAACTGATGGTATGCGGGTAGAGATGAGCCCCCTGGGCTTCCAGACCATGATAACGACCATTGAGAGACCAAATACCAGCATCCGATATTCTTCAAGTCCACGAAACACTTCAAAACCACCAATCAAAATGATGGCAGCGATTACCACGCCGATTTGACTACCCAGTCCTCCCAAAACGACAATGGCCAGAATGATAGCTGATTCTATAAAGGTAAAACTTTCAGGTGAGATGAATCCCTGGCGAGTGGCAAAGAATGAACCGGCAAAACCGCCAAACATGGCACCAATTGAAAAAGCCGTTAATTTAGTATTTGTCGTATTGATGCCAAGTGAACGGCAGGCAATTTCATCTTCTCTCAGGGCTTCCCAGGCACGGCCCGTAGGCAGTCTTCGTAAACGGTTGGTAACAAAATTAGTGAGTAGAGCGAGCGCCAGAATCAGGTAATAAAGAAATATGATGCGATGTATCGATGCATAGTCCAGGTTGAAAAAATCAGCGAATCCACCTTCTCCCCGTTTAAAAGGCAGGCCAAAAAAATCTGGCCTCGGAATACGTGATAAACCATCCGGGCCTCCGGTAAAATCGTACCAATTCAATAACACTACTCTGACAATTTCACCAAAGGCCAGGGTTACTATAGCCAGATAATCACCCCGTAAGCGCAACACGGGAAAGCCTAATATCACACCCCAGGTGGCAGCCAATAAACCGGCCAATGGCAGGCAGGCCCAAAACGACAAACCAAAGTGCTGAGCCAGCAATGCATAAGAGTAGGCACCAACCGCATAAAATGCGACATAACCCAGATCAAGTAAGCCGGCGAGACCAACAACAATATTCAAGCCCCACCCCAGCATTACATAGGTTAGCACCAGTATGCCCAGATCGAGTATATATCGGTTTTTCTCGGGTGCCAGATAAGGCAAATACACAGGTAGAAACACGGCCAGCAGTACCAGAAGAAAGCCTAAATACTGACCCTTGCCTGATAAAAAACTGAACGCTGATTTTATGCCACCACCGGGCGCTGTATCGGTGGATGTTCGATTCCAAAAAATAAGGTTTAATAATAATCGACCTGTAAACACAACGACAACTACAATGACAACCGCCAGCCAACGCTGTTTGATACTCAAACCGCCGATACTGGTTTCAGTTTTTAAACCAATCATAAAAAAGGCTAAGCCGAACGCAATCAACGCTGCAATCACTGAGTCTTTTATTGATGCCTGCATAACGCTTGGTTTTTGGTTTGTGGCCATCGTCAAACCTTCTCTATTTCAGGTTTTCCAAGCAATCCTGAAGGCATAAATATCAGCACAATCGCCAGTATGGAAAATGCAGCTACATCCTTATACTCAACTGAAAAATACCCTGACCAGAAGGTTTCAATCAGACCAATCAGCAAGCCACCCAACATCGCACCCGGTAATGATCCTATGCCACCCAATACGGCGGCGGTAAAGGCTTTCACCCCGGCAACAAAACCAATAAAAAAATCGATCACGCCATAATAAAGGACGAATAAAGTGCCTGCCACTGCGGCGAGCGCTGCGCCCATGACAAATGTCAGGGATATGGTACGGTCTACGTTGACACCTAATAAGGACGCCATTTTCTGATCTTGCTCACAGGCACGTTGCGAACGACCAAGCGAAGTTTTGTTGATAAGAAGCGTAAATGCGATCATTAGAATCACCGTAGTGACGATGATAATAATCTGCATATTTGAAATTTGAACCAGATTGCTACCCTCACCCGTAATTTTGTAGCCTCCTGAGATGATCGGTTGTAATGGTTTTACACGCGCACCTTGTGATATCTGAACAAAATTTTGCAGAACAATCGACATTCCAATAGCGGTAATTAATGGTGCCAGACGAAAAGAGCCTCTAAGTGGGCGATAGGCAAGACGCTCGACCGACCACCCCCAGACCGAGGTAAGCACCATGGCGATGATTAAGGTCAATATCAGTGCCAGAAAAATAGCACCTGCACCTGAGGCTGCAGTAATACCCAGTGCGACAATAACGATCAGAGCAATAAAGGATCCGATCATAAATACATCGCCGTGGGCAAAGTTAATCATACCGATAATGCCGTAGACCATCGTATAGCCGATGGCGATTAAACCGTATATAGAACCCAGAGTAATGCCGTTGATAAGTTGCTGTAAGAAATATTCCACTCGATATCTCCGCGTATAATTTTTTTGAGGCAGAATATACCTCAATAGGCATAAAGTCCACGTACATAAGCGTTGAGAGATATAGATTGTCGTTGATATCGAGCCGCTTAATAAAATAGAATATGAGTTGCAAACAATAGGGCTGACCCCTGTCTGTAATTGACAGGCTTGTTTTCAAGATCAATGGAAGAGCGGCAGAGAAGCCCACAATACCGATTGCATGACGTAAAATTGCGCTCGATCTATTTCCCTAAACCCGATCACCCAGGGTTTGTTAATAAAAGAAAACTGTTAAATGTCAGTGAAAAAATCCTTAGATGTAGTTTAGTAACCTTTTGTAATCAGTTAGCGCTGACAGGTATTCTTCAGGCAATTACTCAAGCAACTGCCATGCACTTCATATCCGGTTCCCTCAGCGCATCCTTGCGAATAATCGGCACTACAACACTAAATCCACTATGGCTTTTCCCCGCGAGACAGTCGTGCATTGATATCATCGATCACTTCAGGCAGCTCTGCGATACTATCAATAACATAATGTGCACCAGCCTTACGCAATATTTCTCGGGTCAGCTCAGTCCTTCGCTCAATCTCCTGTTCACCAAGCGTCTGGGCCTCTTCAAGAGAATTTATATTCAAATAATTGCTATAACGCGCAACACCCACCCCCCAGCACCCCGCATTTAATGCTTCCCCTATACCCGAGACAGTATCATCAACCTTGATAACCGACTCTATGGTGGTGATATCAAGCAGGTCCATATTCTTATAGACCATATGCGGTTTTGGCCGTGCACCGTTCTCTACCTCGTCACCCGCAACCGTTGCATCCGGGGTAAAACCCTGGGACTGTGCATCAGCCAGAAGTACATCAACCATTGAGCGTAGAAAGCCTGTTGACGCACCAATTTTAATACCCGCTTTCTGCATGCCTTGCGTGACCTCAGCGACACCTGGCAGCAAGCCTGTGTATTTTTTCAAACATTTAAGCTGGGCTGGAACAAAATCGGCAAACATTGTGTCAACATCGGCCTGAGTTGGATAACTGCCTTTCTCTGTTTTCCAGCGCTCACGTATTTCGGGTGCCTGCGTTAGCTCCTTGATATGCAAATCTTTGCGCAAACCCATCGGCCCCCGGGCTTCAAGCATTGAAATATCAATGCCTTGATTCTTAAATACCTCAACAAATACGACAGCTGGTGCAATCACATACGCATCAGCGACAGTGCCACTCCAATCGAGTATAACGGCTTGTATTTTACCTCGATAGGAACGTTGGTAGACAAAATCTGCATTATTACTCATTAACTTAACCTCAAAGAAATTGCTATTGCAAATAGAAAACCTGTTAACGGTTTGTGAATTATAATTATTGGCTTGATCTTGTCAGCATTTGGGTCCAGTACATACTATCCTCAACAACCGCTAACAGACGATCTATATCATTGCTGTAAACATCACCAATAGTGCCAATACGAAACGTATCAGCATCACTGATTTTCCCTGGATATATTACAAATCCGCGCTGTTTCAGAGAGTTATAAAATCGTTTAAATTCATATCCAGGATGCACAGGATTCAGGAAACTGGTAATAACAGGTGACTGATTTTCCTGCCTCAATAACGCATCAAAGCCTAATAACGCCATGCCTTTAACCAACCGCGACTGGTTCTCCTTATAACGTTTTGCACGCAATGCAACTCCGCCCTCATTCTGCAACTCTGTCAGCGCCTGTGAAAACGCTCGCACCACATGGGTGGGTGACGTAAAACGCCATTTACCGCAGCCATCTTCCATCTGCTGCCATTGTGCAATCATATCCAGGCTTAAAGAACGCGCTCGCCCTGCACAAGATGCCATTACCGCCATTGGTGCCAAAATAAATCCAAAACCTGGCACTCCTTGAATACATTTATTTGCACTGCTTATTAAAAAATCGATTTGCAATTTTCCGATGTCCATCTCAATACCACCGAAACTACTCATGGCATCAACGATAAAAACTTTGCCTTGGTTTTTTACACATCGAGAAACCGGCTTGATATCATTGAGCATACCCGTGCTTGTTTCGCAATGGACCATTGCAACATGAGTAATATCCGGATGGTTAGTCAGATTCTCCTGCAGTCGCTGCATGTCAAAGGTTTGTAACTCACCATCATCCTGAACCACAACAGGTATTTTTAATGTTTCGGCAATCTGCACAATTCTGTGGCCATAAGTCCCGTTGCTCAAAACCAGAAGTTTTCCATCTGCAGCTATCGAAGAACCAATAACTGACTCAATACAAAATGTCCCACTACCCTGCATAAGCACACTGGTGTAGCCCGGATATTTTGTCGCCAAATCTAACAATCGCTTGCGAATTAACTGTACAAGTGCATTGTAATCGTCATCCCATGTACACCAATCACGCAACATGGCTTGTTTGACAGTCAGCGATGTAGTGAGAGGTCCTGGGGTCAGTAGAAGGTATGGATTATTGGGTAAACTTACGCTCACAACGATTAATTCCGAACTTTGATAAGCAAAGTTTAATCGTTTATTAATGACTGTAAAATCGATATTACAATAACCTATTATAGGTAATTCCGATTTATTCCGTTAATCATCAAATGCGCATGTGCCTGTCTCCAAAATACATCAACGGCTGGCCAATTTTTTGGGATTACAAAGAGACGTTGAAATCAGTACAAATCCAAGTGAGGTTTTTTTGATTTGTACTCTTGATAAACCAACGTCCATGCAGGAGATTTATTCTGGTTTATGGAGCTTTTGGATGCAATTTAACAACTAGCAGATAAGTTATTAAGTTATGAGTGTTCCCCTAGGTTTGTGACATGGTTCTAAAAAAGCCTTGGGACGTATTTCAACAAAGCGGCACTTGTGGTTGCTCATATATTCCTCAATTAATATGCATGAAGGTAGATTGAGTACCTGAAATATTATCTAATTTTTATCGTCACTAAAGTGACTTTCCCAATGAGATCCATCGCAGAAGGGTTTGTTTTTTGAATTACCACATCGGCATAGGGTAAGGCGGGTTTTACTAGCACCTTGTGCAAATTCACTATCATTCAAACCGACATTACCTGATATCACATAGGGGCCATTTGGCGCAATAAATATAGCCGCGCTATCTCCTCCTCCCTGGTTGTTCTGGGCAACATCATCTATCGAGTAGCTCAGTGCACCTGATGGACATTTTTCAATCACCGCAATAATTTCATCAACTGACGCACTATCTGGATCAATCCATGGCTCTTTTTTCATTCGAAATACAGACTCTAAACCATCGGTGCAATAACCGGCGTGGGCACAAATACTACGATTATCAAAAATTGTTATTTGTTTGCCTGCATAACGATCCTGCCTATCGGAAATACTGCGTTCAGGGTTCGAGGATGTAAATTCCACCTTCGCATGTGTGCCATCACAATAGGGTTTGTTGGCGGACTGACCACATCGGCACAGCGCCATCGTTTCTTTGCATTCAATGGCCCCGTTTTGATTGGCGAAATTCACCAGCTCTTTTACAATGTACGGCCCGTCCGATGTAGGAGTAATACTCTGTTTGTTGTCTGAACTCATGTGACTCTCTCCTGTTAATTTATACATGTTCCGTTCTTAGCCCCAAATAGTTCCTCTCGATTGTGTGCAGCGTCAAAATCTAACACTGGACCCATAGGTATGATTTGTGTGGGGTTTACACTGGTATGGCTATAGTAGTAGTGACGTTTGATATAACCGATATCAATGGTTTCTGCTATCCCTGGCACTTGATACAACTCTCTTAGATAGTTCGAAAGGTGTGGGTAGTCGACGATACGTTTTAAATTACATTTGAAGTGTCCGTAGTATACTGCGTCAAATCGAATTAGAGTCGTGAATAAGCGCCAGTCAGCTTCTGTTAGTTTACTGCCCAGTAAATACTGGTTCTTTGACAAGATATCTTCGACAACGTGCAATTCAGCGAATAAACGAGTAAATGCCTTATTATAGGCCGATTGTGTCGTTGCAAAACCACAGCGATATACACCGTTATTTATATTGTCGTAAATCCCTTTATTGATCGCATCTATCCTGCAACGCGATTCTATAGGGTAATAATCTGTTGTGCAGTTTGTATAGGTATCAAATGCAGTATTGAACATTCTAATGATTTCAGATGACTCATTATTCACTATCGTATTGCGTTTCTTGTCCCATAGTACAGGTACGGTAATTTGCCCTGTAAAGTATTTATCAGCACGTATGTACACCTCGTGTAGATACTGACTGGCGTGCAGATGATCAATGTAGCTTCCTTCACCTGAGAATGACCAGCCGTCATCAAGCATATCGGGCTCAACAATCGACAGCCCGATAATACCTTCTAACTGTTTTAACTTTCTGAAGATAACGGTGCGATGTGCCCATGGACAGGCTTTAGATATGTATAAATGATACCTGTCAGGTTCAGCCTTAAAACCTCCCTCGCCTGTAGGCCCTGCGTCCCCAGTAAGTGTAATCCAATTTCTAAATGATGACTGCATGCGTTTAAAATCACCATCATCAATTTCTTTTTCCAGCCAATTATTAACAAGTTTACCTTTTATTAGCATGCCCATAATACAATCCTGCAGCTTGTGTAATGGTTTAAATGGATATCATCAACTACCGTTATTAACATTCTATATTATACAGACCCACTCATGGGTATTCCCTTAACTCTGGTAGCACATGAAGATTATCGATGTGGTAACTAAATCGCCAATTTAATGTGCTTTTCGACAATGTTGCACGACAACCTGAATTAGAGGAATATCCAAGAGACCTATTATTGTTAATTTGCTGAGCTTAGTTCTTTGTATGCAGATGGAATGTTGAGTTGTGAGTGTACCCAACCGAATAACATATATCCCTGGAAGTTTGTCATTTTTACCTTACTGACGGTCTCTTCCAGAGTCATACCTTGAGCTATAGCATCTTTTACTTGGACTCGGATCTCTTCCAGGTAATCAATATGCCATTTCAGATCTCCGCGAGCCATCACTGGCCCATGCCCTGGTACGACAAGAGTATCTGACGGAATTGTCTCATAGACAACGGTGAGTGTGTTTAGAGTTTCAAGCAGATGTCCGTCCAATAACCATGGCAGAGCGGGTTTTTCAGCGACAACCGGGTTGCCTGTCCAAATAACCTTTTCTGCCTCATCCCAGACGAATAAGTCACCACCGGTTTGCGCAAAGCCGAAATCCTTGATGGTTACAATGGTGCCGCCGAGGTCGATCTTGATTTGATCGCCTTTACTGACAAGGATGTCTCCAGTGGTTGGTACGGCTTCTTCGATACCTCGACCGACACCAAAGTTCTGAATCATGAATTTTTTGTCATGATCGATATTATTATCGACGTAGGTTTTCGCCTTCTCATGCTGGATGATCGTGACATCGTCAGGAAACGCATAATTTCCATAGGAATGATCTCCGTGATAGCCCCCTCTGTCAGGATATCTGTCGCCTCTATTATTAACCTTTATTGTTTGGGGGTTAACATTGTGGGATTGCCGGTTGTTGGCGCATGGTAAGGAGCCCGTAGGGCGACTGGACATGCGCCAACAACCGGCGCACTGAAAATTAGCGATTCCCACAACTTGAAAATAGTTGATATTGATGAATATGAAAACAAATTATACTGACGCTTTTCGCCAACAGGCATTGCAAAAAGCATACTCCCGTGGCTCCCGTACTGTTATATCGGTGGCCGAAGAATTAAACATGAATCACTGGACACTCAAAAACTGGATGACATCAAAAAATAAGAACAAGGTAAAACAAGGCAATAGTACCTCTAAAAGTCCCGCAAACTGGGGCTCTGCCGAACGACTCGATGCATTATTGACGACACATTCCATGGATGAACAGACAGTCAACGCCTATTGTCGTAACAAAGGTATTTTTTCCCATCATTTAAAACAATGGCGAGAGGATTTTGAATCAGGTGCCTCCTCTTCATCGCCTCATCTTGCTGAGCTTCGTGACCTTAAATCAAGCCACAAAAACCTGCAAAGTGAATTGAACCGTAAGGAGAAGGCATTAGCTGAAGCAGCTGCCTTATTGGTATTGCAAAAAAAGTTCCAGGCGCTCTGGGAGGACAAGGAAGGATGATTCAGCTTCCAGAGCGCAAACTCATTTTAAAGTGGGTCAAGGAAGCCCTTATAGCCGGCGCCAGACTTCGCAAAGCCTGTGACATACTCGGTATCAGCCCGCGCACTCTTCAGCGTTGGCACAAGCCAGGAGAACTCGCCCCGGATGGTCGTAGCATGCATCAATTTGTACCGGCCAATAAACTCTCTCAGTGCGAACGCGAGCAGTTACTGCAAGTCATAAACTCAGAGAAATTCGCTGATCTTGCGCCAACCCAGATCGTACCCATACTGGCGGAGCAAGGCCAGTATATTGCCTCTGAGTCGACTTTTTATCGCGTTTTGCGTGAAGAGAAGTTACTGCAACACCGTCAGGCCAGCCGACCTTCAACCAAAATTAAGAAACCTGAACCATTAACCGCTGATGGACCCAATCAACTGTACAGTTGGGATATTACTTATTTACCACAATCCATCAAGGGTATGTTCTTTTATCTATACCTGTTTATGGATATCTTTAGCCGCAAGATCGTTGGTTGGCAGGTGTATGAACATGAAAGCAGTGAACGGGCTTCTGAAATTATGATCGACATCGCGCAACGTGAGCGAATCAAACCTAAGCAGGTGATATTACATTCCGATAACGGAGGGCCGATGAAGGGGGCGACCATGTTATCAACGCTACAGAAATTAGGCGTTGTACCCTCGTTTTCCCGGCCATCAGTGAGCAACGATAATCCATACTCCGAATCTTTATTCAGAACAATGAAATACTGCCATGAATACCCTGAGCAGCCCTTTTCTGATCTTGAAGAAGCGCGTATATGGGTAGGAAGTTTTGTTGCTTGGTACAACCATCAACATCGCCATAGTGCGATTAAATTTGTTACTCCGGCGCAGCGTCATGCAGGTTTGGATGCAGGGATTCTAAAGCAGAGAAAAGAAGTCTATGAAGCTGCTAGAGCTGAAAATCCAGAGCGTTGGAGTGGTGAAACTCGTAACTGGTCACCAAAAACAAAGGAATTTTTAAACCCCGTAAATAGTACTGAAGTTAAGGAGGGTAGTCGTGTGAAAAAAGTGGCCTGATTTTATAGCTTGAGGCGACAGATAGCTTGACAGCTACCGATAGCTAGTATTTACCAGGAACTTAATGGGTTTATCAGTTTGTTCCTTGATCAGAGAGATGAGTTGATTGGCCAATCTTTTGTTCAGCATTGAATCTATGACGAGCACACCATCATCGCCGATGATAAATCCTGATGTTGTAGCAACAGGTTTACCTTCTTTAGCCATTTCCTTAGCGCCTGTAGGAATGACAGCGAAAACTCTATCAGACAGTTTTTTAGATTCGAGTACAACAGTATTCCCGTCCCACACCGGCTCCTGAGCTAAAACTGTTGAGGCAAGGCCCAACAGGGTAGACCCGAGAATGAGCGTAAATAACATCAACCGTTTGGTAGAGTAGTGTACCTGAGCAAAGCGATTCATTTCTTGTCCTTATAGTTTGTTTTTGATGATGTAGAAGCTTAGTATGTATGTTAATGAGATACAATTACCTGGTTAAGAAACTTTATGTTTCCTATAACGATACAATAAGAGATTAAAATGGACTTATTCGAATCAATGCGGATCTTCAAACAAGTCGTTGAATCCAACGGTTTTGCAGCGGCAGCACGCACAATGAGCCTGACCCGCTCTACGGTCAACAAACATGTCGTAAACCTAGAAAGCAAGCTCGGCACGCAGTTGTTTGTGCGCAGCACCAGAAGCGTGAGGACGACAGAAACGGGTAAAGCATTTTACGATCGCGCTATAGTTATTTTAAGCGATCTCGATGAGGCAATTTCAGCAGTTAGTCAATTACATGAATCGCCTATGGGGCGACTTCGGGTTAATGGGCCCATGTCCTTTGGAACGATGTTTCTATCGAAAGCGATTGCGCAGTTCATGCAGCAACACAATCAGGTACAAGTAGAACTTACACTTTCAGATCGCTTTGTCGATCCGATAGAAGAGGGTTTCGATGTCACCATTCGCATTACCGAGCCGAAGGAGATAACAAGTTTGATATCGAAGGAGATTGCCCAGTCTCGCAGGGTCATTTGTGCAAGCCCAGCATACCTTGAATCTTTTGGTGAGCCCGAACATCCGCGCGAACTCTACAATCATCGATGCCTACATTATGGTTATCACACTTCAGGTAGCAATTGGCAAATGACAGGCCCAGATGGTGAGTTTTCGGTTCCGATTAACTGCGCGATGTGGTCAAACAACGGGGAGGCTCTTCGGGATGCAGCAAGCCATGATCAGGGTATAGCTCTTCTACCGGAATTTATTGCCATTGAGGCGCTACGATCAGGACGTCTTGTCGAGGTACTTATTCCTTACAGTGCACATGATGCGATGATTTACGCAATTTACCCACGTCATAGGCATCTTTCGGTAAAAGTGCGAATATTCGTGCAATTCATGATAGATCACTTTAGTGATGATCTCATGTTGAAGGGAAATAGCGATAGTTCTGAAAATTAGTTGCGTTAGTTATTTTTTATTGACAGTGCCTGAAATCAACTTCGCAGTCAGCTTTATACCGTCGAAATTGCTCAAGCTCAGCTAAAAAGGCGATTTTCAAGACTGAATGTTTCTGTCAATACACATCACACGAAAACCAATTCGCCTGTTACGCGCATCATGCCTACCTCCGATACGGTTAGCGGAGCGTGCGCTATCTGAGTTGAAATTCCAGGATCCCCCACGTAAAACACGAGATTTGCACCGGCCAGCATCAGCTTCCAACCATGCAGTTCCGTCATTAGGTGCATTAGTATAGTTCTCATGCATACAATCTTCAGTCCACTCCCAGACATTACCGTGCATATCAAACAAGCCCCATTTATTCGCGGCAAAACTTCCGACGGGCGCGGTTTGCGTATCGTCCCAGCGACTGCCACAATCATCACAATTAGCCAATCCTGCGTTTTTCATCGTATTGCTGCCTCCAGGTGCAGGCAAGGCATATCGGGTAGTTGTACCCGCACGCGCAGCAAATTCCCATTGCGCCTCACTCGGTAAGTTGCAAGTGAGCTTTATCTCAGCAGATAACCAGGTGGTATAGGCAATCGCATCATCCCAGCTCACTTCGATCACGGGTTGTTGATCACGACCCCATTCCCCGTCCTTTGGCAGATCCCCATCAGTGTCATGGACAAAGGCATCGTACTGTTGAAAAGTAACTTCATGCTGTGAAAGCTTAAAATCTTTAAGGCAAACTTCGTGCTGTGGTCCTTCGTCATTGAAGCGATTGCTTTCTTTACCCGGCGAACCCATAGTGAAACAAGCCCCTGAAATATTCTTCAGACTAGGTAACGGGAATGTAGAACCCGGTGCTGTTGGCGATAATGGATCGGATGCACTTGATTCCAAAGGCTTTGAATTGCTGTCAGATCCTTCATCACTGTTTGAGGTTGCATTGAATGGCGGATCTGGTTTTGGCTTAGGCACATAGAACCAGGAAAATCCAAGTGCAATCAACACAATGGAAAAACCCAAAAAATATTTCAGCTTGGATGTAGATTTACCCGATATCAAGTTTTGTATTCCAGAGACCGGGGTTTTAGCTTTTTCATCCGCTCGTTGATTGCTGTTATCCGTTGGAACAATCACTGCCTCTTTTATTTCACCCGATTTGTGTATTTCAGATAACAGATGTTTAATCCTTTTAGTAACTTGTATCCATTTATGGTCATTTGTCTTCTCACGCCAGCCGGTCAGATCAGCAACTTGGAAACGCCTAAAACCGAGCGGTGGTTTGACATGATCAATCTGAACGGGTATCAAGTTGAGCTTTTCCTTTCCATAATCTGCTTCATCCTTGACCCAATCGCTACTAACCGACGCTTTACTCCAAACCACAAGTATCACGGATGCCTGATAAAGCTCAGTCTCGATCTTTTTATCCCAATTCTCGCCCGCAGATATTTCAACATCCCAGAATACTTCCCAGCCAGTCTGCTCAAGACATTCCACTATTGGTCTGACTCGATCCCGGTCTTCACTTTTATAGCTTAGGAATATATCTGCCATGCGAACCCCTGTTTATTCTTGTTGCCTAGAATCTTTCACTGATGGATTCTTACCAAGGTGATAAGTCTGATTGTACCCAGTGGAATACATCAGATCCATAAACATTATTTAGCTGAAAACCAATTCTGCTGTACGGTGCGATGTAAACTGTACTTTCTATTAATGATATTATTCGCACCTGTACATTACTCAGCGATACACAATGCAAATTTTCTCTCCCCCAAAACCACATCTCACCCTCGTACTGGGTATTACAGGGCATCGTTATAATCGATTGAACGCTGAAAACGACAATAAAATTATCGAGCAACTTAGCCAAATATGCCAACTTATCGATAAAACCTGTCTACAACACTATCAAATGCATCGTTCACTTTATCAAACCAGTGAAAACCCCGATAACCCTTCATGCACTATTCGTCTGTTAACCGCCCTGGCAGAAGGGGCTGACCAACTGATCATTAACACTCAGACAAAAAGTCATTGCCAGGCAAACTGGCAACTTGAAGCCATTCTGCCTTTTCCAGAAAAACGCTATGAAGAGGATTTTAAATCGCCCTATACAGGCGATAAAACTGACAGACGGGCGAATTATCGCAAAGCGCTTGAAAAAGTTGCTCCAAATATTCTTGCCATTCCAGAAATCGATGCAAACAATCCCGATTTAAACTACGCCGCAAGCGCAGTCTTTATGCTTCGACAAATTGATGTTCTGTTAGCGGTGTGGGATGGAAAATCGGCTATAAGCCAGGTCGGTACCAGTGCCGTGGTCCAGACGGCCTTAAAGGGAAGTATCCCTGTTATGTGGATTCTTCCTGCTGCAGATAACAAAATGCGGCTGCTCCAAGACGAAGGTGATTGGTACAAGCGAGAATCCATTTCTGTAGTCAATCCCAGCTCAACTGAAATCAAAAATGCCATCATTGCTTCATTAAAAATTGAAGACGCCAATGAAAATTCGAATAGTACAAGGAACAAGCGCAAAAACCTTTCTGCCCATAAACGCCTGCAACGCTTCCTGGAAGAAACCCAATACCGGGGTCGCTCTCCTATTCTTTATGATATCGTCAAACGGATTGCAAACTGGCACCCCCCCCAATTTGTCATTCCACAAAAAAGCTCAGAAGATTATAAAGAATTATGGACTCCCTTTCTGCGGCAACTTAGAGCCAACATAAAAAACAATAATTCTTCTAAATCTCACATCCAACGCATTGAGGAAATATTGTTACCTCGTTTTGAGTGGGCAGATAAACTCGCATTACACTTCGAAAATGTCTATAGAAGTGCTTATTTTCGTTGTTATATGCTTTCAGTATTAGCTGTTTTCATAGCCTTGGCAGGCATATTCTTATCAGGAATAAAACCGCAACCCCAATACCTTTTAGCAAAAGCAATATTTGTAGCCGTTGAGTTAATCCTTATTACATGGATTATCAGCATTGTGCATCGAGGAAATAGACACGGCTGGTATGACCGCTGGATAGAATACCGTACACTGGCTGAAAGTTTAAGATACTTACGGTTTCTTGCGCCACTTGGAAGTTATAGTGCATACGACAGATTGCAAGAAGCCAATGCATCGGATCATACAAGTTGGGTTTTATGGTATGTGCGCGCCACCATACGAGAATTAGGCATGCCTAACGGAGAACTTGATTCAACCCGACAGGAAATCACTCTGCAAGCCACACTTGATAAGGAAATTGAAAAACAAATCAGGTATAACAAGACTAATGCGCATGAACTGAATAAGCTCGATCACTTCCTGCATCTATCTGGCACGGCTTGTTTTTACATTACTCTTGCTATTTTAGCACTATTTTTAATGCTGTATATCATCAGTGTCATTCCCATTTTAAACGAAATTTTCACCAATATTTTTGCAACCAAAATACAAATCTCTTCAATATTGTATAACGTAAAAGACTGGATTGTACTGCTCGCTGCAGGTTTGCCTGCACTTGGTGCCGCACTGGCAGGCATCCGGTTCACAGGAGATTTTGAAAATTTTGCGAAACGATCAAAGCAAACCGCATCCGACCTCCAATTACTACAATCCGAGTACACCATGGCGGTAAGGCATTTGCACCATGATGTTGTAGATCAGCACACTTTGGAACGGACTCACGAACTGCTACTAAAAACAGCGCGAGTGATGGCAGATGATCTCGGTGCCTTGCAACATTTATTCAGCGCAAAGCGGTTTCAGTTTCCCAGATAGCAAACGATGGCAGACATTGATTTGTTGCGTAGGCAGTACCGGATGTGCTCATGCAAAAACTAATCGATATATATTTTTCTTTGTTATAGATCAGTAAAAATACTATTTAATAGTATATATCGTCTAGTGTATTAATCATTTAATCTATCACATATCCGCCTGAATATTATCCAAAAACAAATTCCTTCTCTGACATGCAATTGTATTTACATATAGATACAATGATTCCACGTCGAGTAAATATGTCCAGATCGATAAATACTTTACCGTTAAGTTATCGACGTACCCTACAAGACAAATTTAACAGTATATTGTTGGTCATGGTTGTATTTATATGTCATTCAATATCACCTCATAGAGGAATATATCATGCAAAATGTAACTAAAAATAACCGATATCTCGGTACATTGCTTGGCTAATTGTTAAGCAGAGGAGGAAGGCGCATTAGCGCTTTTCTCTTTTTTGTTGGCTACGAATCAAATAGCTGCAGAGGAATGACATGATGAGTCCCGTAATTATAGATCCAGAAAAAATAAAACATTTCGGTGATGAAACAAGTAAATGTTTTGCTTTTGTAACTGATAATGATCTAATTGACATGTTCGAAATATTGGATAATGGAAGATATCCAGAAATTAAAAAACTATCTGTCTCCAAGGAGACAGATATTAATCACCTCATAGAGGAAGACATACCAGAATATTCACACATCCTTGTCGTATGCCCTAATACATTTCTAACATCTCCAGATTATGAGTGTTTGAAAAACAAAAAAATGATTGTAATACCATGCGCCTCAACGCCAACAAAACTGGATGATATTAAAGGCTTACTTGCAACCATTGAAAAAACAGATCCTGTTGAAGAAGAAAGTGATGTAGAAACATTTTTCAGTATTGGCAGAGAATCCACCGAGCTTTCGTTTGTTAACAATAAATATTCTACAAAAGCAACTTTCAAACACTTATCTGATGGCTATGAATGGAATGTTCAGGCAGGCAGAATTGGTTGGGGCGAACAACAGATTGCCCCGTCAGGTGAGATTAGCGTAACACCAAAAAGTATCATGGAATTTGATTCTGAATCAACGCTGGATATAAACGGAGAACTCACCATTGGTGGTCCAGTAATCATGCATTGTGGCACCCCGCTTTATCTTGAAGACGACAGAACACGAATTCATAATTGCATGAATATTTTCAATGATAGCCCAATCATTGTAACCGTAGAGAATGGAAAGGTAGTTCATATCCGAGAGACTGATGAGAGAGGCAAACAAGGAGTTGAAATGCTTCGAACGCTTATCGCCATAGATTCAAGATACGCAATTTTGTGGGAATGTGGGTTTGGAATAAATAAACACCATGTGCTGCGCGATGGAAATATCGGAATGAATGAAACACATGGAAGCAATAAAGGGGTATCACATTGGGGATTAGGACTGACCCCCTACACACAATATGCATTCATCTTTTTATGCTTGGATACCAGTGTAATTGGATCGGACGATAAGTATTTAGTCAGAAGTAAAAATGATCAAGCGATGATGAATAAATCAAAGAGTGGGCAGTGCCCCTGTTATCCATCATGATGGACCCGCATAACACAATAAGGCAATTACTTAATTCAAACAATCAATGAGGGAATATACCATGCCAATAGTAATGAATCCCACTAAACACAAAAAAGTTGATGCACGCCCCGACCTCAGAAAACGTACCGATACGCTCATGCGACAGATGGTGGAAGATTTTTACAAGACCGTACCTTACGCCACACACCTGAAAGACAGTAAAAATATAAATCAGGATTATTACAAAAGGCATACGATAGAAATTATTTTAAGGCTAAGAATGAAAAGAACATGCGATGCTTTAGCCATTCAGTACTTTACCAAACATGACCCCATCAGAGCTCAAGCATGGTCTAAATATGCAGATGATGAGATGTTACACGACACTATGTTCTTTGTGAAAGATCTCAAAAAAATCGGGGTCTCTGCCGAAGAAATTTACGGAACTTATCCGCTATTCTCAACGAATCTCCTGACAGGTTACTATCAGTGGGGATTAGAGTATGAAAACAGTCCTCTAATACTGATTACCAGCGTATATTTTGTTGAGTATCTCACCGCATTAACACAACCATCGTGGTTGGATAATCTGGAGAAATCCATGGGTGGCAATCTACTTCGAGGTGCGCGTGGACATGTCAAGCTTGACATAGACGAAGATCATGATGACTTTGTATGGAAGGTACTGGCATCACTGATAAAATCTACTGAAGATGAAGAGCGAATGCTCTACCATATGACTAATATTGGCAAATTGTGGGTCGCCTTTTTCTATGAACTGTATAACCTTACCATTAAAAACAAGGAATTTAGTGGCAATGAACTCGCAGAATGTTTGGCATGAACAGCGAATTCCCGAGCAGTAGCTATGATGTACTAAGCAAAGATTCTGAGAGCACCTTGTCGATTGCGTTTAAGGAAAAGTTGAAAAATAGTTTAATACAGAAATTTCCAGATTTATTGATTAAGGAGTATTTTGAGAATACACCGAATTGGTTTTCTCAATTTGATCATTTGATATTTTGCGTGGACAAAAAGACAAGTGATATTATCGGTGTATTATCATCTAAATGGCGTAAATTTAATAAATGTGAGGAGTATTTACATGCTACTGCACAGTTCGTCGCTCCACAATGGCAGCGTTCTTCCATGTTGCGGGTGATCTGGATGACACAATTCTCACAGCTCAGGTATCAATCCGCTGAGTACCCTAAAACGGTTGTCTTGAAAACATGCAATCCAGCTGCCTTCGCTCCGATGCACAAATTCTCTGAAATTGAGGGAATTGAGGTTTACCCAAATATACACGGATCAAATAGCGAAAATATGATTGAACTTTCTAAAAAGATTTCTCAGCAGATATGTCCTCAAAATGAATTTAGTGGGAGCACTGGCGTAATTAAAGACATCAGCACACCACCTGACTTTTATCCAACTATTCCAGCAAGAAAGATCGGCACCAAAATATGGGAATATTTTCTAAATAATATAACCACAAATGACAGAATCCTTTGCATTGCAAGAATCAACAATGAAAAGGCGGATAATATAGTAAGGCAGTCATTTATGGTTAAAGCATAAAGGGATATCGTATGAATAATATAACAGTAAATCCAGCCAAGTATCGCCAATTTGGAAATGCGGATAATGTCGCTTTTTGTTTTGTAACCAATAGCAGCATTATTGATGAAATAACAATCGAAGAAGATGGTGACTATGCATCTTATCGGACATTCGCAATTGACGAGGAAGGTCAGTTGGAGAATTTATTAAGAGAGACAATACCAGAGGCGGCACATGTACTTGTTGTGTCACCGAATACTTTTATACGGTCCCCCACTCAAGAGGCAATAGGTTCAAAGCGAAAATTACTCGCTATGGCTTGTAATTCGACCCCTAATTCCATGTCAGATGTTTCTCATTTTCTGAATATGATTGAAGCCACCTCGCCCGATGAGCAACAGAGAATGGTTGATCATATCTTTGATAAAGGAAAAACCATGGAACATATGGTTTTTAGAAACCGTAATACAGGTACTGAAGCCATATTCAAACATCTTAATAATGATTATGAGTGGAATATTCAGGCAGGATTGTTAGATTGGGGAGAGCAGCAACTCGCCCCATCGGGAGAAGTCAGTGTTTTACCCGCCGATATATGGAAGTTCAAAAATGATTTAAAACTCGATATTTGTGGCGAGGTTACGCTGAACGGATATCCGATTTTACACGCAGGCGAAGTCTCTTTCTTACTTGAAGATCAGCATGCCATCTATGCAAAATTGAGCGAAATGCAACTCTCAAATATCATTGCGAAGGTTGAAAATGGAGTAATAAGCAACTTGAGACCTTTTGACTCGAAAGGACATGATGCGGTTGATATGCTGGAGAAACTGTTTAGTGTTGATTCCAGGTACCGAACCATTTGGGAGTTGGGATTTGGGGTCAACACCAAACTCAAACTGCTCGGTGGAAATAACGCTATGAACGAGGTTTATGGCTCTAATAATGGTTGTATTCATTTTGGCCTGGGTTTAACCCCCTACACCCAGTATCATCTGGATATTATTTGCCCTGATTGCAGTGTATTTGACGAGAAAGATAACTTGTTTTTTGGCTACGACGCGAACAGATCCGTATAGATTATACATATAGGAAACGAAACACTATGTATACAGATCTGAAAATGTTCATCAACGGTCAATGGGTTGAGAGCAAGACTTCGATGATTGTATACAATCCGGCTGACCGTTCTGAACTGGGAGCACTACCATGCAGCAGCGAACAGCAACTCCAAGATGCATTACTTTCAGCAAAAAATGCATTTGAACATTGGAAGCGATCCCGTATAACAACACGAATGGAATTACTCCAGCGTACAGCGAAAATACTTGAAGACAGACTGTTACAAAACGCTCTGATTACAACGTTGGAAGAAGGGAAACCTCTTTTTGAATCCAAAGTTGAATGGAACAGGGTGATTGAAACGCTACGTTGGAATTCTGGTGCTATAAGTAATGACTTAAGCGATATTTCCTACACGGCAGATAACGACGAACACAGTCTGTTCAGTCGCATGCAACCCCTGGGGGTTTGCGCAGCGTTCACACCTTGGAATTTTCCAGCACTACTTCCTGCCAGAAAATTGGCCCCCGCAATCGCCTCTGGCTGCAGCCTGATTCTTAAGGCCTCAGAAGAGGCCCCGGGTTCTGCCATTGTACTGCTACAAGCCCTTCAGGAAGCAGGTTTACCCAATGGGGTTGTAAATCTTGTATTCGGTGATCCAGAAAAAATATCAAGTACATTATTACGTGATCCTATCATTCGTAAATGTACTTTCACTGGATCAATTGAAGTTGGTAAAAAATTAGCCGCTCTATCTGCCGAAGGATTAAAACGTTGTACTTTTGAGCTTGGAGGTCATGCGCCTGTTATTGTTTTTGATGATGCAGACATAGAGCAAGTGATTCCACTGATTGTACCTTTTAAACATAGAAATGCAGGGCAAACGTGTATTGCGCCCAGTCGATTTTATATTCACAAACGAATTCATGAAAATTTTATTGATGCATTTATTGCCCACAGTAAAAAAATTACGATCGGTGATGGCAGAAACGCAGAGGTACAGATGGGTCCAATGATCAACAGCCAGCGTATTTCTTTTATGAAAAGCCTTTGTGATGATGCAACCAGTAAGGGCGCGAAACTGGTTCTACCCGGCGGGACAATGGATATTGAAAACCATCATGGAAATGCGCAAGGACATTTCTGGTCGCCAACGGTCTATATGGATGTGCCACTAAACACATCATTAATGAATATTGAACCATTTGGTCCAATCAGTTCAATAAACGCTTTTGACAACTATGAAGACATGATTACTTGTGTCAATCGATTGCCCTATGGTCTGGCGTCCTATGTGTTTACATCATCTGAAAAAATTATTGAGCGAACGGTTGAAGATATTGAATGTGGAGGGGTCAACGTCAACTCTGTTTCCGTGATGCGACCCGATGTTCCGTTCGGCGGTATCAAAGAAAGTGGAATAGGATACGAGGGAGGCATTGAAGGAATATCTGCATATATGCATAAAAAACTGATTACTCGGGTTAGCACAACCTCGTACTAATAATTTTCAAGGCTAGTAGCCTATTGAAAATAATCTCTGATGAGTAAAAAATTCCGAACTAAGTACGAACAAATTTCTCAATACTCGTCGGGTCACTTACTCAATACAGCTACTGGAAAAACAACATTGAGTATAACGGCTATTTCAATAAGTTTGGATTAAGAAATAAAGTTGTTTAATCGAAAACGTAATAAGCTATTGGTTTAATGCCAAAATAGTTTGGAAAAGAAAATAATGTTCAACGGTCGCTTGGATCACTTGTAATGGCTTAAGTATCAAGTGCATCTTAATAAAGCCAGCAACTTCAAGATATCTTTTTCCCGGAATTCGGTGGCATGAGTCTATGCAGATTATTGGCATATTATCGATGGCGAAAGATGCGAATTAAGCGTATATTAAATATTTAATGAATCAAACTCAATGTATAGCAATGAGCAGGGAGTAATCTAGATCGTATAAAGATAAACTTAATTGACTCAGTGCCAGTTTGATACAGCTTAAAGGACAATGCAATATGTTTCCTGAATACAGAGAGTGTCGGCAAAAATTTATGCAAGCGGCACGATATTGCAATGCAAAACAACAAAGTTATCCTATATCAATTAGAGATAAAACAGATGAAAATTTATATATTGATGTAGCTTACTACGGCAGTGAGGAACCTGAAAAAACCATTATCATAAGCAGCGGATTGCACGGAGTCGAAGGATCGATAGGCTCAGCCATACAGGTTGAATTAATGAAAAATCTGGACTCTTATGCCATTGATATATCCAAAACTTCAATTGTATTTATACATTCCCTGAACCCCTATGGCTTTGCATTCAGAAGACGCGTGAATGAAGATAATATTGATCTGAATAGAAACTTCAGCTTTGATGAAGATAATCCCAACAATATGTATGATTTGATGGAGAATTTTCTGAATCCTAAAATAATCCGGCGTTATACAACAGGACCCGGCTATTACCTGAATCTACTGAAGCTGGCATTCAAGTATGATATTAAGTCTATAAGGCAAGCTATAGCCGGTGGTCAAAGAAAGTACAAAAATGGAATCTTTTACGGCGGTACTCTAACATCCAGAAGCACGCAAATCGTTAAATCCAATATTCACTCTTGGACCAGAGGTGCCAGGAAAGTGTTTCATTTGGATTTACATTCTGGTTTGGGAAAAAGAGGATGCGTCACCCTTTTATTTGATGACTATCCAGAAAAAATATTTTACCGCATTAAGGATTATCTACATCCATTTAAGGTAAAAGGGCACGATCAGGATAGTGGTGTGTATCAAGCCAATGGGACCATGGGTCAATGGTGCCGATTGAACTCAACAAATGAAGCTTACATCTTCGCTTGCGCCGAACTAGGTACATTGAATCCAATAAGTATTCTCAAATCACTGCGTATTGAAAATTACTATCATAATCACGGCATCGTCAAATCAAAACCATGGATAAAATCCAAAGAAAAATTGTTGAAAGCCTTTTTCCCACGATCAGAAAAATGGAAAAAAACCGCTACGAATTCAGGCGTTACACTAGTCAGAAAAATTATTAATCTAAGTGATGACATCTACTCATCGGGTTACTGGAATGAAGCATAAAAATAAAACCAACAGCGGTACGTTTGAACTGATTTTTGCCATGTTAATTTCAGGCACTGTTTCTCTATTTGTGATTGAATCCAATCAGACATCATATACCGTAGTTTTCTACCGTTGTTTATTTGGATCCATTTTTTTAGGCGTTTATTGTCTAATTAGAGGCTACCTTACCCGTTACTATTTAAAACCCAAAATTGCAATATATATTTTTCTTAGTGCCATTTGCATCGTTATGAATTGGTTTTTTCTATTTCGCTCATTTGAATTCACTTCAATCACGATAAGCACTGTGGTTTACCAGATGCAACCCATATTTGTTTTGTTGATTGGATCATATATATTTAAAACTGAAATTGGCACTAACAAATATATTTGGATATCTGTCGCATTTGTAGGAATGTTATTCATCTCAAATGTAAGTTCGTTTAGTGGAACTGTCAATGTTAATAACATGATAGGTATATTTTTCGCATTAACAGCTGCTTTTTTATATGCGGTAACAACGCTAATCGTTAAGTCGCTAACTGATGCAAAGCCGCACGTTATTACTCTGGGGCAAGTACTGATTGGGTCTGTCGTTTTTTATCCTCTCGCAGAATTTGTCAAAACACCGACATCTGAGCAATGGTTCTATTTAGTCATGCTGGGGTTCGCGCATACGGGCGTCGCCTATATTTTTCTCTATTCCAGTTTCCAAAAACTTAATGTTGATCGAATAGCTGTTCTATGTTTTTTGTATCCGGTTGTAGCCCTGACTGTCGATTATGTCGTTTACGATTACAGGATTAATCTTTATCAAACAATTGGAATAATTATGGTGATTGGCGGAATTATTGGCGTAAATTTTAATTTGGGGAAATACTATTTTGCAAAGCGTCAGAGTTAATCACTATGTATGGACGTCAATGAGCATCTAGTACCCCGTCTACATTATATTGGCGGATACAGCGAATCAGAAAGCGCTTAGGCGCAGAAAGTAAGTAAACGTATGAAACAAAAACAGAAAAAGCGTTTGCTGAAAAAATCAATAGGACGACACTGCAGCGATTGCAAAATTGCCGTACAGTTTTGAAGACAAGAAGTTGAGTGGCAATTCATAACCCATATTGAATTCACTCATTCAGAATTCAATAGGGAGAGTCACTATGCAAAAAAATACCGGTCAGTACAATTGTGCAATTGTAGGGGCAACAGGAGCCGTGGGCCAAACATTTCTTTCTCTCTTAACTGAGAGAAAAGTCTGCTTCAAAAAACTTAATCTGGTTGCTTCAAGCCGATCTGCGGGTAAATCTGTTACACACAAAAATCAAAACTACACCGTTCGTGATATTAATAATTTTGATTTTTCTGATACTGACATTGTTTTATTCTCAGCCGGTACAAAAGTGAGTAAACGCTATGTAAAAGGCATTGCTAACAGTGGTCCGTTAGTTATTGATAATACAAATGCATTTAGAATGGACGAGGATGTCCCGCTTATTGTACCAAAAGTTAATGGGATTACATCCAGATCGAAATGCCTTTCAAATATCGTTGCAAACCCAAACTGTACTACCATTCCGATGGTCAGAGTTTTGAATCAGATAGATAAGTATTATAATTTAACAAAAATAGTGGTCAGTACATACTAGGCGGCCTCAGGCGGTGGACTGAGGGGTATGGAAGAACTCACATCGGACAGTTTGAACCTGATTAATAACCCTGATAGTACATTGCATACAGAAAAATTTAAATCACCCCTGCCATTTGACCTTGTACCCAGCATTGACAAAATGTTAGATGACAATTTCACACTTGAGGAAAGAAAGATTGCTCGTGAGACAAGGAAAATTCTAAACAAGCCTGATCTACAGGTCTCTGCCACTGCAGTTAGGGTTCCGGTATTAAACTGTCATTCTGAAGCAATCTATTTTGAAGCGGAGTTACCACTTGAGTATAAGCAAGTCGTGAATTTATTATCTAATGACGATTTTCACGTATATGGGATTAACGGCGAAGATCAGTATCCAACACCACGAACAATAAGCGACAATAATAAAATTCACATTGGCCGAATCAGGGTGGATCCAACAAACTCACATGCAGGGATGATGTGGATTGTATCAGATAATCTTCGTATCGGCGCAGCACTCAATGCACTTGAAATTGCTGACCAGTTATTTGATATTGGATTATAGAGTATGACAACCAGAGTATTAAAATTTGGCGGCTCAACATTCTGCGAAGCAACTGATTATCGTATAATCGCGAAGTACTTGAAGAATGAGAATTTAACCAAAGGTACCAAATTTGTAGTGGTTGTCAGTGGTCCTGAAGGAGGAACCGAATATCTAAGGGAACTGTCTTCATCTCTGTGTAGTTCAACATCCAATAAAGCTATTGAAGAGCTTTTGGCGCAATCCGATACATTCAGCATGGCACTTCTACGAGTAGCCGTTTCAGGTGTTAACCTGCACGTTACATCACTGTGTGGATTTCAAGCAGGATTATTATCACAAGACACTCACATTGACATTAAGAAATTAATTGTTGACTCTAATGCACTGTTTAATGCATTGGAAAACCATGACGTTGTTGTAATACCAGGAGGGCAAGGTGTTTCAAAAAAAAATGAATTACTTTGGTTTGGAAAAAACAGCTCTGATCTATCGGCTATAGTATTCGCTTCTGAACTAGGTGTTAACTGCGAGATATTTTCTGACGTATGCGGTATATATAGCGCTGACCCAAATATTATACAAGAATCAATTATGTTCGATAATGCCTCATTCGATTTTGCTTATACTTTAACAACTAGCGGCGCCAAGGTAATCCATCAAAAAGCAATCGCATTTGCACGCCACAAAAATGTTCCCATATTGTGTAGAAGCAATAAACCTGCATTTAGAAGTGGCACCCTCATTGGGAATTGTCAAGATGAAAATCAATTCTCGGTTGTATTAGATTTAAACTCTGTAACACTGATGCTCAATAGCAAAAAAGATCAAGATAAATCATTTCAAATACTAAAGGCTAGAAACGTTTGCGTCGTAAAAATACACCAAAATGACTCATATTTTCTGTCAGTTTCAAACTGTTTTCCAAGAGTTAGAGAATACCTCATTGAAAAAGGCACAATGAATACTGAAGTTGCCAATTATGTGTTAATTACAACTATATCATATTATAAAGTCATTTCGAGGAAGTTGGTTAAGAGGAATAATGCAATTCAAGATACGCGGGATGCACATAAATTGTTATTGGCTAAGCACAAAACATTCAAGAAAAATTGCACTTCCGTTTCATAACTGGATTGTAACCTGATTTGCTAAGAATATAAAAATTCTGATGCCTGTAACAATGTATCGCAACAGGGAAACGAGCGTGAAATTGACAAATAGCGAAATAGAAGGTGTTGAATCCAGTTTAAGCCAACTTAACAGCATCAATATAAATATTAGAAATTTAAATGGCTCGCCTACATTGAGTATAAACGAAGCACTCAATGAACTGATTTCATCGGGTAAAACTGTATTTAGATTAGGGATGGGGCAATCTCCATTTCCTATTCCGATCAGTGTAGTCAACAGTCTTAAAAGGAACGCGCATCAAAACGATTATCTTCCTGTAAAGGGTCTTAAGAAACTAAGAAAGGCTGTCGCAGATTATCAAAATAGAAAATCAAACAACGATTACACACTGGATGATGTATTAATTGGACCCGGTTCAAAAGAACTGATGTTCCTACTGCAGCTTGCATTTTATGGTGAATTAATTATTCCGGCACCATCTTGGGTTTCCTACGAACCTCAGGCCAAAATAACAGGGAAAAGCGTAAGATGGATTACAACGAGCAAGAACAATGACTGGAAGCTCACCGCCCAGGAGTTTGCTCAGTTCTGCTCTACAGCACCAGAGTGCCCTCGCATTTTGGTGTTAAACTATCCCTCAAATCCAAGTGGAGCCACTTATTCAGGCGGAGAACTTGAAGCAATCGCGAATGTGGCAAAAAATAATAATGTAATAGTTCTCTCTGATGAAATATACGGCGAGCTGAATCACAATGGATTGCATCAATCCATTTCAACAAACTATCCATCTGGCACCATAATAAGCAGTGGATTATCAAAATGGTGTGGTGCAGGTGGTTGGCGCCTGGGAACGTTAATCTTCCCAAAAGAGCTTCGAAGGTTACAAGAAGCGGTTGTGATTGCGGCATCCGAAACATACACATCAGTAAGCGCACCTATACAATGGGCATCCATTGAAGCTTTTAATGGCAACGACGAGATTTCTGATTATATCAATAAATCCAGAAAGATACTGCGTGGACTCGGTTTGCTTATTTACGAAAAAATGAGATCTTTCAATGTAGGCATGCCCAAACCTGCAGGTGGTTTTTATTTGATGCCAGATTTCTCTTACTACAAGAACAATCTGTTACAAAGGGGGATATCGACGAATATGCAACTCTGCTCTACACTTGTTTCTGAAACTGGAGTCGCATTAATACCGGGAAATCAATTCGGCTTGCCTGAGCATGAGTTAGTTGCACGGCTTGCATATGTCGACTTTGATGGGAAAAACGCCCTTGATGCGGCAGCCGGACTGGATAAGCTCGAAGAAGATTTTTACTTTGAGTACTGCAAAAATGTTATGGACGCAATAGATGCAATTTCAAATTGGATCTCGAGGGGTTATATGAAGCAGGAAAGTGATAACTATATTTATTAATGAGGAAGAAAGAAGTGATCAATCCTATTTTACAATATATATGAGTCTGATGTAACCTCACCATCAGTCAAAACTGCTAATATTCGATTTAACAGAAAACCAATCCGTTACTCATAAGGTTTAACTATCTTTGTATATTGTAAAATAGGCTCGACCCCCTATTTTTTGATACTCATTTCTGCATTGTTTTTTTGTACGACCGAACTGTTTATGAAGGGAGTATCTGCGGATGCCTGGTCTGTGAAATTCAATCTTTATCCAATGTCTGCACTTCGAGAAATTTACGTTTCTCCTTTAATCTCGTTTCGAGAAAGTCAATACAGGTACGAACTCGTTTGGCACGCAGCACGTCACTGTGTGAAACCAGCCATATTTTGATCGACAAATTCAGCGTGTCGGCTTGCACTCTGACAATACGTAATGATTTGTCGGCGAGGTAACAAGGCAAAATAGCATAACCAACCCCACTTTCAGCCAATCCCTGGATGGTCAGAAAACTATTGCAACGTATTTTAATCAATGTGTCGGGTATTGTATCCTTCATCCACTGCCCGGGTGCGCTTTCCAATAACGGATCGCTGTGTCCAATCCAGTCAACTTCCTGAAGTGCTTTAAATCTTCCTTGAGATTTCAGGGAATCAGCTCCGTACACGGCAAACGCAAGCCCGGATACAAACTGGGCTACCAGATCAGACGGCGGATCAACCGATGGGCGAACAGCAATATCCGCAGCCATGGTTTTTATATTAAGCTGGTAATTAGAAATAATCAATTCAATGTTTACACCGGGGTATAACTGTTGAAAATCGGCAAGCACATCCACCAACATCGGGTATAAGCCATCTGTGGTGGTGATTTTTACGGTTCCGTCCAAGTGGTCCTGACCTCCTACCATTTTCCGTTCCAGGTCTATTATTGTCGCATCGATCGATCGCGCAGCATCAAGAAAAATCTGTCCTTCATCGGTTAGACGATAACCCGATGACAGGTGATCAAATATGCGCATTGCGTGTAGCTTTTCAAATGCGCGAACATGTCTGACGACGGTTGCGTGGTTAACACCAATGGCACGCGCAGCTGCCGCGGCCGATCCCTCTTTTGCAACCGCTATTACGTAACGAAGATCATTCCAGTTTAGGCTGTGCATATATGCACAGCCTAACTGCATATTTTACCAATTGATATATCTTTTTTTGCAATGCATGATTTGCTCGCTGGTACTACTGTAATTACAGGGGACAATTTAATGAAAAATAGAAATTTCAGTCTGGTGTTGCTTATCACCACAGCGCTACTCACCTGCTCTTCTGGTTTTACCGCCGAGGAGTTTTCTTTTCAAAAACAGATCGAGGCGCGTCAGTCAATAATGCGGATATATTCCTACAATCTGGGATTACTCGGTGCCATGGCGAAAGGCGCTGCAGAATACGACGCTAAGCTCGCGGCGGCGGCGGCGAATAACCTACTCGCTACTGCAAATATGGATAATTCAACGATGTGGCCAAAAGGTTCGAGCGCGGATGATGAGGGCTTGAAAGACAAGACACGGGCGAAAGCTAAGATTTGGTCCTCGTTTCCAGAGGTGAGTGAGAAGCATAAAAAGTTGACTGAGGCGGTAACAACGATGGCCGCAGATGCCGGAAACGGTCTGGACGCTGTAAAAACAAACATGGGAGCCGTTGGTAAAGGCTGCAAAGGCTGTCATAAATCTTTCCGTGTACCAAAGGATGAATAATTGATGTAATTGACCTAAATGCCTGCTCAAAAAAGTAGAGGATGCAAGTGATGAGTAAGGCCCTGGTGAAATGGCCGGTTGTAGTCTTTCTTTTTGGTTTCGTTGTTTTTTGGGTACTTACAATGCCTCGATCGTTTAAGATCGAGGACATTCCCGATCATCAGCCAGATCTGAAAAATGGAGAAACCCTATTCTGGGCTGGAGGTTGTACATCTTGTCATGCCGCGCCTGACGCTAAAGATGATGTACGTCTGGAACTGGTAGGTGGTGTTGAACTAAAAACTCCCTTCGGAATTTTTATAGCCCCGAATATTTCACCCGATAAAAAGACAGGCATAGGCATGTGGTCCAATCTGGCCTTTATCAATGCCATGGTCAAAGGAATCTCGCCTGACGGAAAACATTACTACCCGGCATTCCCCTATACGAACTACCAGAAGATGTTGCTTGAAGATCTTATCGATCTAAAAGCTTTTTTGGATACTCTGCCTGCAACATCATCGGACACGCTTACTCACGAATTGAAATTCCCGTTTAATATTCGTCGTGGTCTAGGTTTGTGGAAATTGATATACCTGGACGGTGAAAGAATCAAGCTCAACCCCAGCGCTCCGGCAATTAGCGAACGTGGGCGATACCTGGTTCAAGGACCAGGGCATTGTGGTGCCTGTCATACGCCAAGAGATCTGTTCGGAGGTGAACGCAGGGACCGTTATCTTGCCGGTGCAGAATCACTGGAAAGCGGCTCTGAAGGGGAGAATAAATCTGCAGATTCCATCCCTAACATCACACCCCATGAAGATGGGATAGGTTCCTGGGATGAAAAAGACATCATTTATGCACTCGAGTCAGGTTTTAACCCTGACTTTGATTCCTTTGGCGGTTCTATGGTTGAAGTACAGGAGAATATGGCAAAGCTGTCACCGGAGGACAGGGCCGCAATAGCCGCCTATCTTAAATCGATCCCGGCAGTGGGTTCCAGTGACTAGTTTACTACTCCCTATACAGACAAGAGGCTTACTATTGAAGCCGCTATTACTATCAGCAACTTCCCGCGCTAATGGGTCAGGAATCCGAAGTATACAATGGGTGAGCACCCATAAGAACAGCCATCACTGCTCTACCTTAATAAATCATCCGTTTGCCCAAACATGAATGGCTCTTCTCTGCAAAAAGTGGTGCACTTGATTTTAGAATGCGGGGGTGCTCCAAGAAGAAGAAATAAGGGGTCAAGCCTATTTTTTCGATGTCACCTACCCGGTTGCTGATATCTGTAGTAACGGTAGCTGTTCGGTGACACCTGCAAATCTAGCGCTCAATATCAGTAACAACCATCTGTGGCGCATTCGCGCAAAGAACAGTGCTGGCTGGAATGATTGGTCGGACTATCAGCGCTTTAATGTAATTGGGGGACAATAAGATGAGAATACTTTGTTAACTGTTACTTACGTTAATTACACTTTTTTCCGTGACCGCGAAGCAGGCAGCAACGTATTTTTATCATACGGATCATCTGGGTACACCGCAGGCAATGTCTGATGTTAATCAGGTAGTATTGATAAGCTGAATGAAATGATTAATAATTTTGAAGATGGTTCTATGGATGATGCAGAAGTATATTTACAGGAGTTTTTTTCACTGCCACAATAGACTTACAGTTTCAAGGACAGACACTGGTTAGAAAAAATATCTTACTGTTTTTATTGAAAATAACCCTGATAATGGCAGTGCCTGTCCTCGACCCTATTGCTAGGACCCATTAATCACTGCGATTAGCCATGGCAAATTTTAATACTCACATCAGCGTAGCCGCCGTTGCTTCGGGCCTGATGGCAACGGTGACATTGAAACTTGGACACATAATAGATTCAGAAGCCGTGTTATTGACCGCCCTGGGTACACTCGGCGGTATTTTGCCTGATATCGATTTAAAGTACTCCTATCCCAGCCGGATTATCTTTTCTTTTTTAGGTATTATTGCATCATTTATCGCCGTATTTTCACTACAGCAGCAATTCTCAATCATGGAATTATGGATGACCGCCACAGCTGTATTTCTAGTAGTGCGTTTTCCAGTCTGGATGGTCTTCCACAAATTCACCACGCATCGCGGTGCAATCCATTCACTGGCGACCGCCCTGCTCTTTCTGTTTATGGTTACCACATTGGGTTTTCATGCATTCAGGCAAACAGAGCTATTGGCCTGGTTAAGTGGTTTTGCCATATTTTTTGGATTCATCATTCATCTATTATTAGATGAGTTATATAGTGTTGACTTTGTCGGTAACAAGCTAAAACGATCATTTGGTTCAGCAATGAAATTAATTGACTTTGGACAATGGATATCATCCAGCATTATTTGCTCTCTGGGGTTATTTTTCTGGTTGACCACCCCAGCCGCTGATGAGCTTAAAGTCTTTGCTGAACAAGATACTCTGGATGTTTTGGTAGACAGTTTTTTCCCTGAGGGTGGCTGGTTTGGGACAAGCATAGAGAACGATAACTGATTTTTTGTGCAAAGTGGTGTATTCAATACCCCCTGGATGTCGGACAAGCCCATTAACAGGATATTAGATTATGACTGAAAATAAATATAATCAACCGTTAGGTGGCAATGAAATGCCCCGCTTTGCGGGCATTGCCACAATGATGCGATTGCCACACGCCTCTTCTACAGAGGATCTGGATGTCTGTTTTGTCGGTGTTCCACTGGATATAGGCACGTCCAATCGTAGCGGCGCACGATTCGGTCCGCGACAGATTCGAGCCGAGTCCTGTCTGATTCGTCCCTATAATATGGCCACACGAGCCGCACCGTTTGATTCGCTACAAGTAGCCGACATTGGCGATATTGCAATCAATACCTTCAATCTACAAAAATCAATCACGATTATTGAGCAGGCATATGATGCCATTCTGGCTGATAATTGCAAACCATTAACCCTTGGCGGTGATCACACAATATCGCTGCCCATTTTACGCGCTCTGAGCAAAAAACACGGGCCGCTGGGCATCGTCCATGTTGACGCCCATGCCGATATTAATGATGATATGTTTGGTGAACGCATCGCTCATGGCACACCGTTTCGGCGCGCCATTGAGGAAAAACTGATTGATCCAAAACGTATGGTGCAAATAGGTCTGCGCGCAAGTGGCTATGCATCAGATGACTTTGATTGGTCACGCGCCCAAGGTGTACGGGTAGTGCAGGCCGAAGAATGCTGGTATCACTCACTCGCCCCTTTAATGCAAGAAGTGCGGGATCAGCTTGGCAGTGGACCCGTTTATGTTACCTTTGATATAGACGGCCTTGATCCGGCTTATGCACCGGGTACAGGTACACCGGAAATCGGTGGTCTAAGCGTGCATCAAGGACTCGAAATTATACGCGGGTGCAGAGATTTGCACATAGTGGGTGGCGATCTTGTTGAAGTCGCCCCTGCTTACGACCCTTCGGGAAACACCTCGTTGGTTGCTGCAAACCTGTTATTTGAAATGTTATGTGTATTCCCTGGCGTCGAATATCGTACTTAAAGGCTATGATATGAATACAAATAGATTTAGCGAGTTGGCCCAGCGCCTGGATACCGACAACGCTGAAGCCTGGTCTGTTCATAATCAGGCTATGCAAATGAAGCAGCGCGCAGAGGATGTGGTTATTCTGTCCATTGGCGACCCCGATTTCAGAACACCCGACCCTATAGTAGACAATGCCGTGAGCCATATGCGTGTTGGTCGCACTCATTATTCACCGGCACTGGGGGAGATGAGTTTACGACGGGCGGTTGCAGACTACGAAACCAGAACCTCACCTCACCCCTGCTCTGAAAATGAAGTGTCAATTTACCCGGGTGTAACCTCAGCAATCTTTTCTGTACTGAGTTGTCTGCTAAACAAAGGCGATGAGATTATTATCGTCGATCCTATGTACGTTGGTTATGAGCCAATTTTGCGGGCCATTGACGTTAAAATAAAAACGGTACAAGCATTGCCCGAACATGGATTTGAACCGCAGCTTGATCACCTGATTGCAGCCATCAACGAACGAACCAGAGTTGTGTTTATAAACACTCCCTGCAATCCTACAGGGGCAATAATCGCTGCACAAACCTTGAGGGATCTCGCCAGCTATTGTTATGAAAACAATATATGGCTTGTGTGTGATGAGGTCTACTCGATGTTCACCTACGAGAAACCACACATATCCCTGCGTACAGCAGCAAAAAAACTGGATAATGTCGTTGTCATCGATGGCTTGTCTAAATCTCACGCGATGAGTGGCTGGCGTGTAGGTTGGGTTGTCGCGCCAGTGGAACTGACCCGGCATTTGGGAAATTTCACTGAAATGTCGATCTTTGGAAGTCCGCAGTTTATCCAGGATGCAGCCGCCTTTGCACTCAATAATGATGAATACTATGTAAAGGAAATGCGGGATAAATATCGAAAACGCAGAGACCTTGTCTGTCAGCGCCTTCAAAGCATGCCGCACTTGACATTCCATCGACCGGAATCAGGCATGTTTATCATGGTGGATGTCAGTAAAATATTCCAGGACGACAAACGATTCGCTCAAGCGTTGCTTGACGCACAAGCCGTCTCAGTATTGCCAGGCAGCGCTTTCGGCGCGGCGACGAGCGGTCATATCCGATTCTCTTTGGTACAACCGGAAGCTGAATTGATCAAGGGCTGCAATAGATTGGAGAAATTTGTGCAATCATTCGATTCTATGAATACTTAAATCCGGAATTGCTTATGGCGACCTGTGGCGAAGTACTGGTAAAAATTCTTGAAAACTATGGCATAGATACCATTTTTGGTATCCCGGGTGTTCATACAATTGAGCTTTACCGGGGACTGGAAAACTCACCTATTCGCCACGTGACACCACGTCATGAGCAAGGTGCCGGATTTATGGCCGATGGCTTTACCAGAGCTACAGGAAAGCTCGCTGCCTGCTTTATTATAACCGGGCCTGGCATGACAAATATCGCAACAGCGATGGGCCAGGCCCTGGCAGATTCGATTCCAATGCTGATCATCTCATCAGTGAATCGCAGTTATCAACTGGGTATGGGCGAAGGGCGGCTGCATGAAATGCCAACACAAAGCGCCTTGACTGAACAGGTTGCACGTTTCAGTCATACCCTGCTACGTGCCGATGAGCTACCCAAAGTGCTGGCACGGGCTTTTGCGATATTTAACAGCGAAAGGCCGGGGCCGGTACATATTGAAATTCCGATTAATGTGATTACTGCCCAGGCTGATCATCTTGATAAAAAAGCTTTCCCGATACCACACGCACCGGGCCCATCACCAGCAGCAATAAGCACTAGCGTAAGGTGGTTAAAAGATGCTCAACGTCCACTGATTGTTATCGGCGGTGGTGCTATAAAAGCCCAGATAGAAGTCATTGCTTTAGCAGAAAAATTGGCGGCACCGGTTATCAATACAGTCAATGCCAAAGGCGTGATCCCCTACAGTCATCCTCTGGCTGTTGGTGGCTCAGGGTCCTGTGTTGCCGTACGCGAAGCATTGAAATCCGCAGATGTGATCCTTGCGGTTGGAACCGAGTTTGCTGAGACTGACTACGACTTTTTCTACGATGGTGATGTGCAGCTGCGTGGCAAACTTATTCGCATCGATATTGACGCCTCCCAGTTGACTCGAAATGTGCGAGCTGATTTAGCGATTTGCAGCGACGCGGCTTATGCACTACAGGCCCTCAATCAGGCGCTGGTGGAATGGAAGAATCATCACTGCCAAAACGGCAATGATCGCGCCCTGGTGTTAAGAACACAGTTGCAGGCATCGCGTGATTCAGGCTATGCACAATTTTTTGCTGCCATCCGCGAGGCGCTACCGGAAGTGATTATCGTAGGTGACTCCACACAACCTGTTTACTACGCATGGATTCATTATGAAACTGAGCATCCACGCCGCTATTTTCACTCGGCTTCCGGCTTTGGAACCTTGGGCTACGCCATACCTGCCGCAATCGGTGCAAAACTCGCTGCACCTGATTATCCGGTTATTGCGTTAATCGGTGATGGCGCCACACAATTCACCGTCGGCGAACTCGCGAGCGCGGTTGAAGTAGGATTGCCGGTTATATTCCTGATCTGGAATAATCTGGGCTACAGTGAAATCAAGCGGTTTATGGTTGATGCTGATATTGAAACTATCGGCGTGGATATACATACACCTGATATGGTTGGACTAGCCAAGGCATTTGGCTGCCGAGCTACACGAGTTACCAATCTGGATGAACTGAAAACTGCGCTTATAGAGGCTGATAGTCAGCAGATACCCAGCGTGATCGAAATCATGCAGCAGGATATTGTTGATGGCTGTCCGGCACTTTAAGATTGTGAGTTTTGGATTTCAAGAATCTTCCGATAAGCATATGCATCCCACAATATTCTCAATTAAAAATAAAATCATTTAATAATTTTATTTTATTAAAGTGTTTTATTAGATATTTTTCAATACCTTTTAATGTCCGCCCCAGTCACTGATCAAACCTAACAAGGAAGCAGAAGACTAATATTTTAAAAAGCGGTGGTACAGTTATCGACTGCGGTTGACAACAAATCAGCCGCGTGCTTTTTGCATCGGCTGGATTTGCTTGTCAGCCATAATATCTCGCAAACCACCAGAAACATACTTATGCAAAACACTTGATACCAGAGTCTGATAGGGAATTCCTTCCTCTAACGCTCTCCTCTGAAGAGAACGTAAATCACGGCTTGAAATTCTTATGTTAATTCTTTTGTCCTTTTTAAACGTTTTCTCAGCCACCGTTTGTATATATTTCTTACGTTTAGAAGTAAGTACTGATTCAAACTCACCGGCTTCAAAGTCTTTGAGGATTTCTTTTTCCTCTTTATTGAGTTTAGCCTTGCTCATAACTTCTCTCCAAGATACTGCTTCGTTGCTTTCCTACTAGGGATGACGGTCTTTAGAAATATTTCCTTTGTATTCTCTACATACGGCACCAAGTGGATATAACCTTCTACATCAGTTACAAAGATTCGTTGATTTGGATATTTTTCATCATTTGGATGTTTAATATCATCCAATAATGGTCCTTGCTGCAAATAAAAAACCACATCCTCAAAGGAAATGCCTCGTTCCTCTATAAGCTGTTGATTTTTTTCAGCATTCCAATTGATGGGTTTCATACAGGGAAGCATAGCACAAATGTGTGCCTATTGGCATCATGGAGCGAATTATGAGGGCTAACGTTTTATTAATCGACCCCCTGAGAGTCGGTAAATCACATATTGGCACCGCATTAGCTGTTAATGTTCAATGCCTGCCCTTGCTTGGTTATTATATACATCACACAATATCACCAATTAAAAATCGATTAAAAACAGCTAATAGTTGAATTTTATTAAAGTGTTTTATTATGTATTGTTCAATGCCTGTCCTAGTCACTTTAATTATGTCCTAGTCACTTTAGTCACTCTTTTTATATTGTCAGCTAAAATATGTTTCATCTTTTTTCCGTTTTAGTGTATGTGATATTCATGGATTCACAGATTAGCAAATTTAGCTCATCAATAGCTGAGCGCATTGAGAAACTGAATAATTATCAGCCTATATTTAATGCCGAAATAGGCGGGGCTCTAAAGTGGGTTATGCGTACGCAGAATATGCGGCTGGAAAATTTATCAAACCGTATTGGCGGTGTGAGTAATTCATCTTGGCGCTCTTATACCCAAATGAGTTATACGAAAAACAGGCCCTTACATGTTATTGCCAGTTTTTCCTGGTTAACCCAAGTGACGATGCTTGCCATATTTAAAGGAAATAATATTCACAAATTCTGGCCGACGGTTTCAGATGAAACTATCCAGAGTATTGTTCGCTCAGGATTACTACCAGAAGAGCAGTTTGAATTCCTGATTAGAATGATAGTTTCCAAAGTAGAAAATCGAGGCTACGATGTACGTGATAAGGTGATCACGCTTCTAGCAAAGATCCCTAAATTCGATGACAGCTTCTTGATGCCCAATCAGCTCGATATAGATGATTTTAAACGCGATTACTACCAGTCAATTGCAAAGCAATTACAGCTATTTCGGGAAAACAACAACATATCGATAGAACTAATGGCGGCAATATTAGATGAACCCGTAGCTCGGGTGGAAGCTTTTGAAGCCCCGGAGAAGGCTACAACTATACCTGTTTTTGCAGCTGTACGTTTGAAGTTGGGCTTCGATGTGGCTGATACCGTTACCTTCACTTCGGGTATGCAGACTTATCATAATTTTTACTTATCAAGGAAAGTACAGCAAGCACGGGAACAGATCATTATTGTGTTATTACAACCTTTGAGTATTAAGGATAGGAAATCCGTAAGCAATTTAATTCAAGCTATTTTAATGGTTTAGCCTGTATATTTCTAATTTTGCGAATATGAACACTAGACCTACTATATAACTGTTAGAAAATCAATACCTCAGTGTCGTAGAATTTCAACTAAATAAACTACAATCGTAACTGTTAAAGATTGCATAAATGCTTTAGCGTGCCCCAGCAATATTGCTGATTAAAAAAAATTAATAATTTAACTTTCTCAAAGTGCGTTATTAGCTATTGTCCAATGCCTGTTCTGGGCTCCTTAAAATCCTCAGACGATTATATACATCTCTCAATTTCCTAAATAAAGATTGATTAAAAACAGCTAATAATATAATTTTCTTAAAGTGTTTTATTAGCTATTGTTCAATGCCTGCTCTGATCACTAATAAGTCACTATTCGTGTATTCGTTGCTGAATATATTATTCACATGTAAATAGTTTTATTAAGTAGTAGCATTATCCATTCTAAAGCGGGAGCTGAAGGTAGTGGGAATACTGCGCGACCGATTAGACACTCACGCGGCAAGATCAAATGTGCAATACAACAAACTGACATAGTCAGACTCATCATGTACTCAGTTCTGATGTTGAATCTTCTCCGCCTGGGTAATACGCGCAAATGTAAACAAACTCACTTTAGCTCTCCAACTATTCAATAAGGAGAACAAAATGATTCAACTCACGTATTTTGAAATTGGACTAATCTTAACCCTCTTGATTTTTGAACAAGTCTTTCAGGGCAGGCAATACGCAACACGGCCTTCAAATTGGATACCGTGGCTGATCGTAGTGCAGGTTATTGCAATTAGCGTACTGTTGATCTTGAGCTTAACGTGGCAATTCACCTCACTATGGCAACCATTACTTGATTTTTCCATGCCAATGCAAGTACTTATCACCTACCTTACGTATTCATTCTTTGCCTATTGGTATCATCGTATGCGGCACAGTGTGTCCTGGGCCTGGAAATACCTGCATTATGCGCATCACGCACCTCAGCATATGACGACATTAGTCACCGTGTTTAGGCACCCCATTGAATTATTAGTGGATGCAGGTGTTATTTTTGCCGTAGGTTGGTTACTACTTGGGGTTGATCTGGAGGTAATGCTGGCTGTCATTCTCGTTGAATCTTCATTCGAATTTTTCCATCACTCAAACATCCGACTTCCAAAGTGCTTACACCCTATCGGTTGGGTAATTCAAATTCCAGAACAGCATCTGATCCATCATCAACGCGGCCTTCATGCATGGAATTACGGCACCCTCACGCTATGGGATAGTCTCTTTGGCACATTGAGGCTGCCTTCTGGTAATGAAACTGACCTGGGTTTAAACGAATGGCCCGATATTCTAAGTATTATGCTCTATCGTTATAAACGACCTTGACTCTTGTCATGTAAATACAATAGAATTGGGTGCCACTATAGCGGCACCCAATCAATAAAGAGACACGGAGAAGGACTATGAGTACGTCAGCAGCAATTTTTGACAGGTCGACATCAGCAGATGCAATAGAGGATATCAGACAAATCCTGGAAGACGCAAATCCAGGCAGTGTTTTTGAGTTAAAGTCGGCCCTTATGCAAATATCGGAAGTAATAAACGTTGTACCAAAACACGATGTTATCGGTTTTAATGCATTAGGAGACCGCCTACGCCATGAATTGCGAAATATTGGGGATCGAACTGATGGTCTGAATTCCATAAACAAAGTCCATCAGGAAACCAAGGTATCACGCGCTTATCTGCAGGAATTTCGCGATGGTAAGGCTGTCTGCATGAACATCATGAATCGCCTGGCTATAGCCTTTGATATCCAATATGCCGTTGAGAATTATCCCAACCCAACAGAGAACATCGAGTAAATTATAATGGAAGACAGGATTATTGATCGCCTATGTAAAATCAAGTCCATGATAACTTTTATACGTTCCATAATCAGTACACAGGATGGGAACGAGTTACTTTTACAGGGTGAAACACTGGAAGGGTTTGTTGCTATACTTCGAGAAATAGAGCAAGAGGCTGATTCTCTGGCTCCAATCTACATCCAGCAGAATGTAGTTCAACAATTCGAGAATAGTTCAGTTGGCGCTAGCGCTAATCCTTCGCGCCTATCTAAATAAGTATTATTGATTGTAGTATTCAAACTTTCCAGTGAATTAAAGGCGCATCAACAAGATGTGCCTGTAATTCCCATGTCTGCAGGCAATTGCTCGTTTAATTACAAATAATTACTTCAAAAAACGCTTCTTTATCCAGTTAGTCGGTAATTTAATGCCGTAGTCCGCACCAAATTCTCCTAAAAATCGGTACTCACGCGTTTGCCAAAACAAGAATAACGTCAAACAAATAAATAAAGGCAGCTTGATCAGAAAATAGCTTGAACCCAAAAAATACGCTTGCAGGTACAGGCCCAGAGTCATACCTGAAAACAATAATATATAAATGATGGTTGGTATTTTAAGGTAATTTAAAAATTCTTTAAAAGAGTGTTTGAAGCCGGTACGGGTGAGGACAAAGTAATTTTGTAAAAATACAAATAATATCGACGATGCATAAGCCGTTACCAGTACTTCTATATCCTTGCTATAGATACCGTAGACAATGGCACCAATAATCATGACTGACGATACAAAGCCTGTATAAAATAGCTGTTTGGTCATGCCCAGTGCCTGGAATATTGCGCCTGAGGTTTGTAATATCAGCTGCAGCCCTATGGTTAATGCCAATGGCTTCAGCATAGGTGCAACCGGCATCCATCGCTCGCCATAAAGGATCAGTATCATTTCTTCTGCGAAGAAAAACACGCCTAAAGAAATCACTGCGCCTATATCCGCTAAAAAACGCACCATATCGATATAGTATTGATACATGCGTTTTGGTTCATTTTGTAATTGTGCAAAAACAGGATGTAAGGCGGGCGTCATAACCTGACTGATGGTTTGGTTGGGTAGCAACATCAGTGTGTAACTTTTATTATAGAAACCCAGCATGCTGGTTCCAAAGTACTTTCCAATCAGTAAGTTGTCGATATTGCGGGAAAAGTAATTCAGTATATTAAACAGAAATTGAAAGGCCGAATAACTAAACACCTTTTTAATACTTTGCAGCTCAAAACCGCGCTCAACTTTTAAGCGTGAAGCACGAAAGTACATAAAAAATACGAGACAACCATTAACCAATTCCTGTAGAACCAGTGCATAATATTTAGCGCCAAAAAAGGCAGCAGTTAGGGCTGCAGACGCCGCGATAAACATGGCGATAACATCTATTTTAGCAATCTGCGCAAATTCTTTTCTTTTTAACAACAGGGCACGTGGTGTTCCAGCCGCGCTGCTAAAAACCGCGCTGACTGCCAATACCTGGCATACCATAGCCAAAGCAGGTTCTTCATAGAACCGTGCGATCGCATTTCCACTAATGGCAAAGATGATGGCAATGCTGACACCAAGCACAACGGTAAAAATGAAGATGTTGGAGATATCCCGGTCCGTCAGATCCCGTTTTTGCACGACAGCGGTCGCCAGACCACTTTGACTGAGCAAACTAAAGAAGGTAAGAAAGACCAACGCGATGGAGTAAATACCAAATTCGTTGGGTTCGAGCAATCGGGCAAGTACTGCCGCGACCAGAATACGCAGCGCAAAACTCAGGTATTTTGTATAGGCACTGGCAATAAACCCTTGGCGCAGGTCCTTTTTGATTTCATCCGACATGGTGGATTGATGACCGGGCTTTGCTAACTGATTTAAAGTTAATTGATTGCGCCTCAGATTCAGTAAAATTTTATTAAATTTCTGTCAAATGGAGCTAAGGAAAAGTTCAGATTTTTTGCAAAGATACAAAACCTGCTAACAAAAGATAGTACAACAAATCCATCTCAACCATCTCTGCATGGTTTGTGCCTGTGTGAGGAAGTTAACTGCAATTTACATTGAATTCCCGGGGCTAAAAATTCAGTTTGGTGGCAAAGTAGGAGTATAGCTTCTTCTCGCTTAGACTAAAGGCAAAATCGACGCGTAAATCCACTTTTACAAACGAAACAATTTTCCAGCGAATACCCGTTCCCAATCCGGTTTCGGTACGTGCAGGTTTAAATTCCCAACGCGGAAAAGTATTCGCTATATCCCAAAAAACAACCCAGCGAATTGCTGGTCTGGATTTAAGCGCCGATAAGTATTCGAGATTAGCCAGCAGCTTAATATCACCATCAATTGTTCTGCCGGCAAGTCCACGCAAGGTATCACCGCCGCCCAAAGAAAAGGCGCGTTCACCAAACGGTTTACCATTTGAATAACCGATTTCGACATTGTAGTTGAAATTAGTCAAGGTCGATGCGTCGATTGGGCGATAGCCGCGATAGAATGCATCAAAGCGCTGATAGCTATAATCAGCACCAAACAGATCAAAAGCAAAAGACAATTCACCACCATAGGTAAAACCACGTCTGCGATATTTGTCCAGATGCACTTCCTGCCTTGTTAAGGCGGCTGAGATTTCAAGGTTTTGCCCTTCTTCAAAGGGGCCAAGCTCTCCTTCCGTCAAATGGTGGCCCCTGATTTCATAACGAAATCTATAACTATTCTGCCAACCCCTGCTACCTGCACTTTTGTCACGACGACGATGTAATCTCAGCTCGAATTTGTCCCCTGCCCGATCAGACTCACCGAAGACAACGCCATCACGCTTTAGTTGATACTGTTTTTCCAAGTGCTCAAGCTTGACCGAAATACCATAGAGACTGTTTTCAAAGCGCGGCACGTTATATTCAAAAGCATGCTCAAAGCCCTTGCGACCGGCACCGTCTTCTTCAGCGTGTTTCTCGCTGGTCAGTTTCAATTGGTGATTCAGACCACTAAAATTATCCATACGCAGTTGAATACCCAGACGAATTTCACCATCAGATGTGCGACTTATACGTGGAATAGGTAGAATATAGTGTTTTTCCTTAACCCTATATTGCAGAATGAGACGATCCGGGTATTGAATTAAAGTCGGTTTAACTGAACTGAAAATGCCTAAATCCATCATGTTTTGCCGTGATTCAAGAATTTTTTCCAGCGAACATTCTGCATGCTCGGCAATTGTCATCTCCTGCCGGAAAACGATTTCCTTTGTTGTTTGGTTTCCCGAAAAATAGATACTGTCAAGCTTACCTTGACACAGTTCTTCACCCTCAATATGAACCTTACTCTCTGCAAAAACAGGTTTGCATAAACCACTAAAAAAAATGCTGCCTATTACGCAGGTAATAAACCTTAAATCCAAGACTCTGTAAATCGTAGGTAGGAGAAACCGGATTAGTCGGGCAAGGGCAATATCCTCAGTCTTAACCACGAATCTGGATTTCAATGCTTGATGCAGCGTCCACTACCGGATGGTTTTTAAAACAAGTCGAGTGCGAGTGACGTCAGCGGCGGGTTTACAGGCTTTAAGACGGGGGAGGACATTGCCTGCGCATATGCCTTGAATTTGCGTATTTAGCTGTTTTCTTATAAGACATTTTATAATAGACACAGCCATAATGTATTGTAGTATAGAAAAATAATTTTTGGGGATGACGGACTGGACACTGTTATACTCTTCTGCACAAGAACTGTACTGAACGACAAGCATCACTAACGGTTCGTAAAATTTCACATTACAATAATTGAATGATGGATCTGACAGGGTTTAGCCCTGCAGTACACCAAAAAATAGTCAAGTGATTATAACCTTTACCAAAGGAGAATGATATGGCCCATATCGTCATAGTAGGCGCTGGCATTGGCGGCATGACAGCCGCGTACGAGCTTCGTGAGATCCTCAATCAAGCGGATCACACCATCACGGTCGTGAGTGATAAACCCGAGTTTGAATTTACACCCTCAAATCCATGGGTAGCGGTCGGCTGGCGAAAACGAAATGACACCTCCCTCGATATTGGGCCTTACCTTAATCGTAAAAACATCGATTTTGTCGCCAGTGCAATTACAAAAATTGATGCCGTTGATAATAAACTCAGCATGGAAAACGGCAGCACTTTGCAATATGACTTTCTTGTAATAACCACTGGGCCTAAATTAGCATTTCACGAAGTACCAGGCTTGGGTCCAATCAATGGTCACACGCAATCTGTCTGTACACTTGGGCATGCGGAACAGGCTTACGAGGATTATCAGAAATTGGTCAGAGACCCTGGCCCGGCAGTGATCGGCGCGGTACAAATGGCAAGCTGTTTCGGTCCGGCTTATGAATATGCCTTTATTCTCGATACTGCACTTCGCAAAGCCCGGATCAGAGATCGTGTACCAATCACTTATGTAACCTCTGAGCCGTACATTGGTCACCTCGGTCTTGGTGGTGTAGGCGACTCAAAAGGCATGTTGGAAAGCGAAATGCGCAACCGACATATCAAGTGGATAACCAACGCCAAAGTAAGCAAAGCCGAAGAAGGAAAAATATTTGCCGACGAGCATGATGCTGCCGGTGAAGTTATCCAGCAACACGAAATTGAATTCAAACACGCCATGCTTCTGCCAGCATTTATTGGTATAGACCCTGTCGCCGAAGTTGAAGGGCTCTGTAATCCACGTGGTTTTGTTTTAATTGATGAGTATCAGCGCAGTCCAAAATATAAAAATATTTATTCCGCTGGTGTCTGTGTTGCCATTCCACCTGTTGAAGTGACCACTGTCCCAACCGGCACTCCCAAGACAGGTTATATGATCGAGTCGATGGTATCAGCGATTGTGCATAATATTGCACACGAGATTCGAGGTGAGGCGCCCGAAAAATCAGGAACCTGGTCGGCCCTGTGTCTGGCCGATATGGGTGATACGGGTGCGGCTTTTCTCGCTGTACCACAAATCCCGCCACGAAACATTACCTGGTTTAAACAAGGTAAATGGGTGCATCTGGCAAAAATTGCTTACGAAAAATACTTTATGCGTAAGATGAAAAACGGTTCCACTGAACCTGTTTATGAAAAATATCTAACCAAAGTACTGGGCCTTACACGTCTGAAATCCTAATACTAAGTAATTCCGGAGTGGTGCACCTGTGTGCCATCCGGATATTTATTACCCCTTACAATTGCGGTAATAGGTGCTTCGATTCCGCACTCATTGCGCGATCGCGAATCCGCTGATTGTATAATTTTATCGCCTGCTTTATTCGTTTAGTAAGTTCGTTGCATTGTATCTTCTCTGCCTGACTCGAATACAAAGCGGCGTCCAGGCGACTAAAGAACAACAACAACTCAGGATCTTCGCTGCCTAGTTTCTGAGGAATTTCCTTTAAATTAAGGTTCGGATTATCTGACCATTGCTGATTTGACCAATCACCTAATGCCCGTCTGATCGCTTGAACATCACCCTGCTGACAAGCTAATTCCACCGCTTTCAGGCTAGCCGTTTTTACCGCGCCCACTGACACTGCCTGCATTTTTGCATTTGATCGCTGTGAGGACGCCTTAAACCACCATAAAAATGCTGTCAGAATCCAACCTATAAAAGCCAAGGCGCTCAGCCACTGCCAACGATTATTAATAGCCAAATGATCAGGACCTGATTGTGGCACTGATTCAACAACTACATTAATTGCATTATCCTCGGATTCGGGCGGCGTGACCTGTGCAGTCTGGACATCAGGACTCTGCACTACTGGCAATGGCTGATTGCTTTTGGCGGTACTGATAGCCGGCAATACCTCAATCGTCTCAGATGGCAAAATGGCATGACGTATTCTCCCATTAATCGTGTCAAACCATTCCAACTTAATCTCAGGTAGGTGTAAGGGTCCGGCTTTGCGCGGGATAACCGCCCATTTATCGACACGATAACTCAGCAGTGAATTACTCAATTGCTGCGAACTGATTTCTGGCTTATCCGGGTAAATTTTCGCCGAATCGAGCGTAGGTGGATCTATCGGTGGTAATTGCGTGCTGTGAACACCTTTCACTGACAGATTAATGTTACGGGTGATGGGTTCATCGACTCGCGCTTGAGCAATGTCGGTAGTCCAGCTACTGGTCAGATCCACCGTTTCTGCCGGTAACCACCAGGCAGACTGACTCATCTCTGGTTTTGCTTTCACTTGTAAGGTCAGTGAATTACTGCGCAAGCGGATTTTTTGTGTGGGTGTAAAAAAACCGTTATTTGCACGATTAACCTTTTTCTTAACCGTCGCCACAAGCTTTATTGGCTGAATGCTCAACGGCCCGCTTTCTTGCGCAAACAAGGCATATCGACGTTCAATAACTGTATATTCCTGTTGATTTTTTTTACTCGTATAACTCTTATCATTACCCAGCCTTTGTAAAATAATCCCATCCGCTTGCGGGTCTGTCAAACTACCTTCTATAATACTGCGCGCCTGATATATTCGAGCCGTTAGAATGACCTGTTGCTGAACAAATGGCGCCTCATTATCAATTGACAGCTCCAGGATAAATTCTCGTAAATCTTGTTTTCCGGACGAATTCTGCTGTTTCTTTACAGTCAAGACCAAAGGTTCTGATTGCTCGCCTGCCAGAGAAAAAACCGGAATTGTTAATTCACCTTCTTGCAATGGCATTAAATTAAGTTGCCAGGATAACGAAGAATTCACCTGACCATTAATGATGTTTACATTGCGGGAACGACTGGTATCAAGGATGTCAAAATTTGCCGCCAATTCGCTAAAATCAATCTCTCCGTCCAGATCAATTGCGGTAATCGACAGCGTAACCGATTGCCCACTTTGTACCGTCAACCGATCAAGCTGAGCAGAGAGCGTTGCCGCGGATACGACGGTACTTGAGAAAAATAATACAAGTCCAAACAAGCTCTCGACTCCGTATCGCATTAATCTGGTTTTTACCATGGCTGACCTCCATCACCCACATTGGGATATTTGCTTCTATGGCTTTGTATCAACTTACGCCGCAACAATCCGGATGGATCATCCGGGATGTTTCGCAGCCACTGCTCTGTTGCCTGCTGATCTTCACTGAGTGGCTCATCGGGCAGCTCTGTGGCAGCTGAGCCTACCTGCTGTTGCTCGTCTTTATTTTCGCTGTTTTTTTCTGACTCGCTGCCTTCCATCTGCTTCAGATTGGTTAGATCTGACTTTTGCTGTTCTGCGTTGTTGCTATCTGCCTGCCCTGGATTTCCCTGACCCTGTGCGCTCTGTTGCTGTTTTTCTTCTTCTGCAGAGCGGGTTGCTGACTGCTGTTGATCGTCACTTTGTGAACCTCTCTGCGACTCTGATTCTTGCGATTGATCACCCGATTGATCACCCTGATCGCCCTGTTGTTGTTCTTGCTGTTGCTCCAGTAATTTCTTCACCAGATCACGATTGAACACCGTATCATCACGTAGTTTTCCCCCAAGCTCCCGATCATGTAAAAGCTTATCGTAGATGAGCAATGAATCTTGTAAATTCCCGGCCTTCGCCAGCGCATTTCCAAGATTGTATTGTGATTGGACTTGTGTATTACTCTCAAAGGTTTTTGCAGCTTGTGCAAAATCACCGGCACGGTAGTCACTGACACCTCGCCAATCAGGTTTCTGAAACAACACTGCGGCTTCTGCAGCCTTGTCTTGTTGCAACAACTGCATGGCTTGTTGATCCGGCGTATACCATAGGTCATTCCACTCAAACGCATACACGTTTATACTGAAAAAAAATAAAAAATAAATCAAAGATTGCAACTTACAAAACCCCTCGGCGAAATAATCCAGCAGCTAAAACGAGTATGAACGGTAACAACCAAGGTGTTTGTTCCAACCAGATCTCGGATGACTGGGTGGTCGCTTCATCTGAATTTTGTATACGCTTGGATACGACGGTTGTAACAAGATGACGAATATCAGCATCACCGGAATCCAGATCACTATATCGCCCCCCCACGCTATTAGCCAGATCACGCAATCCATTGCGATCCAGTTTAACGATAACAATCTGCTTGTTATTATCCTTAAGAAGCTGGCCTTCACCCAAATTAATCGGGCCACCCACTGAGGTGCCTATTCCCAGTACCGACAAGATAAAGCCCTGATCACGCAGTTTTTTTGCTGCCTCAAACTCCGCCAGCGTAACGGCTGAATCAGTCAATACGATAACCTGCCCATGCTCAGCTTGTGTGCTCAATAACAATTCACCCGCTTTATCCAAGGCGAGTGACAACTGGCTGCCCTGTACCGGAACAACCGATGTGGAAAGCGCTGGCAGAAGCGATGCAACGGTCGCCGCATCATCAGTAATCGGGCTGATAATATAGGGCACCTGTGAAAAAATAATCAAACCTATCTGGGCGTCAGGAACAAATCCAAGAATATCACCCACCTTATGTCTGGCTCTGGCCAGACGCGAGGGCTTAACATCTGTCGCATCCATCGATTGTGATAAATCCAATACCAACACTATCTTATTTTCACCTTTATATACCGGCACGGGTAATTTTTCCCACACCGGCCCGGTTAAGGCAATGACGGCCAACATACCCGCCAAAGCTAATAAAAATACAGGCCAGACTTGCTTTTTACGGCTATGCTCTTCAAGCACGAAAGGCATTAACGCCGGGTCTACTACGCGCTCCCAGAGTTGCTTGCCACTGCGATATTTAAACAAAAAATAAACGACCGCAAGCAACGGCACAATGCCTAAAAGCCACCAGGGTCGTAGCAGGTGCAAATCAGACATATTCGCGACCCTTTGCATACCAGAAAACAATTGCCATGGTTAACAAAAAGGCCAATCCCAACGGCCAGCTAAACAACTCCTGCAACGCCCTGAGCTGTTCGCCCTCATCATCAGATGGCTCCAGTTCATCAATAGCGGCGTAAATTTGTTCCATCTCTTCAGTATTTCGCGCTCTGAAATAGCGGCCGCCGGTTTTTTCAGACAGTTCGATCAAGGTTTTTTCATCAAGATCGGAGGTTCGACCGCCAAATGGAAAGCCAAATATGCCCCCTGTTGATACGGGATCCGAACCGACGCCAATGCTGTAAATTTTAATACCCAGCTTTTGTGCTAGATCAGCGGCTTCAAGTGGCTGTACATTGCCTGCCGTGTTGGCACCATCAGTGAGTAGAATCAACACTCTGGATTCCTGTGGGCGCTTACGCAATCGTTTAATGGATAAACCAATCGCATCACCAATTGCGGTCGCCTTTCCAGCCAGACCCACAACCGCTTCACTAAGGAATGTTTGCACTGTTTTACGATCATAAGTCAATGGCGTTTGCACATAAGCCTGGGCACCAAATAGAATCAATCCGATTCGATCACCTGCCCGTTGCTCGATAAATTGCCGGGCCACTTCCTTTACCACATCCAGCCTGGAAACTGAGCGCCCGCCAATACGAAAATCCTCTTCACGCATACTGCCCGAAATATCAACCCCCAGAATAAGGTCGCGTCCTGAAGTGGGTAAATCGACGGGTTCTCCCAGCCACATCGGACGCATGCTTGCCAGCACTAATAAACCCCAAATGAAAAATGCCAGCAATTGCCGAACACCCGGTTTGAATTTTCCTGACTGCTGGGCCATTAACTGTTGAAATCGGTCCAGTCGGGGTACGCGCAATGCGCTGCCAGGATGAGCAATTTTTATCGGTAATAATAACCAAAAAATTATTGGTAATAGTATTAGTACAGCAAACCAGGGCCAGGCAAACTCAATCATTGTGTACCTTTGTTTTAACGATAAACTGCTCCAGCAGATCTATTAAGCTCGTTAAGTCGAGTGATTTAAGCTGCTCAGGTTTTTGCCAGACATGATCGGCGAGGATTCGACCTGCACCCTGTGTAAACTGGGAATTCCCCATTAACTGATCCAGTTTTTCCAGCCATACCTGCCCATTTAAACCCGCGATCTCCTCACGATTATGCAAAACCAATGCACTGCGACGAAACAATACGGATATGAGTGCAAGCGTTTGTGCATTTTTCCCATCACCTTGCTGATGCCGTACTTTAATCATTTGTAATTCACTCAATGCAGATTTGCGCCAGCGGGAAGCAACATAGCGCTTACGCAAAAAATACCACAACCCTACCGACAGCAGGATGAATAAAAACAACAATATCCACCAACCAGCTGCCGGTGGCCACCAGGAAATGGCGTCAGGCAGTGCCAGCCCACGCAATTGTGACAACGGGTCAGGAGGATTCATCTGATTCGCCTGTATCGGATCGATCTAAGCGATGTCTAAGTACATCAATCGCACACTGATCCAGTTTGTCGTCTGTAAAGACCCGCGTATAGTAATGCCGACCGACACAAAAATGCCGACGCAGTTCCTGCTGTCGATTCATATATTGCTGGTGATAGTGTTGGCGGGAACGCGGATTACGGGTGTCTATCTGAACGCCAGAATTTCGCCCTATCAAGCGATAATGCCCAGGCGGTGGCAGCTCTGACTCCAGCACATCAGTCAGTTGAATGGCATTCACCTCGTTATGCTGCATCAAACCGGCAAACTGCGATCGGGCACGTTGGTCAAACCCATCAAAATCGCTGAAAAACCAAATAGTGCTACCCGTATGGGCAAGCCGTGCTAACCGTGATACTGCATCAGACAATGCATTGTTATTTAATTCAGAATGCTCACTGGTTTTAGATTGTGTTGCGACAATCGCCCGGAACAATTTTATCAGTCCGCGCCGACCATTTTCCGGTTTTATTTCCAGATGTGTTGTATCGGAAAAAACCAAACCGCCAACCCGATCATTTGCCAGCACCGCAGTCCAGGCCAGTATCGCTGCCAATCGACTGGCTACAACCGATTTGTACGCATTGCGGGTGGCAAACTTCATTCCAGAACGCAGGTCCAATACGACAAAATACGGGCGCTCACGCTCCAGACTAAAAAGCTTGGTATGGGGTTTGCCGGTACGAGCGGTTACATTCCAATCGATCTGTCGAATATCATCACCGGGTTGATATTCACGCAATTCAGAAAAATCCAGACCACGACCCAGGATTCGTGATTGCATTTCACCTACTCGCTCTGACGCAACAATTCGCTTTCGTGCCATACGGATTGATATCGCCAGTTGTCGGTAGGTCAACAGTTCGTCCACACTGACCTGAACGGGAGAACTCGGCGTATTCAGTATAATGCTGTCTAAAGACATATAGGTTGTGGCTTTATAGGGTTCAGGGAACGGCAACCTGCCTAAGCAACTCATCGATGATATGATCAGCGTTTATTGCATCAGCTTCAGCTTCGTATGACAATAATATTCGATGGCGTAAGGTATCGTATACGACACCCTGAACATCCGCTGGTGATACATAGTCTCTTTGATCCAACCAGGCATGTGCTCTGGCGCAAGCATCAATCGCAATGGTTCCACGGGGGCTGGCGCCATAGGCAATCCAGCGTGATAAATTCTTATCCGAACGCTCACCCCGGGTCGCACTCACCAAGCGCACAATGTAGTCTTCCACAGCTTCGCTTACATAAACTTTCAAGACCTGTTCCCGAGCAGAAAATAACCTTTCACTGGTCAGCAATGCTTGTTGATTATTATCATTATTTTTACTTGTCTTATTGACCGCTTCGCTGCGAACCAGACGCAATATATCACGCTCATTTGCGCTATCCGGGTAGGCAATCTTTATATACATTAAAAAGCGATCCAATTGTGCTTCCGGTAATGGGTAGGTGCCTTCTTGCTCAATCGGATTCTGAGTCGCCATCACCATAAACAGGGGTGACAATTTGTAAGTTTTATGACCCACTGTTATCTGTCGTTCGGCCATGGCTTCCAGCAAAGCAGACTGCACCTTAGCCGGCGCCCGGTTAATCTCATCAGCCAGAACCAGATTATTGAATAACGGGCCTTCCTGAAACCTGAAACTGCCATCCTCTGGACGATAGATTTCAGTGCCGGTGATATCGGCGGGCAGTAAGTCTGGGGTAAATTGAATACGTTGATACTCACCTTCGATCAAGCTCGACAACTCATGAATCGCACGTGTTTTAGCCAGCCCGGGAGCGCCTTCCACCAGCAAATGTCCATCAGCCAACAATGCTATCAGCATACGCTCAATCAGCCTGTCCTGGCCTAGGATACGCATGCCTAAGGATTTTCTGAGTTGATCTATCGCTTCATAATCATTCATTATTATCCAGCTTCCAAATTCTTAATGTTATTGTTGTCCGCAATTTGTACTTATCAATCACAACGGGTAACTTTATTCATCAGCTCCAGGTATTTCAAGTTTCAAACCATTAATATGCATCCGCATGAGGTCATAAATCGTGCCATGGCAAGCACAACAATACAGGATCCAACAATGAAAAAATCAAGCCCTCAACAACGTGCCATACTGATCACTGGCTGTTCAAGTGGCATTGGTTTGTGTGTCGCCAATGCCTTAAAACAACGCGGATACCGGGTTTTTGCGACAGCGCGTTCAGCCAAAGATGTAAGCCGGTTGCGCGCCTCAGGGCTGGAGTCTTTGTTACTGGATCTGGATAACTCTGACAGTATAAATCAAGCCGTTGTTCAAATATTGGAAAAATCAGACGGTAAACTCTACGCATTATTTAACAATGGTGCATATGGACAACCCGGCGCGGTTGAAGATCTAAGTCGCCAGACGATACGATCGCAGTTCGAAACCAATGTATTTGGCCCGATGGAGCTGACAAATCTTGTATTGCCCACTATGCGTCAACAGAAAACGGGACGAATTATTCAGAACAGCTCTGTACTGGGATTTGCAGCAATGCCGTATCGCGGTGCTTATAATGCCAGCAAATTTGCCATAGAAGGCTTTAGTGACACCTTAAGACTTGAACTGCAAGGCAGTGGCGTTTTTGTCTCCCTGATTCAACCTGGCCCTATCGAAAGTTGCTTTCGGGCAAATGGATTAGTGGCGTTTCTAAAAAACATTGACTACAGCAACAGTCTGCACGCCACACACTACGAAAGCGTTCTCGAGCGACTGAAAAAAGGGGCTAAAACAACCCGTTTTACTCTTGGACCTGAGCATGTACTGCGCCGGGTGATCCATGCGCTGGAAAGTGACAAACCAAAAATTCGTTACCCGGTGACTGTTCCAACCTACCTTTTTGCCACACTGAAGCGTCTGCTACCCGACTCGATGCTGGATCGTATTTTAAGAAAAATGAGCTAAGTGTCCGTCTTATTTATTTTATGGGTGAAATTTGCTGATTGAATAAACATCTGATTATTTGCTAAAGTGCGGATCCGGGAGATAACAACAATACATCTGGTATGACTAAAATTCTAATTGTGACGGGTTCCGTCTATGGTACAGCCACGTTGGTGGGTGAAGATCTGCAAATTGCCCTGGAGAAAAACGGTCATAAAGTGCATTTGCAGGAAGGCGGCAGCAGCCGCATTCTTGAACAGGAATTTGATTTAGTATTGATTTGCACATCCACGACCGGCTCGGGTGATGTGCCCGCCAATTTAATGCATTTTCATGAAGAACTATTGAGTACGCCACCAAGAATAAAAAATCTTCGCTACGCCGTTATTGCTCTGGGTGATAGCTCTTACGGTGATACATTCTGCGGCGCCGGTCGCGCCATCGACAGCGCCATGCAGGACATAGGCGCGGTACAGATAAGTGAACCCTTACTGCTCGACGCGACCGAAACCAGTTCACCAGAAGATGAGGCTATCGAATGGGTAGAAAATCTTCTGACGAATAATAATTGAGAACACTTCTTCGTGTTTATAAACTATCAAATACTTGAGTTAAAAAAACGCTATCCTTTGCGCATAAGCCGAGGTGAAATAAGCGGTTCGAGCAATCTGTTTCTGTCTATCGATGAAAACGGTGTGAACGGAATCGGCGAAGCGGCACCGGGATCAAACAGTGCTGCGCAGACAGCGCAATTGTGTCAGCAACAATTAGAAACCTTTCTGCAAACGCATAACCTTGATAACTCATCACCTTTCGACGCCTGGTATGCAGCGCGCAGCAGTGGAGTCGAGCCTTGCGCCTATGCTGCGCTGGATATTGCGTGGTGGGATTTCCTCGCCAAACGCTGTGCTCAACCCCTGTATCAACTACTTGGTTTGCCGCGCCGATCCGTGCCCACCTCAGTCACAATAGGTATATTGCCAGCTGAGATCATACGTGAACGCATTGCCGAAATCCTCGCCCGCACAGGGGCAAAATATCTGAAAGTCAAGCTAGGCAGCACTGAAGGTATTGAGGCCGATCAGGCCATGTTTTCTGCGGTATGTGAGGCAACCGCCAAACAGGGAGTGGGAATTCGGGTGGATGCAAACGGCGGCTGGTCATTGGCTCAAGCGCGTTTGATGATGCACTGGTTAGCAGAACGGGGGGTGGAGTATATCGAGCAACCGCTCGTACAAGGCAGTGAAGACCAACTGCCGGAACTCTATCGTAATCGTGCTCTGCCTATATTTGTTGATGAATCGTGCCGCTTTTCCACCGATATACCTGCATTTGCAGCTTCGGTAGACGGTGTGAACCTTAAGCTGATGAAATGCGGTGGAATCACTGAAGCATTACGCATAGTGGCCACAGCCCGTGCCCACGGTTTAAAAACGATGATTGGCTGTATGGGCGAATCCACCATTGCCATATCGGCTGCTGCTGCGCTTGGTGCTCTTTTTGATTACATTGATCTGGACTCTAATCTGAACCTGATCAACGACCCCGCAACAGGCGCACAACTTAACAACGGTGTTGTTTTACCTACACAAGAACCAGGACATGGAGCGAGCATAAATTGCTAAGTCCCGAGCAAAAAATAATCATCCATTTCGACGATCAACTTGGCAAACTTCAAGGCAAGATGGGTTATGCAGCGCTGCGTTACCTGCCTAATCCGGTAACCTGTGTAATCGATGTCAATAAACATGGCCGACGGCTACGAGAGGTGATTGATTTTGGCATGGATTGCCCGATTGTAGCCGACATTGAAGCCGCTATAGTCTATGGCGGTGAAGTGCTGGTCCTCGGAATGGCGCCATCCGGAGGTCGTCTACCCGGGCATATGTCAGGCGACATAGATACAGCAGTTGCACATGGACTCTGCATTGTAAACGGCCTACACGAACCACTTGCGCCCCGCTACCCAACATTGGTCAAATCCCAGTGGATCTGGGATATACGACGCGAACCTGACAATCTGCCAATCGCCAGCGCAGCTGCAGCAAAATTAGATAACATCCGTATATTAACCGTGGGTACAGACATGGCGATAGGCAAAATGACTGTCGCTCTGGAGATTGTTGCCAAAGCCCGGAAAAACAACATTAACGCCGCTTTTTTAGCCACGGGTCAAATCGGCATACTTATCAGTGGTGGCGGCATTCCTCTGGATACAATCCGTGTCGATTACGCATGCGGAGCCGTCGAGCAAATGGTGCTGAAAGCCAGTAACAAAGATCTCGTACTTATCGAAGGCCAAGGTTCTTTGCTACATCCTGGCAGTACATCAACCCTGCCACTATTGCGAGGAGCCTGTCCCACACATCTGGTTTTGTGCCATCACGCCGGAATGGGCAAGTTAAATACAAACAATGCCATCCATGTGCCACCCTTGCGCGATATAATAACAATGTATGAGGATCTTGCCGCAGGATTTGGAAATTATCCACACCCTCATACTGCCGCTATCGCCGTCAATACCCATCATTTAAGTACACAGGAAGCGCGCGCTGAACTCATCCGTATCGAACAGGAAACCGGCATTCATAGCACTGATGTGGTTCGTTTTGGAGCTGCTTCAGTGCTGGATCAGATTCTGACCACGGCTTAGCATTAACGCGGTAATATCCTGCCGCATGCCCTTACTCACCACTTATACTCGTAATGTCGAAGGTGATTGACCAAAACGTGTATGGAAAGCTGAAGAAAAATGAGCACCACTGGAGAAACCCGTAGCCAAGGCGATTTCAGTAACCGATAGCGGCGACTGGGTCAGCAGACTGCGTGCTTTCTCCAGTCTTAGATTACGATAAAAACCCATCGTACTTTGACCCAGTTTTTCTCTGAATAATCGATTCAATTGCCGGGGACTGATATCGATAAGCCGACCCAGCTGTGTCAGATCAAGTGCATCAGCAACGTGGTTTTCCATCATCTCTATCGCCAGTATTACCGGCTGACTGTTAATGCCATATCGTTCTGCCAACCCGGCACGCTGCGGTCCTGCGGATGCGCGAACCTGTGTATGCATAAACCAATCACTGACTTGACGCGCAAATTTTGCCCCATGATGTTGTGTAATCAATGCATGCATCATATCCAATGCCGCGATTCCGCCTGCACAAGTCATACGATCTTTATCAATCACGTAAAGTGAACGCTCGACCATCAAGGTCGGAGAAATCTCGATTAATGCCAGACGATGCTCCCAATGCACAGTCATTCGCCTGGCCTGCATTAATCCAGCACTCGCGAGTATCACAGGTCCACCTGATACACCTGCCAAAATGACACCGCGTTTTGCAAGTTTACGCAACCAATCAACCGTTTTTGGGCTTTTAAATGACGTTGGATTTCCGCCAGCAACAACAATAACAAGCTCAAAATCATAGGCCATACCCAATCGATTAGAAGCCTCAATTTGCGCGCCGCTTGAACTGGCGGCGCTGTCGCCACTATCGGTGAAATGCCGGATTGTGTATAACGATCGTCCGGCCAATAAGTTGGCTGCACGCAATGGCTCCACTACTGATGCATAGGACATCAGCGCAAAGCCGTCGATTAGAAAAATACCCACATGAAATGCTTTTTTGCCAACGTCACTCATGGCGTAATTCTACATATTATGTCTTTATTTTGAAAGGAATATGGGGACACTGATGAAACAGTGAATTAAGCATGCCAGGAGAACCAATTTTCGAATCTCACAAATTCACAATAATCTGTCAATTAATAAGTTGTTTTGCTCACAATATACCTGCCCTCTTTTTGCTGATTTAGATGGCACCGTGCCTGTCTCTCCCTGGCTCTGATTCAGGCAGTGTATTAGAAATCACAGTTGTCCTATTTATTTTAGGAATGGAGATGATCTAATTCATAGATTCATCAGTGTCTCTGGTGTCCTCGAAAATGCGGCCAACTCTATGTAAATAAAGCTTGTGCTAGTCGGAGTGCCTATATATGTCCCTCCCTAACCCTGATTCAGGCAGCGTATCAGAATCACGGTTGTCCTATTTATTTTAGGAACGGAGGCAATCTAATTCACAGATTCATCAGTGCCCCTGGTGTGGTGCTCTTGACCCTATCGACCATAGGTTAAAGGGATAAAAAATGGCAACACTATCTTAAATTATCAATTTATTGTCTTGACTGAGGGGTCCACTTCAGTGACAACCGCAGCGAGTGCTATGCTGGTGGCACCGAGAGCCACTGACAATAACTGAGAAGAGAAAGACTCCGCCCCATTGGTTAAGTAAATAGCCAAGTTTCGAAGCCGAAGCAACAGACTCTCATCGCCTTAAGTTACCTTATGAATGATTTCGTAACATCGCCATCAAAGCTTCTACGGATTGCTGGCCCATCAGCTCTCTCAGGACATGATCAAAGTTTACAGCAGTTACTTTCTTCTTTTCGTTGCAGCAAAGCTTATCTAAGCAGCGCCGTAACTCATCTACATTTATCTCGTTGCGTTTCAACCATCGCTGCACTGACTCTTGTTCCACAAGACAACAAATTAGATCGCGTATCGGGGAATCGGCTGGATTTGGCTGTGGAATTACTGGGGACGGCAGATCTCGAAGCACAGCAGCTGTGTGCAATTGCTCCCGCATGAACGGGTGCTGCCTTGTACTCTTCCCATTTGCTTGTATCAAGATGTGATAGGTTCCTGCAAGTAACGCAATGAATGATGCTTCGTAACGCCCAGGCTCCTTTTCAACCAAAGACACTGTACGATAACTGCCATCAGGATTTTGAACTTGGGCATCTACGATCGCTCGATTGGCCAGAGGCACGTCATACTCTGTGATCCGTGCACTCAACAGCACCTGATCCCCTGGCTTAAAACCACTCTGACCGACTCGCGCCTCGAGGTGAATATTAGAATAAGCATGGAACGATAAGTTATACCTTACACTACGAGGTAGGGCTCCGACGTCGTCAAATTGACTGAGGTGCTTCTTCCATTCATCTGCATCAAGCTCGACTACAGCATGCCATTGACCCATATGGGCGGCAGATTCATCAAGTGGTAAAGGCAAACCAAATCGATAGAAACTCATTCTAGTGCCCACAATGAATTTACCACCCGCTGACATCATGGTACCGGCATCAACACGTTTGCCCTCTGGCGTTTCCAACCAAAACCGCAGTATCGGAAAATCAATCAACAATATGACCGTGGCTTCCACATCTGCCTCAGTCAGGTCGAAGGGTATTCGATGAATCGCACCGGGATAGACGAAGCCGTCCGGATCTCGAACTATATCAGTGCGAGTGACACCTGCCATTATCTGATGGAAGTATTTCGTTAACCGGAAGTATGAGTCCGTATCTGGCGTTAATGTACCCGTAAGTAGTAGATAGCCATTGCGCACTCCTGCTAAGGCCATTAACCCTGTTGTGCTAACCTGTGATTCATTACCTAACCCAATGACAAATGTTTGATTATCAATGGAACCGGAAACAGCACTAATGAATTCGGCACGGTTTTCAATACCGTCGGTAAATACTACGATGGCTTTTTCGTCATATCCACCTGCCGAAACTAACATGTTGCGGGCGGCCACCACACCGTCACCAATAGAAGTATATCCGCTTGGGTTCGAGGTATGGGCAAGGGCTGCATTACGCGCGAGGACTCGGTCAGGATCACTCATAGCGTCACTGTTTAATCGAGTCATTGGTAGACCAGGATATGTCCCCCCGGTCACTGGGTAGGCGTCATGATCAAAGCGCACGATTCCCACACCATTATTTTGCGGGATCAATTCAACGAAACGTGCGACGGCTTCTCGCAGCACTTCGACACGCGCGGCACCTGTTGTACCGGCCTGCAGCGACATGCTGTCGGACTGATCCAAGGCCAGAGCAACTGCCACGGTTGGTCGTGCCCTGGTGTTTGCGCGAATACTGACATCCCATTCCTGATTGGTGGCATCGTTACGAATGCGAACAGTCCCGGTGGCCATATCACCATTTGAAGTACCTGTGTATGAGATCCAAATTCGCGCGTAAACCGTTGATTCAAAGTTAGGGCCTGGATCTGCTGTCTCGCTGGTTGGCCCTCGTGGGGTGGCAAAATTGGTACCGGAAGGTCCAGAGGTAACAGTTGGGCCAGAAATTATTCGTACTGAAGTCACCTCACAACCTGTCACTTCAAACACAGCGGCGCGATACGTGGTTAAGCCTTCTGGTATATCTCGAAAATCGATTTCTAATGGCGAAGGTGGCGTCACTTGAAGTGGCCAGGTAGTGCATGGGGCGTCAATTAGAAACCGCATTAATCCAGCGGAAACTTCTCGAATGACATCTTCGGCTTCAGATAAGGGCGGTCGGAATTGGCGCCCAGTTTCCAACGTAAATCCCATTACCTTTGATTTTGTTGGGTCAGCAAGGTGCCTTGAATAGACATAGTCGTCAGCTGTTCCCGTTGTCGGGTATAACCCAAAGCCTTGCTGAACCGTGTAACTTCGGCCATTGACTGCCTGAATGGCCGTGCGCATATTACCGGCTAGATTCTGATAGATAGTCAAGTCGCCTGCATCTATGTATTCGCTGTATCCGCCTGTGACGCCACGGGCGCCATCGTGCGTTGGATTCAGAAAGTTCTGAGTAGGGTCAACCGTTTGATTCTGATCGTGACCCCAAGGATAAAGAATCAGCTCGGTGTAACTGTGAATATCAAAAAACCAACGGATTTTTGGGTGGGCATCAAGCAACCATTCAGTGTTTTTTGATTCAGCTTCAGAACTTGGGGAAGGGCCATGATAGACCTGATTGCTATTGCACGGATCGGTCGATATCCTAGTCGTGTCAGCGGCAGCTGATAGGTGCACAGGATAGTTAAACAGCAGATCAAAGTTGCGATTAAGATCTACGCCAATACAAGAGGGGTCGCCGCCGCTTTCCGTTGGATTGCGATTCCGTCGCCATCCCCCGGCCCCACCAATCGAGTCGTTTAACTTAGAAAAGTTGAATCCATCTGGGTTGGTTGTGGGAATGATGTAGATATGGAATATCTCCATTACCTCACGTACTTGTGTAGCGGTATAGGTCACGGGCCCATAAGCCAAACTGGAACCTGTTTGGTATGCTTCTAAAAGATCGGCAGCGAGTAATAAACAGATCTCCGGATTGACCCACTCCCTGGCGTGTATACCCCCGGAGAATGCGACCCCGAGTCGATCACCTTCTGCGCCCAACCTAACTCCGTAGACGGTTCGGCCTTCAAATGTCAGGTTCGGCATAGTAAGCAGCTGGCAAATCGCCGGATACGCCGTGGCGAGCGAGTTGAGACCCGACTCAATCTCCGCTAGATTGTGATACATAACGGCTCCTTACTATTTATTATTCTATTTAGATCACGCGTTGTCAGTTAGGTTTTGGGATTTGTATTTTTTCTCCCAGACCATGAGGAATACGTTCTTTTTCGGCGTACCTGTTTTCTTGACTCACTCCTTCGCCGATTGGGAGTACTTCCTGGGATTCGTGAATATTGAGTCGGCCGGGTTGCACCGGTAGCCGCCTGAGAACTTTTAACTCGGCCACAATTTCTACACTGAATTGACCATTAGATAGCTGCCGTGGGCCTCGTTCAGCCATTTCAACAGGCTGACCTTCTAGCGCCCGAGTAAGTTCATCAGCTGAGTTAGTGGTGAGGGTGGCGCGGCGTAAGTTAGCATCCGCCGCTTGGTGTTGGGCAGGATCGTCGTCCATAATCTTGGCCTCATGTCGCCTTGCTGTATGCGATGCAGTGCTGTAATTATCTACCAGGCAAGTACTATAAATCAAGTGGTATTTGTTCGTTAATGCCTGGTCCCATTGTAATTCCCCAAAAAAACACTGTAGTGATAAGTAGAAAATTCTATAAAATAATCGAAGGAGTTTTCTATGCATAAATCACGATATACGCATAGCCAGATAATGCCGATTCTTAAGTAAAACGAACAAGGCACCAATGTCACTGATTTGCTCCGGCGCATCCGTCTGGTCCCATGATGGATATCAGGTATTGAACCTTAAAAAGCTTAGAAATTCCTGTGTCTCATTCAGGTGGAAGCAACTCCCGCCCCAGATTCAAACGAAAGTACGCCAAGTCGATCCCCTCTTATTGAGAGTGCTAGCACGTGCGCGAATTCCTTTAAGTCACGAATTGTTGGGGTAAATACGTTGGAGAATTGATCGTAAAACCCTTAGACGACGGTCACAATTTGCAGCTTGTTGATCAGTATTCATTTGTAGACAAATCCGGAAAGGCATGGAATGTTCCAGATCAGTATGTTGTAAATGGCGCTTCTATGCCGCAGTTTTTATGGAGCATAGTAGGAGGATCGTTCTAAGGAAAATAAAACCTACAAAATTCACTGAACATTGCGCACTGAAGTCTCAATGGCCTGCAAAAATGACGCTGCAGAAGAACGCGGCGATAACATCAGAAACTTCTCTGCAGCTTCACGATGGATGATAACAGAAAGGTGTTCCATTGACGTTCGTGCAACTCTACCTATATGAAAGACTTCAGGATGAAGATCAATCGGACAGATACGTTCGAGTGCCAGACGACTATAACTACCTGCCAGGCTAATCATTACCCAACTATCTGATTGATCAGTTAGATAAGCACTGCTCCCGAGTGCCTTCTCAATCGCTTTTACCGGATTTGGTAGAGATGCGTCGAAAATAAAAAAAAACTGGGCAGGTTGCAATCCAAGTAAACAGCCATTGTTATAGCGGGTTATTACTGACTCTCCGACAGCGGGAATATCCACCTGGAAAAATTGTATTATCGCTTTTTGCAAAGCGCCTTCCTGATTATTTGCTGTGGCAATAGAGACGATGGCCTTGCCAGTGACTTCACTTATGCTGATGCCCTCAGATTCAGTGCGATAGCCGTTTAAAATCGTATTTGCGGTCAGTTCAAATTCAGCCACGAAGCCGCTCCCCTTTTGGATCAATAAAATGCGGCGAGACGATTTCAACCGCAATATTCTGATTTCGCAATGGATCAACTGCTTGCACTATTTCACCGAGTCGTTCATTGCCTCTCTGAATAAATCCTAATCCAATCGAATGACCCAGATTAGGTGAAAAGGCCACTGAACTCATCCAGCCTTCATCATTTTCGGTAGATGCAGCCTTTCCCCTGCTTATAAAGTGCGCGCCAGCTTTCAGGTTCTCCAGCCGATTAACCGGACGGAAACCCATAAGGATTGTGCTACCTTTGTGCGTAAGTGCAGCGCGTTCGGACAGTATATTACCGATGCAATCTTTCTTCTTCGAAACCATTTGTGCCATGCCCAGATTAAGCGCTGTGGTCTGGCCCGTAAGTTCATTGCCAGCGGCATGGCCTTTTTCAATTCGCATAACACCCAGTGCTTCAGTGCCGTAAGGTACTACATCAAATTCTTTTCCTGCGGCCATTAGCACCCGGATCAGTGAATCTCCATAACGTGCAGGAACAGCAATTTCATAAGCCAGTTCACCAGAAAATGAAATTCGAAATAAGCGTGCTGGCGTGCCCCCACAGATCGTGATTTCTGCACAAGCCATAAATGCAAATGCGGCATTTGAAATATCAAACGGTGGATCAACAATCTTCTGCAAAAGCTTGCGGGCATTGGGTCCAGCAACGGCGTATTGGGCATATTGCTCGGTCGCTGAAATCAGCTGCACATCTAATTCAGGCCACAAGCATTGCCGACAGAATTCCAGATGCCGAAACACACTGACCGCATTGGCTGTTGTGGTGGTCATTAAAAAATGATGTTCTGATAATCGCGCCGTCGTACCATCATCCATGGCTATACCGTCTTCGCGCAGCATAAGACCATAGCGTGTTTTACCCACGGCAAGTTTGGCAAAAGCATTCGCGTAAACTTTATTAATAAATCGCGCCGCATCTCGCCCTTGTATATCAACTTTTCCCAATGTTGTAACATCACATACACCGACTGAAGCTCGGGTTTGCATTACTTCTCTATCCACGCTTTCACGCCATTGAGTTTCTCCCGCATTGGGAAACCACTGCGCACGCATCCACAACCCGGTTTCTACAAATATCGCGCCTTGTTCCTCTGCCCACTGGTGACTGGGTGTAAGCCGATAGGGTCTGAATTCCTTACCTCTGGAGCGTCCCGCAAACGCCCCTATTGCGACAGGTGTATAGGGCGGGCGAAAGATAGTGGTGCCAGTCTCGGCAATGGTTTTACCCGAGCATTCTGCCATGATTGCCAGCGCCGGTATATTTGCGGTTTTACCTTGATCTGTAGCCATACCCAGCGTTGTATAACGCTTTACATGTTCAACCGATTTATAACCTTCTTGCCAGGCCAGTTTTATATCCTTAACGGTTACGTCGTTTTGCAGATCTAACCACGCACGAGCCTGGCTTTCTTTGACATGCCAAAACGCACTAACCCGGGCAGACTCGTTGCTGGCCACTGGCGCCGCTTTGCTACTGCAGGTGAAGCCCAGATCCTTAACCACTGTATTTGCCGCCTCATGCCCTTCTGCGAGTACAGCTGCCAGTGTTAAGGTGCCACTGGCAGCACCGGCGACCATCATTCCCCTCGGCAGCTCCGTGTCTGGAACAAACGCTGCAATTTCGTCACGCCAGACAGGGCGTCCTCGTTGATGGCAGGTTAGATGCACATTCGGACTCCAGCCGCCCGATACGGCAAGACAGTCAGTCTGAATCTGTTGCCCATTATCCAGCGTCAGTGAGGTAATGCCATGCCGGCCTTTGGTATCAACAATCCGACCGCCCATTACGATGCTAGCACCATGCGGTGCCGCAAGCGGCGATAATTCACGACAATCAATGACCGCGCTGATTTGCACGCCGTGCGCGGCGAGATCAACCGCCGTTCTCCAACCATCATCGTTATTAGTGAATACTGCAACCCGTTTACCGGATGTTACACCCCACCGATTCAGATAGGCGCGCACGCCGCCCGCAAGCATGATGCCAGGACGATCATTATTACCAAAGGCAATGGAACGCTCGGTTGCACCGGCACACAATATTGCACGTCGTGAAAAAATACGCCAAAGAATCTGCCGGGGTTTTCCTTCGCTGGATGGCAGATGGTCACTTACCCGTTCCACAGCACCATAAATACCATGATCAAAAACACCATAGACCGTGGTGCGCGAGAAGAGACGAACATTGTCCATAGTGGTTAATTCAGCCAGCGCTTCTTCTACCCACTGCGATCCTTTGACACCTGCGACTTCATAGTTTTCCGCATTGAGGCGTCCGCCCATACGGAAATCTTCATCGACGAGAATAAGACGAGCACCGGCGCGTGCGCCCACCAATGCAGCAGCAAGCCCGGCAGGGCCTGCACCAATGATAAGGATGTCGCAGTGTAAAAATCCCTTATCGTAACAATCCGGATCGGCTTCAGCCGAAGCCCGGCCTAATCCAGCGGACGCTCTAATCATTGGTTCATAGAGTTTTTCCCAGAATGATTTCGGCCACATAAATGTCTTGTAGTAAAAGCCTGCCGATAAAAGCGGGGAAAGCAGATCAGTCACTGCCATCAGATCATGTTTTAAAGAACCTCGATAATTTTGGCTGTGGGCTTGCAATCCGTCAAATATTTCTGCAACGGTGGCACGTGTATTGGCCTCCTGCAATGCACCACGGCGAAGCTCAAGCAGAGCATTGGGTTCTTCTGATCCAGCGCTGAAAATACCACGCGGTCGATGATATTTAAACGACCGGCCAATCAGTCGTTGACCATTTGCCAGCAACGCTGATGCCAGGGTATCACCCGGATGACCTGCAAACAGGCGCCCGTCAAAATGAAAATTCAATACCTTACTGGTATCCAGCAAACCGGCATGTATACGATGATCCTGCATTATTCAGCCATTCCACTCAACATTTGATTACACAAGTCAGGAAGGTTATTCATCATTCCACGACCGCTTTGGCAAGTGCCACGTCACGTGCCAACTCAACCTTTGTTATTTCATGCGTCAAGGTATCCCGGGTCACCACCAACCAAGAGCGATCACCCTGCTCGTGATACCAAAGTTCACGGTGTCTGCCTGCCGGATTATCACGCAAATACTGATAGTCGTAGAATAACTCTGCGGCATTCTCTGCCTGCCAATCAGGTCGATTGATGAGTTTCGCATCACCGAGATAAACGAATTCAGAGGCGTCACGAGGCCCCAGAAGTGGATGGTTAATAATCATGGTTATTATTTCTCAACGCAGTCAGGTCTCAATGCAGATTAGGCTGAGCACCAACGCCTTTTTCATCAATCATGGCACCGTGAATAAATCGATCCAGTCGGAACGCTTTTGCAAGCGTGTGTGGTTCATCCTTCGTCAGCAAATGGGCATAACAGAAACCACTCGCCGGTGTGGCTTTGAATCCGCCATAACACCAACCCCCATTAAAATAGAGTCCTTGTATATGCGTTTTATCAATAAAAGGTGAGCCATCCATGGACATATCCATATTGCCGCCCCACATACGCAACAAGCGTGTTCGTCCGATCATTGGCAAGATAGCCATGCCTCCTTCACAAACATCTTCAACAGCGGGTAAATTCCCGCGTTGCGCATAGGTATTATAACCATCGATATCACCACCAAATACCAATCCGCCTTTATCCGACTGTGATATGTAAAAATGGCCCGCTCCAAAAGTGATAACGCCAGGTATAAGCGGTTTAAGCCCTTCAGTGACAAACGCCTGTAGCACATGACTCTCAATGGGCAGGCGCATTCCTGCCATTGCCATCAGGCGACTGGATGAACCGGCCACGCAAATCGCGGTTTTTTTCGCAGCTATAAATCCGCGGGTGGTTTCCACTCCCTTGCATTTTCCATCCTTAATGTTTATTGCTGTGACCTCACAATTTTGTAGTATGTCCACACCGCCGCTGTCCGCCCCTCGTGCATATCCCCAGGCCACAGCATCATGTCGCACAGTCCCTGCGCGAGCTTGCCACAATGCACCTTTAATAGGAAAACGTGCATTGTCAAAGTCAAGAAAAGGGCAAAGCCTTTTTACGGCTAATGCATCCAATAGCTCGGCGTCTGCACCGGCTAAATGCATCGCGTTGCCACGCCGGGCGAAGGCATCACGTTGTGCATCACTGTGAAATAAATTAAGGACACCACGCTGGGAAACCATGGCGTTGAAATTAAATGCCTGCTCAAGTCCTTCCCATAATTTCATGGAAAACTCATAAAAAGGCTCATTGCCTGGTAACAGATAATTTGATCGGATAATAGTTGTATTACGGCCAACATTGCCCGAGCCGATGTAACCCCGTTCAAGCACGGCCACATTAGTAATACCAAATTCATTTGCCAGATAATACGCAGTAGCCAAGCCATGTCCGCCGCCGCCAATGATGATGACATCATATGCTTTTTTTGGCTTTGGCTCTCTCCATACGGGCTTCCAGCCTTTGTTTCCTAAGAATGCCTGAGTAAGAATTTTTAAAGCAGAATAACGCATTGTTTAACCTCGGTTAGTGCAAGCATAGGCGTTTATTATTGCTTGTGACTTTCCTACAATGGTCAGATTATTTAGTTTTTTGGTCATCGTGCTGCGAAGGCCAGCAAAATACTGTACAAAGCAGTATTGTCATTTCAATTCTCACCCCTTGCGACCGCTCTGACAGGATCACTGATCCACTCGCTATAAGAGCCGATATAAATTCGACCTTCTTCCATACCACCGAACATGTTGGTGAGTAACAAATGGCAGGCAGTAACCCCTGACCCACATGAATACACCACGTCTGCAGCAGGAATATCACCTATAACTGCATGCATATGCGCACGGATCTCATGCCGCGCAATCAATTGTCCTTGTTCCCCAAGATGATCTGCATAGGGGTAGTTTCTAGCACCAGGAATATGTCCGGCAACTGCATACAGAGGCTCCACTTCTCCCCGGTAGCGATCTGCAGCCCGGGCATCGATCAGTAGTGGAATTTCTTCCAACTCAGCGAGGGTAACAAGTCGGTCAAGGCGCGGACTACCTTCAAACTGCACAGCGACAGGTCGCTCTTCACCAGATTGCTCCAACCCATCTTCCCGTTGCCATGCGCCGCAGCCACCAATAAGAACCGCTGCAGCATCGTGCCCCATATATCTCAACATCCACCACATGCGCGCTGCTATCGCACCTTGTAGCTGATCATAAAGCACGATCTGTCTATTTGCATGTACGCCAAGTCGGGAGAATAACGCAACCAACGTTTCAGCATCAGGTAATGGATGACGACCATGATCGGTAACGGGCACACCACTCATATCAGTATCTAAATTAACATACACAGCACCTGGAATATGCGCTCGCAGATATTCCTGATAACCCCAGTCGGGTTTGTCGAGTACAAAGCTACAATCCAATATCAGAGGACTCTCCTGTTGCAGTAATTCTACTAATTGCCGGGGTTCAATGATTGTCGTGTACATTGTTTTCATACCTGATATAAAGCCAAATCATCTAAAGGAAAATAGGTCTATCCAACAAATAAAGTGGCGTAATATAGACTTGCTCAACAAGGCAAAATACTTTATTCAAAACACTGGCGGCTGGACTTAACCAGACAAATACCTGCGTCTTTACGTTTTACTCATCTTAGTGGGATAAAAGCAGAATGCTATTCTGACGACATAGATCAATTCGCACAAGTGAACTTGTGGCAGCATACGGTTTGATAGCGACAATTCCTGTTCGGATATAGAGTAGTCATATAACTTCCTTTCGCCTTATCTCAATCGAGTATACAGTTTCTTGTTGGTAGAACTCCTTATAACCGAGATAGTTGCTGATCTATCAGTGTCTCGGCGATAAATCTGGCTCGATGTGCACTGTCGGAGGAACCTGATACTTGAGCAATAACAATAGCACCCTCCAAAAGCAAAGCCAGTTGAAGTGCCAGATGGTCTGGGTTTTTCGCACCCGCCTGTTCCGCAAGTTCACTAAAATAGGCGGTCATTTTGTTTTTATACTGTCTGCAGACTTCTCTGATCTCGTTATCGCCGACGGTAAATTCGCTGGCCGCGCTGATGAACATGCAGCCAAAAAAATGATTTTCTTCAAACCATTGGCCAGCCACATCGAAAATTGCCAACATTCGCTTGTTAGGTGATTGTGCGGCAGTTTCTACTGAAAGAATAAATTGTTTACGAAAAGCAATATCGTGATGACGTAATGCAGCGACTATCAAATCTTCCTTGGTGTTGAAGTGTCTGTATAACGTTTTTTTTGTTACACCCGATTCACGCGCTATCTGATTTACGCCAGTGGCGTAATAACCGTACTCGGAAAACAGGCGTATTGCTGTTTGAATAAGCGCTGATTTTTTGGCATTCATGTGAATATCTCCTGAATAATCCAATAATAGTTGGATTTTTTGTCAGATCACAGGCAGTGCTCATCCGAAAAGATGATAGATCTACATCAAGCAGTGACGACAAATCAGCTGAGATCTGGTGATCATGTCACGCGATATAACTGATCCCAAATTTTGCATCACTAGGTTATCAATAGTACCTCGTTATTATTTTAGATTCATGCAAGCTTAAGTGATAAGGATATTGACCATGTAAACAGATCGGTATAGTCTTGTCTATTCAAGGTATACAGATCAGTATACTTTATTGTCGATTATCTATTTGGAGGAATATTTATGAAACTGCTTCCTGGAACGTTTATACTTTTTTTCGGTTTGTTAATGATGAGCTTTTCCACCATGACTATTGCCGGGGAACAGGCCTACGCCGTACCTGCAGTGAGAGGATTTGACTTAGTCTCCTATCATACAGGAATGCCGGTAATGGGTAGTGGTCATCACGCTGCAGAACATGATGGCATCACTTATCTGTTTTCAAGCAAGGAAAACAAAGCGATGTTTGTTGCCGACGCTGGAAAATATTTGCCAGCTTACGGCGGATATTGTGCATTTGGCGCTTCGGTAGGGAAAAAATTCTTTGCTGATCCAACAGTTTGGAAAATTGTCGAGGGAAAGCTCTATTTGAATCTGGATGAAAAAATCAAAAGTCAGTGGGTTATTGATATTCCGACGTCGATCGCTGCCGCTGATGAGCACTGGAATACTATAAAGGATTTACCCTGGGCTGAAGCTAACAAACTCTAGGTTGTGGGCCGAGGAAAGAATCCGTGTGACGGCAAATTATATTACGGTAATTTGCTTATTTGTTGGATTTGGAATTTGCTACATGGAAGTAGCATTTACGGAGTAGAAGCTGAATATTTATTTAGTCATTGGCTGTGAACAATAGCTCTATATCCGTCTAACAAACCCGCTTCAGCAAGTATGAAACTCCCAGTATCCAGTCTCTACCCAGGCTATTAGAACAATAATGAAAGTCCGGACAGCAGAACCAACCCCAGAATAACGCGCCGGAATACTATTTCATTGAGATAGGGATACACCAAAACCCCCATCCATGAACCGATGAAAACCGCAGGGAGGCAGCAAAGCAGATTATACACCGTGAGCGTTGTTACCAATCCGTTGGCGGCAAACGTGGCTAACCCGAGTGCGTGCATGACCAATACAAAGGGCTGATAAACACCGCGCTGTTTGTTTTTGGGCCACTCCCGCAATCCAACCCACAACGTTGGGAATAGCCCGGAAAGCCCGGCAAATCCCCCCATGAAACCGCCTGCTAAACCGACAGTGTTATCGAGCGTGCGTCCACCGATTTCACCGACGGAAGTGCCTGGTCGAAAGAGCATCCACAATCCGTAGGCCGTCAGCATACCCCCGATCAGATTCCGGAATAAGGTTGGATCCATATTGGCAAGCGCCCATGAGCCAAACGGTACGCCAAATACCCCAAAGATTAAAAAGGGCGGTAAACGTGAGAAATCCAGTGATTTCCTTAGTTTGTACAAAGGCAGGGCATGCATAGCGATGCCGCAGCTTACAACCAGCGGAATGGCTTCTGCGGGGGCCATGATGTGAAGCCAGATTGCATTCAGTATCAAGGCGTCGGCAAAACCTACCGCGCCGGTCACAAAAGCAGCAAGGAACGCTCCTGACACCAACAGCGGCAGGTAAAGCGATGGATCGTCAATCAATAGGGACTCTCACCGAGCAGATGTGTCAGATCGGTTTCGTATCCGAACACGGCCGGTTGACCGCCAGTATGAATAAACAACAATTTTTGCCCTTTTTCCGCTTGCCTGGCTCTGTTCAGAAATCCGGCCATTGTCTTGCCTGTATAGACCGGATCAACGATAATGCCCTCCTTTTTCGCAGTCAGGGTAATCGCTTCGGAAACCGCTTCGTTCATCAATCCATACCCCGGTGCCAGCACGTCATCGTTAAGCTCTACGTCACTATTAGGGACCGGGTTTTTAATCTTCAGAAGCTCGGTTATTCGTTTGCAAAGCTGGATGACGCGGGGGGTCTGCTGCGCGCTCGGGCGACGTACACAGATGCCTTTGACCGGGGTTAAATTACCCACGGCGCGCAACCCCAGCAACAGGCCTGCATGGGTTGCACCACTGCCGGAAGCGACAATAATTTCATCATACTCCCGGGCGCTGTCAACGATCTGTTGATTGATTTCATACGCCGCAACCACATACCCCAACGCGCCATATGGCGGATGTTCTTGGCCCAGGTGAATGACATAGGGATTTTTACCATTTTCCTTCAGCTTAGCAGCGATATTTTCCAGCTCCATATCTGCACCGACTTCATCCTCGCCCCTTGGGTAAGAATACAATGTTGCCCCCATAATCCGACTAAGTAACAGGTTGCCTGAATTATGGTATATGGGCGATGTGTTGGGCACACGCTCTTCCAGTTGGATATGTATATCCATGCCAATTTTACATGCTGCGGCTGCGGCCATTCTGGTGAAATTGGACTGCACCGCACCCGTGATTATTATTGTATCCGCCTGCTGCGCCTTTGCCTGCCCCAGATAGAATTCCAGCTGGCGGGCCTTGTTGCCACCCATCGCAAGCCCGGTACAATCATCCCGTTTGATATAGAGATCAGCCGTACCAAAACAGGCGCTGAGGTTTGGCATTTCGTCAATCGGGGTTGGAGAATGCGAAAGGGGTATGCGTGGCATATAGTCAAGTTCACCAATGTTCATAAGCATGCAATCTCTCCTGTTTTTCGCAGTTTTCTCTCCCAAAGATTATTTAATATTCAGGCACGATGCGCAATGAGCTTATATTAGGAGGAAACAAACCAAGTTTCCAATGCCAATAAATCCGTGTAACATGCAATTTCTGCATATAAGTGAAGATAAAATGAATTCTCGAGAGCTTGATGATCTGCTGGCACTTCTGGATACAACCAGCCTGACCGAAGCCGCCTACCTGCGCAATGTCACCCAACCGGCGTTCTCTCGCCGCATCCGGGCAATTGAGCAGAGTCTGGGTTTCGATATTATCGATCGCTCCAGACGGCCAGCGAAATTGAAACCATTCGTCATAGCCCGGCATCAGGAGTTTCGCTCACTCGCGCTATCACTTGGTCGATTGGTCAGCGACCTTCGGTCTTCGTCGTTTACAGGGTCTGAGCAATTACTCACTATTTGTGCTATCCATTCAATCGCTGTTGCAGAGCTGCCAAATGCCATTCAGAAAATGGAGAAATCACTTCCGCATTTGACTGTTCGACTCAGGACGGGAAATCTAGTCGAGTGTTATGCAATGATGATGAGGGATCAAGTCGAGATAATGATTTCCTACAATACTCAGAGTCAAGAACTGCCTGTGAATGACACGCTAATTGAGCAAATGGATTTGAAAACAGACCAATTTATTCCAGTCGTTTCAAAACTGCACGCAAAAGACTACAAAATGAAACTGTCCGTGAATGAAAAGGTGCCTTTGCTCCGTTATCCGTTGGATTCTTTCTTGGGAACTGCTCAGGAGGCGTTATTGGCGACACATGACGTGAAATTTTCTGTCCGAGCGATTTCTAACCTTTCACCCTCCATAATGGAGATGACTTTATGTGGTCTTGGAATCGGATGGGTGACAGAAGCTCACGCGACAGTGCATATTAAGTCAGGTCAATTAGTGTCTTTGGCTGACATATTACCCTGTACTAAATTGCAAATGACGATGATGCGCGCAATTCGTACTCGCGAACCGTTTTTTGAGTCGGCATGGAGTGCGCTTGCCCTTGCGCTTGCCTGACTATTTTGATCACAGTACATTCAATCTATAAGTGCAACCAAAATTTAATAGGGTAATGTTAACAACAGTTTAAAAAATGCCCACTTAACCGATGGATGAAGCTAAGATTTTTCTAAATCCGTTGTGAATCCAATATGACGTGCAAGGATACACCAATGCCGCGCTTGCATGGGTGCAATGGAGCTGTCTTACCCCCATATCCGCATTGAAGTCACGGATCCAGGTTTAACTATGCAGCAATGCTGCGTTCAGCAAATCTTTCGTGTAATCCATCTGCGGAGAACTAAACAGATTCTCAGCGCTATTTGATTCAACGACTGCGCCTTGTTTCATCACCAAAACGTGATCCGCCATCGCTTTAACCACAGATAAATCATGACTGATAAACAAATAAGACAAGCCATGTGTTTTCTGTAGATTGCGTAATAGTTCGATCACCTTAACCTGAACCGATCGATCGAGTGCAGAAGTCGGTTCATCAAGTAAAATAAAGGCCGGTTGCAAAATAACGGCTCGGGCAATGGCTATTCGCTGTCTTTGCCCTCCTGATAATTCATGTGGATAGCGATTAATCCAGTTCGGATCAACCGAAACCTCGGTCAAAGCCCTTTGCACACGTGCGAACCGTTGCTGTTTGTTCAACTCCGGACAGTGAATCTGCAGCCCTTCGCCGACAATCTCACCCACCGTAAAACGTGGAGATAAAGAATTAAATGGGTCCTGAAATACAATTTGAAAATTCTTCCTTAAGCGCCGCAGTTTTGATTTGTACATTGTACTCAGTTTGTGCTGACGGAACTGTACTGTACCTTCATAAGGCAACATCTGCATAATGGCTCGGCCCAGGGTTGATTTTCCCGAACCTGATTCCCCAACAATTGCCAATGTTTCTCCCTCACGGATTGTAATATCAATACCTTTTACCGCTGCAAAATATTCTGTTATTTTCCCAAACAGATTGTATTTTATTGGAAATTTTACCCGAATATCATTTGCTTTGATCAAAACCGGGGTACGTGCCTGAATATGTGATTTCCTTCCCCTGGCGACTGAACTGAGCAATGTTATGGTGTAAGGGTGTTGTGGGTTAGCGAACACTTTTTCACTTTTGCCTGACTCTACAATCCTGCCTTCGTGCATTACGCTGATAGTATCGCAGAATGATTTTGCAACACCCAAATCATGCGTAATAAAAAGAATAGCCATGTTCATTCTTTGTTGCAGCTGTTTCAGTAGATGCAATACCTGCACCTGTATAGTGACATCCAGGGCAGTCGTGGGTTCATCGGCGATCAGAATTTCAGGCTCGTTGGCGATAGCCATGGCAATCATGATACGCTGCAACTGACCGCCTGAGAATTCATGCGGATATCGCCTTAGCATGCCAGTCGGCGTCTCCATACCCACTAACGACAGCAATTCGACTACCTGCTCCCTTGCACTACGCTTGTTGATCTTTTGATGTAAAACGATAATCTCTATCAATTGAAAACCGACGGTAAGATAGGGATTGAGTGAACTCATAGGCTCTTGAAATATCATGGTCATGCGCCGTCCACGCAGATTTAACATCGATTTTTCGTCAGCCCGGATTAATTCCTGATCATTAAACCTTATCGAAGAACCCGCAGAATATCGAGTCGTGGATTCTGGATTCAGTTGCATTATCGATAAAGCGGCAACCGACTTACCACTACCTGACTCCCCTACCAGCGCATGTGTCTCGCCTTTTTTCAGTGTGAAAGATATACCGCGCACGGCATCAACCGTTTCATCATCCAACTCAAAACTAACACCCAGGTTTTTCAATTCCAGCAGTGAGTGACTCATTTCAGTGCAAAACTCCCGGGTAAACTAAACACAGCCTCTTATTGCTTTTAACGTTCACGCGGATCCAGCGCATCACGTAAACCATCGCCTATAAAATTAAAACAAAATAGTATTACCGCCAGAATGCTCGCCGGATATAACAGTGTCCAGGGTGCTGACTCCATCTGCCGCGAACCTTCAGAAATAAGTACGCCAAGGCTGGTCATAGGTTCCTGCACACCCAAACCAAGAAAACTAAGGAAACTTTCGATCAAGATCACCTGTGGAATGGTCAGGGTTATATAGATGACAACAGGTCCCAAAGTATTTGGAATGATGTGGCGGCGAATAATGCTTAAATGACCCACCCCGGTCGCTTGTGCGGCTTGGACAAATTCCCTGCCTTTAATCGAGAGTGCCTGACCACGTACAATACGGGCCATAGTTAGCCACTCAATTGCCCCCAGTGCAACAAATATAAGGAAAATATTTCTGCCGAAATAAACCATCAATAAGATCACAAAGAACATAAAGGGCATGGCGTAGAGAATATCGACCACGCGCATCATCAGGTAGTCGGTTCTCCCACCGGCATAACCTGCAATCGCACCATAAACAACCCCTATCACCAGACTGACGGCCGTTGCGCATAATCCGACTAAAAGGGATATTCGGGTTCCATAGAGTGTGCGGACAAAAAGATCACGCCCGTTGGTATCCGTGCCGAAGATAAAGCCGTTTTCGAAATCAGGGGGTGCTTGTATAAAGTCCCAATAGACCTCATCAAATGGGTGTGTATGCAACCACGGACCTACAACTGCCAACACAGTTATGGATAACAACATCAGGATACTAAGTACAGCCGCCCGGTTTTTCTTTAAACGCCTTCGGGCGTGATACCAAAGGCTGCGTCCTGTCATGACGGGGATAGCGACTCTGGAATTTTCTGGCATGACCTTCACGAGCGATCCAGCCTCACCTTGGGGTCTAATAGTCCATAAACCAGATCAACCAGTAAATTGGATACAATGATCAGTGCACCATAAAATATGACAACCCCCATCACCAGTGTGTAATCTCTATTCAGTGCCCCCTGTACAAAATAACGCCCTACACCGGGGATGCCAAAAATTTGCTCAATCACCACCGATCCGGTAATAATAGCAGCCGTAGCCGGACCCAGATAAGAAACAACAGGCAGTAACGCCGCTTTGAATGCATGTCGAAACAATAACTTGTTTCGAGGTAAACCTTTAGCTCTGGCAGTACGAATATAGTTCGAGCGCAGCACCTCGATCATTGAGCCTCGCATAAGCCGGGAAATAGCCGCAATCTGTGGTAATGCTAACGCAATAATCGGTAACACGGCTTGCTTTATACTCTCTCCCCAGCCGCCCACCGGCAACAGATTGAGATAAACACCAAACACCAATGTCAGCAGAGGTGCCATTACAAAATTAGGAATGGTAATGCCTGTCATGGCACTGGCCATAACAAGATAATCCACCGCCGTGTTTTGTTTCAACGCGGCGATTGCACCCAGGATAGTGCCGATGAAAAGCGCCAGCAGTATGGCTATACCACCAAGTGTAAGAGAGACCGGCAATCCGATTCGGATCAACTCAGTGACAGAGAAATCCCGGTATTGAAAGGATGGTCCAAAGTCACCTTGCAATACGTTTCCCAGATAGAATGTATACTGCTTCCACAAGGGTTGGTCCAGATGATATACCGCATTGAGGTTGGCTGCGACCTCAGGAGGAACTGCACGTTCTTTATCAAAAGGTCCGCCTGGCGCTGTGCGAATTAAAAAAAACGCCAATGTCACGATGATCAGCAAGGTGGGAATTGAACCGGCCAGACGCCTTAGAGCGTAGTGTAACAAATCCGTGCCCCGCCGACTGTAATTAGCATTGATGATAACTGAGCCACACCCGACATGGCAGGTTCGATTGTCTTAAAAGACACGCTCAGCGCCTATTTTTCAATCGTTACATATTTGCTACGGTTATGATCCATTACATTAGGCGTTATACCTTTGACATAGGGTTTGAGTAAACGTTTACTTACATAGTGATACACCGGCGCCATAACATGCATATCAAGCAGGATGCGTTCAGCTTGTTGCAGTAAATTTTTTCGCTCAACAGGATCAGCCGATAACGACGCTTTGTGCAGCAATTCATCATAGTCTGCATTGTTAAAACCAAAGTCATTGAGGCCGGAGTCAGAGAGCAGCAGTTCAAGAAAGGTATTGGGGTCATTATAGTCACCAATCCAGCCTGCCCTGAATACCTGCGTTACCTTTTTCTGTTTGCGGTTTTCAAGATAGACTTTCCATTCCTCATTAACCAAAGTTATCTTAGCATTGAAGGCTTTTTTCCACATGGAGGCGATGGCGATGGCAATCTTTTTATGGTTCTCACTGGTATTGTAGCGAATTTCCACTTGCAATGGTTTGTCTTTCGAGTAACCGGCTTCCTCATACAACTTCATCATCTGCGTATCACGCGCTTTTTGCTCTGTTGCCTGGAAATCAACATAAACCGCATCGTAATTGGTAACACCGGGAACAACAAAGGCGTATGCAGGTACTTCACCGGCTGTAACAACCTTTTCAGTAAGAATCTCCCGATTAATCGCCATTGACAAGGCTTTGCGCAACGGCAGATTATCTTTGAATGGAGGTTGTTCTGTATTGAAACCGTAGTAGTAAGTACCCAGATAATTTGCAACAATAAACTCTTCAGCCAGATTTTCACGTATCCAACGGATCTGGTCATTCGGCACCTCATAGGTAAAATCCAGCTCGCCGGATCTGTATCGCTTCATCTCTGCATTCTGATCTTCAATTGGATAATAAATGACCTTATCCAGGGTAACGTTTTCCCGGTCCCAATAAGTATCAGACTTTTCCACCACAATTCTCGATTGAGGCACCCACTCTGACAATTTAAACGGGCCATTGGAAACCATCTTACCCGCCCGGGTCCACTGCTCGCCATGGGCCTCAACCGTTGCCTTATGTACAGGCATTGCGACTGAGTGAGTAATCATGCTAAGAAAGTAAGGTGCCGGACCAATCAGATTCACCTGCAACGTTTTGTCATCAATGGCTTTAACACCTAACTTTGACAAGTCTGGCTCATCACCTTTGGCGATGACCTGGGCATTATCCAAAGGAAAGAGCAAAAAGGAGTACTCGGAACCCGTGGCGGGTGCAACTGCACGACTCCAACCGTAAACAAAATCATGGGCGGTCACGGGATCACCGTTCGACCATTTGGCTTCACGCAAATGAAATACATAGGATTGCCCATCTTCACTGACATCCCAGCTTTCTGCGATTCCAGGAATAATGGCGCCATCTTCAGCCTCTGCAGTTAAACCCTCAAACAAATCCCTTAGGATATGCGCAGCGGGTACGCCTTCTGAGATTTGCGGATCCAGGCTGGCTGGCTCTGCTCCCGCGCCTTTGCGAAAGACCATTTCTGCCTGTGTGATAAGAGGAAAGAGGATCAAACTGAGTGCGATCAGCATCACCGATGATTTTTTAAACATTAATTTACGGAATGAAAAAGTCGGATTACAGGTGAATTTCATGTTGATAACCTCCGGTGTAATAAAGACGGACGCACTAGCCCTGCAAACATTAAAGCTTACAACCGCTGTTTTGGCATGATCTGTTTAATCAGGTTGGTGAATATTATCGGCGAAATCCATATTCAAGCGTAAAGAACTGCGGTTTAAGATCAGCAAGTGGTTCGCGCAGTTTTGCCAACTCGCCCTCTGGGCCATGAACTTCTAAACGCGTAAGCTCAGAAATGGTCAGTGCTTCCTGTAGTAAAGCACCTATATTATCGAGGTGAGTCAATAAACCTTCAGCATCAGCATAACCTTCACGACAGTGTGCCAGATCCCCATCAAAACAGAAACCATAATAAAGACATTTATCTTCACTACTGGTTTTTTCTACAAATTGTTCACAGGTTGCTTTAAACGCATCCAGCTTGCCGTCTTGAACTTTGAAATAAGGAACGATCGTACAGCAGGTGTCTTGTGTAGCCATGGTTTTTCCTCAATTTTTATTGAACTGCGATGGCGCAGTAAATGGGGTGATTACACTCTATATAAAATCACTCAATATTGATAGTTCAGTCGCGATCCTATTTGTACTGTAAGCGGGTGTACCAATCACCTTACCAGCGGCCAATTAAATGCGTGAGCAAAGTTGATGTTATTGATTGGCAGCCAGATTTTTTTACTGCACAAGGTTAGTGCCATCATCATATTCTACGCACAAGATTTGTGCGACTCAATGCCTTTTATATAAATATTTACTTACTATTCAATCAGTTAAATAATGGCATGGTGCATGCTCTAGCTACAGAAAATGAAAAGTCACGGTGAAATTGAATCAGCTTGTTCACGTACTTGAAGCCATGCGGAATAAAACCTGCCATACGAATATTGTTCACTCTTGAGAACTGGATAATTCGGTTGGGACAGGCACATTGCTGATTCTTTTTATACCCGTTTTGAGAAAAATCAATTCGACTATCGCTTGCGTCATTTATCAGCTCATATCAGCAACCTTATTAATTTTCTTAGTAGCAACTGTAGAGGAAAACCATTGATGTGTTTATCACTAAAAAGAAGTTCATTAACAACACTGGCCGCTGTCACACTTTTTGTATCGTGTGCAACAATCGCAGCAGAAAAAATCAAGGTAGGGGTACTTCACTCACTTTCAGGGACGATGGCAATCAGTGAGACAACCTTAAAAGATACCGTCTTGATGATGATTGCAGAACAGAATAAAAAAGGCGGCATTATGGGAAAAAAACTGGAAGCCGTAGTCGTGGACCCTGCATCTGATTGGCCATTATTCGCAGAAAAAACACGTGAACTACTGGAGAAAGAGAAAGTCGATGTTATTTTCGGTTGCTGGACATCAGTCTCGCGAAAATCCGTGCTTCCGGTGATTGAAGAGCTCAATGGCCTGCTGTTCTACCCGGTTCAATATGAAGGCGAAGAATCTTCGAAAAACGTCTTCTATACCGGCGCCGCACCCAATCAACAAGCCATACCGGCAGTTGACTATTTAATGAATGAGATTGAAGTTAAACGTTGGGTACTGGCAGGAACAGACTATGTCTACCCGCGTACGACTAACAAGATTCTTGAAGCCTATCTAAAAGCCAAGGGTGTGAGTGAGGAAGATATCATGATCAACTACACCCCTTTTGGTCATTCGGATTGGCAGAGTATCGTATCTGATGTAAAGAAATTCGGGTCTGAGGGTAAGAAAACAGCCGTGGTTTCCACCATTAATGGTGATGCGAATGTACCCTTCTACAAAGAGCTGGGTAACCAGGGTATTTCCTCCGAAGATATTCCTGTTGTCGCTTTCTCAGTCGGCGAAGAAGAGCTTTCCGGTATAGACACGAAACCATTAGTGGGTCACCTCGCTGCTTGGAACTACTTTATGAGTGTCGATGCCGAAGAAAATAGCAAATTCATTGAGACTTGGCAGAAATTTATCGGCAGTGATAAACGGGTCAGCAATGATCCAATGGAAGCGACTGTCATTGGTTTTAATATGTGGGCAAAAGCCGTTGAGAAAGCCGGCAGCACCGATGTTGATGCCGTCGTTGATGCAATGGTCGGTATTGAAGTTCCTAATATGACGGGTGGTACTGCCAAAATGTTAAAGAACCATCACTTGACCAAGCCTGTGCTTATTGGCGAGATTCAGGATGATGGTCAGTTTGAAGTAGTCTGGTCTACTGACAGTGAAGTGCCCGGAGACGCGTGGTCCAACTACCTGGATGCATCTAAAGACATCATCTCAGATTGGACCGACCCGGTTCGTTGTGGTAACTACAATACGACAAGTAAAACCTGTTCTGGTCAGATTTACTGATTTGTCAGCATTTTATCCGTTGATCAGGGTGCAGGGTTCATCTGCCACCCTGCTCCAAAAATAGATGAAGCAAACAACAGCCATGCTTTCGAACTTTCTATTTTCAGGTCGTTTATCCCTTGCCAATAGCCACATTCGTAAAGGCAGACATTTTATTCTCATTGCCCTGGCATTGCTTTTAACTGTTTTCTCAACCCCGTGTTTTACACAATCCAGCAATGCCTCCTCTGATGAAAAAACAAATAATCCATTGCTGTCAGAACCACATTCTGCATTGATGAAGCAAGCGCTGGACCTCTTAAAAAGTAAATCATTCAAAGACAAAAAAAAAGCGGTTAGTTTAATTTCTGAAAGTGGTGACAAAGCGACGCTGGCTTATCTGGAGGCACTTCTAAGCGCAAGTCTGTATATTCGAAAATCAGACGGAGAAATTGTCACGGCAAAAAAATCAGGCAAAAAATATATACTGAGCAAAACCACCGATTCCAGTGCATTAGGCACAGCGGCAAAGCGTGACGTAAAAAAAATCACTATCAATAATTCATTGCGTAGTCTGTTGAGAAGACATATTGCTGTCCTGACCCTTCAAAGCCCGGACGCTGCTGTGCGCATGGCCGCAGTGAAAGAGATGATCAATAAAAATGCAGACACACTGGGCGATGCGCTGCGTGCTGTAATAGACGATGAACAAGACCAGGAGGTTCACGAGTTGATGGAAAACGGGATCGCCTTATCCGATCTCAATTCTACAGACAGGGAGAAAAAGCTTGCCGCACTCGACAAGCTATCCAGCAACCTGAATTCATCAGTCAGAAACAAGTTAAAACAAATTACCACCTCCAATAATGAAGACCCTGATGTCATCGCCAGTGCCCACAAAACACTGCAGCTAATCGAAGAAAAAGTAAAATACTATGGCATGCTGGAGACATTGTTTTTCGGCTTGAGTCTTGGCTCTATACTTGTGCTCGCTGCCATCGGTCTGGCGATCACATTTGGCGTAATGGGTGTCATTAACATGGCTCATGGGGAATTGATCATGCTCGGTGCTTATACCACTTACTTAATACAGCAAGCAATACCCAGCCATATCGGATGGTCGCTGCTTATCGCCATACCTGCGGCATTCTTGATTTCTGGCGGAGTTGGCATATTAATAGAACGAACAGTTATTCGTTTCTTATACGGTCGTCCTCTGGAGACACTGCTTGCGACTTTCGGCGTTAGTCTTATATTGCAACAGTTGGTACGCACTGTTATTTCACCACAAAATGTACCTGTCTCCAATCCTCACTGGATGTCAGGTTCTTTACAAATCAATGAGGTGCTATCACTGACTTACAACCGTGTTTATATTATTTTTTTCTGCCTCATGGTTTTTCTATCACTGTTTATGATCCTGAAAAAAACCCGGCTCGGTCTTCAGGTTCGTGCGGTATCACAAAACCGCGCAATGGCAAAAGCAATGGGGGTACATTCCAATCGAGTGGATGCACTCACCTTCGGACTGGGCGCAGGCATTGCCGGGATTGCCGGAGTTGCCCTTAGTCAGCTGACTAATGTCGGCCCCAACCTGGGTCAAACCTATATCATTGACTCATTTATGGTTGTGGTGTTTGGCGGCGTTGGAAATTTAATGGGCACTTTGGTGGCAGGTGTCAGCCTGGGTGTGGCTAATAAAATAATAGAGCCATGGGCGGGCGCTGTGCTGGCGAAAGTATTGGTCTTAGTCTTTATAATTCTGTTTATACAAAAAAACCCCCGTGGCCTGTTCCCGCAAAAAGGCCGGGCGGCTGAGAATTAAAATGAATCCGCTCTCAATCCTCAAAGATGATCGTGGAGGTCAGATTTTTCTGACACTACTGCTGCTGACAACGATAGCGGTGCCATTGCTTAACCTCAGTATAGCGACCGAGCATCCACTGCATGTCTCAACTTACACGCTTACCCTGTTGGGCAAGTACTTAACTTATGCGTTGTTGGCTGTTGCGGTTGATTTAGTCTGGGGCTACCTGGGTATTCTCAGCCTCGGGCACGGTGCTTTTTTTGCACTCGGTGGTTATGTCATGGGCATGTACTTAATGCGCCAGATAGGTGACCGAGGGGTTTATGGAAACCCGGACTTACCCGATTTTATGGTATTTCTTAACTGGACAGAGCTACCCTGGTTCTGGGTCGGTTTAGACATGTTCTGGTTTACTGCACTGATGGTCATGTTAGTACCGGGCTTGCTTGCCTTTGTCTTCGGTTGGTTTGCCTTCAGATCACGCGTTACAGGTGTCTACCTTTCCATAATAACACAAGCGCTTACCTATGCATTGATGTTGGCCTTTTTTCGCAATGAAATGGGACTAGGTGGTAATAACGGCTTAACCGATTTCAAGGATATCCTGGGATTTAATCTGCAATCAGACATAACCAGGGCAGGCTTGTTCATCACCTCTGCCATCGCCCTTGCGTTAGGTTATCTTGCCAGTCGATTTATCATGAATTCACGCTTGGGCCGGGTCGCAATCGCCATCCGTGACGCCGAAGACCGCACACGCTTTATTGGTTATAGAGTTGAAAATGTCAAGCTCTGGATATTCACTTTCTCAGCTATTTTGGCCGGCATTGCAGGTGCATTGTACGTTCCCCAGGTAGGTATAATCAATCCCGGTGAATTCTCACCCTTGCATTCTATTGAGTTGGTGGTATGGGTTGCCGTCGGTGGTCGAGCCACATTGTATGGTGCCGCACTCGGTGCGATCACAGTAAATTATGGTAAAACTTATTTTACCGCAGCCTTACCTGAATTTTGGCTTTTTGTACTCGGTGCGCTGTTTATACTTGTCACTGTTCTATTGCCAAAGGGGCTTGTCGGCTTAATCAAACGCAGAGTATCTGGCACATGAGACCCATCGACAAGCTAAGAAAATCAGTAAACCGTGAAGAAGTGTTTGAGTTTATGCAACCTAAAATCTCTGCACTGGATCTGGATTTAAAACACGGCACTATCTTGTATCTTGAGGATATCTGCGTTAGTTTTGATGGTTTTAAGGCCATAGATAAACTTAATCTCTATATTGACGCCGGTGAGCTGCGTTGTATTATTGGCCCTAACGGCGCTGGTAAAACCACCATGATGGATATAATTACCGGCAAAACACGACCAGACAGTGGCAGCGCATTTTTCGGCCAACGTATCAATCTTTTAAAACACAGTGAACCGGAAATTGCTGAGGCGGGTATAGGTCGAAAGTTCCAGAAACCTACTGTTTTTGAACAGCACACTGTGTTTGAAAACCTCGAACTGGCAATGGACGGCGATAAACGAGTCTGGCCAACGTTATTTGTAAAGCTAAGTGGTGAAGAGCAAAGCCATATCGAGCAAACACTGGAGACCATCGGGCTGCAAGAGCATGTGCGCAAACCTGCCGGCTCACTCTCTCACGGTCAAAAACAGTGGCTGGAGATTGGTATGTTATTAATGCAAAACCCACATCTGTTGCTGGTTGACGAACCTGTTGCCGGCATGACCCATCAGGAAATGGATCGTACCGCCCAGTTGCTCACCTCACTCGCTGGAAAACGCTCCGTGGTTGTGGTCGAGCACGATATGGATTTTGTCCGTTCAATTGCGCAAAAGGTAACAGTGTTGCACCAAGGCCGGGTACTGACCGAAGGCGATATGAATGAAGTACAAAATGACCAACGCGTTATAGAAGTGTATTTGGGAGAGTAGGTGCATATGCTAAACGTCAGATCATTAAATCAATACTATGGTGAAAGCCACACACTCTGGAATCTCGACATCAGCGTTCCTACCGGACAATGCACCGTCATTATGGGCCGCAATGGCGTAGGTAAAACCACACTGCTTGAATGCATTATGGGCTTACAGGCAAACCAGCAAGGAAGCATTTTATACAAATCAATCGATCTGATCAAAAAAAAAGCTGAGCAACGTGCTTTTTTAGGCATAGGTTACATTCCCCAGGGTCGGCAAATATTCTCAACACTGACCGTTAAAGAAAATCTTGAGATCGGCCTGCCTACCCGACCCGACAAAAGTCGGATCATACCCGATAGCGTATTCACACTATTTCCGGTACTTAAGGAAATGCTCAGTCGCCGCGGAGGAGATCTCTCTGGTGGTCAGCAACAACAGCTTGCAATTGCTCGGGCACTGGCAACCGACCCCCAGTTACTTATCCTGGATGAACCGACCGAAGGTATACAACCAAATATTGTGCAGGAAATCGGTGATATTATTCAACGTTTAAATCAAGACTCAGGGCTGACCGTTTTACTGGTCGAACAAAAACTACCCTTTGCCCGTAAAGTTGGGGACAGATTTTGTATATTGGATAAAGGCCGTAACGTTGCGACAGGCGTGATGGATGAATTAAGCGAGGAGTTGATTAAACAGTATTTGACCGTGTAGAGATACGAAGGAGAAAGCAAACAGCTTTCTATTTTAGATCGCTTGTGTCAGCTTTCTACATTATTTGCCTGAGCTTCGTAGAAAAACTTAAAACGCTTATTGAAACAGGCGGATCTATTAAGAATCGGAAGATCACCCCTATTTTTGTCGCACTCTATATCCTTAGATTGACCAATATCCGATGTGCGTCGAATAATGTCGTCAATGACGCTGAACAGGGCTGATTGCACAACAAGATTGAATATATCGTTGTGGCCGGTCATAACCGTTTTATCAGCTTTAATAAAATACAGTGGATAATTATCAGGCTGATCTATCATTGGATTGCCAGAGAGTGTAGTCAGTCCTTTTGCTTTGCATTCATCGGGTACCTGTCCACAGGTTCGCAATCTGGGTATAGGTATATCTTCGGAAGAAGATACTGTCAGGCGATGCGTTAAGTAGGGTGCAAAATTCCCTACAGTAGTGGAATCAAGGTGCTCTTCTTTTAATTTAAGTTTCTCCTTGTTAATTCGATCACGATAATAATCTCGCGACAGATCAAGCTGATGCCAGGAAAAAAGCAAACCAAACGTTTGCCCAAGCGGAAAGGCATAGTGTGTTGCAGAATCTGCATCGCTGCTAATAGAAATAAACAGTGGATTTTGGCCTTGCGGATATTTCCGATCAATGGCGGTCTCAACCAGACTGAGCATCTGATTTGCTTCTATTGCCGGATTAAGTACGATGATCGCATCACCGAAGCCTTTAGCGATTGCAGGCGTGTCTTTTTCTAATTCTATTATTTTTTCAGCCAATACTTCAGTCACCGCACTTACTACAATCGCCCCACCGAAACTGTGTCCAATTGTTATCATTACATTCTCTAATGAAGAATTAGTCGGCGTTATGCGATCAATTCGATCCAGTTGCAACAAAAGCCGGGTAACACCACCTTTACCAACTTCTTCGGCCACCGCTTTTCTTTCCCAAAACGTTACATTCTCAAGCACGGGTAAATTCAGACTTGCACCGCGCCAGCCCACATACAGGCCGACCAGACGCCGTCTATAGGTCATCTTCGCAAGGGATTGCAAAGATTCTTTAAAATCTTTGAGGTTGGGATCATTCTCTTTCGCATTATGTTTCCATCCATGGATAAAAGTGACCACGATAACGCCTTCATCCTTGGCATGTTTACGGATTTTCTGCAGAATGTTATCTATCCATATGTCATTAAATGCATTACCACGTTCTGTAAACTCGGCGAATGCCAGATCGTAATCCGAATACTCCTGATAATAACTTTGACTACACTTGTCCGGGATATCATCCGAACCGTGCAATCCTTCACAGTTTTTCGAATCTCCCTCAACAAAGTGATAGGCATCTTTACTGGCACAACCCGTAATTATGATCACGCTCAGTATGAGCAGAATATAATCTGTGTATTGCTTAATAAATTTCATTGATACACCCTTCATAAACTGATTGAATTTTTAAAATCACTATTCAGTGAGAAATCCAGATACACTCTACGCATGATGATTTGCAGTATCAACTCCCGGATCCGATGAAAATACAATATCCGAGCCCTTATTTTAAGCTCTCTTTTAGTGTGTTTAATGCTGTTTTATGCGTTTTATCAGTTAGAGTAATGTGTTCCATTAATCCTTTCAACCCGCGTTTAGCACCTTTCACTGCAAGCTTTGAAAGCAATTTGTCATTGGGAAGTTTTTTTACATACTTTTGAGATTCACGCGCTTCGAGCATTTCAGTCAAAATACCACCGATCATAAATTCATCCAGCATGCGAAGAGTGTCTACTGGCACCCTCAGTTTGTCGGGGTCAAACAAGCGTGCCAAATCAATTTTCGGAAATATCACTGGCCACCAGCTGACTACATTGCATTGTCCAGCGTATTTACCCAGTACATCAATTGCGTGGTGACCAATTACCCACATCGGCATGGTAAGATCCAGATCGGCTTGCAGCGGGTAGCGATACAGGCAATTCCACAATCCACGACAAGCCATGCAGCGTATCTTTTCTTTTGGGGAAAGCCAGATTGCCACATTTCTGTAATAATTACGGATCTTATCGAGCGCTGCTATACCCTGGGGCGTATCATTAAATCCATTCAGCTTGCGGGGATCACCAGTCTCAATTTGACCCGGCGTATCACTATTGAAAAACATCCTTCCTGTAAGATTCACATCAAACCAATGGTGCCATGTGGAATCCACAATAACCCGCCCCACATCGACACAATGACCATTGTACGCACCTATTGCACCAAACTCCTTGCTATTACACTCTCCTTTGAAACTAATGGGCGAAGGGCCATGATCATCCTTTACCCGAGCCCATGCAATGATTTCCGGCGACAGGATAGTGCCTGAAGAAGACGGATATTCAGGTGCCGTATAAGCACCAAAGGTCAGTGAATCGGTAAGATCAGCTGGTACCACAACTTCACCTTCATGCGGATGATCAGGTAATACCGTAATTGGGCCGTCCTTTCCACACAGAACGGGATGTGGAGAGCGACGATACAGATAGTGCCAATACCAGTGATGGTGTTTGTGGTGATTGGCATGACAATGATGATGAATATACCAACGTAAACGTATATTCATGGGTATATCATCTGACTCATCATCAAATGTATATTGTGCTGATTCATCAACTGCAGGCGTACCTGCATAATCATGGCCTTTTACCAGCGTATCATGTCTGTTGATACCGGAGCCGCTAGGTACACCATCAGCAATACTCCATTTACGCATATTACGCACTCGCGGTATGCGCGAGCACAAGGCTTCACCTAAATTAAAATGATCTCCAGTTGCAAAAATACCGCCACCATTATCCATCCAGCGATAGAGTATCTCCAACTCTGTATTTCGTAGTGACCTTGGAGCGCTACCGGGTGAGTCTGGAGTTGTATTAGTTCCACTATTGAACCCGTAGAACCAGACCTGATCATAATCATCAAGGTCAAATCCAGTTTGATCAAAAGCAAAGTTCTGATAGTGTGGTGCATACAAGGGTTCTGCCGGACTCCCGGCTGGCGGCGGATTGGGATCTATCTGCCGATGAGCTCGTGTAATATCGAAGTTAACCCACCATTCCGGATTATTTCTCAATGTATCCAGTACTTCACTCAAGCCAAAATAAAACTGATTATATGAAATACCTGTATCGACCAGCATTAAAATTTTTACTTTACAGGGCCTGAGAAAGATCCAGTGATCCAGCTTTCCAATACTAATATCATGGAAACGAGCGCGTTCAATGTTTTTAATTTCTTTGAGGTTGATTGAACTGGAAAGATTGACTTCAAATTTTCTCTTTTTTATTTTTTTCGATTTAGTTAACTGTGTTGTATTTTTCTTCGCCATAATAGCCTCCTGCAGATATCATCAATGATGAGCGTGAACACAGAATCAATTTATCGTTAATTATTTGTCAATTGATAATATGAACCGCTTGGAAGCACCGGAACTAAATAATGCCGTAGATTGGAGAAATGCACCGATCACAATGCAGGGCCAGGAACAATTGGTGAGCCATCAGAGAACCGATCAAAGCGAAAACGGGTCATATCATGTCCTGCAGATCGCCCTTGTAATAAATCACTGAGAATACGTCCAACCACAGGTCCAATCCCAAAACCATGACCACTAAACCCGGTTGCAATCCAAAAACCCGGTATACCCGGTGCCTGATCAATTACAGGCACAAAGTCTGGCATCGCGTCGATCATTCCCGCCCAACGCTGTTTGAGCTGAACATTTTTTAGTGCCGGAAATCTTGCTATCAATCGCTTGCGCATGATTTCGGCAAGCTCAGGGTCAGGTATGGGATTCAATACACGCATTTTTTCAAATGGTGTTGAGGCATTGGTAGACCAGCGGCGTGGAGTTCCCCAGGCATCGGGAAAACCCGATGGTGCACGCGGATGCAAATGCGTATCGTGCAAAACGAGTCCTATTGCTTTGCGAAAATCCAACAGATAACGAAAGGTATCCGGACCGACATCGTAGTTATGATGGTCACATAGCGCCAGGTTATAACCACCATCATTGCGGCGACGAAAAGCCAGCTCATTATCCAGCGCATTGCCATTAAATCCACTTGGCACACCGTCGACTTTCGCGACATTTGCTCTAACCGCGAGTTGTGGCAGGCGTATGCCCAGATTACGGACAAAAAGTGATGACCATACCCCACCGGCCAACACAACTTGCTGTACACGCACTGACCCTGCTTCAGTGATAACTGACGAGACCTGTTCAGACTCGGTTTGCAGTGATCTCACGGCACAGTGTTCTATGATGATGGCACCTGCCTTTTCGGCGGCAACGGCCATTGCCGGTATTGCTTCCCACGCTTCAACCCGACCATCACTGGCCGTTGTCATACCACCGCACCAATTGCCTTGGCTATTGGGAAATTGTTTTTCGACTTCATTACGCGTTAACAAACGAGTACGCAATCCATGCGCCTGGGCTATAGCCAGGAATTTTTCATAACGCGCCATGTCCGACTTGTTTTTCGCCAGATACCAAATTCCCTGCTGCTCAAAATGTAGCGCAGCGCTACTACATCGTTTTTCAAGCCCCTGCCAAATCCGATTGGACTCCATCATCAAAGGCAACTCTGCGGCATCCCTTCCCTGCTGGCGTACCCAGCCCCAATTACGACTGGACTGCTCACCGGCAATTCGTCCTTTTTCGCAGAGCAGGACACGCTTGCCTTGCTCCGCCAGATACAGGGCTGTACTGACCCCGATTATTCCACCGCCAATAATACACACCTCAACTTCTTCAGGTAATTCAGCAATGAATTTAATCGGTGTATCAATGGTGACCGGGCCGCTTGGCAATGGCTGGTTGGAATTGGGCATAGCGTTGAGTCTAATATAATGCCAACGACTCAAACAACCAACACCATACAGAATTAACAATTGCTTCTCGAATATGGAAATCTCTTCTTAGCCAATCATCCGTTGATATCTCGTTTAACAAGTAGCGACTTGGTTTGCTTTGCCTGTTGAGTACATGCCCCCTAAAACAATGGATACTGCTGAAAGTAACGCCTTTGACCTTTTGAAGTCAAACATAGATTTTCTCACATACAGATATGTGCGTAACCTCGCCTAGAACCGATATCTTACCTATTGCGCTCATACAGTAACTCCAGGGGGAAAACCTATCTGAATTTTTTACTAACACCAGCAACAGTTGATGCAAACGGTGTTTCACTTATTTATTTTTTTGCGCTCCCTACAATCGACAGCTGCTACACAGCAAGCTATAAATCCAAAAATTGGAAATAACAACAGCTGAGTCAGCAAAAAGAACTGAAAGTCTGGAATTTCCAAATAGGCGATATTGGTAATTTTTTCACCTTGTGTAAACCCGCTTTCCCGTATCTCGGCGACGAGAATAATTACGGAAGGCAAAATAACTCCGAGAAATCCTACTGTAAAACAGCTTTTAAAGTCAGGATAGCGCACTACACGCAAATACTTCCGATATAGGACAAATGGCATTATAAGCGCACTCACAAAAAGCACTTCAGTGTGAGTAAACGTTATGAAAAATCGCAAAGGTTCATCCAGTTGCTGAGGATTTGTGTAGTAAAAATCTACCAGATACTGAGAGATGGCCGCAATCAATAAAGCCAAGGTTGTAAATATGGCGACAGAAAGTAGTAGGGAGAAACGAAAATGGCGGCGGGCAAACTGTTGTGCCTTGAATAGCTTACGTGCATTAGTTGAGTGAATCTTCCTTAATTCAGTATGTTTATCTTTCAGGCTATCGTATTTGTTTTGAACACGCTTCAGATAGACGAATTCAGATGTCTTATGTCCCCGCATACCTGACGATTTATCCGAAGATTCTGGCTCCCATTGTTCATCCATCCTCGTTATTTCAACCGGTTTATCACGAATGTATTCCACCGTCGCCCCTACACACACACTGGAAAATAGAGAAATGGCTGTTTGAATTACTTTAGAATTACGGATCTCTCCAAGAATAGATTCTATAGCTCTATTATAATCAAGAAAACTTAAATATTTTGCAGCGTAAGTATAGATATTCGACAAATATTCGATTAGTAAAAACACAATTATAAATACCACTAGTATCCGTAGTAGTCTAACCCTATTCAAAATATTTAACTCCACAAACAGAGCATCCCTGCAGGACATAAGAATATAAATTTGTTGGTTTTCAAATTCCTGTTATAATACAGATATGATACTTGAAAATGAAAATCATCTGCAAAAATATAACACCATATGGCGTTTCAAATAACAATGCTATAGAAATTTATGCTACGCAAACAGTTGCCTTTTTATCTGTTTATATAAATTTTACTCAATAGTGGAAACTGCATGCATTGGTAAATTAACAGGTTTATAGCCACTGCTCGAACCATCAGCATTCACTCTGGTAATAACTGAATCATGGATATTCGATTTATCAGGAATATACCGAGGCTCACATTTGGGTAAGTACCAACCTATAAACGAAGGGCGCCCTGGCCAATCTATGTGCTTGATCATCTTCGGTATCCACTCCAATATTTGCCAGAAAAAATTCATTGAATTATGCAAACCCGAAACCGGATCCGGGCCTACATAATTTCGTGTATCAATAGTGGAAGGTTTACCAAGAACCAATCGATCAATCATGTCCCTGTCAAAAATCACACCATGTAGCGCTGCTTCATCAACCATCCACTTTAACGGAATTTTTGCAACAGCACTTTCGTCCTCAGGATAGCCACCTCCAATATCAGCGTGAACACCGGAGAACCAAACTTGTCTTATGTCCTGACTGATCGCTTGAGTATTTTTATCTTTGGGATCAAATTGAAATTTTTGTGGCTCCTGCCAGCGATTAATGCGAAACATTCTTCGCCGTTCATCGATAGCGATTGCGTGTCTAAAAATCTGTACACAAGGGTTCTCTTGTGTAAAAGGTAATTTTTGCAAAGAGGGAATGAAAGCTCTATCAGGACGCGGGACAATAACTGAACCGACAGTATCCCAGCAGCCCATAAATTTGATTGGTATTCTGCGAGTATCCAATACCTTTTGCACCCGCTCGGCAATTGAAAGGTTATCCTTTTCACCCGTTTGTTTATAGGCCGTGAGTGCATAGCTGGAAAGATTCTCCTGTTCCTGCCTGAGCAGCCCCACCATATAAATAAACCCTGCCAGCACCCGTATCGTATATGCACCCCTACTGAACCCCAGAAGATAGATGTTGTCACCGGGTTGATAATTACGCACTAAAAATCGATATGCCTCCAGAATATTCAGATCCATACCATATCCAGTAGCAAGACCAAAAACACCTTTAGCCTTATTATTAAATCGAGACCATGGACCACTATTGCTTATCGTTCCGACACCTGGATCATAAAATGCCACTTGTTCATCAGATTTTTCGAGAAGGCGAAAAAATTTCAGTACATTCGATTGATTTTCCTTAATTTCATTTCCAGTGCCATCACAGCAAATAATTATATTCTTGGACATTATTTTATCCCTGCATTAACCATCAGCTCATGTTACAAATAGTCAGGAATCTGACTAAAGGTACCTCAATTAGCACAGGACCTTTACTTAATACACTGTATTGTATTGTAGTGTTGTAACTGCATATTAAGGCATGCGTTTTCTACGGTTTAATTGCCTCAGGCAATACAATTCCCAGTGCAGCTTTTGCATCAACAAGGCCCGCTCCAAAAAAATATTTTTCAGGATTGGCATCTTCGTCAGTACTATTCATCCTATCCCTAGAAAGCTTGCTTCCACCAGGAAATACTGATGTATTGGTGCAGGCAGTCTTTTGCAAAAGTTCTTTCATTTCGATTCCATCACGCAAATTCCGACCCTTGGGATCACGCACCCTTTCAGCTCGCCTTAGCAGGGCGATAACACCACCAACAAGTGCGGTTGCGCCCGATGTACCACCAAACATCGTGTAATAGCCGTTATCACTCGGTCTTTCTTTATCAGAGTCGTCTTCTCCAGGCCATGAACCACCGCCGCCATCACCATCATACCCATACTGACCGGGAAGGTCGGTGCTCAACAACCCCAAATAAGACAATGGCACTTCCATGGCTGTTTTTGCAACGGGAATAAGTCCTTCCTTTGCCTCCGGTGAATTCATATCCACACGAACCTGATAACGATTATGTACTTCCATGTCATCGGATGGTGCAACAAGCGTAAGCCCATCACCATAGTTGGAATAACCTGATCTATAACCTTCTGCAGTAACCGCGCCCACAGCAATGATCCCATTGTCCCGCTCAGCCAGATTTGCCGGATAAATCATCTGACTTTCACCCTCATTGCCAGCAGCACAAACGATGGGAATAGACTTACTGATTTCTAATATAAGCTGCTTGACAATGCGCCATACGCGTATCTCTGTAGCACTCATTAAGGGTGCTTTCGGATCAGGCAATGGCGACCGTTTTTTCAGATCTTTGATCCGTTCATAAAGATCCAGTTTCTCTCGATCTTCCCAGGATTCAGGTGAAGCCAATAAATCATTTCTTCCTTCTACTGGGCTTTCGATTGGATCTGGCAGACCACGCGGCAGGACAATAACGTCAGCTTTCTTCATCCATGCGTAGAGTAATGCTGTAAGAAACTGAAAGGGATCGTTATCGAATGACGTTCGAATTGAAATTAAACTTGAAAACGGGTCAACCCCAAAATACGGCAGTATTTGCCGATCATGGCGTTTTTTCGATTCAGTGAGCAAACACAATTTTTCTTCTTCAGGTACCGTCTCAGGCTTCCCAACAATCAATCCAGCAATGGCCGTTCCATGGGAACTAAAGCGTTCCTCAATCTCACCAAAAGATCTGATCACGCCCGATGCGTTAATCAGATTCTCAACGTAGGACTCAAAAAACTTCCGGTCCTTGTCATCAACGCCCGGTAAATTAAGTCCCGAAATATCTAATTCAGAGAAAAACCGTGTTGCTGTTTCACCTGCAACACGGTTTGCATCTGATAACCTGAGGCTATTCATTTTAGCCCCATAAGGGTGCGCTGCCAGATCGATTGAATCCTCTGCAGATACTTGCCCCTTTAAGTTAGGATGCTCCTGGCTTGACCCAACATCAATCAAGGCAACTCGCGATTTAGAACCAGAACCCTTAAAAGCGCATAGTCGATCCCACAGCGTATCGGTGATTTCGGGGCAATGATCATGAACTGAAGATTTTTTTTTAGACTTTTTTTTAGCCTCTTTAAGGGAAGGAAGCTGCACATTGATAACACCCAGGGCGGCAAGGTGCCATAGGTAGAAGTAAGGATCATTTGACTTTGTTGAAGGATGCGACTGCGATGTATTCATACGGTTAGTCCAGTTTATTCGATCGACAGATCGGTTAGTAGGTCAGCAATAATACTAAAGCCATTCTTTTTGTACGGCCCGATACTTGTGTACAAAGGCATTAGCCAGATACGGTGCAAAACGTCTGGCTAATTCTCTGCCTGCTGTAGTATCGCTGGAATAATGCAAACCTGCCCACTCTCTGTTTTGCGCCACATTCAGTGCTACCAACCCTAATTCATTCGTCGCCGGATGCTCTGGTAGAATGGTATTAAATGCATAAGCCAAAGAAAAGCACTGAAAGGAATGATTGCTTGGATAGGCTTCATGTGCAGGATTGGCCAATAATGGGCGTAGACGCGGTTCCACCTGGTTGGGACGTAAACGAGCGAAAACAGATTTGTAATGCAGACCCACATATTCACAAACTGTAAGAATCTCCAAAAAGAGACTTTCAGTAGCTTCAAATCCCGCCAGCCCGTCTATACCCAGCGGACGAGTGAAACTGCCCACATCCAATGTCGCTTCAACTTCAATATCCGCAAGACGACGTTCCCGTTCTTTGAGACAATTTTGCATAGCCAGCAATGCTTTTGTTTCCAGGCGTGTATAATCAGGTCCAGGTGGCTGTACAATATCCAAATTAGCCCAGGGGAATGGCAGGCGTTTAACTTTACCATCCACTCTCAAAAGATGTAATTTTAGCAGCGCTTCGGTCGGCATCAGTGCACCACCTATCCCTGCAATCGCAGGACTGGTCAATTTGTTCTTATTCTTGTTTTTGTTTTTATTTTTATTCTTGTTCAATACCGCTTTGTTAAAAGCCATTTTATTGAAAACAACTCTAACAGAAGCAACCGCACCGGCCATTGCATTAGTGGGCGGCATATTAATCGAGATATTCCTTGCTGCGATAGATTTGTCAGAGCCGCAGGAGCGAACGCCTGTTCTGTCGATAATCAAATGCGTTTTATTCAGGAATTGTGCAACACTGATACAATCTGTTGTACTCAAAGCATCACCATTCATCTTTGTATCCTCTGCGATATTATGTATGGATTGAAGAATTTTTCCAATGCAGCATTCTTAATGCATTAATCACTCAATTTGCATTAACCTATAAAGAAGACAACTGTCACACCCATCTGTTCGAGACGTTAACTTCTATTCACACCTGCTTTTGCAAGGCCGGCAAGAAAATTACGACCACCCGCCGTATCAAGCGTTGGATAACCCGTATCGAGCAAAGTCCCAATTGTAAAATCAGGCTCAACAGTTTGCAGTTGACGCAATAATTCCCGGGCGCTATCCATATTCCCAAGGTGAGCGTTACTGGATATTAAGTATCGTAAAATCGAGTTGAATTTTGGCTGCTGGCACAGCGCACGTTTGCCTGCAGCAATAGAGGCGTGATAGTCACCCTCTAATGAAGAGACAATACATTTGGTCGTATCAAAGTAGTAACTGAATGGGCTGTACTCACCGAGATGTTGCACCCAATCGGCCATAGCCCGCGCTTTATCATATTGCCCAACATAGGCATGTAACATGGCATAAAGATCCCATCCCATGGGCTGTGCCGGATTAATCCTTATTGCACGTTCAAAAAGCGCTGCCGCCACATCGTATTCACTGAATAAATAGGAGTGGATATGGGCAACCAATGATAATACCAATGCATTTGAATTATTAATCTCCAGGGCTTTGTTTGCGTTATACAAAGCCTCTTCAATCCGTGCTGGTGCATCCTTACTGAAGCGCTGACCAATACGGAATGTCTGCGTAAAAGCTAACCATGCATAGGCTTGAGCTGATGGACGATCACGGATAATTCCACGTAAGGTTTTTTCTGCCGCGTCTAAATCACCTGGTGATAATCTAAACATTCTGTGTACTGCGGAACCAATCTGTTCTTGAAGAACAGATTGGCCACTGACGTTAAAAGTCATAAAGAATCGTACAACTTCATCCACTACCCGGCAAATCAAACCGTAGATAAGGGATATATCTCCCCTCTGCGCACGTCGGCTTTCAATTTGACTTTCCGCAGACCAAACCAGACTACAGTCTATTGTTCTTAGCAGCTCAATTCCGACACTATACTGTTCGGCGCTCTGTAAAACGCGAACACGCAGAGCCAGATGTGCATTAGTAGAAATATTATTACAATCCTGATCTGGATTATTTATTTCTGCTTGGGCCTTCGCATCAATAAAGTTCGTCACCCGAATATCATCAGTTTCAATCATTGAGCGGGTTAAGGCATCAGACACCTGCGTTGCCACTTGATGACAGGCTGCTTGATTACCCGTTAATGTGGGACGAATCAGTATGACTGACCAGCGCTTCGGTATACTATCCAACATAGGTTTAGCGCTTAGCGTTTTATCCGAGGATTTTATTGCAGACTTTTCACCCTCAATTTGTGCTGCCCGACTGAGTGGATCAGGCTGTTTTGCCGGGTTTTCGATATCAGTCGCCATCTGCTCGATGGGGTGGATAACATCCGTATATCGGCGAACCCACACCTGGCGTTCCATTTTAAGCCAATCCTCGAACTCTGAATCACGAATATCGATCCCTTCCAGAAAAAACTCAGGAATCAGCTCTGGATCGATTAGATTATCAGTATTCCCGTTTCGTGCATTTTCCAAATCCTCAAAGATATCGATACGAACACGCGATAAATCCAATGTTACGGTGTACTTATCGGCGATCAGAATGTCGCGCAATTTGGGGCCAAGAGATTTTCGGATATCCAGCAACGCCTGACGTAAACTTGCTGAGCCTTGATCTTCACCGCGATCACTCCATAGTTTATCGCGTAACCACACCCGTGAACGTGAGCCGCGTGGCGCAACAGCAAGCATTGCAATTAAGGCCCGGGATTTTTGATTACGTGGCGCAAAGTCAATGCCCGAATGATCGGATATCGATACAGGCCCAAGTAGAAAAATACGGCAACTCGCATTGTTTCCTGATTTTTTATTCACACAATAGTACCCCGCACACTTACCTGAGAGACGCTTAGTATCCGTATTAAAGTACTTGAATTCCTTTAACGACGCAACGGAACCAGAGACTATCATGGCTGGGCACCTCCCGGTTAAGCTATATGAATCAAGCACTATCTTATTGAACATGCGTAGCCTTTCCTGTAATAGATTGATACTCTTCAATGAGTGGATCGAAATACTCAAGCTTTTGACAACTCTGACATACTCACCGTTGGCGTAGCGTGAATTAAGCGTGAATTAAACGGAGAATTGATAAATTGAAGCAGACGAGCGAGTGTTTACCCACCTGATAGCGTGTATTACAAATACGCTTGTGTTATTTTAACTGGCTTATTTTACAGGTAAAAATGTGATTAGATGTAAGCTTTGATAGCTGCTTTGTACCTATTTCAAATGGGTTTGCAATGGACGATCTTTTGTTGAAGACCACTCCAGCGTAGAACCATCGTATAACCTGGCAGCTTTGTTACCGAGTATTTCATGAGCCACGAACCAGAGTAATGAGGTACGGTGCCCGGTATGGCAATATGAGACCTGTTCACCATCAAGAGGGATACCCGCCTGCGTAAAACGGGCGCGCAATTGATCTTTGCTTAGCAAACTCTCGTCTGCTTTGTTCATCAACATATCATAAGGCAGGTTGATAGCCGTTGGCAGTGCACCCGGACGCTCAGAAGGCGAGCCAGCTACTTTTCCTGTATATTCGTCAGGGCTTCTTGCATCAACAATGTTATAACCTTTATCAAGGTATTCGCTGACTTTATCGAGGCTCATGATTTCGTCCTTGCGCAGTTCTGCGGTAAAGGGTTTAGCGCTGATGGCATCAGCAACACCTTGCGCTAAGGCATCTCGACCAAATGCTCTAAAATAGGCAATTAAACCGCCATCTAAAATTGAAATCCGCTCAAGCCCCGCTACATATAAGGTCCAATATATACGCGCAGCTGCTGCCATATCACCGGCGCCACGCCCTATAGGTACAATAACAACCTCTGACTGCTGATCGATTCCCAGGCCACCAATAAGGGCTTCCAGTTGCGACGTGTTTGGCAGCATTTTTCCCAACCCGGTATTGTCAGTAAGTCGCCAATTTGCATAATCGGTATGCACCGAGCCAGGAATATGTGCTTTCTGGTAATAGTTTAGCGGCTGGATTTCCACCACAACCAGATCATCCGCGCCCAGTTTATTCTTTAATTCCTGCGCGCTGATAAGAGGCGATGCAGACACTGCAGAGCCGAATAATAGAGTGAGGAGAAATAGTGTAATAATGTAAAGCCTGTTACCCATGATTTGTGGCTCTTAAATTAAGAATTAATCGCCCTGAATCATCGAGGTAACGATTAAAAGTATCTTGGAAGGTTCAAAGAGCAATTAGTTCCGTATATTATTACTCATCAAGTAAATACTTACTCATTGAAGGAGTTGTAAGGGGCGTTCTCGATTAATCCATACATCCTGTTGAGTCTGAAAATTCTCCAGGTAAGGCACGAGGAGAGAGGTTTGCTTACTCCAAATGAGCAACGCCGCCTGGAGAATTTTCAGCCTCAACCCGAAGGGCTGGCCCCCATTTCTCGCCCACGGTGTTATTGTTCGCTTATGTAGAGGTGAGACTACACCATGCTCACAATGCCTTGCTGGGCGAGAAATGGGGGCCAGCTGGATACATGGATTAATTGAGCCCCCCCCTAGTGTACTTTGTATGAAACGCTACACTGTGATGAATGATCCCTTCGCAGAGGGCCTTTATTTATTATCTGCTATCAATGATTTAATGTAATCGATTCTGGAGGTAAATTCTGCTTCTAGCTGAACAATTTCATCGGCAAGAATTTGATTCAGCTGCGCCTGATTATTTTGATTCTCAATGATTTCATCGAGCTCAATCAGTGCATTTTGAAATACGGGCATACTTTCGTACACAATATCAGTTTGCCGCGAACCACCATCCACCAGCACTGATTTTTTAATACGCGGAAATTTATAGGTCTTGCTGACAGGTAGAAACGAGCCTTTTTTTCGGCCGTAAACAATCCTCAGAATATCGGTATTATGTGCCATATAAATGGTATAACGAGCAATTTGCATTGGATTGCTCACACCCATCTCAGTTAATGCTATAAATTTTTTCATCGTATTCTCTATGCCTGCAATGTGTGCTCAATCTTAATAAAATGACACCTGCCGCTGTAAAATTCAAGCATCATCAAACCCCCTATCTGCATGATGTTATAACACTAATGGCCAGCACGTACATTATCATCCTTACTTCCAGCACCTTCAAAACCGTGAAGAACTTTCTGGGATTCTGACTCCGCCGCATTAAGTTCATCCATAGAAAGATGACAGGCAAGCAGATGGCCTGGCGTCGGTTCGCGTACGGGAGGTATTTCCACATCACAAGTCCCGTCAATTGCCATCGGACAGCGATTATAAAACGGACAACCTATTGCTGTAATTTCCACCCCACGGGCAATTCCTGCGGCCATTTCACGTTTTTTCATGGTGTCTTCCAGCCAACCTATACGCAACTCAGGAACGGATGTGGTTAACAAACGGGTATAGGGATGGAATGGCGGCATTAATACATCATTCACAGGGCCTTGTTCAACGACACGTCCGGCGTACAACACCACCATTTTATCCGCAAATGCGGCGATCGTAGACAAATCGTGAGTGATAAAAACAAATGAAACGCCGGTTTTATCACGCAATCGCCGGAGCAATTGAATGACATTGTCAGCCACTATACTGTCCAATGCGGAGGTTACCTCATCACACAACATGACATCGGGTGAGGCGGCAAGTGAACGGGCAAGATTGACACGTTGCTTCTGTCCGCCGGACAACTCAGATGGGAATCGCTCAGCAAATTCAAGCGGTAATTCAACCATCTCCAGTAACTCCATTACTTTCTTACGTTTTTCTTTGCCCTTGAGACCGCTATAGAATTCAAGCGGACGGCCCAGTATTTCACCGATAAGTTGTTTTGGATTCAAGGCGGTATCAGCCATCTGAAAGACAAACTGAACCCGTCGCAGCTCATCCAGTTTTCGATCTCTCAAATCACCTTTAAGTAATTCACCATTGAGTTTCACCTCACCACGTGCTTGTGGAAGCATACCTGCCATCACCTTTGCCAGAGTGGATTTTCCACAACCCGATTCGCCAATCACACCGATAACTTCAGCGTGCTCTGTGACGACATTAATGTCTCGAAGAATCGTTATGGCAGGCTCACCATTGACTATGCCGCCATAACCCGCCGTCATATTGATTACTTCCATGCTTGGTATATCGCGGGATTGTGTTTTTGCTGTTGCGTTAACCTGTTTTGATGACGCTGCGGTTTCACTTGCGGTTTTACCTACCGCAGCCATCAAACGCTTGGTGTACTCATGGGTAGGATGATTAATAATCTCATCTACTGTACCCTCTTCCATCACTTCACCGCTGTACAACACTATAATATGGTCAGCGATTTGGGCGACGACCGCCAAATCGTGAGTAACGTATATTGCTGCAGCATTCTCTTCTTTGATGACTTTTTTAAATGCCTTAAGCACTTCAATCTGAGTGGTAACATCAAGTGCCGTGGTCGGTTCATCGAGTACCAGCAAATCCGGTTTTCCACAAAGTGCCATAGCGGCCATCAACCGTTGTAACTGCCCGCCAGAGACCTGATGTGGATAGCGAAAACCAATACGATTCGGATCTGGTAGCTCCAGTGCATGATAGAGCTGCACAGCCCGCTTATTTGCCTCGGCTTGAGATAACACACCGTGCAAAACTGCTGATTCCGTGACTTGCTCATTGATCGTCAGTGCCGGATTAAAGGTAGCCGCTGCGCTTTGTGCCAGATAGGCGACTTTATGACCACGTACATTACGTTGCTGCAATGGCTGCATCGTCAGCAGATCTTCACCGTTAAGGATCACCTGTCCACCACTAAATTCCAAACCTGGCTTGCTATAGGCCAATGCAGAAAGCGAGATCGTTGTTTTGCCTGATCCTGACTCACCGATCAATGCAACCACTTCACCTCTGTTGACATTGAAACTGACACCTTTAACAATAGGTATAGGCGTACCATCCTCTTTGCGCGCCTCTATTTTGAGATCTTTAACTTCAAGCAATTTAGTCATTGTCTTTACACCATCTTCTTTGCCAGACTACCGCCTGATTTAGCCGATATATCATCAACAATCAGATTGATCGCTATAGTGAATGAAGCAATTGCCAACGCTGGCCAGATAGCCGCGTAGGAGCCGTAACTGAGGCCCTGCAGGTTTTCACGCACCATGCTTCCCCAGTCTGCTGTAGGGGGCTGTACACCCAAGCCAAGAAAACTCAGGCTTGAGATAAACAATACAACAAAGACCAATCTCAATCCGAAATCAGTGGCTAAAGGCATCGCTGCGCTAGGCATAACCTCACGGGTTATAATCCACCACACCCCCTCACCTCTTGTTCGTGCCACCTCGACAAAATCCTGTACCATAATGTCCTGACCCAGGGCACGGGCGATTCGAAATACACTGGTTGCGTAAATAATACCTGCCGTGCCAATCAGGATGGGAATCGATGAGCCCAATGCAGCAATAACAATTAAACCCAACATTATTGAAGGTAATGACAGGATGGCATCGTTTACGCGACTGAGTAGCATATCCACCCAGCCTCCTTTTACTGCAGCGGCAATGCCAAGGGTAATACCCATTAAATAGGCCAATACTGTTGCCACCACAGAGATACCTATTGTTGCCCGTGCGCCCCATAAAACGCGTGAAAGTGTATCGCGACCCAAATAATCAGTACCGAACAGGAATTGCTCGTCGCCTGGTGTAAAACTGTCATCTGCAGCCATATCGGCTTCATGATACGGCGCTATATAGGGACCAACGAATGCAATAATCACCCATAACACAACCACTGCGACAGATAGTTTTCCAACCCATGTGAGCCTTATACGTTTTTTTGGTGGAACATCTGTCAGTTCATCATATTTACTTTTTTGCCCTGCGCCTGAGTCCTGTTTTGTGGAATTTAAATCCGCCTCAGTAATGCTTGTATTTTCAGTCATCTCTCAATACCTACTTTGGTTGGCGCAAACGTGGATTCGATATGATCGAAATAACATCAGCAATAATGATCAATAATACATAAGTGCCACAAAAAATCATCGCGCATGCCTGAACCAGCGGTAAATCCCGGGTTTGCACGCCATCAATCATCAGCTTAGCGAGTCCGGGATAGGCAAATATGGTTTCCACAATAACCACCCCGCTGACAAGATAGGCCAGATTTAAAGCAATGACATTAACGATTGGACCAATCGCATTAAACAAGGCATGGCGCAGAATAATGCGTTTGCGCGGCACACCCTTTAGTATCGACATTTCGATATAGGGTGAGTTCATTACATTCAAAATACCCGCACGCGTCATACGAATCATTTGCGCAGATACCACAATAGTTAGTACGATTATTGGCATTGCCAGACCCCTCATCTGCACCAGGAAACTGGCGTCCTTTGAGAAGTGGGCAATCGCTGGCAACCAGTTCAAGTTAACGGCAAATATCAGGACCATAAACGTTGCAATAAAAAATTCAGGTACTGATATCAGACTTAAGGTACCAAATGTCACAGCACGATCCAGCATCGTTCCCGGATACATGGCCGCCATCAATCCAATAGCGACTGAGAGGGGAATGGAAATCAAGGCGACAATACCAGCCAGATACATTGTATTAGCCAGGCGACCACCAATCATATCCGAGATTGCCGCACCGCCGGCTTTGGACGTACCGAGATCACCGCTAAACATGTCCGCAACCCAATTCATGTAGCGTACATAAGCAGGCTGATCAAGGCCCAGCTCCGCACGCAGCACTGCCAGGGTTTCCGGGGTTGCGCTTTGTCCGAGGATAATTTGTGCAACATCACCCGGTAGTATATTGGTTCCCGCGAAAACCAGCACTGACACCACCCACAAAGTAGCCAAACCGATTGCAAGACGGCTCAATACCATTTTTAACATCATAGTGTGGACACCTCATCAATTAATATACTATTGGATTACGTTTTTTGGGATTGACATTTAATTCGTTGACGTGGTGAAGCATAAACCAGCCAACAATACATCAGACTACATGCTAACGAGGCAATAAGAATTAGCAGGTGCTTTTGAGTACTGGGCTTTTAATTGCGATCACCGAACTCAAGTAGTATCTGAAAAATCAGGTTAAGTGAGCAAACCGCACCTCATCCATCAATACACAAAATATATCTGCTTTTTAGCCCAAAGTAAGTAGTTTAGTTCCTGTCCTGATCATTAAATCAGGACAGGAAACCGTCTAAGAGCTACAGCCCCTTATAAAGTTACTATATTTTATGCCTCAAGCCAGACAAACTCAGGCCATTCACTGGCACCCATCTGCCCCAAGGGTACTTTTGGCATACCTTTGAGCTTACTGCTTTTGCCATCTATATAGTTGGGATGCGCCGGGATGACCATGCCGGAATTTTCGTGTACCAGCTTTTGCATTTCGCAATACATCTCATGTCGTTTGGCAGGATCGGTTTCGCCTCGGGATGTTATCAGCAATTTACCCAGTTTTTCATTATTCCACATGGTGTCATTCCATGCGGCATCTGGAGCAAAAGCTATTGATAACATAGCATTTGCAGTGGGTCGCATATTCCAGACTACAACATTAAGTGGCGTTTTCATCCAGACAGCACCCCAATAACCATCATTGGGGACTTTCTTTATCTTTAGATCAAAACCTATCTTGGAAAGCTCGCGTTGTGCAAGCAATGCCGCATCACCGATACCGGCGGTGACATCAGCAACGTGCAACTCAGCTGAATTGATGCCTGCTTTTTTGAAATGGAATTTCGCCTGGTCGGGGTCAAACGGACGTTGTGGCAGCTCCGAGCAATGGTCAGTACCATAGGCTGCGGCGATAGGCTGATCATTACCCACAGTTCCATGTCCTTTGAGGAACGACTTGACAATCTTATCCCTGCGTTGAATAAACTGCATGCCCTTAACGAAATCATCGTTGCTTCCCGGCAGACTACTCTTCATACAGCAAATGCCCATATATGCACCACCAGGAATTGAGATTAGCTCCACCCCATCAGTAGACTCGATTTGCCTGATTGCCTTGGGATCAACACTTTGAGCGAGCTGAATATCACCTGATAACAGCGCACTGACCCGGGCAACCTTATCGGTAATAGCAAAAACCTCTATCTCGTCCAGATTGGCACCGTCTCTCCAGTAATTCTCATTGCGTTTGTGATTGGAACCCACGCCAGGCTCAAATGATTGCAGCACAAAAGGCCCTGTACCTATACCTTTTTTAAAGTCCGTCGTGTCTTTCTTGACAATCTTAAATTGGAACATACCGAGGATGGTTGGCAGATCTGCGTTGGATGAACTCAATATCGCCTTGACCGTATGACTATCGATTTTTTTCCACTCTTTAACAGAAGAAATAACAGCCTTAACCACCGATTTTGAATCATCGCCCATGTGGCGGTTCATACTCCAGATCACATCATCAGCAGTAAAGGGTGAACCGTCATGAAAAACAACACCTTTACGAAGCTTGAATGTCCATTCAGTCGCATCCGCATTGGTTGAGAATTCTTCAGCCAACTCAGGATGGGGGGTCAGATTTTCGTCGTGCTGGGTCAGACTGTTATAGGTTGCACGACCCCGGGTGTAATCGATGCCTGAGGTAAATAAGGTCGGATCCATCTGGTCATTGGGTCCATGAATATCACTGGCAAATATTACTTTTCCGCCTTTTCTCGGTGTTGCCGCAATTGCCCGTCCACCTGAGGTGAAAATATTGCTCGATGCGGCCAGGGTTACACCTGTCGCCATCATCAGCTTCAATACATCGCGACGCGAATAGCCGCTTTGTATCGCCTTTTCCACTCTGTGTTTGTCATTTGAATCAAGATCGCAGTACTTGATCTCATCAATAGTGGGTTCTATTATATTTTTACTGATTTTATCTTTCATCTCCAATACTCTCCTATAATTTTTTTATGGTTGGAATTTTTAGTCAGAACACATGTTTTAGCGCTTCTAAATCGAACTCCTATTTATTTTCAGATAGTTAGCCTTTATTTTGAATCTTTACAACGGATGTAAGTTCCATAAAGGTAAGATTTGCGCGGGAATCCGAGAACTAGGCGTGCAAACGGGAATTGAATAAAGAATACGCTTCAACACTGGGAACAAACTATTAGATAGTCGATATCTGAGAGAATTTCGATGATCTGGTCGTTTGGGATTGACCAGCCGCATATCATCGTTTAAAAAATCATAATTAGATTGAATGTACTGATACACAGGATACAGAATGTACCCTCTATGCATTAGCATCGATCTTAAGCTCAGAATTAGATTGTAAAATTAACAAATGCAGTTGTGTCACATGACCTCTGATATGCGTTATTTTACCGTACGGAATAGAAAAATCGTTTTGCCCGATCCTGGCTGGTTATTATCCAAACCGATGTATCTGCTACCGATATAAAATATCTATGTATATATTTTCATTACAGATTACACAAATTCGGTTTCACTTTCAGGTCCAGCATATATTCTTTAAATCATTAATATATCAATAGCTTACACTTCGGGCCGCAATAAAGCTACAGATTTAGATTTAAGATCATCCACCTCAATACAATGTTATATCACACTCTTCGTCAAAGTTCAGTAATCAACAACAGAATCCAACATTGCGATTTAATTCGGGCTCTAACTCAGCCAATCAGGATTGGCTTCTTTGCCGCCACTTCCATTACGATACAGGTATCATCTTTTGCTTACTTTATGTATTTCCGACCCATTTATGTACTAATGCGCCATTTATTTTATAAACGGCTGATCAGAGACTGCAACGAAAACCTTGCTTACGTAATAATTGGTTTGGTTAGCGAGCACTTAAGTAGCTCTGGAACGTACGAATTTCTTACGATTCCTTCAATGTCGCAAATGCTGATAATGCTTGAAGACTGGAATGTACATGAATGAGGCAAATACCTTCAAAGTCAATCGCCTGTTGCAGTTGATGGTCAATATCATCATCTGCTTCAATTGTGAACGCTTGAATGCCAAAGCTCTGCGCCCAAAGAGTAAAATCAGGATTAGTCAGATCTGTGCCGGAAATTCTTGCCGGGAAGCGCCTTTCCTGATGTGTGCGTATGGTACCGTAACAACCATTATCAGAGAGAACAATTTTCACATTCGCGCCGTAACGAACAGCAGTTGCAATTTCCTGTCCTGTCATCATTATTCCACCATCGCCCACTACGCAGATAATGCATCTGCCTGGTATTACAAGACTGCTGGCGATTGCCCCTGGCACACCAAAACCCATACCACCACCTATCGCACCCAGCAACGTGTTGCCAGCACCCAGACGCCAGTATCGATGTACCCAGGTGGAAAAATTACCTGAGTCAGTTACAATAAGCGCATCATCAGGCGCCAAACTTGCAATTTTAGTAATTATCCGACCAAAATCAACGCCATCCCTGGGTTGGCATGAGCGAAATTCCATAAACCTATCGACAAAGGATTTAATCTCATTAGTCCAATCATAACGGGTATTGGGCAGTGGATTATTTTCACCCGGTAGTGTGGCAAGGAACGTGGCAGGATCAGCAACTATGCCAAGGCGTGTTTCAAATACTCGTCCCAGTGGCGCGATATCCGGATAGATATGAACCAAAGGCTGTATGGGTTTGGGTGCTTGTGGCAATGTATATCCGAAGGTTGTGACATCACCCAATCGAGTGCCAAGTGCAATGATAAGATCCGCTTTTGCGAGCATCGTTTTTTGCCGTTCTGGCGCACCAAAACCAATGTGACCTGCGTATAATGCACTGTTATTATCGAAAACATCTTGTGCTTTCCAGGCACACACAACCGGAATCTGGTATTTATCGGCAAACGCCTGCAGTGCTTGCTCACCGGATGCCCCTCGCATCCGGTTACCGGCAATTATCAGCGGCCGCGTTGATGCTGCCAATAATCTGAGCAAGGTTGCCTGATCCTGCTCATTGATCTTAGCCAGGGGGGGCAGAATGGGCTGCACTATCGGCGCATCCGTCAAATCACTCAGCATGTCCTCAGGCAAAGCGATTGCAACCGGACCGGGTGTACCTGATTGGGCGATCGAAAATGCTTTGGCTATTATCTCGGCCACCTGATCAGCAGCATCCGGCTCAAACACCGACTTACAAAGATCACCATAAAATTTGAAATAATCGACCTCCTGAAAAGCACCGCGACCCTTTTCGTGTCGCGCCACTTGACCGATTAAACAAATTAATGGCACAGCGTCCTGCTCTGCCATATGCACCGCAATGGAGCCATTGCTAGCACCTGGCCCGCGGCTCACTGCGAATACAGCCGGATTACCTGTAAGCTTTGCCTCAGCCAATGCCATAAAACCTGCACTGGATTCATGCCGACAAACAATTGTTTCGATTTGCCTGTTGTCATATAACGCATCCAGCAGGGCTAAATAGCTCTCTCCGGGCACGCAATACATTCGCTTTGTTCCAAAAGAGACAAGACTGCGAACTAACGCATCTGCTGCCCGAATTGCCATAATCGATTACCTGAAAATACCCAACCCACTCAATTCACAATACTACAAGCTCGGTTGACGTTTTATGGTTAACGCTTGATTGCTTTCACTTTCAAACCAATCTGACAGGACTTGATCCGGCCAGGTAATTCGAAACCTTATGTTTTTTTCAGCACCGACACCAAAGTGACTTGGACCCAGGCTACCGCCTGCATGCCCCCCACCAATTGTTATTTCTCTGAAATGAGTTATGTCACCGGCGCGCAGCTCAATCCAGGCACCCACCGCATTCGTATTGGAATTTTCCTGAGCTATATCAATACTAATCCAGTTGCCACTCTGAGGCGTAATATTCTCATAAATTTGCAGTTTTTCTTGCCGGTTAACCACCACTAAATCCAGTCTGCCGTCACTATTGAGATCAAGCAACGCTGCACCCCGTGATTTTTCAGTATCGGCTATGTTCGCCTGTTTTCCCTGCTCAACAAAAACCCCTCCTGTATTTTGGATGAGTAAATTATTGGGGTCTTCCATCGCTGCATCGGGCATTTGATCCACATTACCTTTAGCGATGAAAAGATCATCGAGGCCGTCATTATTAACATCCCCAAAAACTGCATGCCAAGCCGTTGAGGGTTTATCGTTGTTGCCAAAATAGGGACGATGCGCGGTCATGCCACGGCTATAGGCTTCATCCCTGTAGATCGGTTTGGGAGGCTGAGTTGCATTAGTATTCGAATCTAAAATATGAAATTTCTGATCGCTCATACTGCTCAGCAAATATTCAGGCAGACCATCTCCGGTGAGATCACGACTGGCAATGCCCATCCCCCAGATTTTAAACGACTGCCAACCATCTGTTTTTTTATAAAGCGTCGGAAATTCCTGCAGTCGCCAGAGCTGCTCTTCGCCGTTCTGCCCGTAATAATGCCTGTCATTACTAATGCGCAGATCGGCCTGCCCGTTATGCCGCCAATCAGAAAACAGCATGGATAGCGCACAATATCCAGGATGTAAAATCACGGGTTTAGCAAGTTTTCCCTCCGAAAAACGCACTAAACTATTACTGTCACAAGCGCCAAAAGGCCCCTTTTCATTCTTACGATCAATATATCGACCAAACGCCAACGTTGGTCCTGTACTGCCAGTTTCCCAGGTTGCACTAAATGCAGTTGTCCATTGATCACCGCCATTATACGCCCACAACTCATTGGCTCTTTTAAACCTGCAATCACCCTCTCCCTTCAACAATATATTTTCGCCAACCCGCAGCACTACAAGATCGAGAAGATTGTCGCCATCCATGTCAATAGGGTAAGCCCCAATCACCGCTTTCAGATTCGTGTTTTTATGCGGCTTGGGTTCGAAGCGAATAGCCCCGGACCGCGTTGATCTGTTGACTAATAATTGGGCAGGCGATTCTCCTCCAGCGACATATAAATCGGGTAATTTATCCCCATTACAATCAAAAGTCGCTACGCCACCACCAACAAAATGTGTCCAACCACCTGTGTATTTGTGTGTAAATGATTGCTCGGCGGTTCGCGAAATAAACAAAGCCGATTTTTCTTTAATCTGTGCAAACGCAGAGGATACGAAAACGCTGATGAGTATGGCCAGAAGCCTTTTTTTTAGTGCCATGGCCTTAACCTGGAATTGCGCCCGACCCGGCAGTGGCCTGGGCAGGTACTTTACCCAGTATGATCATTCCCAGGGCATCTTCTTTGCTAATTTCATGGGTGTAGGCGGTGCCAACCAATTTGCCATTTTTCATAACGACTACACGATCTGCCAAATCAAATACATCATGAATATCGTGGCTGATAAGGAATATACCCATACCTTGCTTTTTTAGCTCAAGAATCAAATCACTGACCATTTCAGTTTCTTGCGGGCCCAGCGCGGCGGTAGGTTCATCCATGATCAGTATTTGTGCATTAAAGTGCAGAACACGTGCTATCGCCACCGATTGTCGTTGCCCTCCTGACAATGCTTTTACCGGCTCTTTAAACTTGCTGAAGTTGGGATTTAAACGCCCCATAACGTCACGTGTGGCCGCCTCCATTGCCACATCATCCAGTGTCCCCAAAGGCGTTTTTAATTCTCTGCCTAAAAAAAGGTTTGCCGCCGCGTCAATATTATCCGCTAATGCCAGGGCCTGATAAATGGTTTCTATACCCAGGCCCTTCGCATCGCGGGGATTGTTTATACTGACTTTTTCACCGTTGATCTGAATCTCACCTGCATCAGCTTGATAAGCGCCTGACAGAATCTTGATCAAGGTTGATTTTCCCGCACCATTGTGTCCTAACAAACCAACAACCTCGCCCCGGAAAAGATTCAGACTGACATTATCCACCGCGTGAACACCACCAAAGGCGATTGATATGTTCTTCATTTCGACCAAAGCTGTATTATCACTGCTATTCACGTAATCAACCCGTGTGCTTTCGATAGAGTGTGTCAGCAAAGACAGCAATAACCAGTACAATGCCAACCACAATGTTCTGCATGGGTGAATCCATTCCCACAAGTACCATTCCCGACTGCAAAGACTGCATAACAAGCGCACCCAGCAATGCGCCGGTAATGGTCCCGACCCCGCCTGATAATGAGGAGCCACCAATAACTGCTGCTGCTATAACTAACAATTCATCCAGTGTACCCAGTGAATTGGTTGCAGCGTTGAGCCGTGCCGTGGTAATAGCTGCACCTATAGCGGCAAGCCCCCCTATAATTGCAAAAATGGTTATGATCAATTTTTTTGTATTAACGCCGGAAAGTTCAGCAGCTTCCGGATTACCGCCATAAGCAAAAACATAACGCCCGAAGCGAGTACGGTTTGCAACAAAATTCATAATGATCACGGCGGTGATAGCAATCAGTAACGGAATCGGTAAACCATAGGCGATAAACAATCCATCTGCAGGAATTTCAATACCTTGCTGCTCGGCAATCCTGGCGGCAATTCGAGAGGGAAGGTAATAACTGTTAGCAATGCCGACAACACCTAAAACAACAGCGGCACCCATGCTGGCGAGGGTAAATTCCGCCCATACGGGACGCAGGGGAAAATTAAATCGTTTTCGCTGTCTTCGTCCATTGATAATGGAATAAAAAATCGCGACGCAGGCGACAATTGCCAACACCCAGCTCGGCCAAAATCCAATGGAACCATTGATTCCGCCGCCCATTAACCGAAATCGTTCATCCAGGGGTGCAACCGTTCTGCCGGAAGTAACCCACCACGCAGAACCACGCCATATCAACAATCCGCCGAGGGTCACGATAAATGCCGGAACACCAAGAAAGGCAATTATACTACCCTGTACAATCCCTATACAGACACCTATAGCCACACCAACCAAAAGCGTGACTATCCAGATTGAAGCATGACCATAACCCAGAATCTCCGGCAGTATCTCAGCCTGTATTACCCCCATCAACATGCCGATAACACCCAACATAGATCCCACTGAGAGATCTATATTACGTGTCACAATAATAAATACCATCCCTGTTGCCATCACTGCAACAGACGAGCTTTGCACACCAAGATTCCACAAATTACGTGGCGTTAGAAACCGCCCGCCTGAGAAGTAATCAAAAACTAGCCAGATTACAATCAGTGCTGAAATCATACCCAGCATGCGGGGGTCTATTTCTGTTGCCTGTAAAAAGCGTTTAACCGCCGATCTCACCTAACCACCATTCACGGTCACGTCAAAATTGATTGAACACAACTTGGCACTCCAGCCAACATCAGCCAGCACAAAGTAAAGATAAATCTTATCAGCTATTTGCAAGCAGCAACCACACTGCTATCCACGCCCTGACAAATCACCGATTTTTTAACCCAGCCAGCGTCAATAACTGCATTCAGATTGTCACGTGTAACAGGGACAGGCGCTAGAAAGGTGGCATTCATTTCAACTTTCTTAGGTCCACCGGAGAATAAAACGGAGCCTTCAATTTTATCCATAGCCGAACCTTTTGCCAGCGCTACAGCAATAGTGGCAGCCTGCGCACCCAATACACGCGCATCTTTCCATACCGAAACAGTTTGCGTACCCAATGCAACACGATTCAGCGCAGCGTGATCACCATCCTGACCTGAAACCGGGATAACCATCCCCTGGGCCGCCAATGCGGCCACAACACCACCGGCGGTTCCATCATTTGAGGCGACGACGGCATCCACCTTATTATCGTTTTTGGTTAGAATCTGCTCCATATTTTTTTGTGCATTGGCAGGCACCCAGCCGTCTGTATAAGCTTCGCCGACGTTTTTAATTTTGCCTGCGTCCATGGCCTCCTTTAACACCTCTAGCTGTCCACCGTGTAAGAAATCAGCATTGGGATCCGCTGCTGAACCTTTGATAAACACATAATTGCCTTCAGGTTGAACAGCCAAAATTGCACGAGCCTGCATTCGTCCAACTTCAACATTATCAAAGGTAATATAATAAGCGGCCGAATTTTCGATCAGGCGATCGTAGCCAACCACTGGAATACCTTCTGCACTGGCTATTTCAATTGCGGGTCCAATGGCTGCGGAATCTTGTGCAAGAATAATCAAAGCACTGGCACCTTGAGCGATCAGGCTTTCTACATCTGTCAATTGTTTCGCTGCAGAGGACTGAGCGTCTGCTGAGATATATTTTGCACCGGCGGCATCCAGTGCTTTTTTAATCGCGGCTTCATCTGTTTTCCAGCGTTCTTCCTGAAAATTGGACCAGGATACACCCACAACCAGATCGGCTGCCTGTGCCGGCAATACAAACAACAGCAGGGTGGTAAATGCGATTAAACTCGTTGCTGATTTTTTCATTTTTTTCCCCATTTTTATAATTAAAATTTACAAATGATCTGTAAGCACTGTCTGAACCTCAACCTGAATCCGTATCTTCAATATGGAAACGAGGTGCAATGAACTCATGATTATTCATGTTTGCCTTACACGTATTGATTGACAAGATTTTCCAGGTATTCCTGTTTGCCAGATAGTGGCTTTGGATTCAAATTATCTGATTCAACCCAATTTGCTATATCCTCCAGGGTATAACGCCCATCAAGCATCTTTTGTGCATCAGCATTATCCCAGGCAGCGTAGCGCTCATCGAGTAGTTGTTCAAGCGTGCCGTCTTCGAGCATTTTTGTCGCGCCTGTCAAAGCCCGGGCGCAGACATCCATGCCGCCAATATGCCCATGCAGCAAATCGACCGGATCTATTGACTGGCGGCGTAATTTGGAATCAAAGTTCAAACCGCCCGTTGTGAAACCGCCGCTGCGCAATACATAGTAAAGTGCAAGTGTCATCTCGGCGCTGTTGTTTGGAAATTGATCTGTATCCCAGCCCGACTGGTAGTCATTACGATTGGCATCGATCGAGCCGAAAATCCCCAGCGCATTTGCGGTTTGAATTTCATGCTCAAATGCATGTCCGGCCAAAACCGCATGACCCACTTCGATGTTAACTTTTATTTCGTCTTCCAGTCCATAGTTTTTCAAAAACCCGAAGACGGTTGCTACATCGTAGTCGTATTGGTGCTTAGTCGGTTCTTGTGGCTTAGGCTCAATCAGGATTGTGCCTTTAAAACCCAGCTTGTGCTTATGCTCTACCACCAGATTCATAAACCGGCCAAGCTGATCAAGTTCGCGCTTCATATCAGTATTTAAAAGCGTTTCATAGCCTTCCCGTCCGCCCCACAAGACATAATTCTCGCCATTGAGTTTATGGGTTACCTCCAGGGCATTTTTAACTTGTGCTGCGGCATAAGCGAAGACATGCGGATCAGGGTTACTGGCTGCACCGCTCATATAGCGTCGATGGGTAAACAAATTGGCCGTACCCCACAACAAACGCACCTTACCCGACTGCATTTTGTCGGCAAAGTAATCGGTCATTTCCTGTACATTACGGTTCGATTGTGCCAGCGTATCACCCTCGGGCGCAATATCTCGATCATGAAAGGTAAAAAACGGAGCCGCCAACAGTTCATACATTTTAAAGGCAGCATCTGCCTTGAGACGGGCGCCTGCCATTGGGTCAGCCAGCCCCATCCACGGACGATCCATTGTGGCACCGCCAAATGGATCAGGCCCATCCCAACAAAAGCTGTGCCAGTAACAGATGGCAAAACGCAGGTGCTCTTGCATGGTTTTGCCCATAATTACGCGCTCGGCATCGTAATATCTATAGGCCAATGGATCGAGGCTTTCTGTACCTTTGAATTTGACAGGCTCAATACCGCTAAAAAATTCACTCATACCCGGCTATTCTCTGGGAAGATCTATTGAATTATGCCACAGTTGTTTGACGATGGATGTTAGATTTCGCCTTATTGATAAAATCAAAGATGAAAACAACTGCTCAGCAAATTTAACTGATCTCTTATACACTTCTGATTGCTGGATACAAGGTACGATAACGTTCGTAGCCACGCTGGTAGTGTTCGACAAGACTGAGTTCTGGTTCAATCGTTTTTTTTATTTGCGGTTCACTACATACCTGCAGTGGATCAGCGCCATCGGTTGCGCAAAGTGCCAGGCGTGCGGCACCAAAAGCGGCACCCGTTTCACCACTCTGCGGCAGCTGCAAGGAGCGATTAAGTACAGAGGCAATAATCTTCACCCACAGCTCTGATTGTCCACCACCGCCCACAACAAACGCCGTTTCGAAATCAGTGCCTGCTTGTTTCAGCGCTTCATGGTTGTCTCGAAAGGCGTAGGCCACACCCTCAAGTACTGCCTGAGTGAGGTCATTTAGATCTTGCGCATGGCGCAATCCAATCATCGCGCCCTGGATATCGGGATCATTGTGTGGGGTGCGTTCACCGCCCAGATAAGGAAGAAATGTTATGGCTGAGGGGCTTATCAGTTTATTGCCTAAATTTGCGGTCAACTGTGCCGGTGTTTTACTCACAATCCTGGCTAACCACTGCAGACTGTCACTGGCACTGAGAATAACGCCCATCTGGTGCCACATTGCAGGCAAGGCGTGACAAAAAGCATGCACAGCACTATCAGTGTTAGGTGAAAACCGATCATTAGCGGCAAACAGCACACCTGATGTACCTAATGATACAAAAGCACGCCCCGTACTGATGGTGCCCATTGCACACGCTGATGCAGCGTTATCGCCTGCACCACCTGCAATAACAACTTTTTGCCTGATGCCCCATCGCTTACGCAAATTCTCTTTCAGGTAACCGGATATTTCACAACCCTCAATCAGGTTTGGCATATGCGCCTGCGTCAATCCCGTTGCAGCCAGTAATTGATCAGACCATCGTCGTTTTTTTACATCTAGCCATAAAGTACCCGATGCATCTGACATTTCGGACACGTATTCACCCGATAAACGCAATCGAATATAGTCTTTTGGCAAAAGCACTTTGGCTATTCGATCAAACACTTTTGCTTCATGTTTACGAATCCAGGCTAATTTTGGCGCTGTGAAGCCTGCCATGGCAATATTGCCTGACACAGCACGACTATCAGGAAATTCGCGCTCAATCTGCTCGCACTCAATAGCAGAACGGGTATCATTCCATAGAATTACCGGGCGTAGCAATTTGTCCTGCTTATCCAGTAACGTTGCACCATGCATTTGTCCACTTAGACCAATGCCTCGCACCTGCCGCATATTCTCCGGGTGATTCCTGGTAAGTAAATCAATGGTATTACAAACGGCTAACCACCAGGATTGAGCATTTTGCTCAGACCACCCCGGTTGTTGGCGGTCAACCTCCAGTGGGCTTGAACTACTGCCAAGAACCCGCTGGTCTTCGCCCATTAAAATCGATTTAACAGAAGATGTACCTATATCTACGCCTAAAAACACGATTCCCTGCTCCCCGTATCGACAATTCTTTGCAGATACTACTACACTCGGGGTGGATGAATTCTATGAATATTCATCCGCGGCAAGTCCTGCAAAACGTGAAAAGGATTTTGGAGCTACCGCTTTATTTATAGAATTGAAATCATCTTGTCTGTGAGTCGAATACTGTTACCGGAATTACGCCATTAAATGTAGGATGATCACTGCTTATTTTTACACGCCCAGCCAATACATTAGGTACGGGAGAATATTCATCTGATGGCTTATGACTAATCGCTTCAATCTCAAATGAAAAACGCTGGCCCGGTTTCAAGCTGACCACACCCTCCGGCACTTGATTCAGTTTTACTATCAAAGAACCATTAATATGCTCAAGCGCAACCGGGGTGAATTTATCCAGAGTCACTGTTTTGCCCGTCAAATTAAACAGTGATACAATTTCACTGCTGCCGCTTTGATTTTGGTAAATGGTGATATCACAGGTCGGTAACATTGAGCCTGAATCAGAACAGATGTTTTGCCTACTGTTCATTGCCCAAATGCCGGCAGACGATGCACTGGCAAGAACACCCGCTGCGTAGGTGATCGTCTTTAGAATAGTACGGCGCGATTGATTTATCATTTAAAAACTCCCATCATCAGACACTGTTTTCAACAAATATGATCGATTCTCTAACAAATCATTTACAATAGATCGTGATCACGATAGTTGTTATAACAAGTAATGTCAAATAATAGCCATAATCAAGCCCTCGCAGGCAAAGACAAACCCGCGTCTGAGCTATTCATAAACTGCATAGTTCTGGCGGAGAGTTTTGTAACGGCGGCGAATAAATTACTATCCGTTTGGGGCATGACATTATTGCAATACACGGCTCTCAATATTCTGTATACAAAAGGCTGCGACTCTACAGGATTGCCCAGTGGAGAAATCGGGCGCTATATTTATACACGTGTACCCGATGTTACCCGGCTACTCGATCGCCTTGAAGAAAAAGACTGGATTAAACGTGAACGTGATTCGATAAACCGACGCATTGTACGCGTCCGATTAACTGGAACTGGCCTGCAGTTGGTAAAATCAGCAGAACAGCCATTAAGAGAATTACAATCCCGGCAGTTGCAGCACCTTAGCAAAAATGAACGTAACGAATTAAACCGCCTGTTAAAGAAGTCCTTAAATCAAAGCATGACCCAATAGCCTGCAAGGGCGCAATAGCTGCGCCCTGCCTGGCACTTTACTACCTGCTTACTTCTTGCTCTTACCTGATGGGTTTGTAAACTGATCATTCAGCTTTTGTACAAACGCAGCTGAAGCCTCTATAACTGTAGTGATTTTATTTTTACTGTCAGCCGTCCAGCCCAACGGTTTTTTCAGGAAAATACTGCGGTAAAAGCGTGTGCTTTGTTTGAAAGCGTTTACATATTTCTCTTGCTCCGTTCCTTTCATGGCTTTTAGCATATAGTGAGCGACCTTATTTCTGAAGAAGAAATGAACCGCGAAGAAAACGCCGAGAAGTACCGCTATGGAAATCAATACCGAAATGGGGCTGGAAAATAAAGCCAGGGTCAAGGTCGCCAGATCTACCAACCAACCCATGCTGATGGCGATAAAAAGCACTAATAACAACAGTATTGAAAATGCAACACTGTCAGCGATAAGCACACGTTTTGACCATTTTTGCAGAAGTGATGATACTGCCGGAACATGAACCTGTTTTATGTCCCTCGCTTCTTTCTCAAGCGCACCTATGACCCTATACGCCCGCTCCACTTCAACTTGATCTATCCGTTGCATGATATCAGTCATATCTACATCACGCTTTTTCCTGAATCGATCTTCAAGCTCTTTAGTCGGAAATGGCAGCGCTGCATCGTCATTGTAGATGGTAAAAAAACGTCCGGCTGTCAGCCCGGCCTGTGAAAGCGCTCGTTGCCAGGCACTGACCACCTCTTCCGGATTGTCTTCAGCGGCGGCGGTATCAATCTGATTAAGAATATACAGAAATTTATTAGAGTCGGAACGATCAATTGTATCCTCAACCAGATGCTCGAGTGTATCCTGCATTGCACCTGGTTCTGGATGTCTGGCATCAAAAAAGACCAGAACCAGATCTGACAAATCGATGATACGATCGGTAATTCGCAAAGTGGCTGTTCTTTGCTGATCGGCGTCAAAGCCCGGAGAGTCAATCACAATTTTACCGTTTACCGCATCAGAATCACTGATCTTCAACTGCAGATAGGCATCAATGCGATTGCCCTCGCCTTCCTCGACTTTTTCCAGCTCATCACTGATTTTATAAAATGGAAACCGCAAGTCTGCATCTAATGCCAAACCCGGCAAAACCTTACCGGCACTTTCCTCTCCATAACAAATTACAGTAAATTTGTCGTCAACAGCTTGATTGCCTGTTTTTTGCAGCTTCACACCCAGATATGAATTAATAAACGAAGATTTACCCGCTGAAAAAGTGCCTAAAATGGATATAAGCGGCCACCAGGAGATTTGCATGGAGTAAGACTCATCAGTCTCCAATAAACCCGTGTTATAACCAACTTGATCAAGCAGTTTAAAATTTTTGACCGCTTTAAGTAAAACCGGATTTTCATTTTGCAAGTGTTGCTCAAGGCTACCTAATCGCACGATCAGTGATTTATCTGGGCCTGGCATTGATTTCTCCAATAGATGTGGTTACTCGGGAAGTAGAAAGAACTGTGTTCCAAAACGCTGATTGCAGATCAGTTTGTAACAAGTTTTTGCCGCTTTCAACTGATGAGGGTAGAATATCAGCAGCAGTCTAACACTTTGCAACTTATAACGGGCAGCCCTTGATGTTAACATTATTAAAAGATGCAACCTACAAAGCTGATGATAAAACAGTTAAAAACATTTACCGGTATAGCGCTTCAGCGAGGTGCATAACCTCCTGACCGGCTTTACTTAATGGACCCATTTCAAACACCGCAAGACCTTCACTAAAAGATCGCCGATAAGCCGTACGTTGATACAATTTTTCATCCAGCAATCTAATCCCCGGCAACATGCTCAGCGCAACAACCGCTTCATCTGTTTCACGGACAGCGTGATGTGTATCAGCACGATTGATGAATACCAGAATTTCTGTGGTTTGGGCGTTTGCTCTTTGTCGGATAATCTTGATAAATCGCTGCGTAGACCAAATGTCCGCTTGTGAGGGTAATACAGGGATAAGTACACGGTCCGCCATGGAGATTGTATCTAACATGGCATCCATATCAGAGCCACTGGTATCAACGAGAATCTGTAAATCAGACTTGTATTCAATGACACGATCCAAGTCAGACAGGTCTTTATAAGCAGTTAATAAGGGTTGGTAGCCCTCATCCATTCTGACATCAATCGCATCGCTAAGCGTTTGTTGTGGATCGAGGTCAAACAGTACTGTTTTTTGTCCTGTTTCAAGCAACCATACAGCAAGGTTAAAAGATACTGTGCTTTTACCCACACCACCTTTCAAATTGGCTATAACCGATAACATAGGCCTGCGGGCATTTTCTGGCTATGCTGTGTACATAGGCTTTTTCGAACTAAAAGAGCCACGGCATTGAAAAATTATTAAACGGGTTAAAATTATTATTCCCGTTGGGCGGATAATACCCGGGCATTCCGCCATAAGGTGGTGCCGCATAGCCATAAGGGAGCGGCGGCATATACTGAGCTGCAGGGTATTGTGGGTATTGTGGGTATTGTGGATAGACAGGTGCAGCACCAGCATAGGGATAATAACCCTGCTGTGGTCGTTGTTGGTATTGTCCGGGATTTTGGTATTGTCCGGGATTTTGGTATTGTCCGGGATTTTGGTATTGTCCGGGATTTTGGTATTGTCCGGGGTTATTCTGTAGCGCTTGTTGATAGTTATTGTAGGGCTGCGCTTCAACTGCCTTACTGCCAGGGTTCCAAGGATTTTCGTTACCGGGTACAGATTCAGCGCTCTGATCCCCAGTATCATCTTGCCATGGACTGGCTTCACCACTGGATAGAGGCGGATATAAACCGAGGTCGATAGGTTGCTTGGACGCATCGGCATAGGTGAAATCACTGGAAAATAATACTAACGGCACAATCACCACAAATGATTTATAGATAGAATTAATTCTTATACTAAACAATTTATTTAAAGCCATGTCTTTACTTCTCCACAACGAAACGAACTCAACATTATTTTTCATCAGATTCGTTCTGTTCCGGTTTGAGTTTTATCCCACGTCGGGAACTTACTTTGTTTCTCGCTAATTTGCTGGTTTTTCTCTTTACTTTTAACGACTGAGAGCTATCTTTTTGCAAAGCTTTAGCCTCTTTAGCCTCTTTCGTCTCTTTTCTTTTCTTGGTCTTGTTCGCGGCCTTCTTTTTTACAGCACTTTTTTTAATGACTTTGTCTGGATCTGATTTGCCCTCATCATCAAGTTCTTTCGCGGCTGATGCATCCACAATTGGCGCTGAGGATACGTCAGCAACCTCAAGAAGCGTACCACTTTCAGGATGACTTTCCTGCACTGCCATCTCTGCTGCCTCTTTACTGGCACTGCTAATGTCTTTTGTTTTTGCAGTCGCTGCCAACGATTGGAAGTCGGCATCGTCTGCATCAAGTGTCACCTCAATTCCAGCATCTGTGCTTGCCTTTTTGGGTTTTAGCAAACCACCAAGGAATGCAAAAAGGCCAACAAGCATTTGCAAGCTCCGTCCAATTACCTGAAAGATCATTGAAGACAAAGTTCCTACTACACCTAGCAGTGATCCGAAAAGGGAGCTTGATGGCTCGGTAGCTAAAGTTGAGCTGTCAAAAGTAGATCCATCAACATCAAACTCATCACAATTCTCACCATCAGGGCCGGCCAATGCTCTACGTGCGCTCACACAGCCCAGGGGAATAATCAGGAGCGTAAGCAAAGTCGCAACCAGTACACCAAAAAAGAGGCTGATTGCCATACCCTTGAATATTGGATCAGACAGAATAACCATCGCCCCACCCATTAATGCACCTGCTGTAATCAGGATGGGTCGGGTTCGCGCCCGGCAAGACCCAACTAATGCATCGATGGGGTCAGCTCCCGCAGCAATTTCATGCCGCGCAAAATCGACCAGCAATATAGAGTTTCGAACAATAATACCGGCCAGTGCGATAAATCCGATCATGGATGTTGCTGTAAATTCAGCACCAAATAACCAGTGACCAGGGATAATGCCGATTAAGGTCAGTGGGATAGGCGATATGACAATGGCCGGAATCATAAAGTTGCCAAATTCCCATACGACCAGCATATAGATAAGTATAATGGCAGCGCCAAAGGCTATGCCCATATCGCGAAAGGTTTCAAACGTAACCGTCCACTCGCCGGTCCATTCAAAGCCTGACTTCACACTGGACTCTGGTGGTCCAAAGTATTCACTTTGTAGTTTGACACCATCAGGGGTTACATAATTTTTCAGTTTGGCTTCAACATCGAGCATACCGTAAATTGGCGATGCGAGCCTGCCTTGTACTTCGGCAGTGACAAACTCAACCGGCCTGAGATCTTTATGATAAACCACATAGTCCATAATATCTCTTTCAAACACGCCCAATTCAGATAAAGGCACGCTGTAGCCTTTGCTGGTCATAATCGGAAGATTACCAATCTGGGAAAAATTGCTACGATTTTCTAATGGAATTTGTATAACGATAAATGTGGGTTCAGATACGTTGCCTTCTTTAATGTCACCAATAACAAACTCACCCAATGCCATCTCAAGGTTACGATTGATGGAATCAACCGAGACACCCTGCCTAACCGCTTTTTCAGTATCGACCACAAAGCGCCAAATCTCGTAAGGTTGCTGAATCAGGTTGTCAACATCGGTCAAACCCTCGGTGCTTTTAAATATCTCGGTAAGATCTTCGGCAACTGTTCTACGCGTGATTGCATCGGGGCCATAAACTTCCGCCACAACAGATTGCAATACCGGAGGACCAGGTGGCATCTCAACAACCTCAATATTGGCGCCCTCAGCGGCGGCTATAGGTTGTAATAACTCACGGGCCTGTACGGCCAGCTCATGGCTTGTCGTCTTTCGTTTGGTTTTATGGGTCAGCTCGACCTGAATATCGGCCTGCCAGGGATTGGTACGGAAATAGGAATGTCGAACGAGTCCATTAAAATTAAAAGGAGACGCCGTACCTGTGTAAGTCTGCAAAGCAGTGACTTGTTCGATTTTTTGTAATTCACGGGTCATACGTTTTACGACATTCGCCGTGGTAGGTAAGGCAGTACCCTCAGGCATATTAATCTGTACGTTAAACTCGGGCTTATTATCCAATGGCAGCATTTTGGCTGTAATCGCTGTGGTGTAGAACATAACGCAACACAGAAAAAATACAACGATCACTGAAATCAAAAATATCCAACCCTTGACTTTGCTATTGATCAATGGCATCAATATATTTTGATAGAGACGATTCATATTCGCATCAAACCGATGCTCTTTTTCTTCAGCCTTTTTCAAGTAGGCCATGGTCGGTCGTAATCGCATTACCAGCCAAGGCGTAAAGATAAACGCTGCAAAGAGAGAGAAAAGCATAGCGACAGAACCAAGTGCAGGAATAGGTGCCATATAGGGTCCCATCATACCACTGACAAATCCCATCGGTAACAGGGCCGCTATTACCGTAAAGGTTGCAAGAATAGTGGGATTGCCTACTTCTCTTACGGCATCAATCGAGGTTGCCGTATCCATTTCGCCTTTTATCAGCCAGCGGCGATAGATATTCTCAACCACAACGATGGCATCATCCACCAAAATTCCTATCGAAAATATCAATGCAAACAAACTAACCCTGTCGATGGTAAAGCCCATGACAAAGGCCCCAAACACGGTAAAAAGTATAACCACGGGTATCACAATCAAAACAACTGTGGCGGCTCTTATACCCAAGGTCCACCAAACCAATACCGTTACAACACCTGTAGCAACAAACAGCTTTAGAATCAATCCGTTGACTTTTTCATTCGCTGTCTGACCATAGTTTCGAGTTATTTCAACATGAACGTTCTCTGGAATCAGTACACCTTTGAGGCTCTCGACTTTTTCCAGAATCTTGTTTGCAACACCGACTCCATTTGAACCATATTTTTTTGCTATCGCCAAAGTCACCGACTGTGCTCCGGCTTTAGGACCCGGTCCGTTCTCATTCGAATAAGAAGGACCCGCGTAATACTCCACCAGATTTTTTGCATCTTCCGGCGCGTGCGTCACATTCGCAACATCACGTACATATACTGGCGCACCATTAAAAGTGCCAACCAACAGCCCACCTATATCTTCTGCGCTACGTAAAAACGCACCGGTAAAAACTTTAAAACTCTTATTATTGGATTCTATGCGCCCTACACCACGCTCACTGTTAGCGGTCTGTACCGTTTGTGCCAGTTGATCCAGCGATATGCCATAACCCGCCAGCTTTTCTGGTTGTGCTTCGATCTGAATCTGTTCTGCGCGCCCCCCGACCAGAAAACTTTTGCTGGTATCGGGTACTTCTTTTATACGTTGAAGCAGATCTAATCCCAACAATCGCAGTGATGCATCATCGACATCTTCAGACCATAAAGTAAAAGTAACAACAGGCACATCATCAACCGCTTTCGCTTTAATCAGTGGTTTGGAGACACCCGGTGGAATTCTGTCATAATTGGCGAAAATCTTATCGTTCAACTTTACCAGCGATTCCTCCATATTCTCACCGACTATAAACTGGACAGTGACAACCGCAGCCCCTCGCATTGATGCAGAATAAACATGTTTAACACCCGTAATCTCACTCATTAAAACTTCGAGTGGATTGGAAACAAGTGTTTCGACCTGTTCAGCAGAAGCGCCCGGATACTGGACCAGAATGTCAACCATCGGTACTGAAATCTGTGGATCTTCCTGCCGGGGAGTAAGTATCAAACCCAGCAATCCCAGGCCCAGCATGGCGATTAACAGTAGCGGAGAAAGCGGTGAGTGGATAAAGCTTTTCGCCATGGCGCCTGCCATACCAAGCTCTTTTTCCTCCATAACCTGCTCTCCATTTGTATTCTTATCTGATTCTGACATTTTATAGTTACAACGCTAATGACAAAGAATGAAAAAATTATGCTTTCCGGTAAATGATTATTTTAACGAGCAAAACTACAAGCCGTGATTATCACGAATTTTATTTATTTGCTACGTCCTTACTGCTATTGGAAGGACCCCAGCCTGAGGATATGCCACTGGGTGGATCGAGCAAAACCTCTTCTCCTTCACGCAAACCGGAGAGTATGATTACTTTTCGATTTGCTACGTCCCTTCCCTTCCTTACCAGACGTAAATTTACTGAACCATCAGTATCCTTAACAAATACATAAGGCAGGCTGCCTCTTTTGACCAGTGCTTTTTTTGAAATGATCAGGATAGGATCCCCGCTGCCGCTCTGAGGGTGATCAGGGATAGTGACTTCCACATACATACCAGGACCGCCGGGAACACCTTTGGGTAAATCAAATTTAACCGTTACGGTGTGCCGCCCTGGATCAGCGACAGGAAAAATTTGTGAAACCCGCGCCTGGACTAATGTATCCGCCACATCAAGTTTTGCCGGTACAAATTCACCACGCTTAAGCATAGGGATTAGGCGGGCTGGAATTTCTGCCTGGATACGCAGGTAATCGGTTCGTCCAACTGAGAGCAAGGGCTGACCAGGTTGAACTGTATCGCCAACCTCAACAAGTTTTTTCAAAATTACCCCATTGATGGGGGAAATAGACGTTGTGTCTCTTAAACGGGCATCGATGCCTTCAAGCGCGCTATAAGCTTGTGCCAGCCCGGAACGTGCCGAAGTAAACTGAGAACCCTGAGTAACCAGATCGGCTTGACGATCCAGGTATTGATCATTATTACCGGCCATATCCGCAAAGCTGTCAGTAAAGAGCTTATCAAACATAAAAGGCATTCCCATGCCACCCGGTGCGGAACTCATGCGCTCAGTTCGCGGTGACCAAAGCTCTCGGTTATACTGAATTTGCGCGTTTTGCAATGAGGATTGGGCCTGATTGATTTGGGCAATCGCCGCTCTTCGTTTGGCTAATAAATCATCATCGTTAATTTTAACCAGAACTTGTTTGGTTTTGGTCTTATCACCGACAACACCGGCAATAAATTCAACCCGGCCGGGAACTTGAGCTGCCAGAGTCACTTCTTTGTAGGGAACAACTGTTCCACCAATAATGACGCCCGACTGATGCGAGTTTATCTGCTCCACCATTTCGAACTCATAGGCCTGAGCATTGGAGCACAGCAGTATGATTCCAGCGAGTAAAGGAATCTTTCTCTTACTCCGCGTTAAAACTATATTCATTTCCAACCTCTTAACGTGTTTACTGCTTTGCCTGGACATTGGGCAGCAGAATTAATTCATTATTGCCAGATATATGACGTATTAGCACTTTTTACACCGCATTTGCAGTGCTGGCAAATAATTCTAATCAGTATGTATATGTATTTTCGTAAGTCACTGAAAGCTAGAAAAACCGACGATTTACGAGACATTTTTGTTTTTTATCTGCAACTAATTTTGTTTATGCGTTTCTTGGCTAAATTTTACTGGTTAATAACTATATTACTTTATTATTATATTTTAATAAACCTATCTGTTAGCACAATAGAGACTATTACCAATGGGAAAGATACTGAAAGTAAACTCTTAACTGTATCTCATTTATAAGGTAATGTTGATAACAAATGGGTGTGCAAGTTCACGAAACAGCTAAACAAGTCAAGCAAATACAGTTCCAAAAAATATAGATTTCTTACACAACGTAAACTTTGTTTGTAAGGATTTATGTGGATTATTCCGGCACTAATAATGCTTTGAATGAATTATCCCAAGGAAAGCCATGGACACCACAATGGAAATCGAACTACTGATAAGCAGTAAAAACACGAGTGATCAAGATGAGATATCGCGGTTATCAAGCAATGAGAGCGAGATCAATATTGGACATCTGCAAACCGATCAGATAAAGCTTAAAGCTGAGAAATTAAAGGGCTGTCGAGCAAAAATGGTGCAGTCCTGGAACCCCAATGACAGCGCCCAGCAATTAATTTTCAGAGCAGGCTGCAATTCCAAACCTCTTGAAGTTGATGGAGCAGAAATTCACAGTGGTGAAAGTGTTAACATCAACGAAAACAGTAAAATCAGAATGGGGGACTATCAGATACGTGCTCGGCTAGGTTCGACGCTACAATCAACGCTGCAATATGAGCCACAAAACAAAAGCTCGTTACCTATCAATTGTGATAATCCAAAATTAGATCTGCAATCTTTCAACCTTGAGGAACTTTCACTCAGTTCTGGGGAAAGAAACCTGACGACCAATAACCACAGTGACCGTGGGATCAGAACAGATGAGTTCAAATCCGATAGTATCGATCTAAAGAGAGAACAAAGTTCGCTTCAAGATGTGGAGCCAAAAACATTTGAGTTCACCCATCTAACACCTGCCGCTGCAAACTCCACTAAGCAGAAACCCAACCCTCAAAACAAAATAACTTCCACTACAATTGACTCGTTGGCAAACAATGTAATCAATCTGCCTACCGAAAAAATCTGCACCTCTGGCAGTAAGCAGAAAAAACCAGCTCATTCACCCGTTCCAACTGACCCAACTGACACGCAGCTTTTATTTAACAATTTTGTCGGTGAAGAGAATCTACTCGATCTGGATTTTAGTGTTCTTAAACTCCTGACGATATCAGGGCGCATAACCCATCAAAACACAGCGTTGAAAAACATTACTATCAATGCCGGTATGCTGGGTAAATGTCAAACAGATGCGGATGGGTATTTTGTATTTACCGATGTCCTCGAAGGCTCTCGTTATGAAATTCAGGTGGAGTTAAATGGTTACAGATTACACGAACATGAAGCGCTCAATGGAATTCTCACACAAAACAGGGATATCAGCATAACAACATTGAAGTTATCGAGAGTATCCGGGAAAATCACCCATAATGGATTACCCATTGCTGGTGTACGACTTGATGCTGGCCAATTTGGCACATGTGAAAGCGATAAAAATGGCTTGTATGTATTTCACGATATACCCGAGAATTGCCGTTTGCAAATCAGAGCATCACACCCTGGCTATCAATTTAGCACAAGTACGGCAGAAGAATCATCGGGGCCTGAAAAACCAATAATAAATACAGACGCCTTAAACACTGTCTCTAAAGACAGTAATTTGAATAAACAGCGAGCAAAGAGAGGCAATAATGATCTGGACGATTCGTTGGCTGCCTTGATGAATTACTAATAGCCTGGCCGATATACTAGTGGTTTGAAACTAACTTAATACCCAATGCAGCCATAACACCACCCGCTATACGATCAATAATGTGCTTAAACGAGGCGTATACACGTCTTGGTCTCTCGGCTGATAATAAAACGGCAACTACGCCATACCATCCGCCAGCGAGCGTAAAAGAGATGGCCGCTAAAAACACATAGGCATATTCAGGAATAACTGACGGAAGAAATGCGGCAAAGATACTTGCAAATACAATAGCTGTTTTTGGATTGCTTAATTGTACAAACAAACCGGATAAAAAAGATTTTTGCAGCGATGGCTGATGGCTAATGCTCTCACCTTTATTAAGAAGTGGTGTTCTCGCATTTATCCAAATTTTATAAGCAATGTAACAAAGGTACAGGCCACCCACTGTCTTCAAAAACACGTATAACCAAGGCACCGTTTCTAAAACCACATATAAACCCAATGAGGCGATTATTGCGAAAATTGCACTACCCGTAGCAAGGCCAAGGGCTACGGCAAGACCGTTTGATCGCGAATCAGCAACTGCAGTTCTCGCCACAAATAAAAAACTGGGGCCAGGGCTGAGCAAAGCCACCATTAATGTAACCGCCACACCGATTAAAAAACTATATTCATGCATAATAAATAACTCTCAGTTTATACGTATTAAATTCACTCTATCCACAAATACGTTCTATACGATCAGATAAGCCTCTGCCATTGTTGCACGGTTTTTTTGCCTTTCGCCGTATCAAAACTTTTCCGGTCAACGTCTTCTTGCGGACAAACCACCTGCAACGCAGGTGTAGTGATTCATACAAAGACCGGCTCACATAAGCGAGGACAACGCCGCTGGGTGGAAAATGAGTACCGCCCCTAAGTAATCAATGTGATAAAAGACTTTTTACCCTTCAACCGATAAATACTAAAATCCCTGTCGATGGTCGCTACTTCGTGGATATTGAGTTTCTCGCCAAGATACACCAAACAGGCATCTGCAAAATCCATAGGCAAATCAGAATATTTCTTAATCAATGCCTCAATTCTGTGCAGATCACACACATTGATCGATTCAAGTGTTAATGCACCGGCTTTAACCCAGCCCAGAAAATCAATTTGTGCGGCTCGGCTAAAATCCAGCAAATGCAACACCTCAGTGATTGATGCAAGCGTGGTCACCAGTTCGTATTGATTGTTTTTTAAAAAATCAGTAGATGCAACATGATACTTATCATCGCTATCAAACAAAGCAATCAGCGGACCGGAGTCGATCAAGATTTTTTTCATTATTTCTGTTTGATTTTATTTTTAATCAGGCTCTTTCTGTTGCGGGACAAATCACCGGAGCCACTTGCATGCTTGCCAAAAACATCACCGCCGAGTTCCCAGGCAGACGGCTTGTCTAATTTAGCAATATACTCAGCAATGCTTTCCCGTATTAGCTCTGATTTGCTGATCCCCAATTGCTCAGCCGCAGTTTTTACTGAACGCTCCAATAGGGGGTCCAGTCTTAGTGTGATCATGGTTAATTTCCTTCAATTTGTAATACAAATAGTAATACAAATAGTATTTTTGTCAAGCACTATAACTCCCTGTACTTAGTTATTATATGGCACGTAATTGTAGACACCTTAATTCATTTTTGAGTAAGCATGGCTATTTGTAGAATAAGCACGCTTCCAATCAGATGTGGTGTTTCGTAGAAAATATAAGTATAGGCGAACCGAGGATGATTAACTGCTGGGTTTGACGAGAACCAAAAAAATTTAGCTTTGCCGGCAGATACAATCAGGTAATTTCTTGTTTCATCCTTATTGAGTATACTGCTTACGAATATTTCTGAAATTAGGGGGGAGTGTCATGAATTTAGGATCATTTTCAGTCAGTCTTGCTGTGAAAGATATCTACGCTTCAAGAGATTTTTACAAAAAACTAGGCTTCGAAGAATTGGGTGGAGATGAGGAGCAAAACTGGCTGATATTAAAAAACGGCGATCATGTACTGGGCCTTTTCCAAGGCATGTTTGAAAAAAATATACTTACTTTCAATCCCGGATGGGATCAGAAAGGCAAAGAACTTGACTCATTCACTGATATACGGGACATTCAAAACGAACTGAAAAAGCGAGGCATTACACTCACCAGTGAAGCTGATGTGCAAACAAGCGGCCCGGCGAGTCTCACGTTAACTGACCCTGACGGGAATCAAATCCTCATTGATCAACATCGCTGACATTTGACTATACTCACTGCTCATCACGGAAGTTGTTAAGCAGATCGTTAACAAAAGCTATTGTATTAGGGGCGGGGCCGTTATTAATTAACAGGGTAATCATGAAAGCAATAACAAATCATACCGTTTTTCATGTCACCAATGTAGAAAGATCGATTGATTTTTTTACAAATCAGCTTGGTTTTGCGGTTGATTTTAAATTTGGTGAGCCATTTTCGTATGCGAGATTAAGCCTGGGTGATGCATATTTGCATATAAGTTCAGGCTACCCTTACAAAAATAATACGAGTCATGGAAATATGTACACTGTCTTTGACGAAATCGACGAATTATATAATGCGTTGGTTAAAGCCGATGTGGATTTCTACTGCCCCATAGGAAACCGTGAATATGGTATACGCGACTTTGCCATTAAAGACCCCGATGAGAATAAAATTGGGTTCGGTACTGAAATCCAAACCAGCGCAGCAAATTGCTAATAGACTAATGCTTAACTGAAGTATGCATGCGAAATGAATTCTCTCACAGTGTACGAATACTTCTTAAGCGATTCTAGTGCGGTGTGCCCTACAAGGACGTAGGTCAGGGGCGTGTGAGCAGAGGCTATTCCTGTAATTCCTCTCGCACTGCCTGCGCCATTTCTTCCATACTGTTAAACTGGAACTGAACAGTCGGCATATTCTCAGGAATCATAGTTGCACCAAAGCCTTTTTGCTGATGACGGCGATAAATATGACAGCAACCCAGATTGTATTTATTGGCTGGCGCGTGATCATGAAACATGCTCTCGGCCGTATGCAAAATCTCTGTCCTATCCACACCAATCGCGCTGATCTTGTCTAACATATATTCAAAATTTCTATCCGCCGGCTTGTAGGCGCCGACATCTTGTGCCGTGTAGATCGCATCGAAATCAACACCCAGTTTTTTATTACTGTCGCTGAACGAATCATTGTCAACATTGGACAATACCACCAGCTTAAAATGCTGTTTCAGGTATTGTAGTGCTTCGGCAGAATCTGAAAATACAGGCCAGTTTTTTACCGTTTGACCATAGACCAAACATTCCTCCCAGGATGCCTCAACCCCCCATTGCTCTGCGAGACGGCGATATACAATCGACAATACATCCTGATAACGCATACTGGGTGTCTGCAACTGTTGAGATGACTCGTGACGCGCATGCGCTTCCAGTATTTCAATGCGACTTAGTTCCTGCTCAACCTTGTCTGTCAGCATTTTCAGGCCCGCCACCATACCGCTTTCCCAATCAATCAGTGTGCCGTAAACGTCAAAGGTCAGGGCTTTGAATTGAGTAATTTTCATTTTTATCTCCGTTACTTTGTGTACTCAGGAAAACTGGCAGGATAAAACAAATCCGACGAGTATTCTTTGTCAGGCAGGAATTGATGTTTGTTGATCAGGTGGAATTGTTGCGTAGGCAGCTAGGCGCACAACCAAAGTGTTTGGAGAAACGCGTGCTAAAAGCAGACAGATTACTGTATCCGCACCGTTCAGCAACCACCTGAACACTTATCGGCGCGTGACTCAGAAGACGCCAAGCCAGTTGCATGCGTTGCTCAAGTAGGTATTGCTGGGGCGATTGACCAAAATAACGGCGAAACAATGTCGTCAATTGCCGAATGCTAAGATTGGATAGTAACGCCACCTCTGACAATGTAACCGGCTTGTCAAGCCGATTATCCAGATAGTGACGAGCGATTTCAATACGCTTGTCTATTTTCTGTACTTCACCATATCGTTGAGTTAATAGCTGCGTTAATAGAAACAGCATCTGCCGCTGATTGTGACTGTTAGTTTGATAGGATGCCTGTTGCTTTAATGCATGCTGCAAAAACAATACATAATGACGTAGCCCCTCGTCCATATTAATAAATGGAGGTAAATTCACTAATTTTGTGGCAAGCGCTACAGGCACATCCGCGACGATAAAACGATTATTACCTCGGACTGAAAAACTATGCTTAGTACCTGCCGGAATGATTGCGATCTGGCCAGACATAACATCACAGTTGACGTCGCCAACTTCCATCTCCATACATCCAGTCAGCGGTAATACCATCTGATGAAAATCATGCTGATGACAACAGCGATCACTGTGATAACTGCGAAAGTCTAGTGTTAGATTCACATTATTACCGGATTCAACGAGTTTCGTGGGTAATGGGCATGGATTTATATCCTCTATGGCAATGTTCGACACTAACCCGGTAGACGTTAGTCGTCAATTTTTGCTTGTTAGCTCTTGTTAATAACTGGAACATAAATTAAATTCAATCATTATGAAATCCATTACGATCCATCGCGCCAGATTACACAATTTAAAAAATATCGATATTACTTTTCCAAAAGACAAATTCGTTGTTATAACCGGGGTCAGCGGATCGGGGAAATCCACGTTGGCATTTGATATCTTATTTGAAGCGGGACGCAAAAGCTATCTGCAAGCGATTGGCATATTGAGTGCTCTGGGTGAGGATATCGGATTTGATCAGATAACCGGATTGAGTCCGGCTGTGGCCATTAAACAAAGCATCATTCGGCAAAGCAATCCACGTTCTGTGGTAGGCACAAAAACCAAACTACTAAATTTTCTGGGTATGTTATTCGCTGATTATTCTAATCGACAATTATCCATTGATGAAGCAATTACAACCGCACATTTTTCCTTTAACTCGCCGATGGGGATGTGCCTGCAATGCCAGGGCCGCGGTTATTTGTTTACATTTGATTTTTCCGTTTTACTGCCTGATAAATCCACAACGGTTGTGCAATTGTATCAAAATGCCTTAGCCGAATCGGCTTTCAAAAAACGCATCCTGCGTATGAGTGAACGTTATAAATTTGATCTGACAACACCCTTTCAAAAATTGCCCGAGAGTGTACAAAATATTGTGCTGTACGGTCAAAATCCCGATGGTTCTCATCGTACTGGGCTACATGAGCATCTACAACGCAGGCTTCTTCGGGGTAAAGAAAATAATCATTCATTGTTAGTGGAAACCTGTTCTGCGTGCACTGGATTGCGCATCAGTGAAGAAGCCAAAGCAGTGAAGATCAATGGTAAACATATTGGTGAACTTGGGCAGATGACAATCCACCAACTTGATAAATTTTTTCAATCGCTACAAAAATTAACTAAAAAAAGTCGCAACCATCAATCAGATTTAAGTGAAATACTGTACAAAAAAATCACAGGCATCGTCGATCAATTGATCGCGGTTAAATTAGACTATCTGACATTGTATCGCCCTATCCCTACATTGAGCGGTGGTGAGTTACAGCGATTATTTCTAATGTCGTACCTGACAACAGATATTGAATCCTTACTGTATATTTTCGATGAACCCACCGCTGGCCTGCATGAAATTGAAAAACACGCATTGTTGAAAAAACTTCAAGCGTTAAGAGCACAAGGCAATGCTTTAATCGTCGTCGAGCACGATGGTAATTCGATTGCCGCTGCCGAATATATTATTGATATTGGGCCATTGGCAGGTAAACAGGGTGGTGAAATCGTCTACCAGGGTACTTATGCCGGTTTGCTGCGCTGTAAAAAGTCCATCACCGGAAGCTATTTATCCGGGAAACAGCGCCTGCCTGTAAAAGCGGCTTACGCAACGATTAAAACATCGACACCTCAACTGAAAATGAGCGGGGTAAAAACCAACAATCTGCAATCAATTTCAGTAAATATTCCTTTGCGGATGATGGTCGGAGTCGCAGGCGTCTCTGGTAGCGGAAAAAGTTCACTGATCGCTGACACATTGGTGCCAGCTTTGCATAATTATAGTAATACGGTTACACCTGATAGCAATGACGCTATACCGCCATCGATAAATATTGCGAGACCCACATCAATATTAAAGCAGATAACCGGGATGGGCACAATCGACCGCTGTGCTGAAATCAGCCAGGCACCCATTGGCAGGCGGTCGAATTCCAACCCTGTAACCTATCTGGGAATCTGGAGTCGAATCAGGCAATGTTTTGCCAGACAAGCACTCGCCAAAGAACGGGGTTATAGTGCTGGACATTTTTCGTTTAATGCACACGGGGCCTGTAAACACTGCCAAGGTAACGGGCAACACCGAATGTGGCTGGGTGGTACATTTGTAAACTACGAATGTGAAGTGTGCAAAGGACAACGCTATCAAACAGATATTCTCGATATCCGTTTTCGCGGGCACTGCATTACTGAAATACTGCAACTCACCGCTGCTGAGGCGATACAATTATTTACCGATGATCAACCCATTACCCGCATGCTGGATATCTTGATACGCACAGGTATGGGATATATCACCTTGGGACAACCCACTTCGACATTGAGCGGTGGCGAGGCACAAAGAATTAAACTGGCAAAAGAAATTGGCCGCCAACAAACACATCAACATACCTTATTTGTTTTGGATGAACCTACAACCGGCCTTAGTCTTTATGATATTGACAAACTACTGGTATTGTTGGATGAGTTGGTCGCACGAAATAATTCGGTGATTATCATCGAGCATGACCCAAATGTATTGTCGCACTGCGATTGGTTATTGGAAATAGGCCCAGGCAGTGGCCATCAAGGCGGTAAGGTAATTGCCAAGGGTTCGCCATTGACTTTGTTTAACAATTCCAAATCGCTAATTGGCCCTTTTCTGACTCCAGCAAAAAATGCATAAGGCGATAGAATGATAGCCTATAAATCCATTGAAGCTGGCATTAACAAAAAACTGCTAAGGCAGGCTGATGAAAAAATACAGCGTGCTTTTAACACGATTAATACTGTATTGATTATGAAAAAAGGCAAGCTCGTTTTCTCCCGTGTTTACGACTGTCGATTCTCATTAGAAACGCCTCAGCCCGTCTATTCAGTTACTAAGAGCGTTGTTTCTTCATTGATTGGTATAGCCATTGAGCACGGTTATATAAATAATGTGCAGCAGAGGTTACCGACGTTACTCGGATCATCCTGTTTACTTGATATAAAGCTCAACGCTGAAATTAACAAATTAAGTTTGCATCAATTATTGTCAATGACAACCGGATTTATTTGGCGTGATGGTAAATTGAGCAACGAGCCCATGTTAAAGCGTATGATGCAACAAAGCGATTGGGTGGATTTTATTCTTCGCCTGCCTATTAAGAAATCCATGATCGGTCAGTTTCAATACAACAGCGCCGTTTCGCATTTATTATCGGTTATTATCAGCTCAACCACCGGATTGACTGCTGAAGAATTTGCAAAGAAAACCTTGTTCGAACCATTAGGCATTGTTAATTATCATTGGTCGCATAATGCACAAAACCACACAACAGGAGGTTGGGGACTGGAGCTATCCCCCATTGGCATGGCCAAGATGGGTTTGTTGTACCTTAATAATGGCCATTGGGGCACTCAGCAAGTAATCCCACAGTCATGGGTTGCGTTATCAACCACTGCGCATACACCCGGATATGGTTATCAATGGTGGTTACGGCAGTTGAACGGACACGCCACCTTCTGCGCACGAGGGATTGGTGGTCAAATTATTTGTTGCGTGCCAACGCTTGATGTTGTAATTGTGATTACTTCGGATTTTTCGGGACGAAGAAAAAATCTATGGCCTTTATTTGAAGACTATTGGCTACCCTCGGTTCAGAACGAGGATTAGCGAAGCAAATAGTCTTCAGATAAAGGAGCTGCAAACGTTATCTTACTGCAACAACGTGTACAGGCACTCGACTATGAATTGCCCTGCTCTTCGATAACGTTATGAGAGATAGATACGCCGTTTTCCTCAAGTAGTTTATTGAGTATTGAGAAGTGCCTGTCCCGGAATTTCGTCGATGAAATACTGCAAGTGCAGACATGAGCAACACATGGAAAGGACAGGCACTCTACTAAATCTCATAAATAACTTGTAAATAAAAATTTAATTACTTGTTTTTATAAGATTTAATAAGATTTAATAAGATTTAATAATTTTGAAAAGTCATTCAATTTAGTGCCTGTCCTCGAAAAGTAATCGACTCTATTTAGTGCCTGTCCTCGAAGAGGCTACCGACGGTGACTGGTGAGATCATCACTGACCCAGTTCACGGTAACAACACAGCGACCTGCCAGTACTAAAACCTCATTGTGCTCTTCCTTGATTTGCGTTCGTTTAGCACGTGGTATTGGTTGAATGATAGGTTGTTAAAAAGTTGTGTCTATCCTAAAAATCTATTCATAGTTTTATCTAAGAAGTTATTAATGATGGCGCAAGGAATCGCCGAATGGTGAATACTAGCTCTAATCTTGGAATCATCGTCAGAATATTCTTTTAGTTTCAGCCCCTCTAAGTCTTCAGTGACCATACCGACAACTATACCCAATTCATTTACAACTGGGCAACCGCTATTTCCTGGTGCAACATCGGCAGAAATGATCATAGCGTCTCTGTCATCTAAAAGTTTAACATAACCATTTACCTGTCCAGAATGAGCAAGTGCCCCCCGACTTTTGGAGTATCCAACGGATGGATAACCAACAGTGAAGATATCAGTAAGCATACTAGGTTCATTTTGAGCTATTTCGGCCAAGCCCGGACGTTCATTATTGTCATGCCAGCCGAAAGGAATAAGGGCAAGATCCTGAGAGTCGTGGCATATTACACCTGATACCGACTCAGCAGGGATCACTTTACCGTAGTGATTTACTATTTCCACAATTTTCCATTGGTCTGGGTCAACTATATGTTTATTTGTTACTAAAAAAAGATATTTCCTTTTTTCAAACTCTCTATATGTCAGAAATGCGGTACCCGAATGATAATTTCCTTGATTCTCTACAGACACTAAAAAAGTTTGTTCTGACACACTTCGTATCATAAAAGGCAAACCAAATATCGCTGTCCAGAAGCTATCTACAGGTATTTTTTCTAGGGGATCTTGTGAGCGCTTATACACTGGAGGTAGGCCTGAGACGTGATAGGCTTCTAAAAACCCGAAATACAATAATCGATCAATACAATGGTTGGTAAAACCAAATGGTATAGGTGCCTGTAGTTGTCCAGCTTTGTAACTTAGGAAACTCTGAATTTGGTGACTACTCACTAACCCAGTAGCCACAAATAATTCCAGTTCTTCTCCATCAACAAAGCCTATCTCCATCGCGAAGGAACGGCACTCCTTGGAATCAGGTTTTGAAGGAACGCCGTACTTAATCAGAAATAGGAATAACTGAAACACTAGATCATGCATCTCTTTACATATCTTTTCCTTAAAGTACGAGCTATTCATATTCACCACTAAGAAATAAATAAATCATCACTGCTGTCCCGTTAACTTTCACAACAAAGCCAGCTGATTAATATTGATCCGATGATTATGTATCGGCTCACCCCGTAGCAAGGCCATCAGATCTCGTTTTTCGAATAAATTTAGCTGCAATAAGCGCAGCATTTGCTGCATACTTTTCTTTATTTTTGACTGGAACTTGATAAAAGCCAAAAGCAAGTAAAGGTATGAGGGGTCAACCCTATTTTACAATATACAAGACTTCTCAAACTTTCGAACAACTGACTTCCATATATTCGATTCTTGGTGACTTTGACATGATGTAATGCCATATTAATATTTGTATATTGCAAAATTCAATGGTAGACCCCTATCAGTTTCTAGTCTAAATTGCTCAGATACTGGTTGTCAAAAACACTCAACCATACTGTAAGCCCACTACCAACGAATAAGCAACGGCAATTCGGGCATCAATTCCTTTGACCGGCCTTCCCTCGCTTCGTTGAATATTAGTTCCATTCCATGTGGTTTGTTAAGCTGCAATGAAATAAGTTGATTTTTTGCAAATGTCTGTAACGTCGATGAAGGTCGGGTAATTGGTACGCTAATGCGAACTTCAGAAAGCGTCATAAGTGGGTTCTCGGGCTGACGTTGCGGCTTCGGTAGTGGCATACTTTGTGGCATGCAAATGCAAAGCGGCTCTTCGAGAAGATCAGAGTTCTCGCCAACGTGAAAGCACTGATCAGCTTGAAAGTAAGGCGGACAGTATCTCCATCCAGGAAAAGGTTCGACGGTTGTTCCAGCAACGGTCTTTGATATCAAACCGAACGGTGATGCATTTGTATTGTTTGCACGTTCCTGAAAGCGCAATCGGCTGGCCCGGCTATTGGCCGCCTCGCTCACATCACGCAGGTAAAGAAGCTCAAGCACAGCATTTGAGAAGAAAAAACGACGATTCGCGGTGCCCTGACCAGGATGATCATTACGGGTTCCCTCGATTAGTCCGATATTGATTAAAAGCTCGGCACTTGGTGCGCCCGGGTCAGTGAGAATAAATAAATGATCTAATTCAAGAGTCATAACAATAGCATTATTTTACTGCAAATTTCATTCATCGCCGCCTTTTCCACTTAATTTATAATTTGCTGCTTCACTTGTGCCTACAAAACGCCATGCGATGAGGTTGCCCAGCACTGCGATTGGAACAAAACCGGCAAATAACCAAAAGCTGACCCGTCGCATGCCTTCTGCGCTCATATCCTCACTCATTCCCAGACTGTTGGCAACCAAACCGGCGAGCGCCGCTCCAAGTGCAAAACCCGTCTGTTGTGTGATTGGCACCAGTGACGCTGCACGGTCTTTTTCATTTGCAGCGGCGCCGCCGATAATACGCTTGATAATAAACCCCCACATCATTCCAAATCCGGCGTTACTCAAAATGATAATCAAAACAATTGCCCAGATCGGCCCATGAGGCAACACCAATGCCATACCCATCAAGCCGATGACGACAAGTGCACTGCCTCGTCGAATCAAGCGAGCCTCATTTTCAGGGTGCGTGCCTGAAAACAAAATCGCCGCACTTCCCCAGGAGAGCGATTCCAGCAAAACAACTAAACCGGCTTCAAACGGCGTCATACCGTAGAGTTTAATCAGTATCAATGGGCCGTATACGAGGAACGACATAATGCTAAGACAAAGTAAAAAAGTGGCCAATACCCCATTGCCAATAACATGCGATAAATCTGTGGTATCGAGTGGCAACATACGCGCCGAGGTTGCAGTTTTGTCACGCAGTAGAAAAAAACCCAATGACAAACCACCCAGCACTACTAAAAGCGGTGAAATTATACGATCAAATTCGGCACCCGCCATAGAAACCATCAGAATCGAAGCGGCCAGTAGTAACAATCGCACTATGGGAAATTGCGCCGTTTTAAAAGTTAATTTATCTTTTTCCTGCGCCAATAATATTTGAATCGCCAACATCAATAAAACAGCCTGCAATGCGAACACCCAATAGGCATATCGCCACAAACCCCAGGTTGCAAATGCCCCGCCTATCATCGGCCCAGAAAATGCCGATATCATCCATACGACAGAAATACAGGCGACTATTTTGGGTACAAATCGATTGGGAAAAAATCGATCCTGTGAAATATACACTAGCGCAACCAAACTTCCGCCGCCTAAGCCTTGTAGTGTACGACCGACCAGAATGATCGGCATGTTTGGTGCCATCGCACAGACCACACAGCCTATTGCATAGACCAGTGCAGAACGAATCATAATCGATCTTAGACCATATTTGCTGACCCATATACTTACGCTGGCACCGGCAGTAATCGACCCAACCAAGTAAAGTGCAAAAGTCCAACTGATAAGGTTGAGTCCACCGACCTCGTCAACGGCACTTGGCATCGTCGTTGCCGTTAACATCGAGTTTGCTGCGTGCAACCAAACTGCAAGCAGCAAGGTGGCTATTTTCGCGGCGTATTCGCGGGTTAGAATTTCACTCCAGCTTGCGCCGACCTCAGAAGATTCGATCACTAACTAATCCAGGCAATAAATTAAACTTGTATTTATATGTCAAGATCAAATCACCGTTCACGCCTAAACGGCGGTCGATCAACGTCAATATCTTCACCAACCTCCCGGGCAAACTTGTGTCCTGAATAGACCGCTGCAGCTATAGTTGCTGGAGCCAGACAATCACCCACACGGGTAACAGATATTTGCTTGTTGCCAGACAAGCCTTTTAATTGCTGCCATAAAGCATCTTCCGGCACCCTGATCCCCACTGGAATAAGTACATCGCACGCAAGATTTGTTGGCTTGCCGGTAAAGATGCAGGATAGTAAAATTTCATCCGATAGCGCTTTTTTAAAATTCAGATTACAAAGTATTTTTACGCCATAATCCAACAGGCGTTTCTGCACCCGGTGTTGCTCAAGTGTATTGCTCAACCAGGTCGAAACCAGGCTGGCAGGTGTAACATAACTTGTATCAATCCCGGCCTTGGCACATTTTTCAGCAATCAGTGCGCCCATATAAAAGCCTTCAAGATCGTAAATCACTGCCCGACTATATTTGTCTGGTAAACAATCGGCCATAATATCGTCAGGGGTTAAGTACGTACAGTCACCTGCAAACCCCTGAGTGGTCCATCGACTGCCGGTAGCAAGAATAATCTGCTCGGCGTCGAAGTCCAGAATATCATCTGCGTTCATTGTACTGGCAAGATACATCTCAACATTAGACATTTTTTGCAGTTGACCCAATCGCCAATCACGTACACGCGCCCAGGCGGCAAGACCCGGCAAAGCGGATTCAGCCACTACCCGCCCGCCCCAAAATACATTCTTTTCTGCAAGGGTGACATGACAACCACGCTGGCCCAAGGCTCTTGCAGCCTCAAGCCCTGCGGGACCACCGCCAATGATAAGAACGTTTGTTGTCTTTTTAATTGGTGCAATTATTTCAGGATGCCAGCCTTTGCGCCATTCTTCACCCATGGTTGGGTTTTGGGTACAGCGAATGGGTGTAGACGTGTTGTCAGAAGCTACACATATATTGCAACCAATGCACTCACGAATATCGTCTTCTTGACCTTGTGCAATTTTATTTGGCATAAAGGGATCAGCAATTGATGGCCGGGCAGCGCCAATAAAATCCATAACGCCATTTGTAATCAAACCCACCATCGAATCGGGTGAAGTATATCGCCCAACCCTCACAACCGGCTTGCTGGTCAGTTTTTTCACAAAAGAAATATACTGTTCCTGGTAGCCTTGTTCTGAAAATCGTGCAGTCTGAGAGTCATTTTCCCAGGCGGAAATATTCACATCCCAAAGATCGGGTTGCTCTGCAAGTAAGGCAACAATCTCGTAACCCTCACCTTCTGCGGTTAACCCCTCGTTACCCAACAGCTCATCCACAGCAAGTCGAACAGCTATCGCACAGGTGTCACCAACGGCTTCTTTGGTTTCAGACATTACCTCACGAAATAAGCGCAGGCGGTTTTGCAGGCTGCCTCCATATTCATCAATCCGCCGGTTATGGCGCTTTGAAATAAAGTGGTGCAACAGTGACATATCGTGACCGGCATACACATAAATAATATCAAAACCCGCTGCCTGAGCGCGTTTTGCTGCGTTTACATACCAACGACGCATATTGGCAATATCGGTTTTATCCATTGCCCGGGCAATTATCGGTGCGCCCCAATCAACCAGGGTATTCGATGGCGCAAGTGGCACTTCGCGTGAATACATATTCGGCGCATGAAAACCGTTGTGGCACAGCTCAATCCCGGCCAATGCACCGTGTTCGTGAATAGCCTCGGTTTTTTCACGGTAAGGCGCAATGTCGCTATCATCCCACAGCCGCCCTTCCAGAGCCGGGGCTATGTCACTGGTATGGTGAATCTCAGTTTCTTCGGTACAGACCACTGCCCAGCCGCCTTCTGCTTTCATCGCACGAATAGCTGATACAGATTTTGGCGATGTGTGGCCCATACCGCAACAGTGTGGCACTTGATAAAAACGGTTTTTCGCGGTAACCGGACCGATATTTACCGATTCAAATAAAATATCATAACGTGAATTACGCACACATCACCGGGATATGCCGACAACCCGGCCAATGTATTTTCTATTAGCCAAGCCTTTATGAGCAGATGCCATTGCCGCTAAAAGTGCTTGTGTTATTTGCGGCATCGCACAGGATTTACGCTGTTTCATATCAACATGAATGGCCAGTTGCTCAGTGGTGGCAATTAAGTGGCCCTCTTTTGCGTGGTGCATTTCGAGGTAATAGTGGAATCGCTTATGATTATGATCGAGTAAGAAAGCGGTCAATTGCAATGGCTCATTTTCGAACACTTCCCGGATGTAGTTGATATGTGTCTCCAACACAAAAGCGGAGCACTGTGATTGTTGCAACTGATCTGGGCCTATTTGTAATCGGTTTAACAAAATATCCACACAATTGTCAAACGCCAACATATAATAAGCAGTGTTCATGTGTCCGTTGTAATCAGTCCACTCGGGCAGTACTTTTTGCAACGGAAAAGCCAGTGGTGTTTCGAAGGTTTCATGCATACTCAAACTCCGCTTATCATTGCTGTAATATACAGGAATTGAATTCCTTTATTGTTATCCCCAGATTATTGTTAATAACAAGCGTGTAGAACCACACACGTTAAATCAATATTACACTTGAGGATCTTAACCTATGAAAACGGCACTCTTAACCCTATTTATGATTAACGCCTCAATAAATGCCCTGGCGGCTGAAGTCGTTATCAGTACGGGCGGTCGCGGTGGTTCTTATTACGCAACCGGACAACAGCTCTCAAGTATTTTACAGGAATATGACTACGAGACAAAAGTTCTGAAAAGTAAAGGTTCGGTGGAAAATATTGATCGGGTTGCCAAGGGTGAGGCTGCCCTGGGTTTTACTCAACTTGACGCACTGGCGTGGTGGATGAATCGCAATCCGGAAAAATCAAAACAACTGTCGGTTTTGGGCAACCTGTTCCCTGAGTGTGTTTACATTGCTGTCAATACTGACGGCCCGATTGATGACGAGGGGGATTTACAAACCGACAAAGGTAAAATCGCTGTGCAAAAGCGTGGCTCAGGTGCAGCGGTTACCTGGGAATTTATGCGTGATTTAAATCCCAAATATGCAAAATCACAAACGATCTATAAAGGCGGTATGCAACTGCTTTCCCAGATAGCCAGCCAACCCGATGGCGATGTCAATGCCTTTCTATGGGTTAATAATCCTGAAAATCTTGACCAGCGTTACCTGAAAACCGTACTTAATAACGATCAGCTCAAGTTGATTAACGTCAACGATTGGGATCTAAACGACAAGCATGAAGGACTTGGAAAAGCCATCTATCGCTTTGAAAAACCCGATGTTAAAAAGGGTCTTTTAAACGATCAGGAAGTCAATACAATTTGCATGGACTCCGTAGTCATCGCCAGCAAATCAGCCAATGACGACATGCTCGATGATGTGGCGGACGTTTTGATTAACAATCGGACGCGTTTGTTTCCACCTGAGTAAACTATCAAACGCCTCTATAAAATAAACAACTACAAATTTTTCTCGGAAGGAGATTTTAAATGTTTCACCCCATAGAAATTCCTTTTGGCTGTGTCATGATGTTTAACGTGGTCGATCTTAAAGACGGTGTAACTGTCGAAGATGTAGAGCTGGTACTCGGCGAAATGTGCAATGTAGTCAAGAATAATTACGGCGATGACAGCGGCGGTTTTATCGCCGGGCAGGTATTTAAGTACGCAGGATTTGTCTCTGAAGAAGGTTCAATCGGACAGGCCCCCGATGAAAACGCCACCGCTGCCAAGATCAAACAGGGCGAACTGGCCATTGTCACTTACTGGAAGTCATTTGAGCAGCATGAAACCTCACATGCGGACAAACTCTTTAAGGAAAAATTTAGCGAATTAGCTAATTTTTGTGATGAAACCTATGAGCTGGGTTACAAGATGCTCTGGCAAGGTGTACCGGAGAATTAAACTGTTTTTTACCTACTCGTGTAGTGTTTCATACAAGGTGTACATTTAGAAAGCCAGTAAAAACGCGAGCGCAAAGCGCAGTCCGCAGGGAATGGCAAACCATTTTCTACAGGCTGCTACCTTAAATTATCACCCCGAGATCTCTTTTCGGGGTGATTGCTGATCAAAACCTGCTTTGCTGATAAACCGGAAACCTTGCACAAAGTGCACTGACTTTTCCCCGAACCGAGTCAATAACACCATCATTTCCTATATCATCAAGAATATCACACATCCAGCCAACAAGATCACGGGCCTCTGTTTCCTTGAAACCCCGGGTTGTAATGGCCGGAGAACCCAGTCGCAAACCACTGGTAACAAACGGTGACTGTGGATCATTCGGTACTGAGTTTTTATTAACCGTTATATGTGCCCGACCCATAGCTGCATCAGCCGCTTTGCCGGTAATACCCTTATCAATCAAATCGAGAAGAAACAGATGATCATCGGTGCCGTTGGATACGATTTTATAACCCCTCTCCTGAAATACAGAGGCCATCGTTTGTGCATTGAGTAAAACCTGCTTCTGATAGTCTTTAAAATCAGGTTCCAATGCCTCTTTGAAGGCGACGGCTTTTGCGGCAATCACATGCATTAAGGGGCCACCTTGTATTCCAGGAAACACCATGGAACTAAGTTTTTTCTCAATTTCCGGATTACTTTTTGCGAGAATCAAACCACCCCTGGGCCCACGCAGTGTTTTGTGAGTGGTGGTAGTCACTACATCGGCAATCTGCATCGGTGATGGATACAGACCCGTTGCAACCAACCCTGCAATATGCGCCATATCGACCACAAAATAAGCACCCACTGCATCGGCAATATCACGAAATCGTTGCCAGTCGATAATACGTGAGTAAGCAGAAAACCCGGCGATTATCATCTTTGGTTTATGCTCTGTTGCCAACGCTTCCACCTGACCATAATCTATTTCACCTGTATCGTCGTTTAGTCCATATTGAACTGAGTTATAAATCTTGCCTGAAAAATTCACCTTGGACCCGTGAGTCAGGTGGCCTCCGGCAGGCAGTGACATACCTAATATGGTCTGTCCTGGTGGCACCAGTGCGAAGTAAACCGCGGCATTCGCCTGAGATCCGGAATGCGGTTGCACATTGGCGTAATCGGCGCCGAAAAGTTGTTTGGCACGATCAATAGCGAGTTGCTCGGCCACATCCACGTGCTCACAGCCACCGTAATAGCGCTTACCCGGATAACCCTCAGCGTATTTATTGGTCAATACCGATCCCTGGGCCTCCAAAACGCGTGGGCTAACATAATTTTCTGATGCAATCAACTCAACATGATCCTCCTGTCGCTGTACTTCGGCATCCAGTGATGCTTTCAGTTCAGGATCAAATTCGGCGATAGTCTGGTCTTTGCTAAACATGTTGTTCTCCGGATTGTAAAAATTTGCTGTCATTTGGGTTTGTGAATACCGCCATGTACAGCACGTTAGTTTAAGGTTCAATGGAACTTAATTCCGCACACCGTTTAAGTTTTAGTAGGGTAATGCTGTTTTGCTCTATAGAATCGTTATTTTTTGGTTTTCTAACAAATAATGGATGTACTCACATCTGAAATACTGGTGTTACTGTTTGTCACTGCGCTCGCAGCGGGCCTGATTGACGCTATTGCAGGTGGTGGCGGTCTTTTGGTTCTGCCCGTACTGCTGTTTACCGGGGTACCGCCCGTTCAGGCGCTTGCGACAAATAAATTACAAGGTACATTTGGGACCTTAAGCGCGACATTGACCTTTGTGCATTCGGGTCATCTTTGTCTGCGCAAGATGGGCCTTGTGATTTTAATGACCGCCGTCGGAGCGGCGCTTGGTGCCTGGCTCGCACAAATTATTGATGCTGATTTACTGCGTCAGATTATCCCCTTCATGCTTATTTCCATCGCCCTATATTACAGTTTATCACCCAATGTCGGCAGTGTGGACACCGACGAGAAAATAGGTAACAACGCCTTTGCACTATCGGCAGCACAAGGTGTTGGTTTCTATGATGGTTTTTTTGGACCCGGGACAGGCACTTTTTTTACCACTTCTTATGTAATTTTACGTGGATATAATTTACTCAAAGCAACCGCCCATGCTAAAATTTTAAATCTTGTCAGTAACCTTATCTCTTTGATTGTATTTATAATTGGTGGACAGGTGCTATGGCAGGTGGGATTGTTCATGGGTGTGGGACAAATAATCGGAGCAAGTTTAGGATCAAGGTTGATCATTAAAAGAGGCACCCGATGGATTCGCCCCATACTGATTATCGTCTCACTACTCATCACGTTTAGCCTGCTGATTAAAGATGATTCACATTTTATACATGAATGGTTTGTAGCAACATTCTGACTTGAGGCTCGGGTTGAATACTCAATATGGCCCTTGATATTTTTCAGCTAATACCTATAGTGCAAACAACTATTATCTGAACGGAATTTCCCCATGGCAGACTCCCCCTATATTATTGAAGTGAATGAGCAAAATTTTATCCAGGTTGTGATCGAGGGATCACAGCAGGTTCCTGTACTCGTAGATTTCTGGGCTGACTGGTGTGCGCCATGTAAAGCATTGATGCCGATCTTGGCAAAACTGGCCGAGGAGTATGGGGGCAAATTTATTCTCGCTAAAGTAAACAGCGATGAAAACCAGAATATTGCTGGCCAGATGGGCGTACGCAGCCTACCGACTGTAAAACTTTTCAAAGCGGGTCAGCCGGTTGATGAATTTATGGGTGCTTTACCTGAGTCACAGGTCCGGGAATTTATCAATAAACACATTGAAGCCAATGGGTCAGCAACAGACGGCCGCGTTGAGCAGGCAATGATGGCTTTTCAACAAGGCGAGGTGGAATCCGCGAAAAAACTGCTCACTGAAGTCTATAACGAAGACCCCAAGGATGCCCAGACTGCGTTGGCATTGGGTCAGGTCTGCATGGCGTCAGGCGACTATGAATCAGCTGAGTCAGTCCTGAAAAATCTCTCTGAGCAAGATGCCAACAGCACAGAAGGTCTTCGTCTCAAAGCCATGCTCACACTCTCCCAGGCTGATACAACTGACAAAGATCTGGCAACTCTGGCGGCCGAAGTAAAGGCCGGTGATGATAGTGAATCACACTACCATTATGCGATTAAGCTTGCCCTGCAAGGCCAGCTTGAGGATGCACTCGATGAGTTGTTGCGACTTATGCAAAAAGACCGCGAATTTGGAGATGATGCGGCGCGCAAATGCCTGATTACGCTTTTTGATGTAATGGGTGATGATCCGCTTGTAAGCGCTTACCGACGAAAGATGTTTAACCTGCTGCATTAGTAACGCCATGCATGTGCCACAACTGCGTACCTTGGCACAGGTGAGAGTTGATAAATAACTGCCGTTTTCCGATGACTTTCGACTCCAATGAAATGGATGATATTGATATGCCCAAGCCAAATCAAATTCTGGCCTGATGAGATCAGTTTTTGATATACTCAACAGGGTTCAAACCCTGTAATATGAATGTTCAGTACTCGAAAAAGATCAAGAATAAGTAGCGCTCGCTCGGCTTCAAACCTGATTTGAGTGCCAAATGTGTGTATTCTGCGAGTTCCTAGCCGATAAATCGACGAGTTCTTATCTGCACTATTGACAATTCTTGATGTTGCTTTATCTGCCTTGTCGAGCACCATTGCATTGAATACTTGGGTGATCTACCGATCTTTACTCTTCACAGGGTTTGAACACTGACTGCCGATTGATATTGAAGATTCAGCTATATTCTCGGGTAAAAACACAGGTACGCCTAATGAGAATCATTTTTCCGGTCATATCCCTGGCCCTGTTTTCTATTCTAAACACCGGCTGCGTGTTTGACGACGATTTTGATAATTCATCCAGCGATAACAACGAAACTAAAAACTTCGCATTTCACGCCGCCGATAATATTGAGGTCAATAGCAAGGTCGCCGGTGATTTTGACGGCTTTATGACCTATGCCGGTGATCTCGAAATAGACACAAAGCGCATACAACTAACCCGAGCAGATGTCGTGTCTCACGACCGGGACATGGCTGGATTTATTGCTGAACGCCCGGCTTTAGCCGATGGTAACAGCGCAAAAGCGGTTGCAGATTCACTGGAGAACAAACTCGGCAGTCAGGGCGCACGTGAGGACGAACAACTCTCAAGCTTAATAAATTACAGTGTCATTTCTGAGCAAACCTATGCCGGCCTCGGTGCCATTACAAAAAGAATTGCATTGAGTTTTTCCCAGGCCCTTGAGCCGACACCACTATCAAGATCATTCGCCCAGCTATTTGGAACCTTAACTGAAAACGGCACGATCGATTCGTGGCCTTCAGCAGATTCAGACGAACCCAGCGCCCTGGAATACTCACTCTACCTGACCGTTATTTATTTGAACTCAGAACAGGTCATCACCATGGCCAGCGTATCGCCCAGTGAGTTGGCAAATAATTATGCCCACCTGTTACGCAGCAGTACAACACCCACAAATATGACACTAATTGGTGTGGACACTGAAATCACCAGTGAATCTTTTACAGCTTCTGGCGGTGGCGGTCTGGCCGATTTTTTGTTTGTTATCGATGATTCCGGCAGTATGAGTAACGAGCAGCAAGCAGTGAAAAATGCAGCAGAAGTTTTCTCTGAAACCATGTTCAGCTCTGGATTGGATTTTGAAATAGCAACCATTACCACAGGCAGTGAAATAATCTTTCGAGATACAAATCAAGACGGTGGATTTACCAAAAATCTGGATGAGTTTAAACTTGATGTAACACCGGGCACTAGTGGTAGCAATACAGAAACAGGTATATTTAACGCTGAGCAAGCCTTACTCAGTCAAAATTCAGGGGACCCGGCAGACGGCATAGTCACCGCCTCAGGGCATCCACGAAGTGGCGCTAATCTGTCAGTTATCATCATTAGTGATGAACCCAGCCAGTATACATCGCGAGCACAATCTGAGTTTAACCCTGATGATAACCTCTTTATTGATCGTGAATACCGGGTCTATTCAATTATAGAAACATCGTCAAATAGTAGTAGTCAATATGATGATTTATCCAACAGCTCAGGTGGAAGTGTTGCGAACATCCTCAGTATTGAGCAGTTTCCTGAAATTTTCTCCGAGATTGCAACTCTGGCGGGTGCAGCGAGCAGCCGTTACACGCTGACTTTCACACCGATAGAGAGCACGATTGAGGTTCGCGTGAATAATAGTCTGCAGGATCGATCAAATACCAACGGCTGGCAATACATTATCGGCTCCAACTCGATTTTGTTCAAGGGACAGGCAATTCCACAAGCAGAACAGAGTGTTGATGTTCGTTATACGCATTTGCCAACACAATTCTGGTGGGTGGAGCCAGTCAGCTCAGTGGATGCTTTATTTTTTTAAACCATGCTTTATCAATACACCCTTAATACAATAAAGGAGTAATGTGTGTTAACTCCAAAATATGCCGCAATGATCGCTTGCGTTTTAATGCTTTGTGGCACTTATAGCTTGGCGCAGGAAGAAACCAATAATAAAACAGCGGATACATCACAGCTAACCCGCTCTCATTTAGAGTTTGCTTACGATGATGCTGAGGCAGGGTTTAACGGTGTATATCTTGCGGGGCTTTATCAGTTTAACAACACTATCGATCTTGTGGGTGAGGCATCAGTTTTGCGGGGTCATGCGATCAATCACTGGCACACGCTCGCGGGTGCCAGAATGTCTCTGCCCTTGTCAATAACAATTCCTAGCATTTTGACCGCAAGAACAGGATTATTTGCGGCAGGCTTTGACGGCGATTCAGAATTTGGCATTTTGTTAGGTACACGCGCACATTTACTTTTGACGAATAAACTTTCAATTGAATCCGGTGTTGATCTGATTACCGCTGGAGAGAATGGGCTGGTGTGGATACTGGGTGCTCGATTCCAGTTCACTGATACACTTTATTTTCACACAAAATACTGGAAAAGTGATTTGGATGAATTGACCCTGGGGGTGGGTTACAGATTCTAGCCTGCAAGCATCGCTTAAAAGGCAATCATCCGTGAATTAATTAAGCGCACAGGGGTTCTAAAATTCCCATCTGAATCCTGCATTAAAACTGTGTACAGTATCATGCGCTACAGCCAGCATTGTTGAATAATCAAAAAATGCAGACTTCCCGTTTCTGAACACCATGGTCGTGCCAAAATTCAAGCGAAAGAAATTATCGTCAGGCGGGTCAACTTCGAGGGTGAATTTATCATTGCCGGGATCCCCGAGAAATTTTCCACTAAGGTCAGTTTTGTCCGCCTTAAAATCCTGAACCCATTCCAATCCGGCATAAGGAACCCATACATTGCGACCTGTGTTTATGACACGCGACGCCTTCAATGCGAGACCAACAAGTAGCTTTTCACGACTTTGCGAATCCATCTTTACGCGCCAGCCCTGCCCCGCATCGTTGGCTGCTGAAACGCTTTTTTCACTAAATCCATCAACGTCTGATTGAACAAATTCAAAGCGAATCTGAGGAGTCAAAGTGAGCTGTTGTGAAAGTAAAAATTCCATTCCGCTATTCAGGAAGAAAGAAGATTCAGACCCTGAGAATGATGAACGTGCTGTTTGTTTTACATCGGTTCCATCGGCCAGTGAATATTCAATCGCCCGATCCTGCTCAAAACGGTTGCTGCCAAAACTTAACCCGCCTTCAAGATAGATGCTACGTCGCTGCAAAGTCGCGAACACTGTACCTAACAAACCCTTCGAATCCAGTGAGCCGCCCGATGTAAAGTCACTGGTTGAAAGGGCAAAACCCAGCGCAGTACCCACAACCCATTGATTACTGATTCTATAATCCACACCTAAAGTTAAGCCGTTTGTCGAAAAATCATAGCCCTCTTCACGCTTGGTATCTTCACGATCACCAAAGCTAATCTCTCCATTCACAAAAAAACCATATTTTGAAGCAAACCCCGGTTCATCACCCGCATTACCACCCGTGAACAAATCCGCTACGGCGATGGTTCGCTCATTAATAGTGATACCAAAATCAGACAATGCGGTTCGATTGTTGCTCCTGACGGCCCCCATTCTTGCCGAGATATTGCGCATTTGCGTAGTGATCGTTTGCTGACCAACACCTAACAAGGCACCTGCCTGATCAGGTGCAATAGCTTCCAACGCCTGTGCTACATTGGAGTCATTATTCGCTATCGCATTTTGTAGTGAATTACAGTCATCACGCAAAGCAACTGAATCTGCTGCCAACGCGTCTTGAACCTGTGGGCAGACCGAGGCAATCACGGCGCCTACAACCTGAGCGGGTGCCTCAATCCCCCCACCCGTTGGCGCGGCTGCACTTGTTTCATCATCCACAATTTCTACTGACTGAGAGGCGCTGGGCAGCGTAATTCCCACCAGGTCCTGAGCATTCAGCGTGAAAGTTCTGTTTCCATCTTTATCTTTGTTATCGATAATGGAAACAACCAGTGCTTTAGATCCACCGTCTCCATTGTTCCAGCGTAGTCTCTGATTAACAGGTGAGTAATCTGTGCCCGACTTTGCTGTTCCATCAACTGATACCACCGATACGGAGCAACCTGTTCGCTCCTGACAATTCACACCCGGCATAAAACTCACCAGAACCTCAAGTTGACCAGCGTTCTCTTTAACACTTAAATCCGCTGCATTGACGCTAATTGAGAGCAATGCCAGCAAACATAGCAGCAACTTTAGTTTGAATTTCAGGGAAAATTGAACACGTAATGGATCATTCACTAATGAATTCCTCTTTTAAAAATTGCTCAACTATCAGGTGAGTGGCGGGTTGCTCGATAGCATTAATACTAACTAAAGCCGGGTAAATGCATGATTATTTGTTTATATAATACTTGCTGCGACAGAGCCGGGCAACTGAACAAAAGCAGGGTTATTGGAATCGATTGATATACTTAGTAATAGCTGCACCTCAAGGCGATGTCTGGAACAAGAAAGCAGCAGAATCCCCTCTATTCCAAGACAGACTCGTGGCTTTCAGACCAAGGCTCACCACAAGACCAACAAATCCGAAAACTGCTATCATTATTTTCTGCGCATTGCTTACAGAGCCAGACTTCACCCTTTTCCTTTCTGCGATTCTCAAAGCACTCAACCCGCTCTCTGGCAAACACTTGTTGACTGTTATCCAGTATCCATACCGAAACCAATTGATCCGGCGGTAACTCACCAATGGCACCTGTGAGATAAGTGCCTTTTACCACAGCTTCTACGCCATTATCAGTCAGATCATCGCACAAAAGCTGGGCATCAATTATACTTTCTGCTGAATAAATTTTTATCATTTGTTAATTTATAAAACCGCTATCAGGCTGCTAGTCATGCAACCGCTCTGCATGAACCAGCATCCCATCTTCATCAGCATAAAGGTAATGTCCTGGTGTGTAAGTAACCCCGGCAAAATTAACCGGCACGTTCTCCTCACCTTGCGCCTTTTTTTCAGGTTTGCGGGGGTGAGTACCTAACGCTTTTACACCTAATGCTTGAGCCTCAATTTCCTCGCTGTCTCGAATACAACCGTATACGACAATACCACTCCAGCTATTTTTTTTTGCCAAAGCCGCCAGATTTCCCCCAAGCAAGGCACAACGCATGGAGCCTCCTCCATCAATAACCAGCACTGCCCCTGCGCCCTCCTCTGACACTTTTTTACGGACTAAGGCGTTATCCTCAAATAACTTCAAGGTTTGAATTTGGCCATGAAACATAATGTTGCCACCAAAATCGGCAAATACAGGTTCAGCAATGCATACAGTGGCCTCATCGGCATCTGACAAGTCAGCTGTTTTTAGTGACATAAAAACTACTCTGTTCTATTGTTCGACTAAAGAATAAGGCAATGATTGTAAATTTAATTGCGTCTTTATCTCGTTTTGCAGGAAAAACAGTTTCCCTGCATCTACTTCTGCAGCTTTTAATACAAGTAATGTTTGTACCGTTTCGTCTATGTCACGTGCAGATTCCACTATGCTACCTGAGGGTTGGTCAGAATCTTCAACTATCACCGTTGATCCAGGACTGGGGAGTTCAACAGCGTCTGACGAGGCCCGATACATCTTGCGCTTGAGTTTGCCTAAATATTGCAAACGCGCAATAACCTCTTGCCCGGGATAACAACCCTTTTTAAAATTGACACCATCAATAATATGCAGATTGACCATTTGTGCGACAAAGGCTTCCTGCGTGTCTGCATAGATTTCTGGAAGACCCGCTTTTATTTGCTGCAATTTCCAATAATTGCTTGAAACGGGCTTAGCCGTCTCTATAGTGCGGCTCCAAAACGCCTTCATTTGCTCCAGTGGCGCATAAAGCTCAAATCGTTTTCCCTCACCGGGAACCCGGATGATCAATGGCATATGCTCATCATTGCAACAACAAGCATTTACATCGCCAGGTGCTTCCAAAGCTGCTGCTTGCAGCAGCTGATCAGAGTCGTTCCCCGAAATACCTGTACTGACCCAGGTATCAGAAAGATCTTCAATCTTAACATCGGATCGCATGACAAACATTTGCAGACGTTTTATAAATGCATCAGCTATATCTGTCGGTAGGCTCAGATAATAATCCTCGGTCATACGAGTGATCCGAAATACACCCAGCAGTCTTCCCTTGGGGGTGGAATAGCTACTCAATTGGCTATTACTGCCGTTTAGTTTACTCAGATCATTGGAAAATTGTCCGTGTAAGAATGTCTGGGCATCACTGCCGGACACTTTCAATAAAGATCGCCAGGATAGATCAAACAAATGTGTTTTATCAGCGTCATAGATGTTTTCAAATTCAGTTTCACTTCGCTCATTTATCTGTGCGCCCTGCTGCGAAAGATGTGCTTTCCATTCTACATTCATAACTATCGTTCACTTAATATTGATTAATCTTAATTGTATTAGAATAAAGTAGCGCTGTCAGCTGAATATCAGGATACATGAGTTTAGTTGTTGATCGATTGATTTCAGGCCACGCTTAGGGATCTGTTTGTTGGTAACCCCGATAACTTGTCCTTAGGTCAAGCAATACAAAGCTCACTGATAGTAGGCATACGCCTGGATAAGGCTCTATTCCCTATTCCTACAAGGCAATACGCTGGGTTGATATTAATCGCTCAATCCGGATGCTTGTTGAAAAGTAATTGCTGCGAAAAATATAAAATAAGCGTCTTCGGACTGACGATCCCGATCGCCAGCATTCTCTTTTAGGCAATATGGCCTGGTTCACAACAACTCCATGATTGAAAATATACAACCCCCTACATAACGCCGATTTGCATTAATAAATTTCGGTTTTTTACTAATTGAAATTATCCCACCGTTGTATATTTACTGTCACACTGTCAGTGACACACTGTCAGTGACACACTGTCAGTGACACACTGTCAGGACAGGCACTGCCACGACACTATCACCACTGTCAGGACAGACACCAATTTTTCACTATCACACTATCAGGACAGGCACTATTTTTTGACAATCTAGTCGATTTTCTTTAGTATCACAACTACTCAACACAACAACAAGTTCACGGATGAACCAAATAGCCATACCCAGAAGTCAACAGATCTATATTGAATTTATAATGCCTGTCCTTTATTTTTTCCTTTATTTTTTCATTATTTTTTATTTACAAGGCCAGATGGCAGGTTGAGTTATTCTTCAAGTGGATAAAACAGAACCTGAAAATCAAATCATTTATCGGTTACGAGTAAAAATGCAGTGATGACGCAAATCTGGATTGCGCTTTGCGTTTACTTGCTTTTGGCTTTTATCAAGTTCCAGTCAAAAATAAAGAAAAGTATGCAGCAAATGCTGCGCTTATTGCAGCTAAATTTATTCGAAAAACGAGATCTGATGGCCTTGCTACGGGGTGAGCCGATACATAATCATCGGATCAATATTAATCAGCTGGCTTTGTTGTGAAAGTTAACGGGACAGCAGTGATTCTTTATTTTAAATATCCCCGAACCTCTTCAATTCTTGAATCGACTTCCCGAAACCGCTCTGCTGAAAGTGATTGGATGCCTAACTCCGGCACGTCAAGACTATTCGACTTTAATTTCTTGATTTCATCCAAAATCGACTGAGGTACAGTAGTTGACGCTTCTAATTGTTCCAGCACGGCGATTTTATTTTTCAATTCAGTGGTAGCGCGTAATAATGCTTCATTTTCCTTTTCCAAATCTGATTTTATGTCCTTGGTTTCATCAATTGCAGACGACAATTGAATTTTTGCATTGGCAATCTCAATCGAAACCGTAGAGGACCGATATGCAATGTAAACAAGCCCACAAGTCGCAATGAGTAAAGACAGACTAAGTGCATGCCAAAACGATCTAGGAATAGCCGATATATCCATGTCCAAACCTCCATTGAATAGTTACCGGATGTCCTTACTATGTCACGATTGATGACTTAACTCAATGTACCACACTCTTTTCACACGGGATCGAGGCCACATCCACAATGTAAGTATAAGCTTCCATGCGAAGGACATGCACTCGACAGAAATACACAAAACACTCATTATTTAATATCTATGCTGATTGGAAATTTGAAATTAACACTTGAATTTGATCTCGAAAAAAGGTATCTCTCTGGAGTGCATATACGTCTTTTTAATTGTTTGTTCTTAAATGTATTATTTTACCCTGACCCAGTGGTACTAAATTACTTTTAATTATTGTAATACTCTTCCATAACGAGAAGCAGCTTCAAGTACAGCATCGTAGGCATTTGTCAAACCAGCCCCTGTTGCCAGATCATGTCCGATTTTTGCTGCGTGACCTCCTGTTTTAGGATTACTTCTACCTGTTGAAACATCGATCGCAGATTGCATTAATATATCCAAGAACTCGTGTGGTCGCAGAATGGGTGCAACCTGTTTCATCAAAGCACAAACGCCTGCAATTTGCGGAGTAGCAGCGGAAGTGCCACTAAAAGCGGCCCAGCCATCATTTATAGTTCCTGCATCATCAAGCGCGGGGGAGAATTCACGATCAAATTTTGATCCAGGTGGAACGGGTAAATACAGGTAAGGATCTGTTTCGGAAAGGCCAACCAAACCAGATACATCGGGGACCAAACGATCTGGGTATATTTTACTTTTAAAGCCGCTGGCAAAAGGTGAGGCTGATAGGGAACCGTCATCACCTCGATAAACGCCTCCAACTGAAATAACCCGAGGGTGTTGAGCAGGAAAACCAAATTCTCCATTCCCCGCAGCCGCGATAACAACAATACCGCGAGACACTGCATCAATAATCTGGGCATCTAATACCCTTTGTGGCCCATACAGCTTATCTGGTATATTAAATGCCCAACTGCAAGAGATAATATCTGGCTGACTTTCTATAGCTTGAGAAAAAGCGGCACTCGCGGATGCCTGCCCCATTTTGATAGGGATAAGCGTTACATCGGGAGCGACTGAAAATAGATTGGCAGCCTCACCTGTACCATGACCGATTTCGTCCATAACATCACTCTTTGATGAGAAATGCGCTCTAAAACCATTTGTATTGTAAAACTCATGCCGATAGAAACCCGAATCTATCATCGCAACCGTAACATCACGCCCGGTCACGCCCAGACGATGGCAACGGGCTGCATTCAGGGCAATTTGTAAATCACCGGGTATACGCAAATGCCAATGCGACCGTCCTGGGGCCAGGGCACTTGGTTCTGCTGAGGTGTAGTAATGCGGTAGTTCAAATACGACACCTTCGGCATATTTACTGATTTTTGCCTCCGTGGGAATTGCACTCCAGCTTTGATCATCTGAGTGTTGTTTTTCCACTTCGATAAACTCAGCTTGCTCGTACTCACCCAACTTTTTCTGAACCGCATGCTGCTGGATGCACAACGCCATTTTAAAGACCTGATTGTACAATTCATAAGGTCCGGAGACGTGAATAGCATACCTGGAAGCCGCTCGTATACGAAAACCTGCTTTTAACAAATATCTCCTTAAATGCGGTAGCCTGTACGCGTCACTTTCAATGTCGGTTAAATTAAATTTACCAGCGTTGTCAGTTGTGGCAATAAAGCTATTGCCAGCAACTGATCTTGGAATAACAATTCCATTTATAGTTGGTGGAAAATCCAGCTTGCTCATATTGTCACTAAGGTTGCAATAGACTTAGCGTATCATCCATATTTTTATTAATTCTAAATAAAGTATGTTCAAAGCCCATGTCTACACCTGTTCCGGCAGCCAGACCGGGCACTAATGCATCGGGAGGGGGAGCATCTGCAGGAGGCTGCCATGCGCCTGAAAAATCAGCATTTTCACCACGGGCATCTTCCCAGGCAGTTATACAATCATCAATCCAGCCATGTAATTTCCAGAAATAGGGATTAACGTGACTAGAAAAGGGTTGTCCTAGCCAGTCGTTCTGGATATCCATTGACCGGGTATCAACTGGTGGGGTCATCGCAAAAAACATATGCATCCAATTATGGATTTGTCCTTCAATGGCGCTTCCCAATACATCAATACTGACAGCAGGGATGGTCAAAACATTTGGATCTCGTACCGTTGATGCAAAGTCCATCATTTGCGTGATTCGTTGTGGATCTCTGCTTGAGCCAATACCGGCAACACTTTGCAATTGTTCCCAGCTCCAGGGGTCAGTTGAAGACCCTGGAATATCTGGAACAGGCCAATCAGGATCAGTATTATCGGCAGGAATATCTGTCCAACCCTCAACGGCGGGCCAGTCAGGGTCAGCCGCCTGAACCAACATCATGTTGACTCGTCCTATCATTTGCCGGTGCATATCAAGAAAATCTATACCCGCTCCAGGCTCATCCGTCAATTGGGGGGCCTGCCAACCTACATTTCTTAACGCATCTCTTAAGGGCGATGGACTATTTGCAAAACCGGGGTTTTTGACCAAATGCCAGTAGTGGTGTTTCCACCGCATCTCTGGACTGGCCAACGATTCTTTCACTTGTGTGGGTATATCTGAATGCATGATAATTCTCCCCTGATAAGGTGACGATTATTACTTCATATTTGTCGTTACTCTTTTCCATATTGATATGGAAAAACAGGTATAAATGGTCGTTTTTATATTATGGCATATTATGCTGATGTGCAGAAAAAAAACATCAAATCAGTCATTCTGTGAATTTAATATAAACGCTGAAATGCTTTTTTTAATCACCCATTAAAGGTAATGCAGAAGGCATTGGTATTAGTAGTACGTTATTAGTTGTAAAGTTAAAAAATAATAGTAAATGCATTACTTTGGGTACGAACATTCAAGTTGCTGTAAGAGTAGGCGATGAGGTAATCCTGAGCATGTATGATAGAATTATGTTCTCACCAGGATATGAGTTCAGAAGAAAGATGGAGAGAATCAACATAGTTCCGAAGATTTCAAAAAATGTATTCACTAACGAGTGTGGAATAGCCAGGATACGTAGTATTGATAAAGTGAAATTGAGTATTTTCTCATTGAATGTAGCTACAATATTACTTTCTTAATCATCATATTAACAGGTAACAGCACAGACCAATCGACTATGAGCAATCAAATATTTTGTTTCATTGATGTTGATGGCTGCATCTCAAAAGGGCCCAGGCACTTCTTTGACCTTACCTCATTTACTGAAATTCACGCATTAACAATCAGAAAAAATATCGTACTTGTATTAATAAGTGGGCGATCTCAACCCTACCTGGAAGCAATTTCACAAACACTGGGTATTAAAACGCCATACATCTGTGAAAACGGATCTGCAATTTATGATCCCTTGCAAAGAGGCTATATTTTCTCGATAAAAAAAGCGTCACTACTCGACATTGAAACTCAATTGAAAAATCTTGAGAACTGCAAAACCTCGATAGAACCAGGAAAAGAATTCTCACTGAGCTTCCGCTTGCATTTTAATAATATCGAAGCAGATATTTACAAAGAATATGAATACGCCAGAGAGCACCTTAATCTTCCCGAAGACTACTTATTAACGCATTCCTCCAGTGCTATTGATATAGTTCCAGCCAATGTTAATAAAGGTACTGCAGCAAAGTGGTTAGCGCGAAGGCTTGGATTTGACCTGAATGATTGCAGAGGATTTGGTGATGCAGAAAATGATATCCCATTCCTGCATAGAGTTGGAAAATCAGGTGCCCCTAACAACGCGACTGACAGGGTAAAAAACAGTGTGGATTTTGTTTCTGACTACAATGATATCAGCGGCTTGATCGATTTCCTCAATTCACCTTATTTTTAGCGATTTCCTTTTTTAAAAAGATCATCGTACTCACCAGTTCGGTATCTGAAAAATTCTCAAATTCAGCTAAAGAAAAGATAGCTGTCTTTCGTTCATACTCGCCATCAACAAAAGCAAATTCAACCTCACAACCGCTATCACGCTGCAAAGTAACCGGCAAAAGTAACTCTAAAGTGGATCTCTTCTCGTCGAAATAAGTAAAAAAAGGTGCTCTGCCTGACTGAGAGCTATCTATTTTCTCATCGCCAAAAAATACGGTTACGTTATGTACGCAAGTGAAATCTTTAACGCTGACAGATGCCTGAAGGTGGATCCAGTCAGCTTTATCTGATGAGTAACCTTTATTAACAAGACTATCCGAATAAACTTCGCGAACCAATGGGCCATACGGTAAATTAGTAATATCCACATAAACAGGCTTTCCCGACTTTTGATCGAAAATAATAACTTCTTCATGAAATTCTTTGAGTGCTGTCAGCAAAGGATCTCGGTCTGCCCTACCCGCAGGAGAGGTCCACTTTAACGGTGCCGACGGAGCCAATGCATCTCGTTGCAATAACAAAAGCGCTTCATCAAGAAAAAAAAGTACACCCGCTGAAAAAAGTAGACGACCCTGCAATTCGAACCCGTTGTCAGTTTCGCGTCGCTTATGCCGTTCATTACGAAGCCCACTGACGTCAGGCATATGCGTGTTATACGCTTCCATTCCTACGAGACAATCCGCTGGGTTAATGTATATCTCCCAACCCGTACGCTCGTTGAAGCGTATTTTCTGCGCAAAATAGAATACCTTGTCATCCCATTTTTCGGGGATATGTGTGTTGATTGCGTTTTTCATTATAGAGATACTGATATTGAAACGTAATTATTTTAAACAATGCTAAAAACAAGTGAGCAATGTTCTGGCAGAGACTGTAAAGGGTTCTGCAATCATCGCACCCTCTCGGTCTTCATCTGAAACGTAAGGGCTTGTAATGCGGCAACAGCCGTATTTGTGGTACATAATTTCCCTGTTAACAAAAACCGGGCCGCTTATATCTTTGCTGTAAATCATTTTCTCAATATTTTCGGCTTTTTTAAAGTACCAGTACTCAACCTTGCCATCTTTAGCCCAGATCCAGTCTTCTTGCAGAAAATTCATCACAAATCCATCAGAGACAGCGTAAGGTTTTTTCTTTTCTGCATTGCTACCCTGCCAGTCTGTCCCAACAATTCTGGATATATCGATGATTCGAATAATACCTATCTCAAGCCTGGGAAATTCATCTGAATCATTCAACGTAATCACTGCTGTTTCCTTTACGTTGTCCCCTAATGGATCTACAAGCCAGAGCTTCATGTTCATTGATTTCAATCTTTTTTCCAGATAGCGGATGCATTCCTCTTTCTGCAACCCTGTAGTCTGTATATTATTATAAGCGCCCAGACTCTCAATATCTCCGATGCTCACCGATGATGCCACGTACTTATCATCTGTGTTTATCGACGATTGCAATAATTGTTCAATCACCGACTGATGATTGAGCGCAACTGTCCCGGAATGGTAAAATTGGTTTTTCCACTTTCTAACCCCCAAAAACAGTTCTTTACCATCCCACAGCATGGGCTGTATACCAATCGATATTGCACCTCTGACCTCATCAATATTGTCATCATGCAAAAAACCTCTGAACGAAACTATAGATTCCCTCCATTTTTCCTTTGACAAATCTGCTTTCTTACCATTAACTCCCTTGCGACTGGACAAGAGTTTTACTGAATGCTCGGTTATATTCAATTTAATAATAGAAGTCGATTCGCTAGACTGCTTTGTGAGTACTACCGTTTTATAATCTTCTTCCTCATGTCCATCGCAGCCGTTGGGATAGCCGTTTTCTTTCCCGGCATTCCAACTGTTATCCCAGTAACTTGAAAAGTACATTTTTTTATTTTTTTCTGATGACCACCCTCCAAAATCCACAATCCGGGATAGCGATTCAAGCAGTGACTTACCAAACCAATCGATGCCTTTTTTTCTCTTTTCCTGATCAAACGAATTTTCAGAGCGAATGGTCATTCCCTGATTGGTCGATAAGTATGCCGGTAATTCTGTCGTCGTTAATCCTGAGTGACATATAGGTATTAAGACAATGCCGTCTTCGGCAGTATTTTCTTTGGACATATTCTCATAATACAGGGCACCACAAAAACTGTGGACAGTAGACTGGTTAATTGAATACGGACTACACAACACAATTGCAACCCTGCAACTATTAAAATTACAATCCGTCTGAATGTTTATACCTTTTTTTAGATTTTCAGACAGAAATTTATTCATCTGCTCAGCAATCCGCTGCTCTTGCCGATCACAAACAATCAAAATATCACAGCCTTTATCCGTTTTTTTCTTCAAAGTCATCGCCTTTTTTTAAGATATCTGAAATAGCCAAAAGATCGTTTCAAAACCATGTTAACAATCTCATTGCCGGTTGGCCCGGCTGTGTCTGAATTATCCGATCCCGGCTATCAGAAGCATTTTGGCCAATAGAATTCAAATTTTCATCAGGCACAAACTGGGTGTTTCTGTCTCCAATGCCGTATTCTCTTTCCAGTTGATCAGATGAAATAAGAATTGAGTGAGCCAGCGGTTGCGTACGTCTTTGCGGTTTTTTTCTTGGGATAAATCGCTCTTCGGGATAGGATCGATATCGAATCTCGCCATCTTTCACCCACACCCAAAAATTTATCTGGCTCGCCACGTCTTCAATACGCACATTGCCACGATAGTCCTGAAATAGATCCTCACCAAATCCCTTGACGTAATGCTCTGTATAGCCCTCAGAATTATCAGTTTTTATGGGTTCCTTTTCTTTTTCAGTTAATTGTGAAATATCCATATATTTCCAGATTCCTATCTCAAATCTTGGGAACCAGCAGGAATTATTGATAAGCAGCGATCCGTATCCATACTCCCGGTTACCGGCAGAATTTTTCAGTAACTGAATCTTGAATAGTTGACTACCAAAAATTTTCAGCTGTGAATCAACATGTTCGTATACCTGCCCGCTGATTTTGTCTCTTTTTACATCAAGTGTACCTTGATCTGTATCTATAAAAGGCTTAATAAAATGCTTGGCCTTGCGTGAGACAAAAAGATCTTGCAGGGACTCCATCGAACGGACACGTTCCCTGTCATTTTTATGGCTCCTTAGCAGTAAATAACCCGTATTGAACCCGCCTCTGGAGAGGCTTGTCCTTGAATTTGTTGCATCGATCTTCGACTTGTAACGAACACCGACAAACAAGTCTTTTGCTTTGTGGTCATACAGACAGTTTTGTATTCCAATTGCAATTCCTGTTTCCACAGAGTCACTTCTTCCCGTCACAAATCGATGCATTTCGGCTAAACGTTCGAGTCGGTCTGATTCATACTGTTTTTGCTTAGCTCTATTTGCCTTTTCATGTGCCAGCGGATGTTTGCGTTTTTCAATCTGCCGATTTTCATCGATATCTATTTTAATTTCATCCCCATCTCTTTTCAGACTACACCATAAATACAGCTCTTCTTTGGAATTATACAGTTTAGATAGGTCAGGATTTTCACCCACTGTTACCAATGCATTTAGTTTCGAATTTACTGCGTTATTATCAATCGATACATTATCTGATTTGTTAATTAGGCTTTTCACTTTATGCACAAGATGATTCAACGCATTTTCTTCTGTGATTGAAAAAATGCAGTCATCTTTAACAGAATTTTTTATAAAGCCAGGAAGCTCCCCTGGCGTCATTCCAGAGTGACAAAACGCAAGCATCGGTGTACCACCCTGCCTCGCCACTCCACACTCAAATGCAACCCATTTCCTTTTAACTGAACCGGGACTGCAGACAACCACAAACACTTGGCAATCATACAGTTTGTCTCGAATTTCGTTAAACCACTCTGATCCGGCAAATAAAGATTCCTCTCCCTTAAATACTTTAGCGGTGTCTTCTTTATTATAAAGGCCCTTGCCTATAGCCCGCTTTATCTGCAGCGCGATCTCATGTTCTTCGTTGTAATAACTTATAAAAACACCTGTTTTTTGATCTTTTATATACCCTTCTGCATTCATTCTGATCCTACCGTTTTGTCCCTGGCTTTGAAAATCTATCGTTACTCAGATCCCGATTCTAAAGCTCCTGCAAAACCAATCAACTGACCTATCTATAGAATACGTCAAAATCCATTACAGCCAACCAAAGAATCTCAGCTGCTCAAATTACAGATTCTGGTAAAAGTTTCATACCCCTATTACATTATTTGATAATAACACCTAAAATTGGCATCATTAATGGCTGAATTAGGATAAAATTATGAATAAAGTGACGGACAATGCGAGCAGCTCAGACTTGTCTGATTCAGCAGAGGAAAAGGCATTGAGCAACCAGAGACCGCAATCAACACAGCAACGTGAAATTGGCGGTCGCAAAGGTCTGGAACCCACACGCTACGGTGATTGGGAAAAGGCCGGTCGTTGCATTGATTTTTGAAGAATTATCAAACAAGCAAAATAACTAAAAATTATCGGCACTGACAATTGATTGTAAGCCGAATTCCAAAATACACAAAACGAGGCTAGTGAAAATGGCGTGGAATGACAAACGACCAATGTCGCCGCATTTGCAAATATACAAATTGCCTTTAACAGCACTGCTCTCCATCACGCACCGGATTACCGGCGTGGGACTCACCATAGGCGCTTTATTTCTAACCTGGGTCTTATATATGGCTGCCAGTGGTCCGGATTCATTTGCTACGGCACAGTCCCTGATGTCCTCCTGGTTTGGCTACCTGGTGCTGTTCGCTTTCACTGCTGCATTTTATTTTCACTTATGCACAGGTATTCGCCACTTATTTGGGGATATGGGCCACGGCCTTGAACTTGAATCCACAGACAAGTCCAATAAAGCTGTACTTGCAGCGGCCCTCGCTCTCACCCTACTCACCTGGCTCGTCGCACTCTCAGCAGGATAATAAATTCATGAACAATAATAATAGTCTTCGCTCACCGCTGGCCAAGGCCAAAGGTCTGGGTTCAGCCAGATCGGGCACCGCGCATTTTCTTATTCAACGCCTTACCGCGCTGTTTTTAATCCCATTAGGTATCTGGTTTTGTTTTTCACTGGCAAGCATGGTGCAAATGGACTTCTCACATTTCGTAAACTGGTTGCAATCACCGTTGAGTGCCTCACTGATGGTACTCACGCTTATAACAATGTTTTATCACAGCTATCTTGGATTACAGATGGTTATTGAAGATTATGTTTCAGATCATGCTATTCGATTCGCAGCGATCCTCGCGGTCAAGATCAGCTGTGTATTATTAACCGTGATTGCGGTTGTCTCAGTACTGAAAATAACCACCGGGGGCGTCTGATGTCCAATGCTTATAAATTTGTCGAGCATGCCCATGATGTGGTCATCATCGGTGCCGGTGGTGCAGGTCTGCGCGCAACATTGGGTATGGCTGCAGCCGGGCTTTCCACTGCCTGTATCACCAAGGTATTTCCCACCCGCTCTCATACTGTTGCCGCCCAGGGTGGAATGAGTGCATCATTAGGCAATATGGGGGAAGACCACTGGAAGTGGCATATGTACGATACCGTAAAGGGATCGGATTGGCTGGGTGATCAGGATGCGATCGAATACATGTGCCGTGAGGCAGTTCCCGCAGTGGTAGAGCTGGAGCATTACGGTGTACCTTTTTCTCGAACTGAAGATGGCAAAATCTATCAACGCCCATTCGGGGGCATGACGACAAACTTTGGTGAAGGTATCGCCCAGCGCACCTGCGCAGCAGCTGATCGTACCGGACATGCAATATTACATACCCTTTATCAGCAATCGTTAAAACACAAAGCCGAGTTTTATATCGAGTATTTCGCCATTGATCTCATCATGGATGAAGGTGTATGCCGTGGTGTCATTGCTATCGATTTGGCAACGGGTGAAATGCACCGTTTTCGGGCACACACCGTAGTACTCGCAACTGGCGGTTGTGGTCGTGCCTACTTCTCGGCAACCTCTGCGCATACTTGCACAGGTGATGGCAACGCCATGATCCTGCGTGCAGGATTGCCGCTGCAAGATATGGAGTTTGTGCAATTCCATCCGACGGGGATTTATGGCGCCGGGGTATTGATAACGGAAGGTGTACGCGGTGAAGGTGGCTATTTGACCAACGCAGATGGCGAGCGTTTTATGGAACGTTACGCACCCAATGCCAAAGACCTCGCCTCACGTGATGTAGTCAGCCGGTCCATGACTATGGAAATCAACGATGGCCGCGGCGTAGGCTCTGAAAAGGACCATATCCATCTTAACCTGATGCATCTTGGCGCCGAGGTTATCAACAAACGGTTACCTGGCATTAGCGAATCCGCACGAATTTTCTCAGGCGTTGATGTCACCAAATCGCCGATCCCGGTTTTACCGACCGTACATTATAATATGGGAGGTATTCCAACCAATTATCACGGTGAGGTTGTCACCTTGAAAGACGATGACCCCGATTGTGTCGTACCCGGGCTTATGGCGATAGGAGAAGCCGCTTGTGTCTCGGTACACGGCGCCAATCGACTCGGATCAAATTCACTACTCGATATTATCGTTTTTGGCCGCGCTGCCGCATTACGTGCAGCCGATACCATTAAACCAGGCTCAGCACACAAACCCCTGGCCGATTCAGTCATTGATTCAATTATCGAACGCTTTGATAAAACCCGCAATGCCGCCGGTGGCACGCAAACAGCCAAATTGCGGGATACAATGCAGCGCACAATGCAAAAACACGCTGCAGTATTCAGAACTGAAGATTCCATGCAGGAAGGGGTACATAAAATGCAGAAAGTCTTTGATGGATTTTCCGATATCGGCATTAAAGATCGCACTCTGATCTGGAACACCGATCTGATTGAAACACTGGAGCTTGAAAATCTGCTCTGTCAGGCGCAGGTCATTATCAATGGCGCACTTAATCGTCAGGAAAGTCGTGGTGGACATGCACATGAGGATTTTCCAGATCGTGATGACAAAAACTGGATGAAACATACCTTGGCGTGGGCTGATGACAAGGGTCATGTCGATATCGACTACCGTCCGGTACATATGTTCACCCTCTCGGATGAAGCTGATGTCATCCCTCCTAAAAAACGTATTTACTAAGGCAAAGTGGATGCTCTTAATCATCTTCAGGGCAAGCCCCAAATAGCTGGATAATAATAATGGCAGAATTTAATCTCCCCTCAAATTCAATCGTAAAAACAGGTAGTTTCTATCCGCATGAGACTAAATCTGGAAACCTGCGCAAAATAATCATCTATCGTTATGATCCGTCAAGTGGCGACAATCCGCACACGGACAGCTACGAGATCAACCTTGATGAATGTGGTCCGATGGTACTTGATGCATTGATTAAAATTAAAAGTGATATTGATTCCACGCTAGCATTTCGACGATCCTGCCGTGAGGGTATCTGTGGTTCATGCGCAATGAACATTGATGGTAGCAATACATTGGCCTGCACCAAAGCTATCAGTGACATCGATGGTGACATAAAAATTTACCCACTGCCTCACCAACCCGTTGTGCGTGATTTGGTCTCTGATCTGAGCCATTTTTATGCACAGTACACATCCGTTGAACCCTGGATGAAAACCGATAGTGTCGTGACGCCTGATAGAGAACAATTGCAATCCATTGAAGATCGTGAAAAACTCGACGGCTTATACGAGTGCATCCTCTGTGCGTGCTGCTCAACCAGTTGCCCAAGTTATTGGTGGAGTAGTGATCGTTATCTGGGTCCAGCTGCATTACTTAACGCCTATCGATGGATTGTTGATAGCCGGGATGAGGCCACTGGTGATCGTCTTGATGAACTCGAAGATCCATTTAAACTCTATCGCTGCCATACTATAATGAATTGCACGTCTGTCTGCCCAAAGGGCCTGAATCCTGCAAAAGCCATCGCTGAAACAAAAAAGATGCTGATAAAACGACAGGGTTAAAACATGATAAGCGTTCATTGTCAGGTACTAACGCTTCTCGAAAAAATGCAACACTTGTTAAAAAAAATAATTTTAATAGTAAAACAATTACTTACTTCACCATCTGTTTCACCTCGTAGCGATAGACTCTTGTGCTCTTACCAGCTTTTAGGTGAAATGGATGAGTGAACTGGCACGGTTGCAATGGTTATGCAGACGTGGAATGAAAGAGCTCGATATCGCTCTGACTGTTTATCTTGAAAAATATTATTTAGCGGCCGATAAAGAAGAGCAAAGGCACTTTAGGGAGCTGTTAACGCTGCAGGACCCTGCCCTATATAAATTAGTGATGCAAAAAACAGATAGCGATGAGCGATTCTCAACAATCATACAAAAAATCCATCATTCCATTATTTCTTGAAGTGCGCCCTTCGCGTATTTTTCAGGCCGTCTCCCTGATGTTGCACGGCGCTGCGATTTTTGCGATAACCCAAACCGCGTTGGAGATTCAATGGATCAGTCTGATCATTGCAGGCATTCTAATCAGCACATGGTACAGTCATAAACTCGGCACCCGCACTTACCGATTACAATGGCGCGCAGATCACCGTTGGGAGGTTAGATTTTCTTCGGGTGAGAAACGTACAGGTAAGATGTTATCAGGCACAACATTTAATCCCCTGATCGTGATTTTGGCATTGCGCACAGGTCAACGTCGTACAGACTATATTCTAATTCCTCGCGACTCTATTCCACCAGACGACTACGTTCGTTTGCGCGCACGCTTACGCATTGAGGCAGAAAAAGCAATTACTACAGGCTAGCACTTCAGCGCGACCTCGCAATCCATTCATCGACTGTTTGGATTAACCCACTAACCCGGCACGTGTTTGATACATACAAACAATGTAAAAATCAGTAAAGCCACTTAAGGAATTCAAAAGTGAAAAATCCAATTTACCTGGGTATAAATGTCGATCACGTAGCTACAGTGCGTCAGGCAAGGGGCACCTCCTACCCTGATCCGGTACACGCGGCCTTGTTGGCAGAACAATCGGGGGCCGATAGTATCACCATGCATTTAAGGGAAGATCGTCGCCATATTCAGGATAAAGATGTTGAGTGTATGGCGCAAAGTCTTCAAACCAAGCTGAATTTCGAAATGGCGGCAACCGATGAGATGCGCGATATTGCACTCAGGATTAAACCCGCCGACACTTGCATCGTTCCTGAAAAACGTGAAGAGGTGACGACCGAAGGCGGCCTTGACGTAATCGGAAATTTACCACGCATTTTGGATCTTACCGCAGCATTTAATGAAGCCGGTATACAAACATCCTTATTTATCGATCCGGACTTAAAGCAAATTGAGGCCAGTAAAAAAGCCGGCGCGCCGGTTATCGAATTACACACCGGGCGCTATGCAGATGTCGCTACAGGCGGTGAGCGTTCATTGCAGTTGGATTTAATTATTAAGGCCGCTGATTTCGCAGAAAATCTTGGTCTGATCGTTAACGCCGGACATGGATTGCACTATCATAATGTTCAGGCGATTGCCGCCATTCCTTGCATTAATGAATTGAATATCGGCCACGCCATCATCGCCCAATCATTGTTTAGCGGGGTTGCACTGGCCACCCAAAATATGAAGCAATTGATGCACGATGCCAGATACCGATAATCGCCCTTATTACCATCCCCGGCAAGCGCTCGTAATAAGGATTTAGTCTTTTGTTGGTAGTTCTGCCTCATAATCCATGGTGAATTTAGCATAAGGAAGTGCTTGCAAGATAAAAATGATAGCGCTATCATCAACTTTGGATTTTTACAATTGTTGAGTTTTTCTAACTTATGATTGTCCTTTTAATGGGTGTAACGGCTTCGGGTAAAAGTACCATTGGTAGCAGATTGGCAAAAAAACTAGGTATAGATTTTGCCGATGCCGATGATTTTCATCCTATTAAAAATATCGCATTAATGTCCGTTGGCAAACCTCTGACCGATGAGATGCGAATGCCCTGGCTTGAGTCAGTGGCCAACGAAATTGGTGATTATTGCTATAAAAAAAAAGATCTTGTCGTTGCCTGTTCGTCATTAAAGCGCGCTTACCGTGACATTCTTCTGAAGCCTTCAACGTTTAATACACTGGCCTATCTCAAAGGCTCAAGACATGAAATAGAAACCCGTTTAAGTGCCCGCAAGGATCATTTTATGCCATCGTCCATGCTCGATAGCCAACTGGCAACGCTGGAAATCCCTGAAGATGATGAGAATGCGCTGGAGATTGAAATGAGCTTATCTGTTGAGAAAGCTGTATTGCAGATTATCAATTCGATTCAAGATCGGCATTTTTATTCAAACGATGCCAATAAAAAAATTCATGCTGAAGTTGAATCAATCCGTGGCCTGAATCAGTAACTGCAGGCAAAAACTGCAACGGTTTAGCCAATACGTACATTGTTTACCGGGCCGTAAAATATGAGTGTTATCTATGCTCAATAAATTACCTCTAATCGATCAAATAATCGTACAGAGGCTATTCAGAACTTAAATTTGAATCAAACTGTGAATCTATAAATGATAACAAACTGTGATTTTAGTACGAACCAAACTATCTCACCTGAGGAGAGAACAATGAAAAACAGACTAAGAAAACTAATCGTAATCGGTATTGCTGCATTATTAGCAGTCCCCGTTTTTGCCTTGGCAGCTGATGACTATAAACTTAAATTCCAATCAAGCGACAATGCCGGCAACCCCAATTTTGTGTTACAAAAAGAATGGGCAGATCGTGTTGCCAGTATGACAAATGGTCGTGTCACCGTCGAGATGTTACCTGTGGGATCGGTGGTAAAACACACAGAAACCCTGGATGCAATATCAACCGGCGTACTCGATGGTCATGTAACAGCCACTGGCTATTTTTCAGGTAAAGATCCGGCTTTCGGTTTAATAGGAAATACTGTCGGTGCCTGGGGTGATCCCAACGAAATGCTCTTATTTATGGAGCATGGCGGAGGGTATGAATTGCTGGAAGGTTTATTTGCACCTTATGGTGTACAGCTAATCGGTGTTTCCGCCACGGGATTGGAGGCTTTTTTATCTAAAAAACCGCTAAATGGGGTAGCCGATCTCAAGGGCCTCAAACTACGTGCGCCAGAAGGATTGGTACAGTCAGTTTTTGCAGCAGCAGGTGCATCACCAGTAAACCTGCCTGGCTCAGAAGTGTTCACGTCTCTGGACAAAGGAGTTATTGACGCCGCCGATTACACCGTATTCTCTACCAACCACCAGCAAGGTATGCATAAAATTGCCAAACACCCGGTCTATCCTGGCTTTCATTCATTGCCTGTTATTGATGTATCAATGAACAAAAAAAAGTGGGATAGCATGCCTGCCGATTTACAAAGTATCCTGAAAGTATCGGTACGTGATTTTTCACGCCAAATAACATCTAAGCTTAAGTTACTGGATCAGGCTGCCGTGGCCGAAGCCATCGCCGGTGGAGAAATTACTATTCACGACTGGCCGGCAGAAGAGCGCAATAAATTCCGTGAAATAGCGCGTGGTCAATGGAAAGTTTTTGCTGAAAAGTCAGCAAATGCTAAAAAAGTTTACGAGGCTTTGAATAAGTATCTAAGTGACAACGGAATGTTGTAGTGCCTGAGTTGCAGGAGAATACCGGCTTAACCAAACTCGATCAGTGGATCATATCCATCGGTCGACTGTTAAGCCTGGTTTTTCTGCTCTGTGCAGGCATTATCGTTTATGAAATTATTGCACGATATGTATTTAACGCCCCTACTTTCTGGGTACACGAAACCACCATCTTGTTTTGCTCGCTACTATTTATATACGGTGGTATTAATGGGCTGGGAAAGAACAAACATATCCGTATTGGAATTTTATACGATGCCGTGTCGCCCAGGGCCCGGCGCTGGCTGGATATTTTTATCTCAGCCATGGGTGTATTTTACTCCAGCTTAATGTGCATTGCCGCCTGGCTGGTCGCTGAACGCGCCTTATTTAAACCCTGGGGCGAATTTGGTCCTGAAACCAGCGGCAGCGCCTGGGATCCACCCTTACCCGCCATCATCAAATCATTTCTGTTTCTCATTCTCTTCATCATGCTTGTACAATTTATCCTCCATTTGATGCTGCATATAACGAGAAAGCCCATTGATTGAACTATTCAATATTTCATCAATGGGCATAGAGGCAGGCAGCATCCTGCTTTTATTAATGATGATTGCCCTGCTCCTTACCGGGATGCCACTGGCTTTTGTTACCGGACTGGTCGCTGTATTTTTCACAATATTCTGGATTGGTCCTAACGCCGCGACCTTACTCGCGAGCCGGGTATATAGTTTTACAACCTCCTATGTTTTTATAGCCGTGCCCATGTTTGTATTGATGGCCTCAATACTAGATCGCTCCGGTATAGCGCGTGATTTATTCAACGCCATGCGAATTGTGGGTGGCAGGGTGCGTGGAGGCGTCGCCGTACAGACATTACTTGTCGCGGTTTTTCTTGCCGCCATGTCAGGTATTATTGGGGGTGAGACCGTACTGTTGGGTATGCTGGCCTTGCCACAAATGTTACGCTTGGGTTATAACCGAAAACTTGCAATAGGCACAGTTGCCGCTGGCGGGGCCTTGGGGACGATGGTGCCTCCATCAATCGTCCTGATTATTTACGGTCTGATCGCCAACGTATCCATCAGCGACCTCTTTACTGCATCATTTTTACCGGGCTTTATGCTCGCCGGATTCTATATAGCAAGCGTGCTGCTTCGCTGTCATTTCAACCCTCAATTGGCCCCCATTGCCAGCACTACTGAATTACAGATGAGCTTGCAGGATAAACTTCGCAGCCTCAAAGGAGTCGCGTTGCCTGTTGCCGTCGCATTCAGTGTATTAGGCAGTATCTATGCAGGTATTGCATCGGTGACAGAAGCATCAGCCGTTGGCGTGGTTGGAATTGCCCTGTCCACCTGGTTACGAGGTGAATTAAACTGGCAACTGCTACGCGGCAGTGCAATCCAGACACTGGAAACCTGCGGCATGATTATCTGGATAGGCATAGGTGCGAGTGTTCTGGTCGGGGTTTACAACCTTATGGGCGGAGTTAACTTTATAGAAGGGTTAATTCTGAATTTCGGTTCTGGTTCCGGACTTTCCATTATTTTATTAATGATGGTAATATTGTTTTTCCTTGGCATGTTCCTGGATTGGGTAGGGGTTGCTTTATTAACTATGCCAATCTTTGTTCCTATAGTGGTAAAAATTGGTTACGATCCTATCTGGTTTGGTGTTTTGTTTGCCATGAATATGCAGGTTTCTTTTTTATCGCCACCTTTTGGCCCGGCAGCATTTTACTTAAAAAGTGTGGCGCCAGCCGATATAAGTTTGAACGAAATATTCCGGGCGGTTGTACCTTTTATTGCCTTGCAAATCCTGGCCGTTGCATTGCTGATTCTATTTCCCTGGTTGGCGTTGTGGTGGAAATAGCTGATCAAGGCAGGCAAGGTAGAATTAGACGCAACTCCACTGCCGTTTTTACTAAGGAGAACGGTGATATCCTAAGTACTTTTCCTTGCAACCACTTTATAGCCCACATCAACTACAGGCTTTTCGGGCTCTTGCTTGTTCATTCTTTTTAGCAGCATCTGCGCTGCAATCATTCCAATATCATAACGAGGGGTCGCCACAGTTGTAATTGCAGGATTTAAGCTACTGGATGGTTCAAGGTCATTAAATCCTGCAATAGCCAGTTTTCCCGGTACATCGATAGAACGTCTTTGGCACTCAAATATGGCGCCCATTGCCAAATCATCGTTACAGCAAAATACAGCATCAATAGTTGAGTTAGATGTTAATAGCTCACCCAATAATTCACCGCCCAGTCGAACCGTTGACGATTCAGGTGAAGTTACGGTTTTATTGGTCCAGGCCAAATTGTGTTTTTCCATAGCATGTTTATAACCAGCTAATCGACGTTTGGTACGAGCATCCATTTGGGAGCCGATAAAGGCAATCTCCTTATACCCTTTAACAATCAAGTGTTGAGTAATATCAAAGCCTGCCTCGAAGTGTGAAAACCCAACATTCATATCAATAACCTTTTCACCGATCTCCATAATTTGAACGATAGGAATTGCAGCGCCTCTTAATAGCCTCTCACCTTCGGTTGTTTGATCGAGTCCGGTTACAATCATACCATCGGGAGAGCGTTCCAGAAATGTTCTGATCAGCTTTTCTTCTTCACTAAGCGAGTAACGCGTATTACCAATGAGTACTTGATAACCTTCGGGTAACAACACATCATCGATAGCGCGTACAACATCAGCAAAAACAATATTTGATAAAGAAGGTATAATTATGCCAATGGAATGACTCTTTGCAGAAGCCAGGGTACTGGCTGCCCGATTTGGAATATAACCCAGTATTTTCACCGCTTCCTTGACAGCTAAGGTCGCATGAGCAGATACCTGCGGTGAATTGCGTAACGCTCGGGACGCGGTTATACGACTAACACCTGCCTGTTTCGCAACGTCATCCAACGTAATACGGGATTTTTCCACCATCTTTAACTTGTCATTGAGGCTTAAATTTCAAGTACATAAATCTAACTAACTGACTACTTGTATTATTCATCACTCTCAAATCCAATTTTTTTATGGCTTCCATCGCAAAAAGGTTTATTCTCAGAAGCACCGCAGCGACACAACCCTGCCTTTGCTCCTTGCCAGGTACTGCGTCCGCTACTTGCAATAATTTTTACATTTCCGCTTACAATCAATGGACCTGCTTTTACCGCTTTTATCGTCAATGGCCCACCTGAATCAACATCGGTTTCGCCTGTATCTCCCACAGCACCATAATCTTTAAACCCCGCTTTCTCATGACTATTATCACAGAACGGTTTATTTTTTGATTGCCCGCAGCGGCATAATGCTGCTCTGAACTTTAATCCGGGTGCATCATCCGGCGCACCTTCTATTTGAAGATCTCCGCGCACAAACAGAGGGCCGTTGTAGGCCACATTTATTGTATTTTCCGCACTGGCTGTCTCCATTATTGACGCATCATCAAATTCGGCGGACAACGCACCCGTTGGACAGCGCAATATCACTTCCCTAACATTGTCTTCAGCCACTGCATCAGGCTGGCACCACGGTTGCCGACCACCCACAAACAGCTCTCCCTTGGCCTGACCACATTCGCCAATGTGAATACACAATTCACCGTGCCAGGAAACCTCTGATTTTTTACCCGGATATTTAGTTATTTTAGACATTCTCAATCCTCGCATTTAAGGCCCGGTCAAAGCGCCCTTGACTTGTATTTATAAAAATCACATCATGTTTTGTTGATAATTTTTTCCAATCAAAATATACCGTCCATAAAGTAATTAGAAACCACTGTATTCAGAACTTGCGCTTGTATCAGAAAAACCTGCTTACTTAATAATCCAGGCAGTTCACCGAACTCTTACTTTAATTGGCGCTGTTTGATCCTCCACAGCTGATAATCGGGCTCTGTTTTATAGGCCGCTTTATTAATGTAATCGAGTACACCCCAAAGCCGATAGAATTGCACAATCGAATCGATGCGAATAATTTCCTCGCCACTGTCATCAAAAAACAAGAGTGTGGGTGCATGAAATATCCCCAACTCTCTGGCCCAATCCCTGGCGTTTATGGTTTTGCCCGACGGTGTTATTACTGCTTGATTAGACCACATATCAAGTTGAACGCTTTGCATTTTTTGAATTTCTTCAAGCGTTTGTTCTTTGTTCAATGGATCAGAATGAAGCAACTCACAAGCATGGCATTTGCCTTGCTCAAAAAATACGACCAGTGGTTTTGCGTTTTGCAGCTTTTCTTTCAGGTTGTAGGGTGGTTCAGAGAAAAAATCGCGTTCAATCAAGCCGCCCAACATAAAAAACAGTCCTGGTTCTGCTCGTGCCAAATACTCTCGAAACGTTTCTGCTTTATAAAATCCCTCAACCACATATTTCAGTGCAGCGCGAAATTTATAGGGTGGGTAGAAACCGCGCAAACGGAAAACAGCATCACCCGCATCATCGTAGAAAACCAGCGAAGGGGTAAAGTTGGTTTTGTAGTGCAGCGCCAACTCCTGCTCGCTATAAAGTGTTCCATCTGTATCTTCGATATCCTCAATGCCCCAAATATCGATGGCAATGACATCAAAGTGTTTCTGCATATAATTAGCAATGTCCGGCTCACCAAGATCAATCCTTAAAAACTGCTCGCAGTAGCTACAGCGCTTTTGACCATAATAAACCACTATGCCCTTTTTTCCTTTGCTGCTGGCTTCTTCCAGATCATCTTTCAGACTACCAAAGCTGATCTTGAACCAATCCGGATATACCAGCTCCTGGTTCAGAATTTTATCTTCAAATTGCAGCGGATCGGACGAATTGGAGGCCGCTATCACATTAAATGACGCCATCGAAAGAAAAAGGGACAGTAAGGTTGGGCCAATAAATTGGAAGTGATCATGCATCTTTACTTTCCAAAGTTGAGTAACTCGCATGGAAATTAGTTGAACAATTATGACACAGGACAGGCGTTACTGAGTTAACGATTAAAGATTGGGTATACAACAGTTTAGATCGTTCAATTTAATGAACGCATGCTCAGTAATCTCTGAAAAAGTGAGAGTGACTGGCATTCAAATTAGACAATTAGAGTGACAGGCACTTTTTTTTTCAGATAGGCATCAAGGAGAAGTTAGAGTGACAGGCACTTTTTAAGGATAAACATTAATATCTTTAATCGCATTAAATACAAATAGTTATTACATTAAATCAATATATTACGCAAGACATATGAGTGCCTGTCCCGGTTACTCCGGTTTACTTACCGGTTACTGTTATGAGGGCGTGAAGTGCCTGTTTAGCTGTTTAGACCGACCTGCTTCAACTACTGCACAACTCGCTCAATCACAAAGGTACCCACCCTTTTCATCGACTCAAAATGCACCCCATCCGAAAAATCTGTATCAGCTCGCTCAGTACTTAACAACGTAATCGGCAGGGATTCCGCACTACTATCCGCATTATCCGAAGCGAATGAAACGCCAGTATCTGTACCCGCATCATAAACTTTTAGCTCCCACTCCTGCCGCTCTATCCACTGACCACTTGCACTCCTGAGGGCAAGACCAGCAATGCCCACAAACCAATCCGGACTGGGAGCGACCATCGTAACCAGCGTTAAAAGTGGGTAATCCGCTTGCGTGTCGAACTCAACGATGGCTTGACCTGAACCACTACCGATGCCAGGGCCTTGAATTACTCCCAAGCTCAAACCATTGTCTTTCGCAATTTCAATTTCATCAGAAAATGCGCTGGTGGAGCCGGATTCGGCCATGGATTCTATACCGGGCGTTGCTGCTTGACCATCTCTTTGCCAAAACACAACCTGATTATTATGCACGGTACCCACGAGCGGTGAAAAATGCGCATTGCCCGGATATTGGGTGGGAAAATCTGCAGCTGTCCAGCGTGCATTAAATGTGACTTTGAAACGAACACTTCCAGAAGTATCAGTTGATGAATCTGTAGATGTGTTGTCGTCGCTGTCACTACAGCTAATACTGGAGAGTAAGATCAGGCCAATAAGTATTGTGGCTTTAAGTTTCATGGCAATCACCGGGTGATTAATTTTAGGGACTGAGGGCTTCGCAATACAACAAGTTAAACTTCACTCTTTTTCATGCATTGTAAACCTATCATTGATTACTGTGGTATCTCAACTATTGGTACATAAAAACAAATGACTGAAATTGCCGATTGCATATGATGTAAAATCAGATAAAGTTTAAGTATTTATTTGTTTTATATAAATATTATTCACTCTATTAAAGTTAATTCTTAAGAGATATCAGAAATTCTTTTAAAGAAATTTAAAGGACAGGCATAGATGATCATAAGGATCATCTTGAAATATATTGCCTATATTGAAGGACAGGCATTGAAAATTGACGATTAATAAGTTAATTGAAGGACAGGCATCGATTATTATCAATAGAAACATAGCGCAGAGTAATAAACGGCTTATCCCTGAGCCAGGTCGTATTTTATACACTGACCGAAAGTCACTTCTAACCTCAAGTGACCCTACCGGCCATAGAAATTGAGCATCCGCGCAAGTGTATTGCTGATGTTGTAAACTTGGACAACCCAGCATCCTCGACTAAGAGGAAAAGTACAGAATACGCAAAAATATAAACCTATGGGAATCACATATGATTGTAGTTGCAAAGTTACTTTGGCGAGTTATCGCCTGGATCGACCTCACGCTGTTTACGCTGCTAATGTACCTACTCTCGTTTATACCGCGTAGTACATTCGGGAAAATCTATGATCGCCTGTTCCAGGTCTGGTCACGCACATTTGTTCGTGCATTGGGTGTGAACCTAAAGCTTCATCAAAAATACAAAGCGGCTCTGCCACAGCAGTACATCGTGATAGCCAACCACCCTTCTGCATTTGAAGACATCGGAATTCCCGCTTTATTCCCGGCTTACTCGGTTGCAAAGATTGAAGTGAAGGATTGGATTTTAACAGGTCGTATCAGTGCCGCTGCGGGTACTGTTTATCTTAAACGCGAAGATAAGGCTTCTCGCGCTCAGGCTTCAGAGACCATCAAGCAGGCTTTGAATGAGGGCAAGAACATTGCCATCTACCCGGAGGGTGGCTGTAAAGGTCGCCACATTGGCCTTGTCAATCCGTTTTTGTTCGGAATATTTACTATCTCACTTGAGACAGGCATTCCCATAGTGCCAGTGTTTATACACTACGAAGAACAGGAAACCTTTGAATGGCAAAACCAGACCTTAGTGAAAAAAATCATGCAAATGATGATGGCGAGTAATAAAACCGCTAATTACTATGTATTTGATCCGATTGATCCAAAAGATTTTGACAGCCGCGAAAGTTATACCGAACATGTGCAGCAGCAGTACCTGGCATGGCAGGAAAAATACTTACTGTAATTGCCGTTCAGATCCAAAATTAAGTACGTGATAAGAAAAAAAGCTGACGTTATTATCATCGGCGCTGGTGCTGCCGGATTGATGTGTGCGATTGAGGCCGGTAAACGGGGTCTGAGTGTGATCGTCCTGGAAAAAGCAAAAAAAGCAGGCCGAAAAATTTTAATCTCAGGCGGTGGACGTTGCAATTTCACCAACCTGTATATCACATCCGATGCATTCCTCTCTGACAACCCGCATTTTTGTAAATCGGCACTTTCCCGCTACACGCAATGGGATTTTATCGCACTGATGGAAAAGCATAAACTTCAGTGGAGTGAAAAAACCCTTGGCCAATTATTTTGCAAGCAAAAATCAGCGGCTGTCGTGCAATTGTTATTGGACGAATGTACCCGCCATAACGTAGTTATCAACACGCATTGTGAAATTCAATCCATATCAAAATCTACCGAATTCTGCATTATAAGCAATACTTCAAGCTACAATGCAAGCTCGTTAGTGATGGCAACTGGCGGTCCATCTATCCCCAAAATGGGTGCAAGTGATTTTTCATTGTGTGTGGCAAAACAGTTTGGCTTGAAAACACAACCCTTTCGACCTGCGCTTGTGCCGTTGACCCTATCAGAAAAATGCCGCAACTCGTTCTTTACGGGCTTGTCCGGAGTTTCTCTACCTGTCGTAATCAGCTGTAAGCGGGCATCCTTTAAAGAACAATTGCTGATTACCCACCGGGGCCTGAGTGGCCCTGCTATACTGCAAATTTCATCTTACTGGGAACAGGGGGATGAAATCTCGATCAATCTGCTGCCCGATGAGTCAGCGCATGACTACCTTCTGCAACAACAACTTCTTAGTCCAGAGGTTCAGCTATCAACGGTATTGGCTTATCGATTTCCAAAACGTTTTGCTTTGCGTCTTTGTGAACATTATTTTGAAAACAAACCACTTAAACAATACAGTCATGCGGAGTTTGATTCTGTAAACAAGATACTCTCAGACTGGCGCTTGCTTCCCACCGGAACGGAGGGGCTACGCGTCGCTGAAGTATCGGCGGGAGGCATCGACTGTGATGAACTTTCATCTAAAACATTTGAAAGCAAAAAAGTAAGTGGGCTTTATTTTATAGGTGAAACAATTGATGTGACCGGCCACTTGGGCGGTTATAACTTTCAATGGGCATGGTCGAGTGGTTGGTGTGCAGGTCAGTTTGTTCGAGGCGACCGCTCATCCTCTTAAACACTCTTTATAACATGAACGCCTCAAAAATATTACTTTCTAAGTACCTGTTTAAAATCTTTTCATAATCAAAACCTGGAACGCGAGGTTAACAATTTGCTCTCGGCGATATCGCTTGGGTAAATTTTACTCAGCCTTAAAAGATAGCTTTGTTAGTGAAAAAATTTTAAACGGGTCTTAATAAAAATTAATGTTATTTCATAAATCTATCTAATCAAGGTTTAGTGCATGGTGTCGATAATCCAATTTCAATTAACCCCAAAACATCTATCTTTGACTAAGAGAGGGAACTCCATTGAAATTTCGCGTTCAGTTATTTGTTACCGCATTTTTTTCACTACTGACAGTCGAATCAGCCTTAGCAGAAGAATTTAGCAACGAAGGAATGATAGGCGTATTGGATCAAACTGGACACCCTGCGAACAGAGAAGCAACCGTCGACTCGACCGGCACTGAAACAATTGACACCTACTCGGGCTTGTTGCAGTTGAGTTACAAAGACGCGGTAATCCCTGGTGAAGGCGGTTTTGATCTGCCGATTTTCGCCGCTATATCTCCCGCCAGCATGGAGATGCTGATGGTACAAGTCGGCTATTTGGTTTTCGCTGGGATATACACTTCGGCCGAATTAAATCTGATTTGCTCGGGCCTACGGGGAATCGGGTGTATTGTCCCAGCCCGGTGCCAATGCCGACCGACAACAACCCGGTTTTTCAAACGGCCGATGGCACGAACCATATGCTCTATCAGCCCATTCTTGATAATGAGCCAAACGGTGATGCGTCAACAAAAAACCATCATCGAGTTGAGTGCCATGATGATGGGACTATCTCGATTAAAACCAGGGACGGCTTGACTTATTTTTTTGGAAAACAGGCTTTTCGCAGGCAGGGAAACGGATTTCAGTATGCCGATATCACAACCCCGGTTAGAGTTCAGTATCGACATCATCAATACGTGACAAAAATTGAAGATAGAAACGGCAATAACTACACGTTTGAATACAGTGTTCGCGACTCAACTGATGGAGAGTATCATGACGCTGTTTTTACCATAGACAAGGTCAGGCGTAATGGCGTGGTTGCTGCGGAGTTTTTCTATAAACCCGCCCCTGGCCTGGCGGCCAGTGAAACAAGAGGGACAACGCCCAGAATTTTATTGGACAGAATTGTCGTTAACAGAAGAGTTGTTACGTATGACTATGAATCCACCTGGGGTGCCCAAAACATAAGTAAGCCACCCTATTTCTTGACCAGGGCATACAGTAACGATGGTGCAGGAAATTCTTTGAATCCAGGATTTAAATGGATTTACGATTATTATCCAAATAACACAACTGGTGATATAAATAAACTTGATATCAAGTCTGTCACCAATCCCCATGGTGGAAAATCCAGTTACACCTATCAATGGGTCTCATCGAAAACAGGTAATCCATTGGATGATTTGCGGGCTATAGCTACGAAGCAGGTGTCGGGACTAGGCACATGGGAGTACCAGTTTGGTCAGGGGGCACTTGCTTCGGGATATGATACCACTACTGTATTGTCTCCAGAGAATGTAAAATACGAATACAAATACTGTAGCCTCGCTGGAACTGTAGCTGCCTGCAAACGATTTGAAGGTGTGCTTGTTGAAAAGAAAACCTTCGGTAAACAAGGGGCTATTGCAAGTAACTTTGATTTGCTGGAAACACAGTCTTTTCGATGGCGAGTCGGACGAAAAATATCCAACCAAACAGAAGTAATACGACACTTTAACGGTGTTACCTTGAATAACGCTTATCTTAATGATGGTGTTTATTCACAGGTCTTGGCGCAAAAGTCAAGCAAACGTGAAAATACGGTCTTGTCAAGCTCCTACCACGATCTTGATGAATTTGATAACCCGGGGATAGTTATTGAACGCCAGGATAGCCTGGTACCTGATTATTCTGACACTGCACCCTTCGTTGCCGATAGTAATTCAAGCATGCGACGTCGCGTTTTAAGTTATGAGAATAAAACAGCAGCGAATATTTGGGTGCTTGGATTAATTAGAGAAGAGTATCTTGATGACCTTGATGAAGTTCAGACGGATGAACCGACTTTTCGCCAACACGATCAACGTTTAGCTTACACCTATTATTCTAACGGTAACCTGAAAAGCGAATCAGAATATGGTGCTACTACAAGCTATGAGTATGACTTAAAAGGCAATATAAATCGCATCACCGATGCTAATGGTAATCAATCAATTCTGACCCAGCACGTATTGGGTATTCCAACCCTTGAGCAGGAATCAATCACCACCGCAGGTACACCTGTGACTACCTTGACACGAGTTATCAATGATCAATCCGGACTTGTAGAATCAATTTCAAGTTATGCCGATGTTGGCGGTGGCGGTGGCGGTGAAGGCGGTGACGGTGGTGACGGTGGTGACGGTGGTGACGGTGGTGACGGTGGTGACGGTGGTGACGGTGGTTCAGTAATTTTCACAGAACGTTATGAATATGACAATCTCGGTCGTGTAACAAAGATTGAAACACCAAGGGTTGATGATTCAGATATTGTCATCCAGCATGGCTGGGACGAGACAGTCACAAAAAGGGGTGGAGGCAGTACCGCTCAGAAAATAAGTAAAAAGGTGTTTGATAACTATGGGCGAATGGAAAGAGAAGTTGTATCCGGTCCTGGCGTACTTGTTGTTACAACCAATAAATACGATGCTCACGACCGTTTGATAGAACACTCACTTCCACATGGTAATATCAATGCGAGTATTTCCACACTTCCCAGAATCACCTATAAGTACGATGCCTTAGGGCGCATTCTTTCTGAAACCAACAGTGTTGACAGCAAGGCGACAGCTTATTCGTATAATGGGCTTGAGACCCGCGTAACTGATCGATCGCAACAGTCCACTACCCTGGAATACAGAGGTTTTGGTAGTACTGATTCCGTTCAGTTGATGCGCATCAATCAGCCAGAAGATGTGGTGACAGAATTGACCCGTACGAAACGTGGCGATGTTTTATCAATAAATCAAAATGGGGTCAGTCGTTCGCTTAAGTATGACGGGCGTTACCGGATCAAGCAGCAGGCACACCCTGAAACAGGTATTTCTGTTTTTGCGTATGATGAAAACGGTAATCGCATAACTGAAAAAACCGGGCTGTCTGGTGTCACTCAATTTTCATACGATGGGCGCAATAGATTATCCGAAATACGCTATCCGGCCGCTAATTTGAACGATGCCGGATTTACCACGCCCGATGTTCAATTTAGTTATTACAATAACAACCAGTTGCAATCCGCCAGCAAGGGTGACACCTTTTGGAGCTATCAATATGATGCCAATAAAAATCTAACGCTTGAGAGTCTTACCGTAACCCAGGGCATCAACAAACAATTTAATACGTTCTATCGCTATGATTCGCTCGATGGACTGAACAACACTCGCTATCCAAGCGGAAAGGAGGTTGCTTATGACCCTGACGTGCTGGGGCGACCCACTCAGGTGGGCGAGTTTGTTACGTCAACCCACTACAGCAGCAATAATTTATTGGAACGTGCGGTGTTTGGGAATGGCTTGGAATGGTCGACCTCGCAAAATGATCAACTCCTGCCCGAGACATTCACCGTTGCTCCACAAGGCAGTTCTGCAAACATTCTGAATGAGACCTATCTTTACGACACTAATTTCAATGTTCGCTCTCTTCAGGGTCTGTTGAGTGGGGATAAAATCTTTGGCTATGACGGATTGAATCGACTGGATGACGTAAGTACGCAGGGCGAGACAAGAAACTATCGCTACGATCTGAATGGCAACTTGGAATTCTCCAGTGTACCGGAGTTGGGTGCACAAGCTCAGACATTTGACTATATCACACAGACTCAGCTACTGAGTTCTGCACTGGGGGTTGTTGATTCACTGTATCAGGAATACAGCTACGATACTTACGCAAATGTCAGTAGCGATGAGCAGTATGTCTACCATTTTGATGATGCGAGCCAATTAAGGGAAATTGCCAGAGGATCGATATCGCTTGCGGAGTCTGACTATGATGCACATGGAAAGAGAACGCTACATACGCGTGATGGAAGAACCACCGTCTTTGTATACAGTAAATACGGACAACTCATTCATGAATACAATACAGAGGATTCGGCGCAAAGTGACTACCTCTATATAAATAATTTCCTGCTGGCAAAATTTGCAACAAAAATTGGATTGAGTGAAGACAACGACGAAGACGGCGACGGAATTTCGGATGCAGATGAAGGCAGTGCTGATCCTGATGGCGATCAAATCCCCAATTATCTGGATTTGGATAGCGACGGTGATGGCATTGCCGATAGCGAAGAAACCAATGCTGATAGTGATGCGGATGGGATACCCGACTTTCTGGATCTCGATAGTGACGGTGACGGTGTTCTGGATATTGATGAAAGCATGGCCGATCAGACCCACTGTGCTACTGAATTTATGAATTATGACCCCGCACTTGGCTTTGTCACGATCTCCGTAACAAGCAACGGTGTGACCAATCAACTACCTTATGGCCTGGTTGACGCCTATTCTGCCAATGGTGATCTTGATGGTGACGGCTTGATAAATGAATTAGATCCGGATATAGACGGCGATGGAGCAACGAATGCGTATGAACGCGATTTTCTACCCGCCGACCTTGACTGTGACGGATTACCGCACTGGTACGATGACAACGCCGACGGCGATGACTGGAGTGATCTGATTGAACATGTAGAGTCTGCAAATGCGCCCGGTGGTCTCGATGCAGATGGTGACGGAAATCCAAACTTTGTTGATGTAGACTCAGATGGCGATGGGGAGTCGGACTCTACCGACTACAGTCAGGAGTTGCAGTATATACAAACAGTCACTAAAGCCGATCTCAACGGACATGAGTACGCCAGTGTGCAGGTCACGCAGGACCTGCTCAACAATTTTAATGCGCAGAATCACCTGGCGGTTATTAAGTTCCCTGGTGGATTCAACCCCGATAATTTTCTCGGTTATGTGGTCGAATTCTACGCGGAGACGACTCAAGTTGACCCTAATCCATCGTTGGATGCAGGGGGTATACCCGGTATTGACTGCAAAGAAGTTGGCCCTCCGTACCTATGTAGTGGCAACAGCTGTCCTGCTAATGACGGGATTCTTGGGAATGCATTGCCGTACTGCAGTCGTACCGAGGTCAGCGCACCGGCATTTCTGTTTGAAAGATACCGATTTAACCTGCAACTGGCTCCGTCTGATTTGGCTGGTAAAACCATTGTTGTTGCGGTTAACCAGCCAGCCAGTGCGAACGGTATCGGCAATCTCAAATATATAAGAGACTACACGGGCGATTTTATAGATGTTCAAACAAATGAACCAATTATGTTTAACGCCACCATTATTCAGTATGTAGTTGATCCGGGTTACGTGCCACAGGCACCTTATATCAGACAAAAGAACTCGCTTGCGTTTCTGCAAACGGATTGCTGTACACCGGCTGAGTATTATGGCGGACCTGTTTATCATTATCAGCCAGCGGACAGTGCTGAAGTAAGCAGTATCAATATTACCGGCAAACGCGTTGTGGGCTTAATCCCGGCAGTGTTTGTTTTGGATAGCTGGTTAGGGCATTTATCACAAACGGTTGGGTTTGTGCTCCAGGGCACAGGTGATATCGCGGATGACTACAAGTTTGAAATTGAAAATTTCCCAGAATTGGCAGATGACTATCCGCCAGGCGACTTTGATTTTATACAATACTCGGAATTTGAAGTAACAGCGACCGCAACGCCGACATCGCCCGGATCGATGCGTTATGTTGGCCCCTATAGCGGAACAGTACGCACATCAACAAATAAATTGGCCACCAGAGCGGTGGTTAAAAATGAAGATTCTGATTCTGACGGCGACGGCATTCTTGATCGGATTGAATTTGTGATCAAACGTCACCCGGTCGATACGGATTCAGATGGCGTGCCAGACTATCTGGATACAGACTCTGATGGTGATTCAATTCCCGATGCACGAGAAGCCCAATACAATATACGGGTTCCTACCGATACCGATGGCCTGGGTGCTCCTAACTATCGGGACGCAGACTCAGACGATGATGGTATCAGTGATCAGCTAGAAACCGAAGCTGACCCGGACAAGGACTTCAAACCCAACTACATCGACCTTGATTCCGATGCGGATGTTGTGCCGGATGCGGTGGAGAATAGTCAGAGTGCGACGGACCTGACTGATACAGACAACGACGGAATTCCAGACTTTCTGGATCAGGACGCCGACAATGATTCCCTGTCGGACTATTTTGAAGCAGGCCCTTATCCCAGTGCCCCGCTTGACAGCGACAGTGATGGTATACCGGATTACCTCGATACTGACAGTGACAACGATGGTGTTAGCGATGGTGATCAGTACCACGGTGTAACGGATACCGATGGTGATGGTTTACCCGACAGCTATGAAATAGCACAAGGCATGGACCCGAACGACCCGGCCGATGCAGCCCTGGATGTGGATGACGACGGGCTATCGGCGTTCGAAGAATACACGACAACCACCGACCCCAATAACCCCGATACCGATAGTGATGGCATGCCCGATGGTTATGAAGTTACAGCCTCTCTGGACCCACTCACTGACGACGCCAACGATGACAGCGACGGTGATGGCATTTCCAACTACGATGAGTATACGGCAAGCCTGGGTGGCCCAACCATTGTCTACCGGGTGAATGCCGGTGGACCGGAATTAGCCGACCCGGATATGAACTGGGCTGAAGATACCAACGCCTACCCTTCACCTTATGTTATTGGCGGCAATGCAAGAGAACTTACCCGCACAATGACGGTTGCTGATGGGCAGGTGCCAGACACGACACCTGTTGAACTGTTCTCATCCAAACGCCGTGACAACCGGCCAAAACCTGATATGAGCTGGTCTTTTCCGGTCGTACCGGGCGCCTACGAAGTCAGGCTCTATTTTGCAGAAACCTATCAGAAGAATGCAAAAGTTGGCAAACGCAGGCTCTCCGTCTTACTGGAAGACCAGTTAGCCTTATCCAACTACGATATCTTTGCCGATGTCGGCTTTGATACCGGCACCATGCAGTCATTCCGTGTGCTAGCTGATGCAAGTCTGGATATTGCCTTTGTTCGCAATAAGAAGAATCCAGTCATCAGTGGTATAGAAATCCTAGCAATTGATCCTGATCAGATTCCTGAACGCAATGCATCGATTATGCATCGAATCAATGTCGGTGGGCCAGCGCTACTCGACGGCGGCTGGGAGGAAGACAGTCAGAGCAAGCGATCACCCTATGTTAATACAGGCAAAGCCGTTGCCGTTCAACGCGTTGTATCTATGAACGACTCCTCACTGCCTGCCGACACCCCTACTCTACTGTTCGGCTCAAAACGGCGTGACCCACAAGGCGGTGCGCAAATGCAATGGGCCTTGCCCGTATCACCGGGTAGCTACGAGGTGCGGCTGTTCTTCGCAGAAACCGTGAGCAATAACTTTTCTCCTGGCAAACGCCGGTTTGATATCCGCGTTGAAAGAAACCTGGCGGACAAAAACTTTGATATCTACAAGGTGGCGGGTGCCAATGCAGGCTTCATGGCAAGCTACATTGTCTATAGCGACGATACATTAAACATCGACTTTAAGCGGCGCAAGCACAACCCGATACTCAGTGGAATCGAAGTGCGTGAAATGAATGTTGATTACCAGTATCGTATCAATGTGGGAGGTCCGGCAATAATGAGTGATGGCTGGCTACCGGACACCAACAGTGCGAGATCACCTTATGTCAACACCGGTAAAGCGGTGTCGGTGAACCGCAATATTTTGTTAACCGATCCCAGTCTACCAAGCTATGTACCCGAGGCCCTGTTCCAGACCCGCAGGCGTGACGAGAAATCCTCACCGGATATGAACTGGTCATTCCCGGTCATACCGGGCACCTACGATGTCACCCTGTACTTTGCCGAAACCTATACGCAAAACTTCAATATCGGCAAGCGGTTGATTGATGTTGTAATCGAAGGGCAGCAGGTCTTGTCAGGATTAGATATCTATAACGACGTGGGCGGTGACAGTGGTTTAGCCAGAACCTTCACGGTAAACTCGGATGATTTGCTAAATATCGATTTTGCCAGAAACAAAAAGAACCCTATACTCAGTGGACTAGAAATCAAGCCTGTGACGCAATAAGGACGAGGATGCAAGTAATGAAGAATATTATAAAACAGATAACGTCACAGCCATTCAAACTTCGTATGAAGTACTTGATGCTACTACTAGTTGCCTTATCGCTTCTGTCAACAAATGCGCTCGCGGTAGCAACAGTAAACACCACCACCTACTACCACGTTAATCTGCAAGGCACCCCGATTGCTGCCTCAGACAAGGACGGCAATGTAAAATGGACAAACACACACGCCTCCTACGGCTATCATCAACCCAATGCAACCCAACTCAGTGAAGAAGGCCCCACGCACTTTGGCTTTGGAGGGCATATTGAAGACCAGTATGATGACAAGCTGCTGGTGTATATGCAAGGGCGTTACTATGACCCGGCGATAGGGCGGTTCCTGAGTGTTGATCCGGCTGGATTTAACGAAACTAACCCCGCCTCGTTTAATCGTTATATCTACGGCAATAATAACCCGCATAAGTATGTAGACCCGGATGGTGAATCGCCGATATTGCTGCTGTATTGGGGAGTGACAGGGGCATTAACGGCGTATGATACTTACAGTGCATATCAGGCAGGGGGGACAGAGGCGGCAGTCAAGCAATTGGCAACAGATGCAGTGCTGAGCGCTGTGGGTGGGCGGTTGATTGGAAAGGCTTATGTTGGGGTTACAAAGGGCGCAGACAAGCTGGTAATTGGCAGGGGGAAAGATCTCGCAAAGCCTGGTGCATTAAAACTTGGCGAATTTAAACTTGAATGGCCTTCGAAGCTGCCTAACTTCAGGGCTGAATGGAAAACTAATTCTACACTGCTACGTCAACAGATAGGTAAGAGTAAATCTATCCGTGACGCGTCTCCTGGTGATAAAAAAGGTTTATTCCTCAATGCAGAAAGAAACCTTCTTCAGAACAAAGGTTGGAAGTTTGACGGTGTAAGCAAGTTGTGGACACCTCCGGCGAAGTAGGTTGTTATGTGTAAATCTACAAATACAATAACCCAGCGTGAGCAATTCAATTTTATTGAAGCTGTTCGACCTCAATTTTCATGGTTATCAACTTATGGATTTCATTGCGTAAGAGAAGAATCAACCTTTGTTAGGTATGAGTCGAATACTTCATTTTTAAATATTTATCATGGTCGTTCATCTTATGAAGTAGACGCTGAATATGGTGAATTAAGTGATTCCCAGTCTTACCCTGTTTATGCATTGATACGTCTCTCAGATCCAAAAGAAGCGGAAAACTATAGGTCTTACACAGCCATTACACCTGACGCTGTGATGGCTGGTGTCAAAAAGCTAAGTACGATACTTAAAAAATATGCTGAATCTTTTTTGAATGATGCGCCTAATATTTTTGGCAAACTTGCGAAACAGCAAAAGGAGTGTGCAAAGGAGCTAGCGCTTGAAGTTTTGTCAAAGCAAGTTCGTCCTAAAGCAGAAGAAGCTTTCCGTAATAAAAACTATGTTGAAGCTGCAAAACTATATGAATCGATCGAATCTGAATTAAGTACCTCCGAGTGCAAAAAATTGGAATATGCTCGTAAGCACCTATGAGTTATTAAATGTAAAAATGTTAACACCGAGAGACCTTGTCGTACCTTAACTACCAAGCGATTTTGAATAAACAAAACACGCATTGCGGGGCCTTGTCGTTTAACCGGACAGGTTTATTGTCGCCAAATAGGTAACTTTCATTTGATTTTTCTCTTTCTTGAATCGTGGCTCGATATTGAAGATCTTTAAGTAACCAATCGTCGAAAAATTGTCCCTAATAAAGGTGGTACGGTGGAAAATCCGTGATACAGTACAACTCCCGCCAATACCAGTGGCAGCAGTCCTTCTAAAAAACCTATTCTCAGAAATAACATCCAAAGAGCTATTTTGCTTCCTTTTTTTATAGCGTCCGCACTTTTTCTTACAATATTTACTTCCTTATTAATTGATTTCATTTCCTGTAATACTTCGTTCCGCATTACTTCAGCCATTATCGAAATGCATCCATCAGGATGTAGATTACTCTCCATGTCCACAGGGCCGTAAACAATTTTAAGTTCTTCCCTTATTTTAAGTACCAGATCCTTATCGTCATTATTCTTATCGCAGCAAAACTCTCGTATCTTATTTAGGCGGATTTGGTAATCTGAACACATACTCTCATTACGCTTGACTGCATTACTCAACGTCTTGTAGCTATTCTCCAACTCACTGCATTTAAGAATTTGATCTCCATTCAGAATAATATTTTTCGACAAATACCATCCCTGAATTTCACTAATGTACCCGACTAAAAATCTGACTAAAAGGTAAAGTACCATGATGGTGAGAACCCCATCGTATACGTCTACAGGTAATTCTGGGAGCCAATTTGGAAATGACTGAGTTTTGTAGGAAAAATACAAGCTGGCTACTGAACTAGTGATAAATAAATTTCGTTCTGTTCTTCGGGTTTCCCTACTCAAGGGGTCGATAAAAAGAATATCGTGAGGGTTATTAATATTTTTTAGTTGCTTAATATCAATGGTCATTCTATTTGGTTGCCCATATCATAATATTCTTACTAAACACTAATCATGCCGATACCTTTGTCCCTATAATGACTATGGAGTACTTGTCTATGTTTAGGTCTTGTTAAAGAAAACTGACGCAAACCTCAAGTAGTGATGCTTGCATCGAAAAAGTAAAAATCGATTATGTGCAATTATCAATAGTTCATATCCTACTCGAACACTGATAAGTGCTCCAATGGAAAAACCTGCTTGGTTGTGAAACGGGGACAGACACTCCACAAAATATAATAAATGACTTTAAAATAAGGCAGTAGCCAATTATTTTATATGTTAATCAATAGGAGTGGAAAATCATTCTATCGGATGCCTGTCCCTAACTACTTCGACGGATCGCTGAAGTATTGGCGGGAGGTATCGACTGTGATGAACTTTCATCTAAAACATTTGAAAGCAAAAAAGTAAGTGGGCTTTATTTTATAGGTGAAACAATTGATGTAACCGGCCACTTGGGCGGTTATAACTTTCAATGGGCGTGGTCGAGTGGTTGGTGTGCAGGTCAGTTTGTTCGAGGCCACCGCTCATCCTCTTAAACACCCTTAATAACATGAACGCCTCAAAAATATAATCTTTCTAAGTATCTGTAACTCTTTCAGATTATCAATAGATTGTAAAATTAGAAGTGCCTACCTGCTTCTGCTATGATTGCGCCCGTTCATCCAAACTCCCCAAGGAGACAAAGAATGCTGAAACAATGGGCAAAGATTTTCACGCTGCTACTCGCAATGAGCACCATCAGTGCATGCGGTATCAATAACATCCCCACTTTCGATGAGGCGGTTACAGGGGCCTGGAGTGAGGTACAAAATCAATACAAACGCCGATCTGATTTGATTCCCAACTTGATAGAAACGGTTAAAGGCTTTGCAGCGCAGGAAAAAGATGTGTTGACCGAAGTTGTTGAAGCACGGTCCAAGGCTTCACAAATGCAGGTGTCGGCTGATACCTTGACCAACCCTGAAGCATTCAAGGCATTTCAAGCTAACCAGGACGCATTGAGTGGTGCGCTGTCACGCTTGATGCTGGTTGTAGAGCGTTATCCCGAATTAAAATCTAATGAAAATTTTCTGGCCCTGCAGTCACAATTGGAAGGCACAGAAAATCGTATTGCCGTCTCACGACGCGATTATATCCAGGCGGTGCAAACCTATAACACAGAGTTACGCACCATTCCAGGTCGATGGTGGCGCGCTTTTATGTACGCCGATTCGGTGGCCAAAGAAAATTTCAAGGTAAGTGACGAAGAAATGAAAAACCCGGAAGTTAAATTTAACTGATGTTAATCCGGTCGAACGCTGTCATCTGGCCACAGTGTATTTTACTCCTCTTCAGCTTGTGGGTCTGCAGTGTGGCTGCGGCTCCCGATTTTCCAAAGCTTACAGGTCGGGTCGTTGATCAGGCTGGCTTATTGACTGCTGAACAAGTGTCTACGATTTCGACAAGGCTCGCGCAGCTGGAAGACGCATCCAGCAATCAGATCGTGGTTGTGACAGTTAAAGACCTACAGGGCTACGCCATTGCGCAATACGGTGTAGAACTCGGTCGTTTCTGGGGTATAGGCCAGAAGGGAAAGGATAACGGTGCCTTACTGATTATCGCGCCTGCAGAGAAAAAAATCCGCATTGAAGTGGGTTATGGACTGGAAGGCTATTTAACAGATATTGTCAGCCACAGTATCATTCAAAATGAAATAAGACCTGCATTTCGCGCCGGTGATTTCTCCAGCGGTATCAGCAATGGTGTAAATGCCATGATCAGTGCTATTGATGGCAGTTATATCGCCGATGTGAGTTCATCCAATCGTCGCTCCGCCTCCGATCCTAAGGGATTTTTCCCGCTGGTGTTTATTGCTATTATCGCGCTATCACAGTTTCTCAAACAACGGGGTGCACAAGGCATCGCCGGCGGTGTTGCTTTTGGCGGGGTTGCCGGATTGATGGTAACAGTCATCACTCAAACCATTCTATACGGCGTTTTAGCGGCCATTGCGGTTTTTGCACTGAGTGCCTTAATGAGCGGGGGGGGTGGTGGAAAAGGCACACCTACACGCCGGCCTGAGGTTGAGGGAATGGGTGGTGGTTATTTTGGTGGAGGCGGTTTCGGTGGCGGTGGTTTTAGCGGCGGTGGCGGTGGATTTGGAGGCGGCGGCGCCTCGGGCGGTTGGTAAATAATGGCTTTTTTAAGTGATCACGAAAAAGAGAAGTTACGCCGTGCAATTGTTGAGGCGGAAACGGGCACAAACGGTGAAATTGTTACCGTTATTGCACGTAACAGTGACCGCTATTTGTATATTCCCACACTTTGGGCGGCACTGCTTGCGCTCACCGTTCCCGGGGTTAATTTTCTGCTTGGAGCGCCCATGGATGCAACCCTTACTTATGAGGTACAGGTCATTGTTTTTTTGCTGGCGGCAATCACTTTTCAGCTCGATGCGGTCAAAATGTGCCTTATCCCCAAGCATATAAAACACTATCGTGCCGCAAAAGTTGCACGTGAACAGTTTGTTCTTCAAGGGTTACACACCACACAAAACCGTACCGGGATATTGATATTTGTCTCCGTCGCCGAGCACTACGTTGAGATTATGGCGGATAAAGGCATCAACGATAAGATTGATGGCGCTGTCTGGCAGGAAACAGTTGACGACTTCATAACACTGGTTAAACAGGGTCGAACTTTTGAAGGCTTTGAAAAAACCATCAGGCAGTGCCGCGAGCAGCTCTGGACACATTTTCCACTTGAGGGCAAAAACCCGGATGAGCTGCCCAATCACCTGATTGAGATCTAAACATATGATCAGCTTTATAAAATCAGATACGCATTTCCTCTCCTTTTAAGCCAATTGCCCTTTGGCTTTAATCAACTGTTCCAGCGCATCATCGGTAAATGACGACTCAATAGATGCGGCAAGCTCTTTAGCAACCCGCTCAGGGTCGCTGTTTTCACAGACCACCGTATCCCTGCGCCAATCATTCATATAAGCGTCACTGCTGCCCTTGCCGGCCCGCATCGCAGCACGATCTATCGCTTCTTGAAATCGCGAGGAAAGTAAAACTTTCGACACTTTTCTGCCTTGTTTTACAATAATCTGGGCCGGAATATCACGCCAGTAAACAGTAGTCAATTTAGCCATGATTCAAGCCTTGTAAAATTGATTGAATTGTTCAATGACAAAATCCATATCCTCTGAACTCACATCCATATGAGTGACAAGACGCATCGGATTTCCGCCTGACAGAAGGATTCCCCGATCCTGCATAAAGGCCAGCAATTTACCCTGATGTGCCTCATCCTGCGATACATATACCATATTCGTCTGCGCCCCATTACCCCGAATTGAAAGCTGATCAATAAGCAAAAGCCCTTCCGCCAGTTTTTCTGCATTCGCGTGATCTTCAATCAAACGCTCAACATTATTGTTAAGTGCGAATAGCCCGGCGGCGGCTAATATGCCAGCCTGTCTCATTCCTCCACCGAGCATTTTTCGCCAACGCCGTGCTTTTTTTATAAGCTGCTTAGAACCGCACAATACTGACCCTACAGGCGCACCGAGACCTTTTGACAGGCAAATAGAGACAGAATCAAAAAGTCGTGTAATGTCCATGAGTGCAATCGAATCAGCAACTACCGCGCTAAATACACGGGCACCATCAAGATGGATTGCCAACCCCTCTTTTGCGCATAAATCTGCTGCCGCCTTAAGATAGGAAAGACTTACAACCCGACCTGAAACGGTATTTTCCAATGCCAGCAGCCTGGTTTTTGCGAAGTGAAAATCATCCACTTTGATAGCTGACTTTACTTTGCCCAGGTCAAGCGAGCCATCGGCTTCAAAATCAATAGGCTGTGGCTGAATACTGCCCAGTACCGCAGCACCACCTGCTTCGTATTTATAGGCATGTGCTTCCTGGCCAACAATATACTCATCACCACGTTCGCAATGGCATAACATTGCAATCAGATTGCTCTGCGTACCAGTGGGTAAAAACAAGGCTGCTTCCTGGCCTGACAACGTGGCCGTTACTGCTTCAAGCTTATTGACTGTTGGGTCATCACCATAAACATCATCACCTACCTTTGCGCCAGCCATAACCTTACGCATATTATCGCTGGGTTGGGTAACCGTATCGCTTCTTAAATCGATCATGGGTTAAGCGCTCAACTTTGTTTTTATCACAGTTTAGAATCGTTCATATGATGTTATCAGTATCGGTTGTTATTTTGCTACCTGGATAAAACTATTAACCTTATGCAGCGACGGTTTATTTTACCGACAATAGCCACCATAATCACAGCACAATGATAGCGTTTCCGATTGTATTGGGTTTCAGATTAGCGACACTCGCGTTACAATTCACGCTTTTTTCAATCAAACAGATCGATCAGTACTTTCCTGACGGCGACGGAGCACCATGAGTCATCCAGCATTTGAACTAAAAAGAAGCAAAGTCATTTCATCGCTCAAAATTGAATGCCACGAATTTGAGCATATCGCCACTGGCGCCCGACATTTCCATTTGGCCAGTGACGATAGCAATAACGCTTTTTTAGTGGCGTTTCAGACTATCCCTGAAGACTCCAGTGGGGTTGCTCATATACTTGAGCACACCAGCTTATGCGGCAGTAAAAAATACCCCGTACGTGATCCTTTTTTTATGATGACCCGGCGCTCACTCAACACGTTTATGAATGCATTTACGGCCAGTGACTGGACGGCTTACCCATTCGCGACACAATCGAAAAAAGATTTCGATAACCTGCTACAAGTTTATCTGGATGCCACTTTCTTCCCCAACCTCAACGAGTTGGACTTTCTACAAGAAGGCCATCGAGTTGAATTTGAACAAGCCGATGATCCGACCAGTGATCTGGTTTACAAGGGTGTCGTATTCAATGAAATGAAGGGCGCGATGAGTTCACCCGTGCAACGTATTTGGCAGGATATGCAATCGACCCTGTTCTCCAGTAATACTTTCCATTTTAACAGCGGCGGTGAACCTGCGGATATTCCATCATTAAGCCACCAGCAGCTGCTGGACTTTCATGCAAAATTCTACCATCCGTCAAATGCATGTTTTATGACCTATGGAAATTTTTCTGTTGAAGCGCATCAGATACGTTTTGAAGAGTTGGTTCTCGACAAGTTTGAGCGACAGGATTTTGATCTGACTATCCCTACAGAAGAACGAAAACAAGCACCTGTCAGTATCACTACACGTTATGCACTTGATACGCAGGGTGATGACAATGCGGATGCAAAATCACAGGTGGTTATGGGTTGGTTGCTGGGTAGTACCAACGACCTGGATGCGACCATGGATGCGCAGTTACTCTCGGGTGCTTTGCTGGACAATAGTGCGTCTGTATTGCGCCATGCACTTGAAACAACGGATCTGGGCACCGCGCCATCTGATCTTTGCGGCTTCGACGAGTCGATGACAGACGGTGTTTTTCTATGTGGGCTGGAAGGTTGTAAGGCGAGTGATACTGATAAAATTCAGACATTGATACTCTCCGTGATCGAAAAAGTTGCCGAGCAAGGTGTACCTCAGAGCGAACTGGAATCCATTTTACATCAACTTGAACTAAGCCAGCGTGAAGTCGGTGGCGGCCATTTCCCTTATGGTTTGCAGCTGATGGTTAAAGCACTGACCCCAACCTTGCACGGTGCGGATACCTTTGCCGCACTGGATATGGACCCGGTACTTGAGCGCTTACATAGAAAAATCAAAGACCCTGATTATATTCCTTCACTTGCACAAACACTTTTACTCGAAAACAATCACCGGATTCTATTAACTGCCAATCCTGATGACAAACTGGTGGAAGAACAAAACCAGCAGGAGCAAAGCAAACTCAAAAAAATGCAGCAAGAGCTGTCGGACAGTGAAAAAGCCCACATTATTGATCTCACCCGCAAGCTAAAGGCACGTCAGGAGATGCTAGATGATCCAGAATTATTACCCTCCGTCAGTGTTGAAGATGCTGCAGATGATCTTAATATTCCTCAAGCGCAAGCACTCAAGATAAATGATCAAAAAATCAGTTATTACCCAACCGCAAGTAATGGCATTGTCTATCAGCACCTGGTGGTGAGATTACCGCATATGGCGGATGAATTAATAGAAGCGCTGCCACTATTCTGTGAGTGCCTTAATGAAGTCGGCATCAAGGATCTTGATTATTTACAAACCCAGCAACTACAAGCCGCGGTATCCGGTGGCATCAGAGCAAGCCTGTCATACCAAAGTACAACTGACGATTTACAAACCTTAAATGCTTACTTCGTTTTATCTGGCAAAGCGCTGACAAGAAATCAGCAGGTTTTTTCAGAATTGTTAAAAAACACGTTTGATTCTGCAAAATTTACCGAACTTGATCGTTTGCGAGAATTAATAGCACAAATCCGTTCATATCAGGAATCAGGAATAACACAAGCCGGACACCGACTGGCCATGCTGGCCGCCAGTGCAGGCACCTCACCCTATGCCCAAACCACTCATCATTGGGAAGGACTTGAAGGCATACGCCGTATTATTGCTTTAGATGATTCTTTGAAAGATAACAAAGCACTTCACGATCTGGCGGACAAATTCAGGCAAATTCAATCACTATTGATCAAGGCGCCAAAGCAGTTTCTATTGATTAACGAGAATAAATCACTGCCTGAGGTTGAGCAATCACTATCTTCCCTTTGGCAGCAAGCCAACGCTGCAGAAACCTCAGATACGCTAACGATACCTTTTATGGCCAACCGAATTCGTCAAGCCTGGACAACCAGTACACAAGTTAATTTCTGCGCAAAATCATATCTCACAGTACCTTCCGGGCATGATGATTCAGCAGCCTTGGTTGTATTAGGTAACGTTTTACGCAATGGATTCCTGCATCGCACTATCCGTGAACAAGGTGGCGCCTACGGTGGTGGTGCCAGTTACATGGCCGATACGGGCACCTTTCGATTTTATTCCTATCGGGACCCCAGACTTGCCGATACACTGGCAGATTTTGACAAATCACTCGAGTGGTTACAATCAACGCAACTTGACAAACAACAACTCGAAGAAGCCATTCTTGGTGTTATCAGTGAAATAGATCGACCGGACTCCCCTGTCGGGGAAGCGCGTCTGGCCTGGTATGCGAATCTGCACGGGCGTACGCCTGAGCGACGTCGCGCTTTTCGTAAAAAAGTTATGCAGGTAACGCTCGACGATCTTAAACGGGTTGCAAAATCATGGTTGCGAAGCGAGCAGGCACATACCGCTGTTATTACCGATACAGCGACACTTGCAGAATACAATAAGGCCAACCCTGACTTTCAATTAGAGGCATGCCCTTTAAAGGGTTGATATCTCTCATCTGAAACCCACGCGGAGCGAGGGTTTCAGATTGGGCAGCGCGGGTATTTCCATTTTATCTGCAAAGCATTATGTCTGCGCCGAAAAAATAACCCTGCCATGCACGTTACGCATTATCGCGCTTGCCCATGTATTTATTTATACAGCTTCCAAGCAATTGAAATTCAGACGCACGTGCAGTGCCCCGACGCCAGCTTAAGCCTATCTGGCGCGCGCCAGAACCTTTAACAGACATGGTTTTAATTTGTGTTTTTTGTAACATATCTGATTCAACCAACATCTTCGGCAAGAAGGTTAAGCCTATGTCAGCATTGACCATCTGAATCAAGGTTAACAGGCTACTGGCCGAATAACGGCTGATTTTATCAGTTTTCTTCAATTTGCAGCTTTCCATTGCATGATCACGCATGCAGTGCCCGTCCTCCAACAATAAAACACTGCCTTTTTGCAATCGACTGGAAACATAATTTTCAGCATTAAACATCGCCGTATCCTTGCGAAACGCCAATAAAAATTCATCATCAAACAGGGGTAAGGACTCCACACTTCGTAACTCATAGGGAAACGCCATCAATATCACATCAAGTGAGCCATTCATCAGTTCTGTATATAAATTGTCGGTAATGTCTTCCTTTAAATACAGGATCAGATCGGGGTAGTCTTTATGCAGTTGTTCCAATATCCGTGGCAATACAAAGGGGGCTATGGTGGGGATAATACCAAAACGCAATTCACCCGAAAGTGGCTTTTTTTGCTGCCCCTCTGCGACTTCTACCAGATCAGCCAAATCGCGTAGAACCAGTCTCGCCTGAACGACAACATCCTGACCCAGTTTTGTCATCGTGACTTGCTTATTTGTACGATCCACCAATTGCACACCGAGCACCGTTTCCAGTTCCCGGATAGCGACACTAAATGCAGATTGCGACACCGCACAAGCCTGTGCTGCACGACGAAAGTGCATGTGCTCAGACAGCGCCAGAAAGTATCGTAATTGTTTAATTGTCGGAAAGTGCATTATTTATTACTACCATTAATAATTCCACGCATATAAAGGTGAACATTCATCAACACCGTCAGTTTCTGAATTCATCTGCAGCGCCCGGTAAAATTGGTTAAAATCAAAATCGACAAGCTATTTGGAGTAACGGTGCCGTGACCGACAAGCAGAGTAAATCTTCAGCTGACGCTCGCCCTATTCCTGGCTTGGATGCAAAAACCAGTGCCTGGATATGCAGAAATGCCAATCAGATTTCTGTCTGTAAAGGGACTCAAGTCTTCAACCCAGGCGACCCTTGTGCGAATTTTCTGATTGTCACAAAAGGCACAATAAAAGTACACCAACTTTCTGAATCGGGTAAAGAGATCGTACTCTATCGGGTACAGCAGTGGGAGTCCTGCTTGTTAACCACAGCCTGTTTACTGGCGCAAGAACAATACTCAGTCAGTGCGGTTGCTGAGACCGACGTGGAAGCGATCGCTCTGCCAGCGTCTGTATTTAACCAGGGTATGGAGCAATCTTCGGCAATGCGTCGATTTGTATTCAGAAACTACAGTAATCGTATGGCTGATTTTTTTGTATTAGTGCGTGAATTAGCCTTCGAAACACTGGATGTTCGTATCGCGCACCGCCTGTTAACTCAAGCTGATGAAACCGGCACTGTCACCATGACACACCAAGCACTGGCTGCTGAGCTGGGTAGCACACGAGAGGTGGTCAGCCGCCGACTCAAGGAATTTGAACATCTGGGCATGATTCAATTACATCGAGGGCGCATTCAGGTGAGCAACCCGGATGCACTGCAAAACCTGCAATAGCGAGATAGTCTGGATTAGGCAATTGTTTTGCTTACAAACACACAAACTGGACTCACGCAATTGTTGCATATTACTCGAAAAAATTATGTGCCAACATCAATCCCATGTCCGTCGATTAATCGTATATTGAGTGATTTTTCCCTTAAACGGTAACAACAACATACCTGGCAACATTGACACAAGTCGTGTATCGCGAAAGTGATGTATACCGATTGTCATTGCCTCATGGCCAGCTCTGGGCTGTGGGCAATAGGTTCCGAAAATCTGATCCCAGATCGATAAGTTAAAACCAAAATTCGAATTAGCTTCATCGTCCTCTACAGAATGATGCACACGATGCATGTCCGGTGTGACAATTATTTTTCGCAGGTATTTATCAATTCTTTCGGGCAGTTTAATATTGCTGTGATTGAACATTGCTGTTGCATTAAGCAACACCTCAAACACAATGACAGCAACAGCCGAAGGACCCAAAACCATAATAGCCGCAAATTTAATCAACATGGAAATAATGATTTCAATGGGATGAAACCGACTGCCGGTAGTGACATCAAAATCCAGATCGGCATGATGCACACGATGCAGGCGCCATAAGAGTGGAATAGAGTGAGTCATCACATGTTGACTCCAGATGATAAAATCCAGCACCAACACCGCTATTATAAATGCAAGCCAGGAGGGCAATTCATAATAGTGCAGTATGCCCCAGCCCCGCTCAGATGCAAACAGAGCCAAAGCCACCGCCGCTGCCGGGAAAACCAAACGCAGCAATAGCGTATTGAGTACGACAATGGCCAGATTATTTAACCAACGAAGCCATCTTGAAACCAAAAGCACCCGCCGCGGGGCGAATGTTTCCCAAACACCCATAACGAGAAAAATGCCGAGAAAAGAACACAGGCGAATGGCTATTTCGTATTGAATAATGAATTCGCTCATTGTTATTGCTTTATGGTTGACTAAAGTGCGGTGAAAAACGAGATCACGGGGTAAGCTTGCAAATTACTTACCGCCAGTTATAGCAATGCCAGTAAGACGTCTGCTTTTGACACTTCGAATGCCCCCGAAGCCTCCACATTCAGGTGGGTCACTTGGCTATTTTCCACCACCATTGCATAGCGCATTGAGCGATAGCCACCAAATACCCCGGTATCTTTTCCCAGCTCTGCTGCCTTGGTGAAAGCGCCATTTCCATCGGCCAGCATCGTTATTTCTTCAGCATTGTGCGCCTCTCCCCACGCCTTCATTACATGCGCATCATTCACCGAAAGGCAAATAATGGTATCTATACCTTTTTCCTTAAATGTGTCAGCCAACGTAACATAACCGGGTAAATGGGCCTTCGAACAGGTGGGTGTAAATGCACCCGGCAGAGCAAATAAAACGACCTTTTTATCCTTAAACAAGCTTTGTGTGTTTGGGTATTCCATACCGGCATCTGTTAATAATGAAAACTTCACTTCGGGTAACATATCACCTACTTTAATCATCACTGAACTCCTCTTTTTGCATTTTATATAAATTACACGTTTTTTAAACAGTATGCGGTTGCAACCATGCAGAACACATTTCCAACTTATACGGCTTGTTTTGGATTATAACAGGGCAATAATTGAAAAAACTATATTGTTTCCTGAAGCAGGAGCACGACATTAGCAAAACAGGATCTTGAATTTGACTTAAAGGGCAGTAAGCTACTCTGATCTCAAGAATATTCCAAGAATTTCATTAATCACACCGATCACATGCGGTATAATGCGTGATTGAAAATAAGTCGATGATTTTTACAATCTCATTGTAATCGCCGTAAATCCTCTCGCCAGGCGGGCGGGACCGCTGTAGTCAATTTTAAGGTGAATTCGAAGCCTTGCACAGTCTTCAACTATATCCACAAAATATCCAGATTGTCAGGCTCACTTGTGGATAAGATGAGCCTGTTTTACGAAGTATTCATATTGGAAGTAAAAGGTATTCAATGAAAAAAGTTTATGTGGGAATGATTGCTGATTTACTGCACGCCGGACATATAAATATTCTAAACGAAGCTGCAAAACTGGGTGCGGTGACAGTTGGATTGTTTAGCGACAAGGCGGCCGGAGAGGTCGATGACGTACCCTACCTTGATGTCGAAAAACGCAAAGCCGTTATACAAAGCATCAAGTCTGTGGCAGCGGTAATTATTCAAAATAGTGCCAGTTACAAGGAAAACCTTGAGCGTCTTAAACCTGATTTTGTTGTCCATGGTAACGATTGGACACACGGTGCGCAAAAAAAATTACGTGAAGAAGTGCTTGAACTGTTGAAGCAATGGAATGGTGAGTTGGTGGAAATCCCCTACTCGCAGGATATCAACGAACTGCATGTTAAAGATCGTATGAATTCTCTGGGTATTACAACCGGCGCCAGATTGGGCAGATTTCGTAAGCTGATTAATGCCAAACCTGTGTTGCGAATACTGGAAGTACACAATGCCCTGAGCGGACTGATTGCAGAAAATGCGAGTGAATCGAGTATAGATGAGCAAATAATAAAGTTTGATGGCATGTGGTCAAGCTCATTGACCGACTCCACAGCTAAGGGTAAACCTGATATAGAAGCAGTTGACACCAGTGCCAGAATCAACACCATAAATGAAATCTTTGAAGTGACTACCAAGCCGATGATCTACGATGCCGATACAGGTGGCAAACCGGAGCATTTTCAATTTACCGTCAGAAGTCTGGAGCGGACCGGCGTCAGTGCTATTGTTATCGAGGATAAAACCGGCCTGAAAAAGAACTCACTGTTCGGTAATGACGTCACACAAACCCAGGATAGTATTGAGAATTTTTGTTATAAAATACAAATGGGCAAGGCTGCCCAAATCACCAAAGAGTTTATGATTATTGCCCGCATTGAAAGCTTGATTCTCGAAGCCGGTGAGCAAGATGCGTTAACCCGTGCTTTCGCTTATATTAAAGCGGGTGCAGATGGCATAATGATCCACTCCCGACACAAATCTCCTGATGAGATTTTTTCTTTTATGGATAAATTTCGCGCCAAAGATCAGACCACACCTGTCGTTGTAGTGCCAACCAGTTTTAGCTCGGTCAAGGTTGAAGAGTTTGCCCGGATCGGCGTTAACGTTGTCATCTATGCCAACCATATGTTACGAGCCGCCTACCCTGGCATGATGAATGTCGCCCAAACCATCTTGAAGAATGGCCGTTCAGAGGAAGCCGAAGCGGATTGCCTGTCCATTAAGAAAATTCTGGAATTAATTCCAGGTACAAAATAATGCTAAACACAAATGCGTTTGGGGATGCGCTTAAAGCAAAAGGTTATAGCTTTTACAGTGGTGTTCCCTGCAGCTTTCTGTCTAACCTGATCAACTACACTATCAATGAGTGTGATTACGTGATGGCGGCAAATGAAGGTGACGCGGTAGCGATCAGCAGCGGCGGCGCACTGGCTGGAAAAAAATCTGTTGTGTTGATGCAAAACAGCGGCCTTACGAATGCCGTATCTCCACTCACTTCGCTAAATTATACGTTTAAGCTGCCTGTTTTGGGTTTTGTCAGTCTACGTGGAGAATCCGGTCTGGCAGACGAGCCACAGCATCAATTGATGGGGCAGGTAACGACACAATTGCTGGATCTGATGCAAGTAAAATGGGACTACCTGTCCACAGATCTGAGCGAAGCCAAATCCCAGATTGAAGCAGCGGACCACTACATTGAGGATAATCAAACATTCTTCTTTGTGGTTAGAAAATCCACCTTTGACAAAGTAAACCTCAAAGAGCAAAACATTAATTCGCATGTGAATCAAACACTACTCACGCGTAAAGACGTGGATGAATACCCCAGCCGCGACAATGCATTGCAGGTGATTAACCAAAAACGGGGCGATAGCACTGTATTAGCGACGACTGGAAAAACCGGCCGGGAGTTGTTCGAGGTCGAGGATGCACCGAACAACTTTTACATGGTTGGTTCTATGGGTTGCATCAGTTCGTTAGGATTAGGACTTGCAAAATGCAACAAGAAACAGGACACCATTATTATCGATGGTGATGGCTCCTTACTGATGCGTTTGGGCAGCCTCGCGACCAATGCCTACTATCAGCCACAAAACCTGCTGCATATATTACTGGACAATAACACACATGACTCCACCGGCGGCCAAATCACCGCATCCAGTAACATTGACTTTGTACAACTCGCCGCCAGTTGTGGTTATCAACGCGCTATCTATATTCACACTTTAAAAGAGCTGGAAGAAGCAATCGAGACCTGGAAAAAAAGCAAGGGCCTGACTTTTATGCAACTCAGGATCGCCAAGGGCAGCAAAAAGAATTTAAGTCGCCCATCAATCAAACCCCACGAAGTTAAAGAACGAATAATGAGGTTTATGCATGATTAAGCAGGCTGTTATCGTCGCTGCCGGTATGGGCGTAAGATTGGGACACCACACAGAAAGCCAACCCAAGGGATTTCTGCGCCTGCATGATTTCTCACTGATTGAGCGCAGCATTTTGCAGCTTAAGCAACATGGCATTGAGAAAATATACATCGGTACAGGTTACCTCAGTGAATTCTACGAACGCCTTGCGCATGCTGATGATTCAATCACCTGCATCAAAAGCGATCGTTATAAGACAACCGGCAGCATGTACACGCTGTTCAACATGCGCCATGCCGTCAGTGGCAGCTTCCTGTTACTTGAATCTGACTTACTTTATGAACATCGCGCTCTCGATTATCTGCTTGACGATCAGCGCCAGGATATTGTTCTGGGTAGTGGCGAAACCTTGTCTAACGATGAAGTCTACCTACAAGCGGATGATCAAGGCGTGCTCGAAAAGGTATCAAAAAATCTTGATGAACTGCGCGCTGTTTATGCTGAATTGGTCGGTATTAACAAAATTTCATCTCGACGATACGATTTAATGAATAAATGTTATGAACAGGTGATGCAAGGATCACCCAAACTTGATTATGAAAGTGTCATGGCGATGAGTTCTGAGCTACAGCCATTTGCGATAAAAAAAATCGACGATCTGGCCTGGTGTGAGATCGATGATGAACATCATATGGCCCGGGCACTAAAGCAGGTATATCCAAAAATTCACAGCAGAGACCATGAGCATAAAACGTAATATATTACTTAACCCCGGTCCGGCCACCACTTCCGATTCAGTTAAACAAGCGCAAGTCGTCCCTGATATATGCCCCAGGGAGACGGAATTTGGCGACTTGATGAACTCGGTTTCTGAACAATTAACCCGTATTGTTGCAGACTGCGTAGACTACACAAGCGTATTGTTCGCTGGCAGCGGAACGGCAGTGGTCGATGCCGTCCTGTCTTCCGTGGTGCCACGGGACAAAAAAATCCTGATTGTAAATAACGGCGCCTATGGAAAAAGAATGTGCCAGATTGCTGCAGCTTATGAAATGGATTTCATTGAATTTGAAAGCTCAGGAACAATGCCCATTGATTTACTACAACTGGAAACGGTCATTAATCAACATGATAATATCAGTCACCTGGCAGTGGTTCACAATGAAACCACAACGGGCCTGCTAAATGATCTTACCTCCATTGGCCAACTTAGCCATCGACACAATTTGCAATTGATTGTTGATGCCATGAGTTCCTTTGCTGCTATACCCATTGATATGCAAAAGCAACACATTCAATATCTGACAGCCAGCTCAAACAAAAACATACAAGGTATGGCTGGTATAGGATTTGTTATTGCAAAGAACAGCGCACTGGAAAATACGCAAACCATCAAGCCCAGAAACTTCTATCTAAATCTTTATGCCCAATTTGACAATTTTAGAAAATCACAGCAAATGCGTTTTACACCGCCGGTGCAAACCCTGTACGCGTTGAAACAAGCCATTATCGAATTTAATCAAGAGGGTATTGAAAAACGCTATGCGCGTTACAGTGATTGCTGGACGGCTTTAATACAAGGTCTGGCAGAACTGGACCTGACCTATCTCGTTAAACCCGAACACCATTCCCGAATAATCACATCCATCAACGAACCCGATATAGCGGGTTATGACTTTGACGACATGCACGATTATTTATATCAAAGAGGTTTTACCATTTATCCCGGAAAAATCGATGATGTAAACACGTTTCGAATTGCCAATATTGGTGACATATCGCGCACAGACATAGAGGATTTCCTGTTGCATTTAGCAGATTATTTACGGAGCAGAGATTGAAACTATGGAGAGGAACGGAAAGACCCGAAAGAACAAATACAAGCTCAATGGCAAAAACGGCAAAATCGCGTTAAAAATGTTAAAAGACGCGCAATACGATAATCATCGTACGCTGGCCGATAAATAGATCACGCTTGCAATGATCTACGCCTGTTTTTATGTGTCTTATCCATACTACTTCCCGCATTTTTTGCCCATTAGCCAAAAATTACAAGCAATGGGCCATAAAGTACATTACGTGTTAAGTAATGAGAAGAATACACAACTGATTGAGAAAATTGCCAAACAGAACGGGCTTGATTATTCTCTGGGTGAAAACCAGTTACGCAATATCGAATGCCAGTACGTATTTTTTGCGAATCAAAACAGCGTAGCGCGTGAATTAAAAGCAAAAACAATATTCCTGGAACACGGCATCGGTTCGAAATCCATGCGTTTTTACAGCGCAATTGAGTACTTTGATATTTACCTTGTGGAGGGCAAACACAAATTTCAAAGACTAAGCGAACTTTACCCTGAGCATAAACACAAACTCAGAAAAGTGGGCTTTTCAAAGTTCGATGCCATTCTCAACATGACAGAAGCACAAATCAAAGAACAACGGGAAAAATATGGTTTTTCTGATAACAAAAAAACAATCCTCTACGCGCCCACATTCTTCCCCTCATCCATTGAGAAAATGTCAGATGGCTTTCCCTATGATTTTGCCGAACAAAACATATTGATAAAAGCCCATTACCTGACTTATGAACGTAAACAGTATAAGAAACAACGAGACAAACTCTCGCGCTGGGCAGAGGCCCCCAATTGCCATGTGGTCGGTGTTGATGAATACAATATTGTTCCTTTGTTCGCAATCAGTGACGTAATGATCAGCGACGAGAGTTCGGCTATGTTTGAATTTGCATCACTTAACCGTCCGGTAATTTCCAATCGCTATGTAAAACTCAGATTCTCATATTATCTGATGCCATGGAAGCTGAACAAACGTATCGATAAAAGCAAAGACAAATACAGAGATATTCTCTATAACGCTAACAGTTACAAAGAAACCGTTAGCTACACACAGCGTGCACTTGAAAACCCGCAAGAACAGGAAGCGCTACGATTGGCGTTTGCCGGTGATATATGCGGGACAATAGACGGACAAGTCTCCAACAGAATAATGAATGTGCTTGAAAATGAAATCAGCTAAACGTGTAATCACTTATGGAACTTTCGATATGTTCCATATTGGCCATCTGGAATTGTTAAAACGCATGCATGCGCTGGGTGACGAGGTTATAGTGGCCGTTTCAACGGATGAGTTTAACGAGATCAAAGGCAAGAAAACCATTATCCCTTTTGCTCAGCGTGCTGAGATTGTCGAGGCCATCTGCCATGTCAATAAGGTTATTCCAGAAAAAAACTGGGAACAAAAAGCCGATGATATTAAAAAACATAACATCGATCTTTTTGTAATGGGTGACGACTGGGAAGGAAAATTTGACCACCTGAAAACCCATTGTGAGGTTTTATATCTGCCTAGAACACAGGGAATCAGTTCTTCAAAGCTCAAGGATTCACTCGATACACTCTCGTCAATTAATACTGAAGAAATCAATCAGGCATTTGAAATCCTTAAGCGTATTAAGGAGAATCTGGAATAAAACAACCTCACCAGGGATAACGAATTCAGCAGAATCCCTGTTTTCGTAAGGCGCTTATACGGAAATTATCTCTGTCTAAATATGAATATTCAGTCAGCATAAATTGGCTTGGAAAGCTCAAGCCTCATCTATTTAAGCAATCTCAATTCGTATCTCTCAGCCAAAATACCTTGTTATAGGTATATCGGGGTTAACTTCACGCCTCATTTGCCGAAAACAGTAAAATAAGTGAAATATTGAGGTATCCAGGCCATGGCCAGATCATCAGATTCGTTTTTTCTTCTTCGCCTATTGAAGGATAAAACTTTTCAAGCTCGCGAAGTCAAACGTATTATCTATTTATCAGCCCTGTACCTGGTTGTAACCACTGTATTGCTGGCCGTATTTTATCAACAGATGCTGGGACAATTAATAGCGGGTAATTCTCCATTACTCTTTGTATCTGAAGATATAAATCTTATTAACGAGCAGATTCCCGCACTTTCGACCGTGCTTGGCAAGTGGATTTCTTTCATGCTGCTTATCAATCTGGTGATCACATCCATTATTGGGGTTTATATTCTGCGAAAAATGGGTCATCCCATTTTGGCAATCAAGCGGGCACTGCGTGATATCGGCGAAGGTAAACTTGATACAAAGTTACGTGAATCAGATAACGAGGAGTTCAGCGAAATAACAGAAGCGTTCAACACCGCTCTGGCAAAAATCAACGAAAAAATTGCTGATGCAAAAGGTGAGATCTATCATCTGAAAGAACAGCCACAACCTAGCAAAGAGAACGTCGAAAGTGCCTTAAATAGCTGCTCTGTTATCCTCGACTATTTTCAGACGAATACAAACAAAGCCGAAGAGGATTCCAAATCCGTTACTTAGTTAAGTCTCGTGAGAACACTTCACGCAATTTTAGCAAAACGGATTCCAGGTAATTCGCTATGATTATTAATTTAGACGCCATTAAGGTCAGATCGATACTACTTGCAGTAATCACCGTATTACTAACGGGCTGTGATAAATCTGAGGACACGAGTGGCGGTGGCAATAGCGGTAAAAGCTACCTATCCGTTTCTCTGGCCGAATTCTACTTTGGTACTCGTGATGTCGGTTCTTCCGCAACCCAGTCCATAGTATTAACCAATCAAAGCGCAGACCTATATCCAATCGACAACATCAATGTCAGTGGTGTGAGTGCTGCTGAATTCAAAACCAGCTATGTGGGTAGCAGTACAACTTTGAATCCGGGAGAGACATTGCAGGTGGATCTGACCTTCGAGCCAACCAGTACCGGACGTAAATATTCATCGCTGGATATTAACCACAGCATCATCGTAAAGTCATCTGATCAGAAGAATGAGTTGGAGCAAAGTTACTATCGGGGCAAAGCGCTTGAAAGCAATAGAAAATATGATGATTCTTTAAACGAATATCAAAATTATCTTGCAGGTGATCCGGTAACGGATAACAAGCGGCGAGCCAACATCAAAGTGCCAGTACTCACCGAATCTGCAACTCATGGCACTGACGATGATTTTCGCCAGTATACCGCGGCACTTGATGACCGGGATGCCAATGAATCTGATGTTGCTATCAGCCGGTTGGACAATCTGGTCAAAAATAATCCTGATAGTTATCTGGCCGACGATGCATTGTATATGCGCGGCTATATACAGCTAATGGATAGCTTTGAGTATATTGAGGCTTACAATAGTATGCAAGCGTTGCGGGCTTCTTACCCCGGCAGTAGCTACTATGATACGGCATTATACGTCGAGGCCATTGCCCAAAAAGAGCTGGGAAATGAGAACCTGGCCCGAGACATATTTGAGCAGCTACGTGACAGGCATATTGGCATGAGCATTGAAATATTCAACCTGCAATGGCCTAAAGACAACTATGTATCGCGTCTGTGGTTTGACCGTAGTAACCAGGGGTTGGAAGAACTCCGTAAAGGTTAACCTAAACCAATATATACAATCCTGCAGTAGTTGATGCAAATATTCAGGAATGTTTTCGATCAGCTGTCCAGTAGCGCTAGATTCATATGCGGACAACGCCCTGCTTCATTATACAATAACAGGTTCATTGTTGGGTAATTCGTCATTCAACGGATCATGTTCCTCCTGAAAAACTTCAACTGATTCAGCCGCATCATCGGGTTCAGTGAAACGTGCAATATTAAACAATGCTTCACCCTCATGTACCAGAGGCAAATTGGTTTTACCGATAATGATGCCTGACACCGAAGCCTGGACTTCTTCTTCACGATTGCCAAACGGATCGGCAATCCAGCCAATAATGTCATCTTTTGCCACCTGCGCACCTAGTGGTCTGATCGCTCGCAATATACCGCTCTGCGGTGCCCGGACCCATTGGCTGACCTTTACAATTAGCGGCTCCGACAGATTTTTGTTTGGCTTTCGTTTTGGCAGCATACCGATATGTCGCATAACATTTAGCACACCTTTGACCCCCGCACGAATTGCCAGCTCATCAAAACGTAACGCCTCACCCGCTTCATAGAGCAATACGGGAATATTGTGTTCAGCGACGGCCTCGCGCAAAGAGCCGTCACGTAACTCAGCATTCAATATAACAGGCATTCCAAATGCACACGCCATTTGTCTTGTTTCCAGATCATCGAGTACTTTAGCGCGTATTTGCGGCAGATTTTCGCGTCCGATTGCCCCTGTGTGTAAATCAATACCATGTGTACACTGGCTCACAATCTCTTGCATAAATGTATAAGCCAGGCGGGCGGCCATGGAACCCGTTTCAGAGCCCGGGAATGATCGATTCAAATCACGACGATCAGGTAAATAACGTGATTGCGAGAGGAAACCATAAACATTAACCACAGGTACTGCTATCAACGCACCCTTTATGTTTTTTATTTGTTTGAAATTCAACAATCGTCGAATAATTTCCACACCATTAATCTCGTCCCCGTGGATTGCAGCACTGACAAACAATACCGGCCCGGGTCGCCGACCATTAATAACCTTTACGGGAAGTGATACAGGTGAATGGGAATAAAGCGTCGGTAATGGCAGGTCTATAAACTTCTGTTCGCCTGCAGCAATCCGCACGTCTCCTAATAGTATTGTATCAGCCATTGTATTGATCGTTAACCTCTGCCCCGGGTTGCAGTTTTTCCTTCTTTACAGTTCTTTTCAATAAACCCGATGATCAACCCGGCAACATCCTTACCCGTAGCATCCTCTATACCCTCCAGCCCAGGTGATGAATTAACTTCCATGATCACGGGGCCGTGGTTGGAGCGTAATATATCCACGCCAGCAACATTTAAACCCATAATTTTAGCCGCACGTACCGCCGTTGAGCGTTCTTCAGGTGTTATTCTTATCAAACTGGCATGCCCTCCCCTATGCAGGTTGGAACGAAATTCACCATCAGCTGCCTGTCGTTTCATAGACGCAATTACTTTGCCTCCAACTACAAAACAACGAATATCAGCGCCACCTGCTTCTTTGATATATTCTTGTACAAGAATATTCGCTTTCACGCCCATAAAACCTTCTATGACACTTTCTGCCGCTTTTTGCGTCTCCGCTAAAACCACACCAATTCCCTGAGTCCCTTCTAACAACTTGATCACCAGCGGCGCTCCCCCTACCATTTTTATTAGATCTTTTATATCATCGGGTTTGTTGGCAAATCCAGTAACCGGCATACCAATGCCACGGCGGGACAGCAATTGCATTGAACGTAATTTGTCTCTGGAACGGGAAATCGCAACTGATTCATTTAACGGATAAACGCCCATCATCTCAAACTGGCGTAATACAGATGTACCGTAAAATGTTACTGATGCGCCGATACGGGGGATCACCGCATCGAAGCCCGATAGTTGCTCGCCTTTAAAATGGATAGTGGGCTTATGTGAAGCAATATTCATATAACAACGCAGGGCATCCACTACGCGTATCTCGTGTCCGCGATCATTTGCAGCTTCAACTAAGCGTCTGGTTGAGTAGAGGTTTTTATTGCGGGATAATATTGCTATTTTCATAAATACCCATTGCTAAATTGATTTACACTAAAGAACCTACTTGAAATAATTGGCACTATCGGGATTACCACAAAGATAGGAAGCAGATGGTCGAACCAGTATATTCTTTTGCATGGCCCGGCGCCCCAAAAGCATTCTGAAGCGCATGTTTTCCCTATCGGTCAGCGTGAGTTCAATAGGCCACTGGTGATCACCCAACACCAGGGTTGTCTCAATGACAAATCGCAGCTCTGTGTGTCCACCTGAATCACTCACTTCACGCTGATCAAGTAAAGGCGATTCACAGTTAACAACCAGACTCTGGTTGTTTTGCAGGGGATGCATGGCAAAGCGCAGATAGTCTTTTCGGTTACGCTGAATTTGCTCAATTTTAAAAGCATGCAAAGCCGATGTTTTTGCCCCTGTATCCACTTTAGCCTTAATCGCGGGTAAGGCCAAATCGGGTAAAGCAACCCACTCACGCCAACCGAGCACCACAGATTTCGAGGCAGAACTGATTGAAATGTCCGAATGCTTATGGGAATCAGGCATCTCTTTGCTCATAATAATCTTTTCATATCAACACTGTCATTAAACACAATTATGGGGATCGAACAATAGCGGCGCTCCGATTGCAGTGGCGATAACTGTTGACTCAAAAAAAACGAATCCGTCAATCGCATGATTCACTGAATTTTCCTCACGGTGGATTTCAATGCGAGGTTTATCAGCACCTGCATCAATGGCTAATTTTTGCGCCTTACTTCGGGCAGCATCTTCTGCCACGTTATAAGCTTGTTGCAGTGAATCCAGATGCTTAACCCCGCCATCCGTATGCACACTAAATTCACCCTGTGTCGATTGTGTTATTAAAATCCGTGCAGTTTGCATCACTTGGCCAGCAACGGCTCCCACGGCATTGGCAACATCACTAAAATCGGGTACGAGCAACTCAATTTTTAGCCGATCAGCGGCTACTGGAAAATAGCAATGCGCTGGTGCCCCAACACCCACCAACGGATAGTCTTTAGCAAACTGTAGATTAAAAAGACCATTAGCAGCATCTTGTTTTTTCGAGAACAATAAATCTGACAGCATTTCTGAATATTGATGGAGTTGAGTTTCGCGCTCAATTCCAAATTGATTCAATCCGGCTTTAATAATCATCTCACTGATACGTTCTGAGACCATCGCCAACACTGAGCGACTTGGTCCGATTGCATCGTCAGATTGCCACTTTCCGTAACCGTACAGGCGACGCATTTGTCTGGCCCAGATTAAGGCCGATAACGCTGCTGCTTCCTTGTTCCAGTGGTCTGTCAAGGAAAGCACATGTGCCGCATCAGAAGGCGTAAAACCAGAGTATATCAGCAAACCTTTACGGTGCATTTTTGCGATGGCCCGACTAAAGGATCGGTTTTCCATCACCATGGATTCCAACTCCAGAGGACCGTGTTCCAATAATTCCCAAACCTGCCGTTCAGTCGAACTCATCTCTGACAAAAGCACGGGATCGTGTTGGAAACGCAAGGCAAATTTATTCTGCCGCGGTGATACACTTGCTTTGTTCTGAATACGTAAACGCCCAATCAGTTGTGGATACAGAAAACAAAGCAAGCTCATGGGTACGACCCTGCGCGGCCCTGCGGTAATACCTGAACCCGGTTTAAAGCGCACTTCGCTATCGCCACCCAAACCTATCGAATAGACCTTAACGGCTTCAATCATAGGCCGCCAACCCGCAATAACCGAACCCTGCGCACTGGTATCAACACGCCCATTTTCCACAATGGCAATGTCAGTTGTTGTTCCCCCCATATCGGCTACAATCGCATTCTTTTTTCCACTTAAATAACACGCACCAATCACACTCGCCGCGGGGCCAGATAAAATGGTTTCAATAGGTCGCTGAGTAGCGGTTTTTACATTGATCAGCGTACCGTCACCTTTGACAACCATCATCGGTGCATCGATCTTATAACGCTCCAGTACAAGCTTTACGGCATGCATTAACTCATGAATATAGGTACTCATTCGAGCATTTAATGCTGCAGTCAGTGCTCTTCGAGGAGCATCGAGACCACTTGCCAGTTCATGCCCACAGGTAACGGGTTTTTGGCAAATCGCGTGAACCATTTCGGCCAGCTGCAATTCATGGCGGGGATTACGCACCGAAAAATAACCTGAAATCGCAAAAGCTGAGACGTTATTCTTATGGGTTTCTATAGCCACTCGTGCCGCCCCCTTATCCAGAACCTGATCTTCAACTCCCGCCGCATTGTGACTTCCTGCCAGGAGGACACACGGACTGGCATCCATTAATTCATCAATTCTGCTCATCCGCAGATCAGATTCACTATACCCCGCGAGAATAACGCACACCTTTGCGCCGTATCCTTCAACAACTGAATTTGTTGCCAGCGTTGTTGATAAAGAGACCATTTTTATTTCGGTGAATGTCTCCTGGGGCAACTGAGCAATGGCCTCAGCTATTCCCTGGGCAAGATCATGCCGTGTAGTTAACGCCTTGGCAGCATGCTGGACCCCCAAGTGACTGTCCACTATCACGGCGTCTGTGTAAGTGCCTCCTGTATCAATGCCGAGCGATATAGCCATAATCAATCTTAATACCCTGTCAAAAAGAAGGCTTATTGTCAGATGTGACCACTCTATGGAGATTTTATCTTTTTAACTAACCCAATCGCGACAGCTAGTTTCATCAGATGACTGTTCCTGGAATTTATACAAAAATCGTGGGCAATCCCGGATACGCAATCGAAGTTTAATGACTTTGATCTGTCTCTTAACCTTCAAATATAGGATTAATACGGCAAGAATGATGTCATTGGTGACTACGAGGTTCTCGTCTGTTAGATAATCTAGGGGGCGTTCTCAATTAACTTGATCATCCTGTGCCCCTGAAAAATCGCCAGACAAGGCAAGAGGAGTGATGTTTGGTCCCTGCAAATGAACGACGAATAACACCGTATGGTGTTTTTTCAGGGGCAACCGAAGGGGCGGTCAAGTTAATTGAGAACGCCCCCTGATGTAGTGGCTCATACTCCTTTATTGAATCAGTAGAGAGGGCAATCGTAATATCAACAAGCACCTAAAAACGGATTTTCTGAAATACTCTCTGCCTGGATTTAATGATCACCCCCGGAAAATATGCTAATTCACGCTCTGATGGCAATCCTGCATCGTCAATGATGCGGATGTTGTGACTACCGACGGGTAATGGAATCCTCAGCATTGTTAATTGCTTGGGTAATGTGTCCCATCCGCGGGTATCCGCTTCTTCCAGGGCAAAAAGCAGAATTTGTAAAATCCCGCCGGCCAGGGGATTTTTATCCTCAACCTCATTAACCACTGATCGTTTTACGCCGATCCGGGCAATCTGCTTCACGGCGATTGTCTTTCCTCGATCACTTAGGGATGTGCTCGCCAGCGAAGCCAGGTTTGAAGAGAGCGCCATATGCGGCAAAAACGCATGATCATCTTTGATTGTAAAATTTACAGTATAAGCGTAACTCCTGCGGTACTCTGGCCAAGATATGCGGATATCGGGCGGGAGGAATATATTGCCAGAAATCTTTTCTGGAATACGACCCTCGGCAACAAATAATACCAACTCACCCATGTTGCCTTTATTCTTGGCTTGTATTGAATCAGGTATCGATTTTTTAAAGTTTGCCGCGTCTTCGTCAAATCCCAACTTTATAGCGTGGTGATACAGGATATCGGCAACAGCTGACTGCTCAGGCATTGATTGCGCAAGAATTTTGTATTCCAAATAAGCATCGTTGAGCAAACCAACACTATCAAAGCTGATCGCAATCAAAGCTCGTGTGAACCAGGCATCTTGTAGCGATCCTGCGTATTTCTCAAAAACTTTCAGTGCTCTTCTGGCCTCCACCGCAGCGCTCTGATTTCGCTTGAGCAGCAGATAATTCATCATTTGATAGGTATGAACCCATAGCTGCTCACTATACTCACCCTGGTAGGCTGCCAGCCATTCATTCACTGCCAGAGTCGAGGCCAGTTCACTGATGCTGATTTGCTCCAGCTCTTCAATCAGAACCGCCGCCTGCAAAAAGTGGTTAGCACTTTTCGCGTACTGACCTAAATGGTGTTGAATCAGCCCCTTGTGCATTAATACTAATAGCTTATCCCTATCTGATATTTTATCGTCTGCCTCATCCAGCGTCTGCAGTGCCTCAACATATTGTCCACTGTGAAATTGATCGTTCGCTTCACCCAGGGGTTGTGAAGCACAGGCCGTTAAAGTTGAATAGGCCAAAAACAAAGCGAAACCAAGTCCTCTGCGTAAAGTCGGATAATTCACCGGACTACTCATTCAAGGATCAACTTAAAAGGCACATGAAATCAGTGGGACAATAGATAGTTTCGGCATTGCACAGTGCCTAAATTATCTCAGACACATTTCCAAGGCACAATTACCAGCGAAATATTGGTTTTGATGACTCACGAGCCAGCTCAACTTTGTCAGCCCAGGCAATTTCCCCAGAAATCAGATTCGTCATTTCCAGATTCAAACTGTAGTAAACCAGTTTTTTCTGAAATAGCCGCCATGCCCGGGGTTGTTTCTTTTCAATCGAACGTAATGTTCCGGCCAGAATATAATCAGCGCCTAATTGCTGACCTTGTTTGATTCGCTCTGCGGGGGCCACCGCTCCTGATTGCTGATAGGCAGTTTCTGAACTGATGCTTTCACGTTGCGCTTTATTAATAAAACGATAACGTCCAGCCCTTATGAGTTCCAGTCTGATATCATCTGTTATACCACCCGTATTGATGTGTTCTGAGGTTTCATTGGCAACGCCATAGACGATTAAAATCGGCTTTTGACTATTGTAGGCAATATCACTTTTAAGCAAACTCGCGGTTAAGTCGTTGACGATTTTCTTTTTATCAGAAAAATCATAGTAGGCGTTGTAGTGGATCTGATCATCAGTATCAATTGTTTTCGTGGTTGACATACACCCTGCCAGCCCAGCTATCACGACTAAAACCAGCAATGGTTTTACTCCGTTGATAATGAAGTTATTCATTTTTAAAACCTCTTTATTGTCTGCGGGTGGTATCCGACTAATACTCTGACCTGAGTGATTGCTCAGAATTCACTGCATGGAAATTATGTTTCCTGGCTATAGTATAGATCGTAAAGTCGTAACGAACTGTAACAGTGCAACTCATGGAGCATCCTGGAAAGAAAAACTGACAATAAATCCATACAGGAAGTCATTCCAACCACTGCGTATATTGATATAATATGCCTCCTTATGACATACCTTTATTTAGCAATAGCCATACTCAACGAAGTTATAGCCACACTCGCCTTAAAAGCATCAGCGGAATTTACCCGGTGGTTACCCAGCCTGGTTGTGGTTATAGGTTATGCCGTTTCATTTTACTTTTTAACCCTGACACTGAGAACCCTGCCGCTTGGCATTATGTACGCTATATGGTCTGGCGCAGGCATTGTGCTTGTTACCATTCTGGGAATGGTAATCTATAAACAAGTGCCGGATTTACCCGCCGTAATTGGCATAGGATTAATAATTTCGGGTGTCGTAGTAATTCGCTTATTTTCGAAAACCGTTGATGCCTAAGCGCGGCAGATTTTATATCTGGCAGCCTGTTGAAAAAGTCTCTGATGAGTAGCAGGCAAGGCAAAATTAGGCGAAAAAACGCTGTTTACACACAGTAAATGCGACTGTTTGAGCCTGATTTTAACGCCGCATGATGCCGTCAGAGACCTTTTCAACGGGTTGCTAGCCATACTCAAAGTCCGATCAATGCTTTTAAGCTACTGCCTACACGAAAATCGAAGCCAAAGGCTCGCTCGATAAACCAGTAAACCGAAATCGCGATTAACCCTGCGGCGCCTAATGGCATAACAATACGGGCGTAAACAAACAGATGCCGAACACTATACAAAATTGGAACAACCACGAGTGCTATAGCCGCCTGCCCCATCTCAACACCCAGATTAAATCCCAACAGTGACCAGACCAGATAGCGTTCAGGTATCTGCATTTCACTGAGTACACTGGCAAATCCAAAACCATGAAACATCCCAAACATCAATACGACCCACAATGCGTGTGAAGAAACCTTTGGATAAATAATATGCAAGGCTGCCACACCAATAGAAATTGCGATAATCGATTCAACCAATCTAGATTCCAGATTTATCACGCCGAGGGACGCCAGACTCAAAGTGATAGAATGAGCAATAGTGAAAACAGTAACGATTTTTAAAATTCTGAACAACGCAGAGCGAAGTTCCGTCACACCCACCCAACGATTTCCAGCACGTTGCATGACGCTGGGTAAGAACAAGGCTAACAGGAACAACACATGATCAGCACCGATCCAGATATGATGCATTCCCAGTTGAATAAACCCCCAAAGCCCCTGTAACACTGAACCATTGGATAGATCCAGACGCTGCTTGCGTTTAGACTCGGTGAATGTCAGCGAAACAACAGATTCATTGTCGAAAGTTCCTGTTGTCCAGTTATTCTCAACAACTAACAGGCTAAGATGATTCTGATCGTTATCAAATATCAGGCTGTTATCTATGTCAAAAAGAACAGGCGGATCACCACTGGGCATCATTTTAAAATTAATGAGCACGAATTGCGCAAATGAAACGTTTAATTTTTCGTAGCCAACAATGGAGAACCTTCCTGCCTTACCGTTTATAGAGATGTCAACATGTTTTAACACATAATCATCTATTAGCGCTGAGTTTGCATGTATCTGCTCTAATGTAACTGATCGATCTTCTGGTAGATCCAGTGACAGAACCTTGTTTAAATCCTTCACTGTAATTTCCACTCGCCCGGTAACTGCCTTCTCATCGACGTTGAGAAATATATAGCTTTGGCCTTGAATATGGGCAAAAACCGGGTTTGCCATCAAAACTGTAAGCAACAATAAAGCTACAAGTGAAATAAATTCGTGGCTAAAGTTTCGAAACATCTTTATCTTTATATCTCCTATGAATTTCAAATCTTAACTTCTGATCACAATTGCAGATTGTCCTTCTTGAGAGGCATTATTTTTTTATGGTTTTATAGTGAAAGCTCGATTCTCTGCATACCTTTTAAACTGATCCAGCCACTTTTGGCTTTGTTTCTTAAACATGCCTGGTAACAGTTTTGCCATAAGCTTAGGCATTAACCCATTAAACTTTGTATATTCAATTTCTGCAAGATATTCAGTTCTATTATCATCTAACTCTCTGAAACGGTTAGCCATCGTATTTGTCATATCCTCATGCTCAACCAGAACAATTCTTTCTCCTGGTAAATCTGACTTTAATACCGTCTGCAACAATTTCATTTCTCTATTGTTGTACATTAAATATATTTCTGATTGTGAAGATTCTTCACCTGGCTCTCCACTGATATGATCAATCCTAATGAATCCATCCTGCCACTCAGCAAAGTTGTTTTCGTCCTTCCACAACTCAACAACTTCAGACATCGGTAAATTTATTTCAACCTTGTTGATGTATTTCATGTATATACTCAATTTGTGGATGGTGCGCTATCCGCAAACAGGTTATTTCGCGGTTGTACATCAATTTTTTCAGCAATTTTTCAAATTTTTCAGGACAGGCACTATTTTTTGACAATCTAGTCGATTTTCTTTAGCATCACAACTACTCAACGCAATAACACAACAGCAAGTTCACGGATGAACCTAATGACAATACCTAGAAATCAACAGATCTCTATTGACGATACACCCTATTACCACGTTGTTTCCCGCTGTGTCAGACGCGCCTATTTGTGCGGCAATGACCCGCTGACCCAAAAGAGCTTTGAACATCGACGACAATGGATCGAAGATCGACTTCGCTTATTATCATCGTTGTTTGCTATTGAAATTTGTTCCTACGCCATTCTCAGCAATCACTTCCACATCGCTTTAAAACTCACACCTGAAGAAAGTCAGGCGTGGAGTGCCAACGATGTGATTCATCGCTGGCTTTCCCTCTATAAAGGCCCACTCTTGATCCAACGTCAGCAGCGTGGTGAATTACTAACAAGAGCAGAAGTGGACAGCGTCAATGATTTAGTTTCTTTATGGCGAAAACGCTTGTCTGATCTAAGCTGGTTTATGAAATGCTTAAATGAACCCATTGCCCGTCAAGCCAACAAGGAGGACAACTGTAGCGGACACTTTTGGGAAGCCCGGTTTAAATCACAGGCGTTGCTTACTGAAGAAGCTTTATTGACTTGCATGGTTTACGTGGATCTGAATCCTGTTCGGGCCGCTCTGGCAACAACACCAGAATCCAGTGAATACACCAGCATCAAAGAGCGCATCACCCCCCGATTCAATCTCACTGATGCTATAAAGTCATACATCGCTCATGGTGGTAATGGCGAGTATTTTCTTAGCAACACACCCATTCCAATCAAACCCTTGTCATCTTTCTCGGGCAATGAAACCCAGGAAGACAAATCAGGAGTTTGCTTTCACTTTAAAGACTATCTTGAGCTGTTGGATTTCTCGGGTCGAGCGATTCGTGCTGACAAGCGAGGTTCAATACCCGAGCAACTGCCGGGTATCATAAAACGTTTACAGATTGCCGATGAAGACTGGCTACACAACTGCCAGCATTTTGAAGCAAGATACTACAAGCGGTTCAGCAAACGCAAGCGATTTAAATCAGCTGCATAAACCACAACTCGTAAGCCCCTTTATCAAAAAAATAAGGGGTTGAGGGATTACTATGTCTGTAACCTGGATACTTAGCTGATTTTTCTAAATCATTTGTGATTTTGATATGGTATTGCTTGTATTTACGAATTAAACATGGTCTTTATCAGAAATACAATTTTGTACCCTAACAATGAATTTATAATGCATGTCTCCTTTTATTTTGCCTTTTATTTTGTTCTGTCTCCTTTTATTTTGTCTTTTTTTATTCTTTTTGGCCTACTAAACTCTAAACTTCTACTAATTCAGCTTTTTGGGGCGATTTTTAGCTTGGTTGATCTCGATTATCGTTTCAAGGCGCACTAACCGTCGATCATGCTGCCTTAATTCAGTAGAAATTTGACTTAGCATATTCCCTGTTTGCTCTACTTTTCCCGTTAATAACAGTACTTCTTTCATTGCATTAACCGCATCTTTGATAACACTCATTACTGGTACTCCATCTACCTTAAATTGTCTTATGCAGCGCCAAGCTAAAGAGCAAAGACAAGACTTCAGTGCTCACGGAAGCTTATCAATGACTACAAAACTGCCGCTTGAGATAGGATACCAACCCTACGGGGACGCACCGCAGCTTTGGCTCCATGCTACGTTAAAATCACACTCAAAATACACATTTGCTACGGGAAACTGCGCTTATTTACCTTAACTGGACACTTATCAAATACCTTTCAACAAGCCACTAGATCCTGGATTTTTTAATTTCATTAAAGATTTTTCTTGCATCCCGCAAGCCTTTGTTTAGCGCTTTTTGGGCCTTCAAAGTCGATTCGTTAACCTGCTCAGCCAATGCTTTTAGCATTAATTCATCCTCAACACTAGCAGGCACGTTAAGGCACCGCACTCGAATAAGTTCAGAAACGCTCACCCCTTCCCGTGTCGCTTCAGTGTTGAGGTACGCCTTGAAATCAGGTGTAGCTAAAATCGTAACTCGCTCTGTTTTTATACCCATTTAGTGCCTCCTTTTTACATTATCACCATTATAATGATAATTATAATATTTTCAATATATGGTTTTAAGATTTGAGTGATGCATATTCGATTTTTATATCCAGCCACATGCCTCTGAGAGACTGCGCCTTCTACCACCAAATCACTCAATAAATTCTAAGTCATTGCTAGTACTCCATCAACATAGGATTGATGGAGTACCAGGGGCATTCTCAATTAGACTGAGCTAAAATTAGGTTCAAAATACGCATTCACCAAGTGTAAGCTCCTTTTTTTACCTGATTTTGCCTTGTTTTGCACTTATCAGGTAATTTCTCAACAGCCAATCAGGTGTCTTTCCCGGACCACCTCATTTCACTTTTAATCTGAAAAACCTGTTAGAATGACAACAACGGAACAACAAATCACAAGAAGTGTCAACTTAGTTCGCTGGCAGGGTGACCTTGAACATTCCACAGTCTTTTCGTTCTTCAATGTTTTCCTTTCATTACCTGCAAAACGCACCAATTATTGATGTCGCGAAACATCCAGAACTGAATGGCAACGCGAATGGGCCTGCATTAATTGCCACACCCGGCTGGCTTAACAGCCTTTCAGCAAACTACCTGCTGTATTTTGCACACCATGAAGGTAAGGCGATAAAACTGGCGACCAGTGATCATCTCACAGGGCCGTGGCAGATAGCGGGAAAAAATCCGTTGGATCTTGAAAATAGTCATTTTACCGCGACTACAATAAGCCACGATGTCTTACACTCGGAAGCACGCGCCTATATAGAATCAGGTGCAGATGGTTATTATCCACATATTGCATCTCCCGACCTCTGGGTTGACAATCAGCGGCAGCAATTGCGCCTCTACTACCATGGTCGATTGAGTAATGGTATTCAACGCACACGTGTGTCTATATCCAGCGGTGGTGTCAATTTTAAAGCCAAAAGTGAAATACTCGGACTGCCCTATTTTCGCATTTTCAAACACCAGCAATGGTTTTATGCTCTAGCAATGCCTGGTCAGCTCTATCGTTCACGAGACGGTTTAAGCGACTTCGAAGCTGGTCCACAAATTACTGATGAACCCATGCGTCATCATGCAGTATTGTACTTTCAAAAGCAGTGGTATGTTTTCTGGACCCGTGTAGGTGATTCACCCGAACGCATCTTCGAATCCCGTCTTATCACCAATGGTAACTGGAAGGACTGGAGGCTGGATAAAACCTTTGAAGTGCATCGCCCTTGCAAATCATGGGAAAGTTCGGATGAAACACTGTTACCCTCAACATTCGGTACATCCATGCAAAGGGTTAACCAATTACGTGACCCCGCTATCTTTCAGGAAAGTGATAAAGTCTATTTACTTTACGCTATAGTCGGAGAGCAAGGAATTGGTATCGGTGAACTTCGTCTAACGGAATAAAAAAGAAAAGAGCAAAAGCAAAATTCTAGCGATTCTTCTTGCACCAGCGACGGGTTTATGCTTTTGTAATAGTTGTTCATAAATATTAACCACGCTACAGCCTTTTGCCGTCAGGAGAACATTATGAATCAGCTAAACATTAATAAAGAATTTTTAAACATGGCAGTTATTGCCATTTTGTTTTTATCTATTAACACAGTGATGGCCCATAGTGGATTTGAAAATTCCCGCCTGATCATGTCTGCCAAGACATTAAGCAAGCACCTTGACAACCCAAACCTACATATTGTTGATGCACGGGATGCTGAAGTATACGAATTCGGCCATATACCCGGCGCGGTCAACATACCCATTTCTACAATTAGCCGAAGTGAAGCCTTAGATAATGGTAAAGTGGTTAAGGCATTGGTTATGCTCACTGATAATATCCAGCCGGTACTACGCGCAGCTGGCATCAATGCCAACGACCGCATCGTCATCTACACAGACAGCGATTCACGTGCCGCACGGGTTTGGTGGGCACTGGACTATTACGGACATCAGAATCTGGCTATTTTGGATGGTGGGATCAATGCCTGGGAGGCTCACGGTGGTGCTATAGATACTGACGATGTTAACGTGGAAATGGGTGATTTCGTCGCCAAGGCAGATCCAGACAAGATCGCAGATTATAACTATGTTAATGATCGGCTTGGTGACTCAAACACCATCTTAGTGGATGCAGTCAGCCCCGAAATGCACACACAAGGCCATATCCCGGGTTCTGGCAGTGCATTTTATGAAAACACATTTGATCGTGACAACAACAGTGTTTTAAAGCCTGCAAATCAGCTGCAAAAATTGCTAAGTGACGCCGGTGCCAGCAAAGACGGCAAAGAGGTTATTTTTTATTGTGGGGGTGGTTGGTTCTCCGCTCAGGACCTATTTGTTGCTCGAACACTGGGTTACGAGAATGTTCGACTTTATGATGGCTCACGTAAAGATTGGGTACCCAGGGGTGGAAAAATGGATAGTTCATCGAATTAAGCAATAAGCAAATCGGCCTAATTCGAAGTCAAAGGCGCTGGATTACAAATAGTGACATGATACGCGGTACAGATTAATCTAACTCTTGATTATGATTTAACTGCATCGGCTTGCTGATCCGGCGCCGCATCCTGAAAACCGGCGAGACGATTGCACAAATCGTAAACGCGGCTTATCTTGGGAAAATCCTTCATCGGCACATTGAACCGTAGTGCATTAAAAACCTGTGGCACTAAAAATACATCCACTAAGCTAACCTCTGAGCCACTCGAATATGGGCTGGCTTGTATTTTATCTTCTATTACCCTAAAAGCCTCCAATACCCAATGCGCATACCAGATGTTTCTATCTTCAATGGAAACAGACAATTTATTTTCCAGGTATTTTAGAACACGCAGATTATTCAGGGGATGAATATCACAGGCTATGGTCGCCGCCAACACCTTTTGTTGTAATGCCTCAAAAGGGTCTTTTGACAAGAGAGCAGGTTCAGGGTATTGCAGGTCGAGATAATCAATAATCACTTGAGATTGAGTAAGAATCTGCCCACTATCCAGTCTCAGACTTGGCACCAACGCTTGTGGATTTACTTGCAGATATTGTGCAGATTGCTCCTCCCCCACTGCCAGATTAACAGGTATCAGTGTATGTTTTATTTTTTTAATATTTAAAACAATTCGCACTCGATAAGCGGCAGAGGAACGATAATAGGTAAATAAATCCATCCGCAATCAAGCCTCGTATCTAACAATGCGCTGATCAATTGCGCCAAATATCGATTGCCCGTTTATGTCTGCCATTTCAATGCGGACAGTATCACCGAATTTCATAAATGAAGTCTCTGCTTTTCCAGAATTAATCGTTTCAATCATGCGTACTTCAGCGATACAGGAATAGCCCACTCCACCATCGACGATTGCCGAACCATGTTTTGTATTCTGCTTGTTGGAGACAGTTCCTGACCCGATAATCGTACCCGGACCCAGTGGGCGGCTGCTTGCGGCATGTGCGATTAATTGCGGAAAGTTAAAGGTCATATCCTGGCCCGCATTGACCACACCAAACGCCAAATCGTTATAATAGACCTGCAGTGGCAAATGTACTTTACCATCATGCCAAGCCTCGCCCAACTCATCAGGTGTCACGGCAACAGGGGAAAAAGCGCTCGAAGGCTTCGATTGGAAAAAACCAAAACCTTTTGCAAGTTCTGCTGGAATTAATGCGCGCAAAGAAACATCATTTACCAGCATTAACAATTTAATGGCTTGCTCACAACCTGCTGGTGAGCTGCCCATAGATACGTCATCAGTGATGACGGCTATCTCGGCCTCAAAGTCGATTCCCCATTCTTCACCAGCCAAGGGTATATCGTCCCTGGGACCAATAAAACTATCGGAACCGCCCTGGTACATTAGGGGGTCATGCCAAAAACTTTCCGGAACCTCAGCCTTGCGTGCCTTTCTTACCAGTTCAACGTGATTAACATAGGCACTTCCGTCGGCCCATTGAAAAGCCCTGGGCAAAGGTGAGGCACAGGCGCTTTCGTTAAATTCAAAGGCAGACGCCAGCTCTCCAGCATTAAGCGCTGTATAGCGCGCATTAAGCTGCGGTTCAATCTTAGACCAACTATCCAGTGCAATCTGCAAGGTAGGTGCAATATCGGTTACAGAAACCGCTGTTTTCAGATCTTTTGATACAACTAATAAGGCACCATCACGGCCTTGTTTCAGGGAAGCAAGTTTCATAATCAGTTATCCATCAAGCGGTTTAAACTCATTTTCATGCATCCAGGCCGCATGCTTGGGGGCGCGTTTGGTTTTTGACCATTCGTCCAGCATATCCCATTTCACGGCATCAAGGCGGGCCAGCTTGGCTTGTTCATCTAAATCAGGGCATGCCAATTCGAGGCGATGACCGCTGGGATCAAAAAAATAAATGGAGTGAAAAATAGAATGATCGGTCACACCCAATACTTCAACTCCATTTTTTTCCAGATGCGATTTGTACTCGAGCAATGTTGCCATATCTTTTACCTTAAACGCAATATGCTGCACCCAATCGGGCGTATTAGGGTCTTTACCCATTTCGTCTTTACTCGGTAGTTCAAAAAATGCAAGCACGTTAGAATTTCCGGCATCCAGGAAAATATGCATATAAGGGTCAGGCGCCTTGGTCGAAGGTACTTGATCTTCTGCTATCGCCAACACAAAATCCATGTTGAGATTTTTCCCGTACCATTGCACAGTTTCTTTTGCGTCTTTACAACGATACGCTACATGATGGATCTGCTCCAAATTCATAATGTTTCCTCCAGATCGGGTTCACTGCCAGATCGCGCAAGCGTCATCGCTTCAAACAATACATTTAAGTCACCTATATGATTGCTCAGTAAGAGGATAAGCCGCGCATTTACGTTGCCACTTTGTTCTTCGCTCAATTCACAATGCATATCAATGAGTTTCTCGTAAAAGTCATCACCAGCCCGGTAATCCCGGAAAAAGCGATTGCCGGGTTGATGAAAATTCGTCCGAGTAATAAGACTCATATCTGCCCTCCTGTATTGCAAGTCGCCTGCGCCAGTGCTGCCTGCACTTTATTAATATTAAAACTGCGCCAACGAGCTGTGATATGTTGATCGGGCCGTATGAGGTAAGTTGTTTCTTCTTGTGCATTCAGTCGTTGGGCAACTAATCCCTCAGCATCAACAATCACCCGCAGTTTACTTTTTTCATCGCTTACCGTTGCAATAATAATTACATCAAGCAGGTAACTCTGTTGAGTCAGCAATTGCAATTGCTTTAATACTTCTTTACTCGCATCTGCATTATCTGTCAGGAAATATAGCAGAGTAAATCGGTTACCCAAAACACTGAGCAACCACCGCTCGCCATTGCTTCCTTTAATTGGTGCATCATCGATAACAGCGCCCGGCACAAGATTTGTAGTGAATATATCCTCATCCTCTGTGTTACAGTGGGCGTCATGTAAGACAGCTGTATCAGAGAGTCGTCCCGAATTAATCAGACCCTGGGCAAATTCAAAGTCACGCGCCAATACGAGGGTACTATTGCGAAATGTTTTTGATACTGCTGATTTTGGTGTAATAAAATCCGTTGAACGCCTCGAATTCATTAAATTTTCCTCTGCCGCAAACACCCTTTCTTCCGAGTAGCTATCTAACAGACACTCGGGAGCCTTGCCTTCTATCACCCATTTTAATTTCCAGATCAGATTATCTGTATCCTGCGCACCTGAATTAGCACCGCGAGCACCAAATGGCGATACTTGATGTGCTGCGTCGCCCACATAGAGAAGTCTGCCATGTCGAAATTGATCCATTTTTCGGCAGGTGAAAGTGTATACACTCGCCCATTCCAGCTCAAAATTCAATTCATTGCCAAGCATGGATCGAACTCTGGGCATTATATTTTCCGGCTTCATTTCCTCTTCAGGGTCGGCATCCCAGCCTAGCTGAAAATCAAGACGCCAAACATTATCAGCCTGTCGGTGCAGCAGAGTAGACCATCCGCGATGATAGGATGGATCGAAAGAAAACCATCGCTCAGGTGGAAAATCGGCTTGCATGATAATATCAACGATTAAAAAGCGATCTTTAAAAACCTGCCCTTCGCTTTTCAAGCCCATCATCGTGCGGATGTCACTATTGGCGCCATCGGCAACAATTAGCCAATCGCAGCTCAGTTGATAAGATCCATCAGGTGTGTCCACCGTGAGCATAACCTTATCTTCATTTTCAACAACCTCGACAACCTTGTTTTTCCAACGTATCTCTACGCAATCCAGTTGACTCATGCGCTCAACCATATACGCTTCGAGATAGTATTGTTGCAGGTTAATAAATGCGGGCTGCTCGTAGCCGGGAACGGGTAACAAATCAAACTGTCGAATCAATTCATCTTGAAAAAATATCTTACCGACATTCCATAAAACCCCTTTGTTGACCATTGGTTTCGCACAACCCAGGCGATTCATTATTTCCAGAAAACGTTTTGAATAACAGACCGCACGTGAGCCAACACTGACGGTGTTATTATCATCGAGTACCAAGGTATCTATAGACTGAATGCCGGCATCAATACCGGCTGCCAAACCCACCGGGCCGGCGCCAACAACAATCAGCGGATGATGAACAGGTGTCGAATCTATCTGATCCGGTGACTTGATATAGTCATAAACAGGGATATCATTTTTTTCAAACATCTCACCCTCTTGCTCAAGGTTTCAGACTTTACCCATATCTAACTTGTAAGTACCGCACTCCTATACTTCGAGATCATCAACACAGCTGAGAGTGCTTACTGGGACTACTCAGGCTGCTCTTGTTGCAACCCATGCCACATCTCCTGATCTCGTTCTGCAGTCCAGATTTTAGGATCACGAATTCCCGATGCTTCATCGTGTGCACGGGTCACATCAAATGGCAGACAGTGTTCATAAATAAAGACATGGCCGAATTTTGGATCCATGGCCTTACGCGATAAAGTCATGGTATCTTTCAGATCCAGACCTTTGCTTACGGCCAGCTCTGCACATTTATAGAGTGTGGTAACAAATCCGCGAGTGTATTCCAAACCCTCTGCAATCTGCTGCGCCGTTTCAAGCGTAGGACCCCTGCCCGGAACAATCTTATCAGCCTTGAGTGCCTCAACGTTGCTTAGCGTTTGCGGCCAATCAGCAAGATAAGCATCACCCGTATAACAAGCAGCACCGCATTCCACGAGATCCCCGGAGTAAAGCACTTTTTCCTCTGCCACCCACACCACAGTATCACCTTTGGTATGCCCTCTACCGAGTTGCATTATTTTAACTTCAAGTTTTCCCATCCAAAGGGTCATTTCGCCCTTGAAGGTGATGCTTGGCCAGGTCAAACCGGGTATAGATTCAACTGACTGAAACAACCGCGGGAAGCGTCCAATTTCAGAATCCATATCCTGTTGTCCACGCTCAACTATCAGGTCATAGGTATCCTGGCTGGCTATAATTTGTTGCAAACCAGCTTCTTTGTAACCGGAAGCGCCTAATACCCGTACAGCATGATAGTGAGACAGGACCACATATTTAATCGGTAAATCGGTAACTTCACGGACTTTATCAATCACACTCTGAGCCATGACAGGTGTCGCCGTTGCATCAATAATCATGACACTATCATCACCCACTATAATACCCGTATTGGGATCCCCCTCAGTGGTATAGGCCCAGCAGTGTTCAGATAGTTGACTGAAGCTTGCCTGTTTGACTTCAAGATCTGCAACCGATGCAAATTGTTTAGTCATAGCGTTAATTCCTCAATTATTCATTATCAGCGCGTTCAGAGTCTGATTTATCATGACAATATAGTTTCGATAGAAATTAATTTCAAGTAATACCGCGAAACAGTCAGCGGGCTGTCGAAATGAGGTCCAACAATAACGCCGGTTCTATCGGGTTTCTGGCTCGTCTTTTCTTTCCATCCGGGCCAGTCGCAATACCAGTTTATCGAGCACGCTTTGCACACAGCGGATTTCCTTATCCGTCAGATCAGACAATAAAGCCTGCTCCCATTCAATGGCAATAGGTTCAATCTGTTTATATAGTTTTTCGCCCTTCTGACTTAATCGAATATTGCTGACCCGACTATCACAAATGTCTGGCTCACGGATGATCAAGCCTCGTTTTTCCATCTTGTTCAAGGCCCGGCTGACCCGAGGTTTTTCCATATGTGTTTTTTTTCTCAACTCACCCGCATTAAGTGAATTATCGCGGTTGAGTGTAGCCAGAATACGCCACTCAGGCACCGAAATACCATAAGGTTCTCTATATCGCTGCGACAATGAGCGACTCATGCCCTCTGCTAGCGCCGTTACCCTGAACGGCAGGAATTTTCCCAGTTCAAATTTATCTGGCATTGTTTTCAAACATCCAAAATTTCTGCTGAGCCTCAGGGATCACCTACTGATACAACCAATGCGGCAATATCAACGCAATAGCCGGAATCAAAGTGATCAGCAACAAGCGTATAATATCTGCAATCCAAAATGGCGTAACACCACGAAAAATTGTCCCCGTATTCACATCTTTTAATACACCACTTAAGACAAATACATTCAGGCCCACGGGTGGCGTAATCAGACTTATCTCTGTTACTACAACCACGACAATACCAAACCAGATGAGATCGAATCCCAAGCTTTCCACAACCGGGTAGAAAATCGGCACTGTCAGCAACAGCATGGACAGGCTTTCAAAAACACTGCCAAGGATGATGTAAATACCCAATATTAAAAAAATAACCATCATCGGGCTGAGGTCATTACCACTGATAAAACCCAATAGCTGATCAGGTAGCCCGGCACGATTGACAAAATTTGAAAAAATCAAGGCGCCTATCACGACTAGAAAGAGTGACGATGTCGTTTGCGCCGTTTCAGCCAGAACATCAAAAATTATTTTCAAACTCAGCGACTTTCTTAACAAGGCAATAACAAAGGCTCCTGCAGCGCCAATGCCAGCAGCTTCAGTGGGTGTGAATACACCGCCATAGATACCGCCCATCACAACAATAAACAGTATTAATGTCCCCCAAACACCCTTCAGTGCCGAAAGCCTTTGCGCCCCATCCAGGCGTTCGCCTCTGGGTCCCGCATCGGGGTTGCGCCAGACAGTCCAGCTTACTGCGCCCATATATAATACTATACCCAATAAACCAGGCAGAAATCCGGCTGCAAATAATTCTCGAATACTCTGCTGCGTCATAATCCCGTAAATAACGAGAATCACACTGGGTGGAATCAATATGCCAAGTGTACCCCCAGCAGCAATGGAAGCAGTCGCCAGGGCATCGCTGTAACCATAACGTCGCATTGGCGGCATTGATACCTTTGCCATAGTGGCAGCGGTTGCCAGACTGGAACCGCAGATAGCTGAAAAGGCGCCGCACGCCACCACCGTTGCCAGCGACAAACCACCGCGCAAATGCCCAAGGAAGGCATAGGATGCCTTATAAAGCTCTTTGGACAAGCCCGAGCGGGTAACCAGATTTCCCATCAGTATAAACAACGGAATTACCGATAGACCGTAGTCTTGTGAGGTGTCGATTACGCGCCGGGCAGACATGGATAAAGCGGGTATCCAATTAAAATCGTTCAGGTAGGCGAATCCGAAAAAACCCACAAATGCCATCGCGAACCCGATGGGTACACGTGCAAATATCAACAGCAATAAACACGCAAATCCAATCAGTGGCACACTCACTGGCTACTGCCGCCTTTAGCCGGTTTTCGTAAAAACTGCATGGATTGGCAAGCTCCGTATAGGCTGACCATCAACAATAGAAATGCAGATAACCAGCACATGGAGCCTATAAAATTAATCATATAGCCGGTTGGTATTGCAAGATACTCGCTTACTTCACCATAACCCAGTGAACGGTTGCCTAGCACAATGATCCGATAACCTACAAAGATGAGTCCTACCGCTGAACAGATATTGATTAGTATTGTGCGGACAAATCCAACTTTGGGTGATACAAATCGATCAAAGATATCAACCACTACATGCTCTTCACGCCAACAGATGATTGGAAATACTGAGAACACAATAATTCCCACAGCCATTTCAGTCAATTCAGTTGAACCCGTTAATGGTCGATTAAAAACATAACGACCGATAACATCGATACAGGTTGTCAGCATTAACGCAAAAAGTGTGCTGCCAGCCAGAAACTTCAGGGCAAAGGCCAGCCACCTGACTGGCCTTATTTCGGAATCCGCTTCTATTCCCACCGGGTCAGAGTCTCTTTACTAAACTAAAGCGAACGTGCAATTTGGCGAAGTTCTTTCAGCGCTGCCTCGGCATCTATTCCCCTGTCCTTGACAGAATTCAGCCATTCGCCTTCCATATCGTCGGTCATTTTGTCAAAGTCCGCCAGCATCTCATCGCTCGCATCCATTATCGTATTGCCAGAGTCCCGGGCATCCTGCTCTCCCACCTTGGCATCTTCCCCCCAGAATTTACCCGCCATTGCAGAGAGTTTCTCGCCGGAGACTGATAGAATCGCATTGCGGTCCTTTTCATCTAAAGAGGCCATAAAACCTTCGTTCAGGAAAACGCCAAAACTGCCTAGATACATGCCATTGGGAAATTTAATACTAAAAGGCGCAACCTCTTTCAGACGCAGTGTTCGTTTTTCACCCAAGGGCATAAAAACACCATCTGCGACCCCTTGTGAGAGAATTTCGTAAACTTTTGACCCTGGTGCCGCGACACCTTCCACACCCATTCGGCTAGCAATTTCTGTTTGCACACCACCGCCGATACGAATCTTTTTACCTTTCATCTCAGACAGGCTTTTAATCGGTTCGCGCAAATGAATCTGACCTGGCCCATGAGTAAACAAAGCGCCGAGAATTACACCCTTATGTTCTCCCGCCTTGGCCAGATACTTTTCATTAATCCGCCAATGTGCGATAGATGCCTGCTCAGCGCCTGCACCCAGATTAGGTAGCTCAACAATTTTAGTGAGCTTAAAACGCCCCGGAAAATAACCGTGAAATGTCCATGCCGCATCAAACGCACCATCTTGCACTTGATCCAATAAGGCTTTGGGATGACCACCTGGATATTCTATTTTTAGTGTGACCCGCCCTTCTGTCGCTGCCTCAATCCATTTACCCCAGGTAGGTAAAACATCAGCATTCATCGTATGTTTAGGTGGCAACCAGGAGCCAACGCGCATCACCTTTTCAGCAAATACTTCTGTCGATGCAAACAAGACACCGGAGGCGATGATGAGTCCTGTTATATAAATTCGAGCACTATTCATAATGTATTCCTCTTTTTAAGTATATTTTTGTACGTTGAATTAAATACTGGTTTCAGATAACAACTATTTCTAACAGCCCATTGAAAACCCTCTGACGGCATCATGCGGCGTTAAAATCAGGCTCAAAATACTCATTTACTGCGTATAAATTGCGTTTTTTCGTCTGATTTTGCCTTGCCTGATACTCATCAGAGACTTTTTCAACAGGCTATTAATCTGTGAAAATACAAAAACAAAGGGCTAAGCGCTTGGAAGTGAACCATAACACCGTATGAGGAGACTAAAGCTTCACTTCTAAAAAATGTTTTGATCGAAATCAAATTTATAGAGATCTGAGTAAAATTGCAAGTTGCCTTATCCGCCAATGTAATGTTTCAGCACTGATTATTTGCCAGCACGGGTTCTAATAGCCACCAACAGCAAAAACGACAGCATTGAGAACAAACCCATCAGTGCAATCATAAATGCCATGGGAACCGCTGAATCGTTATAGGCATGACCAACAATTGCACCAGCAATACCACTCAACATCATTTGCAGAAATCCAAGCAGGCCAGATGCCGTTCCTGCAATATGTGGATAGTGAGCCAACGCACCGGCCATTGATTGCGGCATGACCAAGCCAACACCGGCGGCGAACAGCATCATCGGGACAATCACGGAGGCAATGCCAACGCTCTCCAGGCTGCAGAGAATAAGCATTAAAGCTCCAGAAAAATAACAAAAAACACAGCCAAGACCCACCAAAAAATGGTGTCCTTTAGTGTGGCTTAACCTGCTACCTATGTAAGATCCAATAATATAACCTGCCACCATTAACATAAAAAACAGGCCAAATCGCTGCTCAGAGACACCAAATAAATCGATTAAGACGAATGACGAGCCCGAGATAAACGACAATAGACCGGCGGCAGAGAAACCGCAAGCCAGAGTAAAGCCCATATAAACACGATCACTAAGTAATTGCTTATAATTTTTCAGGATAATCGACATTGACTGCGATTGACGGAACTCAGCGGGTGCAGACTCAACAACTTTGTCTTTAAACACCCAGGCACCTATTAGCCCATAAAGCGCTAAAAACCAAAAAATAGACTGCCAACCTAGATATACAGTAAAAAAACCGCCGATAATGGGAGCTACCGCTGGTGCCACCCCCATCACCATTGCGATTTGAGACAATACTTTTCCAGCGTCCGCCGGCTTGTAAAAATCCCTGACTATTGCCCGGCCTAATACCGGGCCTGCACTACCACCCAGCGCTTGCAATAGCCTGAAAAACATCAGAGCGTAGATGTTTTCAGTCAATGAGCAGCCGATGCTCGCAACTATGAATATTGCCATTCCACTCAACAACACAGGTTTACGCCCAAATCGATCGGATAGAACGCCGTAAAACAATTGCGCTATGGCAAATCCAAACAAAAACAGACTCAGGGTTAACTGTACATTGGCCACGCTCTCATTAAATTCATTGGCAATTCGTGGCAACGCAGGCAAATACATATCTGTTGATAAAGGACCCAATGCCACAAGCGCAGAAAGGGTCAGTGTTGTTGCAACAGAACGTGGTGGAAAAGTCATAACAGATCCTTCTGCGCAGTGACTCTCATTAACGATTATCGATGATACGTTGTGCCTTACCCTCTGAACGCACCACCTGCCCGGCTTCATGCACAATGACGGGTGCGGCAATGCCAACAAAATCCTTAACCGCTTTTTGCACCTGATTTGCCATTTCCTTGCGTTTGTCCGTTGAAACACCGGGTAGCGCTTCTGCGTTAATTGTAATCGCGTCCATATTTCCAATACGGGTCAGTTCAATCTGATAATAAGGCGCCATACCATTTTGTTGTAGAATAATTTCTTCTATCTGACTGGGAAAGACATTTACACCACGAATAATCATCATGTCATCGCTGCGGCCGGTTATCTTGTTAAAACGTCGCATGGGCCGGGCGGTTCCAGGTAACAGGCAGGTTAAATCACGGGTTCGGTAACGGATAATAGGAAAGGCTTCTTTTGTCAATGAAGTGAAAACCAACTCTCCGTCCCGCCCATCTTCTACCCGCTCACCTGTATCGGGGTTTATCACTTCAGGGTAAAAGTGATCTTCCCAGATTGTCGGCCCATCCTTGGTTTCGACACACTCTTGTGCAACCCCTGGACCAATCACTTCCGACAATCCGTAAATATCAACGGCATCTATGCCCAGGCGCTTTTCAATTTGCATGCGCATTTCATTGGTCCACGGCTCAGCGCCAAAAATACCAATCTGTAGCGGACACTGCTCTGGCCCTACCCCCTGGCGTTCCAGCTCATCCGCTATATTCAGGCAATAGGATGGGGTCACCATAATAATTCTTGCCGCAAAATCCATAATCAGCTGCACTTGCTTAGCGGTTTGCCCACCCGATACTGGAATAACCGTACAGCCCAATTTTTCTGCGCCATAGTGAGCACCCAGTCCACCCGTAAACAATCCATAACCATAAGACACATGGCAAACATCACCGGATCTTCCGCCTGCAGCACGAATTGATCGGGCAACAACGGTCGCCCACGTATCAACATCATTGCGGGTATAACCGACAACTGTTGGTTTTCCAGTGGTTCCTGAAGACGCGTGAATGCGAACAACTTGTTCGCGGGGCACGGCAAACATACCGAAGGGATAGTTGTCACGCAGATCATCTTTTACGGTAAAGGGGAACTTAGACAGATCATCTAAAGACTTAAGATCAGAAGGATGTATATTATTTTCATCAAACTGTTTTTTATAAAAGGCAACATTATTGTAGGCGTGACTTAAACTCCATTTCAAGCGCTCGAGCTGTAAACCACGCAGTTCATCAACACTGGCTTTTTCTATCGCTTCCAACTGATCTGGATGGTTGTCACTCATAGCGTTTTCCCGTTGCTGGCTTCAAGGTATGTATCAATTTACTGCTGGAATTACTGATAATATTTTAACAACATAGAGTTGTCGATGGGAGTGTACCTCCATACAAATCATAATAAATCTACAGCCGGGTATTTTCGATAACCATGGCTATACCCTGCCCTACGCCAATGCACATCGCGCACAGCGCATATTTGCCTTGTGTACGATGCAGTTGCTTCATGGCTGTAGTGACAAGTCTGGCACCACTCATAGCCAACGGGTGACCCAATGCGATTGCACCTCCGTTAGGATTGACATGTTCAGCATCATCATCGAGTTTAAAATGCCGCAACACGGCAAGCACTTGTGCTGCAAAAGCTTCGTTGAGTTCAATCACATCCATTTGCTGCAATGAAAGCCCCGCTGTCTTTAGCACCCTTTCAATTGCCGGGGCAGGTGCAAAACCCATGATACGTGGCTCTACACCCACCGTCGCCATTGCGACAACACGTGCATCGGGTTCAAATTTAAATTGTTTCGCAGCCTCTGCAGTGCCTAATAACAGTGCACAGGCACCGTCATTTATACCAGAAGCATTGCCTGGCGTAACTGTACCATTAACACGAAAAGGTGTTGACAATTTCGCAAGGTCCGCCATAGTAACACTAGCCCTTGGATGCTCATCACGCGCAAATTGTAAATCTTCACTCTTGCGCTGTTTAATCCATACAGGAATTATCTCTTCGGCAAAAAAACCTGCCGACTGCGCAGCAATAGTACGTTGCTGGCTTCGCCAGGCAAAAGCGTCCTGATCCTTGCGGGAAATGTGAAAATCATTTGCAACATTCTCTGCCGTTTCTGGCATTGAGTCTGTACCATACTGTTCATGCATAAGTTTATTGATGAACCGCCAACCAATGGTAGTATCAAATACCTCATTCTCACGGCTAAACGCAGAAGTCGCTTTAGGCATAACAAAAGGCGCTCGCGACATGGATTCAACACCACCTGCCATCATCAATGAGGTTTCACCGGATTTAAGTGATCGGGCAGTTATGCCAATGGCGTCCATACCCGAGCCACAGAGACGATTGATAGTACTCGCGGGTACACTCGTGGGCAGACCGGCGAGCAATCCCGCCATTCTTGCGACATTCCGGTTGTCCTCACCCGCTTGGTTGGCACAGCCCAGAATGATGTCATCAACAGTGTGCCAATCAACATCCGGGTTTCGCTGCATCAACGCTTTTAGCGGCAAAGAGGCAAGATCGTCGGTACGGATACTGGATAAAGCGCCACCGTAACGGGCGATGGGTGTACGAACAGCGTCAAATATATAAGCTTCTGTTGTCATAATCACTCATTAACCTGAAACAGTAATTGCCCTTGCGAGATTGCATTAACACTCATATATTTCAGGTTCAATAACGGGTTTATTGAGTTGGTGGGAGCGACCCTGGAATAGCGCAATTATCTTACCATGCTGATTGCGAACGCTGGTTTGATATAAGCTACTGCTACGACCCTTGTGAAGTTCACAGGCCGTTGCTGTCAACTCATCACCTTCGTAAGCGGGTTTGATAAAATCAATTCTACAATCCATCGCCACATTAACTTCATTACGATTATTGCAAGCATGCGCAAAGGCTGTATCGGCAAGGGCAAATATCATTCCTCCATGACAGCTTTTATGCCCATTGAGCATCTCCCGGCATATGTGCATGGTAACGACCGCTTTACCGGGGGCCAGTGAAACCGGATTCATGCCAGAGCGCTTCGCCATAAAATCATTTTCATGCAATGCCTCTGTACAGGCATGCGCCAATTGATTATCTGATTTTTCAATCATACAGTTTCTTCCCTACATGTGATAACTGCTGTAGTAACAGCGAGGTGCGATAACGATCAAGTCCGTAGCTTTTTTGTAAATTGCCCAGTACTGTGCAAACGTTCTGCAGACCCATTTTATCTGCCCACGCCATGGGTCCCTGCGGATAATTCAAGCCATAGCGCATGGCGCGATCAACAGCGGTTACATTACAAACCCCTTGATTGACCGCATCCGCTCCTTCGTTGGCTAACATGCAAACAATACGCATTAAGCATAAACCTGGCGTATCCTTCAATACACTGACCGATTTCCCCAATCGTGTAAAAAATCCTATCGCTTGCTCAAGGGCTATTTTCGAGGCCGATAGTGATGCAGCAATGGCAATATGTGTGTGTTGTGCGTAGTCGCCCTGCAAATCAAATAGCACCAGATTTTCAATCCCCTCTTCATAAGATCGGCGAGTGGCAGTTCGACCATCAGTGAGTGCCAAAGTGGCATCGCCGCATAGAATCAGACCTGGGCCATCTGCGTGTTTTTTTTGCAGCCCGGCTTCTTCGAGCTTCTGCATCAAACCTGCTGCTATGCCTAAGTCTCCAAGAATTTCAACCGACCGGGGACAGAGCGCTGATTCCCGTGTTTGCGGCTCTGACAATACGCTCTTGTCGCCATAGATGTAAAATCCTCTGCCTGATTTGCGGCCCAGAAACCCGCCATCGACCCGCTCTTTTTGTAACAGGGATGGCAAAAAGCGCGGGTCCTGATAAAAAGCATGAAAAACGGATTCAGTGACGGCATAGTTTACATCCAATCCAATAAGATCCATCAGTTCCAGAGGCCCCATACGAAAGCCACCACCCTCTCGCACAATCGCATCCAAAGTAGCCTGTGATGCCACCTCTTCTTCAAGTAACCGTAGTGTTTCAGCATAAAATGGTCGGGCGACGCGATTGACAATAAAACCTGGAGAGGATTTCACCTGTACTGTTTTTTTCCCCCAGGCGCTGGCGGTATTGGCAATTATCGTGGCCACATCAGCCGACGTAGCCAAGCCTGATACAACTTCGATCAGCTTCATAACCGGCGCGGGATTAAAAAAGTGCATGCCTGCCAACTGTTCAGGGCGCTGCAATACTGAGGCAATTGCAGTGATGGAGATTGAAGAAGTATTCGTTGCAAAGATTGTATCATTGCTACAGATCGATTCGAGCTGAACGAATAAAGCTTGCTTGCACGCCAGATCTTCAACAATCGCTTCTATAACCAGATCGCATTGTGCCAACTGTTCCAGCGCGTCACATGATTCGATATTTGCCAATAACGTTTTAATTTCCTGCGTGCTTATACGATCCCGAGATTGCAGTTTTTCCAAACCTTCAGTCACGCTGGAAAGACCTTTTTTCACAGACACCGGAGATTGATCATACAACTTAACTGTGTGCCCGTATTTTGCAGCCACCTGGGCAATACCAGCACCCATCGTTCCGGCGCCAACCACCCCAACAATTTGTGACGGTGTCATCGCAGTCACCGTCATTTGCCGGTAAAGGTTGCTGATCGTTTCTGCATAAAGGCAGAAACACCTTCCTGATAATCATCAGTTCGCCCGGCAATGCCTTGCAAATCCCGTTCTAAATCCAGATGTTTATGCAAGCTGTTACTCGCTGAAGCTATAATTGCGCGTTTAATTAAAGCTAACCCTTTTGTTGGCTGAGTCGCCAGAAAACGGGCCGTACTTGTCGCCTCTGACATTAATTTGTCATCATCAATACACTGCCAGATTAATCCCCACTGCTGAGCCTGATCAGCACTGAGTTTCTCACCCAGCATGGCCAGGCCCATTGCCCGCGCTCGCCCGGCAAGTTGCGGTAGTAACCATGACCCACCCGAATCGGGAATAACACCAAGCTTGCAGAATGATTGAATGAAACTGGCAGATCGGGCAGCAAATACGATATCGCAGGCAAGTGCAAAACTTGAACCTGCACCTGCAGCCACCCCGTTAACCGCACAAATCACCGGCATCTCAAGTTGGGTTATTTTTCTGATCAGGGGGTTATAATTTTCCTCTAAAGATCGGCTTAAATCCGCTGGTTCGTCACCGGCTTTTATGCTTCTATCTGCCAGATCCTGACCTGCACAAAATGCTCTTCCCGCACCCGTAATCAATAAACAACGTACGCCATTTTCTTGCATTATCTGTTTAAATGCAACCCTGATTTCGCGAAACATTTCCTGATTAAAGCTGTTCAGCTTTTCTGGCCGATTTAGTGTCAAGATTGCAACACCGTTATCGAACTCAAGCTTTATTGTGTTATAGATTTCTGTCATATCAGGTATTGTCTCATGTCAAATACACATTAAGAAATGGATAGCTGAAAGAAGCCCATATTTGGCAACTATTCTCTCATTGATTTTGTTAATACATAATCTTCTATTGAACTCTTGCGTAAACCTCTATTCACCTTTAAATTCAGGCTTGCGTTTCTGCATAAATGCCGTGATACCTTCCTCCCTGTCTTTACTGGCAGCAAGAATGGCAAATGCGCGGCGTTCCAATTCCAGGCCAGCTTGCAGATGCACCTCGTAGGCACTGAGCACCGCTTCTTTTGCCAGACGCAGCGCCAGAGGTGCCTTTTTTGCGATTGATCCTGCAATTTCCAAACATCGTTTCAGGGTCACTTCCCGAGGACAGACTTCAGCGACCAGACCTGCCTGCAACGCATGCTCAGCATCGATAAATTCTCCTGTAAGAATCATTTTCATCGCCAATGATTTTCCTACTGATCGTACCAGACGCTGCGTACCGCCAGCACCGGGTATTATGCCCAAATTAATTTCAGGTTGACCGATCAATGCATTATCTCCGGCAATAACGATATCGCAGTGCATCATCAATTCGCAGCCACCACCCAGCGCATATCCGTTCACCGCTGCAAGCAAAGGTTTGGGGTAATGTCTGATGGTTTTCCAGTCATTCGCACGTGAATTCATCAAACTGCTCAGGGGGTTCAAAGCCTGCATCTCTTTGATATCAGCCCCTGCAGCGAATACGCTTTCACTGCCAGTGATCACAACACATTTTACAGACGAATCATTCTTCGAATCAATCAGTACGCTGGCAATTTCCGATAGTGTCTGATTACGCAACGCGTTCTTTGATTGTGCCCTGATCAGCTTGATTTGAACCACGCCCGGTAGTGATGAACTGATTTCAATATCGTGACAGGAAGAAGACGGGATGAACGTAGAAGACATTGTCATACTCAATGAAATACGCCTCATTATGATACACTAATTGCAATATTTCCACTTTTTTTGTAACATATCAAGCTGCTCAACCTGACGAGACACCTCTATGCCCAGTTATGAAATTGACGGGATTCGACCCGTCGTCCGGCCCAATACCTATGTACATCCCACGGCTGTTTTAATCGGCGATGTGATCATTGATGAGGGTTGTTATATCGGACCCTGCGCGGTATTACGAGGTGACTTTGGCCCCATCAGGATTCAAACGAACGCCAATCTGCAAGATACCTGTGTGATGCACGGTTTCCCTAATATTACCACTCTGGTTGAAGAATATGGCCACATTGGTCACGGGGCAATTTTGCACGGTTGCCGCATCGGTAAAAATGCACTGATTGGAATGAATGCGGTTATTATGGATGAAGCAGAAATTGGTGAAAACTGTATTGTCGGGGCGATGGCATTTGTTAAGGGTGAAAATAAATTTGCCGCCCGCAGTCTGATCGTCGGCTCCCCCGCCAAAGTTATCCGTGAACTTTCTGAGAAAGAGATCAACTGGAAAAGCCAGGGCACAGAAATCTACCAACAACTCGCCATTCGCAGTCAGCAGTCCATGCAGGAAACAACGCCGTTGCATAAACCCGAACCCAATCGCGGTAAAATCAAAATTGACTACAAAACCCTCGCCGCACTAAAAAACAAGGTATAAGGCACACGATGAAATGCCTGCAAAGCTACGTTCAGGGGCAGTGGATCTCAGGAACGGGTACAGCAACAATCCTGCAAAACGCCATCACAGGTGAACCCGTTGCGCAAATTAAAAGCGGTGGACTGGACACAGCTGCATTATTAAACCATGCAAGAACCGAAGGCCGTTATGCCTTACAGAAATTAACATTCCATGAACGTGCACTAAAACTAAAGCAACTTGCACTGCATCTGCTCGAACACAAGCAAGAGTTCTATGCACTGTCCAGCGCCACCGGGGCCACTCAGCGTGACTCGTGGATCGATATTGAAGGCGGTATTCAGGCTTTATTTTCCTACTCAGGCACCGGCCGTCGGGAATTGCCAAATGCCCGATTTATTGTCGATGGCATAACTGAGCCTTTGTCGAAAAACGGCAGCTTTGTTGGTCAGCACATTCAGGTTCCAATTGAAGGCGCGGCTATGCATATCAATGCATTTAACTTTCCCTGCTGGGGCATGCTGGAAAAACTTTCAGTTTCACTGCTCGCCGGTGTGCCGAGCATTGTAAAACCTGCCAGCAGTTCGGCCTTTTTGACAGCCTTGATGTTCCAACGAATAATCGAATCCGGCATTTTTCCCGAAGGTTCTCTGCAGTTTATCAGTGGCAGCGTGGGTGACTTATTCGAGCATCTGGATTACCAGGACTGCATCGCCTTTACCGGCTCGGCCAGTACCGGACAAATGCTGAGGAATCACCCGATTGTTCAATCAAACTCCATACGCTTCCTGATGGAGTCGGATTCGTTAAACTGCTCCATTCTTGGCCCGGACAGCGATACAGACAGTCCTGAATTTATGCTGTATATAAGGCAGATTGTCGATGAGATCAGTATTAAATGTGGTCAACGCTGCACGTCAATTCGCCGGGCAATCATTCCAGAGAATTTAGCCGACGCAGTTGCAGAGGTTTTACGCAACGAGCTGGATAAAATTAGCATCGGTGACCCTGACAATTGCGCGGTGGATATGGGTGCATTGATTAATCACAAGCAGCGCGAGGATGTTCGTGATGCAATCTCTGAGCTGCAAAAAGATGCACAGATTATTTATGGTGACCCGTTTTCCTGCGATGTGCTCGACGCGGATAGCCAACAGGGCGCTTTTTTATCACCGATAATCTTGCGTTGTGAAAATCCACTAAGCAGTCATCGTGTACACCACATCGAAGCCTTTGGACCGGTCACGACAATCATGCCCTATAAAAACAATAATGAGATGCTGGAGCTGGCAAGACTCGGCCAAGGCTCATTGGTCGCGTCCATTGCTACCTATGATAACTGTTTCGCCGCAGATGCAGTATTCGCCCTGGCCGCACATCATGGTCGCATACTGCTACTCAACAGAGATTGTGCCGTAGAATCCACGGGGCACGGCGCACCACTGCCGAGGTTATTACACGGTGGGCCAGGTCGTGCAGGTGGTGGCGAAGAAATGGGTGGGTTGCGTAGTATAAAACATTACCTGCAAACCGCCGCACTTCAGGGTTCACCGGATCAGCTCAGCAGCCTAATCGGTCAATGGATACCCGGCTCGGCTCGCAATCACGGAAAACAGCACCCTTTTCGAAAAACATTTAACGAGCTGAAAATTGGTGATAGCTTAACCTCTGAATCACGCACCATAACACTGGACGACATTGAGCATTTTGCCGAATTTACCGGCGACAATTTCTACGCGCATATGGACGAGGCAGCGGCCAAAGCCAATCCGTTTTTTGCAGGCCGTGTTGCACACGGATACCTTATTGTATCCCTTGCCGCCGGCCTGTTTGTTGAACCCAACCCCGGGCCTGTATTGGCTAATTATGGAGTGGACAATCTACGTTTTTTGCTGCCGGTCTATACCGGCGATGATCTTAAAGTCGCATTGACCTGCAAGCAGAAAACAGATCGCATTGGCGAGGTTTATGGCGAGGTGCGCTGGCATGCTGAAATAACAAATCAGGATGAGGCGGTAATTGCACGCTATGATGTATTGACGATGGTGGCAAACCTCTAATCAAAGAAATATCCGCAGCCATTGTTTTCGGGCCTTGTTATTTTTTAACATCAATATCTGACCACACCGCATATTCATTGCCATTTGGATCTTTAAAATGAAACCGGCGGCCCCCAGGAAATGAGAATATAGGCTTTATAATCACACCGCCTGCATTTTCTATTCGTGTCAGGGTGGTTTCCAGCGCAGCGCTATAAAACACAATCAGAGCACTGCCCCTGTCAGTTGATACAGTTAGATCGGATTTAAAAAAACCGCCATCTATCCCTGCATCAAAAAATGCCGTGTACTCAGGGCCATAATCCACAAAACGCCAGCCAAATACAGATATAAAAAAAGATTTTGTTGCTGCAATATCTTTTGCAGGAAACTCAATATAATTGATTTTTTCATGACCGTTCATCTGACAATCCTTTTTAGTTGTTTAGCAGCATTGGAGGAAAAATCACCTCTATTTTTTTCTACGCCGAATACATATCAACTTATTCAAGAAATAGCTCAGAGTTGATAAAAATTGACAAGGTCAAGCTTAACAGACTGCCGGATTACTCGTTATTCAATCGTATAATTTCCAGATCTGCACTTTCCATCAGTAATGGAATATGCTCAATTACATCATAGTCATTTTGTTTGACCGCATCATCCAGTTTCTCCCACTCAATCAGGTAGGGACTGATTTTCTTTTTAACGCATCTCTTCTCTCCATAAACCCATCCGTCTTGTATACGTTCTTTAAGCCAGCGTTTGTGTTCCTTTTTAGCAAGGGTATTTAGCTCATTCTTGGTGAAATGGAATTGTTTCACTTTGCGCCCGATAACCGGGATGTAAGCACATCCAACACTCCTTAGTTTCTCTGGAATATCACGTGCCTGTTGTCGATTAGATCGTCTAAGACCCGGGTCAAGTTGACTCCACTCTTTCATTGACGGATCATCATGTTTCTTTTTACCTTTTTGATTTTTCCTGTAGTGTTCATGGATGACTTTGCCCAATTTCTCACGCAGACTGGGAATGAGTACGTCAAGGTCCACCAGGCGTTTAAATTCTGTCGCATCAACATGTAGTTTAAGTTGCTCTTCAGATGGCAGGCAGGCTTGCTCAAAACGACGCCGGCCTACTAGCAGGCTCATCTCCAGTATGGCGCCCATAGATCTTACACCATGCTTGTATTTTCGAACGTTGATTATTGCAGCCAATACAGCCGGGTCAATTCGAACTTTTTTAGTTTCGTTTTCAATCAGATTCGGATAGAAACGCTCCAATATGGATCTTAAAATAATAGCACGGCGCACCATATAGAGCTTATCATCTTTTGCATCTATTCCCAGTATATTGACATATCCACGCAGCCGGCTGATAAAATCCGGGCCTTTAACCTCAACAAAGCGCTGTACATATTTTTCTTGCTCTGGATCAGTTTCTTTACCACAACAAAAATCCTCATAACGCGAGCTGGTCCCGCCCGCAAAAACAAAGATAGCCCTGCCAATGGGGTGCATTGACTCACCATCTTTGAACTCGCCATCCTGCATGGGTGCGAGGAAGAATTTCAACCAACCGAGTTTCTCATCTTTCGCCGAGTCAAACTCATCAAAAAATACAAGAGGCACGTCACCGCCCAAGACAATATTCCGTACTTTATGAAAGGCTTTGCTTAAATCATCCTGTGTCTGAAATTGCGATACATTGAATGTTATTGTTTTAATCTTTCCCGGCGCCACGCTTTTAGCCACTTCAGTAACACCAAAAGACTTACCTGACCCCGGTGGACCAAACACGGCGATGGATAAAGGTCGCTGTGTTGTCGGGGTCTGCAGATACTCAAGAATCAAATTTTTGATGCTGTAAAAGCTTTCAATCTCGGTTCGGTCGAGGGTTTTCAAGAGACCAAATTCGCCAATAGGTGCCCTCTTCGTCGATTTATTGATTCCCTTAAGAACAATATTTCTGGCCAATTTCTCCAATTGGGAGCGACTCTTATTCTCCAGGATTCCCCAGGACTCTGGATAGACGGATTCAAAATCTGTAGGAATCGGTATAGGAATAGAGGCTAGAAGTGCGTCTTGACTGGTTTTTGATCCAAATATTTTACCACAAGGATAATCCGGTTGTTGTTTATCGATCGGTCCGAATCCTTCAACATAGAGTCGGCGGGCACTGTATATGGCGTCTTTCACGCCTTCGCCGATGCCTTCCAGTTTCTTTTTATTTTTCCCTTTCTTTTGCGCAATCCATGCAGCCAAAGAGGTTACAAATGCTGAGTTAAAACCGAGCATTCCCCCGGGATACTCATTACCGAAACCATTCTCGACCATTAGAGGGTCGTAGTAGAATTGCGACTTAATCACGCTCTTATCTTTCAGGCGACTATAAATTGCACCATCAATTCCAAAACGAACAATCAGATGCTGACAGTGGCGTAGTGCTTTAAGTGTTGGATTATGAACCAGTTGCCACATGAAATCCTTGGCCGTTCGCTCCCATGATAAGCGCTGGCTTATATTTACGCCTTCAGCACGCAAGTCATCGGCGCTAACAACTACAACTGTCCGCTCGGCATGTCGATTCAGGACAGTGCGCCACAATGCACCTTGTGCTATGGGCTGATTCATTTTAAATATAATGATCGGTTTCCTGCCTTTAGCCAAGGCCCGGGGCCAGACTAGTTTATTATCACGAAACCCGTTACCTGCATCATCGAGAATAACAATATCGGCATTGCTGATGTTTTTATTGACCTGACGGGGTGTTGGATTGCCATTTTCAGGACCCGCAAATCCACACTCTTGCTTAATTCGAAAACAATCCGGACTTTTATCGTTATTGGATTTAGAAGCGGGAAAAGCATCTAACTGAACAACAGAATGTACTGTTTTTACTGGCGATATTTTTTCGAGATTATCGAGCTTGGGTGCATCGATCTTGGCTTTAGTCGCACTCTTCACCATACGGGCCAGTAATAACGCGCCTCCAGGCTTTGCTACCATCCGTGTACCGGGATTCAACCGCCAATTAGAAGCTTTAGCTTCCGAATCTGTGGACATAGGCTCCCCAGACACAGAATAATGCAGCCAATCTATACTGATGTCGCCCGCAACCACAATCCTGCATGTTTTCTTGTTTTTTTTACTCATAACCACTCCCGAGTCAGAGGGTGTAATGTAGAGCATAAACGCTATAAATACCAATACCGCAAGCCATTTTTAATCGAATATAAACCCGGTGATCGATCACAATTAGAATTTATTTATTTAATATCAGACAATTATGCAATTTATAGAAAAGAGCACTCGTGGGTAATGTGAATATTTTTAAACCCGATTTTGAAATAATTTTAATTGGAAAAACTATATGCCAGCGCTTCACTGACAAAAAAATTGCTTATTATTAATCATCCACTAATATGGCCAGGGTGAATATTTAACGATTGCAGCCGTTGGGCAATATAAATGCTATAGTGCCGAATACACCTTTCAGTACTACGGATAAACGAGAAAAATGCAACACGGTGAAAAATTTAATACCATCACCCATCTCCTGGCCGCATTGGCCGCCATCCCAGGGCTTATCTATCTCGTTGTTCTTGCAGTGGGAACGGCTGATTCCTGGAAAATTATCAGCGTAAGTATTTATGGTTCCACCCTGTTATTACTCTATATCAGCTCAACGGTATATCACGGACACAGCGGCCGCTTTAAAAATTTGTTACAAAAATTTGATCATATTTCCATTTACCTGTTGATCGCAGGTACTTACACGCCTTATATGCTGATTACGCTGCGTGGGGTGTGGGGTTGGTCAATTCTGGGGGTAGTTTGGGGCTTGGCAATTATAGGCATAGTCATTGATGCCAGGCGCAAAAAGTTATCAAATAATGATCATCGAACCATCCCGCTTCTAATTTACTTAACGATGGGATGGCTGGCTATTATTCCATTAAAACCGCTGGCAGAAAATCTCGCGGCTAACGGTTTATTTTTATTAGCCCTGGGCGGCGGTTTGTACACACTGGGAATTGTGTTTTACCTGCTGAGTGATCGAGTAAAACATGCACATGGCGTCTGGCACTTATTTGTTATTGGCGGCAGTGTAAGTCATTATTCTTCTATTTATGTGTATGTGCTGTAAGTATGGATTAGCAGCCTGTCAGATCAGATGCTTGAAGCGTTCTCTGAATCGCGGTGCCATCGCCGGAAGTTGTCCGGCATCATTCTCCCCTATTTCACAAAAATACTCACGGGCCTTTTCTTCAATACAACAATAAATCGATGCAACAATGTGCCGTGCATGTTTGCCTGCCCAGTCTTCACCTAACAGCAAATTAGAACGTACAACATCATGCCAAAGCAAATGACGATAGTCATTGATCAACAGTGTTCTAAGTAAAAAACATTGCTCACGATTTAAATGATTTGCTTGAGTGCGCAGATTAAAAATGGCTTGATAGCGCTTTATGTAAGCCAGGTACTCTTGCTCCAAATGATCCATATTACAGCGATGCATCACCTGACCCACTCGCTGAAAATCAAGCGCAGAGCCATCTGGATTACGCGCACTCATAACGATATAAGCATGTGCTTGCTGATAATTTTTTAGCAGCCTGTCTATCTCATCAAAAGCAATGGTCGGGTGACCAAAAACGCCTGTCGCTATTGCGCAGAATCCGTTCTTAAGCAGTATTTTTCTAAATTCATCGCGTTGAGGTTTGGCTTTTTCCGTTGAAACGCCCAACAGCAGACGCCAGTTTCCATCCCATTTTTCCTGCTGATAGTATATCCGCAGTTCATTTCGTTCAATTTCACCGACATGACAAGGCTTGTAATAACTTTTTCTACCGATCTTCCTGCTTTCCAACCAGGTATCCTTGGTCAGTCGAAAGACGGATGTTCTGATCCGGCGTTCGCTAATGCCAAGCGGCTGTAGCAATTGCACCAGGCTACCCAGCCATATCTCACCACCATGCGGAATGACGCTATCACCAAAAAGCGTCATGATCAGGTAAGGCGTGGAGTTGAAATCCGCACCTTTAAATTGCTCAAAGCGTTTTTCAACTAATTGTTTGATCGAGGAATCGGGCATTTAATTAATATATTCTCAGAAGCAGCCATTAAATTGAACAGGCAACAGGCTATAAACCCGACTCTTTCAAGTGAGCACAACAGAGTTTATTCATAAAATTCAACCCTTCTTAATACGATACATGAAATTAGTATTGAAAGGAAATTATGTATCATATATAGTTACATAAAGACAACATTCTTTTTCATTTATGATCGGCATACAGGTGACGCGCAGATATGAGCACACCATCGCAACAATCCCGCTTCGATAAGTTAATTGAGCAAGACGATAGCATTGAACCCAGGGACTGGATGCCTGAAGATTATCGGCAAAACCTCATTCGTCAAATTTCTCAACATGCACACTCCGAAGTCATTGGCATGCAGCCAGAGGGAAACTGGATAACCCGCGCACCCTCCTTAAGACGCAAAGCTGTCTTGTTATCAAAAATACAAGACGAGGGTGGTCATGGATTATATCTTTATAGCGCTGCAGAGACGCTTGGTATCAGTCGACAGGCGATGATATCTGCACTGCAAAGCGGCAAGGCAAAATATGCCTCTATTTTTAATTATCCCACTCAAACCTGGGCCGATATTGGGGCTATAGGTTGGCTGGTTGATGGTGCCGCCATTGTCAATCAGATTTCTCTGCAACGAACTTCCTATGGTCCTTACGCCAGAGCGATGGTTCGTATTTGCAAAGAAGAGAGCTTTCACCAACGCCAGGGCTATGAAATCATGTTGGCATTATGCCAAGGCAGTGAAAAGCAAAAGCAAATGGCGCAAGACGCACTGGATCGTTTTTACTGGCCATCACTAATGATGTTCGGACCGCATGATCGAGAATCGGCACACTCCTCTCGTTCAATGGCCTGGAAAATAAAACGTGAAACCAACGATAATCTGCGCCAGAAGTTTATTGACCAAACCGCACCACAGATTAAATACCTTGACCTTAAACACCCCGATTCACAGCTAAAGTGGAACAACGAACGAGGCCACTTTGATCATGGTGAAATTGATTGGAACGAGTTTTATAGCGTAATCAATGGCAATGGCCACTGTAATCGACAGCGTTTACAGCATCACATCCAGGCACACGAGGACGGTGCCTGGGTACGTGAAGCCTTGCATGCCTATGAAGAAAAGAAACAGCGCTCTATGCACAACAATGTTAAAAGAGAAAACAATGCCAAACAATCATCTTGAATTATATGAAGTTTTTATACGCTCTCGTCGCGGACTGGATCACAAGCACTTCGGCAGTCTGCACGCGGCGGATCATGAGCAGGCGTTAAAATACGCACGCGACTGCTACACCCGGCGCAGCGAGGGTGTCAGTATCTGGGTTGTAAAATCAGCGGATATATGCGCTTCACAGGAAGAAGATGCAGAGAGTTTTTACGAGCCATCGAATGACAAACCTTATCGTCACGCAGGGCACTACAAACTGCCTGATGAAGTCGATAATATGTGATGAATAAATCCGGTTAATTTTTTTTAAATTGGCATCAATCAAATCTAAAAAAATACCAGTGATTTATATAGAGCGCAGTATAGATGAACGATATTGAGGAAAAACAAGCGACCCTGGAATACGCTGTTCGTCTTGGCGATGACGCCCTTATTTTGGGTCACAGGCTGTCAGAGTGGTCGAGCAATGCACCGTTTCTTGAAGAAGATCTCGCATTATCCAATGTCGCGTTGGATTACATTGGCCGCGCACGGATGTTCTACAGCTACGCAGCAGAATTATCAGGCAATGGCAAATCTGAAGATGATTTTGCCTATACGCGGGACGAAAGAGAGTTTCGTAATTTCTTAATTGTTGAATTACCTCGCGGTGATTTCGCCTTTACAATGGTACGACAGCTGTTTGTTGATCTGTTCAACGCCATTTTTCTTCCCCGCCTGTTTGAGTGTAAAGATGAAAGGCTTTCAGGTATTGCCGAAAAAGCGATCAAGGAAACCCGCTACCACCTGCGACGTAGCAAAGAGTGGGTGGTAAGGCTTGGAGACGGTACTCAAGAGAGTCATATCCGCACGCAAAAAGCAGTTGATTCACTTTGTGGATATAGCGCTGAAATGTTTGAGCTGGACGAGCTGGAAAAAAACCTGGCTGCAAGAAAAATAGCTGTTGATAACACGGCATTGAAAGATGAATGGGAAACCCGGCTGCATGATATTCTGCATGAGGCGGCATTAATCATCCCGACACAACAATGGTCTGTATGCGGTGGCCGATCAGGTTATCATACGGAGAATTTAGGCCATTTACTCACCGAGTTACAGTTCCTGCATCGGTCAATGCCAGGGTTGCAGTGGTAAGATGAGAAACCGCATAGACACTGAAAAGCCAGCGCTCTATGAGACACGGCTAAATCATCGTAGAGCATCAAAAAACAAGGTGATTTGGGATCTGCTGGATGCAGTCTGTGACCCTGAAATCCCGGTTATAAGCCTTTGGGATCTTGCTGTACTGACCAATATAGAATACAACAATAACACCGTTGTTGTAACTCTCACCCCGACTTATTCAGGCTGCCCCGCCATGGAAGTCATGCGTGAGGACATTATCACCACTTTGTTGGAAAATAATTACCCACAGGTCGAAATTAAAATACAGCTCTCGCCTGCATGGAGTAGCAACGCGCTCTCGCCAGAAGGACGCAATCGTCTGCGCGAGTCTGGAATCACCCCGCCTGATATGCAGTGCGGCAGACAAAGTCATTTAGAAAGCATTGCGTGTCCCAAATGTCATGGTAGCAAAACACGCCAGATATCAGAATTTGGCTCTACCGCCTGTAAAGCATTATACCAGTGCCAGGATTGCCTGGAACCTTTTGACTACTTTAAATCGATATAGTGTTGTTATCATGACAGAAAAAAAATTCCACACACTTAAGTTGGCCGATGTTCAGGCAGAAACTGAATCAGCTATTTGCATCACTTTTACAATACCGGATAAACTCACCGAGACATTCAGATTCACTCAAGGACAATTTCTAACCTTACGCTGCAATATCAATGGGGAGCAGATCGACCGTTCGTATTCCATCTGCTCTGGCATTAATGAAGATCAGCTTCGTGTCGCAATCAAGCGAGTGCGTAATGGAAGTTTCTCAAACTATGCCAATGATCATTTCAAATCGGGTATGCCAATCAACGTGATGCCGCCACAGGGAAATTTCCATACCCAACTCAATGCAAATACGCAAAAAAAATACATGTGCATTGCTGCCGGCAGCGGCATCACACCCATACTCTCCATTATTAAAAGCATTCTCCACATCGAAACAAAAAGCCATGTCACTTTAATATACGGTAACCGTCAAAGTCACTCGATTATGTTCAAGGAAGATCTGGGTTTCATCAAAAATCGTTTTTTGGATCGTTTTTCATGGATTAACATCTTGAATGCTGAAGATCAGGGTTATGATCTGGGCAACGGCATTATTGATAATAAGAAAGGTACGGCTCTGCATAAAAGTGGCTTAATCGATATTCTTGCAACAGACGATGTGTTTATTTGCGGACCTGAGGCCATGATGTCTGAAGTTTCCCGGGGATTTCGTGCATCGGGGATTGATGATTCCCATATCCATTATGAACTGTTTGCCAATTCATTCGAAGACACGCACAGAATACTCGAAAAATCTCAACAACGAATTGCCACCTATGGAGAAGAAAAAAGCAGCACAGTCACGGTGAAATATGATGGTCGCAGTATTCGTTTTCAATTGTCAGTTGTGGGCGAGAATATACTTGATGCGGGTATGCATAATGGGCTCGACCTACCCTACGCTTGTAAAGCCGGTGTTTGCTCAACTTGTAAAGCCAGGCTATTGAAAGGAAAAGTTGACATGAACTTAACCCATGCGCTGGAACAGCATGAGATTGATGCCGGTTATATATTGACTTGTCAAGCACATCCTGTATCTGACGAGGTCGTGGTGGATTTTGATCAACGATAAATTATCGCCTCTGATAGCCCCCTCTTAACCGATTGATAGTTATCCTGAACCTGCAATATCAACATTGCAAATTCAAAAAACAGCCTCTAACGGAAGCGTCTGCACATTTTTTGACAATTAACGTAATTTAGCGTCGCATTCTGGCTATATTCATGCTGATTATGCACCTAAATTGGCGTTTTCACTGAAACATCAACCCGTCTCAAATCAAAGCTTTTCCTATTTATCAATGCACGTCTGCGCGTCTTGAGGTTTACCTGATTCGAACAGCAGAAAAAAATCGAGTGGATGACAACATGAACTTGAAAGATATAAAAACGGCGTACCAGAATGCACTGGATCTTACTGCAGCCGGTGCGCCGGCGAAAACAAGAAATCAATTTTTTGGTGTTGGGCCTATCACTGATATGGCCATGGACGAAATGGACGCTAGAAAGCGACGGTTTGCTTTTAATTCATGGATAGAGACTAACTATCCAAAATATGATGACAAGGGCAATATTATTGGAAATTTCACAACCGGAGAACTGGGCCGCAGTATGCATCGAGGCTACCCGGCCGACAAGGTATTACTCGATATGATGAGTCATATCCACCGTTACTTCAACTACTCGGATAAAACAAAAATAGCCATAGGGCTTGGTGGTGGTCATAGCGGATTCACTGTCGCAGTGATGCATCTTTTATCGGCTGAAAAACCAGAACAAAAAATTTTTGTTGATACCCCTAAACCCGAATCAGAAGCGGCTAAGAAATCGGGGTTTTTCCGACAGTCGTGGGGTTCACAACTTATCGAAATGCTCAAGTTTTCAAAAAATGGTGACCCTGCCCGTCTTCACTTCACTGATGATGAGGGCTGTATCCCATCTGCAGATTATCTCCAGGAACTGGGGATCAAACTGTTTTTTGGTGTGGGTCATGAGACAACAGGTGCGACGACCTATACAGAAGCAGAAATTAAAAACCTGTTGGCCTGGATTGACATCAACCCCACAGAGCACCATGCCGTAATTGACAGCACATCCATGTTGGGAGCGATGCCCTGGGCTGATGATATAATACAATCCGTGATGGAAAAATGCTGCTTGTTCACCCCTTTTCAAAAAGCCATCGGTGGTGTCTCAGGTTATTTTATTTTCTCGATGACCGCACACGCAATTATGATGATTGATGAGAATATGAAAAATCCGTCATGGGCGATTCCACGCCAACTCAAGATTGCGGTTCCTGTAGACCCTAAGCGGCCGCTGAGCAGCGAGGTAAAAACTGATCTTGGACCCATTTATGATCCCGCTGAAAACAAAATGCACGGTGGTATTATCAATACCTACAGCACGCTTGCATTTGCAGAAACAACTTTTGCCATATTACAAAATGAGCAACGTCTGGGCAGTGTTAAAACACTTAATAAACGCTCGATGAAAAATCGGCAAATTGTTTCAGACTGGATACAAGCAAACACGCTTTTCGAGTCAGGGGTAAAAAAACCCGAGTCACGCGGTGCAGCAGTGACACTATTAAAAGTAATCGACAAGGATATCATCGATGAAACATTACATGAACGCATTATTGCTCAAAGCAAAAAAATGCTTGGTTATGAAGGTTTGACGCATGCTGATGGCAGCCACGAAAAGGGCCTGGATGTTGCGCGTTATGTGAATGCATTTCCAGGCACTGATGGCGATTATCGTGCCTGGATAGGTGGAATTCGACCAGACGAAGATATTACAGCATTACTCGAAAATCTTCAGTACTGTTACCATCGGGCTAAAGTATGGGTGTTAGAACAGGAATTACTAAAGTCAGATGAAATTATTAAATCCTCTGATGCATGCACTGCAAATCAAACACACGCTATTGATAAGCATAAAGCCTATAAGATTCTAATCACCGATCTTATCGGCATGCGTTTTAACGATGCGGGTAAGCCGGATTTTAGTGAAGTACAAACCCACATTGAGTCTAAAGACGGCGTATTCCATATAGGGTCTGAAAAAAATACAACTGATCTGGAAACAGGTTGTCTGCACTTTTTCTATGAACCCGGCATGAGTACCGAAGCAGAACTTCTCGAAGCGACTGATAGTGGTCAGTATGATGCCGTGATTACAGCAGCAACCTTTCTACCTGCTGGCTCCCGGTTTGAACTGGGTGGGGTGCGTATGGGTGCCGGAACCGGCAATATGGGTTCAGATAGCTGGGGGGGTGGAAATGGAGAAGGCGGTTCTGCTCCATTAATGAATACGCCGGGTTTCAACTCACGTGCAACTGCACAAACTGCAATAAAGGCATTACTCAAAGTCATGCCTGATCTGCGGGTAGCGGAACTGCATAAGCGCGTTGTTGAAGGTAACTTCGATACAGGTGAAAATCTGGTGGAATTTCCAACAGCCAAAATTGAGAGTAAAAAAATAGCTATAATCGGCTATGGCAATATCGGTCGGGAAGTTGCCAGACTGGCAAAAGCTTTTGGCATGAGTGTTTGTGTGTTCGCTCGCTCACGCCATAAGCAATGGATAATTTCTGAAGGTTTTGACTACGCAGAAACAATCAAAGAAGCAGCCACCAACGCAGATGTGATCAGCCCTCATGTCGGTTTGGGTGTAATGAATAATAAAACCGGCGTTTATGCAAATGCGGGTCTCATAAATGGTGAGATTTTGTCAGCCTTGAATGCGGGCGCGGTTGTCATAAATTATGATCGTGGGGAGCTGGTTTGTACAAAAGCATTGGATCTCGCGCTTACTTCAGGTCAAATCAGTTACGCAGCAATTGATGCAGATCTGTTCAAAGATAGCAAAACGGGCACCCTCTCAGGACCCATGGTTCCTTACTTGGATATAGTTGTCAGGCATGCTGATAAGATGGAGCTTCTGCCACATGCCGCTGCAGATACCGAGCATTTCTCCAGGGTTGAAAGTGCCAAACAAGCGGTTAACCAGATTTTTGATGTTATTCTGTTTAAAAGAGTTGTTAATTTGAAAGGTGATTTACCTGCAGGTTATACAAATGGTAAATCACTCACGGTGAACGGAGTGGGTGCCGTAACAACGAATGATATCTCAAGCTTATCAGCGGATGAGCTAATGAACATCCGTAAATACACGGAAGATTTGGCTGCTTTTTGGGGATCAATAGAAGCGAGCAAAGATCCAGAACAACGTAGCGAATTAGTAAAACGACACATCGCTGACGCGACCAGGGTGGCGAATCAATTAACCTCGTTTTATGCAAAGCATGGTCTTCAAGGGCCCTATTATAATGAATGAAATAAAGCTGGTTATCTGAACCCAATCAAGGGTAAGCTTGGCACAATCAGGCACTTGTTATTTTTATTTACAATATGAAGAGTCGAGACCAGCTTATCTCAATTTTTAATGCAGGCATTGCCGCAGTTTCTGGCAAGGCATCTGTAATTAATGCCTTTAAGCAATTACCCGATTTAAAACCGGATTGTATTATTGCCGTCGGCAAGGCTGCCAGTAGCATGTGCCTGGGCGCTTTGGCGGTATTTGGTGATTCAGTGCCTGCATTGGTCGTAACAAAATACCATCATAGCGATCCTACCCTTTGTACAAAACCAAATGTAACACTGATAGAGGCGGCACATCCAATACCTGATGACAACTCACTAAATGCCGGGAAAAAAATACTTGGAACTGTTTCCACACTCACTGGGAACAGTACACTTGTTTTACTCATATCAGGTGGCGCTTCTGCCGTGGCGGAGTGTTTAAGCGAGGATATAACATTGAGTGAGTTGCAGAATCTAACCAATCAAATGATTGCTTCTGGATTGAGTATCAATGCTATAAATAAGAAACGCAAAGAAGTCTCGCTTATCAAGGATGGAAGACTATTAGAAAACTTCAATGGTAAAGAGGTGATTGTCTTTGCGATATCTGATGTCGAGGGTGATAGTATTTCCACTATCGGTGCGGGTATTGGCGACATAAATCGTACACATGTTAAAGCAGAAGTAAACATAATTGCCAGCAATGCAATTGCACGTAACGCTTCCGCTACAGAGGCATTAGAACTTAATTTAGCGGTTAAGCAAAATATCGAAACACTCTATGATGACGTCTTTAGTCTTAGCAAAAAAATTGGAACATTTATACGCAATTCAGAAAAAGGCCTTTATCTCTGGGGCGGTGAGCCAACTATACAGTTACCTGAAAACCCAAAAAATGGTGGCCGCAATCAGAGTCTGGCACTCGCACTTGCAAAGGAAATTAAAGGCACAAACAATATTACCATTCTGGTCGCCGGGACTGATGGAACCGATGGGCCAACCCGTGCTGCGGGTGCAATTGTTAATGGTTTTACATTTCGGCATGAAGGCAATGCCCAGGCGGCATTGGATTCAGCCAATGCTGGTGACTATTTGAATGAGGTTGGAGATCTGTTGATTACAGGCCCAACTGGTACCAATGTCATGGATTTACTGATTGCCCTGGTGGATTGAATTATACTGAATACTCAGTGTATGCTATATCTTTAAATACACAATGAAATTGGAGATTCACTATGAGCGCATACCTATTTGTAGACACTAAGATTGAAAATCCAGATGTCTACGAAGACTACAAAAAACTCGCAAAACCAATTGCCGAAAAATATGGTGGAATCTATCGTGTTCGAGGTGGCGAATTGGATGTTCGGGAAGCAGACCTATGGTCGCCCACACGCATCGTAATCATCGAGTTTCCCGACATGGATAGCGCTCGTGCGTTTGTAGACTCTGAAGAATATGCGCCGGTAAAAGCGATACGTCATGAGAATGCCAAGTGTACGTTGGCAATAGTGGAAGGCGCCTGATAAGCCATATCTGGTTGCCTGTTGAATCAACGATCAATTATAATATAGCGATAATTGCAAGCACACTGAAGAACCAACCAAGACCTTCTGTGGCTGAGTGCTTTTTTTGCTTCCCGTCCTTACTATCTGAATGCTCTACCTGAGTGTGCTGAGTTGCAAAATCTTCAATTTCAGTTGTTTTTGAATTTTCACTCGGCATACTATTATCCCGCCATCGCAAGGCGTTGTTCAGATCCTGTTTCGTCGCCTGTGTTAGAACCTCCCGTTGAAGGTTATCAGCAAGTGTCTGTGATCGCTCAACCTCCTGTGTTGCCACATTTTCTTTATCATCAGAAATAATAAAGGGTCGGATAACAACGATGGTTTCAGTTTTTGTATAACGCTCTTCAGTCTGAGAAAAAAGAGCACCGAGCAGCGGAATGGAACGTAAACCGGGCACACCTGTTTCACGTTCCAGTTTAGTGTTTTTAATCAGGCCGCCAATAAATACCGGCTGTCCGTTCCCGGCAATCAGATGGGTCGTCACTTCAGTTGTACTGACAGAAGGTATGCCATCAGTAATACTACCCGAGCTTACCTCAGGATGCACATCCAGCATGATTCGATCATCATTATCTACTGAGGCTTTAACCCTCAAAATTACGCCAGACTCAATAAACTCTACACTTTCTGAGGTCACTGAATCGATCGTCGTGGTTACCTTGAAGCCGATGCGATCTCCAATAATAACTTCAGCATTTTGGTCCTCCAATACGAGAAGTTTAGGTGTCGATAAAGTGCGTACGCGGTTATCTTCAGATAATGCCTTTAGAAAAATATCAAGATCATCAGTCAGGTAATCCATAAAAAATCCAGTCGAACCCAAAGTGCTTAATCCGTTTGTACCCAAAGTTGTCTTATTGTTTTTACTCGACCAATCAATTCCGTAAATCTCATCCTCATTCAGGGTAATCTCAAGAATTTCTGCTTTTATCAAAATTTGCTGCGGCTTAATATCAATTTCTGAAAGAATCTGTTCGATGCGGTTCAGAAAATCCGGTCTGTCAGCAACCACAATCAGCTTGCGATCCTGTAGTACCGATATGCTTCCATAACGTGAAAGGTATTTCTCTAAAAGTGTTACGGCTTTACCCGGATCAACGTATTGCACTTTGTAGGAACGCACTGAAGTCATATCACCCAGAGAATCCTTACCGACTTCGTCCCGGTTCATAACAATATAGGCATCTGCGTTTTTTTCCACGGCATATCCAGCAGCATTGGCAATGGTTCTTATAGCATTGTCGATTGATTTTTCGTATAGATGTGCAGTGACTTTACCCGAAATATCAGGCATCAAAATAATACTGATTTCACCGAGTGTCGATAGCATCTCAAATGCTTGACTTACGGGGGTCTCAACAAATGACAACTCAATTACTCCGTTGTCACTTTCATTCGCCACTAGAGGTGGCATACCGCATACGTAAAGTTGTAATATGATTACTGACAAAAAAATCCTTTTCATAACTCTAATCATTATAATATCACTTATGTTTGCTTCTCATCGCCAGTTTCAATACATACTTTTTGGCATTCTTTTTAAATGTCGCTGAATTCTTATCTACCGATAGCAGTGTAAAGCCGTTAACGCTCTGTCCAATACGTACAAGTCTGCCTTCAACGTTGGCCATCGATTTTTGTCCTGCTACAATAGTGGCAAGCAAAGAAGGTTTCCAGGAAATCGATTTAGGCAACTTATTTGAAATTTGTGCCGATGTTGGTTTTCTGCTTATTGAAATTTTCTTTTTATCTGCGTATGCGAAAGGATTAAATTGCATAGAAACGTTACGATCTGCAATAGCAGAACTGCTAAATAAAACGCACAATGCTACCATTAAAGCCATTTGCTTATACATCATCCCTTGCCCAAAGGTAAGCGGTAGGAAACAACACGCATTTTCATCGTTACTCCATGCTCTCGATTGGAGGGATTTATCGAGAAATTTTTCACGGCCATAGGATTCAGTGCCTGCTCTGCCTCAATAAGCCACTCATAGATCTGTGTGTATGATCCGGATATAGTGATATCAAATGGCATTTCCTCAAGCATTAATACCTGCTTTGCTTCAAGTGGAATTACACCGCGAAGTTTGACGTTGTATTTATATGATATTGCATCCAATGCACTCACTACGAAAGGTACAATCACGTTACTATCACGGCCTTCACTCTGCAAGTAAAGTTTCTGCCCGAGTGACTTAATTGCCAACTCGCCTGCATTGAGTTGGCGGGAAAGTTGAGCACTGGAATCAGACGTTTTCAGTTGATTCTTGGCTTCACTAAATGACTTTACAAGCTGTATATTTTGCTCAATTGAGTCTTTCAGTAGAACCCAATATAAAGCAAAAACAAAAAAACTAAGCAAGGTCAATATAATCGACACCACTATGGAACGTGAACGAATCAATGCATCAAGATTCATGATGAATGTGCAAAATAGTTTTTCACCACAATATAGAGTTCAAAACTAATGCCCTTATCAGCACTACTACCTCCCGTGCGCAATAATTTTACATGCTCGATAGTATCCTGCTTTGACAACTGCGTCATAAAGTCAGCCATTGCAGAATGGCTTTTTGCACGCCCCCGGATCGTCAGATTGGCGTCAATCCGCCAGGCATCGTAACGATCTTTCAAGCGCCCGTCATACTTTGGAATAATGATAAAGTATGATGATTCAGCGCTATGCTTCTCACTCTCAATCGGTTCCCCGGCACGTTCGAAATTGAGTGCATCAAATTCAATTTCTGCACTTAATGAGGCATCCATTGCTGCGAACAGATCACGTACAGATATGTTCCCGCGAAGCGCTTTCAGCAAGGTATATCTGTCTTCAAGTTTTTGTTTTCTGGCATTGATCGAATCCACTTCTGCACGCGCTATGTCAATCGCTTTGCGTGATTGTGTAATTTCGAATAAGCGTGTTTTGTGATTTTCTATATTGCGATTAAGCAGCATCGAGCCTATTGCAGCAGAGAGAACAATCAATCCTGCCAACAGGCCGGTAATTTTCAGATCAAACCAGAAATTACAACGTCGTCTATAGACATCCGGCACCAGGTTAAATGTGTCCATGTTATCTCAACTCACTCAAAGCACAGCCGGTGGCCAGTGCCATCCCTGTAAGCGCTGTTGAATCCAGAGCATGTTGACTGTTGGAGTCGATATGAAAACTGCCAAATGGATTAAGAATTCGAATAGGTCGGTTCATAAGGTTATTCAGATATCGGTCAGCGCCAGGCCATTGAGCGATGCTACCAAGTAAGTAAATTTGCTGAATATCAGCACCGTGAAGTTGTGAATGCACATAGGCGACAACTTTGTCTATTTCCCGAACCAGCTCATGAAAGAGTGGGGTTATAACTTCAAGCAGGGTACCAACAATATCTTGTGAGTTTATAATTCCATCAAACAATTCAATGTAAGTATTGGTAGCATCCATACCATATTGATACAATAGATGAAGCGCATCGCGTTGCTCCATTTCCAGTGCAGTCGATAATTTTTCAAGCAAATGTTTTTCACCGAAATTTATCCCCCTGTCCAGCAATAATCGGCGGCCCGAGGTAACCGTCAAATAGGATTTTTCAATTCCACAATTAACAACCAGGGTATTAGGGGATTGTTCAGCACGAGAGATATTTTCCACCAGACGGCGAATGGCAATCGGTCCGATCTCCAGCCCCACTACACGCAAGCCTGCACTGCGTAGAAGCTCAAGGTAATGAATTTGTTTCTGCAAATTAGCAACAGCAACCAAGGCTTTTCGATGCTCAGACGATCCCGTATCACGTACCGGAATGTAGTCGATAACCATATCAGAGAGATCTTCCTCAATACGTTGTTTCAGTATGTTGAGAATCATTTCATCCTCAGACATCGCATCATCGGCAGGATATTCCAAAGACAGAAGTTTAAAGTTCTCTGACGGTGTACAAGTGACAATTCTGTTTCCACGAAATCCGTGTAGCGAAAGAGAATTATTAATAAATTTTTTCAGATTTTTTCGATCAGCAAATAATTCATGTCTTGGGCAGGGGTATTTAACCGACACTGCAGCTTTCAATATTGCCCGTTCGTCGCCATGTTGAATCTGAACAGCTCGCAATTCTGCACGACCCAGGTCAAATCCAATTGGCCCCAAACCGATTCTGCCAGATAGCGTTCGGACGCGTCTACCAAGCGATTTCAATTGTTTGCGGGAAGGTGAAGACGGGGCTGTTAGTAGCATTTTTTGTGCTCTGATATTCCATTATCAATACTCTTAAATAACGGAACAAGTTCACATTTCTTTAGTAAACAGATAGCCGAATCACAGCATTCTCATCAGATAAAATGGACCTTACTCTTGATAAGATCAAAATTCGAAATTGGTTCACAATCCATCATTAATGCAAATCTATGCTGTGTTTAAATGGGCTGCCATTGATCAAAAAAACAACACGTTAGATATAAGTATAATCTCATTTTCAATTAGCAATGCGCAAACCTGCTTCGTAATGATAGGTTGTTAACAAACAACCACCAAAGACTATACGCGATGACAACAGCTAGCGTGTATTGTGAGTGTTCAGATTAGCGATAAACTTCCCAGATGCATTATCGAACCACCATCCACCCGCATTCGTACCGGCTGTCGTTAGATCACCACCTGTGCCGATTACCATCGCACCCAAACCATCGATTGGATTTTTCGGTAATTCCTGTTTTTTCAGATAGGGTCCATATTTGTGTGTAACATCTCTTATGGTTGCGACATCGCCATTAGTATCTGTATAGCTCGTCAATTGACTCAGAAATGCTGCGGATGAATTTGCCGCATTACCATCACCATCGAGATTCGCGCTCGGATACTCACCGTGTTGATGATAATACAGCTCTATCGCATTACGCATTTCCGAAAGTGTCGCATCGAGTACTGCCTCTTTGGCATCATCGGTGGAACTTGAAAATTGTGGAATCGCGACCGAAGCGAGAACGGCGAGTATTATGACAACGATTAACAGTTCCACAAGAGTAAAACCGGATTGAATGGCTCTTTTTGAAACAGACATACTCTAAAACTCCATTTTTAAAATTTGGCTTCATTGCTATTGTATTTATCGACGTATACATAAATCAGTTTAGAGAAAATGCCTTATTTAACGAAAAAAGCCAAAATAAAGTGTATTTTTTCAATTCCTCACTGGCATAAGATCTGAATCTGTGGGCATTCATTCAATGCACTGCCCGAGACAGTTGAAAAATTGGCAATATCAGTGAACTCACCAATAAACCCACAAAAGCGCCCATAAACAGCAGCATCAATGGCTCGGCGAGCTTGGATATGAGTACAATCCGCTTATTCAAATCGCCTTCATAATGTTCTGCAATACGAGACATCACAACAGCTAACTTACCTGTCTCCTCTCCAGTGGCAACCATTTGTTTCACAAGGTCAGGAATGAGAGGACTCTTATTAAAACCTGCACTAATGCCTGAACCATTCTCCACCAGATCCGCAGTTTCATCAAGAAATTGCTTATATATACTGTTATCCACAATATCTCTGCAGCCCCTTAAAGCGTCCAGTACGTTAACCCCGTTTTTTATCGATAAGGAGAGAACCCTCAATGTTATCAGCAAATAGTACTGGATAATAATACTTCTAAAATAAGGTAATCTGAGTTTTAATTTATCAATCCAGACTTTTGCTGAAGGTTTCCGCGACCATGACAGAAACACAATTGTTAATACAAATATGCCGCTAAGAAAAAATATCCAGTTTTTCAGCATAAAGCCGCTGATTGCCATGAGTATTTGGGTGGACAAAGGTAGCTGATCACCAAGTGCAGCAAACAAATCTGTAAATTTAGGAAACACAACAAGAATGACAAAGATGATTACTGATACTGAAAAAAACAATAAAAATGCGGGATAAAACAACGCACCTTTAACAACACTGTTCAGTTCAAAGCGTTTTTTATCTGTCAGATAAAGTTGATTAAGTACCTCTGAAAGAAAACCACCTTTTTCGCCAGCAGCAATCAGATTTACATAAGGTGAATCAAACAATTCAGGTTCTTGTGACAGTGAAATAGCAAAACTCCCACCCTTGTCGATGTTATCTTCAATTCGGGAGATCGCAGCAACCAGGGCCAGGTTTGTAATGCCTTTTTTTATGACGCCAAGACTATTAAACAAAGGACTACCCGTATCGATCATTAAGGCAAGGCGTTCAGTAAAGATCATCCTGTCCTGAATACTGACTTGTTTTCCGAACAAATGAATATTTTTATACTGTGCGAACAACCGCTTAGGTTTACTATTAACAGTTAAAACACGCTTTGAGTAAGCAGTAGGGTTAATCGCCATGGTTAGCCCGCATTCAGATTTAACGCTTCTTCCAGCGACGTATAGCCGAAAAATGCATTGGATAAAGCAGAATCAAATAGCGTAACAACCTTGTTTTTTTTCAGATGATCGTCCAATTCATCACGTGATGGATTTTTTGTCATCAATTGCTGAGCACAGGCGTCAACCTCAAAAATTTCATGTACTGCCATTCTGCCTTTATATCCTGAATCGTAACAAAACGAACACCCTTTGCCTTTGAAGAGCTGTCGTGCTTTGTCAGAGGCTACACCGAAACCCTTCAATGCCTCTTCAGATATATTGTATTGCGCCTTGCATTTTGGGCATACTCGCCGAATCAATTGCTGTCCCATTACACCAATCAAGGCTGATGACAACAAAAAAGGTTGAATGCCCATATCCAGTAAACGTGTAATCGCACCAATCGCGTCATTGGTGTGCAATGTTGATAAAACCAAATGTCCAGTCAGTGCGGCTTGAACCGCAATTTCTGCTGTTTCAACATCACGGATTTCACCAACCATAACGATGTCAGGATCCTGGCGTAGTACATGTTTGAACAGTTTTGCAAAGTCCAGACCGATCACCTCACGAACCTGATTCTGGTTAATAACATCCAGTTGATATTCCACAGGGTCCTCAATGGTTACGATACTTTTCTCAATACTGTTAAGGTAATTAATGGCCGAATACAGTGTCGATGTTTTTCCACTACCCGTGGGGCCTGTAACCAGAAATAACCCATGCCGGCTTTTCAACATGCGCTTAAATACCTGCAAATGTGCTTCAGTCATGCCAATACGCTCAATCTGCATAATGGACTTTTCCTTGTCAAGAATGCGCAGCACAACTTTTTCACCAAAAATTCCCGGCAAAGTACTCAATCTCAAATCGATAACACGACCTTGTGTTAGCACCTGTATGCGCCCATCTTGCGGTAATCTTCGCTCAGCTATGTCCAGCTTTGCCATCACTTTAAGTCGTGAAACCAAAGCAGGATAGATCTCAGCAGGCGGTGTCATAACCTGATATAGAACACCATCGATCCGAAATCGTATCCGACTTCGACCTCGACCCGGCTCAATATGGATATCACTTGCATTATCGCGAACAGCCCGTTGAACCAATGTGTTGATCAAATTGATCACTGGACTACTGCCGGATCGTTCATCAATCGTATCTAAATTCTGTTCACTTTGACCTTCAAGAACTTCCAGATCAGCTTCAATATCCAACCCACCAATATATTCGGAGAGATCATCAACTGCATTTTGGGCTTCAGCTATTTTTTCAAGAATATTTTCTGAGGTTGCCAATACGGGTTTTACCAGGCATCCGGTTTTTTCAGTGACTGCATCAAAACCCGGAATCGCTTGTGGATCAGGAGTCGCCAGATATAAAAACTGATTAATTTTAAATAGTGGCAATACCTTTAAATTTTTTGCCATCTGTGGATCGATAAGACGGGCCGCCGCCGCATCATACAACCCACTGCGAATCTGTACAAATGGCAGTCCGTGCTGTTCTGCCAGTACAAGGATAAGATCGTTTTCGGTAACATAATGATCGTCAATTAATATATCACCGAGTTTTTTCCCCGATTTTTGTTGTTCGCCAATCGCATACTCTATATCTTTTTGACTGACGAGTCCTTTTGTCAATAGAATTTCACCAAGTTTTTTCTTTTCTAAGGAACTTTTATCCCTGTGCTCGGGTTGCAAATAACCCTGAGTTGACGATTCACAGTCTATCGCCTGATCGACACCCGTAATGTAAAATACCTGCTTCAGTAATTTACTCGGATTAACGATACGTAAAGATCCGCCGATTCGCAGCAATCGATCTTGTATTTCAAGCAGCACTTCAAGACACAAGCCGTTAACCAGTGCAACAGAAACCATGTCCAACACAATGTTTATCTGATATTGATCAATGCAGGATTCCAGTAATTGCTCAAGATTGTTAACTGCATAATCATCATTGATCGCACCTTCGATACTGATATGTGTTTCAATTCCAACACGGGTTTGCGCCAGTGCTAAAGACATCTCAAACGCTCCAGTTTATCGCTTTAGAGGATAACCTGACATTAGACTCAGGTATGTCTACGCCACGACGTTGACTGTAAAATTCATCCACTTGCTGGAAAAATGGTGCGGGCTTGTTAAGCCCATATCCCTGACCATAGTCAATTCCGATTCTTTTCAGCTTCTCTGTAATTAAATCATTCTCAACAAACTCGGCCACTGTTTTCAGGCCCATTAAATGACCTATACGGTGAATTGATTCCACCATCGCATGACTGATCGGATCTTCAACAATGTGTTTTACAAATGATCCATCTATCTTTAAATAATCTACGGGTATATCCCTCAGGTATCCGAACGAACTCATTCCTGTACCAAAATCGTCGAGTGAAAATGTAACCCCAATAGATCTGAGCGACTCAATCAAACCAATTGCACTTGTTAAATTTGAGACTACATGTGTTTCAGTAATTTCTATATTAACCCGCGGTATTAATGCCGGAGACGCCAATAGCGCTGCCTTTAGCCACGCAAAAAATTCATCGGTTACTGATTGACCTGACATGTTAATGGAACAGCGAACAGTAATATCGGGATATCGGGTAAGGCATTCTTTTAATAAAAGCAGAGTATTCTTGATCACCCATTCATCAATATGGGTCACCATATTGTAGACTTCCGCCGCTTTAATCATCTGAAAGGGCGAACCAACGGAACCATCTTCACCTCTGAGTCGCAAGAGAATTTCATAGTGTACAGAATCAGGATTTGTATTTTGTAGTGGCACTATTTGCTGGGCATACAGCTCAAAGGAGTCGTTTTCCAATGCTGTCCTGACATGCGGAATCCAGTCAATTGCAATGCGGGCCGATTCAATTGATGCACTGCTGGAATCATAAGCAAAGATGCCACCTGGTCCTTTTTGTTTTGCAACATCACATGAAATAGCACCAAGCGCAAACGCCTCATCAGCATCGATGATTTCGTCAGTCAGATTCACGATACCAATTCCGGCACTGATATCGAAAAATCGGCCATCCCAGCGGAATCCTGTTTCAGATAATTTACGGATCACTTCAGAGGCGATTGTCTCGCCATTAACGTCACCGCATTCTGTCACCAGAACAGCAAACTTATCAGCTTCTATTCTGGCTGCCATACTGCAGCCCTGGTAGAGTGTCTTTAGTTGGTTGGCAACCTGCTTTAATAACTCGTCTCCTGCCGAGCGACCACAGCTGTCGTTAATCACCTTAAATTGGTCCAGATCCAGAATAAGCAGGCTTTTTGTGGCTGATGTATAAGCAGCACCACTAATTGCACTACTTATGGAGGAATGCAAACCATCCCGGTTTAAAAGACCTGTGATAACATCGAAACCCGTACTGACAATAGTCGATGCCTGCTCAGCCACAACCCTTAACAGGCGTCTATCACTGTTCGTAAAATCCCGCCCCGAGTTCAACCGTGCCAATAGTAAATAGCCCAGCGTAGACCCATTTGTCGAATGAATAGGTGTTACGGCAAGTTTTGCACTCAATTTCGAGTCAGTAACTTTTGCAACTTCTTCACTATCGTTCATTATAATCGTTCGAGAGTGATTGTTTAAACGCTGCGTAAACGTTTCTGTCAAATGAGCAACTGATCCCCGCCAGCACAATAAAAAATCCCGTGAACACAACGCATGCGCCTCAATGTTGATATCCACAGCTTTAACAATAATTGAAACCATATCAGTATTTAGATATTGCGCACAATTATCGGCAAGTTTCTTAAGTGCAGTTTTTCCATTTTTTGGATCCTGGCCTTCGACAATATCATCCAGTGCGTAGAAAAGATTGAGTTCTTCATAACGTGCTGAAAGATCATCCGCCATATCATTCAATTCGCAATTGAGTGATAATGAATCAAATATACTCTCAAATACAAGTTCCATGACGTGATTTATAACACTACAATCTGTGGATCGAGCACCCTCAGCAAACTCACAAAACATGGCGAGAAAGGCGTATGAATTACCCGCTTCAACCGATCTCAGTAGCAACAGATATTTGTCATCGGGCGTAATCCGGGTTTTCTTATTTTGATCTGATACATCACATCGTTTGATGACATTGGATATCGATGATCCAATATCTGCGGGCAAGGATCCAACAACCTCCAGTATTCGACCCTGAAAGTCAGCTAATACAAAACCCGCTGAAACAGAAAAATGATCTTTCAGCATATTCTGGAACTTTTCTGTTTCTAAACTTTGCAGCGTATCAATTGTCACGACATCCCTTCCTCAGGAATAACCGACTCTTCAAAGTATCGTTGCAAGATATCACCTAAACGACGCATACTAACCGGCTTTTCCAGATAAAGTGTGTTACGCATTTGGGATGCCCAACTTTGTAGCTTCTCATCAGCAACCGCTGTAGAGAGAATCATCAATGTATTGTTGTCTGGATAATCTTTCTGAAAAGTCTCGCATAAGATGATGCCATTCATACGTGGCATCTGATAATCTGTAATAACCACATCAAAATCGGCGCTACGTAACAAATCCAAGGCTTGCTCACCATTGCCAGCCACCTCCACTTCGTAGCCTCGTTGTACCAGTGAGCGTTGAAGTATTCGGTTAATGTGCTGTTGATCGTCAACCAGCAGTATCTTTTTCGCGCTCATGCAGCCTCCTGTAGTGGCACGTTGATTCGTTTTAGTCTTACCGTGAATACGGTACCCTGCCCCTTGGTGCTTTCAATTGAAACACTGCCGTTATGCAGTTCAATAATTTCCCGCACCAGCGATAATCCCAAACCATGTCCGGATCGATTCCTAGCTGCTTCATCTTCAGAGCGAAAGAATTTTTCAAAAACCCGTTCCTTGTCTTCTTCGCTAATGCCAATTCCTTCGTCAGCCACCGAGAGCACAAGATTATTATCATGCACGCCAAGTGTCACTGTTATCTCTCCACCCGAATGACTGTATTTTATTGCATTTGATAGGATATTGTTTATTGCAACTCTGAGAAGATCTTTGTCAAGATAGCTTGGTTCAACTGAATCGGGCAACTCCTTGCGAAAAACGATATTTTTTTCGGCCGCGTTCGATGCCAGATTATCCATTGCATTATTAAGCAAATCGCCGAACTTAGTAAGCTTACGATTGATTGATAAACTGCCCGTTTCTATGCGCGTAATATTAAGCATAGTCCGCACAAGTTCACTTATATGCTCAACTTCGGTGTTAATATAGTTTGCGGAATCAATTCGGCTGCCATGATTATCGCCATCTTCACCCATAAGCGACTCTGCGTGCAAGCCGATGGAATGCAGTGGTGTTTTCAACTCATGTGCCAATGCAGTAGCAAATTCATCACGTGCGTTTTGCGCCATGACCTCAGCCGTCACATCACTCAGGATAACCAGCGTACTGTTAATCTGTTTTTCATCACGTGACGAAAACATTGGATAGGCGGTTAATGATAGTGTGGACCCAGGTTTTGCGGGTGGGTTCTTTTCAGTTGCACCTGTTTCGGCTCGTCGAGCCAACATGCCTTGATATCGACGAAAGAACGCCAGCATTTCCGCTCGATTACACCAGTCCTGCGGCATCTTTCCGACAACATCATCAGACTTAAGCCGATACCATCGTAGAAACTGTTGATTGGCAAATGTGATCTGCCCCGATTCGTCGAGAACCAAAACCGCATCAGGAACTGAGCGTAATATGGACTCAGAGTTCATTTTCTGATAACCAAGGACTCGGGTACTTGTAATAAACGTTGAACGTTCTGACTCCATTTTATTTATAAATTCTTCGGTGCTGTTTAAAAGCCGTTTGAGGTTATGCGCATTGCAAGTTAGTACAGGATCGATCGGCGTTTTGAATTCATCATCAGACAGCAGTCGGAACATACGTTGCATAATCACTATATTTTCAGCTACAGACGACGTTTCACGATTTCGGAAAAAGACCAATACAAGCGCAATAAGCATTGAGGGCGCCAGTCCCGCCAACAAGGCATAAAGATTGTCAGTAACATAGCCTACATAATCAGTTTTAATCGCCACCCTTACAGTCGCACCTATATTAGATCCATGTGCAATAGGTGCATAAAATTCACTAAACCCATTGTTCTCATTGTCTGGATATTCAGACTCAAACACCCGATGGGTGTTTTTTGGATACGGGATCAAAGTAAACTCTTTCACATCCTGTTTGAATATACGACCACTTTTGTCTAACAACTGTATGTACGTGTTGGCCGGAGCAGGACTGTTTTTGATAATATATTTCAGGTACTGACGATCAATATCCAGCGTTTTGAGCGTATGCAAGGCTAAGCTGGAAATCAGCGTGGCTGTTTCTGTTCCATATCGGTTAACAGTCGTTCTAAACTGCATGTATTGCCAGCCACTAACCATAAACACGGTCGTTGCAATCAGCAATATCAAACCGACTGGAAAAAACTTGTATTGGCTTTGCAACCTAAACACGGCTGCATTTCGGGTAGGTAATAGGCACCACAACTCCGTGTGTAATTTTCATCCATCCATCAATAATTTCGGCCTAAAGTAAGTAAACTTTATTAAAGTTCAAACCTCAATCCAGCTAAGGTTTACCACCGTGCTAATTACACTCAGTCAGTCTAACCCCAACATTATCTAAATAGATCCTGTCACTATTGCCAAAACCAGGCGAGGTTAAAAACTCAATAACCGTGTTGCTGGATATGAAACCACTAATATCATAGGTTATTGGTATATAGTAAGTATCATTACCGGGTCCACGAATAGTATCCAGCTGCGTCCAGTTTACACCACCATCTGACGATAGGTTAATAATGACATAGTCATTTGTCGAACTGGTCCAACCACCTGCACGCCTATATTCAAAGCCCAATTTCGCCTTTGTGCAGGCACTGAGATCCACTTCGCGCTGAATGCCCTCACCACCATTATTGTTGTCACGTAATCTGACGACAAAGTCCCTTCCACTGTCACTGGTCACAATCTCGTCTCCACTGAGGGCGCCGCTGCTTTCACCTACCTCCAACCACTCACCTGTCCAGGGTAAAGAGCCATCGCTACCAGCATAATTTTGTTGTCCAAACTGATCGAGAATAGTTTCTACATCCGGGACTGCCTTTCCACCAGCAACAGTGATGCCGGCAATTTGTTCCTGACTCAGCAATTCATTAAACAAGCGCACATCATCCAATTGTCCGTACCAAAATTCACCAAATTGACTGCGCCCTATCTGTATATCCTCACTTGCTGGAACCGGATCTATGTTAATCGTACCCTCGCCCACCTGCACACCATCAACGTATAAACTAGCCTCATCTGTTGTCGAATCAAACGTTGTAGAAACGTGATACCAGATACCGGGTTGAAAGCCAACCCCAACGGTAGATACACTGTACCAGTCTCCATTGTCCAAAACGCCGAATTCCAATTCGTTTTCCCAAACACCTAACCAATATTCTTCTGATTGCGTGCCGGTGCCTTTTTCGATAATGGACTGAGTGTTGTAAGTTCCGGTTGCCGAAACGGTAAGGTTTATCCAGGCGGATATCGTCATTGTTGTATTGAACGATAATTCGTTTGCATGTGGAACATTTATATAGTCAGACGAGCCGTCAAATTGTGCTGCTCCGTCAACCTGACCAGCAACCCAATTGTTGCCATAGGTTGTTCCATCATTATTTCCATCGGAGTCTAATGCTGTTGCTCCACTTGTTTCATCCAGTTTCCAATGTGCCAACCCATTTGGCAAAGGCATTGTGCTGTAACAATACAGACCGCACTCACACGTATATTTCACTCGCAGAGTGGGTACCTGCACTGCGGACAAATCATCACTGGTATCAAAATTAACTTGCTCAATGGCGCTACTGCCTGCTATTGCAACCCCGTGGTTTGCATACTTGCTATTAATCCATCCTGCAACAAGAGATGTAATATCCCAGGTTTTTAGTCCTGGAGATGTAGTGGTTAAAAATATAGTGTGCTCGGATTCATTATAAAAAAGATCAGGCCATGTCCAGGGGATGCTACCATCTGAAGTCTCGTAAGTAGCGCCATTTTCAGCCCAATCCATAAGCATTCGATGAATTGAAAGCTCAGCAGTACCTGCATTCAATTGCACCGAAGTTGCGTAGACTTGCAGATTTGCAGAAAGAATTTCTATTGACTCTGGCAAAACAGACAAATCAAATTTTAGTAGTGAAAATCTTTCAGTGCCGCCATCATCGCCACTGACTCTCATAAAGTTCCATGTACCAAAATTAACCGCAGAAAACCAACTGGAACTGGTGACATAGGTGTCTTTCGATTGAGAATCAGCGGTGGTCAATATCGACGTTGGTTTGGCTGATTGAAATATCTTTTGCTTTTCGCGTGCTAAGTGCGTTGTGCTGCCATCAGCTAAAACGCCTGTTGCAACAACGCGAACGGGAGAACCTGAAGACGGAGAAATAGTTACGCTATAACTATGATTTGCAAACGAAGTCGATGTCAGATCAGTGTAACCGCTGCAATTTTGTTTGCTGGTTCGCCAGAGGAGGTGATCCATACCCGCAAGTGCGACCTGCCTTGCTGCTGACACGGCTCTTGCATCACCCGCCAATCGCACATTCATGCTGCCTTCTCTGTTTAATACCAGGCTGACACTTGAGATCAAAAATAGCATTAAAATTAAACTGACAAGAATGTATCCGTTGTGACTATTCACAATAGTCCACTTCCGGCAACTGTCACAGTCAAACTAAAGGACTCTCCATCAGTGGCCGTTAACGTCAATTTTATTTCAACCTGTGGTGCGCGGTCTCCTCCCTGTGGAAGTCGGGTAACCTGAAAATAACTAACCTGGGAGGCAATTGTATTCTCGATATATAGTGTTCCATCGAGAGGATTAATCACAGGCATTCTTTCTATAAGGCTTGAGCCACTTATGTAAAATACAACCGGATCTATCCAGTCCTCATTTTTCATCCCATCTTCATCATCATCATTCTTGTCACCCTCATCCACAGCGCCATCACCATCATCATCTATTCCTGCAAGACCGGGTTTATTGTCATGGATCATTTGCTGATGTCCGTCCTCTGCAAAAGAAAAATCACCATCCAGATCCTGCTCGCCTTGTTTTTCTTCATCCGTCACGCCATCTTCATCGTCATCGTTTTTTCCGCCCTCATCTATGGAGCCGTCACCATCATCATCAATGCCGATAATTCCTGGTTTTGCATCGTTTGTCATATCAGAGTGGGTATCTTCATCAATGCGCTCCCATTCGTTATTATCGCGAATACCATTAAGATTAAGGTCTTGCCAATCCTTATCATTATTCGCGTCGGCCCAACCATCAGCATCACGATCCAACGTTGGGTCGAGAGAAACAGCAAGCACGTCTCGAACAGACTCACTCCAGGCTGTCGCTGGGTTCTCCACCAAAGGCAACATCAGATAGCGTGTTTTCCCCACCGCTTTACTCATACGTTGCATGGCGAAGTGTGCTTGCTGAGTCAGCTCCATTCTTTGTCTAATGATCACTTCAGTATTGAGGCTTTCACCGACAACCGTCATCACCCCACCCATCAGTATCGCAGCAACTGTGAGAGATATAAGCAACTCAACAAGACCTAACCCCTTTTGTTCTGAGCGCTGTACACATATTCTGCATTGGCTTTGAAATTGACTGATCATCGCTGTATTAATGTCGTCAGTTCATGCTCAGTTGCTTCCACGGCTACGCGTACCCAAATCAGGGAAATTGGAGGATCAGGGTCTATGCTCGTATAAGGATTTCCATCACCATCACTATCGGGATCAATGATGGTAAATACATTGCTGTCACCATCCTCGTCATCAGCATCGTAATATGACAGATAAACAAGCAATCGATCTTTCTGTCCTGCCGGATCTGAGTAATCTGAAGCAAGGCCAAAACCACCGGCATCATCTGCACTGATGATAAGGTTATAAAATTTATTCGCCCTCATGGCTTGCATTTTTGACATCAAGCTGAAATTCTGAACCGATATCTCTTCGTGGATTGTGGCCGATTGAATTCCGGTCTGAACGGCTTGCAGGGCAGGAACAAGCGCCACGGCAAGTAAGACTACAGCAAGTAATATTTCAACATAAGACAATCCCGACTGTCGGCTGGCTCTTCCATGAAAAATACAACAACTGATCAATGTACTGTAACCCGACCCGACATGGATGAAAGGCTGACCGTTAGTTGATGCACTCCGTATTGCAGAACGAAATCGGCGTATTCCAGCACTTTATTAAAACCCACACTGCTTGAGCCTGGCACACCAGAGCCACCGGCAAATGATATATTGGATTGATTGTTGAGGGACAGATCCAGAAACTTGATCGATTTAGCCGCGATGACGACAGGGTTAGCTGTAGATTCAAAGTCAATCTGAAAACGCAATCGATCTACTGGATGATAAACAGAGTATTCTTCAGTGCCATTGTAAATATAAACGCGAAGCCGAGTGTCGTTGGCATCCAGATAAATACCATGCGCAGTACCTGTACGAATTGCTTCCGAACGGGCAAATCGAATCGCCTGAACCAGATCATTTGCCGCTCTATCAAGGTATTTCGCTTCTGCCGAAGAAAAGGTTGGAACCGCAACTGATGCCACAGCGGCGAGGATGACAACCACAATCAGTGCTTCTATCAGCGTAAATCCCTTTTCGTGCGCATATCGCACAACCATCAACCCCCTCATCCCTGTAGGTAAATATTCGTCCTGAAAACTGTATACTCCACTGGTATTTGTCGGCACACATTTGGATTACAAGAATTTTTTTAAGCAGAGAAAATTTTAACGATTGGTAAAACCCAATACTTCAGAAATAGTTTGCATCCTCAAACAAATTCTGCCAAATTCTAGTACAGGCAATTAATAAAACGAACTTTCAGCCATCAGAAATTTAATTCAGATCAATAGATTACCTATATTTTTTAGGTAAGGTATTAAATATTACTGAATGCCTGTCCTAAAACTCTCTTTTCACAAAATACTGAGTACTAATTCGATTATAAATAACCCTGCCTCTGCCAATATTCATATCACAAGGACACAATATCCCAACAACTTTTAAACTTATTTTTTTACTTATTCGGAGTAAAGATAATGACGGGCTGTTCGGGGATAGCTTAGCAGTGCCTGTCCGCTATATTTGCTATATTCTTAGCTACAAAAATTAGATCTTTGGTGAACGCAAATTTCATCTACAAAATCCAGACATACCTCATTTCTTTGAAGCATCCATTCCTGCAAATAATAAACTGCGCTTTTTTTTTGTATCGGCCCAGGGGTTACCAAATAATATGATTTGTCGGTTTGCCATGAAATTGGAAGAGCAGGAACAAGCAATCCCTCTTTTAGTAAATGGCCACATGCGCTGACGAATCCCAATGCAGCACAGCGACCATTCAAGGCTGTTTGCAAGACTACGGAGTAATCTGGAACTATTACTTCTGCTGGTGTTCCGTAAATTGATTGCTCCGTTTCAGTTAAAAATGTTTTCCAGGTTATTCGAGCAGCAGACAATGTAGCTAAAGAATGTGTTCTGCCTTGCCTTAATTCATTCAGTTGACCATTTCTTTCAAGGTAATCAGGGGTGGCTAATGCTATTAACCGCTCGGGGCAAAACTTAGTGGCACTTTCCCCAGAATCCATTGCCGTCTCTAGCCTTAACCCCAAATCGCAGGGAGCTACGACTCCGAAAACCTCACCGGCGGTTAGTTGGAAACTCAAAGAAATGTCAGGGAATTTCCGCCTGAAACTGTCCATCTGTGGAATGAGCCAATGTGCTGCGAATGCAGTAGACACAGACAATGTCAATGCGTTACCTGTTTTTTCATTTTTCGAAATCTCGTCAATCACATCTTCCAGAGAACCAAAAGCCAGTTTGATCCCACGGTATAATTTTTCTCCGGCCGCTGTTAACACTATTTGATTTCGTTGACGCTTAAACAATTTAGTGGAGAGTGATTTTTCAAGCAATGCGATGGATTTGCTAATGGCAGGTTGTGTAACATTTAATTTTCGACCTGCTTCTGTGAAATTCAATGTCTGGGCAGCTGCTTCAAATGTAAATAGTGCATTAGCGGTCGGTATTTTTCTTCGAAGAGTCATAACTGAAAGTTATCATACCTATGAATATTTTCAATCTATTATCTGTAAATTGAATAGCCTATAATGTTTTGAATTTTTAAAACGAGCCTAAAATTCATAGTTATAGCGGGATTAATCAATGTCCAAGCGTCGCCATCGTCGATCCACCATCACTCAAAATAAAGAGACAGAAGCGCCGTTGCCCTATCTGCTTCGTACAGCACCGACCTATGACATCTTAAACGAAGAGCAAATTACCGCGATTGAATTTGCTGCAGAAGATATATTGCAAGAGATAGGCGTTGACGTGCGGCATATGCAAAGTCTTGTTTTGCTGAAAGAAGCGGGTGCAGATGTGAATGGAGAGCGGGTCAGATTTCCACGTGGTTTGTGCCGCAAGTTGATTGCAGATAATGCTCCTGCGGAATTTGTACAGCATGCCCGTAATCCGAATAAATCTGTTCGCATTGGTGGAAATTCGTTGGTGATGGTGCCTGTCTATGGCCCGCCCTTTGTTACGGCAACCAACATCAATCGACGATACGGTACTCTCGAAGATTTTAACAATTTTGTGCGCCTGGCTCATATGTGTCCGGAAATGCACCATACGGGTGGTCCCATATGTGAACCGACTGATATCCCCGTATCCAAACGACATCTGGATATGAATTATGGTCACCTCTCACTGTCAGACAAATGTTTTATGGGCGCAGTAACAGAAAAAGAGCGTGCAGAAGATACTATGGCCATGTGCGAGATTGTATTTGGCAAAGACTTTGTGTCAGAAAACTGTGTTGTATCGGCGCTAATCAATTTGAACTCCCCTCTGGTTTTGGACGAAACCATGTTGGATGCTGCTCACGTATATGCAGCAGCTGGTCAGGCATGTGTTATCGCACCGTTCATGATTGCCGGCGCGTCCAGTCCCACCACAGTGGCTGGTTCGGCGGCGCAGGCTTTGGCTGAAACGCTTGTCGGCATGGCTATTACACAGCTTGTTCGTCCTGGTGCCCCAGTCATTTATGGCTTCATGATGCTGGGCATGAGTATGCACTCGGGTAATCCAATTCGTTTTGATGAAACATGGAAAAGCATGTTGATTGCGGGACAACTTGCCCGTCGACTTGGCGTCCCTTTTCGTTGTGGTGGATCGTCAAGCAGCTCCAAACTTCCTGATGCTCAGGCAGGCTGGGAAGGTGGAATTTACATGATGTTTTCATTACTTGCCGGTGTAAATTTTTTCATCCATGCAACAGGCACTCTTGAGGCCGGACTGGTTGCCAATTTCGATAAATTTCTGATTGATTGTGACATGCTGGGTGCTGCTGCACGGATGATGACTGAAGTTGATACCAGTCCTGATGCACTGGCACTTGGAGCGATTGCAGAAGTAGGACCCGCCGGAAATTTCCTGTCTTGTGCCCACACATTAGAGAGATACAAAACGGTCTTTTATAATCCATCAAATGCAAATTGTGAATCATTTGAACAATGGAGTGCAGAAGGTGGGCTGGATGCCGCTGAGCGTGCTAACAATCGGGTGCAACAAATGCTCGGTGAGTATGTACCTCCACCGCTGGATCCAGCGGTTGATGAGGCACTAATTGAATATATAAATAGACGTAAAGCTGTGTTACCGGATTCATTTGCTTGAATAAGGTGGACAACCAAACAATGACTGCTACCTTAGCGGATCCGCTTTTTCAACCGTTGACCATACGTGGTCTTACCTTGAAAAATCGCATCATGAGCACAGCGCATGCTTCTGGGATGGATGATCAAAACCAGCCACGTGAGCGTTATCAGCGTTATCATGAGGAAAAGGCCAAAGGTGGATTAGCTTTGACCATGTTTGGTGGTTCATCCAATGTCTCACCCGATTCCCCTTCGATTTTCAATCAGCTTGATGTCGGTTCTGACCGGATAATTCCCTATTTTGAGGAATTTTCTGAACGTATTCACCAGCACGGCACAGCTTTGATGTGCCAGATCACCCATCTGGGTCGACGTGGTGATTCTCAGGCGGGAGCGTGGTTGCCAACAATCGCGCCATCACCCGTTCGCGAAGACTTGCACCGCAATTTCCCGCGTGAAATGGATCAGTACGATATAAACAGAATTGTAAAAGCATTCAGCCAGGCCGCTCGGCGTTGCAAAGATGGTGGGCTTGATGGAATTGAAACACTGGCTTGTTCTCATCTGATCGGCCAGTTCTTTTCGCCGATGACCAATCATCGAAAGGACGAATTCGGAGGTAGTGTAGAAAATCGGGCTCGATTTGCACTGATGATACACGAAGAAATTCGCAGACAAGTGGGTGATAATTTCGTTGTTGGCATACGCCTTACGCTGGATGAAGGTGAGGGCGGGTTGCGGTTTGACGAGGCGCTCGAAATTGCAGAAATCCTGGAACGCGAAGGGATGGTAGATTTTTTTAACTGCAACGTCGGGCGTATGGACACTGAAATTAAACTGGTTGAGGAAAATATGCCCGGAATGAATCGTCCACTGGCACCATACCTTGATTTAGTTAAACAATTTCGGCGTGCGGTTGAAGTGCCAATATTTCATGCTTCCCGCGTAACCGATGTAGCTACTGCACGACATGCTGTTCGGGAAGGGGTATTAGACATGGTTGCCATGACCCGCGCCCATATTGCCGATCCGCAAATCGCCAACAAAATTGCTCGCGGAGAAGAAGACCGCATTCGCCCTTGCATTGGGGCCTCACATTGCCTCCACAAAAAACCTCATTGCATTCACAATCCTGCTTCAGGTCGCGAAACTCTATTACCAACGGAAGTTCCAGTGTCAGCAAACCCGAACAAGAAAGTTGTTGTGATTGGCGGCGGCCCTTCTGGGCTAGAAGCCGCGCGAGTTTCTGCCGAGCGCGGTCATAAAGTCGTTTTGATGGAGGCTGCACCACGTCTTGGTGGTCAGATATTACTGGCGGCCAATTCCAGTTGGCGCAAAGATCTGATCTCTATTGTTGATTGGCGCATTAGTGAATTGGAACATCTAGGCGTAGATGTGCGCACCAACGTATATGCAGAAGCAGATGATGTGCTGAGAGAAAACCCGGACCATATATTTGTTGCCACCGGTGGGGTGCCTGCAGAACAGGTTTTTCCCGGTGCTGACCTTGCAATTAATTCTTGGGATATTCTGTCGGGTGAAAGGCGTGTCCTTGGTGATGTGCTCATTTGTGACGGCACTGGAAGGCACGAAGCGATCTCCTGTGCCGATCATTTGTCTGTTGCCGAAATAAAAGTCGTTTTGGCAACGGTGGATGAATATGCAGGTGCCGAGATGAGTTATGCCGATCGTGCCGTTTTCCGCAAACGGCTTTACAGCCAGGGCGTGGTAACCCTTCCTGATCTTAAGATTCAGGAAATTCAGCGAAGTGGCAACCGATTAATCGCCACTTTCCAGAACACTTTGACCGGGAACCATTGCAAGAGAACCGCTGATCATATTTTAGTTGAAGCCGGTACAGATGCTATGGATGAATTATTCTATGCACTTAAGGACAGCGCGCGAAATTCAGGTGTCACAGACATCGAAGCTTTGGCCAACTATACCCCTCAACCTGAACCGAAACGTGTTGGTTACATGTTGCACCGCATTGGTGACGCAGTAACCTCCCGTTCCATCCATGCCGCCTTGTTGGAGGCATACCGCATCGCTGTCTGGATATGATCTGAACAGTAAAACCAAACTATACGTAGGAGAAATATCATGAAATTAAGAAAACTTATTGCAGCGGTGGCAGGTGCCACAATTGTATTTTCAACGATTGCTGTACACGCCGGCAAGGCGCTTGACCGAGTCATATCAACAAAGGTTCTTAAAGTCGCCACAGATGCCAACTGGGCACCGCAGAGCTTTTTGAACGATAACAACGAAATGGACGGGTTTGACGTCGATATTGCTAAAGAAGTCGCCAAGCGCCTGGGTGCCAAAGCAGAGTTTGTAACCCCATCTTGGGATATCATCACGGCGGGAAACTGGAACGGCCGCTGGGATTTGTCTGTCGGGTCCATGACGCCGACTAAATCACGGGCGAAAGTATTGGCTTTTCCGGGGGTTTATTACTATACACCAGCGTCAATCGCTGTACACAAGGACAGCCCTTTCAAACAGATCTCGGATCTGAACAACAAAGCGGTGGGTGCTGGTACGGCGACGACGTTTGAATTGTACCTGCAACACGACCTGCAGATTGATGCTGCAGGTGTTCCTGCCTTTGAATATCAGCTAACTGCTGAAAACAAATCCTATAAAGACAGCACAGCCGCTATGGACGATCTGCGTCTGGGTGACGGGGTTCGTCTGAACGGTATGGTGGGTTCCTTGCCGGCAATCCTTTCGGCCATCAAAGCCAATTACCCGCTGCGTGTGTTGGGTGACCCGATATTCTACGAACCCTTGGCGCTGGCAATCGACAGAGGAGACGCAGAGTTCAACGATAAACTGGCTGGAATACTGGCTGATATGAAATCGGACGGAACGCTCTCTAAGTTGTCCGTGAAATGGTATGGGATCGACTATTCGTCCACCGAAAGTTAATATCAGGAGAACCTGACTAACATGATCCGGTCTGAAAATTTGGGCCGGATTTAATAAAGGGGAGAAAGAATGTTATATGCCGATACAGTGGTCGCCGATCCTGCGGTGCACAAACCCAAAGTCATGGCAATCATGCTGGTTGTGGGATTTGTTGTATTCAGCCTGATGGGGTTGAATGACACCATTTTCGGCGAATTCCTGCGCCCTGCGATAGGTGAGCCAACAGAGTCCGGCCTTTTTGGAAATCTGGCCATCGGCCTGGTTATGTCGATGCTTTTTGTCGGTAACATCGTTCTGATTGGATTTTTGCCCTTCCGATTTCAGGTTCTTTTTGTCTGGATCGAACTGTTACTGTTGTTTTTGTCGTTTTTCTACAGTTTTGGTCTGAATTTCGAATTCATCCGCTCCAAGATCTGGTTTATGATCTCGCAAGGTGTGTTCACAACACTTTATATCTCGGCCATTTCCATCACTCTGGCGTCTGTCGTTGCCATCATAGGTGCGGTGACCAAGCTTTCCTCGAATGGTTTTGCCTTCGCGATAGCCAGTTTTTACACATCGTTCTTTCGTGGATTACCACTGTTGATGCAAGTCTATTTGATCTATCTCGGCCTACCACAACTGGGCTATGTGATCGACGCAGTGCCTGCGGGTATCCTTGCCCTGACGTTGTGTTACGGCGCCTATATGACCGAGATTTTTCGCGCTGGAATCCAGTCGATCAACAAAGGCCAGTGGGAAGCGTCGCGCTCTATGGGCTTCAAATTTGGGCTCACTATGCGCCGCATCATCTTGCCGCAAGCCATGCCGCTGATTATTCCTCCCACCGGCAATCAGTTTATTGCCATGCTCAAGGACAGCTCATTGGTGTCTGTCATTGGCGTGTGGGAGCTGATGTTCCTGGCGCGTACCCTTGGCAACAAGGATTTCCGCCACATGGAAATGCTGATCACTGCAGCGTTAATTTACTGGTGCCTGTCTATGTGCCTGGAAGTGATCCAGAGCCGTATCGAACGCCATTATCGTACCGTCGGCCATTAAGGGAGAGCAAAATGTCAGAACCAATTATTCAGATGACCGGTGTTAACAAGTGGTATGGTGACTTCAAGGCACTTACCAATATTAACTTTACCGTCAATAAAGGCGACAAGATAGTAGTTTGCGGACCTTCCGGCTCCGGAAAATCCACCATGATCCGCACGTTGAACTGGTTGGAAGCACATCAGGAAGGCACCATCGTCGTCGTTGGCATAGAGATGCACGAAAAGATGAAAAATGTCGAACAGGTGCGCATGGATGTCGGCATGGTGTTCCAGCATTTCAACCTGTTTCCGCATATGAGTGTTTTGCAGAATCTAATGGCCGGGCCAATGTGGGTACGTGGCATCAAGGAAGCAGAAGCGCGTGAAACCGCGATGAAATTCCTCGAACGCGTGCGTATTCCTGAACAGGCCGAAAAATTTCCTGGGCAATTATCAGGCGGGCAGCAGCAACGGGTCGCCATAGCACGATCCTTGTGCATGAACCCCAAGGTGATGCTGTTTGATGAGCCGACATCGGCGCTAGATCCGGAAATGGTGTCTGAGGTGCTTGATACCATGATCGAGTTGGCCAATGACGGCATGACCATGGTCTGTGTGACCCACGAAATGGGTTTTGCTAAGGCAGTGGCGGATCGTGTGGTATTCATGGATGCAGGTGAGATTATCGAAGAAAACGATCCTCTGTCATTCTTTGATAATCCTCAGAATGAACGCACCAAAGATTTTCTGGGGCAAATCCTCCAGCATTAAGGCATGTATCATTCAATACAAATTAGATGTCATGCTTGAAGTTTTTATTATCAAGGGTAATTCAAAGGGAGTATTTTAAGTGTAAAAACCATCTAATCAACCACCAATAATTGACAACCTTTTGGTCGACGATCAGCAGACCATTCAAACAGGTTTGAAACGGGGTGCAACACTGCGAGAAGTTGTGACGTGGCTGATGGCCAGTGGTGCAATTATTGCCGCTGATGGTTGCAAACTTCTCGAGAACAGATACTCAATAGAATCACTTTTAAAAATTATAAAATATTATAAAAACAGATAGATAAGTCATTATTTTCAAGTTGTTTATGAGATTTAGTAGAATACCTGTCCTTTTCGTTTTTTCTGTCGAATAAAGGCTATCCGCACTCCCACATACATCGATTGATTATTCAACTTTTGGTTGTGCCTAAGCTCTTTAGATTAGAACGGTTTGTTCAGTTTTCCGCTTTGTTCAATACAAGCATGTTTCTCGTCAATAATTGTAGCGATTTTATATATTTAGCTTGTGACCAACCACATTGCATTGTCCATTGCTCCCAGTTGCGGATGGACAACATTGTCCACAGGATGTCTGTGGCTTGTTGTTGAGAAAAATCAGGTACTAACAGTTTATCTTTATGCAGGGCTTTGATTACAGCCTGACAACCCTCCCGCATTGCCTGCATCCGCTCTTCCCAGGCTGCAGCTGCAGAATCATCAGTGTCTTGCATTGCGAGAAGTGCTTTGGCGATATTATAGATTTGCGGAATATAGTTACCCCAGGCATAGATATAAGCGTCCAAACGCTCTAAGCCGGACTGAGCAGCCCGGCTTGCAGCCAGTCTTTCGTCAACCCTGTTGAGCTTGTCAACATAATGGGTAGTGGCCATCAGCAGTTCCGCCCGATTACTGAAATGAAGATAGACTGCCTGACGGGTAATACCCGATTGTCTGGCAATATCCGTCATTCGTACACCTTTCCCCTGCCCAGCTTCCAGAAGTTCAAAAGTCGCTTTCAGAATTCGAGTTCGCGTTTTAATAATTTCACTTGACATGGTGTCTAGTAAACCCTAAACTTGACACAGTGTCAATTGACACTGTGTCAAGTCAATGAGGTTAATCATGAAGATTATTATTTTTGGAGCATCTGGAACTGTGGGCCGTCAGTTGGTTGGACAGGCACTCGATCAGAAACATCAGGTTACGGCTTTCGTGCGTAAACCCTCTGCATTAAAACTGAAACATGTGAATTTGAGTTGCCGGATCGGTGATGTGCTTGATCCAGATGCCGTTGCGGATGGTGTGCGCGGGCATGACGCAGTAATCATCGCACTGGGTGCGGGTCGCAAGGGAACTGTGCGCTCTGGAGGTACTAAAAATATAATTGCCGCGATGGAACACCACAATGTTCGCCGACTGGTTTGTTTATCCACACTCGGCGCCGGGGACAGTTATAGGCTACTCAACTTTTTCTGGAAACGCATTATGTTCGGTATGTTGCTTAAAGAAGCTATGGCCGACCATGAAGCGCAGGAAGCATTAATCAGACAGAGTGGAATCGATCTTGATTGGGTTATTGTCCGTCCGGGTGGATATACTAATGGACCCGCTACAGGCAAGTACCTACATGGCACCCTGTCAAAGCAAAGAAAGCTTAAATTGAAAGTATCACGTGCTGATATTGCCAACTTCATACTGCAACAGCTGACAAGTAATACCTATCTCCACCAATGCCCCGGCGTATCTTACTGAGCAACTATAGAACGGAGATAATGAAATGACGACTTATTGGTTTTTTGTATTGTGCGCATTTTCTGTAATAGCATGCGCATTGGTATCTGGTGTGTTTCTGGCATTTTCGAGCTTTATCATGCGATCATTAAATAACGCAAAGTCATCGGCCGGTATTGAAGTTATGCAGATTATCAATCGCGAGGTTTGGCCGACACTATTTATAACGCTACTTCTAATCATGTCTGCGCTGTCACCAGTGCTTGTTGGCTATGCTTATTTTCATCTTGGTGGCGCTGTGTTTAATCTTATCAGCATAGGCGGTATTGCTTATTTTATAGGTACGTTTATGGTGTCATTAACATTCAATGTACCCATGAATAATCGTCTTGATGCTAAGGAATTCAGCAGTGCTGATGCCACGGTTTATTGGACGACGACCTATATTCCGCACTGGACGTTTTGGAATTATGTTCGAGCGGCATCCTCTGCATGTGCGGCAATATGTTATCTTATGGTGTGTATACTGCTGTCTCAAAGCTAACTGAGTCCATGACTCCAATGCGGTGGAGGCACAAGCCTTTGAATCCACCGCAGTTTAAAAAAGATCCACTTAAGCGAAGGGTGAAACTAAGTGAATACACTTTCATAACTGCATCAAAGATTTACGATCTAACCTTATCGTTAGGTACTTTCACTCTGGCCAAGCAGCTTACTCAAAATATGAGACAATTCAATAATCTCTCTGGATTTCAACTTAACACCAAAATCCTCTTGTATTGATTCCCTGTATACAAGCCAAATTTGTTTTAGCATTTTTTTACCTTCGTCAGTGATTTTAATTAGATTGCCTCTCCCATCTTCTACACAGGCATAACGACCAACCAGTTTATTTTTCTCCAGCCGATCAATCAAGCGAGAAAGGTTATGTTTATTTAGCAAAATTTTATTTCCAATTTCATACTGACGTAATCCCTCACTTTTCTCTCGATCCAGTTCGAGCAGAACATCATACCAGTCCAACGGTGGTAACCCTTTACTTTTAAGTGAATTTTCCACTCTTTCCAATAGTAGCCGATGTGTCCGATGCAGTTGTATCCAAGCTTGTATCGTTTCTTTTGTTAGTTCTTTGCTCATGTTTTAACATTAGCTCAGAATAGTTGCATTTGCAACCAGAAAGACTTATGCTCTATGTAGTTGCATTTGCAACCACTAACTAAATAGGAGATTTATAATGACTAAGACTATTACCCGCGAACAGATTAAAGAAAACCTTGATACCAGTGAGTCCATGACGATTATCGAAGCGCTCCCCCAGAAGTATTTTGATGCTGAACATTTACCAAACGCGCTGAATATTCCACACGATGAAATACAAGCACGCGCCCAAGATGTGCTGCCAGATAAAAATGCTTTGATCATTGTGTACTGCGCTAGCACAGATTGCCAAAACTCGAAAATTGCAACGGATACACTTCAGCAAATGGGATATACTAATGCCTTTGAGTACGTGGAAGGCAAGCAACACTGGCTTGAAGCTAATTTTCCAGTTGAATCAACAATGTGAAGTAATAACTACGAATATTTTTTTGATGAAACATACGCCACTACTGGAGCTATGCTCTTACGATCAGGATTATGGGTAATGTGGATTGCGCATGCTCTTTGTAACGAGTAGCTTTTGTAACCACCTATTCAGAGGATCCTCTTTTCCAGCGCAACGATAGACCACCGCTCTTGCCTCATGTATAGGGCTGTTCGGGAACAGGCACTTTCAAAAAACCGATCTATATAATTAATTAATTTTATTAAACATGATGGGTAGCCTAGCGGTGCCTGTGCATTATATATTTAAACACGGTAAAGGCCCGTGACATGGCTTTGTCATCACCATGCTCACCGGCGGGGACCAAAGTCCTTCCCTCCCTGCGCTTGCGCCCTACACGGTCTCTGTGATACCAAAATCACTGCAATCTAACTACAGATCAGCGGCAGAGCGGTACTGATCATACAAACAGGATATGAGTGAAATCAACATTATTATTGTATATGCTTGACATATACAAAGGACTGCCTATACTAGGCATATGCAATAGTGAGAGATGAAAAATGTCAGCGAAAGCGAAACTCTTTATTAATGGAAGAAGCCAAGCAGTGCGCATCCCGAAGGCAATGGAATTCAAAGGAATCGACGAAGTGAAAGTGCGAAAAGATGGCGATGAATTGGTCCTCAGTCCAGTTCGCAAGAACTGGCTTTCTTTCGGTTCCCTACCTCTTGCTGATGATGATTTTATGCAGGAGCGCCATATATTACTGGATGCTGATCGGGTGGCTATGTGATCTTATACATGCTCGATACGGATACGTGTAGCTATGTTATTAAGCAACGTCCGGAATCGGTGCTGCACACCATGCAGGACAAAGCGCAGGCGGGTCACGATATAAGCATTTCCTCGATAACCTATGCAGAGCTTCGCTTAGGCGCAGGCCGATCTGGGAACCCCAGAAAACATAATCGGTTAATTAGCGAATTTTGCCAACGCTTGGATGAGATATATCCATGGGATGCTGAAGCTGCCGAATCATTTGCGCTGTTGCAAGTGAAGCTTTTTAAATCAGGCAGGCCCATCGGCGCTAACGATACGATGATTGCAGGCCATGCTTTGAGTGTTGGGGCAGTCGTAGTGACAAACAACAAAAAGCATTTTTCCCAGGTGCCTAAACTGAAATTGGATAACTGGATTGAATAATCTTGTCAATAACCCGGAGGGAAAGTAACACACTCTTAAGTTAATTTAAATGATAGCGGTCCGGCCCGATGTACGAACACCGGCCAGCACAACAACCTACAGGTTAATACGGTTAGGCAGCATTCTACTGGAGGCCCGCAAAGATCAGTAAAAGGAAAATTTCTGGGACAAACACTTAATTAAGTAAATTAACTATATTTTTCAAAAAAATATTAAATACTACTAAATATCTGTCCTAAAGCTCTTTTGGCGGAGGGAAGGAATTATTCATCTCGCCCTGAGATTCACCCTTCGGGTTTGCTTCGCACATGAAAAAATGTTCCCTACAATTTTTTCAAACCCTCTTATCGGGTTCAAACCCCTCGATACAACATAGTGTATTCAATCTACTGAACATACCCGGGAGATATCGACAAATTAATGGCGGAGGAGGGGTCCGCCAGCATATTTTTTATCTAATTGATAATCAATGTATTTTCAATTTATTTGTAATCGTACCCAACATATTATCCAACAATTATTTTTCAATTTCGATGGACAATACAGGATTAAATGATGGGTTTTCACATAAATTACTCAATACCAGAATTACACCAAGGGCAATGCCTAATACTCTCCGACAAATATTTCTGGACTCTTTCCAATAGTGATGCTTGTTTGATAGCAGGCAAACCCCGCTGTCAACTTAGCGCCAAATCTCCCTGGCAGAGTGTTAAAGGAAAATTGATCCATCTGATCAAGACTCAAAAGGAGTTGAACAATGGATAGCACTGACTGCTATAAGTTAGAGAATTCTTTGCTTCAAATTCAGTGCATTTTGCAATGTCTATCTAATAACGACCACTTCAGAAGCTTGAGTTACGATACTGTAGCTGGTGTTCTGAATATAGCTTTACAGGTGATCAGTGATACCTTGGATAATATTGATGACGGAAAGAGCAGCTAGCTCCAGCAGCGGGTAATTAGGTTTTTTATACTCTCGGATTTTCTCGAAATCAATAGGAAAAGTCACTCTCTCAAGAACTAATTCAGAAGTTATTAGATTCAGGTTAATTGCCATTCAAAAAATATGCTCGACCATTTGACGACACGTATATCTTGCATTGGAAACAAACTTGTACCCGAGATTAGCTAGATTTTCAATAGGACTCAATATCGGGTGATTTGAGTTAATTAGCTATACTATTTTGACGTAAGATCTGCAAGTAATTCGGTATAGCTGGCGGTTTTGTAGGATGTGGATGTTGCCCTAAGAATCGGGGGTTCCTTGCTTTTAGATATTGAAAAGTAGTGATGGACACGTTTGTCGCACTGAAAAAAATCGACGTAAGAAAGAAAAGTTGCATGGTATCTATCAAGCATACTGCTCCTCAACAACATCGTTATTCTCATACGCTAGTAACTCATGCATTTGATGGTGAGATACGAATGGTACGTAACCAAAAGAAAAAAGCTTTTCAATAAATCGTTTTGCCGAACTGTTGCGCGTATATTCTCCACGTGCGTACATATCGGAAGCCAACTTTCCAAGCTCAGAAGTGTCTAAATATATTGTCTTGAGACGTTCCATGATCAAATTCTATTAAGGGTTGCGCATGTAGAGCTTACAGATTAATTTTCGATACTTAATTTTAAGTTGTACTCTTAAAGGCATTGACAAATCGCATCGAAATTGGATTGTCTCCTTTGTGCCCAGGGTGTGTGAAAACTCAAAAATAATTTTTATTTTGCAAACTCGACCTCGTAGGTCCACTTGTAAGCAACGATCTCTAGTTGGGTAAGGGTAATAAAACGGACCCCTAAAATTTTATAATACCGGAGTTTTCACACACCCTGTGCCCAATGCTGACGTTCAAAACAATGGGAAAAGGGCAGCAATTTAGTAAAACACTGAAAAATCGATGCTTAACGTCTAAGCTGCAATTGAGCGCATCGAAGCAGCGCCTTGTTAGCCTTCAGGTTCTTTATTCTGCCCTCCCGTATCCTATGTGTTTTATCTAGCGGGTTGACTTTCATGTGTGAAACGCAGATCACGTGCTGTATCATTCTTTCTCGCAATCACCCCATGTATTTCTAATTTCGGAAAACTCATCAGGCGAAAGGCTTGCATCACGCCATTTCTTAACTACCTCTGCGACGGGTAGGCTCCGCGAGTTGTAATATGTCCAAAGCTCATTTGCCAGAATTGTTGAGATGCGCCTGATTTCAAGCTTCTCGTCAAAATTAAGGTCTGGATCGCCACTATCGTATGCTGTATCTGTAAGCAGTCGATTAAGCCGTCTTTGGGAGGCTTGCTCCAGGCTTTGGGAGAATCTGGTTGGCGAGTTTCTCAGAACGTAGAAGATGATCAGCAGTGCCTCACTTACGGAATGTGTTGGACACCACTTGAGGTATTGGCCGAGTATAGATACTGGATCAGGATCCACAGAACTTGCATCAGCATCGTTGCCTTCGAAAATAAATTTAGCGATTGCCCTGAGCCCATCTCTCTTTATGTTATCCTGATTCGAAATCAATGCTTCAGTAATTCGATTATTAACACCAGCCTTTTGTTCGGGATATATGTGTATACATGCTGCTTCAGATTCAAGGCTCGGCAACTCGTTCTTCCGAACTTCCTTAAGAAGTCGACCGAGGGATGATTTTATTTCTTCAGGCAATTCTGTACTGAGTTTCGAGCCTACGACCTTAGCGATCAGTTCGACCATACGTGCAAATCTTGCCTGAAATTCTTCCGGGATTGATCCAAAACCTATATTTTCAGTTTCCTTATCACTCAGTCTATCCTTGTCTGCGTTCCACCATTCAATGAGACGTTGCAAAATCTCGGTGGCATCCTGCTCTGTCCATATGCAGCTGTCACTGCTGTTTGCACCGATAATTTCGTCTATGATATCAATCTTTCCTTTTGTGATACTGACGCTCTTGTCTTGCTTGTATTTTTGGATCGGTAAATGGGTAGACTTGACGTAATTTTTAAACAGTTGCTCAGGATCAATGTCTTCGGGATGAGGGGTTTTAAGGAATGCAAACTTGTAAAAATCGGTACTATCAGGAAGATCGTAGTTGTCAGTTACGCGCCAAATAGCACCTGCGAGCTTCTTCCTCTGGCCGTCGTCGAGTAGCTCTAACTTGTGTAATTTTACCAGAGAAGTTATCGCCCAGCTTCGACGATCTGAGTCATCCAACGCTGCTTGCCGAAACAAATTATTCACCAGTTCAGGTTGAATTTCCAAGGTTGATGCACATTTAGGCTTTTGGTTAAGGTCGAACAGTAAGAAAGGGTTCTTAAACTCATCCTTGATTTTTGGATTCAGATTTTCTGGGAATGGAAAATTTACCAAATCCGGAACCAGATTGTATTGTTCTACTTTAGACATAGAATTAATTAGCCGCTGGGTCAGACTCTTCACATTTCTATAATTCGTCTTATCAGGTGATGCGTAGATTCCAATTACGAATTCAAGGATGTTTTGTTTGGTTTTGCCTGAACATCTACAGCACAGTCTCGATATGACTTCAGGCAGCAACTGTACGAGACGCACACTGTAACTTTTATTCTGAAAAACATCGCTCGTTTTGATATCTTCCTGGCATTTAGTTAGTGCATCCAAGTAGCTACTGATAAGCTGATCGACCTCACTAACACTGAATCTACGAACCCCCTCGCGATTGAACAGATTATCAACGGCCTTTGCATCACCCAGTCTGGCGAGCGTGGCAAATGCCCAAAAAGAAGAATAACGCGAGATTCGTTGCAAACTTGCTAACGCGGTTGCTGTCGCCATCGAGTAGTCACCGACACTATATGGCATGCCGACCTCTTCGCAGAACCGGAGGAAGGCGTAGGCGCTGAGTCTTTCCTCGTCAGGTCTAACAAAGTGGTGAGTTTTAGTAACCCGGCCTATATCAAATTCTCGTTTCTCTGTAACGGATTTCCATTCAACTGGCGAATTTTTCAGAATCAATTCGAATAGTTTTATTTCATTCCATGGGTCACATTTGAATCCTTTTAGTTCATTCCAGCGATCGTTAAATTGAGTTGCTTTATCGTGCTGAGTTCCCCACTCCCCCTTTTCGTGAGCGGCGGCGCCTTGAAAGTATTTCCCTAGCAGCATCGCATAGCTCTCCATGGAAACCATTGTAAGATCCGTCGTACCTACCTTCTGATTTAGTTTTTTCCTGAGATTTTCAAGTGCATCTCTGGTAACGGTTTCAGCCTCACTGAGCAAACCAATTTCAGCAAGCCCTGCAGCGCGTTTGGCCATCCAGTAGGGCTGTGTTTCGTTGGGTTGCCATTTTTCTAAACGCTGCTTAGCATTGTGCAGATTCAGTGAAAAAAGGCTGAAGAGAAAGCCTTCGTAGTTCAGAAACTCCCTTTGATTCGCTGAAAGATATTCGGAAATGGCTTTGAGAGCGATCTCTGCTTCCTTCCACTTATCTAGAAATCCCTCCTCGCGATAGAATCGCAACATTGCCACAGCAATGACCAACCATGCCTTCCGGATGTCATTCCATGGTAGATCTTGGAATTTTTCTTCTCCAGGGTGAATCTGGCATTTCTCTGGCCGACTTACGTTCTGAAAAGGCCAGTACTTTTCGAGAAGCTTTTCGCAAAGCTCCGCGATGTTGTCGAATATCGGGAGTAAACATCTTTCAAGCCGCCAAACCAGCTCAAAAGTGTATTGAATATCCAGTCCTAAAGGCGAATTTACCGTATCCGGCAAGGTGTTTACCCAAGCGTTTGTAAAATGCCACAAATGATCTCGGTTGCTATGTGGCAATATCAGCCAGCCTGGATAGTCTTGACGTTGCTGGCACCATTCTACCGTGATCTTTTTAAACTTCTCGATACGATCACCATCTCCGAAAGGCCCAGTTTCACTTCTGTCCGGCCAGTCGAGGACATCAGGCTTTTTTGATCTAATGTACTCGAAAAACCTATTCAACGCCTTTTCATGGTCATGTTTCTCGATATCGTGGCAACATGAAAGGTCAACGACAATAATCCCACGTCGCGCCAAGAGTTGCAGCTTGGCAGACGAAAGATTAAATACGCCGACCAGATAGATTTTCTGCGCCTCATCTTTGCCAAGATTGTCACGAATCCAGCCGACCCACTGAAGAAAATTTGGATCATCACCGGAAAATCCGATCAGACAGAAAGTGTTCTCAAGAAGAGCCTGCTGAACGGTATTAACGAATGGGGCATAATCATGCGGATAGCGGCGATAATCCTCTTCAGTAATGATAAAAGGACGCTCGGAAGGGAAGCTGCCGTGGAGCTTCACAATTCTAGGCTTGATGGCGTATGGGATATCCTCTTTGTTGACGACTGGCTCATAGCGTCGAGTCACGACTTTGGCACTAGCGCGTTCAAGCAAGGTATCGTAATTGGTGGTGAACACATCTACCCACGGTAGCTCAAGCAACTCCACATGGAGGCTAGAAGGCTCGATGTTCAGATCTGGTATAGTGGAGCGCAGCAAATTCTCTAGCGCAGGCCGACCGATGGCAGCTTGCACTTCTTCAGCCAGCCGCAAGACATTCAGATATTTTTGCTTGGCTGGATCAGGCTTTACCCCATGCGCTTTCTGATAAAATAGGTCGCCTAATTGATTCCAATCTGGAAACTCACTCCCCGCATTCTTGCTGAAGCCCGCGCCGACCATTATAGCGGCACGTTCGGCCCATAAACGTTCCGCAATTTCGTTCAAATGGGGCCGGATGGAATCTGGCACATCAGCTGCCGCTGTATTCATTACATCTTTCCCTTTTTCGGCTGACAGCTTTTCTTTTCAATACAACGACGGTAGTCTGCATGTCGATAGATCCTAGAAAAACCAACTTCCTATTTTCTTTCAAAGAAAAATAATTTTACTACAACTATCGGGAATTTGATGCTCTTATAGCCCGATATTTGAAACATCTGTACTGCGGGTTATTCTAATCCGTTAGAAATTGCGGAGATGTAAGACAGGTGTAGGCATAGGCATTGTTGTATAAGTCAATCTACCATTGAAGGCAGTTATTTAATATGACTAGAGTGAACGTCTGGAAGTGGCCGAACGACGTCTGAACAATTTTTGTGAAATCGAAATATCTGTAACTCAATCGAGAAAGGGAAAAATGTGCCCGATGCAGACCTTGGAAAAAACGCCAATCGCCTTCATCCGAAGGTATGAATACATTTGCGGCCGTACGTTGACCCTGTATTTACGGTAATTGGCTATAGCTTTAACTCAGCTATAAGATCCCCATCATCTCTGTCTCCAACTACCTTGAAACCATAGCTGGAATAAAGTTTTTTTGCTGCGATATTCTGCGGGTCGTAATAGATATCTATTAAACTGCAACGATTATGTGCCTTAATTTCCTCTAACAAAAGTCTCATTGCAATTTTTCCGACACCACTATTTTGGCATTTTCGATCTATCATGAACCGCCATATAGTGCCTTCATCTTCATCAAAATCACCAATTTCTACGAACTGGTACATCAAGAATCCAACAATTTTACCGTCAGCGCAAACAGCCCTGGGATGGAACAATGTAGAGAGTGTGGACTCAGCAATAGAATATACGTTTGATGGAAGATTCTTTTCTTGAGCCTCTTCGAGCTCTAAGTCAATTACATCGTGAAAATTGTCTCGCACTATTGCAGTTAGCCTTATGTCCATTTTTGGATACTAGTTGGATTTCCTGCTAGAAATTTATCGAGGTATCTTTCTCGAATACTTTATACATGGACAATGCCCGGTTTTGGCCGGGAAGCGCCCCATATAGAGGCGCTATTTTTGGATCAGATTTCAGTCTGTTCCGCAATCTCCAACGCGTCGTCAACTTCAATACCCAAATAACTCACCGTACTTTCCAACTTAGTATGCCCCAATAGAAGCTGAACTGCTCGAAGGTTTTTCGTGCGCTTGTAAATTAGTGTGGCTTTTGTTCGCCTTAGTGAGTGTGTTCCATATCTGCTGGGATCCAAACCAATATCGGTAACCCAGTCTTCGACTATTCGGGCATACTGCCTTGTAGACAGATGCGGTGAAGAGTTTAATCGACTTGGGAAAAGGCAGCTTGATCCGGACAATTCCGCTTTCTCAATCCATACTGAAATGGCATAGCGTGTTTGTTCCGTAATTTCAAATTGACCGGTCGCCCCGTTTTTTGTTGCATAACCTTAGCTCGGTTTTGAAACGATACCTGACTTTGAAATATCACTGACACGAATTTTTACTAAATCACAGCCTCTCAATTTACTGTCAATGGCAAGGTTAAAAAGCGCCAAATCACGGTGTTTATAAGCAAGTTGTTGCCGACCCTGATCTGGAGGGACACATTCAAACGTAAACTGAACCTGATTATCGAAAACATGACGACCAGGCTCTTCTATACTGAAATTTTTGCTTTTTTACTGAATATCAGGAACAAGACCGATAAAAGCAATTCCTCCAGTACTCGTCTTTTCACGATATAGTTTTACTTCCGCATAATAGGGGGCTGATCGGGATATGTGTAACTTTTTGAAATCTTCCAAGTATTTTCCGCGTTGTTGCATAACATTGCCACACAGCCGGTGTCGACCTTTTCTGATGTGCCGCAAATTTGAGGTAACACTCATAGTGACAAAATCAGGTAAAAATCCCACACTATTATTGTGTAATTTTCCATAACAGATAGAACATCCGCCCTCGTATGATCAAGCCTCATTTCACTGCGAGAGGACGATGTCCATGAAATCACTTACCTTCAAATTTCTTACTACAGCCTCAATACTGTTAATGCCCTATACAAACGCATTTGCAATAGCCGTTGAAAAAGCACCCGATGTGGCTGGCCGTATATTTATGAAGTACCAAGATCCGGAAATCGCTCTAAGAAGTTATGCAACAGTCGATTCTCAGGGGTGCTCTGGAACCATGATTGGACCCAATACGTTGATGGCGGCAGCACACTGTAGTGGCGCACCGAAAACCATTAATTTTCGACTTTATTCTCCGGACACTGCAGAACAATCGATTGAATCATTTAATTGCACATACCTAACTCACAACTTTCCAGACTCAGATTTGATTCTGTTTGATTGCCCTGCGAATGTCAGCGGTGAAAATCCCGGAGATAAATACGGCTACCTTGATTTTGACATAAGGCTAGATAGTCGCGATACGTTAAGAATTGGTCGAGATAATCTAGAGGTTGGTAGTGCATTGTATAGTGTTTGGACTAACCCGATTAACTCGATTGGTGGTCAACACATGATTTATTCCGAAGGAACCATCACGAATAATGAAGATGGTGTTTGGTCCAATCCTGATATGTCCCGACCCGCATGTGGTGCCAATGCCCGTGATATGAAAATCGGTATTGCGACGAACCTTTGGTCCAACGGCGGTGCAAGCGGGTCTTCACAGATTTCACTCAATAACCACCGATTGGTGCTGGGTCCTCTCTCTATTGGGAATACAGATACTCGGGGGCGAAATCAGATGTCAATACTGGATTATCTTGTTTGGGGTTGGGCTGAGCAAAATGTTGGGACGGAAGGATGCCGTCCATCTGTTAGATCAACAGTGAACGAATCGTATCTGTCTGGGTTGGGCGTGACAGATCCAACGAAGTACTATGGATTCATGAACAAAGATTCAGATGGAGTATTTGACGTCCAGCAGGACATTGAACAAATGCGAGGTGAGACACGACGCGATTGGACATGGCTTGGCTTTGAATCACATCGTCGTAACAAACTCTGGACAAAGACCGAGGGTGCGTCGATCAGTAGCGCCGATCCAGTTACGGGTATCTCGAAATTGAAGAGAGGCGATGATGAAGGCAATTTTTTCAAACAAATTCTCAGCCACGAACTTTTGGACTTAGAATCTGGCGAGAACTATCGAATGTCCTTTATGTTTCATATGGCCTCGGAATCCAACAGCAATGCTATACAGGTTTGCGTTAATGGGTGCGTAGAAATCAACGTTCCGAAAGGTGTTTGGGTTACACGCGTCCACGAGTTCGAGGCTGCCGATGATAGTGCACTCCGTTTCAAGATGCCTAAAAATACTACGGGATGGCTTGCCGCTGTTAGTGTCATCAGAAACGATGCGGTCATGGATTTTGACAGCCATGACACACGTTACAATTGGCGAACTGTAGGTACAGGCGAGCGAGGATTGATCGTGCCAGAAGGCAGACCTGAAGAATCAAGTTCGCCTATCAGGACTAACGATTGGGCGGGTGTTGTTTTACATAAAAAAACGACGGGTAGTGACACACAAAGCTGGAGTTTGAGGAATAAGCAACTAGCCATAAGAGGTGGCTATGAATATAAGATATGTTTCAATCATCGATGGTCAACACGATGGCAAGTAAATGCTGGTGTAGAGGGAACAGTTCGTCTAACGAACAAGGCCGGAGTAATAGCGGGTTCATCCCTTGTCTTTTCACTCGGTAGGAATTATCAACAACAGTGTACGAGTTGGTTCAACGTGCCTACAGACGATAATCTGTTAATGTTTGGCGCTAAAGGAACTCAGAGATATCGTACAGGTGGCTTTTATGTTGATGACATAACATTTCAAAGAAGAGACCGTTAATACATTGGTACTACATGAAGGGGCCGTTAGGCCCCGTGCTTTATCCACAAAAAACTTTATCAGGGATAATATTATGAAGCATCCAGTTATTACAACCATGCTAATCGTCTCCGTATTATACTGGCCATTTCTCTTTCTAATGGGAACTCCTACGAATCTTCTTTCTGAACAATATACAGTGTTTAGAGATGTAACTGGGGGGTTATTAGCTCTACATGTATTGGGTTATATCACTAACATGTTCAACCTCCGTGTAATGAGGTATTTGGACGTTATTATGTCCATTCTGTATGCAGGGTATTGGTTGAAACACTACTATGAGAATTCGAATGGAATACTATCAAATATCGTTGAGCAGCATTTCGATATTTATTTAAGTTTGATTGTTCCTGTTCTTCTATGTATCGTTTTTTTCTTTGTTGTGTTGATGGGATTCAAGGATAAGCGGCACTGCCAGTGCGATTCCGATTTTTTTGCCCATGGTAATGGGTCTTTTTGTGATCACTCATTTTACTTTCTTTCAACTCGACTGGAATGGTCAATGGTTCGATGTGAAAACCGGAAGTTTCCATAAAATTTATGCTACGAGTAATTTTTTGAATGGTAGAGCTTTTTTGCAATATGCCATTCAGTTAATTGGAGCTTATATAGGTATATTGGTAGCTTTGTGGATAGTTGTGAAGAAAGAGCAATTGTTGGCATATAAAAAACAACCAAACAGAGAAGTGGATATTAAGGATATAGCCAAAATGAATAATGGCACAGAACGGAGTATTACAAAATAAATGTCAGGTCTAAGTCTGATAGCAGGAGTTAACTTATCGATTATGTATTACAGCTATAGCTCTTTGGTTTCGTTTCCGAGCGGCTAATTTTTCCCGATAGTACTAAGTTGTTCCAGGGAGGAAAGTCTCGTTGGATCGTCGTCGTTGCTCATATCAAACCCCTATATGCTTGCTTTTGTAAGATAATAAAGCTGAACAAAATTCAAGTAGCAAACGAGTCAATCATGCTGATATCCCACAATGGCATTTTGGGACACGCTCTCATAAGATACTGTTTTCATTGTTATAATTAGAAAAAATCCATCGAGATGTCTCAAAATGGAAGCATTCGTGCTATTTGGAACACTATTATCGGTGCTGAGAATATAGTTTTTTTCGCCCCAGAATTAACTCAGACTAAGGACGAAGGCTGCGCCATTCCGGCAATCAGCCGTCTAAGTTAAATGTTTAAAATCGAGAAAACGGAGTTATACGAGCGTCCGCTCTAAGCACTTTGCTGACCGTACAGATTTGCAACACCATGCTAGCATTTTTCAATACTGAATGGCAGGTTGTGGCCGAAAGTTGACCTCCAACCAGAACCCTACAGGACTCAAGCAGAACCCCTCTTCCAGTCCGAAAAAAGAATGACTGACGGATGAACATCAAACGCTTTTGCTAATACTTTTGATCGCTCGGCACCCAAAGAGGTTCTGCCATTCTCTATTGAAGATATTGTGGTCTGAGGTATTCCTGTTCCTTGGCCAAGTCCTCTTGAGACATCTCATTGAGTTCGCGCAGGGTTCGAACAGTCTGTCCCAGTGTAAGCGTAACCCCTGTATCGGCAGAAATGAAATCTTTTACTTTGTAATCTTCTGGATTATTCATTTTATTTTCTCCAATAATCATGAGCCGTCACATCGAACAAGGATATGCTGACAGTAGCTTTGTCAACTTTATAAATCACCCTGTAGTGCCGATTCTGCCTGGAAGAACGGAAGCCTTTTCATTTACCTCGCAGGGCATCGTCGTTAAAACCAGAGGTAGATCGTAGTCCTATGGGCCCCTCGATCTGAGTGGTGCTTATCCAAACAATGAGTGCGTTAACAACTTGTTGGCGTAGTTTTCATAGATTCTCCTGAACATCTTAGTGCAGTTCAACTGATCACCGTGAGTTATTACGTCTGGATTCTAACGATTTTTTCAATTCCTTAGCTCGAATAGGCCATATCTGAAGCCACTCACGCTCAAATTTGCTGTGTTGTAGAAGTAAACGCCTATATGCCCGAAAGTGCATGTTCTTGGGGTATTTACCACATCCAGTGCGGAAATTCGGGTCCCACCCGAGCCTTTTACGTATGACTTTCAATTTGTATTCAAGTCGTCCTGGCTTATCTACATATTGGCTGCTATATAACAATTTCAAGCATCCTCGGCATTTGAAAGTAACATCACGGTAGAGAATCGCTACTCTTTTTCCACAGCCACTTACCGGACAAATAAACCATGGCCGATTACCACCATAGTTGCATTTAGTCCGCACTACGGATATCCGGTTGATCAGGTCACCCAGATCACCATCAAGACTTTTTGGTTTATATTTCCGCAGGACCAATGAATCACCTATGTCATGTAGATGAAGATTCGTGCCATCGGGGCGAACGATTGCATCGCATCCGGGTTTCAGTACATCTAGTTTCGCCCAATAACGAATGTCGATCCGCTGTCGTTCACATGTTAGCGAAGCTCGGCTTCCAAATCTCGTTCGACCACTACCCATCCCACCCATACTAATTCAAGTTCCCGATCCGGTTTCAAGCTCATCAGCAATGCACTTTAGATCAACACTTGATAGTTCGCCTTCGTGCCAGTCGTCGAGTTGATCCTGAGTCAGATACCGGCCTATATCAGAAGGTGCAATGCTTCTGTCCTTGCAGATAAATAAAAGCGTGTCCAATAGTTCACCTACATCAATCAATAGTCCAGAGTCTGTTAGATACATTTCGTTGCCTTGAGGTTGCCGAGCCTTACGCTCTTCTGGCGTGAACGTATGGCTGAGCGCAATTGATTTGTACTTGTCGCATGACATGGTATCGGATGCCAATAAACAAACCTGGTTTGGCTTAACGCTAGCGCTGCACGATCCAAGCGACCCGTCATCAAGTCGTAGATTGAAGTGCTGGCAATCTTGGCATTTAGCCTGATCACTAGGTTCAGTCTTTATTGATAGTATCTCTTCGGCTTGATGAAGAAAGAAATCCCTTATCTTCTTATCAGCCGCACATCTGCTAAATAATTCCCGCCTTTGATTGACGTCAGTCTCACCGATATGGTCTAGCCATTTTTCTATTGTGTCTCGTTCTAACCTTGACATTCTCTTGTTGCAATGATTTTCTGGGTTAGTGTATTTTTTCTGAATATCTACCGATTTGGCACCGACAAAACCGACTAAAAGGGTTTTGTCGGTTTTGTCGGTTGCTAACACCAAGGTATTCTGTTTTTTTTCATCCAAAGTGGGGCAACTGTTCGGCTGAATTTCTTCTGGCCCTTGTTGCTCCGTCTTTAGTTGGTCTAGCCACCTGCCCATTACATCGCCTCTGGGTTAATCAGGTAACACGGTAATGCAGGTCTGCCACCTTCTTTTGGTGGTGCTCTATATTTCTCCTTTAGGTATCCATGTTCAACCAGCAAATTAAGCGCCCTCTGAATGGTTTCCAAGTCCCTTAGTCCAGTCCAGTCACGCTTTTGAATGTCTCGCCTGGTAAATCTGTCGTTCAGTTTGTTAAAGCGCCCTGCTATCAAAATTGCTCAGTCGTAATCGGTCTGGATTCCCAAGCTATAAATCCGCCGAGCGTGTGATTCAAGATAGTCAGCCCAATCGCAAGCTTTAAGTAAGGCTATTTTGCCAACATTTTCACTGAATTTATCAAAATTATCGGCAACGTGAATCAGAAGCGCCAGCGAAGGCACCAGGCTCCGATATTTTGCCAGATGCGACTCAATCGCAGGGTGCAAGTTGCCGCCGCGTATTTTTGTTTCAAGCTCAGTTAGCCATTTGACAAAAAACATCTGAGCATCAGGCGTAAAGCGCAGCCGCGCCTGTGAGGAACGGCTTATTTTGTCAACACATGCAAATACATCCTCTGCTTTTTTCATTGCCGACTTGTTGGGAGCTTTATCCGCATAATGCCATTCTTCGATAGGGTTCGGGTACACCATCAACTGAACCCTTTGAAGCATACCATCATCACCCACACCGCCATTAATCGCGCTTATAATATATGGCTGAAGCACACCCGGCTGAATACCACCAATCACCGACAACGTCAGTGCCTTGATGTCAACAGTGCCGCGCAAGATACGATCATAGGTGAAGGGTTGATTGCCGTTCCACGATTCAAGATAAAAGGCCCGAGCCGCCGAGTTTTCAGGCTTATCAAGATCCTTGAGCAGTCCTGTTAATTCATCACGTACTACAAGCAAACCGTTCGCATTCTCGTTTAGTAATTCACCTAGCTTTTCAACTGTAGAGTCGTTTACTTTATACCTGCGGCGTGTTGGCTCTCCTGGTGCGCTTTTTGATGATTCTTTGATTAGCTGCTTGGCAGTCTTTTCATCATTGTTTTTAACAGCCTTCCTAGCGTTTTCTTTCGCATTCTTCACCCGCAGACTGTGTAATTCCAATTCATCTGCAAATGCAGCTATGGCTACTTCATATTCTTTTTTGGCTTTAGACTCAAGTGTTGATATTTGCCTAAGCCCCTCATTCATGGTGGGGCTTTTCATGGCTGCTGGCCTGCCAATTATCGCGCCCCATAGATTTGCAATGACGAGCCAATTGTCTTGCTGTTTCGGGTGTATCGCTACCCTGCGGCCAACAAGGGCAGACAGTGCCACCATTATAGTTACGGCTAAAAAATCAATCGGCGCTTGCATTCTGTAACTGCAATCCTCGACATAATCCACAAAAGATTCCGGTAGCATGGCACAGTCGAAAGATGCCACCGTTAGCAACCGGGTCTTCAACGGGGTGTAATTTTTGAATCCAGTCTGCGAGTTCGCCGTATTTTTAGAATTTGCCCCGACTGGATCATTCAAAGACTGTTCTGTATTGACGACTGGATTGTGCAACCCAGGTATCGCTTGACCTGATTGCTGCTCGGGTTCCGGGTCAGTGCTGATTTGTGCTGACTCGGATGCTAACTCAAACCGTGCCAGTGCTGACTGTGCTAACCTTTTAATCTCTTCTGAATTTTCATTGTCGCCCGGCTTAATCGTGTTACGCAATGTCACGGGCAGCCTCCTGGCGAACTATTGCCATAGAAAACTGATTGCCTAATTGTTGAATTGCTCGAATGACAGTCGTACCGTAACGTACCAATGCCGTCGATAGGGCTATAGCCAGCGTATCAGGAACGTATCTTCACGCTCGGCAAGCATTGGTGTCCAGTGATGCCAGCGAATCGAATTCCCTTGATCACGGATCTGACACAAGAATTTTTTCTGTCCGTTACTCACTTTTCTCTCATTTCGCTAACAATCCCGAGTAATTAATAATCAGCAGGCTCTACAAAACCTTAGCTTGGTTATTGTTGCTGCTCATGAATAATTCCACCTATAAAAGAAACAGGAACGGTGGGGCTAGCCAAAAGATTTTTATCTGACTCATCAACTTATGCAGCCTTTTCACTCGGCCCGGTGGTAACAGAAAGCCTTAACCCCAGGCTATGCAATATTATATTCAGGGTTTCAAGCTTCGGATTCCCGCTTTGAGAAAGCGTGCGATACAGCGCCTCTCGATTAAGCCCAGTCTGCTCGGAGAATCGGGTCATGCCACCCATGGCATCAGCAACATCCCTGAGAGCGACTGTCAGAAGCTTCGGCTCTCCGTCTTCAAAAACGGCATTCAGGTATTGCGCTATGTCCTCAGGTGAATTGAGGTAATCAGTAGCATTAAATTTCACACTAGGCATTGTCTTCACTCCGGTATTGTTGCCAATAGAGCTTGGCTGTTTCTATGTCCCGCTGCTGTGATGACTTATCACCACCCAATAATAGCAGTACTAGGGATTCACCTCGCCAAGCGTAGTAAACGCGATAGCCCTTTCCTTCTGGAATACGTAATTCTCTAACGCCTTCGCCGACCGACTTCCAATCACCTTCAAGCCCTATGGACAGTCGGCGAATCCGCGCCAGGATTCGCTTGCTTGCCCGATGATCACGAACGCTATTCAACCATCGGTCAAACGGGATAGTTCCATCTAATGTCTGATATTTATGAATCTCCACAACGACAGTGTAGCTCCTAAGCTACAATTTGTCACCTGAGTTTCGCTTCGCCCATCTTTATCTTGTGACCGACTTACTAATTGGCACAACCGCAGCACCCGATTTAGTCCCGCCCAGGTAATCAGCCCACCCATCCATCAACCTGCGCCGTTTCCCGAATAAGTCAGTTCGCATATACGCCGCCTCAGCTTTGTTGCCAATAACATGTGCCAGTGCAAACTCGCACACTTGATGTGGTATGCCGGTCTGCTCACTAGCCCATACCCTGAAACTACTCCTGAAGCCGTGCGGCACTGCCTGAATACCTAAATCTCTAAGTAGCTTTGAAAGTGTGCTATCAGACAATGGCTTTCCTTTACCAGGAAATACCAGTCCTGAACCATCGCCTAATTGCTTGGCTTCGGCCACTATATCCAGGCATCGCTTTGTCAATGGAACTCTATGTTCGCGTTTGGCCTTCATTCTGTCTTTTGGGATAGTCCATGTATCATTGTCTATCTCTTCCCACCTTGCACCACGTACTTCACCGGATCGTGAAGCCGTCAGAACAAGAAACTCAAATGCAAGCTTGGTAACAATATTGGCACCACTGGCTTGGACTGTCTGAATTGAATCAGCTACCTGACTATAAGGTAGGCTTTGGTGATGATTAGTGTCTTTTTTGTCTCTTTTAGGTAGTGCCTGAGTAATTGAATCCACCGGGTTATCTGTTCGCCATTGTTGGGCAATAGCCCACTTTATAACTGTACCCATTCGCTGACGCACCCGGCTTGCAGTCTCAGGCTTGGCAGTCCAGATTGGATTCAATACCGATAACACATCCGCACTGGTGATTGTGTCCAGTTTCTTTTTACCAATGATGGGAAAGGCATAGTGCTCTAATGTGCTAATCCATTGCTTGGCATGTTTAGGATTTTTCCAGATAGGTAAATTCAGCGCGTGGACTTCACGAGCTGCCTGCTCAAAGCTGAGAATATCTTTTTCTTTGCGATTATCAGCCAGTGGATCACCACCAGCTCTGGCCTCCTTGCGGTTGAGATAAGCGGTTTCTCTGGCTTCTTTAAGTGATACCAGGCTTACACCGCCCAGGCCAAGATCCGTGCGCTTGCCATTGATCATGATTCGCTGAATCCATTGCTTGCTACCCGCCTTGTTCACCTTCAGATACAAACCATTTCCATCAGCATAAAAACCGGGTTCGTTGAGCTTGTTAACCCGAATGGCTGTTAATTCATTATGTGCATGCCTGCCTTTTTGCTTCATCTGTACCGCCCATCAATCTAATTTTTATTGTTACCCAACATTTAGCCCAACAAACTATATTGGTTTTTAGTGGATATTACCGGACAGCTCTGGACAAAACAAGCTCAGTAATGTAAGCTATATCAAGTGTTTATGGATTACTTTGGATGGTATTGGAATTAAATTTGGCGGAGGAGGAGGGATTCGAACCCTCGATACGTGCAAACGTATACACACTTTCCAGGCGTGCTCCTTCGGCCACTCGGACACTCCTCCACATTGATGTGACTCCTTATACTCACGATTAACCTCGGTCCGTCTGGATTAAAAGTTAATCGCCGTCTTATCACCTCCAGGACATCCCGCCTGTTGGCTTATTGCAGCAACACAACTATAGCTTCGATAATTATTACGCTGAGTTTCCCCTTGCCCGGCAAAGGAGACGCAATGTAACCAAACGAACGATAAATGTCTACTGTTGGATCAAACTTCACCTGACAACTTGTTGAAAAAGCCTCTATGAGTGCCAAGCAAGATAAAATCAGGTTAATAACCGCAGTTTACCGTAGTAAATGAGTATTTTGAGCGTGGCTTTAACGCTGCAAGACACCTTCAGCGGGTTTCTTAGACAGGCTGTCAGTCTGGGCTACGGGGTGTATAAATGGGTGATGGGAACTGTGCAACCTTACCACCGATGTCTGATACACGCGCTTTACCCCGTTTTTCCACGCTATCAATACGTATGATTGAATGGATGGGAACCAGTGTTGATTGGACGCCTTCAAACTCGGATTTCAGTTTTTCTTCTGATGGATCAACAACGACGGTGGTGTGAGTATCAAAGACAAAACCTTCCAGAACGACGAAGCCATACATCTCGCCTTGATAAACATCTTTGACAAAAACCTGGTAAATTTTGTCCTGATTAAAAAAATTTACCCTAAATAGCATTTCATTCGACATGATTGGCCTAAGTTGGTGAAATAATTGCGTCAAATACGGCGCCGAATTCTAACACAAGTATGGCGTGAGGCTGGGCTTATTTCATAATATCGACTTCGATGCCTCTGCCACGTAGCTCGTCAGCCCTGGCTTCAATAAACCGCTGGAATTCAGGTTGCTCCCGATACGCATTTGTGGCGATATAATCCATCGCTGATTGTGTATGAAAAGCTTTGAGATATCCTTCAGTTCGAAAGACTTCACTGCCCGCATCATCGAAGAAAACCATTCCAGGGGAATATAGAATATCGAGTTCAGCGGCCCATTGTCTGATCGGAATCTGCCTGCCATCAGTTGCACGCACAGAGTCAGAGGACCACATGTCCAATACGGCAACATTAAACTTCTCCAGCAATGTTTTTGATTCATCGCGCTTTAGAATATCATCATGCAGTTCATCACAGGCAAGGCACTGTTTTTGTTCGAACATGACCAACAATGGCTTACCTCCATTTTTGGCCAAGTCAGCAAAATCGAACGGTGCCTGAGTGAATGTCGGATCATTATGTAGTTTACCTGTGGCGATGGGTGTTTGTAACTTGGCAAAATAATCACGGAATTTGACTGATTTCTCCAAGCCCTCACTGACATAGTTAAGCGCTGCCTTGAACTTATGTGGCGCATAATATCCATTGATTCGTAAGGCGGTACTCGCATCTTCTGTAAGCAACAGGATTGTCGGTGTGAACTGAATTTTCATTTGCCGGGCAAATGATTTCTCTGTGGTCATATCACCGTTAAAATCGGTAACTTCCCGATCACCCCACATATTGATAGAGATCGTATCAAAATGATTTTGCGTCAGTTCAGTGATTTCTTTTTGGCCAAAATTATCCTGGATCAATTTTTTACAATAAGGGCAGCCATCCTGGTGAAAATACAACATCAAACGTTTACCGTCATCGTTTGCTTCGGCGATGTCTTCACGAATATCCAAAAACGATTCCTTAAACCACCCGGGTTCTTTTAAGTAACCTGGATTCTCCATATTTTCATCTAATCCTTCAGATGTTTGCTGCGCCCAGACACAGGGCTGTAAAACCAGTGAACAAAGGAAAACAAGCATTAGATTTTTCATAATATCCACGTTAAATATCACAGTTATTCTTTGTCTGACCGCTTTAAACGACCAGGGTTCTGTACTGAAATGGAGGTTTGTATGGCCAGCTATGAATATGCACATAGCAAAATCTGCCACTACCTGTTCAAATTAGCGCTTTTTCCCACGTCGTTTATGTCTTGGGTGCACGGGCACCAACTTCAACATAGCATCTTTTGACACCGCTTTATCCAAACCCACTTTGTGCAATAAAGCATGAATCTGAGGTTTGTCCAGATCAGCAAACCGCCCTCGCCCCAGCCACTTGGGCAGTATTACCGGGCCATATTGTATGCGTATCAAACGGCTGACCATCAGTTCCTGTGACTGCCAGAGACGGCGGACTTCACGATTACGCCCTTCCTTGAGTAATACCTCATACCACTGATTGCTACCCTCACCGCCTGTATGTTTAATTTCATCAAAACTGGCCATGCCATCGTCAAGTAAGACCCCCTCTTTCAGACGCGCCAGGGTTTCATCATTTACGCGGCCCATTACCCGCACGGCATACCGACGCTCCACCTCATTTGAGGGGTGCATTAATGCATTGGCAAGTTCACCGTCGTTGGTAAACAATAATAACCCCAACGAATTTATATCCAATCGCCCCACCGCTATCCAGCGATCATTAACCAGCCTTGGCAGTTTATCGAATACAGTACGCCGTCCGTCCGGGTCAGAGCGTGTACAGATCTCACCCTCAGGTTTGTGATATATCAAAACCTTACGGTTAATGTAGCCTCTTGAGACTACTTTATAAAAGCGACCCTTGATAGTTAAATCATCACCCTCACTCACCTGTTGTCCGAGTATCGCCAGCTGACCATTCTGGCGAATTTGCTGCGCACTGATCCAACCTTCAATTTCTCTACGTGATCCCAGCCCTGCATTGGCCAGAAATTTTTGTAATCTTACCGCCATTCAAATATCCCGTACTTTTCATCAGAGAGCTACCCGACGAAAGTGGCTGCCTGAACACGACTTGGCTATTCTACACGACATCAAGCCTGTTAAACTATGCCAATAACAATCGATACCCGAGGTATATGCTGTGACAACAGATCGACCCTTTCTCCCACTCAATATCGCCGTATTAACCGTTTCAGACTCACGCACTGAGGCAGATGATGTCTCTGGCAACGTACTTAAGGATGCGTTGATAGAAGCCAACCACCGCTGTTACGAAAAAGCCATAGTAAAAGATGATAAATACGAGATTCGCGAAGTCATATCACGCTGGATCTGTGATCCCAAAGTCAATGCAATTATAACCACTGGTGGCACGGGCATCACGGGTAGAGACGGCACACCCGAGGCGATTAAACCTTTACTTGATAAAGAGATTGAAGGTTTTGGCGAAACCTTTCGAATGTTGTCTTACCAGGAGATTGGAACCTCAACCTTACAATCACGTGCCCTGTGTGGGGTCGCCAATGCGACCTATATCTTTGTTTTACCAGGCTCTTCTGGCGCCTGCAGAACCGCATGGGAAAAAATCATCGTTTCACAAATTGATAACCGCACCATGCCTTGTAATCTGGTGATGTTGATGCCCCGATTAAATGAGGTTTAGGTAACCACGTCGCCAAACGCTATATATTACCTGAATCCGTGACTCCACTGCGGATTGGGGTAATAACTTTAGCACTCTTACCATTTTCTAATCATTCAGAAACAACTGATATCTAACATACTGATATAATTATAATTATTTTAGTTAAAGCATTCAATCAGGCAAGGCTTCAATAACCGTATCTGGCACTGACATAGTTCTTGCTTCAGACAAGGATGTTGTAATCATTCCAAGGATAATCTGTGCCTATACCCGCCTATCAAAAGATAAAAACAGGTTTATCTGTGGAGAATGCAAAATCGTATTTCAGGATTTTTCTGTTCATTTTACTATTGGCTGCAAGTCACCATGGTGTGGCTGCAAATCGATATTCCAGCCAAAGTCTCATCATCAAGTTCAGTGATCAGGTTCAGGACAAGATAAATAAAGGTCAAGCAACACGCTCGTTGATAATGAAAACCTTGTCGGAACATGTGCAACACAAGCTAAGCTATAAAAGAGCGATGTCAGGTAATGCGCATGTTATTTCTTTACCCTTTGCTGAGTCCAAAAATTCTACTGAAAGCATTATTGAATTGTTACGTCAGAATCCATCGATAAAACGTGTTGAGACCAACCCTATTGTATTCCCACTAACCAACCCCGCAGACTACTACTACCCGGATCAATGGCCACTGCACGAATCACAATCAATCCCTTCCGGCATGAATCTGCCTGCGGCCTGGGACTTGACAACCGGATCAGCGAACACGGTGGTTGCCGTAATCGATACCGGCATCCTGCCCTTTCACATTGATTTGCAAGGCCGTCTTTTGCCGGGATATGACTTTATCAGTGAATTTGAGCTAGGCAACAATGCACTGCTTGAGCAATTTCCATCCTATTTAACGCATTTCCGTACCAACGATGGTGATGGCCGGGATAGTGACCCTAGTGACCCGGGAGACTGGGTCGATATAGATGATTCCCAGGCTATGATGTCTGTAGGTGTGGAATGTAATATCCAGGATAGTACCTTTCATGGTACAGCCATCGCCAGTATCATCGCGGCGAATAGCCAGCATACACACGGAATTGCAGGCATTGACTGGAACGCGAAAATTCTACCCATCCGTGTCAGTGGAAAATGCGGTGGCTCGCGCGCCGATATGATTGACGCCATCCGCTGGGCGGCAGGCGTGTCAGACCCATCATTACCACCCAACCCTTATCCTGCCAGTGTAATAAACCTCAGCCTGGGCACCAATAACCCATGTGGTATCAGTGAGCAGGAAGCAATTAACGATGCCTGGATGGCAGGCTCTGTACTGATTGCAGCAGTGGGTAATGACGCCAATAATCTTCAATTCACCGCCGTATCGCCTGCCGTTTGTGAACATGTGATCTCAGTAGCGGCTGTCAGGCAGGATGGGACACGGGCTTATTACAGTAACTATGGCACAGCTGTGGACATCGCGGCACCCGGTGGAGAGGATGCAAACAGTGACGGCATTGCCTTGTTAGCCGCGACAAACCACGGTTTGAAAGAATCCATTGAACAGGCCAGTCACTATAAGTACGTAGCCGGCACCAGTGCAGCTGCGGCTCATGCCAGTGGGGTCGCCGCCTTAATGCGGGGTGCGAACCCGGCGCTTTCCCCCGGGCAAATCGAACAGCTTTTACTGCAAAGTACCCGGGCTTTTCCGCAAAACGGATTGCTAAATTGCGACACTTTAACCTGTGGAGTTGGATTAATTGATGCACATCGGGCTGTCGCAGCCGCTATTGACGGTTACGTGCAAGGTTACGAACCCGCCACCGGAGCGGGTAATCAGGCGCAGGCAAACAATGTACCCCCTCTCATTGAGACCGGAATCAGAGGAGCAGGCGGTTGCAGTATTAATCGCACTAACGAGCAAGACCCAAGCTTGTATTTTATTGTAATTTTTCTTTGGCTGATACGCAAACACTCTCGGTTAAGCTCAAGACCTCATTTCCACCGCTTCACACTTTTGATTAAATCGTAAGCTTTGCTAATTTGAGCCGTTTGCTCATTGGCGAGTTTTATCATTTCTTCAGGCAGTCCTTTTGCGACTAATTTATCTGGATGGTGTTGGCTGATTAACCGTCGATACGCACGTTTTACCTCCGCCTTGCTACTGCTGGCATTAACACCCAAAATATCATAAGCATCATCCAGGGTAAATGTCTGTTGGCTACGTTGCCTGCCTGAAGATTGTCGTCCACCTGTTTGATAATAGGCGCCCTGCCCTAAAGTCGCCTTGACTAACGTTTCCAGTTGTCGGAAAACGAACTCTGGGAATCCAAGCAACGCACTTACCTTTAACAGCACAGCTTTTTCGCTTAAATCCATTGAACCATCCGCATAGGCGGCTTGAATTTGAATTTCAAGGAACATACGAAACAAATTTGTACGCCGCCCGGCCTCTTGTTTGAACTGAGCAATGACGGCTTCTAAATCAAACTGTGATTTTTTACCTTCATTAAAGAGATTAATCGCAGTACGCCGCATCTCCTTGTCCAACTGCATCTGTGACATCACGGCTTCAGCGTGTTTTATTTCATCTTCTGAAACCTTGCCATCGGCTTTGGCAATATGACCCATGACCGAAAAGGTGGCAGTAAAAAACGCCAACTGTACACGTTCATTGTCCACCCGGGTTCTGCCCGGCTCCGGGTCCATACCCAATTGATGCAAACCCTTATCAAAATTGTGTCCAACGGCCGCACCGATTAACGCGCCTAAGGGGCCACCCAGGACAAAGCCTAAATAACCACCTAGCAATTTCCCCCACCAGGTCATGAAAATTCTCCTGCTTTCAATTCAGTTAGTTCACGCAACAGGGATGTGGCAAAACAGCCTTTGTTTAAAAAAAATGTCAGTTTCAAACTACTGTCATCCAACCATTGCCATTGTAGATTATGTGCCAGCGCCCGCAATGCCCTGCGTTCCAATTTTAAGCCTGCCTGCTCCAGCCCAAGCCGAAATATCTCATCGTTATGCAATAGCGACAGCTCATAGTGGTACAATGGATCTTGTTGGGTTTTATGCCGCCCCCAGAGCGGTCCGCTAGGGTGTATGTCCTTTGCTTCATAGCGGAGCTTTTCTGTTTCACTATCGTCAGCTGAGAAGAAACTACGACTACCCTCGAGTATATACAGCTCACCATTAACCGCGCCATCCCAATTACCTGCCGTGAGCCGGGCAGCGCAAACCTGGTTAAATAACCATGACCGCGCCGCCGATAGATAGAGTGATCGCTGCTGCCTTTTTGCTCTGAATTTTGGCTCGCCAAACAGTTTTTCCGCACGATTCAGGTTAGAAAATCCACGACCAAACCGCTGCTCGGCAAAATAATTTGGAAATCCATAGGCATTAATTTTTTCGAGCCTGATCTGCCATTCTGCCTGTTCACCTGTGCAGTCGCGCAAGGTAATCTCAAACGTGTTGCCCTTATGTGTGCCACGACGTAATTTTTTGTTGTGGCGGCTATGGTGCAGAATTTCCATGCCCTCTTCGTCCGAAATTTGAAGATCACCTTTACCCGGTAAATGCAGACTGAACCATTGCCGGGTCACCGCATGTTTGTCCTTCATTCCACTATAACCTACATCCAAGGCTTTTATGCCGGCCTGGCGCGCCAGACGCTCTGCAACTTCAGCGGTATTACGTCCGGATTTTCGGATTTGGAGAAACAGGTGCTCACCTTGTCCATCGGGTTCAAAACCCAGATCCTCAATTACTTTAAAATCACTGTACTTGTTTCGGAAGGTGGCAGAATTGAGCACCGTTTTACTAAGCCTTGGAAAAGACTGGAATATTTCACTATAGGATTTTTGCATAGTGGGTATGATGTCAACATTTGGGGAATCAGTTGGGAAATAATGGCTGCGTCTGCGGTCCAGACAAATGTAGCGACAATTACTTATAATTCAACTATTATGCGCGCACATTAAAATGGTGATTGCGTAATAGGGTCAGGATTAGAAAGCATGGTCACGATTCCCTCAAAGGCCAGGTTCCGAAAATAGCCTTATATGGTTTTTAAAACAATTAATTAATACTCGCTATTGAAAAATACAAGTGCATGGAATTCAGTCATATTATCACATCAGCATAAAATCAGAGAAAATAGCATTCATGTCAACATTTAGCCGCATTTCAGCAACCGAAGCAAAAACACTTATCGACGAATCTAATGCCATTGTGGTGGACGTAAGAGATGAGCGCAGTTTTTCAACGGGCCATATTCCTCAAGCCAGAAAACTTGACAATAACAATGTGCAACAGTTCGTCAGCGATACTGACTTTAAAACACCCGTGATCGTCTACTGCTATCATGGCAATATTAGCCAATCCGGCGCTTCATTTATTGCTCAACAAGGGTTTGACCAAGTCTATAGTCTGGATGGCGGATTTACCGGCTGGAAATTACTTTTTCCTGATCAGATCGAGCATTGAGGCAAGCTGTTTTCACTTTGTTAAATGGGAATCTTCAGAAATTATGTCAATAAGACTGACTAAAGAAGACATTGCTGAATTTGAAATAAAACTGGGACAACTTCGCCTGGAACACCGGGATCTTGACCAAGTCATCGACATCATGACACAGCAGGGAACCTTTGATCAGCTACAAATCCGGCGATTAAAAAAGCGAAGATTACTGCTGAAAGATGAAATTCGGGTTATGGAGAGCTTGATCATTCCCGATTTGGATGCGTGACGAGCTGCATTTATCCGGCAAATACAATCTTTGCGAGCTGCTCGATGTTGTAATGTGTCGTACAAGATACCTGATACTACTGGGCCTACTAAGAAGAATCCGACTCAACACAACCTTTTTGCTGATTGGCACCCGGGCTGGTAAGCGCTACAATTAAGCAAAAACATTTTCAGGCTACAGGTTGCCAGCATAAATTGTAATTGCCTCAGCTAAGCCTGCGGTTGAACTAGTAATTTTACCTGAGGAAATTCAGCAATGACTATAGCCGCCAATATGGATTTGGATGGTGTGCGGGAGGCAGTGAAAAACTTTGTCTGCGATACGGTTAACCCAATATTGCTCAATAACCAAGATGTATTCTCCGGGTGCTGGCGCCAATGCGGCGCTGTTGGCTTGCTAGGCACGCATATTGACGTTGACTATGGCGGTTGTGGCTCAAGCATCACAGCCGCAGTCTGCGCCATGGAAACTTTAGGCGAGTACTGTATTGACTACGGCTTCTCGTTTGCGGTGAATATCTCACTTTTCTCACATGCAAGCACCCTTGCCAATGCTTGTAACCCTGCACAAAAAGAAAACTACCTTAAGCCGCTTTGCCAGGGTGAGCGCTTGTGTGCCTATGCCTTAACGGAAGATAACGCAGGCTCCGATGCCTACGCTTTGCAAACCCGGGCCAGACCAGTGGCAGAGGGTTATATCCTAAACGGCTCAAAAACGTTTATTTCTTTAGGCCCCATCGCTGATTTTGCCATTGTTTTTGCAAGCACCAGCCCGGCACATAAACAATGGGGAATAACCGCATTCTTGGTTGATCTCAATACCGAAGGGGTAAGCAGAGAAGACGTCAGCAAAGTCGGGCTTAAAACGATTCCGATGGGAAGACTTGAATTTTCTGACTGCTTTGTCCCCCTTGCCAATGTCATTGGAAAACCTGGTAGCGGAGCTGCGGTATTTGAGGAGTCACAAATCTGGGAACGCAGTTTTATTCTCGCAAGCCAGGTCGGCGCCATGCAGCGACAATTGAATATTACGCTGGAATTTGCAAAAGAACGCCAGCAATTCGGCAAACCCATCACTCAATTCCAGTCAGTGGCCAATCGAATTGCCGATATGAGAGTACGTCTTGAGACATCGCGTTTAATGTTACGTAATGTCGCTCAACTAAAATCTGAAGGCAAATCAACCCGCCTTGAAAGCGCACTCATTAAACTTCATCTATCAGAGTGTTACCTTGAAAACAGTCTGGACGCAGTAAGAATTCATGCAGCACAGGGATACACAGGCAAGGCATTGGCGAGTAATGATTTGCTTGATTCAGTCGCAGGTTTGCTTATTGGTGGTACTAACGATATTCAACGCGGCATTATTACGCGTTTATTAGGTGTGTGAGCTTTTATGCCAAAGACGCTACCACAACTTCTTGAGCACAGTGCCAGGCAATTTCCACAGCACTGTGCCTATAAATTTGCGAAGCAGGAAATTTCTTATCAGGCACTGCGAGATCAGGCGTGCTCGCTCGCTGGACACCTACGTGAACGCGGAGTAAAAACAGGTGATCGGGTTACCATTTTATTGAATAAAGGCATCGACATGATGGTCGCTGTTTATGGGATTGTTTTTTCCGGAGCAGCCTATGTGCCGATTGATCCTAGCGCACCAGATGATCGTGTAAAAGAAATTATTGAGCAATGTGGTAGCGAAATTGTTATTAGCCAATCTTCATTGCTGACTCGCCTCAAAGACACAAATGCTCAACGGATTGTTACTGACAACGGTATTGAGTGGTCTGAGGCACTGCAGGCGAAAGCCCCAATACTTCCCCAGGTTGTTGCAGACGATCTTGCCTATATCATCTTCACCTCCGGTTCCACAGGCAAGCCCAAAGGTATTGTTCATACGCACGCAAGTGCTTGCGCCTTTGCGACGATGATGGCACAGCGCTACGATTTAACTGCCAATGATATTATTACAGGTTTGTCCCCATTGCATTTCGATATGTCTACGTTTGATTTGTTTGTCGCCAACCTGGTCGGCGCTTGTACGGTATTGTTCTCAGAAGCACATCAAAAAATGGCCGCCTCCCTCACCGCACTGGCTGAAACTGAATCGATAACGGTATGGTACTCAACACCTTTTTCACTGATACAATCGCTGGATTTTGGTGCATTGGAGAAGCGCAACCTTAGCGCTTTGCGTTGGGTAATTTATGGCGGTGAGGCATTTCCTGTAAAACAATTAAACCTATTGATGGCGGCACTGCCAAATGCACGTTTCAGCAATGTTTATGGTCCCGCAGAAGTCAATGCATGCCACACGTTTGATCTGCCTATGAACCAGCCGTGGCAAGGTACCGATATACCGATAGGCACCCCATGCCGTGATGTTGAGTGTAAAATTGTCGATGAGCAGGGCAATACCGCCCTTCGCGGTGAGCTTTGGATAGCGGCAGATACAATGATGCAGTCCTATTGGCAGGCGCCGGATCTGACCCAATATTCAATTATATCGGACAAACCGGGTAAACGTTTCTATCGTACGGGCGATATAGTACAAATAGGCGAAGACGGCCTGTACCATTTTATCGGCAGATTGGATCGACAAGTTAAGATAAGGGGGTTCAGAGTCGAGTTGGAAGAGGTCGAAAAAGCGCTAACAAGCGTTACCGGCGTGAAACAAGCCGCCACCTTCGTTGTCAACAAAGGGGGTGGAATTAATGAGATCGCAGCTGACGTTTCACTGTTATCTGGTGTAGTTTTATCTGATAATGACGTTAAGCAGGCAGTGACTAAAAAACTCCCGCATTATGCGGTACCCGGGCAGATTAATATACGTATCGGGTTTCCCTTGATGAGTTCCGGAAAAATTGACCGCCAGGCACTAATTAACGAGCAATCTAATCTGGATGCAAATGACAGGTGAATTTCAAAGATAAATACAATCCATAATTCCTATAACAAATACAGATCCGCTTTTTTTGTTGCAGTATTAACACGGTTTTACCCAAAAGGTTTTAAAATGCTTGATATCGCTAAGCAGAAAATCAGACAACTGGTTTTAGAAAGTAGCAACGCGGATGATGCGACCCTTGGTGACGATACCGAACTACTAATCAGTGGCCTTTTAGATTCACTGGCCGTTATTCGTGTCGCCACAACAATAGAACAATCTTTGAATCTGGAGGTCCCTCCACTTGATATCACTATCGAAAATTTTGAATCACTGGATGCCATATTCACCTATATGGCACAGCGATTAAAAACCCAATGACCAGGGTGGAGCCGTTTTCACCAACAAAACTGCAACGGTTAATGTTAATCGGGCAACAGTTAATGCCGGCCTCCCCCCTCTACAATATGGCCTTTCGCTTCGATTTTCATGGCAAGCTGGACACTGATCGTTTCAAAATTGCCTTTAGCAAAATTATCGCAGATCATGAATGTTTACGTTTGAGGCTCACCCAAAGCGGTGATCTGATGGTTGCAGATACTATCGAATTCGAGATGGAATTACTCGATGGCGATCCAGGATCACAGTTGCTTGACCGGGCAAAGATTGCGCTTGATCTAAGCCAGCAAACATTTGATAGCTGCCTGTATCGAATTAACCCTGAACATCACGTCTGGTATCTGAATCAGCACCATATCACGACTGACGGTGCTGCTCACGTAAACCTGTTTCGACAGCTTGAACGCAACTATAGTGGTCAAATTCAAACACCTGAACGAACATTTTCGCATTACCGCCAGACAGAAATCGAATCCCTTGACTCGGCTGAATTTCAATCCGCTTCGCAATATTGGCAACAAAAATGCACGACGGCGGATGCTGAGAACAACCTGTTGGATTTGCACACCCAAACCAAACGCCATACATTGGCGTTGGACACACAAACCAATACGCTGCTGGAAAAAGCAATATCCCTGCCCCAAGTGCGAACCATCAGTCAGGATCTGACCCGCTTCTCCCTGATTGCTGCCACCTTATTGATACTGCGCTACCGACTTTTCTCAACATCAGACTCAACAATTGGCACACCTTTTCATAATCGACAGCATGGCGATATCCTTGGCCCCACCCTGGTCATCGGCTTTATCAAGGTTGATGTCACTGAGCACAATAGCTTCGCTGATGTGGTACGTGCGGTACAAGCGGATACAATGGCCTCTATGAAACACAGCTTGCCGGGAATTTCTTCGGCACGTATCAACAACAGTTTCTCCTGGTTGCTTAATTTTGTTACCACAACCTATGGGGATTTCGCTGATCTGCCCTGCACCACCACCTGGCTACACCCGGACGCTGGTGATGCAGCACATGCGCTGCGGGTACAAGTGCATGATTTTAATAAAAATGGTCACCTGACATTGCACTTCGACCTGACCACAAAGTATTTCAGTGCCGATCAACGTGTCCGCCTGCCGCTGATTTTTCAGCGCCTTTTAAAGCGCTGCCTCACAAACGTCGATTTGCCCTTCTCACAACATGCATTGTTAAGCGAAGATGAAATAAGCGCTGCAAAGACTTTTAACCCGAATGCTACGCCAATTCCGGCACCAAGCGTACTTGAATTATTTTATAGCCAACTACAGCGCAACCCGCAGGCAGTGGCGATTAACGATGGGCAGCAGGCGTTGAGTTACAATGAACTCGATCAGCAGGCAAATGTGTTGTCTCTCAAATTGGAACACGCTTCTTTTGCACCCATTCTTATGGGCCGTAGTCTTCATGTCATCGTTGCAATATTAGCCGCATTAAAAGCCGGCGTAACTTTCATACCCTTAGAGATTGAACACCCGGATAAACGCATAAACACGATTCTCGATCAGCTCGACAACCCCACATTGCTGACCACAGAAGCGCATGCAGGTCGTGAGCTTCGCTGTCGAAATAAAATTGTCGTTAGCCTTGATAAGAAGCAAAATGCAAAAACACCCGATCCAGTCTCAAATCCAATCGTCTACATTATATTCACATCGGGCACAACCGGGTTACCCAAAGGCGTTGAGATAACACACAAATCTTTATGCAACTACCTTTGCTGGGCGAGTAAAACCTATAAGCAAAACCAAGCAGTCACAATGGCGCTGTATTCATCGCTGGCATTTGATCTTACTTTGACTTCTTTATTTCTGCCACTGATATCAGGCGGTCAGGTATTAATTTACAAGCAAAATCGAGAAGCTTCTCAAGTTACCGTATTGGATGTTTTCCACGACGATAAAGTGGACGTGGTGAAATTGACACCTTCTCATCTGAGGTTGGTATTGCGTGCTCCGAAAACGCAACGATTGGCGATAAACCGACAAACCAATTTGCAGGCCCTCATTTTGGGTGGAGAGGACCTGCCTCGGACACTTGCCGTCGAAGCACAAGAACAATTGGGTTTGGATCTACAGATTTACAACGAATATGGACCCACCGAGGCAACAATCGGTTGCATGATCCACAAATTTGATTCCACCTGTGATATTACAACTTCAGTACCGATTGGCAGACCCATCACAAACTCGCAGGTTTTTCTGCTTGATAATTGTGCGCAGGAAGTCCCAACTGATTTCGATGGCAAGCTTTTTCTAGGTGGAGGCACCTTGGCCAGAGGATATCTGCACGGCACCGCAATTGCTGGCGCGCTTTACCCTACAAATGATTGCGCACGGCGCCTACCCAGTGGTGATCTGTTATACCTCGGACGTACAGGTGCGCAGGTGAAGTTTCGAGGTGCACGCATTGAGACAGAAGAAATAGAACAGGCAATACGCGATAGCGGATTAGTTGATGAAGTGTGTGTATTGGTGACGAAAGATGATGCACAAAAAACAGAGATATTGTGTTGTCAGTGCGGAATCTCATCAACCGTTCCCCGTACAGACATGGATGCCAACGGCATCTGCAATATATGTCGGGAGTTTGAGTTAAAACGATCAAATTTTGAATCCTACTTCAAAGATCTGCCGGTTTTGAAAAAGCAATTGCAGAAACGTATTCAATCGCCCTCTGCCACAGCTTGCATGGTCCTTGTCAGTGGCGGAAAAGACTCAAGCTATACGCTATGCAAAATAGTTGAAATGGGCTTCAAACCGCTTGTTTTTACGTTAGATAATGGGTACCTTTCTGAACATGCACTGAGTAATATTGAGCGTATGACACAACGGCTTCAGCTAACCTGGGTGCGGGAATGTCCTGAATCCATGAATAGTATATTTGCCGATAGTCTGAAACGACACAGCAATGTTTGTGACGGATGTTTCAAGACGATTTACACGCTGGCGATCAACTATGCACTTGCACACAACATACCTAGCATTATAACCGGCCTATCCAGGGGCCAGTTGTTCGAAACACGTCTGATGGACATGGTGGGTGCTGATGTATTTGATGAGAAAATTATCGATCAGCGCGTATTGCAAGCACGGCGTGCTTACCACAAAATGCCCGATGCTGTTTCCGAAGCCCTGGATGTTAGCGCAACCATGGCCTACGAAACTTTCGAAAAAATCGCTTTTTTTGATTTTTATCGCTACTGCGATGTATCGCTGACAGAAATGCTATCTTTCTTGCGCGATTTTGGCGGCTGGCAGCGCCCCCCCGACACAGGCCGCTCCACCAACTGCCTGATCAACGATGTCGGCATTGCCGTACACAAACGCGAAAGGCGTCACCACAATTATGCCATACCCTATGCCTGGGACGTACGATTGGGACATAAAACAAAAGCCCAGGCCATTACTGAACTCAATGACGATATTGACTTCTCTCGTGTTGAAGAAATTCTGCAGGCACTCAACTACACGCCGCTTGATCCGGATATCGATACCGAGCAACAACTCGTCGCCTATTGCACACCCTCCCGGTCAGTAGAGGATTTCGCCAGCATAATACGTGAAAGACTGGCCGCAGTGCTTCCCGGTTATTCGATTCCAGGCGTGTTTGTTACACTTGACAAAATGCCGCTCACGGTTTCCGGCAAAATTAACCAGCGTGCCTTACCAGCACCCACACATCAAGCAGGTCGTTACCAAGGCGCAGGTAATAAGCTGGAAACCACCTTGGTCTCAATCTGGCAATCAACTTTTGGTATTGAGCGGATCGGGATTATTGATAACTTCTTTGATCTGGGCGGTGATTCCATCGCAGCCGTACAAATCAATGTAGCCTGTGCCAATGCAGGCATCCGTATAGCGGCAACTGACCTGTTTAGTTATCCCACCATTTCAGCCCTGGCCGCTATCGCGAAATCCACGGCTGTTGATTCAGACAGCAGTAACCTGTCCGCAGAAAAAGAACAGAAAATGCCAAATACAGGGTTGGCAGAAACTGAACTCTCCGAGTTGCTTGCGCGTGTTTCTGATAATAAAAAGAAACCAGAATCATCATGAACGGATTATCCGACAATGTAGAAGCAGTCTTTCCACTCTCGCCCACCCAGGAAGGAATGCTTTACCATACACTACACACCCCCGACAGCGGCGTATACATCGGCCAGCACACTATCAAACTGGAGGCGGTTGACAGCATCATATTGCGTAGGGCCTGGCAGTTAATCAGCAACCGTCATATGGCCTTACGCTGCGTATTTATGTGGGAAGCATTATCCCGCTCCGTTCAATTGGTTTATAAGCAACGGGATATAGACTGGCGTGAAATTGATCTGCGTGATTCGCCCGACAAGCTTCAAACATTGTTAAACGCAGATATCAAAGAGGAATTTGATGTCAGCTCACAACCACCTTGCCGAATCTCATTATTCAGACTGAGTGATAACCGCCACCTGATGGTCTGGACCCGTCATCATCTGGTTGTGGACGGCTGGTCGGCTCATATAGTACTGCAACAACTGCAGGAAGCTTATACCGCATTGGTGAGTAAAGGTGAATGGCGCCCTACAGGCACGCCTGAATTCTCTGCATACATGACATGGCTACAACGGCAGGACAATGCTATCAGCGCAGATTATTGGCGCAATCTTCTTAGTCATTCAGAAGCCAATCCCGGACTCGAATCGATGCGTTCATCCAACCGGGGTTCAAAGCATTCACGCAGAATTGAACAGTATTTAAGCTTAGATGAATCTGCACAGCTTGCGCAAGCCGCTCGTGCAAAGCGCCTGACTTTAAGCACAATGCTGCATGGTGCCTGGGCCGCCGTATTATTCGCTATTAATGATTCATCATCATTATTGTTTGGCAGTACCGTATCCGGACGACCAGCGGATTTGCCACATCACGAATCGATTGTCGGCAATTTTATAAATACAATACCCGTACAAGTTTTCTCGACTGATGACAATTCACTGTCCATCTGGTTGCAAGCCTTACAAAAACAATTACTGCAAAGTGCTGCGCATGGTCATCTGGCAAACCGGCAGATCCTGCAGGCAGCAGATATCCCGGCTGGCACGCCTTTATTCGATAGCATTGTCGTATTTATGAATTATCCAAGGATAGCGAACACCGAGTCAGCACTGAATTTTGTGCATGAAAACTACATAGAACACAGCCACTACCCTGTAGCCGTGTTGGCAATTCCAGGTGATGAATTGCAACTCATCATCATTCACGATACCGATCAGATCCCGCCGCACAAGGCTGATCAATTACTGGAGATGCTAGCGGAAAGACTGCGCTCCCTTACCAGCGATTTATCAGAATCCACAGAACATTTTTTCACTGGTGCCAGACCCCAGGTATCCGCATTGGAAACAGTTCCGTTAGCAGTAAAGCCCGTTAACGTAATTGCCCGTTTTGAGCATAGCGTAAAAACGTGCGGATCTGTTCCTGCAGTATCGGATGGTCAGCGTGAGCTGACATACACCGAACTGAATGCTGCTGTACAAAATATGGCCCAGTCACTAAGCAAAGCCGGCGTTAAAAAGGGAGACCGGGTTGTTTTAACAATGCCTTGTTCTATTGAAGGCTTGATCAGTATATGGGCCGTCATGTTCTGTGGTGCCGCCTACGTGCCATTGGCAACCTCAACACCCACAGCACGAATCGATAGCTTGTTTACCCAGGTAAAAGCCAGGCTGCTAATCGCCCCTGCACCTATACCTGGCTTCGATCCTGTATTTGTGTTTGATTCAATCAATACACAAGCACCCGAGTTTCAACGCGCTGATGTTGAAGCTGCAATGATTGCCTACGTCATATTCACATCCGGTAGTACGGGTGAGCCCAAAGCAGTGTCTATATCACACGGAAATCTGGCGCATTCATTGGCCGCTCGGTTGCAATTTTATGGAGAGCAGTCACATATTTACGCGATGATGTCGCCATTCGCGTTTGATAGCTCGGTAGCCGGAATTTTCTGGACAGCCGCCACGGGTGGATGCTTGGTATTAGTTAAGGATAATATCCTAACGGATCCAGGCAGACTGCTGGATTATCTTTCTGCAATGAAGATCTCCGCATTACTCACACTACCCAGTGTTTATCGGGCCATGCTTGATATGTTGACACCATCATTTAAGCAGCACTTTCGTCTGGCAATAGTGGCAGGTGATGCCTGCCACCAGGAGATTCATAGGCTACACAATCAGCAATTGCCTGAAACCACACTTGTTAATGAATACGGCCCGACCGAAGCTACAGTCTGGTGTTGCGCACAACGCTTCAAGCACGCGCCAGCTGATGACTTATCCGAGCCGTATCTGCCAATAGGCAAAGCCATCGCAGGCGTGGAACTACATGTTCTGGATAAATCACTGCGCCCTGTACCTCAAGGCGTCATTGGCGAATTGCATATTGGCGGTCCTGTTGTAGCGCAATCTGAGAAACAATCTGATCTCTATCCTACAGGTGATCTGGTGGAGGTTGACCTCGCCGGGACGCTTTTATTTCGTGGCCGCAAAGATGCCCAGATTAAAATTCGGGGCCATCGAGTGGACCCTGCTGAGGTTGAAGCCATCATGCAATCTCACCCGGATATTATCGAATCCGCCGTTATTGGATTTTCCAGATCGGTAGATAGCAGTGTCAATAACTTAAACGCAGCATTGGCCACTCTGCCTCTTGCTGAAGCATTGGACATCCTGGCAGTGATAGAAACGGAGTACTAAAACACTTATGCGACGATTAAAGAGACATGAAAAGTTTGAACTAAAACTTGAAATAAACGATAAAAACTTCATTGCACCACCACGTGCTGCCCAGCGAAATTGGTTGGTCAATCGTGCAATCGCTGAGTTTTGTTGGGATCTTGAAGCGCTTGACCACCTCGCTCAACAATTTGTACCTGGCCGTGAAACATTATTTCTAAGCGAACGGGACAGCCAATCCCCTGTCGCTGACGATATCATGGAATTGTGGCAAATTCCTATCATGGAACGCATGGCCGATCTGGCAACCACAAACAATGGGGACGTGCTTGAAATAGGCTATGGCCGTGGTGTTTCTGCAGACATGATTCAGCAACGCGGAGTCCAGGGTCATACTATTGTTGAGTGTGTTCCTGCAATAGCAGAGCAGTGCCGACAGTGGGGCAGGGAAAATGACGTGACAGGGCTTTGCGTATTGGAGGGTCGTTGGGAGGAGGTAGAGGCAGATTTTTCTCTTTATGACGGCATCTTTTTCCACACTTATCCCATGGACAGCGAGGAATATGCACAAACCACCCGCAACAGTGCAACCGTTGCAGAGTCATTTTTTCCGGTGGCTGCAAAACACCTCAAAGCAGGCGGTATTTTCACTTATTTCACCAATGAAATGGATTCTCTGTCACGCGCTCATCAACGGGCTCTGTTTCATCATTTCTCACAAATCAGTTTACAGCCGGTTACCGATCTCGCCATACCCGATGATGTTAAAGATACCTGGTGGATAGATCAGATGGTGGTTGTGGCCGCACGTGTGAAAGCCTAGAAAAATGACTGATTTTACTTCCAGAATTGAAAAACTCAACCCTGCACAGCGTGAGCAACTGGCTTTGCGATTGCAAGGCGTGACAAAGGCAGGCAGGCGTCAACAGCTGAGTGCCTTCTATGTTACTCAAAGCGAAATAGAGGCAGAGTCACTGCACGATCATCTGGCCCGGCACTTACCCGAATATATGTTACCGCATCACTATATACCATTACCTTACCTGCCGCGTACAGCCAACGGAAAAATTGATCGACACAAACTGGTTACACCCGAGCATGAGAAACAATCTGTTGAAATGAGCGAACTCGAATCGGCGTTGGCGAGAATCTGGGCAGAGGTGCTGGATATGGACAATATTCAGGCTAATGACGACTATTTCGAACTGGGCGGTGACTCAATCACGAGTATTCAGATTGTCGCGCGGGCCGCAACATGTGATATTCATTTTTCACCCGCCGATTTGCTGGAACACCCCAGTGTGAGGCAACTTGCCCGAGGGCTCTCAGCAAGCAATCCTACAGACTCCAGACAAACGAACACTAATGAGTCACTCGCTGACACGACCGGCGAGCAAGACCTGGACGAAATGTTAAGGATAATGAATCTTGACCAACATGGTGACTAAGAGCGACATAGAGTATGTCAGCCCGGTATCCGGGTTGCAGCAAAGCATGCTTTACAAGGCCAGATCTGAACCGGACCAAGGTCACTATGTTGAACAGCTGACGTTCAATTTTGAAAAATTTGACATCCAGGCAATGGAGCTGGCACTTAATGAGCTGGTTAAACGTCGCCGTGCACTGAGATCATTTTTTATCTGGCGTGAGCAGGAGCAGCCCCGCCTGATCACCTTACGCAACGTGAAGGTAAAAATTTCACAGTTGGCAACAGCACCTGTGAAAAAACTATTATCGGCAGATCGCAAGCTCGGTATCGCACTGGATAGCGCACCCATGATGCGTATGGGTATTGTAGATCTTGGGCAGCAGCGCGCTTTTTGCATCTGGAGTTTCCACCATGGCGTAGTGGACGGTTGGTCAATCGTGCTGTTACAAGATGAATTGTTTGAACTCTATCGTGCTTATCGTAATAATACGGCAATACCTGAAGCAATTCAGGAACCCTCTTCTGCAACTCGCTTGCCTGTTGCTTCAGCGCACTGGAAGGACGCTTTGAATAAAGCATCCCCTGCACTATCGCTGACTACATTGCCGCGTCCTGTCATGCAGGAACACCAGTTTGCTCAAACCGAGGATTGCATCAACGAGGTAGATTCAGATTTAATGCAGGCATGGTGTAAATCTCAACGTATAACATTTGCAACTTTCGCACAATGCGCATGGTCATTGCTCACTGCTCATTTAGGCGGTCGCGATAGCAGCCTGTTTGGTAGTATAGACAGTGGTCGCGCACGGTTGCAGAATGGCGAATCCGCGGTGGGCATGTTTATGTTGCTCAAACCGATAATAACATCTATCGACGAGTTCTTGCAGGTTGGTGGATTTTTACAAAAATTTCAGCAAACGCAATGGCAGCTGAGTGAAGAGATCCCGCCGGAACCGGCCGAACTGGCGAGGCTGTTAAAAAGGCGTCCGGGAGAACCGCTCTTCGACTCGGTACTGATCGTACAAAACTATCCAAAATCCAAACCATGGAAGGATATCGGCTTGCTCGATGTCAAGGGTTACGAGCAGGCCGATGTGCCCCTGTTAGTATCTATAGCATCATCACCACAAGTGCGCACGTTGTTGCGCTACCAAACAGATTTCCTGGATACCGATAGCGCAAAAAGCCTGCTCAGCGCCTATCACAAAATGCTGCAAGTGCTTGCTGAAACCGATGGAAAATGCAATATAGCGGATATCCTGAATACATTCAGCGATGCCACAGGAAAAACAGTTGAAACACAAAACAACGCTTCTGCTCAAAAACGCTGTATTGTTCAATTTATTGAACAATTAAAAACTCAACCTGATGCCATTGCTCTCATCGACGAACAACCCGTGTCCTTCATGGAACTGGCTGCACTTGCAGAATCCATACGCCAAAAACTACTGACTCACAACGTTACAGCTTCTGATATCGTCGGCATTCATTTACCGCGCTCAAAGGAGGCGATTGCCGCCATGCTGGCAACCCTGGCTGTTGACGCCTGTTATATGCCACTCGACCCGGCCTATCCAAAAGCAATTTTGGAGTTTATGATTCAAGATAGCGACGCATCATTAGTGTTATCCCATAAAGAGACAGATTTTTCAACGAAAACCATTTCCGTGCCAACGGTTTCTACAAGTGCCAAACTTGCTATTTCAAATTCCCTGGTTTCAGAAAATATGTGTCTGATGTATACCTCTGGGTCAACAGGCAACCCCAAAGGTGTATTTCTAAAACACCAGGGCGTACTCAATCGATCAGCCTGGTTACGATCACAGTATCCGTTTAAGCAGAACGCAATCTGCTGCCATCGTACGCCGCTCTGTTTTGTCGATTCTCTTGGCGAAATTTTTGATCCACTTTGTGCCGGTGTGCCTTCTGTCATTATTAACCAGCAAACACTCGCACAGTTAAATGAGTTCATCACGCAATTGCAAAAACATAAGGTAAGTCGTATTACCGTCGTGCCCACCTTACTGCAGACGATTCTCGATTTACTGCAGGAAGCGGCAATGGAATTGCCCGACCTCAGGTTATGTACAGTCAGTGGCGAAGCACTCAGCCAATCACTAACAGATAAATTTTATAAAACACTTCCCGATTGCCAATTGCTCAACCTATACGGCAGCACTGAGGTTACGGCGGACGCCTTGGCATATGCCGTACCGAGGACACCCCATACAGAGAATTCAGTACCCATAGGAAGTCCAATAGACGGACTCTTTGCCACGGTGATTAATACCTCGGGCCGTATACTGCCCTGTGGATTTATTGGTGAGCTGGTGATAGGCGGCGCAGGTGTCGCTGATGGCTACCATGTCCGGGACGACCTGAGTGCAGAAAAATTTATTAAGGCAACATTTCATACCGGCGATATGTCGATGATTGACCAAGCGGGTTTGTTTCATTACCGGGGGCGCACAGACAGACAGATCAAGGTGCGTGGACAACGTGTTGAGGCAGGTGCTGTGGAGGCCCGTATACAGCAGATTACCGGCTTCAAGCACGTTATTGTATTTAAACATAATGAATCACTGATTGCCGCCTGTCAGGGGGCGCTGATTGATGCAACAGCACTGCACAGTAAGCTCGCAGAAACACTGCCAGATTATTGCCTGCCACAGCGCTATGTTGCAATCGAGAATGTACCAAAGCTATCGAATGGTAAAACCGATTACGCACAGCTCTGCAAAATCACAAGCGATACACCAACGACTGCATCCGTTACAAACAGACACTCCCTGTATGAGGAACAACTGGCGCTGACAATTGCCAATATCTGGCAGGAATTGCTGCCAGATGTAAATATTACCCGCGACAGCCACTTCTTCGATGTAGGCGGCCATTCCCTGCTTGCCATGCGAATGATCGCCCGCGTAGAGCGTGCGCTGGGTTTTGCAATTGCCATACCTGTTCTGATTGATAACCCAGTTCTGGCAAATTTTGCCGCTGCACTGTGTACCAACACCTACGATACCACTACTGCAGAACTCATTACCTTGCGCCATGGAAAACCCCACGCACAACGCAACACTTTGATTTGCATTCATGGCGATGCGTATAATATCGTTCGCCACATTAATGAAGCATACCCTATTTATTGGCTCTCAAAGTGGGCTATTCGGATGCAACTCACGAAGACCCCCAACACACTCCCCGTCGAGCCGATCGAGCAAACCGCAAAGCGTTATGCTGCGCATATAAATCGTTTAAATCTGCAAAACCCTTGTATTTTACTGGCTGCCTGCGGGGCTGCAGTATTGGCCATTGAAACTGCGCAACAACTTTCCAGGTGCGGCAGGGAACCCGCCACGCTAATCCTGATGGATTTGCCCCGCGGTGAGCTGGCCGCCCCGATACATCGAAAATTACAACAACGCCAGCAAAGTTCCTGGTTAAAGAGCCTGTATGGTTTTGCTTTTAGAAGATTAGGCGGACAAGCTTTAAAACAAAAATACGACCTTCGCAAAATCGAGTACAAAATAGCGTCGGATAGACCACTCAGTGACATTGAGGCAAGAAACTATACCGATATTAAGCTTTATACGGCATTATCTGAATACAGGCCACAACCTTACAGCGGCGCAGTGGAGTTGGTTTTTTCCGGTCGTTGGCACCGTGGAGTTTCTTCCCCGCAGGACGCAGAAGTACCCGCTTATTGGCAAACGCTTTTACCCAATGTACAAAACATCCATTTTTCGCCTGCAGTGCAACATGATGATCTGCTAGACGGGGATGGCGCTGCCTTTGTTGCAGATATTGTTAATTTGAAACATGCTACAAACTCAAATTAGGACTCGCTGATTATCCACACAGCGATGTCAGCGTTTGCCCACGAAATGAAGATAGATTTACAACCCCTGCACAAAACTTATACCGGCAAGCTTTTTTACGGATAGGCGCTTATGCCTGATTTTTCAATTATTCTGTTAAATACTTCCTGTCTCACTTGACCTATTTTTACTTTGTCGCAAAAAGCGCTTCTACCTCCGCCCCACCTATACCATCAAGAAATGACGAGAAATCGCCTTTCCCGAACATCGCCTTGCTACTGTTAACAATAGCGGCATGAGTAATCCTTGCCAGGGCTGATCCCAGCGAAATCCGGGCTACGCCGATTTGCGCAAAATCAGCAACCGTTTGTTTTGCAAATTCACCCGCCGCTAATGCATTAACCGGCGCCTTCACCGATTGGCAGATAAGTGCCAGATCATCCATCGACGGCGGTAGTGGCACGTAAAGCACATCGGCACCGACACTTTCGAAAGCTTGTATGCGCCGAATGGCTTCGGCAGTATCATACTGCCCAAGCATCACGCCATCAGCACGGGCAGTTAAGACAAAATCAGAATCAAGCGTTTTTGCCGCTTCAGCCGCTGCCTTTATTCGCTCGACCGCATTAGCAAATTCATAGGGTCGCTTTGACGGCAGTTGTGTATCTTCTATACAGCAACCTGCCAAACCTGCTTTCGCAGCCAGACGAATCGTTTCTGCGACTTCTTCAGATGCATGACCATAACCATTTTCAAGATCACCACTGACAGGTTGTGAGGTTGCATTCACAATATCATGCGCATGTTCCAGTGACTGTTGGCGGGTGATATCGCCCATATCTTTTACCCCCAGGGTGAAGGCGTGACCGGCCGAGGTTGTTGCAATTGCCTTTGCGCCTAAGGCTGTCAGCAATTTTGCAGAACCTGCATCCCATGCATTTGCAAGAATAAAAGGCTCACCGGGTTTGTGCAGGGCGCGAAAGGTATCTGGACTTCTGTTACTATTCATCTGCATGTTTCCAATAGTTCGGGTGTAGTTGTGTTTGCAATCCTAACGCTAATACACTGAATTCATCAAGTGGAAATCAAAGCCAAAATTAAAATATTTCTAATTCTAAAATAGGCTGCTCAATTAGCCGAAGTGATACTCGCTTCATTAAGCAACCAGCGCCGAAAAGCCTGAACCATAGGCTGCTGCCCTTTCGATTCTGCATAGACCAGATAATAAGAGAAAGCCAGGGGAATACTAAGCTCAAAAAGTTGGACTAATCGTCCGGCTTTTAAATCATCGCTGACAGTGACGCTGCCGGCTAATGCAACCCCTTGCCCCTCAACAGCTGCTTGTACAACCAATTCAGCTTGAGAAAATCGCAGATAATGTTTGGTATTAACCATATCAACGCCTATGGTTGCAAACCACATATCCCAATCAGGCTGAGTACTGTCAATGTAATAATAGTCACCACAGATCAAGGTGTAGTGTTTAAGGTCATTCGGCGAATTAAGGGGAGGCCCTTGCTCAAGCAATTTCGGGCTGCATACAGGGAACACCTCTTGCGGCAAAAGAAAATCCGTTTGTAAACCTGGGTAATTGCCATCACCAAATCTGATGCCAACATCTATATCTTCATGCACCAGATCCACAAGCTCTGAGCTTACATCTATACGTACACCAATATCAGGATGCAAATCCTGGAAGTGACGCAAGCGGGGCATAAACCACTTGGATGCAAAAGCGCTGGCCACGGTAATGGTCAGCGGCTTGTCTACATTGAATTGACGAATCACCTCCATTGCTTCAGCTAATCGATCCAGACCCTCGGTTAAATACGGCAAACACACCTGGGCTTGCTCAGTAAGCAGAATCATACGATTCTGCCGTTTGAACAACTTTACCCCGAGATAGCTTTCCAGCATTTTTATTTGCTGACTAACAGCACCCGGGGTGACATTGAGTTCGTTTGCTGCACTGGTAAAACTTAACTGGCGGGCCGCCGATTCAAAGGCCCTTAGTGAATTGAGAGGTGGAAGTCGTCGCATAGTTTAGTTTTTCTAATAGATAAGCTAGAACAAATCGTTTGTTATATCCCAATATATACATAATATTAACACTGTATTCAACAACAAACGCAGATTCATACAGGAGTTATACTAACATGAAAAACGTAAGCCAATTTACCCAAAATGAACAAAATAACAACTTGAATGGACAAGTTCAACAGCGGCCCATTGTTAGTCTGGCTCGATCAGTCGCCCATGGATTGCTAAGTACAATAGCGGCAATTAGTCAGAAAATTGTCAGACAGCAACAGCGCCGCAGAGAGATTCAAGTACTTCGTACACTTGATGAACATGCGCTAAAAGATATTGGTTTAAGTCGTGCGGATGTTTTTGCCATCGCTAACAGTCAAGGCCGTGCTGAAGAGTTAAACAAACAACGCCAGGGCCGAGGTATTGCGGCAACCGCTGTAGCGCAGCAACAGCGGCCTGATCTGTCCATTGTCGATTGCCAACGAGCAACGTTAGAAAACACAAAATCGGTTGACTGTGCAAATGATCTGAAAAGCGCACGAAAGATAGCTTGAACCGGACAAACGATGAATAAGTGATACCCGCAGGCGCAGTCGGGCACCTGTCGGGTTTCATTATATCATTTGCCACTGGCGTCTCTGTGGCTAATCTTACAAATCTATAAGTCAACAAAGTTAGTCGTTATGCGATAATGAAATATTAATGAATGAGAAAGCATTTATAGTAAGGTACACAGATTCAATCAACACTATCGGAATACAAATGACACTATCCGGAACACTAAGCCGTCTCTCTGCCTTCACCACCGATCCTGATGCCGGTAACCCTGCCGGTGTATGGGTGGGTGATACACTTCCTGACGCAGACACGATGCAACGTATAGCAACCGAGGTAGGATTTTCAGAAACAGCCTTTGTCGCTCCTCGAACAGGCTTCAAACGTATAGTCAGGTATTATAGCCCGGAAGCTGAAGTGCCTTTTTGTGGTCACGCCACAATCGCCACGGGTGTATTATTGGGAGAAGAGAGCGGAGAGGGATCATATACCTTAAGTACCTGCGTTGGTGATATTTCGGTGCAAATTTGCTCTGATGGAGGCATCAAGACTGCATCACTCACATCGGTTGAGCCAAAACAAAAATCTGCTGAAAAAGAATTTGTTAATGAAGCGCTTATCAGCCTGGGCTGGGCATGGTCAGACCTTAATAAAACTATACCCCCGATTATAGCATACGCCGGAGCATGGCATCTGGTATTAGCAGTCAGCAAAAAAGATCGTCTGGATAAACTCGACTACGACTATGGGCAGTTAAAGGCCATCATGCTACGCGGAGATATTACAACCCTGCAATTAGTATGGCGTGAATCAACCGATGTTTTTCATTCCCGCAATCCATTCCCGGTAGGTGGTGTTGTCGAAGATCCCGCCACAGGTGCCGCGGCAGCGGCATTGGGTGGTTACCTGCGTGATGCGGGGCTTATTACTGCACCTCACACCCTTACTATTTTTCAAGGCGAGGCTATGGGCAGACCAAGTCTGCTGACAGTTGATATAGCCAAAACTGGCGGGATAGTGGTTACGGGAACCGCTGTGAGAATTTAGTTCAACCCAACAGGCAGCACCGTATCATTGTCCAAGCTGGCACCCGTTAACAACGGCAGACTTCCTTTTGAGTAATAGTTAAACGTCGAACCATCAGGCAGTTTGTTGGATACAAGGATACTGCCATCCGGTTCTATTACCCTGCCCGCTTCGAGCAAATGGGGTGCCGCATTCGCACCTATAGGGTGAGGATCAATCAGTGGAATAAAAGCCTCATACTGGCCCCGTATCGTCGCAATATCACCACTGATCCAGTTGTGATAGTCAGATTCTTCACCATAACGGGAGGTTGCAAATCCGCCGCCCAGTGGCATCTTTGCTACATTGTCAACACGACCCATTAGCACAGGGTCTTCATTGTTGTAGGAATAATAATAGGCAGCGGTGCCGTTTGACGATAGAAAACTGTTTCCATTATTGTAGTTGTACGCTGTCTCCATAGTGGCATATTCAAAGTAGTTGTACCTCAGGTCGGCGTAGTATAACTGTAAATCAATCGCTCCCTCTCTTACCGTGTAATTTGAAACAGGGCTGTATATCCACCAACCCGTCGTCAATCCTTCCCAGTTAGCTGAGAACACCGTATCACCATTGCCGCGCCTGCAGGCAGCGCCATCTTCACCTATGCAGTCAAGAATGCGGTCATCCATTATCGAGCTGCCATTTAAGTCTAGCCATTGTGCCTGATTAAGCGGCACATCCACTGAAGCGGTGTTCCTGCTTCGAAGCAGTAACTCTTTATCATCAAGATAATCAACCGCTAAAACACCTGTTTCATCAGTCTCGAAATCCAGATCGGTTAGAGAGGCACTTTGCAAGTTACTCGATAAACTTATTTTGTAGCGGTTAAGTACAGTAACCTCATAAAATCCAGCGCCGTAATCGTGCCCCTCACAAACAATGCCGTCGCTGTCATCCGTGGGGCATTCATTTTCACTAAAATCCAACTTTACTTGCAGTTTTCGTAGTGTCTGTGCTTCTGTGCCATCGCCATTGAAAAACCAGGGGGCGTACAACCTGGATAAGGATGAATGTGGGAACTCCGCCATCTTTATCCAATAGGGATTATCCTTGTTTTGTGCATCAGGCACCAGTCCGGTATAAAGATCGACCACATCCAAGCCATATTGTCTTTTCACTCTACGGCGAAATACAATGTCAGTTTTATAATCGGTGCTTGCAACCACAACCACCCAATCCCCCTCATCGGTACCGGATGTTATAGTAGTCATAGAAGCGCCCAAGACAAAATAGCCGATCGGTAAGGTATAAAAAACCCGTCCATCGCGATAAATAAAATTAGCAAAATTATTTGTACCTATAAAGCGTGCTTTAGGGCCGAAAAAAGACAGTGACTTTGTGGCTTCTCCGTTTTTATAGTCCCCTCTCCAATCCATTAATTCTCCATTGCTTGGGAAGAAGCTGCTGGGCTGGGGAAAAGTAGCCACTGCGTTACCATTATCAAGGACTCTCAATGAGCCGCTTTTTACCCCATTTGGAGCGGTCAATAGTGCGGTTCTGCATTTTGCGAATTCTGTTTTATCGAATCGTGCGATCGTTTCATCAACAATAACTTCAGCTGCGGTTCGAATTAGGTTAGCCGTGGTATCCATATAGGAATCGATAAAGCTGTGGCCGAAATTGTTTTTAAGTGGGGCAAAGATATCGTAATAATTATCAAAATTTGCACCACCGAATCGGATTGCGCGCATCAGCAGATCTTCGTCCAGATTGATGTTAAATACAGCTCCTGAAGTGGAAAAGCCCGTTGTATTGGTAAATTGATGATGACTGCTTTCATCAGCAACTTCATCATCCGGGTTGGCTACAGAGACTATACCTATACCGTCTTTCAGTTCTTCATATATGCCAAGGTGAGCTTCATTAACAAAGAGGTTACCCTGAGAATGGGTAACTGCAGCAACTTTCCGGCCTTTGCTTAATAGAGAGTTATAAATTTCTACGTGTTTTTGCGTGGTTGGCGACGATGAGACACGCTGACGGTCGACGCCTTTGGCAAGTTCTATAAAGTTATCTCGCACTGACTTGGGTGCATTATCAAGATTACTGATCCAGCGATGCAGCTGTTTGATGTCGGCGCCTGTTTTTTGGTACATTGATTCCCACATATCAGCGAAGAAGTTGTCAGTCTCATTATAAATGTAACCAAACGTCGTAATTTCTTTTAATGATAATGGAAGCTGCGGGTTGATTTGTGATTGCAGCGTAATTAACGACTGCAGGGCATCCTGATGTTCGGTCAATATACCATTTCCAAATAATACCTCGAAACTATCATCACAGGCGTACTTGTAATCAATAACAACACTGTCAAAGCCATCTATATCATCAGTCTCATTGGGAAAAACAGAGTTAGCCATAAACAATATGGTTGTAAATACGACGCTCTTGATTCTTTTATTCATCGCCATCTTTCTCCCTCGAAATCATCTACGCTAAATGAACAAGCATCCTTAGCATATTTGGGGCTATGCATCAGGATGGATCCGCCCATCTCATCTCTTACCCAAACATTAAAATTGTACCAAAATTTGCGATAGGATTTTCTTCGAACAGGTGTGTTTAATATCACTGCTTTGATGTCTTTTGTTGTAGTGCGATTGCGCTGCTCTTTTACAGTTGCAGACCATAGACAATCTGTGGCTTTATTCCATAAGCCCATATTAATAAGTGTTTTTTCCGACATATCAGATTCCCTTAAAACAACCTGATAGACTTTAGCCCATTCATGCAGTGCTTTCTTAAAAAACGGATGATCAATATCCAATGCCAGAATATAGCGCTGCACGTCATCCCGCACCCCATCATTATCGCTGTCTATTCCAAGCAGTGTTTTATTATTTTCCCAACGCCCCGGATCAGGTGGTATTCCTGGCCCAGGTACAAGATCAACTCGGGTATAGGTGGAGCATGCGGCGGTGCCTATCAATAGAACTAACAGGAATAGATTTTTCATTATCATGTGATTCATCACTTAGATCCTATTCAACATCAAAAGCACAACTGTCTTTCCACTCATCAAAACGGGTTGAATGAAACAACGAACCTTCCAGCGTTTTGTCATAGAGCTGATAAACATCGGATCGATAAACTGTATTTAACATCTCAGCCTGCAGATTGGCCGATAGCTTGTGAGACCCTGAACCAACAACATAGGCTAAGCACTCAAGATGCCTTCCCAATATGACGGCATTGTTATAGGCCCTGTCAGCATTCAGCGCTTCCCACAGAATAGTTTGATAATGTTTCGCGATTTCCGTCAGTGCCTTCCTGATATTGGCCTGCCCCACACCCGGATAAGTCGCAAATATATGTCGCTGTATATCATCTCTGACCCCATCCACATCACTGTCTGTTCCTTGCAGTGTTACCTTACCCGCCTCACCCGGATCGGGTGGCAATCCAGGAAAGCCAGTCACTGCTGTTATAGTAATGGAATGCGGCTCTGACTGAATTATGCCATCGGAAACTATAAGCTGCAGTTCGTAGCCCCCGGCCTTGTCCACAACAATCTTTGGATCCATAATCTGATTATCAGAGAAACTGGTACCACTGCCCGATGGTTTGCTCAGCATCTGCCACTGATAAGTAAGAATGTCACCATCTTCATCATTTGATGCCCAACCCGAGATCTTTACCGTATCACCCGTAATCACTGCATGGCTATAACTGGCATAAGCCTCTGGAATTGTATTGTCAGAAACAGCGGTCAGTCTGAACACCACAGGTAATGAATCCACCGTACCATCGTTTACAATCAGTTCGATAATGTACTCGCCGTCTTGGTCCGGGGTGAAATCCGCCTGCACTGAGGTGGGTGCAATCAATTGGGCCTGACTATCAGCGGGTGCCTGAATAATTTGCCATCGATAGCTTAAGGCATCACCATCGCGGTCACTTGACTGGCTGGCATCGAAGGTCGTCATGGCGGCTGTGGTCAGGGTTCTATCGGGTCCCGGATTGGCGATAGGCGGGTTATTGTTACGAGTAGCTGTAATTGTGACGAACACGGGTTGCGAATCCAGCTCACTGTCATTAACGATCAATTGCAGCACATAGTCTCCAGCTACATCCGGTACAAAAAAAGCTTCATCGAAGGTGGCACTATAGATTATTGCCTGACTGCCAGCCGGTTGACTGGCAATAGACCAGCTATAGCTCAGTGGATCACCTTCCGGGTCGGTCGACGCAGTGCCATCAAGATCAACAAATTCACCTGTTAATACCGATTGATTGCTGCCTGCATGAGCGATTGGCGCTTCATTGGGTATCAGTGTAACTAGCAGTGTATCCTGCTGTTCGCTATTGCCATCCGATACGGTCAATTGAATCTGGTACTGGCCTGGGTTGTCAGCCGAGAATCCGGCTTGGCTTTTATTGGCGTTTTCCAATTGAATCTGGCTACCCACGGGTTGAGCAATGACCGACCAACGGAAAATAAGTTTATCGCCATCGGGGTCATAGGAGTTTCGTCCATCAAGCAGCGTAGTTGTATTGACACCGCGGATCTGATCATTGCCTGCTACGGCCACTGGGGGTATGGGACCGATTAAATCCACCCGTAAACTAGCGGTATCAGAGGTCAGTTGCCCATCGCTGACAATATAACCGATAATGTAAGTACCTGGTTTGTCGGCAATAAAGGTCGGCGACTCATCAACCGGGGTTATTAACTGCACGTTGGCACCTGATGGCCCCACAACTACCTGCCAGAGGCGGCCCAGAATTTCGTCATCATCGGGATCATAGGCTTGTGATCCGTCCAGAATAATTTCAGTATTGATAAAGCCCGTTAAATCTGTGCCTACTACGGCGATGGGCGCCTTATTATCGGCTCGATAAGCCCGAATAATGAAAGATACCGTCAGGGAATCAACCTGTCCGTCATTTACCTTTAGAGTAAGGCGATAGTATCCCTGTAGATCAGGTTTTATTAACGAACTGCTTGAGGTGGGGTTTTCTGGTTCTGCCAGACTGCCTGATGGCTTTTCTATCAGCAACCATGAATAGCTGATCGCTTCACCTTCTGGGTCATAAGATTGAGCGCCATCCAGTAAGACCGACTCACCAATAACAATGGTCTTTTGCTCACCCGCTACCTGTCCTGTATTAGCAATCGGTCGTCGATTGGCTTGTGAGACACTCACTGTCACCGTGTCCGGTGCTGAAACCGCCGCAAAGTCATGGACGTTCAACTGAAAAATATAATCACCTGCAACATCGGGTTCAAACTCGGGTTGCTCAGCTTTTGATGCTTCATAATCCAAGCTGGCATTGCTGCCAGTAGGTTTTGCTATCAATTGCCAATAGTATTCAAGTGGGTCATGGTTGTCGTCATAAGAATTGGAGCCATCCAATTCTATTTCTGAATCGGTAATACCCTGGCTATCTTCACCGGCATTAGCCACCGGAACTATATTGTTACCGCCATGATCTGCCGTAATTAAAAGCTGACTGGCTGGCGACTGCCCTTGCCCATCGCTAACAAACAAACTGATACGGTAATCACCCGCAACATCCACGGTAAACGTAGGCTGTGCCAAGGTAGGATCATTGAACCTTGCCGTGCTACCGTAAGGTCGGTCAATCAACCAGAAAAAGCTTAGTGGCTCTGCCTCCGGGTCATAGCTTGCACGTCCATCCAGGATGATTCGTTCAGTGGTAAGCACGGTTTGATCAGCGCCTGCAATAGCCACGGGCGCGCCATTTGTCGCGGTCCTTGCATAGATTGTTTTGTAACGCGTCACTCTGCCAGCAGGTGTGTTGTCATCAACCACTATCTGCACTTTGTAAATACCTGGCGCATCGAGAAAAAATTGCGTGCTGTCTGTTGCAGCGGTACTAAGTGTCGCTGTACTGGCTGCGGGTTTTTCGATCAGCGTCCAGGCATAATCGAGCACTGGGGTCTCTTCGTCTGTGGCGATAACGACAAGAGAGACCGTTTCGCTTACTGTCCTGTTTTCGGGGGCGCCATTGAAAAAAACTAATGGGGTCTGACTGACATTGTTAGGTATTTCAAGGATCACCGGGTCAGATTCGGTTTTACCATCGCTTACAACCAACTGCACTTTATGGTTCCATGAATTAATCACCCATTCAGGCAAGCCTGTGGTCCAGATGGGTGATTCCAGAGTAGGGTCATTGAATGTGGGGTAGCCGGGTTGAATGTCCAGTGGTGTCCACTGAAAGCTCAAGCTGTCACCATCGGCATCGCTGGAAGCGGAGCCATCGAGAAATATTGCAACATCCTCGCGCTGATCGAATGAGATTGTGTAGCTTGCGGCCGCGACGGGTGTATGGTTGAGAGTTGCACCAGGGTCTGTAACAGAGACTAATACACTGTCAAAATCGGTTAAACCAAAATAATCAGTGACCATCAACTCAACGGAATAATTACCGACAAGATCGGCTATGAGGTAAGGTCTGGCTGACAGTGTATCAAAAAGCCCAGCATTACTGCCTGCCGGGCTGTTTTTAATACGCCAACTGTAGGTCAGATCGTCAAATTCAGGGTCTGTAGAATGTCTGCCATCCAGCAGCACCGCACTGTTAAGGATGCTTTGTGTGTCAAAACCCGCATCAGCCACCGGCGGTAAATTGGCTTCAAGTACATCTATTACTACTCTGGAGGACGGTGAATTCAGTTCTCCATCGTTAACGATCAGCTCCAGTGTGTGGAATCCGGGTGTGTCGGTCAGTAGCTCGGGTGATGGGTTGGTGGCATCACTCAGACTCACTTCTGCCTGATCAGGTGCCTCTATTATGGACCAGCGATAGCTGAGATCATCACCATCTGGATCAAATGATCGCGAACCGTCCAACTGTACGCTAACATTGATTGGAAAGACGGGTGAGTCTCCTGCGATAGCTACAGGTGGCTTGTTAGGCTTGGCGGTAATAGTAAACTCAATTAATGCCAGGTTGGAGTCACTGATGCCATCATTCGCCTTAAAGCTGAATCCGTCTATGCCTGTATAACCCGGTTCTGGTGCATAAATCAGGTTAGGCGCAACCCCGGAAATAGTGCCATGCTGGGGATTACTCTGCAGCGTGAAATCCAGCGGATCTACATCCAGGTCATTAGCGGTCAGTGTTATAATTAGCGTATCACCATCGGTCATACGATAGCTGGCAGAGTCTGCCGCAGGCGGGTCATTCAGTGGCGTTATCTGAAGGGTCACTTCTGCATTATCAGACACCAGAAGACCGTCACTGCTGACAAACCTGATACTATCCCGACCGTTGTAATTGACAGCAGGGGTGTACTGCCAGACGATAGGCCCACCCGTTATGGTGCCATGTTGAGGTGCACGGGTTATAAGGTAACTCAGCATATCACCATCAGGGTCACTGCCAGTCAAAGTAAACGTTATTGTCTTATCTTCCAGGGTCTCTATCGATTGTGAATTGGCACTGGGTGCTTCATTAACCGGATTAACCGTTATGACTATACTGATGATTGCAGAGTCAATCTCGCCATCATTAACCCGAAATTGAAAACTGTCAGTACCTGTAAACAAGGTGTCAGGATTGTAGTTGAAATTGGGTGCACTACCGCTCAGTACACCGTGCTGTGGTTGGGAAGTTATAGTGAAAGATAGCGTATCACCTTCGGGGTCATTGCCGTCTAGCGTAATGGGAAGCGACGTGCTCTCATCCATGCTAAGAGATTGCCCTGTCGCCGTTGGCCCATCATTACTGTTGTTAATGATCAGGTTGATAGTTGCCGTGTTGGAATCCACCAACCCGTCATTGACATTAAACGTAAATACATCAGATCCATTAAAATTACTGTCGGGTGAATACCGAAGATTAGGTGCGCGTCCCAATAAAGTGCCATATTGGGGTTGTGTCAACACATTCCAGGTCAAGGGGTCTGCGTCAATGTCTATGGCATCAAGCACGATGGTTAGCGAAGTATCTTCTGCGCTAGAAAGCGTGCTGGATAAAGCGATGGGTGCATCATTAACCGCAGTTACCGTTATGTTCACCGATGCAGGTAATGAGTCGATATTTCCATCGTTAACCTTAAATGTGAACTGATCATTACCGACAAAATCAGCATCGGGGGTGTATTTCAGATTGGGCACTTTGCCAGTAATTTTCCCGTGTAGAGGCTGCGTAAGCAGCATTATACCCAGACTATCTGCATCAGGGTCAGTCCCTGTAAGCGTTAGCAGCAAGACTGCATCTTCTTCGGTTAACAGCGATTGACTGTTAGCCGTGGGCTGATCATTTTCATCACTCACTACAATAGTGACAATGGCCTTAGCGGAATTCACACTGCCGTCATTAACCTTGAATGAAAACTGATCTACGCCTGCGAAGTCATTATTGGGTGTGTAGATTAATTGTGGTGGCACACCTGTCAAAAGCCCGTTTTGTGGTTGAGACAATACCTGATAGTCAAGTGCATCCTTATCTTTATCTGTGCCAGTGAGAACAATACCCAGCGCTGTATCTTCAGACGTTGATACGGTTTGTGGCAGAGCCAGCGGACTATCGTTGGAGGGGTTCACCGTAATGTCAACGGTGGCAATATTGGAATCCAGTGAGCCATCATTTGCTTTAAAGCTGAATCGATCACTTCCGTGATAATCAGTATCCGGTGTATATGAAAAATCCGGGTAATTTCCCGATACAACCCCATGAACCGGCATGTCAATAATAGTATAGCTGAGAGGATCAAGGTCATGGTCCATCACTCTCAGTTTATCCACTACTGAGCTGTCTTCTGCAACAACTATTAAAAAGGATTCGGCTATGGGGGATTGATTTACAGCTAATACTGTCACAGTGACTGTGGCCGAGGCAGAATCGACTTTACCGTCATTAACGCGGTAGCTGAAACTGACTTCACCTTTGTAATCTGCGGGTGGTGTAAACTCAAGATGGGGTGCAATTCCGCTAAGAAAGCCGACAGCGGGTTGATTGATAAGCGTATAGGTGAGAGCGTCATTATCCTGATCCAGCCCTTGCAGTACTATTCCAACCGATGTCGCCTGCTTTGTTGTATAGCTGAGTGATTCAGCAACCGGCACCTTATTTTCTTTTGCCGCCACCGTCACGGTTACTTTGGCACGATCCGCAGTTTTTATACCGTCATTAGCCGTGTAGAAGAAGACATCAGAGCCACTAAAACCTGCATTGGGGGTGTAGATAGCACTATCCTGATCAATAACCACCGTACCGTTATCGGGTTGCTCAACAACCGTATACTGTAATGGGTTGCCATCTTCATCCGAACCCTGTAGAACAAACTGAACGACAGTTTCAAACGCAGTCTGTACCAGGATATCGGCCACCACGGGCACATGATTGGCCAGTGGCTGATCGGGCTGGGTAAGAGTAATATGAAAGGTCTGGACAGCTGATGTATCAACCCCGGCGTTATCTGTACCTCCATCATCTTTTAGTCGAATAGTAAGTGTTGCTGTTCCCTGTGCATCCGGGTAAGGGGTAAATCGCAAAGTGCGGGATGGGTAACTTACTCTTGGCAGATGGGAGAAAAGTTCTGCCCTGTCATTTGAAACAATCTCAAACCACAATGTTTGGGTTTCTCTATCCCCATCACTGACAGCCGTTGCCCAGGCTGGGAAAGCGGCATCCCCGATGCTGGCAGGTACGGTGATATCAGGACCAACCTTGAATTGTGGCGCTTTGTTTGGTTGTGGGCACTGAATATGGATGTAAAACGATTGCCTATCAGAGCGGTTTTGTCCACCCTGCCCGGTGCCGCCATTATCTTCCAGATACAGATCCAGCTTCGCAGAACCGACTACACAGTTTTTTGGTTTAAAGCGCAAGGTATGCGATGGATAACTGATCCAGGGTTGCTCAATAAAAAGATCAGGGCGCGTATTGTTTATTATAACGAATTTGAGCTTTTGCGTATTGTTGTCACCATCATGCGCATCGGCTGCCCAGCCTGGCAAGACTACGGAGCCATCGCTACCATCTACCGTTACATCTGGTCCAATGGTAAAGGATGGTGCACTGTTCACATAAGCAGTAGGATTGATGACGTGAATCAGAAAGCTCTGTGTCTCAGAAGTGTCAATACCACCCTCTTCAGTCCCACCATTGTCTTTCACTCGCAAGTGTATTTGTGCTGTGCCGGTTGATCCTGCTTTTGGCGCAAAACGAAGCGTAAGCGAAGGGAAGCTGACCCAAGGCTGGGAGTTAAACAAATCCGGTCGTGAGTTGGATATAATCTCAAACGTCAGGCGTTGCTCAGTATTATCACCAGGGGATGCTTGTTTGATCCACTGTGGAAATTCAACCTCGCCGGCGGTGGATTGAACGCTCACATCAGGGCCCACTTCAAATACAGGTTTTTGGTTGATATTTTCAGACAAAATATGAAGCTTGAATCGAAATCCGGCAGATTGCTCAACCTGCCCCGCGCTAACCACCTTCCTTTTTAACACAACGGTAAGATCTGCCGTTCCCGATACACCCCTGTAGGGTTGAAACTTGAAGTTACCCGATTCTGCAGAAAGCGTGGGCTGTACAGCAAACAGATCAGGCCGTGAATTTTCAATAATTTTAAAGGCGTAGGAATCCAGGTCATATTCATCTTCAGAAATATCGAATGCCCAGGCAGGCACTTCATGCATACGCCCATCTGCGAGAGTACTTATATCCCCACTGGCGGAGAATGAAAGTGTATCGTTTGCAAATTCTGATAACTGATTGGCTGTGGTATGTTCCTGCTGCAGCAGGTGAGCGAACGACTCTGGAGGCGAGTTATCACATGATAGCAGTGACATAAATACCAGGAGTAGAAGCGCAGACCTGACACTGTGAGATTTCAGGTAACGCAGAATTTTTGTGGTGAATACAACTTTAACGCAATACGGATCGTGTGCTTCCATGCGATAGTTATCTCTCGTCGGGGAGTTTTTCGGAATCCGCTAAACTAAAGTGTGCGATTTGCCTGGCGGTTTCTTAAGTTTTCGGACTGAGGTGAGGAAAGTTAAGCTCAGAATGCTATGTTATAGCGTTTATAGCTATAAATGTGAATAGTGGGCTGTTTTACAAAGTTGACACTTAAGTTTCTATCCGTGGCCCCTGAGCTTGAATGCAGAAAATGTGTATTCTCGCTAAGAGGGCGGGTTCTTATAAAGCCCCTACCTGGACTCTGTCCCCAATCGTCAGGGTTCCATTATTGCTATGAACGACATTCATTCCAAAAAACACCTTGCCATTGTGCTTGCGAAACGTTTTCAAGGTAGCTATAGGCTCCTTCCCTGTAGGTTTTCCCAAGCCAGGATCTATCGTGGGTACACTACAACGCGAACACAATTTGACACCGCGCATGGTTATATTTCCGGCAGTAAATATCTGCCACTGGTCCTCTGCATAAGCTTCACATCCGGATACTACAATATTCGGACGAAAGTGCATCATTGTTACAGGCTTATCGAGGCGTCGATTTAAATCAGTAAGTGACGCTGCAGAAACCAACAGCATTGGAAATCCATCCGAAAAACCTGTTCTGTCGCCCATTTGTGCAAATTCAGGATCAACCTGACGTACTACATCATCAGCAATGTGTACTAAATGACAGTTGATTCTCAATGCAGCAGAAAGCCAGGCATCGGTGGAATCCCCAACCCGTTGTGCTTGTATTTTATCTTTCCAGAGGACCACAGACATGTGTACATATCGAGGATTGGGCATTGGCACAATATGATCCTTTTTGCCTTGCATACTGAGGGTCAACTGGCCTTTTTCCAGTGATGTTTTAATCAATGCCATCTGCGGAATTGTGCGTTGTGATATAAAACGCCCACCGGGTGTCACTAACATCCAGCGCCTGTCATATTTCAACCCCATGTCATCGACCTCAGATGAATGCAAGGCAATGCCAGCAAGTGATTTTACCGGGTAGATATAGAGTTCTGTTAATTGAATTGTATTTGACATAAATCATACACATGGTTGCGGGGCAGTAAGTTTACAACGAGTGTCCTGGTTTTTCGATAATCCTGCCAAATGGCGGTCAGCGTTAGACTCATTTATAGCGATTACTTAGCACAACTAAGGCTTGTTATAGTAACTCGCCCATGTACTGAAAAACATGTTAGATAAATTCGATGACAATTTGAAAGATAACCTCACCCAGCGCATCACTTAAAAACAACCCTACCTGAATACTTTCCACATTACACTGGGTCAAGACAGGTTTTTGATTTTAATATGAAGTCAGTGCAAACATCTTATGGCTTTGCAGTTGTGCTGTTTGACTTTGTCGTTCAGCAAGACATAATGACAAACAAAGCCGTAAAAAGTTGGCAGGGTTTAAAAATATCGGCAGAAGAGGAATACATTAAGCTTAGATGGAAAACCAACAGGTATTTAATCCAGAAAAAAGGTACCTTTATTTCTGAAACGATCAGATATTTTCTATCTTTATAAAACTCAATACCTTACGGAAGATAAAACGATTAAAAATTCTGCTCAAATCCTGGCTCTGTTACTGTCTATTCTACTGCTTGGTTCCTGTCAACCAAGTTCGGGAGAGATTGACAATGATAATGGGCTTATCTCATTTCCTATACCACAAAGACTTTTCATAAAATCGATTGTCGATTTTTCCTCCCTTACAGCAACCGCTGAAATTCTCGGTAACGAGTTATTACGAACGGAATTGACGGTTACAGAAGACACAGCGTCGGGAAGTATTCCTGATGTACCCTATGGTGAGCAGATATTGATTGTAACATTTAGCTCTTCCGAGTCGGACCCACCCATGGCGCTGGTGAAACTTGCAAGACCCATAACAATCGTTGACGGTACTACGGAAGTATCGATGTATACGCGGGATTTTCTCTACCCCGATGATGATGGTGACGGGTATGGGAATCTCATTGAGCTGGAAGCTTCAACCAATCCCCGCAACCCTGATGACAAACCACAAACAGCAAATGTGTTTGTCACTTCGTCGCAGGGGGTTGGTGATCTGTCCCTGTGGGAAGAGGCTGAGGGAAAATCAGGCCAGGAAGCTGGCGATGCCATATGCGATAGTTTAGCGACCCGTGCCCAGCTGGATGGCAAATACTGGGCCTGGCTCTCCAGCGCAGAGACAGACGCGTTTTGTCACGTGCTTGGTACCGCTGGCCTAAAGGATGAAAATTGCGGCCTGGAGCCTGCCCCCGATGATTTAGGTCCCTGGCTTCGCATTGACGGCGTCCCATTTTCAGAAAAGCTTTCCAGCTTACTCGATGATATGGTTCTAAGCCCCGTCAATATAGACGAATCAGGAAATAAGGTACCTGCAAAGGAGCAAATCTGGACAGGCACGTTCTCTAACGGAAAAGGAAGATACGGAAGCGGCGAGGTCGCTCCTAATTGCAATAACTGGACAGAGACAGAATCCACAATTACCGGCAGAACGGGAGAAACATCTGGCACCATTGAATGGTGGACCTCCATAAGATCAGCAAAGTGTGATAAAAACGGTCACCTCATTTGCTTCCAGGTGGATCAGACGGGACCACTTCCAGATGCAGGAGAAAAAGGTAAAATCGTTTTTGTTACATCGACTTCGGGCCAGGGTAAACTATCAAAATGGGTACCGCGTAGTGGACTGGAAGGCATTGATGCAGCCGATGAAGTCTGTAGAGAAAGTGCAGCTAAAGTTGATTTATCCAATGCTGAGAAATATAAAGCCTGGATCTCAGGCAGCCAGGGGCACGCCGTGAACCGAATCAAAAGCGAAGGTCCGTGGACTCGTCTCGATGGTGTTTTATTCGCCAAAGACAAAGAACAACTGTTGAGTAAAAACCTTACTACATCGCTATCCGTAACCGAGAATGGCGATTATAGGCGATATAAGGTATGGACTGGAACAGAGTCCAGCGATGGAACACTGGTTTCAAATGCCAACTGCCAGAACTGGACTTCTGATTCAGATCAGGACATTGGAGAGTTTGGAGAATCATACCAGGTCGATGGTAACTGGAGTACAGTTGGCCGCCGGTCAGCGGCCAGTTGCAGTAATGAAAAGTATCATTTATATTGTTTTGAAGATGAGTAGTTGTATTATTAACATCCTATTTTTTAATCTGTTGCAAATCCCGTACTGCGCCAGTAGACGCTGATGATGCAAGCAAGGCATAAGCCTGCAAAGCCTTGCTGACAGTACGCTGTCTGTCAATGGGTTTCCATGCGTTATGCCCCTTTGCCTCCATGACAGCTCGACGTTCAGCCAGCACTTCATCACTTACAACAACATTAATAGTGCGCTCAGGTATATTAATCTCAATTGTGTCCCCTTCTTCCACCAAAGCAATAGTCCCTCCTTCAGCCGCCTCAGGAGAAACATGCCCTATTGACAACCCGGAGGAGCCACCAGAGAATCGGCCATCGGTTAACAAGGCACAGACCTTGCCCAGACCTACAGATTTTAAATAACTTGTTGGATAAAGCATTTCCTGCATACCTGGCCCACCTTTGGGACCTTCATAGCGAACCAACACTACATCACCGGCCACAATTTTCCCATCAAGTACGGCGGAAACGGCGTCTTCCTGGCTTTCAAGCACGCGTGCTCTGCCAGAGAAAACCAATATACTCGCATCCACTCCGGCCGTTTTTACAACACAGCCATCAACAGCGATATTACCATGCAATACGGCTAAACCACCGTCTTTGCTATAGGCATTATCCAGATTGCGGATACACCCGCCCTCGCGGTCGTCATCTACCGTCGGGAATTGTTTATTTTGGCTAAACGCCTCCTTGGTACGCACATTACCAGGACCTGCTTTATAAAATTCCTGTGCTTTTGGGTTATCTGAACCAACAATATCCCACTCTGCCAGTGTCTCCTTTAGTGAAGCGCCGCTAATAGTACTGAGTTCATCGTGCAGTAAACCAGCACGATCAAGCTCACCAAGAATTCCTATTACACCCCCAGCACGATGTACATCTTCCATATGATATTTTTGGGTCGATGGAGCAACCTTGCATAAGTGCGGTACTTTGCGTGACAGCCTGTCAATATCGCTAAGAGTGAAGTCCACCTCCCCTTCCTGCGCGGCAGCCAGTAAATGCAGTATTGTATTAGTGGAGCCGCCCATGGCAATATCCAGTGACATTGCATTTTCAAAAGCTGCGTGTGTTGCAATGGACCGGGGTAACACGGTACTGTCATCCTTTTCATAATAGCGTTTAGTTATATCCACAATTGAACGACCCGCACGCAGGAACAGCTCTTTTCTATCAGCATGCGTTGCCAGTAATGAGCCGTTACCCGGTAATGCCAAACCCAGTGCTTCAACCAGGCAATTCATCGAATTGGCCGTAAACATACCCGAGCAGGAACCACAGGTTGGGCAGGCCGAGCGCTCCATGCTCATGACATCTTCATCGGACTGCTTGACATCGGCTGCAAAAATCATTGCATCGATCAAATCAAGATGCATCTCTTTGCCACCAATATTCGCCTTGCCTGATTCCATTGGGCCTCCAGAGACGAAAATAGTGGGAATATTCAACCGCATTGCCGCATTCAGCATGGCAGGGGTAATCTTGTCACAGTTGGAAATGCAGACCATCGCATCAGCGCAGTGCGCATTGACCATATATTCAATCGAGTCAGCAATAATTTCACGTGAAGGCAGGCTGTAAAGCATGCCACCGTGTCCCATGGCGATGCCATCATCCACCGCTATTGTGTTGAACTCCTTGGCAACACCACCGGTTTTTTCAATCTCACGCGCTACCATTTGGCCAAGATCCTTAAGATGTACATGCCCGGGCACAAACTGGGTAAATGAATTGGCTACAGCGATTATTGGCTTGTTAAAATCATCATCAGTCATGCCTGTTGCCCGCCAAAGGGCGCGTGCACCCGCCATATTTCGACCCTGTGTGCTGGTTTTAGAACGGTATTCGGGCATGGACTATTCCTCCTGAGTTTTAGTATTGTCTAGTATTTTACACGTTGCCTGTGATTACTGATAGTACGTTGTGTTATTGAAGTTAGCTTGAATTTGTAGGCAATGGAAAAAATACTAACACAATCCATTTGATCGAGTGTTTATTGGTAACACACTCATGCTGTACTGAGGCACCGTATTTGGGTAGGCTTGGGGCATGACCTTCAGCAATTTCCATCCTGCCGTTGAAAGCTGGTTTAAGCAACAGTTCGCTGCACCGAGTACGGTGCAGGAAAAGGCATGGCCTTCAATCAAGCAAGGGCGGCATACGCTACTGGCAGCGCCCACTGGATCAGGCAAAACACTTGCGGCTTTTTTAGCAGTTATTGATGATCTCCTGCAGGAAGGTATTAAATTTGGCCTACCGGGTGAAACCCGTGTGCTTTATATCTCCCCATTAAAAGCATTATCAAACGATATTCAAAAAAATCTGCAACAACCTTTGATGGGCATTCGCGATGAATTAATGATGCGGGGTCTACAGGATATAGATATAAAAGTCGCCGTGCGCACGGGTGATACCTCGCAAAGAGAACGCCAGAGGATGCGCCGCAAAGCCCCTCATATTCTGGTAACAACACCCGAATCACTGTTTATTCTGCTCACGGCAAAATCCGGGCGTGAGATGTTACGTAACGTGCGCTCTGTCATCGTTGATGAAATCCATTCGCTAGCCGGCAACAAGCGAGGCGCTCATTTAATGCTCTCGCTGGAACGTCTGGCCGATCTTGCAAAACATCCGCTTACGCGTATTGGTATTTCGGCAACGCAAAAACCAATCGAAACCATGGCTTCTTACCTGATTGGCCAGGCAAACGAGACATGCAATATTATCGATACTGGGCATGCACGTGCGCGTGATCTGGCTATTGAAGTTACCGATTCGCCATTGGAAGCGCTGATGAGCAATGAGGTTTGGGAGGAAGTTTATGACCGCTTGGCAGCGCTTTGCCGAGAACATCAAACGACCTTGATATTTGTCAACACCCGGCGTCTGGCAGAACGTGCAGCCAAGCACTTGGCAGAACGTTTGGGTGAAGATGAGGTTACCTCACATCACGGCAGTCTGGCTAAAGAACATCGTCTGGATGCTGAAACCCGTCTCAAGAACGGTAAACTGCGGGCACTGGTAGCTACCGCATCACTTGAACTGGGCATTGATATTGGCGATGTTGATCTGGTTTGTCAGTTAGGATCACCAGGTTCTATTGCGGTATTTTTACAACGAATCGGCCGCTCAGGACATGCACTGCATGAAACACCCAAAGGCCGCTTGTTCCCACTTTCGCGGGATGATCTGGTCGAGGCCGCTGCTATCCTGGATGCCGTACACCGGGGGGAGCTGGATCAAATTTGTATCCCACAAGCGCCATTGGATATTCTCGCACAACAAATTGTTGCCGAAGTTGCTTGTGAGGATTGGTCAGAGAACAAACTCTATCGTTTGGTGAAACGTGCCTGGCCTTATCGAAATCTAAGCAAAAAGGACTATAGCCGACTGGTGCAAATGATATCTGAAGGGTACAGCACCCGACGAGGACGGCGTGGCGCATATATTCACCGTGATCAGATCAATCAACGCCTGCGCGATCGCCGGGGCGCCCGATTGGTTGCTATAACCAATGGCGGAGCTATTCCGGATTTATTTGACTACGATGTTGTACTCGCACCCGAGGGCTTTACCGTAGGTAACCTGAATGAAGATTTTGCATTTGAAAGTTTGCCAGGCGATATTTTCCAACTGGGCAATACCTCTTATCGAATTCTCAAGGTTGAAACTGGAAAGGTTCATGTAGAAGATGCTCACGGCATGCCGCCAAATATCCCGTTCTGGTTTGGCGAGGCTCCGGGGCGTAGTGACGAACTGTCACTAGCTGTTTCACGTTTACGCCAAGACATTGGTCAGCAGCTCGAAAAAAGTGAGCAACAAGCGGTTAATTGGATACAGCGAATCATCAAACCAGGTTCATTAAGCGCGGCAGAGCAGCTTGGCAATTATTTATGGGTTGCCAAGGTTTCCATGGACACTTTACCTACGCAAAAACGCGTGGTATTTGAACGTTTTTTTGATGAAACCGGGGACATGCATTTTGTTATTCATTCGAGTTTTGGATCGCGTATCAATCGTGCCTGGGGCTTGGCATTACGCAAACGATTCTGTCGAAAATTCAATTTTGAACTGCAAGCCGCTGCACTGGAAGATAGTATTATATTGTCATTGGGTGTTACACACAGTTTTCCGCTGGAAGAGGTAAAGCACTACTTAAACAGTAAAACGGTTCGTCACATTCTTATCCAGGCGTTGCTGGATGCACCCATGTTTGCAACCCATTGGCGTTGGAATGCAACTATTGCGCTGGCCGTGCAGCGTAATCGTAATGGCAAAAGAGTGCCGCCACAATTTCAACGCAACGATGCCGAAGATCTAATCGCCCAGATTTTTCCGGATCAAATCGCCTGTCTTGAAAATATCGCCGGAGAACGTGAAGTTCCCGATCACCCACTCGTCAACCAAACCCTTTACGATTGCCTTAACGATGTCATGGACATTGAAGGATTGGAAACTGTGCTACGACACATCGAAAGTGGTGAAATTGAAATACTCACTCGTGACCTGACTACGCCCTCTGTGTTGGCGCAAGAAATCCTCAATGCCCGCCCTTTTGCATTTTTGGATGATGCGCCTGCTGAAGAACGGCGCACATTGGCGGTGAAGTCAAGACGCACCATGGACATCTCTGATATACGTAATTTGTCTCAGCTGGATTTAAACGCAATTGAGAAAATCAGGCAAGAAGCATGGCCACTTATCCGTTGTGCTGATGAGTTACATGATGCACTGCTGGTTTATGGTTTTTTAAGTGAATCAGAGCTTTCTATCCAGGACGCAGACAAATCAAATGACCTTAACAATAAACTTTTTTTGGCCGAGTTAATTCAACAATCCCGGGCTACCTCACTGGCATTGACAAACGGTGAAAAAATCATTGTAGCGGCTGAACGCCTAGGCGAATTTCTGTGCCTTATTCCGGGGGTTAAAATAGAACCGAATATTGCAGTATTTGACGCCGATAAAAACTTCTCTGCAGAAACCGCATTACAAGAGATCATACGATGTCGATTACAAATTTTAGGCCCGGTAAATACAGCAAGCCTAAGCCATAGCATCAATCAAAAATCTGAAGACATGCAGCTTGCACTCACTGCACTTGAGCATCAGGGTTTCGTCATGCGAGGGCGCTACGACGCTGATGAAGAACAGTGGTGCGAACGGGGTCTGTTGGCACGAATCAATCGTTATACGCTAAACAGTAGACGCAAACGCGTGACATCAGTCCCTGTCACTGATTATTTGCGGTTTTTAAGCAACTGGCACGGACTGGGAAACGAGCAATCTCGTGGACCCGACGCACTGCATGGCGTTCTTCAGTTGCTGGCAGGCTACCCCCTATGCGCCGATGCATTAACTGAAGCGCTAAAGGCAAGGCTGGCAGACTTTCAAATCGATACGCTGGACACACTATGCAGTAGCGGCAGGGTTGTCTGGTTTCATCCCACATTTAGTGAATCCAATTCAGCTTCCAATAACAGTTTATCGAAAACATCCATAGTCATCCTACCGAGGGAAGACATTACATATTGGCAAAAAGCCGGTCTGGTAGGGTGTTTAGAGCAACAACAACTTTCTTCATCTGCAAAACAAATACACCAGTATCTTGTGCAATACGGCGCTTCATTTTTTACTGATATTGTCCAAGGCTGCAACCAACTCAGAAGCCAGGTTGAGAATGCATTGTCAGAACTTGTCTCTCTGGGTCTGGTTCACTCGGATAATTTTGCCGGGCTGCGCGCCCTTGCCCTTGCACCATCGAAACGACCGTCATTCTCACGATTTGGAAACCGTATGATGTCAATACAGGCCCGGGTAGAGGATGCGGGTCGTTGGGGATTGATGCAGAACCTCGCCAGTCAATCCCCCCGCTTGTCTAATCAGGAGCTGAGACTTGATTATGACACACTTGAGTATTTTGCAAGTCTGTACCTAAACCGATATGGCGTGATATTCAAAAAATTACTTGATCGGGAACCCAGCGCCCCTTCATGGAGAAATCTGCTACCTGTGCTGCAAAGGCTGGAAGCGCGAGGTGATTTACACGGTGGCCGGTTTGTTGACGGATTCAGTGGCATCCAGTTTGCGCTACCGGAAGTTTCTGCAACATTGAAAAAACTCAACAATAATCCTATATCCAATTTGGTTCAGATAACAGCAGCTGACCCTTTAAATCTAACCGGCATCTTATTACCCGGAAAACGTATCCCAAGCCACGTTACCAACAAATTGGTTCTGAATAATGGAGAACTGCTCGCCTGCCAGAAAGGCAAGGAGTTAAATTATTTAAAAAACCCGGATGAGCAAACACGTTGGAAAATCCAGAATCTGCTTACTCGATCGGTCCAAATAGCGAACAAACGTTTTCGGCTACAATAAAAATTTGAAATTAATCATGAGGCGCTTAGTTGCTCATTTCTGCCGGGGTTGAAGCATAAGATAAAATTCCCGATTAAGGCATTACAAAAACCGGGATATTTCCAACCTACTACCAGATCAAATCGTCAGGAATCTTATAATCAGCATAGGGATCATCCTCATTTGTGTCATTTCCATCCGCTATGGATAAGTGTTTGTTCCAGGTGACAATTGTATTGTTCTCGCGGATTGATATCTTCTCTGCAGCCGTTGCGGGTATTAATTCATAGCGCTGTTCATAACGGGCAATAGCAAGAAACCCTTTTGCCAAATGCAGAGACTGATCTTTTGTCACATTCAGGTATTTAACACTGCTGCCATCAGTAAAATTGAAACGTACATCACCATCCTGAGAGCGCTGCAAGCGTGCATGTTCAATAATCTGTCTGACTTGGGCAAGCGCCGCCTTCTGCGCCGCCTCGTCATCTCTTTGGCGGTTTAATTCACGATCTTTGAGCACCTTGGCTTGTGCCTTATTGCGGGATCGAATTGCCGCCTCGTCTTCAACCACCACGCCGCTCTTGCGTTGTTTGATTTTTTGTTTTTTGGCTTTATTAGCTTTAACCTGCTGTTTACGATTAGCAACGCCGGCATTGAGCAGTTGGTCCTGTAGGGATTTAGGCATTTTCAGTTCCGTAGAGTTGCGTTAGGAACATACATAAAATAAATTACTAAGGAAATTGGTGGTATGGCGGGATTCGAACCTGCGATCCCATCAATATGAGTGAAAATCATACAATAAACCACAACAAACAACAATAATAATAATATCAACTAGATAAACTATACCGCATGTTGCCGGTTGTAGCCATTTATTGCCTTTTTTGTCCCTCAGTGCGCCAGAAGTGCGCCATTTTTCAGAGCAAAAGCTGTGTTCGATTAATACGGAGCTACACCTGAGAAAGGAATCACCAATAATCCGGTCGAATAGCAGGCTTCCGGTTGGTGGGAATTAGTCTGGGCATTTGACAGCTTTCCAATTCACTCGTTCGAATCACACTGCGTGTCCAATCAGCAAATTTTGATAACATCTGGCTTGGTGGTCTTTCGGTTCCTTCTTTTCTGGGCAAAACCACACCGATGCGTATACTGGCATTATGCTCCTTAATGGCATCCAGTGCTGGAGTCAGATCCGAATCACCGGAAAGAAGAACCATCGCTTCACAATTGGCTTGAACAGCATCGCGATACATGTGCAAGGCGATATTTACATCAGTTTGCTTCTCTTCAGGTCGCCAGACTGCAATTTTTTTTGATATGGGTATTGGTTTCTCAAAGGGATGCTATAGAGCCTTATCCAACGAATAATACCCCTTGATGATTTCAATTTCTGGTGGGGGATCATTGTATTCAACGCTCTTTGGTAGGCGTGTTGTGCTTGTTGAGACAATTCACCGTGTATTGAAAGCTTTGCTTTCACATCAGCTGTAAAGAATTTCACTTGCAGCAGTTCAGATCCAGGGTTGTCCTCCTTTTAAATTTAGGTTTATACCTGGTGCGAGTTTAATACGATTTCGGTACCTCATAATATCTACCTATGTATTTTCACTTGACGATGTTTGAATATTATTTCTGTAACTGAAAATCCATGAAATAATGCCAGCATTCAAATAAGCAAAAAGCAATAATCCAATCTTATTTAATAGAACTGTGGTAAAAATACCTTCAGGTGAGATCGCTGGTTGAAAACCAATTTTTGAGTTCAGCAGATTCATCAATGCCCACCATAGAGCGTCTGAAGCTGTTTTTATAGTTGACTCATAGTCTCGTTCAAATTCCAAAATAAGGCCAGCGGCTAAAGTAAATGAGAAAAAAACAATCATGAAAGTCATCACTGTTAGTGTTTCAAATCGACTTTCATTTACAGTCTTATAGATTGATCGAAAAGATCGAAAGACTCGAAAAATTCTAATTACCCTAACTATTCTTGCTAACCTGCCCCAACGCAATGGATCAATCATCGGGATTGAAGACAGGAGGTCAATCCAACCCCAACGCATAAATCGGATTTTGTCCGGCGCGCTAAAAAATGAATATAGAAAATCAGTAAAGAAAATAAAACAGATAAAAAGATCAACTGTTTGTAGCACTGATTTTATTTCAGAGTCTGAAACTAAAAAGTATTCGACTGACAGTGTTGTCAGCACGTAAATGCTAAGTACAAGCATCAGCATTTGATAAAGTGGTGAACCCAATTTACTTTTATCTACTGACGAACCTTTTGATGTGATGGGTGCCTTCGTGTCCTTGATTTCCATAAATCCTCTTGGGCAAAACTATTTGATTGAATACGTGAAAATATGTAGTTAGATTAATATTATCAACACAAAATTTACCCTGCAATCGAGATAGTACAAATCAAAACGAAGAAAACAGGCTGCTTTTTAGAGTAAGCCAGATTTAGTCATGCAGTACAGTTTGGGACATGGATCACAGCTGGTTACTCGATAGTGTTTTATCTCAGGATTTACACCCCTCTCTCAACAAAGACAATAGGGGATATGTTGACACACACTCGAAAAGATGGCGAATCAATTAAAATTGGCGATGAGTTTATGGTGAAAGTGGTTGCTGTGAACGGTGATCAGGCACAGGTAGATGCGTCAAAAAAAGTGTCATTATCATCCGCAAGGAGATCGCGATAGAGAAGCTGGAGCAAGTTACAGTACGACGGCTACACCCTCTAACCCGCTGTAGGTAAGCATTAGTATTGAGAATATATAACCCCGTTGTCGATTTTTTGCGGGATAATCCGGGAACAGGCGGAGTATAGTGGGAATTAAATTCTACAACCCGCATAAAATAAGGCTCTGGACGATTTTGACGGGTAGCATTAAGTTCATAAAAATGTGATTTTAGAGCTATTTAACCACAATTCTGGAATTGAGACAAAACAGACAATATCGATGATTTTTGAAATAACACGCATAGGAATTGAGCCTATGTCCTTTTCCAAAATAGTTAGTAAACGGCTATCTACCGCTATTTAAAACCATTGATACACGAAACTAGCTAGCGTCCTATTCTCATAGAAAAGGACGTCACGTCCTTTTCTGTGATTCCCGCGTCCTTTACTGCCTATCTTATTGATATTTATAGATTTATTAAGCAGAGCTGAGAGGATGCGTCGAGACACTATCTGCCAGCCACATATGTATTCAGCAGTCGCCTCAATACACCCTTTTCCATTGTGTTTTCAGACATCCTGTACATATCAAAAAATGCCGCTACAGTCTCGCCTTTTAGCGTTGGATCGAGTGTTTTATTTGAGTCGTTGAGTGCATTTTCCAATTCGCTGACGATACTAATAATTGCGCTAATATCGTCGTCTCTATTTGACATATTGTAGTCACCCACATCCTCTCTAACTGCATCCGTCTCTAACAGATGGGCTTCAGTACCATCTTTTTTACCTGTCAACAACCACTCCACAGAAACCTGCCCGGCAATAGCCAGAGCAATAATATTTGTTGCGGTAGCCTCTGATGTGCCCTTGGAATAGCGAGTGATCTGTGAGTTAGACACTCCAGTTTTGTTTCGGAGAGAATCCCTGCCCAGTTTTTCCGAGATTTTCGCGATCCTAGCAGGTATGCCGGTAGCGATCAGCTGTGCTTGTATCTGTGGGGTCTTTGACACTGCTAACACCAGTAAGAAGATCACTGATTATAAGCATTATTTAAATTTTTTATTAAAAAATACCCCGAATGCTATGTTTTGGCTAAATAAATGCATTTTAGATTCTTTACAAATGCATTTATGATCCTATAATAGAGGTCATATATGAACTAACGCTATCTGTGAGAGTAAAAATGCAGGACTGGAATCCACAAAAAGTGGTCTACGAGCTACATAGAAACGGCACATCGTTACGGAAATTATCAATACAGAACGGCTACAAAACGCCAACCGCATTAACATCCGCGTTACGAAAGCCGTATCTGAAATGTGAGCGAATTATCGCCTCAGCATTGGACGTGCCTCCAGAACAAATCTGGCCACTGCGATATGAAAAACGTCGCCAGCGCATTAGAGACATCTACGGTCAACAGCTGGATATGGCATAGCAAAATGATACGGATTTGGTTTACACCCGATGAAATTGTAGGCCGCGCAGGTATGCCTAGTACAGCTAGGAGCATTAACCGGCGCGGTATGGTTGAAAACTGGCAACGGCGTAAGCGCGCCGTTGGGAAGGGGTTTGAGTACCACATCGATTCTCTGCCCGAATCTACCCAATCAGATCTAATTATCGAACATACGCCTGCCACGGCAACAACTAACTATGAGTCTGAAAAAATCAAATCCGAGGAACTTTGGCGTCGATATGATTTGGCGAAAAAATCAAAAAAAACTCGCGCAAGACACTTGCTCGACGCAATAAACCAAGCACGGGCGTTAATAAAATCGGGAGAAAAATCTTCCTCAGCATGGGCCTATACCGCATTTGAATTTCATATAGGAAAATCAACCTTGATCAAACACTACGGACGAATTAAAAACTACGCCGTCAGCGATTGGCTTGCTGCACTTCTACCGCAGCACAAGGGAAAAATCGCTACAGTCAAATGCAGCGCAGAAGCGTGGGAGTTTTTCAAATCTGATTATCTACGCAACGAAAAACCATCGTATTCGGCGTGTTACCACCGCCTTGAGCGAGCAGCAATTGAATCAGCCTGGTCAATACCTTCAATCGACACACTAAAACGTAAAATGATCAGTGATGTATCCATGCAAGTGCGCGTCTTTGCGCGAGAAGGAACGCCCGGATTATTACAACTCTATCCATCGCAGCAACGCACTGTAAAATCACTGAGTGCTCTTGAATGGATCAACGGCGACGGCTATCAACACAATGTATTTGTAATTTGGCCAAACGGTGATATTGCGCGCCCCAAAACTTGGTTTTGGCAGGACATTTTTAGCCGTAAAATCCTCTCTTATCGCACCGACCAAACAGAACATACAGATCTGCTCCGGTTTTCAATAGGCGATCTGCTCGATGAATGGGGCATACCCAGCGACGCAACCATAGACAATACACGAGCAGCAGCCAATAAATGGCTAACAGGCGGAGTGCCTAATCGATACAGATTTAAAGTTTTGGACGATGATCCAATTGGCATCCTCCCAGCCCTGAACATAAATGTTCACTGGACATCAGTCATTGACGGGCATGGACACGGACAGGCTAAACCTGTCGAACGATCATTCGGGATTGGGGGTTTGGGTGAATATATCGACAAACACCCATATCTGGGAGGCAGTTACACCGGCGCCAATGTAAATTCAAAACCAGAGAATTATCGCTCAAAGGCAATCCCGTTAGCAGATTTTATACGAATTTTAAATCAGGAAATCGTCGCTTGGAACGCAAAAACAGGTCGGCGCACCGAAATGGCAAAAGGTACAAAATCATTTGACCAGGTGTTTGCTGAAAGTTACGAAACCAGCATCATCAGAAAGGCGAATGAGGAGCAAAAACGACTCTGGTTGTTAGCAGCAGAGGCAATGACAGTACAGCGCGGAGCGACAGTCACTCTTGATGCTGGTAGCGCAGTCGGCAAAGGGAGGAATCGCTATCACGCGGCTGAACTAACCGAGCTAATTGGTCAAAAAATCGTTGTTAGGTTTGATCCACAGGATCTGCACGAGTACGTGTATATCTATAGCCTGGATGGTCAGTATATCTGCAACGCCCCTTGCGTCGATGCCACAGGATTTGGTGATACCGTCGCTGGTCGAGAATTCAGCCGCGCTCGAAAACAATGGATGCGAGCGGCTAAAGAAGCGACTAAAGCCGAGACCAAAATGTCGATACTAGACATTGCCGGAAAATTACCCGAATTAGACCAGCCAGACCATGTGATTGCAAAAATCGTCCGACCATTTACAGCGCCAACCCGCATGACCGGGCCTGCCAACAAACTAAATGACGAACAGAAACGTACCGTCAGTGAATTTAAAAAACAACACGCCCAGGAATCCGCAACCGTTATCAGCATGGTCAATCACGAACGTGACAGTCGGACAGTTTACTCAGACTGGATGATGATTGAGCGGAGGATTGAGTCAGGCAACGAAATATCTGCAAAATTAATACGAGCACTAGAGAGGTATAAACAGACCAGTGACTACAAAGCCGAATCAGAATTTTTCGCGGATTTTGATTTGTCGATTGACGATTACGCGAGCACAAAAAAGCCGGATTCCGAGTCTGGCTAATTCGTTTGCAAATGAGAAACAATACTATGAATCATGAATTTACAAATGTCAACACACTAGCCCCAACAATGGCACCGCTAAAAAATGTCGGACTGACAGCAAAACTACTCCAGGGTGCCATTGAACGTCCAGGACACCTACCTGGTATCGTTGTGTTGTATGGCCCTAGCGGCTACGGCAAATCGTTTGCCGCTGCCTATGCGGCAAACAAATTTGATGCGTACTACGTCGAATGCAAATCCGTGTGGACGGTAAAAACCTTGCTCATAAATATCATCAGAGAAATGGGTATAGCACCTGAGCAAACTATTGCCGGGATGGTTGACCAAGTCAGCGAACAGCTTGCATTATCAGAGCGACCACTAATCATCGACGAAGTGGACCATATCGTCAAAAAACGAGCGATAGAAGTTATACGCGATGTATATGAAGGGTCTGGTGCTCCAATCTTATTAATCGGCGAAGAAAAGCTCAGTATCAAATTGCGTCAATGGGAGAGATTCCACAATCGCGTGCTGGACTGGTTGCCGGCTCAGCCTGCTGATAAAGCCGACGCCAAGGCGTTAGCAAAAATGTACAGCCCAGACATCGGTATCGCTACTGACCTGTTGAGCAAAATAGTCGATGTAACACGAGGCGTCACCCGCCGTATTTGCGTCAATATCCACAATATACGGGGACTTGCAAAAACGAAGGGCTGGGAAACAGTATCACTGCGTGAGTGGGGTCGCCGGGAGCTGTATACAGGGGAGCCACCTCGCCGAGGAATACATTAATGGCGCGTCGACCTATGAATCTAGTTGCCGCCGGTGGTTACACCACTCCCCGCGACGCCATTTGGGCTGCAATAAGAAAGCTTAGACGTTTTACTTTGCCTCAACTTAGATGCGAATGTGATCGAGATCGATCAACGATACGAGCTTACGTTGTCAGCTTATGTGCCGCCGGACACCTCAAAATCGTGGAAAAAGGTCAGGCTCGGAATCGGTTTGTCCACACCGTAAAAAACTATCTTGCTGGGGACATCTACGAATTGGTTAAAGACTGCGGCGTAGAAGCGCCGCGAGTAAATAAAAAAGGCGAAAAAGTACTGCAAGGAAAAAAGCGGGAGCGAATCTGGAAATCGATACGAATACTCAAAAACGGCTTTACGATTGCGGACCTTGTAATGACCTCAAGCACTCCTGGTAAACAGGTCTCTAAAGTTGATGCCCAGCAGTATTGTCAAAAGCTCGCACGCGCAAAATATTTGAAAAAAATGTCCCCAAACATCCCTGCCAGATACCGATTACAGCGAGGTAAAAACACTGGCCCAAAACCACCGATGGTGCAGAAAAACGGCGCTATATTTGACCCTAATTTAAATCAGGTTGTGTATACGCCCGAAGGAGGAGTTTTGTGACATCAGACGAGCCTGAATATGTGATTGTACTACGGGACGCCTGCAATCGACAATCGCAGTCCGTTGTCGCTAAACGACTCGGCTACTCAACGACTGTTATCAACCAGGTATTAAAATCTAAATACAAAGGCGACTTGGATCGAGTAAAAAGCGCAATCGAGGGCGCTCTGCTCGGTGTCACAGTCACCTGCCCTATCCTCGGACCACTAATCTCAAACAAATGTCTGGAGTTGCAATCGCTGCCGTTTGCAGCGACCAATCCACAGCGAGTCAAAATCTACAAGGCTTGCCGCAAGTGCGAAAACAACCGAACAGGTAAATGATAATGAATACAACAGCAATAAAAAAACCAACATCAGAACCCACGCCTGTTAATGCAGGTCGTGATTTGGCCAATGCATTGATAGTGGCATTCCAAGCCCTGACCCAACTCGCCGAAGCAGGGTATAAACCCCAACGCATCAGTTGCGAAGGGCCGACCCCTGTTATATGGATACGCTACAACGGTCAGTGCAAGCATTTGCACGGTGTAACAAAAATTATTAGTAATTTACCAGTTATTGGCCGTCAAATAACGATGGCGTGTCGTTTCGCTGGTGCTCAAGTTCAATGGATTGAGAGGGAAATTTAAAATGATCGAATCAGCAAATGATTTGTTTTGGAATGGCGCGGCGGTGGGAGGGATGTTTGTCGCAATTATTTGGTATGCGTATTGGGTTTATCAAGGTGATAACGATGGCTATTAATATACCTCACGACCGCGTATTAAAAGTTTTGTCCTCGCACATTGGCGAGAACAATGGCATCAACGCATCTTCGCTTGCGCAAGCGTGTGTGGCAATGGCCCCGCATGTCAATGGGTGTGCTACATATGATGTGTCTTTTCCCGTTTGCGAGAGGTCATTGCGACAGTCTATTCTAGAACTGCGATTAAAAGGGCATCATATTTGTGGTACGCCGAATTCTGGATATTTTATTGCAAAAAATGCACGTGAAATGCACCAGACATTGCAGTTTTTAATGTCTCGCGCAATGACTAGTCTGAGACAAATATCGGCGATGAAAAATATCGCTTTGCCCGATCTATACGGGCAAATGAATATCCCCTACGAACTGGATGGAGACGGCACATGAGTATGGCCGAAATCGAGAAGCAGACTGAGAATTTTGCAGCGGCACGTAGAGAATTAATTGCACTGATCGAAACAATCAATACAGAGCGCCACGCGGTTACTCAGCGCCACGCACAGAATCTACGTGAGTTAACAGAGGTGCTCATAAATGAGCGCGATTTGCTATACGTTCATATCGAAAGCAATCTTGAATTGTTCGAAAAACCAAAAACTCGTGTGCTGCATGACATTAAAATTGGATATAGAAAAATGCTGGACGAGATGCAAATCGATGATGTTGATAGTGTCATCAAACGCATTGTGAAGACATTGCCTGAACAAGTTCAGCAGCTGATAAATACAAAAATGAAATTGAACAAACCCGCATTGCAGAAATTACCTGAAAATATACTAAAAAATCTGGGTGTGTCAGTCAATGAAGTTGGTGATGCGATGATCATTAAACCTGTCGGTGGTGAGTTTGATCGGATTATCGACGCACTGCTGACTGAGACTGACGACGACCCGGAGGTGCTGTTATGACTGCTCAAAAATTAAACGATGCGTTTTTGGACCGGCAATTTCGTCGCCAACCTGACGACCAGAGCGCATTGTCTGATATTGTCAATAATGCAGCTCCGTCTGTCAAACTAACACGCATCAGCGCAGAATCGATTGTGAATACACCGATCACTGGTCAAGAGTGGAAACAAGTAGAAGCTGAGTTGAAATCCTTGCATGGGAAGGTAAGTTTTAAAATCGACAGTTATGACATAACACTGATGCGGCAGCACGATAACAAAAACATATTTACGGCTGTTTATGTAAATGGACACATATATGGTGCTGATTGTGGCATAGAAGTAACAGAAATTAATCGTCGATTTTACAAGCCGAGATCGAAATATATTTGTAGAATGAAGCCGGGCCAGGATCGCGCTAAAGAAATAAAGCGATTCAAACGACTAAGTATGCAGGGGGCGGTCGAATATCTTTCTGCACGGATTACATTGTATATGCCATTTTGGCAGACATTTGGTCCGCTCAAAAAACATCTAATGAAAAATAACCAGCACATTCAATTAGTCGGGATCGGCTACGGAACTAACTCACAGATGGATAATCATGAGGCGCAATGATTTAGCCAAAATCCACATTGCAAAAAAGGATCTCGGCCTCAATGAGGGTGAATACCGCGACGTACTCTGGACAGTGTGCCGCGTACGCACCAGCGCCGAGCTGGATGTCGCAGGCCGCGCAAAACTGTTGCAGCATTTTAAGTCCAGAGGTTGGCGGCCAAAGCGCAAAGCGCCGAAATCCCAGGGCCAGATAGTCGATAAAATCAGGGCAATCTGGATCACAATGCATAAAGCTGGGCATATCCGCGATGGCAGCGAGGCGGCGTTGTGCAGCTATGGTGCGCGAATCACTGCAAAACACAATAATGGGTCTGGAGTGGAACAGATCGAGTGGCTGCGTACAGACAATCGTCTGTCGAGTATTGTCCTGGCAAATTTGCAACAATGGCAAAGGCGGGCGGCCAAAGAATGAACTCGCAAAACACGCAGCAAACACGTCTGCCTATATTAATCGCCAGCGACACGGGACCAATAGTTTTAAGTGCGCCTGTTATATACGGTCCGTTTGAGTGCGAGGGTGAGGAGTACTTTGTTTCACCGCAGTACTCTATATGCGATGGTCAGTTCGACCATCGCATACTGGCGGTAACGCATCGTCGATCAGGCCGGATAGTCATCGAAGTCCCTAATCGTTACCCTGTTGATCAAGCTAGGCACTTGGTTATGATTCAGATGAATTTTCTTAAAGATGTCAAGAGAAAAAGTGTTCAGAATATATTCGCAGAAATAGAAGCGCCTCCGCGACAGTTTCAAGAATTATTAAAACTATGAAAGCCCAGTGCCCGACTTGCAACTCACCGCTGGACCTGGAATCCCTGATCGAAGACGGGTGCGGTCGATCCTGTTTTGCCCTGATTGCAAAACAACCCACAATCGTCCAGGGCCAATTAATACCCTATTTACAACTGTTTAAACCCCGATTACAGGGCCTGCGATGGAGCCGTGCGCAATTTATTTTGCAAACATTAATTGACGAAACCAAACAGGTCGAATCAAATACACTCACTGCCGCGCTATCGGAGTCAGTACTACAGCTTAGCGAGCAACGCAGAGGAGATAACTGGCGGCCATTGAGCAGTCACAACTATCTCAAACGAGTAATTGAGAGCCAACAGAGCCAACAAAAATTAATTGTAAATGTAAACAAATGTAATCATTCGAGTAAACCCGCTAGTAAAACCGCTCAAGCGGTCAATTTTTTGGCAGAATACACTGGATCGTCGGATATACCTGACTGGTTTGTAAGAGAAATCTGTTATGGATTGCAGGCACTTTATCTCGCCTGCATTGATGGTACGCCGGCTGCAGATATTATAGAAATGACTGCAGAGCGCTGGATAACAGAATGTTGGCCGCGCAGACCGTGGGAGCAGAATCATCACAACTGGGGTCAACGCATACTCGCATCTGCATTTAGGCAATGCGCTAACAGTGCTCAACGCTGGCCAGCAATAACAGACATATTGGGCCGGGTGCCGCCGGTCGATTAGGATGGACATGGAATCAACGGAATTAATTGATACATTGCCGCAATCTCTAATTGACATTGCAGATGTGATCGGATTGCCAGCTGCGTTAAATTTAGCTCATAAAATTGGCGGCACACGAGTCCGGGTGCCGGTTAAATATACACCAAACCATAGTCTCGCACGCATGCTCGGATATGATTGTTGGTATAATTTTTGGCACATGTATCAGGGGCAGTGGATTGATCTGCCTCGTAATCAGGCGTATATAGCAGCTGTGCGTAATAGTCAGATTATTGCTCAATATGAGTTTAAAACTGTACGAGAGATTGCGTTAGAGCATAGCCTGACCGAGCGTATGATTTACAAGATCGTGGCGGGACGGATTGTCGATGATGAGCAAATGGATTTGTTTCAGAATTAAAATATTTGCCCAAAGCGTTGGCCAGGGTCTCGGCAAAATCCGTCACTGGGACCAATATCCCGGCAGTGACAGATAGACGGACCAGCAGCCTATTACTACAATAATAATCAATTTAACGGTTCGCCCGCTTGTGTGTATCGGATAGTATTGTGCGTTTTTAATCAATCTATGGCGTAGATATATGTACAACGGCAGTCCGAGCACGAAAAACAATAGCGTAAGTGATGCCCAAAGCCCTGCGGCATTGTTAAGTAGACCCGATTGTTTGGGGTTATAACCAATATTTTTTTGCGTGGCATCCCAGTAAACCCAAACAGCGCACGCAGTTGTTAAGGCAATTATCATGGATGGCAGCATACATGCTCCTTGTGTTTTAACAGCACGCAATTCTACACTAACAATATCATATTTTTCTTTTTTTACGTTTAGATAATAAATCTTCATCCTAATTTTTAGCGTGCTCCCTGATGCGTTTTCGTTGCGCGACTGATAACGCCATACGGCAGCATCTGACATTTTTTTATAAGCTGTCGATTTGTTGATGTGTATATTTTAGCCAGTTTTGTGTCAAAATCCTATTGACAACACGTTGAATTTCATCAATGTCAATGTAGCCAATCAGAGCGCCTTTATTGCCAATCCTAATAATTGCTGTGGAGTCCCACTTTTTTTTATTTTGGACGAACACCGTATTGATATCGTCGCAACCTGTGATAATGGTTTTGACTGTATGACCAACAACGATTGTTGCGCCGCTGCTCCACCGATGCTGCGCTGTAATTAAAATTTTATTCATTTTCTTATTTCCTGCGTTTATTGATTTCGTGACCAGTCACAATGCAAGAAAAATCAAATTTATTTTAATTGAATCCATTTTTACTCAGTGTTACCGTAAAACACAATTATTAATCATTCCTGCTGAACTAGTTCAGTGCGACCGCAAAATCCAATATTGGCACACTTAATCCTATGAGTGCTCGCCGACCCTTACAATCAATCACCCATATAGTCATACACTGCAGCGCCTCCCCAAATGGTCGCAACGTCACTGCGCGTGAAATAGATCTGTGGCACGGTCCAGGTAGAAAATCCCAGGGCAAAACCATGTTCTCGCGGCGGGCAGATATAGCCGCCGATCATGAGCCTCACTTAATGCACATCGGTTATCACATTGTCAACAGAGTAGATGGTGTAGTCGAATATGGTCGCAGTTATAGTGAAACCGGCGCGCATTGCCGTGAGCAGGGGCTAAACAAAAAATCAATTGGTATTTGTATGATTGGATTTGATCAATTTAGCGTGCCTCAATGGGATAATCTAAAAACACAAGTGCGGACACTCTCCATGCAATTTGCCGACCTGGTTGTTATCGGTCATCGTGATGTTAGCAGCAGAAAATATTGTCCGGGTTTTTCTGTTGCTGATTGGGGAAAGCACAACTACAAACCAAAACCTGAGGATATATGGAGGAAAAAATGATTCATCGTGTCGTCGATTACGATATCAGTCCTAGACCGAGGTCAAAACAAAAACGCACCCCCAGAAAACATTGGATAAAATCTCGTACGTTATGGGTTAATGCAATTGCCGGTCTGTTACTTACAGCAGAGGCGTCGTTGCATATTATCCAGCCATTAATAGGTGATAACACCTATATGCTAGCCTCATTTGGCCTGATCCTGATCAATGTATTAATGCGTACATTAACGACTGTTGCGCTCGGTGCTGATGATGCTACTGGATAGTATTTTTGATAAAACACTCGCTGGCATAACCGTTTTAACAACCATTGTTGCGGGTATATTTGCAGCAGTTGCTGGTAAACATAAGCGAGAGGTCGATGCTGTTACACGTCGTGCCCAGCTCGCAGAGGGCAGAGCGCAGCAGGTTGATGCAGAAAATAAGTTGCTGAAATCAAAAGCAGCAACGTTGGATGCTGCACGGCAACAGTTAGCGAAAATTCGGCAACATCAGAAGGAGGAGAACGATGCAATTGATAATGCAATCCCTGATCGTACTGGCCTCGATAACAGTTACTAGCTGCAGCTGGGGTCAACGGCCCGAGCCAGTCATCCACTATATGCCGGTTGTTGTTAAGTTGCCGTTGCCGCCACCACCAGTGCTGCCTGCTATTGAAGCGAGCCATATCAGTTGTCTGACTGACGATGCTGTGAGGGCCATACTCAAACGCGACAAATTGCGCAGAGACTATGCTGATCAGCTTGAGATTGTTATTAAATCTACGCATATAAACACGGAGCAAAATAAATAATGGATGATGCAGATCGCGCACAAATCCGTATTGACGCTGATCGGCAAGGGGCAGTTGATGCGATAGTTAATCGTAAACCTGGAGGGCAGACTAAATCAGGTGGAGATATTTTATGCACTCAATGTTGGACGCCAATACCCGCAGATCGATTGGATGCTGTGCCCGACGCTAATTGGTGTCTAGCGTGTCAGGGTGAACGAGAGGGATATTATTAATGTTTAATTTTGATGCAGGTAAATTTTGGATTGATTTTGTCACTCTCTGCGCAGTTGCATTGTCAGGCATTTACACATGGTGGGTTAATAAAGGAAAAGCGGCTACCAAAGAGATTGAACATGCATCGGAGCAGCGGCAGGCCCTTGCAAATCGCATGGATATGCTAGAGCAACGTATAGAAAACCTGCCCAGCGACAGAGATATAGAGCGTGTGCATAACCGTATTGACAAAATCGGCAATCAGCTCAGCGAGATCAGCGGTGCATTAAAATCCAGTGGTCGTGTGCTGGAGCAAATAAATCAATATCTGATTAGCAGGGAGCGCAAGGAATGAAGTACTCCGAAATACAAGCTCAGGACAGGCGGTTTATTATACTACAGGCATTGAAAGAAGATTGTGACTATGCGCAGAACGATCAGATATTAAAATCCGTGCTCGCCAGTGTTGGGCATAATGTATCAGATGTTGCGCTGACAGCGGATATTGCGTGGCTATCTGATGCGCAGTTGGTTACAACCGAATGGGTTAGTGATTTATGTGTCGTGACCTTAACACGCAGAGGTGAGGATGTGGCCACAGGTGCGACCATATTTACAGGCGTTAAACGCCCACGGCCACAGCAGTAATGCCGCGCCCCAGCTCCATCGACAAAATGCCAGAGTCTGTGCGTGACCGTCTGCATGAGTTTTTGCGTGATCCAGCTGTCTCGCAGCTGGAGGCTACCGAGCTAACTAACCTAGTACTGTCTGGGCGTGGTGAAAAGCCGCTGAGTAAATCGGCTGTTAATCGTTATGCTATGCGTATGGAGCATGTCGGCGCTAGGCTGCGGGAATCACGCGAGATGGCAAAATTGTGGATCGGCAAACTCGGCTCGCAGCCAGCTGGCGAGGTCGGAAAATTACTCAATGAAATGATCAGGACCTTGGCGTTTGAATACACAATGCCGATGATCGAGGGCGATGAAAAACCATCTGCGAAAATCATTAATCAATTAGCTCTGGCTGTGCAACGGCTGGAAAAAGCAAGCAGCGACAACGAAAAACGTGACGCAGAAATCCGCAAACGCATTGCAGCTGAGGCCGCTAACACTGCAGAGGCCGCACTGGTTAGCCAGGGCATGACGCAATCAACCATCGACAGTATCAAAAATCAAATACTGGGCATTGAATAATGCAGGCCATTGAATACGATCCAAGCGACCTGCTACTGCCGTACCAGAAAAAATGGATAGCAGATGATTCAACTCTGAAAATTGCCGAGAAATCCCGGCGTACCGGATTAACCTGGGCAGAGGCTGCCGATGCCGTGCTTTGCGCGGCGGCTGCAAAATTAGCAGGCGGCTCCAATCATTTTTATGTTGGCTCTAATAAAGAGATGGCGATTGAATTTATCGATGCTTGCGCGATGTGGGCAAAGTCGTTTAACAAAGCAGCCGGGGAAATCAAGGAGGAGATATTTGAGGATGAAGATAAAGACATTCTCACCTTTAATATCTATTTCTCATCCGGGTTTAAAATTCAGGCGCTCAGCTCGCGTCCGAGTAACCTTCGTGGGCGCCAGGGCAATGTAACTATAGACGAGGCTGCGTTCCACGAACAGCTCGGCGAGGTGCTAAAAGCAGCGCTGGCGCTTACGATGTGGGGCAGCCAAGTGCGGTTGATCAGCACCCACAATGGCTGGGATAATTTGTTCAACGAGCTAATTCAGGATTCCCGTGCAAGTAAGAATGATTACTCTCTGCACAGAGTGACGCTAGACGATGCGTGTGAGCAGGGCTTGTATAAGCGGATTTGCCAGATAAACAAAAAAACGTGGTCTCCCGAGACCGAGGTAGATTGGGTTGCAGGTCTGCTAAAAAATACAGCCACACTAGAAGATGCACAGGAGGAGTATTTTTGTGTCCCAAAACAGGGAGGTGGCGCGTATTTGTCCAGGGCATTGATCGAGTCGTGCATGATTGATGCTCCCGTGTTGCGTTACGAGGGTAGTGCTGAATTTAATGCCTGGTCAGAGCCTCAACGGCGAGCCGAGATTAACGACTGGATAAACGAGTATTTATCACCTGTTTTAAAGACGTTAAATGACAAGCAGCGGCATGTGGTTGGTGAGGATTTTGGTCGCTCGGTTGATCTGACCGTGTTTGCCCCTATGGCCATAGAGCAGCGATTGCAGCGCCGGGTGCCCTTTATGATTGAGCTACGCAATGTGCCGTTTAAACAACAAGAGCAGATTTTGTATTACCTGATTGACCACCTGCCTCGGTTTGGTGGCGGCGCAATGGATGCCCGAGGCAATGGGCAGTATCTGGCTGAGGAGGCTCAATACAAATACGGAGCCAGAATGATCGAGGCTGTCATGTTATCCCAGGGCTGGTACCTGGATAATATGCCAAAATTAAAGGCCCGATTTGAGGATGACGAGATCACTGTGCCAAAAGATGCTGATGTGCTCAATGATCTGCGGGCAATACAGATTGTAAAGGGGGTACCGAAAATCCCCGATGGGAAAACCAACGACAAAAATACCGGACAACGCCACGGTGATTCGGCGATTGCGATCGCTATGGCAGAGTTTGCAGCCAACAATGATGGTGGGCCGATGGAGTTTACCGCCGCACCCTCAAAATCCCAGCGCTGGAGTGAGTCCGCGAACGACGACAGTGATCTGGTTGTACAGGAGTCTGGCGCATGGTAGGCATACTCGATCAGTTCGGTAATGAGTACAAAAAACGAGACGTCGCAACAGAGCCACAAACGGCACGAACCGGCTGGTTAAACAATGAGTTTGCTGGCCACCCATCCCGAGGGCTCACACCAGGCAAGCTGGCTCGGATTTTGGAGACCGCCGAACGTGGCGATATGCGCGAGCAGGCAGATTTATACGAAGACATCGAAGAAAAAGATGGCCATGTCTTTGCCGAGATGGCCAAACGTCGAAACGCATTGCTGACGCTAGACTGGCAGGTTCAATCACCACGAAATGCAAGCACGGCTGAGGTCAAAGCCGCAGACCAGATCAACGAACTGCTAACCGATATGGACTTGGCTGATATTATCATGGATGCCAGCGATGCCATCGGTAAAGGTTATTCGTGTCAGGAAACCACTTGGCATCGCTTGGGAGCAACCTGGCTACCGAAATCAATCAACCACCGTCCCGCCAGTTGGTTCCGCACTACAACGAATAATCAAAACATGTTGCGGCTGCGCGGCACGGGCACGGGCGGCGAGCAGTTGATCCCCATTAACTGGATCGTCCATATACACAGAAGCAAAACCGGCTATCTGCCCCGGCTCGGACTGATGCGGGTATTGGCCTGGCCCTATTTATTCAAAAACTACAGTGTCCGCGATCTGGCTGAGTTTTTAGAGATCTACGGATTGCCCATGCGGCTAGGTAAATACCCCAGCGGCGCGACCGACAAGGAGAAATCCACATTATTGCAAGCTGTGGTCAATATCGGGCACAGCGCAGCAGGTATAGTGCCTGACACGATGATGATGGAGTTTATCGAGGCAGCTAAGGGTGGGAGCGATCCGTACAAAGCCATGATGGATTGGTGTGAGCGCACACAGAGTAAGGTGATCCTCGGTGCGACACTCACTAGTCAGACAGACTCTGGCTCTGGTGCGATGGCGTTGGGCAATGTGCATAACGAGGTCAGGCAGGACATCAGAGATGCCGATGCCAGGCAGATTGAAAAAACACTCACCCGGCAACTCGTCTGGCCACTGATGATGCTAAACACCAGTATCAATTCTAGCCGATACCCAGCATTTACTTTTGACACGCAGGAACCAGAGGATCTAAAACTGTACGCTGAAAGTATACCCGAACTGGTTGACGTAGGTGCTCAGATACCTGTCAACTGGCTACACGAAAAGCTGCGCATACCCGTGCCCGACAATAAAGAAACAGTCTTACAACGCGTAGCACCAGGCCCTGTCCCAGTTGCAGTGGCTACCGCAACAACGGCTCTAACGGCAAATCAATCAGAGCCGGACGAACTGGATAGATTGGCAAATGATATGGCTGACGATTGGAAGCCGGTCATTAATGAGGCGGTTAATCCCATGCTCGCGCTTGCCAGGCGTGTCGATAACTATCAGGATTTTGCGGTCGGCCTCATTGCATTGTTAGACAATGAGCCGAAGATGATGAATGATCTACTCGCGAGAGGGACATTCGCGGCCCGTATTTACGGCATGATAAAAGAGGATTAAACACCAATGAATGACTATTTTAAATCTGCCGACAATGTGTCAGGTGAACAGAATGTCAAAATTAACCACTTCGCACACTACCACAATATCGGTATCGTAGGTGGCGATAAATTTGAGCTAATAGTGAAGCTAAAAAATGGTACTTACTGGTATAGCTTAGGCACGGCAATTGACAAATCTGTATCGGACGCGCCGTTTGAATTTACCGGCTTGCTCGATGCAATCAAAATCGTCCCCGTCTCTGGGGGCGTGTACAGTTATGAGATAACCGGAGGCTAGTTATGAGTTGTCACTCAACATTGCCCGTAGGGATTAAGGGCAAATATATGTCGGCATCACCGATAGGCAGTCAAGGGCCGGCGGAAGTGGTGCCGGATGGGTATCAAAAACGCGGTAATTGTTTTTATCCCATCGGCAATCAATATTATGTCACTGCTGGTTATGCTGGTGACGGTTATTTACAAAAGACCGAGGAAATAATATGCCTATAAAATATCGTGACGAACAGGGTGACGCCAATGATCGACTACTGGACCTCACCCCCGATGATGTTGATGCAAATTTTAGAGAGCTGGAGAACGGAGCGATTGCTGGGGGCAGTATACCTGTTAATTTACTCACGGATTCTGGACGATTTCGGACCCTAGAAGAAAAATTTACTGACGCAAGAATGCAAGGTGGCGGTGTTTTTTCCGCCGCTGAATTTATGACCTCTTATAATGGGTCGACTATCACGGATGCAGGGCAATTTATATTTGACAACAATAATAACGGAGGCGCTGCCGGCAGTATGTCAGCCTCTGTTGTCAAATTCCTGTCCGATTTGGGCAATCAATCACTCCGTTACGGTGTGGAATATCATATTGCGTCGGTGCAGGGTGTCAGTGGTGTAGTCGGGCCAGGTCCTTCGGGCAATACGTATAACGCGGTTTTGTCTGGCAACAGTATTAAAGTCGGGTCTGGCGGTGTACGTAACTACTCATTTTGGATTAGACAAGTCGCCGGAACGCTGGAGGTACGCGATGGATACTATGGCGGTGAGCAGCTACGGCTCGATGGTGTTATAAAAAATTCGACTGTTAGAGCAGAGCTGGATGATGGTAATTTCCATTTTATTTCCATCACTGAGGAGTTGGTTCCAGGCTATAGCAGCGTCCTGCCCATATTTATGTCAAGCGACGGCATCTGTGAAATAGCGTTGCCAGCTGTGCTTCACGGTACTGTTGTACCTGCCCCATATAAATGGCCGATCTCTAGCTAGCCAAAATGCTAAACCTGACTGCTCTCCCTCCCGAGGACGCAATAGAATTTTTTCGAGGCAAGGGTTTTGCAATTGGATTTTCCTGGGAGGATATCTGGCGTCAGGAGCACCAACGCGCTTTTACCGTCGCGAAAGTTATGCGGATGGATATACTCGAGGATATCCGCGAAGCAGTCGATGAGGCACTGGAGGCAGGGACAACATTTAAACATTTCGCTGATCGCCTAACCCTGTTGCTACAATCAAAAGGCTGGTGGGGTCGCGGAGTTGTATTTGACCCTGTTGACAAACAAGACAAAGAGGCAACCCTCGGTTCTCCGCATCGCTTAAAAGTGATTTACGATACCAATCTACGGACCGCACACTCGGAAGGGCAATGGTCACGCATAGAGGATCGCATGGAGGATTTTCCAATCCTCGTTTACGACGCGAATAATTCGGTTGAGCCGGATGAGACTCACAGTGCGTGGGACGGCATTGTATTGTCGGCAAACGACCCGTGGTGGAAAAACCATTTCCCGGTCAAACGATACGGCTGCAAATGTCGCGCCCGGCAGATGAGCGAGCGCCAGGCTAAACGCCGGGGTCTCGATATTCAAAACGCACCTAGGGAAAATTGGAGCGATTACACAAATCGGCGAACCGGCGAAACAATCCGAGTACCGGAGGGTGTGCATCCGTCATTTCACTATCCGCCAGGCGCTCGAGGCGACCACCTCGATCAGTATGCTGCAATCCGAAAACAGGCCGTAGAATCCCGCCTAGCTGACCCACTCCCCAAACAACGACCGCCGAAATCATAAAAACGGGCCTCTACGCCACGATCTCACCCCCTGCCCTGCCCATAGTACCTGTTTTTTGTAATCGCCCGGCACAGGAAAATTTAAACGGCAGTTAAACGGTAGTCTGATAGACAGATTCGGTTGAATTTTGCTCAATCTGCAGGTAGGGTATAAAAAACACCCATTTTCCCGCACTGAACTGTTTCAGTGCGACAGATAACCCTCTCTCTATTAAATTCGTCTGCATGGCGAAACCAATCAACAAAAATCTGGCTGTTGCAATCTGCGCGCAACGCATTAATCGCAAGCGCGGCGAGATTCAATTGTTTCCGTCCGGGGTATTTCGTGCGAGCGATGGGAGACCTACTGATGTACCGTATTGGTTTATAACTGCTGAGACAGTTGACCGTATTAACAATTCTGATCGCAAAAACAAATTTATCATTGATTATGAGCACCAAACGCTTTATACAAAAGTTAATGGGCAGCCTGCCCCCAAGGCCGGATCATTTAAAAATCTAGTCTGGCGATCCAGCGGTGTGTATTCGGATGATGTCGAGTGGACAGCTCGCGCATCGGACTATATCGAGCGCACTGAGTACTCGTCCATTTCGCCGGTTTTTGAATACAACACCGAAACAGGCGAGATTACTAATTTGTTTATGGCCGCGATCACAAATGACCCGGCCATCGACGGCATGGCTGAGGCCATTGCCGCATCCTATCAATTTAATCCCAAACAAAACTCACAACAGGAGAGTCCAATGGACGATGAGTTATTGGCCGCGTTGGGCCTTGATACCAATGCAACTGGGGAACAAGCCCTGGCCGCACTAACGGCGCTGAAAACAAAAGCAGCTGAGCGCAAGGCGGCATTGGCTACTGCCACAGCTGATCTTGAGGCCGCAAAAACAACACAGCCGGACCCGGCAAAATATGCGCCTGTCTCTGTTGTGACTGAGCTGCAATCAACGGTGGCTGCTCTCAGTAAACAGGTGACTGCGGCTCAGATTGACGATCTGATTGAGCCAGCGCTCTCCGACGGTCGGATTTTACCCGCCCTTGAAAGCTGGGCGCGAGATCTCGGCAATAAAGATATTGCGGCTTTGACTACATTTTTAAATGGCATCAAACCAGTTGCTGGATTAGACGGCAGTCAAACTGGCGGCAAAGGTCCGGCAGACGATGACAATAGTGCGCTGTCTGATGCCGAGTCCACTATTGCCGCTGCATGCGGCATAACCCCTGAGCAGTTTTCTGATGCTAAAAAAATGGAGGCCGCGTAAATGGCAGGACTAACACACGGTATTGATACACCACAACGAGTCGGTAGGCTCTACTCCCTGCCTGTTGAAGCCGATGCAAAAATCTATCAGGGTGCGATTGTCTGTATAAATGCAGCGGGCAATGCTGTGCCAGCCGCAAATTTGGCGAACCTAACTGCTCGCGGAAGGGCAGAGCATTTTGTTGATAACACGGGTGGTGCAGCAGGCGATGAAGTAATACAAGTTCTGGAGGGCGAGTATTTGCTAGATACAGATGGCACAATTGCATATGCGCATATCGGCAACAAGGCGAAAATGATAGACGATCACTCTGTTGGCATTGCCGGGGGGTCTGATGCAGGTGTGATTACTGACATTGAGGACGATGGCGTTTGGGTCAGAGTGGGTGTTTAATTCGGTTTAAGAGGCACTAAATAGATGAATATTAATAGTACAAATATGCAAGCGCTGCGAACAACTTATAGCGCCGCGTTCCAGGGCGGGCTTGATGGAGCTGAGAGTCAGATGGAGAGAGTCGCAACAACTGTCCCCTCGGCTAACGCCAGCAACACCTACGGATGGCTAGGCGAGGGAAAAGGTATTCGCGAGTGGATTGGTGATCGACACGTGCATCGTATGGCCGAGCATGACTATACAATCAAAAACAAAAAATATGAGCGCACAGAGGAAGTGGACAGGGACTCTATAGAGGACGACACTTTTGGTATATATACCCCGCTAATGGCAGATATGGGTCACGACGCACAGATGCATCCAGACAATTTGGTGTGGACTGCGCTTGGATTGGGTTTCACCGCTGCCTGTTTTGACGGTCAATATTTTTTTGATGCAGACCATCTCGGCTACAACGGCAAAGGTAAGGAGATTAGTGTATCAAATATGCAAGCCGGGGCCGAAGCGCCGTGGTTTTTGATGAACACCCGCCGCCCGTTGAAGCCTCTAATTTTTCAGCAACGAAAATTGTTTGATTTCGTCGCCAAGGATAACCCTACAGACGATAACGTGTTTGACCGTGCAACGTTTAAATATGGCATCGATGGTCGAAGTAATGCAGGATACGGACTCTGGCAAATGGCATTTGGCAGCAAAGCGGTGCTGACAGAGCAAAACTATAACGCCGCGCAGCTCAGCATGTCGGGCATCAAAAAAGCCTCCGGCGAGCCTGGTGGCGTCTCAGGAAATTTGTTAGTCGTTGGGCGGAGCAATAAAGCTGCAGCCAAAAAGTTGTTTGAGGCTCAGCTGATTAACGGAGGCGAATCGAACACATTATTTGGTGACGTCGAAGTGCTCGCCGTCGATTGGTTGGACTAAATTAAGCATACGGTGACACCCCTGATAGACGGGTCTGGCCAGCTCGTCATAAAAATGTAGGCCAGTCAACGGCCCTGGGTTTGTGACACCAGGGCCGAAACAGGAGGACAAATGACTACTGTAAAAAAGACAACTGTTACTGATAAAGTTGCTGCTGATAAAGTTGCCGCTGATAAAACTGCCGCTGATAAAACTGCCGCTGATAAAACTGCCGCTGATAAAACTGCCGCTGATAAAGCTGCCGCTGATAAAGCTGCCGCTGATAAAACTGCCGCTGATAAAGTTGCTGCTGATAAAGCTGCTGCTGATAAAGTTGCTGCTGATAAAGCTGCCGCTGAGAAGCTTGCTGCTAATAAAGTTGCTGCCGAGAATCGGCTCAGAGTAAAAACTATAAAAGGTGTGACGAGTATTCGACGTGCTGGTTTTGTTTTTACTCAAGAATGGCGTGTTTTACCGGATAATTTAAGCAAAGATGATATCATTGCCATTTCTGCCGAGCCAAAATTGATCATTGAATAACCAATGACAACGCTCTCTGCCTCTGACATTACTATACCCAAGCCGCCACTAGTGGCGGTTGTGCCGTTGTTAGTCGATTACACGGGTAATCAAGCATTATTTACGATTAATTTTGCGGTTACTAGCGGTCATGCGTTATCTGATGTTGTCTCGCTGGATGGTAGCTACTCATTGTCACCCGATATTAGCGCATCATTGATCCCTGCTGCTGGTGCATTGCAGCGAGTTTATTGTGCTGTAAAAATATTCGGTTTGTCGCCACAGGTCTCGACAATCACCGCTACCCTCTCTGACACCGATGGTCATACTGCAACGACTACATTTGATGTGCAGGTGCATGGCGATGGGCGCATTTTTCAGTTGCCGCAACACACGGCGATTGTCTCAACTCAGTCCGAGTTAGATGCTGCTGCTGAACAGGGTGGCCGGATACTCTTGCGAGGAGGTCAATACAAACACGCGGGCGCATGGATTGCAAATGGCCATGCAGCTATAGAAACGCACCCCGAAGATTGGTTTAATCTGGGTATACCTGCACGATTAGAAGGGGATGGCGGACCGCTCAGCTCAGGCAACAATCAGCGTGTATGGGTGAGCACCCGTGATGGATTTAACCTGCGTCGTATCGAGATATCCAACACACGCTATCTCGCGTTTATGATGCAGGATGTAAACTCGCCGTTAGTTGATGAGTGCTTATTATGGAATTTACAAAATCAAGGCACCTTTAAAAATACAACTAATGGCGTTATAAGAGATTCGTTAGTTGTTGGTGTTTGGGACTCGCTAACAGATGGTGAGCACTCAAATGGATTGGTTGTCTCTGACAATGCCGCCGGGTCAAATAACCTGCTCGAGCGCTGTTTGGTGTTAGGTGTTGGTGACGATTGTATCGATTTTTGGCAAGCGCATGGAGTCAAACTCCGTAATAGTTTTTTAGGATTTGCCGGCAAGGGCGCTCTCGGCGATGGCATGGGCGTAAAAGCAGGCGGCGGTTCTAGCTCGGGTGGCAGTCAAATATATCTCTGTAGTTTTTTCCGCGCCACGTCGTTTGCCATCAATAACAACGAGTCAACCCCAGACACCCCTTTTCTTTACCACAATAACACAAATCTGGAGTGTTCTGATGGATTAATGTTTTCCGACGGATCGGATAACAACAATGCAAACGCCCTCAACAACCTCGATTTAGACAACATCTCAGCGAATAATTACGGTGCATTTAATGGCGGCAATAATAGCTGGGATCTTTCAATTGCATCAAACGCCAACAAAATACTACCCGCAATACACGCTACGTGGGAGGGATTTGATGGATCAGGGTTTTTAAAATTACCACCAGGTGATTCTGCTATTGACGCAGGCACTAGTACTGGTTTGATCGCAGAGGTGCCTATCATTGGTGCGGCACCTGATGTGGGCGCTCATCCCCACGGCGCATCGAATTACTCACCACCCGCTGTGCCTGTCGGCATCCCAGCGGTTTCGGCAGTGCAATCAACTGGCGCCGTTGTCCTTGAGGATTGGGGCGGTGAGTTTCCTGATAAGCCAGCCTTGCCCGAAAAACCCGACTATTTAGCTGTTGTTGATGTGCCCAGCCTCGGCACCCAGATCAAACGCATCAGCGATTATGCATTGTTTAACAGCGAGGTTGTCGAGTTTAAAAACAACGACGACACAATGTTGGGTCACAAATATTCGCGAGGGCAAGTTTGGAATAGCAACCAATCATTGCTGATGTTGCATGGTGGCTGGCGATGGGTGGTGCTGCTCGATGCGATCACGCACGAATATTTCCGCACGATACTGCAAGCAGGTGCTACAAGAGTTTGGGCAAACACTGACCCTAATTCGATATATACTGTCGATGTAGGCGATCCAGATCATCGTCGTTTTTGCCGGGTCGATGTACGCACCGACGTTAAAACTGTTTTGCTCACAATGCCTGTCGATGTCAGCATTGGTGCAGGTGAAGGCACGATCTCTAACGACGATAAAAAAATCGTACTGACATCAAATGACGGCGGGTTTACACGTATCCACGCCATCGATATCGGTACTAGCTCCGCAACTATTGCCACTGAATTCACTACAGCCCGATCATTTTCCGATTTTGATTGGGCATCCGTCTCGCCCCTCGGCAACTATATTGTGGTTGGTTATAACCAGGGTGACAAACGGATCGACTTGTATACGTGGGATGGTGTTTTTATCCGGCGCATCACGCATTTGCAACACGGCGATTTAGGTCTGGATTTAAATGGCCACGAGTGTTGGTTTACCGTTGGGCACATGGCAGAGCCGGACGGCACAGCCGTTCTCAAATTCAGACTTTCTGATAATCAGTTAACAGTTTTGTTTGGTGCCGGCGGTGAGTTTCCAAATACATCAGGACAGCCCGTGTTGGACGGGCATCTATCAGCCTCGAGCACTATATCGGGATCTGGTTTGGTGCATATTTCTGCTTTTTTTTCCAGCGGTGGACCTCATGTTGTATTTGCAGTTAGAACGGACGGCTCGCGCAAAATAGCGTGGTATGGGTTTCACAACTCTAATGCTGCTAATTACTACGATCAGCCGCATTTCAATGTCTCCCCCGATGGTCAGATGGGTATATTTAAATCCAACTGGGGGGATGCATCAGGGCACACCGAGTGTTATTTGTGCTGGCGACCAAACGAAGCCGTTGCCGGTAATGTTTTTGATGTCAATATTAACGGCGGTCCGCAATCATTTGATCTAGGCAACGACATTGTCCATGCCGGGCAACACGGTGCTGTTGCTAATACGTTGCTGGGCGGCGGATGGGTAGCCTATTCGGCACCCAGTGTAAAAATTGTCAACGGCAACCAGGTCGTTACAACAAGACTAGAAAAACTAGCAGAAATACAGGCATTTGCTAATATTTTGGCCAACCAACCGGGAGCAAATGGAATGCTCCTTTATGGACGATGGGAAGATTATGAAGACGGTCTGGGCGAATACGACACGGATTTAATGCTGGGACTCGCCGGTGTCATTAGCACGTTAAAAACTGCCGGTAAACAATTTGGTTTTGCGTTGCGATTTAGATATTTTTACGCGCCTTATGCCGAAATTTGCCCTGTACCGGCTTATATTTTCGGCGCCAGTTATGGGGTATCGTGGAGCACACAGGCGACGCAGCAACTCGCCACGGCTGCGATTTGGCGTGTCTCTGTTAGAGATCGTATACTTGCGATCATAGATGATCTGACATCGCGCTATGGCGATGACATACATCTGATTACTATCGGCGAGACATCAATATCCTCTGTAGAATCAGACTTTAATTTTAATGCGCTGAATGCCGCTTATCGACATTTGGCCGCTGCAATACAAGCCAAGATTCCACACGGTGCATTTCTCGCCGAGGTTAATTTTTGGGGTAATCAAGGATCTGACATTGTTGATTTAATCAATTATTTTATATCCGTTGGTGCCATTGTTGTCTCATTGCCCGACTGGTTGTCCAGCCGAGCGTCGTGGACTGCTCGTAAAGATCCGCGCTGGCATTATAATGTTCCAACCTATGACATCATAAGAGATAATTTTAAGGGCAAAATTCGGTTTTTCCCGCATTGGCAGGCATGGGATGCAGAGATCACAGATGATTGGAATGATTTTCAAAAATCATTGGAGTTGTTGGCTGATGTAGACGGATTTGGTTTGTTGGCTGCCAGCGATTTTACAAGCAGGGTACAAGAGCATATAACCGGATCCATTTATTATAGCGGCGACTATATAAACGACATTGTTTGGGCCAGCTATAACGCGGCTGGTTTTGCTGATTATTTTTATCATGGCTTGATCGAAAGTACATCGTACAAATTGGGCGGCGTTGGTTCCGGGGTTAATCCACTGCACGCACTGCTCTCAGGCAATGGACAAACCCTCACAATTAGTCCGCTAGATAGCGCTACTGAAGGGTTGACAGATCCGTTTACATTAGTGCTAGCCGATAATGGCGCTGTTGAGGAGGATTATCTGCTCCGCTATGTGATAGGCGGCAACGCTAACGCAGATGGCACTCCAACCGATGCTGTTTATTACAAGCTGAAACCCGGCATTGATCAGGCAAGCAACAATCCTTTAAACAACACGAGTTGGGAATTAAATCACCAAGGCGAACCTGATAGATCGGCACCTGGCTCTGCTATTGCACGAGGAACCAGAGTCCAAGAAGGTACGACGGGCAGTATGCTGTTTGATCTCACCCATATCCCTGCTGGGGATTATTCAATATGGGCGCGAGTAGCAGGCAAATCGATTAATGAGGATTCATTTTTTGCCCGCACTAAATCGGACGGTGCATGGTCAGCGTGGGAAATCGTTTGGATTGATACCAGTAATTATGGGCCTCTTTTTTGGCGCAAACTAAATATCACGTTAAGCGGTTCGCCAGAGCTTTTAGAAATTGCGGTTCGCGAAAAAAATACAGTCGCCGAGCTGTTCGTTATATCCGCTGCAACAATAGCGCCCACAGGACAATCCGGATATGTTCCAGCGACTGATAGCAATGTGCCGCCAGTCGCCGTTGCTGACAGTTACACGGTCGCGGGTGGTACGACGGTACTATTAGATGTGTTGGACAATGATTATGACCCTGATGGGTCAGCCGCAGATTTGAGCCTATATGACATAGCTATACTGCCAGCGAATGGGTCTGTAGTGTTCGTTGGACGGTTAATACAATATACCGCTCCGGCAACAGCCGCAACTGATGAGATACATTATCGGATTATCGATACTAATGGCGCGTTAGTTGTTGGTTTGGTGACGATAACCGTTGAGGCGCCCGACGCGGTGCCACCGAATTTGCATGTGCGCGACATCGCTCTGAGCCACATTCACGGGCACTCGATAAACCATACTATCGATCTAAATAAATTTATCCATGAAGAGAGTGGCTTGGCCACGCTCATTGATTTGGATGGTCTCAACCCCGCGTCCCACGGCACTATTGATTTCGATTTTCCAACCGGCATATTGGTTTGGTCAGATCTACCATCCGGAGATTTTGTAGCCACAGTTGGCTATCGCGCATGGATATCAGCAACCAGTGGCGACACGCAGTTGCAGACAGCCACAATAACGCTCACAGCTGTCACGCCAGAACAAGTACCTCAGCATCACCAACCATCAGCAGACATCGCGCTAAACTGGCACGGTGAGGGTGCTGATGCGAGCATTGATGGTGCCGATTTGCAGGGCGACAACGGTCTGCGCACAGCTGTAATACTCAGCCTGTTTGCAGATCGCCGTGCTGGACCAGACGATATCGTTGATGATCAGGATCAACGTGGGTGGTGGGCTGATGTCTACGGTGATCGACCATTAGGGTCGCGATTATGGCTGTTAGACAGAGAAAAAGATTTACCGGAAGTTGTCAACAAAGCACACGATTATGCGCATGAGGCGCTGGACTGGCTGCAAGAGGATGGCATCGCCAAGGCTATTGAGATTGATATTACAAGTCCGAATAGCGAGGAATTAAATATCAACGTCAGAATAATACGTCCTGACGACACACTGCTAAGTCTACAATTTCAACGGCGCTGGCAGGTGGAGGAGCAGCGATGAGTTACATCGACAGTGATGACATGGTTGAAGAATTCGGTGAGCGTGAAATGATCGAGCGAACAGACCGATCAATACCGCCTGGTGATGTCATTGATCCACAGGTGATGATCAAAGCAATTAACCATGCCTGCAGTTTCATCGATGCGCGCCTGGTTGGACGCTACACACTACCGCTGACAATTGTCCCGACCATTATAAAGCAAATCGCTTTAGATCTGGCTCGTTGTCGTTTGTATGATGACCATCAACCTGATCACATAAAAGACCGATGCGATGAGGCTAAAAATCTGCTCAAAGAAATCTCTAGTGGCAAACTATCATTGGGCGTCAATGTGGATGGCGTACAACCAGATACCGGCAGCGGTGCAACAATTGTGCATGATGGTCACATATTCAGTCGCAAAGATAACGGTTTTATTTGATGGCCGCATTGTCTCTCAATTATAAAATCAAAGATGCAGGCGTTAAACGGGCGTTTAAACGCCTAGTAAAAGCGGGTGAAGACACGACGTGGCTCATGCGAGGGATCGCAACAATTTTAGAAAACAGCACTCGAGAGCGGTTTGCAACTCAGACAGATCCCGACGGCCGCGAGTGGGAGCAGTCATTGAGAGTTAAATTATTTGGCGGTAAGACACTGACAAAAGATGGCCATTTGGGCGACAGCATCAGCAGTACTAACGACAGCACTAGCGCCACAGTTGGCAGTAACCGGATCTATGCGGCCATCCATCAGTTTGGGGGGATTATTCAGGCCCAGGGGTCAGGCGGGTTGTCGTTTGAGTTTGCCGGAGCAGGTACAGATACCCATGTCATCGTGCAAAATGTGTTTATCCCTGCCCGACCCTATTTGGGTGTCAGCGATATGGACGAGTTGGATATTGAGGATTTCATTCATGATAAATTCGAGCGACTGTTATCGTGAGTATCATCGTTTTAGAAAATAACCTACTTCAAATAATTCAGGGTTCCGCGATCAATCAGAGAGTCAGGGAAGTAGAAATTCTGCCAGACGTGAAAGAGAAAAGCTTAATTAATTTATTTCAAACCAAGGCGCCTGCGATCTACATCAGCTATAGCCGCGCACCAACTATTAATGACTATGCAGACCGACGATTTTCAGTTGTGTGTCTCGCACGAATCAGCCGCAGCCACCAACACCAGCGGCCAGGCATAGCCGCTCAACACGGTGATGGTAAGACCATCGGTGTATTTCAAATGACGGACTATATTGAGGCGTTACTCGATGGCAATCAAGGATGGTCAGTACGATCAGATACAGAGTTGCAGATTGATCTGCTGCGCAAAGCCGGGCTTGTCGGTATGGCGATAGAGTTAAGTATTCGCGATTCGCTCGACCAAGGTGTGGATGATGCAGATTTAAACCCATTTACTACGTACACCGCCGACCACTCCCTGGCCGCCGGAACCGATGAACCCGCATCAATTGACCATGTCACACTGGAGCAATAATGGACGAAATATTTATAAAGCCGGTACAAAATGCAAAAGTGCGTGACCCGCACACTACCCAGCATTTGTTGCCAGACGGTGAGTACAAGCCGCGTACAACATTTTGGTTGCGACGAATAAAAGATGGCGATGTTGTCATAGCCAAACCGTCAAAATCAATCAAGGTTAAATCTGGAGATAAATGATGTCAATTAGTTTTGATAATATCCCCCAAGCGTTGCGCACACCAGGTGCGTATATTGAGTTTAACAACGAACTGGCCAGCGCCGGTGGTGTTGACCAAAAGATGCTGGTCATAGGTCAAAAATTACCCGCCGGTTCCGTAGATGAGGGTACGCCGGTCCGCGTCACTAAGGAAAGTCAGGCCATTAGTTTTTTTGGTAATGGGTCGCAGTTAGCAGAGATGCTAATCCATATGATGGCTGTTAATCGACAAGCAGAGGTGTGGGCAATACCGTTGGAAGATCCCGCTGCCGGTGCGCAAGCTACCCAAATATTAACTGTGACGGGCGTAGCAACATCGGCTGGCGCACTGAATCTGTACATCGACGGTAAGCGAACACAACTGGGAGTACTCAAGGGTCAAGACGCGTTTACAGTGGCCGCAAATGTATCATCACTCATTAACGCGACACCTGATTTGTCAGTAACAGCAGCCGTTAATAACGGCACAGTGACGCTAACGTCAAAACACAAGGGCCATGCTGGTACTATAGATTATCGAACCAACTATTATCAAGGTGAGGTGTTCCCGACGGGGATTGATGTCGCAAAAGGCGGTACTACTGATTCGGGGGTTAATCCTGATATCGCAATAGCACTCGCGGCAATGGCAGACGAATGGTACAACTGGATAGTGACTCCGTATGTCGATCCAACAAATATCGGCGCTTTAGAAGTGGAGCTTGAATCTCGTTGGGGACCAATGCGCCAAATCGGTGGCCGTGCATTTAGCGCGTTTAAAGGGTCGCACGCGCAAAGTGGCGGATATGGCTCGGCTCGCAATAGCCCGCACGTAACGTGTATGGCCGTAGGTGATTCGCCGCAACCTGCTCATATCTGGACGGCCGTCTATGGTGCTGTTGCCGCAAAATCATTGGCAATAGATCCCTCGCGTCCATTACAGACATTAACACTTTGTGGATTGTTACCCCCACAAAAAGCAAATATCTGGACCCGAGAGGAGCGTAATTTACTTTTATATGACGGCCTTGCAACGCATACTGTTGGCTCGGGTGGTTGTCAGATCCGAATCGAGCGGGCCATCACAACGTATCAAACCAATGCGGCTGGTCTAATTGATGGCAGTTATCTGGATATAAATACACCCGAGACCCTGGAGCGTATCCGATTTAAGCAGCGCCAGCGAATCGTGCAAAAATATCCCAGACACAAGTTGGCCGATAATGGCACTAACTACGGCGCCGGTCAGGCAATTGTTACTCCGAACATAATCAAAGCCGAGTTGCTGTCATTATATAGAGATATGGAGCAGCTCGGATGGGTTGAGCAGTTTGATCACTACAGAGACACATTGATCGTTGAGATTAATCTGGATGATAAAAACAGAGTCGATGTCAATGATCAGCCGAATCTGGTGAACCAGTTCAGGGTTCATGCACAGAAAACTCAGTTTATTATATAACAGTGCCAGAGTTGCGCAGATTAAGGGCAAAAATTAACAGGTGACAATATGAGTAAATTAACCGGCAGGGCATTTATCGATGTCCCAGGGTTCGGTCGTCTACGATCAAAGTCAGGGGCGAAGATCAATACAGGTGGGCATAAGCGTGAAACCAAAAACGGTGACGTCGGGGTTGAGGGTTTCACAGAAGAAGTCGTCGCTCCATTTATAGAATGCACAATACTTCACAATGCAGATCTGAAAATCAATGACTTAAACGCCGTTAACGCGGAGAATATAACATTTGAAACTGACACAGGATCGGTTTGGGTGCTAATGGAGGCGTGGCTAGAAGAGCCGACAGAGCTGGCCTCTGGCGAAGTGCAGGTAAAATTCGTCGGTAAACGTTGCGAGCCTCTCAGCTGATGGGCGCGATAAAAGGCACATTTAACAGGGGGCTGATGCTGGGAGATAAACCGCAACTTAATTACAAATTGCGAAACCCAACAGCGGGCGATATTATCGATGCGCACGAGGCGAGCGAAAAAGCCGTGCTCACCAAGGATGGTTACCAAATGATATCCAGTCCTGCGCTAATGGGCGCAGAGTTGCTGTGCAGGCAGATGTTGTATATCGGCGATATCAAAGGCCCGTTGGAATTATTTCAACTGAAAATGTTGTCTGCGAAGGATCTTAACAAACTCAACATATCTGCAGAGCAATTGGATCAGGCTGCGTTCGCAGGCCCGGTGGTAACGCGGGGGCGAGATGAGCGCGGTAGCAACACGGTTAAAGACAGTGCTACCGCGGCTGGGCCAGCAAGTCCATTGGACGAGACTAGACCTCTACCAGACTGATTTAGTATGGTTGATTGATATTATAGAGACGTTTAAATGAGTGACATGCGAGCACAAGTTACTGTAGATCTGGCGGGTAATATTGCTCGTCGGGCGCGTCAGTACTCGCGAGCGTTTGAAAGCTTTAGCAAACGTGGCACACGCGCACTTAATGCAGTAAAGCGATCAGCATCACTGGCTGGCAAAGGTTTAGACAGGATGGCTAATCGTTGGACAGGGGCGGTTGTGGGTGCAGCAGGTGTAGCGACACTTAAAATGGTATTAGGACTAGAGGAACGAATGGAGCGGCTTGGTATTCAAGCCAATAAATCCACCAGTGATATGGACGCGCTTAAAAAATCAATATTCGAAGCTGCGCAAATGCCTGACATCCGAGTTGATCCTGGACAGATAATCTCCGCCGTTGAGCAGATTGTGGAAAAAACAGGCGATTTGGATTTTGCAAAAAACAATCTTGAAAACTTGGCACTGACTATCCAGGCAACGGGAGCCCACGGCGGCGCTATTGGGTCAATCACGGCAGAATTTCAAAAAATGGGAATTGTGGCTAAAAAAGACGTGCGGGAAGCACTCGACATCCTAACTGTACAAGGCAAGTCCGGTGCTTTTACGCTACAGAACCTAGCTGCCTTGGGTAGTCGTACAGTGACTGCGTATACAGCAATGGGGCGTACAGGAGTGCCCGCGATAAGAGAGATGGGCGCGGCGTTGCAAGTTATCCGTGAAGGTACGGGCTCATCAGAGCAGGCGGCAACAGCATTTGAAGCACTGATCAGGACACTCGGCGATGCCGACAAAGTTAAAAAATTGCAGAGCGGGGGTATACAGGTATTTGACCCTGTTGCGCTTAAGGCGGGCCGCGAAGAATTGCGTCCGATCAACGAGCTGATGGTTGACATTGTAAAAACGACTGGTGGCAAAAAAACCCTGTTGGGCGAGATATTTGATGCAGAGGCTGTGCGTGCATTCAACAGTGCGGCCTCAGAGTTTCAACGCACAGGAGCCGTCACACGGCTCGATACATTTATGCAGGTACAAGCCGACGGTACAACTATACTCAAAGACAGTGCCAGAGCCGCAAAAACAGCCAGCGTAGAACTGCGAAATTTGTTTACCGCCTGGCAGCAGTTTGCTGATAGCAAACTAACTGGCACTATTGGATTAATTGCCGACTCACTAAATAATTTATCCGGCGAGGGCGCACAATCAGCACTCAAATATTCAACCTATGGAGCGGGCGCATTAATCAGTGCCTCATTGGCTAAAAAAGCCTATACAGGCACTCGGAATATATTCCGTTCCGCGCCGGGCAATGGTAGTGATCTGCTCGCGGGTGTTAGCAAAGGGTCGCCACTGCCTGTTTTTGTCACCAATCAATCAGGTGATCTATCAGGGAGCGACGGTAAGTCAAAATCTAAAAAGGGTAAATCAAAATCAACTGTTAAATCATCGGCTTCGCCCGCGAGTTTTTTAGGCGTTGGTGCTGCGTTGGCCACTATCGCTGGACTGGCACGTACACAAAAAGATGCAGCAACCCTGGCGGTTCAAAATTTTCATTCAAATACTGGTATAAAACCCGTTGATCGGTTTCATGTGCCGGATTTGGTTGGTTTGGCGATTGACAGTGCCGTCTCATTATTTAGCGATGAGACTAAAACCGCAAAAGAGGCGGAAAAAATAACACAACCAAAGGGGACCATTGAGGTCAAGATAATCAGCGACACTGCAAAAGTAAAGCTCGAAAAAATTACAGCAACGGGCATGGACCTGGATGTTGATAATGGTCCAATGATGGTGGGTGGCTGATGTCCAACTGGCGCGACCAACTGCGACCCGGCAGTTTTCGTAATGTGCCGTTTAAATTCGCTGATGGCGACATTGAATTCGGTCGCCGGATTGTGGTGCATGAATATCCTCTGCGAGATAAGCCGTGGGCTGAGGACATGGGTCGCAAAGCGCGAAAATTTTCGCTGACACTATATGTCCTTGGCGACAACTATATGGCCGGTCGAGATGCGCTGATAGCCGCAATCGAAAAACCTGGTTCCGGTGAATTAATTCATCCGCGTTATGGTCGGCTAATTGTCAGTGCTGTGTTGGGTCGCCAGAGGGAGACCACCCGTGAGGGCGGGTATGCACAATTTAACGTCACGTTTGTTGAAAGTGGGGATAAAAAATTTCCTATATCCAAGCCTGACACTTCGGCACAAGTTGCCGGCGCTGCAGATCATGTAATCGATGAGGCGGTTGCAGAGTACACGAAACAACTCTCCCCATCAGAAAACGATTTTATTGTCAATGACGCTATTGCGCAGATCAATCAGTTCGGTGATGAAATCCGAAATATAAACAAAAAAATAAATAGCAGTCTACAACCGCTATCAGATGTAGCACAGGCAGTTGATAACCTATCCAATGGCGCAAAACAGCTGATTAGTCAACCAAGGGCGCTGGGTACTGCAATTGTTAGTGTCATTACCACGTTAACTGTATCAACATCTGAAATTATTAATTCACTAAAAGGAGATCGCGCCGGATCAAGATCCGCGCTCGAATCAAGTCATCAACTCACTCAATTTGCTCCGGTTATTGATCGTCCAAATATGAGCAGTGCAGTAACCGCAGGAGCTGAATACAATAGAGTGCAAACCAAACGGCTAATCTGGCGAGTGGCCGAGGCTGAGGCGTGCCGCGCATGCAGTAAAATAGAATTTAAAAGTTACAATGATGCGGTCGCTGTCAGACAGTTAAGATATGCAAATATTGAACAACTTTTAATGACCGTTAAACCAGCATTATACAGAGCGCTAATCGAACTACGATCTGCGATGATCAACGACATTATCGCACGAGGCGGCAGCCTGGCCAGGATTGGTAATCATACACTGCCGAAGACACTGCCATCACTACTGTTGGCGTATCAATTGTACGGTGATGCATCAAAAGCTGATAGCATAGTGCGCCGCAACAAAATTAGCCACCCAGGTTTTTTGCCTGGCGGCGAATCACTCGAGATACTCAGTGAGTGATCTGGCACTAAAAGTTGATGGCAAGGTGCATTCAGGCTGGGAGCAAATCCGGGTCAGTCAGTCTCTCGAGCAACTATCAATGAGCTTTGAGTTGTCACTGTCTGCGCGCTGGGATGATAGTGACAATTTGTCGCCAATATTAGTCGGCACCACCGCACAAATAATAATCGACGATGAACTGGTTGTGACTGGATATGTTGATGAGATTAGTCCTGCATACAAGGCAGATGAGCATACAGTAACAGTGTCCGGGAGGAGCAAAACTGGCGACCTTATTGATTGCTCTGGTGAGGGTAAACAATACAACAATAAATCACTCACAGAAATTGCTGCCGATGTCTGCAAGCCGTTTGGTATCTCGGTGACAGACGATGCTGCGGCATCTGATCTTTTTCGCCTGGTTACGATTGACGCCGGCGAGTCGTATTTTGAGTTTTTGTCGCGCCTGGCAGCAATTAGGGCGGTGCGGCTACAAACTGATGCTCCCGGTAATCTAATAATTACTCGCGTAGGAAAAAAACAGAGCGAGTATGTTCTGGAATTAGGTGTGAACATCCTCTCCGCCAGCGGCCATTTTAGCCAGCGCGACAGATACAGCGAATACACAATACAAGGTCAGCAACCCGGTGACGAGGTCGTTTGGGGCCAGGCAGCAGCACACATCTCGGCAAGGGTAAATGACGCTCGCGTAAAGCGCTATCGCCCTACCCTTATAATGGCCGATGGCGTGGTAACAAAGGCCGATTGTAAGGCTCAAGGCCAGTGGCAGCGTAACGCTAATTTTGGCCGTGGGTTGAGTGTGGTGTATACAGTTTTGGATTGGACTGATGGATCGAAACATTGGAGTCCAAACACACTAATTCCCGTGCGAGATTCGTTTTTAGGCATAGATGATTTATGGCTAATAGTTGGCGTGCAGCTGATACTGGATGATCAGGGAGAACGTACCGAACTACAAGTCATGCCGCCAGCGGCGTTTGACTTAACTGATTTGCCGGAGCCTGATCAGGCTGCAACGAGTTTATGGGGCCAATAAGAGGGAGGTTGTGTGATGAAAAAGCAAAGTAACTCATGTCAATCACACGAAATAAAGAAACCAACAGCACCTCCACCAGCTGGACTTGACGTAAATATTAGTATTTCGACCCATGAAAGTACTATGCAGTTATCTATATCAAGAGACGTATTTAGAGGGGTTTTGCTTGGCGACATACTACAGCTTGACTATGATGACAACGAATATTGGCGACGACAGATCACTCGATTTAAATTTGACTATATCCGATTAACCTGCGGCAAGGAAAATCTAATTTTTAAGTACACCGGCTATCACAGTGGTACTCGAAGAAAATGGAAAAATGCAGGTTTCACGCCCTATTTAAGGGTGTTTTTAAGTAAGAAAATTAAGTGAAAAGTGGGCAGCAGATCGGTGCGTCAACACCGATCTGCTCCCGCCAGTGCAAACTGCTACAACTGGCAAGTAAAGCCCACCCGCCGCGCGCGGCAAGTGGAATATAGCAATTACAATGCCGGAGCATCATGACTAAACCAATTGTACCTTGGCCAGGAGGTAAAGGCCGTTTGTTAAAACACATAAATCCGCTGCTACCACCACACCGCTGTTACTGTGAGGTATTTGCTGGTGGAGCAGCAGTACTAATGGCCAAAGAGGCTGTAACTAGCGAGGTGATCAATGATATTGATCAGGATTTAGTGACTTTATATAGAGTGATAAAAAATCACCTGGACGAATTTATTCGATATCTAAAGTGGGTGCTCGTATCGCGTGAGGAGTTCGATGTGCTAGTAGACCAAGACACACACGGGATGACAGATATCCAAAAGGCCGTGAGGTTTTATTATCTGCAAAAAACGTGTTTCGGCGCACGAGTAAAGGGTCGGGTTTTTGGTGTTAGTACAACAAACAAGCCTCGCTTAAATTTACTGAGAATCGAAGAGGATTTATCACAGGCATGGCAGCGCCTTGCAAGAGTCACGATTGAGAATATGGACTGGAAAGCATTGATTAAGCGATACGACCGACCGCATACCTTTTTCTTTGCAGATCCGCCGTATTGGTGCCTAGCTGGTTATACAAAAGAATTCCCCTGGGAGGAATACGAGCGGCTGCAAGAAATAATGTCAAAGATGAAAGGCAAAATGCTCATTACACTCAATGATCATCCCGATATCAGGCGTTTGTTCAAGGGGCAGATCAAGAAAACAGTCGGAATTACTTATACTATTGGCGCTAAAAACAAATCGGCAAAAGAATTACTGATAACAAACTACGACGTGACTATGTAATGCAACGAGCACTCTCTAAGTTATTGGCGCCAATCAATCGACGCATCCGGCAGATTGCGACACGTGCCATTGTATCTGCGATTAACACTGATACCGCGCTGGTCGCACTGACAGCAAGGGTTAGTGAATCAGAACTATTAGCAAGATTGGAATATTTCGAGCCGTATGGGTTTACCGCGAGTCCACCTGTTGGCAGTGAAGCAATTGTGCTATCACTCGGTGGTCGTCGTGAGCACACGGTTGTATTGCAAGTCGCAAATAGACAATTCCGGCTCAAAGGTCTGAGCACGGGAGATGTCGCTTTGTATAATAAAAATGGCGATAAAATTGTGTTAAATAATGACGGTAATGCAGAGGTGACGGTGAGCAAAAAAATTAAAATGAAGTGTCCGAATATTGAGCTGACCGGCAACGTGTTGATAACTGGCAACTTAACACTAAATGGCGATATGGCGACATCGGGTAATCAATCAATTAGTGGTACCCAGATTACAGGCGTGGATGTTGTAGGTGGCGGGATTAGCCTTAAAGGTCACGTCCACGGTGGTATTAAAAGTGGCGGTGGTTCCACATCCTCGCCACAATAATTTGAGATAAAAAATGGCATATCAAAGACCCACGCTATCCGATTTGATCAACCAGTCGCAGAGAGATTTCGAGGCGACGTTGACAGGCACTGATGCCCGTATAGCCAAAAGCCTAATAAACGTGATTGCCCGCGCCCATGCAGGTGCTTTACATGAGATGTATGGTTACTTGGAAAATATCCGTGATAACGCGCTATTAATTGATCCAGACGATGATTACGTCGATTTGTTGGCTAGTAGATGGAATTTGCAGCGCCGCACAAATACATTTGCAAATGGCTATTTGGTCGTTATAAAACCCGCGAGTAATATTGATGGTATGCCTAAAGGGATTGTATTTACCGATTCCAATGGACGCAATTATTTTACAACCGAGACCGTGCAATTTAACACGGATGGTCGCGATGGCTGGCCAATCTCTGGTCATGATGAGCTGGACGATGACACACAATGGACAGTAGTGGGTATTCAGGCGCTGGATTCTGGCATCTCGACACTAGGTGAGTGGGATGTATTAACCGCCCGCACGCAGGTGCCCGAATACAAAGGTTTTCTATATGCGCCATTACAGGGAGGGGAGATTGAAGAGTTTAAAGCCTCACTACTTGATCGATTGTTTGCCCGATGGCAGCGTCCGCCAATGGGCGGGACGCTCAATGACTATGAGCAATGGGCTATAGCATCATCACCTGACATTACCCGCGCCTGGGCAGTGAGGAGCGTGGATGCTAATTCCAGCCTGCGCGTAACTGTCTATATTGCCAGCGACAACGGCGATGTGGAGTCTGTGACGCCAAATCAAAACGCTATTAATCAATGTCGGCTTTTTTTAAAAGATAAAGTGCCCGTCGTGGCAAACTACCAGATCCAACCCGTTGTGGGTCGGCAATTACCGATACATATATATAACTATCACGGTAGACACTCGCTCGACGATTTTAAGACATTAGCTGTTAAAGCGTCAGTTGATTTTTTGCGGCGCGAAGCCGTGCCTGGTCAGCCGTTGCGCCGATCTCGGCTCGGAGAGGCTATCAGTGCAATTCCGGGCGAGAACTACTTTGATTTTAGCGACTCCAACCCTGCTCGCAACTTCACTCCGGCAACAAATGAGATTTTCTATGTCCGTGCAGATTTGGTGCAGATCTCCAACGATCAACTGCCAGGAGTGATTGTGCAATGAGATCTACAGATGACTATGAGCAGCTTATAATGCTGCTAATGCCGCCAGGCAAAGCCATGCCTCAAGAGGCTGATGCTATTCTCCGAGCAATCGCCAAGGCAATGGCTCTGGGTTTTTCTCGGCTAGACAACGCAGTGGATGATTTGTTAGCAGACATTGACCCAGGTGGGTTCTCAATCGGTGTATCAGAGATTTGGTTTTCCCTCATCGGCGAGCAGGCAAGGCAAAGCGGTGCTCAAACTACAGAAAAGGATAGAGAATCAATATTGCATCAGCTGACTGTTGGCGAGACATGCACTGATATATTGGTCGAGGAGAGATTTAGGTTAATCAACGGTGGCCCCATCTCAATTCAGTTTGAGCCTGAGACCCAGACGATTAGGGTAAACACATTAACGATATCGGATTACAAGTATTTCAATGATATCCTACCTGCCCATGTGGCCATAGTGCAGGATCCCAATTTCGGGTGATGTTTAAAGCCATTAAATGTGTGTTTAACGCCGCATTTTTTGAGTTCAAAAAGCTATTTTTGTCTCAATTCCAATGCGTGACTGTCTCAATTCCAATGCGCGCCTACACCCGCATACAACGGTACCAAAATTCCTCAGCGGTTGCACATAGGTTGCATCCGAAGAAAACAATTTTTCAGGCGCTTGGCTCAAGAACTATAACCGTTTGAAAAGTAAATAGGAATTGGTGGCTATGGCGGGATTCGAACCTGCGACCCCATCATTATGAGTGATGTGCTCTAACCAACTGAGCTACATAGCCTTTGCAATTTGAAAGCGGAATTTTCGCTGTTAGAAGGTTGTCTGTCAAGCACCGCAACACGGCCTTTACACATTAAATCGAAAATGAACGACATCACCTTCGTGCATAATATAGTCTTTACCTTCAAGGCGCCATTTACCCGCATCTTTGGCCCCCAACTCACCTTTATGCTCGGTAAAGTCGTTATAAGCGACAACTTCAGCTCGAATAAAGCCTTTTTCAAAATCGGTATGTATCTTACCAGCGCCTTGCGGGGCGGTAGCACCTTCTTTTACGGTCCAGGCCCGTACTTCTTTAACACCGGCCGTGAAAAAAGTTCGCAGCCCAAGCAAGCTGTATCCCGCTCTGATAACACGATTCAACCCCGGTTCATTCATCCCCATTTCAGCGAGAAACTCCAGTTTCTCATCATCCTCCAATTGAACTATTTCAGCCTCCATAGCAGCGCATACCGGGACGACGATTGCTTTTTGGGATTCGGCGTAACGATTTAAAACATCTAATAGATCGTTATTTTTGAAACCCTCTTCGTCCACATTGGCAATGTACATAGTCGGTTTTGCAGATAATAGGTGCAGGTGTTTTATCCAGATACTTTGTTTATCGGACAAGGTAAATAAATAGGCGTTCTTACCCGCATCCAGCCATTCAAACAATTCTTCAAGAAAGGCTTTTTCAGCAATAGCGTCTTTGTTTCCGGATTTTGCATTTTTACCGATTCGATAGACCGCTTTATCTACAGTTTCTACATCCGCCAGCAATAATTCGGTATTAATAACCTCGACATCATTCAGTGGGTCAACCTTGCCGGTTACATGGATGACATCATCATCATGAAAACAACGAACAACATGCGCTATTGCATCGGTTTCTCGTATATTGGCTAAAAATTTATTGCCCAGCCCTTCACCCTTTGCGGCGCCAGCCACCAAGCCTGCAATATCAACAAATTCCATGGTAGTTGGCAGAATGCGCTCTGGCTTTACAATTTCTGCCAAAGCATCAAGCCTTGGATCAGGCACAGGTACTATTCCGACATTTGGTTCAATAGTGCAGAACGGGTAATTCTCTGCAGCAATTTCAGCTTGTGTTAATGCATTAAAAAGTGTTGATTTACCTACATTTGGCAATCCAACAATTCCACATTTGAATCCCATTATCTTAATCTCATCAAAATTTTTTCAGTGTTAGTAAGCAAAAAAGTATTGAATCTAAAATCAGTTCGACTTTACTTGTGCAGTGTTCAATACCCGGATTCCAAGCGCAAATCCAAGACCGAATATAGAGTGGCATAGAGATGTGTTGCTAACAAATTAAAGGATGAAAGCCTTTCTTTGATCTGCAAAAATTAAAAATTGCAATAATGAGCAAAGATTTATGCATTGCACCTGCTATAGCTTGTGGAAACTGGTTTGAATGGAATCGCGAGCTTTACGGTTTCCTGGAATGTAAAGCTTGTACTGCTTTATTCAACTGTCCGTCTATCAGGTGTTCCAACTCATTCACCCCATCATCTATCGCGGCATCAATCATTTGTTGATCTTCTTTACCAGCCCGTTTTAACACATACGCAACAACCGCATCTTTATGCCCCGGATGGCCAATACCCAATCGAATTCGCCAAAAATCCTTACCCAGATGATTACTCACATCACGCAGGCCATTATGACCACCATGCCCCCCCGCCTGCTTGATGCGAATAACACCGGGCGGCAAGTCCAGCTCATCATGAACAACAATTATATGTTCTAATTTGATTTTAAAGTATTTTGCAACGCCAGCAACTGACTTACCGCTAAGGTTCATAAAAGTTGTGGGTTTGAGTAGCAGCACGTCACGCTCACGGATTCTGGCTTTGGCAAGATCTCCGTGAAAACGACTTTCAGATCTGAAGTTCACTTTATATTGCCCGGCAAGTGCGTCCAAAAACCAAAACCCCGCATTGTGACGGGTGGTTTCGTACTTAGGGCCAGGATTTCCCAGCCCAACAATCAGCTCAAACTGTGCAGACGATTCGCTGCTCATATTTAAATATAAAGTAATCGAGTGTTAGACGTTTTATTCGTCCCCTGCTTCCTGATCACTTTCATCATCTGTCTCGCCCTCAACATCACCTGCATCGATATCTTCTTCCTCTACCGCTGCACGGGTTACATGTACCGAAACGACCGCCCTGTCATGATCTTCACCGTGCGAAAGAACCGTACTGCGGACCCCTTCAGGCAATGTAATCTCAGACAAGTGGATAGAAGCACCTAATGCAAGGTTTGAAACATCAACTTCCAGATACTCGGGTAAATCACCAGGTAGACAGGCTACTTCCATTTCAACATCAATTCGACTCAGTGTGCCGCCTTCATCTTTAACACCTGTACATTCCTCTTCACCAACAAAGTGCAAGGGCACACCAACAGTAATCTCCTGATCCGAGCGTACGCGTTGAAAGTCAGCATGCATGATCATTGCTTTAAAAGGATGATGTTGAAGATCGCGCAAAATCACCTTTTCTGCTTTACCATCAACTTCCAAAGCAACAATAGCTGAATAGAACGCCTCGTTTTCCAACTGTTTGGCCATGACTCGTTGTTCAACAGTTATGGCAACCGGATCGGCACCTCCGCCATAAACAATAGCCGGCATCATATCCTGGCGACGCAGGCGGCGGCTCGCACCCTTCCCAAAATCACTGCGTGATTGTGCACTCAACGTGATAGAACTCATTTTTCAATTCTCCAAAACAAAAAAAGCCACAACCGCCCCATTGGTGTTGTAGCCCAGCCGGTTCGCGACCAAACCTGACTGTAAATCCGCGAAATTATAACAAAGTCAGTCGGTGTCTTTCCAGTGGAATTTCAAATGATAGTTAAGATCAATCAGGTTAATCCATATAAAGTGAGCTGACCGATTCATTATGATGAATTCGGCGGATAGTTTCAGCGAGCATGCCTGCAACAGAAATCTGCCTGACTTTTCCAGATTTTTCGGCATTTTCTGTCAAAGGGATTGTATCGGTAACAACCAATTCATCGATTGTTGATTTTCTGAGATTCTCTATTGCGGGTCCGGAAAGAATGGGGTGTGTGGCATAAGCAACCACTTTCACTGCACCATGCTCTTTCAGAGCTTCTGCAGCTTTACACAATGTTCCAGCCGTATCGACCATATCATCGACAATCACGCATGTCTTACCCCTGACATCACCAATGATATGCATAACTTCAGATTTATTCGCTTCTGGGCGTCGTTTATCAATAATTGCCAAATCTGAGTCATCCAACTGCTTGGCTATCGCTCGTGCGCGTACTACACCGCCTACATCCGGTGATACTACGATCAAATCAGGGTATTTCTCTCGCCAAATATCGCCTAGCAGTAGAGGCGAGGCATAAACATTATCAACCGGAATATCAAAAAAACCCTGAATCTGATCAGCATGTACATCTACCGTCAAGACCCGATCAATACCGGCTGTACTAATCATATTGGCAATTAGCTTTGCCGTGATGGGCACTCTTGCTGATCGGACTCGTCGATCCTGTCTGGCGTAGCCGAAGTAGGGAATTACGGCGGTTATCCTTTCAACAGAGGCCCGACTCAACGCATCAGCCATAATCAGCAGTTCCATCAGATTGGCGTTTGTCGGATAGCAGGTTGATTGCAGTATATAGGCGTAATATCCGCGAACGTTTTCGAGGATTTCTACAGCAACTTCGCCATCGCTGAAACGTCCCACAGTCGCCTTCCCGAGGGGTACGTGTAGATGCTCGGCAATATCTTGTGCAAGCTGTGGATTCGCATTCCCAGCGAATATTTTGAGGCCGATTTCAGTCACTTAAACTCTCAATTTTCCTTTAGCTGACATTATTGAAATGACAACTGCACAGTGTGTCTTACGCCTGTAGCCAACGATAGACAAGTCGAGCCAAATTACGCTGCCTCTATCCTTGAAATTCACTATTTCTCTAGTATTTTTTTGGCTTACTATTTCCACTGTTTAGTCTGTAACGCCGCTCTGGCTGAAGCAGTCAACCCGAGTGCAGTCGCATCCACTTATCCAGACTGAAGTTTACTCAGTCTGAGAACCTTTAAAAAATGGCTGGGCCGGTAGGATTCGAACCTACGCATGCTGAGATCAAAACCCAGTGCCTTACCGCTTGGCGACGGCCCAATATAAACATTTACTTATCCGCATATAACGGCGATTGATTACAAGTTTTAGCAACAAAACCACGCCAGACTGATGGTAGAATGCTTAACGCCTTCTCGGCTTGTTTTTTGTTGCGGTAGGGTGCAAATACGCAACCACCTGTACCTGTAACCATTGATCGTGATTCTGATCCTGTAGTATCTAAAAATTCCAGCGCCTTGGCAACCTCTGGATATTTCTCAATCACAATTTCTTCACAGACATTCTTGACTAAATGACCTTCCAGAAAGTCGCGTATTGTGATGGCTGCGCAATTGCGTGTCAATTGCGGATCTGAGAAAATTTCGGCTGTAGACACTTCAACACCGGGTGAAATCACTAAATACCATTGTTCCGGCAACTCCACTGGAGTTAAATCTTCGCCCACTCCTTGTGCCCATGCGCAGTGTCCATGCACAAAAACGGGTACATCTGCACCAAGTGTAAGCCCTATTTGAGCCAGTTCATCCAAACTTAGTCCGCTTTGCCAAATTTCATTAAGCGCCACCAATGTCGTCGCCGCATCTGAACTTCCACCGCCAAGGCCGCCGCCCATCGGTATATTCTTGTCAATCACTATTGATACGCCAACTGCAGGCGCAAGAAACGCCTGTATTTTTTTGGCAGCCCTTACAATTAAGTTATCTTCTGGCTCAATGCCCTTGAATTGTGTTTGCAAAACAATTTTATCATCGGCTCTGGGCAAAAAATACAGCACATCAGAATAATCCAAGAATTGAAAGATAGTTTGCAGGTCATGATAACCGTCCTGCCTTTGACCTGTAATGTGTAAAAACAAATTAATTTTGGCTGGCGCTAACCAGGGTTTTCTAGCAGCTTGCATTGGGCATATTAAACGTTAAGAAGTGACGCCCGGAATACGCAGGCGATCTGTGTTTAATTTCTTCGGAACTTCGGTATTCCATTTTTGAGTATTGAGTTTAATTGTAATGTCCCCTCCTTCCACCCGCATGCGTACTGGAAGCTGATTGCCATGAACTTCTCGATAACGCTCAAAAGTTGCTGCCCAATGGGTGTCAGACACATCCGTATAACGTAAAGATCTCAGTCGTCCGTAACTATCGTAAATCGCATCAGTCCCTTCTCCCTGCAATCCGCGTAACCACAAGCTCAAACCCCTCAAGGGGATTTTCAGTCCCAGTTCCCATAATAGCAATTGCTCTGCACTACTACCGTATAAGGGTTTTTGACCACTGCGATAGAGTATCGCCTGATCAGGTTTTTGTATGATTCGAACTGCGCCAATTCCAAATGCCCCATACAAATTTATTTCAGAGTTTGCACCATTTTGTTCCCAGGTTAACGTTGCATTTGCACCATCCTGGCTGGAACGCACCGATATTCTTCCCGTCAACCCCCAATCCACCAATTGTTGTAACCGGGCTTGGCGCTCTTGTGCCGAGAGTTTTTCTACTGGAGTACTGTCATGGAGATTGCCATCGAACACCCCACAACCACCTAGCAACACACTTGTACAAACCAGAATCCAGGTTAACTTGTACTGCCGATAGATTGCAATGGTCGATATTTTCACTGAATATAACGTTCCATCACTCCTTTAAGCAAGCCATCATCAGGTTTATTTTCCAACCCTTGCTGCCAGATATCTGTCGCTGATTTTTGATCGCCCGTCACCCACAGCACCTCCCCCAAGTGGGCGGCAATTTCTGGATCAGCCAGCTTGTCGAATGCCTTGCGTAACAGTGAGATGGCTTGCGTGTAGTTGCCCTTACGGTAATTCAACCAACCCAGACTATCTGTGATAGCGGGATCTCCTGGCAACAAGTTATTAGCTTTGGTAAGGTATTTCTCCGCTTCTTCCAGACGCAGGCTTCTCTCAACCAGAAAATACCCAAGTGCATTTAAAGCATGGGCGTTATCCGGTTCTAATTCAATGACTTTACGTAGGTCACTCTCAAACACCTCGTTCATATCCAACTGTTCTGCCGTCAATGCATGTGCATAGAGAAGTTCTACATTTTTAGGATATGTTTTTAGCCCAGAATTAAAAACTGCCAATGACTCTTTGTGAACACCTGCTTCGCGTAATATTCTTCCTTCAGATAAAATTAAACGTATCTGAAGCTGACTATCCGCAGTCAAGGTACGTAGTTGTTGCAGTCGATTTATGCCTTTTTCCAATTGACCTGTGGTAGCGTATATTTCGGCTGCTCGAATTTGTGCATCAAGCATATTTTCACCTTCCTGAATATGCTCATAGTGTATTAGCGCTTCAGTATATTCCTGCTTGTTCTCTGCTATTCGACCGAGAAAAAAGTGTGCGTCATTTAGATACGCCCCTAACTCAATAACACGCTGTAAGTACTTCTCAGCTAATGCAGTCCGCCTTGATTCTATCGCCAAAAGACCGAGAGAATAGAGGGCGTTCGGGTTGTTCGATGCTAAATCAGCTATGTGTTCAAATGCTTTACTGGCCTGATCATACTGTTCCGCATCCACTAATAACCGGGCAAGACCCAAACGTAGTTCAAGACTGTCTGGATTTTCTGCAATTCGACTTCTTATATATTCATATCCTACGCTAGCCCGTCCCAATGCCAACAGAATTTGCCCTTTTAGTAGAATAGCTTCTTCAAAATCAGAATTTTTTGTCAGTGAATCTTCGGCGGCAAGCAATGCCTCCTCTTTTTGGTTATCGATCAAGAGCAGTCGTGCCTGTGCGAACAAAGCCAGATGACTTTCCGGATAGAGTGTAGTGATATTGGTTATGACATCTGCCGCCACCCGTCGATTTGTATCACGTAACAGAACGGCGACAGCGGATCGTATTCCAAGATCGAAATTATCAGAAAATTCAATCAATCCTACTAATGCTTCGGTAGCACCTTTTATTTTGCCCTGATTCAACCGTACCTGAGCAAGCAGCTGGCGTGCTTCAAGGTTTTCAGGTGTAAGATCGATCCATCTTTTTGCCGCGATTTCCGCCTTTGACCACGTTTGTCCATAAACAGCCAGCTTGGTTGCGCGTTCAGCCAGTCGGCTATCATTGGTTTTCTGTGCGGCACTAAGATAATTATCGGCGGCAACATCAAGCATTCCGCGGCGCCCCGCTAATTCTGCTGCCAACACTTCGAACATAACTTCACTTTGCGGTGATACCTGACTGAGGGCAGGAGCGGAGTGATCAACGGCGGTTGAGAATCGATCACTAGTGGAGCATCCAGAGAGTATGAGAATTGTCAATAATCCTGAAATGACACTACGTCGTATATGTAATGGGTTAACTATATCCAAAATAATCATCCGATCAATCAGGGTCGCCTCAATCAATGCACAACCTGATATTGTAGAGCGCTGATTTTAGACAATTCGCATCATCGATTTAATCAGCATGGTAAAAGTATAATCGAGGCTCACACCATCCATCATCTTTTTGCTTTCGTATGTATCTATTGGTGATTTGCTCACCGTACTAGTCCCAATAACGTAGTATTGATGAATACAGAGCCAGAAAGTGCTCATCTACGTTGTTGGAGTACTAGCAGCCTGTAGAAAACGACTTGTGAAATAATTAGTCAAATGGGGCTTATGCCATCGAGGAATTATCCGGGCTTCTGGATACATCATAACTCGACTAAGCCAAAGTGTGTAATCAGCAGCAATGAATGTGCGATGAAGTTGGGGTTTTTCCTTACCTGCGTTAGCGACATTGATCTGTTTAATATTTAAATAGTATAATAATTTCAATATCATACAGCATATTGAAATTATTAACGATGTATTTACATCGGATTAGTTCCGTCTTTGTAATCACTCATTAAAAGCGATAGGTAACCCGCCTTTTCGCCCACAAATATACCTATCCCAGGAAATATGGAAATTATTTTGTAGCCAATACCTCGAATTCATATCAGTCATGATCAATTTGCGAATTCATGAGATTTAATGGTTGATTAAGAACGGCCTCCAGTATTTTTTGTTACAATCCTGCGCGATGTCACTTTTAGTACTAGGCCTTAATCACAGAACAGCACCCGTTGATATTCGGGAGCAGGTGAGCTTTTCTCCCGAGTTACTTGGTCAGTCAGTGCGGGCGTTGCAAAACATAGACGGCGTTAGTGAAGCGACTATTATTTCCACCTGCAATCGAACTGAAATCTACTGTGGACTGGACTTGAATTCGGTAGAAAATATAATTGACTGGTTACATTGCCACCTACAGGCTAATCCGCAACAATTTTCACCTTATTTATTTCGTCATTTCGACCAGAATGCAGTAAAACATCTTTTACGCGTATGCAGTGGACTCGACTCTATGGTACTGGGCGAACCACAGATTTTAGGACAAATTAAACAGGCTTTTCTGATTGCCTCAGAAAACGGTACAGTCGGAAAACAACTCACCCAGCTTTTTCAACATGCTTTTAAGGTTGCCAAACAAATCCGTACCGAAACGTCTATTGGCAATAGCCCGGTTTCAATCGCATTTGCAGCGGTAAGTTTAGCAAAACAGATTTTTGCAGATCTGGATAAACAAACGGCTCTATTAATTGGTGCTGGGGAAACAATTGAGCTAACAGCCCGTCACCTATGCTCAAGTGGTTTGGGAAATATTGTGATCGCCAACCGTACTTTGCAACGGGCGCAACAACTATGCGAGGCTTATTCCGGTAGGGCTATAGAGATTCGTGATATACCTCAGGTTCTACCCGATGCAGATATTGTCATCTCCTCCACTGCAGCACCATTGCCAATTCTTGGTAAAGGTGCCGTTGAGGATGCGCTTAGAATTCGCAAACACAGACCGATGTTTATGGTGGATATCGCAGTTCCCAGAGATATTGAACCACAGGTTGCTGAACTGGACGATGTTTTTCTTTACACCGTTGACGATCTGCAAAATGTGATTGAAGAGGGTCGTAAATCCAGAGAAGAAGCGGCCACTCAGGCTGAGGAAATAATTTTTACCCAAGTCGATCTTTTTATGCGCAAACTGCGCTCGATGAGTGCAATGGACACCATTAAAAATTTTCGTCAAAATACGATTGACCTGCAAAAAGAGCTACTGGAAAAGAGCCTGTCACAGCTAAAACGCGGCGAAAATCCTGAAGAAGTACTTACAAAATTTGCCCATAGTTTTACCAACAAATTACTACACAAACCATCTGCACGCTTACGCCAGGCAGGGGAAGACGGTCAGTTGGACTTAATCGAATCCGCTAACACGCTATTCGATCTGGACAAAATCAAATCATGAAAGACTCAGTAACTGCACGTTTACAACAAGTCACGGAACGGCATGAGGAAATTGCAGCGCTGTTAGGTGATTCTGAAGTAATTGCCAAGCAGAATTATTTTCGAGAATTATCAAAAGAATACGCTCTACTGCAACCTGTAGTTACGGCATTTAGTGATTTCCAACAAGCACAGGATGATCTACAAGCAGCGATGCAAATGGCAACCGATCCAGACGCCGATATACGTGAAATGGCTAAGGAAGAGATCGTTGATACACAGCAATCGATCGAAAAACTGGATACTGAGTTGCAAAAATTGTTACTACCTAAAGATCCACGCGACGAAAACAATGTATTTCTTGAAATTCGCGCAGGAACAGGCGGTGACGAAGCTGCAATATTTGCTGGCGATCTGCTAAAGATGTATACCCGCTTTGCTGAATCATGCGGATGGAAAAGTGAATTAATCAGTGAACGATTTGGTGAGCATGGTGGTTATAAAGAGGTTGTCATGCGCGTAGTTGGCAAGGGTGTTTTCTCACAGCTCAAATTTGAATCGGGTGCCCATCGTGTACAGCGTGTACCAGAAACCGAGTCTCAGGGTCGTGTACATACCTCAGCGGCGACCGTAGCCATATTGCCAGAGGCAGATCAGATACAGGAAGTGGAAATAAATTCTGCAGACTTGCGGGTGGATACATTTCGCGCCTCAGGTGCGGGCGGACAGCATGTCAATAAAACAGACTCCGCAATTCGCCTTACCCACATACCCAGTGGAATAGTTGTTGAATGCCAGGAAGAAAGATCACAGCATAAAAACCGCGCCAAGGCCATGGCATTACTGCAAGCAAGATTACTGAGTGATGAAGTCAATCGCCAACAGGCTGAACAAACCGAGTCTCGACGTCTACAGGTCGGCACAGGGGATCGATCAGAGCGCATTCGCACGTATAATTACCCACAAGGAAGGGTAACCGATCATCGCATAAACCTCACCCTGTACAAGTTGGATGAAATAGTTGCGGGTGAATTATCTCAAGTTATTAAACCACTGATAACTGAACATCAGGCCGAGTTACTTGCAGAGCTAGGTGAATAACGCAACAGACGGGACGTGTGTCAGAAGAGCGCTTGAATTGGCAACTCAAAAGTTACAAATAACCTGCGACACACCCCATTCAGAGGCCAGAGTACTGCTTGCATTTATACTCAACAAACCGACGAGTTGGTTAATTGCCTGGCCAGAGGAACATCTTCGTGCAGAACAAATACACGATTATGAGGACCTGGTATTGCGAAGAAGCAAAGGTGAACCCATTGCCTATTTAACGGGCACCAAAGAATTCTGGTCACTGGAGCTGAAAGTCACGACTGATACCCTGATTCCCCGTGCCGATACAGAAGTATTGGTCGAGCTTGCACTTGAATTAATCAAAAAAAATAATTGCCATAACTTGCTTGAACTGGGTACGGGCAGTGGAGCTATTGCACTTGCCATTGCCAGTGAAATGCCGGAGATGAATATACTTGCAACTGACAAAATTAAGGCTACCCTACTCGTTGCGAAGGAGAATAAGATCCGACATAAATTACAAAATGTGCAGTTTATAATTTCCGACTGGTTCAACACAGTCAAGGAACAGAAGTTTGACATTATTTTAAGTAATCCCCCATACATTGCACAGGATGATATGCATCTATACGATTCAGGGCTAAAATATGAACCCAGAACAGCGCTTGTCAGTGATCAAAAAGGACTCGCCGATATAATAGAAATTATTTCCGCCAGTAATCAATACCTCAGGCAAAATGGTATTTTAGCTATTGAGCATGGTTACAATCAAGCATCAGCTGTGCGATCTGTTTTTACAAAACACGGATTCACTAAAATCGCTACCCGGCGTGACTGCACAGGTCATGAACGGGTTAGTTTCGGTAATTATCAAGCCTTAACAGACAGGAACATTAATGTCGGAAAGTGAGACAAGAGAGCGGCTGAATTACGCCGCTGTAGATTTGGGTTCAAACAGCTTTCATATGGTTATAGCTCGGCTTGAAGGCGAATCTCTACATTTGATTGATCGGCTACGGGACTCAGTTCGACTGGGCTCAGGATTGGATGAGAATAAAAACATAGATGACGATACCTGGAAAAGAGCATTTATCTGCCTTAGTCAATTTGAACAACGCCTTAGAGGCATTCCACGTTCGCAAATACGTATTGTAGGCACCAATACGTTAAGGAGAGCTAACAATACAATCCAGTTTAATAATGAAATTCAAGAATTATTCAATAAGGGTATGGATATCATTTCAGGACGAGAGGAGGCGCGGCTGATCTTCTCAGCAGTTGCCCATGGCTTGCCCAACCCCGAGACCAAACGCCTGGTCATTGACATCGGCGGAGGCAGCACAGAGTTGATTGCAGGAACTGGATTTCAGCCCAAAATCATGGAAAGCACAAATATGGGCTGTGTTAGCTTTAGCAATCAGTTTTTCCGCTCAGGCAAAATCGAGGAGGCATCGCTGAAGTCTGCAATCTTACATGCGGAACTCGAATTACAGCCTATTCTTCGCGCCTATAAAGATGAAGGCTGGGAGGAAGTCATCGGCTGCTCTGGCACAATAAAAGCCACCGAGAAGGCCCTTATTGAATTGGGACTTGTGGATGAATCTATTACACGTGAAAGCCTTAAGCAACTTTGCGATATAATGATGACATCTGGTAATTTCGCCTCCCTCAAGCTATCGAGCATCAACGAAAGTCGCATTAAAGTGATTGTTGGTGGTATAGCGGTGTTGTATGGGCTGATGCGATCACTGGATATTGACCGGATAAAAGTCTCTCAAGTTGCATTACGCGAAGGTGTAATCTATGACATGATCGGTAAGGTGGAGCACGATTGCATTCAGGATAAAACCATCGTCGAACTCCTTACACGATATCGAGCTGACGAAACTCAATCCAGACGCGTATCCAGCACCGCAGGAAAACTGTTTAGTGCCGTACATAAATCATGGAAACTTGACCCCGAATTAGATCTCAATACGCTAACCCGAGCCAGTCAGTTACATGAAATTGGGTTGTCCCTCGCTCACCAGCAATATCACAAACATGGTGCATATATCTTAAATAATTCAGATATGTTGGGTTTTTCCAGGATTGAACAAACTGAACTTGGATTACTTGTACGTTATCACCGACGTAAACTCGACGTAAAGCCTTTTCAGGAGCTTGGTAAGAAAAAAGCCGAAAAAACTTTACGTCTACTTGCATTGTTGAGAATCGCCGCGCTATTCCATCGCGATCGCTACACACATCAGATGCCCAAAATAAAATTGGCCATTAAAAAAAGTGAACTCCGTATCAGTATTCCGCAGGAATGGATGGAGGCCCACCCGCTAACAACCGTTGAACTTGTAGAGGAGACTAACCATTTGAAACCTACCAACATCAAACTAGTTATACTCCCGCTATAACATGCATTAGAGTATAAGATATTTGTTATCGCTTGCTAGGGGGGACTCAATTAACTTGACCGGCAGGACGGTCAAGTTAATTGAGTCCCCCCTAGGCATTTCCTTATCCCAATGTTTCAACTCGTATTCGACAAACTGGCTTGGTAATTGCCGACAATGCCTCTATTTGAATAATACCCTCATTTACATGACCTTCATTAACTTTACGGGTCAGCAGAATCACGGGTACCACTTCAGAGCCATCGACAGGCTCCTTTTGTAAGATAGCTTCAATGCTGATACCAAGGTCTCCCAATATCTTCGTTACCTTTGCCATGACGCCAGGTTCGTCACGCGCTTCCATCCGCAAATAATGGGCGGATTCAAATTTGTCTGTACTTACGACATGTCGATCTGACAAAAAATCCGGCTGGAACGCCAAATGCGGAACCCGGTTCTTTGCTGGCACTGTCAAGGTCCTCACGACGTCAATTATGTCTGCAACTACAGCAGAGGCAGTTGGCTCTGAGCCAGCACCTGGACCATAATATAGGGTAGAACCAACCGCGTCAGCCTTGACGACAATCGCATTCATCACGCCGTTCACATTGGCAATCAACCGGCGCTCTGGAATAAGTGTTGGATGCACGCGTAATTCAATTCCAGTATCCAATTCCCGTGCAATACCCAAATGTTTGATTCTATAACCCAACTCTTCTGCATACTTGATATCATCCGTAGACACTTTCGATATACCTTCTATAGATACAGCATTGAACTGCAATGGTATACCAAATGCGATAGAAGCAAGAATTGTCAGTTTGTGTGCCGCATCGATTCCTTGAATATCAAATGTGGGATCTGTTTCAGCATAACCCAGGACCTGGGCTTCCTCCAAAACCTCTTCAAATTGTCGGCCTTTTTCACGCATTTCGGTAAGGATAAAATTCCCTGTACCGTTAATTATTCCCGCCAGCCACTCAATTCTATTGGCTGATAATCCTTCACGAATTGCCTTTATTATCGGCACTCCCGCTGCGACCGTTGCCTCGAAAGCAACCATAACCCCCTCTTCCTGAGCTGCCTGAAAGATCTCATTGCCGTGAATAGCGATTAATGCCTTATTGGCCGTTACAATATGTTTGCCGTTGGAAATTGCCTTTAAAACTAATGCTCGCGCTGGCTCCAATCCACCCATAACTTCAACTACGATTTTAATCTCAGGGTCGTTGACCACTGTTTCGGCATCAGTTGTAAGTTCAATCCCGCTTAGTCCGAGTGCTTGTGCTTTTTCGATATTACGAATAGCAGCTCTTGATATTTGGATCACACTGCCAGCCCTGCCAGAAATTTCATGCGAATTTCGTTGCAATACAGCGGCGGTTCCCTGCCCCACAACACCAAGGCCCAATAGGCCAATTTTTACCGGATTCAAGTTTTACCCCCTTAATATATTTATTGCTAACTGGATAAATTTTATTGCCAGTCCCTTCTGACAACGCTAAAGCCACCTCAAGTATAGTGTCTCATATAAAGGTTAGATTTAAACAAGCCAAATGAGTGAAACAACGAATTATATATCAGTAACACGGAATAGACTTTAAGAGGATGAAATTTATAAGCTGCCTGGGAACATCCCTAAGTATAACCCCACATCGTATGAGATGGCAGAATACTCATTACTAACAAGTGACCAGATTGTTCGTAATGATGTTACGACAATGCAATAACACTTATTACGGTTTAAAACCCATTACACTTAAAATCTGTAACAGATAACCAGGACATATAATGCAATTTAATCTAGAAACCGCTGATAATGCCAAACTATTTACAAATTATGGATCAGGATTTATTGAAATCGACGGCAAAATATATCGATGTGGCGTGTGTCTTCACGGAAATAATGTAATAAGTAATTGGAATGAGACTGACCCAAAGTCACTGAACATCGCATGTTTTACCGATGTTCTTGTGGCTAAGCCCGAAATTTTGGTACTGGGGACAGGGCGTCAACTAATTTTTCCAGATCCCAGGCTATTGGTTAACTTACAAAAACAAGGAACTGTCATTGAGACCATGGCGACCGATGCTGCATGTAGAACCTATAACATACTTGCGAGCGAACGCCGCAAAGTAGCAGCGGCGTTGATGTTGATCGAGCCTTAGTGGATTCAGGCAATAAACAGGCTATCTGCAGAGTAGCCGCTTCCTTCCAAAATTCGTCGCAAGCGCTTTAGTGCTTCCATTTGAATTTGCCGTACCCGTTCCCGGGTTACACCCAACTCGCGGCCAACTTCTTCCAAGGTGGATTTATCGTGCCCGTGCAAACCGAAGCGGCGAACCAGAACTTCGCGTTGTTTGGACTCCAATTTACCCAGCCAATCATTGATGTGCGAGTTCACCCGCACCGTTTGTAAAATATTAGAAGGATCAGGGTTATTCTCATCAGGAATAATATCTAATAATGGTTTTTCACCATCTTTACCGATGGCAACATCCACTGAACTCACGCGATCCCGCAAACCTAATAAGCGCTTTACATCAGCGAGGGGGCGATCCACTAATTGCGCAATGTCTTCAGCAGAAGGGTCCCTATCCAACGACTGTTGTAATCGACGCTCCGCTTTAATATAAACATTCATTTCCTTTACAATATGAATTGGAAGGCGAATCGTTCGTGTTTGATTCATCAATGCCCGCTCGATTGTCTGTCGAATCCACCACGTTGCATAGGTTGAAAATCGAAACCCTCTCTCTGGATCAAATTTTTCAACAGAGTGGATCAAACCGAGATTACCCTCTTCAATGAGATCCAGAAGTGCAAGCCCTCTATTCATATATCGTCGCGCAATTTTTACAACCAGCCGCAGATTACATTCGATCATTTTTTTGCGTGAGGCTTCAGATCCCGCTTGCGCTTGACGAGAATACATTTTTTCTTCATCAGCCGTAAGCAAAGGAGAGAATTCAATTTCCTTGAGATACAATCGTGTAGCGTCCATATCTTTACGACTGGCTTCGCGCACTTTTAATTTACTCGGCGGTAATTTTTCCCTGAAGTTCTTATCCTTAGGCATCACCTTTTCACTCTGCGCAGCTTTTGCAAGCATCTTGCTACCACCATCAGTATTCTTCACATCACGTGCCTCATGTTCTAATTTAGTATTATCACGTTCTGCTACAAGTTTATTTACCATACACAATCTCCGAATTTGGCAGAATCTAATCTGATAAGTAACTTGCCAGATATTTTAATTCTCACAACTAAATAACCCTTTAAATCATAGTATTGATGGCTTTTTCTGCCACCTATTTAAGTTTAATGTACGTTGTCAACGCTTAGGCAAATATCTCAGCGGGTCAACCGGCTTTCCATCCTTGCGAATTTCAAAATGCAATCTAGACCCCTGCCCATTTCTTTCACCCATACTGGCGATGGAATCACCCGCCCTGACTACCTCTTCCTCTTGCACGAATAATTCATCTGCTGATGAATAGGCCGACAGAACATTATCTGAGTGACGCAAAATGACCAATTTCCCATGGCTTGCCAAATCCTGGCCGCTATAGACGACTGTACCATCAGCTGCTGCAAAGATTTCTTCACCTCTTCTTCCTTTTATATCCAGTCCCTGTCGATTTATTTCACGTGGTTTGTAACCTCGGGTTACAACCCCATTTGCTGGCCATACCCAACCACTACCAGTTATTGCATTTTCTTTAACACCAACTCTGGAACCTACCGATTTCACACGAACAGGCGCCACTTCCACTGATTCCAATATTAACTCCTTTGGCTCCACATTGGATAGAACCGGAACTACTATTTCTTTAACTCGATTATTAGCTTGTGGCGAGTAATTAGTAGTTCTGATACCTGATTTAACTCTATTTGATACTTCCTGCGATTTTAGTCTGGCGTGCTCAACCACTGACAAACGCAAGCCAGGGACCAAGGCACCGCCGCCGGTCAAGTTGTTAATTGAGCGCAGTTTACGAGGATCCAATCGGTATCGAAATGCAATTGACTCAACTGTGTCACCCGCACGCACAACGTATTTATTCAGATCAACACTCGATCCTGTGCTGGAGATTAAGCCCGAACAACCGAAAATCACAGGTAACGCCAACCAGAAAACGATTCGAAAATAATGTGCGGACATCTATCCTCCGCGCGACCAGTAGATCGCCAACAGAAAAATAATAACAACTACCCGGGCCTACCACGACAGACAAATTTTTCACATAAATCGATGGTAGATCCGAACTACATAACTACTAAATCAAGTCAGAAAGTGACTATCGGACTGCACTTCTCAACAATGTAAGCCCAAAAGCTACAAAAAACACGCTGACGATTGTAAACAACTTATAAAATTTAGTCAAAATCTACAATAAAAACAATATTAAAGCATCACTTCTTAATCCATTCTACCACCTTTTGATTATATTCCCAATAGCCTATTAAAAATTAGAACAAATAGATTTAATTGGAAAAATTCGCAGTCAGGAATTCAGGATCAAAAAAATTTATATTGAATGTTGAATATACAGGGAACTATTATGACTTTTAGCCAGGAAACTGAAGCTAAAATGGATTCAAAAACACGTAACCGTATCAGATAGGCCATTAGCTGCAGTAATTTATCGATGAGTTTCAAACCCACTCTATGAGCGACGCTAAAAAAATTCATGAAAGTGATTTCCCGAAAATTCATTTTTCTTCAAACAAACGTCAAATTGACATTCCTCTGAACAAAAAAAAAGTCTAACTAAGAACTAATAGCAGATTTTTAGGATTTTCCAGTTAAAAATGGTACAAATCGCACAAATTCTTTTCTTTCCACAATAAATTCTGTCTCCGTTCGCTCTATCACTGTCAACACCTGCTCTGCACGATGTTTACCTACAGGACAGACCAATCGACCACCAATTGCCAATTGCGACTTAAGTGCTTCTGGGATTTCTTCGGGTGCCGCAGTAACGATAATGCCATCAAAGGGACCTTTTTCCGGCCACCCCCAACTGCCATCCGAGTGAACACATTCGATATTCTTATAACCTAACCGGATGAACCTCTCTTGGCCTTTTTGCATTAGATGTTGTATGCGTTCACAAGAGTAAACCCTGTCAATCAGTCGTGATAAGACAGCAGCTTGATAACCAGATCCGGTTCCGACTTCAAGCGCCTTTTTTATCGATCGACCGGAAAACATTAGCTCTGTCATCCTGGCAACAATGTAGGGTTGGGAGATTGTCTGACCTTCGCCAATTGGCAAGGCGACATCCTCATATGCCCGTGAGGCTATAGCTTCATCCATAAACAGATGCCGAGGCACTTTGTTCATAACGTCCAAGACCCGACGATCAACAATTCCCTGTTGCTGTAGACGATCAACCATTCGATCACGTGTCCGCTGTGATGTCATGCCGATACCGGCGATTTCTCTAGCGGAAAAATTAGCTACATTTGTCCAAGCCATTTTCCCACATCCGAAATTGCACGATGGTGAGTCAAGTCAATTTGCAAGGGAGTAACCGAAACATAACCCTGCTTGACTGCGTAAAAATCTGTTCCAGGTCCGGCGTCCGCTTTTGGACCAACAGGTCCCAACCAGTAAATAGTCTCGCCTCTCGGGTCTTTCTGCTCAATTACACCCTCTGACTGATGTCTACTGCCAAGGCGTGTACCCTGAATACCTTTTATCTCGGCAAACGGTATATCAGGCACATTTATATTAAGAATAGAGCTTTCATCAATGGGATAAGCCTCCATGTGGCTCAGTAAATTCACAATTATTTTACCCGCAGTATCAAAGTACCTTGGGGACCCACTCCCCATTGAAACGGCTAAAGCGGGAAGACCAAGAAAGCGTCCCTCTATTGCTGCAGCGACTGTTCCTGAATACATCACATCATCGCCCATGTTAGGGCCATCGTTAATACCACTTACTACCATATCTGGCAACACACCTAACATTCCATTAACTGCCAAGTGAACACAATCTGTTGGCGTCCCTTCAACTGAGTGGAACTCATTCTCATGCAACTTAGTTCGTAGTGGCAATTGTAAAGTCAGGGAATGACTGGCGCCGCTTCGATTACGATCCGGTGCCACTACTTGTATTTCTGCGATTTTTCTCAGCGCGTCCGCAAGCGCCTTGATACCTTCTGCCTGATATCCATCATCATTTGAAATGAGAATTTTCATTTTTTACCTGTTAGTATTCCTTTTTTTACATTCAGGAGGCTGTCTGAGGACAAAAAACCTACCCTGAGTTATATCGATAATACCAATATTTGAACGATTGCTTTAGTCAGCAAATGCATAATAAATCAGCAATCTCCACGACTATTGGTAATAGAATAGTTGAGAATTTAAAAGGTGCCTGTTTTTTGTCAGAATAAATGCTTAGTCAGATTTCTTCAGCACAGACAATTGGATAGGCCAAGAAAGCGTGGGGTCGTTCAATGGAGAGGTTCCCGTGTTATTCCAAAGCAAATATCCGCCCTATTTGCTACTTACCTGGACCCATGATTTCTGCTCTCATTCAGTCTTTTAGCATTACTACATTTTGCTTAGCACATAGTTAATATGTTCTAAAATAATTGTACGTGACTTGGCATCAATATTTGAAAAGACGGCTCGTGCGGCGTACTTACCACCTGAGACAGATCCATTTGTATTGCCAACACTTACCACTGTGGCTATAACATTAAGAAACTTACCCGAAGGAAAGAAGGTGATTCCCAGCCCAACCCTGTCGCCAGGCTGAAGTAGCTTGTCATGTGCAAATGCTATCCCACTACCTGACAAGCTCACTTTATGGGTAGGACGAGTGGCGATTTTTTGAATGTCGGCAGATTGCGAAAATGAATCGATTCTCTGTTCTAAAGACTCGATATAGGCTGCCGCTTCAGGGTTAGATTTACGAAGGTGTGAAAGGCCAGCAAAAACCGACTTATCCCCTAAACTTTGATCAGACAGCGCCAACTCTGCCCGCTCAGCAAGAGAAGCCAACGATTCCCCCGGTTCCAACTTGTAAACATCCATGCCTACAGCATCAAGAACACGAAAATAATCTCGGCGTTCATCTGAACCTTTTTTAAATCGGGCGACTTGTGTCATTTTCCTTTATCTCTAAATAGGATCTATTACTATCAATGCAAAGCTTAGACCGTTATAGAGAAAAAATCAGGCTGGATGATTTTTGCAAATAGCATTAAAATGCGCGGCCTTAACCGGGTCAATTAACAAACCTGCGCTGCAATCAAATAGGTTTGAGATTTAAAAATGGAATCAAAGTCCGTTTATACACGGGATACGCCCGGTAATCATTACAATCCGCCCCTAGCTCAGCTGGATAGAGCGTCCCCCTCCTAAGGGGAAGGTCAGAGGTTCGAATCCTCTGGGGCGGGCCACCCTTTATGCATAATCCTTCTCATTTAAGATCAATCCCTAACCAAAGGTATTATAAATAACGTTACTGAAACCAAATGACAACAACAATCATTCAATCCAGGTAATATTTCACTAAGTTTCCGGTAATAATCACTTTATCTGAAGGCATAACTATTGCATTATTACGTCATTGCAGCCTATTCAGGCTGCTTTATATATACAATTCGAATCAATATAAATGAGGAACAGATCAATGGCAGATAAATCAGGTGGTGACGCAATCCAGGTTAATCAAGGTGTGCAGGGTAATGTATCCGCACAGGATATAAATTCAATTGCAACTGGCGGTGCTGGAGCTGTAGATGCAATGGGCGGTATGGGTGCATCGATGGGCGAAGCAATGCAAACCGTTCAACAAGCGCAATCACAAGGCAATGCTGCGGTTACCGGAGCAGGTGGTAGTGACAACGTTAGTGGTAATACTAACGTCAATGCTTAATATTGCAAAAAAACCGGGCATTTATTTATCTTGCCCGGCTTTTAAATTAACGGCTTCCGTACAATGAGCATCAAAAATTACACCCCCTTCGTAGGGTGTAACTCAGAACTTCAGTTTACAGTGACAAACGATCAGCAACAAAGTCAACATCTTTATCACCACGACCCGAAAGGTTCACCAGTATGGTCTGTTCCACTGACATTTTTGGGGCTATTTTCATTGCATATGCGATGGCATGGGCACTTTCTAATGCAGGAATAATTCCTTCCATTCGAGACAACTGCATAAAGGCATGCAGGCACTGCTCATCATCGGCCGTTTCATACACCACACGTTTTATATCTTTGAGATAACAGTGCTGAGGACCAACCCCCGGGTAGTCAAGTCCAGACGCAATGGAGTAAACCGGCAGCGGATTCCCCTCTTCATCCTGCAGGTTATAACATTCGAAACCGTGGATAGCACCCTTACTGCCGAGGGTTAAGGTAGCGGCATGGTCTGGGGTATGCAATCCGCGTCCAGCAGGCTCCACCCCAATCATTTTTACAGTCTCATCTTCAAGGAAGGCGGTAAACAAACCCATTGCATTCGATCCCCCTCCTACACAAGCCATTACTATATCGGGCAGTTTATTCTCTCGTTGAAGGAATTGCTCTCTGGCTTCCTGTCCAACAATACGTTGAAAATCCCGTACAATTCTTGGGAATGGATGTGGACCCACCACTGAACCTATCGCATAAAAATAATTAACGGGATCTTCTAAATAGGCTTCAAACGCACTATCGACTGCATCCTTTAATGTTCTAGTACCACGAGAAACAGGAATAACCTTGCATCCCAATATCTTCATTTTAGTGACATTAGGATGTTCTTTTTCAATATCAATCTCACCCATGTGAATTTCGCATTCTATATCTAATAAGGCGCATGCTGTTGCCAAAGCCACCCCGTGCTGTCCCGCTCCTGTCTCAGCGAGCACCTTGGTTTTGCCCATATGTTTTGCCAACAGAGCCTCACCTATACAATGGTTAATTTTATGAGCGCCTGTGTGATTAAGATCCTCACGTTTAAAAAATATGCGTGCTCCGCCCTGCTGGTCACTGAGGCGTTTGGCAAAATAAATAGGGCTGGGACGCCCGATGTAATCAACTTGTAGTTGTTGCAATTCCTGCTGAAAAGACTCTTGCTTAATAACCTCCTCATAGGATTGATTGATTTCATTCATTATCTCAATAAGCGGTGGTGGAATTATCTGCCCCCCATATTCACCAAAATATCCCTTATTGTCTGGCATTTCCATGTTTAATTTTGTCACTGTTATAACCTCTCTTTTGGAAAACTTGGCGTAACTATAGCTCAAAATTGTGATACTCATAAGCATACTGCGATTCAGGTTTTCCCCTCAAGCACCTGAGGTCAGTTCAGTCATATCTTGGCATTATTAAGTAATCTGTTTAGGTTTCCACTGCTCATCCAATTAACGGCTCAACGTATTTTCTAATGCTACCTATTCAACAAGTCTTAAACGTCCCACCCGCAAACATCTGAAACCCAACAGGCTAAAATGATTCTGATATTTTAGTCTCCATTATGAATGTGACCCAGCGCTAACTGCAACCATCAAGTATTTGAAAAAAATCACTAACATATTGTTATCTATATCATAATTGACTAATCCCTGACCTGGCTCACAGATAAAAACACTACCTCTTCACAATCTGACATCGTTTAGTGACTCAGCTCTTATTCACACCGCATAAATCAAAGATTCCTGTGCCGAATCCGCTAAATATTTTCGAACATTGCACTGTCAGTTGCAGATCTCAGAGAAGATCAAAACTCACAAAAGTAATGTTCAGCGGCAGGGTGCTGCAACTGGACACGCTAGACATGCAACATGGTCGAAGAAATCATGCAACTGGTTAGCCGAAGACAATAATAAAGTGGAAAAGGTTTGGTCGACGTGATGTGTTGAACCAGATAACAACCAGAAACACCCATTTTGGCCAACCTTTTGGTTGGCCACTTTTTTAACTATTTTGTCAGATTGTCCTGTTCAGCAATTGCCCATCCGCTTTTTTGGGGAATAAAAGAGGCATGTATGAACAAGAGACAATTAATTTCGTCGCTTTTTCTGTTTCTGGGTGTCAGCATAGCTCTTGCGAGCGTTACTGATCCCATTTTAAGCAGTCAGACCGAACCGTTGCATAAGAGGGATTTAATCCTTGCAAATGGATCATTGATCACTTATTTAGCCGAATACAATAATAGGGGCGTCTCTATTGCAGAGGGTGACATATTACTCAGTACCCCTTCGACAAATTTAAGTGATGCCTCAACGCGTGGCACGGGTATCTCAATCGCCACAAACAAGTGGTTTGACGGCATTATTCCTTATCAATACGCTGCAAATATTGACAACACTGCAATGATAAAACGCTCACAGGCAGCGATTCAACATTGGAACAAAAACAGCTCTATCCGACTGGTTGAGCGTAATGTAAGTAATGCAGGTATTTATAAGGATTTCCTCGAAATCACCGATACGGCAGGTTGCGCCTCTTATGTTGGCCGTCTGGGTGCTGGTAAGCAGGAAATCTGGTTTTCTTCTTCTTGTACAAAGGGCAGTATGATTCACGAAATTGGTCATGCAGTGGGCTTACTACACGAGCACACCCGCAATGACCGCGACCAGTATATTGTCGTAAACTCGCAAAATATTATGAATGAAAAATCGCATAACTTTGCGATACCGGCAACCAACGCTTTGGATCTTGGTGCATACGACTACGGTTCAATTATGCATTACGGTGCCTATTTCTTTTCCAAGAACGGTGATCCAACCATCAACCCCATCGAAGAGCTAACAGGCATCAAATTAGGCCAACGCAAGGCACTCAGTGATGGTGATCTAAAATCGGTAAACCTACTCTACGGCACTGATCTTTCACTCGCCCTTGACGCGCCAGACAAGCTTTTAACGAATGAAATAGCCCAGATTAATATATCGGTGAGCAATCATGGAGAGCAAGGCGCTAATGAAATCATGCTCATTATTCCGCTCGGATCAGATAACCAGCTGATTCAATACGAAGGCAATAACTGGACTTGTGAGCAACAAGCAGAGAGCGTGGTTTGTGGATTACCCACATTGATCGAAAGCACACAATCTATTTTAGCATTAGATATAAAGATCGGTTTTGAACCACCTGAAGAAATTGTGGCCAATTTATCAGCGAGAACCTGGGACCCGGATCTCGACAATAACGGAATCTCGCTAAATGAAGAACAATCCCGGGATATGCGAATTGATTTTTTTGATGAGCCTGGAATCAGCGCCGCCAATAATGACGCTGTGAGCAACCTCGAAAACGCAGGCGGCGGTAAGGTTTCCTGGTTCCTGCTTATATTCCTGGCTTTACTGGGAACAAGGAAACTGCAATTCGAATTGGGCTGTGCTAAAACATAATACGATGTAACGAGCTATATCCTAATATTTCACACAATAAGCAAAGCCAGGAGGTTGTCTGAAAATAGACAAGCTATGGCAAACCCATCGGACTGCACCTGCCCTGCGACAACCCCGTTAACACAGATTGCTCACTATTGCATCTGTCCACAATGCTATACGCATTGTAGCGCTGCACGCCCTGTTTGATCGAAAAGCACACATTAACCAATTGAATTCGAGCCAATTGCAATTCTGGGCAGCTTCCTGGTCATCAATCATAGACAGCACCCGGCAATTCCGGGAAAATAGCATCCTTTAAATTATACGGTGAGGCCGATTCTGATGATACCTATGGTGGATCTGAACGCTCAATATCAGTCGCTCAAAGAGCAAATTGACACAAGCTTACAAAATGTATTAGACAATACCCATTTTATTCTCGGTGAAAATGTCACCGCATTTGAGAGTGAAGTTGCAAACTACCTGGATTGCCGGCATGCCATCAGTTGTGCCTCTGGCACAGACGCGCTTCATCTCGCTTTGCTGGCATTGGATATAAAACCGGGTGATGAGGTCATTACAACCCCATTTACTTTTATAGCCACGGCTGAAGCTATCGCTTATGTGGGTGCAACGCCTGTATTTGTGGATATAGACTCCGTATCCTTCAATATCGACGTTGAAGATATAGAAGATGCCATTACTGATAAAACCAAAGCCATTCTACCTGTACACTTGTTTGGTCATGCATGTGATATGCCGCGCTTGCAAGCACTCTGCGAGCAATACCAATTAACATTAATCGAGGATTGTGCCCAGAGTTTTGGTGGAAAATTCGGTAATACGTTTACCGGAACCTTCGGTGAAGCAGGATGTTTTAGTTTTTTCCCAAGTAAAAACCTCGGCGCTTTCGGTGACGGCGGATTAATTACAACAAACTCTGATAAAGTTGCCGAACGCATACTTATGTACCGCAATCACGGTAGCCGTAAACAATATGTGCACGAGGTCATTGGCTTTAATAGTCGTCTTGATGAAATGCAGGCTGCCATCCTACGCCAGAAATTACCCCTTATTGATGAATATAATGCGAGTCGCCGCCGGGTGGCCAACCGCTATTATCAAAATCTCTCAGACCACTCAGTACAATTACCCTGCGAAGCTGAAGAAGTTTATCATGTATTTCATCAATACACGCTTCTGACCGATCAGCGCACAATAATTCAAACCGCATTAAAGGAGGAATCAATAGCTTCGGCTATTTATTATCCGATTCCACTGCATCAACAGGAGGCGATTCGCAAGCAAAACCCACCAAACAAGGATCTACCCATTACAGAGAGTGTCAGTCAGATGTGTCTGTCATTACCTATATACCCGGAACTCTCTAATGATTCTGTGGATTTGATCTGCGATACCATCAAACAGGCTATTGCTTGAGCAAAAAATATCACATCATGGTTTCTGCAGGCGAGGCTTCTGGCGATATGCACGCCGCTCTTGCCCTGCAGGCTTTAAAAGAAAACGGCCTTGCATTCAGTAGCTTCGGGATGGGCGGCCCTAAGCTGCGGGCACAAGGAATGGCATTAACACTTGATTGCCGAGAGCTGTCAGTTATCGGCATTTTTGAGGTATTAGTCCAATACCGTAGACTGCTGAAAAAACTAACACACTTACGTGACCATCTGCGCCGAGAAAAACCCGATCTTTTAATCATTGTTGATTACCCTGATTTCAATCTGAAATTGGCAGAAACTGCAAATAAGATGGGTATACCTGTATTATTTTACATTAGTCCACAAGTCTGGGCATGGCGCGCTCATCGCGTAAAACGCATTGGCAGGCTGGTTTCAATGATGGCGGTCATTTTTCCGTTCGAAGTCCCTTTTTATAAAAAGGTCGGTATACCAGTATGCTATGTAGGCCATCCATTAGTCGATGAGGTTAAGTGTGTACTTGACAAAAAAACTGCAAAGCAGGCTTTTTCAGTTGACAACGGACAATACACACTAGGTATTTTACCGGGTAGCCGGGATGGTGAAGTTAAACGAGTTCTGCCGATAATGCTCGACACAATTGACAAACTGGCCAACCAATTTCCTGACCTAAACATCCTGCTACCACGAGCCGGAACACTCAATCAACAGTTACTTAGCCATCTTCTGCAAAACCATAAAAATAATATAACGGTTATTAATGAACGCGCCTATGATGTAATGCAAGCTTGTGATGTTGTGATGAGTGCTTCTGGAACCGCCACTTTGGAAACAGCTCTGATGGGCACACCCATGGTGATAGTTTACAAGGTTAACCCAGCCAGTTACGCGATTATGCGCAGGCTAATTACAATCAAGAATATTGGTCTGGTTAATATCGTTGCCGGAAAACCTATTGTGCGGGAATTTGTCCAAAAGAAAGCCGTGCCTTCCAGCATCGCAAAAGAACTGTCTCGTCTTTTAAGCGATCAGGTTTATTCCAACATGATGCGTGAAGAACTGGCAATTGTCAGAGAGAAAATGGGAGAGGGTGGCGCTTCAAAAAAAGTCGCCCGATTAATTCAGCAAATATTAATGCAGGTTACACAGACTAAGGAGAACGGTGATATCCCGATATTCAGAAAGCGCTAAAAGCGGCGTATCAAGGTGCAGCTTGCAGGTAATGCTCATTATTGCATTGGCAAAAGCTGCAACACCGAGACGCCGTTTTTAGCGAACTCCCTTCGGGCAGAGCTGAGTGCTTGGATATCACCGTTTTCCTTAGTAAATAGCAACCCTTCGTGAAGTGCCCGGTTGTTTTACCAATATCTGTGGGCGCGCAACCACTACCACCGAATCCGCCGGTACACTCTCCGTTAACACCACGTTAGCCCCTATTCTGCTGCCCTCCCCGATCACAACGCCTCCAAGTATCGCTACACCTGCACCTAGATCCACATTGTCATGTAACGTTGGTGCATCTGCTGAACGTCGTGTACTCGCAGCACCCAAAGTTACACTATGGCGAATATGACACCCATCACCTATCACCGCCGATGGATGAAACACAATTGCACCTTGATGACTGATTTTCACATTCTGACCGATTTTTACCTGTGGAGGAATCTCTATTCCCCGATTACGGCAATGACGTTGCAGAAACCAATATACCCGCCACAATGGCAGGCGAAGCAACTTATTATCTAACCCCAGAGCAAACTCACCAATCCGATGTACTGCCAATGCGCGAAAACCTAAAGAAAACCAATCTCTACCGTTAGCAGCCCAGTCTTTGCGAATACACGCTATGATTGATTTTTTTTGATCTAACTCTTTTGACGACACCAGCTCAAACTCCCAAATAATCAGTTTACTTCTATAATTCATTCATGGGAAAACGATTAACTTCTGCTAATAAAAGACTTGTGTCAGATGCTCGTTCCTGAATAAAGCATCCCCATAAATAATTGAACTCAGAGCAGAGTGATAATGTATTAATACAAAAAAACAGATTGTAAACAAACTTAATTAAGTTACGGCAAATTTCGTGCTTACGATTTATCCTGAAGGATTAGCAAGAACATAACTGTTTCCACCCTAACAGCTGACTGACAGAATTTCACAATTTCTATAATTATTATGGCTACATTACCACATACGTTATTACTCGGATTTTCCGATAGCGAGTATCAAGCTCGCGAGCTGGCGAAACTTACTGGCATCGCTCACAAACAAGTTATACAAAGACGCTTCCCTGATGGCGAAACCTACCTTCGTCTCCCCGAACAGTTGGCTGAACACATTATCTTTCTCTGCACCATGCACCCCGCCAATCATAAGTTGGTAGAACTTATGCTGGCCTCAACAACTGCCCGCAATAATGGTGTCAAACGAATCAGTCTGCTTGCACCATATTTGTGCTACATGCGTCAGGATGCCATTTTTCATGCAGGAGAGGCTGTGAGTCAGACAATTGTTGGTGATTTTCTTTCCAGATATTTTGACGATCTGCTCACAGTCGATCCACATTTACACCGCACACATCAGCTTGCCGATGCTATGCCCATCAAGAATGTCTATACACTGACGGCTAGTCAATTAATCAGCGACTTTCTTAAGCAAACGCTCGACAATGCCCCCATTTTGCTGGGTCCAGATGCAGAATCTGAGCAGTGGGTAAAGCAAATTGCCGAAGCTGACGGATTGGAATACATAATCGCAGACAAGACCCGCTTTGGCGATTGTGACGTTAAGGTAAAGTTACCAGACATCAATGTCAAAGACCGCAATATTGTCATCATTGATGATATAAGCAGTTCGGGAAACACACTTATCCAAGCAGCCAAACAGATTTCCGGCGAAGGTGCACGCCATATATTTGCGGCGGTAACACATGCATTGCTTGATAAGAGGGCAATGCAACAACTTAAGGACGCAGGAATAGAAAAACTCTGGAGCACAGATACTGTTACCCATGAGACCAATGCGATCAGGATTGGACCGATCCTTCACCAAGCTGTTCAGCAATATCTGTTAGATTTCAAATAGTTGATTCCTTCAATCAAATTTTCCCAAGCGAATATCAGAACATTCGTTACAGCACTCAATACGAGGTGGGGATTAGAAACCATTTAATAGTAATCAGTTAAATGTACTGAAGAACAATAAAGCCGGTAAGCTATAGTCATGCTCTTTTCGTTATACCAAAATCTGAATCTTCAGCCACACACGGACTACAATGCGGATTATTCCAAACGCATTGCTATTCTCCCGGACAAGAATGCCTGGAGTGAGACGGGTATGAGCGGAATACGTTATAAACTGCTCGAATCCTGCTGTGAACCTTATCCACGGCGCACCCTGCTATTACAATGCGACCCGGGCAGTACCATTGATCAGCAGGGTGAACAGAATGAGTTGGAATTCTTTGTATTACGTGGCGAAATATCTGATCAAAACAATAACTATCCAGTGAGTACCTATGTACGAAATCCTGAAGGTTGTAGCCATGCCCACAGTGAACAAGGATGCTCTGTATTTATTAAACTAAGTCAAATCCACGAAGAGGATCAGGGGCAGCGAATCATTAATACCCGACGTGAAAGCAAATGGTTACCGGGGCCTTCAGAAGGTATTCAAATTTATCCACTTCACGTATGGGACACTGAAAGCATTTTTCTAATACGATGGAAGTTAGCTGCACACTTTAAACCAATTATGGATCCGAAGGGTGAAGAGATTTTGGTAATTGAGGGTGAGCTGCAAGACGAGTTTGGCCGTTATCCTAAAGGCAGTTGGATTCGAAATCCAACTGCAATATGGCAATCCTGGGTTGCCACAGCCGGAACGGTTGTTTATTACAAAAACGGTCATTTTCCAGGATTATAACCAGCTTCCACAATCAATGAACACTATGCCACAAACCCACCGATCAGATAAATTAACCTGCTCTATTGACTTCTCTCAACTTGTAAAAAATATAAAATCCCAAGCGATCAAAATAGGTTTCTCAGATTGTGGAATTTCAAATACCCGATTGGAACAGCACGAACGGCGCTTATTAAATTGGTTGCAATGTGGTTATCACGGCGAGATGGCCTATATGCAAAGCCATGGAACCCGGCGAAGTCGACCAGCAGATCTTTTGCACAACACAATTAGTGTCATTAGCGTAAGGTTGGATTATTTACCGCAAGCCACCCGTCAAAGCCTGGATGTTCTATACGCACCAGATTCAGCTTATATCTCTCGCTATGCGTTAGGTCGTGATTATCACAAACTCATGCGTAAACGCTTACAAAAACTGGCATTGCACATTAAAAATGAAGTCGGTGAATTTGGCTATAGGGCATTCGTTGACAGCGCACCTGTTCTCGAAAAAGCACTTGCAGAAAAATCCGGTCTTGGCTGGATAGGTAAACATAGTAACTTACTTAACCGCCATGCGGGTTCCTGGTTCTTTTTAGGAGAACTCTACACTGATCTGCCCTTACCGAATTCTCCGTCAAATAGCACAGATCATTGTGGAACCTGCACCACTTGCATAGATGTCTGTCCTACTGGCGCTATTGTCAAGCCATACACAGTGGACGCAAGGCGCTGTATATCTTATCTAACCATCGAACTAAAAGGCAGTATTCCAGAGAAATTCAGAAAAGCCATTGGCAACCGAATTTATGGCTGTGATGACTGCCAGCTATTTTGCCCGTGGAGCAAATTTTCTCCAACAACGCTGGAAAGGGATTTCCGCCCCAGGCACAACCTCGATAACTCAAAACTACTTGATTTGTTTTCCTGGAGTGAAGAAGAATTTTTTGAGAAAATGGCTGGATCTGCCATTCGGCGTATAGGTTATGAACGCTGGCTACGAAATATCGCGGTCGCACTGGGCAATGCAGTCAGTAATCCCAAACTTATCCTGGCACTTAAAGAAAAGGCGCAACACCCTTCATCAATCGTGCGTGAGCATGTGCATTGGGCACTGGATCAGCACCTTATAAAAAAATCTGCAGAATGATCTTTGTACTATAACGAAACGCCTGACCAGATCAAAGATGCTTATCAGGCATCATAACAGTAGATTGAAAACCAACTCATGCAAAGTAACACTGTAAATGACAACATCTGACACCGCAAACTACAATAAGATATTTCTTGAAAAACTGCCGTTAATGGACGTACGAGCACCGACTGAGTTTAAGAAGGGCGCCTTTCCAAACACGATTAATCTACCACTGATGAACGATGAAGAACGACAACAGGTTGGAATTCGTTATAAGCAAGCCGGCCAGGAAGCTGCAATAAAACTAGGCCGCAAACTACTCACCCCGGCACTGCAGAAACAACGAACACAAAATTGGCTAGACTTTGCCCATTTACACCCCGGCGGTTATATCTACTGCTTTCGTGGTGGTTTGCGTTCTCGCATCACTCAGCAATTGTTAGCCGAAGCAGGTGTTGACTACCCCTATATAGTGGGCGGTTATAAAGCCATGCGCCGCTATTTGATCGATAAATTGGATCAGAATGTCGAACAGACTGCTCTGATTATACTCAATGGCCGTACCGGAACAGGCAAAACCGTGTTACTTAGAAAGATCAGCCGTATGATCGACTTAGAAGGCTTAGCCAAACACCGCGGCTCCAGTTTCGGCAAATTACTCGTACAGCAACCTGAGCCAATTGACTTTGAAAACAGATTGTCAATCTCTATGCTCAATTTATGTCATGCAAGCCATGCCCCCATTTTTGTAGAAGGTGAAGGTCGTTTAATTGGCCGGGTTTGTTTACCTGAATCCTTCTGGAAAAAAATGGCAGCCTCGCCATGTGTAGTCCTGGAAAGTTCACTGCAAGAACGAATACAAATTGCGGTTCAGGATTATGTAGTAGATATTCTCCAGCGCTTGAAGCAAAACTTAAACTTCGACGAGGCGTTTGAGCAGTTGGCAGAACGTCATTACATCAGTCTGTATAACATTCGAAAGCGACTTGGTGGTGATCGCTATAAAAAAGCATATCAATTGCTCGAATCAGCGCTATCGATTCACCGTAACCACGGTAATCTCTCAAAATACGAACCGTTTATTAAACTGCTGCTAACCGAATACTATGATCCAATGTACGATTACCAATTGCAAAAAAGATCGACAGATATTTTATTCAAAGGCGAAGCACAAGCAATATTGGAGTGGTCTGAGCACAGACTGGCCGTCTAATGCAGGCCACACCCGTTGTTCGTGATATTGTTCTGCTGGGCGGTGGGCATGCCCATGTCATAGTGATTAAGAAGTGGGCTATGCACCCTATTCCGGGGGTACGAATGACGTTAGTTTCAAGAGATGTATTAACGCCCTACTCTGGAATGTTACCGGGTCTGATTGCCGGCCATTACACCCCTGAAGAGATTCATATCGATTTAATGCGCTTGTGTCGCTGGTCCGATGTGCGGTTTATAGAGGCAGAAATAGAGGGTATAAGCGCAAAAAATAATCGTATTTCTCTAGCTCACAGACCATCGCTTGAGTATGATGTTCTATCAGTTGATACGGGTTCAACGCCTAATCTGATGGATATAGATGGCATTAATCAATTCACAATTCCCGTTAAGCCTGTGCATCAGTTTTTCAATCATTGGCAAAAACTGTATAAAAAAATACACAATGAAAAACAAGCATACGCAATTGGAGTTGTGGGTGCCGGAGCAGGTGGTTTCGAAATTATGCTGTCGATGCTGCATAAATTACAAAAACTTTCACCGGATACCTTGCATAAATTTCACTGGATTGTTCGAGGCAATGAAGTCCTTAGCGGCCATAGTAAAAAAGTAAAAAATCTTGCCCTGGCGTGCTGCAAACGAAACAACATTTCCATACATAGTAATTTCTCTGTTACCTCAATCACTGCCGACACCGTGTATTCCAGAAATAATCAATCATTAAGCCTGAATAAAGTTATCTGGTGTACTGATGCGATTGGTCCACAATGGCTGGAAGGCTCGGGGTTGGATCTGGACAATAAAGGTTTCATTGCAGTCAATAGGCATCTGCAATCAATCAGCACTAAAAATATCTTTGCTGCCGGTGATATAGCCACACAAATAAACAATCCCAGGCCCAAAGCGGGGGTCTTCGCAGTTCGTGCGGGTTCTGTATTATTTGACAATCTGCAACGTTATCTGCTGAATAAGTCGCTAAAAATATTTGGCCCGCAACGTAACTTCCTCAGTATTTTAGCAACAGGTGACAAGTCAGCAATTGCAAGTTACCGGCGATTTGGGCTTTCAGGAAGATGGGTATGGCGTTGGAAGCATCATATCGATACCGGTTTTATGCAACAATTCAAGCAACTGCCTGTTAAAACAAAAATGCAATCCGATGACATACCTCAATCACTGTTAAAGGATGATCATGAATTATTCGACCCGGATGTTAAACACTGTGCTGGCTGTGGTGCAAAAATCGCCAGTCAAATACTAACTCAGGTTATTGGGCAACTGGATATCTATCACCGGAACGATCAGATTCTCGGCCTTGATGCCGGTGATGATGCCGCCATCATCAATCCACAAGGACACTGCCTGGCACAATCGGTCGATCAAATCCGTAGCATGGTTGATGATCACTATATATTTGGCAGAATTGCGGCTAATCATGCACTGAGTGATCTTTTTGCAATGGGCGCTGAGCCCCAATCTGCGATGGTATTGGTATCATTGGCACACGCAACCCAGAGCATTCAAAAAAGGGATCTTCTGCAATTAATGCACGGTATAACATCAACACTAAAACAATGCAACTGCACCCTCTCAGGAGGGCACAGCAACGAGTCTGCCGAAACCAGCCTGGGTTTGGTGGTGAACGGTTTGCTAAAACCTACAACCGCATTGCTAAAATCGGGATTGCAATCAGGTAATCAACTGATTTTAACCAAACCCATCGGAACTGGCGTTTTACTGGCGGCGGATATGCAAGCAAGCGCCAAAGGACCCGATTTACAAGCCTGTATTCGCACCATGCTTCTATCAAACCAACAGGCTGCCAGCATATTCAAACAACACGATGTGAACGCCTTAACGGACGTTACAGGTTTTGGCTTAATCGGCCATCTACTGGAAATGCTGCGTGCATCAAATGTGGGCTGCAATCTGCAACCCACATGTATTCCCATGTTAACTGGTGCTCTGAATCTTTCTAAGCAAGGAATAGGCAGCACCTTGTTACCGAAGAATCTGGACTTTGCTTCCTCGCTGAAATCCAAACAAAAATGGGAGACGTTGGAGAACTATCAATTGCTTTTCGATCCACAAACCAGTGGTGGATTATTGGCTGGGATACCAGCGTCAAAATTAGACAGCTGTCTGAAGCACCTGCGCCGCGATGGTTATGCAGATGCGACACATATCGGTACGGTGATCAATCGATCTGAGATTCCGGACGCCTGGATAGTGCTAAAAAAATAATAACCTGCACTCTGTTTGTAACGATTATATTTTAATTCCAGTCTTCAACAAGGTATTTTTTGTACAGCACAATTTTCTCTATATAATGATCAGCACCACTTAACAATTGAGATTGTTCATCCGCATCCAGAATCCTTTTTACCTTTCCCGGAGATCCCAAAACCAACGAACCATCAGGGACATCCATATTTTCCTTAACGAGTGAGCCAGCACCGATCAGGCAGCCCTTTCCTATCGTTGCGCCGTTTAACACCACTGCATTCATTCCAATCAGCGAACCATCGCCTATAACACAGCCGTGAAGCATTGCTTTATGACCTACTGTTACCTTACGCCCGATCTTGATTCCAATACCTGGATCAACGTGTAACACAGAGCCATCCTGAATATTACTACCGGCACCGATTTCAATAACGTCTAAATCACCACGTATAACAACATTAAACCAAACACTGCTTTGCTCGTGCAACACCACAGACCCGATAATCGAAGCCGTGGGGGCAACAAATACATTCTGGTGAATCTTAGCTTTTCGATCACCCAAGCTGTAAATCATATGTTAAACACCTGCATTATTGAGGATGGTAAATATCGGCGCACAGAAGAATGCACCCTACCGTAATTGTGAATTGATCGGGGTTAGCCGCAGCTATTTTTTCATGCTGCTTTTCAATGCAAGGCGAATCAGCTCTTCGGTCGTCAGGTTTTCCTGTTTGACACTGCTTACCATTCTGATCGCCTCTGCAGGTTTGTAGCCCAGCGTTACCAGAGCGGCCTGCGCCTGAGAGGAGGCAGATTCTGGCAATTCTCTCCTCTGAGAAAAGTCCGCACGTGTTTGAGACACTTCATGACTGCCTGTCTGCAATTTGGGTAGCTTGTCTCGCATTTCCACAATCAGGCGTTCAGCTGTTTTTTTCCCAATTCCGGGCAATCGTGTAAGTGCCGCAGCATCTTCAGCAATAATACATTGCGCGAATTCATCCGCTTCCATTCCAGACAATATAGCCAGCGCCATTTTAGCGCCCACACCGTTAATTTTAATCAGCGTACGAAACATGGCACGCTCAGTCAAGGATGCAAAACCAAACAATAAATGTGCATCGTCTCGCACCACCAAGTGCGTGTGCATAATAATCTCTTCGCCCTTGTCTAACGGTAATTTATAGAACGTCGACATGGGCGCTTCAATTTCATAACCTACACCCGCAACCTCCAATACAAGATTAGGTGGTGTGTTTTCTATAATTTTTCCACGTAAACGGCCTATCATTTTCGTCTTGACCGCTTACTTGACCGTGCAGTCGTCCTGAGAATCACGCTGTTTCGTGAATGACCGTGGCATATAGCGATTGCCAGCGCATCCGCTGCATCTGATTGTAGTTTCTCGTTTAAGCCCAACAATGCACTCACCATATGCTGAACCTGCTCTTTTTTAGCCGCCCCAGTACCCACAACTGCTTGTTTTACAAACCTTGGGGTATACTCGCTAACTTTGACACCTTGTTGCACCATGGCACAGATAGCAGCACCACGGGCCTGGCCTAACTTAAGTGCTGACATGGCATTTTTACTCATAAAAACTTGCTCAATACCGGCTTCCTGTGGTTTCCATTGCTCAACCAGTCGATTAATTTCATAGTAGATATAACCCAGCTTTTCTGGCAGATCATCTCCTTCTATACGTAGGTGTCCATGAGCAACGTGAATAGATCGGATGCCATCCGTATCAATCACTCCATAACCCGTACACACAGAACCTGGATCTATTCCAAGTACCCGTATCATAGCGACACCACTGCGGACTTTAGGCAAAAATACTCACCTACCTTCATCAGAATAACTATCATCGGAGAAGACATCGGCTGGAAATTCTACATTGGAATAAACATCCTGCACATCATCTAAATCTTCCAGACTATCCAGCATGGTCAAAAGCTTTTCCGCCTGGCTTGTATCCAACGAGACTTCGGTTGTTGCCCGCATAGTGACTTCTGCGTGCTCAGGAACAAGTCCGGCTGCAATCATTGCTTCTTTTACATCAATAAAATTTTCCGGATGGGTAGTCACTTCGATAGAGCCGTCATCGGCAGTCACGATATCATCAGCGCCGGCTTCCAGGGCGGCCTCCATGACGGTGTCTTCATCTGCACTCTCACTGTAGCTCAGTACACCTATTTTTTCGAATAAATAGGAAACCGAACCACCTGTACCCATGTTACCACCAAATTTGGTAAAAACATGGCGCACTTCAGCAACTGTCCGATTACGATTATCAGTCATGCAATCGACCATAATTGCAACGCCTGCAGTACCATAACCCTCATAGCGGATCTCTTCATAAACCACATCTTCAAGCTCTCCCGCTCCTCGTTTGACTGCACGCTCAACGGTATCCCTTGGCATATTTGAACCCAAGGCTTTATCCACAGCTAATCGCAGTCTTGGGTTAGCGTTAAGATCTGAGCCCCCCATTCTCGCAGCCACTGTAATCTCACGAATAAATTTGGTGAACAATTTACCGCGTTTGGCATCTTGCGCCTTTTTGCGGTGTTGAATATTTGCCCATTTACTATGTCCGGCCATTGCGCCTCTCAATGTCGAAAAAATTAGTTTTCACTCATTCCAATTATTATCTGATCGCGTCACTGAATTAACTGGACTCACTTTCTCGCAAGTTTAAATTCTATTGAGTTAATCGTCAGAATTATTAAGATAGCGTGATATGCACACTAACTAAATCGTGCCCGTTCCAGAAAACAGGCGATCTGCAGAACCACCTTTTTGGAAAAAACCATGGAAGTGTGGGTAACTGCCAATTCAACCGTATCTCTTGCATTATCGATCCTGGTCTCACGGGTAAATACAGTGCCATCATTGAGTCCACCAAAACGCGCGAATAAATGCCCAACGCCAAACGGTTTGGTTCCCACGATAACCCCTAACTCACGCTGACCTGAAAATTTTGGCACACCGCCCAATAACCCTTGATATACACTCCGGCCCAATAGTAGCTTGCCAAGCAATGGTATTCGAACCGCATTAACAGCAACCTGACTGCCTTTTACGGGCGAACCCAACAATACAATCCTGCCAGGCTTCAAATTGGCGACCTTATCCAATAAGTGCAGAATAATAATTCCGCCCAGACTATGACCAACCAAATGAACTACAGGTGTATTAATTTTCTCGATCAATTCAGCAAGTCGCCATGCGTTTTCCACGGGTGTTCGTAACAGCGAGTGATACGAATACAGCTGCACATCATAGCCGTGTTTTTTTAATTGGCGGGCTAGCCAGGTAAAAAACAAACCGTGCATCCAGAGGCCATGCACCAGCACAATCGTTTCCATTTGAGACTGGGTCTGCGGGTTATTCATCTGCATCGTTGAATACAAATTTGCTCAACTCAACGAATCAGAGTGTGATTTTCTAAAACGTAGCGACAAATCAGCCATCTGCCGATCTGATACATTACCAGGCGCACTGGTTAACAAACAAGAAGCCGTTTGGGTTTTAGGAAATGCCATTACATCTCGGATGGAGCTTGAACCTGTCATAAGCATAATAAGCCGATCCAGCCCAAATGCCAATCCACCATGCGGTGGAGTGCCATAACGCAGAGCGTTCAAGAGGAATCCAAATTTCTCTTCCGCCTCTTCAGACTCTATACCAAGGATTTTCAGAGCCGCCTGCTGCATCTCTGTCGTATGTATACGAATAGAGCCACCGCCAAGCTCAGTGCCATTGAGCACCATATCATAGGCACGTGATAAGCAGTCTTTAGGGTTCGCCGCCAGTTCTTCAACCGTGTTAACCGAAGGCGCGGTAAACGGATGATGCAAGGCTGTCCACCGATTTTCATGCTTGTCCCATTCAAACATGGGGAAATCCACCACCCACAAGGGCTTCCAGCCATGTTCAATGATTTTCAGATCGTGACCCAATTTAACCCGTAAAGCACCAATCGCCTCATTAACGATCTGCGTAACATCGGCGCCAAAGAATATCAGATCGCCATTAACCGCCCCGGTTCTCTGAATGATTATATCGATGACATCATCATCGAAGAACTTGACGATCGGAGATTGTAAACCTTCGCGCCCCTTTTCAATCTCCTTGACTTTTATATAAGCCAGCCCTTTTGCCCCATAACGAGTAACGTATTCGGTATAAACATCGATTTCCTTGCGTGTCAATTTACTACCCTGCGGCACTCTAAGTGCGACCACCCGCCCATCTTCATTATTTGCCGGGCCAGAGAAGACCTTGAATTCGACTTTGCTCATCACATCAGACAATTCAACCAGCTCTAGTGGGATACGCAAGTCAGGTTTATCGGAACCAAAACGAAACATGGCCTCGGCAAATGTCATACGCGGAAATGGCTTGGGTAGCGCGATTTCCAGTACTTCACGGAATAACTTGCTGATCATATTTTCCATCAACTGCATAATGTCTTCTTCTTTTACAAAGGACATTTCGATATCGAGTTGCGAGAATTCCGGCTGTCGATCAGCGCGCAGGTCTTCGTCACGAAAACAGCGCGCAACCTGATAATATCGATCAATCCCCCCCATCATAAGAAGCTGTTTAAAAAGCTGCGGTGATTGTGGCAGTGCAAAAAAAGACCCTTTATGCGTTCGACTTGGCACCAGGTAATCGCGTGCGCCCTCTGGGGTGGCTCGCGTCAGTATAGGGGTATCTACTTCAATAAACTCATGCTCATCGAGATAGCGGCGCAGATGCGATATAACCTGTGAGCGCATTCGCAACTGCTGCTGCATTTCGGGTCTGCGCAGATCAATATAGCGATACTTAAGACGGTTCTCCTCGTGAACATCTATATCATCAAGTTGAAAAGGTGGCGTTTCCGCCTTGTTAAGAACCTCCAGGTCTGTTGCCAATACTTCGATTTCTCCCGTTGGCAGCTCGTTGTTAACGGTACCAACCGGACGCCGCCGCACCCTACCTGAAACTTTTAAAACGAATTCGTTTCGAACGTGCTCGGCAAGATTGAAGATAACCTCGCGATCTGGGTCGAAAACAACCTGAATCAGCCCTCGGTGATCCCTTAGATCAATGAAAATCACCCCCCCATGGTCACGCCGTCGGTGGACCCAGCCACAAAGACTAAGCTCTTGTTCGAGATGGCTTGTATTGACTGCACCACAATAGTGAGTTCGCATCATGTGTTTCCTGAAATGTTTGCGCCAAACTGCGCCGACAAAACGTGTAATTTTAACCGCTAACTTAAAACCTGCAAGTGTTCGTGTATGTTGAGGTAAGGGGGTTAGATTCTAGCTATCAAAAATAAATTTCATATTCCTCATATTGAATTCAATAATCAGTACATTATTTTTATAAAATTCATAGAGTTAAGTAGAACACATACAAACGATCACAGCGCTAGAACTTAACAGGTATTCTACAAATAAAGAAATTGGACGTTTGTATTAAACTGGCTGAATAGGGATAATGCGCCAGATTTTAACTAATTGGAGAAGTTGATGGCTCGCTATCACGTTTATGGAATCGGCAATGCGCTGGTTGATATGGAATATCAGGTTTCAGAAGAAGTACTCTCAGATCTTGGTGTTGAGAAAGGATTGATGACATTAATAGAAGAGAAAAAGCACCACTCACTGGCGGCACAACTCTCAAATCATCCTCACGAACGAGCCTGTGGCGGATCGGCAGCAAATACCATTATCGCCCTGGCACAGCTTGGTGGAGATGGCTTTTATACCTGTAAAGTAGCGAATGACGAAGCCGGCAAATTTTATCTTGAGGATTTGAAGAATTGTGGGGTTGACAGTGGTTCACTCGAGCATACATTGCAGGCAGGCACTACCGGCAAATGCCTGGTTATGGTAACACCAGATGCCGACCGTTCGATGAATACATTTTTAGGTATAACTGAACGACTAACCACTGACGATATCGATTTGGCAGCAATAGCAGACTCTGCATATGTCTACCTTGAAGGCTATCTTGTGACAGGTGATGGCGCCAGAAATGCGGCTATCGCTGTCGCGAAAACTGCAAAAGATGCTGGGGTAAAAACCTCACTCACTCTCTCAGACCCAAATATGGTTAATTTCTTCAAAGATGGCCTGTTAGAAATGGCGGGTGACAATCTTGATCTGCTGTTTTGCAATGAAGCAGAAGCACAGGGCCTTGCAGAATCTAAAGATCTGAACACCTGTGTTGAGTCACTTAAAAATCTCTCCAGGCAATTTGCCATCACCAGGGGACCCCAGGGAGCACTTTTGTTTGACGGAGAGAAAATTATCGAAATTGCGCCGAATAAAGTCGATGTAAGAGATACTAATGGTGCAGGTGATATGTTTGCCGGCGCTTTCCTCTATGGCTTAACCAGTGGCATGGATTTTACCCTGGCGGGAGAACTTGCATCAATGATGTCTTCACAATTGGTGACTGAGTTTGGTCCTCGGCTGACTATAGCGCGTGCCAGGACATTGCATAAATCATTTTTACAAAAGTAATGGCCTTACCAGTTATTTATCAGGAATCCAACTGGAATTGAGACGCAAACTTAAGAATTGTTCTGACACTATTCAGCCTGGCAATAAGCCAAGTTTTTGTAAAGATCACAAGATTTATCCTAAGCCCGTGAAAAAAAGATTGCTCAACTTAGCTTTTAAATTCCTGGTGCAACCATGATCAATCCCGGTGAAGTAGCGCTGCAACTTCATCGGGATAAAATGCAAACCTCTTTTCAGGTTAACATTTACTATCTGTAGCTATATGATAAATCATCGACTACGAAGTCAGATGCCTTGTCTCAATCGAGCTCATTCACAAGTGATTTAATATACGCCATCCGGGTATTCAACTCTTCTTCCATCCTTTGAATTTCATCAGATATTATCTCCTGCTGCTCGCTACGTGTGTGTTTTAGCTGAACAATTTGCTTTAACTCATCAGTTGCTTTACTGAGGAATGGAGAAATTTCATGAACAACGGTTGTTTCATTTGTTCCACTATCAGTTACCACCATTTTTTTGGCCCGGCCAAACCGATACTTTTTACTCGACGCCAGTAAAGAGCCTTTTTTACGCTTGTAAATGATTCGCAAAAAATCGGTATTGTTGATAGTTTGCAAAGAGTAACGTGAAATTTCCAGCGGGTTGCTTATGCCCATTTCAGTCAATGTTGGATACTTTTCCAAGGTTTAGTCCTCATCAATACTGAGAAACATGTATGGCCTGAGTTGAACATTTAGATTTTTACCCAACGGGTTCGATCCAAATTAATCCATGCGCATACCGAATTTGTTCGCCTGTGAGAATAAACCCTTTGCCCAAATGCATCAATAGGCGCGTTTAGGCTGGGATTGAAGATGGCCTGAGCAAATCCGTAAAATTGGGCCGAAGTGTGTGAGCAAACGAACCATCTGAGTCGGCGACCCAGTCCAACCAGCACTTTATACCCCCAATAGTCAGGTGTCGATGGTGAATGCGGATTGATTATGCAGAGCGGTGCTGGACTGATGACGCTGGTTGGGGGTATAAATGCTTTAACGTTAGGGTTTGTCATAGCTTGAGATTTCGGTACTAAAGTAGTACTGTTTTTATATGCCTCCAAAAATTCGAGACTTAATCAGTAAATTGCAAAGTGCCGGCTTCGAAAATCGAGGAGGTAAGGGTAGTCACCGAAATTTTACGCATGAAAAAGGGTCGAGGATCACTATCAGCGGAAAAACAGGAGATGATGCAAAATCCTATCAGATCAAGGCTGTAGATAAAGCAGTTGATGAGGTAAGCAAATGAAAGCAAGTGATCAATATTTAAAAATTGTAGAGTGGTCTGAAGAGGATCAATGCTATTTAGGTCATTGCCCTGGGCTAATGCTTGGAGGTGTTCATGGGGAAAATGAGGCCAAAGTGTACAAAGAGTTGTGCAAAGTTGTAGATGAGTGGGTTGAACTTTATGCAAAAGATGGTGAGCCATTACCAACACCCACTGCTGGTAAAAAATATTCAGGCAAGTTCAATTTGCGAGTTGGTAAAGAATTGCATGAACAACTGAGTATTGCAGCATTAAGAGCAGGTGAAAGCTTAAATTCATATTGCTTAAAACAGCTACAAAGCTCTAGGTAGTGTTAAAACCCTAACACATATAAGTCGCTGTCGAGTCAATAGGCATTAGAAGATATTTCAGTCACACTTTTGTGTGTCCGGAAAAAACCAATGAGTAAAACCGACTACTTCATCTGTCATAGTCACTGTTAAGCAAGTCGCTTACAGCAAACACATATAGAGGGTCTCTTACTGCGGTCTCACCGCTGCCTGCTTTTTCTCAGTCCGTTGAGTTTTACAGGACCACTACGACTGCGGGAAAAGGCTAAAAAGACAGGCATGATAAATTCACTACAGGAGACAAACTTGTCTTTTATGGCGGCGACATTGTTCGATGAGTGAATACAGGCAATCACGTCTCAAAATCTTTGATAACTGTGAGAACTCACCCAAATATTCGAATTACAGGCGTAGTAATCCCTTAACCCCATATTTTACCTTGATGAAAAGGGGCCTACGCGTTATTGCTTATGCAGCTGATTTAAATCGCTTGCGTTTGCTGAACCGCTTGTAGTATCTCGCCTCAAAGTGCTGGCAGTTGTGTAGCCAGTCTTCATCGGCAATCTGTAAACGTTTTATGATACCCGGCAGTTGCTCGGGTATTGAACCTCGCTTGTCAGCACGAATCGCTCGACCCGAGAAATCCAACAGCTCAAGATAGTCTTTAAAGTGAAAGCAAACTCCTGATTTGTCTTCCTGGGTTTCGTTGCCCGAGAAAGATGATAGGGATTTGATTGGAATGGGTGTGTTGCTAAGAAAATACTCGCCATTACCACCATGAGCGATGTATGACTTTATAGCATCAGTGAGATTGAATCGGGGAGTGATGCGCTCTTTGATGCTGGTGTATTCACTGGATTCTGGTGTTGTTGCCAGAGCGGCCCGAACAGGATTCAGATCCACGTAAACCATGCAGGTCAATAAAGCTTCCTCGGTAAGCAACGGCTGTGATTTAAACCGGGCCTCCCAAAAGTGCCCGCTACAGTTGTCCTCCTTGTTGGCTTGACGGGCAATGGGTTCATTTAAGCATTTCATAAACCAGCTTAGATCAGACAAGCGTTTTCGCCATAAGCAAACCAAATCATCAATGCTGTCCATTTCTGCTCTTGTTAGTGATTCACCACGCTGCTGACGTTGGATCAAGAGTGGGCCTTTATAGAGGGAAAGCCAGCGGTGGATCACATCGTTGGCACTCCACGCCTGACTTTCTTCTGGTGTGAGTTTTAAAGCGATGTGGAAGTGATTGCTGAGAATGGCGTAGGAACAAATTTCAATAGCAAACAACGATGATAATAAGCGAAGTCGATCTTCGATCCATTGTCGTCGATGTTCAAAGCTCTTTTGGGTCAGCGGGTCATTACCGCACAAATAGGCGCGTCTGACACAGCGGGAAACAACGTGGTAATAGGGTGTATCGTCAATAGAGATCTGTTGATTTCTAGGTATTGTCATTAGGTTCATCCGTGAACTTGCTGTTGTGTTATTGCGTTGAGTAGTTGTGATGCTAAAGAAAATCGACTAGATTGTCAAAAAATAGTGCCTGTCCGTATTCATCTCGTATTCACCTTCTAAAATAGTGCCTGTCCGTATTCATCTCGTATTCACCTTCTAAAATAGTGCCTGTCCGTATCCAGTCCGTATCCACACAGCGTAGACATAAAGACTTCTGGCATGTAGCTCAATGCCGCAGTACTATGAGTGGATGTTGTTGTAAAAATTTATGGGTCTTTCTTCATCGTGGTTTGCTCACCTGCAAGTTTAGCTGATATTGCCAAGCAAAAAGCGAAGTTTTAAGAGGTTCCAGCCACCCAAAAAAATGGCGTTTGTTTTATAAATATCCAAGCGGAGAAAATTAAAAAATGATCGCTTTACAATTTATAGCTGTTTTCAGTTGCATGATTTTTGCCGGTGCGGCCATCTATATTAATATCGCCGAGCATCCCGCCCGTCTTGAATGTGGAACAGTATTGGCGGCAACGGTTTTCACACCAAGTTACAATAGAGCTTCGTTAATGCAAGCAGCACTGGCATTAATTTCGACCATTTCATCGGTTATGGTTTGGTTTATTGGTGGTTCAGCACTGTGGTTACTTGGTGCGTTGCTTATTTTCTTTGTCGTGCCGTTTACATTTGTCGCAATTATGCCCACAAATAACAAATTGAAGAGTCCTGATTTAGACAAGTCGGCTGAGTCAACCCGAATATTGCTTGAATCCTGGGGTAAACTTCACTTTGTGAGAAGCGTTGCAAGCCTAATAGCGTCTTGCATCTTCTTATATATCGTGGTTAAAACATAACTGGCAGCCTGTTGAAAAAGTCTCTGATGGCACCATGCGGCGTTAAGGATGGTGAAGCATCGGCGGTGGGAAAGAAAATAACCTGCTTTGTTTCAGGTCAGAACAAAATATTTTAAACGCTTTCAATCTTTTATTTAATATCTACCCACTCATTCTTGAGAAGATCCATAAAATAATAATTCAAAATATTTAAACTGGAGGAAACACGCTATGACTGATCATGCTATGTCTATTAATGACATCATTGAAAATCTGGATCTTTCTACGGGGCAGGATTTAAGCAAAGACAAGCTCAAGCAAGCTCGCCAGTTCATCCTTAATTATTATTATGATTTATCACCCGATGACATGCAAAGCCTTCAGACTATGGACCTGCGGGGCGCAGCCCTGGCTCACTGGGTGTTGATGCAAAAACGTGATCCTGGAACATCATTGGTTCATGTATATAATCCAAGTCTTGAACAACATGGCTGGCAATCATCTCACACCATCGTCGAGATTGTTACAGACGATATGCCCATGCTGGTGAATTCGATTTCGATCGAACTAAAAAAACGGGAGCTGGATATCCATCTGATCATTCACCCTATCATGTTATGCAAACGTGACAACATGGGGCGGTTGTTGGAGATACCTGAAAACACTATCAACACGCAAGATTATCAGCCGGAATCAATAATGCAGTTTCAGGTTGATCACGTAAGCGATCAAACCACACTAAGAGATATTCAAAAAAACATTGATGACATCATTGTCGATGCTCGCTGTGTATTTGAAGATCGATCTAGTATGCAAGAGAAAATGACCAACATTGCAAACGAACTACGCAGCAACGATAACCTAAACGCCGAGGAGCCAGCCAGATTATTGGACTGGTTAAGTCAGCACCGATTTGTTTACCTCGGTTATGTTGAATTTGAACTCAAGCGCACCGCATCAACCAATACATTGCAAAATCTACCGGATAGCACACTCGGCTTATGTCGTAATCAGGTATCTGATCGCTGCCATGATCTGGATGAACTGATCCCGAGAAAAACACCAAGTTATGTAAATTCTGAAGAAATCCTCAGTGTGACAAAAACCAATGTCCGCGCCCCGCTACACCGATCTGAACATATGGACTTGATATCAGTTCCACGTTACAACAAGAATCAGAAAATTGATGGAAAGCATTGTTTTATTGGCCTGTTTACATCCATGGTTTACAACGCCAGTGGTTCAGATATCCCCTGGATCAGCGATAAGATACAAGCGATTTTGCAAATGTCCAATCTCAAGCAGGATTCACACGCATCACGGGCATTGCAAAATATCCTCGAAACCTATCCTCGCGATACGCTGTTTCAGACTGATGAAAAAACAGTCCTGAAAACCGCGCTCGGAATACTACAAACCCAGGACCGACAAAAAATTCGCTTGTTTGGCTCTATGGATAAGTACAGCCGATATTGTGATTGTCTGGTCTATATCCCCCGCGATGTATACCAACGAGAGATCCGCATCAAGATACAGCAACTATTACTGGAACAACTCAATGGCGACAGTGCCGAATTTAACATTGAGTTTTCTTCTGAATCCACACTGGCTCGCATCCACTATACCGTTCAGCTCAAGAGAAACCAGGCTATCGAGCCAGATTGGCGAAAGATTGAAAAATTAGTCGTTAACGCTGCGCGATCCTGGGATGATGACTTTTATGATGCGTTGCGGGAATATTATGCGGAAGAGCAGGCCAACAGGTTATATAAACTCTATCACGCAGGAATCCCCGGCAACTACAAGGAAGATTATTTACCCAGAAATGCCTGCCTCGATATAGAACACATCGAGAATATAAAGAACGATTCTGAACCGGAAATCAGTTTTTACCGACCTGTAGTCACCTCAGATCTGCAGATAAAATCCAAACTCTATGCACAAGGCCACTATTTGCCCTTATCTGATGTAATACCTGTCATCGAAAATATGGGATTGAAAGTCGATCATGAGCGGCCCTATCGGATAATTGACAAGAACGGCAGGACACTCTGGATTCATGAATTTACTGCCCACCATGCCTCAGGGTTAAAAATAGATCCGGACAAAAGCGGTGATGACTTTAAGCAAGCCTTTCTCAAAATCTGGAAAAAAGAAATCGAAAATGATGGTTTTAATCGTCTGGTACTGGATGCGCACCTATCCTGGCATCAGACTATTATTCTACGCAGTTATTGTAAGTATCTGTTACAAATCAGAGCACCGTTCTCGCAAACGTATATGATAGAGACGTTGGTCAACAATGCAGGGGTCACAAATAAAATTGTAGCTTTTTTTGAAGCTCGGTTTGAGCCCGCACAGCAAGAGCATAGCGAAATCACCTGCATGCGTCTGATTGAGCAAATGGAGCACAAACTACAAGGCGTATCAAGCCTGGATGAGGATCGAATACTACGTGCCTTTATCAATTTGATTCAGGCAACTATGCGTACAAATTTTTATCGACAAGATCATAATGGCGATCCATTACCTTACCTTTCGTTTAAACTTCGACCCGACATGGTCACTGATATGCCCCGCCCTCGACCGATGTTTGAGATATTCGTTTACTCCCCACGTGTTGAGGGTGTACATCTGCGTGGAGGAGAGGTTGCCCGAGGTGGACTACGCTGGTCTGATCGCCGAGAGGATTTTCGAACCGAGGTTTTAGGTCTGATGAAAGCACAAACTGTAAAGAACTCAGTTATTGTGCCTGTAGGTTCCAAGGGCGGATTTTTTGTTAAGGCCCCTCCACAAGGCGCAGACCGTGAAGAACTGATGGAAGAGGTGGTTTATTGCTATCAGACATTTTTACGTGGTTTGCTTGACCTTACTGACAATTTAGCCGGAACAGAAGTTATACCGCCACAACATGTCATTCGTTATGACGACGATGACCCTTATTTGGTTGTTGCCGCTGACAAAGGCACGGCAACATTTTCAGATATCGCTAACGCCGTTGCGGGTGAGTATAAATTTTGGCTGGGTGACGCCTTTGCCTCTGGCGGATCTGTCGGTTATGACCACAAAAAAATGGGTATTACAGCCAAAGGTGCCTGGGAGTCTGTGAAACGACATTTTCGTGAAAGAAATCATGACACGCAAAAAGAAGCGTTCTCTGTAATTGGAATTGGTGATATGGGCGGTGATGTTTTTGGCAATGGCATGCTCTTGTCGAGCCACATTCGTCTTCTTGCCGCCTTCAATCATTTACACATTTTCATAGACCCCGACCCTGATCCCGCAAAGAGTTTCTCAGAACGAAAAAGACTTTTTGATCTGACGCGATCAAGTTGGCAGGATTATAATACAAGCTTGATATCCAACGGTGGAGGGATTTTTCCGCGAAGCGCAAAAAGCATCGAATTGAGTGAGCAGGCACTGGCCGCATTGGATATAAAAAGCAATCATCTATCTCCAGACCAACTGATCCATCATCTTCTACAGGCGCCTGTGGATTTACTGTGGAACGGTGGGATTGGCACCTATGTAAAATCCAGCCAGGAGAGCCATGAAAACGCCAGTGATCGGTCTAATGATTCAGTTCGGGTAAATGGCAAGCAACTGCGTTGCACTGTGGTCGGAGAAGGCGGTAATCTTGGTTTTACCCAACTGGCTCGGATTGAATATAGCCAACATGGCGGCGCAATATATACCGATGCTGTCGATAATTCTGCAGGCGTGGATTGCTCTGATCACGAGGTGAATATTAAAATTCTGTTGGATCAAATGGTTCAGTCTGGTGATATGACAGTTAAACAACGTAACTTGTTACTCGCCAGCATGACAGATGCAGTTGCCGAGCTGGTATTAAAGGATAATTATCTACAAACTCAGTGTATTAGTCTTGTCGCCGCCAGCGCACCGCAGTTTTTAGATAATCATGCGCGATTTATGGCTCACCTTGAGTCACAAAATCAGCTTGATCGGGCGTTGGAATTTTTACCTGATCACGAAACCATTGCCGAACGGCTTGCAAGCCAAAAGGGCCTTGTTTTACCGGAGTTATCGGTTCTTGTATCCTATGCGAAAATGACACTTTTCAAGGCTGTTATTCAATCAGAATTACCCGATGATGCGTATCTCTCTCGTCGTTTAAATCAGTACTTTCCGCAACAATTGTCTGAGAAATATGCCCCGGCAATTGCCCAACATCGATTATTTCGTGAGATTATAGCCACCCATATTGTCAACGATCTGGTTAACCGGCTCGGACCGACTTTTGTTTTTGAATTGCAGGATGAACTGGCTGCTGACCCTGTTGATGTCTGCAAGGCATTTGATGCGATTAGTAGCATATTTGATATGGAGATTATTTGGCAAGACATTGAGGCGCTTGATAACAAGATCAAGGACTCGGTCCAGCAGGAATTAAGCGTACTGGTACGAGGTTTGGTAGAGAGAGCAATACATTGGCTTATCCGTACCCGACGTGTTGATCAAACGGTTGAAGAAATTGTCGAATACTTTAAACCGCTAATCGCAGAACTGACTGACAAGGTTCCACACTGTCTTGCAAAAATAAATAAAAAAAGTTACTCGGCACGGGTGAAATATTTTTCCAAAGCGGGTGTTCCCGAAGATCTGGCAGTGCGCGCCGCCAAGGTTGTGCCATTATCCTCCTCGCTTGATATTGTTGAAATATCAAAATCACTGGAGCAGCCGATTGAAACTGTCGGCGCTGTCTATTTTGCCTTGGGTTCTCACCTGGATCTGCAATGGTTACGTGATCAAATCGCAGAATTGACCGCTCGTAATCACTGGCACACTCTCGCCCAATCTGGTTTACGTAGTGATTTACACTATCAGCAACGTCATCTGACCGCTGAAATTATGAGAAGTGGAAAGGTACAGAAAAGTGCCATAGGCATGGTGGAGAAATGGTCTAAAAATAACCCGGCAATTACACAGTATTCAACCCTTATCGGCGAACTCAAAGCCAGTAGTGTTATTGACTTCACTATGCTGTCGTTAGCATTAAATGAAGTACATAAGTTGCTACAAAGTGATCGCCCATTAGGCAATGAAATACCTCTCTAGACACAAATAGATATATTTGTCAAATTTATCTATTGCCAAACACACAAAATACTGTTAAAAATAGTCTTTATTGGGTTTTAGACCCAATAATTTTGGTCAAATTCCAGATATGCTTCACCGCCAAGGGATAGGATTAACTTCTCCTTGAATTGCGAATCGATTTTGCCTGCAATATTTGTTTAACTGACAATAAAGGGACCTATTCGTGAGTAGCTTGATTATCTCCGCTCTTATTGGATTACTTATAGGCTGGGCATCGTCGATGTTCAGCAGAACCAAGCGGTCGCACGCGCAAATAAGGAAAATATCAGCGGCTACACTAGGCAGTCTGATATTTTCCGGGCTTTTTTATCTTTTGGGCATACAGGCACCCGTCATGGCTGTTGCCATCATGGGCGCATTACTGGCATTAATCATATTGATCATTTTCAGTAAACCCACAAACGAAGAACGTCGTTACTACCTATAGTGTCGTGTTTCACAATTTAGGTTCGCAATCTGGTAGAGATTGAGAATCAACCCACACCCTTGACGCCGCCGATTCAATCTTTTCAATAGATTTCCGAACATCTGATCAACACCCGTATAGATACATCCCAATCGGTATAAGAGCGGGATTTGTATCATGAAACATACACTGACTTTAACCTTCTTTATAAAATTTTCTGACCCACCGATCGAAGCGTTTTACCTAATAAAAACAGGATAAAAATAATGAACCTTATTCAATGCATACTCACTACAACGGTTGTTCTTTCACTTGCAGCTTGCGATAGTGGAGGCTCCAGTGGCAGTAGTGGCAGTGGCGGGATCGACACCGCCAGTGTAAACACAAATCCAGTGGTTATTTCCCGGGATAATGGCAGTAAGATCGCCTCAACAGGTGTACTCACAACCCAATCGATGAATTCGGGTAATGACTCGACTGATTATCTGGATAGTAAAACCCGTAATAAAATCGTCAACAAGTTACTTAAAAACACGTTTACAAAATCCAGCCTTTTATCCTCGCGAAAAACTTCTTCAACTGAATATGAATGTGATGCTGGCTCCACCAAGGTGACCGTTGAGGACAACAATAACAATGAAGAACTTGACTCAGGGGATAGTATCTCGATAGCATTTAATAGCTGCACAGAAAACCATGATGATGATACGTCAACCATGAATGGCGTGCTTACTGTCAAGCTGAATACGTTCTCGGCAGATAGTGAAAATCTGAATGCAACCGTAATTCTGGATAATCTGGAAGCCACCGAAAATGGTGAGGAAAACAGCGTTGATGGTAGTTTTGTTGTTGATTTGCAAAGTGATAACGACGAGATTACATTTTCTGTCAAAGGTGAAAAACTCGTTTTCGTCGATGAAGAAGAAGTGGGAATACTCAGTAATTTCGATATGCATAACAGCTATAACGAAATAACAGACGCATGGACACAATCGCAAAATGCCACTATCGCAAGTACTGAAATTGGTGGACGCATTGTTATAACAACCGTTACCGAACTCAAAGGGGCAGGCGATAATCACCCAAACGTGGGAGAGTTGAAATTCTCAGGTGCCAATGGCGGTTTTGTATCGATGAATGCCGACACGGGAAATCTTGATACAGTGATTGTTACAATATTTGATGGCAATACAACTAGCAGTGAAGAGCTAAACTGGGACGATTTGGATTCCTAATCTTCTGTAAATAACGCCACAACCGGGGGCTATCTGCCTCCGGTGATACCCCTACAGCACCAACTCATTAAAATTTAAATTGTTTAAACTGCTTCCATGATAAACACTTTTTCAGGCCCAATATCAGCAATTCATCCATCATGTTTAAAGCCAGAAAAGTTTTATAATTACCTGAAACGGTAATGACATACTCCTTTCAGCATTAGCTTATTTCGCTATTATCAGGGTTATCAAGACGATAGATTTCAGTATATTTTCCCGACTCATGGTGCCCAGTGATGATACTTTCTCCACAACTAAGCCATGCGTGTGCATCAAGCCCTGTATCCTTCTTATCCAGACCCAAATGCAGGTTGCTATGGATATTTCTAATTCGTAACATAAGATTTCCAGCGATTGCCTGCTCGATGCATTTACATCGCCAAGGCATATGGGGGCTAAGTACACGAATTAACGTTCCAATCCTGAACACCCTTCTCAAATTGCCCGGTTTAGGCGATGCTGTTTTTCTTGTTGTCAATAACCGGATGATTTTGTTAAAAGGAAGAGCAAGAAGCAGTACTCTGGCAAGACCCAAAAATAATATGGCCTCAATCAAAAGCAATTTATCTTTCCAGCTTAACTTAAAAAATGCTGCGAAATTGTGGCCCCACTTTTTCTTTGCTGATACAGACAAGTGATTAAGATCCAGTTGATGGTTTTAACAATATTACCCAATTCCAGCATTTAGTGCTCCAACGCTGTTAAAAATCAAGATCAGGATCGAAGACATTACATCCCTGTCTAAGCAAAAGTGCCTGCAAAACTTTAGAATTCGGCTTTATTGTCGCTTGTAGTTTAATAGTCGGATGACAACTTTATGCCCCAAATCGTCAAAAAACCAGCATCAATCCTTGAATTGGGTCAGATTGACATCACAGAACTCAAAAACAAAGTAGAGAGCCTTTCGGAAAATGTTTGGGCATTAGAAGACGCCAGGAAGGAAAACAAGTTTAAAGGCTTTCATCACACTCAGCACATTAATTTTCGATTTATACGTGGTAACCGCAATCACCGTGATTATTATTCAGAACCCATTTGGTTCATATGGAAGCGCCTTTTGTTACCCATTATGAATCAGGCGGTTGCGCCCTATGCCTATTCACAGCCGATCTACCCAAAGGTAATGCTTGCGAGGTTAGCGGCTGGTTACAGTATTGATCATCATTCTGATGGAGCCGGCTCCAACTCGTGTGTGCATAAAATCCATATCCCGATACAAACCAACACAAACGCAACATTCATCATTGACGGAGTAAAATTCCACTTGCAAGAAGGCCATGCCTACGAGGTTAATAATCTGGCGCTGCATGCAGCACAAAATGCAGGTGAAGACCCACGTATTCACCTCATATTCGAACTTTATAATGAGCAATCCCAATCTGTCGAAGGAACTTCATGACGGCCCAAAACAATAACGACTTCATTCAGAATTGCTTGCAAAGCCAACATCTTGAGCCTTCTGTAATTAAGAAATATCAGCACAGTTTTCGCAATCACCCTAACAGAATACTAAGGATAAAAAACTTCTTAAAACCAGCAGTAGCTGAACGGCTATCTGATTTCGCTTTAAATGAAGCACAATACCGACGAATTTATGCACTACATGCCAATAATGGAAGGCTTGTTTCTTACAAGACATGGCAGGCAGCAAAAAGAAAACAGCGCTTGTATTGTTGTTGGGAGGCAGAAAGGCATATCAAAGATAAATATCGATTGAGCCAAAACTGGCTTACTTATATGTTTTGGTTGCACCATATTGACAACAATTCCAGCGCATTTCTTCAGTTTATGCAAAGCGTAACCGGCTACACCCTGGAAAGCATTGAACCGATTACACTAAGAAAAATGGCTCAAGGCGATTATTTGGGCAAACATGCTGATCGCCGTCAGAAACGGTGCCTGGCCTGGTTATTATATCTGTCAGATGACTGGCAGGAAGCATTCGGTGGCTCACTTCAGATCAATGACAGTGATAAAAACACAGTTGATTATCCGCCTTTGTATAACAGTCTACTCATCTTCGACGTCTATAAACAACAATCGCATAATGTGCCAGCACTCAATGCTGCCGCTCAGGATTGGGTGCGAATAACGCTGGGAAGCTGGGTAAATGGCCAAGATAATCTGCAATGACTATTTATTATTACAACATCTACGGTCTAAACATTCACTCCCAAATAAAGCTCCCGGAACTACTCTCTGGCTCCAGCAACATCCCGGATGTAACCATTAATTATGGCCAGGTACCCCTTGCAATACCAGATTCCTTCAGTAGACGTGGACTTTGGGATGCTGTGCCTGGAAAATTTCTACTACGTATTGATAACATCGCCCGTTACCTCGTAAGCAATGGCAATAAAATTACCGTAGAAAAAATCAATGGCTGCAAAGACGAAGATATACGTACCTTTTTATTGGGCTCCACCCTGGGCGCTCTATTATATCAGCGCAACTTTTTGCCATTGCATGCCAGTGCCATCAAAACAGAGCGCGGAGCCGTGGTCTTTACAGGGCATTCGGGCAGCGGTAAATCAACCTTGTTAACGGCGTTGACACAACGGGGTTATGCCATGATGAATGATGACATTAGTGGCATTTCTCTGGATGAGCACAATCGTCCCTGGGTTTCGCCCGCTTTCCCACGAACACGTTTATGGGCTGATGCAGCCGCCAAATTGGATTATACAAACCTGGAAGGCCAGCAGCAGCGTGGGGAAACCAATAAGTATTCTCTGCCTATTTCGCATATATGCCAGGAGAAAATCCCCCTTTGTGCCATTTACCTGCTCACCAGTCATAATCAGAATACCATCCAGATCGAACCAGTAACCAACATGGATCGAATCGGATGGCTTTGGGAATTCAGTTACAGAAAGAATTTCGTTCGCGCCCTGGCTTTACAGAATAATCATCTACAAACGCTTACCGCTGTGGCAGGTTCAGTCAAAATAAAGCGCATCACCCGGCCAATACATAAATTTATGCTAGATGAGTTGATCGAATTAATCGAGCATGATCTGAAAGCGGCCACTTAGACGATGTCAGTCATATGGCTTGCATCATACCCCAAGTCTGGCAATACCTGGCTACGTGCATTTCTAAGCAACTACCAGAGCACAGAGGATCAACCTGTCAGCATCAATACATTATCTGGTCGTTCGATTGCCGTCGAACGCAAGGTATTTGATGAGTTGTTGGGGATTAGTTCTTCGGATTTGCGTATGGACGAAATAGCATACTACCGACCTTTGTTTAATACGCTTTTAGCCGCCGATTGCAAACCTCCCTGTTTTATCAAAATTCACGACGCCTATCAATATAACGCCGAAGGCGCCGCGCTGTTTCCGAAACAGGCGATGGACGGCGTCATTTATATTATACGCAACCCACTCGATCTTGCCGTCTCATTCGCCCATCATGGGCAAAAAAATCTCGATGAAATCATTGCCCTGATGAGTAATCGTTTCTATACACTCTTTGACAACCCCGATAAGCTTTATTACCAGCTACCTCAAACCCTCGACACCTGGAGCAATCATGTCTTAAGCTGGCTGGACGAACCGGATCTACGGATTCTTACCATTCGTTATGAAGATATGTTATCTCAAAGCGCAACAACTTTTAGAAAAGTTGTTCGTTTTTCAGCATTGCCTATAGATAATAAACGAATAAATCTGGCGATAAAATTTTCCCAATTTGACCGCTTGCAGCTGCAAGAACGTCAACAGCCTTTTTCTGAAAAGTCGCCTACCGCACCTTCATTTTTTCGCCAAGGCAAAGTTGGTGAATGGCACAAACACCTTTCAATATCACAAGTACAACGTCTGCTGGATACACATCATGAGGTGATGGCGCGTTTTGGCTACCTCTCTGAAGCAGAGCAATATCTCTGCAAGCAGTCAACTTGAAATCGTGTATCTCAATCATGTAAAAGGCACACTGAACCTTCCGCCTTGCCCACTGACAATACAATCAGCTGGTTTTATAGTCGCACATAAGTCAGAAAAGAATAACCGCCGTAACGTGTTGGACTTGCTACATCAGGAAACAACGCATGGTGTTTAATCAGCTTTTTTGCCTTTTCTGCTTCGCTAAAATCGATTTGCCCGGTTCTTTTTTTTCCTTGCCAGTGCCATGTTATCTCACCTAAGTTCAAACCTATACCCGAATGAAGCATATTGGCCGTAGGAAACCCTGGATTTTTATAGGCATACAACTTATGAGCAGGCGGATTATCATCGAAAATAAGATGTTTAATACAGCGCTCCCGTGATTGAATAATGCGCTGGGCATGATTCACATGACAATCAAAAAAAACCAATGCTTGTTTAAGATCAATGCCTTTGAAATCGAACTCAGACCAATCATGTTCATAAAATTGTGCTTTACATTGCTTATATTCCAGTCGATTTAATTTAATATCAAAACCTAGAATTTTTGCCTTCGGACAAGCCTGTTCAAAAAGCCAGGTTGTATGTCCTTTCCAGCATCCGCTTTCGATAATCACCGCGGGATCGATTATACGAGCCGTGATATAAAGCCAAAATGCATTGTGAAATCCACTGCCACCCGTATTATCTTTGTATGGGCGCATGGCATAGAGCATCATAAATTTCTCGATTTCAGTGATGAAGTTGAATTCTACATATGAAAACTCACCTGCGTGTTCTGAAAAATAATTCTGGGCAAGCTGACTTAGTTCTTCAATCAGTATACGTCGAAGTATTTTGTTGTTCATATAGGACATATGCGGCTCATGAAACTGCTGCATATAAACCCCACTTGCCTGTCTGGTATAGACAGGTTTATTTTTTTCCGGTTTATATTCCGTCATTCGCTTGATTTTTGATTCATATTATTGGTGTTTTACTTATGATTTGGCATTAAATATACGCGCTTACATCCAGAATATCAGGCATTAAGGTGGAAGAAACATAAGCGCCGAAATCCGGTAAGTGAAATTACTGCAAATTTCAGGCGATACCATAGAAAAAAATATTTAGCAATAATGCCAGTTTATGATAATGTAAACTTGTTAAAACAATTGTATCGACAAGATAGACAAAAATAGCAACCCGAAGCAAAATAATTGAGGAGACTTGTCATGTCAGAACCTTTTATCGGACAAATCATGCCCGTTGGATTTAACTTTCCACCACGAGGCTGGGCACACTGTGATGGACAACTTCTGCCCATTTCATCAAATTCCGCCTTGTTTTCGTTACTAGGCACTACCTTTGGTGGCGATGGGCGTACCACCTTTGCACTACCCGACTTACGTGGCCGAATACTCAAGCATGTTGGCACTGGTCCCGGATTACAACCTGTATCCTGGGGACAGAAAGGCGGAAATGAGACTGTCAATATCAGCGTTGCACAAATGCCATCGCACAACCACACCGCTACGCTGCATGGCGAATCAACATTAGCAAATAGCGGCAACCCGGCAGATAGAATGCTGGCTTTTTCCGATGAGGCTAACGGTCATAATATCTATGCACAACAAGTGCCTAATGATGATCAAACCATGCACGCCGGCTCGGTAAAAATAGCCAACACGGGGGGTGGGCAAAGTGTGGATATCCGCAATCCCTATCTTGGTATTTACGTGTGTATTGCATTAGTTGGGGTATACCCATCCAGAAGCTAGTTTTCTGCCAACTTAATTTACCCACTACCCAAGAACAAAAAAACACTGCCAGATTTTTAATTGGCAGTGTTTTTTTGTAGTGAAGAATATGTGTTTAAAAATTGGTGTATTGGTACCCACATCCAACCATATTGCATTCAAAGCGCAAGATATCCTTAAAGCCCTGGAAATGGGTTTAACAGAAAACGCTGCGACTAATTTTGAAATCAGTATGGAAACCACCGCTAACAATGCGGATAAAAGCATCGTATCAGGGAAATTGCAGGATCTGCTGATAAAGCAGCAGGTGGATGTCGTGGTTGCGCCCTTAAACACAGGTTTGTTGCCTTACGTGAATAAGCTTTTCGAAAGTCAGCAGGTGCCATTAATCGTCAATACGCTAGGCGAAGATGTACTCTTTGACAACGCGCAGAGTCCTTATACCTTTGTTAATTCTTTCAACCTGTGGCAGTCAATTTGGATGTCTGGCTATTGGGGGGCGGCTCAATACGGTAAAAAAGCCTGCTCTATGACCGCATTGCACGAAGCAGGATACGGCATGACTTTCTCTTTCGGCCTGGGCCTGGAAGCTAATGGCGCCAAGCTGCTGCAAACAACGGTTACTCATCGTGAAACCCGCACACAGGACCCGTCCGGGCTCTTAAAGGAAATGGTTAATAATCAACCTGATTTCATAATGGGGTTATATTCTGGAAAAGAAGCGCTTTCCTTTTTGACCGCTTATCACGAACCCAGTGACGCTAAAGAAACGCCCTTGATCTGCTCCCCTTTTGCAGTAGATGGATCCTCATTGAACACTTTAGGAACCTCTGCACTGAATATTCATTCAATCTCCAGTTGGCAAATAAATTCGACTGAAGATAAGCATTTCAAGCGGATATTCAAGCAACGGGTTCACGCGGATTACCCACCAAATGGCTATGCCTTGCTCGCTTATGAGACTGGACATCTCATCGCCAGCGCCATGCAACGGATTGATATCGACCACTCGGTGAATGGAAAACTGATGGACGCATTAAAAACAGTGAAATTTACCGGCCCTCGTGGATCTATTGGTTTCCATCCCGAAACACAAGAAACGACAACTAAGAATTACTTACAAGAAGTAGTAGCAGATAAAGATGGGCAACTTTACAACAACGTTATTGCTGAATTGGAAACGCCACCGATTTATTTTGAGCAATTAAATCTGGCGCGTAAAAATCTACCCAAACAAGGATGGTGGAATCCCTATTTAATTACCTAAAAAGTTCTTAAATCGATAAATACCAGGGAAGGAATGCATTTTCTGAACTTTGCCTTTAATTAAATAAATATGCTTTTTATCCGCAAAAACTTAAAACCATGAATAACACAACAAAAGATTAGTCGGATCAAAACTTACGCTAATTGTTATAATATCAGACTAAAATTTATTTTCAGATATTAATTATCTGGAATTTTAAAAAAATCACTTGATGTAAAATTACCTGCACCATGTCAATACACTACAAAAACATTTTTCATTCTTATTCCATGGATGAACTCGATGGTTTCTCAGAAATCGCACGCCTGAGCAAAGAACTTACGAGTATTCCTGCTGATATAGATGTGAATTATTTTTATAAAAAATTAAACGAAAATAGTTATTTGCAAGCCAGAGATGAGATTTATCATGCACCTCTTATCAGGCAGATGTTAGCCCGGGAGGCCAGAGCTACTTTGCAAAAAAACAGGCCGCAATTGAAACGAATTATCACTAAAGAGCCTACAAAAGATTGCCGATATAACCTGCAATGCACCACTTATCCGGGTCACTTTGGCCTACCGCCACCGCCCAAACCCGATGAACTACAACAGGCGGTAAACCTGTATTTTGGGCAAACTTGCAAATTGATTGGTGATTTTTTATACCCCAGAGGCGGATACCGCGAATGGCACACCAACAGATATGAAGGCGAGCATTGGTCAATGTTTTTGATTCATGTTGATGAACCGGAAAAGTCGTTCTTTCGTTTTTTACACCCGGATACAAATGAAATGATTACCATCTGGGATTATGCAAACAGCGTTAATTTCTTTCGAACAGGTTCAAATCCGCCATTGTGGCATTGTATTGCATCTGAAGAAACCAATCGTTGGAGCAAGGGATTTTTAGTACCTGAAGCGTGGTTATCCTATATATAACTATATTTGCTAATAGACCACCTGTGGTTTTCGACGCTTTAGTTTGATATAGTTTCTGCGCTAAGTCGTTAGAAACAGGAGATTTGATGAAATTACAAACCGAGTCAACTGTGGCACGTAATGACGCAATACTGTTCAGTGATCTGGATGATAGCCTGGTAATGATGAGTATTGACAACGGTGAGTATTACAGTATTAATGCAATTGGCAAACGCATCTGGACACTGCTGGAAAAACCACTACCCGTAGCAGATTTATGCGAGACGTTACTCAACGAATTTGAGGTTGACTCTTTGACTTGTCAGCAGGATGTTTTGGTATTTATCAATGAGATGCATGCCTTAAAGGTTATTAAAGCAATATAGATCTGACTTGAATTAAACACTGTAAATACAGTTAAATAAAGCATAAGTACAAATAGATTGATTTAGTCCATATTAAATAGGTAATTTCAAACATGAGCCCAGAAAATACAGAACAAAATGCGCAATCTGTCACAGAACTGGAAAATTCCAGTAATCCCCCAAAAAAAACCTGGACCAAGCCCGTTATAGAAAACATTGTCAGCGTAGACCGAACCGAGATGGGGTTTTTTGGTGCTATACATCTTGAAGATGGTATATACAGTGGTTCGTAATCTCAGCAGCTCGCTTTACTCACAAATTTGATTGATAGTTACTGCAAATCTGATTGCTAATGATTGGCGGCGTATTCAGACGTTGCGAGAATAAAGATTCACTCGCAGACACTGCTCTGGAGGCGTTAGCCGGTCAGCCTCCACATTCTGTGACATCATGGATTGACCATTATGTCGGCTTCAGCGTAAAAAATTCAAACGCAGTCAATTCCTCCCTTCAATTAGTCAATAACAACCCCCACGACGATGCAGTAAGTGGATTAACCTGCATTCACGCTGCCCGCCTTGACAATAAGCCCGAGTTAATAAATAAACTCAATATTTCTCACTCACGTAAAACACAAATCTCCGATAGCGAGCTGATTTTATCTGCTTATCTTCGTTGGGGTTCTGACTGCCCATCTCACCTCGTGGGAGACTATGCATTTTCCATTTGGGACCCTCGGCAAAGAAAACTGTTCTGTGCCCGTGATCCAATTGGCGTACAACCTTTTTATTACAGTCTGACAGCAGATATGTTTGTTTTCTCCAGCACACTTGGAAATCTATTAAATATCCCCTGTGTACCACAATGCATAGATGAGCAATATGTCGCTGCCAGTCTGTTATTCAATCCATTCACCCATAACACACAAACCTATTTCAAGGACATTATTAAACTACCGCCAGGTCACAGTCTGACGGTTTCGCCAGATTCCCAACAACTATCACGTTATTGGTTTCCCGAACGTGCCAATGATGTTCGTTATAAATCAGATGACGAATACGCAGAAGCCTTGCAGGAGCTGTTAAGCATTGCAATAACAGCCCGCCTGCCATCCGGGCATAACATAGGTGTTCACTTAAGCGGTGGATTGGATTCGTCAGGTATTGCCGTGTTGGCTGCACGTGAACTGAGAAAACAAGATCGGCCCCCACCACTCGCCTTTTGCTGGCAACCCCCGCCGGATAATAATAAGGAAGGATTGCAAAATGATTATGCGTTGATCCAGTCAATATGTGATCAAGAAGGGTTGAAGCCCCGCTACTGTAGTCTCAACATAGACGATGTTCTCAGATTTTTACATCAAGACCCCACCCGCGAGCCTTTTACTGCCACCAATGTATATGAGCAATTGGTGCAACAACAGGCAGAACAAAAAGATGTTCAAGTGATACTCTCCGGCTGGGGCGGAGATGATGGTATATCATTTAACAGACGTGGCTACTATCCCGGCCTATTAATGAGCAGACGCTGGCAGAAGCTCTACCATGAGAGTAAAGCCGGTACCAGTGCGTCCTGGAAATTCATACTATCTCGCGCAGTGCTTCCTCTTATTGCCCCCGATAGTTCTTTACGTATTTTACGTGCAATACGCCACAAGCAATGGCCTTATCCACCTAAACCGTTTATTAACCCGAGTTTTTCACGACAAGCTAAACCCCTGCAAAAAAAGGGTTATCTGCTGCATGGCATCCGTCAGGTTCAGCTACAAATGTTGGCAAGCGGGCAGATAACCGCACGTCTGGAAGGTTGGGCCGCCAGTGGTGCAAAGCACAATATCAGTTATTGTTATCCTTTACTGGATCAGCGGGTGCTTGAATTCGCCCTGGGTTTACCACCAGAACAATTTCAGCGCGGTGAATATCGCCGCTGGATTATGCGTAATGCACTCAATTCTGTATTACCCGATAATATCTGCTGGAGCAAGACCAAAGCCGAACCGGCCCGTGTTAAGGCGTTTTTTGATATCCTGCCTGAAGTATTAAAACTCGCAGCACAAACAGTAAACTCCCGACCCGATGCAATTACGCGAGCAAAATACATCGACATCCCCCGTTTACTCAAGCATCTCGATCCTGAGCACTTTCAGGCAAATCCGAAATGGGGCAATATTGGTGCCGCTTTACAATTGCTGGATTGGGAATGATACAATAATACAATGACAAAGAATAAATTTTCAACTGATACTGAATATTGCCTGGTTACGGTATGCACAGAAGAATTTATGCCGGGTACCTTGGTTATGATTCATTCATTCTTAAAATACAATACTTGGTTTAACGGGGATATTGTAATCATCCACGCCAATCTGGATATCAAATACCAAAGATGTATTGAAAAATGTTATGCCCGACTCCGCTTTATGGCAGTCTCATCGCAGTTGGATACATGCCTACAAGAGCTATTAGCCAATCGCTCAGACCTCACTAACAGAAAAGCCAGATTCTATTCCCTGGAGGTTTTGCGTTTAACAGGCTATAAAAAAGTATTGTTTTGCGATAGCGATCTGCTATTTCGACAATCCATACAGCCTGTTTTTACAATGTCCGGCGCGTTGATCTGCTGCGGTGACGGTAACTACTATCACGGTGAAGGGCGTGATAGTCACACATTCCTGCCACTCTCAAAACAATCGATAATAAAAGGTGAAGTGTTACATAACACTTTTAACGCCGGATTGATGTTGTTTGACAGGCAATTACTAAATGCTGACGCCTACACAGAATTACTAGCGTTATTAACAAAAGAAACCTGGCAAAATATAGAGGCAAGCCATACTGATCAGGTGGTGCTTAATTTGTATTTTAATGGCGTTCAGACCTTGCTCAGCGGTAGCTACAATTACCTTATAACTTTTCAAAATGAAATTTTTAGCCACGAGGGCGTGAGTTTAAAAGATGCCATGGTTCTTCACTTTAATGGCCCTAACAAACCCTGGAGAACCAGACAGTTATTACTTTCCAGCACCACTAATGCAAATCTGCTGCAAGCACTCAAGTACTGGTATGAAAGCTACTCTGAATGCCTGACCAGGCTGCATTTTATAGAACGAATAAACTGACGTATCTTTTGTGATCAAGCGTTTACAAAATATTCAAAACCGCAGAAGCCTTTCAATAATTCCTGGGTTGCTGTTTATTTTTGTAGCGTTGATAGTTGATGAATTCGTGCTAGCCCGTTTTTTATCATTAGATGGCAACATCGATTCTCAGTTAATTAAGTATTCGATCCTGACTTTTCAAGCAACTATGCTTTGTGTGGGTTTATATTGGGTTATTTTTCGGCCATCGGGCATAGGATACTTTGTCTACAAATCGGGTTCCGGGCTTCTACTCAGTTTTATCAGCATCATACTGATGTTGCTTCTAGCTGAATTTGCTTTACGAAAAATAAGCCCAAACGATCTTGTCGATGGCGTCGAAACACTCATTGCACACCCAACACGCGGGTGGGCAAAAAAGCCCAATACTCGTTTCGTTAATGATTTACCGTTAGACAAGTCATCAGTGCAGGTCAGCTATAATTCACAAGGGTGGCGTGATGTGGAGCATCGCCAGGAAAACCCCAATAAGATTTTTCGCATTCTGATATTGGGTGATTCTTATATGGAAGGCACTTCAGTAAAACAGGAAAACATTTTTCCCCGTCAATTGAAAAATTTGGCCAAGGATGCTGGCTATGTTATTGAAGTTATCAGTATGGCTGTAGGCGCTTATGGCACCTTACAAGAATATCTGGTATTCCAGGAATCAGGCCAAGCTTATTCACCCGATCTGGTATTACTTGGATTCCATGCCATGAACGATGTGCAAAACAACGGCCTCGATTTGCACCGTAAAATTGGGAGTAAAGCGTCTATCAGGCCCTTTCTTGATACTCACGGAACAGATAGCTGGCATATTGTTCCGGTGGACTTTAAACGCAGCCAACTACAGGTAGCGGCTTCTCAAAAACGAAACCAGGCGCGCAATGCAAAATTTAAAAACGAGTCAGTATTACTTCGTCTACTACGCACCGCCCTCAATCCACCTAAGCAGATGAATGATATTGCACTACTGGATTGGCTGGGTGTCAGTTTCTGTGAGGAACCTGCAGAATATAGCAGCGCCTGGACTGCAACGACACGCATTCTGACAAGGCTTCATGCCGAGATAAAATCAGGGGGCGGTCAATTGGTAGTATTTAATGTGCCTGCACTGGTAGAAGTAGATCCGAACTACATGTCAGCCGCCATGTCGCGGACCACTCACCCTGAATACCTGTGCCTTGAACAAGCACCCCATACGGCTCGTCTTCATCAGGTTCTCACTAAACTTGGCGTTGTGCAGATAGATTTACTTCCTGCGTTTCGCCAGGCAACACGCGAGCTAGATGCCAAACTCTACATGCATAGTGATCAGCATTGGAGCCCTGCAGGCCACACGCTGGCTGCAAAGCGCGTATTTTCGTCACTCATACAACGCGGATTACTACCCGTTAATTCGCATTAACAATCAGGTTGGCGCTCAAATTGTAGATAGGGGCCATCTTGCTGCATCTGTGTAAAACCGTGCCGCCGATAAAAACGTTGAGCGTCAACATTCATAGCCCTCACGTTACACCGAATTAAGGTATTCGTCTTCGTACTACAATTAATCATTTGTTTTATCAGCATTGAACCAAAGCCCTTGTTTCTTTGCTCAGGGTCAATAGCGATATCGATGAGACGAATTTCATTGGCGGATTCGCTGGTATAAATTTGCCCTATAAACGAACTGTGCAGACTGATAATTCTATGCTGCCCGTTGGGAAATTCACCGGCATAGGCGTGACGCATGGATTTGTACTGTTGTCGTAACAAGATCTGTTTTTGCTCATCAGGAAACAGATCAAAGTCGTTTGCAACGACACTGCAAAACAGATCAAATAATAGTTGCGTATCTTCTCTTTTGACTCGGCGAAATGACAGATTGTGCTTAGCCGTAAACATATTCAAGATCCGACGATCGAGAAAAAAATAAAAAATCCGCCGCAGAAACCACCTTCAACATCTATAATTTTTAAGCGCTTTTTTGCTCTGCAATAGGCACAATACCCGTGATAATCTGATTGTGACGATCATGCAGATAGACCGGCTTTTCATTGCGCAGAATATCCAGTAACAATATACCTTCCTGAGAAGAATCAATAGGGATCATTCGCGTAGCTCCCCCCTCAAGAGAGACGCTGATACTGCCTTCATTTACATCTGCATTCCACATAATTGAGTATGTTTCAATTTTCGTCATGATATCCTCGCTTTTTATGGTTCAATCAATTGGGACATAACAAACTGGCCCATACCACCCTTCTGTAAATAGCACATGACCATTTCTGCCCCATTCAGACTAACATGTTTTTGATACTTAGCGCATTAACTACACTAAAATCAGGATCGATAGAAATTGCAATAAACTAAAATAGGACTGGCGAAGGCGAATAAACACCACCTTCTAAGTAAACCCCATGCCCGGCAGTGCCATGTATTGAGAGAGCCACATACAACGTGAAATAAAATACGGCAAAGCAGATTGCACAACGGCTTTCTGATCAACAACACGCTTACAAAACAGGTGCTTACTGACTTTAGATAAAACTGGAATCTCAGGGCCATGAGGGTTAAGCTCCAAAACCAATCTATAAACCCCAAGAGTATAGTAAAAATGCGTTTAGAGACCATCACAACTGATATTTCTGATGGCGTTGCCAAAATCACCTTCAACCGCCCTGACAAGTTCAATTGTTTTAATGAAAAAATGCATCGCGAATTGAAAGACGCGATTTATACAGTGCAAATCGATGCAAAAATACGTTGCGTTTTGATCACGGGAGCCGGAAAAGCTTTTTCTGCGGGCCAGGATCTCGGTGATACTGATAACCTTGATCAAGTGCTAAACGATTACTACAACCCCTTGATCACGGCCATTACCACAATGAACAAACCTGTAATCTGTGCTGTGAATGGAGTTGCAGCTGGTGCAGGTGCCAATATTGCCTTAGCAAGTGATATCGTAATAGCCGGTAAATCTGCAAGTTTTATTCAGGCTTTTTCCAAGATAGGGTTGATTCCAGATGCTGGTGGTACATGGATACTGCCACGTTTGATTGGACATGCACGAGCGAGCGCCCTCACATTACTGGCAGAAGCGGTTTCTGCGGAACAAGCGGAACAGTGGGGCATGATTTACAAAGCTGTTGCTGATGATGACCTGCAAGATATGTGTGAATCATTGGCGCGAAAACTTGCAGGTGAAGCCACCACCAGCTTTGCTTTTACCAAACGCTTGTTGCAATTGAGTTGGCAGCATCCGCTGGAAAAACAAATGGAGTTAGAGAAAGAGTACCAACGCGCTGCAGCTAACACTGCCGATTTTAAAGAAGGCTTGAGTGCATTTTTAAACAAACGCAATGCAAAATTTACCGGGCAGTAAACCGTGGTATTCAAAGCTTTCAGAACAACTGCTTATTTAATCCAATGCAGTCGTAACAGCACAATTTCTGAAAATACAGGTGTGCTCTGTCAGCCAAATTTATCCACTACCCTCGTTTATGGTCAGCACCAATTAATTCGATCTGATACCCATCGGGGTCTTCCAGAAAAGCGATAATAGTACTACCCGCATTCATGGGGCCGGCATCACGTATAATCTTGCCACCCGATTCTTGCATTTTCTGACAGGCACTATAAACATCGGGCACCTCTATAGCAATATGTCCATATCCCTCACCCAGATCGTAGCTTTTAACACCCCAGTTATAGGTAAGTTCTATCACCGTATTATCGTCCTCGTTACCATAACCTAAAAAGACGAGAGTGAATTCTCCATCCGGGTATTCTTTACGACGAAGCTCTTTCATGCTGAGTGTGTTAGTGTAAAAAGCGACAGATTTATCCAGATCACCTACACGTAACATGGTATGCAGTATTCTCATCATTTACTCTCCTGCGTATGCAAAAACTGAATCATGATCTGAGTTTGCATATTAATCCTGTAGGCTGAAACCGCCCGTTAGTAATACAATGGGCGGGTATCAGCCGGTTAAAGCATACCTATCGCACAACCAAAACGGCACAACTGGCGCGATCTGTAACCCCAGATCCGCAAGAGCCTAACAATCGCTGATTTGCCCGGGATTTCTTTTTACGGCAGCCAATCACGATTAGATCAGGATGAGTCTTGGATGCGTATTCCAGTATTTCCCTTGCAGGTTTGCCTTGAGCCAATTGCATGTCCACCTCAACTGAGAAATGTTTAGCGGCCAGTTCCTGCAATTTTTGCAACACCTCTTTCTTAAGCTTTGCTTGAGCATCTTCGGGGAAAAAACTCGCAACAACTGGCATTCCATAGTCAGGAATTATCGTCATCAAGGTTACCTTCGAATTACTTTGCTTCGCTAGAAATTCGGCGGTCTCACACACTTTATTTGCAATATTTGTTGCTAAATCCACTGGCACAAGAATATTTTTGTACATGGTAGATCACCTCCAATATTATGCTTCGCTGGGAACCGGATGGCCATGTCGCTTGATCCGACTCCTCTGCGCAAAAACCACCAAACCCAGAACCAGTAATGCTGGAATATAAAACCAGCCTTTCGCCGGACGGTCTGCGGCTACTTGAACATCTTCAATCACCCAATCAAAATCGAGTTTCTGCTTTTCGGCCGCCCCCCCAAAAACGAGATTATCGACCAACAGATTGCCACCCTCTTCACGCAGCTCCAACCCGGCGGCTTTCAATAATCGATCCTTGCCCTCACCCGGCTCACCTACCGGCAGCATGACCACCTTATCGACCGCTTTGCCTTCAAGTGTCTCTCCTGTTACATGAACACGTATCAGACCATTCTTAGGCAGTGATTTTGCTATTTCAAAAATTTTACTCGCCTCGGTTGTTTGCAATGGCGGATAGATTTTGTCCATCCAAAATCCGGGCCGGACCAACGTAAACGCAATTAACAATAGAGCAGCGGTCTCCCAGATTTTGCTTTTAGTCAGGAACCAGCCCTGGGTTGCAGCGGCAAACAGCAGCATTGCGGTTACCGCCGTCGCGATGACTATCACTAAGTGGAAGGTATTGGCAATACCGATCATTAATAACTCGGTGTTGAAGAGGAACATAAACGGCAGGATTCCAGTGCGTATATCGTAGGTGAATCCTTGAATACCTGTCTTGATTGGGTCACCCCCTGATATGGCGGCAGCGGCATAAGCGGCCAAACCCACCGGCGGGGTGTCATCGGCGAGGATACCGAAATAAAACACGAATAAATGCACGGCGATCAAAGGTACGATAAGCCCGGATTGTGCTCCTAATTCGACAATAACCGGCGCCATCAGGGATGAGACCACAATATAGTTTGCCGTGGTGGGTAAACCCATGCCCAGCAACAAACTGATACCTGCTGTAAAGAGCAGCATAATGATCAGATTACCACCAGAGATAAACTCGACAAATTCAGCCATCACCAAACCTACACCCGTTAGGGTGACTGCACCGATGATAATGCCTGCAGCGGCTGTAGCAATTGCAATACTGATCATATTTCGTGCGCCAGCGATCATGCCTTCACGAAAATCGACAAGCCCTTCTGCTAACATAGTGCCAATACCACCGGCTCTGCGAAAAATCGCTTTAAGTGGTTTATGGGTGATCAGAACAAAAATCATTGCCATGGAGGCCCAAAATGCCGACAACCCTGGCGAGAGTCGCTCTACGGTTAAACACCACATTAACAAGACCACCGGGATCAAAAAATACAAACCGGATTTAACGATAGGTCCCGGGGCGGGTAAAACATTAATCTCATCACTTTTTCCTAATTCCGGATATTGCACGGCCACCGTCAGCAACCATATATAGATGACAAGCCCTATACCCGCCGCAATCCACGGTGTCGCACTGCCAAAAGCACCTTTCATCCAGCCTAAGCCGTAATACATCGCCAGTGACGTAACCACCATTCCAACCACAACGGTCATAAATGTGAGCAGACTCTGCAGGAAGGTCTTCTTAACCGCCCGTTCCAGGCCGATCAGACTCAGTTTACAGGCTTCCAGATGAACGATATATACGAGCGCTATATATGAAATAATCGCTGGCAGAAAGGCGTGCTTAATAACTTCAATGTAGGATATACCTACAAATTCAATCATCAAAAATGCGGCAGCGCCCATGACTGGCGGCGTTAGTTGCCCATTGGTTGAAGACGCCACTTCAACTGCACCGGCCTTCTCTGCTGAGAAACCGACACGTTTCATCAGTGGAATAGTAAAGGTTCCAGTTGTCACCACGTTTGCAATTGAAGAACCGGACACCAGTCCTGTTAAACCTGAAGAGATAACCGCGGCTTTAGCTGGTCCACCTTTTAAGTGACCCAGTAATGAAAACGCAACCCAGATAAAGTAATTACCCGCTCCGGCCCGTTCCAGCAATGAACCAAATAACACAAACATAAATACCATTGACGTTGACACACCAATAGCGATTCCAAAAACCCCTTGCTGAGTAATCCATAAATGGGTCATGGCTTTGGCGAACGAAGCACCTTTCCAGGCAATCACCTCAGGCCCCAAATGACCAAAGAAAATATAGGCCATAAAAATGCCTGCAATAATAACCAATGGTGCTCCGAGCGAGCGATAAGCGGCCATCAGAACCAATGCCAGACCAATAGCTGCTATGATTAAGTCGGGTAGCGTTGGCAAACCGGAACGATTAGCTAGCTCCTTAGAGAATACGTAGAGATATAAACAAGACACTATACCTAAAAAACCGAGCACCCAATCATACAAAGGCACCCGGTCTCTTGGCGAGTGTTTAGTCGCCGGATAGGCAAGAAAAGCCAATAATAAACCGAAAGCCAGATGGGTTGTCCTTGTGCCGGTATTATTGAGCACGGGAATAAAGTCAGAGACCATATAAGGGAAAGGTGATGCTATCCAAAGTTGGAAGACCGACCATATGAACGCAAGCCAGAGCAGCAATTTACCAATCGCGCCAGCCGGGTTACGCGCCCCCGTATCGGTTGAGGCGACAATATCGTCCAAAGTGGATTGATCCACTTCAAAGTTATCTGTTTTTGATTCAGCCATGTTGAACCTCTATAATTTGGTTAGAGTTCTACTACACTGACACATCCCTGATTATCGGCGTAGCAACCCATCTTTTTATTTTTACTGCCCATCTCCAATGGATTATTAATATTGGATTATGATCACACTTCATGTTGAATTTACTAGAGATTTTCTATAGCCGCCTCCGCCTCAAAGACTACGGACAACTGAAGAAAATTCCTTATGGAATCAATAGATTGGTAAGAGACGTGCAATTAATAAATACTTAGGGCTTACTTATTCGTTGAGCAATAAACTACAGGAAACAGCAGTAATAAAAAGGGCGGGATTAACCCGCCCAATTGAAAGCGCCGGACTACATCCAGCCTCTTTCTTTATAATATTTAACCGCGCCATCATGTAAGGGCGCTGAGTTGCCCTCTTTAATCATGCTTTCTTCGGTAAGATGATTAAACGCCGGGTGTAATTTCTTAAACGTCTCGAAGTTGTCGAATACCGCTTTTACCACCTGATAGATCATTTCCTCGGGAACTTTTGCTGAACTGACGAATGTCGCTTTTACACCGTAGGTAGTGACATCATCCGGGTTACCGTTATAAGTGCCGCCAGGAACCGTCGCCATTGCTAAAAATGGCTGACTATCTGCCAAGGCCACTATTTTCGGATCATCAACCTCGACTACCTTTACATCACAAGTAGTAGCTACTTCTTTACCAAATCCTGCAGGTATTCCCGCAAATACACCAAAAGCATCAATTTTATTGTCACAAAGCGCCTGTGCAACTTCTGCTGTTTTCAGCTCCGATGCCAATTTAAGATCGTCATTGGATATGCCCAGCGCAGCGCTCCAGGTTTCCCAGCCCGCTACAGTTCCTGAACCCGGCTCACCTATGTTAAAGCGCATACCTTTAATATCCATGATCTTGTTTATGCCTGAATCAGCACGTGCAAACACTTGCAATGGCTCTGGATGAACCGAAAACACAGCCCGTAAGTCGGGATCCGGGCCAGCGGCTTCAAACTTGGATGTAACGCCTTTCATCGCATTGTATTGCACATCAGACTGCGCAACACCCATTTCAAGTTCACCCGCACGAATCGCATTCACATTATAGGCAGAACCACCCGTGGACTCTACAGAACATCGAATTCCGTGCTCCTTACGGGCTTTATTCACTAATCGGCAAATGGCGCCACCTGTGGGATAGTACACACCTGTCACACCACCTGTTCCAATCGATACAAATTTTTGTTGTGCAAATGAGGGCTGTGATGCCAGGCCAACTGCCAGGGCACTCGCTACGAAGAGCGATAGGGTTATGGGTTTTCTCATCGTTTTCCTCCACCAGTATTGGTATTATTTGAGAAATCATACACTTGTATCAGTGTAGATTTGATTCGACACTATGGCGAATTCGTACCTCCATAGTGTGTGAATTTACTTGTAAAGTCAATTGTACATGTTCACCACGTCAGCCGTTGATTGTGCTGCCCGCAGCTTTAGAAATTCAATCCCGTTTATACTGCCCGACTTGTATAAATAAACTGCACCTGCGGGTAACGCATTGTATTGGAAATGGTTAGAAAAACAATAAGCACCCGTATCTTGTATCAACACGAAATCCCCTTGATTGAGTAGGGGTAGTTTTCGTTGGTGAGCGATAATATCTCCTGAAAAGCAGCAAGGACCGGCAACATCTTGTGCCGAAAGATCATCAAGCTTAAGTTGTCCTTCTGATGAGATAGCGCAAAGGCGTCTGGCCCAGACATCCGGTTGGAAAACTGTGCGAATCATGTTATGCGCGCCGGCATGAGTCAAAGCGATTTTCCGACCACCGGTGATTTTTGTATACTCCACCCTCGCCAAGGTCATTGCGTTTTTCGCGACAATTGCCCGACCGAACTCTGTTATACCCTGATAACCACCGAGAGAAATTTCTCTAAGCTCCTGTTTTAGCTCCCGAGTATAGTCTGTAAATGTTGGCGTCATCTCATCACTTGAAAAATCGACAGGCAGACCGCCGCCTATGTCCAAAATTTGAATTTGCTGTTTTCCTACCAGATTGTTTATATGGTTTGCCAACTCAATGGTTTTAGCGACACCCTTACGAATCAATGATAGTGGACAGGCAACAGACCCTACATGGACATGTAAGCCATTCAGCCACTTGTATTTTCGATAAACCTCAATCAGGTGCTCTTTTACGCCTGCGTCTTCAATGCCTACCCCAAATTTTGAGGTAAGGGTGGCGGTACTCGATAATGAGATAGAACCGGCACCGATTTGTGGATTAATCCGGAACCCGATACTCGACTTGCTTTGCTGCGTTTCCAGGCATGCCGCAATGACCTGCATCTCTTGAAAATTATCAATATTAAGATGAAGTCCCAATTCGAGCACCCTTTTAATTTCGGATCGGGTTTTAACGGGCCCATCGTAGACTATGCGTTGCACTGGAAATCCTGCGGCCAAGGCCAGTTCCAACTCCGCTTCACCCGCAACTTCTGCACTCATTCCCGCCTTTTCAAGAACCCTCAATACACCAACATAGTAATTGGCTTTGATCGCAAAACTATGAGTAAAGCATTTTGGAAACGCATTGCATAATTGTCTGACCGCTTCTTGTAATCCATTATTGTCTACCAACGAGATGAGTACCTGATCAGACATAATGCCTGATTTAAAGGCCGATTTGACAACCGATTGCTTGAATTTTGACAGGTTGAAGTCCATATTCTGTCCTGGAATTTCAACAGTCATGGTTGTTTATGTTGCACAAATTGGCACTGGATTTTATTATCCCTATCCTGAATAGACATTTTATAGTCGTCCATCATAAGCGTTCATGCCGATATGTGCTGAGATAAGTGTGAAGCTATCGCGTGTAAATGCCTCTGTAACCGCCCGCCTAAGTATTTGACGATTATTAACCGAAACCCCATAACCACCAAGTGCCACCGCCACTGCATCAAAGTCTGTTGTATTAAAATTTACAACCTGATTGAGCAGCCCTGAGTTACGTTGCTTTAGTTCTATCAAGCCAAGTTGTGCATCCACAAAAACAATAATTGGCAGGCAGATGGCCAGATCCCGGATAGTTGCCAATTCTCCAAGAAACATCTCCAACCCTGCATCACCGACAAATGCAATCACTGGCCGCTGAGGTTCTGCAATCTTGCGCCCAATTGCCAGAGGCACCGCACAACCCATTGTGCACAAACCGGATGACTGCAACAGACCTTTTGGCTCGTAACACTGCCATAACTGGCTCAATAGAATTCGATGCGCCCCACTATCAACCGTTGCCACAGTATTTTTTGGGGTGCAACCTCTGACTTCATCGACCACTGCAGCAGGTCCCCAATCCTCATCACCTCTTAGTTTGTTTTTTAATCTGGACTTTACTCTTTCTGGCTCATCGTTCAACCAGACATCCGCTAAGGCCAACGAAGAGAACAACGCCGATAGCGTCGATCCAACATCACCGATAAAATTGATATCCGCCTGATGCATGGAATGCGTATTTATATCAGCCGATATCTCAATCACTTTTTGATTTTCTGAAAATGGACTGCGCCAACCTGTACGCATTTCAATCGGATCATAGCCAGCAAGTACGATGCAATCAGCCTGTTTCACCAGTTTGAGTAATTCTGCATCGCACAATGGCGATAAGCCCGCAGCACTGATGGCCAGTGGATGGTCTTCCGGGATGATTCCTTTTGCCTTGTAGGTGGTAATCAGCGGAATATTATTCACCCGGCATACACTGTTTATAGCCTGACTTGCATTTTGATTAAGTGCATCAACACCGGCAATCATAAGGGGTGATTTCGCATTCGCCAACCAGCGATGTGCTTTACTCAACCCGCCTGCGTCAGGGATCATCGGCATTGGCCGCTGATGCGCGGCAATCGCTTGTATTTTTTCCACTCCCTGTTGCACCGATATCGGCACATCAAGAGCCACGGGTCCCGGGCGCCCGGATAGCGCAATGCACAGCGCCTTATCGATGAGTGCAGCTGCCGTGCCCTGCTGCACCCGAAATACAGCTTTGCTTATAGGTTGAAGCAAGGCCACATGATCCAACACTTGATGTGTATAGGTTGGGCTGTCGTCGGGTGAAACACAGCCCGTTAATACGATCATCGGCACCCGATCCTGCCAGGCATTAGCGATTGTATTAGTCGCATTTGCAATGCCAGGTCCGATAGTCGCGAATAACACCGCCGGTGCCCCGGTTGCATGCCAGACACCTTCGGCCATAAATCCTGCACAATTTTCATGTTTGACCAACTGATTGACAATTCCTGCATGGTGCATGGCGTTGATCAGGGCCAGTACTTCTCCACCGGGAATACCGAAAGCAAAACGACATCCCGCGTCATACAATCGCTTGGCTATAATCTCTGCGGCGGTTTTTTTAATGCTTGATTCCACCCTTCGGTTCATCCAGGTTATCGCTGGTGCTTTGCATAGCCGTCGCGGGTTTGTGGTGTTTTTATGCCCAGTACACGACCGGCAATTAAATTTCGCAGCATCTGCGCAGTACCACCTCCAATGGTAAACATTCTGGCGTCACGTACCATTCTTTCTAACGGCAGATTTCTGGAATAGCCCATGGCGCCATGGATTTGCAGTGCATCATTGCTTACCTTGATTGCTGTTTCTGAGGCAATAACCTTGGCCTGTGCCGCCATCAACGGATCAGGAAATCCCGACTGCGTATTTTGCGCACTGGCTGCAGCACGCCAGATCATCATTCGCGCAGCATCCAGCTGCACTGACATATCGGCGAACATCCATTGTATACCCTGAAACTCTGCAATTGGGCGACCGAACTGTTGGCGTTTTTTTGCATAAACCAATGCAGTCTCATACGCGCCTTGTGCAATCCCCAAAGCAACTGTGCCGGCGCCAACCCGCTGCGAATTATAAGCATCCATCAAACCCGCAAAACCACGTTTTACACCGCCTGGGGGTATAATGATTCGATCCAGAGGCAACTTAAGATCATTAAAATGAATTTTTGTCTCAGGAATACCGCGCAGTCCCATGGCGTATTCCCTGTCGCCAATGATCAGACCTTCTTCACCCGCCAAGGCGATAAATCCTGCGATGCCCTGGTCAACACCATCTTCAATCAATCGTGCAAAAATCAGGTGTAACTTCGACACACCGCCACCTGTTATCCAGTGTTTGCTGCCATTGAGGATATAATGATCAGCCGTTCTAACGGCCCTGCTTGTCATCTCAGTGGCCGCGCTGCCTGCATCCGGCTCCGTTATGCATATAGCAGGTTTGTCCCCGTTCAGGACATGTTGAGCTGCCAGTGTCTGTTGTGAATGACTGCCATAAGCCAGTATGGCACCAATTGCACCCATATTGCCCTCAACAACGATTCGACCCGTAACCCCGCATTGTTTAGCCATCTCTTCAATGACCAGTACGGTTTCCAGATAAGATCGCCCACTGCCGCCCAAGGATTTTGGCACGGTCATGCCCATATAACCGGCCTGGGTTAATTCAGCAACCGTCTGTTTAGGGTAGGTTTCAGTTTCATCTACTTCCGCTGCGCGGGGAAACACTATTTTTTTCGCGAAATCAGAAGCCTGAAGACGAAGCGCCTGCTGCGCTTCAGTCAATGCAAATTGTGCGCTGCCTGACACTTCTGTCACATCTTCAGTGGTCTTTTTTTGAACGCAATTCATCGAGTATCTCCTCAGTATGTTCTCCGCAGCGGGGCGGCGCACGATCATAAGAAACGGGGGTCAGGGAAAACTTAAGTGGATTACCGATTAAATCCACCTGCCCTGTCGGTGTATCGGGATAGGGCATTGAAACTTTCATTGCCCTGGCAACAACCTGGTCAGACTGAAAAACACTATCCAGATTGTTAACAGGTCCTGCCGGTACCTTGCAGTTCTCCATACCCGATATCAATGTGTCCACTGAGTATTGTTTCAATATTGGAATCAGTATAGAGATGAGCTGCTCGCGATTTTCCAATCGTGCCGGATTTGTCTTAAAGTTTGGATCAGTGGCTAGAGCATCCTGCTTAAGCCAATGGCAAAAACGGGAAAACTGTGAATCGTTACCAACGGCGATAATGACATGTCCATCGCTCGCCTGAAAAACCTGGTACGGCACAATATTTGGGTGAGCATTGCCTCGACGTATCGGAACCTGCCCGGAAAGCAGGTAATTGGTTCCCTCGTTTGCCAGCCAGGCAACTTGTGAGTCCACCAATGCCAGATCAATATGTTGTCCCCTACCTGAGAGGTCCCGATAGCGTAGCGCCGATAGTATGCCCACAGCTGCATACATACCGCACATAATATCCGCGATGCCTACACCAACTTTTATCGGATCCCCTTCTGCCTCACCCGTAAGACTCATGATGCCACCATAACCCTGAGCCATAAGGTCATAACCGGGCTTATTCGAGTTGGGTCCGGTCTGGCCAAATCCTGAAATAGAACAGTACACCAATTTTGGGTATTTCTCTTGCAAATCACTATAAGCCAAGCCGTATTTGGCTAAACCACCCGCTTTGAAGTTTTCAATCAAAATATCACTGTCTGCGGCAAGATCATGCAAGACTGCCTGCCCCTCTGCAGAGGTTATATCCAAAGCAATAGAGCGTTTATTGCGGTTAGCTGCCAAATAATAAGCGCTTTCTGTTGGTGATATACCGCTTTGTGTTTCCACATAGGGAGGTCCCCACTGACGCGTATCATCCCCACCCGCAGCAGGATTTTCTATTTTTATAATGTCAGCACCCAGATCACCCAGTAATTGAGTACAGGTTGGTCCGGCAAGAATTCTCGACAGATCCAGCACACGCACGCCCGCCAGCGGACCCGAGAGTAGATTTTTATTCGGCTTAGTCACTTATATTCGCCCTTTTCAAATAAAAATAATCTTCAAGGCTGATTTCAAAGCACAAACGGAAACGTTGCATTTGGTGGAAAACTGCAGCGCTGAAGGCTTGATTAAAAGTCTGTGGACTATTATTAACAACAATTATTTTCAAGTAAATGGATAATTATTAAATCTAAGTTGAATATTTTTTAACTTGTACCTTTAATGCATCAACCAAGGCCGTAATGGCCTCATTTTTCTCCGATCTTGTCCGGCTTAACACACCGATCACCCGATGAATATTCGGCTTGCCGAATGGGATAACACGTATTTCGTCAGGAAATGGCGCCCCGCCGATACTCTGCGGCACAATAGATACGCCTAATCCCGCTGATACCATGGCTCGAATTGCCTCAATTGAATCTATTTCCATACACGCATCCACGAACAAATTTCGATCATTAATATGTCGCTCTATTGATTGTCCCGCCCAGGTATTGCGGTTAAACCAGATAAATGGATTTTGCGTGAGTACTTCTTCATCCGTCCGACCTTTACAGTTATCAGGACCAATAACGATCAACGGCTCTCGTGCTATCTCCACCCACTGAAAAGCCGGGTTAGCTTGTCGAGGTTCTGTTAATAACACGGCATCAATTTCGTCGCACAGAAGTGCATTGGCAAGAACACCCGAATTACTGCCTCGGATGGAGAGCTGCAGACCCGGATGATTATCCCTGATCGCGCACAAGGCCTCGGGTAATATGCTGGCGATGGTTGTCGGTACCGCTCCCAGGCGTAGTAAACCAGACAGTCGTTGGTTATTGACGATGTCAGGGATGCGATCAAACTCCAGGAGGATTTTTCGTGCCTGATTGGCCAGTGAATTGCCTTGCGCACTCGCTCTAAAGGGCCTTTGTTTGCGGTCAAATAAAGATACACCAAACTCCTCTTCGAGTGCGCGTATTTGTAAGCTTACCGCAGAGGTTGTTAATCCAATTTTTGCACCCGCTGCGGCTAGGGAACCCGAGTCAACGACGGCTATAAAGGTTTTCAGCTGATTGATTTTCATCGAATGTTTCGTCTCTACAGTTGCGGTGATCGATATCGGGTTATTTTGTAGAATCCAGTGGATATTTCCAGTTTAACTTGAGACAAGCAAATAACGCGAATACTTCAAATCGAAGATACGTTGCGGCAAGTTAGCAGAATGCGCACTCTGAAGAGCTGACTAAAAACCGGCTTAATCTGTTATAGGACATACGGCTAAAGATTATTTTTCAATAGCAGGCTGGAAATTCACAGCAATTCCAAGCGCTATAAAATAGTGCTTTTGTCTATGGTTTCATACAGCTCTTATCAAATTAATCTCCCCCATTAACCTTGAAACATGTAAGAATGTCAGGTAACTGCCGGTGGATCATCCCACGCTTATCTGCTCACGCAGTCCTGCAAGAAAAGCTCACTAACCCCAATTAACCGCTAAAAACGGTGCAGCCCAATGAGATTCATCAATGCCGAGACCGTCTACCGTTGTATTAACGACATCGATCTTATTAATGGATTGCATCAACTCCATCAGATGGGAGGTGGCGAGTTAAAAGACTTGTTGTTAAGTGAGTCTAGGCATGGTACTTCTGAAAATTTTCTATTTGTGCGGGCCGCATTTACACCCAAACAAGCCATTGGCGTTAAAATAGCAACCGTTTTTCCTGCCAATAAACAGTTGCCTTCTGTACAGGGAATATTTATATTATTTGATGTAGACAATGGTACGCCTATTGGCATAATCGACGGAACTGCGCTCACTCATCGCAAAACTGCTGCTGATTCCGCTTTGGGTTCCAGGTTACTCAGCCGTGAAAACAGTCAATCTCTATTGATGGTAGGTGCGGGTTCAATGGCGCCACATTTAATCCGGGCGCACTGCGCGGTAAGACCCAGTATAAAAAAAATAGTGCTTTACAATCGAACTCAATCACGTGCAGAAAAATTAGCGCAGAGTTTAGGTTCAGAATTACCAAAATCCTCGGTGACGGATAACCTTGAGGAGGCCGTGCGCAATGCGCATATCATCTGCTGCGCAACCTTAAGTAAAGAACCGATTATTCTGGGTGATTGGTTGCAAGCGGGTTCTCATCTGGATTTAGTTGGCGCCTACAGACTTGATATGCGTGAAGCTGATGACGCCTGCTTGCAAAAAGGCCAATTGTTTGTCGATAGCCGAAAAACCACTATTGGTGAGATTGGAGAAATTGAAATTCCGCGACAGGCTGGTATTATTACAGATAAATCGATACTCGGTGATTTATACGACCTGTGCAATAGCCCTATCCCTTGGCAGCGTAAAAATAATCACATCACGATCTATAAAAACGGTGGCGGAGGTCACTTGGATTTGATGACTGCGCAACTGATATTCAAACAAATATCAGATAACAAACAGGCTTGAATTGACCGCTACTTCAAGCAACAACAACACTATAATTCTGGACATAAACGAGCAGATGGATTTTATTTCACGACCTTTGAATTATTTCTCAAAAACAGGGCTGTTTCTACTTACTTTCACAATTCTCCAAACCGCACAGTCAGAGCAGTGTCAAATACCCTACCCCCGGCAAGTGGTTGATGCCATCCTGAATGATCAGCTTGGGCAGGCGCAGCAAATCATTCTCGAGTGGAAAAAGTCTGATAAAAATTCAGTACACGCTGATTTTTATGCCACAAATATTACACTGGCCAGAGCCAAAAAAAGCCGTGGAGAAAGCAAAAAACAACTGAACAAACAAGCCTTATTTACTTTTCAAGCTATTCGTAATCGATTGGATCAGCTTCTATCACCCTCCGCAAAAGATGAACTCATTCTCGGCATGACAGAGGCTTTTAGCGCAAGAATTTATATGGAAAACAAAAAATGGTTCAAGGCTTACAGAATCGGACGCAAAGCACGAAACCGATTACGCAACCTGGTCAAACAATATCCAGAAGAAAAAGATGCCTATCTGGCACTTGGGCTGTATGAGTATTATACCGGCAAAGTTCCGATGGCCTTAAAGTGGCTAACCGCTTTAATTGACTTATCCGGCAACTGGCAAAAAGGCATTGGCATGCTGCAACAGACAGTAGAAAATGCACCAGTAGCCTCACCTGAGACGGCAAGAATTTTACTCGATGAACTGGAATTGGGCGCACCCCTGGTTTGCCAATGGTTGCCATTGAACGAGCAATTTAGAGGACATTATAACAAGAATGCGGACATAGCTTACTCTCTGCAAAAAAATTATCGACTTTGCGGCTTTGCCGACGAAGCACTAAAGGAAAACTTAAAAAGCACTGATCAATTCTCTGAAAATCGCACCATGCGTGCCCGTTTGCAGCACCAGAGATTGTTAATTTTCCGCGATCAAGGAGATGTGAAATCTATCGTCCAACTGCAAAAAAAATATGGTGATGCTGAATTTTATTTACGTACGCTTCGTCAAGCCAGAGATGTGGCCAAAAAGCAAAAAAACAGTGGCTACAGTCCACCACCAACGATTAACAACGCAAGTTCGTTAAGGTTAAAATTCCCTTGTCAAAAATCAGGTGAACAGACAGAGTAAGCTCGATTGGAGGTGTTTGTAGAACAAGGCGCTATAGCCACAAAATTGACTCAATCCGGCTTACTCCTTACGCTCTGATCAAAACGGGGATAGCCGTCCATGAATAGGTGTTGGCAAAACAGCAATGATTCAAATTCCAGATAGGTTTGCTATTCTCTGACAGCCTGTTTAAGAACAGGTACAATTGCGTCATCTTAACCAATGTTATTGACAGTTTGCCTGGATTCGTTGATAACGTATCTTATTTTACCAGTCGAGACGAAAATAGAAGTGTCATTAGAAAGTCACGAGTTATCTTGTATTCGTGGGCATCATACGTTGTTTGCTAATCTGGGTTTCCGCCTTGATTGCGGTCAGGTTCTACTTGTTGAGGGCAGCAATGGCAGTGGTAAAACGTCTTTGCTGAAAATGCTCACCGGCTTGCGATTACCCGATGCGGGGAAGGTATTTTGGCTGGGACAACCTATTGAAGATCTGGGCGCTGAGTACCGTGAGCAAATCACCTGGCTAGGTCATTCCAACGGCATCAAAGAGGATTTGACCGCTGCAGAAAATTTACGCCTCTCCCGCACCTTATCCCCAACCAATACCCGAAAAATCAATGATGTATTGGAAATGGTTAATTTACGCAACCGAAAAAACACACTACCAAGGCAATTTTCTGCCGGTATGAAACGCAGGCTGGCAATCGCACGTTTGCTGCTTGTCAGCTCTCCATTGTGGATTCTCGATGAACCACAAGCCGCGCTGGATAAGTCGGGAATAGCACTGTTTGAGGGCTTCCTTAAAGCACACTTACAAAACGGTGGCATGGCTGTCATGACATCGCATCATGAAGTAAATCTGGATAAACGCTTGATGATCAAACTCAGGCTATCAACCTGATGTCCATTATCGATGCATTTCTGGCACTTTTTAAAAGGGATTTATTAATAGCCTTTCGCAACCGCAGTGAAGCGTTAAATCCACTGATGTTTTTTGTTCTGGTCACCTTGTTGTTTCCGCTGGGCATTGGCCCATCTCCAAATCTATTACAAACCATAGCCCCGGGCGTACTCTGGGTAGCAGCACTACTGGCAGCGCTTTTATCGCTGGACAGCTTATTCCGCAGCGATTATGACGACGGCACACTGGAACAAATTATTCTCAGCGCCCAGCCCCTGGGTATTATGGTGATTGCCCGCGTATTCGCACATTGGATAATGACGGCCATTCCATTGCTTATTCTGGCTCCCATCTTAGCGATAAGTCTGAATCTGCCAACAAACGCATTAGGTACACTGTTTATTACACTATTGCTGGGCACGCCGGTTTTCAGTTTTATTGGCGCGATTGGTGTTGCGCTTACAGTAGGTTTAAAGCGCAGTGGTATGTTACTCGCGCTATTAGTTATACCCCTATATATCCCCGTGTTGATATTTGGGGCCGGTGCAGTTGATACCGCTGCTGCAGGATTGCCTGTTCTAGGTCAAGTCTATATTCTGATAGCTTTACTAATATTGAGTCTGACGCTGGCCCCGATTGCCATCGCAGCTGCCTTAAAAATGAGCGTTTCCCAGTAATGAATTTTTTTATGCGTTGGTTTCATCGATTTGGTTCACCCGTGTGGTTTTACCAAATATCCGGTAAAATGCTGCCGTGGTTAGCGGCTTTGTTTTTACTGCTGTTTCTGCCTGGCATTTATATGGGCTTGTTCACCGCCCCTGCTGATTATCAACAAGGTGAATCTTTTCGTATTATGTATGTCCATGTACCTGCTGCATGGATTTCCATGTTTGTTTATGTGGCCATGGCGATTTGTGCTGCTGTTTCTTTGATTTGGCGCATGAAACTTGCAGATGTGGTATTAATAAGCAGCGCACCTATCGGCGCCAGCTTCACCTTTCTCGCACTCACCACAGGCATGTTGTGGGGCAAGCCCATGTGGGGCGCTTATTGGGTTTGGGACGCACGATTAACTTCAGAACTGATATTGTTGTTTTTATATCTCGGAATCATGGCTTTATATAATGCCTTCGAAGAAAAACGAACCGCATCAAGAGCGGTCGCAATCCTGACCTTGGCAGGGGTGGTTAATATACCCATTATCCACTATTCGGTAGTATGGTGGAACACCCTGCACCAGGGAGCAAGTGTCAGCAAAATGGACACGCCTTCTATTCATATTGATATGTTGATCCCGCTGATACTAATGGGATTGGCATTTCAAGTATTTTATGTGGTGGCTCTGTTTTTGCGGGTCCGCACTGAGCTGATAGAACGTGAAACACCCGCTGGATGGGTAAAACAGTTAGTAATGGATCAAAACGATGAGTGAATTTTTGATGATGGGTGGTTACGCAGCCTATGTCTGGCCTTCCATGGGTCTTGGATTATTGGTTTTACTCTTTAATATAATCGTACCGATCTTCTCACACCGCTCAGCATTAAAAAAGGCCGACGATTATCACGCCACGGTTAAAGATAGCATTGGAGAACAACAATGACACCAGCACGAAAAAGACGGCTGTCGATGATACTGCTTCTGGTAGGAGGTATCTCGCTATCAGCAATATTCATCCTTAGAGCATTCCAGGAGAACATGAATCTATACTACGAGCCCACCCGTGTTGCAGCGGGAGAAGCCCCTATAAATCACGACTTTAGAATGGGAGGAATGGTTGTTGATGGCAGCATTAAACGTGAAATAGGCAGCCTGACGGTTCAATTTGATGTAACCGATTATGATAAGACCGTCACCGTAAATTATGAAGGTATTCTGCCCGATCTGTTTCGCGAGGGTCAGGGCATTATCACCCTGGGCCGACTCAATGACCGTGGGCAATTCATCGCCGCAGAAGTACTGGCCAAACATGACGAGAATTACATGCCGCCAGAAGTTGCCGCTTCACTAAAATCAGCACAGAAAACCAACGATAAAAAGGAGGTCGCCAATTGATTCCAGAAATCGGACACTTCGCACTCATTGTTGCACTGGTACTCTCACTGATACAAGGCACCCTACCTTTACTCGGCGCCAGTATCGGTGGTAATCGCTGGGTCGCGCTTTCGGCGCCTGTAACCCGTGCGCAATGGCTTTTTATGGCGGTTGCGTTCAGCTGCCTTCTCTATTCGTTTATTATCAATGACTTCTCGGTTAAATATGTAGCCAGCAACTCCAATACGCAACTGCCGTTATTATATCGAATTTCGGCTGTCTGGGGAGCACATGAAGGCTCTCTATTGTTATGGGCTTTGATTCTCTCAACCTGGGCCGCTGCGGTGACTGTTTTTAGCCGTAGCATCCCGCCCCAGGTGCTGGCGCGGGTGGTCAGTGTTATGGGATTGGTCAGTGTGGGTTTTATGATGTTTATGCTGTTTACATCCAATCCATTTGAGCGCCTGTTCCCCATACCCCTGGAAGGGCGCAGTCTTAATCCCCTACTTCAGGATTTTGGCCTGGCCATCCATCCGCCCATGCTTTATATGGGTTATGTTGGATTCTCAGTCGCTTTTGCATTTGCGATTGCAGCGATGGCTGGCGGTAAACTCGATGCCGCCTGGGCACGTTGGGCCAGACCGTGGACAAACATAGCCTGGGTTTTTCTGACATTGGGCATAGCGCTCGGTAGCTGGTGGGCCTATTATGAACTGGGCTGGGGCGGCTGGTGGTTTTGGGACCCTGTGGAGAATGCATCTCTGATGCCCTGGCTTGCAGGTACAGCCTTAATTCACTCATTGGCAGTCACTGAGAAACGCGGTGCGTTTAAAGCCTGGACTGTTCTGCTATCCATATTTACCTTTTCCTTGAGTTTACTGGGAACCTTTCTGGTGCGCTCCGGTGTGCTCACTTCAGTACATGCATTCGCAAGTGACCCGGGTCGCGGTCTGTTTATACTTTTTTTCCTGATCTTTGTCATTGGCAGCTCATTAATTCTTTTTGCCTGGCGAGCACCCAAATTACGCTCAGTAGGCAATTTTGAGCTAAATTCCAAAGAAACCAGTCTTTTATTAAATAATGTCATTTTGGTCGTTATGTGTATCACCGTTTTACTGGGCACTCTGTTCCCTTTAATTACTGATGCGCTGAATGTTGGTAAATATTCCGTAGGCCCTCCCTACTTTAACGCCATAATGGTGCCTCTGGCTGTGCCGCTGTTTATACTCATGGGTATAGGTTTGATGATGCGCTGGAAGCGGGATGCGGCTGCACGTTTATTCAAACAGCTCTGGTTAGTATTGATCGTCTCATTAGTTGCCGCTTTTTTACTGCCTCTTTTGTGGATTCCCGATTTCGAACCACTGATGAGCCTGGGTCTATTTTTATCCAGCTGGGTAGCATTTGTAGCCCTTTTATGGGTTTCTCGCCAAGGTAAATCACCCTTTAAACAACCCCTGGCAAATTGGGGCGCCATGTTGGCCCATATTGGCATGGCAGTAACCATTACCGGGATTACCTTGGTATCAGTCTACAGCACAGAAAAAGACGTTCGACTTGAACCGGGTCAAGCCTACGAACTCGGTGGTTACAGCTTTAAATTTGACGGTGTTGAACAAGCACAAGGGCCTAATTACAGCGCACTGAGAGGCACAATAATAGTCAGCCAAAGTGAACAGGTTGTGGCTTTAATGCATGCCGAGAAAAGGGACTATGGCCCCGGTTCAATGCCCATGACCGAAGCCGGCATCGATGCCGGTTTTTTTCGCGACTTGTTTGTCGCGCTGGGTGAGGATCTGGGTGACGGCGCCTGGAGCCTGCGTCTGTACCACAAGCCGTTTCTGCGCTGGGTGTGGCTGGGCGCCATCCTGATGGGCGTAGGTGGTCTGCTGGCTGCACTCGATAAACGTTATCGGAAACTCGCAAAAAAGCAGGCTATGAAACTACAGAGTCAAACGGCATAATGAAATATTTTTTGCCTTTGGCGTTATTTTTAGCTTTGGCAGCTCTGCTAGCAGTCGGTCTCGGGCTTGACCCAAGAGCTGTGCCTTCGCCGCTTATCGGCAAACCAACCCCGGCTTTTGAGCTACCACGCCTCTACGCAGAAGGCAAACAAATAACCCCACAAGACATGAAAGGCAAGGTATGGCTGCTCAATGTATTTGCTTCCTGGTGTGTTTCCTGTCGCGCTGAGCACGGTGTTATTACCCGCTTGATCCAACAATCCAGTATTGAGGTTATCGGCCTGAATTACAAAGACCCGGAAGCGGATGCAAAACGCTGGTTAACTCAATTTGGTAATCCCTATTACGCGATTGCCGTTGACGCTGAGGGTCGTACTGGAATTGACTGGGGTGTGTACGGGGTGCCAGAGACTTTTGTAGTTGACAAAAAAGGCATTATCCGGCTCAAACATACGGGTCCGGTTACCGACATTGATCTTGCTGAAGAGCTGATTCCACTGATTGAAAAATTACGGAAAGAACCTGCGTGATTAACCACTCCATTGTATTTCGATTCCTTGTATTGTTTTTTCTTATCACTACGGCCCTTAATAATTCGTTTGCAGCCGTCGAACTAAGATCATTCAACGACCCGGAAAAGGAAGCGCTCTACAAAGAACTGATTTTTGAACTGCGCTGTCTGGTTTGCCAGAATCAGAATCTGGCTGACTCCAATGCCGACCTTGCCGTGGATCTGCGTCGCCAAACATTCGATATGATTGACAATGGATCGGATAAGCAGGGTGTTATAGATTATATGGTGGCACGGTACGGCGAGTTTGTACTCTATCGCCCACCTTTTACCGCAGCAACATTGCTGATTTGGTTGGGACCCTTTTTTTTCCTGATTGCCAGTATATTTATACTGTTGCGAATTATTCGCAATAAGAAACTGGAAAAACCCACACGCTTAAATCAACAGGAACAAGATAAGATACGGACACTTCTGAATGAAAAAAACACCGACTAATCTGCATTCGAGTTATATTAAAATCACCTTAATCGCCGTAATATCGCACTAAAAACTGATCACCTCCGGAAAGATAAATGACCACATTTTGGCTTTTTGCCGCCGCTCTTATCACCCTCGCCCTTGTATTGGTTTTACCACCCCTGATAGGCAAAGGTAGGCCGAGGATAACGATAAACCGGCAGGCACTGAATGTTCAGATAACCCGCGACAAACTACTCGATCTTGACACAGAATATCAACGCGGCTCACTCGACAAAGATGAATATGAATCAAACAAAGCTGAACTGGAGCAAGCTTTGTTTGATGATGTCAATGATGCTGAAGAGGCTGGCGACACAATAAAAAAACCAGCATGGCTAACCTCCCTTGTGATAATCATTGCAGTACCCGTAGCTTCGGTTTTGTTATATCAGCAACTGGGCAATATCAAAGCGGTAGATGCCGTAAAAATACAGGCAAATAGCAGCACTGACAGTGAAGCTAATTTACAGGCCATGATTAGTCAGCTGCAGGCTAAGCTTGCCACAGACCCTACAAATACTGATGGCTGGATGACGCTTGGCCGTACCTATATGGTTGAAGAGAGCTTTGCTGAAGCGGAGCAGGCTTATTCGAAGTTATTGAGTCTGCAACCTGACAATGCCGAATTCATGTTGCTGAAGGCTGACGCTATGGCTATGCGGGCCGGTGGAACCATTTCCGGTGAACCAGAAACCCTGATCTTGGCAGCGCTGGAAAAAGAACCTGAAAACTTCACCGGACTTTGGTTGGCCGGAATGGTGGCCCGTGAACACGGCGATACAGAAAAGGCCCTGCAATATTGGAATAAGTTAAAGGGCTTACTAGCACCGGACTCTGCAGATATGACTAGCCTGGAACAACTTATTGCTGAAGTAAGTGGCACAGCTGTGCCGGCGAATACTCAGCAACATGATATCGCAAGCATGGTAGGTGATTTGGAAGAAAAACTCAAAGCGGAACCACAAAATTCTACGGGCTGGCTGATGTTGGGACGCTCCTATATGATCCTCGAGCGATTTGCAGAAGCCAGAGTAGCATTTGATGAAGCATACAGGCAAAATCCGCAAGACCCGGTCACCCTGCTGGCACTGGCTGACGCTGAGGCCATGAGCAACAATGGCAGCATGATGGGACGACCTGATAAATTGGTCAATACCGCCCTGCAATTGGCGCCGAACAATCCCAAAGCGTTGTGGCTTGCAGGAATGGCCGCGCAAGAGAAAAAACAAAACCAGCAGGCGATAGAGCATTGGCAAAAATTATTACCACTGATTGCAACTGATGAGAAATCAACACAAGAAGTTAAAACACTGATTCAACAGGCTGGTGGAACACTCGATGATACGCAAACTGCTGCCAAGGTAGCAGAGATGGCATCGGTAAAACTAAATATAAGTCTTGCCGATTCATTCTCCAACCAGGTATCCCCGGACGAAACAATCTTTATTTATGCCAAGGCATTTAACGGCCCACCCATGCCATTAGCTGCAGCCCGAAAGCAAGTGAGTGATTTGCCGCTGGCAATTACATTAGACGACAGCATGGCCATGATGCCGCAAATGAAATTATCCAACTACTCACAAGTTATTGTTGGTGCCCGCATTTCCAAGTCTGGACAGCCTGTAGCCAGCCCTGGTGACTTATTCGCAGAAATCGGGCCAGTGCAGCTGGATTCAACGATTGAGCTGCAGATCAATCAGACTGTTCAATAAAATAGACAGCGTACTTGTTTTTAGTGGCTATTGGCTTCCAATAGCCAACTACGCAGCTGCTCAGGCAAACTTGTTGGTTCGCCTTCACGGCTCCAACCCCGTTCGTCAGCCATGCTTTGTAACCTGCTTATTCGATCACGTGTCAGTGGATGTGTATTAAAAAACTTTTGCCCATAAGCTCTATTGCTACCAGACTCTTGTAAAAAAACCTCATAGAGATCCAATGCACCTGCAAGTGTACCGTAACGCTGATAGACGGCCTCAAGCGCTTGTGTATCTGCGGCAGATTCCATATCACGGCTAAACTTTAATTGAGTAACCACGCCTGCTGTTCCCAGTGCATTGGTACTCACCTGGCCCAGAATCAGTCCTATTCCCGTTTGAATCGCCAAGCCTTGCCCTATTGACGCAATTGGGTCCCGGTGTTTTACATGCGCCATCTCATGGGCAATCAACATTGCCAATGCATTTTCGTTAGGTAGTTTTTCCAGTAATCCTCGGTAAAAAAAAACATGTCCGCCTAAAGTGGCAAAAGCGTTAATGGTTGTATCACTATCATAGTGTACCTGGATTTTAAAGTACTCTGGCATCTCCATGTCCTGTACCAACTGATTGGCCAGCCCTTGCAGATAATCCTGCATGGCTGATTGCCTGATTTCGACTGTCTCCAACTCATGGAAAAGCGAGTATTCCTTCTCAAACGGAATCAACATCGCCAACCAGGCACCTGATCTGCCTAAAATCCAGGCCAATACAAACAATATTATTGCCACTGCCAAAAACAGCTTTAAAAAAATTCTCAAAGGGTGGCCCTTCGATGTATTTATCCCTTCGGGTAATTGTTGATTGGAGTATTTCAAACCATGCCTTTTGGTATCATTGCCGTGCCGTAGGCTAAAACTTCTACTGTACCCAGGCTGTTACCCGCACCCCTGGATATTGCAGAGGTTTCATACTTTACATTTAATACAAGTTTAGCTCCAATTTTATCAGCCTCTTCTTTCATACGTAACAAGGCTTCACGTCTGGCCCTATCCAATAGGGTTTCGTAGGAAGTGACATCACCACCGATAATATTGTGCAACGCTGCCAGAAAGCGCTTGAAATAATCTACTGATACAGCCACGCTGCCGCTGACTAATTTTTGCTCATAAACAGTATCCGACGGATAAATTTTACTGGCAATTGCCGGCAGCCGATTAAGTGCTTTTTCACGAGTGATTATCGACTTATAATGCCTTTTTTCAAAGATTGAACCAGTAATGTAAGCAATGACCAATAAGGCCAGAACGCCGTAAATCTCCATCTACTGTGGCCCCAGAATAACGGCTGTACCATAGACATAAATTTCTGCCGCACCCTGAGCCACACTGGAGGTAGAGAATCGCACATTAAGTATCGCATTGGCACCCAATGACTCTGCCTGTTTAATCATACGCTGCAACGCCTGCTCACGAGATTCATGTAGTAACTCAGTATAAGCCACCAGCTCTCCGCCAAAAACATTTTTAAACGAAGCCATGATGTCACGCCCTACATGTTTTGAACGTACTGAACTTCCTTGCACAAGACCCAGATGCTCGTTTATGCGTTTGTCAAAGAAAAGCTCAAGATTAGAGATCAACATTTATGCTCGCTCCAATAAAATGGGTAATACAATTGGATATTTTCATTCTACTGCACAGCCTGAAAAACATGGCACAACCTGCAGCTCGGGCCAATAAGCACATGAGCACATCGTAAAAGAGGTTATGAGTCACCCATCATACAATAAAAATCTTCTATATTTATTCATAATAATCCTAACAATCACGGCCAAGCCTAAACAATACCGCTCTCACGTGACGGCAACTTCTAAAAAAGCAACAGGATAATAAACCATGAGTTTTCTTGAGCGTATACAAACATGCAACCAAATTTGTCCGGATCAATACCGTTCGTTCGAAATCGAAGGAACAAGGTACGGCTGGATTCGCCATGAATTCACCACAACGCTACGCGAATGGCCTGAAGTTTTTAACGTAAACGAAAAGATCGTTTCACTGACAAGCAATCTCAAAACATACCGTGAACGCACAACCGCCGTACAAAAAATTATCGAAGCGCTACACGCTCGCGGTGATATCGACACCTGGGTAGGTGAGAGATATCCGGTAACCAATAATTTTGATCAACGCCCGATTATGGAAATGGAACGCTCAGGTGTTTTGTATTTTGGGCTATTAGGGTTTGGCATACATATGAACGGCCTGGTTAAAACTTCAGACGGCATTTATGTTTGGGTAGCTACCCGAGCTAAAGACAAACCGTTCTATTCTGGAAGGCTTGATCAGATGGTCGCAGGTGGTCAACCACTGGGCATCAGTATTCATCAGAACCTGATTAAAGAATGCGCTGAAGAGGCGAACATACTGGAAGAAGTTGCGGTTAAGGCCCAGGCTCGTGGCAGATTAAATTATTCGATGGACACCCACCGCGGTATAGACGTTTCAACAATCTTTATATACGATTTATGGTTGCCGGAAGATTTTGAACCCGAAAACACTGATGGAGAGGTTGATAATTTTATGTTGATCCCTTTGCAGGAGTTGGCAAGGTTGAGCGATGAGACGGAGCTATTTAAAGATAACTGTAATCTGGTTAATATTGATTTGTTAATTCGCTCCGGGCTTATTACTGCTGAGTATAAGGATTTTGATGAGATAATCCGGCTGCTTTATGCGCCACATCGGCAGAATCTTATGGTGTAGCGAGCGACAATTTTTTTCTAAATAAAGCCGAGAAAGCCCGCGAGAAAACCGGGGCAGGCACTCGACTAAGATACACAAAACGTCAACTATTCAATGTTTTAGATTGAAAATTTGAAATTAGTATCTGGATTCAGTTCAGAAAAAAACACTTATCCTTGGCAACTCTAATATTCAAACCACTTGTTCAAGAAAAATTGAATAGCTGGATGGGCATGTTCTCAATAAACGCCTGTCCTTGACGATTTCTTATTACTGCCGATACCGCTTTGCGGCTGGGACGCTATTTTGGAATGGAAGCACAGTTTTGGCTGAATCTACAGTCCCGATATGACCTTCTTCAGGCAGAAGAAGAGCTGGATAAGCGATTGGATAAAGAAGTAAGGCCGCTTGTAGCCTAGTGGTAATGAGTTCTAAAAACAAAAGGGCATACATTTTTCAAGGGGAATCGGGGACAGGCACTTAACAAAGATAAATAAAATGTTAATTCTTCAACCTTTTATGATTGAAGCTTTAAAATTAAGTATCTGGATTTAGTCCTGAAAATAATGCCTGTCCTTGGCTACTGCCTTATCTTCCGAACTATTAGTAAAATCGAAAACCAATGCGTGTACCACTTACTTCTTGGTTGTAATCCCTTATGTCTTCCCCGAAGCCCTCGTAGTGCTGTACCATCCACGAACCATTTTCCCCTCTTCGATCAAAGAATTTCTTGGTAAATTTAAAGTTTCCTAAAATCGGAATATACTTTGTCGAGAATTCTATTATATACCGGCCTCTTTGAAATTTATTATTCCAACCGGCATCCCGAAAAATTGAGAATTGAGTAGATTTAGTTGTAAAAGACAGTTCTACTTCTGCTCGACCATAGAATTCGTCAATATCCACATTTTCATTTGCGATTCCACTGAACGGCTCAGACCATAATCTAAATCTCGCATTCAATGCGTCTGACTTTTGAAATCTGACGGAAGGTTTTCTAGCTTCTTGATTAGAATTCTCAAAGGGAATACCTAAATATTTTTTCCGTTCTTTAGGGTTATATCCGAGTTTAACTTCCAAAAAAAATCTGTCCCAACCACGGTTTTCTACCCCCTGAAACTCACCATTTGACTGATGCTCCCACCCGATTTTAAATGGTCTATATACCACTCCCTCCTTATTTTTATCTTCCCCTAATGCTAGTATAAGTCCAGGTTTGTAATTAATTGCTGTCACAGGTTTAGAGTCTTCGCAAAGATCATCAAAAAAAGTTTGTGTATAACTGAAATTAAAAGCGATTTTATGAGTGAAAGATTCCGCCCAAGTTGGTGAATCTTCGTACCAATTTTGCACAAAACTAATTTGAACTTTAGCATCGCAGCCCCCCTTTGAACCTTGGTTATTTGAACGCAAAAGATAATTATTCTTATAAGGTTTAAATATAGATTCATCTACAGCAGACTGAGACAACACATCCGAGCTAATCAAAAATAAAAGCAACGCTAAAAATAGTCTCATTGCAGTCACCGCCAATATAAGTTTTAAATCAAGATTCGAAATTTATATTGGAGCATGCATGCACTGCGTAGATGTTACGTGAATATAACGTGAATTATCTCAAGTGCGCAGTTGGGGATAGGCATTCGACAATGATACACGGGGATGAGAGACAGACACTCAACAAGGCACAAAACATCAATTATTCAATTCCTTAGATTGAAAACTTCAAATTCATATCTGGATTCAGTTCAGAAAAAAACACTTATCCTTGGCAGCTGCCAATATTCAAACCACCTGTTCAAGAAAAATTGAATAACTGAATGGGTATGTGTTTCCCATAATGAAAAAAATCTTTATCTATCGTAAAAATATTTTATTTTAATCGAAATGCCACTGTACAGATCAGAAAATCAGTATGCAAACCTTGAACACCTTTTGATCGGCATGTATTTGAAAAAATTGCCGCACGTACATAATCCTCATCAATAATCTGTGTATTTTCAAAATATTTTAATTTTTCATTTAATTCTTCAAACTTTGACTTGTCGCTATAACCTGATAATACTTCTTGTCTGATTGGCCCAAGCATAATCACTCTTTGATCAGAAATACGAATTTCAAATTCCTGGACATACGTTTCGTACTCTTCTCTTTTTGACCTCAGGGCATATGACCAAATTGGTGTATCCACAACTACTTTCAACGTTATCTGGCCTTTTTATAATCATAGTCAGTATCTGGATGCAACTTGCCGAATAATTCCAGAAATCCCAATTGCTTACGTCGGTTAATAAACTCCTTTAAAGCATAATTAACTGTATCTTTTTTCGTTTTGAATCCGTTAATTAATAGCGCTTCTTCTAATAATTTTTCATCAATTGCCAAGTTTGTTGCCATATCGAGCACCTCCTATTAACGCATTAGTTTACACAATAGCATGTGTCAATAGTGATTCCATCTACTGGGAATCGGGGGCGCAGAAATGAGAGTGGAGGACATATATTTCCTTATCCGTATGTCATCAAACCTAACAAAGCAGTAGAAATGTAATGATTCAATAGAGTGATGTTACAGTTTTCGGCAGCAGTTGACTGTGAAGAAAAGAGCTTGTAAATATCAGCAAGTAATACTATTATGGTATTACTTTTTTATTGGAACTGTGCTATGCGAGTAACTACAAAAGGACAAGTCACCATACCCAGAAATGTAAGAGAAATTTTAGGCATCATTCCCGAAACTGAAATAGACTTTAGGGAAGATAAAGGAAGGTTCTATATTGTTAAAATTGATGAGCCAGAGATAAAAGGTAAATTCAAAAAACTTCGAGGAATAGCTACAGCAAACATGTCAACTGACGAAATTATGAGTCTGACTAGAAAATCATAATGAATGGTGTTTTTGTTGATTCATGCATACTCCTAGACTTATTTACGGATGATCCTACTTGGGGTAATTGGTCAGAAAATATACTTGACAGGTATAGCCAAACTAACTCCTTATATATTAATTCAATTGTTTATACGGAAATATCAATTGGCTTTACCAATATAGAGGAAGTTGAAAAAGTTATTTCTGCACTTGATATTAAAGTATTAGAAATGCCACGTGAGGCGCTTTTTTTAGCAGGGAAGGTATTTTTAAAATACAGAAAAAATAATGGAACAAAAAATTCACCATTGCCAGATTTTTTTATTGGGGCGCATACGTCTGTATCAAGGTTAGATTTAATCACCAGAGATTCTGCAAAGTATAAAACCTATTTTCCTCATGTTAACCTTATTCATCCTGATAATCCTGAAACTCATTGAGGCTTTTATTGTTTCTCGGGATAAAATCGTATTTGAAGTTGGTAGTATATTTAGAGGGAATCGGGGTCAGGCACTCAACAAAGATACATAAAACGTCGACTATTCAACTCTTTATGATTGAAGCTTTGAAATTAAGTATCTGGATTCAGTTCTGAAAAAAACGCCTATCCTTGGCAAGGCGAACCACCCTGCCAAAAAACGGGATTCAGTCCTGAAAAAAGCGCCTGTCCATAACAACTGATAGCAACTGAAGTTTCTGTACTCAGTCCTGAAAAAAACGCTTGCCTTTGGCAACTACCAACCAGTGATCTCAATTTTATTGAGTGCTATCACACGTTGCGCAATGCGCATCTACAAATAGTTAATGCTGCAATATCTGACTCAAAAAGAGCTGTGTCCTCTCAGACTTGGGATTATTAAAGAACTCTTCCGGTTCGTTTTCCTCGATTATCTGACCTTCATCCATAAAAATAACCCGATTGGCTACGGTTTTTGCAAAACCCATTTCGTGAGTTACACAAATCATCGTCATGCCCTCTTCCGCCAGTTCAATCATGACATCGAGTACTTCTTTGATCATTTCCGGATCAAGGGCGGATGTTGGCTCATCAAACAACATAATGCGCGGATTCATACAAAGCGATCGTGCAATGGCGACTCTTTGCTGTTGCCCACCGGATAGCTGACCAGGAAATTTACCTGCCTGTTCGGGTATCTTAACCCGCTCCAGATATTTCATTGCAGCTTGTTCTGCTTCCTTTTTGGGCGTTTTACGAACCCATAACGGTGCCAGAGTGCAGTTTTCAAGAACGGTCAGGTGTGGAAACAAATTAAAGTGCTGGAAGCACATGCCTACTTCCCGGCGAATCGCATCTATATTTTTCAAATCATTGGTCAATTCAATACCGTTGACCAATATCTCGCCTTCCTGATGTTCTTCCAGTCGGTTAATACAGCGAATCATAGTGGATTTGCCAGAACCGGAAGGGCCACAGACTACAATTCTTTCGCCTCTGTTAACGGTCAGGTTGATATTTTTTAGCACATGAAATTGACCGTACCACTTATTCATATCAGTAATCTGAATAGCAATTTCATCACTCACCGACATGCGGTTTTGATCAACTGTTTTGGTTTCTTCTGTCATTTTATAAACCCTATCGTTTATGGCCGGTTTCCAGCTTCTCTTCTATATACCGACTGTATCGCGCCATGCTGTAACAAAAAACCCAAAATACCAGTGCAACAAATGCGTAGCCTGTTGAAGGGACTGATCTGATAGACCAGTGTGGATCTGCAAGCGCTGCCTGAATCATTCCAAGAAGGTCTAACAAACCTATAATCAGAACCAGAGTAGTGTCTTTAAACAATCCTATAAAAGTATTCACTATGCCTGGAATAACTATCTTTAATGCTTGTGGCATAATAATCAAACGCATCGACTGCCAGTACCCTAAACCCAGTGAACTGGCACCTTCATATTGCCCTTTTGGAATCGCCTGTAATCCACCACGTACGACCTCAGCCATATAGGCCGCAGAGAATAACGCAACTCCGACCATAGCACGCAGTAACTGATTTACCGAGACACCATCAGGTAAGAATAAGGGAAACATAACCGACGCCATAAACAATACTGTAATCAACGGTACGCCGCGCCAGAATTCAATAAAAATGACACATATATTGCGAATCACCGGCATATCTGAACGGCGACCTAATGCCAGTAAAATACCCAATGGGAGTGAGGCAACTATTCCGAATAATGCAATAACCAGAGTCAGCATAAAGCCACCCCATTGATCAGTTTGCACTATTGGCAGCCCTAGCGTTTTATTGCCGTATAAAAGTATAAAAGCCAGAACAGGGAATATAACCAGCATGAATATGCCTACCCAGTTACGTTTCGGTGTTCTCTCATACACCAGTAGCGCAATACCGATAAACAAAGCCCATAAAACTATATTCACCCGCCAACGCTCAGAATGTTCGTAAAAGCCGTATAGAAACTGTTCCCAACGTTGTATTATAAAAGGCCAACATGCCCCGTCCGGGTCTGCTCTGCAAGCATCTGCACCGCCCGACCAGGTTGCCCCGGTAATAGCCCAGTTAATGGCAGAGGGCACAATTAGATATATAACCAATAAAGACAACAGCGTTAAAAGCGTATTAAACACGCCGTCAAAGAGATTATTTTTTATCCAGACAGCCAGACCCACTGTATTTTTAGGTGCAGGACGTTCCTCCAATACCTCATCAGTCACATAACCATTATAAACATTTGATTTGGACATTTATCTCTCCACCAGACTTATGCGGCTGTTATACCAGTTCATAAATGTGGACATTATCAAACTCAAAGTCAGATAGACGGCGAGTGTTATGACCATAACCTCAACAGCTTGTCCTGTCTGATTGAGCACGGTTCCCGCAAATACGGAAACCAGATCAGGATAGGCAATAGCGGTTGCAAGACTGGAGTTTTTCGTCAGATTGAGGTACTGACTCGTCAAAGGTGGAATGATGACCCGCAGGGCCTGAGGAATTACAACCAACCGTAATGTAGGGCCAGAACGCAGCCCCAGCGCATGAGCAGCTTCTGTCTGTCCATGATTGACTGCTTGTATCCCTGCCCGGACAATTTCGGCAATAAAAGCTGCAGTATAAACCACCAATGCAATGAGTAGGGCAATTAACTCTGGAATGATGGTGACACCACCGCGCAAGCTGAAACGGGTCATCTCCGCAGGCACCATATTTATCGGAGAACCCAGCATAAAATAAAGCAGTAGAGGCACGGCCACAATCAAAGCAACAGCCGTCCAAAACACCGGAAACTGCTGTCCTGTGGTTGCTTGTCGACTTTTTGCCCAGCGCTTCACGATAAATGTCAGTACAATCCCGATCAAGATGCTCATCCAGACATACTGAAACCCTGGTTCGGGAACCGGATCAGCGAACAAAATGCCACGATTGTTGATAGAGAAATAAACACTATCCCCTGCTTGATGCAGCTCCCGAGGACCTGATAATGGCTTTAGGACAGCGTTGTACCAAAATAAGATTTGCAGCAATAAGGGTATGTTGCGAAAAGTTTCAACATACACGGTTGCAACTTTCTGCAGTAACCAGTTGTGTGAAAGACGAGCAATACCAATTAAAAAACCTAAGATTGTGGCAAAAAACAAACCCAATGCCGCAACTAAAATGGTATTGAGTAAACCGACAATGAAGGTTCGGCCATAGCTGGACTCTTCGGAATACTGGACCAATGTCTGAATTATTCCGAATCCTGCGGTAACATCAAGAAAACCAAATCCAGATGCGATTCCCCTGGTTTTCATGTTAGTCGCTGTGTTGTCAACAATGCTCCAGATTAACCAGGCGACAACTGCAAACGCAATGAATTGAAAAACCATTGATCGTTTTTCGGGATCACGCCAAAACGATATGGTCGAAGTAGGTTTCTTAGTGGAACTACTGCTGGTGACCATAGTTCTTCCCCTTTAATAAATCGGGTGTTGTATTTATAATACTTAGTGCAAGTTTGCACTAAAACGTATCCAGGATTACCTTCTATATTTTCCCTGGTAATAGTTTAGCCGCTAAAATTCTGCTGAATCAACTCGATATTGCGTGTCGTTTTAATACTAATTAATCAGAACTAGAATGAAAAACGCCGATCAGTGATCGGCGTTTTTGTTTGCGCTTTTTTTATCGCATTGGCGCTGCGTATAAAATACCGCCATCGGTCCACAATGCATTAACACCCCGCTCTAATTTAAGGGGTGTATCCGGGCCTACATTGCGATTGTATATCTCAGCATAATTGCCCACTTTTGCGATAGCAGTGGCACAAAAATCAGGTGCTAAGCCTAAATCTGCGCCCAGGCTGCCTTCGGTGCCCAATATACGTTTCAGGTTTGGATCATTACTTTTGGCTTTTTCAGCAACATTGGCTGAGGTAATACCGAACTCTTCAGCATTAACCAGGCAGTTACGCGTCCAACGTGCAATATCGCCCCACTGAAAATCACCGTGACGAACCATGGGTCCAAGCGGTTCTTTGGATATTATTTCTGGTAAAACCATATGCTCATCTGGCTTGGACAGTTTGGTGCGTTCAGCGGCGAGACCTGATCGGTCAGTCGTGAATACATCACAACGCCCTGAATCATAAGCGCTGACAACCTCATCACCTTTTTCGAAAGCAACCACGGTGTAGTTCATGTTATTGGCGCGAAAATAATCCGCAATGTTCAGCTCTGTTGTGGTACCTGTATTGGTACAAACCGCAGCTCCATCAAGCTCTATTGAACTTTTAACACCCAGAGATTTACGCACCATAAAACCCTGACCATCATAATAATTTACGCCAATAAACTCACCAAATGAAGTATCCCGGCTCATTGTCCAGGTAGTGTTTCGCGATAGGATATCAATTTCACCTGACTGCAATGCAGTAAACCGCACTTTAGCGGTAAGCGGTGTAAATTTGACTTTCTCAGCATCACCTAATACAGCAGCTGCAAGTGCCCGGCAGTAATCAACGTCAAGCCCTGTCCATTTACCACTGTCATCAGGATTTGAGAATCCCGGTAAACCCGTGTTTACACCGCATTGAATGAAGCCTTTCTTTTTTACAGAATCCAGTGTTTCACCAGCGTTCGCGGTGGCTGCAATCGCGACTGACAAGGCAGCTGCCGACAGCACGAGTGTTTTTGTTAATTTCATGAATGTTCCCCAAGTTTATTCTAACGATAAATTAAGTTCTGGATAAAAGCATTGATAAACCGAAGATGTCCATATGACAAAAACCGATTTTATACTCAAATACGCCATAATACCGTACAGGTACTAGCGCCGTCCTATCCCGGGGCAGAAACTAACATAACCCTAACGGGTATCCAAGTGATTTTAGTCTGGAAGCGCGACCGACAGGGCATTCAGCAAGCATTACGTACCTAAACACAGCGTAACTTTTAGAAAATATAACACAACTTGCAGTTATTCCACAGGTGTATTTTAAAAGGTAGAGTCAGTACCCGAGCAGAATTGGCAATTATCTTGATAAGTTAAATGCATATTCATTTATATTAGTATCTATTGATTTAATAAATAAGAATTGGTTAATATGATGCTATTCATGGATAATCACTTGACGCAACATGAATAAATCGATTTTGTTGGCGCCTAAGTTGTTTTTGCGTCCACCCTTGTACTTACAAAAAATCAATCAAAATCTGAACCCAAGATAAAACGTACGGGTTTATATCAGGAGTTGAACTCATGAACGCTCTTCTTATTGTGTCACACGGCAGCCGGCGTGCACAATCCAATTCCGAGATCACAGATCTGACAGACAAGGTGCGGCCACTGTTAAAGGGTAACTTTCAATTCGTTTGCACTGCGTTTCTGGAATTGGCTGAACCTTCGATCCCGGAAGGCATCGCGCATTGCATTAACCAGGGTGCAGAAAGAATTTTGCTATTACCCTACTTTCTAGCTGCTGGGCGCCATGTTTCGGTAGATATACCGGCGATAGTCGAGAAGGCCAGAGTAAAATATCCATCCTTATCAATCAATATCGCAGATCACATCGGCGGTTCTGATTTGATGGCAGAATTTGTTGCCCGCTCAGCATCTCAATCATTCTAAAATAAATCAGCGGATAACACATACCAAATATCTTATCACCCGCCCACCGATACCGACGCCTCAATGGTCGGCAATGGTTGATTATCAATTGCTAATTCAAAAGCCTTAAGCCGCTTATAAATTGACATCAATTCGACAATGGTCGTCCATGAATTTACAAGATATTGAAACGAACCTTCAACCCGCCCAAACGCACGTATAATCTGTTGCATTACGCCTAATGAGAAAGCCCCGGCAATGATGGTGGGTGCCAAGGCAATATAGGGTACTAGAACCCCCGCCTGTAAATAGGCATAACGTACCACATTAAAATAGAGATAATTGAAATACAGCCGAAAGTAGTTTTTACGTACAGCCATAAACAGATCTTTAACTAACGGGGGTTCTGCCCGGTTGGCATTGTCTTCACCGTAAACCAGTTCTTTGCGATAGGCTGCTTCTACTCGCTGGTTTTTAAATTCAAGGCCCGGCAATCGAATACCCACCAGCGCCAGTAATGCGGTACCAAGCACAGACCAGATCAAGGCAACAAAAACCAAAGCCTGAGATACTTCACCAATAATGGGTAGCTCCTTGATATGAACTGACAACCCCCAGAGTATCGGCAGGAAAGCCACTAATGTCATTACGGAATCTATTAAATTAACACCCAGGCTTTCCATAATATGAGCAAAACGCATCGAATCTTCCTGCACACGTTGAGATGCCCCCTCAATGTGTCGAACTTTCGGCCAGAGTGACATATAGTAATTATTGATCGCCGTTCGCCAACGGAAAACGTAGTGACTTACGAAAAAACGTATGAATACTGATACTGTAATCAGCACCAGTGCAATCTTTCCAAAGGTAAATAATTGCGAATAGTAGTCACTCGCGCTGATGCTATGGGGTTCGCTCAATGCTTGTTGTATTGAATCGTAAAAAACACCAAACCATTCATTGATCAATACATCGAGTTGCACTTGAAACCAGGTCACAAACACAATAATTGCAGAACCGAAGACTGACCAGCGACCCCATTTATGCGGTGAACCAAGCATCCATGTAATAACAAATACGCTATAACAAAAAAGTATATATTGATAAACCCAGAAACTCTCTCCGGAATTTGTTGCTTGCTCCGAACCCTCGTTGGCTGCAACTAAAACGTACTCATAACCAAATAATCCACCCAAACTCAAAATTTGACCCAGATCCTCGCCATAAAAAAACCAGACAAGCAAACACGCAATGGACCAGAATAAAAACGAAATAGCAAAGATTTTTGGGCTTGGGAAGAATGATTTAAACATTGAGCATCCTCTTTTTAAAAGACAAAGTACCGCATATGATCAAGTTGATAGTCATCAAGTTCATTTTTGCCGGGATTAAGGAAATACAGAGTACAATAATCGCTGAGTTAGTATGTTTGCTTTCAATCGGGGCGTTCCAGTTCTGGCTTATCACCCAACAAATATCTGGGGCCGACACCCAATGTTGCCGCTCGATCATCCGGGTTGTAGAGCTTACAACGCTCAAGTGATAAGCAGCCACAGCCAATACATCCCAATAAACGATCACGCAGGTTTTCCAGAGCACTTATTCGCCTGCTGATATCCTCATGAAATTGATGACTCATTCGCTCCCAATCCTTGGCCGTAGGTGCGCGTTTCTGAGGTAATGCATACGGATACTTTAACTTAATGAACTGCATGTTATGATAGCGATTATCAGCTATCTTATACTAAGGAGAGTGGTGATATCCTTAATATGTAAACAGATAGTGATCTTATAATGCAACAATTGCGTAACACAAATGGTCAGAGGGTCGAAGTCTTATGAAGCTGTTAACACAATCGATTTATCCAGGTTTGATTCGTTTAATGCTGATATTGTTTCTTTCCACAATAGCCGTAGGATGTGGTAGTTCCAGTTCAGATACAGAAACTGACCCGGACTTGACAGGAATGGATGGTGATGGCTCAGGCGATCCCGACCCAGACCCCGACCCCGATCCAAATGAGATGGACGCCCTGTGTGATGGAGAATCAAAGAACGATTCCTGGGCAGACAATTGCTCTTTACAAAAAGACACGCTTTATGCAAATTCTTCATACAGCAAAGGTGTGCAGCGTGTTCTTTTCTGTCTGGGTATTAATGCAGGACAGACAGATATAAATGTATTTGCAGATGGTCTGTTTGGCGACAATACCGAAGCGGCCGTACGCCAGTTTCAGGAAGCACAGCAACTTACTGTAGACGGCATAGTCGGCCCTCAATCATGGGGTAAGCTACAAGAATTATTAGATGCCCCTCAGGCCATAACAGGTGATGATCAATTTGAATCTTATGCCATTTCTGAAGAACTCGATTCAAGCGCAAGCGTCTGTGGCTTTGATATTCAGTTTTACCAAAGTTTAACTGACCCGTTCCCATGGAAAATGGCAAAAACTCCCGGTAGTACAACGAAGGTGCAATTTTCCATCAACCCTCGAGACGAGGACTAATAACAATAAATGTGCCGGCAAGAAAAAGGCGCTGTCGCCCTGGTATTCCTTGTTGGCTCAATTGTTGTCGGGCTATCTCTGATCGCCTGGTTTCTCTACTTCTGGTTCGCTGAAACACCAGCACTACTAATTGAGGGGAAACCAGCCACAGAGGCTACAGCTTCAGAACCAGCATTTTCAGAAAAGACAAACATGCCGGGCGATTCCCCCGATAAGCACTTGGTTAGCAAGCAATTACCCGCAAATCCTACTGCTGAACATGCCGCAAAGGTCGCAGGTTTTGAACTATCGCAAATTGCTGCCGTACCCTGGACTGACGCCGAATTTAAACGCTTAAGCAAGCTACTCAAACTAAATCCTGAAGTTGTCCAGCAACTTGCTCTTGAATATCGTATCAATACCGATTCGGATAAGATGCAACGTTTGGCCATGTTGCTGGGCCAATTTGACAATGCAATCATTACCGATGTCGGGGTGGAACTGGCGTTATCAGGTGATCCTGGCTCACAAAAATCCGGATTATTACTTCTGGGTTGGCAACAACCGCGAAACGCCCGTGCGCGTAAAACAGTGGCCGATTTGATTTCTGTTGAATCCAACCCGCAAGTATTGGTATCTGCGCTTAACGCAATGGCTAAACCCGCTCACATTAATAGAGCCGAGCAAATGGATTTGCTGGATCGGTTTTCGCGACTCGCCAATAATACTGATCCCCTGGTACGCTCCCACTCGATGACGATCATTTCCTCCTGGGCACGTGATGTCAATATGAATCCGGTTTTATTACAAGGCCTGGATGACAAAGACCCGCATGTGCGAGAAACAGCCACTTTTGCTTTTTTAAAAACCCGCCATCTGTCAGATGATGTAAAGTACAGCCTGCTGGCAAAATCTGAAGACAGCAATGAACGTAAAAGTACAAGAGAAGCCGCTTTGTACGCCTTGAAGCGTTTTGATCTTAGCGCTGACGAGAAGCAACGATATGACGACAGTCAAGCTGAATTACGAAGAATTCGACGACAATGAAGAGTCGGATAACTGTGACTTGTTTGTCCGCTCTTCACGTCAGAACACTGTTCAATGTATGATTTTATAATAATCGGTGCTGGTTCTGCTGGTTGTGTTCTGGCAAATCGATTAAGCGAAAACCCTGCAAATAAAGTGCTTCTACTGGAAGCCGGTCCTGCTGATCACGGTCTCGATTTTCGCATCCATATGCCTGCTGCACTTACCTACCCGTTGCAATCGAAAACATACAACTGGTGGTATGAGTCAGAACCAGAACCCCATATGAACAACCGCCAGATCTACCATCCCCGTGGAAAGGTCCTGGGTGGTTCTTCCTCTATCAATGGCATGATCTATATCCGCGGCAATGCAATGGACTATCAGGCATGGGCCAAGGACTATGGCCTTGACGACTGGGACTACGCACACGTTTTGCCCTATTTTCGCAAAGCCGAGACCCGACTACAGGGAAGTGATGACTATCGCGGTGGTAGTGGGCCACTGAAAACCAGTACAGGTGCCTGCGAGAACCCGCTATTTGGGGCCTTTTTCAAAGCCACCAAGCAAGCCGGTTATGAGCGCCTGCAGGATATAAATGCCTATCGCCAGGAAGGTTTCTCCGCTTTTGACATGACTACGTTTGCTGGCAAACGTTGGAGTACGGCGCGTGCTTACCTTCACCCAGTGAAGAAACGAAAAAATTTAACCATCCGTTCGCAATGCCTGACTCAGCAGATTTTATTTGACAGCAATACTGCAACAGCTGTTAAGTACAGCCAAAAGGGTAAAATCAGCACAGAGCAAGCGGGACAAATTATTCTCTGTGCCGGTGCATTCAATAGCCCCCAGTTAATGCAGTTATCGGGTTTAGGCAATGCCGCAGAACTAGAAAAACTCGATATCCCCGTTATTGCTCATCTGCCCGGGGTCGGCGAAAATCTGCAGGATCATCTGGAAGTTTACGTTCAACATGCCTGCATTAAGCCGGTAAGCATGTATTACGCACTAAAACCCTGGAACCAACTACGTATTGGACTGCAATGGATACTGTTTAAAACAGGTGAAGGTGCCAGCAATCAATTCGAGGCGGGAGGATTTATTCGCAGCAATGAGCAGGTGGCCTACCCTAATTTGCAATATCACTTTCTACCTATTGCGATAAGCTATGATGGCACCAGTCCCAGGGATGAGCATGGCTATCAGGCACATGTAGGGCCAATGCTTTCAGACGCACGCGGGACCGTGAAGATAGTTTCAAAAGATCCAGCTACTGCACCCAAAATACGCTTTAATTACCTCTCCACCGACAAAGACCGTAAGGAGTGGATAGAAGCCATTAAAAAAACCCGGGAAATATTTTCACAAACCGCTTTTGATGAGTTTCGCGGCGCAGAGCTTGCACCAGGAGATGCAGTACAAAACGATGATGCAATTATTGATTTTGTGCGTCAAAAGGGAGAAAGCGCCTACCATCCAAGCTGTACCTGCCGTATGGGTAGTGATGAATTGGCTGTGACGGATAATTGCCTGAAGGTGCATGGTATCAATAATCTACATATAGTTGACGCATCGGTAATGCCACAAATTGTCAACGGCAACCTCAACGCACCCACCATTATGATCGCTGAAAAAGCAGCTGACATGCTCCTCGGCAATACGGCGCTGAAACCATCGGTTGCGCCATTTTATCAACATGGTCTATAAATAGGTAAAACCTTTACAGTAAACCAGTGGTAGCAGGCTATGCACTATACAGACACAGTCGTGAGTCTGAAAAGATTCAACTGCCAACAATAAAACTCTATCTCAGCTGGATTTTTTAGGCTATATTGACGCCTTGAACGAGTGCTAAGAATCCGTAACAACATGCAAATCAGCCCCTGTGATACACAACCAACCACCTACGGCTTTTTGCTACTACACAACTATTCAACCATTGCCTTTTCAGCCGCTGTTGAACCCCTTCGTCTGGCTAATCGTGAATTGGACTATCCGGCCTACAACTGGCAGGTTTTAACCTTGGATGGAACCGCACAAGTCAGTAGTTGTGGCTTGATTGTACAGCCCGATGGGCGTTTGGGCGAACAGAGGAAATTAGATACGCTGTTTATATGCGGTGGTATAAACATAGAAGAGGTCTGGTCCAGACCTCTTATGCTGAGCCTGCGTAAATTAGCGCGAGAGAAAGTTAATCTGGGCGCACTGTGCACTGGCGCCTATATACTCGCCAAAGCGGGATTACTGGACAATTACAGAGCCACCATTCATTGGGAGAATATGGCAACCGTCAGGGAAGAGTTTCCGCATGTTAACTTCTGCAATGAACTCTTTGAACTTGACCGGAATCGTTTCACCTGTGCAGGGGGTACAGCGCCACTGGATATGATGCTAAGTATCATCCGCAGAGATCACAACGCCAGCTTAGCATGTAAGTTATCTGAAGCATTAATCTGTGAGCGTGTACGCGGCCACAATGATCACCAGCGCATTCCCCTGCGCATGCATCTTGGCACCAGCCAGCCAAAACTAACTGAAGCTGTTACGCTGATGGAAGCCAATCTTGAGGAACCCATGAGCCTGGATGAGTTATCAGGCTATGTAGGCATTTCCCGTCGCCAACTTGAACGGCTATTTAAAAAATACCTCAATTGTGTGCCGACCCGATACTACCTTGAATTACGCCTTACACGTGCCCGTCAGCTCTTATTGCAAACCAATAAATCCATCGTCGATGTTGCACTGGCATGTGGGTTTATTTCTTCTCCTCACTTCAGCAAATGTTATCGGGATTATTTCGGCATGCCGCCTCGGGATGAGCGACGGCTACATAATGCCAGTAAAGTGTGATTTAGTGATTAATGGTAAAGATTATCCAGCACGCTTTTGCCGTGCATTGCGACGGCGCTCCAGACGCTTGTTATGCTTATCTTCGCGACTGGCATTTGATGATATGTGTATTGGAATCACCCTTTGCGCGTGTGTGCTTCCTTCCAATAATTGATTCGTAATAGTGCTTACAGTGCTTGTTTCTGGCACAGATTTTTCGCGCATTGGAGAATCCGCACGACGTTGATCGGTATGCTGAGTTAAAGAGCCATCACTATGCAATTCAACAATGTCGCCCGTCGATAACCGTGTGCAGGCGCCAGGTACACCGACAATCGCAGGTAAATTGTATTCTCTCGCAACTATCGCGGCATGGCTAAGCCAGCCGCCGACTTCGGTAATAATACCTTTTGCCTTGGGAAACAGCGGATACCACTGAGGGTCTGTCATACGTGCAACTAAAATCTCACCATCCTGAAACAGCTTAATTTCCTCTACCGACTGGATTACCCTTACTACACCCTTAACTTCTTCGTCACCCGCAACACGCTTGCCAGTCAGGGCGTTACTGTCTACGCTGCGATGTACGGCACCTGTTTTGGTATCCATAGATTCCAGATCAAATACACTTAGTTCTGCAGGTGGCGACAACTTGCTCCATTTCTCTTCTCGCTGTTTGCGTCGCGTGATAAGGGTCTGAGCATCCGCCAACGAAAGTGCCTCAGCAATTGAAAGCAATTCGTCGATTGAAAGGTAAAATACACCGCCTTCAAATTCGCAAGCTTGATCTATCGCAAGCAGCAATTTGCGAATCTCGTTAAGCTCCATCATGCAGAAGTGCTTGGCGTCTTCCTTCAGTGCCTGAAACCGCTGCACCCTGTCAACACTAATACGTAACAGTTTTTTATTGGGCATGGTAGCAGGTGCTACCTTCTTGCCTGTATGCGAATGACCACGCATCAGATTAACTACCAACGATGGGTCTTCTGAGTATCGTGGAGCAGATAGTTCGTAATCGTAGGGTGCTCTGTGCCCGAAAGTGTCGATAAATTTTTCAACAGTATCCTGGTTTGCATCTTTGGAAGTGATTAATGCCATTGCTGAGCTAACTGCATTGTCTGGTACATAATTTAAGTATCGTGCTGGATCCAGTCCATGTCCCTTGAGCTTGGCGTCAGCGGTTTTCCAGTAATAGTCAGCTGCAATATTAATAACTTCAGCTTCAACATAAATCTCCGTAATAAAGTGCCGCAGACGCATATCGAGTGAATTTAACATCTGTGCCAACGTCAGACGGGAATAATCCATTGCCTTGTTGGCATCAACTGACTGAAAGAATGCGGGTAAAAACTCATTGCGAAAATGCTCTTCAATCTGCTCGGCATTGCGTGCCAGATTGAAAGCAGACAGCGCGCCCGGCCCTTTACCCAATCGCAGTTTTTCTTCCACTTTGTTGATATAGGTTTTACCAAAAACAGTCGTAACGAAGTCTTTCGAACTTACATCTACGTTATAGGGAATGCCAAGCTGTTGGCAGGCGAGATCTGTACTACCTTCCGCTGCCCATAGTCTATGCATGAAGGATGCACTTAATGGAGTCGGTGCAGGTAGCAACTCTGAAAGTTCGTTCTGTTCAAAGGCGTTGTCATCTGAACAATGATTCTCGACCATTGCTAACAATCGTCTACGCTCAGCTTCGGTATATCCTTCAATGGAGTCTCTGTCACAGATTGATCGAGTAATATCTCTGGCTTGCAGTAGATAAAACTTACCATTGGCGTAGGCCCACTCTATATCCTGCGGATGATGAAAGTGCTCTTCCAGTTTTCGGCCTAATTGTATAAGATCTTGCAGATCTACCGGAGTCTGTTGATCGTCCAGTGGCTGTCCTGTATTGCGACCAAATGAGTAGGAGTCCGGGGTCACTGTCCCGCTGACCAGATCTTCCCCGAGTCCACTGACAACTTCTATAAGCATGGCGCCAGCATTTGTTGGATGCTCAGTAAACATAACACCCGCGTATTCTGCATCAACCATTTTCTGAATAACAACACCGCCGCGGCGTAAACCAGGCAGGATATCCTCAGCGAAGCTATTGACTGCGTTGTTGTAGTGGGTAGCGGTACTGGAGGACAGTGATTGATAAACCGTGGCTATGGCTTCTGGCAGCTGCTCTTTGCTCACATTCAGTATTGAATCATACACACCTGCAAAACTCGTATCTGCACCATCTTCATTGGTGCCAGAGCTGCGCACAGCCACTTTTTCTGCCTTCATCTCTTTCCAGAGGCATTCCAGTTTCTTGCGGTTACCACCTGGCAGTTTCTTATATTGTTCGCTGACATCCTCATCTGGCTTGACAAGTTCGGATGCAATCATATCGGTTACAACAAAGCCATCTGGAACATTATAACCAGCCGCTATCAGCTCGCCGAGTCTAGAGGCTTTTTTTCCTGCGATGGGGAACAGATGTGCATATCTCAGCGGAATCAAGCCGTCATCGACATGCGTGTTCAGGAGATCTTCATAACTGCCATCCCAATTCAGTTTCAATGACAATGCACCTATCAGACTGCCCTGGGCTATTAGCACAAGCATACTAAATGTGAAATAGATATTCACCGCTGCACTCAGAGCTTGTATTAATGCAAAAAATAAAATTCCACCTGCAACCAAGCCCATGATTTTCTTCTTGCTTAATGGTTTGAGCTGTCGGGCAATAATAAAGGCAAACAATCCGCTTACCAAAAGAGGCAGTATAAACAATCTATCCGGCGCCGAAGCTGTCTCTATCCATAAAAAAGAGTCAGTCCAGCCATTGGCCGCACCATCGACTACAGAGAAGAACAGCAGCAGAAGCCCAAGCTGCGAAACTGAAGCTATGAGATTAAAAACGGGTTTGATTTTGTTTACCCGATAGAGCTTCAGAATGGCTTTGCTCAGTGCCCTCGGATGGCTGGCATATCGGGATCTGAGGCGATTAATCGTCGGTTTTAGCGATTTCAGAACGACCTGGTCTCTTTCTGCCTTGATGGTCAGAGGAAATAACAGCAGCCTGACAAGCAGAACAAGCAGAAAAATACCAATTGCATAATGACCACTATATTCGGAAAGGCTATGCAGCAGGGTACTCAGAGGCGCTGTAGCCAGTTTGATCAGGGTAATCTGCTCATTTTCTACACGCCAGTTAGCAACGTGGCTACGCTCGCTGCCAGGCAAGTAGTATTCATTAGGAACGGTATAACGCCCACGATAATCACGACCGATACGATTAAGACTGAGGCCGATCAACTGGGAATAGAAACAACTGCGCTTATCGTAACAGGCTGCAATCAACGGGACATCGGGCAGCTGGGATAATTTCTCTTCCAAGGCAGCCGATTGCAGCGCACGCATGGTGATATTATAAGCACCCGGCAGATGATCTGCATTGAAATCTACCGGATACCGGACATCAACAAACTCCGCATTTTCTTCATTGACCAATCGATGTACATCGGGAGTATCAAGCAGCACCTTCTTATTATTATACTCTGGAATATCACGAAGCTCTGTTGTAGAGCCTCCTGTCAGGTTGTCCAGTGGGCGTGACTCACTTAACCATTTTTCATAGCCGCCAACCATAAAGTTACAAGCCTTGCCTTGCCCTGACAGGGTTTCACACAACTCTGAGCTACGATTACCGGAGTAGCAGAGAAAGAGGTTTTTGTTGCCATTTTCCTGAACCAAAGCAGGATTTGCCAGTAAGTCCGGGAAGCGTATATGCTGAGCATTGCTAATCATTCCCGCCTCCACTTCTGCATTCTCCCTTATATCAAAGATATTGAGAGACTCCTCGGATTCTAACCAATTCGACATTGTGTCGGTACTAATGCCAAGAGGATGAGTCTTCTGATCACTGAAAGATAGTGTTTTCAGGCTTGTATCACCGACTGACTTTCCATTCTCAATAGATTTACGAGTCAGGTTAGTATGTAACCGCGAGTTTTTTGCGTCCACTGAGCCGGTATATTGAAGGAGATTAATCCCGAGGGATATTATCAGCAAAGTCAATGCCGAGAAAAACAGCAGGCGTGATGTCTTGGGAATTTTTCCACCATTGCGCTTATTCAGTTTCTTCCTTGATGAGAAAGCGGCGCCACCAAGAAGCACACTGATCAAACCCAACAGCTGGGCGATACTGGCAGACAGGTTAATAACCAGATCCGGGGAGGGTATTGCCAGCACAGAAGTACTGAAAAGCAACAGCCAAAGCAAAACACACAACCGAATCGGCAGATGGTAAGCGCTAATAATTCTATTTAGACGTTTCATCATTGTATAGGTGGGCTTCTTACCCAATAACAGGTTATTCCTCACTACGCAGCCTTGTCAGTTTCGGTTGTTTGTTCTTCTTGGTCGTTAATAACATTGAGTTTGTCAGAAAGCCATCTAACGATTTTTTCTTCCAAAGCCTCTGGTTCAAACGGCTTCGACAAATAGTCATCCATGCCGGCATCAAGACATTTTTCGGCATCACCCGTCATGGCGTTAGCAGTAAGTGCCACTACTGGTATAAATTTGAGATCTGTTTCAAACTTTCGTAATTGACGAGTAGCTTCGTATCCGTCGAGTACGGGCATCTGGCAATCCATTAGTACTAGATCAAATGTTCCCTCTTTTAACATTTCAAGCCCTTCGCGTCCGTTGTCTGCAACATCAGCTTGAAATCCAAGCATGTTAAGCATTCCCAGTGCAACTTCCTGGTTCACCAGATTGTCTTCGACCACCAGAATCCTTATTTTTTCGTATAGCCTTATTTTCTCATGCCGATTGTTTTCTTCGCTCTGGCTTATGCCCGCATCAATATCCATAGCATGTGCTATCGTGTGGAGCAGATCAGTGATCCTGACAGGTTTGGAAATCTGCCCCGCGATTCTTGGATTATGATGAGGATACAACTCCGATATATGGTCAATTACACTTGTCATTGGTACAAGCCGTATTCCATCATAGTCTGGATCTGCCTCTATGCATCTCGCGAAAACTTCTCCCGGCATATCTGACAACTTGAAGTTAAAAACAATTAAATCAAACTGCGCATTCTCATTTGCTTTCTCGCGAATAATTTTTAGCGCACTCTTGCCACTGTGGTGACAAAGGCAATCCACATCCTGAGCAGACAAAATTTGTTCGAGCTTGTTCTTGCTGCTATTGTTGGGTTCCAGTACCAAAATACTCAAACCTGATAGTTCCTTGTAGAACAAGGGTTCGCTGACTGTGCCTTCAACAGTTGGCAATGTAAGATCAAAGTAAAATACACTGCCCTTACCCGGTTCTGAAATCACCTGAAACTTTCCACCCATGCCTTCAACGAGCTGGCGAGATATGGCAAGGCCAAGTCCTGTTCCGCCATACTGACGTGTAGTAGAACCATCAGCTTGAGCAAAGGATTCGAATATTCTCGATATCGCGTCCTTGTCTATGCCTACACCTGTATCGACCACAGAAAACCGCAGAACGGATTCATCTTCAGGAGGCTGAATGTGCGATAGCTGAACCAGCACCTCACCATTTGAGGTAAACTTAATCGCATTACCCAGTAAATTGGTCAATACCTGCTTGATACGCGTAGGATCACCGATCACTCTTTTTGGAATATCCCTGTCGATAGCGCACAGAAGCTCTAATTGTTTGGTGTGGGCCTGCTCGGCCAACACTTCTGTGCAATCCTCTACCAGCACATGGATATCAAATTCTACAGATTCATACTCAAGCTTGCCTGCTTCGATCTTGGAGAAATCCAGTATATCGTTGATTAGAGTCAGCAAACTTTGCCCTGACGATGTTGCAATCTTGATAGTTTCGCGCTGCTTGGGATTCAAGTCGGTTTCACGTACGATATTCAGCATGCCCAGAACACCATTCATCGGTGTTCTTAACTCATGGCTCATATTCGCAAGGAACTCTGATTTTGCCCTGGAGGCTTCTTCCAACTCTATTTCTTTTTGTTTGCGTAATTCGAGAACATTGCCAAGTTCGTTGACTGTACTACCCAGATTCTGTAGTTCACGGGAAGCGACTACTTCCAGTTCATCGACCGATTCATTGTTCTGAAGCTTGTTAAGGTGAGAGTGTATATTGCCTATTGGTTTGACAACCAGGCTATGAATAATCATCACAACAATAAGTGTCAGGAGGCCGAATATGCTAGAGGCGAAGATGCGAATCTTGTTAACGAGTTGTTGTATTTGCTCGTGCTGCTGACGCACATTCCACACTACGCCTATTTTACCGAATTTTTCACCCTCCAGCAGAATGTCGTGAGAGTAATCCATGAGCAAATCTGCTGATGCTTCCTTAGGTCCATCGACCCCCCATCCGGTCAGTACCTCTCCATATTCATTCTCGATCGACACGGATACAACGTCCGAATCATTTTCCACAAGTTGCCATATAATAGTGTCCAGAACGGGTCGGTCTTCACTGACAATGGCGTCGATTGAAGCCGCAGACAACATCGCAACGAGTTTTTGAGTCTGATAAGAGAAATTCTTGACAAATGCCCGGGTCTCCATCTCCCGAACCATCTCACCGGCAAACAAGCCTATGGTCATTATGGTGAAGCCGAGGACGATGAATATCTGGCGCCTGAGGGGCCAATTCCTAAAAAGCTTTGCAAGCATGATAGACCTGTTTTGTTTTTATGAAAATGGGAAGTGACTGTAATGTCTGAACTGTCCTTGCATCTATCCCCATAGTAGTATTAAAAATAATATTTTAGAGATTGGCATCTCTGGATGTCGTCACAACAACCGCCTGAGAAGACATATTCCTCGGAATGGTTACGTTGACAACCAGTGGTTGATTATTATTTTGCATTTCACCGCTGGTAACTACACTCTCCTCAAACTGGATATTAATCTGAATATCTGCTGTTGAGTGGATTGAATGATCACTTGCCATAGCAGAGGCAGCAGCCTGCTTAGCTAAGGTTTTGCCTGCCGTAGTTAAACGTTTCTTGAAAAAACTGTTATTTTGTTCCATTGACAATCGGATCGTTTCATAATCAGAGTCAGTACCTGGTAGAAAGCCATCCGCCTTCAGGCTTTTCAGCGTCCTGGCATCTTTCAACGTGTAAAGTGATTCCTGAAGTGCCATGAACACTTTAGGCTCAAGGCCGCTTCTGGCAATCCAGGGTTTAGTCACATTTGGGAATCGGGCTAGTTCTCTTATCGGTTCACCAGCGGCTACCAGCTTTTTGAACGTAGATTCATTAAGTGCACCTGCGTCAAAATCCTTTGCACCTACGGCAGTGCCAACCTTGTCGTGACGTCCAAGGTATTTATACTTACTCAGATCGTCTGCAAAAATATTGTGACTAACAAGGAAGTGCTGGGAAAGATAGCGACCGATAGTCGAGGACTCAGCACCAAAAGCAAAGGTACGATTTCTGAGTTGCTCCGGTGTCTCAATGTCGCTGTCATTATGTACTGCAATAACGCCGTAAAAAACCTTAGCATTTTTCTTGCTTTCCATTGCCAGCAGCTGTAGGTCGTTATTTTCCCGTTTTGCTTCAATATAGGATGCGGGTCCAAAACGAGAAAAATCCACCTTGCCCTTAATAAGATCTGCAACACCCTGATCGTAGCTATTGGCTACTTGCATGCGTATATTCACGGCCTGACCAAGTATCTTACTCATGCTGTTTTCCAGCGCCTTCAAGGTTGGTTTGAACTTTCTCACCATCGCAGTGGGCTTATTTGAAGAATAAACACCAAAATTCAGCTTGATCGGGTCTGAACTTTCCTCGGCAAATAAAGAGCTGTTACCCAACAATAATGCTGTAAGCGAGCCAAGAAGAAGTTTTTTTGCTGAAAATTTAATTGCTGATTGAAACGACTGCATAATTATTTCACATTTGAATTTACATGATAAACGGCATTGTCGGGCTTTACTTTAGCCTGTGAATGTATTGGAAACAGTCTGTTTAAGATCGATGATTCGTGGTCGCTAGTAATGAGTGTCACATTTCGGGGCGTGTTCGTTGTAAGTCTGGATACTTTTGTTTTTGACACTCATTTAGCAGTCTTTGAATAAAGAAGCCTGAAGTTCATAAACATATTAACGGACACTGCTCATAACCAATAAACTGAGTGTTGCTTTGTGTCTCCTTCAAAAATTCGTAAAACAAACTTTCTGGCATATTTTTTCATATTGATTTCATTAATTGTCGCATCAGCGACTGCTATTTCCCTGGTGACCGGAATTGAATTGCTTAGCAGGGATCTCAATGTCTCCCAAATTATCCAATCGGTTCAGAGCAATAAAGGACTTTCCTATCTGTTAGGCATCTTGCTCTGCAACGCGATGATTGTAGCCAGCCTGCTTGCGCAGAAACGACGTCAGCTTCTCGAACTCAGTAGGTTTCCGTCTAAAACCAATACTGAACCGGATGTAAAACAAGCCGATGAGCTATTCGATAATAGCGTAATCGGGGATGCTGTTGACGAAAGCAATATTGCAAGCACTGCAGAGTCTTCCAGCTCATTTGCCGATCGTCAGGCTAGTAAACTACGAAGGGATCTGGTGACTACAGAGCAAAAACTACATACTGCATTAGCGGCCAAGAGCCAGTTTCTCGCCAATATGAGCCATGAGCTAAGAACACCGATGAACGGTATTCTGGGCATGACAGAACTATTGATCGATTCGGGTCTGAGTGACAGACAAGTGCGATTTGCTGATTCCGCTCGTCGATCTGCTGAGTCTCTGCTGGCAGTTATAAATGATCTTCTCGACTACTCGAAGATGGAGACGGGCAAATTATTTCTCGAAAATGCGGCTTTTAATATTCGAGAAGTGGTCGAAGATGTATGTGAGTTACATGCGGATGTAGCGCATCGAAAAGGACTGGAACTGATTTGTCACGTTGATCGATTGATGATAGAAACAGTGGTTGGCGACTCCAATCGAATTCGACAGATGCTCAGTAATCTCCTGGGAAATGCGATTAAATTTACTAAAGACGGTGAAATTGTTGTTCGTATCAAAGAAACAGGACGAGAGCATTCCCTGATTGAGTACCAGATAGATGTAGTTGATACAGGGGTGGGTATATCGCCGGAGGGTCAAGCTGTTATATTCGAGTCTTTTACCCAAGCGGATAATTCGTATTCCAGACAGTTTGACGGAGCTGGACTCGGTCTGTTCATTGCTCATAAGCTGGCCAGAATGATGGAAGGCAAGATCAGTCTACGCAGCCGAATGAATGAAGGATCTCACTTTGTTATTTCCCTGAAGCTGGAAGAGACAACCGCGGCAAAAGCAAACGCGACCCTTTTAGGTACGTTGCGCGGTTCCAGGGTTCTGGTTGTCGATGATAACGAGACCAATCGAACCATTCTCTACCACCAATTAAAATCCTGGGGAGTTGTGCCGGAAACTGTCGAGTCAGGAGCAGCGGCAATCGATGCACTCAAAGCAGCGCAAACCATGTCCCGGCCGTTTCACATCGCTATTCTGGATCTGCACATGCCGGGTATGGACGGTATAGAACTGACCAAACTCATTCAAGCGAATCCCAGTATCAGTGATACACAGCGGATTATGCTAACCTCTGCAGCATTAGACTTGTCGCCAGCAGAGCTAAAGAAAATTGGTATCAGTCAGTATGTCAGCAAGCCGGCCAGACAGTCTCAGCTGTATAACGTATTGGCCAATCTGGTGCAGACCATTGAGTACCCTGAAGGATATGAACTTGAGACAGATAAAAATCACGCATTAAAAAACCTGAACGCTACTGTGCTACTGGCGGAAGATAACCTGATCAATCAAGATGTTGCACTTAATATGATGGAAAATTTTGGCTGCAAGGTAGAAGTGGTCAGTAATGGCCGTTCGGTTATAGAAGCTGCCCAGAAAAAACAGTTTGATTTAATACTTATGGATTGCCAAATGCCCGTAATGGACGGCTATACTGCCACTCGAAGGTTGCGCACATCAGGCGGCATTAACGTGAATACTCCGGTTATCGCATTGACTGCAAATGTTATGGAAGGCGACCGGGAGAAATGCATGGAAAGTGGCATGAACGGCTATCTTGGCAAGCCTGTCAAGCAGGAGGAGTTGTATAATGCAGTACTGCATTGGACAAATAGTGCTGAACGTTCAGCACAATTCAATAATGCAGGTACGGTAAATACGGACGTCAAAACAGATGGTTTAACAGATAGTGTCGATGTCCTGGATGACAACTCTAACGCAAGGTTAAATTCGAAACAACGTATTGAGTCCAATAATACTGTAGCCCTGCTTAATGACGCTGTAGACAAAACTGAGATCAAACTAAACAGCAAAGAGGCTGGGAGCACAGTCAATGATGAGGCACTTGAAAAAATCCGAAGCTTGCAAAGACCCGGCAAGCCAGATCTACTCAGTAAAGTAATCAATGCATATCTCGATAAATCACCCGATCTAATCAAAGATGTTGTGGAGGGATTTGGCGACAGCGATGGTGTTTTAGTCAAAGAGGCTGCCCACAGTCTGAAGTCCAGCAGCGCCTATCTGGGGGCAGAGTTGATATCTGAGAACTGTAGACAGATAGAATTGGCTGCACGGGAGAATGATCTCGGCACAGTTGCGGAGTTAATTTCAAATATAGAACAAGATTACCAGAGAGTCGTCCATATTCTGACTGATCATTTGGATCAGGCGGCCTGACATGAGTCATAAACAAGGAACAGAAGCGTCCCCGCCAATTCAGGATGATTCCTACCCCTTGTTATTAGTAGTTGATGATGACCTGGGCAGCTTGATCATGGCTGAAGAGGTGTTGGATGAGGCTGGCTTTCGGGTCGAACAGGCCGAGAATGGTCAGCAAGCGCTGGATTTTTGTGAACATCAGATTCCCGACATGATCATTATGGATGTCATCATGCCGAAAATGAATGGCTTTGAGGCATGTGCCGCGATTCGGGCCACGGATTGGGGTGAGCACATCCCGATACTGATGGTGACAGGTCTTGAAGACATCAACTCAATTAATCAGGCTTATGAGGTCGGAGCAACTGATTTTCTTACCAAACCGATTAATTTTTTTCTTCTACCACATCGTGTTCGTTATATGTTACGCGCAAAGGAGACTGCAGATAAGCTGCGAGCCAGCCAGAATATGCTCGATCATGCTCAGCGTATAGCACAACTAGGGCACTGGGAATGGGATAGGACAACAAGAAGAGTGAACTGGTCCAGAAGCTGCGGAGAATTAATATCCACGGAAAATTTCACGCAAAACAAAAGCATGACCGCACTGCATGAATTCATCCATAGCGATGATTTGGAAGATGTATCCAACAGCTTTCATTCAGCAGTTACAGAAGCACATCACTATCAGGTCGAATTCAGACTTCAAGTTCCAGGGAATGTGGAGAAGGTAATGAAAATGCAAGCAGAACCCCAACTTGACGAGTCAGGTAAATGCATCACTATGTTGGGTACCCTGCAGGATATTACCGAACGACACAACACGCAGCAGCAGATACACAATCTGGCATTTTATGATCATGTTACAAGCTTACCCAATCGAGCCCTGTTACAACAACGATTGACCAATACACTAGAGCGATCTAAGCGCTACGCAACGATGTTCGCCGTTCTGTTTCTTGACCTCGACAGATTTAAGCAGGTTAATGACACATTGGGTCATGATGCAGGTGATAATCTATTATTCCAGGTGTCAGAACGGTTAACCCAATCTCTTCGGGAATCGGACATGATCGCAAGATCATCATCAGATGAAAACGCTGCACGCCATACCATCGCCCGATTGGGTGGTGATGAATTTGTCGTATTGCTGACTGAAATACAGAAAGCAGAAGATGCGGCTCGAGTAGCTCAACGTATCGCCAAACAAATCGCCCAAGGTTACGAAATCAAAGGCAGTGCGGTCAGTATTTCAACAACCATCGGTATCAGTGTATACCCTACTGATGGGGAAGATGCTGAAGCGTTACTGAAAAACGCTGACATCGCGATGTATCACGCGAAGAAAAAGGGGCGTAATCGTTTTGAGTTTTATTCTAAAGAAATCAATCAAAAAGCCCAAGAACGGTTCTCACTTGAACAGGATCTGAGAAAATCTATTACTAACCAGGACTTTCGGCTGGTTTACCAACCCAAGCTGAGCTGTAAAACAGGGTCTGTTTGTGGCGTAGAGGCTTTGGTCCGTTGGGATCACCCCGACTACGGGCCGATCTCTCCGATGGACTTCATTACACTGGCTGAGGAGACAGAACTGATCATACCGCTGGGAGAATGGATCACTGAATCGGCCTGCCGTCAAGTGAAAGAATGGCATGACAAAGGCATGACAGATCTGCACGTATCGGTTAATTGTTCATCAATTCAGTTAATGAAAGCAGATATACCAGCGCTTCTCGTATCTGTTCTTGAACGTACCGGGCTGGCACCCGAATTTCTCGAAATTGAATTGACAGAAAGCCTGTTGTTGGAAGATGTTGAACGCGGTATCGAAATAATAGGTGACCTTAAAGCCACAGGCATTATGACGTCGATCGATGACTTTGGCACAGGATACTCATCCATGAGTTATCTGCGCAGACTTCCAGTAGACAAACTAAAAATTGATCAGTCATTCATCAGGGAAATTGGTGTGCAAAAAACGGATGCCGCAATCGTCGATGCCATACTGACACTTGCACGACATCTCGATTTATCTGTTGTTGCCGAAGGTGTGGAAACTCAGCCACAGATGGATTTTCTACTGGCTCACGGCGCATCTGAAATGCAGGGATATTTTTTCAGTAAACCACTTCGCCCCGAAGAATTTGAGCAATGGTTGCAAGATCGAACAAAATCGGCCCCAGTTCTACAGCAAGCAGGCTAGCAGCTCTTTTTCGACCGATCGATCTAAAAATCACTTTACTCACGCCTTTAAATTCGCAGGTAAAAATTAAGTTCACATCAGTTTAACCGCTGTTTGATTCACCTTAAAACCTTTAATTCCACATCCCTGGAACTTTATCCGTCATTACTCTTAAGCCTTCAACTTGCACTATTAGGTATAGCTCTTGGGTGATATCCAGATCATTGAGGCATAATAATTTACTGTAGATTATGTGGACAATTTATCTAACGATTTGATTCTACTGCTTTTAAACTGTCGATTGGTGATAGGAACTTCTTTGCTTCATCATTTTTGAGCTTGATACTGGACTTTTCTACTAAAAAGTAGTTACATAAAATCTCATCTGAAAGGAGCATTATGTTAATGAATAAAAAGAGAATCTGGTTTGCATGGGTAGCAGTAACTATGCTAATGATTTTACCCGTGGTAATTCACGCAGCCGGTAACGATCAAAATTCCGAAGTCACGATCTATTTTACCCGCCATGCTGAAAAGCAAACTGTATTGGTCGATGCTGATGATGGACATTTAATCAAGCAGTGCGGAGCTTCAAAATGTGCTGAAGAACTCAGTTCCAAAGGTATTTTAAGAGCCAACCTACTGGCTGATTGGTTTGCCCGCAATAAAATTACCGAAAAACTGACCCACGCATATGCCAGTCACAAACTACGGACCCGACAGACAATTTTACCAACAGTTAAGGAAGCCCAGCTGGGTGGTGACACTGATAAAAATGCAGATGATGGAATACAGGAGTTCCCTGTATATAATGGAGATAGCTTTGCGCTTGAACTGAGTCCAGAAAAAACATCCGCATCCGAGCAACCTACCATCGATGCATTGATGGCCCTCCCACCTGGCAGCGTTGCCTTGGTCGCCGGTCACAGTGGTACACTATATGATATTATGGCAGGCTTGGGTTTGGATGATGTTTGTTTGAAAAAAACCGTTAAAACGTGTAATCAGGATCGATATCCGATAAATAACGTTAAAAAGGCCAAAGTTGCTGATTACGGTGATATCTGGAAAATAGTCATTAGAGACGGACAAGCCAAATTCCAATTCCGCAAGAATCTGCAAATCGGTAATCTGGCAATAATTAATCAGTCCGAATAAAACACTGTTTCATGGCACCACCCATTTAAGTGGTGCCACCCCTACCGGGACAATCATTCTGCAGACCTCAATTTTCTAACACATACAAACTACCATAATACAATTATGGTCTTTATACTGATGATCCTGTGGGCACTAGCTTTTTCGACGCTTACGCCGACTTCTGATTCCACGAGATCCAGCGGTATTATTTGTAGTTGTATTAATTAGCTCCGGCAAACTGATTACTTGGGCCAATTGATCAAAGCTGTCAATTTTGTGCGGTAATGCCATAGCCTGGATAAAATGTTCCTGAAACGCGGGTTCTATTGCCGTTTCGATTTTCTCGACCTTAAGCAAGACCCTCTCTATTTCCCTGCGCGTACGGTGATCGAGTAAAGCAATCCTTGCACCCGTGCCTGCTGCATTACCCACTGCAGCGACGGCTGCCAGTTCACAATCGGGGATCAATCCCAATACCATCGCGTATTTCACATCGATATGACTGCCAAAAGCGCCGGCGATAGAAATTTTATCGGGTCGTTGTATTTCCAATCGATCCATCAACAACTTAATGCCTGCATATAATGCCGCCTTGGCAAGCTGAATGGCGCGAACATCATTCTGCGTGATTTTGAGGGTTACATCACCCTCATGCACGATATAGGAAAATGTTCGCCCATCTGCAATAATGCGCGGTGATTTATCAGCCATTGCAGGATTAATAACGCCGTCCTGGCTGATAATACCGCAGAGAAACATCTCGGCGATCACTTCAATAATTCCCGAACCACAGATCCCGCTTATAGTTAAGGATTTTACTGCATCATCAAAGCCTGGCTCATTGGACCATAACTCACAACCAATGACCTTGAAACGTGATTCCAATGACTCTGGATCAATCCGCACGCGTTCTATCGCCCCACGGGCAGCACGTTGACCACAACTTATTTGCGCCCCCTCAAAAGCGGGTCCGGTCGGGCTGGAAGCGGCCAGTAGTCGATCCTGATTTCCAAGCACAATTTCTGCATTGGTCCCTATATCGACCAGCAGAACATTCTGTCCAGATAACCAGGGCTTTTCAGCTAATATAACAGCGGCGGTATCAGCACCGATATGCCCGGCAATACAAGGCAATACACAGACCTTTGCCTGCGGATGTAATGTTATAGCCAGTTCCGACGCTTTTTGCACCAGTAACCCTTCAGTCGCCAATGCAAAGGGCGCTGAACCCAGTGGTGTGGGATCAATCCCTAAAAACAAATGATGCATCACTGGATTGCCGACAACCACCATTTCGAGAATGTCCTGATTTGAAATATCGGCTTTGCTACAAGCCGATTGCACTAATTCATTGAACGCCAGACGCACAGCGTGTGTCATCTCAAGGTCACCGCCTGGATTCATCATCACGTATGAAACCCGACTCATCAGGTCTTCACCAAAACGTATCTGCGGGTTCATGCAAGTCGCACTGGAAACAACCTGGCCATGTCTAAGCTCACAAAGATGCGCAGCGATAGTGGTTGATCCCAAGTCCACAGCCAATCCATAGACGGTTTCTTTAAATCCCGGCCAAAGCGCCACCACCAGTGTGTCATTATAGACAGCAACGGTCACTGTCCATTCTCCTTCACGCAATGTTTTCTGCAAGCCCGGTAGCAACCCCGGATCACATTCTTTCACATCCACGGTATGTTCACGCCTCAACGCATGACATAGGCGCAAAAAATCAGAAGAGGATTTGTTAAGTTCAGGCGGCGCTACACTCACTGTGTAGAGTTTTATTGCCGGATCAACATCAATCTCAATTTCAACCACATCTTTACTGATATGCTGTTGATGTATCTGACTATCTTCAGGAACATCTATAACCATATCCCCCTGAATTAATGCCCGGCAACCCAGCCTGCGTCCGTCTTTAACACGCATAATTTTCTTACGCTTTAATTCAAATTCTGTGATCGGGCTTAGATGTTCCTCCAGTGCATGAATATTATGTTTGGCATAGTGACCTCTGCCAGGGATAACCTGACAACGTCCACAAAGCCCCCGCCCACCACAGGCAGACTCTAAATCAACTCCCAGCGATTGCGCCGCCTGCAATACACTACTGCCGACAACAAAACGCGCACGCAGCCCGGAAGGTGTGAATACAACCATCGCCAAATCAGACAATCCTTCCATGTTAGGATTTGTCTCAGCCACGGCGTCTGCGACTCGGCCTGCGACCTCGCTGCCCAGAACCTGCAACAGGTGTTTCGCGAAATCGACTGATCCAATTTTTACAGTCGGGGTCATGCCCCATCATCACATCTGCTCCCATACTCGATTGAATAACCTCCTTATGCAGGGGGTTAGTAATTGCTGAAGTTAATCCTGCATAGATTGACATACTGACGAAGGCACCGTTAAATCCGTTCCTGTTGGGTAAACCAAAACTGATATTGGAAGCACCGCAAGTTGTATTTACCTTTAACTCAGTCTTGAGTCGATGAATAAGCTTGAGTACCTGCATTCCTGCACTATTAATTGCACCAATTGGCATCACCAGAGGATCGACCACAACATCGGCTGCGGGAATTCCAAAATCGGCCGCTCGTTCAACAATTTTTTTAGCTACTTCAAAACGAACATCCGGATCTTCTGAAATCCCGGTTTCATCATTGGAAATCGCAACAACCGCCGCACCGTATTTCTTGATGAGAGGCAATACCACTTCCAGTCGTTCCTCTTCGCCGGTTACCGAGTTGACCAGTGCCTTACCCTTATAAACCTTTAGTCCTGCCTCCAGGGCCTCCACTATGGAAGAGTCAATCGACAAAGGAACATCTGTCAATGATTGAACCAGCTCAATACAATCACTTAAAATCTGTGGCTCGTCTGCCAGCGGAATGCCGGCATTCACATCCAACATGTGAGCACCCGCAGAAATTTGAGCCAGAGTATCCGTCTCAACCCGACTATAATCACCGGCAGCCATTTCCCTGGATAAAAGTTTGCGACCTGTTGGATTAATGCGCTCACCAATAATCACAAACGGACGATCAAAACCAATTACAACTTCTTTTCTGGCGGAACTTATAATTGTATCCGTCATTTAATAACCCTCGTTTATCTTCATTAATAGAGAAGCGGCCGGCTGGAGACAGGAGGAAAATGCTCCGACAAACCTTATTTAAGCCTCTTATGCAACACTGTCAGCCTGAGCGATCTTATCGCGCCCTGGATACCAGGGTATTCGACCTTGCAATACTTCAGATCGGTCTATAATTTCAGCCACTTCCTCCTCCTGACGATAGGCCATGACATGAACACCACTGATACCTTTAATTTCTTTTAATTGTTGTATCAACTCTATGCATATTTTTCTACCTTCCGCTTTTTGTCGTCTGGCACCTGAGAGTCGTTTTATAATTTCGTCAGGAATATGAATACCAGGCACATTATTACGAATCCACAAGGCTGCGTTAGCCGATGCCAGTGGCCCTACACCTGCGAGGATAAAACACTTTTGATCCAATCCCAAATCCCTGACACTCTCCATAAATTGCTTAAAACGGGACATATCAAAGCAATATTGTGTTTGTACAAATTGTGCACCAGCCGCTATTTTTTTTGCCAATCGAAAGGGTCTGAATTTATAAGGCGGTGCGAACGGGTTTGCCGCAGCACCCAAAAACACTTTTGGTGGACTGGTAATAATCCGTCCACTGAGAAACTCACTTTTATCACGCATGGTACGAATAGTTTCCAGCAAAGACATACAGTCAAGGTCAAATACAGGTTTGGCTTGAGGGTGATCTCCCGCCTGTACACCATCTCCTGTCAGGCAAAGCATATTTGAAACGCCCATTGCCGCACCTCCGAGCACATCGCCCTGTATTGCAATACGATTTTTGTCACGACAGGAAATTTGCTGCACCAATGCATAACCTTTCTGTGTAAGTAAAGCGCACATACCAACACTGGACATATGGCAATTTGCCCCGGAGCCATCTGTTGCATTTAGACCATCAACGTAGCCATCAAAAACCCTCGCTCGTTCGTAGACGTCTTGCGGATCAGCTGAGTCTGGCGGGGCCAATTCAGCCGTGACTGCAAACACACCTGCACGTAAAACCCTTTCAAGCCTGCCACGCGAAGAGTGGCCCGGTAACTGAAGCAATGGCTGCCCCGGTAATGGCTCATCATCAAAGGTCATCAACCCGGCCTCCCCGCTCAATTTCAAGTTCCTGTCGCACTTCGCGCATCCACGATGAGCTGCCTTTAAGGCTGTAGTCCAGCGGAAATTGAACCTGCTGGATGCTGCTACCGAGGCGCATTTTCTGACTCCCTTCATAGGCTTCGGCCCAGACACATATCATTTCAGGTTTAACCTCACAGTGACCTGTCAGGCGTACGCCACCACAAGGTCCATTACGCAATCCTTTGGGACAATTCATGGGACACGACATGCCACTGGCACTTAAAGTACACTGTCCACACATCTGACAATCAAACAGTAAACCTTTAACATTTTTTTCGATAAATCGGATGGGATTTTCAATCCGCTCATAGCCTAGCTTTTCCCACAGGGGATGCAGGCGGACCAAAATGGGTTTAAATACGCCGTAAACAACTTCTAAAATATTGGCATGTTTTACTGACCAATTACGTAGCACCAACATGGCTAAGATACCCTCCGCGAAAACTGTATATTGATGTCATGCTTGAGCATCAGCCCTTGCAAGTGGTAAAAGGCAGAATCGAGAATTCGCGCTCAATTATTTCGACCGCCCTGTAATACATTATCGTTTACCCACATATCACTAACATCCGCCTGCCATCCTTGCTACTGATCTAATTCTAATCTGGTGGAACAACTTGATTCTGAAAAAAAACCCGAACAGGGATAGCAAGCTGCTCCAATCCGGTGAAAACGGTTTGGTATTCAAGTCCTAGTTTATCGGCCGCTTTTTGCGCTTTTTCTTGCAACAGCGGATCGCCAGTTTGATCCAGGTAAAGTACCCTGCGGTAGTTTTTAAAGTACATTTCAAATAATTCGGGATGTTTTAACAAACCTAAATCACGCAGGATAATTCTGTCAAAGTGCCTGACTAAAAAGTCGGTTAGATAGAAAGTGCCTAATTCAGCTTCTGCAAGCTGGGTAAATACCCGACTACCTGCAAAAAATTCGTAACAATGGGCGCCTGGTAATCGCTCAACACCATATTCATCCAGCACATGATCAAGTTGTCCACCCGTTCCACAGTCAGCATAAGCAACATAAATGCTATCGTACTGATCAATCATTTTTTCCAATTGCTTACGGACTTCACCGGCTATTAATTGGGGGGTATTGTGCAGGCTTGCGGGAAGACACTTTATTTGCAAGTGATGCCAGTGATACAGCTTTTTCAGGCTGACAAGTTCATGGGCTAAAGCGCCACAGGCGAGAATCGCACTCTTTAGCTGTTTCATATCAAACCCTAGCCAGCTGCAACACGACGTTGATGGATCAATTCCAGGGCAGTATCAACGGCTACGGCTGCGTCACGGCAATAGGCATTCGCCCCTACTGCCTGCCCGAACTCTTCGTTAAGCGGTGCGCCTCCCACCAATACAATATAGTCATTGCGGATACCTTTCTCTTTCATTGTATCAATCACTACTTTCATATAAGGCATGGTTGTGGTTAACAAAGCGGACATGCCCAGGATATCGGGTTTGTGCTCCTCCAGTGCTTGCAGATAGTTTTCCACTGGGTTGTTAATACCGAGGTCGATCACTTCAAAGCCAGCGCCTTCAAGCATCATTGCCACCAGGTTCTTGCCAATATCATGGATATCACCTTTCACTGTACCCAAAACAATTTTACCCACTGCTTCGGCGCCCGTTTCAGCTAATAACGGCCGCAGAATGAACATACCTCCTTTCATTGCATTAGCCGCCATCAGCACTTCAGGTACAAAAAGAATTCCATCACGAAAATCCACACCAACAATGGTCATTCCAGCTACCAGCGCCTCATCAAGCACTTTACTGGGGGACCATCCCCGCTGCAGGAGAATATGGGTTCCTTCCTCTATTTCTTCTTTTAAGCCGTTGTATAGATCATCATGCATAACCTCGACCAGCTCGTCGTCAGGTAAACTATTTAGGTCGAGATCTTCCTCTTCATCATATTCTTCTTCAATGTTGGACATAGTGGTTCACCCTGCAGTGTTAAACACCCCAAATACAGCAACTTCCAGCCCAATTCACAATAGTAAATCAGGTTCATGTATTTTTTGAAGGTTAGGTCAGGGCCAAGTGTGGTGCTGGTGTTTGCGCGACATGCTGGTCATCAAATGCGACTCGGTATTTTCACTACCCAAAACCTGTATATAGCACCACCAATAGCCTCTAAATCGGATAGCTTTCAATCAGTTGGTAACTTGTTAAATTAAGGTTCTGATTTATCATGTGTTCCCTGGGACAACTACTTAGATAACATCGTATAAGGATAACAACCTGTTAAAAAAATATCTGATGAGTATCAGACAAGGCAAAATCAGGCGGAAAATGAAGTTTACAAACAATAAATGGGTATTTTGAACCTGATATTGGCGCCGTATAGCGCCAAGCAGAGGGTTTTTCAACAGGCTGTTAGGTATAATACTTCTGTATTATTGAGAATAGATTAGAGGCTATGGGCGAGCGCATAAAAATAAATCAACTGGATGTTGAAATTCATTCCATCAGGGCACAGGGTGCTGGAGGCCAGAATGTTAATAAAGTTTCCTCTGCCATCCACCTGAGGTATGACATTAACGCATCAAGCCTGCCTTATGAATGCAAACAAAGATTGCTGTCAGCCCAGGATCAGCGAATTTCAAAAGATGGCATCATTATTTTAAAGGCGCAACGGTTTCGAACACGAGAAAAAAACCTGTCTGATGCGCTCAGTCGGTTACAACAGATGATTGATATAGCCAATACACCTGTTAAGAAGCGTTTAAGCGGTAGGCCCACGCAATCCTCGCAACGAAAAAGACTTGATCAAAAAACCATGCACGCTCGAAAAAAAGCTCAACGGCATAAGAATTTTGATATCGATTGAAAAAAACTCAAATGCATAAGCAGCACTCGATCACGCTGTCATCAGATAGATTAACTTGACTCATTTAAGCTAAAGGATTGACTGGTGCAATCAGGAAAGATATAAACCCATTTGGCGTACTATGCTTTAAACGCTGAAAATATCTCTTTCAGATATTTTGTACCTTGTTTTACATCCTGTTTTGTAGGCATAAATCCGTTATCAAAGAATTTTCGTCCCAGCATATGATCTTGAGGACGATTTACCGAATCCACCGAAACGAGCATCGCTCCACAAAAATGATAGACAGAAAAGCTGTCCTGTTCAATAGAGCCGGTGATGATGAAGTCATCAGCATCAAAGGATAAACCTGTCATTTGCAATTTCACATCAGCGATTTCTGACCAAAACCAGGGAACTGCCCTGTAGGCTTGGTTATCGCCCAGTACCGTTTTCACAGCCAGCCTTGCCTGATCGGTTGCATTTTGTACTGACTCAAGGCGTACGTGGCGTTTAGCTAACCAATGCATATAATTCGTGCAATCACCGATGGCGAGGATATTTTTCACCGAGGTTCGCATTTGCTCATCAACGGTAATTCCGTTGTTGCAGGCTAAGCCTGCTGATTCTGCAAGCTCTATATTTACTTCTGCTCCAATGCCTACCAGCAGCAAACGTGTATCAATAGTGCTGCCGACGGATGGCACTATACACTTGACCCCCAGTTGATCTCCTTCAATGCAGTCAATCGTCGTATCCAACAATAACCGCACACCCAGTGTTTCAAGTTTTGTATGTATATATTCAGATATATGAGGCGCTACTGCCCTTCCGAGAATTCGTGGCGCGGCTTCAATCACAGTAACATTTTTACCCTGCTTCACCAGAGTGGAGGCGACCTCCAGGCCAACAAACCCACCGCCCATTATGACAATATTATTTGTATTCGCTGCCGCCTGGCGCAGCTTCCCGGCATCATCTGCTGTTCGTAGAGCCATAACACCGTCTAGCTCTATTTGTGCAAGATCGGGTAACCTTGGACGGGCGCCCGTAGCTAGCACCAATTGTTGGTAAGTGATCACTTCATCCTTTTCCAGCACTATTTGCGATTTATCAGTGTCAATGGCTTCTACGCTCGTACCGAGGCGAACCTCCACATCATGATCCTGATAAAATTTTTCAGATCTAAAGTACTGCAAACCCTGTGAAGAATTTTTTAGAAAAGCCTTGGATAGTGGGGGTTTATGATAAGGTAATTCATGCTCTGCACTGATCAGTACCAGTGGCCCTTCATAAGCAGCCTGACGTAGACTAACCACAAACTGCACACCTGCGTGCCCTCCTCCTACTACAACAATTGGCTCTGCCATCTTTTTTTCTCAAATCCTGTGGTTGCAAAATAATGCTTAGGGGTCACTTCTTCATTGCAATTACTTTGCATGCTGGCGGAATCGTGTTTGCAAAAGCCTGCCCTATTGAAAAGTATCACCTATATCCGGTTTTCCAATGCGCTGATGCGCTCGTCCAATGGTGGGTGGGTGGAAAGAAATTTTTTTATTCCACTACCGCCAAATATGCCAAACGCTGCCATCTGGCTGGGCAATCCTTCTGGTTCAGATACGCGCTTAAGCGCTTTCAGGGCGTTGACCATATTACGTGTTGAGGAAAGATTTGCACCACCCTCATCTGCCCGAAACTCACGCCTTCGGGAAAACCAGGCTGCTATCACACTGGCAAGAATACCAAAAACAAACTGCGCCGCCATACTGCCGATGTAATAGCCCATACCACGACCAGAACTGCGTCCACCACGCGATAACCCGCGATCAATCAGCATGCCCACAATACGTGCGAAGAATATTACAAATGCGTTGAGAATACCCTGTAGTAAACCCATAGTAACCATGTCGCCATTCGCAACATGAGACACTTCATGCCCTAATACCGCCTCAACTTCTTCGCGTGACATTGCATTTAACAGGCCGGTACTGACTGCAACCAGCGCCTTGTTTTTATTCATCCCTGTCGCAAAAGCGTTCGGCGTTCCACTATTAAATATGCCGACCTCCGGTTGCCCAATGCCCACCTCCCTGGCTTGTCGATGGACCGTTTCAAGTAGCCAGCGCTCATCGGCATCGGTCGCTTGCTCAATCACCTGCACCCCCATGGAGCGCTTGGCAACAGACTTGGACATGGCTAAAGATATAAGTGAGCCTGCGAAACCGGCTAAAAGCGAATACAGCATCAGATTGCCCATCTGTCCCGGCATACCGACCAGTCGATCTATGCCCAGCAATCGGGAGACGATGCCAAAAACAATCATCACGGCAAAGTTAGTGCCCAGATACAACAGTATTCGTGTCATTATTCAATCCTGTTTATTTTGTCGAACGGCTGCGATGATGCCGCCGAAGAAAAATTGGCTATGGGTTCAGGAACTACTTTGTTACAGCGCCTGCAACTAATTTAATGGCTAACACCATTCAGACAAGGCGTCACTTGTCATCAAGTGTAACATTTTGCACGCTCTGAAAGCCTCTCGGCAACTTGTTGCCGCGTTTTCCCCGGTCACTGGTATAAACATCAAGATCTTTCTGTTTCAACCCAATATGGCGTTTTCCCGAAAATATTTTCAATATCTTGCCCTGTGGCACACTGATTACCGCCACCATGGATTCTTTACCACTTTTAAACGCCTTGGCGGGAATACCAATAATTTGATTACCTTTACCACGAGCCATTTCTGGCAGATCTGCAACCGGGAACGATAACAAGTTTCCGTTGCTCGCTATTGCCGCAATTCGATCATATTTGAGATCTTGCACACGGCAGGGTTTCAACACCTCTGCTCCCTGGGGTATTGTCAAGACTGCTTTCCCGGCTTTGGCTTTTGTCTGGATATCCCCCAATCGTACAACAAAACCATAACCTGCTGATGTCGCCAACAGATAGCGGTCATCGTCATCCCCCATCATTACCGCGATAAACCTGGCACCATCAGGGGGTTTGATTTTTCCTGATAAGGGTTCTCCAAGGCTACGTGCTGAAGGTAAGGTATGTGCGGGAATGCTGTAGACCCGACCCGTAGAATCCAGAAACAGCGCATTACAATTACTGCGACCCCGGGCTGAACTTTGAAATTCATCGCCTGACTTATAATTTAATGCGGCCGAGTCCACTTCGTGTCCTTTGCCCGCCCTTATCCAACCCCTCTGCGAGAGTACTATGGTGACAGCCTCGCTAGGGATTAGATCGGATTCACTCATCGCCTGAGCGGGTATTCTGTGAATGATAGGAGAGCGCCGATCATCACCATAGGTTTTCGCATCCTCGCGTAGCTCTTTCCTGATTAAGGTTTTCATACGCCGCTCTGAACCCAGAATCGCCTGTAACTCATCCTGTTCGATGATTAATGCATCCTGCTCTTCACGGATTTTCATTTCCTCCAACTTTGCCAAATGGCGTAACTTTAATTCCAAGATGGCCTCAGCTTGGATATCACTGATTGAAAAGCGTTCCATGAGCACGGGTTTAGGTTCATCATTACTACGGATAATGGCTATCACTTCATCAATGTTGAGAAACGCAACCATCAAACCTTCAAGAATGTGAAGACGTTTTTCGACCTTATCCAATCGCCAGCTTAAACGCCGACGAACGGTTTCAGTTCTGAATAACAACCACTCCTTAAGAATGGTAAGCAGGTTTTTAACCCGTGGACGACCATTGATACCAATGATGTTTATATTTGCCCGGTAGGTACGCTCAAGATCGGTGGTAGCGAACAAATGCGTCATCAACGAGTCGCTGTCTACACGATTACTGCGCGGGCAGATCACTAACCGACATGGGTTTTCGTGATCAGATTCATCCCGTAAATCTTCAACCATGGGTAATTTTTTTGCCTGCATCTGCTGTGCAATCTGTTCCAGAATGCGCGAACCAGAGACCTGATGTGGCAAGGCAGTTACAATTATATCGCCCTGCTCCATCGTATAAAGACCGCGCATGCGTATGCTGCCATGGCCGGTCTGATAAATTCTCTCCAACTCCTCAGCAGAAGAAATGATTTCTGCGTCAGTGGGATAATCCGGCCCTGGAACAAACGCCATTAATTCTTCAAGAGTTGCTTTAGGCTTTTCCAATAGATGGATACAGGCACTCGTTACCTCGCGCAGATTATGCGGCGGTATATCGGTTGCCATACCCACAGCTATACCTGTCGCTCCGTTGAGTAATACATTGGGCAGACGAGCTGGCAGGAGTGATGGTTCGCTCAAGGTTCCATCGAAGTTTGGTGACCAATCTACAGTGCCCTGCCCCAACTCCTGTAAAAATACCTTCGCATATCGGGACAATCGGGCTTCGGTATAACGCATTGCAGCAAAGGATTTAGGTTCATCTTGCGAACCCCAGTTGCCTTGCCCATCAACCAGAGGATATCGATAAGTAAAGGGCTGAGCCATTAACACCATGGCCTCGTAACAGGCGCTGTCACCGTGCGGATGGAATTTACCCAATACATCGCCCACTGTCCGGGCGGATTTTTTATGCTTGGAAACCGCCGACAGACCCAACTCTGACATCGCATAAATGATCCGACGTTGTACGGGCTTCAATCCATCGCCGATGTGTGGTAGCGCCCGATCAAGAATGACGTACATGGAATAATCCAGATAGGCCTTTTCTGTGTAATCTGTCAGGGACTGCTCTTCTATATTGTCCAGAATAATATCTGAAGGCATGGTTGACTCTCTTCGTCTTGTTGGTTTATGCGCTGATTATAGTGGGTAGGTTGGATCGTGGTAAAATTTTATAATAGAGATAGCGACAACTGTGTTCTATGATCAACCTCAGAAACATTTGAAAAAATGTAATCAGGTGTACTATCTGATCTAAAATGACTGAAGAATTTATGCAAAAAAGGAAGATTTAAACATAAACAAACGGTCGTGTTCGCTGCCTTAGCCGTGATAGTTTTGTGAACTTAATATCCACGGTCCAGTCGTAAAATGACACATTGTCATAAAGATTGAATAATCTATGGCCTCAAGAAGAGATTTCCTGACAAACTGCCTACTTGGCGCTGGCGCGATGACAGTATACAAACCTTCTTTTTCTGCCGACACTTCATCACGTTACGGTATTGTCGGCTCTACTGCGCCAGAACTGGAAGTGGATTATTGGATTGATGACAAGGGAAATTCCACTTCATTTAAACTGTCAGAGCATAAGCAAAAATGGGTTTTTCTAAAATGTTTTCAAAGCTGGTGCCCTGGATGTCACTCACACGGTTTACCCGCATTGAAAAAAATTTCTGACGCAATGTCGGGTAACCCAAACATTGTATTCGCTGGTATTCAAACGGTTTTTGAAGGCTATTCTATAAATACCATTGAGAAAGTAAGAAAAACACAACTCCAGTATGATTTGCATTTACCCATGGGGCATGATCCAGGCACTGAAGGACATTCACCGATGACGATGCAGAATTATCGTACTGGCGGAACACCCTGGATGATCCTTATTAACCCCGAGCGGGAAGTCGTATATAACGACTTTCAGATTGATGCTGATAAGGCCATTGCGTTTCTGAATAAGCAAACTGCATGATTTTTTGCGGGATTGTCAGCTACGGAAACTAATTTTAATAATCCGGTGTTTTCGAAAAAACGCCCGCATTAACCCGGTTTTATCACGTTGTTTAACAAACCATTTGTTGAGCTGTCATGACTACTTACCAGCAAACCTGCCTCCAGTTCATTCGCTACTGTTTTAGCCAGTTGTTTACCCAGTTCAACGCCCCACTGATCAAATGAATTGACTCCCCAGATGACCCCCTGCACAAACACCTTGTGCTCATATAATGCAATCATAGAACCTAATGTCTTAGGGTCAATAATGTCAAGGAGCAACGTATTGGAAGGTCGGTTCCCAGCAAAAGTTTTGTAAGCGACTAAAGCGTCAATACGTTCTTCGTTCAAGCCTTGAGCTTGCAATTCTTCTGTTGCTTCAGCAAGGGTTTTACCACGCATCAAGGCTTCTGACTGTGAGAGGCAATTGGACAATAGTAAACGATGATGATCACCTATTGCGTGATGACTTTGCCTGGGAACGATAAAATCAACCGGGATAATGTCTGTGCCTTGATGTAGTAACTGAAAAAAAGCATGTTGTCCATTAGTACCCGGCTCGCCCCAGATAACCGGGCAGGTTGGGTAGGTCACTTGTTGGCCGTTACGATCAACTGATTTGCCGTTGCTTTCCATCTCTAACTGTTGCAAATAAGCAGGAAAACGCAGCAGATATTGATCATACGGAGCAATCACCTGACTCGTGCAAGCGAAAAAATTTCGATACCAGATTCCGAGCAACGCTAGAATAACAGGCATATTCTGCTCAAAAGGCGCGTTACGAAAATGCTGATCCATCTCATACCCGCCTTCAAGCATCTCCTCGAATCGATCCATACCAATCATTATCGCCAGGGATAAGCCGACTGCAGACCAGAGAGAAAAACGACCGCCGACCCAATCCCAGAATTCAAACATATTATCGGGGTCAATGCCAAAATCCGAAACTTGTTTTTGATTGCTTGAAACGGCTACAAAATGTTTTGCAATTGCAGTTCCATCTGCACATTGATCGAGAAGCCATTGTCGTGCAGTCAGCGCGTTGCTTAGCGTTTCCTGTGTAGTAAAGGTTTTTGAGACGACAACAAATAAGGTTGTCTCAAAATCCACTTGCTGTAAAACGTCAGTAATATGGGTGCCGTCAACGTTAGAGACAAAATGTGCTCGTAAATTCTTTTGTGCATAGGGTTTTAGTGCATGAGTGGTCATGGCAGGTCCAAGATCAGAACCGCCTATTCCAATATTGACTATATCTGTGATTGGTTTGCCTGTATGTCCTGTCCAACTACCGGATTTAATTTGATTGACAAAACAGCGTATTTTTTGCAAAACGTTTGCCACATCTGGCATAACATCCTGCCCATGCACATAAACTGAACAGACACCCCGATTTCTCAGTGCTGTATGCAGTACACTCCTTGCTTCGGAGCTATTGATCATCTCGCCATTGAACATACGCTCGATCTGATTTTGCAGATCACACTCACGCGCCAATGATATCAATTCTGCGATAACCTTCTCATTAATTATATTTTTAGAATAATCAAATAATATCGCACCCGTGCGTAACGAGAATCGCGAGAACCTTTTTGGATCTGCAATAAACAATTCACGCATATGGGTGTGTGACAATTTCTCTTTTTGCTCAAGAAGTCGCGCCCATTGTGGTTTATCAGTAAGTGACATAGTTTTCCAAGGGTAACCCTGTTAGATGCTTTCGATGGAGAATAAGGTTTTATAAAGCTGTCCGAAATGATTTATTTTTATGAATACTAGCTACTCAGCTTTGGCCAACCTATCCAAAGACTAGTATGAAATGGCTTATGGAAGCAATAACAAATAAATGAATGGGATTACAGGATGAATTTTTCTATAATCCCAGGATTTTAAGATTAGTTGTACGTTATGAACCCCGATCTGTCCAAATTGCAGCCGTATCCGTTTGAGCGACTTCGCCGGTTACAGGCAGATATAGAGCCACCAGCTAACAAGGAGAGTATCGCCCTCTCGATTGGTGAACCCAAACACGATGCACCTGATTTTGTACTGGAGTGTTTACAGACATCACAATATCTTATTAATTCCTACCCTACAACAAAGGGCAGCGAGCAACTGCGCCAAGCCATCTGTGGCTGGTTACAGCAAAGATTTAAACTACCTTACATCGACTTTGAGCAACAGGTATTACCTGTTAATGGCACACGGGAAGCCCTATTTTCCTTCGCACAATGTGTAGCTGATAGAAATAATCGCAGTAAAGATCTAATCCTTATACCCAATCCGTTTTATCAGATTTATGAAGGGGCAACCTTTCTCGCGGGTTTAACACCATCATTCTATAATATTACCGCCCAAAACGGCTACGCACCGAATTTTGACGCTATCGATGATAAAACCTGGGCAAGATGCCAGATGATTTACCTTTGCTCACCAGGCAACCCAACCGGGGCCATTATCAGTCAGATCGAGCTACAAAAATTAATTAACAAGGCAGAACAATTTAATTTTATTATTGCCTGTGATGAATGTTATTCAGAGATATATTTTGATGAAAGCAAACCACCTGGAGGATTGTTGCAAGCGGCCAACGAGTTGGGCAATACGCAGTTCAAGCGTTGCGTTGTTTTTCATAGTCTATCCAAACGCTCCAACCTCCCCGGAATGCGCTCAGGATTTGTTGCCGGTGACGCAGATATTCTGCAGCAATATCTGCTATTCAGAACCTACCACGGCTGCGCAATGTCAGCATCTATCCAAGTCGCCAGTGCAATGGCCTGGCAAGACGAGCAGCATGTTATAAACAACCGGCTGTATTATCAGCAGAAATTTAGTTGCGTACTTGACATACTACAAGGCACGCTAAGCGTAAAAAAACCCGATGCATCTTTCTACCTTTGGCCGAAACTACCTGTCGATGATGAACATTTTACCCGTGAGCTATATCGACAATACGCGCTAATGGTTCTGCCTGGCAGCTACCTGTCACGTAAGGCGAACGGCATTAACCCAGGCCAGAATCATGTACGCATGGCATTAGTCGCACCACTACAGGATTGTGTTAACGCGGCCAGGCAAATTAAACAACTAACTGAAATACTATAAACAGGAAATTCCATGAGTGAACTTCAACAGATTATTGAGCAGGCGTTTGAGACAAGAGCACAATTATCACCTGCCAATGCCACCGAGCCAGTTCGCAATGCAGTAAATGCTGCCATAGAAATGCTCGACAAAGGCAAAGCACGTGTCGCCGAACAACGTGGAACAGGTGATTGGGTGGTTAATCAGTGGCTGAAAAAGGCCGTCTTACTTTCCTTTCGCTTAAATGAGAACGCACCTATGCAAGCAGGCGGTTTCACTCAGTTCTATGACAAAGTACCGAGCAAGTTCGCCGATTATACGGCCGAGGAATTCGCCGCCTCTGGCGTTCGAGTAGTTCCCCCTGCCGTTGCCAGACGTGGCAGTTACATCGCAGCAAACGCTGTATTAATGCCCTCATATGTCAACATTGGCGCCTATGTGGATAGCGGAACAATGGTAGATACATGGGCAACCGTTGGCTCTTGTGCTCAAATTGGAAAAAATGTACACCTATCTGGCGGTGTCGGTATTGGCGGTGTACTTGAACCGCTACAGGCTGGACCAACAATAATTGAGGATAATTGCTTCATCGGCGCCCGTTCTGAAGTTGTTGAGGGCGTGATTGTTGAAGAAGGCGCGGTTATTTCAATGGGTGTTTACATCGGTCAAAGCACGCGTATTTATGATCGTGAAAAAGATGAAGTCAGTTATGGACGTGTGCCTGCAGGATCTGTGGTTGTCTCAGGTAATTTACCCTCTGAAGATGGCAAATACAGCTTGTACTGCGCAGTTATTGTGAAACGGGTTGACGAAAAAACCCGCAGTAAAGTCGGCATCAACGAACTACTGCGTATTGTAGATTAAGCAACGGAAACAATATGACCATTATTTACGGGATCAAAAATTGCGATACGATGAAAAAAGCGATGCGCTGGCTGGATGAAAACAATATTAGTTATCAGTTCCACGATTACCGTAAAAATGGACTGGAAAAACCGTTACTGGAATTATTAGAGAAAAAGGTCGGTTGGCAAACATTGCTCAATAAACGTGGAACTACCTGGCGCAAGCTGGATGACAATACAAAAAGTTCTGTTGATCGTAATAAAGCGCTAACACTTATGTTAGCGCAACCAGCAATGATAAAACGCCCAGTGCTTGTTAACGCAGAATCAGCACTGGTCGGATTTAGCCTTGAGCAATATCAGCAGATTTTTATCCAATCTTAAAAAATATTGATATTTGCCTGAAAACGCCATGAGTTCAATAGGGGTTCAGCCCAACTCAATCAACGATGCTTGACTTCAACCCACCAATTTGGTGACGCAGCGGCCACTTCCCCGGTCTCATAGAGCCTGTTTGCAACTTGCAGTGATTCGAGTCCGGGTTCTGAACTGATTACATAGATATTGGTCCCGAATGATGCTTTGCTATCTATCTCAAGACCCTGCTTAGTGATCCACTCTTTAATCTGAGCCTCATTCCAATTGGGATTAAAGTGAACAACGATATTGCCAGGAAGGGCGCGCCGTTGTCCGGATGCCTGGAATAACGGTGAAACCATACTGCCAGGTGCATCATTTTTGATGCGGGTCGTTGCATCTGCCACAGTCGATGCATCAAGTTGCCAAATTTTAACACCCGTACTTTCAGGTGAAACATCCACCGCTTCAGGGTATAGATCTTTCACCTGACTTTGCTTATCACCGGGTTCCTTAAACTCCACAAGCAAATTCGGTTGAGTACGTATTTTTCTTTGTGTTGATCCGTCATACCACACAAACTCTTCTACTTCTTGCGTCTTTTTTGATGTTGTCACTTTTTTCTCAATCATGCTACCCGTGCCGTTAGATCGTTCATGAGAACACCCGATTAAGACGATGAGTGTAAGTATTAAAGTTAAAGTTGTAGCAGTTGTCTTCATTAGTATCCTCAGATATTCTTTGTTGAGTGTAGGCTATCTACCGTAAAACGTCAGCCGCCACGATTGCAATGTACCTGTATCCTGATTAAACCCATCACGGATAGAAAGCTTCCATTCTCCCAGAACACTCTCATCAAGATGGCGTACACTGCCAAAGCGAAATCCGCTGCTTAAACTGGCTTCACAATTAATTTGTTGCGGTGGACTATCCAAATTAAAGCACAGGTGCTGATCAGTCAATCGACTGACTGTACCGCCAGGGCTTGTCAGGGATATTTCCAGATCACCTATAAAAGTGTGGTCACTGGTCACATCAATTGCAATAAATTCAATGGTTTTTATCGATTCTGATGTCGAAATGTTAATCGTATCGGTTATCGGTTGGCCGAATTGTGAGTCGCCCGGACCATCGATTATGGCAATATTAGGTTCACTCGATACCGAACCCACAAATTGCTGGCTGACGTTTGTCCACCCGGATGCCGCATTAACCGCAGCCTCTGCATCAATCACTCCAAAACCGTATTGATGATTAATCGGCAGATTCGCACTGTTAAGCAACCAATCCACATCCGAAGGGTCATTCTTGCGTGCAGTACGCGCCAGAATAATACGTACATCCCGCCAGGTTAAATTAGGATTGGCTTGCAGCATCAACGCGATTACACCTGATACTACCGGCGTTGCTGAAGACGTACCATTGAAGCATTGGGTATAATTGCCATCCGCATAATCGGCGGCATCAGTGCCTGTGTTAAATCCATCACTGCCTGTACGGTCCACGGTGGTGATTGTGTGGGTGTCACAAAACTCACCACCTGGCGCACTAATCAATACGTTTGCACCACGTTCTGAATAGGATGACCGTGTACCTTTGTCATTTACCGCCACTACCGCCATTACACCGAAGTAATTAGCACGTCCATCGTAGTTCGAATTATCAACTGCCTGATTCTCAGATAAATTGAACCGCGGCGATCCGCCATTACCTGCTGCCCATGTGTAAATCGCGCCCAGGGCGTTTCGCCCATTAACCAAGCCATCGTTTATTGCTGTCTGCCAGTTATTACTCGATGGCTGGAGTAATCCGGTAGAATCTGCCGCTCCCCAGCTATTACTATAAACATCTGTTACAGGTTTACCCCTAACCATGGCGTCCGCTTCATTAGCAGCCAGAGAGCCACCTGTTGCGATTAGGTTATAGCCCACCAGACTCACGTTAGGCGCAACCCCACGAACACCAATCTCATTAAAACCCACAGCACCAATGATACCTGCAACCGAGGTGCCGTGTCCCAATCCAGACAAACCGTCAGTAGGCCCGGTAGGGTCTGAAGAACCATCCAGATAATTGTGACTCTGTCCGGCTTCCATATTACTTTGTAAATCCTCGTGAGTGATCTGTAAATCTGAATCGATTACAGCCACCCGGACTCCAGAACCTGTATAACTCCCCCAAACTTTTTCTACGTTAATATCTTCGCCGACTGTCCCGCCTTTTTGACCTGTATTTTTAAGATGCCATTGGTCAGCGAATAAGGGATCTTGTCCGGTATTGCCGCCACCTCCTGAATTGTCACCACCATCACCACCATCACCTGTGCCTCCGTCACCGCTATCACCTGTATCCTTGCTTGAACCACCACCACCGCCACAATTTGTCAGCACGATAAAAAGAAAGAAAAATGGGATAATACGAAGTACAGATTGAATCTGTTTCAATATAGCTAACGGAAACATGGATGTGATCTCTGCCTCTATTTTTAGTATTTTTATGCACTTATGAATTTTAACTTCATAATGCTATAAAAGCTGGATACGAATCGAAATTAGATTACGTACGAAGAAAGTATCAGAATCTGCAACCCGAAGTATATAGTTAATTTGTATGAACTAATAATATCCACAATAGTCGAAAAAAACAGGTAATGTAACGCTCTCCAGTCAGCAAACCAGAGGAGTTCCCCACGGATAGAGCAAGACATTTTTTCGTTGGCGATAGCCTTGATGAATTGGAAGCATTTGAGCAAGCAATTGAAAAGGCTGGAATAGCTGCTTCACAAACCCATTTACTCTCTAAAAATTATTCTCACATTGAGCAACATCAACACCTGAATCCTGTCACTTCATTTATGAAACGTGATGTTGTGCATTCAACAATTGTGAGTGCATTACTGGGATTGCTGTTTTCGTTGGGTATTTTACTACTTGCGTTTTTAGCGGGTTGGACAAATACAGCTGCCGGTTGGTTTCCCTTCTTGTTTCTTTCTGTAAGCACATTGGGATTTTTTACCTGGATGGGTGGTCTTCATGGCATTCAAACACCTAACCACCAGTTTACGGCTTTCATAAAGACCTTGATAATGGCAAACATGTACTCTTTAATTGATGCCAGCTACGCTCATGAAACCGATTAAACATCCTGGTTGAAACTCACGATAGCATCTCCCGGGCAGGCGTAGGCGCAACCATGCCCTCCTGGCTAATTTGGCTTAGAGAGAAAACTGGTCATCTATGGTACTGGAAGATATGGCGCTATTCTTAGGGGCGGATAAAATTAATTGAGAACGGCCCCTGGCTTTTAGTTATTAAATCCACTCACTACGTTTCATCCCGATACCACTTGGGCCACTCCCGTTTAACCACCGGACTGTTCTCAGCCAGCGCATAACAGCTATTGAGTAAGTGTGGTTGTGCATCATCTTTGCCTGGATTTTTTTTACTTAATTCCGCCCCCATGGTCTGCAAGGCAGTGGTCGCTATCTGTCTAAGCAGTTCAGTAATGTGAGTACAACCTGAGACGCCACTCAATAGTTGATTTACTCGTAGGCGCCAATCTGGCCCAATTCTCAACCCTTTCAGTTGTTTAAAACTGGCTGCACCTTGCTTGCAGTGATTAAACGGTCCCCATTCGGTTACGGCTTCCGCCTGTTGAATCACCAATTCCAGATCCAAGGTAATGCGAACATGCATAGCGTGTAATGCTTCACCAGCGCGAATCTTCCCTCCCCTGTCCTTATTGTCAAAATCATATGTTTTATTATCAATCAGATGCCCTTCAATATCATACAGTCCATCTGACCGTTTATAGCCAACACAGGTAATTTTGCGTGTGTGCAGCAATTCTCGTTCCGCAGGTTGGGAAAGGCTCATCTAAAAACTCGATAATTAAAATGTGAATTATTTAAGTAAATCCAGAAGGACGAATACAACATTAGAAACTGCTTTTAATGGGATTAACAGCACGAACTAACGAATGTTACGTTCTTTCTCCGTCAATGCAACTTTATCCCGAAGATAAACTGGCATAGCGAATTCGGGACTGACCGCATGTCCGCAAAGATATTCATCTTTGGCTAAAAGTAAGATATCTTGTGCACTCGGGTAATCTGGCACAACAGATGGCTGATAAATACCTTCACAACGTTCCGATAAAGAGTTTGCATAAACCCGCCATCCATTTCCGGCCCCAACCCAATCGCTTCCATCCGGTACTGTCACTGTATCGGGGGTTGAAACACGGTCTTCCACAACACAATTGGGTTTGCCAGAGGATGTTACTTTATAACACCCCCAGTAGACTTCCTGCATGCGCGCATCAATTGCGACTAAAATTTTATTTTGCCCTGTCTCTCGCCATACTCGATGTGCAATAGCCTGTAATGTAGAAATTCCCACAACAGGGATTTGACAGCCAAGCGCAATGCCCTGAGCCATTGAAGCCGCTATTCTCACCCCAGTAAAACTGCCCGGACCATGACCATAGGCTACGCAATCAATCTCATTTTTTTTTATTTTTGCTTTCTGTATCAAGCTTTCCAGCATTGGAAAAAGATGCTTTGTATGTTGTTGTGGAGTCCATTCGTCTTGACTGAAAATCTCCCCATCCACCCACAGCGCCACTGAGCATGCCTCGGTTGCTGTTTCCAGGGCAAGTAGTTTCATTAGGGATTCGCCGACTTATTGAGTTCTTCTGCCATTTCCATACGTTCTTCAAAAAAGCATTGTACTTCTTCAATTTCTCGCGTGATGGGCATAGGCGGCAAGGTGTTAATAAACATCTGCCCATACGGTCGTGATTGGATCCTTGGGTCACACAATACAAGCACGCCTGTATCGCCGACATCTCTAATCAAGCGGCCGGTCCCTTGTTTTAAAGCAATAGCCGCCTGCGGCAATTGATATTCAAAAAACGGATTATCCCCCTGTTCTTTTGTATACTGGATGCGTGCCCGCATCACCGGGTCAGCGGGGGATGCAAAGGGTAGTTTTTCAATAATAACGCAAGACAATGCTGCGCCTCTGACATCAACACCTTCCCAGAAACTGGTCGTACCCAACAGAACCGCATTGTCAACAGATTGAAATGCCTCTACTAACTCTCGCTTAGGCATTTGTTGCTGCACCAGCAAAGCGAATTCATCGAATTGCTCAAGAAACCGTTGTGCTGCATTCATCGCCCGGTAGCTTGTAAACAGCACAAATGCACGACCACGGCTGGCGCGTAACACAGGAAGCATCTTTTCCATAACTGAATCAGTGTAATTGGATGAGGATGGATCAGGTAATCCAGTGGGCAAATACAACATCGCGTTATCACGGTAGTTAAACGGACTATCGAGTAGAATTTCCTCGCTCGATTTTATGCCCAGCCCTGCTTTGAAATGGCTGAAATCCCCACCTACAGCAAGGGTGGCGGATGTGAAAATCCAAGCAGCGGGGATCGCCGTCATCGCATTTTGGAACGGCTCAGCAACATCCAAAGGTGTCATATTGAGCATAAATCCAGTACGAAATGTCTCAAACCAATGGATAAAACGACTCTGTTGCGCCGCTGTTCTAAATTGTTGAAAAGCACTTATTAATAAGCCACAGCGGCGATGACAACTCTGCAAGCCTTTACCGCGTTCTGCCACCGCACCCAATGTACCCTGTAGCGCCTGCAATGCAGCTTCCAACGCATCCATTTGTGTGATAACAGCCGTTTCATGGCTCACTTCAACCCAGGCTTGTTTACAGGGATCTACACCGAATGCCAATCGAAAATTGCGCACCGCTACTTCGAATTGATCCGCCAGCTCTCGCAACTCTTTCATGTCCGGAGCTTCATGTAGCTGCTCGCCAACCGTATCCCGCGCCAAGTCAAACATTTGACGACTACTGATCTTCTGACCAAAAAAACTTGTTGCCACCTCTGTCAATTGATGCGCCTCATCAATAACAATAACTTGAGCCGCTGGTAATAGCTCTCCAAATCCTTGTTCTTTCAGCGCCAGATCGGCACAAAGCAAGTGGTGATTGACGACAACTATATCCGCTTCCTGTGCTTCTTTACGGGCTTTGCTAACGAAGCATCCAGCAAGATCTTCAAATTCATGCTTGGAACAAAAATCATCATTAGAGGTTATGTAGGACCATACCAAAGAATCTTCAGGTACATTCAGCACCTCAGCAATATCGCCAACCTCAGTTTGTCTTGCCCATGATTGTATTATATGTAGATGCCTTTGCAAGTCAGGCCGACGTAAAGCAGAATTACTCATAGCCCGTTCCAGGCGATGCAGGCAAAGGTAATTGCCTCGTCCTTTTAATAGCCGACCCTGAAGGGTCGGTGCAATTGCGCGTCGGACCAGAGGCAAATCATTTTTAAACAATTGATCTTGAAGGTGCTTCGTGCCGGTTGAAACAATAATTTTTCGCCCCGATAGAATTGCGGGCACCAGATAGGCGAAAGTTTTTCCAATTCCTGTTCCCGCTTCGCCCAGCAATATCGATTCCTTCTCAATACATTCGAAAATCGCCTCACCCAGGCGTTGCTGTTCGAGGCGAGGGGCAAAGCCCTGTAGATATTGTGCGAAAGGGCCATCATAGCCCAATATATCTGCAATTGATGAGTGTGAGTCAAACAAGAAAATTTACCAAATTATTCAGTCTGATCAGAACGATCCTTGGTTCATTCAGAGGGCGTGACATTTGATCGTTTCTGAATTGGTGCCTTATGCTGGTACTTCAGAACTTTTTGTTGTGCGTTACGGGTACCCAGTAGATCACCACGCATTTCCCGAGCATGTTTAATGATTAACCAGTTTCGGTATTTTAACGATCGACTGTCAATTGTTGCATAAAAATTTGACTTGCCTGCATAATTTTCAGCCAGGATGTTTTCTTGAACCGTTAGATACAATTCCGCACCACGACTCCACAAGACCGCATCCTTGGGCGATAACAGCAATGCACTGTTGAGATGTTTTAAGGCATTTTCCATCTGCCCATTGGCATATTCGGTCTCAGTCATTCTCCAAAGCTGTGCAACCCGTTCATCTTGTACTTCATGCTGGATATTACCCTCCTGACTTATGTAATCGGGTATAGGTTGATTATGACGGGGAGCAGGTTTCTGTAAGTTGGAACAGGCTGCAATGAGGAGAATAAGCGGGATCAGGTAGAGGTTGGTTTTATTTTTCATACGCGATTGTGCCATCAAGCCCTATCCGGGAGCAAGTTGCATTCACCCGATACAAAGTGATAGCTGCTACAAACTATAGAACCTGATTCAACAATTGGGCAAAAACGGCCACCACGATGTAAAGCCACTGAGTGGCTAGTGTGCTTTTCATCCTGATGAACGCAAGTTGTATTTTAATAAAAACGTCTAATTCAATTCAGCCGTCTGAATCCTACCCGGCGATTACTATCCCGCCCCTTCACCGTATCATTTGATTTCCTTGGACGACTTTCCCCATAGGCTTCAGGCTGCATACGCTTTCCCTTCACGCCTTTACTTATCAAATAACGAACAACGGCAATTGCCCGTTGTTTGGATAATTCGAGATTTGCCGCAGCTGGTCCGGAATTATCTGTATGCGCCATTACTGCAACTCGAACTTCAGGATTTGTTACCAGTTGAAGGGCCAGCTGGTCAAGTACAGTGCGCGATTGGGTGGTCAATTCAGCCGATGCAGTTTTAAACTGGACACCTTCAAGCACGCTATTAAATGCATCACAGCCTTCATTATTAACTTCAGTACCGGGTTCTGTTTCAAGACATTTATCCATCTTGTCAGTGACGCCATCATTATCACCATCGTATGAAGCTGCAGATTCTATGATCACCGGGGCTGGTACCACCTCGATAACAGGCTCTGCTTCAGTGGACACTTCCGCCACCGTTTTAGCTGACTCAGAATCAACAGTTTTTTTACTAGAACCGCGTGTTTTACCAAAACGTTGCAATACACCCAGTGTGATAAGTTGAATATCCTCATCAAAAGTTTCTGCTTCCACACGCACTGCAAACCCATTGCGCCATTCATACTCGGTTCCCAAAGCAAGCATAAGATGAGTTCCCTTGTTTTTCTTAAACGGGAGATCACTCGTATTGTCAAGAGACCCAATGCCGGCTTTGGCAAACCAGTCCCATCCAGAACGGTTCATCAATCCTTCATTTCCATGATTATTATAAAAATGATAGAGGGCAGAAAGACCAAAGATCTTATAATCAATATCGCCTTTCGTATTAGATGTTGAACTCTTTAAAGCGGCCGCGCCAAGGTCTGCAAAATATAATTCAGCACCCAGGCGTTTAGTGATATCCATGCCCAGATAAATCTTACCAGCAGTATCCTGCTTATCGTCAACCTTAAACCCCGTATCCTTGGTTTTAGGTTCGAGGTTGGACAGTCCAAGACCCAGTCCCAGATAATATCGTTTATCAAATTCACCTGCAAAAACAGGCGACATCAACCCGAACAACAAAAAACAGCAAATAACCTGTGCCTTAATTTTCATCTTAATTCCCGAACGTTTATTTCCGCTTTGCAGTGAGTGTGCTCATTACATTTTCTCTTGCAACAAATCTGCACCTTCTTCTGAACAATAGCAAAGAAGATAGCCCGAATATAATTAATAGAACAGGATCAAATCGCTGAGTATTGCCTGGGGTGCAACCACCACCACTCAATCCCGTTTCTATTTCCACACTGGATTGCAGATAATCAGGCACATTGTTGTTGTCTAAATCTGCAATGCCTTCCTCGGCATCTGACAAACCATCATTGTCGCTGTCGGTATCCTGAAAATTTGGCGTACCGTCTCCATCTGTATCCGGTGTTTGCAGTGGAACAGCGGCAACACTATCATCGAGACCATCAGCATTTTTATCGACAAAATCATCGACCACCCCATCACCTCCTGCAGCTGGAACAGCATCAGTCCCACCCGCCTCAATCAAATCACTGATGCCGTCTTGATCGCTATCAAGATCACGAAAATCAGCGTTTCCATCGTTGTCTGTATCGGGTGCAATATCGACATTACCATCGGTATCAAAATCATACCCGCCATTATCTACTGATGTTTGCAGTGAATCGACCACCCCATCAACACCTACCGGGCCATCAAGTCTGGCATCCGTATCACTATCGAGCGCTACTGAGGCCCCTGCCTCAGTCAAATCGATAATGCCATCATTATCACTATCAAGGTCTTGAAAATCGGCCACTGAGTCACCGTCTGAGTCGGCAACTTTAAAAGTGAGGTCTCCGGAATCTGCAGCGGTTTCTATGATATCTGCCAAGCCGTTGCCGCCAACCGCCCCATCAATGCGACCATTACTATCTGTATCAATAGTTTGTGTATCGGGGACTGCAGATTCCTGAATATCCAATATGCCATCGTTATCACTGTCCAGATCCAATCGGTCTACAATGCCATCACTGTCAGTATCCTTATCGCTAACTCCAGCCATCTCCTGAACATCGGGAATGCCATCGTTATCATCGTCCAGGTCGTCAGTATCTGCGACACCATCATTATCTGCATCACTGCTTGGAGAAATTGCATCGCCAATAGTCAGTGTTACGGTCGCTGTAGCAGCCTTGAGTGTGCAGTTTCGAGTGTCAATTGTGTAACTCATTTGAACACTGTTTGAGGTCCAGTCATTATCGTCTCCAGGCTCGCGTGACTGTGCATCTTGCGCCCAAAGCCCAATACGCAAATCACTCAATCCGGCGGGTGATTTATCATCAAGATTCAGCGTTAACGTGCGACTGCTGCCATCTGAAGGCCAATTCCGCTCTTCCACAAATAAGAGCGCATTGTCATCCACAGGCCCGCCGAGACCATTAGTCACAGAGGCTTCAAAGCCGGCAGCGCTGCCAGCGATTTTTGTCAGATTCCACTCAATTGAAAAATCTATGCTCGGATCTGAGCCCGTATTACACCCTACCAGATCACTGGAAAGATCGGCTCTGACGCCGTGTCGATACAGGCTTGATTCATCAATATTGCCGCCAACCAAAGCAGCAGAGAATTGCACCCCATCCCAGGTTGAGTTATTAAAACCCGGCGTATTTGTGATAACGTATTCCCCACCTGTTGCAGGGTTAATATAGGTCACTGGCACACCACCGAGGTCTGCGGAAATTACCGTAAAATCACCGTTATCGATCCCCCTCCAGTCTTCTTCTGTTACGGTATAGGAGAACGAGTCTGTACTGCCATTTGCCAATGCTGCAGTTGGTGTGTAGTGAATCTGGTTTCCAACAACCTCCAGTGTCCCACCTTTGTCACTATTATCCGGCACTGTAATGGCAAACGATCCGGCACCAACGATTGAATCGTTTGCGATAATATCGACAGTGGTTCGCCCAGCCGCCAGCACAGTAAAATTATCGCTAGTCAGGTTTATCGTAGGTTCAGCACGACTGACTATATCTGCCAGGCTCACTGCCGATAACAGCGCGAAGCCGGTTGCTGCCACCAGACTTGATGTTCTTACGAACGTAAAATACAGTCTATTACCGAGCATCATTTGTTCTTCCTCACCATCTTCACATGAAATACTGTACTGTTTTAACACAGCCATGATTTTGACACGTTGTTTCAATTGTGAATTTTTTAGTATCTTGTTCTCACTTCTGACAAGAAACTGTATTACGCGACAAAGCAAAGCAATAGTTTAGCAGGATTATTGACACTCACCAGCTAGTGTCGTGTTTCATCCTTGTCAGCCAACAGAACTAATAGTGAACACACTGTGTGTGCCAAATGTTAAGAACAATAACGAATTATTTATCACTTCGGGCACACTATTCGCTTATGTGTTTGCGACGGCTGTGCGGTGCTGGCTACTAGTCAAGGTAATAATAATAATTTTTACTAAAATTTACTGATTTTGCGGATCTGGGCCAAAAAATAGTAACTTAGAGCGAATTGTTAACACCTAAGACACCTTTTTACCCCAATTGTAGTATTTAAATATTAGTTCACATTAATATACTAAAGTTGTACTAGTACATCGAATTATCGCCGTTTATTTTTTTTCAAAATTTATTTTTTCGGATTTATTTAGAGGATTTACTCAATGTTTAAGAAATTATCAAAATTAGCAGGCGCGGCCCTTATCGCTGGCGCTGTTTTATTACCTATGACTGCCAGCGCAGATTTCAATGGCCCCTGGAATTGGGGTCCATGGAGCAATGGCAATAATGGTTGGGGCAACGGCAATGGCTGGAATAACGGCAATGGCTGGGGCAACGGCAATGGCTGGGGCAACGGCAATGGCTGGGGCAACGGCAATGGCTGGGGAAATGGCAGCGGCACCGGTGACTTTAACATGAGTTTCAGCGGTAGAGGAAACTCCAATATGGCTGGAAATGGTTACGGATATGGTAACGGCTACAATGGCTACAATGGCTACAATGGCTACGGTGGGCAAGGACAAGGGGGACAAGGAGGACAGGCACCTTATGGCTATGCGCCACAATATCAGCCTCAAATGCCTCCGCAGATGATGCAACCTCAGATGATGCCACCGCAAATGCAAATGACACCTCCTCAAATGCAAATGATGCCTCCTCAAGGCAACATGATGCCTCCTCAAGGCAACATGGCGCCACCTGCACCTGCTCAATAAAATTACTAGCGGGTTAGCTTAAAAAAGAGGCCCTGTTTCACGGGGCCTTTTTTATTCCCATTCAATAGTCGGGGTGGTTTTCGAGAGAAATCGTTAGGTAATACGTGAAATTCCTGATAAGCGATTAATGATTGTTCTGGACCCCTCATCTAAGAATTCGTAAGGAAGATGTGCCCATCTCCCGTGACCCCAACCGACTTACCGGGAGAAATACGGAAATGCCTAGATGTTTTGTCGTATAAGTCGTGTTCATTAGAGTGCGGAGATAAAATCATCATCTGCCAACCGTAATAAATCGGCGTATTGCTTTTTAACCTCACCAAGAATTCGAACAGCCAATCCCGGACCTGGGTAAACATACGATTCGCAACATATTAGCCCGCATTTCTCGCCAATGGATGAGATGATCGCGTAGCAATTTCTTGTGAAAGCAAAGGGCACGCGAAGGCTCGTCAATCTGGTGAGAAATGCAGGTTAGTAGCTTATGCACTGATCAATCTGCGGCAAAGCAGTAGAGTAAGCCATCACCGCCACTTTTGGGCAGGTCTTCCTGCCCGCAGCCCCTGGACCCGTGTGATGAATTCCATGAAATCATATTCCATGATTTGTTGAGTCCGGTACGGTCATGATGGCCCACGATTGCCGATCCCTCAAAGTCGCTTGTCCAGTTTGCGCAGGTCGTGTCTCCCCCCGCAGTTGAGTATTGACCCAGTGGATCCGAGCCCGTCAGGATGTCATGCCTGTTGGGTTTGTCACCGCGACCATTGACCTTGCGCCCTTTTTCGTCGAGACCTGTTTCTTTGTTGATCCTTGCATTCGAATGTAAATCGTCAACATCATTTGCAATCAATTGGCCTTTAACATTGTGCCAGGGCCCTTTTCCAATGCGATCACGAGCATTGACTCCAGGGGTGATTTTTGGTGGTCTGACACTTCTGTCAAAAATGGGGGATGCACTCAGATAGGCCTTCCAATTCGTCTTTTTTGAGCCGGTTACTTTGGCCAATTTAGCGCAATGGGCGTCAGCACCCTCCAATCCGCCAAGATTTGCGCCGTTACCCATACCAATACTGGTTACAAAGAAACTTATAGGCTGCCCTGCCGTTGCGACGATGGGTGTACTGATTAAAAGTGCAATGGAGATTGCACCAAGTGTTCTGCTGTTGTACATGCTCTTTCCTCCAAGGAGTAAAACATAGGATATAGAAGCCCTGGCATGTACATCCGTGCACGTCTTGGCTTATCAATTCCCGTGCTTGTTGATTTGCTTGACTGATATCGAGATTAGAAACCAAACTCTCATTGGTTAAATTTCAATCCCACCGCCCCTTTTCCTTTTGACTCACCGTTTCTACTAATTTAGTGTGTCGTTTAATCCGGCCGAAATTGGTCGTAGAGTTGTGTAACTCTGGCTAGTTCGTTTTCAGAACGTTCATCAACATGTTTTAACATGCCAATCATCGATATGTATCGATTGATATTGGCTGGTCGTGTAATTGTATTCGTTGGATCTATCTTTCCTAGTAAATCAGCGTCCAGTACATACACTTTATCATAATTGGATATTATTTGAGCCAACTCATATTTACCAAATCCCTGTGCTGATTTATGTGCCATAACTTTAATAATGATAGAGTCTTTATTTGAACTGATATTGTCCATTATTTCTGGGTGATAAGAGACCATTACATCAGGGCTCAAACTATCAAATCGCAAGGTAATCGGGCCGTTATTTGGCTCAATCTGCAAACTGAAAGCACCATTTTCATCAGTAATTGTATTCACTAATGAAGTTAACCCCGAATAAACACGCACCCATATTGCAGACAACTTTTCATCATCCAACCCAGACACTTCACCAGAAATATTGGTCAACGATTGGGACCATGCATTGGTACCAATCAAGATCAATAATGCAATTAAGGCTCTATAACTTCTTTTTATTGATTGCTTTTTCATATTACATCTCCTGTTTTACTATAAGTGAATACCGCATCAACAAAGCGCTTCACTTGGTACAATCGTGGAGCCTGTACCAGTTACCAGGTTAGAAGCGAACACTACTCGCCAATTCCCTTTTGTATATATATAATGGCCTACAAGCAATAGGCTACAATCGCAGATCACTCAATATCACGATGTTGTAGTGTCAGCGATGTCTTGGTTGCCTCCACCGGCAAATTTACTTGGTGCATGCATCCAACCCTATGCTTGATGTTGCCAGCCATTACCAGATCACTCCCACTCAATAGTAGCAGGAGGTTTCCCAGAAATATCATAGGTAACACGTGAGATTCCCGGTATGCGATTAATGATCGTTCTGGACACCTCATCTAAGAATTCGTAAGGAAGATGCGCCCATCTCGCGGTCATAAAATCAATTGTCTCAACCGCACGTAATGCAATAACGTAGTCATATCTACGCCCATCTCCAGTCACTCCAACCGACTTTACAGGTAGAAATACTGCAAATGCCTGTGATGTTTTGTCGTATAAGTCGTGCTCATAGAGTGCGGAGATAAAAACATCATCTGCCAACCGTAATAAATCGGCGTATTGCTTTTTAACCTCACCAAGAATACGAACACCCAATCCCGGACCTGGAAAAGGATGACGAGAAACCATCTCCGGTGCAAGACCTAGCTCGACACCTATCTTGCGTACCTCATCTTTAAATAATTCTCTTAAAGGTTCGATCAGCTTAAGTGTCATGTTCTCTGGTAATCCACCCACATTATGATGAGATTTGATAACATGTGCTTTACCACTGCCTGCAGCGGCTGACTCAATAACATCGGGATAAATTGTACCCTGCGCTAACCATCTGGCACCATCCAGTTTATTGGATTCTTCCTCAAATATCTTAATAAACAAATTTCCGATTATTTTTCTTTTACGCTCCGGATCTACCTCTCCTTCAAGTGACTTAAGAAATCGCTGTTCGGCATCGACCCGAATGACTTTAACACCCATATTTTCTGCAAAGGTCGCCATTACCTGATCGCCTTCATTGAGTCGTAACAGACCATTGTCTACGAAAACGCAGGTTAACTGGTCCCCTATTGCTCGATGGAGCATTGCCGCTACAACGGATGAATCCACACCACCCGATAAGCCTAATATGACCTTATCACTACCTACCAATTCTTTAACGTGCTCTATTTGATCGGTAATAATATTGCCCGGCGTCCATAACCCCTGACAACCGCAAATATCAAGCACAAAACGTTGATAAATTCTCTGCCCTTGTTTGGTATGAGTAACTTCAGGATGAAACTGCAAACCATAAAATTGACGATCTTCGTCAGCCATGCCCGAGATGGGCGCATCCTTGGTGCTGGCAATCAGTTTGAAGCCTGTGGGCAGCTTTTCAACTCGATCACCATGACTCATCCAAACATCCAACATGCCATAACCTTCATCGGTTACGTGATCCTCAATATTTTTTAATAGCTTGCTGTGTCCATGAGCACGAACTTCTGCATAACCGAATTCACTGTGCCCCGATTGCATAACCTGTCCGCCAAGCTGCGCTGCCATAAATTGCATGCCATAACATATTCCCAGCACTGGCACACCCAAATCAAATATAATGCTATCAATAGTGAGAATACTATCTGCCAAAACTGATTCAGGACCGCCCGACAAAATAATACCTGAGGGACTAAAATTTTTAATTTTTCCGGCAGCTATATCACAGGCCCATATTTCACAATAGACCCCGGATTCCCGTACCCGGCGGGCAATTAGTTGTGTAAACTGGGAACCAAAATCTATGATCAGGATACGATCATCATGTAGATCACTCATCATTAACTGACTCTGTAGTTGGGTGATTCCTTGGTAATTTGCACATCATGAACATGACTTTCGCGCATTCCGGCATTAGTTACTCTTACAAATCTGGAAATGTTTTGCATCGTTTCAATATCTTGTGTTCCGCAGTATCCCATGCTTGAGCGCAAACCGCCCATTAGCTGATGAACTATTGCCGTCATTGCACCCTTATACGGCACGCGCCCTTCTATGCCTTCAGGAATCAGTTTTTTTTCTGAGTCCTCATCGTCTTGAAAGTAACGATCACTGGAACCTTTTTGCATTGCGCCAATTGACCCCATTCCACGATATGATTTATAGGTACGACCTTGATAAAGCTCGACTTCACCGGGCGCCTCTTCGGTTCCTGCGAGTAAACCACCGACCATTACAGAGCTTGCCCCGGCTGCGATCGCTTTAGCCACATCACCAGAATATCGAATCCCACCATCAGCGATCATAGGCACACCTGTACCCTTCAGTGCATCTGCAACATTGCGAATAGCGGTAATTTGTGGCACCCCTACTCCAGCAACGATTCGAGTAGTACAGATGGACCCGGGTCCTATGCCCACTTTGACCCCATCTGCGCCTGCTTCCATGAGATCGATTGCCGCTTCAGCGGTTGCAATATTGCCACCGATGATCTGTAGTTCGGGATAATTTTGCCTGATCCACCGAACGCGTTCCAAGACACCTCTGGAATGCCCATGAGCGGTATCAACCACAATCACATCTACACCGGCATTCACCAAGGCTTCAACACGTTGATCTGTATCCGCACCTGTACCTACGGCAGCACCAATAATCAGGCGTTCAAGGGAATCTTTAATTGCGTTCGGATAGTCTTGTGATTTTTGAATGTCCTTAACAGTGATCATTCCACGTAACTCAAAGTCGTCATTCACGACTAATACTTTCTCGATGCGATTTTTATGAAGTTGATTGATGGCCATTTCGCGAGATGCGTCTTCGGGCACAGTAACCAGTTTTTCTTTAGGCGTCATAATTGACGAAACTGTGGATTCCATGCGGGTTTCAAAACGCAAATCCCTTTTTGTGACTATACCTACCAGATTTGTGCCACTGACAACGGGCAGACCTGAAATCCCATGTTTTCGTGTCAATTCCAGCACTTCCCGAATACGGGTATCAGGTGAAATAGTGATAGGTTCCAGCACCACCCCACTCTCATATTTCTTAACCTTAGTCACCTCATCGGCCTGTGCCTCTACTGACATGTTCTTGTGAATAATTCCAATGCCACCTTCCTGTGCCATAGCAATCGCCAGTGCCGATTCGGTCACTGTGTCCATCGCTGCCGAAATCAGCGGAATATTCAATGTGAGCCGTCGAGTCAGGCGGGTTTTTAAACTACATTCTCTTGGTAATATGTCAGACTTAGCGGGCGTTAGTAATACATCATCAAACGTTAGTGCTTCCTCAATTATTTTCATGGCGGATACCGCTGTTAGCTTTAAAGGAAAACGAAACAATTTGTTTCTTCCAAAATCCCCGAATAGTTTTTCAATTCAGGTTCAAGTTAACCCTCCATTATAATGATTGACTACATTTCAGTAAACTGCTTACCTGTGATAAATTAAAATTTAAATCGCACGGGTTAACGCTAAACTTAAAGATGATCCAACACCCATAGGATATACACAACTGTGCTGTCACTGCCCACCGACCAACAATCCATTTTCACTGTCAGCCAGCTTAACCGCGAGGTACGATTAATTCTGGAGCAGCAATTTGGATTTGTCTGGCTGGAAGGCGAAATTTCCAACTTGTCTCAACCTGCATCAGGACATCTGTATCTGTCACTAAAAGACAGCAGCGCTCAGATTCGCTGCGCCATGTTTCGTGGCCGAAATCGAAACCTGAAATTCAAACCAAAAAACGGCGCACAGGTAGTGGTCCATGGATCACTGGGGCTATATGAGGCGCGTGGTGATTTTCAATTAATCATTGAGCAAATGGAACCCGTAGGCGAAGGACTTTTGCAACGCCGGTTCGAGGAAACAAAAGAGAAGTTAAAGGCGCAGGGACTATTCGCTGAAAGCCAGAAACTAACCTTGCCTCAGTATCCGAACAAGATAGGTGTAATCACCTCAGCAACAGGCGCCGCTATTCAGGATGTACTGCATGTACTATCACGGCGTTATCCACTCGCACCCATCATTGTTTACCCCACTGCAGTACAGGGTATAAAAGCCGCAGATGAAATTGCTGCAACAATCAGAACAGCCGACAAGCGATCAGAATGTGACGTTCTATTACTGGTTCGGGGGGGAGGATCACTCGAAGACTTATGGCCATTTAATGAAGAAATTGTCGCTCACGCGATTCACCAATGTTCTTTGCCAATCATCAGTGGCATAGGCCATGAAATCGATTTTACCATTGCAGATATGGTAGCAGATGTTCGTGCACCGACACCTTCAGCTGCTGCAGAAATTGCAACCCCCGATAGCCGCGAGCAATTACAGAACCTAAATGGACTGATGCAGTCTCTTTGCGACTGCATCAAACAACAGCTGCAATTTCGATACAATACCACCCAGCAATTGCACCACCGCCTGCTCAATCAGCATCCACAACGCCAGCTTGCACAAAAAATACAGCGCGTGGATGAATTGGAAAAACGACTTGAAATCGCTATAAATCACACCACCAAGACGGCGCAATCGGGGTTACAACTTCTATTGCAATCCCTAAATACGCTCTCCCCTTTATCAAAAATAGAATTTCTAAGTCAAAAAATCAAACAATATCAAGATAATTTAATAAACAATCAATGTAAACTATTAGATATTGCAAATGCTCGGCTCGATGCAAACATGCGTGCTTTAAACGGCGTTAGTCCGCTCGCCACGCTCAAGCGAGGCTATGCTGTGATTACAAACAAGGAAGATAATATTATGAATACATTGAAAAAAATAAAAACTGGCGACACGGTAACAGCAACTGTTATCGATGGAAAAATGTATTGCCGAGTGGAAAAAATTAAATTTAAATGATAATTAACATTAGTAAATACATATAACTATTTATTTTCTATAAATTAATTATATTTATGTATAACTAAGCAATAATCTGTTTTGTGCTTGACAGCTGATTTATTGATCATAATCTGGCAATATGGATGACAGAATGATTTGCCAAACGGTTGAATATTTGCTAAAAGATCGCGCTCTCTAATTGTTATAACGGAACAGGGTTACCTTCGAATGACCAAATCCAAACAAGCCAAAGGCACAGATACCTCTCAGTTCAATTCCTTTAAGCCCTACGAAGAAAAGAAGGGCGAGGAATATATGGACGCAAATCAACTGGCACATTTCAAATCAATCCTCATCGCATGGAAGCAGCAGTTAATGGAAGAAGTTGACCGAACTGTTCATCACATGAAAGATGATGCTACCAACTTCCCAGACCCTAACGACCGCGCCACACAAGAGGAGGAGTTCAGTATTGAGCTGCGAACCCGGGACCGTGAACGCAAACTTATCAAGAAAATATCTGAAGGATTGAAGATGATCGACGACGAAGATTACGGTTATTGCGAGTCCTGCGGTATTGAAATTGGCATCAGGCGTCTCGAAGCACGCCCTACCGCCACCATGTGTATCGACTGTAAGACGCTCGAAGAAATCCGAGAGCGGCAAACTGCTTAGCCTAACCTTAAGTTTTCATATAGCGTACCTGATTTAGCTCAGATTCAAATGCCTTCAGATAAATGATGTCGGGGTGCATGATTTTTTCTTACATTGGTCGATTCGCACCCTCACCGACAGGCCCTTTACACTTTGGCTCATTAGTCGCTGCCATGGGCAGTTACTTACAAGCCCGCATTAACAAGGGGCTTTGGTTTGTTCGAATCGAAGATTTAGATCCTTTGCGAGAACGGGCAGGTGCCAGCGATGCCATTCTCAGGGCACTCGACACATTTGGATTTACTTGGGACGGACCCGTAACCTATCAAAGTCAAAACACTGATCGTTACGAATACCACCTCAATTCACTAAAGCTCAAAGGTGCGGTCTACGCCTGTAATTGCACACGTAGACAAATTATAAAAAATGCCCGAAAAACAGATTCAGGTTACGTATACGCGGGCACTTGCCGAAATCGTGATCTTGCACTAACCGATGGACATGCCATTCGCCTCATCATCGAAGAGCCCGCTTACCTTGAGGTGATGGATAGAGTACAAGGCCGACTGGCACAAAATGTTCTACAGAGTGTCGGTGATTTCAATTTAAAACGTAGAGATGGGCACTATGCCTACCAGCTCGCTGTGGTCGTCGATGATGCCGATCAAAATATCAGCGAAGTCGTCAGAGGAAAAGATCTTTTTAACAACACGCCAAGACAAAACTACTTGCAGCAAAAACTCGGCATTACCCCTCCCAGATACTGCCATCTTCCTCTGGCACGAAACAAACACGGTGATAAATTAAGCAAACAGACTTTTGCGCCAGCGCTAACAGGTGAACGATCGCTGGAACAATTATTCGCTGCCTGGAAATTTCTAAATCAAGCAATACCCGATGCACAAAACCGACCTGAAAGCAACCAGGAATTCTGGGTTAATGCAATGAATCATTGGAATATCGAGCGAGTAATAAAATAATAATTTACATTAATTAATAATAATAATTAATTGAAATATATAATATTTATAAAAGTATATAAAAATTAATTCTTTTCATCTAAATCTTGATACCATCTGCAAAGACGGTAAACTGCATATCTCACGGAACACAAGCGCAAACAAGATAAGGTTGTAAGCAAATCTGTTCTCTACTGGGATAATACGCTCAGTGTATGAACTTCAAGTACGCCTTAGGAGAAGTGGCTATGTCTACAGTCAAAACCTACTCTGTACTACCAGAATTAGCTGACGTATCGCTGGTTGATAATGAAAACTATCTGGCGATGTATAAACAGTCGTTAGAGGAACCAGAGACTTTCTGGTCAGAGCAGGCTAAAGAATTGCTCGACTGGTTTACGCCCTGGGACAAAGTCCATACGGGTGATTTTCAAGCAGGAGAAACTAAATGGTTTGAGGGCGCAAAGCTGAATGCATCCCATAATTGCCTGGACCGGCATCTGGAATCAATCCCGGAGCAGACAGCAATTATCTGGGAGGGAGATGAGCCGGATCAGAGCAGAAATATCAGTTACAAGGAACTGTATGAGGAAGTATCTCGTTTTGCTAACGCACTAAAGGGCCTGGGTGTACGAAAAGGGGATCGTGTATGCATCTATCTACCGATGATTCCAGAGGTCGCTATTGCAATGCTCGCTTGCGCACGAATTGGTGCGGTCCATTCGATTGTTTTTGCTGGATTTTCATCGGCAGCCCTTCGCCAAAGAATTATTGATTTCGAATGCTCCATCGTCATTACCGCTGATCAATGCAAACGCGGCGGACTGCCTATCAATCTGAAAGACATCGCCGATGAGGCCTGCAAAACTGTCGATGTCGTGCGTAAAATGATCGTCGTAAAACATTCCAATGCGGATATTGAATGGGTTGGAACACGTGATGTTTGGTATCACGAAATGTGCAACGGTGTCAGTCCGGACTGCCCACCTGTCGAGATGGATGCAGAGGACCCCTTATTTATTATTTACACATCAGGCACCCGAGGCAAACCCGAAGGTGCAGTACATACAACAGGCGGATACCTGCTATATGCCGCCATTACCCATAAATACGTATTTGATCATCGAAAAAGCGATATCTATTGGTGCAGTGCAAATATTGGCTGGATAACAGGTCATACCTATCTGTTATACGGCCCGCTGTTAAATGGTGGCACAACACTCATGTATGAAGGATTTTGGAATTATCCGAACGGTGATAGAGTTTGGGACATAATTGACAAACATAATGTGAATACGTTCTATTCTGCACCCACCATGCTTCGCAGCCTGATGGCCTTGGGCAATGAAAGCATTAATCAGCACAATCTTGATAGCCTCAGATTATTAGGTTCTGTAGGAGAGACACTCAATCCAGATGTTTGGGAATGGTATTACCATATCGTGGGCAAAGAGAAATGCCCGATACTCGATACCTGGTGGCAATCGGGAACAGGAGGAATCATGCTTACGCCGCTAGCAGGGTCTACCGATCTTAAACCAGGCTCGGTTGCACTACCATTTTTTGGCGTTGAACCGGCACTAATTGACCAGGAAGGCAATGAGGTCATTGGTCCAGGTGAAGGATGCCTGGTGATCAAACGATCATGGCCAGGCCAAATGCGTACGATGTTTTCTGATCACGAGCGTTTTCTTAAAACCTATTTTTTAAATTTCCCTGGATACTACTGCACTGGCGATTGTGCAAGAAGGGATGAAGACGGTTATTATTGGGTAACCGGGCGTACCGACAATACCATCAATACTGCCGGTAATCGAATTGCTTCCTGCGACATTGAAAGCGCGCTATTGCTTCATCCTGAGGTAGCAGAGGCTGCTGTTATCGGATACCCGGCGGGGTCAGATGAGCAAGAGATATATGCGTTTGTTACCCTTATGTATAAATCACAACCCAACGACTCACTAAAAAAAGAACTTATCGAGCATGTAAGAGAGATAATGGGCGAAACAGCGACACCATCAAAATTGCAATGGGCCAGAAAATTACCCAAAACACGGTCAGGAAAAATACTTCGTACCACACTAAAGAAAATAGCGGAAAATAAAATTGACGACCTTGGTGATCGAAGTTTGTCTTATAACCCAGGCGTAATAGATGATGTGATCAATCACCGACTTAATCAATGAAAGGCTTCACAGCTGAGGTTTCGCCTCGAAAGTATAAAACCTTTCATGCTGTGAAAAAAACTACAGTGGGCAATGTTTAATACAACCCTAACGACGTTGAACCTCCAAAACATTTGATAATTGGCGCAGTTTTTCCATAACCGTTACCAATTGCTCAATGCCTTCAACCTCAAGGGTGAGTTTCATTTCAGCAGTTTGCTCCTGCGGATCTGATTGCGTATGTATCGACATCACACTGATCTTCTCATTTGACAGTACCGCAGTAACATCACGCAGCAGGCCTTGACGGTCATAGGCAAATAACCAGATATCAACCGAATAACCCTGTGTAGATTCTTCTCCCCAATCGACATCAATAAGGCGAGATTGGTTCTCTATCGATAAATTCAGAATATTGCGGCAACCCATACGATGCACAGAGACACCTTTACCGCGTGTAATAAATCCTATGATCCTGTCGTAGGGCACCGGCTTACAGCAGGTGGCTATTTGAGTCAGTAAGCTACCTACCCCACTTACACAGATATCCTTTTTTGTTGAACTCGAGGCTGACACTTGTTGTCTACTTATCTGTTTTGAGCGGATTTTCTCTGCAGGAGATTCCAAACTACCAATGGCACTGGTTAATTGTGCCAATCCAATTTCATTACGTCCAACTTTTATATAAAACTTGGACAAGCTATCCTGTCGCAGTTTTTTTAATAAAATTTCATGGGGTTTATCGGCAAGGCGCATACGCTTCATTTCACGTTCGACAATCAATCGACCATCAAGCTTGTGCTGCTCCTGATCTTGCTGATTAAACCAGGATCTCACCTTGGCACGGGAACGTGTGGCAGCCAGATAACCCAACTCCTTATTCAACCAATCACGTCGTGGTACCGAATTTTTGGACGTGAGAATTTCAACCTGATCACCATTTTCAAGTACCTGCACCAGAGGCACAATGCGCCCATTGATCTTTGCTCCTCTGCACCTGTGACCTATTTCTGTATGTACCTGATAGGCAAAATCCAACGAGGTCGCACCTGCAGGCAAATCAATCACATCACCTGCGGGTGTAAATACAAAGACCCTGTCATCAAAGACTTCTGACGCTACAGATTCGAGCAACCCACCCTCTTCCTGGCTTTCCAGTAACTGACGCAAGCTGTTTATATTGCGCTGCAGTCGTTGATCCTTTACACCTCCCTCCTTGTACCTCCAGTGCGCCGCAACACCCAGCTCAGCATCCTCGTTCATTTGCTGTGTGCGTATCTGTACTTCCACAGCCTTGCCACCAATCCCTAATACTGCAGTATGTAAAGATTGATAGCCATTTTCTTTAGGATTTGCTATATAGTCATCGAATTCTCTGGGAATATGTGACCAATTACTGTGCACAACACCAAGTACTGCATAACACTCTTGTATTGTATCAACAAGAACCCGTACAGCTCTGACATCAAATAAATCCACAAACTCCAAACGTTTGCGTTTCATTTTCATCCAGATACTGTATATATTCTTAGGTCTGCCATGAATCCTGGCTGTGAGAATACTTTCATCGGCAAGTTTTTGCGCAAGCATGGAGACGAAATTCTGCACGTAATTTTCCCGATCTTCACGACGCTCTTCAAGTGCTTTTGCAATTCTTGTATAAGCATCAGGTTCAAGCGTGCGAAAGGCCAAATCCTCCATTTCCCACTTTAATTGCGCCACACCCAAACGGTTTGCCAGCGGTGCGAAAAGATCCAGTGTTTCACGGGCAATACGTCTGCGTTCATCCTCATCCAGCCACTTAATCAAATGCATTCGCTGGACTCTAAATGCCAGTCGGATCAAAACGGCCCTTACATCTTCAACCATGGACAGAACCATGCGCCGCAGAATTTCAGTCTGCTCTCCCGCAAACCGGGTTTTACCATCCTGCGAAGTGTCTGCAACAACCAACGAATTCAACCAACGAACATTTTCAACGAGTTTGGCTGTTTTGCTTCCATATAATTGGGTAACTTCTGGAATATCCATATGCTGAGCGCAGTTATACGACCCCAGAATAGCAGCCACCAAAGTTTCTGCATCAACATTCAGTCCCTTGAGTCTGGCAGCAACATCGATAGTCCTGGGTAAAAAATCCGCTCCGTCTCCAGGTAAAGACCAAAGGAATTTCAGTGCCTGTTGAAGTGCTTGCGTATCTACGTGTTGGTATCCCTCGCCAAGAAAGTCAAATGCTTCTTGCCATGAGGAGAATTGCTCCTGCCAGTTATGTTGTGTGGATTTCATATTACAACCACATCTTGCTCAGCACACGGCGACAACCGGGCAAAGTGCCCATTTTATCCATTACGAAATTATTCCGGCGCATCTTGAGTATTTTGCTTTCCAACACAATACTTACCTTCTGGCAATGCATACGTTACTAAGCCATACTCGACTGTAATACAAGTAGAGGCGGGGTATTCAACACCTTCCGGCAAGCGAAATAACCTGCACAGCCGACAAGCAAAACACCTCCTACCGCCCCATAGATCAATAAAGACAGGTTAACCTCAACTGAAATATCCATAACAACATTACCAATAATCCAAGCGATTATATTGGCGAATATCGCCGCAAGAAATCCGGCAATCCCACCGATTAGGGTGAATTCGAGTATAATGCTTTGCTTTACCTGCCGATGGGATGCACCCATTGCCCGTAAAACAGCTAATTCCCGCATTCGCTCTGATTTACTGCCCTGCACGGCCGCCAGCAAAACAATTATACCCGCCACGAGGGTAAACAAAAAAACGGCTTGTACAGCCACACTGGCTTTTTCAATGATCGATCTCACTCTCTGCAGCATCTTGTCAACTTCAATAATAGTAATTCCGGGATTCTCACGAATCAGTTGTGCAGTGAGGTTCGCCGGTAATTTACCTTGTCGAAAGCTTGCAATATAAGTTAAAGGCAAGTTCTGCAAAGCAGGACGAGAGGTAATAACAAAAAAATTGACCTCAAAGGAGTCCCATTTAACACTGCGTATATTCGTAACTTTTGCACTGCGCTCAAGGCCTGCCACTTGAAAAGTAAGTAGGTCTCCGACCTCAAGAGACAAACGTTCTGCAAAACGTTTTTCCAGTGACAGTAATGATTCGTTTGATTCGGGTGACCACCATTCACCTTCAACAAGATCATTGTGGGTCGGTTTTGAATCTGAAAAAGACAGATTAAATTCATGACGCAGGTAACCTTGTGCACGTTCATTGCCAGTAAATTTCTGTTCAGCATCCTGCCCATTAACCGAAATAAGGCGGCCACGGCTTATCGGGTGCAGTTCACCATTAAATGCCAGCTTCTGCTGCAAGAAAGTACTTACCCCTGCAAGTTGAGACGGTTGCACGTTCACCACGAAGCGATCAGGCGCATCATCTGCCACACTACTCTTCCATGCCTGCATTATATCTTGCCGTATAACAGAAATTAAGAGCATGGTCATAATGATGAAACCAAAGACCGAGAGTTGTAATAGCGTAATATCTGAGCGCCGACGCAGAATAAATCGCGCCATTGGCCAGGTTCTCGGCGCCAAAGAACGCATTAGCTTATACAATAAGCTGCCAGCTATTGTAAATACAAGAAACATAAACAGAAGACCAAAAAGCAAAACAAAAACCAGCAACAACTCCCCTGACTGCAAATACATCATCAAACTCACGGCCACTATCGCCAGCATAGCTGCAATTCTGTTAGACAAGCTGAGTCCACCAAATTGTTGACGTAAAACACTAACCACCGGCACGCGCCCTGCTCTGAGCAACGGCAAACTGGTAAAACCCAACAAACACAGTGACATCACACCCACGGCACTGATCACAGGACGCCAACTTGGTGCAGGTAAATCCACCAAAAACCAGCTACCTAGGATTGAAACCAAAAACTGCTGTGCAAACCAACCCAAAACAAGCCCCAGTAATAAGGCTAAAACAGAAAGGATCAACAGACGTATCAAAATCCAATACAACACAATTTTACGCGCTACGCCCAGTGTACGCAGTATCGCTCCAGCGATCGCCTGGCTATACGCGTATTGTCTTACTGATAGCGCAATTGCAACGCCTGACAATAAAACCGCTACCATCGCAGCAAGTCCGAAGAATTTTTTTATCTGCACCAGCACTTGTTTTATTTCTGGACGTGCATTGCTGGAGTCACGTATTTCCAGCCCCATATATGCCTGCTGATCCAGCCAATCTTGAAATAGGCTGATTTGTGCCGATGTACCCGCCAGCAGCAAGGCGTATTGTGCACGACTGCCTTCAATCAGCAATTCAGTCGCGTCAAGATCTTGTAAATTCATCATCACTCGCGGTGCCAGTTGAAATAAATCCCCTGCGCGATCAGGTTCACTCTCAATTATTGCAGCTACAGTAAATTCGGAACGGCCAAGTAAAATTACACTCTCATGTTTTAGGCTCAGGGCGCCACTCAAGGCAGCGTCGACATACACTTTGCTATATTCAGGTGCTGGGGATTTCTCTACCATTTCACTGCCAGCAAGCAAGGACTGAATCTGTAGATTTCCGTATAAAGGGTAATTATTACTAACAGCCTTTACCGCAACCAAATGTGAGTCGTCGTCATCACTTAATACAACACTCGGAAAAGTAACTGTTGTGGCTGTTCTCATCCCGCTATTGCTGGCAAATTCAGCAATTTCTGCTGGCAATTGAGCGGAAGAAAGTACGATCATATCTGCTGCCAACAAGTTACTGGCCTGTTGCTGCATGGCCCGGCTCACCCTATCTGTAAAAAAGCCAACCGACGTAACTGCCGCAACCGCAATTAGCAAGGCAAGAATAAGAATTCTCACACTGCTTGATCTAAGATCTTTTTTAATAGATTGTAAAATCAGGGATGTCAACATGTGCCTATCATACTCAAGAGTGTGTAACACTTCCGTCACGCAAAACCAATTGACGATCACAGCGCCTCGCCAATTCGTGATCATGGGTAACAAGCACTAAAGACACACCCTGTTCTTCGCGCATGGAAAACATAAGCTCAATAATTGAGCTACCTGTTTCCGGATCAAGATTTCCAGTTGGCTCATCAGCAAATAATAATTCAGGTTTAGCTACAAACGCCCGCCCCAATGCCACTCGCTGTTGCTCGCCCCCCGACAATTGCTCAGGATAATGATGCAATCTGGCTGCCAGCCCAAGTTTACTCATCATCTGCTGGCCTTGCTGACGAGCATCCCGCATACCCGCTAATTCAGCAGCCAGACTGATATTTTCCAGTGCAGTAAACCCGGATAACAAATGAAATGATTGGAACACAAAGCCTACTCGCCCCGCCCTGAGGCGCGCCCGTGCATCTTCATCCATCAGCGTCAAGGATTCTCCAAAAAGCTCAATCTCACCGCTGCTGACATCATCCAACCCTGCCAACAAAGCCAATAATGTGGATTTACCAGAACCCGATGGACCGACTATCGCCAGCGCTTCTCCCTGCATCACCTGTAAATTGATCGCATCAAGGATAGTGAGGACCCCTTCAGGGCCATGCACACTTTTTTGCAACCCAGAAGCCGATAGTAAAAAAGCATGTTGAACAATTTCTGATGATTCTTCCGTACTGACACTCACAATATTTATATACCCATGTGGAAATTTAATTTAAAAACCAGCAACTGCCTGCACCCTCTGCAGACAAACTCTTGACTCTATAGCAGCAGTAAAAGCATCGTTCGTTATATTTAGACACAACAGGACGATAAAATTAATTGAGAATTTAGCCGTAAATTTATATTTGCTCTATGCAATAAACTCTTGCATCCTATAGATACGAAGATGCACAGGTTTAATGTAAAGATGATCAAATTTTCCCTGCTGTTGATTATAACCTTAAGCAGCCAATCAACACTCGCACAAAACATTACTATTCTGGTACTTGGTGACAGTATCAGCGCTGCTTATGGTCTCGCCAAAAATGATGGCTGGGTACATTTATTAAGTAAACGACTTGAAGACGATAAGCAGCATAACTATGCTGTTATCAATGCCAGTATTTCAGGGGACACCACCAGCGGCGGCCTGCAGCGGCTGCCAAATGCATTAGAACAGCATGACCCTGATCTTGTCATCATCGAATTAGGTGGTAATGATGGACTGCGCGGCCTGTCCTTGAAAAATATGCGCACCAACCTCGAAGCGATGGTGGCGCTTTGTAAAAGCAGAGACGTACAAGTCTTAATTCTTGGCATGCGTATTCCCAGTAATTATGGACCTGTATACGCTGAACGATTCAACAAAGTCTATGCAAAAGCTGCGCAGAATACAGGCTCAGGTTTAATGCCCTTTTTTCTTGAGCCTGTTTTTAAAGACAGGTCCAATTTTCAGCTTGACGGAATACATCCGGCGGCCAGGGCGCAAGCCCCCTTGTTAGATGGAATGTGGCCTTACCTTCTGGAAATCTTGCCCTGAATCAGTTGAGTGTAATTTCAACTCTAAAAGCCGTCACGATAGAGGGGGCTAACTTGAGGATTGATCGCAGTGGATTTTATAATTTCAAAGGTTTACTCTTACTGCGCATCTCAAGTCACGATTCATCTAACAACCTGTTGAAAGCAGTCTCTGATGAGTGGCAGGCAAGGCAAAACCAGGCGAAAAAACGCAGTTTACATGGAGTAAATGCATATTTTGAGCCTGATTTTAACGCCACATAGTGCCGTCAGAGGATTTTCCAACAGGCTGTTACGGGAATAATCGATTCCACGGCAATTTTGAATCGCCTTACTTGAGGCTTCTTTTATGTACATCGGATAGATCCTCAGTAGGTTATCCGTTTTTTGGACAGCCTCCTGTCACCCGTGCTCTTTTGGAGGTTACTCAATGTTTAACATCACACGAATCGTCCGCCTGACATTCTTTGTCATCGTGCTTGCAATCGAAGGGTGTGCGCAAGTCCCTCCTGTCAAAGCACCCCTATTAGCTGATGGAAAAAGTCTCAAACTTGTCTTATTGCACAGCAATGATCATCATGGTCGTTTTTGGCAAAACAAACGCGGCGAGTACGGCATGGCTGCGAGAAAGACGCTGATCGATCAAATTCGTATGCAGCAAACAAGCCTGGGCAACCGCGTTTTGTTGCTATCAGGTGGCGACATCAATACCGGGGTTCCTGAGTCAGATCTGCAAGATGCAGAACCGGATTTTTTGGGCATGAATATCATCGGCTATGATGCCATGGCAATCGGCAACCACGAGTTCGACAACCCACTGGAGGTGTTACAAAAACAACAGTCGTGGGTCGATTTTCCGTTCTTATCCGCCAATATCTATAGCAAATCAAACGGTAAAAGGCTGTTTAAACCCTACAAACTATTTGCTTATGATGGCTTGAAAATCGCCGTTATCGGTTTAACCACTGATGACACTATTCGAATTGGCAACCCTGAATATCTTGATGATATTGAGTTTCGATCTCCAATTGAAGAAGCCATGTCTCTGCTCCCGCAGCTTAGGAGCGAGGCTGATATGGTAATCGCCTTAACCCATATGGGGCATTATAAAAACGCGGAGCATGGGGTCAACGCCGCAGGCGATGTTGCACTTGCCCGTGCAGTACCTGGAATTGACATCATCATTGGCGGTCACTCGCAAGAGCCCGTCTGTATGGACGACAGCGGCAATTACGATCAGAACTTCTCCGCCGGCAAACCCTGCAAACCAGACCAACAGAATGGCACCTGGATTGTCCAGGCTTTTGAATGGGGAAAATATCTGGGACGGGCGGATCTGACACTCAGCAAAGGTGGCGTTACTCTGGATCAATACAGACTGCTACCGATCAATTTAAAGGTGAAAAAGAAGGACGCCGACGGCAATACCATCAAAGATTCAAACGGGAAAAGTATCCGTGTTTATGCCAGCAAAGAAATTACTGAAGATGCCGCACTCAAAGCGAAGCTCGCACCGTTCCAGGAAAAAGGCCAGAAAGGGCTTAGCGTCGTAGTGGGTCAAAGTGATGGTGTTTTAGAGGGTGAACGCAGCAAGGTTCGATTTATTCCAACAAACCTTGGTCACCTGATTGCTGAAACTCAACGCAGCAAAGTCAATGCAGATGTAGCCGTCATGAATTCTGGCGGTATTCGAGCCAGCCTGGATGCCGGCAATATAACTTACAAAGATATTTTAACCGTTCAGCCCTTTGGCAACACCGTTTGCGTGCTGACACTCAGTGGTGCGGATTTACTTGAATACTTGTCAGTGGCGGCCTCGAAGCCTGTTGATACGGGGGCTTATGCACAATTTTCAGGTGTTAACATCACGATTGAAAACAAGGTACTCATTAAAGCGATTATTAACGATCAGGTGATCGATCCTCACAAGCAATATCGATTGGCATTAAACAGCTTTCTCGCTTCCGGTGGAGATGGTTATCCCAAGATGGATGATAGAGCGGGTTTTGTAAACACCGGATTTGTTGATGCTGATGTGCTAAGAGAATATATTGAAGCCCATACGCCTTTAACGACTGCTGACTATGCACCATCTAATGTGATTCGAAATTGACTTTAATTAACAGCCCGTTAATAGCTTATCTTTATTCGTAGTTCCGATTTTGACAATGATATTAAATAATCAGAGAAAAATAGTGCCTGCTCGTACCTACAGGGGTTGGCTTTTCCTATAGCCTCATTAGGCATATACACAAAGGTTATAAATATGAAAGAAACTGACTACAGGGATTTCTACGATTTGGTAGTACCTCGTCTGTTTGAAGTTTCTGTGTATCAAAAAATGATGTGTGGAAAAGTAGAAAACCTGGGGAAAAGCGCTCAGAGTAATGTAACCCAGACTGAAATACACGGCGCATTAACTTATATAGATCAGTTTACACAAGATTATATCCTTATACCTATATATGAAAGATGGCCTAACCTGGTCCCGTTGGTAGAGGAGGACACTGGATTTAAAAAAAATAATTTAAATAATGTAAGTGATCACTCTCTTATAATGGACCCGATCGATGGCACGGCTTTTTATCTCAGAGGAGAAAGTGACTATAGTATAATGCTGGGGTTGATGAAAAAGGGGAAAATAGCGTTAGGTGTAATATGCTATCCAGAAGATGAACTGCTAATCGGAGCAATTAAAGGCCAGGGTGCCTGGGTTCACAAGAAAGATGGGGCTATAAACAAACTTCCTGGAATAAGTACTGTTGAGTTCAATTACAGCAGTGTCTCTTGTCACTATAGGTTTACCAAAGCGCCTTATGCAACCCTTTCTTCTAAACTACTTAAAGCCGGTTATACACTTACCACAAATGATAAAGGGTTTGGTACAAATGCCACGGGTATTTTACGCATAGCAGAAGGAGAAAGTTGTGCGTTTATTGGTCCTCATATGAGCCTGCATGATTTTTCAATACCTGCATTTGTCATACAAGAACTTGGGGGAGTGATTAGGCTATATGACTATAATGGCCTAAATGATTCAGGTAGCTGGTCTAAAATATTACAAGATTATGGAAACCCTGACCCTAAAGGCCCCAACTCAAGATATCGCGTAATAGTAGGTGACTCTGAAAAAACGATAAACAAAATTATCGCAAAGATAACAGCTTAGCAACTTGTTGGAAAAATCACTGCTGAGTGCCAGACTAGGTAAAATCAGGCGAAAGACGCAGTATACATGTAGTAAATGAGTTTATAATACATGCTCCATTTTCTTTTTCTGGTCTCCACCAGCCAACGGGCGAACGTAAATAGCGTAAATCAACTTGTCTTCGTCATTGTTAATCGCAATGGTCGTATCCGTTACAAGGTGGCCCAGATCCTCTACATTACCAGAGGTATCAGGACTAAGGATGGGTATAGGTGTGGTGAGATCAAGGTTGCCCCCTTGGCCTCGAATGCGCCAACCCAAAAACACATGTTGGCCAAACGATTTAGCCGCAGTCAGGGTGAGTTTGGTATTGCGGTGATAGGTTCTCATGAAATTGCCGACCCCGTCCTTACGTCCCGAAATATCGGACTGGTTCAGCGTAATATGCGCAGCGACGTCTCCAAGAGTACTGACAAACAAGGTTTTGAATTTTGAAGTATCCACATCGCGGGACGTGTAATGTAGTTCCAGTGTCAACGCAGAAAATTTAGCAGAGTATTCTGAATTCATATCCAGCAAAAGCCGATTAACCTGCAATTGCGACCAAGCCGATGGCCGGGGAAATAGCGCTTCGGTACTGTTACCTTTGAGCAAGTGCTTAATCAGCGACAAATCCACGGGATCAGGGGACTCGGGCTGTATAGCCGTTTTACCTTGGGCGTGGGTGACTACGGCACCCCAACGGTGGGCCGCCCCGCGGAATATATATTGTTCACCACTGCACCTCAGTATCGACCTTCCAGAATGATTGATGCGTACACGCACATCCGTAGCTTTGTTGGGCGGGTCCACCAAATCAGCATGGCTTATAATCACATCATAAATTCGAATATCTTCCATGCTCAGGTGCAATTTACCTAATGCCATGGGATCAATAACTACGCGGCTGTCTTTGCCATTTAGCTCTGCCAGCTGCTGATCCGTCAATTCCAGGGTTATCTTACTAAGAACAGCATTACTGTTATTATCGTGCATCGGCCTCGTATCGTTGTGGTAGGTCAATATCTTATCGGCTACTGACGTAAGACTGTCCTCAAACACCACAGCAAGACGGTCAAAATCGCTACCCTTCAGCGCAGCGGATTTTGAAGTCTTGAGAGTGTCCCGCAACTTAGTAAACATGAATTCGGAATTGGCATCAAAGTCTGTAAGAGACTCAAGACGCAGATAGGAATAAGAAGCCGCAAAATAATATTGATACCGCTGTAACCGGTCCAGTGCCCTCGCACCCATTGAACGGGTGTACCTGAGTGCCTCAGCACTGAGCAATGATGCAGTGTCAGCCAAACTTGCGCGCACCTCGATCTGAGTCAGGTGGTTTGTAAGAACAACATTAGATGCGTTATCCAACGTTTGCATCGCGGCTAGCACCTTTGACCGGTACATTTCTTTTTGCGCATTGAGTACTTGAAGCGTTGCCGCTTTTTCTTGATATTCAGGGCAATCGGCAATCGCTTTAGCAACCGCAGCTTCCAGCTCTTCCTTCGAGACGGACAGATTTCCAAGGGCCGATGTTACCTGATCCTTGGCCTTGCTCTGGCGCGCTATATGTGTTTTAACCTTGGCACTCAACTGGGTCTTGGCAAGCTCCTTGTCAAAAGGCACATCGCCTCTGCTGCTATTGCTATTCCTTTCATACCCGATAGTGGTTTCCAGGGACGTCCGCAATTTGCCGGCTCTTTCTTTTGCCTTGGGCAAGACCACATCTTCAACCAATTTGCTGTCCCAAACAGCAGCGCCAATTTTTGTGATCGCATCGAATGGATCATTCCCCTCCCAATTGGCAAAGGCGCTCAATCCTTGCCCCACAGCGCCCAAGGCTGGCTGACCGACAGGTATGATCTGGGCCACACCACCAAGAATTTTTCCGGCCGTTCTGAACATGTGTTCGGATTGTTTTCGCTCAGTTGCGGCTCGACGTAATTCGCTTTCCAGCAAACCTATGTCGTTAACAAACTGCCTGATCTTAACACCCAGCACTGCCTCTTCTTCGGCGAGTTCTTTCAATGTGAAAAGCGTTGAGTTGTAGGTTTCTTCTGCCTTAACACTTTCTCTTTGCAGTTCCTCAATGGCCTGCCTGACAGATTCAATACGGGCGGCTTTTGAAGCCTGATTGTGTTCCATCCAATAGCTCAAATACAGACGTGCAACAGCACCCTTGATTTCATTTTGAAAGGCGGAAAAATTACTCTGAAAAGACAGACCCGGAATCCAGCCGGCGGGGTTGCCAAAAAAATCATTGGGGCCGTTTATCCGTTGAACCAAGTCTAAAAGTTCAGAATTACGCAGAACCAAATTAAGTTGCAGTGTTTCCTGATCGCCGTCAGCTGCGTCTTTTATCTGAGGCGGTGTCCATTTTATGCTGGCCTCCAGCGCCGGTAAATATTCATCCAGCAGCGGTTTTACAACTTCGGGCGAACCAACCCGAAAAGCGTCGCGTACATAAGATGCCAATACGTCAAGGGTCAGACTGTTGATCCAAAAGGCTGGATTGCCAGTGGGCAAATCTTTTTGGAGGCCGGAACGGTCTGTAGGATCAGGATTTGCGTCAGGCGCCGGATATTTCGGGTATGACTTTGAAGTCCGTTTGTCCGAAATCACGAAATACTTCGGGTCTTTCCAGTTCATGATTCCGTTGCCGTTGACTCCCGCCTCACCATGTGGAAAGATTTCGTGCGTTCTATAGCCAACCTGCAATCTGCAAGACTTTGTTGGTGTACCTCCCTTGACCGCTTCCAGATCAACCGCTTTATTACCCGGACTCCCCACGGTTTGACTAGTCACTGACCGCAAACGTGTGCCGTGACATGAATATATATTACCTCCGCCGCCACCAAGGCCCGGCTTGCCAGGAATTTTAGCGGGTGCGACAGCATCCGTTGGCCATTTATCACCAATTGTCTTTGGCTCCAACCAATTTTTAAGCCACCCGTGCTCGATACTACCTCTCCTTGCCTGGACATGAACCAGTTGCCACCAGTGGACAATAACCGGCGACCACTTCAGACCGGCGATTTCCCGTGCCCAGCTCAGATTTTCAGGGGCAAGCCAACCCGGAGCACCGTCGATTTTTCCACTCCAGGGCGTCACACTTGTTCCTGGCTTGCCTTTTTGACCCAACAGTGCGTCCTGTCCAGGCGCTCCATTGGCAATAAAACGAATGCTGTTGCCAGGTGTGTCGATGTCGCGAACATACAATAAGATGTTACCGCCATTCTGCCCATTCATAGCCTGTGTTTTGTCACTTCGAATATTGATCGACTTTGCTGATGTATCGATATGGCCATTTCCAACAAACGATAATTTTCGTGCCCAAATCGTTATCGTAGTACCCGGTAATTTCAATGGACTGCTAATAACAAGATGGTCCGCACAAATCGATAACTCTTTGATATCAGTGCGACTATTTAATTGATCAAAAATGCTGACCTGGGCGTTTTCTCCCAATTCCAGTTGCAGACAGGTTACCGTTATCTTCTTTGTCTGGATTGGCGGGGCACTATTCTCAATCTGGTTAAACGGCATCTTTTTGCCATTGCGCTCGACCAGCTGAATATACCGTTCACTGTCGAGCGGCAAAGGTTTGGAGTGTTGTGAAATAATTGAAAATTGGCTGGGATGTTGAGTGATATTTTGTTGAAAAGTCATGTCAGTCTCCAATCAATACAAGCTTTTTCAAAAGCTTTTTCAGGACAGGAACTTTTTCAGGACAGGCACTATTTTTAAGCTTTTTCAGGACAGGCACTATTTTTTGACAATCTAGTCGATTTTCTTTAGCATCACAACTACTCAACGCAATAACACAACAGCAAGTTCACGGATGAACCTAATGACAATACCTAGAAATCAACAGATCTCTATTGACGATACACCCTATTACCACGTTGTTTCCCGCTGTGTCAGACGCGCCTATTTGTGCGGTAAAGACCCGCTGACCCAAAAGAGCTTTGAACATCGACGACAATGGATTGAAGATCGACTTCGCTTATTATCATCGTTGTTTGCTATTGAGATTTGTTCCTACGCCATTCTCAGCAATCACTTCCACATCGCTTTAAAACTCACACCAGAAGAAAGTCAGGCGTGGAGTACCAACGATGTGATCCACCGCTGGCTTTCCCTCTATAAAGGCCCACTCTTGATCCAACGTCAGCAGCGTGGTGAATCACTAACAAGAGCAGAAATGGACAGCGTCAATGATTTGGTTTGCTTATGGCGAAAGCGCCTGTCTGATCTCAGCTGGTTTATGAAATGCTTAAATGAACCCATTGCCCGTCAAGCTAACAAGGAGGACAACTGTAGCGGACACTTTTGGGAAGCTCGGTTTAAATCACAGGCGTTACTTACCGAGGAAGCCTTATTGACCTGCATGGTTTATGTCGATCTGAATCCTGTTCGGGCCACTCTGGCAACAACGCCAGAATCCAGTGAATACACCAGCATCAAAGAGCGCATCTCTCCCCGATTCAATCTCACTGATGCTATAAAGTCATACATCGCTCATGGTGGTAATGGCGAGTATTTTCTTAGCAACACACCCATTCCAATCAAACCCTTGTCATCTTTCTCGGGCAATGAAACCCAGGAAGACAAATCAGGAGTTTGCTTTCACTTTAAAGACTATCTTGAGCTGTTGGATTTCTCGGGTCGAGCGATTCGTGCTGACAAGCGAGGTTCAATACCCGAGCAACTGCCGGGTATCATAAAACGTTTACAGATTGCCGATGAAGACTGGCTACACAACTGCCAGCACTTTGAGGCGAGATACTACAAGCGGTTTAGCAAACGCAAACGATTTAAATCAGCGGTATAAGCCATAACGCGTAGGCCCCTTTTCATCAAGATAAAATTTGGGGTTAAGGAATCACTACGCCTGTAATTCGAGTATTTGGGTAAATTCTCACGGTTATCTGAGATTTTGAGACAAAATTGCCTGCATTCACTAATTGAACAAAGTCGTCGCCCTAAAAGGCAAATTTGTCTCTTATGAATTTATCATACCTGTTCCTTTACCTTTTCTTTATCTTTTAATCTCTTATAGTATGTATATGATGCATGTCCTATTTCTATTTTTTGTATAAGATGCATGTCCCAGAGAACTTCTGCAGAGAAAACTCCAGAGAAAATAGAAAATAGAAAATAATTTTATATTCCCACTTAACAACGTATACCCCATGAAACTCCTGAATATATCCTTTTCATCGGATTAGCATTTTCATCCCAAATTCTGCGTAGCATTATCTGCCCACTCCATCGCATCGAGATAAAGATCAGAAACTGTAGCCTCATCGAGCTTAAAAAGCGGTTTATCATCAACCAAACCAAATTCCATATCAGTGACGCAACGCAGAGCCTTTCCTTTCTTTCCACTATGCTTGATCAGAGCATCGTGCATATCCGGCGTAATTGCCATAGCTTCCAGAGTATCCTCAAGAGGCACGTCTAATATAGCGTCTAAAATAGAAAATAAGCCAACTGTGAAAAAGGCATCTTTTTCTTCAAACCCTGCTTTTTCAGCCAGCAATTCACAAAATTTTGCACGTACAAGACCTGTCGTCATTAACACATCAGGCTTGTCTTCAACACTGGACATAGCAATCAGAGTGACCCAGTTTTTGATAGTAGCTCGCCCCAGATACACAATCGCTTCACGAATTGAGTCTACTTTTCTCAACAATCCGCTTGCAGGTGAATTTACATAATTAAGTGCTTTTACGCTTATCCCGACATCTTTGCTGATTAGATCCTGCAAAACGTCAATGTCGGCATTTGGGTTGTTAACTTCCTTCAATAGTTGCAATAAAATAAGTTTATTGGGTGCTATACGCTTTCCAGAAACCACTTTAGGTTTAGCAAAAAAATAACCTTGAAAAAAATCGACATTGAGTGTTTTGAGGAAATCATATTCTTCCTGTGTTTCGACTTTTTCTGCCAATATTTTGCAACCCTTCTGACGTAATGCGTCAATTTGAGTCTGCCACTGGCTTCTATCGATTTGCGTGATATCAAGCTTGACTATACTGACAAAAGGAAAAACATCGTCATAGTCGGGATGATAAACAAAATCATCAAGCGCAATACCGAAACCACGAGCGTGAAGCAACTTTATTCCCTCCAGTGAATGCTCATCGATTTCCATATTCTCAAGAATTTCAAGTACCACTCGGTCAGGTTGCATGGGCAACAGATTCGGATCACAAATAAATTTATAGGGCGTATTGACAAAAGCCAGTTGCTTACCCACCAGTTTATCCAATCCTATTTCGGTAAAAGCATTGATAATGACTTGGGAAGTAGCCGTATCGTGATCAACACTTTCATGACAAAGATTGCCATGCCCATCGCGGAACAATAGTTCATAAGCATAAAGATTGAGGTTCTGATCAAGAATGGGTTGTCGTCCAATGAAAAACTCAGACATTTTGTATTAGTCCTTTAATTAGAGATGACACATTTGAATTCCGTTTCAATATCGATAAATCACCGACGCTTTTATTGATATGAAGTTCTTTGCTTGAAATCGTCAAGTAGGGGTTACTGGTTTTTATCGGCAACATCAGAAAAGACCTAAACCAATTCATCTAAAATACGCGATTTAAGATATTTGCGGATACCCGTATTGTTAAGTTAGATATTTAAGTGCCGCTAGTGCCGAAAGGACACATAATGGAACGCAATCAATGGATGACAGCTTATTAAACCTTCTGCGGGGATGCACAAATCTGCCCAGCCCTCCAGCAGTGGCCAGCCTGATAATCGAACTAAGCTCTTCACACTCATCAACACTTGCCGATGTCGCTGATGCTGTAAGCGTAGACCCTGCACTGAGCGTAAAAATATTACGAATGGCTAATTCTCCACTCTATTCACGTCAGCGCCATATAGAAAATCTGCGCCAGGCTATCTCATTATTCGGGATTGAAGGTACGCTTAACATCGCATTAAGTTTTTCACTCAAACAATCGAGTGACACTAACAGTCAAAGCGGTCTTGATTACAACCAGTACTGGAAGCGATCATTGGCTTCGGCTCTGTTTAGTCAGGAATTGAGTCAACGTGCCGATGGTGGCTCAAAAGACAGTTTGTTTTTGATGGGACTACTACAAGACATAGGTATGATTGCATTAGACAAGGTGCATCCAAATCTGTATCAATCCATGAATGAAGCACAAAGCAACCACGCACTTGTCTGTGCAAGAGAAATAGAAGAAATCGGCGAGGATCACAGTCAGATTGGCGTTTGGTTATTACAACGCTGGAACCTTCCAGAAACAATTATAAAGCCAATCGCCAACAGTCACCTATCCAATCTTCAAAACACTGAAAGAGAAATTGACAGTCCTTCACGTTGCATAGCCGTATCATCAATGTTAGCTGATATTTTTGTAGCTGAAGATACAGAGACAACTATCTACAACGCTATCAGCGAAGCACAAAAGGTAATTAAATTGGAACTGACAGACTATAACGACATTATTGAGTCTGTATCCCAAAATTTTGCCATGATGGCAAAGATGTTTGATATAAAACTGGATGACCCGCTAATACTGGATTCTATTTGCGATCAGGCAAAGGAAATACTGACGATAAGAAATCTGAATATCATCCATGAAACTGAAAAATTACAAGAAGAAGCCAAGGAACTAAAAGAGCAGGCAGAAAAACTTGAGCACGTCAGTCGTCAGGATGCATTAACCTCTTTGTACAATCGACGGCATTTTGATGAAACCGTTGCAGTTGAATTCGAAAATTCAAAAAAATTCAAATGGCCGCTGGGTATTATCTTCATTGATCTGGATCACTTCAAAAACGTAAACGATACATACGGTCATAAGTTTGGAGATGACGTTCTCACTCATTCAGCAAAGGTAATTCTGGATTGCATGCGCGACACCGATATCGTATCCCGTTATGGTGGCGAGGAATTTGTCGTTTTACTACCTGGCACAGATCAAGTAGGAACGGAAGCGGCGTGTAGAAGGATAATACAATGGTTCCATAACCACCCGGTTCAACTTAACAGCACTCAGAACATAACCCAAACCATTTCCGCTGGTGCTGTTGTCTATTGCGGAGGGGATGATTATCTGAATTGGACACAACTCATCAACGATGCCGATACCGCACTTTACCAGGCAAAGGGAAATGGTCGGGATCAATACTGCATGTATAGCAGCGATATGGCTGTAAAACCATTATCGCATGCTATGTAAAATGGCTTGCGTATATTTATTAATAATTGTCAGAATAAACAAAAACCATTCATTTACTTTTCTGCACATAGGGCAAAGCCACACGAACAACTGTACCCTTACCTGATTCACTATTGATTTCCAGTGTTCCGCCATGAGCAAGTGCAATGGCTTTGCACAAGTACAAGCCAAGCCCATAACCGCCGGTTTCTCTTCTTCGAGAAGGATCGATTCGATAAAACGCATCGGTCAGATGTTGAATATGCTCAGCTTCTATGCCCGGACCATGATCGGTAACTTCAATGACAAGTTGCCCATTATATTCGCTGGTAGATAACCGAACTTTGCCTTTTTCCGTTTGATTAAACCGCACTGCATTATTGAGTATATTTTTAATAAGTAAGCGAATCCTGACTGTATCCAATAAAATCATCGATGGATGATGTGCAAAATCCGTTTGTATTTCAGCTTCGCTGAACAAAGATTGTAAAGTTCCTTCGATCAATACTGCAATTTCAACTTCTGTAGGGTCCAATATTGTATGCTGCTGATTAAGTCTCTCCGATTCAAGCAAGTCCTCAATCAGGGTTTCCATTTCAATCAGATCGCGTTTAATATTTTTTTTATTCTTAGAATCTTCGAGTAACTCCAGTGAAACCCGGCAACGGGTGATCGGTGAGCGCAATTCATGACTTATAGCCAATAATAATGTGCGTTTAGCACTCAACATGGCTTCAATTTCTGCAGCCATGCCATTAATACTGGAGGCCAAATCCCCCAATTCATCCTCTCGCAAGCCACTGATTCGGTGGTCTAAACTTCCCAGACCAATTTTTCTCACACTTGATTGTATTATTTCAATGGGTTTGAACAATCGCCGGATGGCAAAATAACTCAGAGTAAGCACGGTAATTAGCCCGAGTAAGGCCAAACTTTTCCAGACAGGTGGCAGAATTTTTTCGGAACGCCTTACAACCAAAGTTGTAGTATAACCATTCTCATTACTGCGTAAATAGAAATGTCCTTGCTGACGGGCATGCAGAATTGAGGAGTCACTGTGTGTTTTAAATGATACAAAATCGCCGTTAAATGGATCGCCGGTTGAAGACCAGTCTGTATCCTCGCCTTCAATAAACAAATCAATCGACAGTCTTTTTGCCAGCTGAGCGGCTTTTTCAAGATCGGGGGGAAAACCTATATCCTGTTGAATATATTTCTGGTACTGAATAACATGTGGGAGCAGGTTTTCTTGAAACTGGCCGCGCAAAGCAATCGCTATTGAGCTGAAAAAAACCACTGCAACCACAAAGAGCGTCAATAGCGATAATAACATCAGGCGAAGTGCGAGGGAGTGTCGAATTTTTCTTATTATTTTTTTCATGATGGCAAAATAAAACTATATCCAGAGCCCCAATGCGTTTTTATGCACTGCAGTGGTTGCAATTTCTGCCGCAGGCGACTCACCGAAATATCCACCGCACGTGAGAATAGCTCTGCTTCAATGCCACGAAGATGATTAAGAATATCATCGCGGCTATAAACTTTTCCAGGATTTTTGGCAAATAAGGTAAGCAGTTGATATTCCTTACTGGTTAACTCAAGCAAACCACCGTTGGTCCTGACTTGCTCGGTTTCCAGATTGATAGTCAGACCCACAAACTCAAGCGTCTTTTGTTGCATCGCTGTTTTCATGTGACGTTTTAAAATATTCTGAATACGTGCAACGAGTTCTCGTGGCTCAAAGGGTTTGGGCATGTAGTCATCTGCACCCAGCTCCAAGCCGATAATCCTGTCCATTACCTCACCGCGAGCAGTCAGCATAATAATCGGAATCTCACTGACTTTTCTCAATGCCTTGCATACTTCAAAGCCATCCATATCTGGCAGCATTATGTCTAAAATGACCAGATCAAAATGTTCAGAAGACAGGCGCCTGATACCTTGTTGGGGATGAGTTACACTTTCAAGCTCAAGTGCAAAACGCAAAAAATACTCCGCCAGTGGCGGAGCAAGCTGCTCATCATCATCAATCAACAGAATTTTTTTCATGGAGTAAAGAATACACCACGTTGACAGCCGCTTTGAAAGAAGTTACTTCTATTGATTGCCAACCGTTGATCAGAGGATAATTTTCGCGAAAATTGTGCTACTTTATTGATTAATTCTTCAAGCCGTTCACGGGTATCGCCAAGCACTTGATCGGACTGTTCTATTAACTGTTTTTCAATAGAATCAGGATCGTGTAACAGGTCCTTAAAACTACCGATAAGGGAATACCTTTGTCGAAACAACGATGTTCGCCCTGCCCTTAATAATTCAAATATTTCTTCTAATTCACTTTTCTGCTTCTCTGTAAAATCAAACACCCGCATCCACCTGGATAAGCGTTTGTGCATACGCCACTTGCAAAAACGGTGCAAAAAACTTAATGCTCCTCTGTCGTGTTTGTCAGATATTTTATTGCTTATTAAACTATTCATGTTACTGGACTCGATAAATAACAAGAAGCAGCCTGCCCGACCACTACTTGTTATAGTAAATTTATAGGCTGTTCAGATTAAAAGTGACTCATGCGATGGCCTATGCCCTGCTCTATGCGTTTTTTCAGATGTGATTTTTGCTCGGCATTAAGGCTGTCAGTAAAATTCGCAATAGCACTTATTACCTCGGGGGCTTCGCTGTTAACGGTTTGGGTTTTCAAAGTCACCATCTCCAGCACTCGGTCTTGATCCAGAGTGGGATCTTCGATTAAAGACAGTAGCTCGCCCTGATGCGCTGTGCGATTTTGCAGCCATTCATTGCGCATAGAACCAATTTGTGAAATCAAGGTGTCGAGATTATGCTGTTGCTCTGGCGTCAGGTTAAGTTCGCTGCTCATATGCTGCGCCATTCGCTCAGACATCATGCCCTTGCTAAATGCGCCACCATGCCCACGAAAGCCACAACCTTCACCGCCACCCGCAAACACCTTAATTGTGCCAAGCGCTGACACGATTAGCACAGTACCCAAGATTACTTTAGTTGCTTTTTTCATTGCTATTTCCTTTGTGATTGAAAGTAGGAATAGCTTATGTGGCAATGCAATAACAATCTTTTCAGGGCAGTTTCAATTTGTTTCAGTTTGTAACTTTTAGTGCTTTTTTTAAATTGTGATAAAGAATTTTAATATCGGCAAAAATTTATGGTGCATCGGTATTGCCAGAATTTTAGAAGATCAGTCTTTTTGATTCCCCGGATAATTGTTCAGACTTACTGTAAACATCGGTAATGACTGAAATCTGCAAAAAAGCAAGATCGCTATGACAATTACACAAAACAGTTGCTTGATTGTGTGATTTATTCACTTTTATTGTGCGAAATCGATTACCGAATTCTCCACACGCCTGCGGCAAACTCATAGCCGTAGTTCCAATAGCTTCTCTATCATTTTAGGCCCTGGAGATCATCATGACTCAACATATAAAGACCACAGCAAATAGGCGTGAAAAATACTTACAGATTGTAATAAGCTCCACTTTTTGGGCTAGTATGGTGCTTAGCCAATCGCTGGCCTCGTCAGTTCTGACATTCTAATAGACTGTCTATCAAGTGCTGTCGGGCAGCCGGTTTTCGGGTAGGTTTATACTATACGCCAACTTGCCTGATTCTGGTTTAAGCTATTGTTAACACTCAATAGCATGGTTTAGCAGGAAAACGAATAGTGGTTGATTTCAATGCTTGGGCGCTGAGAATCTGTAAGTGCAGTAGAAAACGATTGTAATAAAACTATTGCCTAGAGTGGTACACATTATGCGATTATGCAGGTACACGGTAAATTTTATGTCCGCTGGTAATTTTGGCCCTGATTTACTTCAACATAAACCACGCCTGGGTGCTACTATCTTTATAAAGTGTGATCAAGCAGACAGCCACACATATCAAGCAATGGGTAAGCTGAACCCATTATAAATTTAAACCAAATGCGGCTTATATGGTCGTAATATCAGCCTTACCAATATTAGCTGAATAATGAGTTTGCCCATAAGAAAAGTCTATTATCAATCATTACAAAAATCGGTGAAAGCATGAGTATTTTTGACAAGTACCAGGAACGATACGAATCCACACGGCAAGAGGAGATCAGCCTTCAAGAATACCTGCAAGCATGTAAAGAGGAGCCGACAACTTACGCAAACGCCGCAGAACGCATGCTGAAAGCTATCGGCGAACCTGAAGTGGTCGATACGTCAAGCGATCCACGTCTGAGTCGGATATTTTCCAATAAATTAATCCGCCGCTATCCAACTTTTTCTGAATTTTACGGCATGGAAGAGTCGATTGAGCAGATTGTTGCTTATTTTCGTCATGCAGCCCAGGGACTGGAAGAGAAAAAACAAATCCTCTACTTACTGGGACCTGTGGGCGGTGGCAAATCCTCACTCGCCGAGCGACTTAAAACGCTTATGGAGTATGTGCCTTTTTATGCGATTAAAGGCTCACCCGTTTACGAATCGCCACTGGGTTTGTTTAACCCGGAAGAAGATGGTCAGATTCTCGAGGAAGAATACGGTATACCCAATCGATATGTAAAAGCCATTATGTCACCATGGGCAATGAAACGCCTGCATGAATACGGTGGTGATATCACCCAATTTAAAGTCGTTCGACTGTATCCCTCTATATTAAATCAAATTGCTCTAGCCAAGACTGAGCCAGGAGATGAGAACAATCAAGACATATCAAGTCTGGTTGGAAAAGTGGATATTCGCATGCTCGAAGAATTTCCCCAACATGACCCGGACGCCTACAGTTTTTCAGGAGCACTTTGTCATGCCAATCAAGGGATCATGGAATTTGTCGAAATGTTCAAGGCACCGATAAAGGTTCTACACCCTCTATTGACAGCCACTCAAGACGGCAATTACAACAGCACAGAAGGCATGGCTGCTATTCCGTATGAAGGTGTAGTTCTTGCCCATTCAAATGAGTCAGAGTGGCAGTCCTTCAAAAATAACAAAACCAATGAAGCCTTTATAGATAGGGTATATACCGTAAAAGTGCCTTACTGCCTACAGGTATCGGATGAAATCTGCATCTATAAAAAATTACTGGAAAATAGCTCGCTTAAACAAGCCATACAAGCACCGGATACACTCAAGATGCTATCGCAGTTTGTTGTTCTATCGCGGCTTAAATCACCTGAAAATTCCAGTATCTTCTCGAAGATGCGTATTTACGATGGAGAAAACCTAAAGGATACAGATCCAAAAGCCAAATCCATGCAGGAGTACAAGGATGCGGCTGGGGTTGACGAAGGTATGGATGGCCTGTCAACCCGTTTTGCCTTCAAAATTTTATCCAAGGTCTTTAATTTTGATCCCTCCGAAGTTGCCGCCAACCCGGTACATCTCATGTACGTATTGGAGCAACAAATTGAGCAACAACAGTTTCCACCGGATACGCATGACCGTCTGCTGGGTTATTTAAAAGAATACATTATTCCGAAATACATTGAATTTATCGGCAAGGAAATTCAAACCGCTTACCTTGAATCCTACTCGGAGTATGGACAAAATATATTTGACCGCTATGTAACTTATGCCGATTTCTGGATACAGGACCAGGAATATCGCGACCCGGAGACAGGCGATATATTTGATCGTCAAACCATTAATGAAGAACTTGAAAAAATTGAGAAACCAGCCGGAATCAGTAATCCCAAAGACTTCCGCCATGAGGTGGTAAATTTTGTACTTCGGGCACGAGCTAAAAATGAAGGGAAAAACCCGACCTGGAACAGCTACGAAAAAATGCGCACAGTTATAGAAAATAAGATGTTCGCCAACACTGAGGATCTGCTGCCCGTAATTTCATTTAATCCAAAAGCATCCAGCGAAGATCAGACCAAACACAGTGAATTCGTCAAACGTATGATCGAACGTGGATATACTGAAAAACAGGTTCGCCTGCTTTCCGAATGGTATATCAGGGTTAGAAAATCGCAATAACCAGCGTTGTGATTTTAATTTGTGGGTTAAGGATTGAGCTATGAGTTACATTATCGACCGCCGTCAAAACGCGAAAAAGAAGAGCACTGTCAATAGACAGCGTTTTCTCAAGCGCTATAAAAAACACATAAAACGTGCTGTTGATGAAGCCATAAGCCAACGTAGTATTACAGATCTGGAACGTGGTGAGTCAATCACCATTCCAGAAAAAAATCTCTCTGAACCCGTTTTCCATCACGGCCAGGGAGGGGTAACAAAACGCGTATTTCCTGGAAATAAAGAGTTTGCAGAAGGTGACCGATTCAAAAGGCCGCCTGCGGGTGGTGGCGGTGGTTCGGGCAAGGGAAAAGCCAGCAACCAAGGGGAAGGGGAAGATGATTTCACCTTTGAAATAGATCAGGAAGAATTCCTTGATTTCATGTTTGCTGATCTTGAACTGCCCAACATGATCAAACGGCAGTTAAAGGAGAGCAACGAATTTTCCTTTCGCCGCGGTGGTTACACCAAGGCCGGCTCTCCCGAGAAACTCAATATCGTACGTTCATTGCGTGCAGCACACGCACGTCGCATCGCTTTGTCCGGTAAAGAACGACGAGAGGTTCGTGAACTTCGTGAAGAATTACAGACTTTGGAAGAATCGGATTGTGAGCAACAAACCAACCCTCGATTTTTAGAAATAGAAGAAAGAATTCGTCGGCTGAATATCCGCATTAACCGCATGCCTTTCCTTGATGAATTTGATTTGAAGTTCAATAATTTTGTCAAAATTCCCAAACCAAGCAGCAAGGCGGTTATGTTTTGTATTATGGACGTTTCCGGTTCGATGACGCAGGAAATAAAGGATATAGCCAAACGTTTTTTTATGCTGCTTTACCTGTTCCTTAAACGCAACTACAAACAAATCGAGTTAGTCTTCGTCAGGCATCACACACAGGCGACAGAGGTTGACGAGCAGGAGTTTTTTTATTCCAGAGAAACCGGCGGTACCATCGTCTCAAGCGCCATGAAACTTACCGCAGAACTCATCGAAAAACGCTACCCGAATGCCGATTGGAATGTCTATGTAGCACAAGCTTCTGATGGTGATAATTGGGAGGGTGATTCGCAAATTGCTAAAAATATTGTAAAAACGCAGATTCTTCCGTTAGTACAATACTTCGCCTATGTAGAGATTTCCCGCGGTCCCATGCAAAATCTATGGATGGAATATGCGCAATTAGAGCGCGAGAAAGGTGAATACTTCGCTATGGAGCAAATAGTTTCCGCATCCGATATTTATCGTGTATTCCGTCGTTTGTTCGAGAAAAAGGAGTAGACCTTTGAGTGCTGACAATAGTCAACTTTCAAATGATTCGGAATGGACATTTGAAAAAATACAGGAATATGATAAACAGATCAGCAGGGTAGCGGGTGATTTTCAGCTGGACACTTATCCCAATCAGATCGAAATTATTACCTCTGAACAAATGATGGATGCCTATGCCTCATCGGGTATGCCACTCAACTACAACCACTGGTCATTTGGCAAGCAATTTGTGCAAACACAGCACCATTATAAACGTGGGCAAATGGGGCTGGCCTATGAGATAGTCATCAATTCAGATCCTTGTATCGCCTATCTTATGGAAGAGAATACCATGATGATGCAGGCATTGGTGATCGCGCACGCCTGCTACGGACATAATTCATTCTTCAAGGGCAACTACCTGTTTCGTACCTGGACAGATGCCTCTGCGATAGTGGATTACCTGCTGTTTGCTAAAAACTATATTAGTCGCTGCGAGGAGCAACACGGATTCGAGGCTGTTGAAGATATTCTCGACTCCTGTCATGCGTTAATGACCTACGGTGTAAACCGATATCAACACCCCTCCCCGATTACACCTGAAAAAGAACGAGAGAAACAACGTGAACGGGAAGCGTATGTGCAGAAGCATTTAAACTACCTATGGAATACCATTCCGAAAAAAGAAACGCTTTTCTCAAAAGAGGAAAAAAATTTCCCTGAAGAACCAGAAGAAAATATTCTCTATTTTATTGAAAAAAATGCACCACTACTCGAGCACTGGCAACGAGAAATTATTCGCATTGTACGTAAGATCTCACAGTATTTTTACCCACAAAAGCAAACTCAGGTAATGAATGAAGGCTGGGCTTGTTTCTGGCACTACAACATATTGCACCAACTGCATCGCGAAGAATTTGTCAGTGATGGTTTCATCATGGAATTTCTACACAGCCATACCAGTGTTATTTTTCAGCAGCCATTTGATAAACCCAATTTTAGTGGTATCAATCCCTATACACTGGGTTATGGAATGATGCAGGATATTCGTCGTATATGCGAGAATCCAACCGCTGAAGATCATAAGTGGTTCCCACAAATTGCTGGTTCTGATTGGTTGGAAACATTAAATGATGCCATGCGAAACTACAAGGATGAGAGTTTTATTTTGCAATTTCTGTCACCTAAGTTAATACGTGATTTAAAGCTTTTTACCATTAGTGATGATGCAGGCAGCCCTACATTAGAGGTGACAGCCATTCACAATGATGACGGCTATCAACGAATACGGGAAGACTTATCCGGCAGTTATAACCTTGGCGACCGGGAACCCAATATTCAGGTGTATAATGCTGATATTCGCGGTAATCGGTCATTGACCTTAAGGCATTATATGCACAATGAGCAACCGCTCGGTGAATCGACTCAAGAAGTACTGCGTCATTTACGTCGATTATGGGGGTTTGATGTCAGGCTGGAGTCAGTCAGCACCAATGGCACTGTTATTGCGGTGGCCTCGTCGGAGTTGCAATAATATGGAACCCTCTCCTCTATTTACGCTGCATAAAGTAATATCTGTTTTATTTATCCTGTCGCCCACACGTTGGGACTAAAACAATCTTAATGTGATATTCAATGCCAGCAAATTGAATAATATCGCCTGACTTTATTTTTCTTCGTTTTCGGGTCTCCACCTCATTATTAACCCTCACAGAACCTTCTGCCACTCTGCACTTTGCCTCACCACCACTGGCCGCAAGACCTTCAAATTTCAATAATTTATAGAGTTCAACAGGCTCTTGATTTATTTCAATGCTATTCATATTTAAGAACGTTCATTAATAGATTCAGTTTTTCTACATTGCAGTATAAAGACCGTATTCCGGCGGCAGTCCGGCAATGGTCGCAAATGCCACGCCTTGTGGTAAGACGATGACGGCACCCGTCAGCCCTGCAAACAGATCACTTCTCAGTGTTGATCGGTTAACCAGGCGAAACCAGTTCAGAAAGGGAAATATCAAACTCAGGTGCATGAAGAAATTCTTTATTAAGTAAATGTAAGCTTTTTTGAAATCGATACCGGAGGTGCCGCAGAAGGGATTTTCAAATAGCGCTAATTTTACACAAAAAAAAATTCTTAAACTGATTTTTAGAAGTATTCTTCTGCAAATTGTTCAGAATCAGGTGAAGTGTTGGAAAGGTACAAATAAATTGCTGTATAAATTATCTGAATCTGCCTTTTTAAAGCTTGAGTGACCACATAGGCCGCAGCCATTGTAGCGGCGAAAAGAGGCATAATAAAAGTGGTGTCAGCGATGTATTTTTTAGGTGCTCCCTGACTTACTGCGTAGCTATTTCATCGCGAAATCTTTAGCCCCTTATGTTGTATAATCCAATAATTAAAACAATAATCTTAAACCAAAGGTGACTACATTGAAAAAGACAAACAATCCAGACAAACTCCTGTTTATCTGTATGGGCAACATCTGTCGTAGTCCGGCTGCCGAAGCCGTGTTCCTCAAATTAGCAGCAGATCGGGGTCTTACCAATCAATTCGTAGTCGATAGCGCGGGGACCGGCGGTTGGCACATAGGGAATCGGGCAGACAGCCGGTCATCAGCAGAAGGCACCCGGCGCGGATATTCACTTATTAGTCGGGCGCGCCAGATTAAAAGCGATGATTGGGTGGATTTTGATTATTTAATCTGCATGGATCAGGACAACCGCACCGATTTGCTGCAAATGGGTGCGCCGGATGAAAAAATCCATTTGCTGCTTGAGTGGCACCCTGATGGACGCCAGGCTGAGGTGCCAGATCCTTACTACGGTGGGCAACAAGGATTTATCGTAATGTACGATCTAATTGAGACTGCCTGTGAAAATCTACTCAGCAAGCTTGTGCCTTGATCCAGTGGATACAAGCATCCGCAAATGTTAAAAAATAATTACGTGTCAGGTTGTTCACATTATAGATGATGACTGTTGTCTGACCAATCTGTACCCGACACACCATCCAGACCCATTAACCTCGAATTTCATCAGGGATCTGGCAGACTGGAATCGGCAGCATTTTATGCTTATTAGCTCGATGAAAACGCTCATAAACAGCAAGTACTCGCTGTTGCTCCTTGTCTAGCGACGCATGATCACTGCCACTTTGCAAAAAACCCATCGCCCATTCGAGCTGCGCATAGCTCGCCCCTAATTGACTTTCATCACTTCGATCATCCTCCCATAGTCCGTCAGTCGGGGTGGCTTTTTGAATTCCCTCAACGACCCCCAGATAACTCGCCAGTTGAAAAACTTCTGATTTCATCAAGTCCGCAATCGGAGAAATATCCACACCGCCATCTCCATATTTCGTATAAAAACCCACACCAAAATCTTCCACTTTATTACCCGTCCCGGCAACCAACATTCCATGGTGCGTCGCATAGGTATAAAGCGTCATCATACGCAGTCGCGACCGTGTATTGGCCATAGCCAGATCATCCTGTAATTCATTGGGTAGATGCACCTCAAACGACTCAAAAATGGGGGATAACTCAATTGAATCCGTTGTCACATTCGTAAAATGACCGCCCAGCCATGTCAGGTGCTCATCTGCCAATGACACTTGCCCGGCCTTTTGATAGATAGGCATGCTGAGCGCAATGACAGGTTTGCTTGTTTTTGCACACAACGTTGATGTCACTGCTGAGTCTATACCACCCGAAACACCTACTACAAAACCATTTAAACCGGCATCTTCAACATAGTCGTTTAGCCATTTAACAATATACTGAACGGTATTCTCACTGTTCATCAAAGCGTTACTCCGAAAGTTTCATTATGCATAGTCACTTCTTTAAGTAGCATACCTAAGGTAAAATCTGCTTTATCGCGATTATAACCCGACATAATTTCTATCACCATCAACAAGATCTGGTGTAGTGTTTCATACAAAGTGCTCATAGTGACGAACCTCTAACCGCAATGATAATAAACAGCAAATTTAAGCCACATCGATGGCTTGGGAACCCTCACCTTCAAACTGTTGTCGCCAGCAAGTTTCAACCGCCATCTCCCCCTGCTTATGAAGCAGAACGGCTCGAACTACCGGACGGAGATTATGTCGATCTGGCCTGGAATCTTGAAAATGATGGACCACTGGTTTGTGTTTTCCATGGTCTGCAGGGCAGCATTAAAAGTGCCTATGCAGCCAGGGTACTGCAGCGTCTTAAGTGTGACGGATTTCGAACCGTATTTATGCATTTTCGAGGATGCAGTGGAGAGCCAAACCGTATGGCCTGCGGCTATCACTCCGGCCATACCGATGATATCCGTTATCTGATTAAAACGATTAGTAAACGTTACCCAAAAACTCCCCTGTTTGCCGTAGCCTACTCTCTGGGTGCCAACGCATTGCTAAAATACCTGGGTGAAGAACAGGAAAATTGCCTGCTACAACAAAGCATTGCGGTATCCCCTCCTCTGCTGCTGGCCGAAGGCGCAAAACGCATGAACCGAGGATTATCACGACTTTATCAATCCTGGCTTGTGAGACAGATGCAGCAAGCTATACTGGATAAAAAAAATACTTACCCTAAACTGAATCTGCCAGAAGATGTAAAACAGTACAACAGCTTTTGGCGATTCGACAATTATGTCACAGCCCCGATAAACGGCTTCAAGGATGTTAATGATTATTATAAACAAGCAAGCAGTCTGCCCTGGCTGATAAATATCAGAGCACCCTCACATATACTATTTGCCCGTGATGATCCATTTTTTACCGAAAAAGTAATCCCCACAGAAAAACAGCTCTCAGATAGCGTTATTTTTGAACTCACAGAAAAAGGTGGGCATGTAGGATTTATTGGTGAAAACGGCGATGGAGGATTGTGCTATTGGCTGGATTGCAGGATTAGTGAGATTTTTCGCCAAACAACATTATCGAATTAAGTTACTAGCAAAAATACGATATCGGCTACGGGCGATGGTAATAAGTTAAATCCACCCTTCGATTTACTATCCGATCACCTGTTATCCCGGGAGTCAGCATATTTCTACTGAACAATACATCGCCATTGGCGTCATTTTTATCTGGACAGGATTTGTCCGTACGGGAATAGGATTTGGCGGTGCCGCACTGGGCTTACCACTGCTCTTACTGGTGCATGACGATCCCTTGTACTTTCTTCCGATAATTGGTGTCCATTTGCTTTTTTTTACATCGCTGACTTTGAGTAGCCGGATTCATAATGTTAATTGGAAATTCCTCTGGAAAAGCCTTTCCATCATGATCATTCCCAAAATATTTGGCATTCTGGGCTTACTCAACCTACCCAAACGATGGCTGGTACTGCTGGTCTTTTCTATTACATTATTTTACGGTTTAATGTGGCTACTGAATTTTGTTATACAAAGCAAAAACCGATTTGTCGATACATTCCTGTTAATTCTGGGTGGCTATGTGAGCGGTACATCGCTCACGGGTGCGCCCCTGATCGTTGCGGTTTTTGTAAAACATGTAGACAAATACCAGCTGCGCGAATCCCTTTTTGTTCTATGGTTTATCCTGGTTGTATTCAAAATGACCGCTTTCATAATTACCGGGGTAGAAATGAACTGGATGATGAGTTTATACCTGCTGCCTTTGGCCGGAATTGGACACTTTATGGGTTTGAAGGTACATGAGCAGCTAATGCGCTCCGATTCGACTAAATTCATTCGAATCCTCGGTGGTGTGCTAATTATAGTATCTCTTGTTGGATTAGCCAATCAGCTGTGAAATTGATTGGATTTCTGAATTCATGAAATATGTTAGCCGCGAGCCATATCAAACTAACTCATTGTACTCACTACCTACTGAAGATTCACTTTCAAGGAGACAGGCAATGTTGTGAAATGTTTCGATTTCTATGTGCATTATCGACATACAGTGCTTGACGATTTTACTTACGGCAACTACAAATTGTATCCATCATTTAATTTGTAGGACATTGTGACTCACACTATCCCCCCTAAAGTAGGTAATTTTTCCTGTAAAAGAGGTGAATTTTTCACAGAAGCCTTAATGCCCAAATACTTATCATAAGTAACTGATTTTGGGATTACACAAAATGAAAAAGAATCAATACTATAAATTGACCACAATTATCTTTATTGCGCTGACATCCTCAGCATGCGCGAGTATTCAGGGGAAAAAACCGCCTACTGAAATAAAGGTCAAAATTGTACCGGCAGAAGTAGTGACAGTAACACAGTGCACTGCAAATCATGGATATCTTCAGGGAGCAGCGGCGAAAGTAGTCAACAAACATTGTGTTCAATCAGGCGAAGAAACTTACCTGGACGCCTACCGCTCTGGTTTAACCGACACATTTGCAAAGAATAATCAATACTTGCTGAAAGCCGATGAAATACGTCGAAATTCTCAACAGCAATTGGAGCAGAACAATACCCGGATTAAAAATAAGAAACTACAAACACTCACTAACAATATGATTAATCGAATTTTGATTCTGACGGCAAAACAATCCCGGATTGAATCCTATCTGTTAAAGCTTAACCCATTACAGGCAAAAGCGATTCAAGCCGCTAGCGTAGTCAAGTAAAGCGCATATTTTGTGGAATCAGGAAAAGATTAAATGGATATGAATTCTATATTGTTATTGAATTTAGTATCGAATAAAAAAATTGTCGGAATCAATTACTGACCGAGCCTACCTAACTAAGCCATGCATAGTCTGTGAGTCATTAGAATCAGCCTTTTCAATTCAGATTGGTACGACGAACGCCGGTTTTATTCATAATCGTTGCGCCTATCTCCTCTATCGACATCTTACTTGTATTAATATTTGGAACACGCGCCAAACGATAGATTGATTCAGCTTGAGCTACTTCCAGTTGACAGGCTTTAGTAGAGCTGTAGGTATCCCCTTTGTATCTTTCCTGACGAATTTGTAGTAATCGCAAGGGGTCAATGGTAAGGCCAAACAATTTGTGCTTATGCTCCATAAGCACATCAGGCAATTTCTTACTTTCCAGCTCTAATGCAGTCAGCGGATAGTTTGCTGCAAAAATACCATAATGCAATGATAGATACAGTGAAGTTGGCGTTTTACCTGATCTTGAAACTCCAATAATTATAATGTCGGCATTGTTATAATGGCCTGTTTCCATCCCATCATCGGTAGTCAGTGAAAATTGTACCGCACTGATTCTTGAACTGTACTGCTTCATATCACGCACACCGTGAGATTTGCCTACTTTGTGCGAAGATTTTACCCCAAGTTCTAATTCAAGAGGCTCAATAAACGTTCCAAATAAATCATAAAATACTGCTTTGCTACTCGTGATCCGGTCACGCACATCGTCATCCACCAGCGTCATGAAAACCAGTGGCTCAACTCCAGTAGCCTCGAATACTGTATTAATCTGCTCGACTGTTTTATCTGCCTTGGCGAGATTGTCTATAAATACGAGGGTCTCTGAACTAACCCGTATTGAAGGAAATTGGCTCATTAAACTACCGGCAAGCGCTTCTGCAGTAATGCCTGTGCGATCAGAAATGATAAATATTTGGCGTTCATTCATAGCGATAATTGCAAAAAACTGTCGAAATTAATTATTTGAATTAATATTATTAAACCCAATGTAAGTAAAGTGAAGCTATTAAAAGGGATTATCTCATACCAACTAGCATAATGAATGCCCTGCGACACTCACACCTGTTTATAGGATTCAAGCTTCAGCTATAATGGCTGCATATTGAGTTAAAATATGGCCCAATATGCATTTACTCTGTAAATTGTACTGACAATCAGGTTTAACCTTGCCACGAGCCCCTATAAGCTCTTTAGATTACCTGCCAACGCAGTCAGCATACATGCTAAGGAAATCTATACTAGAATCAATAATCTGTAAAGTTTTCGCTTGGAATACATCGTAATCGAGATGATTTTGGGTGGAGAACCTCCCGATAGACAAAAATCGGGGCCATAGAACAATCAGGGTAACCCATCGGGTAATATTATTGATGGTCAGAAGAGCCGCTCTTATTTTAGATGGATTTTGGAGATAGTGTGAATAACAAAAGTATTTTATGGTTTAAAGAACTCGGCATGGATGATGTCGCTATCGTTGGCGGAAAAAACGCCTCACTTGGTGAAATGATACAGAATCTTGCCAACGCAGGCATCAGCGTTCCTGATGGTTTTGCAACAACCTCTGATGCATTTAGACTGTTTCTGCAGCAAAACAATTTGCATGTAAAAATCAATGAAGCGCTGACCCAGCTGGATATTGAAGATATTAGCGCATTGACGCATACAGGCGCGAAGATTCGTCGATGGATAATGGATACCCCGCTGCCTTCTGAGTTTGAAGACGCTGTTTCTGTTGCCTATCAAAAAATGCTGACTGAAGCGGAAGGCTCTTTGTCTGTGGCCGTGAGATCCTCCGCGACGGCAGAAGACCTGCCGGAAGCCTCTTTTGCCGGACAACAAGAGACCTTTCTCAATGTTCAAAGCTTAGAAGATGTGTTATTGAAAATTCATGAAGTCTTCGCCTCACTTTATAATGATCGGGCAATTTCCTACCGGGTACATCAAGGATTTGAGCATGCTGATGTCGCCTTATCGGCTGGCATTCAACGCATGGTACGCAGTGATCTGGGTGCCAGCGGCGTCATGTTTTCCATCGATACTGAATCGGGATTTGAAGATGTCGTTTTCATCACATCATCCTGGGGACTGGGTGAATGTGTGGTACAGGGATCAGTCAATCCAGACGAATACTACGTGCATAAACCAACACTAAAAGCCGGACAACACGCAATCTTACGAAAAACCCGGGGCAGTAAGTTGATCAAAATGGTTTATGGTGACAGTACGGCTGTCAATACAGTTGATGTCGATCCGGTTGATCAAATGATGTTTTCTCTGACTGACGATGACGTAACTCAATTAGCTAAAATGGCGGTTACCATTGAAGCGCACTACGGTCGGGCCATGGATATTGAATGGGGAAAAGACGGCAAGGATGGAAAACTCTATATATTACAAGCAAGACCGGAAACCGTGGAATCACGAAATGACAGTAACATCATTCGTCGATACTCAATCAAGAAAGATGGTGGAAATGTCATTGTCAGTGGACGCAGTATCGGTCAAAAAATTGGTTCCGGCCATGTCCGTATCGTACCCAGCATAGCTGACATCCATAAAGTGCAAAAAGGCGACATTCTGGTTACGGATATGACAGACCCTGACTGGGAGCCGGTTATGAAAATGGCTGCCGCCATTGTCACTAACCGAGGCGGTAGAACGTGCCATGCTGCCATTATTGCGCGTGAACTTGGCGTGCCAGCTGTTGTAGGATGTGGCGATGCAACTGACATTTTACAAGATGCGATGGAAGTTACGGTATCCTGTGCTGAAGGTGACACAGGAAAGGTTTACGACAAGGCGCTGGAATTTAATATTGCTGAAACCCGATTGGATACACTGCCAGATCTGCCCTTTAAGATTACCATGAATGTCGGCAATCCTGAACGTGCTTTCAGTTTCAGGCAATTACCTAATGCGGGAATAGGATTGGCTCGTATGGAATTTATAATTAGCAACTCAATCGGTATCCACCCCAAGGCACTCATCAACTATGACACCATGGACGATAAAATCAAAGCTGAAATAGATCAGCGTATGGCAGGTTATAAGGACCCGGAATCGTTCTATGTTGAAAAAATTATTGAAGGGGTTGCCACACTTGCTGCCGCTTTTAGTCCGCAGCCAGTAATTGTGCGCCTATCTGATTTTAAATCCAATGAATATGCCAACATGGTCGGTGGTCAATTGTTTGAGCCAGACGAAGAAAATCCAATGATTGGGTTTCGCGGCGCCTCACGTTATGTATCCTCTTTTTTCCGCGAATGTTTTGAGCTTGAGTGTCGTGCCATTAAAAAAGTTCGTGATGATATGGGACTGACGAATCTGCAGATTATGGTGCCATTTGTGCGAACACTTGAAGAAGCTGATCAAGTACTGGAGTTGTTGCAAGAAAACGATCTGGTACGTGGAGAAAATGATCTAAAGATTATCATGATGTGTGAGATCCCCAGTAATGCTCTTCTGGCTGAAGAATTTCTGCAGCGCTTCGACGGATTCTCAATTGGTTCTAACGATCTTACCCAACTTACGCTTGGACTTGATCGGGATTCCGGTTTAATCGCCCATCTATTTGATGAACGTGATCCTTCTGTAAAAAAGCTCATTTCAATGGCCATAGACGCCTGTCACAAAGCAGACAAATACATTGGGATATGCGGCCAGGGGCCATCGGATCATCCTGACCTCGCCCGCTGGTTAATGGATCAGGGGATTTCAAGTGTCTCTCTGAATCCCGATACGGTTGTCGAAACATGGTTGTTTTTAGCAGGGGTTGAATCTTAAGCTGCGTCTTATAATGTACACCCCGTACATTGTTTTGCAATCCTCTTTTGCAATGATGCAATATAGGATGGTCTAGCAGAACACTACACGAGCTTCGCTAGCCCGGCAGCAAAACCTACAGCCGCAGTAACGCCGTCTATCACCGGCACTTGATGGAACTTTGATAATTGATTAGTTAGATCGGCCATACCTGCACAACCGAGCACTACGGCCCCAGGGTTTTCGTTGGCTATTGATCTGGATATTTCATCTGAGATCTTCTCCCGTGCATCGCTCCCAGGGATTTCGAGATCCAGTACAGGTACATCACTGGCTCGTACCTTCAGGCACATTGAATTCAGACCATAATTTCTGAGGTTTTCTTCTATCACTGGCACAGAAACAGAAAGCGTTGTGATAACAGAGAATTTTGCTCCCAGTAACATGGCTGCGTGGAACGCCGCTTCGCCTATGCCAATGGTTGGAATACCACTAAGCCTGCGCGCTTCGGCTAATCCGGTATCATCGAAACAGGCTAGTATTATTGCATTAAACCCTTCATCTCGGCCCTTGACTACTTCTGCTAATGTACCGGGTAGAGAAGCGCTGCCATCTTCAGGCCCTTGAATCGATGCAGGCCCCGTGGTTGGATTTCTCGCAACAATTTCAACATCGGGCGCTGCAACCGCTTGAGCCACCGTTGCAATTTTATTTGTCATTGATACCGTTGTATTAGGGTTGATAACAAGAATACGCATGCCACTAGAATCCACTAGACCTCTCCACCTAGATAAAGTGCTTTAATGCGATTATCCTCAAGCAGCTCTTTGGAAGAGCCGCTGAGTGCGATCGAGCCGGTGGCCAATGCATAAGCACGATGAGAAATGCGCAATGCCATCCGTGAATTTTGTTCTACCAAAAGAACTGAGACCTTCTCATCGCGGTTGATTTCAACTATCGAACGGGCGATATCCTGAACCAGTTTTGGCGCAATTCCAAGCGAGGGTTCATCAAGCAGCAACAAACGAGGCTTTGCCATCAGTGCTCGACCGATAACAAGCATCTGCTGTTCCCCACCACTTAAAGTGCCGGCAGTTTGTGAATATCTTTCCTTAAGGCGCGGAAAACGCCCGAGAACCATTTCCAGAGTCTGGGATATTCCTTTCTTGTCTGTTCGAGTAAAGGCGCCCATCATCAGGTTGTCCTTGATTGACATAAATGGGAAAACCCGCCGACCTTCCGGCACCATGGCAATGCCCATCTTGACGATTTCATCAGGACTTGTACCATCGAGTCGTTGTCCCTCATAAAGGATCGCACCTTTACGAATTCCCTGCAAGCCGGTGATAGCTCGTAATATAGATGACTTTCCGGCGCCATTGGCACCAATTAATGCAACCGCTTCACCTCTGTTGACATCAAGAGAGACACCTTTGAGTGCGTATACATGATCGTAGTAAAGTTCTACATTTTTAAAACTGAGCAGTTGATTCATTATCACAATCCGATCGTTTCGTCTTCGCTGCCAAGGTAGGCTTCGATGACTTGCTCATTCTGCTGAATTTCCTCTGGGGTGCCCTCAGCGATTTTTTCGCCAAAATTGAGAACCACGATGCGATCGGATATTTTCATCACTGCTGGCATATCATGCTCAACCAATAAAACAGTCACCCCGCGATCACGAACACTACTGACAAGATCTACAGTGCGCATCGTTTCATCGTGGTTCATTCCGGCAAAGGGTTCATCCAGTAACAAAACCTTTGGATCGGTTGCCAGGCCAATGGCAATACCAAGTGCCCTTAAGTGTCCCTGGGGTAAGTTGCTTGCCAACTCATTAGCAATTTCATCTAAGCCTAAAAAAATCAGGATCTCGTCAGCGGAACGGCCAAATTCAATTTCATCAGCGCGGGCACTGGAGGAGCTAAAAAAAAAGCCGAATAGATTAGCATGAGATCTTAAATGGTGCGCGATAACAATATTGTCTCGCACGGTCATGCTTTTAAAAATTGTAGTTTCCTGAAAAGTTCGAACCACACCTTTTCGAGCAACGATGTGCGGTGCAAGGTTGGATAGACGCTCACCTTCCAGTAACACTTCACCTGAAGTCGTGGGTAGAAATGATGATATCATCTTGAACAAAGTGGACTTACCTGCGCCATTCGGGCCGATAACCGACAGGATATCTTTTTCATTGACAGTGAAAGAAATATTATTGTTGGCAGTAAGGCCACCAAATTTCTTAGTTACGTTTTTAATTTCGAGTAAGGCGCTCATCTGCCCACCTTATCTTTTTTAGACAAGCGTATGCTTAACAGCCCGTTGGGTAAGGTCAGCATCAGGATGATCAATATTGTAGAATAGATTAACAATTGAAATTTCCCAGTCTGGAATAAAAGATCCCAACCGAAATAAATCACCAACGTACCAAGCATGGGACCGAAAACATAGCCTAGTCCACCAACAAAAACATTAAGCATGAAATTAATGGAGTCTGCTACCTGAAAACTAGAGGGATAAACCGATTGAGTGATGGCAATAAATATTGAGCCTCCGATACCGCCGAGGAATGACGAAATCGCATAAGCAGTGATACGCAAGGTCGTAATGTTAACACCGATTGATGATGCCAATTCTTCATTCTGCTGCAACGATCTGCATAGATGACCCATGCGTGAATTGACCAATCGATACATGCCAGCATAGCTGATAATCATCAAGGTCACGGCCAGATAGTAAAACGCTAGCTTCACATCATCCAATGTTGAAAAATCTGGGATAATTGTAATACCAAATAAGGAGACGCCTCCAGGCAAAGGTATAGATACAATGCCTTTCGCGCCATTGGTAATAGGCAATGCCAGAGCTGTGAGTTTTGCGACTTCTGTTAACACAAGCGTGATCATGGCAAAATAAACACCACGCAAACGCAGGATGGGCAAACCGATTAAGACACTTAGCGCTGCGCAGAATATACCCGCAAGTGGGATAGTCAGCCAAAATGAAACATTATATTGTGTAATTAGAATTGCTGAGACATATCCGCCTGCCAAGGCATAGGCTCCTTGTCCAATATTGATACGACCAATATAAAAAGTCAGCCATACACCAGCACTTGCAATAGACAACAAAGCTACAGATGTCAGCGTATAGTAATAATCCCAACGCCCGCTCGCCTGGATCATCCAGGGTACCGCAACCAGAACAATAAAGAGAAATAAAGCGACCGCTATAAATCTTAATAAACGTGACATATTATTCATCCCCAGGGCTTACCCATCAAACCTTGCGGTCTGATAGAGAGGAATACCATCAAAGAGACAAATATAAGCAGGTAAGTGATGTCACCATATGCCACGAGTACTGTCAAACCAATGGATTCCAACATACCAAGGATAAAACCACCTGCAATCGCACCCGATATAACCCCTGCACCACCAATCATTACCATCATAAATGCTTTGATTGAAATCGGACCACCAATGCCGGAGTTAATTCCGGTAATGGATACAAGCAGGCCACCTGCAATACCTGCAAGCATGGCCCCAAATGCAAAGCCGATCATTGAGTAGCGATCTACGTTAACACCCATTAGTTGAGCTGCTATACGATCTTGAGCTAAGGCACGCATCGCTCGACCGGGTTTTGAATATTGCATGAAAAGAATAAAAGTGGTAACAGATAAGATCGCCAGGCATCCGATCAAAATCCGATCATAGGGCATGATAATACGAAAATCCCAATTCATAACGCCATTAAGGATTTTTGGGACACCGCGTTGTTTTTCTCCAAACAACAGGAGAATGATTGCATCAAGGAAAAAGGCGATTCCTGCGGCGAGAAGCATAGTACTTTCTTCTCGCTCAGACTTTCTTATCACAGGTCGGAATAGAAACTTCTCTATTAGAGCCCCAACAATTGCCAATGTTGCACCTGACGCCAATACTGCTATGACAAACGGGAGGCCTATTTGACCATAAACCATATAGGTAATGAATCCGCCCAAAACATACAATTGCCCGTGGGCAAAATTAAGCACATTCATTAAGGCGAAGATCAGGGTCAAACCAAGTGCAATCAACGCGTATTGAGAGCCCAGGTAGAGCCCGTTAACTAGTACCTGTTCCATGAGATTCCTACCCGTGAGGAAAAAACCACCCGAGGAAAACCCGGGTGGTAAATTGCTAGAAGAGCACTTGTCTAATCGACTTCTGCGATAAACAAGGTATCAAATTTGCCATCCATATAAACGTTCACAACCAGAGGTACCGCAATCTGCCGTTGTTGACCAAATGATGTCATGCCAACATATTTCAATACCTGATCACCCTTGAGGTATTGGTTGGGCGCGCTGAAAGTGTCCATGGTTGTCTTGAATTCAGCGACACTATTGATCGCTTTTGGATTAGCTTTCAGAGTTTCAATAATATATTCAAGCGCGTAGACTTTCGTATTGGATTCATCATTGTACTCACCAAACATTTCTGTGTAGCGAGCAATGAAGGTTTCCATCGCTTTCGATCGAATCTGTGGTGTTGATGCACCACCTACAGAGATAAATCCATTGGCCAATTCTCCAGCACCTTCTTGCAGCACCTGCGCATCCTGCGCGGTTTCTGTGGAGATCAACCCCTGGTAGCCAAGCTCACGTGCAGATCGGATTATTTGCGGTGCATTGGCAGGTGCAACACCGGACAGGACAAGCAAATCCGGGTTGAGCTTTACGATTGGAATGATGACAGGTGAGAAATCAGTTGTGTCTACCTGATAAGTAACACTCTTTGAAACCACTTCCAGACCCAGGGTCTCGGCAGCCGCAACACCACCTTCACGCTGGCTGAGTGGATCGGATTCATTGGCCGAGATAAATGCCACTGTTTTTACGCCTTTGTCTTCTTTTAGATATTTGTAGATTGCGGGTCCGGACTGGTAGTTCGCAACCATTCCAAGTATTGCATTGGACGCAGGTTTTGTGTAGAGAGCCTTGGGAAAGGCATAGGGGAAATACATAATATCGTTCTGTTCTGCCACAGGTCGGACTGCAGCTGCACCATCGTCAACATTTGGACCAACGACATAATGAATATTCTGCTGGGCCATTTTTTCCATGCCGGCAATTGCTCGTTTAGGGTCTTTTTGATCATCGAACGACACAATTTCAATGTCATAGGTTGTATCGCCGATTTTGACTCCGCCATTGTCATTAATAATTGCAGCACCCGCTTCCATTGAGCGCTGATTAGATATCCCCCAGGCAGCAGCTGGTCCACTGGTTACGCCAACAAAGCCAATCTTCAGGACAGTATTGGCAGCAAAAGCATTAGAGCCTAAGGCAACTGAACAAGCTGTAGCAAGTGCCACTGCTTTCAATATTGATCTTCTCTTCATTAGATGATTCCTCCCAGAAACTATTATATTAAGAATGTATCTTGAACCAAGATGTGGAGATTATCCGGCGATCCGATTATAGTCTGACAGATTGTTAACAATATTGTCAACGACAGTGTTAACATAAATAAATTTACAATTTGACAATCAAATGTATTATCGTTGAGAGGTAAATTCATCAACGACTGACTCGGTAGGTATGTATCGATTTAAACAGCAGATTTCTGGGGCAGATCGAAGAATAATTTAGGGAATTTTCTAAATGGCGAAAAGTAAACGAACATCTAACATTAAGCAACTGGCCGAGGAAAAACCATCTCATACTCACAAAATAGATGAGCACGAGATAGTCGAAAGAATATATACCGCTGTCCTGGATCAACGACTGCCACCTAACACCAAGTTGAACGAATCTATGCTTTGTGAAAGCATGGGCGTAGGGCGAATGAGGGTCAGAAGAGCTCTATTGCTGCTTGCCAGTCAAGGGATTGTTGAACTACATTCAAATCGCGGCGCTTTTATTGCCTGCCCGGATAATAACGAATCAAAAGATGTTTTCGGCGCTCGACTCGCGTTAGAGCCATCAATTGTGAAACTCGTAGCCGAAATCGCCAGAGAGAAGGACTTTGTCAGATTCGAGCAACTCATTAAGCTGGAACAACAGGCCCGCGAAAGCGGAGACCGGCGTGAATCAATAAAACTTTCTGGCGAGTTTCATGTTCAATTGGCGACTGTGACCGGCAATACGGTTCTAAGACGCATGGTACGTGAACTTGTAGCCAGAACATCTTTAATTGTCGGTATGTTTGGAACACCCGGTGCCAATAGTTGCCCAGAGCATGAGCACCTTGATATTGTAAATGCACTACGCAGTCGGGATGCAGATCTAGCCGCCGAATTGGTCCGAAAGCATCTTCAACATATCGAAGCAAGTCTTGACTTGTCAGCGAACGAAAATATACAACTTGATCTGGTAACAATTCTCGGTGGTAAACGATGATTGCAGATTACCCCCGTGACTTGCACGGATATGCCGGTAAACAACCTGCTCTGAAGTGGCCAGATAATGCCAGAATTGCAGTTCAATTTGTATTGAACATTGAAGAGGGAGGCGAAAGTTGTGTATTACATGGTGATTTGGTTTCCGAGATGTTCCTGTCTGAAATAATCGGGGCACAGCCCTTTGAAAATGCACGACACATGTCGATGGAGTCTATCTATGAGTATGGCTCACGCGCTGGCGTCTGGCGGATTCTTGATTTATTCCGATCCCGCAGATTACCTTTAACCGTTTTCGCAGTGGCTATGGCTGCACAAAGAACCCCCTCTATTATTGAACGCGCTCTTACTGATGGCCATGAAATCGCCTCGCACGGATATCGCTGGATCAATTATCACGGTGTGCCAGAAAATATAGAACGGGAACATCTGGAAAAAGCAATGGAGATCCTCACTCGGATCTGTGGAGCAAGACCCTTGGGCTGGTATACCGGCAGAACTTCTGCAAACACACGCCGACTGGTCGCAGAGTATGGTGGGTTTTTGTACGACGCAGATGACTATTCAGACGATTTACCGTTTTGGAGCAAAATACAACCCGGGCAATTAATAGTGCCCTATACACTTGATACAAACGATATGCGCTTTGCCACGGCACAAGGTTTTAATTCATCCCAGCAGTTTTTTACTTATCTTCGTGATGCCTTTGATACACTTTATGAAGAGGGCGCTGAACATCCCAAAATGCTATCTATTGGCATGCATGCGCGCCTGCTTGGAAGGCCGGGGAGAATATACGCGTTAAAGCGATTTATCGAGCACATTACATCGCATGAAAAAGTCTGGGTGGCGCGACGGGTAGACATAGCAAGACATTGGCGTGAACTATTCCCAAAGCCCATGCAATAAACACTAGCAACCTGTTGAAAACTCTCTGATGGCATCATGCGGCGTTAAAATCAGGCTCAAAATACTCATTTACTGCGTGTAAACTGCGCTTTTTCGCCTGATTTTGTCTTACCTGATACTCATCAGAGATTTTTTCAACAGGCTGCTAGAACAATCCCTCAATTTCACTTTGCTCATTAACAAAAATATTATTCGCGGCCGGTTTTTTAGGTAATCCCGGCATTGTCATTATCTCTCCACAAACCACAACAAGGAATTCAGCCCCTGCCGAAAGCCGGATTTCGCGAATAGGTACGACGTGGTTGCTGGGAGCACCAAACAGATCAGGGTCAGTTGAAAAGCTGTATTGTGTTTTAGCCATGCAGATCGGAAAGTGCCCGTATTTTTGTTCAAAAATTTTAAACTGCTTGCGCACCGCCTTGTCAGCAATAAGATCATCAGCGCCGTAGAGCGTTCGTGCAATATGTCGTGCTTTATCCCATAACGAGAGATGATCATCGTAAAGTGTTCTAAATTGTGCGGCACCTGAATCAGCAATTTTAACCACTTGTTTAGCCAATTCTTCGGTACCTGCTCCGCCATTCTCCCAATGTGTACATTCAAAAACCTTCACTCCAAACTCTGCGCAAAACTCACGGATTGTATCGAGTTCAGCGTCCGTGTCTGCGGTAAAGCGATTAATGGCAACTACAGCTGGCACTCCAAACTGTCCCAGGTTGCGTAAATGTCTGCCGAGGTTCTCCAGCCCATCACAGACAGCACCCACGTTTTCCTGGTTCAGATCAGCCTTGGCCACCCCGCCATGCATCTTAAGTGCACGGGCGGTGGCAACCAATACGACAACAGCGGGACTCAGTCCAGCTTTTTTACACTTGATATCAAAAAATTTCTCGGCACCTAGATCCGCACCAAAACCGGCTTCTGTAACAACATAGTCGGCAAGTTTTAAAGCCGTTTTTGTAGCCATCACCGAATTACAACCATGCGCTATATTGGCAAATGGACCACCATGAATAAAGGCCGGGTTATTTTCGAGTGTTTGTACAAGGTTTGGCATAAACGCGTCTTTCAACAGTGCCGTCATCGGACCCTGGGCATTGATATCCTTCGCCAATACCGGCTTTCTATCACGTGTATACGCGACGATAATATTGCCTATTCGACGCTGTAAATCCTCAATGTTTTCAGCCAGACAAAAAATAGCCATTACCTCAGAGGCCACCGTGATATCAAACCCGGACTCACGTGGTGAACCATTTGTAACACCGCCAAGCCCAACAACAATATCACGCAGCGCTCTGTCATTCATATCCATTACCCGTCGCCAACTTACCCGCCGGGGGTCAATGCCTCTATCGGGGTTCCAGTGGATTGTGTTATCGATCAATGCAGAGAGTAAGTTGTGGGCAACACCAATCGCATGAAAGTCACCCGTAAAGTGCAAATTGATATCCTCCATTGGGATCACTTGTGCGTAACCCCCGCCTGCAGCTCCCCCTTTCATTCCAAAACAAGGTCCCAGGCTTGGCTCTCGCAAACAGATTACAGCCTTTTTACCGATACGGTTAAGGCCATCTCCAAGGCCAACGGTTGTTGTGGTTTTTCCTTCGCCTGCAGGGGTTGGCGAGATAGCGGTTACAAGAATCAGTTTTCCGTCTTTACGGTCTTTCAGCGAGTCAATAAACTTCTCACTGATTTTTGCTTTTGTGTGACCATAGGGGATCAATTCATCAACTGGAATGCCCAATAGCTCCCCGATATCGTTGATTGGTTTTATTTTAGCCTCTCGGGCTATAGCGATATCTGATTGTTGAGCAGACATTCATTTCTCCCATAACATAACTGAATTTATTGATCGTTAATATGCTGAGTTTGAAACGGGTTTGATGACAAAAGTGTAGAAATTACGACATCCAACCATTCAATAGCGATAAACATCCGCTAAGTATGGGAATGTCTGCCTGAAACGGTGAGTAACTGAAAACGATTAAACCATCTCTTCAATATGATGAATCCTACAGGCTTGCCGCAAGGTATTGTGCAATAGACAGGCTATGGTCATGGGACCAACACCCCCGGGTACAGGCGTGATGGCGGCAGCAACTTTTGAGGCGCTGACATACTCAACATCCCCAACCAGAATATTTTTACCTGCGCTATTTTTAATCCTGTTCACACCCACATCAATCACTATGGCCCCCGGTTTTATCCAATCGCCTTTTATCATTTGAGGCTGCCCTACCGCTGCGACCAGAATATCAGCTCGCTTACATTCTTCAGCCAAATCAAGCGTGCGTGAATGCGCAATAGTCACGGTACAGTTCTCCTTAACCAGCAGGCTTGCCATTGGCTTACCGACAATATTGGATCTACCGACTACAATCGCACGTTTGCCTGAAAGATCGTCTATTTGGTCCTTAAGTAACATCAGGCAACCCAAGGGCGTACATGAGATAATTGCCTCAGCGCCAACCGCCAATCGACCAATATTCAAAAAATGAAAGCCATCAACATCTTTTTCTGGATTTATTGCATTGATAACGGATTCTGAATTAATCTGCTCAGGTAGTGGTAATTGAACCAAAATACCGTGTACTTTCTGGTCACGGTTCAGGGCTTCAATTAAATTCAGTAAATCGTTTTGAGTGGTGTCGGCAGCCAGCTTATGCGTATAGGAATTCATACCCACTTCTATAGTCTGTTTGCCTTTATTACGGACATAAACCTCGCTCGCAGGATCCTCACCCAGCAATACAACTGCAAGCCCCGGTGTGATCTGGTGCTTCGATTTTAATAGCTTGACCTTATTGGCGATTTTATTGCGTAAATCAGAGGCAAAGGCATTGCCATCGATTATGTCTGCCATGGGATGTATTTCCTCTTTTAAACACTCTGCTAAAAGACGTCCATTCTCTCCCAAATTTGAATTAAAAAACAATAAATTTGTAAGGTATAATCAGTAATTTTTCAACTAACTTTGGGTTCCCTCACCCCAACTGTATAAAAAAAGGCTCTGTAATGACAAACTACACACTTACACAACAACGCCACGCGTTCGCCTTGCTGGTTCTCGTACACCTTATCGTAATCATAGCCAGCAATTATCTGGTACAAATCCCGGTTGAAGTTATTGGTTTGCAAACAACCTGGGGCGCTTTTACATTCCCGATCATTTTTCTTGCAACCGATTTAACCGTGAGAATATACGGTATAACCCTGGCGCGAAAAATAATCTTCTGGGTAATGCTGCCCGCCTTGATCCTCTCTTATGTGTTGTCTGTTATTTACTATGAAGGACAATTCCAGGGTTTTGCTGATTTGACACAGCTCAATACATTTGTCGCACGTATTGCCATTGCCAGTTTTATTGCCTATTTGGTAGGTCAATTGCTGGATGTAAGTGTTTTCAATCGGCTAAGAAATAACCAACACTGGTGGGTAGCCCCCGCTATATCGACCTCTATCGGTGGTTTGATCGACACCTTGTTATTCTTCAGCATCTCTTTTTATCGTAGCAGCGATGAATTTATGGCCAGTAACTGGCCAGAGATTGCTGCGGTGGATTATGCGTTTAAACTGCTGATAAGCTTAGCTTTATTTGTACCAGTATATGGTGTATTCATGAACCTAATGACTTCGAGGCTAACAACGCGTTACTCCTAAACAGCATCAGAAGCAGGGCAGCACCTGAAAACAGATCAATTTATAGTGAACTGATTAACAGAGTCTATAGTAAATTTAAAGCACCGCCGTGCCTATGTCGACATACCATTTCATAAGACTTCGTATCCATATAGAAGTTACTGAATCAGTTTGATTTCAGGGTTAATCGTCCTCTGGTACATCGGAAACAGTCAATGAGACTAAGCGTAATTATTATCATCAGCTTGATGTTGCAAGCTTGTGCAACGACTGGCACACAGCCTCGCTTAGCAATAAAAAAAAATACACCGCTTGATGCCTCAGTGCAGATTTACATTCCAAAGTATGCGCAGGATGAGTATTTCGTTGTCGATTATGCTTATCAAGAACCGTTAACAATAAGCTCTGGTGCCGACCTAAAATCGGCTGCATTTGATATATCACATCAATATTTTACCAATGTAGACAGCCTCTCATTTGGAAATCCTGCTGATTTTATCTTAAAAATAAGTGGTGAATCATCACTTAGCAATGAAAAATGGCCACTGCTGACTGGAACCATACAGGCAGAAATATCCACTATGGATGGAAAGCTGATTCACCAATCAACCATTAAAACAACAAGAAAACCAGGTCGGCTTAATGAACATATCTATTACCGGGTTTATGCGACAGCAGTAGAAGAATTCCTGAGAACATTTTTTGCAGAGAATGATGGAGAAATTCAAGCTTATATGGCGTCACATAAGCCACAGCCTGTGAAAATGGCTACACGGGTAATCAGCCAGATGTTGGAAGTTTCTTCAACGGGAACCGGGTTTTTTATTAATGCATCGGGCAACATAATAACCAATCATCATGTTATAGAACAATGCCTGGCAGTCACTGTTTATCTAAACGGCAAAACGATTGAGTCAAAACTCATCAAAAGCGACAAGAAAAAGGATGTCGCGGTACTGGCCACCGATCATCAAAGTGCCAGATATGCATTGTTTAATGACAGTATCGGTGGGGAAAGGCTGGGTGAGGCTGTAATGACACTCGGCTACCCTTTGCATGGCGTCCTCAGCTCCTCACTTAACCTGACTACCGGCAATATCAGTTCTCTACTGGGTGTAAAGGACGATGACAATGTTTATCAGATATCGGCACCTATCCAGCCGGGAAACAGTGGTGGACCTGTTATCAATCAACGGGGTTTGGTGGCCGGGGTTGTACAAAGTAAACTCAATGCATTGGAGCTGTCACGATTTACCGGCGATCTTGCGCAAAATGTAAATTTCGCTATAAAGTCATCGCAGATTAAATCTTTTCTGAGGGATAACGATATCATCTTTCACACAAAGTCTTATGCCAGCAGTACAGATAAAAAAATCGTGGATATCGCTGAACATGCGAAGGGTTTTACCGTTCAGGTAAAGTGTCACGGATAGGATCCTATCTGAGGCTGGGCTTTTTGCTCTAAATTGCTAAATATTCGTGGCGTAGCGATTCGTTGCTTAACACCTCTTCTGCAGTCCCACGAAAAGCTACCTCACCCGTATCCAGGATAATCACCGTATCAGCCAGTTTAAGTGCGGCAACCGCGTTTTGCTCAACGATAATGGTCGTAATTCCGTCACTCTTGACTTCTAACAAAGCCTTTTCAATATCATGACGAACTACCGGCGCCAAACCCTCATAAGGTTCATCCAATAACAACAGCTTTAACTCTCTGGACAGTGCCCTTGCTATAGCCAGCATTTGCTGTTCACCGCCGGACATGGTTGTGCCTTCCTGCTTACGCCGTTCAGCCAATCGGGGAAATAATTCATAAATACGCTCATACGACCAGCCTGGTTGACCAGAGATTTGAGCCAGATCAAGATTTTCCTCTACCGTCAATCCTGGAATTATTCTGCGATCTTCCGGGACCAGCTGAATACCTGCCTGCGCCGCTTGAAAAGATTGTTTATCATGCATTGGAACGCCCGCCAGCCAGATCTCACCACTTTTTAATTGCGGGTCTGAAGTACGTGCAATGGTTCTAAGAGTGGAGGTTTTTCCAGCACCATTGCGCCCTAACAAGGCCGTTATTTTCCCTTCTTCAATAGCAAACGAAACATCTTGAACGATATAACTATCACCGTAATAAGCCTTGATATTTTTGCAGGCGAAAAATTTTCCACCAGCGCCTTCACTGCTGATCTGCGATGCCTGCGCATTCATTCCTGTTCCGCCCCAAGATATGCTTCTATCACTCTAGGATTCCCTTTCACTTCATCGGGTGTTCCTTGTGCGATAATACGCCCACCCGCTAAAACCGATATACGGTCAGCCAAACTAAACACGACATGCATATCGTGCTCAATAATTACCTTTGTCATTCCCCGGTCTTTAATACGTTGTAGCAAATCTATCGTTGCATTCGTATCATGCCTGGCCATACCGGCGGTAGGCTCATCGAGCAATAGTAATTTAGGTTGTTGTACCAATCCCATGGCCAGTTCGAGGCGCCGTTTGTCACCACGTGATAAGTTATTGGCTTCAGTTTTAAGCATATTTACAAGTCCGACATCCTCAAGTGTATGCAACGCCTGATCACGCATCTCTGTCTCCGCCGAGAAACGCTTAAATATACGCAGTTTAAAGCTTCCATCACGCCTGGCTAAACACGGTAGCATTACATTTTCAAGCAGTGTTAAATCAGGGAATATTTCCGGTGTCTGAAATACACGTACAACCCCCAACTGATTTATTTCATGAGGTGCTTTACCAATGAGATTCTTCCCCAGAAACTCAACTGATCCGGAGTCCGGATGTAGGCGGCCAATACACACATTGAGAAGCGTGGATTTTCCAGCCCCATTGGGACCAATGATAGCGTGGGTTTCACCATCACGTATATCCAGATTAATGTTACTCAGCGCATGCAGACCGGCAAAACTTTTCTCAACATTATCGACATGCAATAACACGTTTTCCACTATACTGCCCCTACTGTGCTTGCCGGGTCTGTTCGCCCGATTGATTATTGTCTGTAGAAGAGCCTGTTGTTGACTTTTTACTGAACCTAAACAGCCCGGCAATACGTGTTAGTCCCTCCATAATTCCACCCGGAAGAAAAATAACCACAATCATAAACAGAACACCTAATGTAAGATGCCAACCTTCGCCCACAAACATGCCCGTCACTGATACAACTACATCTCTTACTGCTTCAGGTAAAAAAGAGAAAAACGCGTTCAAGGTGCCTTCATTAAAAGATGAGAATATATTTTCAAAATACTTAATCACTCCGGCCCCTATGACAGGTCCTAAAAGCGTACCAACCCCGCCCAATATAGTCACTAAAACCACCTCGCCCGATGCCGTCCACTGCATTCTCTCCGCGCCCACCAGCGGATCTGTCACCGCTAGCAGCGCCCCAGCCAGCCCTGCGTACATGCCTGAGATGGTAAATGCCCAAATGAGATATGGACGCGTATTAAAGCCCGTATAACGCATACGATTCTGGTTTGACTTTATCGCCTTTAACATCATCCCAAACGGTGAGCGCGTAATGCGCAAAGCAATAAAAAAACCTATAATCAACAGGGCGGCACAAAAATAGAATCCGGGATAGCCACTCATTTTAATACCGAACAAGGCAGTTGAAGGTAAACCGCTAACTTGAGACACGCCATCGAGAATACGCGGATCTGACATGGCTAATTGCAATCCCGTTTCACCGTTGGTAATGGGGGTCAGAACTGAGTAAGCCAGGTTGTAGGACATTTGTGCAAATGCCAGGGTGAGAATTGAAAAGTAAATCCCCGATCGCCGCAGACTGATAAAACCTATTATCAGTGCGAATACAGCGGATACCAGTACCGCGAAAATAATTGCGGGCACAACATTCATTGTTAGTAGCTTGAATGACCAAACCGCCGCATAGGAACCCACACCCAGAAAAACCGCGTGACCAAATGATAAATAGCCGGTCAAGCCAAACAATATATTAAAACCAATTGCAAACAGACCATAGATGGTAAATTTTTGCAATAAATCTGGGTAGTTAGCGCCAATAGGATCGAGCCAGATAGGCATGCTTAACACGGCGGCGGTGAAAAGAATGAATAAAATCCAATCGTTGCGTGCTGAAGTATCTTTCATATCAATCTTCCATTACGCCCTTACGACCCATCAGACCACGGGGGCGAACTAACAGGATGACAACTGCAACCAGATATATAATGATCTGATCGATGCCAGGAAAGATACTTTTAACTTCGTTCATTGAGGCAAAAGACTGCAGCATACCCAAAAGAAACCCCGCCAGTACCGCACCACCAAGTGACCCCATTCCTCCCACAACAACCACAACAAAAGACAATACCAGAAAGTCCATACCCAGATGGTAGTCCGGCGGCTGAATCGGTGTATACATCAAGCCAGCCAAGCCCGCAACTACCGCCGCTACTGCAAACACAATCGTGAATCGCCGTTGAATGTTGATACCCAACAAACCGACAGTCTCGCGGTCCTGCATCCCTGCTCTTACAACCATGCCGAAGGTGGTGAATTGCAAAAATGCAAATACGCACGTAATGACAACGATAGCGAATCCCAGATAAATCAGTCGCCACCAAGGGTATACAATATTGTCACCCAATCCAAACAGAGCGCCTACGTTGGCACTGCCAGCGATGATATCAGGCGCCAGCTGTGGAATTGGATTTGCACCAAAGAAGTGGCGTACAACCTCCTGTATTACTATTGCAAGACCAAAAGTCACCAGAATCTGATCTGCATGTGGGCGCTTGTAAAAATGTTTTATCAGCCCTCTTTCCATAATAAGGCCAACAAGCAACATGACAGGTATCGCCAAAATTATTGACAGTGGTACTGAGTAATCAATGATGGCTTCACCTGTCTCTCCAAACCAACTGATTAAATACGGTTGTTCTTTGTAGGCTTCAAAAAAGGTTACGCTTTCATCTCTGATTTTTTCGGAAAAAGTTAGCAGCTTTTGCAGGGAAACTGCGCAAAATGCACCGATCATGAAGATCGCACCATGGGCGAAATTCACAACACCCAGGGTTCCGAATACGAGGGTTAATCCAAGCGCGATAAGCGCATAAGCGCCGCCCTTATCCAGCCCATTGAGAATTTGTAAAAGAATTGAATCCATAAACTTTGCCGCTGTTTTTAAAGTCTGTTTTCATAACTACCGTATTAGCAGGTGTCTACCCGATACGGATTTAAAGATTATAGATTAACGGGTTTAGCAGAAAATTCGGCGATTGCAATGATATAAAAGGCCCGATCCCTACATACAATTAATTGCTGAGAAGCAAATGCTAACAACCCCATCACTATTTGCTCTCGTGTTAGTCTGCAAATTCCAGTAGGGGTTTCCTTCGGTGTCTGCGCCTGAAGCCAAGACACCCTCAGAAAACCCCCTGGAAATGATCAGTCAGCGCGATTATCTCGTGAAACTACGAAACAGCCGCTAACAAACTTCTTATACTTCGTATGGACCTAACTCACCTCCGAAGATTTTTGGATCGTATTCCACCTGCGATCTTGGCACTTCCTGGACAACCTTAAGTAAATCAAACTGGCTGCTGGGACTTTCATTGCCACGTACAACCAATACATCTTTAAAACACTGGTGATCTGCTGCACGATACTCAGTTGGACCATTACCCATACCGTCAAACTCAAATCCTTCAAGTGTCTTAATAACTTCTGGTGGATAGAAAGTACCGGCACTTTCACAGGCGTTTGCATATAACAGGGTCTGTACATAACAAGTATGTGCTGCCTGTGATGGCGGAAAGCCATACTCCTGGCCGAACGACTTGACGAATGCCTGTGAACCAGCGTCTTGCAGCGCCCAGTTCCAGTTTGTAGATCCGAGGATTCCCTTGATTGCGTCACCTGCACCTTGAGCCATCAAACGTGAAAACAAGGGCACGATAATTTCAAAGTTTTTGCCATTAACCTGCTTATCTCTAAGACCGAACTGGATGGACTGAGTCAAGGAGTTGATCATATCCTTGCCGTAGTGATTCAGGATCAATACATCAGCACCGGAATTTAATACGGGGGTTATATATTGCGAGAAATCCCCTGCTCCAACTGGCGTTTTTACCGTTTGCGTGGTTTTCCAGCCAAGTCCTTCAGTGGTATTTTTAATTGATTCTTCCTGCGTCCAGCCCCAAGTATAGTCCGCGGTCAAATGGTAGGCTTGTCGTTCTTTCCCATATTCTGCCTCAAGTACAGGCCCTAGAGCTGCACCTGACATATAGGCGTTGAAGAAATGGCGGAAACCGTAACGACGTTTATCTTTGCCTGTTGTATCATTGGAGTGGGTCAGACCTGCCATAAACATGACACCCATTTCCTGGGCCAGCCCCTGCACAGCAACTGCCACCCCGGAAGAAGAACCACCAGAGAACATGATTACGCCGTCTTTCTCGATCATACGTTTTGCTGAGGCACGTGCCGCATCAGATTTAGTCTGCGTATCACCTGTAACAAACTCCACTTTCTTGCCGAGGATGCCGTTACCTTTGAGTACTGATGGCGTAAAGGTATTCATCATACCGCCATCACCCTCACCATTGAGGTGTTTTGTTGCCAGCTTGAAAGCGCGAAGCTCATCAGCCCCTTCATCTGCATAAGCACCCGTTTGAGGTACGTTAAAACCCAGTTTAATCGATGCAGCATCGCCTGGATTATTTCTAAACTCCTTTGCCGCCCATGCATTTTTGGTAAAAAACAAAGGCGCACCTGAAACCAGCGCTGAAGCTGCTCCAGCCTTTAGAACCTCACGACGGGTCCAACCCTTTTTCTGCTTTATGGAATCTGTCATTACTCAATCTCCTCTGATTTCTACATTGAATTTACTATTTTTTTCGTAACTGCTGTTGAAAAAAACAGTTAAATCATCAGCAGTGGTTACACGGATAGAATGCCCGCCCGCGGAGGCGCACGCAATACCCAATACCCAATACCAAATTATGCCGTGGACTTGGTTCAGGAGATATTAGCCCAAAGTCTAAAGTTTACCGACACAACAAGGCTAGACTTTTCCAAGGCATGGCATATAGCTAAGATATTTTCTTTGGCCAGACATCTATCTAATTGTATTTATTATGTTATTTGCAATTTACCTGTCAAACGGATAAACCCCGGGGTTCTTTACTAACAACAAAAACTAAAATGTATAACATGTTAATATCGTACTTACATTTAAAGTTTACCAGTAATAATCTGAGATACGCCAGCCCCATGTTTACCGCGCATAAAATAATTATCGCAGATGACCATCCGTTATTCCGGGACGCGCTTATCCAAGGCGTTGCTAACGCACTGGATATCCCAGAAATTATAGCCTGCGGTACATTTAATGATTTGCAAAAAGAAATAAACCATCATAGCGATTGTGATTTAATCCTTCTTGATTTGCATATGCCGGGAGCAGTGGGCTTTTCTGCCTTACATTTTCTTGGATTGCGTTGCCCGGAAATCCCGGTTGCCATGGTTTCAGCCAATGAGGATCCAGAGATTATCGCCCGTGCCGTGGAGCACGGTGCTTCTGGTTTCATTCCCAAATCAGCTGATATATCAGTTATTGTTGAAGCAATCGAACTCATTCTTAATGGTCACATCTGGTTACCACGGGATGTACAACAGCAGATTGAGGAAATACAGCAAAGCTCACAGCAGTTTACAGAAAAACTGGCATCACTGACGCCCAGCCAATTTCGCGTCCTGATGATGTTGGTCGATGGACGAAAAAATAAAGAAATTGCACGAGACGTCTGTGTTACTGAAGCGACGATAAAAGCACATCTGACAGAAATATTCAGAAAGCTGGATGTCAGCAATAGAACGCAAGCTGCAATGCTGGCCGCAACACACCTCGAAGTCGTTAATGATTTAACCTCCTTGAAACAATCCATTTAGTGTTCCCGCAAAGGTGGCGACCCAGGCAACGGCAGGAATCTCAGGAGCCTGGGTGATTCTGCCAAGAGTGCATTATGTTTTCTATCATTAAATCTGTTTTTCCCCTTATTTTGTTGCAGGGCGTTTTATTCGCTCAAACGACCGAACCAAAAAAATATTCAGAACCCCGACTTACCGAATACTCAAACCAAAGTGTGTTGAACAATGATATTTCAAAGAAAAAAAAGAAGCAAAGTAGCAACGAGAACAAATCCAACACAATCCCAAAACGGGGTTTGAGCAGTGAAATGGATTGGGGAGAAATCTACAGACACGAATTATTTACAGATAATAATTATCCAGGCAACCTATATGAAAATGGCTATATTGATGCTTCAAAATACCCGGGTATCGACCCTTCTGGTCAAAAGGACTCTACTGCAGGACTGCAAAAAGCCATCGATGACGGCATCAATAGTGCCCGCATAACGTACCTCGCAAAAGGTACTTACCTTGTCTCAGATACATTAACCGGCTTACAAATATACAATAAAAGTGGCTGTGCGGAATATCTGCATAATTATCTATATAAAAATAACAGTATAAGAAAAGCGGCTGTGCTTATTGGCGGGTTGGCAGGTGAGAGGCCGATAATTCGATTAAAAGATAATAGTCCGGGTTTTGCAAACAAAGACAAACCAAAAGCAATCATCAAATTCAACAACAATAGAAACATTCGGGAAAGTGATCGAAACTGGGCGGGTGGCACCGACTGTCATATGAGTGCGGCCATTAGAGGCATCGAGGTCATCGTCGGCTCGGGTAACCCAGGCGCCATAGGTATTGAGTTTCCTGCAGCGCAGTACAGTACTCTGGAAGATGTAAAAATTAATGCCACTGGCGGATATGCCGGTATTCGAGGAGTACCTTCTGTGAATGTTAATGTCGGTATTGAGGTGATTGGCGGTTTATATGGAATTCTACCAGAGGTTTGTTGTGGCATCTCATTTGTAGGGGTCAAACTCAGCAATCAACTTATTGCCGGATTTAAAACAAAATCCTACACCTCAATTGGCATTACGGGTTTTACGATAAAAACCAATCATGCTACCGCGATCGAAATGGCTGATGGCGGCGGCGCCCATACCTCTCAATTGGTGTTATTGGATGGCAGTATTGATACTACAAACACGGGAACTGCTATAGACAACAGTATTGGCAGTGATCTTCATTTGAATAATGTTTATATAAAGGGAAAATCAATACTTATAAAAAGTGATGAAACAATCACTCAGGGTGATGAAAATAAATGGAATCACATTGTTGAATACAATTATTCTGACCAACGATCGATCTCTAAAAACGCCCAGATTATTGAAAGTTTGAAGCTCGTTAATGGCAAAATAGATAAAACCACCATTTCTGTTATCAAGACCGTCTCAGAACCGCCAACTAATTTGATTTCCCAACACGTATGGTCTCATATACCTTCGTTGTATGGAAAAGAAGTCTTTAATGTTATTACCGATGGAAGCGCTAAAGGAGACGGCCAGACTGATGACACAGAGGCGATTCAAAATGCCATCGACAATCACAAAATGGTATTTCTGCCCGTTGGGGATTATCAGATTTCTAAAACACTGCAACTGAGAAAAGACACACAACTGTTCGGCTCACCAGGCGCCAAATCCAGATTATTTGCAAGCCATTGGAAACTCAACACATTTACCCCGATGATACGCACAATTGATAGTGACTCGGCAACCATCTATATTGGAGATATCTATATACGGCTCCCCAAAGGCTTAAATAATAGCTATTTATCAGCACTTGATTGGCGGGCAGGTGGTGACTCCTGGGTTAGACACCTCTATGTGGATATGCAGTGGAGTGACGGTGACTACGCAGCGCATGGCAGAAAGTTAATTGAGATCAGCAGGCAGGGCGGTGGCCGTTTTTATGGCACAACATTACATCTGCAATCAAGCGGAAATAATTCAGATCACCCGGCACACCGACTACTCTATATCCACGACAATAATCAACCTGTAACACTTTATGGCTCTAATATGGAGCACAGTAAAGTGACGCAGATTGAACTTGCAAATGCGAGGAACGTGAGATTACTGGGAGGTATGAAATTTGAGGCTTTTGACGCCTTAAAAATATCTGACTCAAAAAACATAATGATCTCGGGATTATCCGCTCATGCCACACGAATGAGCGTGGAAAATTCGCAAGACATACTCATTCCTGTTTTTGTTAATTATGCAAGTCTGATGCATAAGGTAAAAGGACCGTATATGTTTTCCGAATACTACAATAGCGATACTTTTACTATTAAATCCAATAACAATATGAGTTTATTCAAACGAGGGAGATTTGATTTTAGTGTTTTTAACGATAGGTCTTAATATTCATTGCCCATACAAATAAAATCTATGGTAATTGTTTACAATGAACTATATGCCTTTAATCTGATACTCATCATTTTTCAACCTACCACAGCAACTAAAAAATGCCTGCTCACAGGCACACTATCAAGCCGATTTTTCTATTTTAAAAAGACTCAATCACGGACACCAGAATATCTGCATCCTGTCGGGATAAGAAATGCGTCGAAGGTGTAATGTAGGTTGTTGATCGACCCTGTAATGCCAGTATGTTATTCATGTTCTGGCTGGGTCCAGGAACATACTGATCACCGACCGAACCTTTGTTATCTGATCGAATTATCGACACATAATGAATATCAGGATGCGGCTGTCTATTGAGCCAAAATAGCAAGCTACCCGGTTGAGGCTGCCTCAGATCAATCATCAAGCCCCGGGAATGTTCAAGAGCTTTGTAGTCACTACCACCAACAAAGCTCTTAAGTATATTAAATGGACCATGATTAGTTGTGATACCCAACGCCTGATCTGCACGGGCGGTTCCTAAATGTGGAGAAGCAATCGTGATGAGTGCCTTAATATGCTGTAACCGATGCCGGATAAGCGCCATGCGCGCAACTACACCTCCTGCAGAATGACCGACCAGTATGATTTTTTGATTCGTATGTCTTTGCCGAATAATATCAATCATACTTTTTAAAACATCGGCTTGTACCATTACGGGTGTTTCTGATGGCAATGTGGCCACATAGACCAGATTTTTTGCGTCTTTATAGTCTGTTACGAATAACTGGGGGCCTCGTGCACTACCCTTGAACATTCCAGCACGAACCCAGCCTTTTCGGTGTAATTCACTATTTACACCTGAATCCTCCCATGAGGCGGCATTACCCAGATAACCATGCACCAGCAGCATAACATCGGCATATACGCAAGTGCTGGTAAAGAACAAAAATAATATTACTGTTTTAATTAATTTCATAATTTTCAATTTAATTGACTCAAGTGGAGAAGAACAATTGAAGAAAAGCGGGCATGGGATCAGGGATCCCAACGTATTACCAAATTGTTCTTTAACTTAAGTGCGACTATTTCCACCAGAGTTTTAAATACCATACCTTGATAGCCACCCGGAATAAATACGCAGCACTAAACTATTTGATTTAAATAAATAACGTGTTAAACGCTTTCGGAACAGCCCTGGACAGGGCAAAAAAATACCGCTGAAATTGATGTTATTGCTAATCCGCACCACTTCTCCTCCAATCCATGTCTGTGAAAACTTCACAATCGATCAGTGAATATTACACAGCGACCTATTGTTCTTGCATGCAATCATCACTCTAACGGAAAAAATCCTTTTCCCAAAAAAAACCTTCCTCAATCAGGAGTTTGCCATGAAAACCAATTTTAAAGTAATCAGTTTATTTACATGTAGCCTTGCATTACCGCTTCTATGCTCACCTCCCTTATATGCCGACGCAAAAGTAGTGGAAGACGACAGCTTCATTCCACTGGAGGAGCCGATGCCAATTGATTCCAAATCTGACAATGATTTTGAATTCATTGATATTCGCCCCGAAAGCTCGACAAAAAACCTGTCAGAAAGATCCGCAGGCGGCTCAGATTGCCTCGTTGATTTCAGCGACTGGGATGCATTCAATATATTGCCCGACTATGCGCAATACACATTTGCACCGCATTGGATAAAAAAATGTGGATACGGCAAATGGGCATATATAAAGCCCCCTGTTTACAAGCACTTTCATTTATCCTACGAAGATCAGGATATGCAGACCTGCCAAATACAAGGTACTTGCTCCAATCACGATCCACGGGATCAGCCAAGATCGCTTTTCACGCACAGGAATGATGAAAAACTCATCCTGACATTATATGATGCCGACGGTTATCTGCCGTTTGGAATCAAGACAATTCGAATAATTGGCAACAAGCCCGTAAAACTATGTTTTAAGAAACGTAAAACTCCAGATGATTTTGATTTGGCAAGCCGCCGCTCAGGAGCAAGTGGCCGATGGGCTTGCTGGAATAGATTAGGTACCGGACATTGGGATTTGTCGCAATGGGTCAATGATGTTATAAAAGTTACCATTACTGGCGTCGGGGACAGCGTCCCCTTTGCTATTGATGATATTGTTTATCGTGTCTATTAATATCTGCCAATCAATGGCGAGATGTATTTATTGCCCTTAACTCTACATCTAAATCCACATAGGCTCATACTGGCTTATGTGGATTTTCCATCTACTCCTGATAAGCCGGTAACTCCACTACATAGGCATCCACCGACCCCGAGTTATACCAATCCGATCCAAATACAAGCCGGGTTCCACTCGGACTCAAGGTCGCATGCGGCTCCCCAAGATAATTAATATAATCAATTTTCACCGCATCCTTGCCAAATGATCGATGATGCCCAACCCGGCAAAATCGCGGATTTTCAGGATCTGTATTGACCAGATACATTTCTGAAAACAAAACCGGCGCCGGTTTATCATTGGAAAAAAAGTCAAACTGTCCGTAACCAATGGTAGAAAGCAAAACCCAGCCCGGATTTTTATGTGCAACCGATGAAACATGGGTTCCACTACCCGGATAACGATAGCCTTTGGATTCACTGATAATGACACGACAGGTTTTGTCTTCCAGATCATGCACAAGCAGTGAACCTACACCGAGATCTTTACCACCATCACAGCCGCCGGGTGCCGGATCAAATGCGGTGGCGAACAATGCATCATGTCCATTGGCCAAACGCCCAAGGCTGGAATGACTATGAAACTCCGCCAGATCCAGTTGGTGCTCTACTTTATTTAATTCACGGTTAAGAATATATCCATTCAGGCGATATCGAGTTCCACTTGCAGTCGGTGTCGGCGCGTACCACGCCTGATAGTTTGTGCCCTCTCCCATGGATACAGATTGAACCTTGCCGCTACTGATGCGATAGCTAAATCCAGTATCCTGCCCTTGCCCATCATTGCAGCGAAAGCCAAAAACATCATCATCCCAGGAAGGCATCATGACGTCGTTGCCCGAAACCGGGAGTCCATCGCGACCACAAAAACGCTCAAAGCTGGCAATCTTGATCTTTTTACCTGTTTTGATGTTATAGCGTATAAATTGACCGTAATATTTGAAATAGGCGCTCACATAAAACAGTGTATCGGGATCACTGTGGTGCCAATATACTTCTTCGATATCCTTGGCAGTTATATCGAGTTTTTTTATATGTTTGTAGGTTTTACCATCATAGAGATGGTGTCCGGTGCTCCCCTCTTTACCACCTGTGTGGTATAGAATCAGCCTCGATTCATCCGCATTCCAGGACTGGATCGTGCTGTACATGGGTTTAACAACCTCGCCCTTTTTTGTATCACTTATCCTAATGGTATGCACACCAAAGGCCGGATCTTTAAACGCCTTCGCAACAGGCATTTTGTCAAATTTGGGCACAAGAACGGCGTTTTTATGCGTAGGCAAATCCTTACAAAGATCGCCGCCTGTAGCGACAAATTTTAAGACCTCCGCATTCGTTTGTGAGGACTTAACAGTCTGAATCTTATTCGTTACCTTTGCGGTGATTTTTCTAGCTTCTACAGGCAGTGTTAATTTCTCATCAGTATTGCAGCCGTAGACCAGCACTGCCAGTAACCATCCTGTTGGCAATACCGTCCATTTTTCAGATTTTACAATTGACCCGACAGACAGCAATCTCTTATCCAGGAATTAGAATGGGATATCATCATCAAAATCATCTGGACCCGCCATGGCTTCAGGTTGATTTTGCGGGGCCTGACCTTGAGCTGGTTGAGCCGGCTGATTTTTCCCCTGAGGGGGAGGATTATTACTAAAGCTTGCTGTGCCACCGCCATCACCGCGCCCTCCCAACATCTGCATTTCATTGGCCACTATTTCTGTGGTGTATTTATCCTGGCCACTTTGATCCTGCCATTTGCGGGTTTGCAACCGCCCTTCAATATACACCTGCGCACCTTTCTTTAAGTACTCGCCGGATATTTCAGCCAGTTTGTTAAACATCACAACACGATGCCATTCTGTTCGATCCTGACGTTGCCCGGATGTTTTATCCTTCCACGAGTCAGTGGTCGCAATACTAATGTTGGTGACTGCACCACCACTGGGCATATATCTTACTTCGGGATCTTGCCCCAGATTTCCAACCAAAATGACTTTATTAATACCGCGTGCCATGACTATTCTCCGCTATACCGCCTGCAATGCGGTCTCTACTATGATTCGATAATTAACAACAAACTGTAGCTTATCACTGTTCAACATTTTCTATCACCTGAAAAGAAAATGTTATCTTTAAATTATAAATTCAGAAATTCAGAAATTCAGAAATTCAAGAACAGGTACTTCATCTGATAGTGGGTTTACGGTTTCAACTATCGCTGAAACACTTAAACCGGGCTGCCTACACCTTTCAGTGATTCATAATCAAAATTGTCTTTATCCACCCGTAAATAGGCCACTCCCTCCGCCGCTACGACAACCGCTTCATGCACACCTGCCAATTCTGCGTAATTTCTGGCTAATTGATCCGCTTGTTGCGCATCCAATTGACCTACCCGCACCAGCTGCGTCTTATACCTGTGAGGATTGCTCATTCCGTAGGCAATCAACCACCAAAGAACCGTTATTATCGACAATGTAACAAATAGTCCACTTGCACCAACTTTCGAATACACCCATCCACCCAACACACCACCGATAAAAGCCCCCAGAAATTGGCTGGTCGAATAAACGCCCATGGCACTGCCTTTACTCTGAACCGGCGCCAGTTTGGATACCAGAGAAGGCAACATGGCCTCCATGGTGTTAAAGAAGCTGAAGAATACGGTTATCCCTGCAAACAAAATATAAGTTGAGTGCTCTTTTGATCCGAACCAAAAAAATAATTGTGAGATAGCAAGGCCGCTGATAGCAATTAAAAATACTTTGCGTAGAAACCCATATTTTTCCGCAATGATAATCAATGGCACCATCACTACAATTGATGTTATTAATGCCGGTAAATATATTTTCCAGTGTTCTTCACCACTCAAACCAGATGCTGCAAGGCTTAGCGGTAGAGCTAAAAATGTTGCACTGATCACTAAATGTAAGACAAAAATACCCACATCCAAACGCAATAATTGCGGATCTTGTATGAGCACCAACATACGCTGCAGCTTTGGACTCGCTTCAAGGGTTAGGCCTTGAAGCGGCGTTGGCACAAGTGCGTATAAAATAATTACCGCAAGCAAAGCGGCAATTGCTGTTAACCAGAACAGGCCAGATAAATCCAACCAATTCAGCAATACAGGCCCCATCAGCAAAGAGGCAATAAACGCCATACCAATACTTGCACCCAGGCTTGCCATCATCTTGGTGCGCTGTTCCTCGCGTGTCAGATCAGAAGCCAAGGCCAATATCGCCGACGCAACAGCGCCTGCCCCTTGCAGACTGCGACCGATAATAATCCCATAGATATCTGTTGACATTGCAGCTACTACGCTGCCAACAGCAAACAATAATAATCCGGCTGCAATAACAGGTTTACGACCCAATCGATCTGATAGCATGCCAAAGGGTATTTGCAGGATTGCTTGAAACAGGCCATAAATGCCAAGTGCAAGGCCAATCAATACCGGCGTGCTCGACGGCAAGTCAGATGCAAGCAAACTAAATACTGGCAATATAATGAACAAGCCAAACATTCTGATGCTGTAAATCAATGCCAATGACCCGGCTGCCTTACGTTCGCTTGCCAACATAGACGAGCTACCGGGTGGATTTAATCCGTCTGTTGAAGGGTCAACGGAAATTTTGTTCATTCATTTTTGCCTATCCACATTCAAACGGCGTATATTAGCAGTTTTGCCTGTATAAAATAACGGGTAATCAATGGAATCCAAATTCGCACCGGAGCTATTTTAAAAAATCGTGGACATCATTCGAATTCGTGGCGCAAGAACGCATAACCTCAAAAATATTGATCTGGATCTACCACGTGACAAACTCATCGTTATTACCGGCTTATCCGGTTCGGGTAAATCTTCTTTGGCGTTCGATACTATTTTCGCGGAGGGCCAGAGGCGTTATGTAGAATCTCTATCTGCCTATGCGCGGCAATTTTTATCCGTTATGGAGAAACCCGATATTGATCATATTGAAGGTTTGTCGCCAGCCATTTCCATTGAACAAAAATCCACTTCACATAATCCCCGTTCGACCGTTGGCACGATTACCGAAATTCACGACTATCTTCGCCTTTTATATGCTCGCGCAGGAATACCCGTCTGCCCTGATCATCAGATTTCACTAAAAGCACAAACCATCAGTCAGATGGTTGACAGAGTCCTGGAGTTGCCTGAAGGTGAACGAATGATGCTACTTGCGCCTATTGTACGCAGTCGCAAAGGCGAACACCTGCAGTCACTTGAGCAATTGCGAACGCAAGGGTTTCTTCGTGCACGTATTGATGGAGAGGTACTGGAACTTGACACTCAAATTGAATTGGATGGAAAACGCAAACATAGCATTGATGTTGTTGTCGATCGATTCAAAGTGCGCGATGACCTAAAACTACGGTTGGCCGAATCACTGGAAACTACCTGTTCATTGTCAGATGGCCTGGCTTTGGTTGCACCGATGGACAACGATAGCGGCCGTCAGGAACTGACTTTTTCCATGCGCTTCGCCTGTCCATCCTGCGGCTACTCCATCCCTGAGCTTGAACCACGCATGTTCTCATTCAATAGCCCACATGGTGCTTGTGAAGAGTGCGATGGTCTCGGCATCATTCAGTTCTTCGATCCCGATCGTGTTGTGGTTAATCGAAATCTCAGCTTGGCCAGCGGCGCGATTCGTAGCTGGGATCGTCGTAACGCCTACTATTATCAGATGATCCAGTCACTGGCACGTCATTATAAATTTGATCCCGAGCAGCCTTTCAACAGTCTTGGAGAAACGATACAGAACGTAATTTTATATGGTAGCGCAGACGAGGAAATCCTATTTACCTACCTCAATGATCGTGGCCATTCCCGTAAAAAAACCCACACCTTTGAAGGCATTATTCCTAACCTGCAAAGGCGCTTTAAAGAAACAGAATCACTAGCGGTACGTGAGGAATTAAGTAAACTACAGGCGATACAGACATGCACGGCTTGCGCTGGTGCTCGGTTGAACAAGGCTGCACGACATGTGCTTATTGCCAACACACCCTTGTCTGATATCAGTGAAAACTCAATCTCTGGTTGCCTGTCATTTTTTCAAACGCTCAATCTGACCGGCCAACAAGGCGCTGTCGCCGACAAAATCGTCAGTGAGATCAAACAACGATTAAGTTTTCTGGTTAATGTGGGATTGGATTACCTTTCACTCAATCGCAGTGCAAATACGCTCTCTGGTGGAGAGACCCAGAGAATTCGACTGGCGAGTCAAATCGGAGCGGGTTTAATGGGTGTTATGTATGTTCTGGATGAACCTTCAATCGGATTACATCAACGTGACAATGGTCGATTGCTTCAAACCTTAAAATATCTCCGTGATCTGGGAAATACAGTTATTGTGGTTGAACACGATGAAGAAGCGATTCGGGCAGCAGATCACGTTGTCGATATCGGTCCTGGCGCGGGTATGCACGGGGGAGAAATCGTTGCCCAGGGCACACCTCAGAGCATCAGTCAAAATAAGAACTCACTAACAGGCGCTTATCTTGATGGTACAAAAAAAATCGATATTCCAAAGCGTTGCAAGCCTGGTAAGGAATTTCTACAAATTATTAATGCCAGCGGTAACAACTTAAAGAATATCAGTGCCAAAATCCCACTGGGTCTTTTTACCTGTATTACAGGTGTTTCCGGTTCGGGTAAATCCACTTTAATCAATAATACACTTTATCGATATCTGGCGACTGAGCTTAATCGGGCCAGTCATGATATCTCTGCTGTCGAGCAGATAAACGGATTAGCCTATATTGATAAGATTGTTGATATAGATCAAAGCCCTATTGGTCGAACACCGCGTTCCAATCCTGCCACCTATTCGGGTTTGTTCGCTACTATTCGTGAGTTATTCGCAGGCACCAAAGAAGCACGATCACGTGGTTATAAAGTGGGGCGATTTAGCTTTAATGTCAAGGGTGGGCGTTGTGAGGCTTGTCAGGGTGATGGCGTTATCAAGGTCGAAATGCACTTTTTACCTGATGTTTATGTCACCTGCGATGTCTGCAAAAGTAAACGCTACAACCGTGAAACCCTGGATATTCGATATAAAGACAAGAACATCCATGATGTATTGGAGATGACTGTTGAACAGGCCCGATTGTTTTTTGATCCGATTCCAACACTACAGAAAAAGCTGCAAACATTGATGGATGTCGGACTGTCATACATTACACTCGGTCAGAATGCGACGACGCTATCTGGCGGTGAAGCACAACGGGTAAAACTTGCACGTGAGCTATCAAAGCGCGATACGGGAAAAACCTTGTATATTTTAGATGAACCCACAACCGGCCTGCACTTCGAAGATGTGGCGCAGTTGTTAAAAGTTCTTCACCGATTACGTGATCATGGCAATTCAATTGTAGTAATCGAACATAACCTTGACGTTATAAAAACTGCAGATTGGATAATAGATCTGGGCCCTGAAGGTGGTGAAAAAGGCGGAGAAGTCATTGCAACAGGAACACCTGAGGATATATGTAAAGTAAAGAAGTCCTATACAGGTCAATATCTTGGTAAAGTGCTAGCACTCCATCAACACAGGATTGATGGATACAGCGAGTCAGAAAGCGCTTAGCCACTAGGCGCAACTTGCAGGTAATGGTTGTTCCCTTGGCAAGAGTTGGAACAACGTGGATGAGCGCTTTCTGGCTCGCCCGAAGGGAGCCAATCTAAAGAGCAAATACGGCGTTGCAGCGCTTGAAAAGGGCCAACCATTCCCTTCGCACTGTGCCTTGTCTTTGCTCTTTAGATTGGCTCTGTACTCATCAATCCTATGTTGATGGAGTACTAGGGGCCGCTCTCAATTAATTTAACCGCCCCAGGAATAACAAATACCTGATCTTTATGTTTTTTTAGCCGATTTAATCCGCAGGCTAAGGATATTCGATGGCAGCTAACGTACTATGCCACGCTTGCTGTTTATCACAAAATCAACAAAAAGTTTTACGGGTGCAAAGGCCGCTACCAGATCTTGAGTTTGCTCAAGCGCCTGCTCCCGGCTACCGCGTTGTTTGACCAGCAACTTAAATACCTTCTTCAGTGCGCTGATTGACTCGTCACTAAAACCTCTACGTTTTAAGCCGTTACTATTAATACCCACAGCATTAGCGAGGTTGCCACTGGCAACCACAAACGGTGGTAAATCCCGATTTAGCGCCGTGCCCATGCCGGTAAAGGCATGGTCTCCTATTTTACTAAATTGGTGAACCAGTGTAAATCCGCCCAAAATAGCAAAATTCCCCACACTTACATGCCCGGCCAGCGATGCACCATTGGAAAATATTGCGTTATCGGCAATACGGCAATCATGGGCGATATGGCAATACCCCATAAACAGGTTATTATTTCCGATGTGAGTGACACCACCGCCTTCCACGGTTCCCCGGTTCATGGTCGTATACTCACGGATAGTATTATTATCACCGATTATCAGGCGTGTGGGTTCGCCTGCGTATTTTAAGTCTTGCGGTGCATCACCTAAAGATGCAAACTGAAATATCTTATTCCTTACACCAATTTTTGTAGGCCCATTAATGACAACATGTGGACCCACCCAGCAGCCGCTGCCAATTTCCACATCGGCGCCGATAATCGAATAAGGCTCCACCTCGCAGTCATCGGCTATCCTGGCCGATTCGTCTACTATAGCCGTTGTGTGAATCAAGATCGGACCTCTCTGCTTGTAATCATAATACTGGCTGAGCTGCAAAGATGACCATCAACCCGACAGCTTGCATTGAATTGCCATATACCCCGCCGGTTACGAACGACTTCGACATCAAAAATCATCTGATCACCGGGTGATACTGGTCGTTTGAAACGTGCCTTGTCTATGCCCACAAACAGGTAGATTCGATCATCATTGGATGCATTATCTACCGAATGAAACGCTAGTATAGCAGCAGCCTGCGCCATGGCCTCCAGAATTAAAACACCTGGAAAAATGGGATAGTCCGGAAAGTGACCCGTAAATATTGGCTCATTGTATGTAACATTTTTCAATGCTTTGATGCTTTCCCCGTGAACAAATTCAGTTACGCGATCAATCATAAGAAACGGATAGCGGTGGGGAAGGTGATTCAGCACTTCATGAATATTCAGTTCTTGCATAAAAACTGGCTCTATTTATTGTGATTTAGTTCTGGCTGATAATTACAGCTTATAACCTACAAAGATTTTATGTATAAAGCGCAATAGATTACTTCTCGCTGCAAATGCAAATTCAATTCTGGATGGCTTTCCAGGATCAGAATGCGAGCGTTTTTTATAATGTTTTACCCTCTGTTATTCGCGTACTACGCAGACAAATTTTAGCAGGAATCACGTACTATGCCGCTTATTTATCTCTGCCACACTCTTTAAACAAGATTCAGATCAGATTAACGCTGGAAAAGCGCAATTTTTCCAATTCAATTCAAGCGTGAATACAGCGGTCAGTTATTCAAGGTATTAGGGGCCATTCTCAATTAATTGAGAACGGCCCCGGTATTTATAATTTTTTAAGCTTAGAAGCCATCGTATCGAGCTGAGTTATGCGCTTAAGTGTACGCAACCACTGCCGGTTTTTCTGCAATGGCATGCCTGAACTGTATCGACCTGGCTCATCAATTGAGCGCAGCACCAGGCTGTTTGCAGTCAGATGAACATTATCCGTAATATTCAAGTGCCCGATAATCGATACGTCGCCAGCAATAGTACAGTTTGCTCCAATTGTAGTACTCCCCGCAATTGCTGTGCATCCGGCAATTGCGGTGTTACGACCAATATGGACATTGTGGGCAATCTGAATCTGATTATCGAGAATCACCCCATCCTCAATCACCGTATCACCCAGGGCGCCACGATCAATTGTCGTATTAGCGCCAATTTCAACATGATTACCAAGCACGACCGAACCCACCTGATTAATGCGTAACCAACCATCCTCGACGGGTGCATATCCAAATCCTTCCGCACCGACAACCGCACCCGATTGAATACGGCAATCAGTACCCAATTTACAAGCGTGGTATATCGTAACATTAGCAAAAAGGTAAGTTCGATCAGCCAGTTGTACGTCTGCTCCCAGAAAACACCCTGCACCCACTACACAATCGTGCCCTACGTTCACACCCTGTTCTATTACCGCGTTGGCACCAATCCGGGCAGACGATGCTATTGTTGCCCCGGGGTGCACTACTGCCGTCGGATGAATAGGGGTATCACCCGCTGGCAATGATGGGTAAAATAAATGTGAAAGCCTTGCATAACTGATATAAGGATTCATCGAAACGATATATTTACCGGGCGCATAATCCTTTAGTTCTGGCGGTACGATCACAACACCGGCCGAACAGGACTTAAGCTCAGACAGGTATTTTTTACTCACCACAAAACTCAGTTGGTGTGACTGCGCAGTTTGTACAGGAGCGATACTCTCAACAGAATACGACCCATCCCCGACAAAGGGTAAATCCAGAAATGAGGCAATTTCTTTGATAGTTAACTGCACAGTTACCGTCTACTCCAAGGTAAAATTTAAGTGAAAAGTACGTGATTAATAATCAGTAACCCTCGCCTCACGCTAAAATACAATAACAGGCGTTAGAAAATCGAGCCAATTGTGAATTGAAAGGACTCTTCCTCATCACCCGTTTTATCATTATATAGTTTGGCTATGCTAAACGTTAATGGCCCAACGGGCGATAACCAGACAAAAGCCAATCCGTAGGAGCCGCGTAACTCATCTTTGTCAAAATCCCGATAATCACTAAATACATTACCTACATCTGTAAATACGCTGAATCGGGTCGCTCCAGGTTCTTCTACAAACGGTGGAGGAAATATTACTTCCACAGTGCCCAGTGTACGGAAGTCTCCGCCTGCGGCTTCATCATTAGAATCTCTCGGACCCAGCGTTCCGTTTTTATAACCGCGTAAGGTTCGAACCCCTCCTGCAAAATAGCGACGAAAAAACGGTAATGTATCAAATGTTCCATAGCCATCACCGTAGTCGATACGCGTGGTTGCCGACAATGTGTAGCGTGATGTCATTGGATAATAATATTCAAACAGATAGCCAAGTTTGTAATAATCCAGATCACCAACACCCAGGGTGGAGTTTAATGAGAGGCGGTTTAATGTTCCACTGTTAGCAAAAACAGTGCGATTACGTGTATCGTGCGTATACCCGACATTAGCCGTAAAAACATTAAATCGGGTACCATGCTTGGCAATGAATTCACGCACCTCATCAGGAGACCCTTCTGTTTCTGTGACTTTTACATGCTCATATCCACCGCCGAGTCGAAAAGTTGAAAACTCACTGATGGGTACACCGAAGTTTACGTTTGCCCCAAAGGAATTAATTATATAATCCGTGGTTGTTGAGACCTCACTCGCATCGGTTTGGCGTATAAAAGCACTGACCGTGCGACTAATTCCATCCTCAGTAAAATACGGCTCTGTATAAGAGACTGACAGTTGATCAGTTGTGCTACTGGTATCAAAAGCAAATTGCAATCGCTCTCCCGTACCAAATAAATTCTCCTGAGTCAAATTGATATTAAAGATAAAACCATTTGAACCGAAGCCAGCAGCGGCACCAAACGACCCTGGTGATCCTTCGCGTATTTTTACTTCCAGGTCAATCTGATTACTAGTTCCCGGCACCCGCTGTGTGTCAATGTTGACACTTTCTATATACGATAGCCGTTGTATTCGGACACGTGAGCGATTGACAAGTTGCGGAGAAAACCGACTGCCTTCCATTTGCCGCATTTCACGACGTAATACTTCGTCTCGTGTTTTGTATTGACCTGAGAATAATATTCTACGGACATAAGCACGCTCTCCCGATTTAATATTGAATGTCAGGCTAACATCTTTATCATCGTCATTGATTTGCGGAATAATATTCACATCTGCAAATGCAAAGCCCTCCTCACCCAGACGTTCGGCAATTGCTCCCGATGTTTTTACCATACGCTTGCGCGAGAAAACTGAGCCTGCTTCCTGGCTTACCAGTGCATAGAGTTCTGCTTCATTAACAACGGTCTTTCCCACCAATTTAACGTCACGTACTTTGTACTGTTCGCCCTCATCAACATTGATGGTAATAAAAATATTCTGCTTATCAGGCGACAAAGAAACCTGTTGAGATTCAATATTGAAGCGTATGTAACCACGATCCTGGTAATAAGACTTAAGTGTTTCCAGATCGCCGGTGAGCTTTACACGTGAGTATTCATCAGCACTGCTGAATATATTAAAATCAACCACCCCCGATTCAAACAGATTCAACAAAGTGTCGTCATCAAAGGCTTCATTTCCAACAATATTGATATGCCGAATACGCGCTACTGAACCTTCAATTATATCCAGTTTGATCGAGACTCTATTGCGCTCCAGCTCTTCGACTTCTTTATTGATACGCATGCCGTAATTGCCAGAACTGAAATACAGACGCCTCAGCTCCTGTTCCACTGAATCCAGTAGAGATTGATTGTACGCACGCCCTTTGGACAATCCGATTGATTTCAGCGATTCTTCCAGCTGTTCATCATCAACCTTGCTGTTCCCCTCAATTTTAATCTCTGCAATTGCCGGGCGCTCTTTGAGTCTGACAATCAGTGAGTGATCTCGACGTAACAATGCCACATCACTAAACAATCCCGTATCATATAAAGCCCTGATGGCTCTGGCAGAATCCACTGCAGGATCAAATAGATCACCAATGCGAATCGGCAGATAAGTAAGCACCGTGCCAATATCTATTCTTTTGGCACCCTCAATCTCAATCTCGGCAACTTGAAATCGAGCTGCCTCGGCTGCAAAGATCGGGCTTATGGGCGCAATAAACAACACAACGGCTAACAACAGCAACCGCGAGATGCGTTTGGGAAGATGAATCATAAAGTTAGGGGGCTGTTCTCAAGTATATGGACGCCCTGCCAGCTTGCTTTTTCTGCCAGAAAAGGACATTTAAAATGATTAAAAAAACTGCTGAAGGAGAATATTCCTGAATGTTTTTATCGATCGGGCAATCAGGACCTTCCATCAGCCAACCAAGCGAAGAATATCATTATAAAAAGCAATCGACATCAATCCAGCAAGAAGAACCATACCCAGTTGCTGACCATAGATCTGGATTTTTTCTGATAGCGGTTTACCTTTAAGCAATTCAATAAAGAAGTAAAGTAAATGCCCACCATCCAATACGGGTACAGGTAGCAGATTTAGAACGCCCAGACTGATACTGATTAAAGCAATAAAACTGAGGTAGTGATCAAAGCCGACACTGGCTGATTGTCCGGCAAATTGTGCAATCGTAATGGGTCCACTGATGTTTTCAAGCGATGCTTCTCCGATAACCAATTTGCCCAACATTTGGACCGTAAGAACGGTCATGTTCCAGGTTTGCTTTGTGGCGATCATTATGGCCTGAATTGGTCCATACTTTACGACGGTTCGAGCGCGCTCAAGCTGTTGGGATGATTGGGTCTCCCAAGCACCGATAAAACCGATTCTTGTATCCCGCTCCTGCTTGAGTTTTGGAATAATACTCAACGTCTGTTCCTGCCCCAGACGTTCGATTTGTAACTTTAGGGCCTGTTCGGGATGTGCCCGAACAATTTCAACCCAATGCCGCCAGTTTTTCACAGACTCTGCATTGGCTGAAATGATTCGATCACCGATCAGCAAACCGGCAGCCTTTGCCGCGCCGTCCGAGTTGACCCCACCAATAATCGCCTCTACATTTGGCCACCAATGATGTATACCCAGATCACCGATGACATCGCCTTTACCGTTTAACAGACGACTGCTATCAATGCTCACAAAGCGATTCGCAGTGTTGCCTTCAATGTCTTTTACACCGATATCAATCGAGCCGTCGGCATCAAGGGATCTATCCAGTAACGCCAGACGCACCTCATTCCAGGTGCGCATTTCATCACCATCCACACTGATGATTTGATCTTCAATTTGAAACCCGGCTTTTTCCGCTTCACTGCCTGCCTCCACACCGCCTACCAGGGGCAATACACCACTAATTCCAATCAGATACATTAGCCAGTACGCAACAATAGCGAGCAGAAAATTTGCAATAGGACCCGCTGCTACGATTGCTATACGAGCCCACACAGATTGATTATTGAAGGCACGGTGCTTTTCAACGGAATCAACAGGGCCTTCCCGCTCATCCAGCATTTTAACGTATCCACCCAACGGAATAGCCGCCAGAACATATTCAGTTTGGTCTTTTTTACCTACTTTTCTCAATAACGGTTTACCAAATCCAATTGAAAACCTTAAGACCTTGACTCCCATTTTTCGCGCCACCCAGAAATGACCAAATTCGTGAATGGTGATCAAGGCACCTAGTGCCAACAAAAATGCTAAAACGTTAAATAATATACTACCAAGCATAATTCTCTATCTCTGAAAACGCTCTGACTGGAAACGCTGGTTTAAATGTAAGATAATTCGTCTATATAATGCCTTCTACGAGACCTTTTTTGTCATAATAAATTCCCGCGCCAAGCTACGTGACATTCCATCCGCTTCCAAAACCACTTGCACACTTTTTGCCGTATGCACTGTAATGCGCTCCAGGCAATAGGCTATTGTCTCTGCAATTCGATCAAAACTAATATTACCACTTAGAAATTCATCTACCGCAACCTCATTGGCAGCATTCAAAACGGCGGTCGCCGTACCGCCGGCTTTAACGGCATCAATAGCCAATTGCAGGCAAGGAAACGATTGTAAATCGGGTTTTTCAAAGTTTAGCTGTTTAATTTCAAAAAGGTTGAGTGGCGCCACTCCTGATTCGATACGATCTGGCCATGCAAGTGCGTGAGCAATTGGTGTACGCATGTCAGGGTTACCCAGCTGCGCGAGCACTGATCCATCACGATACGTAACCATAGAATGAATGATGCTTTCAGGGTGAACAACCACGTCAATGCGATCAACATCAATGGCAAATAGAAAACAGGCTTCGATCACCTCAAGCCCTTTGTTCATCAAGGTTGCAGAATCAACAGAGATCTTCTTGCCCATTTCCCAGTTAGGATGAGAAATGGCCTGTTCAGGTGTTACTTTTTTTAGTCTCTCATGGGTCCACCCACGGAACGGACCTCCTGATGCGGTGAGTAATAACTTTTCCACACCCGACAAAGTAGCACCACCCTCATTTTGCGGCATGCACTGAAACAAGGCATTATGTTCACTGTCTACAGGCAACAAGAGCGCTCCTGCTGATTTAACCTTGGACAATAAAAGATCACCAGTCATTACCAGAGACTCTTTGTTCGCCAACAATATCCGCTTGCCCTGTTCAGCGGCGGTCATCGTCGGTAATAAGCCAGCGGCGCCGACAATACCGGCAACAACCACGTCCACTTCGGGAAGTGAAGCAACCTGGGTCAAGCCTTCAAGTCCGGATAACACGGTTGTATCCACCTGTAGCGCTCGCAACCTGTCGCTTAGTTGCCCGGCAGCATCAGGATCTCTCATCACAGCGTATAACGGACGAATAGCTTGGCACTGTTCGCTCATTTTACTAACATTCTGATTGGCCGTTAACGCGATAATTTGATATCGCTCGAAATTTCGGGAAATCACATCGAGTGTTCGGGTGCCAATAGAGCCTGTGGAACCTAAAACCGTGATTTTTGTCGATTCAACAGCCATACAAGATGCTCAGCAACTTAAGTTAAAACCACAATAAAGCGAAAGTGAACAATGGCAATGCAGCAAACGTACTGTCAAGACGGTCAAGCACTCCGCCATGCCCTGGTAAAAGTTGACCGCTGTCTTTCAAGCCACTTAAACGTTTGCCACGGCTCTCAAATAAATCACCTGAGATCGACCATAAGCCCGCAATGACTGTTGCTAAAAACAGTGTGATTGATTCAGGATATTCATGCGTTCGAATGATTAATGCAAAAGAGCAGAGTAATAAGACAAATACCACTCCACCGGCTACGCCTTCAATCGTTTTACCTGGACTGATCAGTGGTGCCAGTTTGTGTTTACCCCAGCGCTTGCCCGAAAAATAGGCACCTATATCCATCGCCCACACAATAGCCAGTGCATAAAGCAATAGCCAAGGCGATCCATTTTCTCCACTTCTGAGGTACTGAGCAGACAGCAATGCCGGTATTATTGTCGGCACACCGGCGGCCAGAAAGAACCAGGAAAACCCTGCCGCCGATTGTTCTGCAACCGGAACAAGATACAATACAAGTACCACAACCAACCACCAGAGCATTGCCAGCAGCACCAAAATCTTAAAAACATCAGGAATTGAAATCAAGGGCTGCAGTATTAACATACAAACCAGTAAAACAAACACATAAGCAATTTTGTAGCGTTTATCTTTCAAAGCACTGATTCCTGCCCACTCCCAGGCGACGCCGATCAAAACCAATGCAAGAAATACACTAAAGCCTGCGTCACTTAAAAAAAACAACGCCAACAAAAAAATGCCGGCCAAAATGACGGCAGTAATAATCCGGGTTTTAAGCATCTGAACTTTCCACCTGTTCGCCCGTTTTACCAAATCGTCGCTGACGGCCCGTGTAAAAATGTAATGCCTTATCCAACTCTTGATTCGAAAAGTCAGGCCAAAGTGTGTCAGTAAAATACAATTCCGTGTAAGCCAGATGCCACAACAAATAGTTGCTGATTCGTTTTTCTCCTCCAGTACGGATGAATAAATCCGGATCGACCAGGTCATTTAGTGAAACCCGTTCTGAAAACAATTCAATATTGATATCGCCTTCAGCCAGATTACCTGTTTTAACGTCTTGAGCAATTTGTCGGGTAGCTTCAACTATATCCCACCTGCCACCGTAGTTAACGGCAATAGCCAGATTCAAACCCGTGTTGGCAACGGTTTTTTCTTCCGCAAGATTCATTTGCCGCTGCAGTTTTGCAGAAAATGCAGCACGATCACCGATAAAACGCATGCGCACATTATTTTCATGCAACTTAGACACCTCACTCTTGAGCGCACGCATAAACAGATCCATTAACAGGCCGACTTCCTGCTCCGGCCTTTGCCAGTTCTCACTGCTAAAAGCGAAGAGTGTTAGGGCGCCTATTTCACGGCGCACACAAGCTTCAACAATATTTCGTGTCGTACGAAAACCACTCTGATGACCAGAATGCCTGTGTTTGCCTCGCTGTTTAGCCCAACGTCCATTACCATCCATGATAATTGCGATATGTGCAGGAACGATTGATGAGTGTTTAGTGGCTGTTGTCATTACGGCGGTGCCTGGATCAAACCTCCATGAGGTCTGACTCTTTTGCCTCCAGCACTTTTTCAATATCAGAAATATATTGATCCGTCAGCTTTTGTATCTCGCCTTCTGCTTTGCGTTCTTCATCTTCAGAAATTTCTTTCTCCTTTTCCAATGATTTTAAATCGCTGTTGGCATCACGGCGGATATTCCTGATTGCGACACGTCCACCCTCCGCTTCAGCGCGTACTATTTTCACCATATCCTTGCGCCTTTCTTCTGTCATCGGCGGCACCGGAATACGTATTACAGAACCTGCGGTTGAAGGGTTCAAACCCAGATCTGAATTCATAATCGCTTTTTCAATGGGCTTGACCATGTCTTTTTCCCATGGCGTCACGCTTAGTGTCCGGGGGTCATCAACATTAACATTAGCGACCTGGCTCAGCGGCATATCAGAGCCGTAATATTCGACGTGAACATGATCGAGCAGGCTGGTGTGAGCACGTCCGGTGCGTATCTTGGTAAATTCCTTCTGCAATACCTCGACGCTCTTTTTCATGCGGTTAGCAGCATCTTTTTGGATTTCATTAATCATAATTTTCGTGCCCTCGTCTCACTCTACTACTGTACCCACATCGTCACCTGCAACCACACGGATCAAATCGCCTTCATTATTTAAATTAAAAATTTTTAATGGAATGTTGTTATCCCTGCACATCACAATAGCAGTCGTGTCCATTACCGCTAATTTTTGATTGATTACTTCATCGTAGGTTAACCGATCATACTTGACTGCATCTGGATATTTCATGGGATCTTTATTATAAACCCCATCAACTTTAGTTGCCTTAAGTACCACCTCTGCGCCTACTTCAACTGCACGCAGACTGGCAGCAGAATCGGTCGTAAAGAAAGGGTTTCCGGTACCGGCGGCAAAAATAACCACGCGCCCTTTCTGTAAATGCCTGACCGCTCTGCGACGAATGTAATCCTCACAAACCTCATTGATGGTCAGTGCAGACATAACCCGGCAATAGACACCTAAATGCTCCAGTGAATCTTGGAATGACAGGCTGTTTATTACCGTCGCCAACATGCCCATATGGTCGCCTGTCACTCTGTCCATGCCAGCGTCTGCCAAACCAGCTCCACGAAAAATGTTACCACCGCCTATAACCATGGACACCTCAACGCCCATCTCACTGACTGATTTTACTTCGCGGGCCAACCGACCAATAAACGCCGGATCTATTCCGTAATCTAACTCTCCCATTAACGCTTCACCACTCAACTTAAGCAATATTCTTTTATATATGGGTTGCTTATTATTCATGTATTTATATTTACCCTCTTTGCTACCATTGGCGTCTTAATAGACAAATCACGGCTTTGTATTCCACCTGACTATGCACTTTGTATGAATCACTACAGTAGTGTAGTGATTCATACAAAGTGAACATATAGACGAGCCGAGAGAGGTTAGTTGCCAGGCGCGTCCTCGCCGGGTTAGTCACTCTATCTCATGAGGGCGCAACACCGCAAATGGCCTCTCTCGGCTCGCCCTACGGGAAGCCAGTAAAAACGCGATTGCGGTGTTGCAGTCCTTGAAAAGGACTCGCCATTCCCTGCGGACTGCGCCTTGCACTCGCGTTTTTACTGGCTTTCTATATGCCCACTTTGTATGAATCACTACACTTACGTATTATAAATCTTCCTGTCACCTGCAGACAGATAACTTTTGCAAAATAATCAGTAAGTAGCGGGTACAATCCTACTTACAAAACAACGTCATTTAAAGAACTGTGCGCTACGGCTATCGTTTGCCTGACGAGATGTTTAAACACTGCGGAATTCACTGAGGCTTTATTATCAGCAGAAGCCGGACAATAAAAAACCGGGCGTGCCCGGTTTTTTTAAAGGTTAACACAAACAGATTGACGGACTTAGCCGCCTTTTACCTGCGCCATAACTTCTTCGGCAAAATTTTCAGCTTTCTTCTCAATCCCCTCACCCACTTCAAAACGCTCAAAGTAGGTTACTGTCGCATTGGCAGCTTTTAGCAACTTGGCCACCGTCTGCTCGGGATCTTTCACAAAGGGTTGCCCCAACAAGGTGACCTCAGCCAGAAATTTTCGTAATCGGCCTGCGACCATTTTTTCGATAATTTCAGCTGGCTTGCCACTACTTTCAGCTTCAGCAACCAGTATTGATTTTTCTTTTTCCAGGGTTTCTGCTGGCACACCATGCTCATCAATACAGACTGGTTTGCTGGCCGCAATGTGCATGGCGATGCTTTTAGCAAGCGCAGAATCACCACCTACAACCTCACAGATAACGCCAATGCGCTCACCATGCAGGTATTTTCCGATAATACCTTCTGAGTTTATGCAGGTTACAAAGCGGCGAACTTGAATATTTTCACCTATTTTCGCGATCAGCTCTTTACGCGCATGATCGACCGTGCCCGTATCAATTTCACACGCATTCAAAGCACTCAGATCTGCAGGGGCGTCCTTCAGTGCGGCAACGCTGACTTTATGAACAAAGTTCTGAAAATCTTCGGCTTTTGAGACAAAATCTGTTTCACTATTGATCTCAACCATGGATGCACTGTGGGCGTCATCAGATACTGTTATTGCGACAATACCTTCTGCAGCTGTTCGATCTGATTTTTTGTCCGCTTTAGCCAAACCTGTAATACGCATTTGCTCAATCGCCCGCTCCATATCACCATCGACTTCTGCCAACGTTTTTTTACACTCCATCATACCAGCGCCGGTACGCTGACGTAATTCTTTAACCATTGCAGCAGTAATTTGCATGCTTAAAACCTCTTGAATAATATTTCTCTATACTTAAGTGTCAAAAGTAGTCCTATCTCACTGCAACTCATGTAACTGCTACAGTGAAATTCATGGGATCTGGTAGGTGTCTGAGAATGTTGGAAAACCAATTTACCTATATGGGCTTCAGCACAAGAACAAGCCTGGCAGCTAATTCACCAGATCCTACTATTCACAAGAATTGCAGGTATTTTCGCTACTTTATTGATTTTCTAAAAGATTCCTTCATCTATACAAAGCCATAATTGTTAACTATCAGTTTTTTCTGTCGCCTCGTCCTCACTGTCCTTTACAGATTCAGCAGCTACAGTCTCCACCTTTTTTTCCGCTGTATCTGATTCATTCACATCTACTGTGATCCGGGTATCTTCAGTTTCTTCAACCACCTCAACAAACTCATTGGCCCCTTGATTTGCTGCCGCCATCTTACCTGTCTGGATACTGTCAGCCATTCCATTTACATACAGCTGAATTGCCCGGATTGCATCGTCATTACCTGGAATAATATAGTCAACACCATCGGGCTTGTTGTTACTATCAACCACTGCAACCACAGGAATTCTCAGCTTATTGGCTTCCGCTACGGCGATTTTCTCATGACCCACATCAACCACAAACAAGGCATCTGGCAATCGAGTCATCTGCTTGATTCCACCCAGACTTTTTTCCAGTTTTTCAAGTTCTCGGCTCAATGTCAGCATTTCTTTTTTGCTCAATTGTTCAGCCCCTTTTTCGCCGACGATATTTTCCAGATCAAGCATACGTTTTACAGATTGCTTGACCGTTTTGAAATTTGTCATCATGCCACCAGGCCAACGTCGGTTTACATAATGCATATTGCAGGCATCGGCAGCCTCTTTAATCGCATCCCTTGCCGCACGTTTGGTACCAACGAATAAAATTTTTCCGTTTTTTGCAGCCAGTTTACCAAGGAAATTCTGTGCATCTTGGTACATGGGCAGTGAAGATTCGAGGTTGAAAATATGGATATTGTTGCGCTCTCCGAATATATAGGGAGCCATTTTTGGACACCAATAACGGGTCTGGTGACCGAAGTGAACGCCCGCTTCCAACATCTGGCGCATAGTTATTTTAGACATGATAATCCTCTGAAGTTTGGGTTAAGCCTCCGCCTGCCAGCAACAACCAACTCCTCTTAATCAAGGGGCACCCGGCTGCACATTAAGTTAAGTACGTCACTAGCAGATCGAATATGGATCATTTCTATCTATGTGATGTGCTTTCAAAGACAAGCGTGTGAATTTCCTCCTGTATCATATCGATACAAGAGGCACGAACGCGGTGCGCTTTATACCACACAGCAAGAATAAAAACAATTGATGTGGTTTTGTTCTACTGGGTAAAAATGACGGCCGGCTTACTCGAGTCCAGTACAAATACGGGAACATTTGTGTCAATTTAAATTCTAATGCAGTGGAGATGTATCTATTGAATGCCCTCAAATCCTGGGACTCAGCTCATAATTTAAATTAAATAAATCAAATATCATATTAGTATTCAATAGATTGTAAGTTATTTCTCGAAATAACTTACATATTCATGATTTCTCATGGTCTGATAAAATTAACCCATCAGTTAAGAGTTTGTGTAATATTCACAAGAGCACCTTATATAGTCGGTGTCAGTAAGCTCACATTGCATATACCAAGGCTTTTGTGTACCCGTAGCGTTACGTGATACGCAGACATAATATTAATTATACATGAAAGGTAACAGCAGACATTCAATGGCAATCTCAATAAAATCATCGGAAGAGCTGGACAAAATGCGTATCGCCGGACGTCTGGCCGCTGAAGTACTCGATATGATAGGCCCCTATGTTGAACCTGGGATCACCACTGCAGAGCTGGATAGAATCTGCCATGATTACATCGTCAATGAGCAACAGGCAATCCCCGCTCCATTAAACTACCGGGGATTTCCAAAATCAATTTGCACGTCGGTTAACTATCAAGTGTGCCATGGTATTCCCGGGTCAAAAGTACTCAAAAAAGGCGATATTATCAATATTGATATAACCGTTATTAAAGACAGTTGGCACGGCGATACCAGCCGCATGTTTCATGTTGGCCCTGCTACAGTAAAAGGCAAGCGAGTATGCGATATTGCCTATGAGAGCATGAAAGTAGGCATTGAAATGGTAAAACCCGGGGTAACATTGGGTGATATTGGCCACGCAATACAATCCTACGCTGAAGCAAAAAAATGCTCTATCGTACGTGAATATTGTGGTCATGGTATTGGCCAGGTATTCCATGAAGACCCACAGGTTCTACATTATGGTAAAGTGGGAACGGGCACTGTTCTGCGCTCTGGCATGACTTTCACTATCGAGCCTATGGTCAATCTGGGTAAGCGAAATGTTAAGCTTTTGAACGATAATTGGACAGTCGTCACCAAAGACCACAGCCTGTCAGCGCAATGGGAGCACACAATCGCGGTAACCGATGCAGGTTTTGAAGTTTTTACAATAACGGAAAACTGGAACCTCTAGCCCAGGCGTTCTGAAGAAATCACGCGACTATGAGCCTGCCAACACAGCCGCTGAACCTTGATTCCCGGTATAAAATCAAGAATTTAAATCCTGTCTTTGCAAGGTTAAAAAACCAAAACAACAACACAAGTACTTACAAACAAGCGTTAAAAGACGGTAATGATATTATTCACGCCCTCTATACTGATAGCACCCACATCCACACAGTAATACATCTGCGTACACAACTTGTTGACACAATTCTACTGAGTATCTGGAATTCCCTGTTCAACAACCAGCAACGAAGTGACATCGCACTGGTTGCCGTAGGCGGTTATGGACGTGGAGAATTACACCCCTTTTCCGATGTTGATATCATGGTATTGCTGCGCGACGCAGAAGGGCGCACACTAAATGAAGATATCGGCCGATTTATTACTCAACTCTGGGATCTCGGACTGGATATAGGGCACAGTGTGCGCACTGTTGAGGAGTGCATCAGTGAATCCATGCAGGATTTAACCGTTGTTACTAATCTGATGGAAGCACGTTTGCTGGATGGGAATCAGATCCTCTTCAGGCTGATGATGGAAGCAATTGAACCAGGAGCCACCTGGAGTCCCTACGACTTTTTTCACGCCAAGATGCAAGAACAGGCAAACCGCCGAAATCGATTTCACGACACAGCCTATAGACTGGAACCCAATATAAAAGAAAGCCCTGGCGGACTACGGGACATTCAGACAATAGGCTGGATTAGCCGACGCCACTTTGGTACCAAGCAACTGCATGAATTGGTAGAAAGTAACTTTATTAACGAAGAGGAATTCACCGCTTTACTCGAAGGCCAGTACCTTCTTTGGGAAATCCGCTACCTGCTACATCAATTCTCCAAACGCCGTGAAGATCGATTGTTATTCGACTACCAACGCGATCTCGCACACGCATTCGGTTTTACCGACGACACGCACAATCATTCAATTGAAAGTTTTATGCAGAACTACTATCGGACTGTCATGCAGATGCAGCGTCTGAATGAAATGATTTTGCAAAAATTCCAGGAAACCCTGCAGGAACAGGAAAAGCCGGCGACTTTCGCGCCAATTAACAAGCGATTCCAATTACGCAATGGCTATATTGAGGTACGTGACAATACCTTATTTGAACGACATCCTGAGTCCTTACTCGAAGTGTTTCATATTTATGCGCGTAGTCAGGCAATCAAAGGTATGCGAGCAAACACTATACGCTTAATCCGGGCAAGTGTTTACAACTTGAAAAAACCACTTAACAGCTACGCCCGCACACCACAATTGTTCATGAAAATTTTCAGTGATCCTAAAAAACTTACACGAAAATTGCGACTTATGAACCGCTACGGAGTAATGGCTGCCTACCTTCCTGAGTTCGAAAACATAGTCGGCCGTATGCAGTACGACCTGTTTCATATATATACCGTTGACGAACATACAACCCGGGTTATTAGAAACCTTCGTCGTTTCGCACTACCTGAACACCGGGATGAATTTGCCCACTGCAGTATGGTCATGGATCAAGTCTTAAAACCTGAGTTGCTTTATATCATAGGATTATTTCACGATATCGCGAAGGGCCGAGAAGGTGATCATTCTGAGTTAGGAGCAAAGGCCGTTATTAATTTTTGCAGGACGCATAAATTAAGCGAATTTGACACAAATCTTATACAATGGTGTGTTCGTAATCACTTGATTATGTCTGTAACAGCACAACGCAGGGACATCACCGACCCGGATGTGATTCATCATTTCGCCAGCCTTGTTGGATCACGTGTATACCTCAATCACTTATACTTACTCACAGTAGCCGATATTCGTGCTACAAATCCAGAACTTTGGAATTCCTGGAAAGAAACGCTTTTACGAGATTTGTTCAGGTACACTGCCCGTGCCTTGCATCGGGGATTGGATAGCCCGATTAATAAAAACGAAGCGATCAGGCAAAAAAAGCTTGAAGCGCTAAAAAGTCTCTCGCAAAAAGAAATAAGTGAAACCGATGCCAACAGCCTATGGGACAGCCTGGGGGATGAATATTTTTTACGTTATTTTTCCAATGAGATTGCCTGGCACAGTCAGGAAATAATATTAAACCAAGGAAAAACACCGCTGGTAAAATTACGTCAGGAAGCCGGTCGTGGCTCCACCGAGATTCTAATTTATACACACGACCATGCACATTTGTTTGATCTCATTGTAACTGAGCTGGGCCGACTTGGGCTTAACATTCTGACTGCCAATATCGGCACAACAACTGGTGAATATGCGCTAAATACCTTTCATGTGCTGGAGCACGATAATAATACAATATCAGACGTCACCCGGATCTGCAAAATCCATAAAAACCTGTCTCGCTGCCTGCAAAACCCTGACAAACTGCCTGAATTTAAAAAACAGAAAGTTCCCAGATTATTAAGGCATTTCTCGATAAAACCCAAAATCACCATTGACAACGAAGTGTCTGAATCCTTTACATCCATTTACATAAAGGCAGCAGATCGACCTGGCATTTTATCGCAGATTGCACGTTGCTTTCATAAGAGCGATATACTTATTCACAGTGCAAAAATTACAACTCTCGGAGAAAAAATTGAAGACGTATTTTTTGTTAGCGATCAAAATCACCGACAGCTACAAGATGACAAATTGTTAAAGGCATTCCGTAAATGCATACGCTCTAAAATCACTGACAAAGACAAACATGATTAAGCAGTCCAGCCAGACAATACAACTCTGTAAAGATCTTGTGCAACGTCCTTCAGTGACACCAGACGATAAAGACTGCCAACAGATTATTGCAAACAGACTGCAAAAAGCAGGATTTACTGTTGAGACACTTCGTTTTGAGGATGTGGACAATATGTGGGCCCGATTTGGTAATACCAGCCCTTTACTGGTTTTTGCAGGCCACACAGATGTGGTACCCACCGGCCCGCAAGAACAATGGACACACCCGCCTTTCAGTGCAGACATTATTAATAATATGCTGTACGGGCGCGGTGCAGCGGATATGAAGGGCTCAATCGCTGCATTTATTACTGCAACTGAACGCTGCCTTGAAAAGCACGACTCTCTTACCGGATCTATTGGCTTTTTAATTACCAGTGACGAAGAAGGCCCTGCGATAAACGGCACGGTCAAAGTCATCGAAACGCTGGAGGAGCGTGAGGAAAAAATAGATTGGTGTTTAGTCGGAGAACCAACCAGCACCAGGAAACTCGGTGATATTATTAAAAATGGGCGCCGAGGATCTCTAAATGCAGATCTTACAATTCACGGCACACAGGGCCATATAGCTTATCCGCATTTGGCGGATAATCCTATACACAGAGCAATGCCAGCGCTCAAGGAATTATGTGCCACAAAATGGGATCAGGGTAATGAGTGCTTTCCTGCAACCCAATTTCAGATTTCGAACATTAACTCTGGAACGGGTGTCACTAATGTAATACCAGGTACATTGGCGTTAAAATTTAATTTCCGATTTTCAACCGAAGTCACGGCGAAGCAACTTGAGTACCGTGTTGAGCACATACTTGATGATCATGGGCTAAGCTATAACATTAAGTGGTCACTGTCAGGCAATCCCTTCCTGACACAACCCGCAGAACTCACTAATGCCGCAGAAAATGCCATAGAGAAAATCTGTGGCTATAAGCCAGAACTCAGCACTTCAGGTGGAACATCCGATGGCCGGTTTATCGCACCTACCGGCGCACAGGTTATTGAGTTGGGTCCCGTTAATGCGAGCATTCATCAGATTGATGAGCATGTTAGTTGTGCAGATCTGGATACACTGTCTGAAGTATATGAAACGATTCTGGAAAAGCTGTTGCTGTAATATTTTTGCAATACTTCCAGCTTGGCAAAGACGGTAAATTGATTGTGCCCGGCAATTCTCCTTGTTCATATTGTATTGAAAGCATAGAGAGAAATCACAAACTCAAGAATAAATCAGCACAGATGACCTCATTACAAACGATCTAAATCTAATCCTCAGTTTTTAGCCACCTTACCTACACAACCGGATCGTGCAGATCGCTGGTCCCGGAACTACCTCTAGTGCCTGTCCATAATCGGATAGCCATAGACAAACCGTCCAACCTGTTTTATATTTAACAATAGCTTATAGGCTCTAAGTTTTGCTGTAACTCTATCTTCAGCGCCTTTATGCACCAATACACTTTATCTTCAAGGGAACTGCCGGCAGAGATTCTACTGCAGTCTTTCAGTCCCACCATCTTAATATCTATATATACGAGGAAATTATTAATATGAATGCTTTTAGGGCGTTATGTGCAGAGGTATTTGGAACATTCTGGCTGGTACTGGGAGGATGCGGCGCAGCTGTACTGGCTGCAGATTTCGGTACGGGTGGAAACGGCAGCAGTCTGGGCCTGGGTTTTGTTGGCGTAAGCCTGGCTTTTGGCTTAACAGTGCTGACTGCAGCCTATGCAGTCGGTCATATCTCTGGTGGCCATTTTAATCCAGCGGTTACTTTGGGCTTGGTGGCAGGTGGACGATTTTCCGCTGCCTCCGCACCAGGTTACATTATCGCACAAGTGATTGGTGGCGTATTGGCTGGATATTGTATTTATATGATCGCCTCTGGACAGCCGGGTTTTTCCATCACTGCCGGTGCAGGCACTTTTGCAACCAATGGTTTTGGTCCGGATGGCTCACCCGGCGGTTATAGTATGACGGCAGCATTGATAACAGAAGTGGTCTTAACTGCAGGATTTTTAATCGTCATAATGGGGGCCACTGCCAAGCGCGCAGCTGCTGGTATGGGTGGGCTTGCAATTGGCCTGGCATTAACGCTGATTCACTTTATCAGTATCCCTGTGACCAACACCAGTGTCAATCCAGCTCGCTCTACCGGACAGGCACTCATAGCCTCGATATTCGGTGATGGCGCGGGGCTTCCTCTACAACAGCTCTGGCTGTTTTGGGCTGCCCCCATTGTTGGCGCGATAATCGGTGCTCTGATTTATCGCAGCCTGATTGACGCTAATGAAGATGATGTTTAGTTGATTGTCAGTGTTGAACAATATCACCTGTAAGTTAAGATCCAGCCTGTAAGATCAATCAGGCCACCCATCACGGTGGCCTTTTCCAATCGAACAAGACCTATACGTATTGGGATGATATGGCAGAAGACAGTCAGCCTCACTTATCGCAGTAACAATACCGGCACCGTAGAGTTTCGAATCATGCCGGTGGTCGTGCTGCCAACGAGAAAGCGGCGGATGATGGAATGCCCATAAGCTCCCATCACAATCATGTCAATCTCGTGCTGTTTTCGATAATCACAGATTACGGGCTCTATTTCACCCGTAAGAATAGAGGTGGTCACGTCAAACCTGGCAGCCAATAGTTTCTCCTCTGCCCATTCCAGTTGTTCTCTCTCTTTGTGAGTTCCGGATTCTTTAGAGACCATCACTACATGGCAACCAAGGCTTCGAAATAAAGGGCTTTCACTAACCATTTCAACACCTTTACGGGTGGTCGCACTACCATCAAAGGCAATCAGGATACGCTTCGGTTCTTTATACTCTGCGGGGGTGACCAGAATGGGCCTGTGCAATGTGCGAATGGCTGTTTCCAATCGGCTTCCCAGGTGGTCTCCGAGATTCTCATCATGTTTACCTAATACAAGCAGCCTTGTATCATTTTCAAGATCGATCAGCGTATTTACCAGATCACCATGGCGTTGACGTGAAATCGGATTCTCAACACCATCTGCAATTGCTCGCTCTCGTGCGGCTTCAAGCATAATCCGACCCTGTTCAAGTGCGAGCTTGGCGCGTTTTTCGTCCAGGTCAGACAGATCGGTTAACAGGGCCTCCCGGCTACCAAGACCAATGCTCCCACTTAAATTGCTCTCGGTGGGATATTCTGATTTATCCAGTACGTGCAAAATCACCAATGGCGCGTCCATCCTCAGACTCGCCCAGGCTGCGCAGTCACAAACCGCAGGTGTGGTGCTGGTCCCATCAATACATGCGATGACTTGTGTCATTGTTGACTCCTAAGTTAGTGGCCCATGATATCGTCGATAGCACCCGGTTTATCATGAGTGCCAAAACGATCAATAATCGTTGCGCTGGCTTCATTGAGACCCATTATTTCTACTTCTGTGCCTTCACGGCGAAACTTGATAACCACCTTATCGAGTGCGCTGACAGCAGTAATATCCCAGAAATGAGCCTGGTTCAAATCGATCACTACGTGTATCAGTGCTTCTTTAAAATCGAATGATTCAATAAATTTATCTGCGGATGCAAAAAACACCTGACCTACCACCTTATAAGTGCGCTGCATGCCATCATCACTCACTTGTGAAGTGACGTATTTGTAATGGCTAACCCGATTGGCAAAAAACAGAGCACCCAACAACACACCCACAAACACACCAAAGGCCAGATTATGTGTGGCGACCACCACCACCACAGTAGCAATCATAATTGTGCTGGAACTCCTTGGATTCGTCCGTAATTTCAGGAGTGAAGTCCAGCTGAAAGTTCCAATTGCCACCATAATCATTACTGCAACTAATGCAGCCATAGGAATTTTAGAGACCCACTCTCCCAAAAACACAACCAATATCAGCAAAAATACGCCCGCTGTCAGTGTCGATAGACGGCTACGACCGCCCGATTTCACGTTAATGACCGATTGACCTATCATCGCGCAACCCGCCATTCCGCCAATCAGACCAGAAGCAATATTCGCTATACCCTGCCCCTTGCACTCTCGATTTTTATCACTTGCTGTGTCAGTAAGGTCGTCAATAATAGTTGCCGTCATCAAAGATTCCAACAAACCCACTACAGCGAGCGACACCGAATAAGGCAGAATGATGCTCAGGGTTTCAACATTCAGTGGTACATCAGGCCAGAGAAAGATCGGTAAGGTGTCGGGTAATTCACCCATATCGCCGACCGTGCGAATGTCCATGTTCAAAACCATGGATGTAACGGTCAGTACTACAATGGTGACGAGTGGCGAGGGTATAATTTTAGTCACATAAGGAAATAGATAGATAATTGCCAGACCCACTACTGTCATGGTATAGACATGCCAGGTAACGTTAGTGAGTTCCGGCAGTTGCGCGACAAATATCAGTATCGCTAACGCATTAACAAAACCTGTCACAACTGAGCTTGATACAAACCGCATTAGCGAGCCTAACTTGAGATAACCCGCAACAATCTGTAAAACACCTGTTAATAGCGTCGTCGCAAGCAAGTATTGCAGACCATGGTCTTTTACCAATGTAACCATCAACAATGCCATGGCACCCGTAGCGGCAGAAACCATTCCTGGCCTTCCTCCTGTAAAGGCAACAACCACTGCAATACAAAAAGACGCGTATAACCCTACCTTGGGATCAACCCCGGCAATAGCCGAAAAAGCAATGGCTTCAGGAATCAACGCCAACGCCACAACAGTACCGGCAAGCATATCGCCTCGAATATTTGAAAACCAATTGTGCTTAACCGAAGTAATCATCTTGATTATTAATCCAATCTGTGTACTTTAATTTTACCTGTGAACTTTAATTTTAATTGTCATCTACTTATACGCCCACTAATGCGTTGACTAACAGACACAATGCTGAAGATCAGGCGTAGTCTGCAGGGGATGGGGAGTATACTCGGCATACGATTGATTGACAGGAGAAATATCCAAACAAATGGCCTTCCGGGTTAAACACCCTAGTAAGACCGACGAGCAGCACGCTCAGCAAGAAAAATTCCCCCGACCACCAGTATCAATCCCGTCATATGGTACCAGCGAAATACTTCTCCAAGCAAAGCAATAGCCAAAACAGAACCAAATATCGGCACCAGATTAATAAACAGTCCAGCTCGATTTGCGCCGATCAGATCGATCCCTCGTGCGTAGAACAGTTGCGCTAACAAGGAGGGGAAAATGGCCACATATAACACCGCACCAATACTTTGTAAGCTCGGATATCCAATGCCTGTTTGCACGGCAAGAGGAATAAAAAAAACACTACTAGTCAGTAATGCAGAAAATGACAGACAGTACAAAAAACTTAACCAATGCATTTTTGGGCGCCATCTCAGGCCGACAGAGTAGGCTGCATAACACAGCGCTGCAAACATCATAATTGCATCGCCGAGATTTATTGCGTTTTCAAGCAGTAGGTTAATTTCTCCCCGGGTAACTGTCAACACAACCCCAAGCAAAGCCAACCCCAGACCTAACAGTTGTAGTATTCTCACTTTCAGTCTGAAAGCAACAAAATTAAACAGCATAATCAGTACAGGTATTGCTGCTTGCTCTATTACCACGTTAACAACCGAGGTGTAGTTTAACGCCCAGTACATTGACAAATTGAAACCTGCAAAACCAATCCCACCAAAGGCCAGAAGCAAAGGCCACTTCTGCCGAATCTGCGGCCAATCGTTTTGTAGGTGGCGCCAGGCTAAAGGCAGCATGATAATATTGGCGACAAACCAGCGGTAAAAGGTCAGCTCAACTGCAGTAATGTCGGCCACTGCCAGCTTACCCGCTATCGCATTGCCCGCCCAGAAAAGCGTGGTGAGGCAAAGCAAAAGATAGGGATTGTCAAACAGGCGCCTCATTATATGTGTTAACGCATTTCTAGGAATAGTCATTCTAAATTCAGTAACCTCCGGTTTTCGATTAAATGCGAACGAAAAAGGCGATAATTAGGGTAAAAACCATGGGCGCATAAAAATTCAAGCTAAATTCATTGTCTACTCTCATTAAACGATTGCGCTGATTTAGCAAACCGCTATAGTACTGGGAAGCGTTTTCACTCATTGCGCCTGATTAGCCATAGTGAAAGATTTATAACAAGGATAATTATACTGCCTACCATGCTGCAAAAAAAATCTACATTAGCAGATCTTAGTCAACACACCATTCGCAGTCTGCAAAAAAAAATGCAGTTTAGCGAGATTGATTGCCTGGATCTCGCCGATTGCTGTTTAGAGAACAAAAAATCTTATGATAAGCTTCTCAATGCCTACCATATCCACAACGATGAACAGTTTTCTCAACAAGCACGCTTGGCAGAAATCGTTTGGCGGGAAGGTAAACAAAAACCGCTGAGTGGACTACCTGTATCCATTAAAAGTATTTTTGCGGTTGAAGGACTAAGCTGTTACGCCGGTACCGCGAAACCGCTGCCAGCCGCTTGGCAGCGGGAGGGCAGTATGGTTAAACGGTTGCACGCACAGTCTTGCCCCATAACCGGCCTGACACATGCCTCGGAATTCGCCTTTGGTGGTCTTGGTGTAAATACGCACTGGGGCACACCACGAAATCCCTGGGATGCAATAAACCACCGGGTCCCAGGAGGATCAAGCAGCGGATCCGCCTTGAGTGTTATCAGTGGGAGTGCCGTCTTCGCATTGGGTACAGATACAGGTGGTTCAATTCGGGTTCCTGCAGCCGCAGCAGGAATGGTTGGCTTGAAGACCAGTAAAGGCCATTGGCCAAGCGATGGCTTTGTCCCCCTGTCCACTCGATTTGATACGGTGGGTATAGTGAGCCGCTGTGTCTCAGATTCAATTGATATTTACCATGCCTTGGATAACGCTGACACGTCTTCAGTAAATATTTCCCAAAGCGCATCATTTGCTGACTTCAATGTCTGCATTGCTGATGACAGCTGCTTTGAAGACATGGATTCTTCCCTGCTATCGGTATTTAATGAAACCCTGGGTGAATTGCACAAGGCGGGTATGCATGCATCACAGACTGATACGCAATTGTTTAAACAAACCTTTGAGATCATAGGTACAAATCCCAGTCTGGCAGCAATTGAATGCAGCGCCTTTATTGAAACTGAAATTCCAGCATGGCGACATATTTTAGCTCCCAGCACAAATTCAATTATTCAACGCGCAGAAACCGTTTCTGCAAAACACTATCTGGTACGCGTGAACAAGCTCGAGAAAATCCAGGATACTGCAAGTCGGAAAATAAAAAATAACAGACTACTGATTTCACCTACTTTAAGCATTACACCACCCACACTGCACCATGTAAATAACGAAGAAAACTATTCCATCGCCTGTAGCCGAATGTTAAGAAACACAGTAGTCGCCAATATATGCGGATTTTGCGCAATAACCTTACCCATTGGCCTTGATCAATTTGGTATTCCCATTGGGCTGCAGATAATGGCCGGACATGGTGAGGAAAAGCGATTATTGGCATTTGCCCAGCAAGTGGAAATCGTTTTGGGAACCAGCGCACAGCGACTGGGCCCTGCTCCCCTGTTAGGATAAATTCAATCGCTCACAAATAAGACATAAATGCTCATCTTCGATGCCGCAAGCTTGGAGGTATTGACAGGTTGAGATGACATAATCCAGATTACTGCCACTCTTTCCTGTGGCATTTCGGACAATTCCCAGACTACTCTCAAGCTCAAGCTTACCTGCATATTGTGCATGATACTGATCGACAATAAATGCCAACGCACTGACTGCACCTTTATCGGTCTGTACCTGCACTATCGCTGTTTGATAGATGTTAGTAATCAATTCTCGTGTTTGTAGTTTTTGAAGTGTTTCATCACGATGTCCCTTTTCAACATGATAGACACAGCCCTCACAAAAGGTAGTGACCCGATCTGTCCAGTCCAGACCGAACACCAATCCCGGATCGGTGCGGGTTCCACGATGATGCCAGGACCACACACATAAAGAGCGTTCATAATGGGTTAACTTTGCCTGCCGCTTCTCTGTATACGCAAAATCCGGACGCCACATTAACGAACCGTAGGCAAAGACCCAAAAGTCACCCGCTGGCAGGTTATTAAACGCAGCTTCAATTGAACGCTTGTTATCCATCCCATAATCTCGTGGTTTCTAATTTTTCAGTGAGTACACCATCTACCTTATATTGGCGGATACAGTGGGTATAATTTCACATAAATATTGTGAGTACTCTGCGGCAAACAGGCCGTACCTTACACATTATAGTCAGCACTGACCAACAAGGTCTAAACAACTTTTATCCAGGAGCCGTTTTCAATTAATTTACCGCCCCTAACACTTACATAACTTAACGGGAGAAATAAAATGGTCGATAAATCAGGTGGTGATGCAATTCAGGCAAACCAGGGTGAGCAATTGGGTATAGGCACTCAGGATCTTAATGCTGTAGGTGCAGGTGGAGCGGGTGTGGTTGACGGTTTCGGTGGCGCAGCTACTGCAATGGGAATGCCAGCCAAGCACTTCAACAGGCTCAAGGCCAAGCTAATGCAGCGGTAACAGGTAACGGCGGAAATGATAATATCAGCGCTGATACTACAATTAATATTTCTTAAACAAACGGTCTGTAACACCTGAATTCGCAATTATTATGCGAATTCAGGTTCTATTTTCAATTGATAGTTTCTCAGCAACATTACAACATTCGTTTTAGTGTGTCCTTATGATCGATAAATTGGTGCTTTAGCGCAGCTGCCGCATGCAGTAAAACCATAACAAGTGTGACATAGGCACAATAATAGTGGATCTCTATAGCAGTGTCTCTAAGCCCTTCACTTACAGTGAATAAGGACGGTACGCTAAACCAGTTAAAGACATCTATTGCCGCACCTTCTGAACTGGAAATCAAATACCCTGATATCGGAATGGTGATCATTGCCACCAGTAATAGAATATGTACTAAATGCGCTGCTGTTTTTTCAAATCGAGCGAGTGATTGCTGCATCTGCGGCATGGGTGTTATCGCGCGCCAGAGTATTTTGAGAAAAACCACTAGCAAAACCAAAATGCCAATGGATTTGTGCCAACTCAGCGCATCGTGATACCAGGGATCATAGTAGCCCAAATCAACCATCACCCAACCGATCACCAGCAGCGCAATGATGCATAAGGCGATAATCCAGTGCATTAGCTTACTCACGAAACCATAGTGGTCCTGAGTGTTAGTTAGCCTCACAGTCTCAATCCAGCCAGCTTTCCAACCTCTATTGACGGATGCCTTCAATACCGAGTCGTAGCTCCAATGTTTCAGCCGCTGGCCCGAGGTTATAAGCAATTCCATAATCCGCCCGCAGCAGATTCATTGTGCCGGAAAATCCTGCTCTATATCCATCCCAGGGATCTTTGCCTTCACCAATCTTATCGACTTCAATTGAGACATCCTGGGTGATCCCATGCAGGGTGAGTTTACCTATTAATGTTCCGCCCTTGTCTGTTGCTGCAAATGAGGTGGTCTTGAAGGTAGCAACCGGAAACTTCTCAACATCCAGGAAATCACCGCTACGCAAGTGTTTATCACGCTCAGCATGATTTGTATCGACACTGGTTGTGTCAATCTCAACCGTAATGTCACTGCTCTGTGGATTCTCAGAATCGTAGTTAAGTGTGCCTTCAACTCGATTAAAACGGCCGTAAAGCCAGCTATAACCAAGATGTTTGATGCGAAACTCCACAAAGGAATGTGCTGGATCAATTTTGTATTGTGCGGCTTGTAAAGGTGCGCTGAAGATGATCACCAAGGTAGCTGCTGAGAATAAATATTTAAGCATGGAACTCCCCTTATTAAAATTTTTTATCGAGATGTACGAACGTGGCCTGCTCAGTGTGATTTTTGACAAATATTACACCTAATCACAATAAAATATACAAATAATGCATGATAGTGATTTTCGCACACTCGCCCTCCACGTCTGACTCTTTCAGGGCACAATGGTTCGCTCTGCTCTGCACAAAGGTAAATCTTAATAACTACTAAGGAGAACGGTAATAAATTGCAATTCAAAATCAGTTGCACCCATTCAAAGTCGGATAGACGCTACTTTTGTGGATAACGCAAAATCAGTTTACTCAATGCCGCAGTCAAATCAGCCGCCTGCCCTACGATACAGCCAGCTTGATGGCGGCACCTTTGCTCCAATTGTTCGGCCACTTGTACAAGTGTGTCAGCATGAAATAACATTGCTGCACCTTTGAGTTTATGAACTACATTAAACAGCGCCTCCTTATCATCATCCTCAATACATTGTTGGATTTGCTCTTTGTAATCCTCACATTGACTGATAAACAATTCAAAACGACGCTGCAGCAGCGCCTTCTCAACACCTAGTTCTACTGCGGCCCGATCCAAATCCACTATTTTTGCATCAGTAACATTCAATTTACCGGGCAATTGCAGTCCGCTCTTCTGTCTTTGTGCAGGCGGTGCTTCGAAATACAGTAACTTGGCAATTGTGTCCAGGATCAGACGGATAGCAGCGGGTTTTATCAGATACTCGTTTATACCCGCCTGTTTCGCTTTTTCTATTTGCTTAACATCAGAATCACCGCTCAGTCCGATGATGGGTAGATTTGCCAAATGCGGCAAATTACCACTTTTTAGCGTATGAATTAATTCCAACCCACTCATATCAGGAAGATGCATATCGGTCAGAAACAGATCACAAGGTTGTGCCCTTAGAGCATCCAAGGCTTTTTTTGCTGAGCTGACACGGGTTACCCTTATGCCCGTTTCTTCTATCAAATTACCCATCATTTCCAGATTACCGGGTTCGTCATCCAGAAATACAATATGCAGTCCAACACAAATCGCACAGATCTGTCGATTCTTCAGCGCAGATCGAAGTGTAATTATCAATTCTGCCTGCGTACAGGGTTTACAGATCAGGCTTTCCATACCCACTTTCTCAACCCGGCCTTTTGCGATGTAAGGAGGTTCAGAAGTATAGGCAATAATAGGCGTATTTTGCACCATTCGGCCAGACTCTCCAGCACGTAGGCGTTCGGCGGCTTCGTAGCCGTTCATAACAGGCATATACAAATCCATTATAATAAGGTCATAGCGCTTGTCACGGCTCATGACCAGCGCTTGCCGGCCATCTTTGGCTGAATCAATCTCCATCGCCAACGGCGACAGATGGCCCCGCACCAGTGCCTGTTGCTGCATATCATCATCGACCACCAAAACACGTCTGCCGTGAAGATCGGGCCGCGCTTCAGTGATGATTTGTTGCTGGTAATTGTGCAGATCGTAATCGCTTACAACGGGGAAAGTAAGCTCAAATTCAGTAAACTCATCTTCTACGGATTCACAGCGAATATCACCTGCGAAGGCGTTTAATACACGTTTGCAATACGATAATCCAAGCCCTGTACCACTGCGCTTGCCAGCAGTAAAAAAACCATCAAACAAATGTTCCATCAACTCATTGGCAATACCTGGGCCGGTATCTTTAAACCATATCCGGTTTGCATCCTGCCCCGCCTGTAGTTTTATCGTAATTTGACTCTGCGGATTCGTGTGCAAATAATACAACGCGTTTTTTAGTAAGTTGAACAATACAAAAACAAACATTGTTTCATCCACACGAAAAATAAAATCCTCTTTATTCTGTAGTGTTACAGAACTGCGTTCTTTCACAGATTCGTAGCCGTATTCATCCACGGCCTTGCGGATGATCTTGCCTGCTGATAAAAAAGCAAGTTCACCGGGGTCGATAGCTTTGTCATGAAACTGTTCAAGGGTCATGGAGATAACCTGAATACCTCTATTTACAGCCATCTGCCCATGGGCAACGAGTTGATATATCTCGTCCAAATCGCCGGGTTGCATCGGTTCTGGTGGATGACTGGAATAATGCATAGGCAGCCGATGCTGGATAGTATCCAGGTTGTACTTTATCTGACCGAGTGGATTGCGCATTTCGTGGGCTATACTTGCCGACAGAATTTTAAAATCATCCACTTTTTGCTGTTCCTTGGCGATTCGCCTCTCACTATTCACAATAGCTCTGGTACTTAGGTGTAAAAAAACAGCGCCTGCGAAAACAATAAAAGCTAATACCGGGATGTACTCATATGGAAATGTAGAAAATGCTGTGTGTAGCGAATTATTAGTACTAATCATATACCAGATAATGCCAATTGCTGTCCCTGATAACAATAAACAGAAAAACAATACGATATCCGGGACAAGCAAAAGGAGCAGCACAATCATCCCAATGTGAGTACCCATCCATATTCCATCATAATTATTGACGATAAATGTATAGGTAAACAAGACAGAAGTAGCATACATTACTGTCAAGTTCCATATAAGCGGAGCAAATTTTTTTAGTTTTTCCGGCCAGTATTTTTGCAAAATGATCAGCAAACAAAGAATGGCTGACGAAAAACGAATAAAAAAACTGTCTTCGTAATGGGGATAGTAGATGCGCCATATCAACCAATAAAGCGGGTGTCCTAAAAAACCAATCCACGCAGCTACCAGTTGCTTTAATTGCAGATCATCATTAGTGTAAAAAAAAGATTCAAAAATCCGTTCTATAACTCTCACATCAGTATATCAACCTCGTTGCACTGAATGACATGCCCGCACTGCCCACCCAAAAAACAATACGATCCCCTCTGTTTAATGACCCACTGTTAATAGCATCATGCATTGCAACCGGAATTGATGCTGACACGATATTACCTGTGTCTTGATAGATGTGGTAAAGTTTCTCTTCTACACCTATGTCTTTTGCCGCTTGGTTCCATTCCGTAATACATGAGGCATGAACAAAAACAACACTGATACTATCTTTATTCGACATCTTCCTAAAAATCGATATGGTCTCTTTTTTTGCATGACTGTGTAATTCAATACCATATGAAGTAAATTGCAATGGCCCGTTCATTCCGATTTTTTCGTTAGGATGACAGAATTCTTCGTATCCATTGAGAGGAATTGTACATAAATCGGACAGGTCTGCTCGTGAAGAAAAATAGAATTCAAAATTCTCTGGGGTCTTAGGAACAAGTAGTGTTGCCGTCGCTGCTTCACCAATAGTAAATGTCGGGAATGTATACAATAAATCTTCCTCTTTGTTGATTGAAAATCGGTTTGAATTAAGTGGTCCTGCGCCACTGGCATTAAACTCCGCATTAATAATCAATGCATTGCGATAACTACCACTCTTAAACAGACTATCAACCAACTGCAATGCCCGCACCCAGCTCATACAGGCATCAACAATGTCAAAACACTGAGCATTGTCAAAACCCAGGGCATTGGCCATCATATGACTGTTTCCCGGTTCCAGAAATCCACGCCCCACCCCAACGTAAATTAATAACTCAATATGCGAACGCCGCAGGTAACAATCATCAAGTACGGCACGTGTCGCCTTGGCCACATGATCGATAGGCAGTTCGTGATGATCGCACCAATGACGCTGTTGCAGTCCCGACTGATGCAGAAAGCGGCGGGTAATCTTTAGCATGCGCTCAAGATCGCCTTCATATTCAGTGGATTGTTCTCTGATTATATCGATCATATCATCGTTAGTGACAATTCTTGAGGGCAGACTGGCGGCAATGCTTTTAATAATCACAGGAAACTCACATCGGGTAAGCGTTTCCGGCAGTAAGCCGGTTCGCGTTATTCTTATAGGGAAATGTTAATTTTCGTGACTCTCATTGTTGGAATGGGAGTTTAGTTGGTCAATTTGGGGCTGTATTGCAAAAGCAACAGATCGAGGCGCTGACCATCCATTGGCTTAACAACAAACTCATCCATACCGGCACGTTTACCTGCCTGCCTGTCTTCGTCAAGTGGGCTGGAGGTTAAACCGATAATAACGGGTTGTCTCTCCAGACTGAGTTGTCTTATCTGAACGGCCGTTGTATACCCGTCCATTTCGGGCATACGGCCATCCATAAAAATAATGTCGTAACAGGATTGCTGTATATATTCGATTGCTTGAGGTCCATCACTAACGTGGTCCACCTTGTAATAACGGGCATTGATCATATCTGATAACACTTCACGACTCAGGATGTCATCATCGACAACCAGAATGCGATGGCTAAAGGACTTTAACGACGCAGTAGTATTTTTGCGTACATTAGGCGATTGCCCGATATTTTCACTGATTCTATTGAGTGCCTTGCATAATCCTTCGCTGGACTCACGCAGCAAATCCAGTGAATGAGCCAATTCCTGCTTAACCTGCTCGGGCAGAGAGACTCCAGCCTTGGCACAATGCTCAAGTAATTGCGCCAGATGCTGCTCCACGCGACCGGGCCGGGATTGACTCGTCTCTAACAAGGTGTTGATCGTTTGTCCTAGATGGGTAATAAATGGCGCCATTTCATTATTATTCAGCGAATCAAGTTTATGTAGCATATTCAAAGGATCAGGTTTTTCATATTCGTTAAAAATTAGTATACACGCATTAAACCCTGTTGGCGTACTTAAGCATCTGGGTGGTTGATTTAAGAATAGAAGTCTTCTCAAGAGAAACTTTGATTGAGTTCATTATTTGCTCATTTGATGAGAAAAAGGATTTTCCTATATCCGATAATTTGTTCTCAGTCAACGCCCTGCCACACTTGCATCCAGGCAGATCCGCACACTAAAGTCAGATTTAGTCAACGAATTCGAGACCACAAAACCTCTTTTAATATCTTTTACCGGGTGATTACAAACGTTCAAATGCAAGCAACTGTTAATTTATTTGCAGTATAATTGTTTATCCATTTGATTTTAATGAAAAAAAACACATGAATAAGCTTTAAAAACAAACTAAAAAATCACCATTATTTTCACTATTTCTCTAAAATTTCAATGCTATTGACCGATACCTGAATCAATAACTTTACTACGATGCCTGATCCAAGTGATTAGTTGTCACTAATACATTTTTCATGACATTCAGTAAATTATACAAAACCTGTACTCATGCATCAATTTCAGTATCACAGGCTCAGGTAATAACTTACCCGGTGTACTGGGTTTTTTAATAATTATTGCGAACTAAACAAGTAGATCTAATAGACCATAAACATATGCTGTTTAATTTATTCAAGCCCAAAAAGCCTGCCGTACGTAGACCGGGTACCAAAAGCGCTAATAAACGACGTGCAAAACACGCACAGGATAAGAACAACCGGGTGGAGAAAATTCCAGTTGATCGTTTGCGTTTAGGTATGTATGTGCGTGAACTGGATATACCCTGGGAACAGAGTACCTTCCTGTTTCAGGGCGTAGATATAAAAACTCAGCAAGATATACTCGATGTACAGAAACAGTGTGCCTTTGTATGGGTTGACTACACCGAATACCGATTGATTGAACCAGAAAAAAAGGCCAGCGTAAAATCACCTTTTGCCTCCAATACTTCTACCATCCTGGTGGAAGAGGAGTATGAGGATGCCAAAGAAGTTCATGTGCAAGCCAAACAACTGGTTGCAAATATCTTCGATGATATCCGCGTAGGCGGTGAAGTTGATGTTGATAAGGTTAAACTAAGTGTTAGTGGATCTGTTGATTCAATCCTGCGAAACCCAGATGCATCAATATGGCTAACCCGTCTACACGAAAAAGACAATATTAGCGCACAGCACTCAATGAATATCACAGCACTCAGTATTATTACCGGGCGATCCCTGGGTATGTCTAAAACTGAGCTGGAAAACCTCGGTGTCTGCGCGCTTATGCATGATATTGGCAAAACCCGACTGCCTCTGGCGTTATTGAACAAAGAAGGCCCACTGACTGAAGCCGAAACGGTGTTGATGCAAACTCATCCGACGCAGGGACAAGAGATCCTGCTATCCTCCAAGAACATATACGCGGGCACTGCTGAAGTTGCTCATTGTCACCACGAACATGTGGATGGTTCAGGCTACCCTCGCGGCCTGACTGGTGATAAAATTCCGCAATTTGCAAAAATTGTTGCAATTGCTGATGCCTATGACTGCATGACAACCCGGCAAATCAACAACGAGGTTAAGTCACCAACTGCAACGCTGGATGCGCTCTACGCGAAGCGTGGAACGCAGTTTGATGAAGAGTTAGTGATAAAATTCATCGATGGGATCGGTATATTTCCACCTGGCAGCATTGTTGAAATGACCAATGGCGAAGTCGCAATTGTACTGTCAACAACCCAGGAAAAACTCCGTCCCAGAGTCATCATTATTCTGGATGAAGTGAAAGATGCAGCCGTTCAGCAAATGGTTGATTTGTCACTGATGTCGGTTGATTCGGCCGGTCAGCCCTACCAGATAAAATCCACCCTATGTGATGGAACATTTGGAATCTTTGTTGATGAGTTCCAGCGTGCCGGACTCAGAATCGGTTAAATCCACACAATAAGAAACCCAAAAAGCAATTCAGTAGTATACTCCTTCGCTCACCCGGATTTGCAGGCGCTATATCCTGCGAAACATCCGATGCAAACGCTGTTTATTACCTGAATCCGTAACTTCAATGTGGATATGAGGTGTATCGAGAAATAGAATATGTCCGAAGACCTAAAAGCACTGAAACTGCGCCTACGTGAATTTGCAAAAGAACGTGATTGGGATCAATTTCATTCACCGAAAAATTTTTCCATGGCATTAATTGTCGAATGTGCAGAACTGGTTGAACACTTCCAGTGGCTGACGGATGAGCAGAGTAAAAATTTGCCTGCCGATACCCTGGATGAGGTTTCTCTGGAAATGGCTGACATATTTATTTATCTGATTCGATTGGCCGATAAATTAGATATCGATTTATTACCTACTGTAGAGCGAAAAATCAAGCTCAACGCGATTAAGTACCCTGTTGAAAAATCGAAAGGTATTGCAAAAAAATACAACAAATTATAAGTATGCGGAATATCAACACTACATTAGCATGATGAAACCCAAACCCCATAATTCTGATTTTATTCCTGATCTTAAAGACATTCAGTCTTTGTTCGGCAGCATTTCGACACAGTTAGATTCTTCAGCACTGGCTTCCAGAGCAAGCCCCAAGCAATCTGGCAAGGAACTTTTATCCAGTTTTCAGCAGTTCTTATCGATAGTGCATCACATTGAAAGTAGCGAAAACCAATCCGGCCCAGACATAAGTATTGATGAGTTAACCGAAATAGGTGAATTGGGCTTACAGCTACTACAGCAAATCAACAATCTGCTAAGGCCACAACAAAAAGCTGATTTAAGCCAAACCGTAAACGATATAACGCTGGGAGTAACACATTGGATACTGAATAAGGGTGGGCGTATTGGACTGTTAGAACCCATCGTCGATGCAATTGCCGCACGGGCAAATTCCACCTCTAACCAGCGCACACTCAGTCAGATGGTTGATTTCATGAACCGCCTCACCGCCGCCTGCGCCGATATAATCAAGCATGATCTTGAAATGGGCAATCCTGGGCGCCCGTGGCTTTTATTACAAATTAACCGAGGCATAGCAGCAACCCGCTCCCATGATACACAATCAATGATTCAGGTATTCGACGAGTTACTTGTCGCTATCCCACAAGAAGCACCCCGGTTTTTTGCCGAAGGTATGCGGGAAATGGACGCGCAAAACTATCCTGACTTTGTTCATGATGTAATGACTGAATATTATGAAAAACATTCAGAAGCACGAGGTCACTGACCCTCAATGTAAGAATTAAAGTTGAGTAAAAGACAGTTATTTCTTACAACCAGCGCCTCACCCGCGCAAGATAATCTTTATAGGGCTGACCAAACTTCTCTTTGAGAATGCGCTCTTCAGGTTGAATTTGCATCTTATTAAGTATCAATACAAATAGCGGCAGACAAATAAAAGCAAGCAGATTACCCAGATAAATCGCCCAACCCGTTAAGGAAATTAACAGACCCAGGTACATTGGATTTCGAGTGTACTGATAGAGACCCGTCACCACGATCTTATCCGCTTTTGCCGGGGAAAATGGATTTGGCGTTGTACGATTTCTATAAAACAATCTGAGTGCCAGCAATTCAATAATAAACCCGGTAGCAATTAACACCAGCCCTATATACTGAGCAATCTCGGATATTAGCTTTAAACCGGGTAACTGGTGGTTTAGCCACCAGATTAACAACGCGGTGAGCAACCCATAGACGGGTGGCGGGATCTTAGTTTCCAGGGATCGCTTCAAACTCATCTGCGGATTCTAAGCAAATGCAGTCTTGAGGGCAAGCCAAGTGTAATATGTCATAGTTTTGTGCTTACCACATTGCAACAATGAAAACGGAAACTAGAGTTACCTCAAATTCAACCAAATCAATAAAACCACAATAATCACAACTGTCGCCCAGCCCAGCCATTCTATATATTGTCTGATTTTTGGTTCCATGGTGGGGCCAAATTTTTTCACCAAAAACGCAATCAGATAAAATTGCGACGCTCTGCCGATAATGGAACTGATTACAAATGGAAGAAAAGGCATCGCTAAAGCACCTGCCGTAATCGTAAAAACCTTGTAAGGCACTGGCGAAAAACCAGCCATCAATACTACCCATACACCGTATTCAACGAACCAGTCTCTGGCAGTATCCAACTGCGCCTGATAATGCTGTAGTGCAGGCGCTATAATTTCGTAGGCACCCCAACCTAACAGGTACCCAACAACCCCACCCAGCACAGAAAAGATAAGCGTTAACCCGGCTAGCCGCCACGCTCGCTCGGGCTGAGCAAGTGACATAGGCAGCAACATCACGGCAACGGGTATAGGAAAGAATGACGATTCAGCAAAACTGACGACGGCCAGGTATTTTGGCGCATGATGATGTCTGGACCAGTCCAGAACATAATTGTAGAGCGTGCCAAAAACCTTCATTCCCGGAGTTCCTGCGTTTCTTTGAAGTTACTGATTGAGTGAATTGATCAAAGTTATACAATCAATAAATTTAATTTCTAATGTTGGTTAATACATTTTTTACACGCAACAACTCTTCCTTCGCTATCGCTGCCACTTCCACAGCAGCATCTGTTCCAGAATGCGAGAGAATGGTAACGGGATCTAAAAATACAACTGTTGCTTCATTTTCACCGCTTTCGCGTACAATCACATTACAGGGTAACAGCGCACCTGCATCTGGATCGGCGTCAAGCACTTTTTTTGCAAGCGGCGCTTTACAGGCCCCGAGCATACGGTACCCAGGGTAGTCAACATCCATTTTTTTCTTGAATACGGCTTGCACATTTACATCCGATACAATACCGAACTTCTCTTCTGCTAAAGCCGCTATGACAGTTTCCACTGCCTGTACAAATGGTTGTTTTATGATTACGTTAAATGCGTACATTATTTCTCCTGATTAACTATTGCCGATCTGGATATAAAATCGACTTCAATATGCTGATCATCCAGCTGCAAACTTGAGACCGACGGCGCAGCCTGGGAAATCACTTTTCCCCGGCGTATTACCGATAGACGTACGGGCCTTAACCGAATCGCTTCAAACTCAGTTTGACATTGCAGGATGACAAAATCCGCATTGCAGCCCGGCTTGAAACCATAATCACACAATTCCAGCACCTTAGCACCATTACAGGTAATGGCATCAAAACAGGATTGCATTTCTCTTTGTCCAGTCATCTGACCTACATGCAATCCCATATGCGCCACTTCCAGCATATCGTGACTGCCAAGACTGTACCAGGGGTCCATTACACAGTCGTGCCCAAATGCTACATTTACCCCTGCAGTGAGTAGCTCTTTCACACGGGTCATTCCTCGCCGCTTCGGGTAGGTATCATGTCTGCCTTGCAGCGTTATATTGATTAGCGGATTCGCTATTACATGAATACCTGCTTCTTGTATTAGCGGAATCAACTTGGACACGTAGTAATTGTCCATCGAATGCATTGACGTCAAGTGTGAGCCACTAACCCGCCCCTGCAAACCCAAACGCTGTGTTTGTTTTGCCAATTCCTCGATATTACGTGAATTGGGATCATCGGTTTCATCACAGTGCATATCCACGGGCAGACCACTTTTAGCTGCAATTTCACAAAGCAATTTCACCGATTCAAAGCCATCGGCTGCCGAACGCTCAAAATGTGGAATTCCACCAATGATGTCAACACCTTTTTCGATAGCGCGTTTTAGGTTGCTGACAGCGGTTGGATTGCGTAGATAGCCATCTTGTGGAAATGCGACCAATTGAATATCCAGCCATGGACGCATCTCCGCTTGTACTTCTTTTAAAACATCCAGCACTAAAAGTGAATCATCTGAAATATCAACATGGCTTCTAATGGCCAGATTCCCTCGGGCAATAGCCCAACGACACAGCTCCAGTGCTCGCTGTTTTACTGCATCCGCGGTCAAACACGGCTTCAATTCACCCCAGATCTCTATGCCTTCCAACAAAGTGCCCGATTCATTGATTCTGGGCAATCCATAACTTAGCGTTGCATCCATATGAAAATGGCTGTCTACAAAAGGTGGGGTCACAAGCTGTCCACAAGCATCGATGACCGTGTCTGCTTTTTCGCTGATAAGCGTTTTAAGTTCAACAATCTTACCTGCTTGTACCGCGATATCCTGGTTTTGTTTTTGTCCCGGCAGTCGTGCATTTTTTATGAGTAAGTCAAGCATCTGGTACCCCGTCTACATTATATTGGCGGATACAGCGAGTCAGAAAGCGCTTAGCCACTAGGCGCAGCTCGCAGGTAATGGTTGTTCCCTTGGCAAGAGTTGGAACAACGTGGATGAGCGCTATAGCTTGGCTCTGTATCCGTCAATATTATGAAGACGGGGTACTAGGACTCCTTGCAATAATGATTAATTAGATTCGATCACCGCGGCGAAACGGCTGTAATAGCGCTTTAGGGTAACGCGCACTACGCGCCACCAATATCATTGCAACAATACTGAGAACATAGGGCATCATTAAAAAGACCTGATAGGGAATAAAAGCGCCCAGTTGCTGTTGTACCCGAACCTGCATCGCGTCCAGGCCAGCAAACAATAGCGCGCCGATCAGGGCTTTACCCGGCCTCCATGAGGCGAATATAACCAACGCCACGCTAATCCAGCCTCTGCCGTTTATCATACCAAAGTAGAACGCATCAAATGCAGACAAGGTTAAATAGGCACCACCCACCGCCATCAATGCACTACCTGATACCACTGCAATTGTCCGTATAACAAATACGTTGATTCCCTGCGATTCCAATGAAACAGGACTTTCACCGGCCACCCGTATTGCCAGACCTAACGGGGTTTTATACAAGACGAAGCCAACCACAGGTACCGCTAGAAAAGCCAGATAACTCATTGCAGTATGTTGGAATAGCGCTTCCCCAAAGAAAGGTAAATCACTGAGACCGCTTACGTCCAAATTCTGAAACGGCGTTATTTTTGGTGGAGTGGTTGATTCCGGCAATAGCATTTTGAAGACATAATAGCTTAGCGAAGAGGCCAATAAAGTTATACCTATGCCGGTTACGTGTTGTGAAACACCCAGAAAAACTGTGAATTGAGCATGCAATAAACCAAACAAAGCACCTACAAAGGCGGCAAATAATACACCCGTCCATAGTTCTCCCCCCTGAAAAACCCACATCCAGCCCGACATGGCGCCAACGGTCATAATTCCCTCTATACCGAGGTTAAGCACACCGGCGCGTTCGCAGATCAGTTCACCTAAAGTTGCAAAAATGAGTGGGCAGGCGATGCGGATAGTGGCAGCCCAAAAACTCGCTGAAAGTAATAGTTCCAAAAGTTCCACTAGATTCTCAATTTAGTCGTAGTCGGTATTTACTTAACAATAAGCCAACCAGAACAGTAAGAACGGATGTTGCCACCATAATATCCGCAATAAAATTTGGCACGCCAATGCTGCGACCCATTGAATCAGCACCAATAAAAATACTGGCTATAAATAAAGCTGATAATACAACCCCAAGCGGATGTAAATTTGCCAGCATTGCGACCGCAATGCCGGTATAACCAAACCCGGGCGACAGATCCAGCGTTAAGTACCCCTTCAATCCCGCAACCTCACTAACACCAGCCATACCTGCCAGCCCACCACTAAATAGTGCAACTTTAAATACTGTCCAATGTGTACTGATACCTGCATGGCAGGCAGCGTCTGAATTCATACCGAGCGCACGCACCTCGAAACCCCAAATGGTATAGCGCATCATCAGCCAGATCAGTACAGCCGCTGCTAGTGCCACCAATAGACCACTGTGTAAGCGAGATCGTTCAATCAATACGGGTAATATGCCATTATCGATAATCGGTTTGGCTTGCGGCCAACCCAAAGACATGGGATCTTTAAGCGGACCTTCGAGGCTATAACTGACGAACAATATAATAATAAAATTCAACAGCAAGGTTGTAACGACCTCATCTACATTGAGCCGACGCTTTAAAAAGACGGGTAACATCAGTGCTGCTGCACCGGCAAAAGCGCCGCCTGAAAATAATACAGCGATCATTAAGATCGGCGGCAAATCAAACAAACCTGTACCCAACCACGTTGTCGCCATAGCGCCACAGTAGAGTTGCCCTTCAGCGCCTATATTCCAGAATCTGGCCTTAAAAGCCACTGCTGCCGCAAGACCTGTAAAAATCAAAGGAATTGTTCGTGCCAGTGTTTCTGAAATTGCAAAGCGGGAACCGAAGGCTCCCTTGAGCATCAGGGCAAAACCTTCCAACGGTGATTGCCCTGCCCAAAGGATGAGTATTGATGCCAGCACCATAGACACAAAAACAGCTATAAGCGGCACACCAAGCAACCAACTTATCGACGTTTGTTCGCGAATTTCAAAGCGCATTAATGCAACACCTTATCACTTACTACAGACTTGCTAAGTTGCCCACCTGTCATTAATACACCCAACATTCGCGCAGTGAGTTTCGATGTATCGTAGGGAACACTGAGTTTACCTGCGTGCATAACAACAATTTGATCAGATAATTGCAGCAATTCATCCAGATCTTCAGAAATTAGCAGTATGGCACTACCCCGTTGTTTGGCTTGCAGTATTTGTGCATGTATAAAAGCTATCGCGCCTTCATCCAAACCCCTTACAGGTTGATTGGCGAGAATAAAGCGTGGTTGCAATATAAAGTTACGTGCCAATATCAGTTTTTGCATATTGCCACCGGATAACAATTTAGCGGGCATGTCCATACTGGCGCAGCGAATGTCAAAAAGTTCTATCAACTCACTTGCACGCTGCTTACTGGCTCTAAAGTCCGCCACAAAACCGGCTCGCCAACAAGGACGTTGGCGCAAATCCTCAAGTAGGAGATTTTCCCAAACGCTCATGTCACCAATAATTCCCATCCTATGTCTGTCTTCTGGAATCCGTGCAACACCCAACCGTGATAACTGACGCGCCGATACTTTTCTACAATCCTTGCCGCACATTTCAAAGCAACCCGAATCAATTGCAAGCGTTCCACTAACGACGGCCGCTAACTCACTCTGCCCATTACCGGAAACACCCGCGACACCGAGAATTTCGTTTTCACAAACCTGTAGATCAACAGTCTCCAGTAGTTGGCGATTGTTATTCTTATCCGTCAAACTAACCGATTCAAGTGTCAACACGGGTTCGCCGCGCTGCAGGCGATGAACAGTCGGCCTTTCAATTTGTCGTCCTACGATCATTTCCGCCAGACTGTCTCGATCGACCTCAGCAGTTGATGCTTCACCGACCACTCTTCCACGGCGTAATACAACTACGCGATGACTGATATGCAATACTTCATGCAGTTTGTGGGAAATGATAATGACTGACAGACCACTTTCAGACATTAATCGCAGCATACTAAACAGGCCCTCGACTTCTTGGGGTGTTAATACAGCTGTTGGCTCATCCAGAATCAAAATTCGCGCATTGCGGTAGAGCGCTTTGAGGATTTCAACCCGTTGCCGCTCACCCACTGAAAGCTCTGCAACCAAAATATCAGGGTTTATGTTTAAACCCATCTGTGATGAAATTGAGTTAATTTTAGAAAGCGCGTTTTTTTTATTCGTACGCAAGGCATATAAGGGTTCAGTACCTAATATAACGTTCTCCAATACCGTCATATTATCGGCCAGCGTGAAATGCTGATGCACCATTCCTATGCCCGCAGCCAGCGCAGCATCTGTTGATTCGGAGGGTAGAGGGTTTCCGAATACTTTAATTTGACCGCTGTCAGCCGTGTAATGGCCAAACAGTATGTTCATTAATGTGGTTTTACCGGCACCATTCTCGCCTAAAAGGGCCAAAATCTCACCCTGCTCCAGGGTAAGACTTATTTCTTCATTGGCAATCAGTGAAGCAAAACGTTTGCTCACTTTCTGGATTTCTAGAACCGGCATACAATAAATATCACCCGAAGAAACAGTGACATCCTTGTCAATCTGACAAAAAGATAAGTTCTATTATACAAGCACTGGTTTGATAGTGAGTGAACAGGCCAATACACTACCTACTTCAGTAATGTACACGAACCATTGTAACTGTGGGCGAATGTTGTGCAAATCGCCAGAAGCCCTGTTCCTGCTCTGGCACAACATTCACCATGCGTTGAATCTAATAACTGGATTTAGGTTCTTCATCATTGATTTCAACAGTAAATTTTCCTGACTTGATATCAGCCTGCAAGGCGGCCACCTTCGCTTTGACATCAGCAGGTATTTTATCTTCAAACTCATAATACGGCGCCAGAGATGCGCCGCCTTTTGCCATCATGGTCCAGTCTTTGTAGTCTTCTGATGCAAAGCTACCGGATTTGGTTTGCTCAATCGCGTAGTTGATTGCGCTCTCCATATGCCACAGCGCAGAAGTTACGACCACATCTGTACCGTTTTCCTCCTTATTCATGTCATTTACATTGCCAAAGGCAAGAATGCCTTTTTCACGAGCTGCATCCACTACCCCGGCGCGTTCTGCATAAAGCACATCTGCACCCGCTTCAACCTGAGCAAACGCCGCTTCTTTTGCTTTTGGTGGATCAAACCATGAACCGATAAAGGTAACTTTAAATTCAACCTCAGGATTGGTTGATTTTGCACCTGCCATAAAGGCATGGAACAAACGATTAACCTCGCCTATCGCATAACCACCAACCATACCGATCTTGTTACTCTTAGTCATGCTGCCTGCAATCATGCCCATTAGGTAACAAGGTTCGTGAATATAGTTATCGAACACTGAAAAATTTTTCCCATGTGGTTTGAAGGGGTCACCCATCAGAAAGGACACCTCTGGATAATCATCAGCCACCTTACGCGCTTCAGGACTGATGCCAAAAGCTTCACCCACAATCAGTTTTACCCCACTTTCGGCATACTCACGCAGTACACGAACATAGTCTGTATTGGAGACTTTCTCCGAATACAGGTAGTCAATATCGCCCGCATCAGCGGCGCCTTGTAGCGCCAGGTGCAAACGGGCATCCCATTTTTGCTGTATAGGTTGCGTATAAATCCCAGCAACCTTTATTTTATCTGCAGCCACGTTGGCGCTACACAAAACCGCCATGAGTGTTATCAATGGCAATATAATTTTGAGTGTTTTTCCAAACATAGTGAATCCCCTTTTTTCTGGTTGGTTTTCATTCTGATACATATATTTTCAGTGGCAAGCGAGTTAACTTGCTTAGGATAATAGTGAGTTTGTCGCAAGCGATCAATCTCTTCTGTAGATTGTTCCTGGCAGCGCAATGATAAACGGTTATGCCATTGAAAAGAGATGAGAAGCAACAAATTGCCATCCTGAAAGACAAAAATATGCAAACACCTGCTATTTTCAAGTAACATTAGAAAATACTTATATAGTTGCGACAATGCGTCGATATTTTGTCGTTCACGCTCAATTAAAGGATAAAAATGTTACAAATTAGCAGACAAACATCCGTTTCACAAAAAACTAAAACCATCAACGGCAATGAAAATGATTCACCTATTCAAACAGCACACGATGTTATTGAATTTTGCCCGAAACCAATAACTGATGATGGCCCAAAAACCTTCGGGTTTTGCCATCCAATAAAGCAGGGAAAAAACACGCACTTGCTGCAAAGCGTAAGATCAGTGCTGCAAAAAATCTATTTTTTCAAATCGAAAAACACCGCCGATTCGCAGACTTTGGAAAAAATCGAGCACATTTTCATCCAGCTGCATAAAGACTTTGATGAAAGGGAACGCTTGCTTGATAATAAACTTGAGATTATCGAACAGATGCAGCTCAGAGAAGCTCGAATGATGAAATGGTTTTCCGTTCCATTAATTGTCTCGGCATTTGTCGGCTTAGGATTTTTATTCTATGTCGCTTATTCAATGCAGCATTCAGTGGCAAATATGTCCAGTGAAATGAGTGTGATGAGTGGTGATATTTCTTCCATGACCACCTATACCCATAATATGTCTTCAAACATGTCAAGTTTAACAGCGTCTGTAAAGACGATGAATTCAAATATAGCAACTATGAACCAGAATGTCGGTTCAATGTCACATTCAATGGCGCCAATTGCTGAGGCCGCACACAATGTCAACCCGATGATGGGAATGATGAATTCTATTACACCATTCTGACCACAACTATTAATAGTATCATTTATTGTAGTGTTCCACACTAATACTGAGTCGAGTATAAATGAGAAAAGCAGAAGTTGTATCCCTGTCGGCACTCACAATTGTTGCCTCAATTACCATTATCGAGTCTGCATATTTAGGTATCAACGGCAATCATGTCTTCAGACAAGCAGATGTTTATGGGAATCTGCTTGGCATTCTGCATATCAGGGATTTCAGTCTGTTTGATCTTTTCTCTGAACGTAAACCCTGGGGCAACAGTGCTGTTTTTGATCTACCCGTGTACCAGTACCTGGTTGCACTGACGTCTTGGCTTTTGCACAAAGATCCTCTGGTATCGGTCAGGTATATTAACCTGGGAATGTGGCTAATAACAGCCGGCGCTGGATATTACATATGCAGTTTGCTAAATAATCGCTTGGCAGGTGTATTTTTTATTGCCTTGCTTTCTACATCGAGAATTTTCCTGCACTACTACTCAGTCCCGCTTCCAGACATTATGGCAATCGCTTTTTCAATGGTGGCGACGGCAATACTAATACGCGAAGAATATCATTGGCGGTATTATCTGCTAGCTCTGGCGTTTGTTTTACTGGCGGCATCGATAAAATCACCCATTCCATTTGTTTTTCTGATTTTCGCCGCAACTTATAAAATTCAATCAGGCAATATATCAGGGTCATCGCTAATAAAAAAAATTCAACAACAGCTACCGCTGCTATCTTTCCTCTTAGTATGTCTCTGTTTTGTTCTGTTAATTGAATATTACCGTAGTTTGCTTATGTCGCAGACAGGTTCCAAGTCAGGCCATCTTTGGCAGTGGTATTTCGGATCTATTGATCTAAGACTGAGTTGGGAATTTTGGAATACGATACTAAAGCGGTTTGATCGGTGGTTTCCCGGATTTTTATTATTTTTTATCGTGGTTTCATACGCTGTAAAACGTTGGCACTTCAGCGAGAAAAACAGAATAATATTCATATCGGCCTTATTTTCATTCTTTTCAGGATGGCTGATTTTCTCAAAAGTATATAAAATACATGACTACTACCAACTTCCAATAGCGATAATAATGTTTATTTCCTTCGCCTCATCTTTATCCTGTCTGGTAGGTGGTTTGGAGAGAAAAAAGCTGTTATCACCTTGGTTTCTACGTTTTCTACCTTTGTTTTTCACTGCGTTACTATTGTTACAGCTGGCTCTGATCAAGCCGTATAGTGTCAAATCACGTACCAGCTTCTGGACATCGGTTGAATATGCGTTAGAAAAAGACAAACGCTTTCTCTTAGTAAGTGACGATTTAAACAACCCTGCCGTTGGTGGTCGGGTCAGCACCCGATTCGTAGGCATAAATCAAGTTGAATTCGAAGAAAACTGTCACCGCTATTTAAGCGAGTATGCTGCAATTTTGCTTGAATATCCTGCCAGCGACTGTATTGACTCAGCCAAAGCACAGGCTTCTCAATATATCAGTGATGAAAAAAGAATTTTTTTTCGAGGTACACGCTGACCTACCAGGGAGAACGGCGGTATCCCCATTACTTAAAATAAAGTCAGCAATGAGGTTATAGATAAAATAATATTAGTGCGATAGCAGCTGGTAATGCCTGAATATAAAGGATTTTTCGACTGGCCGTCAGTCCTCCAAATACCCCGGCTATAACCACACAGCAAAGGAAGAATATTTTTAGCAGATCGCCAGTGCCACCAAGACTCAACCCCCAGATAAGACCAGCGGCTAAAAAACCATTATACAAGCCCTGATTCATCGCGAGAACTTTTGTTGCTTTAGCCGCTTGTGGACTATGGCCGAGGGTTCGCAAACCAAAGGGCTTGTCCCAGAGAAACATTTCAAGAACAAGAAAGTAGATGTGAAGCGCGGCGACCAAACCGACCAGAATATTAGCTAACAATGACATATTGTATTACCTGCAAATAATAGTGCTTTTAATCCGGGCGCTGTTTTGTGATAGCTGCCTTTCGGGAATAGTATTTCTCGAATATAGCACAGACCGACGCTTTTACCCGAAACTGAAACCTAAATTTTCATAAAGCATGCATACTCACTCTACACGGTTCAAACCGCATCCATACTGTCGATTTGCTGCCGCAGTTTAAATTTTTGGATTTTACCCGTCGATGTTTTTGGCAACTCAGCAAATACGACTGTTTTAGGTGCTTTGAAATGAGCCATATTATCGCGACAAAAATCGATTATTTCCTGTTCAGTAGCTTGCATCTTGTCTTTCAGCGTAACAAAAGCACAGGGTGTTTCACCCCAGTGCGTATCTGGCTTGGCAACAACAGCCGCTTCAAGTACTGCGGGATGTTTAAACAATACATTTTCAATCTCGATTGAGGAAATATTCTCGCCGCCTGAAATGATAATATCCTTGGAGCGATCCTTTAACTGAACATAACCATCGCTGTGCCTGACAGCCAAATCACCTGAATGAAACCAACCACCGGCAAATGCCTCGGCAGTCGCCTGGGGACTTTTAAAGTAGCCCTTCATCACGATATTACCGCGAAACATGACTTCTCCCATGCTCTGTCCGTTTTGCTCAACCGATTGCATGGATTTCGGATTCATTACATCCAGTTCTTCAAGCACATGGTAGCGCACACCTTGGCGTGATTTTTTCTCTATTCGTTGATCTAAAGGCAAATCCTCCCAGTCCTCGTTCCATGCGCAAATAACGGCCGGACCATAGGTTTCGGTCAGTCCATATACATGGGTAACTCTAAATCCCTGTTCTTCCATAGCACTGAGTACAGACGCCGGTGGTGGCGCAGCAGCGGTCATCATATTGACCTCGTGTGTAAATACACTGCGCTCTTTTTCACTTGCATTAATGATCATGTTCATGATGACCGGTGCGCCCCCAAAATGAGTAACTTTGTGTCTTGCAATCGCTGTAAAAATAGACGCTGCATTTACATTGCGTAGACAAATACTGGTTCCTGCCAATGCCGCCAGGGTCCACGGAAAACACCAGCCATTACAGTGGAACATGGGCACAGTCCACAGATACACCGGGTGGTGTACCATCTGCCAGCCCACCACATTACTCAGTGCATTGAGATAGGCACCGCGATGATGATACACCACACCTTTAGGCTTGCCAGTAGTGCCAGACGTGTAATTCAGAGCAATAGCATCCCATTCATCGGCGGGTGGCACCCAGCGAAAATCAGCATCCCCCTGCTGCAGAAACTCATCATAACTAATTGTACCCAAAAGCTGATCTGCCGCCGACACTTTAATGTCAATGATCAATATCTCCCGGTCAAGTAAGCGCAATGCTTTTTCCACCAGTGTAGTTAGCTCTCCATCAATCAGCAATACCTTGGCCTCACCATGATCAAGAATATAGGCAATTGTCTCAGCATCTAAGCGAGTATTGATCGTATTCAGTACAGCACCTGCCATGGGTACAGCAAAATGTGCTTCGTACATTGCCAGCGTATTAGGCGCAATGATCGCGACGGTATCATCAATGCCAATACCGTGTTTACACAATGCAGATGCAAACTGCCGGCATCGGGTGTAGACCTGCAACCAGGTTTTTATTACCTTACCATCAATGACTGCAAGCTGGTCCGGGTAAACCAATGCCGCTCTTTCAAGCAAGGTAAGCGGTGTTAAAGGCGCATAATTGGCTGCGCAACGATCAAGCCCCTGATTAAATTGATTGTTAGTTTGTTTCATATTCATTATTCTTGTCATTTAATGTTGATTAAACTCGATAGATCGGATTATGCCTGATATTCCAACACTACGCCGCCTGTTACAAGACTACAAGAGAATCGCCATCGTCGGCTTGTCTGCCAAATGGTATCGCCCCAGTTATTTCGCTGCCAAGTATATGCTGGACCATGGTTACAGCATAATCCCTGTCAATCCTAACTACGATGAAGTATTGGGACAGCAGTGTTATCCTGACCTCGCCTCAATACCACATCCGGTGGATATTGTAGATCTATTCCAACGTGCAGAATCCACCCCGACTTTTGCACAACAAGCCGCAGAAATTGGTGCAAAAGTACTCTGGCTTCAACTTGGCATCATTAATCAAGAGGCTGCTGATATTGCACACAAGGCAGGACTTGAGGTGGTGATGGACCGTTGTCTTAAAATAGAGCATGCCCGATTGTTTGGTGGACTCAATTTTCTAGGTGTTAATACAGGCGTGATCAGTGCCCATCGCAGCAAAATAATCTCAAATTAAGGATCTCTGATATGGCAGATCGTGACTTCGGATTTGAAACACTGTGTTTACACGCAGGCCAGCAACCTGATCCGGCAACGGGTTCGCGTGCTGCGCCCATTTACCAGACATCGGCCTATGTATTTGATGATACGGACCATGCCGCGAGCTTATTTAATCTGCAAACCTTCGGCAATGTCTATACCCGTTTGATGAACCCAACAACAGCCATGTTCGAAGAACGTATGGCTGCTTTAGAAAAGGGTCGTGCAGGGGTTGCCACCAGCAGTGGTATGGCCGCGCAAATGACCGCGCTGTTAACATTACTCAGCCAGGGTGATGAAATTGTCTCTGCAAGTACTCTGTATGGCGGCACCGTGTCGCAATTTGCGGTTAATTTCAAACGCATGGGCATTAATACCCGATTTGTTGACCCTGATGATCCCGAGAATTTTGCCAGCGCAATCACAGCAAAAACCAAAGTGCTCTACGCAGAAACGGTGGGCAACCCAAGTAACAATGTGCTCGATATAAAAGCAGTCGCTGACATCGCGCATAATGCGGGATTGCCACTCATGATTGATAATACCTTTGCCAGCCCCTGGCTTTGCCAACCAATTGAACACGGTGCAGATCTCGTTGTGCATTCAGCAACCAAATTTATCTGCGGTCATGGCACATCCATGGGTGGAATTATTGTAGAGTCAGGTAAGTTCCCCTGGGACAATGGCAATTTTCCGGGCATGGTTGATCCCTCAGAGGGCTACCACGGTGTGCGTTTTTACGAAACTTTCGGCGACTTTGCCTTTACCATGAAGGCTCGCTGCGAAACACTGCGAACCCTCGGCCCGGCCATCAGTCCATTTAATTCCTTTATGATGCTGCAGGGTCTGGAAACCCTGCCATTGCGGATGGAGCGCCATTGCGAGAATGCGATGCGAGTCGCCCTCTTTCTAAACGAGCACGATGCCGTCAATTGGGTGAAATATCCTGGCCTTGAGGAAAACCCTTACCATCACCTGGCAAAGCAATACCTGCCCAAAGGTGCTGGCGGCATCCTCACCTTTGGTATAAAAGGCGGCCAGCAGGCGGGGGCGCGCTTTATTGAAAGTGTTAACTTCCTCAGTCATCTAGCCAATGTTGGCGATGCAAAAACACTGGTCATACACCCTGCTTCCACCACCCACCGACAATTGAATAAAGAAGATCAAATAAAAGCCGGGGTCAGCCCGGATATGGTGCGGATTTCAGTGGGACTTGAAACGGTAGAAGATATTATCTGGGATATTGGACAGGCACTGGATTGCTCACAATCGGTAAGTTAGTGCAATTCACAACAGCTACGCGAAGTCAGACACTTGATTGAGAATTATTGATTTTTCCCTTGATTAATATCATTCAATACCAACGTTTTGGTGTATTAAAATTTCTCCTGTACTCAGACAATGGCGCAGAAATAACAACAGCTATGAGCTGGAAGTATTTAGCCGCCTGTAAGACACAGGACCTATCAATGACCCACAAACAAAAAACACCTAAAATTATATTTGTACTTGCCTCTATCGCATTTGTATTTGGCTTATTAACTATTAAATCAGGTGGTTCAATTCTGTTTGGGCCACAATCAGCCAGATCAGCCGCCGGCAATGTTGTGGACTTTGTTCTATGGTTCAATTTTTCCGCTGGATTCCTGTATATTTTCTGCGGTTTTGGGTTATGGACTCAAAAAAACTGGGCTGTGAGCTTATCTGGATTGATCGCCCTGATGACGTTACTGGTATTTCTTGCGCTAGGTGTGCATATTATAAGTGGTGGAATGTTTGAAAACAGAACGGTTGCTGCGATGATTTTAAGGCTGGCTGTGTGGTCATCGTTATTTTTTCTGGCTCGTCGATTTATGCAAAAGCGCCTTGCTAACACATAAACTGAGCAAAGGGATCAGCCTCATTGATTTATAGTTCTATGGCGCTATCGTATTTGATTTCATATTTTTCCTTTTACCCTGTTACTCTAAGTTCAATCCAAAAACCTTAACTTCCTCGGTATCTGTTCGATCATTAATTTTTATAACATTCGAACAGAACAGGCACTCCAAGAAATTTAACAAAATATATTAGAAAAGTGTCATATCGTCTTATTAATCATACTATTTTTACAGAACTGAGGGTTAATAATGAAGTGCCTGTCCAGCTCAGCATTACCCATGATGGGTGCTCCTCTTTAACTTTGATTTGAGATACAAAGTTTGGCACATTACGATGCCGGTTGGGGGGTGTCCATCTCATCAGGCACTAAATAGAATGGCTCTTTCAAAAATTTAAACCCATAAAAACAAATAATTAAATCATTCTTTCGATTCTATGCACCTGGTTTAGTAGAGTGCCTGTCCCTTTTCATTATGATTGACGGCGTTACGGCTCATATGTGCTATTTTGCTATAAGTGGGAAACGCTCAGGGTGCTCTATCGTTTCGATACCGACATCAACATCAAGATCTGGCCAATATAGATGGCCTTGCGATACCTCTTCCACATTAAGTATTTTCCCGATCGTTACATCCTTGAACCAAGGAAAATCCTCATAAGACATGAAGTGTTCTTTATTACCACAAAGCAGCCATACTCCATGACTGGAAACGTTTGTAACTTCAGGCTGGGAAATGCTCTCGCCAAGCTTTTGTGAGCTCATCATAATGTTCCTCAATCAACTGCTCTATTTGCCTTAATTGTACCCGAGACAGACGATAGTTTCTCGCCAATTCAATTTCTGGCTCTAACCAATACTTAACTTCACCATCGCCACAATAAACATGGGCATGCATACGTGCTTCTTCACGTGAGAAGAAGAAAAATCTATAGCCTCTTTCTCTAAATACTGTCGGACTCATATGCTCCCTTCATTGCGCATAACGAGGTTGTAGGAAAAGCGACAAACAGCCAAAATTATTCCCTCGACAATAATTCTGATACATTTACATTTACATTTACATTTACATTTACATTTACATTTACATTTACATTTACATTTACATTTACATTTACATTATTTTGCCATTTTTTACTCAAAATCCACTGATTTCAATTTATAAAAAACCCTCAAGGACAGGCACTAAATAGAATGATTCTTTCAAAAATTTAAACCAATAAAAACAAATAATTAAATCATTCTTTCGATTCTATGTATCTGGTTTAGTAGAGTGCCTGTCCCTTTTCATTATCTCCTGACGAATAAGGGTGATCGTTCTTACATAGAAGCTCTCAACTTAACGAACAAGGTCGGGCGGCTGCACAGAAAAGCGATAATGACCTGCAGAGAATAGTGTAGAAACACAAGGTGATAATCATGCGACCCTCATCTTTAATTCAGCTTGAATGTCTCACGACATTACTTCAATCTTGAGATCGTATGCAACCTTCTTCATAAGCTTACCTAATGTTATTAGTGGGCTTGATAAATATGTTGTGCATTGTAAAAAATATGCGTCATACGCATAAATTTTGTAATCTAGTGCTAATTTCAATGCCTTAGGTATATCGATAGGAACCAGCCTTACAGGAATCGAACTAGCGGCATCAAACGCCAATAATGTTTCATCCTGCGTAAATTGCTTTTGTTAACTATTTTAATACTCAAATATTTCCTGTAAACAGGAGCAAAGCTCCACCTGTGTTTTGGCACTAATTGTTCCCAATCGTTTTACCAACCTCAACTTATCTACAGCCCTAATTTGATCAAGTAAAATCAGCCCGCTTTTCCCTTTGAACCTACACTTGATACGACAAGGAAACTCAAAACCTTTTGTTGTCATTGGAGCCATAAGTATCGTAGACAATGCTGATATTTCATTTGGGGATATCACAACACAAGGCCGTGTTTTATTGATTTCTTGCCCCTTAGTGGGATTGAGATCAACTAGCCAGACATCAAATCGTTTTGCCATCACCATTCCAGCTCATCATCCGAAGCTAAGGGGATATCAAGCCACTCACTGTCGAGCGCTTCTTGACCTTGAACCGCTATAACTCTCTCTATTGCCTCTTTCCATCCATCCCTAGCTTCTTTTTCAGGCGTAATAAGCAGCCCCTCGCTAACCAACTGCAACTTAAGCTCTTTTCCTTCTAGGCGAGCCTGTTCAACCAAAGGTTTGGGGATTCTAATGCCCTGAGAGTTTCCAATTTTAACTAAATGAGCCATTCTTTTATTCTCTTCGATTCAGGAATGATTGTAATTATAATGTAATTACGGGCAATATTCCAGAAACTTGAGGTATTACGGGAAGTGCAGGTGAAGACATGCACTCATAGTGCTAAGATTAACAGTTATACGGATGTTTCCAATCTCTCCCAACATCGTATAGAACTCTGCTTTTCAGATAAATATTTCAGACGAGGAGTTTCTCATGCCCGATTCCCTACTCGATGCAGCAAAGCAACTATTGCCTACTGCCGTACATCTTCGCCGAAAGATTCATAAACACCCCGAGCTAGGCAATGATCTGCCGCAAACCAAGGCGAGTGTTCTGGCCGCCATTGAGGATCTGGAGCTGACAGTTCACCACTCCACAGCCACAAGCGGGTTAGTCGCAACCCTGGAAGGAAAAGAAGACGGACCGACCATCCTTCTACGCGGCGACATGGATGCCCTACCCATGCCAGAAAACACAGATCTTGAGTTTGCATCGCAAATCGAAGGGCGCATGCACGCCTGTGGTCACGACGCGCATACGGCGATGCTGGCAACGGTGGCGCGGCTTCTCTGTCAGCGCCGCGACACCCTGCCCGGCAGGGTTAAATTTATGTTCCAGCCAGGAGAGGAAGGTCCTGGCGGCGCACAACCGATGCTCGATGAAGGCATCCTCGATATCGGTGGCAAACCTGATGCGGTTTTTGCCCTGCATATCTATCCAAATTTGCCATCGGGTGTCATCGCCTGCCGAGCAGGTCCGATCCTGGCAAGAGCCGATACGGTGTCAATTCGCATCATCGGCAAGGGTGGTCATGGTTCTATGCCCTACGATGCACTGGATCCCATTCCGGTCGCCTGCGAACTGGTGTTGGCATTTCAAACGCTGGTTACCCGGCGTATACGCCCTTTTGATCCAGTCGTTGTCACTGTAGGCAAATTATCTGCAGGAACAGTGAGTAACGTAATACCGGAATACGCTGAAATTGAGGCAACCGTACGCTCATTCACTGAAGATGCTCGCAGTACCGTGCATGCTGGAATCCGTCGGTTAAGTGAATCCATCGCAAGCGCTTATGAAATGCGTACAGAAATCACTGTCCATGAGGGCTATCCGGCCACTCACAACAATGCAGATTTTACCCGCTTTGTGCAAAGCACAGCAGAGGATCTGTTGGGAGCAGATGCTTATTATGATATGCCTGAACCATTAATGGGCGCTGAGGATTTTTCCCTTGTATTGCAGACTTATCCTGGTGCCTTCGCGTTTCTCGGTACCGCCCCTCCCGGGGTTAAATCAGACAACGCCGAGCCTTGCCACTCCAATCGCATGCTGCTTGATGAGAACGCGATGGCGACCGGCATTGCTATGCATGCGGCGGTGGCCACGCGATTTTTGACACAATAGCTACAAAATTTAAGCAATCACTCCTAACCCTCAACGCTGGAATCCCGCCTTGAAAATTGATGTTAGAATCAAACGATGAAAACAATCCACTGGTACTTTGATTTTATTTCTCCTTATGCCTATCTGGCAAGTCAGAAGTTGCACCGATTTTCTAATGATGCCGAGCTTTGCGCCCATCCTGTTTTATTTGCAGGATTACTAAAACACTGGCAAACCCGAGGGCCTGCAGAAATGCCGCCCATGCGAAAATTCACCTATCGACAAATCGCCTGGCTCGCAAAACTGCATGATATTGAGCTGAATTTCCCACCCATACACCCTTTTAACCCGCTAAAACTGCTGCGTTTGTGTATTTTACTGGGAAGTTCGCCACAGGTGGTGGATCGTCTATTCCGATTTGTTTGGCTGGAAGGTTGTAGTAGTGACAACGAAGAGCACTGGCGCTCCTTACTTCAGGAATTGTCTATCTCTGACGAGACACTGATTCAACAAACGTCAGTGAAAGCTCAATTACAGGAAAGTACGCGGCAGGCCATCGACACGGGCATATTTGGAGTACCCGGTTTTGTTATCGATGATGAAATTTTCTGGGGGTTTGATTCAATGGATTTTGTACAGCAATTTCTGAACAATCCACGGCTGTTTTCTGAGCCGGATATGCGTGCTGCTGACTCCGTTGGTGAAGGTATAAATCGTGCTCGTCAATAACCCACCCAAAACACCACGGATCTGGCTGTCATGATAGATCAAATCATAAAATCTCAGATAATTTAACCCAAACCATTAAATTTTTGCTTAAAGTGAATCTATTCTCCAGCCCAGGTACGTATCCCAGTTATTAACAGCGGAAATTTAAATGACCCGGAATTGTGTACTTCATTCGATAGGATCAGCAAAACACTGCTCTGTGTTATACTCCCGGCCACTGCACAAATCGCAGCGTGGGGAACAAATATTGCCTGAACAGACCTTACTTGAAGAGCTTCTACAAAGAATTAAACGAAGTGAAGAATCGGCACTTGCATCATTATATGATGCAACAGTTAATCGGATATACGCCCTCGCACTGAGAATAACCACCCGGCCTGAATTGGCCGAGGAAGTGGTTAATGATGTCTATATCCAGGTTTGGCGTCAGGCCAAAAACTATGACAAAAACAAAGCAGTAGCTATCGCCTGGCTGATGATGTTGTGTAGAAGCCGGGCATTGGACAAGCTAAGGCAGGAAAAATCGGCACATACAAAAACGGTTAATATAGCGTCCCAAGACGAGCATAAAGAGGCGTGTTCGAAGAAACCCTCCGACATGATCTACAACGAAGAAATCAGTGAGCGCGTATCCATGGCCATGAAATGTCTGAGCGAAGTACAACGGCAAACGGTTGCATTGGCCTTTTTTCGAGATATGAGTCAAAGTGAAATTGCCGACTATACGGGTTTACCATTAGGTACAGTGAAAACCAATATTCGCAGGGCGCAGGCAATCCTTCGAAATGCACTCAGTGCAGAAGGAGATGAAAAATATGTCAACATTTAAACGAGTTGTTAACAACAATTCAGCACTGGATGACGATGTTGTAGAAATGCTGGGAAACGCAATCACACCCGTAGAGATGCCGGTAGAGATGAAATCCCGCCTGCGTAAGGATATTCTGCAACAGGTGGCAAAGGAAAATGCCTGTGATACCCGTGACTATTTAACCATTCGAAGCGCTGATGATAAATGGTTGTCCCCACTTCCCGGGGCATTAGTCAAGATATTGAATCGAGAACCCGATAGCGAAGGACTTGAAGGCGTGTTGTCGTACCTTTTTCGACTGGAACCTGGTTTTAAAACCGTGGGACATAGCCATCCTGTTGAAGAAGAGTGTCTGATGCTGGAAGGTGATCTTACACTCGGTGGGCTAACACTGTACGCCGGTGATTATCATCGGGTGGCGCCCGGATTTATTCATGGAGAGGTAAGTAGCATAAATGGCTGTTTGGCTTTTATTAAAGGTGCTTTGCCAGTTTGAATACAGGCATTCAGCCAGCAACAATATCTGATCGATGATTGATGCTGACCTAATCTGTTTTTAAAGCTGGTTTACCTGTTTTTATGCATCAGCGAATTCAGGCGCGCAGAGTAAGCTCTATAAGGAATCTTCAATTGTGTCACCAACACACCGAGCAGTATCACCGAAAATGCTGCAAAGGTCTGCGGATCGGGTCGCTCTGATAAAATCAACATACCCCAGACAACCCCAAACATAGGAACCATGTAATTGTTTAATACCAAAAATGAGGAGTCACGCAGCTGTAGTATTTTTAAAACCAGCAATTGTGCTGCTGCCGTTGAAACGATTCCCAGCATTATGACTGAAGTAACCCCGTTCAAGCTGGCATCCAATGTCCACGGCTTATCATAAATGAGCGCCATCGGTACTATCAGAATACTTGCTGTCAATAATATTGCTGCGGATACTGGTAATTTAGGCATTGACTTAAGTCTTCTACTTAATACACCCGATATTGCATAACACAAGGCGCCTCCCGCAACCATTATCTGATGCAAAGTTTCATTACCCAATTCTGAAAGTGAATCAAAACCGATTAGTATCATAATACCGTAAAAACCGATTGATAACCCCAATACTTTTTCGAATGTCACCTTGTCATCCGAGGTCAAAACATGAGCAATTACAATGTTAAACAAAGGAACCGTCGCCATCAGTATTGAAGCCAGACTACTATCAATTGCTCTTTCACCATAGCTTATTAATGTAAAGGGTAATACATTACCGAACACAGCTGCACTAACAATAAAAATCCAGGCAAAACCAAATTTCGGCAACGAATACCCGTACATTCTGGCTACGATCAGCAAAAATATTGCTGCGATAAATATTCTACTTGCAGCAATCGTCAATGGAGAAATAGAGCCGAGTGCAATCTTAATAAAGATAAATGACCCTCCCCATATTGAAGCAAGGAGGATCAACAATACAATACTCAATGATCTGTTGCTTAAATTAAGATTTATCATCTTCGCACTCCCTCTAATAAGAAATAAAAATCATACCCTTGTATTTCAAGACGATTGAGAAAATCCGAATATTCAATCTGCAACACCTGGAATACAAGAATAGTTAACATCTGAGTTTTTTACTTAATACTCAGATTAAAAGGCACTAATGTATACTTTAATGAGACGCAGGAAGTTCTCCAGCAATTGAGTTTCTCATGCCATCAAATGGAATCGGTTGCATTGATTGTTCTGTATCCAGATTGTTTCTCCACTCACTTCCGGCGACAGAATACACAGCATCGGTATCACATCCACGTGATGTCAAATGGGCAAACGCAATATAGCGATTATGCTGATAAGAATATCCACCGCTGGTGATATAACCACACTCGACACCTTCATTGTCAATCAAACGTTCCCCTATTGTTGGTGATTCGCTTGCTCCAGGAGTGGCATAGATTTTTACCAATTCATAATCCTGCTTACTCTTGCTTTGCGCCAAATATCGTTTGCCGATGTAATCAGCTTCCTTATCGCTATCAATCATCCAGCCCAAACCAACATCCCTTACCGTCGTACTATAATTCATGTCCAACGGATGCAGAGCGAAACAGATTTCCTTACACTCCATGCGATAAGTTTCCAGTAAGTTCCAGCCACAGGGCATTATAATATCTGATTCTTTTAATATTACCTCCCACACTCGGCTGATCGCTGAAGATTCGCCCCACATCTCCATGCCTATAATAGTTCTCGCGACATGGACCTCATCACCATTGACCGTTTTTACGGTGCAGAAAGAAAATTTCTTAAGCCCAAGAACCTGAGCTTTGTCTTTGTCATCAATAAGTCTACACATGGCTTCCTGACGCATGGGTCCTTTAATATTGAAACTCACCGTATCAACGTCACGAACCGATACATTTGGGAACAGGGCCAGACCTTCGTGAACAAAAGACGGTGCTTTGCCTCCACCACAAGAAAGTAGAAACTCATTTTTTGATAATCGTAGAATCACAGCCTCTTCATCAATCCCACCGCTATGAGAAGTAAAAAGGACAAAAAGGGCCGAATTAATTGGCATTTTTGAAATATCCCGGGGTGTCAGGTAATTAAGCAAATTAACGGCATCATCTCCAGAGATATTCAAATACATCATACCGGATGCTACAAAAGCACCCGCTTTTTGGGTAACATAATGATGCTGATCCTTTACATTTAGCTTGGACCAGTTACCAACTCCAATGACGTTACCTGCCAACACACAATAGTCAGTTGCATTACCGTGGACCTTTGAAATGATTTTAATGACTTCAGCTAAATGTGCCTTGATAGGCATATAGGCAAATTCTTCATTATTCTCTATATGCGAAGCAGGAATCCTGTAATAAGGCGGTCGATTCATCGTGAGCGGATTAGTTTGGGGTACCGTTAATATTTTTTGTGCATCCTTGTAATTGTAAATACTATTCATAATTTATCGCCTCCTGGTGACGGATTGTAGGCCAAATATTGCATTGAACCGATTTTCGAGCAGTACAGTCTTATTATCGATTTATGGAGGCAACGAAACTACTGTCAGATATTACAGTAAATCACACTAAGATTATTTAAATGCTAATTCAGTCCAAATTCTCTGTTAATAATCACGCCTGATGCTAAACCACTGGCTTGAAAACAGAATCAATAGGATCTAAGGGAACAGCTGCTTTAATCCCCATCGAATTAAAAAAGTGAACAATGAATCCCTGTCATTTCCAGCTATATTTTATCTTTAGGCTCAACTTACGCAATCTGGCTCTTAGTAAGAACTAGTGTAGTGTTTCATATAAAGTGCACAGTACATCAAAAAATGTATCTCGATCTTTAAGTTGAACAAGGTTACTATTGCTTTTAATGAGGTATGGTTGTGCTGCCGTATTCTAATGATGTGTTAAGGAAATAACATAGGGTAGCCCCACCCAGTAGATGACTTTTCCCATAGTAACTGGCTTAATCAATAGCATTATGTAAATATCTAACTCAAGTTCGTGTATTTAAGAGAAATTGTAAGATCATTCTGACAGCTAATTCTGAGTATAGTGTAAGGAATGTATGTAAATCCAGATTTATATAAGCAATTCAAATTCGATGTATAATCAATTGCCCAAATAATCTTGCAGACGGTTGCTCTTATCCTCAATTTGGTTTACATGTATCTATCAAATTAAGATTTCTTAGCGCCTAAAGAAGATATCGATAGAAGACCAGGTTAAGATAGTAAACAGGGAGTCTGCGCAAAGAATTATCTTCTCGAACTAAGCATTACTCTTCACCATAAAGAGCGCAGATGTTCTGGTTAGGTTTTTTCTGAGCCCCAATGGCAGCACTTTAAACATGCCTAATATTCTATGCCATTATTAATAATCTTAATCTGATAATTATGTAGGCAGAGTAATCCCAATTATATCAATTGCATTTTTTTATGATAAATTTTAAGCGCTGATTGTAACTATATCGCTTATTAATTTGGACAATGAAATATGAAGGCTAACGATCTGATTCAACTAGGCTTGGCTCTTGGTTCAATCGATAATCTGGACGACCTGAAAAAGGAAATCAGCACAGTCATCCATTCGATAGGCTTTGAGTTCTACAGTGTAGTCGCTCATAATTTCAAAGGATTCACAAAAGAAGAAGTCTTTTTCATGCATAACTACCCCGATGAATGGAAAGACCACTACTTTTCGAATAACTATTTTGAAATTGACCCAGCTAACGATGCCGCCAGTTCCGACCAGCCAATCTTTAAATGGACAGCAGCAGCAGAATCTGAAGTAATTCGCGCTGCCAGTGACTTTGGCATATGCAGTGGAATTACTATTCCAATTATTGAACCTGGTTCACCTGGTTTTGTCAGTTACGCATCAAGAGACAAAACAATGGAAGACGAAATGGAAATTGCTGCCTATTTTGCTTCACCCTATATTTACGGAGCTACTGTAAACATTATAAAATTTGGTGCCTTTAACGAAGAATATTCCTTAACCAAACGAGAAGTTGAGTGCTTAAAATGGGTTAGTGATGGAAAAACATCATGGGAAGTATCGGTGATATTATCAATATCCGAACGAACCGTTCTTTTTCATCTAACAAATATTCAGAAAAAGTTAAACACCACTAACCGACTTCAATCAGTCGCAAAATCTATTGTCATGGGCCTTATAACGCCTTGAGCTTTAACTACCCACCCTTACATCACCGCTGACTGATCCGCATAAGACATTGCAGGTAAGTGTAGAAGCTCTTGTTGCACAAATTCTTTTGCAATCATAATTCTGTCGATAAGACCTTTTAGCTTTTTGCGCCTGGCCCCAAACGCGTGAGCGCTGGTCACAACGTGAGCACTGACAGAACAAATATTATGAATTTCCACCAATCCATTACTCATTAAGGTCGCACCCGTGTCAACTATATCTACTGCCACATCCGCAATACCTAACATAGGTGCCATCTCCACCGAACCATGCATTTTAGTTACACTGACATTAGTGCCATGTTTGCTAAAATAATTTGTAGCAACCAACGGGTATTTGGTGGCAACTGTAAGGTGAGATTGCCCAAAGACATCTGTGCCTTCTCTGCCAATTACCGACATTCTGCATTTGCAGGTTTCCAGATCCAGGGCATCGTTCCAATGCAACGACCCCATATCTAAAAGTGTATCACTGCCAACAACACCAATATCGACCGCACCTCTTAGTAGCAACAACGGTACGTCACGAGATCTAACCAGACAGATACTGACATCCGAAAACTCACAATCATGTATAAGTGTCCGACTGCAAACCTGATCTTTATCGAGCTGAAGACCTGCTTCAACTAAAATCGGCATTACACCGTCTAACAGTCTGCCTTTTGGTATTGCTATCTTGATTTTTTCATCTGACATTTTGAGTCCCTCTATTGAATAGACCGATAAAATCGGCTGTACGATTTGTAATTATTTAACTACATGTTAATATGATTTATAAAACGATATAACTGTAGGTTCTTACAGATTAAGATTTGAACTCATTTCACTCTAACTTGTATTATTACAGGCACAGAAAAATAAAATCGGCTACATTCAAATAGCCTGCTATGCCTTATGCATGATAAATTGCGCTTTTCTCCTCACTCTCTGGCAGAGTATGTAACTCTCTGCCATTTAAAAACAATCGTATGGTTCCATCGCAATGTGCTATTGCAGAACACAAAACATTTGGCATCAAAGTACTCAGTAATGCCGTGTATGCACGGCTTCCTTCCAACCTCTCTCCAATATTTGCAGCCACTTTCAAGTTAATTTTTGGACAGATATATGTACAATATTTAACGGGTTGCAGAGTTGCGTCCAACAAATGAAATCCGTCGTGATAGGGGGAATCCATTTTACTGATATCCTTCAATGTCCAACTGACACCTTGATCAAGCCACTGCTCGGCAACATCAAACATTGAAAAATGATCAATAGACTTTTCATCTTTCACAATGATTAATCCGGTTCCAGAGAACACTTCCCCATTAATCCCGACTACGTCTTCGAGCAAATCATATAGCTCGTTCAGTAGTGCAGGTGTGTCCAGTGGCACAGGTCTGATATATGATTCGATATTTTCTATTACAGTCGTTATTGCATTAAAATTCATCATAATACTTCCACCCTGATTGCAAGCCCAGGTTAGTCCGTGCTATTTCATATGAATTTTCTTGGCAGAAAATCATCGTCGTGCAGGAAAACCGGGAGCGTCCTTTTTTCATCTACTTAAGACAAATACTGTCAAAAAAATATAGAATTTACGAAGCAAAGGACAAAATAATTGAACCCGTTTAACTGTTAAGAATTGAATAATCAATATTCTCCCATACCCAATTCCAATGTAACAAACATATGGATGAATTGAAGGTAATCAGCAGGAAAACACATTAATTAAAAACCTCTTCAGTGCAATTTAAATCCAGATTTGTAAATAGGCCAGTTATGTTATCAGCATCATTGAATTACCATCATCCAACTATTTTTATCACTGGAGGTTCCATTCTGGATATCTTGTATACGAAAATACAATAAGTTCGCCAAAGAATTTTTTATGGAGGCAAGCTTGTATTTTCGATCATTAAAAGTGATGGAATCTATTGGAGCAACCGTGGTGGCTGTACCTGTTACAAAAGCCTCAATAACCTCTCCGTTATCAATTGCGCTGCAAAGTTTATTGATATCAATCTCTTTTTCAACAACTGTGTCCCCACGTTGACGAAGAAGTTGGATTACTGTATCACGAGTAATACCCGCAAGAATGCGGCCATTCAATGGAGGCGTAGCAATATGATCTTCAAATCGAACAAACACATTAGTAATCCCCGCCTCTTCAACCCATCGGTTCCCTTCGCCCCCAAGCCACAACATATTATCAAACCCAGCTTCCTTGACGTCACGTAATACGCGAATTGTTTTTCCATAATTTCCTGCTGTTTTTGCGTCACTAACATCACCAGGAGAAGATCGTGATTTATCATTTATAGCCAATAGATTCATTCCTTTTTGACCTGGTTTATAATAGGGTTTAACAGGCGTCAACACCATGTAAAATAGATATTCTTCAGACGCCTGTACGCCAAGTATTGCTTGCGTCGCTATCATTACGGGTCGAACATATAATGTGAAACCGGGTTTATCAGGTAACCAATGTGAATCAATTAAGGCTAACTGATTAAGCCCTTGCAAAAAAAGATCAGCAGGAATATCAGGCATAGCCATCTTACGAGCTGATTCGTTCATCCTACGGGCATTTTCTTCAGGTCTGAACGCAGCCAATTTTCCATCAGTTTGAATATACAGCTTGATACCCTCGAATATTGCCTGCGCATAATGAAAAACCAGTGCGGTTGGGTCAAGTGAGATTTTGCAGTAAGGTTCCACACGTGCGTTCTTCCATCCACTTTGTTTGTGATATTCAGCTATGAAAATATGATCGGTAGTATGAGAACCAAAATCGAGTTCCGCTAAATCAGGCTTGGATTTAAGCGTATCCGAGCGCCTGACTTTAATTTCGATAGACATATTGTTTCCTCTCTTTTTAGTTAGAACATTAGGCCTGCTCATAAACAGGTTTGTCACCAATCCAGCGAGCACACTCAACACCCCATGCATAGGGGGCTATATGGCTAAGATTTCTTGCCAGTCCCAGTGCATGTGGTCCTTTCTGATACAGATGTAACTCAACCTCATTGCCAAATGTATTCAGTTTCATTGCATACTCCAGGGAGTTTGATACAGTAACTTCTGTGTCTTCATATGTATGCCAAATGAAACTTCGACACATACCCGCATTCACGTGATCAATAGGTGAACAAGCAAACTGCGATGCCGGATACAGAGCGTTCGTACCGAGAAAATTCTCCCGGGTTTCAATATGCGCATTAGAACCCGACAAAGACAAAACAGCATAACAATAAACTGCAAATTCAGGTCGCCACTGGAGATCGAATGGTATACCAACCTTATGTTTTGACAACAGATTTTCGGCACAATTGGTACTCAGCATACCCGCCAAATGACCTCCCGCTGAAGTACCAATAACCCCCAGTTTCGACTTATCTATATTCCAACGTTGCGAGTTTGCACTCACCACTGAAACTGCCTGCATAGCGTCACAACAAATTGCCAGTCCATCAGAGTCTTCCGGACCAAGACGAAAGTTAACTACAATCACTGCAATTCCCCTGGATGCAAACCAACGACCATACTGTTCGCCAGATTTTGGAGAGAGGAAGGAGTATGAGCCTCCAGGAAATGCAAGCATCGCATATCTCGTGTTTACACTTTTTTCTGGTATGTAAACATCCAGGGTTGGTATTCGCTGACCTTGTATTTGGAAAGGTATAATTCCATCATACAAATTCATACTGTGCATAGTGAACCGGGCTATATCGTCCATCACATCACGCTCTCTCTGGAATAATGCTCGAAACCTGCCCACGCTTTTCATCAATAACAAAGTCCTGCGCTGACCAAACAAGCGCTTCATCAATCAGAGGGCGCTCTTCCAACAGTGCATTGCGACATGACGCGATGTCATCGAGTAAAAAAGCATAGTGTTCCTCGGACAAATCATTATGTCTAAAAAAACTATCAATCGTATTTTTATAGAATGACATGATTTCACCCCAGTGAGCGATCATGATAGCTTCAGCTATCTCTTCACATCTGTCTCTGAACCGCTCAAAAGGAAGAGTGCTCAGTTCCTGAAATATCGAATTCTGAAAAAAGCTCTGCTTGATATTATTCCAGACATGATTACCGAAAATTACTTCCAGACTCTGTTTCTCGACGATGGGCCTATCTTTCTTATCAGCGCAGGAATAATAGCCAATGAAATTTTGCAGCATCCATCTGACTGGAAAAATCAATCTTTCTGGGAATGCAATATTTTGATAAAAAAGATCATCGTAGTTCCGAACCTCCCGCTCCACCTGATCCTGGATACCTGTCATATGTAAATACAAGCCGCTCGCTCTTTCCACTCCACGACTACGAGTGTTGCCATAGAAAACACTTTGATCATTTGCAAAATTCCTAATCATCTTAGCCAATCTGTCTACTTCTGTTTCAGAATAAGCATGAGAGGAACCAAGAACAGTTTGTCCACCAAATGACTGAATCACCCGTCCCGATTGATAATCGGTACCAGTAACCCGCTTTAATCCAGGCTTGGACAACTGATGCTGCCCACCAACGGAAAATGCCCAGGCTCGAAACATTTTTAACGCATCACTTGTATCCGGTAGAATCAGCGATTCACTCAAGCCCATGTGCTGAAACGCCCATAACAAGAAGAGGTCGTGACCAATGAGTGTATGCCACTTCCACTTCTCTGTTGTTTGAACACCACCGCATTCAAGAAATCGTAATGACGTTTCAAGCCCGGACACGGGTGCTGCTTCCAAGGTAATAATACCGTCTGAAAAAATATAGGCGATGCGGCCATCAGGATCTTCTATAACGCCAAACTTTAGATCTGATTCAAGAGTCGCCACAAACGGAACAAAGAAACTTTGTGAGATCCCCCCATCGGCACGGGTTTTGAGTAACATACCTTCACAATCAGCCAATACAACTCGCTTTCGAAGCTTTCGTGGTAGCACCTGAGTATCTTCTAATGTTGCAAGTCTGCCAGGAAAAACAACAGGATTAGATCTTGTCTGGCGCCACAAGGGTCGAAGTTTAGTTGGGTCACGAGGAACATATTGCTTAAAAAAGCGATGACAGGATGTAGATTTGTACATAAGGAATGGCATTATGCCGTCAATTTCGGGGTTTTCATCCAGTGTTTTAGCACCATCAGCCAATAGCCTCGGATGATAAACAGTGTCACCATCAGAAACAGCCACCCTGGCATGATGAAGACGTGACCAATCACCATCGTTCTCACACATTTTATAAATCGTCGCAAGGCAGTGGTCAACACCGTATCTTGCTGCACTGCCCCCTCCTGAAACAGGTTGCTGCAACAGATAGATTCGAATTTTTGTCGTATTTGAAGCGATCATCTCCCGTACAATATCTTTAGATGAGTCCTTCGACATATTATCTGTTGCAACTATAACCAAACGCCCTGGATCAATATCATCCTGATTCAACAGGCATTCCAGGGTCGCCCTGATATGCGGCTGCTCGTCCATAAATTTAATAACAAGAAAAGTATCACGCCCTTCCAAAACCATCTTATTGATGTCAGGTAGCGATTCACATTGATCCACTCCAAAATACGCTTTGCGATCCTGCAAATGGGTTTCAACAATTTTTCTGCAGTTTTTAATATAATCACTATCCAGTCGGATGCAATTATCCATTGATTCACTGTTTGTATTAACAGAACATTGCCGCGCATGTAGTGCATCCACTGCGCGTTTGAATTGCTCTGGATTCGGGTCGTTCACATCCGAGCTATAAGCCAGGGAAAGCAGTTCACTTTTAAGGGTCTGTTCAACGGGTCGCTTTGAATTACGGTGAACAGGGCAAAATTCATGTATCTTACTGGTTAGTTTCATAATGATTTCCTTGTTGTATGAATAATTAAATTCAGTCATTTTTCATTAATTCAGGAATGTGTAGTATCAATCCAATCACAATTGCCCAAAACGGCGCCCCGATAGTTAATAATGTAAAATCAGAAATTGCCACACAAAATACAACGGTGGGAATTACATAATCAGATTTGGTTTCATCAATTGCAGTTTTTAGTGAGCCAGCAATTGCGGCGAGCAACGAAACGCCTGCGAGCACGTAAATGGCCTCGATCGGCAATGCCTTGAACAACAATACAAAGGTGCCTGCAAAGGTTCCAAATAGCAGATACGTTAAGCCAGCAACTATCGCGGCCCAATAGCGTCGTTTTTTATCTTCATTTGCTTCTGGCCCAGCCACGATACCCGCAATCATTGCAGAAGGATTTATATTATGGCACCCGAATGGAGCAACCAACAGTGATGCAATACTGCATGAACGAACTACAAAGTCCGTATTTGGCTTATAGCCAAAACTTCGCAAAACTGTCAGTCCGGGCAAATATTGTCCTGTCAGCGCCAAGACAGTAAGCGGAATGGCGATATTGATAAATGCACTTAGCTCAAAAACCGGAACAGTTAATAGAGGTACAGCCGCCTCCAGACTTATGGAACTGACATCTGTATTTCCCAGACCGATACAGAGTGCAAGACCAACACCAAGCACGGCCGCTACCGCCCAGCGTTGAGAGAAAATTCTGACTACAAAAAACGTCAATATCATTGGAACTGCAATCTCTGGTGCCGTAGCAGTACTGCCGATGGCATCAAGTGCAAACGGTAGTAAAATCCCCGCGTTTAGCGCCGCTGCAACAGACATGGGTATAACGTCCATAATTTTTCGGAAAAAACCTGTCAAGCCAATAAAGAGGATCAATAGATTTGACAAAATGAATGCCCCTATGGCCGCCTCGAAGGCCACTCCTTGCATACCGATCGCTAGAAATGCGATCCCAGGAGTGGACCAGGCCATGATCAATGGTTGGCGGGTTATAATACTGGCCGCTATAGTGGTAATTCCCGAGGAAATGGAATATGCCCATAACCACGATGTTACCTGTGCATCGGTTAGAGACGCATTTTGTGCAACCTGAAATACCAGCACTGTCGGACCGGCGTAACCCACCACGATCGCAACAATCCCTGCAATGACCGCAGAAGCAGAAAAGTCAGCCATCATCGAATTAGACGACAAGTTCATCAGTTCACCAGCTCCATGTTTTTCCTTTATACTAATCATCTTAAAACCCCTTTTATTCAGGTCCATACCGGACCTCAGTTATAGAGAAGATCTGCGGTTGCCCCAAAATCGATATGCACTCTGGTATCAAATGCGAGATTCATAACCCATCGTTGTGCTCGTTTTGATTGAATAGGAGATACCCGATGGAGAATCCTCGACGCGTTTAAAAGATAGGCATCTCCTGGTTCATGCCGGTCAGTAACCACAAGCTCTGATGCGTTGACCTTTTCAATATTACTTTTAGAACATGCGTCTGAGTTTATACCGTGCTTATCGCATAGTTTGTCCCAACCAGGTATATACTCAAGTTGCCCTCCTTGCATTACAGATGGAGATTTTAGAAAAATCACCAAAGCCATTTCTGGATCATCCAAATGCCAACCATGCGTATCGCCTCTGGCTTGTAACATATTTACCACCATAAACTCTTTTACATGCTTAACACTGTGTACATCCACTCCTCTGACCAATTTTATAAAATCACGTATTTCATGATGAAAATACAGCATACCCAGATTGGGTATAAGTGACAAAATTTTCTCACCTCCCAATACACTTAGCTTTCTGGGGGTTTGATATCCGGGCATAGTGAAACATTTCGCATCGGATAACTCTCCAACACTCTCAAGATCATTGACCATATTATCAATCAGTTCTTCATTGATAAAACCTTTAAATTTAACATAGCCATGTTTTTGGTATTCTTCACGATACTGCTCAACTTTATCCTTATGATGCTGCACCACTACGTTGTTATCCAAATAGAGGGTGGCATTTATACCCTTATTACTCAATCCGAAATCGCTTAATCTAGTCGCTAACATAATCGAAACTCCTCAAAATGATATATTGCGTGGAGTCAGTTTACACAGAAAAAGAGGTTTGTTGACCTGTCATATCCGACAGTACGGATTAATTGGCATACCGATGGAAAGCATAGTCATAATACTAAGGAGAACGGTTTATTTGGACAATACAATTATCAAGGCTGTATAGTTGGGCAATCATACAACGACAGCCCTGCTCCATCGATTGAGCAATAGCTAAGATCAATCATAATTAGATCTGAAATATTGATTGCTACAAACTATGTAAGAAGAGAGAATGACTGCATTTTTAAGGAAACATAATGAAAACTATTGTTGAAATTTCTGATTTGAAAAAAATGGCAGCCGCTAGAGTCCCAAAGGTTTTTTTTGATTATGCAGATTCAGGATCCTGGACACAAAGCACTTACCGGGCAAATGAAAGTGACTTCACGCGATTACTTCTAAAACAAAAAATTGCAGTCGATATAAGTAGTCGGAACCTGAAAACTGAAATGGTTGGTCAATCGGTTAATCTACCCTTCGCTATGGCCCCTACCGGGCTAACAGGTATGCAGCGTGCTGATGGAGAAATTTTAGCTGCACAAGCGTGTGAAGAGGCAGGTATACCTTTTACTCTGTCTACTATGAGCATATGTTCATTAGAGGATGTTGCCAGCAATACTTCTAAACCATTTTGGTTTCAGCTTTATGTCATGCGCGACAGGGCCTTTGTTGCCGACCTTATTGCCAGAGCCAAAGCACAGGCTTGCTCAGCCTTAGTATTAACTTTTGATCTGCAAATATTAGGGCAACGCCACAAAGATATTCGAAATGGCTTGTCTGCTCCACCTAAATTAACGCCTAAGACTTTGTGGCAGATGATAACCAGGCCACTTTGGTGTTATGCAATGCTGCGTACCAGAAGACATGGGTTTGGAAATATTGTTGGTCACGTTAAAGGCGTGGATGATATCTCTTCATTATCAGAATGGACTGCTAAGCAATTTGATCCGAAGCTATCCTGGGATGATATTGAATGGATAAAATCACAGTGGGGCGGCCCCTTGATTCTTAAGGGAATACTCGATAGTGAAGATGCAGTAAAGGCTGCAAATAGTGGCGCCGATGCACTGATCGTTTCAAACCATGGTGGTCGGCAATTGGATGGAGCCAGATCATCCATTGCCGCAGTCGCAGAAATTGTTGACCGGGTGGGGAACAAGATTGAAGTCCATATGGATGGTGGAATACGGTCTGGTCAAGACGTTCTTAAAGCGCTTAGCTTAGGGGCAAAAGGCGTCTATCTAGGCAGGCCCTTCTTATACGCCCTGGGCGCAATGGGTAAAGCGGGTGTCACAAAAGCTATTGATATTCTTAGAACCGAATTAGATATTACCATGGCGCTTTGCGGTGAGCAGGATGTAAATAATCTTGGCCGCCATATCATTGACCCACATTCCGATTTAGTGAAGCAATATCGCATTAATTTGTAAAATTCATACTTCTGCCATAAACAACACAAGCGGCCCTTTAGAGGCAATCTATGAGGAGTAAGGACTGAAAAATTAAAATTTATTGAATATCGGCTAATTTAGTCAATTACGAAAATCAAAAAAATGTGACCTGTCAGATCCGACAGTACCACTGTATAAGCAGTTTGATGGATACTGGTACTATTCCCCCATCGTGAAGTGGCTGGCAATTATGCATGATTATTTTAAGAGCAACAATACCTATGCTATAGGCGTGGCATTAACGATAGTCGCAGCAATCGCAGCCAGTTCCGGTGGTCTAATGATTCGCTATATAAACACAGAAGACACTTGGGCGATATTGTTCTACAGATCCCTGGCCTTTACCATAATTGTATTTATATTCAAAAAATCATCGCTTTCTCCAGACGCAAAAGCTCACTCAAATATAAATTCCAGGTGGCGTTTTCTTGCCGCCCTTTCTCTGAGTTTAGCATTTGTAACCTACATTTTTGCGATGCAATATACCAGTGTCGGCATCGTTCTTATCATCATGTGCACAGCACCGTTTATAGTTTGCATTCTTCAATATCTGATATACAGAAAATCAACTTCTCATATCAATATCTTAATGATGATGATCTCATTTCTTGCAATTTCTCTGGTCGCATCCAGACACATTGGTCACGCTACCTTGCCTGGCGCCATATTTGCTTTTTTGTCGGCCAGCTTGTATTCAATATTTATTGTCTTAATCGGAAATTCCAAAAATATACAACCCGTAAATACCGTCCTGATCGCGGGATTCATAGCAACAATCATATCATTTGTATTTGCCGAATCTCTGGTTGTTCACTGGCATGACATACTCGTATCTACATGTCTTGGTATCTTTCAGATAGGCACTCAATATATTCTGATTGCAGTGGCTTCACGTATGATAAAAGCAGATCAAATTTCTTTGATTATGCTTCTGGAAGTTGTATTGGGTCCATTATTAGTCTGGCTTATCCATTCCGAGAACCTTGATATAGCAGTGATTTACGCACTTCCCATCGTTGTGTCTTGTGTGGCATTCAGTACACTCTATGGTGGTCGTAGCCGCCATCTCAACTCGAATCAACAATTTTTACTCAGGAGTAAAACAAATGAATAACCTTACTGGAAAAGTCGTAATTGTAACAGGGGCTGCCAGAGGCATTGGCAACGCAATTGCCACACATTTTGCAAAAAACAGTGCAAAAGTTGTAACTGTTGATATTATGGAAAAGGATAATATTAACACCCAGGAAGTTCTGCGGCGACAAGGATTCAACGTAACAGCTTGTACTGCTGACGTTGCCGAGCCTACTGAAGTTGATAGGATTGTCAAAACAACAATTGATCAATTTGGGCGGATAGATATCCTGATCAATAACGCAGGTATAGTATTACGAGCGCCAGTCACTGACATTGAACCTGATCAATGGGACAAGGTTATGAATGTAAATGTTCGTTCTGTCTATTTACTATCCAGAGCGGTAATTCCTCATATGGCATCTCTGGGTGGTGGCGCCATAGTGAATATAGCCTCTGGTTGGGGCATTGTCGCAGGAGCTAACGCCGCAGTATATTGTGCATCCAAAGGTGCTGTTGTATTGTTAACAAAAGCAATGGCATTGGATCATGGCAAACAAGGTATTCGTGTAAATTGTGTCTGCCCTGGAGATACAGATACGCAGATGCTAAGGGAAGAGGCCAATCAGCTCTCAATCAACGAAGTTGATATGATTAAGGCGGGAAGTGACAGGCCACTGGGACGTGTAGGTAGTGCAAGTGAGATCGCTTCAACTGTTGGTTTTCTTGCTTCCAACGATTCATCTTATGTCACAGGCACATCGCTTATTGTCGATGGCGGCAGTCTTGCAGGTTCAGCATAATTCGGGGGATTAATCCAATTCTGTTCATTATTAATTGCTCACCTTGCTCAAAACAAATTCGGGTTGTTCAGGTTAGCCCGAGACCAGTATTTGTCATTGATCTACAATCCTTCCAAGCAGGGTGGGCAAAAGTTAAGCAGGCCGGAAATCAAACAATAGTGTGCAAGATAAACGCCTTGTATTTTTCTGTTATACGCTAATTTTAAAGCATTATCGATAAATTATATCTCTGGCCAACGATTTATCACTTCAATCGCTGTTTGTCTGTGATTGTATATCCCTTGTTTGTGTTCTCAATATCGCAAGCCACGCACCGCTTAATAGAATAAGAACCCCACCCACATATGTTGAAGTATTCGGCTGCTCAGCAAAAAAGATAAACCCAAATAGAGCGCCAAAAATTATCCAACTATACCGCACTGGACCAATTAAACTGACATCTGCAAGCCTCAATGCCATTATATTGCACGCTTGCGCAATAATTGCCAACGGTCCCAGAGCGGGGTGGAGGTGTTATTGTATCTCCCGAAATTGTACTGACGTCAAGTGGTCAATTTCAGGGGAAGAATTCCACCTAAATCTTTGAGTTTTTCATCAGAAAAACTATACTCTCCCAACATATTGATATGCACCCATGTCATGGGTGAGTGCGTTGCAATCATGTGTAGTAGACTTTCTTTGCCTTGCGGGTAGCAAGTTTTTTCGAGTTGCCATTCCAAATTAAAGATAATTCCAGCAAATGATGCTGTTTTTGATTAAGCGGTTGCAACCTTGGGGTTTAGGGATTGGTCACAGGTGACATTAGTGCAAAGCTCGGTGATCCAGCTGTACGTAATCTTACCTCTTAATTGGACTTCGGATTAGTTGATGCTTTCTTCGAAAAATATTATGACTTCATCTTTCACCAAATCACTAGAAATATCGGTGACACCGAGCAATCTACGATCATTGAATCCTCTTCTATTTGCTCCAGACACTCGAACGCGACCATCATTTGGACCTGCAATAAAACTGAGAGTCGGATGAGCATGGAATTCAGTGCTCACAAGCTTAATCGTAATAAGCCCAGTTTGCTTTTCTACGACACAACGATGCTTTTTGCGGCTCACTATCTCAACAATCTCATCTAATGCTGGCTCTATGGTCGAATCCACACATTTGCTAAAAGTCTCCAGAAAGGAGTCGGATTTTGTTTTCACTATAGGAGGCTCATTCGACTGTTTTTGTCGACGATCATAGCTGTCTAAGATAGAGTTGAGGCGACGCACGGTTTCATTGCTCATTATGAGAGACCTAATTCAAATACAGACTGATTATATCCTTAAATTTGAACTGAATGTCCGCGCGAGGCCGATAAACAGGAAACGGCGAGTGTACACCCCTTGCGACGACACACTAGTGAGCATATTTGACACCCCTAAATAACGGATCAAAATACCGCCCAAATACCCATTCTCTGTACTTTTCGGATCACAAATTTCCCAGCAGTTGGGGAATCTTGAGGCCAATCTGGTGCTTGACCGTGGCGCGTAACCGCGTTAGCATCAAGGTTCAGTACTGGATGTGACTGACCACATGGGCAGGATATCCAAGACTAGCCTCAATGAGATCTTAATGTGCATTCAGTACTTTATGAACGTGAGCGAATTCCCACTCCAAGGCCAATCCGCCTAGATTTACTCTGTTATTGCCTGTCATATCTGACCTTGGGAATCCGCTCCGCATTGCAGCAATCGTCTAGGCTGATGTCAAAGTTCCCAGATCCGCACCACTCAACCGCCATTTGCAGAATATTGACCATCCTGGTTGATCTCGTTCGCCGTATTTTCCAACAGAGGATCCAGCCATGACAGTGGCGATCATACTGATACTGGTCGTAGTAGGTTCAGTGGTGTTTCACTTTCTCAGTCCGTGGTATTTCACCGAAATTGCGTCAAATTGGCAAGCAATGGACGATACCGTGTCGATTACCTTCTGGATCACCGGAGTGGTATTCGCCGGGGTCAATTTGTTCATGGCTTATTGCGTGATCAAGTTCCGATACCACAAGGACAAGCGTGCCGCCTATGAGCCCGAGAACAAGAAACTCGAGGGTTGGCTGGTGATCATCACGACGATCGGGGTCGCAGGGATGCTGGCACCTGGCTTGTTCGTGTGGGCGAAGTTCGTTGATGTGCCGGAAGATGCGATGAAAGTCGAAGCAGTCGGTAAACAGTGGCACTGGAGTTATCGCTTCCCGGGCAAGGACGGCAAGCTGGGTGCTGTTGATGTACGCTTTATTGACGGCGATAATCCGTTCGGTATGGATCCCTCAGATCCAGATGGGCAAGATGATGTGCTTGTGGCCAATCCAGAAGTCCATTTGCCGCTCGGGGTTAATACGCAGTTTCTGTTGCGCTCGGTTGACGTGTTACACAACTTCGCCGTGGCGCAATTCCGCGTCAAAATGGATCTAGTGCCCGGTCTGGTTACCCAGCTCTGGTTGAAACCAACAAGAACTGGCACCTTCGACGTACTGTGCGAAGAATTGTGTGGCCTCGCGCACTTCACGATGCGTGGCAAGGTTGTGGTGGAGGAGCCGGAAGCGTTTGAGCAGTGGTTGGCAGGTTATCCAACCTATGCTCAAACTCGCGACCAATCGCCGGGTGATCCTGCAGCGGGTGCCCCGCTTTACGCTGTATGCTCTAGCTGCCATGGCCAAGCGGCAGAGGGCAATCCGGTGCTGAATGCGCCAAAACTCAGTGGGCAGAGTGGCTGGTACCTGGCGCGGCAACTACGCTATTTCAAGGATGGGGTTCGCGGCGCAGTTGAAGCGGATCAATTCGGCAAGCTAATGACGCCAATGGCCGCGACGCTCGTCGACGACACGGCAATTGCAAACGTTGTTGCTTATATTGGTACGCTTCCAGATCGACCGTCTGCGCCAACAACAACGGCTAATCTGGCCAACGGCCATAAGTTGTATCAAACCTGTTCAGTTTGTCATGGATCCGACGGAACCGGCATCCGCGCCATGAACGCTCCTCGAATTAGCGGCCTCGATGATTGGTACCTATCTACGCAACTGAAAAATTTCAAACAGGGTATCCGCGGCGCCCATTCGCTTGACGCCTATGGACAGCAAATGATCTCGATGGCCAAAATAATCCCTGATGATCGTGCTATCAACGATTTGGTCTTTTACATAAACACGCTCCGATAAACGACAGACGAGGAGAATCCAGATGAGCACTACAGGGCACGATGAATCAGTATTTGCACCACCGGCTGAAGTGGAAGAGGAGGAGCTATACCACCCGAAGACCTTTCTGGGAAAGTATATCTGGAGCCAGGATGCGAAGGTCATCGCGATCCAGTATTCGATAACAGCAATTTCAGTGGGATTGCTGGCGTTAGTGATGTCCGCTTTCATGCGACTTCAGCTCGGGTTCCCCAACAGTTTTTCGTTCATCACACCAGGAACGTACATACAGTTCGTGACCATGCACGGGATGATCATGGTTATCTATCTATTGACTGCTCTGTTTCTCGGCGGGTTTGGCAATTATCTGATCCCGCTAATGGTTGGCGCCAGAGACATGGTATTCCCGTACGTGAACATGCTCAGCTTCTGGATATACTTATTAGCTGTGTTGCTGCTGGTTGCAAGTCTCTTCGTGCCTGGCGGCTCCACTGGTGCCGGTTGGACATTGTATCCCCCGCAAGCGATTCTCGACAGTACGCCAGGCGGCGGCGGGTTGGGCATCATTCTAATGCTGGTCTCACTGATATTTTTTATTATTGGATTCACGATGGGGGGGCTTAACTACGTTGTAACTGTGCTACAAGCGCGAACACGAGGTATGACCCTGATGCGACTACCTTTGACTATCTGGGGCATTCTGATGGCGACAATTCTTGCGCTTTTGGCCTTTCCGGCGCTATTTGTCAGCGCGATCATGATGTTACTCGATTTGGTGCTGGGCACCAGTTTCTTTATGCCGGCCGCCAGCGTCGCAGGCGATGCGACTAGTCACGATGGTGGCAGCCCGGTGTTGTTCCAGCATTTATTCTGGTTCTTCGGTCATCCGGAAGTGTACATTGTTGCGCTGCCGGCGTTCGGGATTGTATCCGACTTGATTTCGGTGAATGCGCGCAAGAATATTTTCGGCTATCGGATGATGGTCTGGGCAATTCTGATCATCGGTGGTTTAAGTTTTATCGTGTGGGCGCACCATATGTATGTGAGCGGCATGAATCCGTATTTTGGTTTTTTCTTCGCAACAACCACGTTGATCATCGCAGTTCCAACAGCATTAAAGGTCTACAACTGGGTGCTAACATTATGGCATGGCAACATCCGGCTTAATGTGCCCATGCTGTTTGCGCTAGGTTTCATGGTGACATTCACAAACGGCGGCCTGACCGGCCTGTTCCTGGGTAACGTGCCGGTCGATTTGCCACTATCCGATACCATGTTCGTAGTGGCACACTTCCATATGGTGATGGCAATCGCACCCATCATGGTGGTGTTTGGCGGTCTCTATCATTGGTATCCCAAAGTTACCGGCCGGATGCTGGATGACCGACTGGGGAAAATTCACTTCTGGGGCACATTCATTGGGTCGTATTTGATTTATTTTCCAATGCACTATCTTGGTATTCTCGGTGTGCCGCGTCGCTATTTTTCAATCGAGAACATAGATTTCATTCCACAGTCTGCACATTCACTCAATGTTGCCATAACGGTTGCGGCATTGACGGTCGGCGTTTTCCAATTTGTGTTTCTGTATAACATGGTCTGGAGCTATTTTAGGGGCAAGCCGTCGGGGCATAATCCGTGGGAAGCGACCACACTCGAATGGCAAACTCCGGAAACACCACCGACCCACGGTAATTTTGGTAAGGACTTACCGATTGTATATCGCTGGGCCTATGATTACAGCGTGCCAGGCGCAGAAACAGACTTCATACCTCAAAACCAACCGCCTGTGGCACGTCGGGATGAGGGGACGGAGCAGCCAGCGTGACCACAGCGCTCATTTTTTTAGCCGGAATTATGGCAGTCATAATCTGGTGGCTGGCACGTCACACCATCAATGTCCGCCCGTGGCAAGAAGTACCTGCAGAGGAGAGTCTGTCGCAAACTGCTGGTCGTAGTGGAAGCCTGGAAATGCCGTCGGTAAAAGTGGGACTCGGTGCCTTTCTGTGTGTCGCGACCTCGTTATTCGGATTATTTGTTAGCGCGTATTACTCGCGTATGGTAGCGCCGGATTGGATACACCTGCCAATGCCGAAGCTGATGTGGGTCAATACCGCCGTGTTGCTTGCAAGCTGTGTCATTGTGCATTGGACATTGGCCGCACAACGCAGCGGCAGGACGCACCAAGTCAAGTCTGGACTCGTGTGGGGCGGAGTGTTGACACTCATTTTTCTGATCGGTCAGCTTGTTGTCTGGCAGCAACTCAGCGTGAAAGGCGACATACCCGCAGCCAATGCCGCCAACGCTTTCTTGTATCTGTTCACAGCAGCTCATGGACTACATTTACTCGGAGGATTGTGGGTATGGTCGAAAGCGACAATAGGTGCGCTACGTAACGTCAAGATGCGGAAATTGAGCATGCGCATAGAACTCTGTGCAGTGTATTGGGATTATCTGTTCATAGTTTGGCTGGCACTATTTGCTGTGCTGTTAACGAGTTAACGAGGACGCCACATGGCTGAAACTATTACTGCTGATTCCACCACGCTCCCCGACCAGGAAATGCGCGAGGGCATGCCCGGCGTTATCGACGACTGGTCCTCCGATCAACGTGCGTTCAAGAATGTGCCTTGGGGCAAGGCGATGATGTGGATCTTTTTGGTTAGTGACACATTTATCTTCGGAAGCTTTCTTATCTCCTATATGACGGTGCGTGCGTCAACAACCGTACCCTGGCCTAATCCAAGCGAGGTTTTTGCACTGACGCTGTTCGACACCCATCTGCCTTTGATTTTGATTGCAATCATGACCTTTGTGCTGATAAGCAGTAGCGGCACGATGGCAATGGCAGTCAACTTCGGCTATCGTAAAAATCGAAAGATGACTTTCTGGCTCTTGATAGTAACTGCGCTGTTGGGCGCCGCATTTGTGGGTATGCAGGCGTTCGAATGGACTAAGCTCATCGTTGAAGAGGGCGTCCGACCTTGGGGGAATCCCATGGGCGCGCCGCAGTTTGGCGCTACATTTTTTATGATCACCGGCTTCCACGGCACGCACGTCTCGATCGGCGTTATCTTTCTGGTCATAGTCGCAATCAAGGTGCGTCGCGGTGATCTTGATAATGAACGTCCTGGCTTTCTCACCGGACGCAAAGGTCGTTACGAAATCGTCGAAACCATGGGTCTGTACTGGCACTTCGTGGATCTTGTATGGGTGTTTATTTTCGCGTTCTTTTATTTGTGGTAGGGAGAAAATATGTCAGCTGATACCGGACAAACACATCCTATCGGAGTTTACCTGAAGATCTGGGGCTTGCTGTTTGTATTGAGCACCGCTTCGTACTTAGTTGACTATTTTGGCTTCCAGGGTTATTTGCGCTGGTCTCTGATCTTAATTTTTATGATGCTGAAAGCGGGGCTCATCGTTGCGATTTTCATGCATATGGTATGGGAACGACTGGCATTCGTCTATGCGATTGTCCTTCCACCATTGTTGCTTTTCGGTTTGCTCGGAATTGGTGCGTTGGAGGCCGACTATACTTTTCTAACGCGTGGTCTTTTCTTTTCGCCCGACGAGACAACACCTATCGTACATACCGAATAGAAACCTTAACAACGCCAAACTGCACGGGATTTCGGTGGTAGAACGCCAACCATTGGTGGCCTTAAAACCAAGAAAACCATGTCGCTTGTAACCTAAACAGACTTGAGGTATACAATATGGATCTATCAAGACACTATTTTATTTCCGACGATCTTGACGACCTCGACCTAGTTGAACAGGAACTCGAAAAAGCCGGTATCGCAGCGCCTCAGATCCATGTTCTAAGCCGTAGTAATGCGGAGGTTCATGATCACCCGGATCTGACCCCTGTAGGGTCATTTATGAAACGGGACATCGTTCATTCCACAGTGATCGGTGCCATGATCGGCGTTGTTATGGCTGTTATCTCTCTGGCCGTTGCTTTTATGGCGGGCTGGACCAATACGCTGGCAGGTTGGACACCATTTATTTTTTTAGCGTTTGTGCTGCTAGGCTTTTGTACCTGGTTCGGTGGGTTACACGGACTCCGGGTGCCTAATTATCATTTCCAGAGATTTCAGAAATCTCTCGACGAGGGCCGACATGTGTTTTTCGTCGATCTCGACTACTCACAAGAGGACCTCCTCGAAAAGGTGTGCCAAGCACACTCTCACCTTGAGTTTGCGGGCACCGGCGAATCCAAGCCGGCATGGATCATTTGGCTTGAAATAAAGACCAAAAACTGGTGGTACTGGAAAATGTGGCGTGACGCATAAGAGGAGTGAGGTGTCAGTATCCAAGGCGAAATTCACGGAGTCATCTGGTGACAGTGGTCAGTGCAGCAGTGCAGCAATTTGATGTCGGTAGTGATCTAGCCAGAGAAGGCCGAACAGCAAGGCCAGGTACTGAATCGAGAAGACAAATGTTTGTCGCGCCAGTGCGTCGCTATACTGTCTGCGTAAGCGTTCAGCTAACCAAATAAATCGAAGGTTAAGCGCGACTGCTCCGGTCAAATAAAGTATTCCGCTAAGCCCACTCATAACCGGCAGAAGGCTGACTAATGCCAATCCAATGGTGTAGGCTAAAATCGACAGACGTGTAAATTCGCTGCCATGAGTAACCGGCAGCATAGGAATCCCTGCCTTGGCGTACTCGTCACATCGATACAGCGCCAACGCCCAAAAATGCGGAGGCGTCCAGAGAAATATAATCAAAAACAAGATCAACGCATCCACCGATAGCGAACCAGTTACCGCTGTCCACCCTAGAACAGGAGGAGCAGCACCCGCGGCCCCACCGATGACAATGTTTTGTGGTGTTCGTGGCTTTAGATAAACCGTATAGACAATCGTGTATCCAAACACCGTCAACAAGGTAAGTGCAGCGGTGAGAAAATTGACGAATACGATCAGAATTGCCAACGAAACAATCAAAAGCCCTAATGCAAAACACAAAGACTGTTGTCTTGTCAGCTGACCTGTGGGCAGTGGTCGTTCTCGCGTCCTGCTCATCAAAGCGTCGGCTCTCTGGTCTAGCACATGATTGAAAGCAGCCGCCGAACTGGCAGCAAGCCCAATGCCCAAGGTACCCGCAATGAGAATGTCCATCGGCACTAGCCCTGGCGATGCGAGACACATACCAACCACGACGGTAACGACGATCAGCTGTACCACCCCGGGCTTGGTTAACCTAAAGTAAATTCTTGCCTTCGCCATAGTGGCCTGACCAAAATGTGGCGTTATTAGATCATTCTCCCGTGACTTCATAGTTCAGCCTAGTTTGTCGTGTTACGCGGAGATAAATGCGAGCCGGCTACTCTTTATCGTAGCATTGGATCGGATCAACATTGGCGAACGGCATTGCAAGTAAATTGTGTAGGATAGCTCCGAAGGAGTCAAGCGAGCTGCTTAGAAGTAAATATTGTATGAGTGAACCATGGAGCAGTTAAACTGTTGAATCTTTACTAACTTGAATCCGGAAAGTGCGTATTCGTGAAGTTCTCTATAAAATGTGGCATTAATTCACTATGACATTGTTTCGAATAGTAGGTGGGTCTGTAACGCCATTTGTTACCAAATTCACTGAATTGTCGGGATCTCCTGTCGCACATTATAGCAGTAAATATTATGACGTTGACGGGCTGTATAACCTGCCAACTTCGAGTAATATAGATGCCTCGCAGTTAACTAAAAAAGCTACAGATCATGTTCATGAACGCCGGTAAGATGAAATGGCTTCCCGCAGTATTGGTATTGATGGTTGTTGCATTTTCAGCACTTTGGATGGTCAATACTGATCAGTACCGCTAGTGGATCCCAAATTGAGGATACGAGGTAAGTTCCTATCTCCTCATGATTACGAATCGTTGGCGGATGATTATAAATCAATTTTGCAACGGCTACGTTTTGAAAATACCTCCTGACTCGCTGGATGTTGCAATGGTATACGATCAACCGTCTTATTCGACTAGATACCTGTACAGCAAAGTAATCTCGCTTTTGTCCTCATTCTGTCTGGCCGCACTTTTGCTGCTCATGATGCAAAATGCTGGTGCTCATGGTGGTGTAGCGATGGAAGATGATCTTTGTGTTATCACAATCGCTTATCGAAGTGCCCATTTCAAAATGTATGTTCCACGAACTCGACGGCACGAAGAGTTTTGTGAGTATCTGCCAGAGGCGGCTGAAAGTGTTTTCGTGTTTGAGTATATTGATCGAGAGCTCGCGGGTATTTCCTTTGATTTTAGAATTATCCGAAATGTGACCTCACGACGTCGTTACACCAACGAAGAAGACGTTGCGAACATCGGCGACCTTAATGATATCACCGTTTTCTATCAGTCTGCTCGTGTAGAACCAGACGTATTTACTGCCATCCACCATTTTGACAAACCTGGGGCTTATATTGGAATTGTCACTGCTAAACCAGCTGGCTCAGACATGATTTACACCACTGTATTTCCGTTTCAGGTTGGCTTCGCGGGGTTTGGTTATTGGCCATTGATGCTAACTGTGATATTTCTCTATCTGATATTTATTGGCTATACGCATGGGTGGATTCCATGTAGACGTATTTTGGATAGCTCCCGTTTTATTTCGGCTTTCAAGACTTTGTACCGTGGTCCAACAAAGGAATAATTCGATGTATTATCGCTCTAAGATCATCAGCCTCTGCGCCACCTCAATTGTAGTCATTTCTTGCCAACTATTCTTAGTGTCAATGCAACTACAAGCCAGTACGGCCGAACATCAGCATTGGACATCAAGTACGGGACTTTACCGCGTGACTTACACGCCGAGCCTCAATCCAATTGTAATAAACCAGATTCACAGCTGGGTGCTGCATATCGAAACAACAGCTGGCGAACCTGTTACAGGTGCCGAGATCACGCTGGAGGGAGGTATGCCAATGCACAATCATGGTCTACCAACCCAACCACGCATAATGCAAATTATCGGCGATGGTGACTATATGATCGAAGGTATGCGATTTCACATGATGGGGCAGTGGGAAATCACAATCACAATTACCACGCAAGATGACAGTGACACCGTGGTAGTTCCCTTAAAATTATGAGATTGACGGTTCTGTTTCGCCCGAAAGTTATAACAATCGGAGCGGCAGCCATACTACTGATATTGTTTGTATGGTGGCTTTATCCACCCCCCAATTCTCCGCATTGGAGTGTAGCTGAAGTCGAGACACTGCGCTCACTTTCGATACGCAGTTTGAATCCACCACCGGCATCCCATTCAAATGCAGTAGCAGATGATCCACGCGCGGCGAAATTGGGCCGGCAACTCTTTTTCGATGTTCGGTTAAGCGCTAATGAAAGCATTGCTTGTGCTAGTTGCCATCAACCAGAGCGGCGATTCTCTGATGGTGTTCAAAAAGGGCAAGCTCTTGGTTCGTCGAATCGAAACACGTTGAGCGTCGTGGGCGCCGCATACAGCCCCTGGTTGTATTGGGATGGGCGCAAAGACAGCGTATGGTCACAGGCCCTAGCACCCTTGGAAGACCCGAATGAACACGGTAGTAACAGGATGAAACTGACACGCTTGATTACATCCGACAAAAATTATCGGAAAGCTTACGAAATTTTATTCGGCCAACCGCCCAATATTTCCGATCTGCGGCGGTTTCCAAAAAATGCTGGACCTATTGAAAATTCACCATGGTACGACGCTTGGCAAGCGATGACACCGGCAGACCAGAGGATCGTCAACACGGTATTTTCAAACATGGGGAAATCCATTGCTGCCTATATACGCCTCCTCAGACCGAGTCCATCCCGATTCGACAATTATATTCAGGCGGTGACCAAAAACGATGTAGAAAAACAGCGCACTGTTTTTGACGATGACGAAGCCAAAGGATTGCAGTTGTTTATTGGCAAAGCAAACTGTACTCAGTGCCACAATGGTGCGTCGTTAACCAACCATGAATTCCATAATACAGGCACCATCTCTTTTCCGGGCGAGACTCCTGACAAGGGTCGTGTAGATGGTGTGCGAATATTGACTGCTGATCCTTTCAACTGTTTGGGAGCATATAGCGACGATCCTCAAAGAATGTGTGCAGAACTACGATTTGCCAGAGCCGGTTTTGAACTTATCGGTGCGTTCCGGACGCCCTCGTTGCGTAATCTGGATGGGACAGCTCCCTACATGCATAAAGGTCAACTAGCAACCCTGGCCGAGGTACTCGACCATTACAATCGCGCACCACTTGCAATGATTGGACATAATGAGACATCACCGTTGGAGCTAAACCGTCGAGAGCTAATGCAGCTGGAAAAGTTTCTTAACACTTTGACAGCTCCCGTGACCACACCAATTAGATAGTGTTGCGATAGACTCACCGGCCTGAACTCCCGATGAAGCAAATAATTGCGACAGATTTCCGAACATGGAGTTCTTCTGCATAAAGGCACCGAAAGTCCCACAGTGATCTCCGTGCTGGCCTGAATTCATAAGGGGTGGAGGTGTTATTGTATCTCCCGAAATTGTACTGACGTCAAGTGGTCAATTTCAGGGGAAGAATTCCACCTAAATCTTTGAGTTTTTCATCAGAAAAACTATACTCTCCCAACATATTGATATGCACCCATGTCATGGGTGAGTGCGTTGCAATCATGTGTAGTAGACTTTCTTTGCCTTGCGGGTAGCAAGTTTTTTCGAGTTGCCATTCCAAATTAAAGATAATTCCAGCAAATGATGCTGTTTTTGATTAAGCGGTTGCAACCTTCTGCAATTTCTCGCTCTTCTTTTTCAACCTGTGTGTATTCACGGGGATTACCCACCGCTACAGCACGGGTAAACCGATTCGAAAGCTCTATTTTATTGAGCTGTTTTTCAATGGCCTGACGCAGTTCAACAATATATAAACAGTTTGTATTTTCCGTTGTACGCTGATTTAAAAGCATCACCGATAAAAACAGATCTCTGGCCAACGATTTATCTCTTCAATCGCTGTTTGTCTGCGATTGATTACCCCTTGTTTGTGCTCGCAATGTCGCAAGCCACGCACCGCTTAATAGAATAAGAACCCCACCCACATAAGTTGAAATATTCGGTTGCTCAGCAAAAAATATAAACCCAAATAGAGCGCCAAAAATTATCCAACTATACCGAACTGGACCAATTAAACTGACATCTGCAAGCCTCAATGCCATTATATTGCACGATTGTGCAATAATTGCCAACGGCCCGAGAGCGACAAAGGTAAGAACCAGTATGAAAGAGGTTGCATGCCAGTACCACAAGCCAGGCAATGCAAACAGGATCGCGCCAAAGAAATTGACATAGAACAATACGATAAGCGTGCTCTCCGATCTGGCGAGCATTTTGATTAAAATGCTCTCGATAGCAACAAGCATCGCACCAACCAATGCCACTGATGCAGGCAGAAGCATTGATGTGTGCAAATCCAATGTAAATCCTTTACCGAAAACACTTATCGCCGCTCCCAATAAACATAAAAGGGCTGCAATCCACTGGCGTAATGAAACAACTTCGTGTAAGACGATTATTCCCAGTAATACGACAAAAAACCCATCAAGAAGACCGATTGCAGTTGCGTGGGCCACCGGCATGTTCACTGCTGCATAAATGGCTGCCACCCCGCTACCGCCCCCCGCTGCTGCACGGAAAAAATGTACATGGACTTGATGAGTGGCAATGCTTTGCAAATTTTCCCGACGAAGAAATAATAAAACGACAACGGTTATAAATCCGCCGATATATCGTAACCAGATAATTTGAAAGGCTGATACCGTCCCGCCGGTCAATTTACCTGAAATATATATAAAAGAAAATATGCCCACCGCAAGCAGTGCCCATAATATTGCTCTGGAATTGCGTTGTGCGTTATTATTAAATGTTGATATGGTTTTAGATGTATCCATAAAATTATATTACACTGAAGAAAAGAAAATTCTGAAAGCAATATCAGAAGGAAAAAGCGAGCGTAGAGAGGAGTTCTTTCTCATCATCGGTGGATATTCCATTTCGCCCAAGCCCCCACATTCAGACTAATGTGAACATCAATGCACCTGCCATAGTATTTTCCCAGCGACTTATTTCTTCAGCAGCGTAAGAATATCGTCATCGATTATTAAAACGCCATCTGACAATGATATGTTCAGTAGTCTGACTACCTTTAATTGCTAAAAACTGCTTAAGCCATTAATCAGCTTATCAGCCAAAGCGGGAGCTTCCTCAACAGCTAGTTTCTCCCACCTCTGCCCACAGATTTTTTCAATTGATTTTATGGTGTCATCAGTAAAGCAAACGTTCCCAGTGGAATCAATTTCTTCGATACCATCAAATGTTAAAGATGCACGATTAATTTCTTCTGCCTGGGTTGATGTCCATTCATCAGGCAAATCAAGCGATATATTTCTTGAATTTATGCTAACCGGGTAACCACCCAGCTTTCCATTAGGTGAAGGGGCGTGCGTACGGTAGGGTCGGTGGCACAGGAAAGCTTCAAGAACCTCAATAGTCGCACTCGCGGTGATTTGGTTAAAATCCAAAGCGTAGGGAATCGGCATGGGAGCAAACAGCTCTGAATGTGCCACCTGCGCCAACGGTTTTCCTTTATACTTTACTTCTAATAGAAAAGGCGGAACCTTTTCAACCAGCTGTCTATTATATAAAAAATATTCAAACGAATGCTGAGCAACCAATCGTATATGCAACTGAGACGGATCAATTCCATACTTGTCTGAGTAAACAAATCGAATTTTGGGTATCGCCTCAAGGACATTGCCACATCCGATATCCGGACTGCGTCCATGACAGTATAAAAGGTGGTTAACTACATCCGGATAACTGCCATGCACCCAGATACTATTTAGTCCCGACCCTTCAATAGCGCGCTGGAAAGATAGTGACGGGGCTAATTGGCAAGCCAGAAATGTGGCAAACGGTACATCATCAAGCACGGTAGAACCCTTCGAGCGCAATTGATCCAAGCGCCACCATGGCATCATGGAAGGTGCACAAAAAATAACGTCAGGATTCATATTCTTGAGTACTTTTGCCGCATTGTCTGCGTGCATATCAAATTGTATGACTGAGATATCTGGAAACGATCCTTCTATGGCACTACCAATCAGAACATTGTTTACCTTTTCTTTTGCACGCTCCAGATTGGAAGATGCTACGATTATTTCGGAAAAAGAGCCTCTTCTGGCGACACGTTCAAGCACCGCACCGCCAAGCTGGCCCAGTGAAATAATAGCCAGGCGAGCCATCAGGAATCAAAATGAACTGAATCACCCTTCCAGATAGAAACTTCAATGTCATTTCCAGTTGGATCCTTGACATACCAGGAGGTGGAACTCGGATATTGAATAGGACTATTAAAATATAATTCAATATTGTTGCTCTCGATAAGGGCTTCCCATTCCTTCGTGTTCTTCAATCGTAGTCCGATATGCCGAACTCGATGGTATCGATTATGTTGTAGTAATTCACATTGTGTATTTTCGGTAATAGCAAGCATGGAATCACCACTCCTTAATATTCCCCATTTGTTGCCATCGCTGTCTAGACCCTCTTCAACAACTAAAAATCTAAATACGTTCTTATACCATGCAATACTCTGGGAGTACGAATCTACCGTAAAATTCACATGATCGAGCTTACTTGTGGAATTTTCCATGATCTATTTCCTGCAGATAATTAAAGTGATATCTGCCTAATCTAAAAAGTAGGCCCTGGGTGGAGTCTTGAGCCATCAGCAAATCGATCCAGTCTGAATCGATGCATATCATAGCCACTCGCACGACCTTTAAGGCCATCTGCAAGTATTCGACCCACAACGGGTCCTAACGCAAAACCGTGACCACTAAAACCTGTTGCAATCCAAAGGCTATCAATTTCCTTAGCCTTGTCAATTATCGGAACGAAGTCAGGCAATACATCAATTGAGCCCGCCCAGCTATTGACTAAAGTTATCGAACGCAGGCTGGAAAACCTTGCCTTTATGCGATCCATCATTTTGGATACACTCTTACTATCAGGTGTAGGATTCAAGATGCGCATTTTCTCAAAAGGACTCACCATATCTTCACTCCAATGGCGCAGCGTACGCCAGTCACCGGGCGATCCATACATGCCCGCAAGCTTCAATCTTGTGACGGGCAAACACTGTCTAAGTACTCTTGCGTACCTCCTCATATGTCTAAAGGAATCGTACCCTACTGGATGTAAAAATTGATCACACAAGCTGACGCCCACCCCACCATCAACACACGGGAAAAAGGCTATCTCTCCATCCGAGGCATTGCAACTAAGGTCAGCGCCATCACAATCGACCTTTGCAACGGAGGATTGTATCAACAGCTGGGGAATAGTAATCCCAATTCTGTTGAGGAACAGGGATGTCCAGGCGCCACCAGCCAGAACCACTTGTTCCGTTTTTACCTGCCCTTTCTCTGTAATTACAGATCTGACAGTGCCTGCGGTAACATCCAACCCTCTAACCGCACAATTTTCAGCAATGATTGCGCCTTTGGCGATTGCCGCTTTAGCAACGGACTGAGGTGCCGAAGCAGGTTCCACTCGGCCATCGCTAGGTGTTAACAAAGCAAGCTTCCATTTATTCGTCCCTACCTCCATGTATTTTTCAATTTCATCAGCAGATATAATTTTGCTGTAAACGCCGTACTGCCTTGCCATTTCAATATGTTTTTCGTAGGTTTCTGCATCTGCGGCATCGTTGCTGAGGTAGGCAATGCCATTCTGGTTAAAATGCAATGTTTTACTTTGACAGCGTTTCTCCATATCACGCCATAACCTATTTGATTCAACCATTAAGGGAAATTCAGCCTCATCTCGACCCTGCTGTCGAATCCAACCCAGATTTCGACTTGATTGTTCACCACCTATAGCGCCTTTTTCACAAAGTAGTACACGAACACCACGCTCTGCAAGCGTGAGAGCTGTGCAAACACCGATAATTCCCCCGCCGACAATGCAGATCTCAACTGACTCGGGTAATTCACGCCTTTTAACGGGCGAATGTGTTAATGAATTAAACATAAAACCTTTCCATGCGAACACCTCAACTTTCACGCTCAATTATTGTCCTGACAAAGTGAATTTACAGACTGTTTTAGTCCAAAGTATTGATTATTTTTCGGAATTATTATGCGAAATTCCGAAAAATATCACTTCCACTACGCCGTTGCTTTTATTAATTCTATGCCTTGATTTATACCCGGTAAGATCAAATGCTTTAAGCGCAATCAAGTATCTTTCTTTCCCATGCTTATGATATTGATCTATGCGTTGGACCAGTTTCGAGTTGATCGAACAATAACAGGCAATCTTCTCACATGAGCTACGGTAAATTTCTGTAATACATACGATATTCTCAGAAAATACCCAGTCATCCACTTGAATACATAGAGTCCCTTTTCGGACATCAGGTGAGAGTACCAAGTCACCACCTCTCGGCCATTAATTGTATTATGATTTTTTGCATATTCTTATAATCTCTTTCTCGATGCATCCCTTATCTGTAAGATCCAGCAACTTAGCCGACGGGTAGATAAGCACAATATCTGCTCCCTTGTAATACCGAGCCAAACTGCAGATACGTTTTATTAATGAATTCGAGGTAAATCTTCAGGCATCAATCTTAGTGCTACCGACCTGGCACCATCAATGTTGGTTGCTTTGCCATCGCCAAACCTTGAGGTTTTGACTCCGTTGCGATGTAGCATGCGTTCTATGGCTACAGTTGTTACAAATACGTATTCGTAAATTGAGTGTTTAGCTGCAAATGCCCTTAATTCATTGAGTATGGACGGAAGAACGCCAACGCCTGCATTTTGTGCGCTCACTGATGCAAGTCGGCTAATCTCAACAACATCGTGCCGATAAACGGCTTCCTCTCCACGAAGTAGCCCGGAAAATATCGTATTTATCATTGTCTCACTGGTCGTAGGTATTAACCGACAGCTACTGACTACCGTATCGCCTTTCTTTACAAATATATATGTCGTTGCCTTATTATCAAAAACATCATATTCCATTCCATTTCGATTGCTGACTTTCCAATTCAATCTATCAACAAAGACTTCCTTACGAAGTTTATAAATCCCTTTCATCACTGCGGTGTCATTAGCTTGATACTTAACTGTTGAAACTGTATAATTCATGATCCTTCCCTCTTCTTTTTTTGTATTTCGAGTTAATATTATTGCACTTCATAGTGATCTGCACATCCTGTGCAATTCTACAGGTACGTCGAATCGGAAAATTTCAAGAACTCCAGTAATTCTGTACAAAAACCACTGGGAATTAAGAATCCTACCTCTATCCTGGCCTTGGAAAACAGTCTTGTGAACAGTCTCTGCCTAGGGGCGCTCTCAATTAACTTGACCGTCCTGGCGGCACTCATTTTTCATCCAGCAAGACGGGGAGCGAGCGTCGTGTGGCTGGTTCACATAAACGAGCGACAACGCCGTTGGGCGGAAAATGAGCACCGCCCCCTAAGGTAACTCCATCAAAAGCAATGCTCATACCTTAAAATCAAACAATCAGTTGCCACCATAAACAATAGAAGAAATAATTGACTCATTAACGCTGATTCGAATAGTTGACTAAACAGAACCATTATTTCATTTCAGAGTGAATCCATTTTCTCATTGTCTGCGTATCCCTTAATGCAATTCAAACCAATGAGACAACATCATGAAGAAAACCAACCAATCACTCTTGATTGCTATGCTTGTAGTATTAACAGGAAACAGTGTACTTGCATCCAGCCACAGAGAGGCGCCTTTTATTACGCAAAACCCCAAAGTTGATGCTACAGATTTTTACATGTTCCGAAGTTATGAACCGGGGCGTGAAGACTATGTCACTTTAATAGCCAACTACAACCCGTTACAGGATGCCTATGGTGGCCCCAATTATTTTAGTCTGTCAAATCAGGCGTTGTATGAAATACATGTTGATAATACCGGGGATGCTGTAGAGGATCTGACATTTCAGTTTCGCTTTAATCATTCACTGGGGAACAACGGTGCAGGAATAACATTAACAATCAATGGCAAGGACGTGGCTGTGCCATTGAAAAACATCGGACCCGTCAGCAACAGTGACAATAGCGCTTTGAACTTTAACGAATCTTATTCCATCACCATGGTTGAAGGTGATCGTCGCAGTGGGGCAAAAGCACAAATAGCCCACGCATCAACCGGCAACACAAGTTTTACCAAACCCTATGATAATGTGGGTGAAAAAACCTTTAGCAACCAACCCTATGCAGAATACGCTGATTCATTTATCCATGACATCACGTTATCAGCTTGTCCAGCGGGTGCGCAGAGTGGTCGTGTATTTGTCGGTCAACGAAAAGAATCATTTGCGGTCAACCTGGGTGAAGTGTTTGATTTAGTCAATACCAACCCGCTCGGTCCGGTTGATGGAGAGAGCAATATTATTGACGATAAAAACATTACCACTATTGCACTTGAAATACCCATAGCCTGCCTCACTGCAGGCAATGACTCAGGTGTCATTGGTGGCTGGACAAGCGCATCAATGCCACAGGTGCGTGTACTTGATCCTACACCTACCTTTGACAGCCCCGCTGTTAACGGCGGTGCCTGGACACAAGTATCACGTCTGTCAATGCCGTTGGTGAATGAAGTCGTAATTGGCTTACCCGATAAAGACCGCTTTAATAGCAGTGAACCCAAAGATGATGGACAGTTCGCGACCTACGTAACCAATCCGACGCTTCCGGCTATTCTTGAAGTATTGTTCGGTGTGTCTGCACCAACAGCTGATGGACGCCCTGATCTGGTTGCGGCATTTCTCACTGGGTTGGATGGTGTAAACGCCAATGGCTCACTTGCAGAAATGCAACGTTTGAATACCACGATTGCTGTAACGGCAAAAGATCAACAACACAACCTTGGCCTGGCCACCGGTGATAATGCAGGTTTTCCGAACGGTCGCAGACCTGGAGATGATGTCACGGATGCGACATTACGAGTTGCCATGGGCTTATTATGCCACCTTGATCTTGGCCTGTGTACACCCGAGGAAGCCGCCAGTGGTGATTTGGCCTATACAGACGGCGCTTTGCAAAACGCCAGTCAGTTTGATAAACAATTCCCCTATCTGACTACACCTATTCCCGGTTCAACTCAATAAGCCAAATAAAGAGGCATTGAAAATGAATAAAATAAACATAAAAAGTTTTAGTTTTTTACTCCCGCTGACATGCCTTGTACTGGTCGGCTGTAGCAGCAGTGATAATGATGACGAATCTGAGATTGTAGGCGGTGATATGCCGGTTGAGACTCAAGGCGTTTTATCAGGCTTTGCAGATAAACCCGCCGACTCGGAACCGATAAATATTGATATGCCTGATAATTTGCAGAATGATATCGAAGTATTATTTGGAAATGCAGATGCGCAACCCCTGGCGGTAGAAGCCAATGACACGCTGCAGGATTTGATCAAACGGGCAGGCACCTGATCATGTCCATGACTTCTATAGTCAATTTGAAGTGGCAGAACCTTTTGGGTTCTGCGACCCTTCTATGCGTCTTAAGTGTATATGCCAATGCTGCACCCTGGATGCCAATCGATGAAAACGAGATTCTGGAAACCCTGCCGATTCAGATACGCAGTAGTGGCAGGATTTCACACTTACGACGCCAACTTGATAATGAGCCGGAAAATATTGAGAATATAACATCTCTGGCCAGAGAATACATAGAACAAGGTCGCGCAGAATCTGACCCTCGTTTCTTCGGCTATGCCAAAGCGCTGCTTAAGCCCTGGGCTTCCATGCAGCAGCCTCCCGTCAGAATATTACTCTTACGAGCGACTTTAAAACAGCATTACCATGACTATCAAGGTGCAAAAGAAGATCTTTTTACACTCATAAAGCAACATAATGACAATGCACAAGCTTGGTTAACCCTGGCAACCATCCAGCTGGTACAGGGCGATTATCAGCAAGCAAAAAAAAGCTGCTCTGCACTTGTCAGATCGGCCGGCAGCGTCATCTCAGGCATCTGCTTCAGCCAACTATTGAGCCTTAGCGGATCTGCCCAGCGTGCCAGAGAAATACTGCAGGTTCTGCAACAAAGAATATCCCCGGATGAGGTTCTACTGCAGGAATGGGTTTTATCTATTCGTGCCGAAATCAACGTACAGTTAGGCAATTTTGCTCAGGCGGAGCTTGATTTTAAAAAAGCAATCGCCCTACCGAACCGCAATCCTTATTTGTTGCGATCATATACCGAGCTTTTGCTGCAACAAGGTCGTAATGTCGAGGTTCTGCAGATATTGAAAAATGAAAGTCGGGACGATGCTTTGTTATTACAGCTATGTCGTGCGGCTAAATACAGCGCTAATAACAGTCTGTTACGCCATTACCAATCCATGCTCGACTTACGCTATGAAGAGGCAAAACTACGTGACAGCTCATTACATCAGCGCGAGGAAGCGGTTTACCGACTGGAGGTAACACAGCAGTATAAACAAGCCCATCACTTGGCACTGGCAAACTGGCGACAACAAAAAGAGCCCTATGACACGTTAATTCTTTTACAAACTGCAATTGCCATGAAGGACTACAAAACCATTTTTAGTCTAAAACAAACGCTATCTGAAAGCGGGTTAGAGGACGTTAAAATTCACCAATTAATGGATAGTGTAAAAGGAGACTTATTATGATGTATCGGTTTCTCCTACTGTTAATACTACTGCCTTCAATCGCTATTGCACACAAATCCAGCGACAGCTATTTGTTTATCACGGGATCACAAAACAAGTCCATTGTCCAGTGGGACATTGCCTTGCGAGATCTGGATCTACTCATGGGACTGGATTCAAACCGAGATAGAAACATTACCTGGGGTGAGGTTAAAGTGGCAAGTGAAAGCATCTTCGCACGTGCATTGTCACATTTGAAAATAAAACAAAATACCAACCCCTGTACTCTACAAGCGACGGGGCTAAGAGCAAACCGACACAGTGATGGTGGTTATGCGACTCTGGATATTGCAGTAAACTGTGAAGTTACTGGCAATATGATGGACATCAATTACAACTTCCTGTTTGAGCAAGACCCTGACCACAGAGGTATATTAATAGACAAACGTGAAGCATCATCTCCCTCACCTATTGTTTTTAGTCCTGATAAAAGATCTGTAGTTATTGCTTTGGGACATTCGGATTTTTTCTCAACTTTTTTCGACTATCTAAAACAAGGCATCTGGCATATCTGGATCGGTATTGACCACATACTGTTTGTAATGACACTCGTTCTACCTGCTGTTTTAATATTTCGCCATCATCGATGGCAGGCAATCAGTGAATTCCGTCAGGCAAGTATGGCACTTATAAGAGTAATTACCGCCTTTACTTTTGCACACTCGATAACACTCACTCTATCCATTCTAGGCATAATTTCATTGCCAACCAGTTTGGTGGAATCGGCAATAGCGCTATCTGTCATTATTGTTGCACTAAACAATCTTAAACCTGTTTTTCAAGACAGCCGGTGGACTCTGGCGTTTATATTTGGGTTGATACATGGATTTGGTTTCGCCAGCGTTCTCAGTGGACTCGGATTACCTGGGGATGCACTTTTTGTATCGATATTGGCATTTAACCTGGGGGTTGAAGCAGGTCAGTTGTTAATCCTTATGCTAATCTTCCCCCTGGCCTGGTTTTTACGGCATTCTGTTTTTTATCTGCGTTTTATATTCCAGGGTGGATCTGTTGTTATCAGCTTATTTGCGTTAATCTGGTTACTCGAACGATCAATGAATATTCGGTTCGATTTTTTCGCTTAAAAACCAGACCGCTATTTATACAGATATAAACCCTGTCGTTGAATTACTAGTGTAGCGTCCAAAATCAGTGTAGTGTTTAGGTACATTTTGTCACCTTGATCACTGATTCAGGGTAGAATGAAAATCCCTTCCTAAAGATAATTACTTCTTTTACAAGCGAGGAACTCATAATGAAAAAGCAACCATACCGTTCCAGATTCCTAATCGCCTTAAGTATTGGCTTTCTCTTTGAAAAACAGTCAGTCGATTCTCGAAACCAGGGGACAATAAGGAAGGTTACGAAAATAAGAATTATACCACGCACAGCAATGTACTCAGTAAGCGCCTTGGTGTATCAACTGATTTATTAGCAATTGCCAACAAACCACCGTTAGGATTACCCAGACTTCCAGAGCTTCTTTTAACAGACCTGACTGCAGAAAAAGTTGCACTCGGCAGAAGATTGTTTTTTGATAGACGCCTGTCTCTAAACGATACGTTTTCATGCGCCATGTGTCATGTGCCGAGCAGGGTTTTACCAGCAATGAATTATCAATGGCGGTAGGTATTGAGGGTAGAAGTGTGCGCCGAAACTCACCTACAATATACAATGTAGCTTACGCCGCACGCTTGTTCCATGACGGTAGGGAGTTTACGTTGGAACAACAGGTCTGGGGACCCTTGTTGGCAAAAAATGAAATGGGCAACCCGTCTGTTGGTTATGTTCTTAACAAAATCAGACAGATTCAGGGCTATAGTGATCAGTTTAAAAGTGCTTTTGCCGGCGAGGGTGTCAATATGCTTAACCTGGGTAAGGCCATTGCCGCTTATCAACGAACCTTGATTTCTGCAGACTCAGCTTTTGACCGATGGTATTTCGCCAAACAGGAGAATGCATTAGACGATAATGCAAAGCGTGGATTCCGTATATTCGTTGGCAAAGGAAAATGCGCACATTGCCATACCATAAATAGTAAATTTGCCTTATTGACTGACAATCAAATGCACAACACAGGAATTGGCTATCTCGAATCCCAAGGAAATGATTCAGAGCAAGAGCGAGTAGTGCTTGCCCCAGGAATATTTATTGATATTGATCGGAAAGCCATAGAAACGGTTGCAGAGAAGACCCGACCAGATCTTGGATTATAACCCAGAATCCGTTTGATCGTTGGAAGTATAAGACCCCCACGCTGAGAAATTTAAGCTTAACTGCGCCCTATATGCACAATCGACAATTAGGATCGATCAAAGCGGTAGTGGACTTTTACAATAATGGTGGGTTTAAAAATGAATTGTTAGACCCACTCATCAAGCCACTGCATTTATCCGCTGACGAGGTGAACGATCTTGTGGCTTTTCTGGAATCTCTGACTGGCAGCAATGTCGATCATTTAGTTTCTGATGCATTTGCGGCACCCGTAGGGGATCTTACACATCAAGATCCAAATTGGGCAAACTCTGAAGGATTCAGCAATGAATAAACATGCCTTGAATCGCGCTAGTGTTAGGGGCCATTCTCAATTAACTTCAACCTTCGGCTTGTAGTTAATCAGCACATTTCCAAGCAGAATAAAAACAAGTCCGGTATAACTCGTCCAAACCCAGGAGTAGCCTTCGTAGATCGTCGATAGCGACAGGGCTATTACCGGAAACATCACAGTCGCGTAGGCTGCCCGGTTTGCACCGATACGTACAATCAGAGAAAGGTAGGTTGTAAATGCAATGATGGAACCGAATACACTCAGATAGATCAGTGCAGAAAAATATCGACCATCCGTAGGTACAACAAAGGGCGTTTGAGATAAAGTAATAATTAGCAAAAGGATTAAGCTGCCATAAAACATCCCCCATGCATTGGCTGTCATCGGTGAAATACCCGCCTGACTATTTCTGCGTGATAACATATTTCCGAAGGAGAAAAACAAGGTACCCAGTGCGGCAAGCGCAATACCGGGGATGAGCGCTGTCACTTCATTTTGACTCTGAACTTCATTCCAGAACAATAAAACCAGACCTGAAAAACCAATCGCCGCAGCGAGAATGACGTTGCCTGGAATTTTTTCAGCAAAAAAAATACGACTGTTTATCGCGTTATAAACGGTTGCCAATGAAAAGATTACCGATACTAATCCGCTCGGAATATATCGGGTCGCATTGTAAAAACAGATAAAGTTAAAGCAGAACAGACAGGCACCCAACAGAAACAGGTAGCGATGATCACTGAACCGGGTTATACGATCTTTTTTGAATAATAGAAGCGGTGGCAGTAACAGCAGAGCCGCCAAAGCAAAGCGGTAAAAGACTGAAACAACCACAGGCACATCACCAAGTTGCCAATAAATGGCCAGCCAGGTGGTGCCCCAGATTATTACCGTTGAGCTGTAGAGTATTGTATTCATGATTTTATTCAGTTTTTCAATATCGTCAGTAAAACGGTAATGAATTTTTGCGTAAACAAAATACAATCGACCCGTATGCATAGCGGATCATATGGCGGCTATCGCTTCAATCTCCAACTTCCAACCGGGTTCCAGCAACTGACAGCAAATTACCGTCAACGCCGGCCGATTATCACCCAGGTATTTCATCCTTAATTGAACATTTTCCTCATCATCATCCGGGTTTGCCAAATAAGTTCGCAAAGAGATAATATTGCTATACTCCATAGTTGCAGAATTCAGGATTGATCCTATATGTTGCCAGATAAGCTCCCCTTGCTCCTTAAATGATTTTGGCATCGTCGTTCCATCCTCAAAATATCCATTGAGTCCACTGATATACAATATCCGGGAATCACCACTTACCTCAATCGCGTGACTGTAATTTCGGTATTGGGGATATAATGTTGCTGGGTTGTGTTGTCTGATTGGCATTTTTAATACCTCCTATACCAATTGATTTAATCAAGCTTTTGCAACAGCTTTGTCACTCGTACATCGCTTGGCAATTCCATTTGAAAATTATCCCTTAAAATTCCTCGATACTGCTCTTCACTCATAATGCTCAATTCGGTTACATCCTTATCATCAGCCTTGATTAGTCGGTTACCGAACAAAGTGACTCGCCCCTGGGTAGTTGCACGGGAACAAATGAACCTTTGTGTAAATGTAGAATGGGGAGATGTCTGCTGATAATGGCACATAGGCTTGAAATCATCAAGCTCGCAGGGAATTAACGAAAAACGGTACTTCGGCATTAATTCAGAATCACTTAGACCCCGAAACAACGTTATTTCATCTTTACTGAAAGATAGCTGATAGTCATACTCATTTTGCCTTTGGATTTTATCATCCAACACAATCGGTTTGATAAACGAATCACCAAATCCAACATCCACTACAAATCGCTCACCTGCATCGACGAAAAGCAACATATGAGAAAATGCCAAACCTGCATTGCCTCCTTTAAATACCTGTGCCGCAAGCATGTCTGTTTTAAAACCAAGCTCGCGCAGTAACCAGCAAAATAATCCATTTAACTCATAACAAAACCCTCCGCGTTTCTGTTCGACAATTTTTTTATACATGAGCGGCAAAGATAATTCGATTGATCGGCCCAAGGCTATATCCAGGTTTTCAAAAGGCACACGAACCATATGTGCAACATGTAGTTGCACCAGCGTATCAACGGTTGCCTCATCGATATGCTCACAGCCTATTCTTCGCAGGTATCTTTCTACTTTCATTATATTACTGACCCAAGATAGATTTAAACCATGTGTATAACGAGCCTTAAAAAAAGCTGTCTCCAGGGTGCTATAAAAATACCATGATTGGCTTATTACTGTTATCAAGGTCCACTATATGATTAACTGACAATAACCATCGTCAGGACATTGCCAATCGATAATTGAGGTTAATTGTTAATTCACAAACCGCCCCAGTCGCACCGCTGTCTGGCCTTTGTAGGTACGTTTGGTAGGCATGATCAAAACGCAATCGTCATAAGGAGTTTTCACTGGATTATCACCATCAAAACCAATCACAGTTCCTTGTTTTTCGATGATTTCGCCACCCACAAACGCCTGGGTAAATTTGAACAAATCTGAAAGAATGGTTACTGCCTCTGTCACTTCGACCAGTTTTTGACGTATAGTAATGCTCTGCGCTCGATCGCCACCAAAGCGCTGATCGACTATTCCCTGTGTGCGAAGCAATCGCAAGCATGAATCGATTGCCAGCTCGGCCGCAGATTTATCCCAGTGTTGTCCGCATTCGATCAGCAAGGCATTTTTCTCACTGTCTTTGTCAGCAAAAGCACCAAAGTCGCGCATTCTCGTGCCCTCAGAATGCCCCTTATCGGCCACCACAAGTTCAGGCACACCCACTTCCCGTGCGAAATCACGACCCTTGGCATGCGGCCCACATATCATCATCGGCGGTGAAGAAGATTGCATGGAATGGATATCAAACAATCGATCTACCGTTGCTATCAGTGGTCGCAGCTCTCGGGCACGGGTTAACTCAACACTGACATTTTTTGAATCGAGCTGCTGTTCAGACCAGACACGATTAAAATCCTGATCCACATAGCGGGATGCAAAAGGATCAGCAGAATCAAACTGTTCAAAAGCCGCTACATTGGCAAATACCAAGGTTAGTTTACCCTTTAAAGGTTGCACGCTGTTTTGCAAAAGCCAGTCCAGTGCAATAGCGCCACATAACTCGTTACCATGCACAAGGGCACTTATCATTATGTGAGGGCCGCTATACCCTGAGTCGAACGCCATCACATAGGGCAATCCGAAATTACCCTTAGCATAAGCCTGGATATCGGGAGGCATCAATTCAATCGGATATTCATTCACAATAGAAGGTGCTGGCATCGTATTGCCTCCTCAATAGTTGATGTTGAGCAAAGTAATCGATGGCCGTATATCCGTGGGTAAATTTGAAAATCAAGCAAGACCAATTGGCATCGATTAGTCACCGATCTAATAAAATACAGCTTGATTTTATACGGCCGACCTGTGATTCACACTATATCACAGGCGCATGGCGGCAACGCTTTAACTATGTATATATAGATGATAAGCTGATAAAAAAAGTTGACTAATAAAACAACAGGAGCATACACAATGTATAGGAAAAAACTATTTTCCGCCGCTATCGCGGCTACAGTGCTGGCATTGGCAACTCCAGTACCCGCTGCGGATCTGACCATTGGTCTGGCATCTGAACCAACCTCAATTGATCCACACTTTCATAATCTGACCCCCAACAACTCACTGGTATCACACATATTTGAAAGCCTCATTCTTAATGACGAAAACCAGCGCCACATGCCCGGCCTGGCGGTCTCATGGAAGCCGCTCGATGACACAACCTGGGAGATAAAGCTGCGTGAAGGTGTAAAGTTTCATGATGGTTCAGCGTTTACCGCTGAGGACGTTGTTTTTACCATCGAACGCGCACCCAGTGTTCCCAACAGTCCCGCCAGTTTCGCCGGTTACATCAAGGGCAAAACCTTTTCCATCATCGATGACCACACACTTCAAATAAAAACTGAACGCCCCTACCCCTTAATGCCAAACGACCTTTCAACATTCTCTATCATCTCCAGTGAAAATGGTACGGATGCAACAACCGAAGACTACAACTCGGGTAAAGCCACCATTGGCACAGGGCCTTACAAATTCAGCGAATATGTTCCAGGTGATCGAATTGTTGTCATTAAAAACGATGCCCATTGGGGCGGTCAACCAAAATGGGACAAAATTACTTTCAAGCCCATAAAATCCGGCCCATCCCGTGTTGCAGCAGTGTTGGCCGGTGACGTTGACATCATCGAAGGTGTACCGACAGCCGATATTGAAACACTCAAGGGTAATGATAAAATCCAACTGTCACAAGGCGTTTCAAATCGTGTTATTTATCTGCATATCGACCAGTTTCGGGACGACTCTCCGTTTGTAAGCGCAAAAGATGGCAGTAAAATCAAAAATCCCTTAAAAGACCCGCGGGTCAGAATGGCGATTTCCAAAGCAATCAACCGTGAAGCCATTGTTGAGCGTGTCATGGAGGGTGTCGCTATTGCAGCAGGACAACTGCTGCCAGAAGGTTTTTTTGGCATATCCAGTCAGTTAAAACCTGTCGCATATGATCCTGAAGGTGCGAAAAAATTATTAGCAGAAGCCGGCGTTGCTGATGGCTTCAAATTGACAATCCATGGACCTAATGATCGCTACATCAATGATGCAAAAATAGCCGAAGCCATCGCGCAATTCCTTACCCGGGTGGGCATAGAAACAGAAGTGGTTACCATGCCGCGCTCGGTTTATTTTAAACGCGCCTCTCGGGGCGGTCCTGGTAAAACACCTGAGTTCAGTCTGGTTCTTGTCGGCTGGGGCGCAGGCACCGGAGAGCCTTCTTCTCCGCTTAAGTCGCTTATACACACCTATGATAAAGAGCGCGGGTTTGGAACTGCAAACAGGGGGCGTTATTCCAATGCTGCAGTTGACACAATAATAGAGGATGCATTGGCAACCGTTGATGATGAAAAACGAGCCAATCTATTAGCTAAAGCCACAGAAATGGCCATCGAAGATGGCGCGATTATCCCATTGCATTATCAGGTGAATACCTGGGCTGCAAAAAAAGGTATCACATACAAGTCACGCACTGATGAGCGCACCCTGGGTATGGGTGTTCAAAGTAACTAGCCATATGTTGGCCGACTTACCAAATTGGCAAGTCGGCCTTTATCATCTGCGTATACCGGACTGCCGCCCTTGAAGCTGAAAAAATAAACCTATGTCCGCCTATATCATAAGGCGCCTGTTACAGTCCATAGTTGTCGTTATAACCATGGCGGTGATCGTTTTTTTTGGCGTGAATATCGTTGGCGACCCGGTGGATATGCTGGTCAATCCTGAAATGACCGAGCAGGAGATCGAACAAACAATCCGCGGCCTTGGCCTTGATAAACCGATATGGGAACAATTTTGGTATTTTATCAAAGGGGCGACAACCGGCGACCTCGGTAATTCCTTTATTTTTGGTACATCTGCACTCAAACTGATTATATCGCGTATGCCAGCAACCCTGGAACTGGCATTTACCGCTCTGGCACTGGCAATTGTTATTGGTATTCCTCTGGGAATCTATGCCGGCTTACGCCCAAACGCTAAAATTTCAAAAATCATAATGACTGTATCCATCATGGGATTTAGCCTGCCTACGTTCTGGGTCGGACTGATGATGATGATGGTGTTTGCAGTGATGCTCGGCTGGTTACCATCAACCGGGCGTGGTGAAACCGCTACCTTTCTCGGCATAACCTCAAGCTTGTTCACACTGGACGGTTTGCGTCATTTGATTTTACCCGCGACTAATCTGGCCCTGTTAAAGGTTTCCCTGACCATCCGGCTTACCCGTGCAGGAACCCGTGAAGCCATACAGCAAGATTATATTAAATATGCGCGTGCTAAAGGGCTAAGCGAGAGCCGTATTGTTCTTGTGCATCTACTGAAAAACATCCTAATCCCCGTAATAACAGTTATGGGCTTGGAGTTTGGCGCATTGATCGCTTTTTCTGTGGTGACTGAAACCATTTTTGCCTGGCCCGGCATGGGTAAGCTGCTTATCGACAGCATCCAACAACTCGACAGACCCGTGATTGTCGCCTACTTGATTATTATTGTTGTTTTTTTTGTCGTTATTAATCTTATCGTGGATATTCTCTATTCCGTGCTCGATCCACGAGTACGCCTGGGGGGTCGTGGACAATGACCAGTGAGAGCAATAACCCGCCCAAAATGGCATTACCGTCCGTTCGTATTGAAACGCCTCTGAGCAGACTTGCCGCTGATTTTCGTGAAAGCCGTATTGCGCTGTTCGCATTAGTTGCTTTGTTAACAATCATTCTACTGGCCCTTTTCGCACCCTGGTTAGTGCCGCAAAACCCTTATGATCTTTCTCAGGTAAGCATACTCGACAGTCGCATGCCACCGGGCACAAAACATTTTGATGGCTGGACTTTTTGGCTCGGCACCGATGGCGCTGGCCGTGATCTGTTAAGCGCAATACTCTATGGACTGCGAATTTCACTCGCTGTAGGTGTTGCCAGTGGCATTATTGCACTTGCTGTTGGCACCATCATCGGCTTATTCGCCTCATATATTGGCGGTCGCACAGACGCCTTCATCATGCGTATTGTGGATCTTCAGTTGTCTTTTCCTGCCATATTGGTTGCATTGATCCTCGTTGCCATCCTCGGCAAAGGTGTGGATAAAATCATTATTGCCCTGATCATTGTGCAATGGGCTTATTATGCCAGAACAGTTCGCGGTATCGCACTGGTTGAACGGGGTAAAGAATATGTGGATGCAGCGGCCTGTCTTGGGCTAAGCCATTCACGTATTTTGTTCTCGCATATCCTGCCCAATTGTCTGGCACCGCTCATTGTGGTCGGCACAGTTCAAACCGCGCATGCCATCGCACTGGAGGCGACCTTATCCTTTCTAGGTTTAGGATTACCACAAACTGAGCCATCACTGGGTCTACTTATAGCCAATGGTTTTGATTACATGCTGTCGGGTCGATATTGGATCAGCTTTTTCCCTGGCATTGCCTTGCTGCTCACTATTGTCAGTATTAATCTTGTTGGTGATCAGCTACGTGACATTCTTAATCCCAGGCTGCAAAAATGACGTTAATCAATAGTGTCCCGGTATTGCAAATCGATGGTTTAAGGACTCATTTTTTTACAAAAGAAGGTGTGGTCAAAGCAGTGGATGATGTCCGGTTTTCTGTAAATAAAGGTGAAGTCCTTGGTCTGGTTGGCGAATCGGGTTCCGGAAAATCAGTCACCGGCTTTTCAATCATTGGGCTTGTTGACGCCCCCGGTCGCATCGTGGCGGGTACAATAAAGTATTGCGGTGAAGATATAAGCAAGGCTCGACAAAGCCGGTTAAGATCATTGCGCGGTAACCGGATAGCCATGATATTCCAAGACCCGATGATGACACTAAACCCCGTGTTGCGCATTGATACACAAATGATTGAAGCGGTCACGGCACATGCCAGGGTCAGTCGCAAAAAGGCTCTCCAACGTTGTATTGATGCACTGCATCAGGTCGGCATACCCGCACCCGATGAACGCATTTTGAGCTACCCCCATCAACTCTCCGGCGGTATGCGCCAGCGTGTTGCCATTGCCATTGCATTTCTCAACAAACCCGATTTAATCATCGCTGATGAACCCACAACAGCACTTGACGTAACCATACAATCCCAGATTTTGCATGAAGCACAAAAACTTTGCAAAAGCACGGGCACGGCGCTCATCTGGATTACCCATGATCTTTCGGTTATTGCAGGTCTGGCAGACAAGATCTGTGTGATGTATGCAGGACGAATTGTGGAAACAGGCCCTACGCGGGAGGTTATAGATACACCGATGCATCCCTATACTCATGGATTAATCGGCTCAGTTCCAAGCGGTCAGACAGCCCATGGTAAACGATTAAAGCAAATACCGGGTATGACTCCTTCATTGCTTAATTTACCCCCGGGTTGTGCCTTTAAAGGTCGTTGTAACCGGGCTGACAGTTTGTGCCTGAAAACACCGCAGATGTACCAAATAGAACACAGTCGCCAATGTCGCTGCTTTCATCCGATGACAGACGGTAACGAATCATGACGGCGATAATTGAAACACGTGCACTCAGCAAACACTTTGCCCAACGGCTGGATATGGCGGGTAAGATCGCTGCCCGTTTAGGTGCAAACCTCTCTGAACAAACTGTATATGCAGTAGATGGCGTTGATATCAAAATGGCAAAAGGTGAAGTAGTCGGACTTGTGGGTGAGTCAGGTTGTGGAAAATCCACTATAGGCAGGATGATCGCTGGAATCCTCCCCCCCACACAAGGCTCAATTTATTTCAAAGGGGAAGATTGTTCAGGCATGAGTGGTTCTAAAAAACGTGAAGTAACACTTGCCATTCAGATGATATTCCAGGACCCATTTGCATCCCTCAATCCACGCAAGCGAGTTGAAAGCATCGTCGGAGAAGCGCCGCTGGCACACGGTCTGGTCGCAAAAGCAAAAATATCAGAATATGTTGATGACTACCTGCTTCGAGTCGGGCTTGACCCGAGCTTTAAACGCCGCTACCCGCATCAGTTCTCAGGAGGTCAGCGTCAGCGTCTCGGTATTGCCAGAGCATTGGCTGTGCAACCTGAATTTTTAGTTTGTGACGAATCCATCGCCGCACTGGATGTCTCGATACAAGCGCAGGTTATCAATCTATTTATGGATCTGCGCGAACAGTTTAACCTTACTTATTTATTTATTTCTCATGACCTTGGTGTGGTCAGGCACATTTCCGACCGGGTTATGATAATGTACCTTGGACGGATCGTTGAGTCAGCTACAACTCAAGATCTGTTTACCTCACCCAGCCACCCCTATAGCCAGGCATTGCTTAAACAGGTGCCAACGCTTGAACAGAAAAAACGTGATTTTGAGCCGGTCAGAGGTGAAATTCCTTCACCTCTGACCCCGCCTTCGGGTTGTCACTTTCACCCGCGTTGCGCCCATGCCTTTGATCGCTGTAAAAAAGAAGTTCCTCAATTACAGAAGATAGCAGAAAATCGACTATGCGCCTGCCATCTAAATGACCCCATTGAAAGAGATATGACGTGAATACATTAATGCAAGCACAGGGAACGCGCACAGCACTGGTTTTTGACAGTCCACATTCGGGCACACATTACCCCAGTGATTTTTCATACGCAATTGACAAACAAATACTGCGCCGTGCAGAAGATACCTATGTGCATGAGCTTTACGAACATGTACCCCTGCAGGGCGCACCATTCCTGCAGGCACTGTTTCCTCGCAGTTATATTGACTTAAATCGTTCCCTTGATGATCTTGACTCTGAATTGATCAATGGTGATTGGCCGCATGCACTTGCACCTGGAGAAAAAACAAAATGTGGCATGGGACTGATCTGGCGACGCATTCGCAAACTTGGCGAAATATATAATCGTAAACTCTCGATTGAAGAAGTGGAGCATCGTATCCAGACATGCTGGCGACCTTACTACAAGGCATTGGAGGAACTCATCAATCACACACATTCACAGTTTGGCGTGTGTTATCACATCAACTGCCACTCCATGCCTTCCCAAGTCGGTGAAGACAGTACTGTTGTAGAAAAAAAAGAACGCGCTGATTTTGTCTTGGGTGATAGGGACGGTAGCACCTGTTCACCACAGTTTACTGCTTTTGCTGAGCAACAGCTGCTATCTCTTGGTTACAGCGTTGCATTGAACAATCCCTATAAGGGCGCCGAGCTTATTCGTTTTAAGTCAGATCCGGGCGATTCAATTCACTGCCTGCAGATCGAGATTAATCGATCTCTTTATCTGAACGAGGATACCTTTGAGCGTAAAGCTACTTTCGTATCCCTGAAGGATAATCTGCGGATATTTACCCACGAGCTTGCACAATACGCTAGGGCTCAAGTTGCTCAGCATTTGCAGTACAAGTAAAAGGCAATCATATTATTTTTTTAGGCCAGCTAATGATGAATGAAGCCCCGCCCTGCGCGGATGTTTCCACGATGACGTCGCCGCTGTGCAGCTCAACCACTCTTTTCACTATCGCAAGCCCCAGGCCAAAGCCTTTTGATTGATCTGAGTCGGGTATTTGATAGTAAGAGTCAAATATTTTCTCCCTCATATTCGGTGCGATACCGGCACCGTCATCCTCTACACGTATACAATACAAATGCTGCAACTGTGAAAAACTGATTTTTACGTTCTCATTACCGTACTTGCAGGCATTGACGATCAAGTTTTGCATAGCGCGTTCCATCAGGTAGCTATCGCATTGGACCCCCAATGTTAAGCCTTTGGCTTCAAAGGTTATTCTCTTATCCGGAAAATTCTTGCTCAAACGCGAAATCAACGTATTAATTAGCGTACCTATATCGCCCTTCTCTTGCTTCGCAACAAAGGATTTTTTTTCTATCGATGCGTAATTTAGCAACTCGGCAATTAACTGATTCATCTCGGATACATCATCTTCAATGCTACTAAGTTGCACGGCGATCTGTTGCTTGTCATCGGCCTCTTTTGCCATCTGCAAAGCAAACCGGATTCTTGCAAGCGGTGTTCTTAATTCATGGGAAATTGAGCTGGTCATTGCTTTTTCATTTTCCACCAACCGTTTGATCTTATCGAGTAAGCGGTTGTAGGCGTTTGCCAAATGTGCAATCGACGAAGTATTGGTTATTTTTACTTTTGCACGCCATTGCGCGGTGGCAAAATTATCAACCGCTCTCTCCAAACGGTTCAGATCTTGTGACAACGGCCATATCCAGTAAAAAATCGTTACTGCGATCAAACCATAAAATATCAAAAGGAAATAGAGACGTTTATTTTCCAGATCCGTATCCTGAGGTATGTGCAGTTTGAGTATTCTTTTTACAACAGGCATTTGATGATAGATGGCAGTTTCTTCATTATTCTCTAAAAGTACAGACGAAACAGGTTGTCCGTTTTCAAAAAACAGATCACTGGGCATCTCATCTATACCCATCAGTGAAAAATCAAGCGCCAGCTGGTGATTAATGATATCGATCCGGGCAGATAGTTGTCCTGGATCTTTGCCTTTAAGCTGCATAACGACTAAAACCACTAAACGATCATATTCAGAACCACTGGCTGGGTCTTCAGCTGCACTCTGCCAAAATGCATTTAATACAACTCCTATGCAGATTACTGAGGCTACGATTAAAAGATAGAGACGTAAAAAGAGATTGTTCATGACTGATTGCAAGCGCTCGTCATAAACAAATTACCAGGCGTCAGCGACAAAAAGGTAACCCTTTCCCCAGACTGTCTTTATTCTTAAGGGATCTTCACTATTGTCACCCAGCTTCTTTCTTAACTGAGAAATACGTACATCCATAGTACGGTCTAAACCATCGTATTCGCGGTTGTATAGGGTTTTGAATAGATAATCACGGCTCAGAATCACACCTGCCTGTTCAGCAATTATTTGCAACAACTCGAATTCGTGGGATGAAAGAGAAACTTTTTCCCCCTGCAGGGTAACGACTCTTGATGCGAGATCTATGAAAAGTCCACCAAAAATAAGTGACTTGGGCTTATCCTCGCTGTGCGGTAACGAGCGTCGCAGCAAGGCCCTGATTCTTGCTAAAAGCACACGAGGTTCCGCCGGCTTAATTACGTAATCATCAGCACCAAACTCCAACCCCAGAACCTGATCAAAGTCCTCTTCTTTTGCCGTGAGCATTAATATAGGTTGGGTAAAAGTTGATCGTACTTCTTTGCAAATACTTAAACCATCTTTCCCGGGTAACGTGATATCGAGTATAAGGAGATCGGGTTTAAACTGTTGCATGGCAGCTACTGCGTTGTCACCTCTGCCTTCAATTTGGACTTCAAAACCAGACTGAGCAAGGTATTGTTTGACCAGAGACGCAAGTTTTTCATCATCTTCGACAAGGAGAATTTTTTGTCTGATATTCACTGTTTCATATCCGTACCCGCCTACATGCCGGTTAATAAAAGCTCCAGGGGTTGCGCCGTTTACGCCGAAATTTTGCCACTTTTTTATAAACCTTAAAAGGTTCACTGAAAATGACTTCACCAGATGTTTTATTTCTCAGCTCAAAGGCAATATCGTGGTCGACACCGATATAAAAGGTCTGCTGGCGGACCAGTAGATTCTGCCAACACGCCAGATACTGCTCTTGAGAAGTGATAAACAAACAAACGTCAGCCGGTTGATTGAGTCGCCATTGAACATCGATCATCTGATTGCAGGTATTGTTCGCTCTGCTTATTACGCAGCTTTTTGGTGTAAGAAACAGCCCGTGCTTGATAGAGACACTATCGGCATTTACGACTGAAACTGCAGACAACAGGACACTACAAACAACTGAACATAGTTGTTTTAATGCATCAGGTTTGGCCGTATTTGAATAGCCTTTATAAACCGAAATTGCTAGTTCCTCTTACTATTTAAAATCAATGTGCTTACCGACGAAAAAAGTGACGACATAATCTTCATCAACAATGGGGCTGCGCGTAATTTGCCTGTCCAGTTTTTGAACCTCAAAACTCAGGCGCCATCCTGCTATTTCCTGATCCGAAGTGGTGGATAGTCTGACAAAAGGATTCACACTTGGGCCGGGCTCATAGCGTCCACGGTCATCAACCACTTCATCAGCGTCGATACCATAGTAGTAGTCTGTTAATTTTTTATCCTTCCATGTAAAGCCGACGGTTGTGGAGAAGTGGCGATTAACTGTGTGTTGGTAAGCAAATCGAATTTCCGAACCCGAGTGACGACGGCTTATATCGGTCAATATACTCGACTGCAATGTTCCGAATTTTGTTTCATAAGAAAACTCCAGACCACCAAGGTAGGAAAATTGTCGGGTAGATAACTCATTGGCATTTATTTCTGTAATGTTATCGTCTGGTGCAGAATCCTCGGCGGTGCCAGCGCCCGCATCGGCAACTGAACCTATATCTACAAATAAGTTACCCGGGTCCCAGCGATTAAAAAATACACCGTCATAACTCGGTGTCGCAATCAGATTAAAGAGCGTTTTGCTGTTTTCCACCAGTGAGAATCCTGCATCCAGGTTCTCGACAAAAAAACGTTCCCCGTAATAGCTCAACTGAGGCAGCAGCACCAGCGGTATATTGTCGCCGTCGTTGAGTGGATTTGTTCTTAAGCCCAATCCGATAGACACAGAGAACTGCCACTTCCCTACTTCTATACAGCTACCCGGCTCGCAATCGACAGACTCAGCGCCCCCTGAAACAGTAGTGATCGTCATTCCCAGGCACAGCAAACAAAATTGAATAATCGCCGCTAACCTATTGCGGCTGCAATCAATTGTATTAAGTGATATCGACATAGACCTTAATGATGACCTACGTCGGTAATATAATTCTTCATGAATTTTTTATTTTTTTGTTAAAAAGTGTAAAGACCCTCAATCACACTTCTACAAACTTACTCGTTTAGCCTCGTCATCCATGACACGCAGCCTACAGAAACTAACATAATTCAGCATTTCTCAAACAGACAATTTACCGTATCTGCCACTATTATTGCTTTAACATTCACAAATTATAAGAAGAGCAATGCAATGAACATCAACAAACTACCGGCCATCTCCATACTGATCAGCCTTATAAGTTTGACGGGATGCCTAAGCGAAAGTAATACATTGAACACAGATTATAGCTTACTTAAGCAGTCATCAGTCTCGGAAAAACCTTTAGTTTCAGCATCAAATAAGGCATTTTCCACCTATATAAAAAATGGTATCAGGTTCCGACTCGCGCAGTCCGAATACCCGATTGTTTATACCGATGCTGCTGCTGAACAGAGTAGCGATGGGAACAGCGGTGCAGATGATTCAGGTGGTTTTTCAACCACCAATGTGCATGAATTGGGTGTGGATGAGGCTGATAGGCTGAAATACGATGGAGAGTATCTGTATATAGTGAGTAAGGGAGACGGTTCGCCAGAGGGTATTCCAACTGAAATAGATACTTTTCCTGCAGATAGAGTGGTAAAAAATCAGATTAGAATTCTTCGTACTGACAACCAATCCATCAGTGCCCAAGAAGTCTCGACAATTGAAAATGAAACGTCCAATTTGACTTTCTCAGATATTTACTTGCGCCCTGATTCCAGACAGCTAATCGCGTTGTCCAATACCCAACTCTACGCCTGGGACACATCTTTGCCCGAGGACGACTGGCAATGGAACAGTGGAAAAACAGAAATCCATTCTTACAATATTGACAACCCTGCGACACCAAGCAAACAATGGAAAATTGAGATTGAAGGCAATCTTCAGGGAAGTCGGCGCATCGCAGATAAACTCTACCTGGTCACACGATACATACCGAATATCGCAGACCTTGATTATGCAGCGTCTTCTGATAATGCAAAGCAATACAACGAAAGATTAATTTCCAACACGCCAGTATCTGATTTACTTCCTCATTACCAAAGCAATAACGGTGCAATTCGCTCGCTTGTCTCGCCTGAAAGCTGTCTAGTCTCTGAAGATATCGATGCAACCCACGGTTATGCTGACATTGTGACTTTTACCGCAATCGATCTCGATGATCACACAATAACTTCTTCCATTTGCTTAAACAGCAATGTACAAGGTATCTACAGCTCGACCAGTGGGTTTTATATTGGAGGAACATCCATAGAACCCTGGCTTGATTACTCCAACCTCACATCAATCCATAAATTTGGTCTCAACGACGGTGATATAGACTATAGAGCAAGCGCGGCATTACCTGGCTTTCTTGGCTGGAATGACCCTGCATTTCGCATGGATGAATTCGATGATGATTTAAGGATAATAACATCTGATTTTCAAAGCTTCGAAAGTGATCCGGAACACCGACTCACCATACTACGGGAAAATGGTAGCCGGCAGTTACAGGTTGTATCTACATTACCAAACGAAACTTATCCAAACCCCATCGGCAAACCCGGAGAGGATATTTTCTCGATAAGGTTCACTGATGAACGCGCTTATATTGTTACTTTCGAGCAAATTGATCCGTTGTACGTGATCGACCTCAACGACCCACAATCGCCAAAAATTGCCGGTGAACTGGAAATACCCGGATTCTCACGTTATCTACACCCAATTGCACAGGACTGGTTATTAGGCATTGGCAATGAAGTAAAACAGGGACAACAGATAGGTGTGAAAGTCGAGCTTTATGATATACGCAATATCAACCAACCCATTGTTAACAACACTTTGGTTTTTGGCGGACCCGGCTCAAACTCTGAACTTTTGTATAATTTAAGAGCACTTTCACTGCTGGATAGCGATGCACACAATAAAAAACTCGCATTTCCCATCGACATATGGGAGCAAGGCCCATCCAATCAACGCACGTGGAAAGAGAGCGGTCTATTTGCCTTTGATATTACCCATAATGACTCAGGGGAGTACAGCCTCGCCTATAGCGGAAAACTAATCACCGAATCTTCCAATAGTGATGTCAACCAGCAACAATACTACCCATTGAACAGTGGAATTGGCCGGAGTGTTATCCATAACGATGTTGTTTACTATTTACACGGCAATGAAATATTCTCAAGTCAATGGGGAGCATGGGACAATAAACAAGGCCCATTTTGACACACCGCCTATATCACCCATTTGGCCTTTCTTGAATTAAGAGAGGTCATTTTTTGAACAGAACGGCACACAACAGCTAGGACAGGCACTCAAACAAATATACTTTTAGTTTTAAATAACTCATTAAAAACATATGGATATTCATCTTATTCCAAGTGTTTTACTTGATTCGTTGAAGTGCCTGTCCAGTATGATTTGTATGATTTATAATTCATAAAAAACAAATATATATCCATTTTATCTCAAGCGTTTTATTTGATATTCCAGAACACCTATCCCATCCAAAAATTCAAAGTGCATGTCCCATTCAAATGTGTTTGCTGTAAGCGACGATTTAACAGCTACCATGGTAGGTGAAGTAGTCGATTTCGTGAATTACCTTAGTTTTTGTCTCAATTAGGGCGGAAATAGTTGGGTTCATTTATTGACAGCGTTACGGCTCAAATGTGTTAGATTTTATACTCCAAGTACAAGTCTTATTCCTTCATTTAAAAAGCTAATGTGCTTTGCATCTAACTTTCCTACTTGTTCAGTTAAAAATGTTTTATCTAGCGTGATTAATTGAGAAACATTCACTACAGAGTCTTTATTAAGATTTGATTGTTTCTTAGTAATCTTAAAATTACCCGGAGCATCAACTAAGCGTAGGTTCGAGGTAACGACCGCTACGATTACGGTTTGAATTAGACTTTGGTTAAATTCATTCGAAGAAACAATTATAACCGGACGATTATATCCAGGTTCCGAACCTCTGGGTTCTCCCATTGCAGCCCACCATATTCCTCCTCGCTTCACTACCAAACTTCCTTATTTATAGAATTGAACTGCATATCCATAAGCTTTTCATCCAAGCTTGATGAAGTCTCAATATATACTTGATTCAAGGATTCAGTAACATCTTGGTATTTATGAACTTCTAAATATTCTGAAATAGCTTTAGTAAATAGTTCGCTACGAGATATAGATAGCTTGTGAGCCATAATTTCTGCTGACTGAAATATAGAATCTGGTATTGATATTGCTGTTTTCATGATTTAAGTATAACTCAAGTTATACCTACGCTGTTAAGTTTCTTTTAAATATAATCGGGATAGGGGGCATAGACTCAACTTTTAAGTGCAACAATATGGTTGATACAAACACCGCAGAAAAACGTCGGAGTTAATTGCTTTTGTTAGCCTTGTGACCCATAAAGCTTAATTTTCAACACCTGATTCAATAACCGAAAGTGTTTATCATGGCATCCTGGGCATCCTGGGACAGGCACTAAAAAACATATGCTTTAAGTATTAATAATTCATTAAAAACAAATATATACCCGCCTTACCTCAAGTGTTTTACCTGATGATCCAGAGTGCCTGTCCCATCTAAGCATCTAAGAAGGTCTTCTTCTCAAGGTTGACATATTCCTATAATGGAATATATATTTTAATATGGCTAGAACACGGACCACTTTTGACACCTTTAGTGCGATAGCAGAACCGAAGCGACGAGTACTCATAGAAACGCTGATTATTAAGGAGTTGACTGTTAACCAAATCGTAGAACAGGTGGGGTGGAATCAACCCATGGTTTCAAAGCACCTTAGCGTTCTGAAACAAGTAGGCATAATTTCAGAGAGAAAAGAAGGCCGATATCGTGTTTACAAAGTGAATGCTGTCAAGTTGAAGCCAATACAAGAATGGGTCATCCAGTTTGAAAAGTACTGGAGTAACAGCCTGGATTACCTGGACGAATATTTAAACAAAATTCAACCCAACGAGGTGAAAATGAGTGATAGCAACGAAATTACAGTTAAACCAACAATATTAACCCGAGAGTATAACGCTCCACGCCAATTGGTTTTTGATGCATGGACTCAGCCCGAGCATTTAAAAAACTGGCAGTTCCCATTCAAAGGGTTTAAATGCGAATTTTTCTCCGCCGAAATTAACCCAGGAGGTTCCACTCTACATAAAATGATCGCTCCCAATGGTTTCGAGATGTGGCTGTTAACGAAATACGAAGAAATTACGCCTCCGCAGAGCCTTATATTTAGACAATATAATTCAAACGAAGCCGGTGACATTCTGCCTAATCCGCAGATGCCAGACTGGCCAAAAGAAATGAGGACTACGATTAACCTAGAAGAGGTTGGCGGTATTACCAAATTGGAATTAATCTGGCAACCGATTAACCCAAGCAAAGAAGAAGCCGAAGCCTTTGAAGCCTCCCGACCTGAACATGATAAGGGCTGGGGCGGAGGACTTGATCAACTCGATGGTTACCTTGAAACCTTCAACAAGTCTTGAAATCGATAGAAGTATATTTTAATCCGGTAAAACAATAAATTGGCTTGAAATCCCAGCAATAGCCATCCAACGGACAGTAAAATTTTATGAATAGATTCTTTTAGTGTCATTTTCATGCATGGGAATGGGAGGGATAAAAATCACAATGATTCTGATGGAAGATAAATGGACTATTAGGTGCGTTGGTAGAAAATGGGCACTATCTCCCTTCATATGAAGCAGTAATATTTACCTGGATGCAAATATTGCATGGAAAACGTTTTGCCCCGTGTTAGTGAATCGGCAGGTAACGCGGTCTTCAATAAGATGCCAATTTACATATTTCATTGATCGGCCGTTTTTAAAATAACAAAGGTAATTCAATCGCACTTCATTCGAGTTCGTAGAGATTTCAGTTAATCGCACGCAGATCAGCAAAGCTGATATGTGTTTGCAAAAGTGGAGACAACATGAAAATATTTATTAATATAATCTTATTTATTCTTGTATTCCTGGCGGTTTCTTCAGGCATTACAAAAGTCATGCTTATGCAACAGGACGTAGATTTTTTTGGAAGCTACGGATTTACAAATCCCATTTTAATTATGTACGGGGTGATTCAACTGGTTGGAGGTGCCTTGCTCGCGTTTCCAAAAACCAGAATTATTGGTGCCGTTATTGTGGCACTCACGTTCTTGATATCTGCGGTTGTTCTTGCCATGGCAGGAAACATACCCGTCACAATTGTTACACTGGTCTGTGTATTATTACTGGTACTTGTAATAAAACAATCACCTGGGAGAGATTCCCAGCAATCAGCATAGAATTGCAAATAATAGGTAACATCAGATTGGGACATGCACTCTTGTTGTGAGTGGTAAGCCAGGACAGGCTTTCGGATAGATTTTATCTTTGCGATAAAAAATATTATATTCAAGTCAGTATGGCACACACTTCTAGTGATTTATTAAATATCGTAGAGTGCCTGTCCTGTGAATTATTTACTTCTTGTTAAGATAGAACCAGGTAATACTAAAAAACAAACCAGTCCCACCTAGCAAAAAACTGATACTACCTAGAGGTAGAAAAAAACTATTGTGCAAGAATCCGTTTTCATCAATATATCCATAAAACATATTTTCCATAACAAGAGATACGATACCAACGAGCAGAAAAAATACACTCACAATAAATGCTTTTGTTCTTGTGAAATTTACTATATCCACACCTTTCTCAAGCAATCAGTAGTGATAAATGACCTAATGTCTACACGAAAGGCCAAGCGTAGCACCCCGTCTACTTATATTGATGGATACAGCGAGTCAGAAAGCGCTTAGCCGCTACGACTCCAGGGGGGAGGAGGTAGAACGAAGCAGGAGCCTGAGTCGAGGCGCAACTCGCCGGGAATGGCCATAGATTAATTTTTATGGTCCTTGGCAAGAGTTGGAACAACGTGGATGAGCCCTTTCTGGCTCGCCGAAGGGAGCCAGGCTAAAGCGTAAATACAGCGTTACAGCACTTGAAAAGGGCCAACCATTCCCTGCGCACTGTGCCTTGTCTTTGCGTTTTAGCTTGGCTCTGTATCCGTCAATATAATGTAGACGCGGTACTAGTATTTCAACAACCTTAAACCTCCTCTCTCTGAACACTGCCCTTAAGCGCAACTAATCGCTTCTGATAACGCCCCTGTACTAGCTCCACCACGACCATCACAAATATAGCCAGATAAAAACTGCTCTTACTCATTGCTTGTATTTCGCTGCCAAATAACCGCATATGTGACAAATGCCCGCCTTCTGAAAGTAGCATCACCCCTACTAACAACAAGATGAACAAGCCTATCACCTCATACATCCGGTTTTTCTTGAGAAATTCAGTTACATGATCCGATAACCAGATCATTAAAATACCACCAATAATAATGGCCGTTGCCATGACGATAAAGTTACTGGTTAGCGCCATAGCGCTTAAAATGGAATCAAAGGAAAATACGGCATTCATAACCACAATCCAAATCAATGCGGATGTATAAGAACTGGGTTTGCGTTCGGCGTGTTCATTTTCTTCCAGCATCAACATATGGCTGATTTCCTTGATCGCAGTGTAGATGATGAATACTCCGCCGACAAAAACAATCAGGCTGTGAAGGTTAAAATGGCCTTCGATGAAACCTTTTAATTCAATCGCAAAAAGCTCATTCTGAAACAGGGAGATAAGCTTGACCAGAAGGAACAGCAGAATAATGCGTAAAAATACGGCAAGCCCAATTCCCCAGCGTCGCAGTTTAGCTTGTTTGTCAAGCTGCACACGTTGAGATTCCAGAGCAATATACAGCAGGTTGTCAAACCCAAGTACAGCTTGGAGCATAACCAACATGGCAAGGGTAAACAGGTTATCGAGGGTAAATAGTTGTTCCATTGTTTTTCCTATTTCGAGAATTCAGGTTTGCAACAGTGATTCTGCTTAGGCCATCGGCCCATAAAGCTTTGGATTATCAACTCAATAGACGCCAAATACAAATATTGGACGCAGTGCAGTGTCTGGGGAGTGCAATAAACTGGATCAGTACTTTGCAGTGATGTCGATAAACCAACCACGATTATCATAATCAAGGTGCGTTAAATCATCATTAAAATCTGTAAAGTTAAAACCTCCACCCAATTTAACGTGCTCACCGATATGTTTGTACAAAGCCAGTAAGGCACCGGATTTCACCGACTTGTCCTGCACGGTTTGCAACCAGCGATATTCCGCCAGCCCGTCCCAGCCACGAATCAAGTGATAGCGCACACGCGCAGCATAAAACCGGATTGTAGAGTCAAACCACGGTCCAGAATCACGTTGCTGGCGCACCTCACCCTTTTTATTGGCGAATTTTCCGCCCAGCTCCCAGCGAGGAGTTACAGCGTAGGCACCTTCTGTGGCGATCACCCAGGAACGCTCATCCGTAGCGCCTGGTTCCTGCCCCGCTGAGGGCAGATCAAAAATATAGCTTAAGCGTGTCAATAGATTTAAGCGATCATTAGTGGCGGGGCGGTACGCAAATCCAAGGCCCACTTCAGAAAACCGTGCCTCGTCTTTATTGCTATCATCATTTTTGCTAACCGAGTAGTTAAGACGCCCCATCCAGCGATAATCACGGTTTTGTTTCCATTCCAAAGCATTCGCGCTCAACCATTGTGTAAGATTTAATTCAGAGCGATCGCGACGGTATTCAAGCTTACTGGAAACCCTGAATTTATCACGCTTATACTGCAATCCTATGGTCGCCGCATTACGCGAGATATCTTCCCCTTGACGTTGCTCAAGCGTGCTTTTCTGTAAAGAAAATGCAAGGTTTACGAATTCGTTCACGCCATAGTCAACACCAAATACATGTGTCAAACCGGACTGATTATCCGCATCACTGAATTGATTTTCTGCATAAACAGCCAGCGCGTTGCCAAATTTCTTACGCTGACCCAGGGTAAATGTCGATTTTTCCTGATTATTATCTGCAGTGGACCGGGTAAATGATCCGTACAGATTCAGTCCGTTATCGAGTAAGTAATTAGCCGTCAGTTGACTGTCAATGCCATCACCAAATCCTGCCGCAACGTTAATACTGGTTTTATCTGAGATCGTATAATCTGTTTCCAGTACAAAACCCCTGCCCCGATCACCACTGATCGCCTCACCACCCAAGGATAATCGATCACTGACCCGCGACGTTACGCCCAGCGTTATAAGCTCATTGGCTTGGTATGCCTGGGTGCTGTCAAGCACTGTCTGCAGCTTGGTGAACAGCTGTGTCTGTGGACCAATGGCATAAGATAGTTTTGCCCCTGCCAGTGTTGCATCTTCATCTGCGCTACCAGCAAAGCTGTGCTCACTGCGCTGTAGTTCGAGGCCCACCCCCAGCTTTTCGCCCATCTGTGCATCGAGCTGCGCGCTGTGATTGATATTGGTATCGATATTTATCTGTTCAAATTTTTTCGAACGAACCGCGACCTGCAACTTATTGTTAACCTGCCAGCGCGCCTGCAATCCCTGATCGACAGTGCCGATAGCTCTATCATCCCGTGATGATGAAAAATCCTGATCACGATCTTTGCGCCAAACTTTAATTTCACCGTTTTGCCGCCCATCACTAAACTCTGTCAAATCCAGACGCCCCTCCAATCCAACCGCCTCCCCTTTGCGGCCATCCACACCCTGCTGTGCCGTGGATTGAAAGGTTAAGCCACCATCGCCTGAAGTAAATCGACTGGCGGCCTGATTCGCCTTACTTTGTGCAAATTCACCCTTCAGGTAGGTGCCTTTCCCAACCTGCCAGGTAAGATCAACACCTTCCAACTGATAGTCTTCCCCGTCACGCTGTTCATCGATCACGGTCGCGCCAATGCCCAATGAATCAGCAATCCAGGTTTTACCGCGTACCCCCGCAACTGTATTATCAAAACTAAAATTATCGGGAATGTATTCATAGTCTGCCAACAACAATACGTTATCACCGCGCAATGGGGCATCCTGAATAATCGACGGTGCTTTTCTGCGTGCAATCTGAGACAGTGGTTGTGCCAATATGAGCCGGCCTTGAAAATAGTCAACATCGTAGTCAACACCTACTCTCAGGGGATAGCGCTCAACGAGCTGCGTCGAGTTTTCTTCTCTGATTTCTATCCACAACTTCTCTGACCCAACCACTACATTAGTCTTCTTTAAATAATACAGACTGCCGCCAGTTGCATTAAATTCATCATGTGCGGATGCACTTTGAGCCTCAGAGACGAATCCACTGAGCAGGTTTTTATATTCCCCATACTCAGTAAGCTGCGGTGTTCTATAAACAAGCTGCGCACCGTACAGACTACGATTGTATTGAGCAAATTCATTGGCCGTGATATCGGTATTAAAATTACCCCATAAAGCACGGGATTTATCCCAGTCAATGCGAACGTAGAATGCACCTTGTGAATCAACATCGGAATAGGTTGTCGAGTCATCGCCATAAACCGGATAATAACGGTCAGGGTCCAGTTGCCGGAACAGGCTTGTCCTGTCTTTGCGTTTTAATTGCTCATCCCAATTCTTGAATTCATCTTCACGTGTATCCAATTGTGCGGTAACAAGATACTTGCCTTTGATTTTACCTTTAAGGTAGAAGGCGCCACGCGCATTGAGGTAACTGTTGTCGTCAAACTGATCGTCTTCGGCGATCGCTTCAATGGCACCCTGGGCGCGGTTTCCGCCTAGAGTAAGATTGGCAAGTCCAACCATAAACAGATAATCCCCACGTACATCTACCTCAATTTTACGTTGCCAGCTAACCCCCTGTTGGTCGGCGTAGTTCAGGTTTAATTGGTGATCGCCCATCGGCAGATACTGCTCAGTGACCAATCCGCCGCCGCCATCAGTTTGCAATGTTTCTCCATCCAGGCTAAGGCTGTATTGGGGCGAGATAGCCGCGCCAAAAACCCGCACGCGACTACCACGTATGGGAATGGATTGAATTGCAAGACCGTTACTCCCTATGAGATTATCAGAGATCTCAACGTCAGTGGGTGCTTGCAGGTTTGAGGGCTCGGCAATTGAGATGTATCGGGCGCTTGTTTCATCCCAATTCCCCTGCTCATCAAAGACACGTAACTGATAGCTTAATTGATCTGAGATTTTCACCTTACCCAAGGCGCTCAAATCACTGATTACAATCGGTGTGGATGTATTTAGTTCAGACCCCGAAGCCAGGATGTGTGCATTGGTTAGTGAACGATCATGTGGCGAATATACCCTTAGTTCCCAGTTTTTTATAAAATGCCGGTAATTACTATAAACAAAGAAGTGCAATGGGCTGAGTAGCCTGCCTTGCTCATCAACCGTTGTCGTCCGACGACTATCTATATTCAGATGAGGGTCGCTGATGGATGGGTCTTCAGTCGCCCATAACGCCCCGCCGTCGATCAGAGGCCGTTTTTCAATCACCGTATGCTCAGCAACTTCAACGGGTATTTTCACCCATTTTTTAATACTTTTGTCATATATAATCTGCACTTCGACACGCCTGTTACGCGCGCGCCCGGACTCTGTTGCATTACTGGCAAGAGGCTGATGGTAGGATTTTCCTAGCGTTATAACATCAATATCATTTAAGTGCTGGTCATTCGCTATTACCTTAGCCACTGCCTTGGCACGTGCTTCAGATAAACCTTGATTATCACCCACAACAGCTGCAAGTGCGGGTCCCAGCGGGACTGTATCTGTATGTCCGGTTGCCTGTATCTGTATGTTTTCTTTATCATCCAGTTGTTCAACAATTGTTGCCAATGACTGAATCGTCTTTTCACTGATTACGCTCTTACCTGACTCAAACTCAATCGGATCGATTGCATTTTCAATAAAATGGGTGGAGAAATCGATATGTAATTGATCCTGTATTTCAGTATGTGCAGGAACGCGTGTTTCAACGTTTGTGACGGGTATCAACTGTTTTGGTAATTGCACACCAAAATTGATTCTATTCAGCACACTACTGGTGATGCGTAACACACGTGGGTTTTCAGTCGAAAAGCTTGCCCCTTCGGCCAAAGTTTTCGGGTCAACCTTGATAATAAACTGCGACCCACGCCCTCTTTCCAGATAGTCAACATCGGCCAGGTGGTAACGGCCATAAGCATCTGTTTCCATCACCAGGCCCTCAACAGTGGCCAGTCGCACACCGGGTATGCCAGCCTCCACAATAGCCTGGTTGAGTAAGGTAATAACCAGCAGTTTACCTTTGTCTGTAGATTCCACTTTACTGCTATATTCCAGGTGCTGTGCATTTACACCTTTGGCAACTTCTCCACGCTTGTCTTCTGTCCGATCAGTTCCAAGTACCGGACCTTCAAGCCAGGCGCCTTCTGCTGTTTCAATGGTTACCCGGCCCAATTGCAGTTGTTCCTCGTTTACACCCTTTTTCAGTGGTATCAGCAACTGGATTTGGCGTTGCTGAGCCGATTGACTGAAAAACTCCCGACCTGCCATATTCGCAATCCTATAGCCTTGCGTAAAATCACCCGTTACTGATTGTAAATCATCGGCCAGAAATGTCGCCTGACTCACTTCAAGCAAATCCTCCACGGCCAATATCTGCAGCCGGATGTTGCTGGCATTAACGTCATCCTGATAGCCATCGCCATCACGATCATGAAATACCGTGCCGATTATTGTACTTTGATCGAAGGTACTGTCTCTGACCACTTCTACGCCAGCTACAGATTGCGGTCCAACCGGGTCATCGGCCAGCAAAGGTATAGCAAGGTTTTCATGCATACCAGGGGTTACACCGGCGCCCACCCGCAGCAGATAGTTAATCTGCACTTGCTCCCGGCCTGCAAGCGCAAAGGGCCCAAATATTTTTACTGTTGTCCCTGTTGGCACAATGGCTTGTCGAATATCATCACCTGTACCAAGCCGCCCGTCTGCGCCACTGCGAATTAAAACTGCAGATTCTTCTATGTATGTAAAGCCTTGTGGCAGGGTATCCTGCACTTCCACATTTTGTGTGGTGGTGCTTGCATTATTGCGGATCAACAGACTGTAAGAGACAATTTCACCAACAGAAACCTGTGTTTTTCCAACAGATTTTTCGACTGAGATCAGACCTGCATCGCCCAGGGCAATCAAGGTGGGGTCATCTTCGCCAGGACCGTCTGGTCGTCCATCCCCATTACTGTCAGTGACAGTGCCGTCATCTGACAAATCGGTGCTCAATGGATCACCGGCCGGTGTATTCGCCGTGGTTACAATAGCGGTGTTTTCATACACACCCGATGAGGAACCAATATCAACACGCACGGTAAATCGAATCAGTACCGCTGCACCGGGTGCCAGACTGTCTGTTCCTGACAATAGATTGATCTGCTCACTGCCATTAAAAGCTGCGGGGGGATGTGTGAGGCTACCAATATTCGGCCTAGTCTGTATTATTATGGAATCTGCACCCGCGAAAGCTGAAATCAGATCGTCCGTAACCTGTAGGTTACGTGCTACCGTATCGGAACTCAGGTTTTCAGCCTTCAGCTCTAGCTCCACGTCAAATACACCTGGCTGTATTTCAGTTTGCGCTACAACGCGCTTGGCAATACCAACAATGGCTTGATCACCCGGTACAAACAACGTTGCAATGGAGCCAAATATATCGGCTGAGTCTTCAATGATATGATCCGTGTTCAAAGGCACGTCTGAAAGATTTACCAGATCCATAGACTCGGTAACGTCAATACCCAACAATGAAAAGCCGTATACCGTTGCACCCGCCGGGATTACCAGTTGTTCAAATGAATGGAATGCGGAACGAACAGGCTGAGTCGTTGATTGAAAAAATTCAGGTAGCCCGTTCAAGGGATTTGTTTTACTGCCAGCCAATCCCCCCGCTACTGGCGCGTCTTGATTCCTGTATCTATGGCTGGGTGGAGAAAAAACGGCCGGGCCGGTAATAGAGCCATCACTGTGTGTGATGGTGAAGCGTGTATTTCCATAACTACTGATATTTGCTTTAGACAATGGATAGTAACTGGTGGGGTTTCCATTATTGTCCAAAGATCGAATCGCAGCAATTTGATGCGGATTATTCCCCCAACGCTCTGAAATCATAAAGCCGGTTAACAAACGCGCTCCAAGCGCTGAAGGTGAGGCGATTCCCGAGGTAAAAATAATATCCAGACGTTCAATATTATTATCAAGATTGCTCATCGGGTTGTCTACCGCAATATTGATGGCATTACTCAGATAAACATCTTCAACGCTGAAAGCACGTGCGGACTTAAGATCATGGGAGAGTGGTGAACCACTATAAGGGTACTGAAAAAACTGTTTCTCGCCGCTGATGTTGGCAGCATTTCTATTACAGCCCGCTGTTACGCCACAGTTATTGGCGATGACCCGCTGAACCTTGATGCTATCAGCCTGCCGGTTTGACAGCAGCTGATTGCCACGCACGGTAATCGAATCAACCAGCAGGGTATTATCATCACCTGTATTGAAGCGAAGCTGATTCCCGATTCGATCAGTATAGTTGCCGCTGTTATCAGTTTGTTGGATGTAATGAGCAGTAGCTGCCGTAACGGGTAAGGGTGCCGCAAACAACGTATTTAACATCGCTCCCAGCAGGAAAACTAAAATCACACCGCATCGCACGATGAGTGGTTCTCTCATTCTCGGATTTCTCAATAATTTTGCTTCAACAGTACTCATTATTTTAGTCGTAAATCAGCCATTTGGTATGTTATCTCGCGTCACGGGTGCCGCACCGACAAATTAGAAAACGTTGCTGAGAATGATTTGGTTTAGATCTGAGGAAATTGGACTGAATTTAGGCGCCTCAACGCGTAAAAAACGGGCGCCCAGTACTTTTGAATTAACTAGTACTAATTATTGGTTTTCCGAAACTAATACTCTAGGATATTATGCCCAAATGGGGAGTTTTTCCAAAGCAACAATACATTTTTTATCGATAGTGACTCAACTCAGTATAGTGATGCACAATCGGGTTATAATGGATTCTCGCCATTTGGGTTGCCTTTATCGTGAAGTATATTTTTATCTCTATTGTGTGGCTGATGTATTTATCGATTTCAGGTTGCGCTCAAGATACAGTTAGTACAGAAAACAATTCTCAGAAAAAACATTCCCGAACCCTGCCGACTGAAAACTTAATGCTTGAACGAGACCCGATCAATAAAACCATTACTTACCTAAAAAACCAGCAACGGTTACCACAATTGGCGCCTTCAGGAAAGAGCTTTGAGCAACAGTGCCTCGACTTCATCAGCACTTATCACGAAGATTTTCTGATTGAAAACCCTGAAGAAGAATTTTCAGTGACAATCACTGAAAATGACAACCTTGGTTTTACCCATGTAACGCTGGAACAAAGTTACAAAGATCTTCCCGTTTGGAAGGGCTTAATCAAGATGCATTTTAATCGGGATAACGCACTTTACCAGATCCAAGGCCAATATTTTCCAACGCCCAGGGGTCTCGATATCCAATCCGGTTTGGATGAGAAAGAAGTTTTAGCGAAGGCTGAAGCGAACGATATTGGTATCTCCAGCACTGACTATACTGCCGTCAAGATCGTATTTTTTAAAGACAATGTAGTGCCGACATTAGCTTATGAGATCAGACCAAAAAACAACAACGTTATTAATGACAATAAATATATATTAGCCGCCAATAACGGTGAAATACTAAATAAACAATCGCTGATACAAACCATAAAGTTCTCTGAATAATATTAATTATTTGTAACTGAAATACAGCGTTTTTATGCCATATAGGCGTTTCAACAATTTCTCTGTAGTGGGGTTGAAATGAGAAAATCAAAAAAAATATTAATCGCAAAAGCGATGCTTATAACATCGACCTGTGTTATCACAGTAATTACAGGCAGCGCCGCTTATGCCTCAACCCCGGCAGATGGATTACATCTCAATCCACTACCTTCAAACGCTTCTATAGAAAACAGAATGCGCTCAACACGTCCCGTTCCAATCAGCAGCAACAGTGAAGAAGGCCGAATAATTGCAGAATTTTTGCAGCAATATAAGACTCTGAAAAAGCAAAATCAGGATGTGACTAAATCGATATCTCCACGCTCTACGGTAACGCCATTCAATGAAAACAAAGCCTTTTTAAGTTATCAATCGCCAACCACGGTTATTAGTAAAAAAGGGATGCAATCTGATTTGAAGCTCACAATCGGCTCTCTTGGCACTCCGCTTTCAATTCGTGGCATTGACAAGCAGTCTTTACTTCATTCTGACAAAAAAAATATCGGAAACCATCAAAACAGTGAAGCATCGATAAAAAATCAGGCGGGGTTATTTTTTAATGCATTTAAGGATGTACTAAAGCTAAATGACCCAGCGGATGAATTACATTTTGATAGTCTGTCTGAGGATAAACAGCTGGATCAACTTCATTCCAGGTATTCACAGTATTACCAGGGCATCGCGATATGGGGCGGCGATCTGATTGTGCATCAAAATAAGGCCGGTGACGTTCTATCTATTGATGCCAATTACATACCAACCCCAGAACAAATTTCAATTAAACCTGGCATCTCGGCCGAACAAGCGATAATAAGCGCACAGTCTGCCCTGCCCATGCATACGCTGTATCCTGATTCCGAAAGCGAACTGGTTATTTATCAGGACGATAATACACCTCCTGTTCTGGCCTGGCAGATCAAGCTCGATATCTCGCTGAATCAGCAGTGGATATCATTAGTCGATGCAAATACTTCTGAAGTCATTCTGCACTACAATTCAGTGCCCAGCGAAAATGTTCAGGGACAGGGTGTGGATACATTAGGTGTGACAAGACCCTTAAATGTATGGCAATCACAAGGCACCTTTTTCCTGAACGATACCAGCAAACCCATGTTCGATGGCAGTGCAGATCCTCTGGATTTGCAAAACTCTATCGGCGTGATCCAAATTTCCGATGCACGTAATCAACCGCCAACAAGCGATCCCGAATTAGATGAGCTGAAATCAATATTTAAAATTACTTCCGATTCGCCGAATTCCGGTTGGTTAGAGGATGGCGTTGCTGCCGCCTTTAATTTTTCAGAGACCTATGATTATTTTTTAAATAAACATGGTCGCAATTCACTGGATGGCAAGGGAGCGACTATCCTTGCAGTTGTGCGCTATGGTAAAGATTACAAAAATGCGTTTTTCAGAGGCGATTTTAATGCAATGTTTTTTGGAGACGGCCGCGCATTCTCAGCAGCATTGGATGTCGTCGGGCACGAATTAACACACGGCATCACCAGCGCCACCTCAAACCTCATTTATCGAAACCAGTCCGGCGCAATTAATGAGGCCATGTCCGATATTTTCGGTGAAGCGATAGAGCGCAGAACCAACGGTCAGAATGACTGGTTAACGGGTACAACACTGCAAGCCACGGGACGCAATCTGAAAGATCCCGGTTCTATAATAAATGGCCGCACTCAGTTACCTTATCCCTCCAAAATGAGTGAATTTCGAGACTTGACACTTGAAGAAGACAACGGTGGTGTACACATCAATAGCAGTATAATAAACCATGCTTTTTACCAATTAGCCGAAGGTTTGAGCAACGCTGTTGGTTTTGATCAGGCTGCAGACATTTTTTACCGGGCGAATACCGTTCATCTTCTCTCCAGATCCACATTTATTGATACCCGGCGGGCTTGTATAGACTCAGCTAATGAGCTATTTGGTGATAACTCTGCGCAATCCCAGGCTAGTGCAGCGGCATTTGATCACGTTGAAATATTCGACACAGCCAGCCAGCCAGACCCTGAATCCTCCAGACCCGTGGATGCAGTTGATTCTGTTGTGATGATTTTTAAAAATGAGGATGGAAACACGTTCACGGGTCGTCGTGAAGCTGCACTGGGTGATCCGCAGCAGGGATCATTCCTCACTTCAACAGCAACCCTGGGGCAAAGACCGGCTGTATCGGGCAATGGAACGATCGCCGCTTTTGTCCGCTCTGACAATACACTGTGTACCATCCGAACTGATGGAACGGATGAAAAATGTGCAAGTGCTACAGGCACCGTACATGCAGTAGCATTCTCTCCCGACAGTAAATTTGCAAGTGTGATTTTCAGAGACACCGCTACCGGAAAACCCAAACCCTCTATTTCTCTGATTGATGTTCGCGAGGGTACTGGTGTTTCAATTCCTTTACAATCAGCAGTGGTTGATGATGCACCAACAAATAACGTGGAATTCGCTGACGCAATGGATTTTACGGCCGATAGTCGTTTTTTGATTTACGACGCCTTTAACAATCTGACCCTTGCCGATGGAAACAGCGCCGGCTCCTGGAGTATGTACGCACTGGACATTGCCAGTCAGAATACCTATATCGTCATTCCACCGTCTGTTAATACCAATGTAGGCAACCCGAATCTAAGCAACATCCACCCTACATTAATGGCTTTTGACTCTTTTGACTCAAAAACCGGGGTCAATTCAGTTATACTTGGCGATTTAGCAACCGGAGAAGCAGTGCAGGTCGGCTCTACGGGCGGTGTTTCTTTTCCCGCACTTAATGGTGACGACTCTGCGGTTATCTATTCACAACCAACCCAGACCCTAACAGGTTTCTCATTATTCCGGCAAGCACTTCAGGCAGACAGCATAAAGCCTAGCGGACAAGCATCCCTTTGGTTGCCCGATGCAGTTTCCGGCACCATCTACAGGCGTGGCACATTTACCGCTCCCGCAAGCGTTGATATAAGGGTATCGCAGTCACTGGACAAGGCAACTATTAGCAAGAACGAGACGGTAACAGTTTCAGTGACGATTAAAAACAATAGCGATGATAATGCCAGCAATATTGTCGTCACAAATAACTCTCCATCCGCCCTGAACTTAGTAAGCTCAACCTTGCCAACAATCTGTAAAGCGGATAATACGAATAAAATTACCTGCAAAATTGATTCTTTGCGTGCAGGCAATGCCAGTAGCATTATTTTAAAATACCGTTCTGATCAATTGGGTACATTCACTACTGCCGCTAACGCGACCTCATCAGAACAGGATGTTAACGAAGCAAATAATTCAGCATTTTCTGAAATCACTGTCTCCGATGGAAGCGTTAGTGATGATGATAGCAGCGGAGATAGTAGTAGTGGCGGTGGCGGTGGAACCCTGTCATGGTTATTTTTATCGATATCGATTGTATGGCTGTGCATTAGAAGGACAATGAAAAATGTCCCGGTCAACTCAGAGTTTCGTTATACCTAATCAGAAAGCACCCCGTTATGCGATCCCAGGGACGGGAGTTATTGTGAATAGAGAGTTGTTAGTAGCCCCTATCTAAACCCGGCGCCGTCTATTCCGCAACAATAAAACCAAAAAGCTCAACCCAAGCCCAGTCCCGCCTGCTCCTGTCCCGGATGCACTGCCATTACGCCCATCGCCCACCTGCCCTGTCGCAGCAAGCACGGGTGTAACCGTGAGAAAATAGCTTTGATAGGCCGATTGAACACCGTCCGTCATCAACAATGAGATTTTATGCATTCCAATATGCTTGGCCTCTGGCACACCTTCAATGGTATCGTCAATTTGTGATAAAAAATCGGGAAGCTGCAAACTGATCATCTGCATTTCTCCATCACTTTCGGTCAAAGGCTTGTAATTGTATCTTTTACCTATCTCAAGCTGTGTAAGCGGCGTTGAGACTATTTCAGGGCGCCTGCTTTTTGGTAAGATTTCTATTTCAAATGCCCTTACTTGTGACACATAGTTATTGCCACCTGTCTCTTTATCCAATACAACATAGGTCACTGTTGCTGACCCAACCATCCCGGATCTCGGTTTAAAATACAAGCTACACGATGGAAATGATATAGTCGGCTGTTTCTCGAACAGCTCGGGATTGTCATTGGATCTTACCCAGGCTGCATATTCGATATTACCATTTTCAGGTAACAAATAATCCGCCCAGCCGGTTTCAGAAACCGTTGCCGTGTTCTCAATAACTGAAAAATCCCGGACCCAGGTGCAGCCCTGTTCGGGTGGAGATACCTTTACGGTAACCGTCGCCCAATCACTACCGCCCAAGGTATCGTTCAATTGGTAACGAAAATGATCCAATCCTACAAAGCCATCATCAGGGGTGTAACTTACCAGTCCACGCAATTCTGATACTTGGCCATGGGTGGGCTGATCGGTAATAAAGTACAGAAGTCGGTTGCCATCGGGGTCATGGTCATTTGCAGCAAGATCTATTTGTACGGTCTGATTCATCTCGACTTCAGCACTGTCCGGATCGGCCACAGGCGCATGGTTTGCATTTAAAGAAGTGAGGGTCAGTTCCCTGGTAATGCTATCAACAACACCTTTCTCACGACTCAATATATTCACACTCAAGGTGTACTTTCCATCACTTAAACCAATCGTCGGCCAGTAGGTTTCAGTCTGTAAATGATCTGTCAGCTTCCCTTGGAATAATGGTAATTCCCCACTTTTATGGACTAACGATCGATTAGCATCGGTGACGCGTAATACAGCGTACAGATCACTCACCTCCTCAAATCCAGATTCGACAAGTATCAGGACTCTGATTACATTACCGAGCAAGACCTCATCATTTTCAGTATCAATAATTAGATCAGTGGTGATGAATGAGTCTGGAATCGGGGTGGGGCCAGAGCCATCACCTAAATCGGGTTCAATGATAAGCTCTGCAATATTATTTGCTTCATCGTACTCTTCAAAAACATTGGCTGGGTCAACAACTGCGTAGATGTTCCCATCAATATTTGCAATATTGAAGCGCTCTGAAAACTCAAGGTTTCCCTTTGCACCCAGCTGAATCAGAAAATCCGGACCTAATTGAATTGCCGAGCGAAAATCGAAACCAGTAAGGAACTTTAAGGTAACCAGGTTTCGCCCTGTGGATACTGCGCTGTTATTGTGCACACGCAGACTGATTTCAATATGCTCAAAATCATCATTAACTTGATAAGAAAAATCTTTTAGCGTGAGATCTGGTAATGTCACTTCTTCCTTGATGGGTGCTACCGGCGGAGTGGCAGCTTTTGCAAATGCAGTCACTTGGATTGCAATGAGAAATAGTATAATTATCGGCAGTACAGGATTACGTAACAACATATTCAGATTCACTTCAAAACTTTGGAAGAAAGCCAGAAAGAATAAAACCTCCCTGGTTCTGCGCATATGTTGTCGAAGCAATTACCGTACCTTGAAGTAATCGAACACGGCTGGATCTAGTTAAAGTTGAAAATCCAGCCGAATATAAGCCCGATCCTCCCCTTGTGTGTTATGCAATCCATGAGCGAAACCAAATGTTATAGGTAATGCCAAAGTGTCATAGCCAATCAATATCTCTGCACCCAATTCTATGCCCACCGATTGAAATAATGTACGATCAGATCTGCCATTCCAGGCGTCACCTGCCTCAGTGAATAAATTGCCTTTTACTTTTCCTAATCCAAGTGGCGGTATATACAGGCCGTCATATATGCTGGCAATCGGAAAATGCCAGGCCAATGAAGCACGGGCGAAATTCTCACCAGCCAAAGCCCCATTTCGTGAATAGCCTCTTAAGGCAAACTTGCGTCTGCCCAAGCGTGTTATCCCACCCAGTGTTTCACTGGATTCGGTACTGCCTCCTAAAGAGAAGGGCTTACCACCGTTTTGTCCAACTCCCAGATCAATTGTTGCAATAAATGTCTGATTGTCTGCAAATCTCAAATTACCCTGGGATTGAACAATCACGGCCGAGCCTTTGTGATCTGACTGATCTTTGATCAGATCAAAGGATTCATAAAGCAGATCAAAACCCACACCACTATCAGCCGTAATCGCATGGTTAAAGTGGTCAAAGTTATTATAAGAAAGCCCCAGCCCTGCAATAACATCCTGACTCGTGTTTGCAGTATTATCCTTGAAAGTCACATTCAGGGTTTCTTCCCATGCAATGGCGGCAAATAAATCCATAGCCCATGTAAAACGATTTACAGGCTTATGTACAAGAAATTGGGCGTTATCTTGTAATTCATTAAAATCCGGCGTTTCTGAATCATCCTTTAGATACGTCACTTGCAATGTACGCGAGGCCGATAAGGTTAAACGATCATTAAAACTGTAACTTGCAAAACCACCGTATCGATCAATACTGTCGAAATTATAATAGGTCGGGATGAGTGACCATCGATGAAAACCCAGAATATCCTGCCCCGAAATTGCCAGCCCCAAACGCCAGGATTTGCTATCCGCCTCATATTCAGGTGACCAGCCATGCGGCCTTAAAGTTTCCCAGGCACTATAAGGCTTAATCTGATCGTGCCGGGTTGAATTAAAATCATCCGCATTCGGCAACGTGATGATGGGTTGTGCCTGTTGGTTTATTGCTGAGTAGGCGCTACCGATGCTTTTCACGGTATCAAGCTTGCGTATTATTTCACCCTGTCCGGTATATTCTGAAACCCACACTTGTTCATTTTTATTTATCACCCCTTGCTTAATATAGCCCAGGCTATTACTCACTGTCTCAATCATCTGCGTGGAAAGTGTTAAGCGTCTGAGTTCTATCTGTGAGTCATGGTCAGATACAAAATACACCTGAGTGCCATCATCAGAATAAGTCGGTAATGAAGGGATATCTGCATCATGGGTAAGCTGTGTCCATTGCTGTTTGTTCAAATCAAACGATTCCAGATTCCAGCCCGATACCTTTCGTTTTACCGCAGCGACGAGGTGTTTACCGTCGGGTGAAATATCAGGTTGTCCAATACTCTCTCCCAGGTCTAGTTCAGCCAAAGGCGTTATCGTACCCTCCCGTGTTACCCGAACAACCCGATTTTTGCCATTTGAAGATTGGATGCCAATAATGGATTTTGCATTTCGTCCCCAGTCAGCTCGGCTGATTCGTGCGCATTGGGTAAGTCGGTGCAGACGTGATGTATGTAGATCAAAACGATAAAGATCAGAATATAAACGAATGTTCTTACACACCTGCGGTTTGGAAATTAACAGCCCCTGTTGTGGGTGCCACTGTATCGAAGTCACCCCTTTAAGCTCAGTTATTTTATTTACTTTTCCATCTCTGAATATCTGCAAAATCTGTGGACTGTGTTTTTTGTCGTCGTGGTAAAAAAAGAGTGAATCATTGGGTCCTGGTGTTAACAACCGATTCTGCCAGGTTCTGGCATAGATAATTTTTCCTGATGTCAAACCTTTCGCTTTAATTTCACTGATATTCTTTGCAAATTTCTCATTCAAATATTGTTGGAACTCAGCCCATAAATCACGAGCATTCTTGCCGGTTGCTCGCCATGCCCGATTACTCATTCTCCAGGGAATTATATTTTTATTGTAGCTGCGGATATATTGATCTACCGCCTGCTCACCGTAACTCAATTGCAAAAACTCATAAAAATAGGCACCGTATAGATATACCTGCCCAAACGGCCAAAGGGCGCCATAGTAGCCTTCATAACTCTCATTGGTAAAAGAGGCCAGACCCTTTATCACTTCTTCGCGCATTTGCGCTTTGAATAATGCGCTATTACTGCGCCCGTAACCACTTTGAGATTCATTGTACACAGCAATGCCCTCTGATACCCAATGTGGTGCGAAGACTTGTGGTGTCGAGATCACACTCAACACGACCGACGACGATTTACCAAAGATTGAGCGTATTCTTGCGGGTAGCCCTGCTAGCTGATCGGCATGCAATACATGCGTGTACTCATGTGTGAACAGTGTTTCGACAAAATCTATCTGGTCTTTTAGAGCACCGTCTGTCGGCTCATTCATATAGACAAAAAATTGATTATACGGAAAGACAGTGGTGGCACCATTGCTGAAATCAACGGAATCATTAACGACAATCTGGGTTTTTAATTTTGGTGTCCAGTGCATTTTCCGGCTGAATTTCTCGTGCTGAATTTCTGCAATTTCGGCCAATCGTTGCGCATAAAGTTTATGATCCATGGTGAAATGGATATCAAAGTGCGCTGTGGTCAACGTATACCATTGCTGCGTTGGAGAGGGCTGCAACATTCGACTGTCACGCGTCTGCGCGTGAAGCGGCAGCATATGAAACGACAGTAAAATGCAGAAGATGCGGATTAGCATGTGTTATCCAATTAAAATTTCCTGGAAGTGGGAGTGGATTAGTACGGAAAATTGACTTTCTATCATGGAGAATAGACGTGAAGAGACCGAGCAACAAGTTAACTTTCTATTAAATTGTTACGGGATGTAACGACAAGGAAAATTTTTATAATACGACAGACTTATGCGGAATTTAAGACTTCTTTTCCTAATCCCTCAGGTTAGTACCCCATCGCACTGCGCCTTGTATTTCATTAAGAATCCGGATCTATGCCAATCGGTTGCGCTCGATCGTTGCGGTATTGGCGTTCATAACGCCTTCTCATGCTGAAGCAGCCAGGCTTTTCGTCCGATGCCACCGGCATATCCGGCCAATGCACCGTTTTTGGCTATCACGCGGTGACAGGGAATTATTATCGCCAATGGATTTTTTGCATTTGCACTGGCCACAGCCCGCACGGCAGATGACTGGGCTATTGCCTCAGCAAGCTCTGTATAATTGATGGTTTTTCCGAAAGAGATGTTTTGTAATTCGGTCCAGACTTTTTTTTGGAAATCTGAACCACCCGGATCTAATAATAAATCTGCAAACGCTTGCCGGTTTCCAGCGAAATAGGTGTTAACCCGCTCACGGATCTGAGCTGGGTTTTTTCGAGCACGAGTGGACCAGGACTTGAACCGGACCTTTAACAGACGTTCCATTCTGTCTTCACAGTCCACAAAATCAAGATGATAAAGCGTGTCGTCTTTGCAGAGTACACAGATCTTACCTATGGGTGAAGCAAATTCATCGTAGTCAAAATTTAGCATATAAGGTGTCCATTATTATTAAGGAGAACGGTGATATCCCGACACTCAGCAGCGCTGTGTGAATATCCGGCCCTTTTTCAAAATGGCAACAGTGCAATCGTGCTTTGACTGGTTTTGTTGACAAATCATTGCATTTTTGCATAGCGCTCTAATCTTCTGTCCATAAATGCATGGCCGCGTAAGCCCTAAATGGTCTCCAGCTTTCTGCCATACTCTGTAAACGCTTTTTATCACATTCCAATCCCTTGGCTTCTATCGCACGTATCAAACCCAAATCACCTACAGGAAAAGCATCTGGCTCACCCAGGGCGCGCATGGCAATATACTGGGCAGTCCAGGGTCCAACACCCGGTAGACGACACAGTGTATTTTCAATCTGCTCAAGATCAATCGCAGCTTCCAGATCGACTGATTTTTCAGAAAATACCTGCGCCATGGCCGAGAGATTTTTCGCACGATTTTTGGTTAAACCTATAACCGAAAGATCTGCTTTGGCCAATGTCCCGGGTAAAGGGAATAGATGGGTAACCGAACCTCTGACATAGTGCTGTAGTGGTTCGCCGAAGCGTTGAACCAACCGACCTGCCAGCGTACTCGCGGCCTTGACGCTGATTTGCTGACCCAGCACGGCCCGCACGGCCAATTCGAAAAGATCCCATGCGCCAGGAACACCCAGACCCACTCGTTTTGAAATTAGTGGTGTTAGCAGCGGATCTTTCTGTAGCTGATGGTTTATTTCAAGCCTATTTGCGTCAAGATCAAGCAGACGCCTGGTTTTTTTTACAGCGAGCTGTAAATTGCTGATATCAGTTAAGTCAAACCTGACTTCAATTACCTGCTTTTGGGGGTTATCTTCAGCTTCCAGCAAGCCATAGCCATCTGCAAACCGAACAGCGCGTCTATAGCCAAACTTGCCCGCCTCTTCCACTCCCGCAATAGCTCTGGTTTGTAGAAAGCGGCAAACCTGGGCCCAATCATAGGGAAGCTGATAAGTCAATTTCAGTTTAATGCCTGTGCCTACGCCATCGCTGGCACCTCGGCGAAAACCACTGGGTGGATGCGAATACAACTTCTGAATTGCGTCATTAAACCGACGAACACTGCCAAAGCCGGATGAAAATGCAATCTGGTTAAGTGGAAGATTGGTTTCCGTTATCAGTTTTTTGGCAAATAAAATTCGTTGCGAATGGGCGACTTCTGTCGGGCTGGCACCCAGATGTTGTTTAAACAAACGTCGCAGGTGACGTGTACTGACACCTAGTCGCTCAGCAAAATGCTGCAACCCTGCATCATGCAATACACCTTCATCAATCAAACTCAGCGCCCGACGAACGGTCGTTTGTGAGCCATTCCATGCAGGGCTACCCGGCGCCGACTCTGGCCGACAACGAAGGCAAGGCCGGAATCCTTGTTTTATTGCTGCTGCGGCAGTAGGGAAAAAACGACAATTTTGTTGTTTGGGGGTAACGGCAGGGCAAATCGGGCGGCAGAAAATACCTGTAGTTATCACGCCTGTATAAAATCTGCCGTCAAAACGCTGATCTCGGGTTTTTAATGCCCGATAATAAACTTCTTCGCTGTAATTCATGCACGCAGTATAAGCTACAGAGTGAAATTTACTGGCTGGATTCGGACATTGACTCAGATTAATGATCCGTTGATGAAAATATTCGCTTTTTAGCAAAGTACTCCGTACTTTGCATCTCAAGCAATCGACTGATAGCCCGTGCAAATTCGAAGCTCAGCTTTTCACCATCATAGAGTTTCTCAGGCACAACCGCTGAGGATATTATTATATTTGTCGAATGATCATAAAATTCATCAATCATATTAACAAATCGGCGCGCTGCATCATCCAGTTGCCTGCCCATCATGGGTACGTTGCTGACAATAACCGTATGATAAAAACTGGTTATCTCGATATAGTCTCTGCTGGATCTTGGTGAATTACAGATTGCATCAAATTCAAACCAAATGACACCTGCCGCCCTTTTAACAATTGGAATTTCCCGCTCATTAATTATTGCAACCCCTGTCTTAACTTGCGCATCATCGTGCCCTGCCATGTCATGGAAACAGCCCAACAACAGGCTGTCAGTTTTGTCGCCAAGGGGGGTCAGATAAGTCTGGGTTTTTTCAAGTAATCGCAAACGATAGTCATATCCTCCACCAAGTTCTACCACCCGAGTGAATTTTTTAAGCAGCGCTATTGCAGGCAAAAACGCCTGCCTCTGCAATCCATCATAATATAAATTATCAGGTGGACTATTCGAAGTCGTCACCAATACGACACCGCGTTCAAATAATCCTTTAAGCAAATATTTCATTAATAATGCATTGGTAATATCGATGATATGCATTTCATCCAGCACCAGCAGCTTGTATTTTTTGGCCCAACCTGCAGCAACCTTATCAACGGGATCAGACACATTGCCCAATTCCCACAGCTCCTGCTGGACCAAAATCATAAAGCGGTGATAATGCAGGCGTATCTTCTTTTGTGTGTTAACACTGTTGTAGAACATATCGCATAAATGTGTTTTCCCACGTCCAACCCCGCCCCATAGGTAAAGCCCATGAATGGGTTGTTGAGCGGCTTTCTTGTAGAAGAAATTCGTAAATAGTCGAGTGATCGAACGCTCATCAATCTGTGGCGTAAGGGATGCCTGCAACTGCTCATAGAGAGATTGGATAATATCAACAACCCTTTCCTGCGCCGGGTCTGATTTGAGCACATGGTCTCTCAGCTGCTGCTGATATTGTTCTTTGGGAGAAGGCATGAGATGGGTAAATTTAAAAAGCTGACTTATTTATTTTTAATAATAAGGAATCGAATGGCTATCTATCAGGGGCAGTTCAATTCCAACTATCATATCCAAGCCTTTATCATCGCTAAACACCAAGTATTTTTTATCGAGTCAAGGTTAAGGAATTAGCGACTCCTCAAGGTGGGGTTATAATTGATTCATAACACCTGCCGTACTTCTATTCTGACTATTAATAATTTCCCGACTTTATCAAATTAATTGCTGATTTTTGGCGCAGTAAAACATAGCGATGTAACATTTCCTGATCGTCCTCATTCAGGCCCACAAACTGACAGCGCACCATGGTATCCTCGGAAATTTCACTGACATCACCATATGTTTTGATAATGCCAGACTCTGTTGGCAAATCAAGCTTTACGGAATAACGCATATTGGACTTTACATGCTCTGCAATGCAGGAGAACCCCGTAGCACTGATATCCAGCACCCGGGTTAGCACACCATCGAGTTGCAATATAACAGGGTCATTCGTATCAGGCACCACTCTATAAGCGCCTCGGTCAGTACCTGCATCGATAGAAGAAGAGAAGTCATTCATTGATAAACATAAACCAGAATTCAAGTGAGTTAATCCAACCGTCTTTGTACTGAAAATAAGCTTCACTGATTGCGTTGCCGCATTCAGATCACACCTTTTATATAGACCAATAAAACCAACATGTAAGCAATAAAATACTTTAAAAAGCCTATTTTTCTTAAAATCAATAAAATTAAAGTGCACTTATAATCGAATCATATTGCAAGGGTGGATAGGGCAAAACAGAACCAGACATCCCGACATTGATTTTTATGGATTGCTGATTTTAAGAACTCTTAATAGTGAGGGTTCACATTAAATAGGGGCGCCATAGAATTGATATAAATTGCATTTACCCAAGGTATTTTGATCATCAGTTATTAAATTATTAGCAGAATAGATTTATTTATTTCATGCCGGGAGGGAGTAATTTTGTTAGTCGGGCATGCACACGTTGTGCATTATTATCTTCAAGAATCATCGCACCACCCTGATAGGCAACTTCCAGACTGACCATCTCCCGAAGATGCGCGACATTCATTCTGCCCATTAAAATTGCCACAAACAGTGCCAGAGTAAGGCCACATATTGCAGGCAACAAGATATGCGCCACGACCGGCTGAAAAGAACCCACGGCAACCATTCCCTGCATCCTCGCATATTGTACAACAGCGACTAACACACCTATGACCACCGCATAGACGGCTGTAAACAACAGAACACTAAAAAACATTCTGTGAGCCGCGACCTCCACTTCCCGTCGCTTCTCCAGTTGCATCCGTATGGTCACTTCATCGGCAGCACTGGCAAGCAGGCTGCAAACCTCATGCAGCTCTTTTGAAGAGGTTCGAATGTCAACTAATCCGATTAACCCAACACGTCTGCTCAGATCACTGAGCATCGCGATCATCGTAATCATTTCACTGGGTGTTGCCCCTCGCTGGATACCCCTGTCTACGGTTGCGTAGAGGGCAGCAGAGACTTCTTGTGGGGAAAATGTCAGCAACAGCGCAGCCGCAGTGCCAAGCAACACAATAAACGAAAAACTAACCACACTGGTCAGATCTTCTACCCCCGTTAGAAACATGGTGGCGGCGGCGGTAAGCAGCAGAGCAGCCACAGTTAAGGGTATTATATTTCGCATTTCGACAAAATTAATATCTGCAAAGAAATTTACTTCAGAGTTTGTTCGGTACACAGCTCAGCTCATGCTCATATCGGTCGTTTTTTGTTTTTTTCAATGTCACCACATGAGAATAGCAGAGGAAAAATATTTTTATTAGATTTCACTGGTTTACTTGCAACCAAGGTGCCACTGAACAGCTATCTAACCAATCCCGCCATCCAACCAGCAGGGTACATATTGGCCTGCAGTGCGCAATCGCTTATCCAGCTCACGTGTTTCAGGTTCCAATTTTGTCAGAAATGTCCAATAACGCTGGGAGTGGTTAAGGTGACGGGTATGCGCCAATTCATGTAACAACACATAACGGGTCAGTGACTGTGGCAAAAAAAGTAATTTGTAGTTAAGGCTGATTCCGCCTTTTGCAGAACAACTCCCCCAGCGACTTTTCTGACCACGTATTGTCACGCTTTTATAGGTTAATGCATGTTCTGTTGCCAGTATTTGTAGCCAGCAACTGAGTTCCTCACGCGCCAATGTTTTTACTACCTCAGCCAATACTCCGCTTAACAAGGACTGATTGCCAGTACTGCCACTGATCATTAGATGATTTTCATGTAAGTTGAATTGAATTGAGTCAGATTCACCCGTATCCACATAGGATAATGTCAAGGTTCGTTCGATTGCACGTAACTCAAGCACATCAGGTGGCCATGTATTTACAATCGATTGTTTTTGTTTCTGCCATTTCTCAAGTGCGCGTAAAATCCAGGATTGATTGCGCTGCAAAATCTCAGGGATTTGGTCTTTGTCAAATCGCTGGGGTATAATAATTTCTAATCCTGATTGGGGTTTGACACACAGATTTACTCGCCGCGCCCGCCGTGAAACTCTGACGGTGTAATCGAATAAAGCCTTGGAATGTACTGGCAAATGAGGCATCCTTATTTTAAAGCTGGCAGGTAGCGCTGTGCTTCCATTATATCTGAATCAGCGACACCGACAGTTGCGTGGTAGAATTTTGTATTCTCAGGCAAAATTCTGAAAGATTGTTGTCACGTTACAGGGTCAAGGAATAGCCTAAGAATTTACAAAAATTCTACACCACATTGGCTATAGATCAAGCAGGAAAATTTAAAAGTATAAGACCCGGGCATTTGCAATTTCTGTCTCTGTACAAACCCAGATCGGGTTTAAAGCAAAATTTATATAACACATTTCATTTATCTTGGCTTTTTTAAGAATACCGGAGCAACACAATTATGGCGACTGTTTCATTGCATGGTGATGAATGCCACACCAATGGTGATTTACCTGAAGTTGGCAGCATGGCACCCGACTTCCATTTGGTCAGCAAAGATCTAAAGGACATGAAGCTTGCTGACTACGCAGGCAAGAAAATAATCATGAATATTGTGCCCAGTCTTGATACGGGTATTTGTGCGCTATCAACAAAAAAATTCAATGAGACTGCTAGCTCACTCGATAACACAGTTATTCTTGTTATTTCAGCAGATCTGCCTTTCGCCCAGAGTCGATTCTGTGAAGCTGAAGGAACAAAAAATATAGAAACCCTTTCGATGATGCGAAGCAAAGCATTTGCTAAAAACTACGGTGTATTGCTTGAAGATGGTGGACTCGCTGGTGTTACTGCAAGGGCAGTAGTGGTTCTGGATGAAACAGGTAAGGTCAGGTATACACAGATGGTTTCTGAGATTACCACCGAGCCAGATTATGATGCAGCGCTGGAGGCACTTTAGCATCATATGGATTCACTCAATATAGCCAGTCTTCTACTGACCGTATCTGCACTTTTTGCCTATATCAACTATCGCTTTATAAAATTGCCAACCACAATTGGCATTATGGTCATATCGTTGGTTTTCTCCCTTGGGCTGGTTTTACTGAGTAAATTCGGCTTAAGCAGTGGTGTTGACTACGCAAGCCAGGTACTGTCCTCGATTGATTTTAATCAAACACTCATGAAAGGCATGTTGAGTTTTCTACTCTTTGCTGGCGCCTTGCATATTAATTTAAGCGAGCTGATTCAACACAAATGGGTGATCGCCGTATTAGCATCCATCGGCGTTATTACCAGTACATTTATCGTCGGTTATGGCACTTGGTTTATTCTGCCGTTATTTGGTTTGCAAATACCTTTTATTTATTGCTTGTTATTTGGCTCTTTAATTGCCCCGACCGATCCTGTTGCGGTTATGGGTATACTTAAAACCGCGGGAGCCAGCCGTAGTCTCGAAACGAAAATAGCCGGTGAATCATTGTTTAATGATGGTGTTGCGGTGGTCATATTTTTGGCAATATTTGAGCTTGCAGTCGCCGGTGCAGATATTGATCCACAGCATTTTGCCATGCTATTTGCCCAGGAGGCAGTTGGCGGTATCATTTTTGGCTTAGCCACAGGTTTTGTTGTGCTCAAAATGCTCAAGACCGTGGATAATTACCAGGTTGAGGTTTTACTGACACTGGCACTGGTTACAGGAGGATACGCCGCTGCCGCCGCATTGCATTTATCCGCCCCCATAGCCATTGTTGTAGCTGGCCTGTTAATTGGCAGCGTAGGTCGGAAATACGCGATGAGCCGCCTTACCCGCGATCATATCGATACCTTCTGGGAGTTACTTGATGAAGTCCTCAATGCTGTGCTTTTTTTACTGATTGGCTTGGAGGTAATTGTCCTCGAAATGTCACCTACCTTATTAATCTGTGGTGCATTATTGGCTGTTTTAACCTTGCTTGCACGATTCGTCAGTGTTGGATTGCCAGTCAGTTTATTTAAACTCGCAGTCGAGTTTGATCCCCATGTTATAAAGATACTCACATGGGGCGGTCTGAGAGGTGGAATTTCAGTCGCTTTGGCACTGTCATTACCTGCCAGCACAGAGCGCGACATCATTGTTTCAATAACCTATATTATTGTGTTGTTATCCATCTTGATTCAAGGTTTGACCATTCATAAGTTAGTGGCCTTTGCATCCAGGCCAGGCACAGAAATGCTCAACAACAAAACCGATTAATGAATCAGCGCACTCACTATTCAACCGAAATGGCGCTATAGAATTTAAGAGAGTGCCCATTGAGCAATCTCTTGCGATCAAAACTAGTGCTCCATCAACATAGGATTGACGGATACAGCGAGTTAGAAAGTGCTTAGCCACTACGACTCCAGGGATGGAGGAGGTAGAACGAAGCAGGAGTCCGAGCGAGGTGCAACTCGCGGGTAATAGTGTTCCGGCAAGAGTTGCAACAACATGGATGAGCGCTTTCTGGCTCGCCCGAGGGAGCCAAGCTAAAACGCAAATACGGTGTTACAGCGCTTGAAAAGGACCAGACATTCCCTGCGCACTGCGCCTTGTCTTTGCACTTTAGCTTGACTCTGTAACCATCAATCCTACGTTGATGGGGTGCTAGGTTCAACCCTGCACATGTGACATAAAACGCTCACGAATCACCACCGGGTTCATTTCGATAACAGGCACTTCAATATTGCCCGATTCACACTTGCAGACAATGATTGTCATCTGATCAGATTCCAACGCGGCTTTTACTTCGTTGGCAGTTTGCCCGGCATCACACTCGATCACCTGCTCACAACCACAGGCGCGTGCAACTGCAGCCAGAGAGGTTTTTCCCCCGGCGTAGGTAGGCTGATCACCTGTCGAGCCGTAACTGCCATTATCGATAATCAGCAACAGAAAATTATTACGCACATTGTTGGCAATTGTAGCCAGAGTTGCCAAATTGGTCAGAATGGAGCCATCACCATCAATTGCTATCACTTTTTTAGCTTGCACAAGCGCCAATCCAAGCCCGATTGAGGAGCTCAAACCCATCGTCCCCAACATATAAAAGTTACTGGGCTGATCATCCAGCTGAAACAATTCCTGGGACGGCAAACCAATATTGCATATGACAAGTTGGTTACTGATAATCGGAATAAGCGATTTTAATACATCATTTCGGATCACTGTGCAGTCCTCCAGAAACTGGCATCGGTCAGGATAGCGGTTGGTTTTTTGCACATCTGTGTGTGTTTTAAAATTCCGTCAAGCTCCTCCACCTGATCAGCGTGATGAAAATGGTAAGTTGGAATAGATAGCTGCTGCAAAAGTGCTTTACTGTGAAGTGCCATCTCCACCTGACAAGCTACTTTTTCACCCACCTCACCACGATAGCTGATAATCATCGGCAATGGAATCTGGTAATACTGAATCAGCGTTGTCAGTGCGTTTATCACTACACCAATTGCTGTGTTCTGCATGATGATGCAAGGTCTTTGTCCTCCCATATAGGCACCCGCACATAGCCCCATTCCTTCATCTTCTTTATTGCACGGTACATGTAAGATCGCCTCTGTTTCTTCCAGTGTTTCAATTACTCCAGCCAGCTGTTTGCAAGGGACTGTGGTGACAAAGTTGATTTGATTATTGAGCAAATCTCCCACAATTGTGCTGTTTATGGTATTCGCCATTTCTTTTAAAACTCCGGTTGTTATTGATTTTATAATAATTGACACGAATGCATGATAACAATGCGTGGAAGCACGATAATTATCCAGACTTTGCATCCCTTACAAAAAATAAATCATTCAGGCCGGTTAATCAATTGCTAATAATTAGAGGAATAAAGAGTCAAGTTCATACCCGGATTTATTACTTCGGTGCAGATAGGTCACAAATGCACTATATGGATTCAGGGTTTCTCAGAAATTGCCTTGAGACTTCAGTTCTAATTACCGTACCTGAATGATTGTTTTGATAGCACTTGTCAGCCATATCCTGTAACCTGCACGCCGCCGTTCAACCAGAGACCAAAAAATGAGCTTTGCCGCCCTGGGCCTATCAGCCCCAATCCTTGAAGCTGTTGCCAGCCAGAATTATAAATCACCATCACCTATTCAGATAAAAGCAATACCTGAAGTACTTGCAGGCAAAGACGTGATGGCAGCAGCACAAACCGGCACCGGAAAGACCGCTGGTTTTACCTTGCCCATACTGGAATTGTTATGCAAAGGCCCACGTGCGCAGTCTAATCAGGCACGTACTCTGATTATTACGCCCACCCGTGAACTGGCTGCTCAAGTTGGGGAAAGCGTCTCCACCTACGGCAGGAATCTGCCACTACGATCGGCAATTGTATTTGGGGGGGTTAAAATTAACCCGCAGATGATGAAACTTCGCAGAGGCGTGGATATACTGATTGCAACACCTGGGCGATTATTGGATCTTCACAATCAGGGCGCGATTCGATTCAAGCAACTGGAAATATTGGTTCTGGATGAAGCCGACCGTATGCTGGACATGGGATTTATCCACGATATCCGAAAAATCCAGTCTCTACTGCCCAAACAACGCCAGACTTTAATGTTCTCCGCGACATTTTCCAAAGACATACGCAATTTGGCCAAAGGCATGGTTAAAAATCCCGTAGAGATTTCGGTCAGCCCACGCAATACTACCGCCAAAACGGTAAAACAATGGATATGTCCAGTCGATAAAAAACAAAAACCGGCCTTACTTGTACATTTGATTAAAAGTAAACAATGGCGGCAGGTTTTGGTATTTTCCAGAACCAAACACGGTGCCAATCGTTTAACCCGCTATCTTGAAAGTAACGAGATCAATGCTGCGGCGATTCATGGCAACAAAAGTCAGGCTGCCCGAACCAAGGCGCTGGCTGACTTTAAAAACGCTGCGACTCAGGTTTTGGTTGCCACCGATATAGCCGCCCGCGGACTGGACATTGACCAGTTACCGCATGTGGTTAATTTTGAGCTACCTAATGTAAGCGAAGACTATATACATAGAATCGGTCGTACGGGTCGTGCTGGCAGCAGCGGACAGGCAGTGTCGTTAGTGAGCGCAGATGAATTTAAACAGCTCTCTGATATTGAAAGGCTCATTAAGGAGTTGCTGCCACGAAAATTAATTGATGGTTTTGAGCCTGTTCACGATGTCCCGGAATCAAGCCTGGATAACCGGGCCTTCAAACCTCACAAACCAAAGAAGCCAAAAACCGGACACAAAGACGGGCAACGTGGCAAATTGCAATCACAGGGTAAAAAGTTTTCCCGTAGGAAAAAAAGACCCACGGGAAATCAACAGAGCAATAAAAGTAGTTCTGGTAATAGAGCTGCATATGGGAATTAGCGCTTAGTATGTTCAGTCAAAGATGGAACTGTAGTGTTTGTATTATTAACTGTATAAGTTGTAACCTGCCCAGGCATATAAACTTAATCGAGTTGTAATATTGAATGCCCGATTTCATCAGCGACGCAAAACCATCAAACCAGCCCCAATGATCAGTAACATCCCAAGAATTGTCGCGCCACTTGCTGAAGTCGCAAAGAATAAATAATCCCACATCGCCACAAAAACCAAATAACTGTACTCGAATGTCGCGACAATCGACGGTGGTGCGGCCTGATAAGCACCAGCGACCCCCAAACCGATCACAACGGTGAAAATAGCCAGCAGGCCCAGAACAAGCCATTCCGACATGACAATGGGCGACCAACCCCCTAATAGATAAGGGTAAGAGCGGATCAGCTCTTCGCCCGGCTGCCAGAATAACAATGTCCCACTCACGATCAAAGCGGCTGCAAGCATAACCAGATTCAGAGATAGCGCCATAGCTACTAGCGGAACAAACTGACATTTAGTCCGGGTTATGACATGCGCCAGCGCATAGAAAATGGCGGCAATCACCGGCAATACTGCCCAGGGAGAAAAGGCATCGGTGCCTGGCTGAAGGAGGATGAAGACACCTGCAAAGCCGATAAAAACAGCAATCCAGCCACGAAAGCCAACGGGTTCGCTTATGACATAGGCAGACAGTAAAGTTACAAAAATAGGTGCGATATAAGCCCCGGCACCAAGGGTTGATAAACTCACAAACGGAATGCCCGCATAGAATGCCAAAAACATTAACGTCATGAAGAGAGACCGCAGCAGCGGCCATTTCCGTAGGGCATCTACCAGAACGCTACCCTGTATGCCTTGCACCCGCGCTAGCGCAAAAAGCAATGGTAACGCCAGCATCGCCCTTAAAGCGAAAATCTGCCAAAGGGAAAGCTCATTGCTGAAAAATTTAAAAACCACATCCTGAAATGATGTCACGAGCATTGCTGCCACGATGAGAGTAACCCCACGCGCAATATACTGAGGCCGTACCTGTACATTAATACTCAATTTTGGTTATCTCGCTCGGCATCTGAGAATGTGCTGCCACCCATGATATCGTGATTAGGAATATTTGATAAGCCATTGATAATAGAATCTACTATTTGGATTAGCAGGACAGACACTCTATATTGTTAAAAAACCACAAAATGTATGTATGATTTTTATCTGATTTTAAAGAAATTTAATCTCAAAAAGTATATTCGAATGCCTGCCCTTATCAAAAAATGATCATCAGGTTCCGGGGAGATCAATAGATTAAGGACAGGCGTTGTTTAAAAGCCAATGATTGAGGGTAAATATGTAATTTCTCCTAGGATGCAATATGGGAAATTTCCAATTTATGACGTTTAAAGTTGAGAATTTCAAGCGAGATCTCTCAAATTCCTGGATCTAACACGTAACAATCCATAGCGCCAAAAATATCGCCTGATTTCGAGTGATAGACTGTAGCGTTCGGTTAAGCTGCAGCTTTCTTACGCCGCCTTTTGGCAAATCGCTGTTGGTAGCGAGCTTCGAAATTCTGACAGTCTGCAAACCAATCGTTTCCTGAAATCCCAAGGCGCTCCAGTATCGGGGGTAGCTGCTCATCAATGTAAGCGCGTTTATCATCTCTTATTATTCGCCCTGTAATATCCACGAGCTCCAGATATTCCTTAAATTCAAAGTTAATGCCCTTGCAGTTGTCCACTTTATATCCACCAACAAAGGCTGCCAACGGCTTTATAGAAATTCTACCGTCCCTTTGTAAATAATCTGAGAACCCACCATGAGCCACAAAAGATTTTATTGCTTCAGATAAATCAAACCGAGGTTTTATTCGTTCTTTAATACTCGTGTGCTCAGATGCTTCGGGGGTTTGTGCAATACCGGCTCGCACCGGATTTAAATCTACATAAACCATACATGCCAGTGCCGCTTCATCAGTTAGAAGAGGCTGACAATGGAAACGGGATTCCCAAAAATGTCCCTTACAGTCATCTTCCTTGTTGGCTTGTCTTGCAATAGGCTCGTTCAGACATTTCATAAACCAACTAAGTGATAGTAAACGGTTTCTCCATATCTCAACGGTGTCATTAACACTGCTCAGCTGCGCGGGCGTCAATGGTTTACCATCATAAAAGCGCCTTACCAATAATGTCCCCTTGAACAAAGAAAACCAACGCTCGATTACATCCTGAGTGCTCCAGGACACACTCTCTTCAGGGGTTAGTTTTACTACGACATGGATATGATTTGGCATCAGCGCACAGGAAAAAATATCAATGGCAAACAGTGAACTCAACAAACGCAATCTGTCTTCAATCCATTGTCTTCTGTGTTCATAGCTCTTTTGAGTCAGTGGATCTTTACCACACAGAAAAGCTCGTCTGACACATCGGGATGTCACGTGATAATAAGGTGTATCGGTCAGTGAAATTTGTTGCGAACGGGGTATCGTCATCGTGTTCTTCCTTGAACGGTATATTGGTATTACATGCTATCGGTTAAATAGGAAGATGTCAAAAATGCTATGCCTGTCCTTCACATTCTCTTCACATTCTGAATTCCAAACTTATATAAATCAGCTAGAGACATCATCTCTGGCGCTGACAAATGCACGTACTGAACGTGTTATATCTTCCTTTGTCGTAGCCCAGGAGCAAATACTGATTCGTATGACGGCCTGATCATGCCAGTTCGCGCCACCTACCCAACACTCACCGGATTGTTGTATTTTTTCCATGATCAGATTGGTTATTTCATCTGTGCCACAATATACAAGCACCTGATTGAAAATGACATCATTGACGACCCTAAAACCCTCAGCTTGCAATTCATCAGCCAACTGCAACGCTCTTTTATGCAGGCCAGTTACCAGTTCGTCGATCCCTTCTCTGCCTAAATATTTTAACGCTGCCCACAGCTCAATCACACGCGCACGCCTTGACATTTCAGGTGTGAAAAGCATGCCATCGCGTTTATCACTATAGGCAATATAGGAGCCGCTGGCTTGCAATGCCTCAACCAATGCATTTTTATCACGACAAAGCACAAGCCCGTTATCGTAAGGGGTATTAAGTGTTTTATGTCCGTCAACGGACCAGGAGTTTGCTTTTTCGATTCCCAGTGTCAGTTGTTTCAGGCTTTTACAGCCAGCGACCCAAAGACCAAACGCGCCATCAATATGTACCCAGGCATTTGCCTTGTTTGCTTTGTTGCAAATTTCATCGAATGCGTCGAAAGCCCCTGAGCTTACATTACCTGCTTGCAGTATTACAATAGTATTTGCATCAAGCACCGGCAATTTGGATGGTATGATTCTACCCTCACCGTCAGTATCCACCCACTCAATGTTGTCGCTACCCAACCCCAACAATGCGATCGCTTTTATCACCGTGCCATGAGCATGTCTACCGGCAACAATTCTGATCGCTGGCGCCCCATTTAGACCCTTTTTGTTGATATCCCAGTGATTGTTCTTAAAAATACGATATCGAGCCGCTGCCAATCCACAAAATATAGACAAAGAAGAACCGCTGACAAAACCGGCAACCACATCTGAGGGCAGTCCAAATAAATCTCTTAACCATTTCTCTGTAAGCTGTTCAAGCTTTGAAACCAATGGGGACATGCAATATAGCGCAGTATTTTGATCCCAAAAATCACTTAACCAACGCGCCGCCAGTGAAACAGGCAATACACCCCCGTTAACAAATCCAAAATATCGCCCCCCTGTCTGCGCTACAGTTGCGGGTGAACCCACTGTATGCAGCTGTTCGATAATGGCTGATGCATCGCCGATTGAATCAGGCAATTCTTCAATGAAACCATTCAGATTGCTGATTGCTTCATCAGACGGATATACCTGTCTTTGCAGCACCTTGTCAGCATAGTCCAAAGAATAATTCTTCGCTTGTTCAAACAGCTTTTTTTGCTGCAACTGCAAAAGCATTTTTTCCTGCAAACTCTTTTCAATCATAGCTAACACCCTTGCATTGATTCACAATCTGCACTAAAAACGCTACCCTTGATATGAATCCATGCTGGAACCGTAGATTCAGATTAATTCTTAATTCACCTTTTACACACGCCAATAGAAACAATTTTGTAATTCATTCAGGCAATTCTACGATCTCATATCCGGCATGGGCCAAATATTTTGGAATACTCAACACAGAAAGTATGTCGTATTGATATAATAACTTTGTACTATCGGATTCGAATTTCTCAAGCGGTGCCAGACAATCATGTAGTTTCGCCGCCTTGTTTTTAGTCTTGCTATGCTGCCATCCTCGTAGGTAGTGAAAGGCATTCCAGCGATTGTGTTCAGCTCTGGCGAGCTTGTCATACTGGGTATTATCAAATGAATCGGGAAAATACTCACTTCGGTAGTCAGCTAACATAGAATCGGTAACCGTTCGACCAACTAATTTTTTATCAAATTGCTTCTGATTACTCAACAACAATCCACTCAATGTTTGTGGGGACAGTAGTTTTTGTTTTTTTAACCCCAAAGCCAGAAGTTTGATATCAATATGTGTCGCTTGCGCTCGACAGGATTCCCGGTCATTCAAAGATGCATTTTTAATCCACATTTGATCGATGACATTTTTTTCAATGTCATCACCATCACCCAGTTTCCCCTTATAATCGTAGTGGATCAGCTTGGCAATGGTATCAAGTTTTTCATCAATTAAATTGTCCCAGGTCGAGACACCCTCAAGATCACCAAAACTGTAAAAGTTAGCGAATGCTTTTTTATTATCGTTAATCTTCCTTCCCAAACCCTCGCTATTATGAATGGCAAAAAGAATTTTTGTGCCAAACGCTTCCTCAGCAGTTGTTTCGTGAATATAGGTAGTATCCTGCAGATTAACGGCGATATCGAGATTTTTATCTTCGTCATCAGTAGCAATAATAATATTAGTCAGTCTCTTAGACCGCCAGAGTGCATCGGTAAAAAAAGACAAACGTTCGCTGTCCAGATCCTTGGCAATGAGGGTGAGGTGCGGGATTTTATGAATACCTGGGAACCGCTTTTCAAGCATGTCACAAAAAGCATCGCTTTTCTGATGCACACAATAAATTGTCAAACAGTTCTGCTCCGGCAGATGTGAGTCGGCTGCCAGCTGGTAGATTATCTCAGCTGCCAAATTGGATGTGCCAACCACAGCAATGGACCAGGGGTCATCCGACTGAATAATCTCAGTTTGCAACCCCAATACACTGTGCTCAGAAAAAAGTTGTTTGCTGACAATCTCATCGAGAGAAAAGGGGATTATGTCAATATTTTTTGCCTGACCGCCGTACACTACCTCTTGCTTAAACAAGACGGATAAATCTCTGTTATCGACTCGCACGTGGATTTCACATTTCGTCTCTGCCTCAACCAATTCAATCAACTTTATGGCCAGTGTGATATTACGTCGATCACTGCCGACAGAAATAATACAGCACTTCAGGTTACCGAGGTCGAGGTTATGCAATGATTGCTCAGCCCTGGAAACAATAACACCGAAGCCTTTACGTCTAAATGTATGGACAGATGGATTGCTCTCGTCTGCTTCAACAATCAAGGTGGTTTTTTGGTTCATACGACTGTTCAACAACGCTTCGTTTTGGCTGCCTAAGCCGATAATCAAATCAAAGGGTTTTTGTTGAACACTTTTCACAACGAAATAATTGAGTATTTTAAAAGAAAAAAGTGTAATTACACCAAAAAATACGGTGAGGATGGCGAATGATTTGGCAAAATCCAGAAAGCAATTATCGTCAAGTGGGTAAGAAAAGGCAAAAAGCGCAATCGTGTTATTAACAACATCGAGCACTCCATCGGTTTTTTTCGAAACTGCAAATCCGATCAAGCCAAGAATCACGGCTACAATTGCCAGAAAGTACAGGATTATTTTTTTGCGCTCATACCACCAATATAGATCCCGTAAATTATTTAATCCAGCCTTAATACAATTTTTAATGATCTTAATTATGGCATTAAATTTAGTGTGATTGCTTTTTTTAGATCTAACCATCGAACATTATCCTCATTCTCAAATTGCATATTTTACTTCTATATCAGTGGATATTCTTAGTTGACTATAGATTAAAGCTGATATCAGCAGATTAACATGTTAATCGATGTTAATACGATGATTCTCTGGAGCAATAAAAACCAAACGTTAATCGTTTCTAATAAAAGTGGACATTTGTTCATAAGATGCTTATTGTTAATCTCGTTCGTTAATAAAGGGTTTCTTTTTATTAATTAAATCGGGAGGCTACAAATGTCCAGTATGATTATCGGTATTCACGGCTTATCAAACAAGCCTGATAAAGACACTTTGGCCAAATGGTGGGAAGCGGCCATGCTTGAAGGGCTGAAGAAGAATGCGGGATTGGAATTGGATTCACTGGCATTTGAATCCGTTTATTGGGCCAATGTGATGTACCAAACACATGATCCTAAACCCGACGCTTATAAGCCTGCAAAACCCGATCAGCTTAAACGCTACACTGAGGGCTGGCTTGAGCGCTTGAAAGATAATATTTCTCAAGAGGCGGGTAAGGCCATAGATGTACTCAAGCATACATTTGGTATCGATAAAGCCGCAGAAAAGGTGTTAGATAAGAAACTACCTGATCTGGCGCGTTATTATGAGGAAGCCGCTATTCGTGAAGAATTAAGAGGGCGCTTGAAAGCATGTATAAAAAAACACCGTGATAAACGAATAATGATTGTTGCGCATTCCATGGGGACAATCATTGCCTATGATACCCTACGGATTATTGGTCGTGAAGATATCAGTATTCAGATTGATCATTTCCTGACGATAGGGTCACCCTTGGGGTTTCCACATGTTAAGATGCGCATTGCCAAGGAGAATTCAGCGATACGAACCCCAAGCTGTGTGCGCAATTGGACAAATCTGGCGGATCGACTGGATCCGGTTGCACTCGATCCGCGACTGGCCGACGATTACGCGAAAAACGCCAATGGTGTAGGGGTCCGTGATGATTTGGTGCTCAATGACTGGGGAGGCATTCACCACAAGTCATACGGTTATTTGCGCACCCCCGAGTTTACTGATGTACTAAGAAATTTTATTTAGCAACCTGTTGAAAAACTCTCTGATGGCATCAGAGAGTTTTTCAACAGGTTGCCAGGAGACGTGCTGTGGCAAAAAACATTGTTCTATTCTCAGATGGTACGAATAACCAGGGTGGTAATGGACGTGATACCAATGTCTGGCGTTTGTACAAATTGCTTGATCACAATTACTCCAGTCAAATCGCATTCTATGATGATGGAGTAGGCACGGAAAGCTCCACCCCACAAAAATTGTTAGGTCTGGTTTTTGGTGCAGGTTTAACCAGAAATGTTCTGGATCTTTACGTCTACCTAGCCAGTCACTATCAGGAAGAAGACAATGTTTATTTGTTCGGTTTTAGCCGTGGTGCATTTACCATCCGTCTATTGGCTAATTTTATTGACTATATCGGCTTACCTGTTGATCCCAACTGGAAGTCAAAGCCGGAGTATTTGAGGCAATGGGCATCAGCAGCATTTAAAGACTACAAGCAGAAATTAAAAGAATATGATGGAATTTATAGCAAGAAAAAAATACACGGCGAACGACGTTGGCAGATAGAACCGTTAGATAAATCCGGCTTACCTGTCCGTGAATTACCCATCTGCTGTCTCGGCGTATGGGATACCGTTAATGCAACTGGCGCGCCTGTAAATGAGATTCGAACATCCGTTTTCCCATCCTGGGTACAAGATAAATCTATTGTAGATTTACCCAGATGTGTGAGAACAGGCTTTCATGCAATCGCTATCGATGAGTCGCGCAAAACTTTTTCACCTACACTTTGGAATGAAAAATCACTTGAAGATAACCAATACGTTGAACAGGTGTGGTTCGCAGGTGTACATGCCAATATCGGAGGTGGTTATCCTAAAGACGGCATGGCTCAGGTAAGTCTGCAATGGATGATCAGCCGAATTGAAAAGTTACCTCAACTTGAGAAAAATAAGCGCAAAGGCCCTCGGCTTCAATTTAATTCAAAATTGAATCAATTGGCTGCAGAAGCAGATGTACACAGCAAGCTGTATAATTCCCGTTCCGGCGCAAGCGCCTTTTATCGATACGAACCACGGGATATTACCGCCTTATGGCAACAGGCCAACGGTGCTGAAGCACCGCTGGTGCATGAGTCCGTTTTTCGCCGCATCGACAATGCAACCAGTTTTTATGCACCATTCATGATACGAAAAATACGCATGGTAGATAATGAAACAACTTCGCTTGTTAATATTGAGAGCTGGCCTATCAATACCAGAGATGGAAAAGGCAATAACAGCCTGTCTGATATTTCACATTCTGTCAAAGCAAGGGTATTCCTATACTGGATGTTTCTTATATCAAGCTTTGTGGTTATCTTATTGCCTATTCCGGCATTGATTTCAAATGTACCCGATTATGATAAAACCGATGTTCCGTCCGGCCTTATATCATCTTTGATCAGCAAACTTGGAGCTGTATTACCAGATATGTTTTCACACTGGATAAGCTGGTATGCTCACCATCCCTGGGTATTTCTTTTCCTCGTCGCCGCATTCATTTTTCAGCGAGTGTTGATAAAAAAACCACTGGAAAGGCGTCTTTCAAGTGTGGCGAGTGATATGTGGCAAAATCTGAATCAGGCATTAATACGCCAGCTGACCGGGCATGCAGCAGTTGATGTAACACATGATTATAAAAACAAGGAACGCAATGTAAGAGAATTGAATGTAGTTGAAAAATATGTTCAAAAGGTTGAACGCTCTGTTAGCAACAAATTAAATAAAGACCGTCAATAGTTAGATAAGATTTAGATAAATTTTCAAACAAGCGATCAGTTGGTCTGCGTCTAACCTTGCAATTGAGCGTTGTGCAAACTTGATGGCAAACAGCTATTCCTACGACCATGAGGTCATAGCATATACGATAAAAAACTGGTACATGCCAAGCGTGAGAAATGCGACAATTCGAATAGGCAACCCTTGCCCTTTCCAACCCACATAAAGACAAATAACCAGTGAAGACAAAAGCTCAATTCTGAAGATGATATGACCAAAATATTTTGGGTCCCAGTAGGATAATGGGCTTTCGAATCGCCATTGACTGATTGGCAGAAAATGCCGGTGCGCGTCATCATGATGCAGAGGTAAATCCAACATCATATGCAACAAAGCGCTGGCAACGATGAGGAATAATACCCGGTTATTTAAAAAATAACTGGTGATAAGTACGGCCAGGAAAAGGGGAATCGAATTGAACAGATCAAAAAACAACTGCCAATCAGTTTGAAAATACTGCTGCGACCAGATCTGTAGCTCACTGCTGCCAGCCCACAATTTTTGGTAAAGATAAAACCCAATCATTGGTAAATCGGGCAGTAAAGCACCAAAACAAATAGCCGTTACCGCTGCCCACTGGGTTTGCTTACGCCAGAGGAAAATACTCAGTGCAAGGTGTGCCGGTGTATTCATCTTGTCTTTAGGTTCTTTCTAGCAACCTGTTGAAAATAAATCAGGTAAAGCATGAAATTAAGCAATTCGAGCTGATAACAGATAAATAATAGCGTCAAACAATACTTTTAGGTAATAAATCACACAATCGATGATAAATATTCCCTGAATTAAAATCTCAAATGTGCCAATATACTGATCATCGAGGTGATATTTCCTCGATATAGATAAATATAACTAACTTCTTTTAGGAGAATAATAATGGCAGATAAATCAGGTGGTGATGCGATCCAGGCAAATCAAGGGGCGCAAGGCAACGTGAGTGCACAAGATCTTAACGCCGTGGGCGCTGCGGGTGCCGGCATTGTTGATGGTATGGGCGGCAACGCCGCTGCAATGGGTGCTGCTAGTCAAGCAGTTCAACAAGCCCAAAATCAGGCTAATGCAGCCGTAACGGGTCAAGGTGGTGATGACAATATACAGGCTGATACCAATATCAACATATCTTAATCAATACTGACTCAATACTCATTGTATTGTAGAAGCCACCACTGCGAATCAGATTGCAGTGGTGGCATTTTTGTTGCCAAACCCCGTCAATACCCTCCTGTCCTTCCGCTTTAGGCATCACCCACCACCAATTACTATATTTCAATGGCTCGCAATCAATCCTCATGCTGCTGAATGTGAACCCGTAGCAGATGATCTTCGCCCTTTTTCTTCAGCTTCAGCTAGCGTCAAAGGCTCCACTCCATTACTCTTTAGTTCCTCATACCATAGATCGTGATGTTGTTTTGCCCATTCCACATCCACTCGACCCGTGGACATTGCCGAAAGGGTTCCTTCAGTGCCGGCTGTACTTATAAAGATATGTCCAATCGCACCACCCGTGAGTACAACAGCCGCGATACTATGGATGATACTTGCCAATTGCATATCCTCCCTCAGAGCGCCGAGATTAGGGAAATCCATAACCACACCAGTGATACTGACAGCAATGCCAGTAATCAGCAATAACCAGAACCACAATTTTTCACCGCCGTTCAACCTACCCGCAGGCACGTGATTTTTACTAAATAGCCCACCCTTAAAAAACCACTTGATATCTGTACCTGTAGGCAGGTTCATCAATAACCACTTTAGCAATAATATGGCAAGTATGGCGATAAACAGTGGGCCTAGATAATCATGCACCATTTTAGCAACACCGGCAAAAGCAGCGAAAACATCTTTGCCTATGATAGGCATCAGTATATTTTTCCCGTAAAGTAGGCTTAAGCCAGTCACTGCCATAATAATGAACAAACTCGCGTTAGACCAGTGCAGGAAGCGGTCAAATGCTGACCAACGCGCCACCGTTAGCCCACTTTCACCATTTTCAAGTTTAATTTTGCCTTTAGTCAGGAAAAATACAAGACAGGCGATTGCCACTGCCAATACAAACCATCCACCGTATTTGGCAATGGGTTTACGAATCTGACGCCAGTTTTCACCGCCGTTTTGAATGAGTACATTCGCCTCGTCACCATTTACAGCGGAATAACCACTACTGCCACCGCGCACAGCACGCCAAAAATTCGAACGTGGATTGCTTCCTTCTGTGTCAAAGGCTGCCTGAGCATGGGCTTTCTCTGTGAGCAGCAAATACCCCGAAAAAGGCGCTACCAGAATAGTAACAAGCAGGCCGGCTAAAACCATCCAACCTGCTTTTTTTCTATTAATTTTGGATTTCATCAAGCCCCCCCTATCGATCAGTCTGGATTGAGTTAAAGCGTTCCGCTAACAAGCGACTTTGTTCGTCCCCGGATTTTGCCAAAAAAGGGTCAATTTTACCTTTGTAGACACCGGGTTCGTGCAAATTATCCTGTACCTCTGAACAGCCTGCAAGAATGACTGTAAAAAGACAAATCGCAAGGCATACGAGCACATTATTAAACATGTTTTTCTCCCGCTATTTTGTTATAACCTGGAAGCCGTCGGACATAAGTATTAGCGCTAAATTCCCTGAGAACAAACAAATCAACCTATCAATACGCCTAACAACAGAGTTACATTACGTACGTACTCAATAAGCTGAAATGCTCATCATCCAAGGACATAACCAAACCGTGTTAAGTCCAACCGCCCCTAACCTAGTCTAGAGTCTAGGTGTCGGTTTTTTCTATCACACCACCGTATGCTTTATCCCAACCCCAGGTCTGTGGTCTGCCACCTCGACGCAATAAACGTTCACGATAGAGATCAGCAATAATATCGCCATCTCCACCAAGTAGTGCTTTGGTTGCACACATTTCAGCACATATCGGCAGTTTTCCCTGCGCCAATCGATTCACACCATATTTCTCTTTTTCTTCAGGGGAGTTATCAGCCTCGGGGCCACCTGCACAGAATGTGCATTTATCCATTTTTCCACGTACACCGAAAGCCGTCTTTTGTGGGTATTGAGGTGCTCCGAAAGGGCAGGCATAAAAACAATAACCACAACCTATGCATTGATCTTTATCATGTAGGACGACACCATCGTCTGTAGTGTAAAAACAATCCACCGGACAAACCGCCTTACAAGGGGCATCAGTACAATGCATACACGCCACTGATATGGTTTTTTCACCAGGCTCCCCATCGTCCAGGGTAATCACGCGCCGCCGGTTTACACCCCAGGGGACATCATTCTCATTTTTACAGGCCGTAACACAGCCATTACACTCGATGCAGCGTTCGGCATCACAAAGAAATTTCATTCTAGCCATCTTGCTTCTCCTGTTTTGCCGTTATGCGGGATAAATTTTGCAGATAGAACACTTGGTTTCCTGCATCTGTGTGACGGAATCATAGCCGTAAGTCATAGCCGTATTGGCTGCCTCACCGAGTACGTAGGGGTCAGCGCCCTCTGGATACTTTGCACGTAAATCCTGCCCTTGCAAGTGCCCTGCAAAGTGAAAGGGAGAGAAAACCACACCAGGCTCCACTCGTCGAGTGATCATCGCCTTGACCTTTATCTTAGAACCTTCTGGCCCTTCTACCCAGATATCCTGTCCATCCTTGATGCCGATATTATTCGCATCTGTTGGATTGATTTCAGTAAACATCTCCTGCTGAAGCTCAGCCAACCAGGCATTGGAGCGACTTTCATCCCCACCTCCTTCATATTCAACCAATCGACCCGTTGTATGGATAAGTGGGAAATCCTTTGAGAAATCCTTTGCCTGAATTGAGCCGTATCGAGTAGGCAGGCGATAGAAAGATTTACGATCTTCGTAAGTCGGATACTTCTCCACCAGATCACGCCGTGTTGTATAGAGCGGTTCCCGATGGATAGGGATTGGATCTGGAAATGTCCAGACATTAACCCTGGCCTTGGCATTACCAAAAGGTGCACAACCATGTTTTATTGCAACCCGCTGGATGCCACCGGATAAATCAGTTTTCCAGTTCTTACCTTCAGCAGCGCCTTTTTCATCCCCCGACAGGTCATCCCACCAACCAAGCTTCTTAAGCATATCAGCGGTAAATTCCGGATGACCATCACCGATTTCGTTACCTACCGGTGCAGAGCCTTCTGCCAGAAGATTTTCTCCATCATGCTCAACACCAAAACGTGCACGAAAGTTCAGACCACCGCGAGCAACAGGTTTGGAAGGATCATAAAGATTGGGCGTACCCGGGTGTCCCATTTCTGCTGTGCCCCAACAAGGCCAAGGCATACCGTAGTAGTCACCATTTGCAGGTCCACCTTCTGCCAATAGTGAATTGGTATTAAATGTGTGCCAATTTTTCTGGTGAGTCTTCATCCGCTCGGGGCTTTGCCCGGTATAACCGATGGTCCACATGCCTTTATTAAATTCGCGGGTAATATCTTCAATCAATGGTTCATCATTATTGACTTTAATATTTTTACATAGCTGTTCAGCAAATCCGAGTTTGCTGGCAAATTTGTACATAATGGTTTGATCGGGCAGTGACTCGAACATGGGTTCAATAACCTTGTCCCGCCATTGCAGTGAACGATTTGATGCCGTGACCGACCCATAAGTTTCAAACTGGGTTGCTGCGGGTAATAAATAAACCCCATCAGTACGATCATGCATAACCGCTGATACTGTTGGATAGGGATCAACTATTACCAGTAAATCCAACTTTTCGAAGGCTTTTTTCATTTCCATGCCGCGTGTTTGGCTGTTAGGAGCATGTCCCCAAAACACCATCGCGCGGATGTTATCTTTCTGAGCAAAATTCGCCTTATCCTCTAATACGCCGTCAATCCAGCGGGAAACAGGCACCCCTTTGGTATGCATCGGTGAAACAGGCTTGCCTTTGGATTCTTCATAACTATCCTGATCAAAGCGGGATTGGATCCATTCGAAATCAAGATCCCAAACCTTGGACCAGTGTTTCCACGCACCAGCAGACAAACCATAATAACCGGGTAAGCTATGCGAGAGTACGCAAAAATCAGTAGCTCCCTGAACATTGTCATGTCCGCGGAAAATGTTGGCACCACCACCACTGAGACCTACATTACCCAATGCCAGCTGGAATGTGCAGTATGCTCGAGTAAAATTATTACCAATTGTATGTTGAGTGCCACCCATGCACCAGACAAATGTGCCAGGCTTGTTTTTTGCCATAAGCTCCGCGGCAGCTTTTACTTCTTCGCCCGGAACACCCGAAACCTTTTCAACTTCGTCAGGCGTCCAGTTTGCAACTTCGGCGCGCACTTTATCCATACCATAAACACGCTGTTTAATATAGTCCTTGTCTTCCCAGCCATTTTCAAATATATGCCATAACATTCCCCAGATCACAGCCACATCACTACCGGGCCTGATGCTCATATGTTGATCTGAATGTGCAGCCGTGCGGGTAAAACGTGGATCAATAACCAGCATTTTCGCACCACTTTCCTTAGCACGTAGCAGATGCTGCATTGCCACCGGATGGGCTTCGGCCGGATTACTACCAATTAACAACATGGATTTGCTGTTCAGGATGTCATTATAGGAGTTGGTCATCGCGCCATAACCCCAGGTATTTGCTACCCCGGCAACCGTAGTTGAGTGACAAATCCGTGCCTGGTGATCAACATTGTTACTTCCCCACATCGCAGCAAATTTTCTGAACAAGTAGGCTTGCTCATTACTGTGTTTGGCAGAACCCAACCAATAGACGGAATCAGGGCCGGATTGCTCACGGATTTTCAACATCTGATCGCCAATATCATTAATGGCATCTTCCCAACTGGCTTTCTGCCATTTACCAGCAACCAGTTTCATTGGGTATTTGAGCCGACGTTCACCATGCCCATGCTCTCGTACTGATGCCCCCTTCGCGCAGTGTGCTCCCAGGTTAAATGGGTGATCAAACGCGGGCTCTTGTCCCGTCCACACACCGTCCTTAACTTCAGCATAGATTCCACAACCCACTGAGCAATGGGTACAAATGGAACGAACAATCTCGCCATCAGAGGTATCGGGTTGTTTTGCCGATTGTGCCTTGGCAGTTTTCATCATACCGGGTGCAAAACCAGTGGCCAACGCCGCACCGCCGATCGACAATCCAGAGTTCTTTAAAAAATCTCGCCGACTCTGCCCTCGGCCTTTAAAGGTAAAACCGTGTTCTTTCACTGCACCGTCAGGCGATTTTCTTGTAAGTTTCATGGCATAACCTCGCTATATAGATGCTGTTTTATAATAGGCCCGCACATGTGCGGTGTCTTGATACCCCTTATTCTGAGCTGTCTGCTCCACAACCTTTACAGTTTCATCGTTTGTATCCGTCTCAGCAGTTCCCGAAATTACAACGGCTGAGCCTCCTACGGCTGCAGCTGTATACAAAAAATTCCGACGACTGTTCAACGAGGTGGTTCCTTCTTGATTGGATTTAGTAGTCATATAGCCTCCGACTTGTGGCGATAATTTATTATTCTATTGTTGCATTTCAAAATATTGCTTTTCAAATTGTACAAATGCCCTGCCAAACTGACCTACAGACTTATAAAAGCAAGCGCTTTTTGCCTGTTCCAGATCAACAAAAAAACGTTCAATCCAGGGCGAGATATGTGATTGAAAAAAACGTGTCTGTTCTATCTGTAACTCGGGTGTAGTGAGCACCATCGCCATCACTTCAAACAGTGCGGCAACATGGTCCTCTGGTTCATGTGTAGATTCTTGCCGTTCAAAACCGAGTCGCTGCAGATCCTGACGTAATATACTCAGCGGCTGTTCCATCAAAAAACCAGTGATGTACCAGGAACCGTAGGGGACGATTTCACCCCGGCCAATACCAATAAAGAGGTCGTTATACTCTTCACGTAAACGCATTGGCTCGGATTGCCTTGCTGAGAGTTTAAGAAACTCAAGCCCATGCGCAAGATCATCTTTATTTTTGTGATCACTGAGATCGATTTGCTCGAGTCGATCCAGCAGATCCTGCTCGGGACTGTCTCTTAACAAACTGGCGAGTAAACCGTAACCGCCAACTCGAAGCGAATCTTCAACGGTGCCGTTCACAATTTTCTCAAAATTTTTATTTGGCACACGGATAACCGTAAAGCTGCAAGTAAGATGCAGAAACGGCTGGCAATAAAATTGAAAATTCTTGAAATATTTCGCATGAAATTCTCTATTTTTTATCCAATTCCGGACAAAAAGTCTCAATAGCGGTAATTTTGACCCTTAAGCAGCCTGACTCTGAAAAGCCATTACCTGCACTACAGCCGTGACTTAGTTATCCTGTTTTTGCTCATCTCGCATCATATCCAGCACTCGACATTCATCACACATCTTCAGTCGCTGACGGGCTGATTCGTCTTGAAACATGGCATGAGATTCCAATTTTTCCAGAATCCGGGTAATAACACTTTGTGTGGCAAAAGGTTTGTTGCAGCTTATACAGCAAAAAGGTTGCTCTTCATGCAGCACATTAAGCCGCCGTCTTTGCTCAGGATCAAAGATAAATTCAGGCACAAGTGTAATGGCTTTTTCGGGACAGGAAACTTTGCATAAGCCACACTGTACACAGTTACCATGATAAAATTTTAGTTTCGGAGTATCACCACCATCTGACAACGCGCCTGCCGGGCATACGGAAACACAGCTCATGCATAAGGTACAGGCTGACTGATCGACCAGTACCTTTCCGAATAACGCCTGCTCAGGTAGTTCAACACGCGACGGCTTACTTTCTGATTGACTGAACAGGTGATCAATCGCCATAAAAATAGTCGTACGCTTTTGTCGCTGAGCGGCAAATTCAGCGGGAATGATATTGGGCAAACATCGCACACCGTTCACACCTCCAGCTGTGATATCCGAGGGATCGCATAGCGTCACAGCTGCTTCAGGGTAGCCCATCGCTGCCAGCAGACTTTGTGCAATACTTGCTTGATATACCAACTCCGTGACCACGCTTTCAGGGACTTTACGATGTTTAAGCAGGATAATTGATTGCGCCCCATAGGCGAGTCCAGCCAACCAGACATCCAACCCAATACCACCTTGCTCTTCCAGTACCACAGGCAAGATGTTACCTGGTAAAAGCCAATCATCTTCATCTCTGATTTGCATCTCAGCGGCGACCGTTTCATCGATAACCAGTAATTGCGGGTTTAATCCACCCTCCTGCAAATAGCGTTTTAACAATTGACGTATTCGTGTGCAGGTGTCTTCGGTGCTGGGGTAATGATATCGAATCGCACCTGTTGGACAGGTTGTTGCACATATACCCATGCCATGGCACATTTGTGCGTTGATATTAATCGTATCTGCCAAGGAGGTGATCGCTTGCGCAGGACAGGCATCAAGGCAACGGCTACAACCCTTCTGCCCACTGCGCCCGTGGGCGCAGACCGATGCATCATATTCGACGTATTTGGGTTTTTCAAAATCACCGGTCATCGAGGATATTTCACTGGCTAAAATATCCAGATCCTGATTTTCTGGACTACTAAGGTAATAACCGGGAGGTTTTATTTCGGCACTGATGATAGGGCTGTCTAACGCATCCAGAACAAGATCAAACTGTTGTTGAAGTGGGTCTTGCTGATTATTATTCAGCCCGATTTGCTGGGTGATGAGTTCAAAAGCACCTAAAAAACCGTTTATAAGAATATGCTGTTTCGATGCATACAAAAAAGATGAATGTTTAAGGCTCGTGCTTTCTGCCCCACCAACCACCATAATTGTACAATCCAGCGCCTTTTGCAGTTTTTCTTTCAACTGCTGAGCAAACTCCGCCGCCTCTGCCAAAATTAACAAACGACCTTTTGAGTGATACGAAATCAGCGAGGTAGCTTGTACTGGGGAGTCACTAATAACCGCGAATGCACTTTTTCTTGCAACAATATTACATTCCAATATCGAGTCAGAACTTTCAGACATCCACGTCTCCCAATTGAGTTATATCATCAGCTGCTTCAGCGGTTTGCCCATCTGCCTGCTCTTCATCAACTACCTGCAGCTGTTCAGCCATGTCTTCCTCTATTCCAGCCTCTACCTCTTCGTCAGTTGTATTTTCGGCCATTTCCTGCGCCTTCGGTTGATCTGTTTCAGCATGCTCCATCGCTTCCCGGGCTCTTTTTTCCAACTGCCTTTTTGCCTCAACCTCTGCGCGATAGGTCATTTCCGCAGTGACAATATCACCCAGGGGTGCAAAATTTGTGTAGTCTTCATCGTAGTCATTCAAGCCATCAAGCACAGCAAAACCAGGGAGTTTGAACAACTTTGCCATGGCGGCTTTACGCAAGCCGGCGCTTACTTTTGAGGAAAGGAATCCACTGTAGTCAGAACTTTCGTCCAGCGTCTCAATTGCTGGCATATCTTCATCAGTCAATTCGTGAATCGAAGGCGGTTCATATGCTTCTGCCCGATGTTGCTCATCCTCTTCAGATAACGGTTTATCATGCACCTGACTAGCATCTTCCAGTATGACAGTGGCGGGTTCAATTGGTGATGAAGACTGTTTCTTAAGCTCAGACCAACGACCTAGAAAGCTGTTCGATTTCTGTATCTGCAGATCAGGCTTTTTAATCATTCAGACACTCTCCAATTTTTTAATTTGCGCTTTTTCTTTTTTTCGGGCACATAGTGGGTGAGAACAAAAGCTTCGATCCAGGCATAAAACTCAACGGGAAAATCAACACTGTAGGCAAGATCATCAACTTCCACATAAGAGTTTGCCTCATCACTACTGGCCGTAACCAGAAACGGCTCTGGCTCATCTTGATTGTTCATACGACAAACCACAAATAGCCGCGGTGTTTGCGTCATTAAGTTGTGATAATAACTCTCTGCCTGATCGACATAGAGATTGATCGTAAGACCTGTCCATAGGTAGTGTGAATAAGTTGCAGTCTGTTTGATCAGACGACTTGATATTGAATCTTTTAACTGCGATTGCACCGTAATACCCAACGCATTCCAACGGTTATCCAGCCATGGATTGCCTTCTACTGCCTGCTTTTGCAGAATAACCGCAACAGCAAAGTGATCAGGGTTATTTTCAGATCCGGCTAGCAAGTAAGTATTCCCCCCCCCCCTGAATTCTGCTTGTATTATCGCAGTAGCAATCAGCAAGTTGCAGGCCAGCATAAAAATCAGATCGGCTCTTGATTCATAGGCAAAGCTATGGGACTAATTGTCCCAAATAGATCACAAACCGGGATAGAATGTCTCATTTCGATTAGTGAGAATCACCGTTTTTTGCGCTTTTCCTTACGGAACAACATTTGCTGATCAATAGGCATTATACACTAGAGAAGATTATTATGCTGATGCAAACCAAACTGCATCGACCTGCAATGACTTTCGCAGAGATAGAGCCGTCACATCCGGTTCAGGCTGTTGATGAATATGGCAATTGCAGGCAGTCCTATATTGCCACCGAAAGAGCCCTGACGGTGTATGTCGATAAGCGGGAAATCGTAACCTTGATGACTTTGGGTGCCAAACCTGAGTTATTGGTGCTTGGATTTTTAAAGAACCAGGGTTTTATCCAGTCACTATCAGAGATAAAAGCGATACAGGTTTTATGGGATGATATAGATGCCGCCGCAGTAACCACATTTTCCGGGGTTGAAGGCTGGGAGGAAAAACTGGCCCAACGCACGGTGACCTCAGGCTGTGGACAAGGTACAGTATTTGGAAAATTTATGGAGGAAATAGACCAGATCAAGATCACTCGGTTTAACATCCGGCAGTCTTCAATCTATTGCCTGTTAAAAACATTAAGCCACTACAACGATGTGTATAAACGTGCTGGCGCCGTACATGGCTGCGCGCTTTGTGAAAACGAGAAGATACTGTTTTTTACCGAAGACGTTGGTCGTCACAATGCAGTTGATGCTATCTCGGGTCATATGTGGCTTGAAGGAATATCCGGTTCTGATAAAATTTTTTATACTACTGGCCGTTTAACTTCTGAAATGATCATCAAAGTTGCTCAGATGGGAATTTCGGTTCTTCTTTCCCGATCAGGTATCACACAAAAAGGGCTGGAATTGGCACAACAGATCGGTATCACTTTGATTGCTCGCGCCAAAGGTCGACATTTCCTGATATACAATGGCTTAGAAAAAATAGAACTTGATGCCATGCCAAAACACACTTAGAAGATTGTCTTCAACACAACGCAATACCTTATATCGGCCACTTCAAGGCAATCTTCGCCCAATGACAGCCTCAGGAAAACGTTTAATTTATAAATTGAAAATTTATTCTGGAAGGGTTGGCCAGGAGCTGGCCTCCTATAAAGGACAATTCCGATGACTGAAATTATTTCCCGCAGTCGGTTTATGAATGTCAAACAAGTTGCAGCATATCTGCATCTAAACGAGAAAAAAATTTATTTGCTCGCCAGCGAAGGCCGCATTCCAGGTACAAAAATAACCGGCAAATGGTTATTTCCGCGTGAATTAATTGACCAGTGGGTGCTCAATTCAAGCCACAATGGATTGATGGCAGACAGATTGATTGTTTCAGGGAGTGATGACGCACTATTACCCCGTGTGATTGCCAAACTCTCTCGAAAACTCGGTGCTAATGCACTGATTAACTATAGCAGCACCAGTGTGGATCTCGGATTACAACTGTTGCAAAGAAATCGCACGGATATAGGCTGCATACGCTGGGGTCCTGCCAAAGAAAGTGATATCCGGCATCCGGCTTTTTTGCAGCGTTATGAACAGCACAGGGACTGGATTCTGGTACGTGCATTCAGCCGACAGCAAGGCGTTATCATAGCACCTAAAATTGCCTCTTCAGCACATGATCTGGACGCACTTTTATCAAACAACTATCGCTGGGCTAAATACGAAGAGGGAACGGCGGCACAACGTATTTTCTCAGAAAGCCTGAACAATGTTTGTGCTGATACTGCTCACATTAATTATACTGCCACTGCACGATCAGAGCGAGAGGCCGCTTCAATGATAGCCATGAATATCGTCGATTCTGCACCGGGTGCAAAAAGCTCCGCTACTGAATTTGGGCTTAATTTTATCCCACTGTGCTGGGAGAATATCGATTTTGTTATGCGTCGAAAAACATACTTTCGCACCTTGTTTCAAAAATTGCTCGAAGATTTGCAATCGTATGCTGAGTCATTACAGGCTGGCTCACTCGGTGGTTACGATTTGGCTGACTGTGGAAAAATCATCTGGTGTTATGACGAATATTAGGAATTTATCTTTAACACTTATCACTTGCCTGCTACTCACTAAATCTCTGAGTTCTGAAGAACGCCCGGAATTACAATCCTGGTTAATAGCAGTCACGCAGAACAAGACTGAAACCCTGGACGAGTTGCTCAATAAGATCCGTGATATCGACACTCCGACACCCTCTAGAAGTAAAACGGCACTTATGGCCGCAGCCGCTGCGGGTGACGCCAAGCTCTTCCATTCGCTGATCGTACGCAACGCCAACCCAAACCTGACAAACGACAATGGTGGCACCAGCCTGATGTATGCCTGCTGGGGAGGCAATCTTGCCATTGTCGAAGAAATTTTATCTTTGAAAATTGACCCGAACCTTCAAGCCAGCAACGGCTGGACTGCAATCATGATGTGTGCCGTGAAAAACCGTGGTAAGTTGATACGTTCCATTTTGGATCATGATGCCGATGCGAACATCAGCGATGTTTATGGCTGGACTCCGTTAATGCGCGGTGCCTATGAGGGCAATACACAAGCGGTTATCAGTTTGACTGATAATTCAGCTACGGCCCTGGAGCAGCTTAATTTTAACCAACAGTCCGCACTACATCTGGCGGCCATAGGCAAGCACAAAAACATCTATCAATTGCTGCTTAAAATAGGGTTGGATGATACGAAAAAAGATTTTCAGGGTATGAGTGCGCGTGAGATTGCGAAGCTGCAGGGTGTTTTGCCTTAGTGATGTCGAGGACAAGAAATAGTTGGCATTTTTTTCAGGCACAATCCGCAGAAACAGCGCTCCTTATATCAATTTTCAGAGGCTTCTATCTCTCGATGAAATTTCCCCGGCCAAGGCACGGTGAAAGAATCCCAAATATCCACCTTGTTATGTTGCTCTTTCATTTGCGCCATCACCCTGCCCTACATCGACAAAAAATACTTTTAGTATGGGCGTGTCACGAACGTCGTTTTTGTTTACCCAACCGGATTTGCCCTTACCTAGAGAGTCAACTTTCAACCAGTCATCACGCTCATCGACAACTTCCAGTATGGAGCCCATCAGCACATGGTTATTCCGCCGGCTGCTTTTTTTCGCACTTGGATAGAGAATGGTTTCAGGTTTGTCCCCGTATACATACTTGGGCATAGCTTCCCCCTTTGAATGCTCAGCTTCTCTATCGAACAATACACAATAGCAGTTTGTCAAGTGCAGTCTATCAATGAATCGCGCCTGCCATCGGTCGTTAATGCCTGTTTGCTTTACAAACAGCACAAAGTAAAAAAACAAGGCGATACAGCCAGGTTTTTGATTTTTTATACTTTAAAAACTACTACTGATGTTTATTTTTTATTAAAGTCTTTAATTTTTTCTTATAAATCAATGTTTTAAACTATCTACCCATTACATCCTATCCTTTGGTGATATTTCATTAATTAGTATTTGCTTATATTCTAATGTCCATGGGCTGAAGGACGATAACATCATCACCCAACCACTTTTAACTTTAAGCAAAACTGCGAGGAACCAAACAATGAAACTTCTTAATACTCTAGTAGGCACTACTCTTCTTCTGGCTGCAGGCACCGCTTCTGCCGGATGGAACTTTCCTGGCTTTGGCAACAGCAACAACTGGGGCAACGGTAATGGTGCCGGCAACGGCGCAATGGACGGTGGCTTCTCTTTTAACATGAGCGGACGCGGCAACGGATCAAGCAATCTACAAGGTGCGGGAAATGGCTATGGCCAAGGCAACAACTCCAATTCTGCAAATGCTAACGGCTACACCGCTGGCAACGGCAACGGTTCTGCAAATGGCGCCTTTGACGGTGGCTTCTCTTTTAACATGAGTGGCAATGGGGCCAGCAACCTCTCGGGTGCTGGAAACGGTTCTGGCTACAATGCTTATAACGGCTATAACGGTTACAATGGCGCTGTTGCTCCCAGCTACTACGGCGCACCTTACGGCTACCAGGGTTATGCACCTGCCGTAACTGCTCCTGTTGCCCCTGCTCCGGCAGCAACTGTTGCACCTCAAGCCCCTGCTGTCGAGGCCGCTCAGTAATCACTGACCACTGCAATAATACAACTGCTCAATTTGCAGTTTGACTTATGCTCAGAAGTAATCAGGGTCGGCTTTGCCGGCCCTTTTTTATAATAGCGACAATCTCTATAGAGAAAGCTTGTATCGAATCAGCTATCAATAAAAATTGACCCTCGTGAATTCTTTGACATTGAAATGGAACATCAGAATATACATTTTCTCACCCTCACTTTTATGCATAGGTCTTGTATCGAAGATAAATAAAAACTACTACCTGAACTAATGGATTCACCAAGGTGGCAGACGTAGAAATATTAAAAACACGGTTACCCTGACCAGTTTTAGTACAGATTCTAAACTAATTTCACGGGTAATATGGCAAACAAACGACGTTCCTGATAATTCTGTTCCAGTTTTTTCATTATCCTATCATTTACATCTTCACTATCTTCTGTTTGCTCTGCCAGATTATTCAGGCAGATGGTTAACATACGTGTAAATATTGCATTATCAGATATAGCCGGATTATCAGGATTATAAACACGGAATAACACACAACAGGCCCCAGCGAACAAGTGCGTATAATCCTTTGCCAGTTTATATCTGGCGGTAGCAGCCGGATCGTTTTTTCCATCTGCCTGCATTACGGTTAAAGCCTGGATAAATTCCATTAACTTCATGCGTAGAAGTAACACATAGGATTTCACCTCATCAGGCTGAACTGATATCCAGCTATCCGATAAATGGTCAATATCTTCGGTAATATGCAAAAATGACTGCAGAACAAAATCTTGTCCGTGATTACTCAAACCAAAATCGCTTGCATTGAGTATGGGGCGAGAGTCACTAATGGGTTTAAAATTAAACAACTCCGATATATTGTTAATTGTGGTATTTTTATAGTTAGTTAATTTATTAGCCAGTGTATTAAGCTGACTCGATATCACCGACAAATTTACTTGCGTGCTGCCATCAAATAAAGAAACGACTTCGTTATCACGTAACAATTTCTGAAATACACCCAAACAATGTTCCTCACGAAGAAAATAACGAGCGCCAAGCGTTACTTTTAGCTGATTAATAGTTTCTTCGGTTGTCACAGGGACATAATATTTGCAGGCTGCAGAGTATAGGCTGAGCTGATTCGGGAACCAGCTGATTGTTTTCGCCGCAGTAAGCGCTACGATATCAGTAAGCAGTAATTGTGCATAGGATCTTGTGAGTTGTGCCTTCACAACAGGTATTTCAATGATATTTTTATTATATAGTTTACGCTTTAAAGCAAATTCCAACGTTGTACGAAGTGCCGAATCAAATGCCCCTAAAGAAAATCCGGAGCACAAAATTCGTGAAACCTGCAGTGTTTTTAAAATACCATACATTCCCGGTTCACTGTTTTCTAACTCCGTGTCTTTATCGACCAATGTATTATTAAAACTTATACCACTAATATCAGCACCTCGAATACCATGGGTTTTTATCTTGTTCAAATTTTTATACAAACCTATTTTCGATTTATCCAAAAACAAAGTGGTTAATGCAATGTTACCGTTAAGACTTATTTTTTTCACCAGTACCGATAAAAATGCGCCCTGTGTAGCATTATTAATCAACCATTTCTCACCCGACAAAAGCAAGCCTTCTTCATTTTCCGTAGCCGTTAGAGAAGTGGCGAAAATATCACTACCGTGGTCCTTTTCAGTTAACGCCAAGCAGCCGAGACCTCCTTGTCGCAAAAGGGTGACCAGGGCATTTTTTTGTTTATCATTGCCTGACATCCATACGGGCAATGCGCCTAAGAATGTTTGTCCTACGGCAATCGCCGTGGTGAGATCCCGCCGTGCGACTGAGCGACTCAAATATAATAATTCATCAAAATTAGCTAACTTTCCGCCATAGCTAGCTGGAATAAAATAGTCAAAAAAACCCCATTCGGTTAAGCAAGCAATATTGCCACTGGGGAAGGCATCTTGTTCATCGTCGTTAAGCGTATTTTCTGTATTAAAGGTATTATCCAGCTGATAAGGATCACCTAATAACGATTCTAACTCGGTAACGGATGAAAATATTTCTGAGTAACAATCTGCATTTATCATAATAGGGAAGTTTTTGAAGGGAAATTAATACCGATCAACGGGTGTTTTGTTCTAACGTTAATAGTGACACTTTCATTATTCATATAGGTATCGATATTCCAATTTTCGGATGCCGCATATGGAAAACACTGTTCTAGAAGAGGTGCATGCCAACGAACAACTCCTCTTGACCAATAGATTATTCTAATTTTTTTTGCGAAATTTATAAAATTATTTTCACCAAAGGTTTTAAATAGTGCTTCTTTTAAACACCAGATAAGTGTTTTCGCTTGCTGATTCTCTATGTCATTACCAATACAAACCTGTGTGATTTCTTCCTTGGTTATCAAGGGTGAGATGTTGTTGTGTGTGAGTCGCGTATTGCATTCCGTATCAATCCCCAGCCGTGAATCACCCACTAGTGCAACGGCCAACAATTGTGAATGGCTTATCGATACGAAATAATCTGCAAAGAAGGGTCTGCGGTTATCATTATAATCGATGCTTATTTCTTTTACATTGAGTCGCTTCATCGTGTAGTTACAAACGGCTAATTTGGCAGCAATCCGGCCCGATAGCCAATCAACTTTTCGTTTCACTACAGGAAAAGACAATAAGTGGCGCTGTTCTTCATTATTAAGCCAGTGATTAATAAATTCCATTCGCGTGTTTATGCAACGCCACTGCTGATAAACCGCATGCCGGCAAACCTGAACTGCCAGTGCATTATTATAATTCCGTATTTTAACAGGAAATGCATCTACTTGCATTATTCAAGAACATAGCCAGGCGGAATTTCCTCACAGACTATCTGCTCCGTAACCTCTGCCATCTCACTAAAATCCGAGACAAGAGATGTAAATACGGGGGTCTGCATATCTTCTTCAAACGCCTGCATCGAAGACACATGGACAATTTCGATAAAATCACAGTCACTCGTATTAACTTGATGAACAACAAACTTCTGAACACTAGGAAGTTTATGGCAGGCGACATAATCAACTTCCTTGACCCACTTGATAAAGTCGATGCGGTACTTTATGTCTTTAAGTTTTATTTTATCCAATAGTGTAATCATGTGTACCTCCTTCATTTGAGATTGACACTTTCCCCGTCTCCCCATCAATCGAAATAACATCCCCGGTTTTGATAACACTAGTTGCATATTTGGTATTAACAACGCAGGGCATAGCAAACTCGCGAGCAACAATTGAACTATGAGATAACATCGATCCAATATCCGTCACCACCCCCCCAGCAATAGCAAATAGTGGAGTCCAGGAAGCATCGGTAAATTGTGTGATGATGATTTCGCCTTTTTGTAATTCACTTGCTTGCTTATTCAGATCATGAATTACCCTTGCAGAAGCGGTAATCTGACCTCTTGAGGTTCCTAATCCAAGCAAGCTTTCTGAATTCTCGCTCTCCACGAAACGGTTATTATCATGTGGATATCCGATAAACGTAAGTGGCGGCTCATTCTGTTTCTTGTATTGCTGATAGATAGCTTTACTAGTGATAATTTTTTCTCGGTCAAAAATAGTTTGTGCAAGCTTATCATCGTAAATGTAAGTTAAGATATCCGTAAAATCCAAATATTTAATCTCATCGTTAGATCTCAAGACACCAAGGCTAATCAATCGTCGCCCAACTTCATTAACAATTCGCCGTATCAGCCAAATTGAAGTAATCATGCTCATTCGTGTATCTTCCCGCAAGCGACTACATCCGGCATATAAATCAATTACTTTTTTTAGCACAAAGCGTTTATGCAATGGCAGATCACTTAAAATTAATTGGCTCTGTTTGTCTCTTTCGCCGTCTGACTTTACAAGCCTTCTATCAACACTATAACCATTTTGCAGGTAGATTTTAATCATCTGCAAAACGTAGCTCGGATCATCCACCCAGCGGTTGTGGCTGAGTTCCATTTCCTCTTGGGCGCGCACACCATTTTCTCGCATAAACGGTTCCAACGCATGATGTAAAAACTGCTTTCCCTGTTCAGTATCATGTATTATCTTCTCAATCTGTGTGGGATCGTACTTTTGGAAATCCTGCTTGAGGATGGGGTAATGGTCCAATTGTTGACAGAGTTTCCAAACATCGTTTGCTGACTCAATCGTCCTTAAATTGGACATATCACCCTTCAATCGGTTTTGTATGTGTTTACCTTTTTCACCGAGCCAGCTTGAGCATAGTTCTGATAACAATTCGTAAAAACCAAAAGCATTAATATAGTAAGGCAAATAGCCCATATGCATGGCTCGAAAATAACTAAGACAATGATCAGTTTCTTCCCTGAGCCGAGTCTTATCAAATGTGGATAAATCCAGTTTCAAGGCCCGGTCATATTCCTTATAGCGCGAAGCCACCATTCTCTTCGCTCTTTTCTTTGCCGACAGCAATTCTTTGAAATTTTTGGATATCCAGTTTCTAGTGCATTTTCCTGATGTAAACGAGGCATGACTATGTTTTTGACCATAGGGGTTTACATAGTCCTTTAGATCAACTTCTTCACTGGTAAAACGAGCGAGAAATGGATATTGATCTTTTCCGACAGGTGTTTGTGCAAGTAAATAAGCTGCATAGGAGACATTGAGATAAACATGACCTTTGTGATAAGCCATATATTCACCTGGTTCACCTAAATCCAAAAGTCCCAGCTTTATGCCGCAATCTGAATGAACCTTAAACTGATAATGTTTCGCAAATGAAATCCCTAGTGGCGTCATTCGCCCTGTAAAAATCTCCCCGATATCCATACGTGACCACAGGATGTTTTCTTCAACCGCTGTTGCTTTATTGCCCAGATAGAATTTCTCTTGCTCCGTTACGGCCACGTTTTGCGTGGTAATCGGACGACTTTGTAACAAGTAGAAACTACCATCCGCAAGAGTCCACTCGACGTCTTGAGGTGAGCTAAAATAGGTTTCAGTTCTGTCCAGAATATCGAGAAACGATTGTATTTCAGTAATACTCAGACATGCGACTTCACGTTGATTCTCTGAAATTGTTACCTCGCGCAAACTGTCGTCTCTATACTTCAATGCGGTTAACTTGTAACGCACATCTATTTGTTCAGGCACCCCTGATTCTTTATCTACGATATAACTATCACTAACGACCCGACCCGAAACCAAGCCTTCACAAAGCCCATAACAGGCCTCAATTAGGAATTTGGATTTGTCCGCAGAGGTAGGCAAGTGCCCAAACGCAACTCCGGAAACAGAGCCCGACACCATACGTTGTACAACCACTCCCATTGCCAGAGACTGCAAATGATTGGACGTACGTTGGCGGTAGGTATCAGCTCTCGAATTCCATATCGAAGCCCAACAATCTCTGATTCGATTAACTATTTGATCCAGCTTATGAACATAGAGATAAGTATCGTGCTGACCAGCAAATGAGAATTCGGCTGAATCTTCATCAATCCCGGATGAACGAATTGCAAAATATTCGCCCGCCAGTTTTGGCAATGCTTTTGCAATACATTGTACTATGTCCTCAGCCACTGGCGTGCGCTTAATCAAACTGCCTATTTCGACATTGGCATTTTCTGAACCCTTTTCCAGAATAGCATTAATGCGTTCAATTAATCCGCTAGTCTTTAAAAAATGCCAGTAAATTTGAGTGGAAATACAAAAACCTTCAGGTACAGGTAATCCAGCCTGTGTCATTTTAACAAGATTATATCCCTTTGTTCCCAGGGCATTTTTATCGCATGATGCATCGCTGTCAAAATGATAGACATACTGCGCCAGATCATCAGTACATTCTATATCCATACTTGCATTTAAAATCATGTCATGCTCCCTTTTTTGCTAAAATTGCGTAATACGATTCACCTGGCATCAGTTTTTTAAATTCAAGAGTATTGAAACCACTTTTTTCTACAGTTTCCAATAACTCTTCAATTTGAGGAAGGCCACCGTCTATTTCAGATAAAGAAAACCAAAGGTTTAAAGCAGTCACTGCCGGGCTGCCACCGCGACAACTGGTAGTAAGCAGTAAGGTACCACCCGGATTTAACATATGATGGAGCTTTTCGAGTAATTTAAGTCTATCTTGTTCACTAAAATAATAGATATTATTGTGTAAGGTAATGAGATCATACCGCTCATTATCACTGAGTTGAAAAACATCAATATGGGTCAATTCAACAGCTTCGCTAATTCCCCGGTTCATAATGGTCTCACGAGCGCCATTGATTACCTCTTCTTGAAAGTCAATTGCGTGAATCCGAACCTCAGGGATCCGTTCCTTTAAATAAACAATATACTTCCCTGAACCACAGCCCACTTCAAGAACATGCTTGGTTTGTCCAGTATTCTTCAAGCACCAGTCTATCGCCTCTTCAACAAATGGCTCCAGTATCTGTGAAGAGCGTGCGATCAAATCGCCATCTTGGTCAGAGAGCTTATACTTTTGCTCGGCCCGAAGTCGTTGTGGCGCATTCAGCACTGCATCATAATGGTAGCGAACAACTTCTTCGAACATGGCATTGGCAATTTTATTTTTGGGTTTTGCCAATTTTTTACTGAGCCTTCCTTTTATTGCATACTGGCCGTCTTTCACTGCTAATTCGCGAAATTTAACACCACAGGTAAGCCAGTCTTCTAAGGCCGTTTTCTGATTTTCTGCCAGGCCGAGTAAGGCGTGGATTTGACTAATGTCTTTTGCCCCTTCGGTAAGATAGTTAAGTAATCCGCAGGCACTGGCAGAAGTTGCAAAACTGGTGCTGTACAGCGCCGTTATATTTTTTGAAAGCCCTAGAAATCCAAAAATATTTTTTTCAAAGATCAGTTTTCTAAGTGTATTTAAATTCATTGTGTATTGACCTAAAAATAGTAATTAATTCCTAGTTGAATAATATTTGGCTGATATTCAAACTCTTTTTTAATGGTGTTTGTCCCTGGTGTGTATGCCAATGCACATCTAAGCTCCAGATTATCGGTATATGAGTGCTTTAAAAGTCCGGACAAATTCGCGCTGTTGTCGTTTAGGTTATAAATTGCTAAAACTTCGTAAGTTGTTAGCGGTGTGAACTCTGCGCTTATGGCAATAGCCAGATAATCACGGGCAGCACCTAAAAACGTAAGTTTTGAATTTCTGCTACGCTCAAACATCCGAGAGTATTGTGATTCATCATTTACACCTAATGACTGATACAAATACTCAGCATTAAGAAAGACATTTTTTCCCAATTTTGTAGTGATTCCAACTAAAGCCCGGTGATAATTTTTTTCCCCCCAAATGGATCTTTCTGCCGACGACAGGCGGCCTACTAAAAATTCTGAATAACCGTCAAAAGTACCGCGAATATTATTTTTCTGGTAACTCAGGCTGGCAAAAGTCTGCTCCTGCCGTTTTGATACATTGAGCATAAATTTACTGTCACTTAGCGTAAACTGAAAGGATTGCAGTATATTCAGTCCCGAGTCTTCAGACTCTCTGTTTTCTCCAGATAGAACGCTGGTGAATACGGAATCACGCATAGGGAAGTAATCCAGCTGTAGCATATCCACGCCAGACTTGTATAAGCGATCCAAATCAAGAAATGAAAAAGGTGCATGCTGATCGACCGGAAACCATATGCGACCGAAACCCAGGGTGATTGGTTTTCTGCCAATGCTAATTCGGCTATTTCTTAATTCCTTTTGATAATAAAGCCAATCAATACGAGCGGCTAACTGTGTTCTGCTAGAAGACACAATATCCGTTTCCAAGTCCAGATAACGATCATTTATAGCACTCTGCTGAAGCGCATCCAAAGCACGATTGGATGAGCCTCGGTTAAAGTCAAGCTGTACATGGGCTTCAATTTTTCCAAAATCGCCAGATCGTCTGTATTCCAGGCGTCCAAAATTTGTTGAAACAGCCGTATTTGTATCTTGACTGTCAAGCCACAAAACACTGGCGGACAGCACACCGGAAACAGGAGATGCAGTGGTTTGTGTCAGGTTTTCAAAATCGAATTCATCTAATTCACCCGCATTAACCAGCAGTGATGTACCCGCTAGAACATAACTCAAAAACAGAATTCGAAGCATCGTTTAACCTGTATTAAGCTGATGCCCGACTGAGTTCAAGTGCCCTAACCAACTCATCTTTAACCACCGCGCCGTCATGAAGATGGATAACACGTTTTGCGCGTGAGATGACCAATGGATCATGAGAACTGAAAATAAAAGTAATTCCGTGCTGCTGATTCAGCGACTTCATTAAATCCAATAGTGCAGTCGCTGATTTTGAATCCAGATTTGCCGTTGGTTCGTCGGCAATGACTAGTTGAGGTTTAGCAGCGATAGCGCGCGCTACTGCCACTCTCTGCTGCTGGCCGCCACTCAGTTGGTCTGGATAACGACTCCCCAAATCTGCCAGACCCAGATTTTTTAGTGTCTCTAATGCAATTTGACGACGTTCATTTTTTTCAACACCGTTAATTTCCATAACCATTTCGGTATTCTCCAACGCGGTTAATACTGGCATTAGATTATACGACTGGAATATGAAGCCTATTTTCTTGCGACGAAAATCAGCCAGTGAGCGACTACTGCTGTTTATCATATTTTCGTTATCAAAAAAATAAGTGCCACTAGTTGGTTTATCCAACAATCCAAGAATATTAAGCAAAGTTGTTTTACCCGACCCTGACGGACCTGCAATGACTGTAAACCCACCACGCTCAAATTCAAGATCAATATCAACAAGGCTGTGTACAGATTGATGTTTTTGCTTGAATATTTTGTTAATCTTTTCTATTTTTATCATTTAAATTTCCTTTAAAACTGTTTTGTCGCTTCAATGGGTAATAAGCGACTGGCGCGAATAGCAGGATAAAGAGTGACTATCAGGGTGATGATAAAGACGAATAAAACACTTGCCAACACCTTTAAAGGACTTAGGATGGAATAGAATTTCTCCGGTAGCATAATGCCCCCTGATTCCATCGTAGTGCCAAATACTTCCTTAAAATTGAGTCCTTCTGTAGCGAAATGATAGTGCCCTAACAAGCCGATAAATAATCCAAGCAAAATTGAAAACAGACTCAGATAAATCGCTTCCCAGAACACAACCTTAATAATGCTTTGCGGCCGGGAACCTAAAGCGAGCATTACACCGAACTCCCGATTGCGCTTAATGGTTGATATTAGAACTGTGTTTAGAATTCCTACAGCGACAACGATATAAACAATCAGCATTAATAAATACATACCTGCTTCGTCTAAAGTCACTGCGGAGTAAAGTTCAGGCGACACCAACTGCCAGGGCTGCATATCATAGATATCTGTCTTCGCTTTTAGTGTTGTCAGAGATGTTAACACCGAGGCATCAGAATTAAGGTATATAGCTACGGAGCTTACAGAGGTTCCCACATTGGCCAAATTTTGTAAATCAGGTAAATTGACTTCCGCCCAGAATGAATCAATTTCATGCATTCCTGTATTAAATATACCCAGCACCTTAAATGCAGCTCTAGCCAAGTCAGACTGCCCATCAGGCTTAACCGTGATGGTTATTTTATCGCCAACTTCCACCTCCAGATTATTTGCAAGCGTGTTACCAATTACAATATTGGGTAACAGGGAGTAGTTCGAATCATTGTCAGCGAGTGCCAGTGGTTTTCCCGATATTATCGATTTTTCATCGGCAATTATAGAAACCCTTATTTCTTCTTCTGCCATTACACCGGATAAGGTAATAGCAACGCCACTGCCCCCCGCCTGGATCAGTGCGTCAAGTCTAAGCCTTGGCACAACCGCTTCCGATTCCGGTAAATGCTGTTCTACCAATGTATTGACTTGGTTGGGAGTTTCGATCAGATTCTGCAAAGAGGGATCATCGCGGTATTGTTCGTCGTATACCAAAATATGCCCCATTCCCATACGAATACCAATATCAATCATGGCCTTATGACCACCATCTGAAAGTCCGAGAAACACAACCATCAAGCTGAATGTAAGAACGATGATTGTGGATGTAAGTATGCTCCGCCGACGGTTTCTAAGTAGATTACGTATTGCAAGTTTCTGTACTAAATTCATGATGATCTCATTCCTATTGCCGGAGAAACGCGTGCCGCTTTAATAGCGGGATAAATAGCCGCTACCAAGGCGATGACGAAGATAGCAATCAGCGGGATAACAATAGAATTAAGCGTAATATCGGCCTGTATTACAGGGGCCATGCCTACGCCAAGCAAAGAAAATTCACCGAAGTTACTTATGTCCCATCCAACAACTTTGAAATAATAACTGAGTAATAAGCCCAGGAAACTGCCCAGGAGGCAAGCTATAAAAGTTAATATCATGGTTTCATAGACAATTAGCAAGGTAACCTTGGAAGCTGAAAACCCTAAGGCTTTCATCATGCTGAGTTCCTTTTGCCTTTCCATAACACTGACTAACATTGTATTGAGAACGCTAACCCCAGCAATGAGAAAAATAATAAACACCAGGCTACCGATCAATGCCTGATTTGAGAGGATGAGCGCCAGGATATCCGGTCTTAGTTCTGACCAGAGCTGAATTAAGAGTGTCTGTGAGTCGGTGTTCGTTATCCTGTTACTCAATTGCGTCTTTATCTCGTCGATCTCCTTGGGCGCATCGACACTTAGCGCTATCTGATGAGCTTGGTTATCAAGTTGTAGCATTTTTTGTAGATCGTGAAGGTGCAAGATTACCCGTGTACGATCGGTTAGATCTATGCCTTGTTTAGACGTACCGGACAAAGTTACTTGAATGGATCCCTGAGCGCCCAGAGAGTTTTCATAAAGTAATGTAAGTGTATCTCCAAGATCTGCTGATAAGTTTTTTGCCAATTTATATCCCAGTACAACCTCAGGCTTAACATCCGGCAAGGGCGCTATCTGTTCAACTAATTTTTTCGTTTCATCATCAACCGTGTCCACGCGGTCATTCGCGGTAGTCAATTGCTCAAACTGCGCAAACGCCCGCTCTATTTCTCTTTCTGTCAAACTTCTATCAAGATCCAGCTGTGCTTTACTCAAGGCCCTGGATTCACCCCAAGGCGTCGGACCGCCAAAGAAACGCCCACTGATCAGTTGCCGTGGAATACGAGTGACCTCGTCTTCTGTTAACGCGTCCAGTCCCATCAGCTGGACACCGATGGACTTGCTTCCCTTGCTTAGATAACCCCAGGAATACAATCGCGCTGAAGCACCCGTAATACCCGTGGTGGCCAAACTATCATCCAATAAGGTCTGCACATCATTGATGGTATGCAGCGTTTGTCTCTTGAGCAGATAATCTGGATTGTGAATTTGTATATGCCCGACTTCCCCCTCGGTCGTTCCTTGTATTAGATTTTTGTTAAGCCCTTCCATTATGCCCAGTGTCCCCATGCACATGGCAACACCTAATGCAATGCCTACCCCGGTAATCATACTACGCTTTATATTTCTCCCCAGATTACGCCAGGCAAATTTAAACATTAGTTTCACGTTTTATTACCCCGCTTAATTGAATACACGTTCAGAGAACTTGCTTGGGTCTATATCCATATTGAAACGAATTTTTTTATAATGCATTTGCGTACTTTCCGCCGGTTTATCTCTTAGTGTCATTTTTAAGTTGGTGGGTATTAACAATCCATTCATTTCCTGAACATTACCGTAGCTTAGTGTTCGTACTTCCATTTCATCTTCTGCACGTTTGAAATACTGTAATTGTGCAGGAAAAACCCTGCCTTCATCATTTAGGTAAAGATGGTAGTGAACTTTCCCCCAGGAAACAGGGGATGTGGGTTTAGGCAGCAACTCAATGGAGTAATGTGATTGCTCGTTCTCTTTCCAGCTTTTTAGCAGTTTGTACTGATAGTGCTTTGCCAGATCAGTCTCGCGCATCAGATCATCATTTGTAAAGTGACTACCCATCCAGCTTGATGTCAGCATCGAACTACCCATAACAGTGGTTCTTTTATTTCGTGGCTCGAAAAATGTGATCCGGTCTTTTACTTTCAGAGTAACATTACCTCGCCATACTGCAGGACCTAACATTCTTATCATAAATTTGTCGGCATTATCACGGTCATCGGTCATTAATAACAGATCAAACTCTCTGTCGTACTCCGCTTTATGAATGGCCATAGATAATACAGCCACCGAAGTATTGCCCCTCAATATGTTCTCTGCGTCATTAATCCATTCAGACAATGTACGATCCGTAATTTCATCAGCCTTGGCAATAATCGGGATGATGAGTATTAATGCTAAAAACAGGGAATTTAGTTGTTTATTCACTTGCTATCCTTCTAAATTAGTAACATAAAAATTGTCGATTCTTTTTCGAGATCTGAAACGTTTGAAAAATTCACCTTCACTGAACGGTTTTCCAGTTCTGGCAATAAATAGAATCTCATCGGCCTCTGATAATACAGTGTGTAACCTAGTGTTTATAATTGGGTGCTGGATAAGTACACTCAGAGGATGAAGCGCTGCGCCAGATCTGGTTAGAACCAGCCAATAGTCAAGCAGCTTTTCACCTGCCAGTATTTTTGTTTTATTGTCCGCCGTAGTTTGACTTCGTTTTAAATAGACCAGATGATTGCCGGTCTTAATAAGCTGGGAAATATCTTTTGCAATGGCATTGGGTAATCCCAGAAGTTTAGTAACTGGCATACAGTAGGGTGAAAGTATAATCTTGTAAAAAAAACGCATCATTAGCGATGTAGGGCCTAGCAGTTGTTGGATATTAAATCCGGTTCCTGATAGAGACTCTGTCCCTGCTGAAAAATCAATAAAACGATAGGTTTCAGACCAGGACTTTTTGTGACTGAAATCTCTGTGCCCTTCCTCTTGCATTAATGTGCAAACTGCTTCGATTTTATCTCCGTGGCAAGACACCCATGATAGATCATCAGATTGAGAAGACAAACTGTATTTCAAAACGCCGGAAAAAGCGGAATTGCTCATGACATGGTAAGCGCATCGTAAAGTATAACGCTGATTTACCACGGCCAAAAGATCCTGGTAGGCATTTTTGTCTGATGCAGATAACTCATCAGACAAAATAAAGATCAATTCGGGTGTAAAACCATATTTATCTGAAAATCCGGATTCGAGCCTATCAGCCGCAAAACAGACTTCAACACCTATCCCTTGAAACTGTAAAAAATTTAGCAGTAGGGTGGCAAAACCGCCCAGGCTCATATACATCTCATTTTTCAGAGCAGACAGGCTTTTTAGCATTGCCTGCTCATCCAACCCTATAACCACTGTACCGCAGTCCGTGGTGCGCTCTGAGCAAACAGAACTCAAGTAGTCATTAGATTGATTACAGGGTAGGGATATTACGCGCCAGGGCTGACAGTTATGCGAAGACGGCGCCAGTTTCGAATGCTCTACGGCAAGACTTATCTTTCTTACCCGATCCGGAATATTTGAGTCAAAAAACATTACTGACTTTTTCCTTGTCCAGTTCAAAACCATGGATCGCCGCCAGCGCCTGCACTTCTTCCACTTGAGTGGTGTCTACAGTTCCAATGCTGAAACTGGAGCGTACACCACTTAACCCTAACAATATAGTTTCCGCAGCACAGGCGTAAATCTGGCCATCATCCAACAGCATGCCCGGAAGTGAAAAAAGCGGATTATAAGGCAGATTAACCACACCACCACGTATTACTTTGGCATTAGGACAGTGTTTCTCTAATTCTGGTGATACATCTCTTGGCACCGCAATATCACTTATCAATACAGGTTTGTTTGTTGCGATATGACTTGCATCCAAAATAGGTGCTGCGCTGTTGGTACTGCAGACAATAATATCAGCCAAAGCACATAATTGCATTGAATTTCCAATTTGTATCAGATCGTTTTCTAGCAAATACTGGCTTAGTTGCGATACCATCGTGCCTGACGAAAAATCATTTTTCATAGGCCCGATAAAACGGGCAGCCTGTTGTTTTAGAGCACCACCAGAGTGAGCATCTTTTTCAATATCAGATACCAGTGTGACAGCGACTTCTTTACTCACATTTTCGAGATTGTAGGCTGAGCCTTCCCGGCCAATTAATATAAGTTTCCCGCAGGCTTTTGCCAGCAACGCGCTGTGTACTTTTCCTATGTTACCGGCAGCACCGCAAACAACCACTGTGGCACAAGCTATGTCTATACAATGCGCTTGAGCCGCACTGAGTATACTCGTTAGACTGGTTGCGACAGTTAGCGAGTTACCCGATGTAACAGCAGGGAAATTTTGCTTAAAATCGATGCAGTTTGAAGTTATTATTGAGTTATAACCCCCAAAACCAACCATGGTACAACCTTCTTCTCTAGCCATTTCATAGGCGGTATTAACTTGTTGCCGGATCAGTCGCGACTGGTTAAAACGCATGTCTTCTTCGATTGTTTCCGCATCCATCTGGATTCCATAGAGAATAAATTCAACAATTTTTCCCGTTTTTGATGTAACAATCCTACGTGCAATTTCGCCTGGAGTAAGCACTGGCAGAATACGCTGATTTAGTTCTTCGATTTCGTATTCGTCAAACTGATCTAACGAAGGATCAATCTCATTCAAGCTGTTTTTATCGATCAGATGAGAAATAAAACCTATTTTATTCGCTGATTTTTTCGTTGTCTGACTTCGCTCAGGATGGCGCAGAGTGGATTTATAAATCAACTGCTCTGCTTTACGTCCAACCAGAAAACCGACTAAATTCGCCGAGTCTGCTGCATTGATTAAGCGACATAGTTCATCTATGGCACCAACAAAAGAGCTGATCAGTTCAAATGGCAAATACGCTGATGGCTGAATTCTCAGGACATGTCGATTGCCCAGAGAAGGTAACACGCGAACATTATAACGGTGTAGTAAAAACCCAGCAGCTATCATCGCTAACATTTTTTCACTAAAAAGTCCGGCGATAGTGGCCGAGGGATGCTCACTCAGATCATTGAACTCAATCCCAATCATGCAACCCTTGCCCCGAACATCCTTAATCACATCAGGCCAGCGAGCCTGTAGCTCACCTAGATCCCGGATCATGACTTCACCTAATTGCTGGCATCGTAACGCTAAATTATCCCGCTCAATGATATCCAGTGCTTTTTTGGCTATCACAGAACTGAAGTCGTCATCAGCAAAAGTGGAGCTATGCAGCATACTAAATTCTTCGAAATAGCGGGATCGACGAATAGCCACAGCGGAGATCTTGCATAGACCTCCACCCAAGGATTTTGCAAAGGTTATATAATCGTTTGGCAATCCACGTGCGGAGCTCTCTAAAAAATTACCTGTCCTCCCTAAGCCACATTGGATTTCATCTGCAATAATAGCTGTACTTGGATAATGGGATTTAACGTAACTAAGTAGATCGGAATTTTGCTTTGACAACTCTACAATACCCGCTTCACCTTGTATGGGTTCGTAGATAACAGCCACCAGCGTATTCAATTTTTTTGTCACTAGACGTAAGGGTGAAAACTCAAAATCGAAGTAACTAATCTGCCATTGTGATGCGGTGTTTTTAAAGTCATCACTGTTTTCAATAAAAACCGATTTTGGGTTGTTTCGAATAAATGGCAAACGCGCATCCCGATTCCAGGTTGTTGCCAGAGAGCCTTTTGTTTTTCCGTGAAATGCGCCTTTAAAAGCAGCGGTATGCCCATGCGTGTTAAATACACTTTGATTACGAAACGTAACGGCGGCCAGTAGCTCCTCTATATCTTCGATGGGTTCCTGTTGCAGTGCGTGCTCGCACTGCCGAAAGAAAAACTCACTGGTTGTTTCATTACCTGTTTCCAGTAAATGTTTTAGGCTCCTGACGTTATTAGAAAATGTATTCGCACATTCTATTTGCCGACGACTAAACTCGTACTCCGCATGTTTTAATGCCGCCTCGACGGCTTCAGTGCCTGTGCTGTATAACAACACTTGATAAGCTTCACCTGTTATATGCAACAGCTTATCTGCAATTGTTTCACATAATAATGCAGCCATTTGTCGATGGCTGCCCTGTGCATTGACCGGGCGCTGTGAGTCTAGACATTGTTTCGCTGTTTCGAGTAATTCAGGATGGTTGTGTCCCAGTAATGTTGAGCCAAAACCACCAACCAGATCAATAACCTTAACTGGATCACTGTGGTGATCATCGGCCCAATAGAGATGATCTCCTTGCGCTTTTGAATAATTAATCAGTAGAGCCGCTGCATCAAGTAGCGCATCCCTTCCTATGGCGGACTGGCCAATTCGCTTGTCCATAATCACTTCCTACGTTTGGCTTCTGATACAAATTGTTTTTGTAATGCCTTGATGGCGTTGTTCTTTAATGTGGAATTAGAACCGGAAAAAATTATTGAAGGAATACAATCCCGATGAATGCGTTCAATTTCACCACTCAATATCCCCATCGCACCATGAAGATTTATTGCGCTAAGAGAGTTATTAACAATAGATTCTGATGTTTTTATCTTTGCTATGCAACTGCCAAGCCCTGTCAGGATGCCTTTGTCCAATTGCCATGCGGCCTTATACAATAGCAACCGACTCGCTTCGTAATTACTATACATATCGACCAAGCTGTGACTGACAAACTGATTCTCAATAATCGGACTTCCGAACTGAATACGATTTTCACACTGCTTCATGGTGAGTAAGAGCTGACGCTTCATCACACCCAAATACAATGCGAACAGGCATACTCTCTCCCATTCCATTGAAATCTGAAATACAGGTCCACCACCGCCAACATGCCCAAGCAATGCACTATGATCAAGCTGCACTTGGTCAAATGTAATATCGCCCATTGCTGTCGTTCTCAAACCAATTTTCTCACGAGGTGTTTTTGTAACACTCACACCGGGTGTATTGACATCCAGTATAAAAGTAGAAAAGTCAAACAGCCCCCCTTTATGTGATGTACGAGCATGCAAAATGATAAAATCGGCCACGGGTGCATTTGTGATGTAACACTTATGCCCATTGACTACAAACCCATCAGCAGTCTGCTCAGCATAGGTGGTCATTGCATAGACATCAGAGCCGGCTGACGGCTCTGTGATGGCATGAGCACCGAGCAAAGCACCCGAAGAAATCCTTTCCATCCAGTTGTTTATTTGTAACTCACTGCCAAAGCTTAACAACGGATGAACACAGGCGCATAAATGAGCCGCAAGTGAAAAAACCAGACCTGTATCTTTGCAATGCTCACCCATAGTTTCAAGTGCGGTGACCAGCTCCGAGGCTGAAAATTCTTGTCCACCGTATTTTTTTGACAACAACCATGCATTCACGCCGGAGGCGGATAAAATCTCAAAATGATCTCGTGCATAGCGTCCATCTCTATCGTGTTGCTGAAGGTCTGAATCAGTAATTTTTTCGCATATTTTAAGCACATCTTCACTGATTTTCTGTTGTCGCTTAGAAAAGGCAAAATCCATATTCTCTCTCATGTTGTATAGAGGTTTATCACTAGCAGCCTGCTGAAAAGTCCTCTGACGGCGCCATGCAGCGTTAAAATCAAACTCATTTACTATGTGTGTAAACTACGTTTTTCCGACTGATTTTTCCTTACCTGATACTCATCAGATATTTTTTCAACAGACTGCTAGTGTAGTGTTTTTACAGATTCCAGAATCATGTGGTAATTTACTCCACCCGTGCCAAAGGAATTGATGGACGCTCGTTTTACACCATCTACCGACTGATAACTGTTATCATCGCAAAGTGGATCGAAACAGCGTGTATCCAGCTGCAATGACTGATTTATCTCTCCCCTAATTAAATTACTGGGCAATTTGTTTTTTTCAAAAGTCTGCAAAATTTTAATGATACTGGCGCAGCCAGCTGCCGCAAACATGTGTCCGAAACGAGTTTTTAGTGCACCCAGTTTTATAGTCGTTTTACTGGAGTTTTGATATACCGTATATAAAGAATTGATCTCTACCTGATCACCAATTTTAGTCCCGGTACCATGAATCTCTATAAACTCAATACTATCTGTCCGACATTGAGCTCTTTGCAAAGCCCGCTGCATAGCTTTTATCTGACCAGACTCATTCGGTGCTATAACCGATTTGCTCTCGGTGCAACCTGCTATTGAAGCAATATAACCCAATGGTTGATTATCCACGTAGCATGTTGGATCCACACGTTTCAATACAAGCACGCCCGCCCCATCGCCCGGAGTAAACCCATTCGCTGCATCAGTGAATGTCGCAATCACTTCTGGCGTTAACATTCGCTGTGATGAGCACAAACAAAGATCATTCGTATTCACGGGAAGCTCCACTCCGCTTACTATCGCAACATCTATGCGACCGGACACCAAGGCATTAACTGCCGTATCTACCGCCGCCAGAGAACCCGCACAGGCTGATTCAATAGCAACATTTTGAGCATGTACAGAGAATTCCCCGGAGATTTTCTGGCTTATCTGACTTGCCAGCAACTCTTCTATTTCGGGAGTGGTTGAAAATCTGCTGACCCATAAATCCAGCAACCGTATAGACTCATCTCTCAGTTTTTTGTCTGATACATACTCATCCAATGCGTGGAGTACTTTGCTTTTAAATCTGGGAAAATAAAATTTATAAGCCGCTCGTTTTTCTTCCAGACGTGACAAATTTGTCGCTGTGATACAGAGTGTCCTTTGTGCAGATAATCTACAGCTCCGAGCAGCCTCAGCAGCGACTGCGACAACAATATCAGTCACATTCTTATGGATATAATTATCATTTATACCCTCCTTTTCTTCTTCTGAAGATATAAATGATGCCTCGTCAATATAATAACTATCGTTTATGGCATTGCTATCTGACTTGAACTCGCCAAAACCATAATCCTGATGCGCCAACGCCCGTATGCTCCCGTAATCATCAGACATGCATTTCCAGTATGCATCCAGACCTTTCGCACGACCAAAATGAGCGCCCGATGAAACCACGGCAACCTTATGGTCTGTATTTAATATCTGAGGCTGTTGTAGAGGTTGATTACATAGCTGAATAGAAAAGTGCTCACCAAACAATCCAGTACCCGCGACCAATGTAAAGGCCCGCCCGTCCGGAAAAATTGGTTGCATACCGACGCCAGACGGATCATCAGCTAACATTCCTGCGGGAACGGATTTGTTCATCAATATCTGCACCGCCGCACAAACGCTGGCCAGAGTTGCATTTGCAAAACCATAACCTACTGCGTTTTGCACCGAGCCGACCTGAATATGTCTTAATCCCTGCGATGACAACCAATCCCTCGCTTCTTTATGCTGTTGTCCAACACTATTTTTCAGTAAATCGATGTAGCGGGTTTCCTGATTAACATGTGAATCAATAAATGAAAGAAGCGATTCGTTAGCTTCGTTTCCCTGTGCAGATGTCTTAAGGTCACCGATATAAGCCAGTACCTTGTCATCACCGTTGTTACAAGAGGTCAACAACATCGCGCAAGCACCCTCGGAGAGGCCCCCGCAACCTGACGGATCAAATACCGATGCACTGGATGAGCATGCGACCCCAGCCTGCTGCAATACATCCTTGATCAGCTCGGATTCAACACCTTGTGCAGATAATAGGAGCACCGCACTGGCCTTGCCGCTACGTAGGGCATCAACAGCAATTGTTATTGCCTGTGCGCCTACAGTATCCGAACTTTCCAATGCAAAGGCACGACCACGCAACTTAAAAAAATTGGCTATACGAGAGGGCAAAGTACTTGCCATTTCACCGACTTTGTCGTGACTACTGGAGGTTAGTTTATGCTGCACCTCCGCCTGAATTTTTTCACTTACCTGGCCGCCTATTTTGCTGGGTAAGCCGCGTATTACATCCGATACAATATTCTTTGAATACAATCTATTGAAATTCTCATAACCTCTATTTAGGCCAAATCCGGTACATAGAATAACATCAGTGAATTCGGGGTCAAAGCTTGCTTCTGTCAAACCCGCCTGCGATAACGCATCCCGAGCGAGTTCAAATAATGGAAGTTGGATTCTATTAATTGAAAAACGATAAATAGGAGGAACACCAAATTTTGCATAACCCGTTAGGTCATTCTCAATTTTTGAAAAAGGTCGCGTCCGCTCTAATCTTCCTAACCTTTGCCAAAATTGTGAGTTAGAAGAAACATTACTAAAGCGGCAGGCCATCCCGGTAATCGCAATGCAGCGATTTTTTTCATCATTGTGCATAATAATAATACATATTAAGCTAATTCTGGCTCAGGTTGATTACTAAGCGCTTTGTAATCGGTTTTTCCATTTTGGTTTTTTGGAATTTCTCTGAGAATAGTAATTTCATGAGGGATCATATATTGAGGTAATTTTTTCGCGCAGTATATTTTACAATCAGTTATAGTAAGGCGTTTTCTCGATTTTTTAAGCTTGGCATACACACGAATACGCGTAGAGTCTGGGCAATATAGTACAGCTGAACCTACAATATCAGGATGCTGGTTAATAACGAACTCTATTTCCCCTAACTCAACACGGTAACCATGGTGCTTTATCATGCGATCCCTACGGCCATGGTAGATAAGGTTTGCGCCTTTATAGCTTCCCAGATCTCCAGTTGCATGGCGACCCATTGTGTGATTGATGTAATTAGCTTTATCTCGGCGATTGAAGTATCCCGCAGTTACACACGCACCACTAACAATTATTTCTCCTAATTTTTGACTATCAGGTGATATTACAAATCCATTCTCATCCTCTAACCACGCACTTGTATTTGCGATTGTACGGCCTATAGGTAATATCTCAGTGGGCAAACAAGTCTTGTCTACCTGATGGTATAAACATACATTTGTTTCAGTTGGTCCATAGAAATTAAAAAACATACAGCTATCTGGCAACTTATTAATCATATTCCGTAGTTGCTTTACAGGCATAACTTCACCGGCAAATATTATATACTTTAACGCATTCAAACCTTGCATCTGCCAAACCCCGGCACGGTCCATCATACACAATAGTGACGGCACAGTGTAAATTACACTTATTTTCTGCTCGCGGATAATCTTATACAATACCGCCACGCTCCTCTGTTCAGTAGAAGAGGTAATATAAAGCGAAGCACCTGCAGACAAGCTTACGAATAGATCAAAGGTACTTATATCAAAGTTGAAACTGGATATATTCAGAAAATGATCTGCGTGGTTAGGCGCCAGCGTCTGCAGACTCCAACCAATAAAATTTGATAAATTTCCATGCGTAAACTGCACACCCTTTGGCGTGCCTGTGGAGCCTGAAGTATAGAGAATAGCTGCAATATCATTTTCATTTGGCACTTCCGGGACGAAGCTTGCCTTTGCAAAAGAAAGCGCCGCATCCGGCCACATCAGTTGCGAATTTGGCAGACTGACATAGTCATACTCGTCTGTTAATTTGTCGGCTACAATAATAATGTTATTGATCTGCAGAGTATTTTTTTCTTCTAACAATTTCGCCAAATGGTCATTGTCTGTTACCAACATATCAACCTGCGAATCCTGAAGAATTTTGAGCACACGTGCAACTGGCTGATTACCATCTACAGGTACGTAAACCACGTTCGCGCACATTGCAGATAATATGGAAAGTGCATAATGCGTTCCTTTCTCCATCCAGATAGCAGCACGCTTCGATCCGCTAAAAAGACTATGACTATAGCTTATCCAGTTTTTGGCTTCCCTGTAGCAAACAGGTCTTTCACCGGATAAAAATATACGTTCGGGAAATTGCGCTGCATTTTTCAGCACAGGCAGGTGCACACCCTGAATGTCCATTGCTTTCATTAGAAAAATTCCCTGCGTTAAATTAAGCCAGGCAGTGCCACTTCCTTCGCGGATGTGACCAGTATCTCGATAGCCTCATCAAGATCCTGCCTCGTATGTTCTGACAAAATACTTATCCTCAGGCGAGCATCACCAACTGCGACTCCTGGAAATACAACCGTCTGACAGAACATGCCTTTTTTCCTGACTTCACGGCCAATTGACATCGTAAGTTCTTCATCACCTATCACTATGGGGATGATGGCACTTTCAGACTGATCCGTATTGAAACCGTGTTGATCCAAAGATTGCTTAAAATAGTGGATGTTCTGCCAAAGTTTGCTCAATCGTTCTGGCTCTGCCTGAATAATATCCAGACAGGTAATCAAACCTGCTGCAATATGCGCCGGAATAGTTGCAGCAAACACATACGAATTTGCGTAATAGCGTAGATAGTCAATCACTTCGCTATCACCAGTGACAAAACCACCCATACCAGCGAGCGCTTTACTCATCGTACCCAGCTCCAGATCTACGGAATTCTTCAGATTAAAATGCTCTGTTGTGCCCGAGCCTGTTTTTCCCAATACACCCGTTGAATGAGCATCATCAATTAGAATTCTAGCCTGATATTTTCTAGCTAACTTCACTATTTCTGGCAATTTAACAATATTACCATGCATACTGAAAACACCATCAGCAACGATAAGTTTGCCACCATCCTCCAGTGATGCAGCTTTAAGTACATTTTCAAGGGACACCATATCATTATGTTGGTAAAGGCGTTTTTTCGCTCCAGAAAGCTTACAGCCATCCTGGATACTCATGTGATTATACACATCACAAATCACTGTGTCAGACCGTCCCAGCAAGGCTGACAAAGTTCCAACATTAGCCGAGTAGCCCGATGGAAATACAATACACGCCTCACGTCCCTTAAACGCCGCCAACTTTTCTTCCAATTCCAAGTGTAAGCGGTTAGTACCACCTATTAATCTACAACCCGTGTTAGTTGCGCCGTATTCACGAACCGCATTGACAATGGCGTCAATCACTCTTTGGTCATTGGCTAAACCCAAATAGTTGTTTGACGCAAACATTAAAAACTCGCGTTCTTTTCCCAGATACGCATCATAAATTTGTGCGCGATTTTCACAGCGCGAGGTCAGCGGCATGCCGTACCAAAAATGCCCCGCATTGAATTTATCATCAAAAAAAGAGGTGAACTTATGAACCTTCGAGAATAGATCAGAGTTCCCATCACCGGCAAAATCACGCATTGTCAATGGTGCAGCGTTTACGTTTAACAAACGTTCTACGTTCTCAGAAGATACAGGGAACTTTCCATTACCAGGTTTGTATTCGTTATCAAGTTTTGCATAACCTGATTCGTTTATGTCGTAGGGTGTGAATTTCGCCGTAAGGTCATCCAGAGTCTGAACCCCCTGCGAACTAATTGTTGCGGGAACTTCGAATAGTGCATTTAAATCCACCACTATGGAGGCCAGCATAATTGAATCGACACCCAACGCTTCTTCCAGAGAAACGTCATTAATCAGATTATCATCTGCATAGCTGGTATGCAGTTTGACAATCTCCCGCACTAAACGCGTTTTTTCCTGCACCCCAGTTTTCATTATTGCATTCATATACTATCCCACATGACTTCCTACGCCAGACAAATCTGTCATACGGCGGTTGCGACATCAATCTTATTTTCTGCATCAGCAATCCGACCGATCTTTTGGGATGGGCTTTGCTTAACAGCGGCAGCTTCCTTAATCAGTTTTTCACGAAATCGAATATAATGCATATTGACCTGATCTACCGCGATAAGCTTGTTCGCCTTCGGGCCTGAAACAACTGGATCTTGTTTGGCGATGACAGCCAGATCCTTGGATTGCTGTACGAAACGTTCAATTCGGCACATGTACCATGGGCGGATAGCACGCCATCCAGGAATTGGAAGTGGCTTCATAAACGGAAAAAACAGATCGCGTTTCGGCTCCAGATAACAAACCACAACCCAGCATGTCTTTTCATCAATTGGAGTCGCTATCAGCAAAACATCAAAAACATCATTACGAATTTGAACAAGATTTGGCATTAGTACATCACAGCCAATCCGCCAACCTCGATTCCATGGGTATTTTGCATTCACAGTTTCTTCAGCCGTGCGCTCGTCATCCGCACGCAATACAAAATCACTGGTGATTAATGGACCCTCCACCTTACACTCCAAATCATCAACCCGACCACCCTTCGGATCCCAAATATTTATCGCAGAACCTTTATGCACAAATGGAACATGATAAACCTCACACACACTCTCCACATAGCGGGTATAATTGATGGGCGCATTCCAACCGTATACAGATTTATATCCGTCATAATCCGCAAACTGTTTAAACATCGGAATTTCAGGATAGCCTTCAGTGCGTTTTTCTCCGTACCAGAACCAGACCAAGCCATGTTCTTCCTGTACCTCATATGAATTTACACACATACTTTTTGGGATTGTTCCATTAACACCCAAAACAGGCATATGCACACAATTACCTTCCTGATTGTATCTGAACCCATGATAAGGACATGCAAGGTGATCCCCGTGACGAACGCCCTTACTCAACATAACACCTTTGTGTGGACACCTATCATCAAGACAAACAATTTTTCCGCTGCTGTCTCGATAGAGAACCACATTTTTCTCCATTCTTTTGATTCCGACTGGTTTTTTCTTAACATCTTGACTTCGGAATATCGCGTACCATTGGTTGGGTATCATAGTTGAACTCCTTGTTTGGATATTTTGAGAACGGCTTCTCCTAATATCGCTATTGTTTTAAAATTTTCTGGATGTATTTCATCAAAAGGTATCCTGATTTCAAACTCACTGAGTATGAAATCTACCACATCAAATAATGAGGCTGAATCAATAATGTTTAAATCGATAATAGGCGTATGGGCATCGATTTCGCCACCTTCTTTCAAATAATTCTCAGATATAAACTGACAAATTTGATTGGATATAACGTCTTGTGTAGTGTTTAGCATAATGAGGCCATTTGCTTAATATTTGATTTTTTATTCAGTTGTTTATAGATATCTGATGCGAGGAGTAATGGAGTATTACTAGTGTATAACGACTCGATAGGTATGCTTACATTAACTTTAGATTCAAGATTAAACAGGATTTCCATCGCAGCAACAGAATCCAGCCCTATACTGGATAGCGGTTCATCCCGTTTGATATCCGAGAAATCCACGTCTGTTATCTTGGAAGCCTCACTCATTATCCAGTTCACGATAGATTCCAGATTCTGGGTGTCCAAATTAATTTCGTTTGTATTTTTCTTATTGTTAGAGGATGATTCTTCATCCATATCAAAATAATATTTCAATGTATTATTTTGATATGCGCTCTTTATGTCAGCTCTTTGTAGTTTTCCAGACGAAGTCAATCTTATAGTTTTTCTCGGAATAAAAACAAACTTAGTCGCCTTAATACCAAACATATCAATTAAACGGCCATTCACTTTTCGGATTGTGGCCTTAAAATCAGGTAGCGTACGCGGCACCTCAATTGCTAAGACGAGAATTTCCTGACGATTCTCTTCTATCGAGAAAGCAATTGATCTGCAATTCTTAAATTCCGGGCAAACAACCGAAACCTCATGCTCAATATCTTGAGGATAATAATTTGCTCCCCTCAAAATAATTATCTCTTTGATACGCCCTGTAATATATATCTCATTATCCAAAATGAATCCCAAATCACCCGTACGATGAAAATCACCTTCATACTGGAATAATTTGCGATTAAAAAGTTGACTTGTTTTTTCAGGATCATTCCAGTAGCCCATGCTTACGCTACTACCACTGATCCAGATTTCACCAACCTCACCCTCGCTTATGGGAAGCTGAAGGTTTGGATCTACAATTTTTAAGTTCATTGAAGGATGAACCTGGCCGCAACTTACGAGTGTATGCGTTTTGTTACTCGTACTCTCTTCTTGCTTAATAATATTTTTACTATACATCTTTGAATTAACGGTCAAAGACTTAAATGGTTTGTCAAACGCGCAACCGCTTATCATCAATGTAGCTTCTGCCATGCCGTAGCAAGGCAAAATTGCTTCAGGCTTGAACCCACATACCGAGAATTTTTTGTTAAATTCTACCATCGTTTGATAGTTAACAGGTTCTGCTCCGCAAAAGGCAACTTTTACAGAACTCAAATCAAGCTTTTCCAGCTGCTTATTACTGATGTTCCTGCTACACAATTCAAAGGCGATATTGGGACCTCCCGTCGCCGTTGCCTTATATTCAGTGACCCATTCCAGCCAACGAAACTGGCTCCTCAAAAACATATCCGTTGGCATAACAAAAGTTGGATAGCTCGTATATACGCCTTGTAATACTATTCCCATCAAACCCATATCATGCTGAGGCGGAAGCCATATTACAGCTCTGGTTTCATTTTCTCTACTATCAAAGCTTTCTTTAATTAATGCTGAATTTTGAATTAGGTTTCTGTTTGTTATTATAATGCCCTTAGGCTTTCCAGTTGTCCCTGAACTGTATTGCAGCATTGCAATATCCGAAGGTTTTGCCGAGAAATTCTGCAAGGATGAGGTATTTTCAGACATGCATTCCTCTATCGCCACCCATCTCAAATGCGCTACTTCTTTAGTTAATTTAGGCAATAAAGTATGTTGCAAACTTTGATCCGAGATAATGATCGGATCTTTCAAATCTTTCAGTGCATATTGCAAACGCTCAAGTTGCAATTTATTTTTGGGTGGGAACGATGGGACCGCAATAATGCCGCCCGCCATACACGCATAGAAAGAGGCTACAAAGTGCTTCCCTGTTGGAAGCAGAATAATAGCCTTATCCTGCTTGTCGTCATTGTGCTTAATCTTGCTCAAAGCCGATGCTATTTTCGAGACTAATTGCTCTAACTGCTTGTAACTCACGACATCAGTTGAACGACCATCATTTTCTAAGAAGGTAAATATTTCACTATCAGGCTTGTTTGCAATATCTTCTTTTAGTATATCCAGAAAATTGGAATAGTTAGTGGATATACTTGTGGATGGTGTTTTCTTCAAAGACATGAATACTCCTTTAAATTTTCCTTCCTATTTGCCTATTTGAGACGCATAACTAATTATAAAAATTTGAATCCATTCGTTTGGACTAAATTTATTACTCAACTATAAAGTGGGGTTCATCCATTATTCATCTTGAATCTAGCATCACTATATTTAAGATTTAAGATTTAAAGAACATCCGTATTCCGTCGTCAGTCCCAATCAAAGCGCAGCCACAATAACGTCTTCGTAAGTCAATGTCAACATCGCAGTTAAACGAAATAATTTTTATTACTTTAAGGAAATTTAGGTTTATTTTTTGCTACTGTTTTCACCTTCCTTGTTTTAAATACACCCAGTTGTATTATTAAAGCATTAGATGACACACTAACTTACACATTTTAACCTAAAACCTCGCAGCATGCTTCCCCAAAAAAATATCAACGTAATCTAATTTGATTCTGTAACTCAAGGCACTATTAGCCACTTTAGCAGCTGCAGAGAAGGGTTTTACCGTAAAATAGATTTATTTGTTATAACGTATAAATACGTCTCACCTAATAATAATAGGCCACGCTAATTCTGAACGATTTATCTTTGATCTTCTCTATTTTAATAAACATATAATCCAGCTATCAAGATCGATCAAACGACTTTTCCTAAACAACTACACCTTCTATAGGTCTAACCAAAGTGTTAATTTGGACAAGCTATACAGCCCTTTAACTAAAGATATAATTCGTCAATTAGAATGCCCACAAAACCCATGAAATTTTCGATTAAATTCATAACAGATATAATGCAAATACGGCACAATTCATGAAAACTTAATGATTGTGAGCATAACCAGAAACATCGGACAACACGCAAAGGACGATTTTTAACCCGTATGGATATCAATTTCCGACATTTGCTTGAAAAGGACCAACCATTCCCTGCGGACTGCACCTTGCACTCGTATTTTTACTGATTTTCTATTTGTGTACTTTGTATGAAACACTACACTATTTTGTCGATGCCAGATGATTACCCAAACAGGGTACACTCATTGATGCAACGATCATTTAGCCGCCCAGCTCGACGAAGAACAAACCCGGAATACTCGATCCTGAAATGCATCAGGGCAATCAATGGTATTTGGGGATGAAGGCGCATGTGGCTGTTGATAGTCAAAGTAAAAAGACGTTACCCACAGCAAAGATTCCGCAATTGCCCATAACGGATAGGATGTTGCCAGCAACAGAACCAGATCGTAGATACCTGCAAAAGCTGAACACCCGTCTTTGATACTCAAGCGAATCGTTGGTTTCAATAGGCCACTATCGAGAATAGGATACGAATGTGGCCACCGACTGTTTGTGACCTACAAATTAGTGGATTTGTGCATACCACGACGGCACTTGTTGCGCCCCGTGTAGAATAAATACGTGTAAAGTAAAAAATCAGCTCAATCTAGTAAGATTTCAGCTTCTTCTTATTAAAAATTTACTTTTAATTTTTTATTATTTTCACATCAATTATTTTTATTTTTTAAATCAAACACTTAAAATATTTGACTCTCTGCATCCTATCCTTTGGTGATATTTCATTAATTAGTATTTGCTTATATTCTAATGTCCATGGGCTGAAGGACGATAACATCATCACCCAACCACTTTTAACTTTAAGCAAAACTGCGAGGAACCAAACAATGAAACTTCTTAATACTCTAGTAGGCACTACTCTTCTTCTGGCTGCAGGCACCGCTTCTGCCGGATGGAACTTTCCTGGCTTTGGCAACAGCAACAACTGGGGCAACGGTAATGGTGCCGGCAACGGCGCAATGGACGGTGGCTTCTCTTTTAACATGAGCGGACGCGGCAACGGATCAAGCAATCTACAAGGTGCGGGAAATGGCTATGGCCAAGGCAACAACTCCAATTCTGCAAATGCTAACGGCTACACCGCTGGCAACGGCAACGGTTCTGCAAATGGCGCCTTTGACGGTGGCTTCTCTTTTAACATGAGTGGCAATGGGGCCAGCAACCTCTCGGGTGCTGGAAACGGTTCTGGCTACAATGCTTATAACGGCTATAACGGTTACAATGGCGCTGTTGCTCCCAGCTACTACGGCGCACCTTACGGCTACCAGGGTTATGCACCTGCCGTAACTGCTCCTGTTGCCCCTGCTCCGGCAGCAACCGTTGCACCTCAAGCCCCTGCTGTCGAGGCCGCTCAGTAATCACTGACCACTGCAATAATACAACTGCTCAATTTGCAGTTTGACTTATGCTCAGAAGTAATCAGGGTCGGCTTTGCCGGCCCTTTTTTATAATAGCGACAATCTCTATAGAGAAAGCTTGCATCGAAGATAAATAAAAACTAATACGCCTCTCTCTTAAGACAGTTGCTGAATTTCGATCAGAGAAAAATGCAAATATTCACACAATTACTCTATATATGAAACAACGGAAATTGTTACTGAAGCTACATTTATTGAGAAGAGTTGGAAATTTTAAACTAGCCACATCGAATATGCTGCTTACTGAATTTATCACTATCAACCGCAACCGTGCTACCATCAACTCTCTTTGCAACATCACTGCGTTCAAGTTCAAGCTCCATACGACTACCGAATTTTTCTATAAAGGCAAAAAACATCTGCCCTCCATAAACACCTTTTGCAACAAGTTTATTGTCCCGGTATTCCAGATCGATAGCAGCCAGCGGCTGGGGTGCCGGACCCGAGAGTACTTTAGCACCTTGGGCCGGGTCGTAAACACTGTGCTCAGAGCAGCATTGAATAACCCCCGCCACCGGATCTTTTTCATTAGAGGATTGTAAAACGGCGGGTCGATCTTTGCGATAGCCGATAAAACTAACAACCGGAGACGGATGCGACATTTTATGTGCACAAATAGCTGAGTAAGCCACAACTGTTTGCTCTGGCCCTACGCCCCCCTGCCAAAGATAGTTTTTCCCAACTGCTGTGCTTAATTTAACCTGACCACGCACTGCCTGATCCAGACGAATCAAAAAACAAGGTGTGGAAACCAAGGGGTAATAGAATATTTTTTCCACACCTACCTGCATAGAAGCAGGATCAATTGCTATTCCGTCTTCGTCCAGCAATGTTACTGATTCAAATGCCTGATAAGTATTATCATCCCGGGCTGATGCCAACAGCGGTAAAAGACTACCTATTGAGGCCGCTTTACTACAAAATTTTATGAAATTGCGTCTGTTTTTATACGGTTTCTTCGTTTTATATATTGACATTCAACTTGCCTCCTCCAACAATTTCAATTGATCCACCAGTGCTTGCTCATCATCAACAAATTCCGGTTCGGTCAATAACCACACTTTAAACGATGTACCTTCATCCCGTTTTGAGTCCACCGTTATATTACCCCCGTAGCGTTTAACCAAACTATAACTGATTGATAATCCTATACCCGTCCCCTTACCAATTTCCTTTGTGCTATAGAATGCATTGAAAACCTTACTGATGTCCTCTTTATGTATTCCAACCCCATCATCGCGCACTTCAATCACAACACCGCGATCCAACCAATCCCGCGTTTGCAGGAAAATATTCCCGCCTGTTTCTGGCAATGCATGTACAGCGTTGATAAGCAGGTTCACCAGAACCTGCTGTAGTTCCTGCTGATTGATCAAAATCCAGTGACTGGCCTCAAATGATAAATGTATTTGCGTTTTGTTATCATCAATCATGTGCCGAACCAGCCCCAATGTCGCATCCAATACGTGATTAACGTCCACTTCCTGGGTAAAACCAGAATATTCACTAGGCCGGGAATAAAGCAATAGATTATTAACTATTTCCTGGATGCGATAAATTTGCTCAATAATCAGATCAATCTCATGGTCCACTGGCATCGCAACTGAACCCAACTCAGTACGCAGTAAATCCATATTCCCCAGCATCACCGCCAGCGGATTATTTATTTCATGTGCCACCCCTGCTGTCAACTCTCCCAATGCAGCAAGCTTTTCGGCCACTACCAGTTGTTGACGGGTTTCACGCAACAGATTAATCGTGCGTTGCAGCTCACGGTTTCGGGTACTAAGTTCTTCTGTGCGTTCCGTTACTTTTGATTCGAGCTGATCCGCTGCCAGCTGTATTTGTTGATTGCGCGCTTGAAGTTTATCCAGCATGGCATCAAACTCAATCGCCAACTCCCCAAGTTCATCTTCGACATCCACTATGCCAATACGTGAGTCCAGATTACCCGAGCGCGTTACCCGTACAACCCGGCTCATCTCTGCAACGGGGCGAAAAATATTGCGCGCTCCACGCACGGCAATAAACATGGACAATGCTGTTAATACCAGAAACAGTACAATCAAACCAATCAGAGCCTGCCACAACCTGACCCGGAAAGGCTTCTCAAGAAAGCCCGCGTAGAGCATACCGACCCGCTCACCATAAAAGTTATAAATTGGCTCATAGGCGGATATATACCAATCGTTTACAACAAAGGCGAGATCAATCCAGATATTACCACGGCCAAATACATCATCCCGAACCTCCCGGGATACCCGTGTTCCCAGTGCTCGTTCACCTTCTTTTAGCGGGACATTGGTGCTGATTCTTACATCTTCCAAAAATACAGTAACCGTACCAATACTATTTTCGGGCAGGCTTCCTTCGCCGTAAACCAAATCCCGAATAGCATCTACAAACTGGAAATTCCCATTGAGCAAAACACCTCCGTCCAAAATAGCAAGTATTTGGTGCCGTTCATTCTGAATTGGATAGAGAACCCGTATCATCATCCCTCGATTCTCCACCGTTCGATCGGTTGGTACAGCACGAGGTGTGGGCACCAGTGGAAGTAATACTCTCGACAGCAATCCTTCCGTTGCCAACGCTTCAGCTGGAAACAACTCTACACCAGCAACCGTCTCACCCCGCTGAGCCATACGCGACATATCACTTTGCCAGGACAGACCTAAACCTGCAGCCGTGTTCTCAAATAACCAGTTACCTTGTGAATCTGTGATATGAAGATAGGAAAAGCCAGCTTGTTTTTTTATTGCCTGCACAACAGAAGACAATCCTGACACATTTTCTGACTCCAGCATGGATCTGAATGTATAGGAGTCGCCAAGTCGGGTAATGGTATCCAAATAATCCTGCTGACTTCGGATAAATGCATCGTGGGAAACTGACAGATCTGTATTAACTTTGAGGAAGAGCTGATCATAGCTAAAATTACTGCCCCAGTAGATTGCCAGGGCCAAACTGATTGGCATCATTAATACAATAGGGAACAAACCCAGAGCAAGCAGCTTATTACGCAGATTCGTGCGTACCCCTGGAATCAGCTTAAATAGCATTTGCGAAAATCCAGCTGCCTTTATTGTATAATTTTATACTACGAAAAGGCATTACTTGATGAATTTCTCCGCTATTTTTCGTTAAATAACTCACTATTCTCCTCAAAATATCGAAAAAATCAGTTCAAATTCAACCTTCTTTATCCCTGTATTTTCATTCACCCAGATGTTTGAAAATCAGTCTGCCAAGGCATTTTCCTGCCAAAGGTGTAGTTTACGGCCCAGCGTTTTACGTGATACGCCCAAGCGCCGCGCTGCTGCCGACTGATTTCCATCCACCTGCTCTAACACGGCAAGAATATGGTGCTTCTCCAAATCCTCTAAGGTCAGTGCCAATAGTTGTTGAGGATGTTTTTTATTATCTTCGGGCGTAGCGTCTGCCATGGAACTCATACATTCCCGTAGAGATCGACCTAGCAATAAAGAACGCTCAATCAGGTTTTTAAATTCCCTCACATTACCCGGCCAGCTGTATTTACGAAAACTCTCAATATCCTGCGCTTCAATTTCAGGCGCAATCAGGCCCAGATCAGAAGACAGCATCTGCATAAAATAAATCGCCAGCGCTTCAATGTCCTCCATCCGTTCACGTAAAGAGGGCAGTTCAATTCGTAATACGTTCAGACGATAGAAGAGGTCCATTCGAAATCGACCACTGCTCACGTCTTTTTCCAGATTACGGTTACTGGCGGCTATGATACGCACATCAACTGGAATTTCCCGATTGGCACCCACCGGCCGAATCGTCCGCTCTTCCAGGACGCGCAAAAGTTTTGCCTGCATATCGACTGGCATTTCACCAATTTCGTCCAGAAACAAAGTTCCTGAGTTGGCATATCCAAATAAACCCTCTCGAGCTTGATGGGCGCCGGTAAAAGCACCTTTTATATGACCGAACAACTCACTTTCCAACAACTCCTGTGACACGGCACCACAGTTTACGGGTACAAAGCTGCCTGATCTTCCACTCCACTGGTGTAGTGCCCTGGCCGCTAGTTCCTTGCCTGTACCTGACTCACCCGCTATTAACACAGTTGAGGGTAAAGGTGCCACTCGACGGATAACGGCACAGACATTTTTCATACTTTGGCTTTCGCCAATCATACCGTCAATGGTAAAAAGCTTATCCATCTGCCTGCGCAGTATAAAATTCTCCCTTTGAATTTTCTTTTGTTCCAAGCAGCGCTCTACTGCACTGAGCATCTGATCAGTACGAAAGGGTTTTAGAATAAAATCAACCGCGCCGGCCCTCAGGGCTGCAATAGCGGTATTTACATCCGCGTAAGCCGTCATAAATATAACCGGCGTGCCTATGCCTTGATCACGCATTTCCTGCACCCAATCAACGCCCGACTGACCCGGTAATCGGATATCGGTAATGATCAGATCAAAATGGCAGCGCTGCCGAAGCGCTTCGGCAGTTTCAACATCATCGGCCACTTCAAGCAGTGAGTATTTCTTTCCCAATGCGCGTTGAAGAAAATTGCACATACCCGGCTCATCATCGACAATGAGAATCGAACCTAGCTGCTTACGTGTTTGAAGCTTGTCATTGTCAGACTGCACACGAGCGGGAGCAAATGCCTTTGTATTAGTTTGCAACAGAAACCTCCTCAGAGACTGTGTGAGTGCCAGTACCCGCGCCCTATCAACCTCGATTTCTTTTTTAGTATAATCAAAACAATCTTCTTCGGAAAATCCACTTCCCCGTTATTCTTATATAACCTCAGAGCATACTAGCAGGAAAATTGTGCTCATAGACAATTGATAAAATCAAACTTACAACCATTGCGCCATATTTGTTGTTTTTTTCAAGTGAACATCAACAACTTAGCCAGTTGGCTGAATAGCGGTGAACTCGCAAGCATAGAAAAAACAAATTCACCCAAGATTTAAGACCATCACGCAAATAACACTCGGCTTCCAGTTCATGGTACTAGTACCCCGTCTACATTATATTGACAGATACAGCGAGTCAGAAAGCGCTTAGCCACTAGGCGCTGTTCGAAGTGAATAGTTGAATTATTGACGAGGACAGGAACGTAGCGGAGGCGATTGTGGCTGACTCTGAATGAGTGCTTTGAACGTTACACCACATTAGATAATGATCCAAGGCATTGTTTATATATTGATTAAATGATTGTTTTCTGTTTTGATATTTTTTCCAATAATCAAAAGGCATCCGCGAAATCCGTTGAATACGGGTTTCATGTATCAGGTAGTTGCAGGAGACCTACCATGAAAATCAAACTGATCGGCCTGTTCATCAGTCTCATGCTGCTCTTTCCATTCGCAAATGCAGATCAAAATGATGAGCAACTCAACACCCTGTTCGAGTTATTGAATAACACACAAAGTAGCTATGAGGGTAGTGAAATAACCCGCCAGATCTGGCACAGATGGCTGGATTCCAATGATGAAGAAGTGGTTAGCCTGTTACAGACGGGTATATTATTTCTTGCAGAATCGAGACTGGAAAAAGCCTTACAGATATTTACCGAAGTGACCGAAATTGCACCCGACTTTGCGGAAGGTTGGAACAAACGAGCCACAGTGTATTATCTGATGGGCAGATTTGAAAGCAGCACTAAGGACGTTGATCGTACACTCGCATTGGAACCCAGACATTTTGGTGCCCTCGCGGGGCAAGGTTTAATTGATCTAAAAACGGGTGACCATGTGGCCGCCATGACACATTTTAAAAAGGCGCTGGAATTGAACCCTTTTCTAACCCAGGTGAAGGCACATATCCATTCGCTGGAGCGTGAATTACGTAAGAATATGGTCTAAATCTGGTCATGCTGTAAAAAATTATTGTATCGGATAATACTGGCAAGTTGTTTTCCGTACTTATGCCCGATCTCGGAATAATTATTTAGCTCTTTGACCAACTCGTAAGGGTTATTTGTTTGTATACGTCGCTGTCTGAAGGCACGGTAGTGTTTGCTTTTCGCGAGCAATCGGTAACTGTCACGTACAGAATCCTCAAGTGTGTTGTATTTTCTTAACCAGATCTTCCTGTTTCCGCGTTTCTCCAAGGCAGCGATACGAGGTTCTGAATTGTTGCTGGACCAGATGCCAAAGGCATTATTAGCCTCCCTGACAAATCTTGATGTCGCCCATGCACTTTCCATCGCGGCTTGAGCCAAAGCAACGCTGACCGGATGAGGTTTCAGTGCCAAAAGCAATTCCGTATCAGTTTTAACACCGTAGACAGCTTTTAATTTATCTAATCCGCTACGATCACCCGCTTTAATATTGGATTTAACCACTTCGTAGAGACCCTGGAGTTCTTTATATACTTTTTGTATTGGTGGTAACAGCAACTTGCGAAAGCGTTCTTTTTTCTCTTTGACAGACATTTTTTCAGGGACGGCGCTGGGGACGGCGCCCGTTTCAGCAACTACATTTACCGTTTTATCTGTTGATGCAACAGCATGGCTATTTAAAAAAACAAATGAACCGGCAACAAATAATAATAAACAGATCGTATAAGACTTTATCTTCATGGGACACTCCATTGACAGTCGATCTGTCCCTGTAAACTGTCGCTTTCATGGTATGATTTTTATGCCAGCATTCAATTTCTTATCAGTCGCAATGGGCATTTCATGTTTTGCATCTTTAGCAACAAATGTAAGTGGCTCATTTGAGTTCAAATTCACGATAGATAAAGAATCAAATACTTGTATGCAAAACACATGCTCGTGAGTTTTTGCTGACAAGATTTACGTTGCCATCGGGGTTAGGCAATATCCTTACCCTTTTCAGACGAACTGTTCTGTTTAGCGGAAAATTAGCGAAAACTTGAGTGATATCCCTGTCTTTTAGTAGTCCTAATCAGATCCGAAATTAACCGGATAGAAGGCTAAGCAATGAAAATTTGGGTTGATGCAGATGCCTGCCCCGCAGTTATCAAAGATATTCTGTTCAGAGCATCGAGACGTACGGGTGTAAAACTAACCCTGGTGGCTAATCATCATCTACCGATTCCGCGTTCACCGGATATCAATTTTCTTCAAGTAACTCAAGGATTTGATGTAGCGGACAATGCCATCGTTGAGCGCCTTAATGCGGGAGATCTTGTGATAACCAGCGATATTCCTTTAGCCGCTGAGGTCATTGAAAAAAATGGAATCGCACTAAGCCCTCGTGGTGAGCTTTATACAATCGAGAACATTAAGGGACGTTTGAATATGAGGGATTTTATGGATACGTTGAGAGCAAGCGGTGTTGATACAGGTGGCCCACCGGCGCTAAACCAGAACGACCGCAAGGCTTTTGCCGGTCATCTGGATAAGTTGTTAAATCAACCCTCTTAGTTTTTGACGCTACACAATCTTTATAAAAAAACATTGACTTTTGAGAAAAGCATAGAAAACAGGTTGACATGTCACGAAACTCCTGTATGAATGTAAGTGCAAATTGATATCCCAACCTAACTCCAAGATATTCTGGATAATTTTTTATAAAACATCCAAGGAGGAAAATTAAAAATCCAATTTTTTGTTCTCTTCAGCTCAACAATAAAAGGATGAATAAGCGACGATAAGACGTTGCAACCCCTCTAAATAATAATGAGGCTCCTTAATGAAAAAATAATCACAGGAGGCAACATGAAACTCAAATCATCAAAACGAATACCGCTGATGGCGCAGGCTATTATTGGTATTTTCCTAGTCAATTATGTCGGTATAACCGCTGCTGGAGAGGAAGTGACAAGCAGCACGCTATATGGCGATATGCAAACTGTTACTCAGGACCTGCTCGACAAAGCTGCAGGTGATGCCAATAATTTCCTGCATACCAATGGCAATTACGAGCAAACCCGTTTCTATCCGGCACAACAAATCAATCGCGAGAATATTCACAAGCTGAAGCGCTCCTGGGTCTTTCAAACTGAAATCAAAGAATCGATGGAAACCTCTCCGATTGTGATCAATGGTGTGATGTATGTTACAACATCATTCAACCATGTTTATGCACTGAATGCAGCTACAGGAAAACAGATGTGGCACTACAAACATGCGATGGGTGATATAACCACTTATTGCTGCGGCCCCAATAACCGCGGTGTTGCTGCTTATGGCGATAAATTATATATGGGTACGCTGGATGCCAAGCTGGTCGCGCTGGATGCCAAGACTGGTGAAATGGTTTGGGAGCAACAAATCGCTGACCCGGAAAAGGGTTATAGTGAAACTATGGCACCAACTGCGGTTGGCGGTAAAATATTGATCGGCACCAACGGCGGTGAATATGGAATCCGTGGGTTTGTAAAAGCTTATGATGCAGAAACAGGCAATCTATTGTGGACATTTAACACCGTCCCTGAAGATTCAAGTGGTGTCTGGGCAACAACGGATGCCACCGGCGTGCATATGCTCAGAGATATAACAACCGAAAAAGCCAACTATACCAAGCACGGTGACCCCTACGAGACCCTGGGTGGTGGTGTTTGGCAAAACATGGCGATTGATCGTGATAATGATCGTGTTTACTTCGTCGTGGGTAACCCCTCTCCCGATCTCTATGGCGCTATCCGTCCGGGAGATAACTTGTTTACGAACTCTCTGGTCTCGGTGGATTTGAATACAGGTAATTATGTCTGCCATTTACAATACATCGCTCATGATGTCTGGGATCTGGACGCAGTAAGCCCTCCCATTCTTACAGCGGTTGAAGACAATAGCGGTAACACGGTAAAAGGTGTACTTCACGGTGGTAAAACAGGTTATGTATATGTTCACCGCGCCAGTGATTGCAGTCTGATCCGTTTTTCAGAGCCTATGGTCTCACAGGAAATGCGATGGGTATTGCCCACTAAAGAGGGCGCACGCATGTTACCCGGCGCAAATGGTGGGGTAGAATGGTCGCCGATGGCGATTGATCCTGACCAAAACCTGACATACGCAATCAATCTTCATCAGCCGATGACTTACCATGTGGAGGAAACACCTTACCCTGATGGTAAGTTATGGCTCGGCGGTGCATTTAAAGTTATACCGACTGAACAGCAGTGGGGAAATGTCACGGCGATAAACTATAATACGGGTAAAATCGCCTGGAAGGTTAAAACTCAGCAACCCATGATCGGCGGGATTCTGGCAACGGGTGGCGGCCTTGTGTTTACAGGTGAAGGAAATGGCCTGTTTAAAGCTTATAACTCAACGACAGGCGAGTTAATGTGGCAGGATAAAGCCCCTGCAGGCGTTAATGCACCACCGTCATCCTATAATGTAGCAGGCGATCAATACATTGTTGTTGCCGCAGGCGGTAATGCCCAGTTGGACTTTACCCGGGGTAATGAAATTATTGCCTATAAACTGGAAAAGTAATCAGGGCAGATGAAAATAAAAACGGCCGTTTCTAGCGGCCGTTTTTTGTTAAAATCAGCACTCTTGCTTTGGCTTGATTGAATAAACTTAATCAGGCTGGCAAATCAGGTATTCTCAAATTAAGAAACCACAAATGAAAAAAAAGCACTTAACACTTGTAGCAGCACTTATGATGCTCTCACTGTTTTGCACATTGGCAATCTCTGACGAAGACGCTTTCGCAGAAATCCGTGATCAACTCAAAACCTGCTTTGTCTGCCACGGTGAAAACGGTACTGGAATAGCGGAGCAACCGTTAACCCCCATATTGGCTGGCCAGGAATCATACTATCTATATGTGCAATTAAAAGATTTCAAATCAGGTTTACGTGATAACCCGATTATGAGTCCGATAGCCTCTGCTTTTGAAAAGCCTCAATTGAAGCTTCTCGGCAAATATTTCTCCCAACAGTTATGGCCGGAGACTAATTTTAAAACCGCAGATAGTCAAATCGCAGCAGGCAAAAGCGGTATAGTCTCAGGCCAGTGTGTTGCCTGCCATCTGGGCGGTTTTAACGGAAATAGTCGGGTTCCCAGACTATCCGGACAAACAACCGAATATTTGGAAAAAACCATGGCCGACTATAAAACCAAATCACGCAATAATGATCCTTCAGTGAGTGCAATTTTCACATCTTTTTCAGATGAAACTATCAAAGGAATGGCTGATTATCTGGCCGGATTTAAAAATGAGTAGGCTTGCGAGATCCGATATGTCTGATAGTTATCTTATTCTTGGTTTTCGACTATTCTGTACAAAAGTACAAAAGTACAAAAGTACAAAACGATTTACACTGATCAGGCTTTAATACCATCATCACGGTAACAAGCTTGAGACCGTCGGATCGCCCTTCTCTTTAGCCAGATCTTTAGCACTTTTTCCTTCTTGATCCAGAATAGAATAATCCGCATTATTAGCCAATAACGACTTAATCACAGGCCCATGCCCACCTGTCACGGCCATCATCAACGCTGTGCGTCCTCTATCATCCTGTAGATCAGGATTGGCTCCTTTTTGTAACAGCAACTCAGTCGTTTGCATATGACCATAACCGGCAGACCACATTAACGCCGTTAGCTTATGCCCGTAGGCCCGGTTAATTACATCTTTTTTGTCTTTCTCCAACAACATTGACAGGATACCGGCCTGACCTTTTGCTGCTGCATACAATACAGATGTCTTACCTGTATTATCGACAAAATCTATCAATGCACCTGAATCCAACAGAATTTTTACAACTTCATTATGTCCGTTAAATGTCGCCTCTGTTAACGCTGAAATATTTTTCAAGTCAACATGGTTCACATCGGCACCATTTTCCAGTAACAGTTTGACCAACTCCATCTGCCCATTTTTTGCTGCACCGATCAATGCAGTGCGTTTATTAACATTCGAGAGTGTGACAACAGACCCTTTCTCAATCAAAAGCTTCGCTAGTTGAAGATGTCCCTCGCGTGCGGCATAGATAAGTGCTGAATTTCCAAAACGATTCCGGGTCGTAATTGAAGCGCCTTTATCAAGCAAAGCTCGTGCTTTCGCAACATCACCCTCTCTCGCAGCATCCAGTAAACTGAGGTGTAATTCACGAGGGTCTTGCGCTGAGACAACGTTTGTCAATAGAAAAAATGTGCAGACGACTAGCAGATTAGTACTTTTCATTGATCTACCCTCTCTAGTGTTTCATACAAAATGTATAAGCAGATTAAGAGTCCTTTTAGGAAAAGTCCAGCTGAAAACCATTAAATCCTCTTTAAGCCAACTTGAGTATAGATCTGATAAATGATTTAAGTATCAGCCATTCCTTCAGTATCCTTATAAGCAAAATTCATTGCCACTGACAAGCGCAAGCCATCACTGATATTTTTAGTCACCTCATGTACAAGTGCCGGTGAAAAGAAAACAAACATTCCGGATTGTGATCGAATAACAATATCACTTCCATTGATTGACAAAATCAATTCCCCTGAGTATCGTGACACATCGACGTAATACACACAGGAAAGTATTTCATCGTCATTATCGTGACTATGTTTAGTGGTAACAGCACCTGGCTCCATAGCATTAAACCAGAGTCCGCATTTAAGATGTTCTGGTTCCGTTATAAGCAAGGTTGCAGCAATATCACGCGCTGTAGAAAGCAAACACGGTAACAGGGCTATGCGATCAGCCTTAATCATTGTATTCTCATAGCGTTGGTTAAAAAAATGTGTCTGACGATTCGGTGTATGCTTACACTGTTGGTATCCTGCGATACTCTCTTGATTTATTTTATCAAATGTACTCAACCATGCTAACGAGTATCCCGTATACGTTGTAAGCATGAAATCAGGCATCTTCATAACCTCAATTTTAAAGCAGATTCATACTATTGATCAATGACTGACATATTCCCTGATCTGAGTAAACTACTTTCATCTTACGGTCTCAGTATTCACGGAACATTTAAACCCAGTGCACAAGACCAACTGCCTTCATTGAATAACAGTAGTGCCTGCGTGATACTAATTGGCAATGTTGGATCTGAAATGTGGCGGGTATTTAATGAGTCACAAGAATACAAGGGCGGTGAGAAAAACCCGCTGGACCGATGGAGTCGGCGTATTGGCGGCGCAATTGCAAAAAAATTCAATGGAGTAGCACTTTACCCTTTTGACGGTCCACCGTATTTACCTTTTCTGCGCTGGACACAGAGGGCGGAAAACTTAAAACCTTCACCTACGGGGTTAAATATCCATCCAAAAGCAGGTCTCTGGCACGCCTACCGCTTTGCACTGCTATTACCCGTTCCAGTACGCACAAAAAAGGCAAAACTTAAGCAACACCCCTGCGATAATTGTCAGCACAAACCTTGTTTATCAGCTTGTCCGGTTGGTGCGTTTACCGGCAACAGTTACAAAGTGGGTGCCTGTTTAACTTTTCTCGGGGAAAACCCGAAGTCAACCTGCCTGCAGATTGGCTGCCTTGCCCGCCATGCCTGCCCGGTTGGGCAGGAGTATGCCTATACTCCCCAACATGCGCAATTTCATATGCAGGCATTTACAAAAACATCTTTGAACAAAGATCAATAGTTGCTAACTATGCTGACACTGCAAAGCGTCTGGAATACAATACAATTATTTGCTCACGATAATCAGGGCCACTATGAAATCTTTTATCCAGGGATTACCGAAAGCCGAATTGCATTTGCACATAGAAGGAACTCTTGAGCCTGAGTTGATGTTCAAACTTGCAGCGAGAAATCATGTCACCCTGGCCTACCACTGTGTTGAAGAATTAAAGGCTGCTTACAATTTTTCTAATTTACAGGATTTTCTTGATCTGTATTATCAGGGCATGAGTGTCTTGCTAAATGAACAGGATTTTTATGATCTAACCCTGGCCTACCTAAGCCGTGTTGCCACTCAGTCGGTTCGTCATGTAGAGATATTTTTCGATCCACAGGGGCACACCGCTCGCGGCGTAGCATTCGAAACCGCACTAAATGGAATATATTCAGCACTATTACAGGGACAAACTCAATTTGGTATCAGTTTTGGCATCATCATGTGCTTCTTGCGCCACCTGGATGAAAAAGATGCGTTCGATACATTAGAGACAGCTCTTTTACATAAAGAAAAAATTATTGGTGTTGGTCTGGACTCATCTGAAAAGAGCAATCCACCTTCAAAATTTAACGATGTTTTCGCCAAGGCCCGTGAAGAAGGGTTTCACCTTGTTGCCCATGCAGGAGAAGAAGGTCCGCCTGAGTACATCATTGAGGCATTAGATTTATTACATGTCGAGCGCATTGATCACGGTAATACCGCGCTACAAGATACCGCTTTATTGCAACGTCTGGCCGAGACACAAATCCCACTAACCCTATGTCCACTATCCAATACGCGACTATGTGTAGTGGATGACATGAAAAATCATCCACTGCCCGAGCTGATAAAAGCGGGAATTCAGACAACTATCAATTCAGATGACCCTGCCTATTTTGGTGGCTATATCAATGAAAACTATGAGGCCGTGAGTGAGCTGTTGCGCCATGACCATGAAGCACTTACACAACTGGCAAAAAACAGTTTTACAGCAGCATTTATCTCAGAGAGCCAAAAAGCACGCGCTCTATCTGAAATTGATCACTATGTGGAAAATATTACTGATATTTCAATTTGAAAGTGAATTTAACATCAGCTACAACAGATTTTTATTTGCCGATTCATTAGGGGGCGTAACCTTCTGGTTCGACGGTTCCTGATCTCTTAAATAAATTGCCTGAACAATAAATTCACGGTTTAATCAACTTTAGTTTAAATAACCGGAGTTTGTCATGCCTGCATCAATTGCTGAAACTCGAAAATTCTCCCCCGATTCTGATCCGCACTACGAAGACAGAATCAACCTCGCGGCAGTTTTCCGTATGACCGCACGCCTCGATATGCATGAATCCGTTGCCAACCATTTTAGCTATGCCGTATCTGATGATGGCAGTCAGTTTTTAATTAATCCGCTGGGGCGACATTTTTCTAATATTCGAGCCAGTCAATTGCTCTTACTCGATGCCAATGATAACTCGACGATGGACAAGCCTGATGCGCCTGACCCTACTGCCTGGGCAATTCACAGTGCGATGCATCGAAATGTGCCAAAGGCACGCTGTGTACTACATGCACATCCAAAATATGCCACAGTACTGGCATCAATAAAACAGGATGTACTGCCCCCCATCGACCAAAACGCAATGCGTTTTTTTAATCGTGTATCTGTGGATAGTAGGTTTAATGGTATGGGTTTGGCGGACGAAGCAGAGCGTTTAACCACAACTTTGGGAAGAAATCGCGTTTTAATTATGGGAAATCATGGTGTTGTAACGGTTGCGGATACCATTGCCAAGGCTTTCGACGAGTTATATTACTTTGAGCGCGCCTGCTCAAACTATATTACTGCACTCATGACCGGCAAGGAATTGCGAACCGTGTCTGACGAAATCGCTGAAAAAACCGCGTTGCAATGGGATCATTCTATTAACAAAACCCACTACACCGATGTGCATCTACGCGAACTTCGTGAAATTCTTGATCGCGAAGAACCCGAGTACAAACTGTAAACCTATCCTTCAACTTTCCTCTGGGCAGTTGTCGGGCATTGGGGACAGGCCTTCAACTGAATTTATAAAATACCCTTGATGGAATAGGAAAGCCAGAATCACTTAAACATGCTTTATCAGGATATTGGTCGAGACGAATAAATGACCTACATCGGATAATTTATAAAGAGGACACACACTCAGAATTGACAGGACACACACTTAATTTTGACACACAGATTCCATAGCGTTAATATCGTTATCATCTACAAAACGTTCAAGGATGAACCCAATGACAAATCCACGTAGCCAATTAATCGCCTATAGCGACACCCCCTACTATCACATCACTTCCCGCTGTGTAAGACGTGCATTTCTTTGCGGTGAAGATCCACTGACACAAAAAAGCTATGAACACAGAAGGCAATGGATTGAAGATCAACAGTATGGGTAATCAACTCGTAAAGACAAAACTCAAATGTGTTTTTACCGAGGACATCGAGATAATTTATATCCAAAAATACACTTTGATTTAAGTTGTCATCGAGGTAATTTGACATGATTGAAGCCAATCAGCGGATGAGATGCCTATTTTACCTCAACACATCGGCAATAGTGCGACTTGCGGGTATTTTTCTACAGCCTGAACGCCGCCATAACCGGAAATTTATCGCGTGGTTTGGTTTACGTAAAATTGAGCGCAGCGAATACGCAAACCAGGCCACGCGGTAAATTGTCCGAGTTAATGGGCCTTGTTATGCCATGACCCTCAATGAACAAATTTGATTTCTAAATGACAACCAACTGCCTCTGCATATTTTTTGAGTGTAGCAATTGATGGCGAATGACGACCACTCATTAACGAAGACTCAAGCCTAGTTATTGCTGGTGGTTTTGTTCCCATTCGTTCGGCTACATCCGCTTGGCTTAACCCTGCATCATTACGCGCTTTCAGCATTTCTCGTAACAAGTTAAACTCAGGCACCAATACCTCATACTCTTCTCGAACTGCTTTGTTCTTTAATGCCTTTTCTTTCAATTGACTATGACTCATCATTCAATACCTCTTTCATTCGCTGAATTGCCAACTTCAACTCTTTCTTTGGGATTTTCTGTGTCTTTTTGATAAACACATGAAGCATGACAATGCGCTTCCCAATTCTTGTGCAATAGAAAACTCTAGCTATCCCTTCCTTACCTTTTACTCGCAGCTCAAACAAACCCTCATCTATAGGTTTCGTATGAGGCATACCAAGATTAGACCCAAATTCAAGCATTAGATCTGTTAGATGAAAATACCGAGCAAGAAGACCATTAGGAAGCTTCAGTATCTCTTGTTCAAGCCTGGGACTGTAATATTCTATGCTCCAAATCATCCCTAAAACATAACATATATGTTATCGTCATTCAAGCTCAGTTCTTTAGGTAATCTTGCTGAGGGCATAACGCCAAGTTCAGATACCCAAAAAGTGGCCTTTGTTTTGTGCAAAAATGTAGCGTAGCGTAATGCACAAAATAAAGGCCACTTTTTGGGTCAGCTGCAACGCCTTGATACTCATTGAGCCTTCTCCTCCTGCTTAGCAATATCGGCTAAACTGGAAGGCGACCAAACCACTACGGAGAAAGCCCAATGAACTTTTACAATAACACACACCCATATTACTGCGGCATCGACTTACATGCCAGAAGTCTTTATGTCTGTATTGTTGATCAGCAAGGAAGTACCTGTGTTCACAGAGAGATACCTGCCGATCCCGAGAAACTATACCAACTTTTGGAACCCTACATAGGTAGTATTTTTGTCGGTGTTGAGTGCATGCACTGCTGGTATTGGGTGTCGGATTTCTGTGAAGACCTGGGGGTTGACTTTATCCTCGGCCATGCGCTGTACATGACTAATTCATCAGGAATGAAATTGAACAGCTTTAGCTGGCCCGAAGGGTAAAATACACGGAAGTATTTTATTACGCCATACATGGTGGTAAAGCAAAGAATGATCGTATTGACTCCTTCAAGATTGCTTGCCTTATGCGTGGTGGTAATTTTCCACTCGCTTACGTTTATCCCAAACAAATGCGTGCTACTCGTGATCTGCTTCGAAGAAGAATGAAAATTGTCAGACACGGGGCCAACCTCAAGGCACATGTCGCCAACACAACAAGTCAATACAACTTGCCGCCTAACAGAGCCAATTTGAAAAACATCAATGCACGTGAGCAGCTCAAATCAACTTTCCCAGATAGCGTAGTACAACGTAATATCGATTTGGATATGACTATTCTGGATTGTTATACCAAGGAGCTCAGTAAAATCGAATGGTATCTTGAGCAACAAGCCAAACTGCACAATCCTGTTCATATGTATCTATTGAAAAGCATCTCAGGTATAGGCCGTATTCTATCATTAACTATCGTTTATGAGATTGGGGATATCGATCGTTTCGAATCAGTTCAGAAATTTGCATCTTATGCACGCCTTGTAAAATGCAAGGCTGAGTCGGCAGGAAAAAACTATGGCACTCAAGGAAACAAAATTGGCAATGCACACTTAAAATGGGCGTTCTCCGAGGCCGCCGCACTTTATTTACGCGGAAACAAATCTGCACAACGCTATTTACAAAAGTTACAACGACGAATGAGTAAAGCAAAAGCGCTCTCGGTTCTTGCCCACAAGCTCGGCCGCTGTGTTTATTTTATGTTGAAAAATGAGAGGCTATTCGATGAAAACCGATTCTTGAAGCGTTAGTCACGCAATGGGGTGAGCTGCAAGCCTAACTGGACAAGACGGTTGAATGTTTGAAAAACCATAGCCAATAACTGAGAAAATATCTCTTTAGTGGTTTTTACATCAAATAATCTGAGCCAGTCGCGTATTGATTAGACACCTCATTGGCGTGCATTAATACAATTTGCAAAGTCGTTTACACCTTGGCTGAGCCTGTAATTAACTGGATACTCAAACAATGAGTAAGCCTGCCACCTTGAATAGTGCCAGAGTAAGGTTAACCGATGAATGTCTCGGTTTTGGCTTCCTGCGTCACTCTACCTCCTGCATCCCTGCAGTCGTAGTGGCCCTGCACCGCTCAATGGATTGAGAAACAAGCAGGCAGCAGTGAGACTGCAATAAGAGACCCTCTATATGTGTTTGCTGTAAGCGACGACTTAACAGCTACCATGACAGATGAAGTAGCCGATTTCGCGAATTGCCTTAGTTTCTGTCTCAATTAAGACGGAAATAGTTAGTTTTACCTATTGACAGTGTTACGGCTCATATGTGTTATGCGGCATGGCCAATATATCTATAAACATTTCATAATCATTTTTGGGCTACCTTCGGTGTCCCACTGCCAAAGAGTCTCGTTGCTCATTGCTAAAGTACTGCTGTTGCCCGCCGCCACTGCCGTTACGTTGGACATTACTTTTTTTGGATCTAAACCCACATCACGCCCCCAAATCCAAAGACTGTGGTCTTGTTTGATAGCAAGAGAGTGGCTACTTCCCGTGGCAATTGATCTGGCCCCCTCAAATATAAGTCCCCAACTGATTGCCTTATCACCGTAGCCATGACTACCAAGTGGGCCGTAGATATTTCCACCTGTTCCCCAGACTCCGCCGTCGTCTTTGAGTAGCAAAGCATGGCCAGTATGTGAAACGATCTGAACTGCATCATCTGATGTTTGAATAAAACGTTTTGTTGAAGTGAGTTTGCCGTCACCATATTGCCCGCGGTGCGCCCGTCCTCGCACGAATAAATCGCCATCCTGAGAAACATAATAATTGGCGCTATCACCGACTGAGGTTGTTAGGATTTTATCGGCGACATGGGAGGGTGCTCCCGAAATTTTCTCTCCGAAGCCAAGCAGGCTTTTAGTTTCGAATTTCCACAAGCTGTGGTCGTTTTGAATTACGAACACCCCGGAACGACCAGCATTGAAGGACTTTACGTCTTCCATTAATGTTGCGATTTCTGGAGAATCTTTGCTCCAATATACTAGGTTGCCTTTTTGGGTTAGCGCATAACGGTTAAGCTTTCCGACACCGACTTGCTTCACTCCTGTCATCTTTTCCTGGGGTGTGTCAAAGTCATTCCATTCATAAACCTTATTTCCGCAGATCGCGAGAAATTCGTCGTAGTAGGCAGCCAAACGAGGGGACGAGCTGTCTGCTACAGCTGTCGAAATTAAAATACAGGTTGCTACCAGGAAGCCGGCGAGATTTGTGAAGGGAAAAACGTCATTGAATTGTCTTGATTTCATAAAACTAGTAATTTTTTTTCTGCCGCATAACGCCCAAATCAGCGCGCAGTTTAAAGGGGCGCGCTTTTTTGCTTCGCAAAAAACGTGACGCTTTAAACTGTCCGCTGGATTTTTTTGTTGGACGAAGCCGCTGCGCGGAGAATAAAAGCGACTTCGTCCATTTTAATTTAAAGTGTAACCCCAACCCCCTCTTGATAGAGGGACATTCACCACGAATATTGAGGTTACAGCACCATGAAAACAGTATCCGACCCGAAGTTCAAGCGAAATTACCAGTCTCATCTTAAACACCTTAAGCTCAAGGGCCTTCGACCCAAGACCATTGACGCCTATGCACGCGCTATCCGGCGCATCGGTGCGTATTTTTCTTATCGCATCCATTCACTTTCCGAACAACAGTTGATAGATTATTTCTCCGATCTTCTATCTACCCATTCCTGGAGTGCCGTGAAGCTTGATCTGCTTCGCCGGTTCTGGTCCTCCCCGTTGGCTCTTCCCTAACCGCAAAAGTGGGCTCAGTGGCGCTTCAATGGCTCAATCCCCACTCGATCGCGGTGCTGTTCAGATCACCATCCGCAAGGTTGTCAAGCAATGTGGAATAAAAAAACATGACGTGCAGGGATGCACTAATGCAGCGATTGCAGGATGCAATAGAGCTGTGAACATTGCATAGCTTAAGACACAGCTATGCCACTCACTTGATCGAAGCTGGCGTTGACTTACTTGAAGTACAGGAAATTCTCGGCCATCGTAGTATCCTCACCACCTCCAAATACACTCAACTCACTACCCGTACCGACAACAACGCCGAGCAGTTAATTAATGAATTGATCAGTGGTTTTTCCATTGACTGGGGGCGAGTCAAATGACTTTACTCTCTTCTATCATTAAAACCTTTGAGGCTCCGTTCAGATCTCAATACCAGGGCCAGATCCTGCCCTCTCATTTCAAGGCGCTGGGTGCCATGAAGCACTGCCGTACCTCCGCCACTCTGCAAATGATCGCAACTTGCACCGAATGCGATTATCAAGTCACTGTGCCACATTCCTGCGGCCATAGAAACTGCCCACATTGTCAAGCCCATGAGAGCCAACGATGGCTGGACAATCAACTCAAAAAACAAGTACCGGCGACTTACTTTCTACTCACCTTTACCTTGCCGGCAGAACTCAGAACGCTCGCATGGCAGCATCAGCGATTACTCTACGCGTTGCTCATCCAGTGCGCCTGGCATACGCTTCTTGCATTCTCTAAAAATGATAAACAACTTCTGGGCGTACCCGGTGCCATTGCGGTTTTACATACCCATTCTCGTCGCCTGGATTACCACCCACATGTTCACTTAGTGATGCCGGGCGCCGCTATTGATGCACTCAACAGGCTCTGGCGAACCAAGACGAGTCGGGATGATAACACGACCTATCTGTTTAATCAGTTGGCCCTGGCTAAGGTATTTCGCGCTAAAATGCTGACTGCCCTTAACAAAGCGGGCTTGGCCATGCCTGTGCAGGTTCCGCAAAAATGGGTGGTAAACTGCAAATCCGTTGGCTCGGGTGAGAAAGCCCTGACCTATCTGGGCCGTTACCTCTACAAGGGGGTCATCCAGGAGAAGGATATTGTGGCTTGTAAAGACGGTCAGGTCAGTTTCCGGTATCGGGACAGTAAAACAAAGCAGCTGAAGATCCGAACCGTCTCGGGCGTCAAATTCTTATGGCTGATTCTCAGACACGTGCTGCCCAGAGGCTTTCGACGTGCCCGTAACTTTGGCTTTTTACACCCCAACAGTAAACGTTCAATCACACTGTTGCAGTATCTGTTCGGCTTTGACCGAAATAAGACATTAACCCTATTTACAAAACGACCCCACTTTATCTGTCAATATTGTGGGGCTTTGATGAATATCACCCGAACCCGGATAGCGCCATCCGCTCTAGCGACACTTGTACCCACATAACGCACGAGAGGATAAACTGCTGATGTAACCGAATACAAAAAACCAAAACAGCTGCTAAAAAGTCAGGTATTACGCCCTGTGGGATTCACTCGGCTTTGATGGGTGTATAATGCACACGTTGTCGCCAATTTTAGCTTCGTTTTGCGGCAATGGTGATGTTCCAGGCTGGTTATTGAGAGTCGTAGTAAACCACACTCTTCAATACATGTTAGACCCCTGAAGATGTTTTCTATTAAAGTACCATTACCTCGGGCTTGTCCAACAAACGGTTCAGATTCTGGCTCGTCCCTCGCAGGAATCTAACCTTATTCGTTAGATTTATTTTCCACTGATAGCACATGAAAATTTCTGTTTGAGTAAGCGTTTTACAGCATGGCTACGAATTACTAATACTAAATTGCAAGATTTATCCGTAACTCCATTTGATGTAGGTGCTCCACCATTTGTTCTAGCTAAAAGTATTCTAGACTCACCAGATTTAAGTAATAATCTATCTGCATTCTTACTATCACTACTTATATTTTCATCTAAATATATAGGAAAAGTAGATTTTGATTTAGATAATAGAATTATTGACCCTTCAGACTCTATTGCTCCTGTCTTACCACCTTCGTTAGTAAGTAGGATAAGCAATCTATTACCTGAGTTGCCGATTATCTGTGCAGTAATATTTTCTTTTTTTGAAATAACAAAATTTGATAACGTTGGCAAAGACAATGTAATTACCGATATTAATGCAATTATTAGTGTTAATGATGTATTCGTAATATTTAAATACTTTCTCCAATCTTGGTAACTATCACAGTGAATACATTTCAAGGCTTTAGCGTTGATTTTTTCTTTACAGGTTACACAGTTTTGTTTTTTTTCATCCATGGTGAGCCTCAATTTTCTATTATTAATCTAACGCCAAAATCAGATGCCGTTTAAAGGGGCGGTTTTTTTGCGTCTTTTTGCAAAAAAAGTGACGATTTAAACGGTCAGCTGGATTTTCTTGTTGGACGAAGCCGCTACGCGGAGAATAAAAGCGACTTCGTCCATTTTAATTTAAAGTGTAACCCCAACCCCCTCTTGATAGAGGGACATTCACCACGAATATTGAGGTTACACCACCATGAAAACAGTATCCAACCCGAAGTTCAAGCGAAATTACCAATCTCATCATAAACACCTTAAGCTCAAAGGACTGCAACCCAAGACCATTGACGCCTATGCGCGGGCTATCCGGCGCATCGGTGCGTATTTTTCTTATCGCATCCATTCACTTTCCGAACAACAGTTGATGGATTATTTCTCCGATCTTTTGTCTACCCATTCCTGGAGTGCCGTGAAGCTTGACCTGTACGGTTTGAAGTTTTACTACAAGCACGTCTTACGGGTGCCCTGGGTGAACGTCGATCTGATCAAACCACCCAAAGCCATACGCTTACCCGATATCGTTACTGTTGAAGAAGCCGCTTTAATCTTCCAGCGAACACACAAACTCAGTTACCGGGTGTTCGACTTCGTTGTTTATTCTTTGGGTCTACGTCTTGGCGAGGGACTCAATCTTCAAGTGGGCGACATTGATGCCGAGCGCCAACGCGTTCACATCCGTGATGCCAAGGGCAACAAAGATCGATTTGTACCCCTGCCACAAGCAACCCTTGATCTGCTTCGCCGGTTCTGGTCCTCCCCGTTGGCTCTTCCCTAACCGCAAAAGTGGGCTCAGTGGCGCTTCAATGGCTCAATCCCCACTCGATCGCGGTGCTGTTCAGATCACCATCCGCAAGGTCGTCAAGCAATGTGATCTGGTTACACTTCTACGGACACTTAACTACAAGGGTATAATAATCCCAGATCCAAAGAGGTGGACTATGAGCAAGCGTAGCGTTTCAATCTACAAGGGGGTCATACAGGAGAAGAATATTGTGGCTTGTAAAGACGGTCAGGTCAGTTTCCGGTATCGGGACAGTAAAACAAAGCAGCTGAAGATCCGAACCGTTTCGGGCGTCAAATTCTTATGGCTGATTCTCAGACACGTGCTGCCCAGAGGCTTTCGACGCGCCCGTAACTTTGGCTTTCTACACCCTAACAGTAAATGTTCAATTACGCTGTTGCAGTACCTGCTCGGCTTTGACCGAAATAAGACATTAACCTTATTTACAAAACGACCCCACTTTATCTGTCAATGTTGTGGGGCTTTGATGCATATCACCCGTACCCGCATAGCGCCATCGGCTCTAGCGACACTTGTGCCCACATAACGCACGAGAGGATAAACTGCTGATGTAACCGAATACAAAAAACCAGAACAGCTGCTAAAAAATCAGGTATTACGCCCTGTGGGATTCACTCGGCTTTGATGGGTGTATAATGCACACGTTGTCGCCAATTTTAGCTTCGTTTTGCGGCAATGGTGATGTTCCAGGCTGGTTATTGAGAGTCGTAGTAAACCACACTCTTCAATACATGTTAGACCCCTGAAGATGTTTTCTATTAAAGTACCATTACCTCGGGCTTGTCCAACAAACGGTTCAGATTCTGGCTCGTCCCTCGCAGGAATCTAACCTTATTCGTTAGGTTTTTTTACTATTGAGATTGGTTTTACTGGCTTCAATCTCAGTAAATAAACTATCTACTGTATAATTCTTTTGCCACTGATTTCTATCTATGGTGTAATTACCATATCCTTTATCATATTGTTGCATAAACCGAATAAGGTTAGATATTCCAAGCTGTTTATGCAACACATCAAAAGCTGTTTGCTGAATTTCATAATCAGTTTTGTAGTTCGCTATACTCATTTACAACACCTCTTCCAACCATTTTAAAGGATTATTAATTTTCACTTGGAGAGCACTAATTTTATTTGCTTTCTTAACAAATCGATCATCTACTGTTAATAACATATCTGAATTATTTTCTGCGCAGGCTAAATGCAGTGCATCGAAAGCTTGTAGACCTGAGTTTTCAAAGAAACTGGCTCTATCTTTAATCATCTTTGTTAAATTTATGGTTTTGATAGCCATATTATTAATGCCTAATAAGCTTCTGCGTCTCGCTTGATCAGATGTGTTTAATATTTCATACATAAGCACATCACTAGAAAGTAGCTCCCATGTTTCTTTCTCAATGAAGGCAATAATCGTTTTTATCGCTTCAGACTCCAAGTGAACGCGTGGATTTGATTGGTCATCATAGGGTCTATTAAGGCAACAATTATCCATATATATCTTCATGTATACATTTTATAGCATGAACATCAGCGTTTCAACTCAAAATCTTGCAATATAACTTCACCCGTATTCAGAAAGCAAGTGCATCGCTTGAGGCCGTTACGGGGTCTGGTTATACAATGAAATTGTTTTTCAACTCTGATGGAACCTGTTGTTTTAAGAACAGATTTTTCATAACCCTCTTGCAAGCTATTGAGGGTTATGAAAAATATGTGATGCACTTGCACCTTGAACGCGGGTCACGAAAACATAACGCTAAGTTCAGCTGACCGAAAAGTGGCCTTTGTTTTGTGCAAAAATGAAGCGCAGCGCAATGCACAAAACAAAGGCCACTTTTTGGGTCAGCTGGAACGTTTTGTTGGACGAATGATCTTCCCCCGAATAAACGTACACCAAGTTAAGAGTGGTTGGCTAGGTTATCATACACCATAGGTGCAGTATAACCGTTTGTAGAATGTTTCCTTTTAAAGTTATAGTAACATTCAATATATTCAAAAATACTTTGAGTCGCTTGTTCTCGAGTGACATAATATTCGTCATGAATAAGTTCTACTTTTAGCGAATGAAAAAAACTTTCCATAGCCGCATTGTCGTAGCAATCTCCACGCTTACTCATCGATGCCAAGAGTCCGTTGTTTCGTAGCAGTTTTCGGTACTTGTCAGAGGCGTACTGACTTCCACGATCAGAATGTACGATCACGTCGCTAGGGAACTGGCGTCGCCATAGAGCCATCGTGAGGGTGTCACACACGAGATCCTGTGTCATCCGTCGACCAATCTTCCAACCAATAATGGCACGTGAATACAGATCCATGATGACCGCTAGGTAAAGCCAGCCTTCATACGTCCAGACATAGGTGATATCACTGGTCCATTTTTCATTGGGTTTAGCGGCACTAAAATCGCGTTCCAACAAGTTCGGGGCTATAGGTTTATTGTGGTCTGAATCGGTTGTCATTTTATATTTTCGTTTAGCTTTAGCTCGTAATTTAAGGGCTTTCATACGTGCGATAACGCGGTTCTCGCTACAAGGAATGCCACGATCAATCAGTTCTTCAGTAATTCTTGGAGAGCCGTAGCGACCCTTGTGCTCAATAAATATCGCTTGAATATGTGTATCCAATTGACGGTTACTAAGCTCTCTTGCGCTCGGTGAACCTTTACACCCATCGTAATAGCCCGTGCGAGAAACCTCTAACACGCGGCACATAGTCGTTACATGGAAGGCCTTCTTATGCGTGGCAATGAATTCAAATCTCATATGCTTTGCCTGGCGAAGAAGGCCGTCGCTTTTTTTAAAATTTCGCGCTCCATTTTGAGCTGTTTGACTTCTTGACGTAAGTTCCGGATTTCTTCCTGATCGGGTGATAATTGGCCTTGACCGGGAAAGGCGTCATTATCCATTGCTTGAAATTCCTTATGCCAACGAGAAATCAGGTTTCCTGCAATCCCAAGACTACGACCTGCTTCTGCATAACTATAACTTTGCTCGGTAATCAGCTTAACTGCACCAAACTTGTATTCTTTGGTGTACTTTTGTTTCTGTTTTTTTGTCTTTGACATATTTTGTCCTCCGATTTACATTATCGCTCTTAATGGCGTGTCAGTAAATTCGGGGGAAGATCAAGAGATGATAAATTGCTGATGTAACCGAATACAAAAAACCAGAACAGCTGCTAAAAAATCAGGTATTACGCCCTGTGGGATTCACTCGGCTTTGATGGGTGTATAATGCACACGCTGTCGCCAATTTTAGCTTCGTTTTGCGGCAATGGTGATGTTCCAGGCTGGTTATTGAGAGTCGTAGTAAACCACACTCTTCAATACATGTTAGACCCCTGAAGATGTTTTCTATTAAAGTACCATTACCTCGGGCTTGTCCAACAAACGGTTCAGATTCTGGCTCGTCCCTCGCAGGAATCTAACCTTATTCGTTATGCATTTTCTACAGCTGTAATGTGTTTTTTCATAAGCTCAATGAGTTGGACGATAGAATTGTTTACTTCTGGATATAACTCATTTGCCTTATCTTGATATTTAGAATCCTGACTTGTAATCATTGCCATATCGCCAGCCATCTTTTTTGGGGCTCCTTTTCTGTAAAGAGATGACCATTGGTAAATTATTATAGATGTTTCCTCAAGTTGATTGTTAACTTCATCACTTGCCAAAATTCTTAACATCCCGTTGTTGTCTGACAACTCCCTTTTTAACTCATCATAACCTTCGTTAGATTCAGTAGCTCTAATGAGCATTTCTAGTTGCGATATGGTGCTGGCATATAACTTCTCAAGTTTTTCTTGTTTTTCTTTTCTCTGTTCACGTTTATGAGCACCAATTTCTCTCAATCCGGCTAAAGCCCATGTAATAACAGCCACGGCAATGCCGAAACAGCCTGCGATGATCGCTTGCTCTAATTTCATTCGCTAATTCTCGTATGCATAACGAGGCTGTAGGAAAAGCGTATAACAGCCAAAATTTTCTCCTGACCAATAACCTTGATACGCATACATTATTGTGCCACTTTTTTACGTCAAATTCACTGTTTTCAATTTAGAGATCCTTCTACTTGTATTGTTCTTGTTTCTATCTTGTTCTGTGCCCATTTCGACCCTCATGCCGATAATTCTCCGTAATTCGCTAACTTCTCTATATTATGCACCATACAGTATAGTTTCCATTGAATACCGACTTTCTTCTTTCCTCGCATACTAAACCGATTAAGCTTCTTGTTCGTGCCTATGTTGCCAAATACAGGTTCTACGACTGACATCCTGTGACTATAGATGTGCTTGCCCAGTATACTATCCACTCTTTCCTTCATCCAATCGGTGTGATTCGCTGATCGGTTGCATTTCTTTATTATAAACGACACTTGCCTGCCGTTACCTTTGCGATGATCGGCAGAGGATGGATTTCGCATACAATCATACTTTAACGAACAGTGCCTACATTGACTTAATTTTCCCTCAAAAAACGCCTTCTCATTGCCTTGCTTGTCTTTCATTGTCGTTCTCAAACTCAACTTCTCTCCCGCAGGGCAGGTGCATATCAGGTTGCCTGAATCGAAGGTGAATTCACTCGCCGGGATCATCTTAGCTTTCTTCTTGCTTGTCTGATGTCGCTGTCCGTACTTCGATTTCTGATCGCTGAACTTCGGGTCTCTTGAACGAAACTGATTGTCCGGTACATAGCCATTGATGTCGTTTTCGTGCAGGTACTTCATGTTTGCCTCATTAGCAAATCCGGTATCGGCTGTGATGAATACATCCTCTTTATAGATATCCTCATTGAGTCCCAATCGTTTATAGCGATCTTCTATATCTTCCAATACAGGTTGCAGCGTGTGATGCTCTTGCCCTTCTCCAAAGACTTGTGCATCAATGACTATTTGATGCTTCTTGTCAACTGCGGCTATGCCGTTATAGCCTTGTATTGTACCTTTACTAGTTGTCATTTTTGCACTTTCATTATCCGTGATGTTACTCTTCACTTCCTTTGTTATTTTTCCCTTGCCCATCGACCTACAAGGACGTAGGAAATGCAGGTTTTGCAGGAGCAAAAACCTGCCGTGGGCTTGCCGTCTTTAGAAAGTCATCTATTCTCTTATACGCTTTATTTAACGTCTCTATCGCTTGTTCAGAACGTTGGCTCCTTTGCTCATCGAGTGTTTCATTGTTGTCTGTCTGCTGGTGTACCTTCAGATGATGTTTGATCTGGCGCTTGATTTTATCCCGCTTCTCTTTCAACTCCTTAAAAGTCCCTGACCACTCTTTGGCTGCATTTGAAGGTATTTTGCAACCATCAATGGCAAACAGCTCGTTACCCAGCAAGCCCTGCTCATCGCAGACAAGCAGGATTTGCTCAAACAGCGATTCGATCTGTTCCGGCTGAGAACTGACAAATTCAGCAATGGTCGTGAAGTGGGGTGCTGTTTCACACGATAAGGCCATAAAGATTATATTGGTTTTACAACACCATTGAATTTCACGGCTGGAGGTGATGCCTTTAGAGTAAGCAAACAGGATGATTTTCAGTAGTAATGCCGGATCGTAAGCCGGGCGACCTGTCTCGTCATTTTTATACGTGGGATAGAACACTGACAAGTCTAGCTTATTATCCACCAGATAATGAATCGCGTGTTCGAAGGTGCCTGGCTGTAGTTGATCTTTATAATTAATTACAACCATGGAATCCTGACTGTAATCGTAAGGCTTGAATCTGGGCATGGAAATAACTCCAATTTGATACCCTATTTTAGCAGATTTTTCCTTGTGGTAGGGGGTTTTCCTACAACCTCAACGCTCAGCTAAGCTGCGCTTGACGGCGTGCGACTGGAGCGGCAGCGAAAAGAGCGCGCGGTCAAGCGTCAGCTTGAGCGTTTTGTTAGCTTTTGATTACCCAAATACTTCACGCAATACATCTGGACGTTGCTTTGCAATTTGGATAAGTGACATAGCAGCACGACTTGGTTTACGACGACCCTGCTCCCAATCTTGAAGGGTTCTAACGGAAATGCCAAGAAGTTCGGCAAACCGAGATTGCGATAACCCAACCTTTTGTCGAGCCTCGACAACAGGAAGTAATTCCACAGTTTCGATATGTCCTACTTTACCGGCTTTTATGCTTCTTACGGAATCTAATGTCTCTTGCCAGATATCGCGATTGGAATCGCGTTCAATAAGCTCTTTTTCATTCATGACCATCAACTAGCTCCTCTTTTAATGCTTTGAGAATATGCGCTGGAATATTCTCTTTACTAGATTTTGAGTAAATGGTGAGAAGCCAAATTAGCCCTTTAGTTGATTCACTAAAGTAGATAATTCGCACCCCACCTCTTTTTCCTTGGCCTTTTCTTGCCCATCGAACTTTCCGAATACCACCAGAACCAGGAACTACATCACCGCTATGAGGATTCTCAGCTAGCCATACAGAAAACTCACCACGCTCATCTTCAGACCAATAATCAGGCCACAGCTTTGTGAATATTGGTGATTCGATAAGAGTTATCATGCATTTAATTATACGGCATTGTCGTATTATTGCAAGAATGAGATGCAGATTTCAGAAAAAGCTAACGTTTTTGCTAACCGGCCATTTATACAGAGTGCAGCGAAGCGAAACGGCGTATAAATGGTCGGGTTGAGCTACTTGTTAGATTTTTAGAACGGTATATCATCATCGAACTCTGGAGCTTTATCATACCGCTGCACAGCATCTAGCTTTGAATGTAGGTTACTTAGAATAATATTTTGTTTTTCTTTCGAACATGAACGCAGCAGTTCTAAAAACGATTTGATTATGCTAGTTGGAATATAATAATTATTATTATAGTAGGAATATGAGCCATTAATAAAGCATTTAATTAATGCGTTATTGCTTGGAATATACTCTTCTAACATTACACTTTTATATAATTCGTCAATTTTAGATTTTATTGTATCAATATCATCGAAATATTTGGTGCCTCTTTCTACTTTTGAAATAGCTTCTGATAGTGCGCGAGAGAATTCTCTATAGCTCTCTAATTCTTTTTCTTCGAATTCAATTTCAATAAATTTATCACTTAAAATACCCTGTTTAATTTCAAAGAAACTATTTGCCCTGGTGTCTGGCTCAACCTTACACATGCTGGATAGAGCAGGCATGTATTTAAAATGTTCTATGTTGTTTTCTCGTATAATTTTTTCAAATAATTTTCCTACGAAATATATTTCGGTTTTAAAATCGTATATGTCTTTAGAAAAATCAATTGGTGGCTCACACCACCAATTTAATGAAATGCTTTTATCAAAATCATTTTTATCGAATATCTGTTTACCAAAACCAAAATCTATTATCTTAACAATACCGTCAGATGTAACCATTATATTTAAAGGGCGTATGTCTCGATGAAGTATTTTGTTGCTTTCGGTATAACTAAAGCCCTCTATTGTTTGAGTGAATATTTCATTTATATTTTCTGGGTATTTGATTAGGTACGACTCTATATCACTGCCTTCTACATATTCCATTACAATAAAACCAGAATAAGCTTCTGGATAAATATAATAATTAAAAACTCGAACAATATTTTTATGATGGATTAAATGGAGTAGCTTTATTTCATGAATGAAGTTTTTAAACAAAACTTCTTTGTGCTCTGGAAATTGAGGGGCATATTTTTTACAAACAAACTGTTCATTTATTATGTCGTCATACAATAATACGGTTTTTCCGCACGCACCAGCCCCCAACTCTTTCACAAGTTGGAAATCCTTCTTTCTAAGAAACTCTACGGTCTTATTTGTCATTTTTTAATCTAACGCTAAGTTCAGGTGACCAAAAAGTGGCCTTTGTTTTGTGCAACAATGAAGCGTAGCGTAATGCACAAAACAAAGGCCACTTTTTGGGTCAGCTGTAACGTTTTGTTAGAAGTTTTGCGTTATTGATAAACTGTTGAATTCAATCCAAATTCAACCTTGAAATCTGTTACCTTAACTGTGGGTATAACTTTCCCATTTTCCTTGTCTAAAGAGATAATTCCGTAATTTTCAAGTGTTTTTAATGTTCTTGATAAATTAGATTTCTTTCTATGGCTTATCTCTTCTAACTCGGTAAGTGATTTTGGTTTATATTTGATAATAAGCTTTAATAGTTCTTGATTTTCATTGCTTAGAACTTGAGATAGCGATTTTATGGATTCAAACCATACTTTCGGTTCATTTAGTTTCAGTTTATAAACACCCTTTGCAATCGCTATGGTTCTTTTTTTATAGCTTTCTCGCGAAATTATGCCAACATTCATAACTTTCATATTTTTACCTTTGCTCTTCAAGTAGTATTTTTTCAACATCGACCCAGAAATCTTCTAGCAATTGGGCTGCATTTTCGAACTCATATGGTTCAACAATTTTTCTTTCATGCCGATGATCCCAGACTACTCTTTTAGCACCATATTTCTTTCTTTTCGGTTTAATACCATGAGCATTGTCATAACCCAATATTCTCACATTACTGGGATTATGTAGGGTGAGAGAATATTTTATGCCATGCGGAATGTGTTCATTAGTAACAACTATTTTAGCTTCAATTTTTGTCCAATAGCCACAATCCATTGGAAATATTTCATTATCAAGCTGTAGTAGAATATCTAAACCTAACTCATCTTTTTTGCTTTCTGACACACTTTTCTCACGCCAGTTATCATCTGATGATAATTATACCATAAGATAGCAAAATGTTTTCTACTTCTAACGCCCAAATCAGCGCGCAGTTTAAAGGGGCGCGCTTTTTTGCTTCGCAAAAAACGTGACGCTTTAAACTGTCCGCTGGATTTTTTTGTTAGGTGGGTTTTTGACACTATCTTGAATCTCAACTAAATAGGAAACCACTTCTTGTGTTTGACTTACTTCCATGATTTTTTTCCCGTACTGGACTTTAACGACTGTAGCTCCGATTGCAGCAACGGCTCCAACCGCAGCAGCTTCTGCCAAGGGCAGTCCAAACATAGTAGATACAAGGCCAGCGCACGCTCCTGACAGTACCTTGTCAGCAGCAGAAATGCTTAAAGTCGAATCAATCGTTTGCAACCCCCACTTTCTTGCGGTAAGCCGATAGTCCTGAATCTTAATTTCTAAATCTTCTTGGATAAACGAAAGAGGCTTATTTTCATAGTTTGAATGCGCGAAATGCCTAAGACGTTTAAGCTTTAAACGAGAATCAAAATCTTGACTAAATTCACCGACTAGTTTATTAGTCAATGAATTCGGGTCTATTATCGGGATGGACGCAATAGATACAAAAGGGTGAACACCAAATTCCGCTGTTGAGATCTCTGATGGACCAAACACATCTAGGTGCCCGGTGCTTGATGAAAAAACGTAGACATTTGGTTTTTTTTCGACTACCGATACTTCGGCCTCCGAAATACCACCTCCTTGCACTTGAAGGTTCTTTATGAACTCTTGAAAAATAACTACTTCTTCGTGGTCGTCACGGCCTTTAATTAATAAATGGATCGGACAATCAAATAACATTTGAGCTAGTCTATGGAAACCAATTGGACCAATCACAACGCATGGGTTGTTGTAGCTTTCCATAAAATTATCCTAAACTTATGTATATATAAAAACGATGCCTTGTAACACCTAACGCTCTTGCTAACTTGCCATTTTATAGGCTGCGTAGTGAAACGAAGCGGCGTATAAAATGGTCAACGTTGAGCTACTTGTTGGGCTATTACAGTTTATCTGAAGTCTCAGGCTCAATATCTTTAACTTTTGATAATGCTGTTTTGAATTTTTTCTTGCTTCCTTTCGCAGCTCTTTCAGATAAATACTTCTCTGTAATTAAAGCAGACATTTTTTCAGCTAATGCAGTAGCTACAAACTGATTAATTGAAATGTTATCTTCTTTAGCTAAGTCCCTTACACTTTCATGAAGTGAGTCAGGCAACCTTAAACTTATTGTGCTCATGATATCTCTCCTAGTTTACGAAGAAGCTCTTGTGGCGTTACAGCTTTTAGTTTGAATTTCTGTATGTCTTTAAAATCTTTAATGTTATGAGTTACTATATAGTTACACTCCGCTTCTACAGCTAGCTCTAGAACAAAATCGTCGCTTGGATCTTTTAAATTAGGCCTCCAAAGGAAATGTATCTTTCTATGCTCACCAGTCGTGCAGATATAATCAATAATATCCTCTATATCTGAGTGTGTTAGCCCCAAATTTCGTGACATTCGTTTAGCCACAGCTTCGTATTCAAGGACAAGCGGTACAGATAAGTAGAATGTAAATTTTTTACTATCTATTAACGACAGAAGCTTAAATGAGGCACCATTCTTTGAGCGTAAAGCCGATATTAATACACAAGTATCTATTACTATTGAATAACTCATGGTGGTATTATATGCAATACCATTAATATGTCAAGAATTGTGTTTTTATGAAGCCCAACGCCCAGTTGAGGGGAAAACGGATTAAAACTATTGGACTCTGAGTCACGACTTATTTACCCGAACAAAATAAAGTTAAATCAACCGCTTAGTAGTTTTTCCCTTCGAACGTCTTGTTATACCATTATTCATCTGTTTGTTTTGCGATATGAGGTAATGTTGCTCGAATTGTTGCTTTAAGGTCTTCTCCTGCTTTTTGGGGAGATTCTTTGTCCCAAACAATTGTTAAATGGTGATTTGTATCAAAATGGGTTTTTTGGATGTTAAATTTTTCTTTCTCACAAGTATATATGACAGGCTTACCTAGACCTTCAGCGTAACCAGCTTCCCAATAAGCCCCATGATTGTCATGTGTTAAATCTGCTATAAGGAAGTCTGAGGATTGGATTTCTACACGCATTCTATCGTCTATTAAACCTGCTATTAAAACATCATCTTGTTTAAACAGATCAAATCCTGCTTGTTTTATACAAGGTTTGAATATTTCATTAAGGACTTTTTCGAGAGTAGGATCTCCAAACTTCATTGCCATAAATGCTTTTCTATAGTTTGTCCTTCCTTGAAGTAGTTTTTCATAATAATCCCATCCATCAAATGACAAAGTAACATCAGCACTACCTTGATTGCCAAAAGTCTCAGCAATATCACCTATTACAAGTCCAGAGTTAAAAAGGTGTTCAATAATAAGGGAAAACCCATCGCTTGATTTAGCACCAATTATTGATTTATGTGTACTTGGTTCAACCCAAATAGTCTCCCCTGGGCCTTCTGTATTTTCAGCCAACCAGCGTATAAAAAGATCTGCTTGTTCTTTTGGTGATGGCAATGGATTTTTTATTATTTCTTTTGCGGTGTTTGTATATAGTTCTACATTATTGTCAGTTTTTTGCATAGATCGCAGTGCATGACTTAGCTTTATATTTGCATCCTTATTCTTTTCTATAAGGTGAGGAACTGTTGCTACAAGTGAACCTGAAAGTAAAAAATTACCACAAAGAGGACATGAATAGAAAGTTGCATCTTTTCCTTGAGGACTTTCCTGTTTTTCTTTTAACTGCGACCTACAGATTGGACATTCCATATAGCACTCTCTTTATTATTTGGGTATAACGCCTGCTTCACCGGAAAAATAAAGCGGAGGAGCGATAGCGACGTAGCTTTATTTTTTCCGAGTGTAAGCAATTGTTAGCCCGCATTTTTGAGAATTCTTGTCTGATGGGCCAATATTGATTTACGTAGCTTGAGATAGGTTACGTCTCGGTTCTCTGCAAAGTTTGCGCACGAATATTGACGTATGCGCGCTGGAAGGTCGCTGAGTGGTATGTCTAATACTAAGGGAAGAAGCACCTTCTTTCCGCGAGACACTTCGTGAGTAGCCTCGTCGAGTTCACGTTGGACCCACGAGCTGATGATGGATGCGCGAGAAAGAACAATCAGAAAAAGTGCTTTCTCCTGAATGCCATCGGAAATACACCGATCAATTACGTCTCCGACGAGAATATCCTTTTCGTCACGAAAGTAGTCAATTCTGTCCATAGCTAGACGAGCACAAAGCCAATCGACGAAGGACATGTCCTGGTGGGCGTAACTCACAAACACGCCTGCGTGCTCAGAAGCACTAGAATCCTTGGATCTCAATTCGCTCAATCGCTTTTGTGCAGCTTCGAGTTGTGCAGTGAGGGTTGAACTTAGTTGAAGCTCAAGGTCTGCGACGTGGTGACCTAGTTGGCAACCGGGAGAGTCATGGGGTTCGATTGGTTTGCCGTCTATGGAAATGCCTTGCAAGACGTACTTCTTGCAACATGTCCAGAAGTACTCCTCTCGGTACGAGAGCTCTTTATCACCGAAATCTGTAGTTATTCGCTCACCAGGATGCCATGAGCACAGGAAGGGTTTCGAGTGAGGATCGTCTAGGTCGACAACTATGGTCGGGTCAAAGAGGCACCTGCATTTTTTGCATATTTCCATCGTGACTACTGCGGGCTAACAGTGTATTAGACCGCTTACGCCTTCTTCGGTGATAGACTGCTTCTGAATTGTATAGATTTGGCGTAAGCAGTATAGTACAATTTTCATTCAGTTCCCTTTGTGGGCAGGATGCCCGGTTATTTTAGCAAGGAGGCCATATGGCTGACACCCCCAAAATGTCTTCGGACGCAGTATCACGCTTCTTCTCAAACTACTTGATATATCTAACAAAAGCAAATATCCCTGAAAAACAGCAACGGTGGTACGTTAAACACGTTGAAGCGTTTATTAAGGCGCAAAACAGGCAGAAAATCAGGACACTTACTGCAGCAGAAATCAACAGTTACTTTGAGGAGATAGGCCGCCAGAACAAGCTCAAAAGCTGGCAATTTGCACAGCGAATCGATGCGATACGGATATTGTATTGCGAATTATTCGCGTTACCTGTTTGCCAGCAGATTAATTGGAATTATTGGTTGGATTCTGCGAAACAACTGGAAATTGATCATCCGACCATCGCCCGTCAATTGTCACCGGAGGAACTTACTTTTTAAAAGGAGAAAAAAGCCGAGAATCGGCATTCAACTGAATCTATAAAATACTTCCGACAAAAATAATATTTATTTGCTTTTATTGAATTTTAGTTTTCACATCATCACTTACCTGAGCGCCTACTCCTCATCTTCTGCAAACTATGATGCCTGCCTTTCAATGTTTGTGTGCAACTTAACTTTGTATGAACATATTACGCACCCACTGATGAGGTGGCGATAAGTCTTTTGATAAATGCCAAGCCAGATAAAAACCAAGAGCAGGTATATGCAATGGCAATGGACAAGAGCTGAAACCTTTCATTAAGCTCCTTTCTATTATCTTCGGTAAAGCAATGATTAAATCTGTTCCCTGCATCATACTTGGCAGTGCAGAAAAGCTTTCCACTCGTAATGCAACCCGTCGTTCTTTACCCAGCTTTGCAAGTGCCACATCAATAACGCTACGTTCATCATTGGAGAAAACAACCTTGACATGATCCCTTGAAATATACTGTTGCAAGGTTCGGGGTGACGGTGTGGAGGGATCAAAAAAACAAACCCAATCGTCGTCAAAGAGTTTTTTCTTAATGAATTCTTCACCTTGAGGTGGCGCCGGTGATATGAGCAGATCACAGTGCCCTTTGCGTAATAATTGGGCACCGTAGATACCCGAATTAATAATCTTCAGATCAAGCTTCGGCGCTTGTTTTCTTATCTGTCGCACTATAGGTGGTAACAGTAGATCACGCTGCATAGCCGCCGCACCTATGGAAAAGGTTCCTCCCAGCTTTGAAGGATCAAACTCAGGAATAACTGTCAACTGCTGTAGAGAAAGAAGTAATGGCCTGATTTGTCTGACCAATTGTTCTGCCCTGTCGGTGGCTACAATACTGCGCCCAGCACGCACAAAAAGTGGATCATCAGTGATAATTCGTAGCTTATCCAACATGTGACTGACTGCAGACTGACTGATATTGAGTCGGTCAGCAGCCCGGGTTACCGAGCCCTCTTCAAACACAACAAGCAATAATTTTAGTGAGCGCGCACTCAGATCTAAATAATCTAATTTACTCATATGTTATATGAACCAACCCCTATTGATGTAATGAATCATATAGGCATAATCACTAACTGAAGTCCATCTTTAGATTAACTATAAATAGGAATCCTAATGATTAAATCACTAAGCAGAAAACTACATACCGCGGGATATGTGGCACTTGCCCTCCCATTTTTTATGGTGAATGTCAATGCAGCTCAAACCATGATGAGTGAAGCGGTTTCAGAAAATGTCACGGTTATTAACGCGGGTTCAGTTAAGTTTCACACTTACCACGGCATCTCGAATTCTCACATTATTGAGACCACTAACGAATTGCGACTCATTGATACACAATTCAATTTCAAGCAGGCCAAAGATTTAAAAAAATACCTGGATCAGCTTGGTAAACCCCTAACGACAGTTATTTTATCCCACAACCACCCTGATCATTGGTTTGGTGCAGAGATATTTTCAACGAATGCGCCGGTAGCAACCAGCAGCAATGTTATGAATGACCTTAAAACGGGTGGTAAAAGATATATAAAAATAATGCAAAAGAATCCCAAGATGAAGGGAATAATGCCAAGTGAGGTGATAGTACCCTCAGAAGAATTAGCACTCGGTAAACAAATTTGGGATGGGCTTGAAGTAGTTGTAGAGGAATACACTGAGCATGAATCTCACCATTCACTGCTTATTAAAGTACCCGCGTACGGTATTATGATCGGTCAGGATATGTTCTACAATAACATGTTTCTGGTGGCGTCCGAGCGTGAAAGAAACAAAAACTGGCGGGCTATTCTGGAAGGTTTCAGTAACAACGAGGCCAACCAATACAAGACTTTGCTCGTAGGTCACGGAAAAAATGGCGGACCGGACATTCTTGCTCAGGATATTGAATACCTTGATGCGTTAGAGGCAACGCTGGAAAAAGATTTGGGCATGGAAAATACCCAAGAAGCACTGATTGCACAATTTCCTGAAAAACGCGGTAAAGGTATGCTGGGCATTTCAATGCGAAATCTGTTTAGCAAGCACTAGTACCCCGTCTACATCATATTGGCGGATACAGCGAGTCAGAAAACGCTTAGGCGCAACTCGCAGGGAATGGCCATAGATTAATTTTTATGGCCCTTGGCAAGAGTTGGAACAACGTGGATGAGCGCTTTCTAGCTCGTCCGAAGGGAGCCAGGCTAAAGCGCAAATACAGCGTTACAGCGCTTGAAAAGGGCCAACCATTCCCTACGCACTGCGCCTTGTCTTTGCGCTTTAGCTTGGCTCTGTATCCGTCAATATAATGTAGACGAGTACTAGTATTTCAGCTTCAGTTTTAAGCAAAAATTAACTAAACTCTATACATGACTATCAGTGTTTTCGATCTCTTTAAAATCGGTATCGGCCCTTCAAGCTCACATACAGTCGGGCCTATGGTTGCAGCACGTACTTTTGTAAAGAATCTACAAGCGCATTGCCTTCTGGATGATGTGACACGCATATCAGTTGATTTGTATGGCTCTTTAGGCGCCACGGGAAAAGGACACGGTAGTGACAGAGCGGTGCTGCTGGGTTTGTTGGGCAAAAAGCCCGATAGTGTTAATGTAGAATTGATTCCAGCAATGCTGGAATCAATTCGCTCTACAAACAGAATCTGCCTGTGCGATTCAAGAATCATTACTTTTAATGATTCCGTGGATTTGAAATTTCATCGCAAGAAAAAATTGCCTTTCCATGCAAATGGCATGAAGTTTATGGCGTTTGACGCCGATCAAAACACACTCGACAAAAAGATTTATTACTCTGTTGGTGGTGGCTTTATAATTGATGAATCAGCCAGTAAGCGCTCCGAACCACCACTGAGGCAAAGCGAAGTTATACTTCCCTATCAATTCACCTCTGCAGACGAGCTGCTTAAATTATGCGCGAATGAAAAATTGCCAATCAGCGAAATCGTCTTAAGAAACGAGCAGCATTGGCGCACTCGGGACGTGATCTTTAAGGAGTTACTCATAATCTGGAAAACCATGCAGGATTGCATAAATGCGGGTTGCACTAACAGGGGAATTTTGCCAGGTGGTTTGAAAGTAAAGCGCCGCGCCGCAGAGCTTTTTCAATCATTAAAAGAGTTTAAAACCAACGAACTCTTTCATCAAGGTAGCATGGATTGGGTTAATTTATATGCACTGGCGGTAAACGAGGAAAACGCGGCTGGAGGGCGTGTAGTAACGGCCCCCACAAATGGCGCTGCAGGCATTATTCCAGCGGTGATGCATTACTATATCAGTTTTTGTGATGCATATAAGCGAGATGGTGACGAAGGCATTGTCCGATTTTTATTAACAGCGGGTGCAATTGGCTTGATTATTAAGGAGAATGCATCCATTTCCGGTGCTGAAGTGGGCTGTCAGGGAGAAGTAGGTTCGGCCTGCGCAATGGCGGCTGGCGCTTTGACTGAAGTATTGGGCGGTTCACCAATGCAAGTCGAAAATGCGTCTGAAATTGGTATTGAGCACAATCTGGGTTTAACCTGCGACCCCATAGGAGGACTGGTTCAAATTCCTTGTATTGAACGTAATGCAATGGGTGCAGTAAAGGCTATTAACGCTTCACGTATGGCTTTGCGGGGGGATGGACAGCATTATGTATCGCTGGACAAGGTTATTCACACCATGCGTGAAACCGGCAAAGATATGCGCTCCAAGTATAAAGAAACAGCCCGTGGTGGTCTTGCAATTCAAATTGTTGAGGTACCCGTTAATATTGTCGAATGTTAGTGCCTTGACCAGGAGAACAGCATACAATGTTTTTCCTTGACCCATTGGCCAATCCCATCGAACTCAAAGGATTTGTAGATATACGTGAGATTTTTAACGCATGAAATCAGTACTACTCATTACCGATTCAGAAGCACAAGAACGGTGGCTAAGCTTATTAAAAAATAACTTACCCAACGAAAAGATTCTTCTACCCTATCAAGTCAGCGCAGATCAGATTGAAGAAGTGGAAATCGCGGTCGTCGCAAACCTTGATTTAACAATCCTGGATAGATTCCCTAACATAGTCTGGATACAAAGCCTATGGGCAGGGATTGAACACCTGATCAGTGAACAACAGTTAGGTCATGTAAGAATAGTTAGGTTTATAGATCCACAGATGGCAAAAACAATGGCCGAAGCAACATTGGCTTGGACTTTGTATCTGCACAGAAACATGCCTGAGTATGCAAAACAACAGGCACAAAGACAGTGGAAAGTACTTCCCTGTCCGCTGGCTGAGGAACTGCGAATAGGGGTATTGGGTGCTGGTGAACTGGGTTTGGCAGCAGCCAATACGCTCAAAAAAGCCAGTTATACAGTCAGTTGCTGGAGCCGAACCGCAAAACAACTCACTGGTATTAAAGGTTACATCGGCTCAAATGGCTTAGAGTCCATGCTTGCTGAGACAGATATCTTAATAAATTTATTACCCTTAACGCCGCTTACCCATCACCTGCTTAATCAGGATATGCTGAGTACACTTCCTGAAGGTGCCAGATTAATAAATTTTTCACGCGGGCCTATCATTGATGACAAAGCGTTGCTTAATTTGTTAGATCGCGGACATCTGGCGCATGCTGTACTGGATGTCTTTAAGCAAGAACCCCTGCCCGTTGAAAGTCCTTTCTGGCAACATCCTAAAGTCACGGTACTGCCACATATCTCTGCACCCACCAACAAGCTCAGTGCGGCCAGGATTGTGGCAGATAATATTACTGGGTATCGTGAGAGTGGTGCTATTCCAGATTTCGTAGACACTAACCGAGGTTACTGAATACTGACGATAGTATGGATGCTGGGGAGCCTTACTCCGCTGTAACCCACAGCATAACAATACCCACCAAAGTTGCCGTTTCGGTTAACTCAACCAAGGCACCCGCCGTATCACCTGTTGTACCACCGATTCGCTGACAGATAATAATACGCAGTAAAATGAAAAGTAAAAGTGCAATCAACACAATGCCGAACCCTTTCATACCAATAAGCAAAACAATAGACAAATACGTTGTTATCACCCACCCTGTGGTCAACCGCTTAGGGAGTTCAGAGGCCAGTGTCTCACCCAGCCCACCAGCGCGCACATAAGGGGTGGTCAGAAACAGTAGCGGCAGGGCTACTCGCCCTAACAACGGTGCAAGTATCAACAAATAATAATTCCCAATTTCAATGATGCTGGAAAGTGCCGCGCACTTCACCAGTAATACCAGAATTATTGCAGTCACCCCCATTGGGCCACAGTTTGGATCCTTCATAATACGCAAGGTGCGTGATTGTTCACCCAAGCCACCAACCCAGGCATCACTCATGTCGGCCAAACCATCAAGGTGTAGCGCACCCGTCAGCCCCACCCAAATCAACAACAGCAATGCAGCGGTAAGAAAAGATTGAACATCCACCAGTAATCTACTCACGACAAGCAACACAATGCCCAGCAATAAACCAATTAATGGATAGAATAAAATCGAATACCCCATCTCTTTCTTACTTGGGCTACTGCGCAAAGTTACAGGAAGACGAGTCAGAAACTGTAAGGCAATTAAAAAGTACCGAATCATGTCAAGTGTTGCGTTTCATATAAAATACAGCGCTGACTGCCTGATGTGTGTTCGATCTGAACATGACGTAGCACCGCATGTTCAACCTCAAACTCCAGTAACTGATGGATAGGGCGTTGCAGTATATGGCAAAACAGCACTTTAATAACACCCGCATGGGTTACCAGCAATATCCTGTCATCCTGATACCTCTCAATGAGATCAGACCACGCAGACATTACCCGTGCCTTGAACGCTGTCAATGCTTCAGCCTCTGGTGGTGTATACCGAACAGGATCACGCCAAAAACGCGTTAGCTGATCCGCATTATTTCGCATTATCTCACTGGCAGAAAACCCTTCCCAGGTCCCAAAATGCATCTCCTTCAAGCGTTCATCATAGTATAGAGGAATTGATCGCTGCGCAGAGAGTTCAGTGGCAAATTCGGCACAGCGTTTCAACGGCGATGTAATAATGCAATTCCAATCAATTATTTGATCCGCTACGGATTGCCGCATCTGTTTCCAGCCCTTCTGGTTCAATGGTACATCCGTACTGCCACAAAAAACCTGTCCCGCCTCAGTCTCACCATGACGTAATAGATGCAGTTGTGTCGTATTATTCATGTGATCATAATTTCCCAGAAACGCCGGCCTCACTGAATGTTGCCATCTCATTGTGTAAATTACAGGCCATTTGCAGTAAAGGTATAGCAACAGCAGCACCACTTCCTTCCCCCAAACGCATGCCTAGATCCAACAGGGGTTGCGCCTGCATTGCCTGTAAAACGCGACGATGCCCAGGCTCGGCTGAAACATGAGAGAACAATAACCATTCACTGACATCCGGCTTGAAACGCACAGCCAATAGCGCAGCAACAGAACAAATAAACCCGTCGATCAGCACTGGCAAGCCTAACTGTGCACATCTTAAATACGCACCGGCCAGAGCTGCAATTTCAAACCCACCCAGGCAACGTAACACCCCTAGCGGCTCATTCAATTGCTGCCGATGTAAAACGAGTGCCTGCTGGATTACATCCACCTTATGTTCTACACCTGCCTCATCCAATCCCGTACCCGGCCCTACAATCTGGCGCACTTGTGTATCAAGCAGGGCACAGGATATTGCCGTTGCAGAAGTTGTATTCGCAATGCCCATCTCACCACCAACAAACAATTCAATGCCTTCATGATGTGCGCGGTTCACGGTATCACAGCCAATAGACATTGCCTGTTCCATCTGTGCCTGACTCATGGCGGGGCCCTGTATGAAGTTAGCTGTGCCGGGACCAATATCACAGTTTTTTACGCTATTTAAATCCTCGACAGCATGGACTGTTCCAAGATTTATTACATCAAGCTTGGCACCTACGGTGCGTGCTGCTACATTAATCGCAGCACCACCAGCGACAAAGTTTTTTATCATTTCCACTGTCACTGACTGAGGAAATGCAGAAACACCTTCTACCGCCACGCCGTGGTCAGCGGCAAAGACAGTGATCTGAATCTGAGCAACACAGGGTTTAACCCTACCTTGCAATGCGGCGAGTTTAACTGCCAGCATTTCCAACGAACCCAACGCGCCTGGTGGTTTTGTCAGCATGTTCTGTCTTTGTTCTGCGCCCTGCCTGGCTTGCTCATCGGGTGAGCAAACAGGTAATTCAAACCATTCAATAAAACGCGAGTCTTTCACAAATCATCTCCTTTCAATACTTGTGGTAATCCAGCGACAGTAAGTACAACCTGCTCACAGCTTTGCGCCACACCCTGATGCAATACCCCCGCCTCATCACAGTAACGTCGGCTCAATTCTCCCAAAGGTATAACACCCATGTTAGTTTCGTTGGCAACCAAAATCACACGCCCCGGCAGATTAGGCAATAAGGCAAACATGGCATTAAATTCTGTGCGCAGTAATAACTCATCGGGATTCATCAACATATTGCTTAACCAGAGTGTCAGACAATCTATCAATATACATCGCTCTGCACTCGCATGGTGTGCAAGTACTTGCGTTAAAAACAAAGGCTCTTCAATAAGCTGCCATTCAGCAGGTCGATGGTTTTGATGCTGCTTAATGCGCGCCCGCATCTCTTCATCACCGGCATAAGCGGTGGCAATGTAGGTAACTGGCAATTTACTCTCTGAGGCCAGGCGCTCAGCCAGCCGACTCTTACCTGAGCGCACGCCGCCAAGAACAAATGTTTTCATTGTTTAAACCTGTCAATATACATAAGCTCACCGAGTATATTAGTATCCAGATGCTGTTCAACGGCATCTGCCAACCTATCAATTGAGGCTGCTTTTAACGCTTGGTAATCATGCTGCTTTGCCCGAGTATGTCCTTGTCCTGCCCACTCTAACAGACTGACACACGCCTCATTCGAATCAAATAATCCATGCAGATAGGTTCCAAGAATCTGCCCATCCTCACTCAGCGCACCTTCCGGTCGCTGTTCCAGTTGCAGCGCTGCCCGATCAAATGCTGTGCCTGTACTTGTACCGGCATGAATTTCATATCCAAATACTTTTTCCATTCCTGGAAATAAACAACCACTAACATTACGCAACTGTTTCTGTGCCTTTAATGTTGTTTGCATTCTTAGTAAAGCAAGCCCTACACTATCCCCCGCCTGCCCTTCAATACCGTGAGGATCACGAATCACATCACCCAACATTTGAAATCCTCCGCAAATTCCAATCAGTTTTCCACCATAGCGCAAATGACGCAGAATGGCCTTATCCCAACCCTGCTGAATTAAGCTGCCCAGGTCAGCACGCACACTTTTGGAGCCTGGTAGTATGATCAGATCACAAGCCGGTATAGCCTGCCCTGGCCCTACAAATCGGAAATTGACCTGGGGATGCAGTCTTAACGGGTCAAAATCCGTATGATTGCTGATACGCGGCAGAGCAGGAACGCAAATGCGCACCTTATCCAACGTATGTTGTCCATGCTGCGTGGGTACAATCGGCAACGCATCTTCCGCCTCAAGATGTAAGCCTTGCAGATAAGGCAATACACCAATCACCGGCTTACCTGTTTTCTCTGTCAACCAATCAAGGCCGGGTTGTAATAATGCCAGATCACCGCGAAAACGATTGATGACAAAACCTTTTACTCTGGACTGCTCACTTTCAGTCAGTAAATTCAAGGTTCCCACAAGGTGGGCAAATACACCACCACGATCAATATCGGCTATCAGTATTACCGGACAATCCACGGCTTCTGCAAATCCCATGTTAGCGATATCATTTTCACGCAGATTTATTTCGGCAGGTGAGCCTGCGCCCTCGATCACAACCACATCGAAAACATCTTGCAGGCGCTGGTATGACTGACATACAGCATTAAAGGCGATACGTTTGTAATCGTGGTAATCACAGGCGTCCATATTCCCACGTGCTTGCCCCTGAATGATCACCTGCGCACCTATATCAGAATTGGGTTTGAGTAAAACGGGATTCATATCAGTCTGTGCATCGACCCCAGCGGCCATTGCCTGCACTGCCTGCGAACGCCCAATCTCGCCGCCATCCACGGTAACCGCACTATTCAATGCCATATTCTGTGGTTTGAAAGGAGCAACCCGTACCCCTTTACGCTTTAACCAACGACAAAGCGCCGTAACCAGCAAACTCTTACCCGCATCGGAGGTGGTGCCTTGCACCATAAGTGAATGCGCATTCATTGCATGATCCTGGAGGAAACAAACGCAACCACCCTATCCTGGTGATCGGGTAACAGCAAAAGTACACTCTGCTGCGAGAGAGAATAAATCAATCCACTACCGATAAGTAACACTAATAATGCAATAATCAGAGTATGGCGAATCAGATCCAGCGCACGTTCAATATCCACTGTATCGGGTACTCGACCTTCTCCCAGTATGGCACGTGATTCCAATACGCCGTGATAACTTGTTGCGCCTCCTAATACAATCCCAAGACTGCCCGCACCTGAGGCCATCACAGATCCCGCATTACAACTCTTCCAATGTACGCCTTGTACCAGCCAACAACGTAACCCGGGCAAGAATTTACCAACCAGCGCATAACCCAAGGCTGTCAGCTGGGAGGGAGGGAAACTCATCACATCATCCAATCGAGCCGCTGCCCAGCCAAATTGCAGATAACGCGCATTGCGATATCCCCACATCGCATCCAGTGTGTTCACCAGGCGGTACGCGACCAAACCAGGAGCACCGGCAACAACGTACCAAAAAATAGCCGCAAACAGCGCATCATTGCCATTTTCCAATACTGACTCGATAGTCGCTGTGACAATACCCGGCTGATCCAGCCTTTGTGTATCACGGCTTACGATTGCGCCTACCTTTTGCCTTGCGGTTTTAAGATCATTGGCGTTGAGCGCAGCCAGTACCGAACGGGCATGTTGACCCAGGCTGCGATGTCCAATTGCCAGATAGAGTAGCAAAACATCGAAAATCACGCCTCCGTAGTGAATCTCAATCAGAGCGGTAAACGAGGTAAGAGGGACAACAAGTAGCAGTAGCGCTAGCAATCCACGTAATCTTGAATCAGCATAAACAGATTGTTCAAGCTGTTTTGTAAGCCAACCAAAGCCAACAAGTGGATGAAATCGTCGAGGCTCAGCCCACCAGAAATCCAGTGTAACGGCCAATAATATGGTTATTATCTGTAACCAAAGATTCAAAATCCATTACTGAATCAAGATAAGTATCAGTTTAAGTGTATTAGTAGTGTAGTGTTTCATACTAAGTACTAATATCGCTGTTCTTGGCGATTGTGCAGTCGGCGCCTTAAATGAGCCGTTCACTGTAAAACTTCCATCATCCCAATATCCAACGTTTCCCGATAAATAATCAAAGTGGATTTTGAGGAAGAAGTGACACGGACCAGGACAGGAGAAATGACAAGCTGCCTATGCCGCAGCATCGCCCTCCGCAATACCAACCAACAGCTCCAGGCCGGTCTCCGGGCTTACGAGGATCTAATAGAAAGATCGGGCGGATCGCCTTCCCGCAGAATATACGCAGTGGCTATATAATCCGCCGCAACTCGTTTACCGTTGCGGGGGCAGCGCCGGAATCACCCTAAAAACTCAGGTTTACACCGGCTTCCCGTTTCATCCCCGGTCTGAAAAACCCCTGGGACACCTGAAGCACAGATCTCAGGCTATAACAAGCCACTTAAGGTGTCAATAAGCCCTATCAGCGCTTTTCGCTTTACATGTAATTAAAGAACACTATCGAATGGCCGATCTGCGTTAAATATACCGCAATTTTACTTTTACAAGGATTGTTAAGTAAGCATTCGATGACTCTTGAGATGTATTAATGGAAAACTCGACATTATCCAGGCGGCAGGCCATACGGCAAAAGCAAACCGCCTTACTTTATAATGGATTAAAGTTTTCCTCAGCCGGAACGGTGGCTACGGCTTTAGCTGTGACATTTACGATTGGTCCGCGATCAGACCAACAAACAGCGTGGCTCTGGTTTACCGCCATCCTATTGATCAATGTTGCCCGCTGGTACAGTTGTCTTCTCTATCAGCGTGTACCGGAAAATGCCACATTCAACCCACGCTGGCACATTCAATTCAACGTTGGCGCCTTGCTGGCAACCATTGTCTGGGCTTCAATCATGTGGCTTATCTACCCCATTGGCCACCCCGCTTATCAAGCACTCACCATACTCGCCCTCGCCGGTGTAGTCGGTGGAGCACTCGCCTCCCTGCCCTACGATAAAAACGTTATCACTACATTCCAGGCGATTATTTTTGTCTCCATCGAAAGCCGTTTATTATGGGAAGGCGATCAATTCTCTTATGAGTTGGCGATATTAGGGTTTTTACTCTTTGGATTTCTAATCCGGGGGGGCCGTGAGATAGGAAAAAATTACTATGACTTGCTCAGCTTACGACAAGACAATGAAGATACCAACCTGACCTTGATAAAAACGACCGAAGAAATGGCGCGTATGGGCTATTGGCAATGGGATATGTTATCCAGCAAAATCAAGTTATCGCAAAACCTTGCCCGAATGTGGGGATTCTCTGAGCAGACCGTGGAATTGAAGCGCTGCATCGATCTGGTACACACCGATGACCGCCATCGTGTTAAACAGGTCGTTGAGTCGGTAGGCATAGCAGGCAACGAATCTGCAGTTGAATACCGCATGTTTGATCCAGTAAAAAATCAACACCTGAATATGAATCAGGTGATCAAGCGTATCTCTGATTCACACGGTAGAAACTATTTACTAGGCACTGTCCAGGATATTTCGGCAATCAAATCAGCCGAACAAAAAATATATAAAATGGCTTATTACGATGATTTAACCTCGCTGGCTAATCGTGGTCATTTTCTTGAACATCTAAAACAACAGGTCCTTACAACCGGCAGAAAACAAGAAAAATTTGCCGTTGTTTACATTGATCTGGATGATTTTAAAGAAATTAATGATTCTTTCGGTCACGAGTGTGGTGATAAGTACTTGATGGCATTTGCTGATCACCTTAAAGAACAACTTCGCGAGAGTGACTTTATTGCCCGCCTGGGTGGAGACGAGTTCAGTATCGTATTACATGATTTACGCAACAACGATGAAGTAATGCATGCCACCCAGCGTTGCCTTGCATTTATGCGTCAGGTTATACACGTAAATAATCATAGAATTAATCCCAAAATGAGTATCGGCATAGCGATGTATCCTGAGGATGGCACCGAATCAGATGCGTTATTACGTGCAGCTGATATGGCGATGTACAGTGTCAAACATAACGGCAAACATGGCTATGCTTTTTATAATCAGCAAATGGCAAGCGACACATCCGACCGGGTTAAGTTGGAAGCAGATCTACGCCTGGCGATGAAAAACCATGAATTTGAACTTTGGTATCAGCCGAAGATTTCATTATCTGATGGCAATCTGACTGGAGTTGAGGCACTCATACGTTGGCGCCACCCGACCAGAGGCTTGGTCCGCCCTGATTTATTCATCAGTACAACCGAACGTGTCGGCATGATTAAGGAGATTGGTGAGTGGGTATTAAAAACCGCATGCCAGCAACTTAAAACATGGGAAAAACAAGGCATAAACCTACAGATGGCTATCAACATTTCAAGTAGTCACTTTATTACAGAAGGCTTTACTGACTACGTCATAGAGAATGTATCAGAATATGGTTTACTTGATGGCGAACTCGAAATTGAAATAACTGAAAGCATGAGCCGTGACCCCGAGGAACATACCCGAATCTGCCATGTGTTGCGCCAAGCAGGGGTAAAAATTGCTATTGATGATTTCGGAACGGGATATTCCTCCCTCTCCGTACTGGCAGATCTGGAAGTTGATACCTTGAAGATAGATCGGTCTTTTATCAGCGGTCTGCCTGAAAATTCTTCGTCTGTTCTAATGGTTCGGGCTATTGTTGATTTATCATTAGGTCTCGGTTATGACATTGTTGCAGAAGGTGTGGAAACCATTGAGCAGATGCAATTTTTACAGGCATTAAACTGCCCTTACGTGCAGGGTTATTATTTTAGCAAGCCTGTTGTTGCAGAAGAAATTCCTAACCTGATTTACAAAAACTGGTTATCTGATTCGCCACTCATGGAACCATTGCTTGAAATAACTCAAAAAGCGGCTAACGGCTAAGCCATTCCCCGAAAAGGTTAAATTAACCCTCCTAACGCCCTTTTAAATCTACTCAACAGATTGGGGCTTGAAAAACCGATCTCAGCCTTGATCCCAAACGTCCGCAAAGAAAATTTTAATAATTGCTTTAAAAGTAATTAGTTACCTCTATTTTACCTATTCACTCACGTACTGCCCAACGGGGCAAATCAAGAGACTCCCCTCAATTTCATCTGTAGTCAGACAACTAAGCACCCCTATAAATTTGCCTTTATCAAGTAGAAAAAAAGAAACTTTGAGCGCGATTGTTCAAATGGTAAACGATCCGCCACAATTCATTCCTTGACAAAAGTATACAGAAACTGTGAGCATTGTCAGTCTAAGCGGCAATATTTACAAACTAATACATTCCAGTGTGACATTAAATATCCCACTAGCCTAGGAAAAGCAGGTTATGACCAGCCAAAATAAATTCCATCATTTCGAACCATCCGTGGTAAAGCAGTTCATAAACCGGGAAATGGCCCGTCGGCAATCAAACAAAGTGCTGCATGCGCACCCTTCCCCGATGTACTGGAAAGATCTTGATGTCTCTACAGAAAGCTTGTTAAATGCACGATCAGGCTACAGAGAAAATACTGACTTCCCTGTGAACCTGTATGTAGGCACACCCTTTTGCATCAAAACCAAGCCCGCCCATTGTGGATTTTGTCTTTTCCCGAGCGCTGATTACGAAGGCAATTCAGCAATCGAAACCTATCTGGCGTATTTGAAAAAGGAATTTGCACTTTACAAACCTTTTTATGCAAACGACAAACTCGCCAGTATATATTTTGGAGGCGGCACCCCAAATCTCTACAGAGCTGATCATTACGGACAGTTGATGGGCTATGTCGATGACCTCTACGGCGGTGTCCCCAGCGATATTGAAATCACTCTGGAAGGCATACCACAGCTATTTACTGATGAGAAACTACGAGCGATTAAAGCCGCCGGTATAACCCGCGTCAGCATTGGTGTACAGCAACTCAATAAAGAACTGATAAAATACAGTGGACGTAAACAGACACAGGAGCAGGTGTTTAAGACACTTGAGTTGTGCGATAAATATGATCTTGTCAAAAGCGTTGACATGATTTATGGCTGGCCGGAGCAAACTATCAACAATATGGTAGATGATCTGCAAACTCTGATAGACACTGGTATCCACCACCTGACACACTATGAGCTTAACGTTGCCGGTCGTAGTGATTTCTCTTCACGGAAAAAAAGGTCGTTATTACCCTCAATAGAAACCAATATCGAGATGTATAAAATATCTTGTGAATTACTGCGCTCAAACGGATTTGTTCAATCGACGGTCTATGACTGGGAACGCCAGGTAACGAGTGACGAGAACATGCGTCTAAGCCGTTATGAATATGAATCCAATTTGCGTGAAAGTATCGATCACCAACAAGGCAAGGTTAGCTCCATTCAGCAAATGTGTGGCATAGGTTTCGCCGCCATCAATATCCACGTAAATGGTATCAATCCGGAAAACCGAAGCTGGGTTTATATGAACCAGCGTTCATTGCCAGAGTATTATAAAAAATTAGATGAAGGTAAGTTTCCGATTGAACGCGGCTTTATTTACAAACACCAGGATGTGAAACTGGTATGGCTGTTTCAATCGATGCAGTCAATGAAAATAAATTATATTGATTATCAGGAGCTGTTCAACGAAAATCTTCTCGATAGCTATGCCGCTGTCTGGACAGAGCTGGAAGAGCGAGGTTGGTTGAAAATCAGCGACTCTGAATTATTGTTTCAAGAAGAAGGTCAATATTTCACACCCATGCTACAGTCACTGATTGCGAGTAACCGACTGTCACAAATTCGTCATGTAAAAACAGGCTTGGAAGGAATTCAAATTGTAGCCGAATAGCCTGCATGGCAGAAATCAGCAAAGCAACTCACACCATTCGCAATAGTGCAGGCACTCAACTCGGCCTGCACTTTTTTTCTGGTGCAGAGCACTTAGGCCCTATCATTCTCACCCATGGCACCTTCTCTAATCATCGTTCCTGCCGGGGCCTGGCCGAGCACCTGGCAAAGCAAGGCTTTGATTGCTGGATACTTGATATGCAGGGTCATGGCGTTAGCGATAAGCCTAAGATGGAACCTGATTTCGAGACAATGGCACTACAAGACACTGCGGCTGTACTTGCGTTTATACATAACCTTTATCCGAATAAAAAACCCAGCTGGATTGGCCATAGTGGCGGCGGACTGTCCATTTTAATGTATCTTGCACGTCACCCCGAAGCCAATGAGAAAATTGCCAACATCGTCTGTCTGGCCAGTCAGGCTACAGACGCCGGGCTTTCAAACATCAATCGCCTAAAAATACATATCGCATCCCTCTTTACTTTTATTTTAGGCTTTGCCCCCGGAAAACTCGCAAAGCTGGGACCGGAAAATGAGTTTGCTGCGGTAATGCAACAGTGGTTCGGTTGGAGCCTCAGTGGACAGTGGCGGGGCAGTGATGACTTTGACTATTTGACTGCTCTTGAATCGATAAGTATACCCAGTCTAAATTTGGCTGCGGCTGGTGACCACTTTATCGCTCCAGCCTCTGGATGCCTGAAATTGCATCAAGCGATATCAAGTAAAGATAAAACGTTTCTGTTATGTGGTCGGGGCGAAGGATTCTATGAGAACTACACACACGCCCGTATAATCAGCTCACGCAATGCGTCTCGTGAGATATGGACATTTATAAGCAATTGGATGAAATCCCGCGTCGATCTTTAATTTTTCTTTCAACAGGCGATTGGTATATCATTTTCCCGATATTCAAGTATTCTGCGCCATGGTTGCTAGCTTATTCGCAGTATTCTTCAAAAAATTAATTGCAAGCTGATGATTGTTCTCGATTAGATTTCTTAATACTTCACCATTGATACACAAAAATTCACAATCTGAATCAGCAATTAGACTCTGTGGGTGCCGACCATGCGATAAAATTTCCAACTCCCCGGTAACTTGGTACTGGTTAAGACTTATAAGCGGCTGACGCTTGTCATTGTCACTCGCATATAATGATGCACTTCCATCGATCAATACATGAGCCTGAGTCGCCTCACTACCCATCCGATGAATTATTGATCCTTGCGATACCTTTACTATCTGGCTACGCATGGCTAAAAGATCAGCCTGTGGGCGGTTAAGTGGTGCAAAAAATTCCAATTTTCGAATCAAGGCCAGCTCAGGATTATTTTTATTATGCAGGTTGATATTTATATTCGGCTTTCCTGTTTCATCTGTACACAACTCCATTCCTTGTTCACTAAGGTGGTAGATACGATCAGTGGGCAGATGGTCCATGCGGTTCTGATTGATCCATAAAATACCCATTTCCGGCCGAAATTCGCGCATATTGTTAATGACTTTGGCTTGATCTTCGTGATTCAGAACGGTCAGCGCATCATGCATTATCAAGGTATCTGGACGTTTAAGCAGTGAGCGCGCCAAAGTTATTCTGTGCCTGGCTTGCTCGGGTAGCCTGCTACCACCAATTCCCGCTTGTGAGTGAAGGAAAAATAAAACCGTAAGTATTGGTTTCAGCCCGGTCTCGTCTATCGCCTTACTTACAATTGGCAATAGTTGGTTGAATGCGGCAGCATTGGATGTATCAATGCGACTAAATAACAGATTGTCTATAACGGACAGGCCAGGATTGTATTTATCATCGAGATATTTATAATAATTATTTTGTATATGCACAGGTAAATTATCTGAAAACAACTGTCGTGCTTTAATAATACCTTGCTTAAATTGATCGCTGATCTCAATTCTTCTTAGATCGTTTGCTTTAAGATTAAGAAAGAACGCAATCAATTGGACTTTATGCGTACTTTGAATATTTGACAATTCTGAATCAGCTAATTGAATTTGCAATTTTTTCAAGGCATTGATGCGTTCTTCGTTATATAATTCCAATCGAGTGACAAGCCTGTCATTTATTGGTAAATTTTCATAAATTCTGAGAATAAGATCAAGGCATCGCTGAGCGTATGACATGACATCAGATAATATCATTGCATCCACCAGACTTTGTTCCATTTCAGGTTGACGGGCTAGCTCCATGACATCAATACCTTCATCCCCGATAGTTCCGAACAACAAATTTTCAGCCATGGTGGCAAAGGGATTGAAAGCGTTTTTATCGAAATGTTCGACGAGGTGTTGTAGATTGTTCTCGTGAATAAGTGTACGGGTAAGTTTTCGAGCCGCCAGCAGTAGATCGGGCACATCGTCAAAATTCGTACTCTCTAATTGATAAGGATTAAATTTTTCCCGTAATGACGCGGCATACACCGATTCGCCACCACCTGCAACTTTAACCACCTGTGCAATCAAATCCTGCGCAGATTTCCAGTCATCTTTGCCAAGAATGTTGTAGTCCGTCCAAACACTGTCAAATGATTCATCAAACCAGTCTGTACTATTTCCAGCGGCTTTTGACTCACGCAATTGATCATTGATTTCCTTGCTGAGTTCGTCGGGGGATGGAGGAGAGTGATTAAGCCCGTATGACAGGTTGTAACTGATAGCCGCATTAAAAATAAACAGCTCAGGACCGATATATCCGATTCGTCGGCGCAATTGCGGCTCACTGAACGCTTGGCTGTTTTTATTGCCCAAGAAAACACTACCACTATCCGGTGGTTCTAACAAAGCAATAGTTCGGGCAAAATTGTTTCGAATAGCAGGTTGCGGGGCAATGATACCGACAACTTCCCCAGGATTAACCGTCATATTGATAGCGGAGAATATCTGATCTCCATTGTCACGTGTTTTCGAAAGGTTGTTGATCCGAAACGACTCTGCAACACGGGTAAATAATTCTTTACCATGCGGCGGGTTATAACTCAAAAGCCCTGCTGGCTCAAATTGCTGAACTATTTGTGCATAGCGTAATAGCGCATCGTGATAACGTTGATAATAGTTAAGCAATTCTTTCCACGGGTCTAGTATGTCCTTATAAGCGGCTAATGCCGCCACCAATGCGCCGATGCTAACTTCTCCTCTTATAACAAGGATGCCACCCACTGAATAAAAGAAGAAGGGTGTCAGCTGACCAATTGTATTGTTAAGAAATTTCATCAGAAATTTAGTATTGAAAATCTGCAACCGAATACGATATATTTGACCCAGGCGATAGGAGTACTCCGCTAATGTGTAGCGTTGTGTACCGTGAACGCGTATTTCCTGAATACCGGCTACAGATTCACCCAGTCTTTGTGAAAGTGCCCTCACCCGTAAGACTCGTTGTATCTTTAATTTGTTTATTTTCTTTTGTAATTTTGGAATGATATACATCTGCAGTGGCATTAGCGCAATCGATGCTAAACCGAGCGCCCAATTCTGCATAAACATAAATAGTAAAATTGTTACAAAGGTGCCACCCATATACAGCGGCAAGGCAACAGAGTCTGCGCTAAAGTCTGCCAGTGGCTTGGTCTCTGATACAACCGTGGCAATAATTTCTCCCTGTGACACTCGGGAAAATTGCTGTAACGGAAAGCGAATTGTCCGCTCTATCAGCATATAACGCAGGCGCCGGACCAGGCGTTCACCTACCGTTCCTTTGTAGATATTTATACGCATTTTCAGCAGACCGTTCAGGATCACCAGGGTAAGCAATAAACAGCTCAGAAAAAGCAGATATTGCACGGGACTTAACCCAATCCCATAGATGTTGTGGTCAATATCAGGTTGGGAGATTGCGTCATTTATTATGCGTTTCGGTAACTCCAGAGTCATGTATAACACCGGAAAGGAGAGAAGCGTCAGCAATAAAATTTTAAATTGCTGCTCTTTACTGTAACGCCAGATAAAACTGATGATGCTTTTTTCCATGATGCTCAGACTCTATTCATACTTGTATTAAAAACAGTTTTGTGACCTGGCCATTCATAGCCTTAACCAGGATAAGGCATAAATATTCCATGGCAGAGAATCTTGCTTGAAAAAATGTGGATTAAAGACTAATGAGGTGCGCTTATAATAGAAAATATTGTGCAATGATAGTGTATTTATTACTTATGCTTTTTTAGCCTGTTATAACAAAAACAGTCAACCGAATGGTCATTTACCATACCCGTTGCCTGCATAAAGGCGTAACAAATGGTGCTACCGATAAATTTAAAACCGCGTTTTTTTAAATCTTTGCTCATCGCATCTGATTCAACCGTACTGCTCGGCACTTGTTTCATACTTTTCCATTTATTTTGCAGCGTAACACCTCCGGTAAACTGCCAAATATAAGCATCAAAGCTACCAAATTCTTTCTGAATCTTAATAAAATTTTGCGCATTACTTACGGTTGATCTCACTTTCAATTTATTGCGAATAATCCCCGGATTCTCCAATAAACGGGTTATTTTCCTTTCTTTATAAGCCGCTACTTTTTCAATTTCAAAATTATCAAACGCCGCTCGATAACCTTCGCGCTTATTCAGAATAGTCGACCAGCTTAGGCCCGCTTGTGCGCCTTCCAACGTTAAAAATTCAAACAATAAACGCTCATCATGAAGTGGTACGCCCCATTCATTGTCGTGGTAATCAAGATAAAGTGCGTTTCCACCCATTACCCATGAACAACGTTTTTTGTTATCCCGGCCCTCATCACTCATTCATATCTCCTGCCCAAAATGAAAGTCTCAACTGTTATTGTCTAATTTGCTATACTCACGCATCTGTAAAATATTATTCTCAGCGCTCACGCAACCTCAACTATAGGGAGAATAGAGGCCCTGTAACTGAATGTCTATAATAATAGAACTGCAATTCATCTCATCTGTTATATTACTCCATACAGCCGTTAGGGAGCCTCCTATTAAGTCCGGTCGAATTTCCTGGGAGAGAAAATTCGTCAATTTTTTGCAAGGCCGTGAGTGTGACGTTGTCTACAGCAATATTAATTCGCCATGCGGGTGAATTCAGGTCCAAATTTTGCCATGATTACCTCTCAAGATTAATCATATTTCTCACACGCAATAGCAACAACCCTTATGCATCATTGGAATGTTAGACAGAAAATAATCGATCTTTGCCTTGAAATGAACAGATCGGGCCTTAACCAGGGCACTTCAGGGAATATTAGCGCACGTCATAAGGGTTACATGTTAATCACACCCAGTGGCATACCTTATAATCAATTGACCCCTAAACACATTGCGCGCATGTCATTGCAGCATGATCGCTATGAATGGAAAGGATCGTACAAACCTTCATCAGAGTGGCATTTCCACCGCGCCATATTGCGCGCTAAACCAGCGATGAATGCGGTAGTGCATACCCACTCGATGTACTCAAGCATTCTATCTATTGCACGCAAAAATATTCCGGCATGTCATTATATGATTGCAGCTTTTGGTGGTAACTCGGTGCGCTGTGCACAATATGCCACCTTTGGCACAGCTGAGCTGTCAGCCAACATATTAGATGCCATGCAGGATCGAACCGCCTGCCTGTTAGCGAATCATGGCATGATCGCTACCGGGACCAACCTCGACAAGGCTATGTGGGCTGCGGTAGAACTGGAGACCCTTGCAAAGCAATATTATTACTCTTCATTGCAAGGCGGTATGCATTTACTATCGAAGGCAGAAATGGACGTCGTGCTGAATAAATTTGCTACCTATGGGCCAAAAGATAAAAAATACTGAGATCATCCCCGGCAAGGCGCATTCAATTGAATCAATTAGAATGGGTACTGAACGGCTATTAATATTGCAGTAGTCTAGCATTCTATTTTATAGGATATAACATTCGATATATTTCATTATACAGATCATTATTGTTTCTCTAAAATCACCTCAGGAACACAGATTTCCAGGGTTCTTGAAATGGTTAATTACAATAGGAACGTATTATGAACAAGACTATACTGACAACAGCAACCGGCTCACCCGTCTCTGATGATGACAACAGCATTAGCGTTGGAGAACGCGGCTCCCTAACGTTTGATAATCACTACACATTTGAAAAACTCGCCCATTTTAACCGTGAGAGAATTCCAGAGCGGGTTGTACATGCCCGAGGCACCGGGGTTTATGGCACATTTACCGTCAGCAATTCGTTAAAAGACTACACTATTGCAAGTTTTCTCCAGCAGGTGGGGAAAAGTACCAACGTATTCGCCCGATTCTCAACCGTCGGTGGAGGTCAGGACTCAAGTGATTTTGCCCGGGATCCGAGAGGCTTCGCGCTTAAATTTTACACCGATCAAGGCAACTACGACATGGTCGGAAACAATACCCCTGTATTCTTTTTGCGTGATGCCATCAAGTTCCCGGATTTCATCCATTCACAAAAAAAGAACCCTAAAACCAATCTGCCTGATCCGGCGGCAATCTATGAATTTTGGGCAAATCATCCACAATCCTTGCATCAGTTGACAATATTAATGTCTGACCGGGGTATTCCTTCGAGTTATAGACACATGCACGGCTTTAGCTCCCATACATTCAGCTTTTGGAATAATCAAGGTAAGCGATTCTGGATAAAGTGGCACTTCAAAACCAATCAAGGTATCGCCTGCCTGAGTAACGATGAGGCCGCTGTGGCTTCACCTTTTGGTGCCCAACAGGATCTTGTCGATGCAATTGATCAAGGTGAATTTCCAAGTTGGACGGCTAAAGTGCAGATCATGAATGAGCAGGATGCAACAGCGTATAAAATCAATCCCTTTGATCTTACTAAAATCTGGCCACATGCAGATTATCCATTGATAGAGGTGGGACAGCTTGAATTAAACCGTAATGTCGAAAATTATTTTGCCGAAACGGAGCAAGCCTGTTTCGCACCCAACAACTTAGTACCTGGTATTGGCGTCTCACCTGACAAAATGCTACAAGGCAGATTGCTGGCGTACCAGGATGCCCACCGCTATCGAGTGGGTGCTAACGCAAACCAGTTACCCGTCAATGCGGCCAGGTGTCCGGTACATCATTATCAAAGAGATGGGGCCATGGCGGGAATGCCTCCAGTACATTCCAATATGAACATTCAGGGCAGCGACGTTAATTTTTACCCCAATGATCAGATCAACAAAGGTGCACCCGTTCCCGAACCCTCAGTTGAAGAACCGCCAATGCCAATTATGCAAGATACCTGGGTCAAGCGACATGGGCTGGCTAGCGATGAAGATCATTATAGCCAAGCCGGAATGTTGTTTCGCCTGATGAATGAGTCTCAAAAGATGCAACTTACCGCAACCATTGCAGGGGGCCTGGCATATGCCTGTGAATCAGTTCAATTACGCATGCTTGAGCAATTCAGAAAAGCCGATACTGACTATGCCAATTTAGTTAGATCGGCTATTGAGGGAATAAAGTAGAAAAAATAATTGAATTTGTGTCTGGCTTCTGGCAATGAGTCTGGAGTCAGTACACAAGCAGACAGATAGATAGGTATCACCGTTACTTCCCTTAGAAAAATAACACGCTCCAGCACCCCATCTTAACTGTCGCCAGAACCAAACTCGAGCCCATTAATAACAATATCCTTATAACTGACGATGCCAACCAGCTCACCGCACTCACCCTCTGTGACGGGGGCCACATTGAGGCCAAAACGATTAAATAAACGGATGCAGTAACGAATGTCCATATCTGCGCGCACACAAATCACAGGTTTCGACATAATCTCATAAATGTTGACACGATCCGGTGAACGATCTTTCGCTATGACCTTCCTGGCTATGTCGGATAACAAAACGATGCCATATTCATCATCAGGGTGGCGTTTGTTGACAATTAGCGCATGGCTTTCCTGGTGTCTCATTTTTTTTAAGGTGGACTGCACCGTATCAAGACCATCGACCTTGTCAAAGTTCTTTTTCATCACATCACGCACACGGACTAATGGTTTTTTTTCCATTACAGAACCTCCTCAACTTTTTCTGCTAATTCTTCAATTTGATGCGTAATACCAACCACATCTTCTACATCTATCTGAAAGGCAATTCCGGCCCCTTTTTGTGTATCAAATTCCCCTGCTTCACTGATTGTTTCCAAAATATGCCTACTGAGGTGCTCTTCAACCAACATCAGAAGAACATCACGTTGAGTCTCCAATGTCAGGCCAAAAAATGTCTTGCTTTCCTCTACGCCCTCACCGCTTGCATTACCGATAACGGTTGTTCCCGTAGCACCTGCGTTTCGAGCGGCTTCAATAACCGCTGTTGTTTTGCAATCTTCAACCAGCGCAATCAATAATTTGAAGTGCATTGTGTTACCTCATTTTTGCGTTTTCTGCGGCTTTTTTTCAGCACGCGAATTGATAAAATCAGAAATCATTGCATAAGCCATTACTGACATAATAGGAAACAGACTCGCAAAAGCAATCAATCCAAATCCATCCATCAAGGGGTTACGCCCGGGTACGGTTTCAGCCAATCCCAGGCCCAAGGCTGCCACCAGTGGAACCGTCACAGTAGAAGTTGTAACACCACCGGAGTCATACGCCAGTGGTACAATTATTCTCGGCGCAAAGTAGGTTTGAACAACCACGATAAAGTACCCGGTAATGATAAACCAGTGCAAGGGATAACCCGTAACGATTCGATAGGCACCCAGACCAATACCTACGGCAACACCAATAGCAACTGATATTCTTAAACCCCACACCCCTATGGAACCTCCGGAAACCTGATTAGCCTTGATCGCCACGGCAATAAGGGATGGTTCTGCTATTGTCGTGCTAAACCCGATAGCAATTGCAAATAGATAAACCCAGTAATAATCTTGCCAATGAATTATTCCGGAAAAGTTCTCAATGCCGTTATAGATAAACGCTGGGTCAGTAAGTTGCTCTGCCATTAAACGTCCGAGAGGAAACAGCGCCTGCTCCAATCCCATTAAAAAAAGTGCAAGTCCGATCAGTACATAAACAAAACCAATAACGACACGACGTAAATTAGCGATTGGCTGCCTTAAGACGAGCATCTGAAAACCAAATAAAACGGCTATAATCGGCAAAACATCGCGAATGGTGGAGAGTAAAACTGTGGCAAATTCCACCAACCACTGAACCAGCCCAGACGTCAGCGCTTCCATTAAATCAACATCCCATAAATCATAACAAATATCATAGGCGTTAGTGATGCAAATGCGATTAAACCGAAACCATCTACCATGGGATTACGCCCTTTTATACTATTTGCCAATCCGACTCCCAGCGCAGTTACTAGTGGCACTGTGATAGTAGAGGTCGTTACACCGCCAGAATCATAGGCAATGCCAATGATCGTTTTCGGGGCAAACAAAGTCATGATCATAATGCCAAGATAACCGCCGATAATTAAATAATGAATGGGCCAACCTTTAAGAATTCGTAATACACCCACTAATATCGCAAGCCCTACAGAAAATGCAACAGTAAGACGCAAACCCGTTGCGTAATTACTCATTGCACCTTCACTATTTTGAATAATTCCACCCTCAGCAGCAATCTTCGCTGACTCAGCAGCAACCGCAATCAGGGCGGGTTCGGCCACCGTTGTGCCAAATCCCAAGGCAAATGCAAATGTCAGTAACCAGCTAACACTGCCTTTTTTCGCAAATGCATGGGCCATCGACTCGCCGATTGGAAACAACCCCATCTCCAAACCATAGATAAAGAAAGTCAGGCCAAACAATACAAAGATAATTCCGGTTATCAAAGCAAAAAAATCGGGTACAGGTTGCTGCAAAACAACGATTTGAAAAAAACCAATAACGAGAATAATAGGTGAAAGATCGCGCAGACTGCCAAATAACGAAATAGACAGGGTTTTTAGTGCCCGCAGCATATGCTTATCCAATCAGTTGGTGAGCGAGAGTTAAATAACAGGCAATTCATAGCTCTACCAAACCATTTGGTGTCCTGAGTTTTGCATGCAGGCGCGTCGTCGCAGTATCGGAAGAATGATGTACGGCCACTAAATGCCGAACGCCTATAAATTTCAGCTTATCTTCAAGCCAGTAAGCATAGGGGCAAATAATTTTTAGCTGCTCCAGCTCACAATCCAAATACTGCATTTGATTCGACGGATGCTCAGAAGTATTCCACTGTAGCAGTACAGGTATGGCGCCGTCAGCAGCTAAAGTGCCATCCTTTCGGATAGTAATAAGCCAATCAAGATACCCACGACTCATAGGCTCGATATCGCCGTAGTCGAAATCACTGTTCTTCAACAGATGTCGCAAATTTTCTGTATTCACCGCCCATGTTAATAAGCGTGGTTGTATTTTGATAGATTCCTGAAGGTATCTTTGGTCAAGCCCAAACCAGCGTGGTCGATCAGGCGCTGCAAGCGCTGGATCAATCGCAATAATCTCCAAAAATATACCCTCCCCTATGCGCATTAAACAGTTATGCGTTCCCATGCGCAAGTGCTTTCCACCCGCTGGAATGATCACCGAAAATTTCTCCGACAACCAATCCACACCTTGCTGTATCGTATCCGCTGCGATAACAAGGTGATCCAGATGCACCTTCATGAAGCCATACCCTCTTGTCTGGCCGATTTCAAGGTTCCCATAATCAAGTCAACATCATCTGTTTCTGCTCCCTCTTCAGCCACAGGACAAGTGTAAGTTACAAACAACAAAAATCTGCTCTTGACCAGATACCACTCACACCAATAATCACCATCCAGGTCATAATCAAAAAAAAGACCGTTGAAATCTCCCAACTCGATTTCCTGTACCTTTGCGCCGTTTTGAATATCCTCTGCAGCAATATTTTTCAGATCATTTATCGATAAACTGGATTCCTGCATCACCGAACTGAATTGTAACTCTCCGGCTCCTTGAGCATTGTAGAGGACATCGAAGTGTTCTGCCTCATCAAATTCACCCTCCCAGGAATTGGGAATACTGACGCTAAAACCGTTGCCTGTATAAATCTTCATTGCACCAGACCTTTTAAAATTTTTCTTAATAAACCGTAAAAACTATGTAAACACCTGTCCTTGGCTAAATTAACAATACATTGGGCCAAGATCTGTCAATTAAAATAGAGAAGGTATAGTTCTATTTGCCGATCGTTCTGCGGGATCTGCTGTCAACGGCAATACCCGCTAAAATCAGCCCAAGTGCCATCCAGGTTTTACTATCGGGAAATTCACTGAGAAACATCCAACCCCAAAGCAATGCAAAAACAGGTATGAGATAGGCTACCTGGGCAAAAAATACAGTGCCGGTTCTGGCTACCAACCAGAACCGTATCAGATAAGCCAGTGCCGTGGGCATAATAGCCAAATAAATCAGTGCAGTTATTGTAGAATTTGACGGCAATTGTGATAGGGGCTGCTCCAACCACAATGCCAGAGGGAAGAAGTACAAAGCGGTTATAAGTAACACGCTCGTCGTACTGACCAATGGATTAATATGCGTAATTTTGCGTATCAGTATTGCTGAGGAGCCATAACAGAATGCCGCTAACAGTACCATCAGTTGTCCACTGACGGCGTTATCATTTGAAGCTAAAACATCCGCGCCGACCAACACTAATATACCCATAAACCCGAGAGACATTCCGACGAATTTTGAAAACGAGAGCCGATCATCCGGGGTAAAAAAATGTGCAATCACCAGCGCTGAAAACGGTGCCGTTGAAATTAACATCGCACTGGTTCCACTGGAAATTGACTGCTGTCCATAACTAATCAGGCTAAATGGAATAGAACTGTTCAGTGCTCCAATAAGCATAAGAAGAAGCCAGTCATTCAACGATCTGGGCAATGATAAGCCCCGGCCTACCATAACCAGGTAGAGTGCCAATGCCGCCAGAGTTATTCTGAATGCCGCAATGCTGATAGGGGGGAAGTCACGTAATGCGATTGTGACGCACAGAAACGCCGACCCCCAGATTGCACCTGTTGCGAATAGCGCGATATAGTCAATTCCTTTGGGTGTCTGAATTTTGTTCATGCGGGATTCTACAAACAAACCCGCACCATAGCCAGTCATCCTTGGCGTTTAATTCTTCTGCATAATAAGAAAATCCTAGCCTAGTGTTTTATACAAGCAGAATTCAAAAACCGGGGGATTGATACGACAAAAAACTTGCATAGACTTACAAAATTCCAACGCGTATATTATCTAAGTGCTAAGCTTAGCCGCTATTCAAGCGTAGTTCAGCCCAAACCTTTGTAAATTTTAAAAAGAGATTTAATGCCTACACCATGACTTGCGTAATTCGTGTCGCCTGCATTCAAAATAATGCCAGCTCCTCAGTGGAAAATAACATACAGAAATGCACAACACTTGTTCGTGCAGCCGCAGCAGAGGGTGCGCAGCTAATTACCACGCCAGAGTACTTCTCGGGCTTAAAATTCGATCAGGGCAAACCATTACCTGCAGCATTTAAACAAAAAAATCATCCTGTAATTGACGTTTTCATTCAACTTGCACAAGAACTGAATGTAAGCCTGTTGCTTGGCTCAGTTGGCGTTGTTTCTGATAGGAATAAGATTTATAACCGATCTATCCTGATTAACAATAAAGGCAGGATCATCAAACATTACGATAAAATCCATATGTTTGATGTAAATCTTGGGGACGGTGAACTAATCCAGGAATCAGCCACTATAGAGGCTGGCAATAGTGCAACCCTTGCCCATTTGCATGACTTAACCATAGGTATGAGTATTTGCTATGATCTGCGTTTTCCACACTTATACCGTCAACTCGCACAGTCAGGTGCAAATGTGCTAGCCGTTCCTGCTGCATTTACAAAGAAAACCGGACAGGCACACTGGCACATTCTCAACCGCGCACGGGCAATTGAAAATGCCTGTTTTGTAATAGCACCCTGTCAATATGGGCGGGTCGAAGGGGGTGGTTATAACTACGGGCACTCGCTGATCGTCAATCCTTGGGGAGAGATTCTGGCCGATGCGGGTGATGCAGAAAGTTATATAGTCGCTGATATAGATCCGGATCTTGCCGCTCAATGCCGAAGGCGTATTCCATCCTTGCAAAACGAATGCGCATTCTCAGCACCTGAATAAACTACTCATCATTCATTCTCGGTATATTTGCACATCACCCTGACTGCACACACGTTTATAATTTGTTTATCTGGCTCCAATACTGGAAATATAATCGGCAATGGCAATAAGCTGATCGTCTTTTAGCTTTTGCAGACGCTTAACCATTTCCGCGTTAGCATTCTTGCTGTCAATATGGGTGAATCCCAAGCAGAAGTTAAAGCTTTTGTGCAAGAGGTTGGCGTCAACTTCCCTGTGTTAATGGATAAGGATGGTCAGGCACTTGCAGAATGGAAGGTATTCGCGGCACCTTCTAATTTTATCATCGATCCCACTGGAAAAATTCGCTATACATTATTTGGCGGCGTCGAATGGGACACTGATGAAATGGTCAGTAACCTACAAAATTTGTTGAACTAAGCAATATTTGAAACTGAGCGGTAAACAAAACCAGGGTCAATTTGCAACCTAAGATTTTTTCTGACATTTGTATTAGTTTTCTGTATAACGGTAACAACAATACCCGTTATACAGAAGCCAATAAGGATTTACTATGTCAAAATTACGCTTTCCGCTATTGTTTATCGCCAGTTTACTTGCCTGCACATCACAGATTACCTATGCACAAGGCCGTTTAACCATGTATTGCAGTGCGCAGGGTGATTGGTGCCAAAAAGCCGCTGAAACCTTCGGTAAAAAATATGATGTTAAAGTATCGATGACACGTAATGGTTCAGGCAGCACCTACGCGAAAATACTCGCTGAAAAAGACAATCCCCGAGGTGATGTCTGGTATGGCGGTACACTGGACCCACATAGTCAGGCAGGCGTAAATGGGCTTCTTGAGGCTTACTCGTCTCCCGGCTTGGATAAAATTGCAGAACCTTACAGAAATCCGGCCGCCAGTAAGGGCAATCATACAACCGGAATTTATATCGGCATTCTTGGTTTTAGTGTCAATATGGACTTACTAAAAGAGGCGAAACTGGAGAAACCTCAATGTTGGGCAGACCTGATCAAACCCGAATTTAAAGGACAGATTCAGGTTGCCAGTCCACAAAGTTCCGGCACCGCTTATACGGCTTTAGCTACGTTCACACAGTTGCACGGTGAAGAAAAAGCGTTCGAGTATCTTACCCAGTTACATCAAAATATCGCTCAATATACAAAATCTGGCTCTGCTCCCGGGAAAAACGCAGCTCGTGGTGAAACCATGATTGGCATCGGCTTTTTACATGACCATGGCAAAGAAAAAGCCAAAGGCTTTCCGCTGGAACTGGTCGCTCCCTGTGAAGGCACAGGCTATGAGATTGGTGGTCTGAGCATAATGAAAGGAGCGCGTAATATGGATAATGCCAAGAAGTTTGTTGATTGGGCACTCAGCAAAGAAGGTCAGGAGGTTGCTGCAAGTGTGCAATCATTCCAGGTGCCTACAAACACCGAAGCTGCCATCCCTGCAGAGGCTATTCGACCGGAAGACGTCAATTTAATCGATTACGATTTTGTCAAATATGGCAGTGAAAAAGAACGCAAACAACTCATCGGCCGTTGGGTGGAACAAGTCAAGCCTATAGAGCGCTAGTGTAATGTTGCGTACAAAGTGCTATTGATTCCCAAGGGCGTCCCATATTCAGAAGCGGACTCCCGGGAACAGCTGATTGTTTAAGTGGTTAATTAGGCACATTCAATATTTTATCCAGATGGTTGTCGAATCACCTGTCTTTTTGATGGCAGAGGGACTTAAGAAGCAAAGATAAAAGAGTCATTTGTTACACACATTAAATTTATCGCTATTTATGAACACATCTCCCTCGTCTGACCCACTGTTTTCTATTGTGCCTCGCACATGGCTTATTATTTTCGGGCTTTTGGTATGGTTGGTGATTCCCTGGCAGGGACTGGAATACGGTCTTTTCGAATCCACCAAAAGCGAAATATTCAACGCATATTCGTGGAAAAGCGTTAATACCTCCCTTATAACACTGATCACATTTGTCACTCTTCTTGTTCAGCCCTGGTGGCACTCTAAATCAAATAAACACCTGCTTGATGCCCTGTTATCATCAGGCACTTTCCTGCTGATTCTTATTACGGCCGCCCTGTTCAAAGAATCACTGGGTTATGGCGCAGCTATTCAACTGATTCTGTTATTGTCTATTTTCTCCCTCGCTCTTGCCCGTATGGGGTTCATTCAAGGGGATCCATTTATGACGGGCGCCATTGTTTTAATTATGGCGTCAATCTGTGTGTTTGTACTATTTCCAATATCAACTATTTTTTCTAAAGTGTTGTTTCTGGAAGACGGAACATTTACGCCCATGGCGTTTTATAACAATATAACGTCATTTGGTGTTGGCCGAACACTCTCGAACTCCCTCAAGCTTGCAGTCACCGTTGGACTTTCATCAACATTTTTGGGATTGGCCTTTGCCTTATATTCGGTGCGAATCACTCAGCGCCTAAAGGGCGTGACACGTATTTTTTCAATGCTGCCGATAATCACACCTCCCTTTGTTATCGGACTCTCACTCATTCTAATCTTTGGCCGTAATGGCACTATCAATGATGGAATTTTAGCCCTGTTTGGTAATGATGGTTTGTTTATTGGCGATGGAAATGAAGGTTGGTTTCACCGATCAGCCTACATATATGGATTCTGGGGAGTGTTCCTCGCACAAACCCTGTCATTCACACCGATATGTTTCATGTTATTGATTGGCATGGTTTCAACGATTAATCCAGCAGTTGAAGAAGCGTCTGTGACCATGCGGGCATCGGACTCACAAACTTTTTTTCATGTGACTCTTCCGTTGTTAAGACCCGGAATTGCCAATGCATTTTTACTAGCGGTCATATCGTCATTAGCAGACTTTGGCAACCCTATGGTGTTAGGGGGTGACTACGATGTATTGGCTACCGAAATTTATTTTAGTATTGTTGGCGCCCAACTTGACTATGCCCGCGCAGCCACGTTGGGTATTTTACTACTGATGTTCTCATTGCTGGCCTTTTTAATACAGCGGCAATGGATAGGAAAAAAATCCTATGTCACCGTAACGGGTAAAGGCTCCGGTGGATATTTTCAACCACTACCTCGTGTAGTGCGCATCGTCTGCAGCACTGTCACACTTATCTGGATGGCCTTTACAGCCATTTTGTACGGCAGCATCCTAATAGGAGGATTTGTCGTTAATTGGGGTGCTGACTACACACCTACCCTGGCCCACTATGAAGAGCTCTGGGCACGTGGCATGGATTATGGTGCCTGGCCGTCCTATTTAACGACGCTTAAGTTTGCCGCCATCGGCGCTCCGTTAACAGCACTTATGGGCCTTTTGATTGCGTACGTAACAACACGAAAACGCTTTGTAGGACGCGGTGCAGTGGATTTTAGCGCTATGATTAGTTTTGCAATACCGGGCACTGTGATCGGTATCAGCTATGTTCTGGCTTTCAATACGGCACCCATAATGATCAATGGAACAGCCATGATCATTGTCATTTCATTTATCTTTAAAAATATGCCAGTCGGTATCCGCTCAGGTATTTCTGCGCTTTCGCAAATTGACAAATCGTTGGAAGAAGCCTCACTGACGCAGCGTGCCAGCTCTATTCGAACAATCTTTACAATCGTTCTTCCCTTGCTGCGCCCTGCATTGATATCGGCAATTATTTTCAGTTTTGTAAAATCAATGACCACTGTTAGCGCCATTATTTTTCTTGTCACCGCAGAAACACAGGTGGCTACCACCTACATCATCGGACGGGTTGAAGACGGCGACTACGGTCAGGCCATCAGCTATGGCTCCGTATTGATTGTCACTATGTTAACGGTGATATTGCTGATAGAAAAATTTATCGGACGTTCCAGAATTGAACGTGTATAGACTAATACTCCAACAAAGTCGTATTGATGGAGTCTGCTGCGTTGATAGGTCTGCATTGAGAAAAGTAACATGAAAAAACAGGATTCGAGTCGCGTGCAGTTAATCAATGTTGTAAAGCGCTTTGGGGAAAATACCGTCTTGCATAATATCGATCTTGATATTAAGGCTGGTAGTCTAACCACATTGCTTGGACCTTCCGGTTGTGGAAAGACAACAATTCTTCGATTAATTGCAGGTTTGGAACTTCCAACATCAGGACAGATTATTATTGGCAACGATGATGTCTCTGTACTCTCCGCCAGTCAACGTGATGTAGCGATGGTATTTCAATCCTATGCGCTGTTCCCACATATGAACGTTGAGAACAATGTCGGTTACGGATTAAAAATGCAAGGTGTGTCAGCTGAAGAACGACGTCAACGAGTAAAGGACTCACTGGATTCGGTCGGACTCGACGGTTTTCAGGGTCGCTATATCGATCAAATGTCAGGTGGACAACAGCAACGCGTGGCTGTTGCGCGCGCTTTGATACTACAACCAAAAGTTATGCTATTCGATGAACCCCTGAGCAATCTCGATAGTAAGTTGCGGCGGCAGATGCGTGAAGACATACGTCGGTTACAACAGGAATTAAGCGTCACTTCGGTTTATGTGACTCACGATCAAGACGAGGCGCTAGCGGTTTCCGACGATGTGGTGGTCATGAAAGATGGCAACATTGCCCAGCAAGGATCCCCTAAAAACTTATACCTGCAACCCAATTCACGATTTGTTGCAACCTTTATGGGTGATGCCAATATTATTGAAGGTAAAATCATCAACAGCGGTGAAAAACAAACACTGTTAATTGATAATATAGAGTTAGAGGTAGATTTTCATGTACCCGGGGGTGAAAACAAAAAGGTTGAAATTGCAATCCGCCCCGAAGCGCTCACTCTAATCCCGGCAGGGGATAGCTCTCGATCAGGACTGCCTTGCACAATTACAGCAAAAGCCTATATTGGTGCGGCAACCGAATATTCTGTCAAATGGGGAGAACAAACGCTTTTTTTGGTTGCTGCAACAGGAACAGAGGAATTTGCAATTGGCGATAGCGCAAAAGCACTTATTACACCGCCTGGTGTTGCGCCAATACTACAATGATAGATTTATACGGTGTGTAGATACGATTGTCAGGGTGACTTCGAATAAATTCATCATAATATACCGGCTGTTTATTACAACAGCCGGTATATTTAGTACAAACAATCGTTTGAGAAACCCACAGTTAATAATTTATCCCTGTTTCTCACCTCTACCAATCATGCTTTAGGGCTACCCGAAGTGTATTCTGATTATCCAGGTCTTTACCATTTTCATCCTTCGCATCCGGATCAACGGTCTGAGCCTCAAACCACATGGTTGTTTGTTTTCCAACGGAATAGGTATAACCCAAAGTTACACCAAAAGGCTTGTTACCTTGATCAATCTGCCCGATATCGATGTAGGCGTTGCCAAATCCAGCATACAGATCTATTCCTGTAGCATCTTCCCCACCCTTAACAGCCGCATCCTGAGAAGTTATATTAAACGCATAAGTCACGGGTCCTGCATCACCTGCCACCACAATACCAATTGTAGCTTCAGGGTCGAGATTTGGATCATCCAAATCCTGCATAGCGACACCTATTTTTACAGGGCCAGCGTCAAATGAAGCACCTACTTCAAATCCATCGAGAGAGTCTTCACCCCCATCAACCATATATATTGTGGCTCCACCCTTAACCACGCCAAAATCTCCGCTGTAAGTTAGTGCTTGACCAGTTCGACCTGTATAGGAAATACAACCATTACAACTGCCCCACCACGGTTGATCCACAGGTCCGATAATCGTGTTATACCAAGTGTGATAAGTTTGACCAATGAGCAAAGATCCAAAATCACCCTTAACCCCGACATAAGCATGACGAGTACTCAATGCGCCATTACCGTTATTATTGGAAGCTGTGTCCACTCCCCATTCATATTTACCAAATCCGGTTAAGCCATTCTCCATTTCGGTTTCGCCCTGGAAACCCATTCGAGAGGCCCAATTTCTAAATACAGTCTGGGCATCCGCTTCACCTCCTGGATCGCTGTGCTCTAGACCAATACGAACACTGCCATAAAAGCGGCTTTCTGCAAAAGCAGACAAAGGTAACAGATAAAGTAGAGATATTGTTACTGCAATAGCTGTAAGGCTGAATTTCATAATAATTCCCTCAATAGGCTGAATAAATTGCTTGCTCCTTCGATAATTGTTATTACGCGCTCCAATATTATTGCGGTTGAACCACAAATACAGAAAGCCTCCTAACATTGAGAGGAAGAAAGGATTTCTTGTGCTGATTGACACAACAGATCGGAATTAGTTGCAAAAAACACAAAAAAATATTTCAGTAGGGGAAATGTCAAAAAAATGGTATCACTGGTTTATTTTAGACAAATAAACCACAACTTAATGATTTGCATTAAAAATTCTTCAATTAAATACAACAAATACTGTTGCATTTAAGCCATTGATTGTGACCGACGATAGAAACTTAAAATACCAAACGCTGTCTTGAGAATAACTTATAAGACCACCTTTTAAAAAAAGTTCTACTGCATGCTAACATGCTCAGCAGTATCAACATTTCAACTTATTCAAACTGTGTGAGCCGGAGGTATGAAACCTCCAGCGACTCGAATTTGCCTTCAACTTAACTTGATGTCACTTCTCAGAAAGTACAAAATTTAAATCTGGTGACAGCAATAAATCCGGCGTTCCGAAAATCTCTTTTCAATCAAGAGGAATGTATATTTCTGTTCTAAGGTTCTCTGGTTTTGTCCTCCTTGGGTCTTTATTCAAATAAATTTCAAAACAGGATTTTTCATCCCGCAATGAATGATCGCTATCAGGTAACCACTCATTGAAAATATACGCATAGGTGTTCTGCAATTTTTCGTAAGCACCCACATGCAAAAACATTGCGTATTTTCCAGCGGAAATAGTTTGCTTTGTCAGATTGTTCTCCATAGAAATATCAGCATCTATATCTACACAAGCATCATATCGAATGTGGTTAGGATCAGTAACATTTGGGTCATCATGAGATATCCCAATAGTCCTTACGCTTGCCGTCATTAATTTATTCGAATAAGAAAATTTCATTATTCTATCCCATGCCTTGGGAGCTGCTTCAGCATAAACACCTTTCTCCCTTGCACAAATAACATTTATTTCTTTAATGGTTTTAACTTCTGGCTTCATATCAATACCTGGTTTACTATTTAGTTGAATGACTATTGTATTAACCGAAACTCTTTGTTTACGAACCTGACTTGGCGTATATGAAAAATTTTTTTTGAATGCTTTATTGAATGATGATTGATTTTCATAACCACATTTAAATGAAATTTCCGTTATACTGTCACCTGAATACAACAGTTGCTTCACTGCTCTTTCCAATAACAATCGCTTTCTATATCCATAGACACTTTCACTGACATATGAACGAAATAAACGATGAAAGTGAAACTCAGAATAACAAGCGATTTTTGACAATTTCGATAGCTCAATTTCAGTATCAAGATTATCTTCAATGTACTGTACAACCTTGCTCATTCTTTCATTATGTATTTTTTTGCTCATACCGTTCCTTAACAAAGGGTTCGCCAGCATATTACTTTTACCTGATCCCAATTACTTTTCCATTCCTGCTATTTTGTCAAAATATTCCAATCATTTCCCTGTAATGCCTACAGCTGCTTTGTTTAACAAAATAGTCGTTGATTTAATCACGAAGGGCAGGAAGGCCATGGTTCGATTGAGCCGCATAATCTACCATCATTTGTATGAAATCAGATGCTCACAAAACATCAACGTGATAAAGTAGCACAGCTAAAATCAATCGCATGCCGTTTATATGACTTTTTCTATAGCTACAAAACTTAATGTACTCATCGCGTTGAACATAACGCTTATGCCACAAGCGTTCGCAAAAAAATTACCATTATTTGAGCTTGGTGTCGGCCCCGGGGCCATCTACCAGAATTATTACCCTGGCACAAAAGATACGCGGCTCTTTCCACTGCCTGCAATAATACCTATCTACCGCGGTAATATAATTAAATCTGATAATGAAGGTGTTCGTGCGCAGCTCTTCAAAAATAATCGTTTAAAATTAGATCTCAGTGCAGATTTCAGTTTAACTATTAATAGTGATGATGTAGCTTTGCGAAAAGGCATGCCCGATATAGACAATATACTGCAACTAGGCCCATCATTGAAAATAACTCTGAGCAAAAAATCACCTCGTACCTGGTTACTCAGACTACCCATAAGGGCTACATTTGCTTTTTCGGATCAGCTGCGTACTGCCGGCTACACATTTTGGCCGGATATCACCTATTTACAGGATTTAAAGCTGGTAAATACACCTTGGCGCTTGGGATTGTCCCTTGGACCTCAGTTTGGAACATCGTCATATCATGACATTTTTTACGCAGTAGATGCGCCTTTCGTCACGGAGAACCGTGCGCCATTTAAATCGGATAGCGGTTTTGCAGGATATCGTTTTCTGGCTACATTTACATCAAAGACACGCAAAAGAATTGTCAGTTGGTTTCTACGAACAAGCAACCTTTCCGGATCTGTGTTTGAGAACTCACCACTGGTTGAAACCAATTCCGAAATAACGGTGGGGTTTATTTATAGCGTCTTACTGTTTAAATCGAAAAGCATGGTTGTCGTTCAATGAAAAATATGAGAGACATCTGGAGACGAAAAAGAGAACAGAAAGTGCGAACACATTGATAAAGAGTAAAAGTCGAAACCTGCACTATCGGAATCGGCCAACAGTGGTAGCACAATGTCATTAATTGATCAGCTGCATAAGGTTTCATGGGTGTCAATGTTTGACGCTGATTCAAGCAATTCAGTAGTCAGGTGATGACTATCCAGCTTAATATGGCATAGATATAAACCCGCTGTTTCTCGTCCTTTACTGGCTTGGATTATGCGATTAAGTGTTTACTGTTTACTAACCCTGACGGGTGCTCTATACCAACAGGTCAGAGGTTCCTCACTTGCATTAGTATTGTCTGTTAAAAACGGTTGATTAGCGACAGCCTGTTTGAATTGAGCAAAACATGGCTCGTTGTCAGCAAGCAGTAAATCGACGGCTTTTTCAATATGACGCATACTTTCTTTAGAGATATTAAATGAGGTTGGGATTGCATTCAAGGCGTCGATCAGCTCAATTTCTGTTTCACCTTCTTTCTTCTTTACCAGGACCTTATTGCCTTCTTTAATATCCTGGAAAGTTAAGTGATAAAAAAAAGTACTTTTGTTGCCGATTACTCTAGGGGGATCAACTTGAGCAAGAGAACCAGCTAAATCCTCAGTGCTACACGTGCCGCCGGGCCGAGATAGCGCTTTTAGACATTCATTGAAATCACTGATGGTTGACTCGCGATTTCGTGAAAGCAAGGCTGAAACACTGTCAAAAAAATTTGTATCAACTAAATAGTCGAACGCTTTTCTTGGTTCTGGATCGGTTTTTTTAGTTCCGACCGGCTCAGTGTAGGCATCAATTAGTAATACAACAATATTGCTATAATTTTTGCTGCTGTTTATTATAACTTCCTTAGCTGAACTCAGACCCAGGTTGTCATGGTTGCCACCATCAAATAAGTGGAGGTACTCTTTTGTGCCGCCACTACTGAAGTCTCTTAATGTTGTGTAGTTAAAGGCTGCGGGAAAAGCTGCAGAACTCATAACGGCATTGGCAAGTGGGTAGCTATCAAGGTTAGAGTCCAGTTTTTCAAACTGCTCAGTTGTGAAAGAAAATTTGTCCCCGAAATTTTTGTTTACCCCTGCTGTTGTATTGGTTGCATTGATAATCAGGTTGGGCCTGTCATCACAGATATCGCCGAAGGTATATTCTCCATATTTCCAGTTTTTCTCGAATAGAGAGTTAGCAAAAACCTGTGCCATAATGTCCGAGCGATCGTAGGCGGTGAACCAAAATCTGAATATATTTTGCGGATATAACCAACGAAAAAACCAGCTAAGCTGGAAGTTTTTTGACATATTCTTTTTGACTTGTTCGCGGCTCCAGGTCGGTCGCGATTGCAAAGCGCCTTCATCCGCACTTTCATCAGTGGTACACGCTTTGCCTTTTTGTTTCGCAATTGAGTAATATGCTGCTGGCAAAGTTCCACCTGAAACTGCTGAGAGTGCATCAACTTCTGCAAGGAGGTTTGTCGTTTTGCCATCATTCGCACCAGCAATCAACGTTTCTTCCAGTTTCAGCATAACCATTGCAGATAAATAAGCCGCACGACTTCCGCCACCAGAACTTGCGATTATAAAGAGTGTGTCTTTAAGCTGACCGCGGGGGCTTACCACTAGGCTGGCTTTTGAACTGTTAGGGTTGATTGCGCCCTGAATGTCCTTGTTCCAATAAGCGTTTCGTGAAGAACAGCCGAGCAACATACTGATAAGTAGCACTATAAGCAATTTTAAAATTAGTTTGTACATAGCCTATTTCTGTCCCTCAAGGCGATAGTTTGGCTGGCGCTATTTCGCAGTATTCCTGGCTCAGGTTTTTCAAGCGTTTGCTGTAGAACTCAAGCAGTGTCGCATTTTCTTTTGTGAGTTGAGAATAAGCTCTTGGTGGTGTCCATCCAAATCCCCAGCGAAAAGACGTGTCACTATAGGGGCTTCCACCAAGGCGCGTCCCCAACCAATACAGACTGGCGACCGTAGGATAACCCGCATCTTGAATGCACTGCCTTAGTTGCGTATCTGCCTTTTTTCTCCCGGATTTAGTCCCACCCATCCAGTAATATACATCATGTTCCACACAACAGTGACACCAAATGCCTTGATTAGCAGGAGTACCATTCGGTGATAGTGAACAACCATCACTGTGAAAGGGTTCAATTGAGGATGTTTCTCCTGATGGAGTTGTTACACAGGCCGTTATAAGCAGTGTTAACATCGCAGTGTTCAAGAGTTTGATAATAATTTTTTTGGTTCTCTCGGCTTTGTGGCCAGGTACCTTCTTGAATTCGGGCAAAATCCAGAATAGGCCAAGGAACGATGATTTTTCTACACAATTGTGCTAATGGTTCTGCTGCGAACAGATGTCTACGTTTCTCACCTTTGTTGATCGCTGAAACTATTGGCCCGGTATCACAAATAATCAAGTGATCAGGCGGCGAGAATCTGTTCAACATTCTGAGACATTTGTTTGTCGTCATCAATCAAACCGGCGTAGGGTAACTTTGTAGGTTGCTGTTGTACTAATTCGGTCACGATCGCTGATACAGACATTTTTCGCCGTTTAGCCTCGGCGTCCAGACGTTTTGCGATCTACGCTGGTAGCGATATTGTTTTGCGGATAGTAGCCATGTTTTGAGTATGAACATGATAGTATAAAAAAGCAAGCTTCAACAACAGCTTCGGACACAAATCCACCTGTATAAATAAGGCATAAGTATACGGGGTCAGGTCTTTATTTTATATTTAGGAGTTGGTTTATTTTGACCAATAGGAGGCATGTAAAATCAAAGACCTGACCCCGAATTTTCTACATAAACGGGGCAGTGCACGGTTGAGTGAAAAATCGGGCCAGCAGGGTGCATTGTATTATCAACCTGTGCTAGTCTGACGCCATGTCGATATGTCAGTCTGACAACAATGATGAAATACAGAAAAATATTACTGGGAATTATTCTTTGCTTCACCCTCGTGGCTTGTGGTGGCAGTTCGGGTGGTGGCACGGGAGGTGAGGGAAACGGAAATTTTTCCTCAGCAAGTTCACAACTATGCGATGAGCTTTCCGGCCTTGAAGCAGTGTACTGGGATTTTATCAACGGCGTACCGCGTGGAGATCTGCCATCGACCGCATTTACCATTCCGTTTGACATAGATTTCAGTCAAAGTCCTTATGCAAATTCGAACAGCCTGTTGCTGGGTTTTTCTGTTCCGCTGGGTTGGACTGTTACTGACGCCAGTGATGCATCAGGTTTTGCGATCCCGGCAACCGTTGTCGGCGCCGACCTGATTAAAAATGACAGGCTGGCGGTTTGGCGGTATATGCTAAGCGCACAGATTACCGGGAATTTCACCTCGGCTGCTATCCTGAGCGCAGATATTAATGCAGGTCTGAACTTCATTGGCAATCCGCCATCTGTTACTGAACAGTGCGAAATCAATCTCCAGCAAAACGGCGTGCTTGGTCTTGAGTCGATTGCCGCAAAAGTGGTGCGTGCCGGCGATTTTACCATCATGGCCAGAACTCAGGTCATCATCGTTAATGGTGTGAGCAATTTTTACAATGGATTTTTGTCTCTTGCACCAACACAACAAAACAGTACCCTGATCAACGATATTTTTGTCCCCATGATAACTCAATTAATTGGCGGCGGCTCAGATTTCGCTGCCTGTGAGGACGGCGAAGATAACGATGGCGATGGCAACACTGACTATCCAAACGACCCGCAATGCCAATTTCCGGACGATGATAGTGAGTCAATCTGACTCAAATCAGCTTTCCCTCACTACGGCCCAATTCCTGGACAGGCTCCTAGTACTCCAGCAACATAGGATAAAAAATTTCAAGGACAGGCACTGGTTAGAAAATAAATATCTTATTGTTTTTATTGAAAATAATTCTGCTAGTAGCAGCACCTGTCCTTGAATACTGTCTTTTGATGCCTTGGCCTGGGTCTTTTGAAAATGCTGTCGAGTTAAACCGTACGTCTTTGTTTTTCTCAAATTGTACAGATGGCTGACCGAAATTGTGCTCAAACGCTCAATTTGGGCTTCATCAAACACCCTGTAAGCGCGCTCACAGAGCTTCTTCAGAGCCTGTCCGGGTACATCATGGCGTTGATCCATCTTCGCTAACAGGCGGATATCTCCTTTACAATAGCGCGTCTGAAAAGCAGGTGCATTAACGTGATGATGCTTTATATAACCTGTTTTACGGTATTGTGCGATCAGTCGAGTGACCTGCTGTCGCGAGTAACCGGACACCTTCATCAGGTAGCGAATCACAACACCTTTGTCCACCTTACCCAGTTGCAGGTAGTTAAATCTGACCAGCTCACGCCTCATCCAGTCATAACGCCCTTTTTTGACTAAATTTATCTCAAAGATGACGGCCTGAGTGCCATTGAGGAATTGTTCAAGCTGTTCAATTGTCATCAGTTCTTTTAGTTTCATGATCGTCTTCGTTGCTGGATCATGAATGAATTTTAGCCAGATGGGTCTCCTTTCAGATTCATTCCGCATTGGACAAGGCTGTTCCTGGTGCCCACATCCAAAGACCACTATAGTTGGAGAGTACTTATTCCTGAAATTGATCATTTCGTCGAATTAAACGACAGCAATGAGCACAAAGAGGCCAGCCCAACAAACCTTCCAGCACACCACATCAAAGCCACAACCAAAAACTACTCGCCAAAATATTTACTATAAAGCTCACCATAAACACCTTCCTCTTTAAGCTCAAGTAATACACCATTGACCATTTCAAGCAGTTCACTTCCCTCTGGAAAAAGAATGGCCATATTCACACGGTTGAAAGCCTCTCCTGCTAACAGCATCCATCCAGCGCCCTCATGTGCCGTATAGTAAGAGAGTACGGGTAAGTCAGCAACGATAGCGTCCAGTCGGTTATTTTTTAAATCCTGGTAAAGTTCATCCAGGTTTTTGTAGGCAATGGTTTTGATGCCTTTGCTGCTTAGGTATTTCTCGTGTGATGAACCGTCGGTTAGTCCCACTTTTTTTCCTGCGAGGTCTTTGTAGCCTTCTATGCCTGTTTTCAGTTCAGCTACGGTCAGTGCAGTTGTGATTTTTGCTGTCAGTGTTGAAATAAAGAATAAGCTGATGATGATCCAGAAAATTGCTATTACCCGGCTGATTCGTTTATGTGGCACTTCGTTCTCGAAACCGCCCATGGTCATAATAATAAACGCCCACCAAAATGCATCCCAGACCCCGCCAAAATAATCATCTCTAAAGTAATCGTGTCTGGCATCCTCAATGCCGTGTTCAAAGAACCATACAACGTGAGCTATAACCAGCAATACCAAAAAAGCACCCAACAGAAACAATAATATTCCTGACTCCCAGATCAGTGTGAAAAAGGGGGTGCCAGAGCCTTTTTTTACGGCTATCGCCATTCCAGATTCTATAATGGGTTGGGAAAAATCGGCGATTTTTTCCCGACTGGATGTGACTGATATATTAGCGATAGCGAGTGAATTTGACGAACTCACGGTGTCGTCGATCATTTTTGAAAATTTCTGGTATTCCTTCCACTGGTAGTCTAATTCCAATCGTTGTGCAATTTTATTCCACAGTTCGACTGCAAAGCCTGTGAGTTCATTTGTGTCACTATGAAAAGAAAATGGTGGTCGTTCTATGGTGGCAACAATAGTTGGGTCAGCAGACAAAACAAAAGAGGAATAGAGTAGTGCAAAAAATGCAACCACCAGGGTTAATTTTCTTTTCACTGTGTTTCCATTGATAGCTTTAAAAATGCGAGGCTTGTATAAAACGCTAAAAAAAGCAATAGCTTGCCCCTAAGCGTAGCATAGTCAGATAGTTTAAGGAGAACGGTGAAGATACGCATGCTACTCAACCAAGTTAAGCAGCAGTTGCCAAATTAGGCAGTAGCTGTAAGCATATCAATGCAGCCCGGGAACGGGAACCGCTAAAACATGTACCAACAAGTGCAATAATCCTTTTCTTTGGCAGTAATACGAGCATCTTCGAGAATAATCTCTGCACAATGTTGCACGAAAGTCCGGCGAATAGCTTCGAATAGCTGTATCTGGCCGCCAAGCTCTGTTAGAGCCGACTTTAAATTTGCATCAACCTCTTCATCGTCAATCGAACAGGCGGGTATTTGCTGGCTCAGCGCCAGGTGTACAAACTTCTAGGACAGGCACTTAATCAGCGCTATCAGCAATTTATTTCAGATCAGTAAGTTACCTAATTTATTTCAGGTAAGATGTTAAATATTACTGAATATCTGTCCAAAAACTCCTTTGGAATCCTGATCAAATTAACCTTTGCCTTTGATGTTTTGTAGAAAAAACACAAGCTCATGCAACTGTGCCTATGATTATTTCTCACATCTATGATCAAATATGCCTTGCAAACGGAGTGGGTTCATATATGGGGGAAATGCAGCTATTGCAGGAACAATATGTCTGTCATTCTCACATCCCCCAGAAAAAACTTGATATGACGATTATTAGTGATTGCCAAGATGCAAATCTGTAAGCGCTCGATCGTCATGTTCCATTCGCCAAGTCAACATTTTTGCGGTGTATTCAAGCACCTCTTGCTGATAATTAGGATCCTCATATCGATTTTCGAACTCGTTCGGGTCCAGTTTAAGATCAAAAAAGAGAGGGGGAAGTCCGGCAAAATGAATGTATTTATATCTTTCACCACGTATTATATTAACGGTGCATTTCACTTTTTCTAAACCCAAGGGTGGCTTCTCATGATTTTTGTAGGGACTTCTTAAATCAAATTCTGCATGATATTCCTGCCGCCATTCACCGACTTGCTCGCTACGACAAAACGGTAATAGTGAATGACCATCACATTGCTTTGGTATATCTAGCCCTACCCGATTTAGTATAGTTGGCATCACATCAACACTCTCAGTAAATGCTGCAATAATAGCTCCTCTCGTGCTATTTGCATCTGAACCTGGATCACGAACAATCAGCGGGATATGAAACGCTTGCTCGAAGTAACAGGATTTAGAGAGCATCCAATGATCTCCCTGCATGTCGCCATGGTCAGAGGTAAATATGATCATTGTATTTTCGTAGGCGCCTGTCTCTTTGAGGTAGTCCAACAGCCTGCCAATCTGAGAATCTACTTCTGACATCATGCCATAATACGTGGCTTTTATTTGGCGTAACTCTACATCACTTAAAAACCGATTATCTCGCGCTTTTGCACCCACGGTATAATTTTCACCGCTTTGATTATATAGATAGTGTTTGATCCAAGGGTGTTGATCAGCCTCCTTTTCAAGCGTTTCCTGGCGTGTCGGGAACGAGACTTCTATGGCATCATATAAATCATTAAACGGCTCAGGTGCAATGTAAGGTGGATGAGGAGATAGAAATGACATATGCACAAACCAGGGATTTTTTTGACGCACCGATAAATATTTAGTGACTTCATCAACAAGGAATGCAGCCGCGCTATCTTCAGCCTTAAATTTCGCAGGAACGAACGTTTTTCCTTTATTCTTTGCCCCTGCAAAATTGGATCGAGGTCTTAGCATGTCCATCGCATTATCAGGCACGGGATATCCTTTTGTTTTAAGGTGGGCAAGCCATGGTTTTGCCGCACCATTTAAGTGACAGACAGGAACCATTCCGGGTAACACACCTTCGTAATTTCTAAGAACATAATCACCGGGAGCGAATTCGCGAGGATCATTGCTGACATCTGTGTATCCAAACAGTGCCGGCTTATAACCTGCTTTGCGTATCTCGACCGCAACATTCGTATGCCGCGCATCAAGGGGTGTTCCGTTAAGAATCGAGCGATGATTATGCATGTACATCCCTGTATAAAGGCAGGCACGAGAGGGTCCACAAGGAGTTGCCTGAGCATAGTGGCGCTTAAAGGCAACGCCGTCAGCGATCAGAGCATCCAGATTGGGTGTCTTAACTAGAGGGTGATTGAGTGCAGAGAGGCAATCCCCTCTCCACTGGTCTGCGGTTATGAATAGTATGTTCATTGCTGCACTCATCGATCTGTCATTCCAATCATCAATGCATCTACCATTTCTACATTGAGTGATCAATATTTAATACCGGAAGATTCAAAGTTCAGGTGTCCGTAAAAGACTTAGCACTAAATAACAATGACAGATAGAATCGATCGTTTTAAAGGCATCTCAAGGATTTCTAAGCTATGTTGAAGAATCTCTCGGTAACACCTCTGTTGCATCCATAAGCTCCTGCCAACGGTGGCAGGCGACATCATGTTCAAATCCCAAATTATTGAGTTTCGGTTCTTCTCTACGACAGATATCGACGACGTAACGACAGCGAGTATGAAATTTGCAACCCGGGGGCGGATTCGTGGGTGAAGGTATTTCACCTTCAAGCTTTTGCACTTTTCCCCGGTTATCAGGATCAAGTGAAGGGATAGCCGACAATAATGCCTTGGTATAGGGGTGCCTGGGGTTGGCAAATAATTCCTGAGTCGGTGCCGTCTCTACCAAACGTCCAAGATACATCACCGCCACATGATCACAGATGTGCGCAACTACACTCAAGTCATGACTTATAAAGAGGAAAGTTAATCCCATATTCAGTTGGATTGATTTCAGCAGATTAAGAACATCTGCCTGGATTGATACATCAAGCGCGGCAACGCTTTCGTCTGCCACGATGAAGCGAGGACTTGAAACCAAAGCACGTGCTATTGATATTCGCTGCCTTTGACCACCGGAAAAGGCATGAGGAAAGCGCCGTAGGTGTTCGAGATTTATACGGCATTTTGCGGCAATTTCACGCACCCGTTCATCGGTTTCATTCCTAGAATTAGTTAGCTTCATGACCTCCAGCGGTTCGGCAATGATGTCGCGTACCGTCATACGAGGGCTGAGTGCAGCATAAGGGTCCTGGAAAATGAGTTGGGCACGTTTTCGATAGTCTCTCAGATCATCATCTTTCAATGAGGGTAGATCGTAGGCAACGTCACCATCTGAATAAGTGGCTGAGCCTCGGGTAATTGGTGCTGCTCGTAGTAAGGCGCGGCCGAAGGTAGTTTTACCAGAGCCCGACTCACCCACAAGTCCAAAAAAACTACCCCGCTGGATGTGGACTGAAACACCTTCAACCGCATGTACTACAGACTTGGGTCCAAACAAATTACCGCCCTTTACCGGAAAGTGAACCGACAGGTCTTCTGTTGCAATCAGTGTCTCGTTCATGCGCTAGCCCTTTCCCTCTCAGCGAGTACACAGGCAACTTCATGCCCCTCTTCTATGCGGGTATAATCTGGGACGCGTAATTCGCATGCCGCTCCGAGAGTAACAGGACATCGGGTATTGAAAACACAACCTGTCGGCCGATCCAGAGGTGAGGGGATGTCGCCCTTGATCGCAGTCAAGGGTTTATCGAGTTCATCGAGCTTAGGCAGAGCATCCATAAGTCCCTGTGTATACGGATGACCTGGCCGTCTGAGAACTTGCCGAACATCTCCTTTTTCCACTAGCTTCCCGAGATACATAACGGCTACACGGTCTACTGTCTGTGCGATGACGCCTAAATCGTGAGTTATAAAAAGGATTCCCATATGAAATTCGCTGACCAGATCTTTCATCAGATCTATAACCTGAGCCTGAATGGTGACATCAAGCGCTGTTGTTGGTTCATCGGCGATGAGTAATCTGGGTTTGGTTGAAAGTGCCATAGCGATCATTGCACGTTGTCGCATGCCGCCAGAGAATTCGAAAGCATACTGACCAAAGCGTTGTGTTGGATCGGGAATGCCAACACGGGCCAACATCTCAATTGATATCTCTTTAGCCCTTGTCTTGTTCAAATCCGAATGAATCAGTAGTTGTTCTACCATTTGCTCACCTATAGATATGGCGGGAGCAAAGCTTGCCATGGGTTCCTGAAAGATCATTGAAACCGCACCACCGCGGATGATCTTTCGGTCCTTCAGGCCAAGCGAAAATACATCAATTTTTTTGTCGTCGATATCAAGGGTAATTTTGCTTTGTTCATCGTATACAGCGTTATCCGGATTCAGCAGCATCAACGACTTGGCGGTAACCGATTTGCCAGAACCACTTTCTCCGACCAACCCAAGTACTTCTCCTGGTGCAATGTCGAAGCTCACTTTCTCAACGGCAGTGACCAGACCTTCGTCGGTTTTGAATCGGATGGTCAGATCTTTTACGGAAATCAGCGGCTTAGTCATTTTTTAGAATCTGCGTAGGGGTCAGCGGCATCGCGTAGTCCATCCCCCACAAATACAAAGGCAAGAACCAGGGTGATAAAGAAAAAAACCGGAATGAAATACCATTGGTAATTCAACAGGACATCTGCGCTAGTTACATTCTGTAGCATGACACCCAGTGAATTAACCGGATCTTTCAGACCGAGACCAATAAAACTGAGTCCAGTTTCTGACAACACCATATAGGGAAATGAAATGACTAGATCAACGATGATGTAACTGGTGAAACTCGGCAATAGATGACGACGAATAATATGACCCGCGGATGCACCACACAATTGCGCAGCCAACACATATTCCTGATTTCTTTCAGTGAGTAGATGGGTACGAACCCGTCGGGCCAACGTCGGCCAACCGACAAATCCAAGAATGATTGAAATGAATAAAAAACGAGTCTCTGCACTCCACGTATCGGGAATGAACGCGGCAAGTGCCATAAACAAGGGGATAGTCGGTATGGTTCGTACTGCATCGGTTATCATCTGCAATACAGAATCGATCCAACCCCCGTAATATCCCGAAATTCCGCCAATCAGCAATGCGAGTACAAAGGCAATAAAGACGCCGATGGTTCCTACCGCAAGTGAAGTGTTGATGGCTTGCAGTGTTCTGGAATAGATGTCTTTACCCGTAGAGTCAGTACCAAAAATGTGTATCTTGCCACTATCGACACCGAATAAGTGGGTCGTAAATTTTACGCCAAGAAAGGTGTATTCATCTCCTCGTGTAAAAAATGTCATATATCGACGAGTGTCTCTGTCTACTTCAGTGACCCAGCGAAAATTCGTTTTAATGGATCGACTGCGTTTATAGGAGTAAATAAATGGGCGAAGTGAGCAGCCATTTTCATCACAAAATTTTGGTACATTTGGAGCACCGTTTAAATAGGCTTTGTCCCGACCGGCAATTGTTGGATCATAGGGGGTTAAAAACGGTGCAAAAATTCCAGACAATATTAATACAACTAAGACACCTGCTCCGACCATGGCGGCTTTTTGTTTTTTAAAACGTGTCCAGATTAACTGTCCCTGAGAGGCGGTGAAATAAGCTTCTTTGCGTTTCTGATCCACATTTATATCGGTTTTTGTAGTGTCGTCTGTCATGCGGTTTATCCCAGGATGCTACGGCGAACACGCGGATCAGTTAACGCCAATATTATGTCCGTAATGAAGTTAATTGCAACGATGCTGGCGGTTAGCATAAATATAATCGCTCCGGCAAGTTGTTGGTCATTTGATCGGGCTAGTGCTTCGATCAGTAGTGAACCGGCTTCAGTCAACGTCAAAATTAGTGCCACTATAGGCAATTCATTAAAAATACGGTTCAGGTCAAATCCCAAAGAATTAATAATAGGTCCCAGGGCGTGACGTGCTGGGTAGCGCCACAGTAAAGTGCGTCCGGTTACTCCACGTGCAGAGGCCGCAACTACATAGAGTTTGCCCACTTCATCGGACATTAGCGCACGCACCGTCTGGATGGCAAAAGCGGTAGCCGACCAAGCGAGTATGAATACAGGTAGCCAGGCACGTGAGATGAAGTCTATAACCCGCTCATAAGACCACGCCGCATCTCGAAACTCTTTGGAGAACAAACCAGTTAAGGTATCCCCGAAATAAATCGTCGAAAACAGCATGATCATTAACGCAAGCAGGAAATTTGGCATCGCCAGTCCAAGATAACTAACCAGTCGCAAACTATTATTCACCAATGGGTTTTTCGATGTTGCAGAAATAATACCGACAGGTATGGCGATCATGTAAGCGACCAGAAGAGAAGTCAGGCAAATACCAAGACTTAACCAGAATTTTTGACCTAATAGTTCACTGATGTTAAGACGCAGAATGCAACTATCGCCAAAATCTCCTTGAAAAGCGTTAATTATCCAATTACCCCAGCGAAGCAAATAAGGTTTGTCGAGTCCGAGGCGAATTCGTTCTGATTGAATGTCATCATAGGTTATCACCGCCCCCTGAGAACTCTTGAATGCAAGATAGCGTTCAGCACAGTCGCCAGGCACAAGTTCCATCAAGCTAAACACAATAAATGACACCATTACCAGCGTTAGCAGTGCCAATAGTGCGCGTGTTAGAGCGAATCTGGCGAATTGCATTCTCTTACGTGCTCCTACTTAGTTTGCCGAAATCTGAACCCATTGGCCAAGACTCTGGGTATGATTTATGGGTAGTAGCCGCCCACGGGCAAAATAAATGTCCGTGGACTCATTCTCACAAGAAACAGCCCAAACTATTTCCCAAAATACCATTGATGGCTGCGGTAGGGGTAAGACCTGTAGTAAGCATAGGATGCAGTCTTGTACTCGGTAAAGTTTTTCAGATTGTTGCTGTGGTAAATTGGCGAGACCGATTTCACAGTACCGATGAACAATAGGTTTTCTGCAGTCGCCTTTACCAGCGCCTTACCCAGTTCGTTGGATTCATCCGTACCGGCCGTTGCTGACTGGAACCCGTCAATATCTTTTATCATTTGATAAACCCACTCAGGTGGTTTTACACCCGAGGCACCGTCAGAGTCAAGATACTCGCCCCAAAGCATTGCGGTTCGCTGATTGAAATAGTTATCATAAGGAGGCAGGAATAACTCAGAAACACCCAGAATAACGGCTAAAGGTTGGCCTTTTGCGTAGATAGTCACATCAAGCTGATTCGCCGACATGGCAGAGCGAAACTCATCTGTAGTAACTTCTTTTACCGTGTTGTCAACGCCGACATTTTTCCATTGCTGGCCGACCAATTCAATCAACTTGATAGAGACAGCTTGTGTGGCTACCTGAAGGTTCAGTACCAACTTATCACCGTTAGGTAGTTCACGCATACCGTCACCATCGATATCTTTCATACCCACTTCATCCAGCAGGGAATTAGCCATATCCGGATCAAACTGGGCAAAATGTTGTGTCCATTTTGGATCAACAAATGATGGCGTAGGGGAGAATCCAATATACTGTTGCCCGGTTCCAAGACCAAAAAAGACAACCTCATTGAGTTCATCCCGGTTCATCGCGACGGACATCGCTTGCCGGAATTTCAGATTGCCAAAGACTTTTCTTTTCTCCATATTTTCAGATGTTACATTGAATGCCAATGTGGGTATTGCTACTTCAGGTTTCATCTCTAGAGTGAAATTTCTTTTCTCCTGATTCTCTAGTAGAACTGGCGCATAATCCAAATTTAATGACTGTTGTTTAAAAGTGACTTCACCATTAATTAGTTTTAGCAATCGAACTTCGCTTTCACCCACAAAAAGTTCATCTTGTTCATTGATATAGGGCAGTTGGTTACCGGCAGTATCAACCATATGGAAATATGGATTGGCTACCAAATGGCGACCCTCCGTACTCTCAGCAACCAGTATGTGGCTTTCAAGTGTTGGAACTGTGTCTGCTGGCATTGCGGCAACTTTGTCGCTATTTTTCAACATAGGGGTTGCTGTATCCATCCAGTCAGAGTTACCGTAGTAGGCTTCGATGACTGCATAGCCATTTTCAAACCCCAGCTTCTTCGCCTCCACATCAGCATCTGGGTTAACAGCCGGATGGAATTTTCCAAGAAAGTGCTTAGGCTGAAAGCCTTGTGCGTAGTGATTCGCAAAATGAGACAGTAACCCGGGTTTGGGTGCAGGCAAATTAAAACGCACAGTTTGACTATCTATAACATCAACTGACATTGGTTTTCCAGCAACCAGAACATAGTCCTTTGGTTTTTCTCTGACTTTCGCGTCAATTGCAAGGTTTTCATACCAGAATTCTATATCTTCAGCACCAAATGGCGCGCCGTCTGACCACTTGTGTCCTTTGCGTAGAAAAAACGTCAGCTGTGTGAAATCTTCGTTCCATTCCCAGCCTTTGGCGACGTTGGGTACAATTGTTTCGAGATCATCCGCGTAGCGTACCAAGTTTACATGACGCACTGACATGAAGCCTGAAGTTCCGGATTCAGTTGCGTTTGAAAGTCCATCGAATGTACCACCATAGGATCCAATGGCATCGTAAGGAGCAACAACAAGTGGCTCCTGAGGAAGTCTGTCTGCAACTGCAGGCAATTCCGGATTGCCACGGATACGACCATTTAATGCAGAGATGTCTGGATTTTCACTAAAAGACATTTTGCAGTCACCCAGTTTTTCAATCTCTGCAAGTTCGAACTGCTGTGGATAGGTGCCCTGTAGCCCCATACCATCTGCAACCGTCGCGGCTGGACAAGCGGCTGCTAATACATTAGTTGATGTGAGCTGAAGCGTGAATAATGCAATCCCGACCAGCGGTACTAATTTTCGTTTGTTTGATGTCATTGCTATTAACTCAACATAGTTATAGTGATTTACTCTTCGATACGTGTTATTTGAGTAATTAAACATTCTCAGCAAACTTATGTATCGCCTATGCATAGGACAGTCTATGCATTACCTCCGGTGATTATTGTTGTTATCACTTAGTGGATGTAAGCGAAAAATAATAGTATAGCTATGGTGTGAGGTATATAACCAATTATGCTAATTTGACCATACCAATATAAATTAATTTTACCCTGATTATCAATGAGAAATTTCCTTGTGCAGACGTTATATTATTGTGTAGTTAGTCAACTATCTCGTCTATACTGCTTGAGAATTAGTGAAGCAGTGTTCATTGATTGCATCAAACTTAACTGCCATTGAAGAGTACATCATGCCCAAAAATATAGTTCTAATCCCGCTGAATCAGTCGCAACTTAGCCTGGAAATATTTCCCTATGTAGAGAAATATATTTCTTCTGATTACAACAAACTTGTATTATATTATATTACCAAACCACCTAAAGGTGCTGGTTTTGGTGCTATACAATCAGATTCAGGTCGTATTTTAAAACCAGGGATAGAGCTTAAAGGCCCTGCAACTCATCCGATCTTTGCGAGTCAGCAGGAAGAAAGTATCATAGCGCACGTGAAGGCCGAGATGATCTCAACGACCAATCGCCTTGAGCAACTGGGCTATGATGTAGAAATTCTAGTGGATTTCAGCAAGAATGCAGTTGATGAAATATTAAACGTTATTGATAAAAAGGGTATTAGCTTAGTAGCCATGTCTACACGCGCTCATGTTGGGGTAACACGGTTTTTCTTTCAGGATATCGCTTATACGCTATCAGGAAAAATCAAGATACCGATGCTTATCATCCACCCATCCGATCAATAAAAAATACCATTCGATCCGGCGCCAATCCATTCAGGCTACTTAATTTGTATGCAATGTAGCTATACTTTATCTCTACTATCTTTGTAATTAGAGTCTTTCGGAAGGTGTTATGCAGAAACATGGTGAAGTTGATTTGTATGCTTTTGTGATTCTTGACCGCAACGCGACTATTCCAATGCATCAACAATTGAGTTCACAAATTGGTCGGGCAGTGCTTTCGGGAAGATTACCGTCGGGAACAAAATTACCTCCCAGTCGCAATTTGGCCAAAAAACTAAAAGTGTCAAGAACTACGGTAGTTACGGCATTCCAACAACTGATTGGCGAGGGGTATCTCGAAAGCAGAGTGGGTGTCGGAACTTTTGTTGGAAGCCATTTACAAAAGTTAGATTTACCATCATCGCTTCTGCAAAGGAACGGACGAACCTCGGTATCGTCGCCTATCTACAATGTACTATCTGATCGAGGTAAGGCCTTGGTAAAATCCAAGAACTATAACCTTCTGCAAGTACCCACAACTTTTTTGCCTAATCAACCCGCCTATGACAAATTTCCGTTCGATGTATGGGCGCGCCTTATGTGGAGGCAACATCGTAATCCATCATATGAACTACTCAATTATGGCAATACAATGGGATACCCTCCACTGCGACGTGCAATTGCCGGTTATTTAGATCACGCCAGAGGCATCAAGTGCGATGAAAATCAGATAGTCATTGTGTCAGGCTCACAAATGGCGGTCAGTCTTACCGCCTGGATCCTATTAAATCCAGGAGACAGCATTATGGTAGAAGACCCCGGTTACATGACGATGCGAGGTATGCTAAAAGGTTTTGGGGCACGTATAGTTCACGTACCAGTGGATGATCAAGGGATGAAAATCAGTTCCGGTATTGAGATGGATCCTAATGCCAGAATTGCTTTATTGGCACCTTCGCATCAGTATCCTTTGAGCGTGACATTAAGTCTAACACGGCGTATTGAGTTGTTGTCCTGGGCCAGTCGAGCGAATAGTTGGATTGTTGAAGATGACTATGACAGCGAATTTCGATTTTCCGGTGCACCCCTTGCACCCATGCAGACTATCGATCCAAACGGTCGGGTAATTTATGTAGGCACTTTTAGTAAGGCACTCTACCCGTCGCTGCGTATCGGATATCTAGTGGTTCCGCCCGCATTAATTGATGCGTACGGATCTGCAGTACATTTTTTTACCCGAGGAGTCTCTACTCTGACTCAGGCCGTATTAGCAGAATTTATTGAACGGGGCCATTTTACCAAGCACATTCGACGGATGCGCTCGGTTTATGCTGAACGTCATGAAGAAATTATTGATGCTATTCATCGGGAACTCAACGGCGTAATTGATCTGTCACCCGCGAAAGCAGGAATGAATGTGATTGGCTGGCTCTCTCAACACGCTACTGACCATGACAATGATGTGTCTGCAGCGCAAAAGTTGAAAACTCAGGGTGTATTAAGCACACCCATGTCAATTCTATATAGTAAAAAACAACCGCGCCATGGCCTGCTCCTGGGATTTGGAAACAGCTCATCTGAAGAGATTCAATCTGCAGTTATTAAAATGGCACAAGTACTCGATTAATTGAAGTCTATCGCTATGTTTAACAGTAAATTTGAGTCTGAGCTAATCAGTCTGCAACGTAGGTACATTCTTAATCCCCTTGCTCTAAGTAATTTGCAAGATATTTATCGAAATTCCAGTTCTAAAAAATCAGCCCACGTGCATAAAACACAAGCACAATTACGCTAATGACGACTAAATTCAATCTTAGCCCGACTCGCATCATATCGCGTTGAGTTACCTTTAAAGTGGCATGCACCATTGCATTCGGTGGTGCCGCCACCGGCAGCATAAACGCCATGGATGTACCAATCGTCACTGGCAGAACCAGTGACTCGGCTTGCAGCCCGAGCTGAATAGCCACGCCCATCAGAATCGGTGCAAAGCTTGCGGTAACCGCAGTATTGGAGATTAACTCTGTCGCAAATACAGCAATGGCGACGAGTGCAAGCAGCAGCAGTATCATCGGAAACTGTCCGACACCACCAACCAGTTGTGTGGCTAACCAATCTGCGCCGCCCGATTCGGTCAGGCCACGACCTAGAGTCAGGCCGCCACCTAATAAAACAAGCACTCCCCAATGAATGCCGTTCTCCAAATCTTTCCACTTGACCCAATTTAGCAGAGTCATTAAAACCAGGGATAGAATTGACACAGATGCTGAGCCTAAAAGAGCCGGTGGCAAATCAAATAATCGAGTCATAGTCGGTCCAAACAACCAAAGCAAAAATGTAAGTAATACGACAGCGATAGCTTTATAGGCTGAGCCGGAAAGGCGTTCGATAACCTCTGGTCCACAGTCAACAGCAAATTTCAAGGACAGGCACTGGTTATAAAATTAATATCTTATTGTTTTTATTGAAGATAATTCTGCTAGTGGCAGCGCCTGTCCTTGAATACTTTCTGGAACCATGACCCCGATTACAAGCGTCAAGGAACAAGCACCCTGTTTGCTGTGTTGAACGTCTTTATAGGTGAAATCATCGGGAATGCAAACAGCGCGACACGGGCGGGCATCAGGGGTTTCTATCGTTCTTGAAAACAGTGGACGCTCAGAGACACCAGCTGACAAGGAGTTGCATGTCATCGTGACAACTACGCTACACACAAGCATCAAAGTACGTAATTGGTTCAAGCGCCGCAAGCACAAGTTGTCAGGGACGGCGCCATTCGTAACCCTTATTCACCTTTAAATGGAAATAGTTATTTTCTAAAAAGCATATTAATCAATTTATGGAAATAGTATAACCTTGTGTTAAGTTGATTCAAAATGAATTAAGTAACACTTCAATCCTCAGCTACTAACGAGGTAGATATGAAAAACATTATTGGAATAGACCATATTGGTATCAGAGTGGCGGAGCTGTCTACTGCTCGAAAATTTTACGAAAACTTAGGATTCATTTTTATTGGAGGTCCAACAGGTCCCGAGCCAGTTGCAATAATGAAGCACCCTTGTGGGATGGTGATTAATTTTATTTTAAATGCCGTTAATTCTCCTGAAAAAAATATTTTGATGGATATGCCCGAAAGGCATGCGGGTTACACCCACGTTGCACTTCGGGTTACTGATTTAATGACTGTTAAAGCACAGTTAGATAAGCTCAACATTACCATTACAGAAGGCCCTGTAGATTTTGGAGAAAGCTATGGATCATCATTGTTTATTCGTGACCAAGATAGAAATGTCATTGAATTCCATCAATCTGCCTAAAAATGAGATAGTAATATGACTGCTGCAACGTTAAATCACCAATCAAAAGAATTGGAACATCATCCTTGCGGCGATACAAAGCTAATACTAATGTAGTGTTACTATACATTTGTCAGTAGAAGCGCGCCTCTGCTTTAAGCTTTACAAAACTGAATGACAGGTTCGCAGTCATTAGCGGACAATTTGCCTTGCTAGTGACATTTTTACAAATAAAGCTCTACTTTTTTTTCGCATATTCCAACGCTTCATAGATATATGATTCATACTCATCTTCATAATCCAGCGGGATAAGCACCCACTCTTTAAATCGTTTTTTTGTAAAATTAAACTCATTTCCTTTTCCTTCTGCAACAAGCTCATTAACCCGATCAGGAGATACCTTGATGATAAGCGCATCTTCTTTTTCGAACATCATTGCAATGAAGTTCTCTCTGTACCTTAGGCAGGGCGTTTTCATCATTGTAGAGTGTTCCACCCCCTCTTCCTGTATAATTTTATTTGCCACTTGATCGTAACTCACTGCAATCTCCTTTTTATATAATCCAAGAGGGTTGGATTATTTTCAAGCTTTCTGGGCCCCATTAACATTCCGTTTAACCCGTTTTGTTTAAGGCAATCATAAGACAAGCTGGAACTACCCTCTAATGTAATAGCCAAACTGGTTTTTAACTTCATAAATAATTTAGTTTTTTTCCCATCACCGCTCTTACCTTTAAAAAAAGGCCGCACCTTTTCTAAAATACTACTCGTCTCAAGGCCGATCTCTTTAACATCACAAACAAAACCAATCTGTTTATAGGGCACAGCCAGATAAATATAAATGACATCCCCAGATGAAACTTTCGAGCTTATTGGCCAGTAGGTCTCAGAGGCGTTAAACGCAGCTAAAACATCATAAAATTTTACATTTGCTGGATATAACCAATGCGTCATGATTCCTCCATTCTGCTCAGCAAATACCAATAGTATAAATTATCAAGGCATATTTACATCACTACACTTTGTGTTGTGATGTAAAAGCCAATGCGATTCCAGAACCCATAAAGATTGAACCGAATATTTTACCCGTAATTCTGTGAGCGAATATATTATTTTTATAGTTTTGTGTTTTTATGGCTAAAACGGAATAACCTAAAAGACAGGAAAATGAAAGCAACATAAAGATTGAAACCAAAATCAAAAACTGATTCAGTAGCGGTTGACTTGTTTCAATGAACTGTGGAAATAACGCTGTCGTGAACGCGATAGCCTTCGGGTTACTCAACGCAATCAATAAGCCTTGAAGGTAGAGCTTGTAGTCTTGTGGGATATTTTCTTTTTTAACCAATCCTTCAAATTTTGAATTTGAAAATACCAGCCCATTACGCCAAAGCTTTATACCTAAGTACAATAAATACAAGGCTCCAACTATTTTCACTGCAAAAAAAGCTGGCGCTGAATAAAGGATGACTGTACTTAAACCAAGAATGGCCAATAATGACATAACAAACAAACCCGTGATATTACCGAGAATGGTCAGTATTGATTTGTTAATACCATATCTAACACTATTGACTGAAACCAACATTATTGCCGGACCGGGTGTAATCGTTGCGACAAGTGCTATTGATATGAAAAGTAAAATATTTTCCAAATTCAAATCCAACTTCGCGTTATCATTTAAACAATAAGCCCATCAACCATACATTTTAAAGCCAACATGCCAGGATCATCCAATCCCACACTCTTGTCTGCAAACATGCGTGCCCTGCCCAACTTGGCCGGGCGGTTGCGAAACAGATCCAATGTTTCATCCAAAGCCTGATCTGCCGCTGCAAGCATTTCCATCGGGTCATTCATATAGTCAATCGCATCAGCTATTGCTGCAATAGGGTCAAGCACTGATTTTTCCCCAAAAGAGCCCTTTCCTCGTGCCATCATTGCAAGCAATGCAACACGAAGCAGTGCAGATATTTCCTCCCAGGGTATGTCTTCCCTGCCTTTACAGTCTTTGGCAGCTCGCATCAATCCGGTTGCGAGCAAGGTACCAAAACTGGACCCTGACTTGCTGGTAAAGGCTTTAGCACACTGAAAAAGTGCCATGCCAACATCCTTGGGCAGACTATCACAACTATCACAAACAGCACAGATTCCACGAGACAGGGTAATGCCGATATCACCATCACCTAATTTTGCATCCGCCGCATTAAGCTCATCTGTCTTGCATTCAATAACATTACTGATTCCCTGCAAGCCGAGTTTAAGTGCTTCTGTAGTCAAACCAGACATGTTATTACACTCGCCAGAAAGCGCATTCGGCGGGTGCCATGAGTAAGCTTTCCAGTTCATCATCAAGCTTGCAGAGCGTAATAGTCGCACCCGTCATTTCCATTGAGGTGGCATAACGCCCTACTAGTGGCATAACAACTGTGACACCCAGGTCATTAAGTACTCTCAATGCATAACGATACATAATATAAAGTTCCTCATGCGGTGTGGCGCCAAGGCTGTTTACCAATATAGAGACTTTATCACCCTTGCTTAATGGTTTGTCGGCCAATAGCCGATCTATCATTTCTGCTGTGATATCATCCGCTTTTTTCAGCGCAGCACGCCAGATTCCAGGTTCTCCATGTATACCCATCCCCATTTCCATTTCTTTATCACTAATCTCGAAGGTGGGTTTTCCTGCCTGAGGCACAGTGCAAGGCGTCAACGCCATGCCAATAGAGCGGCAGGCATCAGCCGATTTTTGGGCAATCCGAGTGACTTCGTGCAGATTCGCCATGGTGTCAGCCTTGGCACCTGCTATTTTAAAAGCGTAAATCATTCCCGCCACACCACGGCGTTTTTCAGATTCTTCTGGTGGCGCACTGGCGACATCATCTGCCAGCAATACTGTGGTAGTATGAATATCATTCTCCATTTCCACCATTTCCCCGGCCATATCAAAGTTCATCACATCGCCGCCATAGTTGCCATAGAGTCGAAGAACACCCGCTCCGGCATCTGCATGTCGTATAGCCGCTGCCATTTGCTCACTGCTGGGAGAGGCGAAGACATCACCTATCGCAGCAGCATCTAATAAACCTTTTCCGACATATCCAGTGAATACGGGTAAATGACCTGACCCTCCGCCAGTAACAATGCCTACTTTATTTTTGGTTTTACCCCCCGCCCGGACGATCACACGTATTTCGGGCTGTGTGTAGTACTTTGGATGTGCCGCGCACATGCCATCGAGCATTTCGTCAACGTAATCAATTGGATTGTTGAGAATTTTTTTCATATCTGTTCCTCCTTCATCATATTGGATTGAACGAGAAAAAATGAATCGAAAGCGTCTGCAGAATCGATCAGAAACAGCCAGTTGCTTTCACGCAGTAAACACGAAACATGCAATTAGGGAGAACGGTATTGAACCCTAACTTCCCTTATTGCATGCTTCTTGTCTTAAGGAGTATTTCTCCCATATGTAGGAATTTATAATCCTTCCACTTCTACACCATTAAATTTTGTAACCAAGCTTACGGGCACCATCAATAAAGTTCTTATATTGGCGCTTCTGGCTGTCTATTCCCAATTTTTGAGTGATCTTAATCCACTCATTAGCCGCTTCATCCAGTGCCTGCTGACTGGTTAATTTACCGGATACGGCTTTAGAAATATTACGACCTAAGGCATCGGCATATTCCGGCGCACCTTCCCAGAAAAACTGTGGATAGCCAACCTCCACATTTGCAAGGCCGGCATCAAGGTGATTCTTGGCAGTATCGAAATTCTTGAAGATACCGGAATTGGTTTTCCACAGCTCATTGTCAGTACCGCGTTGTGGATTGGCTTCAAGATAAAGCTTGGCTGCATCAGCCCCATAATGTGATTTTCCATAAGGATCAGAACCACAATATTCATCGGCTACAAACTGATTCGAATAATCCGGATGGGACATACGATAGATGAAGTAAAACGCGGCATCCTTTACATTTTGCGGTAAGTTCTTTGGAATTGATGCTGTACGACACCACAGGGAGATAGCACGATTAGTGATAGAGCCATCATCATTCTTCCAGCCAGGTACAATTGCAGCACGTTGGTCTTCTGCTTTGTCCACACCTTGCTGTTGTACGGTAAATTCAGCAAGATCGATCCACCAAACCGACATCACATCTGAACCAGATTGCCAACGTTGTATTGTTGTACCTAAATCCATTGCTTCGGCACCTGGCGGCCCAAACTTGATAATTTCCTTGTACATGTCAAGCGCTTCTGCCGCTTTGCCCTGATTAATCACCGGATGCATACTTTCGTCGAAGTAGTTAACACCCGCGGATGCGGCTATATCCATCCAGAAACCCCAACCGAAGTTCGGCGGATTGACGACCATAGAGGTTCCATACACCCCCTCGCCCTTGAGTTCTTCAGTCATGAACTGGGTAATCTTGAGGAAATCATCCCAGGTTTTAGGCACTTCAAGATTCTGTTGAAACCGACTGGAAAACTTTGATTGCAGATCTGGGCGATCAAAGTAACTTTTACGATAATGCAATACGTGAATATCACCGTCAAGCATCACACCATAGTTTTTACCATCCCATTTTGTATAGAATTCACTGTATGCAGGCATAACCCAGTCAAGGTATGCCTGACTATCATCATACTTGGCGTAGTATTCATCCAATGGTTCCAGTTGTCCGGTCTCGGCAAACGCACCAAAAAACAGGCTTGGGTATTGCACCCAGTCAAAACGTGGTTTTTTCGTAAGTAGTTGCGGTAGTATCTTTGCAACGGCATCACCGCCATCATACATCTCCCGGCTTTTGATACCCACCCCGGCCTCTTTTTTCAAGTGTGGCGATAGCCACATGGGTGCGTGCAGCCAGTTTGAGTCTTGAAAATAGGTCAGATCGACATTGAAGTTCTCTTTACCCGCTGCGCTGGCAAGCGTAGGAAACTGAGAACTAAAAGCGGCAGATCCTGCTGCTGCCGCAATACTTTTCATAAATTTGCGTCTGGTAAAACCATTGAAAATAGCCATATTTATTCCCCAAGGTATTGTGGTTTGTTGTTAGTCCTGTCTTTTTCTCACTCCTATGTATATACAGGCGGCGATCCACAGAAAAATAGTGCTCGCCACACCAATCATTATCGATAGCGGCTTTTAACTTAACAGTTCTCCGCTACGCCGGTCAAAAATCATTACGTTTTCTGGATGGTAGTTTAATGTCACTGCACACCCTCGCTCGGTGTCCGTGTCAGGATGCACCAAGGCCCGAAACTCTTTGCCATTACTGCGCAATGTCAGAATAGAGCGTTCGCCAAGGTATTCATTTAAAAATACCTCGGTGCAAACGCACGCCCGAGACTCCTTAACCCCTAAATGAAAATCCTGTGGCCGAATACCGATGATTGCCAAATCACTAGTCAAGGTCTTTATTTTGGCAGACCCGTCCTTCGTTGTTTTGAATTCAAGACCTGAGGTTTCGCAAACAAGACTGATTCCGCTATCGGACTCCTTTAACTGCACCTTAAAAAAATTGGTCGGTGGTTCGCCGATAAAATCTGCAACAAATGTATTAACAGGTTGCTTATAAAGCTCTTTACGTGTACCAATCTGCTGCAACAGTGCATGGTTCATCACTGCAATACGGTCGGACAGCGCTAAAGCTTCCATTTGGTCGTGGGTGACATAAACCATCGTTTTACCCACTTCCTGATGGATGCGTTTTAGATCCAGCAACATCTGGAACTTCAAATTGGTATCGCTGTGACTCATCACTTCATCGAGTATGAAAACGGCAGGATCACGAATCAAGGCGCGTCCCAGACTGACCCGCTGCTGCTGTCCTCCTGAAAGCGCACCGGGTTTTTGTTCCAATATATCCTCAAGCTTCAATACTTCGGCAATTTGCCGAGCCTGTTTACGGCGCTGTGCCAGCGGCATACCTTTAGCTTCTAACGGAAAAGCCAGGTTCTCCTCAACATTTAAATTAGGATATAACGCATAGTTTTCAAATGCCATCGCAACATTACGCTCTCGCGGTTCGAGATCATTTACGCATTTGTCATCAAAATAAATACGTCCTGATGAGATGCTCTCCAACCCCACTATCATACGCAAACTTGAGGTTTTTCCACAACCCGAAGGCCCGACCAATGAAACAAACTCTCCGTCTTCTATTTCAAGGTTCAGGTCTTTAACAGCATGTACATTTGTTTTGCCGGAGCGGTATATTTTATTGACATTCTCTAATCGAATTGTTGCCATCAAAGTTACCTTATATTCTTGTGCCAGATTCCGGATCGAACAAATGAACCGCCTTGTAGTTGATCGCAATTCGCACAGATTCACCCTGCTTGTAAAAACTATCTGGCGATGTTAACGCCCTTATGTTCACGCCATCGACATTAACCAGTGCTATGCCCATCGAACCCAGCGGTTCGAACAGGTCAATGCTGGCATTGATAATTTGGCAATCCCGCAGCGCAGTTTGTGTTTCTTTTAGAACGCCGATGTGTTGCGGCCTTATGCCGAGGATTACATTCGCGCTCGCATGCTTGTGTATTTTTGTTCTTAGTTCATCATCAAGTACAAGCGCCAGACTGGCGTTATTAACTTGCACTGAGATCACCTCCGCTTTCTCTACAATTTGTCCGGAGAAAAAATTCATACCCGGCTGGCCGAGCTGCTCAGCAACAAATAGATGAGAAGGTTTTTCAAACAACGTCCGCGCCGTCCCAACCTGCACCAGCTTACCGTCACCCATCACACCGATGCGATCACCGAGGGATAAGGCTTCTGCGTAATCATGGGTAACGTATAACGTAGCAACGGCCCTCAAGGCTTCAAGCGAGTGGAACTGTTCACGCAACTCATGACGAATTTTCGCATCCAAATGTGAAATCGGCTCATCCAGAAGAAATGCGTGAGGGTTGGCCACCAGGGTTCTACCCAGGGCCGTACGTTGTTTCTGACCACCAGAGATTTCACCCGGTTTGCGCTGTAAAAGTGAATCAATTTTTAACAACCGGGCAACATCATTTACTTTTTTCTCGATCTCAAAATTTGAAACTTTTCGTGCGCGCAGAGGACTGGCTATATTATTGAATACGCTCATATGGGGATAGAGTGCATAACTCTCAAACGTCATCGCAACATTGCGGTAATAAGGGGGCAAAGACGTGACATCTTTGTCACCGATCACAATGCTTCCGGCATCCGCTGTTTCCAGACCTGCGATCAAACGCAGCAAGGTTGTTTTTCCTATGCCACTGGGTCCGACAATAACGAAGAATTCGCCTTCCTCCACCGTCAGATCCAATTCATCGATTACCGGAAAATCCCAACCCTTGCACAATCCTTCAATTTGCAATCGTGCCATTATGTTATCCCTTTACCACGCCTAACGACAAGCCGCGAACCATGTATTTTCTGAGTAATATAAATAGCGTTAAAGGCGGTATCATCGCAATCAAACTAAAAGCCATCTGCAGGTTCCATAAGGTTTGGCTACCGTGGGTAAATGTTGGAATAACGATAGTGAATGTTCTCACTTCTGTGCCCACAAACAGGTTGGCGAATAAGTATTCATTCCAGGCGAAGATCCAGCACAGAATAGAAACTGAGATCATACCCGGTAAAACCAAAGGTAAGGTAATTTTAAAAAATGCGGCCATTGGCTTATAACCATCCAGATAGGCCGCTTCTTCAAGCTCGCGGGGGGCATCACGAAAAAAGACCATCATCAGCCAGGTGGCCAGAGGCATATTAAAAACCAAGTAGAGAATAATCAATGACACGTGGCTGTCTGTTCCCCAGGGCATGGCATCAAACAGAAAAAACATTGGCACCAATACTGCAACAGGTGGAAACATTCGATTGGACAGAATCCAGAAAGCCAGATTCTCACCACCGGCCTGACGCGGGAAACGGGCAAAGGCGTAACCAGCCAGAGTACCTAAAAAAAGAGACAATAACGTATTGCCGGTGGCAATAATAAAGCTGTCAACCAGTGCATCAAAGTTAGATGATTCAGCAAAAATTGCAGAAAAATTCTCTGGATGCCACACTTGCGGCCAAAATGTCGGAATCCTACTATTGGTTTCTGCCGCAGACTTAAAGGCGGTGACTATCTGCCAGTAGAACGGAAATAACGTTAAACATACCCACAATCCTAAAAAAAGCAGCAACAGCGTTCTAACAAGCTTGTAATTTTGTTCGCTCATAATCTTCTCATGCGATAGCCTGCGCTTTTAACACTTTTTTAAGGTACTTTAGAAACAGGGTTATGATGATTGCCGAACAGGCAAAAATTACAATGGCATAAGCGGCTGCCTCACCAATGGCAAACTCACGAATACCACGCTGGAAGGCAATGTAAGCAGGGAGTTCGGAGCTTTGTGCAGGGCCTCCTGATGTCATCACATAGACCAGGTCAACAAATTTAAAGGCATCCATAAACCGGACTATGAAAGCAATGGCGATAACTTCCTTTAACATAGGTAAAGTAATGCGTGTAAGTACTTTCCACGCGCTTGCGCCATCTACACGGGCAGCCTCATAAACCGCTGGCGGCAGAGAAACACGACCTGAGAAAACAATTAAAAGTGGCAACGCCGTCCAGTTCCAGATATCAGCAATGATAATGGTCCATAGCGACAAACCCGCATTGAACCACTCGATATGATTGTCGATCAGTCCAAGATTTAAAAGCACGTGGTTGATCGCACCATTGGATGGTGTTAGCAGGAACTTCCATAAGACGCCGACAATGGACGGGGGCAGCATCATCGGCAGTACTACAAGTATAAGTAACACCGTGCGTAATAGATTTGACTTCACCGCTTCATAGAGAATCAGGGCGATGACAGTACCGAAAAACACCTCCAATCCGGTGCCAAAGGTCAGGTACATAACCAGATTTTTTACGCTATCGATAAAGCGTTCTGACTCGAACACCGTAATGAAGTTTTCCCAACCCACAAAGCTCCAGTTTTCCTGGAACAGACGCATCATGTTGGTATTCTGGAATGCGTGGTAGAACATCCAGATGGTCGGATAGATAACGATTGCCAGAAGTGTAAGTACAGGTAGACCAACAAGCGCAATCGGCACCCACCGGGCAACAATTAACCTGGGTTTATTTTTCTTATTTATAAACCAGTCGGGCAAGACTTGTGCTTTTGATTTGGCAGAAGCTGACACGGCATGATCAAAGCTACCCATATTCCCCCCTTTTTTTACGCCCAAACGAAGATAAGGGATTAGAATCCTGGGCGCTGTTTGTTACCTTATTAAAACCATTTACCAAAGCAAGTGCAACCTATTTCGACTGTCGGTGCTTTAGCAAAACACGACTTCTGGTCACGCTATAACAACCATCAATACATTTTCAAACCCGTTCTCAAATCAAGCCGCCGAGGATTGCACAGGCGGATCTTTGGCTCCTGTCATAAAGGCCACGGCATCTGACATGGAGTATTCTTTTGGGTTAATTACACAAAGTCTGCGCCCTAAGCGATGTATATGAATGCGGTCAGCCACTTCAAATACATGCGGCATATTGTGTGAAATTAATACGATAGGCAACCCGCGCTTTTTTACGTCCTGAATAAGTTCCAACACACGCCTTGATTCTTTAACACCCAGGGCAGCGGTCGGCTCATCCATTATGATGACTCTGGAACCAAAGGCCGCTGCACGTGCGACCGCCACTCCTTGTCGTTGTCCACCTGATAGTGTTTCAACCTGTTGCTTGATATTTTGAATGGTCATCAACCCGAGTTCAGTTAACTTCTGCCGCGCCTGCCGCTCCATTTCAGCATGATCAAGCATTCTAAACCACTTACCCAATGCGCCAGGTTTGCGCAATTCACGACCGAGAAACATATTATCAGCGATGGAGAGTGCCGGAGAGAGGGCGAGGTTTTGGTATACCGTTTCTATACCTGCTTCTCGTGCGGCAATGGGTGAGATAAATTGAACAGATTTTCCATCCAGGAATATCTCGCCAGCATCCGGTCGCAATGCACCCGACATCGCCTTGATCAGGGTGGATTTTCCAGCACCATTGTCACCGATTACTGCCAGAATTTCATTAGGGTACAGATCAAAGTCAGCCTTATCCAGAGCGGTCACGCTACCATAACGCTTGACCAGATTACGTGTACTGAGAGTTGGGGTCATCATATTGAGGTTTTTCTTATCCATTGGTCAACTGCAACCGCAGAAATGATCAAAACACCAATGAGTAAATACGTCCACTGCGGATCCGTTCCAATCAGGCGAAGTCCCAGCGAAAACACACCGACGATCAAACCGCCAAATAACATACCAAACACGGATCCGCGACCACCGAACAGAGAAATACCGCCGATTACAACCGCTGTTATGGACTCAATATTGGCAAACTGACCGGCAGTTGGCGATACCGAGCCAATCCGTCCAATCAGCGCCCAACCCGCCAATGCGCAAATTAATCCCGCTATCGTGTAAACCGAAATGAGTACCCACTTCACACGAACACCTGAAAGCTCAGCGGCAACGGGATCATCGCCAACCGCATAAACATGCCGGCCCCAGGCCGTGTGCTTAAGCACATAAGCTAAAAATATCACCAATACGATCATGCCGATCACACCGTAAGTAAATATGGCACCACCGATATTGATTTTATTGCCGAAAAATTGAAGCAGGGGTGCTTTGGCCGCGATATCCTGACCACGGATAGTTTCGTTAGCCGAGTAGAGAAAGTTTGAGGCCAACAGGATCTGCCACATACCCAAGGTAACAATAAAAGGCGGTAGCTTGATTCGGGCTACTAAAATACCATTTACAAAACCACAAAATGTACCTGTGATAAGACCTGCCAGAACGGACAATTCAACCGCAATGCCGTAACGAAAAGTGAACTGGCCCATGACCACCGAGCTCAATACCATAATGGCGCCCACGGAAAGGTCAATGCCGGCGGTCAGGATAACCAGCGTTTGAGCTGCACCCACTATGCCTGTAATAGCGACCTGTTGCAGTATGAGGGTCAGCGCAAATGGCGAGAATAACTTGTTTCCCAGCAACAAACCGAAAACAATGAGCGAGGTCAGCAAAACGATCAACGGGACAGCAGCAGGCGTCTCATGTAAGCCGTGTTGTATTCTGCTCAAAACCGATTTTCTGACTCGGGTAAATGCGGCGACTTTTTCTGATGCTACTGGCGTTGCAGTCTCATGTTCCGGTGTTTGAACATCTCCACTGACCATTTATAAATCACCTTCATTTTACTTAAAAATATCCGATCAATGAATGAAATCAACCCCAGCAAAGCTCTGTTCCCTTCGCAGTATCAATTGACTCAACACCAGCGGCAGGTTTATCAGTCACCAGAGAAACGCCTGTGTCAAAGAAATTTTTTCCAGCCGTCGGCGCGGGTTTGTTGCCTGACTCAACCCAGGTTTTTATCGCCTCCACGCCCTTGGATGCCATCAGCAGCGGATATTGTTGGGAAGTGGCCCCTATAACACCCTCTTTAACATTTTGCACCCCAGGACAACCACCATCCACAGACACGATAAGTACATCGTTTTCACGCCCAACCGATTTTAATGCCTCATAGGCGCCGGCTGCGGCTGGTTCATTAATGGTATAAATAACATTAATTCCCGGGTCTTTTGCCAACAGATTTTCCATTGCTCGGCGTCCACCTTCCTCATTTCCCTGGGTCACGTCATGTCCAACAATACGCGGGTCATCCTCATCACCCCATTTATTGGGATCACCCAGCTCAATGCCAAAACCCTTTAAGAATCCCTGATCACGTAAGACACCGACTGATGGCTGGCTGACGGAAAGATCAAGCATGGCAATTTTGGCATCCCGGGTTTTATCACCCAGGGTGGTTGCTGCCCATTTGCCGATCAATTCACCCGCGAGAAAATTATCCGTGGCAAAAGTAGCGTCTGCTGAATCGATTGGTTCCAGGGGCGTATCGAGCGCGATAACCAATAGCCCGGCTTCACGCGCCTTCTGAACCGCAGGCACAATGCCTTTTGTATCAGATGCCGTAATAAGAATGCCCTTTGCGCCATCTGCAATGCAGGTTTCGATGGCCGCCACCTGGCTCTCACTATCGCCATCGACCTTTCCAGCGTAAGCCTTCAAAGTGATGCCAAGGCTCTTGGCTTTGGCGGTCGCGCCTTCTTTCATTTTCACGAAAAATGGATTGGTGTCTGTTTTGGTAATCAGGCATGCGGTGAGTGTATGGCTATCTGCCTGGGCCAAGGTAATAGTCGCGAAAAAAATGCACAGAGTGCCCAGTATTACAGTTACCTTTTTTTTATTCATGAGAAACCTCCAGTGGAACAGTAGACAAATTGCTGCCAGTACGCATTCAAAATTTAAAATGCGCCGCAATCCCGATCGGTTATTCTGTATTACCGATATAATTGAGCTGACCAGCACACAACAATTTCACCGCTTTGTCAAATAATAAATCCGGCTGCCTGGTACTCCGTCAACGTAGGATTGGTGGATACAAAGGGGCGTTGCAACATAAGGGTGTTCAGAATTATCAGTCACTAAAAAACAAATATTCTGTTCTGTCCAAAAAGTATTTTATTGACGAGTGATGCCTGTTATGCAACCCTGACAGGTATCAATAAAAACACATCGCACACAGGTCCATTTGTGAATAAGATAAAGCGCTCCATGGTGAACGAAATAGTCGCTGAATCTGCCCAATTCATTCGCTCGTTTGGTTTCCACTTACCACCTTTTGCACATTTATCTGCTGCAGAAATGATTCACAGAAAAAAGCAAATCGGTGCGATTATTGATGCGCGTCTGGGTTGGGACATCACTGATTACGGAAAAGGCAATTTCGATCAATTGGGATTGGTGCTATTCACACTGCGTAACGGTTCAGCAGAAAACCTCAAACTTGGCAAGGGAATGTGCTATGCAGAAAAAGTCATGATTTCCCGCAAGGATCAGCTCTCACCTATGCATCGGCATGTTAACAAGACTGAGGACATCATCAATCGCGGCGGTGCCAAGCTGGCGCTTCAGCTCTATATTTCAGACGATCTCGGCAAATTGAATGAAACAGGGGATGTCAGCATTCCTTGTGATGGTATACTTAGAACCCTCAAAGCGGGTGATACGCTCATCCTTGAACCCGGCGAAAGCGTAACACTTCACCCGGGAATCTGGCACAGCTTCTGGGGAGAAGGAGGCGATGTTTTAATCGGCGAGGTTTCGACGGTTAATAATGATCTGAGTGATAACATTTTTAGCGAGCGATTGGGTAGATTCTCACTTATCGAGGAAGATTGCACACCTGAGCACTTGCTTGTCAGTGACTACGATCAGTGGCTTAAATGATACTGTGCTGTGGCGAAGCATTGATCGATATGTTACCCAGACAACTGACTGATGGCAGTAATGTCTGGCTACCCGTTGCCGGTGGTGCGGTTTTTAATACGGCAACAGCGCTGGGCAGACTGGGAGTGAAAACCGGCTTTTTTTCTGCACTTTCCAACGACCCATTCGGACATCAACTGGAACAGCATTTAAAACAATCGATGGTTGACTGTCATCTGTGTATTCGCTCCGGCAACCCTACAACACTTGCCTTTGTCGAGTTGAACAACGGCAATGCGAACTACACTTTCTATGACCAACAGTCGGCTGGCCGGATGCTTGATGTCGATCAATTACCAATAATTGGCGCCGAAATTGAGGCCCTGCACTTTGGCGCAATCAGTTTGATACATGAACCTTGCGGCTTGGCTTATGAAACATTGATGAAACAAGCCTCAGCGGAAAAAGTCATCGCTATCGACCCCAATATCCGCATCGCTTTTATAGCGGATGAATCGAGTCATCGAGCACGTATTCGACGAATGATAGGCATGAGTGATATCGTGAAAGTCTCTGACGAAGATCTTGCCTGGATAGCACCGCAAAAAGATCAGCAGGCAGTGGCTGAACAATGGTTACACAATGGCGCCGCCATTGTCGCAGTCACTAAAGGTGCTGCGGGGGCAACTGCATTTATTGCGGGTGAAAAGATGGAATTTGCAGCCTCACCTGCGCAGGTGGTTGATACTGTCGGTGCTGGAGATAGTTTTAACGCGGGTTTACTCGCCGGTTTACAAACACAAGAATTACTCTCAAAACAAGCCTTAAAAGCAATCACCAGCACACAACTTGTAAAAGCATTTGAGTTGGCCACCAAAGTGGCGGCCATTACGGTCTCAAGAGCTGGAGCAGATTCACCCTGGAAACATGAATTGGATTAATCCAATAAGACTGATGACCAGCAAAGACACATCTCTGCATCAATTGATCTCCTTGTTAATCAATCGTGCTGAAAGTCAACGCATTATTGTCGCCATTGCCGGACCGCCAGCGAGTGGGAAAACAACTTTCTCACAAACGCTGTGTGACTTGATTAATGAGCAACAGAATTGTTCCTGTGCCATTTTGCCCATGGATGGTTATCACTTTGATGATGGCTACCTCAAACAACAAGGCTGGCTCCCGCGCAAAGGCGCACCACACACATTTGATGTCGGGGGGCTTGACCACATGCTTGCTCGATTGCGTAGCAATAACGAAGAACAGGTAGCGGTTCCCCTATTTGATCGCACCCTGGAAGTTTCACGGGCAGGCGCCAGAATGATCTCCAGCTCGACAAATATTGTGCTGACTGAAGGCAACTATTTATTACTTGATGAACAACCCTGGCAAACCCTAGATCGCCATTTTGATATAACCGTGATGTTAAAAACATCAATGCAAACCCTGCGACAACGTTTAATAGAACGCTGGGTCGGATTTGGTTATTCGAATGATGAAATAGAGGAAAAAATTGATGGCAATGACCTTGAAAATGCTCAAACCGTATTGGATAGGAGCAGAGAAGCAGCGTTTATTCTCAGTACTGAGCACCCGCTGTGAAAACTAGAACCCGCGCAACCATTTCCTTCAAGCTTTCACCGGGTGTAGGATAGTCTCATCTATTTTTCAAAGGTAGTTTAATGCTTACAATCAGCGTTCTTGGTGTTTTCAACGCCGACTTGAAATTCACAGTGCAACAGTTTCCCAAACAAGGCGAGACAATTCACGCGCAAGGCTTTGCCGTCCAACCCGGCGGGAAAGGATTTAATCAAGCAGTAGCTGCCCGCCGTGCCGGTGCCCAAGTGAACATGCTGACACAACTGGGTGACGATGAATTTGCCCGCCTGGCCTTTGATGTTATGCATAAAGAAGGGATAAACGCCAATCATATCAGCCAGAATGCACAACGACCTACGGGCACAGCCCTGATTATGTTGGAGAGTAACAGCGGTCAGAATCAAATTGTGATCGCAGCTGGCGCCGCTTCACTTTTGAGCACTGGGCAGATTTCTCAACTGAGCACGGTTATTGCTTCCAGTGATCTTTTTATGACCAATTTTGAAGTACCCGTCGAGATTGCTCTTGAAGGCTTGAAGATCGCCCGAAAAAATGGCGTACCTACCCTGCTCGATCCGGCTCCAGCGCAACCATTAACAACAGAAATCTATGCCCTGGTTGACTACCTTACACCCAATGAAACCGAAGCCGAAACACTCACGGGCATTAAGGTTGTAGACATCTCTAGCGCAGAACGGGCTGGAAAATGGCTATGCGAACAAGGTGTCGGCACCACATTGCTGACATTAGGTGATCAAGGTGTTGTTTTGGTTACAGATGAGAGAGTCATTCACACGCCTGTATTCCCGATAGACGGTGTAATCGATACAACAGGAGCAGGTGACGCTTTTAATGGTGCTTTTGCTGCCAATCTGAACAAACATGATTTACAGAGCACACTGGCTTATGCCACCGCTGCAGCCGCGTTATCAGTAACCCGCAACGGTGCAGCAGACGCTATGGCCACACACAACGAGATCACTGCCCTGCTGGGAAAATAACACCTTTTTTTAGTATAAAGCAACCATAGGGCCGGGTCTCACCCGTAGCAACGACCGCATAGGCACTTTTAGCTGCAGTGTAAAATGCCATGCGCTCTATCCCACCTATCGTTATCGATTTACCTTCAGCCTGATTTGCCACTTGCTGCATCTCGGCTTGTACTTCTGGAATTTCATCGGGGGCACCAACCACCTGCATACGCAGCAAAGGTTTATCAACAAAACTATCCAGGGGATACACCGACAGTATCGCCCGCGCCATATTAATCACATCGCTGGCATCCTGTTGCACCAACACGCCACTGCTTGTCATATTAGCCACTGAACGAGCCGGGAAATTTGCATCAACCAGGACAAGATCATCACCATGCCCCATCTCTGCCAAAACAGCGAGTAATTGTGAATTTAGCAGAGGATTTATATTTTTAAGCATTGTCTATTCCTCGCGAATCTGAGTCAACCCCATATAAGCGCGTTTATAAACTTCATAAGCATCGCAGTAGCGCAAATGTGACTGCATATCAGGCTCAATAATACGTTCTACCGAAACCATTTGATCACTCGCTTCAGTAATACTATCGTAGTGCCCTGCGCATACTGCTGCAAGTATAGCACAGCCTAGACTGGGTGCATCTGCCACTTTGGTCAGGCTCAATGGTATAGCAGACACATCAGCATGAATCTGTAGCCACAGATCAGATCGTGTCGCCCCACCGGCAACGACAATTTTGTCAGCCGTATAATCGTTAGCCCGCATTGTCTCAAAAATCAACTCACTACCAAAGGCAATGCTCTCGATAATTGCTCGAAAAAGATGCCCTCTGCCATGTTTGAGCGAAAGCCCGATAAATGCACCCCGCGATAACGGGTCTGTATAGGGTGTGCGGTTTCCCTGAAAATGATCCTGAACAACAAGCCCGTCACAACCGGGAGCAATTTTCGCCGCCTCATGATTAAGATCATCATAACTAACTGTGTCACCCAGTAGGTTCTTATACCAATTGATGATCGAACCCGTAGATGTTTGACCCCCTTCTACCAAGTGCATTCCCGGCAAAAGTGCATCTTCATAGGTCCCCCAAATACCTTTACCGTGAAACGCCTTGTCAGTGAGACCCAATTGTAAATGTGAAGACCCTGTCAATAATGCCATAGCGCCCGGTCGAACAACACCTAAGCCTATCATACCAATAAATGCATCAGCCCCCCCTTGGGCGACAGGTAACCCCTCCTGCAATCCCAAATGCTTAGCGCCGCGAGGTGTTAAACCATCTATTTTCTCAGCCAACGGCAGAACCTCTTTTGGCCATTTATTAATCAAATCAGCCAGTCCCAATTTTTCCAGCATGGATGTTTGAAATCCGCCTCTGCCGGATTGGTGATGCCATCTCACCGCTACGTTATTAATACTGGCAACCAGCCGACCCGTCAGTTGATAGTTGAGATAGTCCTGATATTCACAAATAATTGCCGCCTGACTATAAATTTCGGGTTCGTGGCGCTTTAGCCACAATGCCTTGGGTATCATCCATTCCGCTGATACAGGACCGGCACCGCCGCTATTTACAAACAGTGCAGCATCTTTTGTTAAAGTTACTGCATCCGCTTCCTTTGCCGAGCGGACATCCATCCAGATTAGAGCGGGGCGTAAGGGCTGACCTTTATCATCCAATGCAACAACACTGCAACAGGTTGTGTCAACACTAATAGCCGTCACTTGCGTCGATTTTATACCCGCAGAGCAGATTGCCTCACGTACCGATTGACCCGTTGCCTGCCACCAGTCATGTGGATTTTGCTCTGCCCAGCCAGGCTGTGGAAAATTGGTTTTATAGGGCGTTGCAGCGTAGGCGATTGGATTTCCGCTAAGATCATAAACACCCGCCCGTAAGCTTTCTGTGCCACCGTCAATGCCAATGACATAAGCTGCTTTATCTGTCACAATCCCCCCTCAACCCGGATATTCAAAATATAAACCTAATCAGCCTGAATTCCCTGCAAAGATTATCCTATCCGGGCTGAATACCCTTATTTATAACCAATAAGCATAAATCGTGTATATTTCTTAAGCTTAAGTTCACCACTGAACTTTATCTTCTTAAGCGGCGCTTGTTGCTGAAAATGTTCCAGCGATTCAACACAATTAACATGCTCATCACAACTGAAATAGTCATTGGATTGCAATACAAGCAGCGGCCCAACCGGCAGACTACCATACCAGTCAGAGAAGGCATTTATGTGCTCACAACTTGTATTGATAATAACGCAAGGGGCATTGCCGATCCAGGCATTATAATCAAAGTCGAACATATCGTTGGTAAGCGCATTAAATCGCCCAGCCTTAACATGCGTCTGATTTACCGAAAGTGCAACTGCTTCACAGGTGGGATCAAGATCCAGGCTTGTAATTTGTGTACGCACATAGACCGGATGGTCAAGCAAAAGCGAAGCGAGAATGCCATACCATCCACCCAGTAACAGTATCTGTGTGGTCCCATGCTCAATTTCAGCAGCCAGTTTGTCAACCAACCAGCGCTTACCCGTGATCTGGTTAAAGTTCCAGGCATTACCCAGACCTGGTGCTGGCATACGGTTGATGGTGGTTAGCAAATCGCTGATCAGCGAGCTGTTGTAGTAGGCACAAAGGCCATCCAGGATATCACGATAGAATTCGTCGTCGTAATTCACTTACATATCAGCCATTGGGTCGATTGCCTTTAAATTTTTATCACGCGTATTTTCTGCAGCGCTTGCGGCAGAACCTGCGATACCAGGCAGTTGTGCGGGATCAATGTTCTCTTTATCAGGAATATGAACCGTCACTTGTCGAACCGCGAAATTGATGCCTTTAGCGGCAAGCGCCTCTTTAACCAAACGATAGGCTTCGCGTCGGATCATCCACTGTTTGCCCGGTTTCGCGGTAAACTTCATACGCATCATAAGCGCATCGTCTTCAACGGTTTGCACACCTTGAGATTTTAACGGTGCGATAAAATCAGCGCCCAGTTCTTCATCATCTAACATGGCAAGCCCCACTTTTTTAATGGTTTTACGAACCACCTCAAGGTCGGTATCAAAGGGTATCCTGAATTTTAGCTTCATGATGACAAAATCACGGCTATGATTGCGCACAGCGCGAATTTCACTGTAGGGAATAGTTTGCACAGGCCCCAGATGATGGCGAAGCTTAAGCGAACGTATCGATGTCGATTCAACTGTACCACGCATGTCTCCCGCTTCAATGTATTCACCGATGCGAAATGCATCTTCGAATAGAAAAAAGATACCTGATACGACATCCTGGACTAATTTTTGTGCGCCAAAACCAAGCGCTATACCAAACACACCCGCACCGGCTAACAACGGACCCGTATTAACCCCTATCGACGACAGGACAATCAATAACACGGTTACCACGATGAGAAACAAGATAAAATTACGCAAAATAGGTAAGACAGTCTGGGTGCGAGTAGCGGCTTCAGATCCGCCTCCCTCACTTTCCATCAAGGCTTCGGGGTCAAGACTGATTTCGGGCATTTTTTTATTGATATAACCTCGAACGATGTTCCAGAAAACCAGGCCCATAACAACTGCCACCAGGCTGTTAGTCAGTGATTGCCATAAGCTGGTTCCGGAGCCGTCATCAAGCCAGGACATAATACCAAAGCCGGTTCCTTCTAAAAAAAACAGTACAATAATCGTAAAGTAAGGTACAAGAAATAAAATCCTTACCAGCAGATTGGATTCAGAATTCATGGCATCTGTCCCAGCCTCTTCTTTCTCCATATTTATATCTGCGGCATCACTTTGCATTATTTCTTCTATTGGTCGTGATGACATCACCACTTGCACAAACCTTACGTACATTGGCGATATTATCAGGAGCAAAACCGCAAAGTAGTTGTAACGACCACGGGGTATATCACCAATGACTATGTTGTAAGAGCCGACCAGATAAAGCAACGTTAATATGGTAACAACTGGCCAATACCATCTTTTAGAAAAAATGGAAACCCCACGGGAGCGAATGACAGGCTTCTGGTGGGATTGGACAGATAATCTGTAGTGAAAAAATACACCAATGATTAATGAAATCATTGATAATGCAGCCAGAATGATATTATTAAACCGAATCAGTTCAGAAGGAAAATTAAGTAAAGCAAGTAAGCCGGAAGATAATAACGAGAGTAATGATGGGACAAAAAACCCCATTGCAGACCAGTAGTAAATTAAACAGCTTTCACGACCCACGATGAATAAATTTTTACAAACCGGGCTGAATAACATCTCTTTTAATATTGCATGGACACCCCAGATCGAAGCAATCAGAATCAGCGTTGTAGATGCCAGAACACGTAGAGGATCAAATTTTTCAAAAAATAAGAATGTCAGTGGTACTGTTACACCAATAAATAAACCAATTTTTAAACCATCATGCAACAACCCTGCACCAGCTCTTACAAGGCGTGAATAAACAGTGTAGCGCCCATTTTTTTTCAATTCACTACGAAAGCCATGCTGTAGCCTGAAGACCAATAACACTACAGCAGCGCCACCAAGCAAGAGTAATTGCAAAGTGACCATGGAGTTGGATATCGCATTATACCCACGTACATTAAACAAAATATCTGCTGTATTTCGTAAGGATTCGCCATAGTGGCGGCTCGCTTTTACGATATTGGCAAACTCGGTTTCGAATCGCTCCGAACCATTTTGCAACGCCATTATCACATGAGAAACATAGGAGTCACGCATCATTGATGCTTCCTCCTCCTGGCTTTTCTCCTTAAGCTGCTTGAGTAACAATAGGCGTGTTTCACTATCAGTCAGCGTTGCCAGATAACCTTCAACTTCAGCCTTGGGAACCTCACTGATATCAATGCTCTGTTCCGTGTTCTGCAAATCAATGCCTGGGATCTGTGCAATCGATGGAAAACTAATCACGCAGGTAACAGCCAGAACAAACACCCGCAGCAAATAGGTAACATAACTGATTTGCATGTTGATTCTTTGTTTACTTAGCATATTAAAAGTTCACCTCACAGACTACAATATATAGCAATACTGACGCCGATTGTTAGGAGATTCGTTATTGTATGGGCTATAACATCCGATAATTGCATTTTAATAAATCATCCGTTCAAGCTGACCTCTCTCGGTTCGTCTAGTATGAGTACTTTGTATGAAACACTACACTAGTGTTGTATAAATTTAACTACATGACGAATTTTTAGCAGTCGCTTGCTGATTCTTGGCGATACGCTGCAGCAGAGCGTGATATAGTAACGATAACTGCTTGCTGCACCGGTATTTTCGATTGTTTCAATGAACGTCAGGTGCAGTGCGCAACAGCGACAACACAGCGCAAGGCGAAAAGAAAACCTTGGACGGATCTATGAAAATAGTGTCCACTAAACAACTTGTTGATTCTGGAACTACAGCATGACTGAATTGCCGTCCAGCAGGCTTGAAAACGCCCGCATACTGATCTATAGCCATGATACTTTTGGTTTAGGGCACTTAAGGCGTTGCCGGGCAATTGCGCATGAAATCGTTGACCGATACAAGGGCGTATCGGTATTGATCGTATCGGGTTCACCCGTTATTGGCAGCTTCGAATTCAAAGCGCGTGTTGATTTCATCCGGATTCCGGGCATTATCAAGTTACAAAACGGCGAATATACTTCGCTCAGTCTGCATATCGATCTGAGCGAAACGCTGGCAATACGTGAGTCAATTATTCGTCAGACAGCAAAAATATATGCCCCTGACCTCTTTATAGTGGACAAAGAACCCCTGGGGTTGCATGGTGAAGTACGAAATACACTGCAGGATCTGAAAGTGCGGGGTGTCAAAACAGTATTGGGCCTGCGTGATATTCTTGATGAGAAACAGGCATTGCTGCAAGAATGGACTGAGAAGCAGGTTTTCCCGAATATTGATTCTTTGTACGACGAGATCTGGATTTATGGTCTGCGTGAATTCTACCAGCCTCTGCAAGCATTACCACTGCCGGATTCGGTATATAAAAAAATCATTTATACCGGCTATCTGCAACGCTCATCTCCAGGCACTGTGAGTGAAGAACTGCCACTTGATTCACCTTACATTCTGGTGACACCGGGCGGTGGTCGCGACGGCACGGAACTGGTCGATCTCGTGTTAACAACTCATAAGCAAAACCCTGACATCCCTTATCATCTCATTATCGTGCTTGGCCCCTTTATGCATGCCGATGACCGGGCACGTTTAAAGCAGCAAACAGAATCCAATGAGCGTATTATTCTGATGGATTTTTACGCTCGGATGGAAACCTTGATTGATGGGGCCATAGGCATCATTGCGATGGGTGGCTATAATACATTTTGCGAGATTATCAGTTTTGACAAGCCTGCACTATTGTTTCCGCGCACATCACCAAGAGCTGAGCAGTTGATTCGCTGCCAGCGAGCTGATGAACTTGGTTTAATTAAGCTCCTGAATCCGGATACAATCAACCCCGACAAACTGAAACAAGCCATTCTGGTGTTGGAGCAACAGTCAAAACCATCTGATCACCTGCTACCAGGAATGCTCGATGGTATGGATGTTATCGCCGAACGCACGCTTCATTTGTTACCCGATAAGCGGGTTCCACCCGCACTGACCGACAACAATAAAATGAGCAGTGCTATTTAAAGTCAGTAAATACTCATACGCATCATCCACGAATATTTGCAGGCGTCTGGTTTTATACGATCTCGGCAGGACTGCATTTTGCAAAAAAAAATTATAATACATGTACAACACTTACTCGGTGCCGGACATCTTGTGCGAGCCATGACACTGGCTGAGGCACTGGTAGATTCAGGGCATAAGGTTCAATTAATATCGGGTGGTTTTGCGATTGATCGGGCAATCGAGGGTTATAACTTTTTGCAGCTTCCTCCCACTCGTGCAGTGGCAGGTGATTTCACCCGACTGGTGGATGAGCAAGGTGAACCCATTACTAAGCGTTGGCGCTCGAACAGGGCTGCACTACTGCTGGATGCAGTTGACACTTTTAAACCTGATCTGGTGATCACAGAAACCTTCCCCTTTGGCAGACGTCAATTTCGATTTGAGCTTGAGCCTTTGATTCATTGGGTACGTGATCATAACGGCGTAAGGCTAATGGCATCAATTCGTGATGTACTGCAACGACGAAAGCACAGTAGAAATTTAGAAACTGTTGATACAATTAACAAATTCTATGACTGCGTACTGGTGCATGCCGATAAGAATTTGATCCGCCTGGACGCCTCGTTCGCCCTTTGTGAAAAACTCAATGACAAAATCAAATACACCGGATACATCCATCGACCCAATGTGCTGCCAGAGATCGCAGCGGGTTCGGCTGGTCAAAATGAAATTATCATATCCGGTGGTAGCGGCACTGTCAGCGCCAGGCTGTTAAATATTGCAAATCAGGCCCGATCAATCAGTAGTGCGAAGACACGGATCTGGCGAGTATTATCTGGAGCGACCCATGCTGTACAGGCAATCCATAAAAACCAGGGTTTTATTGTCGAAGCAAACCGTCCTGATTTTTTTAGCTTATTGCAACGATGCGCATTATCTGTGTCACAGGCAGGGTACAACACCACACTCGATATATTAGCCAGCAATGCCAAGTCTGTAATGATACCTTTTGTAGGTGATGGTGAGACCGAACAAAGCGACCGTGCCCAGGCACTTGAGAAGGCGGGCCGAATACTACAATTATCTGAATCTAAACTGACACCGCACAATTTAGCTCACACGATTGATCGCGCACTTGAAATGACGGTGAACAAAATTACCGTCAATCTCAATGGAGCAGCTTCCAGTGCTAAATTTATCTCTCAGCAATTACAGTTATGTTAAAACTACTGATAAACGAGTTGGAGAAGTGGGCGGCGTGTGATGCCATAGCTGAATTCTGGTGGCGCGATGATGACGCACAACAAACAACACCGCAATTGGCTAAGCTATTCGCGCTAAGTGAACGCTACAAGGCGCCACTGGCGCTGGCCACCATCCCTGAAAATCTGCAGGATAATCTTGTAACATCACTATATAACAGAAAATTAATCCGTGTATTGCAACACGGATACAGTCATAGGAACTTCGCACCTCCGGAGCAAAGAAAAATGGAATTGGGCATTCATCGACCCATTGAAGAAATCCTTGCTCAACTTAAAACAGGCTTTGATTGTTTGAGTAATCGATTTGGTTCACAGTTCGTCCCCGTATTGGTGCCACCCTGGAACCGGATTGATGTAAAAGTAGTAGCAGGCTTGTCTGCAATCGGTTTAAAAGGATTGTCCGATCTGGGACCACGCCCTGCCGTAACCACAATGCATGCACTCACGCAAGTCAATGTGCATGTCGATATTATCGACTGGAAAAATAACCGCTGTTTTATTGGCAACAAACAGGCCATTGCTCAAATTATTTCACACCTCGCCGCAAAAAGAATCGGTCAAGCAGATTCTACTGAAGCAACTGGCATTATGACTCATCATCTTGTACATGACAGCGCGTGTTGGAACTTTCTCGATCTACTCTTAAAAATGCTAACGCAACAGAAAAATGTGAAAATTCTTAGCTCGGATATGCTATTTATAAAGTCCGAGCGATAACAGCAACTTGAATTTGTTACCTTAATGACGATTCTGGAACAGGTGGTTGGTACTACAGTTGAACACCACACTAACGAACACTATACCCATTATGAAAACAAACCTGGAAAATGAAGAACTTGTACTAAAAGAAGCACTGGTCAGTGCAACGGGTCTTGATTCAAATGTACTGCATGTGGGTTTGAAAGGCGACCCCTCTATGCGGGAAACCGCTTACTCACGCGAGCGATATAGCAGCGAATTGGACAAATGTTATGATCAATTGGAACCTGTCCTTAAAAACCTGCTTACAGAACATAGTCCCTATCAGATTTTCATCGGTTTTAACAACGCTGAAATTCGTACTCGTTCCATCTTCGATCCATTACGGGAAGAAATCCATCAGGCAAATAAGTTGCTGGATCCCGCCTACGTAGACAGACATTTTCCAGAAATTCCGTTCACTGAAAAAATACAGGCAATGCGTGATCTTTATAATTATTTATTACATAGCAAACAGTTCAGACGAATGCCGGAATATTGGAGAAATATTTTCGTCAAACGCCATAAAGCCTGGCAATCCATGACAGTGGCTGAAATTGAAACAGTATTTCAGACACTGAGTATCCTGCGTGGTATGGAGGATTTTTACTTGCGTAACGTTATGATTTCAGTTGTACAATCGGTAGTGCGTATGCAATTTAATTGTGACGGAACACAAATAGTTAAAGCCAAAGATTTCAAACAATTTATTGAAGATAATATGAGCTGAATAGATAGATATCACCGCTCTCCTTAGTCGGATTAATGGCGCATTAGAACAATGAAGTGATATAACGCAGTATGGCAGCACCCGCCAATAACATCACCACTCCGTATAAAATGGTGACAATCATCAGTATGATATTCACCTCTGGCTGAAGAGTGGAACTGATTGGGTCATCCTGATCATAATAGACAGTTACTTTTTGACCCTCGGGATATTTACTAAGTATGGCCTCAACCGGATTGGGCTTGCTGGCGGTAAATAACGGTGTATTGAAAGACAATCTGTCATTGCTGAATACACGTCCATCCACACAATAATCGTATACGATCATCTCCTGATAGCTGTTTCCCATAACCGCCAGATCTTCCATATCCATATTGGCAAAGGAAATTTGTCCCTGTGTGCTCAACCAGCTTCGACTGGCCAGCCCAAGGTGAAGCGATTTTATCGCATCACGAATAGAAAAATACCCTTGAAGTATAAATCCAAGCGACACAAGAAGCAGTAATAATGAAAACACAATGATAAGAACGGTACTCATTTCGATCTCCATTTATTACTGAAAAAATCGCCACTGTGCCAAGTGTTTGACAAAGCACCCTGTACTGCATTTTACCCACAGACTACTAACTTTTGATAGTGGACGTATGCTCTATAGACGGCATTTTTGTCCACTGTTAATGTATGTACTGCAAGCAATCTATTTATAAGGCGTACAACAGGTAAGCATAGCCTTAAAATATAGGTTTGCTAAAAAAACCATTAATGCAGTTTTGCGTTAAACAACTTAACAGATGATCAACTTTCTTTGTAAGAGATTAAGAGAACAGAGGTAATAAGGTGGCAGACTTAAAGAGCAGTGCTGTAGGTTCATCCGCAACAGGGCGTTCGACGATTACAAAACAACCACTGAGTCCGGCATTGAGCCAAAATAGATTTCGCATGGCAATGGATTCAAAACAATCTAAATCAAAACAAGGCCACTCTGGCAAAGGCCAAATATACCCAACCTACACAGTGAGTAAGGGCGACACAATCCATGCTCTTGGCAAGCGCCTGAAAATAGATCCACAAAAAATTATCAATTTAAATCGAAACACAATACAAGATCCAAATAAAATTTATCCGGGAAATAAGATCAAACTCCCACAAGGGAATGATTTTTCTGTGCCTAAGAATAGAATAGAGATTCGTTCAGGTGATTCATTAAGTGGCATCGCCAGGCAACAAGGAATAACAACTGACGCATTATTTAATGCTAATAAAGATCAGATAGTGGATCGTAATAAAATTTACCCTGGCATGGTATTGAATATTCCAGGGGGAAATAATGTTGCCCCGTCCCCTCAAGATACGGTCAAATCAGCCACTGAAAGAGCGAATGCTAAAACAACCGAAAATACTACGCCTTTAATAGCTGACAATCAGGCAAAAGCAGCAACCCCTGCGGACAATACAAACGCTGTTAAAAAAACTGATCCCACCGATAAAACCCAATCTGCAGAGCAATCAAAACTGGCATTGCTAGGGCAACTGCTAAAACCCCAAGCCGGGGTTATTGCTGTTAAATCTAAGATCGGAGGTAAAGAGTTCTTATTGGCGGTTTTGCCGCCAACTGATCAGTTCCAAAAATTGGCGAGATCCGGTTTTTCTGATGAGAAAGCATTTTCAGATTTATTGGAAAATTCAACGGTATTTTTATCCACCAAGACGGCCAGCGGTAAGCCTTATGTTGTTACAGGTAATCTCGGTACTGGAACCATCGATTACGGTAAACCTCTATTTTTAATACCCAAAAAAGTGGGTCCTGTCACTGCCGTTTTTTTTGGGAATAAACGCATTGGGGGAGCAGATATGAATAATTCACCGGCAGGCAAAGCCAGCTTGAATGAAGGCGTTATTTTTCCGCTTAATAACCCTGAAGCCCAGGGTAAATATTCAAAAGCACTCTCCAAGGTGGCGGAGAAAATGGCGGCAGCGGATTTTACTTCTTTTGTAGACTCTGTTCCTGTCATTGGTAAATCGCCGTTAGGTTATGCAGCCAAAAAATTGATTGGAAAATACGCTGCAAGACCCGCTGCAAAAAGAATGATGGGAAAACAGATTCGTGAGGCAATGGCAAAAGGCACTTACTTTGTTGGCCTTGCCTATCAGCAAGGCATAAAATTTGACCCACAAGCGGGGTCCATTTCAATCTCTGGTGGGGGCCAATCGGGAAAAATCAGTATCGCTGATGCACTCGATACACTTACAGCCAAAATTAATTCAATTCAATCCAAAAATTAAATGCAGTCAATATATTAGTTGGCAAATATCATAACAAACTGACGCATTATCAGTGAGTGCAGTACGAAGATTTTTATGATTTGACCGAACGGTCAAATCATACTATTATCAAGACATGTTACAAATTAGCGATACCCGGCAAAGATTACTCAACAGCGCAAGGAGTTTATTTTATTCTCGCAGCTACGGACATGTAGGGGTAAAGGAAATTTGTGATAAGGCGGGTGTGCAGAAAGGCAGTTTTTATCATTTTTTTCGTTCCAAAGAAGCATTGACAGTTATCGTTCTGGACGAGTATTTCATCGATTTCAAAGATGAAATACTTTTAAAATCCTTTCAATCAGATATTAGCCCAATGCAGCGAATCGAACATCTGATTAAAAACGTTTATCAATTTCAGAAAACCACCAAACTTGAAACCGGCAAAACCCTCGGCTGCCCCTACGGCAACATGGCCTCTGAACTCAGTACGCAAGCCGAGCCAATCCGCAAACGCATTACTCAGCTTTTTGAAAAGATAACCGACAAGCTAAAAACCACCCTCGACGAAGCAGTCAAATTAGGTGAAATAGAGCCTATAGACACGGCAGGTACTGCGCTTGCCATGTTTAGTTTTATCGAAGGGCTGGTGCTGATGGCTAAAACCCGCAACGACCCAGAAATTATCCGTCAACTCGGTGGTAGTATTTTGGGGATCAAGGTAAAAAAACAACAGCACAATACAGACGAATTCTCTCATCCGTATTCTCATATGTAACAATGAAAAATTCCGTCCTGCGGAAGTAATACAAAGCAACTTAGCGAATATTTTTTAACGCACTATGCAGATATGAAAACCTGCTTTAATTTTACAAAAGATATTGCACTATTTTTTGACCGACCGATCAGATAAATTGCATTTTACAAAGGAACAGGATTTATGATAGCAACGGCAACAAGAACATTGGACGCACGAGGACTGAACTGTCCCTTACCCATTTTGCGTACAAAAAAAGCGCTCACAGCGCTTAATACAGGAGGCACACTAAAAATACAAGCCAGTGACCCAGGATCTGTTAAGGACATGCAGTCATTCTGTCAGCAAACGGGTAATGAATTAGTCTCGTCCGAAGATAGTGAAGGTATGTATTCATTTCTAATTCGAAAAAGCTAAGAGGTTCGATATGAGCGCAAAAAAAGCAGATACATCAGTAGTGAACATCAACACCGCAGACTTCGATAAAACGCAGTTTGAGCATTGGTTTGATACACGCTTTGAAGAAAAAATGGCCGAACGAGAAGCAAACCATACGCCTTCATTATCAATTATTGCCACAAAGGGCACACTGGATATGGCCTACCCGCCTTTTATACTGGCTTCAACTGCAGCTGCCTTGGGTTGGGATGTATCGGTGTTTTTCACTTTCTATGGTCTGGAATTATTGAAGAAAGATCTCAACCTCTCAATTAGCCCGCTTGGAAATCCAGCGATGCCGATGAAGTTACCTGTCGGGCCGCAATGGTTACGTGACACCAACATACCGATGCCTAATATTCTGATGGCAAGTGTGCCTGGATTTGAAAGTGCAGCGACTTCGATGATGAAAAAAACCATGAAACAAAAAGGGGTTGCCTCCATTGAAGAACTGCGAGAGCTCTCACTTGAAGCAGATGTAAAACTGGTTGCCTGCCAAATGACGGTGGATCTTTTTGGTTATGAAAAAGATGATTTTATTCCGGAAGTTTCTGACTGGATTGGTGCGGCAAGTTTTCTACCGATTGCACAAAAGTCTGATGTAGGACTCTTTGTTTAGCTATGATAATGAAATATTAGCAGAAACGGGTACAGCGCTCGTTCTTTGCCTCATATATTAAAATCAGAAGCCTGTTTAGGTTGACCTTCTACGAGGGAAACGCTTTCCTTCTTGGGAGGTCGCACTACTCATCTGCCGCTAAAGCAACAAATTTATTTCCACCAGCAATTCATGGATAAATGAATTCATCGGTGGCCAGTCAAGGTTGGCTTCACGTTGTTTTTTGCCCCACATGGGTTCAGGAAAGTAACTATCCTCTTTGTATCGAGCCATAATATGCCAATGCACCTGTGGCACGTAATTGGCAAAAGAGGCGATATTGATTTTATCTGGTTTAAAATAGCGCAACATCTCACGCTCAATTAAATCCAATAATAGCCAAATCTGTTGCCGAGTCGCTGCATCGCATTCACTCATTTCCTTGCAAGGTATCTGTGCAAATATTTTTAACCAGGGAATTTCGGATGCTTCAATTTCAATCCGGATATTTTTATTCTCATAGATCGGCAGCATGATTTATAAATTAGATAGCACTCTGTAGCAATTTCTTGTGAGCGATCCTCAAGCTAACTTTATCATATTCAATCAATTTCGTAAAACAGGATCAGTCCGTGTAACTGAGGAAATCTTCTAGGGTTGTAATATTTGTTTGGACCAAACATCGTTGGTAAATTGATAAAATTCACGAATATGAATACGATTTTCTCTAAATTGTAAGAATTCAATTGAAATTGACTTCACCCTATATCCACCCCAGTTGCCTGGTTTTGGAATTATTTTTCCTTCAAACAAGCTCTCAACAGCTTTAGTTTTTTCAATAAGTAAATGCTGATTATCTATTTCTTTACTCTGATTAAAGCTGGCTGTTGCCACTTGGGCACCTCTTTTACGCGACTCCCAATATTCTTTAGCCTTGTTTTCATCAACTTTGACAGCAAGGCCAATGATACGAACTTGATAACCTACATGATCCCACCAAACCGCTATTCCAACCCTGGGGTTAGCTTTAATATCATCTCCCTTTTCTGAATCAAAGGAACTACAAAAAGTTATTCCACCTGATTCCACATTTTTTAGATCAACAAATCTGGAATTTGGAAACCCCATTGCATTTATTGTTGATAAACATACCGCACTTTTTTGTTTTAGTGGAGACTCATGTTTTGCATCATTCCACCAATCATTGAGTTTTATCAAAGGGTCCTTTATTGTATTTTTTATCTTAGTGGAACTCATTTTATGTGAGTTTATTTTTTTAAAGGTTAATAGCACAATATTTATACTTAAATTCGCTACCCGCAAGGATACGTATTCTTGTCTTTATCCAGCTCGACACCAAATTGCGCCATAGCCAATAAAACCGATTCCAGTTTTTGCCCAAGCTGAGTGAGTTCATATTCAGTGGTCGGCGGGATAGTGGGATAGGCAGTGCGAGTGAGTAATTGCCTGCCCTCCAGCAGTCGAAGACGCGCAGTCAGTACTTTTGGACTTATTCCATTCAATGCTCTCTGAATTTCAGAATAGCGCTTTTTGCCAGGCAGCAATTCACGAATGATTAGCGTCGTCCACTTACCTTCGATAATCTGTGCAGTTTTTTTTACCGGACATTCAGCGTCACAAGCCATATTTTCATTAATGCTATCCACAAGACACCTTACTTTCTTTTTAGTAACTACTTCCTTTAGTATAGCTACATCCTTAAAATCGATCAACCGTTAAAAACTAAAGAGTGCAGACTATGAAAAAAATTAGTATCTTAGTTCGACTGATCGGAATCATACAAATTGTTTTAGGCATCCTATATTTAGTGGCTCCAGGTTTTATTTTGCGATCGATGGGACATTCTGTGCCAGAAGCTGATCTCTACTACCCTTTGGCTATGCTGGCAGGAAGATTTATTTCTTACGGTATAGCTTTAATATATATTTCCTCTGATCCTATGCAACACAAATTGTGGATCTACTTTATGATACTCATTCAGGTTATAGATCTGGCGGCCGGTATTTTTTACACATCGACAGGCGTTGTCGAGTTATCTCTATCTGCTTTTCCGATGTTTAATGCAAGTTGGATGGTCGTACTCCTGCTGTTATGGTCACCGAAAGAGACAGCTAATGAAAAACTGGTTTGAAAGAAAATTCTATAATACGCAAGTCAGGGCACTGATTTATTTTAAACCTGCAACCCTGTTCGACAAAATCAACAACCTTGCTTGGTACAAGAAAACCTTACGCCAGTGGATTGACGAGCAAAAATTTAGCCGTGGCAACAGTATTTTGGATATGGGCTGCGCAACGGGTGTATTGAGTCGTTATCTGGACCAATGCGGATACAAAACAACAGGTGCAGACTTCTCCACCAATATGATCAGTACAGCAAAATCCAACAAGTCGAATGTAGATTTTAGAATCGCTAATGCCGAGGATTTACCATTTAGCGAGAGTGAATTTGATGCCATCATCTCGGCATCGCTTATCAATATTGTCTCTGACAAGCAAAAAGTCATTCATGAAATGTCTCGTATCTGCAAGCCTGGAGGCCGTATCAGCGTGCTTGTTCCAAAACAGGATTTTAGTCATCGAAATTTACAGGACCTTACCCGTTCGATAGGAGCAACCCGATTCTCTGCCGCCGCGCTTCGTGCCTGGCACAGAAATGCACCCAAGATGCAGCCGCTTGAAATTGAGTCTTTATTACTTAACGCAAATCTGACACCAGAACCACCTGTTGAATACTTACAAGGTTTGGTTTTTTCTGTTACTGCCAGAAAAAATTCTTAAACACTGTTTGACCTTGAAAGCCTGGCTGGGAAGTGCATCGCTTTAACAGCTATCATGACAGATGAAGTAGCCGATTTCGCCAATTGTCTTAGTTTCTGTCTTATTAGAGACGGAAATAATTAGTTTTGCCTATTGACAGCGTTACGGCTCATATGTGTTAGCCTAATTCTCAATCTTCAAAGAGATCCGCAAGCACGTTCTCCCACTTGCTAATCACAGCATACATTCCATCGGCGTTGGGGGGATAAGTGGCCGGATCTGGCGCGCCCTGCTCGATATCATCGATAGCCGTACCACCTACGTTGATGCCAATCAAAACAATATTTGGATTAGGGCCTTTAATGTACACTGGCGCACCGCTGTCGCCAACGCGAGTGAGATACGTCGCCAGATATTGTTGGGAAAGTACTCCACCGTCTTCAAAGCGAACCGTCGCATCAACCGAGCAAATTACTCCAGACCGTTCGGTGGCCTGTGTTGAGGCGCCCTGCATTGATACATCATCCCCGACCTGAGCAATTTGTGTGTCTGTCACTGTATACTGTAAGTTGGCCGTTTTCCAAACCCGCCATTGTGTGTTCCCTACGCCATCGTTCAGTTGCACGAATGCAGAGTCACTAAGTGCTGCGCCGCCGTAATTAGAGATGCACGTCACGTCACCGATTTCCCAGTTATTATGGTCGCTCTGTCGGGGTTGATACACGTGTGCACCTATTGCTCCGACGACGTGCCCTGCAGTTATCACACCGAGCACGTCGTCGAGTACAACTACTACCCCGGTCGAGCCCGCAGCTTGCAGATCCGGCACTAGGATTTGGATTCCGCCGATCACAGGTCGATTAAAGACCTGCTTATTCGCGTGCCGCACGAACGTTTTTTGCACCACGGTAATGCCAATCTCGCCAACCGCAGTTGATGCGATTCGTAGTTGCTCCTTTATGTCTGATCCGGGCTTAACCCCGAGTATCAATTTACCTTCTCTATCGAGAAAACAGCAAGTCCATAGCATCGCTTCGGATGCATTAGTCGCGATTAACTTCTGCAGCTGAGTTGCCGCCAAGCGGTGTTGGTGTGATTTCATAGTGCAATTCCTCGATCAGTAATGATATGGCAAAGTTATGAAGTAGAACGCCGCTCCCCTTGGAATCATATCAACGCCATACTCAGCGGATTGAGTGAGATGGCGGTTTTTTTGCGCTTTTTGCAAAAAAGTGACAGATTACCCAAATCCGTTGTAGCTGTTTGATACTCATTGAGCCTTCTCCTCCTGCTTAGCCATTTCAGCTAAACTGGAAGGCGACCAAACCACTACGAAGAAAGCCCAGTGAACTTTTACAATAACACACCCATATTACTGCGGCATCGACTTACATACCAGAATTCTTTATGCTGTATTGTTGATCAGGAAGGAAGAGGAGACGATAGGGTCAAATACAATATCGACGCTTTAACAGAAATAAGTATCCTTCGGCAAAGCCAGGGATTTTAATTCTGTGAGCGCTCAAAGCGATCATTACTGAACCTGACAATCGCCTTGGGACGGACACTTGCCGGCTTTAGGGCCATGGCAGCTGAGGCTGCTTCGGCAAGCTATCCACCGACTACACCGACAATTTTATAGCGGAGGCAAGTAATCACTGAACTTTATGGAATCAGCACTGACAGGGTGACCTCTGAGTATTGGGTGCTAGGGAGTCTTTTATTTACAATATCCTGAATCCATAGCTTCAATGTGGATATGGGGTGTAAGATATTGGACTCACAGCGGAAATACAAAAATCTAAGCTATACCCTTCGGTTAAGTGGGTATTTTTTAACTGCTGCCGAATCAAACCGGACAGGCACTCATAACACTCGATAAACAATCTTAGGAAGTTGTCTTACCCTCTTGTCAATCATGGCAATACTGTAGACGTAGGAGTTCTTAAACGAGTGCCTGTCCCGGTCAGCCACCGCGGTGGCCATATTGCCCTTTTGTTTTTATTGCGGCGTAAGTAGCCAGTCGAACCTAACCAACGGGCAAATTTTTTCACTTGAGCATTTTTACGAATCAGGCTGGATAGACACTCATAACACTTGATAAACAATTTTAGGAAGTCGTCTTATCCTCTTGTCAATCGTGGTAATACTGTAGAACGTAGGATTTCTTAAACGAGCACCTGTCCCGGTCAGCCACTATCTCTTTTTTCGATCATAGGCCAAGCGACTTTTTTTTATATTTTTAATATTATTTTGTTGCCAAAGATTAATCGCTTTGTAGAGTAACCCAATAGATTCCCCAAGACTAGTCATTGAATACTCTACGCGTAGCGGTACTTCTTGATACGCTTCCCTTAAAACAATTCCATCTCGCTCAAGCTCCCTGAGTTGTTGGGTCAGCATTTTCTGAGAAATTTCTGGTAGCGACCTTCTTAGCTCGTTAAATCTTATATGTCCACTCAGGACTATCACATAGAGAATCCTATTCTTCCACTTCCCACCAATAATTTGTATTGCGTCACGAACAGCACAGGAGTCAATGTCACATATTTTATTAGCCATTATAAAATTTTTCCTATAGTTACCTAAAGGTACCTAGTTTACTATTTATACTTATAAATATATAGTGATCTTTCAACAAATAAAGGCTGGTGAAATGAAAAATACATCTGAATCTGAAATCAGTGTAATGCCTTTAATTTCTAGCGAAGAAGAGCAACTATGAAACAAGATAATTACTTAATATCCGGAGCCATTATGTACTTTTTGTGGGGGATTTTACATGTCATCGCAGGGTTCCTTCTTGTAGTACCCTTTTTTGCTGAAGGAATAAAAGGATTATGGGGTTTTTACGGTTTTGGCTTAAAACCGGAAGACATCACTCCTGTTTTAGTGGCGGCCAGTCATGTTGCACTAAACTTTGGCTTCGACTTGGCTGGATATGGTGTACTAGCAATAGTTTTGTCTTGGTTTATATGGAAGAACCGTATGGTAGTGGCTAGTTTCTGGATATTAGTAATAATGCTTGGAATAGCGGATGTGGCATTTGTTTATGCTCAAATGATGCCCGGTTACGTTTCTCTGGCAGAAGGCATTCTTGGTCCTATATTATATGTATTAGGCACTACCTTATGCGGATATAGTTTACACATTAACAATAAAAGAAGAGAAGTTATTTATGAGTAATAAAGCATATTTAGTGGCATTTGTTAAAATTTCAGATTTTGAACGTTTTAAAAATGAGTACATTATTCCGTCAGACATACCGTTAAAAAGACATGGCGGTAAAATCATGGTGGCATCAGATGATGTTACTGTAAGGGAGGGCAATATTCCTCCTGGATTTGGAGTGATATTGGAGTTTCCAAGTATGGATCACCTGAATGCGTTTTATAGTGATCCAGAATATGTTCCTTTAATCGCAGTTCGTGAATCTTTTGGTGGCAGTTCCTTAGCAACCGTTTCACAAGGTATGGGCGAAGGATAATCGTTTATTACAGGATTATCTGCTTGAAATGTTATTGGGTGTCTTGAAGCAAATAATGGCAATTTTAGCAACTTGGCCAATGCAATAGAGGGTGTTGATTTATACCCCGTTATTTCACTGGGTTAGTTGTATCGTTTTTAGCTAATCATTCCAAAAGTGACACATTATTTTTATGAGATATAAAATGAAATACAGACGCGGTAATACCAATTAATGACGAGGAGAATTTTTCTATGGCAAAAAAGCACAGTTATGAAAATGAACACATTCGGGTGAGTTTTGATGGCACTAAATGTGCGCATGCGGGTTACTGTTATGGGGAACTCCACGCCGTGTTCGACGGCGATCGCAACCCACCAATTCTGTTAAACGCAGCCTCTATTGATGAAATTATTAAAGTGGTAGGAAAATGTCCGTCCAGTGCGCTGGTTTATGAGCGTTTAGATGGTGGGCAAAATGAGGTTGCACCAGCCCAAACTGTGGCAACTTTAATTCCCAACGGTCCTTTGGCAATACGTGGCACGCTAACCTTAGGCGGACAAACCTACACGCGACTAACTCTATGTCGCTGCGGAAAAAGCCAACAACGACCCTTTTGTGATGGCGCGCACCAGCAACATAAATTCGAAGATGGCGAAACCATACCAGTAGAAACAGTTACCAATCAATGCACCAATGTCGTGCTGACCCCTTACCCCGACGGCCCGATTAGTTTTAAAGGCGATATCACATTTCAATCAATCACTGGTAAGGCGATATGCGAACGAAATGCAGGCGCTATCTGTCGTTGTGGTGTAAGTAAAACCAAACCTTTTTGCGATGGCTCGCACAACCATGAAGATGCTTGGTAAATTTCACTGAGCACAAAATTCATTAGTTTTTACAGAAAAAATATTTCAAAGACAGCTTAGGGAACTTCCAAGAAATAATTCTTGCCATTCTTGCCACCCATAATTCCTAAAGCTAATCTTTTTGGAAACTGATTTTCCAGTATCCTCAATGGTTCTCTAAATTCAGACACGTGCCATTCTTGCCACCCATAATTCCTAAAGCTAATCTTTTTGGAAACTGATTTTCCAGTATCCTCAATGGTTCTCTAAATTCAGACACGTGAATGATGATATTGGGCGTAATTTTACAATGCAGTCAACCTGAAACGCTCTTTTATAAAATCCGATCGAGTCAAAGCTGCAATATTAGATTCTATTGCTATTAAAGGAGAGGCGTTGTTGAGCCTAAGTGGATAATAACTGTCTGCAGTGGCTTTGCAGATTAACCCACTGCTTGGAAAACACTTCACAGGCCAATTCTATCGCAGAACTGTTGCCTACAAAAACAGAAAACACGCTTTCAAATTCGCTGCTTGCTTTGTTCCATTGATCATTTGATAAACCAAGGCGTTGCAGTATTGGAGATAGAGGGTTGTCCATAAATCCGGTTTTACCCTCTCGCTGTTCTCTTGCGGTACGATCCACTAATTCAAAGTAGTCTTCTTGGGTAAAGGGGATACCTTCAGGCATAGATTTACCGGGGTTGCCAGCAAAGGGGAAGAGCCCCTTGGGTTGTGTATTGTCGATATGCGCTTTTATGCGTTGTTTGATTGAGGTGTACGGTGATTGTTCAGGTGTTTTAGCAATACCCGCCCTGATGGGATTAAGATCCACATAGCACATGCACGTCATTAAAGCTGCATCATCGAGCAAAGCCTGACTGGTAAAACGACTTTCGAAAAATTTACCCTTACATCCATCTTCCTTGTTTGCCTGGCGGGCAATGGGTTCATTACTGCAGCGCATAAACCAGGAGAGATCAAACAGGCGTTTACGCCATTTATTGACACTTCTGTTCAATACCTGTTTTTCAATCTTGTTAAGTTGTTCGCCTTTTGCGTATTGTTGAGAATAGAGTGAGCCTTTAAACAAACGATGCCAGCGCTCGATCACTTCATCGAAACTCAACCTCAGTGCTTTGTCCTGATTGATGTGCAAAATGCAGTGATAGTGGTTAGAAAGAATTGCATAGCTACAAACATCAATACAGAAGATATCAGCCAACTCGTAAAGTCTTTTTTCAATTAAATCCCGGCGATGTTCGTAGGATCGATCCGTGAATTTATCGAACCCGCATAAGAATGCGCGTCGAACGCAACGGCTAATACAGTGGTAATAGGGTGTCGCATCCAGCGATACTTGTTGAGAACGTGGTTGAGCCATAATGAATCTCCTATCCTTGGAAGTGGCGATAAAGCTACGGTACTACAGGTAATGCTCTGGTGTCTAGTATATTGTGGGTGGCTAGGATTTTTTCCAGGATTTTTTTGGGTGGCTAGGATTTTCTTGTTCTTTCCAAGATTTTCTTTCTGTGGGTGGCCAGTATTTTCTTTGTTTAGGATTTTCGGATTTTGAGGATTTTGGGGCTCTAGGATTTTGGAATTTTGCTAGGATTTTGGGCTTCAAGGCTTAACACCATGACTCAACAACTTACCGGTATTCGCGCAAAACAGGTGTGCCAGACTCAAATCGAACGTTACATTTATAGTGCCCTTCTCAACTATATCATCTCTATCAGAAATTTTGATCGTCACTTCCTGATCGTCAAGCTGCACATAAACCAACATCTCACTCCCGAGTGATTCTACCAGTGTTACCTCTGCTTGCCAGTTTACCGTATCTGAATCAGTAACTGCAGAGGTTTTATCTTCAAGCACATTAATATATTCCGGTCGTATGCCAATCTCAATGTCTTTTACTTTCGGGTCAGATATCATGCGGTTCGCCGGAACAGTAATATTTTGTCCGTCTGATAATTGTAGTTGTGTTTCACCAGTAAACTTACCGCGAATAAAATTAATTGACGGTGAACCTAAAAAGCCTGCTACAAAGCGGTTAATCGGTGCGTGGTATAATTCAGTGGGTGAACCGAACTGTTGCACATAACCACCGTCCAATACTGCAATACGGTCAGCCAATGTCATAGCTTCAACCTGATCATGGGTAACATAGATTGTAGTTGTGCCAAGCCGATGAACCAGTTTCCTGATTTCAACACGCATTTGTGTGCGTAATTTAGCATCGAGGTTACTGAGCGGTTCATCCATTAAGAATACATCAGGATCACGCACAATGGCTCGGCCCATTGCCACTCTCTGACGCTGACCACCTGATAACGCGTGCGGTTGTCGCTCAAGTAAATCTTCGATACCTAGTATCGTTGCTGCCTGTATAACAGCGGTTTCTCGCTCTTTTTTATTTACACCGCGCAACTTAAGACCAAAGCTCATGTTCTCAGCTACCGTCATGTGTGGATATAGCGCATAGTTCTGAAACACCATCGCTATATTTCGGTTTTTTGAAGGCACATCATTTACATTGACATCGCCGATATACAAATCACCACTGCTTGCAGTTTCAAGACCCGCTAACATGCGTAGTAATGTTGATTTACCACATCCAGATGGTCCAACAAATACGATGAGCTCTCCATCATTAATATCAAAATCAACGCCTTTGATAACGTCAACTTCACCGAATGATTTTGTAACCTGCTCATACCTTACAGATGCCATGATGTCAGTCCTGTTTTGTACCTGAGTAAAGTGAGACACTCATCACTTGAATCATCTCATGTGATCTGTGTTTACACGTATTGTATTTTTGAATCACCCCGAATTGTTATTGCACATCGGTTTATCGGGTAAAGATACCGGACAAACCAACTCGTATGCTGCCGCGGCCTGTAACACACTTGCATCATCAAACTGGCGGCCAATAATTTGCAACCCAACAGGCAATCCAGGCTGGGTAAATCCGCAAGGGATGGAGCAAGCCGGTTGCCGAGTGAGGTTGAGTGGATAGCAAAATGCAGCCCAGTCTGACCAGGCTTTATATCCCGGTAGATCTGGAAAATCTTGACCCGCCGTAAAAGCAGCGATGGGTAGTGTTGGAGTTAACAGTAAATCAAATTCTTTATGAAAGGCATTTGCACGAGCGCCCAACTCAATTCTATTCTGACTGGCATCCAGATAATCCATTAGGACATTGCCTTGCAAATCCTTATACATTTTCTGCAAACCCGGATCTAACATTTGCAGTTGACTATTATTTAATGTACGTAAACGCCAGGCAACTGCCCCATGCCAGTACGCATTAAAAATTTCTTCACATGAGCCCAGATCAAAATCCTGCTCGATTACTGTAGCGCCTAGTTCTTGGAATACGGAAACAGCCTGTCTAACACATTCAGCAACTTCGTTATCAACAGCCTGCCCCCCTGGATTCGAACTAAAGGCAATCTTCATCCCCGAAATTTTCTGCGAACACATCGCAGTATAATTCTCCGCTTGATAAGGCAAGGTATACCAGTCTCGAACATCTGGTTTAGTCAGTATGGATAGCATATGCGCAGCATCTTTGACGGTTCGCGTGATCGGCCCCGCGTGTGACATGGTGCTAAAGGCGCTTGGAGGGAAATTAGGCACTCGACCAAAGCTGGGTTTATGCCCAAACACGCCTGTAAAACTGGCTGGTATGCGAATAGAGCCGCCTGCATCGGTGCCGACATGCAAACAACCCATGCCAAGCGCGGCAGCCACTACTGCACCACCGCTTGATCCGCCAGGAGTTAAATCTGTATTCCATGGGTTTCGGGTAATACCATGGCGTTTACTATCCGTTACGCCCTTCCACCCAATTTCAGGTGAATTGGTTAGCCCGAGTAAAACGGCGCCAGCTTCTTTGAGACGCGCAACAAAAGAAGAGTCCTCCTGCGCTGGCACTTGCATGTTAAACACATTACTTCCTGCTGTAGATACCCAACCTTTAACACTGGTTGTATCTTTACTGCTGGTTGGTACGCCATCGATTGGGCTTAGTGGTTCATTATTCTGCCACCGTTTTTCTGCTTTTTTAGCTGATTTGATTGCACCATCGGCATCAATAAAACAATAGGCGTTGACTTGCGCGTTATAACTTTCAATACGAACTAAACAATCCTTAGTTGCATCAACGGGCGAAAAATTGCCAGCGGCATAACCTTGTGTCAGTTCATCAACCGACATGTCGGCCAAGCTTTGGGTCTTTTTATTTTTCATTGACTGCTCCTAGCCAAGATCCATTATTAGAAAACCTATTATCACTGCAAAAATCGACATAACGCTTGAGGGCAAGAGAAATTACAGAAAATAGCAGAGAACCCGGGAACGGTATTGCACCGCCCCCAAGCACTTTATAGGCTGACTGTTTAAGCTATTTTGATGAATAACCGGTCGCATTGTTAAACGGTGCTAGTATTTCATCCGCTTTCTGTTGGGCGAGCCTTGCTGCATCCTCGACGTTCGATTTTCCTGATACAACAGACTGAAAGGCATCTCCCATCGGTACGGCTACTGCCTGGAAGTTGTAAGTCGAATACCATGGCCTGGTATACTTTAGCTGATCAACCGCAACTCCTGCATCAGGGTATTTAGCCATAAATTCTTTCATTTCCGGTAAGTCATATGCGCTTTTGCGTGGTGAAAAGTAACCACTGGCACGACTCCAGGAACCCAGCTGATCGGCTGAGGTAATCCATGAAACAAAGTCCCAGGCCGCTGTACGTTGCGCATCTGATTGACCTTTGAAAATAACTATCGATGCGCCGCCAACAGGTACCGCATTGCGCACATTACCCGGTACGAATGCTACATCATATCCAAATGTAGCATTCTCTCGGATATTCGTTAGACCACCAGTACTGGCAATCATCATCGAAGTACGCCCAGCAAAGAAATCCGCAGCTACTTGTTTTGAGGGAGTTACGCTTGCCGGCATAATGCCATATTTATGCGCTAAATCATCATAAAACTGTAAAGCACCGCGCGTTGCCGGAGTATCATAATATACCTCACCTGGATACTCAGTATTGTAATATTGACCACCATTTGACATAACAAAGGCTTGCAATATCCAGTTACCATAATGGTATTGCATTGGCATCATCAGACCATAACGTGTGGTTTTATCACCGTCTTTCTTAACCAATTTTTGACCGTAACTGATTAGGTCATCCCAATTTTTAGGGGGTACTTTTGGATCTAACCCCACCTCCTTAAAGTGGTCAGTGTTGTAAAACAAGATGGGTGTTGAATTTTGAAAAGGCACTGCATATAAGTCACCATTAACAGTTGCATTGGCGTGTACGCCCGGCCAAAAATCGATCATGAAATCACTTGTTGTGCTATCTGATAAAAATGATTGAATCGGCTCAATCTGGTCTTTTTGTACAAATTCAAGAATGTTGTTGGCACCCACCATGGCTACGGCAGGTGGGTTTCCCGCTTCCATTGCGGCCGATGCCTTGATTCCCGTTTCTTTGTAGCTGCCGGTATAAACCGCAGTAACGTTTACATCGCTTTGAGAATCATTGTACTGCGCCACAACTTCTTTCATAATGATTGCCAAACGACCTTGAACGGAGGTTGGAAAGTAGAATTTAATTTCTTCTGCCGCATATACTTGTTGTACGGCAACCAAGTTGCCCACTATCACCGTGGCAAACAAGGCGGTGATGGTTGCTGCTTTTTGCAGGGTTTTAATGATGAATTTATTAATCATTGGTTTTCCTCCTAATGGATTCGTTGAAATAACGCCCCTTTTGAGTGATTCTTCAATGGACGTGGTTGTACAGTAAAAAGAGTTATCTTATTTAATTCCTGAGAACATAAAACTATTAACAAACTGTTTTTGAAAAATTAAAAATGCTACCATTAAAGGCAACATTACCAGAAGTGTTCCGGCCGCAATCAACCCCCAATCAGCAGCGCCTTCTGCCGCGCGTGTAAAACTCGCAAGACCGACTGTCAATGTTTGTTTTTCAGGGGAATCGATCACCATTAACGGCCACAGAAATTCGTTCCAATGCGCCACCACACTGACAATCGCAAACGCGACCAGCGCAGGTTTTGCCAAAGGCAGTAGCACGTAGCGTAAAATTTGAAACCAATTGCAACCATCAATAACAGCGGCGTCTTCAAAATCTCGTGGTATAGATTTAAACGTCTGGCGTAGCAAGAATGTTCCAAAGGCCGACGCAAAGTAAGGTGCCATGACTGCAACTAACGTATCCGCCATACCCAGACTAACAACGGTTTTTAGATTTGGTACGATCAGAATGGGTGGCACAATCATCATTGCATCAAAAACAAATAGAACAGAGTAGTTTTAAACGGAAATTCCAATCGAGCAAAAGCATAGGCCGCTAAGGTAATCGTAATTAACTGCACGATTAATATTCCGAAAACCACAATCAGTGTATTGATATACAAAATAACAAAATCTGCGCTACTCCACGCCAGTTCGAAATTTGCCAGTGTCGGGGTGAAGTTTGGCCAGATAGAGGCCATGTCTAATCCACCCATTGAATTAGGTTTGAATGATGCAACAATCATCCACAGGAAAGGCCCTGACCAAATGAGCGCGACTAGACTAATGATCAAAGTAAATGCCAGCGCAGCCGGCAAAGATTTTTTCCTGGTGGCACTCACGCGCAGATGCCCCGCTTCGATAAAAAGATTTCTAAACAAAATGCTTGCTCAGGTTTCATAGTGAATACCTCGCTCCATGGTTCGAATACTGAAATAAGAGAATGCCAGCAAGAATATTACGCTAACAACAGTAGAAGTTGTGGCTTTGGCTGGGTCATTAAACTCATGCGCATTTTGAAAGATATAATACAACACGATATTGGTAGATCCAATCGGCCCGCCTTCAGTCATCATGACGATGTGATCTACATAGGTAAATACATGGATCAGCGCGATAATAAAAACAAATGCTGTAGTTGGTCCAAGCAAGGGCATAGTGATGTGTCTAAATTTTTGAAAATAGCTTGCACCTTCTAGATCTGCAGCTTCATAGTATTCTTGGCCGATGCCTTGTAAGCCTGCAATATAAAACAGCATATAGAATCCGGCATTTTTCCAGATGGCGAGAATCATCAGTGAATACAAGGCGATATCTGAATCACCCAACCAATCAGTGGAGTCAACGCCAATTTTTTCAAGGTAATAATCAAGCAGGCCGATGTGGGGGAAGTAAACAAATAACCATAACGCAGCAGCTGCGATTAGTGGCACCAACGTTGGAAAGAAAAAGATAGAGCGGGCAAAACTTTTAAAACGGGTTGATTCCATCAATGCCAAGGCTAGCCCAAGGCCTATTGCTAAAGAGGGAATTACCGTACCGAATGCGTAAATAAAATTGTTTTTAACGGCGTTGATAAAATTCGGGTCATTAAAAAGGCGCTGATAATTGGCAAAACCAACAAAGCTTTCAGTTTTTGCACCATATTCTTTAAAAAAAAAGCTGTCCCACAACACTTGTAGCATCGGGTAGTAGGTAAACAATATTAGGAAGAATAATGCTGGCGCTAAATACAGCCAAACTCTTGCAACCGATGACATAGCTACTTCTCTCTAAGTTAAACATAATGCCCTTACACACATTGTTGTATCGGTAACAACTGGCTCTTATTCGCCAATCACATATATAGATTGACACAGCCTCTAATATAAATCAATAATTAATTACAGTAATTAATTAATAGTAGAGTAGAGTAATATGAATGGCAGCTCCATAAGAAAAATGCGCCGTAGGAACCGCGATACTGTCATGCGTGAAATCGCCTACCACGCGCCTGTGTCCCGAAGCCATATTGCCAAGCGCACCGGCCTCACAGGAGCGGCTGTATCACGGATCACCCGCGAACTGATTGAAATAGGGTTAATCATTGAAGGCCCTACCATTAAAGTGAAGGGGCAGGTCGGCAGACGCAATGTCTGCCTGGAACTGGCAAATAATGGTGCATTTGTATTAGGCATTACCTTGACTGCCAATGCGCAATCTATCTCGATCGGCAATACCAAGGGCAAACTCATCGAACATCGCCGGATAACTGCTCTGGATACCAACGATCCAGTCGCTTTGGTTGCACAGCTCAGTAGCGCTGCCATAGGCTTAATAAAATCCAGCAAAATTGAATCTGGCCGGGTAATCGGCTGTGGTATCTCTGTCGGTGGCGTCGCCGATTCTACTTCAGGTATGTTGATTCGCTCAGATCCTTTGGGCTGGAAGGACGTACCTTTAGCATCCATGTTTGCAGAGAAATTGAGACTCCCTGTGCAGCTTGAAGGGCGCGCGGTTGCCTTACTTTTAGCCGAACAAAAAAGCGGTTTCGCTATGGGTAAAAAGAATGTTGCCCTGATCAGCAATGGTCTGTGGGTTGGAGGCGCGATGATGCTTGATGGGCATGTGGTTAAAGGCCAATCAAACATGGTGGGCCAAATCGGGCATTATTCGATCAACAACGATACACCTTGTGTTTGTGGGCGCAAAGGTTGTCTGGATGCAGTGGCTTCAGGATTGTCCATTTTGCAACAATTAGAGCACATTAATCTGGAAGAACAATCGGCCCCAAAAAGCCGACTCCGTGCATTAGCCGAACATACTGGTAAGCATCATTTGGAAATTAGCGCGGCTTTTATGCAAGCCGGTCGTAACATGGGTTACGCAGTCGATGCCCTACTTTCAATGCTTGATCCCGAACAGATACTGCTGACAGGCGTCACCCAAAGACACCCCGATTACCTCAAAGGCATACAAGCGTCGCTCGCCGATATAAGGCCAGCTCAAAAAGACTTGCCGTTAATAGTCAGTCGGGCAACAAGCGAGCAATCGGCCATCTGGCTGGGATTAAATGCCTTTGTGTTTTCGCCTTCACTCAATATAGATCAGTTGAGCGTGGCGTAGTCGTTGTGGTGAAAAGAACATGCAATTCAGCTTAAAGCCTGGCTGGAACTCGTGGAAGAGCTAAAGAGCCTGCCCCCCGCCCGCCAGGGCGAACCAAATGAAAACAGTGAAGAGATATTACTGCAACCTTCTATTGATGCAATAATTGGAAACGAAGTCTTCTGATTTCAGATAAGCCTAATTTGGATTGGTGGATCGCGATAGTCTGAGGACGGGCCCTGACGTAAAGAACGCTCCATGGCCATGCGCCCACTTGGATGCAGTCGATATGACAGGCTGAAAACAGAAGTATCAATCGCCTTTTCGTCGCATTATGAAACAAGCCCTATGCGACTTCCGATAATTCTATACTGGGAGTACTTTGAAACTCATTCTTCAAAAACATTTTCCGATCCACATTACCTGCTCCAAAACATATAATCACAAAACTTAGCCACCCATAGTTCCTGAAAATGGCGCTTCTGAGACGAAAGATGTGTGGGCGGCTTGGAATTTTCAATTTACAAGTGGCTAGGATTTTGTTCTAGGATTTTGGCTTTTTTACACAAACAGAGTATGGAAATGGTAAAAACTTTCGGTCTTTTTGTTATCACCGCAGTAGCAGAAATTATTGGCTGTTACTTGCCTTATTTATGGCTCAAGCAGGATCATTCGATTTGGCTGTTGATTCCTGCAGCAATTAGCCTGGCTGCTTTCGTTTGGTTGCTTACGCTGCATCCAGATGCTACGGGGCGCGTATATGCAGCATATGGTGGTGTTTATGTCAGTGTCGCACTGCTTTGGCTATGGGCTGTCGATGCAGTTAGACCCACGGTAACAGACTGGGTTGGTGTGGGAGTGGTACTTATTGGTATGGCTATCATCATGTTTGGATCACGTAATAGCTAATAAGGCGTTCGTTCGGACGAAAACTACGCACCGCTTAGCATGGTTGTTTTAATGTCTGCTTTGGGCAGAGACGTGTGAAACTAATAATTTTCCATTATAAATGGTATACCTCACTTTACTTACTTTGAGATCGCAGCTTAGACGTGATCCTACGAAGCCGAATTTCTTACTGAAAGTTTCACAGCGAGTTTTCACACACTCTGGGCACTTAGCCGCCCTAATCGGAGTCATCCCAAGAATTCGAGTCTTGTCTATTTCTACCTATCTAAGTAAAATAATTTATATGACCGCTTTCTGGACAGCTCGTGGAATCCTATCTGACACTGTCAGTATAATCGGGTCCAGCTATTGCTGTTTACGTGTTTGCTATCGTCGGCACCAAGTCAAATTTGACATCCCTAATGAGTGATCTGGTGCCGACAAGTATTAGCTCTGGTTTAGCAGTTTATGCCTTGTGAAATCAATCAATGAGGTTTCCTTCCTCGTCGTAAAACGGATGTGGCCCATCGAATTCACCGATAAAACTCAGGTGACTGATCAGCGTATCGTTACGCCAGTGATGCAGTTGTAGTGTGGGTGGTTCCAGGATGAAGTCCGCAGATGAATCATCTTGTAGGTCAAACGCGACATTGTGGGATGAACTCGGTGCGATTGTAACTGTGATGCCAAACCACTGAGCGTAGATCGGTCGATGAACATGACCACACAGTATTCGGACAATCTGTTTGTGCTGTTCCACTACAGCGCCTAATGCGTCAGCGTTGCCACAGTTCTGGACATCCATATGCCTGATCCCAGTTTCGATTGGAGGATGGTGCATAAATAATATAGTAGGCGAATCCGGTTCATCGCTAAGTTGTTGGTGCAACCAGTTTAAGCGCTCTGTACACATGACACCTTCTGGCTTGCCTGCAATTGTTGTATCCAACCCTATCAGTCGCAGCGGAAAGTCATCGACAACGTAGTGCAGAAACTGCGAATCCATGGGCAGGTATTCGTGATCTGGAAAGGCTTGTTTTATACCCTCCCGGGTATCGTGGTTGCCGGGGATTAAAAAGATCGGCATGTCCAGGGGAGCAATCAATTCACGCAGTAATGCATACTCTTCAGGTCGGCCAAAATCGGTCAGATCACCCGTTATCAGAACGACATCTGGCGGTATAGATAGTTCACCGATATGTTTTACACAACGTTTCAGGTTCTCTGCGGTATCGACTTTTTTATAGGCAAGACTGCCGCAAGCTTTTATATGCGGGTCTGTTAATTGGGCAATTAACATGGACTAGAGAACCAATATCGATTCTGCATCAATCGAAATACCAATTTCAGCACCGGGTTGAAACTCAACACGATTCTCCGTATCGATGGTGATATGCTCGCCACAGATATCACTGATAATGAGCCGTGTTTTATCACCCAGAAAAAATGCGGTGTGTACCCGGCCCTTAAGTAACGCGTTTTCCAATTCGACTACACGTGCATTTTCAGGTCGGAACAATACGCGAATCTGACCCGTTTTTTTTGTCGATACAGGAATTCGGCCACCACGGATTACCAGCTCACCATTGTTAAGTGTACCATCAAGTCGATTCATGGTGCCTATGAAATCTGCAACAAATGCTTCACTCGGATCGAAATAAATATCCCGGGGTGTTCCAATTTGGGCAACACGCCCTCTATCCATAACAACAATTCGATCACCCAGTGACATCGCCTCAGCCTGATCGTGAGTGACATATACAGTTGTGATACCCAAGTCACGCAATAGGTCGTTGATATCTACGCGCAGGCGCTCCCGTAGCAAGGCATCCAGTGCAGTTAAAGGCTCATCGAGCAATAATACCTTGGGCCTGACAGCAATTGCGCGGGCCAGAGCAACACGTTGTCTTTGGCCCCCTGAGAGTTGATCAATGCTGCGAGCACTAAGCTCGCTTATGTGCATCATCTCCATCATTTCATCAACACGTTGCGTGATCTTCGGTTTTTCGAGTTTTCTAAGCTTTAAACCGTAGGCTATATTCTCTGCCACGTTCATATTTGGGAACAATGCATAAGACTGGAAAACCATGCCCACATTGCGTTGCTCAATGGGTTGATCGGTGACATCCTCAGCATCAAAATACACTCGACCTCCCTTATCTGGAGATTCCAGACCTGCAATGATTCTCAGCGTTGTGGTTTTTCCACAGCCCGAGGGACCGAGAAAAACGATGGTCTCGCCACCCTCGATGTCCAGTGTCATGGGATCAAGGGCTTTGGCGCCATTAGGAAACGTTTTAGCGCAGGCTTGCAATCGAATTGAAGTGCTGCCATTCATTGAATCGACTCTCGTTGCTTGTCCGATACGAGGCTACTATCTTTCTCTTCAGACGGAGTTGTATTAACAGATCGGGGTTTGCCATAGTGTTGTAAGGCGATTAAAAGTGGCATAATCATCACCAGGAAAATTATAGTGTAGGCACTGCCAATCTCCAGACGCATAGATGCATAACTGTCAGCAAGACCTACCGGCAGTGTTTTTGTCTCCGGTGTGTGCAACATCCAGGTGATGTTAAATTCACCCATTGACAATGTCACTACCATCAATGATCCGGCAATAATGCCTGATCGGCAATTGGGGATAACAATATCAAAAAAACGCCGCCAGAACCCTGCTCCCAGACTGGCTGCACCCTCCTCCAGACTGCGAAAGTCAGCGGTCGATAATACGGCAAGCACCGAGCGCATCATAAATGGCAGCGTATACAGCACATGCCCAACAAGGATGAATACCCAGCTCGATCTGAAATCTCTGAATCCGCCATAGGTGATGATCAGCGCCAAGGCAATTGCCAACCCAGGAATGGCCAGGGGTAAAGTAAGCAGCTCTTCGATCATGCGAGCCACAGGACCCTGACGTTTTGCGAGTACATAGGCAGCGGGCACCCCAAGTATAGTCGTACAGACAAGACAGGCAATAGCGATAAGTAACGAAAGAAAAATGGTATCGCTATACAACTCCCATACTTCTACAATCCATCGCAGGGTTACCCCGCTTGCTATGCCTTTGATAAAGTTCTCGGTAATACCTGCCATCATTGACATAACAACAGGCACAATCAAAAAAGCGCAAACCAGGACGGTAAATAGAAGTTGCCAATAAAATCGAGCGTTTCGTTGCATGTTCAACCTGCGGCTGCCACTGTTGAACCCGCCAGCGAGCGAGCGATATTCAAGACCAACCATGTGATGAAGCCAAGCACAATACTTAGCGCCGCCGCAGTTGCAATATTGGCCCGAAGTGTAAACTCGGTATAAATAGTCATTGGCAATACGTCAATATTGGTAGCCAGTGTAAACGCCGTACCGAAGGCGCCCATAGCCGTAGCAAAGGCAATGGCACCAGAGGCGATTAAGGCAGGTTTAAGTGCTGGAAGGATGACATCGCGTACCACATGCCAGGGTGCTGCACCCAAAGAACGGGCCGCTTCCTCCAAAGCTGTGTCCAATTTTTCCGCAGCGGCCATAATGGTCAGAATGACACGCGGGATGGAAAAATATACATAGCCAACAAAAAGCCCCGTAATGGAGTAGGCAAACACCCACTTATCGCCGGTTATTAATTTCGTAATCTGCCCGATCAGACCCTGTCGGCCTGCCAGCATAATCACCATAAATCCCACCACCACACCGGGAAAAGCAAGTGGAAATGTTAACATAGAGATCAGCGTATTTCTGCCGAAGAATCGGTTCCTTTCCAGAAATAATCCGGCAACTGTCGCAATTGCCAAAGTAACAACCGTGGTGACTCCTGCCAGCACCGTGGTTGCAATAACGCTTTCAAGATAGCGAGGTTTAGTGAGCACTGATGTGTAGGTGGAAAGGCCATCAACCCCGCTGCCGGCGATATAGGCAAGATACGACATAGGCAGAAGAAAAAAGGCCAGCGCGACAATCACCACCGGCAGAGCAAGGATGATCAGGTTCGATAGCTCTCGATTTTTCATGGTATCCTGCCGCCTGTCAGTTTTGCCAAAACCGGAGCGGGCGTTGCTCCGGCTGATTGATAAACTTTACTTGTTATCTGACTTCGTCCAGATACCTTTCTCCAAACGTTTTCTGGACTTCTGCCATACGCGCATAGTCTACAGGTTTTGCGCGTTCATATTCTGCCGCAGGGAGAAATTTTGCTTGCGCTTCCACCGACATGGCGCTGGCGCGAACCGGGCGTAAAAACGCGTTGGCCCACACGGCCTGACCCGTATCAGACATGATGAAATCAAGTATCTTCTTACCTTTTTCCGGATGTGGAGCGCCTTTGACTAAACTCATCACATAGGGGACAACGACCGTACCTTCTTTTGGAATCACGAACTCAACATTGGCCTTGTCTTTGTATTTGCCGCGATAAGCATTGAAGTCATAGTCAAATAAAATCGGAATCTCGCCGGAGATAACCCGCGCATAAGAGGTCTGCTTGGGTATGATCGGATCGTTTTTGGCAAGGTCCTTGAAATAAGCAATAGCCGGTCCGAAATCATCAAATGTGCCGCCCATAGCACGGTTTATAGCCACAGCGCCTGCGTAGCCAACAAATGCACTGGAGGGGTCCAGATAGCCGACCAATCCCTTGTATTCTGGTTTCAGCAGATCTGCCCAGGATGTCGGTACGGGTACATCGCCCAGTGCCTCGACATTGACGAACAAGCCAAGTGCGCCCGAATGAATAGTAAACCAGTTACCATCGGGATCTTTTAAGCCTTCAGGAATTTCGTCCCAGTTAGCCGGTTTGTAAGGCTCGACCACCGATTCATTTTTTGCTGCAATACCAAAAGACACACCGTAGTAGGCTACATCGGCAACTGGATTATCTTTTTCAGCAAGCAACTGGGAGAGTGTCTGGCCCGAGTTTTTGTTATCATGAGGAATATCATACCCCAGATTTTCCTTAATGACTTTCAATTGTGATGCCCAATCCGCCCACTGCGGTGGGCAGTTGTAACAAATTGCATCTGCAGCCATAGCTTGCATACTAATGCCCGCTATCAGCAACGCACCAGCGCTATTTATTATCAGTTTTCGTAATTCAACTTTCATGATTAAGGATCCTCATTGTTGGTCTTTAAATACCGAGTTTGTTTTCTTCTGCACAGAATAATCTGTGACATCCAGCCGAAGATACCGGGCAAATTTGAAAATCAGATGACATCGTCATGATTGACATCTATCTTTCTCTATTTCCCACGGGTATACCGCTGGATTCCCCTTTACGAATGTGATGAGGTAAAACAAGATTTCTTACCGAGTCACCGTCATCAATTCGCCCAATCAAATGCGTGGCGGCCCATTCGCCCATTTTCTCTGCCGGCTGAACCACTGTGGTTAAACTGGGCGTCAGGTACTCTCCGATAGCAATGCCGTCAAAACCAACGACAGACACTTCTTGAGGCACCTTGATTCCACGCAGAGCCAGTGACCGTATGGTTGAAATTGCCAGTAGATCGGTCGAACAGAAATAGGCGGTGGGTGGCGAAGAACTTTGGATTAAATCGGCAATGGCTTGATCGAGTTCAGGGTTTTCAAACCCCACTTCTATCACGCTGGCGGGGTCTGTATAACCTTGACGCAGTGCATCTTTATAGCCGCCACAGCGCTCTACCGAGCGATCCGATTCCGACAAATTACCTACAACCATGGTAATGCGTCTATGACCCAGTCCGATCAAGTCACTGACCAGTTCCCGGGCCGCCTTTCGATTATCAACACTCACTGTGGAATAACTATTCTCTTTACAAGGGTTAAACATTAATACGAAAGGGATTTGCGTCGCACTCAGAAGCCTCAGCGCATCACTCCCCTCTTCGTCTGATACCGTAAGCACCAAGCCTTCAACGCGGCTGGAGAGGAATGTTTCAACGGCTGAAACCTCTTTGGCCTGGATATACCTTGAAGAGGCTAGTAACACTCTATAACCCAGCCGTTCCGCTGATTGTTCTATGCCTGCCACGGCATCCGCAAAAATCGGATTTTTCAAACTGGGCACTAGCACACCCAGGGTATGCGTGCGGGCCGTCTTGAGTTGGCGACCTATGCTGTTCAGGCGAAAACCCGATGCAGCCACTACCTTATCAATGGCGTGCCTTGCGGCTTTACTTACAGGCCCACTATCGTTCATGGCCCGCGATACAGTCGCGATGGAAACACCGGCTTCCAGAGCTACATCTTTAATCGTCAAATGGTTTTTCATTGTGTGATGTAAACGTTTACACTCAGTTAACACACTATAAACGCTTATCTGCTCAGATCACAAGCAGAAAATAGAAAATAGCAATGCAGACAGATGCTGCGTAAAGGTTATTGGAAGGATTGGAATCTCCAAACCTTAAGATTAATTGACAGCACAGTAATTGGCGTACAGGAATTAAAGTGGGCTATAGAATCCACTACCCGCTCGTAAACGATCTTACGACGGGCAATGGCTTTGTCATTATGTAATTATTTTTTCACTATTTACGCGACTACGCTCAGCCGCGCACGCAGTAATAACGGGTGTCAGTCACCCGATAATAGTGAAAACATATCTATAAATCGCACACATTATAATTAGAAATCGACTCCTCCCCTGAATACAAACACACCGATTTCGTTGTTGTTATATCTCTCGCGGTTTTGACTGGTGAACCTGTAATTATTTTGTATTCCGTTTTGTGCCCCCTGACTGTAATAAATCCCGACAAGCGCTGTCTGGACACCAACAGGTAAATTCCCGCGCAGCTTAGCTGCATCGTTGTTAATGTCATTGGTAAACGTTGTGCCAGTCGGATCGGTTCCGCGCTGGCATTTTAGTTCAACGGCTATTCGTTCGTCGCCACCTGTCTGCTGGTTGAGTGCCCAGTCAGCGGTTTGATTGTTGGTATATATATTCTGTTCGCGTAGAATTTCGTATCGACTGTCAGCGTTTATAATGTGTGCCGCCACTTCAGCTTGAACCCAATGCTCCCAGCCACCATTTAAGGGCCAGAAGTATTTGAAGCGGGCTTGGTGTTGATTAGCCCATGCGAAGACTTGATTACGGAAGTTTTCGTATCTGATAATCATGGGTAAAACTCCTATATGAGATTAATATTCAGATAAGTTGCAAAGCACGGACTTTGTTTATCCGTCCAGGTATCAGGAAGATTCGCTATCGCCGCCGCCAGATGTATTATCACCGGGTTCCTTTGGTGTGGTGTCATCACCGGCGGAGGTCACGTATTGACCAGGGAAATATTTTGCTACCCACATCTGTGCTAACTCGGAGGCAGTAATCGGTTTGAGATAGTAGGTAACGGGCACGCCTACATCGCCGGTAATCGCCTTGTTCACATAATCTTCGAATGCTGTCATCAGGGAATTGATGTCGAGCATCTTATTCTTGCCATCGTCCACGGTTTGCAGACCACTCATCACACTTTTCGTCTGCGCCCCCTTAATCGCCGTCATTGTCTGTCCCGTGCGTGCCTTTTGCGCCTCCTGTGATACGGTAGATTGGGCTGCGTCAGTAGCACCTTGCAGAGCCGCCAGCTGTTCCATCATCTTGGCTGCATTGAAATCGGCAAATTTCTCGACCCCCAGTTGAACTTCTGTTGATGTGATCGAGGGGATGGAACCAACACATATCAGAGAGATGTGAGAAGAGATATCCTGTGCACTAAGAAGCTTCTTGGCGTCATTGGCAAAACTGGTTTCCACCCCAAAACCACCTTGCATACTCTCAAACCAGCTGCCGACCTCCATCTGACCACGCAGACTTCCGGCAGTTGACTCCATTTTCTGGCTTGATGAAGTGTCCGATGTACGCAATACGTGGACCATACCGACGAAGCTTGAGCCATAGGATGCACCGGACAGAATCGTGAAGGATTTTGCATCCTTGGTCTGCTGCTCATCGGCGATCTTTTGCATGCTTGCATGGCTATTCGTTTTGATCATCTCGTCAGGAAAGATGGAGTTCCAGACACGTATGCCCTTGTCCACATCCAGTACAAACGGCGCCAATACAGCGGCCTGCTTATGGGTACAGCCGGCCGTGATGATCAATGTGCCTTCTATATCGTGATGCTCGATTTGCTTAGACACCTGCGACTTGGCAGCAGCTGTGGCATCACTGCTGATCTTGTCGCCAAGAAAACTGGTGGCAGCGGAGACATAGCTGCTAATCGCAGCGAGCGAGTTTGATGCACCCTGGCGTTCCTCATCATGTGAGAAATACTGCGCATCAAGGGTCAAAGAATCGGCAGAGAGCGGCATCTTCTTGATCATCGTCTTGTTGTAATCGACCGGGCTTTCGATGGATGAACTCATCCCCACCAGGGTCTTTTTCAGGTCGTTGATTTTTGGCCAGGCGGCAAGCCGTGCGGTGATCAACTCCTTGGCGCCGGTTTGCACATTCTCCCGTGCTTTATCCAGACTGTCCGTAACATCGGAGGCATTGATATTCATGTTGGTCATTTCTGACATCGTCATTTCCAAGCTTCTAACGGTCAGAATAGCGCGGTTCAGAGCCTCTTGCGCCGTATTTACAGGCGCTTGAGCAGCAGCAATATCAAGCAATGTTTTCAACGTGTCTGCTGGAACAATATTTGCTAGCTCGAGAGAGGGGTCATACGGAATAGACATGGTCATAATAAACTCCTTTCACACAATAGTGTTAAAACCTCCCTATAAGGGAAGTCTGGATGGATGCACTAACGTTAGTTCATGATAAACTACTGAATCACATAAGCAGCTTAGCTGTCAGCTATACCCATAAATGATCAATAATAGATACGATTTTCTATATCATTCTCAAATCGAGGTTGGGTGACGGCTATTTCGTTACAACGCTTTCGACAAAAAGAATATGCCACTCAAGAGGGGTTGTATCGATGATAGGGATCAGGTTGCATTATCGCCTCCTCCCAAGGGTATGGGTCGCCTTTAGATAATTTACACATCTACAATCATTCGTTGATGGTCTTAGACTATAACAACAGTAAATAGCACTCGATATTAGCCTGTCGTCGTACGCTTTGCAGTAAGGTCGTACGACCTCACCTACTACAGGTACCCGTCATGAACGCATCAGCCACCGAAAAAACGATAACGACACTCGCTGATTATGCTCTCCCGCCCAATGTAATTCTTGCTGTTTATTGTTTGCGTGAACACAACACTGGCACTGAGGCGGTAGCAGCGATTCGAACCTTGTATCGCAGCGAGATACCCACACTTATTATTACTGGCAGTACTCTGTTGACCGATTGAAAGAAGCCGATGCCACTTATTTGCCTTTATTATATAAACCTTTTAAACCAGCACAATTGCGTGCTTATTTAGGCGCCATCGCCAGAAAATCAAGAACAAAGGAGAGATAACTCTCGACGAGCAATAGTGAGGCTCAAATAAAGGCGCACGTCAAAAACTGTTGTAGTCGGGCTACAGAATGAACAAGCCGAGTTTTTTCGCCGCATTCATCACCTGGATTCGATTCTTGACACCCAAGGACTTAAGAATAGAGGTTACATGAACTTTAACTGTCGCTTCGCTACACCTGAGGGTTCGGGCTATTTCTTTATTGGACCGGCCTTTACCATCAGTCAGCAAAGACAAAACTTCTAGCTGGCGGGGTGTCAGATGAATGTTTTGTTGACCATTAATTTCTGCTGCTGGATCGGCATTACCTACAGTACTGGTGAAGCTTCCCACTGCCACCATCTCCGGTGGTATGTAGACACCACCGGCTAAGACCAATCTTAGCGCATTGACTACTACCGGAGGGGATGAGGATTTGCAAATAAAGCCCTTAGCACCCGCTGCCAATGTGCGCTTCATATCACTGCGTAAGGTTGATGCGGAAAGGATGACAACTGGTATGTCCGGATTGTTTTCAATCGATGTTTTAAGAACAACAAAACCGTCCATATCGGGCAATCTGAGGTCAAGCAATATCAGCGATAAATCTGAGTGCTGCCGTACTGAATCTAATGCGTTTCTGCAGCAATCTGCAATTAATAATACAGTATCGCCCCCTAATTTATCAATTATGGGCTTAATTCCCTCAAGAAAGAGCGGGTGATCATCAACGATCAGTATTTTCATTACATTTAATTATTTTCCTGTCGATTTTAAACCTATTTTTTTAGTGCAGCTACATTAGCACTGCTTCTATATTGGAGGTTATTCAGCTGCGACCATAGCAATAACACTAACCCATGGCAAGTAGGAAAAGTAGAACGAAAAAAATGGAGAGAAAAGCAGGATACACACTGTATTGTAGGAAAAATATGACAACCACTATGAGAGACAAACTTGTCTTTTATCCCAACGGCTTTATTAATTTTGCAAGTCTCATAGGACAGGCACTCGGACACAATTTTCAACCAAAATAAAACTTCTTTAAAATCATATGAATATTACATATTCATTATGTGATTATTTAGTATTTTAGAGCGCCTGTCCTGTTTGAGTGCCTTTTTCAAATGCTCCTGGAGTCAGGCCAGTCAGCTTTTTCAGTTCCTTAATCTGATGAGAATCGTCATAATAATGGTTCTAAATCGCCGGTGTATCCGCTGAGAGCAATTCACGCACCGCAGCTTGCAGTCGCAACACACGTTGATTTTTTAAGACTCAGCCTAAAAAGATGAGTTGATATTCGACGAAACCGACGAAACTGACACTCACTCAGTCCCACATTGGCGGCAATGGTTTGCAGACTCTCATAACCCAGGGATTGTTGAATTGCGTCTAGCCAACGCGCATGATTCATACTTGCCCGTATATTCACTTGAGAGGGCCGGAACTTAGGTAATCGCTGTTGCCAAAAATAATCAAAATGCGTAACCATTGAGGAAATATCAGTACATCCCTGAATTTCTGTGACCAGCGTTGAAAGGTCGCGTGATGTGGTGGATTCTTGCCCCACACTAAGTGATTTCAAGATTGAAAAGTCATATACTAGTACTCCAACAACGTAGCATTGATGAATATCTAAACTAAACTCTTAAGTACCAAATTTAAGCGAATGATACTTTGGAGTGAAATATGCCAGAAAAAAAGTACAGAGTAAAACTGACCGTACAAGAGCGAGGTATTTTAATCCAGTTGGCGTCACAAGGACGAGTAGCCGCACGTAAATTAATTCATGCCCAGGTGTTACTACATGCAGATGAAACTTCAGCAACGGGCTCATTGAAAGATAAGGAGATAGCGGAAGCCTTACACATCAGTCGGCTAACCGTGGAAAGAGTCCGAAAACGTTTTGTTGTGGAGGGGCTTGAATCAGCGCTTAACCCAAAAGTACAAACACGTCGAAAGCCAAAAAAACTTGATGGTGAAGCAGAGGCATTTCTTATCGCAACCGCTTGCTCATCTGCTCCAGAGGGGCGCACAGATTGGACATTAAAGCTACTCGCTGAACGATTGGTAGAGTGTGAGATTGTTGATTCGATTTCAGGAGAATCGGTCAGACAGACACTAAAAAAAATGTACTCAAACCCTGGTTGAAGGCGTGCTGGGTTATACCTCCCAAGGAAAATGCAGATTTTGTCTGCGCAATGGAAGATATACTGGAGGTGTATCAAAGAAGCTATACACCAGAGGAAGTCTTGGTCTGCATGGATGAAACCAGTAAGCAACATATTAAAGAGACACGCACACCACTTGCATTAAGAGCAGGGCAACCCGCTAAATTTGATTATGAATATGAAAGAAACGGAGTCAGTAATCTGTTTATGTTATCAGCTCCCCTTGAAGGCTGGCGCCATGTAAAGGTAACTGATCGACATACCAAGCAAGACTGGGCACAGTTAATTAAAGAGTTGGTTGATGAACACTTTCCTGATAGAAAAATCATTTTAGTGATGGATAACCTGAACACCCATAGGCTGGGGTCACTGTACGCCACGTTTGAGCCAGAGGAAGCGAGACGAATTGCTGAACGATTAGAAATCCACTATACGCCGAAACATGGTAGCTGGTTGGATATGGCAGAAATAGAGATAGGAGTGCTCAGTCGCCAATGTCTCAATCGAAGAATTCCCGATCAGGAAACTTTACGAAAGGAAATAGACTCCTGGCAAAAGCTGCGTAACCATAAAGTCATACGAGTAAATTGGCGTTTTACAACTCAGGATGCACGGGTTAAATTGAAATCACTTTATCCATCAATCCTATGTTGATGGAGTACTAGTACTCCATCAACGTAGGATTGGTGGATACAGAGCCAAGCTAAAGAGCAAAGACAAGGCACAGTGCGCAGGGAATGGTTGGCCCTTTTTAAGGACTGCACTGCATAGCTGACCTCTCTCGGTTCGTCACTATGAGCACTTTGTATAAAACACTACATTAAATGGTCCTTTTTTCAATCACCTTGTCTAACCAGTCCGGATCCATCTCTGGCACTGACGATAATAACAATTCGGTATATTCGTGATGAGGCGGTGTATAGATTTCATCCTTTGTGCCTTGCTCAACAATACGTCCTTCTAACATCACCACGACGCGATCTGCAATCGCACGAACGGTTGCCAGATCATGGGTGATAAACAGATAGGTCAGATTAAACTCCTGCTGCAAATCATCCAACAGTCTTAATATGCCTTCAGCGACAAGTTGATCAAGTGCGGACGTAACTTCATCGCAAATAATGCATTGTGGTTCTGCCGCCAGTGCTCGGGCAATACAGATGCGTTGCTTTTGACCACCTGATAACTCGCCTGGAAAACGATCAATAAAACTCGAAGGTGCCAACTCAATCATATCAAGCAGCTCGCGGATTCGTTTTTCCAGCACATCACCTTTCAGGCCAAGATAAAATGACAGCGGCCGACCTATGATGTCACGAATTCGTTGGCGTGGATTGATCGCTGTATCAGCCATTTGGTAGATCATTTGTACCTGACGCAATTGCTCTTTAGAACGTTTTCGATAGTCTGGCGGTAATTTCTCTCCTTTGAAATAAACCGCACCAGAGAGCGGATAAAGCAAGCCTGTCAACACGCGTGCAACCGTGCTTTTCCCGCTACCGGATTCACCTACCACCGCAACGGTTTGCCCACGCTGAAGTTCAAATGAGATATCATGCAGAATGATGGTTTTGCCGTAACCCGCAGAGACATCATCCACTTTTATCAGGGGTGTATCCTCAGGCTCGGGGGACGCGTCTGTCTTTTCAAAAGAACGTACCGCCCATAGTGACTTGGTATAAGCCTTTTCCGGGTTGGATAGCATTTTCCGTGTTTCCGCTTCTTCGACTAATTTACCATGGCGTAAGACCATGATCTTATCAGACATCTGCGCCACCACGGCCAGATCGTGGGTAACGTAAATTGCAGCGGTATTAAATTTAGCGACAATATTGCGAATTGTGACCAACACTTCAATTTGCGTAGTTACGTCAAGCGCGGTAGTCGGCTCATCAAAAATAATCAAATCAGGTCTACAGGAAAGTGCCATTGCGGTCATAGCACGTTGCAATTGCCCTCCCGATACCTGATGCGGATAACGAAAACCGATGGTATCAGGGTTGGGTAACTGCAGGCGTGTAAAAAGCTTTATTGCATCCTTTTTAGCATCTTTAACCGAACTAATGCCATGCTCCACCGGGATCTCCGTGAACTGATCGATCAACTGATGTGCAGGGTTAAACGATGCAGCGGCACTCTGGGCAACATAGGCGATGCGAACACCGCGTTGCCTGCGTCGATCGGCACGACTGGATTTGATCAAATCCATGCCATCAAAAATGATCGAACCACCGGATATCCGACAGCCTGGCTGGGTGTAGCCCATTGCGGCCAGACCCACTGTTGATTTACCTGCCCCTGACTCACCGATCAACCCCAGTACTTCACCTCGATTTAAAGTCAGCTCCAGACCTTTGACAATCGGATGCCATTCATCATCGCTGAAGCCCTCAATCTTAAGGTCACGCATCTCAAGTAGCACATCTCTGTCACCGCTTTCCTGCCTGCCAGTCTGATGTTTAAACTTTTTCTTAATGGCCATCTTTTAACCCGCTGGTCAGATGTAAGAACCAGTCCACAATGAAATTAACACTGACAGCAAGCAAGGCTATCGCCATTGCGGGCAGCAGCGGCGTTATATCGCCATAGGAAATAAGCGTAGCATTATCGCGCACCATCGAGCCCCAATCCGCCGTTGGAGGCTGAATGCCCAGGCCAAGGAAGCTCAATGAAGCGATGGTGAGAAAAACAAATATAAATCGCAAACCGAATTCCGCCGCCAGTGGTGGAATAATATTGGGCAGCACTTCGCGCAGGGTAATCCAGACAGGGCCTTCGCCACGTAATCTCTCTGCTTCAATATAATCCATAACGACCACGTTCTGACTCACTGAGCGCGCCAGACGAAATACACGTGTGGAGTCCAGTACGGCAATAATGATGATGAGCACGGGGATGCTGGTGCCAAAGATTGTCAGCAGAAGCAACTGGAAAATCAACGCTGGAATTGCCATCAGAACATCGACAATACGGCTTTGTAACTGATCTACCCAACCGCCAAAAACGGCTGCCAGAATGCCACCTACACCGCCAATCAAAAATGACAACACAGTAGTCAATAGTGCGATTCCGATGGTATTACGTGCGCCATAGAAAATGCGTGTAAGCATATCCCGGCCAAGGTTGTCAGTGCCGAGTACAAATTGCTCACCCCAGGGCTCATAGGCTGATGCCACTATCTGTGATTCACCATAGGGTGTTAGTGCCGGTGCAAAAACAGCAATCAAGATGTAGCCCAATAAAACCAGAATTCCAAATCTTGCTGTCCAGGGTGATTTTCCAAGCGCCGATTTACAACCCGCCCACCTGCTTCTCGCCTTGGGCGGTTCTAATGTGTCCGCCGAATTAGAATCTTTATCCTTGCTCATTTAGGGTGCAGCAACCTTGGGTTGGTAATAATAGACAGTATATCTGCCGTTAAATTAAGCAGGATATAAGTCACCGCAAAAATTAAACTGCAAGCCTGAACAACAGGGATATCCCTTTTTTGCACCGAATCAACCATCAACTGGCCGAGTCCGGGATAGACAAACACGACCTCAACCACCACCACACCAACAATCAGATAAGCGAGATTAATCACCACCACATTAATAATTGGTGCCCACGCATTGGGCAAGGCATGATGCAAAATAATGTGTGAGCGCTTCATGCCCTTTAGTTTTGCCATCTCGATATAGGGGCTGGCCAATAAGTTAATGATTGCCGCACGCGTCATCCGCATCATGTGCGCTATGACCGTCAGCATCAGGGTAATCGCAGGCAAGGCAGCGCTATACAATTTAGTGAAGAGAGGTGTTTCAGAATTGATGTTCGCCAAACTGGGTAACCAGCCAAGCTGCACGGCAAAAATATAGATTAATGTATAAGCGATAAAAAATTCAGGAAATGAAATTGATGACAAGGTTAAAATATTGACGGCTTTATCATAAAAGCTGTCTCTATAAAGTGCCGCCAGAATACCCAACGCCAAGGCTAAGGGAACAGAAATGACCGCTGCGTATATTGCCAGAAAAAAAGTGTTGCCCAAACGTGCGCCAATCAACTCGGAAATAGGCCGTCCGCTGGCAAGTGAATTCCCGAAATCGCCGCTCACAAGATCTCCCAGCCAACTTAGATACCGAGTATAGGCGGGTTGATCCAGCCCCAGCTCTTTACGAAAAGCTGCCACCGTCTCCGGCGTGGCTGACTGTCCTAAAATTTCCTGAGCAATATCTCCAGGTAAAAATTCAACACCGGAGAATATGATCAGTGAAACTACTAACAATACGCCCACTCCCATACACCATGCTTAATGAGGCAGTAAGAACCAAGTCATAACGAAAAGCAGGCTAAACGCGGCGGTTTTTCAATTAAACCTGAAAAAGACTAATAAAATGGAGCAGGGGGTGATGAACAAATAGCCGTGATCCCCATTTAAAATGGATAGTTATTTTTCAACTTACGTAGATAAGAAATGGTGCGCTTGATATTTAGAATATAGGGCGTACCAAACATAGATATCAGCCTGTTGAAAATCCCTCTAATGGTACTATGCGGCGTTAAAATCAGGCTCAAAATACTCACTTACCATTGATTTGCAAATTGGTATTACCAATGGTATATTGGTAATACCAATTTGCAAATCAAGATATTTTTAAAATATATTAACCGGCCACTATATGAGATAAGCTATTTGATACTTCCACCACCACTTAAAACCAGATGCGTGTAGAAAAGATCAAAGCAGAAACTATCTCAGAAAAAATAGCTAAAAACATTGAAGAAAATATCCTCAATGGTGATCTACTCGCAGGCGACAAATTGCCTTCTGAAAGAGTTTTGGCTGAACAATTTGAAGTCTCTCGACCATCAATAAGGGAGGCTATAAATAAGCTTCAGGCAAAAGGTATTATTTTTAAAATTCCTGGAGGTGGCTCATATATATGTGAAACACTAGGCTCATCATTTGCTGACCCTTTGCTGACCCTTTTTGCTGAAAAACAAGACACTCTCTATGACATGCTGGAAATGCGTTATGCCATTGAAGGATTATCCGCCTATCTCGCCGCGTTAAGAGCAACTCGTAAAGACAAATTAGATGTTCAGGAAAAATATCAAAGATTGTTAACGGCTCATAATCAAAATGAGCAAACGCAAGAGGCTAAATGTGATGTTGATTTTCATTTATCCATTGCTATGGCAGCACATAATCCTGTTTTGCTTCATATCATGCAGAATTTGTTTAAGGTTTTACAACAGAGTGTAGCGACAAACTTAAAAGGCTTATTTATTGAGCCCTCGCAAAGGTCATCAATCATTGGTCAACATACAGAAGTTTTAGATGCAATATTAGCTGGCAAGCCGAATCAGGCAATGACAGCTATGCAAAAACACTTATCCTGGGTAGAGATATACATAACAAAATATCGAGAAGAGCGTTTAGAAGAAAGTATTGTTATCAATAGAGCTGAGACCCTTAAGAATTTATTTGATAAGCGTCATCAAGATTAATTTTTCTTGTTTCACCTAACCATTAGCTACTTGTTTCTTATATCCAGATTTGGATAAATCACGCTAGCAGCCTGTTGAAAAGGCATCTAGACAAAACAAAAGAGTAACAAGCATGCAAAAAAATACTTCAATTACCATTAAAGCACTTCGTGTTCGATCTGTACGCGTACCTATGAATACCCCGCATCGCACGGCAAGCGGTGTAATTATTGAATCACCCGTGATATTAACGGATATTGAAACCAATGAAGGTACTGTGGGCCACAGTATGATTTTCACATATACACCTATGGCACTAAAACCAACAGCAGAATTTATTAAAAACCTTGAAGGATTGATAATTAATGAAGCACTTGCACCCCTTGAAATAGAACAAAAACTCAAAAAACAATTCCGCCTTCTGGGCACGCAAGGCTTAGTCGCAATGGCATTGGCGGCTATCGACATGGCACTATGGGATGCCTTATCCCGCATTCAAGGATTGTCCTTGGTACAATTACTCGGTGGCGTTGAGAAGCCTATGCAAGCCTATGGGGCAGTAGGATACGATGGCGCAACAGGTTCAGCAGAGGTTGCAGAAAGCTGGGCTAAAAAAGGATTTTTAGGCGTAAAGGCAAAAATTGGTTATGCATCCGTTGAGGAAGATGTCAAAGTCATACGCACAATGCGAAAAGCCGTCGGCAATGATGTAGAGATAATGGTTGATTACAATCAATGCCTCACACCCACTGAGGCTATACAGCGCATGCGTATGTTGGATGAGGAAGGACTTACATGGGTTGAAGAACCAACCCTCGCGCAAGATTATACAGGCCATGCACGTGTGACGCGAGAAGCAAAAACAGCAATACAATGTGGGGAAAACTGGTGGGGAACACTTGACATGATGCACGCAATTGAAGCACAAGCATCTGACCTCATGATGCCTGATGTTATGAAAATTGGCGGTGTAACAGGATGGATGCGTGCAGCAGCAATGGCGCAAACGCACAATATCCAGCTATCAAATCACTTATGGCCAGAAATCAGCACACAACTTCTGTGCCTTACGCCAACAGCCCATTGGCTAGAATACTCTGATTGGTGGAACCCTATTCTGGCGGAACCTCTGCAGATTGAAAAAGGCATGGCGATTATCGGCGATGCGACGGGTACAGGTGTAAGTTGGAATGAAGACACGGTTGCACAATATCTAATTTAGCGTGACTTTTCTTTACCTACGGAAGTTTTTAATTGGATTCTATAAAACCAGAGAAGGGACCAGACAGCATGTTTGAGGATTTTGAAAAACGCTACATCAGAGCAAATGGAATTGAGCACTTTGTCGTGACTGGCGGGAAGGGACCTCCCCTCCTATTGCTGCACGGTTATCCTCAGACACACATGGCTTTCCATGCCATTGCACCCATACTTGCAGAACACTTTTCTCTGATCATTCCGGATATTCGCGGATATGGCAGAACCAGAGGCCCCGCACCTGATTCAGATCATGAAAACTATTCCAAACGTACAATGGCTAATGATGCCGTCGAACTTATGCACGAGCTAGGCTTCCAGAAGTTTGCTGTAGCCGGCCATGATCGTGGCGGACGGACCGCCTATAGAATGGCTCTGGACCATCCAGGCAGGGTAACTCATCTTGTCTGCATAGATATTATACCGACGCTCGTCTTGTGGGAACGCATGGATCAGAATGTTGCAATGAGTACCTTTCATTGGCCATTGCTCTCTCAACCAGCACCATTGCCTGAAAAGCTGATTGCCAATGAACCCCATTTCTGGGTAAAGACGCTCATTGATCGCTGGATCGGCAAGGGAAATTCATTAAACGAAGCCGCTTTACAAGATTACCAGGCTCAGTTTTTAAACCGATTGACACTGGAATCCACCTGTGAAGATTACCGAGCTGGGGTGACGTGCGACATTGATCATGATCGGGCAGATCGTGAGAATGGACACAAAATTACCTGCGCAACATTGGTGATTTGGGGCGAACAATTTCTCAAGAGTCGATCAGGGAACATATTACAAATCTGGAATGAATGGTCCGAAAACGTTGTCGATCTTCCACTCGATTGTGGACATTTCATCGCTGAGGAGAAGCCAGACGAATGCGCAACCGCTATAATCAAACATATGAAGCCCTGACTGCTGGAGATCAATCTACTAAGAACCACCGGGCCCCACTACAAAGAATGCATTTACGCGAATAATACGGCTGGACCCATGTTGATGAACCGAATCGATCAGTATAGATTCAATGAAAATGAATTAACCCCCAACCGGCTTGATGAAAGGCAAAGCCAACTCTCCACAATTGGCCTGTGCAGCTCAGATTTTGTTGCGATAGACAAGTTACTTAGGTGCTAGTGTAGTGTTTTATACATAGTACACAATTAATATGAAACACTACACTAGAATGCAACGACTCTCCTGGCTTGTAGTCATTGTTTTTATTACTACAACAGTCATTCTGGTAAGTGAATTGAATAGGCCCGGAGTCATTCCAAGAGCAAACCCGAAACAGGTACAGTTTTTATCATGCAGCTCGCGTCTGGTATGGCTTCAAAAAAGGCTAAGTAGTTCGACGCTACAACAAATTGTAAAAGCTGCCGAAACGGAAAAAATCGACCCTGTTAAGCTTTTGGTGGTTATAGCTAACGAACTGTCTGATTACGGCGTGTTAGATCAACTTCAGGAAAGGTTTAATATTGGTACGTCATTTGGAATAGGTCAGATGACTATAAAAACAATTATTCGCCATAGCCTGCTCCTTGCGGGCGACATTCAACATCCTGATTTCGAAGTATATTTAAATACAGGTCTGATATCATTGTCTCTTAAGCGAACTATAGTGAATAACTTGCGATATCCGGCATTCACAAGCACTCTGGTTGCACGTGAAATTAACTACATACAGCAAAAAATGACTGCCAGTGTAGGCACTTCACACACTTACGCGAATAATTTTTTAAAAAGATCAAACCGAGGAATTCTACCCATTCGACCGCTGCCACTGTCGCTGGTCGATCCAAGAGACCCCAAACCAAATCTTGAAACCAGAAAGCAGGTTTCTATAGATTTCGCGATAGTGGGTGCCTACCAAAGTGATTCAATTTTAGACACGCAAGAGCCATTGGGTAATATTTATGATATTGCAGGCCGCACTTTTAATTCTGCTCGCATCCATGCTTTCAATTCGTTTCCTTGGTCTCTATGTCTTAGATCACAAACCGGAGCGCATTGGATTAAAGAAATAAATTCGTCTTAGGACCCATAAAACCGCTATAGACCATAAGCTTTTTGAATAAGCGGGCTAGTTGTCCCTGTATACTTCAGGTGGGCATGCTACCCACTCGCTTAGGCGATAACAAAGCAAATCCCCCGTCACTGGGTTTATTGATAAAGCCTGAAACTCAGGAGCCGATCTTAATCCGGGTGAGCAAGTATACAAAGTAACCCCCATCACTACGGCAAGCCCTACCACCCCAAATAATGAGGCAGTCCCCGATCTCCCACCATGTGCCGCAGCCGCTGGCAAAAGCCAGGGAAGCATACCGAGCACTGACAAGTAGGCCAGCCAGTATCTGCGCTTTGCCCACATCACTGCTCCCGTTGCAGGGGGTATTCTTTGTATCTGAGAGGCAAGAATATTCAGCGGTCCCCTCACGCTGGTGGCATTTGCCAAGCGATTAATATTAATTTCAAAAGTTGTGTAAGATATTTTCGCCACAATATCCAGCTTCCTAATGGAATAGTTAAAGGCTTCTTTCATCGTCAAGCCTTTATTCATCCAAGTCTTCACCAGCTCAGAAAGTTTCTCGAATTCGATGCTATTAAGTGCAACTGTTGGATCACCGTTAATCGCCATTGGTTTGATACCTCGTTATTCTTGTAAACATCAGCTACGAAAAGAAAATGCTAACGTAGTGTTGCATACAAAGGGTATCGATAGAAAGCCCGTAATACCGCGAGATAAGGTTTAGCCTGCAGGGAAAAGCTAGCTCTTTTCAAGGACTGAAAAGCTTTGCGCCCTCTTGAGATAGAGTGACTACCCTGCGAGAACGTGCCTCAGCTTTAAAAGCTACAGGCACTCTACTAAATCTTATAAATAACTTGGAAATAGTAATTTAATTTACTGTTTTTATAAGATTTAATAATTTTAAAAAGTCATTCTATTTAGTGCCTGTCCTCGAATATGCTCCCCTTTTTCAGGTAGGCATTTATACTCGGCATAAGCGCCAAATTCCATTCCTGTGGTTGCAAAAACTTTCTCGCCTGCTTTGAACAGCTTTACGTCTTTGCCGATTGCTTCAATCTCACCCGCCAGGACATATCCTAATATGGTTTTTCGGGGTTTAGTAAGACCAAAAAACAGTCTGACAATAAATGGGTCAGCCTTGCGCATTTTCCAATCTCCCGATGAGACAGCAGTCGCATGGATCTTTATCAATACTTCATTATTCTTGGGTATGGGCTTTCTTACTTCTTTAAGCTGAAGGACCTCGGCTGGCCCATATTTTGTGTTGACTATCGCTTTCATGGTTTAGCTGTTCCTTAATCAGGCAATTCTCTATTGATGATATCTATATTTATAACTTACACTGTAAGTTGACTTCTGACAGATACTAGACTTACAGTGTAAGTAAGTCAAGAAAAAAACATAAAATGAAAAAAACGCCTTTATCCCGAAATCGGGTACTACGTGCGGCTATCAAGCTGGCAGACAAAAGCGATATTAAATCACTAACAATGCGTAAACTGGCTCAGACGCTGGGGGTTGAGGCGATGTCACTCTACAATCATGTTGCGAACAAGGAAGAGGTGCTTAACGGCATTGTTGATATCGTCGTGGCAGAGATTGATGTACCCGACATCGGTACTGATTGGCAACAGGCAATGCGTAAGCGGGCGACTTCTGCCCATACCGTGCTGTTGCGCCATCCTTGGATGTCTATGCTGATCGTGTCCCGGATCAATATCGGACCGGCGATGTTAAACTACGTCAATGCCACTGTGGGCTGTCTGCGCGAGGCGGGGTTTTCTTACGAGATGGCCGACCGTGCCTGGAATGCCATCGACAGTCATATCTATGGTTTCACCCTGCAAGAGCTGAACTTTCCCATCGACCCTTCGGCGTATGCAGATACAGCGGCGGACTATCTTTCGCTGGTTCCGCCGCAGCAGTATCCTTATCTAAATGCACTTGCGCATCAGGTTATAGATGGCACCCACGACGGCGTGCATGATTTTAATTTCGGGCTTGAGTTAATCCTTGATGCCCTGGAGAGGCTGCGCGAAATTAAGTGATGGCATTGTTTTACCAACGTGGCAGCTACTTGGCCATTAACGGCTTTAGTACAAGTTCATCGGCAGTGGCTGGCACAAAACCATAAGCTGCATAAATATTCTGTGCTTGTTCAGTTGCCAGATAACTCAGAAACCGCTTTGCGTTGTCACTGTTTTTTGCTTTTGACAGTGGACCGATCGCATAGCCCACTTTATCTTGTTTATTCAAGGGCGCAGGAATCGGGACCCCTTCTATCGGCCTGCCTTGCTGCTTGGCATAAGCCACTTCGGTAGTCCAGACAATGCCAACATCCGCTTCACCGTTTTCGATGCGATGTGGCGTTTCTCTATGATGCCTGGAGGTAAACCAGGTTTTACCCTCTACCGCCCAACAACTTTTGCATTTTTTCCCACCCGTTACCTTCTCATGAAGATTAAGGTCTTTTAGCATGGTACTGCCATAAAACTTAAAAATACCTTCGGTTAAGGGGTTGGGATGCGATTGCAGCAGATCGTCCCTGGCCAGATCTTGCGGACCATTGATACCTTTTGGGTTGCCCTTGGCGACCATCAATTCCAATTTATTATGAATGTAGATAATATGCTCATCTATTAGTCCTTTGCCTTTTAATTTTCGCAAATGGTTGATGTTTACACTGGCAAATAGATCGGGCGTCATCGAGGTCTTTTCACCGTTGATCTCACCTTGTTTTAGAAGTTGTTTCTTGAAGATCTGTCCGGGCGGGATGGTCTCAACATAAACCGTTTTAACCTCAGAATGAGCTGACTGGAAATCCTTGATCAAATCCTCCATGACCATAAACTGATTACCTGCAAGATACATAACAAGATCCGCGCTGTAAGAATCGGAGATTTGTCCATAGTCAATCTCACCGTTGCTATGAAAAGTACGGTAATCATGCCCCTGCCCCGCATCTTTTTTTGCTGCCCAGAGTGTTGAGCTAACCGCCAACCCGGCAAAAGTCATCAGGGCAATGGTAGATTGTTTCATTTTTTTGTGTGGGATTAATTTCATCAAGCCTCTCCAATATGACTGGAAGAACCATCATCACAGATGAAACACCGTAGCGCAATAGGCTCTAGCTCTTAGCCCTACCGAGTACCCCATCAATATAGGATTGATAGAGTACAAGTGTAGTGTTGCATACTTAGTCCTGCTGTGAAACCAGTTCAATAGGCTCTTCATCTTCTTCATCAGTTTCCAGAATCAAACCGACATTTTCCACAAAGTATTTGTACTCGAACCCTGTTGGATCATTGGGTTCCCACTCTTTGACCTTCAGTGCGGTGTACTGCGAGCCGTCGGACAGCGTAACGGATGCAGCCAGATCTACGACCTCAGCAGCATCGACGGCCTCACCCTCATAGAATTCCTGATGGTAAACCGCGCCAACCTGTGGATTGGCGAACATCTGAATGCCTGCTTCAGCAATGCTTCCAATATCAGCAACGTCTAGCCCCGCTTCCCAGGAACCTTCTGTAGATACCAGCTCACCATCCTCATAGTCATTTGAAGATTCCCCCATATACCATACCGTACCACTGGTATCCTGTGCATACCAATCCCAGGTTTCCTCAGCCAAAGTACCATCAACTGTAACTCTGTCGAGAACAATCGCACATTCAACACCTAAAATCATTTTGGTTTCAGCCAGCACTTCAATATCAATACGTTCCAAACCTTCGTCGGTTTCACCTTCAAAGGCAGTCTTTCTTCCGACTGTAAATGCAAGGTAGGGATTAGTAATTATTGCAGAATCTGTATCGAAAGTTGCATTATTAAAATCAAATTTAACGGGATCTGGAAACTCAAAGGTTTCTTCGCCGCTACTCGAACAGCTCATCAGAAAAACAACAGCCGCAATGAGTTCAATTAACCTGACTACATTCTTCATCATTCTCTCCTGTCATTAGCGTATCGCTATGAAGGAGTATGAGCTGCCAGAATCACCGGAGCCTAATTATTAGGTTATCAAACGGTGAGATTTCAGACATAAGATGCCGAGTGACTTGATTGAATGTTATGGGCTAAAGAAACTACAGATTATAAGAGCTATTGTCACTTCTCGCTTGATGGAGTACCAGTGTTGCAATTTGATAACTGACGGGTAATTTGATGATAAATGTGGTTGATTTTCCTTCAACACTGTTAACTTCAATTTCACCTCCATGTGCCCGCACAACGGCCCTTGCATAACTGAGTCCAAGCCCACAGCCGTGTGTACTACGACTCTCATCGCAGCGATAAAAACGATTAAATATGTGCGCAAGATCCTGCTTCTTTATACCCATACCTGTATCGCTGACGCTGAGTGTCACGCGATTTGTCGCATTTCGCAGTTTTACTTCAATGTGTCCGCCTGCAGATGAAAATTTAATGGCATTATCAAGAATATTTGCAAGCATGCGCTGTAAACTGTTTTTATCCCCGGTGATCTGACAGTCTGTATCCAGTTCATATTTTAACGTAAGGTGTTTTTGTTCAGCCAATGGCTCAAAAAGATCACAGGCATCATCCACTATATTTGAAAAATCGAGCCGCTCTCGCGGAATACAAGCGACACCCGCCTCTGTTTCTGCAACGTCAAGTGAAATATTAATCATATTGATTAAACGGTTACATTCATTGATGGTATTCTCGGCGGCGTATCTGAATTCTGCATTTGTTGTATTTTTTCCCAGCACAGACTCTGACAATACACGCACGCGCCCTAAAGGGCTGCGTAAATCATGCGCAATATTGTCGGTCATCTCGCGCATGTTTTTTATCAATTTCTGAATACGCTCAGCCATTGCATCAAAGGTATCAGCTAAGGTCTGTACCTCATCGATTTGATTGTGAACAGCCACCCGCCGAGTCAGGTCGCCACACTTGATATCAATTGCGGCACGACTAACGGCTTCAATGCCCTGAACAGCGCGGCGGGTCACAAACCAAACAAGTACAGAAGCTATTGGAATCGCAATAAGGAAGATGGCCGCGAATGCAGTCAATAGCAATGCCATGATGTCATCGCGTTCTTCGAGTGATTCACCTAGAACCAGAATATAATCGGGCGAAAGGGCGGCATAGATAACACGTGTATCAGCTTCGCGGGAATCAGTCTCTAACGTAATAAGTCTGGGTGGCGTGTCTATTCTTGATTGTCGAATAACCTCATCCTTGTCAAACTTGATTCCTCGCCAGCCGCTAAGGTCTGATCGATATAACACTTCAGCATCAGCGCTATAAAGGACAAGAAACACCGTATCCTTATCTGCGCCTTGAGTTTCATAATTAATTTCTTTCTTGAGCCGACCTATGCCTTCGTTGTTCAACAAGGCGGACAATTCTTCAATATCCTCCAATAAATCTTCATCAATGCGTTGATTGCTTATCGTACTCACTGACCAATACAAGAGTGTAAACGTAGCACCAAGGAATAGACAAAAGGCTAAGGCATAATACAATGATAACCTTATGCTCAGTGTATTGGGAATTGTCAATTTAGGCATCGGGCACTCTTAACGTGTATCCTACGCCCCTGATAGTCTGAATCAGAGGTATATCAAAACACTTATCAACTTTCTCGCGCAGCTTACTGATTCTTGCCTCTACCACATTGGTGCAAGGGTCAAAATTGTAATTCCATACGCGTTCCATAATCATGGTCTTGGAGACAACATGTCCTGAGTTTCTAATCAGATATTCCAGTAACGAAAATTCCTTGGGCTGCAGATCTATGCGCTTACCGGCTCTGGTGACCCTGCGTGATAAAAGATCCATCTCCAAATCATGAATTCTTAAGTGAGATGACGGCTCTAACTCGCTACTTCGCCGCAGCAATGCCTCAACACGCGCAAGCAGCTCGCTAAATGAAAAAGGCTTGGTTAAATAGTCATCACTGCCACCACGCAAACCCAAAACGCGATCATCAACGGATCGTTTAGCACTTAAGATGATAACAGGTACATTAATTTTTTCTTGCCGCATACGTTCAATGATACTCAATCCATCGACGAAGGGGAGCATCAGATCAACTATAGCCACATCAAAGTGCTCGTTGGTGGCTAAATCGAGTCCTATTTGACCATTGGCAGCGTACAAAACGGTATGACCCGCTTCGCCCATGCCTTTTATTATATAATTGGCAAGTAGGGTATCATCTTCTATCAGTAAGATTCTCATACTCGACCTATTACCTAAAGTGATTAAATACCAAGTAGGAAACACCAGTTTATGCTAAATAAGCCCTGTATATATTATCATATGGTGAACCTAAAGATGTTTATCTAGTGTAGTGTTTTAAGCGCGTCTCAACAGGCTGCCAACTGCCCATTCTGAATTTAGTACAACCGCTTCGGATTCAGCTATGTTTGAAATCGATACAAAGAACGCTTTCCTCGCTGTAGTTTTATTTTTACTGCCTGGGCTACTCTTCGCCACCGATACCAGCGAATCCGATGACAGCAGTGAATTTATCGAGTCTGAGATTGCCGTCATTTACACGCATGAAACTCTGACAGATATGACGGGTAAAAAGGATGTGCTTGATCGGGAGCGCAATATTGAACTTGAAATAGAGACCGAATTTTCACTTTATCCCACTCTGGAAGGGTTTCTAAGCTTTAGTTTTATCGCCGAGCAGGTTCGGGAGCCAGAGCAATCTGTATGGCAAAAAAATGAATTTGCCGCTTTAAATGAAATCTGGCTGAAATGGGAACCTGAGCATGACTTTGCGCCGACATTCAGGCTTGGCCGACAAGAGTTCGAGGATTCCCGTAGCTGGTGGTGGAGTGAAGAACTCGATGCCCTGCGTTTGCAAAAAGAATTAGAGAATATAACCCTGTCCATGGCGCTGGCAAAACTACGCCCAACGGTGACAAGCAAGAATGATCGTATTGATCCTGAAGAGCAATCACTTTATTGGTTTCTGGCTAATACGCATACAACTCTTCCCGATTCTGCAGTACTGGATCTGTTTTTTGTGCGCAGAGAAGATCATTCTTCTATCTATCAGGATGATCAATTAATTAAAGAGAATGAGGCTGATGAGGCCGATGCAAAGATTAACTGGCTGGGCCTGCGCTACAGCCAGGATTTCCGAACTAATCGATTGGGACGGTATAGCTTCGCAATGGATTTGGCATTGATGAAAGGCAATGAAAAACAAGTTATTTATAAAGAAAATGAAGAGGACGAGTCTGAGGAAGAACTTTCAGATGCTGATGAATCTGATACTGCAGCAGCTGAAAATGCAGAAATCGAAGACTTGATTGTCGATCATACTGAACGCAGATCGTTAGCGGGCTGGGCGTTGGATGTATCACTTGCCTGGCAGCCGAAGTTTTTCAACAATACAAATATGGAATTGCGCTATGCAACAGGTTCTGGCACTTCCCGCAAGCAATCCCCGGGCAGCCATACCTTCAGGCAAAACGGGCTGCATTCGAATGATACACCCATATCCTATTATGGCTCACTGTATAACCCTGACCTATCAAATATAAGAATATTATCACTTGCCGTTTCATTTGCGACCGGGAACAAGGGGTTGCTGACGCTGTTATACAACGACTATCGCAAACGCTATGGATTTGATGCTATTGCTCAGGTTGGTATTGATCATGAAACCGTTGCCGGTAGAGAACAACTGGGTCATGAAACAGGTTTGGCATATCGCTACGGTTTAGACGAAGACTTATCTATAGAAGTTGAGCTTTCGCAATTTAAGGCAGGCCGTGCTTATGGTGCTATTTCGGGAGAAGTATTTCATCGAATTGATTTTGAAATCAAATATAGTTTTTGAATAGGTAATAAGTGAGTATTTTGAGCCTGATTTTAACGCTGCATGGTAGCACCAGAGGGTTTTTCAACAGGATTTATCCACTGAATAAAGCTTTCTAAGTGCGGATGCTATGGTGTTTAAGGCTGATTTTATCTCTTTCCTGATCGAGCAGACGAGGTTTTCCGGGCATTACTTTGTCATCCTTGACTGTTTGTGAATTTACATCGTACTGATATAATTTCACCGGGTGTTGTTATAGAATCAAGGGCATACGTTAACCCGATTGGGTTTATACGTCAAATCGATGTGTTATATCATGTCATTTTGACGTCCAATTATAGCGTTAGTTTTTTAGCAAGCCACAAATTGAGTAGTTAACACCAGACTTGACAGAGTACTCCATTGGAGTATGCTTGTACCTTTATGATTACTGTTGCGGAAACCGAGCCATTTCAACGGAAGGTTGGTCGTCTTCTCTCTGAAGATGAAAAATCAGAGTTAATTGCCTATCTATCAATGAACCCAAATGCTGGCGTTCTTGTTCAGGGAACGGGAGGCATAAGAAAGCTGAGGTGGGCACGAAGTGGTCGAGGCAAAAGCGGTGGGGTTCGAGTTATTTACTATTTCCATAATGAAGACCTGCCCCTATATCTATTAACACTGTTTGGGAAAAACGAAAAAGCCAATATCTCAATGGAAGAGAAAAAGCTGTTGTCTAAGGCAGTAAGAGAACTTGTGAAATATTGGAGCCAAAAGTCATGAGCAAAGCATTTGAAGAAATTAACGCTGGTCTTGGTGATGCCATCAAGCATGCCAAAGGCAAGAAGAGTAAAGTAGTAGTTCATAAGCCAGAAACGATCAACGTGCAAGCGATACGAAAGAAAACGGGAATGAGTCAACAACGCTTTTGCGCAACCTTCGGGATATCGCTGGGAACTTTACGCCATTGGGAGCAAGGACTCCGTGCACCAAGAGGAGCGGCCAGGATTTTGCTTAAGGTTGTAAACAAAAACCCTAAGGCGGTTATCAAAGCTATTAACGAATAAAAAATATAACGAATAAGGTTAGATTCCTGCTAGGGACGAGCCAGAATCTGAACCGTTTGTTGGACAAGCCTGAGGTAATGGTACTTTAATAGAAAACATCTTCTGGGGTCTAACATGTATTGAAGAGTGTGGTTTACTACGACTCTCAATAACAAGCCTGGAACATCACCATTGCCGCAAAACGAAGCTAAAATTGCCGATGTGTTGAGGTAAAATAGGCATCTCATCCGCTGATTGGCTGCAATCATGTCAAATTACCTCGATGACAACTTAAATCAAAGTGTATTTTTGGATATAAATTATCTCGATGTTCTCGGTAAAAACACATTTGAGTTTTGTCTTTACGAGTTGATTACCCATACTGTTGATCTTGAAGAATTTCATGGTCGCTATAAAAATCAAAGCGTAGGCAGGAAGGCTTATCCACCGTCATTGTTGTTGCGAATTATTTTTTACGCCTATTATCGAGGGATAACATCAAGTCGTGCGATTAAGCGTAGTTGTAAAACAGATTTAAAATTCATGGCGCTGGCTTCAGGTCGCACTCCGCATTTTACTACCTTGGCCGATTTTGTCAGCAGTAACTGCGAAGAAATGAAAGCCTTATTCCACAAGGTGTTGATGATCTGTTGCAAAAGCGGATTAGTTGGGAAAGAGCCCTTTGCTATTGATGGCTGTAAATTACCTTCGGATCCCCTCGGGGGAAATACATGCGATTTGTCGGCAAGCTTCCTGATTGTCGATCTTGCCCCAAACAATCTCAATGCATGAGAAGCCTAGTCAAGGAAAAGGGGCGGCAGGTTTCATTTTTGGTGGAAGATCAAGACCACAAAAGCTACCTTGATTTAATGAAGCAGAGAATTGACAGCGAAGCGGGTAGAAAAGACTACGCTAAAAGGATGTGGACGATAGAGCCGGTGTTTGGAAATATCACCAGTAATAAAGGTCTCGACAAATTAAGTTTACAAGGAAAGGGCAAGGTCAGCTGCCAGTGGATGATGTATTGCATGGTGCATAATATGGAAAAATTATGGAGATACGGAAAGCATAGCGAGGCGACGGCATAGAGCAGTTGGTTAGGGCTGTGCTGGAGCGTATTTGCCTTAATAGGGAGATATATTATGCGCTATTGGCTGTCTTTCAATAAATAGAACGGCGACTGCAAAATTAAACATTAACAACTGAGAAACTTGGTTGAGGAATATTTCTGCGAAATTGCTGATTTTTCTACAGCCTGGTTAGCCCCTACCGTCTGCTTTTGACATGGTCAATTGACAAAGAAGACAAATGTCTATACTATTTTGTTATGCAATTTGTTTGGGATTCTGTCAAAGCTCAATCTAACTTTACAGAGCATGGCATCCGTTTCTCTGAAGCTGTCACAGTCTTTGAAGATGACTTCGCGCTGACTCGAGAAGATCCTGATATTGGTGAGGAACAACGCTTTATCAGTCTTGGTTTAAGTAGCTTCGCCAACTTATTAGTTGTTGTTTACACCTACCGCGAACCAGATATTATTCGTATCATTTCTGCTTGAAAAGCTAACAGACCACAAAGGTTACGCTATGAAAAAGACCGCTGCTGAACCATATCGTGATATTGATTTCACGAATGCTAAACGAGGGCCGGTAATACCGCCGGAAATGGGAAAAACTAAAATCTCAATACGGCTAGACAACCGTGCATTGGAGTATTTTCGTAGTATTGTTGAGAAGGCAGGTGGTGGAAATTACCAAACCCTGATTAACGATGCACTTGTTGAATACATCCAACAACAATCAATGTTAGAGGTTGTGCGTGAAGTTATTCGAGAAGAAATAAAACCGATCATAAATAAAGCGGGCTAATCGGGTAGCCGGAGGACTCTAACCTCCAGCCCCCACAACACCCTGCGTGCGGATCCGCACAGGGCGTTTCACTTAGGATAGTGAAGCGAAATCCACCCATCGCGCAGAGAGTAAAGCCCTTCGGATTTTAAATAATCCAGCGATAACGCCTGATTAATCCCGGAGTTTTAGCACTGCGCCATGGCCCTTTGCTGGTGATGCCACACGCAACGGCGGCCTGAATATGCATACCCAACCTCATTAAATTTCTCACTTTAGTACGTGGTTTTCGCCACTGACGCCAATAGGCCATTCTTACTCTGCGCCGGATCCAATGGTCCAATTCGACACATCGCTGATAGCCACTTGCGATACCAAAGTAGTTTATCCAACCCCGTAGGTATTGGCTGAGTTTAATCCGCTAGTTGTTAACGCCATACTACCAACATGGGATTCTGGCGGTGATTTTCCAACAGAGGACTTTCACCTCATTAGTTCATACCCATGCTGGGCGTACACAAAACGTTGCAGCTGACCCAAAAAGCGGCCTTTGTTTTGTGCATCTGAACTTGGCGTTAGGCTCAAAACATTGACATACCATATTTGACATATATACTGTTTATAGTATGTGGTCAATATATGAACATCGTCGTGTTTCAAAACAACTATCATCTGCACCGCAAGATGTGCTTAAAAAGTACGAAAAATGGAAGGACATTGTGTCGTTATCTGGGCCGCTGGGCTTGCGTAAGCTAAAAGGCTTGCACGATGAGGCTCTAAGTGGGGAATGGAAAGGCTACCGATCTTCACGTTTGAACCTACAACATCGAGTTATATACAAAGTCGAAAATGAACAAATACTTATTCAAGTAGTAAAAGTTACGCCTCACGACTACAGGAGAAAGTAATTATGAAAAATTATACAAAAGCTAAAAAACATACCGATGTTTCAGTTGGCGAGTCAGTAAGAATTCTCCGTGAGTTTCAAGAGCTTAGTCAAAATGAGCTAGCTGAAATATCTGGCATTCCTCAATCAACTATTTCTGCAATTGAAAATGATAGGGTTCAGCTAGGTGTGGAAAGAGCAAAAGTATTTGCAAGAGCTCTTCAATGTCATCCTGCGGTTCTTGTATTTCCTGGCTGGGACATACATCATGAATCAGCAGCATAAGCCTAGTATCAAGTTTAAAATACAACAAAATAAGCCTAATCGGGTAGCCGAGGGTACTAACCCACAGCCCCCACAACACCCTGCATGCGGGTCCGCACAGGGCGTTTCACTCAGGATAGTGAAGCTTGATCCATCCATCACGTAGTGCACATAATCCCTGAGAATTCAGATACGCATTGGATAATGCTTGTTGAATCCCCGGGGTTTTAGAGCTACGCCATGGGCCTTTGCTGGTAATGGCACACGCAACCGCAGATTGAACTGAAACACCGAGCTTCATCAGATTTCTTACTTTGGTACGTGGTTTTCGCCACTGACGCCAATAAGCCATCCTGACCCTGCGTCGAATCCAGTGATTCAGATCCACACAGAGTTGATAGCAATTAGCGATACCAAAATAATTAATCCAGCCTTGTATAAACTGACTGGTTTTGAAGAGCTGATACTTCATCGATACGCCCCAGTTGCGATTCGTTAATCGCCGAATTTCCTGCTTAAACTTCATCAGTGTTTTCAGATGCCATTGAATGCGATTCCCTCGGAATGTGAATCCCAGGAATTTACTTTCATTGGTTTTAACGACCAGTTTCAAACGATTTTGCAGGTATCTACTGATATTGCGCAGTACGCGTTCACCCGCACGTTGACTCTTTACCAATATCGTAAAGTCATCAGCATAGCGGACAAATTGGTGGTATTGATTTTGATGCAGCTCAAGAGCTATGGGTTGACCCTGAGCTTACTGAGCTACAAGTAAAATCAGAAGATGAGCCACGCTTTTTAGTAATTGGTCTCATTGCTAAAAGGCACTGGTCAGCTGTAATAACATATCGTGGTAGTGCTATCAGAATAATTTCAGTCAGGTGCTCCCGTAAAAAAGAGGTGGAACTTTATGAAAGCTAAGAACTTTGATAAAAAATTTGATGATAACAAACAAGACATTATTGATGACCTTGATTTATCTACTATCAAACGCCCGAATCAAAAACAAAAAAGAATCAATGTAGATTTTCCTTCTTGGGTAATTGACTCACTAGATAGAGAAGCAAGTCGTGTTGGTGTAACACGTCAATCTATAATTAAACTTTGGCTAGTCGAGCGTCTTGAAGAAAAAGTTGCTAACAAGTAGCTCAACCCGACCATTTATACGCCGTTTCGTTTCGTTTCGCTTCGCTGCACTCTGTACAAATGGCCGGTTAGCATCAGCGTTGAGGCTGTAGGAAAAACCCTAAAACAGCAAAAATCTGTTAAAATTGGTGATCGAAAATGGAGTCATTTCCATGCCCAGATTCAAGCCCTACGATTACAATCAAGATGCCATGGTTGTCATAAACTATAAAGATCAACTACAGCCTGGCACCTTCGAACATGCCGTTCACTATCTGGTCGATAATAAGCTGGACTTGTCGGTGTTCTACCCCAAGTACAAAAATGACGAAACGGGTTGTCCGGCTTACGATCCCGCTCTTTTACTGAAAATCATACTGTTTGCCTACTCAAAGGGCATCACCTCCAGTCGAGAGGTTCAGTGGTGTTGTAAAACCAATATCATCTTTATGGCGCTGTCGTGTCAGACAGCACCCCACTTCACAACCCTAGCTGAGTTCGTCAGTAGACATCCAGAACAGATCGAATCCCTGTTTGAACAAATCCTGCTTGTCTGTAACGAACAAGGCTTGCTGGGCAATGAGAATGCCTTCTTCGAAGGTAGGGTAAACCAATGCAGGCACCGTTCGCTAAAGAATAAATGTATGCGAAACCCATCCTCAGCTGACCACCGAAAAGGCAAGGGAAGACAGGTCTCATTTATACTAAAGAAAAGTACTAAATCACCAAGCTATACAGATTGGATGAAGGAAAGAGTGGATAGTGTTCTGGGCAAGCACATCTATAGTCACAGGATGTCAGTCGTTGGCAGATAATTGCTCCTGCATGATCTGCATTTCCACCATCCCTGACGGTCAACCTGTTTTTGGCAATATAGGCACGAACAAGAAGCTTAATCGGTTTAGTATGCGAGGAAAGAAGAAAGTCGGTATTCAATGGAAACTATACTGTATGGTACATAATATAGAAAAGTTGTCGAATTACGGAGAATTATCGGCATGAGGGTCGAAATGGGCACAGAACAAGATAGAAACAAGAACAATACAAGTCGAAAGAGAGCTGTAAATTGAAAACAGTGAATTTGACGTAAAAAAGTGGCACAATAATGTATGCGTATCAAGGTTATTGGTCAGGAGAAAATTTTGGCTGCTATAAGCTTTTCCTACAGCCTCGTTATGTGGCTAAATAGATTTCAGAGAAAGTCGTTTTATGAGTAATTCAATATTTAGTCCAATTTCTGGTCAATGTGAGTGCGGTAGCGTCGCTTACGATGTCAAAGCACCAGCTGAAGAGCTATACCATTGTCATTGCTCAAGATGTCGCCGGCTTCATGGTTCACTATTTGCTACTTATGCATATGTGCGCCGTGGCGATATTGAAATTACGAAAGGAACAGAAAATTTATCAATTTATCGCAGCCCTTTGGCACACTGGCATTTTTGTCAAACATGCGGTTGCCATTTGTTCGCAGAGCATGATCACAATCCTGGGGTCATGTGGTATATGCCTGCAACTCTTGATAATGGTGCAATCCCTCAACATCCCAAAGAAAGTGAAAAACATATTTTCGTTTCGTCCAAATCTCCTATAGAAACAATCAATGAAGGTATTCCAAAATATGATGAATATGCTCCTTCAGAGGTTAGTATCACAGCGAGAAAAACTGATGGTGCTGCCACATAACAAAGCCAATAAACACGGACATTTCAAATACACGGCTTGTAATACCATTGAATAAAGATATTATACAATACAAGTCTATTGAGAGACGCTAATTCGATAGTAATGGATTTATAACGAATAAGTGGCACAATAACCTGAACTTAACTAATATTAACGAGGGCAGATTTCTGGCTGATTTGAACATTTCCTGCAACCTCATTATGCTGAACTTACACATATCCTTTTAACTTGGACGATGAAAGAACATGTTTGATTACACATTCGCTCATTGGAGCACATTCTTTTTAGCCGCTGTACTATTGAATCTCTCGCCCGGTCCTGATATCGCATTTATACTGGCGCAAACTGCAAAGAATGGTCAGCGTTCAGGGTTTGCCGCAATGTTGGGTATTTGGAGTGGAACATTTTTGCATGTTTTACTTGCAGCTGTAGGGTTATCAGCAATATTAGCCACTTCAGCTACTGCTTTCACTTTGGTCAAATGGGTTGGTGCTGCTTATCTTATTTGGTTAGGGATCCAAGCTTTAAGATCTGGTGGTGCACCGTATTCTACCGAATCTGATGTAAAACAATTATCGAACATGAAAATCTTTCGACAGGGAGTTCTTGTAGCGGCGCTAAACCCAAAAGTTGCTATCTTCTTTTTGGCATTCCTACCGCAGTTTGTGGTTGTTGGTGCAGGTCCTGCAAATGCTCAGTTGTTTTTACATGGCGCCCTTATTATTGTCATAGCTGCATTCATTGAACCTCCATTGGTTATCTTGGGTGCAAGATTAACAAGATATCTCAGCCAAAATTCTCAGGTAGCTGCCTGGATGGATAGAGGTCTAGGTACTTTATTTATAGGGCTGGGGGTTCGTCTAGCTTTGAGTGAGCGGTTATAAAGAAAACGTTCTGCATAATTTTACTGTTATGCATGAGCACTTGAAAAATCATGGAGTTTAGCTTCAAACCATCAAGCCATCAAGCCATCAAGCCATCAAGCCAAGCAACTATGCCCTCAACCTCGCGCTTAATCAATAATTGATCACCATAAACATGGGACATAGTTGCGATACCTTGTGTAAGCACTAACATATGCATGGTTAAATGATCCGCTTTTCGATGGGGGACAAATGCCTGAAATTGCAGCTTTAGCCATTCCCTGAACAAGTCAAACTGCATCTGGCTAATTGATTGCAGTTGCGGTTGTATTTTGCCTAACTCAGTATTTAGCGAGCCCATCGGACAACCAAAGTGGGTGACATTTTCTAGTTCGTTAATGGATATTCGTGCGTAACGTTTAAGCCGTTCAAGCGGTGTGGGCAGGGTCTTGTCCCATTCTTCCAGCATGGATTTCATTTGTTGAAGGCGGTGTTCGATAACGCTTTTTAGTACTTCATGTTTAGTCTTGAAGTGATAATTGAGATTGCCTCTGGGTATACCTGATGCATCAGCAATGTCGCTGAAAGACATCAGGTTAAATCCTTTGTGGTAGAGCAAATCATCTGTGGCTTTGATGATTTTAAGCCTGACCTGCTCTGTTTTTTCGTGGGTTGCCATGGTCAGATAATAGACTTATTTAACTGCCTTCGCCATGCTCATAGGGCTTGCTAGATGCGGCTTCATTTCCTCTATCTGTAAACGGACGGCATCCTGCCAGTGGTATTTTGGCTGATAACCAAGCACTTCTGTTGCCCTGTCATTGTTGACGTGAGTGTTTTCTAGAAGATGCACGACGCTACGAACGATTAAAGGTTCCCATGGTACAACGGCATCAAGTTTTTCCATCAGCCATGCAAATGGGTAAGCCATCCAGAACGGCACACTGAAATGAGGTTTCGGAAACCCGAATTCCTTGTGCAGAAATGTGATGACATCCCGTACCGTCGGTATCTCCTGCCCAACGACATTGAATGACTGAAAACCTTGCAGGTTTTTTGCTAGCGCAGCGCGCCCTATTGCTTGACCCAAATCACGTCCGTCCGTCAGCGGCATTTCGGTCTTTCCACCTTGCACCCAAGGAACCAAATGGGTTTTGAGTCGTGGTAGCAGTATAGGCAGTAAACCCAGTCCATAATGTTCACCGACGAAGAGACCCAGACGTAAATTGACCATCGTTTTTTCTGTTGATGCTTCTTTGCGTAGCCTATCTTCAATCTTGATTATATTGTTCATATGGGGCCAGAAATCACGAGGTATCCCTTTTGATAGTGCGTCTTCTGCATGTTCTGGCGCAGCGACCGATGTCGTGCTGATATTGACGAAACAACGGGTACCGCTTTGCATGTACGCTTCAATAAGTTTTACGGTCGGTTGGTAAAACAGCTCATTCGATTGCTTTTTATGTCCATACAATGACGTCCATGACATTGCATTCACTACAACATCTACGCCATCCAGTAATTCATTTAAATAGGCATCATCACGGGCATCTCCCATACGAACCTCGCCAGCGAAGTCGGTTGGGAGCTTGGCCTTGTCCCTACAAGCTGCGATGAGCCGAATATCAGATTGTTTTGATAACCAATTTAACGCATGAATGCCGATGAAGCCATTAGCTCCGGTAACAAGTATCGTTTTCATATGCAGTTCCTCTTGATTAAGATGATTGTCTGAATTAATATTAAGACGATCATCTTAATATGTCAAAGGGCATAGTATGAAAAATCGTTTTGAATTCCCGTTTAAAGAAAATTATCTGATAATTGATAGCATTCGTTTGCACTATGTAGATGAAGGCCCGAAAAGAGAAGACCGCCCGGTTATTTGGCTAATGCACGGTATGCCGATGTGGTCATATGTTTATCGGAAGGTCATTCCACCACTGTTGAAAGCCGGTTACCGTTGTGTCGCGCCTGACCTGATGGGGTTCGGTTTGTCAGACAAGCCACAAGATGAAAGTCAGCATACATTACAAAGGCATGTTGGGTTGATGGAAAAACTGATGAAGAAACTGGCGTTAAAAAATATCGTCATCGTTGCTCAGGATTGGGGAGGCCCCATCAGTTTGCGTTACGCAATACAGAATCAGGATAACATTGCCGGTATTGTGCTATTGAACACCTTTATTGAGCGCTTCCCAAAAAATCAGTCTGAGCGCAAGCGTGAAGGGATTATTACCAGTCCTTTGCCCAAGATTTATGAAATCCTCTTCAAAAGTGGTGGACTCTCATCCTTTCTCGTCAACCGTCTTGATGTGTTCCGCAGTTTTGTCTGGATGAAATGGCGTACCGGCAACCCGTCAAAGGCACTCGGGGCTGGTTTCAGGCGACCTGTGGATCCATCGGCGATGGAACAATACCGTTTGCCCAATGATAAAGCCGGTAGCCGTGCCGCTGTCGCTGCTTTTGCCAAGGCCATCCCCAATCATCGGCAACATGAAAATGCAGCCTACACTGATGAGATACGGACAACCCTTGAACAGTGGAATGTGCCAGCTACTGTCATTTTTCCAGACGGGGATATGGCCTGGAAGCCAGAAGAGGGTGAACACATTGCCCGTGTGTTGCAGAATGCTGATTTTCATCTCATCAAAAATGCGGGACATTACGTACAAGAAGATGCAGGGGAAGAGGTAGCAGAGAAGATTCTTGGTTTTCTAAAAAATCATGTCGCTAACAATTGAGTCAGAGAAAGTTTTTTCCAGTGTGACAAAAACTCAAGCCACCCGATCTTTCGGTGTGCCTCCCGAGAAATAGGCATCCAGATTATCCAGGGCACGAAAACCCATTGCGTCCCGCGTTTCATGAGTTGCGCTGCCGATGTGCGGCAGCATAAAAATATTTTCATACTGGGCAAATTCCGGGTTTCCACCCGGCTCGCTGGCAAAACAATCCAACCCCGCCGCCGCAAGCTTGCCGGTTTTAATTGCATTTAAAAATGCATTTTCATCGACCAGGGCACCACGCGCCGTATTCACCAGGATTGCGCCATCGGGTAATTTTGAGAATGCAGAACGGTCCATGATACCGCGGGTTTGCTCGGTTGCCGGGCAATTTAAGGACAGGAACTGGGCTAAGGGTAAGAGTGAATCCAGACTGTCGTGATAGATCGCTCCACGCTCCAGTTCAGGATCAAGGCGACTACGGTTGTAGTAGTGTACCTCCATATCAAATCCTTTTGCACGTTTGGCCACTACCTGGCCTACCCTGCCCATGCCTATTATGCCAAGGCGTTTAGCAGTGACCTGTTGACCCACCATAAACGATGGACTCCATGAAGACCAGCGAGCCTCTCTTACCAGATGTTCACCCTCGACCGCACGTCTTGCAGCGCCCAATAACAGCAATATTGCAACCTCTGCTGTGGCGTCGGATAACACGTCTGGCGTATTGGTGACGGTTATACCCCGGGCCTTAAATGCAGGCAAATCACAGTGATCCACACCGACGGAATAGTTCGCAATAATCTTAACCCGCTCACCGAGTTGGGTGACGACATCGGCAGAAAATACTTCTGAATGACAGGGAATTATGGCGTCTACCTTGTGGCTCATGCTTATGATGTGCGCGGCTGAGCTTAAGCCATCTGCAGGGTTGAGAATGACTTCGTAGTCACGTTTTGCCCTGGCTTGCGTATTCGCAGAGAGCTTGCGTGTTATCCACAGAACCGGCTTGGAATCCATAGTATTTCCCAATCAAATAATGTTCATAACTATTTTCAAATCAGTTTTTATTCTTTCGTACACATTCATCCCAGAAGTCATAGGCCACCATGGACAGCACAATGACAGCAATAACCGCAAACGGCAGACCGCCCACAAAACCAGCAAATCCGGTTGAAATACTATAAGAAAGTCCGATTATAAAGGTAGAGATTACCAGCAAACCGATCAATCCGGTGATCAGCTTTGTGCGTCTTGAAAGCATAATGGTTTCCTCACAATTAAATATCAGTTGCTGAACGTAAATAATCTAATAACCACCGGGTTGTTCGTAACAGGCGATCATCTTGCTGTACACCCGCTACAAGCTGTACACCCAAGGGTAAGTCATTCTTTCCAGCCAATAATGGCATGGACACACACGGTAGACCACATAAAGTCCAGATAGTGCTGCAGACAGGATCGCCGGTTGATCCATAAAGCGGTGCTTCAGCCAGCGCTGAAGGCGTTATAATGGCATCGTAATCATGGAAAAAGGTCTCAAACCAACGCTCTGCAGCGGCCATCATTTCCAGCGCCTCCTGATATTGTTTATCGGTCCATGCTTGTGCTGTTGAAAGTGTGGATTGAAGGGTAGCACTGAGCTTCTGCCAATGATTCTCACGTTCATCACGCAGGCAACGAACCATCTCGTAATCAACGATTATTTTGTGGCATTCGATTAATGCAGAGAAAGACCGCGGTGCAGGGATACGTTCAATATGTGCGCCCAGGGCTTCTATCAATTCTTCGCATCCCGCCTTCATCGCCGGTGAGAATCGATCCGCATAAGGCAGATCGATCCAGACAAAATTAGGTTCGATGGGTACAGGGGAATGATAACCTTGCAACATCTTTGGACGTGGAGCCAGATAACTCAACCTATCGCTGGCGTCATAACCACTGAGTACATCGCAAAGCAATGCCAGATCCCCCAGATCCTGCCCGAATACACCGACCTGATCCAGTGTGGCAGAGGTCTGCAATACCCCTCTTCTCGATATGATTCCACGCGAAGGTTTGAAGCCATAGACACCACAAAAGGAGGCTGGTCTGATGGTTGAACCGTTGGTCTGACTGCCAATGGCCAGCGACACCTGGAACGATGCAACCGCTGCGGCGGAACCACTGGAAGACCCGCCCGGGCTGTAAGCGGGATTTACCGGGTTGCGTGTCTCGGCCGGGTGCATATGGGCAAATTCTGTGGAGACTGTTTTACCCAGTATTACCGCTCCGGCTTCACGTAGTTTTTCCACTACAGCCGAGTCTGCCTCTGGCCTTCTTCCTGCGTAAATCACGCTTCCGTATTCTGTCGGGTATTGCTCAGTGTCGAAGATATCTTTGATGCCAATCGGAATACCGTGCAGCTCACCCAGCGGTTTTCCGGCACGGCGACGCTCATCAAGCGCCCTCGCCTGTGTCAGGGCTGCGTCATGATCCAGATGTTTCCATGCATTCAGGCTGGCGTCAGTAGCTTCTATTGTTTGCAGGCAGTTGGTCACCAACTGCTCAGACGTGAGTGTGCCCTGCCCTATGAGTTCTAACCACTGCCTGACTGTTTCTGCATACGCCATATCAGGGAATGTACGGACCGAATAATGCATCCGGCAACCATAATGCAATACCCGGGAACATGTACATCAGGAACATACTGAATATGACAATGGCAAGATAGGGTAATATTCCGCGGAATATCTGCATCAACTCGATCTGATTTTTCAACACGCCTTTCAAATAGTAGGCGGACATGGCCATGGGTGGGGTTAGAAATGAGGTTTGCAAATTCAGAGCGACCAGCATGGCGAAAAAATAGGGATTAATACCGAATAAATCCAGCATGGGTAAAAAGATGGGTACGAATATGATCAAAATTTCAGACCACTCCAATGGCCAGCCCAGCAAAAATATAATCAACTGGGCCATGATCAGAAATTGCCAGGGTGCGAGATCCATCGCCAGTACCCAGTGCTCTATCACACTGTGGCCACCCAGATAGGAAAATACGGATGCAAAAGTCCAGGAACCCACAAACATCCAACAAACCATGGCTGTCGCCTTGGCGGTCAGGAATACAGACTCTTTTACCTTCATCCAGGTCAGTGAGCGATAGAGTAACGCTAAGACCAATCCACCCAGTGCACCCATTGCCGCCGCTTCGGCAGGTGTTGCCAGTCCACCCAGAATAGAGCCGAGAACCAGCATGATCAGCACCGTCAGCGGCACAAAAGAAGTCAGCAACTGCAGATATATCTTACTGCGAGAATAATCTTCATTGATATCGGGTTTGGGGGCTATCGACGGGTTTATCCAGACTCGAACAATGACATAAACAATATAGAGGCCGGCTAAAAGCAAGCCGGGGAAAACGGCGGCTGCATACAGGCGTAGCGGAGAGAGTTCGGCAATAGCGGCGTAAACAATTAACATGATGGAGGGGGGTATCAATATACCCAGCGTACCACCCGCACAGATAACACCTGCACTGAAATCTTTACGGTAGTTTGCGTTGACCATAGCAGGATATGCCAATAAACCCATCAAGGTAACCACGGCGCCGACAATTCCGCTGGCGGTGGAAAAAACAGCGCAGGTGATTAATGCAGCTATGGCCATCGAGCCTGGAAGATTTCGGGCTGCCAACTGCAATGACGAAAACAAGCGACTGACAATGTTTGCTCGTTCCACCACATAGCCCATAAACAGGAACAGCGGTATGGCGACCAGTGTGTCGTTCTCCATGACCGAGTAGGTATTTTGATTCAACAGATAAAAAATCTGGTTATCAAAAGCGTCGGAAATAGTCTTAATTGAACCCGCTTGGTAATACGCGTAGTAACCGAAACCAACACCCATTGCTAACAAGGTAAATGCGATTGGAAAACCAAGCATTACCAGCACGATAAACAGTGACAGCATCAGGATTGCAATTTCTGGATTTGTCATAATAAGGTCGGCTCGGGCCAGTGGGTATTAAGCAGCGGGGAAAGAATCACTATCAGTCTGACAGGGGTGATGAATTTTGCGACACCAGATTATCCTCAGTTTCATGTACGTCCGTGAGTCGTTCCATCCAGACCCCCGATCTCATTGCCAGCCAACAGCGTAACAGCTCAGCAATGCCCTGGATAATCAACAATCCTCCAGCGACAGGTATCAGCGTTTTAAAAAAGTAAATCTGTATGCGTGCCGGGCTGTTCCAGCTGACTTCCTGGTAGCGCCAGGAGTCGCCCGCAATCTCTGCTCCGAACCAGAACAATGCAAGCATTCCAGGAAAGAAAAACAGCAGATAAAGAAAGAAGTCGATAGTGGCCTGAGCACGTACGGGTAAGAGTCTATACAAGACATCACCACGCACGTGACCATCCTGGGCCAGTGCATAAGGGCCAGCCATGAGAAATAACGCACCGTACATTTGCACCATCATATCGAAGGCCCAGACCGTCGGCGCATTCAACACATAACGAACAAAGACTTCATAGGATACCGAGAATGTCAGTATCAGTATGCACCAGCCAAAGCTGCGGCCCACCCAGATACTCAGACTTTCGATTGCATAGATCAGCTTGGTCACTGCAGTTACTCGGGTAATCGCCTAACAAGAAAAATGCGCACAAACAACTGCGAGAGCCTGTTATTATCGGCTCCCGCGTATTGTCCTGAGGTACTCAACCGTTGAGATTAAGCAAAATAGTGTTTGTAAGCTAATTTATAATCTGGCTGGTTTAAGTTCAGATATTCCATTACCGTTTTTGCATAGGCTTTTTGTGAGGCAATGACCTTGGCGAAAAACTCGTCTTTAGCCGATAAACGTTCAACCACTTTATCCCAGGCATCAAGCTGTGCGGACATGACTGAATCGGGTGTTCGATATACGTTTACGCCCTGCTCTGTCCGCAACGTGTTGAGATCATCGGCGTAACGGCGTGTATTATGCCAGTAGAAATTTGAGTTTTCTGCTTCCGATGCATACTTAAGTATCGCCTTCAACTCGTCGGCTAAAGAATCATATTTTTTCTTGTTGAAAGTGACTTCGAAAAATTCCTGTGATTGATGGAAACTCGCCAGATGGTAGTGTTTGGACACATCCTGCATTCCAAAATCCCTATCCGATGTTGGGTTGTTAAACTCAGCGGCATCGATCAGACCCGATTTCATCGCCGGTTGGATCTCACCACCAGGCAGTTGTACTACAGACATGCCCATTTCCAGCAGAACGTCAGCGGCAAGGCCAACGGTGCGATATTTAAGACCCTTCAATTGACTGGCGTCGTTAATCTGTTCTTTGAACCAACCCATCGGCTGTGCCGGCATCGGGCTGTTAAAAAAGCTGACCAGATTCAGGCCCAGCTTGGCCATCAGCTCATCAAACAATTCCTGACCACCGCCATAATAGACCCAGCCCAGTACCTCCTGACTTGACCAGCCAAAACAAGGGCCGGTTCCAAACAGCGAGGCAACGGGTGTTTTGGAATACCAGTAAGCCGGTACATAGTGAGCAGCGTCCAGTACACCGCGGTGTACAGCATCCTGCATTTGGCTGGTCTTAACGACAGAGCCGACCGGGAGCAATTCAATGGTGAGTGCGCTACCAGCCATGGCGTTGACACGATCAACATAGGACTTTGCATTTTCAAGAAAAATGCCTCCGCCCCAGGCAGCCTGCATTTTCAGCGTAACAGGTGCAGCGCGGACAATTGAAGGGGCGGCAAAGGTGCCAACTGCAGCGGCAGTAGCAGCGAGTGCTGATCCCTTGAGAAATTTACGTCGGGTAGGGGTTTCTTGCATGTTATCCTCCTAAGAGTATAGGAAGCAGCTTGGAGCTTTCACTGCTTGTTTTTTAGTATTGATTGTTATTTTTATTGCTCCAGCTTACGTTACTTAAGGGAGCTAGGCAACCACAAGCTTACGGTGTAGTTTTCTCGATCCTTCAGACAACCTTCAGATTGAACGGGATAACAGATTAACAGCGTTGGGCAATGCGTTTAGAGTCCCTTTGAACATTGTTCAATCTATTGCTTGAACTATGAAAATCACGAAAACGTTTTCACTGCATTTGGCTCAACATTTCACTATTTATACGCATATTGTATTTTCGATGAAAAGCTTCGAATAAACGCTGAGCGGTACGGCGTTGCTTGCTGAGTAACGTGGTATCCATCTCCAGCCATTATTGAATTAATAAGGGTTTGAATAACCCCGGTTTGGTTGTGGACCAGAAACGATTAACGTGCAAGCGATACGAAAAAAAAACGGCAATGAGCCAACAGCGTTTTTGCGCCGATTTATGGATAGATCGACCGTCCATTTACGATTATCTCTAAGCTGCTATCGTTCAGATTTCGAACTTCAAATGTAATGCCTGGATACTTTGCACTCAGTTTAGCGAGTACACCTGGGCTTGCATTGATTGAACGTAATCCTTGGCGACAACTGGAGCACGGTTCTTGCTCGATCAGCATCCATATCGTCTTCCCGTCATAGCTTGCGGGGTCCATTTCTTTCAGTTGCAGGTGAAGTCGATCAGCAAGTTGCTGCTCGGCATGACCATGAGTTGCGGATCCTAGAGGCGCATCAAAGTCGGTTGCGGGCTTGAATTCAGAATAATGATTGAATTCTCCTCCGGCGTTACGAGAGGCGCCGATATGCGCTGCCTGCATTCCAGCTATATTGCTTACTGATGCGCCAACGGTCCCACCCTGAACCGGGTCATCAGGGGCGATTACACTCCTCCCCCGCCGGTTAATGTTAATCCGTTTTCGGTGCAGGATGATAGCATCCACGAGATCGAAGAATCTTTTAGGTTCACTAAACTGCCCTTGCTTGCTGGCGATTCGCCGGGCGACTGTATTCGGCACCGCACGATTGTCCAAGACTACCGCTGCGAGATTGTCATTTTCAGCCAGCTTGCTCAATTGCTTTCGTGAGAGGGTGCGATACTGATCAATCAACGCCCAAACCGCATCGGGATCTGTCTTCGCACGATTTTGCAGCGCTGCAATTTTCCCAGTCGCCAGATTTCTCGCTGATAGCGACGACACATTCACTCGTCGATTTGTCCATTCGGGTAGCGGTGTGTGGCCGTAGTGGTTTGCGGCATCGATCATAAGCGTATGATAGTCATTGCTATAAGTGACCTGTCCCTGACTATCCACTGCCGTCTCAGGATCGACATAAAGTGTCTGCGCCCGACGATACTCATAGTAGTCTTGTATTCGATAAGTCTGCTTACTACTATCAATGGGCAAAGGTGCCGGACCCGGGCCTTGATCGACCATGATAGTGATTTCCCCGCTGTCTGTATTGATCCTGAAAGAAGATCTGCCCCTACCGCCTTCAGACAGCGGATATTCAACAAAGGAAATACGATGCCTGCCGTGATCCGTAGACTGCAGCAGTAAAAAATCGCTTATAGAGGGGAATTGCACCAACGGCTGCCCTTCAGAATTAGGATGATAATGTAGAACGATCTCCCATTCCTCGCGTTCATTGCGTTCATTGCGACCGCGTCGAATGGCCCCTACCTCACTCTCGGTGCCGACCGTCACTTGAAACTCACGGGTCATATAATTCCAGAAAATGCCCACTTCCCGGTCATAGTTGACCGCGTGTAATGCATCTTCATAGGCTTGGTAGGCTTGCTCCATCGTATCCTTTCTGGCATATAAATGTTCACCAGCAGGAATGGCCTGAGTGGACGGATTGGCGTACTGTTGAATATTTTCGACTTTCCCGATCTGCAGTTGATCGAGGTTAATGTCATGCGTTTTGGTTGCCGGATCGGCCAATGCGGCTTGCGTCGAAGAATGCCGTGGTGGCCCGCCACTGCTTAAATTACTGGCTTTGCCCTCGCTGGCAACGGCGTCAAGCACCTGTTGTTCGCTTAATTTTTGCGAGGCCTTATGTACAATCAGCAACAAGGAACCATCAAGCAGAGCATCAACGATAACAGAGAACACACGACCTCTATCATTGCCCTGGACTGCTGCTTGAATCTGGCTCCGATGCTTTTCTCCCAACAGCACAATTTGTGTGATATCTGCGCCTTTAGCTACCTGTCCGACAACAGTTCCGTAGGCTTGATTGGCTGATGTGAGAGCCGCATTGGCCAGACTTAAGGCAACCCTGCCCTGCCTGTCCGGCAATAGCAACTGCGTATTGCGCCGCCCTCAGGGCTGTATTAGCGGTATCTCGTAGTGCGATTAACGTCAGCTTCGAGGTTTCTTCTGCAGTGATCTGTGCGGATAACTGAGTTCGTCTCACAACATTATACAAAGGCGTGTTTCTAAGCTGTTTCTTGTAGTTTCTAATCCGCTTACGCGTGTTCGATATCGACTGGTTCAGTCGGTCTACCTCCGCCTCTGCCAAATCCAGTTGATTCTGCGCCGCTCGCGTGTCGTCCGCGATTTTCTTTTGCGGTGGGGTGGTAATAATTAGAGTCGGTTTTTGTATTGAAAGAATGGGGTCACCTATCGCCTTAAGACTGGTTTTCATCTCCAGATCACTGTGCTTTCGCGCCAGCGCGAGGGTCACTGTTTGACCAAGATAGCTTCCGCTGACCAGGGCCGACTTCCCGAGAGTTCCAGACGCGCCCCAGAAAGCACGAGGTATCCACCAATGGTGAAGGCCACAGCGCCTGAAAACGCGCTCTTCCTGGGTGAAATCAAGCCCGATACATTGCCGCCAAGTGAGAACGCCGGATTGGCAGGAAAAAGCTCGAACCAATTGAGAATTTGAGATCGCTTTGCGATAGCGGCAGATTAGGATCAAGCAGATAATCCTTGTCGGTGGCAAATTGCAGCAACTCTGCAAACAGTGTGGCGATCTCCATCAGATTCAGGGTAGGCTGAGGAAAACGAATCTCACCTCGCAGCGCCTCCCCCAAGATACCCACGTAGTGATAGCTGAGCTTGTCGTAGAAGATTGGAATCGGAATGGGCACTTCGGTCTGATAAACGATCAATGTGGTCAGCTTGTTAATATCGATGGAATTACGTAGTTCGCTTAGATTCATCGCCAGACTGGCGGACTGGCGGACTGGAAAGTGATACTGCTGTAAGGGTTCGGGTAGTAGTGTGGCCCCTGGCAGCCACTCACTGCAAAAACTCTCCAGTTGTACCGTGGGAGCGATATTCCAAACTCGCTCGGTGGCAAATCTCACATAAGCTTTAACAAGTTCTTTCCTGACTAAGTCCACCTGAGCATCAACCCGTTTGAGGGCGATTCCCCTGAGTTGTTTGAAGCCAGGTGGCAGCTTATCGGTGATGCGACCTGCGCCGACAAGTGCGGTCAATTCAGAGATACCACTCAAGTCCATTCCATTAAAGCATGCCGATAGCAAGGCCGCATAACGATCGGCGGCAAACCTGCCGGCAACAGAAATGTCCACTGTCTTTAGTTTCAGATCAGCTGAAACCGTATCCAGTATCGGTACAGGCACACCTCGTGAACCCTGAGCAAGTCGGGTTCCGATGGCAATATTTCGAAGCCTGGCACCGCCTAACACAACATCCGGCCAAACGGGCAAAGCCGCTCTTTGATGACTATCCTGATAGGATACGGGAATACGCCGAGTCTGCCAGCTTGCATTAGTGAGATCCAACTCCTGCCAAACGAGGGACATTCCTAGCGGCAGGGTGTATCCGATCTCCTCCAGTACAAAGCTGTGACTCGCGAAAGCGAGCCAGACGAAAGGTGCATCGGGAAGCACTCCTCCTATGCTGTCGCGGATCGTCTGCTCCGCGAGTTCTCCCAAATCAAACCCTTCCAGCAGATCCCGAATGATAGGAGAAACTAGCAGTACTTGCGGTTTCCCCGAGCGCACACGAAGACGTAGCTCAACCGGCAAGCCACTAAAATTGTCACTCGACAACAGAGCATTTCCCTTTAACAAGCGCCCATCAATATGCAGTGGTTCTTCGAGAATCAGTTGAACCGGGCCGTCTCCGAAAGCTGAGTGGACTTTGAGGTCAAATCCTGCAATGTCCATTGCTGCAGCCGTAAACGGTAATACTTTTCCAACCGTCTGTTGCGAAACCAGCTGCTTGAGAGCTAACAGATCCATCAGCGCTTCACATCTGCTGCTAATTTAACAAAATCGAAAATTTTATTTAAAAAGCCCAATATTGCACCTCACGTAGCACTTGAGTACCATGATGTGGTCTCAAGGACTATATCAATGTTGAGTTCTGAAGCAATTAAAATTTGCTTTTGCAAATATTCTACTCGTGCCTCTTTTCCATCAATATTTTGTATAAGTTTGAATGCTACAGTTTAAGCTTGATCTATTCTCCACTGGAATTTAAGCAGTGAATCCATCCCACTCGCTACAAGACGGATCTTATTACGCGTTTACGTACATATTCTGCTGATCGTGAATAGCAGAATATGTACGTAAACGCCATGTTGTATTTTTACCTCAAGTGTTCACGGTCAGTCAATGATTGATTATTATTTACGCACAGATTCAGGTTTTAGTTTCATCTAAAATCATTTGTTCAATATATTAAACATGCACAAATAGCTGACATCGTCTGGAACATTAAGGCTTAAAGTGTATGTGACAGGATCGAGTAATACGAATAGGGGGTGATCTGCAAATAATGGCCGTACAAATGGCGACTAAGCCATTGATGGAAGAGCAAACGGTTGGTACCGAATTGATTAATAGAATCGCTCAGTTAAACGACGCACTTGTACAGGTTCTAAGGTTGTACGCCTTTGCCTGGCGTCATTTTTTTATAAAATCCTAGCGTCAATGTGTGTACGATACAAGCCGCTGAAGCGTAGTTCCGAGCTTCTCTGGGCACACCCCCAAGTGGTTCTTCATGATGCTGTTATCAAATGACGTGTTTTTGGGTCTTTTAGCAAGGGTCTTGAATTTGTCAGAGGTTACGGGCTTTATGCAGGAGCGACTGTCCGGGATCAGTGCCTTGATCATCGAAACAAATTCATAGCGATTAACCACATCATCACCCGATATATTGTATGACCCGTAGTTCTGATGGGTGATTACGGATTTAATACATCGAATAAGATCCGTCACGTGTAGCATATTTACAAAGACATCATCGACCGCCACTATGTCCTTATTTTCCAGTAACTGCTGATAAAAAAACGAGAAAGGATTGTGCCTTTGCTGCTTGAGCTTCAATCCATACATGGTAATGGGTCTGAGGATTGTGTATTTTTCTATATTTTGCTCGATAAATTGATCTGCCTTGATTTTAATTTCTCCATACTGATTAATCGCATTTGCCTGACTGTCTTCAGCATAAAGTGCGTTTTCACCATCATAGACCGCGTTTGAAGAGAAATGAATCAGATGGAAATCATGTGCTTGTTGTAACAGACACAGCTTTTCAACAAGATCGTAGTTTACACGTTTGCAATAAAGAGGGTCTGACTCGCAACTATCGAGGTCACCATTCGAAATGCAGTTAATGATGATATCTGCACCTGCCGCAACCCCCTCCAAACGCGCAATATTGTCGGTGTCCACATCAAATTGCAATTCAGCGTCGATACCACGCCTATTGGATTTTATGATTTTAAATTCATCGCCCAGATAGCGACAAATATAGTGGCCCGTGAAACTATTGCTTCCCAGGACTAATATTTTCTTCACAACTCGCACAAACCTCACATAAACGGCAATTCCTTAAAAATAATTCCGAACTGTGGATACAACGCAATTTTTCGGCCAAAGGGCAGATCGATCAAGAATCAGAGAATGCCGATAAAGCCTTTTTAAGTACATCGATATTTAGCGGTGAAGCTTGTTTGATGGTGGACTGCTGATTGTTCCTGCAATTACCTGCATTGGGATCCACGACCAAATCGTACTGATCGGGCGATTTGAGAATTGCCGTGTAATCCAGATTGCAAAGATTGCTTAAGCCATAGAAATAAGAAAATACATGCGAACCAAACAACTCCATTATCTTTGTGCCTGGATTGCAATAAACCAGATTTGCCAATACGGCCCCGTGTGGCGTGATAATGCACTTAGCTGAATTAAAAAGCTGGGCCTGTTCATAAAATGTCAAACCACGTACATTCAGTACTTCATAGCCATAAGAGGTGACCAGATTGAGAATCTCCTGTTCATTTTCAACCGGCCTTTTCTCGTCTTTTGGTCGATTGATAAATAATTTTCTCTCCTTTTTTAACAACGCATTTTCTCTAAGAAATAACCCTCGCAGGTACTCAGGTATGAAGTGATGCATTCGCATGCCGACAAAGTTTTTCAGTTCAACATGATAGAGATTTTCACACGAAATACAGGGTGCTTTTGACAAGAGATGAACTTTTATTCTCGGTATACCTATAATTTCAAGCATTTTCTCTTGAAATGGCCAATCAAGATCCCGCAGTACAAAATGATCAACACACTTCAGATCTATACCTGCCTCTTCAAGCACTTTTAGTTTGGGAATGACATCAACCATCCAATGATAGTAATTATTTGCACCTGCAGCGCCTAGAAAAAGTGTATTACCTGACAAGTAGTCCGACGCCGCATTGCATACCTGTTGTGTCTCAATATTGCCATACTGGTAACGGACGTTTTCATCTTCATCAAGAATCAAGGCATTTGCCCCATCAAACCAGGCACGTGCATTGTTTGTGCTAAAAAGCACAACATCATTAGAAACAGTCGTATCTGTGGGCGCGGATGCCCTTTCTATTTGTTGAAATAGACGCGGCGGTGTCAGCTTATATACGGTCGCTGGAAATATAACGCGACGGCTGTTTTCTGCTAAATTGACTTTGGGCGCGGTGTTCATGGCATAACTAACAGGAGAAATTTCGACAACTGTCTCTAACGCAAAATATACGCCACTCAGTGGTAAATAAGCGCTTCTATACCCTCTGCTGCTGTTAACACACACTTTGCATGAAATACTATATTAACAGCCTGTTGAAAAAGTCTCTGATGAATATCAGGCAAGGCAAAATAAGGCGAAAAAACGCAGTCTATAGGGTGTAAATGCGTATTTTGAGCCTGATTTTAAGGCCGCATAATGCCATCAGAGGGGTTTTCAACAGATCACCAGGATCTATCCAGCCAAGTTAATCGGACTCTATCGCGTAGAATTTGTCAGATTACATGGTAAGATGAGGTTATTAAAAATCAGAGTAGTACACTAACAAATTGAATGTGGCTTGGCTTTTTCCTTCGAACCCGATCTTGCCCGTTATGAGGTTATTTTGGGGTAATATTTAACGCCTTCTAGTGATTTGAAATCTATATCCTGAGTCCATATTAGAGCACTAAACTTTTGACCTGTTGCAAAGATAATACTGTCAGCTAGTGGTAATTTATAATCTATCCCATACTTGGCTGCATCAATTGCTAAAGCGCTATCAAGCGATACTACCTTTCCCTGCTCCATATGTGCAATAGCTTCAAGTGCCTTATCTTCACCACGTTGCCGCAAAATGTATTTAAAAACCTCGGTGATGGTTATACTGGGAACAATTAAATTATCAATGTCCTGTATCGGCTTTGAAAATATTTTTGCATTGGCATCATCTGCAAAATAAGACAACCAGGCTGACGAATCTACAACATTCACAATCGGTCTTTATCCCTCGGTACATCCGTATCTATACCCTTTAAGAAGCCTTTCATATCACTCATTGGCTTAATGGGAATTAACTCTATTCGATTGCAATAAGTCAGCATTTGTACTTTTTGTCCCGAAATTATGCCCATGGATTCTCTTATTTCTTTCGGAATAACTATTTGAAATTTTGGGGAAACTGTTACTGTTCGCATAATTCACCATATCGATACAAGAATGGTATTACAATAGCCATATCGATAAAATTTGTCAAATCAACTACGTTAATTCCGGCTACTTACTTATCGATGGGACTATCGATGAGTCGATGGGAACAGGCACTCACGAAATCGAATAAAGCTCCTTTAAAGAGGCATTCATACATTTATTTTTCATGACTTATTCAATGAACAAATCTTATGCTGTTGAGTACCTCATGTAAGGCCACATTCAATGTGAAAGTGCACCACTTTAAATAAAAACGTGCCTTTATTGGGGGCATAGGCTGCTGTGACCAACGACTCCAGCACTACCAGTAATCTGTTTTCGAGCTTTTCACCCAAAATATAACGACGACTGCGTGGCAACTTGTCCAGTTGCGGTATTATCCACAACAGTAATTCACGGCAATCGTGTACGGCTTTTGGAGTCGAGTGGTCGGGTTTATTTTTGTTCAAAACCATACCCTAAGTATAGGTAAACACTGGATGGAAAAATACAGGCGAACATCGCCACATTGAACAAACATCCCGGTTAAACATAGCACCGCGTACTTACAATAAAGAATAAAGGGTTAATTTGTCCTGGCGGCTCGATAGACGCGAAATCCAGCATAATTGGTACGATTGCCTGAGAAGTACCAGAAACGAGCCGAGGAACGCGACCATTTGGTTTCGTTGATCCAGGAACCGCCACGAACAACACGCTGCCCTTTGTTTTCAGAGGCACAGACACTTTCGCTGTTACTTTTATCAAACTCCACTCGCCATTCAGAACATGTCCACTCCCAGACATTGCCTGAAGTATCATACAAACCATAACTATTCGGTTCAAAGTGACCAACAGGCGCTACCGACTTATTGTCCCACGAGCTTCCACAGCCCTCACAATTAGCCATAGCTTCGCCGTCTTTCTTAATATCATCACCCCACCAGTATGCTGTCGTTGATCCTGCTCTGCTGGCAGCTTCCCATTCGGCTTCTGTAGGTAATCGATACCGAGCACCTGTTTTGACACTCAACCAATGCAAATAAGCATTCGCATCAATCCACGATACCTGTGCTACCGCCCTTCGACCTCGATTGTTACTACCATTTGCTCCTGCACCTCCGGGATAAGAAACATTCATACGCCGTTTCAATTGGCGCCAGATATAATAGTCATATTCCTCATGGGTTACTTCATATTTTCCAATAGCATAGTTGGATGAAATTTCAACCTGTTTGTTCGGATAACCGAAATTACGCAGTAAATAACTGCCTCCTTCATTCAATTCTCGATTAGCATTTTCAGCGAACTCATCATCCTGTTCTCCTATAATAAATGACCCTTGCGGAACGGCAATTTCAACCATTTCCGGTAAAGGCTCATCCATCAATCCCCAGTCCATCAAACGAAATTTCTGCTGCATCAACATATACCCTGGTGGCATGCTATGACTTAGTGTCCAATAGTAGGACTCCCCAACGAAAACCAATACGACTGCCAACAAACCCACAACCACACCCGCCTTGAGCTGACTGCGCCGTTTAAACCCTGCTTCAACACTGCCTTTTTCGAGCCGCATATGTTTGTAGTGCTTCAAATCCTGCAAGCTTGCAAGGTTTGACCAACATCCCAGGCCGTGGCTTGTCTGCCAACGCTCAGCCTGCCGGGTGAGTTGGTCACGGTAAAAACCGCGGTTCCGGTGTTTTTCAATGAAGTCATACAGGGTTTTCCAATAACCCACCAGCTTGCCGGTTATTTTATCCTTGCCTCTGGCGCGGATCAGCGTTTCATGAATGATACTGACCTGCTGATCCTTTTCATTCTCACCGATGGTTGTCAGCAAGCGTAATCGACCATTATTGCTATTTACGGCAGTAGCCTGTCTGCCAGTCAGATAGTCGATAATTTTCAGACCGTGTTGCCGGTCTGCTTTTTTGCCACCCGCAATCAGGCATGCTTCACCCAGCGACAGATTACGACGGGTATGTCTGCCTTCATCGCTTATACGCGTCAGTGCCAGCAAAAGCTCCAGCGCACAGTGCTTACCCTTGGGGATGTTTCTGTCCAGAGCATTCAACAGCGCATCTGCCTGCTCCTCCAGCAAACCCACCAGACGGCCTTTCTGGAGGTAAACTTCTCCACTGAGTTTATTACCCTGTCGCTGTTGCCATAAAACTTGTAGTGCGTTCTCCACCAGTGGCAAGGCACCGACTTCACCCTCTGCATCCTGCAGTATCGCTGTACTGACTTCACTGACATCCAGTCCCACCATCGCTGCGGGCCGTTGAATAGCTTCTTTCAGACCTTCTAAAGAGATTGTCTTTAGCAGGTAACGCTTGCAGTAGCGGTTATACAGCTCAGAGAGTCTGACCAGTTGCTCAAATCCTTCCAGAAAATCTATACGCACGGTTGTAATTAGAAATAAAGGGCAATCCTTGTCTTTCAAGGCATAACTTAGTTGAGCATCAAACTGCTTTTTCTCTTGCTTGCCAGCAAAGGTGAATAACTCTTCAAACTGATCGACAAACAATACAAATGCGGTATCATCCTTTCGATAATCATTGAGCATGTAGGACAAAGCCCGGCCATCCGTTTCCAGTCTTTGCTGACGTGCCAGAGTATCGCGTTTTTCGGGTTGTGTTACAAACGTTTGTTCCAGTGCCTCGGCCAATCGTTTTAGCGGTGCTTCTCCGGGCATAATCGTTTTGATAATTTGCCAGTGTTTATAGCCTGTCTGCGAGTTCAGTTTGCCGTTTTTTATGGCAGGCAATAACCCGGCATTTACCAGGGATGATTTACCCGCTCCGCTATTGCCTTCGATCTGTAACCAGCGACAGATAGGGTTTTCACCCTGCCCGTCTTTTGTTCCCAGGGGCCTGCCCAGAGAACTCAGGGCTTCACGGACCTCGCGTCGTCTGCCAAAAAACAGATGTGCATCTTCTATCCTGAAGGCACCCAAGCCAAGGTAGGGTGGGTTCTCTGTGTCCAGTGTAAGCGTGTCATCAAGTGGGGTGGGTTCGTAGTCCGTGTCTATCGTCAGACTTTGTATGGAGGTCGGTTTGGGATGGGTACTGTCATTTGAGGGCTGCGAACTATCGGTGTGTCTGGCAAAAAACCAGAACAAAAAAGCAATAAATGCCGAGCCTATAGTCAACAATGCGCCATAAGTTTGAATGACGACACTATGACGTTCAACAAAATCAGGTGCCAGCCATTGCAACCAGAAGCCCCGTGTAAAATAGAGCAGCACAAACAATATGGGGATTATATAAAATCGATAACGTTTGTTCACTGATTTTCCTTTTTCTGCCAGATCTTGAGTAAATATCCACCGGCAAAGCCGGAACCTTTAATTTGTGAGACGCTCGAAGCGGCAGTTTAGCGAGCTAAGGATCAGGTGTCTACTCCACGCAAACGTTAGATTTGTACATACTATGATTGCTAGATATCATTGTAATAAACTCAAATCATATAAACGCGGAAACTATGAAGCTATATAAATTTAGATCATTGACGGAGTTCGACAGAGTTCTTGATATCGTTGTTATGCAACAGCTTTACTGTGCACGATACGACAAGCTAAATGATCCATTCGAAGGACTACTTAGGACACGTATCGCGGGAAGCGGATCGAAGGATGGCTTTCCCTACACTTTGCCTATTGTTTTCGGAGTAAGTAGCAAAGATCTTGTCCGCGATACAGAAATTGGAGAGTTGAAGCCAAAATATAAGTCTGTCAATATTTGTAGTCTTTCGAGATCTATCGGCGATGTTCGCATGTGGTCCCTCTATGCAGATGGCTTCAAAGGCGTTGCAATAGAGGTTGAGATCGAAGAAGACGATCCAAAATTACACATTGTGGATTACATGAAAAGTCCACCTGAATATCCATCATCTAATATTTTAGCGGAGCAAGTGCTGACTAAGAAAACCATCCATTGGGAGTATGAGTCTGAGGCCAGAATTATAACCGAAAAGCCATTCTATTCAGTCGAAGGAAGAGTTTCAGCAATACACGTAGGAATAAGAATTAGTGACCTCCATATAAAGATGCTACGTACTCTCAATTTAGGGGTTCCAATATACGAAACATTGCTAGACAAAGAAAACGTTAAAGTAATCTCAAAGCAGCGTACTAACTGATATTGTATACACTCGTTAGCACGAGGATTCGGAGTATCCAAGCAATCAAACCAATGCTTATAGATAATTTGTACACCTGTCTAGCCGAAATGCAAAGTGGGGACAGGCATTTAGGAAATGAAATAAAGCTCTTTAATAATACAGTCAAATATTTGTTTTTATTGAATTATTTGATGTTTATAACATATATGCATTTGAGTGCCTGTCCCCGCTAGACCCTGCCTTGTCTGGCAGGGACAGGCGCAACAGGGCGATTAATTTAATTGAGGACAGCCCCTAGCTTCCAATCTCTATTTATTAGTATGGTTCATACCGAAATAATAAACTGCTCGCTTCATCTCTTTTAACTTCTCTGGATTTACCACTAACCGAGCGTTTTCCAGCCTCGTAACATTTTCTTGTTTATCCACCCATTCATCAGCACTGCTCAAGGTTGTCAATACACTGCTGGCACCACGTGTATAATAGTGTCCGGGAATAACCATTCTGGGGTTATATTTATCCAGCGCCGTATCAACATCTTCGTAGGAGAGAATATGCTGAGAACCGTCAATATTCATAATCAGGACATCAACCGTCTTAAGAATTTCTTCAACATGCTGCGCGGGAACCGGCCTGTTATCTCCCCAGTGTGCGATACGAACGCCGCCTGTCTCTACAATTTGAATAAAATTATCCATATGCAAAAAGTTATCGGGCGGGCAAAAACTCTGGTTAAATTCTTTAGCTGCCTCTGTCCACTTATACCAGCCTTTTGATGCGCACATATGCTTATCAGCTAAACCTAATATTTTAACATCTCCCAGCCTATACTCGCCTGACAAACGTTCGAGTACCTGGATGGAATGTGGGCGATAGACCGCATCATGATCAAAATGAGCATGAGTCGATAAAACAATGTCAACCGGAATTTCCGGGAATTCGTTCGGAAACCAAACTCCCCAATAACCTGAAGGATCATTACGCCAGGGATCAATCAAAACGCTAAGGCCATCTGGCGAGGTGATTTTGAAGGCCATATGACCGTAAAAATCAATCGTTACATCTCCTGCTTTCATCGAATCGCCACCACGTAGTTGCGCCTCGATAATCTGGTTGTTGTTTTCGGTAAATTTCCAGGAAAGCGAATCTGCACTAACAGCTGTAGTCATGGCGCAGCCTAACAGAGCCCCAGTTAAAGAATAGGTGATTTTCTTTTTTTTAGTTATCTGCATTTTATTTCCTCTCATTCTGATCGCCCGATTGCACAAAAAATCCGAACTAACAACCTAACTCGCATGGAATAACAGAACAATATGAGATTTATAGGGGGGAAATAAGGGGAATTTACCCCTATTACAGATGTTATGTATGTACAGACAAAAACTGACGTAAGTTAGTTTTTGAGTTTTTTAATCCTAGTTTTTCACGAATATTATTCCGGTGAAAATCAATCGTAGTTTTAGCCAGATTCATAATGGCAGCAATTTCCTTGGTGGACTGCCCTTGTTTAACAAAACCTATCACCTGCATTTCTGTAGCTGTAAATTCAGCCAAACGTGACTGCAGGTAGTGGTCAAACGGTTTGGTTATATTCTTCAAATTCTGTTGGATCAACTCAACGCAGATCTGCTGTTGCCTATCCATTTTTGTTTTGTTGAGCTTTGTCAGATAAGGTAGAACCAATTGCTGAATATTGTATAGTATCTTATCTTCCAGCTCCTGTTTATCAGCATCTCTTTGTTTAAACAGTACCTTGAGCGCTGTGTTTATTTCTTCAAGATCATTCGATTTTGTCTTAATTTCCTGATCTTTTTGTAGCAATTTTTTCTGCAGGCTAACCTCGCTATGATATCGGCAGTCCAGCTCAAGCAAAAATCTCAAATCACTATTTATGATCTGTTGAAAATCTCTGATCAAATTATCAAACAAAACTGCCCTCTCATTCTCGCCACAATCAAGTACGCAGACCGTACCAAATACCTCACCATCCGGCCAAGTCAGGGGATACCCCAGATAAAAAACCATATCATGCTTCATATCTGGATTATTTACCCAACTAAGATCAACACGTGCATCAGATACAAGCAGACGGGCATGCGTCTCCATCACTGTTTCACAATAAAGCCCTGTATCCAAATCACATAAGTCACCTGTCAGATAAGGATTACCCGGCGTATTACTACTGATAAACATCGCTAGCTTTGGCTTTACTACTTTCGTTATCAAGCTCGCTGGCACATCACTAATATGCGCCATCATGTCAACAATACGTTGCCACTTAGCCAACATCTGCTTGGGTATGTCCGGTTTTTTTTCAATTTTCTTCATAACATCAACTGACAAAACCAAAATTTGCCTCTTAGTATGCCATATATTCGAAGCTTTTTACTTAGATCAGAATCAACCAAATCGGCCATTTAAATTGCACACTTAAAAAAGGGCTTCCTCAAAAAAACGTCGTAAGCTAAAGCCACATTACGTAGAGTGTGTATCCAGGTCTTTTGTTTATTCGCCGTTCAATCCCTTGCTTTCAACATAGGGCGACTATACCGGGTTACAAACCTTAGTTGTTTTAGCGCCCACTGCAAGCTGTAGCGAAGATAGTTACCTGCAACAAGTTGTCCCTTACTCATTCTGTTTCGTTGCCTTAATATTTATGTTAGTGTCTTAGGGGACTCTCCTCCATATTGGGCAATAACAATGAAATGAAAAAATTTGATTTAAAGTTTAGGCTTGCAAATAATAACAACGCATACACCTGTAAGGAATTTGAGAATGCGTGGTGAAGGCAGCCGCTCTGCTTTTTTCAATCTACAGCGAATCCTAAACACGCCAGAGCACTTACTTGCATTATTTTTCCTCGGCCTTTTATTGGTTTTGGTCATCACCCCCTTATTTGAAGTTGTACGAGATGCGCTAAGTTTTCAGGCTTATGATCTTTCCTACCACCCTGAAGCCACTGAAGGCCAGTTTACGTTGTTTCATCTGCAACGCGTGTTTACTGGCAGACTATCCAAAGCCCTGTTTTACAAGCCTCTGCTTAATTCACTTATGGTGGGAGCCGGTGTAACCGTTCTAGCCGTACTCATCGGCTCCGGGCTAGCCTGGTTGATGGTACGAACTGATCTACCCTTCAGGGGATTTTTTGCAACCATGGCTGTCGTACCCTATATGATGCCTTCCTGGGTACTGGCATTGGCCTGGATGACCTTATTCAAAAACGATCGCGTTGGCGGTGCTGATGGCATGGTCACCTACTTTTTTGGTGTTTCACCGCCCGACTGGATCGCATACGGACTGTTTCCGATAATAATTTGCCTGGCACTGCATTACTACGCCTATTCCTACTTGCTTGTCTCAGGCGCATTAATGACAGTCGATTCTGAGCTGGAAGAAGCAGGAGCCATTTGTGGTCTTTCCCGTTTCCGGCGACTATGGCGTATCACCGTGCCCCTATTATTACCAGCCCTGGGTTCTGCAGTGGTGCTTACCTTCATCCGAATATTGGGTACTTTTGGCACACCCGCTTTATTAGGACTTCCGGTGCGATTTTTCACTTTTTCAACACAAATTTATGCCTCACTTAATGCGCGTAATGCAGGAGACGGATACGTTCTGGCTTTGGTGCTGGTCGCCATCGCAATCCTCTTTATCACTATTAACAGTCGCGTTCTTGGGGTTAGGCGTTCCTATGTCACTGTAACGGGCAAAGGTTTTCGCCAGCGCCCGGTAAAACTGGGTCGATGGCGCATTCCGCTAACGATATTGATCGGGCTGTTTATTCTCAGCACCGTTTTTTTGCCAATTATTTTACTGGCCTGGGAATCCATGCTCATCAATCCCGGCGAATACGGCTGGAGTAATTTAACGTTGCACTACTGGATAGGTGAAGCGGGCGATGACTTTGTACACGGTGAAGCCGGTGTGATGCGTAACAGCCAAATACTATCAGCGCTCTGGAACAGCCTGCGCTTGGGGTTTTCCGCCGCTGGAATAAATGGTGTTATTGGCTTATTGGTCGGTTATGCTATTGTACGTACACGCGGTAGTTTTGTTTCAAAAGCGCTGGAAGGCATAGCCTTCACACCTTACATTTTCCCATCCATAGCATTAGGCGCCATCTATCTTGGAATATTTTCAACAGGTTATGGCCCCGTACCTGCACTCTATGGAACCTTTATACTACTGGTGCTAATCACCACCGTAAAAAATCTGCCATTCACATCAAGAACAGGTATTTCGGCCCTGTTGCAAATTGATAAGTCATTGGAGGAAGCTGCAAAAGTGCAAGGCATTGGCTGGTTCAAACGCATGTTCAAAATCATTATACCTATGTCTACCAGCGGTATTGTAGCCGGCATGTTACTTACATTTATCACGGCCATGCGCGAACTGTCATTAATCATTCTATTGCTGACACCATCGACTATGGTTATGACGGGACTGATCTTTGGCTATGAAGCCGAGGACAAAACCCAACATGCAGGTGCGGTTACACTCATTCTTGTATTAATAATTATCGTTGTTAATCTGTTGGTACGCCGATTTTTTGCTGACAGCCTATCGGGTTTACGCCAAACCTGATTTCGCATTTAAAATAAACTCAACTGAAGGGTAAGTTAATGTATCTGACTAAAATACTAAAATCGATAACACTGGGTGCTTGCCTTGGCTTGATACTGGGTGCTTATGCACAAGCGGGTGAAAAACCCACGGCTCCACCCGAAATGGATGCCTGGTTAAAAGCTGCACAACTGGGGCCATATGATACAGGCAAGCATGATTGGGCGCAGATAGAGAAAAACGCCATTGAGGAGGGTGCTGTGGTTATCTATTCCGCGTCATCACGAATGGCTAAGGTTGCAAAGCGTTTTATGGACAAGTACCCAGGTATCACGGCAACGTCCTACGATCTGGGTTCAGTTAAAACGATCGAGAAAACCATACGAGAACAAAGTGCTAACCTGTTCAATGCTGACATAATAACCACCCCTGGCTCAGGCCAGGTCGTTCACGCCTTGTGGAAAAAAAACCGGATTGTTAATTTTGTACCTGACATGTTCAGAGACAGTATTGCAAAGGAGAACCGTGAACCCGTATTGATCCGCGTTCTGGAAGCAGTAGTCTTTATGTACAATGGTGAAGTTTACCCTGATATGCCGCCGGTTAATAATATGTGGGAGCTCACCGAGGCAAAGTGGAAAGGTAAGTTGGTTATGAAAGATCCGTTGCAATCACTCACCAACTATATGGGTATTGCGACGCTCGCACAGCACGCTGATGAATTAGCAGCAGCCTACAAAAGCCACACAGGTAAAGATATAGAGCTTCACGAGGGTGTTCCCGATGCAGGATATGAATTTATCTATCGCATTTTACATAACGACCTGGTTATCTTAAAATCGGGATCTAAGGCCGCCAAAGCCTCTGGAAATCCAGGCCAAGAGAATCCACCGGCATTTTTTGGCGCCATGACTTACTACCGATATAATTTCTCGAAAGGTTTGATTAATAAATTTTTTAAAGAAATCACCCCTGCAGCGAAGATTATCTACCCAACCTACACGGCTATAGCGCGTCAGGCACCGCATCCGAACGCAGCTAAATTGTTTACCGCTTACCTCCTGGGTAGCGCCGATTTGAACGCTGACAGTAAACTCGAAAAACCCTATAAAGAAGGTGAAAGTGCCGAGCTTCTATTGGGCTTACTACCTTACTTTGAGCCAGGTTCAAAAAGCCCTCGTGATGATGTTCCCTTCCCTGCAGGTGGCGATGCCTGGGACTCGATGAAAGCCTGGACTGTCGATCCTGATTTTATGTTTTTTGAAGGTCCGAAGGTGCGGGACTTTTGGATACAGGAATCGGCGGGATAATCAGGAAACAGTCTTATGCAAGCCATTAAACTGGTCGCTATCGAAAAGAGTTACGGCCAGGACTTAGCGGTAGCACCGCTGAATTTAAGCATAGATCCAGGATCATTCGTAACGATCCTAGGGTCGTCAGGTTGTGGAAAAACGACTTTGCTGCGATTGATCGCCGGACTTGAAGAACCCGATAATGGTGAAATTCGGCTGGGTGAGAATCTGGTTTTTTCTCGTGAGAATAATATTATTGTATCACCGGAAAAACGCGGTGTAGGTTTGATTTTTCAAAGCTACGCCTTATGGCCACACATGACCGTCGAGAAAAACATCACGCTTGCATTAAAAGAACAGAAACTCAGCAACGATGAAATTGAAAAACGCCTCGTCAATGCACTGGAAATGGTCCAACTTGTGGGCTACCGCGCCCGTTATCCATCAGAGCTCTCAGGTGGCCAACAACAGCGGGTTGCGGTTGCCAGACTTGTCGCCATGCGCTCATCAATCCTACTGATGGACGAACCCCTCTCAAACCTTGATGCGATGTTACGCACCGACATGCGCAGCGAAATAAAACACCTGCATCAACAACTAAAGGCGACAACCGTTTACGTGACTCACGACCAGGTGGAGGCACTGACTTTATCAGATAAGATTGTGGTGATGAACAAAGGCAAGGTTCAGCAACATGACACTCCCTTCGAAATTTATCACCACCCGACCAATTTATTCGTCGCAGAATTTATCGGTGACCCCAGAATAAATCTTTTCGAGAGCCAAATCTTGCGTAACGATACTGAGCAGGAAATCGACCTGGGCGTTATCCGCCTGGCGCTAAGCGACCTACCCGAAAACACACCACGCAACGTTATCGCAAGCATCCGGCCCGAAGCCATAAAGGTGATCCCTGAAGCACAAATCGATGCCGATTGTATTAAAACAGAACTAATAAACGCCCAGCCAACAGGCTCTGAAACCATTCTTTTCACTCGCACAGATGATATAAACATTACAGCCCTGACATCGGGTTTTGTCCCTATGGATGCAGGCCAGACTGTCTGGCTCAAAATCGATGCAAAGGATATCAATCTATTTGATCCTGTGTCTCGACAAAATCTGAAGCCATCATGAGTTATAAATCCTATAAACCTAACCTGTCTGTTATATTTATTCGCGAAAAGCTAAAAAACATCCGATTGTAATATCTGCTCCCATACGCTGTGTTGCACATACTATTGCAAATTCTGACACTTTATAAAGTTCCAGCCCCGAACTTAAGCTTTATTTAAGATCCAGGTAACACGTTGGTGGTATTGTTCACGATGGGGAAATACAGTTGGATAGAATTATCTGGTGTTGATAACTGCTGCGATGAGATCGATTAAATGAGAAAAGAAAAACACATTGGTGTAGACGGTGAACGTCTGTGGAATAGTTTGATGGAGATGGCTAAAGTCGGAGCCACAAAAAAAGGTGGGAATTGTCGCCTGGCCCTGACTGATCTGGACAGGGATGCCCGCAACTTATTCGTGCACTGGTGTCGCGATGCCGGATGCTCAATCAAGATTGACAAAATGGGGAGTATCTTTGTCCGCCGCGATGGCAATAACGGAGATTTACCGCCCGTTGTGATCGGAAGCCATCTGGATACACAGCCAACCGGCGGTCGATTTGATGGTGTCTACGGCGTGCTTGCCGGTCTGGAAGTTGTTCGCTCACTCAATGATCTGGGTTTTAAGACCAAACACCCGGTAGAGGTCGCGGTTTGGACTAACGAGGAAGGTTCGCGCTTCGCTCCGGCCATGGTAGCTTCGGGTGTATTTGCCGGGGCTTTTGATCTGGAATACGGACTTTCACGAACCGATACAGACGGCAAGACCATTGGTGAGGAATTGGAGCGAATTGCTTACGCGGGTACTGAAGAGGTAGGGAGTAGGAAATTCCATGCATTTTTTGAACTACATATAGAACAGGGACCCATTCTGGAAGTGGAAAAAAAAACCATTGGCATAGTGACCGACGCTCAGGGTTTGCGTTGGTTTGATTTGACCATCTCGGGTGTCGAGTCCCACGCCGGACCCACACCTATGGCGCAACGCAAGGATGCTATGGCCGGGGCTGCGCGAATGGCAGAAACTATCTACCAGGTTGCTCATAACAACACACCATTGGCGTCTGCAACAATAGGGACATTGTCGATATTCCCAAACTCGCGAAATGTTATTCCCGGACGGGTGAACATGAGCATAGATATTCGCCACCCCGATCTGCCAACACTCGATAAAATGGAAGAAACTATGCGTTTAGAGATTGAACAGATCGCAAAAGAAAGAGGGCTGAAGATAGACCTTGATCGTATTTTTTGTTACGACCCTATTCACTTTGATGAAGGCTGTGTTTCTGCTGTTCGAAATGCCACCCGGGATTGTGGCTTCAGTAATCGTGATATTGTCTCTGGTGCCGGGCACGACGCCTGCTACATATCACGGGTCGCACCCACCTCCATGATCTTTGTGCCCTGTATTGACGGCATCAGTCATAATGAAGCTGAAGATGCCAAGCCCGAATGGATTACAGCTGGGGCAAATGTATTGCTGCGAGTGATTTTAGAAAAAGCTGGATTTGTAGATTGATATTGAGCTTTAGATAATTGGCTTTTCTTCAAATCGATTTTCGTCAATAAATACCAGAGGATCCTGAGTTGAGTTATGCGGAGTTTTTGTCAGCGCCTCAAGAAAAATGGAGAACAGCTCTCCCTGAGAGGTAATATTTAACTTCGTATAGATTCTTTTTCGATGCACTTTCACAGTTTCGTGACTGTTATGAAAAACCCGCGCGATTGACTTACTGGAATGACCCTTGAGTATCAGGCGGGCAATTTCAGCTTCGCGGGCACTGAGCCTTGATGAACCAAATAATTCGAACAATAGTTCCAGTTGGTGACTGAGTCTTCCCCTGCCCACCAACGAAGTCGGATCAAGTTTTGGCCAGTGTCTGCGACAAAGAGAGACAATGACAGGTAAAAGTGACTCAAGCGATGCTTTTACTTTCATCGAGTTCTCAAAGTGAATACTCCTATTTCCCAGCGATATCACAATGCTTGCCGAAGCACCATAACTGACAAAGATGCAACACTCGTCGAGAAGTCCGGTTTCCCGGTAAAACAGACGATAATAATCAGTTGCCTGGAAATCGTCCGGTGCGCACTCGTTTAGAAAAACAACTCTATCGCCTATATTATCTTTAAAGAGATCGTAAAACGGATCAAGTATATAAGCATATTTAAGGTAGGGTGCGATTGTATTGGTGGTATCAGATTGACTAAGATTACTGAATAATTCACAAGGTTGATGATCACGGAAAAACACTGAAATATAGACGCTGCCGAATGTGTGGGCTTGTAGACATAGCCTGGCTATGGACTGGGCAAATTTATCAGTCCCGATGCAGTCTATTGAGTGCGCAGCCCCTACCATTTGAGCATTGTTGTTCTCGTCATGGTTCATGCTTCCTGGGTCTCCAACACCTGTGTTTTAACAATATGAAGTAAATCGTTAATTCCTGCAAGTGTTCGTGCACTTAGTTTCTATAACAGCTTCGTCTACGTTGGCACATAATTTGTGCTGTTTCGAGAAATATTCATGTAAATTTTCCGGCAACACAAAACCAATATCTACGTTATCCACATTTCTGTCCCCCTCTGAATTGTTAATAGTGTGCATAACAGCCTCTATGATCATATCTTTTGGGGGCACTGTAGTTTTCGGTTTCGTTGATGGCACTTATTGAGAATAAGCTTAATTACGGACAGGAACCGTTTGTCCATCTATTGTATTAATGACACCATACATCCGGGGCCGTCTGTCACGGAATACTCCCCATGTTCTTCTGTATTGTTCAACAAGATTCATATCAAATGTTGCCAAGATTACGGTTTCTTCCGTGCGATTTGCCTCTGCCACAATATCCCCGGTATGATCAGCAATAATAGACGATCCATAAAACGTTATTGTGGTGGATCCTGATGATTCTACACCGACTCTGTTTGAAACCAACAGCGGAATAATATTGGCTGCCGCATGTCCTTGTAATGTACGTTGCCAGTGACCACGAGTATCCAGGTTCGTTTTACCAGGCTCGCTACCTATGGCGGTTGGAAACATCAGGAGTTCTGCGCCCTTCAGGGTCAGACACCGTGCGGTCTCAGGAAACCACTGGTCCCAGCATATGCCACAACCGAGTTTTGCGAATTTCGTTTGCACGACGCTAAATCCAGTGTCACCCGGAGTGAAATAATATTTTTCTTCATAACCCGGTGCCTGTGGAATATGGGTTTTTCTGTAGTTGCTGAGAACAGTTCCGTCCGCATCGATAATAGCCAGAGAGTTATACGTAGCCAGCCCGCACCGTTCGAAATAAGAGATGGGAAGGACGACATTCAGTTCCGCTGCCACAGATCTAAAATGTTTGATTGCACGATTCTCTTCGAGTGGTTTCGCTAACTTTAGATGTTCTGCATGTTCTTCCAGACAAAAATAAGGCGTCTCGAAGAGTTCCTGTAAGAGGATGATCTGAGCACCTTTATCGGCGGCCTGCCTGACCATTGCTTCGCCTTTTTCAATCATTTCGTCAGCATCCCAACTGCAAGACATCTGAGTTGCTGCTACTCTCAGTTGTTTCATAATACTACTCCGAATCTAAGACGTGTCATCGATCTGACATAAATTCGATTATGGATTCTCTCAACGCCTTAATAATAATGTCACAGTCGGCAACAGATAGAATAAGTGGTGGTGATATAATAATCCGGCTTCCAACCGGACGGACAATAACGCCACGTTGCAAACACGATTTGAACATACTCTGTACTGCATTTCCTGTCATTGGCTGTTTTGTCTCTTTGTCTTCGACCAGATCAATACCTAACATCAATCCTCGTCCACGCACGTCACCAACGATTTCAAGTTTCAGCAGAGATTTTGCAGAACCCTGTAGGTATTGGCCAACATCTTGCGAATTGGAGAGTAAATTTTCGCGTTCCATGATTTCTATATTGGTAAGTGCAGCAGTACAAGCCACTGGATGGCCAAAATAGGTCAGGCCCATAGAAAATACACCTCCCTCGCATTGTGGGTGGCTGATCACGTCATAGATTTCAGATGTGATTAATGTAGCACCCAGTGGTATATATCCTGAAGTTATACCTTTCGCGCAAACCAGAATATCTGGTGTATAACCATACAAAGACTGCGACGCAAACCATTCTCCCAGACGACCAAATGCAGTTACCACTTCATCTGCAATGTAGAGCATTCCATATCGTTTACAGACATCAAACATGCGTTTATGATAGTTGTCCGGAGCAACCAACACCCCCCCTGCCCCCATAATGGGTTCAGCAATAAATGCTGCTACATTATCTGGACCAAGCTGCAATATTCGATTCTCAAATTCCGCAATGAGAAAGTTACAATAGTCGTCATCACTCAGGCCATCCGGTTTGTTGTAGCAATCTGCGGCAGATACATGATGGATGAAATCTTCACCGATATTGTCAAATCCAAATTTAGTTCCTTGAATTCCAGTTAAACTGGCCGCAACGTATGTTCCACCGTGATACCCATCAAGGCGGGATATGATTTTTTTCTTTTTGTGCAGACCCAGCATGGAAAAATAGTAGTGTACCAGACGAATGGCAGCGTCATTTGCCGTTGAGCCGCCGCAAGTGTAATAGACATGATTAAGATCACCCGGTGCAAGTTTGGCAAGTTTATACGCAAGCTCTGCTGCCGGCACATTTGTGGAGTGCCCGAATGGGTTGTAGTATTGCATTTTGAGAACTTGCCCGGCAATGGCGTCAGCCATTTCCTTACGTCCATGCCCAATATTTACACACCATAGTCCTGCAATCCCATCCAGAAAGGTCTGTCCGCTGGAGTCAGTTACATGCAGCCCATTGGCTTTTTCTATCACCTGACTGCCTTGTGCTGCAAACGTGGAAAAATCTGCATAAGGGTGCAATACATGAGCCCGGTCCATTTCCCAGGCGTTGGGTCTACTGGTCATTTTATCTGGTTTCCTAAAATAGATTTGTTTAGCTTTCTGGCGAAGCTCGATTCAGCGACGCCGATTCATCTCCAGTTTTTATCACGATACATCTGCTTGCCTCCCAGCAAGGTCAAGATAACTTTTGTTGAACTGATTTTACTGGCTGGAATATCAAATATGTTTTTGTCCAATACAATCAAATCAGCAACTTTCCCGGTTTCAATGGAACCCGTACGATCATCGTGAGCAAGCGCATATGCCCCGTTCAATGTATACGCCTTGATTGCAGCCCCAAGGTTTGGCAGACTCTGATCACCTCGGGTCAGTGCATTTTGTATACCCACCAACGGGTTCATCGAACTGACATCAAAATCACTGCTTAACGTTACCCTGGCCCTGGAATCATAGACACTGCGCACACGATTGGCATTTTTTATTCTGCCTTTAATAAAATAACGGGTGTAACTATTGTATTCTGCAGGATGTGTCCATTCACCGGCAAACTGGAAATCAGCTGTAATTCCCAGCTCCTTAAATCTCGGTAAATCCAGATCATCAATTAACTCAACATGGGTAATCCGATGCCGTTTATCCTTTATTTCACTATTCTCAGCGTTAATTCTGGCTGCAGATTCAATCGCATTAAGAGCCTCATGCACACCCCGGTCACCAATGGCATGGATATTAAAATTGAACCCCGTTTTTTCAAGTTCGGATATGAATTTTGTCAACCGTTCCTGAGAAAAGTAGTTCAGCCCCTGATTCTCAGGAGTAATGTGAAAGTCCATTTCATAAGGCTTTTTTAACGCGGCTGTTGTATTTCCGATCAGTCCATCGACATAGGTCTTAACCTCCGTTATGCGCAATAAACTGGTCGGCTGATTAAGGTACAGAGATTTCAGATGCTCAATTTGAGCATCTGATAATTGAGGATATGCCCATAAAGCAAGTACGGTGCGTGTTTTCAGCGTCCCTTCTCTCTCAGCCTTCATCCAGACTTCGTGATGTTTTCGTGTCCAATAGACTCTGGCATCGGCGACTGACGTGATGCCAAAAGCAGACAACTCCTGCATAGCTTTCAGCAATCCAGCATAGGTCTGGCTTAATAGTTCATCATTTGGCGCATAGATAATTTCATTGATCATGTCACCCGCGACATCAAATACTATGCCGTTTGGCTCAGCTGTTATTTTGTCTTTTACAATCACCCCGCCCGGAGGATTGGGAGTATTTTTGTCCCAGCCGATTCTCGCTAAAGCTGCGGTATTTACCCAGTTAGAGTGTGAAGTCAACTCAAAAATAACTGCTGGTTTATCGGCAAACAATTTATCCAGCAATTCTCTGGGAGGAACAGCTGAGTGAATGATGTCATCAATATAATGGCCCCAGCCAATAAACCATTCCGAGTCACGTTGTTCTTCCCTGCAGCTCTTAATCCTGTCAAGGTGTTTTTTAACAGACTGCCCACCTTCCAAAATACAGATGCTCTCTGGCGGTGCATATGCTTCCAGTGGATGCATATGTATATCATGAAAACCGGGCAGCACCAGTTTTCCATCAAGGTCAACTACATTCTCATCGTCACGACTGTATTCAATGGCTTTTTTGTTAGTGCCAACAAAGTCAATAACCCCATCCTTAATAATCAGCGCTTCAGCCCAGGGTTGTTTCGTATTAACGGTGTAGATTCTCGCATTGATCAAGGTCAGGTCTTGCCCCTGGATATTTAAAACAGGCAGAAAAACCAAACCACAAAAGAGCAATATCTGCTGGTTAATAATCATGCTTCTCATCATGGTGTAATCAGTCCGGTTGCTGCTGTGTAATACAATGTATGCCCCCACCACCCGGTGCGATAGCATCTATATTAACCATAACAACCTCCCTATCCGGAAAGAGTATTTTCAGTAAATCACGTACTTCATTGTCCTCAGAAGTTCCGTAACTTGGCATTATTATCCCACCATTGGCAATATAGAAATTTGCGTAACTGCTGCAAAATAATTCTTTCTCACCACCAATGCCACTATGATCGACCACAAGATCCACTATCTCCAGCTTTCGTCCCCGGGCGTCGGTCGCCAGCTCCAGAGCACGCCTGTTTTCTTTATCCAGCCTGGCGGAAACCGCCTCATTGGAAGCATCACGCTCAAATAATACGACCCCGGGCTTTATGAAACACATGATGCCGTCGATATGGCCATCCGTCATATCCGATGTTTCGCCACCCAGATCCCCTGGCACCCATATGGTTTTAGTAGCACCCGTTGCCCGTTGCAGTTCTTTCTCAACAGCCGCCTTATCCAGCCCGAAGTTACGATTCGTATTTAAGGCACACGATTCACTGGTAACAATGGTCCCCTCTCCATCAACATGTATAGCCCCGCCTTCCAGTGTGAGGCTGGATCGATAAACAGGCAGATTGAGATGATCAAGAATCCGTCCAGCGATTTGAGCGTCTTCATGATATTGCGGATAATGCCCTCCCCAGCAGTTAAAGCGCCAGTCGACTCCCGCCAGCCTGCCTGTCTTCTTGTGTTTCAGGAAACTTGGAGCAATATCCCTGGCCCATGAGTCATCATTTGGCAACTCCAGAATGTCGATACCTTCACCACACAATTCTCGTGCTCTAGTGGCGTTTAGCGGATCGGCCACCATTGTCACTGGTTCAAAACAATGGATGGCATGGGCCACAGCTGCGTAGTTACATTCTACCGCTTCATAGTCTTCCCATTGATCGTGTTGCATCGGCCAAACCATCCAGCAACGACTGTGTAACTGCCATTCACCGGGCATATAAAAACCGGCACTATCAGCTGTGTTCATTGTCAAATTATCTTGCTCTGACACTGAATTTCTCCGTTGTAAAATATCAAATAAGCTATTTGTTTGAGGCGATTGCCATTTGTCTGTCTTTTTGCCTTCGATTCGCCTGTCTGTTAAGTACTACTGCGGCCAGGCTCACACCAATAAATACAATAGCGATAACGATCGTTGCCAAAGCATTTACGTCTGGCGCGACACCCAGTCTGACCTTGGAAAATATCACCATGGGCAGAGTGCTCGAACCCGGGCCTGAAACAAAACTTGATATGACCAGATCATCTATTGAAAGCGTGAATGACATTAACCAGCCGGCAATCAGTGCCGGTGAGATGATAGGCAGGGTAATGGTGAAAAATACCTTCAGTGGTTTTGCACCTAAGTCCATCGCGGCTTCTTCAATGGATAAGTCCATACCGACTAAACGAGACTGAACAATGACCGCAACATACGCCATAGAAAAAGTAATATGTGCAATCGTGATGGTAGTGACGCCTCTTGTTGCAGGCCAGCCTATCAATCGCTCCAGTGATACAAATAACAATAACAAAGATAAACCCGTGATAATGCTTGGCATCACCAGAGGCGCCGTAATCATGCCAGAGAAAAGCAAACGACCTGAAAATCGATTTATTCTGGCAAGTGCGTAGGCAGCAATAGTGCCTAGAATTACGGCAATGGTCGATGAAATCACTGCAATTCTAAGACTCAACAGCGCAGCATCAATAATTACGTCACTTCTAAATAACTCGCCATACCATCTGGTGGAGAATCCACCCCACACAGTAACCAGTTGGGATTTGTTAAATGAATACAGGATGAGAGAAAATATTGGGATGTATAGAAACCCATAACACAAGCCCAGCCAGGTAAATAACTTGATGGATCGTGCAGGCTTCATTTTGTGCTCTCCATTTCCCTGCCTTGTGCATTTCTGAATAACATGATTGGCACGACGAGAATCAGCAGCATTACGACCGCTACTGCGGAGGCAACAGGCCAGTCTCGATTACTGAAAAATTCGTTCCATAACACGCTTCCTATCATCAATGTATCCGGGCCACCGAGAAGCGCGGGAATTACAAATTCCCCAACAGCGGGGATAAATACCAGCAGAGATCCGGCAATTATGCCAGGCATGGACAGTGGCAGTGTAATATTACGAAACGCAGACCATGGTTTCGAACCCAGATCACTGGCAACTTCGAGTAGGGTTTTATCCAGCTTTTCTAATGTTGTATAAAGTGGCAACACCATAAAGGGCAAATAGGAATAAACTATGCCCAAATAAACCGCAAAATCGGTTCGCATCATGACAATGGGCTCGTCAATTATTCCTAGACTCATCAGAATATTGTTAATCAGGCCGGTGTTTCGCAAAATTCCCATCCAGGCATAGACCCTGAGTAAAAAAGAAGTCCAAAACGGCAGTATGACCATCATCAATAAAACCTGACGATAGGAACTTGGTGCGGATACAATCGCATAAGCCATGGGATAACCAATGAATAGGCACAACACGGTTGAAAACAGTGCTATTTTCATTGAATTGAGATAAGCGCTTATATAGAGGCGATCTTCAAGCAGAAACAGAAAGTTGTCAAAATACAGATTGATTGAGACCGATGCATCTTCACCCCATTCGATCAGGTTTGAATAAGGCGGTCGTGCCAATAGAGTTTCAGCCAAAGATATTTTTAGTACGAATAAAAAAGGTATTAAAAAAAAGATCAGTAACCAGAGATAGGGAATACCGATTACACCCCTCTGGCCTAACTGCCCAAGGAGCCTGGTAGTGAGTCTGGAGATTCTGCTGAAAATCGAATCAGACACTATTTTGCATTCTCCATCAGGTGGTAAACATTCATTATTTCATTTGCTTTATGCATGAAGCACAACGCCGCTATTGGTCTTCCAGGAAAGAAATACATTCTCATCCCAGATAAATTGATCCGTATCACGATCAAGGTTAGGCATAGTGACAGATATGAGTTTGCCGCTTTTCAATTTTATTCGATAAACCGATACGTTCCCCATATAGGCGACCTCTTCAATCACGCCCTCAGCACAGTTGTTCTCAACTTCAGGATTACAGCGTGAAAGTTTTATTTTTTCAGGTCGAATAGCGACCGCCACTCTTGCATTTGCTACGCAGCTTATGCCATGATTGATATGCAGAACACAACCTGCTTCGCGTGATTTAATACGGACATGATCAACTTCATCAACCACTACCCGGCCTTCAAATATATTAGCCGCGCCAATAAAGCTTGCTACATGGCGTGAATTAGGATGCTCATATATTTCATTTGGCGTGCCTACCTGCATGATTTCCCCGGCCTCCATGACACTAATTCGCGTGGAAAGCGTCATTGCCTCTTCCTGATCGTGCGTCACAACGACGAATGTGATACCCAATTTATCCTGGATATTCATCAATTCAAATTGTGTTTCCTCGCGTAATTTCTTATCCAGCGCACCTAGTGGTTCGTCAAGTAACAAAAGCTTTGGTTGTTTCACCAAAGACCGGGCAAGGGCAACGCGCTGCTGTTGCCCTCCAGACAATTGGTGGGGTTTTCGGCTTGAAAAGTCGCTAAGTTTGACCAATTCCAGAATACTCTCAACCCGGTTCTTTATTTCGGATCTGGGTAGCTTTTCCTGCCTGAGTCCATAGGCGATATTTTTTGCAACGTTCATATGCGGAAAGAGACCGTAAGACTGGAACATCATATTTACAGGTCTGTCATAGGGTGGTGTATCGACCATGTCTACACCATCGATCAATATCTGACCTGACGTCGGACTTTCAAATCCTGCCAGCATTCTTAACAGCGTGCTCTTACCACAGCCGGACCCACCCAGCAGACAGAAAAGCTCATTCTTGAAGATATCCAGCGACACATTATCCACAGCAGTAAAGTCAGCAAATTTTTTACTCACATTCTTTATACAGAGATAAGGTTTTTGCTCATCATCGTTCCAGGGCTGAAAGGTCTCTTGCATTATAAAAAATCCTCTATCTCAGAATGAGCTTCTACCATTGAATAAAACTATATTCCTGTTTTAATGGATGTCCAGGCACGCGTATAAAGCCGTTCAATTTTCTGCGGCAACACTTTCAAGCCAAATAATTTTTGTTTGACATCATCCGGTGGGTAAATGCCTGGATCAGCAAGAATCTCAGGGTTAATCAAATCAATAGCTGCCGTATTTGGGCTGGCAAAAAAAACAGTATTAGTGATTCCCGCCGCCGACTCAGGACGCAGCATATAGTCAAGAAACAGATGCGCATTTGCAGAATGAGGGGCATCAGATGGGATTGCCATGGTATCAAACCAGATGATAGTGCCTTCTTTTGGTATTGAGTAGGCAAGCTGAATATCTTGACCGGCTTCCTCTGCCCTTACCATTCCAATGGAAACATCACCGTTGTAATCAAGTACAACACAGACTTCACCAGTAACCATATCATCCAACAATTGACTCGAATTGAAATACTTGATAAACGGACGCGTAGCTTTGAGTAACTCAGTGGCTTTTTTTATCTCGCCCTTATCGGTGCTATTGGGATCAAGGCCCAGATAATTCAAAGCAACCGGGAATACTTCACTGGGTGAGTCCAGAAAGCCAATACCACAACCCGCTATTTTGGAGGCATATTCTTCCTTAAAAATTAAGTCCCAACTATCGGTTGGCGGATTCTTAAGTACCGCATTAACTTTTTCTACATTATAACCAATGCCAACCGTTCCCCAGGCCCAGGGCAGGGCATGCCGGTTTTCTGGATCTTGTGTGGCCAGACGTTGCATTATTGCTGAGTCGAGGTTTTTAAGATTGGCTAATTTTGACTTATCCAGTGGGAGGAATACATTGCTTTCCTTGTAGCGTTCAATTTGTCCTGAAGAGGGAACAACGACATCATATCCACTATTACCCGCAACCAGTTTGGCTTCGAGAATCTCTGCGGAATCAAAGGTGTCGTAACGGACTTTAATACCGGTTTCTTTTTCAAAATCTGAAATAGTTGTTTCACCAATATAATTATACCAATTATAAATATTGAGTATTTTTTCTTCTTCTGCCCAGCATTGTGAAACCATAAAACCCGCCACAAATGTGGCAGCAGTCACTTTAAACAGTTGTTTCATTTGCATGCTCCAGCGCGATTATTTGCGAAATTGCTAAATAAAATACTGCACCACACGTAGCAATTCGTATATAACCCTGCAGGGTTAACACTTTTTTGGGACCTTAGTTAACGGGACGCGAATATCAGGCTACCGATATACAATAAATTCCAGGGATACTGCCAGAGCGGTCGTTTGCAGAATTGTTATTGTTTTAACAACCCAGGGATATTGATAATCTGAAGCGTATCATGATGGGGACCGATAAGGTGGTATAGGTCAGCGTGGCGCACTTCCACATTGATTGTAGCGCCCCAGACCTTTGGCGATTATTGAGCGACTGCCCTGAATATTACCCAAACCATTATCGGCTTATCGAGTGAGCATACACAATCAGCATGGATTCCCCACTGTACAGAACCTGATAATCCAGCCGTCCCCCGGTGAGTTTATTGCCGAAAAACCCGGTTCCCATTTCATTCTGGGTTTCTTCCGGGAAGGTAAAACTACCTGTATCCCTGGTTATACAGCTAACTGACTGGTTTAAGCTTGATGCGTCGATAAACACCAGATCATCAGGATCACTTGCAGGCTGCCACTGAAACTGCGTGTTGAAGCGGATGGTTGATCCCTGCCCCGGTGAATCAAACTTGAAGCCGCCTACATCACCAATCGCGATACCACTGAAAGCAGGGAATTCATCTCCCGGGATGTTCAGTTTCAGATTTGGCTCCATGTTACCCGATGCTGTACGAGATCCGTAAAGTACTAAATCATCACTAACTCCGATTTTAACTATATCCAAGTAGTCATTACCATCACTGGTAATCGACAGAGGAGTCCCCGCTCCGATGTTTCTTTCCTCAATCTGCTCTTCTGGTTTCGGTATGGTCACTACCGGACCATTTTCATTGTTGTTAGCGCTCACTTTACACGTATCCACCGCAGACGCAAACGGATCATCAACCTCAGCAAGTACCGTGGTAAACGGCTTTGTATATTCCAAAAATCGCGCTGTCGCGGTTACCCCTGAATCCAGTGAAGCAGCTGCTTTGATATCTTCAATAACAGCTACGTATCCAACTTGCCGGATATTACGCTCGGTCGGGTTTTCATCACCTGATCCGGTATCACCACCGGGGTCCGATCCATCGCCACCGCTGTCACCACCTCCACCAGTGTCGTCACCGTTACTACCATCATCACTAACAGGCGGTGTGTCAGAGTCATCATCGCTGCTACCCGATGAACCGCAGCTTGCATTTAGCACAAGTACGAATAAAAATAAAACAAGCAGATAAACCTTTGACATTTTCACCTCCCAAGATTGCCTTTGCTGCTGGAATTTGTGGCTACATTTTTAGTGTGACCAAGATCACAGAATATAGAACAACGCAAGCCGTTGTAAAAACAAACGTAACAGACAGTATAAGGTGAGTGAAGAGATTGTATATTGACAAAAAGTAGTAGCTAATACAGGGGAAGTTTTGGGGACAGGCACTCAGAAGTCTATGTTTTGAACATTGAATATTTCATTAAAAACAAATACTTGATTGGCTTATTAAAAAAAATTCATTCGATTGGGTGAGGTGCGTGCTTAGACTCAACTTGTAACTACAAGCGGCTGCACTCTGTAATTGGTTATATTACGCCAGCACAGAAAGCGGCGTTATTGAAAACAGCGGCTTAAATTGCTTCCAAAAAACTTGACCAGTGCAATGTTTTCATGTGCTTTTACGTGAATCGTAGCCGGCTATCAAGCTGGAATTCCGGGGACAGTTTACTTAATTCAAGATAAAGGTTTACACTGCCTGAAAATACGATAATTGTATTTAAGGAGCAAACCAGGGTAAGGATGCCACGACTGGTTGTACCGGAATACCGGCATCATGTAACGCGGCACGGAAACCGGCGAATGAAAATTTTTTTCTCAGCTGATGATTTCCAAATTATTACTCATTCCTCTTCTTGTCTCTTAGGAACAGGGACAAACACTTCACGAGATTGAATAAAATCCCGTAACAAAATCATTAAGCATTTGTTTTTATTGAATAATTTTATATTTTTAGCATATGCATTTGAATGCCTGTCCTTGCTGGGTTTGCTGGGTTTGCTGGGTTTGCTGGGTTTTGTCCTTGCTGGGTTTAACCGAAATGTTTACCGATCTGGATAGGCAGGTTCTTCCCGGACCGCCTGACATCCCGACAGTAATTAATGTACTCGGTAACCATGGAGTTGAAGTTTTTCTATGGGCGATTAGACGAGGTGAAAAATCTAGATCAGGGCTGACACACCTTGAATATCTCGCGGGATCAGCAACTAAGGATTGGTAAGAAATGATAATTATCTACATTAACAACAGACTTTCTTATGGCTTACTCCCTGCATGTAACCTATCTTTCTGCCAACGATCCTCTCGATTAGTTCCTTAAATCAACGGTGTTCACTGGGCATTGAAAACATCGTGGACTTTGGAATCAGATTGATATCCTGCGAGGCTAATGCTTCGGTAAATAAGGACTGACAGAATTTAGCGTATTCTGCATTGGCCTGAATGGTCAATTTGCTGGTTTCTATAATATAATGCATCTCACTTAGGAGGATAAGCCAATGCCTCGACTACTTGGTGACACACTGTTCAAATCCAGACGACGCGCACTCAGCCTACTCGCATCAGGGAGTGCAGCTTTTACACTAACTCAAGCTTCGCTGGCCCTGGCAACCGATGATAAATCCGTGATCATTCAACCTGATATACGCACGGACAAATCATTCATAAAACGCGCATTCGACATGCGACAACTCGCCACGAAATACGGGGATCAAGCCTATGGGGCAGTGGTCGTCCGTGGACTGCGGATTATTGGTCAATCATGGAGTCGTGTCGTCATTGATGAAGATCCAACCGGCCATGCTGAAATGGCGGCTATTCGCGATGCTGCACGCCGTGAACGCAATCGTGATCTGTCCGGTGCGACCTTGTACTCTTCATCAAGACCCTGTCCAATGTGTGAAGCCGCTGCTCATTGGGCAGGCATTTCGGCACTTGTTTACAGTGCTAGCGCGATGCGTGTTGTTCCACCGCAATTGTGCGCCAGCAACCATACGCCTGTGGCTCTGGTGACACCAGAGAGATTTCTTACAGCAGCTGCCACTAACAATACTGCTATACTCTCCCGGGGTTTGCTACAAGGCAGCTCGGTTGATACACGCGATCATAGGGACCGTACGGCGTTATTGATCGCTACCTACAATGATGCCACTGACGCAGCACGCTTGTTGATTGAGCAGGGAGCCGACGTCAATGCGATGGATAATCAGCATGACAGTCCTTATCTTTATGCCGGGGCCGAGGGAAAACTAGAGATCCTGAAACTGACGGTTGCCGCCAATGCAGACCTGTCCAGCGTTAATCGCTATGGCGGCACGGCGTTAATACCAGCGGCTCATCACGGTCATGTCGATGTAGTGAAGTATCTGCTGACAACTGAAACCGATATCAATCATGTTAATTTTCTTGGTTGGACTGCACTCCTTGAGGCCGTCATTCTTGGCGATGGTGGTCCAACCCACCAAGCAATTGTCAAACTACTGGTAAATGCTGACGCCGACAGGTCTATTGGTGACGACGACGGCTTGACTGCGCTAGAGCATGCCAAAGAGAGCGGGTACACTGAGATGGTGGATCTATTAAGCTGGCTGGGTCCACGTATTTAGCTTGTTTCGAAAGACTCCATACAGTCTGCAGACTAATTCTGCATTTTGACCTGGTCAAGCTTTTTAGTACACCCCAGTTAAGCTACTTTTCTCAAGCCCAACCCTTCACACTCAAAATCATTGGGACTGCTGTAGCCCAGACTTGAATGTAATCTACAGCTATTGTAAAACATCGATATATAATTCAGTACGTCCTGCTGGGCCTCATGGCGTGTTTGATAGTTTTGCCATTGCACGGGTGAGGTTCCTTGACAACAAACCACTAAAAACTTCAACAGAAACGCCAGAACTGGTGATATAAGCCCGCTTAAATACCACTTACATATGGGGCCAACCTTGGTTATCACTTGATCATTCAACGACATTATCTCCTTTTGAAGGATATAAGTAGACACACGGTAAATCATGAAAAATGGAACAAAAAAACTAATAATACTGACAGCCTCGTTATTGATAACTGGCCACATCCTATTATTCTATGCTTTGCCGCTTAAGGTATTCGTTGCTATTTTTATAGTATTTGCTATTTTTTTTCAAAATATAGGCGGGAGCAATGCTCTCTTGGTCAGTGTCTCTCTTGCCTTATCAACACTTCTTTTCAGCCTGTTTTTGAAAATTTCCGAAATCAATAAATCAATATATTACCGTCCCCATGAAATGTTCAGTTATTTTGACAATAATCTGAAACGCGGTAGATATGAAAAAAATATTCACTTTGAGATGAAAATGCCACATGGTGATTTAAAGGCTTTGGCAGTATATGAAGATGTAGCACCTGAAACAAGGAATGTAATTTTTCGCACTGACTCTATAGGATTCAGAAATTCTACGGACTATCATGGGCAAAAATATTTATTAGTTGGGGATTCTTTTGTTGCCGGAAGTGGAACGACACAGGATGAAATAATTACTCAACAGTTACTCATAAAATATAATATTGATAGTTATAATCTGGCCTATCCAGGTGAAATTATAGATTATATCAATAATATAGAAATTTTTGAGGATGTATTCAAAGAAGGATATAAAGTTATTCTGTTCTTATTTGAAGGTAATGATTTTCCATTATATGAACCAATAGATTCAGATGCTTCGTCCGAAGCTTCCACGTTAAGAAATATTTATGTGGATAAATTGAGGCATTACTATAAGCAATTTAATAAAACCGATATTTATCGTTTTATGTATTCACATATATCAAGATATTCACTTAAAAAGGAAGATATGGAGGAACTGGTTGATATTAGAATCGTTGATGGTATGTCCGTATCATTCTACAAGAACTATATTTCTATTACTGAAAGAGATTTTTTACTCGATAACCCGGATATTGAAAAAACTATAAAATCTATAAAAAACAAAATCGCTCATATCTATTTTATCCCGACCAAGTATCGTGTTTACTTCAAACATATCGCTGGCTCTAATTCGGGTGAAGTTAGCCCATTGCCACACAAACAGTGGGAACTCGTGCAAAGAATTGGAGAAAAGTACAACATTCAGGTATCAGACTTAACTGCGCCACTCATCAAAGAGTCGGACCACTTACTTCGGGAGAGAAAATTTACCTATTGGCGAGATGATACACACTGGAATGGGCATGGAATTTCTATTGCCGCAAAAATTATCGCCAGGCAATGGAATCAGCAGCAATAGAAAAACCAAGAATCGTCTAAATTATAAGCCTTCTAGTGTACTGCCCTGCCCGACTCAATGAACCTAAGTAACTATGCCAGGCCGCTATCCAGTGTAACTTGTAAATCTACAGCCTGCACCGATCTTACTATCGAGCTTGATGTCACCCCCGTGGGCCTGGGCAATAGAATTAAGAGACGCCCACGCAAATCTCGACTGCTAAGTTTGTGGGTTTCCTGATTCCTCTGCTACCGGGTTCTAACGTAATCCGTATTGCCCCCACTCAACCGATATTGTCAAACACCTCATTTTGCAGGGGCGGCCCACCCAACCATGCCAATAGCCACTGCACCCAGTCCGGCAATTGGGTAAACAAGGCATAAGCCAGCGTGCCGACAACCAATAACCAGAGACCCCAAATAACAAGCTCTGCCAACACGATGTGAGCAAATGCATAAAAACGATCATCCAAATCAACGCCAGCTGCTGCTGCGGCAACATCGTCTTTATCATTGTTTTGCAGGTAAATGCACTTGGCACGCGCTGCCTCAAAAGAGCTTACGGCGTTCTCTCTGCGAGTGTTCGAGAATACGAGATTAACCGCAAATAGCGCGATTAAAAAATGCACGGCCGTGGGCAGCAGTGTAGAACCCAACATCAGCCAAATCCAGAGATTATCGCGCCAGTCACCGAACCGAAGTTGCTCAAGCAGCTGTTGCAGATAAACCACAGCACTGCCACAAGCATAAGGAAAACAAGCGCAAGGCCAAGATCGGCCAGCGCCCAGGAAAGGGATTTAGCCCAGCCATGCTGACCGTTGGGGGAGGAGGTGTTTATCGACGCATTGGGGTACTGACGGGTAAGGCGCTGAAGAAAGGGAAACCGGGACCAAGTAAACTGTCCCCGGATTTCCCCAGTCCTAATAATTAGTTTACGTGATTAAACTACTTATCCAAGCGATAGTAGATACCACCATTGCCAAGGTCGAGTACTTCCTCTGCATTTGTGAAACCGTTTTCGAGAAACGTATTGATTAAATCTTGATACTCTTCGTGGGTACAGCGTTTCTCACAAAAACGTTGTACATCAATAAAAGCAGTAGAATAATCGGCCATAGATTGGATTATCTCCAACTGTTGCGCAGGTGTGATGGTTGCTATAAAGTTTGTTGCAATCGCAATTGTCATAGAATCTATATTCGCCTTAACACTTTCCGAAGGAAAGGGAGCAAAAAGTAACTTAAATTTCTCTGCAACTTCTGGATATTCTTTTGCGATGGCTGCATGTATAGCCTGCATGGCTTTGAAACGACGTTCCTCACGCTCAATAGCTACTGCCTTAATTCCTACGGAAGCGAAAGACATTGCTAACGAGCCAATTCCCGCTCCGAGGTCGTGAATACTTCTAATATTATCTACACTCTTCAGAATTAAATCCCGGAGCCGAATTTCGGTATCTGACGTCAATTTGTTCCGATCGATACGAGCAAAATAAAAATTGTATGCGCCCGAATCCGTTACACCCAGGTCATCAATACGTTGTTTCAGTGACCGCTTTGCCACGGCATCCACTAGATCCAGTTGATCAGTATTTACCGCAGTCAATTGATCAGTATTTTCCGCAGTTGCTAATGTAAAAGACATTTTTTCCTCGTTTAATTGAATTCGCAGAATAAAGATTTTTTGATAATCGACTGCATATGCATATAAATTGTATTAGCATAAGTAACGATTGCCAAGACAACTATTTGACAATAGCTTGTAGACTATTGTTGCAATAATTCAGCCAACTGATGGATTAGGACAGGCACTATTTGTCGTTTAGCGGGGATTTGTAGAAGGACAAAGATGAACAAGTTTTAGATCGGATAAATTGAAAAATACCTATCTGGAGTGCTTTAGTACGAGAAATTCTGAAAACTGGAAAAATTCAATGAATTTTAGACGCAGCAATCCGTAGATTGCTAAAATTTTCGCCTAGTACTACGGGTGGGGTTGGATTAAGCTACCGCTTTCTTAATCCGCCTTTTAGCAAATCTGCGATAGTACCGAGCTTCAAAGTTCTGGCAATCGGCAAACCAGTCCTTATCGTCTATATTCAGACGCTGCAGAATAGGCGGAAGCTTTTCGTCAATATGACCTACTTTGTCATCCCTTATTGCACGCCCTGTGAAATCCACGAGTTCCAGATAGTCTTTGTAGTCAAAGTGAATGCCGGAACCGGAGTGATTCTCAGTGCAGTATCCACCGACAAAGGTTGCCAGTGGCTTTAATGGTATGGCATTGCTCCCCTGTAAATAATCTGAGAACCCGCCATGATTCACAAAAGATTTTATCGCTTTAGATAAATCAAACTGGGGCTTTATTCGTTCCTTGATGCTGGTGTACTCAGACGTTTCGGGTGATTGTGCAATACCTGCCCGCACTGGATTCAAATCGATATAAGTCATGCAAACTACCACGGCTTCATCACTGAGTAACGGCTGACAATGAAAGCGTGCCTCCCAGAAATGGCCTTTGCAGTTGTCTTCTTTATTCGCCTGTCTGGCAATAGGCTCGTTCAGACACTTCATAAACCAACTGAGTGAAGTTAACCGATTCCTCCATATTTCTACAGTGTCATTGACAGAAGAGAGCTGAGATTGAGTCAATGATTCTCCGTCATAAAAACTTCTTACCAATAACGGACCTTTGAACAAGGAATACCAGCGTTCTATGACCTCCTGTGTGCTCCAGGATGCGCTTTCCTCAGGTGTCAGCTTAGTTAAAACGTGTATATGGTTTGACATCAGAGCGTACGAACAGACCTCTATCGCAAATAATGAACTGAGCAAACGTAACCTGTTTTCAATCCATTCTCTACGATGTTCATAGCTTTTCTGGGTCAGTGGGTCTTTTCCGCACAGAGATGCGCGTCTGACACAACGGGAGGTCACATGATAGAACGGTGTATCGGAAAGAGAGATTTGTTGGCTACGGGGTGTTGTCATAGTGTTCTTCCTTGAACGATGTGTAAGTTAGCACATACTATCGGCTGAATGAGAAGATGTCAAAAAAGCTATGCCTGTCCTAAAAATACTTCTTCAATATCGGACCCCGATATAAAATTCGAATATATCTAAACTTATTCATAAAATAAGAGTCATCATTAAAATGAAAACACATGTACAGTAAAACCTGTTCATAACGAAAATTTTACTTCAGGGCTTAACCTCATGATTAAAAGTTCACTAAATATTGCAACTGCACTATTTTTGACATTGATATTGACAACTTCATTGCTTGCTGCACCCGCGCCTATCATCACATCGACAATGGACGCTGACTCAATGAATAAATCATCTGGTATAGGATTTACACTGTCTACCGCAAAACGTCCATTCATTGGTGTTGATAATCAGATGACATCGCTACCCTATTTTTCATATCGTCATAAAGATTTTTACATAGAAAGTCTTGATGTCGGATACAATTTAACAAGACAAAATGGTATTAGCCTGGATATTCTGGCAACACCGAGATTCTATGAAAGAAAATCTTCTTTCGCAGACAATAATGAACTCGATGGAATAAGCGCAACGACAGAGACATACATGGCTGGATTGTCATCACAGTTTCATAGGGATTTTGCAGTGATAACACTACAGCTTTTATACGATGTAATTGAAAGCAATGGTATAGAAGCTGTAGCGCAGGCATCTAAAACTTTTGATCTGACTGATACATTTAAGCTGACACCGTCGATTGGCTTGAGTTTTCAAGATGCTCAATTAGTCGATCACTTTTACGGTGTCGAATCAGATGAAGCTCTAGCCAACAGATCCGCTTACGAAGGAGAGTCTAGCATCAACTACAATTTTACCTTAAATGCGTCATGGAAAGTGCATGAACATATCGAACTACTCAGTCAGTTCAAATATGAATTGTTAGGTGATGGCATTACAGATAGCAGTATTGTCGATGAAGACAGCTTATTCTTTTTAACTGCGGGCGTCGTGTATCGTTTCTGAATTTTTGTTTGACTATGAATACTGTTAATTAATGGATCCCCCATCTGCAACATGATCAGCAAAGAATAGAATGCTTGATTATTTTTAAGAAAGATTTAGGGTTCAAGTACAATATCATCGTCACAACAAAAACCTCGACTACTACATCACACCTCATCGCACTCAAAACGAAGTTTCTTACTATCAACTAATACACAAAGATGCCTTATCATCTGACATACCATAACCACAACTTAATCTTTCCTCCAAACGATTCACAATACACCAAGCACTGCAGCTATTAACCCCTCTGCAAATTCTCCCGATACGACAATGCCTCCAACAAATGCACTTGCATTATTTTTTCTTCTCCCACCAAATCCGCAATCGACTGCGCAGTTTTCAACACTCGAGTATAAGCCCGCATCGACATCTGCAACCGTTCCATAGCTTGCTCAAGAAACACACTATCATCATCTGACAAACGACAAAACTCATCCATCTCACGACTATTCAGATGCGCATTGGCTTTGCCTGCCCTAATCATTTGTATTTCCCTGGCCTGCATTACACGCTCACGAATCTGTTCGCTGGACTCTCCTTTGACCCCTCCCTTCCGCAACACTGAAAGATCAATTCGCTGCAAGACATCCACCAGATAATTAAATGGGTTTACGCCATGCACTCGACAAGTCGTGGGCAATGTCTGGATCACGGCAACACTCCGCACCCACTTCACTTGAACAAGAAAGCCAATTTTTCTTGCCCATCGGAATCACCCGAAGCGCCCACTCCAGGTCATTGGTGTGCAGTGCGACCCAGCGTCTTTGAGAAACACACGCAGACCGTTTCTCGCGTCGCCGCGTAGTTCAGCGCTTTGGTAAAGAGACTTTTCGGCAACAGCCCCGGATTTTGCCGTTGCTCGTTGATTCATTTGAAGATCTTGTCAACACTGTTAAGGCGATTTTAGTCGGGAATTTTGAGTATTTCATACGAATTATGATGACCATTTCGCGTTGGACAAGCCTATTTATTTACATATTACAGTTTTTAGGTTAACTTATTTCAAAACAAATGAAAATTTTCCGCCTGAGTAGCTTATGATGCCTGACATTGTTGATAACAACGAAGAACAAATTGAAAATGCACCCACTGAAAAGAAAACATGGGAAACGCCACAAATTTCTGACTATGATGCGGCAGAAGTGATTCAGGGCGGGCTTTCAGGCAGTGGTGCAGATAACGGATTTTACAGTTAACTGATCAAATTATAGTCAATACAGCTTCATCACTAAGCCAGCTCAATAGACTTCACCTAAATACACAGTGAGTATGACAATTCACTACCTCATGTGATTGCTCACATTTTTATACTGAATACCTGAAATAATGCCGAAATTCCTTATACCGTGGGAGATAGGCGCGGGATTCGGTCATCTTGCGCCAATTCAAACCACCAGCCGGGCACTCATCGCGAAAGGGCATCAAGTTCAAGTGGCTGTACGTCAAGTTGAAAAAGCACGTAGTTTGCTTGAGCCATATGGAATAAAAGTTCTACAGGCTCCCTGCCTACAATCTCCTCAAAAGTCCTTTCCATTTTCTCAGAATTATGCGGAAAATTTACTGAAAAATGGCTATTGGCACAACGAATCGTTAACTAAGCACCTCTGCTTATGGCTAAAATTTTTAGAAGAATGTGATCCGGATTTTGTACTTTGCGATCATTCGCCTTCTGCGTTACTTGCGGCCAGACAGCTTGATATTCCCCGTGCAGCTTATGGTGATGGTTTCTTCATTCCGCCGCGAATTAATCCTATGCCTGGGCTACAACCCTGGTTAAATTTGCCTCTTGAATATTATGTTGCCAGTGAAAAGCGTTTTCTAAAGTGCGTCAATCCTGTTATGAAAGCAATCGGTTGGACTCCTCTTAACAGTGTTGCAGATATCTTTGATGGCACAACAACCTTTCTCACAACCTATGCAGAATGTGACCACTACTCTCAACGTGTTGATGAAACTTATTTGGGTCCTATTCATTTTACCGAGTCTGATTTTTGTCCACAGTGGCCAGAGGGAGATGGACCGAGGGTGTTTGTCTACCTAACGGGCTACAGTCGGCATTTAGACGCACTTTTCAAAGCCCTAAAAGAGCTTGGTTGCTCAGTACTTGCCTATCTGCGGGATGTTGACCCTGATCACATAAAAGCCCTGGAAACACCAAAAATTCATATTCTCAAAGAATTTTCCAATCTACGTACCCTTGCGAATAGTTGCGATGCGGCAGTCACCCATGGCGGAGCGGGAACGGTCATTGAGTTATTACTCGCGGGCGTACCAACACTGTTGCTTCCGGTAGAGTTAGAACATGCGTTAAAGGCGTTTCGGTTAACCGAACGCGGATTGGCATACCAGACAAATATTTTTAACCCGGCACCAAACCTGACTGCCCGATTGGAACAATTATTTGAGACTCCCCCGGTTAATCTCGAAGATTTTTCCCGCCGCTATCAAATCCATCAATCAGAACAGGTTATTGATACCATTGTAACGCGATGTGAAGCTTTGATTGACTATAAGATTACACCGTCATCTTGAGCTGCTAAAAATCGCATTAGAGTCATGCTTTGTGCCAAAATCCTAATTTGAGACTGCTCGCTATCCCTGCTCAGGCCACCGTTAACCAAGCGAAGAAGCTGTGATTCTGTGATATTCAAATCCATGACTTGCCCGATATTATCACGGGTCGCAGGCTGTAAATCTTTCAGCTCTTCGAGCATCAATGGCGCATGGTTGCGTATTCCCTCGGTAAAGCCAGGAATAAAGGCACCTTTACTACGACGATCCCTGACTTTCGGTGGTAATTGGTTCCACATCGAACGACGAATTAAACTACGCGGCATCCCCCCCTGAATAAACGCTTGTGGGGGAAGATCCATGCATAACTCTAATACACGGATATCGAGAAACGGGAATGATGCCTCGACTCCTACCTGGCTGCCTTCCAAATAGAGTTCTTCTACAAATCGAAATCCTCTAGGCATAATATGAGGTAGCGTTTCGCTTGGCAAATTGCCTGACAATAGATAGAGATCATCACGTTCGATCAAGGCTTTTTTTAGCGTCTTCGCAAGTATGGGGTGATTCCTAATGTGCCTGCGCAACCCCCCTGGAGTCGAACTCCGTAATGTACTGATTGCTCCGCGCAATTCGCCTAACAACACTCGATTAATAGGCACATCTCTAAAGCAGGATATGGCTTTGGCTGTTTCAACTAACTGTTTCCAATGCCCGTTCCTTAGGTCTCGACCAAGCCAACCCTTACCAGAGAAAGAAATAGTCCCATCTCCCCAAAATCCATTAAGTGCAACTTGTGCCCCAGAACCCGTGAGATGCTTGTACAGATTATGATCCATGGCGTAATAAATACTTACTGGACACCCATGATTTGCAAATGCCTGACTAAACAGAGTCTGGTTTAATGGGTCGAGCCCAACCACCTTTTCCTGAATCTCTACATCAAAGTTATGAGCACGAGTGATAGCATCAATGTAATCCGATTCATCCTTCTCTTTACCTTGATATCCTTGCGGCAGAACAGCACTGGCCACCGCGAAGAAATGCTTATCAGCAAAAGGATGAGATGTAGCGGCTGCCGCGATAGTGGATGAGTCCAAGCCACCACTTAATAACAATCCTATTCCAGAGCGATCACGCATCCGATCATGAACAGCGGTTGTCAATATAGACTGAGTTTTAACGCACCAGTCAGTATCGTTTTTTGTACTTGACGATTCCTGAGGTTGAAGTTGCCAATATCGAGTAAGTTTTATTCCTGAGACAAAAACGGATAACGTTGTAGCCGGAGGTAACCGCTGTAATTGCTGCCAAATGGTTCTCTCAGGAGGAATTAAGATTCTAGCTGTGACAGCACCGAGGATTTCCTTGTCAAGCAAGGGGATGAACCCGCAAAGCTTGCGCAGTACGGATAATGAACTGGCAAAATAAAACCCGTCACCGTTATGATAATAATATAAAGGGCGTATTCCAACTTTATCTCTTGCACAAAAAAATTGCTTGCGTTGACTGTCAAAAATGACAAAGGTGAAATCGCCAATCAATCGCGCCAGACAATCCTCACCCCAACGCAGGTAAGCATGTAAAATCAGCTCTGAATCAGATATTGAATCTTGCATGCCCAACTGTGACAAGAGATTTTGACGTTTATCAAGACGGGCACTTACTGCGGCTATATAACGATGTGATGAATCCTGCACGATTGGCGCATTGGCTTCATAAGCGTTATAGGCATGAGCTATCGCACCACCCGGAAAAGGTATTGTTTCAATTCCCTTTGATCCGAAACAACCCAACGCCACCAAAGTCTCATTCCATGGCGTATTTTCAGGCCGATCTGAATGGTATCTAAAGTAACCCGCCAAAGCCCCCATCTACTGCTTACTAAGGAGAACGGTGATTAACCGACATTCAGCAGGACTGTGTTTGTTCGCGGCAAGGCATAGCTGCGCCGCTGTAGTCATTCTACAGCAAGCGGCTATAACGCAGTCCGTGGGCAAACACAGCCCTGCCCGCAGGGAAAGTGCCAAAAACCACATCCCGGTGTTGCAGCTTTTGTCAATGGAACAACCATTCACTGCAAGCTGCGCCTTGGTCTGTGGCTTTTGGCGCTTTCTGAATGTCGGTTAATCACCGTTCTCCTTAGTACTTGAGGACGCTAAAAGCCCACGCCGTAGAAGATCGTGTACAGTGTTTGATAAATCCTGTTCGCAGGTATCCGCGTCGATTTCATATTCAGACATCAGCTGCTTGTGTAGTTGCTCAAGCGACATTGGATTTTCAAGTAATTCGAATATCCGGCTGGCTACGGAGTTCATATGGATAAAACTGCCTTTTTCTATATCAAAAACCGTAACTTCCCCATCAATATCACCGGAGATTAAATCTAGCTTCCGTTGCAATTGAGTAGACGGGATTAGTTCATTCATGGATTAGTTTGCTCTCGTAAGTAAAATTTGAAATTAGAACTAAATTATAAACCGCAACTCAATTGTCTAAATACCTCATCAGCCAAAAATTCAGCTCCTTTTTCATGTGGCACAGTTAACTCTATCACTTCAACTTGAGTACCAAGCATCAGTAACTGCGCATACATGTCAGCCGTTCTCGCCAGTCCTTCGGCGAAACGTAACATGAAGATATTTTTTCTTAAAGCATCAATTTTTTCGTGCGTATACAAAGAACGCATACTCAGATTAGATCCATGTTTCAAGATATAAACACGTTTTAGTTTTGTCGGCTTGCTGCATTGAGAATCCTGTTTGAGCGGATAAATATATTTACCAGAATCACTTCCCCTATTGTCAATTCGATGTAACCCGAAAATGTCCTGACCCATCTCTTTCAAAGTATTTCGCAACAAACGAATATATCCAATTCCCGGATGAACCCGGATTTCCCATTCATTTATCAACAGCGCCAGTATATTATCATCGAGTACTGTAAGCCCCCGCTTAGCTAATAATGCGATCAGTGTCGATTTACCTACCCCGGAATCACCGCAAAATGCAACTGCAGAGGAGTTAAGTGCCACGCAACTGGCGTGCAGCGCTAGTGTTCCGCGTTGTTGTAGTATCCCCGCAGTAGCCCAGCCAAACAGGAGCTTTTCCGTAGCCCCAGGATTAGAATCAATCTTTGGGTTAATTATTATTCGACTACCATCTGAAACAAAATAATCAGCAATTGAGAGGGTTTTTAACAATAGCTTCCCAGGCGTTGCCTCAAACTTGTTTCCAACGAACGCGTTGTCACCTAAAGAAGACGGTGTTGAACCCATCGAAACTTTAACATCCACTGCTACATCATTAGACAAAGCCTGCCCCCCTTGACAGGGAAAATCAATTTGCCACACTAGCCCATAAGCTAAAAATGTTTTAATAGTCTTCGAATCCGAAATTTAGCACTAACCTGCAATTTATAAACCAGAAAGATTACCCGAAAAGTATTAAGAAGATATACGTACTCTACACCACCATTTTTTATGAACATTATTGCAATGCCTCCAACGCGACAAACTCCGCCACAGACATAAGATTTAAAAGTTCGTCTTTATTGTTTGCAAAAAAACTATACCGTAAAGGAGAACTGCTTTTTGTATTGTGCCAATCACTTAACATACGCTTCGGTGTGTTTTGCGGCCGAGAAAGTGGGGATTGTATAGGTGGAATATTCTTTTTAATCACGCCGCATCCATAGTCCGTATCCACCGTATAATATTCGATATTTTTTAGCGAATTTACAAAATCAATATAAGCCCCATATGTTTCGCCACACCAAAATCGCTCTTGAAACTCCGGTTGTACGTGCGCCTCATCAGGCGGATGGCAGTCATGAACGACAATAATCCCTCTCGGCCCAAGAACCGAAAATGCACTAAATAAATCGCGATATGAGCAGTTATAAGTATGGAAAGAGTCTACAAACGCGAGGTCGTAGTCAAGCTTGGAACGGTATATTTCGTCCATACAATGATAAATTTCTTCGCTCTCACTTCGAAAATCTATCGGAAGGTCATCATCAAACTCAGCAGGACAGCGATACATCAAGCGGTGCGAACGCGTAAGCCGGGAGCGATCAATAAATTTATGCGCTCTACCCGTAGTCGGTGTACAAAGCTCAATATAATTCTTTAGCTGATACTTCCTCACCAAAAAATTGATGATATCAAACTTCTTAACACTTGAACTATCGTCCTTCAATCTGCTTCCTCTTAGTCTTCTAGCGAAACTAACACAACTCTATCGTTCTCCACCAATCGGGATAGCGAGATGCCTCACGACACCCTTCCTCCCACACCACCCGGCATACGGATCACTTACCAAGGCGGTTCATTATCAAATCAATTAGTATCATGCTACCAAACTGGGTAGCCCCAAGTCTCTAAAGTATTTGTTAGGCAATGTGTAGTTCGGATTAGTCCTGAGTTGTTAGGCTGTTCTTTGAAAATTGAAGCGTGGATGTTGCTTTAACCCCTTATCAATTCAGACACCACGCGACGCGGCCCATGCTCAGTGGGATCGGCTCTGCCCAGTCGAAATAACATTTGCACAGTGTCTTGAGTGGAAATACCAAATGCCTGTCGGAACTCAGCCTGCAATGGCAGCATGTCTGCATACTCCTGCAACACCTGGCTCATCGGGTGTATAGCCAGTCCCATAGCGGTGATCTTGAGATTGATTCGGCAGTAATCGCGCCCGACTTTGATCTGATCCAGGCGTGAGTTACCCTCAGTGTTCAGCCAGCCAAAGGTTTTCGTAGAGGCCGCCGTATTCGCAGTCATTTCCACCGCTTGTAAACCAAAGTCAGTCGGGTCTTTTTCCACTGCTTGGCGGGACAGAATAAAACGCTCGACCATAAATTTTTTTAAACCACTGGCCCCCACCTGGGCGACACCAAAGCCATCTCGATGCTGTTTCATTTCCCTGTCGTTAAAACGGAACATGGCAATGGTTTCATGATCTCGTCCAGCATCACCGACCTCTATACGCATCGCCTCGGTCAGATAATATTCCATTTCGGTTTTTGCTTTCGCATCATTCACTATGCTGAGTCGGCTGGTATTTCCGTGCCGGTGATACTCTTTCAGTGCATCCATCTGTTGGGCATTTAATCCTTGCTGTTCGTATTCTCGTTTATTCGACTGTCGGGTTAATAGAAAGTCGAACAAGGGGTCTACTTTATGGGTGGCTGATTGCTGTAATTTAATTGACGCCACCGGTTTGTTGACCAGTTCATCATTAGCGTAGAGACCTTGCGGGAAATAGCTTATTTTTACTTCCAACCCCAGTCCAGATGCCGCAATACTGAGTGTTTCCAGAAAGGTGCCCTGTCCGATATGAATTTGGCGGTAATAGGGATCGGTGGCTGGCAGCAGGCGATCTGGATCGACATAAAGTTCAAAGCTGTCTTGCCCGGTCAGGTTGATGATCCACGGCTGTTTGTTGTGTGGATTTGGACACATCATGGCATAGGTTAATACTTTCAGGCGAATATCATTGTGTGCTGAGTCAGGCACCTTCCACCCATAATCCTGCATATCGAGAGATTCCTTACAGCCCGTGATGTGGCCGCCTAAGAACATTGCTCCTGCGCCAAGGCCGGTAATTTTAATAAAATTTCTACGATTCATGGTGATCTCCAGGTTTAAGTCGTATATGATTAACATTCCACAGAATGTAATATATATTCCTTGGAATGTTTACGCAACTGTTTTTTATGACTCGAGGAAAATAATTTGAACGAACGGCAGCAAAACGAAGCCCGCACGATGGTTTTACTGGGCATCATTAACCAGTTACTGACCACCCGCTACAGCAAGTTATTTCACGACAAGCCATTGAATCAGTCGCAATTTGGAGTATTGAATCATTTCACTCATACACCCGATAAAAGCTGGTTGATATCAGATCTGGCGAACGTGATGGAGCTGAATCAACCGGGCATCACCAAGGTTGTGACCGTTTTGCTGAAAAGACATTTATTAAAAGCCACTACCGATAAAAACGACAAACGTAAAAAACATTTGACCATTACGGCAAAGGGTATCGACCTGTGCCAGGAGATGATCCAGTCTCTGCTGCCGGATGTCTCCCGCACTTTTACCGACTGGCAGGATGACGAATTGTTCCAACTTAAAGGACAGATGGAAAAATTGATGAGGTGGCTGGATGACAACCGGCTTTAGCCATCACTCAACTAAAAACTATGAACATAGGAGTTAACCTGAAAAAAATATACCTTTTCCTGGCTATCGTTGGCGGCATTGTTCCCTATTTAATTTTATTCGAGTTCATTCGACTTGAAGGGTTTAATATACCCATTTTCCTGGAATCGCTATTCGTTAACGGCGCTACGGATGGTTTTAGTTGAGTTGTGTATTGTCTGCATATTTATATACGCTCGAAAAGCCCGAAAATACATGGTCATCGTAAAAGGAAGCATCGAAATGAAAACTGACATAACCCTACCTCAACTGGGCTGGCAACCGTTTTTCCAGCAACAATTAACCCTTGAGGAATTGGAGTATTTGACCATTGCGCGCATTACCGGCTACGAACGTTCAGTCATGACACTGATGACAGCCTCAGGGAAGCAGAACATCGATATCAACCACTTGATGCCAGCGTTAACGGTCGGAGACTGGGTACTGCTGGATAGTGACAATCAATTTGTTCGTTTACTGGATCGATCGACTGAGTTTTCCCGAAAAGCAGCTGGAACCAAAGTAGATACACAGTTGATTGCAGCCAATGTGGATACAGTACTGGTTTTAAGTTCTTTAAATCAGGATTTCAAGCTGAATCGGATCGAACGCTATCTGGCCCTGATACATGAGGCCAATGCCGAAGCTGTCATCGTGTTAACTAAAGCTGACTGCGTAGAAAATACGGATGACATCAATGATTATGTTCAACAGGTACAAAAGCTAGACCCATTACTCAACGTGTTAGCCGTTAACTCACTGGATAATGACAGTATCCAGCAATTATTGCCGTGGTGCGCCGTGGGTAAAACCATTGCCTTGCTGGGTTCATCCGGTGTTGGTAAATCGACATTGGTTAATACCCTGGCAGTCAAAGATCAACAGCAAACACAAGCCATCCGCGTTGATGACGATAAAGGTCGTCACACCACGACAGGTCGCTCATTGCACCTGCTATCGAGCGGCGGGTTATTAATGGATACACCAGGTATGCGGGAACTGCAACTATCAGACTGCGAACAGGGCATTGAAGATACTTTTAAAAACATCGTCGAGCTGTCGAATCGTTGCAAATTCAATGATTGTTCTCATCAGAAAGAACCCGGCTGCGCGATTCGTTTAGCGATTGAAGAGGGTCAACTGGAACAACGTAGACTGGATAGCTATAGTAAACTGATGAAGGAACAGGCTTTTAATAAAGCCACCCTGGCCGAAAAAAGAGCCAGAGACAAAAGTCTTGGGCAATATTATAAATCCGTCATATCCACAAAACGTCAGAATTTGAAAAATTAAGAGTCCACGCCAGCCACATTCAATGTGAAAGGTAATTCCGGGGACAGGGTAATTCCGGGGACAGTTTACTTAATTCAAGATGAAGGTTTACACTGCCTGAAAATACGATAATTGTACTTAAGGAGCAAACCAGGACAAGGATGCCAAGACTGGTTGTACCGGAATATCCGCATCATGTAACGCAGCGCGGAAACCGGCGAATAAAAACTTTTTTTCAGCTGATGATTTCCAAGCTATTACTCATTCATCTTCTTGTCTCTTAGGGACAGGGGCAAACACGCACGAAATCGATAAAACATTTGTTTTTGCTAGATTATTTGATGTTTGATGAACCCCTCTCAAACCTTGATGCGATGTTACGCACCGACATGCGCAGCGAAATAAAACACCTGCATCAACAACTAAAGGCGACAACCGTTTACGTGACTCACGACCAGGTGGAGGCACTGACTTTATCAGATAAGATTGTGGTGATGAACAAAGGCAAGGTTCAGCAACATGGCACTCCCTTCGAAATTTATCACCACCCGACTAATTTATTCGTCGCAGAATTTATCGGTGACCCCAGAATAAATCTTTTCGAGAGCCAAATTTTGCGTAACGATACTGAGCAGGAAATTGATCTGGGGGTTATCCGCCGGGGCTAAGCCATCTACCCAAAAACACACCACACAACGTTATCGCAAGCATCCGCCCCGAAGCCATAAAGGTGATCCCTGAAGCACAAATCGATGCAAAGAATATCAATCTATTTGATCCTGTGTCCCGACAAAACCTGAGTCCAACCCATTAACCAAGGCCGCTCTGCAGAATAACGGTAAAAGTACTGCCTGCACCGATCTTACTATCGAGCTTGATGTCACCTCCGTGGGCCTGGGCAATCGCCCGTGCCAGACTTAAACCCAAGCCGCAACCCGGTTCCGATCGACTCGCATCACAGCGAAAAAATCGGTCAAATACCTTATGTTGTTCACGGCTATTTATTCCCACGCCCGTATCCGTCACACTAATAAACACCTCAGCGCCATTTTTGTTAAGCTTTACGCTGATCTTACCTTTTGCCGGGGTATATTTCAGCGCGTTATCGAGTAAATTGGCAAACATGCGTTGCAGGTAAGAAGTATTGCCTTTGACCGTGCAACCCGATTCTATTTCACGCGAAATGGAAATATTTTTATCCTCGGCCAGTGGTTCATACAATTCACAGGCGTCCAGCGTGATCTGGGAAAGATCAGTCTCACTTGTTCTTAATTGCACGACACCTGCCTCGGTTTCAGCGACATCAAGTGTGGTGTTAATCATGTGCAATAGACGATCACATTCTTCCAGCGTATTAACTGCTGCCCGCTGATGCTCTTCCACTGATACCGCACGGGTTAACGCCTGTTCTGCGCCAGCACGTATTCTGGCCAGAGGACTACGTAAGTCATGGGCGATATTATCCGTCATGCCCCGCATGCCGGTAATTAATGCCAACAGTCGTTCCGCCATTGCATTAAATGTATCGACAAGGCGTTGAATTTCTTCCCCCTGATGACTCACTGCAACTCGTCGATCGAGATTACCTTGAGCAACATCGATGGCAGCTCTGCTTACTTCTTCGACTCCGCGTAGTGCATGCCTGGCCATAACCCAGCCAGCAGTTGCACCCAGCAGAATCAGGATTGGAATCGTGGCCATGAAAACCTTAATCATCAATTCCATGAAATCTTTCTTGTCTTCCAGCGACTCACCGGTAATCAGATAATAATCATCGGCTAAAGAACCGTAGGCTATGGCTGCCTGCTCATCGTCTTCAGCCATCTGCATATCCGTGACCCTAATAGTTTCAGACGGTTTTGCAATCCGGTTGAGTTGTGTTTCATTCCAGCTTGAAAGATTAGTTGAGAAAACCCTATTGCCTTCTGGGTCATACAGGCTGAAAAAAAACTGCTCGTGATTCTCGGCCTGTGATTCTCCAGCCAATTCCTGCAACAACCTGGTGATCCCCTGGCAGGCCATTATATCGCGATATTCTTGTACATCCTCTACCAATTGATCTTTCATACGATGATCGAACACTGAATCTATGACAAAATAAAATATCATAAAAACCAGCATGGAGAGCAATATGAATACGCCGGTGTAGCCAAGGGTTAAGCGGGCAGCAAGCGTTGCAGGTAATCTTAGCAGCCCGCTGACGGCATCATACGGCGTTAAAATCAAGCTCAAAATACGCATTTACTGCATGTACATTGCGTTTTTTCGCCTGATATGACCTTGCATGATACTCACCAGAGACTTTTTCAGCGGGCTGCTAGGCGCATGGTGTATTGTCGTTTTCATAGTTGAGTACATAGCCAAGTCCGCGCACCGTATGTATAAGCTGCACGCAAAACCCCTTGTCAACCTTGTCGCGCAGGCGACACACGCGTGCTTCAACAACATTAGTCTGCGGATCAAAATTGTAACCCCAGACTCTGTCCATGATCATGGTTTTAGACACTACTCGGCCTGCATTACGCATCAGGTACTCAAGCAAGGCAAACTCTTTTGGCTGCAGTGATATTTTTTTTCCTTCCCTGAATACCGTGCGAGCCAGCAGATCCAGTTTGAGATTGAATACTTCTATGTTGGATGATTCGGGTAGTTTGCTGGCCCGGCGTAAAAGCGATTGAACACGGGCTAATAGCTCAGCAAAAGCAAAGGGTTTGGTTAAGTAATCGTCACCACCCGTTCTAAGTCCGTCAAGCCGATCATCCAATGATCGTTTGGCACTTAGGATTAATATAGACAGGTTGATTTTCAACGCTCGTATCCGCTCAATAATGGAAAGACCATCCAGCTCTGGCAGCATAAGATCAATAATGGCAAGATCATAGCGTCCGCTTGATGCAAGCCTTAGCCCATCTCTGCCGTTTGCAGCCTGATCAATCACATAGTCAGCCTCCAACAGACCATTGGCTACAAAATCAGCGATTTTCTCGTCGTCTTCGATAATCAGAATACGCATAATAGACCTGTTATCCGACTGATTGCCCTTATTAATCACTAGCAGCCTGTTAAAAAAACCCTCTGACGGGATCATGTGGCGTTAAAACCAGGTTCAAACAGTCGCATTTACTGCGTGTAGACTGCGTTTTTTCGCCTGATTTTATCTTGCCTGAACCTCATCAGAGATTTTTTCAACAGCCTCCAGGCTGTCTGTCGGACAGTGGATAAAATACTTACCTGCCAGCTTACAACACTCAAGAGTTCCACGATGCTAAATTGGATTATCATTTGGTGAACTTGGATTGCCTACTTGTGATTTCTACTGCGGGAAATTGCACCTATTGGCATAACCTTGCAAATACGGGTGAATAGCTGCATTAATGCAATATACCAGGGTGCTATTCCTATTAGATTGAGAACGCCCCGCATACGCCAATCCTACAAAATTGTGACTGATTTTTTGTTACTGGCTCCTACGGCAAGCAAAACCAGTCGTCAACCTGCACCAATCATCTTTTATTGGGTAAGGTTTATACAAACCTATTCACCCTCGATTTGGACTATTGAAGATGACCAGAAGATCATCTTCCGGTCAACTTTAAGCAATCAGCCAACGCTAATATCGTTGCCGCAAGTAGATTTTAATAGACGAATGCAAGCGGAGGAAATTTATGAATAACGAAGCAATTTTGTCAAATATAAAATCAGTGACAACGGCTATGTCCTCAATGTCTGCGAAAATAGCCATTTTTATAATTACCGCTCTGTTATTAACAAGCCTACCGGCTTGTAGTAGCAGTGATAGTGATACAACAACGCCACCGCAGAATGACAATGATACTGGATCAAACGGCGACGATAATGGTAATTCTGACGACGACCAGGACGAAGAAACTTCGGGCTTGGAAGATGCCAAACTGCTTATAGAACACAACAGTACTGATGAAGATACTGGCTTTCAAGGGTTTTTCGATGGAGAACCGTGGAATGAACTTGTAGTCACGGGACCTGATGAGGAGCGCATTTTAACTGCATCCACAAGAGGAGGACTGTTTAATTTCGGCTTAACCGAATTGTTTTTTGAAACATCCGAACCGGAAAACGATGAGGTGCCCATCGAAAACGTATTAGCCCGTCTGGCAGAAGGACAATACAAGGGCACAGGTGACTTTGTCGATACTGAAACTGGCTCACTCTCAACCCTTTTCTCTCATTCTATCCCAGTTGGACCTGAACTGCTGAGTCCGGAGCATGAAGCAGAAGAGGTTGATCCGACCAATCTAGTGATTTCCTGGAATCCTGTAAGTACGGATCTTGGCGGTGATAATGTCAATATTGTTGCTTATCAGGTCATTGTTGAAGAGGCTATTGAGTCCGCGTTCAGGCAGAGCGTCGTCAGTGCAGAGTTCAGTATTTATCTGCCGGGTGACGCGACCCAGGTATCTGTTCCTGCCGAATTTATGGGTGATAACAAGTGCTATGAATACGAAGTGCTGGCGATTGAGGAATTGGGTAATCAAACACTGAGTTCAGCCGAATTCGAAACGGGTGAAGGGTGTGATTCTGAAGAGTCGGAAGAAGATGAGACTCCTCAGCTGCGTGTAGCAAAATTACTTATTGAGCACAATGCCACCGATAAAGACACGGGTTTCCAGGCCTTTGCTGATGGTGATCCGTGGAACCAACTGACAATCAGTGATCCGAATAGTAATCCTGTGGTGATGATTCAAACTGAAGGTGGATTGAATAATTTCGGACTGACTGAGTTATTCTTTGAGACATCGGAACCTCCCAATGACGAGGTTTCAATCAGCGAGGTGATTGCACTACTGCCAGAGGGCGATTATTTATTCACCGCTGATTTGGCGGATGGTGATTCTTCGAGCATAACCGCGACCTTTACGCACACTATTCCCGCTCCACCGCAACTAACGGCGCCAGCCGATGGTGCCAGCGACGTTGATCCGGATAATGCAGTTATCTCCTGGGAGGCCGTAAGCCAGGATATAGAAGGCGTGGATATTACCATTGTCGGTTACCAGGTTATTGTCGAACGGGATGAAGATGAACAGGAATTTCCAGCAGGCTTTACGGAACCTGTGTTCAGCGTGTACATGCCTGCATCAACAACCCGTGTTAGTGTTCCCAAGGAATTTCTCGAAAGTGGAGAATCCTATGCTTATGAAGTACTGGCAATAGAGCAAAGTGGAAATCAGACAATATCTTCAGCGGAATTTGAAACTCAGTAATCTGCCAATAAGAGCGGCGGTAACCTCATGGTTTCCGCTGTCTCCTTTTCTTAAAAAATACTGCATCTGTGGCGGAATAGAAGATATCCAGAGCCAGTGCTTGTAGAATTTGCAGACACCCGACCTGAATGCTTACTAATCACCTCACTGGGCGTTTCTATGAGCAATTCGGTAATTCGGTAATTCGGTAATTCGGTAATTCGGTAATTCGGTAATTCGGTAATTCGGTAATTCGGTAATTCGGTAATTCGGTAATTCAGTAATTCGGTAATTCGGTAATTCGGTAATTCGGTAATTCGAATTCAATTCGGGGGACAGTTTACTTAATTCAAGATAAAAGATTATACTGTCTGAAAATACGATAATTGTGCTCAAGGAGCAAATCATGGCAAGGATGCCACGACTGGTTGTACCGGAATATCCGCATCATATAACGCAGCGCGGAAACCGGCGAATGAAAACTTTTTTCTCGTCTGATGATTACCAAGCTTATTTGGATTTAATTGCTCGGTATAAAAATGAAGCGGGAGTAACGATATGGGCCTACTGCCTGATGCCCAATCATGTGCACTTTGTTGTAGTACCTGAGCATGAGGAGAGTCTGGCAGCACTGTTTCGTCAGGTTCATCGGCAACTATACGCGACGAATTAACTTTCGGGAAAACTGGCGTGGTCACCTCTGGCAGGAGCGCTTTCACTCATTTGTTATGGATGAGTCGTATTTGCTTGCCACGGTAAGGTACGTTGAGCACAACCCGGTGAGGCCGGGGTTGTGCCAAAAGCCTGAAGATTGGCGCTGGTCCAGCACCCGAGCACACCTGTATGGGAGTGATGACCAAATAGTGACCGTGCAGCCCATGTTGGACCGGATCAACAATTGGGGATTATATTTGGCAACTTCGGAACCTGACACATGCCTCTCGATGATCCGGAAAAACTCCCGTACAGGTAGACCGTTGGGGAAGGAGGGGTTTATCGACGCATTGGAGGGACTGACGGGTAAGGTGCTGAAGAAAGGAAAGCCGGGACCAAAGCCGAGAAATAAATTGTAGATCTTCAGACTTAACCTGACAGTCAGTTACTGATAAACGGGTAACTGTCAGATCAAGTCTGAAGATCTACAGCATGTGGTTTCTTTTCTGGTTTTCGATTCGTTTCTTCTTTATTCGGTCTCAATAAATATTCACGAGTTGGTGCATCTGACTCCTCGGTGAATTTCGCTCTATACGAATACCGATCAATTATCCTGACAACCAACAATGAGTTTACGTATGAGACAAGTTCTTTGTGGATTAGAATATAGCAGTGTCCGTTATTGATCGACGGATACATCACTCAAACCCTTCATGCTGCGAGATGATAATTTTCGACTATAACTGAAAATCTCAGATATTATTTTGACCTTAAGGGGGTCAATTCTAATGTCCACCAGGGGTGTCGTTATTATTTCCCACACACATACTATTGCCGGTATATGTGCGTGTCACCAATGTTAAATCAGATTCTATCATAAGGTTTTCTTTGGTAGCGGACTACCAGTTGACATGATAATGTAGGTCCTTGGCGTGTGATCCGTATGCTGGGTGGTGTGTAAGGAAGGAAGTCATGAAACAAATTCCTATTCCGATTAGATATGGCAGCAGCATCTCCATAAGTCTGACGACTTGAAATGTAACTATCGCAATGCCCTTTGAAAATTATGTAATGCAGTTAAGGAGAATTTATGTTGAATCGACCAGTAATTTTAATTCTCTTTTTTCTGGGAATTATTCAACCTGTATATTCCGGTTACATGTGTCAGTGTCCAAAACCCAATGAGGACGCGGCATGCAGCGGCAAGTGTAAGGGCAGGGTTGGTGGAACACTGATTATTGAGAATATACAAATCGGGGGGCCTGTGTCACCTGAGAAAACTAATGTGGAACTTGATGCACAAAAGAAATTTCAAAGCCGAGTAATCGAATTGCTTCAAAGGGTAGGCCGTACTCAATTCTTACTCGACGGTCAATCATTAACTCAGGAAAGTATAGATCAAACTAGATCGTTAATTCAGGAAAAACTCAAAACACTTGACCTAATAGAGCAAGAATTAGAGCAGGAAGCTAGTCAGTGAGTAATTCATGCATTAGCAATGTTATGTGGAGTGCGCTACTAGATACAAGTATCGAATTGTTTATTCCTTGGCTAGTGGGAGTTGTTGTGATAATGGCTTTTTCTTCGATCCCTTATCAGTACTTTGGAAAACATCCAGAAATCGGACATCATGTTCTAATATTGTCATTTGTTATGCTTGGTGCGGTTATTGGACTACTATCTGGGACCAGTAGAACTCCTGTCATTGGTGCACTGATTCCAGCGTTGCTAACATTTATCAGCGCCACACTTGCGTACATTTTCAGTAAAGACACGTTAGCATCGTTAAGACCAGTGATTCCTCTGTGTATGATAGGAATGCTTTCTGCGAGTGTGTTTTTTACATTTATTGGAACTACGTTACGTGGTTCCTACGAACAGGATTTACTTGAATTTGCAAGGCACAATTTGTTGTTAGACGAAATGAGTAAAAAGCATATTGAAACGCTTAAGCAAGCAATAAAGGATGGCGATCCTATTGAGCTTATACCATCAGAATGTTAAGCAATAGAAAGCATTATTATTCTAAAATTCACTTCCAACTCTAGGGGCAAGGTAAAATGATGATCCGAAATAATGAGTTTCTACTAACGCGTCGATGAGCCTTGCACTCGAGAGAATATAAATCTAAATATAAATCTTGCCACCCATAATTCCTAAAGCTAATCTTTTTGGAAACTGATTTTCCAGTATCCTCAATGGTTCTCTAAATTCAGACACGTGAATGATGATATTAGGTGTAATTTTACAATGCGGTCAACCTGAAATGCTCTTTTATAAAATCCAGACGAGTCAAAGCTGCAATATTAGATTCTATTGCTTTTAAAAGAGAGGCGTTGTTGAGTCTAAGTGGATAATAACTGTCTGCAGTGGCTTTGCAGATTAACCCACTGCTTGGAAAACACTTCACAGGCTAATTCTATCGCAGAACTGTTGCCTACAAAAACAGAAAACACGCTTTCAAATTCGCTGCTTGCTTTGTTCCATTGATCATTTGATAAACCAAGGCGTTGCAGTATTGGAGATAGAGGGTTGTCCATAAATCCGGTTTTACCCTCTCGCTGTTCTCTTGCGGTACGATCCACTAATTCAAAGTAGTCTTCTTGGGTAAAGGGGATACCTTCAGGCATAGATTCACTGGGGTTGCCAGCAAAGGGGAAGAGCCCCTTGGGTTGTGTATTGTCGATATGCGCTTTTATACGTTGTTTGATTGAGGTGTACGGTGATTGTTCAGGTGTTTTAGCAATACCCGCCCTGATGGGATTAAGATCCACATAGCACATGCACGTCATTAAAGCTGCATCATCGAGCAAAGCCTGACTGGTAAAACGGCTTTCGAAAAATTTACCCTTACATCCATCTTCCTTGTTTGCCTGGCGGGCAATGGGCTCATTACTGCAGCGCATAAACCAGGAGAGATCAAACAGGCGTTTACGCCATTTATTGACACTTCTGTTCAATACCTGTTTTTCAATCTTGTTAAGTTGTTCGCCTTTTGCATATTGTTGAGAATAGAGTGAGCCTTTAAACAAACGATGCCAGCGCTCGATCACTTCATCGAAACTCAACCTCAGTGCTTTGTCCTGATTGATGTGCAAAATGCAGTGATAGTGGTTAGAAAGAATTGCATAGCTACAAACATCAATACAGAAGATATCAGCCAACTCGTAAAGTCTTTTTTCAATTAAATCCCGGCGATGTTCGTAGGATCGATCCGTGAATTTATCGAACCCGCATAAAAATGCGCGTCTAACGCAACGGCTAATACAGTGGTAATAGGATGTCGCATCCAGCGATACTTGTTGAGAACGTGGTTGAGCCATAATGAATCTCCTATCCTTGGAAGTGGCGATAAGGCTACGGTACTACAGGTATTGCTTTGGTGTCTAGTAAATTGTGGGTGGCTAGGATTTTATTTAAGACCTGGAAAACCGGGGTGCAATCTAAAAAAATAGCTATTCTATTGCGTATAGTGTCCCCAGAATTTCCCAATGGATTCTTTTTTCACGCTGTATTCACGGAAAAATAACAGTCCTTACGGAACAATGATCCAGCCAATCAGAAATAGGGTGTTTTTGCTTCCGATACACCTCAGGATCGAGCTGGAGTGAATTCACAAACTCTGATGATTGTGCCGCCCAGAGCGTAACTTGCTTTATGTGCTTAAGCTAAGGGATACAAAACGTATGACAATCAACCTAAGCAAGGGAGAATACTACAATGACTACACCATTCATTGACGAACAATTTACTTTCACCAATCCCGATGGCAGCACTATCGAAGTCAAGGGTACAGGCAATCAATACTACGCAACCTTTGAAACGCTTGATGGTTTTACTGTTGTTAAAGACCCGGACACAGGTTTTTATAAATATGCACAGCTTTCTGATGATAAAAATGAACTCTTAGCTGTCGAGAGCAAACTGGAGGAAGTAGACCCACATAGCCTGGGGCTTCGGCCGCACATACGTATCCGGCGGGACAGCGCAAAACAAAAAGCTCAGAGCGCATCAATGTTGCAGGGGCCGCAAGCGCGCTGGAAAGTCCGTCGTGCACAGAAAAAAGCAAGATTACAGGCGGTGATGCCCACAACTGCGCCCCAGGCAATGCCGCTCGCCGATGTAACGGTTGGAAACTACGTTGGGCTATGCATACTGATTGAGTTTCCAGATGTCTCTCAAACTATTTCACCTCAAGAGGTGACCAGTTTCTGTAATCAACAAGGCTACACTGGCTTTGGTAATAATGGTTCTGTTCGTGATTATTTTCACGATAACTCGAACGGCAAACTCAGCTACACCAATGTGGTAACTGAATACTACACGGCCAAACATAACCGCTCGTACTATACCGATCCGGCGATTTCATTCGGTACTCGCGCCAGAGAACTAATTACTGAGGCATTAGATCACCTTAAATCCCAGGGATTTAACTTTAATCAATTTAGCAGTGACGGTGATGGTTATATCTACGCTTTGAATGTGTTTTACGCAGGCGCCAGGGTTAATAACTGGTCTGAGGGCCTATGGCCACACCAGTGGGGCTTGGGTTCGCCGTATAATGTAGGAGCGGGAAAGAAGTTCTCTGATTACCAAATTACAAACATGGGTAACACACTTACCTTGAAAACTTTCTGTCATGAAAACGGGCATATGATTTGTAATTTTCCTGATTTATATGACTATGGCAATGAATCATCTGGCGTGGGTCATTTTTGCCTGATGTGTTACGGTGGAAATAATCTAAATCCTGTGCAAGTTGGTGCCTATTTGAAAAATGAAGCAGGGTGGGCTAATAGCGTTACACCGATAACGGCAGGTATAACAGCGAACCTTTCCGCAGCAAACAATGATTTTTATATCTACGCGAAGAACGCGACAGAGTATTTCATCATAGAAAACCGGCAAAAAACAGGTCGTGACATCTTCCTGCCCGATGATGGTCTTGCTATCTGGCACATAGATGAAAACGGCAGTAATAGCAATGAACAGATGACTTCCGCGATGCACTATGAATGTTCTCTAGTGCAGGCTGACAATCAATTCGATCTAGAAAATCACGCCAATGGTGGAGACATCGATGATTTATTCAGCTCCCCGGCAAATACAGAATTTTCTGATTCCGCCAACCCCAACAGCCATTGGTGGGATGGTAGCAATTCTGATTTAAATATCTCAGAAATATCTGCGTCAGGTGCGACAATGACATTTGTGTCTTCTGGTGTCGCAGGGTGGGTTTTTGGAAAGTTAGTCAGGTATACAAGTGCTAACGCTAGTGCTAAGACAGCGCACGCTATTATTGAAGATTTGGGGGGATGGAAAAGAATTGCGCCCAATTCAAACGATGGTGTTACTAATGTATTAAACATACTGGATGCAGCTAACGCTAATGATCGACGAGTCAATGTGTATATTGGCTCCAATGGGCAAATTTACTCAAGTTATATGTCCTAGGAAAACAGGGTTAGTACCCCGTGAGGGCGGAATTGATTCCATAACAAGAAGGAACCAAAGATAGGAAATTATTTATCAACAGGCAGAGGAAATTATTATGTGGTATTTCGGCAAAACCGTAAGGTATGTTTCTGCACACGTTAATTCTCAGTATGCACATGCAATTATCAATGATATTGACGGTCTACGTGGGTGGTTAAGAATAAAACCGACATCAAGCGATGGTGTGACCAACGTATTGGATGTTTTAACAGCAGCTGTCGCCAATGGACGGCGGGTTAACATATACATTGATGCAAACCAAATTCACGCTACTTACATGTCTTAACAGGCTATTACTTTTTACCATTTCGGTATCTAGTGCATACCATTAACAAAGCAACACCCGTAAGTGAAGAATGACGAGGTTTTTACTATGACATTTTATAAAATATCGTACTGTTCAGATACCATTGATGGAGTAACGTCCTTAAGCGGGCTTCCAGCTAAATCGCAAAATACCAATGCTGTTTTTGCGCAAAACGCGGTCAGCCCTCCACCCCTGCCTGAATTTGAGGCTATTGCCGAAGAAATAGGTGATTCTAATTCGACTGTGATAGGGGTTGGTCCTCCGCCTGTACCGGGATCGGAGGCCATAGGCGACGAAAGCCATTTGGTTATGGCTTTGGGAGAAGTAAGCCCTCCCCCCGTCCCAGGATCGGAGACCATGACAAATATCGGTGATTCTGATTTGTCTCTAGAAAATGTTGCCCCTCCACCTTTACCAGACGCTAAGTCCAAGGTCACAAAAAGCCAAGAAAACCAAAGCTGAATCTAAAAAGCGGCAGCGGAAGAAAAAAAACAATTAATTGACTCATTTTCGATTTAGTTGCTTATAGAAAGACATTTTCTAATTACATTGTCAGTGATATATTAAACTCAGATTAAGCAGTTTGACCATTGAGAAACGACTGTATCCTGTTGTCCGGCAGCGTACCCTATCTGGAATTCCTTCAGCAATTGCTACTCAGATGCTCCGAAAGATAGCTACGATTATCCGGCTATTCTCTTCCAGATCAGGTTGATATTAGTCTGGCTGACATTGTGCTTCTTAGCCAGTTTTTTCCATTGCCCCAAAGCGTATTGTGTTTGCTCGATAATTTCGTGGATTCTCGTATTGGTGATTTTTGATTCCAGTCCCAGCTTGACCAGGTGCTCTGTGCGCGGTTGTTTACCTTCACCCAGAACCATTGTGCTCTGCTCGCCCCCTGGACCTGACGAAAAGGTGAGATCATAGGCCGGAGAGAGTTTCCATTCACCGCTTTCATCCATCAGGAAAGTGAAATTCTTTGAGTGGTCATCGCGGTTATACGCCAGCACGTTAAAGACAGCTAGCTGGAACATTTTTTCAACTTCGCGTACATCACGGGTGAGCGAGCCCGTTAAGGCGATCAGTTCTTCATAATCGAGGGACGGTGTGCGGAAATCTGAATGCAACAATCCACAAGCGCTGTGTTGATGCACACGATTGTCACCGTCACGGTCGAACCTCTTTGTGGCAAAAAAACCTGCGCCGCGTTTGGCAGGAAAGAGATGTACCGGCATCATTTCGAGGCCAGACTCTTTAGCCATTTGGGCATATACATATTCGATAGCGCCCGCATCCAGACCCTCAGTACTGTTGGGAAATTTGACGATCCAGGGTTCGAAACCTGTGGGCAAATCATGCGTACCATGGATGATCTTCTCACGGACCGCATCAACGCCAATCATCGCCTTGGGACGAGCCCCCGCCGATGAACCGTTTAAGGCCAGAAGTTCTTGCAACACCTCTTCCGCTTCACCGTCAAGAACCTCCTGGATATGCGCGGCCAATTTATCAAGATTTAGCTTGATATCGGCTTCTTCCGCGCTGTGATCCGGTTCATAGATCAGCGCCCCCATACCGGTCTTGCCCACATGGGCAAGTCGATCAAGCAAGCCGATCTGATCTGGCACTATCCCCTGCGAGCGCAGAACACGATCAAACAACAACCTTCCCCAGCCATCGGGCAGGCTGTCATTGAACACACCGGGCAAACCTTCAAACAGGAAACGGTCGAATGTTTTGACACCGGTTTGCAGGGGAAGGCGTAAAGGAGATATTTCCAGGCCACCTTTTACAAAAGCGCGGTCATACTCAAAATAGATTTGCCTGTCTTTGGCAGCAAGACGACCAACAGCGATTGTTTCACCGGAGAAATTCAAGCCTACTTTTATTTCTGAAATTGACGATGGACTCATTTGCGCCAGCCTTTCCGGGGTTTCTTCTTGTTATTGTCCGCCAGCACATCATCGATAGATGAGAATTCTGCTTGCTGAGGGGCGGTCGCCTCGACAAGCTGTTCGAGCGCGTCCAGAACCAGTAATATTTTCAAGAAGGATTCCAGGGATATCAGACCTTTTTGCTCAAATTTGCGTAAAGTCGGCAGACTGACACCAGCGCGCCTGGCCAGACCTTCTTGCGTGAGTCCCGTCTCAAGTCGCCTTGAGCGGGTATTCTCAACAAGCATTTCCTGTGCCTTTGAAACCGTTATAAGTGATACCATAATGATAGTTAGCTTTGCTTTATCGTAGCAACTAATATGAAAATATCATTATACAGTTATTTTCAAATTTCAAGATTACCTCAATGACTCGGGTGAGAAAAGTGAGAATGGTACTCTACATATTCAACGCCTACCTATTCCTCTGCAAATTCTCCCGATAAGATAATGCCTCCAGTAAATGCACTTGCATTATTTTTTCTTCTCCCACCAAATCCGCAATAGACCGAGCCGTTTTCAACACCCGTGTATAAGCCCGCATCGACATCTGCAACCGCTCCATGGTTTGTTCCAGAAAGACACTATCATCATCTGACAAACGACAGAACTCCTCAACTTCACGACTGTTTAGATGCGCATTGGCTTTACCAGCTCGATCCATCAGTATGATGAAACACCGATCAAGGCGGGAAAGGGGAAAAACAAAAAAGGCCAGGGAAAAATGAAGCAAGCCTGGCTCTGGCCCCTGCTCGGTGAGAGTGGTGACCTCTATTTTCACTTCAGTCCCAGCCGGGCAAAGCAAGTGCTGATCGATCTACTGGACAACAAGTTCAAAGGAACCCTACAGAGCGATGGCTACGACGTGTATGCGCGCTATGCTGCCGAGCACGAAGGTATTATCCATGCGCTGTGCTGGAGTCACACCCGGCGCACCTTCCTCAAGGCTGAAGGCAGTGAACCAAGGGCCATCCGGCAACTACTCACTATGATCAAGGTGTTGTACCGCATTGAACGCGAACTACGCGAACAAGGTGCGCACGATCAACAAATCCTCGAAACCCGCCAGCGTCGAAGTCGGCGCTGTGTGGACAAGATCTTTAGATGGATTAATGAGCAACGACAAGATCCGGGGTTGTTGCCAAAAAGTGCTTTTGCCAAAGCACTGAACTACGCGGCGATGCGCGAAACGGGCCTGCGTGTGTTTCTTAAAGACGCCTGGGTGGCACTGGATACCAATGATTTGGAACGGGCGCTTCGGGTGATCCCGATGGGCAAGAAGAACTGGCTCTTTTGTTCCAGTGAGGTGGGTGCAGAGCACGTTGCGGTGATCCAGACGTTGCTTGCAACCTGTCGGGTGCATGGGGTCAATCCCTTCAATTATTTGGTGGATGTCTTACAGCGCATTGATCAGCACCCGGCGTCCAAAGTGCATGAACTCACACCGCGTGAATGGCAGGCGCGTTTTGCGGATAATCCGCTGCGATCACCTCTGTATGAGATACGCAAGACGTCTTAGTTTGGACGGTTACGTTTATTTATCGGATACAGAAGGGGCCAATCATTGGTTAGGGGTGTTGACACAGTTACAGAACCGAGGTGTAGAGGATATCTTAATTGCCTGTGTGGATGGGCTGACAGGCTTTCCTGAGGCGATCAATGCGATCTTCCCCGACACGGAGATCCAGCTTTGTATTACCCATCAAATTAGAAACTCCATGAAGTATGTAGCCTCAAAGAACCAGAAGGCTTTTATGGCGGACCTAAAGCCCGTGTATCGCGCATCAAGTAAAGCCAGTGCTGAAATAGCGCTGGATAAGCTTGAGGAGAAATGGGGACAGACTTACCCGATAGTCATCCAACCCTGGCGTCGTAAATGGGCGCATCTATCAGCCTATTTTAAGTACCCTGAACCAATACGCAAGGTGATCTATACGACCAATGCCGTGGAAGCGGTACATCGACAGTTCCGTAAATTGACGAAAACCAAAGGCGCCTTTCCTAATGAAAATAGCTTGTTAAAACTGCTCTATGCTGGCATATTGAATGCCACTGAAAAGTGGACAATGCCTATCCAGAACTGGAGCGGGCATTGTCTCAATTGGTGATATATTTTGAAGGACGCTTAGATAGCGTTCTGGATTTTTAAACCTGACTGACACAGATTATTGAACGCCCTCGTAATTTAAATGCGATTACCCTAGATTTGCTCGCACTTACGATTACTCGCTGAATTTGCATCGAAAAGTAAACCCGGCGCATTTTCAGACTACATTTATGGATTAAAACAAATAGCTATCACTATATCTGGCCGGTATTAGTCAGAATACCGGCCACCCTCTCAAAGGGCGTTTACTCATCATGCTGCACACAACGTATAAACGCTTCAATCCATTATGCGGTGCATCCCATAATCGTTCCGTTGAGCTTCAAACCCCTATCATGACGAAGTAGTTGCTTTGTATTTAGCATCGCTCTGCCTGCACGAATTTCCTCTATATTCGAAGTAATTCGTAAACACAGCTCAGGCGTGATCGGTGATATTGATTCCGCAAAAGCAGCAAGCAAGTGACAGATATCCGTTAAAGTCTCTTCAAACTGATTTTCTCCGCTTTTGGAATCAATATAGTGAAGTATCGTAGGTAAAGTACGCAGCGCACTCTCTGCACCTTCACGCATGTTAAACTGTTCGATTTGGTAATGCTTTAAAGCACGATTGTGTATCGCCAACACTATCTTTCGAGCGTTTTTAGAAGGTTGATTCGTAAATAAGGAGAAGTTTTGTGTCTGATCTATGATTGCATTGATTTTTAATGCAAGTTCGTCCCAGACATCACTGAATCTACTACGAAACACATCTAGCATCTCTTTTTCGGAAAAGTTTGACTTCTCATATCCGGGTGCGGTGATAGCTGCATACATCCTAAATATGTCTGGTAAAATTCTCTTTGCGATATCGCTGGCCCAGATAACGTGGTTTTTACTGGTTGAAAACTTATCGTGATTGAGATTATAGAACTCATTGGTCATTGTTGAATGCGGTAGGTACTTTGTCTCCTCGAAAGCATGAAGTAATGCAATATGCACAATCGCATAGAAGTAGGAATTGTCAAAACCAAAAAAGTTGACTATCCGGATGCCGTCGTGAGGAGAAGTGTCTTCATATCGACGATAGGCGTACATGAAATTAGTGAGAATTTCAGGCCAAGCATTAAGTACTTGTCCCTTGAATTCATCACGGTCCATACCAATACCCCAAGTGCCTGGCACTGATATTGGAAAGTTCGGTAGTTCTCGTGCCAACACATCTTCAATGAGCCAACTGTATTTCGGTCTGATATGTGGGTTTTTTGAGTGAAATTCAGTTAATTGTTTTCTCCATCGTTCCAATTCTATGACCAAAACATCTACATGTCGGACTTCCAATTGAAGATCAGGGCTGTTGGTATCATATGGAAATAACAAAGTATCCGCGCGATTAATTAATCCACAGCTTTCGCAAATTCCGCATTTACAATTATCCAAGCACTCTGGGCACAATCCACTTGCACCCGCCTCATCAATAAAGGTATTGCGAGCAGTTGAATAGAAAAATGGAAAAGGTTTCTTCACCAGTATCGACTTGTCATAGAGTGATAAAAACTGATCACGGCAAAATGCATTGGATACTGGGTCAGGTTCAAAATAGAAGTCCAGTTTGCAGTTATATTGATTTAGTGTCCGAACAATATCGGTGGACCACTTCGAAGCCAATAAGCATGGGTCTGTGTTTTGCTTTTCCGCAGTCGCTCGAACATAAGACTGATTCGTATCACTAAATGAAACGACGTGCGTGCGATTGCCCAAAATAGACATTGTTTTTGCGAATACATCGGCCGCCAGGAAAGGGCCTGCCATGTGTCCAACATGAAGCCCTCCATTCGGTGTCGGTGGCGGCATTGTTACGATATAAGATACTTCCCTTTTAGGTGCGGTGATGTTACTCATGATAGCCTCCCCGTCTCATTTGCAATTATGCACTCGTAAGTCTCAATATTTCTCTTCTGATTATCCCAATAGATATCCAGGAACGTAAACTCATCATCGAATGTGTTGATGACTTGATGATACCAAAATCTTGGAATATAGATGGTGTCGCCAGCACTCAAAACTGCAGTGTTTCCTTCAAGCTCCAATTCAGCTTTTCCACTTATTACATAAAACATCTCTTCTTCGTCGTGTCGATGTCTATCTACTTTTATCCCAGGTTTAACTACTACCAATATTGTCCCGAACTCAGATATATCCCGCTTGATATCTACAATCTCAAGGTCCGGTATCACTCTTCGTAATAAACAATTGTATTCACTTGTGAACTCCACTTCACTTTTCTTACGGATTAAACTTTGGATATTAAAAGATTGTTTGTCGTTATAATCGATCATGTGGAACCTCCATTGCAATTGGTGACTGAGACGGAGTTGCAATGTACCCTTGGCTAATGTCGGGTGTGATTCTTAGTTTTGATTCTATGCTTTGTGCGATGTGCCCGGATCTTATAGATAGCAGGCTGAAAGAACCTGCATCGCCAAAGCCGTGCGTGGACTCACACACACCGTTCAAATGGATGCCACTAACTTCAATAGCCTGGTTCTTATCTTTTTTTATCAACGAGTAATATCGTGCTAGTGACAACGAGCCATCCTTTCGTTTTTCGCAGTTTTCGGAAATACTCCGCAATAGCTTGGGGCAGGTTTCTTCGTCATCATTCGAACCGGCGTTGAGAAAACCAGTGGCCAGAACTATTGCATCAGCCTCGATCGTATCGCTACTGTTATCGTGCTTGTCTATAAGACTTATTCGATATCCAGCATTGTCCCTCTTTACCACGTTTGTGACTTGCTTGTTATTGAGTAGGCAAAGATTGTTACCGTTAACAACAGATTGCTCATAAAGCCTCATTTGTAACGAGCAAATAACGTCGTGATCAGCAGCGCTATAATTGCTGTGTAGTAACTCCGATCGCATTGCTTTCTGATTCCTGTCCGTAGCGTTGAAGTAGTAATCAACAAATTCTGGTTCGTATATGGCTTCGGTAAAAGGACTGGTGTCTTTCAGTTTAAAACCGAATGAGCGGCTAATACATGTAATTTTTCTTTCTGGAAACTTACTATTGAGATCAAGGATGATCTCAGCAGCGCTTTGACTTGCTCCGATAACAACAATAGAATTTATAAAGGAATCTGTAGTCCATTTCTCGAGTGCAGATTTGTATTGAGTAAGGTGAACTACTCGGCTGCCTAGATACTGTCTATATATCTGCGGAATATTTGGGGATCTACCCGTCGCATAGCTAATCGTCTTACTTAATAGGTGGCGTCCGTCAGACGAATTGACCTTGTAAACGGTATTCGCACCACTCCCCTGAGTTTGGATGCTTGTCACGGTGCTTAGGTAACGAACATGGCGGCTAAATTGATTGGCTACCCACTTGACATACTCAGCATATTCTACTCTTGGTGGAAATGGAGCATCAAGATTCAGAAATTGAAATAACCTGCCCTTGCTTTTTAAATAACTGAGAAACCCATATTTACTCGTTGGATCTCTGGGCGTAACAAAATCTCTTAACGGATTGTGCTGTATATCTGAACCTAATATTAGCATCTCTGGGTTCCAGTCAGTGTATGTAGACTGTTCTAGAAACAGAGTGTTGTCTAGTATTCCTCGTTCCTCTAACGATATAGCTAACGCAATATTTGCAGGTCCAAAACCAATACCCACACAGTCCAGTACTTTACCTTTTATTGGGTCAGATTCATCAAGCATGACCTCCATTTTATAAACATCTGACATGACGTGCTTCTCCGTTGATTTCGCTAACTACGTTAGGGACGTAAGTATTTGAAAGATTTTTAGAGTCGAGTGCGATTTGATCGCACAGGATATCAATACCTCGGACTAAGTTCTCTTCTGAGATAGTTAGTGGAGGAATTATTTTGATAACGGAATCGTGGGGACCGCAACTTTCAATAATTAACTTTCGCTCAAAACATGCTTTTTTTATTGCGCTTGCTTTTTTACTGTTACCAGTTTCTATTCCAAGTAACAAGCCTCTACCCATCACTTTATGCTTAGTGAATGCCAGATTAGTTTCTAACATACTTCTAACCAGCTTCTCTTTTGACAAAACTGACATTTGCAAATCATCACTTGTCCAGAAATTATCTAATGCTGCTTTAGCCGTAACAAATGCATGATTGTTTCCACGAAATGTTCCATTGTGTTGGCCCGGCTCCCACTGATCATACTCAGGTTTGATGAGCACGAGAGAAAACGGGAGGCCGTAGCCGGACAAGGACTTTGAAAGTACAATGATGTCCGGCTCAATAGCTTGGTTCTCAAAAGAGAAGAAGTTACCGGTTCGACCACATCCAGCCTGTATATCATCAACGATCAAAAGTGCGCCTGTGGCTTTTGCAATATCACTTATTGACTTTAGCCATTTTGCAGAAGCCGTATTAACCCCCCCTCCCCTTGAACGGTTTCCACGATAATGGCAGCAGGCTTATCAAACCCACTGGATGGGTCGTTCAGTGAGCGTTGCAGCATTTCTGCTGTATTAACACCAGTTCCAAAATACCCATCGTAATAGTGTCTCTGTACCCCCGATAACAATGGAGTCACTGCGGCACGATGAGACTCACTTCCTGTAAGTGCCAGAGCACCCATCGTGCAACCGTGAAAGCCATTAGTGAACGAAACTACAGTGGTTCTTCCGGTTACTTTTCGAGCAAGTTTGACCGCAGCCTCAACGGCATTTGTACCTGTTGGTCCAGGAAATTGAAGTTTGTAGTCTAATTTTCTAGGCTGTAAAATGGTTTCGACGAAAGTTCTGATAAAGTTCTCTTTAGCGACCGTATGGCAATCCATACTATGAGTTATGCCGTTCTTGTTGATATATTCAATCAACTTATCTTTGACTACGTCCGGATTATGTCCATAGTTAAGCGAACCACATCCACTTAGAAAGTCCAGATAGATATTTCCGTTGGAGTAGAGGTAATCACCTTTAGCATTATCAAAGGTGGTCGCGTAGTCTCTGCAGTATGATCTTACGCTTGACTCATAACGTGTATAAATACTCATATTCTGACCCCTTTTTGAGTATGAAGTTATAAAAAATTCGTATTAAGATAGAATTGAATAAAAAACACTTAAACCAAGAGCTATAAAGACCACACCGAAGACACACGAAAAAACAGGTTTCATACTCAAGTAAGTAGCTTGTGCAGGGCCAGTTGAAAACAACAACGCTAGTAGTACGTGCCAAACGAGAGCAATTAGAAAACTTCCAATTGCCAAAGCGGCGATAACTGACAGAGGCGAATCCGGTACTATCGCTAACGATGTGATGGCCATCCAAAACAAAGCGGATTTTGGATTAGTTAACTGAATCAACAGCCCGATTCTAAGCCCACGCGTTGGGCTTTCTTGACTGTAGTTTGCAGTGCTATCTGTGTTAGTAGATGTTCCTGTTGATTTAATTGATCTAATCGATTTAATTCCAAGCCAGCATAAATACAAAGCCCCGGTTATACTCAAAATCATAGCCAGTTCTTTGTTGGTATTTAACAATGTGGATATTCCAGTGGCTGCAAATAGTGCCCAAATGCCGGTTCCAATGCTAATCCCTAATGCGACATATTGACCGTACAAGCGGCTTTGCACTGCTGAGGAGGTTATTGCAACGAAGTTTGGTCCCGGACTTGTCAGCGCTACTGCCGCCGCAATGTACACAGAAATTATACTTGGTAGGTAGAGTGAAAATGATTCCATAGTCTTTTTACCTGTCAATAATACGATTCGAAAAATATATTGTGCCAAAGCACTCCCACCCAGGTGTTAATGCGTCAGCCACTACTTGAACTAGTGCTCCCGTGTTTTTTCGCTATATATGTGCTCGTGCCAGTCGAATCGATAATGATTTCGTTCCCATTTATGGAACCCCATTAAAATCATGTCCCGATAGCCAGTGGCACCCTTCTCTATCGATTCGATAGGTGATACCATATGATAGATTTCACGGTCTTTAATCAGCAGTGCGTTGCCCGGTTCAAGTGTTGTTTCAAACATTGCAGGACCATCTTCGCTTTCGTGAATAGTAGATATACCTCCACTTACACTTTGTTTGTCCACGCATCCCATGACGACGTAGTCAGCACCATCTTTGTGTACGCCTTCGGGAACGGGAATACCGTGTTGGGTAGGACTTGAGTGAGTTCTAACCTGATGGCAATTGACTAGCCATTTTGATTCAGTATCGGGGGTGTCATTTGCAATTTCTAGTACATGTTTGAAACTCGCTTTAATGTATGAGCGAAAATCACACTCTGCTAATGAGCTTTCAATTGGTCGAGCTATATGACCGGTCAGCTTATTTGTTTTGCCCTGAATAAAAGGTTGAGTCACTAAACGTGTTACTTTTATTTCGTCAGTTTCTGGGTTAAAGGTAAGGTAATGTTGGGCAAGTCGTCTGGTGCGCCCTCCAATCTCTTTCCGGTGATATACATCTTCGCCAAGTTCAACGAAATATTTTTGGAAATCAATCAGTTTTGAACCCAACTGTATTTCTCTGTGTGTTGTGTTATCAATGTGACTTTGCATTTTAATATTTCTCCTAAAAAAGTTTCACTTTTAGTTTTCAAGGTTTGGTGTTTCAGGTATTTATGTATAGCAAGGCTGCCCTACAAGTTCATAATTTTAGGTGTTAGTTGACTAACGTTCTCCACTACATGCATTGTTATTCGTTGCCTGTTTTCAATTTCGTAAAATTCGTCAAACATGATCTTCGGTTTAAAATGATCTTCGAAATCTTTTGCATTTTCGAAGAAAATAACATTGACGAAAGTAACACCTTCTTCTGAACCTATATTAAAATTACTCATAGCCTCTGGGATTGAGTCAGATTTATCTAGTCGAGTAAGAAATTCACCAATAAATCCTGGGTGATCAGAGCCACGATGTGATTTGTAATAAACAAGGAATTCATCTACTCGATTTTCCTTTATTACACGCTTTATGAATATTGCTGTTGCCATGTCATATTCCTTTTATTGCATTGTTGTTTGAGTCGCAATATATCAAAATGTGTCGCTAGGGATAATAGGTGATTTGCGCAAAACACTCTTGCGGATAACGCAAACTATGAAACGTGTATAATTATGTTGTAGCACAAAACGCCTAAATAGTGCCTGACCGAAAAATCATTTTCTATTAAAATAAAAAGAAAAATTCACAAAAAACAGATGTAAAGATATCCTGCAAAAGCGCATTATGGAGCATACCGACTAGATCAGTAAAGGCAAGTACGGGACCCCGGTGGAGTTAGGCCTGAAGGTCTGTATACTGGAAGATAACCGGGGATACATACTACATCGCCGGGTTATGCAAATGAGACGGACAATCAGATTGCAAAGGAGTTGATCAGAGAGGCGCAAAACAAATATCCACAATTATCGGCTTGTAGTTTTGACAAAGGGTTTCACTCACCCGAGAACCAGCAAGCGCTTACAGAACTACTTGATTATGTGATCCTGCCTAAAAAAGGGCGTTGTAACAATAAAGAGCAAGAGAAGGATAGCAGTGCCCGGTTCAGAAAGTGTAAAAACAGACACTCAGCCGTAGAGTCCGGTATAAACGCACTGGAAGTGCATGGGTTGGACAAGTTCCTGGATCATGGTCTTGAAGGATTCAAACGGTATGTTGCACTAGCAGTGGTGGCAAGGAATATCCAGAAAATAGGTTCAGAGATCATCAGGCAAAAACGACGCGAAGAAGAGCAAGAAAAAGACAAGCAAAGAAAGTGCGCCTGACAAAGATTCCAACGGTGAGCAAGGTGGCTATGACAAGAGAGGTGACGCTGAAATTGATTCTATTAGCCAAAATAGGTTAAAAACCGATGAATTTCAGATAAGTAGCGAATTATCTGGAGAGGATTTTTGAGTTGCACTGGAAAAATCTACAGGATTTTCTGAATGAGTACCTTTTCGGTCAGGCACTAAATAGCGTCTAACCGAAGGCCAATGTATGTAAGGCAGTGCAATAGGTGACTATTAAATAGAGGGTTGCGTTTTGACGCTTTTCCCCTGACACAGGCTTAACTGTAGAAGTCGTTACTCACGAGTAACAAAATTGGCGGTTATAATATGCGAGATGTATTAGTAGTTGGCGGAGGAATTAACGGATTGCTTTGTGCCTACGAACTCAACAAGGTTGGCCTTTCAGTTACTGTGGTCGACTCTGGTGATATACCGAATCCGTTTGCGGCTTCTTGTGGTAAGCACCGGATAGTACATCCATTTGAAGAACCTCCTCTGGCAAATTGTCGGGGTGGTATGGAAGAGGTAATGACTTTATGGGAAAACTTGTTTAGTGAGTTAGAGACGTCATCATATTGCATGATTGGAGTAATTGGAATCGCTACAGACAACGGTTCTGGGTTCTCAAAAAACGTAAACTACGAAGAATTGGCACCAGAGTCCATTGGTAAGTATGTACCAGCCTTTCAATACGGGAAGTTCAATAAAGCCTATTACTTCGAAAGATATGGTGTTATTTTGGCTGATGTTCTATTGATGGATATTTATCAATATCTAAAAACAAAAGGGGTGGAGTTTATTAGTCGTTTTAGGGTTGATCGTGTGGATACTCTTCAGTCGATCATCTATGGCCATTCAGGAATACGCCTACAAGCTAACCTATTAGTAATAGCTGCAGGTACGGGCACAGGAAAGATATTAGATGGTGATTTGAACAACCAAGGCTCTATTGAGAATTGTCAGTTTACTCCTACAAGGTGTTATGTGTTATACGCCGACGAACCTGGCCTGTATTTTAGCGACAGAGGTCAACCAGCTTGGGTATGCTCCGGTGAGGAAAACCTTTGGGGAGTTCCGCCCATCAGCGGTATACGGTTGAAATTGGGATGTGGATCCCTTTCTCACCCTAGCGACCCTGATGACCATAGTTGCAATAAAGAAGTAATTGTTAGAAGAATGCGTAAATTATACGAAGATAGATTCCCTCTTATGAAGTCGATTAATCCATATTTGTTAACCTACAACCACTGGACGCATACTGGCAGAGGTGATATTTTCTTTACACGAGGAAACTCTGTTGTTGTAGTTTCCGATTCTGGATTTGGATTCAAACTGGCCCCTTATACAGCAAGACAAGTTAGAAATGAAGTTATAAGAAATATGTAACGCGTTAACAATGTTTGAAACCAACTCAAAGGATCGACGAGTAAGCGATGAGTGGCCATATAATTAGTTTAGAGTACGCTCCGACAGGGAGAGCTCTGAATTTCCCTTCGCTGACTTTCTGATTCTCCTGCCAAATATAGTCTCCAATCAAGTTGATATGCTCCCACCCCAAAGGAGTCAAATGAGCCAGTAATTCATCATCTATCTCTTGGCCCTGACCTCTCGTAGGCTTACGGGACAATAGCTCAACTTCTCACGACTGATCCTGCCTAATACTATCCACCAACCTACGGAGGATAGTCGTTGTTAACGCCGGAGTAAACCCGCGACTATTTGCCGCAGTTTACCCCTCATTACGCCTTAAAATTCGATATCATCATCAAAGTCAAGTTCTATCTGATCCTTGTCAGTCTTCTCCAGGGCACGGGTACGCATTTCAATTATCGATTCACTGGGCTGCTGATACGAGCGCGCAACCATCACCAAATTTCATTCAATTACCCCTTTAACACCCGAACCCGACACTGTCAACGCCACCACAGAGGTGCTCTGTGATTTGCCCAATGGTGTTCGTCTGACGATTAACAGTCAGGCCCTAACACACGCGTTCCTATCAACATTGATTCAACTCAACATCGGGGCCCAGCCATGATCCAACTCTACGGTGATAGCTACATTCTGATTGCCACCTCACAACCAACCACTTTGAAGTTCTGCCCATCGGAAGAAGATGTTTTTCCGTCCCCCAGTGCGCGGTGCGAATGATTGCCTGTACTGAGCGTTGAGGAGCTCTGAGTGTTCCGCTGTATATGTCTTCTGATGAGGATCGAAATAGAGCCCGCAAAGGGCATATCACTGCGAATCTTTCAATAATTCGGCATATTTCGCTCAACTTGATTAAGAGCGAAAAAACATCGAAAGTTGGTGTTAAAACCAAACGAGCAAAAGCGGGGTGGTATAATCGGTAATTACTTAAAGTTCTTGGTGAAATTTAAATGCAATTGCGCTATCCCTGCCCCGACATTGCGGTGCTCTTCTACGATCAGACGAGACCAGAACAATGATGAGAGTCCCAACGCAAACGAAAAAACATACTGGGACAAATACCAATCCGTGGCCAAAAGACTAGATGGCTACAGATCTTGGTCATCGCCAAAAGGATTTTGATGCTTCGATATCACCCGCAGTTCGATCAATGCCAATATCTTCTAACTGCCAACCATCCAACTTAGATAGGGTGCGTCGAGTTCGTAAGTTCCTTTTCCATTGAGCAAGTGTCTTCCGTAGTTTTCCAAAAGGAATGGGTACATTCAACTTGTTCCTCGAGTATGTAGCTACTATCATAACAACTCCTTATTTTGATATTGGTGTCCATATATTATCGGTGCGTAGTCTTAGTTATTAAAACGATATTTCTTTATCACCGGATAAGTAGAGGTTATGAGAGAGAACAACATTTCATTGAACAGGTTACGGATTTTTGAAGCAGCTGCCAGGCACATGAGTTTTACAACTGCTGCCACAGAATTAAATGTATCGCAGGCGGCGGTCAGTCAACAGATTCGAAACTTGGAAGATCAACTGAGGCTTAAACTGTTCCATCGCAGTCCCCGAGCGCTGTCTCTTACAGTCGCTGGAGCAGAATTATCTGCTGCCACATGGTCAGCTCTAAGAACGATAAATGATGCGTTGAACAACATCACCAGTTCAAGCAATTCCAGGATGCTTGTAGTATCCACCTTACCCTCGATTGCATCGCGTTGGCTTATCCCCAGGTTGGATAAATTTCAGGATGCACAATCAAATATCTTACTGCATATCCACACATCAGAATCGAAGGTAGAATTACTTGAAAGCAAAGTCGATGTGGCTATTCGGCTCGGGGCATTGAATGAAGCTGGTCTGACGACAGAATTGTTGTTTCAAGATGCAATGTGCTTAGTGTGTATACCGGAGTTGGCGAATGAAATCGGAGGCAACAAAAAGAGATTGTACGATTACACTTTTGCAGTAGACAGCGATCAACCAATTGACTTTCAACCAAAAGACTACACAGGGCTAGGAGCGGAACTATCGTTAAAAACACTAGAGCTGGATAGAAGTAAATTAAGAGTACAAAGGTTTACATCTAGTGACAATGTCATTCAATCGGCCTTAAAAGGTAATTCAATTGCACTGACACGGCTGTCTCTATGCGTCGATGATCTAGATGTTGGGCGATTGACTATGTTGTTCAATTACAGGGAGCCGTTACAATTCGGCACATCATTGGTTTACCCGCAATTTCTAGAAAACGCCCAAAAGCTCCGGCTATTCAGGGACTGGTTGCTTGCTGAGAGTAACATATTTAGGCAGAAGATGGAAAAATACTTACCGGATTAAATAATACATATTTTGTGCGGATAAAATTTACGTTCGCTAAGGATTTTATTGTAGCAGTCATCGAAGTGAACAACTTATGATGGGTAAGCTAGCGGTGAAATCCCCTGGCTTACTCATCATCTACTTGAAATGAGATTCAAGTTCGGAGAATCCCATTGCCGTTTCCAAAGAGACGAAGTTGCCTTTTGTTAGAACCTCTTTAGAAATGGATACTAGCGAGCCGTACGCAACTCTCGCCAACGACGAACCAATACTAATCCGTTTCACTCCGACTCTCTCAAGTTCTTCAACACTAAATAACGCACCTGGCATCCCGATAATAACATTGACCGGCTTGTTTACAGAGGCACACACTATTTCGATAGATTGAAGATCGGGCAAGCCAGGGGCGTAGAGCACATCAGTCCCGGCTTCGTCGTAGACTTGTAGTCTATTGATTGTGTCCTTGAGGTGGGTCCTTCCCCACAGGAAGTTTTCACATCGCGCAGTAAGGACGAAGTCAAGATCTAGAGAATCTCGCGCTTCTGCAGCGGCTAGAATACACTCAACAACGGCTCTGGGGTATAATCCCAACGTTTTCGAGATCTGCCGACACAGGCAAACGAGGTCGCACACACCAGTGTTTTACAATGATCCACAACATAGTTTCTTTACTCACTGATCCTGCGGGTACACCCGACGCAAATGCCATTCCAACACTTGTGGATGCAAGAGATCAAAAGCCAATTGATGCAAGAATCCGAGCAGAACCTACGCCCCATGGATTAGGGATGATCAAAGCGCGTTTACACGCATGCAATTCCCGAAATGTACGGCCAATATCCGAGCTGTGTCCATTCATAGTAAGATAGTGGGCAGTGTAAGCGAGTCAAATTGGATATCTGATTCAGAAGACAAAACAGACCTTTATTCATAACAGGATTGGGATATTTATATCGCTATTCTAATCTAACTTACAGCGTAAAGCTTCTTACGTTCATTATTTCTTAAAAAGTCGATAACAATTTTAACTTTCTCTGGAACAAATTCACGTGTTGGGTATAAAAAGCTGATTTTCGAATCATAGTCAGTTGCGGTTACATTATATTGAGGAAAAATGTCGACTAATTCTCCGCCGCCTAATGAATCCTGAATAAGCCAGTTTGACAAAAGAACTATGCCACCGCCATTGATAGCACACTGTTTCATCGCCTGACCATTATTGATGAAAAAGGAACTACTCACATTGATAGCAATCTCGGAAGTATTCCGCTTAGAGTTTGACGGTGACTTTATTTTTTCTTTAAAACGCCAGAGTGAATCAAACTTAGGTAGGGGGAATACAATACACTTATGATCAACTAAATCTTCCGGTTGCTCAGGCTTGGCATTTTCTTTCAAGTATTGTTCACTTGCGCAAACCTGATAATAAGTATTAATGTAAGGCACTGAAATCAATGTGGAATCGAAGAAAGGCCCTTGTCGAATCGCAAGGTCGAATCGCTCTTCAACCATGTCTACTATTTTGTCCGTCAGAACAAGTGCAATTGAGAGTTTAGGATGTATTTTGGAAAAATTTGCCAACCGTGGCGCAAGATATGTCGCACCAAATGAAGGCGGCGCGGTTATACGAATACTTCCCTGGCACAAACCAGAAGTGTTCTGAGCGGCATGACCAGCACGCTCGATAGCTTCCAAGGGACGGCAGATTTCGTCAAAGTATGCTTGCCCGGACTCAGTCAGCGAAATCTTGCGTGTCGTTCTTTGAATCAAACGAATTCCAAGGTTGTTTTCAATTGAAGTAACCGTTCTTGATATTGACGAAACAGCGACTTGGCGTTTCTTTGCAACAGCAGTAAAACTACCACTTCGTACTACGTCAACAAAAATCAAGAGGCTTTCAATATTCATTCTTCTCTTGGTTATACCGATAAGTTAAAGGAACATAGATATTCTAACAATACTGGGAAAATTTAGCTTGTTATTATTACCCAACATTTGAGGACGTAAAAATAGTTGTGTAACAGTAATGGACCCCAAAAACTGGACAGCCTTATGAGCGCCTGCCCTTATTACACAGTCATCCTGGAACCGTAGGCCTGTCCTACAGCGAGGGAGAAATTTGCACCCTCCCCTTCATCTATTTCCCCAGTGCAAATATTTCACTAAATGCACCTCAATTTACATTCTTCATGGTTTTTCTTGCTCAATGGGTGTGATTTACCGAATTTGAAACACGGTGATCCGCTGATGTACCTTAATAGACAATCTTTGCACCTATTGTAAAAATGAATCCGCCCTAATCTGAGAAAAGCAACTTGGGAGCAAAACGCTCAGAATAGATAGCCTCAAAATTCTGACAGTTTTCAAACCATGTTTTGCGGGATATTTCTAATCGGTCAAGGATTGGAGGCAGATTATCGTCGATATGGCCTGTTTTATCGGCTCCAATTACGCGGCCCGAATGATCGACCAGCTCAAAATAGTCTTTCTGATTAAAACTGATACCTGATGTTAAAACATCATGCACTTCGTCTCCATTGAATGCGGCCAACTCTCTGATACGAATTGTATTATCATCACAACATAGATGAACAGAGAATCCTCCTTGCTCACAGTATGATTTGATCGCCTCTGATAGACTGAATTGCGGATCTATCCGCTCTTTGATACTCGTATGCTCTGATGACTCAGGTGTGTTGGCAATGCCCGCCCGGATTGGATTGAGGTCAACATAAGCCATCGCTGTCAATATAGCTTCTTCATCTAACAAAGCTTCAGATCTAAATCTCGAAATCCAAAAATTTCCTCCGATATTATCTTCTTTGTTAGCGCTCCTTGCAATGGGTTCATTCAAGCATTTCATAAACCAACTAATGTCAGTCAATCGATTTCTCCAAATGGGAGCCAACGCGTTAACAGCCTCTTGTTCATTGAATTTTAGCACTTCACCTTGCACACATTTTTTCGCAGCGCTTGATCCCCTGAACAGACTCAACCAACGCTTAATTACATCTTTGTCACTCCATTCTTCCGCTTCCTCAGGAACCGCCTTTAAAATCAAGTGGTGGTGTGAAGACATTACAGCATAGGCACAAATCTCAATTGAGAATAAAGAGCTTAGAATACGGATACGGCCTTCAATTCATTGTTTTCTGTTTCGTAGTTTTTTACTATCAGGATCAATACCGCATAGAAATGAGTGGCTAACACAACGAGATATAATGTGGTAATAGGGTGTATCGTCATATGAAATTAGCTGGCTACGAGGTAAAGTCATTTTGCTCTTCCTTTTTTACTGCTTATCCATTATTGTATTAAAAAAGTTGATACAAATAGGCTAGGTACTACGTTGTAAATTTTCTCGACAAGACAATGCTTCTAGCAAATGCATTTTATTGATTGCTTCATCTCCAACCAAATCGGCAATTGTCCTCGCCACTCTTAACACCCGCGCATAAGCCCGCATCGACATCTGCAACCGCTCCATCGCTTGCTCCAGAAAATTACTATCTGACTCAGATAAACGACAAAATTTGTCGATATCCCGGCTGTCCAATTGCAAATTAGCCTTACCACATCGCTCTAACTGAATTCCCCTGGCTTGTATAACACGCTCTCGAATATCTGCACTGGACTCACTCTTTTTGCCTTCTTTTCGTAGCACAGATAAATCAATTCTTTGTACATTGACTTGAATATCAAAACGATCCAGAAACGGCTCGGATACTCTCGACTGATAACGCGCAATCATGCCGGGTGAACAACAACACTCCCTACCCTCATCTCCGTGATGGCCACATGGACATGGATTCATTGCCTTGTTACCATCTATATGTTTCAAGGAGTTAGGTCGTCCTGCGGGATATCCGAAGGAAATTCTATCTTTAGGGGATCATATCCACGCAACACGTCTCGACAGATCTTTCCTACAAAAAGACGTGGCAAATCTCATAGGAGTGAGCGCGTGGACAGTGATGAATTGGGAGAAAAACTATCATGAACCTGGTTTTGAACACTACCCAGATATAATGGATTTTCTGGGATATTGTCCGATTCAACGAGCTGAATATCTGGGCGGCTGGGTGAAAATACACCGTATTCACAAGGGGCTCTCCCAGAAAGAAACAGCAAAACTAATTGGCATTGATTCCAGTACGCTTGCTAAATATGAGCGGTGTGACCGTTGTCCACATGGGGTGTATCTGAAGGCGATGGAGCAATTTATCGGACTTTTTGTAGCTTGTGTTAGTTGAGAAATAAACGTATGTTAGTCTTCGCTATATTCCAATGGAAAACGCGCAAATTCTGTCATGGTGGATGATCTATAGGACTAATTTTTGGAAGCTGATTCGACATGCTGTGTATAATCACATCTTTACCCATCAGTCGGCAATCGGCCATTAGCAGACGGTCACCGTTCTCAACTGGATCCTGAAACACAGTGACAATTGACATTTCCATAAATCGAAACTAGACTATATTTAGTCTAGTTAATATATGTTCTAATATGTGGTCTGTTGATCTGCACAAAAATGTTCAGAAGATTCTGCGAAAGCTACCCCAACAAGTTGTTAACGCACTCACTATTTGGATAAACATCGCTCAGACCGACGGACCCATAGGACTACGATCTACTCGTGGTTTTAACGATGAGCCTCTTCGAGGCAAGTGGAAAGGCTTTCGTTCTTCCAGGCTGAATCAGCAGTACAGGGTGATTTATAAAGTTGACAAAGATATCGTCAGCATATTCGTAATCGACGTGACAGCTCATGACTATCGGAGAAAATAAAATGAAGAATCCAGAAGATTACAAAGCAAAAGATTTCGTTCCTGCCGATACAGGAGTTACGCTTACACCAGGACAGACTGTTCGAACTCTACGCGAGCTAAATGAGATGTCTCAAGAGGACTTGGCCAAGGAAACAGGAATACCTCAGACCACAATATCTTCAATAGAAAATGGTAGAACCTCTTTGGGTGCGGAGCGATCAAAAGTATTTGCAAAAGCGTTCAATGTTCATCCGTCAGTTATTTTGTTCTCGGACTGGAAGAGGAGTGCAGCCTGAATTTCGCATAGTTCTGGCTGCAGGCGAAATGCGAATAAATGCGGAGTTTGTAAGCGATTATTCAGAGCAAATTGAGTCACTGTTTGAGCACGTCTTACTGGATTTGCGATGAGCAAGGTTTGCAGGTTAACAAAAAAGTGAAGGATGAAGGGGTCGAATGTTATATCAACGATTTATCTTTCATTCAATATTAAGCGTCGATATGATACCTGACCACTGTTTTTTATCGGCACTAACAAAACTCTGATAACACCATGATATTTATCATTAAATTATTTTTTATTGAATACCTGCCCTTGAGTTCCCTCTATCCAAATATCATGAATTTTCTGGGGTACTGTCCGGTACGACGAGCTAAGACTATTGGTGGTTGGGTGAAGTTACACCGTATTCATAAAGGACTCTAGTGTAGTGTCCTAAATTGATACTATATTAAGTTTATTTTTGCTAGAATACATCTGTCCTTAAATAACAGTGTATTGTGCAATGAGAGTAGCAACAAGAATCATACTAACTGATGCAGACAAGCAAAAACTACAGAAAAACATACGAAGTAGAGCAATCTCCATTCGCCTCTCAGAGCGCTCCAAAATTGTTCTGCTATCAGCTGAGGGGTTGGATAACAAAAGCATTGCACAAAAGCTTAATACGCCTCCCAACAAAGTGGGCAAATGGAGAAACAGATTTGCCGAAGGTGGGCTTGACTCAATTGCCACAGATAAGCCAAGAGGTACTAACCATGGAGGGAAAAGTACATCAAAGCAGGCAAAGCTTAGAAATAAGATCATTGAAACAACCACGATGAAGAAGCCTGTTAATGCAACACATTGGTCAACACGAACACTGGCTCAAGAGTTGAACACGACCCATAGTTTTGTAAATCGTGTCTGGCAGTCAGTGGGTTTAAAACCCCATCTGGAAAAAACATTCAAAGTCAGTAATGATCCGAAGTTTGAAGATGAAGTTAAGTGATGTTGTCGGCTTGTATTTAGAACCACCTAAAAATGCTATTGTATTCTGTATTGACGAAAAGACTTCTATTCAAGCATTAGATCGTACACAACCAGGGCTTCCACTAAAAAAAGGACGATGTGGAACCCTTACGCATGATTATAAGAGAAACGGAACAAGCACACTCTTTGCCGCCCTGGAAGTGGCTACGGGTAATGTGACCGGAGAATGTTACCAAAAACATACGCACAAAGAATTTCTCAATTTTCTTAAGACGGTAGAATCTCAAACGGATAAAAGCAAAGAGCTGCACTTGATCGTAGACAATTATGCAACACATAAGCATGAAAAAGTACGTAACTGGTTGAAACGGAACAAGCGTGTATTTTTGCATTTCACCCCGACCAGCTCATCATGGCTGAACTTGGTGGAGAGATTTTTCGGTGTACTGACAGAGAGGCAACTTAAGAGAGGTGTTTTTACTTCGGTAGGTGATTTAGAGAGCAAGATTATTGAGTACATCGACAACAATAATAAAGACCCAAAGCCCTTTGTTTGGACAAAGTCAGCGGAAGAAATTCTGAATAAAGTGCAGCGAGCACGAGAGACTCTTAATAATATACGATCAATTTAGGACACTACACTAGGTTAAACAAGCAGCAATTTTAGTTGGGATTGATTCTAGCACCCTAAGTCAGTATGAATCAGGTCAAAAGCTCTCTCAACAGTATTTGAGTGATGCATTATATGCCTTCACTATTGTTAAAGAATTAACAATGGAGCCATTATGTGCAGCTGCCTCATGCAGGCGATCATCTGATTCTTTCATTTTTGCATATTCTGCCCCATTCTGATCACTGATTCTGTTTTAATCTGATCACCCCTTCTGAAATTACCCGATCATGGATTCTGTTTTTATCCGATCACTTTTTCTGGATTTCCAGAATCGCTGATCACATTGACAGAATCGGTGATCAGATAAAATCAGAATATCCTCTAACGCATTGATTTAACTTTAACTTTGCCGATTGTTAATGGTTATTTACTAACCGGAGATGACGGCGATGTCCAGAAAGAGGTTAACCATGCGTAAAATTAAAAACATTTTGCGACTTCATCACGAGGTAGGCTTAGCACACCGTAAAATTGCACAGTCCCTGAATATCGGCTACGGAACCGTTGTCGATTATCTTAACCGAGCCGAACAAGCAGGCCTTACCTGGCCTATCGACAACGATGTCGATGAAAGAGATCTCGCCCGTTTGCTTTTTCCTTCCCAACCCGCTGATGGTCAGCGCCGCTTTGCTGAACCTGATTTTCCCACTATCGCCCAGGAACTCAAACGCAAGGGCGTTACACGCTTACTATTATGGCTCGAATACCGTGAGCAATACCCCAATGACGGCTATTGTTACGCACAGTTCTGCCACCGATATAAACAGTGGTGTGCACGGCGTAAACTGAGCATGCGCCAGACACATCGAGCCGGGGAGAAGTTGTTTGTTGATTATTGCGGACCGACCCTGCCCATTATCAATCCTGATACCGGTGAGCTGCGTGAGGCACAGATCTTTGTCGCTGTACTTGGCGCGTCTAACTATACTTTTGCTTGTGCCCACTTCAGTCAAAAACAACAGGACTGGCTTGACGCTCATGTCCAGGCTCTGAGCTTCTTTGGCGGTGTTCCCGAGCTCATTGTACCGGATCAACTCAAAAGTGCTGTCAGCAAATCACATCGCTATGAGCCAGCCATCACCGATGCTTACCAGCAGTTTGCCGAACACTACGCGACAGCCATAATACCCGCACGTCCCTATAAACCAAAAGATAAATCTAAAGCAGAGGTTGCGGTGCAGATCGTTGAGCGTTGGATCATGGCACGCCTTCGAGATCAGACCTTCTTCACACTCGCTGCCCTAAACCAGGCCATTCGCGCCTTGCTGGATGACCTGAACAACCGCCCCTTTAAGAAGCTACCAGGAACCCGGCGCAGCCAGTTCGAACAACTGGATCAACCGCTCTTACGTCCTCTACCCAAACAGGCCTATCAATACACTGAGATCAAACAGGCTAAGGTGCATATTGATTACCACATCGAGTACGACAAACACTACTACTCTGTACCTCACCATCTGGTCAAGCAACGTGTTGAGCTGCAAGCCAGCAACACAACCATTGTCATCTACCACCAGGGACAAAGAATCGCCTGCCATGTCCGTAGTTTATCCCAGGGTGGACACAGCACCTTCACGGAACACATGCCGCAGAACCATCGCCATGTTCATCAGTGGTCGCCCGAGCGTTTTCTGAGTTGGGCGGGTGATATCGGACCACAAACCCGGCAAGTGGTCAGCCATCTACTGCAGGAAAAACGCCATCACGAACAAAGCTATCGGCGCATCCTGGCCCTTTTAAGTAATGCTAAAAAGTATGGCCGTGAACGACTCAATCAAGCCTGTGATCGAGCCCTGTTAATCAACTCACCGACGCGTAGCAGTGTTGAATCGATCCTTAAAAAAGGGCTCGATCAGGTGCCGCTTGAGAAGCATTGTCCGACCGTACAACAGGAGTTGTCATTGGATCACCACGAGAATATCCGTGGTGAAGATTATTACCACTAACCTTGTATCACTTATCTAAAAAAACCGGAGAAAACCTATGTTAACAAACCAAACCCTGCAAACCTTACGTACCCTGCGACTCGGGGGTATGGCTGATGCTTTGGAGCAACAGATCGATCAACCGACCACCCACGAAGAACTCGGCTTTGATGAACGCCTTGCGTTATTAGTCGATCGAGAGCACAACTTACGACAAAACAACAAGATCAGTCGTTTGTTAAAGACGGCTAAACTAAAACTACAAGCCAACCCCGAGGATATTGATTATCGACATCAACGCGCTTTAAACAAAAGTCAGTTTGCCGACCTGCTCAGCGGACAATGGATCTCCCATCATCACAATACCCTGATCACCGGTCCCACAGGGTGCGGGAAAACCTATCTTGGCTGTGCGCTGGCAACCCAGGCTTGCCGCCAGGGCCATTCGGTTCGTTACTACCGCACCTCCAGATTACTCGAAGCACTAAGCATTGCACACGGTGACGGGCGCTTCAGCAAACTGGTGCAACAGCTAGCCAAGACCGATCTGTTGATACTCGATGACTGGGGGCTAGAAAAACTCACCCTCGGTCAACGCAACGACATGCTGGAGATTATGGAGGACAGACATGGGTTTCGTTCAACCTTGATCACCAGTCAGCTACCGATCAATCAATGGCACAAGGCTATCGGGGATGCAACCCTTGGCGATGCGATATTAGATCGATTATTGCACAACAGCCACAAGTTAATTCTCAAAGGAGAGTCGATGCGAAAGGCAATGAGCCAGTTCACTGAATCTGATCACTTAAACTGATACGATTGACTCTCACGCGTTAGAGGCAATAGGTGATCGGATAAAACCAGAACGGGTGATCAGATTAGCCAGAATACGCACAATGAGATAGAGCGGAAAATTACACCAATAATTGCAACAACCTTGGCACCAAATTGATCAACAAGAAATCCGCCAACAAATCCAAGACCACGCTCAAGTACAGCGATAACTGTCAACAGCACAGAAACTTTTGCAACACCTAATCCAAGGTCTGTTGTAGCATGTATAACATAGTAAAGGATAATCAGATAGGATGATATCGCAGCAACGAACATTCCAAATATTATCAGTTTTACTTTCTTTCGTTCTTGCATAGATCTAACAATATTTCGCTTAGCCGAGTCCCAGACCAGCTCTATCTGTCACCTCTACGCTGGGCAGTGATTCACAATAATCTCTGCATTGTCGGTCATTGTTTGAAAACCACATAGGTGCATCCAAATCTACAAATTTAATGTTTGTATGAGAAGCGGCAATATGTACAGCAGCAGTGACTGAAATAACGGATTCTAACATTGACCCAATCATGCAGGGCACTCGCTGTCGTTCAGCAAGTGTTGCTATTAACATTGCTTCTCGAATGCCGCCACATTTCAACAACTTAATATTAAAAATATCAACAGCTTGATGCCTTAAAAGTTCTACTGCATCCTCAAAGGTTGATAAACTTTCATCAGCTACAATAGATGTTTCGACCTGGTTACGGATAAAGGCCAAGCCTCTGATATCACTCTTGTCTACCGGCTGCTCAACGAATTCAACTGGTAGTTTCTCATCTTCAATACGCCTTATAATTTTTAAAGCTTCCTTGACGGACCATCCTTGATTTGCGTCCAATCTAAATTTTACAGTGTCTCCTAAACCCTCCGAGAGTTTTCTGAGTCTATCTATATCTGCGTCCAATTGATCGCCGAGCTTTATTTTAAACGACTTAAACCCACTTAGTGCCTTATTTTTAGCATCCAACAGCATTTGTTCAGGAGTATCTAGTGTTATTGTTACATCTGATTCAATCTGCCTTCCATTTGACCCACCTAAATACTGATACAAAGGGACATCATAGTATTTAGCAATAGCATCATGCAGCGCAATATCAATAGATGCTTTGGCTCCGTAGTTATTAGCACAGCAATTTCGAAGTTTTTGTATAACAAGGTTAATATCCAGCAATGAAGTGTTTAACAGTGCTGATGTTATTGGACCATCAATTGCAGCCTTCATTCCTTGAGCTGACTCGCCGGTTGAAATAATCGTTGCCGCGCTAGAGCCATAACCAAAATAACCGTTATCAAATCCGATGACTGTATTAATTACATCTATTTCTTCTACTTTTCCATACGCTGTCGTAAAAGAATATCGAAGAGTCTCCTTATTTATAGTGCTTTCTATGCTTCTAATTTTCATGATACTCTCGTTAAAGTTAAATGAAGATATCTTCATAATTACCAGTAAAAAGACTCAAATCCAATAAATCGTACCCTACTCTATTTGATATATGCGTGTCTTCAATATTCGGGTCAATTTGAATATCTTTATTCATCATTCTTTCTATAACTAAATGCTTATTAAGCAACCCTTGATGTGATGAAGTTATGAACCGTATGGCTGTTATTCTGGGTTGGGGATTGATATGTATTTCTGGTTTAATATTCGCTTTTAAACAAATCATAACTTCCTCCAAACTGAGTCCATAAGACAGTTCTACCAAGTTAGAAATATAGTCGCCAGCAACTCTACAACCAACCTCAATTACTCCAATATCACCATTAGAAGCAACACGGAATTCCATATGAAGAATTGTATTATTAGCGTCCGAAGCACGAATGATACTGTCAATATTTGAAGACAAATTATTTTGCACTTCTCTAGACAACTTTACTCCGCATACGTGACCAATTTCATTAAAATAAGGTAGTGGGGAAAGTATCTTTTTATTAACGAAAAATCCCAATAATTCACCCTGATAGACAATTATTTCTGCGCTATATTCTTCACCTTCAAAGTACTCCTCTAACATACACAAACCTGAGAATGGAAGATTAGTGGCCTTGGCTGACTTGTAGTCAAAAATTGGACCAGCGTTATTTATTATTTCAACAGCTGAAAAATTAAGAGACACAAACCATGACCCTGCCATGTCTACTGGTTTTGAGATAACAGGGAATTTGGATATACGTGTTGCCAGCTCCTCTAACGTAATACGACAGCTTGCGGAACCAAGAACCCTAGGTTGATCTACATTTTTCTCTGTGAATGCTTCACGCATCAGAAGCTTATTACGAAGAACTCCAAAATATCCATTTAATGAAGTTGTAAGTTTCATTCTTTTTGCAAGGAATTCTGCTGCACCTACAGTAAATTCACCACCCGCTATTAGTCCATACAGATTTGGAATGCGTCCGACATAGTCAATCAAATTATGAGGCTCGTTTGTTATTTCATCTGTATAATAGATATTAAGATTATTTACTTCTCCGTAATCAATATTGCTTCTCAAACTGACTATGAAGTATGGTGAAAAACGCATTCTGTCAGCAGCAACTAAATACCGATTCAGGCTATTTTTACTGAGTGGAGCGAGTATAATGATGCTTTTCACAATTTATTCCTAACTAACCTTCAGATTACTTGTATGCAACGACCACTATAAGAAGAAAAAAATATCTTTTTCTCTATTCTATCGTGTGTTTCTCCCCATGTAGAGGGGTCTCGAAACATAACCCTTCCTTGGTCATCAATGCCTATAGCTAGAACTAAGTGACCACCTGTCCTCCCATCTGTCGGAAATTTGTGGGTGACTGAACAAATATATAACTTACCTTCTTCCAAACCAGTAAATACCTCTTCCTTCATTTGGGAAACTGCTTGTGCATTGATTCCATGTGATAAGAGCATCTCCGACAAGTTTGAATGTATCCAACCCTTATCACAATATGCGTTTAGTTTCATGGCTTGGTGATGTAGAGTCAGCATATTTTCGGATTTAAATCCATTGGTATGCAGTATCATTAATAAACATGACAGTCCGCAACTTCGATGAGACCAGTAGTCTATCTCCTCATTTTTATAAGAAGAGAGCAAGCTCTCTGCAATACATTTCCTCCAATGCTGGCTGATATAAGGAATCCTTCTATTTGTCATAAGCCGTTCTCATTATAGATAATATGCACTGATCATAGTCAAATTTAAGTGACTCTAACATCTTAATCATATTACTATTTCTAGCTATGCCCGGCACCGTATTTATCTCTAATACAAACAATTTCCCTTCCGAATCAATCATAAAATCAATTCGCCCAAAGTGTTCGCATATGGTACTGCTAAAAATTTTGTTCAATATTTTAAAAATATTTTTTTTAACCTTATCACTCAACCCATCTTCAATCTTGTAGTGTATCTTCGACCCATATCCATCTACAGCCAATTTGTCACTTTCATCATAGAATTCTGAATCCGTCACAACCATTAGTGCTGGTAGAAGTGTCAACCCAGCTGTAAAATTGATAACCCCAATAGTAAGAAATTTTCCATCAATCCATTTTTCAATAAAGTAGTCACCCAATAATCCTTGATTCTTACTAAACCAAGAATTCAGTTCCGTCGCATTATTTACTTTAGTTATTCCTATACTGCTTCCACCACACTTCAATTTAAGCATAACAGGGTAATATAAGTTATCGCACTTCCGAAGTAGGTCACTTAGAGTATCTGCATGATATAATTCCTCGAATCGGGGGGTAGGAATGTGGGAATATGATATTTGTTTTTTAAATAGTAACTTATCGTTACAGATAACACTACTTTGAACACCAGAACCGATATAAGGCTTGTTGGCATAATCTAGTACACCTTGAAGTCGTCCATCCTCTCCAAACTCACCATGCACATAATTAAAAATCACATCACTTTCACTGATGTGATTGAATATTTTTGAATCTGTTGAATCTATTTTTATATAATTTAGGTTTAACCTTTCGAATGACTCTTGAATAGAATTGATCCCTCTTTCCGGTTTGTCCAGGTTTTTTTTGTATTTCAAGTTCTCTTCTGAATGGGTCCCTTCAATTAGAAGAATTTTTTTTGTTGTATTTTTTTTCTAAAATTCAATAAATAATGTTTTTCCTTTTCAAGGTTCACTTGATAAAAACTTAACATACTCCTCTCCTTTCATTTTTAACAAATTCTCTTTCCGTCCGTCCATTCTTTATTTTAATATTACAAGTTAACCAATAGTTTTAAAATTCAATATTAACATTGATTCAATTTATTTTCATAATGAGCGCACAAACACTGTACGGCATAGAGGCTTCAATACTGAAAGTATTCGATTTTTTATATCATTTTAATGCAACTAATGCACTGTAAACGAGGACTAAACCTTCATATCTAATAGTTCATTATACGCTTACACAAGTAATTATTGTAATTAGTGGGCGATACTGCACTGAAATTATGTATTTTCTTAACTACTGTCACTTAATAACTTTAATTACCAGAACTGTGCAATCAAGCTGGATTGGCTCATCGCTGAGAAAAAGAAAAAGGCCAACCTCATCCTTCTAACAAAATATTTAAACTGAATACTAATTTATTTAGTAAATTAGATAATTTCTATAAATAATTTAGAGAAGTCTTCACCATAGATTTTGATTGGCTTACAGACTTGATACTATATGATCCGAATATAGTGAGCATAGACCCAACACCTTACTATGGTTTTCTCCTTTAAGGATCGTAAGTGAGTAAACTATACAAGAAAAAATACACTAATGTCTGCGTTCTCTATTACAACTTAAACAGACAACACTTTTATCCTCCGCATGGACTCCACAATCAACTTAGCAATGGCTTCCTGTTTTTGTTTCTGCATCACCTGATCAGTCGCAGAATAACTAACCTTCACTTTATACCCCGAACCGTTTTCTCAGTTTCTGCGGCAGTAGCGTTACGTGCCACATTCAATGTGAAAGTGCACCACCTTGACTTTTGAAGACCTCATAGGGCATAAGGTAATTTAAACACTTAAGCGGTCTATTATTCAACAACTTCTCGACTCGATGAATCTGTGCGTGGCTGACATTTTCCACCTCTGTACAATGAGAATGACTACTCTCTGCAAAAAGTGATGCACTTGATATCTAGAGAGGGATGTTCAAGTATCATATCGATACTTTATACAACCGCCCGACAAACGCACTTTTCCTCATAACGGTCCTATACAAAAACCCACACAACAGGCGCAACATCTATCAATTCCTCTGCAAATTCTCCCGATAAGACAAAGCCTCTAATAAATGCACTTGTATTATTGATTCATCTCCCGCTAGATCCGCAATCGACCGCGCCGTTTTCAACACCCGTGTATAAGCCCGCATCGACATCTGCAACCGCTCCATTGCCTGCTCAAGAAACAAACTATCATCATCTGACAAACGACAAAACTCCTCCATCTCACGACTATCCAGGTGCGCATTGGCCTTGCCTGCCCTGATCATTTGTATTTCCCTGGCCTGCATTACCCGCTCACGAATCTGTTCGCTAGACTCTCCTTTGATCCCTTCCTTCCTCAATACCGAGATATCACAGCGCTGCACATTAATCTGCATATCAAAGCGATCCAGCAGAGGCCCGGAAACTCTCGACTGGTAACGCGCTATCATACCCGGCGAACAGCGACACTCCCTGCCCTCATCCCCATGATGGCCACACGGACATGGATTCATTGCGGCAATCAACTGAAATCGAGCAGGAAAGTCTGTTTGCTGGGCCGCTCTTGAAATAGTTATCTGGCCGGTTTCCAGAGGTTCACGTAATACATCCAGAACATTTCGATTAAACTCTGGCAGTTCATCCAGAAACAATACACCGTTGTGTGCTAGTGAGATCTCCCCAGGCTTTGGTGTGCCGCCGCCACCAACCAGTGCAACTCCGGAGGCGGTATGATGTGGTGCACGATAAGCACGGCATAACCACTTTTTTATATCGAACTGATGATTACTGATCGATACAACTGCCGCCGCCTCGAGTGCTTCGGCTGTTGACATTGGCGGCAAGATGCCAGGTAACCGACTTGCAAGCATGGACTTACCTGTTCCTGGCGGGCCTAGCAATAGAATATTATGTGATCCGGCAGCAACAATCTCCAGGGCGCGCTTGACATGATACTGGCCTCTAACCTCGTTCATATCAGCCTTACCATAACACTCGCATGCATTGTATTGTTGCTTAATAAACTTGCAAGGAATCAGTTTTTCATCACTGGCAAAGTGTTTGCAAACATCCAATAGATGTGCTGCTGGATAAACCTCGGTTTTATCACTCAGGCTCGCCTCTGACGCGTTGTTTACGGGAACAATGAGTTTGCGTTTTTCCTCAGCCACACTGATCACAGTTGGTAAGGCACCCTGAACGGCGCGGATGTCACCACCCAGCGCCAGCTCACCGACAAATTCATATTGATGCAGCTCTGCAGTAGGAATTTGACCTGAGGCGGCCAATATACCGATGGCTATGGGCAAATCAAAACGCCCACCGTGCTTGGGTAAGTCAGCTGGCGCCAAATTAACGGTTATGCGCCTGGGTGGAAAATCAAACCCTGAATTGAGTAACGCTGCCCGAACGCGATCCTTACTCTCTTTAACGGCTGTTTCGGGTAAGCCAACTATAGAAAGGCTAGGAAGGCCGCCTGCCATATGGACTTCTACATGAACAGAGATTGCTTTAACACCGAACAAAGCTCGAGAATAGATAACTGATAGTGACATTGTGCCTCCCTGGCATTTTAATTTTCCTGTTATCCTGAATAATATGCTGAAGAATTACGTGATACCATAACAAGCAAGCGCAATTGGAGCATCACCCGCCGCATTAAGATTTGCTTTCAGATTCCAGGTTGATTACACGTTGTTCCAATTCCTTAATCCGCATCACCGTTTTTTGAAGCAATGCAGCCTGAACATCAAAATCCTCGCGAGTGACTAAATCCATTTTCGCCAGGGTACTCTGTAACACAGCACGCGCATTTCGCTCAAAATCCGCTTTTAGTTCATCGGCACCAGAAGGTAACAGCTTCCCAAGCTGTTGAGCCATAGTATCAAAAACTCTTGCGTCAAGCATTAATGTCTCCTTCAGTAATAAGAACCGGATTTGATCGCATGGTAACTGAGCAGGGAATATTTTCAATCTTTTATAGACCGACAGTAACGCACTATTTTAGTGCATAGGTATTTATATACGCACCTAATTAGTACAATCAAACCCATGAAATATAAACCATCATTCCCACATCTATTTGATTTTAATATGTTTTTTACTATGGCACATTTACTGCCATAGGAGATCGAAAAACAACTCTACTTTTTTTTAAAAACGGGGATAAGCAAATGAAACTTGTCACAGCAATCATCAAACCGTTCAAGCTTGATGAAGTGCGTGAAGCCTTGTCAGAGATCGGTGTTAAAGGTATCACAGTCACTGAAGTCAAGGGATTTGGACGCCAAAAGGGCCACACTGAGCTATACCGAGGTGCGGAGTACGTGGTGGATTTTCTGCCAAAAACCAAAGTTGAGTTGGCAGTCGATAGTAATCAACTAGAGGCTGTTATTGAGGCTGTTTCAAAGGCCGCCAACAGCGGGAAAATCGGTGATGGGAAAATTTTTGTCAGTGAGCTTGAAACTGTCATTCGAATACGCACCGGGGAATCCGGCAAAGAAGCATTATAAACTTGGGAGAAATTGATGGATAAGGTTACAGAGCTCAGTTACGCGCTCGACACATTTTATTTTCTGGTTTCCGGTGCCCTCGTTATGTGGATGGCAGCCGGTTTTGCCATGCTCGAAGCGGGAATGGTACGTTCAAAAAACACCGCAGAAATTCTGACAAAAAACATTTCGCTATTTGCTATAGCCTGCATTATGTACATGCTCGTAGGATATGGCATTATGTACCCCGGCGACGGCGCTGTAAGTTCTTGGTGGCCCGGCCTGCATGACATTTTAGGCAAAGCAGATAACGATGCGGCAGCTGTCTTAGCCAGTAATGGTGATATCTATTATTCAACTCTTTCTGATTTCTTCTTTCAGGTAGTGTTTGTTGCCACTTCCATGTCCATAGTGTCAGGAGCTGTTGCTGAACGCATGAAGCTATGGGCATTCCTATTGTTTGCGGTTGTATTCACAGCCTTTATCTACCCACTGCAAGGTTACTGGAAGTGGGGCGGTGGTGCGCTTGATGCGGCTGGATTCCTCGACTTTGCCGGCTCAGGTGTTGTCCATATGTGCGGAGGAGCGGCAGCGCTGGCAGCCGTTATATTACTTGGTGCTCGTAAAGGTAAATATGGCGCCGATGGTCGCATTAATCCAATTCCAGGTGCCAATATGCCTCTGGCCACCCTGGGTACATTCATTTTGTGGATGGGATGGTTTGGTTTTAATGGTGGTTCAGAATTAAAACTTTCTGATGTTGGGGAGGCCAACGCGGTTGCCTTGGTGTTTGTAAACACAAATATGGCAGCGGCAGGTGGGGTTATCGCAGCGCTGGTTACAGCCCGTGTTATCTTCGGTAAAGCTGATTTGACCATGGCACTTAACGGTGCATTGGCCGGATTGGTGGCGATCACCGCAGAACCATTAACCCCTGCCCCGTTAGTAGCAACTATTGTTGGTGCTGTTGGTGGAATACTCGTCGTACTCTCAATAGTGTTTCTTGACAAAATGAAGCTTGATGATCCAGTAGGTGCCATTTCGGTGCATGGCGTTGTTGGGGTGTGGGGACTCTTAGCAGTCACTATTACAAATCCCGATGCAACGATGAGTGCTCAGCTCACAGGTATTGGCGTTATCTTCGCCTGGACGTTTGCTGCCAGCTTTTTAGTCTGGTTAGTCATCAAAATGATTATTGGTATTCGTGTAACCGCTGAAGAAGAATACGAAGGTGTGGATATCTCGGAGTGTGGCCTGGAGGCTTATCCAGAGTTTACAACCAAGTAACCATAGTCCAACGCTTAGCAGGGGCGCTAATTTAGCCACCCCTGCCTTTTTACCCAAGAGTTTTTAACTAAAAACCAAAATAATCCACGCCCAGTAGCAATTTCTCAAGAACTTTCTTCCCTCCTCTACTATAAACACTTAACCAGCTTGGCAGTGCTAGGGCAAATTTCAGCAATAAAAGGGTATATCAACACAACATTGTTGATAACTTTTGTTCAGCTGGTCAACACCAATAATCAACTTAACAACAATTTTACAATTCAGGTGATGGTGTTTTTAATCACAGTAACACTTGAGAGGATTCTCATTCGTGGACAAATCGTGGCCAAAAAATACCCAATTACACGTACCAAACTGGCTCATTACACTGGAAATAATATTTGGTGCAACGCTTCTCTACATAAGCAGCCACGCATTACTCGAAACAGATCGATACACTCAGCAATCTGGATTTAGTGAAGGCCCAAGGAATAGCCAACCCAGTCAAGTATCAACTGATGCAGATACTTTCCTGATTGCCGCATCCGTGCCAACCGAGAAGTACTGACCTGCTTTAAGAAGTAATCATAAGTTTAAAAAAATTTCAAACAATTTGTTCGAAGCCGCTACAGGAGGATGGCCTTATTTATATTCCTTGGATTAATTATTGTTCTGGCAGATATCCGCTTTCGGATATTGAGCACCGAACATTCGAGTAGGTTTTCTGCATGATTTTACATAGTTCACGCAAGCAAAATTTTTTTAACCTTAAGCTGAAGACTCTTCTTCGAAAAAGCCAGAAACAATAGTAATATTGTCCTCACCACCTTGCTTATTCGCCGCCTGTACCAGTGTTGCTGCCATGACACCTAACTGCTGATGTTTGTTTGAGACTATTCTTTCAATTTCTTCATCATCAATCATGGATGTTAGTCCATCTGAACAAACGATCAATACATCACCCGGATGAACGCTTTGTATACGTACTTCCGCATTTACATCTTTGAACAAACCGATTGCCCGCAGTATTAAATTTTGCGGAGGTGCCGGGCCGGTTCGACCATTGCGTTCCCACTCTTGATAGGCGGTGTGATCACGAGTGAGTCTTAAAAGCTTGTTGCCTCGATACAGATATATACGGCTGTCACCAATCTGAAATAAGACAACTTCATTTAATGAGCCTAATCGCCAAACGCCTGCCAAAGTGGTTCCCATACCCGCACCGTCAGCAAATCCCTTCTTCTTATTCTCACCATAGACAACCTGATTGGCTTGTTTTGCTGCGGCAGAAATTATTGCCACTACTGGATTAGGTAGTGCCTGAATTGTAGAGTCAGCGTCTTCTAACGCCGTTGGTTCGCCTGAATCAATAGGACTTCTAGTCACCTTACCTTCAAGAAAGTCCGCTATATAGTTTTTCACAGCCTCAGCTGCAAGCTTACTGGCAACATCACCAGAACCGTGCCCACCCATTCCATCCGCTACGAGCAGCAAACCAAGTTGTTCGTCCACCAAACCAAAATCTTCATTTAGTTTCCGTTTTCGTCCAACATCACTAATACAGTTTGAGTACAGCTTCATCTATGATTCCGGTCTATTCATTTCAGGTCCAGTAGGCCAATAACTTGTATTTTCAAGTTGTTTGACTCATGCCATGAGAGTCAAACTAAATATAAAATTCGCCACAGTCAAGTATTCCTTATGCATTGTTCTTGATCTGATATTTTTAGCTTGATGGTGTGCCTGATAATATTATCTCGTTAACTTATTAATGCCAATAAAGATCATCCAATCTAAGTCCAAGGGTCAAGCACCCTGTCTCCCATATAAAGGTTGTATCAATTGCCCGACCTGGCTGCAACTAGACTAAAGCATAGTCAGCAACTTCAAACGCCATTACATGCTCTATCTGTAATTATTTTATAGCCAATGTTTTATCCGCCCGAAAGCATTAATTTATCCTTAACAATCAATCACCTGCCTGAATTTCCAGTGATCAATTCGTACAAAAACCTGTTGCTCTGATCGCAAGGGTAAGGAATCGCAATTGATTTTGCATAAAATCTTTGAGTTTCCAGCCTTTAATTAACAACAACTAGCTAAAACGTCTTATACCGGATAAATTTTGCGCTATGCTACTATGACGGCAAGATGTCATTGATCATTTAACGGGCTCGGAATATTGTTCGACAAGACTGATCTGCTGTGAACGAACCCATTTCCAGGCAGTCTCTTATATAAATTGTAGAATCAAGGATAATCAACGCAAGCCCCTGTTGCAAAGGCGCAGGAAGTACAATAACTTCAAATAAGTTTGCAAACATGCATATTAGCCACCGCAATGTCAATTATCTCTCAGTTGCAGATTCCAGATTAAAGTCGCTCTTGTACAGTACGTTAACTAGTACATCGAAAAAAATATACTATTTCCATGGAGTATGCCTTGAACAATAACACCGGGGCTGACGATAGAACGGTAATTTACACTGGAGAATCCTCACCATCGGCAAAATTGGTTTGTCTGGATATCATGCTCGATGAAAGTCTGCATGACCTGGATGTTCGACTTGGTGTACAGGATGAAACTATCGGACGCGGTGATGACAACAGTATTTGCATAAGATATAACAAGATCTCCCGTAATCATGCACGTATCAGTTTTGCTAAAAATCAGTGGCTGATTGAAGATCTTGAGAGTGCAAATGGCGTTTATATCAATGAGCAACGTATAAACAAGGCCGCTATGGGTCAGGGTGATATTGTTGTAATTGGGCAAGTACCTTTCCGATTCGAAATTGAACAGACAAGCCCGGGTATGGCAGCAATAATTGAAGAATCCCCCGATGACTACGTGGGCGACTCCGGCACCATGTATGCACAACATGTGGGTGTAATCGAATCATTGGCCAGCAGTGATGAAATCAATGATGATCACGTTGACGAGCTGCCGCCACCTGCATTTGCCTCAAAACAACATAGCGGTACCGAAAATACACCTCGCGCATCTTCTCCTCAGCAGACTTATAGCCCGGACAAACCCAAGGGCAAGAAAAAGTATTTGCTACTGCTTGTCTTGATAATCGCCTCGATAGGCGGTGCTTTTTACTGGGATAACAATAACCAAAAGCGGGAGGTAGAAAAACTACACAAGCAATTCGCCAAAGATGTTCGGCAATTTCTGGAAAATTTCGAGAGTAATGCGGGCACGCAGTCTTCCAGCGGAACTTCAGATTCAGAACAGAACGAGCTCCGGCAAATTTCTGCACGGGTCGAAGTTGCATTGAATCAAAATCCGAAACACGATGGATTAAATAAACTTAAGCAGCAAGTACTGTTCCTGAGCTTTGAAAGAGACCTCTTACAGCAACTTCAAAATTCAAAATACTACGATGCAGATGGGTCAATAGAGAGAGCGCGAAGTGAAATTAATGCAATTAGTACAAATGATGTAAAGGCCAGCAAAAATTTTAATGGACTCCTGGATCTTGCCGAGATTGCCGTGCGTTTTAATCGATTCAGTGAACAGTACCCTGACCCAAAACCCAACGCCACAATTGCTCCGGATGAGTACAATCTGCGTAAGATGAATGAAGTGAAAGCCCAGTTTATAAACAAGAAAAAGGCTAACTACCAACTTCTATCAGTCACCTATTCCCGATTCCATCAACTACTCGAACAGATTGAAAGAGAAGATATAAGATTGCTTAATCGATGGCAGGAAATCAGAAAAAGGGGCAGTTGAGAACCTTGCTTTCTCAGGTTTAATCAGCCCTATCCAAAGCCAAAGACAGGGCAGCTGTATTAATACCCGAACCCTGCCTTATCGTGATATGCTGATTACTCATTTCATTGCCTGCAAAGGGGTCAACCACAAGGCTGTATTGATCCACTGACTTTAAAATCGCTGTGTACTCCAGTTTGCACAAATTACTCAATCCATAATAATACGAGAACACGTGCTCACCAAAAAGCTCAATTATTTTTGTACCTGGCTTACTGTAAACAATATTTGTAAGAGCGCCACCATGTGTTGTGATAATTGAACTCGCTGAATGGAAGAGCTGGGCTTGGTCGTTCAATGCCATGCCTTCCATAACGACACATTCATATCCATGGGCAGTAACCAACTTGAGAAGCTCACTTTCATTATCAATAGGTCGGTTGACACCAGCTGGACGGGTTATATAGATCTTTCTCCCATGCTCTGTGCATTGCTCTTTTTTTAAAAATGATTCACAGAGAAATTTTGGAATAAAATCATGCATTTTCATGCCAACGAAATTTCTCAGTTCAACATGAAAAAGTAAATCCGTTTTAAAATTAGATGCGCCTTTAGACAAAAATATTTTCGTCCTGGGAACACCCAGTATCTGCAGTGTCTTAGCCTGAAAATCCAGGTCAAGATCACGTAGGATAAAATGATCAATGGAGTCGAGATCTATGCCAGCCTGCTGTAACACCTTAAGCTTTGGCAGCACATCAACCATCCAGTGATAGTAGCAATGAGCACCCGCCGCACCCAGAATCAGACTGGTACCGGACAGATAGGTCTGCTCAGCAGCTGAATCAATTCTTTGTTTATTAATATTTCCATATTTGAAGATTTCTTCATCATTAGCGTCAAGAATGAGTGCATCTACTCCGTTAAACCAAGCCTTGGCATTGGGTGTAACCGTCAAAACTACGTCGTTGGAGACCATCGAATCGGCATTATTGATACTTTTCGATACGTCCTGAAGTATGTTTGGTGGGTTTAGTTCATAACGGGTAGAAGGGAATATTACACTGCGCGCATTCTCAAATGAAGTTTCAGGTAAAACAGCACTCATTCAATCACTCCAGAAAAACTCAATAGATTCTTTAATCGATCCACATCAAATTACATGCCAGTAAATGCAGACCCTATGATGGCAATAACTATAAACTGAAGTGTATTGCAGAATCAGGCAAATAATCGTTTCCTTTGTGGTTAAAATATTGCAAAGAACTGTCCATATAGCGGTTCAAAATTCAATGATAGCGTGGCATGTAAGTTGCTCTTATTCATCAACAAAAAAGTGGAATCAGCTGATTGCTCTACGCATATCTGTCAACTTATTTCCTAAAACTGTTTTTACATATATGAGGTATTGTTTATGTCAATTTTCAAGGGGATAAGGAAACATCTGGTGAGTTCCAGAAGGGAAAATCCTGCCGAGAATAAAGTCCTTCCCCCTTCCAACAATACGGTTTGGTCAGAGGCACTTGCCCGCTGGGAGCAGGTACATAAATTAAACCCTCAAGACATCAATGCAAGAGTGCAAATAGTATTATCAAATTTTCACCTCGGCAACATTACAGTTGCGGATCAGTTGATTGTCGAGTTATTGGAAAAATTCCCTGATAATCTTTTTGTAAAACTAGCTGCAGCCAGACACGCTCAAAGGACAGACAATTTTAAGATAGCCCGATCGCGTTGGGAAAAAATAAAAAATGAGCACCCAGAACTCAGTGAACCATTAATCAGTCTTGCGAACATTTTTATATCTGAATCAAATTTTGACGGCGCACTTGAGCTTGCCCAACAGATTATCGATGCGGACCCCAATGAGCATCATGCCTTTATCATTCAGGGCCGGGTCCATCACAAAATGGAAAACTGGGATTTAGCACTGACAGCATGGCATAGCGCCCTTGAAATCGAAGAAACCAATTTCGAAGCCGAATTAATGCAAGCCAGTGCATTATTAAAAATAGAACAATATGAACGTGTTCTGAATGAAGCCGATAAGTCAATTGAAAAACACACGCTTAAAGCACCGTTTATGCTGCTAAAAATCAGAGCATTTGCGCAGATGAATCGAAACACGGAAGTTATCAACACAGCCAACGATGTACTCAAGCTTAAAAACAACAGTATTGATGCTATTCATGCAAAAGCCTACGCCCTTTATCGAATGGAACAATATAATGAAGCCGAATCAGTATGTTCATCTGCAATAGCTATAAATGCGCATGATGTTCAGATGCTTACGCTTTTTGCGAGGATCGCTCAGGCTCAGGCACTGCACCTCAAAGCTGGATAGTTACACCCGATTGAACCCCTATCCCTCAAAGACATGCGAATAAGATGCAAGCGAAGCTGAAAAAACTATTAGCCCTTTCGACAAAACACGCTACTACTCCAAGAGAAACAAGAATGATCGAGGCTAATAAGCGATGGCTTATAGTTTTGGATTTCGATAAAACCAACGAGATAGCGCTCATACAGTTAACCAGTAATTTTATTTTGTCAGGCCAGAGAGACCTCGCCGAACAATTCCTCAGTCAATTGGAAAATGTCGAACATCTTGAACGGGTTGGGCGTCTGTATGAATTAAAAGCAAAACTAAGCTCACTCTCTGGTGATAACCTGCAAGCGATAGAATACTGGAAAACATCACTAGAGAAAGGTTTTCGCTACGAGGCTGCCCATGTCAATATTGGCAATCAATACCTGTCCATGGATGATGTTGAATCAGCACGTAGTCATGCGATAACAGCCCTTTCACAGGCCCCGGCTTTCGAACCCGCGCTATTGTTAGACGCCAAGTGCGCCATGAGTTTATTAAAATGGGATGAAGCAATAAGTAGGCTGAAGAACCTTGATAAATTCGCAGTATTTAAACTTAGTGCCGCCAATCTGTTATTCCAATGCTATACCAACGATTTCAGGCATGACGAAGCTATTGAGTTATGTGAACAGTTAAAAGAAAGTCACCCAGCCATTTATCATTTTTTCTACGGCCGAATTTTGTTTCATCGCCATGCACACAGTGAAGCTGTAAAAAGTTTTAAACGCTCCATTGAATTGGCAGATCATGCGGAAAGTAAAATCTGGCTGGTAAAGTCTCTCTGTGTGACTCGTGATCACAGCGAGGCAATTGACTATACAACTTCTCTGGAGAATCAAAACAGCAATAACAACCTGACTGTCGCACGTTGTTGGGAAGCAGCAGGCGTTATGGACAAGGCAGAAGCCTATTTCAAGAAATTTTCAAAAGATAATCGTTGCCAGGAAGGTTATCTTCCCCTGGTACGCCACTATTACAACAACAGAAACTGGGGTAAGGCTTTCCATGTTCTCACAAAAGCCAAAAAAAATGGAGTTGCCACATCAGCCATGGCTGTAATTGAAAAGCGCATCACTAATGCCTTCCAATTGACCCAAACAATTGTACCCAGTAACTATTTCAGCCTCTCCAGATTTGAATACTTCTCCAGCGAGGAAATGGTTAAAGCAATTGTTGATCGATGCCTCAAGCAAAGACACACTCAACAAAATGCATCCGTGTTAGATAAATCCAGAAAACAAAACATTGCACTTATAATCGGCTCTTTAGGTCCAGGTGGTGCAGAAAGACAAGCCGTAAATCTTGCCAATGGTCTGGTAAATAATAATTCAGTTGAACGCATAGATTTACTCTGCACTCATCTTAGTCGAACAGAACAGGATCGATTCTATCAACCGCTTTTAGATGTCAGAATTCCCGTTAGCGAATACTATAATGGCCGAAAACTGATTTCACCCTACGATATACCAGAACTGTCGGAATATGCGGAATTTTTGGATAATATTCAACCCATCTCCCGTCAACAGCTATTAATACACATGGCAATAAGCCTAATTGATCTTAAGCCAGATGTGGTACATGGCTGGCTTGATGAAACGTTCATCAATACCGCTTTGATCTGCAATATACTCAATATTCCAAGCATTGTTGGAAGGTGGGGCAGTATGCCACCTGGTATGGGGCGAAGAAATACGCAAAAGGAATATCATAATATAAAATATTTATTGAATGCATACAAACAAATTGCAAGATTTGGAAATCTGAAATATATATCCAATTCCAGACTTACCGCTGATGCTTACGCGGATGTAATGGATATTCCCCGTGACCATGTATCCGTGATTTACAATGGCGTTGACGAAAAGGCGCTTGAATATAAAAATGAAGATCTGGAAGACATAAGAAAAGAACTCAGTATTCCTGATCGATCAATGGTAGTCGGTACCGTATATCGGATTTCAGAAGAAAAACGGCCCTTTTTGTGGATCGATAGCGCTTTGATTTTACAGAATTCTAATCCTGACCTGCATTTTATAATGGTAGGCGCCGGCCCTTTTGAATCGCAGGTTGCAGATTACATTGAAAAGAAAGGATTGAAAAATATGCATATGGTGGGCAAGCAAACCAATGTGGGTTTGTGGTATGCACTGTTTGATGTACTGCTACTAACATCACGCGTCGAGGGTGTCTCCAATGCTGTAGTAGAAAGTCAGCTTTGCGGATGCCCGGTTGTGGCTCCCAGCGTGGGTGGTCTGCCGGAAGCAATGAAAAACGGCAAAACCGGATTCTTAATTAATGATCACTCTGCGACAGCGTTGGCTGCAGCAGTTGCCAAGATACTAAATGACGATCAACTGCGTATTACATTAAGCAGCCAAGCCCGGGAATTTGCTCGCTCAAAGTTCTCAATCCCCGTCCTGATACAGAAGACCTTGGGAATCTATCTTGAATCCAATAAATCAACACCTAGACCTACCAGCAAGCGTTAAGACTTACTATTGCTCGCAAATACTTTGACTCCAGGAACAAAGCTAAAATCGAGTATGGATGGGGTTACATTTCTTAATGGTGATGGATCTGATTTCCCCAAAAAGCGCTATGACAGGAACAGTCGTCCTTGTCATATCACTATTTTTGGAAAATATGTAAATGGTATTGTAAATTAAGTAACAATACTAGCGACTAAACAAGTAATACATGCCACTTACTCCGAAATTCAGCAGCGTTCTCCTTAGTAAAGATGAGGGGAAAAACATCGGTCAAAACTTCTGGATTGGGGTATAATCTCCATGCTTGAGTTTCAACCTTAAATAACTTCCTTTAACGTCCACTGATCATGGTTAGTGTTTAGTATTTCAGAATCGATACGTTCTCTAAAAGTTAACTTGGTACAACCGTTTGATTGCTGAACACTGTCCACTGTCAGTTGCAAGCGTATATCGTACTTGGTCAAACTCAATATATCATTGGGCCTGCATCTGGAAAGCACACGATTACCTGCTGAATTATTTATCGAATGAGAGCACAGTGTACTTCTCTTATCAAAATAGAGACCATGGTTGAAACGGAAATCTTCAATATTTTCATGAGCAAAATCGGTTCTTTTTTGATACTCTTTACTAGGATGATAAAACTGACGATCTGATAAATTGATATCCAGTGGTTGCGAACGTTTTCTGGCAAACACATAAGCATTAGTGGCCAACATTTCCGCCAGGGATATTTCGCGGTACTGCTGCCTAATCTCCGGTGTCAGTCTTTCCAGTGCATCTGTAAATAAGCGCCACTCGATAATTTCAAAATACTTGTTGACCAAATCTCTTAGATCTATGAGTCTCATTCTATTTAGTGATTCTGACTTATAAGCGGGATGATCTTCTTCAAGATGCTGCCAATCGACATGTATATTTTGTTGTTCATTATTTCTATCCCAACCAGCAACATTGCGTGGTTGATAATGGTGACCACTCCAAGAATAGTAATTACAATGACTGAACCACATTGTGCCGTGATCTGGCAGTAATTCATGAATAGCAGTAAATACTGCTTCTGGATCAGAAAGATGTTCTGTTACTGCTGACATTAATACAACATCAATATTTTTTTCTCTAAGCGTATCAATTCTTTCTTCAAGAAGGCCAGAGTACAAAAATACGTTGGGATGTATATTCATAATATCATCAGTTGAATATGGGAAGGCGTGATAGTTTGGAATTTCAGGGTTCTTGTTGCTGCGAAAATCCCTGACATGATCTGTGCCTACCAGAGGGTCAACACCTGTGTAACTCCTCGCGCCTCGCTCAACAAATCCAATGGAGTGAGGTCCACCACCCATACCTATATCTAGAATATTCTTGCCTTTCCATAGGTATGGCTGATTTTTAATAGCATCACTAAAGTAACCCCATTCCTCCACCGCTTTTCGCAATTCATCCGCCAACATTGGGGGATTTAAAAAATTATCGTCAACTACTTTTAAATTCACTTGAGTCATAAATCACCAATTTATCTAATATAGATTGAGCTTCATAAATATTTAACAGAGCGTATCACGCAGCCCTGGAGAACGCTTCTGACACTAATGAGTACTCCAATACAACACTGTTGGAAACCCAGAGGTCACGTTTGTTTATGCCGCTAACTTCATTGAGTTTGTGAAAGAGCTGATTGTCTTTCCCATAATAGTCTTCCTTAAATACAATTTTTGACCCCATCTTCATGGCATTTACATAGAAGTCCAGATCTTGCTCTCCCAGGGAGGAGGCAACTGCATTAACCGAAAAAATCAATGCGCAGGGATTGACATCATGCAACCGAAAGTCGCCTGTTAGGACGCGGCAAGTGGTGTTGAGTTCGTGTTTAATTGCCTGCGCATATTGTGAACGGTTTCTATCATATTCAAATAAATTGATGTCCTTATAACCCAGCACAGACAATGCATGGCTGACCTGTCCCGCACCTGCAGCAACTTCAGAGATTGCATCACCAGGCTTAAAGTTTTCCAGTACATATGCAATCATTGAGAGATCATCTGCCGAGAATACATTGCCGTTCTTCACTCTTGCAATATAATAATTTGACAGTCCGCTTTCCACGTCTCCAAGTGCATCCAACCTTTTTTTACTCATTTCGATAATCCTATTGGATACATCGCTGATTACATCAGATTTTGCTTTTTCGAGTTCAATCACTTTCGGTGCTTGAACAAAGTCTGTCTCCCCGATGGCCCTGTCCAGGATACTTGCTGAAATCGATTTAACCTGTTTGCCAGCACCGACATCCTGCATAAAATGATCATACATATTACTGACAGTCGCAGCTTCAACGGCCTCATAGTTTTCCCGGCAAAATTCGACTATATTTCTAAATTTTTGCAAAATCTCCACGCCTTCAAAAGCCTGCCACGGGTGGATCTGTAATTGTATATAGGCATCCATATCTCGCTTAAAAAATGCCTCAATTGTTTTTTTCACTCTGGCAACCGAGACACCTGTTTCCGGAAATTCCATAATGGAACCCGATTCGCTCTTAATCGATAGGATCCGGGAAGGATTAAGACCTGAATCATCATACAAGGTCACTTCACCGAGATCGGGTACATTGCGAACACTTTTAGTGTTGTATACCATTGATACATCCATATCGAAACCAGAGTCAATCAGGCATTCCATCAATGCAGCATTACGCATGTGGTTTCCGGCCTTAAAACAACGCACACGAGCATGTTCTGTATAACGACTGTTTTCCTCAATAAACCTGTCAAGCCTTAGCTTTGGTTCTCTAATTCCATCCTTTTCCCATACGGACCTGTCTTTGGATATCGAATAGGGGGATTTTGAAAAGTGCTCTCCATTTAAGTGTGTATGTAAACCAATCTCACCACCACTGGCCAGACACTGTTGAAGAATGTAAGGATAATTTTCCGCCGTTCGATAGCTTGGTTCATTAACAAACCATGTAACACCTTCACTCACTGATATAGTATTGAAAAAATACAGTAAGTAGTTCATACCCTCTTTGAACGATTTTTCCTCTTTGTTACGTGTTTCTGAACGAAGGTGCTCAGGCACATATTCACCTTCTCGATCTGTTTCACCCCATGCGGAATCCATATCCACATTAAATCCAATAAATACTTTGCGCTGTTTATCTTTAACCGAAGCAGGCGGTTCACTCACAGTTGGGGTTTTTTCCACTTCTACAGGTACAACAGATAGTTTCTTAATTTCTTCATTCATAATAGGTATACTTATTTGTTTATTGGTTAAAATATGCTGTAAGCACAATGACATCGCCTGTTCACCCAGTTCATTATAATGACCAGAGTCCAGCAAAACGTTCTCTGCTCCCAAATGCTCCAGTATTATGTTTTGATCAAAGAACTCTATATTTCTGGAAATTGCAAACTCGCTCAGCCACTGCCTTATAATATTTCTATTATCCAGATAGCCTGTCCCAGAAGGGTGTTTATACATAAAATGCGGACACAAGATCACCCGTTTACCTTTCAGGATTTCCAAGAGTTGATCAAGATAGTTAAGGTATTCATCCCGTTCAGTCATTTGTACTTGAATTTTTGACGCAACGCTGTTGGCCACTAACTGCGAGTCAAAGACTTTATTATTCTTGCCTGCAAGCAATGATTCACGGCTTGTAATATTAACAAACCCATGTTGGTCGAAAAATTCGAATCGCAATTTCTTAAGTGAGCTTAACTCAATAAGGACTGTACTGGATTGCTCAATACTGCTTTTTAATTGTGCTTGCCATTGTTGATATTCTACTTCTGTTTCAATTTGACCCGAATTAATGTCATCCAGAATGAGCGGTAGGTATTCATGGCTAAACTGTCTTTCCTCTTTGGCAAGCTCCAAAAATTGAACGGTCTCCTGCGGATAATGGGTATACCCTTTAGGATCCAGGCATAAGAGCCGCAGATTCTCAGGTAGTTTTGATACTGCATTTTTAATTCTGCAGGTACCGATCAACAATAGCTTTTCTGACATTTATAGCCCCAATGGTGTTTTGATCCCTACGTGTTGCCACTAAGAATTATGACTCGCACACGCAGCTGTTTACTGTAACGTTAACTGCACGATTTAAGCCAATTGGAATTGAAAATAAAGAAGATAAAAACACAGGTTGATAGTCATTTAACCGGGGATTTCTATACGTACAAAAATGCAGGATCGCTGGCTATGCCCTACTCAAGCCGAATAAAATTCAGCACCAAACAATAAAAATGTTGAATATACTGCTTGATACAGTGATAAGGAATTAACTGATACTTGCAGCACACTAAAAAGTAGTTAGTGTAGTTTTTCATACAACGGTCAGCATATTTTTGAACCAACTTCGATTAGGTCAGAGCATTTTTTATTTTATAGTTCTCAATCCTTGACAGAGCAAACTCTCCAATACACAGATCATCAATTGGCACACGCGTCATAAATCGCTCTGCCAGTTCTGTAATCACTATATCGGGTGATACTTTCTCTACATAGTCATAGTCCACTCTTGCAGCCCAGATAAAATGCACTTCCCGAAAGGTTTCCGCTAGCATCCCCGTCAACAGAATGCTCCTGTATTCTGAAAAGGAATCTCCAAACAATACAACTACCGAGTCTATAGCTGACGCTGAATTATTTCTGAAAACCACATGTGAACCAACATGCAAAGAACCCTCATTAGATAAATCATTCTCTTCTTTAAACTGGACCAACTCATTGGCGTAGATGCGTTTTGAGTGTTTGTTTAGTTTATAATAGCGTGCGGACTCTTTGATTTTTGGTTCCACTTTTGAACCAAGATCCATTACTATCTCAGCTGGCGCATAAGGGTAATTGACCATCTCGGCATTAAAAGCCACGCCGAGCTTGCTACACAGTAACTGATAGGCACAATAACAACCCCAGAACGACCAATGTGTATCTGTTTTCCAATACAGGGGAAAATTGTCGAGTTGTTGAGAAAAATAGGGCAAAGGGTTTATCGCGTGCTCGGGTGTTGAAGCAAGCAGTGAAAACAATCTGGTAATTGGACTACCGTTTATATTTTCAATCCTGCCATTATAGTATTTGTGTAGAACCGACAGTTTCTCCGGCGCAGGCAGGTGAACATAACGCGCTCCTAAAGCAGCTATCTTTTCTTGCCTTGTCTGCAAGAGCGACACCCATTGCTGAGCTTTCTCAGCAGTAAATGAGGAGTTCCTTCGATAAAGATCAGATACATTATTGCTGCCTTTTATCAGAAACAGCCAGCCGTCCCTACCAACGTGAACGGTATCATCAATGGCTTGACAGTATTGAATTGTCATATCGGCTCAGTTCTCAAAATGTACACACAGACAATGACTACTTGACCAGCCTGAGACCCGCATTCACCACCGGGGGATTAACGCCATTCTGGCGTAGGTGATTAGCTAGCTGAGGGTTGATACTCTCAAAATAGTCAGCAATATTTTTTGTAGTTTCTGATGGCGCTTGTTGCAACTTTACAAGCAGTGTTTCTGTAGCCTCAAGTTCATTTTGCATTTGGCCATTTAGCAAGGTCGATGCGACATAAACTGCATCTTCAAAGCTGTGCTGCAATTCTGTAGAATTATCCGGGTAGGCTGAAAAGTCATTAGAAAATAATTCTTCCCGCGCAAACCATTTTTGTGCAACCACTCGATTTGAATTGCTGAATTTTTCACAAAACATTAATGCCTCTTGTTTTGGAGGCAATCCGGGTTTGCCAGAAAACTGCGCCTCAAGCTGTTGTGTCAAACGCGCCCGCAGGATATTAAATCGTCCATCCACAATCATCGGTATATATTGATTGGCAACCCGCAAAAACTCCTGCGCCTTAGGTTCCAGCGATTCATTCTGCCGACCTGGAAGAATCAGTTCATCCACACAGACGCTCGACATCTCGCTATGCTGTAGAAAATCAGTGAGTAAGTCACCATTGACCAGCTCTGCCCTATCAAACAAACGGGCCGTGATATTCTCGTCACCGAAGACATTACCCCATTTCTCCAACAAAACCTGAAAGTTGTAGTAGTGATCTTCAGCAGTCACACCCGGCAGGATTGAATCAAAACTGTGCCCACACTTCAGCGCAGTACTATAAAGGCTGGTTGCCAACTGATCCTGTCGGCGCAGATAGACAACAACCCTTATTTCATCGAAATAATCCTCTAACAATAGTTTCACCCGCTCTATTTCTGCAGGGCGAAGCAATCGGGAATGCAGCTGCTCATTGGATATAACAACCGTATGTATACTGTTCTCCAAAGATTCAATTTCAGCGTGAAAATCCTTTACGAATTGATCGTTCCATGCTTTACGTGGTTCTGCATCCACGATCTGCAGCAACTCATGGTGATCATCATGTCGATCTGGATCAATACAGTAAGTAGCAATCTTTCGATTGCTCGGCAAGCCCGCTGATTCAAGATAAGCGTAACCCTGCGCCTGCAAACTGACCCTGTTGTCAGTCAGAAAAGCCTGTATAGCAGTCGTTCCTGTTTTCTCTATACCTATGTGCAAAATCGCTTTCATGCTTACTCCTGATACTCTTGCTCTCTACTCTGAGTTGTATAGAGATTGTCTAATTATTCAAGCAATCCCAACTCAATAGTTACGCTGCCCGATGCAGTCCAAATTGTATTACCAGTTCTTCTATATACTGCGCCATGGCTTTTTTCTCTGCCCTACTCAGTTTATAGCTGTGATTCAGATAATGATGAATACTCTGAATTTCTTCAAGGTGATGTTGATGATCAAGGCTATGGGTAACACTGGATTCATGCCGACGATGGCTGTTTAACGAACTGGAAAGATAGGAAACAGTGCTATCCTCACTTTCCAATACATCAATATACAAGCGCCAGTCTCCAACCAATTTATAGGAGACCACTTCTTGTCCTATAGTTTTGAGTGATTCCAGCAATTGTTGCTTGCGCCAAAGTACTGAACTCACATTAAGAATTGGATTTTTAACCGACAGCGCAGTTTTTGTGAACGTTCGCCCTGGCAAAGTGAAGTCACCATTGAATAGTTTCTCTGAAATGGTTTTGTAATAATAATCATAACTATCAGATAAGGTTTCACCATAGCTGTCAATTTGCTTTGAATTACAAAAACTCAGCACAGTGTCACGGCTAAAGCTCGCAACTGATGAGCTTAAAAACTCAGAGTCTGCCAGGTCGTCAGCTTCCGCTACCCAGACAAATTCACCACGTGCTTGTAGCAAGCCTTTACGCCACTGTTTGAACGTATTACCACTGTTGCATTTATTTTGTTGAAAGCTGACAATTCTTCCCGTTTTGTCAAGAAACTGATTGATCACTTCCACACTGTTATCGGACGAATAATCATCGAGCACGATAATTTCAAATATGGGGTAACTTTGTTTGAAAACTGAATCAAGTCGGCTTTCGATGTAATGCTCGTAGTTATAGTTAGGAACTATAACCGATACCCTCTTTATCTCAGGTTGCAATAACTGTAATAGTGAAAAACAATAGTCATCAAACTGACAATTATTTTTTACGTATTCAATACGTGCCTGCCTGTCAGTTTCTGTAACGGTATTGATACTGTCCCTTAGAGTTTGAATTATTTGCCGGGAATTGTTTCTGTCAACAATAGCACCATATTTGCAGACAACGCGTTCCAGCCCTGTTGTATCCTTAAATATCACTACGGGTTTTCCAACAGACATTGCCTCCAGTACCACCGAAGGATAGGGATCTTCACGAGAGGTGAGAAACAAACAATCACATGCAGAAAAATAATCCTCTACTGAATCGGTGTACCCTACACAATGAAGATTATTGCCCTTGGATTCATCGGGCATATCTGAATACACCCAACGCTTCATGTCTTCAGCCAAACCACCTACCCAGATGAAATGTACGTGGTCATTCTGTGCTGACATTTCACGTGCAGTATTCAGGAAGATATCAAAGCCCTTTCGTAAATCGGCAAAACCAACATTTATGATAAGTTTCGAGTCCAGAGGGATGCCTAGATCTTCACAGATTCTTTGCTTTGCTGAAGGATCATATTCAATATTTTTGTAGATACCTTGTGGTCGGACAACCGTATCACCAACGGCATCACCCGCGATTTCCAAAAATCCGGTTTGTACCACCTCTGATGGAAAAATAATATGATTGGCGTGTTGCGCTATTTCTGTAACACTTTGCGATAGACCATATTCTGTAATAAGCCTTGGCAGTTCGTGAATAAGCGAAACTATCTTAACACCCTGGCCTTTCAAAATGGGTACAAGTTTACCAGTAACACTGGTATTGGTAATGGCTTTTTTAAACTGCCCAAGGCCCAATGATTTTTGAATCTGATCAGTTGAAGATTGCTCCAACACTTCAACCCTGGCAACCTGCTTGTATTGCTCCAATAAACTACCTGATTTTTGCAGAATGACTAACACTTCCATTCCAAACTGCAGTTTAAATGTACGTGCTATATTGAGCAATAACATTTGCGCACCGTGCGGACAGGCATCATGCCCTACAAGTAAAATTTTGTTTTTACTGTAATCGCTTTCCAGACCATAAACTGCACGTTTAGTTGCGTTTAAATAGGCATGTCCATAATGCACATCAGGTTCCAGATACGCACCCTCAGCCCATTCATTCCAGGCGTTTATAAATACCAACGGTTCATTATTGAAGGGTCGTTCAATGGCATGCTCGATGGCGCCACTTAACCAACCACCAAATTTATCGGGGGTGGACCCGTGCATAACAAACCCCCGTCCCTCCCGCCTGGCATCATTGTCCCAATGTGGCACAACCGTTTTTATCAATGGGTAGTTGCATTCAGATTCATTCAGCGATTGTTTGACAACATCATCATAGAGAACCGCATGGCCTTCGAACTTTGAATCCAGAATATCCAGACTTTCATTTATGTTTGGAATATTCGCACATACCTTGTGCGGTGGAAATTCTATCGCACCATCCAGCCCATATTCTCTCGGATCAGAATCTCCAAAACCCTGCACCATGATAATCCAAGGTTCAACGCCTATTCGCTGCTGCCACTTTCTCTTCCATCGGGCAAAAGTACGTTTCCCATCAGGCACTAAACCGGGCCTGTATAATATAAACAAGGGTCTGCCTGCCACTTCAATGTACTGGTTATTGGAGAAGTAATTGGCCGTGTCTTCTATAAATGCATTTTCATCTTCGATGCAATAATCCTGTTCAATCAGTACATCTTTCTCAAAACCATCCCAGGTACGGGTCCAATTCTCATTCGCCCACATAATACAAAAAGGTCTATCTATGCGGCTGGATTGGGCATACATATCAAGCGGTTTATTCATCAAACGTTTACCATTAAACCAATAATAGTAAAAACAAAAACCCTCTATACCATTTTTTGCTGCAAGTTCCGCCTGAGCGATTAATGTGCTTTCATTGTTAAGGTCATAAAAACCCAAATCACGAGGAATCCTGGGTTGATAGTGACCATCAAAGCGAGGTGATCCACGCATGATATTGCGCCACTCAGTAAAACCCGACCCCCACCAGCTATCATTCTCCGGGAATGCATGAAACTGAGGCAAATAAAAAGCAATCGTTTTGGCAAGTGGTTTTATATGATCAACAGTATAACTATCCGGTTCTTTGAATCCAGGTCCGGCATTTGCAAAATAACGGGTATTATCAGACACACTGCCCAGTGCCGGAGTTCCGCAATCACCACTTTCTCTGGATAGTCCCTGTCGTTTATTCGTCGGAAGATTTTTCTCTTGACCCACGGTGAGATAGTGGACTATCGGATTTATAGAATCATCTCCATTGAGATGCGAGTTTCGATAATATGTAAGATCAAAAACAGCTGACGGATTTCTCCCCTCGCGCCACCCCATATTACTACAATGCTCTGCTGCGTCAGCACCTGTGTTGGCAACATCGGTATTTTCCTGCAGATAATATCTGCAGTCAATCACCTTGTTAGGATTAAAATTCAGCAATCGCCCTTTATTTAAATAGTGGGCAAGCAAAGAACCCAGATAACTCTTTAAGTGATATTTACGTGCATACCATGTCGGATCAAAAATACCACATGGCCATCTGCCTTCCTGCTCACCGTGTTTTATATAATGCAGCAAAGGCAGTAAATTTGATTCAGCCACATCCGGGTACTTCTCCAGATACCAACCGGCATCAAAATAATAACAAGGTTTTTTCCCCTGTCTGGCACCGACTATAGAATAATCAGAAATTGAATCTTCTGCTTCACCATACTGTGCGATATACCAAAGTTCATCAAATATACCGGAATTTCGAATCGCGAGAATATCCTCTTCACTACAAACAGCCCATGTAGATGAATCTGGATTTACTGACCTACTTTGTCCGGATATAGATTGAGTACCGACATCTGGTCTTAGTTTCCTTAATCCGCGATTGATCTCATCAAGTCCAAAATTTAGAAAGTGCTCCATTCCCGAATATATATTGCCTTGCTCTACATCCTCCCTGACATCAGAATTCACTTGTAAATAGTCAGCTTCGTCATAGGAATCAATAAGAATTTTTGGCATTTGTGAAAAACGCGCGACTGCTTTTTCAGCGGCGCGTGTCATACTGATTATCTGTTGAATTTCCGCTGAGGAGGTATTTAATTTTTTTAGAATATTTGATACTAAAAGCAAGCCCAATTCATAGTACTTAAGCTGTTTTTGTAACAAAGGCAGTGAAGTTTCATTGTTGGCCTCATAACATACATCGGCCAGAGCACCTTGGTATACCAGATCAAGCGATTTGACAATTTTAGCCAATGCTCCGTTTATTTGTGCATCCTTGTTTTTCCTTATTCTGTACCCCATCTTTTCGGATACTGCAATAAATTTATCCGGTTGTTCCAGACCCCCTAGATAGTTCTCAATCAGCTCTTTTCGCTTGACTGGAGTTATTTTTCCAATCGATGAATCATAAATTATCTGACTGATAACTTCGTTACAAGCACGGATCTTTCCAATTTCACTGCACAGTTTATCGCTTAGTGAACTAATATTATTTATTGTTCTCTTGGCTACTGGAGACGACGTCATTTTGATACAATCCTGACTTTTGCCTTATTTAAGGGTGATTGACCACAATTATGGTAAACAATCTATGATTGGCTTATTGTTTCTATTAGTGTAAGCACTGATTCAGTTCCAAACCATCAGGCAAATTTCAAGCCATTTGAATGCAGTATACAGAGCACTTATATTTCAACTGTCCGTGGCTACTTTTGTATTGATAATTAGTGTAGTGTTTCACACAAAGTGTACATATAGAAAGTCAGTAAAAAAGCGAGTGCAAGGCCCAGTACGCAGGGAATGGTTGACTCTTTTCAAAGACTGCAACCCCGCAATCGCGTTTTTAATGGCTTCCCGCACAGGGCGAACCGAGAAAGGCCATCCGCGGTGTTGCGCCCTCTTGAGATAGAGTGACTAACCCTGCGAGGACGCGCCTAGCAGCTGACCTCTCTCGGCTCGTCTATATGTACACTTTGTATAAAACACTACACTAGTGTAGGTTTAAGCCGCATTACAATCGAATGTAATGCGTTTTTTGTCAAAGCTGACGAATCGGATTCACTCTTCGTTTGGTGTTGAGGCACAGATCACTAAAGTTTTATAGCCACAGATGCAGCAATCGCAATTTTGTACAATATGTCGGAAATAGTAGACGCAATTTGCAGACTTTTAACGGGAACTTTCGGTAACACTATGATTTCATCACCAGGTTCGATATCAAAAGATGCGGCCTTAATCACTTCTCCGCTTTGCTTGACCAGCAGGTATGACTTTTCATTGGCCTGACGGGTAAGTCCACCCGATTTATTAATGTAATCGCTAACATCCAGTGACTTATCCCATAAGACAGCTTGAGATACTAAAATTTCTCCGTTAACCATCACTGATTCTTTTTTGCGGGGAATCGTAATAACATCGCCCATTTCCAACCTTACGTCCCGTACCGTGCCATTGCTGGCCAATACCAACCTGCCATTGGGTTCCACAGTACGCGCACGTTTTATGAATTCACTGATCATTTTGGATTCCTGAACCCGAATTGATGCTTCCTCATTGGTATGAGAGGAGGCGGTGAAATAGGCCGATTCCATTCGGTTCAGGCTTTCATGAAGCGCTGCTCTTTGACGTTCTGCGACACCTTGGCGTTTGATTGATATTGATCCATATTCAGCCTCTTTGGGGTCCACTCTTATATAGTCAAGCAGTTCAAGAATACGCGTATTCTTAGGTAAAACATATTGTGATTGTCCTTCGAACTCTCCTTCAATCTCAACGACAATCATGCCTTCACTAATATCGGACTTCAGTGTGATCTTGTCACCGTTTTCAACGATAAAATTGGCAAATTTTGACACCGGCATATACTTGGCAAACCGTTCTCCCTGTCGAAAGCCAATCACGGAGGCGTGAGTAACCACAGTAGAGGGTACTGCAAATTCTAAGATGTCAGCCCCCTTGTATGATTTATCCTCTAATTCAAAACGGTTTTTATTACGCACCTCTCCTTCTACCGAGATACTACGTGATTTTAAGCCAACGAATATAGTGTCACCATCCTGGAATTGCAGACTCTTCAGCTTACCGTGCATTAAAAACTGATATAGATCGGTGCTTGCTATAACCTCATTATGCCGAATAATTTCTATTGCTCGGTAACTTCCACGATCCGGATCAATGCCACCGGCATTATCCAGAAAATAAAGGACTGAACTTGACGGAATACCTGCATAACTGCCCGGATTTTCAACATACCCTGCAACATACACGGCGACAGGTTGAGCAGTGCTCAAGCTGGTATATACGTTGACACTGTTCGTAAACACTGTTCGCACCGAGCGCTTAACGGTGTCATTCAATTGGCTGTTTTGTACACCGCCCACCTTAACAGGGCCAACAGTTGGTATAAACAGGTTACCTTGCATATCCACTGTGAGAATATCGTCAAATGTCGTCGCACCCCATATTCTGACAACCACTTTATCTCCCGGAGCGATGGTATAGTTTGGGTTCAGCCCATCCTCCGAGCTACGTCTAAAAGCGCCATTAAAAAGATTACTACCGAAAGGCTGTAGATCTATACTCGCATCACTACGGGCATTTTCTGAGAGGATGCTTTCAATTGATAATGGTTCTGCGGCATTTTGCATGTTCGTTTGTCCAGATTCGGCAAACGCTGAGGTCATGGTTAATACGAAACAAAGCCATAGCGCAGCAAAATTAGTAACGTAATTTAGTGTATGAATTTTTTGTTTTAGCATAATGTCAGCCATCGGGTAAACATCTGATATCCCAGTGTATAGTTCTGCAAGACAGTAGTTTCTGCCATAGTTGGATTTGGATTAGCAACTTGCAGTCCAGACAGGCTTTCGCAGCCGTTCAAGCAGAAGATAATATTAGAAAGAGCCGCATTCCGGGAATTGCAAAAAAATATGAAAACTCTGTGTCAGATGAATTTATCAATTACCGACCAATATGATCTTTTAATGCTGACCACATTAATCCACCTACTGAATAAAACAAAAATGCAAACATCATGACATTAAGAATACTCATTAATCGTCTTGGTTCAATCGCTTCATCCGGAAGTGTTGGCAGAACAAAAGTGATCAGATACTGTTTTTTTCTTTGTGCTTCAAGCCTCGCCGCTTCCAGCGAAGCTAGTGCAGAGCTATACTGTTCACGCATTAATTCCTGCTCCAGAATAAGTGGCTGGTACTGTTGTATTAAACCGCTCATACTGTTTCCCTGGGTTCCAGCCAAGCGTTTTCGTTCTACAGCAAGTTGTTCATTTAGTGCTTTTATTCGATTAATTATGGCCCTTATTTCAGGAGACGTTTCACGCATATAAGCCCGTTTTTCACTTAACTGTGCACGCGAATCTGTGAGCTTTGCTTCAATACTGCTGACTATAGCGAGTACTGCACTTGTCTCAGCGGATGGATCGACAGAGCTATTATCACCACGAAACGTGGTTATTCTCTCACTCGCCTCACGTGCTTTTTGGGCGGCTCTATCAACCTCTTCACGCGCTATCACCAGGGTATCCTCTTCTATTCTGGCAGATAGACGATTAACCACATTCTCACTCAAAGCAATGATCTCAAGCGCCAATGCTTTGGCAAGTTTTGCAGTGAACGCCCTGACCCGCAGGCTAATGATATTGCTGGCCTCGTCTCTGCTAATTTCTATTTTGTCTTTGATGTAATCGAGGAAATCTTCTTTTGTTGCTTCATTGTCAAGCCTTGCAACGATATCGATATGCTCGTCTGAGTATTGATCAAATAACGAGTATTTTTTATCCAACGCTTCAAGCATATCATAGGAGTGAATATACTTTTCCACGACAACAGAATCCTGACCCGCACCTGTACTATCAGAGCCACCAAATAACGCTGCCATACCTGACAAACTGACACCCGGCTTGCTGCTACGAATCGCGAACTTAGCCTCAGATACATACATATCTGATGCAAAAACACTGTAATAAATGATTGCAATCATCGTTGGAATTCCAACAACTATCAATAAACTTCTTAAAAAATTCTTCATGGTTCTTTATGCAGCCCTGTTTTTTAACAGCGTATAATTCTGGAAGGCATCACTGAGGTTATCATAGTGATCAAGATTTCCATTATGCAGGATCGCGGCCTCATCACAGTTGCGACGAATAGTTTGCTCATTGTGTGATACTAAGATGACTGAAGCCCGATCTCGACGTTCCTCAAACGCCAATCTGAATTTTTCACGATAACGTGCATCACCCGTTTCCATGGTTTCATCCACAAGATAGTATTCGAAATCACAGGCAAGACTCACCGCAAAAGCGAATCGTCCTCGCATACCAGAAGAATAGCTACGTAATGGCATTTCATAGTGAAATCCAAGCTCAGCAAAATCCTCGGTAAACTCTTCAATATATGCCGTATCAGCACCATAGATACGGGCAACAAAACGTGCGTTTTCACGCCCTGTAAGACTGCTTTGAAAGCCACCTGTGTAACCCATAGGCCATGAGATTCTACCGTCACGTGTAACCCGTCCGGAGTCTGGAAACAAAGTACCTCCTAAAATGCTGATCAAGGTTGATTTACCTGCCCCGTTGAGACCGAGTACACCAATACTTTTACCTTTAGGGAAACTCATATTGACTTTATTTAAAACGACGACTGAGCCAAATTTTGATTTAAATGCCTTTGATACATTCTCAAGACGAATCATAACCCCAGCGCCCTTTTGTGAAGCGCCTGATGCATCAATAATCCAAATACCAATAGGATCAAGGCAAAAAGGCTGGCATATCTTAAATCCATATGCGTACTTTCAAATGTTTTAAAAAATGCTGAACGAACCAACTCAGTCATATGCAATAACGGATTGTAGAGCAGTATGTTGCGTATGCTCTCTGGAATCTGATCTGCGGTAAAAAAGAGTCCAGAAGTAAAGAACAAAGGACGTCCGAACACTTGATCCGAGATTTGACGAATTGAGGGCATAAAGGGTGCTAAAGCGCCAAGCGACATGCCAAGCCCCAGTCCGGTCATATAAAATAGACAAAAAGCACCTAGAAATTGCATAGGGTACTCAATTTGTACTTCAATACCGAAAGCAATAACTGCAAATAACAATATGACTGTTACGCTGATTACCGTAGCAAATTCCAGCAATGATCTGGCAAAAATTAAATCAAATGTTGTTACTTGCGGAAAAGCCAACAGTGCTTTATTTGCAGTAATTGCAGCCGCTGCCTGCGTCATGGTCCCTCGGAACAACAAATACGGTGCCACACCTGTAAGCATAAATAATTCAGTTCCCATTCCATGCGGCGCACTGGAACCGATAGCAGCATGCATGATTGCAAATCCAATGATAAACAGGGCCGGTTCAAGTAAAACCCAAAGGAATCCGAGTTTGTGCTCACCGTAGCGTGATTTTGTATCACGCAGGATTATCGCAAAAATAACACGGGCCTGGGTTTCAATAGCCTTACCAACATCATCCCATTTTAGAGAATCAGTTGCTGAGTAATTATTTTGCATATTATTCAAATATGATTTGACGTGGCCAATACCACTGACCTGCAATCGATTTACAAATAACTTCCTTTGTCTTTTTCGCCGAAGCCAGTTTATGCTGTTCCACTCGTCGACAGCGGTTACCACTCGCAGCAGTATATTCCTCAAGAACCTGATATTCCATGCGTGTTTTCCGCCCATAGTGGCTGTCTTTTACAACATCAAGGACTTTCACTTCACCCAGATCATTCGCCAGACTTTGCTTAAGTAATACAGACTCTGATTGCTGTAACGGTTCGTGTTGCATACTTTTACCAGAAACAGGATTGCCAGCACAACCTTGCAATACTAGACTCCCTGCGAGAATCAGCAGTATAATAAATTTCCGCAAAATCACTGGACCACGCATCACTGATCATTCTCTGAAAATATTTCAAGAATGCCACAAACCTCTTCCTCATCTCCAGAGCGCACACTGGTAACAACCAACGCCCGGATCTTGTGTTTACGCATAAGTAACTCTGCATCAACCAACTTCGCATCTGCTGATACCGTCACAGGCATAGGGCTCATGTAATTATCCACTGTTTTTTCCATTATTGATGAATCACGCATTAAGGCCCTTCGCAGATCACCATCGGTTATTATTCCCTGCAGCTTATTATTATGCAGAACAATGGCTAATCCCAGGCGACCCGATGTCATCCTGAATATTGCATCTCGTATGGTCGTATCACTCAGGATAATAGGTAAACGCTCTGTTTGCATGACGTCTCTCACACGCGATAATAAACGTCTGCCTAACATACCGCCTGGATGAAATTGGGCAAAATCCGCTGGTTTGAAATCTCTGGCTTTTATAAGTGATACCGCTAATGCGTCCCCAACCGCTAATACAACTAATGCTGAGGTAGTAGGAGCGAGATTATTTGGACACACCTCCCGTTCAATATCAGCGAGAATAAATATGTCCGACTCACGTGATAGTGTAGAGGCCACGTCCCCGGCTATGCCTATAATCTTGTTGCCAAAATATTTGAGTGATGGCAGTAATTTAAGAATTTCTTCTGTTTCACCACTATAAGAAATAAGCACTAGCAAATCATCTGCCGTGACCATGCCCAGATCACCGTGAATCGCCTCACCAGGATGAATATAGAAGCTGGGGGTTCCGGTTGATGCAAAGGTTGCTGCAACTTTCTTCCCCACTAATCCTGACTTACCCATGCCAGAAACGATCACTCTACCCTTACATTCAAGTATGCACTTGACGGCATCGTCAAATTCGTGGCTTAAGTTTTTAGCAATTCGTGTAAGTGCTTTAGCTTGGGAATTCAGTGATTCGACTGCTGTATTTATAAAACTCACATCGCTTGAGAGTTGATTCGCTCGTTGTGCAACACCCATTGGAAAATACCTGCTATCTAAGAATTTGGAGCACAACCAGAGGCAGGGGTAAAATACCACTTTTGATCTTGAACTAAGCAGTATTGAACACCGCACGATTGAGCTGTGTTTTATTATCAACACAAGTAGCGAATTTCATACCATGTAGTATCTACACAAAATCGACTTTTAGGATGTATGAAGGGCTAATGGAAATCAAAATCAGCATTTTTTAGCCAATTTTTTGACTAATAATTTGATGCGCCATTTTTAATATGCTCAGCGATAGCATAATTTCAGCCGGAATACGCCGCTGACGATGGATGTAAGTACAAAATATCGGACAAATGAATTTTTGCTTAATCCGGCAATGTTTGCGATGACAGTGAACTTTTTAGGGCCAGGGCTTGTTCCAATAACAACGCTGCGTTATCACCGACGATATTCACATGCCCCATCTTCCTGCCCGGTCTTGCCTCATGTTTTGCATAGAGGTGTAAACAAGCCCCTTCTATGGCAAAGACCGTCTCCCACCGGGGTTCAGTATTTCCCCATGCATCCCCTAATATATTCAACATTGCTACCTGTCGATGTAAATGGGTCGATCCCGCAGATAGAGAGCACATCATGCGAACCTGTTGCTCAAATTGCGAAGTATCACATGCGTTTTGGGTGAAGTGACCACTGTTATGAGGTCTGGGTGCAATTTCATTGATCAATATTTCACCTGACCGGCTAATAAAAATCTCAGTCGCCAGTACCCCTACATAACGTAAGCTTTTTGCCAAACTTATCGCCAGTGATAAAATATGCGCTTGTTGATCTGAGCTGATTTTAGCAGGCACAACCGTTGTATCGAGAATACCGTTAGTGTGGGTGTTTTCTGCCACTGGATAAGCCGAGACGGAGCCATCACCTGCACAAGCCAGAATGACCGACACCTCCATGAGCAGATCAATACATTGCTCCAGGATACAGGCCACCTGTCCCATGTCATCAAACGCTTTTTTGACCTCACTCATATCATGACATAGCGCCTGCCCTTTTCCATCGTATCCAAATTGGGCAGTTTTAATAATGCAAGGCACGCCTGTAATAGAAATTGCCGCATCAATATCCTCGTATTTGTTTATTGGGTGAAATGGCGCAGTGGCAAAATTGTTATTCTGAAAGAAATATTTTTCCTCTATTCGATTCTGGGCTAGACGAACGCTTTCACTCGATGGGCTAAGGGGGATGGCTTGCTCTACAACCTGCAGACTTTGCAGAGGAATATTTTCAAACTCAATAGTAGCGGCATCACACAAATCAGTGAATTCCTCCAATGCCTGAGTATCATCATAAGCTGCACAAATGTGATAGGACGCAATCAGTCCTGCAGGACTTTGCTGGTCCGGATCAAATACAACAACCCGATAACCCATTCTCAATGCCTCTGCGGTAAACATACGGCCGAGTTGTCCACCGCCCAATACACCGAGTATTGCTCCTGGCAGTATCATTTTTCGCCCTGTTTTTTAAGCGACATTGCAAGTGATTCCTGTTTTTGATCTTGCCGAAAGTTTTTTAGTTGCTTAGTCAGGGAACGATTATCCAGGCCAATCATTTGTGCAGCAAAAAGTCCCGCATTGATTGCACCGGCTTCACCAATGGCAAAGGTGGCAACCGGCACGCCTTTAGGCATTTGCACAATTGAGTAGAGCGAATCCTGCCCTGATAAATAACGTGAGGGAATGGGTACACCCAAAACCGGCAAAATTGTCTTTGCAGCCAACATCCCAGGCAGATGTGCGGCTCCGCCAGCGCCCGCAATAATGCATTGCAGTCCACGTGAATGTGCGGATTCAGCATATTCATATAATAGATCCGGGGTTCGATGTGCCGAGACCACCCGGTATTCGCACGCTATCGAGAATCTCTCCAAAGACTGCACAGCCAGTTGCATAATGGGCCAATCACTCTCACTTCCCATCACAACACCGACCACGGGTTTACTACTCATTGCGAACTCCGAACCTGATGAAACCGGGTATTGTCTGGGATTTTCACAAAAGAAGCCAGTGCAATACCGTATCAGGAAGTCTTTTTAACGTGAAATTTTTACCTTAACGTTTTAAAGGCTGCATTCTTGAATGGAAATTCAATGCGATAAACTATTTTAGCATTAGTGATAACCTAGTACACTGCCCAGATTAAAATAGCGACTTTTATTCTAAGAAATAGCGAACATTGTGATGAAAGACCTCGACTGTGTCTATGAGACCGATATCCAATCCCTGCCATTGATTTACAGAGGCAAGGTCCGTGATATTTATAAAGTTGACGAGCAGCATATTCTCATTATTGCTACTGACCGTTTATCGGCATTCGACGTCATTATGCCAAACCCCATGCCTGACAAGGGTAAATTGTTGACCCGTATATCCTCTTTTTGGTTTGACCGGATGCAAGGCATAGTCGCCAATCATTTGACTGATCTCAACCTCAAAGACGTGTTACCCCTCCCCTATGAATACGCTCAAGCAAAAGGACGCTCAATGCTGGTGAAGAAGCTTAAAGGACTGCCAGTGGAAGCCGTAGTACGTGGTTATTTGATTGGATCAGGTTGGAAGGATTATGAGAAAACCGGGGCTGTCTGCGGTATCAGGCTCGCGAGGGGACTAAAACTCGCCAGCAAACTGCCTGAAATTATTTTCACCCCGGCAAGCAAAGCTGAAGTGGGCAATCATGATGAGAACATCAGCTATAAAAAAATGGCCAACACCATAGGCAATGAGTTGAGTGATCAGATTCGCTCTGTCAGCATTGAAATCTACCAACAGGCGGCTAATTACGCCGCAACCCGCGGCATCATCATCGCCGATACCAAATTTGAATTTGGATTGGACGAACATGGCAGCCTGACCTTGATGGATGAGATTCTCACACCGGATTCATCCAGATTCTGGCCGGCTGAGCAATGGCAGGCGGGTCAGAATCCACCTAGCTACGACAAACAATTTGTGCGTGACTATCTGCTTTCGATTGATTGGGACAAGACAGCCCCAGGACCTGTCATCCCTGATGCTATTTTGCGAAAAACAACAGAAAAGTATCGCGAGGCTATTGCTAAGCTGGGTGCCTGAGGAAATGAATGATCAGGGCAAAAAAATGGATGCCGCCTCCATCCATTTTTCAGCTTATTGAGTAAGCTCCTGGAATGCACATCCGTTGTGCTCAGTATTGTAAAATACGATACGGTTATGAAATTTTTGGGTCAAGCTCACCCTTGGCATATCGATCAAACATCACTTCCAGTGAATGCGGCTTAATTTTAGATGCCATGCCCGCACAGCCGAAGGATTCAAACCGTGCCTCACAGATGCCACGCATACCCGCAGTTGCTTCTTTGAGAAATTTGCGTGGATCAAAGTTGCTGGCGTTGTCATTCAGATGTTTACGAATAGAACCTGTTGACGCCATGCGCAGATCCGTATCAATATTAATTTTTCGTACGCCGTGCTTGATACCCTCGACAACTTCTTCAACCGGAACGCCGTAGGTTTGTCCCATATCCCCACCATAGTTGTTTATCACTTCCAACCAGTCCTGCGGAACCGAGGAAGAGCCGTGCATAACCAGATGTGTATCAGGAATGCGTGCATGTATCTCTTTTATTCTATCTATACGCAGCACATCCCCAGTTGGTTTTTTGGTGAATTTATACGCGCCGTGAGATGTTCCGATTGCAATTGCCAATGCATCAACGCCGGTTTTTTTAACAAAGTCTGCGGCTTCATCCGGGTCGGTCAGCAACAGATCCATATCCAGCTTACCTTCAGCGCCGTGGCCATCCTCTTCACCCATCATGCCTGTTTCCAAAGAGCCGAGACAACCCAGTTCCCCTTCTACAGATACGCCCCCTGCATGTGCCATATCGACAACCCGTTTGGTTACATCAACATTATATTCATATTCTGCAGGTGTTTTCATATCGGACATCAATGAACCGTCCATCATTACCGATGAAAACCCCGATTGAATGGAACGCAGGCAAACCGAAGGTTCTGAACCATGATCCTGGTGCATAACAACAGGAATATGCGGATACTGTTCCAGTGCTGCAAGAATCAAATGACGAAGGAAAGGTTCCCCGGCGTAGGCTCTGGCGCCTGCTGAGCCTTGCAGAATAACAGGACTGTTGCAGGCATCTGCGGCTTGCATAATTGCTTGTACCTGCTCCATATTGTTAACGTTAAATGCCGGCATTCCATAGCTGTTTTCAGCAGCATGATCCAGCAGTTGACGAAGTGAAATTAGTGCCATAGTTAGGTTCCTCTCTGAGTGTCCATCTAAGGACTTTCTTGCAATTTAAAAAATGTGTTCAGTCAGCCCTGAACCATTGGTTCAGGTGAAAATTTGTAGTGCATATCTGCTCAACGCTATTCAATACTACCCCTTAATTCACGATGAAACGGTGATCTGTGAATTGAAAGTGGGTTTCAATTGCGCACAGGCGAGACTGGGGTCTCAATTCCAGTTTGTATTACACTGTCAGACTTTATAAACAATAAAGCAAATAATTACACGCTGCTAGTATCTTTTTGACTAATCCACCCAATCTTCCATACGGGCAATCTTCATTGAGCTGGTTCCACCGTCAACGCCCATCACATCACCTTTGGTGATAATAACAAGATCGCCCTTAGTGGCTTTTTTACGTAGATATAAAAATCGCATCACATCTCGGTTGATGCCGGTAGTATTATCATGTTTTGTATCAAACTTTACAGGATATACACCTCGATAAAGCGTCACTTTTCGACAACTGGTATCATGTGGTGTAAGTGCATATATTGGTATAATTGAGCTGATTCTTGACATCCAACGGGTTGTTCGCCCGGATTCTGTCAACGCAGCAATGGCTCTGACCTGCAAATGATTCGCTGTGTACATAGTCGCCATGGCAATGGATTCATCAACTTCCTGAAATTCATTGTCAAGTCTGTGGTAGGACTTGCGGGCAGCCGGGTGCTGTTCAGCCACTTCACAGATTTCACTCATCGCCTGCACAGCTTTCACTGGATGTTTACCAACGGCTGTTTCTCCTGAAAGCATGACAGCATCGGTGCCATCCAATACCGCATTAGCTACATCAAATACCTCAGCGCGAGTGGGAATGGAATTTTCAATCATCGACTCCATCATCTGTGTCGCAGTGATAACAATCTTGTTTGCAGTCCGGGCGCGTTGGATTAAATCTTTTTGCACAGCGGGGAGCTCCGCATCACCGATTTCGACACCCAAATCACCCCGCGCAACCATGATGATATCTGTGGCCTCAAGTATTGCGTCTATCTCACCCAATGCCTCAGCGCGCTCTATTTTAGCCACGATATGTGCCCGGCCACCGGCTTCACGAATCAATGACCGTGCAAGATTAATATCTTCTGCAGATCGTGGGAAAGAAACTGCCAGAAAATCCACACCCAACTCAGCAGCTAATTTTATATCGTTGCGATCTTTATCGCCTATTGCGGGTGCGGAAAGTCCGCCACCCTTAAGATTTATGCCCTTGTTATTTGATAAAACTCCTCCTAACTTAACCTTGGTACGAATCTCGTCTCCATCAATTGATTCGATTTTCAGTACTAATCTACCATCATCGAGTACAAGCACATCGCCTGGCTGAACATCCCTGGCCAGAGTCTTGTAAGTAACACCAACTCGCTCGATATTTCCCTGATTTTCACCAAGCGACATATCAAGAATAAACGAAGCACCATTTTTAAGGGTTACGGAACCTTTTTCAAATTTTTCAATACGTATTTTTGGTCCTTGCAAATCACCAAGAATGCTCACAATCTGATTTAGCTTCTCAGCCTGAGAACGTACCAACGCCGCTCTTTGTATATGCTCTTCTCTGGTGCCATGAGAGAAATTCAGTCGGAATACGTCAACCCCAACTTTTATCAAACCTTCGATCGCCTTTGCACTATCTGTAGCAGGCCCCAGGGTGATTACAATTTTAGTCCGTCTCATTAAAGCTCTTGATTAATTGTCTTATTGTGGAAATTCGCAGCAGATGTAACTTAGCTCTGCTGCAATAAGAAATGGTGTTATCAGCAACATACAGCAATAGCGACTACTGGTTTTCAGCAGCCCGTTTTTCCAACATTGCAACCGCGGGTAATTCTTTTCCTTCGAGAAATTCAAGAAACGCACCACCACCTGTTGAAATATATGAAACTTTGTCGGCAATACCATATTTATCTACAGCCGCAAGTGTGTCACCACCACCAGCAACAGAAAATGCCGACGACTCAGCAATCGCCAGCGAAACCGCCTTGGTTCCTTCTCCGAATTGATCAAATTCAAATACGCCGACAGGTCCGTTCCAAACGATGGTACCCGCGTTTTTTATGATTTGTGCAAGTTGTGCGGCCGATTCAGGACCGATATCAAAAATCATGTCATCATCAACAACACTATCAACTGATTTTAATGTCGCCTCTGCAGACTCGGCAAATTCCTTGGCACAAACAACATCTACTGGCACAGGTATATCGCCACCATTACGCTTGGCATTGGTTGTTAGCAGTTTAGCCGTATCAACCAAATCGGCCTCATACAGTGATTTACCCACATTATGTCCGGCAGCCGCTACAAATGTATTGGCAATTCCGCCACCTACTATTAACTGATCGACTATTTTAGAGAGCGATTCCAACACGGTGAGTTTAGTGGATACTTTTGCGCCTCCCACTAATGCAACCATAGGTCTTGCTGGGTTATCCAGTGCTTTGCCCAGTGCATCCAATTCTCCCGCCAGCAAAGGGCCTGCACAGGCAACAGCTGCAAATTGCCCCACACCATGGGTTGATGCCTGCGCACGGTGGGCCGTACCAAAAGCGTCCATGACATAAATATCACAGAGTGAGGCGTATTTTTTTGCCAACGTTTCATCGTCCGTTTTCTCACCCGGGTTAAAGCGGACATTTTCAAGTAGCACAACATCGCCATTAGCAAGTTCAGGTGTATTCTCAAGGTAATCATCAAGCAGTGCTACGTTCTTACCCAGCAATTGAGATAAGTGCTCCGCTACAGGTGTAAGTGAATATTGCTTGTCTGGTTGCCCTTCAGTCGGCCTGCCAAGATGGGTCATCAACATCACTTTGGCGCCGGCCTGCATAGCAAGTTTTATAGTCGGTAATGATGCACGAATACGGGCATCTGATGTCACCTTACCGTCTTTTATGGGCACGTTCAGATCCTCTCGAATCAAGACACGCTTGCCAGACAGATCGAGATCAGTCATCTTGATAATAGTCATGAACAACGTTCCTTAAAGTTTTTAATCAATTAAATAAAGCACATGAATGATGTGCTTTATTTAATTGATTGGGTTTGATCTGTTATTGAGTGAACAAAACTATGCCTGGAGGATGAACCCAAGCATAGTCAGACTTCCTGCAGCTAACCCGTATACTGCCTAATTTGCCGCTACGTGCTGAACAAATCGCAACATATTGCAGGTATAGCCATATTCATTGTCATACCAGGAAACGAGTTTCACAAATGTTCCATCCAGTGCAATGCCGGCTTCAGAGTCAAAAATCGAGGATGCACTGACCCCACGAAAATCGGTTGACACAACTTTTTCATCGGTATATTTCAGGGTGCCTGCCATCGGTCCTTCGGAGGCTGCCTTCATGGCCACACAAATCTCCTCATAAGAAGCCTCTTTTTCCAACTCTACGGTAAGATCAACAACCGACACATCAGAGGTGGGAATACGAAAAGCCATCCCGGTTAATTTACCGTTGAGTTCTGGCAGTACAACACCTACGGCTTTGGCGGCGCCTGTTGATGAGGGAATAATATTTTCAAGAATTCCACGACCACCTCGCCAGTCTTTCATTGAGGGGCCATCGACGGTTTTTTGTGTTGCTGTGGCAGCATGTACCGTTGTCATAAGGCCGCGCTTAAGCCCCCAGTTGTCGTTAACAACTTTAGCAATAGGCGCGAGGCAGTTTGTTGTACACGAAGCTGCTGATACGATGGCCTGACCGGCATAGGTATCGTGATTGACTCCATAAACAAACATCGGTGTAGCGTCTTTGGAAGGCGCACTTTGTACAACTTTCTTTGCACCTGCATCTATGTGCTTCTGACAGCTTTCTTCCGTTAGAAAAAAGCCCGTACATTCAATCACAACGTCAACGTCCAGATCACCCCATTTCAGGTCGGCAGGATCACGTTCTGCGGTAAGACGAATTTTGTTTCCATTTACGATCATGCTGTCACCGTCAACAGCAATATCACCTTCAAACCGACCATGAACTGAATCATATTTCAGCATATAGGCCAAATAATCATTGTCCAGCAAATCATTTATTCCAACAACTTGCACATCACTAAAATCCTTGGCAATAGCCCGAAAGACCATTCGACCAATTCGACCAAAACCGTTAATACCGACTTTAATAGCCATTATTACTCTCTCCTAAACGTTTATTAAATATAAATACTATAGTGGTCCGTTAACTAATTTCTTTATGAACCAATAAAATTATCAGGCGACGCTGTTCACTGCATTGAGGACGTTTTCAGCAGTAAAGCCAAATGCCTTAAAAAGCTCTTCAGCAGGCGCCGATTCACCAAACGAATGCATACAGACAACCTTGCCATTGAGGCCAACATACTTATACCAACCATCACCGATAGATGCTTCCACCGCTACGCGTGCTGTCACATTGCCTGGCAAAACAGATTGTTTATAATCATCGTCTTGAGCATCAAAAACATCGGTGGATGGCATGGACACAACACGGACATTTTTGTCTGACAATTGAGCCGCCTCTACTGCAATAGCGACTTCAGAGCCAGTAGCAATAATAATGGCATCGGGGGTTCCGTCAGTATCTTTAAGAATGTATCCGCCCTTTGCGATATTGGCAATCTGTTGAGCCGCGCGCGTCTGATGAGGTAAATTCTGTCTGGAAAAAATAAGACAACTGGGGCCTTGTGTATATTCAATCGCATGTTTCCATGACACCGCCGTTTCCACCGAATCACAGGGGCGCCATACAGACATACCTGGAATCATACGTAAAGTTGGGATCTGTTCAACGGGTTGGTGAGTTGGGCCATCCTCCCCTAAACCAATGGAGTCATGCGTATAAACAAAAATATTGCGGATCTTCATCAGCGCAGCCATGCGAAGTGCATTTCGGGCGTACTCTGAAAACATCAGAAATGTTGCACCGTAAGGAATGAAGCCGCCGTGCAAGGTAATTCCGTTCATCATGGCGCTCATACCGAATTCTCTAACACCGTAGGACAGGTAATTTCCACTGAAGTCCTGCTCAGGGCCATGATTGGAGTTTATGTATTTACTGCAGGCGTTAAAAGTATTATTGGATGGCGTTAGATCAGCCGAACCACCTAGAAATTCCGGTAATATGGGTGCAAACGCATCCAGCGCCTTCTTTGATGCAACACGTGTTGCCGGTGACTCGGCTGCATCGTTAATTGCTGATATCGCAGCTGTAGATTCTGCCTCCCAGTTTTCCGGCAATTCTCCAGACATGCGACGTTCGAATTCGCCTGCCTCAGCCGGGTACGCTGACTTATAAGCTGAAAATTTCTCATTCCAGGCTGACTCCGTATTGCCGCCTTTCTCTTTTGCGTCCCATCCCGCATAGATATCATCGGGTATCACAAACGGCGCATGCGACCAGCCGATGTTTTCTCGTGTGGCAGCCACTTCCTCGTCACCCAATGCCGCGCCGTGAACATCATGACCACCTTGCTTATTAGGAGCACCCTTGCCAATAACCGTTTTGCAACAAATCATCGTGGGTTTAGATGAATCTGCCCGGGCACTATCTATTGCCTGTTTTATGGCTGCTGCATCATGCCCGTCAACATCTCTTATAACCTGCCACCCATAAGATTCAAAGCGCATGGGCGTATCGTCAGCAAACCAACCAATAACATCTCCATCAATTGAGATTCCGTTATCATCGTAAAAACAAATCAGTTTGCCTAATCCCATAGTACCTGCAAATGAGCAAGCCTCATGAGATATACCTTCCATTAAACAGCCATCACCAAGAAAAACATAGGTAAAATGATCGACAATACTTAAGTCGTCTTTGTTGAATTGCGCCGCCAGTACCCGTTCCGCCAGCGCCATTCCTACCGCATTTGAGATTCCCTGCCCCAGCGGACCCGTGGTTGTTTCAACACCGGGAGCATAACCGTATTCTGGATGTCCAGGTGTTTTTGAGTGCAGCTGGCGAAAGTTTTTAAGGTCTTCAATACCCAATTCATAGCCAGTTAGATGAAGCACTGAATAAGGCAGCATTGAAGCATGCCCGTTTGACATGACAAAACGGTCCCTGTCAGCCCAATCCGGATTAGCCGGATTGTGATTCATATAGTCATTAAATAAAACCTCAGCAATATCGGCCATGCCCATTGGCGCGCCAGGGTGCCCTGATTTGGCCTTCTGTACAGCATCCATACTCAGTGCGCGGATTGCATTCGCAAGTTCTATGCGGTCAGCCATAGTAATTAAAACCCCTTAGAATTAAATTAAAATTTCTTTGTGGAATCCCAAAAGAACAAATCGGAATTCAGTGATCGTATTTTGCACATGGGTCACACCACCAGTGTGCTTCCTGAGTGGGTTCAAATCCATCGAACTCAGGGAAATTATTAGCTTAAAATGATGAAGAACCAAGGTTATTCAAAAATTGTTCTCGAATGTACTTTTAAGTATAGATGTCAGGGGGCTATTCAGTGACGATATAATTTATTACGCCGAATCTTTGCTGCTAAGGCTCTTAGATTTCCGATTCACCAACACCTATATAAATATTCTCATCCTACTAGCCGCAATTGCTAAAACACGGCCCTACTTTCGGGTCCAAATGCTACATTTATGCTTTACGTTATTATTTTTTGGGGCTGGACTTTAACACAGGCATTGCCTAATTCACATATACCTGTTGAGAACAAGCCAGCAACTGTGAGTTACACTGTAATATCCACTTATACCAAATGAGGATATGACATGCGGGCAAAACTATGTATTAGAGTATTAGACACTATCAAATGAAAGGGCTATAATTAGGGGTTTGGATTTCCACTGTATAACAAGAGCAACCTGCACCGCATATGGCTATCAACCAAAATCAGCAATCTCGCCTCAAAGAACTCATCGCTAAAGGTAAGGAACAAGGCTTTTTAACCTACTCACAGGTTAACGACCACCTGCCTGATGGCATTGTTGAGCCGGATCAGATCGAAGAAATTATCGGTATGATTACCGATGTAGGCATCACCGTTAGTGAAGTTGCCCCGGACAATGACAGTCTGGTTCTATCTGATACTTCTGTCAGCACTGACCAGGATGCTGCGGATGAAGCAGAGGCCGCACTCGCATCAGTCGATGGCGAATTTGGCCGAACAACCGATCCAGTGCGTATGTACATGCGGGAAATGGGAACCGTTGAGCTGCTGACACGAGAAGGCGAGATAGAAATTGCAAAACGTATCGAAGATGGGCTAAGAGAAGCATTAAAGGCACTTGCAACGTACCCGAATTCTATACAACGCTCAATTGACAGGTTTAATGCCGTCCTCAATGAAGAAGCCAGGCTTAGCGATTTGTTGTCAGGTTTTGTTGATCTTAATCAAGAAATCACCATCCCGCCCCCTCGCCCAATTCTAAAAACTGAAGAGGAAAAATCAGCAAGCAACAATGATGATTCCGATAGTGATAAAGAGAAGGATGAAGAAGAAGAAGAAGAAGTAGTTGATACCGGACCCGATCTGGAAGAAGTTACAGACAGATATAACGCTTTAAAAACCGCTTATGCATCTGTCTCAGCCAAACTGGAACAGCAAAAGGGCACTAGTGATGCCATCCTCGAATCAACGCTGGATGAAACAATCAGTATTTTTATGGAGTTCAAGTATACACCCGCATTCATAGAAGAGCTGACAAGCCGCCTGCATTACCATATTAGCCGGATAAAAAATCAGGAACACTCAATTCGGGATATTTGCATAAAACATTGTAAGATGCCAAGAAAGGAGTTTATTGGCTCTTTTATCGGCAATGAAACAAATAAAGACTGGCTACAATCCTTAATTAATTCCGGGCAAGCGTACGCAGAAAAACTCGCGGGTGCAAAAGATGATATAGATCGCGCCCAACGCCGACTGACGTCCATAGAAAAAGAAACACACCTTAGTGTCGCGCAGATAAAAAATATCAACCGACGTATGTCTATTGGCCAAGCAAAGGCCCGACGTGCCAAGAAGGAAATGGTAGAGGCAAATTTACGATTGGTTATCTCCATTGCAAAAAAATATACTAATCGTGGTTTGCAGTTTCTGGATTTGATTCAGGAAGGAAACATTGGCCTGATGAAAGCTGTCGATAAATTTGAGTATCGACGAGGCTACAAATTTTCAACCTATGCAACCTGGTGGATTCGCCAGGCAATTACCCGCTCGATTGCCGATCAGGCGCGTACCATTCGAATCCCGGTACACATGATCGAGACGATCAATAAGCTCAACCGCATTTCCCGACAAATGTTGCAGGTCATGGGCCGGGAAGCCACCCCTGAAGAACTTGCAGAAAAAATGGAGATGCCAGAAAATAAAGTCCGCAAGGTTTTAAAAATCGCCAAAGAGCCTATTTCCATGGAAACGCCCATAGGTGATGATGAAGACTCCCATCTGGGTGATTTTATTGAAGACGGCAATATACTTTCTCCAGTTGAATCAGCAACCGGCCAGGGTCTCGGCGAAACAACACACTCTATTCTCGCCAGTCTGACACCGCGTGAAGCAAAAGTACTGCGTATGCGATTTGGCATAGATATGAATACAGATCACACGCTTGAAGAGGTCGGAAAACAGTTTGATGTAACCCGCGAGCGCATTCGACAGATAGAAGCTAAAGCGTTACGAAAACTTCGACATCCGACCCGATCAGAGCATTTACGCAGCTTCTTGGACGGCGAGTAATTCATAGCCCTGCCACAAACTATTGCTGATAAAAATCTGACATCCCTATTGATAACATTTTTTTATCTTACCTAAGCCCGTTAACGGTTTCCAAATTTATAATTTGCGGTACAATGCGCACGCACCGCTTCCCTGAAGATTAATCAGGGCCTGTAGCTCAGTTGGTTAGAGCAGTGGACTCATAATCCATTGGTCGCAGGTTCGAATCCTGCCGGGCCCACCATTTCTTTAAAATCAATTAGGTAGATATCGGGTTGATATTTATTCTGGTCTTACTCATTTATATTCTAATCTAAGGTGGAACCCTTAGACAAACTTTCCCTAACGTAATTCACCCTATTCCTGAGTTCACATTTTGCAAGGACTCTACCGTCGTATTGATAATCGTGTAAGTTCTTAAAAGTTCCCTAGTTTGTAAAACTCGGCATCTGAACATTACCAATGTTGTAAGATTTGCTGTAGCCTGAATGGCTACTTAGGATCAGAGAGCTGCCGTCTATGTGCTTGACTAGTGATAGGCGGGAAAGTGCCCAGAGTCGTCATTTGGCATTATTGAGAAATGTGATTATCGGATTACTCTAGTTTTCAATCGACACTGATACTATCGATTTCAACCTTAGCTTATAAGTTCCCATTCAAAACCTAGCGAACCACAAACACCGAACAGGGAGAATGACGAACAACGCGGGCAGCGTTGGTGCCGGGTAAAAAGTCGGTAGCCTATGGCCGGTGTGATCCGATGAAGATCATATCCACATCAGATTTCTCGGCATACGCCAGTATTTCACGATAGATGTCGCCGAAACGAGTCGAATTCGTTACTTCACCCTGATCCAGCCGCCCTACGCATGCCACCAAAGTTGCCAGATCCTGCTCGGTTCGCTTCATCGCCATCTTCTCGTAGCCTTCAGGCAGATACTGCGAGACCCACCGCCTAGGCTGCACCAATGACACTCAACACATGCAACCGGGCGCTCTAGACATTGGCTATATCGGGGCTATTCGTATGATTTTCTTGGCATTACTGCTGTCGTCTACATCGACAGCGGCAAGTATTTGTTTGTACATGAATCGGCTCCTGTTTCTACTATGACTCACCACCATCGGTAGACACCTGTGATTCAGTAGATTGACTGCTGCTTTTTAGTGCTCGTAATTGCATCAACACTACCGGTGCGGCAATCACCAGTGCCACGATGTCGCTCCCCCAGCTCGGCGCCACCATCAGCAGGCCCGCGACACCCATGATCGCCCGCCACACACCGCTCAATCGCACCAGGAAGAATCCCGAAACTACCGTCGCGATGGCGAAAATGCCTAACGCGCAGGTCAGGGAAACCTGGAGAAAAGAAATCAGCGTGAAGTATTCTGGTATCACGATCAGCATGGTCGGCGCGTAGACGAAGACCATTGGTACCATCAGCTTGCCGATCCCGAGTGTGAAGGCGGAGACTCCGGTGCGGAACGGGTTGGAGCCGGCAATACCTGCCGCCGCATAGGCCGAGGTACAGACCGGCGGCGTGATTTCCGAAATTACACCGTAGTAAAGTACGAACATATGCGTCGCCAGTACCGGTACGCCCAGTTGAGTTAACGCCGGCTGGGCAACGGAAACCAGCATGATGTAGAGCGCCGTCGTCGGCAGGCCTGCACCCATCAGGATACAGGCCATCGCGATCAGCGCCAGCGACAGAAACTGCTGGATGGAAGCCTGTGCAAATATATCGAGCGGGATCCATCCGATGACTGCGTACAGAGCCTCGGCCATGTCGGCAGCGCCGGTGGTGACCATGAAGCCGAGACGGAAGGCAATACCCGTGGTATTGATAACTCCCACTACAATACCGACCGCAGCACAGGCTGCGCCGACCGCGAGGGCGTACTGAACACCGACATTGAAACTGTTAAACAGGTCCTTGAAACCGTAGCGCACGCGCTTGTGCATGACGGCGATGATCAGCAATCCGCAAAGAAAGCCGCCCATCACGGGCGAGAAGGCACCGTTCGAGGTGCGCCACAGGATAAAGGCCAACATGGAGCCGGGAACAATCAGCGTCAGGGGTTTGTGGAACCCGGTAAAGCCGACGATGATGCAGAAAGTCAACCCCATGAAGGCCGCCATATTTGGCGAATAACCAGCGAAGAGCACGGTTAGTAGTGCCACCAGCGGTAAAACCGTATGCCAGCCCGTGCGCCAGACTTCGAGGATTTGGGGCAGTTTATCTTTCGAATAACCCTGCAGGCCAAGTCGTTTCGCGGTGAAATGCACGATCGACAAAACGGCGATGTAATGCATGGCTGCCGGCACGATGGCGGCGATGACAATGGTGGTGTAGGGGACCTCGAGGAACTCGGCCATCAGGAACGAGGCGGCACCCATGATCGGCGGCGTGATCTGGCCGCCGGCGCTGGATGCTGCCTCGACGCCACCCGCAAAGTGACCTGGATAGCCGAGGCGTTTCATGTTGGGAATCGTCAGCGAACCGGTGGAGACGGTGTTGGCGATTGACGAGCCGGAAATGGTGCCGAAGAACGCCGAGGAGACGACGCTCACCTTGGCCGGGCCGCCGGTGTATTTGCCAGCCACGACCATCGCGTTATCGATGAAGAACTGGCCCAGTCCCATACGCTGGGCAACGATGCCGAACAGTACGAAATGGAACACGACCGTCGAGACCACCCACAGCGTCACCCCGAAGATACCTTCGGACGGGAAGTACATGTTGTTGATGAACTGGTGCCAATCGACACCTGGATGCTTCAGAATCTGCAGCGGCATATAAGGGCCGAAAAGCGCGTAGCTGATAAATACCAGGATGATCAATGGCAGCACGAAGCCCAGAGAGCGGCGCGTGATTTCCAACACCAGCACCACCAGGGCCGTGCCGAGGACGATGTCGGGGGTCGATGGATCACCCTGGCGCAGCGCTTGCTCGGGAATCTCGTAGCCGAACACAGTCAGTCCCCGCCATGAAAGCGCAAGAAACAGTGCCGCCGAGACGCCGATGGCGGCGAACAGCCAATCGTAAATCGGCACGTTGCCCCAACGCCACCAGATGTTTTCTTGGTACTCGAGCGCACTTTGGGTACGGATCAGTGGAAAGGTGAGGAAGATCAGGATGAACAGGCCGGTGAGGTGAATTCCCATGTGCACGTGATCGACCGGTGTGCCGAAGCCTGCGGTCCAGATATGATAGAAGGCAAAGGCGATGGAGAAGTAATAGAGAAACTGCGCAAGCAGCGAGCCGTTATCGCGGGTGACGAGGGATGAATCGTATTGCTTTTCAAGTGCCTCGGCCGCCTCGATATCGAGTGTGCCGGATGGGTGCTTGGTCATCGGATATTCCCCTGTCGCATGGCTCCAGCTACTTCAGCTACCACACTACCGGCAGCGCAGCTGCGCTGCCGGGCTGAGTAAAAGAAATCCGACCGTTGGTGTTTTAGTGCTCAGTCCAACTGACACCTTCGGCCAGAAAGGGCTCCAGCGCAACTATCAGGCGCCGGGACCCCGGGAGGATCACGTTATTAGTTCAGCATGATACCTGCTTCTTTGTAGTACTTGGCCGCACCGGGGTGCAACGGGACATTTAAACCTTTGATGCCGTCAAGTGCTGTCTCTTCGCGAATAACCTTGCCTTTGGCATGGCCGGTGTCGAGCAACTTACGCGTGGTCTTGTTCCACAGGGCTTTAGTGATAGCGTAGATCAATTCTTCGTCCTGATCGACACTGGTCACCAGGATGCCATTCACGGCGATGGTGTTGACGTCGTAGTTGACACCCCCATAGGTGCCGGCCGGAATCGTCGATTTACCATAATAGGGGAGGATCTCGCCTACCATTGACACTTCTTTAGCCGAGAAGGAATATATTTCCATGCCTTTGGTGTTGTCGAGCTGAATCATTGCGGCCACCGGAGTGCCGGCAACATAGAAGTAGGCGTCCAGATGCCCATCGGCGATTCGCTCGGCGCTTTGAGAATTGTTGAGCTCGGCCTCGTCGATGTTGTCACGGTTAACGCCGTGCTGATCGAGTATCATCTCAACCGCGATCTGGGTGCCGGATCCCGCTTGTGCGATACCGACCCGCTTACCTTTCAGATCTCCTAACTCGCTCATCTTCATGCCATTCTTCAAGATCAGATGCATATCTTCGGGATATAGCTTGGCGATAACGCGCAGTTTCGGCTTCGCCTTACCCTTGAACTTGCCTTCACCGTGATAGGCGAAATAAAGTGTTGCAGCTCCGGTGAGACCCGCTTCCATTTGTCCGGCATTGATCGCGGTGACGTTGTGGGCCGACGCATTAGTCGATTGCGCGATCGCGATCAGACCAGGTACGCCGCAGCTACCCCCCTGCTCGCAAGTCTTACCCGAACCAGGTGGGTTAGAAATAGCCTGGGCGATTAAGCCTCCGATTGGGAAATAGGTACCACCGGCACCTCCGGTGCCAATACGAAAAAATTTCATTTCTTGTGCGCTGACGCTAGTGGCGGCTATAACACCGGCGACTGCGACTGCGACAAGAATGCCCTTCAGTTTGATTGGTTTCATTAGACTCTCTCGCTTCTTTAGTTGCATTATTAGTTTCATTATTAATCCTCCACTCCACGCCTGCCGCAGGCTTTCGGCATACCTGAATCCCTCCAGACCCCAAGGACGGGCAGAACACCAACAGCACAGAAGCGTTCGATAGCTAAACTGCACCGTGTCGAAAACCTTGCCACAGTGACTCTTATAGTGTCCAATACCGATTCTTGTCATCCTCATAGCATCAGGTTATGACCCAATTGATGAATTTGCGTCAGATCGAGGTCTTTTCGACGATCATGCGCACCGGCTCGGTTACCGAAGCGGCAAAAGCATTGAATGTTTCTCAGCCGTCGGTGAGTAAAGTGCTCAAGCACACCGAATCCCGACTTGGATTCCCGCTGTTCAAACGCATTAGTGGGCGCCTTTACCCGACCCCCGAAGCAGAGGTTTTGTATAGCGAAACTGCACGCATCGACGAGGACGTGGCCCATCTGAGCCAAACGGCTTTCGAGTTGGGGGATGCCGGTGTTGGCCGTATCCGCATCGGTTGCCCGCCGTCGCTATCGACACATGTGTTACCAATGGGGGTTCAGGCATTTCGTACCAGGCACGCCAATATTGGTCTTAAGCTTACGATTTCTCCGTCTGCCCTTATCCGCTCCGAAGTTGTCAACCGTCGAGTGGACCTGAGCCTCGCACATTTCCCGACTCCTGATCCTGAGATAGACGGTGTAACTCTGGATACCGGCCGTATGGTTTGCTTGATGCACGTGGGCCATGAGCTGGCGAATAAAACGACAGTGCGTGCCACCGATTTAATGAGTCATAACCTGATATTCGGGTATGCCGATCAGGAATTTCTGCACTTGATCGACAGCGCGGAACCGAAACTGCGCAAAAACGTCAGTAATAACCTGCTGGTAAATCATTTCACAGTGGCCACTGGTCTCGCGCAACGCGGGCTGGGTATCGCCCTGGTCGATGAGTTTACGGTTACCGGCAGTCATTTCGACGATCTGGCGATAGTGCCCTTCGAACCGGAAATTCCGATTCGGGTGGGGGTTATCTTTGCCAGATTCAAACCACTGTCCAGAGCGGCGCAACAGTTCATCGAAACGATGGGAGACGCGCTTGCACAATTCAGGGAAGGTGGCCGGCGAGCTCCAAAAAACTAATTTCCCGACCTAGTTTTTCGTTCTCTAACCCGACCATATTACCGGCAGATGTCCGAGATCCGCAAATCATTCTGTATCGCTTGCATGCCCGACGGCATAACCAAAAGTTATTGCTGATTGAACAATTGCTATTAGACAGACTGCAATCGGGAATGAGAGATTATATAGACAGCACGCCGATCGGGTCTGCAGTAGTACGCAATGACCGGAGCCATAGCGATGTTCGAGTTTCCAGTCTCGGGTATTGGGGGCGGCATCGATAAAATCAAACAAAAGGGGAAGCATCAGTGCAAATCTTGAGGATTCAATCAATTTCCGCGACCCTGTGCCGGTGCCATTTACTTACGCGGGTCATTGCAGGCGAGTGAGAAAGGCTCATGCATCCTTCAGCATTGTCCAGATAAGCTTGCCGTAGCGGTATCGTTGGCGAAACTCGAGGCACTGATGCTGCGCCCATCATCCGCAACCGACAGGCAGCGGCATCGGTTACTGCCCCGGCAAATCAGCAGGATAAGAAAATGAAAAGTATGGTTACCGAATCACTGGCTACATGGGCTGTCAACCTAAGCCCGCATGCGTTACCGCAAGACGTTTTGAAAAAAGCCGAGGACGTCATTATCGACGCCATTGCCTGCGCCCTGGCTGGTAGCCGCACAGAAGGAGCGCAGCGGGTTCATGCCGTTGCGAAGTCGACATTATTCGGCAAAGGCGACGCTGTATTGTGGTTCGAAGCATCCCGTCTTCATCCCACGGCCGCTGCCTTTGCCAACTCCGCGTCAGCATCGATGCTGGATCTCGACGACGGACACCGCAACGCGCTAGGTCATCCCGGTGCTGCTATCGTCCCCGCAGTTTTAGCTTTCGCCGATGGCAATCAAAAAGGCATTGATGTCCTGTCCAACGTTGTCGCTGCCTACGAGGTCTGTATTCGTGTCGGCTGCGCTGAACACCACAAAGCTTATCACACGGGTAACTGGTCAGGTCTCGGAGCATCCGTGGCGGCCGGGCTTTGTCTGGGCTTGAACCCGGACCAACTCATGAATGCACTTGCCGTTATCGCCTATCACGGACCCCGTGTCTCCGACCTGACGCTGAGTCAGGATATGGGCGCCAACGTCAAGGAATCCATCCCATGGTCGGTGGTTACCGGGTTGATGGCGAATGACCTGGCAGCTCAGGGTTTTACTGGCTGTCGCGATGCATTGAATATCACAGAGCGTTACGATCCGGACGTTACCCTCAAGGGTCTCGAGGAAGGATATTTCCAGTCGCATGTGGGGCCGGTCTCGCACGCTATATTGCGTACCTATTTCAAACGCTATGCGTGCTGTCGCTGGATACACAGTCCCGTTGAGGCATTGCTGCAGATTATGCGGGAGCAAAATATCTCAGCCGAAGCGGTTAAATCGATTCGGGTTGAAACCTTCATGCAAGCCGCTAATCTCAATAACTTTAACGATCCGCCATCGATCGAAAGCGCACAATACAGCGTACCTTATTGTATGGCCATTGCCGCGATCCTCGGCGAAGACGCGTTATCGCCAGCGACGTCTGACTGCCTTCATCAGCATGAAATAATTAAATTTGCCGAAAAAATAACGGTAGAAAGAGATGAAAAAATGGATTCTTCTTTTCCACACAATTCGCCTTCGAAGGTCTCGGTTACGACTGCGAGGGGAACATTTGTGGCGATGGTTGAGGAGCTCTGGGGAGACCCGGATCGGGCACTTGCTCGAGCTGACCTTGTCGGTAAGTTTAAAACCCTGGCGCGGAGGCGGATATCGGAGAACCAGGTAGTGAATATCGTTTCGGCAGTTGAGGGACTGCGTGACGGCAAGGTTGGGCCATTGCTTGATGCTCTGTCGTCGATCTCATTTCCTCAACAACGGTCATCCAGAGCTTGAGCTTGAGCTTGAGCTTGATTATTTAGTCCGGCTTACTGGGCGGATGTCCAAGCTTTTTCCCTTTTGTAAGGACTCTACCATCGTATTGATAATCGTGTAAGTTTCTGCAAATTCCTTTTTGTGATAGCCGGTATCTGATCTTACACCTGACTTTAGATTTGCTCTCATCTGAAAAACTGCCTGGGATTAGAGAGCTGTCGTCTGTGTGCTTGGATAGTGATAGGCGGCTGAGTGCCCAATCCGGCCTATCAGACAATTAGAAACATGATGGTTTTTCTCGTCCACAACCCGGCAGCTCTGTCCTCATAGCAGTCACTAGCGAGATGCAGCATGAATTGCAGATTCAGGCTAGATCCCGTTTCAGAACACCCTGAGCCATGTCTATCTCCTGTCCTTGGAGATGTCGGTATTCTCGTAATATTCTCATTCTGTATACGGGAGAATAGTGAAGAGTATACTCAACATCCCTGCATATCAAGGCACAAGACTGGAGCAATATTTGCCGTTTACGATGGTTTGTTTGATTGGTATTCGTTATGAATGCAAAAAATGACACTCGAGGAAATACAGGCTATCGATAAAATAAGAAGTGAGGAGCTGGAGGAGTTCGTACACAAACTATAGGATATCGGAATTGATAACGAAACATTGGCTGCTGCATTTATGTATCAGGGGCATCAATTCCTATTGTTCGAAAATGCAGATGACCAATGGATGCGAGATAAGTACCTTGCATTGGTAAATGAGCTTTCCCTCTATCGATTTGGACTTTAGAACATATCCTTGTGGTTCTTTACGTACCTTTGTGTAGAAGAACCCAAATTCCCGGTTTTTGCGATCGAAACCTTTATGAATATTGTAAGTTAAAAGTCTGAGCTGGGACGTAATTGGAGGCGCTCCTTTTAGTCATCGGCTGAATTATCAAGTCTGCATTTTATCTATTATGAGGTCGACAGAGAAAAGCCATCACCATGGCAGCTTGCCACCACAGGAAGGGCAGTAGCTGAGTTTACGTCTTGATGCTTCGAGACTGTCGGCAATAATGCTGCTGGCCTCGCTTTTACTGATGAACATTTCGCGTCGATTTTCTTCCACAAGCACTTCGTCGATATCGCCGTTGCCGTATTCAATACTGTCTTCAACAATACGACGAAAAATATTTTGCTTCCGATGCATGACTTCGGAAAACCGCGAGGCCAGCATACCCGCAGGCAAAGCAACCATGCCGATACCTAAAATCATAATAACCGCACCGAGTATCTTGCCCATCCAGGTCACTGGCACGGCATCGCCATAACCCACTGTCGAAAGCGTTACCACCACCCACCACAGTGCCGAAGGCATATCGCCGAAGCTTTCAGGCTGGCTTTCGCGTTCGAGTAAATAAATACCGCCTGCGACGAAAAACATTAATACGAATATCACCATCAGGGCGGAGAGAATGGGCCGGAATTCCTGCTTTATGACCGACTCCAACAGGGCTAGACTGCGAAAATAGGGGCTAATCCGAAAAACACGAATCAAGCGCAAGAGCCTCAATAAACGCAAGTCAACCGCAATCAACACGCTCAGATAAAACGGCGCGATGGCGATAATATCCATCACTGTGCAGCGACTTTTCCAGAATTGAAGCCGGGAATGGCCACTGTTGCCCTCGCCGTCAATGTCAGATATCCATAAGCGCAGCAACAATTCCAACGTGAAGATGCCAACTGAAATCAATTCAAACAGATAAAAAGCCTGTTCATATGATTGATAAACAGACTGAACCGTTGAAAGCACCACAGCGAGTACATTCAACAGTATCAAAGTGATCAGTGCGGTATCGAAAAACTGCTGAGAAGCAGCCTGTCGATCCTGACTTTCAAGCAGATTATAAAGCGTCTTTTTCAGCATCGGTTGTGGTTGCCAATCGCAATTTCATTTCGGAAACTATTTGCTGTTCTGAGCTAATATCATCACCGCGTTTAACGCACTTCTTCAGCATCAGATCATAGGCTTTAACGCCCGGCAAGGCACTTAGCCCATGTAACAGAACACTGAACGCCACGGTAATCAATACGGTATTGAATACCAGTGATTCGTGCGCAAGCTGCGCATGTTCGAGCACCAGCAAAACAAACAGGATAGAAGCCAGCCCGCGAGGGCCGAACCAACCCAGGAATATCGTTGTCTCCCAGCGCAGGTGTTTGCCAAGTAGCGAAAGAAATACTGGCAGCATGCGCACCAGGGTCAAACTAAGCAAGGCATAAATCACGATATTCCAAGTGATCAACGGCCAGGCTTGCGGTAGTAGCGCGACTCCAAACAAAAAGAAAATTATCAGATTGAGCAACTGCCCTTCCGACTCGGCAAATTCGTATAGTTCGTCATTCACGTGTTTGAGCGTGTTGCCGGTGGCTACCCCGGCGGTAAAGGCCGCGATAAAACCATTGCCACCAATCATATCGGCACCCAGGTATGCAATAAAAGCAATACTGAGCAGGTATATATTGCAGAACTCTTTACTCAAATACTCGCGTTCTATCGCCGTATTAATCGCTCGCGCACCTAACCAGCCAACACTAATGCCAGCCAAAGGTCCGAGGGTAATTTGCAACAGCACGAAGCTGACCCATTCAGTATCGCCTTCATGACCATGTGCACCGGCGGCAAAAGAGATAACAAACAGCAGCAACGGCAAAGCAATACCATCATTCAGACCACTCTCGACATTGAGAGATTGACGAATACGATTCGACACCAAAGGACTACTCACCACCGCCTGCCCAAGCGCCGCATCGGTGGGTGCGAGAATCACGGCCAGCACCAGCGCTTCGATCAGGAGTAACTCGGGCAATAACCATTTAGCCGCGAGTACGCCTGCCAATATGGTCAAAGGCATTCCCACTAGCAGTAAACGTACCGGCACGTCGTGATCTTCCCAAAGTGCCTTCAGGTTTATTCGTGCGGCATCGGTGAAAAGCACCAGAATCAAGGTGATTTCGGCAATGAAATGGATGACGCCATTGTCCAAATCGAGATCGACCCAACCAAACACAACAGGGCTAATCAATAATCCAAGTCCGGTAAACGCCATCGGTGGTGTCAAACTACTGCGGATGATTGGCCCGGAATACAGTGCGAATATGGCAATACTGACGAGCAGCAATAAAATCGTGGCCTCTGCCATGGCTATACTCCGGTCAAACCAGTTCGGCGTCGGTCATAACCTCAACCAGTGCGGGACCTTGATGATTTAACGCCTGCACCAACGCAGCCTCCAGATCCTCGGCCTTGCTCACGCGAATGCCGAATGCGCCGCAAAGTTTGGCGTATTCGGAGAAATTGGGGTTATGCAGACTAGTTTGCCAAACTTCCCAGTTTCCCGAGCGCTGCTCCTTGCTGATTTTACCAAGTTCACCGTTATTCATGAGTATGTGGGTGATATTCATGTCGTATTTCACCGCGGTATTAATTTCGGCTAGATACTGCCCAAAGCCGCCGTCACCAGAAACCGAAACCACCTGGCGATCCTTAAAACGCGGATCATCCTCTTGGGTCGCCGACCAGGCACCCATTGCTGCGGGGAATGAGAAACCGATCGAGCCGAGATAACCCGACATCAGCACGGCCTGCTTCTGGCACTCGAAGTAACGACCAAATGAATAGGTATTGTTGCCAACATCGACCGCGATGATGGCATTGGTATCGACTTTTTCAGTTAACATCTGAAACAATATGGCAGCGTTAATGCCATTGCCATGGTTATCCTGTGTACGGCTTTTCTTTTCCGCGCGCCACAGTTTCCAGCGTTCAGCGACATCGATTCGTTGATCCTCGGTACCGCTATAATCGGCCAGCGCTGAAGACAGAGCCTTCGCGGTAATGCCAATTTCACCCCAGACAGGCACATCAATGGCGTGAAATCTCGCCAGCGTCATCAAGTCATAATCGACCTGAATAGTCGGCCTTTTTGTGATGATGCCGGTGTGATTACTAAAGCTTGCACCAAATACCAGCAAAGAGTCGGATTCATTCATTAACCAGCTGGCAATCGGAGTACCGCTGCGACCAAGCACACCACCGGCAAGTGCATGTGAATCACTGATCAAACCCTTACCTTTAAAAGTTGTGACAATCGGTGCATTTAACTGTTCGGCGAGTGCTGTAATCGCATCCATCTGGAAGCGCGCTCCGTGTCCAACAATAATGAGCGGACGTTTGCTCGCTCGTATTAATTTTTCCGCATCGTGCATGGCGTCGGCGGGCGGCGTGATATTACGTGATGGTAGGCGACCTACCGGGCTACCCGCATCGACCGCTTCCACTAGCACGCGTTTTGGCACTTCATCGGGAAAAATCAAATGCGATACGCCGTTATTCAAAATCGCTGACTTACAGGCTAGGTTCATCAACTCGCTATGGCGACTATCGTGTAACACAGTTTGCGACCATTGTGCGACTTTTCCAAAGGCACCAACCTGGTCGATTTCCTGGAAAGCCCCAGGGCCTAACACCTGAGTTTCAACCTGACCGGTTAAAGCAACGACCGGCGCGCGATCGACATTGGCATCCCATAATCCGGTGAGCAAATTGGTCGCGCCAGGTCCGGCAATCGCAAGACAGGCTGCCGGTCTACCAGTCAACTTACCATAGGCGGAACAGGCGAAAGCTGCTGCACCTTCGTGACGAATGCCGTAATAACTCAATCGCCCCTGCTCGCTTTGAATACGCAGAGCATCGGCAACGCCAAGATTAGAATGCCCGACCATGCCGAACACCTGTTTAATGCCCCAATTGCTCATAGTTTCCATCATTAAATCACCAACTGTGTTGACATGATTTTTCTCGGCAGTCATGCCTACATAAATACCATCATCACGTATATCAACCGGAAAACTCTCGACACCGTCATCAAAACCGGGAGCCTTACCGGTGATCGGGTCGTAATCCCAACCGTGCCAGGGGCATCGCAATAATCCGTTTTCTATTGTGCCTTCACCAAGCGGTCCACCCTGATGTGGACACCTGTTATCGAGTGCACCAAATTCTCCATTGAGATGCGACAGGCACAGCGTGCGTTTTTTACAAGTTACCGAAGTTGTCCGACCTTCGGGTAATTCCTCTTTGGACAGTACTTTTTGCCAAATCAGATTCTGGTTGTTATTAGTCATAATGGATCTCGTTTGAAGCTAAGTCGAACAATCAATCCTGAGATACTCCGCCGTATTGAATCCCAGTCAAATGCGCCATTTCGCGATCCCAGGTCGTGAGATCATCGATACAGAACTGATTTAAATGCTCGTGACCGCAGGCACGCGCCATCACCTGCATGAGTTCGGTTGAAGCACGCAAAAAGTTATTTAACTGCTCAGCGCCCTTATCTATTTTCAGACGCAGACGTAACTCGGGTTTTTGCGTGGCAATGCCGACCGGACAATTATTAGTGTGGCAGGCTCTCATTCCGAGACAACCAATCGACTGCAAGGCCGAATTCGATATGGCGATGGCATCGGCACCCAACGCCAACGCCTTGATGAAATCGGCCGGCAGGCGTAAACCGCCGGTAATGACCAACGAGACATCGCTACGGCCTTTCTTGTCCAGATAGCGTCGAGCTCTGGCCAGTGCGGGGATAGTCGGCACGGAAATGTTATCGCGGAAAATCAAAGGTGCGGCACCCGTACCACCACCACGACCGTCGAGAATAATGTAATCGACACCAATCTGTAAGGAGGCTTCGATATCGCGTTCGATGTGTTGCGCTGAGAGCTTAACCCCAATGGGTATACCGCCTGTAGCTTCGCGAACTTCTGCTGCAAAACGGCGATACTCGTCGATGTTATCCCAGTCGGGAAAGCGCGATGGCGAAATAGCCGCTTCGCCTTCATTCAGACCGCGCACTTCGGCAATGCGGCCCATGACTTTATTACCCGGCAAATGGCCGCCGGTGCCGGTTTTTGCGCCCTGCCCGCATTTAAAATGAAAAGCCTGGCATTGCTTGACGCGTTCCATCGAATAGCCAAAACGTGCTGAAGCCAATTCGTAAAAATAGCGGCTGTTAGCGCCCTGTTCGTCGGGCAGCATACCGCCCTCGCCCGAACAAATACCGGTGCCGGCAAGTTCCGCACCTTTTGCCAGGGAAACCTTGGCTTCTTCAGATAAGGCACCAAAACTCATATCCGAGACGAATAAAGGTCGATCCAGAATCAGCGGCTTTTTGGCATTCGAGCCAATCACCACTTCGGTGGCGACAGCATCATCATCGAGTGCTGGAACTTTGTACAGTTGTGCGGTAAGCAGTTGTATTTGCTCCCATTTTGGCAATTCATCACGCGGTACACCCATCGCGCTAACACGACCATGGTGCCCTACTTTGGACAATCCATGCTCGGCCAGATGTTGAATATACTGGGTATGCGGTTCTTCAACCGCGCCGTGAATATCTTTGTAGAGGCCCTGATATGCATTACGGTTATAGGGCTGTGGATTGGCTTTTTCCCAGGCCAGAATTTCATCTTCATCAACCAGTACTTCGTCGTCTTCGACCCAGGATTCGAATAGATCCAGGCGCTCGGAATTATTATAAGCACTAATGCCAGATTTGAGATCGTAGTCCCAGCTATGCAAACCGCAGATCAGGTTTTTACCGCGTACATAACCATCCGACATTAATGCGCCTCGATGCGCGCAACGGCCGTAAAGCACCGATACACCATCTTCATCTTTCCAGCGGACAACCACCAGATCTACACCGGCAATCAGCGCATAAGTGGGTTTATTGGGTTCCAGTTCTGACCATTTGGCGATAGTGATTTTTTTCATGACACCTACTTTTAATTATGGGTTAGAGGGCAATCTAATCTTGGATTCATCACAAGCAATATAGATGGGTACTCCCTTTATTCAGGTAGTGATAAAGCCTAACGATATTTTTAATTTACGCGGGTTATTGTTTTTTTATACGACTATTCAACTTGTTTCTGAAAACCGTTGTATCCTATAATCTTTTTCGATCACGGCTTATTCCTCTGAAGCGTAAGTGATGAGGTTGCGGCTGTCGTAGGCGATTTGTCTGTCCGATATACAATCGTTAGTTATTGGACATTGCTAAGCGGGAAATAGTTACGTTGGTGCTGAAGCTCACCGTTTCAGAATATCACAGCGGATTACTACAGAAAGATTTATAGAAACGTCGGGTGAAATAGAAGGTACCATATTCGTCTCTATGCTTACCCATGCCATGGGCGACAAAAAGTATGGGCCTGACCATCCTAAATCTCCTGGCAGTCTGCTCCACCCTTGCGAAATCTAATTTAGTCAGTGACTATTAAACCAATGTTCTCAATTAATTTTACCGGACCCTAATATGATCTAGCTTAACACTTCTCCTGAAGACCACAATTTGCTCTTCAGGAGAAAGACAAGCACGAATTACTGTGTAGCCACAAGTAAACCATTGCTTGTATCAAGCTCAGTTGAAGCCGATGAATCTGGCAACAGAAAAAACTCCCCTGCCTCGTGCCCTGCATATTTTATCGGCGCATATTGAGGTTCTTGATCAACATTGAGTGCTGCAGCGGCAGATTTCACGCGTTTTTGAACCTCTCGGAATAATTTAAATCCCTCAAGCACGCCTTCATTTTCATTCAGTACATCAATAAAGGCTTTGGCAAAAATCGAATGATCACCGCCACCACTGTCAAGCACAGGTTTGACACCACCGGATGTTAATACAGCCCGTGCTTTAGTCTTGTTCATAGCCTGGTACCATTTCTTTTTCGCGCTATTCGATAGACCTGACTCTAATCTTGCTACTGACGATCGCGTCATAGATCCTGAGTAACAGGAATCAGCAACAACCAGAATGTGCTTGGCTGACATAACGTTGAGAATATCAGTGATAGCAACGTTGGAGATCCAGTTGGTACTGCTATCTGATTCGGAATCGACTGGCAACCAATACCCGCGCAGATTTACTTTATCCAATTCACCGTGACCAGCGTAGTAAATTAACAGATTATCATCTTCTGTAAGTGTCTCACGTAACTTGTTCAATGCAGATAGCATGGTGTAACGATCTGCATTGAGTAGCACAGTCGTATTAAAACCATATTTATTCTCTAATATACTGCCCACAACCTTCGCATCATTAGCCGCAGTATTTAAATTAGTCAGACTTTGGTATTTATTATTACCGATAACAAGCGCGTAATAGTTACCAAAGCTAATCCCTTGCAGTGATTTAGCACCAAATTTCTTCGTATTCGCAGCAACCGCGTTCTTTTTAAGTTTGGAGTTAAGAACAAATTCCAAAGCGGTTCGCTGTCCTTGCAAGTCAACGGCTACAAGATTTACAGCTGTGCTTTTGCTGCGCACAGCCTGTTTCAGGCGAAACAAACCATTCGCTTCCACTTGAGCCGTTTGATCATTGACTCTGAAAGATAACAATTCAACTGTAGACTCCACCCGTCCGATAATCTCTATCTCAGGAACGGCACTGCGTAAATTGATTTGCGGTGTACCCCGTGTTGCCAGCAATGGCGGATCGATAATTTCAATAATCGGGCCGGCAGACACTGTGGCAACAACTGAAGAGCCTGGGTCATTTTTCAAGCGAGCCTGCGTTTGCAATAACTTACCTTCCAGGGATTCAAGTTCAGTACGTTGAGAGAACACCAAACCTTCTTGTTGTTTTAGCTCCTTCTCCAAACTGGCAATCTGTACATTGGTAGTTTTGCGGCTAGCCAGTCGCTGGGTTGCAAGTTTTGTAGTCAGGCGTTTTTGCTCAGTCTTTGCGGTCTGCAAATCCTTACTCGCTTTAGTCAATTTCTCTTTATTAGCGGTGTCTGTGGCAGCCAGCTGTTTCTGCAACAACTCAACTTCAGAATTACGCCGATTAAGGGCCAATTCTAATTCCTTATCAGCTTTTGCTAATTTTTCCTGATTTGCACTCTCGCTGGCAGCCAGTTGTTGCTGTAATGAATTGACCTCTGAATTACGCTGATCAAGGGCAGTTTGCAACTCTTTTTCAGATGCACGTGTCTTGGCAATTTCCGCTTTAAGTGCTACTTTTTGGTCAGACGAGCGCGACTGCAATGCAACAGTTTGTGTCTCCTGCTGTACCACCTTTTGTTGTAGTGTAGCTACTTTGGAATTTAGTTCCGCAAGCTTTTGTTTATCCTGACTGGAACCTGAAAGAATCGTTTTTTGTTCCTTTAGTTGAGTCTGAGCCAGGCTGAGCTCAGATTTACTGTTACCAAGCTGCTGCTTACTTCGCACCAACTGTGCAAGCGTATCAGACTGCTCACGTTCCAGTTTACGTTTAGCAAGCTGTTCTTGTGCCAGCTTATTGGTTAGTCTGGATTTCTCGTCTTCTGCACGCTGGAGTTTTGCTTGCAACTCCGGATCTGCGCTGGAAACCACGGTCACCGAGGTAGCTGCATTTTCAGCCTTTGTTAAGGCCTGGCGTTTTGCCTTTAACTCCACTCGTAACTTAGCAATTCGCTTCTCAGACGCACCCAATGTTTTTTTACGGCTCGCCAACTGAACCTTGGTTTGCTTCAACTCAGATTTAAGTTGAGCATTTTGTTCCTTCAATTTTTCATGATCAATTGCTTTTGCCTGCCGGTTCGCAGCTTCAATTGAAGATACAAACTCCAGGTCACCATCGGTTAGACCCGATGCCTGACGATACCAATTCATCGCCGTGGTTAAATTGCGCTCCACACCTAAACCGCCTTCATATAGATAACCCAGATTAATTTGAGCGCGTGAGTGTCCTTGTTCGGCAGCCTTCTGATAAAACTGCGCTGCTATTTTATAGTCGGCCTCTATACCTAAGCCCTTCTCATAAATCTCACCAACGTAAGTCTGTGCCTCGGCATCACCGGCCTTCGCCTGCGGTAACCAGATTTTTAGCGCGGTTGCGTAATTTGAGCGATCAAAAGAGACATACTCCCCCCCCCTTATCTCACAGTCACTCGCAGTTGTTTTTATAGGTCTTCGAGGAGACAAATAGGCAAACTTTGATCCCAACTGCCGAACCTGACCTGGTAGCAGACAATCAACGACCATCAACTGCTCTGCTTTAAGACCCGCTGCCTCCGGTGGAATTTCCTGCTTCGTACCGGATGTCGTTGCACAACCGTAGATAAATACCACAGATAAAGTGACAATGGTCGCTGTCTTTGCCTTAATTGACCGCAATACTTTATTGGTATGGGTCAATTCTGATTTCATTCTATTCTTACAACTCATGGCTACCACCCGCCTGTTATGTTTAGTCCCAAATGCACCAGCACTCAGTCAATGATTGATATCATCTCAGCACACATTGTTCCAGGGTACTGGATAAAAGTATTAGGGGCATTACAGCATGGAGTCACTTACCTGTTCTGTGATTTTTTCACTTTTGATGTGAACACTTTAAATAAAACGCTTAAAGACCCCTATTGCAAGCATTTTAATAAACCCAATCACTGAATTGGATTTACCTTGTTAACATCATAAATGATTGATTGAAAATAAAATACCTCATCGCATAATCAGCTATAAAACAAACACTTGTGTGCCTTGTCTTATATGAAGTATATTATCGACACTTAGCTGTTGGAAATTGAAATAGCATACATTTTTAGAGTTTTAACACCATGCAATCACTTATGACAGTGGAACAGCTCAATGAGTTTCTTGAGCAGAATTTTCCACAAGTTAACGCCTATGGTCGCGCTTATACCGTAGAAAATATTTCGCAAAATGAAGTTTGTGTCCGATTATCGCCCCGTGATGTACATTTACGCCCTGGCGGAACTGTTTCAGGACCTAGCTTATTCACCTTGGCTGATCTTGGCGCTTATGCAGCTATTCTTGCTTATTCCGGCCCTGTAGCACTTGCCGTTACTACAAACCTGAATATTAATTTTTTGAACAAGCCACCACCCGGTGATTTACTTGGCAAATGCCGTATTATTAAAATGGGTAAAAGATTATGTGTGGTCAGCGTAGATATCATCAGCGTTAAATCTGAGGTATTGATGGCACAAGCAACAGCGACTTATTCTTTGCCGGTTACACATTAGAACTTTCACTCAAAGCAGGATATAAAGCACTCGGGTTATTGAGATTGAATACTTTGCAGCCCCTCCCTGGCCGTCGGATTTTCTGGATCAATCTCAAGTATCATCTCAAATGTTTCCATCGCATTACTTCCCGGCGGCTGCTTGTAACGGCCGATTGACATATGCGCTTCTGCCACCTCCAGCAAGCGTATAACATTTTTCTGCTCTTGTTCATTTAAAACCTTGGCGACAGGTTTACTTATTAAGATTTTCTTCTCTCCCGTAGAGTTGACAACTGAAGGCCCATTCAGAAAATAATAACCAGCGCCAGAAAGCGCCAGTATCATCACCCCCCCAAGTGATGCATACAGTGGTGTTCGACTATTTCGGCTTAGTGTTTTTTTATCCGCTGCTGATACTGCATGATTATTCGCTTTACTTAATGCAACAGCCGTCGCAGCCTGAGTTGCATTTATCAGATATCCATCTATTTCCTGAATAACCTGCTCAGCACTCTGAAACCGTTTCTCCCTATCCTTAGCCATTAGACTATTTAGTAAGGGTTGATAGGTCGCCCATTCTACGGGTAAATCGGGTATCGGATTGTTTATATGCATTAAGGCAGTTGAGAACGGATCCTGGCCCACATAGGGTTTTTTCTCCGCCAGCATTTCGTATAAAACCACGCCTAAACAATACAAATCTGCGCGCGCATCCACTGCCTGACCCATTGCCTGTTCGGGACTCATATACTCAGGGGTGCCTACTGCATAGCCAATAGCCGTCAGTTGCGTGTCAGCCTGAACCGCTTTGGCGATTCCAAAATCTGACAACACCGCATCGCCATTTTCTTTAAACAGGATATTCGCGGGTTTTACATCTCGGTGGATAAATCCTTTAGAGTGCGCCATTTCCAATGCACTTGCTACCTGCCTTAGGACCAGCAAGGGTTGTTTCGGATTGTCGTTATTATAGATACGATCTTTGAGGTTGGGTCCGGGGATGTATTCCATCGCCATATAATAGTGATCACCCGACCGTCCGATATCATATACGGTAACAATATCGGGATGGTTACTTAGCTGAGCAACGATTTTCCCTTCTTTTAGAAAGCGGTCACAAAAAGAGGCGTCATCAGCCATTTTTGGGTCCATGACCTTTATCGCGACCTCACGGTCCAATGATTCCTGTATTGCCAGAAACACAGTGGCCATGCCCCCCTGCCCCAGCTTGGATGTTAATTTATAACCCGGTATTTTCATGCTAAATGATTATGCCGCAGTGCTTGGCTCTTCGTTTTACTCTAGTGTGGAAGCGCAGCCCCAAGCACAAAGCTCGTTGGGCATCAGTCAGAATGGGCAAGACTATAACGACCATTGCAAAAGCAACCAATTCCCGGAAGCTTTTCCAATTACCCTTATAGGCATAAAACTCACCGTGAAAAGACAATGATTTGCAGAATATTTTTAATCGAAGCAAAGAGAACTATCGGGAGATGCAAACCTTCGCGTGCATCCCCAGACAGTTTCCTAGTGTAGTGTTTCATACAAAGTGTACATTGGCATCTCCAATATACTGTCAGCCTGTTAATTATTACAGCTCAAATCGGGCACCAACTGTAACCACAGCCTCGGAGAAATCGTTTAAACCGATGATGGACTTAACATCAACAAACGCCTGCGTCCCTCCCTTGAAAACAGCTGATAAACCCAAACCCATAGAAAAGTAATCCCGATCAGGGTCATCTGTTTCAACAATCAACTCATTCTGCCTGGGGTCATTGACATAGATCGTCTTGATTTCACGATTATCGTCACTGAACTCATGTATCCATTCAAGACGGCCTTGCGGTATTAAAACACCAAAGGAGGTATTGGTTGCACTACTCACTCTAAAACCCAAAGAACTGGAAAGCGATTTTATAGTCTGCTTACCCACCTTCAAGTTCAGTCCTTGTGCCCCGGTTTCTTCAAAGGCATCCACCTTTACATTCAGGGAATTCACGCGCACATAAGGCGCAAAAACGATACTGCCATTAACAATCTCAGTGCCACCGCCAAAACTAAAGGCAATTTGGCTGCTATCAGTATCGCTGACCGCTGTACGGTCTGCCCCATCATTCTCAGCGACCTCACTATTGGATAGAATAACAATGCGCCTGTCCATGTCCAGATTGCCCTGACCCACTGTTAAGATACTGTCAAAAAAATAGTTCCCCTTATAGAACAGGCCATAGGTTGAAAGACTGGTATTCTCGCTATCCATACTCCCGCCTGAAACATTAAAAGAGCTGTCGAAGTCAGATTTACTATTATTGAAACCAGCCGCTACACCCAGAACAACTTCATTGTTAATGCGGTAATCAATACCGGCTGTAAAGCCTGTTGCATCATAGGAAAATCCGTCCTCACCATCGCTCGCATCTTTCTCACCAGAGCCAAAATCACCATTGATAAAAACGCCCCAGCGGCTCTCCAGCAAGTCACCTTCCCCTGCATTTCCACCGTTAGCGCCATTCAAGTCTTCATCTGATAGTGTATAGAGAGCGTCTCGACCAAAAACATTAACTGCACTTAGTTGTAAACTTGAAGATCTGGATAAAAGGGCTGAAAGTCGTTTGCCTATATTAGCGGCTTGGCCTGCAGAGGCTTCTGTTGCCATACTGCCGCCGGCTGCGGCTTCTTCGCCGGCAATATTTTGCAAGGCACTCGCCAATTCTTCTGCGCTAAGGTTGAGTGACTTTCCTGTGCCTCCGGCATCACCCGTGACCGTACGTCCGGTATGGACCATCTCACCACACTTATCAAATAGATCAGCTTCAAGTTCGCCAGCAGGTGGCACTGGATTATCGCCGCTATTTGCAGCTATAAACTGACCGCAGACAGCCTGAACACCATTGCCCGTTCGAATTTGTAAATCCGTTGTACCTGTGCTGCCTAATGTATTTGTAGGTTGGACAGCTGCAGAGGCAAAACCGGAACACAATACTCCTGCAAGTAAGATTGCAATGAAAACAAGCCTTGTTTCCTCTCTCTCAGCGCTCTTTCCGTTAAATTGTCTTTCTGCCTTGGTGGGCAAATTATTTACTCCTAACAGCGTGGTAACGTCAGGCCTCATAGCTTTATACCTCATAGTCTTTTTGTTATACCTTTTGAATCGGTTATTTCCCCTCAATAAACAATAGCACTTTACAAAGGTTTTGAGAGACATATCACGAAACAGCACCTGATTTCCCCATTTTATTCGAATCCAAACAGGTAGTTGTCTGCTGCAGGCATTACTTTACACGTAATCCAATGCAAATTCGCTCATACTAATGTATAAGGCGATCAGGTATAGGAAGCCGCGTATTTAAATTTACTTGTTAGCTGGTATTTGACAGAATCAGGGTCACAATTAACTTTGATGTCTATAATTGTTCAACAGACACGGATGGTCACGAGTTGAACTCACTCACTTTTCGGGGAAAACTATGAGAGAAAACAAAAATACCTCGATGAATTATATAGTTAGTAAGCTTTTCATTCTTTTGCTATGTTTCTTGAGTTTTTCTGTAGCGGCTAAAAATTCCATTGTATTGCTAGTTGAGAAGGGCACTCAAGCCGATTTGGCGATAAACATAGCTACCGCGCAAGCCGCATTTGATAATTTCCAGCAATCAAAAACCGAAGATGCTGAATTGGCCATTATCAGTTTTGCGGATACACCGGATGTCATTCAAGCATTCACTGTAGTTAATGAAGCCACTCACAAGGCGATCGGGCAAAGTTTGAAAATATCCGGTTTCAGGAGTGATACAGTGAATACTGCAGCTGGGCTTGAGCGTGCAATTTCCTTACTCAATGACGAAACCGATGCGTCGAATAATAAAATTCTGCTCATTGTTTCAGACGCCAAAATTGAAACGGGGGATCCGGAAACTGATCAGCAATTTACCGAGTGGATGACACAGATCATCAGTGAAGATGCTCAAAAATCAGCCATCACCGTACAATGGCATCCGCTTAGCAAAAATGCGAACCATGCCAATATTGACACATTCCTTGAGAATCTTGATGGTAATAGAGTTGTAGTAACCCCTGATGAAATACTTATTAGCGAAGCCAGTCAGCCACTGCCGATATCTACAGCGCAAAAAGAACTTGAAGAAATTCAACTCGCCACTTCCTCTATAACTACCTCCACTGCTGAAGAATCGATACGAGATTCCAGTGCTGATCCATTACCTGCGGCGAAAACAGAGTCAGCGCTCGCACCTGTGATGACATCACCTGATATTAACCCTGAATCAGGCACAAACGACACTATAACGGAAAATATTACCGATCAATCTCAGCCCACGAAGCTTGATACTGAAGTTGAAGAGGAGCGATTGTTGGCTACCGAAACCCCTGAAACGGAAGTAGATCTTAAGGTTGCGCAATCTACTGAGCCAGAAAATACACCCTCTCCTATTAATTCATCTACCACCGTAATAGCAAACACAGAGCCCCCGACAGTCGGATTTTTCGACAATATCGCCAATGATCCACGACTCACTAGATACGGAGTACTTGGGCTGGTGGCGCTACTGCTTATAGCCGGGTTTGTCTGGATGTTAAGTCGACGCCGTAATCAAGAGGACAGACCCGAACAGCATAATGCAGACACATTAGCCAGAGCATCTGATTTCTCTGCATTGGCTGTGCCCGGAGCGGGTGCCTCAGTCATCTCAACGCGTGTCAATGCACCTGTTATCCAAGCCAGACAGGCGGATGAGCATTTACAAGTACTTGAGGATGAAAAACCACAAACCCAATCCGCTGAGGAACCTGAACCCTTGCCCGTTCCGCAGAACAGCTTAGAGCAAGGTATTTCGGAAACTGAAGTCGAAGACGACAGCATGGACGGTACTCAGGAGGTTTTTTCGGATATCAGCTCTGCTTCAATCAGTACGATACCTCTGAATTCGGAAGACACTGAAGAACCAGAACCAGAAAGGTTAAATTCGGCTAATGAACAAAATCAAGCATCATCGAAGCTACAGGGCGATGCAGAACCCAATGACGAAATTATTTCTTCTGCCCCTAAAACCGCTGAACCAGAAGAGCTGTCAACAGAGCTACCAGAAGATCATAAAAAAGAAACTGAATCTAAACCTGAACAAAAGCCTGACACAATAGTTGAAAGCACATCCGAACCAGAGATTGATCCTTACGCAACGGTTATTGCGGATGCCTCAAAGATTAAGGAATACGCGCAAAAATTCTCTGCAAGTCAGAATCCTGACTCGGGTGACGATGACAAAACAGTATTGGCACCGGGAATCGGTGGCAGTGCAAAATCTTTTGCAAAACCATCTGAAATCAACACCAGTGATAACAAAACAGTATTGGTACCGCCAAAAAAGTAGTCGATAAAATTGGGCAAATGAGCAAAGAATGGGTACTCATTCAGACTGGGGCTAAAGATGCCTTGATGCATCGCAATATGCCATAGTCGAATTCTCCATCCAGGGCGTCATAAACAGGTTTGAGTTGACCTTCATATTCACTCTCAAGCATCTCCATGGTTGTGATAATCTTATGATACTCGCTATCATCAAGATCAAGTACATCATTGGCTTCAAGTAAGCCTTCAGAAATAGCATCTGCAAGATGTCCGTATATCGTGTTGCTTGTCATTTCGCGCTGATTGGCAATATTCTCCACAGTCTGTCCCTGTTCAATCCGCAGCAAAGTTTCGTTGACTGTATCGCTTAACGTGTTCTTCAACAAATCCGGCAGCTGAAACTGTTTAACCAATGCTATAAACTCGTTACCGTAACGTTCGAGTTTTTTCTCGCCAACCCCTGAGATATACCTAAAACTCTCAGCAGTGTGTGGCCGCAGCTGTGAGATTTCAACAAGCGTGGAGTCATGAAAAATAACATAAGGTGGCACGCCTTGTTCCTGGGCAAGACGCAATCGTAACTCACGTAGAGCTTCGAACAAAGGTTTGTCAATCGAGCGAATATCAAGCGATTTTTTACTACCTATTGGTCTACTGATTTTCTCTGCAATGGATTGCTTACGAAGTCGTAAATTTTTCTCACCTCGTAATACAGGTCTGCATCTTTCTGAAAGTTTTATCGCCCCATGTCCATCCACGTCAATCGTTAGATAGCCCAGTGCAATCAATTGCCGGTAAATTAAGCGCCATTCTGGGCCACTCAGTTCCTGACCAATGGAAAATACGGATAATTTATCGTGTTCATTACGAATAATCCGCTCATCCTGTTTACCACATAGCACATCAATCAGATAATTAACGCCGAATCTTTGCCCTGTTCGGTACACGGCTGAAAGTGCTTTTCGACAAGCGTCCGTAGCATCCCACGTCTCTGGTGGCCTTTTGCAGTTATCGCAATTGCCACATGCTGTTTCCATTTTTTCATCAAAATACTCCAGTAGCAGCTGTCGGCGGCAGTTACTTGTCTCACATAAACCAAGCATGGACTCAAGTTTCTGAAATTGAACACGCTTAAACCGCTCGCTTGCATCTGAACCTTCCATCATCTGCCGTAGAAGAATAACATCCTGTAAACCATAAGCCATCCAGGCACTGGCGGGTAATCCGTCACGCCCGGCCCGACCTGTTTCCTGATAGTAAGCCTCAATGCTTTTTGGCAGGTTCAAATGTGCAACAAATCGCACATCCGGTTTATCTATGCCCATACCAAAGGCGATAGTTGCAACGACGATTACTCCCTCCTCACGTAGAAAACGAGCCTGATGTTGTGCCCTGATTTGAGCGCTTAATCCTGCATGATAAGGCAATGCCACCCGCCCCTTACTTTGCAACCATGACGCAATGGCCTCTACCTTTTTTCGTGACAGGCAATAGACAATACCTGCGTCAATGTCATGATTGGCCTGCAGGAACCGCCAAAGTTGATCACGCGCATTTTGTCCCTCACTCACCTGATAATGAATATTTGGTCGATCAAAGCTACTGATAAACTGTGATGCATCCTGCAATTGTAGCTGGCTTAGAATCTCCTCACGTGTTCGCTTGTCAGCTGTAGCGGTCAGTGCAATACGTGGAATCGACGGGTATCGCTGATGTAATACAGACAATTGCTGATAGTCGCGCCGAAAATCATGCCCCCATTGGGATACACAATGCGCCTCATCGATAGCGAACAATGAAATTGGGCAGTTATCGAGCAAATCCAACATCCGCCCACTTAGAAGACGTTCGGGAGACACATAGATCAGATCTATTTCCCCCTTAGACAGCTGACGCTCTACAATCTGCTGCTCAGAGACTGATAAGGTCGAATTGATATAAGCGGCCTGTACACCCAACTGATTCAAGGCATCAACTTGATCTTGCATTAAGGCAATCAACGGTGAAATCACAACGCCAACACCTTGGCATATCATCGCGGGTATCTGGTAACACAATGATTTCCCACCACCTGTGGGCATCAAAACCAGCGCATCGTTACCGGCTACTAATTCACTGATGATTGTTTGCTGATCCTGGCGGAATTGCTCATAACCAAAGGTTACGTTGAGAATATCGAGTGCTTGAGAAAGGATTTGCTTATCTTGCATGGTTTACTCCTTTAAACCGATTTTAACGCTACAATTTACCACTGGCGAAGTCCTCCTGTTTTACCTGAAAGCTTCTGCCGCATAGAGAATTTACAGGTTTTAGCTTAATTGAAAGTGATTTTCAATCTGACAATTTTACAGAACCTCATTTGTTTTTGTAGAAAATTAATTACGCTCTGCATTGACTGCTAATTCAGCAAAAGCATTGAGGATTGAAGGCTACTTACGCATCTGTTGCAATTGATGAATTTCTCCTTAGTGTATGCACTACAATGAGGTTTGTCCTTCTGCATTATTGTTAAAATATCCAGGCAAAAATTTAATCATTTCACTGATAACCATTCCCAAGCGGAATAAAGAGCCTGTTTAACCGCGTTTTGTGCGGCTTCATCGCCGGCAGGACACCATATATCAAACAAGCAAACATCCAGGGCATGCTCAGCACCTTCGATTAAATGTAGCTGTCCTTGTTCCCCGCAATTTTCGATCTGCCTGTGATTTTTCTCCAATTCCTCGTAGTCCAGTGTTATTAATGAGGGGTCGGCAGAATACGCACCGCACAATCTCGTTGATTGATCCACTGGCACCAGGCTGTCGCCAGTGCCATGAATAATAAACAGTGGTGGGTAGAATGCCGGCTTTTCGGCAACGATTGTTGGAAAGCTGTTTTCCAATATCTGTGGATCATCAATCTGAATGTCAGCAACCGCTTTTCCAATAAAACGCTGTATGGCACTAATACCTTGATTATCCTCGCTGATCAAACCTGCCTGCCATTGCCCAATGAAGTGCGCCATATCAGTGGGTGGATAGAGTAATAGGGCTTTACTAACATTTTGTGGATGCTGAACTGCCAGCCACATCGCAAGATGCGCACCTGCAGATTGGCCGGTAGCGGCAACCGGCCCATTTACTGCACCGTATTTAAACCCGTTCTTCAAAACCCAATCCAGCGCCGCCGATGCATCACTATTGACTTGTCTGCCATTCGCTTCACTGCATTCTCGATTGGCTTCACCACTACCCGTCACCCGGTAAAAAGGTTCAAATACAATGAATCCGCGATCGGTATAATTGGAAACCTGTGCTTCCAGCCCCATAACACCGTCACGACGATAAGTCCAGCTGCCGCCATGAAAAGCAATTAACGGCTTAAGGTTTTTATCTGACACATTTGACTTAAAGATTCGCATCTCTAGATTGCATTGGCCAACGGATGTATCAAGGTTGCGATAGCTCAGCTGAGTTACATAAGGCTGTTTTTGTTTTTTAAGTGGTATCACTCCTACATCAAGCGTGGCTCCCAGAGAAGGTCCCCAGGCATTAACCTGTTGCGGTGAAAGCGCAGCTGCATTACCCAACTTGGTAAAATCCAGTAAAACTTCACAAAATTCTTTCTGGGTAGCGCGGTAATAACCTACTTCACTGGAACACGCCGCATCTGCAAAATAAGACAACCCACTTTGCGCAGAATCCACAGCCTTGCAAACACCTGCTTCGACGGCATATACAGGATCTACCGGAAGATCCGGCATTTGATCATCAAGCAACTCACAAATAGCAATTCTGCCAAAGATTGCCTTCGCTATATCCTGATCTCCGGTAACGACGGCATAGAGTAATTCTGGTAAATGATCACGCACCAGCGCTTCACCTGACTCTGAAAACAGAGGTAATTCAAGCAAGCCGAGTAGTTTTTGCTGTTGCTCACGACCCAGTTCAGGTAATTCCAGCGTAATGCTATCACCGCCCCAGGATTCGATCAGATTATCCCGCAGCAATGTTTCCAGATCCTGCCCGTACTGTTGCAGATTTTCCTCAGAAAATGATTTGTCTATCGCTCTGCGGATCTTCTTTTCAAGCGGCTTTTCCAGCAAAGTATCACTAACATCCAGCTTGTAATTGAAGTGATCCAGACGGGTAGTTACCGACAGTTGTGGTTTATAGACCAGGGATGTATCTTGCACACTAAAGTCGGGATCCACCTTCACCTGCAGTGCAAATCCAAGCGTGCCCGCAATATCTAGTTCGAATCCATCTCGCGCATAACGACGACAACCACCGAACAGCCTGATACCATAAATCTGTTCTATATGCGCACTGCTCTCAAGCACTGCGTTAATCGATACATCCAGCAGAATTGGTTGATTGAGCGTATCGATAGTCAGACCCAATGTGGAGTCTTTTTTTACTGTTGCCCGCCCTTGGAAACCTTCCAAATAAGCCGAATAGCCACAACCACCGTCTAACTGCTGATCTGGTTCCGAGAATTGCTTGATGATTTGTCCATCACTCCACTGCAGCTGCAATCGATCAAATTCCGTCTGCAATCGATCTCGCATAAACTGTTGTAGCGTATTGCCATCCGAAGCAGCTTCATCTAAAGCCTGATCAAATTCTTCCAGGCTGATTGTAGCTGTATGTGCCACAGCCAGTGATATCCCTAATATATATAAGACCAATATTCGTAACATTATTCCGCTCTTACGTAGTTAGTTTTCCCTAAGATGTGTAAAGATTCGTATGTGTAGAACAAATCATCACTAAACTCCAGTGATACTATCAGGCTTGACAATAAGTTGTCGTTAACAATGTGCAACAGTTTTATTGCAATATCTGCACGAAGTGTACTGCTTGTTGGAAAGGGGGATCGAGGGAGTTTATTAACACGTGGATGTTTAAGCTTGATTGTGGGACTTTGAGATGATGTTTCCTAATCGCCTGATGTAAACAAAATGAGGTGGTTATTTCTATGAGCCAGGGAATTTCCATTGATTTGGGCAATTTTTAATCAACAAAACTGTGTTCAAAGACAGGCACATTGATACTAATGTCTCTATATTAAAACAACTAATACTCATGATCGTCCTCATCCTATGATCACGAGCGATTTCGATGTTCACTTTCGGCCCATTTCGTATTGAACAAGACTTTTTCAACAGGTTGCAAGATAAAAGTGGTAAAATTTATGCTTTCATAGCTGCTGCTTACGAGGTAAGGATGGATCTTTTTGGGATGGTAGTCAGTGGTGTTGTATCGTTTGCTGTAGGTGAATCAATTAGGGCAACTATCTTTTGTGCTAAGTGCAATGATCGAAAAGAAACTAAAATTAAAAATGTAAGTGATAATCCGCTGTATTGTAAAAATTGCAACCACGAACTGATTCAATTTACAAATGTTTGTGAAAGAACCCTTGATAAAGATCATCGTGTCGGCCATGTAATGCCGAAAATAGAAAACTATAAAATTAAACGAGAAGAACTATCAAAGGGGTTTTTCAGCTCCGAGTATAGGGAATGGTTAGTATTTCCATTTGATTTTAATGCGAAAGACTATAAATCCAAGCAGTTCACCATTGAAGCGTCGGTCAGCGAGTATAAGAGTACGACCCCGATATTAAAATTCGAAGAAGATGTGTTGAAGTTTGAAACTCAAAAAGATACCTGGACCGAGAGAAGATCCATCCGATTTAAATTAGATCGTGTTCCTGATGAATTCAAATCAAACAGAATTTTTGCATTTGATTTAACAGTTAGATCAGATTTTGGTGAGATTTTAGCAATCCAACGAGACTTACAGAAAATAGAATTTGGGGCTGTTCCAGATAACTAGTTCATTACCTCTCTCTAACCCATTGTTTCAGTTGTTTTAGCAGGCCGCCAGACGAAGATAGAACTGAATGGAAAGAAATTATAACTGACAGTTACTTGGAAAAATTTACAACTCCGATAATAATATTTAATTCAAAGAATACTGGCCCAGGATTATTACTACCCTGGGCCAGCACTAAGCCAATATCGTTTACCTAAGGCGCACTGTAATTCGCTTGGCCTCCATACTATTACTATCATTAATATATAGCCCTGGCGCTACAATACTCCTAACCGCAGACCCTGCTGCAATCCGACGTTCAAGCTCAACAATAAAACCCTCGAATTCAGCAAACACTTGCCGACTGCTTTTTTCGATAATGCCAAACACTGCGTCTTCTTGCGCAACAATCTCAGTTTGGGTCTGCAAAGCAGTTAGATCGATTCGCACGCCAGCTTGGCTTACATGGTGAAAACGTCCAACACCGTTTAAATCAATCACAATTGAGTTTCCACTTGAGGTATCCAGTGCGTCAGCTTGTGCTGGATTCCAGCCGACTTTCAGGGTTGCAGGTAAGTTACTGACATCCATTACAGTTTGTGCGGTAAAATCAACGGGCGCTGTACCAAATGCTTGCACAAATCCTGCAACTTTTACCGCTGATTGTGCACCGATATTTTCAAGTGTTAGCTGCCCACTATCTACTTCGTAGTTATTTGGGTCAGCATCAAAGTCTGGAGTGGAACCTGTGCCCAGAAAGCTATACTGCGTGACAACTCTGCCGTTAATTCGAGAAAGATCGAGTACTAAGTCACTACCATTCTCAAGCACGCCAGCATTCAAATACGTCACCAGCATCCTTACCGTACCATTGCTTGCATCTAAAATTGGATTTTCCGCATTATCGTCGCTCAACTCACCGAAAATACTCACGCGCTGCCCTACTGAAATGTCACCGATACTGAATTCTTCACTCGAAGTCTGCTTTTTTACGCGTGTATTCTCATTGAGTGTTACAGTCACTATATCATTAAATACTGCTCTGCCTTGCTGACGGATTAGTGTTGCACCTTTTACACGCAATGTATTTCCCTCTCGGGCAATAACACTGCCACGAACTACATCTTTATCCCCACCGGGTACACTGCTGCCTGCATAAACAGAATTGGCAACAAAACGAATGGGGTCATGCTTGAAATGGCCCAAGGCAATAGTTGCGGTTAAAGTTGGCTCTTCTGAAAGCACTCTTAGGCCATCGATACCGACAAAATCCTCGCCATTGATCTCAAATAGCGTTTCTTCGTTTGTGGATATCTGTAACTCACCAAAGTCATGGGCTTTATTAAACCGATGATGAAAAGGTCGAAGCACAACTGTATAGTGTGAATCACCCAGATCAACAGACTTTAATCCGCCACGAGCACGATGTGACTTGGATTTCTCACGGCTCACTTCAGCTAGAAGCACTGGCTCAACAGTGACGACGGGATTATCGCTTTGCGTCAAATCGACTGTATGTGAAGCATTTAAATCAAAATCGAGTGTTAAGTGCGCAGGAATTCCTCGCGCTATTATTAAGTGATCCGTATTTTCCAGATTCACAGACATGACAAGTTGATCAACCGGTTTTCCATCTTCATCTACAAGGGTCGTAACAGGCACGCTATTACCTTGCTCACCTTCAACCTGTATATCAGCATCCGTGTAATCGAGTGTGATCTCACCTTTTACATACCGGCCCGATGGTACAGTTGCCGTTGTGAAAAACTCAGTTAATTCGACATATTGGGCAAAATCGACTCTCGTATTAATTGGCAGGGTCTCAACCAGACTCCCATTAGCGCGTTGCAATCTGAGTGAAGTCACATCAACGGTATAAGTGGTAAAATCACCGGGCGCATCAGTTAAACCAATGACCACGTCTCCTTGCTCATCTGAACTTATACCTGAAGAATTTAAGGCACTCTGATCACAGCCAGTCAGTATGTTGAATACCAATAGACTCGCAGATAATGAAAGTATACGTTTAATCCACATTTTATTTCCCCTTTACTTGATTGTTATAGCGTTACGGTTGTGGGAGAAAAATCACCCACTTGCTAACAAACAACGATGACTTGGAAAAATGGTTGACGTGAGGGGAAGACAGTTAGAGAAAAAGTGCGCTACGACACAAAATCAGCAGTTTTGAGTCTTAGATGATCCTTCTGTTTTTGAAGTATTTCTTGAGGTATTTGGGATGGCGGACGATGCTTCAATATTTCTGATAATCAGACCGATCAAGCTGTGAGCCTTTCATATTTTAGTTGCAGTTGTTCAGGTGATTCTTTGTGATTAGGGTCAAGCGGAATGCAGTCTACCGGACAAACTTCCACACACTGAGATGTCTCAAAATGACCAACACACTCAGTACAAAGATCGGGGTTGATCTCATAGATTTCTTCACCCTGATAAATAGCTTCATTTGGGCATTCAGGCTCGCAGACATCGCAATTGATACATTCATCAGTAATCATTAACGCCATTGTTAAATCCTTACATATACTCTATATTGAATTTTTCTAATATATCACAACTTATTTGAAGTGCCTGATAAATGCGTCAGAAACACACGGTGAAACAAAAACTGATACATCACCTCCGTGTTTGGCGATATCCCTAACGATACTGGAAGAAAGAAAGGTATACTTATTTGATGCAGCGATAAAAACTGTTTCAAGGTTCGAGTCAATCTGTTTATTAACTTCTGCTAACTGCACTTCGTATTCAAAATCTGAAATTGCTCTTAAGCCCCGGACAATCACCTCAGAATTCCAGTCTTTCATAGTGTGTGCTAACAACCCCCGAAAAGGTCTTACCTCAACATTGTCTAGTTTCTGCAACACCTGCTGCGCCAAATCGACTCTTTCCTCAAGCGAAAAAAGTGGATTTTTATTTTCACTGGCTGCGATCCCAACAATTAATTTCTTAAACATCAAGCTTGCACGACTAACAATATCGACATGGCCAAGAGTAATAGGGTCAAATGTACCCGGATAAACCGCTGTTACCTTCATATTCAAATTACGTTTAAAAGCAAATGCGAAGACTGCCTGATAATTACGGATCTGTCTATGTCACTTTGCTGTACCAAATAGGTTTATCCACTAACGTATATGGATAAATAGTAAAGCGTCTCTTGGTAGAGCAAAATTATAGCAACACTCTTAGGTTTAGACTTGCCTGTAACCTATTGAATATAAAGCTTACTGACAAGATCATTTCAACCTTGATCTTAAAATGATCAAAGAATTTGCCGACAGGACTGGCATAAAACTTCATGCAATTCCACGAAAAATTCTTAGTTTATGGATCCTAAGATAAATATTTGTCCAGCGCTCTCTACAACCAGCTCATCATCTCTAATTTTACCTAATTCAACTAAATCATAGAAAACTGAGCGTAGCAACAAAGCCTCCAGGCCATCACGTATATGTACATAAGGGCTTGGCTCTTTATTGGCATTATAGGCAATGCGTAATTGATGTTTATCTCCGACTAAAACCTGTTCCCCTATATTGGTTTGCATCATCAATACGGAACGACCTTGCGGATCCTCTCTTTGCATCACAGACGTCACGACAAAAGGTGCATCCACAACGTCTATTAGTAATTTTTCAACCGGCGTCACCAAATAATAGCCGTCTTTATCCAGGCGCAGAACACTGGCAAACAAACGAACAAGTTCAGGGCGTTTTATCTCACCTCCTTCGTGTATCCAACGCCCATCACGCATGATACGAATATCGATAGTATCTGTACGCTCAGGGTGCCAGCTATGGACAGGTAGGAGCTTGATTTTGTTGCTTAGCTCAGATTCCAACTTATGCAGATCAATCAGCTTCGTATCAGGCATTTTTTTCAGGTATGGTCTTTAGTGCTAAAGATGGAAAATCAGATGCATATGCAAAACGCCGACGATAAGCCAAAGGGCTTAATCCTAATCGTTTACGGAAATGATGTCGCAACAATTCAGCTGACCCAAACCCTGAGTCAAAGGCAATACTTTCTATGGATTGGCTGCTTGCAGCCAGCAGATTTCGCGCTAAAGACAGTCGTTGTTCAACCACCCATTGTCCAGGTGCCTGCCCTGTTGCACCACGAAACTTCCTTTCAAGTGTACGTTTACTCATGGAAACTCGTTTAGCCAGTGATTGTACCGTTAGATTTTCTTGTAAATTTTCCCGTATCCAATCCAGCAATCCAGCAAGCCTGTGATCAGTTCCGGGTAGAGGTCGTTCAATAAACTGTGCCTGTCCTCCATCCCTGTGGGGTGGGATAACTAACCTTCGGGCGACCTTGTTGGCTATTTCCGGTCCATAATCCTTGCGAACAATATGCAAACACATATCCAATCCAGCAGCACTGCCTGCTGAGCTGACCAACTGCCCCTCATCAATGTAAAGCACATCCGGTTCTACCCGGATAGCGGGAAACCGGCTAGCCAGGTAATCAGTGTACTGCCAGTGCGTAGTAGCACTCTTACCATCAAGTAAACCTGTATGGGCCAATACAAATATACCAGAACATATGGTTAATATTCTGCTCCCCCTATCGTACGCTTTTAGCAGCTGCTGCAAGAGCTCTTCGGGTGGCTTCGTATACATACCTCGCCAGCCTGGCAATATGATGGTATCAGCACGCTCCAGCACATCCAACCCATAATTGGTAGTAACAGTAACCCCGCCGGTCGCGGTCAGTGGCCCAGATTCAAGTCCACAAACAAAACAGTCATACCAGGAATCCATCTCAGATCGCTTAAGACCAAATACTTCTATTGCTACAGCAAATTCAAATGTACAGAGTCCATCATAAGCAAGAATTGCTACCTTGTGGTTTTTCTTCAGCATAAGGTATTTTCATTTTGTCGTTAATTTCATGTTTATTGTCATTTACGCCAATTGTTGAGTCAAGCTAAATATGAAATTCTTATTGCCACACACTGTTAAAGTGATAATCGAAAAAAGATCAGCTGTTTTGTGAATAATGGATTGAGAGTGAAAGATGTTATCTTTACGCCCAACTTGTGAAAACTGCAATAAAGAACTGCCTCCTGACTCTACAGAGGCAATGATATGTTCCTATGAATGCACCTATTGTAATGCATGTGTTAATGACCTCCTGAATAATGTCTGTCCCAATTGTGGCGGGGGTTTTTGTAACCGACCCATTCGGCCGAGCAAAAATCTAAAAAACAATGCTTATCTTGGTAGGGATCCGGCATCAAGAGAAATAATCCATAACCCGATTGATTCTGAAAGTCATGCTGTATTTGCATCAAACATTAGCGCTATACCTGCAAATGAACGTTAGGTAAGTAACAATTTCTCAAGCTGAAAGGAGATGTCTTATGTCTACTGTTGTTAGTAACGTACCTGCATTATCAAGTAATGAAGCACTCTCACATTTTCAGAACCGGCTGAAGTATGAGACCGATTGTTGGGATACCCACCATGCCATGACAAAACAAGTACCTGATTTTATCTTGTTGGACGTACGCTCACCCGAAATGTACAAAGCCGGACACATTCCCGGCGCCATCAATCTGCCACACGGCAAGATAACCGAACGTACCATGACACGTTTCGATCAAACAAAGCTATTTATAGTTTATTGCGCCGGCCCCCATTGCAATGGGGCGAATAAGGCAGCGATAAATCTAGCCAGATTGGGCCTGCCTGTGAAAGAAATGATAGGCGGTATATGCGGCTGGTTGGATGAGGAGTTTTCGCTGGAAGAATCGAGCAGCTCGTAATACGGCGAGTTGCATTAAAAAAACGTGCAGGTAGTCTTTACTTATTTGACAAAGCTGATTTCCTGTTAAACAAGTAAAGACACCTGCGGCTATAGAAATTGCGTCCAATTCGAATTAAAACGAATATCAGTGACAACATCAACATCGTTCCAGATCCACCTGAAGAATCAGTATCTATAGTGCCATCAGCATTTTTTACCTGCCACTCAAGTTCAAACTTATCAAACGCGATACCATCGCTTACTTTGATCTGACTGTTATACAACCCTGACTGCTTAAGCTCACCTGTCACAATTCCAGTACCTGCATTAATAAACAAACCATCAGGTAGATTAGTAGCACTATAGGTTAAGGCATCACCATTTAAATCGAACGCACTGAAGTCCTTCTCCACTTTTCCACCAACCGTCATTGTAATTGCATCTGGCTTTTTACGAAACCTGGGGGGTGACTCGCCTGAAGTTTCCTGTTGCAAAGCAAAATCCCAGGAAAAACTATCACATTCAGTAGATGCCTTTGGCCCGGCGGCTATATGTACAATGTCGCCAAAATCAAGCTCACCCAAAGTGTGATTAAAATCAGCACTCTCACCATTAGGTAAATCAAGCACTTTTACTGCCTGGCCATTAAGCAATATCCGTAGGTCCATACCGTCACCACAGCTATCGTTTTTATCTATCACAGAACTATTAACAATGCTGTATTTACCTCCTGCTATAACATTATATGCCGCGATTGCGAATCGGGAAATTTCTGCACCGTCGTCTGTGCCATTGCCTGTATGCGCGTTATCGCGCCCTAAATACAAGCTGCCCCCATTCATTGATGGCTGATACCGTCCATCGATAAATTTCAGTGCTTCATATAAATTGGATTGCTCTAAGGCTGCTATAGGGTTCCAGAAAAATTCCCAACATTTTATATTGTTTGCTTTGACTAATCGCGCCTCAATCCCCTCTCTACAGCTGGCTATCGTACTGCTGGAGAAGGCTTGTTTATAGGCAGAAGTTACGCCCTGTACGTCATAACTGGCAACAAACGATGTTGATTCATCTGATATGATGACAGTATGTGTTGGCTTACCCGCATCTGACCATTTTAGAAATGTAGCAACACCCGCCTGCTCTGGCGCTGAGATAACCCTTTTGGAACCCTGCAGCGCGGTAACGGTAAAAGGTGTATAAACGGGGATACCCGCATAGTTCAATTTGAAGCCTGTTGGATAGGCGTTTATTAACAAATCTGTGGTTTTCGCATTGAGTTTTTCACAACGCTCTTTTTCCAGATCATCATTACCCCTGGCGATAAGGCAAACACTCACTGTCTCTGCATCTTTATGATCCGGGTATAGAAATGAGAACGTCCGCCCTACACTGCCTTCAACTTCCTGTCGTATTTCGTCACCCGCATAGATTCTCGCAACCCAACGAAGCTTTGTGGTTGCAAGTTCAGCCCCCAACAAAGTGGCAGATCCAGAGAATAGAACATTTTCACCGACTGCATAGGCCGTTGCTGGACCCTGTGCGCTAAGTGTCAGTATTGGACTCTGACCTTGCCTGACTTCTATGGATACAGAGCTAAAGTCACTTGCACCTTGATTATCAGTAACCTCCAGACTGACCTCATAGACACCTGCACTTTGATAGGTAACTTGCTGAGCAGACAGTTCGCTGGTTTCTCCGTTTCCAAAGTCCCATGCATACGCGAGCACCTCTCCATCGAGGTCACTACTTTCAGCAGCACTGAATGATACTGTCAATGGTGCATAGCCTGCAATAATAGAACTGGTGATTTTTGCTATTGGCTTAATATTTTCCTGACCGTTAATATCACCCGTATAACGAATTCGACGAATCTCCCGGGTAGTTATACTGGCATAATACAAAGCCCCGTCTGGCCCCATTCTGATCTCTACCACAGGCAGCATATCAGTAGCAAAATCATACTTCACGATATTGTCAGGATCATCAACGTCAGCATAGCGCATCCAGCCTTGTAAAAAATCTGCATAGAATAATTTACCGTGAAATTGAATTGGAAAATTATCTGAAAAATAAAAATCTCCGACTATAGCTGAACCAGTGTCATTTCGGGGCCAACTGATGACAGGTGCCTGCAGTGCAATGTTACTTGCGTAAAATTCCTGACAATAAGCCATTTCTTCAAATCCGGGGCGGCGTAAATTCTCCCCCTCCGCACCGGAATAGCATGGCCAGGCAAAGTTTTTTGCATAACCACCGTCTATTTCCTCCCATAGATCCAATCCAACATCACCGACAAAGGGTTCTTCGGTTAGAGGATGGATAGTCATACTATAAGGATTTCGTAATCCGGAATTTATTACCTTTGATCGATTACTCTTGGTGTCTCCATCGTAGTATGGATTATCTGCATAACCCTCACCCGTCTCAGGATTTATACGAAATACTTTCCCGCGCATACTATCCAAGTCTTGCACCATAACCGTCATTGGTTCAAAGCTATGGTAGCTTGCACCATCTCCATTAGAAACGTACAGAGACCCATCCGGTCCAAATCTTACTGCACCAATAGTGTGGGACAATTCATCGATAGGCATACAATCCTGTACCGGGTTGCTGATGGCACCACAGGAAGGGATGTCGGTATCGTATCGGCCATTGGGGTCGCCAATGTTTTCGTAAGTACTGTTTTTACCTAGAATTGTTTTTTCACTTCCTGCAATTGCAACATTGTAGTTTTTACCCGCATCGGCTGTGTATCGTACCAACCTGGCAACACGGTTGCCGCTGCCATCAAGCGCGCCAGCACCTGTAAAACCATTGCTGATCAGTTCAGGTGGGTCATAAGTAAACAGAATATAAATGTAGGGCTTGTTCGGAAAATCCGGGTGAACGGCTACGCTAAGTAAACCACGATCAACACGGTCGTTAACGATTTTATTGATGTCCAGAAACGACTGAGGTAGAAGCGATCCATTTTGTACAACTCGCACAACGCCGGCTTTTTCAACAATGAACAAACGCCCTGCAGGCCCCCAGTCAAAACCAGTGACCTGACCATCGATACCGCTGACAAAGCTTTCATCGACAAAGTTATCGGGTAATTCAATTGCAAGTACACCAGGGATCATAAAAAAGCACAGTACAAACCTTAAAAAAATTTCTCGCATTGTGCTATGACCTACGGATCCAGGATAAGATTCAAACAAGTGTAGTGTTTCATACACTTTACCGGGAATAACATCAAATTTCGTGAAGACGCTTCAAATATTTACAAAATATTCTGCTATATACAGGTCTCCAAGCCACTGAATCCAAATAAATATTACTAAGAGACGGTATTTGACACTCATGACATTGAAGGTTTCACAAGGGTAGTAGTACAGGTATAGCATCCTCGATTGACGGTGCCAGGACCTTAAAACGGCTATTGTTCCGATTCATGCAATTAACCTAGGAGATTTGCCAATAGCCAGTGAAATTGCAAGTACAACCTGGATTTAAATCGGAATTCTGGCATAGCACTTCCTGAAATCCGCAGATTAGGTGTAGTTAAATCAGCTCTAAAATTTATTACAATTCACCCTGCTAAAAACATTTGTTACAGATAGTGTCCTGCATGATATAAAATTAGTGATTTCACTAAAAGAAGCTAGTAAATGAGTGCGATTATTTTACCTATCGGTCTGGTTTTGGCATTGATTGTCGCCATATTATTCCCCGCGCCAGGCACCAGTCTAAAGGACCTTGGCATAGTGCCATGGATGGTGGTTACAATTTTTGTAATCAACGGTTTTCAAACTTCTTTAAATAATCTGCAATTCAAAAAGAAAATTCTCATCACCTTGCTTGCAGCGACAATTATCAACCTATTCATAGCACCCATTCTTGGTAGTTATATCGCACTATCCTTACAACTTTCAGAACAGATCACTATCGGGTTAATCGTCGCAATGGCAGTGCCAGCAACCTTGTCCTCTGGCATTGTCATTACAGGTCTTGCGGGTGGAGATACTGGCAAGGCGTTGTTTTTTACTATTGCGCTTAATCTGATAGGCATTTTTAGCATACCGTTTATGCTGCAGTGGATGCTAAACGGTGCTGGTTTGGTCGAACTGTCGTCATGGCCCTTATTAAAACAACTATTATCGATTGTATTGTTACCATTTGTGGTTGGCTTGTTAATTCAAAAAGTACACAAGGGCAAGCCCTTTAACAAACTCATCGGTTATATACCCTCTCTTTGCGTTATTACTACCGCCTGGGTTTCGTTGTCAAGCTCGGCTGAGCTGCTGAAATCTTTAAATGCTGTGTCGATACTGCTAATTCTTGCCGCTTCAGTCGTTGCACACTGCGCTTTACTCGCGCTTTGTACGTTATATAAGCTACTGCACCGGGTCGAGCGCGGGGAGTGGTTGGCAATGTTATTTACCGCCTCACAAAAAACATTACCTGTAGCGGTTGGAGTGTTGACATCCTTGAAGATTGAGATCGGCGTTGCGTTGGTAACCTGCATACTATTGCATTTTGTTCAGCTCTTTATCGATTCGATCCTCGCCAATCGATTTGCCAGAAGGACTGACGTGACTATCGATTGACAACTATCGACTCATTTCCTAGCAGCCTGTTGAAAAAGTCCCTGATGAGTATCAGGTAAGGTAGAATCAAACGGAAAAACGCAATTTACACAGTGTAAATGAGTATTTTTAGCTTGATTTTAATGCTACATGGTGCCGTCAGAGATTTTTTCAACAGGCTGCTAATGCAGTGCAATTATATAAGCTATAGCCCACCTGCCCGGCACATTTGCTTCGTAGCACCGCCCAATTTTCAGGGATAATACAGGCAGATGCCGCTTTTTTTTCAGACTCAATATATACTTTGCAATCGACATTTAACCACGTGGCTTTTGACAATGCGTCTATGCTTTTCTGCAGCAGATCAGATCCGAATGGGGGGTCAACGAATACTATATCAAATGGTGTTGTATTTCTTACCATAAAATCAAGTGCAGACATTGTTAATATGTCCAAAGCGCCATCCACTCCCAAATTTTCTGCGCTCTGACGCAAACCAGACGCCACAGTTGTAAATTTCTCGACTAATGTTACATGCTTGGCACCACGAGAAAATGCCTCAAATCCAAGGGCACCACTGCCAGCAAACAGATCCAGACAGCTTGCATTAACTATATCTGATTGCAGCCAACTGAAAAGTGTTTCCCGAATGCGGTCACCTGTCGGCCTTAGCCCAGGACTATCAGGGAATTCAATTTTACGTCCTCGACTGCTGCCGCCAATTATTCGCAGTCGATTTGCTGGACGCGGCTTCCGATATTGTCGATTATTCCTACTCACCGCCCACAATCACTGTGACCAGTTCTTTTCTCTGAATAGTATCACGAAAAGCTTTGTGTACACTGTCACGTGACTCGGCTTTTATATTGTCATTAAACACTGCCAGGTAATCCAATGGCAAATTGTAAAACCCCAGCAACGTGGCATACTGGGCAAGTTTCCCATTGGTATCGGTCTTCATTGCTGATCCACCCGTGATATTTTGGATGCTGGCTGCAAATGCGTTGCCAGATGGACCGTCCTGAGTATATTGATTCAAACTCTCCATAACAATACTGATCACCTCATCAACTTGTTCATTTTTAGTTTGTAATCCAATGATGAAAGGACCGCGTTCTTCCATCGGTGAGAAATAACTGTATACGCTATACGCCAATCCGCGTTTCTCACGAATCTCATCCATTAATAATGAAGTAAAACCACCGCCTCCGAAGCTATGATTAGCAATGTATAAAGCGTATTGCGCCTTATCACCCCTCTTATAACCCAGCTGCCCAATCAATATGTGCGATTGTTTTGATGGGAAATCCACGCGAATGGTTTTTGCCTGGGTCAGTGATTTCACGGGTGGTAGTTCTGGCGCTTTTTTGCCCCTGGGAATATTACTTGTCAGTTCTTCTGCCAAAGCCTCTGCCTGCTTTCTCTGAAGCTTTCCAACGATGGACAACACAGCATTTTCGGCTACATAATATTGCCTGTAAAAATTGACAACATCGTCTCTGGTAATGGCCTGAATATCTTCTACTTCAGGTGATTGACCATAGGGGTGATCACCGTATATCGCCTTGTAAAACAATTTTTGTGCAATCTGTCCCGGACTTTGCTGTTGGTTCTTCAATGCGATTAACATTTGATTGCGAATCAGTTCCAGTTCCGATTTTGGAAAATCTGGTTTTTTCAAAATGTCGGCCAAAACACCCAGCGAAACATTAAGCACTTCGGGCATCGTCAAACTACGTAAATCAACCCAAGCCATATCCCGTAATGAACCGGCACTGAGCTGAGCACCCACACCTTCGATTTTAATCGCCAGGGTATTTGCATCTTGCTTGTTGGCACCATTTGTTATGAGTGATGATGTCATTGCCGCAATACCCTTATGCTCACCATCGCGTGAGCTACCGGCGGCAAATACAACCCGAATATCAATCATAGGCAATATATCTGAAGCAAAGAAATACACGTTCACACCGTTGCCAGTACGCCAGGTTTGCAATGATTTACTCGCTGTACAAATCGTTGATACACAAAAAAACAACGCCAAACCAAATATTAACCCTGCATATTTATTTTCTTTATACACAATAGTTGTCCCCGATGAAATTTTCATTGCTGAGTTACACCTCATTATCTGATAACCCAGGCTTGAGTATTCCTATCGTCATACGATCTTTTGTTAAGTATTTTTTCGCCACCATTTGTACTTGCTCTGCCGTAACAGCCTTTATCCCATCAACATAGCTATCGAGAACAGAATAGCCTAAACCCAGTATTTCCATTCTCCCCACTGACATTGCTCTGGCGAATGTGGAGTCTTTCGAAAAAATATCATTTGCTATTACCTGCGCCTTAACTCTCTTTAACTCCTGATCGCTTACGCCCTCTTTTTTGACAAGCTCAATTTCCCCGAGTAAAGCATTTTCCATCGCTTGAAGAGAGGTTGTGGCTAAAGGTGTGCTTTCCAATAAGAATAAGGATTCCCGCGGTTTGTACATGTCATATCCAACACCCGTGCTGGCGGCAAGTTTTCGACCACGAATAAGATGATTGGTAAAACGAGCGCTCTCGCCACCGTCCAATATGCCAGCCAATACTTCAAGTGCATAGGCATCTGCAGGATCAGGCAATCCTGCCAATGTGGGTGCCTTAAATGCGATTAAAAGAAAGGGTAATTTTGCCGGCACTTCAAGCGTTACTCGACGCACGCCGTGTTGAGGGACTTCAGCCCGACTCTTTGTCGGCTCTGTTTTTTGCATTTTTAACGGGCCGTAATACTTACGAGCCAAACGAAATACTTCTTCTGGATTGACGTCACCAACCACCACCAGAATTGCATTATTGGGCGAATACCAACGCTCATACCAACGCTGCAGCTCTGACAGCGTCAATTCATCAAGATCTCTTGTCCAACCTATAACAGGAAGTCGATCAGGACTGACAATAAATGCTGTTGCTAAAAACTGTTCGTATAACAATGACCTGGGTTTGTCATCGACTCGACTGCGCCGTTCTTCTTTTACCACCTGTACTTCGTGTTTAAACGCTTGCTCATGCAATTGCAGGTTTTGCATGCGATCCGCTTCCAGTTGCATAACCAGTTCAAGCCGATCAGCGGCAATTTTTTGATAGTATCCCGTATAGTCCTTGCTCGTAAATGCATTTTCCTGACCACCGTTTTGTGCAATAATTTCAGAAAATTCACCTTTGGGATGACTTGGGGTTCCCTTAAACATCATATGCTCAAGCACATGCGATATACCTGTGATTCCATCATGTTCTGAGACACTGCCTACCTTATACCAAATTTGCTGCACGACCAACGGTGCGCGTGTATCCACCTCGACGATAACTTTCAATCCGTTGTCAAGCGTCAATTGTTGAGGTATTGCGAATGCGCTCAGACTGTAGATCATCCCGACTGAAAGTAATAATTTATGCAGCATCTGGTTCATTTGATTTTCCTTAAAACATGGGTCAATGATAGGATACGCTTACTAATTTTACCAAACAGTGGATTATTTGCCGTATGGGTTTGTTCAGTTTTATAAAAAATAAAAAAGGTGCGCAATCAAATGATGCAACTACATCTGATGCAAACGACTCATTGGATAAAAAACTTAGCAAAACCCGTTCGCGACTGAAAGATGGTTTATTGAATTTTTTCCGTGCCAGCAAAAACATTGATGAAGATCTGCTGGAAGAACTCGAAAGTCAGTTAATTATGGCTGATGTAGGCGTTCAAGCCACCCAGCGCATAATGAGTACTTTATCAGAAAGTCTTTCACGCGCCGAACTTGACGATATCAATGCGGTGAAACTGGCACTGCAACAAGCCTTACTCAACATCGTATTACCGTGCGAACAGGCACTGGAGATTCCTGACACGATTAAACCCTTCGTCATCCTGGTAGTCGGTGTCAACGGCTCAGGCAAAACCACGACTATCGGTAAACTGGCGAAGCAACTACAGGATGGAGGAAAATCGGTTATGCTCGCTGCAGGTGATACATTTCGTGCAGCCGCAGTGGAGCAATTACAAACCTGGGGTGAACGTAATAAGGTGCCGGTTGTGTCTCAGGGAAGCGGCGCAGATTCCGCCTCGGTAATTTATGATGCATTTGAGTCAGCCAAATCACGAAATATTGATGTGCTAATCGCTGATACAGCCGGGCGGCTTCATACGCAAGTCGGTTTGATGGAAGAATTGAAAAAGGTCAAACGCGTATTATCCAAGCTCGACACCGAAGCACCTCATGAAACATTGATAGTTCTCGATGGTGGTACGGGTCAGAACGCATTAAACCAAGCAGAAGAATTTAATTCGACCTTACAGCTATCTGGAATAGTAGTCACCAAACTCGATGGAACCGCCAAAGGAGGAATCATTTTTTCCATTGCAGAAAAACTTGCCCTGCCATTGCGATTTATTGGGGTTGGAGAGAAGGTTACTGATCTACGCGTTTTTGATGCACGAGAATTTGTTGATGCTTTGCTAAGCAACAAAACTGAGGCCCCTGATTGGTAAAAACAGGTCAGCTATAAAAAATGCTAATCTATGGCCAAAATCAGCATCAAGTCCCACCACAACTGTGGAAACAATAGCCTTTGATCGAATTTATTAATGTCAGTAAACGCTATCCGGGTAAAAAGGAGGTACTTACTGGAGTTAGCTTTCACATTCCAGACGGTGGAATAGGTTTTCTCACTGGTCACTCAGGTGCCGGTAAGAGCACGCTGTTAAAACTCACTGCTGCTCTGGAACCCACCACAAAAGGTAATATATTAATAGGCGGGATCTCACTCGACCGTTTGCCTGAACAACAAAAACCCAAACTACGGCAACGTATGGGTATAGTAATGCAAAATCATCGTCTGTTACATGATAGGAATGTATTTGACAATGTGGCACTTCCGCTAATTATTAGTGGTTGTTCTTATCGTGATATCCGCCGACGAGTTCAGGCATCTCTCGATAAGGTCGGATTGCTCGCCAGGGAACATGACTCACCCATTGAGTTATCTGGCGGTGAGCAACAACGTATTGGTATCGCACGCGCGGTCGTCAATCGACCGAAATTATTGCTCGCTGATGAACCTACGGGCAACCTTGACCCGGAAATGAGCATGGATATCATGAATTTGTTTCGACAATTTAATCAAGTCGGTGTCACCGTTCTGATAGCAAGCCATGATTTAATATTGCTTAGAGAAATGGGCTTTCCATTATTGTCATTACGTGCAGGGAAACTGGTTCATAATGATTTTCAAAACCCAAGAATGGAACACTAGTGCAAAAATCATTCAACGAGCAGATCAGTTTAGTGAAACGATTGGGTTATAGAAGTCACGGCAATGCCTTACGATTTAGTTACGCGTACCTTCGCCGCGCAAAACTTGCCACCGCGCTTACATTTCTGGCAGTGGGTGTTTCACTGGCACTACCTACAACCTTTAGCCTGTTTGTACTTAACCTTAAGCAAATTAACATCACCCAATCAGAAGCAAACACACTAACACTCTATCTGCACACACAGGTCAGCGATTTAAGGGGTGCTGAATTGGCGGGAGAAATACAGCAGCTGGACGGGATCCGCTTTACTCGATACGTTTCTCAGGATGAGGCACTGGAAATTTTTCGTAAGCAATTCACACTGGCTGATGCTGTCGATACGCTGGATTCAAACCCACTACCTGGTGCGATAATCGCAGAAATGGCAACTGACGATAATGATGAAATCCGCATAAAATTGTTATCTCAACGTCTACAGGATATAGGTGAGGTAGAACTCGTTAAATACGATCTGCGTTGGTTGAAACGCTTAAACGCTATATTAAAGCTCACCTCTCGCGGCATATTGATAATCGGAGTATTGCTGGTGTTAACTGCATTGCTGGTTGTGGGCAATACCATTGGGCTTGAGATGCAGCGCAGAACTGACGAAATTTCAGTATCACATCTGATTGGTGCCAGCCGTAAGCAACTTCGCCGCCCCTTTCTCTACAGCGGTCTGATTTATGGCTTATCTGGCGGTATTCTGGCGATCATTATGGTGGCTTTAGTCATGTCCATACTCAATGGTCCTGCACAGGATATTACCCATCTTTATGGCAGTAACTTTGAATTGAAAGGGCTCACCGGGCTACATATTGCTTTCATATTGTTAATTTCCACCTTGATTGGAGTTTTTGCTGGCTGGTTGGCAGTAAACCGGCATATTTCAAGGATCATGACACAACAGTCATAAAACTAAATAAAAGCTTTTTTTCTTATTATTTATATTATAATCATATAGTTATATAGAATTTAGGAGAATTCAAGAATACAGAACTTCTACCGTTATTAGCACTCAGAGGGATAGAGTGCTAAAATCGCGGTATGAAAATTCAACAGGAGGAGTTATGAGCAACGCTCTGACAACAAGCAGTACGCAAAAGGCATTGCCTGTAATCGCTGACGATGTAAACGCCTATCTTTCCAAAATAGGCTCAGCCCCAGTGTTATCAGTCGAAGAGGAGAAGCAGCTGGCTATCCAATTGATTGAAAACAATGACTTGCATGCAGCCAAACAATTGATCATGTCACAGCTCCGATTCGTAGTGCATATAGCCCGTGGATATACCGGCTATGGCCTGCCTTTAGCTGATCTGATTCAGGAAGGTAATCTGGGTCTAATGAAAGCCGTTAAACGTTTCGATCCTGACAAAGGCGTACGATTGATTTCATTCGCAGTACACTGGATTCGTGCTGAAATGCATGAGTATGTTATTCGAAACTGGCGTATTGTGAAGGTCGCCACAACTAAAGCACAACGTAAATTATTCTTCAAACTACGAAGTTCAAAGAAGCAGTTGAATTGGTTCAGTCTTGAAGAAGTAGAGGCTGTCGCTGAAAATCTAGGGGTCAAGCCAGAAGTTGTTGTCGAAATGGAATCCCGCATGAGTGGGCAGGACTCTTCTTTCGACCTACCGCTATCAAGAGGTGCAGATGAGATTAAGACCTCACCTTCAGATTTTATCTTCGAAGAAGGTAGTGATCCTGAGCAACTGGCAACTGGTGATAATCAGCGTGAAAATGACTTAGCCATGTTACAGGAAGGGATGAGTGAGTTGGATGACAGAAGCCAAGACATATTACGCCGCCGATGGCTAAATGACGAAAAAAAGGCCACCCTTCAAAATCTGGCAACAGAATATGGCGTCTCCCCCGAGCGCATACGCCAAATCGAGAAAAATGCCATGAACAAGCTCAAGCAGCATATGATTGCAGCTTAAGTTATAGCAAAATAACTGCAGTAAAATTTAAATGCCAGCATTATGCTGGCATTTTTTATTGTGGTTATAGGATTTTATAAAACCCATCGTATTCAGGAAAACAAATTCATCACTAACGGCAGATAGTGATCTATCAATAATACTGCAAATAAGCCCATGATATATTGGATTGAAAAGACAAATGTTTTTATAGGTTGTTTTTCATTTTTAGGATTCATTAGCAAAATTACGTGGACTAAAAACGCCCCCCCCAAAGCCATTGCTCCTATCAGATAAAACATACCTGCCATACCGATCAGGTAGGGCAATGCAGTTACAACAATCAGCAAAATTGTATAGAGAAGTATCTGAAAACGAGTGAATTCGACACCGTGGGTAACAGGAAGCATCGGGATATTGACTCGCGTATAATCGTCAAGTCGGTGAATAGCCAAAGCCCAAAAATGTGGTGGTGTCCAGACAAATACGATTAAAAAAAGTAACCATGCCTGTATAGGTGCTTCCCCCGTGATTGCTGCCCAACCCAGTACGGGTGGCATCGCTCCCGCAGCTCCACCAATAACTATATTTTGCGGAGTCGCTCGTTTAAGGTAAATCGTATAAACTACCGCGTATCCGATAAGAGAGATAAATGTTAATAAAGCTGTTAACAGATTGACCAATAGGATCAATATAAGCATTGATATGACGCCCAGAACACCCGCAAAAATCAAACATTCAGACGTTGTCAAATGTCCCGTTGGAATTGGGCGATTGCTTGTTCTGCTCATTTTGGCATCTGATTTTTGATCTAGAACATGGTTAATTGCAGCCGCAGAAGCTGCCGCCAATGCAATTCCCAAAATACCAAATAATCCTTCCTGCAATGGAATCATTCCTGGTGTTGATAGCACCATGCCGACAACGGCAGTAAATACCAGCAATAACACAACTTTCGGCTTACAAAGCTCCAGAAAGTCACGCCAATGGGTGAAAAGTGTTGTTTCCCTGTAACGGGAGGCAATAGTTTTCATATTCATAATTATGTACCAGCTAAAAAGCGTTGTACTTCCACCTGTGACCACACCTTTGGACGAATTGAATTTATAAATCATTATCCAATACGAGACACTTTTAATAAGTGTTTTATGTCTTTAAGAATTGATTTTGGATTTAAATCAGCTGCAAATCGCATCATTAAATTACCAAGAGGATCGATCATGTATATCGAGTCCACCTTAGGTGGTAATAAAGACTCTGCTTTTCTTACCTGATTTTCTAACATAGCCAGTGCTTCAGGCACTCCGCTGACGACCCGCAAACCCACATGCTGCCTAAGTAACTCTTCAGGTATTTGCCTATTACTTGCCGCAGCAATAACGCGTTGCAGGCGATCCATGTTTTGGTTAAGAGACAGTCGGATCTGTCGCATATGATACAAGTTTTGTTGACAAGATGCTTCACACGGCCCGTGACTAAAATAGAGTAATGTCCAGACCCCACGCAACGAAGCATTATCAAATAACTCATCAATACCTTGTTCAGACAAACCAAAGACGTCCAGGTGTACAGCAGGTTCTATGAGTTCCCCGTTGGATGAGGAGGTAAAATCGGTAGATTCATTTTTTACTATTTGTAACCAGACAAATGCCAATAACAAAGGAAGTAAAAAAATTGAAAAAACTGCAATTATTCTTATCCTCGACTTCCTTTGCACGGATCTATCAGTAATCTGAGTATTCATGTAATCGCTATTTTCTTAGTATTCAATACAATATATATAATCATCAAAACAAGTGCCATAGCAAACCATTGTAACGCATAGGCATAATGTTTTTCAGGACTAAACGCTATCGGTTTCCAGATTCTTGGATAGTTTCCCAATGTGCCCGAATCCAGTTGCACTAAACCGCTTATAACATGCTCACCCAACGCTTGTTCAATGCGATTGTAGTCAAGATACTGCAACACCAACGGCCATTGCCCGGTTTTAGTCAAATCCGCCTTTTCCAAAGTGAATCCCTTTGAAGGGTTGGTAAACAGACCTTCTAATCGAGTGGTAAGATATTTAGGGTCAATACTGATTTCAGGCAACACCTCTCTGCTATATCCTACAGAAACCCACCCTCGATTTACAAGTATGACACGATCATTGCTGCTTAGTTTAAATGGTGTAAGCACTTCGTAGCCCGCTTTGCCCTGATAGACACGATTATCCAATAAAAACTGCTGATTCTGAATCAGCACTCCATTTAGAACCACCCGGTGATAAAGCATTTTTTCTTGTTCAATGTCCTCCAACGCTACCGCCTTACTCATCGATTGCGACTTCAAATCAGAGAGGATTTGAATTTTCTCTTCCGCTCGACTGATCTGCCATTGCCCCAAAGCAATAAAAAGAGGCAACAGACACAAAAATGCGATGCTAGGTAAGATTTTAGGAGAAAATATAAAGGATCCAATTTTCATTCATAACCCGTAAGAGCTATCCATTGATCGAGTGCTTTGATTATAATTGGATTTGATAATCTGGGTACACCACTATGCTTTTCGTGAAATTTATTGTCATTATCTTATTGCTATTTGTCGTTATAAGTTTGTTCTCAGGGCTGTTTTTTCTGGTTAAGGATAAAGGTCAAACCAAACGAACAGCCAACGCCCTGACTGTTCGTATTATTTTGTCACTCATCGCCATAGCATTCATAATCATTGCTTTTGCCACCGGCCTAATCCAAAGCAACCCTACCCCCTATTAAGGATCAGAGACAGAATCCACACAAATAAGTAAGCAAACCCGCGCCCTGCTGAATTCATCTTAACCTAGATGAAACACTACACTAGAGAATATAGACAAAAACGAACAAGCCCAACCAGACTACATCCACAAAATGCCAATACCATGCTGCCGCTTCAAAGGCAAAGTGGTTGGATTCGTTAAAGTGGCTGAACATTCCACGAATCATTACTATTAAAAGTATAACCGCACCGAGTGTTACATGAAAACCATGAAAGCCTGTCAACATAAAAAAGGTTGAGCCATATATCCCTGTGCTGAGCTTTAGATTCATTTCACCGTAGGCATGTATATATTCTTCTGCCTGAAGAAATACAAACAGAAAACCAAGTGTTACTGTAGCCAATAACCACCAAACCATTTTTTTACGATCACTGCGTTGAATCGCGTGATGCGCCATAGTAACCGTGACACCACTGGTCAACAGGATAAGCGTGTTGATGAGGGGTAAACCGAACCAACCCATCGGCTCATAATCACCACCTATGTTGGCAGGACCATTGTTTGGCCAAATATAGTCAAAACCTTGCCATAAAACTGCATTTGTACTCGCTGCCCCACCACCTCCGTCACCACCTATCCATGGACCAGCAAATGTCCGAACATAAAGCAGTGCACCAAAAAAAGCCGCGAAGAACATTATTTCTGAAACAATAAACCACATCATTCCCATGCGAAATGAAGTATCTACTTGCTCATTATAAGTACCTGCTTCGCTTTCATTTATCACTTCTCTGAACCAAGCGATTGTCATAAATATGACGATAGCAATTCCGGCGTAGAAGAAAGGCTCACCAGACTCATAGCCATTGAGCATATTGGCAAAACCATAGAAAAACGTGGCAAGCCCGATAGACCCTATAATTGGCCATTTCGCAGTATGCGGCACATAATAGTCTGTTGCTGTGCTCATTTAGATTTCCACCTCTGTTAGTTTACTTAAAATCTATAATGTACTTGTAATACCTCAACGGATTGGTGCTATTTCGCCAGGGCCTAAGAATCCTCTGCCGAAATTTCGGTATTAAAATAAGTATACGATAGTGTCACTGTTTTAATGGTATCTGGTAAATCAGGGTCAATAATAAAAGTGAGTGGCATGTCCCTGAAACCTTCCGCTTCAAATTCCTGTCGGCTAAAACAAAAGCACTCGGTTTTGGAAAAATACTTGGCGGCAGCTGACGGAGCCAAACTGGGTACCGCTTGCCCAACAGCCTTCCGTTTGCTGAGGTTTTTCGTATAGTAACTGGCATTATACAATTTACCCGGATGAACGCTCATACGCTTCTGATTGGGTTTGAATTCCCAGCCAGCGCCGTTAATTATGCCGACAAATTCAACCGTTATCTGCCGCGTATTATCCACCTGTACCTGCTCAGTGGATTCTAATTTGGTTCTACCTGTTTTCCCATTCAAACCTGCCACGTCACAAATAATGTTGTACATGGGCACCATAAGATAACCAAAGCCAAACATAGCTAATACCACTAACAAATGTTTCGTTGAGGTTCGGGCGATGGAGCTATACTTTTTACTATCAGGCACAATCAACTGCCGCGTGAGATTACTGATAGCAGACCCGCGAAATAAAAACACAGAGCAACTAAGGCCAGCATTATTGGCAACCGATGTCTGCTGAACCAGGATGTATTTCCAGTATCATTGTTCATGGCATAAAGTTACCTGGCTAAATATCAACCAGGTTGATTCCTCAAATTTATTGCACTTATTTTATGATAGGTGCAACCGCAAATGTATGGTAAGGCGCTGGTGAGGCAACCGTCCACTCAAGACCATCAGCACCTTCCCAAACCTGATCAGTCGCTTTATCGCCCCCTTTTATACACTTGATAACTATATACAGAAATAATAGTTGGGAGAATCCGAATCCGAATGCGCCGATGCTAGAAACCATATTCCAATCCGCAAACTGTAAACTGTAATCGGGAATTCTGCGAGGCATACCGGCCAGGCCAACAAAGTGCTGCGGAAAAAATAGAACGTTGACAAATATCGCTGACAGCCAAAAGTGCAGCTTGCCCAGTTTTTCGTCGTACATGTTCCCTGTCCACTTGGGAATCCAATAATAAGTGGCAGCCAATAATGAAAATATTGCACCTGGAACCAACACATAATGAAAATGCGCGACGACAAAATAGGTATCGTGGTATTGGATGTCAGCTGGAGTTAAAGCTAACATCAGACCCGAAAATCCACCAATTGTAAACATAACCAGAAAACCCATGGCGAAAAGCATAGGCGTTTCAAATGTCATAGAGCCACGCCACATAGTAGCAACCCAATTAAACACTTTAACCCCTGTAGGAACAGCGATCATCATCGTTGAGAACATAAAAAACAACTGACCGGCAACAGGCATGCCCGTCGTAAACATATGATGCGCCCAAACGATAAAAGATAAAAACGCTATTGAACCTGTCGCGTATACCATCGACGAATAACCGAACAGCTGCTTTCGCGCAAAGGTTGGAATAATCTGTGAAACTATGCCAAATGCGGGCAAAATTAATATATAGACTTCTGGATGGCCAAAAAACCAGAATATATGTTGGAACATCACGGGGTCACCACCACCGGCTGCGCTAAAAAAACTCGTACCGAAGTAACGATCTGTCAATAACATGGTCACCGCACCTGCAAAAACTGGGATTGTTGCAATTAGCAAATAGGCAGTAATTAACCAGGTCCAGACAAACAGTGGCATTTTCATCAACGTCATGGTGGGTGCGCGCATATTAAAAATCGTTGATATGATGTTAATGGAACCCATCACCGAGGATATACCCATCAAGTGAATTGAAAATATAACAAACGCGAAGCTGTCACCTGTTTGCAAAACCAATGGCGGGTATAGAGTCCATCCGCCAGCCGGACCACCGCTATCAGTAAACAGCGTACCTATCATCATTGCAAAGGCAAACGGTAAGATCCAAAAACTCCAGTTATTCATCCGTGGCAACGCCATGTCGGGGGCGCCCACCATCATGGGAATCATCCAATTTGCCAAGCCAACAAAAGCCGGCATTACCACCCCAAATATCATGACAATCGCATGCATGGTTGTCATTGAATTAAAAAATGAGGGATCAACGATTTGCATGCCGGGTTGAAACAGTTCTGCCCGAATAATTAACGCCATGGCCCCACCAATAAAAAACATGACCATAGAAAACCAGAGATACAGGGTGCCGATATCTTTGTGATTGGTGGTAAATATCCAGCGGGTCATTCCCTTTGCCGGCCCGTGATCATGATCATCATGATCACGATGCTCTGCTGTAGTAGAACTCATTGAAGACTCCGGTTAATTAAGTATGATTTTTTTAGTCTGAGGAGGATTTGCCGATTCAGCGGTCGACAATTTCTCTGTCTTGCCTGTATCGCTATTTACAACTTGATTTTGTTTCTTTTCGTCAAGCCATTTTGCGAACTCATCCTTTGAAACAGCGTGAACCACCACTGGCATAAACCCATGGTCACGTCCACATAACTCAGCACATTTGCCACGGTAAATTCCAGGCTCCTCTATTAACGCCCAATTCTCATTGATAAAACCGGGTATCGCGTCCTTCTTCAATGCCAAAGCTGGCACCCACCAGGAGTGAATCACATCATTTGCAGTATGTAAAAAGCGCACTTTGACCCCAACGGGCAATACCAGTGGGTTGTCCACTTCTTTTAAGTAATTATCAATTTTAGAGAGATCCGCCCCACTGCCTAAACGTCTGGCCTGATTATGCTCCGAATCCAATGTACTAAAAAAATTGACCCCGGAATCAAGATAGTCGTAATGCCATTTCCACTGATATCCTGTCACTTTAACAGTCAGTTCAGCATCCGATGTATCTTCCATCGCAATCAATGTCTTGGCCGCTGGGATTGCAACACCGATCAATATAATAAAGGGAACCGTTGTCCATATTATTTCCACAAGGGTACTTTCATGAAAACTGGCGGCGTTAGCACCTTTTGATTTTCGGTGACGCCAGATCGAATAAAACATAACTCCAAATACAAGCACACCAATTACACAACACACCCAAAATATCATCATGTGTATGTCGTAAACATCCTTGCTGATTTTTGTGACTCCTTCAGGCATATTCAACGTATCCCAATCAGCCCAAAGGCGGCTTGGAAGTACGAAGAGGAAAGCACCAGGCACAGAGATCGCGCTGACAAGTCTCGACTTCATAACTTAATTTTCTCCAACAATATTAAGATGATGCAAAAGTAGTATCTTTGTACGCAAAATTTGAATATCACATGGATTAAGAGGTGTGAAGTACACTCTTTCTCAGTCCATTGAGGGATGCTCTAATGTGAACAATCTGAGCAAATTGTGGTCTTATCAAAATATTGCTTTAGCTCGAAATACAATTGGTGCTTTTCTTCTTTTCCCAGAGCTGCCCCCAATTTATAACTTTTGTTGTGTACTAACAAAGATAACAAACCAACTTCAAATGGATTAGTAAACTGACAATACCTGAGTCTGCTCCAAGGTCTGGGAGCACAAACCGATCGATCAGGATGTTTTCTTCCCCACTCCACAGTGATCGATTCTTTTGTAATAGTGATCACTTCTTGTTGTTCCAGACGCTCAAGCGTTTTGTACAGAGACACAGCCACAGCCAACAGTTCTAAACCAGCGAAAGGCAATGCGGCCCAGTAGCCCATTACGGCCAACCCGGTTGTCAATCCAATGCTTACAACACCAATAGCTGCCAGCAATAGCAAATTTTCTCGCCAACCCATTGATCGATTACCCATTATAACAACACGAAAATAGGCTTTTTCTCTATTTACCTCAGTTCGGATCATGCCAAGTCGCAAAATTGTTCATGCCAGCGCTTATCATGATCTGCACTCAATCAATTGCCGGTTTTCAAAGTTTGACAATCGTACAGAATCATCATACCACTCTCAAGGGGAAAACCGGATACATAGCCAAGTATTTTGGGGTAGATTTAATAACCCACCAAATTTTACCTTATCCTGTGACTTAGCTGCATCGCAGCAAAACCAATTAGCAGCCCTCAATTCTCCAAATTACAGGCACGATTCAGGCATCAGTTGTTAACGCTATTTAACGATACGCCTAATTCATCTTTGCCAATCTTTAAGTTGTTCAAGCTTCACCCAGAAACGAGTCACACAAGTATAGCCAATCAAATTTAAAAAACACAATCCAATTATTATCTGAAGCCTCTATTTCGATCTCTCTAAGTTAATAGGAATAAATTTTTTTAGTAAAGAATCCGGCATCATTTCAATGCCACTTCCTGCATGTCTTTTCCATACATGACCCTGAATCACTTCCAGCTCGAAACCAACATTCGCCATACCCGCGCACAACGATTCGATCCTTTGATAAATTGTTGGTGTCATCAGACCCTTACTACGACCCAATGCCACATTGGTTGCACCACAATGTCGCAACTCTTGCAGCATATTCCGGGCTGATGAATAATCAATACGCAAGTATTCCGCATCAAGCACTGGCTGTGTCATTCCAGCCTGCACCATCAAATCACCCAGATCATGCATATCACGAAAAGCTATCCTTGGATTGCCCGGATCAGCAGCCGTCAAGACATCAATCAGACTTCTCATTGAGTCAGGTCCGAGACTGGTAAATAAAAAGGCCCCTTCCGGTTTCAGTACCCGGTTCACCTCTTTGAATACGTGTAGCGGATTTGCACACAAGGGCAACATCAAATTAGACACCACTAAATCACAGCTCTCATTTTGCAACGCTATGGCGGTCGCATCCAACTGAATCAATTTTGGTTTTCTGAACAGAGTACGTTTGTTTCGACGCTGCATTAGCATCGAATGCGAAAAGTCTGCACCCAAGATCAATGATCTTTTATACCGTTTTTGAAGAATTGAAAGGGATGTGGCAGCACCACAACCTAAATCCAACACAACAGAAGGCATGATTGCCATATAATCTAATCGGCTGTGCATCCGGTTACCTATCTCCAAACCAACCACCGCCGCATTGACATAAGTTTCAGCAGCTTTGTCAGCCGCACGTCTTACCGCAACTGAATCGGGCAATAAGCTTTCTTCAATCATCAAAAGAACAGCTTGGTAACAGTTTAGAAATTATTCTAAACATTCGTTAAAATACGACAACTTTAATTACTGTACACACATATGTCTCTCTATCTTCTGCCTGTGATCGCCTATCTATTCGGCTCCGTTTCCACTGCTATTATCACGTGTAAATTAATGCATTTGCCCGACCCACGTACCAGTGGCTCAAATAATCCAGGCGCGACAAATGTGCTTAGACTTGGAGGCAAAAAAGCCGCTGCAATTACACTCGTTGGGGACATGATAAAGGGCTTACTACCAACTTTAATCGCCCAGACACTATCGGCAAGTCCTGTCATTGTTGCCTTAACAGCGGTTGCCGCATTTTTCGGCCATCTGTTTCCGCTATTTTTTGATTTCAAGGGCGGTAAGGGTGTCGCAACGGCCATAGGAGCAACTTTCGGCCTTTCTTTAATAGCTGGATTGCTCGTATCTGCAACATGGTTGGCGGTGAGCTTTACATTTAAAATATCATCAATGGCGGCTCTGCTTGCCTTTGTTTTTGCACCTTTTTTTCTTTGGCTTGCAACCAATCAAAGCGATTATGTAATTGCCATGTTAGTTATCACTCTTGTTCTATTCTGGCGACATAAAGATAATATACAGCGCCTGATCAGGGGTATAGAACCCAATATTAACAAAAAGTAGCACTGACTCTTGCTACAAGCGGCTAAAGCTGCCTTCTTCACCGCCAAGATTTACCCACGGTAAATGCCAGAGAAACTGATTGTCAACTATCGGTAAGCGGCGTAAGGCTGGCCATATCCCAACGCGGTTTAACAAAAAATTCTCCTTCATCCTCCTGTCCCGCCTGTAGCCGTAAGCAACCAGCCAAGGCTATCATTGCACCGTTATCTGTACAAAATTCACTTCTGGGATAAAATACATCAGTATCCATTGTTGAGAAATATTCAGAAAATGTTTGCCTGAGTGACTGATTGGCGCCAACACCTCCAGCGACTACCAATCGATTGATTTTTTCTTGTTTTAGTGCCCGAGTACATTTGATTCGCAAGGTATCAATAACGGCATCTTGAAAAGCTGCAGCGATATCAGCTTTTGCCAAGTCATCTTCCATATGCTGTCGATAACAAGTTATTGACGCTGTTTTCAAACCACTAAATGAAAAATCGAGTCCCGGTCTATTTACCATTGGCCGTGAGAAGTGAAACCTTTTAGCGTTACCTTTTTTAGCCAACTGCGCCAGCAATGGTCCACCCGGATATCCTAAGCCCAGCATTTTCGCTGTTTTATCGAACGCCTCTCCCGCTGCATCGTCCAGCGTTTCTCCCAATAATTTGTAGGACCCGACTTCTTCGACCCGGATCAACATAGTGTGACCACCCGAGACTAATAAACACACAAAAGGAAACGCTGGCTGATCAACTTCAAGCATTGGTGCCAATAAATGTCCTTCCATATGATGCACAGCAATCGCAGGTAAGTCACGTGCCCAAGCCAATGATTTTGCAGCGCAAGCGCCAACCAGTAACGCCCCCGTCAAACCCGGCCCAGCGGTATAGGCAACGCCATCGATTTGAGTGATAGACACGCCCGCCCGTGATAATACCTCGCGGAAAAGCGGTGTCAGCTTACGCACATGGTCACGCGATGCCAGCTCCGGTACTACACCGCCATATTCATTGTGAATTGAGATCTGACTATGCAAGGCATGCGCTAACAGACCTTGTTTAGAATCAACTATTGCGATACCTGTTTCATCACAAGACGATTCAAAACCTATAACCTGCATTCTGCCCTCTGACTGGGAAATTGGGAAATTGGGAAAATTTAAAGACTATTTTGTTGAAATAGTTTTGCATCGCATTATACACGCGTTATACTTGCCCGGTTTTTTCAATTATTTATTATTTTTCTGAAAGCTAAAGGAAGCTTGCATGCCATCTGTACGAGTCAAAGAAAATGAGCCATTTGAAATGGCTTTACGTCGATTTAAGCGTTCTTGTGAAAAGGCGGGGGTTCTTACCGAAACCCGGCGGCGTGAATTTTACGAAAAACCTACCGCTGAGAGAAAACGAAAAGCGGCGGCAGCTGTAAAAAGACATCAAAAGAAAGTATCCAAAGAATCTGCTCGTCGGGTTCGACTTTATTAAACCTTCAAGATTAATGCTTCATCTGTAAACGCGGGGGCTTTGGGGGTATCCAAGGAGCTATAGTTGTGCATAGCGCCTGCTGAGAAAATCATGAGTGACCTGAAATTACGCATTGTTGAAGACAGTAAATCTGCCCTTAGGTCTGGGGAAAAAGTACGCTTGGCTACATTGCGTATGGTCAGCGCTGCCATCAAACAACGTGAAATAGATGAGCGCATTGTACTCAACGATACCCAGGTTATTGTAGTACTTGACAAAATGTCAAAACAGCGCCGGGAATCGATAACCCAGTTTGATAAAGCAGGTCGAGATGATCTAAGTGACATCGAAAAAGCTGAACTGACGATTATTCAAGAATATCTCCCCTCTGCACTCACTGAAGATGAAATCAATAGCCTCGTAGAATTTGCAATCAATGAAGCTAATGCGGGCAGCGTGAAAGATATGGGTAAAGTGATGAACCTGATAAAACCCAAAGCCCAAGGTCGGGCGGATATGGCAGAAATCAGCGCACGTGTGAGAACTTTACTCTTGGCAGAGTAGATGCCTGTTAACTTACTCGCCAGTATTTGCAGGTATCTGGGTGACAAGCAATTCTCGGGAACCTGTAATTTTGAGTTTTATTGTGGTAATTGGATGTGCTGTTAGCGAATCTAAAAATATCGCTCTTCAGTGTTCATCGGGAAATTGAAGACTGCTATTAAAAATCATGAGTTAACCTCTATTGTACCAACACTCATAGAATTCAAGTAATCAATACTATCCATCCCTATCAAATAGCCAAGGTATCTCAATGAGTGAGCTTCAGAATGATATTTTCTTAAAAGCGTTAATGCGGGAACCTGTAGAGCGCACTCCAGTATGGGTTATGCGGCAAGCTGGTCGCTATTTACCGGAATATCTGGCGACACGCGCAAAAGCCGGAGATTTTCTTACATTGTGTTCAACCCCAGATCTGGCCTGTGAGGTTACACTACAACCCTTAAGACGATTTCCCCTCGATGCTGCTATATTATTCTCCGATATCCTCACCGTACCCGATGCGATGGGGCTTGGGCTTTACTTTGAGTCCGGTGAAGGTCCAAAATTCAAAACACCTGTACGTTCTATGCAACAAGTTGAGCAACTGCCCAATCCAGATCCTGAAGATGAGCTTCGCTACGTCATGGATACGGTGCGCACAATTCGTAGAGAACTCAATGGTCAGGTACCACTGATAGGGTTTACCGGCAGTCCCTGGACATTGGCAACCTATATGGTTGAAGGGGGGGGAAGTAAAGACTATGCCTGTGTTAAAGGCATGTTGTTTGATCAGCCCAATACAATGCATAAACTGCTTGAAAAAACCACCGCCGTTGTTATTAACTATCTAAGCGCTCAGGTAGCTGCAGGTGCTCAGGCTCTTATGATTTTTGATACATGGGGCGGAGCATTATCACCGTCGAATTACATCGATTTTTCTTTGCAGTACATGCAAAGAATTTTGCAAGGAGTGACGAGAACGCAAGAGAACAGACATGTACCAATAGTTATATTTACAAAAAATGGTGGGCAGTGGCTGGATAAGATCTCGCAATCCGGCTGCGATGCCGTCGGTGTTGATTGGACAACTGATTTGGCAGATGCAAGAGTATTGACCAAAGATCGTGTGGCCCTGCAAGGGAATCTCGATCCCTGTGTATTATATGCAAGCCCGGAAACCATTAAAGTAGAAGTTGAAAAAGTGCTGTCCAGTTATGGTCATGGACCTGGACATGTATTTAATCTCGGCCATGGCATCCACCAACATGTGAACCCCGATAACCTGGGTGCAATGGTAGATGCGGTTAGAGTACTTAGCCCAAAATTTCACAAAACCGCTTGAAATAGAATAAATCAGGTATTAAGGAAAACAGAGACATCGCCCTGATCATGACATATGGAAAGAAATATAACAGGGTGTCCGAAGCGGTCTAAAACAATTGCTCTGCAGGCTCCACATTTGGGGTTCTGACCGGGACCCTTGCTTGTGTTTTTTTACTTTTGTTTGACGAAGATGAATTAATAATATGCGTGGGCGCATGCTCTCGCCTAAAGATTTCCAGCATACTGTGTGAATTTCTTCCTTTACTTAATTGACCTGTTTTTTTATCAATTCTAACCATCACCAACTTCGATGGTTGAATCGTTTCATCTTCGGGTACATTCTTAAGTGCTTCCGCCATGTAGTCAATCCACATAGGTAGAGCTGCCTTACCGCCCGTTTCTTTGACTCCCAATGGCTCTAACTCATCAAACCCGACCCAAACTGAAGTCGCAACCTGACTGTTAAAACCCGAAAACCAGGCATCATGCTGATCATTGGTAGTGCCTGTTTTACCTGCCAGATCCTGGCGTTTAAGCACTCTGGCCTTTTTCCCTGTTCCTCTGGTTATCACCTCCCTGAGAATACTCGCCATTATAAATGCATTGCGTTCATCGATAACTCGTGAGACTTGGTAGTTACCAATGTCCATAGGTTGTAGATTGTCCTCGACTGTCTTCTCCAGGGGATCAGATTCGAGTGTCTGAGTAGTATCAGCTATGGCATTAAATAAATCGACTGCTTGCCCTCCATCCACTACACCAAGGTCAAGTACGGGAGGATTGTCTGCTTCTTCTGCGCAATTTTCATCGCACAGCACAACTTCTGGCGCAATAAACAAAATTTGCCCGCCTCCATCGAGCACACGTGAAATAAAATGTGGTGATGTAAGAAACCCGCCATTTGCAAAAACCGCATAGGCGTTCACTAACTGTAGCGGTGTAACAGAACCACTACCCAGCGCCAGTGAAAGGTCAGGTGGTAATTTATCAATTTCAAAACCAAATCGTTCCACATAATCAAGCGCACGCCTTAAGCCGAGTCCGCGCAAAACACGAATTGAGACCAGATTTCTCGACTTAACCAATGCTTCACGCAATCGGGTCGGCCCATAAAAGCGACCACTGTAGTTTTCGGGTCGCCATTCTGCCTCTAATGCAGAATCGTGGAATACAACAGGGGCATCATTATAGATAGTAGCGGCTGTATCACCGTACTTTAATGCGGTTGAATAAATAAACGGCTTAAAGTTTGACCCCGGCTGGCGCCGTGCCTGAACAGCCCGATTAAATTTACTCTTGTAAAAATCGAAACCACCTACCAGTGCCAGAATGGCTCCGCTATCAGGTTGTACCGAAACAAGTGCTCCTTCCACCTGAGGCATCTGTGATAGCGTGACGACAGTATCATCAACGGTGGACTCTACGTAAACCACATCGCCCTTACTTAAAATATCTGTCAATTTCTTTATTTTTGGACCCAGTTTATCTTTCCCCACACGTTCCCTGGCCCATATGGAATCTGCCAACTTAAGCGCTGCTTCAGATCCATTAGAGATCATTACATTGGCCACCGAATCGTCTATTTCTGTAATTACAGCTGCCTTCAAACCGCCGTATTCGGGAAATTGGGATAATTCAAGCTGCCATTGCTCCCGAGCAGAAGAATCTATAGCACCCTCCATCTCTATCCTGCCAATTGGCAGGGTAAATCCATGGCGTTTTTCATAATTAACCAGGGCTTTGCGCAATGCATTATTAGCGGCAATCTGATTCTTTGCCAGGACTGTTGTATAGACTTTTAATCCGGCTGTATAAATGCGGCTACCATAGAGTCCGTGCAAACGGGCACGAACCATCTCAGCAATATAACCAGCCTCCACTTGTGGGCGGACATAGTGAAGTTCTGCCGTAACGGGTAATCCCACAGTCTGCTGATACTGCTCGGTACTGATATAGCCCAACTCATCCATACGTCTCAAAACGTAGTTACGCCGGATCAATGCGCGCTCCGGGTTGACTATAGGGTTATACCTCGAAGGTGCTTTGGGCAAACCAGCGATCATGGCCGCTTCTGCCAACGTCAAGTCCAGAACATCCTTGCCGTAGTAAATACGTGAAGCGGCAGCAACACCGTAGGCACGATTACCGAGATAGATCTTATTTAAATACAGCTCCAGTATTTCATCTTTACTCAATTCTGATTCGATTCTCAGCGCAAGCATGATCTCATTGAATTTTCTTTCGTAGGTTTTTTTATTCGTCAGGAAGAAATTTCTTGCCAATTGCATGGTGATCGTACTACCACCCTGACCTCTTTGACCCGTACGGATTAAATGAACAAACGCCCGTATCAGTCCATGATAATCAACTCCCGGATGCGTATAAAAACGATCATCTTCAGCGGCTAAAAACGATTGAATCAGCAGGTTCGAAATTTGCCTCAATTTCACTGGCTCACGCCGTTTCTCGCCAAACTCCGAGATCAATTGTCCGTCAGTTGTATAGATTCTTAGGGGGACTTGAAATTGCACATGATTCAACGATTCAATAGAAGGTAATTTCGGGGAAAGCTTAAAATAGACAACAATCAATGCAGCGCCAACAAATACAATGCCGAGGGCACTCAACACAAAACCCCATTTGAGAAGGCGACGCCAAATTGACTTCTTTACAGTCATAAAAATATTCCAAGTGTTCAGATAACGCCAGACGGTGATTTAGTCATCAACCAATAAAAACCGTAGCACTGACACATTATTATCAATTTATGTAACTTCCCAGATCACTGACTTCCATAATCGCATACAAACAAGCCTTTGAATCTACAGAGATTTAAATAAAACACACAAGCAAACCGATGAAATTCATATTTCAATAAATCAACGGCGAGTGACAGCGCTGATGCCTGAAACCTATATTCCGATCACGCACTCAGAGAGTTATTATAACTTGTGTATAGCACAGTGAATATAAATCTGCCTGTCCCTAACGCTTTCATAATTTACACTTGGCCCAATTATTGATTGACAAAGCAGTGAGAATTCGAATGACCTTATGGGATCGATAATATTCCAGTCGATAATTTTCCGTGATGGAAAACCCATTTTGTTTAAGGCTTGACAACAATACGGGCGCTAATTGTGACATGACACTCAATTTTACTTCCAAAAAAACAGGGCACATCGGCCTGGACATCAGTTCAACTTCAGTAAAACTGCTTGAGCTAAGCACAAGCAAAAAAGGCTATAAAGTTATCAGCTATGTTGTGGAGCCACTACCAGCCAATACGGTCAGTGAGAAAACACTTCAGGATGTCGAAGTTGTTGGTGAAGCAATTCGCCGTGCAATGAAACGAGCGGACACTCGAACAAAATCCGCCGCAGTAGCCGTACCCAGCGCCATGGTAATCACCAAGATAGTAACCATGCCTTCCAATTTACGTGATCATGAGATGGAGGCGCAAATTCATCTTGAATCAGATCAATATATACCTTACCCGCTTGAAGAAATAAATCTCGACTTTCAAGTCTTGGGAGAAAATGCTGAAGACCCCGACCTCGTGGATGTCCTTTTAGCAGCCTCACGAAGTGAAAATGTTGAGGATCGCACAGCTGCTGCTGAGATTGGCGGGCTTACGGTTGAGGTCGTTGATGTTGAACCTTATACCATGGAAACAGCAATCGGCTTGCTGGAACATCAGATAATTGATGCTGGCGAAGACAAAACTGTGGCCATAATTGACATTGGCGCTACGATGACAAGTCTGACGGTTTTGCGTGATAAAAAAATTATTTATACCCGGGAACAACCGTTCGGCGGAAAACAACTCACCGAAGAAATTATGCGCCGCTATGGCTTATCCTATGAGGATGCGGGTCGTGTAAAACGCACAGGTGGTCTACCAGAAAACTATGAGCCTGAAGTATTAGAGCCGTTTAAACAACTCGTAATTCAACAAGTGAACCGATATCTGCAATTTTTCTTCTCCGGCGATAAAAACGATTATGTAGATCAGATTATTCTTGCAGGTGGAAGTGCAACAATTCCCGGTATTGCTGCGCTAATTGAGCAAGGCATAGGGACGCCAACGGTGGTAGCCAATCCATTTAAGAATATTGAATGTTCCTCAAATATAGACCAGAAAAGGTTAATCAATGATGGCCCCGCAATGATGATTGCTTGCGGATTGGCCTTAAGAGGTTTTGACTAATGACAAGAATTAATCTGCTCCCGTGGCGTGAAGCCTATCGCAAACAAAAACAGAATGAATTTTTTGTCATGCTATTGGGCGGAGTTGTAATATCGTGCGCAATTGTATTTTCCGGAATGCAGTTCATTCAAGCAAAGATAGATTTTCAACAATCTCGGAATGATTACCTTGACAATGAAATTCAAGCCCTGCAACGAGAGTTAAATGAAATAAAAGAATTGGAAAGTACAAAGGCCAATCTACTGGCTCGAATGGATATAGTACAGACCTTGCAATCACAGCGTCCTCAGCTGGTGCATATTTTCCACGAGTTGGCAAACCGTCTCCCTAATGGTGTTTTTTTTACATCAATGAAACAAAGCGGCGGCCAAATTGTTCTTGAAGGTCAGGCAGAGTCAAATGCCCGGGTCTCTGCATTAATGAGAAAACTCAATCAATCTGATTGGTTTACAAACCCCGCCCTTGAGATTATTGAAGCTAATAAAAAAAGTGGCATCAGTAACTTCAAGCTGAGTATCGCCCAGGAATCGCCAAACACCAATGAAGAGGATTTGAGCAATGGATCTTAAGCAGATAGCAGAAGACCTTCAAACTCTGGATGTCAATGATCTGCAAAGAATTGGTGTCGCACCTCCAGCTGTCAAAGGCTTTGTAATCAGTATTGTCGCACTTGCAGTAGTGGGCCTCGGAGCATGGTTCTATATACAACCCAAGAACGATGAACTAAAAGTAGCCCATGCAAAGGAGATGCAGCTTCGTACAAAATTTGACTCTGAGCAATCCAAGGCTGCCAACCGCGAAGCATATATCGAACAACTTGGACAAATGAAGAAAACATTTAATGTTATGTTGCGACAACTACCCAATAAGACAGACATTGAAAGTTTGTTGGTAGATCTTTCACAAACCAGTGTTGCCAGTGGCCTCGACGTTCAGTATTTCAAGCCAGAACACGAGATTTTACGGGAATTTTATGCCGAATATCCAATAAAAATCAGTGTTACAGGTAATTATCATGAATTTGGCAGTTTCGTTAGTGGTTTATCAGCCCTTCCTCGAATTGTAACCTTGGGAAATATATCTATCGAAAAATCAAAAGCTGGCAATCAGGCTAATTCAGCTTTAAATGATCCCAAAGATCTGACAATGGATTTAGTAGCAACCACCTACCGCTATATTGAAGATGAATAAAATTCACACCGCTCCCAAATTAAGACATCAGGTCAACAAGAAGATGAAAAACAATACTACAATTATGACTCTTTTCATCGCCAGCGCAATTGGCATTACCGGCTGCAGTGAAGGCATGGGCGATTTGAATGCATATGTACAGCAAACAAAATTAAAGCATCAGGGGAAGGTTGACGCTCTACCGGAATTTCCTCCGTATGAGAATTTTGTTTATGCACCGGATCAATTACGCGATCCGTTCAAAGCACAAACCGATCAAATGTCATCCGCTGTAGTTTCGGCAGAATATAATGGCCCTCGCCCGGAGCAAGGCCGTCGTAAAGAACCATTAGAACTGTTTCCATTGGATTCTTTGAAGATGGTCGGATTATTGCAACAGAAGGAGCAGACTTGGGGCCTTGTTAAGGACCCAAACGGTACTATTCACAGAATACAACCTGGCAATTACGCGGGCCAGAATAACGGCAAGATCAAAAACGTCGGCGAAGCATCGATCGATATTTTAGAACTTGTTCCCGATGGCTTAAGTGGCTGGGTAAATCGAAACGCCAAGCTAGCAATGAGAGAAGAATAGAAATTATGGAGACGCAAGTGAATAAAACAGGTCGCGTTTTCTCAAAGCGCAAAGCTGACATAATAATCCGAAGAAAAAGCATGCCTGTATTAAGTGCAGTGCTTGCGATAGCATTTATTATCAGCATGTCATCCCCAGGTCATGTTTTTGCTGACACCAGCACACTTCAGGAAATCAGTCATGCCACTCTACCAGGAAGCCAACAACAGTTGGCCTTAAAGATAGTCGGTGGCGCAACCTTGCCTCGTGCATTTACTATAGACAATCCCGCAAGAATAGCACTGGACTTTCCTGGCACAAAACTCGGCCTTGCCGAGAAAACAATTCCCATTGGTACCGGGCTTGTCCGCAGCGTTACCGCCGTTGAAGCAGGTGGTAGAACACGTGTCGTCATCAATCTCGCTTCCATGGTTTCCTATCGCACAGAAGTGAATGGTGACTCAGTATTGGTAACCCTTGATCCGGGCACAAACAGTTCAATTAGCTCAGCTGCATCAAATTCAGTTGAGACCATGGCCAAAGGAACCAAGATTTTCGAAAATGATCGCGAGATCATCAGTGTCGATTTTCGTCGCGGCCCTAAAGGCGAAGGTCGGGTTATGTTCAAACTCTCCAAGCCTGGCATCCCTATGGATCTTAAGGAAGAAGGTGGCCGAATAGTCATCAACTTCGAAGGTGCCCGAATAAGCGAAGATCTCCTTAAACGATTGGACGTTACTGACTTCGGAACACCTGTCCAATTTATAGATACACGATCCACAAACTCTGGTACGAGGGTTGTAATTCAACCGGCAAATGATGATTTTGAGCAACTTGCCTATCAATCAGACAACCAGTTCACCCTTGAACTCAAACCCAGACCAAAAGATGAAATTGAAGCAGCACGCAAGAAGAGATTTGGCTACACAGGTGAGCGTCTATCATTAAACTTTCAGGACATAGAGGTTCGCTCAGTACTACAATTACTTGCTGACTTTACCGAACTCAATATTGTCGTCAGTGATAATGTCGATGGCAAATTAACCCTTCGGCTTAAGAACGTACCCTGGGACCAGGCGCTGGAAATAATTCTCAAGAGCAAGAATCTTGGTAAGCGTCAGGCTGGAAACGTCATTATGGTGGCGCCCGCCGAAGAAATTGCCCAACGCGAACGAATTGAACTTGAAGCGGAGCAACAAAAAGTTGAGCTGGCCCCTCTGAGTACTGAATTCTTCCAAGTTAACTACGCAAATGCAACAGAATTTGCTGATTTATTGAAATCAACCGATGGCGGTGTTCTATCCGAGCGTGGAAATGTCACCGTTGATGAGCGTACTAATACGCTTCTGATCACTGACAGCAATGAAAAACTGGATCATGTCCGTGCGATGATTAGTCGACTGGACATACCTGTTCGCCAGGTACTGATCGAATCTCGTATCGTAATCGCCACTGACGATTTCAATAAAGAACTCGGCTTTCGAATGGGTGTCAACCGTGATACTACTGGCGGCGATGGAGAAGGATTTGCTCTCTCAGGCAATAGCACAGGTGTTGATCATTTGATCGATAACGAGTCACTCGGCGATGAACGATTCAACGTAAACCTGCCTGCTGCAAACGTTGCGGGTTCACTCGGAATTGCACTTGCAAAGCTACCCTTTGGTACGCTACTTGAGCTTGAATTATCGGCCATGCAGGCTGAGGGAACTGGAGAGGTAATTTCGAGTCCAAGAATTATCACTGCCAACCAACATGAAGCTTATATTGAGCAAGGAGTGGAAATTCCGTACCTGGAAGCTTCTTCGAGTGGCGCAACCTCAGTATCTTTTCGTAAAGCCGTGCTGGGTCTAAAAGTTACACCACATATCACCCCGGATGATCGCATTATTATGGATCTGACCGTAAACAAAGATACCGTTGGTGAAATTTTCGGTGAAGGTAATTTCCGAATCCCCAGCATTGACACGCGGGAAGTGAGTACACAGGTACTGGTAGATAATGGTGAAACAGTGGTGCTTGGTGGTGTCTACGAACAGGAAATCCTGGACCAGACCACAAAGGTACCATTTTTTGGCGACCTTCCGTTCCTTGGCAGACTATTCAAACATACTGTTAAGGATGATAATAAATCAGAGCTATTAATCTTTGTCACTCCGAAGATTGTAAAAGATAATACATCTATCAGTTATTAAAGCAGCACGGCACCGTACATTGACCGGAAATTCTATAATGGAATAAACGGAACAATGTACTTCTCTCTAAAGCCAGACACTGAGTCTGGCTTTTTTTTGTTGTCTATTCTGATCATTCTGGTTTAGAGTTAACCTATCTATGAATCGATTGGAGAATATATTTTTGATTGGCCCTATGGGCGCCGGGAAAACCACTGTAGGGCGTAGTCTTGCACGAAAATTAAACATCGATTTTTATGATAGCGATAGAGAAATTGAATCCAACTGCGGTGTGAGCATCGCTACCATATTCGAATATGAAGGTGAGGCAGGGTTTCGCAAACGGGAAGCGAAAATACTGGAAGGCCTTAGCAAACGCTCACCGATCATACTCGCTACTGGAGGTGGGTCAATATTACGGAAAGAAAATCGCAATCTGCTCTCAAAACGAGGAATAGTGGTTTATCTCAAGATTGACCTCAAGGAACAATTCTCACGTATCAGCCATGATAAAACACGCCCTCTACTACAAACCGAAAATCCAAAAAAAATGCTGGAAGCACTCATGCTTGAACGCGGCCCTATTTACGATTCACTCGCTGATCTTACCGTTAATTCCAACGGTCGTAATATGCGCTATGTAATAGAAAAAATCACCAAATTTATGAAAAATCAATGACACAAGTAAAAATTAACTTAGGCAAGCGCAGCTATCCAATATATATTGGAAGCGATTTGTTGGGACAACGTGAGCTGTTCACTCAGGCAATTATCGGGAAAAATGTTCTAATCGTTAGCAATGAAACGGTAGCGCCGCTTTATCTTGAACGGCTGGAAAATACACTTAATGGTTTTAGCACTGAAGTCATCGTTCTTCCAGATGGCGAAAAATATAAAACCCTGGCTGTTTTGGAACGTATTTACGATAAACTGTTAAAACTAAGATTTGATCGCACCTGCACACTGATCGCCCTTGGTGGCGGCGTGATAGGTGACATGGCAGGGTTTGCGGCTGCGAGTTATCAACGCGGTGTGAATTTTATTCAAGTGCCCACGACCCTGCTTTCACAAGTTGATTCATCGGTAGGCGGAAAAACAGGTATCAACCACCCTCTGGGCAAAAATATGATTGGCGCCTTTCATCAACCTCGTGCCGTGATAGCAGACATTGATACGCTAAAGTCTCTTGATGAGCGAGAAGTCAAAGCAGGTATTGCAGAAGTTATCAAGTATGGGCTGTTAATTGACAAACCCTTTTATCAGTGGCTAAAGAAGAACATGCACGCTGTACTTGCGCGTGATGAATCTGCACTTACCTATGCCATTGAACGGTCATGCCAGATTAAGGCTGAAGTGGTCGCGGCAGATGAACGGGAAAAAGGCCAACGCGCTTTATTAAACCTCGGCCACACTTTTGGTCATGCTATCGAAACAGGTATGGGCTATGGTAATTGGTTGCATGGTGAGGCCATTGCCGCTGGCATGTGTATGGCTGCTGAACTCTCTGAACGATTGGGATGGATTAACAAACAAGATAAAGATGCCTGTGTAGACATTATCGAGCTTGCCGGATTGCCAACAGCGCCTCCGAAGCAAATGCAGGAACAACAATTCATCGACTTAATGGCGCAGGACAAGAAAGTTCGTGATCACACACTTAATCTGGTTTTGTTCAAGGGCATTGGTCATACTATATTGAGCAATGCTTTCTCAGAACAGATGCTGCGTGAATCCATCAGCACATTCAAATTGACGCGTTAATTCTATATAAGCAGCATGCACAGGCCCAGAGTAATTTATAAATGAACGTATTATACAGGGGATATTTACACAATTTCGGGAGTAAAGGTTAAGATCCTGATTCTGATAGGGTTATCTGTTTTATTCAATAAGGTTGTCAGATCCCTCTATAATCTGTTCTTTAACAACAACTAAATTTATAGATAAGCATAAAATCTGCACAATACAAGTTTTTTCGCTTCTATCAAAAACATGATCTATAAATAGATAATGCCTGTGCCGACTGGATCAAGAGCAAATTTATATGCGCGATAACGAAACGGCTGAAACTCATCTGCTCTCAGATGAAACAATGTCAACGCTGGCAATCCCACAGCAGCCATTTGATGCCAGCTCGAAGCATTTCAACTATTATGTTGACGATACAATCCTCGCGCTTATCAAACAAGTGCATGCCGCTTTCGACAACACGCAGTTATTACCCATTATTACGGGTGTAAAAGGCGCGGGAAAAACCGCATTACTGTCACTACTCATTGCAAGAACCAATGAGTCTGTTCAGTACTTTATTGTAGAGGGCAATGAACATTTTAGTGCCTACAATGTATTTGCGGGCATGCTTGAAGCATTCCAAAATCCCGCACCTGATGATTTGCAAGAATGCCTTGATCAGTTAGCAAGACAATTGCAATCGTTGCAGGATCAAGCCCTACAGGCCGTCATTCTTGTTGATGACGCACATCGGGTGCCGCCTGCAGAGCTGTATAAACTTGTATCGGGTATGCTTTATATGAAGGATGATGGCCCATTGCAATCCTTTCATATTGCCTTGGCTGCAAATGATGAATTTGAAAAGAAGGTCCCGCAGCTCATCCCAATAGATGCCAAGCTTGAACATACTCTGCTCACCTTGCCACGACTCGATTTGGCAGGTACTAAAGACTATTTATCCTATCGGTTTCATCAAGCAGGTTATTTCGAACACCTTCCCCTTGATTCAAAACAACTCGCAACTATTTTCCAAAAATCATCCGGCGTACCTGGAGCAACGAATATCGAAACGGCTATTACCCTCAACAGATTCTTAAAAAAAGCGTTAACCAATGACGATGCAACAAGCACTCCCTCCGGATGGGCGATGAACAATTATATTTTAGGGGCTGTCGCTCTCACGTTGGTTGTGATCTCGGGCTTATTGTTTATGGAAAAAAACGAAACCTCTCAGGATGCACCAGCGACAACTATTACTACAGAGGCACTACAAGTAAACACAGCGTTTTCTCAACCCCCACGACTGGTTTTGTTATCAGAAGCCAAACGGTTGAATAACAAACAAAGCGATGAGGCATCCCAATCGGCCCAGCAAAGTATCCCAGCAGCGCCGATATTAACAAAGCAGGAAGAAATTGTTAAACCTGAGCCAGCACCAAAGTCTGAATCAATCGCAAAGAAGAACCCTACGAAATCAGTATCAAAAACTGAAAAACCTCAGCCTGTGGTTACCCGCATCGAAAAGTCGGATTCGGTACCCAATCCAACGGTTAGAGAATCCAGCTCGATTTCCGTAGACACAAAAAAAACACCTAAACCAGAAAAAACCAAAATAGAAAACGATAAAAAACCAAACAACACAAAACAACTGGAATCAAACAATTGGGTACTGTTACAAAACCCTGAGCGTTTTACAGTACAAATGATCGCCTCCAGTAGCAAAAAAGAAGTCGAACGATTTCTAGGGGACATAAAATTACCTGGACCCACCTCAATTTTTTCATTTAATCGTGCAGATGAGATATGGTACGCGCTGATTCATGGACTTTATTCCGACATAGAAGACGCACAAAAGGCAATCAAGGAATTACCCTCAGAAGTCAGAACCAAAAATCCATGGATTCGACAAATCAAGCGTATTCATGATTCGTTAAAGACCAGATCATAAAAGGTTATACCCACCTCACCTGCTATCTAGTACTCCATCAATACTACGTTGTTGGAGTACTACGGTTTTTCCTACGCAAAGAAGCAGCATAAACGCTCCCCAATAGACCTGGAAGGCATGGTATATTTAATGCCATTATGGCGGGTTTGATTCCACAAGATTTTATAGACGAGCTTCTCAGTCGTATCGATATTATTGATGTGATCCAGCCTCGCGTCCCCTTAAAAAAATCAGGAAGCAATTATTCAGCCTGTTGTCCGTTTCACAACGAAAAGACCCCCTCGTTCACTGTTAGTCAAGTCAAACAGTTTTATCATTGCTTTGGTTGCCATGCAAACGGCACAGCCATTAGCTTCATTATGAATTATGAGCAACTGCATTTCGTTGATGCTATTGAACAGCTCGCCGAATCAATCGGACTTGAAGTCCCACGAGACCAGAGCAATACAAATCTGCAGAACAGTCGTAAACCAATGTATGAAATCATGCAACGGTGTGCCGATTATTTTTATCAACAATTAAAACAGACTCCGCAAGCAGTTGATTATTTGAAACGGCGCCGCTTATCTGGCGAAACCGCAAAAAAGTTTCAGCTGGGCTATGCACCTGTGGGCTGGAACAATCTGGAGAAATCAGTCCAGGCGAGTGAGGAGCAACTTCTCAAGCTGGGCATGCAAATTAAAAACAGTGAAGGCCGGGCTTATGATCGTTTTAGAGAAAGAATCATGTTTCCGATTACTGATCGACGAGGACGGGTAATCGCCTTCGGCGGACGTATTCTTGAACAAGGTGAACCCAAATATCTTAACTCCCCGGAAACAAGTCTGTTTCATAAAGGTGAAGAACTCTATGGCCTATATGAGGCCAGAAAAAGCGCACATGACATGGGTGAAATGCTCATTGTCGAGGGCTATATGGATGTTATTGTATTATCACAATACGGCGTGCAGAATGTAGTTGCAACGCTGGGCACAGCTACTACCAGCTCACATATCGAAACGCTTTTTCGTAGTGTCCCTAAACTTGTTTTCTGCTTCGACGGTGACAGGGCCGGAAGAGATGCCGCCTGGCGTGCATTAAAAGTTACACTACCGGCGCTGCATGACGGACGTGATGCTCATTTTCTTTTTCTTGCTGACGGTGAAGATCCAGACAGTACTATTTCAAAACAAGGCAAACAGGTATTTCTTGAACTGGTTAAAAACGCACAATCTGTGACAGACTTTTTACTGCAACACTTAAGCAATACACTTAACCTGAACGAAGTCGGTGATAAGGCAAAGCTGGCTCAACTGGCTCAACCCTTAATAAACTCTATGCCTATTGGAATCTATAAAAGCCTCACCATTCAGGAAGTTGAGTCTTCGATAGGTATTGCGCTGAAAAAGCAGGTTAGACCTGACAATACAAAGCCAGCCAATAGACATGAAAAAGAACCACCCCCAAAAAACAGGATCTCTGGCAACCATTCCGTATTGATGAGAAGAGTTGTAAGTCTGGTTCTGCAACACCCCCAGGTCTCTCAACTGTTTAAAGCAAATCAGCATCACTTTGATACAAACACAGTCGGTGGACAACTACTCGAAAAACTCATTGCTTTGTCTAATAACACTCATGAAATTAACACAGCCAAGTTATTAGAGCACTTCAGAGAAAGCGAACATTTTACAGGACTTGGCAAGCTTGCAACAGTACCTCTGTTACCTGGTGAAAAGGATGTGTCTGATGAAGCAGCAAAACAGGAATTTGTAGATATAATGGTCAAACTGACACATCAGTCAAGCAGGCAGGATGCGCCGCTGGTAGAAGAAGCGCATCGCAAAGGGCTTCTGTCAATTAGCAACAATAAAAGATAACCGGGCATGCGTGAAATCCGGCTTTTTACACCACAAATTCTGCGCCCAGGTTCAACAATTGAACTTGATAAAAATTCCAGCCGACACGCAAGCCAGGCACTTCGACTTAAACCCAGACAAGATCTGATCTTATTTAACGGTGATGGATTTAATTACTTATCCAGGATTGTTGAAAGTGGGAAATCGACACTTATCAAGATCAACGAACAAAACGAGAACAGGAATGAGTCATCATTAAATATTGAATTGATACAGTGTATTTCACGGACTGAAAAAATGGATTTTACACTACAAAAGTCAACCGAACTGGGCGTAACCAAAATACAAGCTGTATTCTCACAGCGTACAATCATTTCTATTAAGGGTTCACGGTTTGAAAAAAAAATGATGCACTGGAAATCGGTAATTCAAAGCGCTTGCGAACAATCAGGTCGCAGCGTAATTCCAGAGCTGGCAAATCCAATGAAACTTTCTGACTATTTTCAACGCCTGCCATACAGTGAGGGTTCAAGATTACTGTTAGCACCTTCAGCGACCAGGTCATTCACCTCAATTGAACTTAAGAACTCACACTGTGAACTGCTGGTAGGTCCCGAGGGCGGCCTGAGTGATGAGGAGATTATTAACGCAGAAAAAGCAGGCTTTATGGCGATTTCACTTGGACCCAGAACGCTAAGAACTGAAACAGCCGGTCTCTCGGCAATTTCCGTACTTCAGTTCAGATTCGGTGATCTAGGGTGACAATCTATGGTGATTATAAGTTCCCAAACTGAATTTCTATTGATATAGTTGCCTGCCTTCTGCTAAAACGTATCTTATTATCCACCAATTGATAATATCTCTATGCCATCCAGTACAGATCAATACAGCAAACTTACCTCAGCTATACTATTCATTTGCGTTTCATTCCTGTTGGCGGCCTGCTCATCCCTGCCATTGAAGAAACCCAAACCGCCCATCGTTAGTGTAGTATCTGTACTGCCTCTTAACCTCAGCTTTACCAAACAAAAGCTGGCTTTTACACTTAAAGTAAAAAATCCGAACCCCTACGATGTGCCATTACAGTCAATCGAATTTATTGCATCTTTTGCTGATCAAGAAATGGCATCAGGCGAGAGCCATAAGGAAGTATCACTTCCAGCAAATGGGGAAGCGCTGGTCGAAGTTGACGTTACGATTGGAATTGACAAATTTTTATCTCGAATTCAATCAATGATGAGTTCCAAAAAATACAACCTGAACTACGTGGTCGAGGGTAAAGTGAAGTTGGCCAATTGGCCCGTACTTATACCGTTTGATGTAGTCGGCGAAGTGGAACCACCTAAGGCAATTATCAATCCACCAGAAAAACTCTAGTGACGTGTTTTATCAAACCAGGCTAATACCAGGCAAGTTCAAACTCTCTACCAGTTGTTTGATCTCAAAACGAGCAGCTATATGCGACAGATTGCTTCTCTCTTCCGCTTTTAGTTCAGATATATCAACCAGAGTTAGACCTTTTGGGAAGAGCTCACGATATACAACGCGTTCAGTCAGGCCAGGTACGTACCGAAAGGCGACTCTCTTTTGTAACTCTTCAATGGCGCCATGAACCCGTTGCATATTGCGGCTACTCAGTGCGGATATTCGGTTACGCATAACGACCCAATCCAGCGCACTCTTGCCATAAAGCGTACGTTGCTTGCGACTCTCCCAGACGGTCTCGCTATAGTGGCTAAGCCGCTTAACCGAATAGTCTTTATCATCCACCTCACCAAGCAGGTCCAGATCAACAAAGCTATCATTTAGCGGCGTTACCAGCGTATCAGCAATGCAATGTGCCAACCTTGACAAATTGGTATCGTTACCCGGGCAGTCTATAACGATGAACTCATGACGGACTGACAATGCTTTCAGCAAATCTCCGAGGCGTTTTTTCTCATCCTCGTTGTTGGCTTCAATGGTCGCGAGGTCAGAAGCCTGCACAACATGTGATTCGGGGATAGGCAGAGATTGTTGATGTTGTAATTGATATTTTTCCCGATTCTGAATATAACGATTTAGCGAGCGCTGGCGTGAATCCAAATCAACAACAGCCACAGTAGCTCCGTTCTTCAATAATGTAACCACAACATGCATCGCCGTAGTGGATTTACCCGTTCCCCCTTTTTCGTTACCGAAAACAATGATATGGGCAGCCTGTTTGGCTTTTTCGCTCACTTTCTATCCCCGTTTCTATTTCAATGTGGATATAGTACCGTAAGCGGGATCATGGATGAAGAGTAGTTATGAATTGGATGTTCCGAGATTGTCAAATGTTTGTAAACTAAGATGTTGCTATTACATTAATAGCGTTTTTTTGAACACCACGGCACTAAAACCTTGAGGATGATGGCGAGATTATCGAACTACAAATGCTGCACAGTTTGGGTCATAGCGTCGATTATCCAGCCCGTTATATCGCCACATATAGGGCCCGATGATTTGACGAAAAAAATAACCTCTGTCATCTAAAGATGGGTCGAAATCATCCACCAGGATCTGTATAAAAACATCGCTCTGACGGTCAGTTGCGGAAGCTGCGAAGGACTGATCGGGTAACTGAATAACATCTGTGGCTTGAGCAGGTGGAATCACCTCCCTCTCAACCAGGATGTAGCCATCCGGTACGTCAACTTCCAGGCAGGTTTTCATACCTCGCCATTGTTGAAGTATATATTCTGCAGATACCACAAACGAATAAGCCGGATCAGTATAGTTAATCCTTAGGTTAGTACCCTCGGGTATAACCAGATCGGCAGTCTCGTCCTCCAGTGTTCCAATTGGCATGCTAAGCGTTTGGGTTGAATCTTCAGCCTCATTTAAAACCTGAGCCAAGTCTTCGCCTGAACTGCATGATGTCAACAATAATAAAGCTGTGCAAGCCATACCGGAGATAAAAAATAGTTTTTTGCTTTGCACTTGAAATCCTCTTTGCTCCTTTGGATAAAGCAAGTTCAAAGCCAATAAAACCGCTACACAATACACTATCAGCCAGACCATTAAGGCATCTCAGATTGGCATGATCATTTATCGACATAAAGACCGATTAATCACCCTGGATGCTGCAACCATACCAAAACTGGCGGTAACCTGGGTCAATGATCCATAACCCATACTACAATCCAGAGAAACGCCTTTGATACCCGGCTTTTGATGACCAACCTCACCATCTGCCTGGGGATAAAGTGGTTGCTCTGTCGAAAAAACACATTCAACACCAAAACGCCTTTTGGGATTTTTAGTCCAACCATATTGTGTACGCAGGCGTGAGCGCACTTTCGCCGCCAATGGATCATTCCAGGTTTTGCTGAGGTCAGCAACTTTTATCATGCTGGGGTCCATTGCACCTCCGGCTCCACCTGTCGTCACCACAGGTATCCTGTTACGTCTGCAATAATAAATTATATCTGTCTTGTTGCGCACGTTATCAATAGCATCTATGACAAAATCAATGTCAGCCAATAGATACCTGTTTAAATTATTACTCACCAACAAATCATCGATCGCAAGCACTTTGCAGTACGGATTAATCTGCCGGATACGATCTGCCATAACGTCCACCTTGGCGAGTCCCAATGTATTACTTAAGGCATGTATCTGACGATTAACATTGCTTTCACTAATATCGTCATTGTCGATCAATATCAATCTACCAACACCACTACGTGCCAAAGCTTCTGCCGCCCAAGAACCCACACCGCCAATACCAATAACGCATACACTCATTTTCTGCAGCTGCTTTAAACTATCAGGTCCGTAAATACGTGTCACTGCGGAAAAACGCAATGTGATATCACTCATGTATATTCCTTCGATCCAGGTTGATTGATGATGTTATAGTCAGCCAGTGTAAGCACTGTATTTTGTTTTTGGCTGAAATTCAGTTAATGCGCGAAAATTGTGCAATTTACCCTAAGCAATATCCGATGACAGAAGAACAAAAACTCACCAATCAGTCCATACGCAGCTTTGTGGTTAGAAATGGGCGCATCACAGCAGGACAGATCCGCGCCTTGGAAAACCACGGTCCAAAATATAATATTGCATTCCAGGAGCACATCTTCAACTGGTCTGGAGTCTTCTCCCGGTCGGCCCCGCTGTGGATAGAAATCGGTTTTGGTAATGGCTCTCAAACGGCGCATATTGCTGCAATGTATCCAAATATTAACGTACTTGGTATTGAAATACATTTGCCGGGTGTCGGTCAGCTACTCAATTTAGTTGAAAAAAACAGCCTCTGTAACCTGCGCATAATCCGCCACGATGCGATAGAGGTTTTGCAACAGTGTATCGAGGACAACACCCTTGAACGGGTATTATTGTTTTTCCCTGACCCTTGGCCCAAGAAAAAACATCACAAACGACGGATTGTACAAAAAATTTTTGTACAACTTATTACTGAAAAACTGAAACCCGGAGGTTACCTGCATATGGCAACTGATTGGGAGGAATATGCCCAGTGGATGCTGGAACACCTGTCTGCTAATGCAAAACTGAAAAATTGTTCGACTGAACATAGCTATATCAGCAGCCCTGACTATCGTTTACTTACTAAATTTGAACGTAGGGGAATAGAAAAAGGTCACGGTGTTTGGGATTTGATGTTTCAAAAATTGTAAAAAACGTACTTTAGAGCTTACATAGCGTGGAAAATTTGGCATAAACTCCCTATAATTGCATGGTTAAGTAGGATTAATGTACCTTACGTTCATATTGGCGCCCTACCGCCATTTTCGGAATTATCCGAAGTCACCTTCAAAAATAAAAATCTATGCCTGAGCAAATCGCACTGAGCAACGAAATGATATTGGTTCTTGCCATACTGGCGTTTACCATTTATTTGTTTGTATCAGAAAGAGTGCGGGTCGATGTTGCGGCTATTCTGGTTATGGTTCTGCTGGGATTGACCACCATGATCCCTGGCCTTGAACCACTTGTTGACATCCGTGAGTTGTTCACTGGATTTTCCAGTAATGCAGTCCTTTCCATCATTGCTGTTATGATACTAGGCGCCGGCCTTGATAAAACCGGCATAATGTCAAGGGTAGCTGCAATCATCCTGAAAAAAGGTGGCACATCTGAGGCTCGGATTATCCCGCTTATATCTGCTACAGTGGGTTTTATCTCAAGTTTTATGCAGAATGTGGGCGCTGCGGCCCTTTTTCTACCCGTAGTTAGCCGTATATCCCGGCGCACGGGCTTGCCCATGTCACGTATGTTAATGCCAATGGGATTTTGCGCTATCCTTGGCGGCACCATCACATTAATCGGCTCCAGTCCGCTAATATTGCTCAATGACTTATTGGTTACTTCAAATAAATCACTACCCGCCGATCAGCAAATGGTTGGATTCAGCCTCTTTTCTGTAACACCAATTGGTATAGCACTTATTTTTGTTGGCATTATTTACTTTATGGTCGCTGGGCGTTTTATATTGCCTAAGGCCAAGGAAGATGAAGGTAAAACGTCCAGAGCATCAGATTACTTCGAACGCACTTATCAAATACAGGGTGAACTGGTCGAAGCAAGGGTAATGATTGATAGCCCGATGTTGGGTATGACGATCCAGCAAGTCGCCGATAATTACCCTGATCTACCTTTTGTTGTGGCCCTGTATAACGGTGACGTTGTCAAGATCCCACCCGCAACAGACGAAATGATCTGGGCAAATACCGTTGTCGGAGTAATGGGTGACCGTGAGCAGATCGAGATGTTCTGTGAGGCATTTGGCTGGGAGAGTAAAGGCGAACCCGACCGCTTTGCCGATGTATTAAATGCTCAATATAGCGGAATTGCCGAAATGGTAATTCCACCCGGCTCATCATTGATTGGTAAAAAAATTAGTGAAATCAAACCTCGCAGAAGCTACGGCACAAATATACTGCAGATTTTTCGATCTGAATTGGTCATAGAAAAATCATTTGCTGATACCGTGCTTCAACCAGGAGATACTCTTGTCGTTCATGCGGCCTGGAAAGACATACACAAACTATCCAACAACAATGATTTTGCCGTTGTTACCGATCACAAGTATGAAGAGCTACGTCCCGAAAAAGTACGCCTGGCACTGATTTTTTTTTCCATCGCCCTATTTCTTATTCTATTTACGGACTTATTGCTATCAGTGGCGCTGTTAGTGGGCGCTGTTGGTATGATTATAACGGGTGTACTTAGTATTGATGAAGCCTATGAAGCGGTTAGCTGGCAAACCGTGTTTTTACTGGCTAGCCTTATTCCGTTAGGCCTGGCTGTTGAATCAACGGGTACAGCCGCCTGGATTGCACAAAAAACACTCATACTGCTTGGCGATGTACCTATCTGGATGTTACAAGCCGCAATCGCATTGCTTTCAACTTTTTTCACACTTGTTATGTCAAATGTAGGTGCAACCGTATTGCTCGTTCCTTTGGCGGTTAATATAGCCATAGGCGCCGGTGCAGATCCGGCTATTTTTGCGATGACGGTCGCTATTTCCACATCAAACTCCTTTCTCATCCCTACACATCAGGTCAATGCACTCATAATGGGTCCTGGAGGTTATCAGGTTGCCGATTTTATGCGCGCTGGTGGCATAATGACTATCCTCTTTTTAGTAGTTAGCTTGGTAATGTTGAATATTGTTTTTTAATTTTTGCTGATATAGGCTGTGCATCGGTAGAAGTCCCGTATAAACATAGACTCCCAATAAACACACGCTAATTTATTGAAAACGGAACGCAGGAAGCCGTTTTTAGAAAAACTGATCTATTACCCGTAAGTGCAACAACCTGGATTTCCCTGATTCTCGTTACCACGGATGTAAAAAGAATCGTGTTATTGGAAGTTGTAATAGAACTGCGGATCCGATAACAATGAGCACAGGTCCAGTCAATCACTTTTCTCTGCGCACTTCTCATTATTATCCAACAATCGATTAGTCATGGACCAAAGATTCAAGATTGAACATTTTCAAATATTATAAAATTGGGGCTTATATCTATGTCAAAAAAACATCCAGTCGTTGCGGTCACGGGATCATCCGGCGCAGGAACAACTTTTGTAAAACAGGCCTTTGAAAATATTTTCAGGCGCGAAGATATCAACCCTGCAGTCGTTGAAGGCGATAGTTTCCATAGCATGACACGAACAGAGTTCAATGCAGCAGTAGAGAAAGCAGAGAAAGACGGAAACAATCACTTTAGCCATTTTGGTCCTGAAGCGAATGATTTCAAAGCACTTGAAAACCTGTTCAAGAGTTATGGCGAGTCTTGTTCAGGTAATAAGCGCTATTACCTACACAATGAAGAAGAAGCGGCTGCACACAATAAGCGCCTCGGTTGCAAGTGCAAATCAGGCGAATTTACACCTTGGGAGAACATCCCTATCGGAACAGACATCCTCTTTTACGAAGGACTGCACGGCCTGGTAGCTGGCGATGGCTACGATGTAGCACAATATGTTGATCTTGGTGTTGGTGTTGTTCCGAGCGTAAATCTGGAGTGGATTCAAAAAATACATCGGGACAGTGCAGAACGTGGGTATTCTGCAGAAGCAATTGTCGATACCATACTTCGACGAATGCCCGACTACACCAACCACATCGCCCCCCAGTTTTCACGTACGGACGTAAACTTTCAGCGTGTGCCTATTGTCGATACATCAAATCCATTCATTGCACGCGATATACCAAGCGCGGATGAAAGTCTGGTCGTCATTCGATTTAGTCATCCTCGGAAATTTGATGTCGATTTCCAATATTTACTCGCTCTTTTACACGATTCATTTTTATCGCGTAGAAATACAATCGTGGTACCAGGAGGAAAAATGGGCCTGGCAATGGAATTAATCCTTACACCTATCATCCATCGCATGCTTGATTGACCGGCAATTAACAGCTGGTAACAATCTGTCAAACCCGTTATGGATTCCCATATATTCGAGGGAACCCATAACGGGATGATCAAAGTTACACTAAAGCCCTATTTTCAGGATAATCGAATCCAGGATTGAGAACGACCCCTAGTACTCCAACCAGCTGATAGGATCATTAGGGTTAACGCTATCCATGAAAGGTTTATTGCGCTCGTTACTGGTAATTTGATAAATCAGGCCAATCCAGTTCCCGACTACTGCCTTACCTGTATCGTGCCACGTATTGTGTAGAGCCGATCGGACTTCGGCTTCAGGAAATACAGGGGCAGGGCGTCCTTCTGATAAGGATAGAATGCACCTTTCCTGATACTCATCAAATATTGCCTGTGCTGTAGGTGAAAAGTAGTTTTTAGGGAATGGAGGATATTCTGTGAGTAAACCGGACATAAAAAGACCAACCTCTCGTTTATATTCCTTCAATAACGAAATGACATCAAACTCCGGATGTCCTTGAAAATATACGGTGCGTATACCATCTTTACTAACCGCTAAATGCACTCCGGCATGTTGGCTCTCGACCAATACATGCAATCCCTCTGCTTCGATTTGTTTACGGGTAATCTGATTGAAGCGAGAATGTGGCACATCAAACAAAGTATTAACATCTTTGACAAGCGGATGTGTTAAATCCACAACGGTGTGAGGGAAAACCCCCCACATTTTCTTACTGAGGTGTTCTCGAAGAATTCCATGTTGGGACTGCAATACTGCGTGTGATGCAAGGCAGGAACACAGCACCGATGTCACATTCTTCTGCGCCCAATTAAAAACATCTACCAGTGGTTCCCAAAACGGCTCTTCTGCCAAATTAGCCCGTGTTACATTCGCCCCAGTAATAATTAATCCATCCAGCCCAGCTTCTTTTATTGATGAGAAGGATTCATAATAAGTATCAATATGCGCCTGACCTTTTGCACCCCGTTTCACCTCAGGTACAGTGAATGGATGCATATAAAACTGGGCAATCGGATTACTTTCACCCACCAGACGAAAAAACTGCCGCTCTGTTGCAGCCAGTGCTGCATCAGGCATCATATTCAATAAACCAAAATGCAAGTCACGTATGTCCTGATGCCTTGCCCGTTCAGGCGTCAACACAGTCATACCCTGCTTGCTTAAGTATTGATATGCAGGTAAATCGTTGTGGGCTACTATTGGCATATAGCTATTCTATTATACGTTTTCTGACAAATCGGGCAATTTCATGATTGATTTTTTATTGCAACCGTGCGCTCCAGCAAATCCAAAAACTCTCCTTCAGTCTTCACTTTATATATATCCCCGGCGCTAACAGTATAGCCATATGTATTTGCTATTTCTTCGTAGCGGGGCACGCGATAACTAAATAAGCGAGGAAATACCCACTTTGCAAAATGTTCGGGATTTATTGTCGAGATATAGTCAATCTGATTCTGCGAACGGTAAATATCCAGCTGTTCATCTAAAAACGATTCCCTGTAGTAGAGCGGTTTAGGGTTATTTTCTGCACGCTCAATTAATTGTTTTTCTTCCTGCTCACTGGCTTTTATATATAAGATCATCGTGTGACTGGCAAGTAGTTTAAGCACCGTTGTGTCTTCCAACTCACACAAGCTGCCACCAACATCATTTAAAAAGTACTGATATCCATATACTGCCCGTGCTTTTTCAATAAATCCTGGCACATCCATCATTGCCGATACTTCGGCCTTATGATGCAATCGTTGTCGTCGCTTGAATTCAGTTTGTGATAACCCACCTAATTCCGGATCACCAATTTTTCCTAAAAATGCTGAAACAGGCTTCAAGTGATCAACCGTTATATTGTTAGACATATATAGTGAATCTGACAATAGCAAATCCCTTAGAAAAGGTACCTGCATGGCTTGTATTTTTATATTGTCGAGAATGGCCTCATTCAAATACCGGGTACCAATTCGATAGTCACCCGAGTAATGAAACCATTGACTGGACCTTAACATATTTGCCAAGGTAGTTTTGCCTACTCCAGACATGCCCAAAAGGGTTATGGATTTAAACTTCCAGTCCCTAAACTCTTGCAAACTAAACTTCACATCTGTCTCTGCTTTTTATTTGAAGCGAAAAAAATTATTGAGAAAGTGGCAGAGTATCGCAAGACTCCATTTCGCCGGATTTAAGCCCTGTTAAAAACCAACGTGCACGTTGCTTTGAAGTGCCGTGAGTGAAAGAATCAGGCCGCACATACTGACCCGCGCGTCTCATCATCTGATCGTCACCGATTGCAGCAGCGGTTTGCAAGCCTTCTTCGATGTCACCCTCTTCCAACAAATGACTTTGCTGATGCGCATGGTGCGCCCACACCCCTGCATAACAATCGGCTTGTAACTCGGCCTTTACAGACAGGGCGTTACCTTCGGCCTTACTTACCTGGCTGCGAGCATTTTGCACGGCCATTGAAATACCCAGTTGATTTTGCACATGATGACCCACTTCGTGGCCTAAAACATAAGCCCGGGCAAAATCACCCACTCCACCCATTTTTTCCAACTCGCGATAAAACACCAAATCGATATAAACCTGATCATCACCGGGACAATAAAATGGGCCCGAGGCCGCCGTTGCCATGCCACAGGCAGAACGCACCTGACCCGAGAACAAAATCAATTTTGGCTCCTGGTAACGTGCCCCCCTGCGGCTGAATTGTTGTTTCCATACATCTTCAGTAGAGGCCAAAATTGCTGAAACAAACTGCTTGTTCTCGTCATTCTCAGCAACTGTATTTTGCTCATAGTCAACAGATTCAGACTGGCCCAGAAACCCACCAAGCATCTGCGTAATATCCTGACCCATAAATAAACCGAGCAAAACCAACAGCAAGGTTCCCAGGCCTCCGCCCATCTTAATACCACGACCTACACCTCTGCGGCCTCGTCTATCCTCAACGTTTTTACTTTGTCTGACACGTCTCCAACGCATATTTATCACCTTTTTAAACGGACACTTGTCTCTATTTGCTATGCTATTCTAGCATTCCCGGATCAATTCGCGAAGTCGGTCGTTAATGGGTACATACAAGCTTAAAATCTGTATTTGTTTCTGTGTCATGTTATCTGCATCACTACACAACAATCATCAGGAAAAAAGATCAAGATCACAAGGCTTAGCTCAATTTTTCAACTTGAAATGTAGGTTACATTTAGATGTATCTGATAGACACGCATAGCCACTTAGATGACCCACGCCTTGACCAAGTCCGTCAGCAAACCCTTGACCAAGCCTGTCAGGCAGGGGTGGTGATACAAATTATTCCAGCAGTATCTGCATCCAGTTGGCGTCGCGTGAAAGCGCTATGCAAAAAAACACCCAATTTGTATCCCTGTTATGGGCTGCACCCGCTGTTTATGGATGAGCATCTAATGTCACATTTGACTGAACTGAGAACGTGGTTAAAAAAAGAGAAAGCCTTTGCAGTGGGTGAATGTGGTCTGGATTATTTTATTAACAGTCCCGATAAGAAGAAGCAAAAGCTGATATTTTCAGAGCAAATTAATATCGCCATTGAGTTTGGCTTACCCGCTGTAATTCACGCAAACCGGGCAGTTGAAGATGTCATTCTGGAAATTAAAAAAAATCAGCTCCGCCGAGGTGTTATACATAGCTTTAACGGCAGTCACCAACAAGCTGAACGTTTGATTGATTTAGGCTTTAAGCTGAGTTTTGGCGGTGCGATCAGTTATGACCGAGCGACCAAGATACGCAAATTAATCAGAGACCTGCCCTTGGATAGTTTGATGCTGGAAACCGATGCGCCTGATCAGCCTCCGGCCAAATACCGTGGGGAATTAAACAAACCCGCCTATTTGCAAGAAGTGTTTTCCGTTTTTTGCCAACTCCGTGAAGAACCTGCCGAATATTTAGCCAAGAAGCTGAATCAAAATGCAATTGAACTGTTTAAGCTAGAAGATACCGATGTCCTTTTATAAATAGTTAGTCCAACTGCATTTATGTTTTGTAACTACTAAACCAGGGGGAGCAGAAAAAATATTCCCACCTTCATATTAATCCATCTTTTCTTGAATTCATCCTATATTTTTAGCATAAAATCCGAAGTGACCGAGGCTCATTGGGTATCCATAAGCTTCACGATATTATCAGACTGAAACAATTGAAACAAAACTCAGCATTTAGAAATACTACAGAAACAAAGGTATTGGATAATGCATGTTCAATCATGAGGTGAGAAATGAGACCTATCAGACTACTTCCTTTGCTGTTGTTGATCAGTCTGCCTGGCTTGGCAGATATCCTGATCGGTGTCGCAGGTCCGATGAGCGGACCTAAAGCCTGGTCGGGGGAGCAGTTCAGGCGAGGTGCTCAACTGGCTGTGGATGATATTAACTCTGCTGGCGGGGTATTGGCTCATCGCAGGTAATTCAGGCGAAGGTGCCCGTTTCACTTTCGATATTGATCCTCGATCCCGCGCCGAGGCCGTTGAATTGGTTAAGCGCTTTCGCAGCGAACAATATGATCCGGAAGGATATACAATTCATACCTACGTTGCGATTCAGATCTGGGCTCAGGCTGTAAAAAAAGCAGGCACATTGGATAGTGCAAATATATCAACCGCACTAGGTAAAAATACTTTCAATACAGCTTTGGGACAACTTTCTTTTGACGAAAAAGGTGATCTGGTGAAACATAGCTACGTCTGGTATGAATGGCGTGATGGTAGTTACTTTGTTGTGGATTAAGATATTTAGCGTTAGGGGACGACTACTTTTAGCATTCCTTGGCATCTGCACCCTGGCGAGTCTATCGACTTCTGCGGCACTGTTCTCGTTCCACCGACTACGTAATGCAGTGCAGCATATAACTGAAGAAAGTGCTCCGGTCGCAACCGATGCATTGCGGCTGTCTCGGCAAGTTGAACGCATTGTTGGTGCGGCACCTTTGATCCTTACTCGTTCCGCAACGGGTCAAGGCGGCACTGAACTCGATATCCCAAAACAGCTCACACAATTAAAGCAACTCCTTAAACGTCTTGAACAGCGGCGCTTTGAACATAAGTCTTTGTTGGCGATCCGTGCTTTGGTTTATCACATTAGTTTGAATCTGGATGAATTCGAAAACATAGTGCAACAACGAAACACGGCAAGAGAGCACACGCAAAAACTGCAAAAAGAATTCTCTACACTACTGGTACGCCTGCAGCGTCCTTTGTTCCCAGCTATGATTCTACTGGACGCCAAAACTGCACAATTCAAGCGTATCGCCAGTAATTTCAAAGCTGATTCGCTAACAAAACTGGCGTTGGACCTTCATCAGCTGCAGCGGGTAGAGAAAATCATGTTGGAAACAACCAGTATCTCAGACAAACTCAACGGCATCGCAACAGAAACCAGCATCAGCAATTTGGATGTGGTAATTTTTCCACTGCGCCGCTCAATTCAGATAATTGAAAAAAATATAAAACAGCTAGGCCAGCCTTACCAATCGGAACTCAACAATCTTTACCCTGACTTTGTTTCTTTTGTTGAAGGTAAAAATAGTTTGGCGGACGCACGTCGAATGGAACTGCAAAGCGCTGCTAGAGGCGAAGAATTACTTACCAGTAACCGGGATCTATCCAGCAAGCTTACCTACGCCGTGGATCAATTGGTGGCTGCTGCCAATCGGAAGATTAATGGTGCCGCCAACGACGCACTGAACGTACATCGCTATGGTAGTAATATTGTAGTTGTTACACTATTACTTACGCTCCTAAGCTCTGGCCTCATCGTCTGGTTGTTTATAGAACGTAATCTGATTCGTCGAATTAATACACTACGCGAGAGCATGCTAGCCGTGGCAAGTGGAAGCCTTGAACAGGAGCTTCCCCCGCCTAGTGATGACGAACTGGGTAAAATGGCAGGTGCATTAACAATTTTTCGCAATACCGCACGGGTGGTACAGAAAAGCAATATCATACAATTGCGCAAAGCTCGTGATCAGGCGGAACAAGCCAGTAGGATGAAAAGCGAATTTTTAGCTAATATGAGCCATGAATTGCGTACACCGCTGAATGCCGTCATTGGCATAACAGAAATGTTACTTGAAGGCGCCCATGAACAGGCAAATTCTGCAATTTCTGCTCCGTTGGAACGAATTTCTGCTGCTGGAAGAAAATTACTGCGCTTGATCAATGAGTTACTTGATCTGGCCAGTATAGAATCAGGTAGAATGTGTTTGAATTCGGAGCACACAGATATAGATACAGCAGTGGCTGAAGCTGCGGATTCATCCTGCCAGTTAGCAGTAAAAAACAATAATGAAATTGATTACGAGGTCAGCTCTAATGTTGAGATGATTTATACTGACCCATTACGCCTTCGGCAGATTCTACTTAGTCTCATCAGTAATGCCTGTAAGTTCACCCATAATGGCAACATAAAAATTAGCGTATGCAACGAACAAAAAAAAGCCGATGGGGACTATATCTTATTCGAGGTTACAGATAACGGGATTGGAATTGATGCTGAATATTTACCTGATATTTTTCGCGAATTTTCACAATCTGACGGTTCCACAACCCGTCGTTATGGTGGCACAGGTCTTGGATTGGCTGTAAGCCAAAGACTGAGTCGCATAATGGGCGGCAATATTACCGTGACCAGCACATCTGACAAAGGCTCTGTATTCACACTCAAACTACCCGTTTCGGCACCACAAGCTTATTATAATACCCAAGAACAAAAAACAGACCCTGACAACCCACAGTGGAAACCGGCCCTGAAAAAAAACTCAGTCGTTCAATACAGTAAACCAATAGCAGAATTCGTAGATGGTGTAAGCGTACCGACAAATAAAGTCAGACAGGGCCTTAAGGGTATAAAAATCCTTGGTACCCTACGTGGGTTCACTCCCTTCCCTTGGCACGACAGAATTAAAAGCGGTGAGGTAGAGCTTCTGGAAAGTGACAGCTTACCGGGATTAATTCGTCAATCCATAATTGGACGAATAGATGGTGTCTATGCCAATGTTGCAGTTGTACAACATCTGTTAGAAAATGAAATAGGCAAAGCCGAGGCCTTGAAGTTTGATATTGGTTTACCATTTACACGTGGTCACTACAGGCTTTCCACGATAAATCAACAACAAGTTATCGACGAATTCAATCAATGGATGCTCAACAATAAATCACTAATACAAGCACTACGTGACGAATACTTTAATTCGAGAAATTGAGATGAATATTGCAATACCCATTTATAACAGGCCCAGTGTAGTCAAGCAAACAGGCCATATCCGTTATCTCATAAAGCACAAACTTCTCAGTGCAACCGTATTTGTGATAGCTTTATTATGCAATACGCTCACTATTGCTGAGCCGTTCATTATTGGTGTAGAAGATAATCGCTATCTACCCCACTATTCATTTGAAAATGGTGAGTATATAGGCTTCGCCAAAGACGTGCTTGATGCTTTCTTTACGGACTCGGGATATCAATATAGCTTTCGCGCATTGCCGGTGACGCGGCTGTTTCAGACGTTTATGCAAGGACGCCTGGATTTTAAATATCCGGATAATTCAATCTGGTCAGCCGATTTAAAAAAAGGCCACGACATAAAATATAGCCAACCTGTGATTGCTTATATCGATGGTGTCTCAGTGTTACCAGTAAACTTGGGGCGGCAAGTGGATGAGATAACCCTGCTAGGTACAGTACGCGGGTTTTCAGCCTACGACTGGCTGGACCGTATTCAATCCGGCCATGTCCTCTTAACTGAAAATTCAAGCACAGAACGATTGATACAGCAGGCACTGATCGGCCGGATACAGGGCGCCTATGCAAATATAGATGTAATACAATTCATTTTGAACCATCAATTAAAACAAGGCAACGCCCTGGTATTTGATGACTCCCTGCCCCATACTCGCAGTAACTACAGACTCTCTTCAATAAAACATCCTCTAATTATTGCTCAATTCGATCGATGGATGGATAAACACCAGACTTTGCTTAATGAATTGAAATTGAAATATGGCATTAGAGAGTTGGAGTAAGCGACTCTTGTTTTTTATAAATTCAAGACACCTTTCTACATCGCACTACCTTGGTATAACACAAAAAACTCAAACACTATCGGTGGCGCCATGTTAACCCGTCTACCAGGTATTTCCTGGAAGTTTCTTGCCATATTGATTCCATCAGTGACTTTCACAGCGCTTTTGTTCGTCGCCTTATTCGCTTATCTGAAATACAATGAGCTTGATCGAGAACTACATACCAAAGTAAAACTAATCTCCCAGGTACATGGCTTGGCAGTTGCAGAACCGCTGTGGACTTTGAACACTGAAAGCATGGAGCGAAGCGTGCAAACGATCGCCATAAACCCAGAGATTACTTGTGCTGAAGTATTGGAGGCCGACAGCAGACCCGTGTATCGGTGGCCAGAGGATTGTGTAGGCGAAGCTGATGAAGATCTTGTATATAAAACCGAACTTGTATTTCACAATCAAACTGTTGGCAACATGCGCCTACACTTCACTAAGACATTAATTTTTAACACCTTGCTGCGTGACGTTGAAATTGGCGCTCTACTTTTCTTTATGCTTGTTATTGTCACCAGCATTGTCGCCTTCATTGCCTTACGTCTGATTGTCGGCACCCCTGTGGCGCACCTTATGCAGTCCATCCATGCCGCTGAAAAAGGAGAAACCCGACGTCGAGTATACTGGTTTTCAAATGATGAATTAGGAAGAGTCATCAGCGCCTACAACGAAATGATTCAACAAGTCGATCAGCATACTCTTGAGTTAATCGATGCCAGAGAACAGGCGGAAGCCGCTACTAAAACCAAAAGTCGTTTCCTTGCAAATATGAGTCACGAGCTACGCACACCGCTTAATGCGGTAATTGGAATAACTGAGATGATGCGTGAAGACGCAGTAGACAACAATCAGGATACTGAACCATGTGATCGCGTTGCACGCGCAGGCAAACACCTGCTTGGCTTAATAGATAACATACTTGATCTTTCTAAAATTGAGGCCGACAAATTGGTACTGGAAAAAAGAGAGTTGCCCATTAGAAAGTTATTACAAGAAGTTGTGACTACAGCAATGCCCTTGGCAGAGAAGAATGGCAATCAACTTAATTACAGCTGCGGCGACATTCCGGATATCATGCTGGTCGATCAGGTTAGATTGCGACAAATCATCCTCAATCTGCTTGGCAACGCCTGCAAATTCACCAGAAACGGTGAGATTTCACTAATAGTTGACATTGAATCCCGCGCTGATGCCAGATATGTAACTTTCAGTGTTGAAGACACCGGCATTGGCATACCAGCGGAGCAAATACAACGTTTGTTTGAAGACTTCACACAGATCGAAGGCCCTGGCAAGCAAGAATATGCAGGAACCGGCCTGGGTCTCGCTATCAGTCAACGAATATGCCGTCTGATGGACAGTGAAATTATCGTAACGAGCGTTGAAGACCAAGGATCAATCTTCAGCTTTGCACTGCGACTGCGCCCTGCTCTTTAAGCATGGTGAATTATCACCTCACTGCGAGGAAACCAAAACGCAGTTTATTTTAATCTTTGTTGTTCCTCATTATTATCTCTAATTAACGGATCTACAACAATCCATCACATCTATATTTGATAGCGGATCTTTGTATTTTCAGCTAAAAAAGACCTGTCCAGAGCAGTCCCCACTCCACTAAACTTGTAACAATTGAAACATTTCTTCTTTAATCAGGCATCGTACTGAAACATCACAACGCCATAATAAGCCTCAATGAATGATTACTCCAGGCAAAAAACAACAACCAACGTTTTAAGATGAATTTAAATTTGAGAACTATAACCGTGACTTACAATACTAAAAAACTCAGTGCAACAATTAGTCAATTTCTAACACCCATCGCCACGTGGAGCAGCGTAAACCAACAACTACGCAATCCGGTAGCTTTTTATAACAATGCAAATAAGACACTAAACCGGGGCAACTCTACTATGAAATCCTCATCCAAAAAAATAATTTTAAGACACCCTCTTGCTTTCCTGAAAGCCGCTTTCAGTGCCTCAATTTTTCTTGGCAGTATGGCAACTGCCAGTGGATCTGATATTGATATTCTTGAAACCAATCCGATGCCAACAATTGCCTGTATGGGGCATACTGCAGAATATATAGCCACACAAGAGGCAAGATATCACTACTCAATCATTAAATACTCAGATCAATATGGCGTAAGCCCAAATTTTGTAAAAGCAGTGGTCTCTGTCGAATCCTGCTTCAATCATAAAGCTGTATCCTCAGCGGGTGCCATTGGATTAATGCAACTAATGCCGAAGACAGCCGAGTGGCTAGGTGTAACAGACGCATTCGATTCAGAACAAAACCTGGAAGCCGGCATTCGATATCTTTCACAACTGAAAAAGCGCTTTAATAACAACAATAAGCTAACCTTAGCGGCCTACAATGCAGGCCCAGGAAATGTTCGAAAATACAAAGGAATACCACCATTCCCGGAAACTCAAAAATATGTGGTAAAGGTTCAGAAGCGATACCACGAGTACCAAGCCTGGAATCAACTGGCATTTGTCTCGGCTCAGTAAAACCCAACATTGCTATAAAACAGTGGTATAGAGAGGCTCTAGCATGAGAAAAATTGTTAAAAAAATTCTGAAACCCTATGATATATGTATACAGTAATAATACCTCATTAACGACACGCCTTCTGCTTGCGCTTCCATGAAGCGACAGGCAGGGCTTGACAGGAAAAACAAAAGTAAAATCTGGTTAACGCCGCTCTACGAAAATCATCCTTTGTACAACTATCCTGACTATTTATTCAAATCACCTCAGCATATATTGATGATCAATCTCGTTTTCGATTAGAGTTCGCCATTTAAAAAACTCACTATTTACACTTTTTAATCAAAACTTTGATTCATTCTCGGACTATTTCTATATCATCAATACAAGCTGAAGAGTACTATCCTGAACCCCATCAACCTTTGTTACAATTGAAACACTTCTCTTCGATTCAGACATCTTTCTGAAACAGCATATGTTCAAAATAGACCCACTAAACAACAAATACTATTAATTAACTAACTCAATAATCGAAGATTCGTAGTACAACTGATTAATCAACATTTTTCAAGCTGCTAATCCGACTGGAGAATTAAAATGATGAAAACAAGCACTTTATTTATCGCAATGACACTGTTGATATCTGCATGTGGCGGTGGCGGTAGCAGCGATAACGGTATTAGTGATGATGGCAGCAATACAGGAAATAACGGTAATAATGGAAACAGTGGAAATAGTGGTAACAGCGATGGTTTTAACAATGTCGTGCCGGAAGAATCCTTAGCGCTTAACCGCGACAACGCAAACAAAGTGGCCCAACATATTGCTCAAGTTGTGCTGGATGTCGAAGATCTGGCGAGCGCTGTTAATATTGCCGTTATTTCTAATGCAACCGGCAGTGGATCATCGCGTGTCCGCAGTGTTACCCCTGCATTGCAGAATTCCCAGCAACGACGCATTTCCACTATTGGCGAATGCGAATCCGGCTCTGTAACGTCGAGTGACGATATGCATCTGAATTTTAACGACTGCGAATACAGCAATTCACTTTATAATGGCAATGTCAATGTCAATTTGTTTAATAACGGTAAACCAGAAGCCGGTGGTGAATTCATTTATGCAGGTGATGGGGTTGCAGATAATTTTACAATTACTCAGCGCAATAGAACCGTACACATTGATGGTGAGTTTGATATAAGTAACTCAAGCAAACCCGATACAGAACTTCCCGGTTCCAGCGTAATTTCCCTTGACGGCATCGTTGAAGACACGCCTCTTTACCTTAACGAAGATGGTGAAACGACCCGTGTGGCAGGACGATATTCATTTGATTTTACGGCACTAACAGAAACCTCTGCGCCGATACACTATAGCCAGAATATCAGTGCTCGTATTGCAAGCACATCACTGGATGGACAAGTTTCTGTCAGCAGTAACGGCTTTAGCGGTACTGACAATGGCTTTCCAGACTCGGGCACCTTGACAGTTAATGGAGCAAACGGCTCTGAGGTGGAGCTGGAAGTTTTAAATGCTGATACAGTTCAAATTTCAGTCGATGCCAATGGTGATGATGACTTTGACGATACTGAAGATAGTATCGAGGTGATGACCTGGCGCGCTTTTCTAGGACTATAAACAATAACAGGTACTTATGGGAAAGAAGTGTTCTCAGGAGAATTAAATTTGCGCAGGGATCGCGCCCCTTCTCAATTCAAACTCACAACCCGAGTCTCTCAAAAATTTTTAATCCATGATAGAAAACAATTGGCTTGTGATTGATCCGCCAGCGGTTAAACTTCCCAGCATGCGCAATTTCACTGAATTACCCCCTCTAAGTCTATATATCCATATCCCTTGGTGTATCAAAAAATGTCCTTATTGTGATTTTAATTCACACTCTGTTCGAGACAATACAGTACCGGAAAAACGTTATATCGATGCGCTTTTGGCGGATCTGATCCAAGAGGTACCAGACTGTTGGGGTCGCAGTATCAGCAGTGTTTTTATAGGCGGCGGTACGCCTAGCCTGTTCAGCCCGGAAGCGCTTGATCGCTTGCTAAGTGGTGTTCGTGCCCTAACCAACTTACTGCCTGAAACTGAAATCACTATGGAGGCCAATCCTGGTACCTTTGAACAGCACAAATTCAGTGAATTTTATAGTCTGGGCATTAATCGATTATCCATTGGCATACAAAGCTTCCAGGCAAAATTCCTCAAGGCATTGGGCCGTGTCCACACAGATAAAGAAGCAAAACAATCTGTCGATATTGCTCGACTGGCCGGATTCAAACGCCTGAATCTTGACCTGATGTTTGCCTTACCAGGACAATCAGTTGATGAGTCAAATAGGGACCTTCAGATCGCAATTGATCTTAAAAGTGATCATATCTCCTGGTATCAACTCACACTGGAACCCAATACCCTGTTTTATTCACGCCCGCCCGTATTACCTGACGATGAATTAATCTGGAGTATGCAATCAGCAGGCTTGTTAACCCTAAGCAACGCCGGATTTAATCAGTATGAGGTTTCCGCTTTTGCAGGTAAAAAACAAGAATGTATACACAACCTCAATTACTGGAAGTTTGGGGATTATCTAGGCATTGGTGCCGGAGCACATGGGAAAATCAGCTTCGCCTCGAATGGAAAAATCATCCGCCGCCACAAATCACGCCATCCTGAGCAATATATGATTCAAGCCTTAGGCGCTGAGAAAAATACCATCGAGAATGAAATTTGCCTTGAAGAGACTGGGCTGGAATTTATGATGAACGCACTTCGCCTGCGCGAAGGCGTATCAAAAACATTGTTTCAACGACACACAGGACTGCCGCTTACGGCGGTATCCAGACAGATTGAAAGGGCAAAAGAACAGGGACTCATTAGAGATGATATCGATTATTTGTGCACAACTGAGCTTGGATTCGCCCATTTGAATTCGTTACTCGATATGTTTATGCCAGATAAGCATAAAACAGTGTTTATTCCAATAAAATGTGAATGAATCCAATACCTTTAAGATCGGGGAATTAGAATATCCTGTTAGCGAATATTCTCAATTTGTTGCAAGCGGGCGGCGTTCAAGTCACTGGCTTCCTGCAGCATTTGCTTGACTTTAACTGGATTGGCTGATATCGGCATCACGCCTGAAGTCGGGACAGTTTCCATTTTAGCTGCTACCTGGCTTCTGGGCCGCTCAGGTGATTTGAAAGAATCCATTATATTTTCATCGGGGTTAATATCGAGCGCTGTTACCCTTGTTTCAGATTCGGGCTTTGAAGTACCAAAGTGAATCACACCGTCTGCATTGACCCAACGGTATATTCGTCGATTTGATCCGCCCGTATCTGCATCATTGTTATTCTCACTTGCTAGTGAGTCCGTCAGATCACCAAAATTCGAAGCAGCTGACTTGACTGATCTTCCAGTCCGATTAAATTGATCTCCAATTCCACTTGCAACAGATTTCAACGGAGCGAGTGGATCCTGCCCTTGCATATACATCATATAAGACATAATTCCAACAAGTGCAATCACAGGTACCGTGGCTTTAAACAATAGTTTCAAAAAAATCCCTGTCACGCTAAATTTACTCCTGAAAAGGCTATTATAGTATTTACGGCTAAGCTATTTTACGGCTGAATCGAGTGTAACTTTAAGTCATCGAGGAAAATCAGCCCTGACAAATTGAGAGATCAAAACGAGCATGAAATAATCATTGATAGATCAATTTCCCTAGGGGGCGTTCTCAATTAACTTGACCGTCCTGGTGGCGCTCATTTTTCATCCAGCAAGACGGAGCGAGCGCCGTGTGGCGGGTTCACATAAGCGAGCAACAACGCCGTTGGGTGGAAAATGAGCACCGCCCCTTCGGGTTGCCCCTGAAAAAGCGCCAGACAAGGCAAGAGGAGTGATGTTTGCTCCCTGCAAATGAACGACGAATAACGCCGTATGGCGCTTTTTCAGGGGCAACAGGATGATCAAGTTAATTGAGAACGTCCCCTAGCTATTGTCAAGCAACTGCTATCTGTAAAAGACGAAGAAAATCTTATTTCTATACTCCAATCACTCGCCTATCAATTACGTCATTTCCACATTAAACACTTGCATAAGGAGGAGTAAACGCATAAAATTTGCCGCCTTTTACATTCTGTGAGCTAGAGAGAGACCGTTATGAAATCTGAAATACATCCCGACTACAGTGAAATTTCGGTCAGCTGCAGCTGTGGTAATACTTTTAAAACGGGTTCAACTTACGGCAAAGAAGATCTGCACATTGAAATCTGTTCTAACTGCCACCCATTTTATACTGGAAAACAACGAATTATGGACACAGCCGGGCAGGTCGATAAGTTCCGTCGTCGCTATGGTAAGTAAATCCGCAGTTCTTGCGTTCGCCAATGATAATGAGTTAGCAGGTTCATCCTACCCATGGGAAAAATTCGTCAGAGAACACTGCGTAACTTTGATTTTAAGTTAAATCCGTCAGTCTCGTAGGGATCAATAAATCATTCCGATCACACAAAGGTCCACTTTTTATACGCTTTGTGGAATGTTTTCCATGTTCTTTTTTCAAATCAGTACAACCCTAGCTGATTGTTCGGATGGTACCAACTATACCCAGTCTCGGGTCCGAACGGTGATTGATGGTGATACTGTGGAACTGATGGACCGTCAACATGTCCGCCTGATTGGCATAAACGCACCCGAATTACATGATACTGATGGCAACAGTCAGCCTTTTTCGCATGAATCACGCGCCCTGCTACAGAAAATTCTCAAAATTGGAAATAATCGTATCAGCTTACAACTGGACCGTGAGCACCGCGATAAATATGGGCGCTTGTTAGCACACGCTTTTACCCCTGCAAAGAAGAATATTTCAGAACTCATGATAAGAGGGGGGCTGGCCGCACGAATTACAGTAACTCCCAATAACTGGATGGCAGATTGCTACCAACTGGCAGAAGATCACGCAAGGAGCAGAAAAACCGGCATTTGGCAACAAGCCGATTTTTGGTTGAAAAAGAACCGTCGGTTGACGGATGATAGCAGTGGCTTTTTCATCGTTCAGGATAAAGTGATGTCGGTAGATCAATCACGAAAATCAATCTGGATAAACTTATATTCAGGCATTGCATTGCGCATTGCACGGTCAGATTTACATAGGTTCAATCGGATTGATATTGATACCTTAGAAGGCGAAAATATTGAAGCCAGAGGCTGGGTTACAAGATATAAAAATACTCACAGGTTACGTGTCCGTGAAGAAATTAATCTGAAGTTGTTAGACTAAATTATGCCCAAGCGTCTCTATCTTATTGACTCCAGCATCTACATCTTCAAGGCTTGGAACGCTTTATCTTCCAGCATTACCAACAGTGAAGGACAAGTCGCCAACGCAACTTATGGTTTCAGTGAATTTTTGCTGCAACTCATTGAATATGAGGCACCTGTCTTTATGATCTGTGCATTCGATAAAAGTAGAGCCCTGTCAGCTCGAAAAAAAATTTATCCCGCCTATAAAGCAAACCGTCAACCTGCCCCAGAAGCACTGAAAGAACAGTTTTCCTGGTGCGAGGAATTTGCACAGGGCCTGGGGATTCCATCATTCGCCAGCCCAAAATATGAAGCGGACGATATTATTGGCACCTTGGCAAACCATGCCCGGGAACAGGGATTACAAAATATTATTATCAGTGCGGATAAGGATCTTATCCAATTCATTGGCACAAACGACATCTTTTGGGATTTTACACAGAAGCGCCGATATAACCTGCGTGATATACGTAAGCGTTACAATCTCAACCCCGCTCAAATACCGGATATGTTGGCACTGGCTGGCGACAAGGTAGATAATATTCCTGGTGTTCCCGGTGTAGGCATGCGCACAGCTTCACGCCTACTATTTAAATGGGGAAGTCTGGACAACCTTTACGCCAATCTGGACAAGGCCGCAGAAATGAAATTCCGTGGGGCAAAACGAGCGGTGCAACTGGTAGGAGAACATCGCGAATTGGTATATCGCTCTCGCAAACTAACTGGATTATTAATGGATGATTCACTACCAAACAAGGTTAGTGATCTGAAAATTTCACCATCAGACGAACCTAAAATGGAAGAGCTCTATCAGCGTTTTAATTTTTCCAGTCAGAGGAAAGCACGCTGGCAACGTGTATTGGAAAAACACGCTACGGGACTCTTAATAAATAAATTGGGAGACTTGAAAATAAATAACTACTGATGCTGGCATCCCCAACCGCCTTTTATAGGTGCCGGCCCGCAAACCACGCCGTATTTAAATCGTGCCCCTTCAAATTGCGTTCCAATGATTTCAACTGATTCAAAAACCTGATCAATGTCTGTATCGGATAAATCTGCCTGCTTCAAGTTAGCACCTGCTAACAATGTATCCGATAGTTCCACATTAATCAGTGTAGCGCCTTGCAAATTCGCACCACGTAAATTTGTGTTGCGCAATAGCGCGCCACTAAGATCTGCGCCTTTCAAGTTGACACCTGCCAGGTTCAATTCGTTCAAATCTATACCACGCAGGTCACACCCGGAACATTCGTGTGTTTTAATCAGTCGATCTCTGGCTTGCCCTTTGCCTGTTTCGGCAAAAGCACAATTAATCATGCCTATAATCAGTATTAATTTAAACAGCGTGCTTTGCATCTTTTTAAACCCTCTTAGATCTATGTTTAAGGTGTGCATGCACAATAATTGAACAACCTTATCTGGCGCAGAAGAGTATAATAATTGCTATGCATCTTTAGAGGCGGCTCTCTATTGATTCAACCCGCTCTCTTAAGGCAGCAAGCAAAAATTTAAGTTCAATTTCTTCTCCTCAATGATTAAGTTTAAGGCACAAAAGTATGCATATGATAATCGTAAACAGGTAACTTGTTTATATTCCCTTAAGCAACGATTGATGGAACCCTTGATGTGGCTGATCAGAATCTTGAAATTGCCTCTAACCTGTATTGTCTTACGACAACCCCTACTCCCGGATAGCTTCCTGGATCTAGGGTCCGTTCTCAATTAATTTAACGGCCCCTGGTGTAGTGTGAAAAAAAATATACCTCCACAACGCGTTATTCGTAAGTCCGTAACAAAACGAGGTGGGTGCAATTCGACCATTATCCTCTTTAATAAACCTTACGGTGTGCTCAGCCAATTTAAAAAGATCGGGGTGCCAACGCTGGGCGATTACATAAATGAACCAGGATTTTATGCTGCTGGACGATTGGATAAGGACAGTGAGGGTTTACTGATACTAACCAACAACGGGCATATCCAACACATACTTTCTCACCCTGTAAACAAACTTCCCAAAACATACTGGGTACAGGTTGAAGGCGTAGTTTCTGAAACAGCCGTTAAACAGCTGCAAAAAGGTGTGCTGTTAAAAGATGGGCTTACCAGAGCGGCAAAGATAAAAGAATTATCGCAAGCACCCGAGCTGTGGCCGCGCATACCACCAATACGCGAAAGAAAAAATATTCCTACCTGTTGGCTGGAGATAACAATCACAGAGGGGAGGAATCGTCAGTTGCGGCGCATGACCGCAGCTGTTGGATTTCCAACACTACGGTTAGTTAGAGTCAAAATTGGTGAGTGGTCACTGAACAATTTACAACCCGGTGAGTTATCACATAAAAGGGTAAAATTATAAAGTCTGGCAATCTATAATCGTCAAAATTAAAGCACTCAGTCAACAGGAGCTGATTTTTGGAAACATGACTCTGCATTTACAATTTTTTTGCAATAGTTATTGTTTTACGCTGCTATGATATTGTTTTTCGTCTATTATTGTTTGCAAACCGGATGGATATAAATATACATATAGTATGCTTATACGTATATTTAAGCTGTATCAGCCGCGAACATTCTTTTCACAATATGAAATAAATCGAATTTTGCTCTGAGGACATAGTATGAATAACATGTACAAACTCGGCACAATGGCCGTTGCTGCGGCATTTGTGCTTACCACCACTGCCTGTGGAACCAGTAAAAAAGAAGTCATGGACTCAACCCAAGGCGAGTTAAGTTCACGCCAAGCAGCACTATCTGACCAGGAAGCGGCCCTTACCCGTCGGCAACTGGAGTTGGATAATCGGGAACGGGAGCTGCAAGCCCAGACTTCAAGCATGAATAATTCCACAACTGTTGAAACCAACACAGTCACTGCTGGCAACGATTCCAATAGTAGTGGCGCAGAATTATTGCCACCAAATGCAAAACCTGGTGAATGCTACACCCGGCTCTGGGTTCCCCCACAATATAAGACCATAAAAGAACGTGTTCTTGCCAAAGACGCTTCAGAAAAAATTCAGGTAATCCCAGCCACCTATACAACTGCTAAACGACGTATATTGGTTGAAGAAGCTTCATCCAGATTGGTTACTATACCGGCCACTTACACCACAGTATCTGAACGCGTTATGGTCAAACCTGGGACAAAAAAAATGGTCAATATACCTGCAGTATATGGAACCGTTACCGAACGCATATTGGATAAGCCTGCACACACAACCTGGAAAAAAGGTAAGGGGCCAATTCAACGTATCGACGAAACTACCGGCGAAATTATGTGTCTGGTTGAAATTCCAGCATCTTACAAAACCATAACCCGGCGTATTCTGAAAACGCCTGCAGCAACCAAAACTGTTGAGCAGCCTGCAGTGTACAAAACCGTAGAGAAAAGAGTTGTAGCGACTCCACCCACCACTAAAGCTGTTGAAATCCCAGCTAAGTACAAAACCATTACTATCACTGAAGAGGCGACACCGCCCCAAGAAAATCGCACCACCATTCCTGCAGAATATACCACTGTTACCCGACGTGAACTGGTCAACGATGGCAAAATGCAATGGCGTTCGATTCTATGTGAAACCAATACGACTCCTGGACGAATAAGCAGAATCCAAAAAGCTTTGATTAAAGCCGGACACAATCCGGGACCTGTTGATGGGGCAATCGGCGTAGATACGATGCGGGCAGTTAACGCTTACCAAAAAGCGAAAGGCCTTCCTGTAGATAAATACCTGAATATTGAAACAGTAAAGTCGCTTGGTGTTTCTCCTAATTAGGCTTCCAGCTATCACGTTATAAAAAAAACGGCCCTAAGGGCCGTTTTTTTTGCCTGCAGGAGAGATAAACAACCAAATAATCAGTCATTCCTCACTTCCGGGCTGTCGTGCAATTGACTGCGCAGTCGATTACCCGTCACAATATCCCCATTCAAAAAGTACTGTGTCTCACTTTTAGCTTTCAGCGTCATATTCTCGGCACAGACTTTCTGTAAACACGATAATTTCACAAATTTAGCTAATCAATGGCAATATTATGGCACCTGGTCTGAATAACAATACAAATAAATGACTCATTCAAACACGCTAAAACCTCTCGTTCTGTATTTCGTTTTATCATTTTTTTGCCATGCGTCCGCCAGTGCACTAGAGCTTTCTTCAACAGCAGTAATTATCAGTGATCTTCATGTCCTGGATTCATTACACAGATCTGAAGACAGTGCAACAATAATAATCACTACAAGCGGACGTGACTATACTCTCAAGTTAAAAGCAAGCGGTGTCACTGCAAAAACCACCTACGAAAGACACGCAAATTTACCAGTCGCCGTTAGCAATCAATATTTTCAAGGCAAAGTAGAGGGTGACATTAACTCCTGGGTACGTTTGACTCGGGATATTAACGGTATTTCGGGTTATCTGAAGGCCTATGATCAGCTGATTAAGCTCAGTCATCCGGTCCCCAATCAGCACTCTTTAAATCGAATAAGTAATGCCGATCGAGTATTTGTAGGATCTGGAACCGACCGACAATTACGACCCCCAAAGCTATTTCCGCGAGACGTGTCTTCCGTAAAAACTGAGTTAGGAAACCGGGCATCTTCAGGTGATAGTGGTACCGGATCAGTCACACGTGTACTGCAAATCAGTATAGTGGTTGATAGTCGGTTTGATGAGTTTTATAACGGCAAGGGCTTGGAAAAAGCAATTGCCATAATTAATGAAACAGACGGCTTGTATCAAGAACAATTTGGACTTGCCATACAATTGAAATCCGCATTACTACTTGATGCTGAAAACGATCCCTTTCGGACAATGGATGGAAATATTGAAACTGTGCTTCGAGAATTTCGATTTTTCAACCTTGACAGGCCCGAATTTTCCAAGAAACTGGGCTTACTGCATTTATTCTCAGGTACGTATGATGACGCGAACATTATCGGGCTAAGCTGGATTAATTCGATTTGTCGAACGGATGGTTATAACGCCAGTATTTCCACTCCCTTCTCGCAACAAACATTACTTACAGCACATGAGATGGGCCACAACCTCGGCGCAGTACATGACGACGACAATCAATGTGAAGTGGAATATAACAAGGTCATGTGGCCAAATATTTCCAACAATACAAGCTCTGAATTTTCAGACTGTAGCAAAAACTCAATAAAAAAAGGCGTCTCGGCAAGTTGCAATCTCGACAATATTGACATGGGTGTTTCATTAAATATCAATCCGACGTCACTAAAAAGCAAGGCAAAAGCTGTTAGAATCACCGCCACAAACTTTGATGAGAACAGAAACGCCAGAGGCGTTACTTCTATAACCGCCTTATCAGATACTATAGTTCCCACAAACATACCGACAAATTGCACTTACTTTTCTAATACATTAAGCTGCAATCATGGAACAATCGGAATCACCGACAAACACAGCATTATTGTTAACATGCTGGCAGAGGATAACAGCAATCAAGTTATTTCCAGTGAATTGGAATTCTCTAATTTCACAGATCTTTCACTAATAAACAATTACGCAAGCCTGGACTTGAAAACTGCAGTACCTGTTACCGATGAAGATCAATCGAGCGAGTCAACATTGGGAAAAGGTGGATCTGGCGGTGGTAATACAGATTTGATATTACTGATATGGCTATTATTTAGTATTGTACTACGTAAGCACCTTCTGTCAGGGCCTATATATGAATCCGTCACAGCAATGCGAAATTGAACAGTTTATAACCCGGGAATCGGGAAAGCATTTCCCGATCAATCATTGTCTCGCTGTATCCGGCGGTGACATCAACCAAAGTTATAAAGTATCGAGTGATGACAAAACCTATTTTCTAAAAACCAATTCAATGAATAAGCTGGCGATGTTTGAAACTGAAAAAACATCGCTAATTGAAATTTCAAATAGTAATACCATACTTGTACCGAAACCATTATTTGCCGGCAAAACCGCTAGTATCAGCTTTTTACTTATTGAATATCTGAACCTGACCCAATCCCCTATGAATTTTCGCCGGCTGGGGATCAATTTAGCCAAGATGCATAGTCAATATGCAAACGCTTTTGGTTGGCAAGAAGATAATTTCATCGGTCACAATCAGCAAATCAATAAGACCAACACTGATTGGATCAGTTTCTGGAATAAAAATCGAATGCTCTACCAGATCAGGCTTGCAATAACTAACCAGTGCCCAAATGAAACTATTACATTATTGGAACGATTAACTGAGGTAACAGCCCTGTTTTTTCAGAACTACCAGCCAAAGCCGAGTTTATTGCACGGTGACTTATGGGCAGGAAATGCAGGGTTTTTACAAGATGGCACGCCGGTATTATACGACCCCGCATCGTACTATGGAGACCGTGAATCTGATATTGCAATGACAGAGTTATTTGGTGGATTTTCAGAAAATTTCTACCATGCCTATAACGACACTTTTGCCCTGGATTCAGGTTACCCGATACGTAAACAACTTTATCAATTATACCATGTCGTTAATCACTTTAATCTGTTTGGCGGACACTACGCCATACAAGCCACAGACCTCTGTAGACGCTTACTTTCAGAGGTATAATTTCTCACTACGCCGGTTCAGGTATTTCGGTTAGTAATAAACTTTGTAATTGCAATCATCGCATCCCGGTATTGACTGTCTGGCAAATCAGATAAAGAATCTTCAGCCATCTTAGCTTCTTTCACTGCCAAATCTCGAGACTGCTCAAGCGCCTTGGTTGAATGAATGACTTCCATAACCGAATCAATTTCATCAAGGCCCGCTGTCTCTATTGCATAGCGGATACAGGCTGCCTGATCTGAATTGCCGTTTTTCATTGCCAGTATCAAGGGCAACGTGGGTTTCCCTTCTGCGAGATCATCACCGAGGTTTTTACCCATCTCTTTCGCTGAGGTTGTGTAATCAAGTACATCATCAATAATCTGGAAAGCTGTACCCAAATGCATTCCATAGCATTTTAAACAAGCCTGTATTGTTCCATCAGATTTGCTCAATACAGCACCCAGATGTGAAGCAGCTTGAAACAGTCGCGCAGTTTTTGCACGAATAACCTGTAAGTAACGTTCCTCGGTCGTTTCTGCATCATTAACATTCATGAGCTGTAAGACCTCACCTTCGGCGATAGTATTAGTAGTGGAGGCAAGGACTTCCATCACTTCCATGCATCCAATGGTTACCATCATTTCAAAGGCACGCGAATAGAGGAAATCGCCCACCAAAACCGCAGCTTCATCACCCCAAATAGAATTTGCTGTATCCTTACCACGACGTAATTTCGAAGCATCAACCACATCGTCATGCAGGAGTGTCGCTGTGTGGATAAATTCAATAATTGTGGCAAGCGTAATATGATGCTGATCGCTGTAGCCACAGGCTCTGGCAGAAAGTAAAACCAGCTGTGGTCTTAGGCGTTTGCCGCCACTGTTTATAATGTATTGGGATAACTGGTTGATCAAAACAACGTCAGACGCCAGATTTGCGACAATAGTTTTGTCAACCTTACGCATATCCTCTGCGATAAGCGCCTGACTTTGAGCAATATTCATGAGGTAACCTTATAACGGAGTCGGAATGCTAAAAACCAAGAGGCTTACTGTCAAGTATTCAGAGAGGTTATTTATATAATTCATTTGGACAAAGATTAGTTATTGAGTTCCCACTTATCAAGATAATTGACTTACTCTTCCCTTCAGTATATTATTTCGCGCTTTTCTATAAAACTTAGATATAGCTGCTGGGGTATTTACCTCAATAGCGCCCAAACAAAACGGAGCACCTCATGTACGCGGTCATTAAAACCGGCGGAAAGCAGTACCGTGTCGCTAAAGGCGACAAATTACGAGTCGAGACACTCAATGCCGCTGAGGGTGACAGTATTGAGCTTGACTCGGTCCTGATGATCAGTGATGAAGATGAGGATGTGACTATCGGCACTCCCATGATCGATAGCGCGAAGGTTACCGCTACTGTTGTGACTCATGGTCGGGCCGATAAGATCGAGGTTATTAAATTTCGGCGACGTAAACATCATCGCAAGCAAATGGGTCATCGCCAAAATTACACTTTACTTGAAATTACCGGCATCTCCGCAGGCTAATTGCATAACAATTGTAAAGTATTCAAGAGGAATTCAGAATGGCACATAAAAAAGCGGGTGGAAGTACAAGAAACGGTCGCGATTCTGAGTCGAAACGACTCGGGGTTAAAAAATTTGGTGGTGAGGCGGTTATTCCCGGTAATATTATTTTGCGCCAACGCGGTACTCGAATTCACCCCGGCGTGAATGTTGGTTGTGGAAGAGACCACACATTATTTGCCAAAGCCGAAGGTAAGGTAAAATTCGAAACCAAAGGCCCAAAAAACAGAAAATATGTGAGTATTGAACCAGCAGCTTGATACGCACAAGGCATTACCGGTAAAATAAAAAGCCCCGATTATCGGGGCTTTTTTTATCGCGTATCCTTTTCCTTTAAAATCAAAATCCGATGAGATTCGTAGACGAAGCCAAAATTAAAATTATTGCTGGAGATGGCGGTAATGGTTGCCTAAGCTTTCGCCGGGAAAAATATATTCCCCGTGGTGGCCCCAATGGAGGTGATGGCGGTGATGGTGGAAGCATCTACCTGCAGGCCAGCGAAGACCTCAATACGCTAATTGACTTTCGCCATACACGAACCTATACCGCTGAACGCGGACAGAACGGGATGAGTCGCAATTGTACTGGAAAAAAAGGCGATGATCTGATAATTCCAGTACCAATTGGCACAGTCGCTCGCGATATGCAAACGGACGAAATCATCGCAGATTTAACCCAAAATGAGGAAATTACACTCATTGCACAAGGAGGCTTTCATGGCTTGGGCAATACACGGTTTAAAAGTTCGACCAATCGCGCACCCCGCCAAACCTCAAATGGCTCTGAAGGAGAGCGCCGGGATCTAGCACTAGAGTTGCGTGTACTGGCTGATGTGGGTTTGTTAGGTTATCCGAATGCTGGAAAATCTACGTTCATCAGAGCTGTATCCGCAGCAAAGCCGAAAGTTGCAAATTATCCATTCACGACCTTATATCCAAATCTTGGTGTCGTGAGTGTCGAGCAACACCGTAGTTTTGTCGTTGCCGATATTCCCGGATTGATCGAAGGTGCGTCTGAAGGGCATGGTCTTGGCATCCAATTCCTTAAGCATTTATCCCGCACGCGCCTCTTGCTTCACATCATTGATGCAGTTCCAATGGATGACTCTGATCCTGTTGATGATGCAAATAAACTGGTGGCAGAACTGGGCGCTTACAGTGCAGAACTTGTTAACAAAGAACGTTGGCTGATATTGAACAAACTTGACCTGATCGCCAAAAACGAAAGGCAAAAGCGATGTGATGACATAGTCAGGCGATTGCAATGGACAGGACCGGTGTTCTCTATAGCCGCAATCCAAAATCAAGGCACACAAGCTGTCTGCAAAAATATAATGCGCCATATTGAGACTTGTAAGGAAATCGAGAAACAATGCGAAGCAGAATCAAAAAAGCCACCCGCTGGGTTGTAAAAGTTGGTAGTTCGTTGGTCACTGCCGATGGCGCGGGACTGGATTTGAATGCAACAAAATCCTGGGCCAAACAAATTGTCAGCCTTAAGCAAACCGGCTGCGAAGTTGTGCTCGTCTCTTCGGGTTCCATTGCAGAGGGTATGAACCGTTTTGGTTGGTACAAACGGCCAACCACGGTTCATGAGCTCCAAGCCGCAGCGGCTGTTGGGCAAATGGGATTGATTCAGGCCTATGAATCGAGCTTTAAGTCATACGGTATGATGACCGCACAGATCCTCCTGACCCATAACGATTTATCCAGTCGCAAACGCTACCTAAATGCCCGATCGACACTTCAGACACTATTGAAACTGGGTGTCACACCCATTGTAAATGAGAACGATACGGTCATTACTGAAGAAATCCGTGGTGACAACGATACATTAAGCGCATTGGTTGCCAATCTGATTACCTCAGACACGCTGATTATTCTGACCGATCAGCAAGGTCTGTATGATAAAGACCCACGAACGAATCCCGATGCAAAACTGATTGAACGCGCTATTGCAGGTGATCCAACATCTTTGAAAATGGCTGGGCCCAGCACCACTGATATCGGCACTGGTGGCATGGCGACCAAACTTTATGCAGCAGAGCGTGCCGCCCGCTCGGGCACGACAACAATCATAGCGTCTGGGCACGAACCAGAGGTGCTTCTGCGCCTGAAACAGGGCGAGGCACTAGGCACTATGCTGACATCAAACAACCCGCCCCTGGTGGCTCGAAAGCAATGGTTGGCTAACCAGTTAAAAGTAAGCGGACAACTTCGCCTCGATGCCGGCGCATGCCAGGTATTACAACGCTCAGGCTCAAGCTTATTAGCTGTAGGTGTTACTGACGTTGAAGGCTGTTTCAAACGTGGAGAGCTTGTTGCGTGTATGGACCCACAGGGCACTGAAATTGCCAGAGGATTGGTAAACTATAATAACGAAGAAGTTAAAGAACTAAGAGGTCATGCAAGCACAAAAATCGAAGAAATTTTGGGTTATACCGATGAGCCTGAGCTAATCAACCGTGACAACCTGGTATTATTATAAATTTGATCGATTGAACTCAGAAATTTTAAAAACCTGATCTTTATTGACCCGTCTTATGGGAAAAATAACAGGCTATGTGCGTTGCTTTTAACACTGTAAATTTTTTAATTTTTATAGTGTGCGAATCTGCTGATTCAGACGACTCTTATACCGAGCCGCTTTGTTTTTATGGATCAAGCCTTTACGTGCCATTGCATCAACTATGGGTACCGCTGATTTATAGGCGGTTTCAGCCTTCTCTTTGTCACCGTCCTCAATCGCCGATATAATCTTTTTTACACTACTTCGCATCTTGGATTTTTGACCAACATTGAGCTGGCGATTTCTTTCAGCCTGACGCGCACGTTTTTTGGCCTGTGGGGAGTTAGCCACTATTTTGTCCTCAATTCACTAGAGAGAATTTACAAAAGCTGGCAATTATGTCTGCTAGGCTTTGTGCTGTCAAGCAGTGATTATATAGTTTAAGACTACGTAGATCACGATGGTCGGACGCCAGCGCTTGGGTTTTCCCAAAATTTATATTGCGCTTATCTCCAGACTTGTGAAAATAACACCGACGAACCCTGAACCCACGCCTTTAAATCTAGCTATGCCATTGAATGGAATATTACTATAAACATAAATCATTTACGAATTATACTCGTAGACACTGGTGGAAATCTGGCAAGGTTGAACCTTTTAAAAGCTATTTTAATAGTCAGGGTGTATTCTTTAATAACCGCTAAAAAACGAATTATTCCTCTGACAATGATAATCGATTACAACCACTTATAACTGACATTCAATGAGTCAATCCAAGTCCGATAATAATACAAATAATGGAAGCTTATTACGCTCTGGAACTACAGTCAGCGTTTTTACCCTGCTTTCACGAATCCTTGGATTTATCCGTGATCAGATATTTGCCATTACCTTCGGCTCCGGACTTTATACCGATGCCTTTCTGGCTGCTTTCAAAATCCCTAACTTTATGCGAAGACTGTTTGCCGAAGGCGCATTTTCCCAGGCATTTGTGCCGGTTTTTTCTGAATACAGGGAAAAGTACGGGCATCGGGAAACCCGTGATCTTGCAAGCCATGTATCAGGAACACTGACCGTTATACTCTTGCTGGTGACGGTATTGGGAATGATTGCCGCACCACTGTTGATCCTATTGTTTGCTCCAGGATTTCACGATAGTCCTCGCTTTGATATTGCCTCCGCCATGCTAGTTATCACCTTCCCATATCTGTTGTTTATCTCCCTGGTTGCCTACGCTGGAAGCATACTCAACAGTTATGGCCGATTTGCCATTCCTGCTGCAACCCCTGTAATATTGAATTTGTGCATAATTGCAGCAGCCTTGTTCGCTGCACCGTTATTTGACGTCCCAATACAAGCATTGGCATGGGGTGTCTTTTTTGCCGGCATTGCCCAATTATTGTTTCAATTACCGACTTTGAAGCAATTGGGACTATTGGTACGACCTCGCTGGGGCTGGAACCACCCTGGCGTTAAAAAAATTTTTAAACTGATGTTGCCTGGAATCTTTGGTTCATCCGTTGCTCAAATTAACCTACTGCTGGATACCATCATCGCTTCTTTTCTCGCTACAGGGACACTCGGCTGGCTTTATTTCGCAGATCGTCTACTGGAGTTTCCGCTGGCACTATTCGGTATAACCATAGCAACCGTTATCCTGCCAAGATTATCATTGGAACATGTCAGAGACAGTCAATATAACTTTAATAAAACACTGGACTGGGCCATCAGGTTAGCAATTTTTATCGCACTACCTGCGATGATTGGATTAATGCTACTTGCCCAGCCGATCATTAGTACGTTGTTTGAATATGGCGCCTTCGAGGCCCACGACAGTAAAATGAGTAGTGTAGCGCTCACAGCCTATGCAATTGGGCTACCTGCTTTTATTTTGATTAAAATCCTTGCACCTGGCTTTTTCGCCAGACAGGATACCCGCACCCCAGTGCGTATCGGTATTATCGCAATGTGTAGCAACATGGTCTTTAATATCCTACTGGTTGTACCTATGGTCTGGATGGGTTCAGCCACACCCCATTTGGGCCTTGCAATAGCTACAAGCCTATCCGGTTGGCAACAGGCGAGCATGCTTTATCTGCGATTGAAGCGAGATGGTGTCTATCAAATTAGTCCTGCCAATAAATCCTGGTTAGCAAAAACTGCGCTACCGCTTGCGGCCTTAACTGCCGTTATACTTTTACTCAACCCGGCGCCTGAAAACTGGAGTGCGATGGGTGCGGTTGAACGTGTTCTGCAATTGTGCGGCATTATCATCGCTTCAATATCCGTTTACATTGCGGGCCTACTGTTATCAGGCGTTAGAAAATCAGATATCAGAGCCACCCACTAACATGGAACTGATAAGAGGAATATACAATCTCGGCAGGTGCCACAAAAACTGCGTTGCAACCATTGGTAATTTTGATGGTGTCCATCTTGGCCATCAACGTTTATTTCAGCAATTGCAGGAAAGCGCCCGAAAACGAAACCTACCTTCATGCATTGTTACCTTCGATCCATTGCCTCATGAATATTTTTCACGAAAGGAAGATATTCAGTCCCGTTTAACTTATTTTCGGGAAAAAATTCATGCTATAGCGGCTTTTAATCCGGATCGTATTCTACTCTTACGATTTAATGACACACTAGCCAACCTAAGCGCTGACAGCTTTGTGCAAGATGTACTGGTTAAAGGACTGAGAGTACATCATCTGATTGTTGGTGATGATTTTCGCTTTGGTCGACACCGACACGGTGACTTTCAACTCTTACAGGCTGCTGCTGAACAGTTCGATTTTTCGGTTTCGCCCACTGAAACATTTCGTGTAGACGATAAACGCGTTTCCAGTACCCGTATCCGCGAGTATTTAAAAAGCGGCTCACTGACCCAAGCGGCCAAGCTACTTGGACGCCCTTACAGCATGGAAGGGCGGGTGGTACACGGCAAACAGCTAGGTCGGACTCTCGGTTATCCTACGGCAAATATCTTGCTAAAACGACACAAAGCCGCAGTACATGGAATTTTTGTAGCCCAGGTAACCACTGAAAATCAAATGACATACCAAGCTATGGCCAGTCTGGGCGAACGTCCTACCGTGGATGGTGGTGGTGAAACCCTACTTGAGGTACATTTGCTGGATTTTGACCGTGATCTGTATAAGCAACATCTTAAGACGGTTTTTTTACATAAAATAAGAGATGAAGAAAAATTTTCTTCCTTAGAGCAGCTAACGGATGCTATTGGAGCTGATGAAACCCTGACCCGTGACTGGTTTAAGCAAAATTGACATGAACCCATTGCGAGCGGCTTCTACAGAATATATAAAATCGCCGCAAGTTAGGCTAAAGTAAGTGACTTAAATCAAACAATTTGACAGATAATATGGATTACCAATGTTTCTACGTTTTCTTCCAGCACTCATCGCTGTAGTAATGGATCAATCAAGCAAGTTACTTGCTCTACAGAAGCTGGAGTTACATCAGCCTGTGGCCGTGATGCCTTCATTCAATCTTACATTGATGTTCAATGAGGGCGCTGCATTTAGTTTCCTAAGTAATGCGGGTGGCTGGCAGCGGTGGTTATTTACCGGGTTAGCGATAATAGTAAGTATATTTATAGTGATATGGCTAATTCGTCTTGCAAAAGATGAGCGTTGGACAGCATTAGCGCTCTCGCTGGTATTAGGTGGGGCAATTGGTAATTTAATTGATCGTATCAGATTGGGTTATGTGGTGGATTTTGTCCAATGGTATTATGAGCGTTTTTACTGGCCTGCTTTTAATATCGCTGACTCTGCTATTACAGTAGGAGTTGTAATTCTTCTTGCTACATCTTTTTCGAAGAATGAAGATCCCCAGACCAATAAATAGTACTAACTATCATGTCAGATGAGATCAAATCAGGGTGCAAGATCTCACTACTGTATACATTTTATTTAGAGGATGGCTCCATCGTGGATAGTACGCCCAAACTGCAGCCATTGAAGTTCACAATCGGCGACGGCACACTTCCCAGACAAATTGAAATATTGTTTTACGGAATGAAAGCGGGTGACTCACTCAAGCGGTTTATTGAACCAGACCGTGGATGGGGTAACCACGATCCTAACAACATTCATTTTCTACCAAGTGGTGATTTTCCTGATAAAACACTGATTGTTCCCGGAAATGTAATGGAGTTCCAGCTACCAGACTGCCAATCCATTGCTGGTACAATTGTTGGCACTACAGATGAGCAAGTGGAGGTTGATTTTAACCCTCCTCTGGCTGGTTTAAAGTTAACAATTGACGTGACAATACTGTCAGTTGCAGCACCATGCTGAGAGATAAGATCTGCCAGCATAAGCAATTTATTTTTTCCAAATTGAGATACCATTATGGAAATCTTCCTTGCCAGTCCACGCGGATTCTGTGCTGGAGTAGATCGGGCAATCGATATAGTTGAGAAAGCCTTAATACTGTTTGGGGCGCCCATTTATGTCCGGCACGAAGTTGTTCACAATAAATTCGTGGTCGATGGCCTGCGCAAAAAAGGCGCTATATTCATAGAAGAAGTCTATGAAGCACCAGATAAATCAACTTTGATATTCAGTGCCCATGGCGTGTCACAAGCGGTAGAAATGGAAGCAAAACAGCGAGATTTGAACATTTTCGATGCGACCTGCCCTCTTGTTACAAAGGTGCATATGGAAGTAGCACGTTATTCACAGAGAGGACAAGAGGTTATTTTGATTGGACACGCGGGCCACCCGGAAGTTGAAGGCACAATGGGCCGCTATGATGAGCTATACGGTGGCAAGATATACTTGGTCGAAAAATTTTCTGATGTTGACGAAATTGAGGTAAACAATCCGATGAAACTGGCATTTGTCTCTCAGACAACATTGTCAGTAGACGATACCAGAGGTATCATCGATGCATTACGTAAGCGATTCCCGAAAATCTCAGGACCCAAGAAAGATGATATTTGTTACGCAACCCAGAATCGACAAGATGCGGTTAAGCGTATCAGTCAAAAGGTCGAATTGCTTCTTGTAGTTGGCGCACCAAACAGTTCAAATTCAAACCGTCTGCAAGAACTGGGCGTACGGGCAGGTGTTGAATCACACTTGATTACCAGAGCCAGTGAAATCACTGATCAATGGTTATTTGGTAAAACCAGAATTGGTATCACGGCGGGTGCCTCAGCGCCAGACATATTGGTTTCAGAGGTGATTGATCACCTTAAATCCAAAGCGATTGGTGGCGCCAGGGTAAAGGATGTGCTGGGCGTTGATGAAACCGTTTCATTTGCAATACCAAAATCTTTGCGAAAACGCAATGTTGCCCAGTCATAGACGATGCCAATCAGTAACCACCAGCTAGGTGACGAATTTATTCTTACCTTGCTGTTTTGCTAAATAATTCACTATTTCTGCCGAAACTCCTGTTAGCAATCGTGTAAACCACACATTACAGCCAACCGGCTATTAACTTTGATATCAGAGTGAACATGGCATACAACAGTGAACCCAATCCAGCGCTAAGTCGAAGATCAACCGATACTGATGAAAACATGCCGTTCATAAAGGAATTGCATCCGATCAGTGATCTAAATGAAAGCAACCGTAAAGTGTTGTCAAAATCTTCCAGTATTATGCATTTGCAAAGAAATGATCAGCTCAAACTCGATACTATATTCCGTAGCCTTGTTTATGTGATTGAAGGCAGCGTTACTATATTCAGTGGTAAAAGTGAAGTTTCAACAATTACCGCCGGATCTAAAGAGGCCAAACAACCGCTTACTATTGATCAGACGGCAAATCAAATGATCAAAACACGTACAATTGCGAAATTGGTACGATTTAGCCGTGAGCAAATGGATATTCTGTTAAAAGAACAGGAGAAAACGGCCACACATGTACTTGAGAGACAGGTAAGTGCAACTGATAATCTTGTTTTTGACGAAATTATCAAAGATATGAAGCAAAATTCAGTTTCACTATGCAGCTTCACCGAAACAGCCCAGAAGATAATGAAATCGGTACAAGCTAAATCCTTGGACATCCCGGATTTAGCAAGAATTATCCAATCTGACCCAGGTTTAACGGCGCATATAATATTAGCGGCATCACGTGCTGATGGTGCAAATAAAGATCCGGTTCAAACAATTCGTGGCGCTATTACCCGCCTCGGGGTGGAGCCAACAATTAGAATGGCTATGGAATTGCCTGCTCAGAATGCTTTAAAGAGCGATAATCCGATTATCAATGAGCATCTAAGAAAATATCAGCAACGTGCAACACTTGCGGCAGCGATTTCACAAGTTTTAGCACATAAAGTACCGCACCTTAAACCTGACATGGCACTCTTGGCCGGATTAACAGCAGATATTGGCGAATTAATGGCCGTTAGTTATGCTGCAAAATTCCAGGATCATTTTAAATTGCCTAAACAATTGAATGATACCGTAGGTAATTTGCGTGAATTTGTTGGAAGTTGGTTACTGAGTTCCTGGGGTTTTTCTGCAGAATTTGTTGATGCAACGCATACATCACGAGACTGGTATCGAAATCAATCAGGCGATATTCAGTACAGCGATTTGGTCACAGCTGCACTGCTTACTATTCAGAAAGAACTACCCGATGGTGAGATCAGCTCAATACCCGACGCAAATAGTTTGCTCATCACACGACGCCTGCAGCAAGCTGGAATAGATCTGAATGCCTCACGTGAAATATTGCAGTCAGCTGGGCAAAACCTCACTAACCTGCAAACACTATTAAAAGCGGGTTAAACTTTACCTGCCAATTAAAATCACTGGAAAGCGATGCCAAGCATCGCTTTTTGTTCTCCTTATGGTGCGCATTGAAAGCGATTTATAATAAAATCTTCTTTTATATCTCTTTAAAATATTCAACAAACTTCCAAGCTCGATCCAAACTGAGTTAGTAAGCGGGATTCTCGCTGACAAATCGTTGAAAATTAACCTGTAATAATCGCAGTTCTTTGACCTTACTGGTAAGATCCGGCCTTAATCAATAATTACGGTTTCTCAAAGAATGTCTGATAATAAAACACATCCCAGCACGAATTTTATCCGTCACGCTATTGTTGCAGATCTGGAAGCAAACAAAAATGAAGGCCGAGTTCATACGCGCTTCCCCCCCGAACCCAACGGCTATTTACATATTGGACATGCAAAATCCATTTGCCTAAATTTTGGCTTAGCCGCTGAATTTACAGGTAAGTGCAATTTACGATTTGATGACACTAACCCCGAGAAAGAGAACGTTGAATATGAGGAAGCGATCAAGGCGGATGTGAACTGGCTAGGTTTTAAATGGGCAGAGTTACGACACACATCGGACTACTATCATGATCTATACCTATTTGCCGTCAAATTAATCGAGTCTGGAAATGCTTACGTTGATAGTCTGGGCGCTGAAGAAATTAGGGAATACCGTGGTACATTGACTGAAGCAGGCAAAGAGAGTCCGTACAGAAACAGAACTGTAGACGAAAACCTCGTCCTCTTCAATCGTATGAAAAATGGAGATTTAGAAGACGGCGCTGCGATCTTACGCGCAAAAATTGACATGGCTTCAGGCAACCTCAATATGCGTGATCCTGCCTTGTATCGAATTAAGCGCCAGTCACATTATCGCACCGGCGACGAATGGTGCATTTACCCAATGTACGATTATGCACATTGTCTGTCAGATTCCATTGAAGGCGTGACACATTCATTATGCACATTAGAATTTGAAGACCATCGACCATTGTATAACTGGATCTTGGAAACACTCAATACCGACTATCGCCCACAGCAGATTGAATTCGCTCCTCTCAATCTGGAATATACAATCCTGAGCAAACGCAAATTGATTCAGCTTGTACAAGAAAAAATTGTCGATGGATGGGATGATCCACGCATGCCCACGATCAGTGGTTTACGACGTCGTGGTTTTACCCCCGCTTCTATTCATGATTTTTGTGAGCGCATTGGTGTAACAAAAAATGATGCGTCAATCGAAATGGCCGTATTGGAGAATATCATCCGCGAAGATTTAAATGATAATGCAAGTCGTCGCATGGCAGTTCTTGATCCATTAAAGGTAATAATTACCAACTACCCAATGGATCTGACAGAAAATCTAACACTTGCCAACCATCCACAAAATCCAGAAAAAGGTGGCCGAGCAATACCATTTACGCAGGAAATTTACATAGAGAGAGGAGATTTCGCAAAAAATCCTCCAGCCAAATTTAGACGGTTGGTTGAAGGTGGTGAGGTTCGCCTACGTGGTGCCTATATTATACGATGCGATAAAATTATTGAAAATGAAATGGGTGAAATTGAGCAATTGCACTGTAGCTACGATAAGGACACCTTGGGTAAAAAACCAGAAGGCCGTAAAGTGAAAGGCGTTATCCATTGGGTTTCTAAAAAGTTTGCCCTTGACGCCGAAATCCGCTTATTTACACCCTTATTTAAAATAGCAAACCCAGCTACCATGGATAATTTTATAGATTCAATAGATCATGAGTCAAAAATCGTTTTAGCAAACTGCAAAGTTGAGCCAGCGCTTGTAAATACAGTGGCAGAAAAACAGTTTCAGTTTGAACGGCAAGGCTATTTTGTCGCTGATCGTTATGCATGCACGAAAGACAGGCTTGTTTTTAACCGAACTATCACACTAAGAGATAACTGGTCTCATTAGAAAACACAAAAACCTGTTATATTTTGGTAAGTTAAGCCACTCTTTCTGATTATTGTCGTATCATTACATGGAAATACAAATAGGCAGACGAAGCAATGAATAGTCTTGGCAAGGAATTGAAGGCGGTGCGCACTTATTATGAGCAAAAGCTTCATACAATGAAAAAGGTAAAACACCACCTTACAGTACTACAAAACAATAGTGAGGAACGAATGTCTGGTGAGATTGCCCTTAGAGTCGCAGAATCGGGGGTGGATAGCGCAAAAGAACAGCTAGAGGCTGTTCTTGGTAAAATTCGACTGCAAACGATTATGCAGAAAAGAAATACTAAAACAAATCCAAAAGCTACGGACAGTATCAATGACAGGGATCATTTTTCAGAAGCCTTAGCTAAAATTGATCCCAAGCACCGACTTCAACTTGCCAAATAATCTTCAGTGAAATAACTTCTTTCTAAACACTCTGCCGGGTTTGCACCCTATATTTAATCAAAGTACATAAACGTTATTTGACGGAATAAGTAACTACTGCTATTAATTTACATCAGCTTCTTAATACTCAAGTTAAATTAATTACCCGACTATTATTAATTAAATCACAGCCCTTTTTTAGCTTTTCAGAATGTGACACGACTGGCGAATAGCGAAAGCAATTCACAATTAACTGATTATTGGTCAAATACAATGATGCCTAAAACAATGGCTCAACAGACACCCAGTAGGGTAGTGTTCAGTATTAAATATATGTTGAGAAAACCATCAAATAAACAAACACAATTCACAATCCATAGAAAATGCCCAACTATTTTCAAGGACTGCGTTAGCTACACCATCGTCAGCGTTGTGCTGGCAGGTTTTTTAAGTGCCTGCGCCGAATTGCCACCTCATGATGGCAGTTTGAGCACTGTATATGCTGTACAAAAAGATAACACAAAAACACAATTTTCTGTTAATCCGGTTGAATCCAGAGAAGTCGAGGTATTACCACAGATTCAAACTGTATCCAGGGTAGAACCCGTAGGTTTCATACCGATGGAATTTCCTTTGGATAAGCCAACCCTGGAGGAGTTAACAGCACAATCACAACCTTTAAACATTGACCCGGTAAATGCTCACCACCACACGCTTGGGGCAGGCGAAACGCTATATAGTATAGCGAGCCAACTTACAGATTCCAGCGCTAATTGGAAACAAATTGCTGCTTTTAATAATATAGAGTTTCCAGATTCAATGCGGGTAGGTGAAGAGTTACTCATTCCACTCAATCTTATGAAATCAGAGAATGGGGGCATCAGTATTCAGCAATATACCGATCTTACGCCAACTCAAAATGAAACAATAACGTCTGATCCCGTCGATCTGACAGCGACCACTATCAACGAGAATCCGGGCATTAATAGTGATATTGACAGTCCTGAAGGATTTCCTTTAGAAGTTGCCACATCATACGACCCTCCCACAAATAAACAGACCCTTGGCGACAACCAGGTACTACCAGAGATAGATGCGCAAATATTGGCTCAAACAACACCCATTACGCTACCTATCGAAAAGCCGACGCCGACAGAAGATTTTACACCCTCTATGCGAGAGAGCGTCCAGGAGATCAATGCTGATTCAAATGCGACAGTGGTGAAACCCGAAGTTACTATCAATAAACCCGATTCAATAAAAAACCAGATCGCTGAGTTTGCATCTATTGTAACGAGTAAATTTTCTTTCCCGAAACACCCCACGCATAATGTATCCAATACCGGGATTCCCGCGGATAAGTCAGCAGTTGATAGTTCTGAGACTATATCACCAGAAGAGATTAGTTCTCAGATAGTCCCGATCAAACCATTAACACTTGGACAAAATGTAAAAGTAGCACAGAATACAACAATCAAGGCAGTTGAAGAGTCTGAAGAAAATACGCCTATTGACGATCAGTGGATACTTATTGAAGGTAGCTTCACACCTAAAGCAGTATACAAAGGTTCAGCTTATGGTAGTGGACTCCTGATGCGTGTTTCTCCCGGCACCAGCCTCCGGCTTACTAAATCCACGGATAATTGGTATGAAGTGGAAACGGATAAAGGCTCGGGGTATGTCCTTCATAGAGATGCCAAGATTGTTGAGTGAACACCCCGGCTATAATGCTGAATTAATCTACCGGGGTGATCGAGTTCAGATTATTCATTAATTTCAGCCGGCCTTTGGCATAGTATTCGCGTAAGTTACTCAGCTTAAACGAATACTATTTATATTATGAAAAAGATTACTTATCCAGTTTTGATAAGCCTGATAAGCATTCAGCTGTATGCATGCGGTGGCTTAAACAAAAAAATAAGTAATGAGGTTATCTCAACACCTGCCTTGACAAACACAAGCCAGGAAAATCCTCAGCCGCAACAACCAATCGACCTCGCCTATACTGTCGAGGCAGGTGATATTCTTTATCATATTGCAAAAAAAACAACCAACAATGGCGACAACTGGCAAGCAATAGCCGAATACAATAACATTGATAACCCCAGGCGAATAAAGATTAATCAAGTACTCCTGATCCCAGGATATTTATTACCCACCCCTGAAAATGTTAATGTGCATCAAAATGTTGATAAAGGTGTAGAAGTTGCAACCGTTAGCGCTGAAGTTATCACACCGAAAGTGGAAATTGACGAAATCAAACAAGTAACCGATACCGAGTCCATTTCCAGTCTACCGACTGATATAAATCATAACGATGAGTTTTCACAGCCACCTAAATTCAACGAAGACGCCTTTACTGGATGGATTATGATTAAAGGCAGTTATTACCCGAAAGCTATATACACCAAACCAAATTACACAGAAGGTTTACTAACCCGTGTGCTACCTGGAACCACTCTTAGACACATTGATTCAGAGGCCGGCTGGCTACAGGTGGAAACAGACCGGGGACTGGGCTATGTACACATGTCTGATGCTAAAATAATAAGCAGCGAGGATATCAGCACAATTGGGCAATAAGTGGAGATAGCAAGCTATTGCAATGTTCAGAACTTCAGGCAATCCCATTGATTAGGAGATATATGTGCTCTGCTTAACTATTATCCGTCATGCCAAATCCAGCTGGGATAGCCAAGCCAGTAGAGATTTTGACAGACCACTGAATTCTCGTGGAAATAAAGATGCAGTTACGATGGGGAAACGCCTGCAAGGTCAAAGCTTCGTACCCGATGCGGTAGTCAGTAGTACGGCACTTCGAGCGATGAATACGGCAGCGCTTATATGCAGCGAGATTGGATTTGCGCATAAAAATATAGATCAATCCACAAGAATCTACGAGGCTACATCAGCTGATTTACAATCCTTGATTGAATCACAATCTAATAGCATTCAACATCTGACGATAATTGCTCACAATCCAGGCTGTGAAGCACTATGCAACTACATTGAAGATGGATCCGTGACCCGACTGACCACCTGTAATGTTGTTCACTATGAACTTGCCATTGATGACTGGAAAGATTTTGATAGAAATTGTGGCGTTATAGAGTGGCATTTAACGCCCAAAGACTAGGGCCGTTCTCAATTAATTAGCCCACAATGTAAGAACTGAATATAATGGTTGGGAATGCTTTACCAATCATTTATGGATTAATCTTTCCCAACTCAATCGTCACTCTGTCGCCTTCACGATAATTTCCCGGTTGTGACTTCATTTGATCGAAGATTCTGTCTCTTAGGGCTTGATTTTCAAACCAGCGAAAGCTCTCCCAATTCTTGCCTAATAAATGACCCAAGGACATTGAGTCATCAGGAGGCAAGGTTATTCTTATTCCGTAGGGTTTATTCATCAGTAATTACCAGTGATAAGATAGGCTTATTCTCCCAGAAAAATAAGTCTTGAAACAAGTATAATATGTCACTATTGAGTGGACGTAATCGGGCAGATCAAACGTCCAGCCATCATCTTTTTATACGGCTTACAAATATCATAATGTTAGAATACGTTTTTTTCGATCCCAGATCCTGCGACAAATTTATTGCCATTCTCAAAAGGCATGAGATCTCCTTTCAACAAAGCGATGATGAGGAGGTATTGATCATCGCAATCCCTGAAGGATTGAGGGAAGACTTAATAAAGCAGGTTGAAAACCACTATGATGACTTGATGGAGTATAGCTCAGAGCTCATGTCAAACCAGACAGATGATGGACAAATCAATGCGGCCGGTCTTACCATTACGCTAAGCGGCGGTCGTATTAGCTATGCAGTACTCCCCCCATCAATTATAAACAAAGTAATGAGTGTTTTGGAGTATGACGAACTGAACACGCTTATCAATGCAATTACAAGCGCGGTTGAGGACCCTGATGATACCCCTCTATGTAAAAGAACCTATGGCGATTAGTCTAATGCCTTAAGTTTAGCTGTTTTTTGTAGAAGGAGTATCCGGTTACTTGCACTCCCCTGAGAGGTTGATTTTTCGAGAGCGGTTTGCTCAAAATTGACTTGGCTTTATCCCAGGTTATCAGCAACCAAGAGCCATAACCAAAGTAACTGATATCAATTCAAACTTAAGTTCACTTGAGGCTTCAGCCAATCCGAGTAAAATGGCAACAACATTGATCAATTACAGGAACCCAGAATGAAAATTATCATTTTTATCACAGCTACGTTAACAATACTTGTTGCATGTACGCAGGAATCGCAGAATAAAATCGGACGAGCTGTACAAAACTGGACAGGTACTAATGGTGTACTCGATGTATACGCGGGAGATAAGCTGGTCACCCGATTTTTGGAAATAGATAAAATCAGCACTGCTGAAAGTACTGATGGAAAATCTGATCGACCTTACCGATTTGGGTATGGAATATTTGATACAAACTTGAATGGCAAGAAAGATTCGGGCGAAAAGAAAGTGTACTTTGAGATCAGCGACTACTCCACCTCCTATGTTTTTTATGAAAATCCTAATTAGTATTTCAGCCTCAATTACAGCTATCAGGTAATCGGTCGATAACCGTGCTGAGATACGGAAAATAAAAACATCAGGCCTAATGACCGACGAAAAACATCCTCCCGAATATTATATGGTTCTATTTATAGGAGAAGCCAGAAACGGGATATCTTCCAGTGCTTTAAAGCAGAGCATGGTGAAAACGTTCAAAATCAGCATTGCTCGTATAGACAAACTGTTTGTCGGTCGTCCTGTCATTATAAAGAATAATGTTGAACAGGGCATCGCCCAACAATACCGCGATATATTGAAAGAGCTGGGCGCTGTCTGCTGGATTGAACCCATGCCTTCATTCTATCGGCAATACGTGGACAGACGCAAAAATCGACGAACCCGTCGATCGGGAATGCGCAATGAAAGACGATCTGGTAGCCGAACCCGGATGGGAGAGGATCGTCGCGCAGTTAGAGGTCGTCGTTACCACGATCATTAAATTCAGGGTTATTAAAATAAGCACATTTCACCACCCTTTATACGGATGCTTGTAAAGATTCGCGTTAAGGTAACGAGGGTCATCACTCACCTCAGAACCTAGCCAATCGGGCTTTTCAAAGTTCTGATCTTCTGCCTTCAGTTCAATTTCCGCAACAATCAAGCCTTGATTACTACCTGTAAATACGTCCACTTCCCAGAGCATTCCTTTGTGCCATACTTTATGTCTGATTTTTTCAACCAAGGGTAAGTTGCAATGCTGAGTTAGCAGAATCCGTCCATCAAAGGGGGGAATTTCGTACTCAAAATCATGGCGGGTTATACCGGTTATATCAGCCTTAACTGACAGGTAAAAAAGATTTTCTTTTTGTCTCACCCGACAAACGAGTTTATCGTTGGTAGCCAGGTACCCTTGTCGAATAATCGATTTTTCGCCTTGTGAAGTCCAAATGTCTTTGTTAATTAAAAACTTTCGTTCAATTTCAATTATATTAGTCATAATCCTAAAAACCTCGATATAGGGGTAATTAGAGTACGGATACTATAACGGATAATATGAGTTGGATCTGGGTCAATACAGCAGTAAAATTTGTAACCTGAAATTTCGATAATTAATAAATCAGTTCATGAATGGGTTATGTAATCTATGCATGCCCTTACCTGAGGTAGATATGCAAAGAGAATCTATGGAATTTGATGTGGTCATCGTTGGCGCGGGACCCGCCGGATTATCCGCTGCCTGCAAAATCATGCAATTGGCCAATGAACAAGAACGGGAAATCAGCGTCGTTGTATTAGAGAAAGGGTCGGAAGTTGGTGCGCATATATTGTCAGGTGCTGTACTTGAAACTCGCGCATTAGATGAGTTATTTCCAGATTGGAAGGCGCTCGAAGCACCTGTGAATACCCAGGTAGAACGTGACGAAGTATATTTTTATATAAGTCCTCAAAAGGCGATAAAAATTCCACACTGGCTTATTCCCAAGCCTATGCACAATGATGGTAATTTCATTGTCAGCGTTGGCAATCTCTGTCGTTGGTTAGCGGAACAGGCAGAAGCGTTGGGTGTGGAAGTTTTCCCAGGATTTGCTGCAAACGAAATCCTCTACCACGAGGACGGCCGCATTAAAGGCGTTGCAACCGGGGATATGGGAATTGCGGGAGATGGAACACAGAAACCCAGTTATGAACAGGGGATGGAATTACACGCAAAATTCACACTGTTTAGTGAAGGCAGTCGTGGACAGCTTGGTAAGGAGCTGATCACCCGGTTTGAACTGGACAGCCATACTGACACTCAGCACTATGGTCTCGGTATCAAGGAGCTTTGGGAAATTGATGAAAAAAAATCGCAGCCGGGTCTTGTCATTCATGGTACGGGATGGCCATTAACTGAGTCTGGCTCCAGCGGTGGTGCATTTTTATATCATCTTGATGATAATTTAGTTTCAATCGGTTTAATAACAGATCTAAGCTATAACAACCCATACATCAGCCCATTCGAAGAGTTTCAGCGATTTAAAACACATTCTGGAATTTCCCATACACTTAGCGCCGGCAAACGAATCGCCTACGGCGCCAGGGCAATTACCAAAGGTGGCTTAAATGCATTACCAAAGATGACGATGCCTGGCGCACTACTGCTGGGCTGCGATGCCGGCACCCTTAATTTTGCAAAGATAAAAGGTACTCACACGGCCATGAAAACTGGCATTTTAGCTGCTGAGTTTCTTCTAGACAAACTATCTACCGATAACACCGATTTTGATACGAGTGAATTTGAAGATTTATTTAAACAATCATGGGTATATGAAGAACTGTATACTGCGCGCAATTTTGGGCCTGCAATCCACAAATTTGGCCTTTGGATTGGAGGCGCGTATAACTGGCTGGAGCAGAATTTTTTTAAAGGAAAACTGCCACTGACTTTAAGAGATACGGTCCCTGATCACGATTCACTAAAACCGGCAAATCAATCACGTGTTATTGACTATCCAAAACCAGATGGAATTTTAACCTTTGACCGACTTTCTTCTGTCTTTCTTTCCAATACAAATCATGAAGAGGACCAACCGTCGCACCTGCGCTTGTCAGACACATCAATCCCCTTGACCAAAAATCTTTCCGAATGGGCTGAGCCAGCGCAGCGTTACTGTCCGGCGGGAGTTTATGAGATAGTAGAATCAGATGGTGAGAAACAGTTTAAAATTAATTCACAAAACTGTGTTCATTGTAAAACCTGTGACATTAAAGATCCAAGTCAAAATATCACATGGGTGGCACCAGAAGGCGGTGGCGGTCCAAACTATCCCAATATGTAGTATAGAAAGAGACGTAAGGCTTTAACAGCAGGCTACATTGGAAATTAGGCGGATACTATTCTGCTTAAGCATGCTACATGAGGTATTCTTAAAACAAGGATATCGATAACAACTGTCTGTCTACTTACAATTTAGTGATCGATTTTGCAAAGCTGATGCATTGCGTACTATCCTGCCTTTGGCAAAACTGATTCCGGTTACGCTCCTGGAGACTATTTTCAATTCATCACCACTGACTTCAATTGCATTAGGTAATCTTGACTGAATGGATGATTTGTTCGAGCCTCGATTTTTTGCGCTTGATATTGTGAATTCTCTGCTATCAATTAATTTTTTCCGCGACACGGGTTTCTCTTTAAATTTTAGAAAAGGGCTGCAATCATCACCAATAAACATCACGCCTTTATCCAAATCAAAATAGACGGGAGATTTTGCACCCTGCAAAATAACGGTTAATAATTCCGCATAAATGTGCGGCGAAAACAATAAACCCATGGTGAGTAGACAGCTGGTCATGGTATTTTTTAATACAAAATAACTTGTATGCAGCACATTCATCGAGCTAGATCACCTATTGTAAAACGTGTATATGACTTGGTAGTCCAATTCGCCGACACCAAAAGAAAAATCTGGTATCGGTGGCTGATACTCAAAATCCACACGAACAGATTGATCTGCCAGGTTGGGGGCGTTACCCCTACGTGTTCCGTTTGCACGCCTAAAGACTGCCAATTGTGTCGGAATTCCCCATAAATCGTTCAGATTCGTAATAGCAGGGGTAGCGAGAAAATTTGGGTTAGCAGTAGAACCACCGAACGATAACCCGGCGTCTATACCTTGTTGTACCATTTTGATCTGAAAATCAGTTTGATCCGGTGTTATCTGGGCGGCAAGATTCATCGTTTGACTAATTAGACTTGCTTGACCGAATAACTCAAAATCTGTTCGTGAAGCAATATAGATACTATGTTCAAACGCCCGATCTTTCAAAACCACATCGGTAAACGGTGTCAGGGTAAATGGCGCAATACCATCACCCAGATCCAGAAAACCACTACTGTTGTTGTCGAGCATTATGATATCTGCCGTATCATCTGAATTTTGATCTACTCCCAGCAACATCCCTTGACCTGCTCCAGGTGCAACAGGTGGCGTCAAGGTGCCGGTAATCAATACCCCCCCGGTCGCAGAATTATAAGGAATAAGCTGTCCTCCAACTGGAACAGTCCCGCCAGTCAAAAAATTATAAACATCATAAAAGTCGTAATTAGATCCATCACCAACCATTACACAGCCGTACACCCTGCAGTAATAATCGGTATCAAGAACACTGGCAATTATGCTCGGCGAGTTTAACGACAATAAAATTGCAAACACGCGCAACCTTCTGCAAACAAGTAGCAGATCTCTAAGTAAGACTACGTTGCGCTTCAGAGCATTCATCTATGCACTTTGTCCAGGATTATGAATACTTATAAAGCAAGGTTGATTCCAATAAAGGCGCGATATGGCCCCATGTGACGGTTATAATAAAGTTAAATTATTCGATCATAATAAGAATTGTTATCGTTATAATTCAATAAGATATATAATTTTTTATATAGATTACCAGTGCTACACTTTTGCTGCAGGAAATTGATTTTTGATTTATCCTGGAATAAGTGAATTATTTTCCATTTCTATAAATACCCACAAAGACAGGTATACAGAACATTCTTTGCCTAGCACCAGAAATACCCCTAAAACTGAGTATCTTCCAATGATAGCGCTGCTTCTGAGCCGTTAATAATGGTCTGCTTTAAGCTACTTGCACGGGGTAAATTATGTAAAATATAAAAACTCGCAAGCTTAATTTTTGTATCGTAAAATTCTAATTCTTCAGTCCCATTGCTGAGCGCTTTATCTGCGGCCATCGCCGATTTAATCATCATCCAACCACCCGCAATTTGACTGAACATCATCAAATAATCGACCGATCCGGCATAAATGGTAGCCGTTGACGAATCTGCATTTTGTAACATCCATTCGCTGACGGCTTCAATATCTTTTATGGCTTTTTCAAAACCTTCAACCATTGCAGAAAAAACATCATTCGAATTTCGTTTTGCCTGTTCAAGAGATTCGCGCATTTCACTGATCAATTCCTCAACGGCTAATCCATTATCCCGCAGAAGCTTGCGACCAACCAGATCATTAGCCTGAATAGCAGTAGTGCCTTCGTAAATGGCAGTGATTCGACTGTCACGCAGAAATTGTGCGGCTCCGGTTTCCTCAATATACCCCATACCACCGTGAATCTGCACACCTAGTGAGCAAATAGAGTGGCCTTCCTCGCTACACCAACCTTTCACCATCGGCGTCAGCAATTCACCACGCCGCTGGCAACATTGTCTTTCACGCTCATCAGGGTGTACCTCCGCCAGATCAAATGCCACTGCGCAGGTCAGTGAAAGCATTCGCATCGCCTCAATCTGCGATCGCATCAGCATTAATAATCTACGGATATCTGGGTGATTGATAATCGTTTTGGAAAAACCACTGCCTTGTATCAATGGTTTCCCTTGCACTCTCTCACGTGCATAAGCCAGTGCCTTTTGATAGGAGCGCTCCGCCAGTGCATAACCTTCAACACCAACGGCATGGCGAGCCAGGTTCATCATGGTAAACATATACATCAAACCACGATTTTCTTCACCTATCAGGTAGCCAACCGCACCTGTGTTGTCTCCATAAGACAGCACCGCGGTGGGACTGCCGTGTATACCTAGCTTTTCCTCAATAGATACACAATGCAGATCGTTACGCCTACCTATTGAGCCATCATCATTAACCAGGAATTTCGGCACAATAAACAGAGATATTCCTTTCACACCGGGTGGTGCATCAGGTGTCCTCGCCAACACCAGATGAATAATATTTTCACTCAGATCGTGCTCACCATAGGTTATGAAGATCTTCTGCCCGGAAACAAGATAATGATCATCCTTAGGAATTGCTCTCGAACGAACCGCCGCCAAATCTGTTCCGGCCTGTGGCTCTGTCAAATTCATGGTGCCTGTCCACTTTCCTTCTATCATTTTTGCTAAATAGGTATTTTTAAGTGCGTCCGAGCCATGATGAGTAATTGCCTCAATGGCACCTTGAGTAAGTAGTGGACAAAGTCCAAATGCCATATTTGAGCTATGCCACATCTCCTGTACAGCCGCTGAAACGCACATCGGAAGTCCTTGCCCACCAAATTGCGGATCAAAGGCAAGACTGCCCCAACCATTATCACAAAATCTCTGATAAGCATCTTTCCAACCGGGAGGGGTTGTAACATTTCCCTCCTGCCACTGACTCCCGTGCCTATCCCCAATGGTGTTCAACGGCGCCAGCACCTCACCTGCAAATCGACCGGCTTCCTGCAAAATAGCAGAAACAAGTTCGAAGTTTGCATCCTCATATTTTGGGTACAGGTTAACCGAACCCAGATCAGCAACTTCCTTTAATGCAAATTCAATATCGCGGATTGGTGCATTATATGACATGGTTGACCCTCATACTCAAAGTGCAGCATCAAGCTCTGGTAAAATATCGAACAGGTCAGCGACAATTCCGTAGTCTGCCACCTGGAATATGGGAGCATCTTCATCTTTATTAATTGCAACGATGACTTTGCTATCCTTCATGCCGGCGAGATGCTGAATGGCTCCCGAGATCCCAACTGCAATATACAAGTCTGGAGCAACCACCTTGCCGGTTTGGCCAACCTGATAATCGTTCGAAACAAAACCAGCATCGACAGCGGCTCGTGACGCACCAACCGCCGCATTCAGTTTAACCGCAACGGCATCCAACAATTTAAAATTATCGCCATTTTGCATCCCGCGACCACCTGAAATCACTACACGGGCTGAGGTTAGTTCGGGACGATCAGAACTACTTAACTCAGAACCCAGGTATTGCACAAGATCTGACGCGGAGTCAGCTTCGATATCAACAATGGGCGATGCTGCCTGTGCTGATGAAATAGCTGGCTCGAATGACGTCGTTCTAATGCTGATGACTTTTTTCTCATCCCTGCTTTTAACCGTTGCAAGCGCATTACCAGCATAAATAGGACGTATAAAAGTATCATCTGATTTAATTTCAGCGACATCAGATATTCCTGCAACATCTAACAGTGCCGCTACACGCGGCATAATATTTTTTCCATTATTACTGGCTGAAAACAAAATATGTGTATACGAGTCAGCCAGACCTACTATAAGGGTCGTTATATTTTCAGCAACCGCGTTGGCATATATCTCGTTATCACAACACAAGACCTGCTTAACACCTTCTATAGAGGCCATTTCCTCTGCAGCCTCTCTGCAAGTGTGGCCAGCAATAAGAACAGTTAAGTCCTGATCGATTTTATTTCCCGCCGAAACCGTACTCAAGGTTCCTGCATGTATATTATTGTTGTCGTGATCTGCTACTATAAGAATTGCCATTATCCCGCCCCCTCAATGACTTTTGCTTCATTTCTTAATTTATCCACTAATTCCTCGACTGTGGATACGATTATGCCGGCTGATCTGGCTGCTGGTTCATCCACACGGATAAGTTCCAATCGGGGTGCTATATCAACGCCCGTATCCTGCGCTGGAATTATTTCAAGAGGCTTTTTCTTAGCTTTCATGATATTGGGCAATTTTGCATAACGTGGCTCATTTAAGCGTAAATCAGTAGTCAGCACTGCCGGCAGTTTCACCTGTAGTGTTTCCAGCCCTCCATCCACTTCTCTGGTCACATCTATAGAGTCTTCTGATATCAAGACTTTGGAAGCAAAGGTTGCCTGCGGCCAACCCAATAACGCGGACAGCATTTGACCTGTTTGATTGTTATCATCATCAATCGCCTGTTTACCCAAAATAATTAATCCGGGTTGCTCTTTTTCTACAACATATCTCAATAACTTCGCTACGGCCAAAGGCTGTAATACATCGTCAGACTCAATAAGGATACCTCGATCTACACCCATTGCCATTGCCGTACGAATGGTTTCCTGGGATTGCCTGACCCCCAGTGACACAGCAATTATTTCTTCTGCCAAACCCGCCTCTTTTATTCGTAGTGCTTCTTCTACGGCAATTTCGTCAAAAGGATTCATAGACATTTTCGCATTCGCAAGGTCCACAGCGGAATGATCTGCCTTGACTCGGGCCTTAACGTTGTAGTCAAGTACGCGCTTGACTGCGACCAATATTTTCATTTTTTAAAACCTCTGTTTACCCTGTTATTCACAGATTAATATCGATTTTCAGATAATTGTTCAGAAAACGTTAATCATGCCCTATCTTACTCGAATCAGAAACTTTATAAGTGAAGTATTCAAATTACGCATCAGCAAATATTTGTGACTCAGGTAACTATTTTCACACTAACCATCAAGCAATCTCTTAATTTGCCGAAAATTGTACCAAGATCCTGTTGCCGATTCGAATTGTAAATACGACAACAAGATATGGTTTGTACGCGCTGTGAATAAATTTACAAGCGTATGGGCAGAATGTGGAATTATTCTGACAATGGATGTTGACGCACCGGAAAAGCAAAATCTGTGCAAACAGATGACGCAAAGCCACGGAACTCATGCAGTTCGCCGGGCTGCCGGGTGGTTTAATACCATTTGTGAGGTAATTTTAACGTGTATAAAAATAGTTTTAAGAAAATCGCTCTGGCAACTGCGATTACCACTTCTATGGGCTTAGGCTCTGCTGCAAATGCATCAATTATTGATGCACCTGTATTTAAGATACTCGGTGCAGTTGTTGTATGGGGCGGTGACGGAACAGGTGCTACTGGCTCCGTGCAGGATTTCATCATCAACACAGGTGGTGGTAATATTGATCTTATTGCAGGTAATGTAACGCCCGTTATGACAGGTACATTAGACAGTTATGCGCCAAGCGGTGATATCTCTTTACTGACAGTCACCAACACAGCATTCAATGATGCCAACTCTAACGGTGTAATGGATGCGGGTGATTCATTTGCAGCATTTTCACCGACTGAGACCATGGGAAATTCACTGGCCCTACAGCAAAGTAGTTTCTATGTCGCATCGAATACTCCGTTTAATATTGAGGCGATTGCAGTGCTTGATGCTGGTAATTCCTCGGCAACCGCTCAACTTTCTGACATCACCCGCAATCTAACGGTCGTAACCAATGGAAATGCTGGAGCTATTGCTTTTGGTAGCGCCGCTCAACACCCTCATTCTGCGGGTAATGGTGTTTCTCTGGATGGTGGACTCGATGGAATTGTAGCGCAGTCAACTATTTTTACAGGTGACCAGCGCACAGCCAATGCAGTAGGTACTATTGCGGAGCAGTCAGTGCAATTCACCAATACCTATGCGATTGATGATTCTGCTGGTTTGGAAGCAGGTATTACTCAGGTTGCTGCAACTGTTACTTACACTGTCGCCATACCATAACCTGTCAATTTGGCCGTTAAAGCAAGGCGTGGTATACGCCTTGCTTTCCTGAATACGTCTCCTGCCTCTTGAAAATTCAATGAAAAACTATAATTTTTCACTTTTACTGGCTATTTTGTTAGCTGTCCTCATTCCAAACAGTGTATTTGCTTTCGGAATTGGATTAACACCCTCTACGATTGAAATGGAAGCTCGACCCGGCTCGCATCACAGGCAGATCTTGAAGGTTAGAAACTTTAATCCTGATAAAGCAGTTCGTTTAACCGTCAGTGTCGCGGACTGGACACTCGATGAGCAAGGGCAGGTTATGCTATTGCCCCCTGAAGAAAATGATCGATCAGCATCGGCTTGGGTCAATTTCAGTCCGAGCGTTCTACTATTGCAACCCAATACCACACAACAAGTCATCGTTGATATCTATACACCGTTGGCTCTGGATAAATCCGGTGACCATCGTACCGCGATAATTTTAAGTACAGTTTTACCATCAAAACAAGCTAGAGATGGAAAAAATGGTGTTTGGAACAGATACCAAATGACCAGTCTTTTTTACGCAAATGTGTTGCCCGGCAGCAGTAAGCCGAAGATAACAGAGGCTTTAATCGAACCCAATGATGCCAAGGCCGAGCATGTCTTAAATATTCGAATCGATAATAGTGGAATCCGTCATTCCCGCTTGCAAGGTACTGTTGCGCTTCAGCGTGATAAACAAGATCCAGTGGCCATTCAATCGTTTGAATCTGTAATACTAAACAATCAGGCTCGATCGTTTGCAATAAAGCTTAACAGCGCAGATCTTGAGCCGGGAGAATATAAAGTAATATTTGATATCAAAGATGAAGGGAAATTAGTCCCTCTCGCTTTATCTGATTCACCTGTATTGATAATTAGATAGTCGAAATTTCGTTCGATTGAATTTGAAATACTAGAAATAGTGATCTAATCTAACGGGTAGGCTAAAAAGTGCTTGTGTAATACTTGATTTGATCAGGTTTTTAATCACTATTTCCGTTAATACCTTTCTCTCACTATAACAGCGCGTCAATTAAGCGATGTGGCGATAATATGCAGTACCAGGAAATAATTGCCTGTCATGACTGTGATTTACTGCAAACGCTGCCAGTTCTTAAACTGGGCGAAACGGCTTTATGTATACGCTGCAGAGCCAAACTGTACAAATTAAAAAGAAACACTCTGAATAAAAGCCTGGCTCTGACCTTTACAGCGATAGTGTTGTTTGCCATTGCCAACTTATACCCTTTTCTAAGCTTAAACTCACAAGGCCAGATTATAGAGACGACGCTGATATCCGGATCAATGGCGCTTTACCACTCCGGAAACATACTACTTTCCACCATGGTCTTACTAACAACAATATTGTTCCCTCTAATTAATCTGGCTGGAATGTTGTATATATTACTTCCGTTAAAAGTAGGTAAAACTCCCTGGAATATGTGTAAATTATTCCGTTTTCTTAAATCTGCCGATCCATGGGGCATGCTCGAAGTACTCTTGCTCGGCGTAATCGTCGCTAGTGTTAAGCTGGGTGATCTTGCTGTTGTCATTCCAGGAATAGCGCTTTATTCATTTTCTATTCTAATTGTTGTGCTTGCCGCTTTGGACTCTGCATTAGACCCTCAATTAATATTTCGTCACAGTAAAGCAAAATGAATAATAAACTTATTACTGCCTATAATGCGGGACTCATTGCTTGTCGTATCTGTCACACCTTAGTGAAAGCTCCTGATTCCATGACAAGAAAGCATCTGCATTGCCCCACTTGCGGCAATCCGATAAGTTCAAGAAAAAAGCGATCTATTGAGAAAACCTGGGCGCTACTTATCGCTGCTGCCGCATTTTATGTACCTGCAAACACATTGCCTATAATGAGTACTGTGTACTTTGGACAAGGTCAAAGCAACACTATTTTAAGTGGTGTTATCGAATTGGCAGCTGAAGGATTCTGGCCACTCGCTGTTATCGTATTTATTGCAAGTATAGTTGTGCCCATTAGCAAATTACTGATACTGAGCGTATTGGTTCTAAGCGTGCAGTATAAATCCCGATGGAGGCCACTGGATAGAGCACGTATTTACAGAATCACAGAGTTTGTTGGACGATGGTCGATGGTCGATATCTTCGTTATTGCTATACTTGTTGCATTGGTGCAGTTCGGCTCGATCGCCTCTGTCCAGGCAGGTGCTGGCTCCCTATCTTTTGCGGCTGTTATCATACTGACGATGTTTGCCGCTAACACATTTGACCCACGATTAATCTGGGATGCTATGGAACACCCTAATGATTAACACCAAGGATAATTTACCCGAAGCTGAAAAAGATAGTAGTCGGGGTATTTCTATTGTCTGGATAATCCCATTAATTGCTATTTCAGTCGGTGCTTGGCTCGCTTTCAAGACTATTAGTGAAAGAGGACCTGAAATTCAAATCATTTTTAATGAAGCAGAGGGATTAGAGCCGGGTCAAACACGTATTAAATATAAGGATGTGAATGTAGGCAAGGTCAGCAAAATTACGCTGAGCAATGACCTCACTCAAGTCTATGTCAGCGCCCGGCTTAATAAATCCATGTCAGGTCATCTTAATGAAAATACCCGATTCTGGATAGTGCGGCCACGTATAAGCAGCAGTGGTATCAGTGGGCTTAGTACGCTGATATCCGGGATACATATCGCAATGGACCCGGGTGCGGCCGCGGAGCAGTCAGCCAATACTTTTGAAGGACTCGATACCTCTCCGGAAATTGAATCTGGAGCTGAGGGTAGAAAATTCACCTTGACTGCGGATAGCCTTGGCTCACTGGATACAAGCTCACCTGTATATTACAGAAAGATACAAGTTGGCGAAGTCACCCATTACCAACTCACTGAAGATGGCGCTGGCGTGCAGATTGGAATTTTTATAAATGCACCTTACGATAAGCTTATTACCAATAATACCCGCTTTTGGAATGCCAGCGGCGTAAATGTAGAAATTGGAACTGAAGGTGTAAGTGCAAGCCTTGAATCCTTAATTTCTCTTATAAGTGGGGGGATCTCATTTGAGACACCTCTCAATCTTGAACCTGAAAATGAACAAGAAAAGAAATATAGTTTTGCACTCCATGCCAACCATCGCGCTGCCATCGAAAAACCATTCGAACACAAAGAACTATTTGTTATGTACTTTGATGGATCACTACGAGGGTTGCGAAAAAATTCGCCTGTAGAATTCAGAGGCATAAATGTTGGTAAAGTACTGGACATTAATATCACACTAAACCATGAAACCCTGGAAGTTACAGCGCCTGTTCTCGTCGAACTACACCCGGAGATCATCGCATCCTATGCCAAAATAGATAACCCTGGAGAAATGATTAAGACGTGGATAAATCGAGGAATTCGAGCCCAACTTAGCACTTCAAATCTTCTCACAGGTCAACTATTTATTGATTTGGTTTTCCAGGAAAATGCGCCAAGGGTCGAGCCTCAATACGCGGACACTATCGCCATATTCCCAACTATTCCGGCAGCATTTGACAGGCTCTCCCAAACAGCTTTGGACACACTTGAGAAACTCTCCAAGGTACCATTTGTTGAAATATCTGAAGAACTATACTCTTCTGCAAAGAATTTGAATGCAGCACTTGAACCTGGCAACCCCAAGGGTACAATTTCCAATCTGAATAAGACACTTAGAAATATTCAGTCAATTACAAATAAACTAAACAAAACTGTACCTGCATTATCAGGGAAGATTGAAACATCGATAAAGAAACTTAACAAAACCCTCGATGGTGCTGGTGAGCTGGTATCAAACGACTCGCAGCTGATATATGATATTCATGAGTTGATGCGTTCACTGTCTAGTGCAGCCAGATCGTTTGAGTCCTTAACAAATTTTCTGGAACGCAACCCTAGCGCTTTGCTTTATGGGAAAAGTGGAAATAAATGATTAAGGTTGCATATAGCCGTAAATTTAGTTCAATAATAGTTTTCTTTTTTTCTGTCTTAACAGCCTGCAGCTCTACAACCAACCCATTGCGGTTCTACAGTTTTCATAATATAAATTCTGCTACAGAGAAAAGAGTGCGGCTGCAAAACATCTCTGTTGGTATAGCCGCCGTCTCGATTCCACGATTACTCGACCGGCCTCAAATAGTTTCCCGAAAATCCACTAATGAAATAGTGAGAGCAGAATCTCATCAGTGGGGCGGAGAGATTCGCGAAGAGATTACCAACGTCATTGCAAGTGGCCTAAGCTTTTACCTAAATTCCCCCAATGTATTTGTTTACCCCAAACAATCTCGCTACAAACCAGATTATGAATTATTCATAAACGTGTCCAGATTTGACGGGGAACTGGGGGAAAGTGTTCTTCTTGAAATTGATTGGCAACTCGAAGCCTTTCGAGGCCCCAAATCCTTAACAGTTAACCAAATAAAGGTAGAAAGAAAATCACAAACGGTCACTTATGCTGATTATGTATCTTCAATGAACACGTTGTTAATAGAGGCGACAAAAGAAATTGCCAAGGGAATAAATCAGATACATGGGGTAACAAGTATCAATCAGTAATCTTAGATCAATAGAATGTAAAAGATAAATTACTCGTCGATACTACGATCTACTAACTCGATTATTGCCATGGGTGCTTTATCACCTTCGCGATACCCACATTTCAAAATACGGGTATAGCCGCCGGGGCGTTCTTTATATCGAGGTCCTATTTCAGTAAATAACTTCCCCACTACTGCCTTGTTTCGCAATCGGGAAAAAGCCAGCCGCCGTTGAGCCACAGAATCTTCTTTACCAATAGTCACCAAAGGCTCAACAACACGCCGAAGCTCTTTGGCCTTAGGCAAAGTTGTAGTAATAACCTCATGTTCCAAGAGTGATGCTGCCATGTTTCGAAACATGGCTTTTCGATGGCTGCTGTTTCTATTTAATTTTCTACCAATTTTACGGTGCCGCATTGTCTAAGCTCTTTATAAATATTAATATCGAAGATGTTATTTTCATTCGAACGACTTATTTACCCATATTATCACGTTGCTTTTGTAATTCCGGAGGCGGCCAATTCTCCAACCGCATACCCAGCGATAGTCCTTGCTGGGCTAAAACATCTTTAATCTCAGTAAGTGATTTTTTTCCAAGATTAGGTGTTTTAAGCAACTCGACTTCTGTCCGCTGAATTAAGTCGCCGATATAATATATATTTTCAGCCTTTAAGCAATTTGCGGAACGCACGGTTAATTCAAGATCATCAACGGGTCTAAGTAAAATAGGATCAATATCGGAGCTGGCCTCTTCTTCTGGCATTTGCTCATCCGCTTGCAAATCTACAAATACAGAAAGTTGTTCTTGTAAAATTGTTGCCGCTTTTCGGATAGCCTCTTCTGGATCAATGGTTCCATTCGTTTCCAGATCAATAATGAGTTTGTCAAGGTCGGTACGCTGTTCAACGCGTGCGCTCTCAACTGAGTAAGCAACACGATGGACGGGACTGTATGATGCGTCTATTTGTAAAGACCCTATCGCTTTACTCTCGCCTTCCGCATATGTTCTTGCTGTAGAAGGCTCATAACCGCGGCCAAGCTTCACAGCCAATGTCATATCAATTTTACCGGCACTGGTAAGATTACAAATAATATGATCTGGATTGACTACCTGAATATCATGATCCAACGTAATATCGCCAGCGGTTACAATTCCCGGTCCCACTTTAACCAGCTTTAACAATACTTCATCTTTGGCACTCATGATTAAAGAAACACCTTTTAGATTCAGTAAGATATCTAAGACGTCTTCCTGTACACCTTCGATCGTTGTATATTCGTGTAGAACACCTTCAATCTGTGCTTCAGTTATGGCAGCGCCAGGCATTGATGACATTAAAATACGACGTAGTGCATTTCCCAGTGTATGCCCGAAGCCACGTTCCAACGGCTCCAGAGTAACCTTGGCATGACATTCATTAATCGTATTTACATCAACTATTCGGGGCTTTAGGAATTCAGCATGAGTTGCGGACATAATAATTTACTTCCCCTATTTGGAGTAAAGTTCGACTACCAGAGATTCATTTATTTCTGCAGGCAAATCGCTTCTATCTGGAACAGATTTGTAAACACCTTCCATCTTCTTTGCATCTACCTCAACCCAATCTGGCAAACCAAGTTGTTGGGCAAGCTCAATAGCCTCAGCAACCCGTGTTTGTTTTTTAGCCTTTTCCCTAATCGAGATAGTTTGGTTTGCCTGAACACGATAAGAGGGAATATTGACTATACTGCCATCAACTAAAATTGATTTATGTGAAACCAACTGCCGCGATTCGGCACGAGTGGATCCAAACCCCATTCGATATACAATATTATCCAATCTGCATTCCAATATAGACAACAGGTTTTCACCTGTTGAACCTTTTACTCTGGCAGCTTCCTTATAATAATTGGAGAACTGCTTTTCCAACACACCATACATACGACGAAGCTTTTGTTTTTCACGCAGCTGCATCGCGTAATCAGATGGACGCCCACGCTTTGCACCCTGCACACCAGGAGGCGTTTCAAGGTTGCACTTAGACTCTAAGGCCCGCCGACTGGATTTAAGATACAAATCTGTACCTTCTCTGCGACTCAATTTACACTTAGGACCGATATATCTCGCCACGAAATGAACTCCCGTTATAATTCAGTTACACGCGACGGCGCTTAGGAGGCCGACACCCGTTATGTGGAATTGGAGTAACGTCAATTATACTATTGATCTTGTACCCTACATTATTCAATGATCGCACCGCTGAATCCCGACCAGGTCCAGGACCTTTCACCTTGACATCAAGATTTTTCAATCCATATTCTTTTGCGGCCTCACCTGCCCTCTCAGCAGCAACCTGAGCTGCAAATGGTGTACTTTTACGTGACCCGCGAAAACCGGAACCACCTGCGGTAGCCCATGACAATGCATTTCCCTGTCTATCCGTTATCATGACAATTGTATTGTTAAAGGAAGCATGAATGTGTGCAATGCCGTCAGTGACACTGCGCTTTACTTTCTTACTAGAACTCGATCCTGCCATTTTAAATACTCAATAAACCGTTTTTGAATTACTTCTTGATAGGACGACGAGGCCCTTTTCTGGTGCGTGCATTAGTTTTGGTTCTTTGTCCGCGCAGTGGAAGACCTCGACGATGGCGAATACCGCGATAACAGCCGAGATCCATTAGACGCTTTATATTCATTGATATATCACGACGTAAATCACCCTCAACAGAAAACTTAGCAACCTCCGATCGAATACCCTCAACCTGTCCTTCACTAAGATCGCGAACTTTTACATCGGGAGGAACACCTGCAGCGTTACAAATATTGTAAGCCCTGGTTCTACCGATCCCATAGATAGTCGTAAGTGCTATCCAAGTGTGCTTCTGCACCGGTATATTAATGCCAGCGATGCGGGCCATATTTTAAGTCTCCCCGAGACGTGAAAAGCCTGACATTCTACAATGACAAGCTGTTACGATCAATTATTGAATAGAATTATTAGCCTTGGCGCTGTTTGTGACGAGGGTCTGAAGAACAGATTACCCGTACAACACCATTGCGCCGTATTATTTTACAGTTTCTGCAAATTTTTTTAACTGAAGCGCGGACTTTCATTTTAATTTCCTGTTTTATAATTAAAGAGAGTTCAATCTATTTCTTCGAACTCTTACCCTTTAAATTAGCTTTTTTCATCAAACTATCGTATTGATGACTCATCATATGGGCCTGTGCCTGCGATACAAAATCCATCACAACGACGACTATGATTAATAATGATGTTCCGCCAAAATAGAAAGGCACGTTCCACCACAATATTAAGAATTCTGGCAACAGGCAAACAAGCGTGATGTAAATTGCCCCAAATAGCGTTAGTTTTGTTAATACACCATCTATGTATTGAGCCGTTTTGTCCCCTGGGCGAATCCCGGGAATAAATGCTCCGGAACGCTTCAAATTATCCGCTGTTTCCTTCGCATTAAAAACAAGTGACGTATAAAAAAAACAAAAGAATATAATAGCAGACGCATATAACAACACGTAGACCGGCTGACCGGGTTGTAGCGTTGAGACTATATCCTGCAACCAACCTGCATTACTCGCACTACCGGCAAAGTCACCCAATGTCGCTGGAAACAATATGATGCTGGAGGCAAATATTGGTGGGATTACACCCGCCATGTTTAGCTTAAGTGGCAAATGGCTCGATTGGGCCGCATACATCTTCCTGCCCTGTTGCCGTTTGGCATAATTAACAGTAATACGCCGTTGCCCTCTTTCCACAAAAATTACAAACGCGGTAACAGCGATAATTAGTGCAAATAATATAATGACTATTAGAGCCGATAGTTCACCCGTTCTTACCAGCTCAAGAGTTCCGCCAATTGCGGTTGGCAATCCAGCGACAATACCTGCAAATATAATGACAGATATCCCATTACCGATTCCTCGCTCGGTAACCTGTTCACCCAGCCACATGAGAAACAATGTTCCTGTAACCAAAGTAATTGCACCTGTCAAGATAAAACCGGGACCTGTGAAATATGCCAATGGCTGGCCGCCAGATGATTGCCCCTGCAGAGCTATTGTAACACCGACTGCCTGAACGGACGCTAATACCAATGTTCCATAACGCGTGTACTGGGTGATTTTTTTCCGACCACTTTCGCCTTCTTTTCGTAGCTGCTCAAGGCTGGGTATTACATGCGTCATCATCTGCATTATAATTGACGCTGATATGTACGGCATCACTCCCAATGCAAAAATAGACATACGCGAGAGTGCTCCCCCACCGAACATATTGAACATATCCAGTATACCGCCACGTTGTTGATCAAATAACGCGGCCATAACGCGGGGATCGACCCCAGGGATCGTAATGTGCGCCCCAACTCGAAAAATAACAATTGCGAATAAAACAAACAGAACCCGTTGACGCAACTCGGATGATTTTCCTAATCCCCCAAGCCCACCTAATGATTCAGTCGATACCGCCACAGAATTATTCCTCGATTGAGCCGCCAACGGCTGTTATATCGTTGCGTGCACCCTTGGTAACTCTAACGCCTTTTACAGTAAAAGATTTGGTTAGAACACCGGATTTAATAATTTTGACAGTTTTCGTATTACGGGGCACGAAACCCGCACTTATCAACGTTGATAACGATACCTCTTTAGCATCGAGTTTTTCCAATTCGCTAAGCCTCACTTCAGCATAATACGCACTCATTCGCGAGGTAAAACCAAACTTAGGCAACCGTCTTTGAATCGGCATCTGACCACCTTCAAAGCCTACCTTATGGAAACCACCTGATCTGGATTTCTGCCCTTTATGCCCACGACCTCCAGTTTTTCCAAGACCAGATCCAATGCCACGCCCTCGACGTTTAGCGGTCTTTTTTGCTCCGCTTGCAGCTCTAATTGTATTTAGATACATGATTAAACCCCTTCGACTCGAAGCATATAGGAAACCTTATTAATCATTCCACGATTCTGTGGAGTATCAATTACCTCGACCGGGTTATGTATTTTGCGAATACCAAGTCCTCTGACACAAGCCTGATGTGACTTCAATCTTCCACTTATACCTTTAATCAGTGTTACTTTTAATTTATTTGCCGTACTCACTTGTATCAACCTCGAATTTCTTCGACACTTTTACCACGTTTTGCCGCTACTGACTCAGGCGATTGCATGCCAGTCAACCCATTCACTGTAGCTCGAACCACATTTATCGGGTTATTAGTGCCGATTATCTTCGCTAATACATTGCGAACACCAACCACCTCGAATACTGCACGCATAGCGCCGCCAGCTATAATACCAGTACCTTCAGACGCTGGCTGCATGTAAACACGTGCCGCACCGTGGCGTCCCTTTAACGAGTACTGCAAAGTTCCATCACTCAGATTAATCGTTTGCATATTTTTTCGAGCTTTATCCATTGCTTTTTGAATAGCAAGTGGCACTTCTCTCGCTTTGCCATAACCAAAGCCAATTTTTCCGTTTCCGTCTCCCACCACCGTAAGTGCTGTAAAGCCGAACTGTCGGCCGCCTTTTACAACTTTGGCTACACGATTAATTGCAACAAGCTTTTCAATAAAACCGTCGCTATTGTTTCTGGCATCTACACTGGACATAAATAATAACCTTTAGAATTGGAGACCTTTTTCACGTGCAGAATCGGCAAGCGCCTTTACCCTGCCGTGGTATTTAAACCCGGATCGATCAAAAGCAACCTTCGTTACTCCCACAGCCATCGCTTTCTCAGCTATTGCGGAACCAACGAGTGAGGCAGCCTCAACATTACCACCATACTTTATGCTGGTTTTCAAATCCTTGGCAAGTGTTGAAGCGCTAGCGAGGATTTTTCCACCTGATTGATCCACCACTTGCGCATATATGTGCTTTGAAGTGCGAAAGATCGACAAACGTGGAACAGCCAGTTGACTTATTCTCGCCCGGGTTTTCCTGGCCCTTCTAATTCTGCTCGTTTTTTTATTCATAACCTGGAACTCTGACAATCTCTATTTCTTTTTAGCTTCTTTCATAATAACGTGTTCATTAATATAACGAACCCCTTTGCCCTTGTATGGTTCAGGTGGTCGGTAGGCACGTATATCTGAAGCCACCTGTCCGACAGTTTGTTTATCAATCCCTTTTACAATGATTTCGGTTTGACTCGGTGTCTCAATGCTAACCCCTTCAGGAACAGCATGGACAACCGGATGTGAAAAACCCAGTGTCAGGTTAAGATTTTTCCCTTGAGCCTGTGCCCTATAGCCAACACCACGAAGTTCGAGTTTTTTTTCAAAACCAGTACTCACGCCCAACACCATATTATTCAATAAGGAGCGCATAGTACCCGCCATCATTACTGAAGACTTAGAGTCTGTGATACCGGCAACACAAAGCTCCCCATCCTCCAGGGTAACTGCAACATCATCATGGATGACCATCTGCGATGAACCCAAAGAGCCTTTCGCTTTAATCTGTTGTCCACTGATACTTACGTCAACACCTTTTGGAACTACAACGGGTTTTTTTGCAACACGAGACATATTCTCCTCCTTAGGATACTGAACAGAGAATTTCGCCGCCTTCTCCAAGCGATTTGGCTTTAGAGCCTGTCATAACGCCCTTTGAAGTGGAGACAATCGCAATGCCAAGGCCTGACAGGATTTGCGGAATCTCGTCGGATTTTTTGTATATTCGCAAACCAGGCTTACTGATTCGACCAATTTTATCGATTACCGGACGGCCTTCAAAATATTTCAAGCTAACATTTAACGATTTTTTTACGCCATTTTGTTCAGTATCAAAGTCAGTTATGTAGCCCTCGCTTTTAAGCACGTTAGCAATAGCAACCTTTGTTTTGGAAGATGGCATATTTACCGTTGCCAAACTTGCTCTTTGACCATTTCTTATTCGGGTTAACATATCCGCTATAGGATCTGACATACTCATAATAAATTCCTAAATCTACTTCTCTCTACCAGGATGCCTTTGACAAACCCGGTACATCTCCGCGCATAGCTGCTTCGCGCAATTTAATACGGCTTAGGCCAAATTTACGATAATAACCATGTGGTCTACCCGTAATGCGGCATCGATTTCTTTGTCTAACAGGTGATGAGTCTCTAGGCAGACACTGCAATTTTTTTACAGCTTCCATCTTCTCATCAAAATCTGTACTGGGCGACGCGATTAGAATTTTTAACGCTTTTCGCTTCTGAGCGTATTGTTCAACTCTTTTACTACGCTTCTTCTCACGTGCAATCATTGATTTTTTTGCCATTTAGTTCACTGCCTTTAACTTTTTCATAGGCAAATTGAACTTCTCCAATAAAGCCCTTGCCTCATCATCGGTTTTTGCACTGGTGGTGATGGAAATATCCATTCCCCGAATTGCGTCAATTTTATCGTAATCGACTTCAGGAAAAATTATTTGTTCTTTAATTCCCATGCTGTAGTTACCTCTTCCATCGAATGACTTACGATTCAGCCCCCGAAAATCACGAATTCGCGGAATGGCTATAGAAATCAAACGGTCCAGAAATTCATACATTCTATCTTTTCGCAAAGTCACCTTACAGCCAATAGGCCAACCATCCCGGATTTTAAACCCTGCAATAGATTTACGCGCAAAAGTGACAACGGGTTTTTGGCCCGATATGGCTGTCAAATCCTTTACTGCATGTTCGACAACTTTCTTGTCACTAACAGCTTCACCCAAACCGATATTTAACGTGATTTTTTCAATACGAGGTACTTCCATAACACTCTTATAAGAGAGATCACTCATCAACTCTGGCAAAACTTTCTCTTTATAAAATTCTTTTAACCTGGCCATCTTGTTACCTATCCATCAACAACTTCGTTGTTAGATTTAAAAAATCGTACTTTTTTACCGTCTTCTAAAGTACGAAAGCCAACCCTGTCAGCCTTTTCTGTTGCCGGGTTGTATATAGCGACATTTGACACGTGCAGCGGCGCCTCTTTCTCCACAATACCACCAGGAGCACCTGTAGTCGGGTTACCTTTGGTATGTTTTTTTACCATATTTGCATTTTCAACAATCACTTTTGAGGGCGCCAAAATTTGTTGCAAGGTGCCACGGCGCCCCTTATCTTTTCCAGCAACTATAATTACTTCATCGCCTTTTTTTAGCTTACGCATAATCCTGACCTTATAAAACTTCGGGTGCCAGAGAAATTATCTTCATAAATTTCTCTGATCTGAGTTCACGAGTGACCGGACCAAAAATACGTGTTCCGATGGGTTCAAGTTTTGCGTTCAATATTACTGCAGCATTCTTATCAAAACGAATAGCAGAACCATCTGGCCGACGTATTCCTTTCCTTGTACGCACTACCACAGCATTATAAACCTCACCCTTTTTTACCTTTCCCCGCGGTATTGCGTCTTTAACACTCACTTTAATAATATCACCTACCCTGGCATATCTTCGCTTGGAACCCCCGAGTACCTTGATACATTGAACCCGTCTTGCACCGCTATTATCTGCGGCATTTAATATTGTTTGCATCTGAATCATAGTCAGAACCCACTCATTGTGCCTCAGCAGTTACTTGGAAACATTTACAAGCACTTTATCAAGTGCCCAGGATTTTGTTTTGGAGATAGGCCTACATTCTTTAATTTGAACAGTATCTCCAATTTCAAGTACGTTGCTCCCATCATGCACATGTAGCTTTTTCGATTTGCTGACAAATTTTCCGTACACGGGATGCCTGACTTTTCTTTCAATAAGCACAGTCGCCGATTTATCCATTTTATTGCTAACTACACGACCAATTGCAGTACGCTGAAGTTTATTGAGTTCAGACATGTTCATTACTCGCACGTTGCTTTTCAATGATGAGCGTTTTTATTCGTGCAATTCCTTTTCGTGCTTTATTAAACAAATGCGGTTTAACATCCTGGCCTGATCCACGCTGCATTCTTAAATTGAACTGCTCCTTGTATAAAGCCGACATCTCAGAATTCAATTCTTCAACGCTTTTATTACGTAATTCTTTAGTATTCATTACATCACTGTCCTACTTACAAAAGCCGTGCCGATAGGGAGTTTCGCCGCTGCCCGGTCAAATGCTTCGCGGGCAATTTTTTCACTGACCCCTTCCATTTCATACAGCACTTTTCCAGGTTGAATTTTTGCCACCCAGAATTCAACATTGCCTTTACCTTTACCCATTCGAACCTCAATAGGTTTTTTTGTAACTGGAACGTCAGGAAAAATACGAATCCATATTTTGCCGCCACGTTTTATATGACGGGTCATTGCTCTTCTAGCCGACTCGATTTGACGAGCGGTGAGTTGTCCACGCTCGGTTGCCTTCAAACCATACTCTCCAAAGCTGACGCGACTACCATTTAGAGCCAAACCACGATTACGCGATTTGTGTTGTTTACGAAATTTTGTACGTTTTGGTTGTAACATTATCGCTAACCTTTTTTACCAGTCGTCGGAGAATTTTTACGCTCCAATTGCTCACGTTTTTGCTCCAGACTGAAGACTTCTCCATTACATACCCAAACTTTAATCCCTATGATGCCGTAGGTTGTTTTCGCTTCTGCAGTACCATAATCAATGTCAGCCCTGAGCGTGTGCAAAGGCACCCGACCATCGTGATACCATTCTTTGCGCGCAATCTCAGCACCATTGAGGCGACCTGAAACGGATATTTTCACCCCTTGTGCGCCCAGGCGCATGGTGTTTGTTAATACACGTTTCATCGCCCGGCGAAACATCACACGACGTTCCAGTTGCTGAGCAACACTTTCTGCGATCAATCTTGCATCAAGCTCAGGTTTACGAATCTCTGCAATATTGATTTTAACGGTGTTTATATTCATGCTCAGCATTTGCGAAATTTTCTTCCTGAGTCGTTCGACATCCTCGCCCTTTTTTCCAATAACAATTCCGGGGCGTGCAGTGTGAATTGTAACCACAATTGCTCTGGCTGGACGGGAAATCTGGATACGACTCACTGACGCATGGGATAGTTTTTTACGCAACAGCTCGCGCACCTCCAGATCTTCATTCAGAAAATTTGCATAATCTGCACTGCTCGCATACCAAGTAGAGGCCCACTCAGTTGAAATGCCAAGTCTAATTCCTATCGGGTGAACTTTTTGTCCCATATCGATACCTTATCTATTCGTCTGCAACAACAACTGTAATGTGACTCGTGCGCTTTAATATTCGATTGGCGCGTCCTTTTGCCCTTGCACGTAAACGCTTCATCGTCGGGCCTTCATCAACGGTAATTTCCGCAACTTTTAATTCGTCAATATCTGCGCCTTCATTGTGTTCAGCGTTAGCGATAGCTGAATCGAGTATTTTTTTTATAATATTACTGGCTTTTTTATTACTGAATTCGACCAGTTCAAGTGCACGCTCTACGTTTTTACCGCGAATCTGATCTGCTACCAAACGAACTTTTTGCGCTGATATTCGCGCATGCTTAAGTGATGATTGTGTGCGCATACGTACCTACCGAGATTTCTTGTCTGCCACGTGACCCCTATAGGTACGTGTAAGTGCAAATTCACCGAGCTTATGACCGACCATGTTCTCACTAATTAACACGGGCACATGTTGCCTCCCATTATGCACAGCCAGGGTTAAACCAACCATTTCAGGCAATATCATTGAACGACGTGACCAAGTCTTGATAGGTCTTTTGCTATTTACCTGACTTGCAGTTTCCACCTTTTTCATAAGATGATGATCTACAAAAGGACCTTTTTTTAATGAACGTGGCACTTTTTAACCCTCAACTACTTTTTATTACGACGACGGATAATCATATTATTTGTACGCTTATTTGAACGCGTCTTGTAACCCTTGGTTGGTGTACCCCAAGGACTTACAGGATGACGCCCACCTGATGTTCTACCTTCACCACCACCGTGGGGATGATCAACCGGGTTCATCGCCACACCACGAACCGTTGGTCTGACACCGAGCCAGCGCTTTGCACCGGCTTTTCCAAGTTTACGTAAGGAATGCTCTCCATTGCCCACTTCTCCAATTGTCGCACGACATTCCGATAACACTTTTCGCATTTCACCTGAGCGTAATCGTAGCGTGGAATGTACGCCTTCTCGTGCCACCAACTGAGCTGATGTACCTGCGCTACGCGCCAATTGTGCGCCTTTGCCAGGCTTCAATTCGACGCAGTGAACAGTGGATCCAACTGGGATATTATTAAGTGGTAAACAATTACCCGCTTTTATAGGTGATTCTCGGCCAGAAAGTAATGTACTGCCAACGACAACTGATTTGGTAGCGATTACATAACGGCGCTCACCATCGGCATACAGTAATAATGCAATGTTGGCACTACGATTGGGGTCATATTGTATGCTTTCGACTTTAGCAGGCACCCCATCTTTATTGCGCTTAAAGTCCACAATGCGATAACGACGCTTGTGGCCACCCCCTTTATGCCGGGTGGTGATCCGACCTTGAGAGTTTCTGCCACCATTTTTTGTTAATTTCTCAATTAACCCAACATGTGGTTCGGCTTTAGACAACGTTTCATCGACGACCTTTACCTGAAATCTACGCCCAGGGGAAGTGGGTTTTGTTTTTAGAAGCGCCATAATTACTTACCTTCGAGCCCTACAAAGTCCAGATCGTGACCATCTTCAAGTTTGACTATTGCTTTTTTCCAATGATTCAGCTGACCCATAACAGAACCAAACCGACGCGTTTTTCCTTTTACATTGATGACCTGTACTGATTGCACCTTGACCGAAAACAGTTTTTCCACTGCTTTCTTTATTTCCAATTTACTTGCATCCTTAGCTACTTTGAACGTGTGACGAGCATTTAGCTCGGCAGCCATTGCCGTCTTCTCTGAGACATGGGGCGAAAGCAGTATCTGATACATTCTATTATCATTCATGACAATCGCTCCTCAATCATCTTAAGTGCTTCAGATGTAAGTAATAGCTTCTCTTTTTCAATCAGATTAAGCGGATTCAGCCCCGCAACATCAGTAACGTCAACATGCGGAATATTTCTACCAGCCAAGTAGAGGTTTTTATCCTTTGTATCAGCAACAATAAGCACCTTATCCAAATCCAATCCGTTTAATTTGCTTTTCAGTAACTTGGTTTTTGGTTCACTAACAGACAATTCATCGACCACGATCATCCGTCCACTGCGAACCATTTGCGAAAGCATCACCTGCATAGCACCACGATACATTTTCTTATTTACTTTCTGCTTATAAGATCGGGCTTTAGACGCAAATGTGACACCACCTGCTCGCCAAATAGGGCTACTGGAGGTTCCCGCCCTGGCCCTGCCGGTACCTTTTTGACGCCATGGTTTGGCACCTCCACCGCGTACTTCAGATCGGGTTTTTTGCGTCGCAGTACCCGCCCTGGCAGCCGACATACATGCTACAACCACCTGATGAACCAGAGTTTCATTATATTCACGCCCGAAAACAGCGTCCGAAACACTAACAGCAGAGCCAGTATCAACGATTTTTAATTCCATACTATTTTTTTACCTTTACGGCTGGCTTGACAATAACATCTGAGCCTTTGGCACCCGGGACTGCACCCTTAACCAGCAACACCTCTTTTTCGGTATCAATTCTTACGACAGTAAGATTTTGCATGGTTCTCTTTCGATTCCCCATGTGACCAGCCATTTTCTTTCCTTTAAAAACTCTACCTGGAGTCTGGTTTTGACCAATAGAGCCGGGTGCTCTATGCGAGATCGAGTTACCATGCGTTGCATCTTGCATTTGAAAATGATACCGTTTGATGACACCGGCAAAACCTTTACCAATTGTGGTCCCTGTTACATCTACCTTTTGTCCTTCGTTGAAAACTTCAAGCCCAATATCATTACCAATGCCATAGCTTTCCAATTCCTCTTTAGAAAGACGAAACTCCTTAAGCACTCGACCAGCTGAAACACCTGCTTTTGTAAAATGACCTACCTCAGATTTGGAAAGTTTCGACTGTTTGATCTCACCAGTGGTGACCTGAATTGCACAGTAACCATCAGCAACCTCTTCTCGTTTTGCCACAATACGTGCGGGTTCAACGTGAATCACTGTGACCGGCACAGAAACACCCGCTTCAGTAAAAACGCGAGTCATTCCAAGTTTGCGCCCGATAACACCAATGACCATTACCAATCTCCGACAGAGGCACCGATCACCAGGCAAGGCAACGGGCGCTAATAAATTTGGGATTTATAACTAAAAACCCGACTGAATTAAATCAGTCGGGCCAAGCAAGCCGCTTATTATAGCAACCTTATAGCTGCCAAGCAAAGCCTGTTGAGCAAAATAATTTAAGATTTATTGAGTTTAATCTGCACATCGACACCAGCGGCCAGATCCAGCTTCATCAATGCATCCACTGTTTTTTCAGTTGGGTCCACAATATCCAACAGGCGCTTGTGAGTACGAATCTCATATTGATCCCGCGCATCTTTATTCACATGGGGAGATGTCAGCACGGTAAATCGCTCTTGCTTGGTTGGCAGCGGTATTGGACCAAGCACCCGCGCACCTGTTCGTTTTGCTGTATCCAGAATTTCTTTTGCAGAGCGATCAATCAAGCGATGATCAAATGCCTTAAGACGAATACGTATAGTTTGATTCTGTGTAGCTGACATAATAATTACTCAATAACTTTAGCAACAACGCCCGCACCCACTGTGCGACCACCTTCACGAATTGCAAATCGTAACCCTTCCACCATCGCTATCGGTGCGATCAAGGTCACCACTACATTTACATTATCCCCCGGCATCACCATCTCCGCTCCTTCCGGCAATTCAACCGCTCCCGTCACATCCGTCGTACGAAAATAAAACTGCGGCCTGTAACCATTAAAGAACGGCGTATGTCGCCCTCCTTCGTTTTTACTCAGCACATACACCTCTGCTTCAAACTTCGTATGGGGCGTGATCGATCCCGGCTTACACAACACCTGACCTCGCTCAACGTCTTCTCGTTTCGTACCCCGAAGCAAAACCCCTACGTTATCCCCCGCCTGCCCCTGGTCCAGTAATTTGCGAAACATCTCTACACCCGTTACCGTCGTCTTTTGCGTCTCACGGATCCCTACTATCTCTATCTCCTCACCGACCTTCACTATTCCCTGCTCTATCCGACCCGTAACCACCGTGCCTCGTCCCGATATCGAAAACACATCCTCTACCGGCATCAGATAACTTCCCTCTATCGCTCGCTCCGGCTCCGGTATATAACTGTCCATCGCTTCCACCAACTTCACGATCGAACCCGTTCCCATCTCCGAGTCCTCCCCTTCCAGCGCTTTCAATGCAGACCCGATTATGATCGGCGTATCATCGCCCGGAAACTCATACGCATCCAATAACTCGCGCACTTCCATTTCAACCAGCTCCAGCAACTCGTCATCATCAACCATATCCGCCTTGTTCAGATACACTAGTATATACGGCACCCCAACCTGCCTGGATAACAGAATGTGCTCGCGCGTTTGTGGCATCGGTCCATCCGCCGCTGAACACACCAATATGGCACCATCCATCTGTGCCGCTCCCGTTATCATATTCTTCACGTAATCCGCATGACCCGGACAATCCACATGCGCGTAATGCCGGTTCGCTGATTCATACTCAACGTGCGATGTCGCTATCGTTATCCCTCGGGCCTTCTCTTCCGGTGCATTATCAATCTCGTCAAAAGCTTTGACCTCGCCTCCCATCGCCTCAGCCATTACCTTCGTCAACGCCGCTGTTAACGTCGTCTTACCATGGTCTACGTGACCAATCGTGCCTACATTTACGTGCAGCTTCGTTCTTTCAAATTTTTCCTTAGACACGTGTCTACCTCATTCTCAATTCAGGCTAGTATTTACGATGCCTGCTTCATTACAGCCTCGGCAACATTGCCAGGCGTTTCTGCATATTTATCAAATTCCATAGAATAGGTCGCACGACCCTGAGTCGCCGAACGCAGGTCTGTGGCATAACCGAACATCTCAGCCAGCGGGATCTCAGCCTTTATAACCTTGCCTGACACAGCATCTTCCAATCCTTGTACAATACCGCGCCTGCGATTCAAATCACCCATAACGTCACCCATGTAGTCTTCTGGAGTGACAACTTCCACTCGCATTACCGGCTCAAGCAACACCGGCCCCGCATCAAGCGCACCTTGCCTAAGCCCCATCGATCCGGCAATTTTAAAAGCCAATTCATTTGAATCAACATCATGATATGAACCGTCGAACAGGGTTACCTTCACATCCACCATGGGAAACCCCGCCAAAATCCCATTTTCAAGCTGTTCTTGAACACCTTTCCCAACGGCGGAAATATATTCCTTTGGAACAGCACCACCAACAATCTCATTGACAAATTGGTAACCGCAACCTTGCCCCAGCGGTTCTATTCGTAGCCACACATGCCCGTATTGCCCTCGACCACCGGACTGGCGAACAAATTTACCTTCCGCCTCAACTGTCCTACTTATGGTCTCTCGGTAAGCCACCTGGGGCTTTCCAACATTCGCTTCAACACCAAACTCACGACGCAATCGATCAACAATGATATCCAAGTGCAGCTCGCCCATTCCGGATATTATTGTTTGCCCGGACTCCTCATCCGTTGCAACCCGAAAAGACGGGTCTTCTCTGGCAAGTTTTCCCAACGCAACGCCCATCTTTTCTTGATCAGCTTGAGTTTTTGGCTCCACAGCAACAGCAATCACAGGATCTGGGAAATCCATTTTCTCTAATATGACTATTTCCTTAACATCACAAAGTGTCTCACCCGTTGTCACATCCTTTAAACCAACTGCGGCCGCAATATCTCCAGCCCTTACCTCTTTAACCTCTTCCCTATTATTTGAATGCATCTGTAAAAGCCGGCCAATCCGGTCTTTCCTGCCTTTCACAGAGTTGTATACAACATCGCCCGACTTCAATATACCGGAATAGACCCGGAAGAAGGTCAAGGACCCAACGAACGGATCTGTAGCAATTTTAAATGCCAAAGCAGCAAACGGTTCTTCGTCAGACGAATGACGCGTAATTTCTTCACCATCTTCAGAAAGCCCTGCGATCGACTCAACGTCGTTCGGTGCTGGCATGTAATCAACAATGCCATCCAGGACTGTCTGCACACCTTTATTTTTGAACGCTGATCCACACATAGCCGGAACAATTTCACCCGACAGTGTTTGCAATCGAATAGCCTTCTTCAGATCTTCAACAGGCAGATCACCCTGCTCAAGATAAAGATCCATGAATTCTTCAGTAGCTTCTGCCGCCTGCTCGACCAAATTTTCCCGCCACTTACTGGCCTCCGCCAATAGCTCTGCCGGGATGTCGCGCTCTTCAAATTCAACACCCTGAGTAGAATCGAGCCAGTAAATGGCTTTCATTTTTATCAGGTCAATAATTCCCTCAAAATTCTCTTCAGCACCTATAGGCAGTTGTAAAGGCACTGGCTTTGCCCCCAATCTTGACCTGATTTGCCCAATCACGCCGAGAAAATCTGCACCAGCACGATCCATCTTATTTATAAAGGCTAAACGGGGAACTTTATATTTGTTCGCTTGCCGCCAAACTGTCTCAGATTGTGGCTCTACCCCACCTACCGCACAAAAAACGGCAACTGCGCCGTCAAGTACTCTTAATGAGCGCTCGACTTCTATAGTGAAATCAACGTGTCCAGGCGTATCAATAATATTGATTCGATGCTCTGGGCAATTCTGTTTCATCCCACGCCAAAAACAGGTTGTGGCAGCGGAAGTTATCGTTATGCCTCTTTCCTGCTCCTGCTCCATCCAGTCCATGGTTGCAGCCCCATCATGCACTTCGCCTATTTTATGGGACACGCCCGTATAAAATAAGATCCGCTCAGTTGTCGTCGTTTTGCCAGCATCAATGTGGGCCATAATTCCGACATTTCTATAGCGGGACAAAGGAGTTGTTCGAGCCACGTCTTATACCTCAACACACTAATCCGTGGACATCTACCAGCGATAATGAGAAAACGCTTTATTAGCATCTGCCATACGATGAGTATCATCACGTTTCTTCACAGCCCCACCTCGCTTTTCAGAGGCTTCTTGCAACTCTCCGGCAAGCTTCAACATCATTGATTTCTCACCACGTTTACGGGCAGATTCAATAATCCAGCGCATCGCCAATGCCGAACGACGCGAGTGTCGTACCTCAACGGGAACCTGATAAGTCGCTCCACCCACACGACGGGACTTAACTTCAACGGCCGGACTGACATTTTCCAATGCCGCCTCCAGCAGCTCCAAAGGCTCAGCTGCGCCCTTCTCCCGCATAACATCCATGGCGCCATAGATAACACGCTCTGCCACTGATTTTTTCCCATCAAACATCAATATATTGATGAATTTAGCAAGCTTGACACTTCCATATTTAGGATCAGGCAAAATCTCACGTTTGGGTGCTTCTGTTCTTCTTGACATAAAAAATAAGCCTTTACAAAATTATATAACTAATTTTTAGGACGTTTGGTTCCATATTTGGAACGTCCCTGACGACGAGTCTCTACACCCTGTGTATCCAAGTTTCCACGGACGGTATGATAACGAACCCCTGGTAAATCCTTTACACGACCGCCTCGAATCAATACAACCGAGTGCTCCTGCAGATTATGTCCTTCACCACCGATGTAAGAGGTGACTTCAAAACCATTCGTTAAACGAACACGAGCTACTTTACGCATAGCGGAATTAGGTTTTTTCGGCGTTGTTGTATAAACTCGCGTACATACACCCCGTTTTTGCGGACACGCCTCCAACGCAGGTACATTCGACTTTACCAATTTGCGCTTTCTGGGTTTACGGACCAACTGATTGATTGTGGCCATCAATAACACTCCAACATTCTTTAATATACCAAATTAAGTCTTCAACCCCAATCCTCTAATCTTGCAGACGGGGGATCAAAAACATTTATCCTGAAAGATTTACTACCTGACAAACGAAAGGCAGGCCGGAAATGCATCCCGCCCTGCTTGGAAAGACGCGCAATTTTAGAGACGAATCCCCTGCATGTCAAGAGAAGAACAACTAGCCCGGTTTAGTGTTTGAATCCAATGCCAGTTTATTAATTAACCAAATACCTGCCATAAACAAGTCCATCAGGGAAAATAGTGTCAAATAAGTCAGATAAGCTTTTCGAATCAAACGTATTTCATATGAAAGAGATAAACTAATTTATCCCTTGGCAGAAATTCACGACGATACAGCTTTAATATAACACCCCATTCCATTAACTCGCTTCTTGTTGCTCCACATCACCGTCATTATTGGTTTCTTCGCTGATAAGCGGCTCTTTTTTCTCCAACTGTTGCTCAAATTCCAGGTTATATTCTTCAATATTTCGAGCACGACGGCGCTTCTTGTGGAACGCTAATCCTGTACCAGCAGGTATCAGACGACCCACAATAACGTTTTCTTTCAACCCTTTTAAATTGTCTCTTGCGCCTCTAACCGCAGCTTCTGTAAGTACGCGAGTAGTCTCCTGGAAGGATGCCGCAGAAATAAACGACTCGGTTACTAATGAGGCTTTAGTGATACCGAGTAACAAGTGCTCAAAAAGTGCAATTTGCTTGCCCTCTTTCTCTAACTTGGCATTAATACCTCGAAGCCTGATGTGATCAACTTGCTCCCCACGTAGAAAACGAGAATCACCCGGGACGGAAATTTCCACCTTTCGCAACATCTGCCTGATGATAACCTCAATGTGTTTATCGTTTATCTTTACACCTTGAAGTCGATAGACATCCTGGATTTCCTGCACCAGATAAGCGGCCAGTGGTTCAACACCCAGTAACCGTAGTATATCCTGTGGATTAGGCTCACCATCAGCGATGACCTCGCCTCGCTCAACATGCTCGCCCTCAAATACGTTAATGTGACGCCACTTGGGTATAAGCTCTTCATACCGATCACCTTCAGAGGGGGTAATAACCAAACGTTGTTTACCCTTGGTTTCTTTACCAAAACTTACCGTACCTGTTCGCTCAGCAAGAATCGCTGGTTCTTTCGGCTTTCGTGCTTCGAACAAGTCAGCAACACGAGGTAAACCGCCCGTAATGTCACGTGTTTTTGATGACTCCTGTGGAATTCTGGCGACAACATCACCAACCTCAATCTTGGCCCCATCAGACAAGCTCACAATAGCACCCGGTGGTAGCACATAGTGCGCTGGAATTTCAGTACCTACGTAACAGAGATCTTCACCTTTATCATCAACCAAACCGACTGCTGGTCGCAGATCTTTGCCTGCACTACCACGCTGCTTAGGATCAGTGATCATAATCGAGCTCACACCCGTGATTTCATCAACCTGAGCGGTAACTGTCACACCTTCAACAAAGTCAGAAAATTTTGCGAAACCCGCTACTTCCGTAATCACTGGATGGGTATGAGGATCCCACTCTGCGATAGACTCCCCTGCTTTAACTTTTCCGCCATCCGCAATATTGATAACCGCACCATAAGGAATCTTATAACGCTCTTTCTCTCGCCCGTGTTCATCTATCACGCCTAACTCGGCTGAACGGGAAACAATAATGACCTTACCTGCATTATTTCTAACTTCCTTGATATTGTGAAACCGCACATTACCCGAAGACTTGGTTTCAACGCTATTTGCCGCAGCAGAACGACTCGCAGCACCGCCAATATGGAAAGTACGCATTGTTAATTGTGTTCCAGGCTCGCCAATTGACTGCGCGGCCATTACACCAACAGCTTCGCCTTCATTAATTATGTGCCCTCTTGCCAAGTCTCGACCATAGCATTTACTACACACTCCGTATTCAGCCTGGCAGGTAATAGCAGAACGCACAATCATCTCGTCAACGCTGGCAGCTTCCAACGCCTCCACCCAAGCCTCATCCAGCAATACACCTGCTTCGACTACAACCTCTGAGCTACCGGGGCGATAGATATCTTGCGCAACGGTGCGACCAAGAACACGTTCACTGAGTGGCTCAACAACGTCACCACCCTCAATAATGGGCTTCATCGTCACACCCAGGTGCGTACCGCAATCCAAATCAGTAACCACCATGTCCTGTGCAATATCAACTAAACGGCGGGTCAGGTAACCCGAGTTTGCAGTTTTTAATGCTGTATCAGCTAAACCTTTGCGCGCACCGTGGGTTGAAATAAAATACTGAAGCACATCCAGACCTTCTCGAAAATTTGCTGTGATAGGGGTTTCGATAATCGAGCCATCAGGTTTTGCCATCAAACCGCGCATTCCGGCCAGTTGACGAATCTGTGCCGCTGATCCCCGAGCACCGGAGTCAGCCATCATAAATATAGAGTTAAATGAAGGCTGCTCTACACTTTTTCCTTCCGAATTCTTTACGGTTTCCTTACCGAGCTTACTCATCATTGCATTGGCTACCTGATCATTGGCATGTGACCAGATATCAACCACTTTGTTGTACCTTTCCCCGTTCGTTACAAGACCTGATGAAAATTGATCTTCAATCTCCTTGACTTCAGTCTCTGCAGCACCGATGATTTTCTCTTTATCTTTCGGTACAACCATATCTTCAACACCGATGGATACCCCGGCCAGTGTTGAATACTTAAACCCCATATACATGAGTTTATCTGCAAATACTACCGCCTCTTTCAAACCAATGTCCCGATAACAACCGTTAATCAATCGAGAAATATTTTTCTTGGTAAGACTACAATCGACTAATTCGAAGGGTAAACCTTCTGGCAATATCTCAGAAACAACGGCTCTGCCAACGGTTGTCTCGACACGTCGAGTAACAGGCGTCCGTTTGCCCTCTTCATCAACCTCAACATCGCGAATACGAACGGTTACTCCGGCATGCAATTCAGCGGCACCCGTTTCATAGGCACGCAGACATTCAGCCAGATCTACAAAACACATGCCTTCACCCTTGGCACCGATACGGTGGCGGGTAATGTAGTATAGCCCAAGCACAATATCCTGAGATGGAACGATGATGGGTTCACCATTGGCCGGTGATAAAACATTGTTCGTAGACATCATCAGCGCACGTGCTTCAAGCTGCGCCTCAATCGACAAAGGTACATGCACAGCCATTTGGTCCCCATCAAAGTCTGCGTTGAACGCTGCACAGACCAAGGGATGTAATTGAATGGCTTTGCCTTCAATAAGCACAGGTTCAAATGCCTGAATGCCCAATCTATGCAATGTTGGCGCACGATTGAGCATTATTGGGTGCTCACGTATAACCTCATCCAGGATATTCCAGACTTCTCCACCCTCACGCTCAACCATTTTTTTCGCTGCCTTAATGGTTGTGGACATGCCTCGCAGTTGTAATTTGCTGAAAATAAATGGTTTGAATAATTCCAAGGCCATTTTCTTTGGCAAACCGCATTGGTGTAAGCGCAAGGTAGGACCCACTACGATGACAGATCGTCCTGAATAATCGACTCGCTTTCCGAGCAGATTTTGGCGAAATCGTCCCTGCTTGCCCTTTATCATATCAGCGAGGGATTTTAGCGGTCGCCGATTACTACCTGTAATTGCCCGCCCACGTCTTCCATTGTCTAATAATGCGTCTACTGATTCCTGCAACATCCGTTTTTCATTGCGAACAATAATGTCAGGCGCATTCAGCTCCAATAAACGACGCAGTCGATTGTTTCGGTTAATTACCCTACGATACAGATCATTCAGGTCCGAGGTGGCAAAACGACCACCATCCAGAGGAACCAGTGGACGCAGGTCTGGTGGCAACACCGGCAATATTGTCATAACCATCCACTGTGGGAGGTTATTTGACTCAATAAATGATTCCACCAATTTCAGGCGTTTTGTTAGTCGCTTGAGCTTGGTTTCAGATTTGGTTGCGCCGATTTCTTCACGTAAGGATAGCGCCTCTGTATCCAGGTCAATCGCCTTCAGTAGATCGTGTACCGCTTCAGCACCCATGCGGGCATCGAATTCATTACCATGCTCTTCAATGACTTCAAGATACTGCTCATCATTGAGTGTCTGTCCGACTTCAAGCGTGGTCATCCCAGGGTCAATGACAACAAATGCTTCAAAATACAGAATCCGCTCAATTTCCCGAAGTGTCATATCGAGCAACAGCCCTATTCTTGAGGGTAGGGATTTCAAAAACCAGATATGTGCGACCGGGCTGGCCAGATCAATGTGACCCATACGCTCACGACGGACTTTAGTCAAAGTTACTTCAACGCCGCATTTTTCACAAACAACACCACGGTGCTTAAGTCGTTTGTATTTTCCACACAAGCATTCGTAATCTTTTACAGGACCAAAAATTTTGGCGCAAAAAAGACCGTCACGCTCAGGTTTGAACGTGCGATAGTTTATTGTCTCTGGTTTTTTTACTTCACCGTAAGACCAGGATCGAATAATTTCAGGTGACGTCAGGCCAATGCGGATCGCGTCAAAATCTTCCTGCTGGTTTTGCATTCTGTATAAATTAAGCAAATCTTTCATGGTTTCTCCAGTGCCAAAACTGTCGCTTTATTCTATTTCGATTCAGAACTTAATGGTCAGTCTTGTTCCAGTCCAATATTAATACCCAGTGATCGAATCTCTTTAATCAACACGTTAAAGGACTCTGGCATTCCTGCTTCCATTCGGTGATCACCATCGACAATATTCTTATACATCTTATTACGGCCAGTGACATCGTCTGATTTGACGGTCAGCATTTCACGCAAGGTGTAGGCAGCACCGTAAGCTTCAAGCGCCCAAACCTCCATCTCACCAAATCGCTGACCACCAAACTGGGCTTTGCCACCGAGCGGTTGCTGAGTAACCAGACTATACGGCCCTGTGGAACGCGCATGCATTTTATCATCAACAAGATGATTTAGTTTTATCATATGCATATAGCCAACAGTGATAGCCCGTTCGAATGCCTCGCCTGTCCGCCCATCGTATAACTGGGTTTGACCACTTTCAGGCAGGCCAGCCAAAGACAGCATCTCTCTGATCTCTTCTTCCATCGCACCATCGAATACAGGTGTAGCCATCGGTACCCCTTTGCGAAGGTTTCCGGCCATTTCGAGTAATTCTTCGTCGTTCAGGCTATCAAGATCAGCATGGACTTTTGCGCCTTTGTGATTATATATTTTTTGCAGATACGAACGAATAGAGGATGTTTTGCTACCTTTATCCAGCATCTCTCCAATCTTATGACCCAAACCTTTGGCAGCCCATCCCAAGTGCGTCTCCAATACCTGCCCCACATTCATACGGGATGGCACACCAAGGGGATTCAGACAGATATCAACAGGATTACCATCTTCTGTATAAGGCATATCTTCCTGTGGCACGATCATTGAGATAACACCTTTATTTCCGTGACGGCCAGCCATTTTATCGCCCGGTTGCAATCGACGTTTCACAGCAAGATAAACTTTGACCATTTTTAAAACACCCGGCGCTAAGTCATCCCCTGATGTTATCTTCTCTCTTTGCTCAAGAAAACGTTGCTCAAAAACCTCATCTTGCTCTTTAAGTTGAATAGCCATTTGCTCAAGTTGCACATTATCGTTTTCATCAGATAAGCTTATGTCTAGCCAATCGCTTGGCTCCAGCCTGTCTAGATAGGTTTGTTCGATAACCGTGTCTCTGGTCAGACCCAGTGGCCCGTTGTCCGCCTTATTATCAATCAATAATCGAGCAACACGCGCAAACAAATCATCTTTGATGATTCGTAATTCGTCGTCCAGATCTTTACGGACCTGCTTCAGGCTTTCACTTTCGATCTCAAGCGCCCGAGAATCTTTTTCAACCCCATCCCGTGTAAAAACCCGCACATCAATTACTGTACCATCCATTCCAGATGGTACTCTAAGCGAGGTATCTTTTACATCTGAAGCCTTTTCGCCAAAAATCGCCCGGAGTAATTTCTCTTCAGGCGTAAGTTGTGACTCGCCTTTCGGTGTCACTTTGCCGACCAATATGTCGCTTGGTTTAACCTCGGCACCCACATAGACTACACCTGCCTCATCAAGTTTGGACAGCAGCCCTTCGCTGACATTGGGAATATCAGCACTGATTTCTTCGGAACCCAGTTTTGTATCTCGAGCAACACAGGTTAATTCTTCAATATGAATAGTTGTGAACCGATCTTCCTTAACCACCCGCTCTGATATCAGAATAGAATCTTCAAAGTTGTAGCCATTCCAGGGCATGAACGCAATCAACATATTCTGACCCAGAGCCAGCTCGCCCATATCAGTAGAGGGTCCGTCAGCAAGCACATCGCCACGAGCTATAACATCACCTGTCTTGACCAAAGGCCGTTGATTTATGCATGTATTTTGATTGGAGCGCGTATATTTAGTCAGGGTATAAATATCCACGCCTGCACTGCCAGCTTTTGCCTCATTGTCATCAACACGCACAACAATTCGCGATGCATCAACAGAATCAACCGTTCCGCCCCGTGTAGAGACCACTGCCGAACCGGAATCGACAGCAACGATACGCTCCATGCCCGTGCCGACTAGCGGTTTCTCCGCCCGCAGTGTCGGTACTGCCTGGCGTTGCATGTTTGACCCCATCAATGCCCGGTTTGCATCGTCATGCTCAAGAAATGGAATCAGCGATGCGGCAACCGAAACTATTTGCTTTGGCGATACATCCATATATTGCACTTTATCAGGTGCTGACATGGCAAATTCATTAGCGAATCGACAAGAGACCAGTTCGTCTGTTAACTTACCTTGCTCATTCAGAACCGTATTAGCTTGAGCGATAATGAAATTACCTTCCTCAATCGCTGACAAATATTCAATCTCGTCAACAACGTGACTATCAGTCACTTTACGATAAGGCGTCTCAAGAAAGCCATACTCATTGGTACGCGCATATACGGCTAATGAATTAATCAAGCCTATATTTGGACCTTCAGGTGTCTCGATAGGGCATACACGACCATAGTGCGTAGGATGCACATCACGAACTTCAAATCCCGCCCGCTCACGAGTCAGGCCACCAGGACCAAGAGCTGATACCCTGCGTTTGTGGGTCACCTCGGACAGCGGATTGTTTTGATCCATAAACTGTGAAAGCTGACTCGACCCAAAGAATTCTTTGACGGCTGCTGCTACAGGTTTTGCGTTAATAATGTCCTGTGGCATAAGACCTTCGCTCTCAACCATACCCAGGCGTTCTCGAACCGCACGTTCAACCCGTACCAGACCAACCCGGAAAACGTTCTCAGCCATTTCGCCAACACATCGAATACGCCGATTTCCCAAATGGTCAATGTCATCGACCGTACCATTACCATCACGAATGGCAATGAGTACACGCACAACTTCAAGAATATCTTCAGGTGAAAGGACACCAGGCCCCGTGATCTCATCTCTGCTAAGACGGCGGTTAAACTTCATCCGCCCAACTGCAGAAAGATCATATCGATCAGATTCAAAAAATAAATTATTAAACAGATTTTGTGCAGCTTCTTTGGTAGGCGGTTCACCAGGGCGCATCATGCGGTATATTTCCACTTGCGCTTCGAGTTGCGTCCGTGTTGGGTCTATGGACAAGGTGTTGGAAATATGCGCTCCACGATCCAGATCATTTGTATAGAGTAAATCACAGCTTTTGATATTCGCGCTTATAATTTGCTTTACAAGTTCTTCACCAAGCTCAGTATTTGCCTCTGCGATTAATTCACCCGTCTCGGTGTCCGCCAAGTCTTGAGCGAGGATTTTACCAAATAGATAATCTTCAGAGATTTCGAGTTTTTTAACTTTCGCTTTTTCCAGTTCTCTGACATGTTTTGCGGTAATACGGCGACCGGCTTCAACAATAACAGTCTTACCTGCTTTTATATCAAAGGACGCTGTCTCGCCACGTAAGCGCTCAGGTACAAGCTCAAGTGAGATTTTGGTTTTGGTAAACGTTATTTTTGTTTTTTCGAAAAATGTATCGAGGATTTGCTGGGTATCGTAGCCCAATGCACGCAATACAATCGTTGCTGGCAATTTGCGCCGTCTATCAATACGGGCGAATATACAGTCTTTAGGGTCGAATTCGAAATCAAGCCAGGAACCACGATAAGGGATAACACGCGCTGAGAATAGCAACTTTCCAGAAGAATGGGTTTTGCCACGATCATGGTCAAAAAACACACCGGGTGATCGATGCAACTGTGACACTATAACCCGTTCAGTGCCATTGATAATAAAAGTTCCGTTACCTGTCATAAGCGGTAATTCGCCCATGAAAACTTCCTGTTCTTTAATATCTTTAACCACCTTGTTCTTCGCCGACGAGTTTTTGTCATAAATTACAAGTCTGGCAAGTACACGCAGAGGAGCGGCAAAAGTCAAACCACGTATTCGACATTCACGCTCGTTAAATCCTGGCTTACCAAGAGAATAATTTACGTAATGCAACTCAACGTTCCCTGAGTAACTCACAATAGGCATTACGCTTTGAAAGGCACCATGCAGTCCAACATTTTCACGTTCTTCAGACGCCTTATCACTTTGCAAAAAGCTTCGATAAGAGTCCAATTGCGTTTGCAATAAGTAGGGCACTTCCAGAATAGACTCACGTTTCCCAAAGTCTTTACGGATGCGTTTTTTCTCAGTGAAGGAATAAGCCATCGACGTTCCTCGTTATTCTGCTATAACTGTAGTAGTACAGAAAAGCTGAATATATAAAAATTACTAAACACAAGCGGGAAAAGGTCGATGATTTACTTATCATCGACCCCTTAGAACGAGCTACCCTATTATAGGTAGCCACGTTTTTTAGCAGAATTACTTAAGCTCGACAGTAGCGCCAGCCTCTTCAAGTGTTTTCTTAAGTTCTTCCGCTTCATCTTTGCTGACACCCTCTTTTACAGGTGCGGGAGCACTTTCCACAAGCCCTTTAGCTTCTTTTAAGCCTAAGCCTGAAGCACTTCGAACCGCTTTAATAACGCTGACTTTATTTTCACCAAAACTTGTAAGAATTACATCGAATTCTGTTTGCTCTTCTTCTACGACTCCTGCATCACCTGCAGCGGCGGGTGCAGCAGCAACTGCTGCAGCAGCAGAGACACCGAATTTTTCTTCCATTGCAGAGATCAAATCGACGACCTCCATAACAGTCATATTTGATATGGAATCCAGAATCTCATCTTTGGAAACAGCCATTTTTTTACTCCTAAATCTTAATTTAACCCGAACCTGTGGTATTTGGCTGGGCCTTGAGTGAACAATTAGTTTTCTTTCGCCAGACGAACTGCTTCCACAGTACGCACCAGCTTTGCGGGTACTTCGTTAAGTGTACGCACGAACTTTCCAATTGGCGCCTGCATAACAGACATCAACATACTGATAGCCTGATCATAGGTAGGCATATCAGCCAACTTTGATAACTCCGATGCTTCCAGAGTTTGTCCACCGATTGCGCCAAAAGACAGGATCAGTTTGTCGTTTTCCTTTGCATAATCTCGTAGCACTCGCGCAGCGGAGCTTGGATCATCAATAGAAAACGCAAGCATTAGTGGCCCTTTTAAGCCATCCTGCATACACTCGAACTCGGTATCCTGTATAGCCAGTCGCGCCAAAGAATTTTTCACAACCCGCAGGTAAACACCGTTAGCCCGAGCATTCGCACGCAACTCGGTTAATTGCCCAACAGTCAAACCTCTATACTGCGCCGCAACTACCGCATGCGCACGGGATGCCATATCGGCAACTTCTGAGACAACGGCTTTTTTCTCAGTGAGAGTTAGAGCCATAGAACACCTCATTTTTCTGGATTAAGTTATGATCACTAATCCGATTTCACAAATACGGATAAATCCGCGCCTTTACGGCTTGTACTACCCAGGGTTTCCTGAAAATAGATGATATACCGCGACCATGGTGGTGCAGATAACTGGTATTACATAAGCAAACCAGTCAATCACTATTTCCGATAACCCCACTCACAGTAGCTTACCGTCTACGCAGGCAATTAAGCACTTTCATGCACCTGCGATCTTTGACGTGCCAAGCCTGGGCTTGCTCACTCAAAGTTCTATACCACTACACGGTTTATACATCGAGCAGTGGTTAATTATTTAATTAAAGATTGATGATCAATGGTTAAACCTGGCCCCATTGTTGAGGACAATACAATTTTAGCCAGATACACACCTTTGGCAGTTGCAGGTCTACCCTTAATCAAATCATTAACCAGAGTCTGTAAATTCTCTTTAAGAGACTCGATTTCAAAGTCCACTTTTCCTAATGCACAATGTACTATTCCACCCTTATCGGCACGATAGCGAACCTGACCGGATTTTGCGTTTTTCACCGCTGTTTCAACATCGGGCGTGACCGTACCGACTTTAGGGTTAGGCATTAGCCCACGAGGACCCAGAATCGTTCCCAGCGCCCCTACAACACGCATAGAGTCAGGCGTGGCAATAACAACATCAAAATCCATATTCCCATGCTTAATAGATTCAGCTAAATCATCAAACCCGACCAGATCCGCGCCTGCTGTCGTCGCTTTCTCAGCCTGATCCCCCTGCGCAAATACGGCCACTCGCACAACTTTACCTGTTCCATTGGGGAGCACTGTAGAACCTCTGACATTCTGATCTGATTTGCGGGTATCGATTCCGAGTTTGACTGCCGCTTCTACTGTTTCGTTAAACTTGACTGATGAGACTTCCTTAATTAATGCAAATGCCTCGTCTATTGAATATTGCTTCTCTGGCTCCACCTTGGTGGCGATCACTTTGGCTCTTTTGCTAAGCTTGGTCATTTTACACCCTCTGTCTCAAGACCTATGCTACGCGCACTACCAGCAATAGTACGAACCGCTGCCTCCATATCTGCGGCGGTCAAATCCGGCTCTTTTGTTCGGGCGATCTCTTCAAGCTGCTCACGACTTACCTTGCCAACTTTTTTTGTGTTGGGGGTTCCACTTCCACTTTTAATTCCAGCTGCTTTCATTAGTAGAACGGCGGCAGGCGGCGTCTTTGTAATATAAGTAAAACTACGGTCATTATAGACGGTGATAACTACAGGCACTGGCATACCCTGTTCAAGACTTTGTGTCGCAGCATTGAACGCCTTACAAAATTCCATGATATTTACGCCATGCTGCCCCAAGGCCGGGCCAACAGGAGGACTGGGATTCGCCTGACCAGCAGGCACTTGTAGCTTAATATAGGCTTCAACTTTCTTTGCCATTTTTCATTTACTCCGTCGGGTTCAGACGCGATCAGGCTCCCCGAATTGTGGACTGCATGCAACACCGCAGTCCATTAATGTGGTTTAAATTTTTTCCACCTGACTAAACTCCAGCTCGACAGGGGTTGAGCGCCCAAATATCTGCACAGCAACCAATAGACGGCTCTTGTCAAAATTAACTTCTTCAACCACGCCATTAAAATCATTAAACGGGCCATCGGTTACACGCACTACTTCACCCACTTCAAACAGTACTTTTGGCCTGGGTTTTTCCACACCGTCTTGAACTTGTTGAAGAATTGTATCCGCTTCTTTATCTGATATAGGTGCTGGCTTATCAGCTGTTCCACCAATGAATCCAAGCACTCGGGGTACGTCTTTAACCAAATGCCAGGAACCATCATCCATTTCCATCCGAACCAGCACGTAACCTGGGAAAAATTTTCGTTCAGATCGATGCTGCTGACCACCTCGCATCTCAACAACTTCTTCTGTTGGCACCAGAATTTCGTCAAACTTGTCTTCCATGGCAAACCGTTCAATGCGTTCTTCCAATGAACGTTTGACAGAATTTTCATAGCCTGAAAACGCTTGCACAACATACCAACGCTTTGCCACCTTAGCCTCCGACGCCTGTTATTAACTGGAACGCTCCGGCTAGCGCCCAATCAAGCAACCATAGAAATACACCCACAATAAAAACTATCACCATCACTATTAGTGTGGTCTGGGTAGTCTCAGCTCGTGTAGGCCATACGACTTTGCGAACTTCAGTGCGGGCATCACGAAAAAACAGGGCTGTTTGTTTACCCTTGGAAGTTTGATAGGCCATAAATACCGCAATACCAGCCAGCACCAACAATGCGAGCACTCTGTAAAGCAACGATTGCTCAGAAAAAATGTAAAACAGAGCAAGGCCACAAAACAATAAAACAGCTGCGGCCACAAACTTTAGTTTGTCGCTTGTACTTTCCTGCAAATCGGTCTTTGAGACCATGCTTTTTTCCTAGTCGTGACTGGCCGAAGCACCTTACTTCCTGCCAAGTTTGGCAGGCCAGGAGGGAATCGAACCCCCAACCTGCGGTTTTGGAGACCGCTGCTCTGCCAATTGAGCTACTGGCCTAAACATAAAAACGCAGAAGACATAAACGCCTCCTGCGCTAACTACCTGTTATAATAATAATTACTCAATAACTTTAGCAACAACGCCCGCACCCACTGTGCGACCACCTTCACGAATTGCAAATCGTAGCCCTTCCACCATCGCTATCGGTGCGATCAAGGTCACCACTACATTTACATTATCCCCCGGCATCACCATCTCCGCTCCTTCCGGCAATTCAACCGCTCCCGTCACATCCGTCGTACGAAAATAAAACTGCGGCCTGTAACCATTAAAGAACGGCGTATGTCGCCCTCCTTCGTTTTTACTCAGCACATACACCTCTGCTTCAAACTTCGTATGGGGCGTGATCGATCCCGGCTTACACAACACCTGACCTCGCTCAACGTCTTCTCGTTTCGTACCCCGAAGCAAAACCCCTACGTTATCCCCCGCCTGCCCCTGGTCCAGTAATTTGCGAAACATCTCTACACCCGTTACCGTCGTCTTTTGCGTCTCACGGATCCCTACTATCTCTATCTCCTCACCGACCTTCACTATTCCCTGCTCTATCCGACCCGTAACCACCGTGCCTCGTCCCGATATCGAAAACACATCCTCTACCGGCATCAGATAACTTCCCTCTATCGCTCGCTCCGGCTCCGGTATATAACTGTCCATCGCTTCCACCAACTTCACGATCGAACCCGTTCCCATCTCCGAGTCCTCCCCTTCCAGCGCTTTCAATGCAGACCCGATTATGATCGGCGTATCATCGCCCGGAAACTCATACGCATCCAATAACTCGCGCACTTCCATTTCAACCAGCTCCAGCAACTCGTCATCATCAACCATATCCGCCTTGTTCAGATACACTAGTATATACGGCACCCCAACCTGCCTGGATAACAGAATGTGCTCGCGCGTTTGTGGCATCGGTCCATCCGCCGCTGAACACACCAATATGGCACCATCCATCTGTGCCGCTCCCGTTATCATATTCTTCACGTAATCCGCATGACCCGGACAATCCACATGCGCGTAATGCCGGTTCGCTGATTCATACTCAACGTGCGATGTCGCTATCGTTATCCCTCGGGCCTTCTCTTCCGGTGCATTATCAATCTCGTCAAAAGCTTTGACCTCGCCTCCCATCGCCTCAGCCATTACCTTCGTCAACGCCGCTGTTAACGTCGTCTTACCATGGTCTACGTGACCAATCGTGCCTACATTTACGTGCAGCTTCGTTCTTTCAAATTTTTCCTTAGACATCGAGAGTCACCTTAATATATAGAGTCTAAAACTAGCATTGCCTATGGGCTTGTTATCGATAACCATAGCTGGAGCCCATAACCGGAATTGAACCGGTGACCTCTTCCTTACCAAGGAAGTGCTCTACCGACTGAGCTATATGGGCAGAACTTCTTACTAACCCCGTACCCAGCGCCACAATCCGACCGAGTAAGCCATTCACAGGAATGGAGCGGGTGATGGGAATCGAACCCACGTATTCAGCTTGGAAGGCTGAAGTTCTACCATTGAACTACACCCGCAATGATCAACGTTACCGCGAACCTGCTAATCAGCAACAACACAAACTTCTGGTGGAGGGGGGAGGATTCGAACCTCCGAAGGTAGAACCAACAGATTTACAGTCTGTCCCCTTTGGCCGCTCGGGAACCCCTCCAAAGTCAAGCCGCGAATTATCGTTAATGTAGGAGAAAGTGTCAACCCAATTCATACCTGCAACTGAATATTAGAGTAAATTGATTGATCGTCAGTCAAAACATTACTAAATCGTCATTAATCTAATTGAATGATGTAATATTTGCATCAGCTCCAGTAATGCATTCACCTTGAAAAATGAGACTGATTCTTGTGAAAATAAGCCAGTCTACAAAACAGCGATAGCGTCCAAACAAACTATACTTTGAAAGCATTGCTCCAGATAGCTCTCCAGCCAAGGCAAGAATATAAATTCATCCAGCCCGGAAAAATTCCACACTTATGAATTTTTTGATGTATATAACTTTTGTCAGCCTCTTTAGCATTGACTATCTGGCGAACAACCTAATGGTAATTCCGCAGAAATTGTTCCTGCTTCCTGAGGCTATGGCTGCTATCGCTATGCTTGTTGTAGTGATTGTAGGTATTACAAACAAGACCATGCATATCGCGCCCAAGTACAGCATTTTTCTTTTATGGTTTCTACTGGCTGTTGTTGCCGGATTAATCGTTAATCAGGTGGATTCTTTAGTAGCTATCTCTGGGGTAAGAATATATCTCAAATCGATGCCTTTTTTCCTTCTGCCACTGGTCTATAGCTTTTCAGATAAGCAAATAAAATGGCAACTCTATGCATTACTTGCACTGTGCCTGCTGCAGCTACCGATAACTGTTTACCAACGATTTGTGCAATATGCTGGATTGCCCACCGGCGATGTCGTTGGCGGATCATTAGGTGTCAATACATCAGGTGTACTATCGATTCTTCTGTTACTCGGGATTGCAATTTTGGTTGCGATGTTAGTAAAAAAACGCATTGCTGCGTGGAAGGCTGTATCGCTTATTTTATTGTTATTCCTGCCCACCACCCTAAACGAAACTAAAGTTGTATTATTATTATTCCCTTTTGTCTTGGCATCTCCTCTGGTTTTTGCGCCAGGCATCCAGAATCGTGCTCGAAAACTAATACTTCTGTCTCTTATCGGAGGCACATTTATGATTGGTTTTTTCGTTATGTACGATTTCCTTCAAGGCGGCAGGGAAGGCACACTGCTTGAAAGAATGCAATCTGGAAATATGTTTTCCTATATGTATAAAAAGGACAAAGTGGGTAAATTCAGCGATCAGGAAGTCGGCCGCTTTGATGCCATTGCCTATGCAATGAAAAAGATCTCAGATACCGGCAACTCCATATTTGGTGTCGGTATTGGCAATGCTTCTCCTTCCAACAACAGTAAACTGGAAGGTGAATATCAAAAAAAATGGTATTGGATGGAACCCGCAAAGGTTATGTTTTCACGCACACTTTGGGAAATGGGCTATCTAGGCATCATTCTCTATTCTGCATTTTTTCTATTCGTTTTTCTCGATTCTACAGCGCTTGCCAAAGGCGATGACTTTGTTGCAGCTTTTGCCCTGGCCTGGCTGCCAATCACCTTGATAGTTGCCGGTTCATTTGTTTATATGTCAACCTTCGTTACGACACTCTTCTCTCATCTGTATTTCTTTTATGCTGGATACATTGCGTCGGTAAGACGCGTCCGGATTAAAGTAAAATTTAGTGAGTCTGAACAATTTAATCGGACGGATCCCAAGCGATTTGCAGCAAAAATCAACCCTTCAAAAAATAAAGGCTTTAAGCCGGTTTTGGGCTAGATCCGCTAATCTACGCGGACATCATTTCCTGGTAAACTATTGCAGTTTGCTTTGCAACGCTATTCCAGTTGTAGCGGTTTTGTACCATAGACTTGCCGGTAAGGGTTTGTTGCTCACGAAAATCAGTATCGATTACCAAGGTACTCAAATTTTTTGCCAACTCATCTACATTACCCAAAGCAAAATAGCAACGCTTATCAAGTTCCAGTTCTAAATGAGCAGGTATATCACTGGCAATTACAGGTAGCCCATAACTCATGGCTTCTAAGAGCGCTATTGGTAAGCCTTCATGAGAAGAAGGCAAAACAAACATCCCGGCAGCGGATAATAAATCTGTCAGATCCTCGCCTGTTCTAAAACCGGTAAGAACAATATTTGTAGCACGCCCTACTTCATTATTAATGCTTCTAATGTACGCATTGACAATACTTATATCGCCAACAAGAACAAGCTTCCAATCAAGTAAATCTGCTTTTTTAAACGCTCGAATTAGATCGATATGTCTTTTTTCAGGAACCATTCGGCTAACAAGTAGGACATATTTTCTCTGTAGCAAAGAAAATTCCTTCAGCACCTGACCCGAACCAGACGACTTGGCAGGTACAACGCCATTTGGAATTAAATCACTTCCCTTGTTGTATTTTTCATTCACCAAAGCTTGGATAACTTTAGAGATGACAATCCTTCTATTTGAAAACTTCATACCCAATCGCTCACCTGATTTCAGAACGAGCTTTGCAAAACCACTCCATTTCTCCCGATCATAATCCGGACCATGATGGGTGACAACCACCTTCAAACCCAAAATCCGCGCAATAGGTGTGACTATGGAAGGACCTATTGCATGTATATGCAGAATATCAGGTCGTTTTATTGCCGCATATAACACACCCACGACAGAATGTAACATGGCCTCCAGACCTTGCGAGGAAGGAGACCAAAGCGGGTACAGATTCACGCCATTCCATTGCTTAAGGTCTTTATCCACATAAGGTAGTCGGCAAAGCACGTCAATTTTAATCCCCAATTTTACAAGCCTGGGATAGAGTTCCTGGCAATGCGACTCAACGCCACCCTGCACATCAGGGAAACCACGTAATCCCAGGATCATCACTCTGATTGGCGGATCAGACATCCACCCCAACTCCTTTATATGCCTGATTAAGCATTTGCAGATGGGCAGAGCGACTAAAATCCCTTTGCATCCACGCCCTTCCATTAAGTCCCAGCTCGACCAACCGCTTATCGGGTACATTTTGCACACGCAATAAGAGCTGCGCTAAACTCTCAACATCACCTGATTCGAAAATAAATCCGGTTTCCTCTTTTTTTATCAACTCCGGAATACCGCCTATATCAGCACCTATCACCGGCCGGGCCATCGCATATGATTCCAGTATGGATATAGGGGCATTCTCATACCATTCAGACGGTAATACCACAGCTCGTGCCCTCCCTATTGCATTATGCAATTTTTCATTTCGTAGAAACCCTAAAAATTCAATATTTTCTGAATTACCCACCAAAGTTTTCAATGCATTCATATCGGGTCCGGTACCTGCAATTTTCAGCTTGATTTTCGATTTAATCGCAGCTTTTACCAGAGTGCCTATGCCCTTTTCAAAGGATAGTCGGCCAAAGTAGAAAAAATAATTGCCAGCAGTTTTATCAGCTGTAAACTGATCAGTATCAACAAAGTTAGGCACATAGACGAATTGTTCTTCAGGCCAGCCCCATTCGATAAATTTATCGCGATAGAAGCGGCTTGGTACAATAAATCGATCAACATTGTCGCGGTAACTTTTCAACCAATTATGCAAATAGCTTTCGAGCATGATAACCGCGCTTCCAAGCATCGACCCCTTAATACATTTATTACGCAATACTTGAAAAGTCCTGCCCCCCTTGCATAATTCACAGATGCCTTGAGCATTGAGCATCCGATATGCGGGACAGGCAATTTTTAGATCATGCAGTGTCATTACTGTGGGCACAGATGATTTTTTGAGTCGCGACAAGATCGAGGGTGATAGGTGATGGTAGATATTATGTAGGTGACTAATATCCGGCTTTACTATAGCCAACAACATCTCAAGCTTTTTCTGCGCCTCCCTTGAATAGATAATTTTCGGCACTGCTGCCATTTTTTCAGGCAGTGAGTGAATGTTATCAAACTCCAACGAATCGATGAAATACCGGCTCCATTCACTAGCAAAATTTTTTTCATCCTGCATGGAAAATGGCACCACCTGCCAACCACTATTTTCAAATAAATTCATTTCATCAAAAAAAACGCTTTCAGCTCCTCCTCGTAAATAGAAGTAGTTGTTTATAGCTAGTAGGGTTGGCATTAGGGTGACCTTTAATTATTAGATGGTATTAATGCTTGGATTTTTCAGGCGACTCACTCATATATCGAGTTGAAAGGTAATCACCAAACCTCTCACCGTGAGTTTTCCAGTCCCACATCTGCCTTACAAGCGCAGGTGCACTACGGGCCGCCTCTTTTAATTCGCCGGAACATTCATAAGCGTGAGTAATTGCCGCTACGAAATTGTCAATGTCATCACCTTGTGTCCAAACTACAAACGATTCTTTACCCAGGACATCTGTATGCGCTGCAATTGGAGTTAGTATCATCGGTTTTGCACAAGCCATGTACTCAAGTACTTTGAGCGGACTTGACACATTCCACTCAGGATAATCTGGCAAAGGACATATGCAAACATCTGCCTGACTGATCTGAAGAGGTATCTGCTCATAGGGCACCAACCCTCTCAACTCAACTTTGTTACCCAAAGCGAACTCCGCTACTTGCTTACGTAGTGGCTCCAGGCCACTACCGCTGCCAACAATAACAAATCTGGATTGATTAAGGATAGCTTCAGGTAAGCGTGCAAATGCCTCAACAACACGGTCAATGCCTCGTCTTTTATAGAGGCTGCCGTGATAAAATATAGTATATGGCTGTATTTGTTTGGGTGTTTCGACTGTACTCAGTACATCAGAGAAAAAAGATGTGTTCACACCGGATTGCCAAATTGTATAGTCATCATAAGTAGTGGAAAACTCGTTTTCAACTGCCTCTAACAAACGTTGCGTAATAAATGAATAACTTTTACAGGATTTTGCAAAAAGTCGCATCGCAATTTTCCAGAAAAGAATGATATCCAGCTTATCTTTTAGTGAGTCACCAACAACAGGTAGTGTCCTTATATCCAGATGAACATTATTGAAACGTGTTAATTTCAATAATGGTAGCATCCATAATTCGTGCTGATTAAGAATAATAAGATCATTACGAGTAGCAAATTTCAACAACCAAAAAAAAGACGAAAATGTAAATGCAGCCCGGTATATAAGTGGCAGATCTAATGTTTTAAGGTAGACCATCTGCACTTGTTTGTTTTCAGGGAAATAGGGTTTGTCAGCATAACTGGTAATTATCCGCACGTTGGCACCTTGCTGCGCCAAGGCATCACCCACTTCCGTCCAGCTACTCTTATCGGGTTTGGTATCAAAGCGATCACTGGTAAACCAGTGTATGGATAAGCCTTGAAGTTTTTTAGACGAATCAGGCATTTTTAAATGTATAGTTAGTTTCAGAGACACTCCAGATTATCATCTACAGCAAAAAACAGGGAGTTCCATGAGTGATAGTCTATGAGCAATAAACCTATATAGCGGTAATGCCAGAAAAACCTAAGTAAATTTAAAATTTTAGCGCTTTTATCGGTAGTATGGTCAAGAAGTAAGGCAGAATCGTTTATCGTAAGCAATCATATCCGTATAATCTGTAACAAAAATAAAAATGCATGTTGTTCGAACCCTATACAACTTATCCAACCACTGAATTTATGCAAATCTACAACGATTCGTTACCTGCTCTGAATCCTCTGCTATCGTTTATGCAGTGATTTTTAATCCACACTTTTCAACGAGACTTTAAAGTGACCACGCGTAAAAAAATTGCCATTGTTACTCCCCACCACTGGACAGGCAGCTATGGGGGGGCTGAATACCAAATCAGCTTACTGATAGGAGAGTTGAGCAAAAGTCACCCGCAGTTGGATTTGCATTACCTCTGTAAACCGTCAGATAATCATATTTCACCAATAGACCACACTATTCACGAAATCTCCACACAAAGATGGTTTAGCAAATACGGGACATTTTTTGATTCCTGGAGTTTATACCAAACCCTAAAATCCCTTAAGCCTGACTATATATACCAGCGCGTAGGTTGCGCTTATACCGGCATCTGCGCCTACTACGCACGCAAACACAACATTAACATGCTATGGCATATCGCTTTGGATCTGGATGTCAGACCCTGTAAGTCTACACTGCTATTTAAAAAACCCCATCATTGGCTGGAAAAAAGAATCCTCGAATTTGGCTTACGCAACTCACCTATGATTGTGGCGCAAAAAAAATCCCAGGCCGATGACTTGCAACAGTACTACGCGCGTGACATAAGCGCCATAGTTGCCAACTTCCAACCCATGCCAGAATTCATTAAAGACCATCAGGCGCAACCTCATATCGTCTGGATTGCCAATCATAAAAAACAGAAAAACCCAGAAGTATTTATTGATTTAGCCGAAAAATTAAGCGCGACGCTGAACGCACGTTTTTCAATGGTCGGACGCCCATCGCCAACCACATGGGGTGCATCTGTAGAAAAACGTGCAAGACAGAGTACGTCCATAGAATTTATAGGTGAATTATCACAGAATGATCTCAATAAATTGTTAGAATCAGCGCATCTGATGATAAATACCAGTGATTACGAAGGCTTTCCAAATACTTTTATCCAATCCTGGATGCGTGAGGTTCCCGTAGTCAGCCTCTACGTTGATCCAGATAATGTATTAACAAAAAACGGTGTCGGTATTCTATCGGGGAATGTGAAACAGCTGTATATCGATACCCATGAATTAATTGAAAACTCAGAAAAACGGATTTTAATGGCTGCTACCGCCCGGGACTATGCAGGAAAACATCATTCTTTAAAAAATGCGGAGTGTGTAATTGCATTATTAACAGATAAAATGCCTGAAAAAACATCAATCGATGATTTACAGAGTAAGCGTTGCCCCTAATGAGCGTCCTTCCATATGATCACGCTAAATCAACTAGGAGTAATGAATCTTACTCAGAAAAGATTGATAGGCAGCAACTAAACTTGCACTCAAAACACGATGCCAACTGAACTTTTCCCCAGCGGCACTTATCTTTTCCTGATGATAGCTCCAGAACTCTTTCCAAAAGCTCCGAAACGCCGGATCTTTGTATTGTAGAAATCGATAACCCAGATATCGATAGTAACTCTTTATCTTATTCGCTACCGCTTTTTGGTATTCCTGCTCATTCAACACCTTTTTACCGTATTTTTTTAGCATCATCAAATCACTTGGCTTGTAGGTTCGCATTCGTTTGGCGTAAGCAGTCGTAGCTTCATTATGACGGCGGGTGAATGTCAGTACCTGATGTGCAAAACCAAAGTCGTGCTCGGTGAGGATTTCATAACAAATTTCGGTGTCAGCGTGCAAATTTTCAACGTTGTAAAATAATCGGCGTTTATGCACCTGATCCGCTCTGTACATAATAGAAGACGGGGAACCGAACAAATCAGCACCACCGAGAAATCGTCGACGCATTATGTCGATGCCATTAACACAGGCGCTTGGATAAGGCAGTCCATCAAGACTGACAGAATTTTCTTCCAACCGATAAGAACCGACAATTGCTACGCTGGGATTTGCTTCAGCCAAAGTAACCATCTCAGATAAACAGTTTGGAAACAACCAGTCATCAGCATGCACCACTTTGCAATATTTGCTATTGCTGTCTATCAGAGACATGGATCGGTTCCAGTTCTCCATTTGCGGTAATGTTGTTTCATTTGTATGAATTTTAATCCGGGAATCATTTGCCGCATAGGTTTTCGCCAATAACAACGAGTCATCAACACTATTATTATCGAGGATAATCAACTCCCAATGTTGATAATCTTGCGCCAACACGCTATCTATACACTCCGCTAAGTAGGCGCTGCCGTTATAGACAGGCGTGACTACACTGACCAATGGTTGACTTTGAACAGACATATTTATTTGACTTGATTATCTCGCATACTTTTAATTTTAGCAGGTATTCCCGCAGCGATAGCCCCTGCAGGTATATCATTTGTTACTACAGCTCCAGCTCCAATTACAGCACCCCTACCTATAGTAACGCCATCGAGAACAACAACTCCGTAACTTAACCACACATCATCTTCGATAACGATGCCACCTTTACTCGATAACGCTTGCTTAACAATGGGTGTATCTGTTGAAAAACCATGATTATAGGGGTAAAAGGCACAGTTGGGCGCAACCTGAACATCTGCCCCTATTTTCAAGTGTCCGCAATAAGCAGAGAGCTGACAACGCGGTTGTATATGTGTTCTTTGTCCAATTGCGACAGATCCACCCTGCCCGGTTTCAACCGTACAATACTGATTTATACTGGAGCGTTCACCAAGCCTTATTTCCCCACCATCTTCGTTTTGAAAAAGCACTACAGCATCGCCAACAAAACTATATCGACCGAGTTCTATGGCTTTACCAAATATTTTCGCGGAAAAAGATACATAGCCATTCTTTGTCATGTTAGCTAATACGCGCGCGCCTTTGTAGGGAGGAACAGCCATTGCCGCAAGCGCATAAGCTACTCGTCCATACCATGAAAGCCCGCCACAGCGAAGGCAGAGTCTAGTCCAGCGTTCAAGCTGTTTATTCATTCATGTTTTCCATTTAGCTTAGCCCTATTCACCCCTCAGTTGCACTTTGAAAGTGCTGATGCGCTATTCAGGGCATTACTCCAGGTTTGGCCCATCGTTTGATACCCTGCCGGAGTTAGGTGTGTTTTATCAAATGGATCGAGCAGGTTAGACGGTACTGCTGAGAACATGTCAACTAATGATAAGTTGTCTTCCGATCCGATTCTACTATTAACCAGATTCTCGACATTTATGTTAAACAATTGCACATTGTCGCTGTCGCCAGGATTTCGCTGTTTATCAATGATCTTCGCCACCAACACCTTGATAGCCATGTTATTATTATCTGACTGCCAGCGTTTTATCTCATCCAGAATACGTTCAATAAAAACACTTGAGGTGCGAAATCTGATATTGTTTGTACCGGCATGCAATAGAATAATATCAGCCGTATTGGCAGTTAACCATTTGTAAACACCGTCAGTAGCTGGATTAAATTCATTAGAATTTGATTGATCTGGATCTGCTATCCCGGATATTTCGGCATCTGTATAGCCTGGATGCCCTTGATGCTGAAAATCTGTAAAAATACTTGCTCCTGCATCAGTCTGACTGCCTACAAAATCAAAATCGTAGCCAGCACCATTAAGCAGATCAAACAATGGTTTTCTGTAGCCTACACGATCAGGCATTGCTGGTGTATCCAGATCCGGGTTACCTGATGGGTCACTATCACTTTCTACACCTTCAGTCAGTGAATCACCAAGCGGCATAATGCGTAGAGGCGTTAACACTAGTTGATAAGAAAGCTGTAATTCCCCTTGGAAATTATCTGTGACTTTGTAGGTAACACCGTCCTGTCCCCTCGACATCGCATTATGCGTATATGTCGCGTCTCCTGTCGTACTGTCTTCATCTGACAAAAAACCTTTTATCGGGCTATTGCTAACGATATAGTTTAGTCCGGATTTGCTTTTGAAAGGACTCTGTAAAGCAATTGATTGATTATTGTTTACATTAATCTCAGTACATGATGTTACATCTCTTGCCACATTAATGTTGACAGTGCCCACGGCCGGATCCCCGTTCATTCTAACGGCACTGTAAGTAAAACTGTCCGTCTCGATTGTTTCACCAGGTGTATAAGTAAAAGATCCATCCATTTTCAGCGCTAAAGAGCTTGTACTATCCACATTACTTGCGACAGAAACTGACACAAAGTCGCTACCATCATTAAAAAGTACACCCTTTGCTACAGGCACGCTAACGATCTGACCACCGGCAAATGTAAATTCATCATCGACAACAATATCGTCACTGGCATCATTACTCTCGTCTTTACTACATCCAGCCATAGCGATTAACAAGCAAAAAGCCATCGATAGGTCACGTACAGAAAACTTAAAATAAGATTCCTTTATCCTAAGCTTTATTGAAAAACAAACAACCATAAACACTCTCCCACTACAACAACCTCAAGGAGCTTTATATTTTGCAACACTTCTACAGTGCAGCTACAAATTGAGAATTGATTTAACTAACCCAAGTCGGTCATACATTTAAAATGTACAAACTCATTCAGGCATGAACAAACATGACCCCCTATAAATCGGCCATTAGATGTAAGTCATTAATTTTTGGTGAAGAACCCGGCGCGGATTACTGCCCGATCTGCTCACGGATATAAATCAAGTAGGGGTCAATACCAGGCACATTGATTCGTCAAATATTTGTCGAAACTCCCGATGAGTAACATGTGCTCTCAAAAAATCAGAGTTAAGAAATTTGCCTAAGCACATATTCCACTAATCAGAAGTCTAGTACACTAGAATGTGTTTTCCCCACTATAACGTTACTACTGAACGTCATCTCGGGTCTATTAGCAATCTGTTTAGGTATACCTCTTCAGACACAGATGGCAGATGAACATATTGCTGGAATTCATACCTTTGAGGATTAAGGACAATGGATGAGAAATGATAATTCCACTTTAATCAGCGTATTTTGCCTCGAAATTACAAAACACGCTGATTTGTATTGGGCTAACTCGAAATGTCAGATTACCCGTTAGTAACGGGTCCAAAAAGAAAAACGACTCTGCAGAAAGTGGTCAACCGATAGTTTGCCTGGACCATGTGTTACACAAACCAAAAGTAATAAACCCCAGGTAGTGTGCTGAGCTATACCTGGATCATTTATTTCAGGAAATGAAATAACAGCAATGATATTAAAAACAAAAAGTACAAATGCAGCAAAACGACCGAAAAATCCCAAAACAAGGAGTACAGGAAAGGCCAACTCTACAAAAGTAGCAGCTGCCGCCGCTGTTTCAGGCGATAGGAGAGGTACGCTGTAGATATCTTCAAACAGCATAGTTGTAGTACCCCAACTCTCATACTTGTTTATCCCTGATTTCCAGAAAACGTTTGCTACGTAAAGACGGATAAGCAAATCAGCCAGCGGCTGTAGAAAGTCCAGGGATTTGGAAAAAAATTCGTAAGGTTTGGTAATAATACTTGTTAACGCCATAGTTTGTATCCTTTGTTATAGAGTGTTTTATATACTGGATTTATTTTTTATTACATCTGTATACAAGTAAATACTCCACGTAAAATATTCTGTTGGAGTACAGACGATACTTCAAAAGATTCATGCAATGACTGAGCAACAGCTAAAGACTGTTCCAATGTCTCGCCTTTTGACAAGCACTGTAAGAATCGATATTCAGCCTCGGACATTGAATAAACACCAATTTCCAGGTCAGGTCGGGTCAGAACCATAAACTCAGGCCCCTTGTCGTAGCGAAAAACTCCCTGTTTATCCCCTCGTTCATTTCTACTGGATTGCCAAATCTCGGCAATTGAGTAATTTGAAGCAATAAACCTTACGGGCGATGCAGGAATAAAAATTAATTCAGCATAAACATCAGGTGATACTTCTGCTAATGACCCGAAATCAAACGCTGATGAATCCTTCGAATGGAAAACACTGTGCCAAGCCCAGTCCAGTAATGCGATGTCCGATAGATAAGGTAATTTTTTCACAGAACCCTGGGTGCGCAAAAATTTCGGAAACTGCTCACCAAATTCATGAAGATTACCATTGAGAGAAGGGTATTTTCGAATATATGTATCAGCTACAAAATTAAAAAACTTCTCGCCAACAAGCTTGTCAACACTCTCATAGATAGCCCGCAGTGCCTCAGTGAGGCTAATAAAAAAATTATTCCTGTATACTTGAAATGCCGATTCCGGGGTGAATTTTTCAGATGTCAGAAAACATCCAATGTTATCTACTTTATCAGAAGAGATATCCGTCAAAAAAGCAGTTTGAATTTCATGCAATAGTGGCAAGGCTTTTTTCCAAAATCATCTGGGCTTTTTTGGCCTCACCCAGCAATATATCTAGTTCCGGGATGTCTGAATCCCATTCAATCAATACCGGCGTATTGTTATTCGTTTGGCAGTAGTATTCAAAAAGCTTCCATACCTCATCACAAACTTGTGATCCATGATCATCAATCAAAATAGATTGATTTCCAACTGCATTTTTAGAATGCCCAGCGAGGTGAATTTCACCCACCCTATCCGCCGGAATCTTATCAAGATATTCTGTAGCGATAATACCGTGGTTAACTGAGCTGACATAGACATTGTTGATATCCAATAAAAGACCACAACCCGTCCTTTTAGCGATAGCAACTAAAAACTCTTCCTCTGGAATCGTAGAGTGAGAATATCCCAGGTAACTTGATGGATTTTCTATCAGGATGCGACGTTGGAGGTAGTCTTGGGTCTGAGAAACGTGAGCACAAAAGTGATCTAGCGTTTCCTCAGTGTAAGGTAATGGAAGCAAATCATTCAGATATATTCCATTAATGGACCCCCAGCTCAAATGCTCAGAGATCAAATCAGGTTCAAATCGGATAATCAGATTTTTAAGTTTTTCAAGATGCTTTTTACTGAGCGGGTCTGCGCTGCCTAGTGATAAACCAACTCCGTGCATACTGAGTGGGTAAAGCTCTCTCAGACGCTCCAAAAAATACAATGGCGCGCCGCCATCTCCAAAATAGTTTTCAGGGTGAAATTCAAGCCACCCAACCTTGGGCTGTAACTCCAGAAGTGATCGATAATGCTGTGCACGCAGACCGACCCCGGCATTAACCGGGATCTTGTCTTTCCGAACGTTAGTTCGGAGTTGTGGCTCCATCACCTATATCAAGCAGCTGACTTGCTTCCACCAACAACCTTTTCACACATGCCTTCGGGAATATAAACCCAAGCGTCTTTCTGCGCATCAGCAGTCGATGTGCCTGCGCATGCACTGCTTGCTGTTTGGCAATCATTCTTACCTGCTTTTGAGATTCCATAGCACTTTTCCATGCCCTCTTTTGCAGCATAGGCGCTTTGCATTGCAGCAGTGGACACACCAAGTGCGATAAGACTACCAATTGCTGCACCTAAAACAGGGTTCTTCTTTTTCATTAACATGTATAAATACTCCGATTTACTAGGGTTAAGTTTAACTCTAAATCCTGAATCATTACTCTAATTGTCAAAACCACAGCATAAGCTCTTGATTCTACTGATAAGAATTTCCAAGCTTGCACAAGATTAAAGCCTTGTGCAGTTTACCGCAGTTTTGTCACTAATTCAGCTATTACGCAGTCAGCAAATATTTATTTCCAACTGCAGCGCATTTGTCTATGTTTGCGCACTAAAGTTCAGAGCAGAATTAATTTCTCACTCCAGTACGCCGTTGTTGTCTTTGAAATTAAGTGCATAATCAGACAAAAAAACACTGCCTGTTACCAAGCCAGAGCAGTAAAATCTTTGATTTATATCTACATCCACCATTTTATAAGAGACGCTATGTAACCGGCGATACGAGTTAGAACCGGACGGTTTTGTAACCAATCCTCAGTAATCGCTGCAGAATTTTTAAGGTCATGCTCAAACTGATTCCGCAGACTCTCTACACTGTGTGATTTTTTCAATACCACATCCACTTCAAGATCATGATAAAGACTGCGATAGTTAAGATTAGTGGTGCCTACGGTTGCCCAATCATCCACCAGGAGTGTTTTAGCATGTAAGATAGTAGGTAGATACTCATAAACTGATACGCCTGCGCGTAACAGTGGCACATAAAACAGCATACTTACCCATCTCACCATTCGCACATCCGACTTTCGGGGTAATAACAAACAGACATCCACATCTTTATTTGCGCTAACAATCAAGTGCTTTAAGACTTTTGGGTTTGGAACAAAATAGGCGCTGGTTAACCAAACGCGATGTTTTGCTAAAAGAATGCGGGCCAGCAACTCACTATTGTGCCGTTTTCGTAGCTTGCGGGTGATATTGGTTCTTACCAACCCTCTCCAGGCACTTTTCATGACTTTTCGTTTTGCCAGGGGTTTGAGCCTGGGTAAATCTGGATTATAGGCCCGCCTCCAGGTATCCTCAAAACAGTTCTGCAAATCTTTTATATCCTTTCCCTGTACAAACGCAGATGTTTCGCGCCATTCTCGATGAGCGTCAGCCACGTTCATGCTGCCCACAAAAGCGCAAGCTCTATCAATCACGACAAGTTTTTTGTGATTCCTACGATTTATATTCAGTAACAACCGAAGCGCTAGTGCTGGCTTTGGCCAGGCGCGAAGGAAAAATTTAGAAAACGGACGAGGAACAGGATGGTAAACCCTGACAAATATGTTGTGTGTTGCGAATTCTTGTAAATCGTTAAGTTGCCAATTTGGGGAGCCTAGACCATCAATTATAAGGCGTACACTAAGACCGCGTTTTGTTGCACGAGCAAGGGCTGCAAGAAGTGTTTCTCCCAGCTTACCTCTCTCAAAAATATACATCTCCATATCAATAGACGTTGTTGCCGCATCAATTTGCCGAACAATCGCCGAAAAATATTCATTTGTATCAAAATAAACCCGCTCTTTCTTCCACATCTATATGCAGGCTTTGATGGGTGTTTCGCATACGTTTGCTGATCGGAAAAAATAGAGAAATTGCCAAATACCCACTCATCACCCTCAGCATATTTAAAAATCATTAATAGCTGTTTGTTGTTCCGATATCATCTGCCTTGTTACGGTCAATCTGCAATCATGTGCAAACTGTATCTTTTATTTTCGGCCAACAGAAATTGCTCAATTTTCCGCCAGGTTAAAGACACCCTACCCAGTAACAGTGCTGCTGTCATTAATTGCAATGCTTCATTAGGAAATTCAAAAAAATAGGCCATAACCCCCGGCAACCAAAATTCAACCAACACAAGCCAAATCACAATGAGGCCGACTGCAAAAAAATTCAGCCTTTGCGCGACCTTGCTCTCGACTCTGATAAGTTCGGTTTTTTCAATTTTCTTCATCCATATACTTATAATGACTCCAGGAATAACAAACAAAATGTAATGTACTGGAAGATCAATCTGATCAACTTTCCAGAGCGCTTTCGCTCCCATATAAATGCCTATCATTGAAAACAAGAAAAGCTTTATTTTCAATGGCCGGCCCAATTGATTTAGGTATATATCCAGATACTTCATAATCTGCTCCCCTAAAAGCGTTAACAGCCCCCTATCAATCACATCCTTAATCTTTGGCTAAAATTAGCTTTGAACCCATCGATATAAATCGGCTGGAATACGCTTTTAGTATTAGTATCACAATCAATCAGTGACAATCATCCAGTTAATATAAATGGCCTATAGCTAATACTGATACCTTTAGTTAATACTTATCAGTAACTTAGAATGTTATTGGGTTAACTATAATACTGAGTATTTCATAACTTCCAATTCGCTTCTACCCATTTATACCCGTTTTTCAGTCAATAATTCCACTAATAATCTAAAACAAATACGGATACAGACTACAGCGCCGCTGACCACCCTTTAAAAATGCGCTATTTGAACGTTTTTTGCACAGATGCAATAGCTGGCAGTCTGTCTATGTATCAAAGCAGATCATGAAATAGATATGTTCCCTATAATCTCAGCAATCCGTATTAATAAATAAAATAGGTGGGTCTGGAGAAACGCGGAAAATGCAACCCTGAAGAAGGATCTGCACAGGATATTCTGGCTGCCAATTGCAGCCAGAATATTGATAGTATATAAGCCTATTTACTTTCTTTTCTTTCCTGTACTTCCTTGATGACTTCCTCAGCAACATTTTTAGGACATTGTGAGTAATGTGAAAATTCCATTGAAAATTGGCCACGTCCTGAGGTCATAGTACGTAGATCACCAATATAACCAAACATTTCACTTAACGGTACATCAGATTTTATACGCACACCTGTTGTGCCAGGCTCCTGTGATTTGATCATACCTCGACGCCTATTCAAGTCTCCAATCACATCACCAACGTGATCATCCGGGGTGTATACATCAACTTTCATGATCGGCTCAATCAGCTGTGGCCCTGCCTTGGGAATCGATTGCCTATAAGCCCCTTTTGATGCAATTTCAAACGCAATGGCTGATGAATCAACGGCATGATAGGCGCCATCCATCAAGGTAACTTTAAAATCAAGCAATGGGAAGCCCGCGAGAACACCCTCCTCCGAACTCATTCTAAAGCCTTTTTCAACCGCCGGCCAAAATTCACGCGGTACATTACCGCCTGTGACCTTCGATTCAAATTCATAGCCACTACCCGCCTCTCCTGGTTCAATTACGTAATCAATCTTACCAAACTGACCTGAACCACCCGTTTGTTTCTTGTGCGTATAACTATCTTCAATACGTTGGGTAATTGTTTCCCGATAAGCAACTTGAGGCTTACCAACCTCAACATCCACACCGTGGGTACGACGCAGTATGTCAATCTTTATATCAAGGTGTAGTTCCCCCATCCCTTTTAGAATGGTTTCTCCACTGTCTTCATCAGTCTCAACATGGAACGAAGGATCTTCGGCTAACATTTTACCAAGTGCCACACCCATTTTTTCAGAAGCACTTTTATCGTTAGGTGCAACTGCAATTGAAATAACCGGATCTGGAAAGACCATAGGTTCAAGCGTCGCGGGAATTTTCGGATCACACAATGTATGCCCGGTTTGCACGTTTTTCATACCGACAACCGCCACGATATCACCTGCTTGAGCAGAATCGAGTTCTTCTCGAGAATCTGCATGCATTTCCACAATCCGGCCAATTCGTTCCGTTTTACCCGTAAACGTATTTAATACCGTTGTACCTTTGTTAAGAAGGCCCGAGTAGATTCGAATAAATGTCAGCGCACCAAAACGGTCATCCATAATTTTAAAAGCCAGTGCACGCAATGGCTTCTTTACATCCACAATGGCAAATTCACCTGTTTCTTTTCCATCCAGATCAACTTCCGGCTGTGGTTTGACTTCGGTTGGGTTGGGTAAATAATCGATAACTGCATCCAGAACGAGCTGAACACCTTTATTTTTAAATGCGGAGCCACAAAAAGTTGGGAAAAAATCAAGATTAATCGTACCCTTTCGAACACACATTTTTAATGTTTCAATGTCCGGCTCCTCTCCGTCCAGATACTTCTCCATGGCATCATCATCTTGATCTACTACAGCTTCAATCAACTTTTCGCGATACTCCTCAACCAAATCAAGCATATCTGCCGGCACTTCTTTTATTTCGTAATTTAATGGATCCCCTGATTCATCCCAAACCCATGCCTTTCGAGTAAGCAGGTCAACCACACCGACAAAATCATCTTCAACGCCAATAGGCAAAGTCATCACAACAGGTGTTGCGCCCAGCACATCTTCAATCTGTTTAACGACACGTAAAAAGTCCGCACCTATACGATCCAATTTATTGACAAATATTATTCGCGCCACTTCCGAGTCATTTGCATATCGCCAATTGGTTTCCGATTGAGGCTCTACACCGCCCGAACCACAGAACACCCCAACCCCTCCGTCCAGTACTTTCAGAGAACGGTAAACTTCTATTGTGAAATCAACGTGACCGGGGGTATCGATAATATTAAGCCGATGATCTTTCCAGAAACAAGAGGTTGCAGCTGACTGTATAGTTATCCCACGCTCCTGTTCCTGATCCATAAAGTCAGTAGTCGCAGCACCATCGTGCACTTCGCCTATTTTGTGGATCTTACCAGTCAGTTTAAGGATACGTTCCGTAGTGGTCGTCTTACCCGCGTCAACGTGGGCGAAAATACCAATATTTCGATAGAGGGATAGATCTTTCATGTTAATACTCTTATATACACTCAGTTAGGCGCAAAAAATTGTAGTCAGGTACGCTCACGCTAATCCAGATGATTACGTTATTCGATGTAAGTATCAGAAAACGTATAATAATGACTTGATCAGTGATCCTTCAAGTTTATCCAGATAGCTGTATTCTCAGATTCCATGAGGTGAGGTTTTAACCTATTAACAACACATTTCAATAGAAGTCTGTAGGACCCGGAGCTGTGGGTCACAAGCTTAGGCATTTGGCCTATCTAATCACCCGACCGTCCGGCTCCGAAAAACCCGGAATTGTAACTAAAAAACTGAAGCAATTGGTGAATAATTTAAACTAAGCACGATTTTTTTCTTGCATCACCCCATTATCCACCAAATTATCGAAGATATACTGCTTACCTAAGCCATTTTCCAAAATCATGCCGATAAAAACACGTCCTGCACTGGCTTCGATTTAGTCTGTAAGATCGGAATCCAATAGTGTCTCCACGCAGAAATGCGCTAAACCGTCGAACCCGAACTGCAACCGGAAGAGCCAGGTATAAATTTTTAGAAATGCCCCGGGTTCAGATGAAGTACTAAAATTTAGTACGAAAATATTGTTCAGGCAAGTCAAGGTACAATAAATATCGAAACCCGGCGATGTAAGGTCTTGCCACCAGAATTACTGGATCAAGTTAGCTGATATTAATGCTTTAGCAAACTACTTCTATAGCCATCATAAAGCCAGTTTCTGCCTTACTGAAGCCAGTTTAATGCAGACAACAAACACTTCCATTGCTGAATTAATATCCTCCACCGTAGGGAATGAAGGTGCAATCCGTATGTTTGTATCTTGTTCATCATTACCGTAAGGAAATGGGGCACCTGCCGGGGTCATGATCACCCCCGCCTCACCAGCCAATCTTACAATTTCTCTCGCCAGACCCACTCGGCAATCTAAAGATACGAAATAGCCTCCATCCGGTCGTGTCCAGCTTGCAATATCCGAGTCGGAAAAAGCGCGTTCAAGATGATCCTGAACAGCTGCAAATTTAGGTCGCAATAGATCTGCGTGTTGCTGCATATGCTGTATGAGCGCCGGTTTATCTGACAGAAGTCGTAAATGGCGCAGCTGATTGACCTTATCGGGACCAATGGTTGCGATTCCCAGATGCTTCTTGAATTTAGCAAGATTCGCCGTAGAAGATGCCATAAAGGAAATACCTGCACCCGCAAAAGTAACCTTGGAGGTAGAGCTAAATTGATAAACACTAGCAAGTGTACCGTGCTCGATGCATCGTTCTCGAATTGATACTAATTGATCAGGTTGCTTGATCAAATCATGCACTGCATAGGCGTTATCCCACATAATACGAAAATTTTCGCTTGCTTTGTTGCCAAGTCGGGCTATTCGATCAACAGTATCAGCACTATAAATTTCACCGCTGGGATTTGAATACTTTGGCACACACCAAATACCTTTTATCGATCTGTCTGAACCTATTAACGCCTCCACCTTGTCCATATCAGGTCCTGAGTCCAGCATGGGCACATTGATCATCTCAATTCCAAATTCTTCAGTCACCGAAAAATGGCGATCATATCCGGGGACTGGGCAAAGAAATTTAACCTTGCCATCGTTACGCCATGCCCTCCCTGATTCTCCAACACCGAACAAATAGGCAAACAATATGGTTTGATACATAAGTGTCAAACTACTGTTACCTCCGACCAACACTTCTTCCGCAGGCACTCCTAACATACTGCCACCGAAGATTTTCATATCAATCAAGCCGTCTAGCCTACCATAGTTTCGTACATCCGTGCCATCAGGTGCCTGGAAATCACCACCCAAATCTCCATCCAAAGCGTTAGCCAAATCCAGCTGACTTGCGGATGGTTTTCCTCGGGTCAGATCCAATTTAAGACCTCTTGCTTTAACATCCTTAAACTGTTGTTCAAACTCCTTGGACCATTGCTGGAGTTGCTCTGTACTGGCCAAATCAAGTTGCACTGGTTTTCTCCAAAAAAATATGCATGAATACGCTAAAAGGGTCCAAAACACAATCCCCATGCTCACCGAAGTTAGCTCTTTATTTTATAGAGTGATTGCTACGAAGCGCTTATTAGATCGTTTAATTCAGCTATGTATAACACTGATCATTTGAACCCTACACTACTGTTGCCTCAAATTCCTAACTGGTTGCTCTTGCCGCGAAAAACTTGGTGAAGTACTTCCATATCCAAACTGGATTTCCCTAATAATGCCTCTATTCTCGAGCAATCGTCCAGATGGCTCAATACCTGCTTCTGGCAATAATGGCCAGTAAGTAATCTTTCTGATGACACCTGTGAGTGGAACCGAACAAATGAACTTAAAAGTAGTACACAATTATTATGACGGGAGTTAACGAAAATATCGCCTTTACAGGTCTGTATCAAAATTCCATAAAAGATATTTTAATACAGTTGGATTCCATCATTATTGGTAAAAGCAAGCAACTGCATCTGGCAATTGCCTGCCTGTTAGCACGTGGACATCTACTGATTGAGGACAAACCGGGTGTCGGCAAAACGACATTGGCCCATACTTTGGCGGTGACGTTGGGCTTACCTTGGACCAGAGTACAATTTACCAGTGATTTACTGCCTGCAGATATTCTGGGTGTTTCAATATTTAATGATAAGTCCAACAAGTTTGAATTTCATAACGGCCCTGTTTTCAGCTCAATATTTCTTGCCGATGAAATCAACAGAGCACCACCTAAAGCACAGAGTGCGCTACTTGAGGCGATGGAAGAACGGCAAGTAAGCATTGACGGTATAACACGCGCCCTGCCTGATCCATTTTTCGTTGTTGCGACACAAAACCCATCAGACCAGATGGGTGCCTACGGATTACCTGAATCTCAGCTGGATCGATTTCTTGTTGGCATAGAATTGGGCTACCCTGATCCTGAAGCGGAACGCAAATTATTAACCGGAGGTGATCGACGATTACAGATAGCAGAACTCACTGCGTTGACAACAGGCCACCATTTACAATCCTGGCAGGAAGAGGTAACACAGGTACATGTAGCAGACCCCATTCTGGATTATGTACAAGCATTGCTTAGCGCTACCAGGACTGAGCAGTCAAACAGCCACGGCCTTAGTCCGCGTGCAGGCATCAACTTACTCACATTAAGTCGAGCCTGGGCACTGATTCAAGGTCGGGAAATGGTACTGCCTGAAGATGTACAATCGGTATTCCCCTCTGTTGCCGGGCACCGACTTACAGGTTCTGTACAACGAGGCGCTGAAGTTGCCAATGATATTCTAAACAAGGTTGCTGTTGGGTTAGTCTAATGCAACCTATGATAGCGTCTGGTATTACCGCTGTTGCACAGATACCAGCCCAAAACAACACGCCAGCTGTCAGCATTAATCGTGAGTAATGCAAACCCAACAAAATCTGCTGGCGATCTGGTTGCGAAAGTTCAGCAACGCTTCTTCCGTCAACGCGCACTTGACCGCACACCACTGATACTTACACACAAACGAATCTATATTGTACCCAGCAAACGTGGATGGATGTTCGCAGCCTCATTGGCTATTATGCTTATCGCTTCCATGAACTACGCCATCAATCTTGGATTTGCCCTGTGTTTCTTGCTAACCGGGTTATTTGCCTCCTCCTTATTGGCAACCTACCTCAATCTTGACGGCCTGACTATAGATGCATGTGATGAACCCCACGGATTCTGCGGCGATTCCCTGCTCTATCGCCTGAAGTTTTTAACTTCAGAAGGACACACCCGACACGGTATTAAAATACAGACAAAAACACATTCACCCGACATAATTAATATACCCGCAGCGGGAGAGGCAAGTGCTGAACTGAGATTACAAACCGCAAAAAGGGGGTTAAAAGCCCTTGGTCGAGTCACACTTAGTAGTGATTATCCATTGGGTTTGTGGAGAACCTGGAGTTATTTTCATGTATCCTGCAATGGTTTGGTTTACCCCAAGGCAGAGAAACACCCGCCTCCATTTCCATCGGGCCCGAACAACTCTGGTGCCACCACAGAACTTATACCTGATGGTGATGAGGAATTTAACGGTCTGAAACAATACCAGCCTGGAGACCCATTATCCCGCGTAGCCTGGAAGACCGCAGCCAAAGGGCAAGGCTGGTATAGCAAGCAATTTTCCGAGTTCTCCGGTTGCATTAAATTTCAATTTTCATTACAAGATACAAACAATCTTAACGATCTTGAGCTGCGCCTGTCCAGACTAACGGCCTGGGTTTTAAAGGCGCATCATGAGGGAGCAGAATACTCTCTGTCATTACCGGGCTACAATTCCTCTCTTGACAGTGGCAACAATCATCGCCATAAACTGCTTGCTGCTCTCGCCCTATTTGAACTACATGACAATGATCATTAGCGGCACTCGCATCAGTCAAAATGGAATTTGCTGGCTGGCCAGTCTGTTAGTCCTGACACAGCTTCCACATAGTTTGCATTTACCGCTCTGGGTTAGCCTGAGCGGAATTTCACTTATCTTAGGCAAGGCCCTGTTTACTGAATCGTTCACACGTTATTTTCCTTCTTACGCCCTGGTTGCTTTAGCTATCATTGCTGCTCTGGCTATTCGTGTGCAATTCGGCTACTTTCTTGGTCGTGATCCCTGCGTTGCATTTTTATACTTATTAATTGCATTAAAATTCGCTGAAACCCGCCAACGCAGAGATATTACGTTGTTAGTTTGTTTATCAGGGTTTTTACTGTTCACTCAATATTTCTACGCACAAACTCTACTATCAGCACTCGTATCTTTACCCGCCGTGTTTGCCATGGGCGGAAGCCTTTATGTTCTAAGGGACTTCAGTGACAACCCTGGCATTACATCCATAACACGTTTAACCGGAAAACTTCTTTTACAGGGAATACCGCTGGCAGCAGCACTTTTTATTTTATTCCCAAGGTTATCCAGTCCATTATGGAGTTTGCCGAATGATGCCAGCTACAGCTCAGGACTATCTGATAGCATGTCACCCGGCAGCATCGGTGAGCTTTCTCTTTCTGGAGCTGTAGCCTTTCGGGTGGAATTCGATGATGCAGTGCCCGCACAAAAAGACCTTTATTGGCGAGGCCCGGTGCTCAGTCAGTTTGACGGCCACACCTGGCATAGTGGCAATCAAAAAAAATATAGCGCAATTACGCAATCAGTAAATTCTGAAAAACCTATAAATCACTACACGGTAACGCTCGAACCACACAACAGTAAATGGCTGTTTGCTCTGGATGTACCTACCCGTCTTCCGGTAAATGCCGCCCACGCTGCAGAATCGGCAAATCCCATCGCAAAGCTCAGTAATGAATTCGAGTTAATAGCAAATAAATCAGTTAATACCGCTCTTCGTTACCGACAATCATCTGTAATCCGCAGCAGTTACAATGACAATACACCTGCTTTATTACAAAATTCACAGATCGCCGGTAGAAATCACCGCACCAGACAATACGCCCTGCAATTACGTCAAAAATATTCCAATGACGAGCAGCTTATCAATGCTGTATTGGATCACTTCAACCAACAAGCATTTTTCTATACTTTAAAACCCTCCCTATTGGGGGACAGCCCCATAGATGAGTTTCTTTTTGATACTCGTAACGGATTCTGCGAGCACTACGCCAGCACATTCGTATACTTGCTACGTGCTGCCGCTATCCCGGCTCGGGTGGTAACCGGCTATCAGGGTGGGGAAATGAACGCAGACTATCTGATTGTTCGCCAATCCGATGCACATGCATGGGCGGAAGCCTGGATTAACGGACGCTGGAAACGATATGACCCTACCGCAGCTGTAGCCCCAGAAAGAGTTGAATCCGGAATAGCCTCTGCTTTGGGTGCGGGTGAACCCGTACCATTGATGGCCCGCCTGGGCAACGGATGGATTAAAAAATTAAACCTGCAATGGGATTCATTAAACCACGGCTGGCGTAAGTACATCATAAACTTTAGTGCGAACAATCAACTCAATTTTTTAAAGGGCCTGGGGATCTCCGGCCCGAAACCATGGCAATTGCTTGTATTTATTATGCTTGCAGGCTCGATTTGGTCAATATTTGTATTAAAATCCAATCTCTTATCGAGCAATAAGCTTGATAAAACTGAAAGGCAATGGAAACGTTTTCTGCTACATCTTGAACGGTCAGGATTTCCACGAAACCGAACTCAAGGACCACTGGACCTGGAAGCTCATACCTCACTTGAATGGCCAGAACAAGCCGATAACCTGCACACAATATGTGCAATTTATATTCAACTACGCTACACACTGGATGGACGGGACCCAATGGTCAGAAAAAAATTACTCCTTAAAATTAAAGATACAATACAACGGTTACCTTCATCCCGAGAATTGAAAAAACTTAGTATGCAGAGGGCTTAAGGAAACTCAGCAGGCTTCCAAAACAACTAAAGTATTGAATCAGGAAATAAATTGAATCTTGAGCAAGTAAAAATCCCTAAGATTAAGTAAAAATAATTCTACAATCCGTCGTGCGGTTGCTGTTTTATTCAAATGAATCCATCTGCCACTTATTTCGGAAACCACTTAAGAAAATCTAGTATAAGTCGTTAATAATGCCTATCGGACGAGGGTTTGGAAGCCCTGATGATTCGGTTGTCAAATTTTGTAAATGTCCTGATTATGGAGAATCATTATGTTAAAGGACGAAAAACAAGGTGGTTTTACCTTGGTTGAAATGATCGGCGTTCTGGCGGTTATTGCTATTCTGGCATCAGTTGCAACCCCACGAATTATAGAAACAATAGAAGACGCAAAGGTATCTTCCTTTGTCCAGCAGGTAAGAACATTAAAAGGAGCAGCCGCAAAATTCAATACTGACACGGGGCGCTGGCCCACAATGGAACCAACCAAAGATTCAAGCACTCATCCACATCATCATCAACTAATAAAAAACGCAATCGATAGTGGCGGAAACAATATTGCTGGCTGGCAGGGTCCTTACCTGGAGAATGAACCACGGAATCCCTTTCTGAAAGGTGGTTTTCAGTATTTATACAATACTTCAAGTGGCGATTGGGCTTGTGATATAGATGGTGATGGAAATACAGACGGGCGTTTTCTGGTTTATCGGATTGACAGCGTTAGCGACAAGATCGCCGAGAAGATCAGTGCTGTATTCGATGGAGATTCGGGCAGTAACAACTGGAAAACCGTGGGACGGGTAAAGCGTTACAAGGGCACTAGCACCTCTATTTTAGTAGTTTGTTTAGCACGAATTTAAACGCTGATAATGGGTACACAGCAAGCCTCCACTGTCAAGCACAACTTGAGCAGTGCAGATGAATCTGTACTTGCGCATAAACCACTAGGACAGCGGCTTATTGAACTTGGCCTGATTAATAACACACAACTCAATCTGGCCCTGCGGGAAAAGGAACGTCGGGGAGGTTATTTAGGAGAAGCACTGGTCGATTTGGGTTTTCTCAGTCAGGAAAATCTAACCAATAATCTCGCACTTGAAACCCACACACAGGTTCTTGATGTACTGAATATTGTCATCGACGAAGAAGTACTAAAACTGATTCCCTATGCATTTGCAAAACGTCTGCGGGTTTTACCAATTGTGCGTGAAGGTAATATTCTTACTGTTGCTTTGGCTGATGCTTTTAATGTCGTTGCTATCGATGCCTTAGAGAAGGAAACCGGCTTACAGGTTGAAATTGCAAGCGCAGCTGAAAAAGATATTCTGGAAGCATTAGAGCGGCATTACGCGCAAGGAACTTCCATAGAAGACACGATTGAAACTTTGCTTGCCAGAGGTATTGTTGCCGAGAAAAATGACAGTGGCACTGAATCTTCCATGCCGCGGTTAGTTGATCAGATTATTGCCTTGGGAATTAAAAAGCGTGCGACAGATATACATATTGAGCCAGAAGAGAAAATGGTCCGCATACGCATGCGGATTGACGGTATATTAAGGCAGGAAGTGCTTATTCCTATACCGTTACTGCAAGCACTTACTGCCAGGTTAAAACTTATGGCAGACATAGATGTCACAGAAAAACGCATCCCTCAGGACGGACGTATTCATTTTTTATTTGGTCGCCGCGAGGTTGATCTGCGTATTTCAACTCTGCCAACCAATCATGGTGAGAGTATTGTCATGAGGATACTTGAATCTGCTGATTCAAGACCCACTTTTAATCAACTTGGGTTATCGCCGAATGATAAAAAACGCATAAACCAATTGATTGAACAACCTTTTGGCCTGATATTGGTTACAGGGCCGACGGGTAGTGGAAAAACCACCACACTCTATTCAGCATTGGGTCAGGTTGACGCTTTACAGCGCAGTGTATTTACGCTTGAAGATCCGATTGAGTACTCTATGCCTTTGGTACGCCAAACTCAAATTCAATCTGAAACAGGCATGACTTTCTCAGCCGGGCTACGGGCTTTGCTACGCCAAGACCCTGATGTAATACTTGTCGGCGAAATTCGTGACGAGGAAACCGCTAAACTCGCCACTCGGGCAGCATTAACAGGCCATCTTGTTTTTTCCACCTTGCATACGAATGACGCAGTGGGTGTCATCGCCCGTTTAATCGACATGGGTGTAGAACGTTATTTGTTACCTATCGCTTTGAGCGCTGTTGTTGGCCAACGTCTGGTACGTAAAATCTGTCCAAACTGCAAAGAACAAATTGACAACGCAGACGAGTTATTGGAAAAACTACACACCACAGGATTACATATTCAGAATACAGATCTGTGGCATGGTACAGGTTGCAAAAAATGTCAACATACAGGTTACTTGGGACGTTTGGCAATCTATGAAGTGTTAGTACTCAGTGAAGTCTTTCACGATCCGATTATCAACGGCGCAAGTGCCAGTGAGTTGGAAAAGCTGGCAATAGCAGCGGGAATGAGCACCATGTTAGAAGACGGATTTAACAAAGTCTGTGCAGGCCATACTACCGTCGAGGAAGTCCTCCGGGTCATACGTTAGAACCAAGGAATCTAAATGCCGGATTATAACTACCGCGCAATTGATAAAAGCGGTCACGCCGTCGAAGGCACAATGACGGCCAGCAGTGAAAATCGACTCGATGAACTACTGCGCGATACAGGCTATTGGCTGGTAGAGTCCCGGTCGGCTGCTTTGGATAAAAGTCCCAAAAGAGTACGCGTAACTCGAAAAGAGCTTATTGATTTTTGTAGCGCCATGTCAGCAATGCTTTCTGCCGGCATCAGTTTGGCTGATAGTTTTCGAACAATGGGTGAAGGACACCCAAATCCAGGGTTTCTGCATATACTTGAAGATCTTACAATTCATGTTGAATCAGGCCATACTGTCTTTGACTCCATGGAAAACCATAAGGATGTGTTTCCTGAGCAGATGCGAAATCTAGTCAAAGCAGGTGAATTTAGTGGAAACCTTCCCGATGCCTTCAAGGATTTGCAACACCACCTGGAGTGGACAGATCGATTGGTATCTACAATAAAGCAAGTCAGTACCTATCCCATTATTGTATTGATTGTAGTTATACTTTTTGTCTTACTGCTATTCACATTCGTTGTACCAAAATTTGCTCAAATCTTACTCACCTTGAATATCCCGTTACCAGCAATTACCCGTATAGTCATGTCCATTGGAGACTTCGCTATTGAGTATTGGTGGGTCATTATTGGACTGCCTATTGTTCTATCCCTGATCATGCGTGCGGCATACAGAAAATCTGAACAATTTGCCACCGCATTTGATCACCTCAAATTGAATCTACCAGTATTTGGTGACATTAGCCGAATGATTACCTTATCCCGATTCTCACATAATATGGCTGTTCTTATCCGTTCAGGTATTCCCTTATTGCAAGCGCTTGAGTTATCTAAAGGTCTGGTGGGAAATCGAATTGTTGCATCTGCGATACAAGGTGCTGAGATCGCGGTTAATGAAGGCCGGCGCATGAGTGATGCTTTTAAGGATCACGCCGTTTTTTCACCCATGATGTTACGTATGCTTGCCATTGGAGAGGAATCAGGGCAATTAGAGCTAGCCCTTGCACATGTCTCTTCCCGATTTGACGAAGAAATTCCCGTGCAGGTTAAGCGCATATTCTCCATTCTCGAACCGACCATTATGTTGGTTCTGATCAGTATTGTAGGTCTTGTTGCGATGGCGATATTCTTGCCTCTAATGAGCTTAATGGGTGGAATTTCCTGAAGGATCAACTTCACTGGCTTGCATGGTGCTTTTATTGCATGTAGTAGGACTTGAAAGCTGATATTCCTCGAACCGAAAGTATATAACTGGACTTACGGGCAGCTTTAGGAGGTTCTGGTAAGGCAATTAGCTGCACTTAGGGAACAAACAAACGGATTTTTTTCAAATGGACTTTCATATAAGCCAACCCACCCGTAAAGTTAGTTGTGGTTTTACACTGATTGAAATGATTGGCGTAATGGCGATTATGGCAATTCTCTCTGCCTCTATTGTACCCAACGTAATCAACCAAGTAGTGCAAGCCAAGGCTGATCAGGAAGTTATCAACCTGAAAACATTGGCCGAAAACCTCCAGGGGTACATCAAAAAGAACAAGACAATCCCCGCCTTGGGCAACGTTGCATGGTCTACAGCCGCCGCTTCAATGAGCGATATGCCGATAAATAAAGTGGCGTTGAATGAACGAAATTTTTCTCGTGGCTATTATGTTGACCCTCAGTTTTTCAGTACAACTGACTCCACTTTTCCAGGTTATAACCAACAGAACGGATTGAGCAGCCCCCCTGTCTCTCCACGTATTATGCTGGTATCCAACATGAATGCAGATGCACCACCAATGCCAACAACATCAGCAACATTTTCGGCAATTTGGAATCAAAGCAAAGCGGCGGCACTCATCGAAAGTGATACGATCAAGATCGTTCGGCTCAATCTAAAATCATTGTTCCAACGTGTCACAATAATAAATGAGAAAACCAATCAAGCGGCCTATCAACTTGAATCTGGACCTGTCTACTCAGTGTCGGCAGCTGTAGGCGGTGTGGATAGCATACTTACACGATATGTCATCGCCTCCACCCGAGTGAACTTGTATACAGACCCATTCCCAAGTGGCTCTCTTGATCACATTTTTCTCGTACAGTCTGACGAACACTATCGTTATCAGCTGATCGGAAGTGATTGGAGTTGGGTAAAACCATGAGCACCACCTACGGTATCAGCTGGATATATGAAGAATTTCAAGCCGTACGTCTAAGTCATGGTAAATGTGTAGAGCGTTGGTCGGCAACCTATCCGGTAAATGATCTTAGTGATTTCAATCGTGCAGTCAGCTCAGCCAGCGCTAAGCTTAATATGCGCCGTGGCGGTGATATTGCCATTGCCTATGAATCTGACGAACACCTCCATGTATTTTTAGATATTCCACCTATGTCTACCCGGGACATTGAAAAATATCTGGAACGGCGGGTTAATCAGGAAAAAAAATTTGAAGGCACCGCAGCTTGGGGTTATCGCATCATTCGCCATAACGACAAGGGTGAAGGCGTGCTACTGCACATCATGCCACGCAATAAGCTGGATGCTATAATGCGTATCTGCGAGCAGAGTCATGTCATACCTCGGCGTCTGGTCCCACTGACCGATGTAATGGCACAACATTATTTACAGTTAAATCTGCCAAATGAACAGTTCACACTCCTGATCGCCCTGTTTGATTCACGCGTTGAGATGGTTGTAGTCAGTGGTTCTGGAGAAGTTTTGTTTGTCCGAGAGCTGGGTTTTCACTGGAAATTTGATGACATGGAACGCTTGCGTACAGATATGCAAAGAACTTTGCTATATGCCAAACAGCGTCATGCAAGTGTTGTAACACATGTCAGTATAATGGGTGTGGATGCTGCTGATGCTGAAAACCATCTACAGCCTCATTTCGAGATACCTGTCACTTCTGACACCGATGCAATAGATGCAATATTCTGGGCTTCAGAAGTTAGCACAATACCGCGACGCACAACCAGCAACCTTATTCCACCTACGATGCGACGCACGATAACCAGTCGTCAGATCGTCCGCACAACCACATGGATGGCGATCACAGCCACGATAGCAGCAATTGTCGTCGTCGTTCAGGTTGAATTTTTAGTTGCAAGATACGGCAAGAAGAGCCAACAAACCATTGCACTGACGATAGAATTGGAAGAAGAAAAAGCACTATGGACTGGCAGACGCATACACCTTAGTGAAGCGAAAAAACGGCTCGAAGTACTGACCCATAAAGCCCCACCACTTCCCGCCTGGTTACTCGCTAATCTTGGGGATATAGTGCCAGAAGACATGATATTAAACAAAGCCGAGGTCATGCGAAAAGATAGGCGATGGGTGTTTAATCTACACGGCGCCACAATACCATCGTTAAATGATACTGCCTCTACCATTGAAGAACTTGAGCACAGACTAAGCGAAAGCCCTTGGAACGCACATGTCTCCCGTAGCTGGGAAGAAAAATGGTTAAAACAATTAAGCAATGGTAAAGCCGGAGAAACAGGTTTAATCGCATTCCATATGAATGGTGAATTGAAATGAACGATGTGTTACGTGACAGGCGTTTAAGTGATCGTCCTCAACCACCCAAGTTAAAAATACAGATAAATAAACGCATTGACTCAATCATAAATAATCTGACACATTGCCGACTTGGCATATTGATCATGACTTTTATAGTATTAATCAATATTTGGGTTATTTGGTGGAGTCTGGAAAACCGCATGTCGATTGTTAATACAAATAATGAGAAAGTTATGCAGCTCAGCGTATTGGAGAATAACATCCGGCAGTTAAAGAACGGTTGGTCATCGCAACAGCTGCACAATATAACTGTAGCCAGCGCTGAATTGGAACCCTTCATATTTCCTGACTACCGGAAAATAGCCGAATGGCTAACTCTGGAAACGCAGCAAGCCAAGAGCCACGGCCTAAAAATGACATATACCTTCGGTGAAGCATCAATCCTTATTAAACCCAATCAGGTGGTGTCTGTCCCCATTCGATTTGAGGTCGAGATAATTGATAACAATACCGTGGAAAATGGTTATCATATTCTTCTGAACCAACTAAAAGCTATGGATTCAGTTTCCTGGCAACACGAACTTTTATCTGCAAGCATGGAAAGCAAAGGAGCGGGTGCAAGGAAACTAAAAATGCAACTAAATGTTCTGGTGCGTACAGCTGAAGATTATAAAAATGATGTGCTAGAACCAGATTCCCTTACAAACACGGAAAGGGGCATGATATGAGTAAGCTACTCAATAATCCATGGGTAATTGCAATGTTATTGCTGCTAGCTGCAACGATTACCTATGCAAATATAATTCGCCCATTATTAATGGAAAGAATATCAATAACATCAGCGGCTGCAGATATCCCAATGCCAATTGAACCCTTCGAGCATGCTCAGAACGATGACGCGGATCTCAGATCCGCTATGCCAAGTGAGTTTTTCGGTACTATTAACGTTAGTGAAATAGATCCCGACAGAATGCCAAATCGTGATCCATTTCGTTTTTCAAATCCCATCCAAACCAAAAATATGAACGTTATAACAGAAAGTACACTTCAAGAAATAAATCGAAAATAGAACCTACACGCAGCACGCCCCCACAATTGCCACAACTTAATGCCGTGATTTCAAGCCCGGCAATAAGTTACGCGGTCCTTGACAAGCGTGTATTAACAGTAGGTGAAACCATCGGTGACTTTCAGATTGCTGAAATCAATGATAACAATGTGGCATTAAATGGACCAAGAGGTATAGTGAAACTGCATATGGAAACAATTCCGCTCTCACCGGGAGTTTCCCGTGAATAAAAAAACGATGGACGCAGCTTACGCAGTATTAGGATCGATACTATTAACCGCATGCGCATCAACAACAGAGATATCATCGCCACAACAGATAGGATTTACCGATCAGGATGTAAAGAAGGATGTGGTTGGAAAACATCCAACATTGCCCTCTCTGCCACTTATCAACCGTATTGCATGGCCTGAAACAACGGATGTAACTCCTGATCGTGCCTCAGAACGACTCTACAGCTTTGTAGCAAAAAACCTCCCGATTGAACAGGCATTGCAAATATTCGCAAAAGCCTATGGTCTTAATATCATTGCTGATAAAGACGTATCCGGATCGCTGACAGTAGAATTTCATGATCTGCCATTTGATCATGCGATGGAAGCCATGCTTGAAGTGCTGGATTTGCATTGGCAAAGGCAAGGCAATTTAATAAGTGTGAAATCCTGGGAAACAAGGAATTTCACTATAAATTATATCCGCCTTGTTCGCAGTGGTTCAGGCAGTACACAGGCACAAGTCAGCTCAGGGATCAGTTCCGGTGAATCGAGTAGTGGGGATACTGGCGCAATCTCCATCAAACAACACGATACTGTTGAATTCTGGAAAGAGTTGGAAGAGCAATTGGCAATCCTGGTATCCGAGGACGGACGCCTGATCGTCAATAGAATGGCCGGAACAGTACAAATATCTGATCATTATCCGAGAGTAAAGGAAGTTGCTCGATATGTATCTCATATTAACCAAGCAATTCATCGTCAAGTGGAAATAGATGTGAAAATTCTGGAAATTTCTTTGAATGATGATTTCAGCTTGGGGATAGATTGGTCACGAATTGCCTCAGCAGGCTCCAATGGAATTGATGCCAACATCAACACAACAAACATCATTGCACAACCCGCTGGTGGGTTTGCTGCAAAACTTCCCGCAATAGCATTTAATATATTCAACACCAGGAATAGCGGTCGTAACTTTTCTGCAGTCCTTAATGCCCTTAAGGAACAGGGCGAGGTTAGAACAGTTTCTCAACCGAAAATACGCACATTGAATAATCAGGCCGCAATGATAAAGGTTGGAACAGACAGAACGTTTTTCCGACGGGAATTAGTAATCGATAACACTTCTGCCGGATCTACAACCTCTGCAACTGATATTCCTCAGGTTGTAACTGAAGGTATCACACTTGCCATAACACCTCAGATTTCTATCGACGGCTGGATTATGATGGATGTATCACCCATCGTAACCCGGGTTTCCAGTGTCTCAAATATCATGGATGAATCAGGCAATGTGCAATCCAGTGCTCCCAACCTTGATATTCGGCAAACTTCTTCACTGGTACGTACACGTAGCGGAGAAACGATAGTCATTGGAGGATTAATTCAAGATCAGATCAGTAATACTAAACGCTCAGTGCCTATACTCAGTGATATTCCTATCATTGGAAATCTATTCCAGGGCACTTACGAAGTTAAAGCAAAAAAAGAATTGGTTATATTCTTGACTGCACACCTTGTTCATTCGAGTAGTACAAAACAATGAAACAAACAGACAGGATTGCAATGGAAAATTTAAAGCCCATAAAAAGGATTTGGACATTCAGTGTATTTATACTCTATTGTGGAATAGTGACCGCAGGCGCAATACCTGACGACTCCCTCGCGCAACTTCCGGATGTCGATGCCGAAAGTGAAAAAAAAACTGAAATAATTAATACTAGTAATCAAAAAACAAAAAACATCACTGAATATTATCTTACCTTAGGCTATGTACCCAATGAAAAGGCAACGACGGGAACACAACCCGACAATTTGTCAGTCCAATCAAACACACGTATAGACGATATATTTTTTCAAGCACTAGATAAGCTGCAACTGGGTAATACCAGCCAGGCACAGCAGCTATTGCAGAACGTATTGAGTTTGGAACCTAAGCATAAACGTGCACGTTTGCTGCTCGGAAAGTTACTGGTGCAATCAAGGAAATTCACAGCAGCGGAACAGTTAATTGCGCCACTGCTTAGGGACACAGATAATTATTGGCAGGCCTGGTTTTGGAGTGGTACAGCACAATTGATGATGGGAAAACTGGATCTGGCCGCCAACTCACTGGATCAGGCACTCTCAATTGAAAGCGAACGTGCCGCAATATGGGTACAACGTGCCGTGGTGGAGCAGGAACGGGGTTCTGCAAGCGCCGCCCTGCAATTATTAGCCATTGCAGCAGAGTTGGAACCTAGAAACCCACAGGTATTGATAAATGTTGCTTATGCAAATGAAACGATTAATGCTACTGAACTAGCCATGTCAGCTTATCGCAGGTTTCTTACCTATTCCAATTACAATATCCAAAGCCAAAAATTACGCCCTGTAGTAATGGCGCATCTTGTAGAGTTGGATAAGGAGCAATAGTAACAATTGAGCAGCCTGTTGCAATCAAGCCTACTGATTTAGGTGGATATCTCCACTTCATAAGCGGTGAATTTTCGTATATTAATAACCCCGGTATCAAAAATAAGATATTGCCCCTTGATACCCAACAATGTACCTTCAACCAAAGGGTTTTTATCAAAGTTATGGGAGACTATTTTATTTGGATACTCAATAACAGGATAACGTATTTCGATGGGTTCTTCCTGCAATTCGATGATAGATGTATCGCCGAATTTTAATCTGATATCGGCAAGAATATTCTTTATATGCGGCATCGATTGTTCGGCACTCTCCTGCAAATTCAAGCTATCAGCCTCTCCCTTCAATAGTGCCCGCCAATTGGTTTTATCAGCCATAATGTTCGCTAGCTCGATTTCAACCAATCCGGATATTTTTCTTGTCGCCACCTGCAGAATCGGTAATGCCTGGGTTGCCCCTTGGTCAATCCATCGAACCGGAATCTGGGAGTGTCGGGTTATGCCTACTTTTAGTCCTGATGTATTGGCGAGGTAAACAATATGTGGACTCATGCAATGCTGCAAACCCCAATCCGGTTCACGGCAAGTCCCCTGGTCAAAGTGGCAGGTTTCAGGCTTCAAAATACACATATCGCAGCAAGCGAGTGACCTCATGCAAGGGTAACAAAAACCCTGAGAAAAACTTTTTTTTGTCTTTCGACCACAGGCTGTACAATAAATGTTTCCTGTATGGCGCAGCTGAAGTTTTTTAGCAATTAGATCATTGAGTGGTAATCGTTGCTCTGAGGCTGGCAATGTGTATTGCACCGTCTCAGACAGCTTTACTTTCATTTTTGAGAGTGTACCTTGCATTACTTCGATCCTTATATTGACATGCCAATATACAAATTCAACAAGCGCTGTTATATTGCATGCATTGTTGCAACATTGATGGGGATTAAGCCCACCTTAATCAGTAGTTATAGATAAACAATGGCCTATTCACATTTATACTTGGAGAAATATTGCAATGAATGACAAACCATTTGCTACCGGCCACTGCTTATGTGGTGAAATTCAATATACCATTAATTGCGCACCAATTCGTAGCGCGCAATGCCACTGCGACGATTGCCAGCGCGCTTCAGGCACAGGCCATATGTCACTGGCATTTTTTAACACCGAAGATGTAGTAATTTCAGGAATATATAAAGAGTTCGCTTCAACAGCGGACAGTGGCAACATCAATACCCGCGCTTTTTGCCCAAAATGCGGCTGCCGCCTTTTTGGCCGAAATTCAGCCCGGCCAACTGTTATCGCTGTCACTGCAGGTACAATAGATGATAATTCGTGGTTCACTCCCGAATCCGTTGTGTATTCGAGGAATCAACCCGTTTGGGATTTAGTCGCGCAAGATATCCCTAAATTTGAGGCTATGCCGCCACCTCCGGTAAAAAAAACCTAGTACTCCGTCAACGTAGGATTGATGGGTACAGCGAGTCGGCGAGTATACAGGCAAAGTCTACTTCAGGCTGTTATAAGCGCGAGTGAAACCTCGAAGCGATAAGGTGGCTCTAACTTCACCTTGTGTGGCAGCAATCAGACTGATGGTAGCCTTGCTGCCCGCCTTAAACGCCTTTACAGTTTGTTCGGCAAGAGGTTCCCTGACTATACAACCTGTTTCGACACACAATTGGAAAGGAGCCGCATACACAGGTCCTAAATCCACCTGAAGCTCCACCCCAGGCACTAGCATGACACCCAACGGGGTCAGAATATCGGCGACCGCAATAATTTTTTTTCCTTCGACTTCCCGCGTTTCAGGCAATTTACGAATACGCATTTCCATGATTGGAGTACCCTCGTTATCATTGCCAATTTGCGCCATAACGCAGGTTTTTCTGTTTTCTTTTTCACACACCAATTCCCAATCATCATATTGTGTGATGAAATAATTTTCAGGATTTTCCTGCACTCCAAGCAGGGGCGCAGGTTCCTTATCCTGGGCATATACCATTGGCATAAAAAACGCACTCAAACCAAGGACAATAATCTGAACTGATAAACTGACTCTCATAGTAAAAACCGATAATAAAGCCTGTTTTATTTCTAGTACATCAGCCATTAAATTGCCAGTCTATTATTCAAGCCGACATCCCAGCTATATTCTCGAACAGACAGAAAATCAATTCAATGAAATAAGCGAAACCAAAAACCATGGGACAGCTCCTCTTTACACAATTGGTACTGGCTTGCATAACGCCTGGATCTGTTTTCAACACTTTTTGCCACAACTATCAACCAGCTTTTATTCTTGTATGTTTTGTTTCGATAACCTGCCCAACCTTCGTGGTAGTTGAGGTACTGACGATATGCATCATCCGTTGCAACATTATTTTTCTCATGAGTCTGGTGAAGATACCAGCCTATGAAGTTGATGGAATCAGTAAAATCATTCCTATCTGCGCTGTAATTTTGTGTACTCTTTAAATAGCTTGACCAAGTATCATCTATGGCTTGAGAGTAACCGTATGCGCTACTTTTTCGACCCCATGGGATCAACCCAAAGAATGTATAGTTACGGGGTGGTTTTGCATTAGCAATAAACTTACTTTCCTGAAACATAATCGCCATTGGGATATTCAATGGTACAGACCAGCGTTTTTCCATCGCCCTGGCATCTTTGTACCAACCGCGTTTCTCTTGAAAAATCTTGCACAGATCATCAGATTCACGCGGTGGATTACTGACACATCCTGTCATGATCAGTAGTGCAATAATCAATCCGGCAAGCAGCCCCATGACTACTGATGTTGTGCTGCGAAACCCACTACCAGAGTAATCTGGAAAATGGCTTGATCTCCTATAGTTCATGGAGAAAATAGTGATTGATACGGAGCTATCAGATTAAAATCGCTTTCTGATTCGCTAACCGATATCAAACTCACCATCCTTAACTTTTTTGTAGATATTTTTCTTTCCCTCTACTTCTGTCGTTTTAAAAAGCCGTAATTTCCATAGGTATTGCTCTGGACAGAGCATAATGGTTTGTTCTGTTGCTTCATTCAATCTGCGCGCATCCTGCAACGGGTCATTCGTCGGATAATTTTTTAGCACAGGAAGTATGTTGATTTCATACACCCCCTGTTTTGGCAAATAGTGTGTATAAACTGGAAAAACAGACGCATTTGTCATCTTTACTATACGAGGCAGCATTGCCAATGTAGCTTTAGGTTGACCAAAAAAAGGTGCGAATACCGAGCCTTCTCTACCCAAGTCCTCATCACTTAGGTAGAACATTGCCATACCCTTTTTAAGATCCCTTATAACCGTTTTGAATCCTTCTCCTCGTGCCGCAAGCCTGCCACCTCGTTTTGAACGCATGCGAAAAATCAACCACTCAATAACAGGATCTTTAAAGGGTTTATAAAATCCCTGCAACTTATAATGCATAGCCAGAGCGGAAGTGCATACGTCCAATGCAGTACTATGGCTAACTAAAAAAATAATACTTTTTCCCTTATCTACGTAACTATCAACGGCTTCCTTACCGACAATGGACACACGTTTAAGTATCATCGCGTCTGAACCCCACCAGAATAGAGGTGCATCCAACATGACTTGGAAGAAGCTGCGAAAATGTCGGGTAAGCAGTTCCCGTCTTTCTTTCATGCTGAGTTGAGGAAAACACACGGCCAGATTCACACGGGCATAATGACGATGATTACTGTCTTTCCTTAAGTATAGTTGCGAGAGCAGGGTTGCGATTCCATCGCGCAATCGACGTGGAACAAGCCAAAGTGTGGTTAGAAAAGCAATCGCAAACCAAGTCCCCCAACATCGAGGGTGAAAGTGCCTGCAATCCAGAAATCGTTCACTACCCGGAATGACCGCACCACTCGATTTTTCTACATCTTTGCTCACTTACCACCCCTTCTTTGCTGGCTTTCAAACAAAATTCACCCTGATACCTTGACAACGTTTAATTAACAAAGCGTATCTATCGGTTCTACTCACATTTTTTTATTGCCCGCGAAAGAAAAACCTTCATTTCCTTTTCTGCTTGTTTATCACCTTTGCTATTGGCTACTTTTAGCCCACTTTCAAATGCTTCAACCGCAGCTTCAAATTGCTCACAGCCCATCAAGGAACGACCCAACATCTTCCAAGCCGCCGTATAGTCTGGGGAAAACTCAAGCGCTTTATGCAAATGCATACAAGACTCCTCAAAACGTTCACGTTTGTAAAAGGCAGAACCAAGGGTAAAGCGCAATAACGCATTATCCCTCCCCAATTTCAGCATTTCCTCAAATACACCGATATCGGTCATGAGTGCTCCTTTCTGGCAATAATCCAGGACTCATTTCTAAGCCCCTTATGCAGGTTACCTTGCACGCCCTCATCTCTAAAGGACAATACAGTCAGTTCTGAGAATAGCCCGATCAGCTCATTCTTACGTAACAAATAATCTGGATTCATCGGTCCACCTGACCCAGTATTTTGCACAGTGAAAGTCTGATAAAACAGAACACCCTGTGGCTTTAGCGCCGCAATTAAATACGGGCACACACTTCGATCCAGAAATCGCGCAACAACTATTACATCGAAAGATTCCCTATGGGGTGGGTTCTCTACAATATCGCGTTTTTGTGTATGTATAGTAAGCCCGGCTTTGTCACAAGCTGAATCCAGCAGCTCCATTGCAACAGCGGAAATATCCCATGCAGTCGTCTCAAGACCGTGAATTGCCAATAGTCGTGCATTGCCGCCCAGCCCACTGGCAAGATCCAATGCAGAGCCGACGGTGGGTAACAAATGCAAATTCTCACTGAGAACTTGAGCGGCCATTGGTTCAACCAGTGGCCGATTGCGATAACGCTGATCCCATTTCATTTGACTGTTAATAGTCATTATTTTTTCCAGAATGCAGGCGTAAATAGTACGAGAAAGGTGAAAATCTCCAGACGACCCAACAACATGGCCACACATAAAATCGTCAAAGGACCATCACCTAATGTTGAATAATTGGCTCCCACTTCTCCCAACCCGGGGCCAAGATTATTCATACAAGCCGCAACTGCCGAAAAAGCGGTAACCTGATCCAATCCAGCGGCCATCATCAATAAGATCATCACCGCGAATAGTGCAACGTAGGTAGCAAAAAATCCCCACACCGCATCAATCACGTTATTCGGAGTGGGATGATTACCGATTTTGACCAGGATTTTTGCCTTAGGGTGAATAAGCCGGGTTAATTCCCGTTTGCCTTGTTTAAACAGTAGTAAAACGCGAATGACTTTCATACCTCCTCCGGTAGAACCCGCACAACCGCCGACAAAACTGGCAAAGATGAGCAGAACAGGTACAAATCCGGGCCACTTAAAATACTCTTGTGTAGTAAAGCCCGTTGTCGTACCTATTGATACGGCGTGGAACAAACCATCAAAAAAAGCATCTGAAAAACCCAGGCTTTGGGCTACCGCCAAATAAAAACTGACGATTGCGGTCAGCAACCCTAAGCCCAAAACATAAGCCTTCAGTTCACTATCCCTGCGATATGGCGCAAGTGAGAAAGATCGTATTGCCATAAAATGCAAGGCGTAATTCACACCTGACACCAGCATAAATACAACCGCAATCATCTCAATAGTACGACTGTCGAAAAACCCAAGACTTTCATCATGGGTTGAAAAACCACCAATAGCAACAGTAGAAAATCCGTGTCCAATTGCATCGAACAACGTCATGCCTGCCAACCAATAAGAAAATATACATAAAAAGGTCAAAGCCAGATACACATACCAAAGCGCTTTCGCGGTTTCTGCAACCCTGGGCGTTAACTTATCCTTCTGTGGACCTGGAGCCTCCGCCTTGTATAATTGCATGCCACCTATACCAAGCATTGGTAGAATCGCTATCGCCAATACAATTAATCCCATACCACCAAGCCATTGTACTTGTTGACGATAATATAAAATTGATCTTGGCAACACATCGAGACCTACAATAACGGTCGCGCCCGTTGTAGTAAGCCCAGAGAGTGACTCGAAAATTGCTCCCATAACCGATAGTTGTAAAGGATTATGCATATATAATGGGAGCGCACCAAAAACCCCCAACACCGTCCAGAACAATACAACAATTAGAAATCCATCACGCAGTTGGAGTTGAGACTTTTCCTTACGCGCAGGCCAAAACAATAAAAACCCTGTCGCAAGTGTGAGAAAAAATGCGTTAATAAAGGAAGTTGAAGCACCATCATTATAATAATACGAAACTAATATTGGCGGTACGAGAGTCGTGCTAAACAGTGAAAGCAACAAACCCAGTACTTTTTGAATAACGTTAAACTGCATGTAAAATCGAACCTTTTTTCAAGCTTAAATAAAAGTCACACCCACCTGAAAGAGTTTTTCGACATCAGGGATTTGGGCTTTGTTAACGACTAGTACAATAACGTGATCTTCTGATTCAATGACCGTATCGTGGTGTGCAATGATCATTTCACCGTCCCGCACCAACGCAGCAATAGTTGCATCTTTTGGCAGTGGCAATTTTTCAACCGTTTTACCTACCACCCGAGATGTTGATTTGTCACCATGGGCGACCGCTTCCATGGCCTCTGCAGAGCCTTTTCTAAGTGAATGAACGGCGACTACATCACCTCTGCGAATATGTGTAAGCAGCGCACCAATTGTAACTTGCTGTGGTGACACGGCAACATCGATAAATCCACTTTCAACCAAATCCACATAGGCGGGCCGATTGATTAAGGACATAACTTTGCCTGCACCCATGCGCCGGGCTAACATGGCAGAAAGAATATTCGCTTCATCATCATTGGTGAGTGCACAAAATACATCCATGTCCTGAATATTCTCGGAAATAAGCAGATCATGATCAGCCGCGTCGCCCTCAAATACCAGAGAATCCCTAAGCTCGGCCGCCAATACCTCTGCACGCTCACTGTTTGCTTCGATAATTTTTACCTGGTACCTGTTCTCAAGACGATGAGCCAGACCACTACCTATATTCCCACCGCCGGCAATCATCACTCGACGTTTGCTTTTTTCCAATCTGCATAACGTTGACATCACCTCACGCGTATCATCCCGAGATGCAATAAAAAAGACAATGTCGTCTTTAAGAATGATTGTACTACCATCGGGAATAATGGCTTTTTCATCACGATAGATGACCGTGACACGGGCTTCAACATCGGGCAACAGGGTTTTCCACACGGCGAGCGACAAGCCGTTCATCGGCGCATTCTCATCGAGCCTGACACCGACCAAGCGTACTCGCCCATCGGCGAAATCAACTACTTGTAAAGCACCTGGATGCTCAATAATACGCTCGATATGGTCAGTGACCAATCGCTCAGGGCTAATCAATACATCCACAGGAATATGGTCATTCTTAAAGAGTTGGGCGCCCTCGGCAAGGTATCCTTGTGATCTTATGCGAGCAATTTTTGTAGGTGTATGAAACATGGAATAGGCAATTTGACAGGCAACCATGTTGACTTCATCGGCATTGGTTGCCGCAACAATCATATCCGCGTCTTCCGCACCCGCATCACGCAGGATTTGCGGGTGTGAGGCACAGCCCTGTATGGTGCGCAGATCCAATGCGCTGCTTAATTCTTTTAAAACATCGGCATCGGTATCGACCACGGTGACGTCATTATTCTCACGTGCAAGGCTGTAAGCGACCGTCGATCCAACTTGCCCCGCACCCAAGACAATTATTTTCATTTTACTAACCCGGTTATTGTATCAAGTTATCGGAAAAAAACGCTTTACTTTATATTTGCGATAATCTGAGTGGTTATCATTAGTTGGCAGCCGTAACTAGTGTAGTGTTTTATACAAAATGCAGGATGTACATCAGGTCTATAATTCAATCCCGGGCTTTGCCTAAATCTATATCCAGGTTTCGTAACTTGCGATACAGATGGGTACGCTCCATACCCACACGCTTAGCCAAAACACCGATATTCCCATCTGCCAGTTGTAATTGCCGTAACATGTAATTTCGTTCAAAAGCCGCCCTTGCCTCACGCAGGGGAACATCCAGTGAAAAGTGTAGCGTACATTTATCGGTTGTGACTGAGTCCATTTGCTCTGCACCCAGTACCGCATCAACTTCTTGCACATCAATCTCGACACCACTACCCAGAATCATTAATCGTTGCACAAGATTTTTAAGTTCTAACAGATTACCGGGCCAAGTTTGATTGCGTAATCTGTTTTGCGCCGCAACGGTAAAATGCCTATAGGGTAAGCTGTCTTTTTCAACAAACCAATTCACGTAATAATCGAGCAAAGCCGGTACATCTTCAGGATGCTCGCGAAGCGCCAGACAGGATATCTCCTCTTCACCAATGAAGCTATATAATGCCGCCAAAAAACGACCTTGTACAACAAGCCCTGCCAGATCTTGTGTACTGGAAGCGATAAATCTTACATCCAAGGGTTGTTTTGCCAACGCGCCAATTCGATGTATTTCTTGTGACTGCAGGGCATCAAGCAATAACTTTTGTGCTACTTCGGGTAGCTGTTCAACATCGTTCAAAAATAATGTGCCACCAGAAGCGGCTTCAAGATAACCACTATTTAGTACACCATGCCCACTCTCACCCATCAGCTCGCGGGAGGAATTTATCACAGATAAACTATCACAGCGTAGTTGAATAAAGGGTTTGGATACGCGAGAACTGGCAGCATGAATGTGTTGGGCAAGCAGTAATTTTCCACTGGCACGAGGCCCAAAAATAATGATGCGCTGCTCGGTTTTAGCAAGATCCAGAACATGTTGGTTTAGATTCTTATTATATTCACTACCCCCAACAAGCTCAACCAGAGGCTCTGCAGTAACGGCTGTGTTCTCAGTCAAACCAGACTCGTTAGATTGTAATGCCTTCTCCACCGTTAGTAATAGCTTTGCCAGAGAAAGGGGTTTTTCTATAAAATCAACGGCGCCATGCCGAGTTGCCTCAACCGCTGTTTCCACGGTCCCGTGACCTGATATCATTACAACTGGAAAACCCAGTTGCCCAGATTGATTTAAATCTTTTAGTAGCGTAACGCCGTCTTCATCCGGCATCCAGATATCCAGCAATACCAAACGGGGTTTTTTCTCTCGAATGGCGGCACGAGCACCAGCTCCGCTTTCAGCCACTTCAACAATGTAGCCTTCATCTTCGAGTATTTCCTGAACCAGATGCCTGATATCAGGTTCATCATCGACAACTAAAATATAGGGATCACTCATGCATTGTTACCTCCACCCGAGAAGCAGACGAGGGCACCGGAAACTGTACCACAATACGACCGCCTCCCTGCTCCCGATTCTGTGCGTAAACCAGACCATGGTGCTCTTCAACTATTTTCTTAACGATTGCCAGCCCCAACCCTGTACCCTTAGGTTTTGATGTGACGTAGGGTTCAAATAATTTATTAATTAACTGCAAAGAAATACCTGGCCCACTATCTTCAACTCTCAGTTCAAACACCCGGTTTTCCCCTAATTGAGTTAGCTGTGTTGAAATCAGCACTTTTGGATTACCGCTGTCTTTTTGTGCTTCAAGCGCATTCTTTATCAAGTTGTGGGTAAGTTGTCGTAGGCGCGTTGCATCTGCTGAGATAGTAGGTAAATTCGTGCCTAAACGCAAAGACAGATCAACGGAATCATTAATGTCCTGATAAAGATCAACAACTTCCAGTACAAGATTATTAATATCGGTAAGCACAAAATTGACAGGTGGCGTATTCGCGTACTCAGCAAATGCCTTTACCATGGATTTCATTGCATCCACCTGTTGCACAATGGTATAAGTCAGGCGATCTAATAATTCAGCATCTTTGCCCTGCATTTTTTCAAGGTACTTGCGCCGTAAGCGTTCGGCCGCAAGTTGAATGGGTGTTAACGGATTCTTTATTTCATGCGCAAGCCGACGAGCAACCTCACTCCATGCTGCATTTCTTTGCGCCTGCATAATAGTGGTGATATCATCAAATACTATAACCACGCCAGCAATACCACCCAAGGAGTCAAGCAGCTGCGTACCCCGACATAGTATTAACTTACGTCCCAGCTTATGCAACACTTCAATTTCACAGGACCAATCACTTTGCTTCTCAATATAAGGTCTGTTTAACGTATAAAATTGCGCAACCAAACTGAATTGATCAGGTTCATCACGTAGATCACGCCCAATATATTTGACTATCTCTTCTCCTAAAATACGATCTGATGCATCGTTTGCAGTACGCAGTAAACCATTGACATCGAATGTGATAACACCTGTGGAGATATGTCTGAGAACGGTTTCCAGATAAGCTCGCTGGCTTTCCAAATGTTCCCGGCTTTGTGCGGCGAGTGCGCTGGATTTTTCTAGTTGCCCGGTCATGTCGTTAAATGATTCGACAAGAAATCGCAACTCATCATCTCCATGCTTGTATAATCGAATTGAATAATCACCATCTGCAACTAAACGTGTACCTTCCACCAGATCATGTATTGGGACCATCATGCGTCGTGCCGCGTAAAACGCAAACCAGAGGGCGGTTAACACACTGAGTAACAGCGCCAGAGAAAGTGTCAGAATGGAACCGAGTTTTAAAGGCTTACTGAGAAATATCATTTGCTGATATCGTTGATAGCTCTCTTGAACACTTACGGCCAGCTCACTGGATTTTTCACCGACTGGATACAATGCCTGCAATACATAGTTCCCCCGTTCGGCGTCTCCCGTTAATACAGGTACGACAACACGGATAAGCAATCCTCCTTTGTCAATCGGATCTACACCCACGTAGGGGATTCCAGCTTTTGCACGATTGGCAATCTCAGTTTCTGGCTTAATGGGAACAAATGACAGCTGTTCAGCAAATCCAGTTGCGGCGATTACATTATTTTCACCATCCAATAAAGTTAGCTCAGTGGCTTCAATTCTGGAGCCTAATGTATCCAATTCAGCCCTCACGTTCTGCCTGGAAACATCGGCCAGTTGACCTGCAATATCGGTGGTAACTCGCCGCATTACCCGCATCTGTGAAGCCAATGCATCACGACTTAATTCCAGAGCGTCATTCATAACGGCTTCAATATTCACGTCGGAAAGGCTATTAATATTGCTACGCAGAAATTTTACTGAGAAGGTATAAACCAGCGATACAGGGACCAGAGCGAGGAAAACTGACATGGCGATCAGTTTGACCGTTAATCTGGCGCCAGCCACACGCTGACGAAATTCGCGAAATAAATTCAGGGAGTTCGAAGCGATCAGAACAGCTATAAAAATCAGCACTATGCCATCGGTCAGCAATAGCCAAAAATAGTATTGACCAAACTGATCAAGATTCTCTGCGGTGTTACTCAGGATATACAAAGATAATACCAGCACAGCAAACAGTACTGACATGAGGACCACGCTTCGGGTCAGGCGCTGTGTTACTCCACCAGCGGCCATTCTGTCTCTTCGCTACGCAGCAGCCAGCGCCGGGTGGTGTAAGCCTGTAATTGAAGGGGAGCGGGTAACTCTGATATATCCAATGCCATATACATGTTGACTCGATAACGCACTGGATTGGATACACTTGCAACAGGAATAAGTGGTAGCCCACGAATATTTCCCAACTGCTCTATGGCTTCCTCCAGGGTGAGAAAACTATGGGACTCACCGCTGGAAATTTCAGTAACCCGGTAATGGCGGGTCAAGTCAAAATAAAAAAGGCGGTATCGTTTAGTAATTGATCTTTCGGTGCTATCAGGCCACCAGTTTCGCTGCCTGATAACTGATATGTTCAAATCAAAATATAAAGAAACACCTCTATTCAATGCCTCGATTGGACGATCACGTAAACGCAATGAGGTGTTTACGTCCAAGGTATACTGATCATTGGCCCTGTATAGTTTATAATTATCAAAAACCAGACGTTCGGCAGCAAACAGTGATTGCGAGTAAAGAACAGTGGTTGAAAACATCCAACCCAGAAGCAAGATCTTCAGCGAGAGAGCAATAATACCTTCCCCCCTATTCAGTGAAAACATCTTGATGTTTAATCTAGTGCGCTTTTTGTAGCTGCGCATAAAAAAATCCGTCCGTCTTGTGCTGATTCGGCAAAAATTGTATGCCGTGCGATAGAATCACACCTCCCACACCCTCAATCAATACACTGCTCGCATCATGCATGATGTCAGTGAATTGTACAATTTGTAGATTATTTTCGCACTGTAATAATGAGCATGTACAGTATATCAGCCGACCGCCTGGTTTAAGCAGGGGCCACAATGCCTGCAGTATGCGCGATTGCTGATCTTTCAGACCTGCAATATCTTCACTATGACGTAACAATTTGATGTCAGGGTGACGCCTGATTACACCCAATGCTGAACATGGAACATCTAACAACATGGCATCAAACAATCGTCCATCCCACCACATATCAGGGTTACCTGCATCGCCACATTGAACAACAGCATGCATTTTCAAGCGTTGCAAATTATCCTCAATCAGCTGGCAACGAGCAGAATCCGAATCCAATGCAAGCATATCAAGTTGCTCAGCCGATTCTAAAATGTGGCAGGTTTTTCCGCCTGGCGCTGCACAAGCATCGAGTATTCGCTCACCTTTTTGCGGGTTGAGAATAGCAGCTGCAAGCTGCGCAGCGGCGTCTTGAACACTAACCATTCCATCTGAAAACCCTGGCAATTGATCAACTGCAACGGGCTTTGCAAGTGTAATTGCAGGATCGGCAGCTTCATTGGCATAAGCCGTAATTCCGGCATCACACAGCGTTTGCAAATATTCGTCACGTGATGTCAGCCTGCGGTTTATTCGTAAGGTCATGGGTGGCCTTCGGTTGCCTGCCTGTGCGAGCGCCTGCCAATGGGAGGGCCAATCTTTTTTGAATCGATCAAGTATCCACTGAGGATGAGAGTAGTAAGCTTGCTCATGATTGGACAACTGTTCCAGTATTTCAGCTTTCTCGCGCAAAAAACGCCGCAATACAGCATTGAGCAAAGCACGCGCCCAGCCCTTTTTACGGGTAGTCAGTATATTCACTGTCTCCTGAACCACCGCGTGGTCAGGTATGCGCATATGCTGCAGTTGATAGAGTCCTAACTGAATCAACAAACTGACATCCTGATCTTTCTGCCTTAACGGTTTATCAATCAAAAGTGCCTGGATAGCTCGCAGTTGGTGACTCCAACGCAATACGCCATAACAAAGTTCCTGTAGCAGCGATTTATCTTTTTTTGCTACGCGCAACGAGACTTCAGGCAAGATGCGGGTGCAAGACAAGCCATCGTTTTGAACTTTTAGCAATACGACTATGGCCGCTTCACGCGCTTTAAGATCTTTAGCCAAAATCCTGGCTCAGGAGATCGCGCCCATGCAAAAATATTTCCACATCAAGTGGTTTTTTACCCGGCAGTTGAAGTTTCATTAAACCTAACAAGCCCTGACCACAAGCAACATGAATCTCACCATCACCGGCCCTCATCACCTTACCTGGGTTAGCCAAGTTTTTGGTTTCGTTGATAATACGCGACCGCCAAATTCTTAGATGCTTATCACCCAGCCGGGTAAACGCAATTGGAAATGGATTAAACGCGCAAATTTTTTTATGTATAACAAACGCTGACTGATTCCAATCTATCTCTGCTTCGCGCTTATTAATCTTCGGTGCATAGCAGCTGAACTCGTCGTTTTGCTTTTCAGGATGAATAACCCCTGTACAGAGCTCGGACAGAGTCGCCAATAGTCCTTCTGCTCCAGCGCGAGCGAGCTGATCGTGAATCTCTTGTGCGGTCGTATCAGTAGCAATAGGTACTGTTGATTTATACAACATGTCTCCCGTATCAAGCCCCTTCGCCATTTGCATTAGCGTAATACCTGTCTCTGTGTCCCCGGCAGCGATCGCTCGCTGAATAGGTGCTGCTCCGCGCCACCGGGGTAATAAGGAGGCGTGAATATTCACGCAACCCAGGCGAGGAATATTCAAAACATCAACAGGTAACAACAAGCCGTATGCAGCTACCACCATAACGTCTGCACCCAGTGTTGCAAGTTGGTCTTTGCAGGAAGGCGCTTTGAAAGATTCTGGTTGGTATACCGTGATACCGTGGTTTAATGCCAGTTGCTTGATTGGACTTTGCTTTAATTTTTGCCCACGCCCAGCGGGTCGATCTGGTTGGGTGTAGACGGCGACAACCTTGTGGGTTGATTCAATAAGGGCCTGTAATGAGGGAACCGCGAATTCGGGAGTCCCTGCATAAATAATACGTAGCTGCTGACACTTCAAAGCTGAAAATCCGTGATGATTATTAACAAAGCCTGGTTTTCCGAGTTGAGTTAATGTATTTACCCCGCCTTACGTTGGGATTTTTCCAGCTTTTTACGAATTCGATCGCGCTTTAAAACGGAAATATAATCTACAAAAACCTTGCCTTGCAAGTGGTCCATTTCGTGTTGAATACACACTGCCAACATACCGCCAGCATTAATTTCAAATTCCCCGCCCTGTTCATTAAGCGCTCTCACGCGTACTTTTTCAGGTCGAATTACAGCTTCATAGAAACCAGGAACCGAAAGACAGCCCTCCTCACACTCTTCCTCACCTTCGGCAGATAGAAGTATCGGATTGATAAAAACAAGCGGGTGGTTTTTTTCCTCAGATACATCCAGAACTATAACCTTTTGATGCACATCAATTTGCGTTGCCGCCAAGCCAATCCCTGGCGCTGCATACATGGTTTCAAACATATCACTGATTAATTCACGAATTGAATCATTCACCACACTGACTTCTGCGGCCTTTTTTCGCAAATTGGGGTGAGGAAAAACCAGAATATTTCGAATCGCCATAAACCACTGCCACTAAATCATTAAAGGAAGTTTAACAGGCATTGCCACTTTCAGGAACACTCTAAGCGCTAAAACCCCTGAGGGAGTGGTTTAGGTTTACCACACTCAGCACAATGGAAATGCTTCAGGTGTTCGAGGGAGGCCAATTAAGCAATATGTTAGTACAGCACCCTGCTAACGAATACAATTCACGACCCGGCGTGGCACAATTCCTGCTCAAATCACCACAGTAATTCAATTGGCAAATTAAATTTCCCTGCAATAAACGCTGAGAAAACCTACGGAGCAAAGATCTTGTTTATCAAACTGTCGAACTCACGTGCTATATCACTGATCGTATCCGTTGGATTGGTCGCGCTACTCAGTGCCTGCAACACACTCAAGAAGCATACCGAAAAAGAGGCTGAGTCTTCTTCTGAGTCCAGTAACTACTTTGAGCAGACAACAGAGCCTCGCAGGGCACGAGTAATTGCGCCAGACGCTGCACTCTATAATAAGGTTACTGTAATACCCGATCGTAAAAAAGAAGCACAGGAATCCGTTAAAACTTCACCCCCAACAGCTTATACAGTTCAGAAAGGTGACACGCTATGGGATATATCAGAAAAATTTCTGAATAAACCCTGGTTATGGCCTGAGATCTGGGATGTAAATCCTCAAATAGAGAATCCACACTTAATCTATCCGGGTGACAACGTGGCTTTGCGTTACATTAACGGCAAACCCACTATGGTTGTCTCACGTAACGGTGTAGTTGTCGATACGACAATGCGAGGTGGGAATCCCGGCAGTTCTGAGACGACCCTTGGGCCAAATTCAGGTGGGGAAATTAAACTCTCACCACGAATTCGCGAAGAATCCCTACTGAGTGCGATCCCTACCATTTCAGGCGAATCGATACAACAGTTTTTGGTCTACCCACGAGTGGTGAATCAGGCAACAGTCGATGAAGCACCTTATATCATTGGCGATTTTGAAGGTCGATTGGCAAGCGCAACAGGTCAACAGATTTACATTCGTGGCGATATCAATAAAAACCAGATTACTTATGGAATATTCCGAAAAAGCCAGGAGTTGGTAGATCCGGATACGGGTGAAGAATTAGGTATTGAAATCACTCATGTAGGTGACGCGAAACTACTGCACTCTGGTGATCCTGCCACCATGTTAATCACTGCCAATAGAATTGAAACCATTGCCGGTGATCGGCTGATGGTGCAAAACCAAAATTTTGTCGTACACAATTATGTTCCACGCGTGCCCGTATTGGAGGGAGAGGGTAAGGTGGTTTCATTGTATAATGCGATTACCCAAACCGGCCGCAATCAGGTGGTGGTGGTCAATTTAGGTAATCGCGAAGGTGTGCGTGTTGGTGATGTAATGGCAATCGAACATCGCGGTGGTCGTATTCGTGACCGCTTTAGTGGTAAACGACATGATTTTGTCAAAGTACCCAATACACGTATCGGCGTATTAATGGTATTTCGCACATTTGAAAAAGTCAGCTATGGATTAATAATGGAGTCTACCCGCCCAATTCATAATCACGATGTGGTGACAGGAATTTGATCTGATCAAATTTTGAACCAATAATTATTCCAGCCCATTTGAGATGGAGCAGAACCCTGCTCCTATTATAACCCTGAGGTATAGTCATAGACTTTTAGTCCCAGCTAACGTAATTTACCCATTTTTTGCCACATACTAAATTATTATGGAAGATATCAACGACTGGCTGCGTTTGGCATTGGCTAATGGTGTAGGTCCTGTAAGTGCTGGTGGTTTATTACGCCGGTTCAATTCGCCAAAATCAATTCTATCAAGCTCTAAACAGGAATTAATCGATGCAGGTTTAAACCAGAATCAGGCGCAGTCCCTACTAGGTGGTGATATTGACGCACGAATTGAGCGCACACTCGACTGGGCAGGCGAAGAAAATCACCACATCATTGCACTTTCATCGAGCGAATATCCTAAACGATTACGTGAACTCCATGATGCACCTATTGTGCTATATGCCATCGGCGACAAAGAAGTCCTTAGCACAGCCCAACTGGCTATAATTGGCAGTCGCAAGCCAACCCCCAGTTCGGCGCGAACAGCACATGAATTTGCTAAAAGCATTGCCCAACGGGGAGTGAGTATCACCAGTGGTTTGGCACTTGGAATAGACGCTGAGGCGCATCGAGGCTGCTTGCAAGCTGATGGTTTGACAATTGCTGTAGCAGCCACTGGACTGGATCGGATTTATCCCGCAAAACACCGCAATTTAGCACTCGAGATTATAAAAAAAGGTGCCATGGTTTCAGAATTTCCACTGGGTACGACGCCTCAGGCCGCTTATTTCCCACGGAGAAACCGTATAATCAGTGGTCTGAGTATTGGTGTTTTAGTCGTTGAAGCCGCAGTGCACAGTGGCTCCTTGACAACAGCCCGACACGCGATCGAACAAGGCCGTGAAGTAATGGCCATGCCAGGGTCAATTCATAACCCGCTGGCGCGGGGCTGTCATCGACTTATAAGACAAGGCGCAAAATTAGTTGAAACCGTTGACGACATCCTTGAAGAGTTAGCAGGTCAGATAGGTGAATTTACTATCCTCGAAACAAATCGAACAGAATGCGAAGCAGCTACAGAGAACACCCTGCAGGACCCTCAGTACGCAAAATTATTTAGTTGTCTGGACTTCTCGCCTCAAGGTATCGACACACTTATTGAGTGTAGCGGATTAGCGGCTAATGAAGTGGCGTCCATGTTGCTTATCCTTCAACTGAAAGGATTGATTGAAGCGCTAGATGGCAACCGCTATATGCGATGCTAGCAAGCCCAGCAGTATTGAAATTACGATAAATTAAGGAATATTAAGCGCCAACAACTGGTTTTTGTATTCCAAACAAATATTTGATAATAATTTATACTCAATAAAATCAAAATGTTACATAAATTTAATATTCAATCATGAAGAAAAGAGTCGACTTACAGTAACGTTTTGTGAAAAATAGCACGCTGTTTGTAAACGTATTAGCTAATTAAAAAAAACCAACACTGACAAAACCAGATAAAGAATGAGCAAAAATTTAATCATCGTGGAATCACCCGCGAAATGCAAAACAATCAAGAAGTACCTCGGCAAGGACTATGAAGTACTGGCCTCGTATGGTCATATACGCGATCTGATACCCAAAGAAGGCGCGGTCGATACCGAGCGTGACTTCGCCATGAAGTATCAGCTTATTGAGCGTAATGAAAAACATTACTCTGCCATTGCCAAAGCTTTGAAAAAAGCGGATACATTGATACTCGCCACTGACCCGGATCGCGAGGGAGAGGCCATTTCATGGCATGTGGCCGAGCTGTTAAAAGACAATGGACTACTAAAAGAAAAAAATATCCAACGGGTCGTGTTTCATGAGATTACTAAACGCGCTTTAAACGAAGCGGTCTCGAACCCACGAGAATTATCTATGGATCTGGTCAATGCACAGCAAGCACGCCGTGCACTGGATTATCTGGTGGGATTTAACCTCTCCCCGCTGCTCTGGAAGAAAATACGCCGGGGTTTATCCGCCGGACGTGTGCAAAGCCCCGCGCTACGTATGATTGTTGAACGGGAGGAGGAAATAGAAGCTTTTATCCCGCAAGAATATTGGTCCGTTCTAGCTGAGTTGGAGAAAGACAAGCAACCCTTTAGTGGCCGTTTAATCGAGTTGCAAGGCGAAAAAGTAAAACAATTCACGATCAATAACAGTGAATTGGCGGAAGATGCCAAATCACGCTTGATGTCTGCAGCAAATGGCAAGCTTAAAGCCATAAAAGTTGTTAAAAAACAGCGCAAGCGCAACCCATCCCCACCGTTTACCACTTCAACTCTGCAACAGGAAGCGGTAAGAAAACTTGGCTTCTCTGCCTCGCGTACTATGCGTATCGCACAACAATTGTATGAAGGCATAGATGTAGGCGAAGGCTCTGTAGGTTTGATTACCTATATGCGTACTGACTCCGTTACCTTGTCGCAGGACGCATTGACTGAAATGAGGGAACTGATCAATACCCGCTATGGCAAGGAAAACCTGCCGGCGCAAGCTAATACATACAAGACAAAATCAAAAAATGCCCAGGAAGCTCACGAAGCCATCCGTCCCAGTTCGGCCGCTCGTATACCTTCGGATCTGAAACAGCACCTTAATTCCGATCAATATAAGTTATATAATTTAATCTGGAAACGAGCGATTGCCTGTCAGATGATTTATGCAACACTGGATCAGGTAGCCGTTGATCTTACGGCTGGCGACCAGGGGATTGGCTTATTTCGCGCCAATGGTTCGACCGTCCGTCATGCCGGCTTTATGTCGGTATATCAGGAGGATGTCGATGATGCCAAGGGTGGTAATGAAGACAGTAAAAAATTACCCGAGATCAAGGAAGGCGATGAGATTCCTTTACATGATATAATCTTGGGTCAGCACTTTACCGAACCACCACCGCGTTTTACTGAGGCCACATTGGTAAAAACACTGGAGGAATTCGGCATTGGCCGCCCTTCCACTTATGCATCCATCATCTCAACACTGCAAAACCGTGAATATGTTGAAATGGATCAACGGCGCTTTTTCCCAACCGATGTAGGGCGTGTGGTCAACACCTTTCTGTCTAATCACTTTACCAAATACGTTGATTACGACTTTACCGCCAACCTTGAAGATGAGTTGGATGCCGTATCACGAGGTGAAAAGGACTGGGTCCCGCTTTTAAAAGATTTCTGGACACCTTTCAAACATCAAATCGATGACAAGGAAGAAAACGTAAGCCGCGATGAAGCCGTACAAGCCAGAGAATTGGGAATAGATCCGGAATCGGGTAAGCCGCTCAGCGTTCGAGTAGGTCGCTATGGATCATTTGTTCAAATCGGAACCCGCGATGATGAAGACAAACCAAAGTTTGCCGGGCTTCGCCCTGGGCAGAAAATGGGCACAATTACGTTCGAGGAAGCGATGGAGTTATTTAAACTGCCACGCGAACTGGGAGAATCAACGGAAGGTGAAAAAATCTCAGCAAATATCGGACGTTTCGGACCCTACATAAAATATGATAGTAAGTTCGTCTCTTTGAAAGATGACGACCCTTACACAGTTACACTGGAACGTGCACTGGAAATTGTTGTCGAAAAGAAAATTGCTGACGCCAATAAGATTATCAAAATATTTGACGGCACCGATATCCAGATTCTAAATGGCCGCTGGGGCGCCTATATCACTGATGGCAATAAAAACGCCAAAATCCCCAAAGAATTAAAAGAAGACCCAAAAGCTATTGATTTAGCAACGTGCGAAAAACTGATAGCCGAGGCGCCAGAGCGAAAAGGCCGAGGTAAGAAAAAAGCCGCTGCCAAGAAGACAGCAGGCAAAAAGAAAACCACTTCCAAGAAAAAAACGGTGGCTAAAAAAACTCGCAGTAAGAAAAAGACGAGTGCTAAAAAAAACGCTAGCCAGAAAAGTTAAGTTTGAAGGAGCACGTCCTCAAGTGTAAAAAAATAATTCAGGCTGGTGGACTAATAATCTACCCTACTGAAGGTTTGTTCGGAATCGGCTGTGATCCAGACAGTCACGATGCACTGGCAAAGCTCATTAGCCTGAAAAAACGTAGTACCAGCAAAGGCATTATATTGATAGCATCCCGTTATGATATGCTAAATAACTATATAGAGGCTTTGCCCTCTGACGCATCTCGTCGCGTTTTACAGACTTGGCCAGGTCCTGTATCGTGGGTTTTACCGGCAAAGAAAGATTGCTCAAGACTACTGACGGGCGGACACAATACGATAGTCGCCCGGGTTAGTTCGCATCCTTTCGTGCAAGCCCTCTGCGGGCAACTGGGCCATGCTATTACATCAACCAGCGCCAATATTAGCGGGCAGGCACCCATATGTAATTTTGAAACTTTAGAAAAGGTGTTTGCATACGAGGTCGATTTCATTGTGCCTTTAATGCCTGGAAACCTTGAGCGTCCAACATCCATTTTTGATGCTCTAAGCGGCCGGCAACTACGCTGAAACCGCACCCTCAGTCTGGACAGGCTATGTCAATAACAAACAACAGTACCGACCGTGTTAAAACCTACTTGTTGGAATTGCAGAATTCACTCTGTGATTCTCTTGCAGACTTTGAAAACAAGCATTTTAGCGAAGATTGTTGGAAACGCGAAACAGGCGGGGGGGGAATCAGCCGGGTACTTGCCGATGGCAAAGTTTTTGAGCAGGCCGGGATTAATTTTTCACATGTTTTCGGTAAGAATCTGCCGCCATCGGCGACCGCCCATCGAGCAGAACTTGCTGGCCGAAACTTTCAAGCATTAGGTGTCTCACTGGTCATTCATCCTCGTAACCCTTATGTGCCAACAACGCATGCCAATGTTAGATTCTTCGTCGCTGAAAAGCCTGACGCCGAGCCTGTTTGGTGGTTTGGAGGTGGATTTGATTTAAGCCCTTTTTACGGTTTCGAGGAAGATTGCATACACTGGCATGAAACAGCCAAAGCAGCCTGTGATCCATTTGCAGAAGACTACTATAAAAAGTATAAAAAGTGGTGTGATGACTATTTTTACCTCAAACACAGGAATGAACCCAGAGGCATAGGTGGACTTTTTTTTGATGATTTAAATATTCCGAATTTCGAATCCAGCTTTTCGTTTATGCAAAGTGTTGGTGATCATTTCATCAAAGCATACCAGCCGATTGTGGAGCGCCGTAAAAACATAGCTTACGGAGAAACTGAGAGAGATTTCCAACTCTATCGCCGTGGGCGTTATGTAGAATTCAATCTGGTTTATGACCGTGGCACTTTATTTGGACTGCAATCAGGTGGGCGTACAGAATCAATCCTTATGTCTCTACCACCTAATGTGCGCTGGCGATATAACTGGCACCCAGAGGCCAATAGTCCAGAAGCAAAACTCTATGAAAAATTTTTAATATGCAAAGACTGGTTAGCTGGTTAAAGCCAATAACCCTATAACTCTGAAAAGCCATGTTATTTAATTCCCCAGAATTTATTTTTGGTTTTCTACCTATCACACTGCTTGTATTTATAATGTTGGTAAATCGTGACCTCCACCGACATTCGCTCTTGTGGTTGGTATTTGCTTCGTTGTTTTTTTATGGCTGGTGGAAACCTGTATATTTAATTCTCATCAGCTGTTCGATCATAGCGAATTACCTTCTGGGACGAAAAGTTTGTGCGCTCAGCAGTCCCCTACAGAAGCACAGCCGCAGAATTCTGTTAATCCTTGGTATTGCAGGAAATCTCGCTTCAATCATCTGGTTTAAATATGCCGGCTTTTTTGCAAGCAATATCAATACTGCTTTTAATATTAATATAGAGGTTGGAAGCATTATACTTCCATTGGCAATTTCATTTTATACCTTTCAGCAGATTGCCTACCTTGTGGATGCCTACCGCGGTGAAACAGAAGAACATAATTTTCTGAATTACGCCCTATTTGTAACATTTTTTCCTCAATTGATTGCGGGTCCTATCGTTAGCCATAAGGAAATGCTACCGCAATTTCTGGCACGACAATCACGCCAATTTAATTATACAAATCTATCCATTGGCATAACTCTATTTGCCATGGGTTTGATGAAAAAAGTTGTCCTCGCAGATGGTGTGGCAGTACACGCAAATGCAGTTTTTGAAGCTGCCGCCAATGGTCATACTTTGAGTTTCCTGGAAGCATGGACAGGTTCTTTAGCTTATACCTTACAACTCTACTTTGATTTTTCAGGGTATTCAGATATGGCACTGGGGCTTGCGCGTATATTCGGCATTCGTCTTCCTCTAAATTTCAATTCACCTTATAAAGCAAGTAGTATCATAGATTTTTGGCGACGATGGCATATTACTTTATCCCGATTCTTGCGCGAATATCTATATTTTTCCATAGGTGGAAATCGTAAAGGGGTTGCGAGGCGTTACACAAATCTTTTTCTGACGATGTTATTAGGCGGACTCTGGCATGGTGCAGCGTGGACATTCATAGGATGGGGGGCACTACACGGAATATACCTTATAATAAACCATGGATGGAGAAATATAAGACGCAAATACAGCCCAGGCGGTATGATTATACGTAATTTCGAAATATTAGCGTATCGAATACTGACTTTCCTCGCCATTATTGTAGGCTGGGTCTACTTTAGAGCTGAGAACGTAGAAATAGCTCATAATGTTCTCACCGGCATGTCAGGTCTCAATGGGTTTATTTTACCTGTCGAATGGCAAACTCAATACAATGGAGTGGGTAATTGGCTACAGGCTTATAATTTTAGATTCGAGCCTCTGTTAGCAGTCGGGCCTATTTTTGCGCCATTACACGATATTGCAAGCTTGACAGGGGCCTTATCCGTAAACACATCAGTCGGCCCTGTGCGTGCGCTCGGATCGATGATCCCCTTATTATTATGGGTTTGGTTTGCCCCCAACACACAGCAATTCTTACATCGTTTTAAACCTGCACTTGAATCTTTTAACGGTCAGATACAGCCACTAAAATCATCAATTTTAGAGTGGAAGTTAAACAAGGGCTGGGCTTTGATCACGGCCCTCATAGCGGCTTACAGTATTTTTGGCACGTCGCAGACCTCTCAGTTTCTGTATTTTAATTTTTAGCGTAGTGTCTGCCATTAATGAGTAAATTAAATAATCACTCAACGGATAATGGAAAAATTTTCTTAAAGTATTTTTTACTCAGCTTTATATTATTTTCATTAACTGTGTTCACCTGGAAACGCGCTGATATTTTCCCCTGGATTGGCAGTTGTGTATCCGAGGGTTACAGACATAACAGCTTTTTATCCTATTGTCATTCCAACCGCTACGGAGATTACGAACATCGGGCTTTCTGGCACCAGTTGGAACCAGGGCTTATCGAAAACGTTAAGAATGCCAAAGTGCTGTTTTTAGGCAACAGCCGGGCCCAATATGCATTTTCAACAGATGCTGTCAGCCGCTATTTTAAAGATCACAAATTAAGTCATTATGTGTTCGGGTTTGGCATGGGATCACAAAATTACGTGCCGGAGAAAATGGCAGAAAAATTTAACCTACAACCGCAGGTTCTAATCGTTAACACGGATCCTTTCTTTACAGATTACATTAGTCAAACCAACTTAAATATGCTGGATGAGTCTCAACGCAGTCACTGGGAATACAACGTTAAAGGTTGGCTGCAGAAAAAACAACGGGCCATATGCAACAATCATTCTACATCATTAATACACAAACTTTTATGCTCTGGAAAAGAGGAAACTCTTTTCCGAAACCGCTCAAATGGACACTGGAATGTTAAGTATTTCCGCAAAAATAAAAAAATTCCTGTGGCCAAAGATAACATCTTTACATCTGCAGAAGATATTGACAAAGCGGTTATTATTGCAACTCACTTCATCGAGTCCTTTAAGATAGATTCTGAGTGCTTAATACTCACAGTAACACCCAGAACCAGTACACCACTTGCATTTGCCAAGGCATTATCGAGCAGACTTGAGGTTCCAGGCATCTTTCCTTTTCCTAATGGTTTATTGACGGTTGATGACTCCCACCTTGACCCTGACAGTGCCGAGAGGTGGTCTGAGGAATTTTTGCAACAGGCATCTACTGTGATTGAAAAATGCACAATGACTTCAGGCTAGTGTCAGGCAAACAGGAGGAAATAACCCGCATTATAAAAACCATGCAGAAATAGTGGTGCTGCAAGTGTTTTATATCTATCCATAGACCAGCCAAAAACCAGTGAAGGAAAGAATACGGATATAGCCCAAAATAGAGGGTGATTGAGTAGATGAAAAAAACAAAAAACTGCACTTGTAATGATATTTGCCCAGGTGACAAAGTAAAATTTTTTCACCAATACCTTATTTTCTTGCAGAATAGGTTGCAAAATGCCACGAAATAACAATTCTTCAAAAAACGGGTATATAACAATTACAGCAACATAATGCAAAACACCCAAGCGAAATTCAGTGTTTATGGGCATACCTGATAAATACAAGCCTAACCAAACCATTGGCCCTGCGAGCACTGCCAGGAGATAAAACCTGTCCTGACAGAAGCAATTCATTCAAGGCAGCTCTTTTATTTCGATCCGATCCGGTTGTTTTACACGAAAATTCTTAACCGTAGCCCCAAACGCCATGAATTTAATCTGGCCTTCGATTACATTAAGCTTGCGCAAATAAAGTGCAATGCTACGTAAGCGGTTTCGGGTCAGATCAATCTGTTCAGTGTCGGTTCTATCATTTGCGGTATGGGATGACATTTGAAATTTCGCCAATGGGTACTGCTTAAATATTTTTGCCAGTCCATGCAATATACTTTCCCCCTGAGCGGTTAACTCTGAAGAATATTTTGCAAATTGCAAATCACGTATGACACCGTCCAACAGTGTGCAGCCATCAGCTCGAACTGGATAATGACTCCGGGAATTCTCACATTGATCTATATGATCAGCAACACCATCCTTATCTTTGTCAATATCCTCTGCCTTACCAGTTTTTTTGATCGGTGTTATTTCTTTAACGGGTGCTTCAACCGGCGGATCTACTGCCCTCACAGGCACTTCACTGGCGGAATCGGACTGCTCAGTTACATTCTGAGACAATGTTGCTGGAACCTCTGCAGTCGGTGTTGTCGGCCTGACAATAGGCGTGCGTTCTTGTGAATAACGGAATCGCTTTACTAATGAAATACTAGCGGCGGCGGCATCACTATCGATAAATTCCAGATCAGTGCGCAAGGCGAATCCTGAAAACAACTCTATTTCAGCACCTATGCCTGCAAGCATATGAATGCGCGAGCCACTCTCTAACGATGTGTCACTCTCCAGCTTCAAGTACCCTAAGCCCAGCTTTGCAAAAAGATTAAAATCCCAAATCGAGCGCGTATTACGCTCGCGGTGATCGTACAAGCGAAAAATTCCGACAACATCGGCAGATGCATAGTCGACAACATCGTTATTTTCTAATTTTGCCTGCCCCAGATCACTTATCGCAGTTTCAACACTCGTAATTTGGTTTAGATCGTATCCCATAACCAACTTCGTTAGGTTGGACTGTGCCTTGCTAACTGACAGAATATTGAAAGGGATTTTAGGATCGAGACGGCTAACACCGTAACCCGCGCCAAGATACCAACCTATATTCAATGCAAAAACCGACTTGCAAGAAAGCGTTAACAGCAGGAGAAAAGTAATTTGGCTTTTAGTATTAATTGTACATTTGTACATATGGGTTGCAGCAATCTATCATCCGGGTTTGATGTTTCTACATTATGCAGATTCAGTACCAATCAATCCAGATGCCAAAAACAACTTTACCGCTCTAAAAAATTCAGCTTATATCATTGATATTTATATAATATATAAAAAAATGAATATATATTTCTTTTACAGATCTCCGTTGCTAAATACAAACTTCAACTGCGTTTGTTCCGCTCAGCCATTACACTCCTTTAACCACTTCGCAACGTGTCGTGAGAAGTATGTCAAAATGCCATCTGCACCCGCCCTTTTAAATGCAGTCATAGACTCCATAACGACCGCTTTCTCGTCTAACCAGCCATTTAAGGAAGCCGCCTTGAGCATTGCGTACTCCCCGCTCACCTGATAGGCAAAGGTTGGGACAGCAAAGGTTCTTTTTACCTGATTGATAATATCAAGATAGGGCATACCCGGTTTTACCATAACCATATCTGCACCTTCCTGTATATCAAGAGCAACCTCTCGCAGTGCTTCATCAGAATTTGCCGGGTCCATTTGATAACTGTACTTGTCACTGCCGCCCAGATTTCCTGCGGAGCCAACGGCATCCCTGAAGGGTCCATAGTAACTTGACGCGTACTTGGCAGAATAAGCCATGATCTTTGTATTGGAAAATCCTTTGCTTTCCAAAGCCTGTCGAATGCTCGAAATTCGTCCGTCCATCATATCTGAAGGAGCAACAATGTCTGCTCCCGCTTCTGCGTGTGAAAGGGCCTGCTTTACCAATGCTTGCACAGTCTCATCATTCACTATATAGCCTGCCGTATCCATCAGGCCGTCTTGCCCATGCGATGTAAACGGATCCAGAGCAACATCAGTAATCACACCAAGTTCGGGATAATTTTTTTTCAGCGCCCTGACTGCACGTTGTGCCAACCCGTCTGGGTCCCATGCCTGTTCAGCGTTTTCTGTTTTGACTGCATCAGGAGTAACCGGGAAAAGTGCTAATGCCGGTATTCCAAGCCTGCATACTTCTTCGGCTTCACGCATCAACTCGTCAATACTGACTCGCTCTACCCCCGGCATGGACACCACCGCTTCACGTTGACCATTTCCTTCTATAACAAACATAGGATAAATTAAATCGTCGGTAGTAATACAGTTCTCACGCATTAGGCGCCGACTAAATTCATCCGCCCTCATTCGTCGCATACGGATGGATGGAAAATTCGACATAATTGATTGTTTGTTCACGTTCAGTAGATTCCGCCATTTATGAGCTATGTATAATATTAACGCTGGTGGAGAAGAAAAAAAACTCTTAATGCTGGCGGATCAGGCGCAAAAAGTTCGGATTTAATATAAAGTTCTCCACCTACAACCTTTTAACCACGAACTCGGCTTCCAGACTGGAAGAACGTATAGTGTTCATCGTAGAATACTGGTTTTAGCTTTTTATAGTTTACATCACATTAGTAAAACCCCTTTTATGAACAAATTCCAAACCTTAGCAGCTGGCATCGTTTTATTTCTCATCGCATTTGCAGGCACCTATATGGTATTTAGAAGCCCAATTCCATATGCTTACAATAATTTAGCCGATTCGCTGAATCAAACCATGCATAGGAATGGCGTGCATTGGGCGAAGATTGAAGTCGATGGTGATCAAGTCATTGTAACGGGTTCAGCGCCCAGTGCGGAGGCATTGGTATATGCTAAGTCATTGATACAAGAAGAGGCCGGGGTATCAGCAAGTTTGCAGGATGTTGAGGTCAAATCACAATCAGAGCAGAATGAGTGGGAGAAATTTAAGGATGACAATCCATTGGGACGATTTCAATTGCAGCAAAATGAGGCAGCCTCTAGTAACAATTTAACACCTAAATCTTCATCCGGTAGTAGCGGCGAGTCTGGCTATTCTGATTCACAAATCGCAGAGCAAACTCAAGCGGAGGGAGAAAACAAAGCCGATAATATTAATCGGGAATATATTATTTTATTTAAAGCAAAATTTGCTCAATGCACACAAAAAGATATGCCGAAACAGCCAGGCGTTCTAATCAGGTTCAGAGATTCCACTGCTGCAATTATCGCCGATAGCTTAAGTAAACTCGATGAAGTTGCCAGCTACAATCGGGAGTGTGAGGTTCAAGTCAATATCAAAAACGCAGCCAATACTAAAGTAGGTACCCTAAATAGCCGTCGAGTCGATGAAATTCGTTATTATTTAATGTCTGCAGGTATTGCTGATAAAGATATTATTTTAGATTAAGAGAGACGCCATCGAGTGAATAAATACTATGTCCTGGGGAACCCGATAGAACACAGTAAATCCCCGCAAATACATACCTTATTCGCTGAACAAACAGGGCGGTCGATCAGCTATGAAAAGATCTGCGTCAAGCGTTCTCACTTTGCCGAGCAAATCCACACACTGATCACCGCTGGAATGAGTGGGTGTAATGTGACTGTCCCCTTTAAAGAGGAAGCCTGGAAGCTCTGCCACAACGTAAGTGATCGCGCAACCATGGCTCAGGCGGTCAACACATTAATCTGTACAGAGAATCTTACTCTGACAGGTGACAATACAGATGGACAAGGCCTGGTAACTGACCTTTGTCATAACCATCAGATAAAACTAAAGAATAGCCGAATACTCATCGCTGGTGCTGGTGGCGCTGCTCGCGGCATACTCAAGCCATTATTGGACCAAAAGCCTGACAAAATTGTAATAAGTAATCGTACACTGACAAAAGCTGAACGATTGGCTAAAAAATTTAATGCCACAGCACCTGTCTACAGCCAGTCTTATCAGGATCTTGAGGCACACACGTTTGACCTGATAATCAATGCAACAAGCACCAGTCTTGACAATATGATGCCCGCCATCCCGGAAATGTGTTTAGCCTCAGATACTGTACTATATGATCTAATGTACGCTCAGGAACCAACTGCCTTTTTAAGCTGGGGTAAGCGTCTGGGCCTTGAAAAAACTATTGATGGATTAGGCATGTTAGTGGAACAGGCAGCAGAATCATTTTTCCTCTGGGAGGGTGTGCGCCCTGAGACAGCAAAGATAATGTTACAACTACAGCAATACAAGTCACGTGCATAAGTTAAAAGTTCTACTATTGATACTTATCCTGACAACAGTTACGTGCACACTCAACAACACCGCTCATTCCACACAGCCAGACTTTGCAACAAAAACTATCCGTATTGACAATACATTTATTCAGGTGGAAATTGCTGACACCTACATTAAAAAGATAACCGGACTATCACATAGGAGCTTTCTTGCAAAAAATGGCGGAATGCTATTTGTATATAATCGCAGTCGAATACTCCACTTTACTATGAGGGAGACAACGATTCCATTAGCAATTGCTTTTATTGATGAATCTGGAACAATTCTGGAAATTATTCAGATGCAGGCTCTGCAAAAAAAAGCCTACTCATCATCTCAGCCAGTTAAGTACGCGCTTGAAATTAATCAGGGATGGTTTAAAAAACATGGCATCAAACCGGGCGATCAAGTCGAGTTAAATGATCTTTAAATTCAATGTCTAAAATGTCGCATTCCCGTAAAAACCATTGCTAAATTATGTTCATCCACTGCAGCAATTACTTCATCATCGCGCATAGATCCTCCGGGCTGAATAATCGCAGATATTCCTGCTTCTGCAGCGCTATCTATACCATCTCGAAAAGGAAAAAATGCATCAGAAGCCATCACTGAACCCCGCACTTGCAGGCCTTCATCAGCGGCTTTAATCCCTGCAACTTTTGCCGAATAAACCCGACTCATCTGACCAGCCCCCACACCTATTGTATGCAGATCTTGGCAATATACGATAGCATTGGATTTAACGAATTTGGCTACTTTCCAGGCAAATAGTAAATCTTGCATTTGCGCCGGTGACGGTATTTTTTTGCTTACTAACTTCAAATCGGTTTCATTCACCATACCCAGATCACGCTCCTGCACCAGCAACCCGCCGTTGACCCGACTATAATGCATTGCCGGGGGGTGTTTATCCGGCCAGCCACCACTTTCCAGAATTCTCACATTTTTCTTCGCTTGAGCAAGCACCTTTGCTGGCTCACTGATTTGTGGTGCAATAATGACCTCGACAAACTGCCGTTGCAAAATTGCCTTTGCCGTTTCAGCATCAAGTATGCGATTAAATGCGATAATACCGCCAAACGCTGAGGTTGGATCAGTTAGATATGCCTGCTCATAAGCTTGACCGATATCCTGGGCAACAGCTATCCCACATGGGTTGGCATGTTTGACGATAACACAAGCCGGTTCACGAAACTGCTTTACGCATTCTAACGCCGCATCGGTATCAGCTACATTGTTATAGGAGAGCGCCTTGCCCTGTATCTGTACAGCGTTTGACACTGAGCTCTCCACATCATCAGATTCCTTGTAAAAGGCTGCCCGCTGGTGTGGGTTCTCGCCATAACGCATAGCTTGTACTTTTTCAAACTGTAAGTTCAGGGTACGCGGAAAACTATTCCCCTCATCCTTCTCCAGCCTGCTTCCAAGGAAATTCGCAATCATTCCATCATATCTTGCTGTATGCTCAAACGCTTTTACGGCTAAATCAAAGCGTTTCGCGTAGGTTAATCCATTGTCTTTATCGATGCATTGCAAAATATCGGTATAGTCAGCCGGATCGGTTATTATGACCACATCCTGATGATTTTTTGCAGCGGCTCTGACCATGGTCGGACCACCAATATCAATGTTTTCTATGGCGTCTTCCAGCGTACAATCGGGATTAGCAACGGTTTCTTTAAAGGGGTACAGATTTACCACTACCATATCAATTGGATCAATATGATGTTTATTCATAACTGCGTCGTCAATGCCCCTTCGACCAAGGATGCCACCGTGAATCATGGGGTGTAGTGTTTTGACTCGACCATCCATCATCTCTGGAAATCCCGTATGTTCTGAGACTTCTGTAACTTTAATGTGATGCGCCAACAACAAGGCCGCAGTCCCGCCCGTAGATAATATTTCCACACCCTGTGTAAACAAGGCTTGGGCAAACTCTAAAAGCCCTTTTTTATTGGAAACACTCATCAATACACGACGTATGGGTTTTATATCAGGCATGAAAACTTTCACTGTAAGTTGGGGAATATAATTCAAACAACGGGATTATTGTGTTCTTGCTAAGCAGCTCGCAGAAATTTATTTTATGGCAATTCCATCACATCACGAAATCACTTATCCATCGGGTTAAAAATAAATTTTACACACCATAAAATACGAGCCATTGTCGCTGGAAATACAGGCAGCCAGTCAAAGTGACTGTCATTTTATCCAGCGGGAACTAAATATCATATTCCTTGAGCCGTTTACGCAACGTACCGCGATTAATGCCAAGATACCTGGACACTCGGCATTGATTTTCATGACAATGTGTCATTACATACCGAATCAGTGTTTCTTCCACTTCTGCCATAACCAGCTTGTGCAAGTCACTTGGTTCCTGACCATCCAGTGTATCAAAATACGTATCCAGTGCCTCGCTGATACACTGTTCTATTTTTGTCTGATCTGGCTCGATATCGCTGATAATTAAAAACTCTCTATTCGCATTCATGCAGTATTTACCCGGGAGTTACCTGATTCGGCAGAGTTCTCCAGTGTAGTCAGGATACTCAAAAAACCGATCAACCAGTTTTAATTGTTCTACTACCGTTTCGACCTGATTAACTTGCTTTCGAAAAACCGCAGAACCCGGTTTTTCCCCGCAATACCAGGATATATGTTTTCGCGCTACCCGAACGCCCCTATTCTCTCCATAGAGGCCATAAAGCCCGGTCAAATGGCGCCGCAGTGTATTATATATCTCCAGTGAATCAGGTGGCTTCAATGCATGACCATTATGAAGATACTGCACTACCTCCTTAAAAATCCACGGATTTCCCCGTGATGCCCGGCCTACCATTACGGCATCCGCAGCTGTGTAATTCAAAACTTTCTGAGCGTCCATGCCTGAGCGAATATCTCCATTCGCAATGACAGGGATCGTTACAGATTCTTTTATTTCTTTGATAGTGGCATATTCAGCTATGCCAAGAAATCTATCAGCCCGTGTCCGCCCATGAATGGCAACCGCTTGTATGCCTTCCTGTTGAGCTAATAAAGAGATTTCCACGCCGTTACGATTAAGTTGATCGGTTCCAGTTCGAATTTTCAAAGTAACCGGGACGTTAACAGCCTTAACCACCCGTCGCAGAATCAATCTCACCAACTTGGGATCAGCAAGTAAGGCTGAGCCGGCAAGCTTTTTACAAATTTTCTTTGCCGGGCATCCCATATTGATATCTATTAAATCTGCGCCGGCTTTAACATTAAAAGCAGCGGCTTCTGCCATCTTGTACGGATCTGCGCCCACTATTTGCACCGAACGAGGTTGCCGCCCTTCGTTAAGTGACGATAAACGAGTCAATGATTTTTTTTTTGCATACAGTGTGGTATCTGCTGAGACCATTTCTGATACCGTCAACCCAGCTCCTAAATCACCACATATTGATCGAAATATGCTATCTGTTATACCTGCCATCGGCGCAAGCATTACTGGTGTTGTCAGTTGAAATGGACCAATTTGCATATGTGAGAAGTTCTGGAGTGAAGTAATAATACAGAGTTTTAACCTGACTATAAAGGCTATTACTCTACCCGAAAGTAATAAGTGAAGAGATATATTGAAGTCGAGGCTGACCTAAACTGCTTAAAAGTCAAGCCACCAGAAGGTCAATTATTGCTTGAAGTCCAATTCAAAAGATTTTGCACTATCACCAGGATCGCTTACCTCCAGGCTTATTTCGACTGTTTGTTCAGAATCAATGACAGACGGTACATCGAGTTTATCAATCTTTAAATACTCGAACGGTAAAAAATCCCTTTGCGCGACAATTTCACCATTCATATCTGACATAGTGATAGCAAGTGTCGGATAAGGCTGACTAACTGTGGCTTCATTGCGAAATACAATGTTGATAATCAGCGCATTCTGAACTTTTGGGTGTGAATATACGTCACGCCTTAAAACATGCAAATCATCGAAACTTGCTGGATTACTGACCTCACAATCAGCAATCGCACACACCCAGCGCACAAGTGGAGTCGTTAAAGGTGATTTTTGAAATTTAACCCGGTTTGAATAAACAAATAGCCCTCCTAACCCAATCGCCAATATCAATACCATCATACTTCTTCTAAACCAAAAGCCAGATTTATTCCTTTTGGTATCAGAACTGGAATAAACAACTGAATCAAGCGGATCTTCGACTGACTCAGCATTGCTAAACGTCGGTGTACTTACTGATGCGTTTTTATCTTTCGAAGTGAATGGCTCTGCCCAATCCTGTTCTTGTGTGAGCAATTCGGTTTCTTCGTAGTCCAGGTTTACATCATCAAACAAGGTGCCATCAAATTGATCATTCTCTGGATCTATAGAATCAAAATCCAGTTCAGGTATCTCCTCCCCATCATCAAAATAGCCTAATTCGGGTAAGTCAGCGTTTTCGGAAAACAGATCAATATCGTCAAAAGCCTGGGCATTGTTCAAATCTTGATTTTCTGGCTCAAAAACGATGGTTTCTTCTAAATCGGGTGTGGAAGGTTGATCTATTTCAGCATGATCAAATTCATCAGAGGAGCCGGCTACATCTACTAATAAATCATCAGGCAGTGACGATATAATTGTATGGTCACGTGAATTAAAGATTGAGTAGCATTCCCCACAACGTACTCTCGGATCATCTGAATTAGTAATATCATTACTAATTTCAAATACCGTTTGACAAGTCGGGCAACGGGTTTGTATTTCAGTGGGTGACTCTAGTGTTTCCATATTTAGTGGAGGACTACCGTAAATAGATTTTAAGTACTTTAAAGGCCAACATCCAGTCCAGACAATGCAATGATTGCAGTTGCCCACGCCAGTTTTCTGACTCTATAAGAAATCTCCTTTATCCTTTAAATCATTGATTTTAATTTTATAATTCATTAAAAATCAGTGCTTTGTGCGATCACAATATGAATAAAGAAACGTTCAAAGTTAAAGTATTCCAAGCCTCTTTAATAGAATTTGATACGACAATCGAATCTAATTGTAGCGCCTGAGGAACTTCAAAAATACAAAAACTTCTTTGCGCAGGCGCAGAATGCGTAAAGAAAAGCTAACCTATCGAATAGTGCCTTAATCATGCTGCTGCCTTATTGAAAATTTACACATGATTTTAAAACCAATTGTAAAACCTTATGGTATGCGAATACCAGACACCCTCGCCCATCCGTCGCGTACCGATATATCAAGAAACTTAAATGACTCCTTATACCGATTTATCAATGCAGGCACTTGTTCTTCCAATATCCCCGACAACACTATTGTGCCTGTACCAATAACCAGCCCGGTAAAAACTTCCTTTAAATCAATAATCGGCTGAAATAATATATTTGCTACGAGTATCTCACACTGATTATCAACCAATTCCTCTTGCGATACCAGATGTAATTGACCTAACACCTTATTTAATCTCGCATTTTCTTCGCTTGCAAGCATAGCTTGAGGATCTATATCAGTGGCGTAAATCTTATTGGCCCCCAGCAAGAGGGCCGCTATAGATAGCACTCCAGAACCACAACCGAAATCAATCATTGACTTGCCGGTGATTTGCGCTGACTCTAACCATTCCAAGCACAATGCAGTTGTCGCATGTGTACCTGTACCAAAAGCGAGGCCAGGATCAAGCCACAAATTAATCGCTGTGTCATCAACGGGCTTCTCATGAGTAGGGCAGATCCAGAGCCGTTGACCAAATCTCATTGGCTGGAATTGATCCATCCATACCTTTTCCCATTGCTGATCTGGCACTTTCTTAAAGGCATTCTCAGGTAATTTACTAACACCTAATGCCTTACACACGGAATCGGTCAACTCTTGTTCATCCCTATTCTGAGCGAATAAAGCAAGTAATCGCATTTTGTCCCATAATCGCACCTCGCCCGGCGCAGGTTCTAAAACGGGTCGATCTCCTTTATCCAGGTAGGTAATGGATAAAGCGCCAAGCTTCAACAACGCCCGCTCAACTTTCTGCGCTTGCTGAATATTTACAGTTAAGGAAATTTCTGGCCAGGCTGTTCCAGTACGAATTGCCATTGACAATCACATTCCGAGTTTCTTTTCCAGGTAATGAATATCAACACCACCAGTCATAAAGTTCTCGTCCTCAAATAACTCTCGATGTAATGGTATATTGGTTTTAATTCCGTCAATAAAAATCTCACTAAGTGCGCCTCTCATTCTCGCCGCTGCGGATTTTCTCGTATTACCATACACAATTAACTTGCCGATCATTGAGTCATAGTAAGGCGGTACTGTGTAACCGTTATAAACATGAGAGTCAACACGAACACCAAGACCACCAGGGGGATGATACTGTATAATTTTGCCAGGACTCGGGGTAAAGTCTTTGGCATCTTCAGCATTAATACGACATTCGAATGCATGCCCTTTTATGTTAATGTCCTGCTGCCGAAACGGCAGAGCCAAACCAGATGCTACCGTCAACTGGGCTTTAATAATGTCAATGCCCGTAATCATTTCAGTAACAGGGTGCTCCACCTGTATACGCGTATTCATTTCTATAAAATAAAATTCTCCATTTTCATAAAGAAACTCAAAAGTACCTGCTCCACGGTAAGAAATCCGTTTACAAGCGTCAACACACCTCTCGCCAATAATATTTCTTAATTCTTCACCAATTCCAGGTGCAGGCGCTTCTTCAATGACTTTCTGATTTCGACGTTGTAAAGAACAATCACGCTCGCCCAAATGTACCGCGTTTCCTTTTTCATCAGCTAATACCTGAAACTCAACATGCCGAGGCCTTTCAAGATATTTTTCCATGTACACCGTAGAGTTTCCAAATGCCGCACCAGCCTCAGCTTTGGTAAGTTCTATCGATTGAATCAGATCGTCTTTCTGATAAACCACCTTCATTCCACGTCCACCACCCCCTCCAGCCGCTTTAATTATTACTGGATAGCCAATGTCTTCGGCAATATCATAATTGAGTTTTTCATCCACTCCCAAAGCACCATCTGACCCTGGTACACAAGGCACACCCGCAGCACGCATCGCCTTTATTGCGCTCACTTTGTCACCCATAATACGAATAACATTGGGTGTAGGACCGATAAATTTAAATCCACTTGACTCCACACGTTCGGCAAAATCAGCATTCTCAGAGAGAAATCCATAACCCGGATGAATAGCATCGGAACTGGTTATTTCTGCAGCACTAATAATAGCCGGTGTATTCAGATAGCTGTCTACTGATTGTGGCGGCCCAATACATACCGCTTCATCTGCAAGCCTGACATGCTTTAATTCCCTATCTGCCGTTGAATAAACAGCCACAGTTTTTATTCCCAGATCCCGACAGCAGCGCACCACTCTTAGCGCAATCTCCCCCCGATTTGCAATCAACACTTTTTCCAACATAAATACTTCCAATTGAGACTATTGTTCTATTACAATCAAAGGTTCACCGTATTCAACCGGCTGCCCATTTTCCACAAGTATGGAACGGACAGTGCCAGACACTTCTGATTCAATTGGATTAAGTATCTTCATTGCCTCAATAATACATATTGTATCCCCAAGCCTAACCTCTTGCCCAACTTCAACAAATGGCTTGGCCCCTGGAGATGAGGAGCGATAGAATGTACCAACCATAGGTGATTCTACAGCTGTACCCCCAATATCATCGGATTTTTCAGGTTCCGGAATTGGAGCCGCAACTGTATTATCAATTTGTGAGGGGGTGACAGGAACCCCTGTCATGACAAGTGGCGCCACACCAGAGCTTCGGCTTATTCGTACACAGTTGTCACCTTCCTTGATTTCAATTTCGGAAATTGCAGATTCTTCCAGCAATTCAATCAATTTTTTAACTTTTCTAATATCCATGGTGTATCCAAGAATTTAATCTAAAATAATGGCCGCACAAACGACATGGGAAATACTTTAAAACCAGGTTCCTGCCAAACAGCGCACAGTGTACCCAGCAATAAAAATGTCGAGCTTTTTTCTGCGCTGCTCAATTCGCAGGCATATATAAGTACGTCCAAAAAAACCTTATCGGCTTTAGTACGTATTCATAAAAAATCTGTGTGGCGCATCAAGATAACCAATTACTATTCGCTACGTATATCAGGAAATCCGGTTTCCCGATAGTCAGCAATTGCAAATGGACTGTAGATTGCCTACAACAAGTCCATCGAAAGTGTAACCAGTACTGCAGTAATATTGCTCATGGAGTGTTATAACTGATCAACCGAACAAAAAACGTAGCCTACATTTTCGATTAACCGCAAGACGAATCAGATCGAGCAGATAACGAACACTTGCTGAGGCTATTGACAATGACATGCAAATAGATGCTCTGGCTATATCTGAATATCTTATCAATCACTCAATTCTTGCCTGTTTTTAAAATCATTCTGGTTAACACGGCCATACCACCTGCTTCGAATGACAAAATATATATGTTACCTATTTTTCTTCGTGATCTGACAACCCTGGAAGTATAAACTGTCTCGCCATCCACTATTTATAACTGCCGCTCTTGAAAATTCTGTTAGAATTAATTCTTATTAAAAATTCAAATATCCGTATTAACATTAAAATGCCGACGCAAAATGACTGTTAGTCACATGGGCAAAAATCTAACTCTTCAAATTAATTCACCTTTAATCGTATACGTCGTCCTAAGGACACTCTGATTTTCAGATCGAAAGACACCTTAGACCAGCAATGCGTATATTGTGGTCGATTAGAAGCAGTTTGTCCAAATATTCTGCAATTTTAGAACAATTCGATGCATTTCGTCTAAGTATACAGGAATTATCAAGTGCACAAAATTTCAAATCCCGCCTTTGAGAATCTGAATCCTGACTCCATCCTAGACGCTATTGAATCCACTGGACGTCAATGTGATGGTCGAACGCTTGCGCTAAACAGCTATGAAAATCGTGTATACCGTATTGGCATTGAAAATCAGGAATCTGTTATAACAAAATTTTATCGCCCGGGGCGATGGAGCGATGAGCAAATACTCGAAGACCATTCCTTCAGTATTGAACTCGCGGACAAGGAGTTACCTGTTGTAGCACCAATAATCGATGACAACAAAATTACGCTCCATAAATATGGGCCTTTCCGGTTTTCAATTTATCCATTACGTGGAGGTCGTGCACCCGAACTGGATAATTCCAAACAGCTTGAACAAATGGGTCGTTTTATCGCCCGTTTACATTTGGTTGGAGAAACCCAATCCTTTTCCAGCAGACTACACATTTCACCAGATCGTCTGGGCGTGCAGAGCGTTCAATTTTTGCTAGAAAATGAACACATTCCGGCAGAAGTTCTACCTAGTTACCGTGCAATCACTAACGACCTTTTAAGCACCATTCAGGATCGTTTTAACCAAGCTGGAGCAATACAAAAACTCAGAATTCATGCTGATCTTCATCCTGGAAACATATTATGGCGCAATAAAACACCACATATTGTTGATCTCGACGATTGCAGCCAAGGACCTGCAATCCAGGATCTATGGATGTTTCTTTCGGGGGATAGGAATTACCAAATGGCAAGACTCGGCGATCTTTTAACAGGCTATGAACAGTTTCGTGCTTTTAACAAACGTGAGCTGATGCTGACTGAACCGCTACGCGCCTTACGCCAAATCAGTTACACGGCCTGGCTGGCAAAACGATGGAATGATCCGGCGTTTAAATTGGCCTTCCCATGGTTTGGTAGCACCCGATACTGGGACGATCACATTCTCGCGCTACGCGAGCAACGTGCCGCCCTTGATGAACCATGCTTGCAATGGTAAATGATTCAAGAATATAAAGCTTGGCTTAAAATCTGACACCTAATCTTGTAATCGCTGAAAAACCAGGCACGCGTTAGTCCCTCCGAACCCAAAACTGTTAGACATAACCCGCACCAAGCCCGCATTTTCGATCAAAGCCCTGGCGATTGGCAATCCATGCGCCTCAGCATCCAGCGTTTCTATATTTGCAGAAGCGGCGATAAAATCCTCTTGCTGCATTAGCAAGCTGTAAATGGCTTCCTGCACACCCGCCGCACCCAACGAATGGCCGGTCAGAGATTTAGTCGATGTTATTACCGGAACATTTGATTCAAAAACCTTTTTCACGGCTTTTATCTCTGCAATATCACCAACTGGCGTACTGGTTCCGTGGGCGTTTATATAATCAATTGTGCCATCAACCGTTGAAAGCGCTTGTTTCATGCAACGCTCTGCCCCCTCACCCGAAGGTGCTACCATGTCGTAACCATCTGACGTGGCTCCGTAACCAACAAGTTCGGCGTATATTTTTGCATCACGGGCAATAGCGTGTTCCAGCGCTTCAATGACCAGCATACCTCCACCACCCGCGATGACAAAGCCATCCCTTGCCTGATCATAAGCACGTGAAGCCTTGGTCGGTGTCTCATTGTATTTTTTGGATAAAGTTCCCATTGCATCAAACAGGCAGCTTAAAGTCCAATGCTCCTCCTCACCACCACCAGCAAAAACTATATCCTGCTTTCCCAACTGTATCTGCTCCATTGCATTACCAATTGCATGAGCGCTAGTGGAACAAGCAGAAGAAATTGAGTAATTGACACCTTTTATTTTAAACGGTGTCGCTAAACATGCTGACACAGTGCTTGCCATCGTTTGGGTCACTCGATAAGGACCTACACGACGAATACCTTTCGCGCGCAATATATCAGCGGCCTCCACCTGGCTTGATGATGAGGCGCCGCCCGATCCGGCAATAATTCCTGTTCGAATATTTGATACGTCATTTGCACCAAGCCTTGCATCAGCAATCGCCTGCTCCATTGCTATGTAGGCATAGGCCGATGCAGCACCCATAAATCGCAATTTTTTTCGATCTATATGTTCCTTAAGGTCAATGTCGGGAGATGCGCCCACCTGACTTCGCATTCCGTATTCGGCGTACTGCTCTCGAAAAGCGATACCTGATGTACCGTTGCGTAGGGATTGGGTGACAGTATCTGAGTCATTCCCCAGACAGGAAACAACGCCAATTCCGGTCACTACAACTCTTCGCATTATTTATTTCCTCAGATTGAATTTATGCCAGGATAAAATTCGACATATGTTGAATACAGTTTACACAGGCATTTAATACGCATGCAATATTAAAGCTTTTATCACACACCCAGCGCTTCCATCCACCGCTCACTGACGGTACATCCATTTAGTGTTGGTTTAATTTTTACTTAAATCAATTTATTGTTCGCTTTCAACGCAGACATTCAAGCTTTAAGCTTAGAAATCATCAGTTGATGTAAATAGGCCGACGCGTAAGTTTTTAGCAGTATAAATTTCCCGCCCATCGACCAACATCCGCCCGTCCGCAATTCCCATAACGAGTCTTCGTTCGATGAGCCTCTTTAAATCCAACTCATAAGTTACCAGTTTTGCGGTTGGTAAAACCTGTCCGAAAAATTTTACCTCCCCACTACCTAATGCCCGGCCTCGTCCTGGATTCCCTTTCCAGCCTAAGAAAAATCCAACCAATTGCCACATGGCATCTAGCCCTAAACAACCTGGCATTACCGGATCTGTCTCAAAATGACAGGCGAAAAACCATAAGTCTGGTGTGATGTCCAACTCAGCGCGAACAAATCCTTTTCCAGAAGCACCACCGATTGACGAAATCTCGGTAATACGATCCATCATCAACATATTGGGAAGTGGCAACCGTGCATTACCTTCGCCAAATACTCCACCTTTGCCGCAGCTTAGCAATTCCTCCAGAGAGTAGGCGTTTTGAGTCATCATTTTTTACATTATTTCATCTAATAAAAACTGAGCATTTTAACGCTATTGGCGCCAGTTCGCTAGCAGCGATCATCCGTTCAGCACAAAAATCTACATCACTGAGAAGCAAACACCCGTTTTAAAAGCTCGCTGGTTCTTTTAACCGGATCTTTCCTTATCGCTTTTTCTTCCTCAGCAACATAGTGGAATATCCCCTTAACACTACCTGCTACTACATGCTGGGATAAGTTTGCATTAATCCCGGGTACCCCAGGGATTTTATGATAGGCATCGAGTAATGAATTAAAACTGCGCACCGCCCCTACTTGCGCCAAAGAATCCGCAACAATGGGTTGCATTTTGTTTTTTAATTTAGCCGAAGTTTTTTCCTGAAAATATTGAGTGGCCGCATTATCCGGCCCCTGTAGAATACCACGTGCATCTGCAAGGCTCATGTCTTTAATGGCATTTACAAATAGATTCTTAGCTAGCGGGGACGCCTTTTCAGCGGCCCTGTTCAGGCGCTTTTCAAGATCAAGGAAATGGCTTCCAAGACCAAACTTATCAGCTACATTTTTAACCTCCAACAAAGCTCTTGGCAAGCGAATCTTAATAGCAGGGTCAGCGCTGAATCCACCTGTTTTACCTAATCTTGAGACAACTGTATTTGTTCCATTATTTAATGCCTGCTTTAACCCTGCTGTGATTTCTTCAGTCGTGAGTCCATTGAGATCATGCTTTTCCAGCAACACACCAGCGGATTGTTGAATTTTATCGACAATGTCTCCGCTACCGCTACATGCCGCTAAACCAGCCAGTAACAACATCGAAAAAAATTTGCACATAGCACTCATCATCATCCCTCAGTTGGCAGTTTATTCAGTTTAGTCGATTCCAGACCTGATCACACGGGCAATAGAAAAATGATGGCAAGATAATTCAAGATCCTCAGGAGTTTGAAAATTATTGTTACAATCCTCTTGCCCAGATCAAAATTAGAAATAATCCACAAGTAAAGACCCCATATTACCTTCAAGCATGAAAAACATTTTGCGCTAACACTTGGCATTTAGTTATAGTGTATGAGAACTAAATATTAATTTACTTATAGAGGTGGGATTATTATGGATTTAATGCAAATCGGCTCTAAATTGCTGGCAGGCAAACTCGGTCTCGATGCTGACGGTGACGGCAACCCAGATGGCATTGCAGGCGCTTTGTCAGGTTTACTCGGCGGCTCTGAGGGCGGCCTTGATATTGGTAGCCTCGTATCAAAGATGGGGGATGGCGGTCTTGCTGGCATGGTCGGCTCATGGCTTGGAGATGGCGATAATGAATCTATTTCCACCGATCAGGTGAAAGATCTTTTCGGTGGAGATAAGATTGCTGAATTCGCCTCTAAACTTAATATAAGTGAAGATCAGGCTTCTGAAGGACTTGCAGATGCAGTTCCACAAATGGTGGATAAAGCCAGTAGCGGAGGTTCCCTGCTAGACTCGATTGGTGGTCTCAGCGGTGCAATTGATATGGCAAAAAAATTCTTGTAAGACTTAAGGATAGCTTTTCGATCAGCAGAAATTACCAGCCAATGCGTACGTTTGCTGAGTCGCCGTAGCTACACCATCAGGTGTAGCTACATACTTGTTATATAGGGCTTTTATCAGCCCAGTGATTCACTAAATGCAAGCATTCTATCCAACGGCTTTACCGCTTTTATACGGATATCCTCTTCAACATAAATCTCATTTTCATTATTAGCAGATTCGAGAGTCTGTCGCAGGCGCTGTAGGCTATTCATAGCCATCCATGGACAGTGTGCACAACTCCGGCAAGTTGCGCCCTTACCTCCTGTTGGCGCCGCAATGAATGTCTTGTCAGGAGCTGCCTGCTGCATTTTATAGAAAATCTGATTATCAGTGGCAACGATAAATGTATCATGTGACAATGAATTTGCCGCCAAGATAAGTTGCGAGGTGGACCCGACTGCATCGGCCAATTCAATCATTTCCTGACTCGATTCGGGATGTACCAATAATCCTGCCCCTGGATACTGCTTAAGCAATTTCTCCATCCCGTAAGACTTAAACTCCTCATGAACAATACAGGCACCTTGCCATAACAAAATATCCGCTCCTGTCTCACGTTGTACATATCCGCCCAGATACTTATCTGGAGCCCAAAGTATTTTCTCTCCTTTTTCATGTAAAAAAGTTGCCAATTTAACAGCAATACTTGATGTAACTACCCAATCGGAACGTGCTTTTACTGCAGCACTGGTATTGGCATATACAACCACTGTACGGTCTGGGTGTTGATTACAAAACGCATCAAATTCATCAATCGGGCACCCCTCATCCAATGAGCAGGTAGCTTCCAGAGTAGGCATTAATACACGCTTGTCCGGGTTGAGGATTTTTGCTGTCTCTCCCATAAATCGAACCCCGGCAACTACCAGCGTTTTAGCCGTATGCTCATGTCCAAACCGTGCCATTTCCAAAGAGTCAGAAACACAACCTCCTGTCTCATCAGCTATTTTTTGCAACTCTGTGTCTGTGTAGTAGTGCGCTACCAACACAGCATCTTGTTCTTTTAGAAGCCGCTTTATATCCGAGATCAATCTACCGGATTCTTCACTAGAGAGTTGAGGCCGCGCCATAATCACATCAGCCGTACGTGGATAATTTAATATTATTTCTGACGTTGACATCGCTAGCTCCGCTCTAATTCACCCAAGGATAACGGGTAGATATGGGGTTCCAATAGTTTATGTTGTGGCAATTTTCTTAAAGTCTGATTTGCACTTCAACAAAATAAATCTGTTTATCACTTGACTGGTACAGATCAATCCAAATGGGCTCTAGTACACTGCCCAGGTTATATTGTGGAATACAGAGCTAAGCTAACGAGCAAAGACAAGGCACAGTGCGCAGAATGGTTGGCCCTTTTCAAGCATTGTAACGCCGTATTTGCTCTTTAGCTTAGCTCCCTTCGGGCGAATTAGAAAGCGCTCATCCACGTTGTTCCAACTCTTGCCAAGGGAACACCATTACCCGCGAGTTGCGCCACGACTCGGGCTCCTGCTTTATCCTACCTCCTCCATCCCTGGAGTCGTAGTGGGGTTCTGACTCGCTGTATCCGACAATATAACCTAGTGGGGTTCTGACTCGCTGTATCCGACAATATAACCTGGGCAGTGTACTAGTTTACCACACCAATAAAACAGAGAAAAATCACGCATGCGATCATACGTTACCGTATTCTGGTATCAGAAAAATTTATGGCTTAATGGATTTGATGTTTTAACAGGAATAATTCTACTTAGCAGGCTGTTAGACGAGACTAACTGGTTTTTCGGTGTTTATGCAGCGTTACAACAGACGATCTTTTACCAGCAGATTCTACAATTTGCTCACTATATTTTCTCTCGGAATTCCATGTCTCCAACCAGGCGGTGTATTGATTGAAAGCAAGCGGGGGACTTAAGTAATAACCTTGCGCAATGTCACATCCCTGGTCACGTAGAAAATCCAGTTGTGCTTTATCTTCCACACCTTCAGCTACAACCTTTAAGCCAAAATGCTTACCTAATCCAAGCACCGCCTCAACGATAACAACATCGTCACTGTCTACTGAAATATCCTTGATAAATGCCCGATCAATTTTCAGTGTATCAACGGGGAATCGTTTCAGATAAGCCAGAGAGGAATAACCTGTACCAAAATCGTCAATCGCCAGCTTGATACCATATCGGCTTAAATCATGAAGCGCTCGAATAACTTCCTCTGGATCGTGCATGACCGCACTTTCAGTTATTTCCAGTTCCAGTAATTCGGCAGGAAACTTTGTCGCATCAAGCACCTTTTTTACCATAGGCAGGATATCACCGCCGGTAAATTGAACCGCCGAAATATTCACCGCAACTTGCAAATTACCCAGACCCATTTCCTGTAATTTAAGTGAATCACAACATGCAGTGCGCAGTATCCACTCACCAAGAGGGATTATAGTCCCACTTTCTTCTGCAACAGGAATAAATATATCTGGTCGAATATTGCCAAGTGTTGGATGATGCCAACGTACCAGCGCCTCCGAACCAATCACCACACCTGTCTGCATATTAACCTTCGGCTGGTAATATACTTCGAACTGATTCTCGATCAAACCTGTTCTCAAATCTTCTTCCAAAGTCAACCGCTCGGTAATGCGCTTACGCATTGTCTCAGTGAAAATCTGGAACCCACCTCGACCATTCGACTTTGCTTCCTGCAGTGCGACTGATGCGTTATTCACAATTTCCTCAAATTCAGGAATCGCGTCTTTGCTAATGTGTACATCATCTGGGAAAAATGAAACGCCAATGGATGCAGTTGTTTTAAGTGTAAACCCTCTATATTCGAATGATTGAGAAAGAATACTCAATAGGCGGTTTGCCATATCTTTTGTTGAATCACGCCCTGAAACCTGTTTCTGCAATACGACAAACTCATCTCCATCAAGGCGCGCAACCGTATCGATATCACGAACTGTTGACAACAGTCGTGAGCCAAGTTCTTTTACCATCTTGTCGCCCACGTCATTTCCGTATTGATCATTAAAAAATTTGAAGTTATCTATGTCAACAAGGTAGACAGCAAAAGGTTGATCATTCTGTATCGAATCTTCAACCATTCGCCTGAGTTGCTCCTCAAACATAAGACGATTTGGTAGATGGGTCAGAGGGTCGTGGTGTGCGGTATATTCAAGATACTGCTGTTTGACTTTTACCTGTCGAGCGGCTTCACGCTGATCACTAATCATCAGGTTGTACTCTTCAACCAAACCTGAAAATTCATTGGATATGGTTTTAATCGAATCAGGATTATTAACATCCTCATCGCCGTCTAGACGGCTTTTCCTTAATACGCCTGTCAAACTCTCCAGTGGAAAGAAGAAAAATTGTGCTGATACCCATAAACTAACTATCGCCATGGCTATGCTCACGACAATAGCGAGCAATATCAGTCTAATTGCATATTCTTTCAGTTCATGCCTTATTCCACTGGCATCCAGGTGCGCCGCAATAATAAAGTTTCCCAGAGAATTGCTGGTGCGCCATACGATGTCTGTTTGATCACCCGAGCGTATCTGCGTTTTACCAATATATTGAACATCAGGCCTCAAAGAAGGAATTTTTCCAAACAGATAAGTTCGACCTGCTTCGGAATCGACAACGGTAGCACCAAGCAGTCTACCTTGTGTTTCAATATCAGATATTTCTTTTTTATCTTTAAGTGTTAGTAAAACATCGTTCAATTTATCCTTTTCAGCAGCAGTGAACAGGGTGAGTAAATCACTCTCATAACTCCAAAGGCTGGGGATAATCAATAGACCTTGAATTACCAGGAGAGAGGTAAAAATCCACAACACAACCGAACGGGCGGAATGTGAGCGCTGAGCAATATCTAATAATGCTTTTAGTTGCAAAATCAATGATCCAGGATAAATGAAAACGCCTAATACTGCAGTAACATCGGCAATCCGCGCAGACACTATAGGAGCAACTATCGATTCCAGCACTTCAAATCAATATTTTTCACTCGTTAGCTTATAACCACTCGATTGTTAAGGTTGCAGCATATGCTTATAAGCAAATAATGTGCAAAACATGTAGATCACGTCCAGGCATCTCAATATTACAGTGGTAAAAAATATTGCAGCACTAAAATAGTGGATCACTTCAGCATGTGACTGGGAAACTAAATATTGAATGAGTAGCTAAAAAACTTGTTGAATATCGTTTAGATAATCGTGGATTTGGAGCCATGGCGACTCATAAGATGGAAGTTTTTTTGAATAAGGGGCTTTTCGAAGAGATGAGACTGAGAGTTAAAACACTCTCAGTCTCAATTGGCAATAATTTAAGTATTTACAATAACTTATTACCCGGCGTTATTACTGCTACATCATACCGCCCATACCACCCATACCACCCATACCGCCCATATCAGGTGCGCCGCCAGCAGCCGCTTCAGGTTTAGGAAGATCAGCGATCATCGCTTCGGTGGTAATCATTAAACCAGCGATAGATGCAGCATTTTGAAGTGCTGCACGAGTCACTTTTGTTGGATCGAGTATGCCGTTGGCGACCATGTCACCATACTCGTTTGTTCCAGCGTTGTAACCATAGTCACCTTCATTCTGGCAAACCTGGTTGACAACTACAGATGGCTCTCCACCTGCATTAGCAACGATTTGGCGCAGAGGCTCTTCCATCGCACGTCGTGCTATATCAATACCGACGTTTTGATCATGATTATCACCTTTCAAATCATCAACAGCAGAACAAGCGCGAATCAGGGCAACTCCACCACCAGCCACGATACCTTCCTCGACTGCTGCCCGGGTTGCATGTAGCGCGTCATCAACACGATCTTTCTTCTCTTTCATTTCAACTTCTGTTGCAGCACCAACTTTAATAACCGCTACACCACCTGCCAGCTTAGCAACACGTTCTTGCAATTTCTCTCGGTCATAATCTGAAGTCGATTGCTCAACCTGAGTACGAATTTGCTCAACACGGGCCGATATATCGTCCTTATTTCCTGCGCCATCAACAACGATTGTATTCTCTTTGTCAATCGTTACCCGCTTGGCAGTACCTAAATCTTCCAAGGTAATCTTATCAAGGGAAAGGCCAACTTCTTCGGAGATGACCTGACCGCCTGTAAGAACAGCTAGATCTTGTAACATAGCTTTTCGTCGGTCTCCAAAACCTGGCGCCTTGACTGCACAGGCTTTTATAATGCCGCGCATACTGTTCACAACCAATGTAGCAAGCGCCTCGCCATCGATATCTTCTGCGATAATCAGCAATGGCTTACTTGCTTTAGCAACAGCTTCCAGAGCAGGTAACAGCTCACGGATGTTGGAAATCTTCTTATCGTGCAACAGAATGTAGGGATCTTCCATCTCCGCACTCATATTGTCCTGATCAGTAATAAAGTAGGGAGAAAGGTATCCGCGATCAAATTGCATGCCTTCCACCACTTCAAGTTCGTTATCCAGTGTTTTGCCTTCTTCAACTGTAATAACGCCTTCTTTGCCAACTTTTTCCATGGCATCAGCAATGATCTGACCAATACTGCTGTCACTGTTTGCTGAGATTGTACCCACTTGTGCGATAGCGCTTGCATCGCTACAAGGTTTTGACATAGCGGCCAATGACTCAACAGCAGCAGCTACTGCCTTATCAAGACCTCGCTTTAAATCCATAGGATTCATGCCTGCAGCTACGGATTTCAGACCTTCTCGAACAATACTCTGGGCGAGTACAGTTGCAGTTGTGGTCCCATCTCCAGCCACATCAGATGTGTGAGATGCAACTTCCTTCACCATCTGTGCACCCATATTTTCAAATTTGTCTTCCAGTTCTATTTCCTTCGCGACTGATACACCGTCCTTAGTCACGGTAGGTGCACCGAAAGATTTATCCAATATAACATTGCGACCTTTTGGTCCAAGTGTCACTTTTACGGCATTTGCCAGGATGTCCACACCGCGAAGCATTTTTGCGCGTGCGTCATCAGAAAATCGTACGTCTTTAGCACTCATTCTCTCTATTCCTCAAAAAATAGTTTGATCAGTAAATTTTATGAATCGGCTTTATTCAAGAACACCCATGATGTCGTCTTCACGCATCACCAGAATCTCGTCACCATCAATCTTGACTTCAGTACCTGAGTATTTACCAAACAGAACCTGGTCACCCACTTTTACATCCAGCGGACGTACCTCACCGTTCTCAGCGATCTTGCCATTGCCAACTGCGAGGACTTCACCTCGGATTGGTTTTTCTGTTGCGGAATCAGGAATAACGATGCCACCAGCGCTGGTACGTTCTTCTTCCATACGCTTTATGACCACGCGATCATGTAATGGACGAATGCTCATTTATGAATTTCTCCAGAAAGGGGTTAAATAAAAATGGAGGACTTGTTAGCACTCCCTTGAATTGAGTGCTAATGATAACGACGAAACTTTCAAAATCAAGTCAGAACGATCAATATTTTTCAAAGATTAAGCATTTACTCGATTTGGTACCAGATTTGACAGGTATTGGCGGGAATTTAGCCGAGCGGATATCCGCTGATTATAACCAAAGCAACATCATACAGTCAGCTAATCTTCTCTGCGAAATTTTCCTTCAATTACTCCGGGATCTGCTTTGTCCTTACGCTTATCAGCAGTGTTCGTATCTGAAGATGGGTGCCCTGAAAATACACTCACTTTTGCACGAGCAATCGCTTTTTTCAGCAGCCAACGTCGGGTTTGTGGAATCAGGCAAAAAAAACCCAGGCCATCGGTAATAAATCCTGGCGTTAGTAGCAATACGCCTCCGATCAGCAGCACAACACCTTCCATCATCTGCATGGCCGGAAGCTGGCCAGCATTCATGCGGGACTGAACTGACTGAATTGTTGATAAACTTTGTGCGCGTAACATGACTGTACCAAGCACAGCGGTAAAAATCACAATGATAATAGTTGTCCAAACCCCCAGTATTCCGCCGACTTTAATCAGTATTGCAATTTCAATGACAGGCATAACAACGAAGAGTACAAAAATAAACGGGAACACAAGCGACCTCGCAAACATAATTCACTACTCATAATATGTGAACATTGAGGTTTAACTCAAGCCCATTTCTGCCAATACAGTTGTGTAGTGCTAATAGCTTTGCTGGTTCATGAAAATACAGACCGTCCGATTTCTGCACGATTCAGGTGAAGTTGCAGATTTATTACACGGCATATTTTCATGTGCCTGGATTTATGCACTTTAGCTGTGTAAAAAATAAATACCCATTTACGATAACTGCTTTTTGTCTGATTCACGCTATATAATGGTCACTGACTCTGAACTTCAGATAGAGGCTTCTGTCAATATTACGTTAATGCTGCTTGAGCAAAAAACTGTAAGTAGATATTTTGAGACTTGGAATGAACAAATTTTTAAGATCTATCGGGCTTTTATTTATTCTTCTGACCTATGGACCCGCGTACGCTGCAATTGATGAAGACGAATTACTTGAGCCAGAAAAAGCATTCGCAACCACCGCGAGTATTGATGACAACAACCGAATCAGCGTCGAAATCAAGATTGCAGATGGCTATTACCTTTATCGAAACAAAATTAAATTTGCTTCAAAGACTCAGGGTATCGAAATAGCAGCATTAAGCTCTCCTCCTGGGAAAACCAAGGAAGATGAATTTTTTGGCACCATAGAGACCTATCGAAAAAATGTAACTGTTTCATCAGACATTAGTGCTGCAACTGGAATGAGGCAGCTTGAGCTGGAAGTCACCTCACAGGGCTGTGCCGATTTGGGAATTTGTTATCCGCCGATGACATTACCTTTCACCTTGGCTCTAAATGAAATAAACGTAAATCCTGGTCCCGAAAAGTCCAAGAAAAATTCCTTATCTGCTCTGGCAGCCTCATTAAGTGGTGGACTCGGCAATGATGATGAATTCCTAGACCCGGATGTGGCATTTATTCCTGGAATTAATACCATTCAAAAAAATGAAATTCCTATCAGTTGGGCTATTGCTGAAGGTTATTATCTTTATAAGGATAAATTCGCTTTTGAACTCATAGACAGCAACGGCAATAGCCTGGGTAAGCCGGTATTTTCCAAGGGTAAGATTAAGGATGATCCATTTTTTGGAAAGACTGAAGTATTTCGAAACACAGCTACTGCCACAGTACCATTTGAGACTTTGCAAAAAGAAGGACAAGGTACAATAAAACTAAGCTATCAGGGATGTGCTGATGCCGGCATCTGTTACCCGCCCATAAAAAAGGAGTTACCCATTAGCTGGTCATTTATCTCAACCGCAAATGCCCAGGAAAATTCCGTAACCTCAACGATCGACTCCCCGAGCCAAAATCTATCGGAACAGGATCAGATTGCAAATTCACTATCCTCTAATAACCTTTGGGGCATAGTGTTGAGTTTTTTCGGATTGGGATTACTATTGGCATTCACCCCTTGTGTCTTTCCCATGATACCAATCTTGTCGAGCATTATTGTTGGGCAGGGTGAGACCATAACAACACGCCGATCATTATTATATTCAGTGGTGTTTGTACTGGCAATGGCAGCGACCTACACAGTAGTCGGCATCATAGTGGGATTATCGGGTGAGAATGTACAAGCGGTATTTCAAAATCCGTGGATATTATCAGCCTTTGCATTTTTATTTGTATTACTCTCACTCTCCATGTTCGGCTTCTATGAATTACAAATGCCGGCCTCAATTCAGAACAAGCTAACCGCCATGAGCAACAATCAAAAAGGCGGGACACTTGCCGGTGTTGCAATCATGGGCTTGTTATCGGCTTTAATAGTTGGTCCCTGCGTAACAGCGCCACTCGTAGGCGCTCTGATTTATATTGCACAGACTGGAGATGCGCTTGTCGGTGGTGTTGCTCTTTTTTCACTTAGCATCGGCATGGGCATACCACTCATAGTCATAGGCGTTTCAGCCGGTAAATTCCTACCCAGAGCCGGTGCCTGGATGGATATCACCAAATCAGTATTTGGGGTGTTATTGCTGGCGCTTGCAATCTGGATGCTTGAGAGGATTTTACCGCTTTACGTGACTATGGCCTTAGCGGCTGTTTTAGTTATAGTTGTCGGCATCTACATGGGCGCCCTGGACCCGGTTCCTGAGAACAAAGCGGGTTGGGCAAAGCTATGGAAAGGGTTCGGCCTTGTCTCCCTTCTTTATGGCGGTATGCTCTTGATTGGCGCTGCATCAGGCGGCACGGGTTTTATTAAACCCTTGAAGGGCGTGTTTGCATCGGTGGGTAATCCAGGGAGTTCGCAATCCTCAGAAGAACATCTGGCATTTAAACCCATTAAAAGTATTGCAGATCTTGAGGGTGAGCTAATAAAAGCCAAGAACAATAATCAATCCGTCATGCTGGATTTTTATGCGGACTGGTGCATAAGTTGTAAAGAAATGGAGACATACACGTTCTCCGAAGGCAACGTTCAAGCCGCTTTATCTAAGACAGTATTGCTTCAAGCTGATGTCACTAAAAATGACGATCAAGATAAGGCGCTGTTGAAGCACTTTCGTCTTTTTGGTCCCCCTGCCATTATTTTCTACGACAAAAATGGACAGGAGCAGCGCAATTCACGAGTAGTTGGATATATGGATGCTGGGAAGTTTTCGCAGTTGGTTATCAAAGCGGTAAACTAATACTCAACATTCCGACAGGAATGTTTAATGTGACAATATTACTGTGCTCCCAAAATCAATCGATCCTTTTTAATGTCGCTGATTTTTTGCTCTGACACCTGAGGGTAAGCCATATCCAGTTTTTCAAGTTTTTTTCGTATAATTCTTGCAACACAATAACGCATATAAGGCTTGTTATCAGCTGGAATTACATACCAAGGCGCCCATTTTCGCGAAGTCGCATTCAGCGCAGATTCATAGGCCATCATATAATCTGACCAGCGCGCCCTTTCGTCAAGATCACCGGATGAGTATTTCCAAAATTTGTCAGCATTGTCCAGTCTCGATAAAAACCGGACACGCTGCTCTTGCAGAGAAACATTTAACCAAAATTTTAGCACGAGAGTGCCATTTCTGGCTGCGTGTTTTTCAAAGTTTCGGATTGATTGATAACGCTGCTGCCAGAGGCTCTGCAGATCAATCTCATCGGGTAGTTTAGCGGAGTCTAGATATTCCGGATGCACTTTTACTACAAGCACATCTTCGTAATGACTTCTGTTGAACACTCCGATACGGCCTCTTTCAGGTAATCGTTTGTTTATTCGCCATAGAAAATCGTGATCCAGCTCTTCTGATGAGGGCTGTTTAAAGGAAGAAACCTGGCATCCAGCAGGATTGATTCCTCGCATCACAGCCCGAATGGTACTGTCCTTTCCGGCCGCATCCATTGCCTGGAAAACAAGTAGTACCGAATGTTTGTCATGAGCATAGAGCACCTCCTGCAAACGACTGATTCTTCGAACCTCCTTTTTTAGTTTCCTCTTGAAGTAATCGTCGTCCAAATCGGCTGGGTTATCCACCCGACATTGCAAATGTGCAAGTGTAAAACTGCCATCAAAAGGGACTCTATACTTTCCTGACATCATTTATTCCACAATAAACTCAGTTATAAACTACGTATTTAAAACCTATCGTCGCCAATTAACTTGGACTTGTTAAGTTTTAAATTTAGATTTTCAGATTTCATATGATATGAATTCTATCAGTGATCGGTCAGGATCTCTAAAATAGATACTTATACCGTTTCCCTTTGAGCCGAACCTTTCCACTGGACCAACTTCGATATCAATATCGTGTTTTTCTAAATGTGCTATTGCTTTATCGATATGCCCCGGCCAGACAAAACACAAGTCACTACCACCCCGGTTGCACGGGAAGTCTTGCAACTGGACCACCATGTACATTTGGCCCAGCACAGTTTAACTGGGCATTTCCGAACCTGAACGACCAGCCGTTGCCGGCTGGAAGCACATCTCCACCCATAACTTCGCAATAGAATTTAGTAGACCGAACCCAGTCAGAAACATGTATCACGCAATGATCGATATCTATTTCCTGCATTTCTATCCCTCACTAGTACTCCAACAACGTAGTATTGATGAATACAGGGCGCAGAAAGCGCTCATCCACGTTATTGGAGTAGGGCTTCACATAGCAACCTGACAGTTTCAACAGGGCGCTGGTGCGTCACATGCTAAGTGTATTTACCCACGACGGCAACGCCAATAACCAGCAAGCCAATAAGCAAGTTGAATCCGACTGTTTTACGTATCGTAGCAAGTTCTGCTGCAGCTTCAGCGAAATCTTCAGCACTTACATGTCGCTTAAAACGAGCATAAGACGCAAAAAACAAATGTGCATAAATAAGCATCATGACAATTCCCAGTCCCTGCATAATGTGGATATGCATGCCAACTGCTGCCATACCGCCAAATACACTGAAAACCATATAGTAGCCTGTCAGCAAAATAAGAATAATTGTTGCCCAGACCCAACGGAAAAAATTCTTAAATACCGCATTCCACAAATTCAACCTTTCGGGCCCTTGAAGCTTTTCAGCCGCTGCTGGCCGTAAAACCACCCAGGCGAAAAACATTCCCCCTACCCATATAACCACGCTCAATAAATGGAATAATATCGCGACTGCCATCTTTTATCTCCTGTTCTTAATTTAATGCTAGAGCTACATTGTATCAGGGCGGTCGCATAAGAGGCCAACCAATAAAGTAGGGACATTCATACACTCACCCAATGGATGCCAAAGCTACGTCCATCGTTCTAAGATTGCCCTGTATATTGAAGCCAGGCTGAGGAACATTCAACAGGGTTAGTTTTGTAGCCTTGCATACCAATTTACACTGATCAAATCGTAATTCATATTTCACCCATCACTTCTCCTGCCAAATATTCTTGCAACAGCAAAAGATTAATATTGATGGATCGCAACTCACTTGACGCTAACTTATTATTGACGTTATTATCTTGCGTTTATACTGATTCTAAAATCATAAATATTTACATTCTTAGTTGCTAATATGCACAACAAGCGTAAAAGAATGAAATGTGGGAAGCTGATCGATTGTAGTACTAATCCTACTTTGATGCGAATAAAAATATAGAATGCATTATTAACAATGAAGCCGCCATTATTACCTGCTACGGTCTCCACACAGTTATTTAACACAGGAAATAATAATATTTTACGCGGTTCGACTTTAAAGATATTTTTTATAAATCCATTTTTCAGCAGAGATGACTTATAAAAACAAGGGCCTCAATTTTTTACTCGGATGTAGCAAACAATGAAAATTTCCAATGAAAAAGAGCTTCGCCAAATCTATGGGTTTGCGAAAGACAAAGCTAAATTAAAGCAACTTACAAAATTGGAAAAACACTCAATCAATTTTATCAAAAAATCACCGTTTGTAGTTATATCGACATCAAATTTATCCGATTCATTCGATTGCTCTCCCCGTGGTGGAGAAAAAGGATTTGTGTACGTATATAACAATAATACAATTCTAATTCCCGATCTGAGAGGGAATAATCGGCTGGATAGCTTAGTGAATCTTCTTTACAATTCCCACGTTGGTTGCTTGTTTCTAATACCTGGCATTGACGAAACGCTAAGACTAAATGGCACGGCAGAACTTAGAACAGACGCTGAGTTATTAGGTCTTTTCCCATTAGAAAAAAAACCACCAAAATGTGTAATAAAAATTAGCATAGAAGAAGTTTTTTTTCACTGCCCGAAAGCCTTAAATACATCGCGCCTATGGTCCAACGAAAGCAAAGTAAAGCGATCATCCTTCCCGAGTCTAAATGAAATAATCAACGATCAACTTGATTTGATTTGATTTGATTTGATTTGATTTTAAAATAAATGGAAATCTGGAAAAAATAATCATAAAATTAATAAAGAAGGCTTAATTATCACATTCGTTAACACAGCTACATTTTTATTGCATACCCTTTTTACTTCCCAATGGTAATGAAATTTTCTATTATTATTTAATTATGATTCTCGGGTTAACGTATATATTTATCTGTTTTGCGAATAATATTGGTTTATGGAGGTCCATTTGGATGACAAGAAAAACAAAATACTAAGGTTATTGGAACAAAACAGTCGTATTTCAATCAACGCAATCTGCAAAAAATTATTTATCTCGCGTAGCTCAGCATATGCGTTGTTAAACAAATTGAAGTCGGATGGAACCATTAGGAAATTTACAATTGAACGCGGAGATGGCAATCAATCCGCCGCAATAAAAGCGTATATATCCCTTGGTATAGACACTTCCCGGGCACACACTATTTTACACGAAATATGGGAAATTCCCGGTGTTAAAAGATGCGAATTGTTATTTGGAGATTTGGACATTCTTATAGCACTTGAAGTTAGTGACGTTTCTGCATTAGATCGGGCCAGAGTCTCTTTACATCAGGCAAAAGGGGTTACTTCTGTCAATACCTATATTGTACAACGTGATGTTGATGTTACGAATCTTGAAAGCACAATTAGTGAATTTATAAAAAAGAGATGATCAATTCTCTGTCTATTTCGATCTTTCAGTCGATAGTTTCTCAGATGATTAAGAAATCTCTTTATAAATCAGTTTGCACTACACTAATTTTTTAAAAGCACTATTATGTTCACAATGATCAAATGTGTTTGACCATTGCGAACACTTACTCCTCTTTATTTATCGTGCGAAATGATTCACGCAAGAATAAATCAAATATTGAAAATACAATTACCGTAAACAATAACACAATCTTTTTCTAACCATGATCGGCAAATCATCAAATCTTGCTGCTAATTGAGCCATGCAGGTTTTGAGTTCTGACCGAACGGCAGATGAATATCGAGATCAGTAAAAGAAATAGCCCTACCAATGCATAGGAGGCTTGGATACTTGCGTATAATTCTGTATAACAAATTATAATAGTGAGGAATATCGCGACTATTATTCCTAAAATATTCGCTGAAGCATAAACAAGATCTGAAACTTCATCTGACAGCCCCTTTATGATTGCTACCCGCGCTGAAACTCGTGATATTCCAAAAAAGAGTGTTGCTAAAAAGAATGTAAATCCCAACCAAAGTAAATCTGCATGAGGTTGTAGTAAAATCATAATTGAGGTACAGACAAGACTAACCGTCATTGTAATTTCATTTCCGTACTTTTTTGATAGAAGAGGATATAACCATGCCCCCAATCCAAACCCAATACTCGCAATCGCATCAACAAAACCAAGGGTAGTAAAACTTTTATCCAGTGTCCGAATCACAAAATAGATAGTAAGTGTATTCATCACATTGGGAATTATTCGAGCAAGAGAAAAATTAAATACTTCAGTTCTGTATTGATTTATAGTCGATATGTATAGTCTGATCGGATTTTTAGCTGTCACATTTTCTTCTATTGATACATCTTTACTAATACTGATCGTAGAAAGTATTACCGCTGAGGCTAAAAATGATGCTGAATTAATCATAAATACAAGGTGTATTCCGATTCTGTCCGCCAAATACGCGCCAAGCGTAACGGACAGTAGCATCGCTACCTGTATACTTGTCTCCAGGTTGGAACTCGATTTCCCAGCTTCCTCAGACTCTTTACGCGCTATACGCTGAAAGAAACTATTCGAGCACGGCTGATAGTATGAATCAAGAATTGAGGAAATTACCGTGATGCTATAAGTCAGAACTAACACCCAAACATCAGCATATACAGCCAAACCCAAAACCAACAATAAAACAGTTCTATAATAATCGGAATATACGCAGACTTTCTTTACACCAAACCTTTTGATAAGAGCATATGTATAATAGGATGACCACACCTGAGGAATGGCGTATGCCAAAAATACACCTCCGATGGAGAAAATTGATCCCGTTGTATTGAACGAAACATATGCTGCCCCAAGTATTTGAATGCCATTACCAAGGTAGGTTATGAAATTAGCTACTATAAAACGGTTAATTGATCCACTAGTATTCATGATATCATCGCCTCACAAAATTCCTCAAACACTCCGCAAACAATCTCTGAAAAACACTTCGCTCGAAGACAAGCATGCACAAGACCTTGGTGACAAACCAACTGATTTTTTACAGAATGCTTTGTTAAGGTGTTAGATAATTCAATCGCATCGACATTGAGTGAATCTTCACTCGCGTAGGCAATGTAGGTTTTAGGAAATTTTTTAAATGCGTTTGCGTGTAACAGTGGGGATATATCAATATGGTCCGGTGATATTACCCCTTCTGTATAGCAGGAAACAAAATGCGTCATTTCACCGCCACTCAAACCGGGAACATCAACCCCTCCATTTCGCCATCGATCAAAATTGAGAACCGGACAGAACAACGCAATTCTATTTATGGCAGAATTCAAGTCTTCGGATAGAACTCTACGAGCAACATAACACGCAATATTCCCACCCGAGCCCTCCCCAGCCAAAATAACATCTTCCCCTTGACTTAATATTGCTTTTACAACGCCATATGAATCGTTAAGTGCAGCCGGAAATTTATTTTCAGGTGCAAGACGATAATCAACCAATATAACGGGGGTCATCGTTTTTTGACATATCTCCTCTGCTAAATCTGAATGGCTATTCTTCCCACCAAGCACAAACCCTCCACCATGGAAATAGACAATCGTGGCCCTTGAATCATCTTTTATATAAAATTTTCTACAGGGGACATCCGCAACAAATATATCCTTCCGTATTACTTCTGGAAATTCATCGCAAGGCAACATTACTGCATAGTTATCATACATATTACGTTGCATATCTAATGGTCCTTTGTGGTATCCATATGGCATAATCACATTAGCATAGATCAGATACTCCGCAACGCCATCAGCAAAATCGCTCATCACTTTACTCTCTGTAATTTTGACAAACGCCTGATTCCCCAATGGTCACCGTTCTTTGAGTCTGGATTAACTATCCTCAAACTACCAGTACTGACTATATACACAGCTGCAGTATTGATTGCTTTTTTTCGTTTACACACCTTCTTACCGTGCCATGGGCAAATTAGATCTCCATTTGGGTCTTTTAATGCAAGGTGCAAAGGCCCCCCTCTATGAGGGCATTTGTCATCAAATAACGTCAGACATTTGTTATCATCCACAACCACGTGCGTTCGATTATTTTTCGTCTTGTCCTCAATCAAATACTCTGCTGGGGCACGCACTTCCATTAATTGGTCCATTTTGCGTGATCTCCTATTGTATAAATTGAATAATCACAGCTTTTACTTGTAATAAGAGCACCGTGTAGCCTTTGATGTTTAATGACAATTCCCTTCCCTGGTTTCAGAATCGTAGATTTTCCAAAACCGTTAAGAAATTCCAACTCTCCACTATTTATATGGCAAAGTTCATCCTCATCGTGACTATGTGTAACTGATAACTCATCTTTGGGTTCCACGAATGTCTGTTTTTTTATTTTTAAATTTTTAGCCGCCTCTTCTACGCTGCTAAAAATGGCATCATGAATGCCTTGATATTCAGCCGCACTGTCTTTCCACTTTATTTGTTTTGCAAAATCATTTTCAGCAAAATTGGCTAACCATTTTGCCTCTTCAAATCCACGAATTATCTCCTCAGTTGCCTTATTTCCGTACATTTCTATAGTAGGCTTCACTAGCTCATTAAAAACCATTCGGCTGTGATGCTGATCAACATGAACATGTTCTGTGAAATAACGGGTATCAATCCCGGGTAAAGTCATTTTTAGCGCCTTTTTCCATGCCGCACAAGTACTGATGAATGAAGTCTCGGCCTGATATATCGCACCTATATATCGAAATATATAGCGTTTATCCCGGGTAATCATATTGTAGTAATTCGCAAGCATTAAGCTTGAATTCAGATAATACTGCCAATATCTGTGAATCAATGGATTAAGCCCGACACTCTTCATCGTATCAGTATAAAGTACAGAGTGTTTCTTTTCATACACGCCATAGCCTAGTTCATCAATAATTACCTTGAAAAGACTAGAACCAATTTCCCCATAACATCCGCCGGTATATCTGGCCATGGGACTGGACTCAAGCAAAAAATCAGGTGCAAGCTGGATCAATAGATCCTTTGCTGTTGTCGATTGATCAGACGAGTTTTCAATGGCCTCAACTGACTTCAGTTTCTCCTTTGAATTATTGCTTTCCTCTGCATAATTTAAAAAATAAGACTCAACTGTTTTTAAATTCCAATCACCCGATATTTGAATTTCCTTATTGAGAAAATTAAACAGATATTTTTCTAGCGCTGGTATTGCACAACCTGCTGCAGCTTTACGTTCCGGCGAGTAGAATTCGCAAAATGCGTCGTATTCAAATGCAGCATTCTTTTTGTCAGGCAATATTAAAAAATCCTGTTCATACATACTTGCAAGCGACCTGTTTGCGCTAAAAGTGGAATAATCGGAAATTGTATTAAGTGTTAAAGGTTTCGAATAATCAAGATATCTGATTATGTGAGGCCTCAATTTTCTTTTATACAAATTAGTCTCATACCGACTGTCTTCGTCTTGAAATAGTGGGCTATCCAAGTAATACAATAACGCGTCCCTACATACTTCCATATCCGCGAAATCATTTACTTGTTTTTGATCCATTACATTCAACTTGTTCACTATAATTCTCCTAACTCGACTTGACGATTAACCAAATGCATGGTCATTCTCTTTACTGGAGTGCCGACACATCCATCTTTGCCTATGCTGAAGTCATATTGTTTACCTCTGCTAACGTGTTCCGGGATATCAAATGGATGGAATGCCTGATGCCAATGACTCCCGCTATGTGGATGGGTTGATACACTGTGGCCACCAAAATCGACCTCAAACCAACTCAAAATACCGTGACAAATGCCTGATTTAGAAGCGGTAATGGAAAAATGACTGAACTCCTGACCGGCATCCAATCTGTACTTTTTCATCAGCTTTGGTACTGACAAATATTTACACTCATACAGCTCCGAGTGCACAGGAAAATATGTCCTCGTCCTGTACTTATTGAGTAGTGAAACATCGAAACCAACAGCCGAATCAACTCTGTTTAATTGATCCAGCATATCCGATTCAAGCAACACACAATTTTGTAATACTTCCACAGGCAGTATCTTGGTACTCTTGGTAGCATAATTTAAAATATTCTGCTTAATTTCGTAGAATCCCTCGCCCACTACGCCACAGTCCAGTGTTTCGGTAAATATAATATCTGGCTCAATTGCCTTCCTTATTTTTGACAGTGTTTTGGATGAATGTCCAAACAAGACAGTAATTCGTTCTGAGTACTCGCTTTCATTAATTAACGCCCTTGCAATTTGAAACATATTCTCGTCTGTCTCACACGTGTATACATGTGTTGCCCCATATTTCGCGAACAACATTGCGACTATGCCTGTTCCAGATCCTATCTCAAATACTACCTTTCCCTGAGGTTTGCATTTTTTTATTGAACGCTCCATTGCATTGTTCCGAACAACATCATTCAACATACCGAAATGCCATTTCGGGAAGTTGGATGGTAGACAAAACTGAAAATTGCTCATTGATATATTCGTATTCATACTTGCGTCCTAAGTGTTAGTAAATGGAGCAGGTTTGTTCAGAATGCTATATGCTGACTAATTGTTGAAACAATTTTTTACTTGGTTATTGCTTTAAACATAAATTCCTGATCCAAAATTATTTTCTATATCCCCTTGAAACTAAATATAGCTATATAAATAGTCCATAATCAACAGACTATTTGTTCATTTATTTTGTAAATATGTGCGACTCTAGTGTAAAAATTTGTGATTGAATATTTCGATTAACAGGATTTATGATATTTTAAATTAACCCAACCAATAAAAAATAGAGATACATAGATTTAATTAATTTTAACCATACTTGTAATCTATTGAAAAAAAGGCAGATGTTAATTATCGATTACTACAACTATGTTATATTAATATTTTGAAATATAAATTATCGAATTTTCAACCAAAACAACCAAATTTAAAAGAGTGAATAAATACGCCAAAACAATCCGAGTATAGGCGAAAAATTACAAAAATATGCATCAAAATTAATGATATACAGTTTTTTGTATCTATGTTTTTTGACTTTATTAGAGTATATTTATAATTTATTAATGGACTGATAGAAAGTAATGCTTTACTCACATAACTATTGATGTTCTTAAGTTAGGATGCAGTTATTTTGATCAAATTTGATTAGAGATGAATATTTTATTAATTATCAGATCTCAGACAATTATTGAAATAATACAGAATATTTATAGCATGTATTTAAAATATTTCGATCATCCGAACTACGTTAATTTAACCGTAGTTCGGAATGATCTTCTTAATTACTAAATATCGAGTTTATAGTTATTATTTACAATTCATAAATTAAACATTTAATGTCAAAATTGAACTAATTTTTTCCTTTCACATTTCGGCTTCAAAAATTTTTAATGATTCATTCAAAACAATTCTTTTCTGTATTTTTCGTATCCTATTCACATCCCGTTCAATCTTATTTTTATTACTCGCATTTAGCACAACAAATCCTAGATCTAACGTAGAAAACAAATCCGTTGTTCGTTTTAAAACGGATCCTTTCTTAATGTTAACAATCGAGTCTATATACGTTTCTAATTTTTTGATCTCCTGCAAACAGCTACAGTCCAATACAAGTCCTTCATATTCTGTGTACAAAAAAACAACTTTTTGTTGTGCTCTCAACAGATTTGAAGTTGATTCGCCAAATTTATGTTTACCACAAATAAGTGATGCGAGTGATTCGAGTTGGTTAGTACCTGTCGCATATTTATTGTACTTTGGGTGCCCACCTCCATGCGGACGAGTTCCGATTTCTACTAATGCTGGTCCATTACACGTTATGATAATCTCAATGTGTGCAACCCCGAATTTCATTCCAACGCTATTAAGAACATTTTTCGCATAATCGATCAGTCGATAGTAGTTCGGATCGGTTTTATCCACCCATGTCATAGTCTCGTAAACTGCAACAGCCACATCCTCATTTCTTTTTTTATATAAGCATACATCTGAAACGTGATGATCTCCATCATATGTAAAAGTATCGACCACGTATTCACTGCCGGCCATATATTCCTGTATCAAAATTTTGTCGTTAACAATTCCCAAACGATTTGTTGTATTAAGTAGCTTGTCAAATCGCTTGCACACACCAACCCGCGTTTTTTCTCTGTATACTCCATCAGTGCTTGCACTTAGCGCTGGTTTCAAAATCACGTCAAGATCTGAACTACGGTATTTATCCACAAAATCAATGAGCTCTCGTTTATCATTAGTAAATATTTGGGGCACTGACGGAACATTATTATCCCTAAGGGCTAAGTGCATAAAGTATTTGTTTCTTCTGGACGCTTTCAGAGAGCTAACATTTGCGGTCGGCAGTCCTAGTGTCTCAGTCAATATGTCTGCAAGTGCTACCCCCGATTCGCAACCTGGCAAAATGTACTGCACGTCAAGTGCTGACAGCTTTTCTACCATTTGGTCTAAGCTTTTATAAATCAATATCTGGCTAAACGAATCGGGTATATACATGCGGGCATAGACATCCGGGGGTTCTGTACTGGTCTGAATAGCGATACAGCTAACTCCGTATTTTGCAAACGCTTCTGCGTAATATATCCCTGAAGAGTATGGATCAACTATCGCAACTTTATTTGAAAGTTCCGGCATGTAATTAGTCAATTCTGCTGTTTTGACACAAAATGTATTCCACGCATTCATTACATCCTTAGAGTACCCTCGGGCTCGAATCGCTGAATGTACTAATCCTTTTCGCACTGTTATTTCACTATAAACCCCATCACTCACAAGTGCTTCATGGTATCTATTCGAATCAATTAATAACGAATCAAGTTCTGCACCCATGATATAAGCCGGAGGTAAATCCGCATAATTATCAGCATACAATGGAGACACATATTTCCCTTCAGTATCTTTTAAGTTAGGTGAATAGCATTTAGTATAAAATTCCATTTCTCCACCAGTAAGCAAAGGTGCATCATCACCTCCTGATTGCCATCTTGTGAAATCGAGAACCGGACTAATTAATGATTGCCCTTTCAATTTCATCTCCCCTCTGTCACGGCGCATGAGACAAATACTAACCACCATGTTGGCACCTGAGCTATCCCCTGCAAGCACAATCTGTTCAGCGTTAATATCAAGCTCAGTCTTGTGCGCAATAAGGTGATTTACAAGGTTGTTACATTTTTCTAATGCCACAGGAAAAGAAGCCTCTGGAGATAAAGGGAAATCTAACGCTATCACCATAAGTCCGCTTTTTTCTGCCAACTCGGCGCACACTGTATTATGTGTGTCAAGTGACCCCAATACAAACCCACCTCCGCGAATATATATTATCGTTGCTTTTCCTATACGTTCATCAGGCGTATAAGTTCTCACTTTGGCAGAACTTCCATTTATGTCAAAAACAATTTCCTTAATGCACACTGTTTTAGGTAATTCATATGGAAATACACTTGCCAGGTTTTCATATAATTCCCTCTGTTTCCTAATCGACCAAGTGTAGAATTCCGGTGGCATAGCCTTGTTACATATATCAATAAATTCTTTCAAACCTTCTGCATACTGCATAGCTTATCTCCCCTATATTATCCGTGATAGTTCTCTATTGTAAAATTTCTATCTCGTTCTATGTACGGCATATGCCCTTCAAATTATTCAGGTTGATCTTTTTGACCCTCTTTAGAGTCCGTATATTCCCACCTCTATAGGATATAATTGCAACCAGGTTACGATGCAACAGTAATGTTTGATCGACGCCCAGCCTTTACTTTTTCTCTTACTGTAATAGACAATAACTCTGTAAATAGTCCTATATCAATAGGCTATTTGTTCTTTTAGCAGAAAAATATGTCCAATTTTTACTAACCTATATTATTTGACAACTTAAAAATATCAAATTCTGAGGCTTGCTTGATCACAAGATATAAAGTCAGGAATTCTATAGAGCAGAAAATAATCGAAAGGGAGGGGGTGTAGGTTGTATTTATTCTACAAAATATTCAAATCAATGTTTAGTAAAGTGTCATTTATATCACCATAACAAGGGTCTCAATTTAACTCACAGCATCATGGTAGATGATTCCAAGTGTATATCGATTTCCACTGTGTACTTCACTCACACCATGCTTGACTGTTTCTCTATAGTATCCTTTGACACCTTTAGTAAGTTTAAATTTTGTAGCGAATATTACCATGTCTCCTTTTTTAGGTTTTATCACCAAAACCTTAGGCTGAACTCTTGGTTTTTGCAAAGTAATGACAAATTCGCCACCTGTGTAGTCAATATCTGGATCAGTTAGAAAGATTGCACTTTGAAATGGGAAATAGACATCCCCATATAGATCCTGGTGTAATGTGTTAAATCCTCCTACCCCGTATTTTAGAATTAATGGGGTGGGCTTTATCTGATCTTTTTCGCAGCACTCCTTTATCAGATCAATCAATTTTTCAGGAAATCTATCCTCAATTTTTAAAGCTTGCATCCATAAATTCGCTATGGGTACCAGATTTGAATAAATGCTTTCTCTTATTATCTGGATAATCTCAGGTAAAGGGTAATCAAAATATTTGTATTCTCCTAATCCGAAATTATGTCGTTTCATTGTGACTTTCTTGCGAAATAGATCCTCCATATCATATTTACTAATCACATACGAACAATTCTTGGCTGAAAATAATCTCGGTAGTAATACATATCCATTTCTATTTAACTCTGAAGCCACATGCTTCCAGTCCAATTTTTTTATTCTATCTATAATATTATCCATACAGACACCTTTTCTGATTCGAGTTATTTATCCAAATATTTGTTATCTTTTGTTAATAACTATCAGCCTACTGAAAGTCCCTCGGGCGGCACCAAGCTGGGTTTCATTCAGACGCTAAATTGTATTTTTCAACAATACCCTTTACTTGATTCTGTTTTCGTTGTCATAAGCCATGCTTATATAATGCTGTGCTTAGATATTTTAGACCGTTATCTGGAAACAGCGTAACGATTGTATGCTCTTTGGATTTTCCACTGGCGATTTGTAGTGCAGCATGTAAATTGGCGCCTGATGAAGTACCTGCAAATATTGCATCTTTTTTTGCTAACATTCGGGAACATTCCATTGCTTCATCTGTGGAGACTGTAACAATATCATTCGCAAGCCCAGCACTCCAATGAGGTACAACAAACCCTGCTCCCATTCCTTCAATCGAGTGAGCACCCGATTTTCTTCCTGACAACACGGCTGATTCAGTTGGTTCAACAGCAGTAATATTGATACTTGGATTACAGGAATTTAAAACAGATGAAATACCTCTAAGAGATCCACAAGTACCTACACTATGCACGAACATATCAATCTTTTTGTTCGTTTGAGATACTATTTCTTCTCCCAATTTCCTATAACCAACTAGCATGTCATGATTGTTGATTTGATCTGTCCAGTAAACGTTGGGTTCGTAACTCAATTGTCGAGCTTTTTCAATCAATTTTTTAAAAAGTTCTTCAGTGATTTTTCCATCGTTACTTTTAATCACTACCAGCTCCGCTCCAAGGGCTTCCATATGATTGAGCTTTTCTTGACTAAACGCATTAGATGTAACAATTTTAAGGTGATACCCCTTTATTGCACATACTAAAGCAAGCGACGTTCCAGTACTTCCACTGGTATATTCAACAACTGTATCTCCTTTTTTCAAACGACCGTCTTTTTCAGCCTCCTCTATCATGGCCAAAGCCATCCTATCTTTCATACTTCCAGTAGGGTTTGAGCCTTCAATTTTCGCGAAAATGCGGGCTGAACTATCAGGTACTATGCGGCTGCTTATTTCAATCAGTGGTGTATCGCCAATGTGATTAAGAATACTATTTTCAAACATATCTGTTTCATCCTCGAAATACTTAGATTTCGGTTTCTATTAAAATAAAATAATTACTTTAGTTTAAATATCGTTCGTACAAGTTGAATTCACGATCATGTTTTTCACCGTTTTTTGAATTGAAATTTTTTAATTAGATAAATTATTATGATTTATAAGAAATTGAGAAAGAAGTGGGACGGGTCGTCCTGTCGCCCCTTTTTCCTTTCCACTCTTCCATGCGACTCCTGCAATATCCAAATGTGCCCATTTCGTGTCGTCAACAAAACGTGAGAGAAAACACGCAGCCACTATCGCTCCAGCGGAAGTATCAGAACCAATGTTGGGTATATCAGCAAAATTACTCTTCAATTGTTTTTGATAATCGTCGGTCATCGGCAATGCCCACGTTTTGTCATATGCCTGATTACCTGCGCAAACAATAGTTTCCGAAAGAGATTCGTCATTAGAAAACAAACAACTAATGTGATGGCCGAGAGCAATGACACTAGCACCTGTCAAAGTGGCTATATCTATAAGAAAACAAGGCTTAAACTGTAGTGCATAGGTAATTGCATCACATAAAACCAAGCGACCTTCGCCGTCTGTATTAAGAATTTCAATAGTCTTACCCGACATGCTTTCAACAACATCCCCTGGATTGCTTGCATTACCACCTGGCATATTTTCGGTACAACCAATTATCGCAATAAGATTAATCTGAAGATTCAGTTCAATACACGCTAATACGGTTCCAAAAACGCTGGCTCCTCCACACATGTCATACTTCATCTCGTCCATTGCCTGACTGGGTTTTATAGAAATACCACCAGTGTCGAATGTCACTCCTTTACCAATGAGTGCCACTGGGTCTGCATCAGAGGCTTTATAGTGAAATACAATCATTTTCGCAGGACGGCTACTACCCTTACCTACTGACAAAAAGGCATTCATGCCCAATGAAGCCATCTCTGACTCATCTAATACCCTTAGGCTAAGTTTTTTGTGTTGTTTTGCGAGTGAAATTGCTGCTTTCTCCAGATATTCTGGAGTACACACATTGGAGGGCATATTTGATAGTTCCTTCGACAATGCGATGCCTTTACTGACGGCAATACCCTCTTTCAGCGAATCTTTTATATTATATGGAGCAGTGCCTGCAAAGTGAAAAACGACATATTTTAGACGTATATTGAACAGATTCTTAGCAGAGAGTTTATCAAATCGGTAAAATACCGAGTCTATGGTTATTATGCTCTGTTTAATACATTGATAATCCAAAATCATTTCGTTTGCGAGAAACGACGCAACTCTGGTCACGTTCAATTTCTTAACTTCGACAAAAGCTGTTTGCGTCACTTCGAGTAATGTAGTCATATCAAAATGAGTTTTTCTCCCGCAACCCACTAATAGTATTTTTCGTGGAGAGTTCTTAAATTTTAAATACAACAACATTGTTTGATTGGTGTCACCTGTAAAATCACCATATGATGTAAGTTTGTGTAGGATATCCACCATTCTTTTTTTAATTGACGGAGGTAAATGTGACAACTTCATATCGTTATATAGAGGTATGATTATGCAGTCAGCATCGATCGTGTTTGCTCCGATTGATTTATTAATTTTATATTTCATATCCCATATTTCCTCTATTAACATAAATGATGGAGTTAGCATGAAAAAACTTGCTCATGACTAAAATATTCTCAAAGTAGTCTTTATATTCTGAAATAGACTATAGCTTCGAAAATAGTCCGTTATCAATGTGCCATTTGTTCTATTAATCGAAAAATATGTACATTTTTACTACTAATTTGTATCGCAGGAATAATTAAATACGAGAGTAAAAAAATGATGAATTGTGGTTGGGTGGTAAAGGAAACATCTGACACTACATCAGGTAACAGTGAAATCTGTGATTCCTGCTACGCAAGAAAATGTTTTAACAAGGCAGTTAAAAATGATTTCGGCAATGCGTTTTATAAAAAACAAAACGAAGAGCGAACAACCCGAATGAAAACAGACTGGCTGCGCAGCCAGATTTTTCGGAGAAATGTTAAAATTGACTAGGTTAAAAAAGAACGAACATCTCAATTGAACAAAAAATTGGAAAACCAGTTCCATCTATATGCATTTAATTCGCGGATTTGTTTTTCTGGTTGCACAATAGATTGGTATAGTCGGAACTCTTATCCTGATAGTTGCCTTCAAATATTAACTATAGCTTTTGTGCCGCTGCCCTTGAATGAGCACTGTGGCTCTATCCAAGGGCAGACCACTTCAACCGGATAAACGATCATGTTCACGGTAAGACATTTACGAGTGTGCTGAAAGAGATTTATATCTGGATCAGTATGATTGGCAATTGCAAAATCAAACTAAATTTTTTCTAATATTTTCCACCTCCAAAGCCGTCCATCAATTGCAGACAGACCGACAATAATTAGAGCCATTCCGACAAAATGAACTAACTGCAGTGCTTCATTCAGGAATATCGATCCAAGTAAGATGGCCAAGACTGGGATAAGTAGCGTCACCAAAAGCAAATTTGTGGCGCCAGAAGACTCCAGTATTTTGAAATAGAGAACATAAGCCACAGCGGTAGATAACACGGCGAGCGCAGAGATAGCAAGCCAAGTACCCTGACTTGGCGCCGATAGATCAACCGGCCCATCAATATATAGCGCGATAGGAAACAAAATCAGTGTTGATGCAGTGACTTGTCCCGCCGCCGTAACAATTGGATTAACAGCCATGGCTTTAAAGCGACGCCCGTAAACACCTGCAAAAGCGTAAGATAAAGCCGCTGCTAAAACTGCGACTTGTGCCAGTGTGCTATGAGTTTCACCAAGCGCGGATACTCCGATCATCACAACCACACCTAAAAAACCGACGGCCACCCCAAAAAGCTTCAATACAGTAGCTCGCTCATCGGGCAATAGCAAACCAGCGACTACCACTGTAAACAGGGGGGTTGCAGCGTTAAGTATTGATGCAAGCCCTGATGCGATTTGAGTTTGCCCCCAAACGATTAGCACAAACGGGAATACATTATTCAAAAGCCCCATACCAAAAAACGCGAACCAAATACCTGGGCTTTTAGGAGGACGCAATCCCATCACTAACACAATACCCCACAGCACCATAGCAGCCAAACCAACTCTTAACGTAACTATGGTCAATGGAGGTAGATCGACTACTGCCACTCCAACAAAGAAAAAAGATCCTCCCCAAAGAATTGATAAGACAACGAGCATAGCCCATTCACGAGTTCCCATAGATGTATTAATATATGATTTCATATTGATTATCCGTAAAAGTTGTTCTGATTTATATTTTTCCTGCATATTCTGCTGATAAAAATATAGCTCAGCAAATAGTCCAATATCAATGGACTATTTGTTCTTTTAGCATAAAAATATGCACAATTTTTATGCACCTAATATTATTAGATAATTGTGATATTGTTTTATCCGTACTTTCTAAATACATCTATATTGCTGCTAAGGGGAATGGTGATATCCCGACATTCAGAAAGCGCTAAAAGCGGCAACACCGAGACGCCTTTTTTAGCGCTTTCCCTTCGGGCAGCGCTGTTGAATGTCGGGATATCACCGTTCTCCTTAGTAATAGAAATTGATCAGCAAGAATCAGATGGAAACACAATTACAACTGCAGTTATATACTATTATGAAAAACATATATGAGGGATAAACCATGCCGATGCCATCAGAGCAGGAAATGCGAGCAGCAATCAAGTCACGAGATAAAGCAAGTGACGGAAGTTTTTTCTACGGAGTTATCACCACTGGCGTTTTCTGCCAACCCTCTTGCACTGCTCGCCCCGCCCGCCCTGAGAATCTGAGATTTTTTCATAGTATCGAGTCTGCCATAGTCGCGGGCTTTAGACCCTGCAAACGTTGCTACCCAACCAAAGGTAAATCAGGAGCAAACCGACTCATAGAGGTAGCCAGATATATCGAATCTCACGCAGATGGGCGACTGACACTGACACATCTGGCAGATCACACTGGAATCTCGCCTTCCAGACTTCAAAGAACCTTCAAAGAAGCTTTTGGTGTTTCCCCTAAGGTATATCAAGACGCAATCCGTATGCGACGATTTAAGCAATCATTAAAGGCAGGGAGTGGGATTACAGATGCAATATTTGCTGCAGGCTTTGGCTCCATTAGCCGGGTTTACGGTGAAGCAACACGCAATATCGGCATGACACCGAAGACTTATAGATCAGGCGGAGCGGGTGAACTCATTGTTTATGCCTGTCGAGATACCGCGCTTGGCCTTATGGCAATGGCTGCTACAAAAAAAGGCGTTTGTTTCGTGCAGTTTGGGGAAAATGAAAAATCCCTGATGGAGAAGTTACAAGAGGAATTTCCAAATGCAGAATTAGTCTCTTCGCCGGCTAACAACACCACTGAACTCGATGCTTGGATGATTGCCCTCGATCAGCATATAAGCAAAAATGCACCAAGGCCCGACCTGCCACTTGATCTGCGAGGAACCGCTTTTCAAATGAAAGTCTGGCGCTTCCTTATCAGCGTGCGCGAAGGAGATGTACTCAGTTATAGTGAATTAGCCGCAAGAATTGGAAAACCTAAAGCTATCCGGGCCGCTGCATCGGCTTGCGCTGCAAATCGCATTGGTGTGTTAGTTCCCTGCCATCGCGTGTTGCGAGGTGACGGCGGTCTTGGCGGATATCGTTGGGGCCTGGAGCGTAAACGGACATTGCTTGATGCAGAGCGAGCGCGACTTGTTGAATAATTCATATTAGAGTGATTCGAAAAAGAATTATTGAAAATTCAGAATGTTGTTTGACTAAGTAATACATTCCTGACTCAATTAATAAACACTTGATAAATCGAGAATGCTCAAAACGTTTGATCAATAATATTTAACCATAGAACACCCAAGGAGTATCCTATGAAAATTCATTTCATTAAGGTAGCCATTATTTCGGTATTACTTATAGCAGCGCAGCAAACTATAGCAGCAGAATCAATAAAGCAGGCAACACCCTATTGGAAAGTTGTCAGGACCGCAAAAGAAAAATTGGGAAGCAAGGCGTCTGATAATCAAAGAGTTAATAATTGTAAGGTGCCTGTTGAAAAAAGAGGACCCAAGCCCAGACCAGATAAATGTCGTAACGTCAAACCCTAGTCTTCTCCAGTACGAAATACATTATTCAATTTCATTCCCATGCTCTTTAATACTCTCCAGTACAATTGAAGAAGTTGCATCAATAACACCTGATAGATAGAGAATTTGATTCTCTAAAAAAGTGCTGAAACTGTGTAGATCTGTGGCGACAACATTCAGCATAAAATCTGTACTGCCAGAAATCTTGTGGCAAGACTGCACTTGCGAATGTTTTAGCACTGCATTCTTGAATTGTTGGGTTGCTTTTCGGTCATGTCGGGCAATCTTTACTTGTACAAAGGCGCGAACCTCCATGCCCATGGATTTGTTATCCAGTACCAGAGTGAAGTGGCGTATGACACCTGCGGCTTGCATAGCCTGCACTCTACGCTGGGTGGCGGGTGCTGAGAGATGAATACGTTCTGCCAATTTTAACCAGCTTATTCTTGCATCAGCCTGTAGATAATTAATGATGGATTTGTCGTAGTGATCAAGTTTCATAGCGTTTTAGACTCTTGCAGGAATAATTCATTTTATATCACATTTTGGATTAATTTCTGTTTAAATAAGCATTATTTCTTTAAATTCACAGAAAAAACCACCCAAATAGCGAATATAATTATCACTTATTGTATATGAGAGCGAGGCTTGGCATGAGAGAAGCAATTGAAAAGGCTAATCTTTCAAGAAATCCTATTGGTCTGGATGGCTTTGAATTTATAGAGTTTTCTTCCCCGAAGCCAAATGTACTGGAACCCGTATTTAAAATGATGGGCTTCAGTAAAGTGGCGACTCATCGCTCGAAAGCCGCCGATCTGTATCGACAGGGAAATATTAATTTTATTATTAACCAGGAAACCAACAGCCTGGCGTCATATTTTGCACAAGAGCATGGCCCCTCAGCCTGTGGAATGGCATTTCGGGTAAAGGACTCACATTTCGCTTATAACAAGGCAATCGAGCTTGGCGCACAGCCCATTGATATTCCGGTTGGCCCCATGGAACTTCGGCTACCCGCCATCAAAGGCATAGGCAACGCACCGATTTACCTGATTGATCGCTACAAAGAGGGTTCTTCAATTTATGATATTGACTTTGAATATATTGATGGCATCGATCATTATCCTAAAGGCTGTGGCTTTCATACGATAGATCATCTAACCCACAACGTCTATCGTGGTCGGATCGAATTCTGGGGCGATTTTTACCAACGACTTTTTAATTTCAAGGAAATTAAATATTTCGATATCAAAGGCGAATATACAGGCCTGACCTCAAAAGCCATGACTGCACCGGATGGAAAAATCCGCATCCCTCTGAACGAAGAAAGTGGTAATGGTCTGGGTCAGATAGAGGAATTCCTCATGACCTTTAACGGCGAAGGTATACAACACATTGCGCTGGCTTGTGATGATTTGTTGGCATGTTGGGATAAGTTAAAAGAAAACGACCTGCCCTTTATGACACCACCACCAGATACGTACTATAGTATGTTAGAGGAACGTTTACCTGGTCATGGTGAGCCGGTCGGCGAATTAAAATCACGTGGCATTTTACTCGACGGGTCTACCGAAGACGAAAGCCCAAGGTTATTGCTACAAATTTTCTCTGAAGCACTGCTTGGCCCCGTCTTTTTTGAATTTATTCAACGAAAGCAGGATGAAGGTTTTGGTGAGGGTAATTTTCAGGCGTTGTTTGAATCCATGGAACGGGACCAAATTAACCGCCGTGGATTGAAAGCCAAAGTAGGCGAGTGAATCCAAATTAAACTTGGTTTTTCATAAGGCAAGCATGGCCTTATTGAGTAATAATAAAATTAATACCGACTATTGCAGGTGCCCGTATCAGTCGTTAGCAAGCAATTTACGATTATTGTTTTAGTCGAACCCATACAACCTACTAAAATAATACCCAGGCATTTAAGGGTAGACATCAACAAGATTATCCATATTTAACTTTAACTGTCGAAGTGTGCCTTGCAGTATTTGCAAGCACTCACTCTTCACAGATTCAAGCCGGGAATTTTGAAATTTATCAAGTACTTCAATACGCCTGATAATAGCAGTTTGCGCCAAAAACAGTGAAAATCGCCGCCACTCATACAGCCCATCCAACGAACAGACTTTATTTAATGGAAATTCTGCAGAAACCATAGCCAAAACCGATCCAGGTGACCATTGCAACGCCTCTCCGACTGACATCGTTATCATTTCCTGGGTTCGTATGTTTTTTACAAAGAAAAGCTTTTTAGCCAAAACAAGCCAATCTTCAGCCCCTGAATCTATGGCTAAAAGCACCATATTAGCGGCTATTTGATCTGAAAATAATTCCGCATGAACTTCATCTATACTCCGTATCTCAATTTGCTGGATAATTTGATCAGGGATGATTGCGTAGCTTATTTTAGCTTGCAAAGAATTGGAAAAAAAGGCCAGGAATACAAGCCAAATCAACATAATATTGAAATTCAGGTATTGAATATACGATTCCACCATCGCTTACGATTAGCAGGAGCTGGAAACGCATCGATATTCTCAGACACCCTATTTACCCTGTTCTTTAGCGGCGGGCCATGCATTAAGTACTGCTTGAATCAGCGTTGCTAATGGGATGGCAAAAAACACACCCCATACACCCCATAGCCCTCCAAAAAAGAGAACCGCAATAATAATGGCTATCGGGTGCAAATTAACAACTTCAGAGAATAACAATGGAACCAACACATTACCATCCAGTATTTGCACGATTTGATAGGCCAGTAATAAATACCAAAATTGAGGGACTATGCCCCATTGAAAAAAGGCAATGATTGCAACAGGCACTGTTACCGCAACAGCTCCTACAAACGGAATAATGACCGAAATACCGACAAGAAAGCTCAGCAACATGGCAAAATTCAGTTCCATCAAAGCAAAAGTAACATAAGTAGCGACCCATACGATAAGAATTTCGATAAATTTACCACGTATGTAATTAACAATCTTGCCATCAACATCACGCCAAACCGTCAAAGAAAGATCACTGCTTCTAGGTAAGAATCTCCGTCCCCATTGTAAAATTATTAATTTATCCTTTAGTGTAAAAAACACAATAAGCGGTACCAAAACCGCATAAATACCCACTAACAAAACGCTGGACACGTTCGAAATTGAAAAAGAAACTATCGCCTGTCCAGCAGAGGCCAGATCGTTACGCAAAGTTACGATAACTTCGTTAATCTGCTCGGCGGTAAACAGTGCCGGGTAACGTTCGGGTAAGGCCAATAATTTTTCCTGACCCGTAGCAATCATATTGGGTAATTCCCTCACCAATTGTGTAACCTGTTTTGATAATAATGGCAAAATACCAAATACAAGAGCAAGTGTGAAAATTATAAATACAAGTAAGACAATAGTGGTTGCCAGTGTACGAGGTATATGTAGTCGCGCCATCGCACTAACAACCCCATCCATCAGGTAGGCCATTACCACAGCAATTAATACCGGGGCCAGAATATCGCCAAGTAAAAGCACAATGGCAAAAAGAATAATCAGCCCCAGTAACAGCATGACTGCCTGTGGATCTGAAAAATTTCTTACATACCAGGTTCGGATTATGTCGTACATTAGGGGATTCGCACAGTTTCAGAAACAATATTTTTAGTTGAAGAAAAGGGAAAAAACAGCATTACATTTTCGGGTTAAAGAAATAAACTTGTAGCGGTATAGCTGGTAATACTGTTTATTTTTCATCATGTTGCAATTCCCTCTGCATATATCTGGTAGTGTTTGTCAAATAAGGTTTCGAGATCATTAATAACCGAAATCACCGGACGACCCTGCATGACATGAGCCGAGACCAACGCCGAAGATTCGTTAAAAATATCGTTCGTATCTAACATAGGGTAGATCCGTCTTAAGCGTTTGATGGCGCCTATTACACTTTCGGATTCAGGCGCTATTTCCTGAATCGGTAATTGTAGTTCTTTAATCGGGCTATCATCAGCTTGTGGTTTTTTGCTCGAAAGTAAAAAAACAGCAAAATCCATCACCGAATTCTGCGATTGAGAATCAAGTTGGCGAAATACTTTTTTTAGTGCTTTTGCCCTGCTCATATTTTAACCTTTATGAACGACCTCTTGGGAATTTATAAAACGCTTATAATCGAAGCAAAGTTACGCTACGACTGGTGCTGTTTTTTCATTGGAAGCGAAAGGTAATAAACCTATCAAAAGAAAAACGGGATCTAACCGTGTTTATCACAATAATATTGTGAAAACTTAAATAATTCATCCATTAGATCTGTGCGAAATTTTTGACGTTGCCTTACCAATGAGAATTGCCTCTCCAATGATGGTTTCAATTCTATCGCACAGAGTGTACCAAGCTTCAATTCTTTACTTATTGCCGCCTCGGATACGATAGAAATACCCATACCTGCCTCTACAGCGCCCTTTATCGCTTCTGTACTTCCCAACTCTAGCGCAATGTTAAGTTGACTACTCTCATAGCCTGCATCATGCAAGTAGTTTTCAATAACACTGCGTGTACCGGAACCACCTTCGCGAAAGATAAATGGGTGCTCCAATAATTCAGAGGTATTCAGACTACTACGTTTAGACAACTCGTGTTCTGGTGAGGCAATTACTACCATTTTATCGATCTGACATGCTTCCGCCAATAAAAGCTTGTTGTTGATATCACCTTCAACAATACCAAGATCTATTGCGTTATCTTCGACCATCGTTACTATGCCGGTCGTATTAGCCACCTTAAGTTTAATTTTAACATCTGGGAATTTTTCTTTGAAGTCCCCTAACAGGGCAGGAAGCATATACTCGGCAATAGTTGTGCTGGCACCAATGGTAATATTGCCGGATTTATCGCCTGTGAGCCTTTTGACAGATTCCTGCATTTCTCCATATAGATCAAATATACGATCAGCATAGGAATAAACCACTTCGCCGGCTTTAGTTAAATTTATTTTATTGTGGCCTCTATCAAACAGACGTGTATTAAAGTCTTCTTCAAGCTGGCGCACTTGAAAAGTCACCGCTGGCTGCGTCATATTTAATTTTTCCGCAGCTTTAGTGAAACTCAAAACACCGGCTACGGTGTGAAATACATGTAATCTTCTGTCAGACATTCGTATCCCCTGAAATCACGCAATACCCTTACAATAATTATTATCAATACATTGATAATATAAGAGAGCGTAACAACACCAGCTAATTAAAATTTTAGTTCAATCCGTTAAAGCCTATGCTCAATACGATTTCGCATAAAAGCATAATACAATATCGGAATAACGATAAGTGTTAATAATGTAGAAACCAATATTCCTGAAATCAACGAAATTGCCAAACCACTAAAGATCGGATCATCCAATATAAATACAGCTCCAAGCATCGCCGCCAATGCTGTTAACACAATGGGTTTGGTTCGTACTGCAGCAGCATTAATTACAGCATCCTGAAAATTTATATCTTGAAATCGAATCTGGTGATTAATAAAATCAACCAACAGTATGGAATTACGTACGATAATCCCGGCCAGCGCTATCATACCAATCATGGATGTAGCAGTATATTGCGCCCCGGCAATTGCATGCCCTGGCATCACACCAATGATTGTCATCGGAATGGGTGCCATAATTATCAGCGGCACAAGATAAGATCCAAATTGCGCGACAACCAATAAATAGATAAGGATCATACCCACCGCATAGGCAATCCCCATATCGCGGAAAGTTTCATAGGTCACTTGCCACTCACCATCCCATTTGATGCTGTAGTTATATGTGTTTTGCGGCTGATCAATCAGGTATTGGTCGGAAATTTTTTCAATTACCGGATTATCGGTTTTTTTATCGTCCAAATCGAAAAAGAGTTCAAACATTCCATACAGAGGGCTATCAAGATCGCCCGCCATATCACCAGTGACAAATGCCACAGGTAACAAGTCTTTGTGATAGATCGTTTTCTCTAAATCTTCGTAATTTACTGATACCAACTCTGACAGTGCAATCAGTCTGCCACTAGCAGATCTTACTTTTAGCCCCAGGATACTGTTCAAATCAGCTTTATCGGTATTTGCAAATTCTATACGAATTGGCACTTCATATTTAACATTATTCCCGTGCAAAAAACCGATATCTGTGCCTGCCAAGGCGGCTTGGACTGCGTTGGCCACAGTGGATTGAGCTATTCCAAGCAATGCCGCTTTTTCCCGATCAACACGTAGGATAATGCGCTTGACATCCGCCTCGACACTATTATCAACATCGATAATATCAGGTGTGTTACGCATCATTTGTGTCAATTCACGGGTAAGCGCCAGCTGCCCTTCATATTCTGGTCCATAGACCTCCAATACCAACGGTGACATGACAGGAGGCCCTGGCGGCACTTCCACTACCTTCACATTCGCGTTGAACCGGGCACCAATCGTCTGCAGCGGCTCGCGCATCGCCAATGCGATTTCATGACTTTTCCTATCTCTATCATGTTTATCAACCAGATTTACCTGGATATCACCTAAGTTTGGCCCTTCTCGCAAATAGTATTGCCTAACCAAACCATTGAAATTTATCGGTGCCGCAGTACCTGTGTAAATCTGATAATCTTTAACTTCTGGCACTGTCAAAACATATTCAGCCAACTCATTCAGCACAACACCTGTTTGCTCCACTGTCGTTCCTTCTGGCATATCAACGATTACCTGAAATTCGGATTTATTGTCAAATGGGAGCATTTTCAGCACGACTACCTGCATGGCAGCCAGAGATACTGATGCAATAATCAAAATAAGTAAAGACAGATATAACAGTGCCCGGGGACCACGACCTTTTTTATCGCGTAAAAATGGTAACATAACACGACTGTAGAAATGATACATGTCACCTTTCTTTGTCTCATCAATCGCACCATCATGTGCGTGTTTCAGGACGCTTTTCCCTAAAACTGCATTCGTCATCCAGGGAGTTACCACAAAGGCCACGACGAGTGAAATCAACATTCCCATACTTGCATTAATAGGTATTGGACTCATATATGGTCCCATCAGACCTGTAACAAATGCCATCGGTAATAAAGCTGCGATTACTGTAAAAGTGGCCAGGATAGTGGGGCCACCCACTTCATCGACAGCTTTAGGTATTGCCTCAAGAAGGTTCTTTGCTCCCAGCTGTATATGCCGATGGATATTCTCCACCACCACAATGGCATCATCGACTAAGATTCCTATGGAGAATATAAGTGCAAATAATGAAACCCGGTTCAAGGTGAACCCCCAGGCCCAAGATGCAAACAATGTCATCGCCAAGGTAATAATTACAGCAGTGCCAACGATAAATGCCTCTTTTAACCCCAATGCGAAAACCACCAGCAAAACGACAATTCCGGTTGCAAATGCCAGTTTTCCTATCAGCTTTTTGGCCTTTGAATCTGCAGTTTGTCCATAGTTGCGGGTTACAGTGATGTGTACACCTTCAGGCACAAGTGTGCCACGTAATTCATCCAAATGTTTAATTAGGTTATTCGCAATTTCAACTGCATTGGTACCTGGTTTTTTTGCAACCGCAATTGTCACTGCCGGGTGCTTACCCAAAATCGGTTCAGATCCATTCTCTGAATCGGCCTGCTTACCCATACCATACCAGACAAATTTTTCCGGATGATCAGGCCCTAGCTTGATTTCAGCTACATCTGAGAGATAAACCGGCACGCCTTTAAAAACACCAATAATCAGGCCCTCAATCTCTTCAGGCGTTGTCATAAATTCACCGGCCTGGACCTGAATTTCGCGGTTCCCCGATACCAATGAGCCAGCAGAACGACTGGTATTGGCAGCACCCAGGGCATTGCGTAGGTCACCCAGATCAATGCTGTAACCGGCCATACGCTGTGGGTCCAGAAGAACATGTACAACGGTTTCAGGTCCACCAATAGTGTATACATCACGGGTACCCTTGACCCGTTTCAACTCTACCTCAACAGCATGAGCTACTTTGAGCAATTCATTACCACCACGCGATTCATCATCAGTCCATAACGTTAATCCGACAATGGGCACATCATCAATGCCCATAGGCCGTACGATGGGTTGCATTACCCCGAGACTCGGCGATAGCCAGTCCTGATTCGAGTAAATCTTGTTATAGAGCCGAACAACAGCATCGGTTCGATTTTCACCCACCCTAAATTGTACTGTCAAAACAGACATTCCGGGCCGGGAAACTGAGAACACATGTTTTATACCCTCAATTTCTGACAGCACTTGTTCCGCCGGGGTGCTGACAAGCTTCTCAACTTCGTCTGCTGTAGCCCCGGGAAATGGTATAAACACATTAGCGAAAGTCACATTAATTTGTGGCTCTTCTTCCCTTGGCGTCACCAATACCGCGAACAATCCCAGCAAAAAACCCACTATTGCCAATAAAGGTGTGATCTGACTTGTGAGAAATTTCTTTGCCGTTTGCCCGGAAATTCCTAATTGCTCATTACTCATAGTCACTCACCTGCAGATATACTGTGGGATTTTTCTTTTACATATATACCCGCTGAAATTGGATCGAGTGCTACAAACTGTCCGGCATCCGCTCCCGCCAATATTTCCACCATACCCTCATTATGACGACCCAGCCTGACCTGACGTAAGGAGACTTTCCCCGTTTCATCAACAACATACATACCTGTTAACTCCGATCGGTAAGCGATGGCTGACTCAGGCACCATCAGGCGCTCGGTATTGTCTATAGTAAATGCCACTTTGGTGAACATACCGGGAAAGATCCCTTCTGGCGTTTCAGCCAACTGTATCCTCACTCGAAAACTATTGGTTTGCGGGTCAGCATATGGGAAAAATGTCAGATTTTCTGACTCAACTGAGTTGCCATTATCAAACATAATAGTGGCCATTCCTGAATCACGAACAGCCGCAATAACACGTTGTGGTACATTCACAGAAACACGTAACTTCTCCAGAGATAAACCTGTCATCAGTGCTTTTCCAGGTGTCGCGATCTCTCCAAGCTCGATCAATCTTTCTGTTACGATCCCACTGTAGGGTGCTTTTACCACGGTATTGGAGAGTTGCTCTTTTGCTTGTCTTAGCTGCGCTTCAGCCGATTTTACTTTTGCTTTTGACGCACTAAGCGCGGCATCCGCAGCATCGAGTTTTGATTGAGCCACGAGTTTTTTCTTATATAGTTTTTCTACCCGTTTTTGCTCATCACGCGCCTCAATAAAACGGCTATTGGCTCCATCGAGGCCAGCTTTGGCTCGATCCCGATCAGCTCGTTGAGTTGTACTGCGTAACCGTACAAGTACAGCACCTTTTTTAACGTAGTCATCTACATCGTAGTAAATATTTACTACACGACCGTTGGTTTGAGCGGAAACGGTCGTACGATTAATCGCCTCTACAGAGCCATTCAGCACCTTTTGCAATGGCACATTGATTGGTTGTAATTCAAATACTTCAAATGGATACTCCTTTATCGCAAAGGAATGAGTGGATAGTAACGACCCTAATAAAAGCAAAGCCGTCCTGATTAGCGCATTCATAAGGAAACTCCCGATTAAGATTTGAGGAAAAATCCGAGCAAAAATTTTTCCTATGATATCAAAAATTATTATATAAGGAAATACTAATATAGATAGATTTAATAATTTCAAGCCGCTGACGGCAAAAATAGATAATAAATAGGTCAAATTCTTCCTGAATTCATATTCTGCAACTTTGAGTAAAGCAAAAACAATTAATGATACAGCAGCCAATGTGCCAGTTAATCAACAGTCAAGATACTTGTCCTTTGGAGAAAAAAAGATGACTCAAGAACATTTTAATCCAGGTTAATTTGTAAACGGATTTTTATCCCAACAAAATAAAGCATACAATTCCCCTTTTATAAGTACAGAGCACAATCATGCGCGTATCTCAGTTCCACCTCTCAACATTAAAAGAGACACCCAATGATGCTGAAGTCATCAGCCATCAGTTAATGCTCCGGGCAGGGCTGATCAAGCAACTTGCCTCCGGCCTTTACACCTGGATGCCCTTGGGACTGAAAGTTCTTCGTAAAGTTGAGGCCATTGTTCGTGAAGAGATGGATCGCTCTGGCGCTATAGAGCTTCTGATGCCAGCAATTCAACCTGGGGAACTGTGGCAGGAATCGGGGCGTTGGGAAAAATATGGCCCGGATTTACTTCGCTTACAGGATCGCCACCAGCGTGATTTTTGTGTAGGTCCAACCCACGAAGAAGTGATTACTGACATCGCCCGAAGAGAACTCAGCAGCTATCGACAACTGCCGGTTAATTTTTATCAGATTCAAAGTAAATTCCGCGATGAGATCCGCCCACGTTTCGGCATAATGCGTAGCCGCGAATTTTTAATGAAAGACGCCTATTCATTCCATGTGGATAAAGAATCCCTGCAACAAACATTTGACACCATGTTCGATACCTATAGCCGAATTTTTAAACGTCTGGGTCTGGAATTTAGAGCCGTTGAAGCAGACAGTGGTAGTATAGGTGGTGCAAGATCAATGGAATTCCATGTGCTGGCGGACAGCGGTGAAGACGCCATCGCATACTCTACTGAAGGTAACTATGCGGCTAATGTTGAAAAAGCCATTGCTATTTGTTCACATACCCGTCAGGTGCCCGAGAATGAACTGCGCAGCGTTGAAACCCCGGGTGTACATAGCATTGACGATCTATGCCGATTCTTAAACGTCCCCTCCCATAAAACGTTAAAAACCCTGTTAATCAAAGGTACAGAATCACCCGTTGTAGCTGTGGTGTTACGTGGAGACCACGAGTTGAACGAGATAAAGCTGGCTAACTTCGCCAGTGTCGCTAAACCATTAACATTTGCAAATGAACAGGAAATTAAGGATTCGACAGGTTGCGAGTCTGGCTCCATCGGCCCAGTTGGGTTAAACATTCCTATTATCGCTGATATTTCTGCTATCGCCTTAAGCGACTTTGTTTGTGGAGCCAACGAAAATGGAAGGCATCTTACAAATGTAAACTGGGGCCGTGATTTACCCGATGTATTCCCTGCTGACATACGTAACGTGGTCGAAGGTGATCCATCACCCTCGGGAAAAGGCACACTGAAAATCGTCCGAGGCATTGAGGTTGGGCATATATTTCAACTGGGGGACAATTACAGCACGGCGATGGATGCTACCGTACTTGATAGTCAGGGCAAGAAAGTGCATATGCAAATGGGTTGTTATGGCATCGGAGTTTCACGAATTGTTGCTGCAGCAATCGAACAAAATCACGATGATCGAGGGATTATCTGGCCTACCAGCATTTCTCCATTTCAAGTCGCTATTACACCTATCAACATGAATAAATCTCCAACGCTCGCCGTTGCTGTTGAAAAACTTTATAACGATTTGCAAGCAGCAGGATTTGAAGTTCTACTCGACGACCGCAAGACCAGACCCGGTATTATGTTCGCCGATATGGAGTTAATTGGAATTCCACACAGAATAGTCATGAGTGATCGTTCCCTGGAAGCTGGAACTGTTGAATATAAAGGTCGCACAGATGAAAAGTCCACTGATATTGAATTAGCCAATGTCGTAGAGCGACTAAATGCATTGCAATAACTGCCCCCCCCCTTAGTTAGACCAGACATGAACAAAGCCTACTTATCTGATCCGCTAAGTAACCTAACCTCCTACAGCGCATCTAAAACTTCATGCGTGGGTGTTTCTGCGCCACCTCCTCTTACCGTATTGCCGGAAACCACATGAATTTTATTATCCAATGCTACTGCACCCCCTCCGTGTCTGCCAATTATTAGCGGCTGAAGCCGTCGCCACTGACCTGTTGTCACATCAAGCGCCTCAACATCATTGTGTGCTATAGCCGAGCTGCCTGATTCCCCCCCAATAACAACAACCTCGCTACCTGTTGAAACAGTCATTGTGCCAGCTCTTGCAGTGGGAATAGCATTGGCGAGCGTCTCCCATCGTTGATTGCCAGAATTAAAGACATCCACCGCCTGGATTGTATTTTGAAAAGTCGCAGGATATTTAGTTTGCCGACCACCTGCAGCTACCAGTTTGCCATTGACAATGCCTGCCTGGAAATGATCTCTGGCGTGTGGTGCGTCTGGCATAACCTTCCAACGCCTGGTCTGCGGATCATACTCATCAAACCAAGCCACAGCGCCATCATTATGACCACTGGTATTACCACCAATTAAGTAAATTTTATCGTTATATAAAGCGACTCCGGCAGATCCGCGCAAACGATTGGCAGGTATGGACCCTGCCTGTGACCATTGTGATGTTGCTGGGTCAAAAACATAGGTGGTGGTTCTATCGTTTCATCTTGCACAGTCACAACCAGCGTATCGCTGGCACTCAATTCACCGTCACTTGCGGTCAGCTTTATTGTATAAACACCGGCCTGAGAAAAAGTTACCTGGGTACGGGCTTGCGTTGAATGGGTAAAAGTCATTATTCCCGGCCCCAATACCTTCGCCGCTAACCGAATCACCCAAGGCTCGCAGCCAAATATAATATATCCCACTTGTTGGAAACATCACCTGGTAGCTCAGCATCGGACTGAATGTTATTTGCGCAGTGGAAAACAGGGCACCCGAGTCGGGTAAAGCGGACATTGCGGCAATCCCGTTCGCCTTTGCGGTTAAGGTCCATCTGTGTCCTGATGCGGCTATACTATTTGCATAATCTTCCGCTTCGACAGAGATACTACCAAGGGCGTAACTAATGTTCGTGAAAGGGCCTGCCAACAGCAATACTGATATTAACAGTCTGGCCAAACTAATAATTTTCATGAATCACAATCCTCACCCAGGCAAATAAATTCTTTAATTCTGAATTTATTATTGTTCCCTATCGGGATTAATGAGAATGTGATAGTGGTTGGTTTTGAATAAATGTATTTAGGTATTTATTCGCTTTGTGAATTTGTACTGGAGCTGACGTTTGCCCATTAGATGGAAAACGTGATCTGTGACACAATACGTGTGTCACCCATTCAGTGCTTTATTTACATTAAGCGGTTTTCAGAATGGTTTAACCGCTTCTATTGTTGCCGCAATGACATATTCCTCCATTCCCCTGCCTGGAGCCCAATCACGGATAAAATCACGGGATTCATCCTTTGGCGCAATGCCTACATCGATAAACCCGGCGTTATCGAGTATATTCAACAGATCATCAATTAATGAAGCGCCGACCATACAGCCAGAAAATAAATCACAATCATTACGCAAAATGTCAGGAATCTCTGCACTGGCAACCACGTCTGCTATGGCTAATCGACCACCGGGTTTTAACACTCGAAAAGCATCGCAAAATACTTGATTCTTATCCGGTGAAAGATTAATAACGCAGTTGGAAATTATCACATTTATTGAATTGTCTGCAATTGGCAGATGTTCAATTTCACCAAGTCTGAATTCAACATTATCGTATTGGCCTTTGGCAGCGTTTATACGCGCTTTGCTAATCATATCTGGGGTCATGTCAACACCAATAACTTTGCCGTTGGCACCAACTTCTGCTGCTGCAAGAAAACAATCAAAACCGCCACCTGAGCCAAGATCAAGCACAAACTCACCAACCTGCAAAGCAGCTATGGCTTTAGGATTACCGCAACCCAGGCCCATGTCTGCACCCACAGGAACTGCAGATAATTCATCCTCACTATAACCCAAACGAGTGGATATCAAAGTATTTAAAGCGTTGTCATCTGAAACTCCGCAACAACTACCTTCTATACCTGCCGATTCTCCAGCTGAATTTGCAACGGCCACTTTCGCATAGTCTTCTCGCACGTTTTGACGACGTTCATCGTCTTTGAGCGCTTTTTCATTGATTGTTATTTGCTCATTAATGCAACAAGCGGGAGGACAATTTTCAGTTTCACTCATCTCTATCTCCGTAAAGATCATTAGTTAGCATCAGGCGGAACAAAAGCGTATAGGTAGAGTGTGCCATGACAAGTATTAAACTACAAACTCAATTGCTCAAAATCCGCACCTTAATCACACCTTCTATTTGCCTTAGACGTGAGCAGCAATCAATGTCCGCATTCTCGTCAAGATCAACAACCGAATAAGCCAGATTTCCTCTGGATTCATTAACCAAGTGTGAAATATTCAAACCAGCCTGACCCAACTCGTGGGAAATCTGACCAAGCATGTCGGGACGGTTCTCATTCACTACTGTAATCCTCGATGCACCGGCTCTGGACAAGCTAAGTTCGGGGAAGTTAACTGAGTTTCTTACAATACCATGCTCCAGATAATCCCGCATCTGATCAGCAACCATAACCGCGCAATTATCTTCTGCTTCACGAGTTGAGGCACCCAAATGAGGGAGGGTTATTATTTTTGCATGATTAATGCTTTGATTATTCGGAAAATCACTTATGTAAGCGGCAACCTTATTACTGTCAAGTGCCGACATAATCGCATTTTCATCAACAATGCCGTTACGTGCGAAATTGATGATGACGACGCCATCCTTCATTGTCGAGAGGCGTTTGGAATTTATCAGGTTACGTGTAGAGTCCAGCAAGGGCACATGGAAAGTCACAAAATCAGCTTGATTCAATACTTCACTAACCGATTTCGAGGAGGATACTTCCGCTGACAGTTCCCAAGCACGCTCAACGGTAATCGTTGGGTCGTAGCCGATAACATTCATACCCAGTGCCCGGGCTGCATTAGCGACACGTACGCCAATTGCACCGAGCCCAATCACTCCCAGCGTCTTACCTGGTAATTCAGAACCTGCGTATTGTTTTTTACCTTGCTCTACAGCTTTTGCAATAGCAGAATCGTCACCCTGCAGAGAACGGGTATAATACCAAGCTTGGCAAATATTACGACAAGCCAGCAACATTCCAGCTATAACCAGTTCTTTTACTGCGTTTGCGTTGGCGCCAGGCGCATTAAAAACAGGTACGCCCAATGTGCTCATGCTTTCCAGAGGAATATTATTCACCCCTGCTCCGGCTCGCCCTATCGCCAGCAAGGAGTCAGAAAATTCCATATCATGCATATTATAAGAGCGCAGTAAAATTCCATCAGGGCTTGAAATCTCAGTACCGACTTCATAGAGATCGTGCGGCAAACGATCAAGACCGCTCTCAGAAATGTTATTTAAGGTGAGGATTTTAAATTTATCCATGTGTGCGTTCGAACTCCTGCATAAATGCGACCAATGTATCCACGCCTTCCTCAGGCATGGCGTTGTAGATACTTGCGCGCATTCCGCCCACAGATCGATGTCCCTTGAGGGCAACCATACCAGCAGCCTCAGCTTCAGCCAGGAAAGTTTTATCCAGCTCTGGCTCAGCCAGGGTAAACGGCACATTCATCCATGAGCGACTCTGTTCTTCCACTGGATTTGCATAATAACCTGACCCATCGATTGCCGTATAAAGCTTCTTGGCTTTTCGATTATTAGTATCAGATATCGAAGAGAGTCCACCCTGGCTTTTTAACCACTGCAATACCAAACCAGTCAGATACCAGGCAAATGTAGGCGGTGTATTACTCATTGAGTCAGCATCAGCCTGAACCTTATAATCAAACACTGACGGCGTTAACGGATGCACCTTGCCCAAAAGATCATCGCGCACTATCACCAAAGTTAAGCCAGCGGGTCCGATATTTTTCTGAGCACCCGCATAGATGAGCCCATATCGTGAAACATCCAGTGGTCGGGACAGCATTGTGGATGACATATCAGCCACCAACGGTTTATCACCTGTATCCGGAATCCAGTGGAATTCCACGCCTCCGATAGTCTCATTGGCTGTATAATGTACATAACCTGCACCTTGACCAAGCTGCCAGCTAGCGAACGCAGGAATCGTTGTGAAATTGCTCTCTTCACTACTTGCTGCGATGTTAACCGTACAAAATGCTTCTGCAGCAGCAATTGCCTTCTTCGACCATGCTCCCGTATTAATGTAGTCAGCCTGTTTAGCACCTCGCAGGAGATTCATTGGAATCAGCGAAAACTGTGCACTGGCACCTCCTTGTAAAAAAAGTACCTGGTAATTATCCGGTATAGACATTAACTCACGTAAATCAGCCTCTGCCTGTTCGGCAATGGACATGAAATGCTTACCTCGATGACTCATTTCCATCACCGACATACCAGCGCCCTGCCAATCTGACATTTCCTCGCTTGCCTGCATTAATACGCTCTCAGGCAATGCCGCCGGACCGGCGCTAAAATTAAAAACTCGACTCATGTATTGGTTCCCTGTTTATTAAATCCACAACCAGAAGAGAATAACGGGTTATACGATTGGAGGATTGCTATTTATAATAGCTACTTGCAAAGATTAAATAACCAAAATATACCCAGTCGGAATCTGACAGGCAATTAGCCGCCACATAAGTTTGTAACGGATATAAAGGGCTAAATAAGTTGCAAATGCTTGCTGAGTTGCACCCGATACTTTGCAGAGTTCAGGTGCTGATTTGATAGTAGTTTAGAGATCCCCTGTTACACCTGCATCCACAATACTGTTAATTGAATCACGAACCTGCTCCGCCAGTGGGATCAATTCAGGCGTTAATTTAACCGTATTCAACATCATGTCCATATTCATAGTGATTATCCAGCCTTGTTTTTGCTCATCTTCAATTACCGCCACCCTGCATGGCAAAAAACCAGCAAATATAGGATCAAATTCAACCATCTTTTTGGCTATCAGCGCATCGCAAAATGCGAGAATACGCATGTAGTTTGCCTCTTCACCCATTGATTTAACTTGTTCGGACAATGGCAAATCTGCGACCATTTTGAAATTGAGCATGTTTGCCCGAAGCTGCATGGACTCAACGGCTTCCTCAACCGAGACATCTTCATCAATCTTGTACTTCCTGATACTGTCCTGAACAACCTGACGTGCCACTTCATCTGATGCACCAGCCGGTTCTTTCTTCGCTTCGTCAGCCCAAACACCTGTGTAAACAAAAAACACGGTTAATAGCGTGAAAAAAATACTCTTCATGGACTATATCCTCTGATTATCTGCAGGTGAATGAACAAAGCATTATTACAAAAGAGAGTGTTTAGCACAACACCCTCTTTAGTCCCGGTCTTTAGGCATAATCCTGACAGCGAAGTTTCCATTCTCGAACAGCCTCCGCAAATGAGCTTGCTATTGCAAACATACTTATAACATTTCTACAGCAATAGCTGTAGCCTCACCCCCTCCAATACACAAGGAGGCCATTCCTGTTTTTAGACCCTGCTTTTTCAGTGCATGCAGCAAGGTGACGATAATCCGTGCACCTGAGGCACCTATAGGGTGTCCGAGCGCACAGGCCCCACCATGAATATTTACCCGCTCGTGATCCAAGCCTAACTCCTGCATCGCCGCCATAGTGACTACTGCGAAAGCTTCATTGATCTCGTAAAGATCGAAATCAGTTACAGATTTACCCAGCTTTGCTGCCAGTGATTTCATTGCATATACCGGAGCTGTAGTAAACCAACAAGGTTCTCCCGCGTAAGCGTCGTGCCCGGTAATTTTGGCCATGGGCGTAAGACCACGCTCTTGTGCTACAGATAACGGCATCAGCAAGAGTGCGGCCGCGCCATCTGTTATTGAGCTGGAGTTAGCGGCTGTAACACTGCCCTCTTTGTCAAACACTGGCTTCAGTGTTGGGATTTTTTCCGGTTTTGCCTTTAGCGGTTGCTCATCATGTGCGACGATAACATCTTCCTTTCTACCTTTTATCAATAGGGGTGAGACCTCGTTATCGAACGAGCCATCATTGATGGCAGCTGCGGAACGCTCCAGTGATCGAATCGCAAATGCGTCCTGAGCCTGCCGGCTGAATTTGTAATGTCTGGCACACTTCTCGGCAAAAACACCCATGAGTGTTCCACGCTCAAAATAGGCGTCTTCCAGCCCATCCAGATACATATGATCCAGGGTTCGACCATGGCCCAGGCGATACCCTGCACGTGCTTTGTCCAGCAAATAAGGCGCATTACTCATCGACTCCATGCCACCAGCAATCATTACCGTGTTTGTGCCTGAGCGCAATACATCATGTGCTAAAATTACGGCTTTCATACCCGAAGCACAAACCTTACTAATACCGCTGCACTGTGTTGATTCAGATAAGCCAGCAGCCAGCACAGCTTGGCGAGTCGGCGCCTGGCCCAAACCGGCTGACAGCACATTACCCATCAATACCTCTTCAACTGAGTCTGTCGGGATGCCAGCATTTTCGACCACCGCTTTTATCACATTTGCGCCTAATGCAGGCGCTGCTGCGTTACTTAATACTCCCTGAAAAGAACCCATTGGGGTTCGAGCCGCACTGACTATCACAATAGGATCATTTTCTTTCATAGCCTTCCTCACTATTTTACTGTTACTTTACCCTGAATCCGTGACTTCAATGCGGATATGAGGTGTAAGATATTGGATTCACAGCGGATTTACAAAAATCTTAGCTTCACCCATCGGTTAAGTGGGTATTTTTTAAGCCGTTGTGGATTCAAGAGCTTGCGCCTCATGCCTTAGTGGAGTCACGGATTCAGGGTTACTTAAAACATGCAATTTCCCGCCTATATGCGTGCAGGTTTTTAGTTCTTAGAAAAAAATTAAATCTGAATCAGGTATATTCTCTCGCAAAGATGCCAGGCACGCAAAGGATTTGCACTTTCAACAAGCCAGTTGGCACCTGCTATGCAGCGATAAATGCTAGTGATAATAAGAAAACTCAGGCAACACGGCTTTACGAGTATTGCGATAAGGTTACAAGCTTCTTTAACTGACGCGCGGTTGCCTTGTTGCTCAGAATATCGGCTAAAGTATAATTATCCAAGGCGTTTAAATACGCCTCTACTGCGCTATTTAACACCTCAAACAAGAAACAATCGCCTTGCAACTGACATTTCGGTTGAGAACAATTTACCGGAACAAGTGAAATTTCCACCTCCCGAACGAATTGCCCAATAACTATTTCAGTCGGTTTAATCAGCAATCTAATACCTCCCGAACGACCTCGCAACGTAAAGACATATCCCAGCTTTGCTAAATTATGTACCGCTTTTACAATATGATTTTTAGAAATATTATAAGCCGTTGCAATCTCGGAAACTGTAGCCAAATGATCTTCTTCAAGCGCCGAAAGATAAAATAACACCCTCAGGGGGTAATCTGTGTATTTTGTGATTCGCATAAATGCAAAAACTTTGCTTAAGTAAATTGACGAGATTTATTGCTATATATAATATACATCATATAAATATAGCAGCCTGTTGAAAAAATCTCTGATGAGTGCCAAGCAAGGCAAATCAGACGAAAAACACAGCTTACAATATGTAAATACGTATTTTGAGCCAGATTTTAACGCCATATGGTGTCGTCAGAGGGTTTTTCAACAGGCCGTTAAACTATGACCATACATTGAAATTAACACTATGCTAAACATCGAAGAGCCTTACCTAAAAAAATATGCATTTCTTCAGCTCGCCTTCCGGCCATTTTTTGCTGCTGCTTTAGGTTTTTCCTCACTTGCTGTTTTTATTTGGATGTTACTTTATCAAAATGGATGGGACTTACCGGGTAACAACTATTCAACCGTGTCCTGGCATGCACATGAAATGATATTTGGCTATGCACTGGCTGCGGTTGCTGGTTTTTTACTAACAGCAATAAAAAACTGGACTCAGCTACAAACCCTGCAAAACCGAACACTGTTGCTTCTCGTTTTGCTCTGGCTAATACCTCGACTATTGCCATTTACCGGAAACCATACCGCACTAATTTTTACGGCTGTTATTGATGAATTATTTCTATTAATGCTGTTTGTGTCGGCTGTACGGCCGGTAATTCAGACAAAACAATGGAAGCAGGTTGGCATTGTAAGTAAGCTATTACTGATCGCTGTAAGTAACCTGTTTTTCTACCTTAGCTTGTTCGATATCACGCCTGGCTATGAACAGATCAGCCTGTACTGCGGTTTTTATCTTGTCCTCGCATTGATATTAACCATGATCAGACGTTTAATTCCCTTTTTTATCGAGAAAGGTATTGATCAATCTTTTCAGGCTAGGAACAATAAGTGGGTTGACATTACCAGTCTGATCTTATTTCTGGCTTTTGCTCTGGCCGATTTGATGCAACCGCTTGGGCAATTGGTTGCAATCCTTGGCGTAGCTCAGTTCGCCGTACACAGCTACAGAATTCAAGGCTGGTACCATTCAGGTATTTGGAAAAAACCACTGCTGTGGTCAATTTATGTAGCCTATGCATGGATTATTTTGGGGTTTTTACTAAAATCCGCATCTATCTGGCTTGAATTATCCCCCTTCCTCGCCATGCATAGTTTTGCTTACGGAGGGATTGGTATGCTGACATTAGGCATGATGACCCGTGTAGCACTGGGCCACACTGGACGTAACGTATTTAATCCACCAAAAATACTAAACACAGTTTTTGGCCTCTTAATGGTTGGTGCGTTTTTCAGGATTATCATTCCGTTGCTTGAGCAGCAACACTATAGCTGGTGGATAGGCATAGCCCAAGTACTATGGGTAATTGCTTTTACAATAGTATTTATTGTTTATCTGCCTATGCTGTTAAAAGCCCGAGTGGACAAGCGCCCTGGCTAGCGGGGTCAGAAGGAAAAGCCATACAAATAATAATGCGATGCTACAACTCGCCGGCCTCTTCAAGTACTTTTCTGGCAACTCTGAAACATTCGAGTCCTTGAGGCACTCCGCAATAAATTGCAACTACATGGATAATGGCTCGAATCTCTTCCTTGTTTACACCGTTATTCAATGCACCCTTGCAGTGTGTCTCCCACTCATGCATTTTCCCAAGTGCAGCAATCATGGTCAGATTCATCATTGAGCGGGTTTTTACATCAATTGAATCATCACTCCAACCAAAACCCCAACACCATTCTGTCATCATTTCCTGAAATGGTCGGGTAAAATCATCTGCCGCTGCCAGATTATTCTCTACATATTCGTGCCCTAACGTTGATTTGCGTTGGGTTAGGCCTGCTTCAAACCGTTCTTTATCCATCTTTAAACCTCCAGAAAACAATAGAATATCTTTTCAAAACATTAATTGAGAACGGCCCCTGGCTAATCGTGTAATAAATTAAAATGACTACCTCGAAAGTAACCTAATGGTGGTTTTGTGGAATGTCCATAAGTAACGACCTTACCCATCAAAACCACATGATCACCCGCCTCTACAACCTTGTGCAGATCACAATCCAGCCACGCAACCACACCGTTGATAATAGGGCAACCTGTAATCTCTGGCCGCCAGGCAACAGAAGCAAATCTATCTCTAACCGGACTTGCAAAAATCATTGAAAGTTCACTCTGATTTTCACTAAGAATATTTATTGCAAAATGCTTGCTTTGTGAAAACCCCGCGCATAAGAATGATGATTTACCCAGACACACCAGGACCAATGGTGGTTCAAGGGATACTGAGGTAAATGAATTTGCTGTGAATCCGATGGGTGATTTATTTTCATCCAATGTCGTTACTACGGTAACGCCCGTCAGAAACGAACCCAAAGCCTGCTTATAAGATGATGGGTCAAAAGAAGTTGCATCCATTGCGCACTAATCTCCGTTACAGAAATTATATGCCCAGCAGGCTGCAAGGGGTTTTTGGTTGTCAGGAATTAAAGCCATTTTAAGTCAGTTTTCTTGAAAGTTTGAGATGAGTATTGCCACCAGAATACAGTATTTACTAACCTGGCAGGTACACCAATGCTGCTGATTACAATTTACAAATCGGCAAAATAATGGATAGCAAACCTTGAAAAGGGGTGCGTATGAATACATTGACGCTATTAGCTACAATTTTGTTAAAAATGGTATTCATATCGCAAATCACCCATACTCTCAGAGCCACCTTGTTAATGCACTAATTCGACCAAATCCCAAAATTAGCACCAACTGCGCATTATTTGGGATTATACCAGCGTCTACACTCGATATTGTAAACTTGTCCACCTAACGTTAAAGTATTTATACTCTCAATCACCCAGATTAATCCAGCACCATTCAATGCGCATTCACTTTCTTTAACTAAAAAGGGGTAATAAAGCGCTGGTTGGACTGGACCGTCAGTTCAGGACGGACACCGGACACGAACGGACAGGCGGACACGAACGGACAGGCACTATGTTTTGACAATCTGGTCGATTTTCTTTAGCATCACAACCACTCAACGCAATAACACAACAGCAAGTTCACGGATGAACCCAATGACCATACCTAGAAATCAACAGATCTCTATTGACGATACACCCTATTACCACGTTGTTTCCCGCTGTGTCAGACGTGCCTATTTGTGCGGCAATGACCCGCTGACCCAAAAGAGCTTTGAACATCGACGACAATGGATCGAAGATCGGCTTCGCTTATTATCATCGTTGTTTGCTATTGAAATTTGTTCCTACGCCATTCTCAGCAATCACTTCCACATCGCTTTAAAACTCACACCTGAAGAAAGTCAGGCGTGGAGTGCCAACGATGTGATCCATCGCTGGCTTTCCCTCTATAAAGGCCCACTCTTGATCCAACGTCAGCAGCGTGGTGAATCACTAAGAAAAGCAGAAATGGACAGCGTCAATGATTTAGTTTCTTTATGGCGAAACGCTTGTCTGATCTAAGCTGGTTTATGAAATGCTTAAATGAACCCATTGCCCGTCAAGCCAACAAGGAGGACAACTGTAGCGGACACTTTTGGGAAGCCCGGTTTAAATCACAGGCGTTGCTTACCGAGGAAGCCTTATTGACCTGCATGGTTTACGTGGATCTGAATCCTGTTCGGGCCGCTCTGGCAACAACGCCAGAATCCAGTGAGTACACCAGCATCAAAGAGCGCATCACCCCCCGATTCAATCTCACTGATGCTATAAAGTCATACATCGCTCATGGTGGTAATGGCGAGTATTTTCTTAGCAACACACCCATTCCAATCAAACCCTTGTCATCTTTCTCGGGCAATGAAACCCAGGAAGACAAATCAGGTATTTGCTTCCACTTTAAAGACTATCTTGAGCTGTTGGATTTCTCGGGTCGAGCGATTCGTGCTGACAAGCGAGGTTCAATACCCGAGCAACTACCGGGTATCATAAAACGTTTACAGATTGCCGATGAAGACTGGCTACACAACTGCCAGCATTTTGAAGCAAGATACTACAAGCGGTTCAGCAAACGCAAGCGATTTAAATCAGCTGCATAAGCCATAACGCGTAGGCCCCTTTTCATCAAGATAAAATATGGGGTTAAGGGATTACTACGCCTGTAATTCGAATATTTGGGTGAGTTCTCACAGTTATCAAAGATTTTGAGACGAAATTGCCTATATTCACTCATCGAGCAATGTCGCTGCCCTAAAAGACAAGCTTGTCTCCTGTAGTGAACATATCATAATTTATCATGCCTGTCCTTTTTAATTTTTTTAATTACTATGCTCTATGATAGGACATCGTTAAGCTCATCGGCACCGCGAAAGATAAGCTTTGGAGATTTCCCCTTTACTGGAACAATCGCCAGATGGCCAAGAAGTGGAACATCAATACCATATTCGCTTTGCATTGCCTCTATAATAAAGCGAACAGCTTCAGTGTGAGGGCCTGAAATGTTTGGGCATGAATTGCCCGACGCAAAATTGCGAAGTTCTGAACTAGCTCTAAACATGGCTATTTTACATAAAATCCGACCAGATGCACCTTTTCGCGAACAAGTAGAAAAAGTCCCGAATCCTTGTGTTTGATGTTTCTTATCTTTCACAAGAGAGGATGTCACCTCTCGAACAAAAGCTTTAATTTTTTTGTCATTCTTTCGCAGCTTAATTGAATCCATATCAGTACAAATTTTCCTCATGAATTACTGAAATTTGCTTTATGCATAACGTTTGAACTCTACCGCCGCCGTAGACGGTCGGCAAGAGTGACTGTTATGCGCGCCTTTAATCAATGCCCACACGATCTTTGAATGACTCAAGAACAAGCAAGCCTTGTGACAACAACTCATTACTCCGTTGTGGATCAAACCACGTACCATTAAATTTTGCTCCATGAAACAAGTTATTCCGCATCCTAGAAGTATGAGCAAATAAAATCTGTACATTGCGTTCTTGATTCGCTGTATCAGTCCATCACCGCTCTGCACAATCAATCCGCATCACCATCGACATCTGAATAATTAGGGGGTATAAAGCGCTGGTTGGACTGGACCGTCGCTTCATACTTCCAGTCTACGGATGCTCACTATAAAAGGGGTTGCTTTAGGCTCCAGCCTCAAAACCATTTATCGTCTGTCAGACTGCTCCGTGGAATTGAACCTTCATGGCGTTATCATTTAATAATGCCTTATTTTTCATCTCAACTTATCACGTTTTTTCTTGCTCTTCGAGCTATTTTCAGTCCCTCAGAGACAGATCATCAGATCCCTTCGCTGGCAACCTACCAAACCTCTCTGATGTTGCAACCGTTGAACTTAAGCAGGCAACTCCCTTCCGCACCATTGCTGCCTGCAACACAAAGTCAATTACCATCAATCCGGTTTTACACCGCTTTCGCGGTGATGCCTGTAAACATTTTTTGTTCCGGCTCTGCTACGGATGAAAAAAATATAATGACATACACATCAAATGGTTACGAATAAATAAAATATTTCACCCCAAATTCAACAGATACTTCAATCTACTCCATTTTTTACAGTTTGAGGAATTACAACTGCTCATTCTCTACTGACATCACCACATTACCAGGCGCTTGAGCGACAGCGCTATACATCAATGCCCGCGGCAAAATGTGGCTGGCATAAAAACGAGCGGTTTTTATTTTCCCCTGTAAAAATGATTGATCAGCGGATTTGTCCTGCAGGCTCGAATTTGCTGCAAGCGCTGATTTCGCCATTAACCACCCTGCAACCACCACGCCTGCCAACATCAGTAAATTATAGGCAGCGGTTCCTGCAAGCGCTGTATCCTCTTCAACGCCAGCTAACAAGCCATTAACGGCTTCCTGCAGTGCAGTTCGACCCGACACCAGATTTTTATGAATTAAGACAAAGGCATCGCCCTCGCTTTCAAGCGCCTTCTCAAGCAGAATGATTTCATCCAGCAATCCGGACATAGCCATCCCCTTATCTCGTAATATCTTTCTTTTAACCAAATCGTTGGCCTGAATGCCTGTAGTCCCTTCATAGATGGTTAGAATACGAGCATCACGATAATGCTGGGCAGCACCTGTCTCCTCAATAAAACCCATGCCGCCATGCACCTGAATGTTCAAGCCTGTAACTTCCTGACTCGTTTCAGTACACCAGCCTTTGATAATGGGAACCAGCAAGTCTACCCTGCGCTGTGCATCTTCCCGATCATTCTGTGCTTCTGCATGCTTGGCAAAATCAGAATACGCAGCCCCCTCGTAAACCATTACCCGCATAGCCTGTGTCAACGCTTTCATTTGCAACAGCATGCGTTTTACATCAGGATATTCGATGATAGCCATGGCTTGACCACTTTGATCGCAGCCTTGTATCCGCTCCTGCGCATACTCTCGGGCTTGCTGAAAGGCGCGTTCTGAAACAGCCAGGCCTTGCAATCCAACCTCAAGCCTCGCACTGTTCATCATAGTAAACATACAGTTTATGCCGTGATTCTCATGACCAACCAAATAGGCGACTGCACCCTCTGCCTCACCCAAACTCATAACACAAGTCGGGCTACCATGAATACCCAATTTATGTTCAAGTGATAATGGATGTATATCGTTACGAGTAGTGGGCTGCCCGTTTTCATCCAGACAAAATTTTGGAACCAGAAACAATGATAAACCACGAATGCCGTCTGCAGCACCTTCAATTCTTGCCAAAACAAAATGCAAGACATTATCAGTCATTGAATGATCGCCCCAAGTGATGAATATTTTTTGACCAAACAGGCGATAACACGGTTCCCCCCGCTCATCCACAGCGGGGGTTGCCCTGGTTTTGATCGCAGCGAGATCTGTACCCGCCTGTGATTCCGTTAGCTGCATAGTGCCTGTCCATTGCCCAGAGACTAATTTTTCCAGATATTTTGATTTTAGTTCTTCACTGGCGTGTGCAAACATAGCCGAAACTGCGCTTGCAGTAAGCATTGGACATAGAGCGAACGCCAAACTGGAAGATTGCCACATTTCGGTAACACAGACGCCCAGCAAATGCGGCAAACCCTGCCCACCATATTCTGCATCATAAACAAGACCGCCCCATCCCCCTTCCACGTAAGCATTATAAGCCTCTGCAAAACCAGGAGATGCTTTCACAATACCGTCTATCAACTGCGCACCTTGCTCGTCAGCGCCTCTATTTAGTGGCGCAATTAATTGTTCAGCAAAACGAGATGCTTCATCCAATACCGCATTGACAAGATCTGAATCGGCCTCCCGATATGCTGACAGCTGTTGAATATTTTTAATTGCCACAACAGAATCTAATATAAACTGCATGTCTTTGATGGGAACTGCGTAAACCGTCATATTCTTTATATCCTTCTTTATCTAATAATTAAGGCTAACTATACTCTATTGGACGCAGTAATGAGATACTGATAATCTAAATTGTAAGCGCGTGATCTAATCGTAAGTGCCTGTATGGTAGCGTTTGAGAGACTGAAGAAATCTATTATTCAATTTATGATCTATACATCTGAGCCGATTAATTTTAATCCAATCAGAGCCTTCTTTGGGAGAATATTACATGACGGCTGATGACAAATACTTCGACAAACTCGAAACACGGGTACCTGATGATCGAACCGAACAACAGGTGCTTCGCCTATCGAAACAAATACAATTCAGCAAAAAAAATTCACCCGCCTATTCACGTCTTCTTGCCGATATCATCCCTGAAGAAATCAACTCGCTCAAAGCCCTCACTTTACTACCCGTTACACGTAAATCTGAATTAGTAGCGGCGCAGTCAAAAGACAAACCGTTTGGTGGTTATGCAACTGCTGCTGCAGGTGGAATGCGCCGCGTATTCTCATCACCAGGGCCCATTTATGAGCCAGAAGGCGCGAGTGATGATTATTGGCGAATTGGACGCGCAATGTATGCTGCAGGTTTTCGACAAGGGAGCCTGATTCACAACACATATTCTTACCATTTTACACCTGCTGGATCGATGATGGAATCGGGCGCAAAAACTATCGGTGCCGCTGTTTTTCCTGCCGGAACAGGTCAAAGTGAATTACAGGTAAATACAATTGTAGATTTACAACCTGATGCTTACGCGGGAACACCATCCTTTTTGAAAATACTTTTGGAAAAAGCAATAGAACTTAACCTTTCAATCAGCAGTATAAAAAAGGCTTTGGTTTCCGGCGAAGCCCTTCCTCATAGCTTAAGAACCCAACTTATTGAGTTCGGCGTTTCTTCCGTAAGACAAGCCTATGCCACTGCAGATCTTGGTTTGATTGCCTACGAGAGCGAGGCTATGGAAGGTTTGATTATCGATGAAGGCGTAATCGTGGAACTGCTACGCCCTGGAACAGGCGACCCTGTGGCAGAGGGAGAAGTTGGCGAAGTTGTTGTTACTACATTTAATCAACATTACCCCTTACTGCGGTTTGCCACAGGTGATCTTTCAGCATTTTTACCTGGCACCAGTCCCTGCGGCCGCACCAATCAACGCATCAAAGGATGGATGGGCCGCGCTGACCAAACGACCAAAGTCAAGGGCATGTTCATCCACCCACAACAAGTAGACAAAGTTGTAAAAAGACATGCTGAAATTTTAAAGGCAAGGCTGGTTGTTAGCAATGCAAACAATAAGGATCAATTTGTCCTTAAATGTGAAGTACAAAAAAGCCATGAAAATCTGCTGCCGGCTGTGCAAAATAGTATAAATGACCTATTTAAAGTTCGCGGTGACGTCGAACTGGTCCCCCCGGGAAGCCTGGAAAACGATGGTAAGGTAATTGATGATTGTAGAACCTACGAATAAATTTAAAAAGACTGAAGCACTCCTGTTTGATTTGGGCGGTGTTATCATTGAAATTGACTTTGATCAGGCGTTTCTGCATTGGGCAGAGCACTCACGCTTATCAATTGAGGAGCTTCGAAATAAGTTCACAATGGATAGCGCATACCAACAACATGAACGCGGGGAACTCGACCGCTCTGAATATTTCAAGCATCTTCGGCAAAAGCTCCTACTTGATGGCAATGATGAATTAATTGCCATAGGCTGGAATGCAATTTTCGGCAAGCAGATCGAAGAAACCGTAAATTGTATAAAATCAATTCAACTGCAGTTGCCTTGTTATGCGTTTACCAACACAAATCCAACCCACCAATCTTTCTGGACAGCAGCCTATCCAGACCTTACCACTGTTTTCGATCGGATATTTGTCTCATCAATACTAGGCTTGAGAAAGCCCGAACGGGCAGCTTTTAACGCTGTCGCTCAAACCATCGGTGTTGCTACTTCCGCAATCTGTTTCTTCGACGATACTTTAGAGAATGTGCGGGGTGCCCAAGCTGCAGGACTGCAAGCAGTTCATGTTCAATCGTCCCTGGATGTTAAGAATACGCTGATGCAATGGCTGCCTTGATATATATGCAAGTACGCTAGGACGATTGAAGATCCAAGCCTGTTGCCTGCTGCCTATGTTGTTCAATATACCAATCGATAGCCACTTCAAGACCTTGCTCAATGGTGTGGGAAGCCTCATAGTTCAACCTTTTCTGCGCCTTACTAACGTTTGCCTGCGAGTGTTTAACATCACCGGCGCGGAAATCCCGATAGTTCGCCTCTGCTTTTTCGATGGCAAGCCCTCTGGATGCAACCGTTTTCTTGATAGATGCAAACAAACCATTAAGTGTCGTGCGATCACCAACAGCAACATTATAAACCTCGTCTCTGGCTTCATCGCTGGCCAAAGCCGATAACAAATTGGCCTGCACTGCATTTTCAATAAAGCAGAAATCCCGACTGGTCTCGCCGTCACCATTGATATATACAGGCTCCTTATCGAGCACTGCCGCTACCCATTTGGGAATAACCGCAGCATAGGCCCCATTGGGGTCCTGTCGTTTTCCAAAAATATTAAAATAACGCAAACCAATGGCCTTAAAGTCATAGGTTTTTGCAAAAACCCCAGTGTATAACTCATTAACCACTTTGGTTACTGCGTAGGGTGACAGCGGGTTACCGATTTTATCTTCAACCTTGGGTAAATCGGGATGATCCCCGTAGGTAGAACTTGACGCAGCATAGACAAAATTACGAACCTTCGCATCTCGTGCCGCAACCAGCATGTTCAAAAAGCCGTTGATATTAGTTTCATTTGTCAATATTGGATCTTTAATAGAACGTGGTACCGAGCCTAGTGCGGCTTGGTGCAGAACATAATCCACCCCGGTACAAGCTTGTTGGCACACTGCGATATCCCGGATATCACCATCAATAAAACTGAATAATTCTCCGGGCTGTTGATAGCCAGCATCGACTAAGGCTTGATCAATATTAGATTGATAACCTGTAGCGAAGTTATCCAGCCCTATGACTTTTTGATTATTTTTAACTAGTGTTTCCAGGAGGTTAGAGCCGATAAAACCTGCTACACCCGTAATCAGCCAAGTATATTGATTGCCTTTGAGGTGCTCCAGTAAATCCGGGTAATTCATAAACAGTTTCTCTTGATATAGGTAATATTGTGATAACCAAGTGAGTATATCCTGAATCAGTAACTTCAATGTAGAGATAAGGTGTCAGATATTGGATTCACATTAGGTATGTTTACAAATCAAATCCAAAAAACATGCCATTTAATGCACTTGAAGTTTAAACCGCTCTTGTCCGCAATATGTACGTTTGGGCGAGTTGCTACACCCACCAATAGATGTGAAATGAAGTACTAGTTCCCAAGTGGACTTAGCAATAAACCGGAAATCAATTTTTCAATGGGTACATAGTCATCGGTCAGCACTGGCAGTGCCGATAACTTATCCCCTATCAGTTTCATTGGTTCGCTAACGTTAATCCACTGTCCATCAATACCTTGCTGCGCAATAACGACATCAGGCATAGGTTTCACATTATTTGCTGAGATCACGTAAGTCATCCGTATTACCTCTTCAGGTAGTTTATCCAACCAAACATCAACGTAGGTAAAGGTTGTTTGTAGCGTTTTAATATAAGCCTTAACGAGTCGTGGGTTAGGAAATATATCAACTAAATTAGCCATTAATAATCCATCAGGTTTTAACTTTACCTGGATCGATTGGATAAATTCTTCTGTAAGCAGGTGATAGGGCACAGATATATCGTGAAAAACATCGACCACGAGTACGTCAAATGAATTGTTTTCAAATGACCTCAATACGAGTCTTGCATCTTCATGCACTATATTCATACCCTCAGTATTTACATAGAGCTTTTCCTTGGCCATCTGAGTAACCGCAGGATCAATCTCAGCGACAACAATTTTCGCTAATGGTGAATTCGATATAATTGCCCGTGGCAATGTATAGGCGCCACCTCCAGCAAAAAAATAATTCAAGCTGTCTAATTGAGAAGAGTGAAAATAATTGCGCGGTAATTCATCCATTAAATGCACATAAGGCGAGATCAGCATCCCAGCTTCCGTTTCGTGATTTACACCATGTAAAAGATGATCGATTACTAATCCAGTTGCACGTCCAAAAGGTGCTTCGGGAGAAACATCGACTACACGGAGGCAAAAATAACTGCTTTCCACATCGCAGGGGTTTGGAATTTTATCCTGTATAAAAAATACACCAACCGCACTGACAATTGACGCCAGAAGCGAGACATTTCGTCCAAAGAGAAATGTCGAAGCCAGCACCAGCAATAAAATCGCGCAGCTGATAATTGTTATTCGAGTGCCAAATGCCTGAATGAGCCAGAAACCTGTGATGAAGGTTCCGAAAATACCGCCCAAGGCACCCAGTGCGTGCATACGACCAACAATATGACCTGTGCGGGTATCCAGACTCAGACCGAGTGTTGTCAATAACGGCATGACTATGCCAAGTAAAGTTGCAGGCACGAAAAATAATACAAACATATATACAAAAGTCACACTCAGTAATGACAACTCACTATTTTGCATAGGCGGTGCAATGAGAGATAAAAGCCAAAGTATAGAGAGTGAAAACAGGCCCGCGAACCCCATCACAATACCTGCAGATTTTTCCGTCGCACCTGAATCTGCCCATAGACCACCAAGGTAACTACCCAGCGACAATCCACCGAGCACTACGCCTATAATTGATGTCCAGGTATATAGCGATACGCCAAGGTAGGGCGCGAGTAATCTTGCAGCGCATAGCTCCAGGACCATGACAATCGCTGAGGTTAGGAAAACAACACCGCTATACCAAGTAAGGCGTGTAATCATTAAAAACACCCAGATTTGCGGTAAAAATAATCAATCGGGTTGGCAATAGGTAAGCGGATACTGGTGAAATTCCTCATCTGATTAAAATGCTTACCCGGTTTCACGACAGCAAAGCCACACTCTTTGCCTGCACATATACCGATTTACCAGGCTCTAAGCGAAGTATGCTGGCCGATTTGCGCGTAAGCCGGGACAACAAAGGAATACCTGCCACAGATAATCGCACCATCATTTGTGAATCCCCTTCGGGAATCAATTCTTCAGTTATAGCGGGAAAAATATTCAAGATACTGGTATCTGTCTGATGTTTTAAAGTAATACTAACATCACGGGCTATTACACGTAGTCTTACCGAATGCCCGATAGGCAGGTTTTTTTGTGTGACAGAGAAGCGACCCCCAGGGAAATCCAGATATGTCAGATTAAATTTTTCGTCATGAGCTGCGACTGAGGCATGAATCAGTGTTGCGGCTTTATCTCCCTGCGCGAGTGGAAGATCTATCCTGGAAAAAAGCTCGGAAACCTCTCCACTGGCGCTTATACGACCTGAATCAAGTAACACCAGGTGATTTGCCAGGCGTGCAACTTCGCCTGGTGAATGTGTGACATAGATGATCGGGATATCCAGCTCATCACGCACTGATTCAAGGTACGGCATAATCTCCTGCTTGCGCGAAATATCCAGAGCCGCAAGCGGTTCGTCCATCAGTAGAATTTTTGGACTCACAAGCAACGCTCTTGCTATGGCTACCCGTTGACGTTCACCTCCTGATAAGCCAGCAATGTTACGCCCTAACAACGATTCGATACCTAATAATTCGATGGCGGTATCCATGCAGACCTTGCGCTCGGAAACTGGCACCCGATTCAAGCCATATCTCAGGTTATTTCTTACATTAATATGAGTAAATAAGCTTGCTTCCTGAAACACAAACCCCACAGCGCGTTTATGTGGAGGTACAAATACATCGTTGTCCTGCCACAATAAATCGCCCACTTGCAGGAAGCCTTGCTGAGTTTTCTCCAGCCCGGCGATGGCACGCAGTAAGGTGGTTTTACCACAGCCCGATGGGCCAAATAATGCTGTCACACCGCTAACAGGCAGCACCAGATCGACATTAAGTACAAAGTCTGGGCGCTTGATATTGAATCGAAATTTCAGTGTCATGCCGGAACCATTGAATACTTTCGATTAAGCCCATAGACAGTTACCAACAAAAGGAACGAAAGCAGCAATAAACCACCTGATAGCCAATGCGCGTGAACGTACTCCAAGCTCTCAACGTGATCATATATTGCAATGGAGACAACCTGTGTCTCTCCAGGAATATTGCCCCCGATCATCAATACAACACCAAACTCACCCACTGTATGTGCAAATCCCAATACAGTCGCAGTCAAAAAACCAGGGCGGGCCAAGGGGATGACCACGGTGAGAAAACTATCTAAAGGCGCTGCCCTTAAAGTTGCGGCAACCTCAAGCGGCCGACGTCCAATTGCAGCAAAAGCCCCCTGCAATGGCTGCACAACAAAAGGCATGGAGTAAATAACTGAGCCGATGAGTAATCCGCTAAAAGTAAATGCCAATGACCTTGTACCCAAAGCTGTCATTACCCCGCCTAATGGGCCGTTAGGTCCAAGCGCGAGCAATAAGTAAAAGCCAAGCACGGTGGGCGGTAATACCAGCGGCATAGCAATCATCGCTTCTATGACATATTTGAATCGCCACCGGCTACGCACCAACCACCAGGCCAGAGGTGTACCTAGCAGCAGCAGAATAAGTGTTGTAAGCCCCGCTAGTTTGAGCGTAATGATTAGCGCTGTAATATCAGCTTCTATTAACATCAGGGTATTGTGTAGCCATAATCACGTATCATTTGTCTGCTTTCCTCACTCCTTATAAAATCGACGAATTCGCGTGCTGTTGGGTTTTCATTTAATAATACAGCCTGTTGCACAATAGGCGTGTAAAGTGATTGGGGGACTTTCCAATATGAACCCTCTGCAGCTTTGCCTGTTTGCTTTAGTTGAGCGTAAGCGACAAAACCCAGATCTGCGTTGCCACTATTAACAAATTGAAAAGTCTGCCCAATGTTCTCTCCTTGTACCACTTTAAATGTCCGATCATCCCATAGCCCAAGGGCCTGTAGAACTTCCTCCGCGGCCTTTCCATAAGGTGCAAGCTTTGGATTGGCAATAGCGAGATAATTAAAAAAATCTGTCCCCAGAATCGATCCCTGAGCACCAACAATGCCTTTTTTTTTACTCCATAGTACAAGCTCGCCAACAGCATAAGTGAATCGGCTTGCGCTTAACGCCAGCCCTTCATTCTCAAGTAATTCAGGCCGTTTTCTATCAGCTGCAAAAAATATATCGAATGGCGCGGCGTTTTTTATTTGCGCGTAGTGCTTGCCAGTGGAACCGGAAATTAATAGTACTGAATGTCCGGTACTCGCTTCAAACTTTGCTGAAATACGCTTAATGGCGGTGGCAAAGTTAGTTGCTACCGCAATACGAATTTCCGCTGCCCAGACTTCATGTCCAAAAACGATCAACATAATCCCAAATATCACAAGTTTGCGAAAAAAATGAGGTATATTCAGAATTTGGCTTCGCATAGTCATTTATAATTCAAGTTGCTGTGATCGAAGCGCTAAAAATGCCTTGAAGTCCTGATGGGCAGACCAAAAACTCTCTATCGCATGGTTACCTGCGTCTGTCACAGTTGCCCCACCACCCCCTTTACCACCTGTACTCATCTCTACAACCGGATTCCGGCTCTGGCGGTTCATCGAATCTACCAGCTTCCAGGCATGCCGGTAGGACATTTTCATAGAACGCGCAGCGGCACTAATGGAACCGTGTTCCCTGATACGTTCCAGCAACACGACACGGCCGAAACCAAGGAATGTACCTTGCGCTCCCTTAATCCACACCCTTCCGTGTATTTCGTAGTTTTCATACATAGTGTTTTCCAAATTCAGATCTTCGTTATATTTATTGAAACATAACGCAATCGCAGTATTTATTCAAATGTTATAAAAGTCAAGCAGAAGCAATCCCATTTTTATATATTACAAGAACGGTCCCGCAGACGGTTATAGCGCTAACCGTAAAAGGAAGCTTTAGTTTTCCAATACCTATTTTATCACTCGAAGTATGATCTTTGAGGCCGTGCATGTGGCAAAATGATAGTAAATTTGCCCTCTCTATCAGCTATGTAGATTTCTGAAGTATGGGATAGTTCATAGATCAAACTGATAGCAGAAAGATCCAGGATTCTGTGGACTTGAATAGAAGCCACTCCATATGGCGGGAAAGATTAATCTAAGTTATTATATCGGCTATTTGCCGAGCAACGCTGAATTGCGAATTCGCAATTCAGCGCAAGCTATAGCGTTTTTTTATCCGATTCAAACAACAGGAGTCATAAAGATTGAACGATTCCTACAGCCAATAAAGCGCCCATGGAAAAACCTGAATCTTCTGATCGCCAAACAATGGGTATTGTACAAACCACCGAGATCAAGGACGAACCAATGCCGTAACTGGACATCAACAAATCTCTATTGATGACTCCGCTTACTACCACGTCGTTTCCCGCTGTGTCAGGAGTAATTTCTTATGTGCAAAAGATCCACTGACTAACAAGAATTTTGAACATCGACATATCCATGAAACCTGGAATGATTAAAAAAACTGATGCACCAAAACATCCGTAGAAAAATAAATGACCGAATACCACAATTTTTTGAATACAACAAGCCAAACCCGATTCTATAATCATGTCTAATTCTCGTCTGGGTCATTTAGCCATGCTGACGTTCTCGTTGCTAATTGCAGGATCGTTTAGCTTTGGGACACGGGTCGCCAACTTGATGGACCCCACTGCCTTGATGGCTTTACGGTTTGCCATATCGGGGGTAATTGTTGGAGCCTTTGTCATAATGGGGCCGGGCATCACGCGGAAACATTTAGAAGCACCTTGGCGATATATTGTGCTGGGCGGACTGTTTGCGATTTATTTTGGATTGATGTTTGAAGGCTTAAAGTCAGCATCACCTGTTTCGGCAGCGACAGTATTTACACTAACACCGATTATGACTGCATTTTTTGGTTACATTTTGCTACGACAGATGACAACGCTTTGGATGATCTCAGCGTTAACTATCGGTGCTTTGGGTTCGTTATGGGTTATTTTTCACGGTGATTTAGCTGCTTTGCTGGCATTTGATATTGGCCGTGGAGAATCTGTTTATTTTGTTGCCTGTATCGCACACGCTTTATACACACCCATGGTACGAAAACTCAATAGAGGTGAACCCACAGTTGTCTTTACGTTCGGGATGATTATTGTCGCTCTATTGATTTTATCGACCCTTGGTGCGCCTGACCTGATAACAACAGATTGGGATGGGCTGCCATGGTATTTCTGGGCCACACTGTTCTATCTGGCTATTTGTGCCAGTTCGATGACCTTCTTTTTATTACAGTATGCAACCATGCAACTGCCAAGCGCCAAAGTCATGGCATATACTTACTTAACACCATCCTGGGTCATTCTTTGGGAGTTTGTCATCACCGGCCTTGTTCCACCTGCGCTGATTCTGATTGGGGTTGCAGCTACCATAGTGGCACTGGCAATGCTATTGCGAGCAGATGATTAGATCAGCATTGAAACGGATGCTATGTATTACCTGGATTCTAACTATAATAACCAAAGTATTGGGTCCACCTCGCTCAGCGAGTCATACTGGGAAGATCAAGCACGATGACAGGCGCGGTCATATACCATTATGTACGGTCTTTAAGAGTATTCATTGATCAAATACGGTTTTTATCCTATAATCACCCCTGCGCGGTAAGGGTTGTGCGCTCTATTTGGAGTTAAACATAAAGGGTGCCTGACAGCAATGCATAAAAACAGTACTTATGGGGAATCCTTGTGATAGGGACATTATTTTTTTCAAATACCTTACAAATCAGTAACCTCTTAGTTACACACTGCCGTGCTGGTCCTTAAAGCGCTAATTTATAGGTCGCCTTCGAATTCTATCTAATATTACAAAAAACAGCGTATTCTTCTATTATGGCCACTAATCACAGTAAATTCAGTTCAAGCTCATCTTCGGACAGTGCTATTGTCGATAAATTAGATGAGATAGCAAATGATATCAAGGACATAGGCAAAAGAATGGAAGGTCTTGATAATAAACTTGAAAGTTTGGATGACCGCACGAACATACTGGAAACAACCAAAAAATGGCGGGAAACTTCTTCTGATGGAAACCCCCGTCGTTACTCAAGCACGGGCAAACGCTCGCCATCGGGGCATTCCATGATAGACACCGAAGATAGGTTCGAGCAAGAACACCCCTACCGAAGATAGCGTATCACCACCCACCACCCTGGATTGATAGCTACACCGGCGGATATAGCTAATAAGTATAAGTATAAGTATAAGTATAAGTATAAGTATAAGTATAAGTATAAGTATAAAAAGGCGTTCTCTTTCTACGTATGAATGGCAAAGATAAAAATAAACGAAATAAATATCCTTACCAATACAAAAAATTATCTCTGAGACGTTTTTTATCAGTCAGAAAACCCGCTTTTTTGCTCGTTCGTTTACCGACAAATCATCAGAATCGCCCTGGATTAAGCCGACCTCTGCCCATTCTAATACCCGATAATATCAGATGGTGGAACTTTTTATTTGCATTGGCGATAAGCCTCATCATCTACTTTCCCAGCATACTTCTTTTTTTCGCATCCCCATTAACCCCTCCTGAAGTAGATTATTATACACTTATTATTGGCTTGGTTCCTATTATTGTATTGTGTATAATTATACCATGGGTGCTTTACATACCCTCCTTTATACAAGTATTTGGAGAAAAATTCAAAGGCGGCTCTCCATTACGTCGATGTGATGAAACTGGCTCCTGGGGGTTGCTATCAGGTATTTGGGGTAAATGGCCATTATTTATGGACAAACACCTTTTAAACATTACACCTTCTACCCCGAAACCAAAGCACCTCGCCAATTGGATATGGTGGCTAAGGGTGGGTTTTCCCTTCCCATATTTTAAAAACTGGCATGACCCACGGCGCTGGAACCCAAATGGAAGCATTTATGACTCATACACACGCTGCGCTATGAATGAACAATATAAAAGCGAATATTCGTCACGTCCTTTCTATGATTTAGGCACACTACGCTGGATACTACAATGGCTTATGCCTGTGTGGGCAGGTGGCGCTCTGATTCTTGTCACTGCATTGGTATCAGACTTGATTGCTATCATCACCCCTAAGCAATTAATTGCAATGATACTGTTTTGGACAATATTCTCCCTGGTGCATACATGGTGGCATATTCAAAGTTTTAAACTACAAGCAGAATTCAACGATGAGCACTTTAAACGACTGCCTATAGCCTTGGGCGCTATCGGACATGAAACATTGTTAAATCGTCAACTACCCCATCTTAGCTATCGGGTATTCTTTTCAGTATTTCTCGCCGGGGTGATCGGTGTTGTGCCACTGATATTGAGTCTATAAAACAGATGACAGATTACGATAAAACTCCGTGCTCTCAAATGACGCTGCTTGCCTGGATTGATATACTGGAACGAACGGATACAACGCTGCTTGAAATCAGACACCTTCAGACAAATATTATTCATTCTTTAAGAGAACCCATTTTTTATCAGAAATTAAAAAAAGAAGAAGTGTTTATTTGGCCATCACAACAAAGTTGTGATGAAGATAGTTCGAAAGATGATGGAAACAATAGCTCTGCAGATGACAGGAACGAAGAGTTAGTTAAATACCTGGAAGGGCCGGTAAGCAACCCGGCTGACACTGTAGCTAAAAACATAAAACCCTTTCCATCTTATCCTGCAAATTCAAATCCAACTGAAAATGATGCTGAAAAAATCAGACTCGACAATATCTGGAGTAAAGCAGGCTGGAGCATTGAGCAAAAGCGTAACTATCATATTCTTAGATCACTGCAAACATTAAAACGAAACTTAATTGAAGACAAGTTGTATTTTTGCTGGTGGGGTTGCCGAGTATTTGAGATCAACAAAAATAAACATACAACATATAACACACATACAACAGATAATACACATTATACGAGAGTAAATGACGCAGCGTTCATGATGCTTCGGTCTGCTGTGTTTGCAAAACTGCGAAATGCTGTGAGGCATCTGGGTGATTTGCAGTCGCAATTTGAAAAATCGCAAGATGACAGCAGTTTACATGACAATCCAAGACCCAGCCTTGCAAGGCGTCGTGAGCAAGGCATATATTCATCCCATCTTTCAGCGCGCTCTGTACAGCTAATCGACGAGATAAACCTGTTACTTGAAGCTGTTGCTGATCGTGACTTGGTACCTTCCCAGTCGAATGACATAGTTATGCATAGTTGGAAGCATGACTTTACCAGTCACTACTACAGAATGGACACACAAACATCACAAAATCAACACAGCAATCCAATACATCCAAATGTCAGTTTTATCCAAACATCTTACTGGATGCCGGAAAGACCAGATTTGCAAAGTGTTATTGCTCATGAAGCCGCTCATCTTGCAATACAATCACGGCTTGCATTATTATTCGAAGGACACCTGGTCAGAGGAAATACCCGTTTTCTGAAACTCCTCCGACAAATAAGTCATTTACTCAGTATTTTTTTCCACGGAGACTCCCGCCATTTACTTACAGAAATAACTGCCGATCTGCTCGCTACGGCAACAAAAGGCCATGCTTATATCTATGCACAGTTTCTCGAAACTGCGGGCTTGGGCTGTGAATTCATGTTTGACACACCCAACCAGGAATACAATCTGCAGGCAATCGAGGAATTAGGTCCACATTCTGGAGAGTTTGTAAAGGACCTGCAATGGCACCTGCGTTTAAAACTCACAATTTGCTGGTTAAACCAAATTCATCATACTTCCTTCGTAGATCGGCCTTATCATGATACCGTTATGCTGGAAGGTATTGAAGAATTAAGTGACAAAATGATGCGTTATTTAATGACAAAGAATCAACATGATTCTGACCGCATTGTTTATTGGATGACAGCAACGGATCGCCTTTGTCAATTGGTCAGAAAATCTAAAGTCTGTATTGAAGTAAAAACCTGGAGAAAAAAACGTTCACGGGCAGGGGAAAAACCAGAAAACATTGATGAGTATGGCGTAACAAACAAAAGAATCCCCGAACCAATACGTGATCATTTATTTCGTAATTTGCTCTGGCACAAATGCAAAGAACACTGCAAATCGGACCCCGAACCAACTTCATTAGAAAAAAGCTGCAAATATTTTGATCAACTGTACTTGGATGATATCGATAAATTCGGAAAAAGTGAAGGCAATGATGATAATTCAATCATAGGGGAAAGGCCGGTATTCCAGCATTTGTACGATATACCATGGCAATGCGCCATATTTCGAAGTGTTGATTTTCTAGGAAAGTCACCAGAATCTGATAGCCCAAGGCATAAAAAGGAAATAAAGGTCTGGATGGATGAGTTTCACTATAACACTTCTCTCGGCAGGGAAATGTACCAATATGCATTAGAATTTGAATTCTCCAGAACCATGTCACCAAGCTATCGCCTTCAATACTGTGTTTCTTTACTTACAGAACGAAAGGATATTAAAGCTTCTAAACAACTAAATGGTATTTTTGATAACAATAGCAATAACGCTAAGGGGGTTGAATTACTGAACGATCTTGAACCTTTAGTGAAGCATATTATTAAGTCTGACAAAAAAATAAAATTCCGTGTCTCTCAAGGGTATCTGGAGAAAGAACTCGATAAGATTCTAAAAAAACATTCAAATGCAGGCAACGTCTTAGCAGCCATTGGCAGAAACCGTGGCCATGAGAAACCGGCATTCAAAAAATATTCGATACGTCGCCACCTGTTACTCCAAATAGCGACAGACTTAATTACCAAGATACATGATGAATTAGAAGAAGTGATTAAACGTGGGAATAAGGATTTCCTTATCCCTTTGAAAGAATTTCTCTCCCCGGATTTACAACACTGCGAAGAGTCGGAAGAAAATGTAGTCAACAAAATACTAGAGAATTTAGATTCTAATCGTCCTATAGATGAACTTAACAAAAATGAGAACTCTTTTTACCGGGACTGCTCAGTACGCATGCTGGGACGAATCAGCATCAGTGGCACTCACGACATTGATTCAGGTAACGATCATACATCGACATACATTGATTCTCTGAATTCAATGTATGAAGACTTAAAAAAAACTGATCCAAAAGATAAAGGTGGCCCATATGAATCACTACCGTTGCTTGGCGCTTATGATCTGTTTTTCACCTTCAAAACAAGGCCAATGTGTCGATGCAGACTCCCACCCATACCAAGTGATTCAGGAAAGGAACGGGATAAATACCCGTCTTTTTTTACACGCCGCGAGCTGGGAATATATGTCCCTTTTAAGAGAAAGGAACATAATAATGAAGCAAAGTTTATAGGTATGATTGCGATTACCCTTACTCAAAAAGAATCAAGAATTGACTTTCTTTACAGGCTGATAGATGGCGGAATATCCAGTATTCTAGAGGAAAACGATGACGGATATTTAACTGACGGCTGGGGTGATATAGTTTTACTCTTTAGGGAATGCGATATAAAAAAATGGACGAGAATCTATGACGTACAAAAAACGTTATTCGAAGACTTTATGGTCGATAGGACATCTCTCTACCTTTCACCTTCGGTTTTAGAGCATCTTAATAACGACGAACACTACCTCACCATTCAAACTCGCCTTATGGAAGATCGAAAACTTGAGAAATCCTTTGATAACATCGAGGGGAAAATTCTGAACAGCGACTCAGCAAGTGAGTTCAAAAATGCGTCTTACGAATTAGTCAGAACACCAGGGCAAACTGACTATCTAATTAAGCTTAATAACTATAATCATGGTACTAAATTAATGGAGGTTATACCTCAGTTATTCAAGGATTCAGACATTGATATGATCCAAACAACAATTGGTCTAAAAATACCAAAAAAGACGGGCAACGAATCAGATCCATCAATATGAGAATTGCTTCTTCTTAAAATCGACATTATCCATTTTCTCCAGTCAAGCCATCCATTCAATTTTCCCTGCACTTACACACTGATCTAATTACGTTAACTTAATTTTTCATATCCAACGCCGCCCCCTTGCTTACCGGATCATCCATATTTTTATTTTTTTTCAACCGAGGCCGCCACAGACCGCCTACGGTAAAGTTCTGCCATCCCTGGCGTAACCAGGCAATAAGCGAAAACGCCATCCATAGCGCCCATAACAACATCAATATTCTATAGACAAACAACGGAACCGACACGACCCAAGGCTGAGGCAAATCAGAGCCTGCTCTGTCTTGATACCATTTTAAATCCCAGGCGTTTGATGAATTACCTGATATTTGCATATCTGGCCAACCAAGCAAACCTTGCTGCAAAGCGATCATTAACACACTTAGTGCGGCTAAAGTAAGAATAATCAGGAGCACCTGGCCTGTGTTAAAAACCAATCTATTTTCTACATTTTGCAGTTGCGGGCGGTAGCTTAATGCAAGTAACCAACCCACAACAATCAATATCATAAAGGGTGTTGATAAACTAAGACCCACACCCAAAAGAAACCACTGCCATATTCTTAATGGGCTGTTTTTTAGTTTAGCCAAAATAATCGCACCTATCAGAACAACAATCAATACACCCCAGAATAAGACAACAGGACCCATGCTTGGCCCGTGGGTCATTAATACCCAGCGATCTCTTCCCAATCGCAGTTGTATATTGTTATTAACACTATCGACACCAAGGCCCACCGGCGATAGATTAAATTTATTATCAATAGCTGCTTCAAGCCGCCATTTTACAACGATTTTTTGCTTGCCCGGCACAATTGGCAAGCTGACACTACGTCCATTTTGCCTGACTGGTTGCATTATATTGTTAATTTCGACTGAAGCTAATGCTGCTTGTTCAGGCAGAGTAATCACATGCTGCCCACCCCGACTGCTACGCAGATTTAAAGAAAACTCTGACTCCCTGATCCGCTTTCCAACATTTGTCACCAAGACACTGCTATCAATAGTCAGGGTACGCCCCTCAATACCTTTTGGGCGAGTGACTGAGAGTTGAATTGATTCTCCTGGCCAGGGTTGCCATTCTGGCAGCCAATTTTCAGCTTGATTCTGTTGATGTATTTCCGCAATACCACTTATCTCCACATGCCAGATTGGGCTTATATCCAATTTCCAGGATTCGACCATACCTTGTATACTCGATGCCTGCAGCACCAGGCTTTCACTGATTTGTATTTTAGATTGCCATGCCAGCCTTGACTGATTCGGTAACAGGTTAATCAATAGCTGCTCGTCTTTTACAGCATAGGCATCACTCAACACTGACTCACCCGGTAATAGCGGTATTCTCATACTCACCGGATTTCCGACCGGTGATATTCGGGTAAGCAATGTCTCGATTGTCCAATCCAGACCCAGATGCAAGGTTCTCTGAACGCGCACCAGTGCGGGTAAAGTATTGCGTTCGGCAGTCAGATCATCCTGCTCTGCCTGGGGGTTTGCACTTTTCTCACGGATTAGCTGTAGTTGTTGATTTGGAATATGGTTATCGCGAATCCCTTCAACACGCCAACCCTCGCCCTTCCATTCTACATATTTAGGCTTCAAGGTTAAGGACAATGAGAATTGTGATTGACGCGGCAATTTCCCTTGCACTACTACATTATGGATTCCTTTTTCAAGTGCCAACGACAATACGCCTTTTTCATCCCTGGTTAGTGACCGAACCGGCTGATTCTGTAGTAATACAATTTCCGCCCTCCACTGTTCACTATCTCCCGGTAACGGCACGGCTACAGCAGAAGCCGTGTGAATTTTCAAGTAGATTGTTAATTGTTTTTCGCTCAATTGCAGCCGCATGGTTTCAATTTCTGCGCAGGCCGGTAGACAATCATCTGGCTGGGTCAGTCGGGCACGTAAAGACTGCAGCAATTTCTCGCCAGGAAAGCCTGCATTGCTCTTTTGCTGAATGTCGGCATCCGGATTTTGAACTTTTATTTTTTCCAATTCAATTTTGGGATCGATCGGCTGTCGAGTCTCAGCCTTGGCCTCATGCATTATCTGCATATTTAAAAGCATCAGCGGTAGTATAAGCATTACCGCCGAACGCATGATACGTTGCAATAAGCTTTTAGTGCCGCTCGAAGCAGCGGCTTTGGAAATAGTCTGCAGCATTCTACTGATTAATATCAACAGCAATATGACCCGCAGAAAACCCAACGCCATATTTTGATTTGGCGTGATCAGGTTTAGCTGTAACACCTGTCCTTCACTGACCGGGCTGTTCCAGTTAAAACGAACCCCCTGCCAACGCCAACTTGGCAGGCCCGGACCCGTCTGTATATTGGCGTTGGGGTCAACCATTTGATTAATATTACTGCTTTGTCTGGCGACCGTTCCAGCAACAGGTTTTTGCATGCGCTTTTTTTGATAACTTAAGGTAGCATCCAAGGCAACCTCTGCAGCCTCTGTATAGCTGTTAATGGTTTGCTCTGACCTTGAAGAAGCCAGTGACCGGCTGTAATCTGAATACAGCCCCAGCTGCGGATAAATGCCGTTGCGTACTTCTGAGACAATAAAGGGAATAACAATTAGCAGAAGCCCTAAAAAAACGGTATTACGATACCACCAGATCAGCGTTTTCACCCTGCCTTCTGGCAATGCCTGTAATAATGCAACTGCCGCAACCAGATTAAGCCAAATATACTGCGGTGCCTCAGGCTCAGGCCAAATCAGCACCAGTGTAATAAGTGCAAACAACCCCCATTTCAGACCCCATAAACGCCCTACTGCCACCGCTATAACAAGCACCAAAAATAAGTCCAGTAACGTCCAGCGTTGCAACCAGGTATCAGGCACGTTATCCGCGCCTTGCGCCGAGAATAGTTTCCAACCAGGCGGCAACAGCAAACGACTATCAACTTGATAGAAATCATGCTTCCAGCCTGCGACAGGCACAGATGAGAGTGATTGTGTATAACGACTTTCTGCTTGTAAATTTATTCTCCCCCGCCTTACCTCAACCCCTTTTTCAACGCCGCCTTCTAACGTAGTAATAAATCGGGGGTCACCATCCACCCTTACTGAACCCAGCTCAACTTTTGCCGCAGTAACCAGACGCCAACCACTGCTCATAGTTCCTTCAATTCGGTCAGAAAACGTATAACCCTGACCATCAAAATCCATCCAAAACGTGCGGTTAAGCGACAAGCGGTTTGGTTCAGGTGTGGAACCACCGCGCTGCAAGGTTTTCAAACGCATACTTTGCCCCGGCATCACTAGATATGCGGGATATTGATGCCATTGCCCGGGCAACTGTGTCTGACTTGGATCGATGGCTGCAACACCGCTTACCTCTACCAACCGAAGCTTCGGAACTGCCTCAAATGCCCAGACTTCTTGTCGGGGCCATTTACTCCCACCCCCATTTAAATGCAATTCATTACGACTATCAGCACTATACGCGGTTAAGTCCAGGGACCAGTTGCCGGGACGTACTTGAATCTGTAAATCACCTTGTTGATTTACTCTTGCAGGCAACCTGCTTTTTAGAGCAAGCGCAATAAAGCCATCCAGCAGTACACGCGGAAAAGTGATATTGCGAGAACCACCTGACACCTTAAGCGTTAACCGCGTTGTAACCCGCATGGGATGGCCATCAACTATTTTACGAAAAACCTGTAATTCAAGTGTGTCCTGAACATTCTTTTTCGGCGGTGATTTATTTAGCCACAATTTACCGTTCAAATCGATTCTGGGGAAGGCTACAGCTAAACCATTGCGTTTAATCTCAACCAAACCAGTAGCTGGCGGAATCATCAAGGATTGCGGAATCGAATCCCAGAGAAAATCACCACTGATTTTATACTCGCCTGCAGATAACTTAATGACTGGAAATCCTTTGCGATTCACTACCACAGCAGCAACATTATTTACTTTAACGTTGTGTGGCCATTGTTTGAAATCACCTGGCAGACGCACCCAGAATTCACTCATAACCTGCCACTGCTGACTGAAACGTGCATTACTGTTATCAACGTCAAGCACCAAAGCAGACGGCCAGGCGCAAAATCTTTTAGCGCTGTTATAAGCATGTGGGCATATTTTTTTATCTTGTTGATACAACACCCAGTTTATCCACGGTTTTAATGGGTCGGGAACATCCGTTTGCGCCAAAGGGGTTGCCGCAGCGTTGAAGATGAGTACTACAAAAAGTAAGCTGGCATTAAATATGGTTTTCATGGATGATCCTGGTTGAAAACATCTATCCTGATGAATGAAATTATAATACCCCGATAGTGTAAACCATGAAAACAGGCTTAATCAGATACTGCCGGTTCTTGCTTTTTTCCGGTTGCAAGTGAATATATACGTATCAAATCATCCTCAGTGACATCGACAAATGTATCTATCTGACTCAATGCATATACGAAATCTTCGTGGCGAATGGGTTCATAGCCACTCTCCAATACGCGAACTTTAGCAGACATCAGGTTACTCAGGTGTGCAGGGTAACGCCTCCACGGGAAAAAAACATTAAACAATACGGCAACTGCAACAAGACATAGTGTATTCAACAGAACAGGGGCAAGTATATAAAAATAGGCCAGACTATGCAGTTTGGCGCTACCGATAACAGCGGCCAATGCTGTCGCCCCTCCCGGTGGATGAATGCATCTACAATAGTACATTCCTGCCACAGATAAACCAACACTGGCAGCACTCGCAACGATGATGTTTGGAATCAAAACTACACAGCTAACACCAATTATCGCAGAAATAAAATGCCCACCGATAACACTCCAGGGCTGCGCAAATGGGCCATGAGGAGCTGCAAAAAGTAAAACGGCGGTAGCACCCATAGAAGGAATAATATATACCGCTGTTTCAGGATCAAGAAATTGTACACTGATTAAAAAAATAAACAGTATGCCGAGAAAGGCACCGACTGCAGATATTATTTTTTCTTTATGCCCGGCGATTTGCTCACTGATGCCGAAAAATCTAAACAACTCAGCTTTACAAAAGGAATGACTCATCACTTAATTCTCCGAACACGGTTCACTAGGGAAAAGATAGACTATAGGATAATACTGTAATTGTGATAACAACACCGAAGAAGATTAACCTTACACTGTCGGATTAAATCACGATGTGTTAAAAATATACCTCACCCTCATGCCTAACGCGGACTCAGCCACAGCGTAACCTGTATCGTACTGGTGGTGTAGTGTTTCATACAAAGTGTTCATATAGAGAAACCGAGAGGGGTCAGTTGTCTGACAATCCCTAAAGCTAGGGTTTGACTATTGTTCGAGTTGAGTCAATACTTCTCTATAAAGCTTTTTCCATTTCAAATTCAACGCTGAGTCTGGCACCACCCAAATCTTCTGAGCGATCGATACTAACCCGGGCCTTATGCCATTGTGAGATACGTGCAACTATTGCTAACCCCATACCGTAGCCTTTGTCAGACTTAACTGAATTTATATCATCTTTGCCCCGCACAAATGGCTTTAACACATCTTCACAACTTTCGATTGGTATTCCAGGCCCATCATCCTCAACCCGCAAACAACACTTGCTGTTTTGCGTACTCACAAGTGTGACTTTAATTGTTGTGAGGGCGTATTTATTGGCATTTTGTAACAAATTATTAACCAGCATAATCAGGTGCCGTTTATCACCTAATATAATGCATGTATTGCTGCTATTCCGCCAGTGTAGCTTCTTGGCCGGATTGCTAACTGTATCAAGGATTCCTTCAACCACCTCGCCTAGATCAACGGGCATTCTCTGTAGTACCTGCATTGACTGATCTAGCCTTGCATATGAAAGCAATGTCGTCACCAATGATTCCATTTCATCGAGGTCTTTGCTTATTTTCCCTTGGTATTGCATACGTTTGGCCGGATCGTCAAACTCTGCAAGTGTATCTATGCCAAATCTAAGACGCGCCAAGGGTGTACGCAGATCATGTGACACGGCGTTAGAGAGCAGTTTGTTGTCACTGATCAGTGATTGAATCTTATCAGCCATGCGGTTGAATTCGCTTTCTATATCCCTGATATAGGAGAGTTTTCCAGGCTTGATACGCTCTTCAAGATTGCCATTGCCGAATTGCCTTGCACTATCACGCAACTTCAGTAACCGACTCACCAGAGGGTAGAGCCAGAGCAGTATTAGTAACAAAATACCTGAATAGAACATTATTGTAAACAACAAGCTTAAACGATTTTTTTGCAGTTGTTGTTCATGCTCGCCGGGCAACAGCGTTAGAATTTTGTTTGAGTTTTGCAGAAGAAAGTGCAAAGAAATGCCGTCATCAGATTCCAATACAAGTGGTTCCCCCAAATCGAGCTGCCGGTTTAATTCTGGTGGAAGCAAAAAGTCATCCGCGCTTTGCAAAGAGGCCGCTCCTGGCCACATATCTGTTTTTTCTGCGCTTGGAATATGCGGATCTTCAATGGTGTCGAGTATAGATGCCAGCAAGACACCAAAATCTTTATAGACTGTAAGCTCATCTTTGTACTTCTGATTCGCCACATTTTCAAAAATACGGTCCAACCCCCAACCTAAACCGATAATCGCTATCAACACGACAAAAAGTAAAGAAAGTGTTAGTTTCCGCATAATTGTTGAAGCAAAAAAACCAGCATTACCAGGCATCCTTTGCAAACAAATAGCCCTTGCCACGGACCGTTTTAATGCGTCGGGGTTGCGCGGAATTATCCTGCAATTTTTTACGTAACCGGGAAATACAGATATCCATTGATCGATCCAATCCGTCATATTCAATGCCACGAACTGCGCTTATCAGATCATCCCGGGTAACCACCTGACCCGCCCTGTTAGCAAGAAACCACAACACAGAAAACTCATGAGAGGATACAGGGATGACCTTTCCATCGAGCAAGGCTGTCTGCGAATCGGCATCTATCGAAAAACCGCCGAAGCTTCTTTTACTTTTGTCCTTCTTTTCATTATTGCGTCGCAGCAAAGCCTTAATACGTGCCAATAGCACCCTGGGCCTGACTGGCTTTGCCAGATAGTCATCGGCACCCAGCTCCAAGCCTAAGACTTCATCGGTTTCTTCACTGCATGCGGTTAGCATTAAGATGGGTTGCTTGTAAAATTCGCGTACCTCCCGACAAATATCAAAGCCATCTTTTATTGGCAACATAACATCAAGCAACAGCAGGTCTGGTTTATCTATCTTAACAAGCTCCACCGCCTTGTCGCCTCGATCAGAGACTGTAACCAGATAACCGTGTGAATTAAGATACTCGGCTATCCACTCAGCCAGCGATACATCGTCTTCCACAACCATGATGTGTTTCTTGCTCTCATCTGATATGGGATTCAAAACAGCCTCCAGTTCAAGCGCTGACGTTTTCGCGATTTGTAAACCCAAGCCACTGTAAGTTGAATTTGCGCGACCTTTTTGCCATCCCCCATGTTGCGTAAAGAGAAAATAGCCGATTGTGCCGATTTAAAATCATAATCCAGAGTACCTGCACGCCTTTGATCCCAACACTTCAATGGTGCCTCAGACAATTCCCAATAAACACAATATCGACCCGAGGTTTCTGTTTGCCAGCTGATCACTGTATTTTGATAACATACCTGTCCTTGATTCAGCGCAACACACTGCCCCGGTTTAATCGTAATTTCAGCACTATCCCCCGGCTGCTCAGCCCTTACCAACTTAAGAGCGGCGAATGAAAGCGACAAAAAAAATAATAAAATGACCGCAACCTGTCTGAGCGTACTGCGCTGAACCTGGCCTATACCCTTCAAAGCGTGTTTAGTCACTAAAATACATAATTTATTGAATTAAACAGTATTATGCCGTAATTATCATAAGCGAGTGGACTGTTCGACAGCTCACCGCTCAGATAAATATATTGAGCCGTGGCTCTTAATATCCAGTCCTCCTTCAGTGGATAAGTTAAACCAATCTCAAGATCAAGCTCATTGCCAGCACCGGCTTTGTAAACAGGGAAACCTGCTGTTGACTCTTGCCCGCGAATGCCCAGATAGTAGTCAACTAATTTATCACTGCGATGACGGACAGACAGAATTGTGTGAAGATTCCAATTCCTTACCTGCCAGTACTTACCAAGAGACGCATTGAATATATAACCTTTGTGCTTATTACTGATGTCACCCAATAACTCCACCTGTAGAATATTACTGCCATAATAATGTGTGGAACGCAATCCAAGCATGGTGTCCGCATCACGATCTCGCAGGCCGTCCAGATCATCATCAATATCTTCACTGATTTCACTATGCAGCCGGGAGACGATTGTATCGACTAATGCATGCTCACCCGCATATAGGTTATAGCCTAGCGTCAGACCCGATTCACTCTCGCTAATCGTCTCGATAAAAAAACCTTTCCATTGGTATTGACCGTTTATATCAATACTCAGGCCCAGTAATTTCTCTGATTCTGCCAGGCCCTGAATTGGATTTTTAGTCCATGCCAAAGCAAGGCCCAACTCCAGATAACCACCATCATCGGATTGCGGAGCGCCACGCCCCTCACGAATATCACGCGCAATATCTGAAGCCAACGAAACTGAAATAGCAAAATGATTAATAAAAACAAATATAAGCAACCACTTTTGCAATAAATTCATAAATCGTGGCCTGTTTAAATAGTCAAATTATCAGTCTACGCAGCACGTCATTGATGTCTGTAACAACATGTAACCTATTGAAGCCTACTAAGCACTGACAAAAATCACTCTAAACACACAGACATTTTGTTTTTTCAAAAAATTATATCTGAGTCAATCAACGCAGGCAAAATACAAAACACCTACAGAATCGATACAATCGACCTGCCGCTATCAATCCATCAATTATTCATACCAGAAAGAGTACAGGCAAGAATGGAATAATAATCGCATTGAAATAAGCCAAAACAATCACGAAATAGAGTTTATACGTGCTAAGTATTTGTTTTTAACTGACAAAAATATGACTAAAGGAAGCACTGCGTTAATCTGAGTAACTAACGGGCACATTATTCCATGCCCTCAGACAACAAACAGCGGCTATGAAATTTCGATTTAACAATAGTTTGTATCGAATAAGATCTCAGCGCATCAATGGTTTTTTGCGTTCAGGTTTACTGTGCGTGATGCTTTTAATCAGTTACCCGGCGATGGCGGCAAATCCATTTGGCGCCATGTTTGGCATGATGGGTGGTATGGCGAATTTAATGTCACTAATGATGGGAGGTGGCAACTCGTTGTCTGGATTATCGGCAATGCCCCTTGGGGCTTTTTCCGGCTTACCCATGAATGGTCTTGGCAGTTTGCCGATGAGTGGATTTAGTGGTCTACCCATGAGTGGACTCAGCAGTTTGCCGATGACGGGATTCAGTGGTCTGCCCATGAGTGGATTACCGGGTATGCCGGGCAATGGCTTCTCTTCCAACCCATTTTCCTTGCCCGGGAATAATGGCTACGGCAATTACGGCGCTGCACCACAGCCCACTAACAGCCCGGGAAATTTTTGGTTAAATGGGCTGTGGGCAACACAAACAGGTATGTTATTGCATATCAATAACAAAACATTTCAACTACGCACTCAAAAAGGCACCTTGATGGGTTATGCAACCTCCAATGGCGAGCTACTCAATCTTTATGTGCCGAAAAGCAACCAGACCTTGCTGTTTGTGGTGAATCTCGCCGGTGGTTACTTGCAACTAAGGGATCAACGTGGGAATACGTTGCTGTTTCAAAAACGTGGTGTCTGATGTTGGCGCATGTTGGGCGGGATAGGCATTTTCTGAAAATAAAACTCCTTATCGTTGCGCCCTTCTCTCTGAATCAGTTTTCCGGTTCTAATTGCCCGCACACAGGTTTTAAAAATTGAGACTACTTGCGTCATCTGGATTCTTCTTTGATATTTGTCAATATAGCCTGCGACATTATATAAAGGGTCTCAATCTGATGTTCAATTTCATTCTGTTGAACCTCCAATTGGTGTAATGCTATTTTTCACTGATCGCTAATGAGGCTAAATGGATAAGCTGTGACATAAGGATTATTCGTACATCGTTTCTACTTAACTTTCTTCCGGCTCCAGCGTGCAGGATGCAATTCTACAACAGTAGAAATTAAGGGCCAGTCTTAGACAGTCATTGAAGGGGGAGTTAACAATGATCTACAACAGTAGAAATTAAGGGCCAGTCTTAGACCATGCCGCATGTAGATGGAGAACCCGATCTACAACAGTAGAAATTAAGGGCCAGTCTTAGACAATCAATGCATTAAAAGAGTGATTGACTCATCTACAACAGTAGAAATTAAGGGCCAGTCTTAGACATGGCATCGAAGGAATTGAGGAAGTTATCTACAACAGTAGAAATTAAGGGCCAGTCTTAGACGAAGAGGCATGCGGTGAGAGGCTATAATCTACAACAGTAGAAATTAAGGGCCAGTCTTAGACACAAACCACGATATTGATAATGCGTATATCTACAACAGTAGAAATTAAGGGCCAGTCTTAGACATCGAATCGGTTAAGGGACTTGATACATCTACAACAGTAGAAATTAAGGGCCAGTCTTAGACGTGTTAGAGATACCTCGTAGCAATGAATCTACAACAGTAGAAATTAAGGGCCAGTCTTAGACATCATCGCCAAAGGGTTGTCGGCAATATCTACAACAGTAGAAATTAAGGGCCAGTCTTAGACTTAAAACAGGACGTAAAGACGGTGGTATCTACAACAGTAGAAATTAAGGGCCAGTCTTAGACGATTATGGATATGAGCATGGGTATCTATCTACAACAGTAGAAATTAAGGGCCAGTCTTAGACTTGTCCCTGAAGGCGTGTGGTGGGTAATCTACAACAGTAGAAATTAAGGGCCAGTCTTAGACATTGCGGGGTGTTACGGTGATGTGGGATCTACAACAGTAGAAATTAAGGGCCAGTCTTAGACAGCCCCTTATGCAATCGTAACTCTGATCAAATCTACAACAGTAGAAATTAAGGGCCAGTCTTAGACCGCGTTATCAGATATTTACCGCAAGGGCATCTACAACAGTAGAAATTAAGGGCCAGTCTTAGACAAACTTGTGCATATGGTTAACGAGGAGCATCTACAACAGTAGAAATTAAGGGCCAGTCTTAGACCTATATCACGGAATGCGGCTTGCTATAATCTACAACAGTAGAAATTAAGGGCCAGTCTTAGACAGGTAAACACTCAGCAGAGCAATTTTTCAATAACTTAGAGTTATCACTTCCTGAAAACAGTTTGTAAAAGAGCCGAATTGCCACTTTTAGTCTCATTAAGACCTGGGTCTACAATTTGTCCAACACAACCCCGATTATACTAGATCAGTATCAAATCTTCATCATCATTCTGCGCATATCCATATTTTGTGACTTTACATTGCTTGCTCATACTAAATATGATCACGCTATCAGTTTGTTTGAATTCCTTTTCAAAATCAGCCTTGATTTGAGCTTCGATGATACTCAGGATACGCTTGCTGTTCTTTATCTCAAAGATTGAGTACTGCAATCTATAACCAAACTTCGCCAGGAATTTTGAAAATCGTGTTCGAAGCTTGTCGTCACTAATATCGTAGGCAACCAGTAGCATCACTGCCTCCCGGTAAATACAGGATACTCTTCTGCAAGTTTGCCCTGCATAAATGCCCTGTAGTAACTTTGAATATAGAGAAACATCTCCTGTTTGTTTGCCAACAGGGTTTTTAACATCATGCCAATATAAGGCTGGCTTTGTTTCCCGAAAATCCTGTATTGCCCATTCACAAAACTGAAGTCATCCTCGTTTATTTGCCCCAGCTTGTAGGCATTGCGGATACACTGGTCAACGGTGGGTCGAAACGGCTCCACCAGGTCACAAACAAGGGATTTTCGCTGGTAAAATATCTGATGGTACACGCCCTGATAAGTATCAAAACCGTAAAGATTAAGCAGTGCATCTACAAAATGAAACAGTTGCGTATAGCCAATATCGAGCAACAGATTCGGGATATCGGGCTTAACTCTTGGCTTTCTGCCCTGCCAGTCCATTTCATCAAACATCTGCCTGAAATAGACCCTTGAGGCAATACCCTCTACGCCCAGTATATCCTGCACGCCAAAATCCAGTCCCGGCAATCTGTCGCGGTAGCTTTGCAGCGACTTGATTGTTTTCTTTATTTCTGCGGTTTTTTTTCGACGCTTTTTCAGCATTTTTAACTGCTGATCGATCTTGTTGTTAATCAGATGCTGCGCTATCCCAGTACCCTGATACTGGTATTGTTTTTTCCGTAACAGAACATTGCCTTCTGCCTTTGCCAGCCAGCTCCCGTAAGGAATAAGGCCATGAGTCATCAAGACAACACTGAACCCGAATCTTTTTGCCCGTTGCAACAAACCGCTTGTAACCGTGATATGACCAACCACAAACACCGAGAACAGGCGATAACAACTCGACTGGTGCTTTATACCATCCGCATCGGTGATTACGATATTGTCGTTCTTGAAACTCAGCTTTTCACCATGGCTGAGCAGGGCAACAATTATTTTCTTTTGCTCAAAATCGGGAGCGCTTAACATGCTACGCCCCCATCCGGGTCTTCTCCGGCCAGAGAAGCATCACACAGATTATTATAAATACAGTGATCGCACTTGTTTTTATTGGCATCGAAGGGCGCGTCCAGATCGAAGTTGCGCATTTGCTCTAACAGTGCTTCGAAGCCATTTTGCAATTCAGGGTCATCCTCTGGTGTTTTAACAGGATAACTCTTGTTGTCATCCATGCTATAGAACTTGAGCCGCTTTACCTTGTAACCCATCTCATTCAAACAATGGTACTGCGCATATAGCTGGTAGTAGTACCCGTCGTAAATCGTCTTGATTTTCTTCTTGCGCTCTACCAACAGGTGTTTATCCTGATCAAAGGTATCTATTTTTCCACCAAGATTGTATTTCTCGCTGTACACCTCCATCCCCTGCAGTACTTTTTTTGATGTACTGTAGGTTTTTTTATCCACCGTCTTATGCGCAGCCTTGCCTCTGGTCTGCGCCGTTGTTTGGTAAACCCGCTGATTCATCCTGCCGTAGAGCTGATGGAAATAAATTGACCTTGGACAGAAGATAAAGTCATTGAGGTAGGAGATGGGCATGTAGGCTTCCATAAAGCAGTTCCTGTCTTTCATGATTGGCTTTACGTATCTGTAAGCAATTATCATGTCCAACTGTGAATGACTCCTGCCCTCTGAGAACTACGACATGAATCTTTAATCTGCTATTTGAATCAGCAAACGCTAAAAAAGCTGAATCCTGGTTACCCTTTTGAGGCAATTAATGAAGACATTGACAATTAACATCTCCAATGAAAAATATAAACGGCTGAAATTTATTTCCAGACAACAAGATATCGGTACTGATGAATTGATCGAAAAATTGCTAACACGGGCAATAGCTGAGTATGATGGTCAACGCCGCTTTCTTGCTTTTGCGTCTTCAGCCAAACCCAATGATGGACTTTGGATTTTGATTAAGATGAACAAGTATTTTTCCACTTGAACAAGAATTTTCGCCTACTCTTGCGCCCCATTATTCTTGATTGCCCGTACATAGGTCGCGTAGCCAATTTTAGCGATATTAAAAGCAGCCACCTTATCGGGGTCATCTATACCAACGAGATGAAGTTGATTTCCTGCTTCAGGATCAGTGTTAAATACACAGTGTTCACAATCGAACAGTCCTTTGCACTTATTTACTTCATAATTCTTGCTACTACTCTTGCCACAGGCAGGGCATACTTTACTGGTACCTTCTTTATCGACCCAAAAAACCATTCCAAATTGATACAAACCTTTCTTTTCTGATCCTCTCAGGTTGAGAATATCCTTTAAATCGGGTGGCACACGGTATGTATTTTGAAATTTTCGATAAACTGCCCACTCCAAAAAACGGGTGATATTCCCGCTGAACTGCTGCCTGTGACTTTCTATGGTATTGTGATCTATATCCTCCAGAGCTATAAGGCAATTGTATTTATGATAGATATGATGCAACACCCCAACCATATTCGCAGTCAGCGCTTTACGGAGATGGTTTATTTTACTCTCCTCTATAAGTAAAGACGGCTGGTTTTTGTCCAGATAACGCTGCAATTTTTCTTTTATCTGTTTTAGTACCTGTATATCAGCGGTTTCTTTGCTGTTCGGAGCACGTTCGAAATCAGGTATATCATATTTTCGGTTATAGTGATAAACAACGAACTGACAGACACAGCCTTGATCAGTGCAGTTTAATGATCGAAAGTAGAGTGCTTTACCACCCTTTTTTTTATCCGAAATCGCCAGTTCAGCATCTGAATGAAGCTCTTTAATAATACATAGTTGTCGCCTAGCATTTCTTTCCTTGAGTTTGAGATAAGTTTTGAGATCACCATTAACAAGTATTTTTCCATCTATTACTTTCGCAATAGTTAAATCCAAACCTGGAACAGATTTTTTCCTGAAAAATGTAGTAAAATCTCTCTCATAATCACCTTCCGGGAAGGCATACTCATACGATGACTTCGATGCAAAATACGAGGGATTGTTGATGACATAGCGATCCCTGGTCTCATCTGTTGTTTTAAATTGATAGTTTTTTTTGAAATCAAACTGACCAGTACCGGGGTTCCTTACCACCTCCCATGCATCAAAATACTCTACGGCACCCTCCATAGGTTCAAGCATGCCAATGTTAATTCTTCTTCCACCGTTGCTCACCATAAAATCGTCTTTTTTCTTAAACAATGTCATTGCCGCAAGGTCTGTCTTACCTACATCGATGCCAATGACATGTTGAATCGGGTTATTCTTATCCTGTTCTAAAAGCTCCCGATTAAATATTTCCAATTTTGTTCTTACCGTAGGGGCCTCTACAAACCTCGTACCAATTGTCTTACCAGTAGCATTCTCTGTAATGGTTGTGCGCAGAGTATATTGCGGCTGCAAATAGCGATTCTGGTCAAACCGTTTAACATCATACTGTCTTCCGCCCTTTGCATATTTATACAAGCGACTTGCCTTCGCTTCACGCCAGCTTATCGATATCTCCGGGTTCAAACGGATTTTAAACTGGTTATTTTCATTCTCTTCAGTCCAAAATTTCTTCCACAATACAGTATGTGCTTTATAAGCGGATTTACTCCGAGCATCCCTTGTTAAATCTTTGGAACAGATCCTGAAAATCTGCGCGTTATATTGTTTTGCAAGTTTACCAAACCCTTTTCCACTGATTTTGATGTGCTTTACATATGAGAGCCCTTCCAGGGCTTGTCGCCAGACCAAAAAATCATCGCCAAAATCTGTGTCAATAACGGCATCTTGCATAAGATCAAAGTCGATACCTTTAAGTACTTTCTTTGCATAGTCTGTATTGAGTACAGATTGGTAGAATCGAATTTTTTCTGACTCATTTATAAAATTGTAAGGGTCATGACGAACACTGTCCTTGAACCAGTTATTTGCATTTGAACCGATTTCTTTTTCTACTGGCCTCCAGAACGTATTGGTGCCCTCTTGTACTCCAGAAAAGCAAAGTTTTTCTAAAGCCCGATGCGTCATTGATTCAAACAAGTGCAGTTTAATATCACCCTTTTGGGCGTCTTGCATTGTTGACAAGGCCTTATAGGCTTTTTGTGAATAAGCCTTACCATTACTTTTTGTATCAAGCATTTTTGGAAAAAGCAGGAGGTACATATCATCCTGTTTTTCCGCCGTAATCGCCCAGTACTGGACACGTTGAGAATCGGCTTTTTCCGCTTCCAATGCTTTTACTTTGGCTTTTATACGCCCTCTTTTAAGAGCCACACTCTTGAATAATTCGCAGAATTTTACATATCCCTCAAAGTAAAGTTTGTTGCCTTCCAAAGTCGTCAAGTATTTCCCACGACTCTTGCATTTCTCTCGCTTTCTGTCTAAACCCCGCTCACGACTCTCTCTTGATAAATTACCCTGGTTTAGTTTGGCGCTGAGCTTCTCGATATCCTTACTTAAGTTCAGAAATTGTACAAATTCTTTTTTTTGATTTCGGGAGTGTTTTTTGGGTAAATAAATCTCTGAAAAAAGTGGGTAATTGTCCAGGTCTTTAATATCTACGTTACCAGCCTGCACTGCCTGGTAAAACTTCTGCTTCTCGCTCGCTTTAAATTCCTTCATCCCCTGATATAGAGAATTGAGCAGTACAAGATTTTCCTGCATTACATCACTATCCAGCTTTGCAAGACTGTCTGAAATGATCTTTGTTTCACTCAGCACCCTAATATCATCAGAATAAGAAGTTTTTATACTCTTCAGGTATTTTATGCGCTTTTCCAGCTGACCCTTTTTGCTAGGACTCTTCGCCAACTTAAGGTCGGTTTTTTTCTGAACTAGCTCATTATCAATAACCCCCTTCTTGTTGGTAATTGTTTTCACTAACTTTTCGAATAAACCCTGCACATTTCCTATCTGCCCATTAATTTTACTGAACAACTCAGTTGCGTTCGTGATATTTAGCGCGATTTTGATATTGTAATCAAAGAAATGTGTGAAAATAATTCGGTATACGTTTGCTTCTTCGGCATTGTCCTGTAGATACCGTTCCCCGCTGATTCGATTAATATCATTGTCAAATTTTTCGGTACCTGATATGTCATTATCCTGATATTTGGATACTTTATGGACAGTGTAATAGTTAAAGCTGGCCCGACCTATAATCATTCCATCAGCTTGCGCCGGTCTCAAAGTACTTTCGCATTTCTCCAACAAATCGCCCAGCTGCTTGACACGATATTCCAAATGATCTGTTTTCGAGTCTGTCATCAGGATAAAATCACGAACAAATGGATAAAGCATCCTTCCATTGAGCCGCCGTATCAACATGCCGATCTCCGAACGCCGATCGAAGTTGTGTTGTTCATGGTGCAGCTTGTCTACTGTTTTTTGGAGCAAATCCATAAGAAGGCTCCATTCGTCAAACCATCGTTCAAATTCCTGTTCCAGAAAATTATATGATTTGCCCTCTTCATTGATGCGCAACAGATTGGTTAGCTCGTATGTCCTTCTCTTGTTAGTCTCAATGAGTTCATAATAGCTATTTTTTTTATAGAGTTTCAAAAATCCATACTTGATTTCCGGGGATTTCTCCTGAAAACGAAGTTTATTTTTCTCAGTTTCAACAAAAATGGATGCTCGAAACGCCTCGACAAATTCTGTGTTTTCAGTCAGTAACTGTTCCAGCGTATTTCCAAGATTCTCAATGTACCCTTGTAATCGCTTGGAATCATCAGCCGTTTCCAGAGCTGTAACCCCTTCTACATTACTTGTTTTTTCTTCAATTATTGTATTTAAAACACTGTTTTCAGGCTCCAGTTTAAACCGAATAGTCTTCGTCAGTTGATAAGGCTCCATACCCTGCTCCTTTAATTGAGTCTGCTTGTGACAAACGAAAACCAGTCTTCATTTTTCATTGCCAGATTTAATTTCTTCGGCTTTTCAGCCTCCCAGTCGTGTTCCTGTATCTGTTGCAGATTCCACAGGCCTTTCAGGGCGATGTGATAGGCACCATTGGCATCAGCGTCTTTAGGCTGGCTGTCATTCGCATTGCGGCTGTCAAAGAATACGCCATTCTTATTCCTCACCGGAGACAGGATAAAGTCTTTATCTTTATCAGACACACCTTTGTTCCTGGCTTCCTCATCACCCATTGAATGTCGCAACGACAAGGTCACACCCAATAACCAATACAGCTTTTTGTAAAAGACGGTGTCCTTTTCAAGGGCGATAGCGGTTTTAATGTTTTCCCCGTCTTCATGATCAATACCGTACTTGTTAAACAGCTCTTTCAACTGCTCTGCGACATTGACGGTTTTTGTTTTCCACTGTCCTTGCTTGTCTGGTTTGTTAAAGTATCGCTCATCGCCATGAGTGCAGACTGTCCACTGCGTTCTGTAGCCTTTCAGACTTTGCCTTACGGAAAAATTCTCATAATCAAAGCTGAACTCAAAGTAGTTCGTATCGGGGTTGTAATTAATACTATCAAAAGACTTAAAAAATTCCTTTGATTTCGACAGGCTCTGGTAACGGGTGTAAAGAAAATTGATAAAGCCCGTTTCTGAATCAATTTTTGATGTATAGGCGGCCTGAACGTAATAGAGAATACCCGACTGCTTACCCAGTTTTTCAAAGCTCTCGAACGGTGCCGTAAGTTGGTATGCTTTCAGATAATGCCCTGCATGGCCGTGTTTGGCATCCTTGAAGACCAGGTAGTTAAGCTTGTCTATCAGGGCTTTTTCAAACTTTTGATAGACCTGTTTTTCTACCTTGAATCGACCACGTTTGAATCCAAAATTCAGATCTTCAAGGCATGCAATGGCATTGTATTTTTCAACCAGCTTCGCCAGCTTGTGCACCACATGCGAGAGATACCCTGCCTTGAGTTCCTTGATATTTTCAATACTTGACCAGGACTTGCGCGCCTTTTGACGCTCCGTTTCTTTGGCGTGAAGTTTTTGCTGGTAATCCACGCTGTAACCCTGATCGGTACTGACTCTATTCAGCGAACCCTGCTTGATGATTTTACCTTTCGTGTTAATAACCGTGTAGTAGAGCAGGTGCCTTTCTCCCCGATCTATGCCAATAATATGCATTCCTTTGCTCTTGACCAGAGCTTTATTGACCTTGTCGTTGAACCGGGTAACGCCTTGCGCTTTGAAGTTCAGGGTGACAGGCACATGGAACTGAAATTTGTCCTGCGTATAACGTCGATCCTTGATAATGTCATATTCAAAAGTACTGGTCTTTTTCGGGTTTTTTTCATTCTTGTTCTCAATAGCCTCACTCGCCCGGTGTACAATACTGTCGTTTCGACGGATAGAATGTTTGCGATAAAAAATCTCTGCCTCGCCGTTGAGTTTAAGCACGACATCCTTAAGATTTTCTGGCTCGAACAGCCCCTTCCAGTAAAGTGTATGCAGATTGGGAGTTCCTTTGCTGTAAGGTGAAAAGTCCTTATTGTAGATTTGAAACAAAAAAAGCTTTCCAGATTCAACGCACTCATCAATGTAGCTTTCCCGTATAGAGTGAAAGTCCATGCTGTAACCTTGTTGCTCTACCTCACGATAAAACCCGCTTAGATCTTCGTAGCTTTCTGTCGGGCTAAAGTGAAACCCAAACGCTTTCCATTCCGGGTGCCGGTTAATACTGGCTTTATAAAAATCGATTATTGTGTGGCAGTCTTTTCGCCTGAACTCAGCCTTGGCAAAACCCTTCTGCGGGTTACCGCTCTTGCTATGTGATGCGGTATTACGGATACGCTGAACCTCATCGGATGGCGAAAAATAATCGATGCGGGACTTCGAAAAGAACACCTTGGGGAGCATCTTGTTTGCACCTGGCAGGAGTTTGTAAACCACCTTGCGATAGCCCCCTTCACTTGTTGAGATATCAGCAAACAGTTCATCCCTGGCCTGGTTTTTTTTGTCATTGCCAACATCATTGATACCCTTGCTATAATCGAACAGCTTTTTGTGCCTGGGGTGCATAATACCGAGATAATACAAACCATCTTTTTCAAAAAGCACGGAAGCATTGTCGGTTTCTTTATTGACATCCCAGCCATTAAGCAGCGTTGGCATATCAAAATTTATTTTTATCTTGTCTGTTGCAAATGGTTTTTTAGTCAGGTGATTTCGAGTCTTATTATAGAGAACAATACAGGATTGGGTATATTCCTCATAAGCCGATGAGAACTCACCGTAAAAACCTGTATCATCAGGCATATCAATTGGCTTGCGTCCATCGACCAGATGCAGCGCCTTGACAGCGTGTGATACCGCCATAAATGCATCGAGCATTTTCTGAATCATCTGTATCTGTCGGAAACCCTCACCACCCTTTTCTCCCTCTTTCACTGGTGCTCGCCGATTTTTACTCAATTCGTCCAGCGATAGAAGCCCTTTCACGTCGGCAATGCACTCATCCAGAGCAGGGCGTTCCGCCTGCTTATCAGTCGCATGCGCTATTGAGCCAAGCAGGTACGTTTTTATGGGTTGCTGCGGGTCACTTAATTGAGCCAGTTGCTCGTGTATCGGATCATCTTTCTCAAGTGTCTGGATATATGAAACTAGCTTTTGGTCGAGTTCTGAAAGGCTGAATGTTCTTTGCTTGAGATAGTCATCCCGTTGTTTTTTTGTCTTAAGGTTTTTTTTTGCAAAATACTCAAACGCCATCGTAATGATTCTGTAACCACCAAAAATATTTTGCGAAATATCCGTCAAACCCGCTCTTTTCACAAAGACAGCTTGCACATCAATATCAGCGAGCCTCGCCATTGCCTTCTCAAGATGCTCAATAGTTCCTTGAGGCCGGGTTGTTACACTGATAAATTCACCCAGTGTTTCCAGCAGTTGTCTGTCGTTCTCGAATTCTTCCGGGATAAAAGAAGCGGTTTCCCGGTCGCTCAGAATCTGTTTATAGAGATGGGTAAAACCTGAAAGCCCGTGAACCTTCTTCGGGTTTTCATTTTTTTGTTCTGCACTTTCTTTAGCCCTGGCCTGAACCTGTTGTTTAAACAAGTTGATCTGTTCATTAAGCCCCTGCTTTTTTTCACCCGACTCTTTTGCCTTCCCGCCCAGTAGCTGCTGGTACAGGTCCATACCCTTTTGGGTAAAGAGATCGATGAAATAACGGGGTTGAAAAATATCATCAAGCCTAGTCACCCCCATTTCAGACAAAAGCGGGACATCAGCAATAAGAGACAGATCAGGATACGCCTCTGCAAGCTTCCTGTAGTGTTCACAATTATTAAAAAAGCGCGGCAAATTTTCATTCATCAGCCGAAATGCAATAGCCGTGCTCTGATCCTTGTCTGAATACATATTTTTCCGGTTTTCATGAAAACCGGAAAAATATGTGGTGAACTTATTGAAGCTCTCGACCACCGCCTTGTGTTCCTCCCACGTTCCATGTTTCTTTAACCAGTCTGGAAGATTGCGGATGATCAGTTCTTTTTTGAATAAACCTGTATTATTAACAAATGCTTTGACCAGTTTTTTCCTGAGCTCGGTTTGTGTTTTCTGCCAAACATCACGGGCTTTGTCATCTTTGTGGTTGGATTTAAGTTTTTGGTAATAGCTGTAGGCATTCTCAAAGTCCTCAGAACTAAGCCATAACTCGCCTGTTTCTGGGTTTACGGGTGAACCGAGCTTCTCTTCAATATAGGAGCGGTGGAAATCATCAATAATCTCCTTGATGGCCTTGTAATTTTCTGCTCGTTTTTGATCTCCCCTTACAAAATCCTTCAAATGTTGTGATTTGAAATCTTCAAGGTAGTCTGCTGTTTCTCCTACAGGCTTTAGTTCAAAGCGCAGTGTTTTCGAGAGCGGGTATTGGTTTGTGAATTGGTTTAGCATAGGAAATACCTTTTATATTCTGATACCTCATTTTAGTATACATATTTTTTACTGCACTACAAGTTTATTGGCGCCTGTTTGTCGTATCATATACGCATGAGGTCTTTTACATTCCTAATTTCTACTGTTGTAGATTATTCTGTTTAAGGCCTCACTTATCTATTGACGGCTACCTGTTTATGAACAACTACCTGGCAGAAGGCAGAAAACCGGAGGCATGATATATTGACTGATTTAACCAAAAAACAAAGGCAAGGATTATAAAGCGCTAATTTTACTGCCTTTTAGTGAAGCGCAAATTCAACAGTATCTGCAAAAAAGCCTTGACCTTAAGGATGAAAAACTGCAAGCCGTACTCGAATTGATTGAGTCGGTACACAACCTGCCAGAAATGGCCGAACGACCTTATACCCTATCACTGATTGCCGGGTATATTCAGTAGATTGAGCAACTGGCTTTGCAAGGCGAAGCGCGATACTCGGAGTAACACTGTATAAAAGCATGGTGCAAAACTGGCTACTACGTGATAACGGCAAACATCAGTTTTCCGAGCAGCACAAACAACTCCTAATTGAGTATCTTGCCACCGCATTATGGCAAAGCGGGCAAAGGCAATGGAATGCCGATGACCTTGATAACTGGCTGAATGATTTTTTGTATGACAACCCCCGCCTGGCATCAATATATCAAATGAAAGATCGCGAGATACTAAAAGAGGATTTACGCACAGCAACCTTTATTGTACGAGTGGATGAACAGCATTTTCGCTTTGCTCACACATTTTTTATTCTGAATTGTATTAATACAATTAACAAACCCATAAGCTAATTCGAGGTACGTTGACAATTCATCCAACAAATTCGCATAAGCCGGCTTAATCCATTATTTAAAATGCGCTTTACACCCCCTGATTTTTTCTGTGCTTTTATACGATATGGCCTCTACGCCATCACTGAAAGATAGGTTATCACCACTATAGACAACATAGCGATATTCAAGGGGTGAGATATTTTCTGAGAAGCGCAGGAGTGATTTTTTAAATCCATTATTCCAGGTTGACGCTGACTTTATCTCGACACCTGTCAACTGATTACCGGACTTGTAAATTAGATCTATCTCAGAACCATGACTGTCACGAAAAAAATGGAGATTAGGGTTCAGACCCTGGTTATAGTGCATTTTAAGTGCTTCCAGCACCACCAGATTTTCAAACATATTACCTACCAGCGGATCACGTGTCACCTGTTCAACCCGCTCTATATCCAACAGATAAGTTAATAGCCCTGTATCTGTAAAGTAGTATTTTGGCGATTTGACGACACGCTTGCCAAAATTCTCAAAGTACGGTGTCAATTTAAATACGATAAAAGAGGCTTCCAGAATCGATAGGCATAGTCTGGCAGTGCGGATTGCACCAACGTTGTTTTACCGGTCTGTCGTGGCCCGATAACCGTGACAATAGGGTATTCATTGAGCTGCTCCAGTAGCTCTTTTTTTATCTTTCGTGGGATCATAGCTCAATATTAGTACGTGTAATATCGGAATTCAACTCCGTATTTACACATATTAATAAGGTATATCTCCAGTAGAGGCACGCCCACGATTCATGTAAGAGCATCAAGATAAGCCCCTTAACACGAAAATTTGCAACACTATCAAACCTCCTCATAACAAGAAATCACGAACCTTGGTGTGCAAATCGCCAAAAAAACCAAATCTGCAGTCCCCGTATTACTTATTCTTTGTGCAACCCCTGGCTCAATTCGAATAACATCGTCTGCGGCTACATCAAATGCGCCTTGATCACCCACTTCCATATTACCCTTGCCCTGTAAAATCACATAACGCTCACTTGTATTAATCAATCTGTGCCAACGTGTGTTTACCCCTGGGGCAACCCGTATTCTCGCAATAGACAGCAGGGGGTCATCCTCCGTATTGGAAAGCTCCAACACATAACAACCTTCACGAAAATAGTATTCTTCTTTAGCACCACTGCTGCAATGAATTTTCAATTCTCCCTCTTTACCTGTTTATACAATGTGTTTCATTTTGCGCTTTTAGAAAGTAATTTTTTCAGCACCCATTTTAAAAAAATTTATTTACAACCAACAATAATGACTCACTTTCACTATATGCACTTAAAAATTACTTTTAAGTATGCGATTCCCCTCGGTCGCCTGTCCAGAAACCCATTTATTCAACGGTGTACGAGCGCCGCCGGAGGAAAAGTTTTTTGCCGTAATCCACCAGATATGCCAGGTATCATTCTCAGGGGTTAATAGCGGCACAGCAAATTTAAATTCCTTCCAGGCATAAGTCCAGGTGGTTTGACTGCCTGATAGTTTCACATCACCGCTTAATGTTATTTCAGCATCGTCAATGTCAATTTCACTGTCTTTGCGCTCGCGATCCACAATCTGATCGGTAGTGAGAATGATCGGCCCGTAGGTGCCAAATTCATACTTTGGGATTTCGATAATGGATTTTGCAATCGCCAACATCTCTGCATTAGTGGATGCAGGCTCAGGCAATCGGGATGTATTCAGTGCTATTTCAACCTTTTGATCAAACTCGATACGGGCATTGTCAGCTTTTTGCTTCAGGTTTTCGCCAAGCGATGTATCCCGGTTTAATGCTGATTCCAGATAAATATAAGAGTCAGCGAATTCTTTGGCTTGATCGAAGGCCGCATAAGCTTCCTTTTGCTGCCGCTCATCGAGAAATAACCACCGCTTATCGCTATCGGGCTTTTCCTGCCAGCGGGAACTGAATACAGTTTCGACTTGCTGCATACGTCTTTTCAGGTTTTCATGCATAGTCGTATAATTGCCTTGCACGGCCTGCAAATTCGAGGTTGCAATCCATATCATCTGCGTGACGTTATCCGCATCATAAGCAGACCCTGACCGAGGGGTTCCCGGATTTTGCGGCAAATAGGCAAGCGGTGCAATTGCATTTAACTGCTTGTGGCTGTGCTCACCGACGGTACGCGCCGAGCCTGCCGCTGCCAGCCATTGCTCGACTTGCGTTTTGTTGAAAGGCGGGTCCATCGCTGCCGGCGCCTTGTTTTTATCAAGCAGATCATCAATCTCTTTCAAGCGGCTCTGAACGTCACCCAGCTCCGCCAGTTGCTGCTTGGCGCGGGCAAATTCTTTACTGAGTTTTTCTCTTAGCTTTAGAAATACAGCGCGTGCAGCTTGCACATCAGGATCTTCTGCTTGCGGATACCGCGCAATCGCGGTGTTGAACTGTTCATACTGTTTTTTTCTTTTTTGAACTTCTGCCGGATTTTGTAATACAGACGGCCCTGCTGTTTTTATAGCATCTGTTACGCTGATGATATCTCTTTTTAACTTTTTCACCCGTACGCGTTGACCGGATACCAATGGTGCGGCAACCGCACCTGTAACATTCTCAGGGGTAGTGCCGGTCTGGCCATTTGTTCCGGCGGAGGATTGTGCCGCCGGTTGATTTTTGCTGCCAGTGGCTTTTGCAGAGGGTTGCATTAGATTTTGAAGCTGGGATTGCAATTGCGCATAACGCTGATCAGCTTCAATCCACGAAATGTGCGTTTTGTTCGGTGATTCCTGCAAACGCTGATAAGAGAGTTCCATTAATTTTAAAATCCGGCGGATGTTGGATTTCCTGGCAGCGGTCAGACCCTGTGCTTGCTGTTCAAAGCGCGTAATGTCTATAATCGCGTTTTTAACAACGCTGTCTACTGGATCGGTGGCATAAACAAGTGACATAATACTCATTAAGAATACGGCGGTAACCGCTTTAGAAAATCGCAACACTGGAAAAACCTCACTTCCCGTTCAGGATATTTTTTCAGAAAAACGGTTGGAATACAATATACCAACCTAACGCGTAAAGCCTCTCATAAGTTGCTATGCACTGGAAATTACCTATTCGGGTAAGTTTTACGGTTGAAACCTGCCTGGGCAATCGTTACAAACGATAGCGAACCAAATACGCTTTAGTCAATCTGCCAACCCATGCCGCTCTGAAATCAAAATAATCCAACAATCATGAATTTATCAGATGCAAATTTTTCACAAGGTGATTCCGAATAAAATAATTCGTAATTAAAAAGTAATCAGAAAATATAAGAAAATATCAATCAACAAAATCACAAAGAAAAATTTTCATCCGCCTTTATCTTTACGCAACCGATTAAAATATGCGTGTTGGCGGATACATAATAAACCTTACTAAAATTCAGGTATGTCTGATTCCCAGGTACTGTGATGCACTCAAATAGAGCTTTTATTTAGGGTTAGTATTTAGCTGCCTGTTTATAATAACGGCCTTGAATACTTAAATTAAGCAATTGATCATCATAGTCTTTACAGATTAAGTTGAATCTGAACGCTATGCCCATGATGGATCAATCATTCTCAATATTAAAAGTAAAATTAAAGCACCTGTTTTTTTCTCAAAATACCATTTATGCACGAATTTCTGTAGAATCTAAATATGCGAAAGAGGTGAATCGACAAGCGTCGAAAAACTTAAATTAAAAACTTAAATTAGCAACGCATGGATTTATAATCACAACGTTGTTAGCCTTCTTACGAACGCATCAAAGGTAAAAAATCTCTCTAACCTTTCTTTCTTTGAAAAGAAAGTCAGCATTGATAATAATTAAAATAAGTGCAGTCCTATAGTTACCTATCAATACATTTTAAGTGTTGATATAACTAACAATACAATTATAATTACGGGTTCTGAATAACATTTTTAACACGGCATATAATTATGAGAAAACCAAATTTTAATAAACTATCTGACGAAATTCTCGCGGGATATAAAAATGAGATTGAACTCATCCTCAAGGATCGCAAACAGGTTAATGATAAGAAGAATAAACTATTAAAGAAGATGAAGTCTATGGCTGAATCTGAAGGTATCTCTTTAGACACCCTATTAGCTGATGCTCCCCGCAAAGCGAAAAAAGTTGCCGCTAAAAAAACAGGGCGCAAAGTAAAACCAAAATACATAAACCCTAAAGATGTCTCTCAAACATGGACTGGACGCGGTAGAAAACCACTTTGGGTTGCGGCTCATCTGAAAAAATCGGGCAAAATTACCGATCTTGAGATTTAGGTCGCAGCACGCAGTTAGAAAATTCGCGTAGCCACTGTAACCAGTGAGCTACGCATTTTTAATTTAGAAACACGATGCCTTAAAAGTCGCGTCCGTATTAACAGATTAACGCCGATTCCCGTCAACATGTGAGCTCAAAGTAATTCGAACACAAAAAACCAAGCATGACAGTGTGTTTAGCAATTGTGACAAAACACAAGCGTTAAGGATTTGTTCTTCAATGGAAATACAATGAAAGTACTCATCATTGGTAGTGGAGGCCGTGAGCATGCATTGGCCTGGAAAGCAGCACAATCATCCGCACAAACATTCGTCTATGTCGCTCCAGGCAATGCCGGAACAGCAACCGAGGAGCGTGTCAGTAATGTTAATATCAATATTGATAATCTGGATGCCTTAAAACAATTTGCAATTGAAGAACGTATAGACCTGACTATCGTGGGGCCTGAGGTGCCATTAGTCGCCGGTATTGTTGATTTGTTTCAAAATGCGGATTTGAGAATTTTTGGTCCTTCAGCAAATGCCGCGCAACTTGAGGGAAGCAAAGCATTCACCAAAGAGTTTTTAAATCGGCACAATATTCCCACCGCCGCTTACGGTGTATTCTCCATCGAAGAAGATGCAATTAATTACATAAAACAAGGCGCCTTTCCAGTTGTTATCAAAGCGGATGGATTAGCTGCCGGTAAAGGCGTCATAGTTGCAATGGATGCAGATGAAGCGAATGCAGCGGTTAATGATATGCTACATGAAAATCGCTTTGGCGATGCTGGTCATCGCGTTGTCATAGAAGAGTTTTTAGAGGGAGAAGAGGTCAGCTTTATTTGTATGGTGGACGGTAAACACATATTGCCTTTAGCCACCTCGCAAGATCACAAAGCCCGCGATAATGGCGACACCGGACCCAATACCGGAGGCATGGGCGCTTACTCTCCAGCACCACGCGTAACAGCAGAACTACATCAAAAAATTATTGAAACTGTTATTGAGCCGACTGTAAAAGGCATGGCTGAAGAAGGTAACCCGTTTACCGGCTTCTTATATGCTGGACTCATGATATCTGATAATGATGAACTTAAAACACTGGAATACAACGTGCGCTTTGGTGACCCTGAAACACAAGCAATTATAATGCGCTTAAAAAGTGACTTGGTGGAATTATGCAATGCAGCAATAGATAAACGCCTTGATCGTGTTGTTGCCAACTGGGACCATCGCTATGCACTTGGGGTTGTAATGGCCGCTGGTGGTTATCCAGAAGAATATAAAAAAGGCAATATCATTTCTGGACTCGATAGCGTCGAAAATGACAATTGTAAAATATTCCACGCAGGTACAATACAAACGCAAAACGACATTAAAACCAATGGCGGTCGTGTATTATGCGTGGTTGGCATCGGCGATGACATTCTACAAGCTCAACACACCGCTTATGAAGGTGTCAATCAGATTAGCTGGGAAGACGCATTATTCCGCACAGATATTGGCTATAGAGCCATAGCAAAACAAGATTAAACAGAAAACCAACGTGCCAATCGAAGAAGAAATATCCTGCGCGTAACAGGCAGCCTTGCCAACACTTTTAAAAATCCAGTCTCAGGGCAACCCTCTATGAATTGCCCTGCGTAGATTAGCGCTTCATTGCATCAAAAAACTCAGTATTGGTTTTGGTTTGTTGTAATCGACCCAACAAAAATTCCATAGCCTCAATTTCATCCATCGAATGTATAAATTTTCGTAGTATCCATACTTTTTGCAGCTCATCCTGCTCCATCATGAGCTCCTCTCGACGCGTTCCTGAGCGATTGATATTAATTGCCGGGAAAATACGCTTCTCTGCGATACGACGATCCAGGTGTAATTCCATATTTCCTGTACCTTTAAACTCTTCGTAGATGACTTCATCCATTTTTGATCCGGTATCAATCAAAGCGGTAGCAACAATTGATAAACTACCACCTTCTTCAATATTGCGTGCTGCACCAAAAAAGCGTTTTGGACGGTGTAAAGCATTTGCATCAACACCGCCTGTCAATACTTTTCCAGATGAAGGTACAACGGTATTATATGCCCGTGCCAGACGTGTAATTGAGTCAAGTAAAATAATTACATCCTTTTTATGCTCAACTAATCGTTTTGCTTTTTCAATCACCATCTCCGCAACTTGTACATGGCGACTGGCGGGCTCATCAAATGTACTGGAAACAACCTCTCCCTTTACCATGCGCTCCATTTCAGTCACTTCCTCTGGACGCTCATCTATTAGAAGCACAATGAGGTAACATTCAGGATGATTATCGGCAATGCTTTGAGCGATATTTTGCAGCATGAGTGTTTTACCCGCTTTGGGTGGTGAAACAATCAATGCACGCTGCCCTTTTCCAATCGGTGCAGCAAAGTCAATTACCCGTGCCGTTATATCTTCTGTACTACCATTACCGCGCTCCATGCTTAATCGCTCTGTCGGGTGTAGTGGTGTAAGATTTTCAAACAGCACTTTATGCTTGGAGTTTTCAGTGGGGCCAAAGTTAACTTCACCAACTTTTAACAAGGCAAAATAACGCTCGCCTTCTTTCGGAGGTCGAATCTTACCGGAAACACTATCTCCAGTTCTTAAACTGAATCGCCGAATTTGACTGGGTGATACATATATATCATCGGGGCCAGCCAGATAAGAGCTATCCGCAGACCTTAAAAAACCAAAACCGTCTTGAAGAATTTCAAGCACTCCACCGCCAAATATGCTTTCTCCTTTCTTGGAATGTGCTTTAAGAATTGAAAAGATGATGTCCTGTCTACGTTGACGGGCAATGTTGTCGAGGCCCATTTCCTGAGCAATTTCAATCAACTCAGACGCTGACTTTTGCTTGAGATCAGTAAGATTCATAGATTATTATCAATTGAGGTAAAAAAGAGAAAATTTATATGGTTTTGGGATATTGCCGACTACACGGCCAACTGAGAGTGATTTATATCAGATGGTGCGGAAGAACCTACCAGATGTTTGCAATATCGTCTTTGCAGACGATTCCAACGGGCTATGAGTTTAAAATAAGTCATGCAATCCCTTAGCAACCAAAGGCCACCGGCAGGATAGATTATATATAGGGTTTAAAATTTTAGCAAGGGCGATAGGCCCCTACCAATACTAAAACTAGCCTGATTATGCGTTTTCATCCAAAAAACGGGTTAACTGCGATTTTGACAATGCACCCACTTTTGTGGCTTCAACCGTACCATTCTTGAAAATCATTAGCGTTGGTATGCCTCGGATTCCAAATTTTGGGGGAGTATTCGGATTTTCATCAATATTGAGTTTTGCAATTTTAACTTTTTCTGAATACTCGCCAACTATTTCCTCAAGTATAGGACCAATCATTTTGCAAGGACCGCACCATTCTGCCCAATAATCCACCAATACGGGAATATCAGACTGCAAAACTTCCTGTTCAAAGGTATCATCACTGACTGAAACTATATTATTACTCACAAAATCTCTCCTAAAATAACTATTGAAACTAATGTCATCGGTTGAAAAATGCATCGCTATCCGAAATTAAAGCGATAATCGTGCTGGTTTTTGATTGCTCAGAAAGAAATATATACGCATAAAAAACGTATATTTACCCTTTCTATTAAATTTACCAACTAAACTTAATCTAAACCAGATCTGATTAGCTTACACTAAGTCTCTATTAGAGAATAGAAGCTGTCTCGAAGGAAAGCTATCACAAGTCAATTTTTCCGTGAACATGAGACAATAACAGGTGCAATCAAAGATTCAGATTATTTCAGATAACTATTATAACGTTGACACATTTTGCTTTTTGCCACGGGCCATTCATGCAAACAGAAAAAACAAATATTGAGACCATAAAATTTTCAGAGCTATCAGTTCCAGAGCCTGTTTTACACGCACTGCAGGATATGAATTTTGTTGACTGCACTGAAATCCAGTCTTTGTCTTTACCCATCATCATCAATGGTCAGGATGTCGCCGGTCAGGCCCAAACAGGTACAGGCAAAACAGCTGCTTTTCTTATCGGTCTGTACACACATTTGTCACAGCATCCGCAGGAAAAATCAAAAAACCGACAACTACGTGCATTGATATTGGCGCCCACCCGGGAATTAGCCATACAAATATACAATGATGCCTGCGAAATCGGTAAATACAGCAATCTCGACATAGCTGTGGCTTATGGTGGCACTGACTATGAAAAGCAACGGAAAAAAATAGCCTCCGGTTGTGATGTTTTAATTGGAACACCTGGACGGTTGATCGATTTTTTCAAACAAAGGATTTTTAATCTGAAAGGTGTGCAAAGCGTCGTACTTGATGAAGCTGATCGCATGTTTGATCTGGGATTTATTAACGATATACGCTACTTGCTACGGCGTATGCCGCCACCTTCTGAGCGGCTTAGTATGCTATTTTCAGCGACACTTTCTCACCGTGTTATGGAATTGGCTTATGAGCACATGGATAACCCTGTCAGCGTAAAAACCAGCCGGGAAACCGTCACTGCCGAAGGTGTCAATCAAACACTCTACCATCCTTCCAGCGAAGAAAAAATTCCGCTTTTACTCGGACTTTTAAAACAATTTTCACCCGAAAAATGCATGATTTTTGTAAATACAAGACGCACTGCCGAACGGGTGGAATCTTACTTAAAGGGTAACGATTATCCTTGCGCCTTATTATCAGGAGATGTACGGCAAAACAAACGTCAGCGCCTGTTAAAAGCATTTACTGATGGGGAATTACCCATAATGATTGCCACTGATGTTGCTGCACGTGGACTCCATATAGAGGATGTAACACACGTCATTAACTATGATTTACCCCAGAATGCACAAGATTATGTGCATAGGATTGGCCGAACAGCACGAGCAGGAAACAAGGGTGAGGCCATCAGTTTTGCTTGTGAAGAATACGCCATTTCGCTTATGGACATAGAAGAGTTTATCGATAAATCCATACCCACAATCAGTATCTGCGATGATATCCTCATTACGCCTAAACCGCCAATTAAGCAACATCGGGACAGGGTTACAAGTGGCAAGAAGCCTTCTGGATACAGGAACAGGGGGCGAAGAAACCCAAAAAACCAACAATCAAACAGAAAACACTAACAGCCTGTTTACCAAGGCGTCTGCTTAAAGCGTGCCCATCGCACTAACTATCTCAGGATATTTTTGCCTAACGCTCTGGCTGATGTAATTTGCCACTGCATTCATTGATGCATGCTCTTCAAAATATTGAATATTATTTTCAGATATTTTCTCAATTTTTTCGTGTTCGCTGATTAGGTTTGAAATTCGCCCTGCCATCTCTTCATAAGCCCTATCACCTGGCAGCTCATATTCCGGGCTTAGTGAACATTCAACATCTACAAAATTTACATCGCTGGAAAGTGGCTCTGGCCAACGTGCAAATGGCTCACCATCAACCATTATGCAGGATCCCATACATAGAAGATCCATCATACGCCAGGAAATGCAAAGGTGATTTCCGGGACGTAAAAAATTTATTCGGGCACTGGCTAATGCGGTCCATAACACTTTAGAATCAATTTTTCCCCAACCGTTTTGCCACTTTACCCCGACTGCATCGAGTCGTTCACGGTATTTTTGCAACGAAGAATTATTCATTTCTTTAGGAAATACAGCCAATAAATTTGTCTTTCCCTCTACCTTCGCCAAGGCTTCAAATAATCGAATATTGTGCTCAACCCCCTTATTATCCTGGTTATTCCCTGGAGCCGCCCATATACGCGACCAATAAACCAGATCATACTCTTTTTTATGATTTCGCAGATTTTTAAGTTTTCGAACCTTTGTAGCCGACAGTGTGCCGTTACCATTAACCAGGGAAACCACGTTTTGTGGGTAGTCAACATTTGGCCAGTAATTACACTTAAAGTAAACATCACTCCACTCCAGCGCATCAGTATTGTGTAGATGACGGCCATCGGATGTATCAACAACAACCTTGACTGTCAGCTGGTCATAGACAAAATTATATTGACCAATATGATCGCTGGATAATGGTAAATCGGTTTTATGAAACCAGTCAGTCCATCGTGACCATAAATTATAAGCGCCTCTTATATTTTTTGCTCGCAACATGGAAAACAACTGAGCTGAGAACGGTCTGAAACAGACCTCGGCATCGGCATGCTGCGTCAGCGCATCAATGAAATACCGATTTCGATCGAAACAAAATACAGGGGTTCGTGCTTTTCCCAGCAACACCTCAATTCGTTTTAACATAGCAGTTACTTTAACGCTTGAATTCAATTTATAATAGCCTGGATCTACACACCTGGCAGAGAAGGAACCTAATAATCAGGCAACGTTCCTTAGTATTGTGAACGCACCCGCAATACTACGTTATTGATGCATAATATTACTTAGCAGCCTGTCCGTTGACACCGGAAAATATCTGTTGTGTATTGAAATGCATTTGTTATTGATCACTGTTACTCAATACTATCATTAATCAACAACTGAATTTTATCACACTGTTACAGTAATACTGCCTTGAATATTTAAAGACGCTGCCTGTCGTGCATACTTAATTTCAATTTCAGGAATGTCTCCCCGATAAGTTGTTGACCGACGATCTCCAGTGAATGACAATCACCAATGTCGGCGTTGGTTTTCTCAAACCAAATCAACTTAAGACGACACGTTCTATTCTAAAAACTGATTTCTCGCTTACCATTGAACATTGCCTCTGCGTAAGCAGAATTCCTATTATGACAGAACTTGTGTTCGGCAAGTTCATTTTTTGTTGGTAGCCCCATGAGTGAAAAATTAAAAACGCTTTCCCCTGTCGATGGCTCTATCTATGTGGAGCGATTGTTTGCAACTGCAAATGATATTCAGTCTGCACTTGAGCTCGCTTGCCAAGCCCAAACTGTCTGGAAGAATACATCCATTTCAGAACGGCAAAAAATATGCACTGCCGCAGTAGATGCCTTCGTGCGTAATAAACAACAAATTGCGCAAGAACTTTGCTGGCAAATGGGCAGACCCATACGTTTTGCCGCTGGAGAAGTCGATGGATTTGAAGAACGTGCCAGACACATGATTGACATTGCAGAGAATGCACTGCAGCCCTTGCAGGTTGGAGAAAAAGATGGTTTTTTGCGTAAAATAAAACGAGAGCCGCTAGGTGTGGTCCTGGTAATTGCACCCTGGAATTACCCCTACCTTACAGCTATTAACACGATTATGCCTGCAATTCTGGCGGGTAACGCTGTCATTTTGAAACACTCGGCACAAACACCGTTATGCGCTGAAAGAATTCAACAGGCATTTTCCAGCGCTGACCTTCCAGAGGGTGTGTTCCAGTTTTTACATCTTACACATGAAGAGACAGAGTCACTTATTGCCAACCCAGAAGTTAACTACATAGCGTTTACAGGTTCAGTCGCCGGGGGCGAGATGGTTGAAAAAGTGGCAGCGGGTCACTTTAAACCAACAGGTCTGGAGTTAGGGGGTAAAGACCCTGCTTACGTACGCGCTGACTGCGATGTAAAACATGCAGTGGAAACAACTGTCGATGGTGCATTTTTCAATTCCGGGCAATCCTGCTGTGGTATTGAGAGAATTTATGTTCACGCTGATGTTTATGATGAATTTGTTGATTTAGCGGTAAAGACGGTGAATGAATATAAACTCGGTCGCCCCGACGATCCCGAAACCACGCTTGGACCTATGGTCAAAACTTCTGCGGCAGAATTCGTTCGGCAACAGATTGCAGACGCAATTGATCAAGGCGCGAAAGCACATATAAATGAGACAAATTTTGTTTCCAGCAAGCCTGGCACGCCCTATTTAGCGCCACAGGTATTAACCAACGTAAATCATACAATGCGGGTAATGACAGAAGAGAGCTTCGGCCCGGTGGTCGGTATTCAAAAAGTCCATTCGGATGAAGAGGCTATAAACTTAATGAACGATAGTGAGTTTGGTTTGACCGCCGCCATCTTTACAAGCAACCTTGATAAAGGCCAACAGATTGCTGACAAGATTGAAACAGGTACAGTTTTTATTAATCGCTGTGACTACCTGGATCCGGCATTGGCCTGGACAGGGATTAAAAATTCCGGTCGAGGCTGTACCCTGTCTGTATTGGGGTATGAGGCTTTAACCCGACCTAAATCCTTTAATATAAAAATGGCGATATAAAAACTACCAACCGAAAGACCGATCAGGACATACGCAAAATGAGTTCATTTACTGCAAATTGGAATTATCCCACCTCTATTCAAGTCGGGCCTGGGCAAATATCCATGCTCGCGCAGACTTGTAAAGCACTGGGCATGCTATCGCCACTCTTTATCACTGACCCAGGTTTAGCGAATCTCCCCATCGTTCACAATGCACTGAAAATTTGTCAGCAAGAAGGGCTGAAGGTTTTACTTTTTAGTGACATTAAAACCAATCCGACTGGAGAGAATATCACGCTTGGAGTGGATGCTTTTAAACGGGGTAACCATGATGGCGTTATCGCCTTTGGTGGTGGCTCTGCCCTCGATGCGGCTAAAGCAGTGGCTTTGATGGTAGGGCAAACCTTGCCTCTATGGGACTTTGAAGACGCCGGTAATAATTGGAAACAAGTAAGAACTGACACTATGGCACCCGTTGTTGCGGTCCCGACCACGGCGGGTACAGGCTCGGAGGTGGGTCGGGCATCTGTCATAACCGACACAGATAAACAGGTAAAAAGAATTATCTTCCACCCTCAAATGCTTCCTGCAACTGTCATTCTTGACCCCGAGCTAAGCATTGGTCTACCCCCTGCCATCACTGCTGCAACAGGAATGGATGCTTTATCTCATAACCTTGAAGCCATATGCTCACTTTATTATCATCCATTGGCTGAAGGCATTGCTATCGAAGGTATACGCTTAATCAAGGACAATCTGATAACCGCCTATAGCGACGGTGAAAACATAGAGGCACGTACACAAATGTTGGTTGCCTCATGCATGGGGGCAACCGCCTTTCAAAAAGGCTTAGGTGGTATGCATGCAATCGCGCATTCCCTGGGTGCATTATATGATGCCCATCATGGCCTGCTGAATGCGATTTTAATGCCCTATGTACTAAAGGCGAATCAATCTGCGATTTCTGAGAAACTCGAAAGATTATGCCTGTACTTGCGCATTAGCGACCCAGGATTTGATAGTTTTTTAACCTGGGTACTTGATTTTCGCAATGCGCTGGGCATACCTCATACATTAGCTGAAATTAATCTGGACACACATCAGGCTGATCGGGTGGGACACATGGCGTTCGCTGACGCAGCAGCAGCAGGTAATCCAATAACCTTCAGCCATGAAGACTATCAGCATATCTTTATCAATGCAGTCGGGGGCCATCTATAGATACCTAAATCAGTGATTTTACGACGCCATTGCATACAAGCCATTAATTTCACAAGAAATTTGCAGTACTCCGCACAGACTGTGCCTACAATAGAGGCGTTTACATACGTCATCAAATTAATAATCCATAGAAGCCTGCACTAATTGTAAATTACCCCACTCAAACTCAATTGAGCACATCAATTCCATAAACTGATGCAAGACAACTGTTAATAGCTACAGATGATTGCTGTTAAAGATCGAGCAAGAATAGTAAATTCAGGTTAAAATCACTAATAAGCAATCAGGCATGAAAAAATATCATGAATTACCAGACAGCACGCAATAATATGGTTGAGCAGCAGGTTCGTCCATGGGATGTATTAGACCAGCGTGTACTTGACACATTCTCAGAGATATCTCGTGAAAACTTCCTGTCTGACAACCTAAAACGTTTGGCATACGCTGACACCTGCTTACCTATTGGCTATGGTCAAAAAACATTAAACCCCAATACTGATGGTCGAATGCTGCAAAGCCTTGCATTAGAAGCTGATGACCAGGTTTTGGAAATTGGTACGGGCAGTGGTTTTTTTACCGCTTGCCTAGCATCTTTGTGTCGTCATGTAGAGAGTATTGAGATAATTCCAGAATTATGCAGTGCAGCAAAAAATCGGCTTAGTGACTTAGGCATAAGCAATTTCTCCATACAAAATCTGGACGGCAGTAAGCACCGCAGCAGCAGTGAACAATACAACGCAATAGTACTTTGTGGATCATTAACAACAGTACCCGAATCGTACAAGACCCGCTTAGCCATAAGCGGACGATTATTCTATTTCAAGGGAGAAGCCAACAGCCCCGTACACGAAGCAATACTCTTAACCAGAATCAGTGAAACGGAATGGTCTGAGGAATCATTATTTGAAACCTGGGTTGAGCCGCTACTCAACTTTTGATTACTTAACTTAAGCCGGAAGATATTTTGCATTTCCCAACATTTTGCAATAAGTAATATCTGGATAAGAGAGGAAACAATAAACCTAATGCGGAAAGATAAACATGACATTCATCCAGGCAACTAAAACACTTGCCATTTCAACTGTATTATGGGCTTTTGCCTACAATGCACAAGCCACAAACTTGCTGGACATCTATCAGCAAGCCTTCGACCATGATGCGCAATATAAAATTGCGATCCACAGTTATGCAAGCACACAAGAAAGCAGGTCCCAAGCCAAAGCGGCCTTTCTTCCTCAAATCAAAACGGTAGCATCTGCCAGCCACAACGATATCAACAATGATCGGAATGACAGTTATTCAGGCTCACAGTTTTCTCTGTCTTTGAATCAATCGATTTATAATCGAGGTAGTCAAATAGCCATAAAGCAGGCGGATTTAGGTGTCGCTCAGGCACAGGCTGAACTCACATCTGCTGAGCAGGATCTTATTTTTAGAGCTGCTGATGCCTATTTTGGTGTCTTGGCGGCAAAGGAAAACCTGCAATTTGCTAACTCCGAAAAACAGGCAATTGAACAGCAGCTGGAACAAGCTGAGCGACGCTTTGAAGTTGGGCTCATTGCAGTAACAGACGTAAAAGAGGCACAGGCAGCATTTGACTTCGCCGTCGCAGAAGAAATTGCCGCTGAGAATAATCTTTCGAACGCCAACGAAGCATTGCGGGTCATGACGGGAACAGAAAACCAGGTTTTGGCGACGTTAAATGAAGTGACCCCACTCATCAAACCTGACCCCATCAACATAGAGCAATGGGTCAGCACTGCTAAAACCTCCAATCTATCCTTGCGAATTGCCGAATATGCTGCAGAAATTGCAACACAGCAGATTAGAGCTTCTCGCGCCGGGCACTATCCGACACTGGGCGCAGGCGCAAACTATAATAACTTGTCACAAAAAGGCGGCCCCGGTGATTCGGAGACGGGTGTAATACAGCTGCAACTCGATGTACCGCTTTACTCGGGTGGTCTGGTCAGTTCCAAAACACGCCAAGCCAAATCACAAGCGATGCAAGCCGCCCAGCAATATGAATTGACCAAGAGAAATACAGCACAGCTGACACGTAACTCTTATCGCGGAGTTTTGGCCAGCATAAGCAGGGTTATAGCCTTTAAACAGGCGTTGCAATCAACACAAATTGCTGCTGAAGCCACAGAAACCGGATTTGAAGTCGGCACACGAACCGCTGTAGATGTGCTTCAATCCCTGAGAGATACTTATCGCGCCAGAGCTAACTATTCCAATGCCCGGTATGATTATATTCTGAATTCCCTGAGGCTAAAACAGGCAGCTGGTATTCTTCGAGTGCCCGATCTTGAAAGCGTCAATAGTTGGTTAAAACCTGAATAGAGGGGCGCTCAATGAATTTATGCAGTGTCGATGATTCCGTAGTTGTATTTTTAGACATACAGGAACGATTGATTGCTGTGGTAGAAAGTAACAATGCAACCCAGGTGGTAAACAACTCAAGCCGATTGTTACAGGCTGCGCAATTATTGAACATTCCGGCCTTGTTTACCGAACAATACAGTAAGGGATTGGGTAAAACTCATCCAACCCTGCTTGAAGCTCGCCCTCCCGAGAGCCGGGTTATCGAAAAAACCGCATTCTCCGCCTGCGATGCCGGGAAGTTTAACCAATACCTGAAAATGACGGGTCGCAAACAGGTTATTCTATGTGGAATTGAAGCCCATGTCAGTGTACTACAAACTGCATTTTCATTACTGGATAAAGGCTATTCGGTGTTTATCGTCGAAGACGCTGTCTGCTCCCGTTATCATGATAACAAAATTAATGGCTTAAAAAGAATACAAGCTGCGGGTGCTCAGATTACCAACCGCGAATCTGTTCTGTTTGAGTGGATGCGCGATAATTCACATCCAAAATTCAGAGATATTGTGAAAAACCTGATCGCCTAAGGGTGTGTTATGCAGTATTCTCATTAACGATGATTAAAGCACGTGAAAATCAGGAAAACCGACTTTAATCCACTCGACTACATAACTCCACGCCATTGGCCTACCTGGATTGGATTATCTTTTGTCTGGATGCTTTCCCGATTGCCCTTTCGCTGGCAACTGTTTATCGGTGCGGCACTGGGTCGGTTACTTTATTATGCGCTTCCCAGCCGTCGGGAAATCTGTCACATTAATCTTCGTCTGGCCTTCCCTGAGCTGTCTGATAGCCGGTTAAAACAACTTGCAAAATCTGTATATCGAAATATTGGCTACACCGTTGCTGAAATCAGCAGCCTTTGGTTTGATCCAATAGAAAAACATGCACATCGATTTGAACTGACAGGTCTCAACAACCTACACCTCGCACAACAGCAAGGGCATGGCGTTATATTGCTGCAGGCACATTTTAATACACTTGAATTTTGCGGTGCCTGGCTTGCTACTAAAATAAAAGTCAGTGCCGTATACGACAACCCCAAAAACCCACTTTATGCGGCGTTTCTAAAAAACAGGCGTCAACGCAATATAGAAGAAACCATTGATAATCGTGACATTCGTAGCATGGTTAAGAAGCTTAAAGCTGGTGGCATTGTATGGTATTCACCTGATCAATCAGTAAAAAAACGTGACGGAGGCATAAACACACAATTTTTTGATCAACCTGTACTGACAACACCAGGGACCAGCCGCATGGCAAAACTCACCAATGCGAAGATACTACCCTATCTGGCTGTACGTACCAAAACCCCCGGAAAATACCAACTTAAGATTTTCCCGATGCTGGATTATCTACCTGGCGATGATATCGTTGCTGATACAAATAACGTGAATAGATTGTTTGAGTCCCATATTCGTGATTACCCCGAACAATATTTTTGGGTGCATAAGCGCTTCAAACGACCATCAGACGATCTACCGGACCCCTATCAGTGACTACTGCATCCAGTTCCAGCATAAAAGCGCCGACACTTTATCGCTTAGTCTTGCTTGCCCTGACACCTCTCGTATTTATCTATACTGTTTACCGATCCTTCAAAGATGGTAAATTTATCTATTTTTTGCAAAGACTGGGACTCTGCTTACCCGACCTGAAATCAGTTTTGTGGTTCCACTGTGCATCGGTTGGAGAAGTCAATACAGCCATTAGCTTAATACAGAAATTTCGCGAAAAACACCCAACCTTACCCATCCTTGTTAGCACCAATACACCCACAGGTAAGGAGGTTTTGCTGAAGTATAAAATAGACCATCTTAGTCATATTTATTTACCATTGGATTACCTCCCTCTAATCAGAAGACTGATACGCAAACTCAATCCAATCGCCCTGCTTATAATAGACACTGAACTATGGCCGGAATTGATTCATACATGCGAGATAAAAAACCTTCCAGTCATCATTTATAATGCCAGACTATCAGATAAAACACTGTACCCAGTCCGTTGGCTGCGCTGTACTTATAAAAACGCTTTGTTATCACTGACTTGCATTTTTACAAAAAGCGCACTCGACAAAGCGAGGTTTATTCAACTTGGTGCCAAGCGGGATTGCGTAAGTACGATTGGAAGCTTAAAATTTGCCAAACCAGCCAGCCAACACAGATCTGAAACGATCAATCTTAAGCGTGAATTTTGGCTTGCTGCCTCTACCCACGAAGACGAGGAGTTTCGTATTTGTACTGCCTGGAGAGCAAGCGGCAGAGGCGAGCTACTTGTTATAGCTCCTCGCCATCCTGAACGACGAAGACAACTTTTATCACAACTTCAAACAAACGGAAACAGCGTACAGCTTCGAAGTGAACAAAAAGAATTGTCTTTACACACCGAGATTTATATCGCTGACACACTCGGTGAAATGCGCGGATTCATGTCCGCAGCAACGGTTGTATTTGTGGGAGGCTCACTGATTCCTCGCGGTGGACATAATACTATCGAGCCCGCTCAACTTGGATCTGTCATCATTACAGGCCCATCAACCACTAATTTTTCTGAAGAAACAGAAATCCTGCTCAAACGGGGTGCTATAATACAAGTCAAAGACGAAAATGAATTAATACGACAATTGATAAGTTTACTGGATGATTCAAAAAAAAGGCGTCTGATGAGTAAAGCGGCCAAACTGATTTGCGATGAATATTCATCTATTGTGAACGACTATTACCATCAAATTGCCTCACAACTCGATAACTTGTAGTAGAAGCACTAACCTGTAGAGTTTGTACTGGAAGGTGAGGGGCTATAGCCCCTAATGCTTAACAATCCCGGCTGAGTAACCCTTTAGCAAAGTATCCCAGCCTGTTTGTGTGTAATAATAATCAGTATATTGCCCGGCGTGCTTAATCAGGGAACGGTGCAAACGGTGCAAATTCAACTCTTTCCAATTAAATCGTGAATTGCGACGAATATAGCTTTTGTCAAAATCGATTAGAAAGACGTGATCATTACCGTTTATTAAAATATTGTTTGCGTTTAGATCAGAGTGATAAACATTTTTATCGTGAAATTGTCTGATCACACTGCCTATCCTGTGCCAGAGTAATTCAGGCATCGATTTTCTTTTAAGAAAATCAGAAAATGTTACTGTCTCTGTTAATCGATAAGTAATGAGTGATGCCTGGTAAGTATGAAAAGATTTTCTGACTAATGCGGCAAATGGTCTGGAAACGGGTAGTTTTTCTTCAACCAGCATCTCCAATAGATCCAATTCTCGATAAGCCCGCGATCGAATAAGGCCATGCCAGAGGTAGTCTGATTGAGTTATTTTCGCTATTGCTCCACCACGGCGATATTGTCTTAACACGTACTCACAATTATTTCTTGCAAAGAAATATACACTTCCCCGTCCCCTATCGTGCTTGGCTTGCAGAAATTTATTCTGTTCAAGCCAGACAGGATCAAAGAACTCAACCGATAAACCCGATTCGGATTCTGGATACAATAGAAAGCAATTACCCTGCTCAGTTACCTTAATAGTCATGCCATGAAGTTCTAGTTCCGTAGTGATTTGTCAGTCAAGAGGTAACGGGTATATACTCTCCGGTAATTCATAGTGCTTTACCCGACCACATGCCACCCAAAACCATTATCAGCACATATCCCACATCTTTAATCCCGACAAAAACGCCATGGATTCATCAAAACAGCGATTGTAGAGGGCATAAACACAGCCTGTCAGTTTCTTTCGCCGCCAATTTCTGTTTCCAGGGTTAAATAAGTTGATAACACACCAACCCTACTCCATTTGCATTTTACGATTCTCCGCCTTGGGCGATATCACGCATATGCTGCCAATCATCAGAACATTACAGTGTTTCAAACCCAACTGTCAGATTACCTGGATCATCGGCAAGCTTGAGTTTCAGTTGGTAGAGGGGCTGGAAAATATTGAGTTTATCATTTTTGATAAATCACAGGGTAAAAAAGCCTATCTCGATCTTTACAAAAAACTTCGTAATAGAAAATTTGATATTCTCTTACATATGCAGGCCGCGTTACGAGCCAGTCTGGCAAGCTTGTTAATTAAAGCGCCGATTAAAATTGGCTTTGATAAAAGCAGGGCGGCAGATTTTCAACGATTTTTCTGCACAAGAACTATTGATAGCAAACCTAGAACTCATGTACTTGACGGATTTTTTGGATTTCTGCAAGCCATCGATATTCATAAACGTGTCATGCGCTGGGATCCTCCAATGCCCGAATCGGCAAAAACTTTTGCCCGGAAGATATTGAGCACAAATCAACGAATACTGGTGATAAACCCTTGCACTAGTGTGCGACGAAATAATTACCGGAACTGGAGCGCCAAATACTACGCTGCAATTGCCGAGTATGCTGTCAATGCACATGATCTAAAAATTGTTTTAACCGGCAGTCCAGCTGAAAATGAACTGATTATGGCCAGCGATATTTGTCAGATCGCCGCTATACCTATTATCAATCTGGTAGGAAAAACGACGATTAAGCAAATGCTGGCCATACTGTCCCATGCTGATATCATTATCGCCCCTGATACGGGACCCGCACATATGGGCACAGCCGTTAATACAGCTGTTATCGGTCTTTACGTTACATCCAATCCTGAAAGAACCGGACCTTATAATAACCTGGATTCAGTCGTCAATTTATACCCCGCAGCAATAGAGAATGAATTTGGAAAATCAGTCTCTGAAGTGAAATGGGGTAAACGTGTGCGCAATCCAGATGCGATTGAGCTGATAACGATCAGTGCCGTTAAAAAACAACTTGATACAACGCTTACCCTTTTGAGTCTAAATAATGGCTAAAATTCTGTTCCCTTTAAGAAACGTAAGCGACGACGAAGCTCAGGCTGTTCGTGAACTGCTGGATGAACATGGTCTGGATTGGTATGAGACGCCAGCCGGGAATTGGGGTATTTCCAACCATGCAATCTGGTTAAAGAACCAGGATGACTGGGTACAGGCTCGCGACTATATTGACAAGTTCCAACTGGAATTGAACGAAAAAGCACAACTCAATGGAAACACCCAGGCTGATCTCCTATCATTCTTACTGGAAAAGCCCTGGAAATTTTTATTAGCTGTAGCAGGTATTGCAGTTGTTATTTATTTCTCAATCAGACCATTCTTCGGTTTACTTGAGTAGTTGTATAACGGGCAATCGCCTGAAGGGCATCCCTACTCACATCAGCAACCCTCCCCTCAAATCCAATAAGATTAAATTAACAGCCCATCAGGTATATTTTCTACGCGGCTGGGTAGCAATCTTCTGCGATTGACAGTAATTAAAATAAGCAGTTTTTTATTTGAAAGCTATACTACTATTAATTCTAAAACAATGGCTTAAAGCACAGATACTTCGCTGGAAAGCCCATTTGTATGTTTCCCGGTAAAAACGATATTTTACGTTGACGCTCATCGGGGTGGCATTGCAATGATCGATTGCTGAGGTCGTGTGCTTTTTTAAAATTGCTGCCTAAGCCAATGTATTCCGGTTAGCGAGGCGATGATGGAAACACGAAACTCTTGGGTTGTGACCTCAGTAAATTAAGTGTTTCTGGCGGGTGATGTTAAGCAGAAGCAAGTACCAAAGGGTCTCGATGTTATCTAGTAAAAACTGTAATTGCTCGTCTGTTTCGAGAGTAGGCGTTTGATTTCTTGATGAAATTTAAGTTTGAGCATATCAGCAAAAGAACCCCGGCTGCAGCACAGCAGTATCAGGCGCTCGATAAAGAAAATCACTATGAAGATTAAACTGGGTTCAGTAAAAAAACATTCAAAAACGGTTATTCTCATCGCCAGTGCACTCATCGGGAGTTGCTCAGATGGCATCAATCGTGACGACATCGACACGGGTGGAAGCAGTGGCCCTGGCACTCTGGACGATGGTTCCCCTGCAGACCCTAGCTACGTAAAATTCAGCAAGGTTGAATACACCAGCGAGCAACCCTCTTTGGTTAGTATATTGTTTCAGGCCACAGACAGTTCTGATCGCAATATCGATAGCCTTAGCATTGATAATTTTCAAATTGAAGAAGATGATGAACTGATTCCTGCAAGTGAATCTGCCAGTATAATCATTTCCCGCGTGCTAATGCCTTTCACGATGGACACAGTTGTAATGCTCGATATCAGTAGCAGTATCACCGCCACTGATCTGGCAAATATGAAACAAGCCGTCAATGAGCTAGTGAGAGACCCAACAACAGGTAACTCCCGATTGTTTCCTGGTCAGCGTGTCTCGATTTATACCTTTAATGATACATTAACCAAAATAAAGGGCTTCTCATCGAGTCCATCGCAAATTATCAAATCGATGGAAAGGATAACCCTGCCAAATACCATTACACCTACAGATTTATATGGCGCTTTACAGACTGGTGTCAGTCTCTGGCAAACCAGCAATAGTGTAAGCAAAATTCATCAAGGCTCCGTTATTTTGATCACCGATGGCACAGATACCGCCGGACGTTACACACTTTCAGAAACACTGAAATCAATTGAAGAAAAAAATGTAATTACTGTTGGCGTAGGCGAAACCACGAATATTGATGTACTTGAGGACTTAGGTACTGCAGATTCTTTTTCAGTAGCGAACTTTGGTGAATTAAGTGGTGTACTTGCCAGTATCAGAGAAAGGCTGAACCGATTTGCAAATAGCTTTTATTTGTTAAAATACGCCTCACCGAAACGTGCAGCACAAGGCAAAGTCAGTAACAGTGATCACACTTTTCAACTTGAAATCATTGATAATGACAACTCAAAAAGCAGTGGAAAAATCAGTGGCGATTTCAACTCCTATGAATTTAGCAACGTAACCCCCAGAGTTGTTATAGGAGGACCCACACAACTGGAATCAGATCAAGCGGCAAGCTATGTTGCCGAGACATACTGGGCAAGCAATAATCCATCATTCAGCTGGAGTTTTGGTGGCGACTGTTCGCTTGATAAAATAAGTGCTGCAAAAATAACCATCAAAGCGATTAACACAGGTAACTGCCAGATTTCTGTAACAGATGATGCCAATGACAGTGTTTTCAGTAATATTTCGATCAGTGTCGTTAGTAACTGAGAAACAACAGACAGAACATTATAGTCATTAGATTCAAAACCACTGTTCTGTGTTACAGCAAATTGTAGCACCTATTCAAAGACTCGAAATAATTGCATTGACTATTTCATCCGTGTTACGACCTTCTTTTTTACTTGCCAAATCTTGCTTGACTGCCCGGCGGATATTTTCACAAGCTAAACGGGCATGCTCATCTTCAATCCCCATCCACTCCAGCATCATCGCCAGGGTCAAGATCATCGCCCGTGGATCTGCGATACCCTTACCAGAGATATCCGGTGCCGTGCCATGCGTGGGTTCAAACAAGGGTGGCACACTGCGATCATCCGGTCTGATATTACAAGAAGGCGCTACCCCCATACCACCACATAACACGGCGGCAAGGTCAGTGAGGATATCGCCATGCAGGTTACTGGCAGCGACCACATCAAACTGCCAGGGCGACTGCACAAATTTCATGCAGGCTGCATCGATCAGTTCATGATGCATTGCAATTTGCGGATAATCCTCACCTATCTCATTAAATACATCGGTATAGAGTTCACCCCAGTGGGGTAACGCATTACGTTTGGTAATAAGGCATACCTGAGCACTGGCCTCACCGCCACGGTCATCAGTAAAGGTTTTTTCGGGCATGACGCCTTGATTTCGTTTTTCGAGTCTTTGTTTTGCCGATTCAAACGCATAACGCAACAGACGTTCCGTTGCGGTTCGGGTGAATACCTCAACCTGTGTAGCTAATTCATAGGGCGTTCCACGGTGCAGCCGACCACCTTGATTGACGTACTCACCTTCACTGTTCTCGCGAATCACGAGCATGTCTAATTCCCGGGCACGTGGATCAGCCAGATATTGCCGGGCACCTGGAAAAAACTGTGCCGGACGTTCGCAAACCCAAAGGTCAAAGTGTTTACGCAGGGCTAGAATAGGTGCTACCGAAATACCATCGGCTACGAGGTAACGCGTTTTGTCAGTGAAGGGTCCGGGGTCACCAAGTGCGCCCAACAGCATCGCATCAAAATGCTGTAATTGATCCAATGCATCATCCGGCATCATCTGCCCGGTTTTTTCATGCCATGCTGTGCTTGGCCATGCAAATATTGTATGCACAATTTCAAGTTCGTGTGCTTTGCTTACGGCAATGAGTAATTTCAGTGCCGCATCTATAACCTCCCCACCAATACCATCACCTGGTAAAACTGCTATTTTCCAGGATTTAAAATCTGACATTTCTGCGTCCTCACAATTAATAGTAACTAAGGCACCAGAATCGTACAACCTGTGGTTTGCCGGGACTCCAGGGCGTTATGTGCAATTGCTGTATCACCTAGCGCAAACTCCTGATTAATGTGTATTTTCAAGTGACCATCAATTACGCACTGAAATAGCGCTTTACAGGCAAGCTGCAGATAATCGCGTTCAGCGATGAAATGAAATAATACAGGCCGTGTAGCAGTTAGTGAACCATACTGAGCAAGGTCACTGAGTTTAAACTCAACCGGGACACCAGAGGATTGCCCAAAGCTCACAAACGTACCGAAATTTTTAAGGCACTGCAACGAACCCGGATAGGTGTCTTTACCAACACTGTCATACACTGCATCAACACCTAACCCTTGGGTGATACGCTTCACTTCGGTAATAAAATCCTCGGATTTATAGTCGATTATATGGGTGTAACCATTAGCCTTGGCAGCGACACATTTTTCCGCCCCTCCGGCAGTACCAATTGCTGTCACCCCTTTATACATCAACCATTGTCCCGCAATCGAACCAACGCCACCAGCGGCTGCATGGAACAATACGTTATCACCCGGCATCACTTGGTAGCTGCGGTGCAATAAATAGTGCGCAGTCAATCCTTTAAGCATAATCGCGGCGGCTGTTTTATCATCAATGCTGTCAGGCAAATGCACCAGATTATCAACTGCGATAGTACGATGCGATGCATAAGCGCCATTAAGCACGGTATAAGCCACGCGCTCACCCACCGCGAAGCCGGTGACACCCGCGCCTATCGCTTCAATGACACCCGCCCCTTCTGTACCCAATATCAAGTCTTTTTCGACAGGCCATGGGTACAAGCCTGTACGAATGTAAATATCGATGAAATTAACCCCTATTGCAGTGTGCCGAATGTTTACCTCACCGGCCTTGGGTTCTGCCAGCTCAATCTCCTGTTTTTTCAGTACACTGGCGTCACCCGTATGCGATGCAACTATTGCGTATGCCATTATGCTTTCCCGTCGGTTGATTTCTCGAATACCGGGTCAACCGGTATTTGCAATCCATTTGCCAGCTGATTGGTTTTTCCAGCCAGCGCTACAATGCGCAGTAATTCTGCATATTGCTCATCCTGCATACCCTGAGCACGAGCTGAGGCCGTATGAGAGTGAATACAATAACGACAGTTATTAGTAATAGACACGGCAATATAAAGCATCTCCTTAAAATGCGGCTCCAGTGTGGAAGGTGTTGCCATTACTTGTTTTACCTCCTTCCAGGTATCCTCTAATAAACCAGCGTCCAGCGCAATATAACGCCAGAAGTTATTTACAAATTCAGTTTTACGTGTAGCGCGAATATCATCAAAAACTGCACGTATGCGTGGGTCATTTTCCAACTCAGGATTATTGGGGATTGTTGCCATTTTTCAATTTGTCTCGATATCACCAGGCTTTGATTCTAAGCCAAAGATAGTGGAGGGTTCAACTCTCTCTAAACACGCTAAAACTGACGATGAGTATATTCCAATCCTGAAATGACGGTGCTGAGATAGCGCTGGATAAACTTGAGGAGAAATGGGGACAGACTTATCCGATAGTCATTCAATCCTGGCGTCGTAAATGGGAGCATCTATCAGCCTATTTTAAGTACCCTGAACCGATACACCTGGAGAGAGTAAATACACCAGCATCAAAGCCCGGATTGAACACCTGAAAGAAAAATCGCCCGACTCTTTTTTGGCGCCTTTTACTGGCAACGAGAAAAACGAAATCACCTCTGGTGTCCCCTATCACCTGCTTGATTATATCGAGCTGGTTGAATGGACAGGCCGCGTGGTACGTGATGACAAGCGTGGCAGTATTGATGACTCTCTGCCGCCCATATTAAAGCGGCTTGGGTTGGAACCTTCCGACTGGGTGATTTTTGCCACCGACCTTGAGTCCCAGTTTGGCAATTGGGTGGGCTCACCAAGCCAGCTTTCTCAGGCATCGGACACTGTGGGACAGCAATGGATTTGTACCTGCGAAGGCAGCCGACGCTTTTACTGACTTCGACTCTCCTGTCGCATTCTTAAAGCGCTGTCCACGGCAACGCTTTGAAATGCTGTGCCGGACTTTCCGTAAATTCGTTTTTAAAATGACTTTTTTGTCAGCACTCAGCCCTGATCGCACTACTTTTCGAATTTATACCAATCTACACGATTTGTACTCCGAATATGTTTTGGTCTTGAATAGAAATCGTGTGTGTCTGTATTTTTCTTCGTAATTACGTGGCACAATACTTGGCCTGTGGTCTCCTCTGTCAGCGCTTCACCCTGCCAGTTACCCGACAACATGCATGACTTGAGGGCTGCAATGAGTGGCTAGCTCTTCTTTCATCACAACGGGTGAAAATTAGAAAAAGACAAAGAATTTTTTGACTTGTGAGAAATGCGGGCTAGCTCTTCTGCACATGGGACTTTCACCCGCTATTTACTGCCAGCTTTGGCTGGCGCACTGAACGGTTACTTGGAAGGTGCTTACTTTTTAATTTATGGGTGTCTTTGTTTATTCTATTTGTTTATTTATGCCACCTTAGCCACTCGTATTACATCTCTTAACTCAGAACTAAGGCCACTCATTATTTCAAGTTCGTTATCTGTATCCACTTTGTTATATCTTTCCGTATAATCTTCGATAAGTTTTTTGTCATTATCAAATAAACCATTTGAATTAAGTTTATCAACAAAATCAGAAAATAATAATCCCTTATTAAAAACACCTTCTTTTATTTGTGAACCATAGCCAGAGTAGTAAATATCAAAACCCAACCATTTCATATCTATATCAGTGTTAAAACTATCTTTAAGGTTTGCAAGTTTGTCAGAAAATAATGCAATTATTTCGTATCTATCTTGAATTGAATTCGAATACTTCAACACTGTTTTTGCAGCGTCAATGTCTTTCATCAATAAAACATCTAAATTAGGTTGGTTTAATTCAATAAGATCACTTCGGATTTCAATTAATTGTTCAGGTAAAACTCCAGCATAAAACATTTCATCAAGTTCATACCACGGAACTCTAGACACACCTGAATAACATATACCCTTTATACACGGTGGAGAGTTTGATAAAAAATAAGGAAAAATTGATGCTTCATCAAAATTCTGATCAGGTTTTCTTGCAATTAAAAAACCACAAATATTTTTCATAGTGTTAACTTTTTATCTAGTTGGGATATGAGGTATGCCAGTACCAGGAATATGAATATGGTCACCACCTGTCCAATGATTTTTACCACGATCATCTCTTACACCAGGTATTCCTAAATCATTCGCCAGATCAATAGCTGAAAAAAACCAAGACATACACAATTTGACATAACAAAAATACTGTATTAATGTTCCCAACAGGCCCGATTCAAGGAGGAATTAACATTGCCAACTCCCCGCTCACAATTGATTTCACTCGACGATACCCCTTGGTATCACTGCGTTTCCCGCTGTGTTCGCAGAGCCCGGCTCTGTGGTTTCGACAAAGAAACCGGCACCGACTACGAGTATAGGCGAGAATGGGTCGTTGATAGACTCGAACTTCTCAGTCATGCTTTTTCTATCGAGATCGCGGCATTCGCTGTACTCAGCAACCATCATCATGTTGTACTTCGGGTGAATGCGGATACTCCCGTAGGTTGGTCATTAGAAGAAACAATTCGGCGTTGGCACAGAGTCTATAACGGCACCTTTCTCAGTCAACGATTTAGCGCCGGGCATGAGCTGTCAAAGGCTGAACTGCGTATCGTGAAGCGCGATGCAGCCGTATGGAAAGAGCGCCTGATCAGTATCAGTTGGTTTATGCGGGCGCTAAATGAACCGATTGCAAGAGCTGCTAACAGCGAAGATAACTGTACCGGAAAATTCTTCGAGGCACGTTTCAAAAGCCAGGCTCTGCTCGATGAAAAAGCCATCCTCGCCGCCATGGCCTATGTCGACCTCAATCCTATACGTGCACAGCTTGCCGATACGCCTGAAGAGAGTGAATACACCAGCATCAAAGCCCGGATTGAACACCTGAAAGAAAAATCGTCCGACTCTTTTTTGGCGCCTTTTACTGGCAACGAGAAAAACGAAATCACCTCTGGTGTCCCCTATCACCTGCTTGATTATATCGAGCTGGTTGAATGGACAGGCCGTGTGGTACGTAGTGACAAGCGTGGCAGTATTGATGACTCTCTGCCGCCCATATTAAAGCGGCTTGGGTTGGAACCTTCCGACTGGGTGATTTTTGCCACCGACCTTGAGTCCCAGTTTGGTAATTGGGTGGGCTCACCAAGCCAGCTTTCTCAGGCATCGGACACTGTGGGACAGCAATGGATTTGTACCTGCGAAGGCAGCCGACGCTTTTACTGACTTCGACTCTCTTGTTGCATTCTTAAAGCGCTGTCCACGGCAACGCTTTGAAATGCAGTGCCGGACTTTCCGTAAATTCGTTTTTCAAATAACTTTTTTGTCAGTACTCAATCCTGATTGCACTACTTTTTTAATTTATACCAATCTACACGATTTGTTCTCCGAAAATGTTTTGATTTCTTGAATAGAAATCGTGTGTGTCTGTATTTTTCCGCAGTTACTTGGAAGGTGCTTACTTTTTAATTTATGGGTGTCTTTGTTTATTTGTATTATTGTTCTATGGTTTACCCACTAATTCTTGTGAAGACCCGTATCTATTAGATTCACATACCCATTTATCCTTATTAAGCAGCCCATCCATTTTTTTTGAATCCTTAAAAGAAAGCGGCATACCAGTAAAAAGCTCATTTAAGGCGTCATAGCTTTTAATCAGCTGTGAGACGTTATTTAGTGTATGATTATTTAAATATTGAAATTGAACTTCACGAGCACTGACTCCTACCGAGAAACCACCGCTATTTTTTCTACAAAATATTTTATTATAACCGATTTTTCTTATGATTATTCCATCAGACTGAATTAGGTCAGTATTTCCAATACCCCCTAAAGTCAATGTACCCCCGTTAGAAAGAAGTAACGAAAAAAAAGCATTTCCTTCGTATGTTTCGTAGCCTTCCACAGATTTAACACCATCCACCTGTTTAAGTTTTTCAAGCAAACCCCAAGTATCCCCGATCGTCATGGTATACCAGAAATATATTAGACTTCCGCCGACAATAGTCATACTCAATACTATAAAGAATATAAATGTTTTTAGCATTTGGATATATTATACACAAGTTAATAAATTCACGTTAAGTCTCTTGGGGTATTTTTCCCCACAGCTTGCTGCGTAAAATGTTTTGATGTTAGGTGTACAATAAACCCCTCTCCGCGAAGCGGATTCGAGCCATAGCGAGAAAGCTTGCCGTGGGATTTTTAATTCGAATAGGCTAAGGCCCGTTGATTTCAATATATTTCTCATATTCAGGTGTTCCCCCATCAACAAAGCTTGTCCACCAATCAGGATTGTAAATATCATATGTTGCAGGGCCAGTTACAGTACCGTCACTGCTAACATACGCTGTTCCGGCTTTAATTTTATACCACTTCCCATTAACTTTGAAAAAATCAATGTCGGCGTTTTTAGGAATAGGGATGGCTCCGCACTCACTTTGTACTATATCGCCTGGAAGATCAACAATCCAAGCTTCAAGGCTAGCACCAGATGCTAAAGATATATCCCCGTTAAATGGGGACCATTCAGGATAGTATGCTAATCCATTAGGGTCCACATTAGTAAGGGGGTTGGAGTTTGCATATACGAAACTATTGAGTCCACCCCTCAATCCAATCGGATCACTCTCCACATACCTCCCGATACCCGGATCATAATCCCGAAAATAATTATAATGCAACCCAGATTCACGATCAAAATACTGCCCCGGAAACCTTAAGTTCTGCTCAACCGTATTAACCGCTTCAGTCACCTCCCCAAAAGGCTGATACTCACCCTGCCAAACAATATTCTGACCGGAGTCCGTCAACACCTGCGGTGTACCCAGATGATCATTATGAAAGTAATACGTCTCAGTCTGGGCATGGGCTACAACAGTGCTTGATAAATAGATAGTGGCACCTACGAGTGCTGTCAAGGTTGTTTTCATTTTATTGCACTCCAGCAGGTACATTAACCCGCTTGTTATTTTGTCTTCCCGCTGAGGTAAAGCAGTGTTGTAAAGGTATTGCGCTATTATTGGTGAATAGCCATCTATTCTTAATCGGGGGCATCCACTTTGATCTTGATCACCTTGGGTGCGGTAGTAGTAGTACCGAGCTTTGTGATCACGCAGCCATCGGTTCGAAGAGTGGCGGTGGACTTGTTTAACATGGCTGCCAACGCAATCGCCACCATTGTTCTACTAGCTGAGTCGGATTCAATCACTATCCCTCGATCATTTAACGTGCAAACATCCGAATTGGGAAACTGAGTAGTTCCCAGAAAAATAGCATGGTATCCATCATCGCGCGTTACAATTGATTGGATGGTGTCAGGTGAGGTATTTTCCTCAGTGGCAAAAGACAGCGTTGGTAACAATACGATGGCCGCCACGGTGATTGGGTATAAAAATTTCTCTACTAATCGTTTTATTTTTGTACGTGCATGCATTTTCATTACGTTTTCTCCAAATGTGTTGATGGTGTTTATTAAGATAGTGCTGTGTTTTAAGCACTGACTGATGCTAGTCAGAAAACAAGAGCAACATCATGACTGGTGCCAATACCTTAGCTTTGGTATTGAATAAGTGATCCGAGGGGTTTGTTCCGGCAAGGATTTCATCGTAATTCGATACCCCGTCACCATCGGCATCAAGTGCTGCATCATCATGTGTAATATCCAGCTGATAGAGGGCTTCATCGCCATCACTCATGCCGTCTCCGTCCGTGTCACTGTTGTTGGGGTTAGAGCCCAGGATGGCTTCCTGTGCATTGCTTAGTCCATCACCATCGGGGTCTGCATCAGGGTCGGGGGAGCTCTCACGCCACATGGCCAGTGGCTGTTGATCAAGGTAGGCATATTCCACAATGGTTTCTCCGCTGCCATTGGCTTCCATGATCAATTGACCGTTGTGATCGAAGATATAATGGGTTGTGCCGATGGCTGCACTCTTGATTACGCGCTGTCCCAAGGCGTTATAGGTGTAGGTCGTGGTCGTACCGCTCTGGCTCGTGCTCTTTATACGGCGACGATCGTTATAGACAAAGGTAGCGCTTGCATTGGATGTGGTATTGCCTGCGGCATCGTACTGGTAAACAGATCCACCGCTGATACTCTGTAGACGATGACTGTTGTTCGCATAGTGATAGTTTTCAGTCAGTGTGGAGCTTGAAGTACTTTGAGTGCGTAACTGTCGATTACCCACACTATCATAGCTGTATTCGATTTCACCGTAATTGCCGGTAGCTAAGTCAAGGCGCTCAAGGTTGTCATAATTAAAAAGTTGTGTGAGATTTGGCAGGAGCGAGTCGGTAATAGCGGTTATCTGATCTTGGGTGTTATGGCTGTAACTTCGATTTAACACAGAACCCGCTTCGATGGACTCTATTCGGTAGTCCTGGTCAAAAGCTGTATTGCGCACCACACCGTTGCCCAGTGTTATCGCTGTAGTCGGACCAAAGGGCAGGCGTTCAATGTTGTTGGCGAGTGTTTCTGTGGCGTTATTGTGGTTGGACACGACAGCGTCAATACGAGCACTGCTGTCATAGGAGTAGGTAAATTCACGCCCACTGGGGTAGGTGGTTTTTATTAACCTGTCAGCACCGTTGTATTGGTAGGTGATGGTATAAAGTTGATCAGTCAGAATGATGGTTGTAGAGGTGATGTTGCCTCGATTATCGTAGGTCAATTGCAAGGATCCACTCTGATCATTGATGCTTTTCAGTCGACCCTTGGCACCGTTCTGATCATAGGTGTAGGCGATGTTCTCGGATGGGTTAGGGTAAGTGGCGGTGGTTAGTCTGCTTATGGCATCGTAGCTGTAGTTTACTGTGACCCCACGCGCATCGGTTTCGGATATCCTGTTTCCGGCAGCGTCAACTGTGTAAGTACTTAATCCTGTATCAGGGCTATTAAGAGTGAGCAGATCGCCAAAACCATTATAGGTGTATTCTGTTGTAAGGCCCTTTGGGTCTGTAACTGAAGTTATATTCCCTTGAGCATCATAAGCAAACAAAGTCTCCCCGTTTGCAGCATCGATTATTTTTTCAAGGCGGTTCAGTGCATCATAGAATTGATTGGTTTCGTTCCCAATCGCATCGAGCTGTTTAACAATGTTATTATTTTTATCGTAGCTAAATTCCTTGACTTGATTATTAGAACCCACTAGCTGACGTAATCGACTCAATTTGTCGAACACGCTTGTCTGGCTTTTTCTCAGCACCCCGCCTGCATCTTTATGTCGTACAGCCACCGGATTGCCTGCAGCATCCAAATCCCACTCCACTCGATTACCCTGTGCATCACTGATTGCTATCATGTGATTCGCATTATCCCAGTGGTATTGCAAGAAGGTGCCATCTGGCAAGATGGTTTTGATAATATTACCGACTGCATCGTATTCGTAGAACGTTTGAGCACCATCTACTGCCGAACTTATAATCCGCTGTCGTAAATCATAGGAAAGTGAAGTGGTCACCCCGTTCGCATCGACAATTGACAACGGATTTCCGTATCCGTCATAAGAGGTGTAAGTCGTTGTATGTCCGAGAGAGTTCGTGACAGTATGTTTGTTGCCACACGCATATCCAGACTGGCAGTCATAATAGGTTATATTCACGATATCATTCACGTCGATTCGTGGTCCATTTACAGCTACAACCTGCCCGTACTGATTATAATTGTACTGGGTCGTACGGGTTGCATTACTGCTAATGTCGGTCACAGTATTGGAATTGACGTTACCGTCGGTGTCAAAGGTATAGCTGGTTCTTTGACTTGGCTCAGTTATTAACGTTGGCTTGAACCAAACCGGGTGCCACTCAGTCGTCGTCGTGTGCGCTGATGGCGTTCCAAAAGCAGATATTTTCGACGTTATCCGACCCAGAACATCTCGCTCATATGTAGTTTCATTCCCATTGTTATCAGTACTCTCGGCGACAAAACCCTCGTCACTGTAGATGAACGCCTTCTGAGTCCCAGCACAATAATCACTTGCAATACCCTCAATGCTCGTGAGTTTTTTAGCGCCGGCAATTGTCGAATAACGGAATACAGACTCTTTTCCGAGTGGGTTTGTAATGGTTACAGCACCTCCTGAATAACCGCTAATGACATAACTACCTTCACCTGCAAGTTGACTAGTCGATGCCCGAAAACGCGGATAGTTACCCGAGTTAGGTGCGTAGGTCCATTCTGCATAACGTACGCCTCGCTCATCAGTTATAGCTGATAACAAATACCTGGACAAACCGGCTGGATAGAGCGTTTCTTCGTAGTGAAATTGTCTGTTGGTATTATCATCCAAGGTATTTGGCGTGTTGTCTGGGAAGTAAATAGTCGATAGCTGATCAATCTCATTATAATTGAAGACGTAGTTTTCCCCAGCAGGGTCTTTTGCACTCAATAGATACTGGCCATTGGTTTCTGCTACCACGGATTTACCGAAATTATCTGTTACGGTTATGGTTCCGTCATCAGCAGTTGAAAACTCAAGCTTTCTATTAAGGTATTCTACGCTAGCAATTCCCCCGTACCGGTGAAATCGCTCGACTCGACCTTTTGCATCGGTGACTATCCACGGTGTATCAAAGTTAGTTGGATCCTCTGTTAACGCTATAGTGGTATCTGAATCAGCAATCCACCCTTCGGTGATATGTCTTGTGAAATAAATACGATTTCGATTCGGTCTCGTTACAATTATTTTTCCGCTAATCGTTTGGTTGCCGCCAAACAATACCGGATAAAGTGAGAATTCGTTACCAAGGCGCCATCGCCATCTTGTCCCCCTATCTCTTGCGGGTTCAGAGCTGTAGTGCAATGATATCTCAAGTGGAAGAACGCCAGTTCCCTGGAAAACAACTTCATCTTGAATTTTATGACCACTTGATGGCATTATCGGATTACCGACACCACATTCATCATCATCCACCTCGGGTCTGATCGTTACATGAACACTGTCAAACCTCACGATATCCTCACCCGTTGCGTCTACGGGTGTAACCATATACCCTGGAACAGCCCAATAATAAGTATCGTAATCGCCTCCCCCACCACACGCATTCGGATACCCCAGGCTTGCAGCATAGTTATTGCATATCTCTTTGGCTTGTTCGCTGGTTGGCGCTGAATAATAGTGAATCTCTGTAGGAACAGCGTACAATCGAGAAGAGACTAACAACAGGAGAAAAGTAAGATAGATCGATAATCCAGAGAAAGTCTTTTTCATAAGGTTTGTCCGTGAACAAGGAGAAAATGGCATGCAAGCAAGAGAGTGTCTGTGAACCTGTCCTTTAAGTTAAGCGGCATAGATTAATACATCTATGGCATATATTTGCACCAGCCAATAGATTGACGAACGACTGGCAATAATGCAATGTATTTATTTGTCAGTTCCTCAGTTTGTGACGGAATTCACAGGCTTGATTTTGAGAGAAATCTCGGACAGCCTCCTAGGGAACCCAGTTAAATCAATGAATTAAAAGTGAACTCATCCTTGTTGGACAAGACTGAATGTTGACTATGCCGGTTTGTTGCTATTAAATGGCACTGTTACCTCAATAATAAACTACAACTCCATTCACAGAGACAATATACTTACTAAGTAAAACTTAAGGTAAGAGGCTTATTGAAATGATCAATTCTTTTACAAGTACAATTTTTATGGCTGGATTGATAAGCACAGGGCTTGCCCATGCCGGAAGCTTTACAGTGGATCTAACCCACCCAATTCCAACCTTTGCCCCAATGTCTGATAACCCGATGAAGCCGGACATGTCAAAACCTTATCTTGACAGTAAAGCTATCCCGACTTTCAGTCAGCAAGCGGTCTTCGCACTCGCCAAATTTCCAACCAATCAGGGTCATTTTGATACAGGTAGTTTGCTTGTTTCCGAACACCATGGCACCCATATGGACACACCTGGACATTATGTTAATGATGAAAAATCACTGGAAGCGGGAAGCAAACCTGCCGATCAGCGAAAACTGGCACACACGATGGCCAGTGATGATTTGATCGGTAAAACAGTGGTTATCGATATTTCCAATCGCGTTGCAACTGAGCTGGCAAAAAATGGTGGTAAGGCAAGTCCGGATAAATCCAAGACCGATTTTTCCAACAGCTCCGCTAACGTTGTGACCGCAGACGATATAAAAGGCATTGCCGACCAACTGGAAAATGGTAGTTGGTTAATTTTGCATACGGGTTGGTCACAGTTTTTTTTCGACGGTCCTGATTTCAGTAAAGACCCTTACATCAACGCCTGGAACCACCCTGGCATGAACAAACAAGCCGTTGACGCACTGATTGAGATAATGGATCAAAAGAAAATCAAGATTGGCGGCATCATTGCAGATAACATCGGCATAGATTCCGGTCAAAGCGCAATCGGTGACGATGATAAGTGGAGCAACTCGTGGCATGCCCATGTCCGCCTGCTACAAAGGGGTGTTGCATTTGTCGAAAACGCAACCAACCTTGACAAAGTAGCCATGGCAAAACGCTGCACGGTGGTCATTGGCGTGCTTAAACACGTTCGTGGTACCGGGTCGCCTTCGCGGGTAATGGCCTTATGCGAGTCGTGATAGTTTCTGTCTGATTAAAAATAGTCTATGAAGCCTCCTCAATAAGGCTGAGCGCGAACCGTACCGCCTGCCTGACTTGATTATCTGGCTCTGATTTCAACATGCCCGTCAGTGCCTGATATGCAGACCCGGCCTTTTGATACCCCAGGCCAACTGCCGCCTGTTTTCGTACTTCAACGTGCGTATCATTAAGGGATTTTAACAACCCTTCAACTACACCAGCTCCGCTAATACGCGCTAGTACCGACGCCGTCGTCCAACGCACCTCGGCAATCGGATCAGATAAGAAGGGTAAAATCAGCGGCGCTGTTCCCGGCTTGCCGAGTACGCCCAAAGATCGAATTGCAGTACTGCGTAAGCGAAAATCGCTGTGACTTATCCCTCCTCGACCGGCTAAATACGCCTGCACTGCTTCAGACCTGCTATAACCCATGCCGTATAACGCCGCTCGGTGGAGCCTGAAAACAGCGGCGGCTAACTCTGCATCTACGCTGGACTCGATTTTCTCGATCTGCTTGATATTAGCCGCAGAAAGGAAAACATCTACGGCCAGCTCAGGTGCTAAATCGGTTAAGGTTTCCAGTGCCAGCACTTGCTCACCAATAAGCGTCAGTGTTTCAAGTGCTTGTCTGCGCATGTCATTGGCGTTTAAGTTTGACAATGCTTTTGCATTTGCTGCAGCTCTGGTCTCAATCACTTCACCCACGCTTGGGTCATTCAATTCTCTCAGTGCCTGCAAAGCAACAAAACGCACCGAGGGCAGGTCATCTTGCAAAAACAACGACAAAGCGCTTAATCTGTTATCAGATTCAATAGAGCCAAGCGCAATGACAACTGCGGTACGCAGAACCGGATTATCGCTTCTCTGCTGTAGGTGCTTTAGCGGTTCTATTGCAATCTTGGCACCGCTATTACCCAAGCCTTTTACCGCAATCAAACGGCTGGCATCGTCCTCTGCCTTCAGTAGCGCAGCCAGTAAGGTATGCGCGGACTGTTTTATGCCAGTCGCTGCCAATGCAGTCAAGGCCCTTGCCTTAAGACTATGATTACTGGATTGGTAAACTCGTTCAAGCATTTTAACCGCACGAACATCGGCGAAATGCCCAAGTGCAGTGACGGCAGCACTACGCACCAGGAATGAACTGCTTGCCACCGCAGTTAATAAACGACCCAGCGATGCTTCGCCACCCACAGCTGCCAAAGCAGTTGCACAGGTTGCACGTAAGGTTTCCTCTTCTTCTTTACGCTCCAGACACTCAATTAATGGCGTTATTGTATTTTGTGATCCGATTTTTCCGAGTGCGGAATAGATTTCATCGCGAACCGATACTGACGCTTCCCGTTTTAGCAGATTGAGCAGCGGATCAACCGCTTCAGGTTGACGTCGAATACCCAGTGAACGCACGGCGCGCCCACGAGTCGCAACGTCGTCAAAGACCAAGGCGCTGATTAAGTCCTGATAGGCAACAGCCCCATGCTCCCATCCGTTGGCCACTACCATTCGGGCACTTAACAAGCAGACGAGCATAACGGCAGGCACAATTATAATTATTTTATTGCACGTAAAAGCATTCCTAAGTGCTAGAAAAGCGGATGACTGGTGATTCAAACCTGATTGGGAATTCAGATTTTGGCCCATTTCCAGTAAAGGTCCCGAGCCAACTGTGCAACCGGACCCACCTCATATTCGTGGTCTTCAAATTTCACTACTGAGGTGACTTTGGTAATATTTCCGGTCATAAAGATCTCATCAGCATTGAGAAAATCATCGAACGAAAGTGTCTCTTCAGATACCTCCCGACCCTCACTGTGCAACAATTTGATGATACGCTGTCGGGTGATTCCATTTAAAAATGTGCCGTTGGGAACCGGCGTGTATATCGCCCCATCCTTGACCATAAATATATTGGCAGTGCCTGTTTCTGCGACATTTCCAATAGCATCTGCCACCAGGGCATTATCATAGCCTTTTGCCTGCGCTTCGAGAATCATTCGTCCATTATTCGGATAGAGACAAGCAGCTTTTGCATTTACCGGAACCATACTCACCATTGGCCGAATAAACCGGGTACGGCATAGTGTCTGAGTCGCCGTTACGGGTGCCATCGCCAATTGCTCAAGGCAAAGGCAAAATTCAGTGGAATTGGCATCTGGTGGAACAGCGCCTTTGCCACCTTCGGTTGACCAGTACATGGGGCGAATGTAAAGTGCCGCGTCATCAACAAACTTTTTAATACCCTCTTGTGACAGCGCTATAAGTTGCTCAACGGTGAGGGTTGGCTTTAACCCCAACACGATTGCTGAGTTGTTTAGGCGGGCACAATGCAGATCAAGATCGGGGGCAACACCTTCAAACGAACGGGCACCGTCAAATACCAGCGATCCGAACCACGTGCCATGATCGGCTGATCCCATAATCGGAAAATTGCCTTCGTGCCATTCACCTTTAAAATAGGTCCAGATTATTTCACCAATGGCCATGATTGATTACTTCCTTAAATATTATGTAGTATTCCCGGAGTGTATTAGGCCAGATCATTTTCTTCAACCTTTATGACGGTTGTTCAATTTATCTCCCGGATAATCCCATACTAATGTGAACCCCATCAATACAATGTAGACGGGGTACTAGTTATTCAGTTAATCGATCGGCGTATTGGCGAATGAGCCACCTGCTCGCACGTTACTCTCGGCTTTAACCTCTGCCTGTATGCAGTCGTATGGAAAAGCTGGAATTGCCCGGTTTTTTCCATTATTTTAGTTAATTCACGGGTGAAATCAGCAATCATCAATGAATTAACTCAACTTTGTGGTACACAAACAGCCAGAACCCAGGCTGCTGGAAATCGAAATGAACTTTTCATTCAATCCTGAAAAAATACTAGTAGCCGGGAAGTGGCAGTATTGCCAGAGCGGTGAAACACTCAGCTTAATAAACCCCTCCAATGGTGAAGAACTAGCAAAAATAGCCCGTGGAAACAGCAAAGACATCGACAGTGCCGTTGTCGCCGCCAATAATGCGCTACACAGCGAGTGGGGCAGGATGAGCGCAGTTGAGCGCAGTCGCATCCTCGCCAGGATGAGCCAGATAACCCTGGAACGAAAAGAAGAATTAGCGAATCTGGAGGCCGACGATGTTGGCAAACCGCTAAAACAGGCACTGACGGATGCAATAGCAATGGCCCGTTATTTTGAGTTTTATGCGGGTGCCTGCGATAAGGTGCATGGGCATACAATCCCCTATCAAAATGGTTATACCGCGCTCACCTTGCTTGAGCCACACGGCGTAACCGCACATATCATACCCTGGAACTACCCTATGCAAATTTTGGGGCGCTCAGTGGGCGCAGCACTCGCGATGGGCAATGCCTGTGTGATCAAACCCGCTGAAGAAGCCTGTCTCACTGCACTGGCTCTTGGGGAAGTTGCGCTTGATGCCGGCTTGCCTGCGGGAGCGATTAATATTGTACCTGGACTCGGTGAAGAGGCAGGTGCGTCACTCTCCTCACACCCCGGGGTGAATCACATATCCTTCACCGGCTCAATAGCTGTCGGCAAGCTGATTCAAAAAGCGGCCGCTGATAATGTAGTGCCGGTAACCCTGGAACTGGGTGGAAAATCCCCGCAATTGGTTTTTGCCGATGCTGACCTTGATGCGGCGCTGCCCTATTTAGTCAATGCCGGTATTCAAAATGCCGGACAAACATGTTCGGCGGCATCACGTATTCTAGTGGAACATACAATCTACGACGAAGTTGTGGCAATGATGAGCGAGCGCTACCGGAATTTAACGGTAGGCGCCGCAAGGGACGATTTCGACCTTGGTCCACTTATTAGTGCCCGGCAAAAAAGTATCGTAGATGGCTTTCTGGATTTGGCTAAAAAAGACGGATTGACAATTGCCGCGCAAGGCGAGATTGATAAAAACACGCCAAGGGGTGGACATTATGTTAAACCTACGCTGATTATCAACACACCCACTGACCACTGTATTGCCTGCGAAGAGATATTCGGACCCGTTCAGGTCGTCATTCCATTTGCCGACGAAGCACAGGCCATAACTATAGCTAACGGCACAGATTTTGGTTTGGTTGCCGGTGTCTGGACAAGGGATGGTGCCCGGCAACTCAGAGTCGCCCGGAAGCTTGAAGTGGGCCAAGTATTTATCAACAATTACGGAGCGGGCGGTGGTGTGGAGTTACCCTTCGGTGGGGTTAAACAATCTGGACATGGACGTGAAAAAGGTTTCGAGGCATTGTACGGATTTTCCGTGAGCAAAACCATTGCCATCAATCACGGGGAATAGCTTATGCGATTAGAAAAAAAAACAGCCATCATCACCGGCGGCGCATCCGGGTTTGGTGAAGGTATTGTGCGAAAATTCGCCAGCCAAGGTGCAAATGTTGTGATTGCTGACATCAATGAAGACAGTGGAAAGCAACTGGCGAAAGAGTTAGGCCACAGCTGTAAATTTATCAAATGTGATGTTACTGAAAAAAACCAGGTCGAAGCACTTATTAATGGCACTCTGAATACATTTAACAAACTCGACATCGTGGTCAACAATGCCGGCATGGGTCATTTACCCCAACCACTGGAGGAATTGGATGAAGGTCTGTTTGATCAATTGCTCGCCATTAATATTAAATCAATCTATATTAACTCCGTACTTGTAGTACCCTTATTTAAAAAACAAAAATTCGGTTGTATTTTAAATATTGCCTCAACCGCTGGCGTCAGCCCACGCCCCAATTTGACCTGGTACAATATGACAAAAGGCGCTGTGATTACGGCTACTCGTTCTATGGCGGTAGAACTCGCCCCATCGGGTATACGTGTGAATGCCCTGAACCCCGTTGCCGGTGAAACCCCCATGTTAAAGACATTTATGGGAGAGGATACACCAGAGATGCGCGCAAAGTTCTTATCCACAATCCCCATAGGACGTTTTTCAACCCCCGAGGATATGGGCAATGCTGCATGTTATTTATGTTCCGAAGAAGCCAGCATGATCACAGGGGTCACTCTGGAAGTCGATGGGGGCCGATGTATTTAAGGGATCTGACCCTTCTGCCCAAGGCTTTTAGTGTAGCGTTTAAGCTTTGCTACATTAACAGCTCAAACTCTTCGCTGCCAATAGAGACACCATTGATTAGTATCTCCAGCCGATGTGTGCCGGGGTAGTAGCGCCGAGTGGTGATTTTTTTAATCATATGTTTTCGTTTGAGCGCAGCCATTGCAATCGGCTTGAGTTCCATTGTTTTCCACTTGAAAACTTTGGCAGAGGTTGTGCCATTGGCTTTTTGATGATGGACAGCATAATCGATAATTAGATTCTGCTTCTTTTTAATCGATGACAGCAATTTCACCTCAAAATGCAGAGCACTACCAAAATTGACACGCGGGGTCAGAATTTCCAGGCTTTCGAGGATCACACGAGGTGTCGTATAACCCAATGCTTTAAGTGTTTTTTTATGCCCCTGTTTCACAAGGGTGCGGCAAGCATGCCAAACCAGTCTATGGCGATTTTTACCCGCCCCTTTGAGCCATGACTGAGCAATCTTAGCGATAATGTCCGGATGATCCTTGGCTATATCATTGAGATTGTTGGCGACAGAGCGGCGCACATATTCTTCGTCATCATCTTTTAACGCTTCAAGCAAGGTTAGTACGGGAGCGGGATCAGCAATAAAAGCCGGTAACCGCATGCCCCAGGGAAGGCGGGATCGTGTGCCTTCAGATATCAACCGCCGCACGTGATGATTGTCATCATTAAGCCATGACGCTAAAGCGGCCAGAGTGCGCTGTGGCTCTGCAATCAGGAAATAGCGAATGCCAAATTCTGAGCTTGAACGCTTCGTCATCTCTTTAAACAACGTCATGGAGAGATCAAAGTGTTCAAGACCATATAAACCCACATAATCCACCATCGGCATTACTGCCCAGCCGACCAGGCCCTTGTTACTGGTATTAATGCTTATCTCGTAACCTTCTTCGGGAGCAAGACTGGCGAGCATTATGGAAGCGGCACGAGGGTAATCATGCGGAAGAAAAACACGCATTGCTTCAGTTATCTGAACTGAGCGCTCTTTAAGCTCCAGATTATCGAGGTTTTTTAGCGCCATTGAGGTGAACCCCGCCTGATCAAAATCTACCCAGGCTTTTGCGAAATGCCCACCCATGCCAGTGATTAATTGCTTATTGAAAAGATTTTTAAATGGCTCTGGCATCATCGCTTCCTGTTACAGCACCTAAACCCCTAATCTTCTCATTAAGGATTCAAAAGATCCACTTCGAAGACCATCCGTTAGGTGTTCAGGCCAGTGTATCAGCCAGAATTACCGTATTTGCTTATTCTGCATTAATGGATAAAAAAAAGCTTCTCGATGCCGTGGTTAATCACACTTTTAATAAGATGGGGCTATTGGCTAGTGAAATTGAAAAATTTGTGGAATCTGTCCAAAAGACAAAAAAAGACAAAAGGACAGGCGCTATTAAGACATGCAGCTTGTAGTAAAATTGAACAGAGTCATAATTGACAGTTTAAAGGGAAATGATCAGCTTTTCGCGGTTGAGGTCAATAGAAGAACAATAGTAAGTGGATAAGCCCGAAATGTAGACATGACTGTACATTAGGGTTGTTATTTTCAGGACAATGTTGAGTCGCTATAATTGTTTGCTCAGCCCGTCAGCAGAAATCGGGAGGCAAAGCGTTTGTAGTACAGCGAATTTTTGATTGGAACGGAATTCATGACCGATACTGGTCGATGGCGTTGTACAGATATTGGCACCAGGGTCATTGTCGCAATAAAAATTTCTGAAATATCCATTACCACTTACAAGGATGGTGCAACCGTAAATAACACAGATGACAAGCCAGATTCTTCATGGTTTAACGGTCCACCTTATACTGTTGCAGAGCTTGTTTTTGATGAAGATAATCTTGCTGCTTGCTGGACATAACAATGATGATTTATAGCTGAAACTATAGTGAACTTGTTAAAATAGGCAACACACTCTCATAAGAGGCGCCATCAAGCACTAAGGCTGCAATCGATTGATTTCCCAGCCGTTTTCCTGCCGGGTGTATTCGAATCGATCATGCAATCGGTTGACCCCACCCTGCCAGAACTCAATGGTCTCGGGTACGACCCGGTAGCCACCCCAAAAGTCCGGCAGGGAAATCTTACCGTGAGTGAATTTTTCTTTGATCTTTTGCAGCTGCCCTTCCAGTAACTGACGCGAGTTTATAGGTGAACTCTGGGCAGAGGCCCATGCGCCCATCTGACTGCCGCGGGGACGAGAGAGAAAATACTTCAGTGACTCGGCGGTGGATATTCTTTCAGCCCTGCCATTAATTTCTATTTGGCGCTCCAATGCAGTCCAGGGAAAAAGCAGTGAAACATTTGGATTTCCCTCAATCTGCCTGGATTTAAGACTACTGTAGTTAGTAAAAAATACAAAACCCTTTTCATCAAATAATTTTAACAGCACCGTGCGAAGTGTTGGTTTACCGTCAATCGAAACTGTAGCAATGCTCATGGCACTTGCGTCGGGAATATCCGCTTGCACGGCTTGAGCGAACCACTTCTCAAACTGCTCAAATGGAGAGCTGCTCAAATCTTTTCTGTTTAGGCCGCCCTTGGCATACTCACGACGGTAATCTGCAATATCCATTAACATGCCTTCAACAATTCAAAAAAATATTCGCTGGCTTATTGCAATATTGCCCAGCGCCTGGTTATAACGTGCCCCGATCATTTTCTCGCCAGAATGATGGCCTTTAAATCCTTGATCTGCTCATGTAAGTCAGCAATGGTTGGCTGATCAGCCAACTCAGCATCGCGTTCCTTTTGGCTTTCCTGCTCGATAACATTGACCACTATGCCTATCACCATATTTAAAAACGCAAATGCCGTGAGGAAAATAAAGCTTAAATAATAAATCCAGCTTAAGGGATAAACAGCCATGGTTTCATACATTACGTCTGTCCAGTCTTCAAACGTCATTACGCGAAACAATGTTAGTAACGAAATAGAAATGTCTCCCCACAACTGCCCATTGATATGGCTGAATAGTGTACTGCCAATTGCAGCGTAAATATAAAAAATAATAAACATCAGCAGTACAACATACCCAAGCTGTGGCAGAGCGCGCATCAGAGAATTCAACAATACCCGCAACTCTGGAATAATCGAAACCATGCGCAAAACACGAAAAATCCGTAATAGTCTTCCGACTATGACCATATCCGATCCGCTCAACGGAATAATACTCATTAGTACTATTACAGTATCGAATAAATTCCAGCCATCTTTGAAAAAATTTCGCTTATCTTTATCAGACAGGAAGCGTAATGTAATTTCTATAACAAAAAACAGCGTGATCAGCATATCCAATACGCCGATAAGCTGAAGCACTGCGGGGTTAATATTATAAGTTCTTGCACCCGCCAGCAACGCAGCAAATATTATAACCGCAACAACGGTCAGCTCGAATGCCCTGTTGGACTTTAGTCTTTCAAGTTTTTGTTCCAGTCTTTCAAACATCTAAAACTCTCTTTGATAATCAGGGCGCCAAGAATACGCGACCTGCGGTTGAAAGTGAAATATTGAACAATTGCAAGGAAAAAGATGTCTGCCAGCGTTTGCAAGTACTTTCTTTTTATGGCTGTTTCTGTAATGATCAGAATCTGCGTATAGAACACACAACACCTTTAAGGAGAATAACAATTCAGGGAATATCACTAAAAAGAGCGAAAAAATATGTCTGAAATATGCACCCGCGCAGTAACAAAAAACGATCTGACACAGTTAATCCAGCTATGTGTTGAACATGCAGCTTTCGAGAATGCCCAATACGACCCTCAAGGGAAGTCCGATAAACTATACAAGGCTTTATTTTCCAACTCTGCCCCCCTTTGCTGCTACGTTGCTGAGCAAGCAGATGCGTTAATCGGATACGTTACCGCAACCCGCGAATTCTCAACCTGGGATGCTGATTATTTCCTGCATATGGATTGTTTGTATCTGACAGAGAAAAACAGAGGCAAGGGCATAGGAGCACTTTTTATAAAGCGCTTACAACAGTATGCAAGTGATTGTGGATGTACACATATTCAATGGCAAACCCCTGCCGATAACGCAGATGCAATTGATTTTTATAGAAGGATTGGCGCCACTCACAAGGACAAAAAGCGCTTTTTTCTACGCCTATAAAACTAAAATTCATGAAAGACCTGTTAAAATAACTGAAACATAAATTGCCCTGCTCTATCCGATCGCTGACACCTGCACAGGGCGATGCAGCACAAGCTGTGGAAAAGGTATTTCCCAGTCATTCTCAGTACAAGCTTCAACACACCAACGCTGGATTGCCCGGCGCAAACGCCCATAGAGTTCACACACGTCACCCGAAAAATCGATAATAACGGTTATGTCCAGTGATGAGGAGCCCGCCGCACCCAATTCAACACGAAGGCTCAACACACTGTCTGCATAGCCCTCTTGCTCAATGCGTTTACGGATGGTGTCACGCAATGCTTCGGGAATATCATGAATTGATTGTTTTTGCAGATTGTAGGAGATACCGATAACTTCCCTGAGTCTAAAGCTATTTGAGATGTTGTAGGGCGCCAATGACAGAAAATCAGTCATAAGATAGGTACACATAGCGCCACCGCGTTCAACCATTTGCACCAATTCTTTTGAAATACCGACAACCTTTCCACGCTTGCCATCACTAAGGATAACCCAATCACCCGCCTTACAAGGAAACCAAGGTTCATTTGCCTTTACCGGGCGTGAATTTTTACCGACAAGCGATTCAATCGGCAAGCGAATACTGAGATCTGCAAATGGGTTTTTCAAATGTGAATAGAAACTGATTTGACTGACCAGCCACGGCAAACCATCAATCTCAATTCGTTCACCTTCCCGCACAGATCCGACATTTAGAAAAAGCTGTATTTGATGCCAATAACGCGGTATAGCACTGCGTAGGGTCCAGGCTGCAGCCAATAATACAAGAATGCCAAGGCTAAACAGCACCCAATCCTGAGCGACATAAAAAACGATCATGGGTCCAACGATAACCAGGATAAAACTAATTGCCTGGTGTAGCAGCTGTAGTAGACGGATTCGAAAATTTCTGTGTTTTGCGCGAAACCCAGGGAGTAAACGCCGCATTGCATTGGCACTGAGTCGCGATAGTGTAATGACAGCGGCTACTACCAGCATTGCTATTAAAAGGTACAGGCCCCGATGCTGAAAAAAATTCTTCAGATAGGTTTGTGTCGCCTGGGTAAATGAAACCTCCTTGGCTTCCAGCTTGTCCAGTTGCAACAAAATACTTTGACGATCTGTCTCCAGCAGGGTTTGCTGGTGCCGCCATTGCCGCATCCGCTCACCCAACGCAACGCGCAGCTGATTGTCATCCGTTGCCGATAACAACGCATTCAGGTTTGCAATGGCAGAATCGGCTACTGGCAAACGCTCGTTGTAGATACCCAGCTTTTCGCGCAATTCCGATTTTTTTCGCACATCATTAGTCATGCGCTTGATTTCTTTAAGTGCTGGTTCTAGTAAAAACAGCACCTCATTCTTTAAATCAAAGCCACCTTTTGATTTGCCCTTGAGTACAGAAATATCATTCTCAGCGGCAATTTCACTAAAACTTTTACGTGTTGCCAATAACTCCTGACGTAATTGACTTTCCTGTTTTGATAGCTCAAGCCTGCCCGATTCAGACTGCGTGCTTTCGATTGATTTTGAAATTTCCTGAATACGTTCCAGTAGAAACTGCTCGGTGCGGACGATGGCTTTTAGTGTGTTCAGCGTGGCCTTTATTGTGGTTTTTTCTGCCACGGCAGAACCTGTTGGCTGTACCTGCTGAGCTTGAGCATCACACATAACGACAAGCAGCAACATTAGTATTACTGCCATCCTGGATACATACCTAAACTTAATTTGCATAAATGGTATCGATTGCCCATACATAGTTAAAGCGATAAAGGTTAAATGTGGCAAGAATGGTTCCAGTAACTGAATTCAGTGAGGTTCCTTGAAGTCCTCGCTGATAGCTGCAGTTACGGCTCCACTTAATTTCGCGACATGTTCGCCCTTAACGCGAAAAATGTGAATTCCAAACACTTTATTTGTGTAAAAACTCCCAGAATGCAACGCCAATATCAAGTTTAATGCCATCTTGCCCGGCAAGTTCAAGCACAATTTAGTGTATTCAGGAGTAATTTATGCGTATAAGAGCCAGTTTCAGACACAACCATGCCATCCAATTCAGAGCTGTTTTAACGTTACTGGCAGTCGGGCTTATTACTGCCTGTGCAAACACGGATAAACTGCGTTCGGCAAAATTAACACAACCTCCTTTCATTAATTTACAACCCGGTTATTCCTACCTTCAGGAGGTCACAGGCCCCGGTCCTTTAAGACAAATTACCTGGGTGTTTATGGGCCAGGAGGATAGTCTTTACCGCTGGGAACTTTATCGGGGACGGGATACGGACGCAAAACCCTGGCAGATTCAATGGCTTAATACCAATGGTGCTGCAGTCAAATATTCTCAAGCTCGCAATAACGCGCAATGGAAACCACATAATTGTTTTCGTGTAATTGGCGAATGCTCGTTCAGTTATACCGATACCTACGGTGTTGAAAATCAATATCTGCGCAATGGCCGATCCGACGGTCGCTCCTGGACTTATCAGCTGTTTCGAGTGGATAGTGAGGCTCGTGATCTGATTACAAATGGCACAGCTCGATTCGATCAAAATGGGATTGAGATTTTTCACGAATACTTCACCAATAACAATGGTCACCAGCTTTCCAAAGTCACTGAGGTATTTTAGGGGGCGTTCTCAATTAATTTTACCGCCCTGCCAGCATTGCTAAAATAGCTTTCTTTTTATTAATAAATCCTGTAGATATAATCAAAATCAGATGCTGCTGACAAGCAGCATCTGATTTCTTGTAAAATGCTTTATTTTTATGGCAGCTCCACAATCTCAAAGAATAAATCAATTTCCACATCCATTTGAAACTGCTTGTACTTTTTACTGTCACAAAACAAATATAAAAATTTACCGGAGGATAAAATCAATGCACCTTACCCGCTTTAAAAAATTGAGTTCAATTGCGATGCTCGCATTCCTGTTAGTGACTCAGGCCAGCGGTGTCGCTGCTGATGAAGGGAAAAAGCACAAATTGGTTATTCAGGTTAGTACAGACGATGTGCGCACACAAAACATTGCCATGAACAATGCTGTTAATCTGCAAAAAGCCGTAGGCATGGACAATATTGATATCGAAATTGTCGCTTATGGTCCCGGCTTGACCATGCTTTCTGGCGCAAGCAAGGCATCAGGGCGTGTACCGAGCCTGGCGATGCAAAACATTACTTTTAGTGCTTGTGCAAATACGATGAATAAAATGGAGAAAAAATCAGGTAAGGCAATCACTTTGGTTGAAGGTGTACAGGTAGTGCCTGCTGGTGTTTTACGTATTATGGAATTGCAGGAACAAGGTTATTCCTATGTGAGACCGTGAACCGGCTCAGCTACAAATTACAAATACACCTATACATCAATAATCATAAAGCTGCCAGCAATCAGGCGGCTTTATGACATCCACAAAAAATACTTAAAAGCTGCCTCAGATTAAATGCTTGCAGAGAACAATTCACCGCTTGGCAGATTGAGCCTGAGCGTACAAAATTGTAATCCCGTCGCCCAGGAACTATCGTCCAGCAATTGACAACTTCGCACCTCTGCAACTGCATTCAGATAGTCTGACTTTAACAATACATATTGATTCAGACGCAATTTCACCGGCGATAACAAACGAACACCTTGAACAGAAAAATCGCTCAATTGCGCTTGCATAAACGATTGCTCAGTATGACTGACCTTAATTTGAATAGCAGAAATATAATCCATTCTTAGCAATCGACGCAGCTCACCACCTTCGACTAACTCGCAATCAGGCACCATATTCAATGGTGCTGAGCAAGTATTACATTCTTCAGCCTGCTGCCATGGGGTATATAAATCTAATCCTGCGCTATAAGGTGAGTTGCAAAACAGGCAAACGCCTGACCTGGTTTTACCAACACTTGAATCAGGGGCTTCTTCATTAGATGCTGCAGCCCCCTTAGCCGAGTTATTTTGCGCTAGACCGGAAGCAACCGTATCGCCATGAATAGGATGCAAACTTGCATCGTAAACTGCTCGTTTATCGGCATCCAACAACACAGAGAGTGCGTGATTCAATAGTTTTGCATACTCCTCATCACCACCCAGGTCAGGGTGCATCTGTAATTTCTGCATTATTGTGCGGTAGCTTGCTTTGATCACCACACTCGGTGCATCGAACTGTACGTGCAGCAATCGATAATAATTCCGTTTATTTTGCATATTTTCTGTGTCTGAACGTTTGAATCTGTCCAATTTATCGGACCCGATACAAACTACTTTATGTCATCTACCCAACTTAATATCTACTGATATTTGCGCAGACATATTATAACTTTTTGATTAACATGTAATTTTATATTCCGCGAAGCAATTACGCAGGAACGTACTGATTACAAACGCTATGCGTTACGCGCACTGGTAATTGCAATTGTCCAGATGTCACTTATATATTTATCATTCATTTCATATAATCCCGTTCCACCTTTGCGATACGAATTCTGAAATCCTCATACCATCGCTCTCTACCCTGCTTCTGGGCTTGACGATGCTCAATATTGGCTTTCCAGTTTTTAATCGACTGCAAATCTTTCCAATAGGAAACCGTTATACCCAGCTCTTCGTGTGCCGATTCTACCCCCAAAAAGCCCGGTTGTTGGCCAGCCAACTCAAACATCCGATCTGCAGTTGAAGCGTATCCATTATCTGCATCCGTGCGCGTACTGGTAAATATTACTGCGTAATACGGGGGCTTTGGTGTATCTGCAAACAAGGTCATTGCACTCTCCAAAATAATGTAATCAATAGCAACTTATATTACTCAGGAAACGAGGTGAGGAAAATCAAAAAAGACAAGAAAATCTGCATTACCTTGCCATCATCAAATTGCACAGGCAAGATTATCATTCATACGATGTTTCGAGAACGCAGCGTTTTTATAGAGATACGCATAGAGATCGACAAGTAGTGAGCGCAGACCATTCTATTATGCAAAAACCTGTGTGCAGAACCTCCTCCAGGCAAAATACGGATACAAGATCATTTGTTTTCTGCCTAACAATACTATTGCTTTCAAGCTGTTCACGTTCTGAGCGAATAGAAAAGGTCATTCAAATAGGTGGAGCGACCATGGGAACCACCTATAGTGTGGTGATTCCCAATCAATCACTCAAACATGACAATATTTCTCTTGCCGTAAAAATCGAGGCTGTGTTAAATCGGGTCAATCAACAAATGTCCACCTATTTGCCTACTTCAGATCTATCACTTTTTAACCATTCCAGTTCCACCACCTGGTTTGAGCTCCCCAAACCGCTAGTTCAACTAGTCATCGAGGCAGAGTCCATCAGCAAAAAAACCCAGGGCGCATACGACATCACCATAGCGCCCGTGGTAAATCTTTGGGGTTTTGGCTCAATACCCGACAAACCCGCCAGCATTCCCGATACGAACAACCTGCAATCCGTTATGCAACAAGTTGGATACAAAAAACTCAATATAAGGGAGCAACCGCCCTCACTAAAAAAAGATACGCAAGGTTTACAGATCGATCTTTCTTCAATTGCCAAGGGCTATGCGGTGGATCAGATTGGTGAGCTGTTGGAAACACAAGGGATTGCAAACTATCTTGTAGAGATTGGTGGTGAACTTAGAACTCGCGGCAACAGCCCACGTAATGATCCATGGAGAGTAGCCATAGAAACACCAGATGTTAATGGCGCTAAAGTCCAACAGGCTTTACGGCTCAATGATACTCATATCGCCACTTCCGGCGATTACAGAAACTATTTTGAGAAAGACGGTATTCGTTACTCCCATACAATAGATGCCCGTAATGGACAACCTGTGAGCCACCATCTTGCGTCGGTCACCGTTATGCATCAAAGCACTGCAAAAGCCGATGCCTGGGCGACTGCATTGATGGTTCTGGGAGAAAAAGCAGGTTACGAAACAGCACTGGAAAATCATATTGCCGCCTATTTTGTTTATCGCCAGCAAGATAATTTCAAGGTTAAATACACAACCCAGTTCAATGAGCTATTGGAAGCTAAATCAGAATAAAACCATCACAATTGTTTTACTCAGATGATTATTGTAAAGATCAATGGATGTCCATAACCGCGAAATTGATTTGAATCAATGTTTCAATATCTCTTTAACCCTGATTCTCAATTCTGGCACAATTTCATTTTCCAACCACGGATTTCTTCTCAGCCACAGATTATTCCTTGGACTGGGATGAGGCATAGGTAATACTGACGGCCAGTATTGCCGCCAGTTCCTGACGATCTCAGTTAAATTTTTACTGCGCGTTTCAGGTAAATGAAAAGTCGCCGCATAACGACCCAGTACAATCGTTAACCGCACCTGTTGCATGGACAAAAGAAGCTTTTCGCGCCAAATCTCTGCACACTCTGGTCGTGGCGGTAAATCACCACTTTTACCCTTGCCAGGATAACAAAACCCCATAGGCAGCAAAGCAAATTTTCGCTCATCGTAAAAAATTGAGTTATCCACCCTTAACCACTCTCGCAACCTGTGACCACTGGGATCATTAAACGCTATACCCGTTTCATGAACCTTGGTACCAGGTGCCTGTCCCACAATCAGAATGCGTGACTGGCGGCTTAGTTGAATGATTGGCCTTGCCCCCAGAGGCAACTGCGGTTCACAAAGCCTGCAAGCCCTGACCTCTTTTTTCAAAGCATCCAAATCATGCATTTATTGCCTCGGGCCTGCATAATGCACCACTCCCTCAGGAGTTAATAAGTGGTTGGTTAAGGCGCGTTCCTGATGCAACATTTTATGACTCAGCAATCGATTACAATATTGATGTAGCCGCTGACTTTGCTCCGGCTCATTTGCCAGATTTTGCAGCTCTTTGGGGTCATTGGCTAAATCAAAAAGTAGCGATGGCTGATCAACAAAATGTACATACTTATAATGGTGATCACGCAAAACCGACAAACTGCATTGATCGGGCGCCAGATTAAGCTGCCGTTCATAAAAAAACGTATTTACATTGCGAAAGTCAAACTCCCAGACAACATGCTCTCTCCATTTAGTCGTTTTTTCTGCCCTGAGTAAAGGCAATAGTGAACTACCCGACAACTCCGGCGGCGGTGGCAATCCCAACCAGTCAAGTAGCGTGGGGACTATATCCACCGATTCAGTAAATCGTTGTGACTCAACCACACCCCGTTTTGAACGCGGTAAAGTCGGATCTCGTATAATTAACGGAATGTGATAGCTGGCATCATAAAACCCACCTTTACCCCATAACCAGTGCTCACCCAATTGCTCACCATGGTCAGCCGTAACAACAATCAGCGTATTCTCAAATTGTCCACATTGCTTCAAATACGCAAACAAACGCCCGATTTGTGCGTCCACTTCGGCCAACAAACCATAATAGATCGCTGCTATCTGGCATCGCTGTGACTCAGTGATTTGATGCAGATTCACATCCGGCGTGATTTTATCTTTAATATCCATCTCTTTCATCCAGGCCCTGATATAGGGATGCACACGCGATTCTTGTTCCTGGCTATTGAGTCTGCTCGGCTCAACAATAGCAAGTGTATCAATCAAGGCATTATATGGGGCTGGTGCTATCCATGGTGGATGCGGTCTTAACAAAGACAGATGCACACACCATGGTGTGTCTTGTTTTTTTAAATAGTTTATGGTTTGCTCAATAAGGAATGCGCTGTCACTGTCTTCGGCGGCATATAGTGCCGCCTCCCGTGTAAAGCCATCTGCAAAATGGTCTCTGGCCCGGTAGATGTCCTGTTCTTGTAGCGGTATGTTGTAACCTTTTTTTTTCAGTGTTGTTAACCAATCACTCAACTTCTCGGTATTGTGTTCTGCACCTATCGAAAAGCCGGGTAAAACACCCTCATAGCTGCACAGTGCGGGGTCATCGGACGATCGCAACCGTGGATCGGCGCTGGTATCGGTATAACCAAACAGCATGGGATCATAACCGTGTTGGCGCAACATTTGGGCAATATTATTGGTATTGTCGGCAAGGGGAATTCCGTTGCGTACCGACCGATGGTTTTGTGCATAAAGCCCCGTGAGCAATGATGCACGCGAAGGGCCACAAGGTGCGGCAACCGTGTAGTGATGCAATGCCATCCAGCCGTCTTCAGCCAATGTGTCCAGGTTTGGCGTTTTTGCAGCGGTGCCACCCAGACACGACAAAGCCTCGGCACGCCATTGATCAAGCACTAAAAATAATATGTTCCCACCCATTGACAAACCTCGGTGACAAATGCAGATTCAGTTGTGTAATTTCAAATATCCTGCAGATTGAGGTGCTGACTTTCAGGACTTTGCAATTGTATTCAATTCGTATAGAGAAAAGATAGTGTTGCAAGAATTATCTTGGCAACTGGACTTGATCGAAAGCTGGATAAAAAGAACATTTTTGTAATCAAACTTTGAAATCAATGGCATGCCCTCCTGGCTTCTTAGGGTTCCTCCTATCATTTGATAAATTTTTCTTTCATAATCATGCTATGCAAATGTTTCAAAAACTAAAACAAGCGCGAATAAGCAAAAGCTATAGTCAAAGTGAGCTAGCGGCCAAATGCGGAATAACCAGGGCAGCGGTAGCATTATGGGAAAGCAAGGACTCATCGAAACGGACCTACCCAAGACCAGAAATGCTTAAGAAGCTGGCAATTATTTACGGCATCGCATTAAAACATTTGGTTGATGATGAAGTTGATGTTGATGGTGCTCTGGAAGAATACACGCTTGATGATATCGCACCCAACCAACACTGTTTGCTCAGAATAAATGCAGTTGATTTTGCAGGCATGGTGAACGGTACCGTGTTAAGAATTGTTCCCTGGGACGACAACTCAAAAGCCAATGCGGTGATTGTGGTATTTAAACAAGCGGGTCATCGTCGCGCCATGCTGCGTCATATCAGCCGGGTCGGTGACAGCATCACTCTAACGCTACCCACTATAGAATTTAGCGCTCAGGCAAACAACCTCGGATTTACTGCAAACGATGGTGAAATCATCGCTGTAGTCCGGGCCGTTGCACACGACCCGAGACTATACGGCAGTCGTTAGTTTTCGCTAGACGAATTACCCGGATCTGGCTTTATTTTTTTGTCTCCAATACGCTCACTGTCAATCTTTTGTTCTCCGGAGTTTGGGGCCACCCAACCGTAACAGGCAATAGGGATGTTCGCATTCTGACGCCCGGTATTATCCTGCAAAACCATATCGTTTATAGCCGGTGTAACCGGATGTATAGCCGGGCTGTCCAGATAAGCACGCCCAGGGACCTTTTTGAAAATAACCCGCTCACCATCACTATGGGTTAGTTCTATAAAGTCCGTCGTCACCCAACCGTAGCACTCTATGGGAATATTTGCATCCTGTCGGCCGGTATAATCTGGCATACGTGTGCTGCTCGCAGCCGCTGTAACAGGGTTGGCTTTGCCTCCAGGATAAGCGTGCTCTGGTGTCAGCCGTTGTTCACCCGATAATTGTTGCCGCGCCATAGGTACTAATACAAATGAGAAACCAAGCAACATGATTGCAAATACCATGGAGGCTATTCCCGTGCCAGTAATATGCACACCAAAATGCATCAACGTCATTATAGTCGCCGCTGAAAATAATAAGGTGCTACTGGTTGACAATAGAATGCCAGCATTGTATTTTTGAGTACGTAATGAGTGGGCACTTATAATAATAGACTCAATGATGCCTATCATAAACAGCAATGAAAAAATGGAATAGCCGGGCCCGCGTATCCGGGTGAATGTATAGCTGAGTACCTTAACACCACTGATAATGAAGTCACTCGAAAACAGCAGCACAAAAAACACCCCGATCACCATAAACATGAAACCTGTCCAGTACTCTTTCTGTGGTTTCTGCAAAAGATTGCGAAAAATAATTGTGCTTAGAATCGCCAATAAAACCAGCGTCAAGTGGTAGAGTCTTATTAAGATAAACGCTCCAGTCCAATTAGGATTTAATAGAGCGTTGTAGTATCCGACAAATTCAAGAACAGTTTGACTATAAGCCACAAACATAAATGCAGATACTGCGAAAAAAGTAGATTGTCTAACTGAATAACGAACTGTCTGCAGACGTACAAAAGCCCATATTTTTAGCCCCAATGCCAAAAAAGAAAAAACTATAACCCCCTCCATTTAAATGCCCTCAGTATGTCTATAACCAAAGTGTGCGATAGTGATGCCTGATCCTGAGAACATCCCCAAGACCTTGGAACCGTGCGTGATCAGCTTTTCTTTTACCGCCAGTTTTAGATTAACAGAGAAAGTCGCGGTCGTCAGGTTGCCATAACGCGTAAATGTTTTTGACATTTTTTGCGATGATACCCCCGAAATTGTCGATAATCTCCGAAAGGGCTGGTCACCAACTTGGTGTGTCATCAGGCAATCTATTTCTTCAGCCACCCAGTTAAGTGCTTTGGCAGTTACGGGAATCTGTCGTTTGTGCTCCTTAAGCGTTACTCCGGTTATTTGTGCCATTTTCATCTGTCCATCCACAATACCGTTCTTTATCCCGTAGGTGCAGAGTGATGCATGGCGCCCCCGGCTTGATGTATTAAACATCTGAAATCCTCGGTCGGCAGATCGTGACGGGCCAAGTAGCACTGCTCCACCTGCATCACCCACCGTAAATACGCCCATTTTATCTAAAAAATATTTACGACTGACACCTTTGCTCAATTCATCAGCAACCATTTTTCCGAGCATCGTACCCTTATCAGCCGTTACTACGAGTATATACTTGGCATCGCCGTTTCTAATAAGCGCATTGGCCATAATAATGGCAGAGAGAAAACCCTGGCAGGCGTTTGAGACATCAATAGCAGGGGCAAAATTGTTGATTTTTAGTTTGCGCTGGATAAAATGCGCAGTACTGGGTTCCTTAAAATCACCATCAATACCGGCATAGATAATCATATCGATTTTATCGCGATATTGTGGAACGCTTGCCAGGCAATCCTCCGCTGCGACGGTGGCCATATCCGACCACAACATATCATCCTCGGCTTGTAATACACTGTGAATACCAATATCACGTGATATCGTGTTCGTATCTATACCAACGCTTTCTGAATTTGCATATTCCATCAATGACTCGGTTGTTATAACGCGATTCGGCAAGTAAACACCGTTAGAGATTATTTCTATACCTGATTTACTAATCAATTGTCTATTCCTCAAGCAGGAGCAATAAACAATTCGCGTTATCCATTCATCACATTGCAGTCTACAACACATTAGTAACTATTTGTACAGACAACCTTAATAATCCCCACATTCGAAATCTAAATTAAACTTGACAACATATTAAATAATACTTACATTATGTATAGTATTACTTGCTAATGTATAATTGCTATTGCCCAAAAAATGAATGATCGCGTGCGAGCGACCCATTAAAGTGAATTAAATCGTGTTTATTAACACATTCCTATCATACCAGATTTGTATTTTGACTATTGATATGTAAATAAAACTAATAGAGAAAAGAAAACCCCAAAACACACTGACGGACAAAGGAGAGCGGTGATAATACCCAATGCACGGCGACCTTGAACAGTGTGAAATTGTAGAAATCGCCCCGAATGAATGTGCAATCTAATAATCAAGGGGTTTTACCCTGTCTTTCAAAAGGTACTGAGTAATACAATTATGGACGACAGAATTATAGATCGTTTAACGAAAATAAAATCAATGATAACGTTTCTACGATCAATCCTCAGCACACAGGAAGGGGAGGAACTGCACCTGCAGGGTGAATCGCTGGAAGGCTTGGTTGAGTTTCTCAGAGAGATCGAGCAGATCGCCGAAACCCTGGGTCCGATTTACCTGAAAAACAGCTCAATTCAGCAAATCCAACCCCCAGTTAGCCTGAAAGATTCATAACTCCATAGAAGCCGAAATAAGAGCAGTCAAAACACGGTCATGGACAGGCACTCAAATATAACTTCTTATTAAGATAAAAACTCCTAGAAATCAGGTAAATACTACGCATTCATTAAGTGGTTTTTTAATGTTGTAGCGTGCCTGTCCTGCTATCATTATCATTGTTTTTCCAAAGTTATATTCTGAGAAATTATTAATACACATATCACATGTATTGACTCGACACTCTGGGCCAAAATCAAAACGCTTAATAATTTATAATAGGTTTCACTTCTACTTAAGGAGATCAACTATAGTGAGCACAAATATCCAGGAGCGTGATGCAGATTATTACGCAAAACGAGTGGATCGTGAGGTAGCGGAAAATATGGTAATTGACGATTTTAGTGAAAAGCAAAAATTCGTCCTCACTTGTCAATACCTGGGCATGGAGGGCCATGGTTCTGGAATCATCACCCAAATGACTGCCCGCAGTGATAAAGACGGCATATTTTTAACGATGCCATTTGGCTTTGGGTTTGAGGATGTGAATGAAAAAGATTTGATCCTTGTTGATTATGATCTAAACACCGTAGAAGGAAAAGGAATCTCTAACCCCGCACAACGTTTCCAAATGTGGATCTATGACAAGCGACCCGATGTAAATTGCATTATTCATGCGCATTCACCGCATGTTTCTGCGTATTCAATGATTGATGAGCCGTTTCAGGTCGCCCATATGGATGCTGCATTCTTTAATGAGGATATCGCATGGCTGCGTGAGTGGCCCGGGCTTCCCATTTCCGATGACGAGGGAAAATTGATTTCTGCAGCACTTGCAGACAAACACGCTATCTTGCTCGCCAATCATGGCTATCTTGTAGCGGGAGCGACAATTGAAGAGGCGGCAATTCTTGCTGTCTATATGGAGCGTGGCGCCAGAACACTATTGAAGGCAAAAGCTGCTGGTAATGTGAAATGTGTGAAACCAGATATGGCAAGGAGTGCGCATGACTTCATGTTGGGAAAACCCTTTGTTGGCGCGAGTTTTAATTATTTTGCACGCAGAGTAATCGAAAGGGTTCCTGATTGTATTGAACACTAATACAAAGGAGCTTCATGACTTTGGTTTTGCAAAGCCCAGTTTTGTCTGTGCTGCAGAAAGGCTTTTTTGAATAGTTCAGCATAGCATTTTCAGGAGATAACAAATGTTCGAGATTGCACCTACAATACGCATTCGCCGATCACCGTTCTATGAGGCGACAGTGGCAAACGGCGTGACAGGTTTTATGCCCTACAATCAAATGCTGATGCCAGTAGGGTATGGAGATCCGGAAGCAGAATACTGGCGCTTGATTAATGGGGTTGCGCAATGGGATGTCGCGGTGCAACGTCAGGTTCAATTTTCCGGCCCGGACGCTGGCAAGCTTGCTCAGATATTAACACCGCGAGACCTTTCCTGTTGTGCTGAAAATCAGGGGAAATATATTGCACTGTGCAATCATCACGGCACCATTATTAATGACCCGATTTTATTGAAACTAGATGACGAGCGTTATTGGCTTTCAATAGCAGATTCCAATATCCTGTTTTGGTCACGTGCAATTGCAGCCGAACGGGGTTTAAACGTAAAGATCATTGAACCAGACGTATCGCCGCTCGCTGTGCAAGGCCCGAAAGCAGAAGCGGTGATTGCGGCAATCTTTGGTGATTGGATTCGTGATCTCAAATTCTTCTGGTTCCGAAAAGCAGAAATTGAAGGTATTCCGCTGATGTTGGCCCGTTCCGGTTGGTCAAAACAAGGCGGGTTTGAGTTATACCTGATGGATGGTTCAAAGGGCAGTGCATTATGGAATATCGTTCGCGAATCTGGACAAGCTTTCGATATCGGCCCCGGCAATCCTAACTTATGTGAGCGCATCGAAAGTGGATTGTTATCCTGGGGTTCTGATACCGATGATGATACCAATCCGTTTGAGGTTAGACTGGGTAACTACATCGATTTAGATGTCGATGATGATGTCATTGGTGTAAAAGCGTTACGCGACATAAAATCAACTGGGCCAAAACGACATCAATTGGGGTTGATTCTTGAAGGGAATAATCCCACAGAGCCTCACTTATCCTGGTACGATATTTTTTATGATAGCAGGAAAATTGGCGATATGACCAATGGCGTCTGGTCTTACCGAATGAATAGCAACATCGGTTTTGCTCTGGTCGCACAAAACATGAAACCAGGTGACAGAGTTGAAGTTCACAAGGATGAGCAGATTATTTCAGGGATTTTATGCGAATTACCATTTCTTTGATTTTTAGCATAAAATGCCTCCTCAACTGATTATTAAACAAATCCTGAATTGACGTAGCGCCTAGGGGAAACTCCGATAAAATCATCAGTCGTTTTCCTGAAGTTAAAATTATTTTTATCTTTCCACTACCTGACTAACAGGTGAATTGATTTTAGTTAAACATGTGTATTTCATTATTTCTTTGTGGGTTTGGGTTTTAGAGTTGAAATGTATTTATAACTCTCCTGTAAGTATTTCGATAATTTTTTTATATCACTCAACAAATCACTTGGTACTTCTACATATTCCTTCATGATTCTTCCATGTTGCTCCATTAATTGAGTATTGAATTCCTGGATAAATCCTTTGCGATTCTCCTCGGGAAGTCTTAATCCCATTTTGCCATCTTTCGATAAAAACGAGAACATATGTCCATTCAATGACGTATAAGGGGTTGTTTTGCCTTTTCTCTCAATTTTTGGATTGGATTCGATTAATTTATTATAACGTTCCAATTGTTCAAGAGGTATTGTGATTTTTGATTTGCTCACTGTTGAGTCCTTCTTTTGTAAATGGTTAATGATTTGCACATTTTTCTTTACTTTCAGCTGCCATCTTTTTTTACACATAACGAGGCTGTAGAAGATAAGGGGTCAACCCTATTTTACAATATACAAAGATTTCTCAAACTTTCGAACAACTAACTTTCATTTTCCGTTAGCGATTTCTCTTTTCATTTTGTTTATTGAGAACAAAGAACTTCCCGGATGACTCAATCCAAATAATTCAGCTATGTTCTTCAGACTCATACTCCCATAATATTGACAAGCATACATCGCAAATGCTCGAGCTGGTAGCAGGGGTTGTTTACCAATCGGCTTCTGTCGAATTTCGTTGCGACTGTTGCCGGTAATTTCTGATACTTTCTCTACAATGCTCTCACCTGCTGGCCTGTCCTGCAAAGTAAGCGAAAATAAGGGGTCGAGTCTATTTTACAATTTACAAAGATAGTTAAACCTTATGAGTAACGGATCGGTTTTTTGTTAAATAGAATATTGGCGGTTTTGACTGATGGGAGGTTACATCAGGCTCTTGTATATTGTAAAATAGGATTGACCCCTTTTTTTTTCTTCCATACCCACAGGGTCAACTGCAACAATCTTTTAAATCCTTTTCAACATAAAACCATGGTAGACCCCTTTTCTTCTATTTAGACTAATTTTAAGTCTTAACTATTTCAGCCCATTCATTACCGCAGCAATTATAGCTAGAAGAACTACCCCCCAAAAAATCAGTGATGCAGTAACGCTGGCAATTTTTTTAAGTTCATTATCACTATTTCTTTTAGAAAACACCTGCCAAATTATTAACACCAGAAAAATCACTACTATTACTGAAACCATTACTGCAACGCTCATTAGTTTTATTCATTCCTGTTAATTTATTTACATTGTCCAGCATCACTATCATCTTCAGCCCTTTTATTATCTGGAATACCATCTCCGTCACAATCAGAAGTAAAATCTGAACATCCCAACCCACCAGAATGCGTTAATGAGCCAAGTCCAAGCACCTTCGCTCCAACTGCTGCATTGACAATCATTGTAACCGCTGTTTTTGCAAAGAATTTTTTAACATCAAACAAACCGTATGGATCAGCATAGATCAATGAATTATTACCCACATAGCTATAAGTATTTAAACCACCTATAAGCCCTATTGGATCAGATTGCACATATCGTCCGCTCTCCGGGTCATAGTCCCTAAAGTAGTTATAGTGTAACTTCGTCTCTGCATCAAAATATTGCCCCGGAAACCTCAAGTTCTGTTCAACTGCACGAGTAGTTTCTGTCACTTCACCGAACGGACTGTACTCACCCTGCCAAACCACGGTCTGATCTTTATCTGTCACTACCTGCGGTGTACCCAGATGATCCGTGTGGAAGTAGTACATCGCTGCCTGAGATTCGGTGACAAAAATCAGCGTAACTAACGTTAGTATCAAAGATCGAAGAATTCTCATCTTATTGCCCCCCTATCACATCAAAACGCTGATAGTCCGACCATCCATTCCAGCCAGCACTGTTCTTTGCACGAATGCGCCACAGATGGTTGTTACTGACATTGAGCGTTAGATCTGCAAGTGTCACTGAACACGTTCCGACATTGCAGATATCAGCAATCGGGTAGGTGGCATCGTGTACCCACGTTGTTAAGGCGCGATCATAAACCCGCAATCGGTAGTCAGTTGCATTGCCCAGATCCTGCCATTCATAGGCAGGCGTTGCTGTTGATATAGTTCCCAGTGGTGCAATGGTTGTGATGACACCCGGTATCGAATCCACATAATCAAAGAACAGACTGTCCGACCAGTCATTCCAGCCAGCACTGTTTTTTGCCCGCAGTCGCCACACATGGTTTTTACTAAAGTTCAGGGTTAGATCTGTTGGTGTTACGGAACAAATATTGTTGCTGCAAATATCCACTGCTGGATAGGTTTCATCATGTACCCAGATGTTCAGCGCACGATCATAAATGCGTAATCTGTAATCGCTCGCATTGCCCAGATCCTGCCATTCATAAGCAGGGGTGGCTGTTGATATGCTCCCAAGGGGTGCGGTCGGTGTTATGACCCCAGGTATCGTGTCTACATAATCGAAGAAAAGACTATCAGTCCAGTCATTCCAGCCAACGCTGTTCTTTGCCCGAACTCGCCAGACATGGTTTTTACTGAAGTTCAGGGTTAGCCCTGTGGGGGTCACAGAACAGGTGCCGTTGCCGCAAATATCGGTTGCCGCATAGGTAGTATCATGCACCCAGCTATTCAAGGCCCGATCATAAATCCGTAATCGGTAATCGTTTGCATTTCCCACAGCCTGCCATTGATAAGCGGGGGAAGCGATGGTTATCGATCCCAGGGGGGCAATCGGTGTGATAACACCGGGTATCGTGGGCGTCTCATCAGCGCGCCACATCGCCAGTGGTTCGCCATCAAGATAGGCGTATTCAACGCTTATAACACCGCTGCCTTCGGCTTCGGCAATGAGTTTGCCGTCAAGATCAAAGATAAAATGCGTCTCACCCGAACTGCCGGTTTTGCGCACCCGTTGCCCGAGCGCATTGTGTTGGTAGGTGGTGGTCGCGGCGTTGACCGTGCTGCTGGCCATGCGGTTGCGGTCATTGTAGGTAAAGCTTGCCAGTGCGTTGTCAGTGGTATTGCCAGCGGCGTCGTATTGGAAACCACGCTCGCCAGTAATCGAGTCCAGTCGATGGCTGTCCGTATTGTAGTGATAGGATTGGGTCTGGCTGTTAGCGCCAGAATCCGTGGTTAAGGCCAAGCGGTTACCGACACTGTCATAACGGTAGCTTTTGTCGCCGTAATCACCCGTTGCAAAGTTGAGCCGATCGAGATTGTCGTAGCTAAACAGTTGGCTGAGCGCGGGGGTAATGCTGTTGGTGATCGCCGTGATATTATCGACCGCACTGTAGCCATAGTTTCTTGACAGAACCGATCCATCGTTAATGTTCTGCACCCGGTAGTCCAGATCATAGCTGCGTGTGCGGTTAATGCCGTTGCCAAGTGTCATGGCGGTAACAGGACCAAAGGGCAGGCGTTGAATGGTTGTCGCCAGGGTTTCGGTGTTTCCATCACGTGCTGATTGCACCTGACTGATGCGTCCACTGGTATCATAGCTGTAATCTATCTCCCAGCCATCGGGGTAAGTCATTCCAGTCAGACGATCTGCGCTGTTGTATCGGTAGGTCGTTGTGTAACGCTGACCGGCAATGGTGTAGGTGACAGCCACTTTATTGCCCCGTGCATCGTAACTGTATTCGGTTGAGCCACTTTGATCGGTTATCTTTGTTAGCTTGCCGACAGCAAAACTGCCCTGATCATAGTGGTAGCTGATATTTTCACGGCTCTCTGGATAGCTTGCAGTCTTTACCCGATTGAGTGCATCAAAACTGAAATTCACCGTAACGCCCCGGGCATCGGTTTGAGTGGTTCGATTACCGGCTGAATCGTATGTGTAGGTTGTGGTACCGGTGTCAGGACTTGTAGCGACGGTGGTATCACCGAATCCATTGTAGCTATAGTGGGTTGTCAGTCCTTTAGCGTCTGTGACCTGTGTGGGCAGATCTTGTTTGTTGTAAGCAAATTGTGTCTGCCCCTGCAGGGCATCGGTTAAGGCAATCAGCCGGTCAAACGCATCAAAACCCTGCAGCGTGACTCGATTGTCTGCATCCGTTTGCTGCTCAAGGTTATTGTTTGCGTCATAGCTGAAGTGTGTGTTGCCACCATGAGCACTCACTGATTGCACAATACCCCCCTCTGTCAGGATATCTGTCGCCTCTATTATTAACCTTTATTGTTTGGGGGTTAACATTGTGGGATTGCCGGTTGTTGGCGCATGGTAAGGAGCCCGTAGGGCGACTGGACATGCGCCAACAACCGGCGCACTGAAAATTAGCGATTCCCACAACTTGAAAATAGTTGATATTGATGAATATGAAAACAAATTATACTGACGCTTTTCGCCAACAGGCATTGCAAAAAGCATACTCCCGTGGCTCCCGTACTGTTATATCGGTGGCCGAAGAATTAAACATGAATCACTGGACACTCAAAAACTGGATGACATCAAAAAATAAGAACAAGGTAAAACAAGGCAATAGTACCTCTAAAAGTCCCGCAAACTGGGGCTCTGCCGAACGACTCGATGCATTATTGACGACACATTCCATGGATGAACAGGCAGTCAACGCCTATTGTCGTAACAAAGGTATTTTTTCCCATCATTTAAAACAATGGCGAGAGGATTTTGAATCAGGTGCCTCCTCTTCATCGCCTCCTCTTGCTGAGCTTCGTGACCTTAAATCAAGCCACAAAAACCTGCAAAGTGAATTGAACCGTAAGGAGAAGGCATTAGCTGAAGCAGCTGCCTTATTGGTATTGCAAAAAAAGTTCCAGGCGCTCTGGGAGGACAAGGAAGGATGATTCAGCTTCCAGAGCGCAAACTCATTTTAAAGTGGGTCAAGGAAGCCCTTATAGCCGGCGCCAGACTTCGCAAAGCCTGTGACATACTCGGTATCAGCCCGCGCACTCTTCAGCGTTGGCACAAGCCAGGAGAACTCGCCCCGGATGGTCGTAGCATGCATCAATTTGTACCGGCCAATAAACTCTCTCAGTGCGAACGCGAGCAGTTACTGCAAGTCATAAACTCAGAGAAATTCGCTGATCTTGCGCCAACCCAGATCGTACCCATACTGGCGGAGCAAGGCCAGTATATTGCCTCTGAGTCGACTTTTTATCGCGTTTTGCGTGAAGAGAAGTTACTGCAACACCGTCAGGCCAGCCGACCTTCAACCAAAATTAAGAAACCTGAACCATTAACCGCTGATGGACCCAATCAACTGTACAGTTGGGATATTACTTATTTACCACAATCCATCAAGGGTATGTTCTTTTATCTATACCTGTTTATGGATATCTTTAGCCGCAAGATCGTTGGTTGGCAGGTGTATGAACATGAAAGCAGTGAACGGGCTTCTGAAATTATGATCGACATCGCGCAACGTGAGCGAATCAAACCTAAGCAGGTGATATTACATTCCGATAACGGAGGGCCGATGAAGGGGGCGACCATGTTATCAACGCTACAGAAATTAGGCGTTGTACCCTCGTTTTCCCGGCCATCAGTGAGCAACGATAATCCATACTCCGAATCTTTATTCAGAACAATGAAATACTGCCATGAATACCCTGAGCAGCCCTTTTCTGATCTTGAAGAAGCGCGTATATGGGTAGGAAGTTTTGTTGCTTGGTACAACCATCAACATCGCCATAGTGCGATTAAATTTGTTACTCCGGCGCAGCGTCATGCAGGTTTGGATGCAGGGATTCTAAAGCAGAGAAAAGAAGTCTATGAAGCTGCTAGAGCTGAAAATCCAGAGCGTTGGAGTGGTGAAACTCGTAACTGGTCACCAAAAACAAAGGAATTTTTAAACCCCGTAAATAGTACTGAAGTTAAGGAGGGTAGTCGTGTGAAAAAAGTGGCCTGATTTTATAGCTTGAGGCGACAGATAGCTTGACAGCTACCGATACGGCTCAGGGCATCGAAGGCCCGGTTCAGTGATTTTTTTATCGCCCCCGCGTTATCATGCGTTTTTTCTTCGATACGATTGCCTTTGTCATCGAGCACCCAGTCAATCCGGTTTCCCTGTGCATCGGCCACCGAAGTTAATCGATCTGCGCCGTCCCAACCGTAGCGTGTAAAGGTAGCGTCGGGTAAGGTGACTTTGAGTAAATTGCCGGCACCGTCATAGGCGAATGAGGAAGTCTGACCGTCCACCGTCCTTGCGGTCAGTCGCTGCCGTGCATCGTAAGTCAATTCAGTGAGTACACCATTGGCATCGGTGACCTGCAGAGGGTTTCCATGCGCGTCATAGCTGTTGAGGGTTGTAACATGTCCAAGGCCGTTGCTAATGGTCTGTAATTGTCCGCACGCATTGCCTGTATTACAGTCGTAATAGGTGTATTGCGTTATATCTGCAACATCGGTTCGGGGGCCGTCCACACTGCGCATTTTACCAAAAGCGTTGTAGGTATAGGACCAGGTCCTGACCTCACCACTGGTATTATCAGTAATTGTGCGAACCAGCAAATTGCCTTGACCATTGTAGGTAGAATCTATGGTGTAATCGTCGAAGATCTCTTGGGTAGGCAGCCGGTGTTCAGGGTGCCAGATGCGATCAATGGTTTTTTCCTGGTCGGTGCCAACAGCGCTGACTTCTTGAGTCGCAAGGTTGCGATCATTTCGCTCATAGATGGTTACATTGCCATTCCAGTCTAAACGCTGTGTAAGGAATCCGTGTTCATTGTAAGTAAACTGTTCGCTGGCACCTGTGATTGTATTTTTGGCTATCCGCTCCTTGCCGACTAAAAGACGACGCCCATTGATCACCTGATAGCGATAGATAGTTTCCAGACCCAGCGCATTGGTAACGGTGACATCAGGCTCTGTGGGTGTGGTTTTTTCAACCGTCACACGATCAATGCCATTGATATGCTCGCTCGTTGCAGCAAAGCCGTCTGTGTCGTATTCCCAACGGGCAAAACGTAGACCTTTTTCATCAGTTATACCGGTGAGAAACCGGGGGTTGTTTTGCGCTTCATAGTGATAGTGTCAACAACGCCCGAAAACTGAGCCACTTCATCAACTGAAAAGTGAGCCACTAAGTATTATTTACTTGGGCTGATTAAGCCCGCTTGTTTCTTTTCTCTTAAACGATAACTGTCTCCTTTAATTTGAATAATATGAGAGTGATGTAAGACGCGATCTAGTAAGGCTGATGTTAATGCGGTGTCATTAGCAAAGGTTTGACCCCATTGCCCGAAGGGCAAGTTACTGGTTAAAACAATAGAACCCTTTTCATAGCGTTTTGCAATGACATCAAACAGTAATTTTGATTCACTAATGTCAAACGGTAGATAGCCTATTTCGTCAATAATCAGTAACTTAGGTGCTAGCACACTGCGATGCATCACAGACTTATATTTGCCTTGACGTTGTGCCGTTGATAGCTGCAAGATTAAATCTGACGCACTGATAAATCGTGTTTTTAAACCCGCCTGTACGGCCTTATAACCCAATGCTGTTGCAATATGGGTTTTACCCACCCCAGATGGCCCAAGGAGTACAATATTTTCAGCTCGTTCTATAAATGACAAACTCGCCAGTTGTTGTACTTGGGTCTTAGGTACACCGGCTGCAAACTCAAAATCAAAGCCATCTAAGGTTTTAATGGATGCAAAGCCTGCCATTCTCGTAAACATCTTTTGTTTGCGGGTATGACGCTCTGTCACTTCTGCTGTCAGCAGTTTTTCAAAAAAAGTGAGGTAATCCCACTCTTCTTTTGCAGCACGTTGCGCTAAATCATGGGCATGAAGTGCCATGCCTTGTAGCTTGAGTGTGTCTGTTAAGTCATTTAAGCGGGCATCGATCATAGTGATGCCTGCTGACAACAGTCATTATAAATGGACAGGTCATGATGCAGTGGCAGTGGGTCAAAATTCACCGGTATCATGGTTTCAGGTGCTTTAACAGTGATGTCTTGAATGGGTTGGTATGGCAATGACTTCAACACTAAGCGTTCTTCAATTAAACGCTTCATAGGTTGCTCTTTCGTCGTGTCATGAATACGCACGTTAGCGATTTCATTGAGCCACTGAATACCTTTAATAAACGTGTTGCCACCAGTCTGCCCGTTTTTGCATAATATTCTTCCTCACCCGAGGTGGTTCGCAGCAAATAGCCAGTCTCTCCGGTAGGCGTTGTTGCACGCTCCAGGGTTTGCTGAATGTCTGTGGCCGGTGTGAAGGTATTAAAATAGAGATATCCGCCATAGGGTCGATAGGCAATAATGGAGGTATCAACACCCGCTGATGCGGTGGCTTCAGGTGTCCAGTACTCGCCTTTGTTTTCATAACGAGATGACTGTGTAATGTCATTCTCAAAGTTGCCAGTGAGTGCTTTTTGGTAATTGTGTTGCCATGCTTGATAGGTTGCACTGTTACCTTCGGACACACTCGTTAACCCAGGTGGGCTACTGCTATAGATCCGCTCAAACGCAAGCGGGTAAGCGCCGGTTCCGGTGTAATCAACTTCTTTTTGAATTTTGCGCCGGGAGTTGATAACGATGGGATTGCCGGCCTTGCAGCAGTTCTCGGACTCGAATAAGGGGTCAACCCTATTTTACAATATACAAAGATTTCTCAAACCTTCGAACAACTGACTTCCATTTTCCGTTAGCGATCTCTCTTTTCGTTTTGTTTATTGAAAACGAAGAACTTCCCGGATGACTCAACCCAAATAATTCAGCTATGTTCTTCAGACTCATACTCCCATAATATTGACAAGCATACATCGCAAATGCTCGGGCGGGTAGCAGGGGTTGTTTACCAACCGGCTTCTGTCGAATTTCGTTGTGACTGTTGCCGGTAATTTATTTTGCAATATGCAAAGATAGTTAAACCTTAGGAGTAACGGATCGGTTTTTTGTTAAATCGAATATTGGCAGTTTTGACTGATGGTGAGGTTACATCAAACCCTTGTATATTGTAAAATAGGCTTGACCCCTTATTTTTAAATTCGATGGTAGACTCCTTATTATTTTCCTAATTGTGAACGCCTAGTTCTGCTGCTCTATCGTACCAAATTTTGGCTAACCTCTTGTTTCGCTCGACACCAATTCCATGGTAGTAGCAACGCCCCAACTCAAAAAACGACTGCATATCATCATGTAATGCTGCTCGCAAATAATATTCCATTGCCAGTCCCTCATTTTTCTTAACTCCAATGCCAGACTCGTAAGAAACTGCCATATCATATAGTGCATCCGGCAAATTGTCGTTCGCTGCCTTGCGAATGAGCTCAATAGCTTTTTTTAGATTCTTTTTTACATGCTGTCCATGTAAACACCAAGTGCCCAGTGCATAAGCTGCCTGCACATTCCCTTCTTCAATTGATCGTTCCAATAGAGAAAGAATCTTATCGATATCTGGTTTTTTTTTCGATATCTCTGTTAACGCAATTTTATATCGATCCAATTTTTATACTCCGTAGATTCAACACGATGGTGGGCTATTTGGTGGTGGAAATACCAAAGGACACAATGGACAGATTAGTACGGGTAGGCCAGGAATTCTTGGAGGCCAAGGTCCTTTATGTCCTTTTGGTTTCTTACGACTCTCGCGCCGATTTTTATCACCTTTTTCATTACCGCTATCGCGTTGTCTTCGTGCATCGCCAGATTCATGTTTAGGTAGATTCGATGGTCTTGGGTTTGTTGTGTGTTCGGCCAGTCCATATGGATCAAGCCAATACAGCGGGTTTTGACCCACATAACCGTACAAATGATTTAACTCTCCACCCGCAAATCCTGTTTCTTCAAGTGTACCCACTTTGATAGCAAATTGAAGTCGTGGATCACTATAATCACGAAGAAGACCTATTGGATCGGCGGTTATATACCTTCCGGTACTGGGATCATAATCTCTAAAGTAATTGTAGTACAATCCCGTCTCGGCATCAAAATACTGCCCCGGAAATCGCAAGTTCTGTTCAACTGCACCGACAGTTTCTGTCACTCCACCGAATGGACTGTACTCACCCTGCCACACAACATTCTGATCTTTATCCGATAGGAATAAAAGGGTCAATCCTGTTTTTGCTTCTTTTGTTTTAGCCTGATAGATAATTTGGGAGAAAGTATGATGAGAGTTTGGGGCGCTACAAATTAATCTCGCTACTCAAATAATTTTTCACTATCAGGCTCCTTAAAGGCAATAATAAATCCTTTAAATATAGTTGCTATAAATAACATCATCCCTTTTATTATATTTAAAAACCCCTTGTGCCCCTTCATTAATATGACAGCGACTTCTCTACTAGCAAACATATGATCTTGTTTTTTTGCAACCAAAAAATATTGGTACGCTTTTTCAATATCTTTTTGTACACCTACCCCGTAATAGTACATCTTTCCAATTTGATAATCAGCTGCAAAATACTTCGACTTTGAGGCTATAACAAATTCATTTAATGCTTTTGTGTAATCTAATAAATAATAGTGTGCAATACCTAATAAATAGTGCCCCACAATACTGCCCGACTCAACTGACATATCTAACCACATTACAGACTCATGAAGATTCTGCTCGATACTTCCACCCCCTTTCAAAAACACATTGCCTACAAAAACCTGGCTTTCCATATCGCCCTGCGTTGCACCAACCAATGCAATTTCTAAAGCTTCGCTGTAGTGTTCCTCATCCCACAACTTCTTTGCCTTGCTTAAATTATTATTTAATTCATGTGCCATAATTATTACGGACAACTAGGTGGTTTAGGCGGCTTTGGTGGAACAATAGGTTCTGCAGCAACCGTTGGCTCTGGTGGTGTTGGCTTTGGTGGCTTAGGAGCCTTGCCTGTGCCTGTATACAATCGAAATGCTAAAACCGCTGCTCGTAATGCTTTCGCAACAGCAGGGCCAAACTGAATCAGCGCACCTTCAGGATCGCTATACAGCAGCGGGTTATTTCTAACGTAGGCATATAAATTAGTATCTTGCCCTGTGAAATCTAAATCCACACCATGTCCAGTAAAGTCATCACCTAATGCATCTATTAAACCAGCAACACCTAAAGGATCAGGAGTAAGGTATCTGCCTGTTTCAGAGTCATACTCCCTAAAATAATTATAATGCAGTTTGGTCTCGACATCAAAATACTGCCCCGGAAATCGCAAGTTCTGTTCAACTGCACCTACAGTTTCTGTCACTCCACCGAACGGACTGTACTCACCCTGCCACACAACATTCTGATCTTTATCCGATAAAACCTGCGGCGTACCCAGATGATCGGTATGAAAGAAGTATGTCGCCGCTTGTGCAGCAGTCACAGAAAAAAGTGTAATTAGCGTAAATATCAGAGGACGAAGTATGTTCATCTTATTGCCCCCCTATCACATCAAAGCGCTGATAGTCCGACCATTCATTCCAGCCAGCACTGTTCTTTGCGCGAATGCGCCATAGATGGTTATTACTGATATTCAGGGTTAAGTCTGCAGGTGTCACTGAACACGTTCCGACATTGCAGATATCAGCAACCGGGTAGGTGGCATCGTGCACCCACGTTGTTAAGGTGCGATCATAAACCCGCAATCTGTAATCGGTTGCATTGCCCAGGTCCTGCCATTCATAGGCAGGGGCTGCTGTTGATATAGAGTCCAGTGGCGCGATGGGTGTGATAACGCCCGGTCTGGTGACTTATCTATTTGAACTGATCTCGTAAATCAGAAAAGAATGCTAGGGCAATAAGCGCACCATCCGTCATTAGTAGAATGTTTCTCGCGATACGTTCAACTGGAACTGACACTTCTACACCGCCAAGGGGGGCAAGCAATAGTAGTACAGCTATATCAAGAACAATTAGAAGCCATATTGACCAACGTTTAAGATTAAATAATCCCATGTAACAAATGTAAGTTACAATTAATATCGCCCAGAACATATTTTCAGACCACGGGACTATTGCACTATATCCGTCAGCAGTTAATAGATTCCGAACATTATTGTCAAAATGATCCGTATAAATATCTCTAAAGAATGTCCATATTAGATCTGCACTCCATGAGATCACCACCAAATATCGATATATCGCTTTTGTTATCACCATTGCTTTCACCTACTATCACAAACGGGGACAAAGGTCAGGCCCCTTAAGTGGTGCTCAGTCATAGTAAAGATCATTTCTTTCACATGCTGGTTCTGTTTGAGTTATATGGAATTGGTACAACTATGCAGAAATAGTTTTCTGTCTTTTCAAGATTTGGTACTTGGTACTATGTATGGTATGCCAGTCCTCGATAGCTGATAGTCAGAATCCAAAACGTGTGGGCAATTTTTATTTAAACTGGGTTCTTATGTCAGAAAAGAATGCTAGTGAAATAAGCGCACCATCCGTCATTAGCAGAATGTTCCTTGCGGTACGTTCAACTGGAGCTGATACCTCCACACCGCCAAAAGGAGCAAAGAATATTAGCACACCTATATCAAGAGCAATTAGAAGCCATATTGACCAACGCTTAAAAAAAATCAGACCCGAATAACAAAATGCACTAGTTGCTAATATTGTCCAGAAAATAAACTCTGTTCCTGGAATTACAGAACCGTATCCATTGGCTGCTAATAGGTGCTGCATGTTGATGTTAAAATTATCCCAATATATATTCGAAAAAAATATCCAAACCAAGTTAGAGACCCATGAGATCAAGACCAAGTAACGATATAGAGTTTTAGTTATAAACATCTGCAATTAAATTCGATATCAATTACAAGAACAAAGGGATGAACCAGTAGGCAACCTCCCGCCGTAGTAGGGATCCTCTCCTTCACAGGATGATTCTGATTGAGGGGGAGGAGGAATAGGTCCAACCGGACAAAAACATTTTGGCTGTATTTCAGGTTCTGCCTTGGGCTTCCAATGTGGTCTAGGATCATTCATATTCTCAAGAATTTTATGAAGAGGTAAATTATAACCCGGTGTAGTTGACCTGCGTTCACCATTGGTGATCATAATAAAAGAATAGGATTGGCTAGTACATAGAGAAATAAATTCGCGTCTGCAGTTTTAAAGGCCGAAAAAAATAGGGCTAACCATTCTCTATTCTTCTCTTCTTTTTCTATTATCAAAGAATTTGAGATGAAATTGCCTGGGATAAGGGGTCAACCCTATTTTACAATATACAAAGACAGTTAAACCTTAAGAGTATCTGATTGATTTTTTGTTAAATTGAATATTGGCAGTTTTGACTGATAGTGTGGTTACGTCAGGTTCTTGTATATTGTAAAATAGGCTGGACCCCTTTACTCTATGGTAGACCCTATGTCATCCTTTTTTAATTTGCTAATCTGATCCTCCATCGCCACCAAGACCATTTTCACTATCTGGCATGGACGAACTACTTTGCTTTATACCTAATTTATGTAGCAAAATAACAATCCATAATGCTAATGACAAAAAAGCAAAAAAATCAATGATAGGAAAGATCACAGAAAAAAGTACAGAGTCACCACCTAGTGTGGTATAACTTAATGAAAAATAACCTACAAAGATAATTATCAATAGACTAATAATCATTTAACCGTATTTATAATAAAATGATAAAAAAATAAGAATAATACCTGTTATAAATATAAAAATTGTTTCTTTATCTAAAAAATAAATATAATTAAAGTCATTGATGCTATCAATTAATAATATATAGCTTAATGATTTCAAGCCGATAATTAAAAAAGCAATCATAAAATTAATATTAATAGCCCATGAGATGGCATATTTGTTATTGGCTAATAACAAATAACATACAAATATAATTAGCGCAGATAACGTAAAATACAGAATGTATATAGTTATATTATTAGCTGGTTTATTTGAAAAATCTTTCTCAAATAAACCATTTATTATAAAGAAAACAAAGATAAAATATACAATAACATTAAAATAAATTAATCCTTTGTTCACACCATTATTTTCAATGTTAATCAAATTTAACCTCCACCTGCTTTAGCACCTAAACGCTTACTAACATTTAACATAATTGAATTTATACTATTTAGACCTAAAAAGTTTAAAAACGGTATACATTGATTTACACAGTCACTTGCAATTTTCATAGGTGGCGTTGGCGGACATTGATTTTTTTTGTTCTTCCCGCATTTGTTAATACAATCAACAGTTACATAAACAATCAGACCAGTTAAACCTGCGGTAATGAGTACAGAGGAAAGCGACTCACCTGTTGGGTCAGAATAAATTATCGGGTTATTAGCAGTATAGGTATACAGATGATTTAACCCCATAAATAAACTTTTTCCACCTTGTTTAAAGGCAGTCAGCATTGATTCGATATCAGTTGTAGCAGATTGTGTGTTACCAATAATACCAATTGGGTCACTTTGCACATACCTTCCTATTGATGGATCATAATCCCTAAAGTAATTGTAGTACAATCCCGTTTCGTTATCAAAATACTGCCCCGGAAATCGCAAGTTCTGTTCAACTGCACGAGTAGTTTCTGTCACGTCACCGAACGGACTGTACTCACCCTGCCATACAACATTCTGATCTTTATCCGATAAAACCTGCGGTGTACCCAGATGATCGGTATGAAAGAAGTATGTCGCCGCTTGTGCAGCAGACACTGAAAAAAGTGTAATGATTGAAAGTAATAGAGGACGAAGTATGCTCATCTTATTGCCCCCCTATCACATCAAAACGTTGATAGTCCGACCATCCATTCCAGCCACCACTGTTCTTTGCGCGAATGCGCCATAGATGGTTATTACTGATATTCAGGGTTAGATCTGCAGGTGTCACTGAACACGTTCCGACATTGCAGATATCAGCAACCGGGTAGGTGGCATCGTGCACCCACGTTGTTAAGGTGCGATCATAAACCCGCAATCTGTAATCAGTGGCATTGCCCAGGTCCTGCCATTGGTAAGTAGGGGTTGTTGTTGATATAGATCCCAGTGGCGCGATGGTTGTAATGACATCCGGTATTGAATCCACATAATCAAAGAACTGACTATCCGACCAGTTATTCCAGCCACCGCTGTTTTTTGCCCGAAGTCGCCATACATGGTTTTTACTGAAGTTAAGCGTTAAATTTGTTGGAGTGACTGAACAAGTACCGTTACTGCAGATATCAGCAGCTGGATAGGTTTCATCATGTACCCAGGTATTCAGGGCACGATCATAAATTCGTAATCTGTAATCGCTTGCATTGCCCAGGCCCTGCCATTCATAAGCAGGCGTTGCTGATTGTATGGACCCAAGAGGTGCGGTCGGTGTGATGGTGCCCGGTATCGAATCCACATAATCAAAGAACTGACTATCCGACCAGTCATTCCAACCAGCACTGTTCTTTGCCCGAACTCGCCACACATGGTTTTTACTGAAGTTAAGCGTTAAATTTGTTGGTGTGACTGAACAAGTGCTATTACTGCAGATATCAGCAGCTGAGTAGGTTTCATCATGCACCCAGGTGTTCAGCGCACGATCATAAATTCGTAATCTGTAATGGGTTGCATTGCCCAGGTCCTGCCATTGGTAGGCAGGGGTGGCTATTGGTATCGATCCCAGCGGTGCGGTCGGTGTAATGACACCCGGTATCGTATCTACATAATCAAAGAACAGACTGTCCGACCAGTCGTTCCAACCAGCACTGTTCTTTGCCCGTAGTCGCCACACATGGTTTTTACTGAAATTCAGGGTTAGATCTGTGGGTGTTACGGAACAAATATTGTTGCTGCAAATATCAACGGCTGGATAGGTTTCATCATGCACCCAACTGTTCAGCGCACGGTCATAAATGCGTAATCGGTAGTGGGTTGCGTTGCCCAGATCCTGCCATTCATAGGCAGGGGTGGCTGTTGATATGTTCCCTAGGGGTGCGGTCGGTGTGATGACCCCCGGTATCGTATCCACATAATCAAAGAACAGACTGTCCGACCAGTCATTCCAGCCAGCACTGTTCTTTGCCCGAACTCGCCACACATGGTTTTTACTGAAGTTCAGCGTTAAATTTGTTGGGGTGATTGAGCAAGTGCCGTTACTGCAGATATCAGCGGCTGGATAGGTTTCATCATGCACCCAGGTGTTCAAGGCCCGATCATAAATGCGTAATCGGTAATCGTTTGCATTTCCCACAGCCTGCCATTGATAAGCGGGGGAAGCGATGGTTATCGATCCCAGGGGGGCAATCGGTGTGATAACACCGGGTAACGTGGGCGTCTCATCAGCGCGCCACATCGCCAGTGGTTCGCCATCAAGATAGGCGTATTCAACGCTTATAACACCGCTGCCTTCGGCTTCGGCAATGAGTTTGCCGTCAAGATCAAAGATAAAATGCGTCTCACCCGAACTGCCGGTTTTGCGCACCCGTTGCCCGAGGGCATTGTGCTGGTAGGTGGTGGTCGCGGCGTTGACCGTGCTGCTGGCCATGCGGTTGCGGTCATTGTAGGTAAAGCTTGCCAGTGCGTTGTCAGTGGTATTGCCAGCGGCGTCGTATTGGAAACCACGCTCGCCAGTAATCGAGTCCAGTCGATGGCTGTGCGTAGTGTAGTGGTAGGACTGGGTCTGGCTATTACCACTGAGATCCGTGGTTAAGGCCAAGCGGTTACCGACACTGTCATAACGGTAGCTTTTGTCACCGTAATCACCCGTTGCAAAGTTAAGCCGATCGAAGAATAAGGGGTCGAGTCTATTTTACAATATACAAGGATAGTTAAACCTTAGGAGTAAGGATCGGTTTTTGTTAAATTGAATATTGGCAGTTTTAATTGATAGTGAGGTTACATCAGGCTTTTGTATATTGTAAAATAGGGTTGACCCCTTCTTTTTTTTTCTATTATCAAAGAATTTGAGATGAAATTGCCTGTATTAACTAATTGAGTTAAATTGCTAGCCTAAAAGGCAATAAAGATAAGCTAGTCTCTTGCAATGAATTTATCGCGCCTGTCCTTTCTAAATTTTATATTTTCCTCAATTGCAATTCTCTTTGGCACCAATATACTCACCATATTTAAAGCAACCTTTCAAGACTGCCCCACCACTCTTGTAGTAGACGCCTTTCCCGTGGAATTCACCTTCATAAAATTCACCTTCATATCTTGCGCCGTTAACCTTCTCGTAATTACCCGTTCCATTGGGCTTGTCATCGTGAAAATCACCAACATATTTATCTCCATTAGCGTAGATGAATTCGCCTTTTCCTGTTTTCAACCCATCCACAAAAAATCCATTAAAAGACCCACCAATAGCATAGTCAATTTTTGCTTTCCCGTGAATTACTCCCATATTGAATTTTCCAACGATAACATCTCGATTACCCACAATCAGTTTGCCGTATCCATGTTCATATCCGTTCTTTATTTCGCCTATATAATTTCCACCTATTGCATATGAGATCTCCCCTTCTCCATCTGGAATACCATTAACAAAATTACATTTATACCGATCACCCGTACTTGTGGTCGCTACTCCACTGACAATAACACCATTGCGAAATATGCCCTCACTTAGACTTCCATCAGCCATCTTATATCGACCTTTACCATTGAATAGTCCATTGTTGAATTCACCTCGGTATTCTGCTCCGGTTGCCCACGCTAGAACACCCTGCCCGGACAGTAAACCATTTTTGTCAATGCCTCCCTTATAAACAGATCCGTCCGGAAATGTAATGTTCATATCTAACCCCTCAGCGCTAAGTACAACAGAATTGGAGAAAAATAATACAATAAAAATACACTTTGTGATCAAACTATTTTTGATCCCATAAAACACCATATTAATTCCTCTTATTTGTCAATACACACAACGTGACACTTTGGAGCGCCATTACTTTCTGCCGTACAGACATTAGATCCACTATTATTACAAACAACTCGGCATCCTGGAGGTAGTGGTGGTGCCCATACATCACGCCAATCCGGTGGACCAGTTTTATCCTCTCGTGGACTATTATTAGGTAGATTATTCCAATAATTGATAATCCGGTTTGTATCATGTGATGGCCGTGGACTTATAGGCGAATTAGGTATCGGCCAACTTGCAGGAGGTGGTGGGCCGGGCCGATCGGGACGTAGAGTAGGAAACCCTAATGGATGCCCATTCCCAGGCCAACCACCACCACGACGTCCTCTGCCTGGAGCTCTAGAACCTCTTGATAATCCAAATTCATCAATATATTCGACGGGATCATTGCTGGCATAACTATAAAGATTTAAGCCTCCACTTAACCCAATCGGATCACTCTGTATATACCGCCCCAACTCTACCGAATAATCCCTAAAGTAATTGTAGTACAATCCCGTCTCGACATCAAAATACTGCCCCGGAAATCGCAAGTTCTGTTCAACTGCACGAGTAGTTTCTGTCACGTCACCGAACGGACTGTACTCACCCTGCCATACAACATTCTGATCTTTATCCGATAAAACCTGCGGTGTACCCAGATGATCGGTATGAAAGAAGTATGTCGCCGCTTGTGCAGCAGACACTGAAAAAAGTGTAATGATTGAAAGTAATAGAGGACGCAGTATGCTCATCTTATTGCCCCCCTATCACATCAAAGCGCTGATAGTCCGACCATTCATTCCAGCCACCACTGTTCTTTGCGCGAATGCGCCATAGATGGTTATTACTGATATTCAGGGTTAGATCTGCAGGTGTCACTGAACACGTTCCGACATTGCAGATATCAGCAACCGGGTAGGTGGCATCGTGCACCCACGTTGTTAAGGTGCGATCATAAACCCGCAATCTGTAATCAGTGGCATTGCCCAGGTCCTGCCATTGGTAAGTAGGGGTTGTTGTTGATATAGATCCCAGTGGCGCGATGGTTGTAATGACATCCGGTATTGAATCCACATAATCAAAGAACTGACTATCCGACCAGTTATTCCAGCCACCGCTGTTTTTTGCCCGAAGTCGCCATACATGGTTTTTACTGAAGTTAAGCGTTAAATTTGTTGGAGTGACTGAACAAGTACCGTTACTGCAGATATCAGCAGCTGGATAGGTTTCATCATGTACCCAGGTATTCAGGGCACGATCATAAATTCGTAATCTGTAATCGCTTGCATTGCCCAGGCCCTGCCATTCATAAGCAGGCGTTGCTGATTGTATGGACCCAAGAGGTGCGGTCGGTGTGATGGTGCCCGGTATCGAATCCACATAATCAAAGAACTGACTATCCGACCAGTCATTCCAACCAGCACTGTTCTTTGCCCGAACTCGCCACACATGGTTTTTACTGAAGTTAAGCGTTAAATTTGTTGGTGTGACTGAACAAGTGCTATTACTGCAGATATCAGCAGCTGAGTAGGTTTCATCATGCACCCAGGTGTTCAGCGCACGATCATAAATTCGTAATCTGTAATGGGTTGCATTGCCCAGGTCCTGCCATTGGTAGGCAGGGGTGGCTATTGGTATCGATCCCAGCGGTGCGGTCGGTGTAATGACACCCGGTATCGTATCTACATAATCAAAGAACAGACTGTCCGACCAGTCGTTCCAACCAGCACTGTTCTTTGCCCGTAGTCGCCACACATGGTTTTTACTGAAATTCAGGGTTAGATCTGTGGGTGTTACGGAACAAATATTGTTGCTGCAAATATCAACGGCTGGATAGGTTTCATCATGCACCCAACTGTTCAGCGCACGGTCATAAATGCGTAATCGGTAGTGGGTTGCGTTGCCCAGATCCTGCCATTCATAAGCAGGGGTGGCTGTTGATATGTTCCCTAGGGGTGCGGTCGGTGTGATGACCCCCGGTATCGTATCCACATAATCAAAGAACAGACTGTCCGACCAGTCATTCCAGCCAGCACTGTTCTTTGCCCGAACTCGCCATACATGGTTTTTACTGAAGTTAAGCGTTAAATTTGTTGGGGTGATTGAGCAAGTGCCGTTACTGCAGATATCAACGGCTGGATAGGTTTCATCATGTACCCAGGTGTTCAAGGCCCGATCGTAAATTCGTAATCGGTAATCGTTTGCATTGCCCACATCCTGCCATTGATAAGCGGGGGAAGCGATGGTTATCGATCCCAGGGGGGCAATCGGTGTGATAACACCGGGTATCGTGGGCGTCTCATCAGCGCGCCACATCGCCAGTGGTTCGCCATCAAGATAGGCGTATCAACGCTTATAACACCGCTGCCTTCGGCTTCGGCAATGAGTTTGCCGTCAAGATCAAAGATAAAATGCGTCTCACCCGAACTGCCGGTTTTGCGCACCCGTTGCCCGAGGGCATTGTGCTGGTAGGTGGTGGTCGCGGCGTTGACCGTGCTGCTGGCCATGCGGTTGCGGTCATTGTAGGTAAAGCTCGCCAGTGCGTTGTCGGTGGTATTGCCAGCGGCGTCGTATTGGAAACCACGCTCGCCAGTAATCGAGTCCAGTCGATGGCTGTCCGTATTGTAGTGATAGGATTGGGTCTGGCTGTTAGCGCCAGAATCCGTGGTCAGGGACAATCGGTTACCGACACTGTCGTAACTGTAGCTTTTGTCACCGTAATCACCGGTTGCAAAGTTGAGGCGGTCGAGATTGTCGTAGCTAAACAGTTGACTGAGGGCGGGGGTAATGCTGTTGGTGATTGCGGTGATATTATCGACCGCACTATATCCATAGTTTCTTGACAGGACCGATCCATCGTTAATGTTCTGCACCCGGTAGTCCAGATCATAGCTGCGTGTGCGGTTAATGGCGTTGCCAAGTGTCATGGCGGTAACAGGACCAAAGGGCAGGCGTTGAATGGTTGTCGCCAGGGTTTCGGTGTTTCCATCACGTGCTGATTGCACTTGACTGATGCGTCCACTGGTATCATAGCTGTAATCTATCTCCCAGCCATCGGGGTAAGTCATCCCGGTCAGACGATCTGCACTGTTGTATCGGTAGGTCGTTGTGTAACGCTGACCCTCAATGGTGTGAGTGACAGCCACTTTATTGCCCCGTGCATCGTAGCTGTAGTCTGTTGAGCCACTTTGATCCGTGATCTTTGTTAGCTTGCCCACAGCAAAACTGCCCTGATCATAGCTGTAGCTGATATTTTCACGGCTCTCTGGATAGCTCACCGTCTTTATCCGATCGAGTGCATCAAAACTGAAATTCACCGTAACGCCCCGGGCATCGGTTTGAGTGGTTCGATTACCGGCTGCATCGTAGGTGTAGGTCGTGGTACCGGTGTCAGGACTTGTAGCGACGGTGGTATCACCGAATCCATTGTAGCTATAGTGGGTTGTCAGTCCTTTAGCGTCTGTGACCTGTGTGGGCAGATCTTGTTTGTTGTAAGCAAATTGTGTCTGCCCCTGCAGGGCATCGGTTAAGGCAATCAGCCGGTCAAACGCATCAAAACCCTGCAGCGTGACTCGATTGTCTGCATCCGTTTGCTGCTCAAGGTTATTGTTTGCGTCATAGCTGAAGTGTGTGTTGCCACCATGAGCACTCACTGATTGCACAATACGGCTCAGGGCATCGAAGGCCCGGTTCAGTGATTTTTTTATCGCCCCCGCGTTATCATGCGTTTTTTCTTCGATACGATTGCCTTTGTCATCGAGCACCCAGTCAATCCGGTTTCCCTGTGCATCGGCCACCGAAGTTAATCGATCTGCGCCGTCCCAACCGTAGCGTGTAAAGGTAGCGTCGGGTAAGGTGACTTTGAGTAAATTGCCGGCACCGTCATAGGCGAATGAGGAAGTCTGACCGTCCACCGTCCTTGCGGTCAGTCGCTGCCGTGCATCGTAAGTCAATTCAGTGAGTACACCATTGGCATCGGTGACCTGCAGAGGGTTTCCATGCGCGTCATAGCTGTTGAGGGTTGTAACATGTCCAAGGCCGTTGCTAATGGTCTGTAATTGTCCGCACGCATTGCCTGTATTACAGTCGTAATAGGTGTATTGCGTTATATCTGCAACATCGGTTCGGGGGCCGTCCACACTGCGCATTTTACCAAAAGCGTTGTAGGTATAGGACCAGGTCCTGACCTCACCACTGGTATTATCAGTAATTGTGCGAACCAGCAAATTGCCTTGACCATTGTAGGTAGAATCTATGGTGTAATCGTCGAAGATCTCTTGGGTAGGCAGCCGGTGTTCAGGGTGCCAGATGCGATCAATGGTTTTTTCCTGGTCGGTGCCAACAGCGCTGACTTCTTGAGTCGCAAGGTTGCGATCATTTCGCTCATAGATGGTTACATTGCCATTCCAGTCTAAACGCTGTGTAAGGAATCCGTGTTCATTGTAAGTAAACTGTTCGCTGGCACCTGTGATTGTATTTTTGGCTATCCGCTCCTTGCCGACTAAAAGACGACGCCCATTGATCACCTGATAGCGATAGATAGTTTCCAGACCCAGCGCATTGGTAACGGTGACATCAGGCTCTGTGGGTGTGGTTTTTTCAACCGTCACACGATCAATGCCATTGATATGCTCGCTCGTTGCAGCAAAGCCGTCTGTGTCGTATTCCCAACGGGCAAAACGAACGCCTTTTTCATCGGTAATGCCGGTGAGGAACCGGGGGTTGTTTTGCGCTTCATAGTGATAGCGCTTTTGCTTAATGCCATCTCCTGTATCGGGGTAGGATACAGCGGTAAAATCTTCAAATTCATTGTAGGTAAAACGAATAATTCCACCCGCCGGATCAGTCACCGAGACAAGCAGTCTGCCTGCATACTGGAAGGTCAGGGATTTTCCAAAGTCGTCGCTAACGGATTCCAGCAGCCCGGTATTGTTGTTATATTGTAAATAGTGCGTTTCTCCGCTACGCGAGCGCGTTGCCACCAGTCTGCCCGTTTTTGCATAATATTCTTCCTCGCCCGAGGTGGTTCGCAGCAAATAGCCAGTCTCTCCGGTAGGCGTTGTTGCACGCTCCAGGGTTTCCTGAATGTCAGTGGCGGGGGTGAAGGTATTAAAATAGAGATATCCGCCATAGGGTCGATAGGCAATGATGGAGGTATCAACACCCGCTGATGCGGTGGCTTCAGGGGTCCAGTACTCGCCTTTGTTTTCATAACGCGATGACTGTGTAATGTCATTCTCAAGGTTGCCAGTGAGTGCTTTTTGATAGTTGTGTTGCCAGGCCCGATAGGTTGCACTGTTACCTTCGGACGCACTCGTTAAGCCAGGCGGACTGCTGCTATAGGTGCGTTCAAACACAAGCGGGTAAGCGCCGGTTCCGGTGTAATCAACTTCTTTTTGTATTTTGCGCCGGGAGTTGATAACAATGGGATTGCCGGCCTTGCAGCAGTTCTCGGACTCGGGCTTGTTGGGGGTGAGTCCGGCGCTTTTTGTACAGGAGCCTATCGTTCTTTTGCCATTAACAACGCTTACATCATTTTCTGCATAACCCGTCTGACAGACGGTTTTCCAGTAAATCCGCCAGGAGTTGCCGGTGATTTCAATGGTAGTGCCATCGGGCAGCGTATTGATACACCAGAACTTAAAGGATGCGCCACCATCGTCCATTTCGATATGCCCCGGTGGCAGACCTGGATCACCGGATGCCGCACAGAGCGGTGCATAGGCTGCTGTGGTATCGGTATAAATATAAACACTCTGTCCCCAACCGGCCATGGGCGGGCGAGTCTCTACCGATGCGGCGCTTGTCTGAGAAAACCCTGCTATCAGGATAAAAAACAGGCGATGCCACACTGAACGTAAAACCCTATTTGCGTTATGCATATCAATTCCATTATTAAAATATTACAAGCTGAACTTCAATCCAGAAATAGCTGCATTTTTTAAATAATGACAGTGACAGAGGACTAATTAGCGTCCTTGCACGGCATTGCGTTACGCAAAAAATACCCGTCTATATCCAACCACGTGAAGTGATGTTTTAATTCACCAATACAATCTTGGTACGAAAAGATACTAAAAGATACATTTCCCACAGTCAAGATCGCGGCTATTGAAAATAATGCAAATCAAGCATGGATTGTACTAAATAAGCCAGAAACGGCTTCTGAAAAAATCAATGAGTTAATGGTCGCCATTAAAGTGGGACATAACCAATCACGTGGCCTGTTAATTATTATCCGTAAGTGTAAGTGATATTAGCAACTGCTTGATTGGACATTGAAAACTCTACACCACATTTTTGCACGGTGTGTCAACTATGCCTAATATGACATATCTGACACCTTTATTTTTCTTCCCGGCCTTCCTCGGGAAAAATCAACTTTACTGGGTGACGCACTTAGTTTTATATTTGTGAGGTATGTCACAAATATAAAATCCCGTTTTTTCTGGGTTGCGCTATCTAGGAGGTTATACCGAATCTGAGGAGAACCGGAAAAGGACAGACACCCGATTGATTAGCTGATGATCAGTTAGAAAATATTTAAAATCAAACAGATGCTAACTTTACTGTTATGCCATACCGGCCAGCGAATGACCGTTGGTGCGGCCATGGGTGGCCAGTGGTATAAAACAGGGCAAGCACTAAAGCTCGTAGGTTCAGTTTTATTTTATCACCTGAATTTATGGGGTTGGCACAGAAAAATCGGCCATAAAACGCTCAAGAGCAGCTACTGTATCTTCATCAGCCCATAAACCTTGTCGTGTCCTGCGCCACAGTATGTCATCTGGCTTTATGGCCCATTCTTTTTGCATCATATAACGAATTTCACATTCATAAAGGTCTGTTCCAAAATACTGACCCATGCCTTCTTTTGATTCAACGCCTTGCAATACGTCATCAATACGACTGCCAAACTGCCTGGCATAACGAAATGCCAACGCTTTATCCAACCAGGGGTACTTGCCTTGCACAGTGCTTAAAAATACGTCAAATCCTCCGCCATTGATATCGCCACCTGGCAAGGGTGTTGTTGCCGTCCAGTCAGGTGTTTTACAATTCAGATCCGGCAGCAATTTATTTATCGATTTCTCGGAAAGCTGGCGGTAGGCGGTCAGCTTTCCTCCAAAAATGTTAAGTATGGGTGCTTCATCACCACCTTTGCCTTTGTTCAGACTCAATACGTATTCACGAGAAACCTTCGATACATTGCTGGATTCATCATCGAATAACGGACGCACCCCAGCATAAGAGCCAATCACATCCTGCGACGATATCTGCTTATCAAAGTAATTGTTTATCAACTCGCACAGGTAGTTAATTTCACTCTCAGTAATTTTCACATTTGCCGGATCACCCTTGTATTCATAATCGGTTGTACCAATCAGCGTGAAATCAGTTTCGTAAGGAATGGCAAAAACGATTCTATTGTCAGCGTTCTGGAAGATATAGGCATTTTCATGCTCGAACATCTTGCGGACGATGATATGACTGCCCTGAACCAAACGAATTTTGTAAGGACTAGGCTCGGAGAAGATATTTTCAATAAAGCCGCTTACCCACGGGCCTGTTGCGTTGACGATGGCTTTGGCATTGATCAGCTCATCACCACGCTCACTGGACAATTGAGCATGCCATAGATTTTTTTTTCGGGTTAAGGATGCACAACGTGTCCGGGTACGGATATCGGCACCCCGTTCTGCAGCATCCATTGCGTTTAATAGGGTCAAGCGACTATCCATTGTCGCACAATCAGCATAGGTAAATGCTGTTTCGCTATCGCCTTTCAATCCTTCTCCGGCAATATGTTCTTTTAAGTTAATTCTCCCCGAGCGAGGCAGTTTGTCCCGTTTACCGAGATGATCATAGAGAAAAAGCCCTATTCTAATCATCCACGCCGGACGAAGATGTTTGGCATGAGGTAAAATAAAGTTCATCGGCCAAACAAGATGCGGCGCAATATGCATTAAAACTTCTCGTTCAGTGAGCGCTTCACGAACCATTGAAAATTCATAGTTTTCAAGGTAACGTAAACCACCATGAATCAACTTAGTACTACTGGAAGAGGTATGACTGGCAATATCGTCTTGCTCACAGAGTACAATTCGTAAACCACGTCCGGCAGCATCCCGGGCGATACCACATCCATTAATGCCACCACCTATCACTAACAGGTCTACATCCTTAACGTTCATTGTATTTAGTTTTACCTGTCCCAAGAATGGACTCTCCATCACGGCGACAAATCCACGTGAAATTCACACCCAATTGAATACTGCAATAAAGAATAGAATAGAAATAACAAGCGCACCCCACAGTGGAGTACCCATCACTGCCAACCAGCCCAAGTGAATAAAAGCACTTCCCAGAATACTGATAAACAATCGATCACCGCGTGTCGTATCCAACCCAAGAACACCGTGTCTTGGACCGCCTCCCGGATCCTTATATTCCCAAGCGCTCATTACCAACAGCGCCAGAAGAATAAACAGAAAAAATGCCGCTGTCGGCCAGGTCCACGCCATCCAGGATAAACCAATCATGAATAAGCCCTCATATTCGACCCAGCGCAAAACCTTTGGCAATATAATTACGCACAAACCAGATAACAATGGCACCTGGAATAATAGTCAGCGCACCGGCAGCAGCGAGCAACCCCAATTCGTAGCCTGAAGAGCTGGCTGTGCGAGTCATCGTCGCGGCGATTGGCTTGGCAGCCACCGAAGTGAGTGTCTTCGCCAGCAATAATTCCACCCAGGAAAACATAAAGCAGAAAAAGGCTGCGACGCCTACACCTGCAGTAATTGAGGGGATAAATATTTTGCTAAAAAAACGTGGGAATGAATAACCATCAACATATGCTGTTTCATCCAGCTCTCTTGGCACTCCAGACATAAACCCTTCTAAAATCCATACTGCCAAAGGAATATTAAACAGGCAATGTGCCAGGGCTACTGCCCAATGGGTATCAAACAAACCAACCGCTGAATACAGTTGAAAAAATGGTAGTGCAAATACGGCCGGAGGCGCCATACGATTGGTTAATAACCAGAAAAACAGATGCTTGTCACCAAGAAAGTTATATCGAGAGAACGCATAAGCCGCCGGCAAAGCAACGATTATTACAATCACCGTATTAATGGAAACGTAAATCAATGAGTTGAAGTAACCGTTATACCAAGTCGGATCAGTAAAGATGGTGACATAGTTTTCGAGTGTAAACTGTCGCGGCCACAAGGAAAATGTACCCAGGATTTCATTGGTTGTTTTAAACGACATGTTGAGCAACCAGTATATCGGTAGCAACATGAAGATAATATACAGAGTAGGTACGAGCCATCTCATTTTTTTCATTGTCATGCCTCGTCACGCATAGTCAGTGTATAAAACAACCAACTCACCAGTAGTATAATAAGAAAATAGATCAACGACATCGCAGCTGCAGGGCCAAGATCAAACTGCCCCAGGGCAATTTTTACCAGATCAATAGAGAGAAATGTAGTTGAATTTCCTGGCCCACCTCCTGTCAATACAAACGGTTCTGTGTAGATCATAAAACTGTCCATAAATCGCAGTAGTATTGCAATTGTGAGCACATGTTTCATTTTGGGTAACTGAATATATCGAAAAATTGCCCATTTACTGGCACCGTCTATTCTTGCAGCCTGAAAGTAGGCATCAGGAATAGAACTTAGACCCGCGTAAGCCAGTAATACGACCAGTGAGGTCCAGTGCCAAACGTCCATCAATACAACGGTTACCCAGGCGGCCGTCGGGTTGCGGGTAAAATTATAGTCAAAGCCGATGGCATTTAGTGTTCGCCCTAATAAGCCAATATCTGGCAAAGCAAAAATGTTCCACATCGCTCCTACAACATTCCACGGAATTAAAAGTGGCAGTGCCATTAATACCAAGCATATGGACAGCCAAATACCTTTTTTCGGCATTGATAATGCAATTATGACACCTAAAGGAATTTCGATAATCAATATAATTGAGGTGAAGCTGATTTGCCGGAGAAGCGATGCATGAAACCGTTCTGAAAGCAGTACCTGCTCAAACCATTTGACCCCTTCCCAAAAAAACACGTTATCACCAAATGTTTCCTGCACTGAATAATTGACCACAGTCATCAGCGGAATGAGCGCATTAAAAGCAACCAATGCCACGACAGGCACCACCAGAAACCAGGCTTTTTGATTTTGCGATTTGCTAATCATTAGTCAACTCCGGCAGAATCAAGCCAACTGTCAATATATAGATGGGTTTTGTCGGGGGCGAAAACGATGCAGGCGGAATCAGAAGGTATTGCCTCGCCTTCCGGGACAATCAATTTGATTGAATGATTTTGATGAGCAGTTTCAACGATCCTGAATCGCCCGATGTCCGTAATCTTGCTTATTTCCACCGCGATTCCGCTATCGGCAAAGCGGATAAACTCGGGGCGTATCCCTAATTCCAGTTTGCCATCTGTTTTGAGTGGCAGTCGTTTATGATGCGTTTCTATTTTGTTCCCGGCAAAAATAACTGAACCTGCATTTATATTGCAAGGTAATACGTTCATGCCGGGTGAACCAATAAAGTGCCCGACAAACGTATGCAGTGGTTTTTCAAACAATTCTACCGGGGTTCCCATTTGTACAACCTCACCTTCCTGCATTACAACCACATGATCGGCGAAAGTCAGCGCTTCGGTCTGGTCGTGGGTCACGTAAATCATGGTCGCACCAACCTGCTGATGTAATTCCTTGAGCTTAGAGCGTAATTGCCGTTTTAGATGTGGATCAATGACCGTCAGTGGCTCATCGAACATAATGACATTAACATCTGATCTGACCAACCCCCGCCCCAACGATATTTTCTGTTTCTCATCTGCGGTCAAACCTGCGGCTCTTTTTTTCAGCAAATCCCCCAAATCGAGCATTGCTGCAATTTCCCGAACCTTGGTATCTATTTTGGTGGATGACATGCCACGGTTTCTTAACGGGAAAGCAAGATTTCCGTATACGGTCATCGTGTCGTAAACAACGGGGAATTGAAAAACCTGAGCAATATTTCGCTGCACCGGGGTCATGCCTGCTACATTTTTAGAATCATAGGTAACTGTGCCCTGGCTGGGTTCAAGCAAACCGGAAATAATATTAAGCAACGTGGTTTTGCCACAGCCCGAAGAACCCAGCAATGCGTATGCACTACCATCCTCCCAGGTCATACTCATGTTTTTCAGTGCCCAGTCACTGTCAGTCTGAGGATTGCTCATATAGCTGTGACGAATATTTTCGAGTGCTATTCTAGCCATTACATCACCCGTTGTCCGTTCGCATCAAACAACAGACAACGATCAGTCTGAATATAAAATTCCACCTCTGCACCGATATCAAGTTGCTGCACCCCTGGGTTGTGCGAACACCACATATGTTGTCCAATGTTGATATGTACGATGCTCTCAGAACCACTAATTTCGCTAATGGCAACACTGCCCGTAATGGGCACAGAAAATTGATCACGTGCTTGCAAATTGAAGTGGTGAGGTCTGACACCCAGTGTATACTCACCGTCTAATAGAGACTCTACCCGTGTTTTCATATGCCATTGAACGCTATCATTTAAGTGAATTCTATCACCCAGTTTACGCACTTGAATTGTATTGATGGGAGGCTCTGAAAAAACCTTTGCACACTTTAGGGTTGTCGGCTGCTGGTACAGTTCAGATGTGACACCAAACTGAACCACACTACCTTCGTGCAACGCCGCCGTGTATCCACCAAGCAACAGTGCTTCGCCTGGCTCACTGCTGGCATAAATAACGGTTGCACCTGTCGCTGCAAAGAGTTTGGGAAGTTCTTCACGCAGTTCTTCACGCAGTTTATAATCCAGATTAGCCAAAGGCTCATCCAATAGAACGAGTTTGGCTTCTTTGACTAAAGCTCTGGCCAATGCAAGCCGTTGCTGCTGACCGCCAGACAATTCGTCAGGCATGCGTTTTAGAAAAGGCGTCAATTTTAACAAGTCGGTCACTTTATTGACCGCGTTTTTAATTTCAGTTTTATTTTTACCCAATACACGCAGTGGAGAAGCTACATTCTCAAATACAGTATAGTTGGGATAATTGATAAACTGCTGATAGACGAAAGCCACATTGCGTTGCTGCACCGCCTGACCCGTAACATTCTGTCCATCAAACCAGACTTCACCATGGCTTGGCTTTTCCAGGCCAGCCATTATTCTCATAAGTGTGGTTTTTCCTGATAAAGTGGTGCCCAATAAAATATTAAAAGCACCTTCCTGTAACTTCAGGCTGGTATCATGAATGTGTGTTTCAGCACCAACGTGCTTGCTGATATTTTTGAGTTCCAGTGTCATTTAATGATATTTATTAATCTGAGCCTTTCCTCACTTTGTATCTGTCTGGCATGATAACCGTCACGCCATTGTGATCACAATGATCCAAAAACAGGTTCGACGGGCAGTTATTGGTAACCAGATAATCCACCTGCGATATATTGCCAATTCGAATGGGAGCATTGCGTTCAAATTTCATGGTATCCGCCACCAGGATGACTTCTCTTGCGTTGGCAATCATCGTTTGCGCGACCCGTACCTCACGTGAATCAAAATCAAGCAGTGAGCCATCTTCCTCTATTGCGGATACACCCAAAATTGCATAATCCACTTTAAATTGTGCAATAAAATCACTGGTACTATCGCCGACGATACCGCCATCTTCCCTGCGAACCGTACCACCCGCTGTCATAAGCTGTATTGTTTCGTTATGACGCATTGCATTAATAACATTAATATTGTTAGTAATCACCAGCAACCCGGCATGTTTGGAAAGCTGGTAGGCTACAGCTTCAGTTGTTGTTCCTATATTGACGAACAACGAGGAATCATTGGGTACAATTTGCGCAGCCAGCTCTGCAATTTCTGCTTTTTCTTCGACCATCAACCGGCGACGCGCCTCATAGCCCATATTGGCAACGCCGTCATGCAAAATGGCGCCACCGTGTACACGCTGCAACAGGTGCATATCACACAGTAACTTAAGATCACGCCGAATGGTTTGAGGTGTTACTTGAAACGCCTCTGCCAAAGGTTCAACCAAAACTTCACCCTGAGTTCGTGCATAGTCCAGGATTTGCTTTTGTCGCTCAGCCAGCTCTTCACATAAAGCTGTGTTTATATCCATATAGTTTATAATTTATCATGCGAGATGACTTGGACCCGGGCTTATACAATAGCGACCACCCTTTCTTGCAGTGGCCGCTATTAAAAAAACAAACGGTGTCGAAAGTCTCTAACTACGCAGACTCAGTTTGCCGCCCATTGCTTGATTAACTCATCGTAACTGATAGTTTGTCCCTGAGGTTTCTCATTCTCAAGTTTGGCTTTTGGTGATCCAGGTTGATTAAGCCAGAAGGATGGATCTTTTTCTTCGTTAAGGCGCGGACCACAGCCACCGTATACATTGGCCTTTTCATCGGCTGCCTGCATACGTGCCATCGTTGTATCCATTTCTCCAGCGAGTCGATCCATAGCTTCTTGAGCAGTAAATACACCCGAATTCACATCACCAATTTGTTGCCACCAGATCTGCGCAAGTTTTGGATAATCCGGCACATTAATGCCCGTTGGCGTCCATCGAACCCGGTCCGGGGAACGATAAAACTCCACTAAACCACCCAGTTTCGGTGCTCTTTCGGTAAAAGATTCGTGACGAATATCACTATCGCGGATAGGTGTCAGTCCCACATGGGTTTTCTTCAGAGAGACTGTTTTTGAAACCGCGAATTGAGCAAACAGCCAAGCCGCTTTGCGACGATCAACCGGCGTGGATTTAAATAAAGTCCAGGAACCGGCATCCTGATAACCCAATTTCTGTCCTTCTTCCCAATAAGGGCCGTGGGGTGACGGCGCCATACGCCATTGCGGCATACCATCATCATCAACCGTGTTGTTACCTTCACTTTTGGGCGCAACCATGGAAGAGGTGAATGCTGTGTACCAGAAAATCTGTTGAGCAACATTACCTTGGGATAATGCAGGCAGCGATTGATAGAAATCATAGTTTGCCGCACCTGGGGGTGCATATTGGCGCAACCACTCATCCCATTTACGAATGGCATACACTGCAGCAGGTGCGTTTGCGGCACCACCTCGTGATACTGAAGACCCTACCGGATTACAGGAGCCCTCCTCCATACGAATGCCCCACTCATCAACAGGCCGCCCGTTTGGCAAACCTTGGCTACCCGCGCCTGCCATAGACAACCAGGCATCGGTCATACGCCAACCCAGGTCAGGTGCGCGTTTGCCATAATCCATATGACCATAGACTTGAGTGCCATCAATCTCCTTAACATCTTTGGAAAAGAACTCAGCTATGTCCTCATAGGCGGACCAGTTAACCGGCACCCCCAAGTCATAACCATACTTTGCTTTAAACTTCTCCTGTAGCTCGGGTTTTTGGAACCAGTCATAACGAAACCAATACAAATTGGCAAATTGCTGGTCAGGTAGTTGATAGAGCTTTCCATCTGGACCTGTGGTAAACGAGATACCCATAAAATCATCCAAATCCAGCCCTGGGTTGGTAACGTCCTTACCTTCGCCTGCCATCCAATCGGTAAGATTAACGGCCAATTGCAAGCGTGAATGCGTGCCTATCAAATCCGAGTCATTCACATAGGCATCGTAGAGGTTACGTTTTGTCTGCATCTGGGTTTGCACCGCCTGCACAACATCACCCTCTCCCAGTAATTGATGATTTACCTTAATTCCGGTAATTTCTTCAAAGGCTTTGGTCAGTGTTTTCGATTCATATTCGTGCGTAGGAATCGTTTCAGATAGAACATTAATCTCCATCCCCTTAAAGGGCTCGGCAGCTTTGATAAACCACTCCATCTCTGCCATCTGATCTGCTTTGGATAGAGTCGATGGTTGAAACTCATCGTTTATCCATTTTTCAGCTTCTGCTGTTCCTGCATAAACACTTTGGGATGAAAACACCAAAGCGCCAAGCACGAGCGCAATTTTGATATTCATTGAATAAGTACCTCCGGATATTTCTTGAAATGAATTCAGTGTTGAATCCACCTTTTTTTATAATGCGTCTTGATGCTAACAACAGCAATGTTCAAATACAATATATTATTGTTCATTCGAACATTTATTTTTTATATTTTGAACATTTTGTGTACCAATAACTTCAAGTTAGGCTTTCCCAAAAATACGCTTTTGCTGAAAAATTCCTCGAATGTATCCCGGTGAGTCGTTTGCTTGAATCGCCCGAAAGGTCTCTTGTTTTCCAAATTTTTCAATTGCAGCGTTCACTGTATCTAAATCAGTCATTTCTCTTCGCAATATACAATAGCCGGAACCAGTACCTCCAAAGCGGCCAGTCGGTTATTTTCCACTAGTAACAGATCATGCCCGATGCTGACCGAATCCCACAGCAATATCCCCACCATCGAGCTGATAGCGTATAACATTTACATAGTTAACTTAGCCCCGGCCTGGAACTATTGAGAAACGTTTGCGTCCGAGAATCCGATAAGTTTCAAAGTCATTGTTATCGATTGAAAAGATGGTGGTTACAGACTCCCGCTCAGCAAGAAGTACTAAAGTTGCATCTGCGAAATCCATCGGTCGATCTTTATAGCGTTTCATCAGTTCGTTAAGACGAGGCAAATCGTTATTTGATATTGGTAATAGGGTTATTGCGTCAGATCGTATAAATTTCCAGGCCACTGAGACATCACGTGGGTTATCTCCAAGTAGATGAAACAATTCGGTGAGTATGGCGCTTGATGTGCCCAAGGGTAGCCGGAGATCGGCAAATGCTTTTACACAGCGGCCATGCCAGGCATCATCGGAGTCCAGAAACGCCAGGAGTGCTCCAGTATCAATGAGTCCCTTAACTTGCACGTTTGCGCATCAGCTTATCTCGAATGAGTGCTTTGGCATTCTCTGCGCGGTCCGGATCTCTGCCTTTTATACTCCCGGCATATTTGCTGGCCAGAAGGTGCATTTGCCGCTGCACTTCAGAATCATCAACGTTGGAAGGCTGGGCATGCAACCAATCGGCTACAATGCCTTCTAATAACCCAGAGATTGTGGTGTCATTGTTACGCGCAGCCTCTTCCAGAGCAGACTTCATACCAGAATCCAAGCGCCAACTGTATACTTGATTTTTCATAATGAACCACAGCGTAGTGCATTATCTCAATGATTGCAATAGCCAGCCTTGTCCAACGCGGAACAACGCGGAATGAGTCTGAATCGCCAGACTGATTCTAACGGGAAATGAGTCTGAAAGCAGACTAATCTTTCTGAAACCAGCAAAAAGCGATTTGAACAGCTGATTCATCATTCATGGGTCTTCTCCAATTGAGAACACCCCCCTAATGAGTGGACAAATTGTTAAGCCACTTTAGTAAAGTCGATACGTTGCAGATTTTTAGTATCGACTAATTGGCGTGCATTCCATAGATCGAAACTCTCCTGGAGTGTTAGCCAGCTTTCAGCCGAGCCACCCAACACTTTTGATAGCCGTATCGCCATCTCAGGGGAAACCCCTGATTTCCCATTCAACAGGCGGTTAAATGTACTTCTGGCCACCGCTAGCTGATCAGCAATCATATTCGCTGAAACCTCACTGAACGACTCTAAATACGTCCGATAGATTAATGCCCCGGGGTGTGGTGGGTTATGTTGTTGTAGAGTCATTAGTGATAGTCCTCGTAATTAACAACGTATGCGTTACCCTCGTTAAATCTAAATACAATACGCCAGTTACCCGATACATCAACCGCCCAATGACCTTTTAACTTGCCTTTCAATTCATGCAAGCGATACCCGGGCTTATCCATATCTTCAACCGTTGCTGCTGCATTCAAGAAGGCAAGTTGATCACTGATTTTAGTCGCATGGGCTGCTTGTATACCCGCTTTAGTGCCTTTAGTGCCTTTAGTGCCTTTAGTGTAAAATTTTTCCAACCCTACCGCACTTTGGTTTGGTATCGTTTCGATACCGAGTCAGCGACTTTATCATTGCCGCTGTGCAACCGAGAATCACAATACATTCAGCGTCCTAAAAGACTGGCTGCCTGCGCACAATAGTCCTGAATTACAGTACATTGAGACTAAGTTGGATGCTGCCTCAACGACGCTCGATCAGTGGGCAGTGATTGAGTAGGCGTTAACGCACTTTACGAATCGCTTACTGTTGAAAGACTAACCTGCACCAGATGAGGAACACATTTGACCCCGATACTCCGGATACTCCAGCACGGAAGAGCGGGGCTGGAGATGAGTGCACAAGACTAGTTCACGTTTCCCGTCTGAATTCCATGGGGAACACACTTCGTACCATGGACCCATGTTGCTCTCAAATTGATAGCGCTTAAATTTAGGTGAGGTACTTAACGTCAAATCGAACAATTTCCAATTCAGGAGAGATTCTTTCTCTTTTTCTATTGTGGTTCGCATGGTGGCATAGAATCCGCCAGGCAATGCTTGTACAGAAAGACCCGAGATGTCCGAATAGTTGTTGGGAATGGGAATACACGCATCATATCGACACAGTGTGTCGGGTGTATTCGAAGAATAATCCCAACTCACGCCTATGATTTTTGTGTTTTCTGTCCATAAGCGATGGGATTTTGCCCATCTGACAATAGAGTCCACCGCCTCGCGAGTTCCAGCGTTGCCGCCGCTACCAAAGTAGCTTCCAATATTCCTAACGTAAGCCACACGAATTGGTGGGGTTTTTACTATGTCCATCTGATCGTAAGCAATGCCTTCGACTTGAAATTGTTGACGTAGAGAATTTTCCCGCAAATTGAATTGATTTACAGATCTATACTCGCGAGGGCAACGACCGAACCTATCGGCAAAGGATCGGGCAAAAAGTGGGCTGGAGGAAAAACCACAATGTGACGCAATGTCGAGGATTGGCCGCGTGTGGGCGTAACTTAGCAAGCAGGCCGCCCTTTCTAATCGGGTGCGTTTTAAAAAGCTTACAGGGGATTCGCCTACTTGATCATGAAAGAGTCGCAGGAAGTGGAATTTTGATAAGCAGGCAGCATCAGCGAGTGAATCGAGCTTGAGATTGAGATGAAAATTAGCCTGGGCGAAATTCAGCGCGGCATTGATATGCCGGCTGTTCTTATTTTCAGGCAAAAGTACGGGCACAAAGCACCTTTATTTCCATAGAAGCACAAACAATATAGATCGAAAGGAAATGCTAACTTTCCTGGCTATCGCGGTACGTAGATATCTTAGAATAAAAAAAATAGCAATAGTAGACAACTTTTCATTTATGGCGACTTATATAATCTAAAGGATTCACCTAATCCAGTGATACGTGGCTTATCTATAACAAAACAATCTTCAAAAAATCCGTTCACCTGACTGGAAACGTAAGGAAGGAATAAATAATGAGAAAAATAATACTGATCACAGTGTTTAGCGCAGTCCTATTGACCGCATGTGTCTCACGGTACGAGGTCGCTGAAAACATGTTTTCACTTAATGTCAGTTTTACAGATCTTCAATGGGATGGTAAGAACGTTCCAGAAGGACAACAATGCCGTAAGTTTGGCGGTAAGAAATCTGCAACCCCGGAATTGAAGGTTGAGGGAATCCCCGCGACTGCTGATGCATTGGTGGTCGAATATAATGATCTGTCATATAGCCCTATGAGTAATGGTGGACATGGAATAATCGGTTATGAAATCGAGACTGGTGCCACATCTACTATCATTCCCTCAGTACCAGGTCATTCATTTGATCTGCCAGAAGGTTTTTTTCTGATTACTGCGCACCAGGCTCCACACTGGGATGAAGCCGGAGCGTATCTTCCACCATGCTCCGGTTTTGGTGGCCTGGGAAGTAGCTACTCCGCAACAGTTAAAGCGATAGTAAAAGCGAGAACAGAAGGCGAAAAACCTTTGTTATTGGCTGAGGATGTCATTTCAATGGGCAAGTTCTAATGAGTAATGCAAGCGGTACATAAAGAACTTCGATTACACACCGCTTGTTGAAAAATAAAATTGAAACATCAATGGGAGCTGTACATGCAAAAACACTTTGTTTTACTTCTTATTGCTGCAGTATCTTCTGTAGCTGGTTGTTTCGCCACCATTCCTGTGTCAGATACAGCTGTCACGCTGGATGTCAACTTTAATTGGACTAGTACATCTGACTGTGCGAGCACCTCACCTTCTCCACCCATTACTGTTTCAAATATTCCAGATGGCACAAAGTACCTTAAGGTAACCATGGTAGATTTGAATAATACTGATGCAAAGCTTGAACACGCGCAACAAATCGCAGGACACTCAGACCCTAAAACCACCCTACTCTATGACCGACGCTCGGATGAAATCTCACTCGATGAGGTGGAGAAAATCGGGGTGTGATCAACGTGTTAAGATACTTTCATTGGTGTTTTTACAAGAATCTTGACCGGATCTCACCCCACTATTTTTTACACACAGTATTGAAAAAAAATCCTTCGAAACTATGAAAACAATATGACAAGTACTCTGTATGGCTATAAATATAGCGTTTACAACCGAATTGCCCGTATATGCCTCACTGAAAAAAACGTTTCTTATGAAACTTGTGAAATCAATCCGTTCGACCCAACGCCAGATCCTGCGTACTGTGAGCTACATCCGTTTTTCAAAGTACCGGTGCTAGTAGATGGAGATTTTAAAATCTATGAAACTACTGCAATTACACGATATATTGACGAGAAATATTCAGGGTCAAACTTACAACCGAAAGATCCCGCCAATATAGCGAGAATGACACAATTAAACCCAACGCGGTGGTCTAAAGGTGTTATAAACTGCAACCCGGTTGGATCGGTTACGTTGAACCCAGATAGAGAAATACAGTTGCCTATAAAAAAGGCTTCTTAATAGAAAGATAGTGTCAACTACCTTGAAAAACACCATGATCGACTCAAGTTTTATTTTGTCTATTTGTTCAGATTGCCTTCGATCAAGTGCGACTGGCTGTGTAAGGGCACTTTTGCGCCAGATCAGATGCTGTGAATGTCTGCATTGAATGTTGAGTGAACAGTTTGGTACTAAACTGTTCACTTTTTGGGGTGTGGGTGGTCGTTTTTCGTTGCATTGTAGTAGCTACGCAAAATGGCATTAATTCGGGTTTGATAGCCTTTGCCTTGTGACTTCATCCATTCGACGATGTCATTATCGAGCTTGATGTAAATACCTTTCTTTTCGGGTGTTCGTACCTCAGCATTATTCCAAAATTCATCATCTAATTCTGGTATATCACTGCAATCGATATCGCTATCTGGCATTGCAAGTAACTCTTTTGTGGTCAGTTCTTTATCGTATGTTTTTTTCATAGCGTTCTCGTTCTTTCTTTGTGGCTTTTCGTGCTGATATAAGGCGTATTTCTCCTATTTCAGTGTCTATATGAGCAACCGTTAGGAGTAAAATACCATCGACTAAACCAATGCTAATTTCGCGCAATTCTCCATAGTGAAATCGATCATCGATCGTTGTTAGCACATCCCCTTCGAAGATTCTTTTTGCCTTTTCAAAACTCACCCCATGATCTCTAATATTGGTTTGGTTTTTTTTCTCGTTCCAATCAAATTCCACGTTACTCTTTCTTTTTATCGACCATAAAGTATATACTTTAATATATATAGATAAATTGAATAAAGTCAAGAAAATAATGAACTTGACCACAGGGCAAAATCACGAGAAAGTGAACAAATGAGTACCGAATTGTTCAGTTTTTGGCTAATGCCCTTCTTAGCGTGTTGCGGTGAACATCTAAAATGTTGGCCATACCCGCAGTTTCGTTGCCGCTATCGACTAATCGGCGAGCGTGGCTTATTTGTTCGTTTGATAGTGCAATCGGTCTACCTAAATGCTTACCGCGTTTTTTTGCCGCCGCCATACCTGCCGTGGTTCGTTCGCTGATTAAGTCGCGTTCAAACTCTGCTAATGCGCCCATGATGTGAAAAACGAGCTTGCCGCCTGATGTGTTGGTGTCAATGCCATCTTGTATAGCCACAAAATCCGCGCCTTTTTTTCCGAGCTGGTCTACCAGCTCAATCAAGAAACCCAGTGAGCGACCCAAACGGTCAAGTTTCCAAACAATGAAGAATATCCCTCTCACCTACCACAGAAAGCGCGGCATCAAGACCAGAACGCGCTTTAACCGTTCCGCTGATACCTTCATCAGAAAACAATTTTTCACAACCCGCCGCCTTTAATGCATCGCTTTGAAGGTCTAAGTTTTGTTCTTGAGTTGATACTCGTGAATAGCCTATTTTCATGGAGATATTTTTGCACTACCCTTTTGCATCGGTCAAGAACTAATTAAATCAATGATTTAAGTTGACGGTTAGTAGCGCCCCAAAAGGGTCCCTTTTTGCAGCAGCAATATATTGCAACTTCCGGTTCTAAGGGAACTACAGTCAGTGTCAGATTTGCTCACGCCGTGATCGTCTCAGTTGCGGACAAAGCGGCTTCCGCCTCACTTCAAGTCAACGGCTGCTATCTTTATTTGAGTCTTCTGACGGAAGATGGAGGGCGGCCATAGAGTTTCGCGAAAGCGGCATTAAAGCGTCGCACGCTGCCAAAGCCCGCTTGGAAGGCCACCTCTGTAATAGGGAGTGCCGTTGTGTCTAGCAGCTTCTTGGCCCGTCCAATACGAAGAGTTTGAGCCGTTTGAAGAGGAGATGCCCCTACATGCTTGGCAAACAGTCGAGATAGATGTCTTGCACCGACGCCCAGCCTGTCTGCTAGGTCGTTGACATTACCGGTGTCCAGGGCGCCCTTGTCGATCAAACCCAAAGCCCGCTCAACGGTTGTTCTGGTTCCATTCCATGCGGCGCAAAATGGCGCTGTCTCAGGACGACAACGCAGACAGGGACGATAACCCGCACGCTCAGCCGTAGCAGCAGTCGAGTAGTAGCTGACATTTTTCGTCTGAGAATGTTTCACGGGGCAGACCGGGCGGCAGTAGATTTTTGTCGTTCTGACAGCAGTGAAGAACTTCCCGTCAAAGCTTGGGTCGCGCCTCAGTCGCGCAGCGTTACATGTCTCAAAGTCTAGCATGAAACGGATTGTAGCAACCCATCATGCTCGATGCTAGACCAGTCGGGTAATCAGGTCTGAAAACGGCGAGTCTGTAAAGGGCGGATATAGTAGATTTCTGACTGACCTATGATTCACCGCTTGCAGGAGTGCAGAATATGCCTATCGAGACTTTCATCCTTTTCTTCTTCACGACCGCCGTTGTTGTTTTTTCTCCAGGTGCGGCAGCTATTACCGTGGCCTCACAAGGTGCGACCAACGGAGGTAGGCGGGCGCTGGCAGGCGGGTGCGGTGTAGCCTTTGCAAATGTCGTCTATTTTGTTTTATCAGCGACAGGTATCGCCGCGCTTATCATAGCTTCAAATTTGGTTTTCTTAATCATCAAATGGGTCGGGGTTGCATATTTGCTGTGGCTGGGGACCACTGCCATATTCAGCCGATCCGGAATGATCAATGTAAGCGTTGGAAAACGGCAAACACATTTGGGCAAACTCTTTTCCCAAGGGTTTATCGTCGAGATCGCCAACCCTAAAGCACTCTTATATTTCGCAGCCATTCTCCCTCAGTTCGTTCAACCCGAACTTCCCATTCTTCCTCAATTGGTGATCATGGGCGGTATCACACTTGTTATGGATTTGGTTTCATACACCGCCTACGGGTTTTTGGGAGACCGGATTGCACGAGGCGGCCTTAAAGGTTGGGCGGTAAACCTGATAAACAAGGCCACTGGGGGAGCGCTAATTTACGTGGGTGTGAAAATGGCAAGTGTCAGTGTAAGTCGATAGGAAATACCGGTTTCACGTAGCTGTCACTAACGAGGTCGTCGAAGCAGGCATTCGCGCATCATGCAGCATCTTGCACTTTGGGCACTTTGCAGTCTTTAGCTCTGCACCGAAAAGGTTCCTTTTTGGTGCATTCTTGAATAATCGCCGTTTCACAGTTAGCCTATAGCTCTGTATCTTCAACATGAAAAAACGGGCAAATATTGCGGATTAAACCCACTGTGATGACTTCCACGCGGAGAGCATCTTCAAAGAATTTTCTGAATTTTTTGTTAGGGTTTACTTTGAGCTGTTCTTCAAATTTACCTCGCCAGAAAATCGACTTTTCATTAGATAAAGGGGTTTTCCATGCTATCTTGTCTGCCCTAACCCACGCCTTGGAAATTTTTTTCCCCGACTCTTCCAAAGCTTCAACTTGTGTAATACAGCACCCGTTTTTATTTTCAAAATCAGTTTTGAACTCCATCAAAGCTTTGATTTGCTCCTTCGATAAATATTCAATCTTCATAGCAAGTACTCATTGCTGCAAAAAAGCGGACACAATAATGCAAAGGTTATCGAGAGTTAATCATATCCCAATCTTTTCCACTTCATCGAGCGAAATTTCATCCGAACGCCGATCATAGAGTAGAGTGGTTTTAGGATCAGAGTGCCCGGCGATTTGCTGCGCGTGTTCAAGCTTTGCATCGGCGTTGCTCAAATAAGCCGTAATACCTGTACCTCGAAACGTGTGATTACACAGCATGGAAGCGTTCTCTATCCCTGCTTGTCTGCAACGGCGTTTGATCATGGCCAGGCTTTCGGTGCGATGCAGTCGTTTTTCGTTAAGCTCTCCGGATCGACCGCGAAGGGTACGGAGAAGAGGGGACCTTCTTTTAGATTTGCCGCTTCGATGTATTCTCGTAGATAGATTTCTAAATTGTGATGGCAGGGAACTTCATGGTGTTTGCCACCTTTTTCTAGTAACCGTAACCACAAGCGGTGATGCATGGGAAAGACGTCTTTGACATCCATGGCCAAGGTCGCTGAAATTCGCGCAAAGCTGTAGGTCATTACTACAATAGTGGCCCTGTCACTTAAGCCTGGTAGATTATCGGTAGGAATGGAGCGTATTAGTGCACGGGCATCACCGGCCAATAATATCGGGGTTTTACCTTTTTTGGTGGAATGTCTCTGACCGCGTACGGCGGAAGCCGGATTGGCGGGTAAAACGCCGCCTGTGACCAGAAAATCAAATAAAGCCTTAATGGCCGCTAATCGCTGTTTGACCGTCTGTGCTGCTTTCTCCTGTGTCATCTGTTCAATATAGGCGGCAATGTGCACGGCCTCAATATCGATCAACGGCCCGATTTGGTGTTGACCACACCAGGCGAAGAAATCACGAACAGCGCGGCCATAGGCTTCACGCGTGTTGGAATTTCGGATATTAGCGACAAAGAACTCAACAAAGCGCTTACTGGCCTGTTTTCCTTTATCAAAAATAAGGGTTGGCAGGATAAGATTCAGCGCACCGAGTTGCAACGTATTTTGGGGTTTTGAGATAATTCCGCCATAGTCATATACCATGGTATATTACATACTGTGTATTAGGAATTCTAGACCGTACTGATTAAGGTGAACACCCAATGAGACACACTGCAAAGTTATTTATGAATGGACGGAGCCAAGCCGTCAGGCTCCCCGTTAATTATCGATTTGACTGCGAAGAGGTCTATATTCGCAAAGATGATGAAACAGGTGATGTGATCATTTCCAAGAAACCTGGAAATTGGAGTGATTTCTTCAAGTTAATAGAGTCTTTCGATGTGCCAGATGATTTTATGGACGAACGCGATAATGACATCCCACAGGATCGAGACGTATTCTAATGGCCGATGAGCATTATATGCTTGATACTAATACCGTCAGTTACATTATTAAAGGAATCCCTGAAATTGTCAGAGAGCACCTACAAAGTGTGCCTATGGCAAAAATATGCATTTCCACAATAACAGAAGCTGAACTACTGCTTGGTGTAACCAAAAAGCCCGAAGCAAAACAACTTCCAATCGCCGTAAAAGAGTTTCTATTGAGGGTTGAAATCTTACCTTGGGATTCAGATGCAGCAAAAGCTTATGCGCAGTTAAGAACAGTCTGTGAAAACGAAGGTAGATCCCTAGGCAATATGGATATGTTGATAGCAGCTCATTCCGTTGCAGTAGGGGCAATTCTGGTTAGCAATGACAAGGAATTTTCCAACGTAGAGCATTTACTGATGCTCGTTGATTGGACAAAATAAAGATTAAGCTGACACAACGGGTTCGTTTTGAATATGGTGTGTATCGGAGCTTCATTTCGCGTTATAAAAGAGCAACAAACAAGAATCTCGTTACAACACAGATTGCATATTTTGCGAATGTTAGGAAATCCACAAACAGGAACGGTCCAAGCTAAAAGACAAGCTTAGCTTTGAAAATTTCCAGAAATCGGTCAAACAATGTTTGTTTGTGGCTTGTTGTAATGGGTCGTGTCCTGCTAGAAGAGGATATAATTGCATCATTAATTCTAAACGCAGTAGGACTACTATAGCCTTCTGATATAGTGTGCTGGGCAAGCATTACGGAGAAAAGTTCATGTCTAAATTCATTCTGGCAATTGATCAAGGCACCACTTCTTCCCGTGCACTGATTTTTGATGAATCACTGAATATTTGTGGCAAAGGTCAGGAAGAATTCGAACAACACTTTCCTGATACGGGCTGGGTCGAACACAACCCACAGGACATCTGGCAAACAACTCTCAACAGCTGCTACACAGCGCTTAAAAGTGCTGCAATTGAAGCCACCAGCATTGCTGCCATTGGCATAAGCAATCAACGTGAAACAACTTTGTTATGGCACCGCGAAACGGGCGAGTTATTACACCGTGCCATTGTCTGGCAGGATCGTCGCACCGCTGATTATTGCAAATCTTTAAAATCCCGCATAGACGAGACCACGATAAGCGCTAAAACGGGGCTGTTATTAGACCCTTATTTCTCTGCGAGTAAGATTGCCTGGATTCTTGATCACAGCGCAGGGGCGCGTGAACTGGCAGAGCAGGGAAAGCTTGCCTTTGGTACAGTGGACTGTTATTTAATCTGGCGTCTTAGCAAAGGCCGGGTTCATGCAACTGATGCCACTAATGCTTCCAGAACGTTGTTGTACAATATCCACTCAGGCCAATGGGATACTGAACTACTGCGCTTATTCAATATTCCACGCTCATTACTGCCCGAAGTAAAAGATTGTGCAGCTGATTTTGCTGTTTGTGACAAAGATTATTTTGGCGTTGATATACCCATTTGCGGTGTAGCTGGTGATCAGCAGGCGGCAACGGTAGGGCAGGCATGTTTTAAACCGGGCATGTTGAAATCAACCTATGGCACGGGTGCCTTCGCCGTGTTAAATACAGGCTCTACTGCCGTACAATCAAAAAATCGACTGCTCACCACCATCGCTTACCAAATTAACGGAAAAACCACTTACGCACTGGAAGGCTCCATTTTTATTGCAGGGGCGGCCGTACAGTGGTTACGCGATGGTCTGGGGATTATTGAGTCTGCCTCACAAACTCAAGAACTTGCGGAGTCGGCAGATCCGAAGCAAGACGTTTATCTGGTCCCGGCCTTTACAGGTTTAGGCGCACCTTATTGGGATGCTGATGCACGTGGCGCATTGTATGGGTTAACACGCAATACCGGCCCTGCCGAAATCGCCAGGGCGACATTGGAATCGGTCGCTTATCAGACACGTGATTTAATTGAAGCGATGCACAAAGATTGGAAGGCAAAAAATACGAACGTAGTCCTGCGTGTTGACGGCGGTATGACAAGCAGCAATTGGACGATGCAGTTCCTTGCCGATATGTTGGATGCAACAGTGGATCGGCCACAAGTGACAGAAACCACAGCACTGGGTGCTGCGTATCTGGCAGGTTTGCACATTGGGCTATATCCCGGCCTCGAAGAATTTGCCGCACTTTGGAAACTGGATAAACGATTCATGCCGGATTGCGAAGAACAGGCCCGTGAGTTGAAATACACCACTTGGCTGAATTGTGTTCAACGAACAAAAACCCAAAATTGAAATATTGTTTGCCAGACAAAAACAATGAAAAAACACCGCTGCTTTTTGGCAATGCTGCCGCCGGAACAATTGCATCAACAGTTGTTTGATCACTCGATTCGCTTACAGTCCTGCTACCCGGATCTGTCGGTAAAATGGACCCGGCCTGAGCAATTTCATTTAACGCTACAGTTTTTTGGCAATCTGTCCGAAGAACAAATTGAAAAACTCGATGACAGGCTATCGCAGTCTGGCTCGTCAACACAGTGGCAGATCTCTGCGGAAATAACTCTTATTGCATTATTCCCAAATCCTGAGTCTGCCAGGGTCATTGCAGCGATTATCACGCCTTGCGACGAGCTACAGCAACTCCATAATCAATGCCAATTGCCTGAGCAAAAACCTCAGCGTTATTTTCGACCGCACATAACACTTGCTCGCTGCAAAAAAAGGCAGCGCCAGCAACTGATTAATCCTATTCCTGTCAAGCTGCATTTTAGCGGTGACAAAATTAATTTGATCGAATCTGAATTGACGTCACAGGGTCCTGTTTATAGCTTATTGGGCACTTACCCGCTGTAATTAATTATTTCCCGGGGGGCCGCTGAATCAGCAAACGATGCCGAAACCGCCCTGGCATATGGCTACTGACTGAACCTACTATCAGAACAGCGATTAAAATCCACACCCGCTGATCCCAAAAAATCGGTACGGTCAATATAATCCGACTTTAGCAAGCACAATAACCCCATGAATCTGATAAAGCGCTTCCATGCTCGCATGCAAATCTGTAGCTAATAACAATAAACCGCTAATCACAGATCCCCATAACCAGGGTTCAAGTAATTCTACAGGCTGATTGAAAATATGCCCTCCCAGTAACGTTCCAATGGTGAGTATATGAATACTGCGCAAGGCCGTTCGCACGGTTCGACGAAAAGGAAAAGTTCTGTGGGGTTCAGGAAATAGCATTGACATCAGGCGCTGGCAACTCCGAGAAGGTACGATTTTTTTGCTTAGCAAGGGCATGGCATTATTTTCAAATCAAAAAACACATCAATCAACAGATGCTGAACCTGCAACCAGTAGTTGTGCAAAAAAATCCTCACGCGCTGCTTTTTTTAATTTTGCAAGTTCTTTAGTTTTTTTGAAAAACACGTCAAGCTTGCTCTCTGACAACTTGTATAACGCTTCAAACGCAGGGATTAATCTGCGATAAGTGGATGTCGCTACTATCCTTGCATTATTCAAGTCTTTGCGAAACCAGTCATCGTAGCCTGTATATTCCTGCCACCTTGATTTGAATACTTCATAATCCAGCCTTAATAGTTCAAACAGATGCTGCTTTTGCTTGCGTTTTTCGCTATCACTCAGCTCTGTTTGGTAGAGTAACTGTAATTTTTCACGTGTTGTTAAGAGTAATTGTGAAAATTCTGAGCGACGCGCCTGCAAGCGGGAATACTCTGCCAACAGTTCATTACCATCTTGCTCACTTAGCCAGGCGATAACGCCCTTTTGCTCAACAAAAGACGCATAGGCTTCATTGAAATCACTATCACCCTTAATGTATTGCTTCTGGTGAGCCAGTTCGTGAAATATCAGTCCGGCAAGGCGTAGCTCATGCCCCCGCAACATGGTATCAAGCAAGGGATCATCAAACCAGCCAATGGTTGAATAAGCAGTCGCGCCATTAATGCTGGTATCAAAACCATCATCACGAAGTATTGCCGCCAGCTTCTGCGCTCCTTCTTGCTTGAAAAATCCTTTATAGTTGACACAACCGGCAAAGGGAAAACACCAGGTTTTGGCAATCACCGAAAACTCCTCGGCCGCTACTACGTTCCAGGTGATAAATTTCTTACCTGTTTTAACAAAACTCTTATAACTATCATTATCAGGGAGTCCAAGTCGCTCAGATGCAAAGGCACGCAGCCGCAATGCAAGACGCAGCTGCGCTTTTAATTGTGGTTCCACCTCTGACGACTCCAGTAACTTTGCAACATCTACCCGGGCGTTCATGAGTTTTAAATGTCCGGTTACTGCTTGTGAGTAATAGGCCAGTGAGCTGCATCCGCTGCCAATGAAGGCAATCAGGGTGAGAACTACAGATAGTTTTAACGCCACTGTAAGCTGCAGCCTTTTTGCCGAAAAAACCGGATCAATGCAGAGGCCCAATCTTGTGTTTAATTTACCTGCCAAAAGTTGTCTTTCCTGTTGTGCTTCATGGTAAGTGCAGCTGATTAAGAAATTATAAGCAATATCCAAGGTCAAAATTTGCATACTTTTATAGAATAGGTGCTTTTTCACAAAGTTATGTCTAAGATCAAATTATGAAGATATATCTTGTCGGTGGCGCCGTGCGCGACACATTATTAAATTTGCAGGTATCTGAGCGAGATTGGGTTGTTGTCGGCTCCAGCCAGAACGAGCTTCTATCCAAGGGATTTGTTCAAGTTGGAAAAGACTTTCCGGTATTTTTGCACCCTGATTCCAACGAGGAATATGCGTTGGCCCGTACCGAACGTAAAACCGCCCGTGGTTACCATGGTTTTGAGTTAAACACTTCCCACACGGTAACCCTGGAAGAAGATCTGCAACGTCGTGATCTGACAATCAACGCGATTGCGATGGATGATAAAAATCGGCTAACTGATCCGTTTGCCGGCAAAGCCGATCTGGATAAACGCATTCTAAGGCATGTATCCCCTGCTTTTGCAGAAGATCCAGTACGGATATTACGCATTGCCCGATTTGCCGCTCGTTTCCATTCATTTGGTTTCACAGTGGCTGACGATACATTGAACCTCATGCGTTCGATGATAAATTCCGGAGAAATTGACGCATTAGTACCGGAGCGTGTATGGCAGGAGCTATCGAAGGCATTGAACACAAGCCATCCACGCAGATTTTTCGAGGTGTTGCGCGATTGTGGCGCATTGAAGGTCTTGTTCCCGGAACTGGATCGCTTATTTGGTGTACCGCAAAAAGCAGAGTTCCATCCAGAAATTGATACGGGCTTGCATACACTCATGGTACTCGACCAAGCCTGCCTATTATCCTCTGATGCACGTGTTAGATTTGCCTCTATTTGCCATGATCTGGGCAAAGGTCTGACCCCGGAAGATGTACTACCCAGCCATTATGGGCACGAAGAGAGGGGTGCTAAACTCACTCTGGAGCTGTGTAATCGTTACAAGGTTCCAAACGAGTTTAAAGAACTCGCCGTATTGCTGGCCAAATATCACACACATTGTCACAAAGCTTTTGAGCTAAAACCAAAAACGTTACTTAAAACACTAAACCGCCTGGACGCACTGCGCCGACCAGAGCGCTTTGAAGGCTTTCTGCTTGGCTGCGAGGCCGATGCCCGAGGGCGTAAAAACTTTGCCGACAAGCCCTACCCGCAAGCCGATTACTTTCGCGGAGCATTACGTGCTGTTGCATTGGTTAATGCAGGAGAGATCGCTGCAAAAGGCGGCAGCGGAATAGCGATTAACAATCGTCTGCAACAAGCTCGATGCGAAGCACTGCTTGCATGGAAAAAATCGAATTCACCACTGCAGCCATCTTCTTAATGCTGATTAATCATCAAACAGATAAAAGGTGCGCTCTAAACCGCCATGTCTCTTGAGAAAAATCGGATCCAATATTTTTCCAGGCAAATCAGGATAGTTTCCATCCAGGTAAAACCGGCCAGCCAGGCCAATGTCACGCCAATGGTATTGGCTAACATATCCAATACATCAAAGTGGCGAATTGGATTCAATGCCTGTAGAAATTCAATGCATACTCCCATAGCAATAAATCCCAGCGCAACAAACAATCTTCCATAGCGATGATGAAAAAGCTGTACAAACCAACCCATCAATGCCAGATAGGCCATGAAATGCATGAATTTGTCAATATTGTTAAACTGCGGAATCGGCATACGAATGGATGACAGCGAAAGGTAGAATATAGCAGCTATTAAAAGACAGCCCACTAACAGCCACAATCGCGCCCAACGCAGGTGTGCAATTGAAAACCAGTTATTATTGTATGCCTCGCCCATGTCTGATTGCGCTTTCTAACGTTCAAAATGTAATAAATAGACAACTTCCTTGCCAATAGTTTCGATATAGGCAAAGACAGTATAAAACTATAAGATTACGGCAACCAGCACCATTAGACAAATGGCCAGGGTGATATGGAAAATGCTCGATAGTGTCAGAATATTTTTTAACCCCAGTTTCCTGACCACAACAAGTATTAATACCAACACGCTAAAACCAATAATCATGGCCGCTGTCATAAGTGACACATCCCATGCCTCAACTGCCCATTGCACCTTATCCCGCCCATCAATAATTAATCCAACGACCGCATAGATGAAAAAGAAGCTGCTAAGGACGATAGGTGCTATTAGCAGCACAAACTGCAGTACTGGAGAAATTTTTGATTGTGTAACCATTGATGACCTGCTTGCTGATAATTATGTTGCCCTGGAAGGCTTGTTAATGTGAAGATAACCTGGGGTGCTCTCTGAACAAGATAGCTCGGCTTAGCGAACACCCCCTATTGTAAACGGATATATGAACTTCCCTTACTCACGAGGAATTCTACCTTGAAGCGAAAATCGATAGCAACTCAGTTCTTGGCCCTGATAGCATCAATCAGCGTCTGTGCATTCGCTGACAAAGCGGATGTGAATAACGTTACCATTCAAGCCACAGGTCATAATAATTACAGATTGGATGTCACGGTTCTGCACGCTGATAGCGGATGGGAGCATTATGCCAATCGCTGGGATGTGATGGATGAACAAGGCAATCTATTGGGGTCACGAGTGCTCGCCCATCCACATGAAACTGAGCAGCCCTTTACTCGCAGCTTGACCCTTGAAATTCCCCCGTCTGTGAAAATTATCACTATTAGAGCCAATGATCTGGTGCATAAGCTTGGAGGCAAGGAGCTGTCGGTTAAAGTGCCATCGCCGTAGCGAGCTTAATATTATCAACTGTTTATCGTGCTTAATGAAGAGCGTTCTATGCAACTTATCAGGCAAACAAAATCAGTAAAATAATACCCAGCAACAGACGATAAATAACAAACGGTAACATGCCAATTTTCTGAATAAAAACAAGAAAGTAGTGTATGCATATAAATGCGCTGACCCCGGCAACCAGGGTTCCAAGGCCCAGAGCTGTATAGTCAACGCTCTCTTGGGATTGTGCCATATCTTTAACTACACCCAAGCCCGAGGCCACGATTATGGGAATAGACAGTAAAAAGGAGAACCGTGCTGCTGCGTCTCTTTTTAATCCAAGCATTAATCCGGCTGTCATGGTAATACCGGATCGAGAGGTTCCTGGAATCAAAGCCAGTGCCTGAGCGAGACCAATCAGAATAAAGTCTTTCCAGCCCAGGCTACTGTCTGCGCGTTTTTGTATACCTATTTTATCAGCCAAAAAAAGCACAATCCCAAAGAATATGGAAGCCCATGCAATCACTATTGGTGATCGTAATTCAGTTTGAATAAAATCTTTGAGGAACAAACCGGCAAGCCCGGCTGGAATTGTTGCGAGCAGAATTCCCCAGGCAATTAAAGCCGACTGACTCATGCCCCGACCTCGTAGTGAATCGATCCAGGCGATAAACATGGCTGTTATATGATGACGAAAGTAGGCAACCACTGCGATAAGTGTTCCAAGATGTACCGCAACATCAAAAATAATGCCCTGATCTTCCCAGTCCAGCAATTGCGGTGTGAGAATAAGATGCGCCGAGCTGGAGATGGGTAAAAATTCTGTCAAGCCTTGTAACATGGCCAGCCAGATTACGTGTAATAGATCCATATTCTAAATATCTTAAGTTAATAACAATTCTCAGAAGAAATAACGGACAGATAAAATCAGCTTATATAAAACGCTTTACTATCAACACGCCAAAGCTGTATGACTCTCATAATCGATGAGTCAGGTCCTGCCCGGTAAAACCTTGCAATACATCATCCATACCCCGGCTAAAGCCTATAACAGAAAAACTCTCACCCATAGCGGCGGGTAATGTTAGTCGCTGAATTTCACGAGAAAGTTTGCTGCGCTCTATTATTGCTGTCTTACCCAGACGCTGAGCATGTTCTAATAATCCCGTTGCCAACAAAAACTGTGCCTGAGTGGTAAAGCCCTGCAATTCAAGATCCGCATCAATTGCGGCAGAAACTAATGCTGAAAAATCAACATGACTGGTTATGTCTTGTAATCCCGGATAGAGAAATGGATTATCGTGCATTCTGTGTCGATAATAACAACGTAAGGTGCCCTGATCCCGCTCTGGTAAATAATATTCTGTACGAGGATATCCATAGTCAAGCAGCACAATCGCACCTGTTTTCAGTGTTTCTGCCAGCGCCTTTATCCAGGGTTTTAAATTCAGATTGACCTCAGACTGATACCCCTCTGCAAACCCATGCCCACAATAGTCTTTGATTTCATGGATAAAGTTAGACAGCTCGGGAGTCGGATCAGCTGCCTTGAAAGCAAATGAATCTTCCTTATTGACGACAGTTAGCTGCTGTACTTCCTGCTGCACAATAATGAATTTTTCGACAGGAAATGCGTCCATCACCTCATTGGCAACGATAAGCCCCGTAAAGCGTTGGGGTAGTTTGTCCAGCCACTTAATCCGGCCACGCCAATCTGGCAGGCGCGCCGACAATAATGATTTTTGTCGTAACTGCAGATCTGCACTTGGTTCCAGAATATAATAATAGTTCGGCTCGCAATCCTGTTGTATCAAAGATTCAATGAGGTCGGCCGCCAGCACACCACTGCCACCACCCAATTCCAGCAAATCACCGTTGCAGGCTTTAAGCACTTGCGCCGCTTGTGTGGCAATACATTTTGCAAACAACGATGAGATTTCAGGTGCAGTAATAAAGTCACCTTCTATGCCGAATTTTTGTAAGCCTGCCGCGTAGTAACCGAGACCCGGTGCATAGAGTGCTTCTTGCATAAATCTGGAAAATGGCACACTGCCCTGCTGTGAAATAATTTTTGCAATGTGCGCTTGCACCTGGTTACTGTGTGCCAGCGCTTCTTCTTCTGGTTTGGGCAGGCTTGTGGATGTGGACTGCATGGAATTAATCAAATTATGAAAAAACGCTAGATTATACCGTTCATGTGCGAGAATGCATCGTTAACGTATCAATCACTTAGTTATTTATAAAAATCACTGTAGTAAGCAAAAGTACCTATCGCTAGAAGTGTCGGTTAGCAATGTGTGTGTTTGTAACCCACTGAAATTTTTGAAATAGCTGAAATATATAATCACAAGACAAAATATGGCTAATAACAATCCACCTCTTGCCGGTAAGGCAGCGCTTGTAACAGGCTCTGCCAAACGTATCGGCGCCTGCTTTATACGCCATCTGCATAACGCGGGTGCCTCGGTTATTATTCACTATAGGAATTCCAGAGAATCAGCGGATAAACTGAGTGAAGAACTTGAGAGTACACGTGAAAACTCGTCCACTGTTTTGCAGGCAGATCTATGTGCTGTCAATAATTGCAAGCGATTAATTACAGAGGCAGCTGAAAGATGGGGCAAGCTTGATATACTGGTCAACAATGCGTCGAGCTTTTATCCCACGCCTGTTGCTCTAACAACTGAATCGCAGTGGAACGATTTGATTGGCAGCAATCTCAAAGCGCCATTTTTTCTATCTCAGGCAGCTGCTCCGTGGTTAAAATCATCTCAAGGTGTGATCATTAACATGGTTGATATTCACGGCCAAAATCCCCTACAGACCCACCCCGTATATTGCTCAGCCAAGGCGGGACTCATTATGCTGACACGGTCACTGGCGAAAGAGCTGGCACCACAAGTGCGAGTCAACGCCATAGCACCGGGATCAATACTGTGGCCTGATGGGGCGGCATCTTTAAACGATGACGAAAAGCAGAAAATTATGCGCGACATCGCTCTGCAAAGACAAGGTAACCCAGAAGATTTAGCCAGGACTCTGCTTTTTTTGGTGAGTAAGGATAGTGAATATATTACCGGCCAGGTATTAACTGTTGATGGCGGACGCTCGCCTTAGCAGATTATCGCTACGTTTCTCTCAAATGCTTGTTTACAGGCTCAGTTCCATAATTCGCAAAGCAAATACCTGGGCAGGATCACGAGATTGCATGTCCGTAAGCATTTCAAGATAGGTGCGCCCACTAAGTGGGTGTTTCTGCTCAGCGGCAAGATCCACCAAAGGCACCAAAACATGTGCATATTCTTCAATTTCAGGGCGAGGGATTTCAGTATTATCGTTGAAAATAGCTTCATTGCCGTAGATCAATAAATCCAGATCCATTGTGCGGTCAGAAAATTTAGGTCCGCTACGGTCCCGTCCAAGTTGAGTTTCAATATCAAGTAACACACTAATCACCTCATCAGCAGACTTGTCTGTCTCAAGCGCAACAACCAGATTAAGAAAATCCGCTCCCTCAAAACCCAACGCCGCTGATTGATAGACTGGCGATACTTCCAGTGTGCCAAACACCTTACCCAATGCTGAGATACTTGCCCGTACGTTGCTTATAGGTGTAAGGTTACTGCCAATACTAATATACGCTTTTACCATATCTCAAATCTGACTTATCTATTATTGTCACGGCTAATAATAATCCCCACATCGTCTGCATCACTTAAAGCACCTGACTTATGTAATGTTAATTTGACCCGTTGCACGGCAAATTCATCAATAACAAGTGCGGCCAATGATTCAGCCAGCGTTTCCACTAATTCATACCGGCTTTGTTCAATATAGGACACCAGACGTTTAGTAATTGTTTTATAATTCAGGGTATCGTCAATATTATCGCTGGCAGCTGCTTTTCGAATGTCAGTTGCCAGCTCCAGATCGATACGGATGGGTTGTTTGTTTTTCTTCTCCCAATCATAAATGCCAATAATCGTGTCAGCTTTTAGTCCGGTGATAAATATCGTGTCCATCTTGGCCTGTTCAATACTTAAGGTGGAGGGCCTGGAACCTTACTGGTGGATCAGGGTAATTGCAAGAAACCTTGTAACAATGACGTAATCACCCGCAACGCGATTCTGTACATAATTTTTTATGCCTCTTGAAAAAACAAGGTGTATTGCGTAGAATCCGCCGATTCAGCTTTTTGCTTGTGTAGTTATAGGATTATCAGATGTCCAGAGTATGTCAGGTTACGGGTAAGCGCCCAATGAGCGGTAACAATGTATCGCACGCACACAACAAGACTCGTCGCCGTTTCTTGCCAAATCTGCACGCTCATCGATTTTGGGTTGAGAGCGAAAAACGCTTTATATCGCTTCGTGTCTCCTCTAACGGCATGCGTATCATCGACAAAAAAGGCATCGAGCAGGTTCTCGCCGAAATGCGTAAACGTGGCGAAAAGGTCTAACGGAGAAATATATGCGTGATAAAATCAAATTAGTATCATCTGCTGGAACGGGTCACTATTACACCACCACCAAAAATAAACGCACAATGCAGGGAAAGATGGAAATCAAAAAATACGACCCTGTTATTCGCAAACATATCATGTACAAAGAAGTCAAGATAAAATAATCCTGACTTTTGGAAATACACATTCAACCCGGTTTCGTGCCGGGTTTTTGTTGCCGGCTTATTCATCGAATATGTATTCGTTTCTGTCCTAAACTTAATCCGAAACGCTTAGCCACGGGCTGGTTACCTATCGCTCCTGTTCTATAATTCAGATAACCCCATTTTATTCATTCAATCGATCAAAAAATGTTTGCATCCACGCGCCTGCTTCAAGCGGAAAGTTTGACGCGCCATTACGGCAAGATACTCGCGGTTGATAATCTCTCATTGTCACTACAAAAGGGTGAAGTATTAGGACTATTGGGATTAAACGGTGCGGGGAAATCCACCACCCTGGAAATGCTCAGCGGCGTACTGGCACCAGAATCTGGCTGGGTGAGTATTGCAGGACATGATATTGAGCAGTTCCCTATGCAGGCAAAATCAAATCTGGGCTATTTGCCTGCCAATCCACCGTTATATCCAGAGTTAACCGTGCACCAGTATCTTGCATATAGCGCTCGACTACATCGGATTAGCAAAGCAAAACACCCGGGCGCGCTGGAACGGGCGATTAACCTTTGTCATCTGGAGGAAGTATCTGATCGAATTATTGCTAACTTGTCTAAAGGCTTCAAACAACGGGTTGGCATTGCCCAGGCACTGATTCACAGTCCACAGCTTCTAATCCTGGATGAACCCAGCAGTGGTCTGGACCCAATTCAATTAATGGAAATACGCCATCTTATTAAAAGCCTTGCAGCGCATTGTGGAGTGATTCTATCCAGTCATATTTTACCAGAGGTGACCGCCATATGTGATCGTGTTGCCATTATTCACCACGGCAGACTGATACACGAAGAACAACTTATCAGTAGTCGTGACGGAACCATTGATCGATATTTTCTCAGACTAAAGCAGCATTTGTGTACCAGTGAGCTGTCGTCTCTGAGCTGTATTCGTTCAGCTGAGTTATTGGATAATCAAGGTTGGCATATTAGCGTTGAGAAACCCGATCTTGATCGAATTATTGAAGAAATCCACCAACAGGGCTGGCAGGTTCTTGAGTTTACAGCTGCACGCAATTACCTTGAAGAACGCTTTGCTTCATTAACCGTTGGTCAGGATGTGACCACTACAGCCGCACGATGATACGCACCATAGCCGCACAGGAATTACGCCTCTTATTTCGCTCGCCTCTGGCCTGGATTATCGCAGGACTCATGCAAATTATATTTGCCTGGCTATTTTTATCAGCCTTGGAACAATATCTGGCATTACAACCTAAACTGGCGTTACGAGAATCAGCTTCTGGAGTAAGCGCTTTCATTGTTAACCAATATATGGCCCCGGCTGCGATTATCATGCTGCTGATCAGCCCACTTCTAAGCATGCGCACCCTGGCTGAAGAAAGTCGCTCTGGCTCCATAATTCTTTTGCGGGCGGCACCAATTACTACTGCCTCAATAGTACTTGGAAAATTTGCAGGTGTTTTCAGTTTGCAATTGCTTTTACTGACATTGGCTTTTCTTATGCCTTTAAGTTTAATTCTCTTTACTGCCCTGGATTTAGGCAGCCTGATCGCAGCATTTATGGGGTTGATTTTATTTAGTGCCGCTTGCACAGCTATCAGCCTCTACTTTTCATCGCTCACCGCACAACCGATCATTGCCGCTTTTAGCGCCTTTGCAGCACTGTTTTTTCTCTGGATGCTCGGCACTGGCAGTTATTCAAGTGAGTCATTATCACAAATATTGCACAACCTGTCTTTGCCTCGACATTTGAATAGCTTCTTCAGGGGCTTGCTCGATTCCCGTGACCTGATTTATTATGCTTTGATCATAACTCTGTTTCTCTCACTCACCACCCTCAGACTCGATGCATTGCGATTTAAGGAAATATGATAGTGCAAAAATCCAGCATTGTGCGTTGGCAAAATCTACTTATATCGCTGCTGCTGGCAGGAATATGTATCGTTATTGGATGGTACAGTCACCACTATTACAAGCAATGGGATTGGACAGCAGGGGCGCGTCATTCTTTAAACAAAACCAGCAAAGCCGTAGTCTCTCTGCTCGATGGTCCAGTCAAAGCCGTAGCGGTGATAGGACCGGCAAAAGCCCAAAGAGAAGCGATTCGATCAATTTTCGAAAAGTTTCAGCTAGAAAAAAAGAACCTCCAACTTGAATTTTTAAACCCGGAAACAAACCCTGGGCGGGTTAAAGAACTTAAAGCACACGCCGGTGGCGAAATCATTCTCTACTACAATGACAGGCAACAACGAATCCGCAACCTTACAGAGCGGTCACTGAGCAACGCATTACAACATCTGGCAAGGCCAGCCAAACGCAGTGTATTGTTTATTACCGGGCACCAGGAAAGGCAAGCAAAAGGTAAAGGCAATGGTGATTATTTTGAAGCTGTCGCAAAATTGTCCAATATCGGATATACCTTTGATAAGATTAGCTTGGTTACCCAGCCCAGCATACCTGAACTCACAGACCTGCTGGTTATAGCCGCCCCGATTGACAGCTACTTTCCAGGTGAGGTTGCAAGTATTCTTAACTACCTGAGTCAGGGCGGTAATTTGCTCTGGTTACGTGAACCCGGCAACATCAATCTGGGTCTGAAGCCACTGGAAATTGAACTGGGGGTTGATAAACTTGCTGGCAAAGTTGTCGAGGCAAACAGCCGTCTTTTTAACGTGGATTCACCGACTTTCGTAGTCATCAATAATTATCCACCCAACCCCTTAACTACAGAATTCTCCAGCATTACCCTATTCCCTGAGGCCGCCGGATTAAACGTATTGCCTATGCAGGATCGAACCATCCGCCCACTACTGAAAACCAGTGACAACAGCTGGACCGAGACGGATGATATAGAAGGACAGGTCGAGTTTAACGAAAATAGCAGCGAGACGCGTGGCCCGATCATTCTTGGAGTAACAATTAATCGTGACCGGGGGACACGCAAACAACGAATTGCAGTGATCGGTGACGCCGACTTTATGGCCAACACCTGGTTAGGCAACGGTGGCAATCAAGCGTTTGCGCAGCGACTGTTTAACTGGCTGAGTCTAGATGACAATATGCTGGAATTTGTGGCCGCACCCGCTTTTGACAAACAGATCAATATCTCCAATACGACAGTGCTATCATTGGCATTTTTATATCTGATTGTTATTCCGTTGACATTATTCGGATTTGCATTTTTTGTCTGGCACTGGCAAAAAAAGGGCTGAGAAATAACAATGGCCCAAGGTGTTAAACAAAAAAAACTCACTCTAATACTTGTGTTGTCAGTAATATTTCTGCTTCTGTTGCTGGCAACGCAGCTTCTCAAGCCCACGGACAAGCCTGTTTTTTCATCATTGGATCGCCATTCGATTGAATCGATCAGGTTTGATAGCGTTGGCAGAAAAACAGTGCTATTAGAAAAAAAAGATAATAGCTGGTATCTGACATCTCCATTAAACCGTAAGGCCGATGCAACCCGTATTAATGTAATTTTAGCAATTCTGTCGCTGCCAAAAAACACAATTTATGCAAAGAGTGAACTAAATTTAGGCAGCCTTGGATTACAACCACCCAATGCCACACTGACACTAAATGAACAGATATTTTACTTTGGCGATAAAGACCCCGACAGTTCAAGAAGATACCTGCAACATAATGATAAAATTGCGCTTGTCTCCGATATTGTATTCCCACTTATTAACAAGGGTGTCGAAGCAGTGGCGCAAATGCAACTTGCCCCGGCTGGATTGATCGCAATTGAAAGCAATAGATATAAACTCAAAAAAGAACGCAAACAATGGCTGTCTGATGAAATGTCTAACGCAAATGCTGAAGCGGTAGTGGCTGCCTGGTTAAAGCAAGAGGCGAAAGAAATATTACCCTGGCCGCTCGCGAATATTGAAAAATTAAATCCATTGGATAAACTGGAAGTAACATTTCGACTGACCCACGGGAACACAACAATGCTTGATATTTTCAGTTTACCAGAGCTTGCGGTAATCCACCCTCATGATGCCGACTATGCATTGATAATCACCGATAAACAGTTTTCCTCGTTACAACTAAAATAGTGCCAGAGCTACCTGAAGTTGAAACCACCAGAAAGGGAATAGAACTGTTTCTAAAGGACCATAGCGTACTGGCAATTAACATCCATAACAGTCGACTTCGCTGGCCGATTCCATCCAGTCTGAACAATCTGTGCCGAAAGAAAATCACCCACGTTCGGCGTCGCGGTAAATACTTACTGATCGGCTGTCGCAGTGGCACAGCCATCATCCACCTGGGCATGTCAGGCAGTTTGCGTATCTGTGAAACCAACTCTATACGGCGAAAGCATGACCATGTCGAATTTATACTGGCCAACAAACACGTGCTGCGATTCAATGATCCAAGGCGCTTTGGCTGTGTCTTATGGTGGGAAGACGATATTTTCACACATCCGTTATTAAGCAAACTCGGACCCGAGCCGCTGGGAACAGACTTTGATTTTGAGCATCTGGTTACTGCTGCAAAAAATCGAAAAACAGCGGTGAAAAACCTGCTAATGGACAATCATGTAGTGGTTGGCGTGGGTAATATTTATGCCAGTGAATCTCTATTTCACGCGGGGATACGACCCGGTCGCGCAGCAGGAAGAGTCAGTCGGGAACAATACAAGCGCTTGACGATAGCAATCAAACAAGTATTAACTGCGGCGATTAAGCAAGGCGGAACCACACTGAAAGATTTTGTTAACAGCGATGGAAATCCTGGATATTTTGCCCAATCACTACAGGTTTATGGGCGAAAAAGCCAAGCCTGTTACATATGTCAGTCACTTATTAAAATGAAAACTATTGGGCAAAGGGCAAGTTATTACTGTCCCGTGTGTCAGAAATATTAAATACCCTCTTACCCATGTCTTTACTGCAGTCATTTTGAAAAGCAGGGCCGGGTAACTAACGCTACTGCAGCCCTGCCAATAGTCTAACTTGTTACTTGTTGGTGCTATATAGAATGTGAGTTATGCTTTTTTTCATTATCCTTTCTGATTTATTTACTCTTAAGCAAAATTCACGTCAACACAAATTCTGATTTTCTATATCCCTGAATATATAATAGCGCGGTCAGATCGCCATATTCGATGCAGGCATTAGCCTGTCTTCTCAAACTACCTGCGTCATGGAAAGCGACACCCAACCCGGCCGCCCGGATCATTTTACTATCATTCGCGCCATCTCCAACAGCCAGCACATCAGACGGGTTAAAACCTTTTTCATCGCATACAGTCAGCAGTGTGCGTAGCTTGGCAGATTTGCCTAGAATTGGCTGCATAACCTCTCCTGTCAATTTCTCATCCTTAAAAATCAGCTCGTTACCCTGATGCTCATGAAAACCTGATCGGGCTGCAATACGGCTTGTAAAATAAGTGAATCCCCCGGAAACCAGAATACAATATGCGCCGTGATAACGCATTGTTTGAACTAGTGCGAGTGCACCTTTTGTCAGTGTGATGCGTTGCTCATAAACGCTTTCAAGCAGCGTATTTTTCATTCCCTTCATTAATTTCAAACGTTTGCGCAGTGCTTCGGAAAAGCTGATATTTCCTTGCACCACAGAGGCGGTAATTTCACGGATCTGCGTACCTATCCCCATCGCATCAGCCAGCTCGTCAATACATTCCTGGTTAATGATTGTGGAATCCATATCAGAAATAAGCAGTTTTTTGCGTCGCCCCTTTGTCGGCGTACAAACTGCATCAATAGAAAACCCAATTAATACATCTCTGGCTATTTTAGTGATAATTTTCGCGCTAAGGCGGGTAGTAAATAATAGATCACAGGCCTCGTTTTTCGCTAACCAGCGACGAGTCTCACCTCGCAGATTCAAACGCTGACAAACCTGTTCTATCTGATCGGTTTCCAGGGGGGCTGATTTGGCATTTCCGATTAGCGTCAGTGCATAAGGGGTCATCACATTATCACAAGCTTAGCCGTCACTCTAAACGCTTTGCCCTGTATTTTCCGTCAGAGCATTCCTGGTCGTCTTAATTGACATGTGTCGCGGTTAATCGTAGAGTTGATGCATGAGTGATACTTGGACTATACCACAAACGATTCACTGGTCAATAGCTAGGCAAAATCGAGAATCCTGGGATCGCAAAATCCCCTACTATATGCGATTCAGAGATCATTTCGCCGCACTGATTGAAGCCGGATCTATGCCTGCGGGCAGTAAGTTTCCTCCTGAACGAACATTATCCGATGAGTTTTCAATTACTCGGGTTACTGTTCGTCAGGCATTGGGCAGAATGGAAGCTGAAGGCCTTATTTTTCGTGAAGAACGCAGGGGATGGTTTGTCTCACCACCGCGAGTTTGTTATGACCCGACCGCAAACACCAGCTTTACTGAGAGTGTTTCCAGGCAGGGGCGTGTTGCTGGTACAAAGATATTGGCCAAACAACAGATTTCAGCACCGAAGTGGCTAAGCAGGCTTTTAGCTTGTGGCGTTGGTGACCCGGTTTTTGTTATTAACCGCCTGCGAACCGTCGATGAAAGGGCGGTGCTGGTGGAGCAAATTCATGTTAAAGCCAAACGCTGTCCTGGCCTGCTTGATTTCCAGCTCGATCAATCCATGACTGATTTGATGGCTAAAAAATTTGGCATTATCGAACACCGGACACAAATCAATATGCGACCCACTGCATTACCTGAAGTACCCGCCAAAGCCCTCGGTGTTGCCGTCGGAACACCCAGTCTTTATTTATCAAGAGCCATACTTGATCAATATAACGAAGTGGTTGAGCTAGATCAGGAATTTTGGCGACACGACGCCATCGATATCTGCGTCTCGGCTGCAGGAAACCAGGAACAAACAGCAAACAAACAGGAATAAAATTTAAGCGGACGCTCAAGATGCCAAATCAAGTTCTAAAGCAGGTGCCTGTCATTGAGGTGAAGGACATTAGTAAAACCTTTAAAATCCCCGGTCGTGCGCCTATTCATGCCCTTCGCCATGTCACAAACCACGTTGATAAGGGAGAAGTCTTGGTTGTCATAGGACCAAGTGGTTCCGGAAAGAGCACATTTCTTCGGGCTCTCAATGGATTGCAACCCATCGATAGCGGCTCCATCACTATTGATGGCATTGAGCTGACCGATCCCAAAACCAACCACGACAAGCTGCGCCAGGATGTGGGTATGGTATTCCAGCATTTCAATCTTTTTCAGCACAAAACAGCGATGGAAAATATTACCATGCCGCAGATGGTTGTGCTTAAACGGTCAAAGTCAGCAGCTGAAGACATGGGCCGCAAACTACTCGAACGGGTCGGGATAGCAGATAGAGGGGACAACTATCCGAGCGAATTATCCGGTGGACAACAGCAACGCGTAGCCATAGCCCGCTCATTGGCAATGACACCAAAAGTGATGCTATTTGATGAAGCAACATCAGCACTTGACCCTGAAACCGTGGGTGGCGTGCTCGATCTGATGAAAGAACTGGCGGCTGATGGTACAACAATGGTGGTTGTCACTCACGAAATGGGTTTTGCCCGTGAGGCAGCCGATCGTGTGACATTTATGGATGGTGGTGAAATTATCGAGGAAGGCACGCCAGAAGAAGTCTTTGACAACCCACAGCATGAAAGAACGCAATTATTTCTCAGTCAGATCATTTAGTTTGTCCATGTTTTCTGGTATAGACCAAGAGATTTATCTGGTATATACTCAACTAAAAAATACAAGATATATATCAGAAAAACCCAAACAACTGACAAATAATTAAGAGGAGATGGGGAGCATGAACAAATTTCGCAAACTGTTAAGGTTAGCTGCATGCATGCTAGGGCTGAGTATGTTCGCCCAATTCGCATCAGCTGACATACTAAAAGATATCGTCAAACGAGGTGAGCTGCGAGTTGCTGTGCAGACTCAAGGTCCACCTGTAAGTTTTGTCGATAAAAACGGAGCTCGTACAGGCTTTGCAATTGAAGTTGTTAAGATGATGGCAGAAGACATGGGAGTAGAGCTTAAGCTACTCGACTATGATTGGAAGGGGCTGATCCCTGCGGTCAACTCAGGCAAGGCGGACTTTCTGGCTGCAGACATGACACCTAATGCCAAACGAACACTGGTATTGAGCTTCACTGAGCCATACCTGTATAGCGATGTCGTACTTTACTCAAAGAAAAGCCAATCATTCACAACATGGCAGGATGCCTGTAAGGCAGATGTTTCAATTGGCGTAGTACAAGGCAGTAGTAACGTTGGTCTGCTGAAAAAGAAATGCCCTGACTCAACTATCAAAGAATTTGCTGGCGGCGGCGCTGCGGTGGCACAGGCAGTTGCCGCTGACCGAACAGATGCTGGCATTAATGATTTCGCCTCAGCCGCTGGTTATATGATTGAGTATCCGGAGTTTAAAATTCTTGAGGGTGCTCCAAAACGCTGGCCTTTGAGCTTTGCTACCCGCCCCGATGAAACTCACTTGCTACGCTGGATGGACAATTACTTTATGTTGATCCGCAACGATGGCCGTCTGGAAAAACTGGCTGATTATTGGATGCGCGGGCCTAACTGGAAGAATGATCACTAAACAAATTATTCAGAAACAATAATATAATATTGAGGGTTCTGATAATTTCCAGCGCCCTTGATTATTCAGTGGAGGATGAAGTACTAGATGGACTGGATCCTTGACTTCTATAACTACCGGGTAGTTGCTCAGTACCTGCCGGAATTTGCTCATGGTCTGGGATCAACAGCGGGGATCTCACTGATTGCCCTGATAATCGCGCTTATAATCGGCACCCTCGTCGCCATTATGAGAATGTCGGACAACCCTGTATTATGGCGAATTGCTGCGGGCTATGTACAATCGATCCGTTCGACACCTCTGCTAATCCAGATCTACCTTATCTATTTTACTTTACCTGCCTTACCCCTACTGGATCGGCGCCTGGATGAACTTGAGGGAGGTATCATTGCGCTGGGCCTCAATGCCGGGGCTTTTATGAGTGAAATTATTCGCGCAGGTATAGAATCTATTTCAAAAGGACAAATTGAGGGTGCACAATCTGTCGGCATGACTTATTTGCAACGCATGCGCTATGTCGTTTTACCTCAAGCTTTCGCCCGTGTTGCACCACCCTTATTAGGCCAGACCGCTGTTCTTATCAAAGATAGCTCCCTGGTCAGCTTCATCGGTGTGTTCGAATTGTTCGGTGCCGGCTTGATTGTCCTTAATGAACGCTTAATGCCAAATGAAGGATTTTTAACTGTAGCCGCCTGCTACCTGATAATTTACGGTGTTATGCTTCAGGTGACAAACTATGCACAACGCCGCCTAGGCGGAACAGCAACTTAGAGTAGCGATATGTATGATGTGATAAAGTCCACCCTGCCTTTTCTGCTGGAGGGCTTGTGGGTAACGTTTCAAATCTCCTTACTCACCATTTTCTTCGGCAGTCTGCTCGGGGCTGTAGTGGGCATGTTAAGAACTTTGGACTCCAGGCTGATTACCTATCCTCTGGGAATTTATATCCACACGTTACGCGGTACGCCATTTCTTATTCATCTTTACTTTATCTATTTTATGCTGCCAGCCACCGGCGTTGCCTGGTTGCAGTTTGAGGCTTATACCGCGGCTGTTATCGCGCTCAGTTTGTACACTTCAACTTATGTCGCTGAAATTATTCGTAGTGCTATCGAAGCGGTACCCCGTGGTCAGAGTGAGGCGGCCCGTGCAACCGGGATGACTGCAATACAAGCCATGTGGCATGTAGTACTGCCACAAGCCGTTAAGTTAATGATCCCGCCGATGGGCGGTATATACGTTATGATCATCAAAGGCACTTCTATCGTCTCGGTTATTGGTATTGCTGAATTGGTGCGTGCGGGCGAACACGCCACCCAACGCCATCCCAGGGAACTGATGGTTATCTATGGCATGACGGCACTACTCTACTTCGCCTATTGTTATCCGGTTTTACGTCTGGCTCGTTGGGCTGAGAGCAAATACGGCAGTGTCCGACTTCCTTCATAAATAACAGGCTTTCACCACAAATCCAGTAACCGTATTAGATTAATGAAAATCTTTACATACAAATTTCAATTTGGATTGGGTCGTGATGGGGCACGTCGAAGATGAAGACTCTACCTATGTGGATGAATCCTCGCCAGGTGAAATCAGGGCTATACGCATTGACTTTGCATTTATTGATGAAAAAAATCGCCTAAGTGCCTGGATTAATAGTGAAGCCCAGGGGTCAGACCACCGACCCTTTGGATCAAGCGATTGAAACAACGCCTGCGTATCAACGCGCAATAGAAAAATAAGCAAACTATGAAGCAAATTAAAACCGCATACCATGAGCCAATTTGGCAATCGTTCTCCAGCGCGTCCTCACATTGATTGTGGTCTCTGGCAACCTTGAGTATATATAAAATTATAGCTTTTTGGTTTCCGTAGCGAACACTGCAGAGAAAACTTCTAAACCGTGAGCTGATAAGTCAGAAATTGCGGAATAAGCAAACCTCCCATCACTCCAGTAAACAAGGTTATAACCATTAGACTGCCACTTCCCACTCAGTACAGTGTTTTTGGCAGTGTTTGGTGAGATAAATACATTAATTTTATGTTTGTCTCGTAAATAAATGAGTACCGCAACTTTCTTATCTTGTAAATAATCTACTCGACCACCTAGAAGTACAAACCCGTGATTTTTAAGGTCTGGAACGTATGGTGAAAATCTAATTTTACCAGCAAACCAAGGTTTTACAGTATGTTGGTCGTTTGATTTCACAGCTATTAGATTATTATCAATCAGAGAATTGATATGTGAATTGAAGATTTCAGAGCGCAGTGAGTTTGTTCTAAAAGGCTGCTGAATAATTAAAAATACCAGAAGTGCTCCGAACAACGCAGCTCCTGTGTGTGTGAAAATTGGGTTAGTAATTGGCGCAAATAGGGATTTAATGTTAGACCAAAAAGAATGAGTCACTAAACTTTCTTCATTGATCTTCTGTTGTATTTTAACTCGAAGCGAGTCTGGCGCAGAATAGGTAGTAACTTCTTTTAAATCATTCTGTAATTTGCGCATATCGGCAAGCTCTGCTCTGCAACTAGAACAATTAGCAAGATGAGCAGTTAATTTTGTTTGATCATTTCCTGTCAGCTCGCCATCAATTAAAGGGTCTAACAGTGTAATGACTTCATTACACTCCATGATTTTTCTCCTTTGTGATTGCTGAACCCAGTATTTTTCTTAAGTCTCTACGGGCACGTGAGAGTCGAGACATCACCGTGCCCAAGGGTAATGAAGTGATTTTTGAAATTTGATTATAGTTAAAATCCTGAAATTCACGTAACAGAATAATTTCACGATAATCCAAGGGTAGCTGAGAAATGGCATGATGTACTCTTTTCGATTTAGACGAAATTTCCGATAATTCAATTGCATTAGACTCTGGTGTTGTATCCACTATAGCTTGCTTAATTTGGTATTGATGCATTTTTTGTTTGAGTATTTGTGAATCCATATACACAACCTTGCTACCTTTAAGTTGGCTCAATTGAGTCATGCAGACATTTCGTACGATAACCATTAACCATGCTTTGCTGTTTTCTCCGGAGAACTTATCAATCGCACGATATGCTCTGATATAAGCTTCTTGCACCGCATCTTCTGCATTTTGAGGATGCCCCATAATACTCAAGGCAAAGTGATAGGATGCAGATAGATGCGGTAACATGGTACGTTCAAAATAACGCTTGGATGAAGATTTCATAGAGTATTACTGACTTGTTTAATAGTAATAGTCACGTCATTCCCGCTTCAGTGTAGCCTTTAATAGAACAGGGAAATGGGCTACCTTTAAGTGATTTTACTGAAACAAACCACCGTTCCTCTATTCCTTCTGGGCTGATCTCAATTTCATTGATCATACCTTTCACTTCAACCATTGTATCATTGCTTGCATTATCGATTTAAATCTTATGTGTTAAAACCGAACGAGGGAATTCTTCTGCACTAAAGTAGTATTTTTGTTTGCTGGGATCCTTAATAACCAACTTATACAGCTTGCCATTTTCAAACTCTAATGCAACGGGATAGAAACGTAGTTTATTGATCTAGTCACCAGGGTAAAAAGTTACTTCAATAGGATTTGAAGCTGTCACATCCCATTTTGCAAAAACATATGTTGACAATAATTAAAATAGTAACCAGGTTTTTCCAATAAATGGTTAATGTTTTTTCATCATAGTTCCCTGTTTTCTTTCGATCAAAGATTACTGATATAAGTAGCTAAAGCTTCAATCTCTTTATCATTAAGCTTTGATGCCACATTTCTCATGAGCTTGTCTTTATCATTTTTGCGTTTTCCGTCGCGGAAGTCTTTTAGAGCCTTAGCGATATATTCTTCATGCTGAGAAGCTAGGGAAGGATAGGCAGTCTCATTATTGCCTAAGCCTTTACTCCCGTGGCAACTTAAACAGGCTTGACTGGATTTACTTTTGATACCAGAGGTAAAGATGCTTTTGCCAAGCTTCATCTCATGACCCTTGCTCTTATCAAGTTGCTGGTTGAGTGTCTGACTTGAAAAATAAGCCACAATGTCTTTAAAATCTGACTCTTCAACCGCTAAGACCATCGAAGTCATATGGTCATCAACTCTAGCACCCGATTTAAAATCTTTGAGCTGTTTAAGTAAGTAAGATCCTACTTGCCCTGCTAACACTGGATAGTCTGAATTGGAGTTATTACCGTCTGTTCCGTGACAACCCGTGCAAATTAGTGCTTTATCTTTTCCAGCTGCTGCATCTGCGCCAGCAAAAGCTAAACTACTACTTATCAATAAGAATAGTGTTATTAAATAGTGAACCATAAAATTCTGCTTATTTTCATTAGGAGATACAGAGTAGTATTTAACCTACTGATAAAGTTAGAAGCTAAATATCTTCGTTATACTTCTAATACATTCACCCAGGTATCATGTTTATTACAAACGCTTAATGCATAAACAACTCCCTTTTGATCGGTAAGTACAAATTCAGATTTTGCGGCTTTATCTTTCGCAGGATCAAAGATATTTTCTTCTATAAATTTAAAATCACTATCCAGCAATACATGCTTAATAATCCAGTGATCGCCTTCTTTCATAGGATGGCCTGTCAATACATTGATACCAGAATCAGTTTTACTAAGAATGGGCGAATGAGAGCCCGCTTTTTTCTCCCAGCGACCAGGGGAGTCTTTGGTATAATACAGACCTCCTGCCATAATAGGATTATTGATAGTTTCGAGAGTCTGACTCATTTTTTCTTTGTCAGAGGATTTGCTAAGAACCATTTTTGGGATAAAAACACTACTTGTGACACCTGCTATACCTAAACGAACAAATGAACGTCTATTCATGATGAATCTCCTTCTCTAAAATACTAGTCTTGTCCTGATATTCTAATTGAAGTCAGGTTTGTACAATATGTACTGTAGATAAAGACTTAGGTTAGACGATATTTATTCCGGTAAATTTAAATAAATAATGAAAAAGTGGATGGTAATGCTGGAGCTGCCATGCGCAATTGGGTTTTCGACGCTTCGAGCCAATTTTATGCGTTTACCCACGCCAAAACAGACCCACCTGCACATCTCCTGATACTTATTCTGTCCTAACGGGTTTATCCTACGTCAAGGCAGGCCCCTTCGTTCCCTTTATGCCTGCAACACATTGATCACCATCAACCCGCTCTTAAAACGTTTGCAGGCGATGCCCGTAAACATCGTTTGTTTCGCTTCTAAAACCGATGCACAGAGTTTGTGCTTTTCTCTGAACCGGCCCTCTGGAATCTGTTCTTCACTTTGTGCAATGGCCGCTCTGACCTGAAACAACTTCTATTCTCTGCAAAAAGTGGTGCACTTGATTTTAGAATGTGGGGTAAAGATTGATTAAACAACAAAGGGGTCAATTTCAATATCATTACTTCAAGGTACTCGACGTTGACAGGCACTCGGCGGTCAGGAATGGGATGACAAGTATTCGGCATTGATAACGTTGCAACAAAAAAAGGGGCTTAAACGCCCCTTATCCTCACAAACTCACAAACTCACAACCCCCATTTAGCCCCGGTATCTCTAAAAAAGCCTCTAGCCTTTTTTATTTTAATCCAGTTATTCACATAGTTGATCCAGACCTGATCATCCTGCGGTAAAAGCATGGCAATGGGTGATGGTGCGCGTGGTGCATCTACCGATACGGGTTTAATTTTAGGAAATTTCTTCATCAATGTCGCACCTTCGATATTGGAGGTTATAAAGACGTCTGAGCGACCAGATAGCACTTCCTGATGTTGCAGTGCCGGGGCTTCAATCGCTTTGATCTGAGAGTCCGGAAACCATTGTTTAACAAATTTTTCGAAGGTTGTGCCGAGGGTTGCAGCAACTTTTACGTCTGCTTTATTGATGGAATCCCAACCATCAAAACGGTCGAGTTTATCGCTGGTGGTAAAGGGCATAATTTCCACAGCAATATAACTTTCTGAAAATCCTGCTGCCTTCATCCGTGCCGGGCTGATCGAGGCAGAACCTGTCATGTGGTACTTACCGGCGATAACGCCATTGACCAGGGTTTTCCAATCCGTTGCAATAAATTCTACTTTTACCCCCAAATCCTTGGCCAGCTCAGTCATGATATCAATATCATAGCCCTTGTAGCTGTTGGTGGCCGGGTCTTTTATGGACATGGGGTTCCAGTCACCTGTTGTGCCGACTTTTAATACACCATTGTTGAGAATGTCTTGTAGTGCTGAGGCAGCATGAACCTGTGATGTGGCGACTACCAGCAACAATACTGCGAAAATTGATTTGAAAGTGTTCATTAATTTCCCCCGTTTTTGTTTGGATTGTTATCTTTACATAGAAGGTTATAGCTTGCAAAAAAATAAACTTATTGCATATGATTAAATATTATGATCAATTGACAGAACCCGTATCGGAGAGCTTATGCCGCCAGATAATGTACAGTCGATAATCAGAATCAACGCTATTTCAAAGTTCTTCGGGGAGTTTCAGGCGCTTAAAAATGTCTCGTTGGATGTAAAGCTCGGTGAACGGGTTGTGGTTTGCGGTCCGTCTGGTTCAGGCAAATCGACGCTTATCCGTTGCATCAACCGTTTGGAAAAACATGAAACAGGGTCCATTTTTATCGATGGCGTGGAGTTGAATGATGGCAATGAAGCGACACAATCCATTCGCGCCAATATCGGTATGGTGTTCCAGCAATTCAATTTGTTTCCTCATCTTACTGTGTTGGAAAATCTCACATTGGGTCCAGTGCGCGCACGAAAAATATCGAATTCTGTGGCGACTGATCTGGCTATGAAATATCTGCAACGTGTACGCATCCCCGAACAGGCTGAAAAATATCCACGACAGCTCTCAGGTGGTCAGCAGCAACGGGTTGCAATAGCACGATCACTCTGCATGGAGCCACGCATTATGTTATTTGATGAACCAACCTCAGCACTCGACCCGGAAATGATCAATGAAGTGCTTGATGTGATGGTTGAACTGGCCGATGGTGGTATGACGATGATTTGCGTCACCCATGAAATGGGTTTTGCCCGCAAGGTGGCAGATACGATGGTGTTTATGGATCATGGTGAGATTGTAGAAATGTCTGAACCAAAAAAATTCTTCCAAACTCCCGAAAGCAAGCGCTGTCAGGAATTTTTACAGAAAATCCTCCAGCACTAGTGGCCGTGGTTATGAAAAGAAATCTTATCGGCATTTTTCTGTTCATTTTACTTTCGGGTTGTTCAGCCGACTGGGGCTGGTATGTGGTGAACCCCGCAAGCCCAAAAGGCATGTCCAATCTGCAGTTTTTATTTAGCGGCTTGTATTATACGATTCTGTTGTCTGCTACTGCAATCTTCATATCAATTTTGGTGGGACTGCTGGTTGCCCTGCCCGGCCTGTCAGCTAACAAATATTTGCGTGGGCTAAATCGAGGCTATGTAGAGCTTGTACGCGCCGTTCCAATACTCGTACTGATTTTATGGGTCTATTATGGCATGTCGCAGATGACGGGAATAACCATCAACGTTTTTTGGGCGGGTGTGATCGCGCTGGCGCTGTCGGACAGTGCCTTTGAGGCCGAGATTTTCCGCGCCGGAATCCAGTCCATTGACAGAGGGCAATATGAAGCCGCCCAATCAGTCTCGCTTAACTATTTGGACACGATGCGGTTTATAATCCTGCCACAGGCCATCCGCCGCATTCTGCCGGCACTCGGCAACCAGTTGGTTTATATGCTGAAAATGTCTTCACTGGTTTCAGTCATCGGCATGCAGGAACTGACCAGAAAGGCCAATGAGCTGGTTGTAACTGAATACAGGCCGCTCGAAATCTATACAATTTTACTATTGGAGTACCTGGCTTTGATCTTAATCGTTTCCTACTGTGTACGCAGGCTTGAAAAACGACTAAAAACTGATGAGAGAAATTAACGGAGTTTACCTATGTCCGCATGGATAAGAATGATCCCGGATGAAGATGCCGATGAAGAGTTGCTGGAAGTATTGAGTCTTGCACGAACACCGCACGGGACCGTGGATAACGTTATGCGCATTCATTCGTTACGACCCCAGACCATGCGCGGCCATGTGGTATTGTATCAGGCTGCGCTGCATGATTCGGCCAATACCCTGCCTGAGTGGTTGCAGGAAACCATCAGTACTTATATTTCGATCCTTAATAACTGCACCTATTCACTGGCTAATCATTGGGCCAATGCGCGTCATTTAATTGCTGATAATGAACGCGCTGATAAAATTGAAGCCGCATTGCTGGCACACAAGCCGGGGATTGTATTTGAAGGTAAAGAGCTGGCTTTGCTGGACTATGCGGAGAAACTAACACTTTCACCTGGCGAAATAAACAAGGCCAATGTTGATGCACTAAAGCAGGAAGGACTCGATGATGGGCAAATCCTTGAAGCTAACCAGATTATTTGCTATTTCAACTATGTTAACCGTTGCCTGAATGGGCTTGGCGTGACCACCCAGGGAGATATTGTCGGTTACTACGCCGATAAAAAGTGAAATTCGCATTAGGCAAATAATTGCGTATACTGCAATTATTTGCCTAACTCGCAAGAGACTCGATATGTCCTATGCCCAAGCGAATAAAATGGAAGCAGAATCTATTCCGGTAATCGACATCACTCCACTACGCAATGGCAGCAATGCAAAAGCGGTAGCTGATGCACTGCATGCGGCAAGTAAAGAGCTGGGTTTTATCTACATCAAGGGCCATGGCATTGCTGAAGAAAGCATTCAGGCATCACGTCGCTGTGCTTTGGAATTTTTCCGTAACCACACATCTGATAAAAAATCTGTGTCCGTCTCTGACAAACATCGTGGCTGGTTAGCCCAGGGCCGCGCAAAAATGCAAACTGATGTCAGAGCCGACCTTAAGGAAAGTTTCGTATGGGGGTACCAGGATAAATCGGGTAACACGCCACAAGATCATCCGCTGCGAGGGGCCAACCAATGGCCGAAATTTATGCCATTAATGCAAGAACAGGCAATGGATTTTTTCCACCAGGCACATGAGCTGGCCCATCATTTGATGCGTGGATTTGCATTAGGCCTTGGTCTGGATGAAAATTTTTTTCTTCGTACCAGTGCCAGGCCACTTAGTCGTGCATCTTTTGTCTATTACCCCCATCAGCCTGAAGAAATGGGCGAAAATCAGTTCGGCGTAGGCCCCCACACTGATTTTGGTGTGCTGACTGTTCTGTGCCAGGATAATGTAGGCGGATTACAGATTGAGGATATCAATGGTCAGTGGATGGAAGCGCCACCCATTGATGGAACGATGATTGTCAATGTCGCCGATTTGCTGGCGCGATGGACCGACGGCGCATATAAATCAACCCCACACCGCGTGGTGAACCGCTCTGGCAAGGAACGATTATCACTGGTCCTAGCCTTCGATCCAGACCCTCATACACTGATCGACGCACGCGATGTATTTGGCACGGATTATCCGGCAAAAGAAGCACCTATATCCTGCGCAGATTATCTTGTGTGGCGGTTTGACAAAGCTTTCTCTTACCGTAAGAATTGATCGGCTATCTGACAGATCAACAAAACAATACAAGTTGGCCCACGCAAATGACTTCAGAGCGTAACATAAAACAAGGCGCGCAAAACCTTCTGTTTAATTGCGCTAAATTGAAGCCCAGCGAAGCCTTGCTGATAGTCTGTGAAGACCCGGCATTGGGTTGGTATGATGCTGCGGCGCCAAAAGCTATCGCACAGGCAGCCAGGGAAATAGGTGTGAATCCGACAATAGTTAAAGTAGGAAAGCCAGAGAACTTTGCCAATCCCGAGGTGGATGCGGCTGTGTCTGCTCATGATTGCACAGTGTATTTTGCCCGCATGGGTGATCAGGATCGATTTGGTAGTTTGGCATCAGGAACACGCGGCGTAATGAGCTACGTGCGGGATATTGAAATGCTCGCATCCGTCTATAGTCGAGCAACCTATGCTGCATTTGTCGCAATAAAAGAGGCGGTAAATGAGGTTTTATTAACTGCGGAACACATTAAAATCACATGTCCGCTGGGTACAAATTTCACTGGCCGTGGCACCGAGACGAAGAGCAAGAAAAACGCCGACGTGTCCGTAAGTCGTTTTCCTCTTGGCGTACCGCAACCCATGGATGCATCGGGATTTTCAGGCCAAGTCGCACTTACACATTTCCTCACACCGACTGGCTCAAAATGTTATCAACCCGCCAGTGTTAAACTTGAGCACACCACGCTTGTGGAAATAAAAAACGGCCGAATTATTGGACATAGCGGCGACCTACATCAAATCAATATGATCGAACAACATTACAACAGAGTGGCAAAAAAATTTGGTATTGAAAGGGATATAGTTCACTCATGGCATGCGGGCATACATCCAGCTAGTTATTATCGGGCTGAAGCAGCAGATAACTCGGACCGTTGGTCAAACTCCGCCTTTACCAACCCTCGTTTACTTCATTTTCATACCTGCGGTAATTATGCGCCAGCAGAAATCTGTTGGATGGTGCTGGATCATACGATTTGTGTGGATGGGAAAAATTTGTGGAATAAGGGCCGTCTTGATCTTGATTGCTTTCCACAGACAGGTGATTGTATTGAGCAATGGCCGGAATTGAGCGCACTGTTTGAGCATCCGTCAGCAGAAATTGGGTTACCGCCTTATTAAGAAAAACTATAGATAGATCAAGCGTAATTATCTGTATCTGGAACACCTAAAGTCAAAATAGCAACGTAGCCGCATAGCGAGTACATGTCCTGAGTTGTGAGAATGTACCCGTATTTACACCCTATTTTACGAGTGTAGCAAAGAGTATCCGCGTAGACGACGAATACAGATCATGTGTAATTAACTGTTTATTTAGAATGAATGTATACCGAAGAACTTCAACGAATTGATTATTGGTGGAGCTAGGCGGGATCGAACCGCCGACCTCTTGCATGCCATGCAAGCGCTCTCCCAGCTGAGCTATAGCCCCACACGCGGGAAGCGAACTTTAAAATTTACACTCAAAGATGTCAAGCGCTTGTGCTTGCCTGTTGTCGTTGTTGGATAAATATTAGAGCACGATTTATCCGTGACAATGTTTGTACTTTACCTAATACCTCTAATGTTTGCTCAAGTGGAGGTGAAACACCCGTTCCAGTAAGCGCGACTCTCAGAGGTAAACCGACTTTGCCGTAGGCAAGCTCAAGTGATGCCAATGTTTGCTCTATTGCAGCCTGTATCGAGTCAGCGTTCCAATCTGTTAATAGATCGAGCTGATCTCGAATCGTCTGCAGAGGCACTAATGCGACGGGTCTTAACTGTTTTTTCGCGGCCTTGGCATCGTACTCATCGAATTCCTGGTAAAAATATGTGCTGTTTTCAGCCATTTCCTTTAACGTTTTGGCACGTTCTTTCTGAAGTTGTGCAACCACTACTGGATCGGGACCAGCTGCGACTTCGATACCTTTTAATTTCATTTGTGCCGCTAACAAAGTTCCTAAAACAGTTTGATCAGATTCACCCATATAGCGTTGATTTAACCACTGTAATTTTTCAGTGTTAAAAGTGGAACCGGATCGATTACAAGCAGCCAGAGAAAATTGACTGATCATTTCTTCTCGACTAAAGACTTCCTGGTCACCAGCCGACCAACCCAGACGTACCAGATAATTAAGCACTGCCTCGGGCAAATAACCGTCTTCTGCGTATTGCATCACACTGATGGCGCCGTGCCGTTTGGACAGACGCTTACCATCATCACCCAAAATCATTGGCAAATGCGCATAACGTGGAATTTTGACCCCCATTGCTGTAAGTAGATTAATTTGACGAGGTGTATTGTTGATATGATCGTCACCACGGATAACGTCGGTAATGCCCATATCATGGTCATCGACCACAACAGTTAAATTATATGTGGGTGTGCCATCTGATCGCAAAATCACGAGGTCGTCCAACTCGCTATTGTGCACCTCAATCCGGCCATAGACGAGGTCGTTAAATACCACACTGCCTTGTAGTGGGTTTTTAAACCTTACGACGGGTGATATTCCTTCGGGAGGTGAATCTTTTCGCTCTCGCCAAAAACCATTATATCGCGGTTTTTGCTTATTACGTCTGGCCTCTTCCCGCATTTGATTTACCTCTTCCGAGGTGCTGTAGCAATAGTAGGCATGGCCTTGCTCCAGCAATCTATCCACCACCTCCCGATAACGATCAAACCGTTGCGTTTGGTAAAAGGGTCCTTCGTCATAATCAAGTCCCAGCCATTGCATACCGTCGAGAATTGCCTGTACAGACGCCTGACTCGAACGCTCAAGATCAGTGTCTTCGATACGCAAAATAAATTGCCCTTTGTGATGTTTGGCATATAACCAGCTAAACAAAGCGGTACGTGCACCACCAATATGCAGATATCCGGTGGGGCTGGGAGCAAATCGGGTTCGAATGGTCATCTTGGTCTCTCTTGCTATGGCTGTGTTTTAACAACCGACAATTGTAGCAAATGAAGTTCAAATTTGCCGCTGATTCAGACTATAATGCGGGATGGATAAAGATATTTAAAGCTTAGGTTACAGGCGAAAAAGACGCAAATGAATGACCTTAAATTTCAAAACTCAGTATTTGAAAATCTGTTTTTAGATGAGATTGAGATATAGAAATCAGAGGTAGTAAACAAGAAAAACGTAAATACTGAGAAATTGAAGACAAAGGGTCGGATTTGAGATCAATAGTAACACTGGGCAAGCAGAGCGAATATTCTTTTCCATCAATCAGTTGCCACTATGGAATACCCCCGATTCAAATCAAATCTTATGTGGATTTTCAAAATTTAATGGTGATTTTAGGAATGAAACAATTATTCTGCAAACATAACGTTATTAGCTGAGCACAATTAAACTGGTTTTTTATAGCATGTTATCAAAAGATTCCGAGATTCCACCTTCGTTAATACCTGAGCCGGATGGAGCAGTGGATACATCACCTCTTGCTTGGACCTCCTGTGCAAGAACCCATATTGGTTTTGTGCGCACAGCCAACGAAGATGCCTTTCTTGATGTAAGAGAACAATGCCTGTGGGTTGTCGCTGATGGGATGGGTGGACATAGTCGTGGGGATCAGGCCAGCCAGGCGGTGGTTAATAGTTTAATCAGCTTCATACGCTCTCAGGATTTGACGCAAAACATCGAAAATATTGAAAGCCGTTTACTCGCTGCTAACCGTGCCTGTAGAAAAATGGTGCAGGGAAAAGTTATCGGCAGTACTGTCGCCGCCATGTTTGCATTTGATCCGTTTTGCTTTTTCCTCTGGGCGGGTGATAGCCGCATTTACCGATTACGTGATAATCAGTTGAGTCAAATGACAGAAGATCATAGTCTGGTACAGGAGATGTGTGCATTAGGAGAGATTACACCTGAGCAGGCGGAGCACCACCCTTCATCTAATATTATTACTCGTGCGGTTGGTGTACACGACAAGTTACGCATCGAAGTTCAGTACACTACCGTTCATCCGGGTGATCGATATCTTTTATGCAGTGATGGTCTTTATAAGGATATAAGCGCTCAGGAAATCGGAGAACTGATGAATTCAGGTGTAACCGCACATCAAGCAGTCAATAGTCTGGTTGATTTGGCGCTTGAGCGCGGTGGCACAGATAATGTCACGGCTATTGTGGTTCAAGCGGAGTATCTGTGAATTGTCTGCGCACAATCCTCTGGATCATAGTTGATGTTTCAACCCACAGGGATTATACGCCTACAGTGTAGAAGTGTTAACACACTAAAGTGGTAAGATGTGGATTCGATCTTACAGACAGTGTCAAATATGATTGAGACGTGACAGTCTCAGATGTGCCCATTCCGGACATTGATACCTAGATCGAAAACCGTCGTTGCAGGACATACCTCCGTCGGCGCAACAGAATACTCCAGTGCAGGTGCATTATTTGGAAAACAAATTCATTGATTTTCCCAAGAGGAATGCTCCTAAACTAAACAATAGCGTGAAAGACAAGTAGTTCACGATATTCGCGTTTTCTGACCGTAACGCTTTTTTCGTATATCCAGAGAAAACCGCAAATGCGCTTTTTGTTATAAAACCAATAATCATGTACGAGAATGCCAGAAATAAGAAATAGCTTTGATATGAATTTCCATCGACACTCTGCGGTATAAATGTAGGTATAAACGCGGTATAGAACAATATGTCCTTGGGGTTTAAAACACTTGTGATGACACCGTTTTTAAAAAGATTTCTGTAGCTTGTCTCCACTAACAACTGCTCATCTACATTCTCAATTGGTTTTCGAGGCCATATGAGAGTCGCCAAATATATTACATAGAAACCGCCGATTATTTCGATGAACTTAATAGCGTTTGGGTAGGCATCTAACAGTGCCGAAAGACCGAATGCGGCAATCAATATAGCTACGATAGAACCGGCATTGATCCCCAGTGTAGACACGATGCCAGCTTTCGTTCCGTACCGTAAGCTATAAGACACAACATAAATGACGCTAGGCCCAGGTGTGATTGCTATAAACAGAGAAATGGTTAAGAAGCTGATTAATTCAATATTCATATAATTCGATCTGATTTTGAGAGAATTCTACAGATTTTCTGTGTACAACGGTCTGGCAACCCTCAACCCCTTTCGATGCAGTAGGTCGACATCAGTCAACGTTCACAAAAGTGCTTTAACCAACGGGATTGAAATAATTATTACTGCCGGTAGAATCCGATATGCAACTATAGATGATATAGATGCAATTCAGGAAGGCGAGAATAGAGCTGAATCCACATTTTCTCTAACAGATCTGCAAATTCGATATAGACGGGGTCTATTTTCTAAAGCGCTCATGTCATCCTTGGGCTGTCCAATGATAGGGGTCCACCACTGTCCCTGTGGCCGCTTTGCTGCCCGTACAGATTTAAAAATCATACTAGCATTTTTCAAAGCTGAATGACGGGTCGTGGCCGAGAGTACTCGTTTCGGAGCACATCTTCTCCAGCAATGATTTTGTAATTCAATAGTTATTTTGTTGGCCTGATGGAAGGTGCCCGTTGCCGACCTTCGCAGCATCCTAGTTAGCCATGTTCCAGCTAAAGGATTTAAGTCGGACTCTCCGGCACATATTCAAGAATGTCGCCTGGCTGACAGTCTAGAAGCTCACATATTTTACTCAGAGTAAAGAACCGCACCCCTTTTACGTTACCTGTTCGAAGTAAAGATAAATTCTGTTCAGTGATACCTACATCAGCTGCAAGCGCCTTACCTTTAATTTTTCTCTTTGCCAGCATTACGTCCAGATTCACGCGAATGGGCATATACGACCCCTATATAAATTTTTCATTCTCAGACTGAATTCTGTTTGCTTCAAACATTAAGCTACTGACCACCCAAAACACTAACGCCAGTGCAATCCCCCAAATCTCATTGCTCCCGAGTGAAATTGACAGCATCTTTTGTCCAGTGGGATGGTTTGCAGATAGAAGCGCGCTGGATATCGTAAATAGCAGGGGCTTTGCGATGGCTTGCATAAAAAGCAGTACCGAAAAGCGTCTGATGTTACGGCTGTTTGTTAGATTGATCAGCTCGCCCGAAGCGAACTTTGTGAAAGCACAGCGTAAGTAGAAGATGCCTAACCAACCGATGGCTAAGTACAGCAGTGTGATTAGCCACAATGTGTACCACTGCCAATTAGTAACGGATGGCCAGCTGACAGGAAGGTCGATACCGCTCTGAGCCAAACGCGCAAAGAGTTCAATATCCCACAACAGGTACGCAAACGCTGCTGGTGCGAGCACAAGTACAACCACGCAGCCCCAGGATATCATTTGGGAGAGTTTTCGTGTCACTTCAATCTCTTGATATTATCGTAAAATTTATATATATTATCGTAAAACAGTAATTATAGTCAATACGGAGCAAACATCAATGAGCAGTCGTAATTTAGCGTCAGTCCTTATTAGCGCGGCGATTCTCCTATTCCCCGTTAGCAGTTTTGCCTTAACACTGGACCAGTTCATCGGGATTTGCGAATCAGATCAACGCGAGTGCAGCGACCATCCGATCGCGAATGCGTATGTCGGCGGAGCGCTGGATCTGATTGCTGTACTTGATGAAGAGACAGACTATTTGCAAAAAATATATTGCGAGAATCCCAGAGAACTATTCAATGTACCGGCAATTATTCGATATATGCAACAACATCGAGTAGAGCACGCCAGTCAAAACGCAATGATTCTGGTGCTCCAGTATTTGGAAGAAAACGGAGATTGCTAACAATTACGAGGAGGATAGTGATGCGGGACATATCGGTCATTTACATATTAGCGCTTCTATTCATCGGGGGTTGCTCCGCAAAGCAAGGCTATATGGCGCTTCATGATTGGCAACGTCAGCAATGCAAAAATGTGATCGACAGCCTTGAGCGTGAACTGTGCTTTGCAAAGGCAGGTCGTACATACGAGGAATACATTAACAGTGAAGAGTATAGAAAGAGCACTGCAGGGGAAACTGATTGATCAGTCAGTGCTGATCGTCAGCTCTTTGCCGAAAATACCTATTCACGCAAGAATTGCAGCTCCAGGTACTTTGGATGTTTTGCGATCAAATGTTAGCAACGGTTCCATGTCGTTCGAATAGGCGATTGCAATGTGAAAACAGTCTGCAAAGTCAGTGTTGCTATCTGAATAGAAGTTAAGAGCAACCTCAACCGACGACTCATCCTGGAACTGTATTTCACGTGACTCCAGTAACTGAATGAATGTAGTTAATACCGATTCCTTGCTCAAGTCGTATCGAGATCTTAGTACCCACCCAATGACTTAATAGAATTCAAAATAATAATCATTTTCCTAACGCAGGCTGTAGGAAAACCCCAACCCACTTGATTTTTCGAATTTTCGTAACACACTACAATTCCGCGCTTGCATATATAAATGTTGTGATAGTTTGTCTAATTACATCATAGACGAATAAAACACCAAAACCACCTCCTGCATCAAAACTACTTTTATTTGGCCTGGAATCGCATCTAATTTCAACACTCAAAATTTTAGGTTTTTCCTACAGCCTCAACGTTTAGTTAACCGGCGTTTTACAAGGTGACCAGTTCAGCGCAAAAGCGCAGGTTCGGGCAGTTTATAAAGCGTCCGCGCTCAACCTGATGTTAGAATTCATAGCGCGTGAACTACAGTTTTATCCCCGTCGCTTTGAATTGCTGCAATGTTCTGCGTATCTCCGTGCCTACGTGTGTATTGGTTAGTGAGTTTGATACCTCGCGAAGCATATCTACCAAAGCGATAACGTTAACCGGATTTTCAATCATCGCTGTTCGGAACGTTGCATGAGACTCCCATTGCCCCACCCCACCATGATTAGTTCGTATTAATGCTATAGTTGGGTGATGAACCGATTCGATCGAGTTACCTCACTTTTACTAATGATACAAACACGATCGGTTGTCACAGCGCGATTTTTATCAGACCATTTTAATGTTTCCGAACGCACGATCTACCGCGACATCAGAACCCTTGAAAATGCCGGTGTACCCATAGGCGCTGAAGCGGGTGTTGGGTACTTTCTTGAACAAGGTTACCGATTGCCACCGGTCTGCTTCACACTCGATGAAGCCGCTTCTCTGTTGCTTGGGGAAAGACTGCTGGTGTCTAGCCTTGATGCCAACACATTGCATGATTTCAAACACGCATTGAACAAGGTTAGAGCAGTTATCGATCGTTCTGACAAAGACTACCTAAGTTCGCTTGAAACCGATATTGAAGTACTACCGACCGGCAGCCAATTTCCGATTGATGATGCGAACCGGCCCGATCAAAATGAATACGCGCCTGGAGTGAACGATCAGGGTAGCGCGGAAGAGTACGGCTCCCTCAAAGCGCGGGGAGTATCACACAGCGGTGACCGCTGGTTGCGTGAATGTCGAAGTGCGCTGGTGCGTCGACAAGTGATTAAAATTGATTATGCCGCTCTTAGCAGCAATAGCCATTCCACGCGGCATATCGAGCCCATCGGGCTTTTTTACTATAGCTGGCACTGGCATCTTATTGCGTGGTGCCGTCTGCGCGAAGCCTATCGGGATTTTCGGCTTGATCGTATTCGGTCCTTTTCGCTTCACGCCGAACAGTTTGCTCGCCACAGCAGACTCACCCTACAACAATATCTCAATAAGCAAACTGGGCAGGATGAACTAAAGGAAGTTGAATTGTTTTTCGGCCCAGAGGCTGCACGGTTTGTTGGTGAACAACGCTATATGTTCGGTTTTGTCGATGAGGAGCGACAACAAGATGGAGTGAAAATGCGGTTTCTGACCCATGTCCCGGATTATATGGCCCGATGGCTCCTGCAATACACCGATGACGTAGAAGTGATCAGTGGCGATTCAATCAAAAAGGCGCTACAGCGGTTCTCGGCGCAACTTGCCGCGCACTGGAACGGCAAATCTAAACTCTCCTGACATAGGGTTGTCAGTACCCTGTGTCAGAGTTGCTTCAACGGTCCAACACCGTTCACGAGTGCCGGACTGTTCCGGCAGATGAACCAACTGGAGACAACCTATGAAGCGAATACCCATCAATCCGTGGTCGTGGTCTTTGAATGTCGGCTACAACCAAGCCGAAGTTCTCGAAGGAGCTAACCGGCAACTGATCTGTGCGGGTCAGACTGCCGTCGATGCCGAAGGCAACCCGCAGCACCCCGACGACATGCGGAATCAGATCACGCTCGCCCTCGACAACCTTGAGGCCGTCCTGAGCGCCGCCGACATGAACCTCGCCAACATCACAAGATTCAACATCTACACCACAGATGTAGACGAAGCCATGAAGCACTTCGACCTGTTCGGTGTGCGATTCGGGCCGATCGGCGCCTCTCCGCCGATGACTCTGCTCGGTGTCACCCGGCTCGCCATGCCCGAACTCATGTTCGAGATCGAAGCTACCGCAGCCGACTGACCTTGGTAGAAATGGTAGAATAGAGTCATCTCTTTTTCTGAGCTGTGAGCCGATATGTTCTCCGCCGACACCCTCAAATTCCTGAATGAACTGGCCAGCAACAACAATCGCAAATGGTTCGATCGCAATCGGCAACGCTATGAAGATGGAGTGCGTGAGCCCGCATTCGACTACATTCGTTCAATGGAAAAACCCATCGCAGAGATATCACCGCACTTCATCGTTGCAGCGAAGAAAACCGGCGGTTCCCTGATGCGCGTATTCAGGGACATACGTTTCAGCAACGATAAAACACCTTATAAAACCAACATCGGAATACAGTTTCGTCATGTCGCTGGTAAAGATGTACATGCACCAGGGTTCTATCTACATATAGAACCCGGTGAGATGTTTCTCGCAGCAGGAATCTGGAGTCCGGATAATCCTACCTTGAACAAAGTAAGAAGCCTGATTGATGAATATCCTGACGAGTGGAAAAAGATTAAACGCAGCCTGATTAATAAAAAAGCCGGTTTCGAATTTCATGGTGATTCGTTAAAAAAAGCCCCCAAAGGCTTTGCCAGCGATCATGTGCTGCTCGAAGATCTCAGACGCAAACACTACGTTGCAGTCAAGCACATTGAACAGAAGGTTATGCTTGGAAAATCAGCAACTAAAAATACTGCAGCACTTTTTAAGAAAGCTGCTCCTCTGGTGAAGTTTATTTGTGAGGCAAATGATCTGGACTTCTGAAGCCATCTAGTGGTTAGCGGAATTGCAAAGATGGAGGGAATGGGGAACTATATGGTTGAGGAATCTTAGTCTGAGGGTGATCTTGAATTGTTCACCCAAGTGCCCAAACGACAATACTGGGATTGTACACTGTGTTTATACGGGCTAGAGGGAATTTCATTTGACGAAGATTTTGTTAAAAATACAGCTTATGAATTTTTATGTGTATTTTTTCCGTGACATAGCAAATTATCCGAAATCTTCGTTTCATGAAATCACCTTCAACCGCTTGTGCGGATAGGGTTTCAGGGGTTTTCGGTCAGGCACTAGTTAGTGTCTTCTTTACCCATGTTGCTCTGATTTTACTTACGCACCTCGTCGGCTCAGACCATCAACATCCTCAATAAATTCGTTGGAAAGTTCCTTGGATACAAGCCATCAAAATCTAAACCGACGTATTGACTGTGATCGATTTCCATCACCCTCTGTCTGATTTCAATGATTTATAACGCGATAATGGTGTAATTTATTGCCCGCAAATGTTCGTATTACTTTACAGTTTTGGAAAGCGGGATTTGACAAAGTGCATGTTACAAATCTTTGTTCTACGGGAGATAACGTAATGAACAATCATGTATTACATCCATTCCGAAACATCGCAAACAGCATATTTGCATTCGCAACACTGGCTCTCATCTTTTTATGTATAAACACCAACGAAGCACTTGCTGACTTGCCAATTGGAACCAATACGCCCGAAATAACAGAATTCTGGTTGGTAGATACGGATTCAGATTCGTTGGTTAGCAAAATAAATGATCTGGACGTACTCAACCCATCGTCGTTGCCAAACAATTTTACCATTATGGCAAAAGCCAATTCTCTCACCGAAAGTGTGCGATTTGGGCTTGAAGAGGATTATCATTATCGTGTTGAAAATGCCGTACCCTATTCGCTTTCTGGCGATAACAATGGCGATTATTTTCCGATAGATCTGAGTCCGGGATGGCATATGGTTAGAGCATTGCCGTTCGGCGCTGATGATACAGAAGGCATGAGTGGTCAGGAACAGAGAGTGAGGTTCGCACTTCTACCGACCAAAATCATAGTAGATACACCCGAAGATGGGCATGACGCAGTTCATGGTGGGTTATGTTCGACCGTTCGCCCCAGCGGTTATGATGATACGTTTACGATTCCATCCGAATTTCCAGGCACATGTACACTAAGAGCCGCGATCGAAGAATCTAATTACCGTCCGGGCATTCAGCAGATTGAGGTTCCCAATTTTGGTGTAGATATTCTTCTGACCCTGGGTCGCCTTGAGATCACTGAAAGTGTTTTTATCACGGGTGAAGACGCGCCGGTTATTTCCGCTCAAAATAAATCCAGCGTATTTCATATTAGTAACTCAACCTGGGTTTCAATAGTGGGTGTTGAGATTGCTAATGGGGAGCCTGGATTTTCAGGATTGGGCGGGGGAATATATGTTAAAAATTCCTTTCTGCAACTCATTGATACTGTGATTCGTGACAACAGAGCAAACTATGGTGGCGGTTTGTTTGTAACCGATAATTCGCATCTTTTATTGCAACGATCCATCTTAAAAGACAACGATGCTGGTCACCCGGATGATTTTGGTGGAGGTGGTATAACGCAACGGGGCGGAGCAATTAGAATACAGAATTCCAGTGCACGAATCGAGCAGAGTGGTTTGTTACGCAACCGCGCAGTTCGTGGTGGTGGATTATCCATTCTCGGTTCACACGTCGAAATGGTTAACAGCTCTTTACTGGCCAATGAAGGTGTGGATATTGGTGGGGGATTCGAAATCAGTGGCAGTCATGACAACGAAGCCAGAATTGATATTGCATTTTCCACTATTGCCTGGAACCTCGCAGGTACCTCATATAATGGGTCGATCCGTGCTGGTGGTGGTTTTTATAACCATGGTAACGGAGAGGTTCGGATTGGAAATTCAATCATCGCCGAGAATGAAATTCCACTTACAACCGAGAATTACAGTCCAGACTGTTATAGCCCGGAAAACTACGGATTCGTAACATATCGGGGCAATGCACTTAGCGTAGTGAACAAGCTTTGCGTATTGAAAGACAGCGTTGGTGGGGCGACACTCAGTAATCAGGATCAAATAGGCACTGAGGGAAATCCGTTAAACGTAGGGCTTGTTAACTACTACTCCGAAGATCCTGTTCCCTACGTAGGCCTGGTATCCGATAGTATTGCAGTGGACAAAGGCAATGGTGTTACTTCTGTACCGTTCTACAAGTGTCCAGAAGAAGATATCAAAGGCAAACAAAGGCCAGTTGGAAAGGCCTGCGATGCAGGTGCCTATGAACGGCAATACTAACTTTAGTTAGCTACATTAAGAGAATCCGGCACCAGTTCATCCGATCAATTCGTGGTCCAAACCACGTACTGAATCACCCAGAACAGCCGGATTATCTTTTTCTTTTGATGAAACGAAGACAACAAATCAGGAAGCCGGTAATGTACGTAAACAAATAATTGATGAACAGAAATCCAACAGGGTGACTGTTTCGTCTCTTGTGTGCCCAAAGCTGCTATTGAAAATTCCAGTTACACATTTAGATTTTACTGAAAGTCAGGCCATTATCCACAACATCGACTCGGATGACATCTGCGTCGAGAAAATCCCCTGCTAATAGTTGCTGAGCCAACGGGTTTTCAAGATGTTGTTGAATTGCCCGCTTAAGCGGCCTCGCGCCATAGACCGGATCAAACCCAGCTTCACCAATAAAATCAAGCGCAGCCTCTGTAATATCCAAACTCAAGTTCCTATCCTCAAGGCGCATTGACAACTGTGCCAGCTGTATTTTTGAAATCGCTCTTATATGCTCTTTATCCAATGAGTGAAATACAACTGTGTCGTCAATGCGGTTAATGAACTCTGGCCTAAAATGCTGTGAAACTATGTCCATTACTGCAGATTTCATTTGCTCATAGTTATCTTCACCTGACATTTCCTGAATAATCTGGCTACCAAGATTAGAAGTCATGATTATGACCGTATTGCGAAAATCAACCGTACGCCCTTGACCATCAGTCAGGCGCCCATCATCCAACACCTGCAACAGTACGTTGAAAACATCGGCGTGAGCTTTTTCTACCTCGTCCAGCAGTATGACTGAGTAAGGCTTTCGACGAACCAACTCAGTCAGGTAGCCACCTTCTTCATAACCCACATAACCCGGAGGTGCGCCAATCAGGCGCGCAACAGAATGTTTCTCCATAAACTCCGACATGTCAATGCGAACCATGTTATCAGTGGAATCAAACAGAAACCCGGCCAGTGTCTTTGATAACTCGGTTTTTCCAACGCCGGTTGGACCTAGAAACAAAAATGAACCATTGGGCTTGTTTGGATCTGCAAGCCCAGCCCTTGATCGGCGAATAGCATCTGAGACAACGCGCACCGCTTCACTTTGCCCAATAACACTTTGCTGCAAAACCTCTTCCATGCGCAGTAGTTTCTCGCGCTCCCCTTCAAGCATTTTACTCACTGGGATGCCTGTCCATTTCGAAACCACATCGGCAATTTCTTCTTCGCTAACCTTGTTGCGTAATAATTTCATGTCAGTGATATCCGCACTGACCGCTACCTCAAGTTGTTTTTCAAGCTCTGGGATTTTACCATATTGCAATTCCGACATTCTCGCCAGATCCCCGGCCCTGTGTGCCGTCTCCAATTCGAGTTTCATTCGTTCCAGCTCTTCCTTTATATGGGTCGATCCCTGCACCGCTGCTTTTTCTGCATTCCATATTTCTTCCAGATCAGAGTACTCTTTCTCAAGCCCAGCGATTCTTTCCTCCAGTATTGCGAGGCGTTGAACTGACGCATCGTCGCTTTCTTTGACTAATGCTTCCCGCTCGATCTTAAATTGTATGAGCCTTCGTTCAAGCGTATCCATCTCCTCCGGTTTAGAGTCGATTTCCATGCGGATAAGAGAGGCTGATTCGTCAATCAGATCGATCGCCTTGTCTGGCAGTTGCCGATCAGTGATATAACGATGCGATAAAGTAGCAGCCGCCACAATAGCGGGGTCAGTAATATCAACCCCATGATGAACTTCATAACGTTCCTTTAAGCCGCGCAAAATAGCGATAGTGTCTTCAACGGTAGGTTCATCGACCAGAATTTTTTGAAAGCGCCGTTCCAGGGCTGCATCTTTCTCAATGTACTTTCGATATTCATCAAGAGTGGTTGCACCCAGACAGTGTAGTTCACCACGCGCCAGGGCAGGCTTTAGCATATTGCCTGCATCCATCGCCCCTTCTGCCTTTCCCGCCCCAACCATAGTGTGAATCTCATCAATAAATAAAATCACCTGCCCTTCTTGCTTGGCTAAATCACTGAGAACCGCCTTCAGCCGTTCTTCGAACTCACCGCGAAATTTCGCTCCGGCAATCAAGGCGCCCATATCCAGGGATAACAACCTTTTGCCCTTGATACCCTCGGGTACTTCGCCATTGACAATGCGCTGAGCGAGACCTTCAACAATTGCCGTTTTACCAACCCCGGGTTCACCGATTAAAACCGGATTATTTTTACTACGCCGTTGCAATATTTGAATGGATCGACGTATTTCCATATCCCGGCCAATGACCGGGTCCAATTTGCCTTGTTCTGCTCGCTCTGTCAGGTCAATGGTGTATTTCTGCAGGGCCTGTCGTTGATCCTCTGCATTCGGATCGCTCACAGTTTGCCCTCCACGGACCTCATCAATTACTTTTTTCAGCGCATCAAGGTTGGCACCATTGCTAGCCAGTACGTCCGATAATCGATTTTTCTTATCCTCCAACGCCGCCAATACAAACAATTCACTTGAAATGAACTGATCATCGCGTTTTTGCGCGTTTTTATCTGTCAAGTTAAGCAAGCGGTTTAATTCATTCGATAGATGAACCTCACCATTCGAGCCTTCAACCTGAGCCAATGACTCGACAGCCTGACCCAATGCAGAGCGCAAGCCATTCACATTAACGCCCGCCTGAGCCAACAACGGACGAACACCGCTACCCTGCTGATCAAGCAGAGCAATCATGAGATGTTCGGGTTCTATAAATTGATTATCCCGCCCCAATGCCAGTGACTGCGCATCTTGTATTGCGAGTTGAAATTTGCTGGTTAGTTTATCCATTCGCATGGCAAGCACCTATAAATTGTTTATTAACTAATACTCTATAGATGGGGATTTTCTTTGCTGATTTCAAGCAAAATGTGCGATAAATAGTGGACCCAGGATCACGTGTTCAAACATGACTTTTCCGGTTGATTTCTTGTGACTTTGATATTCGAGCAATCATTGCATTTGCTCGGAATTAAATGCACTTTAGGAACCCTTTATCCAAATTAAACTTGCCATACGACCACTTTTTTTACCTTGTCGGCGATAAGAAAAAAAACGCTTATCCTCAAATGTACAGTAATTTCCACCGCTAATATTGCGCACGCCTGCTCGTGTTAAAGCCAACCTTGCCAGACTGATTATATCCGCCAGGTACTTGCCTGGTTTTTTGGTCTTGAAAAATGCCCCTTCGCTCGCAGGATGACTATTTTGGAATGCTTCCAGAACATCCTCACCCACTTCAAAATTCTTTGCCCCTATGGCAGGGCCTAACCAAACTGTTACATCCTCAGCAGAGCAGGTAAATTTTGATAACGTGTTTTCTAAAATTCCTGCCGATAATCCGCGCCACCCTGCATGGGCCGCAGCAATCTCATCGCCTTGTTTGGAGCAAAATAAAACCGGCATACAATCAGCAGTAGGTATAATCAAAACCCGGTCGCACAGGTTTGTGTAAAGCGCATCAGCATCTTCCAGGCCGTTTTTACAGGCAATATCAACAACTCGATTGCCATGAACCAAATGTATCCATTCTAATGCATCTGGAAGATTAAGCCCTTGCTGTAGCAATTTACGGTTTTTCTGCACAGCGGCTAATTCATCACCTACACCGATGCTCAAATTGAGTCCAGCGTAATCACCATGGCTAAATCCCTCTGCACGAGTGGTTTGCCAAGCTCGAACCCAAGCTGGAACAGGCCACTCGGCAGGTAAATACTTTTCAGACATATTGCTGGTTATCCTCACGTAAGAGGGTCAACATGGATTGCATATCATCGGGTAAATCCACTTGCCAGCTGAGCTGCTCACCCGTAGTTGGATGCTGTAATGTCAGACGCCGGGCATGCAATGCCTGACGTCTGAAATCACTGATTTGATCGCGTAGCGTTTGTGTACATTTTGGCGGAAATTTGGGCCGACCACCGTAAGTTCGGTCTCCCAGCAATGGATGGTTGATATGTGCCATATGCACTCGAATTTGGTGGGTTCTGCCCGTTTCCAATTGCACCGACAGCAATGTGTGCATGCGGAATTTCTCAGCCAAGCGGTAGTGGGTTACTGCGACTTTACCAGACTCTTGTACCGCCATTCGTTTTCGATCCCGACTATGCCGGCCGATTGGCAAGTTGACTGTACCACCACTAATCAGCACTCTGTTTACAATAGCTAAATAATTTCGTGCCACCCTGTGTTCTTGCAGTTGTTCTACCAATGACTTATGTGCACGTAATGTTCGTGCAACTACAAAAAGGCCGGTTGTATCCTTATCCAATCGATGAACGATGCCCGCACGTGGGACCTGGGCAAGCGAGGCATCCAGGTGTAGAAGCCCATTCTGCACTGTTCCACTCCAATTGCCTGCGCCAGGGTGCATAACAAGCCCCGCTGGTTTATTAATGACAAGAATCTCTTCATCCTGATAGACAATATTAAGCGCAATTGGCTCAGCCTTTAATTCATCAACTGAATTATCCACCTTCACACACATGACTACCTTTTCGCCACCTGCCAACCTGCGTTTACCCGGTAGCAAATCGCCATTCACACGAATCCAGCCTTTTTTGTTCCAGCGCTGTAGACGAGCACGGGAATAATGCGGAAATAATTCGCTCAATATTTGATCCAGTCGCATTCCCGCCAATTGCTCTGGTACGCATTCGACTAAATTAAGATCTTCAATCACAGTCTCGCCCCTGGGCTTAAATTTTAAATATTTCTCAATTTTAACAGCGATATCGAATTATACTGCGGCAAAGTTGATATACTCGGCATCGGTTTTTAATAATCTGAAATAATGCGTATAAAATGCACCTTAATGGCGATGGCTACTCTCTTTGTGATGAGCGCATGTTCCAACCACGAAGTTAAAGAAGAAGATCCAACCAGAGATTGGAGCGACGAGCGATTATATAAGGAAGCCAAGCATAAACTTGATATAAAAGCCTATTCGTCCGCTGTTGAGCTATTCGAAACATTGGAATCACGATATCCGTTTGGTGAACATACACAGCAGGCCCAATTGGATATAGCCTATTCGTATTTCAAGCAAGACGAATTCGACAACGCTGTAGCAGCCGCTGATCAGTTTATTAAGCTTCATCCACGCAATAAAAGCGTCGATTATGCCTATTATTTGAAGGGGCTTAGTAATTTTTCCCGTGGTCAATCGACTCTGGAACGGTTATTTCCCCGAGAATTGTCCCACGTTGATCAAAATTGGCTACGCACAGCGTTTGCCAATTTTGAAACACTCATTCGACGGTTTCCAGACAGCAGCTACATAGAAGATGCCAAACAGCGCATGGTGTTTTTACGCAACGAAATGGCCAGGCATGAATTGATCACGGCTGAGTATTACTATCACCGGGGCGCGATGATCGCCTCTGTTAATCGTGTGAAATATTTACTTGAGCATTTTGATAAAACCCCCCACACAGCGGATGCGTTGGCACTTATGGTCAAAGCCTATACCGCCATGGGCAAAGATCAGCTTGCAAGAGAAACACTTGAAATTCTGGCCTTAAACGATCCTGATCATGAACTCCTGGACAAAGAAAACAGGCGCAACGATAATTTGTCCAATTTTTGACACACCTTTTATAAAACCTGCCATTTGAGCTGAATTATCGGGATAATTGTGTCCTGATAAGTAAAATTCCTCCTAGATGCTGATTCAAATACAGACTTGGATCTAGCAACCCAATCGCCAATTCCCCTTGTGCTGGATTAATTATTGCTAATCTCTGGAGTATGCGTTCGTGTGGTGTTTACAGAGCCAGGTCACCGTTTAGAAATCAAAGAAAGGGCGTATAAGTAGCCATGTCGTTTTAGGCATGCACTAAAGCCCAAAATTTGATCTTTATCGAAAGTTTCCGTCCAGACCCAGTGATTCTGTATCTATCAAATGAATGGCGTGACGAACTCAATAGATATTGAACAGCGCAGGTGCTGATTTCTCCAGGATATGAAACTAAGCATAAACGAAAAACACGGCTACACCGATTTGTCGTCTGATACTAAAACTGTGTCGGACTGGTATGCCTTGCGGTTACTCAGCAATTATAGGCTGTTGTTGCTTATCTGTATTACCGCGCTGTTTTATCTGCCCGCAAACCCGACGGTTCTGGGGCAAAGCAATACAAATTTATTCCATGCCACACTGATCAGTTATTTAATTGCTGGTGTGATTTTTAATCACTTGATCCGGATCAAGCGTCCGGGTCATGACACTCAGTTTTACTTCCAGGCTTATATCGATATTGTTTGTATCACACTATTTACCTACGCCAGCGGCGGTATTCAAAGCGGTCTGGAAATACTATTAGTAGCCAATATTGCAATCATCGGAATATTTACTATTGCACGATATACATTTTTATTCGCTGCAATTGCAACTATGGCGATAATGGCACAGGAAGTTTATACAAATCTGTTACTAAAACAAACTGACACAAGTCTGATAAAAACCGGATTCGCGGGTATATCTCTCTTCGCCGTAGCTTATATTACATCCGTTGTTATCCAAAAAAGATTCCCTAATCAAGCGGACCGCGATCAACTACTGGAAAACGTAGATAGAGTTCAAGAGCTGAACCAGAGAATAATCCAGCAGATGGATTCTGGAATAATTGTCGTTGATGCAAAGTGGCGTATTCAATTGATTAACGACAGTGCAATCATATTACTCGGTTTGAGTGAAATCGCACAAAACACCCATCTGTCAAAACTGGGGCAGGAGTTAACTCTCGCTTTTTCAAGCTGGAGGGCATCACCTTATGCAGGAACAACTGCATTCAGAAACCCGGGAAGCGGAACCGACATATTGCCTCACTTCAGTCGGCTTGGGAATAATAGAACGCTGATAAGCATTGAGGACTATAGCCTTGTGGCGCAACAGGTACAGCAATTGAAGTTGGCATCATTGGGTCGTCTTTCAGCGAGTATTGCGCATGAAATCCGTAATCCGCTGGGAGCAATCAGCAACTCCGTGCAATTGGTCCTGGAAAACGAAGCATTGGCAGCTAACGATAAACACTTGTTAACCATTGCAGAACGACATTGCTGGAGGATAAATCGGATCATTGAGGATATTCTTCAGTTGTCCAGACGGAAAAAAAATAATCCAGAGCTTATTGATTTAAATGAATATCTGCCTGCATTTTGTTCACGTTTTGCAGAGCAACATCAGCATGCGTTTGCGAAACTGACATACCAGGGTCATCTTGCAGCAAACATCAGATTTGACAAATCACATTTGGAACAAATTTTATTAGGACTCTGTGTTAACGCGATAGCACACAATTATAACAAGAAAGATCTGGAAATAGAGATTACCTCCAGATTATCTAAAGACCAGGAGGTAACAAGCATTGAGGTTTGTGACAACGGTTTCGGTGTGAAAAATGAAATTATTGATGAGATATTTGAACCATTTACCACAAGCGATCAAAAAGGTACGGGATTGGGCTTGTTTATTACCAGAGAGCTTTGCGAGATTAACAACGCAACTATAAGCCTGATACCACAGAAATCCGGTGCTTGCTTTAAAATTCAGATAGGATCAGTAAGCGTATAAAAAATGAGCACTCAAACCGCACTTATTATTGACGACGAACCGGATATTAGAGAGTTGGTATCCATCACCGTATCACGCCTCGGACTTGAATGCCTAACCGCTGCCAATCTAAGTGATGCACGCAATGTACTCGCAAATTACCCGGTAAATGTTTGCCTTACAGACATGCGCCTTCCTGACGGAAATGGCGTTGACTTTATTGATTATATGCAAAAAGCCTACCCCGACATTCCGGTCGCAGTGATTACCGCACACGGTAATATGGATGCCGCTGTTACAGCAATGAAAAAAGGTGCCTTCGATTTTGTTTCCAAGCCGGTAGACATAAAACTGTTACGGAAGCTCATTGAAGCGGCAGCGAAGTCAACACGCATTGATACATCAGCCACTGAGCCTGCTCGATTAACAACAGGAGAGACAAAGAAAACTTCAAACGAAATAGATGCACAGTTACTGGGGAATTCTCAGTCTATGCGCCGGCTCAAATCAATGATCCGAAAACTGGCAAAAAGCATGGCACCTGTTTTAATTAACGGTGAATCTGGAACAGGTAAGGAGCTGGTTGCAAAGCTGATTCACCAATCGGGTCCAGGAGCCGAAAAACCCTTTATTCCAATCAACTGTGGTGCCATACCGACAGAATTGATGGAAAGTGAGTTTTTTGGGCATAAGAAAGGCAGCTTTACCGGCGCTACAGAAGACAAGCTTGGTTTATTTCAAGCGGCAGAAGATGGAACCTTATTCCTTGATGAAGTAGCGGAGCTGCCTTTGTTCATGCAGGTTAAGCTACTGCGTGTGATTCAGGAAAAAGCCGTGAAACCTGTGGGCGAGAATCGTGAAATTCCAATTAATGTCCGCATAATAAGTGCCAGCTACAAAGATCTGGAGCTGGAAGTTGAGCATTCACGATTCCGACATGATCTGCTCTATCGCCTGAACGTCATCGGTGTCACTGTACCCGCATTACGTCATCGATCGGGAGACATTGCACTATTGGCAAACTGTATTCTGAAAAAACTTGCACACGCCTGTAGCGACGAAAAACCTTATCCTTTATCTGATGAGGCTCTAAAGGCACTTGAAAAATACCACTTTCCTGGCAATGTCAGAGAATTGGAGAATATTCTGGAACGCGCAATAACTTTGGCCGATGGTGATACTTTGCAACAGGCTGATTTGTTTTTACCAGAACAAAACAGATCTGAAAGCGTTGCGACTCCTTCGAATCTTGATCAGGATAGTAATCTGAAAGAGTTTGAAACCCAACTGATTCTCGAAGCATTGGATAAAACACATTGGAACCGCAAGGAAGCAGCCAGTATTCTGGGCATAAGCTATAGGCAATTGCGCTATAGGTTACAAAAGATGAATATTAATACCTGAGTCCGTAACGAAGACCTGATCAATAGACTTTAATAATTGTGTCCCTGCGATCAAGAATAATTCAGCGTATAAAACAGCAATTAGCGATTATATTTTTTCAGTCTAACTCAGAAACGCGAAGCTTCTGACTGGGAACCGGATACACCCATCTTGGTTCTGTCACAAAAGTATTTCCAAGCAGGCTTAGTGATTTGTGTTCAGGTAGAACCTGAAAGCCAGCGATGTCCAAAATCGAGAAAAATATATTTCGGTGAGATACTTTTTCATGCTTGTTCGAATCAAGCATTGTCAGTAAGTCAGGACTAGTACGCAGGCACGCTGCTCCGCACCAGATTATAAGTGGCACCTCTACCTCGTATCGGCTTGGTACCGGAGACGAATGCATAAATAGATTCCTCGAATCATCAAACAGATTCTCACCATGATCAGAAGTAAAAATTAATGTGGAACGGCCACCATATTCCTCCAGAATTCCGATTAGCCTGGACAAAAAACTATCCATTGCAACAATTGAGTTATCGTAGGAGTTAACTAATGCAGTTCTGGACACATCGGAATTAATTGTAGAATTAACATCTGAGTATCTCGGAAAAAAGATAGAATCAGATAAAGTATACCGGGCATCATAATCCATGTGACTGCCAAGCATATGCACCACAATAAATTGTTTATTACCATGTTGATTGATTACGCCCTGAATTGTGGGCAACATGTCTTCGTCTTTCCTGAAAAGATCTGCCCAGGTGCTTTCCGAAAACTCTTCATAATTCGCATTTGGGCGGTATATTTCAGATATTTGATTGGATATCCAAGCTGTATTATAGCCCGCTTCCTGGAATGTCTGCACCAAAGAGTACGAGCCTTTCTCTCCATTTGGAAAAGTCATAAGACGTGGTACTGATTGGTGAGTACTATTTGCATAAGAGGAAACATTTGAAAATGAAACTAAATTACTTTGTAACACATTAAGCTTTGGTGTTGTTTTACGGCTATAGCCGTTTAATGACAGATGATCACCTCTTACACTTTCACCAATAACCAAAACCACAGTCTCTTTACCCTCGTACTTATCCTTTATCTGAGTATTTAATCGCGAATACTTTATCACTTCGCTTCTACCATGTGCAGCATGTTGCACCAGATTTATAAGCAGTCCTAAAGGGTAGGAGTCAACAACAAGTGAAGCGTTAATCACACCATCGAGTTTAACATCCTTATCCCAGAACTGCTTTCCCAATATCCCTGTCAATAACACAATTAACGATAGTAATACAACACTTCTTCGATACTGTTTTTTAATTCTGATGTGCTTGTCAAGCTTCATTACAAGAAAAATATATATCAGAAAATAACCTATTGGAACAAGCAAATACCAATTAAGGTAGATGATCAAACCATGCAGTTCACGAATAGTTGTACCGAGGGTGACTTGTATGAATGAGCGCCCTGGAATACTGTCAAACAACACAATGGCATATGCATAGGGTAATGCCAGCAATGCAAAAGGAGACATACATAGAAAAAATAACCTTGGCTGAGTAAAAATAACCATGGCTAACAATAGAATTAATCCTGAGCAAAAAATAAACACAACATTAAATGAATTTTGGGAAAAAATTCTTCCTAAAGGCTCAAGGGCAAAAAAATCAGGAACAAGCAACATCAGTAACAACAAACAGACATGGAGCGTGTACTTTATTTGATGCAGATAAGCTCCCATCGGTTTGTGTTCCTGTTTTTCGCTTTCAAATGGCATTGCTAGCTTCTTGTTCATTGATGTGTTGTTTTAGATAAACGGCATATTGCTATCTCATTAATCGGGCCAATTCTGTGCTTATGTGTTTACTGAATCCAATCATCCTTCAATTCTTGCAAGCTATTCCCGAAAAGGTTTCAAATAGACAATGGTTATTGTAGAAGATTGATTCAGGCCCAAAAAATGCTAGTTCCACAATGGGAAATTGCATTGATCAACTCTGGAACTATAGTGCAGGCAGAGGGTGAACGAGTTTAATCCCATATACTAAGTATTAACTTGTTGGAATGAATTATGAATTTAGCGAATCACAGCGTTACTTTATTAGGAGCCGCAGCATTCTTGCTAAGTGCTTGTGACCCTCATGGCCTGGATATTGACAGTGCCTCGGTGGCCGGAGCATCTGGGGACAATTCAAGTAGTGCGTCTTTTGAGATTTTGTCTGATGACTACGTACAAGGAAATGTCAAAGATATAAACATTGTCAGCCAAAACACTATTGCTTCCGCTGAATTTGGACAAGTTAAGGTTCTCAAAAAAGATGAAAAATTTTCTGTCAATTGGGATGTCGAAGTCTCAGAAACCTCGGATTTAACACTATATCTTAAACAACCGGCCAATCCTGATGGAACCAATGGTGGCTTCTTTAATTTCAATACCTGCGACCAGGACGGAGGATGTACCAAGAGTAGTACTACCTGTGAATACAGTACCACTGTTATTAACAGCGAAGAGAAACTGGGTAATTTAGAATGTATATTCACACACCCGGATTCAGGTTTGGAAATTATCAATGCCCCCGAGCTGGACGAAGTTCTGGAGAAAACAATTGCCGATCTACCCGATACTTTTGAGTTAAGAGCCAAGCTGTGTGGCGTTTCAACATGCGATGTAATACGCATAGGTTATGTTCAGATAAACAGGTAATAATTTTTATGAAAGTAACTTAATCATTGTAAAAGACACTACGCAGACAATTGCTATTCGATAATGCAGGGAGGTTATGCTGTTTAGCCCTGGAGTATTGCTTAAAGGCGCAAAAATAATTAAGAGATTATCAATCCTGTCAATAAGTGACAAAAATGTCATTCATTAACACCTCAATTGTGCTACTTGAAATAATTTAATTTATCCATCTATCTGTTTTTATAAGCTATATTGTAGCTATACACTGTATGGCACAGCCAATGCAAGTACAAGTCAGCTCCTGGCAAGGGGCAATTTCATAAATAATATTAATAATGTTCATTCAAATTTTCTGGAGAAATTCGAACATGATGAAGAAAAATGTACAAAAGGGTTTCACTCTTATTGAATTAATGATCGTAATCGCCATTATCGGTATTCTGGCTGCAGTGGCTGTACCTCAATATGGTCAATACACCAAGAAATCAAAATTTGTTGGTGAAATTGTTAACCAGACAGCTCCATTTAAGGCTGCTGTTAGCCTTTGCGCACAAGATAAAAACGGCATAGCAACCTGTGCAAGTGGTGCTAATGGTGTACCGGCAAATCTGGGTGTAGTGGGCAATCTAACAAGTTTGGTTACTTCAGCAGGGATCATTACTGCTACAGGTAGTGCACAAGTAGATTCTAAAACTTACATACTGACACCTACTTTCACAGCAGCAACTAACACACTTACCTGGGCAGTTTCTGGTACTTGTATTACTGCACAACTTTGCAGACAGTAAGCTAGTCTGATAGCTGGCTGGTTTTGCAGCATCTGAAATTACACAGGGCCATCATCAGGCCCTGTGTTTTATGTGGTGGGGAACAAAAATAATGTATACCCAGAAATTCACAGAAGACGGTTTTACACTGATCGAACTCATGATTGTGATTGCAATTATGGGTGTTTTAGCAGTAGCTGCAGTTCCCCAATATGCGAACTACACAAAAAAATCAAAATTCGCCGAAGTTGTTTCTTCAACGAATAGTTACAAAACGGCCGTACACATTTGCATTCAAAACATAAATACAACGGTCAACTGTACTAGCGGATTAAATGGCGTCCCAGTTGACATTGTTGCTCCCAGAGGCTACTTGCAAAGCTTGACAACAAGCCAAGGCGTTATTGAGGCAACGGCAGTAGCAGAAGTTGATAGTATCACCTTTAAGCTTACACCCACTTATACGGCGGCAAATAACACGACGTTTTGGACGGTGAGTGGTACATGCCTCACTAATTATTTCTGCAAACCCTGAATTATTCATTCCCTTACATCAATTATTTAGCTAACCAAGTTGGCAAATATACAGCAATCGAATCAATTCATATGGCATATTAAGTGCTCTGTGTCCGTTTCTTATTGCACTATAAACACTCCCTAATATTATTATATGAACTATCCGAATAAACTGATTCAGCCGCTTCTATTCCTGTTATTTGTGGTTATTCTGGTAGACACGGCTGCGCAGTATATCGTTAGTGATTTTTGGAACCATCCATTAGCCTTCACTACAAAGTTAGGCATTTTCTCAACTGAAATCTTAAATACAATTGTAATATCCAGCATCTTGTTTCTACCTGTTGTATTTACACGTTATAGCAAGAGTAGCTTCATACAATACGGAATATCCTTTACTCTAATTTCAGTTCTATTTACCTTTTTAGTGTCAAGCTGGGTGTTTTATACATTATTTGAGCGTTTTTTGGGAAAATTCGCTTTTCAGATGCTGGTACAGGATGGTGGGCAAATATTGAGCTTTGCTCAAATTATGCCAGCCGTGGGTTTGAGTATAAATCTGCTGATATTATTTTGTCTGATATTATTTACCACATTTTTATCTATAAGCAAAAATAAAGTTGCAATAAAATTGCAAACTTTTTCATCTTATCTCGTCATAGCTTTTATCATTGCAGCAGTACCACTTTCCATACTTTATAATCAACCGCCTGTGGACAATAATTATCAGGTGGCAGAACTAAACAGTAAACTCGCTCGAGCGCATGCGGTCGAATATGACCTTCTCTTAGAAAAATCCGGACCATTCACAGCAATTGCCAGTGATATTGCAAGCGTTCTGGCGAAATCACAGAATAAACAAGACAGTGTACTTTCAGGTTTTGCTATGAATGAACGGACAAATAGTAAAAGTGCATTCGAGAGTTTTGAGTTAATAAATCAAGATCCACTGAATATCGTTCTAATTATGGTGGAGTCATTGCGTAAAGATCGCCTGGCAGCTTATGCAGGTAACCCTGAAATTATGCCAACAGTGAACAGGCTTTCTGAAAATGCATACGTCTTTAAAAACCTGTGGGCGCAATCAAGCCATTCAAATTACGCAGATATTGCGACAATTTCAGGCCAATACCCACTTCGTTCAGAAAATATTCACTTTTATCCAAAAAACCCTGACTACCCACGATCCAGGCCTTACGATATTTTGGGGCCGCTAGGTTATGCTTCTGGCTTTTTTTCATCTCAAAATGAACACTGGGGACAAATGAGTAACTACTTAAACTCATCCGACTTAAGTGCCTTCTCTCATGTCGGCAGCGCAGAAATCACTACCGGGGATAAACTTTCGGATACGAATACTGGAATCATCGCAAAGAAAGGGTTGTTTGATTTTTCTGGATTTATGTACCGCGCCACTGGTCAAGCAATTCAAAGGCTTGATCAGGACACAATCCACGAAGCTACTAATTGGCTTCAAGGTATTCCCAAGCAACAAGCCTTCGGGTTATTTGTAAATCTACAAGCGAGTCATGCACCATTTAATGCGCTGCCAAAAGATTTTAAGCGCAAGTTCTTAACTGAAAATTCAAAAGAGGCAGAAGAAGCAAGAAGTGGAAATCTTGTTGGCAAACCCATAACAATTGTCGAGCAAGCCTATAATGATTCACTGAATTATGTTGATCAAAATATCGCGCAGTTGATATCAACTATTGAATCACGCACACCCAATCGTACTGTCTATTTAATTACTGCAGACACATCAATGCAAATATCTCAAAGCCTTGTAGGCAATGGGGGAAAGCTATTCAAAGAAGTATTGGAAATACCTGTCATCTTGTACCATCCAGCGCTAAATGCGCAAATTATCTCTAATGTTATCGGCGGACAAATAGATCTAATGCCAACAGCGTTAAGCCTCCTTGGTTACGCACCTCACCCTGCATCGCAAGGGATTAATCTACTTGGTAAGGAAGACAACCGAAATAGACCAATATTTTCAGTGGCTCAAACCCCCGTCTCTCACCAATATTCTGCCATACTGGATGATTGGCAGTTGGTATTTGATAATGATAGCTCACAATATCAGCTTCACTATTTTGGTAACCTGACAGCAGATCGTTTAGTGCCACTGTCTGAGGATAAAACACAACTAATGGTCCGGCTTTTAAATACCTGGATCAGTGCCCAGCTTGAGTATTATTCAGATGCCAATATTCAAAAAAACTATTACCCCCCCAGGTATAGGGAATTACTTAAATTAACAAACGAACCGGATAATGTGAGTCAAGCGCTACTGTATTAGAGAATCTCTTAGAAATTGAAGATAGCTTTGACCCTGCCTTAACAAACTGTGACATTGTGACTCAACGAGCGCAATATTCGCAGCAAATCTAACAAATACAACGCTCTCAAGAGAGTATCTGAAATGCCGATAACCCATTGAAGCCCGCTAATCTGCATCCCAAACTGAAGCTAAGACGACTATGCAAGATACAAAACTCGCCCTACCCGGAATAGCCAAACGTCTTGTAAAAGACGGTTTAATCTCTGAAAAAGATGCCTTGGATGCACTCACAGAAGCCAAAGACAGCAAGAAACCTTTGGTCCAGCACTTGGTTAACGAGCTGAATATTTCTCAACAGGCAATAGCGGTTTCTCTGGGCCATGAATTCGGACTACCCGTGTTTGATGTCAGTGTTATTGATGCAGATTCCATCCCCAGAAAGCTGATTAATGAAGAGTTAGTCACAAAATATCGGGCTGTACCCATCAGTGCCAGAGGCAATCAACTATTCGTAGCACTTTCTGACCCTACCAATACAGCTGCACTCGATGCATTCAAGTTTTCCTCAGGTAAACGGGTTGAAGCTGTTCTGGCAGAAGAGACAAAACTCGAAGCATTAATACAGGTAGTTCTCGATGGTCAATCAAATAGCATGGAAGATCTTGATGAAAGTTTCGATCTTCTCGACACAACTGAAGAAGAGGCTGAAGAAGAGGATTCTGGAAATGATATTGATGATACCCCGGTTGTACGTTTTGTAAATAAGGTGTTACTTGATGCCATAAAAAGAGGTGCTTCAGATATTCATATCGAGCCTTATGAGAAAGTTTTTCGAGTCCGCTATCGCATTGATGGAATATTACAAGAATTTGCCAACCCGCCACTGAATATGTCAGAACGTATCACTGCTCGTCTTAAAGTTATGTCTCGAATGGATATTTCAGAGCGCCGGGTTCCACAAGATGGACGTATCAAGCTCAAAATCTCAAAGACACGGGCCATTGATTTTCGAGTGAATACCTGTCCAACTTTATTTGGTGAAAAAACTGTACTCAGAATACTCGATCCAAGCAGCGCACAGTTGGGCATTGACGCATTGGGCTATGAAGAGGAGCAAAAGCAACTATACATGGATGCTTTAGCAAACCCTTACGGAATGATCCTGGTCACCGGACCCACGGGAAGTGGGAAAACAGTGTCTCTCTATACAGGACTAAACATTCTTAACAAACCAGATACTAATATATCCACCGCCGAAGACCCTGCTGAGATAAATCTGGAGGGCATTAATCAAGTCAATGTCAATCCAAAAGCCGGACTTACATTTGCTGAAGCGCTGAAATCTTTTTTACGTCAGGATCCTGACGTCATTATGGTTGGTGAAATACGTGATATTGAAACCGGCGGCATTGCCATCAAAGCCGCACAAACAGGTCACCTTGTATTATCGACACTGCATACTAATGATGCCCCTCAAACCCTTTCACGCCTTAGTAATATGGGGATACCTGCGTTCAATATTGCAAGCGCAGTTACGCTCATCATTGCTCAGCGATTAGGTCGAAGACTCTGCGAGCAGTGCAAAGAAGAAGCCGACATACCACGTGAAGCTCTACTGGCAGAAGGCTTTAAAGAAGAACAATTGGACGGCCTGACGATATTCAAACCCGTTGGCTGCAGTAAATGCAATGACGGCTACAAGGGACGGGTAGGAATCTACCAGGTAATGCCCATGAGTGAACCGATTCAACGTATTGTCATGGCAGAAGGCAATGCTATGGACGTTGCCGATCAGGCGAAATTAGATGGGGTGGATGACTTGCGCCAATCCGCTCTGAAAAAAGTGGCGAAAGGCGTACTTAGCCTTGAAGAAGCTAACCGCGTAACCAAGGACTAGAACTCATGTCTCGAAGCACTGCAGCACCCATTAACCGGGAAGCCAAACGTACATTATTTGAATGGGAAGGCAAGGATAAAAAAGGTTCCAAAATTCGCGGCACCATGTCGGCTCAGAATGTTGACATTATTAAAGCAAAATTACGCCGCCAGGGTGTGGTTCCATCAAAAATAAAAAAGCAATCAAAGAAAAAAGGCGGCGGCGAGAGAATTCTAGCGGGTGATATTGCAATTTTTGCCCGACAACTAACGACCATGATGCAATCAGGTATTCCCATGGTTCAGGCACTGGAAATTGTAGCTCAGGGACTTGATAAAAAATCAATGCGGGATATGGTATTCGCTGTCAAAGCAGATGTTGAATCTGGCAGCACATTCGCATCTTCTCTTACGAAATTTCCTGATCAATTCGATGACCTATTCTGCAGTTTGGTCGAGGCCGGTGAGCAGTCAGGTACACTCGACACTCTGTTAAATGAAATTGCGACTTACAAAGAAAAATCAGAAGCATTACGAAAGAAGATCAAAAAAGCCATGACCTACCCGATCTCGGTTTTGGTTATTGCAGGTATAGTAACCGGCATTCTGCTTGTATTTGTAGTGCCGCAATTCGAAACCCTGTTTAAGAGTGTTGGTTCTGATCTGCCTGCGTTTACCAAAATGGTCGTAAACCTATCTGAGCTTATGCAAAAGTGGTGGTATGTGATTATTTTCGGGTTCGCTGCGACTATTTATTCATTCAAACGAATGAGAAAAACCTCCGCGTCTTTTAATAAATCGGTAGATAGAATTTCACTTAAGCTACCTATTTTTGGATCAATTATCATAAAGGCTGCTACGGCCCGATTTGCCAGAACGTTATCAACTATGTCAAAAGCGGGTGTACCCATTGTAGAAGCCATGGATAATGTGGCAGGCACAGCAGGCAACGAAATTTTTAAGGAAGCAATTCTGAAAATGAAAGATGAAGCTTCTACGGGTCAACGCCTACAAATTTCTATTGCTCAATCTGGTCTGTTCTCGAATATGGTTGTGCAAATGGTCGCTATTGGTGAAGAAGCTGGATCGATAGATGAAATGCTCGAAAAGGTGGCAGAGTTCTACGAAGACGAAGTCGATAATGACGTCGATGCAATGACCAGTTTGATGGAACCTATGATTATGGCCTTTTTAGGGATAGTTATTGGTGGTCTGGTACTTGCGATGTACTTGCCTATCTTTAAGATGGGTGATGCATTTTAATCTGATTTATTCACGAATTGCACTTTCCTCGCGAATCAATCATTAAATAGGGATTCTTCTGCAGTAGCTATTGCCCTTGATAGGAGACGGTACTACAAATTCCTTTGTATACTCAATATAATTCGTAATGGTCAGATAAATTATCTGGCCAATCAATTTTAAAAATATTCCACTTATTATGGCTACCCGGGCAAGCACTGATTTATGACACTGTTGGAAGTATTACTGACTAATAGCACAATTTATTACGCTGTTGTGACGATACTAAGCCTTTTTGTTGGAAGTTTTCTTAATGTTGTTATTTATCGTCTGCCTATCATGATGGAGAAAACATGGGTAACTGAATGCAAAGAATTGCTCAATTGCAGCCCCTCAACACCCGATGCACAAGAAGACGAAGCGGTTTTCAACCTTATGGTTCCACGCTCTCAGTGCCCATCGTGTAACAAACAAATCAAATCATGGCAAAATATCCCTGTTATCAGTTACCTCATAATGGGTGGAAAATGTGGTAATTGCCGAACGTCCATTTCCATTCAATATCCACTGATCGAAATAGTCACTGCTCTTCTCTCACTCATGGTAGCAATCAAATTTGGTGTCAGTATTCAGGCGTTGGCCGGAATACTCATCACCTGGTCTCTGATAGCACTCAGTGTTATTGATTTTAAACATACCCTGTTACCTGACGACATCACCCTACCCATTCTCTGGCTTGGCCTGATAGCGAGTCTGATCCCGGTATTTGTGTCGCCTTCAGATGCAATTGTTGGTGCGGCTATAGGCTATTTGTCACTGTGGACTGTTTATCAGTTATTCAAATTAATCACAGGTAAAGAAGGTATGGGTTTCGGGGACTTCAAGCTGCTTGCTCTGTTAGGCGCTTGGTTTGGATGGCAATCTATTCCAATGATTATTTTATTGTCATCTGTGGTCGGCGCGATGGTGGGCATTAGTCTCATTCTTGTGCAGGGCCGAGATAAAAATTCACCTATTCCATTTGGCCCTTACCTCGCTGCAGCGGGTTGGTTAAGCATGATGTATGCTGAGAACCTTCAAAAAATAATCCTCCCTTAGCTACTGAGAACACAAAGATTTAAACGTCGTTTTTGAATTAATAGTACTATCCGATTTGACACCATTTACATAATGGCGAGAACATTCTTGACATTCTCCAACAGTTCCTCTGTTTTTACCCAAAATACCAGCAACAAAACAATCAAGGATAATATATGTTAAAGGTTGCTCTCACCGGCGGTATAGCAAGTGGAAAATCGACTGTTTCCGATATATTTGCACAATTGGGTGTACCTATTATTGATGCAGATATTATAGCCAGAGAGGTTGTGGAACCAGGTAGCGAATCATTAAAAAAACTAATAGTCCTGTTTGGGCAGGAGATTATGCTATCAGATGGATCACTCAACCGTCCGGCGCTTAGGAAGATTATCTTCCATAACAAAGCCGCAAGAAAGTCTGCAGAAGATATCCTGCATCCTGCAATACGCTTGCGATCAGAGCAATTGATGAAGGTATATGCTCGTCGAAAGAAACCCTACTGTATACACGTTATCCCGTTGCTGTACGAAACCGGACAAGCAAAGAATTACGATCAGGTCGTCCTGGTGGATGTGTCATTAGATACCCAGATAGAACGAATAATGCAGCGCGATGGTGTAGTTAAAAAAGAAGCCCTGACAATCATCCAAACCCAAGCGACTCGTGAGCAACGTCAAATCATCGCGACTGAGATCATTGATAATACGGGTAATATTCATGGGCTACAATCAATAGTGGAAATACTGCATAAAAAATTTCAACTACTTTCCAAGAGTTTGTAGCCAAACAGTACTAATAGGAATATTCAGCAATGACAGTTTTTGAGCATCCACTCAATGAACGAATTCGCTCTTTTCTACGTTTGCAACAACTGTTTGTGCGGCTGGACCACCATTTAAACGGTATGTCGCGATGTGATCTACAGGCTTCCATTGGTGTATTATTGGAGGCTTACGATTTAACCAGCCGCAGTAACCTGAAAACCGAGGCGATCAAAGAGCTTGAACGCCAGGAGTCGTCTATACTAAAACCAACTAGTGGCGGAAAAATTACTGATCCGCAGGCGCAATTATTGTCCGAAACCATCCGCTCTCTTCGTACCCAGCTCTACGAGCAACCGATTCGTTCCCATCAACACCTGCAAAGTAATGAATTTCTAAATAGTGTCAAACAGCGGTGTGGCGCGTCAGTCAGCGGTAGTACAAATGACCTCCCGCTTTATCATTTTTGGTTAGATCTTGATCCTGTTGAGTGTAGAAATACAATCATTGAATGGATGCAACCATATAGATACTTGAGACAAGCGATTGATCTTCTATTGAGTAATATACGCGATAGCCAAAAACTTGAAGACACGGTTGCAGAACGCGGTTTCTATCAAGACAGCTTGAGTCGGGAAAAAACGTTGCAGCTGGTGAGGGTCGAAATTCCAAAAATGCCTGATATATACCCAGAGATCAGTGCGGGCATACATCGGATTACGATCCGATTTATGCGTTATAAGTCAGCCAGCGAGCGACCCAGCCAGGAACTGAGTAATATTGATTTTTGTATTGCATACTGCACATTCTGAATGATAAACACAGATATTTGAAAGTTATATAAGATGAACACACAAAACGACTAAGACAGGCTCTGAATTTTATTTAAGATAGGTAAGTTAGCCTGTGGAAAATCAAATTTCATCAGGTCTGTTTTTTTTACCCAGGTTACGGTTTGACCCTCCAACCCCCTTACTTCACCTACAAATGCAGACACTATCCAGACATCAAGCGATATCGATTTATCCGAATAGTTGGGTGTAATAGTCATAAAATAATCCATGTTTATAGCTTCAATCCCTACTTCTTCCATCAGCTCTCTTTGCAAAGCTGTTCTTGAAACCTCCCCAGCTTCTAACTTACCACCGGGGAATTCCCACAAACCGCCAAGATGTTGAGATTGCTTTCGTCTGGCGATTAAAATTTTGTCTCTTGTCCGGTTAAAAACAATCCCCACAACAACCTTAATACGGGAGCACAAATCAGCTCCGATACTCTGCATTGATGCGAACATACTCATTTGAGAGGTCACATGTCCATAGTGTAAAAACAGCTTCGCCGCGGCCAAGCTTTACATTAATTGTAATCTCCTCCCTGTCCATTACCTGTTGCCCACGCGCTTCGGAATAAGATTCTGCCTGTTCACCGGCTGTAAAGATATCAACTTCATCCAAGCTGACATTTGTATTATTGATGTCAAAATTTTTAATCTTACTTCGCCCAATGGCTGCTAGTATTCTTCCGATATTGGGGTCACTGGCATAAAAAGCTGTCTTTACGAGAGGTGAATGAGCAAGAGTATACGCAACTTCCCGGGCTTCACCTTTATCCTGTGCCTGCGTTATGTTTATTGTGATAAATTTTGTCGCACCCTCTCCATCACGCACTATTGCCTGTGCAAGTTGTCTGCAAACCCCATTTACCTCGGTCTGAAAATCCTGCCATTCTGCATGCTTCTGAGTAAGTAATTCACCCCCGGCTTTTCCTGTTGCACTCAGCATGCACGCATCATTGGTAGAGGTATCACCATCAATGCTGATTGCATTAAATGATTGCTGCACTGCTTCTTGCAAGCAAACCTGAAGATCAGGGCCAGCAACATGGGCATCGGTTGCGATAAAAGCCAACATAGTTGCCATATCGGGCCGTATCATGCCGGCTCCCTTACACATCCCGGTAATATTTATTGCAGTACCTGCAACTAGCACTTTTCTTGAAACAATTTTAGGCACGGTATCGGTGGTCATAATAGCTTGCGCCGCCAGTAGCCAATTTTTCGGAGCTTTTCTTGTACTGGCTTCAGCTATCCCTGATAATATTTTCCCCACTGGCAACTGTTGGCTGATTACACCTGTAGAAAAAGGTAATACCTGCTCAGGTTGTATGGACAATTTTCGAGCGACTTCGTGGCAACATTTTTCTGTATTGCGAAGTCCTTCAATTCCCGTACCTGCATTAGCGTTTCCGGAATTAATCAGAAATGCTCTAGGACTGGCGTGTTGTAAATTTTTTTTAGCAATTACGACCGGGGCCGCGCAAAAGGCATTACGAGTAAATACCCCCGCAGTTTGTGTACCCTCAGATAGAGACAGCAGCACTAAATCAGAGAGATCATTTTTCTTGACACCTGACGTCACTGCAGCCAGTTCAACGCCTTGAACCACTTCAATATCTCGTGGAATTGTCAATCCTACTGCCATTCATGGCCCTCCTTCTCACCTATACCAATTTACCATGGCACTGTTTGAATTTTTTGCCCGATTCGCACCAACAAGGCTCATTTCGACCGATCTTTTTACCTTCACGAACATAAGGCTGTCCCAACTGCTCATCCATTGCATTATTAGATGCATGCTGTTCGGCTGAAGCATCGAGAGGTTTTTCTGCTTCTGCGTGTTGATAAGTTACCTCAGTGGGTTTATCTGTTTGCGCCTGCCTTTGTGCTTCATCAACTGCCTCCGGATCCCTTACCTGCACTTTTGAAAGCACACTGATCACTTCTGATCTGTATTCATCAAGCATAAGGGAAAACAATCCGAATGCTTCGCGTTTATATTCCTGTTTCGGATTTTTTTGCGCATATCCCCGCAAACCAACGCTTTGCCTTAAGTAGTCCATTGATGCAAGGTGATCTTTCCAGTGTTCATCCAGTGTTTTCAGAACGACAAATTTTTCAAAACGCCTTAAAGCCTCGGGGCCAGCTTGCTCTTCCTTCTGGTAGTAAGCCTGACTGATTTTTTCAATAATTCGATCCCGCAGGTGCTCTATCTGTAAATCTGCATCTTCGTCTAACCACGTTTGCAGAGTTAGTGTTTCACCTGTCTCTGCTAGCAGTGCTTTTTCCGCTTCCTCAATCTCCCAGGATTCATCCATCGATCCAGGTGGCATGTATTGCCTGAATATCGCGTCTATTGCGTCTACCCGCATACCATCCACGGAATCACTTAGATCTTCAGCAGACATCGCATCATTTCGCATTTCGTAGATAACTTTTCTTTGGTCATTGGCAACATCATCATATTCCAGCAAGTGCTTACGAATATCGAAGTTATGTCCCTCTACTTTTCGTTGAGCATTTTCAATTGCCTTGGTAACCCAGGGATGTTCTATCGCTTCACCCTCCTCCATTCCAAGTTTTTGCATAATCGCGGAAACACGGTCAGAGGCAAATATCCTCATCAAGTTATCTTCGAGTGAAAGGTAAAATCGTGATGATCCGACATCACCCTGTCTACCGGAACGGCCTCTTAATTGATTATCAATTCGTCGTGATTCATGCCGCTCGGTGCCTATAATATGCAAACCGCTATTTTTAAGTACAAGTTTATTCTTCTCACCCCAGTCTTGTTTCAATGCTGCAACAGATTTTTCTTTATCATCGGTATTTTCCAGGCGCGCAACTGCCGCTTCGAGATTTCCGCCAAGCACAATATCAGTGCCACGTCCAGCCATATTAGTAGCGATGGTTACAGCTCCAGGTTCACCTGCAGCCTCGATAATGCTTGCTTCGCGCTCATGTTGCTTAGCATTGAGGACTTCATGTGGAATATTTTTTTTCTTTAAAAGCCCTGCCAGATATTCGGACGTCTCTATTGATGCTGTACCCACCAGTACAGGCTGTTGGCGGGTAACGCAATCTTCAATATCATCGATAATGGCTTGAAATTTTTCTCGTTGTGTTAGAAACACGAGATCTGGCATGTCTTTGCGTGTCATTGGCTGATTGGTGGGAATTACAACCACTTCCAGTCCATATATTTGCTGAAACTCAAAGGCTTCAGTATCCGCGGTTCCTGTCATACCTGAAAGCTTATTGTAAAGTCTAAAATAATTCTGAAACGTAATAGAGGCCAGAGTTTGGTTTTCCTGCTGAACTAATACACCCTCTTTTGCCTCTATGGCCTGATGCAAACCTTCAGACCATCTACGCCCTGGCATAACACGTCCGGTGAATTCATCAACGATGATGATCTGGTTATCTTTGACGATGTAGTCAACATCTTTTTGAAAAATACCGTGTGCTCGCAAGCCTGCATTTAAATGATGTAACAAACTGATATGCGCGGGGTCGTACAGGCTTTCATTTTCCTCCAATAATCCATTTTGTACGAATAAGGATTCGACAGTTTCATGACCTGTTTCAGTCAAATGCACTTGTTTGGATTTTTCGTCGATGCTGAAGTCGCCATCATCATCTTCGTTTTCCTGCTTAGTCAGGTTTGGAATAAGTAAGTTAATTTTTTCATAAAGCTCACTATTCTCATCGGTCGGTCCAGAAATTATCAGCGGTGTTCTTGCCTCATCAATTAAAATTGAGTCCACTTCATCAACAATTGCAAAATTTAATCCGCGCTGTACTTTCTCCTCAGGACTAATAGCCATATTATCGCGCAGATAATCAAATCCAAATTCATTGTTAGTGCCATAGGTCACGTCTGCGGCATACGCACTTCTGCGCTCATCTGAGCGCATCCCACTGATAATGACCCCTACACTCAGTCCTAGAAAATTGTAAAGGCTACCCATCCACTCGGCATCTCGACCAGCCAGGTAATCGTTAACAGTAATTACGTGTACACCTTTAGCGGCAAGAGCATTGAGGTAAACCGCACAAGTGGCAACCAGTGTTTTACCTTCACCTGTCTTCATTTCTGCAATTTTTCCGTCATGCAGTACCATGCCGCCAATTAACTGTACATCAAAATGGCGCATTGCCAATACCCGTTTACTGGCTTCTCGTATGGTCGCAAATGCTTCAGGCAGTAAGTCCTCGAGTGACTCACCATTTTCAAGTCGCTGAGCAAATAACGATGTATTCGCTTTCAGCTGCTCATCGCTGAGGGAGGCGGTTTGCGATTCCAGCGCGTTAATTTGTTCGACATCCTTATGCAACTTTTTTACTAGGCGATCATTACGACTGCCGACGAATTTTTTTACAAGATTTCCGATCATCTAGACATGCCTGTGGATAAATTGAAACGCAAAACCTGAAGTGTACTGCGATAACAAACGGTATGTTAAAGTGTTGTTTGGTTAGTGTCTATATCAGGGGCTGCCAAATTGAATAAGAACCGTCTCTAGTGTAGTGTTTCATACAAAGTACTCATATAGACGAACCGAGAGGGGTCAGCTGCTAGGCGCGTCCTCGCCGGGTTAGTCACTCTATCTCAAGAGGGCGCAACACCGCAGATGGCCTCTCTCGGTTCGCCCTTCGGGAAGCCATTAAAAACGCGATTGCGGTGTTGCAGCACTTGAAAAGGGCCAACCATTCCCTGCGCACTGCGCCTTGCACTCGCGTTTTTACTGGCTTTCTATATGAGCACTTTGTATGAAACACTACACTAGCTACCGCATAACCCATCATTGTCGGGTAGGCACAAGCTAAAAATGGACGCTTAAAATAGGAAACTTCAATGAAAAATATTAGTAACCTTATTTTGAGTAAAGCTCGCGAAAAATCAGTGTCAGACAAAAGACTTCGCCGTTTATTATGCAAAAGTCTGGATGATGCACTAGTCAAACACATCGAATTTATACAAATTGAGAAAGGTATACTTAGATTGCATGTGAAAAACTCAACATGGGCATCCCGACTCCGATTTTTTGCAAACGAAATACTCACTATTACCCAGCAGACTAATGTTTCAGTCAATCAAGTTAAAGTATGTGTGAATGTAATGCCCAGATCCGAAACACTTCAACGTCAAACGCGAGTAAACAGGAAAAATATTCCAGCATCCTCACTTGATGGATTAGACGAAATGGTTTCAATTATGGAGGATAATCCCTTACAGAATTCTTTGAGAAATCTGGTTAGTAATGCACGTAAACGAAATCTAAATACAGGCAAAACCTAGCACATCAACTTCGGCCAGATATCAGTTACTGCATAAATCATCATAGTACATAAGACCATGAATATACTACATTAATGCTGATGATAAGATCTGACTATCGCGACAATAGCAATTAACCACTTGATATCAATTAAATTAATTGAGAACGGCCCAGTAGTATAGCTCGAATTTAAACGGTATCGTGCCCACAGATATATCTATCAAACTAACCGATAGCTTCTATCGGTTGATCATAGGAGATTGGCATTTCTTCAATGTCTTCAAATATAACTTCTTCCCACGCGTTTTCATTTTCAATTAATGTGCGCAGCAACTGATTATTAAGTGCATGACCAGACTTATATCCTGAAAATGACCCAATCAAGCTTCGTCCTAACAGATATAAATCACCAATTACATCGAGAATTTTATGTTTAACAAACTCATCTTTATAACGCAGGCCGTCTTCATTTAAAACGCGATAATCATCGACGACGATAGCATTATCAAGCGTGCCGCCGAGGGCTAGGTTTTTCTCGCGTAGTGCTTCAATATCACTGACAAACCCGAAGGTTCTCGCCCGACTGACCTCACGAACAAATGATGTTGTTGAAAAATCAACTTCTGCATACTGCATGTCTTCCTTGAAAACCGGATGATTAAAATCTATTTTAAAACCAACTTTAAAACCATCAAATGGTTCAAATCTGGCCCATTTTTCACCATCGTGAACTTCAATCGTTTTTTTAATCCGAATAAACTTCTTTGGAGCACCTTGCTCAAGAATTCCGGCAGACTGCAACAAAAATACAAAAGGTGCAGCACTGCCGTCCATAATAGGTACTTCATCGGCGCTGACATCTACATAGCAATTGTCGATCCCCAAACCTGCGAATGCAGCCATCAGATGCTCAACAGTAGAGATCCGTACACTTCCCTTGCCCAGTGACGTAGCAAGTTCAGTGTCTCGCACGTTCAACGGATTTCCAGGAATCTCAACCGGCGTACTTAAATCAACACGCCTGAAGATAATTCCACTATCAACTGGAGCAGGTCTCAGCGTAAGGTAAACTTTCTTACCCGTATGTAGACCGACACCAGTTGCCCGGATTGTATTTTTTAGTGTTCGTTGTCTGATCACAGTAGATTTCCTTCGCCGCTTATTTGAGCTTTCAATTAATACTTAATATACCGCCAGCTGAAGAGGATTCTTCAGATGGCTCTTCCGCCCGCATATATCGTAGTAGATCAACTGTGATTGCACCACCTACCTTAATTACTGGTAATTTACTTCAGGCGCTATCTTAGTCTGCCTGTCGCCGTAAAAAAGCTGGAATATCGAGGAAATCAAGATCTTTTCCAGAGCTTGCGGCACCTGTTGCGGTTGCAGTTTTTCGAATAACTGTTGGCTTTTCAAGTTGTTGATAATCCACTTGTCCATCCCGATTGGATTGTACAACCCGCATTTGCGGTTTTTCCACTTGTCCAAGACCTGTTGCCACAATTGTGACACGCATCTCACCTTCAAGTTCCTGATCAATCGCTGTACCCACAACAACCGTTGCATCATCGGCAGCAAACTGCCGTACTACATTTCCAACTTCTTCAAATTCACCAATGGACATGTCCATTCCAGCTGTGATATTAACTAAGATTCCACGTGCTCCTGCAAGATTAATATCTTCCAGCAAAGGACTGGATATTGCCATTTCCGCAGCTTCTGTCGCACGATTGTCACCTCGCCCAATGCCTGTCCCCATCATTGCCAGACCCATTTCGGACATTACCGTACGTACATCGGCGAAATCAACATTGATCAAGCCAGGATTTGTGATCAACTCGGCAATACCCTGCACAGCACCGCGTAATACGTCATTGGCTGCCTTAAATGCATCCAGCAGTGAAATAGATTTTCCAAGTACCGATAATAGCTTTTCATTTGGGATTGTGATCAGAGAGTCTACATGTTCACGTAGCTCAGTAATTCCCTGTTCCGCTATCTGCATGCGCTTACCACCTTCAAATGGAAATGGCTTAGTGACAACCGCTACCGTTAGAATACCCATCTCCCGGGCAATCTGTGCCACTATGGGTAAAGCCCCTGTTCCGGTTCCACCACCCATACCCGCTGTTATAAAAAGCATGTCTGTGCCTTCAATTACATTTTGTATACGATCCCGATCCTCCAATGCCGCCTGACGACCAATCTCTGGATTAGCGCCAGCACCAAGGCCCTTAGTAATAGACTGTCCTATGTGTAATGTGGTCTGCGATGACATTTTAGCCAGGGCTTGCGCATCTGTATTAGCACAAATAAATTCAACACCCTCTATCGTAGAATTATACATGTGTTCTACGGCGTTGCTGCCACCGCCACCGACACCGATCAATTTAATTACCGCGCTATCGTTTGCATTATCTGCTAGTTCGAACATTATTTATTCCTCTTGTCACTGTTAGCTGCTTCATTATCTTCAATAATCCGGTTGTTACCGGCCCCCTAAAAATTCTCCTGAAACCATCGTTTCATCCGCTCGAAAGCACTGCCTTCTGTATGTACTTCTATCGGTTCCGAACGTGGGTTCAGTCGGCTCTGTTGCCCAAACAACATCAAGCCCACTCCTGTCGCATGAATTGGATTACGAACTATCTCCACAAGTCCTGTGACGTGCTGTGGCACGCCTAATCTTACCGGCATGTGAAAAACCTCTTCGGCCAACTCCACTACTCCTTCCATTTTCGAGCTTCCTCCGGTCAGAACCACTCCCGCCGCACACAAGCTCTCAAAACCACTACGCTGCAACTCTGTTTGAACCAATGAGAGCAGTTCCTCATATCTTGGTTCTACAACTTCTGCCAGCGTTTGTCGGGCAAGTCTTCGCGATGCCCGATCCCCTACTCCTGGTACTTCTATAGTCTCTTCCGCGTTAGCAAACTGCCGAAGTGCGCAGGCATATTTAACTTTTATTTCTTCAGCAAACTGTGTAGGTGTTCTTAAGGCAACTGCAATATCGTTCGTCACCTGATCACCAGCAATGGGTATAACCGCAGTGTGGCGAATCGCACCCTCTGTAAAGACAGCGATATCGGTTGTACCGCCCCCGATATCAACGAGGCACACGCCTAACTCTTTTTCATCTTCTGTCAAAACGGAATAACTGGATGCCAGTTGCTCAAGAATAATATCTTCAACTTCAAGTCCGCATTTGCGCACACACTTGACTATGTTTTGCGCTGCGCTAGTAGAGCCTGTAACCAAATGCACCTTAGCTTCAAGGCGTACACCTGACATACCTATAGGCTCACGAATACCATCCTGATCATCAATTACGAATTCTTGCGGCAACACATGTATTATTCTTTGGTCCGTCGGGATCGCCACCGCCTTAGCGGCATCAATAACTCTGGCCACGTCCTCACTGCCAACTTCTCTATCCTTGATTGCCACAATCCCATGAGAGTTAAGGCTTTTAATATGATTACCCGCAATACCCGCAAATACCGAACGAATTTCGACACCCGACATCAGTTCTGATTCTTCAACCGCCTTACGTATGGACGAGACGGTCGATTCAATGTCAATAACAACCCCTTTTTTGAGCCCCTGTGATGGCCCGCTTCCTATGCCGATTATTTCAACCTCTCCATCAAGGTTTATTTCTGCAACGATTGAAACAATTTTGGAGGTCCCTATATCCAAACCTACGATTAATTGATTACTCTGTTTTGCAGACATTTAGTTAGATCCTGTCGTCGAGTTAGAATTTCCGTCGAAATTTACAACCGTAAAACCATTTGTATAACGCATATCAAACTGCACACCTGTTGCAGACTCAGAGACAACATACTTGGGAAAAACATTAATAAATCGGGTCAAACGTTCATCAAGTTGCTCATAACCCAAGCGTACAATAATGTTCTCACTTAGCAGTAAAGTCTGAGATCGTCGATCATCTTCATATAATCCCAAGAGTTTTGGGAGTAACTGATTCAGGCTTTTATTATACCTGCTGAATGCACCTTGCAAATGCTGGCTTCGTTCGTCATCCCCCCGCAAATGGGGTAAATGAGAGAATCGGGAACGCCACTGCCCCAACTGACCATTGTCCAGCCTCAATTGTGAGGGATAATAAACTTCGCCCGACTCTCCAATCAAAGCGTTATCATTCCATTGCATTGTTGCAACTCTCTCTTTGACTTCAATATACACACGATTAGGTAAAACTCTGCGCACTGAAACCATACGAATCCATGGCAAAGACGCAACTTCATTTTTAACAGCTTCTATGTTTAAACCAAAAAACCCCTTGCCAGAGTGCTTTTTTATTACTCTCATCAAATTAGATTTGTCTGTAAATACAACTTTGCCACCTATCTCAACCCTCTTAATCGGGAATCTGACAGGATCATTTAAGTAGTAAGCCAAACTAAAAACCAACACCCCAAGCAAAACGACAATCATTACCGGATAAAAAACCCTATACCAAGAGATCGGCTCGATTGGTGAAAGCGGCATATTATGCCTAAAATTCGTAGGACTCGCACTCATTTTCTATTTCCAATACTACTATCTAATATTCGTACACACAGTGTTGCGAAATCAACCCCATTCTGTTTTGCTGCTATGGGCACGAGGCTGTGACTTGTCATTCCCGGAATAGTATTTAATTCAATAAAATTTGCCTGACCTTCCTCATCTATAATAAAATCCACCCGACCCCAACCATGCGCCCCAAGTACAGAAAACACCTTTAGTGCAATCTCCTGAACCTCTGTCTCCTCAAACAGATCAGACTCACAGGGACACTGGTAACGCGTATTATCATCAAAGTACTTTGCCGTGTAATCGTAAAACACGCGATCAGTTGACATACTTACCAATGGCAAAGCTTCTTCTCCCAATATTGCTGAAGTAACTTCAAACCCTTTAATAAATTTCTCTACAATTACATCTCCACAATTCGAGGCAATATTCCAAGCTTGTTCCACGTCGCGTAGATGGTTCACGATTGATACACCAATACTGGACCCTTCAGAAATTGGTTTAACCACAATAGGCAATCCAATACTCCCGGCTGCGCTTATGCATTCTTCCAACGTGGCAACAAGCGCCCACTTTGGTGTCAGAATTCCATAAGCGCTGCAAACCTCTTTTGCTTTTAGTTTGTTAAAAGCCAATGCTGATGCCATTACACCACTACCTGTATACGGGATCTGATTTATCTGCAAAGCACCTTGGATTTGACCATCCTCCCCGCCATAGCCATGCAATATGATAAACGCCCGATCAAAACCATGGGTTCTTAGTTTACTCACTACGTCTCGATCAGCATCGACTGCATGCGCATCCACTCCCGAATCAAGCAAAGCCGTAAGTACTTGCTGACCACTCATTAACGAGATTTCCCGCTCCGCTGACCCCCCTCCCATCAATACGGCAACCTTGCCGTACTTATTTGACTCTGATTCTGCATAATTACTATGCATAGCAGAATTCCTTTTTAAAATACTGAGGGAGCGTTGCCGCTAACGCGCCGACAGATCCGGCTCCAAGTGTTAAAACCACATCCTGATCCTGCAACACTGTACGCACAGCTTCACCAACATTAGTGATATCCTCAACAAATATTGGATCAACCTGCCCACGATTTCGAATCGATCTGGCTAATGATCGTGCATCGGCCCCAGCGATGACATCCTCGCCTGCCGAATACACCTCTGTTAATACAAGTACATCTGGTTCAGAAAGCACGGTAGAGAAGTCTTCAAATAAATCACGTGTACGCGTATAGCGATGGGGTTGAAAAATCACAACCAGTCGTTTATCTGGATAAGCTGCCCTAACTGCGCTAAGAGTGGCTGCGACCTCGGTTGGATGATGCCCATAGTCATCTATTAACAAAGCAGAACCTTTATGTACTGGAAATTCTCCACGCAGCTCTACACGACGCCCAATACCCTCAAACTTCTTAAGCGCAGATTTAATAAGGCTCGCATCAACTTCAAGTTCAGTAGCAATTGCGATTGCTGCAAGGGCATTTAATACATTATGCCTACCCGGAAGATTGAGCGTGACACCTTGAATTTCTCTCCCATCCTGAAAGCACACGTCGAAGCAGGTTTGCCTCTCAATCTGACTTACATTCACTGCGCGAACATCTGCAATCTCTGAGAATCCATAAGTTACCATCGGGCGAGTGATCTTATCCAGAACACTGGAAATGTTTGCATCATCAATACACAACACCGCTAATCCGTAAAACGGTAAATGGTGCAAAAACTCAAGAAACGCTTGTTTTAATCTATTGAAGTCACCTTCATAGGTGGATAAATGATCTGCATCGATATGGTAACAATCGCAATCATGGGTTGCAGATAAAGAAAAGACGCATCACTCTCGTCTGCCTCTGCCACTAACCAATCTGACTTACCCAAATAGGCATTTGTCTTAGAACTGGTCAGTTGACCACCGATAACATAGGTTGGGTCCAGTCCAGCCTCGACAAGCACACTCGCCACCAAACTGGTAGTCGTAGTTTTGCCATGAGTGCCTGCTACGGCAATGCCTTGGCTAAAACGCATAAGCTCTGCAAGCATCTCTGCTCGTGGAACAATTGGAATCCGCAGGCACCTTGCTTGTTGTATTTCAGGGTTTTCAGAAGGAATCGCACTGGAGATAACTAACACATCGATATTTTCGACATACTCTTTGTCATGACCCTGGTAAACCTTTACACCTTGGTTTTCCAGCCTTTGAACAAGCGCATTGCGGCTCTGATCCGAGCCACTGATTTCGTAACCAAGATGCAGCATAACCTCGGCTATCCCCGCCATACCGACACCACCGATTCCGACAAAATGAACCTTGCGTACACGACGCATTAATCGACGAGCTGCTTTTTCGCCAGTAAGAGTCATCTCGTCGCCACCTCCAATAAGACGTCTGTCACGGTTATTCCAGCATCCATTACTGCAATCCCGTATGCACTGCAACTCATTTCTTTCAATAGCTGCCGATTATCCCCTAACCTTCTGATTGCCCCTACTAAGCTGGAAATACTCGCGTCTTTTTGCTGCATTAGCAGCGCAGCACCTGCATTGAGCAAAAATTGCCCGTTCGCCGTTTGATGGTCATCAACTGCATGTGGAAAAGGAATCAAAATTGAAGGCATAGACGCTATGGCCAGTTCCGATACGGTCATTGCCCCACTGCGACAAATTGTCAGATCAGCCCATTGATAAGCTGCCGCCATATCCTCAATAAATTCTTCGACCTTGGCAGGCCTTTAGAACGCCTTGTTCTCGATATGCAGCCAAAACTGCTGTGGCATTGCTTGCCCCTGTCTGGTGCCAAATACAATAATCTTTACCCAATTGAGCCATTACCTTGGGCATGTTTTCATTAAAATATCGAGCACCTAAACTGCCCCCAATAACAAGAATTTTTAACCCAGCCTGATCATCAAACTCCTTTCTGTGCAGCAATATACTGCTTCTTACTGGATTACCAACAGTTTGTACTTTTGAGTTTTTAGCAAACGCACCAGGGAATGCTTGCAATATGCGCTTTGCGACTCGTGCCAAACAACGGTTGGTCAATCCAGGCACAGCATTCTGTTCATGAAGCACCAATGGCACACCAAGTAATTTTGGCAGAGATGCCAACAGGCCCAGCCACAAAACCGCCCATCCCAAGGACCACACGAGGTTTTGTGCTTCCTTAGCAGCCGTATTGATTGCAATATGGATTTTGCAAGTTTATAAGGACCGCGAAAATAATTCTAAAAGACTCTTGCCACGTAAAGCCAACAACATCCAACCATTCTATGGGAATACCAGCTGCAGGGATTAAAGAGAACTCAAGCCCCCGGCGAGTGCCAACCCAAACAACCGGAATCTGACGTTTAAGTAGTTCTTGCGCAACAACAAGTGCAGGAATCACATGCCCGCCTGTGCCACCTGCAGCAATGAGAACCGGCGCACAATTTGGCCGCCCGGTCATGAAGTTACTCTACTTTGTTCATGTTTTATCTTTTTCCCAAGTCCGCGGGGCTTTTTGCAGCCTTACCTCGTAGTCAATTCTTAACAACAAACGCGAATGCAACGCAGGTTGTCAAAATACTACTTCCTCCATAGCTCATCAAAGGTAATGTAATTCCCTTGGTCGGCAGAATACCCATATTCACACCTATATTTATGAATGCCTGCAACCCAAACCAAATTCCAATCCCCATGGCAACAAATCCCGCAAAACGGTTGCCTTGCGCATCTGCCTCGGCTGCAATTGCAATGCAACGCCATACTACAAAAGAAAAAAGACTGATCAATACCAGCACGCCGATCAATCCTGTTTCCTCCGCATATACTGCAAATAGGAAATCCGTATGAGACTCTGGCAAATAGAATAATTTCTGCACACTACTACCAAGACCCACCCCTGTCCATGAGCCAGAACCTATTGCTATCAAAGATTGCGAGAGTTGGAAGCCATCGTTGAAAGGATCTTCCCAAGGATTAAGAAAACTTGTTAATCGGCGCATACGATAGGGCGAGAACCAAACCAGAAGAACGGCAACTCCAGCTAACGCCGTTATTAATATGAAAAACTGACGAAATCGCACGCCCCCTACAAACAACATTCCCATTGCTGTGAATACAATCACCACTGTGGCACCAAAGTCTGGTTCCAGCATTAATAGAAATCCTGCGCCACATATCAATAATAATGGGCGAACAAATGCGCCAAAATCATGCTGTAAGAGATCGCCTCGTCGCACTAAATAACCGGCCAGATAGACAATTATAAATAGTTTCACGGCTTCAGAGACCTGAACCGAGAATAAACCCAGATTCAACCAACGTCGGCTACCATTTACCTCTTTACCAATACCTGGAACCAAGACGAGTACCAACAACAATAGAGCACCGATTAACATTAACGGCCCATATCGTTCCCAATTATCAACCGGCACCTTAAACATTACGAATGCTATAAAGACACCCAGCATCATAAATACTATTTGTCGATTGATAAAATGAAAAGGATCCGTATAAATTTTTTCAGCAAATGGTATAGATGAAGAGAAGATCATAACCGCACCGAGTAATGCGATTACTATTAAAACCGTTAGTAGTGGCCAATCAATTAGTTGGGAATACTCACTGTCAGAGGAATAGTTTCCAGCCACCACCACTGCTGGTCGATGGGTCTTCTTTGGCAACGACGCAGTCATGCAACCTCCCTCATTACTTCCCGGGTAAATATTTCACCACGTTCTTCAAAATTTTTGAACATATCGAAACTTGCACAAGCGGGAGACAATAATACAATATCTCCAGTGATAGCAAGACTGCCAGCGGCTTTTACCGCCTCAGCCATCGTGCTGGCAAACATTACCGGAACGCCTATGCCACTAAGGACAATCTGCTATTATAGAAGCATCACGACCAATCAGGTACTGCAGCTTTTATATGTTCCCCTGCTACCTTCCACCAACGGTTGAAAAATCAGCGCCCTTTCCCTCACCTCCTGCTATTAACACAATTGGTGTCCCTAAGCCTTTGATTGCCTTCACCGTTGCGCCAACATTCGTACCCTTGGAATCATTGAACCAGCGTATCCCGTTTTTTTCGCATACAAATTCAACCCGATGGGGCAATCCATCAAACTTCTCCAAAGCCTCTACCATCGTTGCCAATGCGATTCCAATTTCACGACCTATAGCAATTGCTACTAATGCATTAATGGCGTTATGTCGGCCCACAACTTTAAGCATACTAGCAGCCATTAACACTTGATCACCTAACATTAAGTGCATGATTCCTTCACCAACAGCAATACCAAATACATCTTTCTGTAATGGTTCATCTTCAGCAAAATACACAATTTTAGTGCTAGTCTGACGACTACTGCTTGGCCAAGTATTTTTGTCGCTACGATTAACAAGAAGACAATCTGAACGGTTATATATTTTCTGTTTCGCCACTATGTATTCTTGTAGTGCGTTGTATCTATCCATGTGGTCCTCGCTAATATTCAGCACACAAGAAACCATTGTGGACAAACTGTGGGTAGCTTCAAGCTGGAAGCTTGATAGTTCCAAAACAAATAAATCTATTGTTGCATCATCTACATGATCGAGAGCAGGGTCACCAAAGTTACCGCAGATTTTAGTATTTCGACCAGCACCCTTACAAATCTCACCAACCATTGCAACGACCGTGCTTTTACCATTTGAGCCTGTAATTGCAATCACTGGTTTTTTTACAACCCACGAAAATATCTCAATATCACCAATCAGCCACGCACCTTTTTTTACGGCAGCCAATACAGCAGGCTCATGCGCTGATATACCAGGGCTTAAAATGAGCACATCAAACCCTGCAAATAGTTTTTCTTCGAAATCGTTGTAGATACGCCACGTCAGGGAAGTCATTACGGAATTTGTCTAATCCTGCAAGCCCCCCTCTATTATCTACTGCTGAAAACGTTACACCATGTTTATTTAAAAAGCGGGCAGCAGACTGACCGGATTTACCCAATCCGACAATCATTACAGTCTGCTCGCGTAACGCCTCGATTTTTTTCATCTTATTTTTAATGTAGACAAACCAATCAGAACAAGAATAATTGTAATAATCCAGAACCGCACTATAACTCTAGGTTCTGGCCAACCCTTTAGTTCAAAATGATGATGCAATGGAGCCATCCTGAAAATTCTGCGCCCGGTCAATTTAAATGATGCCACTTGCAAAATAACCGACACAGTTTCCATTACAAATACCCCGCCCATAATCACCAAAACAAGTTCCTGACGAACAAGGAACTGCAATAATCCCCAGTGCAGCACCAAGCGCTAACGCTCCTACATCACCCATGAACACCTGAGCTGGATAAGTATTAAACCATAAAAAACCAAGTCCGGCCCCAGCCATTGCACCACAGAATACCGATAATTCACCAACCCCGTTTATAGCCGGTATCCCTAGATAGTTTGCAAATACTGTATGCCCTGTTAGATAAGCAATAATACCTAACGCAGCACTAACCACGACAGTCGGCAATATAGCCAGACCATCCAATCCATCAGTTAAATTTACCGCATTGCTAAAACCGACAATAAAAAAGAAACAAACAGGTATAAAAAACAATCCAAGAAATATGGAAACATCTTTAAAAAACGGTACTATCAGACTCAGCTCAATAATACTTTCACTGGACCAATAAACATAAACTGCGGTCACGATGGCAACAATAGACTGCCAAAAGAATTTTTGCTTGGCAGGTAATCCGCGTGAATTCCCCAAAACAACCTTTCGATAGTCATCAACCCAACCGATTGCACCGTGTGCCATGGTTACGAATAAAACAATCCATACATAACGAACTGTCAAATCCGACCAGAGCAATGTACTGATTCCAATCGCTACAATAATCATGGCTCCACCCATAGTCGGTGTACCCGCTTTTACATAATGCGTCTCTGGCCCATCACTTCGAACATTTTGCCCTATTCGCGCATCGCTTAACCATCTAATCAAATAGGGGCCATATAATAGGCATATCAGCAAAGCAGAAAGAGCGGCCAAAATTGCACGCAAGGTAATATAGCGAACCACCAATACACCATCGTTGACATCCGCCAGCCATTCTGCAACCAACAACATCATTATATGAACTCCTTTTCAGATAATTTGTCAATTCCATCTGCAGTCAGCCTTTCAATTAGCAAATTGATAAAATCCTCCATTTTTGCAGATCGAGAACCTTTTACCAACACCGTGCTGCCCTTTGGGGCAATATTCAGAAACTGATCCACTAAATCCTCCACCTCTAAACACAAACAGGAATTCTCAGATCCAAATACTTCCACACTATTGGAAACGAGTTCGCCCTTGCAAAACAGGTAATCAACACCTTGTCTTTTTGCGTAACAACCTACTTCTCTGTCGCAGGTTTTCCTGCTCATTACCCAACTCTTTCATGTCACCTAATACAAGACAGCTTATGCCTTTTTGTGCTACCAGCACATCGATGGCCGCTTTCACTGACGAAGGATTTGCATTGTAAGTATCATCAATAACTTGATAGCGCTTGATTTCCTCCCGTTGTTTAAGCCGACCGTGGACAGCGGTCATTTTGTTAAGTCCCAGTCCAACATCATGCAAGGTAAAACCACTCGCCAATGCCGATGCGGCGGCGGCCAACGCGTTCAATCGATTGTGCTTTCCCGCTAACTGCATATCAACAATCATGGAGTGATCTTTATGTTGATCTTAATTGACCACCCACATCAATTCCTTTTACATCAGCCTGGCCGTGGAAACCAAATGTCACCTGCTTAAAATCCCTGCGACGCATCTCTCAAGGTTTCAAAATAATTATCATCCCTGTTCAATACGGCCACGCCTTGTTCGGTCAACCCGGAATAAATTTCTGACTTTGCCTGGGCGACACCTTGCAAGGATCCGAATCCCTGCAAATGCGACGGCCCAATCATTGTGACTACACTTGTCGTCGGTTTAACCCATTTCACAATATGTGAAATCTCCCCACTGTGGTCAGCACCTATCTCGATAACACCCTGCTGATGCTCTCGATTTAAGCGACATAGTGTTAATGGGACACCAAAGTCATTATTTAGATTACCCTGAGTAACAAGCGTTTACCGCGAATAGAAAATATGCTGGCGATCATCTCCTTAACTGTCGTTTTTTCCGTTGCTGCCTGTCACCGCAACAATTGGCAATTCAAAACCATCACGCCAGTAGCAGGCTATATTTGTAAAGCTAATTTTGTATTTTTTACAAGAAATAGTGGTCTTTCAACATCAATCCGCTCCTCAACAACCAAGGCAGCGGCACTTTCATTGCTGCC
>CBDDAA010000003.1:0-7770 GCA_965224675.1 Granulosicoccaceae bacterium | reverse complement strand
CAGATTCGGTCATCCGATCGTGCAGAACCGGTAGCAAATTTTGTATTGCTTGATCGTTTAAGACATCAGTGGCATGCAGACTTATATCGTAGCGTATCCCTCTTTCCAGACGATGCACCCGGTTCAGGCCACAGTTATGAATAATGTCGGTAGCCTTGGTCGACCAGGGAGAAATCGTACCGAGTCGCGGCACCACCCAGAAACTGTGTTGTGCATTTAAAAGCGCTGGGATAGAACCAGTATATTCGAGTAATTTACTGAGTAGCTCGGTCTGATCATCATTCAATGATTGTTCCAGATCTACAAAATGAATAAAGGTAGCATTAAATGCTTGAACGTCAGGCACAAGCGACTGGATTTTTTGCAGTAGTTTATGACTGCGAAATGATGAGAACGCGGGGCCACCCGTTAATTGCAGCATGAAATCTCGCGCAAGCTGGTGAAAATCAGAGTATGAAATGATACTGGATGGACAGCGGCGGGTACAGCATTGCTATTCAGTTGACGGCGATACACTCACCACCTGCTTTACCCGGGATACTGTGGTTGTACGCGATTAGTGTAGTTGTCATCACTCATTTATACGCCCCCTACGCCCAGCAACAACAAACCCAACCAAGCTGGGTCGAACGACTGTTCAAGACCGCCGAAGCAGTGCCCACTTGGGCCAGTTGGTCTATGTGCACAAGGACCTGGTGAGCACACCGTAGGCTTTGAACAGCGAAGCTGGGCAAGTGGTCTGGACTGTATAACATACGATCCGTTTGGTCACGCCACGCTCAATACCGATCCAGACAACAATGGCAAAGCGGTGACTTACCATCAGCGCCTCCCGGCCAGTACTACGATCAAGAGACCGGGCTGCACTACTGGCGTTCGAGAAAGCGGCCGATGAGCTCAGCCAGCGCTTCACAGGTCGCGCTTTCACTCACTGAAACTGCGTGCCGTGGGCCGTGTCCACATATACGCGGCGCAGGTGGATGAATTCAGCCTTGATGACGGATGAGCAGCCAAGTCGATCAACTGGTTGCCGCCATGACGTCGTTCAAGCCAGCCACTTCGGGTGCAACGACCTTACTATCCAAGTCAGGGATGGTGTTGTACCGGTTATCGCGGCTAATTGATAGTAGCTCTACTGATGACCTGATAAAAATTCTATTCTGCTCGTAACTATTCCATGTGCTTGTGTGGAATGGTTACGAGCGTGTCAACGGTGTCAGATTAATTTTCATCGTGGTATTATTTATTTCACTCCTTTTTCTCAGGAATTAAAGTGCTTCGCTTTATTATTTCCGCCTAAATTTGCGAGCTTAATGATACAATGTATATTCTTGGGGTGACAATCAAATGGCACAAGCAGATTTATTAGTAAGTTTGATCAAAAATGCAAGCAGTGGCGATCAACTGGCTATGCGCAGGGTTACTGAAAACCTGATTCAGGAAGAAAAAAATAAGGGGCATAGGATATTAGCCGACCGCTTAACCAAAGCGATGCAGCCCGTTGTATCTAAAGCTATGACCAATGACAGTACGAAACATAACAACGGTAGTGGACGTCATAAAGAACTTATTTATGAAATAAATCCGGAACGCTCTCTAGACAGTCTGGTGTTGCCTGATAAGATCATTGATCCAATAAAAGATGTGGTCGAAGAGCAGCATCGCTCTGAATTATTACATGCGCATAATTTACGTGCACGTAACCGTTTGTTATTTGCAGGACCGCCAGGTAACGGTAAAACAACGCTGGCAGAAGCCCTGGCCCATGAATTGATGTACCCCTTGTTAGTGGTTCGTTATGAAACGTTGGTAGGAAGTTATTTAGGTGAGACGGCTGGCCGATTAAAGCATTTATTTGATTTTGCCAAAACGCAGCGCTGCGTATTATTTTTTGATGAATTCGAAACGCTTGGCAAGGAGCGGGGAGATTCACATGAAACGGGTGAAATCAAAAGGGTAGTCAGTTCTCTTCTCCTGCAAATTGATGATTTGCCTGATTATGTAGTGATCGTGGCGGCAAGCAACCATTCTGAATTATTAGATAGAGCGGTATGGAGACGCTTTCAGGTGCGCATAGAGTTACCACTGCCAACACGGATGCAACTTGCCCAATTGATTGAGTCGATAAGTAAACGTAGTCAGATTGATTTTGGCTATGCTTCAGAAACACTGGCTAAGCACATGAAGGGGTTGAATTTTGCAGAAGTGGAGGAGTTTTGTTTAAGCATAGTAAGACGCGCAGTGCTTGATCGTTGCAATAAAGACACTAAAGTCATTACCAAAAAAATATTAGAACAATGGCGAGACAGATTGGCACCTAAAACGGAAATGTAAAACAAGGAACTGTAATATTATGGCTGACCATCTGCCTATTTTAGTGTTTCCTACAGCGCGCTCTATTCCACCATCACAGGGTAATTCTGCGCCACCAGGTAAACTACATTTCCCCAAACATGCAAGACAGGTGGGACGCCTGTCATCTCAGTTACAGAATTTACAACAAGATTTTTCCCATTTTAAAGCGAGTGCCAGCGGCTGCATGGCTGGGCTAGAACCTGAGACGGTTTTAGTCATTGAAATAATTGGGAGTGTGAATGATTTCAAACTTGCTGTAGATAATACCGAGGGTTTGGAATGGATGGGTGAGTGGGATGTAGAAGATATTGAGTCAGATGATGATTTTTACATACCGCCTAAAATTGGTGTTGACTTTTTCAAGAATAAAATTGATGGGATAACCAGTAGAGCGCAATCAAAAGAAATAAAAGAAATTCTGGAACAGCAAACCGTTATCGATGATAAAGGTGTGGTGCTGACTGAGGATATCCCAGCGTTATCATGGCCAAACCATTTGTCTGAACTAAGCAATGATATTATTCAGGCAATCAATAACGTTAAAAAGAAACCGCTGAAAGGCCGGGTATTTTTATCGCTGAGTAATGAAAAAGGATTAAACGAGTTATTGTTATTGTGGAAAAAATGGGAAAATGAACAGAAATTGCCCATAGGGAAAACAAAATGGCGGGATGTATTTAACCAATTATCAAAAATACGCCGCTGGGGTATAGAAGAAACTCTGTATGAAACAGGCATGGTAGACCGTTGGAAGGATCTAACTGAACCCGTGGCAACAAATCCTGCCAGCGTAAATTTTCAAATTGAATTATTCTATCGAAAGGAAGCCGCAAAACGCAAACAAAATGAACAACTCGTTACAAATTTATTAGTTGAAATTGATGGTGAAAGACTTAGTCCTTTTATCGACATGGAAGCGATAGCTTTTCATGCCGTTAAGGTAAAATTGCCTGCTGAACATATACAGCGATTGTTAGAGAAAGTGGATTCATCTGAAAAAAGTCTGGATATACAATTATTCAAGTTTCCGGGAATTATGTATTTTCGCCCGACGGGACAAAGCATTACAGTATCAAATGATGAAACAGGTGAAGCGTCAGATTTTCATGATGAAGGCAAACCTGAGTCCCCGCCTGTTGTTGCCATTCTTGATGGTGTTCCAAATCACCAGCATAAGGCACTTAAGGACAGATTGCTTTTTGATGATCCTGATAATTTATCTGAATTCTATCAACCGGGGGAAAGACGGCATGGTACTTCTATAGCCTCTTTGGTAGTGCATGGTGAACTATCAGATGGCGGTTCCCCGTTATCAAGCCATGTTTATCATCTGCCAGTAATGCAACCGAATCCTGATCACAGATCAAGTGAATATTTTCCTGACAATGTGTTTTTTGAAGATCGAATTGAAAGAGCTGTCCGGCGCATTTTACAAGGTGAAGGCAATGTTCCTGCGCAGGCTCCTGGCGTTAAGATTATAAATATATCATTGGGTGATCCGGAGCGGCCTTTTATTCATTCGCCCAGCCCCTGGGCGAGATTATTGGATTGGCTGTCTTTTAAATACCATGTGTTATTTTGTGTGAGTGCAGGGAATTATCTCGAAGAGATCAATACAAATTTACCAGATAATGAATTTCAATCACTATCAGATAGTGAAAAAGTCAATCATCTAACGAAATGTATTGACTCTCAATTATCAGAGCGCCGTTTGATATCTCCGGCTGAGTCAATAAATTCCCTTACAGTGGGTGCTTTGCATATTGACAAATCAGGTAATTTCTCAATGGGGCAGCGCTTGGATTTATTACCAGGTGAGTCACTGTTCAGTCCCGTATCACGTTTTGGCCATGGGTTTCGCCGCTCGATAAAACCTGAAATATTTTTCCCAGGAGGGCGGCAGCTTTATCAAGCTACTCCAAATAATCAATCTTATCGTTTAGTTGAGACATGTAATAAACCAGGTCAGCAAGTAGCGTGGGATAGTTCACAACAAGGCATACTTTCGGAAACCGTCCATACCCGGGGCACCAGTAATTCCGCTGCTTTAGCAACGCGTAGTGGAGCAAAAATTTATGAAGTTTTATCTGCTTTGCAGAAAGATCATGGCGAGCAAATTCAGGATGATTTAATTGCTGTGCTAATTAAAACGCTTTTAGTGCATGGAGCAAAGCATAATAATCAGGCAAAAGAGGTGCTCATTAACTCTTTAAAAACACCAGCAAACTCACGCCGTATCAAGGAAGTTGTCTCTCGTTATCTGGGGTATGGCTCAGTCGATATTGAGCGGGTGTTGGCATGTACAGAACAGCGAGGCACAGTTATAGGCTGTGGTGAAATTCAGGAAAACGAAGTACATGAATACCGCTTCCCTTTACCAGCAGCTTTATCTGAACAGCAGCTTTGGCGGCGTATGGTGATAACAATGGCCTGGTTTTCACCTATTAACCCTGCAAATAGAAATTTGCGGGAGGCGAATCTCTCATTTCACCCTCCAAATGACTCACCATTAAAAATTAAGCGAGTGGATTCTGATAACAATCAAGTTCAACGTGGCACTGTACAGCATGAAATATTAGAAGGTAAAAGCCAGATTTCCGCTTTTCAAGAGGATGGTTTTATCTTACTCAACATAAACTGTAAAGCTGATGCAACGACGCATCTTGATCAAAAAATACCCTATGGCTTGGCAGTTACACTTGAAGTAGAGGAAGATGTCGATATTCCTGTTTATAGTCAAATTCGAGACAGAATTAAACCACAAGTGGCCGTTGATACTAACCTAGGGTAAATTATTTGTAGCACCTGTGATCTATGCTAATGATGAGAACGCGGGGCCACCCGTTAATTGCAGCATGAAATCTCGCGCAAGCTGGTGAAAATCAGAATATGAAATGATACTGGATGGACAGCGGCGGGTACAGCATCAGCCACTTTTCAAACAGTTTGAATAGTCTGCCAGTCGAAACCCGTATCCTGGCAAGCAATTCTAATTTCGGTCACGCCACCATCAAGCACACTGGATACTGCCTGCCGGGCGAGTTGCGGCCGATTATTTTTATCACTCAGATGAGCAGCGACCAACAAGCGTAGCCTGGAAGTATCAAGTCTAGCCAAAAGATCGGCTGCCTGGTGATTACTCAGGTGGCCGTATTCGCCACCGACACGCTCCTTGAGATGCATTGGATAGGGGCCATCTGCCAGCATGGCCGTATCATGGTTGCACTCCAACAGCATGGCATCCACCCCGTTTAAGGTCTCTACAACGTGACCGGTAATGCTGCCCAGATCCGTTAAAATCCCTAGCTTTGCCGACGCATCACTGAACACAAATTGACAAGGTTCCCGGGCATCATGGGGGACAGGAAATGGCTGCACTTCTAAATCGCCCACGACAAAGGATTGATGGCTGTTAATACACTGCGCGTTATTAATACTGGCACCCTGTTTAGTGCTCAATGTCCCGGCGGTTGCCCAAACCGGAATATCATGTTTATTGGAAAATCGGGCCACACCACCTATATGATCTGTATGTTCGTGGGTTACCAAAATAGCTGTGATGTCGGCCGGTGATTTATTTAACCTGGCCAGACGTTTTCCAGCTTCTAATGCAGAAAATCCGCAGTCCACCATGACACAGGTTGCACCGGACTCCACCAATGTGGAATTACCCCGGCTACCGCTACCTAGTGATGAGAAGCGCAAGGTTATTTCAGTTTCTCATAGAGCAAATTGAGAATCCGTAAGGCGGTCGTAGACTGTTCGGATTCGCCTTCCGCATTCAGGATATTGGTTCGGGTATCTGCACCATCTTCAGTCAATTTAATCTGATATTGCCGCGTAGCAGATTCTTCATCATGCGTACTGAAAAGTCTGGATAGAAAACCTTTTTTATTTTTAGACTCCACATCACGATAGCTGACGTAATAAACCCCATCAGAACGGTTACGATCTTCAACAGCAAAACCCACTCGGTCCAGGGCAATGCCGACACTGCGCCAGGCTCTGGAATAATCCTCATGCACCACCAAGGTTGCCGGTTCGGATTCACTGATCAACAAATTTGCCCGCTGCTCGGATGCAAGTTGCGATGATTTTTCAGCATTGGCCATTAATCCAGCATCTGCGCCGAGAAAAACTGCTAGCTGTTTCAGTTTTTCAACTTCCAGCTCAGGATCAGCAGGCCGAGGCACCCACACAGAGGCACGAATCTGATCAGCATCGCCCTCTAGCTCCTCTTCCATGCCTTGATGAGTAATAAAAACTTCTGTCGTATCCTGTTCTTCTCCACGCTCAAGTCGCATGCGGAATTTATCGCGATAAGAAGATGAGTAGGCATTATCAAATACTTTACCGATCAGGTTTCTAATCGGCCCTTGCGGAATTGATGACCGGTTTTCAGCCCAATCTGTTTCGAGAATACCGGTGGCAGGATCTTCCTGCACAATCAGAAAGCCCCGCTCCATCCAGAAATCACGCACCCTTGACCACACGGCATCAGGCGTCCCCTGCAATAACAACCAGTGACGATCCCGATCACGTTTCAGTAACATACCTTCCTGGACTGGCAAAACTCCAGTGTCGGCTGTTTTCACAGACTCTTGCTGCTGACGCGCATCATAATCAGACAGGCTGGTTGAATCGTCGTTAACAATTAACGAATCTGACAGGGTCGTGGTGTTCATATCCGGTGGCACTTCTAACCGTACCGCCGGTTTGGCCTTTTTATAGTCTTCACTACGATCCGGAAATATTTTGTTAACAACACTGCAACCTGCCAAGGACACAGCCAACAAAATAGACACAAAATATTTCGATAAGTTATAAAGATACGGCATCAAGTTTTTTATCCAGAATCAGTTAAGTGTGCGTTCAGGGCAAGCTCACACCAGCCTGCTTCAGCGCATTGAGAACAACCGGATGATACTCATCCGATAACGGTGTCAGTGGCAAACGTAACCCCGGTGGGGTCATGCCCATCGCATAAAGCGCCCATTTTACAGGAATGGGATTGGATTCGATAAACAGATCCTGATGCAAACCACGTAAAGGTTTATCCAGATATTCCGCCTGACTGCGATCACCCGCCAACGCGGCGGCACACATGTCATGCATGGCGCGTGGCGCAACATTGGCCGTCACAGAAATATTACCTTTGGCACCAAGCAGTATGAGCTCCATTGCGGTGGCATCGTCACCACTATATAGGTCAAGCTGGTCTCCACAACGTTCCAAAATATCCTTACCGCGTTGCAAATCACCCGTCGCTTCTTTAATGCCGACAATATTACTGATCGACGCCAAACGCTCGACGGTCTCAGGCAGTAAATCACACATAGTACGTCCGGGAACGTTATATAAAATTTGTGGCACCGGCACAGCCTCTGCTACCGCCTTATAATGTTGGTACAAACC
>CBDDAA010000002.1:1345000-2201455 GCA_965224675.1 Granulosicoccaceae bacterium | reverse complement strand
CCAAAACCAAAGCGGTCATATACATCCCACATTTGCTCCTGATCCAGCGCTTGAGCCACCTTTGTAACACCAACATTACTCGATTTTTTGATTATTCCTCTTAGATCAAGCCAGCCATAGTCACGACTATCACGTACCTCATACCTACCAACCTTATAATACCCAGGAGAGGTATAGATAATATCGTTAGGTCTGAACACACCAGACTCCAGAGCCGCCGCTATCGTAAATGGCTTCATCGTAGAGCCGGGTTCAAATTGATCGGTAACCGCCCGATTTCTCTTTCTCGCATCGTTACGATCTGACAGATTATTGGGATTGTAGGAAGGCGCATTCGTCATGGCCAGGATTTCACCAGATTGAACATCCATTACAACCAAAGAACCGGAAGCTGCCTGATGACGCCTAACCGCTTTCTGCAAAGCTGTAAAAGCCTGATATTGCAAGCGCTTATCAATACTCAAATAAAGATCCTTACCTGGCCTCGCCGCTTGAATCACTTCCAGGCTTTCAATCTCCCGTTTCGATAAATCTCGAACTATACGTCTCTTACCAGCGCTGCCTTTAAGCCAGTTGCTATCATATGACAGCTCTAAACCTTCAACCCCCTTATCATCAATGTCGGTAAAACCGATAACATGAGTAGCCGCCCGGCCCGCCGGATAATATCGGGCATATTCTCGAAGTGTTGAGACGCCTGCCACCTTTAACTGCGTCACCGCCTCTGCTATATCAGGGGGCACATGTCGGCGAAGATAAAGAAACTCACGATGCCTCTTGACAGCCGATATAATCTTCTGTTCAAAATCCTTCAAGCTGTAATTAAGGAGATTGGCAAGTGGTTCCCACTCCTCTCTGGCTAAAAGCAATTCTTGCGGATCTGCCCAAATCGTGTCGATTGGAGTGCTTACCGCCAAAGGCGCACCGTTTCGATCAAATATTGCTCCTCTATGAGCGGGGATTTCAATAATACGATTCTGTCTGGCTTTCCCCTCGCCTCGCAAAAACTTGTGACTATACACCTGAAGATAACTTGCCCGCACAACGAGTGACAGAAGCAGACAAGAGAACAAAAAAAGGACTATATGTCTTCTCCCCCTGGCGCCCGATAGTGAGGACGAATCGCTCATTCAAGGATCAACTGTATTTCTTCAGCAGCAGGAATCTCCATTCCAAGCTGCCCGCGTGCTATTCGTTCAATGCGCCCATATTCAGAAAGCGCACCTTCTTCTAACTGCAACTGTCCCCACTCAACATCAAGATCATCCGTCATTGCCCTTAACTGACTTATCTCACTATGATAAGTGCGTGCCTTATGTTTGGAGTAAACTACAGCAAAAGCAAAACAGGTATTTATCACAACCAAACCACCGATCCACACAATGCGATTTTTCATTTCAGGCACCGCTCTGCAACTCTCAAGACTGAGCTTCGTGCCCTAACATTTAAATCCAATTCAGTGCTACCGGGATAAACAGGTTTCGCTACGACCCTAAACGCAGGCGCAGACTCACTCATAACAGGCAAATTTCGTAATGGCGCCTGAGGCCGCAAGCCATCTCTCATAAAACGTTTTACGATTCGATCTTCAAGTGAATGAAAACTGATGACGACTAATCGGCCTCTTTCGTTAAGCAGTTTTTCAGCACTCAATAAAAAGCGCTTAAGTGAATCCAACTCAGCATTTACTTCTATCCTTATCGCTTGAAACACACGAGTAGCGGGATGTTTGCCTCGCTCCCATCGAGGATGAGCCTGCTTTACAAGCTCAGCCAATTGCAGGGTTGAAGTAATATCCTTACTCTGCCTATACTTTGTTATAGCACGTGCTATCCTCGAAGAATATCGCTCTTCACCATATTCCCTGAATACCCGGACCATTTCGTCCTGATCGGTTTGCTTAACCCATTGAGCCGCAGTAATACCAGAAGATGCATTCATTCTCATATCCAGGGGGCCATCCTTGTTAAAACTGAACCCTCTCTCCGGATTATCCAGCTGCGGGGACGATACTCCCAGATCGAGCAAAGCACCATCAAATTTACCCAATAGCCCATCTGATTCTGCAAGATGCTCGAAGTTTGAAAAGTCAGAGTGATAAATCTTAAATCGTGAATCATCAACCAGCATCTCTCTAGCCTGGGAGACAGCGCCAAGATCTTTATCAACCGCGTATATCCTTCCATCTGAGTCAAGCCTCTTTAGTATTTCACTACTATGTCCCCCTCGTCCGTAAGTCGCATCCAAATAACAGCCATTGGCTTTTATTGCCAACGCCGCTATTGCTTCATTAAGCAAGACAGGAATATGTTCTCTGCAAGACTGCATTAAAAACCCCAACCATTCCGTCTTGGTAAATAAACAAACAATAAATAACTTAAAAAAAGTACTATTCTTTAGGCCAATCGAGCGACTGCTTACTGAAACTACAGAGAAAGTGTCTTCAATTGGTCACATACATTATCCCAATCAATTTTGCCCACATCTTCCCGTACCTGGCCATGTTGCTGATTCCATGCATCCTCATTCCAAAGCTCAAACTTTCGACCTTGCCCCGAAAACACTACCTTCTTATCCATAGAGGCATATTCACGCAACATTGGCGGTATCAGTATTCGACCACCGGCGTCCAATTTAACCTCGGTTGCATAGTTCATATACAATCGGCGGATAGCTTGAGCGGCGGCATCAAAAGATGGCAACGCTTGCAATTTTTCTTCAACAACTTCCCATTCACTATAAGGGTAAAGCAGCAAACAATCTTTTTGGTCGATAGTAACAACCATTTGACCACTCTCTTTAACAGACAGGCGCTCACGATACTTCGATGGCACAGCCATTCTTCCTTTACTGTCGATTGTCAATGTTGAAACGCCAAGGAACACTGTTTGCCTATAAACTATTCAGCTGCATCACAATAACCCATTTAGAGCTATATTTTCCCACAAAGCGACACTATATAAATTCACCTATGAAGGGTCAAGGTAAATTGACACCTGTTCCATACTTTTTTACATGAAGACAATGGCTTAGAGAACTTTTCTGAAATAGAAAAAAGTTTAATTATTTTGATTTTCAGTGGGCTAAGAGATATAAACTAGAAATTAGATTAAGAATTTAAGAGAATATTCAAACGAAAAGCAAGATGATAATATACAATTATTTACAGTTAATAATTAATGTGAGGGATTGCTACTATCAAGCGTGTTTCAATGTGGGCAGCTTCTATGACATTGGATTTATCACTGATGTTTATCAGCTGAGTTGATAACAAGAAAACTTACTGCACACCTTGCGTCAATTTAAAAAGGAGTTGGTCATAAGCCGGGTTCTGTCAAGGACAGTCATTCATCTACGGTGCATGTCACCATACACCTTTAGCGACCTACCCAGAAGCGACGCGGGTCACGTCATAGCTTCCCTATTTGGTCTTGCTCCGGACGGGGTTTACCTTGCCACTGAGTGTTACCACCAGCGCGGTGCGCTCTTACCGCACCCTTTCACCCTTACCTGACTGAAAAAATCAATCCGGCGGTCTACTCTCTGCTGCACTTTCCGTAGGCTCACGCCCCCCAGGAGTTACCTGGCGCCCAACCCTATGGAGCCCGGACTTTCCTCTGCGATAAACATCGCAGCGACTGCCTGACCAACTCCGAAACAGATTCTATCAAAACCTGACGTTTAATACATCTATGAAGTTGATGGATGTTATTACTCAAAAATTGAAGCTACGCCATCACAATGCAGGAGATGATATTGAAGGTATAGAGGAGCCGCTTAGAATTTTTTTATTTGCCAATGATGAATTTCAGGACAAAGTCTTTGCTTTAAGCTGCAAGGCTTGTTTGTACAAGTCATTTTTCTTCCCACCAAAAAGGCAGTACACAATTTCCACTGATCGTTTTACAGACAGATCTGGCAATAATAATTCCAGCAACTCAAGGGACTGATTATCTGCGGGTTTTTTCTTTTGGGCACCAGCAACAATCAGTACAAATTCTCCTTTTTGCTGCTCCTTATGGCTTTTCATCCATTGCAAAAGCGAATCTACAGATGCCTGCCTGATCGTTTCGTATTGCTTGGTAAGCTCCCGCCCCAGAGCGACTAATCGCTGCTGACCGAACTGTTCGCTAATCGCTTCCAGACAAGGGATAATTCGATGTTTTGATTCGTAGAAAATCATGGTCTGGGTTTCATTAGCCAGACCGGCGAACCATTTCCTGCGAAGTGTTGATTTAGGCGGTGGAAACCCGAGAAACAAGAAACTGTTTGTAGGTAATCCGCTAACCGATAATGCGCTGATCAATGCTGAAGCACCCGGTATCGGACTCATCCTTATATCCTGCCGATGACACTCGGCAACCAACCTATAACCCGGATCACTAATTAAAGGTGTACCGGCATCGCTAATCAAAGCCACACTGACACCACGCTTAATTAGCGCTATAACTTCCGGAACACGGGACTCTTCATTATGCTCATGCAGGGAGACCAGCTTCGTCTTCAACCCATAGGCATTAAGTAGATGACGACTATGCCGCGTATCCTCAGCATATATCACCCCAACCTCTGCCAACACAGTCAGCGCCCGCTTGCTGATATCGGCAAGGTTTCCTATCGGTGTTGCCACAATGTACAAAATACCTGATTGCTCGCGCATAGATAGAGTAGTTGCTTCAATTAATGGATCTCCGTCAGATGATACATGGGCTAACATTTGATCTAAAGCGCTCTTTATAAGATTCTCCTCAGCAAAATTTCAATATAAATCATGAAAACGAATGATGTACAATTATAATCTGAAATCAAAACTGATCGGGGCAGCTAATTCTGTGTTAACCAAGTATAAACTAAAGATTTTCCCATTAATTCTGTCGCTTACATTAATCAACGCATGTTCAAACATGCCCTCGCTAGGCTCCAAGGATGATCAACCGGGCATGGCGCAGCTTTTAATTGGGCAAGGAAAATATGTAGAGGCTTCCGAAATATATTCAAATTTGGCAAAGCGCTCTGCTGAAAAAAATGAACGACAACACTACCTCCTGCTTGCAGCTGAAACTCTGGTGGATAACAAATTATATACGCAAGGTGGACAGTCAAAAATAGAAGTTATTGAAGAGGTTTTGGTGTCTCCAGACTTGCAAAGCAGACTGAAAATCCTCAAATCAAAGGAAGCCTTGATTACCGGCGATCCACAAGGCGCACTTTCTTTATTACCCGATCCTGAGCAAATCAGATCAAGTGCTCATCGCGCTCGAATATATGAAGTTCGGGCAAACGCGTTTGCTCATCTGGGTATAGTTGATGAAGAACTTAATGCCCGTGTCGAACTGGATGAGCTATTAATTGTTGGAGATTCTCTGGCCACAAATCACGATCATATCTGGACATTAATCTCAGGACAAACTGTTGAATCACTGCGTCAAATGACAACCAAAGTTCACGGCGATATTTATCAAGGCTGGTTGGAACTCGCACTCATTCTACGCTCAAACTCACTCAATGCGAAATACATGGCTGGACAAATCTCCAATTGGAAACAGCGCTTCCCCAATCATCCGGCCATCGGACAATTTGTTGAATCGCGGTTAATCCTTGCACTGGACAACCTACCTGATGAGCCACTCGTTAAAAATCTGGCGATCTTACTACCCTTGTCAGGAAAAATCGCTGTAGCGGCCCGTACTATTCGTGATGGGCTAATTGCGACCTATCTTGAATCTGTAGATACAGTTAATCCCCCATTACTTAAATTCTATGACACATCAATCCGGGATCTTAAGTCTGTATATCGACAAGCGGTACAGGAAGGGGCTAATTTCATCATTGGCCCTCTGAAAAAATCTTCTGTCAAACTGCTCGCATCCGAACCCGCATTACCCGTACCAACATTGGCGCTAAACTATATTAGCCCTGGCACTACCATCGTTGCGGATAATCTGATTCAGTTCGGACTTTTACCAGAGGATGAAGCCGCATCAGCCGCCTTGAAAGCACGCCAACTAAATTACAGTACAGCACTGATTCTTAGCTCAGATGATGCTTTGGGGACACGCTTAAGCCTGGCTTTTCAGGAATCATTTGAAGCTGCTAACGGGAAGATTTTAGAAACAGTGATATTGCCCAAAGACAATTACGATTATTCTGCAGAATTACAAAAAGTACTTCGTATAGGACAAAGCCACCGCCGCCATCAAAAACTTCAAAACCTGACTGGCTTGGCGCTAAAATTTGAACCATCAATCAGGCAGGACATTGATGTGATTTTCCTGACTACAGACGCTCAGCAAGCACAATTGATTCGGCCCCAACTGTTATTTTTCAGGGCACGAAATATCCCTTTGCTGGCGAGTTCCCGTGTCAATTCAGACGTTGCAGACAAGCAAAAGAACAGAGATCTTGATGGTATCATTTTTTCTGATAGCACCTGGTCTTTGACACTAGCCTCACCAACTAATAGTATTCAAAACGCTATTGTAAAAAATTGGCCTGATCGCCTTGACCAGGCAAAATTATTTGCGCTAGGCAGTGATGCATTTGCAGTATTACCCTACCTGGGCAATATGAGGGGGAATCCGGACTATCGATTTCCCGGCGGTACAGGCGAGTTGAGCCTGGATAAAGAAAACCGTATTCACCGTCACCTGCACTGGGCTCGTTTTGAAAAAGGCAAAGCGGTTCTGTTTGACACGGCAGCCAAGCCATTAATTCTGGAAAATTAGTGTAGCAGTCGGTAAAAAAAACATAGGAACCGTTCTCAATTAAATTAACCGCCCTGCTATGCCTGGAGGGCCAGTATTCATTTTCCACCCGGCGGCGGCGTTGTCGCTCACTTATGTGAACCGGCCACACGTCTCTCGCTCCGCCTTGCTGAATGAAAAATGAATCTCGGCAGGACGGTAAAACTAATTGAGAACGGCCCTTAACATTAGCTGCTGATCGAATTTTTATTTTTAGGTACTTTGCCTGCAGTAAGGGCAATTTCATACATTAAAAAGTCGTTCTAAAAAGAAAGGGATTTCAATGAACAGAAAAGAACGTGGCAATCAGGCCGAATTAATTGCTGAAGAGTATTTATGCGCCCATGGCCTCAAACTACGAGAAAAAAACTTTTATACCCGATTGGGTGAAATAGACCTTATTATGCAAGATGGTGACACGATCGTCTTTGTTGAAGTACGATATAGATCAAGTAATGACTTTGGTGGTGCCTTAGCCAGTGTCAATTCTCGTAAACAAAAAAAAATTGCGCTGGCAGCGCTGCGCTACCTTCAGAAGCAGCGTCTGCATAGTAATTATTGTCGGTTTGATGTGGTTTCAGTCTCCCGCCAATTTAATGAACAGAGCAAAATTGATTGGATACAAAACGCATTCGAGCATAGGGGAAAGCATATATGAATCAGACTGCCGCTATTAAGGCACTTAGCCATTTCGAAGAAAGCGTTTCAGTATTTCATCAGGCCATGCAAATACTGCCACCTGTCATCGCTGAAGCCGCTGACCTTTGTCATAAAGCGCTGCTTAATGGAAAAAAAATCCTCACTTGTGGCAATGGTGGCTCCTCCGGAGATGCCATGCATTTGTCATCAGAATTAGTCAATCGCTTTCACATGGAACGTCCTGGCCTGCCCGCTATATCCCTTACCACTGATAATTTTATTTTAACATCCATAGCCAACGATTATGACTACGAGCGTGTATTTTCCCGTCAGATTCAGGCCCTGGGCCAGGAGGGCGATATCCTGTTCGCGATATCAACCAGTGGGCGTTCTAAAAATGTTATTGCTGCAGCGAAAACTGCCATAGAAAGAGATATGCAGGTAATTGCACTGAGTGGGAAAGATGGTGGCTTATTTAACGAAGTGCTACGTCCTGGCACTGATGTGGAAATCAGAGCACCTTCGGATGCAACAGCGCGTATTCAAGAGGTTCATTTGGTTACAATACATGCAATATGCGATTCGATAGATGAAGCGTTGTTCGGATCATCATAAACCGTTTGTTCGAGAACAAAAAAACTATTTCACTATTTTTAGACTGGGCTTTTTAGTCGCGCCGTTGCCCCCACCTGGAAGGCGTGGGGGAGGATCGATGGACCCAGAAGGTGGTTTTGGACCATTTTCATTATCAGAGTCACCAAACATCATACCTTGCCCATTCTCTTGCGCATAAATTGCCAGGACACTCGCTGTGGGGATATAAATATCCAGTGGCGCCCCATTAAACCGTGCATTGAAGGTTACTCCCTCATTACCTAACGCCAATCCATGTGTAGCACTTGTGCTGATATTTAGAATAATGCGATTGTTGTCAATGTAGTTCTCAGGAACCACGACTGATTCTGATCGTGCATCAACTAATATGTAGGGTGTCAGCCCATTATCAGCAATCCATTCATAAATAGCCCGAATGATGTATGGCCTGGATGATGTCATAGTATGCTTACTCGAAAACCATAATCCGAATAGTGTTCAATCTAAAACCTGCAATTACACGCTCATAGCGTTTCACGCAATTGTGCATTCTGATAATCCAGAGGTTTGCCTGGAAATCTACTGCATGTCTCTTTCCAATTCAGAAAGACTTAATTGAAAACCTTCACGATCAAACAACCTTGCAGCATAATCTAACACAGGTTTCGCCTCAATCGGCAATTCGATGCCATAGAGCTTAAGTCTCCATAGGAATGGCGCCAGTGTCGCATCTACAATCGTAAACTCATCACTCAAAAAATAGGGCTTAACTGCAAACAAATCAGAAGAAGCAATCAATGAGTCCTTCAACAACCTGGAGGCATTATCAAAGCGCTTTGAGTCTGTACTCTCAAGATCGGGTAATAAAGAATACCAATCCTTTTCTATGCGAAATAGTGCTAACCGCGAATTGGCACGTGATACCGGGTCAACTGGCATCAACGGCGGATGAGGAAATCTTTCATCCAGATACTCTGAAATTACGCGTGAATCATAAAGCACCAAATCCCTATCAATCAACGTGGGTACGCTGTTATCAGGGTTTAGGTGTACAAGATCTTCTGGTTTGTTATCGGGATCAATAGTTTCTATATCTACTGTAATATCTTTTTCTGCTAATACAATACGAACACGGTGACAATGTATCGACTCAGCTTCCGAATACAACATCATAACAGAACGACGATTGGCAATTGTTGACACTTAAATTCTCCACTGGAAATATCTTCCCCCGATAACAAAGACGGGTCGGCAACCACTGCCGACCCGTCTACTATTACAGAGTGACTCGATATTTATTTGATAATATCTTTCCAGTACTCCTTCTTGAGCGCAATGGCAAATGCAAGAAGTACCAATAAAAACAGCATAACCCAAATACCGACCTTTTGTCTTTCAAGCTTAATTGGATCTGCCATGTAAGCCATAAAGTTAACCAAATCTGCAACTGTTTTATCATACAAATCTGGCGTCAATGTTCCTTCAGTGACTTGTTCAAAACCTGTCAGGACCTCGTGCTCACGGCCATCTTCATCCTTTTGAGTTTCATAAATCGCCTTTCTCCAACCCTGAAGCTTCCAGAGAACGTGCGGCATGCCCACGCCTTTAAAAACCTCATTGTTAACACCAATGGGGCGTGTTGAATCAAGATAAAATGTTCTTAAGTAGGTATACAGCCAATCAGTGCCACGAGATCGTGCAACCAGAGCAAGGTTCGGTGGCTCTACACCAAAAGCCTGCTTACCATATGATTCGCTCATATTGTTAAAAATTAGCGAGCCAATTTTAGTTGGTTCTCCTGACTCATCATTTGTAAAGATCAAGTTATTAATCACCTGCTCTTCATCCAGGCCTAAATCTTTTGCGAGGCGATTATAACGCTGGTAATCTGCTGTATGGCAACCCAGGCAATAATTCATGAACGTTTTTGCGCCACGTTGCAATGAATTATTGTTGCTAGCGTCAATTCTGATGTGATCCAGCTTTACCCCACCGGATTCGGCTAATACTAAAACTGGCATTAATGCCAATACCAACGTCAAAATTATTTTTCCCGTATTCACTAGTGCGTCACTCTCTCGGGTACTGGTTTGGTTTTCTCAGATCGACTGATAAAAAACAACGCAACAAAAAAACCAAAGTAAACCCCTGTACCTATCCTGGAAATCAAGGTCCCTACTGGTGTCGGTGCCTGCATTCCAAAATACCCCAGAACCACGAATGCCACCGCAAACATAACCAGAATCACTTTATATGCAATTGATCGATAGCGTATCGAGCGTACGCCATTTCTATCTATCCACGGTAAAAAGAACAGTATTACAATCGCACCGGCCATTGCAACAACACCGCCCAGCTTGTCAGGAATGGCGCGTAAAATGGCATAAAAAGGCGTGAAATACCAAACCGGAGCAATATGTTCGGGTGTTTTCAACGGATTAGCAGGATTGAAGTTTGCGTGCTCCAAAAAGTAACCACCCATCTCCGGCGCAAAAAACACAATAGCGAAGAATACGATAAGAAAAACAGCTACGCCGACAATATCCTTCACCGTGTAATAAGGGTGGAAGGGTATGCCATCGAGTGGAATACCATCACTGCCTTTTAATTTTTTAATCTCTACACCATCAGGATTGTTAGAGCCGACTTCATGCAAGGCAAGAATGTGCGCAATAACTAAAAATACTAAAATCAAGGGCACGGCAATAACATGCAGGGCGAAAAAGCGACTTAAAGTGGCATCTGAAATAATATAGTCACCCTTCAACCACAGCGTGATCGCATCACCAATTCCAAACGGAATAGCACTGAATAGTGAAATGATAACCTGCGCACCCCAGTATGACATCTGACCCCAGGGCAATAGATAACCCATAAAAGCCTCGGCCATAAGCGCGAAATAAATCAGCATACCGAAAACCCATATGAGTTCCCGTGGCTTTTTGTAGGAACCATACATCAATCCACGAAACATATGCAGGTAGACGACAATAAAAAAAGCAGAGGCGCCTGTTGAATGCATATAACGAATTAACCAACCCCAATTAACGTCCCGCATAATGTATTCAACGGACTTGAACGCCAAGTCGCCATCAGGCTTGTAGTACATCGTTAGGAAAATGCCTGTAAAAATCTGTAACACCAGCACCAATAACGCTAAGGAACCAAAATAATACCACCAGTTAAAATTCTTCGGCGCGTAGTATTTACTCAGATGCTCTTCCCACATTTTAGTGGCGGGGAAACGGGCATCTATCCACTCCATAGTGCTTTGCATTCGTTTTCCCATTATGCAACACCTCCATCTTCACCGATAATTATACGGGTATCAGAAAGATAGGAATGGGGTGGCACGATCAGGTTGGTTGGTGCGGGAACGCCACTGTAAACGCGACCGGAGAAATCAAATTTAGACCCGTGACAGGGGCAGAAAAAACCACCATCCCAGTCTGAACCCAAATCAGGCGCCGCAAGATCAGGCCGGTAGGTTGGGGAGCAACCCAGATGCGTACAGATACCGATCATTACCAGATACTGTGATTTGATTGATCGCGCTGTATTCTTTGCGTAATCGGGCTGTTGCTCAACGTCTGAATCCGGGTCACGTAAATGATCAACCCGACCCTCCAGCGCTTTCAATGTTTCTTTGGATCGGTAAACAATCCAAACAGGTTTGCCACGCCACTCAACCGTGACCATTTGCCCTTGTGTGAGTTTGCTGATATCCACCTCTACAGGCGCACCCGCAGCTTTCGCCCGTTCACTTGGTGACATGGATGAAATAAAAGGAATCGCAAGCGCAGCTGTACCTACAGCTCCCACCACTGAAGTACCACCAATAAGAAGTCGGCGTCTGTCTTTATCGACGTTTTCACTGGTAAATGAACCTTGCGCAACTATGGTCTCTGATGACATCAGACTACCCCATAAATTATTAAGAAAACTTTGCATTCGCTGAGGTGATTATCCGTATGCCCAGCAAAGGATTTGGCTAAATTTTTAGCCAAATCCCAAACCTAACCTCGATCCATTCAAGGCTGAAAAAATCAACGGATTCTAACATATAACGGATAAAAAAGTCTTGGCTATTTTATAGATTAAACTTATGTTAATTAGCTGTTCATCCATACAACTATGGATAAAAAAACTCTTACATAATTATGCAGGATTATTGATATCCACATTGATATGCTCAATGCCAAATTCAGACCCCAGATGCTCCCCTAATGCTTTCACACCGTAGCGTTCAGTCGCATGGTGACCTGCAGCAAAATAGTGCAATCGGTTCTCGATCGCACAATGAGTGGTTTGCTCCGATATTTCGCCACTAATATAAACATCCAGATCCCATTCAGCTGCCTGATCAATAAACGACTGCGCACCTCCTGTGCACCAGCCAATACGTTGAACTTGCCGACTGCCTCCATCAATATGCAACGGCTTACGCCCTAAAGCCAGCTCAATCCTTTTTGCAATTTCCAATACCGATACCGATTTGTCCAAATCGCAGTAAAAAAGTAAACCTTCTCCTGGCCCTTCGTTCACCACGGTAAAGTTATGCAAAAGCAGTTGTTTTGCTAATTGGGCATTGTTTCCCAGAGTAAGATGTGCATCCAATGGAAGATGATAGGCTAACAAGCTAATGCGGTTGGCGATGAGCGCTTTTATCCGCTTAAACTTCATCCCGATCAACCGCTGATCTTCACCTTTCCAAAAAATACCATGGTGCACAAGCAATGCGTCCGCTTTTTCTTCAATCGCACGATCAATCAATGCTTGACTGGATGTCACACCAGTGACTAACCTATTAACTGTTATTGGGCCTTCGATTTGCAACCCATTGGGGCAATAGTCTGAGTATTTTGTTATCTGCAGCAAATCGTTGCAGTACGTAACAATCTCGGTCAGTTTTGCCATACAACGAAACCTCATTAAGTAGACGCTAATCAAGTGAAAATCGGCAACAAACTATTCATTTCCGGGTCGATAATAATCGGATTATTAATAGGTGGCAGCTATCATTACTTCTATCGTGGGCAATCCGATTCTCCAATTGCCGCTGCCCCCACGCTGACTTATAGCAAAAATCAACATAATCAATCAAACCGGCTGCGCTCCCCAGCCATTTCTTTTCACAATGCTGTAGTAAGGGCTTCGCCCGCAGTTGTTAGTATTTATACCGAGCAGGTAAGTCATGTACTCGACAATAAAACCGACCTTACCTTCAATCGGTTTTTCAGAGGCAATGATAATTTACCGCCTTTGAGTCAGGTAATTACGAACCAGGGTTCAGGTGTTATTATCAATCAGGGCGGCTATATTATTACCAACAAACACCTCGTTGACCAAACCGATACAATAATAGTCAGTCTTACCGACAATACACAATACCCAGCCAAATTGATTGGATCTGACACCCTGACCGATCTTGCGGTATTGAAAATTGACGGGCCTCGCTCACTTCCGCAAATCAAGCTTTCCCAAGATGAAATGCCTCGCGTGGGTGATGTCGTACTCGCCATCGGCAACCCATACGACGTAGGCCAAACTGTAACCATGGGCATAGTAAGCGCAACAAATCGTCGTTATGTTACAGATACACCTGTACAAGATTTTATACAAATTGATGCCGCGATTAACCCTGGTAACTCAGGCGGGGCGCTGATCAATCCCTATGGAGAATTAGTGGGCATTAACACCGCTATTTACGCCCCTGAGAATGGCGCCCAGGGGATTGGCTTTGCAGTTCCTCTACGCCTGGTAAGTTACGTTGTACCTCAACTCATCGAACAACAACAGGTGAAACGTGGCTGGCTTGGAATTTTGGTTGATGATTTACTTTATTATCCTGACATTATTCAACAACACAACACGGGAGCGCTCATAACAGGCATTCTCGAAGACAGCCCAGCTGTGCAAGCGCAATTACAACGTGGCGATATCATTACGCATATTGATAATCGACGGGTTAATAATGCACATCAGCTCCTATTGGAAATAACAACAACGCGACCCGATAAAGAAATTGTGCTGCGAGGTTGGAGAGACAAGCAAAAATTACAAGAAAAAATCAAACTGGCAGAGCGACCAGACCATAAAGTTGTGAAAGAATAAATCCCCCACTTCAGCCCTGAAAAGAACTTAGCAGTATTTGCAGGGGGCCACTAAGAGACGCTCAAGAAAATGTCATACTTCCAATCGCACAAACTAAGAACCAAAGACCTGAAAAAAATGCATACTCGTGAGGCAATTGCCTTACGACTGCAAGATGGACCCGACCACATATATTTGAAAGACTTTATCTATGGCGCTATCGACGGCGCTGTGACGACATTTGCAGTTGTTTCGAGTGTTGCCGGCGCCCAACTCAGTATCAGCATTATTTTGATTCTTGGCGCTGCCAATCTTTTTGCCGATGGATTTAGCATGGCTATCAGTAATTTTCTGGGCACCCGGGCGGAAGATCAAATGCGAGAAAAGTTACGGGCGCTGGAGCGTGACCATATCCGCCGACATCCCGATGGCGAAATTGAAGAAGTCAGGCAAATTTATGCGGCTAAGGGCTATAGTGGCGACAAGCTGGATAGCGTAGTGGAGCATACAATTGCTGATGAGGAACGGTGGATAGATACCATGCTTGTTGAAGAACATGGCATTTCTCTTGAAGGACCTGATCCGGTTAAGGCCGCCACATCCACTTTTATTGCTTTTGTATTAGTTGGGTCAATTCCGCTGATTCCGTTTGTAATAAACTGGCTTTCACCCGGGTCTCTGAGCAACGCCTTTGCTGCAAGCAGTCTCATGACGGGCCTTGCATTTTTAATTGTGGGCGCTGTGAAAAGTCGATTTGTATCCAGGCACTGGGCCACAGAAGCAGCAGAAACATTTATTGCTGGTGGTGCTGCCGCGGCTATTGCCTATCTGCTTGGCTACCTGTTGAAAGGTTTGGGAGCAAGCTAGTACTCCATCAACATAGGATTGATGGATAAAGTGATTTCAATTTAACCCGTGCATCCTGAGTTGTAAAACGCCAATTTACTCGTATGACTTTATGGTTACGCAGCTTTTGCCAGGAGTCTATTTCCTTTCGTAAAGTTTCCTGATCGGGAATTCTTCGATTGAGACATTGGCGACTGAGCACTCCTATCTCTATTTCTGCCATATCCAACCAGCTACCATGTTTCGGCGTATAGTGGATTTCTAATCGTTCAGCAATTCGTCTCGCTTCCTCTGGCTCAAACGTGGCGTACAGTGACCCCAGCCTATGGGTGTTCAGGTTATCCATCACTAAAATGATTTTTCTATCAGGAAAGTGTTCATCAACCAACTCTTTAATTAACTGTGCCCAGTCTTGCTTGGTATGTCGATCAGTTACCTTTACATGGCGCCAGCCTTCAAGGGGAGCTGATAACATAAACAGATTACTGACTCCGTTTCTTTCATATTCATAATCAAATTTAGCGGGTTGCCCTGCTCTTAATGCAAGTGGTGTGCGTGTCTCTTTAATATGTTGCTTACTGGTTTCATCCATGCAGACCAAGACTTCCTCTGGTGTATAGCTTCTTTGATACACCTCCAGTATATCTTCCATTGCGCAGACAAAATCTGCATTTTCCTTGGGAGGTATAACCCAGCACGCCTTCAACCAGGGTTTGAGTACATTTTTTTTAGTGTCTGTCTGACCGATTCTCCTGAAATCGAATCAACAATCTCACACTCTACCAATCGTTCAGCGAGTAGCTTTAATGTCCAATCTGTGCGCCCCTCTGGAGCAGATGAGCAAGCGGTTGCGATAAGAAATGCCTCTGCTTCACCATCAAGTTTTTTTGGCTTTCGACGTGTTTGTACTTTTGGGTTAAGCGCTGATTCAAGCCCCTCCACAACAAAACGTTTTCGGACTCTTTCCACGGTTAGCCGACTGATGTGTAAGGCTTCCGCTATCTCCTTATCTTTCAATGAGCCCGTTGCTGAAGTTTCATCTGCATGTAGTAACACCTGGGCATGAATTAATTTACGTGCGGCTACTCGTCCTTGTGACGCCAACTGGATTAAAATACCTCGCTCTTGTACGGTCAGTTTTACTCTGTACTTTTTTTCTGGCATATTTCACTCCAAAGTATCATTCGCTTAAATTTGGTACTTAAGAGTTTAGTTTAGATATTCATCAATGCTACGTTGTTGGAGTACTAGACCGGCAGCCCGGTTTCTTCTGCAACACCCAGCATTAGGTTCAGACTCTGAATCGCCATGCCACTGGCACCTTTTCCAAGGTTATCCAATATCGCCACCAGTACTACGTGTCCATCCTGATGACTGATTACACGCAATTCAATCCGGTTTGTCTCATTGCATACCCGGGGATCGAATGTAGTTTCGTCATAAGGCTCACTACTGTGTAAATCGTGCAATTTAATAAAATACTCAGCGTCATAGCGTTGTGCATAAACATCTTGAATTTGTTCGGCAAATACACCACCGAGCGCCATCCTATGCAAAGGGATCTGCACTCGCATACCGCATTTAAAAGCACCGACTGCAGGAGTAAATTGAGGTTCATTGACCATACCTGAATAACGCTGTAATTCAGGTATATGTTTATGCTTGCGACCATAAGCATAAGGCGCTTCATACGGCAGTCCTTGGAAATCACTCTCCCAGGTTTCAATCAGATTCCGACCACCACCTGAATAACCTGATAATGCGTGGATAAATATCAGATTATCGGGTGAAATAATGCCATTGTCCTGCAGTGGCCGTAGTAATAATATTGACGATGAGCTGTAACAGCCTGGATTGCTTACCAATCGCGCATTTTTGATTCTTTCACGTTGATCATGTTGTAATTCAGGCAAGCCGTAAACCCAGCCAGGCGCAACACGATGGGCACTACTTGCATCAATGATACGGGTTTCAGTTTTTTGAACCCAATCGGCAACCTCTTTTGCGGCATCATCTGGTAAACATAAAATAGAGACATCTGAAGATAGGATAGCGTCCTTACGTGCAGCAGAATCCTTGCGCAAATTATCAGGCAGCGCAAGCAACTCCAGATCTTCGCGCTCTGCGAGCCAATCCCTTATGCGAAGACCTGTAGTACCCACATGACCATCAATAAAGATTTTATAACCCAAGGTTTAATCCAGTGTGATTTGCAACAGACGTCATTGTATCATCTGCCAACAGATTTCCTAAATCAGTTCGATAATTCGAACTAAAACTGTATGTTGTACTCAGGATCAGACACATATCAGTCAGTCTGAAATACCTTGAATCAACTATTTTGCCAGCCACCATTAACGAAAGCTTCTGCAACGACCTTGTTACTTATAAAATCAGCTATGATCAGGCGCAGAGAAATTAAACAGGTGAAAAATATGCAACCGAATGACATCATTGAATTTTGGTATTCAGATCGCGTGAAAAAGTTGTGGTTTTCATCAACACCAGAAATGGATAAGGAAATTCTGGGCAATTATGAATCCATCTGGGAACGCGCCCTACAAAATGAACTTGACCACTGGACTGATACCGCCAGTGGCAGTTTGGCGCTAATTATTATTCTTGATCAATTCCCCCTAAATATGTTTAGGGGAGAGGCAAGAAGCTTCAAATCCGAAAAAAAAGCAATAGAAGTTACAAAGCACGCAATCAAAAGCGGTCACCACCTTTCTATTGAAAAAGAGCAGCTAGGTTTTATGTTCATGCCATTAATGCATAGCGAGAATTTAGATGATCAAAACCTCTGCGTTAAATTAAGTACAGATTATCAATTAGCTAAATCGAGTATTCGCTTCGCCATCCACCACAGAGACATAATCAAGAATTACGGTCGATTCCCTCATCGCAATAAGATATTGGGACGAAAAAGCACGGATGAAGAACTGAAATACCTAGCTTCTGATAAAGCATTTACAGGATAAACAATCACGATAAATTAAGCCGTAAACACAAATAAAAGTCATACCTTAGATCAAAAAACAAGCGCTGATCAAACTCGCCTTTTTGCAGGCGCAGCTTTAGTCCCACAGAAGGGCGAATAAAATTTTATCCACTCGTGATTGAATTATTATACAAATGACAAATAAAGACGAAGTAGCCCTGTGGTAATTGCAATGCCAATGATTCCCAACAAAATTGTACCTTTATGAGCATTGCGCCAGCCTCGCATTATCCAATAGCTTTGCAAACCAATGATACCTGCCGTCGCACCGTAGGCAATAAAAAGTTCTTTTTGATCAATATCTGAGGACACTATCAGCATGTAATAAAATACAAATGCCAAGGTTATAGGTGTTAGCGAAAATATCCAATCCTGTATTTCTCTATGACTTCCCTGGGCCTTGGAAAGGTTCTTCATACAATTTCTCCTAAACTATAGTTGATGCAGAAATGCGCTTAAATCAGCTTAGGTAAAAATGTATACACTCGCTTAACAGTAATCTGTGGAGAATTAACACTTTATACTGTGAATTTATTGCAGAGATCTTTGATTTTTTTCAACATCCCTTCCAATCAGGTTTGCGCTTTTCCATAAAGGCGTCAATTCCTTCTGCCGCATCGTCATTCATCATATTGCATGCCATAGTTTGTGCCCCCATTTCATATGCACCTTGCAATCCTTGTTCAAGTTGCTTGTAAAAAAGTGTTTTTCCTTGTGATATTGCAAGCGACGATTTTGCACAAATCGTATTTACCAACTCATCAACTGCTGTATCCAGTTGATCTTCCGAAACCACCTCATTGATTAACCCATAATCCAGTGCCGTATTAGCGTCAATAAATTCGCCCGTAAGCAACATCTTCATTGCTCGTTTACGCGATATATTTCTGCTCAGAGCAACCGCCGGTGTACTGCAAAATAATCCTACATTTATTCCCGACACAGCAAAACGGGCTGAATCAACTGAAATAGCCAGATCACATTGCGCGACCAATTGGCACCCAGCTGCAGTTGCAATGCCTTGGACTCTGGCAATAACAATTTGCGGCATTGTATTGATAATCTGCATAATATGGCCACAGTGTTCAAATAATCTTTTATAATATGACTTTTCAGGGTTAGCCCGCATTTGCTTGAGATCATGTCCAGCACAGAATGCCCGCCCTTTGCCAGTTATAACGACCACTGTCTTGGAGTCATCTGAGGCAATATCGCTCAATTGCTCTTGCAAAGCACTGAGCATTTGTTCTGACAACGCATTAAATTGCGCTGGGCGATTAAAGGTCAGAGTCACACAATTTTGTGTGTCTTCACGCAACAATACATGATCATCTTTATGCGTTTGATCTTCCAACTGTCAGACCTCTCTGTTAATTTCCATTTCATCTAAATATACAATAGCGTTATAGGCGGCGCCAGAGTCAGTCAAGACTGTTGACTGTTCGTCATCCAGGCCATTACTCTTTTCGCCATATTTACTGGCCAAACCTTCAATGCAACGTGCTGCCGTCATATGTAAATCGCGCAAGGTGTCATTAATATCCTGTCTTTTCTGTTCCAGCACTTCACACTGGTCATGAATCCTCTTCAATAAATATTGTAACTGACCTGATTCGCCCACTTCACTGTCATACATGTCAAGAATGTTTTTAAGTTCAACCAAAGAAAAACCCAAACGCTTGCCACGCACGACGAGTCTTAAGCGAACCCGGTCTCGCGGTGAAAAAAATCGTTTAGTACCCTCACGAAGCGGACTCAGTATTCCCTGCGCCTCATAAAACCGCAAGGTTCTTGGTGTTACATCAAATTCTTCGGCCAATTCTGAAATTGAATGATAGCTGTTCATGTTCTTTTCCTCCTGATTAACGACAGTTTGATTCGCTTCTAAATCGGGTGAATCTTTTGATAATCTAAATCAAACAAGCTGTTTCTACCCTTATGAAAGCAGTCATATTTGCTAGAGCCATCTGGCGTTGTTTAAATAATGCTTGACGTTAACGTCAAGTAAATGAAAAATAACAGACGCAGCAAAATAAATCAAACTTAAAACAGGAAGATCTAATGAAACGTTCGGATTTTAAGCATTTCCATAATGAGGCCGTACGCTGGGGCGACTGCGATATGCTCGCCCATGTAAACAATACCTGCTATCTTCGTTACATCGAATCAGCGCGTATAGACTATTTTTTAAGGTTGCTTGATTTGAAGTTATCTACAGAAAACACCTCAGGCTGGGTTCTTGCTGACCTGAGCTGTAGCTTTAAAGAGCAGCTAAAGTACCCTTGCTCGTTGGTGGTGGGATCTCGATTCTCAAAGGTTGGCAACAGTAGTGCTACTTTGCTGGCAGCCATTTTTAAGGAAGGGATTGATGCTCCTTGCTTTACGTCAACGGCAATATTAGTTTGGTATGACCATACCGCTAAATCATCAAAACGAATACCTGACACAGTTCGAAGTCAGATTAAAAATCATGAAGGGTCATGCGACGGCCTGTAGCATCAAGATCAAATGGAATAGCGTTCTTGGTTGACCCCTGAAAAACTGTTTTGCTGCAAATCCGATAGATTAATATCAATATCAAGCATGCGCCCACGTAAAATAATGTGGTTTCGGATTCAGTCGGGCATACTGGCAGCAGATTGAGGAATCATTACACCTTTGACGCAGCTTCCGTCAAGACCTTGAGTTTTTGCATCGCCAATTCCTGCCCTAAAAACCCGAGTCCACAGTCAGGCGCTGCAATGAGTCGATCTTTATCGATATGTTCTAAGGCTTGATTTAGCCTTGCCCTCACCTCATCAACTGTTTCAATCCGGCTTTCTGCAATTGCCACAGCACCAAAAATAACGCTTGTATTAGTGAATTTTTCCAGCAAACTCAAGTCGTTATGCCGATGGGCATCTTCAATCGATACCTGATTGATTGAAGATTGATTAATTGCACTCGCAATAGTGAAATAGCTTTGCGGATCAGCTTTCAGATACTCGCTGTCATCCAGGTGATTTGGATAACCACAGCACATATGCATAACTCGTGTCACACCCTCGTCAATCCCATCAAAGCACATTTCAAGTGCATCCACGCCATAACTTATAGCCTCATCAGGCTTACGCGCAAAAAGTGGCTCATCAATCTGAATAAATTTACATCCCGCCGCTGCCAGCGCTCTGATCTCGTAATTAAGCGCTCGCGCCAGATCAAAAGCCAGTGTCTTGGGATCATCGTAAAACTCGTTGGCAGTGGTATCCATTATTGTAATTGGACCTGGCAATGTGATTTTTACTGAGCGCTCTGTAGCGCTTTGCGCAACTTGCCAATCACGTGGCAGAAAGTGCTCACCTTCGGGTTCAATCTTCGCACGTATCGTAGGCAAACTGGCTTCATAGGCGCCGTTTCGCAGCACCCGTTTTGTCAGGTTTGTGAAGTCAAATCCTTTTAAGTGCCGACACTGGTAGTGGATATAATTTTCTCTTCTTTGCTCACCGTCTGTTGGAATATCAATACCACTTTTAACCTGATCAGAAACCGCCTCAATAGTTGCCTGATCAAATTGTTGTGCCATATCCGCCCCGCCATTGGCAAGAGATTGAGTGTATTCCCGGGTTACCTCTCCACTGCCGTCTGTCATACCTTGATCAACTTGAAACCAATCCCGAATTGGCAGCCAATCGGGTTTAGGGTAAGCACCAATACAGGTTGTTTTTATCGACATGTAAGCCCCCTGATTCACAATATCTTAGGTTGATGAAGTTTATCGACGTTGTGGGGCAATAGACTTGATTTTTTTCGACCCAACCTGCTTTTATATCAAAATACAATAGCTCTATCCAGCTTTGTTGGAAGTCATCGTGATAAAAATGTGATAATTCTGTGATCATTTCAGGATTTCCATTCTCCATACTACCTGTAGTTGGTACGCATCACCCCATCCGTATGGACACGTGTATCAATCTCACACTTGCGTATAGTTTTTGGAGGATAAACCTATGTACAAAGTCGTAAAACGATTGATTAGCGCCACTGCATTAAGCTTTCTTTTATTTACTTCAGCGGCGGCATCAACTGATCGAAACGCACATTATGAAGTGACCATTACTAATTTGACTTATTCAATTAACTTAACACCGATACTGGTTGCGAGTCACTACAGCGGCGTTTCAATATTAAAATTGGGCGCGCCCGCCAGCGAGGCACTGACACCACTGGCCGAAGGGGGCGCTACTGCACCTTTAACTGAATTGCTGCACAGAAACAGCAAGGTAGTGGATGTGCAAACTTCTGGCGGCTTATTGGCACCGGGTGAATCTGTAACCGTTGTGGTACGCGCTAAAAAGAACGCCAACAGAATCAGTATTGCATCTATGATGCTACCCACCAATGATGGCTTTGTTGCGCTCAACAGTGCATACGCACCTAAGCATGGGCATGGTTCAGCAACTTTTTATTCACCCGGCTACGATGCGGGCACCGAGCCAAATGATGAGATGTGTGCAAATATTCCTGGTCCGACCTGCGGTGGAGCAGGCCCATCACCTGATGTAGATGGTGAAGGATTTGTACATATTCATCGGGGCATACATGGCATAGCCGACCTTGCAGCTGATAAATATGATTGGCGCAACCCTGTTGTAAAGGTAAAAGTAAAGCGTATACCGGCGCGTCACTAATCCATACTGCTGTTATCAACACACAATTTCGATGGCGAGCAAACAACAACTATCTCTTTGTCACTGATTTGCTCGCTTTCGAAGTGCTTTTCTAACAAAATTTAACACTACACCAGGCTAAAATCCTTCGAGCACAATTTTACCATGCGCAGTACCCGCTTCAATGCGAACATGTGCTATGCGCATATTCTCTGCGTTAATAGGCGTGAGTACATCCGACAAAGTAGTTCGAATCTCGCCAGCATCAATTGCTTTTGCAATAGTGGTCAGTAAACGATGTTGTTCGACCATGTCCGCTGTTTTGAACATTGAACGGGCAAACATAAACTCCCAGTGTAAACTCGCAGCTTTGGTTTTCATGCCATCCATTGGCATAGCACTGTCGGTATTGTCGATGCAAACAATACCGCCTTGTGGCCGAATCAATTCAACCGCTTCTGACCAGTGGCTCATATCATTGAAAATCGCGATGTGATCTACCGTTTCAAAGCCTAGTGATTTAACTTGCTCGACCATTGGTTTTCGATGATTCACAACATGGTCGGCACCTAATTCTGTAACCCAGGCACGGGTTTTGTCACGTGAAGCCGTGGCGATCACAAGCAATCCAGCACGCTTGGCTAATTGGATACCGATGGAACCCACGCCACCTGCTGCTCCGATCAAAAGAATACTCTGTCCCGCATCCTTACCATCAGGATCTATACCGAGTCGGTCAAAGAAGCACTCCCAGGCTGTGATTGCAGTTAATGGAAGTGCCGCCGCCTCAATATATGAAAGACTCCCGGGCTTGTGTCCAATGATACGTTCATCCACCAACTGAAATTCAGCGTTGCTACCTGAACGGGTAATATCCCCAGCGTAGTACACTTCATCGCCAGGTTTAAACAACGTGACCTCTGCACCCACGGCTTCAACGATACCACTGGCATCCCACCCCAAGACACGGGGAGGGTCTTCAACTTTATCCTTTGGAGCACGAATTTTTGTATCAACCGGATTCACCGCAACTGCTTTCACCGACACCAATACATCCAAACCTTCGGGCTGAGGCTTCGGCAGTTCTATATCGATAAATGCATTGGGATCTTCTGCAGGTAAGTAGTGTGTTAGGGCAATGGCTTTCATTATTCTCTCCACTTGTTTTGTAGTCAGTGTACTACTTTACAGCGCATTTTCTTTAAATAAAGAAGTGTTATTGATTTCCTCTTGGATGCGTTTCCAAAGCCAATACTATCGTTTGATGCTCCTGAAAAACTATAAGCCCCCTTCCTGTAATGTAGTCTGCAGAATAACCTCGATTAATTCAAAACTGGACTCGGCACTAATATCTTCAAAGTAGATCGTTCCCGGCCATGGAAGGGTTCTAGCCTCATAGCCGTTTTTTGAAATTGTATTGGCGACCCTTTTAATGACTTCCACATACTCGCGGGCGGTCATCTTGATTTCTTGCATGGAAGTATCCGGATCTGCAATGCTGTTGCGGTCAACCTGGGTTGCACCTATGCCCATAAATAATGGAATATTATGCTTAATCGCCTGCTCTACATAGAAACAAACCGAGGTTCGGTCTTCTGCAAGGCGAATTACAAAATCGGGGCAGACACTATTTTTTAGATTAAAGAGATCCAATAGTCCTATTCCCTGCGGGTCATTGCTTCGGCTGCTCCTACGCCTCATTGAAGAAGAACTTCTCTTGTTAGCCCGGGTTACACAGTCACCACGGTAATTGGCATCATACACCCGCCGCCTCCAGGGTTTTTTTGCAATCAGTCGTTGAGTTGCCCGAATAGCAACATTCTTACAATTCTGCGGGCCTATAAAAAACGGTGATCCAGAGGCGTCACTGAGCTCTACCCATCCGTTGGGATGCTGATTGAAGAAATGATTCATCCAGGGTTCGAGTACTACATCTGCCAAGTGGTCGAGCAATTTATTTACAAATACCGGGTCATGAGTCAACGCAGCAATTATTTGTTCCTGTCCGTAAATATCGGCTGCAAGACTATAAGGTGCGGTCAGGTGTAACACCGGATTGAGTCCGGTTAAGCGTTGATAACAGGCTAAAGTCTCATCCAGTATCTTTGGGATGCCAGTGCTCAAATCGGGTGTAGCGACATCTTGCCAATTGTCGGCGTTGAATAACGGTCTTTGCGGATCTGTGCCCGGAGAATACTAATCCGAATAAATCATAGTCTGACCCAGGGCTTCTGCGGTAAAGCCATAAACCGGCCAGCTGATATACAACTTTGGCATGCCCAGTAATTTTTGGGTCATTAATGATGTACGCACAAAACGCTCTGGATCGCCCTTATAAAAATTTGCAGATGTCACTGCAAACAAACGATACATTATCGTTAACGTCAGAAGATCTACGGGACCAGCGATGTGAACCGCGTCTTGTGGGGGCTGTCGCTTGAAAACGGGGTCATACAAGCCTTCTATTGTCGCAGAAAAAATATCCTTTAACCGCTCTACTGCAAGTGGATCGTTTGCTTGCCATCGATTCAACAATTGAATGCCTACAGGAAATTCCAGTTCTTTAATTGACATTACGCACTACCCTCAAAGCCGAACCTGGATTGATTGATGACATCATTATTCATGTATCATCAAAACCAATCGTACTTAATGCTTGCGATTTGAAAGCGTCTTGGAATTGAGCATATTAAGCGTGCTGTAAAGACCGTCCAAATCACTATATGCACCTTGTAAATACCGAACCCCGCCTTCAGAAAATTCACTTCTGGCATGCAAAACCCGGGTATTGTCAAAAATCATCAATTCACCGGGGTTCAGTTTGAACCTGACTTGCAATGCCTCGCGTTCAAGAATTTCTGCATAATGGCGATAGGCTGCGTAAAATGCACACACCTTGTTGGGGTCGAGTTTCAGGGTTTCGATCGATCGATTGTTATAGCGCACCTTGATAATTTCATTTTTATCATTGACTTCAAACATAGGGGCGCGGGAGCGCAAATCAGCGTTGGCATCTCGGAAGCGATAGTTGATCCATTGTTTACTTAGGATTTCGAAATGCTGTGGATCTTCGTCCCGTAAAATATTGGCGGCCATGAAGCCGTCCTGCAAAATCGAATCGCCCCCGGTTGTAGAGCTTTGCAGGCAGTGTAATAACTGAATGCCAGGCACGGGATCACGGTAGGGATTGTCAAGATGACAGCCCAGGCCAAGATTGGTAAAGGCCAGGTTATTTGCATCAATTTTAGAGCGCACTTCAAACAAAGGTCCATAATTGGTTTCTCGTACAAAGCCGAATTCAGCAATCACATTGAGGATCTGGCCTTTTCTGCACGGCACATCATCGAGAATTACAAATCCATAATCCTTAACCGCCTGCAGTGCTGCTATTTTTGTTGCAGATAGCTGGCAAAAATCTGGATAACTGTGGCGCGGTAACTCAGCTTCAAATGTACTTTTTTGCCAAAGCTTCTTGGTCGATTCACTATGCTCATCCGTTTGGCTATTAATGCAATAACAATTATCAAATAGCCAGTCGATTGAGAATTCAGATCGATGGGAGCCAGGAGCAAAATCGATAACCAGCAGATCATCTGTCTGCACAACATCTGCAATAGCAATATTCGGGGGAATATCAGTAATGTTTAATAATCTTTGTCCACTAAACGGATCCCGGCTTTGGGGCATCTGACAGTGATCGCGCAACCAGATTGCCGCAAGCTGACTTTGCCGCCCATCGCGCCAACAGATGATGAGTTCATTTTCAGTGAAGCTGTATTGATCTATTGGATTCATCTCACCTTTCCCGACAAAATTATTCGGTTAAAAGCATTCTTTCAAGTTGATCCCTATAGTTTTTAACGGGTTTTATATGCAACCCTGCGACCTTCCCATCATCGTCATAGTGCCTTAGTTTTATTGCCGCCAAATGATTGCTATTCGTCTCAAAATCTTTAATTTCTTCTGCCGTCATAGGCCCGCCTTGCACTCTGAGTGAATCAACTGACGCTGTTGACAAATGATTGATGTAGGTTTGATCTACTGCGCATAGATATTTTTTGGCGGCTACGTGCAGACGAATGGGTTCAGTAACGGAAAGTGGGAAGTACCGTGAAAGAAATTTTGCACCGATTTCCTCATGCAGGTTGTTAATTCCGTTTTCCAGCGCATCGATGGGGAAATCACCGACAAAATGACCAATATCGTGTAAAAGTGCTGCGATTATCAGCCCTTCAGTAGCCTTATCAGCACTGGCGCATGCGGCAGTTTGCTCCATATGTTGAGACATACTGACCGCCTCGCCCATATATTCTTCAGCCCCTCGGCGCTCAAATAAATCCAGAATAAAATCGATGATGTTGTTTTTGTTCAATTGCTTGCTGTTCACAGAATATTCCTATGTCTCGGAATTGCGGCATTCATGAAAAATTTTAATCCGTGTATGGTGGAGCAAGTGGTTATATTAGTAAAACGAATTATAATGATAATTTACATCGAAATAATTGAACTTAATTCATGAACCTTACTTATATTAAAACCTTCCTCGAAATAGCCACCACCCGAAATTTCGAGCAGGCAGCGAGAAACCTTAATATCGCCCAATCCACCGCGAGCGCCAGAATCAGCACACTGGAACAGGCACTGGGACACAGCCTGTTTATCCGTAGTCGTGCGGGTTTTGAGATCACTCCTGCGGGTGTGGCATTTCAAAGGCATGCATTAAACATGATGCGATCCTGGGAACAAGCGCAACAATCCATCGGGCTGACCAGCGCACAACAATCAGTGTACCGAGTTTGTGTTCAAATTAACCTTTGGGAAAAATTGATTGGTAACTGGATTCCCTGGATTAGAGAAAGAGATCCCACTGCCATCCTGGATCTTGAATCTGACTATTCCGGACTAATGATGAACCGACTGTCCAACGGTCTACTCGATATCGGCATCATGTACTCGCCGGGTAAGGTTCAAGGTTTAAATGTTGAGCAATTAATGGAAGAAGATCTGGTGATGGTATCGACACATGCTCAGCGCTTATCTGAAGTGGATCAAAAAAGTTATGTGCTGGTAAAATGGGGAAGAGCATTTATGCATATGCACAGCCAGGCACTTACTGATCTGAACAAGCCGATAATTTCTGTTGGTATAGGGCCAATTGCTTTGAGGCATATACTCGACAGTGGAGGGAGTTGTTATCAGTCACTGGGAAATGTACAGCCACTGATTGAAAAGCAGATCTTGTTCATTGTTAAAGATGCGCCGGTATACCCGCGTCCAGTTTATATTGTATATCCAGATGATGACAACGAAGCAAATCGCCTGCAATTGGCACTTGATGGTTTCCGTCACGTGGCTTGCTAGTACTCCATCAATACTACGTTGTTGGAGCACTAGTGGAATCTATTGATCCACAGGGATTGAGAAGCTCGAATATAAGGCATTAAGTATTGGAGTCACACCTGCAAGAAATGTATCATCATCAGCGCTCTGTTCGCGGATTCCAGACAAAATGGTTTCAAAACCATCAGCTTCAGGCACTGACACGCCGCCTATATCTATAAAGTGTATTAATGCACCCAATTTGGCGAGTCCGGGATCACTGTCCAATGCAAAGCGCACCAGTAGTACTTCAAACGTTACGCGCTCGCCGATGTGGCTAAATGTTGCACCATCAAAATCAAATCCGAGCGCATCGGTTGGACATTCTTCAGTTTTCCGAACCCACAAAAAATGTGCCTTTTCATCAATAAAATTACGAATAAGCCAAGCACTGGCCACCCTATCAGCCCACATGTCAGCACGTGTTGCCCAGACCCTGTTCTGGTAATCAGCGCGATTGAGACGAGCAATACTGCCTCCCTCAAAAGGATGTGGCTCGTTGGGTGATAATTGCCGTGTCAGCAGCATTTTTGCCTCATCAAGCGCTTGCTCTGCCTGCGACTCGCTGGAGTCTGGGAAAAAATCTATGCTACGAATTGAAACTAAGTCACGATCCAGTTTTTGTAAAGTTCGACGACCCTGTGATCGGCTTATGTCAGCTAATTCTTGTGTCCGAAATTGGGTTATCGCCTCCAACAGCTTTGCATACTCTTTGTTACGGTCGAATAAGGAAATCAGTTGATCCGTCTCATCTTGAATTTCAGTTTTTAATTTAAAAACATAGGCAACACCGTTCAATTCTCTCACCCCATCAGCCAATTCATCTAATTTCTCTCGTAAGAATTCCTTTTCAGGTAGCAGATAGGTTCCATCGCGTAAAACAACGGCCCCTATTCCTTTAAGTGTTCTCCATAGTCGAATTCGAGGCGTTGTGACCTTCCCCGGCACTGTAGCTATAAATAAAAGCCACAAATTATCAATTTCAATCTCAACAGCTTGGTTATTATGCATATTTACTCGCAAATTTTTAGATTTTATCAATTAAATCAACGTACTGACGAGGTAGATTAAGAAACACCGCATTATCATATTTTTACTGACAGATGCATGTTTGATACTTTCTCTGTAACACATAGTACACTTTTGTTATAAAAATTACCAACGCAATGATTATTCCAATTTCAAACACATATTACATAACAACCTGAGACCGCCGTAATTATCCCATATTCTCACAACCATTACGGCACTAATCGTGCGTAATAAAGAAATATGTAATATATGAAACATTATTGTTGCATTCATTACAATTGTACTATATATTACAAATCGTACTGTTTATTACATATTTATTGCCGATCTATTTAAGTATCTTCAGCAAACTAACAGGGAATCGTAGAATAAATCATGTAATTGATTGATTGATATCAACAAATTACCAACATCAACAAACAGGCAGCGTTTATTTCAAAATTTGAATATTTATAACGTTAAATACTGATAATCCTCGTTTAAATGGCAACGATAAATTGGGATTATTGAAAATTGCACATCGGAGAAGGGAAATGAAAAAAACTCAATATATTAATTTATATAGACAAAATATTAAGGAATTTGATTTAGCAGAGCCAATGGAAATTCGATTTGGATGGTATCTCCAGCGCTTTAATCATTATTTATGGTTATGTAATGAACGCTACAAACAAAGACGAAGATTGGCTCAACTTGATGATCATCTACTGAATGATATCAACATCAGCCGCATAGCGGCACAGCGTGAGGCGCAGAAGCCTTGTTGGAAATCCTAACCCCTTTCTTAAACTTACTTCGAGTAGAAAAATCATGACAAGCATAGCAACGTACGAATCAACCCACTTCAGTAAGAAAAAATCTACAAATCTCTCTATAGGGAAATATTTATTAACATACATCAGTATCGCAGTAGCACTGCTTGCAGCGATTATCGTGGCAAATTATAAGTTTAACCCGCTAGTTTATAGCATTGGAGAAAAAGCGCAGGCAGCGAAAGCGTTTATCAACGGCAGCAACTATGGCGTATTTGATTCAAATTTCGATATGCGTGGGTTACGTCGTGAACACATTCGCCAATTAACTGAAACACCTCAGGTTGTTGTGGCAGGGGGTAGTCGGTTTCAGGAGGCACTGCCAGAGTTGTTCCCAGGTCGCTCATTTTATAACGCTCACATTCACAGTGACTACGTTGAAGATATGCTGGCACTGACAGAGTTATTAATTGAAAACAATCGATTACCTGAAACATTGGTTTTAAGCGTACGTTACCAAACTTTTATGCCAATCGATCAACGCAACTCAACATTATGGAAAAACTTTGCGCCAGAATACCGGGCCATGGCAACACGACTTAACATTCCAAATCATAGTTGGTTAGACACAATACAACCCCAACGCTGGCTTGATTTATTATCGCTTCCAGCACTGAAGGGTAGCATCAACCAATGGCTTAATGCCGATGTTAAACCAGGACCAACTCAGCAAGAAACAATGAAAACACTGGATGTTATTGGTGCAGATGGATCATTACGTTGGTCACAAACACATTTACAAAAATTTACTCCTGAATTCTCGCGCAAAGATGCTCTTAAGCATTTGGAAAAAAATCAGCATAAAACTCTCATCATTGATCCACAAGAGTTACTCGCTATGGAACGGTTATTGGCCCTGCTGAGAGAGCAAGGCGTACAAGTAGTATTAGTGCAAACACCTTTCCATCCTGATTATTACAATGGTATTGCCAAAACTGAATATGGTAAAGGTTTGCGCCGGATTGAGGCAGAGGCTCATCGATTAGCAAAATCTTATGGCGCACTTGCAGTTGGCAGCTTTGACCCCGGAAAACTCGGATGCCCAACATCAATGTTTATCGATTGGCACCACGCGGTACCTGAGTGTTTGCAAAAAATCTTTGCAGCAATACCCTCGTCCTCATAACTGTTTCAGGGAGTTACTGACATGTTATTTCACTCATTCATCTTTGTACTTGGATTTTTGCCAGTATCCGTGATTGGGTATTGGTTAATTAACAGGTATTTAGGTTGGTCCGCCTCAATCGCATGGTTGCTCGCTGCATCATTATTTTTTTATGCTCAATGGAGTTACATATTTACAGCCTTGCTCATTGGCTCCATAGTCATCAATTATGCGATGGCCCGATCCATATTGTCTGTAAGAATACAACAACCGAATCTGGCACGCGTACTTCTCCTCTGCGCTATTGCCGGAAATCTGGCGTATCTTGGATATTTCAAATACGCAAACTTTTTTATCGACAATGTCAACTTGGTATTAAGTGCCTCGTTTCAACCTATCGACCTTTTATTGCCCGTCGGTATTTCTTTCTATACCTTCATTCAGATAGGTTATCTGATCGACGTTTATAATGGTCAGGTGCGAGAACACCGATTTGATTACTACGCTCTTTTTTCAGGTTTTTTCCCATACATTACCGCAGGCCCTCTCGTGCTGCAAAAAGAAATGTGGACGCAATTTTCTACACCGCGCGAAGCAAGGCTATCACTTAATCATATCGCAATTGGGTTAGCAATGTTTTCGATGGGACTTTTCAAAAAAGTGGTATTTGCTGATAGCATCGGTGGCTTTGCTGATGAAATGTTCGATGGTGTAGCCATTGGTATTATTCCCGCAACAATAGACGCTTGGTTAGGCTCACTCGCCTATACCCTGCAGTTGTATTTTGATTTCTCCGGTTATTCAGATATGGCACTGGGTATTGGTTTTTTATTCGGATTTAAACTGCCATTCAACTTTAATTCCCCTCTAAAAGCCCGCAGTATCATCGACTTCTGGCGACGCTGGCATATAACCATGACGCGATTCTTCACAACCTATGTTCATTCGCCAATTGCAATGGCGCTTATGAGAAGGTCTTTGAATCATGGCGACGGATTGTTAGGGAAATTTCTTTTAGCTACTGCATTTCCAATCATGGTGACATTTGTGCTCGCTGGAATATGGCATGGCGCCGGTTGGACATTTGTTGTGTTTGGACTTATCCACGGGATCGCACTGGCTATTAATCACGGTTGGCGGGCAACTAAACTACCGCCTTTGCCTTATCCCTTAGGCTGGCTGCTAACGATGGTCATCGTTGTACTAGGGCTGGTGTTCTTCCGAGCAGGAAGCGTCAACGACGCGATCACTATTCTCAGCTCAATGACTGATGTAAATGTGTTAGGTAGCTCCTTGATATCCGATAGCGCCATTGCATTAGCCTGGATATGTTCACTTGGGGTTATTGTGCTGGCATTCCCAAACACATTGGAAATTATCCGCCTTCAGCACCTAAAGCCCGATGATGAGACCAGCGAGGAGCGATCAAAACGAATATCAGGTTCGGTGTGGCGATCATCAGCAGTTTGGGCAACTTGCAATGCCTTTGTATTGATGTTGGCGCTCGGTTCGATTACTCGCAAGACAGTGTTTCTTTACTATCAATTTTAATGACTATTTACTAGGAGAAAAACCATGAGTTTTGCTATTCAATTACCTCAACCAATTTGTGACAATTTAGCCGCCGAAATAGAAAAAGAATCAGTTTGTATTTCACCCCACTTACGGCAATTACGAGTAACACCTGACCGAAAGGTGGTCAATATTCAAAGTGACTCTGCTATTTATGACACCGAAGTCAGGGGCAAAACCCAACGCTTCCTCGACGCGATGTTAAAAAATATCTATTCATTTGATACTAAAATCTATGAACGTTATGAACGCAAAGATAAGGGGCCGTTTGCTGTTGGCGTACAGGAAGAACTTCGCCGTCGTGGTTGGGTATATGACTACGGTGGCGGTCACGTTGCAATGACCGGACCTGCATTGGCTTTGACTAAAGTGCTGGATGCCCGGGCTGAAGCGCTTTATAAGGAGCACTTTAATGCCCAGGCTGGTATGTATCCTGCCCTAGTCGATGCAGAGCTTCTTGCACGCTGCGGTTATTTTGAATCCCATCCTAATGCGGTCACTTTCATTGGCCATGTCATAGACGACTTTGACTTGATAGAAACCTTTCGTCAGGAAAACACAGGAGCGACCACTACGCACCTACCCGCGCATGAGCATGTTCATTTACCCGGGAAATGCCTTAATCCTGCTGCATGTTTCCCCTGTTATCCAACGCTATCACATCGGTCAATGAGTGAACAAGGTGAGATTGTAACCTGGCTTGGACGCGTATTTCGGTATGAATCACGCAATACCGCCGGACTGGACAGACTTTGGGAGTTCAATGTGCGTGAGCTGGTTTTCGTTGGCACTGAACAGTTTGTCATTGATGCCCGCCAACGAGCGATTGGCGTTATTAACAAGCTCGCTAACATGTTTGATGTGGAATGCATTATAGAGACGGCTACGGACCCATTCTTCGCTTCTGTTTCCGCAGCTAAATCCTTCTGGCAGCAAACGCAGGAGGTAAAGTACGAAATCCGCCTACCTATCGCGATCGATGATAGAGGCGAATTTACCACTATCGCCGCAGGATCACTCAATCTTCACGGAGATTTTTTCGGTCAGCGCTTCAATATTAACTCACATGATAATACAACTGCCAGCTCAGGCTGTGTTGGATTGGGAGTGGAACGTTGGGTATTGGCCGCCTTTGCTCAACATGGATTCGACCCGGCGCGCTGGCCTGAAACAGTGCGTGATGACATTTTCGGTTAACACTTATAACTAACTTATAGAGGAATAAAACAATGGAACTTCAAGACCTATTAGCTGATGTATTGGAAGTATCACCGGATCAGATATCCGATAGCACTGGACCTATAAACCTATCCAATTGGGATAGTCTTCGCCATATTGAGGTTGTGTTGGCACTGGAAAGTAAGTACGACGTACGATTTTCAGTGGCAGAAGTTATCGCAATCGACTCACTCGCCAGTGTGCGAGAGCTACTAAGTAATAAGGGGGTTGCGGTTGCGTAAATCAGATCAGGAGTGAAACATTATTCAATCTACCTGATATGCAAATTACACAACCGTTGCAATAACCCAAATCTCCAACGAAATTAGTGTTGGGGATTTGGGAGGATTAATTGAATCGTATTTACCTAAAACCACTGGTGTGAATAATTCATTTTTGAGGTGTCAACAAATGAAAAACTCTATATTTTCAGACGAGCTATTTTCTTTATTCTATACGGAGAAAACACCCATTTTAATTGATGTCCGTCGTCTGGCAGCTTTCCAGACGGCCGAGCGCATAATTCCCACCGCTTATTGGCGGGATCATCTTACTGCAGATGACTGGGCAAAAGAAATCTCCCGAGAAAAAGAAGTGATAATTTATTGCGCACATGGAGAGCAGGTCAGTCAGTCCGCAGTTGCGTTATTAAAAAACAAAGGTATTCACGCCCGGTATCTGGCAGGCGGAATTGACGCATGGGAATCAGCAGGTGGAACCACACTGGCAAAAGCGCAAATGATCGAATATCAAGATAAATATTGGGTAACCCGGGAGAACCCCACAATTGATCGTATCGTCTGCCCTTGGTTAATCCGGCGCTTCATCGATTCGGCCGCGATGTTTCAATATGTAGATGAGCAATGGGTTAAGCAGATTTCTACAGAAACCGGGGCGATCATATTTGATATAAATGCCCCCAATGTTGATTTCTCTCATGATGGTGAATTCTGTAGCTTTGATGCTTTCATCCAATATTTTAATATCCGTGACGCAGCTTTAAACAAGATGGCAAAAATTGTTCGAGGTGCAGATACAAATCGACTGGATCTGGCACCTGAGGCCGCAGGTTTGCTGGCATTTTCCCTAGGACTCTCGGCAATCTATCAAGATGATCTTGAAATGCTGGAAAAGGGAATGCTTATCTATGATGCATTATATAGTTTCTGTCGTAATGCTATTGATAAATCCAATAGTTGAGCCAACTTGCCATTCACTTCATAACACAGCATTGGAAACTATAATGTGGATATCAAAATGTTGAAACAATTACTCTTGAAAAACAAAGAAGATTCACAACCTCAAAATTCTGAGACCATACATGGTATCAGTTTTATCGATGCTTTTTGGGTTTGGTTAAAAATCAGCTTATTGAGCTTTGGCGGACCGGCGGGGCAGATCTCCATGATGCACCGAATTCTGGTTGAAGATAAAAAGTGGATCAGTGAAAATCGGTTTCTTCATGCACTCAACTATTGCATGCTGTTGCCAGGTCCAGAGGCGCAGCAACTGGCAATCTACCTCGGTTGGTTGCTGCACCGAACCTGGGGCGGAGTGGTAGCCGGGGTTCTCTTTGTCCTTCCTGGAGCATTTATTGTATTGTTACTCAGCATTCTTTATGCCCAATATCAGAATTTGACCTTTGTGGGAGCTGTTTTCTTCGGTATCAAGGCCATGGTCCTTGCCGTTGTTGTTGTAGCCGTATTGCGAATTGGCAAGAAGGTCTTGAAGAACGAATTTATGCTGGCTATTGCAGTGATTGCTTTTGTGGGGATATTCTTATTCGAAATACCCTTTCCCATGATAGTGATTGGCGCTGGTCTGGCAGGTTTTTTGGGAGGCAAAATACTGCCATCCAAATTTGAAATAATAAAAAACAAAAAATACACTGAAGATCAGGATATACCGGCACTGGATCATGCGCTGAACAAGGGACAATTAAATCATTTGGTACCGTCAGTATCACGGGCTTTAAAGATATCCATCTTCTGCTTACTTCTTTGGTTCGGCCCGATTATTGTGCTGGCCTTTACTTTAGGAATAAATCACGTTTACGTGCAGGAAAGCATATTCTTCAGCAAATTGGCAGTCGTGACTTTCGGTGGCGCTTATGCCGTGCTCGCCTATATGGCACAACAAGCTGTAAGCACCTATGCTTGGCTTAATCCAGGTGAAATGCTGGATGGATTAGGCATGGCAGAAACCACACCTGGGCCATTGATCATGGTAGTCCAGTTCGTAGGATTCATGGGCGCTTACCGAAATCCGGGAATGTTTGATCCTGTAATCGCTGGTATGTTGGGCGCATTGCTAACGACGTGGGTAACTTTCGTACCTTGCTTTCTATGGGTCTTTATAGGTGCTCCCTACTTCGAATCCTTACGTAGCAATAGACTCCTGAGCGCAGCACTTTCGAGTATTACGGCAGCCATTGTTGGGGTAATCCTGAATCTGTCGGCATGGTTTGGCTTACACCTATTGTTTGATGAAGTGAACGAGATTTATAGCATGGGCATGAAATTTCAGATACCTGTCTGGAGCACACTGGATTCAGGATCTGCTTTTCTCGCAGTGGGCGCCTTCATTCTCATGCAACGGTTCAAGGTTGGGATGATTAAAACCATGGCTATAAGCACCGTACTAGGCGTATTAATATTTTACCTTGGTTCAATGAGTACTCCTCCAGTGATTTTGACATCATAATGTTTCATCCTTCATGAATAAGGATTAACTGCACATCATCCTGTGCTCTAAACCTTATTGAATTACCACGAATCAAATCACCCTCTACAACTGATTCATTGTTCGCTATGCCTTTGCCACGTGTGATGTAAGCAATAAACGGTTCATTCAATTCGATCTGCTGGCCATTAACAAGCAGGGCGACATCAATTTTTATTTTGGCGGGGAAATCTGCCTCACTATTGTGCTCACCACCATAAACACGGGTGATTTCACCTGATACAGGCTTATACACTTTATAATCTGCTGCCTGACCGGAAACTTCGGGCAACACCCATAGTTGCATCATTCGGTTCCAATTTTCGTCTGGGTTGATTTCATTATGCGAGAAGCCTTCACCACCCGCACGTTGCACCTGTACATAATTACGAGACAGATCATTTCCGTGCTCCAAAGAACCCTCATGCTTAATGCGCCCATCCACCATTACTGAAATAACGTCTATCTCATGATGGCTATGCAACTGTGTTTCACCACGCGGCATAAAACGGGCGTCGGCAAGGTAGACAAAATTACCCAGACCCGGCCAACTGCCATCACTATTTTCTTCTGGGCCAAAGACCTTTGGTTCTTTCACCAAACGATGCTCTTTTAAACCGGCAAATCCACCTTCATGCAAATTGTCTCGTTTTAGAATTTCCATAATGCCTCCAGCTATCTTTATTTAAATAGCAGCCTGTTGAAAACAGTCTCTGATGAGTGCCAGGCAAGGCAAAATCAGACGAAAAAGCGCGGTTTCGAAGTAAATGAGTATTTTGAGCCTGATTTTAACACTGCACGGTGCCGTCAGAAGGTTTTTCAACAGGCTGCCTGCTTCATTTTTTATACAGTAGTTTCCAGCAAACTATTTACAGCAGTAAATAGCTGTTCATTAATCTCATCATTATTCATGCGCCCCTGTTCGACGTCAAAATTTTCATAAAAACTGGGCACTGAAAAACTGCCCTTTACTACGCCGCCAAAAAAAGGCGCTGATGTTATAGCCGATGCCAATACACTGGATGCACCGCCAGGACCGGGTGAGGTGGAAAGCAGAATCATGGGCTTGTCCTGAAACACTTTCGGATTGATACGTGACGCCCAATCAAAAATATTTTTATACGCCACCGTATATGAACCGTTATGTTCGGCAAAGGAGATAATAATCGCATCACTGTTACCTATCTTATGCAAAAATGCCTTTGCCAGCGCTGGTTGTCCAAGCTCAGCTTCGCGGTCTTCACTGAATAGCGGTAGTTCATAGTCATTAATGTTCAGTATCTCCGTCTCGGCCTCTTCAAACTGCTTGGACACATAGATAATCAGTTGATTATTTATAGACTTTGTACTGCTGGTGGCGGCAAATGCGAGTATTTTCATGCGTCTTTCTCCCTTTTAAAAGTTAGGCAATAATGGTTTGCTCGAATGAGATAGGAAAAAGTATAAATTGTTACCATATACAAATAAATATAGTATACAGAAAGACACTATTTCCAATTAGAACGTAAAGAACAAAAATGATCAAAAAAGTAGCAAATAATTTTAGAGGATTACGATCATACAAATTTTGATGTTTACGCTGTCTACCCACATCGGCAATACCTCACCGCGAAAGTGCGCGCCTTTGTGGATTTTGTGGTTGAGGCGTTCGTTTAATTCAAACCTGAAACGAGTAAAATATTGCTTAAAGACAAAATTAGAATTGATGTGTTTGATCATAAGTTACAATACCAAGACAAATAAAAACGTTAATTTATCGATAGATAAATGATAAGTTAGGTATTCAAAAATCATTTCCAATTCAGAACTTCAGCCACCCTTTTAACCTAACAACCCGTTGAAAAACCCTCTGACGGCACTCTATGCGGCGTTAAAATCAGGCTCAAAGTACACATTTACACCCTATAAGCTGCGTTTTTTCACCTGATTTACCTTGCCAGGAACTCATCAGAGGTTTTTCAACAGGCTGCTAGTGGGAAGAAAATGTCGCTATTCAATATTTAGTGCTAAAATTCAGACCAATTTCAAGTAACGATCGCCCCTCCGTCTACATCGATAATTGTGCCCGTAATATATTCATTGCCAAGCAGGAAGATTCCAGCCTCGGCGGCTTCAACAGCGGTGCCAGCCCTTGGAATCAGGTGCCCTGCTGTACCCTTCGCATAATAATCTTTGCGTGCCTCACCCTCCAAGGGGGACAAAGGTGTATCAATCAGGCCCGGTGACACACCATTAATCCGAATTGGCGTAATTTCATTAGCCACAAGACGTATAAAAGCTTCGACCGAACCGCCAACACTACCGATTGCTACTGTACCCGCTCGCCATTTGCGTGCAGGGTAACCACTATACAATACAATTGCGCCACCCGGTTTCATATGCGGAACACCCAAACGCACACTATTAACATAGCCCCACAATTTGGAAAAGGAATTTTGAAAACCGTCAAGATCCATTTCCAGAAATGGTCCAATCGCACGTAAACCTCCCGTAGCGGCGTTGACTAAATAGTCGAACCCTGTGTGCTTTTCGAACAGTTCACTTAAACCCTGGCGGTCGAGCACATCAATCTGAACACATGTAACGCCTTCTAATTTGCACTCACGCCTGCTACCGGCAATCACTTCAGCGCCGCCATTACGCAATATTTCTGTGATTGCCAGACCAATACCGGAAGTACCACCAAGTACAATTGCTTTCTTACCACTAAAATCTGTCATATCAATTCCTCTAAACAGACCTGGACTCTATATCAGTCGCTATCAACATACCAGAAAAATTGAAACCCAAAATAATTCGACTAGGAAACTTCAACCAAACCACTAATCCGTGATAATACAAGTAGAATATAGTTAAAAAATGGTTCTATGAATAAGCAGCTTAGTTTTGGCAACCGTGAATTCAATCAAAAGTACCGAACAACGCGTGAAGAACGATTTTTGGCCCGAATGGGAATGAGCCATAATCTGGCTTGATCGGGTGGGTCAGTTTTCAGTACAAAGAGTGGGTCAACTTTGGGTGCAATTTAACACCCTGACCTATCTGGGTCGCTATCCGGATAGCGATAGCGACCCTAAATACACTTGAACCCACATAACGCACGAGATGAGGATAGGCTGATGTAATCGAATACAAAAATCACAATAGTTGCTAATAAGTCAGATATTATGCCCTGTGGGATTCACTCGGCTTTGATAGGTGTATAATGCACAAATAATCGCCAGTATTAGCTTTGTATCGCTGCAATAGCGATGTTCCAAGCTTGCTACTGAAAGTCATCATTAACCTATCTTTTCAATACATGGTAGGCCCTAAGCATGTTTTCTAGTAGAGCGCCCCTCCTCAGGCTTGTCCAACAAATGGTTCAAATTCTGGCTCGCCCCTCGCAGAAATCTAACCCTATTCATTAGAGGATGTTTTACAATGTAAAAGAAAATTATTCTACCTTAAACTCTTTTACCTGTCTGGTGCAAAGACAAAACATCTTTTTTAATTTTAGTCGATGAATTTCTTGGGCTATATTGAACTTGAACAACCTCTTTACCTTGAGATTTTAGAAAGTCCTCTACATCTTGATTATGAGGCTTTCTGCCCCAGTCTTCGCCGATAACAAAAATATCAGCATTGACTTCCTTACAAACCGCAATATAATCCAACTCGTGATACGGTAATACAATATCTATACAGCGTAGTGCCTGGAGCATTTCTATACGTTGTTCAAGTGGAATGACCGGGATATTAGGCTTATATAATTTTACGACTTCATCAGAAGCAACACCAACAGCAACAGTATCACCCAAAGTAGCGCAGTATTCTAATAAGGCCAGATGACCTACATGCAATAAATCAAATGTACCAACAGTGTAAACGACCATGATTAATTAAACCCTTTAAACCCTTTAAACCCTTTAAGGGTCTTGCTATTATAGCACATTAGCCGTATAGAAAGATTTACGCCATAATAGATTAGACAATTAAAGGAAGCATCATGACAACAGAAAAATCATTACCTGATAAAGAGCAACCAGGCACCATACTTTCTTATGTCAATGATGTTCCTAACCTTTGTTCATTGGCTGGTTTGGTTTGTACCCTACTAGCAATTTACTATAGTATTTTAGGTGTTTATGCAATTACTATGATTGGTATGATTTGGGCTGTTGCATTTGATTGGGCTGATGGGCTTATTGCACGAAGTATGAAAGGCAGGACTAAACAACAAGGAGTTTTTGGTGGTCAACTTGATGTCTTAATTGATATTGTAAGCTATGGAGTAACCCCTGCGATTCTATTGCTGAGTTATGGAAAATTTGAACCTCTTTTTTTAGTGGGTGCTTTTTTAATGATAGCGGGTGCTGCCATACGTTTAAGTTATTTTAGCACCTTTGGTCTTGTCGGTGGAAAACACTATACAGGTCTTGCACTGGATAATAACAGTATCATTCTTGTTTTTATCGTTCTATTTTCAGGCTTTTTTAATGAAGAGACTTTTTCTTACATTCTTTATGCAAGTTGCCTAACACTAACATCTTTAAATGTTTCTCAAATTAAAACACCTAAATTATCGGGAAATCCTCGAAATGTTTATATTCTTACTGGTTATACACTGGGAATTACGGCAATTTATGGTATTCAGTTTATGCAGTAAAATAATATTGAAATGACAGATATAATTATCACTGTTATGATAATTATATCTGTCACTCATATTTGAGTTCAAGTCTTCTAATCGGAATAGAGAGATGCCTCACGACACCCCGGATTGAGAAATGCACGGGCAACAGTGCGACTGCAATAAGAGACCCTCGTGTGTGTTTGCTGTAAGCGACGACTTAACAGCTATCATGACAGATGAAGTAGCCGATTCCGCGAATTGTCTTAATTTCTGTCTCCATTGAGGCGGAAATAGTTTGATTCACCTATTGACAGCGTTACAGCTCATATGTGTTATGTTTTTAAACATTATTATCTCTCTAGCCTGAATAATTCACTCAAAAAGGGCGAAGTCCTGTAAAATTGTAAGGGCGCCAACCACTTACAACATAAACAGGAGAACTCGCCCGTGACAAATTGTACCCCATCTTTGCGTCTGCCGCACAGAATAAAAAACACACCATTGATATTAACTTTAACGGTGGAGAGGTAAGTGGAAACGGTGGTGTCCTGTTATTACAAGCCGCTGATGAGAAAATAGCACTCACTGACACATTGGCGAAAAGCTTTCCTGATCCACGAAATCCCAACTTGATCACACACTCAATGAAGAACCTGCTCAGACAGCGTATTTATGCAATAGCTGCCGGTTATGAAGATCTCAATGATCATGATGATCTGCGCCATGATGCGCCACTACAAAGCGGTGTGGGCACACTGGATCATTAGCAAGCCCTTCAACGCTTTGTCGTGTTGAGCGTTATGCTCAACGCCAGATTGCGTGGGAGATGCATCGGCTATTGTTCGAACAGTTTGTTGCCAGCTTTGATAAGCCACCCCCATCACTGATTCTCGATTTTGACGGTACCGATGATCGGGTTTACGGTGAACAGCAAGGTCGTCATTTCAACAAATACTACGGCGGCTATTGTTTCTTCCCCCTGCACGTGTATTGCGGTGATCAATTGCCAGCCGACTGGGAGAAAGGGGCGCTATGTTCAAATATCAGATTTTATTGGAAGTTCAAGCTAAATGACCCGGATCATGCGAGAGATTGCATCCATAGATGCATTATTGAAAGTGAGTGAAATATCCGGGCTAAGTGAAACGCCCTGTGCGGATCCGCACGCAGGGTGTTGTGGGGGTTGGAGGTTAGAGACCTCCGGCTACCCGATTATATTTTTTTGTTTGCAGGAGTATTAGTTACATTTAATAAACGTTCACTTCGCCATACTCTTATTACATGAATAGCTTTTTTCTCTTTTAAGTAAACGATACGAAAAGGAGGGTGAATTAATTCACGAATATTGTTTTCGTTAAACTCAGGCACCTTGCGACCAATTTCCGGGTTAATTGGTATGGTTTCAATATGTTTAATGATTTTTGTAACAAACTCAATCCCTACTTGCGGTATTCCTTCATTAAGATAGTATTCTTTTATTGATTCTAAATCATTAAACGCTGAGTCAGATATTAATATTTTCAAATGTTGATACCTAATTTTCTTTTTACATCATCAACTGTTTGCACTTTACCTTCTTTTACTTCCAATAAACCCTGTGCGATGGCTTTTACAAAAGCGCGCTCTTCTTCATGGTTTTCGAATTCTTCTAAGCCTTGCATAACCGCTATGCCACGACCTCTGCTAGTAAGTAATATGGGACGATGGGAATCTTTTGCTTGATTTGCAATTTTTCCTGGATTTATTTTGAGATCAGACAAAGGAATAATGTCTTGGGAGAATAGTGTTTTCATATGCTCAACCCTAATAGGTGCTGTTAATTGGTCTTATTATAGCACCTGTAGTATGGGTTTCAATGAAAAAATAACGCTAAGTTCAGCTGACCGAAAAGTGGCCTTTGTTATGTGTGGATGCACTATAATACCTACATTTAAGCAACATCGGCTAACAAACTTTCATATGGAATATTTAATCCATGATGTAAGCGTTTTATCATTCGTAGGCTCAAAGGGCGTTTACGATTTAGTACCTCAGAGACTCTTCCGCTACTACCAATGAAAATTTCTAAGTCACGAGCTGTCAACCCCTGTTGATCCATTCTGAATTTGATAGCTACAATAGGATCTGGTGGACTAATCGGATAATTCTTGTTTTCATAAGACTCAATCAAAGTAACGAGAATCTCCATTTCATCAGCTTCTGGCGTACCTTTTTTTGCCTGAAATATTCCCTCAAGATGGTGAAAAGCTTCTTGTAAATCTTTATCGCTTCTGATTGGTTTAATATTCATTTACGTCCTCGACATTTATCTTATCGTATTGAGCATGTGTACCGATAAACTTTATCCAGACAATTCCTGCGCGATACTGAATTTCAACAACTAAACGGTATTTATTACCACCAATATTAAAAACAGCACGATTGTTGCCACAAATGCTCGCATTACCATATTGAGTTTTCACTGCTTGCGGTGATAGCCAATTTGCTTTCACAATTTCCTCGTACCAACTTTCGAGTGGTCCTTGCGCATCACTGTAAGCAGACTGTTCCCAGAACTTTTTTAAAGTGCTTTTTGCAATTACCCGCATACTACTATAATTCCTCCCATTTTGGGAGAAAATGTAAGTGAACATGTGATATTAGTCAAGAAAAAATATTTCCTGAACACATAACGTTTTAGTTAACCGTCGCCCTCACAGACAAAAAAATTTACACCGCCATCTCGACGCAGTGCTGAACTCACGGCGACTCTACTCCTTCGGCGATGCGTTCAACGCCTTGTTTGGACGGAGCCGATTCGCCTCCACCGCTCTATGGTGTTTTCACCCTTTCTCATGCCCTTTTGTTTGAGTCTTTGCACTTTGTTCCTGATCTGCACATGCCTCATTGGGCCGCTGTCCTTTTGTTTTTCTCCATATTCCCACTACTTTAACAGACTCTTTGATTGTTTCTGCCCTTTTTCTCTTCCTTACAGCCACAGCCAGACTCAATGACTATCCTTGTTAACCACCATTCCTTTTTCTTGTTTTATCGCTACTCATCCATCACACCGGGCGGTGCTCTTTGACGGCTTTCCAACGGACCCGTTATAAGCCCACTATCGCATATCGGACATCGCCTCAGTGGCGCTATGCCCAATCGCTCCAGGAAGCTTTGCCAGTCCAACACTTCTAGCTCCTCTTGGGGTTCCTGTCCCAGGTGCTCTCGGCACCGATCAAGTTGTCCTGCCTTGTGACCATTGTAGAGTCCGTAATAGCCCACGACATGTTGCCCTTTTTCCGGGATGTCCCACAGTATGCGTCGTTGAAACTCTTCCGTCGTTAACTTCATCTGCTGCTTGCGCTGTGTTCGGTGGTTCAGATACCGAAATTCTATGCGTTCTTCGTCGATACGTTGGATTTGGGTATTTCGAAACCGACCGCCTCGTGCGTAGCGGACCAAGTAAATGGCAACACCTGCTCAAAGGCAGCTTCACTTAATCCCCGTGGAAGTTGCAGTTTACCCACCTTATTCGCTTTACGTAGTCCCGCCACATATTTTCCCCGAAATAGTTTTCGCAATACCCGATACGGCAGCAGGTAGTCACTTGTACTTTGCTTGAACTCGCCTGTGTCTGTCCTGCCACTGCCTGAGATCAGGCAATGCAGGTGCGGGTGTCGGCTTAGATCTCGACCCCAGGTATGTAACGTTGCCAGTATGCCCACCGTTGCACCCAGGTACTTCGGGTCCGCCAGCAGCTCTTTCAATGTTTCGCTGGCACTGCGAAACAACAAATCGGACATCAGCCTTTGATTACACCACCACAGCGCAATGAGGGAGTGTGGCACCGTAAAGATCACGTGGTAGTGATCACATTCCAGTAGTTTGGCTTTTTGTTTGTCCAGCCAACGTTCCGTGGGCAGACTGTTGCATTGCGGGCAACTTCGGTTCTTGCAGGAATTGTAGTGGACCTGTTCTATGTGTCCATTTGGACAACGGGTAACATGTCCGCCCATCGCTGCTGTGCGGCATCTCATGATCGCCGATACCGCTTTTAGTTTATGCAGTGGTGCGGGTATCGGGTCTTGTAATCATCAAAATGGTGGCGAAATAGTGCGGCTTAGCAAATTGTTAGCTTCCTGTCTGCTTTAAAAGTAATTTTGGGCCAGGATTCAGTTGGCCATGCGTAGATTCTCGCTCTTTTTTTCTCAGTGCCTCTACAATGCGGTTTAGATCATTATCGTATTTAGCTGCATGTTCTTTTCGATGGCGACGAACCTCCTCAACTATCGGATCTTCAATCATCAGATACCCCTCCAAGTTCTTCTGGCGAACATAATTGTGGGCATTTATACCCACATGATTCTACAAGCTGTGTTATGGCTGTTTTAGTTTCAGCGTTGTTTATATGCTTAAAGTTCCAAGTAAGCAGATAATCTGCTCCTTGCGCCGCTGCAATACCAATATGTAACGCATCCTCTTCACTACCTTTTGGTACTGCATTTTGAAACAGAAGTAATTCAGCAATCTTCTTTGCCTCATCAGAAATAGAAAGTCTTGGTATATCCATAATTCTATCAATACGAAGCTTTGCCGCTAAAGAATCACCTTTACTAATTTCTTCCTCAACTAATATAGATATACGAAGTTCAAATCTATGCCTATGGTTTTCCCACCAATCGTGTGAGATTGCCTGTCTACCAGCGACAACAATGTCACGACTTGGCCTAGATGACAAATAACTTATAACTGACGATTCAATATATACCGTGGATTTCATATATTAGTTATTTCTCCTTCTCTATACTGAAGCTAACGCTAAGTTCAGCTGACCCAAAAAGCGGCCTTTGTTTTGTTATGCATTTTTTAGCACATCTAAAATTTCTTTCACAAGAAAAAATGGATGCCCTCCCATTGTGGTATTACAAAACACTGTAACGCCAACAGATCTACTCTCAAAATCTGGATAATAAACTGACCAAGTGTTAAAACCAGGGCCATCACCTCCATGCCCATATGAACAACCAAACTCATTTTCAGGGTCAATCATTATACCTAATCCGTAGCTGGGTTTTTTAAAATAAAAATCTGCTGGTTGCCCGATGGAAACAGCTTCTGTCATGGCACTTAGAGAACTTGAACCTATAAGTTGACCAGAAAAAAGCACCTTATAAAGTTTTGCAATTTCATAGCTGCTTGATATAACAAGCCCTGTTTTGCACCACCATGGATTATAAATACGAGAAATATTTTTCATTTCTCTTTTATCATTGAGATAACGGCAATATCCATTCGTAATTTTATTATCAATATTTTCCGCAACATAAGTATTATTTAAACCAATTTTGTTTACTATCAGGTCATCAATATTCTTAGCAAAAGAGATACCTGTTATTGATTCAATAAGAAATAGAAGCAACATATACCCTGTATTTGAATAGTGCCACTTTTCCTCTGAAGGAAAATCCAATTTTCCGTTGCACGTTTTTTTAACTACATATTCAAATGACCACGGTTCAGAAGGATTTTCTCTATTTGCGCTTATGTAGTTGGGTAAGTCAGTATAGCTCGGTACTCCACTTGTATGATTGAGTAAATTTTTGACGGTAACTTCTTTAGGCAACTGAATACCTTCAAGATGGGTAATTATTGGAGCGTTTAAATTTATTAGCCCTTTTTCAACAAGCTGCATTATCAAAATGGCTGTAAATGTTTTTGTAATGCTATAAATATAAAAAAGTTCTTTCGGCTCTAACCTCTCCTCTGGGTTTATTGATTTATAACCACAGGCAAAGTTTGAATAACCATAATTTGAATCATAAACAGTTACGTTCGCTCCTAAGCATTGAGAAAAATACTGCCAATCATTGATTGTTTTTTTAAGACCTATTGAATGTGGGTGGGGCATATTTTTCCTTTATTTGCATAACGCCTGCCTCAGTTGACGCTTTTTACGGTCAGCTGCATGCGATTGATACTCATTGAGCCTTCTCCTCCTGCTTAGCAATATCGGCTAAACTGGAAGGCGACCAAACCACTACGGAGAAAGCCCAATGAACTTTTACAATAACACACACCCATATTACTGCGGCTTCGACTTACATGCCAGAAGTCTTTATGTCTGTATTGTTGATCAGCAAGGAAATACCTGTGTTCACAGAGAGATACCTGCCGATCCCGAGAAACTATACCAACTTTTGGAACCCTACATAGGTAGTATTTTTGTCGGTGTTGAGTGCATGCACTGCTGGTATTGGGTGTCGGATTTCTGTGAAGACCTGGGGGTTGACTTTATCCTCGGCCATGCGCTGTACATGACTAATTCATCAGGAATGAAATTGAACAGCTTTAGCTGGCCCGAAGGGTAAAATACACGGAAGTATTTTATTACGCCATACATGGTGGTAAAGCAAAGAATGATCGTATTGACTCCTTCAAGATTGCTTGCCTTATGCGTGGTGGTAATTTTCCACTCGCTTACGTTTATCCCAAACAAATGCGTGCTACTCGTGATCTGCTTCGAAGAAGAATGAAAATTGTCAGACACGGGGCCAACCTCAAGGCACATGTCGCCAACACCACAAGCCAATACAACTTACCACCTAACAAAGTCAATTTGAAAAACATCAATGCACGTGAGCAGCTCAAATCAACTTTCTCAGATAGCGTTGTCCAACGTAATATCGATTTGGATATGACTATTCTGGATTGTTATGCCAAGGAGCTCAGTAAAATCGAATGGTATCTTGAGCAACAAGCCAAACTGCACAATCCTGTTCATATGTATCTATTGAAAAGCATTTCAGGTATAGGTCGTATTCTATCATTAACTATCGTTTATGAGATTGGGGATATCGATCGTTTCGAATCAGTTCAGAAATTTGCATCTTATGCACGCCTTGTAAAATGCAAGGCCGAGTCGGCAGGAAAAAGCTATGGCACTCAAGGAAATAAAATTGGCAATGCACATTTAAAATGGCCGTTCTCCGAGGCCGCCGTACTTTATTTACGCGGAAACAAATCTGCACAACGCTATTTACAAAAATTACAACGACGAATGAGTAAAGCAAAAGCACTTTCGGTGCTTGCTCACAAGCTCGGCCGCTGTGTTTATTTTATGTTGAAAAATGAGAGGCTATTCGATGAGAATCGATTCTTGAAGCGTTAGTCACGCAATGGGGTGAGCTGCAAGCCTAACTGGACAATGCGGTTGAATGTTTGAAAAACCATAGCCAATAACTGAGAAAATATCTCTTTAGTGGTTTTTACATCAAATAGCCTGAGCCAGTCGCGTATTGATTAGACACCTCATTGGCGTGCATTAATACAATTCGCAAAGTCGTTTACACCTTGGCTGAGCTTGTAACTAACTGGATACTCAAGCATTGAGGAAGCCTGTCACCTTGAATAGTGCCAGAGAAGGTTAACCGATGAATGTCTAGTGGCCCTGCACCGCTCAATGGATTGAGAAACAAGCAGGTAGCAGTGAGACTGCAATAAGAGACCCTCTATATGTGTTTGCTGTAAGCGACGACTTAACAGCTACCATGACAGATGAAGTAGCCGATTTCGCGAATCGCCTTAGTTTCTGTCTCAAATAAGACGGAAATAGTTAGTTTTACCTATTGACAGTGTTACGGCTCATATGTGTTATGTAATTATTTTCACTTCTGTTTAAGAGGTACCATTTCCCATTCAGAGTGACTTAGTGAAGTAGACGAACAGGTTTCTAGCGATAGCACGCGCCAACGATCATCGGGCGAGTAAGTTCTGGAGGACTTATTACCTGAGGTTAAGCAGAGATCGAAACCACGCAGTTTAAGTTGTCCATTTTCTGCATGATCAAACTTTTGCAAGTCTGCTGTATCATAAAAAGCTGCGCGTTCATCGCATGGACGGAGTAAAACGGACGATCCTGGCAAAACGGTATTATTTACACCAAAGGCCGTCACACAAACGTTCGGGGCAGGGAACACTAGCTGACCCTTGCTGGTGTAAATAACAGTACTATCAGACGTTGCAAATGGTTTGCAGTTGTGAATAAACAAAGGTAAGTCCACGCGTAAGGTCTCACCTGTTCCCAAAATATCAAAACAATAACCATCGTTCGGACGATCCAGGCGATCTTTAAGGCGCACATGGATCGAATCTTGACTCGCTGCATTGACAGCAATAAATGGTACTAAAAAGGTAGCACTAGCTATTAGTAAGCTAAGTGCATTTAAAGTGATTGGGTTTTTCATAGCATGTCTCATTTGAATAAACTGTTAATCGAATTAGTCAGTTAGTACACCTGCACGTCAATTTTCAATTGCCTGCTAAATTTCTTCTTTGATATTCATATGGTAGCCTGTTTCATACATAATCAGGCTGTAGAAAATCAGCAATTTCGCAGAAATATTCCTCAACCAAGTTTCTCAGTTGTTAATGTTTAATTTTGCAGTCGCCGTTCTATTTATTGAAAGACAGCCAATAGCGCATAATATATCTCCCTATTAAGGCAAATACGCTCCAGCACAGCCCTAACCAACTGCTCTATGCCGTCGCCTCGCTATGCTTTCCGTATCTCCATAATTTTTCCATATTATGCACCATGCAATACATCATCCACTGGCAGCTGACCTTGCCCTTTCCTTGTAAACTTAATTTGTCGAGACCTTTATTACTGGTGATATTTCCAAACACCGGCTCTATCGTCCACATCCTTTTAGCGTAGTCTTTTCTACCCGCTTCGCTGTCAATTCTCTGCTTCATTAAATCAAGGTAGCTTTTGTGGTCTTGATCTTCCACCAAAAATGAAACCTGCCGCCCCTTTTCCTTGACTAGGCTTCTCATGCATTGAGATTGTTTGGGGCAAGATCGACAATCAGGAAGCTTGCCGACAAATCGCATGTATTTCCCCCGAGGGGATCCGAAGGTAATTTACAGCCATCAATAGCAAAGGGCTCTTTCCCAACTAATCCGCTTTTGCAACAGATCATCAACACCTTGTGGAATAAGGCTTTCATTTCTTCGCAGTTACTGCTGACAAAATCGGCCAAGGTAGTAAAATGCGGAGTGCGACCTGAAGCCAGCGCCATGAATTTTAAATCTGTTTTACAACTACGCTTAATCGCACGACTTGATGTTATCCCTCGATAATAGGCGTAAAAAATAATTCGCAACAACAATGACGGTGGATAAGCCTTCCTGCCTACGCTTTGATTTTTATAGCGACCATGAAATTCTTCAAGATCAACAGTATGGGTAATCAACTCGTAAAGACAAAACTCAAATGTGTTTTTACCGAGAACATCGAGATAATTTATATCCAAAAATACACTTTGATTTAAGTTGTCATCGAGGTAATTTGACATGATTGCAGCCAATCAGCGGATGAGATGCCTATTTTACCTCAACACATCGGCAATAGTGCGACTTGCGGGTATTTTTCTACAGCCTGAACGCCCACATCAGCTGACGTAAAAAGGGGCGTATTTTTTTGCATCGCAAAAGATATGACGCTTTTTACGGTCAAGTGGATGCGATTGTTGGACGAAGCCGCTGCGCGGAGAATAAAAGCGACTTCGTCCATTTTAATTTAAAGTGTAACCCCAACCCCCTCTTGATAGAGGGACATTCACCACGAATATTGAGGTTACACCCCCATGAAAACGGTATCCAACCCGAAGTTCAAGCGAAATTACCAATCTCATCATAAACACCTTAAGCTCAAAGGACTGCAACCCAAGACCATTGACGCCTATGCACGCGCTATCCGGCGCATCGGTGCGTATTTTTCTTATCGCATCCATTCACTTTCCGAACAACAGTTGATAGATTATTTCTCCGATCTTCTATCTACCCATTCCTGGAGTGCCGTGAAGCTTGATCTGCTTCGCCGGTTCTGGTCCTCCCCGTTGGCTCTTCCCTAACCGCAAAAGTGGGCTCAGTGGCGCTTCAATGGCTCAATCCCCACTCGATCGCGGTGCTGTTCAGATCACCATCCGCAAGGTTGTCAAGCAATGTGGAATAAAAAAACATGACGTGCAGGGATGCACTAATGCAGCAATTGCAGGATGCAATAGAGCTGTGAACATTGCATAGCTTAAGACACAGCTATGCCACTCACTTGATCGAAGCTGGCGTTGACTTACTTGAAGTACAGGAAATTCTCGGCCATCGTAGTATCCTCACCACCTCCAAATACACTCAACTCACTACCCGTACCGACAACAACGCCGAGCAGTTAATTAATGAATTGATCAGTGGTTTTTCCATTGACTGGGGGCGAGTCAAATGACTTTACTCTCTTCTATCATTAAAACCTTTGAGGCTCCGTTCAGATCTCAATACCAGGGCCAGATCCTGCCCTCTCATTTCAAGGCGCTGGGTGCCATGAAGCACTGCTGTACCTCCCCACTCTGCAAATGATCGCAACTTGCACCGAATGCGATTATCAAGTCACTGTGCCACATTCCTGCGGCCATAGAAACTGCCCACATTGTCAAGCCCATGAGAGCCAACGATGGCTGGACAATCAACTCAAAAAACAAGTACCGGCGACTTACTTTCTACTCACCTTTACCTTGCCGGCAGAACTCAGAACGCTCGCATGGCAGCATCAGCGATTACTCTACGCGTTGCTCATCCAGTGCGCCTGGCATACGCTTCTTGCATTCTCTAAAAATGATAAACAACTTCAGGGCATACCCGGTGCCATTGCGGTTTTGCATACCCATTCTCGTCGCCTGGATTACCACCCACATGTTCACTTAGTGATGCCGGGGGCCGCTATTGATGTACTCAGTAGACTCTGGCGAACAAAGACGGGGATGATAACACGACCTATCTGTTTAATCAGTTCGCTTTGGCTAAGGTATTTCGCGCCAAAATGCTGACTGCCCTTAACAAAGCGGGTCTGCTCATGCCTGTACAGATTCCCTATAAATGGGTAGTAAACTGCAAATCCGTTGGCTCGGGTGAGAAAGCCCTGACCTATCTGGGCCGTTACCTCTACAAGGGGGTCATCCAGGAGAAGGATATTGTGGCTTGTAAAGACGGTCAGGTCAGTTTCCGGTATCGGGACAGTAAAACACAGCAGATGAAAACCCGAACCGTCTCGGGCGTCAAATTCTTATGGCTGATTCTCAGGCACGTGCTGCCCAGAGGCTTTCGACGTGCCCGTCACTTTGGCTTTCTACACCCTAACAGTAAATGTTCAATTACGCTGTTGCAGTATCTGCTCGGCTTTGACCGAAATAAGACATTAACCTTATTTACAAAACGACCCCACTTTATCTGTCAATGTTGTGGGGCTTTGATGCATATCACCCGCACCCGGATAGCGCCATCCGCTCTAGCGACACTTGTACCCACATAACACAAGAGATGATAAATTGCTGATGTAACCGAATACAAAAAACCAGAACAGCTGCTAAAAAATCAGGTATTACGCCCTGTGGGATTCACTAGGCTTTGATGGGTGTATAATGCACACGTTGTCGCCAATTTTAGCTTCGTTTTGCGGCAATGGTTATGTTCCAGGCTGGTTATTGAGAGTCGTAGTAAACCACACTCTTCAATACATGTTAGACCCCTGAAGATGTTTTCTATTAAAGTACCATTACCTCGGGCTTGTCCAACAAACAGTTCAGATTCTGGCTCGTCCCTCGCAGGAATCTAACCTTATTCGTTAGGCTTTTGCATCTCAAAGAGCACTTTCTAAATGTTTGATTCAGAAACCATATTTATCTTTTATTGGCTTTCTTTTCCTTTTTTTCATTACGCTTTTCCTTCAAAGTTTTTTCAGATTTCTTTTTAACTGCTTTTTTTGCATCTCGACCCTTAGCCATAATTCTCTCCTTACTATTTGTTAATTATTAAACGCCCTTAACCAGATCGTATCTAGAACATAACGCCTGCTTCAGCTGACGTAAAAAGGGGCGGAAATTTTGCGTCTTTTTGCAAAATTTGTGACGCTTTTTACGGTCAGCTGCATGCGATTGATACTCATTGAGCCTTCTCCTCCTACTTAGCAATATCGGCTAAACTGGAAGGCGACCAAACCACTACGGAGAAAGCCCAATGAACTTTTACAATAACACACACCCATATTACTGCGGCTTCGACTTACATGCCAGAAGTCTTTATGTCTGTATTGTTGATCAGCAAGGAAATACCTGTGTTCACAGAGAGATACCTGCCGATCCCGAGAAACTATACCAACTTTTGGAACCCTACATAGGTAGTATTTTTGTCGGTGTTGAGTGCATGCACTGCTGGTATTGGGTGTCGGATTTCTGTGAAGACCTGGGGGGTTGACTTTATCCTCGGCCATGCGCTGTACATGACTAATTCATCAGGAATGAAATTGAACAGCTTTAGCTGGCCCGAAGGGTAAAATACACGGAAGTATTTTATTACGCCATACATGGTGGTAAAGCAAAGAATGATCGTATTGACTCCTTCAAGATTGCTTGCCTTATGCGTGGTGGTAATTTTCCACTCGCTTACGTTTATCCCAAACAAATGCGTGCTACTCGTGATCTGCTTCGAAGAAGAATGAAAATTGTCAGACACGGGGCCAACCTCAAGGCACATGTCGCCAACACCACAAGCCAATACAACTTACCACCTAACAAAGTCAATTTGAAAAACATCAATGCACGTGAGCAGCTCAAATCAACTTTCTCAGATAGCGTTGTCCAACGTAATATCGATTTGGATATGACTATTCTGGATTGTTATGCCAAGGAGCTCAGTAAAATCGAATGGTATCTTGAGCAACAAGCCAAACTGCACAATCCTGTTCATATGTATCTATTGAAAAGCATTTCAGGTATAGGTCGTATTCTATCATTAACTATCGTTTATGAGATTGGGGATATCGATCGTTTCGAATCAGTTCAGAAATTTGCATCTTATGCACGCCTTGTAAAATGCAAGGCCGAGTCGGCAGGAAAAAGCTATGGCACTCAAGGAAATAAAATTGGCAATGCACATTTAAAATGGCCGTTCTCCGAGGCCGCCGTACTTTATTTACGCGGAAACAAATCTGCACAACGCTATTTACAAAAATTACAACGACGAATGAGTAAAGCAAAAGCACTTTCGGTGCTTGCTCACAAGCTCGGCCGCTGTGTTTATTTTATGTTGAAAAATGAGAGGCTATTCGATGAGAATCGATTCTTGAAGCGTTAGTCACGCAATGGGGTGAACTGCAAGCCTAACTGGACAATGCGGTTGAATGTTTGAAAAACCATAGCCAATAACTGAGAAAATATCTCTTTAGTGGTTTTTACATCAAATAGCCTGAGCCAGTCGCGTATTGATTAGACACCTCACTGGCGTGCATTAATACAATTCGCAAAGTCGTTTACACCTTGGCTGAGCCTGTAACTAACTGGATACTCAAGCATTGAGGAAGCCTGTCACCTTGAATAGTGCCAGAGAAGGTTAACCGATGAATGTCTAGTGGCCCTGCACCACTCAATGGATTGAGAAACAAGCAGGTAGCAGTGAGACTGCAATAAGAGACCCTCTATATGTGTTTGCTGTAAGCGACGACTTAACAGCTACCATGACAGATGAAGTAGCCGATTTCGCGAATTGCCTTAGTTTCTGTCTCAAATAAGACGGAAATAGTTAGTTTTACCTATTGACAGTGTTACGGCTCATATGTGTTAGCTCAATTTTGCTTCACAATATTCAAGACTTAGATTACTTGCAAATTCTGAAATCTTTTTTTCTGAAATGACTTTAGAGATTAACATTGCATTAGCAAATGCATCATGCCACTCTAAAATGGCATGTTCTCCCTTGTATATAAAAAAGTGATCCATTAGCTCAGGATAGGCATGATTCAGCGATAAAAAGCTAAGTTCTTTTATTAAATCTTCTGAGAACAAACATCTAAAGCATTTAGACCTTGGCCAAATTGTTTGCCTGCCAGGCAAATGCTTCCCTTTTTCTTGATGCTTTTGATAACAACTGATAACTTCTTTTTCAATAGAGGTTCCCTCAACAAATATACTTGTTGCTTCCCCAAAATACTTTGGCAGCAACTCAAAGAAAACTGTGCTATCAATTTCACCTTCTTCTATATCCCAATATTTACTCATATTTATTCAGCTAACGCTCAGCTCAGCGGCAATTTAAAGTGGCGCGTTTTTGCGACAGCAAAACAAGTGACGCTTTAAATTGTCCGCTGGAGCTATTTGTTAGCACTTTTTTGATAAGCCACATACTCATCGAGTAACTGACGAATCATTTTTTGATACTGCATGTGATGTTTTTTTGCAGTATCTTTAAAATAGGCAACACTCTCTGAACTAAGAGAAATTGTGACTTTAGTGTTTTGTTGTTTAAGTGCAAGCTGTTCGGGCGATGGTAGAAAATCAGGTATTAGTTTTAAATCACCGATTGGCTCGTTACTATATTGAATTGTTTTGCTCATAGATCTTTTTACCTTTGCGCCAATAACCTGCACCAAATATACGGATGCAACCAGACCGATGAGTAAACCGAACAGTGAGAATGCCACTACCTTGTTCATTTAAGCCGAAACAATAATATCTTTTTTCAGCTTGGCTATGGTCCAAATCCTCAGCAATAATACGGTTTGTATCTAAGAAAGCATGTTGCGCCTCATAGAATGTAACGCCATGTTTTCGTTGGTTATCCTGACTTTTTGTTTCATCCCATTCGAAGTCCTGTTCACTCATAGGATGACTATAGCATTGATATGGCTAAATAGCCATACGTTTGTTTTTATGGGTGCTAACGTTAAAGCATTTATACCCCCAACCACTGTCATCAATCCAGCACCGCTCTGCACAATCATTCCGTATTTACCATCGACATCTGACTATTGGAGGGATAAAGCGCTGGTTGGACTGGGCCGCCGACTCCTGTGTTTCGTTTGCGCACTCTGTATTATAGGGGATTGTTTTTTTAGCTGCCGCCGCAACTGTGTTCTTGGCCTGTCAATCCAGAATGCGCACTTGAGTTTTCGACTCTTCATCGTTCGATGATTCTCTCTTTTACACTCAATTTAGCACGTTCTTATCACCTCTTCGAGTCAATCTTTCCCTTACACGCACAGCAAAGCAGGCCCCCTTGCCAAGCTCCACCTGTGATTCTTATCCTGTCTTACGAATAAAGGGGACATATATGGACACCCCATAGAATTCAAGTTAATTTTCAATATTTTTTGCGTTTTTACCTTTTTCAGGCTAAACAATTCCAATAAAGCTGATTTTCAGCTTCACCAGGATGACCTTGTTTTCTATCAGTACTTAATAAATATTTCTGGTTCTTACAGCCATTATGCTTGGGTAATAAAATGCGGCTTTGACAACTATCCGGCTTCTAATCACGCCTTCTATGTTTGCGTGCAGCCTTAATGAGATTTAAGATGACTCTATCTCCTTTTCACTCATTTGGCCTTGATGGCCTCTGTCCCCGTACAGGTTTTGATAGAGTCGTAACCGTTTAATTCATTACTATTACAAACCGCTGGTAGGATGCTCCTTCTTGTTAAACTTTGTTTTTGTCTGTTCTTTGTTCTGGATTTATGTTTTGATTGTTAATAATGCAGCCTTGTAACTATCGCCTGTTTTCAACACAGTCCATGCTATTCGAGCGAGCTTGTTGGCTAACGCGACGGCTACTTTGTTTTTCGGTTTTGTGGCCAATAGTTTCTTTACCCACACACTTAAGGGATCAGTTTTCTCCTCACTCACCCTGATAACAGCCCTTGCGCCATGTATAAGCTGACGTCTGAGCGTCTGATTTCCCCGTTTACTGATACCACCCATACGTGAATGATCACCACTGGCATGCTGTTTAGGCGTGATACCGATCCAGGCTGCCATTTGTCGACCATTGCTAAACTGATTCGCATCATTGATTGAACTGATCATGGCCCGAGAGATGGCAGGGCCTATGCCCGGTATGCTTTGAAGGCGCAAATAATCATCATTTTGGGCTAAGAGCTTATCCGCTGTTTGCTCGATTTTTTTAATTCTATCAGTCAAATACAACAATTCAATCTCTAGCTCGCACAAAAACTCGCGTGCCGTGTACGTGAGTTCATTCTCTGCATCTTCCAGGACAAAAGGCAGTTCTGTGATTAATGTTTTAATTCCAGTTTTAATACAACTCCATACTCCGCTAATAAACCTCTCATCTGATTGGATAAAGCGGTTCTCGCCTTCATTAGTCTGTGTCGTATTTTGTCCAGACTCTGCACATCCTGTTGCTCATAAGATTTCACTCGAACAAAGCTCGCTCTTGGTCGTAAGGCCGCTTCGGCAATAGCGACTGCATCGTTATAATCATTCTTGTTACCTACAACAAAGGGTTTGACCTGATGAGGAGGTATCAGGTTAACTTCATAGCCGTTTTGTTGAAATAGCCGTCCCCAATAATTAGAGCTATAACAAGCTTCCATCACAATACGCCTAGCATCTAGCTGCGTAACCGTCTCTAGCAGCTTACCTCGTCTAACTTTATTGTTGCTGCGAACCTTGTTGTTTTCATTTAACAAGCAAACCTGAAAAACATTCTTTGCCAAATCGATACTAATTACGCTATTGTTACCCATGATGGATGCTCCTCTTTAACTTTGATTTGAGATACAAAGTTTGGCACATTACGATGCCCGTTGGGGGGTGTCCATCTCATCACTGATGAAACAGTGAATTAAGCATGGCAGAAGAATCAATTTAACCTTATAGGCCCCGTTTGGTCAAAAATACGGCCAACTCTATGTAAATAAAGCTTGTGATAGTCGGAGTGTCATATATCCCTCCCAGACCTTGGTTCAGGCAGTGTATTAGAATCACGGCTTTTTAGGAGCGGAGATAATCTAATTCACAGATTCATCAGTGTCTCTGATGTCTTCCTGGAAAGCAGAAGATGGTATAATCTCAGTCTTTACACCATAGGAAGGAAAACATGGCAAAACTTCAGGTCAGATGGATGATGGAAATCGAGGGTTTCAGCGAGAGAGGCGAAGATGAGGTAGGGATCCAGTTCGGGTTGGTCACCGTGTTCGACCGCGTAGTGAGGGTTGATGATGTGCCTAGGGTGACGAATCTGTTCCCCAGTGGCGGTTTCTCCCCTCTACCCACCGACATTGACGACAGCGGCAGACGGAAACGGGCACAGGGGTTTGTGAATAGTGTCAACGTCCCGACAGTTAGAAATCCCTACTTCGGGTTCGTCGCCCGGGGGATCGAGGAGGACTCGACGAGCAACCGCGACGCTGACTACCAACGGTTCCGGGAATCGATCATGGCTGCCTGCCGGTTAGTGGTGGAAGGCGAGGGCGACGAACTGCCCACAACATCGGATCTCTGGCCTGCAGGCCACAATGCACGGATGGAAGCAAACATCGGCGATGACGACGACAGAGTAAGTACCACTGTGAGGGCATTCCCGGAATTTGGCCTTCTGTTACCAGAAGCAATGGAGGCAGAACCCACGACCCCTGAAGGCGGAGTGATTCTCCCGGGTCCAGATGAGTCGTTTGTTGCCACTTTCGTTGGAGCCGGGCAAAGTGCAGGGGCTCGCTACCAAACGCGGGTGTGGATCAGCCTCGTCACCAACGGAGGTCCTCAATCGGAACAGCTGTGGGGTTGGGATACACCCTAGCTCCAGACTTGGTATCTCAAGGAAAATAGCGGCGATTTTAGATGCGGCAGCGGGCGGTGGTCATTCATTTGCTCTCACAGCTGCAAACCCAAGGCGCAGATTGCTAACAACAGTAGCCTTATGCGATAGCTTCAGATGGCTTTGTTAATCTCAATTAATTCATTGGGCGTGGGTACACAGGAAAAAGCTCACTTCGGGCTTCTACGACATGTAGACATTGCTCGCTGACCAATCCCTGCAGCGTAACCGGTAATCCCTGGACCGGTTCTTGAAGGTTTTTGCCTGCGAGAAAGCTCGATTGCTTCTGTGCAACCGCAAATACGATTCAGTAAGTATCGGCTTCTGGCGCAAATTAGCCGCTTGACCGACAATACAATACACCCGCTTTCAGGAATCGGAGACTTTCCAGGCAGGAACAACCTTTCGATGCCGCATAACGACCAAGCTCAGATGCCGTAAAAAGCAGAGCGACGATAGGAGCGGCGCTTTTTACGGTCAGCTGGAGCGCCTGGTTGGTTTCGCTACATTGATAATTCATACAATTTATGAACTGACTTCCAGTTTCTTGTGGTAGCTTCAATCTCTAGTTTTTTCTCAAGAAAATTATTTGATAATTTACTGATTCCATAGCCATTGGGACAATAAAGATATACCTCTTTCCCTCGAACAACTAATTTTTCGGGTGCGACTACATATTTTTGAATATCAGAAGCTACTACCTCTTGCGGTTCTGAAGATAAAAATGTTACCAATACTTTGGTACCATCTTCAACCAAGCTAACGGAACCAAAAGGACAGTTTCTAATAATATTTTCTATCTCATGATTCGTGCGGATTACCACTGGCACATGAAATTTATATTTTTCTTCGATAGCTTTTTCTATCGTTATTTTCAAATCATCAGTATTTTCAACTGAGGTCTCGAATATTACATTCCCACTTTGTATGTAAGTTACGACATTCTGAAACCCCAGTAACTCATACAGAGATTTCAGGTCTGCCATTTTTATCTTCTTTTGACCACTTACGTTTATTCCCCGTAGTATGGAAATGTATTTCACTCAATACTCCTCAAGCACATACAGTTTTATTATGTACGTTTCCCCAGATTACCAGCTAACTTATTAATTTCAAATGCTCAGTTATTTTATCAATTTCTTCTTTTGATGCTGGACCAATACCAGCACAAGTAATAGTACCCGATGCCACTACAGTTTTACCCGCATCTTTTATCAGGTGTGCAGGCAACTTTGCTTCTACTGCCTTTTGATAAAGTTCAGTAACTTCTTGCTCATCACTTCCAGATAACACAACTTTTGGCATACCCACACCAAACCATTTCTTTTGCTGTTCTATATCGGAAGATAACAAACTTGCGACGGACGCATGCGCAACTTGTGCCGCTAGTTTTCCACGAGGTAGATTTAATGATTCATTAACAATTATCACTTGCTTCATAATTTAGTACTTGAGCACCTAACGAGGCTGTAGGAAAAGCGTATAACAGCCAAAATTTTCTCCTGACCAATAACCTTGATACGCATACATTATTGTGCCACTTTTTTACGTCAAATTCACTGTTTTCAATTTAGAGATCCTTCTACTTGTATTGTTCTTGTTTCTATCTTGTTCTGTGCCCATTTCGACCCTCATGCCGATAATTCTCCGTAATTCGCTAACTTCTCTATATTATGCACCATACAGTATAGTTTCCATTGAATACCGACTTTCTTCTTTCCTCGCATACTAAACCGATTAAGCTTCTTGTTCGTGCCTATGTTGCCAAATACAGGTTCTACGACTGACATCCTGTGACTATAGATGTGCTTGCCCAGTATACTATCCACTCTTTCCTTCATCCAATCGGTGTGATTCGCTGATCGGTTGCATTTCTTTATTATAAACGACACTTGCCTGCCGTTACCTTTGCGATGATCGGCAGAGGATGGATTTCGCATACAATCATACTTTAACGAACAGTGCCTACATTGACTTAATTTTCCCTCAAAAAACGCCTTCTCATTGCCTTGCTTGTCTTTCATTGTCGTTCTCAAACTCAACTTCTCTCCCGCAGGGCAGGTGCATATCAGGTTGCCTGAATCGAAGGTGAATTCACTCGCCGGGATCATCTTAGCTTTCTTCTTGCTTGTCTGATGTCGCTGTCCGTACTTCGATTTCTGATCGCTGAACTTCGGGTCTCTTGAACGAAACTGATTGTCCGGTACATAGCCATTGATGTCGTTTTCGTGCAGGTACTTCATGTTTGCCTCATTAGCAAATCCGGTATCGGCTGTGATGAATACATCCTCTTTATAGATATCCTCATTGAGTCCCAATCGTTTATAGCGATCTTCTATATCTTCCAATACAGGTTGCAGCGTGTGATGCTCTTGCCCTTCTCCAAAGACTTGTGCATCAATGACTATTTGATGCTTCTTGTCAACTGCGGCTATGCCGTTATAGCCTTGTATTGTACCTTTACTAGTTGTCATTTTTGCACTTTCATTATCCGTGATGTTACTCTTCACTTCCTTTGTTATTTTTCCCTTGCCCATCGACCTACAAGGACGTAGGAAATGCAGGTTTTGCAGGAGCAAAAACCTGCCGTGGGCTTGCCGTCTTTAGAAAGTCATCTATTCTCTTATACGCTTTATTTAACGTCTCCATCGCTTGTTCAGAACGTTGGCTCCTTTGCTCATCGAGTGTTTCATTGTTGTCTGTCTGCTGGTGTACCTTCAGATGATGTTTGATCTGGCGCTTGATTTTATCCCGCTTCTCTTTCAACTCCTTAAAAGTCCCTGACCACTCTTTGGCTGCATTTGAAGGTATTTTGCAACCATCAATGGCAAACAGCTCGTTACCCAGCAAGCCCTGCTCATCGCAGACAAGCAGGATTTGCTCAAACAGCGATTCGATCTGTTCCGGCTGAGAACTGACAAATTCAGCAATGGTCGTGAAGTGGGGTGCTGTTTCACACGATAAGGCCATAAAGATTATATTGGTTTTACAACACCATTGAATTTCACGGCTGGAGGTGATGCCTTTAGAGTAAGCAAACAGGATGATTTTCAGTAGTAATGCCGGATCGTAAGCCGGGCGACCTGTCTCGTCATTTTTATACGTGGGATAGAACACTGACAAGTCTAGCTTATTATCCACCAGATAATGAATCGCGTGTTCGAAGGTGCCTGGCTGTAGTTGATCTTTATAATTAATTACAACCATGGAATCCTGACTGTAATCGTAAGGCTTGAATCTGGGCATGGAAATAACTCCAATTTGATACCCTATTTTAGCAGATTTTTCCTTGTGGTAGGGGGTTTTCCTACAGCCTCAACGCCAAGTTCAGATGCCCAAAAAGCGTCCTTTGTTTTGTGCAAAAATGAAGCGTAGCGTAATGCACAAAACAAAGGACGCTTTTTGGGTCAGCTGTAACGTTTTGTTAGAAGTTTTGCGTTATTGATAAACTGTTGAATTCAATCCAAATTCAACCTTGAAATCTGTTACCTTAACTGTGGGTATAACTTTCCCATTTTCCTTGTCTAAAGAGATAATTCCGTAATTTTCAAGTGTTTTTAATGTTCTTGATAAATTAGATTTCTTTCTATGGCTTATCTCTTCTAACTCGGTAAGTGATTTTGGTTTATATTTGATAATAAGCTTTAATAGTTCTTGATTTTCATTGCTTAGAACTTGAGATAGCGATTTTATGGATTCAAACCATACTTTCGGTTCATTTAGTTTCGGTTTATAAACACCCTTTGCAATCGCTATGGTTCTTTTTTTATAGCTTTCTCGCGAAATTATGCCAACATTCATAACTTTCATATTTTTACCTTTGCTCTTCAAGTAGTATTTTTTCAACATCGACCCAGAAATCTTCTAGCAATTGGGCTGCATTTTCGAACTCATATGGTTCAACAATTTTTCTTTCATGCCGATGATCCCAGACTACTCTTTTAGCACCATATTTCTTTCTTTTCGGTTTAATACCATGAGCATTGTCATAACCCAATATTCTCACATTACTGGGATTATGTAGGGTGAGAGAATATTTTATGCCATGCGGAATGTGTTCATTAGTAACAACTATTTTAGCTTCAATTTTTGTCCAATAGCCACAATCCATTGGAAATATTTCATTATCAAGCTGTAGTAGAATATCTAAACCTAACTCATCTTTTTTGCTTTCTGACACACTTTTCTCACGCCAGTTATCATCTGATGATAATTATACCATAAGATAGCAAAATGTTTTCTACTTCTAACGCTTTGCTAAGTGGCGTTTTAGGAGCCGTTTGTATTGTGAAAAAATGGAGCGCAGCGCAATGCACAATACAAACGGCGTATAAAATGTCCACTTGAGCTAATTGTTATGTGGGTGTTCATGTATACACTCATTACCAACTTTTTAAAATTCAGTTATTACAGCTAATCTTTGTTACGGATGATGATAAGCCAAGGCTAAGTGGCTTACCCTCAACAACTGCAAATTTGTCTTTTAGAGTAATAGTGATTTCTGCTGAATCCCTAATACCTTCTTGCATAAAGACGTACTTTCCCTGAATTCGATTATCTTTTATCGTTCCTTCAATTTGGCCTTTTCTTTGGTCTTTAAATTCAGGCAGCCAGTTATAAGAACCTGTAACCATGTTGTCGACAATTTGAATATTTAGTTCAAGTACATCTTTATATTTTGGCTCGTTTGGAAAAGGGTAATCATTTCTATAACAATATCTATTCTCTTTTCCGGTGTCTGTGGTTTCTTGAATCCTAGCTGATTCCTCGTTCACTCGGTTATTATCGTTAGTGTCCGGTGTATTTGAATCGCTACAGCTTGTAACTAGGATTGTGATAGTTGTGAAAAATAATAAGTTTATTGCTTGCTTGTTCAAATCATTTTCCTAGTTAATGTTAATTAAACACATAACGCTAAAGCTCAGCCGCGCCGATTTTTGGCGTCGGCTGGAGTGCCTTGTTAGCTTCTAATTCTTTTAGCTTTGTATTAATAATTTCATACACATCATCTAAGCCAGTAGCTAACTCCTGAATATTGTAATGCTCACCCCTAAAGCCAAAAATATTTGTAGCTGGATCAAAATGGTGGATAATATCTGAATCTTGTATGGCATCTCCACCAATACTCGAACGAGGACCAAAAAGCCTTTGAACTATATTTCTGTTTTTACTGTTTTCAGCCCATTCATCTAAACGTTCATCAAAATGTTCAAAATGGTCTCTTAAAGAGCGGTTTTGTATAGGGTGCCCACTTTTAAGGTCTAACAAGTCTCTTAAACTCTGACCTCTTTTCTGAGCACGTTTAGTGCTTTTCTTGTTTCTACCTCTAGGTGGCCAAAATATTCTTGAGACTGCAGCGGCATGATGAATCAAATCTAATGCATGTTGAAAAAAATCATCATCGATTTCATTTTTTATTATTGCATCCATAACTCTGACCGAATGAAAACATAGCTCACATTCCTGTTTGGCTTGCCCCAAATAAATCTTTGCTAAAAAGTCATCCATATCTTTCCAAAAAGCTAACGCCAAATTCAGTGGCCGTTGGCAGATATAAGGTAACCTCTGCTAACACACTGAACTTTGATATAAAATGACCTTTGAAAGCACGCTACGCTGCCAACGGTCGACTGGAATTTTTTGTTATAAATTGATTGCATAAATTACTTCACTAAAAGAATTCTGCAAAATTTTCCAGACTCCATCATTTACAGAACGAACAAGAGCATTATTTTCTTTATCCTGATAAATTGTGCGGATAGATACTTCTTTAGTGACTTTTTGTGGTTCATTATCAAAAGTCAGCTCCACGATAACATGAGATACTGCTGCGGCTTGATCTTCTACGCTCAGAATTTTAAATGACAAAGGAACATGGCGACTAAAATCTTCTTTTGCTAAGCCAGCTTTCTTTCCTTTTGAAGTATCTGTGAAATATAGTAAAGCCCCCGCAATCAACCCATAGCGACTGTTGACCCAATTATCTATAAATATTGCAACCGCTCTTTCTGGAGTGTTATAAGGAAGACTATCTGAACAACCAGAGTGTGGTAAATATTTGCATTCTTCTGTTGTTCTAGGTTTCCATTCCTCAAGTAATTTACGGTTTTTCCCATTTTCTGCCAACTTACTTAATAATTCTTTCCATGATACTTTTTCTTTTGGCTTGGGCGTTTTTTTACCATCTGAAATAGCGATAGCCCAATCTCTAGTAGCAAAAACCTCGTATTCAGAAAGCAAGTGCATCGTTTAAAATTCTATGTAAATATAGAGGAGACGATGTTTTGGAACAAAATTACAACCAACTAGATCAGTTTCATGAGCAGCAATAGAATCCCAAGCTGTTAAATCAACTTTTTCTGCAAAAAAACCGACATGTTTTGAAACATCATTAACTAAACCATCTAATAGACTAAGTAATAATGGTATACATGCATGATACCTTTCTTCTAAATAGTCTTCTCTAGCTAAATTAGCCAACCTTATTCTACGCCTAAATTCAGAATGACCATTAAACCATTGAATTCCCCATTTTAAAGACTCTGAATCATAGGATGATGCTAAAAATATTTCTGCTTTTTCAATCCCTTCGGATTCATAAACCTCAATAGACTTTTTCATGATTTCAACATTCATTGATTCATAAGCTATCCATCCTTGAGATGAAAAAATTTCATTAAACTTATCTGGAAGCTGAAGAATAATCGCTTGTTTTTTTATTTCAGAAAAACTCTCAAAAGCCGAATCAAACTTAGGAAAAAATTTACGTGAAAAAGGGATTGCACGATACAAAGCCTCAAAACTATCAAAAGCCTGAAATTGCTCTAGCATTTCCTTTGTTGTGGGGTTGTCAATAATTTTTGAACGTTTATTCATGCTACTGATTTTGATTTATAACGCCAAAATCAGCGCGCAGTTTAAAGGGGCAGGACTTTTGCGTCTTTTTGCAAAAGGCATGACGCTTTAAACTGTCCGCTGGATTTTTTTGTTATAAGTCTTCATCATCGTCATCTGATTTGGTATTTGAATTCTTATATTCAAGGTAAAAGTGTATTTGTTTAACTTCAAAGTCTTTCAGAAATGGGTCATATTTTGGATGTTTTACACCATCTTTTAAGAATGGTTTAAATATTTTTTCAAACCTTGAGTAATTCCATAGTTGGTTTTCTCGCAGATCGTTATAACAACGATTTAAACCTATATCCAGCTCCGCCATGTGCTCAGTCTGCAATCTTGTATACAAAAGCAAAAGTGATGTTACCTTGCTTAGATCAAGTGAAGAACCAACTGTACTTTTCTCATGGCGAAGAATTGAAGTTCTTACCCGATTAAGAGAATTAACTTTCGGAAATAAAATGTTACCATAATTAAGAGCTAAATTTAGAGAAGCCCGAATATTAGTTTCAGAAATAAATGCTACATAATTGTTGGAGTTAGATTCTATCCATTCACTCCCATCTGAGTCTGCCAATGATAAGAGTTCATTATTCTCCTCTCGCAATTTTTCTAACTGTTTTTCCTTGTCTTCAATTTGACGTTTTAACCTAGTAGGTTCTTCATGAGCCACTTCTAACCGCTGCCCCATTATTTCCATTATGTCTTGAGCATAGGTATCCTTATCATCTAGTTGTTTTTTTAAATAACTTTTCTCTTTATCAAGAATTTCAATCTGTCTTTTATACCACTGTTTTGATACTGCCCAAGTTGTAGCAATTACCGCGATAAACCCACTAACTACCGATGTGGATATAAACTTCCAGTTTTCGGAAAAGTAAGTTGCTATTTCTTGTTCCACGGATTACCTCTCCTTTGACTTATAACGCCTGCTTCAGTTGACGTAAAAAGGGGCGGAAATTTTGCGTCTTTTTGCAAAATTTGTGACGCTTTTTAAGGTCAACTGGAAGCAATGGTTAGGCTTTTTAACATGTAATTGGCGCTCTTGGCAAAGAAGAATATTTACCCTTATATGGTCTTTCATTTTCCACAAGATACTTAAATGCCGCTAGCGCATTAGCTCCCATGCGCTTTGACATTTGATGCATCAATGGTTCAAGCAGTTTTCCAAAAATGCCACCTTTCAATACTATTTCCGCTTCGGAAGTAAGTAGTGTTTTACCATTTTCAGAGATTACAGACCAGGTGTTTTTTGCAGATCTTGTTAAAGGTATATTGAAACCTAAATAGGTAAAAGATTTCCCTTCGTCCCACTCAATCCATTTTTCGTGAATAGCTATATTTCCTTTCAATTCACAAGTTCGTTCCGCACCAATACCACGAGAAATATCTCCACTACAAAATGATGTTTCGATAGGTTCAGACCATAAATCAATATTTTCTATCTGTGACAAAATCTTCCATGTATTTTCTACAGTTGCATCAATACAAGCTGAAGAATTAAGTTTAATCATAGAGGAGCTCCTGTTCTGATATTTCTTTAGCCAAAATTTGAGACACTTTTTAAACCTTATAGGCTGACTCAATAGCTTCATTCGCCCATTCTATAAGTTTATCATTATTTTCAAACAGATCTTCAGGAACAGAATAATATTTTTTCACGTTAACTCTACCTTTTTTTGTCGAATACGAAAATGGCTCCATTCCTAGAGCTTCATATTTTGGTCGGGTTTGATCATTAACACAAAAGTACAATGTGTTGCCCATAATCATTGCGAATTGTTTTGTACCACTTTTGAATGCAAAACCACCAAAGAATTTACCATCTTTAAGTTCTCCTAAAGGAATTAACAATTCTCTAACATATTCTATAAATTCTGGACTTGCGCTCATGAGTGTTTTTTAGCCTAACGCCCGCATCAGTTGACGTAAAAAGAGGCGCATTTTTTGCCTCAGCAAAAAAAGTGACGCTTTTTACGGTCAACTGGATGCAATTGTTATAAGCGCTCTTCTTTGTGATGCCACACTCTCAAAATATCTATTTTCTTAGAACGTATTAAGTAGCGCGCAATATAATTACCAATGATTAAATCTCGAACCATTTCTGGGTTGGGTGCTTGCTGTACCTCTACGCCTAAATATGGAAACATTTTTAGTTGGCTAATTCCTTTTAATATTGAGGTTGCTACACGTTGGGCGGCTAACGGATTTTTTACCTCTATGAATTCTCTAAGCCTCTTTAAATCATCTATTGCTTCCGGTGTATATGAAATTCTCATAGATTCGGCGGTTCAAGCTCATTTTCCGTACCCCAGCTTTCAAGCCAATCATTGACTTCTTTTTCTTCAATCAATTTTCCAGACTTGACAGAATCAATGGCTTCAAGAGTTTCAACCCACCGTTGTTCCTCAAGGGAATTTCTAGCTAGAAATTCTTTAACTGCTTGATTAATTAGATAGCTCTTGCTTCTATCAAGCTTTTTTGACAAATCCTCCAAAGGATTTTCTATTTCAGGTTGTAGCCTTACGCTTGTGACACCCATAACAGCTCCCATAAAATGATTACTTTGTAATACATTGTAGGCATTTAATGCGATTGTTTCAAGGCGGTGATGGCGGGGTAAAGGTTGAGCTTATAACGCCCGCATCAGCTGACGTAATAAGGGGCGGTTTTTTTGCCTCAGCAAAAAAAATGACGCTTATTACGGTCAGCTGGATGCGATTGTTGGACGAAGCCGCTGCGCGGAGAATAAAAGCGACTTCGTCCATTTTAATTTAAAGTGTAACCCCAACCCCCTCTTGATAGAGGGACATTCACCACGAATATTGAGGTTACACCCCCATGAAAACAGTATCCAACCCGAAGTTCAAGCGAAATTACCAGTCTCATCTTAAACACCTTAAGCTCAAGGGCCTTCGACCCAAGACCATTGACGCCTATGCACGCGCTATCCGGCGCATCGGTGCGTATTTTTCTTATCGCATCCATTCACTTTCCGAACAACAGTTGATAGATTATTTCTCCGATCTTCTATCTACCCATTCCTGGAGTGCCGTGAAGCTTGATTTGTACGGTTTGAAGTTTTACTACAAGCACGTCTTACGGGTGCCCTGGGTGAACCTCGATCTGATCAAACCACCCAAAGCCAAACGTTTACCTGATATCGTCACAGTGACAGAGGCCGCTAGATTGTTCCAAGCAACAAATACACTGAGTTACCGGGTGTTTTATTTTACTGTATACAGTTTGGGGCTGCGCCTTGGTGAAGGGCTAAACCTTCAAATCGCTGACATCGATGCCACCCGTCAACGTGTTCATATCCGTGACGCCAAAGGCAATAAGGACAGATTTGTTCCTCTACCACTGGCAACACTTGATTTACTTCGCCGCTTCTGGCTTGTCCACCGCAACCCTGTTCTGTTGTTTCCCAATCGCCATGGCGGTCTCAAAGGAAGTCGCCATGCTACTACCCCCCTCGATCGAGGCGGTGTTCAGCTCACTATCCGCAAGGCCGTTGAGCAGTGCGGGATAAAAAAAACATGACGTGCAGGGATGCACTAATACAGCGATTGCAGGATGCAATAGAGCTGTGAACGCTTCACAGCTTAAGACATAGTTACGCCACTCATCTGATCGAAGCCGGCGTTGATCTATTGCAAGTACAGAAAATTCTTGGCCATCGCAGCATTCTCACCACCTCCAAGTATACACAACTGACCTCCAACACTGACAACAACGCCATACAATTGATTAATCAACTGATAAACGGCTTCTCTGTCGATTGGGGGGACGTCAGATGATTTTACTCTCATCGATTATCAAAACCTTTGAAGCTCCGTTCTTAAACCAACATCAGGGCCAGATCCTGCCCTCTCATTTCAAGGCGCTGGGTGCCATGAAGCACTGCTGTACCTCCCCACTCTGCAAATGATCGCAACTTGCACCGAATGCGATTATCAAGTCACTGTGCCACATTCCTGCGGCCATAGAAACTGCCCACATTGTCAAGCCCATGAGAGCCAACGATGGCTGGACAATCAACTCAAAAAACAAGTACCGGCGACTTACTTTCTACTCACCTTTACCTTGCCGGCAGAACTCAGAACGCTCGCATGGCAGCATCAGCGATTACTCTACGCGTTGCTCATCCAGTGCGCCTGGCATACGCTTCTTGCATTCTCTAAAAATGATAAACAACTTCAGGGCATACCCGGTGCCATTGCGGTTTTGCATACCCATTCTCGTCGCCTGGATTACCACCCACATGTTCACTTAGTGATGCCGGGGGCCGCTATTGATGTACTCAGTAGACTCTGGCGAACAAAGACGGGGATGATAACACGACCTATCTGTTTAATCAGTTCGCTTTGGCTAAGGTATTTCGCGCCAAAATGCTGACTGCCCTTAACAAAGCGGGTCTGCTCATGCCTGTACAGATTCCCTATAAATGGGTAGTAAACTGCAAATCCGTTGGCTCGGGTGAGAAAGCCCTGACCTATCTGGGCCGTTACCTCTACAAGGGGGTCATCCAGGAGAAGGATATTGTGGCTTGTAAAGACGGTCAGGTCAGTTTCCGGTATCGGGACAGTAAAACACAGCAGATGAAAACCCGAACCGTCTCGGGCGTCAAATTCTTATGGCTGATTCTCAGGCACGTGCTGCCCAGAGGCTTTCGACGTGCCCGTCACTTTGGCTTTCTACACCCTAACAGTAAATGTTCAATTACGCTGTTGCAGTATCTGCTCGGCTTTGACCGAAATAAGACATTAACCTTATTTACAAAACGACCCCACTTTATCTGTCAATGTTGTGGGGCTTTGATGCATATCACCCGCACCCGGATAGCGCCATCCGCTCTAGCGACACTTGTACCCACATAACACAAGAGATGATAAATTGCTGATGTAACCGAATACAAAAAACCAGAACAGCTGCTAAAAAATCAGGTATTACGCCCTGTGGGATTCACTAGGCTTTGATGGGTGTATAATGCACACGTTGTCGCCAATTTTAGCTTCGTTTTGCGGCAATGGTTATGTTCCAGGCTGGTTATTGAGAGTCGTAGTAAACCACACTCTTCAATACATGTTAGACCCCTGAAGATGTTTTCTATTAAAGTACCATTACCTCGGGCTTGTCCAACAAACAGTTCAGATTCTGGCTCGTCCCTCGCAGGAATCTAACCTTATTCGTTATGTGTATACATGCGTTAACTATGCTCAACCTTCAAGATATTAACGATAAAATCTACAGCTTTGTGATTAAAAATATTTGGGGTTACTGATGGTACAGTCCCATTTTCTTTATATTCGTCTTCTTGCATTTTGTTACGGAAGTTATATGCAGAATAATCAGAATTTATTTTCATTTCATTCTCTTTAATGACCTTCCAGACATTATTTCGACTTATGCTTGGTAGTTCTTCTTTTATTTTTTGAGCTAGCTCCATAGCTGACAAAGGATATTCTTTTATTAAATCCTCTTTAACCTTTTTAATAACTTCAACTTTATCTATTGGTACAACATCACCAACAAGCTTTAATGTTTCAGCTCCTTCTTTTTCTGAGAACTGACCTTCTTTAATGAACTTTATCTTTCCAGCTAATACCTCATCAATTACTAGAATCTTTGCATCATCTTTTTCAATTAATGCTCGTTCTGTGTCAAGGATTGCTGCATTTTGAGGGCCTGCTTTCCCTATTTTTGACATAAGATCTAACCATTGATTGTTGTTTTTTTCGATCCTCTTTCTAATGATTGTTTCCAATTCTGCATACTGTATTTTTTGTGTTCTACCACCATACCTATAGTAAATATCTCCATTTTTTAAAGTTTGATCTTTGCCTTCATCTTTTTTTGCTATGACAGGTTTACTATCAGATTCATATATATGAAAAACCCCAAACACATTACCATCTATCTCGAAATCTGCTTGTTCCCAATGAATATCGGATGAAAATAGATCAAGAAGATAGCCTGTTATTTTTTCCGGATCGATCTTACGAAAAAGTTCTACGCTCTTTTCATTCAGGCCATGTGGAACTCTAGGTGAATCTTTGACGCCAAAAACTAAATAGCCTCCACGATTATTAGAAAATGCCGCGAAATCTCGAAAATAATCAGCTAACCCCGCTAAATTGAATTGCTCCTTAAATTCAAGTTCTTGACCTTCCCTATGATATAGATATTCTCCATTTAATCGAAGAATTTCCCTTATGATATTTTCTTCAATTTTCAATTACTGCACTCCATTACTTTTTACACATAACGTCTTGCTCAGCGGCAATTCAAAGCGGCGCGTTTTTGCGAAAGCAAAACAAGTGCCGCTTTGAATTGTCCGCTGGAGCTATTTGTTAAGCGCTACTTTCCATCATCCCAACTGTTTAAATAATTAGCCAATACATCGCCATGACAGTGTTGTGGTTTACAAAAACAGCCAAGTCGTTTTCCTGCTAGTTTATAGATTTCAGATTTTTCATGATTTGGAAATAATTCATGATCAAAGTCATATTTATACTTCCTTATGACCTCATCTCTATCATCACCATTTTCATACATTGAGTATGGGTTACCCCAACATGATCCACGTCCGATATACTCGTAAGATATTGTGCTCTTCTTATTTTTATATTTCGGTTCATGCTTTATATTTACTACACGTGTTATTGCAATTTTAATTATCCTTAGTGGGATATTTGAATTTTCTACTGTTTTTATTTCTTTAGGGAATTCTTCACCATCATCAAATATGATTGCATGCGTAATATCTTTAACATTCCAATTAGATTTTCTTATCAAATCCGCATTTGTATCATTATCATTTAAGTATGTGTCAATGAAGCCATTTGGATCATTAGGGTAAATCACTGAGTAATTATCAGTATTTTCGATAATACGAGAAACTTTTCTACTGAACTTACTGAAACATTGTAAGCTAGGAGGATAAAGAATTAGAATATTATTCATATCAATATAAATGCTTAACTTTTAATTCATACTCTGAATTTTCATTTAGATAATCAACAACCAATCGTCTATGACAAAAATGTGGTTCGTGTTCGCTACATAACAAACATCCATGATCTAATAGTGCGGGTTTAACTGAACGCTCAATATGCCTTTGAGACATTAGATTTAAAAACTTATCTTCATATTTCTCCCATAGAATGTCGCCTTTTTTATATGCATTAAGCATATCTTTAGTTGGGGCAAGATCAGGATCATGAATATATTCCGCCCCACAAAGTTCTTTGAGAAAGAACTTCAAATCATCTCGTTTAGCAAAACCAGCTAATTGAGAAACATTGTTCAGTCTAACATCAATTAAAGTTACTATATTTGATGATTTGATGAATTTAAAAAATGTCTCAGCATTTTTTTTGGTAAAACCAATTGTATAAATGTCAATCAGGGTTCCCCTTATGTGTAACTGCGAATATCAGATTGATAATCTGGAAAAGTGTATATTCCATTTACCTGTAACCAATATCCATTCCTACCATCGGGTACTTTAAACTCTCTACTTAAGCCAATTCTAAGAAATATTTCTTGTTGCGACTTTACGAAGTTTTGTATTTCTTGTAGCTTCCCATCATTTTGATGTTTCATAGCATAATCGTAAAATCCAAGATCAGTAATAGCTAAATATCTAAACTGGTGACCAGATTGATCTGTAATAGTTACCTTTATTTTTCCTGGTTTGTACTGATCTTCATGAATAGAGATATCACCAGGAGAAACATTTATTGTAATAATTGAGCAATTTGCGACTTCATTAATCGGTATATGTTTCTGTCCATCACTAAAATTCACACCAAAGCCATTAGATACAGAAGGTGATAGCGAATTATTCAAAACGGCTTTGAACTGTTCAGATGTAGATGGCCCCTCAAATGTTAACTTGGAGTAAGTTGCATCTTCTATATGAGGGTTAGATGCATCTTTTTTAATCGTTAAATTACCTTTCAAGATCGCTCCAGGCTGTAGGTTCAATTTTTCACATACATCGCCTTTAAAATATGGCATTGGTCTAATGCATTCACCAGTGGATAAATCTATTACAGCAGTACAAACATTTTTCTTTTTAGAAAAACGCGTTAAATCTGTGACTATTACGGTTCTCATTTCTATACCCATCCTTCTGGTTTGTTGCGCTTAACGCCCGCATCAGCTGACGTAAAAAGGGGGCGCACTTTTTTGCTTCGCAAAAAATGTGACGCTTTTTACGGTCAGCTGGATGCGATTGTTATGTTTCTTTTGATTCCAAATAAATGATTTTTCCATCTTTCCAAATGGGTACTTTTAAACCATTTTCTGTTGCTTTTCTTTGAGCTATTTTTGAAGCCCTACGCATAGCATCTATGGCGAATTTAGAATATGATATTTTTTCTTTCATAATGACTCTTCAAGTATTAGAGGTACTTCCCCAGAATTATCAAAAACGACCCATGCATTAACGGAATGCTTATAATAGCTTTGAAAATTATACCATCCCTTTTTGTATCGACGTTTGATTACATTTTCTGGTACATTGTGCCCACCCTCAGCCACTCTTAATTTAACTCGGTGAACAGCCATTTCTTCATTTGGTAGTTTTAAAAAATACAAAATAATTTCATAACCAAGCTTTTTCCACTTTTCGATACGACGAATATAGTTTAATCCGCTCAATGTCGTTTCAAAAGCAAACGATTCCTTTTTTTCGACTAAATTATCTATCTTTTTTAGCAATAACTTACCCGCTTCGAGAGCAACTGTTTCGGGCTTGAATGGTGATAACCCTTCGGCAATTAGGTCTGCATTTACATAATTTAAACATGATGCCTCTTCTGGTAAAAATGTCTTTGCAAATGTCGTTTTACCCGCACCATTTGGACCAGCAATAATGTAGCATTTCATATTCTGTTGTCTCAAATACGATTATTTTATCTGGCTAGATAAATTATTGCACTCCTAATTTATCAAATATGCTGGCTCTTACATAACGTCTGAACTCTGCCGTCGCCGGAGGAGCGCCAGCGACGGAGGCGATCGGCAGGAGTGACTTGTTATATGCCGCTTTACTCATGTGTTGAGCGTTTGAGAATTTCGGATACCCACTGATTGATGCTTTTGCCAGCAGCTGTTGCCCGCGCCGCAATTTCACTATGTAGCCTGGGTGGGATTCTGAGGTTAAACTTTCCCGAGTATTCTTTTGTTGGGGCTATGCCCTTTTCTTCGCAAACTTCCAGATACACCTTCAGCGAGTTTTTAAACTCCTTTCGAAGGCTTGCAGGGCTTTTACCATAAAAATCCGCGCTCCCATTCAAGCCGAGAATCTCTCCTCGGAATTGATCAAGCTCAGGATCGTACTCAATTTTCGCCTTGTAACCATCGACTTCCATCATATTCATGGCTTCACCTCATACAACTCTAACCATTTACGAATACTGGCTATCGCTCCTTTATCAGTATTCGGTGAGGGGTGTGGCCTGTGAAATACACGGACTTCATTGAATAGCACTACGGCTATTCTGGACCCTGCTCTTTCTGACATATCTGCACCCAGCGCTTTGAACAGAGACTCAATATCCTTCCATGGGATATTACCGCTAGTGGGTCGATTGTAGATTTGTTCTAGCGTTTTCTGATGCTTGCGCTTCATAGAAGGATGGTACCATATTATGGTACCATGTCAAGCCTCGAGGCATATAACGCTCTTGCTAACTTGCCATTTTATAGGCTGCGTAGTGAAACGAAGCGGCGTATAAAATGGTCAACGTTGAGCTACTTGTTGGGCTATTACAGTTTATCTGAAGTCTCAGGCTCAATATCTTTAACTTTTGATAATGCTGTTTTGAATTTTTTCTTGCTTCCTTTCGCAGCTCTTTCAGATAAATACTTCTCTGTAATTAAAGCAGACATTTTTTCAGCTAATGCAGTAGCTACAAACTGATTAATTGAAATGTTATCTTCTTTAGCTAAGTCCCTTACACTTTCATGAAGTGAGTCAGGCAACCTTAAACTTATTGTGCTCATGATATCTCTCCTAGTTTACGAAGAAGCTCTTGTGGCGTTACAGCTTTTAGTTTGAATTTCTGTATGTCTTTAAAATCTTTAATGTTATGAGTTACTATATAGTTACACTCCGCTTCTACAGCTAGCTCTAGAACAAAATCGTCGCTTGGATCTTTTAAATTAGGCCTCCAAAGGAAATGTATCTTTCTATGCTCACCAGTCGTGCAGATATAATCAATAATATCCTCTATATCTGAGTGTGTTAGCCCCAAATTTCGTGACATTCGTTTAGCCACAGCTTCGTATTCAAGGACAAGCGGTACAGATAAGTAGAATGTAAATTTTTTACTATCTATTAACGACAGAAGCTTAAATGAGGCACCATTCTTTGAGCGTAAAGCCGATATTAATACACAAGTATCTATTACTATTGAATAACTCATGGTGGTATTATATGCAATACCATTAATATGTCAAGAATTGTGTTTTTATGAAGCCCAACGCCTGGTTAGGTTTTTGATAGCAATAACTTTTAAAAATTATGATTCCTTTCTCTACCTTCTCTTACAATATCAACAATCTCACTAGAAGACACACCAAGGTTGACCCCTTCAATATCCAAAGGTGATTTTTTTTGAATTACTGGCTTTATATAGAACGATTCACCGTCTCTTTTTTTCACACAAACGACACCTTCTTTTCTTGCCTCTTCTAATATAGACGCGAAGTGCTGCCGTGCTTCTGTAAAACTATATTCTTTCATGACTCAACCTCTAAAACGTGAAGACCAATATTTTTTGCCACCATCTTTAGACCTCGATCTAACGTTAATAATGGAGTGCTTGTTTGTTGGGCACACAGGATAAGATAAGCATCGTAGGCATAGATTTTTTGACTATAAGACAACTCCAGTGCTTGCTCTAACGGAACCTCAATAAATTTTAAGGGAACCTCTTGATAAGCTTTCAGCGCAAGCTTTGCTAATTCTAGATCCGTTTTCTGTCTTTTAAACATGGCAGAAAATGCATTACCAATTTCCCAGTGCACTGATACAGGAGCATAAAGTGAATAGCTTGCTGTAATTTCTATTATTCTATCTTTCGACGTTTCATTTCCAACAACCGCAATCAAAGCCGATGTATCTATAGTGAGGTACATTTTTATCCAATGTTGTACATATGTACAAACTATAGCCGTTATAGGTGATTTTGTAAACAGGTGCTTTTGAAACCTAACAGTGTATTAGACCGCTTACGCGCCCTTCGGTGATAGACTGCTTCTGAATTGTATAGATTTGGCGTAAGCAGTATAGTACAATTTTCATTCAGTTCCCTTTGTGGGCAGGATGCCCGGTTATTTTAGCAAGGAGGCCATATGGCTGACACCCCCAAAATGTCTTCGGACGCAGTATCACGCTTCTTCTCAAACTACTTGATATATCTAACAAAAGCAAATATCCCTGAAAAACAGCAACGGTGGTACGTTAAACACGTTGAAGCGTTTATTAAGGCGCAAAACAGGCAGAAAATCAAGACACTTACTGCAGCAGAAATCAGCAGTTACTTTGAGGAGATAGGCCGCCAGAACAAGCTCAAAAGCTGGCAATTTGCACAGCGAATCGATGCGATACGGATATTGTATTGCGAATTATTCGCGTTACCTGTTTGCCAGCAGATTAATTGGAATTATTGGTTGGATTCTGCGAAACAACTGGAAATTGATCATCCGACCATCGCCCGTCAATTGTCACCGGAGGAACTTACTTTCCTAAAAGAGAAAAAAAGTGAAGGACCGCAACAACAGGTTCGCGCAAAACATCGGGATATTATTGTACGCCTTGTCGGGGAAATAAGACGAAGAGGTTACGCTTATCGCACTGAGCAAACTTATGAGCAATGGGTTTGTCGTTATATTATGTTTTGCAAGGATGTCTCTCCAGAGCTAACCGGGATCAATGAAGTAAAATCATTTCTTGACTACCTGGCTATTCAAAGACGGGTTTCAGCCAGTACTCAAAACCAGGCACTTAATGCATTGGTATTTCTTTATCATAAAGTTCTTGATCATCAGCTGGACGACATGGAGGCATTTACCAGGGCAAAACGGCCAAAAAATTTGCCCGTTGTTCTTAGACCTAAAGAGGTATTCCGGTTACTTGATCAACTCAATGGCGTCCATAGGCTGCTGGCGTCATTACTCTATGGAACGGGTATGCGTTTGCTTGAGGCGATGCGATTACGTATCCAGGATCTGGATTTTGAATATAACCGTATTTATGTGCATCAGGCAAAAGGAAAGAAAGATCGTTACGTACCACTTCCTGCCACCTTGGTCGATAACCTGCAAGCGCAGATTTTGGCCGTACGCAAACTTCATCAAAAAGATTGTGCTGCAGGCTATGGTGAGGTGGTATTGCCAGATGCTTTGCACCGGAAGTACCCAAACGCGAGACATGAGTTTAAGTGGCAGTTTTTATTTCCCTCAGGCCGGCTTTCTGTTGATCCAAGAGGAGGCAAGATTCGTCGCCATCATCTGCATGAAAGTGCATTGCAAAAAGCGATAAAACGCGCCTCTATTGCATGTAATTTCAACAAAAGAGTGGGTTGTCATACACTACGTCATTGCTTTACTACACACTTGCTGGAAGCCAACCATGACATTCGCACCGTTCAGGTGCTGTTGGGTCATGCGGATGTTTCTACTACGATGATTTACACACATGTACTGGATCGCCCTGGCGTTAGTGCCTATAGCCCTTTGGATAATTTACCCTGTAGCAGCTAATCATTGAACTACTGGGAGTTTTCCAATTATTGAGAACGCCTGCCAACTTATATAGAACAAATTGATTCCAGATTTCCAAAAAATTCGCTACAGTTACGCTATCCGTAAATACAGGTTCAGCAAATGAATTCAGCCATGAAAGTATTTTATCTAACACTAATCTTATTCGTATTCAGCAGCCCTATTTCCGCTCAGATGGAGCTTGTGCAGTCTTCTGACAAATACATGAGCAACGTCACTCAGCTTACGTCAGAGGGTGATAACGGCGAGGCTTACTTTAGTAATGACGGCAAGCAGTTGATCTACCAATCCAGCCGGGGTGGTGTTGCCTGTGACAAGATCTGGACAATGAATATCGATGGTTCTGACAAGCGACTTGTTAGCCCGGATCAAGGTGCGCATACTTGTTCTTTTTTCTATCCTGGTAGCGAGGAAATTATCTTTGCTTCGACCAGTCATTTATCGGGCGCCTGTCCGCCAAAGCCTGAGTTTCCACCCGGCATTCGTTATGCCTGGCCCCTGTATCCTTACGATATTTACAAAGCTAATGCAGACGGTTCTGATTTACGTAAACTAACAGACAACCCCAGGTACGATGCGGAGCCGGTTATTTCTTCTGATGGGGAAAAAATTGTTTTCGGTTCACAACGGGAGAATAATTTTGATATCTACATCATGGATGCTGATGGCAGCAATCTAAAACGCCTGACTGATACATTGGGTTACGATGGTGGCCCCTGGTTTTCACCCGATGGAAAAAAGATCGTCTGGCGCTCATGGTATCCGCAGACCGATAAAGAAAAAGCCCAATGGCAGGACAATATGAAGAATAATTACATTGTGGCGACACCACTGGATATCTGGGTGATGAACGTTGATGGCAGTAATAAAACACGCCTTACTGAGAACGGTGCTACCAATTGGGCGCCCTCCTGGCACCCTGACGGCAAGCGTATTATCTTCTCCAGCAATAGAGATGACTGGCACGCAGATATTAAACAATACGGGCATAACTTTGAGCTGTATCTGATTGACGATGATGGCAGCGGATTGAAGCGAATTACTGAGAACGAGGTATTTGACAGTTTTCCGATGTTTTCGGCTGATGGAAAAAAAATTGCCTTTGGTTCAAACCGCAACCCTCGGAAACCGCGTGCCACGGATATATTTATTGCTGACTGGGAAGAAAAAGAGTGAGTTGTATTGTTAGTAATCGATTCAACATAAGAAGAATTGGTGTTTCCTTTGGGCTGATTTGTATTATTTTTTTGCTGGGTATATGTACAAAATATGCTTCAGCAGCAAGCCATACCGTACATCATCAGCTTGAGGTTTCTCTTGCACCGCAGGAGCACACAATAAAAGTGGTTGATACGATCACCTTTCCCACCCCCTCGCCTGGAAGTGTTGAGTTCTCCCTTCACCCTGCTCTAACACCCGTACTACTAGGCAGTAATCTCTCCCTTGAAAGAATATCTGCGCTGAACAGATCGGTTTCTAACCATTACCGCGTTGTCTTACGCAATGGAGAAAATACGTTTAAGCTCGGCTACAAAGGAAAAATAAATCAATCGCTAGAAGATGATGGCAAGGAGCAATCCCGGGGGTTTCGTAGCACCACCGGCATAATATCCTCAGAAGGTGTTTTTCTCTCAGGCAGCTCTAATTGGTATCCGCAGTTCCCAGACAACAATAGCATCAGTTTTGATTTATCCATTGATCTGCCCGATGGCTGGAAGGCTGTTTCTCAGGGCCGTTCTGATCCGAATACAGAAAAAAGTAATTGGCATGAGTCTCACCCACAAGAAGAGATTTATCTGATTGCTGCCCGTTTTTACGAATACAAGCAGAAAGCCGCAGGTATAAGCACCCAGGTTTATCTGCGTGAGGCTGATGAAAAATTGGCAAAAAAATACCTGGAAGCCACAACTCAATATCTGGAGATGTACCAATCCTTGTTGGGCGATTATCCATACAATAAATTTGCACTGGTAGAAAATTTTTGGGAAACCGGCTATGGCATGCCTTCCTTTACCTTGCTCGGTTCCAAAGTCATTCGCCTGCCCTTTATTATTAATTCTTCCTATCCACATGAAATTTTACATAATTGGTGGGGCAATGGCGTTTATGTTGATTATAAAAGTGGCAACTGGAGCGAGGGCCTGACCGCTTATTTAGCCGATCATTTGATCAAACAACAGCAAGGCAAGGATGCGCAATATCGACAACATGGATTGCAAAAATACAGCGATTATGCAAGCCGCAAACACGACTTTGCATTATCTCAGTTTCGTGGGCGCCACAGCTCAGCATCTGAAGCGGTGGGCTATGGAAAGTCTTTGATGTTATTTCATATGCTTAGACAAACTATTGGTGATATGCGCTTTCGTGAGGGTTTGCAGGCATTTTATCAGCAGTATCGTTTTCGTACAGCATCGTTTGATAATATACGCCAAGTATTCGAAAAAATATCGGACAAATCTTTAAAGGGCTTTTTTGATCAATGGGTGTTAAGAACAGGCGCACCGGCCTTGCAACTTGAAAAACCAACAGTAAAGAAAATCGATGGCGGTTACCGATTGGGCTTCAATCTACAGCAGATTCAATCCGAGTCTGCATACCCCTTGGATATACCCATTGCGATTACCCTGGAGAACACACTACAGGCAAAGCAATTACGAATTTCCATGAAGCAAAAGCAACAGATGTTTTCAGTAGACTTGGCAGTCAAACCATTACGTCTGGATATAGATCCCGAGTTTGATTTATTTCGTAAATTGGCAGTCGAAGAAACCCCGCCCGCGTTTACTCGTGTATTTGGTAGCAAACAATTACGCGTAGTATTGCCCCGTAAGGCCAACCCTGAACTCAAAAAAGCTTACGAAATTTTCGCTGAAAAAATGCAGCGTATGGGGCCGGACAAAATAATTATTCAATGGGACGATGAGTTGGACTCCTTACCGGATGACCAGGCAATTACCCTGATGGGTTGGGAAAATAAATTTCTCGGCACTTTCAAATCGACCCTTAAGGATTATGCGATTGATCTGGATGCAGATAGGTTGAAAATTGATAATAACGCTTTACTTACCAACGGTACTTCTATTGCTTTGGTGAGTAGACAAGAGACAAAAAACAAGCCTGCATTAAGTTTTATCGCCACGGATTTGCCTGATGCACTACCTGGACTCGCACGCAAGCTACCGCATTATCACAAATACAGTCATCTGGCTTTCACGGGTACGGAACCTAAGAATACGCTAAAAGGACGCTGGCCGATAACCCATTCACCCATGACGGCCTTTTTAACTGATACTGCTGTCAGCAGAGGTCTGTTGGAAAGCAACGATGCCTTAATTAATCCTGTCAGCCTGTTTAGTACGACAAAAATGCTGGAGACGATTAATTTTTTAACACAAAAAGCGTTTCAAGGTCGTGGATTTGGCTCAGTCGGGCTGGATAAAGTGGCTGACATGATCAGTGATGCATTTAAAGCAGCAGGGTTGCAGGCAGGTGGTGATAACGCTGACAACTATTTGCAGACATGGCAGAGCAAGAGTGGAGACCCTGAGCGTCAGACTACACTTAAAAATGTAATTGGCATATTGCCCGGAACCAATCCGGCGTATGCAGAGCAAAGCATTGTAATCGGTGCACACTACGATCATTTGGGTCTGGGCTGGCCGGATGTGCGGGATAAAAATAAGGGTAAAGTCCATTATGGTGCTGATGATAATGCCAGTGGTGTTGCTGTTTTACTTGAGCTGGCCAGAGTTCTGGGGGGTGCTGTTAAACCGGAACGCAGTATTGTATTTGTCGCATTCACAGCTGAAGAGACAGGTAAGCTAGGCTCCAAATATTTTGTTGAGCAACTGAAAGATCTGCCGAACAGCGTCTTTGCCATGATCAACCTGGATACGGTAGGACGGTTAAATAAGGGAAAATTACTGGTTTTGGGTGTAGATTCTGCCGCCGAGTGGCAGCATATTTTCCGAGGCATCGGCTTTGTTAGTGGTGTTTCAATATCAGTCGTTAATGAAGCACTGGATGCCAGTGACCAGAACAGTTTTCATGCTGTGAGGATTCCCGCAGTGCAGTTATTCTCTGGCGCTAATCTTGACTACCATCAACCCAGTGATACCGCTGAGAAGATTGACCTGCCAGGTTTGCTTAAAGTAGCGGTCGTTAGCAAAGAAGCCATTGACTACCTCACATCCCGTAAAGAACCTCTGTCAGTAACACTTGATAACGGCAGCAACACTATGCTTCCAAAACAGCAACGAAAAGTCAACCTTGGCACTGTACCCGACTTTACCTGGACGGGGATTGGTTATCGGCTCGATGGCGTTGTCCCTAAATCACCTGCAGCAAATTCAGGATTACAGGGAGGGGATATAATTATAAGAATGGCAGACAAAGAGATTGCTGGTATCAGAGATGTATCCGCAGCATTAAAAGATTTATCGCCCGGAGAAAAAACCTCGATTGTTTACCTTCGAGGCAATAAAAAAACTACTATTGACGTTGTTTTGAACGAAAAGTAACTGCAGTCTTTATTTCTCTGGATTATCTGAGCGGTATTATTTGCCTGTGAAAAGAGATGTTTGTGACAGCAATTTTTTCATCTGTACTTAATTTTCAACAGCCTGCTAGGAATCTTCAGGCAATACAGAGTACAATCAATGGGCTACATGATCATCATGCAAATCCGTGAAATACACCGACTATAAATAAACAGGAATAACTATGAATGAAATCCCGAAGTTACAACTGGTGAGCTTTAACCTCTGCCCATTTGTACAACGATCTGTAATTTTACTAAAGGAAAAAGCGGTTGACTACGATTTGGTTTATATTGATCTCGAAGATACGCCAGAGTGGTTTAAAGAAATTTCACCCCTGGGAAAAGTCCCTGTACTTCGAGTGGGAGACAGCTCGATTTTTGAATCTGCTGTTATCGCTGAATATCTGGATGAAAGCAATCCACCATCCTTACACCCCGCAGACCCCTTGCAGAAAGCCAATCATCGGGCATGGATAGAGTTTGCTTCGTCATTATTAATGACACAGTTTCAAATGCTTAATGCTGGAGATCAAGAGGCGATGGAGAAAGAGCGGCAATCACTCTATGAGAGTCTCGGCCGACTCTCAGCCCAATGCGATGAGGCCGGGCCTTTTTTTGCTGGCAGCGAGATGAGTCTGATAGACATCTCAATCGCGCCCTTATTTATGCGTATGGATCTGGTGGAAGCCAAAACTGATATACAACTCTACCCTGATGAACGAATCAGGCGTTGGTCCACAGCTCTGGCGGCAAGAAAATCGGTAAAAGAGTCGGTATTGGAAAGCTTTGAAACACTGTTTATCAGCTGGTTTGAAAAGAAAGGCGGATATTTGTTTCCCTCGACAACCTAAACAGATTAGTTATTACCTTTAACGATAACCTTGGAAGCTTTCATATTCACTGGATTAACTGGCTTACCATCTATCTGCGCAGCTTGTGCTGAAAGCAGTAGTAGTGACTTTCCCACATCACTGGCTTTAAACTTCAATTTGGCAACAACGGCTTCCTGCGAAAGTGCGTTGTTGCCATTAGCCTCAATGCCGTCATAAGCCAGTGTCACTACGCTACGGTCGTTCGTCGTATTTACGCTAAACTCTGCCGAGTCTATATTCCCCTTATCTGCTGAAAGAAACGTTAATACCGCCGGATCAAGCAATACATCCAGCTCAAGACGATCAATCGCGTCCAAACCTCGCGCCAAAACTTCTACGATGACTTCTTCTTTGTGCTCAAGATTATAGTTTTCCATTGAGAATCGCAGACCCAGATCATCCGTTAGTACTGGCAATATCAAACCATCCAGGCTAGAACGGGTTTCATCCTTCAGCACATTTACTTTCTCAAAACCTATATCATTTAATCTGTTATTTTTGTCATCGCCATCATCTTCTATTTTGTCTTTGACGGCGGGTATGCCTGCGGTTATTGTTTTTGTATTAGGGAAAATACGGGGTCGGGAAAGCCCTGAAACAGCCCCACTAAAACCTGACGGCTGATCCGTGCCTTTCGACAATATAAGCGCTGATGGTAGTGATGTGGGCACTTTACGCTTTGCATATTTTGCCTGCGATGTAACACTGTTCTTTGACCCGGAATACAAGCTTGCGACATTGGAATTGGGCAAGTCCCAGTTTCTTACGATTTTAGGTGTAATTGTAAGCAGAACATCAGTGCGAATGCTGCCATCATCTTTGTTAGTGAAAAGAGCGCCCACGGCTGGAATATCACCAAATCCCGGTACTTTTATACGCGCCTTTCGATCTTCATCTTTGATTAAACCGGCGAGAATTGCCGTCTCACCATCACGAAGCAGCATTTCTGTTGTAGAGTTTCGGGTACTGACAGACCATGCAGGTTGAGAAGCGGTTCCCAGATTATGACCCAGGCTGCTCACTTCAAGACCCAGCTTTACCGTTACTGAATTATCGAGATGGACGCGGGGCTGTACGGCCATTTTTATGCCGATGTCTCTGTAGTCAAAGCTGGTTCTCGATTGCCCTGTCACCTCAACAGTAGTGGTTGATGCAAAGGGAATACGATCACCCACATGCAAGGTAGCTTTTTTATTGTCCATTACCCGGAGCTTGGGATTAGCCAGAATTTTTGCGTCAAGATCCTTTTTGAAATAACGAAAAGCCATTGACGGCAACAATACCCGACCCAGTTTTAGCCCCTCTGCCCAGGAACCACTGGCTGAAAAAGAAGGGTAATTAACATTAATTTCAGAGCCGAAATCAAAACCCAGCTGTTCTGTCTTTTCTCTGTTTACTTCAAGTATTTCAACTTCCAGTACCAGCTCAGCAGGCTTTCGATCATTGGCTTCTATGATTTGCCCTGCAAGCTCCAGAACACTGCTTTTGTCGCGTACGACAATCGAGTTCATTGTCTTATTGACCGTAATATTTTGTAGTTGCAGAACACCTGTCAGCATGGCTGCTGTTTCTTCTGCATCAGCGACTTTCAGATTAAATGTACGAATGTAGTACTCTTCATACTCACGTCTTTTTTGTTCGGTATCATCGGCGATCAGAATTGTATTTTTACCTGTTTTTGTGTAAAAAGTATGCGTAGCCGCGACCATTAAATCCAATGCTTCAAGGACTGAAATATCTTCTGCGGTCAGGGTAACGGGCCTGATTTCCAATTCACTGTCGTAAACCAGATTCAGTCCAAACGATTCAGCGATAAATCCAAATGCGCCTTTAAAGTCCGTATTATCAAATTCAACACTGATACGCTCTTTTGAGTACGCTGAGAGCAGTGAGGTCGATTCAATATCCTCATATTCTTTGATCTGTCTGTGAAGTGCAATTGCCGATGGATGCTCTGAATTCTCAGTAAAAACCTTTTCCAGATACAATTGTGCATCTTCAATTCGTCCCAACTGCCAATTTGCCACTGCCTCTTGATAAAAGTAATTTGCCTTTTGGTGATTGAGTGCGATGTGTATCGCCTGGACAAGTTTTGCGTGCTCGGGTTTTGCAATCAATCCTTGCTGAAACTGACCTAGCGCACCGTTTAAATTACCTCTATTTAGCATATTATTACCCAAATGATAATAATAGTCCGCTGCACGCTGCTCAAGTTGAATCAAACGGGACTTCAAAGCGATATCGTCCGGGTGTTCCCGCCTTTGTTTTCTTGCTTCAATAACCGCTTTCATCCACTCACGATTGGCTAAGTGCTCTTCGATATCTGCGTATGGCCCCCTGGGGGTTGCGCATCCTGCCAGCAGAACCAGCGCTAATAACACGCCTGAGCAAATTAGCTTCATTTGTACTTATTCCGTTGAACGATGGAATACCATCGGGTTGCATGACCGTCTGCGGTGAGACGGGTATTAACACTTCATACAGAATATTAACGTTAGCGGAAGCCAGAAGTTTTAAAATACCCGTGAATTTATGAGACTATGCTTAGGTGGGAAAATATCGCTGTCTCTGCTTTCAAACTATCGACAGAGACCGGGTTAATGGTTATTTACTGATTTGTGCTGAGAGTGATGCCGTCAGCGCTTGTAGCTGCACTGGTACACTTGAATTGACAATGCCAATCTCTGATTCGAGCACGCAATCACCGCCACTTAATTTTGCGTCCCCGATAACCTCAATTTTGATATTGTCCTGAATAGACTCGGCTATTGAATGTTCAGTTTCTTGTACCAATTCAGGTGCAACCCGCAGTGTCAATTGTTTTTGGTCTCGCATTTGCTTCAATCCTTTTCGCACAGCACTCATCACCAATGTGTTGTCATCAAATTCTTTGACAATTTTCTGTACCGCTTGCATTACAAACTCTGACAACTGTTTCTCAAGTGTGAGTAAATAGTGATCAACTTGCCGGGAGAGTCGGACAATCTGCTCAGTGCTTTCTTTTTGTCCTTGCTCAAGACCTTCTACATACGCTGCTTTGCGCATTTTTTTCACGCTCTCACTGGCATTTTTTACAAATTGCTCAGACTGTTTCTGTGCCTGCGCTATTAACATATTTGCCGCCACAAAGCTTTGATATTCTGTAGCCTTTATAACCCGGGTACTGTCAGATATGACTGTTTTCTCACTATTAAGCTTTAAACACTGAAGCATAAAATATCTCCCATTTTCTTAAGTAGGATATCTGTGATCGTTTATAGTCGAAAGTACTAAGGAGAACGCCCGTACGAATGGCGACTAATCGAGAAAGCCTTTTAGCTTCTCAATCATCAACTTTCCAAGCGCATGGTTAAACTCTGCGGGTACTTCATCGGCATAATGCGCACACCCATATTCAATCTTCAGCAATACCCTTTTGACAATAGCTGATGGCTGTGCATTAAAAAAAGCCAGTAAATAGTACATACCATAACGATTTATTTGTTCTGATAAATCCGTAATCTGTAGATTTGATGTTGGCAATTTTGATTCCGGTAATACAAATGCTGCACGATGAATTGCAAACTGATAATCGACATCACTCAGGACATTGCGAATATTTACCACCTCATCAGATCGAATGGTGTGCCTGATTACCCTGCTTAAATGCACCAGACCAGCCAACCGAATTAAGCGCGCAAGTTTGGCACCAGACAACAATGCGGTTCGACGAACCTCATCAGAAAATTCAAAGCAGTAATTGTTTTTTAGTCCAAACGCTTTTAAAAGATAATGACTTATACTTTTTTGTGTTTTTTCTGAATTGATAAGTTGAGCGGTCAGTGCCGAATGGGGCAAGGCTTTTAACCAACTGGGGTGGGTAATGGACTGTAGTTTAAGGTTAAATTCACAATACAACTGTAAGTCCTCGCCTTGCGCAAATCCATGAGCAAGCTTGTTTATATTAATATCCGTCATTGTCCACTGCTTACCAGGTTGGCATTTTTCCTAAAACGTGACTCAAGGGTTCCAGGCAATACCGAGGAATTCAGACTTTCGATGGTGCCGGCTTTTTTTACACGTTGTATCCACATGCCCAAATACACAACACTGGCCAATAGTACAATAAGCACGGCAATAGCAACCCAGACAAACTTAGCGAGCGATTCAGCAGAGGACTGCGGCATTCGATAACCCAGGAGATCCCCCCACTGAGTCACGCCTTGAGATTGCTCAGATACCTTGGCCGGTAACATAACCAGAGACACTTTTTCATAGCTCAGTCCCTCAATACTACGCTCTACAATCATCTTTATTTCTGACTTTATTTCGTTTAAATGCGTAGCGGGTAAATACTTGATAAATACAGACGCAGAAGACGGTTTGATTTCATCGCTAAACGGATTGTTCTCTGGCAATACAATATGCACTCTCGCCGTCACCACCCCGTCTATGCGGGATAACGTTTCCTGAACGTTTTGCGACAAGGAATATATAAATCGTACACGCTCTTCTAACGGTGATGAAATGAGGCCCTCTTTTTTAAACAACTCGCCCACTGTAGCAAACGACTCTCTGGGAAAACCATGGTCTTTAAGTATGGCAATCGCCACTGGAATTTCAGACTCTTCAACTCTGATAGTAAAATTTTCGCCTTTCTTCTCAGCTTTTTTTTCTGTATTAATGCCACTACGCATAAGGACGGCAAGCATATCGTTAGCATCGATTTCTGAGACCTTCGTGTAAAGATCAACCTTGCAGGCAGAGAGCATTATCAGCAAAAACAAGACGAGAGCCCTCGCAATTGAGTGAATTGGCTTTACTTGGATTCTCATTGCTTTACTAGAGTTTTTTTTGTCTTCAGAGTTATGACACATACCTGTACCGCCCGCGTATTTTAAATTGCCTGGTCTTCATTTTTGAGAGAATGCAAAAGACCTGAAAGTGATGAATAAGATTTGTGTTGTGTAGATATGCAAACCGGGTTAAATCTTCGTGCTTTTCAGCCTGCTATTTCACACAAAACAAGCTCTCCCGAGCCACCACCGCCTAAAACACCCGCCGCCACTGATCCTAAAATACCCAACATAATTGCATCCTCACTCACTAGTTTGGTTTAACAAAGAACGCCTGCTTTCTATCTCTCTGGCAAAAAACTGTAAAATCACTGTGATTGAAACAATGTTTTTAGTCCTGTATTAATTTGCTTTACTGCCGCTGTCAGAACTTTCATCTTGGTTGACCACATTTCCACTTTATGCGTCCATTTGGATTGATCACGGGCAAATTCTTGAGAAGCCGTCATATAAGATCGCTGTTGATCAACAGAGTTTTGCATGCGATCAAGGTGGCTTTCAAAATTCTTGTCGGGAAGATTATTACTGGTTTCTTTAAAGTTACTAAGGTGTTTGCCCATTCCATCATCGCTTGTGCCAACAATACCATTGACTGAAATTCCATGGCGGGACAAGTAACTATCAATGGCAGGCCGATTTTCTATGCTATCTGCCAGTTTAGTGTAGCCAGAGTCCATTTCTACAAACGCTTTAAAGACTTTCTTCAATGGGTCATCTTGAGCGCCATGGGATATCTGCAACTTATTTCCATCTATAGCCGCTGGCTCCGCCAAATTGGCATTAGCATTGAATTCAACATGAAAATTATTTATAGCTTCCTGGCCTGCACCCACCGGCGCTTTGACCAATTCAGGTGCAACACCCGACTCAACATTAGGCGCTACTAATGTAGAAACTGCATCTACCATTATATGTATTCCTCTCTATATTTTGTCAGCCGGGTGATATCTCAACTGCTCAGGTAGGCCATAGCTACAGATCTTTGATCCTCGTCACCTTTTGCGATAACGTCCTTTAAATAACTTTCACCTTCAGAGTGCTTGCCTGTCTCTAACAATGCAAGCCCTAGAAAACACTTTGCAGTCAGGTGATCAGGATCAATTTTTAATACTCGATCGCGTAATATATGTATAGCCTCTTCAGGTTTATTGGCGGCAATCCGTCCCATTGCCAGCCCGACTAAAGTGGGCGCCTGATCCGGTTTAACCAAATTGACCGCTTCCAGAATCTCCTCGCCAGCTTCTGGACTACCTTGAAAGCACGCCATGTAACCAATTTGAGACAGCTGCTGTAATAATTCCACACTTACTTCCACGATATTCTCCCAAATCATTTATCGCTTAAAAATATGGAGAAGGGGAAAAGAAATATCCCCTCTCCAGGCACAGGCCAGACAGTTGTATCTAGGCTTGTGTTATTTGTTGAGCCTCTTGAGACAGTACTCGATTTAGATTTGCTGAAACCGCATCTTGTGTCTTAACATCAGCCATCGCCATATCATGCTCCATTTTAGAAGATGATTTTTGACCGGCAATCTCCTGCATTCCTACCTGAAGCTCTTGTTGCTGTTGCATGGATGCCTCCATACGTCCTAAGATACCTGCTACATCAATCGCCATTTTTAAATTCCTCAATAATTATTAACAATAAATTTGGTCAATTCCGACCGCATACATTCGATAGATATCTATCGATAAGTTTGTTCATCAATCCGAGTAAAGCTAATCTGATCAAGCTATAACATCAAAGCTGACTCTATAAAATTAACGCAGCCCGGAGCCAATAGTTTTAGATGTGGGAGGGGGGGGAATCGGATTGTGTTTTAATTATCACAGCTGAGTGCTGTGGTAAGACGAAATAAAATAATTAACTGAGCAAAATCAGCATTAATTGCGATGCCGGTTTTATCTTGCTTCATCCAGTGGTACTCCTGCACCACTCATTGCAGTTCAAGCATTCGTTACCGTTATCTTCTATCTGCAGCCTGCTAAACTACGGATTCAGCGACTTCTTCATCTTCCGGCATCCAATCGGGTTTTTGCGCCATATCCTCAGCCTCAGCATTCATTTCACCAAACGCTTCGATTGAACGACCATGAGCCCCCATCATATTGGTAATACCAAACATTGTTACCGCTTCACCGATAGCTTCTTCTTGCTCTTCGGTCAGGCCCTCATCATTGCCTGCATCAAGACTCTGCTCCAACCGCGCTACACTCTGGGCGCTGGGTTGGGGCTGAGTATCTTGTGTCTGCTGTACAGTATTTGCAGCTTCAGTAGCGCCAACATTAAGTTCAACATTCATTGTAATTTCCTCATTTTTTGCGGTTTATTCAGTGAAAGAATATATTGACAATAAAATAGCTGGCATCGATTGCAGACCCCACTGAACTTACACTATAAGCATATATCTCATCCGCTGTCATTAATAAACTTGCGTGCCGAAGCAACGGCTTTTAATAGTTTGCTATAGATCTGATACTCTGATGGCGCCAACCCGCTGCTAACATATTTACCAATTTCCGCATATGCATCATCCAGCTCACTGAGCAACGTTGCTTTATAGCCTCCATTTGTATCGCCATGCAGTGACTCTTGAATACTTTCTGTAGGCGAGATGTCTTCTTCTATGATTTGATCTAACATAAATCCGTCCGATGTTGATAGGTTCTACCCAGGGGCCAGAGTCATAAAGGTAATTTTACTCCAGTTGCTGAACCTAACGCATGATGCAGTAAGAAGTTTTCATTTTTGAATTTTAAGAGAGCCGGCTTCAAACACAATAAAGGCTAGCAGCCTGTGTGAAAATAGTTGTACAGTCTCCGCCTACTCGAAAACCGGCCTTACTGAAAAAGCCGTGCTGGATCACTAACGGGCTGCTAGCTGGATCCAGCAGACTTCACACCTATGCCTGTTTTGCGCCCTGCGCCCCCTGAGCACCACCTTCACTCTGATTTTTGATTAACTCTACAATTTTTTTCAACATCTCCATTACCTGACTCATAACATCTCCTTTGCCACCGTCAGCCCCTTCTGCACCCTGGGCGCCCCCAGCCTTAGCACCACCAGCACCCTGCGCGCCACCTTTATTGCAGCAGCAGTTCTGACCAGATACCTTTTTCATCATGTCTCCATCAAAATTTGCCTTTTTCCCAGCCTCTGAAACTCCTTTACCCTTTGCATTGCCTTTTAACATGGCTGCATTGTTTACATTACCATTTGCTCCAATCTTCATAACTTATTCCTCTTTTATCTCTGTATAAAAACAGGTAATTTGTGAGCTTCACCTGTGCTTTTTAACACTATTTATCCCACCTTGTTAACAAGGAGAAATCCTGTGTATTTTTCTGACATCAATCGAATGTGCACGCCTATAATTACCTGAAATCTTGATCGGCTGCGGCGCACACCTGCAAATCGATCATGTTTTTTCATTCACTGCGAGGAACTCATTAACCCCGCATGCTCTCTTTTTGCCAGCTTGGAAACTGATTGTCCAAATTCAGATATCAGGCCTGTTGAGTACCTTTGTCTTGCTTCGAAAATAGCTGATTCAGGCTGGTGATCAGTATTTCAAGCATTCTCATTCCTTGAGCTGAGTAGTTTTGATCCGGCTGCCGAGTCATGCCAGGATTTGTATTACCCGTCGTCGCGCCAGTCTGATCCCCAATCTCATTTATCAATTGTTTACCCATTGCTTGATTTTTCTTAATCTCTTTACCGTCTTTATCAAACCAGTCATCAACCCCATTATTACCTTCACGGAAAATGGCGCCATCATTCGTGTTCTTATCGATTTCACGACCATTCATCGTCACATTGCCAATCTTCACGTTCTGCTTGTCGATACCGGACACTTGTACCGCCTGATCACCCTTGGTAATGGTTAAAGCGCTGGAAACCGTTGGCTTTCCCTTTTTTGCAGGGGTTGTTTTAACCGAGATCTTGGTTCCATCTTTTAATACAAAGGTGGAGTCTCTGCTGAAATCCCATTGCTTATTACCCTTGCCATTGCCTTCATTAACATGTGGATCACCCCATATACGGGTTTTGTCACCATTTTTATCGCTAATCGTCCATGCCGAGTCTTTATTGCTGAAATTAAGCTTATAGCCATTGTCCAGCTCTATATTCTTTCCGTCTTTATTAACTTTCCAGGTTTTCTTGCCTGGTTCTGCAGGAGAATCGCAGTGCGGTTTTGGCGGACAATTATGCGCTGGCTTAGGGCCACAATTGGGTGGGGTGGAACGACAGTGATGAGGATGTGGATGGTAGTCTTTTTTGTGATTCTGAGGTGACAGGTTCTCAAGATTATCTTTCACTTCAGAAGCCGCTGAGGACGCTTTATCAAACAACTGCGCTTGTTTTTCAGGATTATTGCTTGTATCTGATTGCAACGCATTGGCTGATTTTTTTAACTTATCACTTTGATATTGAAGTGCATTATGAGCTGCTGGATCCATATCGCCCTGCATTGCTTTTACTGCGTTGGAGAGATTACCGGCAGATTGAGCAAATTGTTTTTTGGCATTCGCATCAGACGGATTGGCTTTAAGTTGCTCGGCACCCGCTCTTAATTGATCAATCGAACTCTCTACTGCTTTAAAACCAGGCTTACCTTGCAATTTTCCCAACATGCCATCTGCAAGTTTATCCATATCGGCCACTGTTTTTTCAAGCTTGCCCGCTGATTGCTGTAGCTTTGATCCAGAATTTTGTTGATTATCTTTTACACCTGAATGTGTGCAACAAGCTGCATGATTTGCATGCCCTCGGGCTGGCGATTTACTACCCTTGGTCACCCCACCTTTTACCGGCGTATTATTTGCAGCGCCAGTATTTGTTCCCTTTTCACCGCTTTTGCCCTGTTTCATTTCGTTAATGACACGTGTCAACAGATTCAGCACCGCACGAGCAACGTCGCTCTGTTTTGTCGCCCCTGCCTGCCCCTGGTCTTGGCCCTGCGCCTGTGCTTTATTCTTTGCCCCACCAAAGCCGCCCATAATCTTTTGTAAAATGGGGGAAAAAACGCCACCCAAGCCGCCTAACAAGCCCTTGGCTCCACCGGCTACAGGTCCGCCGCCGCCGCCCATTGCGCCATTCAGAGCGCCACCTAATACACTACTTACAATTGCACCTAACATAATTAATTCCTCACTTTATTTAATTCGTACTCTCAAAACCTGGTCTGCTTATCGCACATATTGAAAAACTGAAACCCCAACTAAATTGATCTACGAGCCATATGCCGACTACGCTTGTGTTATCTGCTGTGCTTCCTGAGAAAGCACACGATTCAAATTTGCCGATACGGCATCCTGAGTTTTGACATCTGCCATCGCCATATCATGTTCCATCTTTGACGATGATTTCTGTGCCGCAATGTCCTGCATTCCGGCTTGAAGTTCTTGCTGTTGTTGCATGGATGCTTCCATCCTGCCTAATATCCCACTTACATCAATCGCCATCGTTTTATCCCTCACTATTGAATTTCAGTAACTAATATTTTGAACCATTGCCTGACCTGTTTTAAACATTTACTGCCAGCCTGGAAGTAACTTTAGCGAAATGAATCAAAGAAAAATATAGAGCAGACGACCACTATCGAAAGTTAGTATAAGAAGGAACCCGTGACAGGTAAGGGGCGGATGGAAGAGATAATTATGCAAGCACGGAAATGCACAAATTATAATCATTCAGTGTTCCAATTGATCGCTCATCCGACAATTTGATTTTTTTGCAGAGAGCAGAACTGGAGATAGTATTACAAATAGTACCCGCTGAACCGGGAAAGAGTAAATTTACTGAAACAGGGTGACTGGATCGGGCGTAACACGATCCAGCCAAATACAATATCTACTAAACACTACACTATGCCTGTGCAATTTGCTGTGCTTGTGTAGTCAGTACGCGGTTCAAGTTAGCCGACACTGCATCAATCGTTTTTATATCAGCCATGGCCATATCATGCGCCATCTTGGACATGGATTTTTTTGATGCTACTTTCTGCATCCCGCTTTGAAGTTGTTGCTGTTGCTTCTGGGACGAGTCCATGCGCCCCAGCACTCCACCTACATCTATTGCCATTTCCAGCTCCTCATCATTATTGTTCTTTGGGCATGTCAACAAAACCTGGTTTTTTGACTACTACAATGCCCAATTTGGTTTGTGCTATTCCTTGTTGCTTATCTCATTAATTAAGCGTTGAATAAGCGTCTTCACCATATTAGAAATATCACCGTTCTGATCACCACCTTCCTGTGATTGCGCTTTGGCTTCGTCTTTTCCACCTCCCAGCTGGCCCATTATCTTCTCTATAATAGGGGAAAAAACCTCACCTAATCCACCTAACAGCCCTTTAGCACCGCCACCTGACGGCCCACTCGCACCGCCGCCTCCCGAGGCACCTCCAAGCGCACCGCCTATCACACTACTTACAATTGCGCCCAACATAATCTTATCTCCACTTTTGTTAATCCGTATCTCACCGTATTGCTCACTACGAAAAACTCACAATATAATTGCAACGTTCCGGCAATTTTTTTGACTAAGCTTGCGTTATTTGTTGTGCTTCCTGTGAAAGTACACGATTCAGGTTTGCCGATACGGCATCCTGAGTTTTCACATCGGCCATTGCCATATCATGCTCCATTTTGGAGGACGATTTTTGTGCCGCAATATCCTGCATTCCGGCTTGTAATTCTTGCTGCTGCTGCATGGATGCTTCCATACGACCTAAAATACCACTCACGTCTATAGCCATTTTTCTATTCCTCTATTTATAAGTAAAAATAAAACTGACCGTCTTGCATCAATCTGGACGTTACTTTAGCAACTTGCGTAAGAAAAAAATATAGAACAGACGGCCACTATCGAAAGTTAGTGATAATAGCAAGGTGAGAGTGATACATCTGATAAACGAATAAAACATTTTTTCACCATCACTGTATGTACTGCCCCTCATATCCATCACTGAGTATCCACATAGTCTACAGCCTTATGGCCATTAGCCAGTCCATAAATCGGGATTGCGTTGCTAAGATCCCCCAGCGTATTGCCAGTTGCATAATTCCATGCGGAGGCTGCTTTTTCCACACCCCAGTTTAGAGCGGGCTTGCCCGCATGTTTGTAAAGCGGATTTGTTACATTACGATGGATGACATGCCCCAAGCGCCTAAACGCTCTGCCTACAGTGCTGTTAGCCACACGCCTGGTTGTATTATTCCAGGTACGTGCCACCCCGGATTTTGTGCGACTCCAAGTGTTTGCTGCTTTATTTTTTGTCCAGTTCCATGCAGGTTTAAGAAAGTCATTGTATGCTTTATCGACACCGGGCTTAAGGTATTTTGAATTTTCGTATGCGCTACTTGCTTTATTTACCGTGCTATTCCAAACTTTGGAAACTGGCTTTCCAACATTCTTATATAGAAAGTTATCGATATTATCCTGCCAACTTTTGGGCGCAACTTTGCGATAGATGAAATTGCCAACAGCAGCAGCATCAGCAACAAGACTGGCAGCTCCAACGTATGGCCCCGCAGAAAATGCAGCGCCTTTTTTACCTACCCACTTGGCTACAGGTACTGTTATTTTCTTGACAAATCGTTTGGCCTTACCCTTCGCAAGTCTTAGTTTCTGGGTCATTTCATGTACGGCCTTCTTTTTTGCAAGTTTTTTGAATCTCTCACCTACTGTGTCTTTCATGAATTGCACAAACCTGTCCTTATTTCCGGCGATAGTTCTTTTTGAGTCTCTAAATATTCCGTAGCTTACCAGTGCATTTAATTTAGTGGGATTACTCACATTTGAACCCCATCGGTAGTTTGCGAACATAGTTGTTCTGGGAGTGATATCTCCAGAAGATTTTTTTCGTCTAAAGAATTTCCTGCCAATGTCTGCTATCTTCCTGCCAGCGGCTGCTATTTTTGTTTTGTTTTTAATGTTTACTTCATCTAAATCAACCGCGTGACCGTAGGAGTAATCACCATCAAAATTGATCGCAGCAACATGCGGACCTTTTGGCGATAAACGGGTTGCATCTTCATGCGCCTTGTTATGGCCCCCTTTAGCTTTTGGTGTTATGCCAGCAGCATCTAGTGCCTGCTTTCTTGCCGGATCTACTTCTTCGGCTCTAAGCCTTTTAATCTTTGTTTTCAGATCGGCATAACGTCTTTGGCTTCGCGTTCTTAAACGCTTCATAGCTCTCATATTACGCCGACCCTTACGTGTTCTGTAGTTACTCCTGTCAGCTAGTTTGTCATCCATTCTATCAAGTCTTATTTCCAGATCTTTCCTCGACTGAACAGCTGTACGAATTTTAGCGACTGATCCCTGGTATTCAGTTGGCAGTTTGCGATTCGCAATAAATAGTGTGCTCTTGCGAAGTGCTGCTTTTATTCGTTCCACTCTTCCTTCAGCCTGACTCTGCATTGCATTATAAAGTTGCTTGGCAGGAACCAGTATTGCTGCAAGTCTGCCCCGTCCTTTAGCAGCAAATTGTTTACGCTCTTGAGGCGTGAGAGGGCGCTTCAATTTAGCTTCAATTTGTTTTATTTGTTTCTCTGCACTAAGACGATCACGCTTTGATGGCTGAGAGGCCCACCTCATACCAACTACAATATTTTGTGGCAAGGCACCTTTCATTCCTTCCAGAGATCTGCGTAATTGTTGATATAAGGGTGACTGCTCAAAGGCAGTTTCATCTTTCCCTCCATTTACCTTTGTATCTTTCTTTTTATCACCGTAATGTTGATCAAATGCCCTTTTCTTTTCTGCTTTATCGTCTTTCTGTTTGCTCTGTGGTGGTTGAGATTCTGGCAGGTTGGTTTTTGTCTCGGGCTTGCGCTCTGGCAACGGCACCTGGCTCTCTGGTTTGCGCTCTGGCAGCGGCACCTGGCTCTCTGGTTTGCGCTCTGGCAACGGCACTTGGCTCTCTGGTTTGCGCTCTGGCAGCGGCACCTGGCTCTCTGGTTTGCGCTCTGACAGCGGCACCTGGCTCTCTGGTTTGCGCTCTGGCAGCGGGACCTTTTTGGCACCTAAATCTGCAAGATCAATCTTAGCTAGTGTAGTGCTTAATCTAGCTTCCAATTCAGCGCTTAAGCGTTTTGAGGTATTCTGATTAGCGACCGATCTCAAATTAGCATTACGTTTCACTATCTTTTTCTGCACAGCCCTCGCTGCTTCAATTACTTTTTCCGCTTGAATCTGATTGCTCTTTTTGGCAACCTGTTTTTTTTGAATCTCCTTTTCTTCCACGACCCGGTCGTAATCAAACTTTTCATCCTCTATTCTTTTGTCGTCCTGCTCACTAATAGTTTTTTTAATCCGAGCCCGCTTGATTGCTTCTTCCTGTACATTTGCCTTGTTGTTTTCGTTATTATTACTTCCTGTCGAAGTAGTCTTCTTCTCTACTGGGCTGGTAGATCTATTTTGCAGCGGGTTGGTTGCATTCTGCGTATTCGGTTTTTTCTGCGTTGCATTACTGCTAACGGGCGTATTCATCTTTTTCTGTGTTGGATTTGACAATCCATTGCCACTACTTTTTTTGCTTTGCCCTCCGGCAGGAGGACCCATCGCTTTTTTAAATTGGTTTTGGCTGGGTTTGCTCGCAGGGGCCTTTGGCGTCGGTGCTGGTTTTGATGCGGGTGCTGGTTTTGATGCAGGTGCCGCTTTTGCTGTTGCCATGATGTATAACTCCTGTTTTAGTCAAACATTCAATCATCAGGGTAGTGTTTCATAAAAAATACACTGGGCACTAGTTGTCAAATATGTCAATCAAAGAGGCCGCCATCTCAGGATGAAAGTAAGCAAACAAACGCCTGACGAATCTACCTACAGGGATTACATGGTTTATGTAACCTTACTGAGACATTGGTAGGTATCACTTTAAAATTGACAAGCACTTATCCATACACAATGTATTAAAGTCACAATCTGACAACTGTGCTTGTTTTAGATTCCATGATGTAACCTAACAGCGAACGGGCACTTGATCTATAGAGCAGACGACCACTATCGAAAGTTAGTAGCGCAAAGAACCAGATGCGCTCACAATGATTAAATAGCTTGATGGAACTTGGCTATAATTGCATGAAATTATTGATATTTTCTAACCTTAATAACCATTGCAAAAAAAAACCTTATAAAAACAAACTCCCCCTCCATTCAACCGTTAATAAAATCAAGCTGCGCATTCATTTTTGTAACAAGATTCAAGACGGACACAATATTCATGGCTACAAGCAAAATGCAGGATACGTTAATCTCATTAACCAATCGCGCAGATATTGCATTGGCCATTCTTCTGGTAGGCATCATTTTTATGATGATTCTGCCCATGCCAACCTTACTCATTGACATATTGATCGCGCTCAATCTCGGTGGTTCAGTGGTTTTGTTAATGGTTGCAATTTATATTAAAACGCCCGTTGCTTTTTCATCTTTTCCGACTGTGTTGCTACTGAGCACGCTATTCCGGCTTGCATTGTCAATTAGCACAACCCGCTTAATTTTGCTACAGGCAGATGCGGGTTCCATCGTTTACACTTTTGGTGAATTTGTAGTCGGCGGCAATATGGTTGTGGGTTTAGTGGTTTTTTTAATCATCACCCTGGTCCAGTTTATTGTTATCACCAAGGGATCTGAGCGGGTCGCTGAGGTGAGCGCCAGATTTTCGCTTGATGGCATGCCCGGCAGGCAAATGAGTATCGATAGTGATCTTCGCTCAGGTGTGATCACCATGACTCAGGCCAGAAAAATGCGCAGCCTTCTGCAAAAGGAGAGTCAGATGTACGGCGCAATGGACGGCGCGATGAAGTTTGTTAAAGGTGATGCCATCGCAGGCTTGCTCATTATCATTGTCAATATACTGGGAGGCGTATCTATTGGTACATTTCAGCAAGGAATGAGCGCAGGCGATGCGATGGAGGTCTATTCATTGCTCACAGTTGGTGATGGCCTGGTGGCTCAGATACCAGCACTATTTATATCCATCACCTCCGGTATGATTGTTACTCGCGTCGCCAGTGATGATGCTGAGAACCTGGGTGCCGATATCGGCGCTCAGATAATCGATCAACCAAAAGCGATTATGGTAGGCGCCGTACTGATGTTTGGTTTTGCTGCAATACCGGGTTTTCCAGCGCCTGTGTTTATTATACTGGGCGTCATGATCAGCCTGCTTGGTTACGCGCTGTATGTCAGAGATAAAGCGACCGACAGTCAATTTCTCGATTCTTTCCCAACTTTGGCCCCAAGCGGTGGGCTGGGTAAGGCTATCCAGCTGCCCGATGCTGAAAATGAACTGGCACCCAATATTCCGCTGATCATTGAATTGCCCGAATCGGCCAAGAGTGTACTCACACCGTCTTTACTCAATCAGGAATTTGCCAAAGTAAGGCATGCATTGCTGGAGGATCTGGGCATTCCATTTCCGGGTGTGCATTTACGCTTTATTATTAAAGACAGTCACAGCCATTTTGTCACCCGGTTACAAAATATCCCAGTAGGAAAAGGTGAGGTGCGAGACGGACAAATCCTGGTTACCCCTGATACACAGATCCTGAACGAAAGAAACATCCCCTTCGAGCCGGCCGAAGGATTTCTACCCGACGTGCCCGCTTTATGGGTCGATGCAACGTATATCAACGAAGTCCGGGCAGCAGGGCTTACTGCACGAACAGGTCCGGAAATATTGAGCCACCAGTTAAGTTATGTGCTTCGTACCAATGCCGATCAGTTTGTTGGCATTCAGGAAACACATCAGCTGTTAAATGAAATGGAACCTCGTTTTGGTGAGCTGGTAAAAGAGGCGCAGCGCGCCGTTCCACTGAACAAAATAGCCGAGATTCTACGTTACCTGATGGCCGAGGGCATTCCCATTCGTGACCTTCGCTCCATTCTTGAAGCACTGGTTGAATGGGGCCAGAAAATTGAAGATCCGGTACAGCTTTCAGAGCATGTGAGAATACATCTTAAACGACATATCAGTCATTCCTTTGCTGGTGAAGAGAATGTTATTCCGGCTTATCTGGTTGATCCGCAAACCGAGGAAACTCTACGCAACAGCATACGGCAAACACCCAATGGTATGTTTTTGTCACTGCAACCAGAGGAAAGTAAAGCCTTGATCGAATCCATTCGCAGCCAGATAACAGATATCGCCGATCAGGCAGTAAAACCTGTCATCGTCACTGCCCTGGATATCAGGCGACATTTGAAAAAACTCATAGAACTTGATCTGAGTGACATCCCGGTATTGTCCTATGATGAGCTTACACCGGAGGTTTCGGTACAGCCCATAGGAAAAATACAACTTAGTCCACCTGAAGTTTAGTCAATCGTCAGGCAATAACCTGCAACAGAGTAATTATGCAACTCGAAGATATAGGCACACGCTTAAAATTCGCCATTGATGACTTCTCACCAATAACCCTAAAGGGCCGGGTGACCCAGGTGACGGGGACGGTAATTCGGGCTATTGTCCCGCAAGCAGGCATTGGCGAGATATGCCTGCTGGGTAGTGAAAATGAGGAAAAGCCACTTTATGCAGAAGTAGTTGGTTTTGATGGCGATACGGCCATTTTGACCCCCATGGGAAATCTCACCGGCATATCTGCGCAAACCGTGGTTACGGCTACGGGTACTATTCAGAAAATCCCGGTAGGTGAAGGTCTGTTAGGGCGAATTATTAATGGCATGGGCCAGGCACTTGATACAGACGAGAAAGGTCCACTGCGACCCAGCGACTATTATCCGGCTCATGCTGATCCGCCCGATCCGCTAAAGCGAAATCTCATAAGCAAGCCACTGAGTGTCGGGGTCAAAGCAATTGATACCCTGTGTACAGTTGGAGAAGGGCAACGTATTGGCATATTTGCTGCTGCCGGCACAGGGAAAAGTACACTGATGGGCATGTTGCAAAAAAACGCTGATGTTGATGTCACAGTGGTTGCCCTTATCGGCGAGCGCGGCAGAGAAGTACGCGAGTTTATTGAAGAGCAGCTCGGCCCCGAAGGCATGCGACGGGCCGTTGTTGTTGTCGCTACATCTGACAGACCAGCCGGGGAACGCGCCAAAGCCGCTTTTGTCGCCACAACAATTTCTGAGTACTTTCGTAATCAGGGAAAACGTGTGCTGTTATTGATGGATTCCATCACGCGATTTGCCCGGGCACAGCGTGAGATAGGTCTGGCCGCTGGCGAGGCGCCTACACGCCGCGGTTTTCCACCCTCCGTATTTTCAACGCTTCCGCAACTGCTTGAACGCACAGGTAATTCTGATCGAGGCTCTATTACTGCTTTTTATACCGTACTTGTTGAAGGCGATGATATGAATGAGCCGGTTGCAGACGAGACACGCTCCATACTTGATGGTCATATTATTCTTTCGCGTAAACTGGCTGCAGCCAATCATTATCCGCCTATTGATGTCGCTTCGAGTTTAAGCAGGGTAATGACGGCCGTCGCGTCTCCAGAGCACTTGCACGCGGCATCACGGGTCAGAGAGTTAATGGCAAAATATCAGGAAATAGAGCTTCTGGTAAGGGTGGGTGAATACAAACGCGGGCAAGACACACAAGCGGATGAAGCATTGGACAAACATGAAATAATTACTGGACTATTAAAGCAAATGAAAAACGCGCCATCTACATTTGATGAGAGCCTACAACAACTTATTGAAATAGTCGGCGAATGAAAGAGGTTTTGGTTCGAGTCACTCAATTGCTGGAACTTACGCGTTTTCGTCAAAATAACTGCGCTCGGGAATTGACACAACGTCGTTTGAATTATGAGCAGTCAAAAGAGAAGAAACTTAAGCTCGAAGAGAAATTGAAGATGTTTCTACTTGATAAAAAGCAACAACAAAATCAGCTTATCTCTGATCTGGCACAACCTGAAAGCCTGCTATCGATAAAAAATATACTGCAATACCAGGCCAAACTTAATGATCTTGACAAAAAACAAAAAACACAGGAGCGGCAACTTGAGAACGGTGTGAACGCAGAAAAACAGATGCTGGTAAAAGTCAATCAGCAACGTTGCATTTATAATAAGGCTTGTGCTAAAACCGAAAAAATGGAACAATTTTATAATGACAAGGTTGCCGCTTATCAGGAAGACAAAGAATACAAGGAAGAAGTGGAAGTGGAAGATAGCAATGCAACGACCTGGCTACATAAGCAATAAATAATTTAATTCCTGGCTTAGTCAAACCCATATCCGGGAATTTCTGTTACAAGGGACAACACATTGAATAATCCTGGCACACATTCGACGTAAAATCAGGAGAATAACCTTGCTTGCTTTTTAATATTCTAACAAATTGCTAGCGTATATCTCTGGTCAACTGTTCCGTCATTGCAGCAACCCCACCTTCTTTATAAAGACCACCAAAAAGACTGTTAAGGCACTTATAACAGCCATCGTCAAATTTAATCTGTTCTACATCGCTCAAGGTTGTTACCGACTGCGAAGCCTTATCTACCAAGGTATGCTCGTTAGCTCCACGATTATATGAATAATCGAAATTGGCTCGATTACCACTAACAACTGCAGTTTTTGCAGTATCTCGAATGTCCATAGTTATCCACCTCTGCACAAAGCCAATCTATTCAGTTACGGTAATATTGCATAGCCATTGTTTACCAGTGGCGCAGATATAACATACTCAACAGTATCAGAATAAGCAGTCTTTGACTACTATCGAATGGCCTATATCGATTGGACTACTATAGTAGAAAACACAATAAATTTTATCCAATTCAAGCCAAGCGTATCGGCTAAAACTTTACACTACATCAAGCGTTATTGTAATTGAGAGAATTAACAACGGCTTGATCATGATCTTCTTTATTCCATGGAATGTAACAGCAAGCGGTTAGCAGAGAAGTGATTAATGTGTAATATTCAGTTTAGCGTTCTACATCTTCACACTTGTTTCAGACAATTACTGCCCGTGACTCTGATTGCTTCACTAATGATAATCAACAATCCGGTATATGCCCTACAAGTGCCATGGAACGCAGTTCCCTATTCTCATTTTTCGGATAATGAGGCGTTAAGTGAAGTCATTTCAGCACTTATGACCAGTCAGGATGTTCCGGTTGTCGTTAGCCAAAAAATAAAAAGTGAAGTCAATCTGGACTTTCGTTATATGCAACCAAAAGAATTTTTCAATCATCTAATGAGCGCCTACCATTTGACATGGTACTACGATGGACAAATGCTCTATGTCTATTCAATGGGTGAAATTCATACAGGCACTGTCCGACTTAAGCACATATCGGTGTCTGATTTTTCAGCCGAGTTGGAAAAACTGGGCATTCTGGATTCGAGGTTCTCCTGGCGAAAAGCCAAAAATGATCAATTGGTTTATTTTTCAGGGCCTGAACGGTTTATTTCAATGGTACTGGAAATGTCAGCTGTACTTGATATCAAAGTTCACAAACCCAGAAAACGTGTGATTGCACAAAAGCCGACTGTCTATCGCTGGAAAGACAAGGATGGCATTATCCGATTCAGCACAAAAAGACCTGGACAAAAAAAAACACGTATCGATAGCAAGCGTGTCTCTAAAACACAAAAAATGTCTCGGCGCACGACTTATGAAAAGTCGCCGTCAATTGACCCTGTAAAAACCTCAGTACTCAATTAATCTCGTGTGTCTTCCCAGAGAGTGGATATAAACGGACTGCACGATAGCAGTAAACTTTAAATGATGAACGGATTATGAATAAATTTGTACTTAAAATTCTTTCGGGTCTCAATTGTGGAGCAGAACTCCAGCTTAATGAAGGCAACTACAATATTGGTTCTCATGAAAGCAACGATCTGGTGTTTAATGACGAGTCTCTGGCTGAAAAACATTTGAGAATTATTCTTTCTGATTCGGGCCTTGCGATTCGTCCGTTTGTTTTACCCGTATACCTTAAGGGAAAGCCCGTATCGCAAGGCGGAGGCATCGTTGACAATTTTGATGTAATCACCATTGGTGATACCCATTTTGCCTTGGCACCATCAGATGTTATCTGGCCTGACAAAATTGAACTGCCTAAGATAAAAAAGAAGGCAGCCGAATCTTCTTTAAGCGCCGATGGAAGTCACTCACGTTCAATATTCGCTCTTATCCCTTATTCCCGCATCGTGATACCCAGTCTGCTTGTAGTCGCTTTGGTTTTATTTGTAGGAGACTTTTTTTCCGAGCGCTCTCCTATTGTATCTGCAGAACAAAAAATACAGGCTGTTCTGGACGAAATGAATCTGTATAAGCTGCAATTGATTAAACAACCGAATAACACCATTCGACTCAGCGGATTTGTTCAGCAGTCAAAAACCGTAAAACAATTGGAAGAAAAACTGCGCAAATCAGGGGTTGCCGCTATCAATCGTGTACATGCCATAGACGATCTGAAAGATAATACCAAACGTGTATTAAGAGCACTGGGGTACGACAGACTACAGGTTAGCGCCTCCAAAAAAAATGCAGGGGAAATGATACTAAAGGGTTTCGTCGATGACAAGTCATCCCGGCAATCAATTGTAGATACACTGCGTTATGACATTCCTGGTGTTAAGAATATTGATTATTCTGCAGTGGAAACATTGGAACAACGTCTGGATTTTTTACAAAATGAGATCAAGAAACTGGGTTTACAGAAAAAGCTTAGTGTACTTTCTACTGGAGGTATATTAAAAATTGAAGGCACACTTAATGGTATTCAGATGGAAAACTGGAAAATTGTTCATTCAACATTTCAGGAAAAATATGGCGAAGAACCGCCACTTGAAAGTGATATAAAAACAAAAAAATTATCCATCAAGCTTGCCCTTCGATCTGTAAGTATCGGTACTACTGCCTATTTGATTACGAAAAAAGGTAATAAGTATATTGAAGGTGCATTCCTGGATAACGGCTACTTAATAAAGTCCATTTCACCGGGGAAAATTGTTCTATCCAAGAAAGGCACAGATGTGGATTATTTGTATGGTCGTCGGTGAAGTGTGTAGTTCATAGACATCCTTTCACTATAATTGGCGGTTATGAGCAGAGAAATCCAACAAAGGTCGGTCTGGGTTAAGTTTTTGAAGAAACAAGAAATGCAGGATTAGTTTGCAGACGGTGTAGATTTCACGACCTACACTAGACCCCTGAAGATGTTTTCTATTAGCGTGCCTTAACTTCGAGCTTACGGGGTGTTAAAGTCTGGTAAAGCCTTTGATCCTTGCTATCTAAAGATAAAAGGCAAGCACATGGCTTGCCCCTTACCATCGTTTATGATCATCGCCACTTCTACCTGTACCACGCCGTTGCGCAAAAAAATGCTTGAATACCAAAATTAGAGTTGATTTTTAAGACAGTATCTTATTCGTTAGCTATTTTTGTATACAACACTTCTGTGAGCAACTTTTACAACCATAACAATAAGTTCTGTTTCTTGAATTTCGTAAATAATACGATACACACCTTGCCTTACACGATAACGCTCTTGCCCTGAAAGTTTGATACAACCCTCTGCCCTCGGGTCAGTGCAGAGCAGTTCTATGCATTTTAAAATGCACTTTATATCTTTTTTTTGAATATTCCGAAGGTCTTTTGCTACAGATTTTTTAAATACAAGGCTATATTTTGCCATGTGATTTTAAATCCTCTAGCAGCTCCTCGTAGCTTAAAGTTGCCTCACCAGCTCTTTGTGTAAATGCTTCTAAATCTTCTTGATCTTCTCGTAAGGCAACGCGCACTGCTTCGTTTACCACTTCTGATACAGATTGGTGAGTGGTTGCAGCTTTAATTCTTAATGCCTGATGTATTTCTGCTTCAAAGTAAACAGTAGATCTTTTTGATAATTCACTCATTAGACTATGCCTCGTTTGCACGAAGAATAGCGCTATAACGTTATAACGTCAAGGACGTCATTTAACTTGTTCACCAACTTGTTTGGACATTCACAGCCTCAACCACAAAAATATCAACATTCTTAGTGTCGATGTCTTTTTTTCAACAATCTTCAAATGCCTCCTTTTCTTACCCCTACCTTCAAGCATTCCGGAGGAATCAGGAAAATCAGCTCCATTACCAAACTGTAAACGACTAATAAACCCCACCTTGATAAATCATTCTTTAAAACACCAACGGAACACAGACTAACGGAACACAGACAGGCACTATTTTTTGACAATCTGGTCGATTTTCTTTAGCATCACAACCACTCAACGCAATAACACAACAGCAAGTTCACGGATGAACCTAATGACAATACCTAGAAATCAACAGATCTCTATTGACGATACACCCTATTACCACGTTGTTTCCCGCTGTGTCAGACGCGCCTATTTGTGCGGCAATGACCCGCTGACCCAAAAGAGCTTTGAACATCGACGGCGATGGATCGAAGATCGACTTCGCTTATTATCATCGTTGTTTGCTATTGAAATTTGTTCCTACGCCATTCTCAGCAATCACTTCCACATCGCTTTAAAACTCACACCTGAAGAAAGTCAGGCGTGGAGTGCCAACGATGTGATCCACCGCTGGCTTTCCCTCTATAAAGGCCCACTCTTGATCCAACGTCAGCAGCGTGGTGAATTACTAACAAAAGCAGAAATGGACAGCATCGATGATTTAGTTTGCTTATGGCGAAAACGCTTGTCTGATCTAAGCTGGTTTATGAAATGCTTAAATGAACCCATTGCCCGTCAAGCCAACAAGGAGGACAACTGTACCGGGCACTTTTGGGAGGCCCGGTTTAAATCACAGGCGTTGCTTACCGAGGAAGCCTTATTGACCTGCATGGTTTACGTGGATCTGAATCCTGTTCGGGCCGCTCTGGCAACAACACCAGAATCCAGTGAATACACCAGCATCAAAGAGCGCATCACTCCCCGATTCAATCTCACTGACGCTATAAAGTCATACATCGCTCATGGTGGTAATGGCGAGTATTTTCTTAGCAACACACCCATTCCAATCAAATCCCTATCATCTTTCTCGGGCAACGAAACCAAGGAAGACAAATCAGGAGTTTGCTTTCACTTTAAAGACTATCTTGAGCTGTTGGATTTCTCGGGTCGAGCGATTCGTGCTGACAAGCGAGGTTCAATACCCGAGCAACTGCCGGGTATCATAAAACGTTTACAGATTGCCGATGAAGACTGGCTACACAACTGCCAGCACTTTGAGGCGAGATACTACAAGCGGTTTAGCAAACGCAAGCGATTTAAATCAGCTGCATAAGCCATAACGCGTAGGCCCCTTTTCATCAAGGTAAAATATGGGGTTAAGGGATTACTACGCCTGTAATTCGAATATTTGGGTGAGTTCTCACAGTTATCAAAGATTTTGAGACGAAATTGCCTATATTCACTCATCGAGCAATGTCGCTGCCCTAAAAGACAAATCTGTCTCCTGTAGTGAATTTATAATGCCTGTCCTTGATTATGGTCTGTTATGTGTAACTTCAAACAGCAAAAGGACGCATGATCCTTCCACCTCAAAATAACCCTACATTCAATTGTTTTGACGAGCTATAATCTTAATCATAACGAGTGATGACACATCTCAATATCCTTTCACTACACGACACATTACTTTCCTGAACCCAGGGCTTATACAAATCATACGCCCCTGAGTATTTGCGCTACCAACTCAATAGAACTATCCGGTATATATTCATCCACTTTACCATCATCACTCAATATCTGCACAGCCAGGGCGTTTTCGACGATTGAGACGTTCTCCAATTTTGCCACCTTGGCCATTTGCCGTGCCATACCTTGACTACCCATCGCCATAATAACAGGAAGTGGTGTCTCGCCTCTTTCGTAGCGTATCGCTATAGCTTTATCAATGTCGGATATTAAAACCTTTGATGCTTTTATCTTATCCTGCAGACTATTCATCACCAGATCAGTGTGCTCCTGCTTGCGTTTACCTTTTATCAACGGATCACCTTCACTGTCTTTGAGCTCACGTTTGACCTCTTCTTTTGTCATCATCTGCTCCTTGATAAAAAAGGCTTTCTGAAGTATCACATCAATCAAGGTTACTGCGATCAATAGCGGCATAAGAAAGGCTATCAAACGCCATACCAGCTCCTGTAATAATGCCTGATTACAGGTCACGTCACATTTTGATATGTCGTGTATCAACTCCGGCAAAGATGACTTTATCAAAAAGTATACAACCAAACCTATGACCAATACTTTTACTAATGCAAGTCCTGTATCAGATACTGATTTTTTAGAAAATATTTTCTTGAACCCACTGGTTGGATTAATTTTGCTAAATTTAGGAATAATCGGATCTATGGCCAGGAGAAATCCAAATTGCGAAATATTACCTAAAACTGCAGAGAGCAGGCTTATAGCGATAAACGGTATGATAATCCAATAAATGCTACTGACAATAATCTGATCCAACATTATCCCTAACGCCTGTGAAAAACCAATATTTGAAAGCAATGCAGGCAAGAGAATAATTTCTTTTAACGTTGTCATGATCGAATCCCAGGCCAGCCAGAAGTATATTCCCGTAATAAATAGCGATAGGGTAGAAACCACTTCTTTACTTTTCGCAACCTGGCCTTTCTTTCTCGCATCACGTAGCTTTTTTGCCGTCGGTTTTTCGGTTTTGCTACTACTGCTACCGCTCATCGCATCACCTCATTTAACTCGATAAATATTCTGCTAAAGCTGAATAGTTCTACATGTATATATTTGACGAGAAATGATACATAGAGTGCAAGCAGGAAAAATCCGATGGCGCTTTTTATAGGCATTGCCAATATAAAAATATTTATCTGTGGAACAAACCGACCGACTAGTGCCACACCAAATTCAGCAACAAACATAATCATTACAATGGGTCCGGCCAGTAGCAACATCAAATAGAAAAGCAGATCAATTTGGCTGAGGAAATAATCGGCCGACGACCAATCGAAAGACGGAAAATAGTTTAGAACGGGCCAGGTAATGTAGCTTTCATACAGACCACCCAGGAATATCAGGATTGCACCACTTGAAAAGAATAAAGTCACCCCAACCTGTACTAAAAACGAACCTAGCGGGGTGGTACTACCGCCGGCCGCCGGATTGAACAAATCAGGGTTCATGGCTCCTCTCTGGGAATCAATGAAAAATCCCACTGCAGTTAGCACCCAGAACATGGTCGCGGTCAAATAACCAATCAGGATGCCAATAAAGATTTCTTTCAGGGCAATGAAGAAATAGTCAGTGGCGCTTAATACCTGTAATGAAAGCTCAGCAGCAATCCCGGGAACCACAACGGTTGACAATACTAATGCAACCCCACTTCGTACCATTAATGGCATGCTTTTATCAGCAAAAAATGGCAGAAAAGTGAAAACAACCACTATGCGTGGAAGGGTAAGCGCTATAGACACAAACCAAATCTGATATTCGGCAAGTATCTCTTCCACTAGTTAAGAGTAGGGATAAAATTATATAAGTTTATCGTAAAGCGGTGCAGCTCGATTCCGATCCATCGGGCTGTCAGCCCCATCGCCACAATGACTGTAATCAGTTTTAATCCAAAAGGCAGCGTTTGATCTTGTATTTGAGTTAACGCCTGGAATAGCCCTACAAGCAAGCCCGTGATAGTTGCTGTTGCAATGACAGGCATGGATAACATTAAAACCAAAATCATTGCCTGATAGGTGTAGTGTATTATTTCTGATTCTGACATGTTATTGAAAACTCAGTACAAGACCATGAACAAGGCGCGTCCAGCCATCAACCAATACAAAAAGCAATATTTTAAATGGCAGGGAAATAGTCATTGGAGATACCATCATCATTCCCATTGCGAGCAATATATTTGAGACAATCAAATCTATTGTAATAAAGGGTAGATAGAGCAAAAAGCCAGTTTCAAATCCTGCTTTCAACTGACTGATCGTAAACGCAGGCAGCAATACCAAAAAGTGTGTGTGAGTTATTTCAGAAGCCAGCTCCGCTGGCCACATTTTTTTGCTGGTCTCGGCGAAAAAACTACGTTCTATTTCATCAGAGTGTTTTACCAGGAAATCCCTTATTGGCTCCAGGCTATCCAATGCGGCTTCCAGTAGCTCGGGATTTTCAAGGTTATTGAGGCTGACTTCATGAGATTGGTAAACGTCAACCACCTGCATACCTATCGGTGCCATAATGTAAATAGATAAAATAATAGCAAGGCCGTTGACAGCTAAATTCGGTGGCACTTGTTGTAATCCTATGGCATTACGCAGTATATACATAACCACGACGAGCTTAAGATAGGAACTCACCATGATAGCAATAAATGGCGCAAGCCCTAATACCGCCAATACACCTAGCAAGATAACCGGATTGGGCAAACCATCCATCAGTCAACTATCCTGGAGATTCTGGCGCCCATTCTACCTTCAACTTCAACCAGTTCTGCTTCTGCTAGTAACTGACCGTGGTTACGAATGCTGACCAGTCTTTCTGATTTGCGGTTTAAGTCCAGTATGACCCCGGGTTGCAGATTTTTTAAGTCGGCGAGGCATAATGTCAATTCACCAATATCAAAGCTCAGCTCAACTTCAAGCTGATCAAATTCCTTAGCAGCAATCACCGGCATGGTCAGATCTGTTTTATTTTCATTATTCAAAATGGTTAACCCTCTTGTGTCATATTGAGCGGGAATTCGCAGGCCCGAGCCTACAAGCAATGTCACATCCTGATTGGCATCGCCGGATTGTCTGTTCATGAGTAATATGTCACCTACTGATAGTTCTTTAAGTTCACTATTGAGTAGAAATATCTGATCAATCTCACAAGGGATTTTGAATGAAATTTTCTCATCCCAGATTTTATTGATTTCAGTTCTTGACGGTAGCATTCCACCTATAAAGGGTCTCAGCTGCTGATCAAAAACCAGTCTTGCGCAATTGTTTAAACCACTGGGTTCCTTCAGGATGAAATATAAATAGGCTGGATTATTGAATCGAAGCTGTTCCACCTGGTGATTGAGTAAATGTATCTTGGCACCACAAGCTTGTTCAGCCACATCGGTAAAGCATGCATATGCAGATTTTACTATCGCCATTACTAGATCACCTGGCAGATCATCTATCATATCAAGGCTTGTATATTGCTCCAGGCAGCTCTGATCAGGCCAATGAGATAATTGCAGATAACATAACTCACCGGCAAATGAAAGCTCCATCGTGACTGCATAATTTTTCTTCGACTGGACCAGGTTACTACCAAGCAGTAAAGAAAATGGCTTACTATTTACTTCAAAGATTAATTTTGATTCACATAACGCAAGGGTGTTTAGCCAAAGTTTCTGATTTTTATCAATAACTGGAAATACCGCATCAACGCAGCTATATGTATCGCATTCGTTATTTAATACAGACATGTTTTTTGCGAAAAAATCGACAATGCCTTGCCTTGCGGGGCGATCAGAAGATTGTGATTCTATCGGCTGTAATTCATACGATTCGTTCAACACGTTATTCCCTGTAAATTTACCTGATTATGTTAATGCATGTGCAAAGGGCTGATTGTGTTGTGTAGCGGCGATATGATCACCTACCACCGCTGCCTGGGTTCTATTGCTAACACCCAGTTCTCTAAAGATTGCAACACAATGCATTTTCACAGTGCCTTCAGCCAAGGTCAGACTACGGGCAATTTCTTTGTTGGATTGTCCTCGCCTGATGAGTTCAAGCACATCAAGCTGACGGGGAGTAAGGTGGATTTTGTCAACGCCGCCTTCCTCTCTTGTGTTTTTTTGCGCTAAATCCGCCGAATTGACTAAATCAGATTGATTGTTTGGACTGCTTAATACAATTTCTCCTTTGCAAACTCGTGAGACTACCGCCATAACACGTTTCCACCCATCAGCCGGCGCAATACAACCGCTAGCACCCAGTGCAATTGCCTGGCGCGCTTCAGAATCAGATTCAAATCTGGCGAAAATTATAATCGGCACATGCGGCATCCTCAGTTTCAGACTCTCCAGCGGTGCCAGATCATCATAGAGAATATCAAAACTGACAATCGCAACATCCAGTCGGTAAGCATTGACTTCTTGTAGTACCAGCGCGTGCTCAATATCTGTCGCCTCTGTGATAGTGGGCTGCTCGTCCATTTGACATAAAACACTGCATAGTGCCTCTCGAAACACTTTGAATCCACAAATCACAAGTGCTTTCATAGATTGTTCTCCATACACAAACTCTATTGATGTTTACAAAATCTGCCAGATATAACGCACAAGTTTGCTCATTGTTTTGGAAAATCGGGAAATTCGTCGGAAAAAGTGCCAGAACATACCTTTGCTTACACCGCTCACTGAAACTTTCTCTTATTAGAGGCGTTAATAATGAAAAATAGAAGGCGATTCGCCAGTTGTGCAAACTCGAAATACGGAGCATCCGGATATATGAAAACCGCAGTTACTTATCTGATCCCATTACTTGTAGTGATCTGGCTGTTAGGATATGTAAGGCAAAGTCTGGCAGGTTCAGAGGTTAGTGGTGAATTGACCAGCTTCGAGCAGGTGCCATCAACTTTTGCGCTGGCATCCATATTATTTCCTGCAAATCGATCGGCTGCCATTGCAAGCAAAGGTAAAGCAGCCGTGAGTTTTGCAATTAATTTTGATTATGCCTCCAGTGAAATTACACCCGAATCGCTGCCCTATCTCGATGCACTGGGTAAAATGATGCAGTATCGCAGGCTTGAGGATAAAGGTATCATTATTGAGGGACATGCAGACGCCAGAGGCAGTAGTCGCTATAACCTGGCCTTATCCAGGTTTAGGGCGAAAGCCATTCAAACCTATCTGACTGATGTTCATTATATTGAACGGTCAAGACTGAAAACTATTGGCAAGGGGGAGCTGGAGCCACTCAATCAGGCAAACCCGTTTGATGCTATAAACCGCCGCGTAGAGTTTTCTGCCTGGAATCTGCAAGACAATCCGGAGTAGTCGAGGATGCATCACAACACAGTCACAATGCAGAGGTCTTACACTATACGAGCCTGTGAATTGAATATTTCGTCAAAAATTGTGCTCGCTCACATGCATCCGTCAGTCAGCTTTGATAGCATGGTACAAAACCACAATAATGACGGAAGCCAAGATATGCTGGACGAGCAAAGTGACGCACAACTTATAAAACGCTATCTTAGCAATAAAGATGAACAGGTTTTTGCAACCCTACTTCAACGCCATTACGACGCCACTTATCATCGTTTTTTAAAACATTTGCGAAACGCTGACGATGCGGCTGATTTGTCACAGCAGCTTTGGTTAAGGGTGGTCAACAATCTCGGCAGCTATAAAGATGATGGAAAGTTTCCCTCTTTTTTAATGCGCATTGCGACCAATTTGCTCACTGATTTTTGGCGCAGAAAAGGCGTACGTGATCGGGCTATCTATGAACCTAGCACTGCAGAAGAGCAGGAAATCATCGAGCACAATGCCACTGTGGATTCAGGCCAATTGGATTCGGCACTGGCGACTGCAGAGGAAATCAATCACCTCACTACAGCGCTGATTCCTCAGCTGCCTACTGATCAAAGACTCACTTTTTTATTAAAACACGAATCTGAATTTTGGGAAAAAAATCAACCACTTGACTGGCAAACACTGGCAAAATTAAATGCCATCAGCGCAGAAAGTGCGCACCGTAAATTTGAAAAATACCGTGATAATCTGATGAAAGCCTTTAATGGTACTGATACTGAAGAACTGGAAACGCAAGACATGCTTTTATTTCTGATCTGGACTCAGGCGCAAAGACTGGACAAAAAGCAGGAGTTCACCTGGGATTATTTTTCCCAACTGCTTGGAGTCTCAGCAAATACCCTTAAAACACGCTACCGTGCCGCGCTTAAATCCTTAACCCGTGGCCTCGACGAGTTTAATAGCAATGAACACTGAAAATAACCCGTTCAAAGAGCGTCAGCGAATCAGTGCTCTACTTGCTGCATTTGATGCTAAACGCGAAAGGGCCAGTATACGTGAGCAAAGCAAAATTCTTGATGAATTTGCTGAAACCCAAAACACAGCCTTGACCGAGTCCTCAGGCAGTCAGAATACGCAGGGGCGAGTCGAAACTGTTTATCGATGCTTTCAAGAGCAGAGAATTGTTAATCGTGAGGAGAACATTCAGTCAGTCTTAAGCCGGATCGATAACCCGATTACCGAGTCCATCGTTAAGACACAGACAAGCAAAAACAATGTTGTACCGTTTATTTCCACGGCGAGCCATACACAAAAAGAAGGGCATAACAAATCACTATTCAGCAAACAGATGCTGGCCATTGCAGCAATGTTAGTGCTAACACTATCAACCGTATTGTTTTTTAAAAACACGCCTTCAACTCAACCAGAAGAGGTTATCAATCTTGCTTTGAATAAAATCATCCAGTCGGGCGAACTTCAAGCAGAAACTGTCAGCGCCTACGGGTCAGTTGGTTTCTCATTCAGTGGATCTTATAAGCCTGAAGCAGAAGCCTTTATATTGGGTGTGTATTCAATTGATTTGCCTGTATACCGGGCATCCAGCCAAAAACAGAAGGTCGATAATCTGATCAACGACTTCTCGCGCCTGTTTGCTGACAAAAATCCGTTGTTAGTTACAGAAGTGCTTGATCTTTCAACCCCTGCTGATTTTACTATTGAGGAGTTCAGAAAAGGATTAAGTGAAACGGTAACCCGCCTGAACCTGACTCAATCGGAATTGCGCCATTACCAGCTGGGTCGATGGATAGAGAGTTCAATTTTAGCCAGTGATGTGGCCATTTCCGAAAATGACTTCAGCCTGATACAAACCTTACTAGACAACGCGCCTCGGCAGTATGAACCCTTTCCAACTGAAATTAACAATGTACTCAATCAAATTCATAGCGCTCAATCCGTCAATGATTTAACCAGCACTCGACAATTACACCATCACCTTTCATTGATTAAAGGTTTTTTTTAACGTTATTGCTGTAAGACCCCTACATGGTGACAGCTGAATGAGAAACACGGTTGTTTATCATTCGTTGCCATATTAGCTTTGAATATTGATTTTTTTAATGTATACGACCTTACTGCCAACGGATGGCAATATGCGAACTGCCAACATGAGAATGCAAGCATATGAGGATTTTAAAAACGATTTTTACCATTATTATGCTGACCGCGACTTCCTTGTCACAAGCCGGCAGCGATGTAACGCCCATCAAAGCACAAAGCAGCTACTATGTAGAAATGTTTGGTCTGGCTGACCCGGCAGAATCGGCGTTAATCGCCAGAGCTGAACAAATTTTTGATCGGGTAATGAGTGTAACGGACACCCCCCTGGGACTGACACCCGGCTTAAGAATCATCAACAGTACCGGCTCGCCCTGGGCAATTGCGTTGGCTGAAGGCATAATAGTACTTAGTAAAGCCGCTTTGGATATTTGCTACAACGGTGTGCCAGAGGATGCGGGGGACGCCAGACTTGCTTTTGTCTTAGGCCATGAGCTCGCACATTTGACAGCTAATGATTTTTGGCATCAACAAATTTACCTTACACTCTCGGGCAGTGATAACCAGGAAGCACTTGAATCGGCCCGTGATTTAATTCGGGCCGCAGCCGGCATACAGCTAAACGGTAAAACTGAGGAATGGCAAAACGTTGTAAAGCGTAAGGAATTACAGGCTGATGATGCCGGGTTTCTATTCGCGTCCCTCGCTGGTTTTAGAACAGATTTATTAATTTCTGATGCTAAGGAAAAAACGGATTTTTTACGCTATTGGGTTACACAAACCCGTACCCTTGGCGATAAGCTGCATCTTGGTCCAACTGAAAGAACCTCATTTTTGCGGAACCGTTTCAAGGCCATATCGACTAAAACAGATTTTTTCATGTACGGTGTCAAACTTGCTCATTTTGGTCAATATGAAGACGCTATTTACTTTTTTAAAGAGTTTCAGCGATCTTTCCCAGCTCATGAAGTCCTGAATAATCTGGGATATGCTCATCTTCAGTTAGCCTACAAATACATGCCTGAGCACTCTCGAAATAAATACTGGTTACCCGCCATATTGGAGAATATTCCCCCGCTATTGGCCCATCGTGGTTTAGACGCAAATAAGACCGCAAAACCCGTGAAACTAAATTTGCAGCGTGCGATTAAATATTTGCAACAAGCGACAAATGTTCAGCCCAGGAACATAAACAGCCGTATCAATCTGGCCACAGCTTATTTTTATTATGGTGAATTTTTTAAAGCACGCGCAGTGGTTGAAGAGGCCAGAAGTATCTCCCCTGACTCATCATCAGTGCAGCAACTCAGAGCGCTGATTCTCTATGAGCAGGAAAAAGATATCGACATGTGGCCTACCGCCACAAACATTTTGCAAGACCTCTCCGCGAAGGGTGTTAAAAGCGCAACCTATAACTTTGCACGCCTGCTTGAAGAAAGGGGAAGACATAAAATCGCTGAAGGAATATGGCATTCTTTAATCGCTGATAATACGAATATCCCTGAACGCTACAGACAAGAGGCATGCACTCACTCAAACACAAGCTCTCAAGCAAACTGCAATAGTGTAAAATCACAACCTCAACCCAGCTTAACACCCAATACAAGACAGCTGTTGGGTGGTGATATTGATAGCAAACAGGTAAAACCAATGCTGGCGAAATGGCAGCGCCATCATCGCGAATTTGGCCCAATTCCAATCGATGTTTACATCGCTGAAAATGGGGACTCCTACCTTGCACTAGATTACACGTTATCGCTGGGTACACTAAAAAACACGGCACTTAATAATAAAGACGATTTAATTGAATGTTGCGGCTCTCCTCAGAGCACCTATAAATTTGGAACACAGGTAATATGGTCATACGGAAAAAACTGGTCTGCACTCCTATCAAATGATCAAGTACTGGAAGTTTGGGTTGCAAGCCTGCAAGAAAAATAACTCAACCGGCAAATGGCTAGTACTCCAACAACGTAGTTTTGATGGAGTACTTATATCTCGGCGCAAACATTTTTATTCGCTCCCGCAGGCACTACGTTTGAATGACTTAATCAGACGGATTCACAAGTCACTGACTACTTTCTATGACATTGGTCTTTGAAAGTATCTTACCTATTTTCGCAATTATTATGCTGGGCTTTGCCTTGCGTAAATGCAATTTCGTTCCGGGCGAACACTGGCGCATCATTGAAGAGCTGTGTTTTTGGCTGTTCTTTCCTGCCCTTCTCGCTGAAACCTTGATTAAGGCGGATTTGGCATCGATAGAGCTTGGACCCTTTACCTTCACGTTACTGGCAACAATTACCAGTGTTGGCACCTTAGCACTAGCCCTCTGGCCACTGTTAAAAAAAAACTGGGGAACCAAAAGAAGTCAGTTCTCCACCATTTTTCAAACCACGACCCGCTGGCACGGTTTCATCGCACTGGCAATTGTATTAAAGCTTTATAGTAGTGACGGCGGCGCCCTTATTGCCGTAGCCCTGGCCGTATTAGTGCCCATTCTGCAAATCAGCAGTATTCTTGTGCTGCTGGCATTTTCTTCGCATCAGCGTATTGATCTCTGGCAGGTGCTTAAAACCCTTCTCACAAATCCGATTATATGGGGTGTGATAACAGGCTTGTCAATTAACCTAATAAAGATACCTGTATATGAACCCATCATGACGATTCTGGATTTACTGGGTCGGGCTGCTTTAGGTACATCACTATTGGCTATAGGTGCTGGTTTGAGCATGCGGGCAGCACTCAAACCTTCTCGGGAATTATGGGTGGGACTCATTGGTAAGCTAGTGGCCACTCCCATTATTATGGCAGGATGGGCCATTTTTTTTGAAGTCAGTTCACTCGCCTTTTCCATTCTAATGATTTGCGCGGCGGTGCCAACGGCAATGAATGGATATCTGCTGGCAAAGAAAATGGGTGGTGATGCGCAACTCTATGCCGCCATATCAACGGTTCAAACTGTGCTGTCTTTTATGACTATTCCATTGGTTTTGTGGTTAGCCAAAACCTATGCAGGAGCGCTTTAGTGGATTTCGCTTTTGTCGCCTTATTGCCTGTATTTCTCACTATCCTGCTCGGCGTGATGCTGGGAAAATCCGGACTGATTAGTGATGAGCACTGGCAGGGCATAGATCAGTTGGCTTTCTATGTGCTGTTCCCGGCGATAATTGCAAAGTCAATGATAACTGCGGATTTTAGCGATTTGCCTGTGCTGCGAATGCTTGCGGCGATGATTTGCGCCATGCTGACTATTCAGGTTTTAATGTTCATTTTTAGAAAACCCACACAGATATTATTAAATATAGACGTACCCGCATGGACCAGTGTCTTTCAGGGTGCTGGCCGTTGGCATACTTTTATTGGCTTGGCTATTATTCCTGCACTTTTCGGTGAGCCTGGTTTGGGACTTGCCGCATTGGCTACAGCCGCGATAACCCCCACTTCAAATATTGCGAGTATTCTGGTCATGTCTGTTTGTGCAACCGGACCCCGCCCTACAATAATATCCATTATAAAAATACTTGCAAGCAATCCGTTCATTTTGGCCATTGCCGTTGGTGTTCTTATTAAATCGAGTGGATTTTCTATACCCCATGCCATTTTAGATATGCTCAATTTAATTGGCAATGGTGCTTTAGGAATTGCACTGTTAAGTATTGGCGCCGCCCTACGACTAGGGGATATTAAAGCGGATGTTAAGCCCATAACTTTCGCGGTCATTCTAAAAATGGCTGTTGTTCCCATGTTAATGGCGTTTTACTGTCTGATTTTTAAGGTCGATGGATTGCCCCGGACAGTTGCAATATTAGCCGGCGCAGTTCCAACAGCTGCGGTATCTTATATTTTTGCCCGCAAAATGGGTGGTAATGCTGAGCTAATGGCAAATATCATCACCATTCAAATTATTGTGGCAATATTTTCTCTACCGCTGGTTCTTGCCCTTGCCGGTTAGCTGAACCCTGTAGTATTTCCACTGCGCTTTCTTGGCTATAGTTTTAGGGGCTGTTCTCAATTAATTTAACTCCCCTGTTGTACCTGAAAGGTACGGTAAAATTAAGTGGGAACGGCCTCTGGTTTACTGCTTTGTGTTATAGCAAATACAATTACCCAGACCTGGAATTGACGTTAATAACATTAATTGCGTAAGATGGGTTCAATTGTGCGTAGCATTGAGCAAAATTCCGTGCCGAGCGAGGAGTATTGATGTCTGAAAGCGAATTTACTTTTAAGCGATATACTGATGGCGACACCAAGTTTAACTGGCGGGAAGACGAAGCCATTCTCGGCGACTCAGCGATCTGCCCAACTTACGAACATAGAACTCCGCCTTGCCAAAGTAGCTGCCCTTCCGGACACGATGTTCGTGGCTGGCTGGGCATAGTCCGGGGTCTGGATTCCCCACCTGAAGGTATGCCTTGGGAAGAGTATGCATTTCACCGCATGGCCCGAGCCAACCCTTTTCCAGCAGTGATGGGACGTGTTTGCCCCGCACCTTGCCAGGATGGATGCAACCGCACAGCCATCGAAGATTTTGTTGGCATTAATTCCATCGAACAATATGTGGGTGATTGGGCGCTGGCGCAAAATATTCAATTTTCTGCTCCGAAACAAAATACCGGCAAACATGTTGCAATAGTGGGTGCAGGGCCAGCCGGATTGTCGGCGGCCTATTTCCTTCGTTGCCTTGGCCACAGCTGCACTATATTTGATGAATACGCCGAACCCGGTGGCATGATGGTCTTTGGCATTCCGGGATACCGTATCCCGCGAGAAGTACTGATGGGGGAGACCCAGAGAATTCTCAATATGGGGGTGGAACTAAAGCTCAATACGCGTATCGGTAGAGACCTTTCCATCGAAGCTTTAGAGAATCAGTTCGATGCCATCTTCTGGGCCGTGGGTGCAGTTGAGGGCAAGGCTCTACCTATACCCGGCGGGTCAGTCGAAAACTGTATTGACGGTATCTCATTTCTTAAAGCATTTAATGAAGGTCGTCTTAAATACCTCTCGGGCAGAGTACTGGTCATTGGCGGTGGAGATACCGCAATGGATGTCGTCGCTGTCGCCCGAAGAATAGGCCAGACCACTATCCCGGCCGATGAGCCAAAAATTGATGATGTATTGCGTAACGGTGCTGAGCAGAGCAGCCAAGTCGCCGAAAATCGTAATCCAGGTGATGTCTGGGTAGTCTATCGCCGCCCCATTGATCAGGCACCGGCAACCGCGCATGAACTCAGTGCGGTTATTACTGAAGGTGTGGAAATACACGAAGGATTGGCGCCCCTGGAAGTTGTTCTGGATGAACAGGGCCTTGCGCGGGCACTTAAGGTGATGCCGGTTGATTGGATTGATGGCAAAATGGTGGAACAGATCGGTGATGAGTTTGAAATCGAGTGCAGTTTGATTGTCAGTGCAACCGGACAGAAAGGTGACTTTCAGGGCTTGGAGACATTCGATAACGGCTGGGGGCAAATGACAGCAGACAATTTATTCAGAGTGCCTGAAAAAGAAGGTCATTTTGTAGGTGGTGACGCGTTGAAACCACATCTGTTGACGACTGCAATTGGTCATGCCTCTATTGCAGCCAATGGAATTGACCTGTATCTAAACGATCAAGACATCGCTAAACGCCCCAAGGTGGATGTTCACCACTTCAATTTGTTAGAGGAACTGACCCAGCACCAGATGCAACCCGCTTCAATGGACCAAGGCGAGGTCTGGGGAACAGATTCCGCTGACTTTGCTGTGCATAATTACGAAAATCGTTCATTCGCTGAAATCGTTACCCACGAAGACTTGTACCTGGGCCATTTCGAAGAAACACAGCGCTATTTGCGTGGTGAAAGTCAAGTCAATGCAGATAATGTTCTCGGTAATTTTAAGGAGCGTTTTTCCGGATTAAAAGAAGAAAGCTCGATAAATGAAGCGGATCGCTGCATGAGTTGCGGTATGTGTTTTGAGTGTGACAGCTGCATCATTTATTGCCCGCAGGATGCCATTTCCCGTTCGAAGAACAAAGATCAGGTCATTGGCCGATATGTCGAAACAGATTACTCAAAGTGCATCGGATGCAGAATCTGCGCTGATGTTTGCCCGAGTGGTTATATTCAGATGGGCATGGGCGGTTAAGCCTTTTCCCGTTTGACCCAAATTTATTTCTTGTAAGCCGCTGTATGTATTTTCGGCTTGCTGATATCCTGGTGATTGACCAATTCAGCGTTGCCGTTGTGTCGATAAATACGTTTTGACTGGTTTGGGTAATCAGCAACATCATGTTGCAGTCTCTGGCCCATTACAAGGCAAACCAGTGTTTCTTCGCCATCATTAAATAACGCGTGGGCGACTTTATCGGTCGGTAAACCAATAAAGTCACCATGGGCAACCGCGTAATCGTCATCTTCAATCGTTAACTTGCCAGTACCCGCAAGGATATAAATGCACTCTTCTTCATACAGATGTTTATGAAATTCGGTAGAATCAAAGCCCGGTTCTACATAAATCATGTGCACGCCCATTTGTTCCATGCCCACAGCCTGGCCAAGTGATTTGTTAATGCGTACCGCATTTGGGTTTAGAAAGTGGGTGATTTTCTCACCGTCTAAATTCTCTATATCTGATGCTTTGAGTAAATATTTCCGTGTATCCATTAATAGTTTCCGCTGATGATGTAAAGATGCCGATTTTAATCTGCTGCCAGCTTATTGGGGTTGACCATCGATACCGTCAACATGCATATTGTACCCTGAAGTAAAACAGAGGAAAACAAATGCGCTTCAATACAAACAGTAAACGAGTTTCACTCACCGCCACGTTATTGCTCGCCCTTACGGCTAATAGTGTGTTAACACTAGCTGCCTACGCAACAGAAAAAATCACGGTCGGCGCCCTTCGATTTACTTCACACTCGGCCAGTTTTGTGGCCTATGAACGTGGTTATTTTAATGATGCAGGGCTTGAAGTTGAATTCAAATTCTTCAAGGCTGCTCAACCTATGGCGGTGGCTATCGCTTCCGATGATGTTGATTTTGGTGTCACGGCAGTAACAGGTGGCCTTATTAATCTGGCTGGTAAAGGTGCAATCAAGGTGATTGGCGGCGCATTGCACGAGGAGGCCGGGATTGACGGGCAGATGATTCTGACGACTAAAAAAGCCATGGATGCCGGCCTCAAAAGTCCGGCAGATTTGAAAGGTCGCACATTTGGCATCACCCAGACGGGTTCATCTTTTCACTATATGGCGCATAAAATCGCGCAAAAAGAAGGGTTTTCAGGGTCAGATATACAATTCAAGCCGTTACAAAAAGTTGGTGCTATTATTGGCGCACTCAAATCCGAGCAAATTGATGCCTGGTCAATCGTCCCGCATATCGCCAAGGGATTGGCAAAAAACCCGAAAATAGAGATTATTGGTAAAGTGTCAGACTATATCCCTGATTATCAGGTGACAACCGTTTTCACCTCAACTGATATCGCCAAAAACAAGCCGGAGCTGGTGAGGGCATTTATAAGCGCTTTTTCCAAAGGTGCAGATGACTTCAATGCCGCCTTAGTGGATAAAACTGCAGGTGATCAAGCCGCAGAGGACATGGTGCATCTGGTACATAAATACGTTTACAGTAGTAAACCTTTTGCCAAAGCGGCGCCGTCAATCCGCAATGGTGCGATGCGTATTAATGAGGGTGCCAAACTCAATACCACGAATATAAAAGATCAATTGGACTGGTTCAAAGCCGAAGGTATGGTTAAAGACACGATTACAATGGATATGCTGGTAGACAGCCAATACGTTGAAACCTACTGAATGACTATCTATGCGATTGCGCTATAGGCCGGCACCACTCGTGCTGCATGGCATGCAATGGATTTAAGGATTAACAATATCAGCCACAACTATGGCGATATCGACGTTCTTAAAAATATCAATCTGGAGATAAAACAGGGCCAAATCGTCTGCCTTGTCGGCCCTTCGGGTTGCGGTAAATCAACGCTGTTGCGTTTAATTGGCGGTTTGGAACTACCTAGCTTCGGTCAAGTGTTGCAAATTGGTGGTCCTCCTAAGGACTCGCTCAATGCACTGACCTATATCTTTCAGGATTTTGCCTTACTGCCCTGGCGCAGTGTTTACGACAACATCTCACTCGTTCTTGAAGATCATGCGATTGCAGGCAGCCGCATGCGCGAAATTATCAACGATGTATTAACGCGAACCAGGTTGAGTGACTTCGCCCATGCATTACCCAAACAATTAAGTGGTGGCATGAAACAGCGGGTTGCAATCGCACGGGCACTGTGTGTCAGACCTGCAGTGATGTTAATGGATGAGCCACTCTCTGCACTGGATAGCCAGACACGGCAATTGTTAATGGATGACCTTATCGATCTTTGGCAGCGAGAGAACTTTACTGCTTGTTATGTTACGCATAATCTAACAGAAGCGGTGCAATTAGGGCACAAAATTGCGGTCTTATCCCGGCGCCCTGGAAAAATAAGCACAATGGTGGATATAGAGATTCCGCTTGCTCAGCGAAAAAACCATCTCGCAGAGTTGGAAAAAAAACGACAATATTTATGGGAGTTGATGCGCGAGGAAGCCTTTGCGGCAGAACAGGAATTGATCAATGACTAAGTCCGAAGTACGCGAAGTTGAATTCAGGGGCCGAGGATTTTCACCGCAGCCGATTACCTTTGTAGGGCTGATAGTATTTGCCATACTCATTGCATTGTTAGAGTGGGGAACCCGTAGCGGATGGATATCTGATCTTACCCTACCGCGTCCATCAGCAGTTCTGCAAACCCTGGTTGAACTCTACAACTCTGGCCTGCTCTTTAAGCATCTTCTGCCGTCTGTTTCCCGTCTGCTTGTTGGCTCCATAATGGGTATAACCGCCGGTATTGGCTTAGGTATTCTTATCGGACTTTTTGCCCTGGTACGTGCGGGTTTACTGCCACTTATTGCAGCCCTTTTTCCTGTGCCTAAAATCGCCTTGCTGCCTTTGTTTATTATCTGGTTTGGTATTGATGAAGGCTCTAAATATGCGCTGATTGCATTGGGTACTTTCACCCCAACGGTGCTGTCCACCTACAGTGCAGTAGACAATGTGGATCGAAATCTTATTCGAATGGGTCAGAGCTTTGGCCTCAGTTGGTTATCGATTGTAATCAAGATAATTTTACCCGGTGCTCTGCCGGGGATTTTATCCGGTCTGCGTATTTCACTGGCCATTGCTATCATTTTGCTGGTTGCAGCAGAAATGCTGGGAGCTAATTATGGTATTGGCGCTTATGTCCTTGAGGCTGGATCGTTGTATGACCTTGAACGGTTATTTGCCGGAGTAACGATATTATCGATATTGGGCGTGATTATCAGCTGGGCGATCACATTAATTGAAAGGAAAGTGCTTAGCTGGCGCACCTAGTGTAAAATGGGTGTTTTAAGCCTGATTTTAACGCCGCATGGTGCCATCAGAGGATTTTTCGACACGCTGCTACGCCCTCGCAGCAAATTCTTGCGCCAATTGCGCTGCTTCTTCTGATTGATCAAAACATGTGCCGACTGCCAACTCAAACTCCGGCTCCTCTATAGTCAGGCGCTGCAGATTTTCAACCTCAGCAGCATAGTCCTGCTCTACAGCACCAATATAATGAGTAACCCATCGGCAGCTGATACCTGTCAATAATGCGTATTTATAAAAATCCCCTTCATACTCTGGATTCATATGTTGCGACATAACAACTTGTATTTCAGTCGGTAATGACCATTTTTTCGCCAATAGTTCGCCAACCTGCCCGGAATGCATGCCCAAGCCCTGCAATTCAACGCTGTATTTTTGGTCGGGATCTTCAACGGTAGACAGTATTTGCCTATATTCAGCGGGAATCACCTGAGCAAGTGCCAGCTCTCCAATACTAAAAAGAAGACCGGACAAATAACCGATATCCGGATTCATTTCATGGCTGTTGAGTTTACACAGTGCGCGATTTAAAGCAGCAGTCTGTAGCGCTACCTGCCAATACTGGTGCTCATCAAACAGACTGCATTCAGATGCATCAAATGTTTCTGCCAGGGTCATACCCACTACCATACTCTTGACCATTTTAAGTCCAAGTACTCTGATAATTGCCTGCTCAACGGAGGCAATCGTTGCACCAACTCCATAAAACGCTGAATTGGCCAGACCAACAATTTTGGCGGTTAGCGATGGGCACTGCTCAATAGCCTGAACTAAAGCGTCCATGTCTACTTCGTCTATACCTTGCATAGCAAGATTGCAGACAGCTTGCTTGGAAGACTCAATAGGCGCAAGTGTATTCAGTTGGGTGAGAATTGTTGTAGCAATTTCTGGCTTGCATAATTCCATTATAAATCCTTTTATAAATTGATTTAATACATCTTTATCGAATAGGTTAGGCTTCTGAGCAACAGGTTTTGAAAATGGAAAGCTTCACTCCTGGCAATTTATTAGCTGCTTATAAACCAGAAAATAGTCTGTTATTCCATGATTTTCGCAGTCTGTTTTTGCTGCAAAAGCCATTTGTATCCTTGAGTCAATGGATACAGATATTGCTGTGGTCACAGCAATAAACAGACCACCTAAATGCATAAAGACTCTACTCATTAAGAAAGTTGATCTCCATAGCGGATATTAATTATCTATAATGGACTCGCATCAATTGCATATGGCCAATCCCGAATACCGCCTATCATTGACTGCACATTAAAATTTCTCTCGCGCAACAGGAATGCGGCAGCCCTGCTTCTTTTTCCACTGTGACAATAGACAATATAACGTGCATCGGGTTCTAAATCATTCACCTGAAAATGCAGCAAATGCAATGGGACGAGTTTTGCACCCGGAATGCGACTTTCCTCGAATTCCAGATCCCAGCGACAATCCAGAAGCTTGATTTCATTGTCTTGCATAAGATCGTAAATTTTTTCTGCACTGATTTCACTGACCATGCTAGGCTGTATCAGTTCTTTAAAATCTTTTGCCTTCAATTCCAGCAGGCGACCTGGAGTGAGCATGCGGATAGTTGCCGTTCGGTATCCTCGTTGTATTAATGCCACCTCACCAAAACTATCACCGGAGCCAAGTTGATCTACAACCCGTGTTTCATCTGTAAATGGATCTGTACGAATGACCTCGGCTTCACCTTCTTCAATCAGGTAATAGCTTTCGCCTTTTTCTGCCTCATTAAATACCGTTTCACCTGCCTTGACTTGCATTGTCTGCATCCGTGAAAAAGCTGTTTTAACATGCTCAGGTGCTAGATGATGAAAAATCCCAACCTGACGAACCAGGCTCATACGTTGCTTGATTTTTTGGTCCTGTGCCAACATCTGTGTGGTCTGCTGGCTCCAACCCAGCAACTCATCCACATGATCTGCATTAATTTCCAGATAGCGAATATTAGTAATAGCCCTGGCTCGCAAACGCCTTGATGCCGCCGTTAAAACGGCAAGTCCGTTCCCTTTATCGTTGCTTTGTAAAATCCAGGTGTAGCTCTTGTCATAACCCGCCTGCACTGACCAGGTTCTTTGTGCCTCCATCTCACCTTCAATCAGCACCAAATGATTGTTCCTTTTTTCTTCAGGTTTCAGAACAATGTCACCCGCTTCAGCCATTTGTATCGGGCTTTTTTCTAATAGACTTATGAGTTGGATGACAGGCACAGGCCCAAAAAGAGGCGTTGCCCGCAATTGTATAGCCAGTTCTTTCATTCTATTCACTCACCTTGGTTTTTCCCACTGATGAATAAGATAAAATTTCAGTACACACAAAGCAAGTACTCGTTTGTAGTACTAGTGTAGTAATTCATACAAAGTGCATAGTTAGAAAGCCAGTAAAGACGCGAGTGCAAGGCGCAGTCCGCAGGGAATGGTTGGCCCTTTTCAAGGACTGCAACACCGTAATCGCGTTTTTAATGGCTTCCCGCAGGGCGAACCGAGAGAGGCCATCTGCAGTGTGACCTACATGGATGTAGGTCAGGGGCGTGAGCAGGAGCGGCAAGCTTTGCGCCCTCTTGAGATAGCGTGACTAACCCGGCGAGGACGCGCCTCGGCTTTGGCTCCAGGCGTCGCTACCTCCCCCATCCATGGGGTCGTAGCAGCTGACCTCTCTCGGTTCGTCTAACTATGCACTTTGTATGAATTACTACACTAGAAGAACTGTGAGGTTGACATCAATTTCCATATCATGCTGAATGTATATAAAGACTTCGGTTTTTGCTGCACTCTAAAAAGGCATTTTAGCATATGATCACCTTACCGCTCTGGCTATTTATCTTATTGCTGATATTTTCCGCAATAATGGTTTTAGATCGCATATTACTACCCGGAATGCGCTGGTATCTAAAACGCCGGGTTAACCGGGTAATAGAAGAGATCAATACACGACTGGATATTGAAATCCGGCCGTTTCAGCTTACCCGTAAACAAGCATTAATTGATCAACTTGTATTCGATGATAAGGTCGTGGAAGAAATTCGGGACTATGCCGTCGAGCACGACATGCCTTCTGAAATGGCCCATGCCAAAGCGATTAAATATGCCAATGAAATTGCGCCTACTTTCAATGCTTATGTTTATTTTCGCTTTGGTTATTGGATATCAAAAAAAATTGCCCGCTTACTTTATCGAATTCGCGTGGGTTATTTCGATGAGAATGAGTTAAAGCAGATACCTGAAAATACCAGTGTCGTCTTTGTGATGAACCATCGCAGCAATATGGACTACATTCTGGTTTCGTTTCTCGCTGCTGAACGCACAGCCTTGTCTTATGCTGTAGGTGAATGGGCACGTATCTGGCCATTGCAAACACTGATCAAGTCGATGGGTGCTTTTTTTGTACGTCGAAATTCTGGAAATACGCTGTATAGAAGAGTATTGGAACGTTATGTCAATCTGGCAACTCGTGCAGGTGTATGTCAGGCTGTTTTTCCGGAAGGTGGATTAACACGAGATGGCATGATTCGAGAACCAAAGCTGGGTTTTCTGGACTACATGATGCGTGATTATCATCCCGGCATCGATCGAAATGTCGTATTTGTTCCTGTTGGCATCAACTATGACCGCGTTATTGAAGACAAGTCTCTGGTAAGAAAGCTGGACTCAAATGTTGAGAAGCGTAGTCGCTGGTTTGTAATAAAAACCAGTGTCTCGTTCTTTTTCAAAACAATACTGATGCAACGCAAAAAACGCTGGAGGAGATTCGGATATGCCAGTGTCAACTTTGGCAAACCTGTTTACGCAGAGCAATTTTGCAATAACGAGGAAAGCAACTTTAGTGAGATGTCTAAAGAAGAGCGTATACGCTGTGTCGCAGAGCTTGCCGAAAGCTTAATGCAGTCAATCAAGGACGTTATTCCCGTATTGCCAGTGGCACTGATGTGTGAGGTGCTACTGGCTCAGCAAGGACGATGGAGCAGCGCTCTTGAGCTTAAATCAAAGGCTGCTCAGCGAATTGCTCAACTCAAATTATCAGGCGCACCGATTGATATATCTGACGCAGCGTGTGAGCGAGTACTAACAGCAGCACTGGATATGCTAGCTGGCCGAGAGTTTGTGCAATTGCAAGACAATCTTTACAGAGAAAGCGCAGAGTCAATCGATTTACTTCGATATTACGCCAATTCCATCAACCACTGGTTGTAGCCTTAACCTGGCGATTTATTGATAAACTTCTCAATCACCTCAGGCGGCACCCCACCGGGTTGCGCGGCTTTCAACTCACCGTTGGGGTCATAGAGCATAAAGGTAGGCGTTGCGCGGAACGCTTCTCCTGTCTCAGACTGGTATAAACTGGCCACTTGCTCAACATCACCCACCAAATTTGGGTAATTGAGGTTGTGTCTATCCACAAAACTCTTGGCAATTTCTTCTGACCCGTCAAGTGATATGCCAATTATTTTAGCGTCTTTTTTAGCATGCGCAGTATGGAAGGCGGAATACTTCCCTGCTTCTTGGTTGCAAACATGACAATCATTTGCCCAAATCATCACAACCGTCCACTTGCCCTTTTCCATATGCTGTTGTAATGACGAAGCACCGCCCCCGACAACTTTCAGTACCTGTCCCGTATCAGCAAAGGCGTGTAACGAAAAAGCGAAAAAAAGGGCTGCTATCGAAAATATTCTCATTTATCTGATTCCAAAGGTAATATCTTCATCGTCTGACTGATTGCTTGTAAATAGGTTCAATCTTAACGACCGCATGCATAAGTCACCCCTTATTGATTACTTTTTTAAAGGCATCGCTTTACCTATGCCTCTTTTATCTGAAGCTGCTGACATAACCGCTGTTTTTTTATCTTTAATAACAATCTGCATATTGCCCCAAGTGCCCTTATTCGCCTTTAACTGATGCCCGCGTTGCGCTAAAGACTGTACAACTGCGGGATCAAAAGCCTCTGCTTCATATTGAATATGATCCGGCAGATATTGATGATGGAAGCGAGGCAAATCGACTATTTGCTCGGCAGTTTTACCTTCTTTAAACGCAAGACTTGCAAGCAGTACCATGGTAATAATTCGACTGCCTCCAGGTGTACCAATGACGGCTAATCGGTCATCAGTTTCAAGGAAGGTGGGTGACATACTTGATAACATTCGTTTATCGGGTGCAATTGCATTGGCTTTTGCGCCCACCAAACCATAAACATTTGGCGTACCGGGTTTTGCAGAGAAATCATCCATCTCATCATTCAATAAAATACCTGTACCCTCTGGCATAAAACAGGATCCAAACGGATAGTTGATTGATAAGGTTGCTGCGACTCGATTACCTTGTTGGTCAACTATAGAAAAATGAGTGGTATCCGCCGATTTTTTTTGTTCTCGCCAGGTAGGGGCTAAAGTGTCACTGGGTGTTGCTTTGTCTTTACGTATTGATTGGCGCAAACCGCTCGCATAAGTTGGATCGGTCAATAATGCTACGGGAACATCAACAAAGTCGCTGTCACCCATAAATTCCGCACGATCGCGGTAAGCTCTACGCATCGCTTCGCTAATAAGATGAATGCGGCCCGCACGATCCATTTTATCTAATGGATAAACGGATAGAATATTGAATATCTCACTGAGTACGATGCCTCCTGAAGAAGGCAATGCCGCCGAAGTAATGTGCATTCCGTTGTAAGTTGTTTTAATGGGCTGACGCAGCTTAATGCGATAATTTTCCAGATCAGCTTTAGTCCAGATCCCCCCTGCATCCTGTACGCCTTGCAGTAGTTTTTCTGCCACCTCTCCCTGGTAGAATCCCGCTCGACCAAATTTTGCAATCAACTCAAGAGTATGAGCCAAATTGACCTGTTTAATTAAATAGCCTAACTCGGGAATCTCGTTCTCTTTCAAGAAAGTCCGGGCTGCGGCGGGAGACCGCCTTAATGCCTCTAGCCGAAAGCCCAGCATTTTTTGGTAAAATGCATCAACGGTGAATCCGTCCCTTGCCAGCACTATCGCTGCCTGAAGGGTTTTTGATAGAGGCAAATTACCATGCTGTTCCGCCAACCAGACAAGTGCGGCAGGTTCACCAGGAATTGCAGCGGCTAAGGCACCGTTTATTGATCGTTGAGGAATCACATTACCATCGCCGTCCAGATACATATCAGCAGTCGCTGATCCAGGAGCGCGCTCTCTACCATCGAGCATGATATCCTGTCTATCGTTCGCAGTATGCAAGAGCCAAAAGCCGCCGCCTCCCAATCCTGAACTATAGGGTTCGACAACTGCCAGTACCGCGCTTATTGCTACTGCTGCATCAAATGCGTTTCCGCCTTGCTGCAATATTTCATAACCTGCATCAGTCGCCAGCGGGTGAGCAGTGGCTATGCCAACATCGGTTTTATCAGCGAAGGTTGAAGAAGTGTGTAGCAGAAGAAATAATGTAATCGTAAAAAGTATATCCATTTTTGAACCGCCCCTCGATTAAATAACAGGCCAATTCCAGGGCCTGTCATCAATTACCCCGTGCGCTCTGTTGTGACTGAAAATCCTCCAGGCAGGGCGTACGGCGTAATTGATGACAGGCCCTAATATAGCAGGTGTGAATATTATTTTCGATTTTGATTTAATTACCTGGAATGGATTTAGCGTTACCCTCTTTCAAAGTATCTATCCCTGCTTTGCTGAGTCCTTTCAATAACTCATTTACGAGCGCTTCAGGAATCAGCATATTACGCAAAAATTCCTCTGGATTAATCAAGGTCGCGGGGAATTCACTGCGAAGTATCTCGGCATGTTGATGCGCCTGCTCAACATTATCGGCCAGTGCTGCAACAGAAGTTATTAGTAACTGCGCCTGATTGTTACCCGGTCGAATCATGGACTTTGCATCATTAAATGCTTCCGCGTAATCGTGACGTGCCAGATTGATGTACAATATTGCAAGGTGATACCAGGGAGGATTACTCGGATTAAGTGCCATGGCCCTTTTAATCAACGTTTCAGCTTTATCCCATTGCTCAAATAACGTGTAGTTCCAGGCGGCATCGGCCAATACATCACTGTCATTGGGGTTCAATATCAGTGCACTGTCAATATGCTCTTTCGCTTCCCGAATATTGCCTTGTAGACTATAGGCATTAGCAAGGTATTGATGATTAAATGCGTCATAAGGATCCAGATCTACGGCTTTTAGTGCAGCTTCTAGAGCCCGTTCTCGAGATTTGGGCAATGAGTTGTATCCGTGCCGGACTTCATCGCCATAAAGCCAGGATAACACGGCCCAAATCCGCGCATAAGAAGGGTCACGTTGAGTGGAATTCTCCAGACAACTGCGCAACTTTAAATGCAGGCTGCGACTCTCTTTTTCACTATAGCCGTAATAACCCAGCAGACATTGGTAGGAATTAAGTTCAGCATCCGTTAGTTGGGCAATTTTGCGTGCCTCCCAACGATTTATTACGCCATAGGGTTGGCCCACAGTTATAGCGACTGACCTTGCAATTTCACGCTGCAACTCATAGGTTTTGCCAATATCTAATAAGTGTTGAAAGCTTTTCGACCAGAGAACCTGGCGTGTAGAAACATCTACCAGCTGTATAAACACATTGAGGTGACCATCATGTATACCGGCAGCACCGGATAAAGCATAATCAATCCCAAGGTTTTGTGCATCCTGATAGTTTTGTAGGCGCCCGACACCCGTGTGTCCCAGAATATACAAATCCTTGAAACGGCTGATTTCCTCCGTAATTGCTAATGACAACCCCTCTAAATTAACTGAGCTAAGCGGATCATCAGTTGATGAATTTTGAAATGTCAATATGGCGAGCGATGGTCCCATAGATGGGTGAGCACCATATTCATTACTTTGCTGATTTTCGTGCCGTACGAATGAGGCTGCAATGCTCACAGAATCTGCTTCAGTTGCATAGCGGCCCAGCAGAGCTATCAAAAAAATTGCAAAACCAATCAATAAAACCGCAATGACGGGGTGATTAACAATCGACTTTGGTTGATTAAATGTATTCTTATGCTCTATGCTATCTCTATTCTCGCGAACCAATTCTCTGGTCATCGACTGAAATTGCGGGACATAGTGACCGCTGGGGATTTTAATTATAACGGGGTCATCCTTGCCTTCAGCAGCATAGTATTGCTCAAGATGTTGCCTTAGATTTCTCGCTTGAACCCGTACAATGGAGTCTGTTTGCGGGTCAAAATCATTTGTTCGTCCAAAAACCTCCGTCGCAATAGTATACGCCTTGAGTGAACGCTCCCTACCCGATAAGGTTTCAACAACAACATAGCGTAAAAATGCCTGTAGACGGTTAGAGTTTGTGAATGTTTCGCTTTTCAGAATCCGCTCAAGTGCGTACAAAATTTCAGCGTCTGATAGTTGAATCATCCCTCGTTCTCATGTCTCATTCACAAATGGGTTGGGTTAACGTGTTAATAACATGAGTTAACCTATTAATTTTAGTAAATGTATCCTATTGTAAAGACAGTACGGAGTAACTACCCACAAGGAGGGCGATTTACAATAATTTACATTTACAAGTGAATGAGAATGCTGTCACAACTGAACAAGTACGTTTTGGATCAGGCTCACTATTATCTGGGTGAGAATTCAGAAGATATTACCTACAGAATGTATGACCTGTTTTTCAGAGAATACCCTCAATATATTTCACTTTTCTCCCAATCACGTAAACTACATCCATTATTGTTTGCTACATTACTGAGTACATTTAGTAAGCCTTGCACCCAGAATTCAATTTCCAGTATGTCAAGAATTATTCATACTGCGAAACGCAATCGCTGTCTTCAACTTAAACGCGAGTGTTTCTCACCATTGCGAAAATGTATGCTGCAGGCGGTGGAAGATATCATGTTCGATGATGCCACACCTGAGTTATTAGTTGCTTTAGCTGCAGCCTTCGACGATCTTTCAAACGCACTGGCCGAAGCACGACTACATGGTCCGTAATCATTCAACTACTGCAAATGCAAGATAGATAATTTGTGTTTCATGCCCGACGCATAAGCTCCTATGTAGCTATTGATTAACCATACAAAGGCGGCTCCCCAGCGACCTGCTCATTAATAGCAGCATCACCTGTTGGGTTCATATCATTATCCCGATTCAGAACTTGCGGATTTTGTACACCAAAATACTGATAAACACTGGAGGCGATAGACATAGGTTCTGCTTCATAACTATCACCCCTGGGAGCAGTATACTGTCTATTCTGTTTAGCCGGACCAAAGGTTTCGGTTTTTCCAACAACCTTGCCTAGCGCATTTGATCCACCCGGTCGAACTGCCGCGCCGCCGAAGGTATACAGATTTTGGTTATTACCATGATCCCAGCCTTCTGAGTTATTCAGATTTACATTGCGACCAAAGTCCCCATGCACATTAATTATAATGTTATCTGTTTTACGCGCTCCACCAAAACTGCTATCTGAATACCGAATATGTTTGGTCGCGACACGTAGTGCTTCCATTAAATCATTCATGCGCGGAATGTATCGCTGCATCGCTGAATTGTGATCATCCCAACCACCCAACCCACCACCAACAGTAATAAACAGGGAATCTGGATTTTGTATTGCCAATGTCACAGCTGCCTTAATGCGGCCACTGTAGTTATTGTTATCGGGGTACTGTAGTTCACGGGTTGCCGGGTCAATATCCGGGTCTACTCCATTACCCGGCACGACTGGCAAAGCTCTGTCAGCAGCGGCTTGAAGGTTTCCTATCAGCGCTTCCATATTACGTCGCAGGTCAAAGCCTTCAACCACCTTCTCGAAACGTGTTCGCTCAACTGAGCCAACAACCTGATCGATGAGTGACTGCAATTGTGCATCATGCTCATTGTTGCCTCGGCCATAGGGGTTGTCGAAATTTTCATCGAGGCTTAAGCCTTTAAGCTGAAGGGGTAAATGGTTATCAGGGTCTGGCGCAAATGCTGTGGAGGTTCCTTCAAAAGATATAAAAGGTAAAACCAAATCAAGTACCGTTCTGCCACCCAATAATGCAGAGCCATCAAGTTGGGCACGATTTGCATTTAATACGGCGGCAAGTGTACTGCCGACCCCTGCTGCTGATTCAATATCGAGTGTGCCTTTTTGGCTGGAGAAAACACTGGGTCTGTGTGCCCTGGTATTGTTTTTCCTTCGGTTAATGGTTCGATAGATACTCATATCTCCAGCGCTGAGCATATCCTCCATCGCTGCGCCACCGGCATCATTCCAAAAACCATTTTTTGTAATCTGGCCGTCATCATCTATTACATAACGTAACAATTCATCGGGATAAGCGGTTTGAGAATTAGCGTTTATATTAGCAATATTCAACAGATTTCCCGCCAATTCAGAGGGTCCGCCATAGAGGAATATATTAATCACCTGCGGTAGCACATTAGGTACGACATAATTCACTTCGTTTAGTGCCGGCATTGCGTTAGCGTGTCGAATAAATGCATTGTTTGTCAAAAAAGACGGTGCTACAGCCGTTAGACCTAATGCGCCTGCCGATTTTAAAAATGTTCTTCTTTTCATAATAATTTAATCCCAGCCTAAGTCTTTTTCAGATAATAGATTTCTGGTAAACGTGATATGAAGTCCAATACCAACTGTGCAATTTCATCGCGATACCAGGGCAATATAAAGCGCTCATTATCGATTGTTTTTAAATAGCCATTATTGTCGATGATTGTCACCAGGCCCGCTTTTTCCACATCAGATGATTTTCGATCTGCTACCGAAAGAAATAGATAATCTACAAATTGTCCAATTGGCAAATCTTCAACTTTTCGATAAAGGACCATTTTCTCTTCCCACTCAGCCAGATCCTGATCGTATTGCAATCGTTCCACTGGGGTCAAAGTTGCTAAATCTACATTATAGCTAGCTAGTTCTTCTCGGTATTGCGCCTGCTCCTCTGCATCCGCATCGTCTGCCAATGGTTCAGGCAGCTCCGGCCAAGGGCTTTCAGGTGCAATCACTCCGAGCGGTACACCCCAACGATATTTATCTAACAACAGCGATTCACGCAGCGCTTTGTGGTAATTTGCAAAACTAAGAGAATCAAGTGGGATTCCAGCAAGTCGGCCAAGTTTCAGTGACATGGTCGGCCAACCCATCTCGGCCAATTCAGTCCTGCGAAGGCTGCCTCTACCCGTGGTCATGCTATAAAAAATATCTTTATGTGCATCCCAATTTACTTTCGCTGCGGTATTTAGAAAGTTCTCCTCAAATGACTTCGGCCTCTCTGTATTCAGCAAATACTCTCTGGAGAATAGGATCGCCGTAAATATATCTTCAAATGTTTGCGGATCACTTTTCGCAATCGACTCAACCAGTTTGGTGCGATCTTCAGAACTGCGATTGGCAAAAAAATAGTCAATCAAAACACTGGTGACACGGGGAATGACCAGTGGGTGTGCCGCGACAACATCATAAAAATCGTTGCAGTTTGTGACATAAACATCCAATACAAGTTGTGGTTCTGTATTTGGGTAATCCGTAAACGCCAGCTTATATCCAGCGGCTTCATCAGTCAGGTAAAGATCTTTACAAGCTTGAGAGGCACGTGGCACATCTTCATCACGATCAAACAATCCAAGATAGATCTCGATCATTTCCCGAGTATTATCTTCGGGGGAACGAAAACGCCGCCAATTCTCTACAGAACGCTGATGACTTGCAATTATCGAACGAACGCTATTTCCGGACATAATAGACAAATCCAAACGTCGGAACAGATTCTGCACATCGGTAACATCTGCACTATCAATTTCTTCCGCAGGTGAAAACAAAATAGTGTTAGTCAGGTGAAGTGCCATCCATTGCGAAAAACCATCCCGGCTTGGTGGATATTCATAAATCCTTGCAAGTGGCATTTGTTTTGGACGAGCACTGTCAAATCGATACTTCGGCTCTATAGGTTGTGGTGCTCCTGTAATATCCAAAGCATCCGGGTCGCCTTTAATAATCAGATCTTTTTGGGTTTTTGTCTCCACATCAAGATCGGTAGCCAACTTAACTCGTATATCTCGAAGAAAATTACTGCTCTGTTTAAGTTTGAGGTTTTCCATTCCTTGGGAGACATCAAAAAATTCATCGATGGAGATACCTTTATATAAGGTTGAGAGCAGTTTGTTGGTAACCTGATATTTTTGCAACGCAGACAAATTGTCGTATTCTGAATTACTCAATGCAGAGGCATAACCTTTTACGGATTTTTCATCTCCGGAGGCTGCACCATCACTGGGCTGGCCCGGATTGCAGGCACTCAAAACGAGGGGGAGTATGGAAACAAGAAGGTGCTTTATTTTCATTATTATGCGCCTTTGAAGCTGTGTTATTACTACTTATTGCCGGGGTCATACACGAAATCAAATAGTGATGGATTCACAGGTATGATAAGTCCGGTGCAAATCGAGTCTGACTAAGCAGCGTATTTATTAACCATTATCGTATAGTCTTAAGCTTTACGCTATTGCAGCCTCGCCTGCCCTCTATCGCTTATTACCTGAAATTCTTTAAGTGAAATTTGGTAAGATAGGTGTATCGTGTGCGCTCATGCACATTAACAAGCCGAAACTGATAAACCAGTCGGGTTTTTATTTGAGGACTTTAACCATCGAACCGAGGAAATTGCAGGTTGTAAAAAAATCCAACTACTGGGTTGGCCGTTTCACCGTTATGGCCAGTCCTTGCGAGCTGTTTATTGACACTGAAGATGCTGAACTGGCACACGCACTTAGCAAAATCGCCTTCGATGAAGCACTACGAATAGAACACAAGTTTAGCCGTTACAGAAATGACAACATTATTTACCAGATTAATAACAGCAATAATAAATCTATAAAAGTTGATGAGGAAACCGCCCAGTTACTCAATTTTTCACAGCAGTGTTTTGAATTGAGTGAGGGACTTTTTGATATTACATCTGGCGTACTACGCCATGCCTGGACCTTTGACGGATCTTCTAATTTTCCAACAACCGAGTCGATAGAAAAATTATTACCAATGATCGGTTGGGAAAAAGCAAATTGGAATGACCCCTTGCTTAATTTGCCACCTGATATGGAGATTGACCTGGGCGGTATTGGTAAGGAATATGCGGTTGATAAAATAACTTCAATGTTACAGGCGCAAAGTGATGTCAGTATGCTGGTTAATTTTGGTGGTGATTTGACAATCACTGGGCCACGTAGTAACGGAGACGTTTGGTTTATTGGTATAGAAAGCCCGGATATTCCAGGTGACGCGGTTGCACAATTAGAAATGACACAAGGCGCATTAACAACAAGTGGCGATAGTCAACGATTTCTCATTAAAAATGGAAAACGATATAGCCATGTCTTAAACCCAAGGACAGGTTGGCCCGTTGAGCATGCACCCCGTTCAGTTACAGTTGCAGCAAATAACTGCACTGAAGCAGGTATTATTTCAACACTTGCTCTTTTAAATGGTAAGGATGCAGAAAATTTTTTAAAGGCACAAGGTGTAAAGTTTTGGTGCCAAAGGTAAAACACTTGAATAACACCCAATCTTATTGGAAGAGTGACCCATTAGTGCATTAATACCTCAACCCAACCTTCAACCTTCCCAAAATAGAGACTGTCAATTCACTCACAGGCAATTTTTTATTTCAGTAATCGAGAGCCTGTGGATTTAAGATTTAGCCAGTATCTGAAACCATGGATAACCCCAGGCAATCTTTACCCGCATAAGTGAGCACACAGCCTTAGTAACCAGTACAGGGTCACAGAATTACATTAGTTTTTTCAATTTTCCTCAATCGTTCGATAACTACGTCGATAGCGATTGCAAGCCCTTGCCCTACGGTCTGTACGAGCAGTATAAATTACGGGCCAGTCTGCAGGGATCAAGATGTTTCGCTGACCATTGCACATTCAGGCATTGAGTAGCGTTCATAACCGTCTACGTCGAGTTAGCGACGTATTGCGTCACTTTAAAGAAGGCTTCGATGTGAGAATAACAATTCTAAAACAACTATTAAGCTTCATTGGATTTTTGTCACTTTCCCTCTCTTCTACGGTATGGGCTAATCAGGCACCTTCATTTACTTTACCCGGCCAGACTAGCGCCGTATCACTGGAGCAACATCTAGGCTCTGTAGTTTATATCGACTTCTGGGCATCCTGGTGCGGACCCTGTCGTAAATCCTTTCCTTGGATGAATAAAATTCAGAAAAAATACAAATCCCAAGGGTTAACTGTTATTGCGATTAATCTGGATGAATCCAAAGAGGCCGCCCTTGCTTTTCTCAAATCCATGGATATTGACTTAACTATTGCATTTGATCCGGAAGGAAAAACCGCGCAAGCCTTTAATGTAGTTGCTATGCCAAGTTCATATGTAATTAGCAGAGATGGCAAAATAGTACATAAACATATGGGGTTTCGCAGCAAGGATAAACATGAAATGGAATCCACCATCCAGCAGCTATTGGAGATAAGCTAATGAATCCACGATTACTTCTACTGACACCTTTATTAGTTTTAAATGCTTGTAGCACCGTTTCATCTTTGGGCCTTCTCGAGGATGTCAAACCCTGGGAACGGGGTTCACTTGCCCAGGATAGTATGCAGTTGGACCCAGATACTATGGACAGTTATGTCGATGATCACATCTATTTCAGTAAGGAAGCATCAACTGGCGGCAAAGGAGTTGGTGGTGGTGGATGTGGGTGTAACTAATGAAATCAATCCGAAAAAAACTGACGCTGGCAACCTGCTCTTTACTCTCTCAACATGCAGGTGCGCAGGCATTTGAAAATGATTGGGTTCTCGATACAGCTTACCTATCCTATCAGGAATCCAATGAGCGGGTATCTGTAAACAAGTTCATTGGTAACGTTCGCGGTCAGGTCAGCGATGATGACAGTGTTAAACTACAAGTTGTGCATGACACCATGTCAGGTGCATCACCTTCAGGTGCTGTTAAATCCAATAATGAAAGTGTAACGTTTACAGGCGCATCCGGTAGCAGCGGATTCAGTGCAGGTGGCGCAACCTCGTCTTTAGTTCATTTTGAGGATACCCGACTGGCGGTCGGCCTCGATTGGGATCATGCCCTGAGCCGTAGTCTGAAAACCACCTACGGTGCAAACATTTCGACCGAGAATGACTATGAATCTTACGGAAGTAAATTAGGCGTAGAAAAAGAAAGCCGTAATAAACTAAACACCTATAGTGCTGGCGTATCATACAGTGCAGATACAATCTTTCGAGGCAGTGCATCCGATACACCCGCACCTCTGACAAGTACATCAGAAACCGATTCATTTGATAAGGGTGAGCGCAATACATGGGATGCAATCGCTGGTCTGACCCGAGTAATCAATAAACGAACGGTGGGTCAGATTAATCTTTCGTATAGCGTATCCCAAGGTTATCATACAGACCCCTATAAAGTAATCAGTGCAATCGATGCGGCTGGCAACATTGTTGATAATTTCTATGAAAGCAGGCCTGGAGAACGTAAGCGCACCTCAATGTACAGTAATCTGGCACATGAGCTTGCCGGCAATGGTAATGTTATACACGCGTCTTACCGTTTATATCAAGATGACTGGAACGTACGCTCCCACACGTTTAATTTAAAGTACCGAAATAAACTCGGCAACCAACAATTTATTGAGCCTAACCTTCGTTTGTACAGACAAACTGCAGCAAATTTTTATAAACACCATCTTTCAGTGGACGAAGACGTGAACGTGAACTTTCCGGAAAGTGAGCATGCCAGTGCCGATTATCGTCTGGATCGATTATGGAGTTATACGGTGGGCCTTAAATATGGTCTTCCACTGGGTAATGCCGGAGATTTACGACTCAGAACTGAATATATCAAGCAAACTTTTGCACACTCCGAATTTAAAACCAATGCTGCAGTGGTGTTTCAGGCCAGTTATAAATATTCTTTCTAAAAATTCGGTTATAATCGCATATTCATCACCGCACTTTTAAAATAGGAATTGCTATGTCTGCTCAACGTGTTTTTTTCTTGACAACAGCCCTGATGATCTACCTGGGTATCTACTTAACCGGCTATGAAAATGTACATTGGTTCTCCTACGTGCCTGTTGTAGTATTATCGTTTGCTTTCGCCACCGGGATATGTCCGGGACTAAAGCTCCTAAATGCCATAGGTTTGAAATAAAATTTTAATTGCATGAATCCGCGTAATGCTAAAGCGGATTCATGCATAGAAACAGTCCTCCATAAAAACCTGTCATTGCAGGTGACTATCTTTTTCACAGTCATTCTATTGCGTTGGCATTGAATAGATCAAAACAATCAATAACAAGACTAGCAGCAACATAAGCAAACAAAAAACCAACCACCCCGCCGATTGATATAACAGCCCTGGTAAATAAGAGCCGAGCGCTCCACCGCTATAGTAGAAAGACACGTACAAACCATTGATCATGCCTTTACGAGAAGTTTCCAAATGATTTAAATAGCCGGAAAAAATGCTATGCATGGTGAACATACCCGCTGCAAATACCAGCATCGCCAAATATAAAAGCGTAATCGAATCTAAAAAAAACAATAGTGTTCCAAACAGAAAAATACAGGCACCAGCCAATAGCGACGAACGCTCACTTCCAAAATAGCCAATCAAACGCGTTGAAAAAAGAGAAACCATAACACCGATCAAATAACCCGAATAAACCAGCGAAAGCAGAGCAGTATTAATAGTCGGATCTAGCTCTGTCAGTCGAAATGGAAGGAAATTGAGTACACCTGCAAATACAAACATTATCAGGAATGCACCGAGCAAAGCATAACGGTTATGTGATTTTTTTAATAAGGAAGATATTTCAGAAAAGGATACCTTTACCAGCGTGCTACGTGGATCAGCCTCCAGCTTTAGGAGTAATAATACAGCGACAAGGGCGAGGACAGACCACATCCAAAAAGCCGTTTGCCAGTCACTCAAGCCGGTTACAATGCCTGTTATAACCCGACCACAATAGCCTCCAACTATAGTCGAAGCAATATACAAGCTGATATTTCTTCGCGCTTTTTCCTGACCACCAATTACAGACATATAGGTCATCAATGAGGTAAACAGGGCGGGTAACATCAAGCCTTCTATGGCCCTAAGTAGTAAAAATACCGGGTAATCCGGGCCAGTTGAAAGTATAGCCTGGCTGATCAGCAGTACAGTAAACCCAGACAGCAAAAGTCGCCGGGACGAGATCTGCTCCAGAAAATAACCATAGATTAAAGGTGCCACCGCCAGAGGCAGCATGGTTAGTGCAGTCACGAAGGCAACTTCACTGGCCGAACGATGCCATTGTTTCGCCAATAGCGGTAACAACGGTTGATGCTCGTACAAAATAGCGAAAGCCACAATGGTACAAAAACTAATAATAAATTGGTTGCGATTAATCACATTATTTTACTTGCATCGAGCATTGGTTTTTTTTCAATTTTTTGATCACTCTACGGCATTTAAATCGACATCAAGAGATTATTATATTACTTGAAAATTTCCAAGTAAGTAACGATAAGGGCTGTGTATAAGTCATATAAAGACAGGTTCCACTTGACAAGGCAATCACTAAACGTCCATGATATTTTTTGTTCTCGCAAAACTTCAACATAATAATGGGAAGGATTAATGGCAATTCCAGAGGTAATGAAAAACCGGCTTAGCATACCTGTTGTCGGTGCACCTTTATTCATCATATCCAATCCAGACCTCACATTGGCTCAATGCAAAGCGGGTATAGTGGGTTCATTCCCTTCACTTAATGCACGCCCTATTGAGCAGTTGGATGACTGGCTCGCAAGAATCAGCGAAGAATTACAAAGCTACGCCAACGATAACCCGGATAAAAAAATAGCGCCTTTTGCAGTCAATCAAATCGTACATAAATCTAATGACCGCCTGCAACAGGATTTGGACCTGTGTGTAAAATACAAAGTACCCATAGTGATCACATCATTGGGTGCAGTGCCCGAGGTTAATGACGCCATTCATTCTTACGGTGGCATCGTGTTACACGATATTATCACCATTCGCCATGCCCACTCTGCTATCAATAAAGGCGCAGATGGCTTGATTGCTGTAACCTGCGGAGCAGGTGGTCACGCGGGCAAGCTATCCCCCTTCGCACTAATCCAGGAAATCCGGGAATGGTTCGATGGCCCTCTTTTACTGTCAGGCTCAATTGCCAACGGTGGCGCTATTCTGGCAGCTCAGGCGATGGGCGCCGATCTCGCCTATATAGGTTCACCGTTTATCGCAACCCATGAGGCAAGAGCCAGCGAACAATACAAACAAACAATAGTGGATAGCCATGCAATTGACATCATCAACACCAATCTATTTACCGGCATTCATGGTAACTATCTCAAATCATCGGTTGAACGTGCTGGACTTGACCCTGAAAATTTACCTGAAAGTGACCCGACAAACACAAATTTTGGCTCAGGAGGTAACACTGATGCCAAGGCGTGGAAAGATATTTGGGGCTGTGGGCAGGGAATCGGCGTTGTTGACCAAGTGGTTTCAACTCAGGAATTGGTTGAGCAACTCGCCAAGCAGTATAGAGAAGCAAGGAATAAACTTATTTGAGAGGCAAACCTGTTTATATGCAGAACTTCAGTAATTCACTGCACTCGATTCTGATCACACCCCTTACAGGGAAATTTTTGTTTTCTCTGTAAGGGGTGTTAATTCAACATAACCATATTACTCCGTAGCGAACGGTTTCGAAATGCTGACGATGTATAATATTATTCCTCTGCATTGGGGAAATTTTTCAGACAACATCTTCCTGAAGGATTAAAAACTTCACAAGCACACCTTTGTCGCTTCGTTTCTTCAAGTACAAAATCTCTTATTTTTAAGTTATTTTTGGCATCAGCTATTGATACACCATAGCAATAACAGACAATAGCCTTTTTTGTACTGTCTTTTATCCCAACGGATGTTCTGAGGTCCGTTGTTTCCAATACGAAATTGTCCTGCCCGAAGTACACAACGCTACACTCAGGGTCATCACAAAAATAATAACCTTGATCAACTTCTTCCCAGCTCCAGGGATTTTTCATATGGTGCCTGATCGTAGCCGCAGAGACTAAAGCGTACTTCTTGCCATTCACTGGACAAGCCCGCTTTCGAGGAGCAGAGACTGTATTATCAGATGTTGAACAACAGTCAGTCATACTATTTTCCCCAATAGCATTTTACGTTAGATAATGGTACTGATGGTTATAACTCAGATGTATCGTGGTTTCAACAATAAACGCTGAGTGATCGACGATAATGGACGTCGATTTGCGATCATCTCCAGTCCACAATTCCCGGTTTATTACTCATTCTTGACTATCTGTTTCGCACTTAGGTGCCCGCACTGTCTACTCCAACAGTCTTTTTACCAGTAATAACATGACACTGTTCACTTATTTACAATTTCCACCAAGCTACCTACTTGATTCTTAAATATCGGTTGCCCACACTGGCTGCATCGCAAAAAAACAGAGTGTAAGAGCGAGTTTTTACAATTACAGACTTAGCTCATTAGGTTAGAAATATTATGAAAATAAAATCCCTCAAAATCAGCATACTTTCCTTTTCGATTTTTACTATTACAGCCTGTGCAACTTCTCCGGAGCACACACAAACAAGCAAACCTACTGATGAAAGAGTCCAGCAGGTACAAACTCAGCTCTCACACCAGCAATTTGTTCAGGGCGCAAAGCATTTTAATGATGGCCGATATAAACCAGCACTTCCGTGGCTTTCAAAAGCGGCTAAAAACGGGCATTTTATTGCACAGAACGTATTGGGTTTAATGTTTCAAAAAGGTTTAGGTGTCAAGCAGAATTTCAATTCAGCTATTATCTGGTTTAATAAATCTGCTGAACAAGGTTACGCTGACGCTCAGCACAATCTTGGCATTATGTATAGCTCTGGACACGGCGTGAACCAGGATTACACCACAGCCATTACATGGCTCGATAAATCGGCAAAACAAGGTCTTGCAAAATCGCATTACAACCTCGCCCTGATGCACAGTGGTGGGTATGGCACACAAAAAGACCATCTATTGGCCGCAGACCACTACCAGCAGGCAGCCAATAAAGGCCACGCCCGAGCACAATTCAACCTCGCTCTTCTATATGAAAAAGGAATTGGGGTTTCTCAAGACTACAAATTTGCGGCTGTGCTTTACGAACAAGCCGCAAACCTGAATGTAGTTCGTGCGCAATACAATCTCGGTGCAATGTATGATCATGGACTGGGTATTGAAAAAAATCATAAACTTGCAGCTAATTGGTATGAAAAAGCGGCCAACGAGGGTTTCGCTGATGCTCAATACAACCTGGCTGTATTATATAGCAATGGGCGAGGAGTTAAGCGCGATTACAAAAAAGCCTATAGTTGGTTCGAAAAGGCGGCCATACAGGGTATTGTTGAGGCACAATACAATCTTGGTGTCATGTATGAAAAAGGCATTGGTGTTTCTGCTGATCACAAAGCTGCACTTAGGTGGTTTAAAAAATCTGAATCTGGCGCCAATTCAAACAAAGCGCTACACAAATTGTAACTAAACATCTAAAAACATCGGCATTGACTCCAAAACTGACCACCGGGAGACAGTGATCACCTATGGCGGCTGAATCGTCTCCTGTATTTGTACGCTTTCATCCTCATGATGAATAGTCGTTGTACTGTACTGTGCATTATCTGCCAATGTGGATCAAGCGGATATCAACCGTATCCGATCATGTCACGGGTAAACCCCATTCATAAACAATTTTTCTAATTTTACATTTAAATACAAGTACAGCTATAGGACCTTGTGTAAAACCGTCCTCAGTTGCTCAACTGTACGATCGATATTGTTCAGTTTATCGAGTCCAAAAAGTCCCAGTCGAAAAGTCTGGAAATTTTCGGGCTCATCACATTTTAGTGGAACACCCGCCGCAATCTGCATACCTTCGCCAACGAACTTCTTTCCATTCTGAAGATCTGCATCTTCGGTGTAACTGACCACAACACCAGGTGCTTCAAATCCTTTGGCAGCCACGCTCTTTAATCCATACTCAGCGAGTAATTCCCGAACACGTTGCCCCAATTCAAGTTGCTCGGCCCGTACTTTATCAAAGCCATAGGTTTCAGTTTCTTCCATTACATCGCGAAAGCGACGCAAGGCATCGGTCGGCATGGTCGCATGATAGGCATGGCCTCCATTCTCATACGCCTGCATGATTTGCCACCATTTTCTTAAGTCACAGGCAAAACTTGTACTGCTTGTATTGTCCACCACACGCATGGCTGCTTCGCTCATCATCACCAATCCCGCTGCAGGTGAAGCACTCCAGCCTTTTTGTGGGGCGCTGATAAGAAGGTCAACGCCAATATCCTTCATATCCACCCACACAGTACCCGAGGCGATGCAGTCAAGTACGAATAAACCACCAACTTCATGCACCACTTCAGCAATGGCCTGCATATAATTATCAGGCAACATCATGCCAGAAGACGTTTCAACATGCGGTGCGAATACCACATTTGGTTTCTCTGACTTGATTGTTGCCACTACAGCGTCAATCGCTGCGGGTGCGAATGGCGACTGTGGTTCAGCGCTTGTTTGTTGTGCTTTCATGACCGTGGAAGACGTAGGAATATTTCCGCTTTCAAAAATTTGCGTCCAGCGGTAGCTAAACCAACCATTACGGATAACCAAACACTTTTTGTCCTGCGCTATCTGCCGGGCAACGGCCTCCATGGCATATGTGCCACCACCAGGTACCACAGCCACAGCATCTGCTTGATAAACTTTTTTAAGTGTTGTCGAAATGTCGCGCATGGCCTGTTGAAACGATTGCGACATGTGGTTAAGAGATCGATCAGTAAAAACTACAGAAAATTCCAGCAGACCATCTGGGTCAACATCGGGTAATAGTGCGGACATGAAATAAGGTTTCCTTTACATTCGATAAAAGTCATTGTGTATTGTTATGTCGATTTTACATTAGTAACGAAATAGGTCAAAGCCAATGCCACTGGCGATAATCCTTATCAAGGAGTTAAATGCAAGCTTTCCAATCAGCGTTGAATCGGTTAGATTCTCCCACAGGAGGAATGTTATGAATCGTCAAAGATTATTTATCATCTTTTTTACAGTTTGCTCACTACTCAGTTTTAACAGTCAGGCCGAAAATAAGGCACCATCGCTTAAAAAACAGTATTCAGCAGAATCAATCGCTGCAGACACCTATGTAATCCATGGCCCTCTGGCATCACCGACTCCGGAAAATCAGGGCTTTATGAACAACCCCGGTATAATTGTGACCAGCGAAGGGTTGGTGATCATTGATCCTGGCAGTACGGTCCAAAGTGGTGAAATGGTACTCCAAGAGGCCAGCAAACTCAGTGATAAACCCGTGATCGCAACGTTTTCAACGCACATCCATGGCGATCACTGGTTAGGTAACCAAGCCATTCGGGAGGCTTATCCCAATGCAAAACTCTATGCGCATCCCCTATTAATCCAGCTCGCCCAGGATGGTGAGGCGCAAACATGGGTCAATTTGCTATTACAGTTGACCAATGGTGCCTCGGCAGGTACGACAGCTGTCATTCCAGATCAGCCGGTAAACGGTGGCGACATCGTTAAAATCGGCAATAAATCCTTTCAGATCATACACAATGGTAAAGCACATACCGAAACAGATATCATGATCCACGTGCTGGAAGATGATGTCTACTTTCTTGGTGATAATAATCCAAATGGACGCATGGGCAGGCTGGATGATGGCAGTTATGTTGGCCTGATTGAAACATTAAATCTGGCGATAGAAACGAACGCTGCACACTATGTTCCCGGGCATGGCGCAAGTGGCGATAAGTCCATAGTGATCAGTTATCGAGACCTTATTTCTGAGATTTATGAAGGTGCGAAAAAATACTACGATGAAGGCTTAAGTGATTTTGAAATGAAACCCATGATTGTTGAATCACTGCAAGCCTGGAAGGCTTGGCCAGACTTTGATGATGCCATTGGACGTCATATCAGTTTGGCGGTATTGGAAGCGGAAGAACATGCGTTTGATTAAAGAGTTTTAATTACACTACGGCCGACTTAACCTTATTCTGGGTGCAGTGATAACAACTACACCCGGACCTGACAATTAGGAAATAAAAAACGCATTCATTCGGATAGCGTCTAGTGCTCCATCAGCATACGAAGTCTTTTTATTGTTCACTCATACCGTCTTGAAGTGACATAATTGCAATGCGAGGCCACCATCATCGACTCAATCAGCCTGACTCAAGCCCGAAGGATGGTACTGAGAGCACAGGGAATCCAAGCACTACGCTCATCAAAATCACCCACCTGGCGCAATCTTAATGCATCTATCAGTAAAATGTCCGTGCTGCAAATTGATGCTATTAACACTGTAATCCGATCCCACTACATGCCTCTCTATTCACGCCTAGGCCCCTATGATCGTAGGATTTTGAACGCCAATGTGTTTGAATCCAAAAAGCAGACAGCCTCAGTCAGAACCCATTTTGAGTACTGGGGTCATGAATGTTCGATTCTGCCAATTAAACTCTACCCACTGTTTCGATGGCGGATGGAAGAGGCTCTGAATGGACAAGGTTTGTATAAACAACTACACATACTTGCATTGAATAAACCAGACTATATTAAACGACTAAGACACGAAATAGAGCAAAGCGGCCCCTTTACCTGCAGAGAGTTGAGTACAACAGCCCGAGGCAAGGGAATGTGGCAATGGAGCGAAACCAAACAAGCACTTGAGTATTTATTCTGGACAGGTCAGATTGCATCGGCCGGAAGAAGAAAATTTGAGCGCTTATACGACATAAGCGAGCGAGTTATTCCTGCACTCTACATCAATACAGTCACACCCGGCAAGGTGGAATCACAACTGGCTTTAATAAAAATTGCAGCTAAGGCACTGGGTGTTGCTACTGAATCAGATCTTCGGGATTATTTTCGAATCAAGGCGACTGATGCCAGATTTTGCATTGACAGACTTGTGGAAGATAAATGCCTGATTCCTGTGCAGGTGGAGAACTGGAAGCAAACAGCTTATTTCAGCGCCGATATAACGATACCACGAACGGTCAATAGATCAACCTTGCTCACGCCATTTGACCCTGTCATCTGGCATCGACAGCGAACTGAACGCCTGTTTAATTTCAACTATCGATTAGAAATTTATGTTCCTGCCAGGAAACGCAAATACGGTTATTATGTGATGCCGTTTCTTGTCAACGACAGATTGGTGGCTCGAGTGGATTTAAAAGCAGAGCGCAAATGTCAACAACTTGTAGTAAAAGGTGTCTGGCCTGAGGCTGATATTGAGCAACACGATATCATAATACAACTTGCACAAGAACTAATACAATTGGCCAGTTGGCTCAATCTAACTCACGTGGTTGTTAAGCAACGAAATGATCTTGCAAAAAAATTAAAATCTATACTCACATCAGAATTTTAAGCAAGGCACTACCCTTTACCGTCTGACCGAGGTAGTTGAGCTAAACAAAAAAGTTGGAAACATTTTTTTTCAGGCGCCACCATAGTGTGGCTCCGCGCAAACCCAAAAAGACCTCAAGCGCAAACCAAAGCCCGTGATTACCGAAAGCCGGGATACTGAGCCATGCGACAAGAAGAAAAACCACTAACGATACCAGCATCATATTTCGCATATCAGCTGACCAGGTGGCCCCTATAAACACGCCGTCCATTTGGAAGGCCATAACCCCCACCAGTGCTGTCATTGCCGCCCATGGTAGATAGCGTTTAGCTTCCAGGCGCACCCCATCATTTACCGTTAACAGATCAATAAGTTGTGAACCGAATATAAAGAAAATAACTGTTAACAAGCCCGCGAGAATGAAACCACTGATCGTAGCCAGTCTGATTGAGCGGTCAAAGGCTTCACGATAATACGCACCTATGGCCCGGCCCACCAGCTGTTCTGCCGCTGTGGCAAAACCATCAAGGAAATACCCTGCAATCATGAAAAAATGCATCAAGATAGCATTTGCTGCTAACGTCAGTTCACCCAGGCGAACACCTGCCGCTGTAAACCAGCTAAAAGCAAATAACAGGCAAAATGAGCGAATCATGATATCCCTGTTGACAGACATCAGAGCAATCAGCTTGCTGCGATCGTTTAATGCAGCTGCAACGGGCAGTGTTCGAAAGTTCAGGTATCGGCCAATAATTAGCAGCCCTAGCAAAAGAGCACTTGCTTCAGCAATAACCGTTGCCCAGGCCACACCTTCAATACCCAAATCAAGATAAAGCCCCAAATAGATTGAAACAACCATATTGAGGCCATTGAGAAACAGTTGAATGATAAGACCTTGCCGTGCCTTACCCAAGCCTAACAACCAACCCAGAATGACATAATTAATCATGGCAAAAGGTGTCGCATACAAACGAATCATAAAATAAGTACGCGTTGCATTTTCGACCGCTTCAGTTGGCTGCATCCAAAGCAAACCAAAATCAAGTAAAAAGCGCCCGACAATCAGAACCAATAAACCGCTTATGATTGCGACTGAAAATGCACGAATAAATACCATGCATTTTTCTCTTTCACTCTTGCGTCCCATTGCCTGTGCAGTGAGGCCGGTTGTGCTGGTGCGCAGAAAATTGAATGAAGTGAGAATCACATCGAACAAGATGGCGCCTACCGCAAGCCCTCCCAGCGCGGCGGCACTCCCCAATTGCCCTATTACTGCCGTATCCACCAGACCCAGAAGTGGGGTACTCAAATAGGCAATTGTCATTGGCCAGGCGATCGCAAAGACCGAAAAAAAGGTTACCTCAAAGGGTTGTGTTACCCGCCCGGTCATTTGTGTTTCAGCCTGATCCATTTATTAATTCCAGAATGCTCATTAAGCACAAAAGCTCAGTATTGTTGATCCAACACCGAGCTAAAGCAAACATTTTTGTGAAGGCAACAGATTTAAGTGAGTTCATTAATTGATGCATTAAAACGCACATCGGGTCTGTATCGCATAGCTATAGCTTATGTTACCAACGGTACTCACTGCACGTAGACGGGGCCATATTGTTAAAACTAATGTCGAGGGTAACACCGCGACCGCTTGCCTCCAGACAGTTTCATTGAAAAGTTGATATTCTGCTCATTTTTTGTTACACCTCAAAGAATATTATTGAAACAGCTAAATGGATTAGAGTTTATAGCATGACACTACAAGAACTTTTAAACATCGAACTACCGATAATTCAGGCACCCATGGCAGGTGTACAAGGCAGCGAGTTGGCGGTCGCTGTATCGAATGCGGGTGGCCTTGGCTCTTTGCCCTGTGCCATGTTAAGTCTTGAAGTCATGCACGACGAAATAGCCGCTATCAAAGCGCAAACCGATAAACCATTCAATGTAAACTTTTTTTGCCATACCCCGCCGACGCCAAATACTGAGCGCGAAACGATTTGGAGGAATGCACTTTTGCCTTATTACAAAGAACTGGACCTCGATATAGACAGCATACCTGAAGGAACGGGGCGAGCACCATTCAGTGCAGAAGCTGCTGATGTACTTGAATCGTTCAAGCCAGCAGTAGTGAGTTTTCATTTCGGCCTGCCATCTGATACGTTGTTGGCTCGTGTAAAGAGCTGGGGAGCGAGGGTTATCTCTTCTGCAACGACTGTTGATGAGGCGCTGTGGCTTGAGTCACGAGGTGTAGATGCAATCATTGCTCAAGGATTGGAAGCAGGCGGACATAGAGGGCATTTTTTATCCGAAGATATTACCAACCAGTTGGGCACATTTGCATTATTGCCACAAATTGTACAGGCCGTGAATATTCCAGTCATTGCGACTGGAGGCATTACAGATGCAAAAGGTGTTGCTGCTATTAGATCATTGGGTGCAGCTGGCGTGCAGGCTGGAACTGTGTATTTGCTTTGCCATGAAACCAATACAAGTAGGGTACATCGAACCGCATTATCGAGTGAGTCCGCTTGTCACACGGCAATCACCAATGTCTTTTCAGGACGACCTGCCCGTTCAATTGTAAACCGCATAATTCGAGAGCTTGGCCCGATCAGCACAGCACCACCTGCATTTCCGTTGGCCGCCCCAGCGGTTACTTATTTACGTACCCAATCCGAAAAACGAGGTTCTGGTGATTTCACACCGCTTTGGTGTGGACAAAACGCCAGTGGTTGTAAAGAGATCCCGGCTGCAGAGCTGACTAGGCAATTGCTCGCCACAGATTAATCACTTAGCTGGCCATAAAATCATCTGCGTACATCGAAAATATGCAATTATTTTTCCGCTATCTGTCGATATTACCTGAGCATCCCAAACCTGCGTGGTTCGTCCCTGATGAATCGCATCTGCGTTACAGATGACCTGCCCATCGCGTGCAGTGCCGAGGAAGCTTGAAGATAGATTTATAGTGGTAAAGCCCAGTGCATCATCGGGTAAAGACCGAACAGTGCCATAACCACAGCAGGTGTCAGCCAAAGTAACAACAGAGCCTGCATGCAGAAAACCATTAGGTGCTTTGAGGGATTTCGAAACAGTAAATTCACCCTTAACCTGTGTTGGGGTGATGTGCAGAATTTTCAGACCGACAAGACCTGGGAAACAATCACTACCAAAAGCATTCCATTCGTCTATAGTTTCTGGTTTACGCATTTCTGTTTCCCCCCCACTGCTTAATGTTATTAAATTAAACGGCCCTAATGGCATATGACGTACGGTAACAAATATAATCTATCGAATATCAGTAAATTTATTAAGGAGAATAGGCCCCGATTGATCCATACAGTCATCCATTTTTCACCCCGGTCGACTACGCATATTATCAGGTAACCAAGTGGCAAGCTCAGGAAACAAAATCAAAACGAATACCATTAATACCATTATTGCAAACATGGGCAGTGCCGCTCGCGCAATAAAACTCATCTCATGATGAGTCATACCTTGCAGAACAAAAAGATTAAACCCAATTGGCGGTGTGATTTGTGCCATCTCCACGACGACGACGATAAATATACCAAACCAAATTAGATCTATTCCAGCCTGGCGTATCATGGGTTCAACCACTGCCATCGTCAGAACTACTGAGGAGATACCATCGAGAAACATACCAATAACGATATAAAAAACTAATAATGCAAGCAATAATTCAAATCTCGAAAGCTCCATTGATGCTATCCAGCCAGCCAGTGAGCGTGGTAATCCGGTAAAGCCCATTGAAAGCGATAGAAAGGCTGCTCCCATAAGAATAAGTGCAATCATTGCAGAGGTACGGGTAGCACCCAACAAGCTTTGCTGAAACGTTGAGAGAGAAAGTGATCCTTGTAACCCTGCTAAAGTAAGCGAGCCAATTACACCAAAGGCCGCGGCCTCTGTAGCTGTAGCCAGCCCCATGTACATAGAACCGATCACCAAAGAGACAAGCAAAATTACGGGAATAAGGAGCTTCGCTTCCCGCACTTTCTGCACAAATGTCATGGAAGATTCCTGCGCTGGCACTTCGTGTTTCTTAAAGACTGACCAAAGTGCCACGTAGGTGGCAAACATGCTGGCCAATACAATACCCGGCAATATTCCCGCCATAAACAATTTTGAAATGGATTCGTTAGTTGTTACCCCATAAACGATAAGAGTCAATGAGGGTGGAATCATCAAACCCAGGGTTGCAGCACCTGCAAGCGTGCCAATAATCATTCTTTCTGGATAGTCCCGTTTGCGTAATTCGGGAATAGACATCTTGCCTACCGTTGTGAGCGTTGCGGCTGACGAACCAGAGACAGCCGCAAAAATTGTGCAACCAACGATATTCGTGTGGATTAACCCTCCTGGCAATCGGGCCACCCACGGTGCCAAGCCTTTGAACATATCTTCAGATAAGCGCGTTCGATAAAGGATTTCCCCCATCCAGATAAACAGGGGTAGCGCCGTCAAAGTCCAGGAAGATGATGATGTCCATATCGTCGTAATCATGGTGTCACCAACAGGCCGTGTGGTGAATAACTCCATACCTACAAATGCAACACCCAACAGCGCCAGGCCCACCCAAACTCCCGTCCCAAGAAACAGGAATAAAACGAATAGAAAGATTCCGGTAAGGTAGAAATGTTCCATAATTATTCCTCCAAACCGGCTTTAACGGTTTCCGCTTCAATACCATGCGTACCATATACCAGCACCCGTATCAGATTATCAATAAAGGCGATAAACAATAAAGTTGTACCTATACCCATGACAATTTGTGGAATCCAAAGCGGTGTCGCATCCTGTCCTTGACTGATATCATTAATCATATGGGAAACTTGAACGGCCTTCCAGGCATACCATGCAAAATAGCCGGAAAAAAAGGTAGCAATTGTGAAACACCAAACCTCACCGATTCGACGATAGCGTCCGAGTTTGTTCAGCAGCAGAGTGACACGAATATGAGCACCGTGATTAAGTGCGTATGCAAGTGAAAAGAAAGAAGCTGCAGCCATACAATAACCGGCATAAGCACTTGAGCCAGGTAAAACATGACCAGACCATCGCGCTACCATTTGCGCAACAATTATCAGTAAAATAAGGATTAAAAAACCGGCCCCTATCATACCTCCAGCAAAATACAAAGCATCCAGCCAGCGCCTGATCATCCCCTTGGAATTATCCATTTGCCTTCACCTCATGAGATGTAAATCTGATTGTTTTTTATACATGAATACCAGGAGTTTGTTTTTATTCCAGAGATACCAACTCTGAGCGAATAAGCGTTCACTCAGAGTTGGCTTATACTAGTACTAGTTCATACTTTTGTATGCCTTAACAATTGCTTCTCCCTCAGCACCAGCGGCTTTTGCCCATTCTGCAGCCATGGTAGCTCCAATTTCCTGCAGATCAGCTTTTAGCTGATCGCCCGGCGCACCGACAGTCATTCCATTAGCCGCTAATTGCGTAAGATACCAGCCAGTTAATTGTTCAGAGCGAGCAGTACCTGCAGCGCCTGCAAGCATGGCAGAAGACTTCAAACAATTTTTTGATGCTTCAGGCAATGCATCATAAGCTTTTTTGTTTACAAACACTGTGTTGCGTGGTAGCCATGCCTGGGTATCATAAAAATGACTCAGATGCTCCCAGACTTTTTTATCATAACCTGTTGAACCGGATGAAATAAATGAATCTGCAACTCCTGTTGCCAGAGCCTGAACCAATTCAGCCGCTTCGATTTGAACAGGTAACATGCCCGATAACTCAGCCAATCGGGCGGTAGCTGCATTATATGCACGAAATTTGATACCCTTCATATCAGCAGTAGATCCAATTTCTTGCTTAAAATATAAGCCTTGAGGCGGCCAAGGTACAGAATAAAGCATGATCAGGTTCTGTTTTTCCAAAACGCTGTTGAAGGTATCATTCGCAGCCTTTTTTAATTTTTCTGAATCCTCAAAAGAGGTTGCCAGAAAGGGCACAGAGTCAAAACCGAAAACCGCATTTTCGTTGGCATGTGCAGAAAGCAGGCGTTCACCAATCTGTGCCTGACCTGTTTGCACGGCACGCTTTATTTCATTGCCTTTAAACAGTGAGCCACCACCGTGGATGGTAATCTCCAGCTCCCCGCCCGTACACACGCTTACCGCTTCAGCGAACAACTTACCATTTTTTGTATGAAAGTTACCGTCGTTATAGGCCATGGGCATATCCCATTTTTCTGCTGCGCCCGCAACGCCTGCAATGAAAGCCAGAGCCACCGCTGCTAGCATATAAATATTGATTAGTTTCATAGATTATCTCTCGCCTGCCTGTTAATTAGTAGCGTTTCCCGTCCGGCAGATGAACGGCAAAAAACATGTACTCAGTCAGCAGACTACCGTATCGACCACTCTTGTCGGGGAGACAGGATGACGCTAACACAATGGTGCAACTGACAGTTTTTAATTTTTATGCTGCCTCCTAAGTAAACCGTGAAAGGCGGTAGGGTGCAAGGTCTAAATCACTTTTTCTATCAGCGATCATATCTGCAATCAGGCGGCCGGTTTTTGGCCCACCCGCCAAGCCAACATGATGATGCCCAAATGCTGCATACGCACCTTGTATTTTTTCAAACGAACCTATTAGAGGAATGGAGTCTACAGGCGCTGGACGGTGCCCCATCCAGCGTTCGATTCGGTCATAGCGCAAACTCGGTATTGCCTGATGTATCTGCCTTATCAATAACTCGAAGGGGGCTTTGCTGGCAGGCGCATTCAAACCTCCAAATTCTACAATGCCCGCACAGCGCAGGCGTCCATCCATCGGTGTGGCGACAAACTTGCCTGATACCAGCATTAATGGTGACTTGGGCATATGCGATGGATTAATCAGTTCAATATGATACCCACGTTCCGATTCAAGTGGAACATCAATGCCCATTTTTTTAGCCAGTGCTTTTGACCACACTCCGGCAGCGAGCACTAATGCATCACATTGGATCAAGCCGGTATTCGTTTTAACAGCTGTTACACGGCCCTGTTCTTGAATGATGTCTTGTACCTCGGCAATAAGCACTTCACCGCCTTGATTTGCCACATGCGCAGCAAGTTCACTGATATACTTTCCAGGGTCAGTAATATGCCCATGCTCGGACAGGCGAACTGCAAATTTTTCCGATCCTTTAAGTATCGGATCGTAGCTGTCAAAGGTTTTACTATCCATTTCATCCCAGGTAAAACCCATTTCGTGACGCACAGACCAAGCAAATTTATCTTTCTCAAATCGCTCTCTGTTCGCATATATAAAGATATAGTCTGACAACTCTATCCATTTCTGTGCACCCGTCCCCCTAGCCAAAGCCAGATGTTCTTGCGGACTATTGTGTAATATTGGCTTCAGTGCAGTTGCAACCCTGCGGGCGTCACGCGGATTTGCTCTACGCATATAGCGCAACACCCAGGGCAGCATTTTGGGTAAATACGGCCAGCGAAGAAAGAGTGGGCTATCGGCGCGCAGTAACATGCCGGGCGCAGATTTAATCAAGCCCGGGGAGTTAACAGGAATAATGCCACTTGATACAAGTACACCACCATTGCCGTATGAAGTACCCGCAGCCGGACCCTCTTTGTCCACTAACACCACTTTGTGTCCGTCGCGCTGCAACCAAATCGCTGCAGCAACCCCGACGATGCCCGCACCAATAATTACTACCCGTTTTTTGTCACTAATTTGTGTGTGGCGCACTGACCATCACCTTCATATTTTTATTCTCTACACTTACGCAAACTCACTATAGAACCTTAAAACATGTTTACATTTATGATACTAACGCTCCCTTGAACACTAGGCAACCCATTCACTCACTGGTACATTGGCCAGGTGTAATGGCTGGGAAATGATATCGATCAGTGCAGGCGCATCGAGTGCTATCGCCTGGCGAAATACCTCGTCAAGATTTGCCGGGTCATCGACTGTCCAGGATTTTATACCATAAGCGGCAGCAACTGCAGCATGGTCAGTCCGGTTGAAATCGACATTGTAATATCGACCACTAAATCCTGCATGCTGACCTGCCTTTATCCATCCAAAGGCCGAATTGGAAAAGACAATCATGGTGATAGGCAGGTTATATCGCGTAATCGTCTCCATTTCACCACAGCAAAAAGCAAAAGATCCGTCACCCATTGCCGCAATTACCGTTGCGCCAGGCCGCCCTATCTGCGCACCCATAGCCGCAGCCATGCCATAACCCAATGCACCATGCGCCCGGTTGGTTATAAAATGCCTTCCTGCTTTCGGCCAAAGATAGTAGGCTGAAAAATAGGGGCAAGGTGTGCCTGGATCAGAACACACAATGGCATCTTCAGGTAATACTGATTGCAAGCTGGCAATAATGCGCTCTGGCCGAATGGGGGATTCATTGCTTTGGCTAAATCTGTTGAACGTTCTAAATTTAGCTTCTACTGCCACCCGGACTCTTTCTACCCCGTTATGATCTATATCTGAATTACCCTTAGACAGCTCCTCATTTATTGCTATCAACGTGGTTTTGGCATCACCAACCAGGCATACGGTGGTTGGATAATTAGCGCCAATCACATCAGCATTACTGTCAAGATGAATAATTGGAACACCCGCCTTAGGGCTGCTCCACCGTTGTGTGGTTACAGAACCAGCCCGGCAACCTATATAGAAAACCAGGTCAGCCTCATCGACCAATTTCCTGGTTTCTGCTACACCACCATTTGATCCGACTACACCCAACGCCAAAGGATCAGTTTCAGCAATGACACCCTGCCCTGAAATCGTTGTAGCTACTGGAATATTAAGCGTTCTGAGCAATGTGAGCAATGTGGCTTCACCGCCTGACAACACAATGCCACCACCGCAGATAACAATTGCATTGCTGCTGTTTTTTAATCGGATAATTGCAGATTCAATGGCTTTCGGCTCCGCCTGGGTAGGTAAGGATGGATATGAACCCAGTACTTTTTCAGCATAAATCTCACTTGAATCAACATCACCCTTTTGTGTGTTAAATGGAAAACCCAGATGGGCAGCACCAGGTGTACCAGAGGTCATCGCCCGAAACGCGGCCCGCACTTGAGCTGGCAATCGCTGACTATCATCAAGCATATCATTACGTTTGGTAACGGGTTTAAACAACGCCTGCTGATCCAGCTCTGTGAGTGGATAACGGCCACGCGATTGCGTCGATACATCACTTGTAATTGCAAGAACCGGCACGCTTGATTCATTTGCCTCGGCAACACCTGGCAGAATATACGTAGCTCCACCACCTGAAGGCCCTTCACAAACACCCACCTTTCCAGTTACCCGTGCGTAAGCATCAGCCATATAAGCAGCATGACGTTCGTCGCGAGTAAGTATGTGAGTAATACCATGATCCAGGCTATACATGGCGTCATAAAACGGCAAGGTCGTATCCCCACAAAGACCAAAGATATGGCTTACACCGTGTGCTTCCAGCATACGTACCATGGCCTCTGCGCCACTAAGGGTCTTTTTATCCAATTTCATTTTGCAACTCTGCAGGCAATGCTGCTATTTATGGCATACTTCATAATAATTGTATACAATTTTGTAGACAATATAATATCTGATTTATAAATGCATCTTTTTTACAGACGATTAACAAGGAGAATCATCAGTGCCAGCTGTCAGCAATGTCGATAGGGTCTATGTGAATGTCAAACGCATGGCGTCGAGCTTTGATATAAAGCCTGATGAAAAGCTCAATGAAGCCAGATTGGCCGAGCAACTGGGAACCAGCCGGACCCCATTACGTGAAGCACTGAATCGTCTGGTCTCCGAGGGGTTTTTAACCTTTCACAAAGGACGTGGCTTCTCCTGCCGCTCACTGAACGTCAATGAAATTCTTGACCTCTACCAAGCTCGCGAAGCAGTTGAGTGCAAACTTGTTGAACTCGCCTGCAAGAGAATAACGTCAGGCGGATTTGACACACTTCGGCAATTCCTGATCAAGTCTAAAACGCATTACCACGAGAAAACATCAGCCAAAGAACTGGTCGAGTTGGACGAGTACTTTCACATGCAGATCGCACAGTTATCCCAGAACGCTGAACTTATACGTATACTGGAAAACCTCAATGCGCGTGTACGTTTTATCCGTACAATAGATTTAGAAGAGCGCCGGATTGTGACACCCCAAAACCACATGGATATACTACAAAAAATGATTGGCACTGACATCACAGGCGCCGTGAAAAACATGCAGGCCCATATAGTACGCAGCAGAGAGGAAGCCACGGAAGCTGTGCGCAAAGCCTATGCAAGCATATACGTGCCATAACCCTGATGCACACAGAAAAACACCGATAAAGTTTAATTTCTGCTGGCACAACGTAAATCTATTCAGTATTCTGGATAACCTATCTCTTTGTGACTCCAATACATCATGAAATATAAGTTCTTAAAATCGCAGATTCAGTTAACACCCAGGCAACAGGTCAAAAAATGAAGGTATTTGGTGGTAAGTGCATAACTGGGGCCAGCGTAGGCATTTTAATGCTGGAAGCCCGATTTCCGAGAATTCCTGGAGACATGGGCAATGCGCTTACCTGGCCTTTCCCTGTGCTCTATAAAGTGGTGAAAGATGCCTCCCCAGAGCGCGTTGTTCGCCACCAGGCAAAAGGACTATTTGATAATTTTCTTAATGCTGCCCACGAACTAATTGCTGATGGTGCTGACGGCATCACCACAAACTGTGGCTTTCTGGCGCTGTTCCAGGACGAATTATCAGCGCAGCTCAATGTGCCAGTGGCCACTTCGTCATTACTACAGATCCCGCAACTGGAACGACTGCTACCCAATGGTAAACGTGTTGGAGTTCTCACCATCTCTTCAGCCACGCTTAGCGATGAACACCTGCGCAAAGCAGGATGCAGGGAAGATACACCCATTGCGGGTACCCCGGAAAACGGCGCCTTTTGCGATACCATCCTTAATAACAAGCTGGAACTTGATGTTGAAAAAGCCAGGCAGGAGAACGTTGAGGCGGCATTAGCCCTTTGTGAATCTAACCCGGAAGTCGGCGCAATTGTATTGGAATGCACCAATATGGTTCCTTATGCTGCAGATATTAATAATGCAACTGGAGTACCCGTATTCTCAATTTATAATTTGATCATTTGGTTACAAGCCGGCTTGCAGCCCCGACGTAATTTCTGAATCGCGGACATATTTTGTAACCGCCATCAAGGTGTTAAGTGTTTTTACAAATGCGCTTCTTACTGGTTTTTTCTTAACATAAGTACCTTTATTAACGACCAGACTAATGATTATGGATTCTTCTTTAAGAGAACACTTTATGCAACGAGCCATTAGTCTGGCTCAGACCGTGATCTATACTACAGATCCAAACCCCAGGGTGGGTTGTGTAATTGTTTTGAATAAGGCAATTGTCGGTGAGGGCGCAACATCTCAGGCAGGAGGTCCTCATGCTGAAATTAACGCATTAAACGAAGCCGGTAATAAGGCTCAAGGCGCAAGCGCTTTTGTAACACTTGAACCCTGCTGTCACTTTGGAAAAACACCTCCTTGTGTGGATGCACTTATCAATGCCGGAATCAAGCAAGTCTGCATTGCAATGGTAGACCCAAACCCCAAAGTCGCAGGCAAAGGCATTTCACGTTTAAAACAATCAGGCATAACAGTTGTGGAAGGAATTTGCGTAGAAAGTGCCTACGATCTAAATAAGGGATTTGTTAAGCGCTTCCTTGAAAATAGACCATGGGTTCGAATCAAGCACGCCATCAGCCTGGACGGACACACCGCTATGAGTGACGGTGAAAGCAAATGGATTACCGGCAAAGAATCGAGAATCGATGTGCATAAGTGGCGAGCACAATCGAGCGCCGTCATCACGGGTTCTGGAACGATAAAATTTGATAACCCCCGAATGAACGCCCGCCTGGATGATCATGAAATAGTGCAACCCATACGGATTATTGTATCGAACAATGCTGATATTGATCCTTCCTCTGCAATATTCGATCAGCCTGGGCACATACTTATCGCTTGCTCATCCATATCCCCATTTCAGCAAAATAAACTTGAGCGGTCACATGTTGAGATAGTACAAATAAATCAGGGCGAAGGAGGTGTTTGTATGGAGTCATTATTAGACAGACTTATACAATGGGAAATCAACGAGGTCTGGATTGAATCCGGCCCGGGTCTTTCGGCAACAATCATTAAACACAAGCTGTTCGATGAGCTATTTGTTTATATGGCACCTTGTATTATGGGCAATAATACACGACCTATGACCAACATTGACGACATCCATAAACTTTCAGATAAAATACAACTGGAGATTCATGATGTTAAGAGAATGGGTAAAGATCTGAGAATGGTATTCAGATCATGAATATTTTGAGCCTGAATTTTTCATAAACTCACCCACTAAAATTTCCTCGCTTTTAGTACATTTATAGAATATTGAAATCATAGTTCCCTTAAGAGAATAATTTTTGATTGTTCTGTCAGGCTAATCGTGTTATCAGGATATTTTTTACTTATATTGAAGACTGTAATAATGCATCACGAATTTGCATATAAGCAATCAGAAACTCAAACAGCATCCGCCAAAATAACTCCATAAACAAAAAGATGGACGTAACGACAATAATGAATAAGGATTTTTGTTTACCACTTAGGGACATCCATGCTGTTTTTTCACTATTTTCAGTTATAAATTTAGCAATGTTATATTTTTGTATAAGCCTCGTAGGCAAATACCACATGCATACAGGCAACAGGATTGCGCCAAAATAATAAAACAGCATCAAAACCTCTATACTGATAAATCGCTTAAAAGTCAGAAAATCCATAACATATCATCACTTGTTTTATAATTCAGTGGTAACGAAAGAAAACATTAAAATTGTTAATCGCTTATTTTACCAGCTCTATTCGGGTAGATAACTTGTCTATCATAGCACCGCTTGTTACAAAATTCGATGTACTAAATAGCAATAAACAGGGCATACTGTACAACCCATGAAAAATCGATAAAGGAGATTAAGATGGATTGTGATTGGAACTTTACTGGTCAATGCGGCATTATTACCGGCGCTGCCAGTGGTATTGGCGCTGAATTGGTCAAATTGTTGATAACATCAGGTGCTCAACTTGCAATAATTGATAGAGACAGAAAACGCCTGGACAAGGTAGTGACTGAATGCACACAACTAAACAAGACGTCACCTTTGGCAATACATGCAGATATGTCAATTCCACACGACATAAAGCGCATGGTGGATGACACACTTAGGCATTTTGGCAAGATCAATTTCCTCGTAACCAGTGCAGGCATAATATATCGCAATCAATTTCTAAATATCGATCTGGATGAGTGGGATGAGGTGATGGCAACTAATGTTCGCGGCGTATTCCTATGCAATCAGATGGTTGCCTCCCAAATGCTGCAACAAGGAGGTGGACGAATCGTGAATATCGCCTCAGTTGCAGGACGTTCGATAAGTCTGATTGGCGGCGCACACTATTGTAGTTCCAAACATGCAGTGATTGGTATGACCCGTCATATGGCACGCGAATTATGTCAGCAAGGAATACGCGCAAATGCGTTCTGCCCCGGCGCAACCAACACTCCCATGATTCATGACAATATGGATGCCAAAGAAGTGGAGGAGTTGGAACAGCGCATAGCACTGGGTCGATTAGCGCATGCGAGCGAGCAGGCGCGGGTGATTGCGTTTATGCTAAGTGATGCTGCCTCTTACCTTAACGGTGCGTGCATTGACAGCAACGGTGGGTCTGTAATGTTGTAACATTAATGAGCAGATAAACGAATCAATTTCATGCGTGTTTCACAATAACAAATCTTGACCTATACGATGCCAAATACTGCTTGCATCAATTAGAGAGTTAGCTGTGAGTCCTGGAACACTGTAGACCTCAGTGCTAACTTTATAGTCTGCCTCTACTTTCTCCAAGAGTAGAGCAAAGTCACCATCTCCTGACAATAATACAACTATATCAACCTCTCTGGCGTGCTCCAAAATATCGATGGTGATACCTACGTCCCAGTCACCTTTAGCAGTGCCATCACTACGTTGAATATAGGGTTTTAATTTTACTCTAAAACCAATATGCTTAAGCGCCTCCTGAAACTTAAGCTGCTTATCATCTCCCCTGTCAATCGCATAAGCAGTTGCATGTACAATATCTCCTTTAGCACTGATGAGTTGCCAGAGTTTTCTATAATTAAACTGTCTGTTGTACACATGCCGGGTGGTGTAATAGATGTTTTGTACATCAACAAAAATTGCAATTTTTCTCACTTTGCGCTCTTTAATCTGAATTATTGATTTGAAGAGGTAAACGGTGTAAAAATACTGACACACCTGTACCACAGTAAAGTTACTTATTTAATTTTATGCTAATGTAAACATCATGGATAGTGCGTGTAAATTCAGAAACGATTCAGACCGTCTGTTTTAAAGCTCTCTACATAGCTCCCGCTGCTGACTCCTCTTTTGCTGCAGCCAGATTGACGAATCCGACATCTTCCATAATGCCATAAACAGCGGGCAATACGAGCAGGATAAGCATCGTCGAAGTTAACATTCCAAAGACAATACTTGTCACCAATGGAACTAATATCAGGGCCTGTGTACTGGTTTCGAACAACAGCGGGGTCATGCCTGCTACAGTCGTTATAGAGGTCAGGAAGATGGCACGAAAACGATCACGCACGGCTTGTTTTGCCGCATCATGAACGACCATACCCTCTTCCACGTGATGTTTTACAAACACCACCAGTAGAATGGAATCGTTAACTACTATACCCGCGAGAGAGACAAACCCAATCATACTCGGCAAGGTGAAATCCAATCCCATAATCAAATGACCCCAGATGGCACCGATAAGTGCCAAGGGGATATTCAGCATCACTATTGCGGGTTCACGGTAATTACGGAAGATCAGGCTCAGTAGCAAAAACACGCCTAATGCACCCAGCCCAAAGCCGGTTAATATTGAAACTTTGGTTTCGTTGCCACTTTCAACTTCACCTTTAAGGCTGAATGTAATGTCAGGATAACGTGTCTGCAACCCGCCCAGAAAATCACGTTCGGTTGCAGCAATCACTTCAGAGGTATTGGCAATATCAGCGTCAACGTCGCCAAAAATTGTGATCGTGCGCTCATGATTAATATGCGCGATGCGCGCAAAATCACGCTTTTCAGTGATAGTAGCAACGCTTCTTAAAGGAATCGGCTCTCCGCTTCTGGAGAACACTCTCAAATTATCAAAATCGCCGAGTTCCTCATTACTTTGGCTATCCAGTTTGGCAATAATCTCATAAGCTTCCCGGCCCTTATATATGTCGCTGACCTTAGTACCCTGATAGGCAGAGCGAAGTTGTGAAGAAATACTACGCGAGTCTATCCCTGCAGCCAGGGCGCCGTGTTTTAACTGAACGGTATATTGGGGCTTTCCGGGTCGGATATCATCCAGTAAATTTGCAACACCCTCATATCCACGTAACCAATTCTGCAACTCCCAGGAGGCGCTGGAAAGGTTTTGCAGATTTTGTCCGCTTATGCGAATTTCTATAGCACGCCCAGCAGGGCCTAACTTGGGTTCTCTGAATTGCACACTGACAACGCTGGGCAGATCACCACTGTTTTTGCGCCACAGACTGGTAAACTCGGTCATTTTTGTATTGCGTATTTCTGTGCCTAACAAGTCCAGACTAAGGGTTGCCATATGCGTACCGTTTTCAGGTGCGTCGGCATGCACGCCATAACTTAACTGTACATTCTTCACCAATGATTCTGATTCATTCTGGTTGAGTGTTTCGAGCGTTTTATCCAATGCCTTCAATATCGTATCCATGACTTTTTCAGTTTCTGACAATGGGGTACCTTGTGCTAATAGAATACGTGCATCCACTGTGTTGCCTTCCAATTCAGGAAATGCCTTGAATTTGACCGTACCCGTCGCGATCAATCCAATAGAAAATACCAGCATAGCCAGTGCTATGCCCACGGTTATGTAGCGAAAATCAATTGCCAGGTCTGCAAATCTACCAACACGTTCGCGCAATTTAGAAAATCCTGCTTCAAATTTCTGTCGCAGTCTGGGTGGTTCCTTATGATGTGTATGCACTAACGAATGCATCAGATGATGGGGTAAAACCAAAAATGCTTCGAGTAAGCTGATGGATAACACAGAGAGTAATACAACAGGCAATACACCGAGAATCTGACCCATATCACCTTTCATCATAAGTAAACTACCAAACAAAAAGGCAGACGTCAGAAAAGAGGCGAACACACCCGCCAACACCCTGTGCGTACCGTCTATAGCGGCATCAAGAGGCGCTTTTCCTTTTTTATATTCATGGGCAATGCTTTCAGACAATACAATGGCATCGTCCATCAGTATGCCGATTGCCATCAATAGCGCAATCATTGAGATCATATTAATGGTAACGCCTAACATAACCATCATTGCCAGGCCGCCCAAAAAGGAGATTGGCAAACCCAGGGCAACCCAAAAAGTATAACGCCAATTGAAAAATAAAAATAATGCAAATCCGGCTAATAACAATCCCTGCCAACCGTTTTTCAGTAATAATTTCAAGCGATCACGTACCAGTGAGGCACCATCTTGTGTAATTGTCAGTTTGGTGCCTTTAGGTAAAATTCTATTTTCGCTATCAACAAAACCTTTGATTGCATCAAAAACCTTTAGCGTATCGTCGCTTGTATTTTTACTTATTTTCAGTAAGCCAGCAGGAATACCATTGAGTTCTATTCTTTCTTCGCGTTTTTCAAACTTATCCACAATCCTCGCGATATCACCCAGCTTTATTTCACCACCATCAGGCGAATTCAGAATGATCAGATCGGCTAATTCTTCTGCGGTTTTTCGCACATTATCAAAACGAATCTGATAGGTTGTCTCATTTCCTTCCAGGGTACCTGCAGGCAACTCTACTGCCTGCGCCGCAATCAGATTGGAAATATCCTGCACGCTTAATTGATACTTAAGTTGAATATCTGGGTGTATTAATACTTGAAGCTGATGAGTGGAAAAACCGCCCACTGTGACCACAGGAATTCCCGCTGTTGCCAGCAGTTTATTTCTATATGCTTCAGTTAAGTTTTTTAGTTCAGATGTGGTTAGATTGCTGGACGTTATGGCAACGTTGGCTACTGCGCTGATTCGTCCCAATTGTTTAATAATCGGATCTTCAGTTTCCAGCGGAAAGTCGGGTATACCATCTATTGCGGCCTTTATATCATCATAGAAATCACCGATATCACCCGCTTCCTGCATTTCCAGTGTGAATATCGCCATATTATCCCGGGCATCACACATTTGTTCTTTTAAAAAACTGATTCCGTCCGTTGCATCCTCCAGGCGGTTACAGAGTGCGTCTTCCACATCAGCCGGGCTTGCACCAGGATAGGCCATCGTCACTTGCACCTTACTTGGCTTAAGCAGTGGGAATGACTCTTTATTTAAATAGGTTAAGGAGGCAATACCGATGGCAATAATCGCCATCATTAAAATATTACCCGCAGTTGGATGTTTTATAAAATAGCGGATCATTCGCTCGCACCAAGTGCCTTGTGTGCCAGTTGTTTTTCGTATTCCTGGGCGGCAATTGTTTTAAGCGGCATGCCCTCAATAACGGGAATAACATCAGTTATAATGATTTTTTTCCCTATCAGGCCACTGTCTTTTTGAGCATCCAAAACCACCATATCGCCTTGCAGAAAAAGTGTATTTACTGCCTGAATAGCCAACACCTTATCATCAGTTGCAACATAAACACGCCCTTGATGTACGGCTTTTCGCGGTACAAGCAACGTTGGTTTTGCAGGTGAAAGCAGTTCGACAGACGTATACATCCCTTTTAGCAAGGGTGGGCGTTTTCCAGGAATGATGCCTTCATAGGGTTTGTCCACCTCTATGACCAACCCCAGGGTGTCTCGGGTAGGATCGACTGATTCGCTTATTCTGATCAACTTACCGTTCCACACGGTTGCGCCATTTGAGTCACCAACCAATCGAACCCTGGCTTCCAAGTCCATTTCAGATAAAACCGACTGTATACTTTCCGGGCTACTAAGACTTATTGAAGCATTTTCATTGCCACCAAAACCTGTGATCAGTGGACGAAATTGACTGGTTGGAAGCTGCGCATTTATTTCAACTGCCTGTACACCCAACGCCTCAAACAAGACACTGCCAGCCGGTGTGAACTCACCATTCTCTACAGATACTTTTCCGATTCGCGCATCAAAGGGTAAGCGTACTTCGGTTCTGCCCAAAGTATCTTTACTTTGATCAACCTGGCTTTTTGACTGTACTATTTGCGCTTGTGTGGCCGCCTTGCGACTTTCATAGCTCGCTAACTTGCCTTTAATATCCTGTACCTGCTGACGCAAGGCCAATACTTTTTGCTCCTCCTTGTCCAAAGTAGAGCGTGCTATCAGGCGTTTATCCCAAAGAGATTGAATACGCGCCATCTCTTTCAGCCCAACATCGAGATTTTTCTGCGCGATACGCAGGGCCTGTTTTGTACTTTTCTCTTCCGCCTCTAACTGTGCAAAAGATGATTGACTACCAGCCAGTCCAGCCTCACTTTGATTGAGTGAAATTTCAAAGGTTGTAGGCTCAATACGTAGCGCTACAGTACCTTTTTTAAGGCTCGAACCTTGTTTTAAATTAGGGTGTAAGTAGCTGATCTTGCCACTTACCTCAGACTTTGCTTGCAGAATAACTGAGGGTTCAACATTACCAAACGCCGTGGCTCTGGCACGAAAGGCAAGGTTTTTAACGGTGATAACCTCTACCACCTTAATCGGATAGCCTTCTTCGTTGTGCTCAACCGGGGCTTTTGATTTTACCTGAAACACAACAAAAGCAATTGCAGCAATCAGAATAAGTGGCAGGAAAATGAAGTTTTGGAAGATTTTTTTCATCACATAATCTACTTATGGTTATTTGCTTTTATGCTACCACTTAAATGAATAACCCATCTGTACAATAATGGCCGATGTTTCGGGAAAAAGATCCTGATTCTGTAATACACCAATAGCATCTGAGGGATGATCATCTGCAGATTGCTGGTAATATTCTGTGCGAAAATTCCACTCTGCGCCATTGGCAAATTTATAACCTGCTTTTATTCCAAGTGTGGTTGCTGAGAACTCACCGAGCCTCGGATCAGCTGTCGCATTTTCAGGAAAAGGCTCACCTGCTACCAGGCTATGACGATAAAAGTCTGCCCCCGACTGCTGATACCAACGTATTTTTGGTTGAATATAAAACTTCTCGTTTAAGTTCCAGCGATAACGCAGCTCTACCGTACTCGATGTTATTCCCCAGTTATCAATATAAAAACGATAGGATGCATTAATCAGATCTTGTCCAAGAAAATGCCTGACTTCAGCATACAAGCTATGTTTGATACGCTCTTCGGGGCGGCTTTCATAGACATAGTCCTGTGTTTCCCCGCTGCTTGCATCAACCGTACTGAGAATTTTAAATGGATCCGTATTGTATCCATTTGAATTGCTGAATGAATAATTAAGCTGTCCGATGGTGTTATGTCCGATTATCTGGGTCACACCCAACAATAGATCGAGGGTGATTTTATCTTCTGTCGCCCCATCACGTGGCTGCTCAGTTCCTGCGCCTGTCATGGATTCAAAAGCTATAGGGATATCACCCTCTGGATGAATAAAATCAACAGCCACGGATGTACCCGCTTGTAGTGTACGATTACGATCGTTGCTATCTTTGCTCAACAAGCCGTTAACTGATAGTGAGGTATAATCATATTCCCTTGACACAGCCACGCCCAGAGTGCGCCTTTTCAACCGTGAAAGTGGCTTATCCCAGCTTGTAGAGATCGCCAACCGCGTATCGCGGAAGGTATCATCAAGCGGTGTTTCTCCCGCTTTTGTTGTATAACTGCCTTTACCCGAGGGTCGGGTAAAAGTCTGCACTTTATTGCTGGGTGTCGCACCATTGGGTGAAGCGCCTGTCAGTGCATCAAGAGTCACTTTTATATTGATGAACTCGTCTTCCTTAAATTCCTTGCGAGCACTGATCACTGGCTCGATTGCCGATACACGATCATCGGATTCAGAATAAATCAAGACAGAACTTTCAATCTTCCACTCAGGACTTTGCGCCGCTAAAACTTTTACATGGCTGGATGTAACACCCAGCAAAGAACAGGTTGCTGCTGTCAAAGCACGGCGTATATTTCGAGGCTTCTTCAATTGCATCCACAGCCACCACCAGCGAAACCCCGCCCTCCACTGGAACCTTCCTTACTAAAATAAATATGATCATCAAATGCAGCATCAAGCTGTTCCGCACTGAGTGACATTTCCGGTTTCGCCAGAACACCCCGCTGCCAAGGCTTAACACCCAAACCAGAGCAAGCTGTTAATAAGACAAGCAATACGCCTATCACTGCATACAGTGATATATACCGGCATGTAATTATAAGTACTCGCATTGATTTGCACCTCAATCCGCTTTAATCTGTGTTAATAATTTAGCGATTTCAGCCTCATATTCAGCTTCGTCACTCCGCCTGAAGCCAACATGCCTGGCCACTTGATTACCCTCACTATCGAATAACACCGTGGTAGGCATCCCTTTGAGGGAGTACTGCTCAGCGAGTTCACCCTTAGGATCACGAATCACTTCAAAATTCACTGAAAATTCTTTTAGAAAAGCATCAGCATCAGCCTGATTTTCATCAAGATTCACCGTAACGATTTGTAGCCCTTGCGCTTGATACCTGGACTGCATTTTCTGCATCCATGGAAACGAAACTTTGCAGGGAATACACCAGGAAGCCCAAAAATCCAGATATACCACTTTGCCACGATAACTGTTCAGATCAAGTAACGGATCATCTGCCAGCACAGCGGGCATTTGTGTTATAAACAAGGCGCAGAAGACTACTGGACGGAATAAAACGGCTGTGACATTGCACATATTATTATCCTGATCAAATGATCAATTTTACGAATATTTTGCGAAAAATGATACTAAAGCAAATTACCCATAAGCCATTTATTAGAATGGCTTATAAACTATCCATCTCCAACAACACAATTCAATATGATTGATGAAAAAATACCCTGCCATCGCTAATACATCTATATAGAGGAAAATTATGAAAAAGAATGTACCTTATCAAGGCAGCTGCCTATGCGGCAGTATCAAATACGAAGTTGATAAGATAGAAACCAATATGGGTCACTGCCATTGCTCCATGTGCCGCAAGTTTCACGGCGCGGGGTGCGCAACGTTCGGTGAAGCCAAAGCGCAGAACTTTCGCTGGACAGAGGGAGAAGAGAAACTTGCCTGTTACAAGGCGAAAAATGGTACGGTGCGAAAATTTTGCAAAAATTGTGGTTCCAGCATGACATTTGCATCGACTGATGACCCCCAGGAATTAATAGAATTTACGCTGGGAACAATCGACAGCAAGCTCGACTTACGACCCGACGCTCATATTTACACAGGATCAAAAGCTGATTGGACCACTATTTGTGATGATTTACCGCAATATATCGAGAGTAGGTAAGCAGGTGTTATTCAATGCAATCCTGGAAGACTGCTCTATAAAGACGTTGAAGTTCTATATACACGGCGTTCGCCTCCACATCCACTTCAATCAATTCGATGCTCTCCTGCGGCAGGTCAACGGGTGGCAACGGGCGGATGGAAAACAGTTTTTCCTTTTTTTCGATCTCATGGTTAAATTGGGAATTACCGCCCATCGCATGTTGTCCTGCTGGTGCCTGGCGCAAAACACTTTCATCGAATGGAAGATTAAAAATATCACATAGTTTTTCTAAATGCGCAGCAGGTGAGTGGCAGAATTTTTCAAAATCAAGAAACAGTTTTTTACCCTGATTTTCAAATCGATGTATGAAACGGCTGTGCTCGTCGGTCCATTTGCGCAGGTAGGTTTGAATATCTGCAACAGGTGAGAATGCCTCGTCTGGTTTAAGCAGTTTTTTATAATTTGAATACCATGCCTGCAGAGGATTTTTAAATAATACAATGATATCAAATCTAAGCAATGGATCAAGATTGTTCAGTTTGCCGTAATTTTTATCGGCAGTTACAAGGCAATCACATGAGAGTCGTTGTGCAATTTTATGATGCCAGGAAAGTGGATTAGATTGCAGTTTTTTACGAAATTCAATATTGAACGCTTCGCATTTAGAACCACAATGTAAACAATGTGGCAAACTCGCCAGATCATCTCGCTCAAAATCAATCGACAACCTGTCATCTGCAACCTTGCGACGTATCAACCAGCTTGTTTCTCCAGCGTTTTCCACACCAGAAAAGCCACCAAGCAAAGCCGCCAAAAGTGTGCTCCCGGAATAGGACACCCCGGCAATGGCAATGTGTTTTAAATTAAAATTGGGTTGAGCGTTAGCGTAGCGACTCAAATTCTGTAAGCGATCAACAGCCTTCACCGACTCATGATGCTCGAGGTTATTCTCCAGAAATTTAAGATAGGCGGCTATTGCATTCTCAATAGATTGAGTCTGTTGGTATAGGCGACCCAATTCAAGCCAACAACTTTTATGATCAGTGCACCGATTCGCCACCTCTGTCCATTGTGCTACCGCTTTTTCGTACTGACCTTGCTGCTTAAGCAAACGCGCAAGGGACGCACGAGCCGTAATATGTTCGGGTCGCAGCTCCATTAGTTTTGTATACAACATAATCGCGTCTTGCAGACGTTTCTCAGCTTCGGCACTACGGGCGTTAACAAGCAATTCCTTAGCCGTTGGATTTGACACATTAACCTCATTGTTGTTAATAGAAGCAAGAACCCGGGTAGAAAGCGCTATACACATTGTCTGAACTATTCGAAAACTACATCACTATTGATAAAAAATACACAGCAATAACGAATCCACTTTGTGTGATATCTGCTCTCCTGCATTATATATTGCTCAAAATGACAATCTAAGCAAAACATTTATATCTTTTTTATGGAACTGGCACAGAAGCTGAGAGGAGAATGTTTGCATTCACTCAATAGGTTTTGTTTCCCGACTGAGACTACGTGATTAAGCAAAGAAGCATAAAAGACACAATTGCCATGAATCGAGAAGAAAAGATATTACAGTACATCGATAAAAACGGATCAGGGATTGAAATTGGTCCCAGCCATAATCCCATTGCGGCAAAAGAGAGCGGTTATAATGTTCAAATAATAGATCATATGACACGTGAAGCGCTGCTTGTCAAATACAAAGATCACGGCGTAAACCTCAACAATATTGAAGAAGTTGATTATGTATGGCAAGGCGAGAGTTATTTGGAATTAACCGGAAAACCTGACCACTATGACTGGATTATTGCTTCACATCTTATTGAGCACACCCCCGATTTGATCGGTTTTCTGCAAAACTGCGACACCATTTTGAAAAATAACGGTGTTGTTTCATTGGTTGTGCCAGATAAGCGATATTGTTTTGACCACTTTAGACCGATTACAGGGCTTGCAAAAATCATAGACAGCCACATCAGCAAAAACACTATACACACTGCCGGTACAGTCGCAGAGTATTTTCTTAATGTAGTATCTCAATCAGGCGAGATTGCATGGAGCACTAAGTCTAAAGGTGAATATGAACTGGTTCACTCGTTAGAGGAAGCAAGACAAGGGATGAAATCAGTCATTAATGACAAATCTTACCTGGATGTCCATACTTGGTGTTTTGTTCCTCATTCCTTTCGCTTGATTATAAACGATTTGTTTCAGTTGGGATTGATACCCTTTCAGGAGGTAGGTTTTTCTCCTACAAACAGATCAGAATTTTATATTACCTTGGGCCGAAATGGAAAAGGACTCAGTAAATCACGAATGCAGATGTTGCGCATTATTGAGTCGGAAATAGCAGGTAAAGCAAATACGGTTAGCGATTTTAATACAATTCGTCAAAATTCTGAAAAACTCATTACCCGTCTGGTAAAGCGCTTTGCGTAATCAGCTGTCTGTAGAATAAAAATCTGGCAAAAAATATTAAGACATTATTATCTGCCCAGTTCCCTTAATGCGGCAAACCACGCAATCGCTTTGAATCACTGGCTCGCTGAATGTATGACTAAAACCAACATACCCACGTCGGGGCGTGTTCAGGTGGCGCATATGTGGCCGTGATTCAGAAGCCTGAGCTACAGTGACTAACTCGTTGTTCAATAACACTTCAATTTCAAGCGCCGTTTCCTGCTTGCTTCCAAAAGCCACACCCCATAGTTGGGTTTTACTCGAAAGATAAGCAAAACCAAAATCGTAACTCATACCCGCTTTACACATTCTCATTCGCTCAGCGATAACTTTCTTTGCACTTTCGTACCTTTGAACATCCTGGTTGTTTATCTCCAAAATCCGACTCAACATCTCATCACCCAGTTCTTCGATAGAATCAAATATGGGCTTCCCGGTTTCAGTAAGCACCTTGGTATTAAGTGACAATTTGTTCAAATTCGTATTATAGAAGGAATTGAATAAATCAATTGAATCATTGTATTGCTCCGTTATACCAATAAATCCATATAACTCTACCGGCAAAGGGCTAAGCATTTTACTCTGAATATTGCAAAATCGTTCTTCTGAAATAAATGATTCCAGGTCACCATCATAATCATGGTGTCTAACATAATGTTCAAAATGAGAAACCACTTGCTCTATTGGATTTCGGATAAATGATGCAACATTAAGGCAAGAGAAGATTGTACCGTAACGTTCATAGTTTACGTGGCCCGTAAGCAAGTTGATATCGTTATTGCGCATATGTTGATAGAGGTTATAAGGGTCGAGATTGTCATACATACTATGTGTTATTGCAGTGCTTGTCCTGGCTGATCGACCACCGTAGTCGGCTATTATTGATGATTCCCCAAAATAATTTTCCGCCGCAACCCTAAAGCTGGTACCTGCTGTCTTGGGGATGTGTACGAAAAAAATCGGGTTCATAGATTTTCCAGCCTCATTGTTCAAAATCATGGATAAATATTGTTATTGCGTATTCTTAGCTAATTGTTTTAGCTCAAAAATGTTGGTTTTAATATCAAGCCTTTAAACCAGATTCCTCGTCACTTAAAGTCAAGTTTGGATTGTAAGCCGGGTCATTCAGTAATGCTTCAGACCAACGAAGTTTCATGCACGCAACCTCAGATTGAAATCTTTTTTGCTTTACAGCTGTATCTTCATAACCGCGGGATTTGGATTCGTAGTGATAGAGCATTGCATAGGGTGTCCAAAGGTTTCTGAATCCAGCTTCACGTACCTTTAAGCAAAAATCGACATCATTAAAAGCCACTTTAAGATTTTTTTCATCAAGTCCGCCAACATCTTGAAACACCGTTTTTCGAACCAAAAGGCAAGCAGCTGTTACTGCCGAATAATTTTGCGGTAGGGCTGCCCTGGAAAAGTAACCCAATTCATAAGCGCCAAAACCTTTAAACACATGACCCGCTACACCGCTGATGCCGGGTGTTCCACCTATACCCAGTACAACGCCCGCATGTTGCACAGTGTTATCCGGGTAGAGTAATTTTGCCCCAACACAGCCAATTTCCGGACGAATCGCATGGCATAACATTTCCCTTAACCATTGGCCTTCTATAATTTCAATATCGTTATTAATCAGGCCGACAATACTACCTCTTGCATTATTGACAGCAAAATTATTAATTGCTGAATAATTAAATTCATGGTTGTATTTAAGTACACTTACCCGGGGATTTGTTTGCATACTTGCAAGCCAATCCAGGGTTTCTTTGTTGCTACTTTGATTATCAATAATCAGCAATTCATAGTTGTCATAGTCAGTTTTCTCGATAATACTCTCTACGCAAGGTTTTAACGCTTCTAGCATATCCCGAGTGGGTATAATAAGTGACACTAACGGTTCTTTGTCCGGAATTGGATATCTGACTCTATACGAATTTGGATTTTCCCCTGGCTCTACAATAACTTTGTTTTTACCAAGAGACGCAAAATGATCCTTCAAGGCAACAACACCAGCACCGACTGTATAGCTTTTTTCTGATGCGTTGGATGCAGTTGAGCCACTTAACATTCGCCAGTGATAGAGTATACGAGGTATATGGGCGATATTCCTGAATTCAAGATATTTGATTACACGTAAAAAAAGATCGTAATCCTGACTCCCTTCCACCCCAACCCTGAATCCACCGAGTGCCTCAACAACACTGCTTTTTATCATAGTAAAATGGCAGATATAATTATACGCGTAGAAAAGATCCTGATTCCAATCAGGCTTAAAATAAGGTGACGAACGTTGACCGCGTTTATCAAGCTTATCTTCATCACTGTAGAACATTTGAGCCTGCGGGTTCTTATTCACGGCTTCGATCATAAAATATAGCGCGTGCTCTGCGAGCTGATCATCATGATCCAATAATGCAACGTATTCACCTGTCGTCAGTGCAAGTGCTTGATTGGAGGCTACAGAGATATTACCGTTTCGTTTTGCATAGTGAACCCGGATACGTGAGTCTAGTTGTGCGTAGTGCTGCAACACCTTTTGTACATGCTGTTCGGTCGATGCATCATCGGTAATACAAAGCTCCCACTTTGCATAAGATTGCTGCAATACGGATTCAATAGCTTTGCACAGAAATTCTTCAGCAACGTTATAAACAGGCATAACGATGGAAACGGTGGGCCTGTGCTTAAATCTCGCCATGCCTTGAGTAATTGATAACGCTTGATATTCTTCGGTATTTTCGTATTTTTCCTGCCATTGACGATAACTGACTGGATCCGTGCTATCACGAAAGATATAAGTTTGCTTGTAGTACTGGTATAGAACCTCAGCAAATGTAAGTTGCTCACGAAGGGCTTTTTTATTGATATGCCGCCTTAGATCAATTGTGTTTTTTATCGCTGGAATTGATCTGCAAGCCATGACTCGCTTAAGCATTCTGCTGATAGCAAACTGTGTCGTTACAGGTCCAAATCGAAGTGTATCAATGCTGAAATCTGTTGCACAGGTTGTAGGGTCATATCGGACTGCCAGTGGTTTTTTTTCTAAAAACACCAGTCGTTTTCGTGTTTTACCTGTACGTAGTTGTTGACTTAAGCAATCTTTTTCACAGAATCCTTGCCCCATATCAAAGTATATTTTGCTGATAACGCTTGCGACATCGGCCGATTGTTCTTGCTCAACCATATACCAACCTCGCTGTAGCGCATAGCGAAAGCGAACCTCAAAAGACGGGTCAGCCCCCGTAGCACGCCACTGCCAGTTGGCACTGGCATCAGATGTTATCTGGTTTAAAGGTGTCAGGTTATGAGAGTTTTCAGCAAAAGCCACTCCGGCAATATATCTGAGGGCAGACATCTTGAATTAAATACCTTATCGTTATTGATGATGTAATAGGCACAACACTTGACTCCAAGCTGTTACGAATCGGTATCTATTACGCACAAAGCAAGCCAGACAAGGTTTTGGCTATTCAGAGGGATTTTTTAATTAGTTGGGAAAGCCGTGGATACGACTCGGGAGAGAAAGGTATTTTCGTCCCTATGGACCATAATGGCACTGTAAAAATGGACTTATAGCACTGTCGGGTGATAGCCCATGTTCACTGATCAGGTACTCGATCATGCCATGGCGAGTCCAGAAAAAGCGTGTGCCCAGATTTTCGTCAAGATCATCCGAATAGACGTTTATAGTTGAGGTTTCTTCATCAAAATAGCCGTTTACCTCACTACCATCTTCGCGGATAAAAAACACAAGCTCATCAGACGTCAATAATATGTCAGGAACGCTTGCAGTACTTATACCCACACAAGCCATAACTTCTATATAGGTCTTTTCAAGCTCTTCCACATTCGTCATTGCTGTAAGTGTTGCTGGCGAGTAGGTAACGCGCAACCCACTTGACCCGGTTTCACTGAATACTTGTAATAGCGGTTCTGACTCCTGATCGCTATCTTCTCCTTCAGGCTGCGCACCGCCCGTATCGTCCAATGTAAATTCATCCAGAGTATCAAACGAATTTGAATCCGAGCACGATACAGCAAACGCTGAGACCATTAACCCCAATAGCAATAGCCTAACGGCATTAATAAATTTTGTGCCTGGCGACATATGACTCCTCATCACTCAGCTCTGTTCTCTGCGGAGAATATTTAAGATAACGCAAGAAAGGTCGAATCGGGTTTAGCCTTACGAGTTTGCAATCTTTAGAATTGATTTCTGTAGTGTAGTTCACAAAAATCAAGTATCCAGCACTATTTAAAAATATAAATACGCTACATATTAAAACTATCTGCTATTCATCATCCAGGCTGGCTTCAAGATCAAAGGCCGCTTGAATAAGCGTTCGGGTATAGGGTTGTACAGGATTGCGGAAAATACTGTCCGCACTGCCTTGCTCTACGGCCTTGCCGTCCTGCATCACAATGAGTTCATCACTTATAGCCTTGACTACTTTAAGATCATGACTGATAAACAGGTAAGCAAGATTGTGATTGTGCTGCAATTCGCGAAGTAAATCGATTATTTGCGCTTGCACAGATCTATCCAGGGCTGAGGTCGGCTCATCCAGAACAACGAAGCGCGGACGCATAATCATTGCACGAGCGATGGCAATTCGTTGTCGTTGTCCGCCGGAAAATTCGTGTGGATAACGGTGGCGCCCGGCAGGGTCTATTCCCACTTCAGAGAGAATTTCTATGACTTGTTCTTTGCGTTGCTCAATTGAGCCCAAATTGTGTGCTTGCAAGCCCTCTGCAACAATATCGGCAATTGTCATGCGTGGGCTTAGGGAACCGTAGGGGTCCTGAAATACAATCTGCATACGCTGACGCAGGGCTTTTAATTCGACATTTTTTTTACCCTGGATATTCTCTCCTTCAAAATGGATTTCACCACTACTCTGGATCAGGCGTAATATGGCCAGGGCCAGAGTTGTTTTTCCGGAACCACTTTCTCCGACCACCCCCAATGTATGCCCTGCCCTGATGTCAAGGGTAATGCCATCGACGGCTTTAATGTGGTCAACCGTTCGTTTAAGCAAGCCTTGCTTTATCGGGAACCAGACCTTTAGCGCTTTACAACTCATAATCTGCTGCGCATCAGCTTGCGCTTTCACCGGCGCACCACTGGGCTCTGCTTCGAGCAACATCCGGGTATAGGCTTGTTGTGGACTTGAAAAAATGCCCTGTGTCTGGCCCGCTTCAACAAGCTCACCTGCCTGCATTACACACACCTCATCAGCTACTTTCTCAACAATGCCGAGGTCGTGAGTGATCAGCAACATCGCCATTCCCATCTCTTCCTGCAGTGTTTTCAGTAGCTTCAATACCTGTGCCTGAATGGTTACATCCAAGGCTGTAGTGGGCTCGTCAGCGATTAGCAGCTCGGGGTCATTTGCCAAAGCCATGGCAATCATCACTCTTTGCCTTTGCCCACCCGATAACTCATGCGGATAACTGGAAAGGCGCTTCTGTGGATCTTTGATTCGAACCTTATGCAATAACTCCAAGGTACGTTGCCGTGCCTTATTGCCGCTCAGTCCCTTATGCAACATCAATACTTCGTTAATTTGTTTTTCAACACTGTGCAGAGGGTTCAAAGAACTCATTGGTTCCTGAAAGATCATGCCAATTTGATCACCTCTGACCCTGGTGAGTGTCTTGCGATTCGCACCGACCAGCTCTTCTCCATTAAATTTAATACTACCATTGGGGTGCCAGGCTTTCGGATAGGGCAGCAATTGCATAATTGATAGCGCAGTAACTGATTTACCCGAACCACTCTCACCCACTATGGCCAGTGTTTTTCCCTTTTTCAAATCAAAGGATACATGCTTTACCGCTTTAATATCCCGCTCAGCCATGCGAAAGTGAACAGATAAATCCTTAATACTAAGTAGGGATGTCTCAGACATTGCTCTTTCTCGGATCAAATGCATCACGCACCGCTTCACCGACGAAAATCAGCAGACTCAGCATAAGGGCAATCACAGAAAATCCTGCCAGCCCTAACCACGGGGCTTGCAAGTTAGCTTTACCCTGTGCCAACACTTCACCCAGTGAGGCCGATCCCGGGGGAAGGCCAATGCCAAGGAAATCGAGAGACGTCAAGACAGTGACGGAACCTGCCAGCGTAAAAGGCAGAAAGGTGAGTGTAGCCACCACTGCGTTAGGCAGTACATGACGGAAGATAATGGTACCGTCTGCCACCCCCAGGGCACGAGCGGCTCGTACATATTCATGGTTGCGGGCGCGTAAAAATTCTGCGCGAACCACCCCGACAAACCCCATCCAGGAAAATAACATCATTAAACCCAAAAGCCACCAGAAATTAGGTTCCACCACGCTGGCAAGAATAATCAGTAAATAAAGCGTGGGCAATCCGCTCCAGATTTCGATAAGTCGTTGAAATATCAGATCTAACCAGCCGCCAAAATAACCCTGAACAGCACCGGCTGTAACCCCGACCAGCGCTGAAACAAGAGTCAATGTGAAACCAAACAGCACTGATATCCTAAAACCGTAAATCAATCGCGCCACCACGTCACGCGCCTGATCATCAGTACCTAACCAATGCACTTTGTCGGGCGGGGACGGAGCGGGTTCAGCCAAACCCCAGGCGACTGTTTGATAATCGAAGGGGATCAGCGGCCATAACATCCAGCCCTTGGCATTTATTTTCTCAATAATGTACGGATCTCGATAGTCGGTTTCAGTTTCAAACTCCCCACCAAAAGTGGTTTCAGGGTAGGCTTTAAAAACCGGACTGTAGAACTGCCCATCATAACGCAGTAAATAAGGACTATCGTTAGCAACCAACTCAGCAAATAATGTAACAATAAACAGCGCTAGAAAAATCCACAGTGACCACCAGCCACGCCGATTTGATCGAAATATATCCAGACGCCGCTGGGCAAGTGGAGATAAGCCTGCAATAAATTTTTTAAACATCCCGAGACTCGAAATCAATGCGTGGATCAATCAAGGTGTAGGTAAGATCGCCAACCAGACTCATGACCAACCCTAATAATGAAAAGAAATAGAGTGTTCCAAACATAACCGGATAGTCTCTCTTAAACGCTGCTTCAAAACCCAATAAACCAAGTCCGTCAAGGCTGAATATTATTTCTATCAAAAGCGATCCGGTGAAAAGTATACTGATAAACGCTGCTGGAAATCCGGCAATAACAATTAGCATGGCATTTCTAAATACATGCCCAAGCATTACGCGTTTTTCACTTAAACCTTTGGCCCGTGCAGTTACCACATATTGTTGATTAATCTGATCCAAAAAGGAATTTTTTGTGAGCAAGGTTAAAGTGGCAAAACCGCCGATGGTCATAGCAGTTACCGGCAATACCAGATGCCAGAAGTAATCTTTTATACGCGAAGGCCAGCTTAGAGAATCCCAGTTCTCTGATGTGAGTCCAGCCAGGGGGAACCAGTCCAGATAACCACCACCGGCAAATATAACCAGCAGAAATACCGCAAACAGGAAGCCTGGAACAGCAGTGCCTATCACTATTGCCATGCTTGTCCAGACATCAAACGGGCTGCCATCTTTTGTCGCCTTAATAATACCCAGTGGAATACTGATAAGATAAACCAGCAATGTCGTCCACAGACCCAAAGAAATAGAAACCGGCATTTTGTCCAGCACTAAATCCACGACCTTGCGATCCTGATAAAAGCTACTGCCAAAATCAAACACCAGATAGTTTTTTATCATGTCAAAAAAGCGTACATGCAAAGGTTTATCAAAGCCAAACTGTTTTTCCAGTTCTTCAATAAACTCTGGATCCAGTCCCTGTGCCCCGCGATACTTACCTGATCCAGACTGATTGCTTACATTTTTATTGGTTAAGGTTTCGCCTGAACCGCCGCGGGTCACCCTTTGTGTAATATCGCCGCCCTGTCCTGTCAGATTTGCAATGATTTGTTCTACCGGACCACCCGGCGCAACCTGAATTACCACAAAATTAATAACCATAATGGCAAACAAGGTAGGAATCATCAGTAATAAACGACGCAGTATGTAAGCACCCATTATCGTCTCCTCAAAAAACGCACAATGGACCAGACACCGGCTGCCAGTAACAATGCAAGAAGCGCCCAGCGTAAATTCCCAGAATTCGAAGTCACTTCATCATGCTCTGAGTTGGCGCTGCTACCACTATCGATAAAACCCATTCTTTTGGCTAAATCTTCTTCTTTTTGAGAGTCAAACCACCAACGTGAGGTCATTACGCCTGTTTTTAAGGGTATATCGGGTTTGCTGAATTTATCCCAATAGAGAATTCGATCAGCCGCCAGATACCAATTGGGCACCACATAAAACCCAAAACTCAAGACCCTATCAAGTGCTCGCGTGCGGGCCGTCAGGGTCTCGCGATTTTGCGAGGCAATGACCATCTCCACTAGCTCATCTATAACCGGATCTTTTATTCCCGCGTAATTTCGGCTACTGGCTTGATCCGCAGCCGCTGTTGTCCAAAATTCACGCTGCTCGTTGCCCGGATTTTCCGATTGCCCCATACTGACGATAAGCGTATCAAAATCAAAACTTCTCAATCGATTAATATATTGTGTAACATCAACCAATCGGATACGAGCATCTATCCCCAAGCGTTTCAGATTGCGAACAAATGGCAGCATGATTCTTTCAAATGCCTGGGAATAGAGCAGAATTTCAAATTTAAAGGGTTCACCCGTCTCCCCATTGGTGAGCACCAGATCTTTTACCTGCCAGCCGGCTTCTTTTAACAAGGCAAAAGCTGTGGTCAAATTTTCTCGCGGCCAGCCAGTGCCATCGGTATTTGGGGCATGGTATACTTCATTAAAAACCCGTTCGGGAATTCTTCCTCTAAATTTTTCCAAAACCTCAAGCTCCTGACCCGTAGGCAAGCCTGTTGCTGCAAGCCTGGAATTTGAAAAATAACTCTCAGTACGTGTGTATTGACCAAAAAAGAGATTACGATTGGCCCACTCAAAATCAAAGGCGTAACTAAGTGCTTCGCGCACTTTTGGATCGTTAAACAAGCCCCGCCTTGTATTCATAAAAAGTCCCTGCATTCCAGTGGGCAGCTGGTGAGATACGGATTCTTTTATAAGAAACCCGTCATCCACAACACCAACGTCATACTCCAAGGCCCATGCCTTGGCTTGATTTTCATCGCGAAAATCAAGATCCCCGGCTTTTAATGCAAGTCGGATAGCCGTAATATCGCGATAAAAATCAGTGCGTATCTCATCAAAGTTATTTATTCCCTGATTAACCGCCAGATCTTTCCCCCAATAGTCCTCAACTCGTTCTTGTATAACATAACGACCGGCTTCAAAATTCCGGATACGATAGGGACCACTACCCAATGGAGGCTGCAAGGTGGTTTTCTCAAATTCATGAGCCTGCCAATAGTGTTTTGGCAAAATGGGCAATTGGCCGATTACAAGCGGTAGTTCTTTGTTGTTTTTCTCTTTAAAACTAAATTTAACCCGCCGCTCATCCAACATCTGCGCTTTTTCGACCGCGCTGTAGTAAAAACGATATTGCGGATTGCCCTTGTCAATCAAGGTCTCAAAAGACCAGACCACATCATCAGCTGATATTGATTTTCCATCATGCCATTTTGCCTCTGCCCGTAAATTAAAAATAACCCAGGAACGGTCCTGTGGCCATTCCAGGCTTTCTGCAATAAGACCATATTGGGTAAATGGCTCATCGACGCTACCCGTCATCAATGTTTCTACAGCCCCTGTCGAAAATGAATTTCCTTTGGCTATAAAGGGATGGAAACTATCGAACGTTGACTCCTGAACCGGCGCGACATGAAAAACGCCGCCTTTGGGCGCGTCTGGATTTACATAATCAAAGTGCTCGAAGTCCTCTGCGTATTTCGGTGCTTCGTCATACAGTGTAATTGCGTGGGCTTTGAAGATTTTCTGACCAGCTTGAGCGGGGAGAAACAACAATGGCAGGCAAATTACCACTACTTTTAAGAATATCCTGACTATTTCTACTAACATATTGCTCGTTTGAGTATCTTTCACCACATTGCTTATGCCTTAGTATAGGCGTTATCTCAGAGTTGAAATACCCAATTCCAGAACGGGCTAGGATCATTTAGGCCGAGGCGACTCATGGGAACGACAAACTGTTACAACGGGTCTACTACTTACCAAGGAATAGTGACCAATTTTTGCCCTTATAGCTGTTTGTGGGGACTACAAAAATAAACTAAACTAGCGCAGAATCGAGAAAAGAATTATCGACGAACATATATGTCATTGATGGACGTGAAATTTTTTGAATCGCGTAAAACAGATCATAATTCAGTAATTTCACTGCGCACCCCGATTGCTAGCTCCGATTAACCAATTGGAATTGAAACATTCCCGCCTAATGCTTTTCCAGGAAAACAAATGATCCAGGCCAACGATAAAGACGCTTTACGGGTTGTAATGCGCGGTTATCGCTCCAATTTGGAGTCAACCGCATTTGTGCCAACGTTAGGCAATCTGCACGAAGGGCATTTATCGCTGGTGACAAAAGCACAAGAAGTGGCGGACCGGGTTGTCGTTTCAATTTTTCTTAATCCGGCACAATTTGACAAACCTGAAGATTTAGCCGCTTATCCAAAAACACTGGAAAACGATCTGGCTTTGTTAAAGCGTGAGGGTGTTGATTTGGTATTTTTGCCTGATGCTGAAGAGATGTACCCAAAAGGTGGCTTAACCCGTGTTGAAGTGGATGGAATCAGTGAGATTCTGGAAGGTGATTCACGACCAGGGCACTTTTCCGGCGTGGCAACCATAGTGGCGAAATTATTTAATCTGGTGCAACCGGATATTTCAGTTTTTGGAGAGAAAGATTACCAACAACTCATGCTTATTCGCCGCATGACGCTGGACCTTGACTTTGGCATTGAGATAATTTCTGCCACCACTGCCAGAGAAAGCAGCGGGTTGGCGATGAGTTCTCGCAATAACTACCTGAGTGAAACACAACGAACTCAAACAGCGCCCATTCTATACGCCCAAATAAGTGAGATGAAAGAGGCGATGTTAAACGGTGAGCGGGATTATCTGGCCTTACAAAATCAATGTGCTAAAAATCTGGATCAATCAGGTTTTCAAACTGATTATGTTGAAATTCGCAATGCAATTGATTTATCAGTGGCTGGTTCATCCGATAAGGAATTGGTTATTCTGGCATCTGCCTGGCTGGGCAAGGCTCGACTGATTGATAATATAACGCTGCGATTGTAATTAAAGATTTGAACTAAACCGACAACGAGTCTCGACAGCGTTAGTCGCTCACAATCCCCAACCTGGATTTTTTCACCCCGTCCCAAGCCACTCAGTCACCATTCGCGACAGCCTCCTTCGCTTCGTCGCAAAACACTGCCTTCATTTCTTATTTAACTGATTCTACTGCCCTCTATTGTTAAATATGAGTTGCGATAATGAAAAAATTAGTTCCCGTCTTCACTACCCTGGCTTTTCTTTCTTCACCTCTTTTCGCAGAATCCGATTTACAGCTCGCGGCATTCGAGAAAGCCCAGCAATCTTTTGAGCGTAATCTGGCAGGCGATGAAGGCTCTGGTGTCGAAGTACTTACGCAGTTTCAAGAATTAGTCGATAACACACCTGATCACCCGCTATTCCTAGCCTATCTGGGCAGCGGATATACTATTAAGGCACGAGATGCCTGGGCGCCCTGGACAAAAATGAAAAGCGTTGATAGGGGCTTGGATATGATCGACAAAGCCCTAAATATGCTGCAGCCAAAACATGATGAGATGCTGCTGCGGGGATCGATTGTGAGCATGGAGACAAGGTTAGTCGCAATCAGCACTTTTCTAAAAGTACCTGGATTTCTTAACCGAACCCAGGCAGCGAAAGATTTACTGCAAGAAGCCCTGTCCGATCCGCTTTTTGAAAAGGCACCACCTGTTGTAAAGGGCCGACTCTACCTAAGTGCCGCTGATGCAGCAAAAAAGGACGGTAATACAGGAACCGAACGCTCCCTGTTACAGCAGGCTGAAACGCTTCTGCCTGATGGCCGTTTCAAAACTGAAGTCCAATCCCGCCTTGCAAAACAATAAACCCTGCTAGCAATATCAGTTCGCCCACAAACGTTAGTTTTTGGGCTCATTGCGGCTTAGTTATGGAATCATTAGCAAATAGATGAACAATCAATCAAAAAAAATGAAAGCAATAATCAAGATGAAAAATATCAAAAAAAGTTATCAGCTGGGTGCAACTGAAGTCGCCGCCTTAGACGATATTGATCTTAATGTTGTAGCCGGTGAATTCACGGCGCTTAAAGGGCCATCGGGCAGCGGTAAAAGTACACTCCTGAATATCTGTGGTCTGCTTGATCAGGCCAATAAAGGTAACTTTACTTTGCTGGGTGAAAAGATTGATGACTTATCAGGTGACATACTTGCGCAACTACGGAGGCAGCACATTGGTTTTATTTTTCAAACCTTTAACCTGATCCCGGTTATGTCGGCGAGTGAAAATATTGAATATCCATTAATTCTTGCAGGTGTCAACCCTGACAAACGTAGGACCCAGGTAAATCAAATGCTGGATCGTGTAGGGCTGTTGAAGCATGCAAAGCATCGCCCCGACCATTTATCTGGTGGTCAGCGACAACGCGTAGCTATTGCGCGTGCGCTCATTAAAGCACCCGATCTGGTTATTGCTGATGAGCCTACAGCAAATCTCGACACCCACACTGCCAGCGAAATGATCGATCTGATGCATGAATTAGGCAAATCTCAAGCCTCAACTTTTTTAATTGCCACCCATGATGAGCGCATGGCTGAACGCTGTGATCGTGTGGTTAATCTAATCGATGGAGTCATAGAATGAAGTGGTTGAAATTTGCGATCCTCAGCGTACTACGCAACCGCCGCCGCACCTTCGCAACAATTTTAATTACCGCAGTCGGCACCGCAGCAATACTTATCGGTGGTGGTTTTGCTTTGTACACTTACGAATCACTGCGTGAAATGGCAGCCCGTGACAACGGACATTTAATTCTTGCGCACGCTGACTATTTTTCTAAACAAGAAGAAATTCCATTAGAGTTTGGTTTGCAGGACCAAGCTGAAATCGTAGCTAAACTTATCCATGACCCACGTATTCGGGCTGTGTTACCACGCCTGGATTTCAGCGGGCTTATAAGCAACGGCGATAGATCATCCGTGTTTATAGGTAGGGGTATCAATCAAGAAGAATTCAAGGTCAAAGGGCCTTTTTTTACGGTACAATCCGGCTCTACATTCAGTCGCATTGTTGCAGAAGACACCGATCCTCAAATCATGATCGGCTCCGGCCTGGCAAAAATAATGAACGCCAAGGCTGGTGATGAATTAACCTTGCTTTCCACGACGGTAGAAGGCGCACTTAATGCCCAGGATGTTATCGTGCAAGGCATATTCTCACTGGGGACACCGGAGATCGATAAACGCATTATACTGACCAACCTCGACACCGCACAACAATTACTGGTAACCGATAAGGTCAGTACACTCTCCGCTTATCTTTATGACACCGATAAAACAAACAGCGTCGGCAAGGATATAGCGGCCATGTTACCAGCACTTGATAGCCAGACATGGCTGGATCAAGCCTTTTATTATTTAGCAGTCAAGGGACTATATAACCGGATCTTTGGCTTGATGGGAATAATCATACTCGCCATTGTTTTTTTTGCCGTATCCAATACCATGTCAATAAGTGTCATTGAGCGCACGCGTGAGATCGGCACTTTGCGTGCAATGGGAACACACAATAGAGAAATTGAACGAAATTTTGTCCTTGAAGCGGCTGTTATCGGCATAATCGGTGTCTCACTTGGCATATTAATCGCACTGGCGGTGGCCACATTCTTTTATCTGGCTGGCCTGGAAATGCCGCCCCCTCCTGCTCGTTCGCAAGGCTATCCACTTGCCGTCAATATTGATCCGATACTCTATTGCATAACCGCTATTTCAATCCTGACCTTATGCATTACTGCAGCGTGGTTTTCTGCCCGCCGCGCTGTAAATAAACCCATCGTTGAGGCGTTAGCACATGTTTAAACTGATAAAATTTCTTCTATCTGCACCACTGCTTTTCACCTTATTCACTAGCGCGGATAATGTGCAGGCTGAAGACCTCAGCACACTTCTAAAAGAAGCGGACAACTTCCGGCTTAGTGCTGAGTCATCTCTGGTTGAAATCAAGATTGAACTTTTCAAAAACGACACATTAGACAGGCAACGACACTATTCAGTCTATATAAAACCCGGTAGACGTTCTCTGGTACTGTTTCGACATGCCTCTGAGAGAGGCCAAAAAGTACTGATGCTCGACGATAAATTCTGGACAATCATGCCCAAAAGTAAACGTCCTATTCGCATCACACCTTCGCAAAAATTACTCGGTGAAGCGTCAAGCGGTGATATCGCCACCATGACCTGGAGCGAGGATTACAGCGCCGAGCTTATCGGTGACACTGAAATTGCAGGTGTGCCCTGTTTGCACCTTATGCTTAGTGCCACCCGCAAAGGTGTGAGTTATAAACAAGTTGAGTTATATCTGGATAAAGGTGATCACCACCCTGTACAGGCCAAGCTTTATGTTGCCTCTGGTAAGCTTGCCAAAATTGCCGACTATGAGATGGGTGAGATGAATGGTCAGCGGCAAGTAGTGAGAATGATCCTGCAAGACCGCATCCAAAAAAACAGGCGCACGGAGGTAAACTACGTTTCAGTTATTGAGAAAAGCATTCCTGACAAGTATTACAACCCCGCTTATCTGGTTAGAAATCAGCATGATGCCTTGTAAAGTAAAGAACTTTTCGTGATTGCCCGACGATTGTTCTTGTATATTCTATTTATTTTCTCGTTGCCTGCGCTGGGCAATGACCTGGCAGTAACGTTACGAGTGATACCCGAATTCCATAGTCTGGATAGACACTCCGCATTCTCCGTACCTGAACCCTACAACCCCTTTGCGGAAAAAATCAGTCGTCAGGAATTAGAGCTTGGCTACAATCTAGCGGGTTTTCACGCCCTTGGTACACTCAGTCATCACATTGAAAACGGCAAAAAACCAAATTATACATCCGTACTTAACGAGTTTTATCTGGATTTTGAACTGGCTGATGAAGAATTCAGTATCGGAAAAAAAATTCTGAGTTGGGGCGTTGGATTCGGATTTCGCCCACTCGATGTATTGCAGCGGGAAAATCGCCGCCGCTTATATTTGCAATTAATCGAAGGCTTACCTTCGCTGATATGGGAGAAATTCAGTGAGCGTAGTGCATTAACCGTTGTGTATGCAAATCCCGGTGCAGGACAGGAAGCTAAAGTACTTGACGATGAATCGATTGCACTAAAATACTATCAGCTCATTGGCGATACTGATGTACAAGCGGTAACACGCTGGAGTGAGAAAAACCACTTTGAAGTCGGTGGTGGCCTGACTCAGATAGTTAACCAAAACCTTGAGTGGCACGGCGCATTGTTATACCAGCGGCGTTACGCAAAAGCACTCAATCGATTGCTAGTCGAAGAAAACGAGTTATTGGCTACAACAAACCCAATCGAAAATCACCATTTTGAAGACGCAATTAAAGCTTTGCTTGGTTTTAGCTGGACATCGGTCAATGGTTGGTCAACACTGTTGGAGGCTTGGTATGACGAAGCGGCGTACAGCGAGCAAGAATGGTTGGCGGTTCTGCAACTCACGCAGAATCAACGAGTACTGCTCGATCAAGTCGGTATACCTGAGTCCGCTGTATTTGGCAATATTGCCTTTAGCAGCCAGCTTTTTTCACCGATAAATTTATTACAAAAAAACCTGCTCATACGTTTTTCCCGTGTTGGTCAGTCCCTGACCCCGTCAATTGATATACTCTATACACCGGAGGATAAAGGCTGGGTACTCAGCACAAACCTTGGATACGAAGGCAACCAACAACACGTTGATTTCTCAGTACGCTATTTTGGCGGTTCTGATACAGCAGCCTTTAGGCAACTGCCAGAGAAATTCGTCGGATTGATAGGCTGGCAATGGTCTTTTTAGTTTTTACAAAACAATGAACAATAAAACTCAAAGCAACAAAGAGCGAATCCAACGTATTCTAAAAGAACTGCCGTTAATGCTGCTCTTCTGTGCAGGTATCGCCGTTTTTTTGTTTCTTTTGTTGCAAGAAAGCTTTCTTGTATACTTCATTTATGCACAATGTATTGGCCTTGGCATCTTCTTTACAACGCATGCATTGCTTTGGAAGAGAAAAGGGTGCAATAAGACGCTTGGCATATCATTGCTCGCTATTCCAATAGGCGCGCTGATCGGGATTTCCATTGCCAGTCAGATCAATGGTGATTCTCTCGCTGCCATGGTGACACAACACCCGCAACTTTTAATCTCATCGCTTGCTGGCGCGCTTGTATTTGGCACTGCCATTTCCTACTACTTTTTCACTCGTGCGGAAATTGCCGAATCCCGTCAGGCATTGGAAAATGAAATCAGGCTGCGCTCGGAACAAGAGCGCCACACCACTGAGACCCGGTTAAAACTTCTTCAGGCCCAAATAGAGCCTCATTTCCTGTTTAATACGCTTTCTAATGTATTAAGCCTTGTTGATAACGACAAGGATACGGCGAAACGCATGCTTAGCGATTTAACACGCTACTTACGTGCTTCACTAATTCGTACTCGCACTGAAAGCACCACGCTGGGTGATGAAGTCACATTGTTGGAAGCGTATCTCGATATTCAGTCCATTCGTATGGGTGATCGATTGCAATACAGGATAAATATAGCCGAGTCCCTACGGCAACATCCCCTGCCTCCTCTACTCATACAACCGTTGGTCGAAAATGCGCTTAAACATGCCATTGAGCCGGAAATCGACGGCGGAAAAATTCAGATAACAGCTTTTCAGCATGAGGATTACCTGATGATAGAAGTCAGTGACACAGGCCGTGGATTCAATTCCCATGCAAACTCGGGAATCGGACTCGAAAACATACGCTTAAGACTTCGGGATTTATACAATAACGAGGGCAAGCTGCGGCTGACTCAGAACCAACCTAAAGGGGTCATAGCACGTATTGCAATACCTTTTTCCCCCGTTATGGATGCAAAACCTTCAATTATTGACTGCGAAAAATGACCATCACTGCCAGCGCAATCATTGTCGATGACGAATCAGCCCTACGTGAATATTTAATTCGCCAGCTTGCAGAGTTGTGGCCAAGCCTCAAAATTGTTGCTCAAGCCAGCAATGGCTTTGAGGCAATTGAATTGATTGAACAACTGGAACCACAAATTGTCTTTCTGGATATTCAGATGCCGGGCATGACTGGATTGGAGGTTGCACAGAAAATTCAAGGCAACTGTCAGATAGTTTTTGTTACCGCATACGATCAATATGCGGTCGATGCCTTTAATAATGCGGCTATTGATTATGTGCTAAAACCCGTAGAAAATAAACGCTTACGAAAAACGATTCAGCGGTTGCAATCCCAATTACATAAAGAACCCCCCGATCTGTCACACCTGCTGGAAAAACTTGCCAACTTAAAAACGCCTGTGCAGCCTTGGTTGCAATGGATAAAGGCGCCCGGAAAAGATGAAATTCACCTGCTGCCTATCGATGAGGTCGATTATCTGCAATCCAGCGATAAATACACCTCGGTATATTCCAATTGTCGTGAGTACCTGATCAGGACCGCGTTAAAAAAGCTTGAACAACAACTTGATCCAGAAAAATTCTGGCGCATCCACCGCTCGACTATTATCCGTGTCAATGCCGTTAGCAAAGTAAGTAAAGACCTACGGGGTCGGCATTTTATTATATTGAATAACTATCAACGTCGATTGCATATCAGCCGTAGTTATCTGGATAAATTTAAACAGTAATGTCTCGGCAAAATAGCAAAAACGATTCAACCAAAAATAATTATGAGGACGAATACCAGACACAGCTATTCAAATTCTCTGGAAAACATTGCCGCCCAATGTGTCAATGATAGATTCATGCAATAGCAAGTCATTTTTCACACTGGTAAATGCCCAACTTTAACCAGAATTAGCGTTTCCTCTTTTACAAATGGATTATGCTGACTCATATGTGGATTGCGAATCCATGATCCAGCCGGATACTCACCGTATTCATCGTGAAAAGTACCCTTCAGCACGAATACCTCTTCACCACCCGGATGACGATGCGGTTGAAACTGTTCATTTCCTGGCCAAAACACAAGTGCAGTACTCTCAGCAGAAAACTGATGTAGTGGTAATACACGCAGATTACCTATGCCCGATTGCCATTGCTGTTCATCAGGACGTATTACAATTTGTTTCAAGTCATCAGCCTGGAACTGATCAAGTTTGACAAAAAGCTTGCAGCCTTCCTTGGTAAAAGGTGAATGTGACGAACCAGGCGGGTTACGTAGATAACTGCCAGCTGGGTAGTCACCGATTTCATCTGAAAACACGCCTTCGAGTACATACAATTCTTCACCCATCGTGTGAATATGTTGTGGAAAAGAAGAACCCGGAGCGAACTCCACAACACTGGTAGTATGACCAGACTCCTCAGCCTCACGTTCAAGACGAATACGTGAGACACCTTCAGCCGGACTGGAAACCCATTGCTGATTCTCAGGTCTGCTGACAACTTTTTGGGTTAAATCCATATTGAGTTTGTACATGGTGTTTCCTGATAAAAATAAAGCGAAGAGTAACAACCTGAACGATGACATTCAATGTCGGCCAGGCCCTTTTAGTTCAGCATATTTTACCCTCTGATCTGTTAATTTACATCTGAGATCATCTTGAAGCTTACAAGCATAAACAAACAGTATCTATAAACAAATTTCCCCAACCCGGTAAATATATCCAGTTTGAAATAAAATAATTCTGTTGATATATATCGAGCTGATATATTCTATATTGATCTATTTATTGAGTGACACCATGAATACCCAAGATCTTTGTCTGGGCGTATTGCACCTGTGCGATGCCAGCGGTTATGAAATCAAACAGATGTTTGAATCAACTTTAAGCCACTTTCAAAATCCCAGTTATGGTTCAATTTACCCCGCACTAAGGCAGCTGCAAAAGACCGGCATGGTTAATGTTAAGGTTAAAGAGCAAGAGAGGCGTCCGGCAAAAAAAATCTACCGAATTACAGGTTTGGGGCGATCACACTTTCAGCAGGTTTTAAAGGAGTTGGCACCCAATGAGAGTTGCCGGTCAAACTTTATTCTTTTGTCATTCTATGCACATTTGCTGGAGAGTGAAAAGTTTGAAAGTGTTTTGTCACAGCATGTGTTAAATGTCCGACAATCCCTGGATACCATGGAAGCAATTGAAGAGCTGCAGGATATGACGGTGGGCATGCGCTTTACTCTGGAATACGGTATGTATATGAAAAAGACCCAGCTGGCGTATTTGAAAGACAATCTACACAAAATATTGCGGGAACACCGTATGGAACAACAGAGGTTGGATAGTGAACAACATTAAACTGCTTTTGACATTAATCACAGCCCTGCTCAGTCTCAATGCGCTTTCACAAGAAGTAAAAAATGAACCCACAGAAGTCAAAAGAGTCAGCAGCAAGTCTGTGCAGGATATTGTATTTTTCCCCGAATTTTCTGCACCTGCCAATGTACTCAGCCTGAATGAAAGTCAAATCAGTGCTTTAATAAGCGCACAAATTCTATCCATGAATGTCTTGGTGGGCGACACGGTAAGCAAAGGCGCAACGATGGTCTCACTTGATTGCCAGGATGCTGAATTGGTAAAAACCAGCGCATTGGCGCGACTACGATTGGCACAAAAAGAGGTTAACAGGCTAAGTAAACTAAAAAAGGCCAGTGCGGTCACGGAACAAAATTTAAACAGTGCAGAAACAGATCTAAGTCTTGCTCGCGTAACTCATAATCAAACACGGTTACAGGTTACGCGCTGTACTGTAGCGGCGCCTTTCAGGGGTGTGGTAACAGCTCGTCAAGCCGCTAATGGTGAATTGGCAGCGCCGGGCACACCTTTGCTCTCACTCACAGATCTGGAGAATCTGGAGGTATCTGCACAAATTCCACTGAGCAAAAGCACCTCTTTACAGCAGGCCGATCAGCTAAAGTTTGTCTGGTCAGGGAAAAAATACCCATTGAACATCCGTCATTTGTCACGTGTCATTAATCCTCTCAACCGTAATCGGGAATTACGTTTAACATTTGCAAAGCAAAAAGCCCTGCCAGGTGCAGCAGGGCGCCTCGTGTGGCAAAGCAGAACACCTCATATTCCTGCTGACATGCTGCTGGAACGGGGGGGGATAGTTGGTATATTTATCGTTGAAAGCAATGAAGCCCGATTTGTGGAATTGCGGGGTGCAATAATCGGACATCCCGCAGCAGTCGATTTACCTGATGACACTCGTATTATTCTTGATGGTCGATACGGTCTCATCGATGGTGATACGATCGATAACAGGGGTCTTTAGCAGGTGAAGTCTTTTCTACATAGCCTTTTTAGCAATCACGTACTAGCCAATCTGTTTTTTATAATGATTCTGGTTGTCGGTTTTCTGTCATTTATGCAATTACCACGTGAACAAGATCCTACCATTAATTTCAACTGGATTGATATCACAACTGTTGTTCCCGGTATGGCCGCAGCAGATGTGGAAACCAGGGTCACCGATATTCTGGAGGATGAGATCCGTTCAGTAGGTGATATCAAGTTTGTTTCCAGTAACAGCCGTGAGAGTTTTTCCAGTGTGCTGGTTCGGTTTGAAGATATTGGAGAAAAGGTGTTTGACAAACGCCTGGCAGAGCTGAGACGTAATATCAGCAATGCAGAAGACAGTCTTCCCGAGCAAGCGGCGACACCCGTTATCACGGAAATTACAACAGCCAATGCATTTCCCAGTGCGATGATTGTAATCAGTAGTGAAGCCGATGATGAGAATCTGCGGAAAAATGCTGAGAGTATTAAAGATGATATCTTGCAGATAAAGGGCGTTGATCGCATCCTGCAAACTGCTTTGCAAAACCCGGAGTTGCATATTGAATTTGACCCCGTGAGACTTGAAAGTATTGGCGTCAGCCCTATCGACATAGCCGATAGTGTAAGTTTATATTTTAGAGATATCTCAGCAGGTTCTACTGATGTCGGCAAACAAAGCTGGTCTGTACGCCTTAAGGGTACGGACAGTGATCCGAGTTATCTTGCAAGTCTGCCACTCTCAGGCAGCCGTCACGAAATACGTATTGAAGACGTGGCACAAGTCACTCGTAGCCGCGAACAACCTCGCTATTATGCCCGTTATCAAGGCAAAGCAACCGTAATGTTGGCTGTCTCCAAGAAGCAATCCAGCAATACATTACAGTTAGTTGAGCGTATAAATAAATACATTGAGCAAAAAAACAAGCTGTCTGGCAGCAGTGGTGTGCAAATATTTTTAGCCGATGACCAAACCGAGATTACCCGTAATGCCCTAAATATAATGCAAACCAATGCTGGCCTGGGATTGTTAATGGTGATGCTGGTCACCTGGGTGTTCCTGGGCTTCAAGATTGCTTTTTTCACCTCAATCGGTATTCCGTTTATCCTGGCTGGCACATTCTGGTTATTGCAATTTATGGGGCAAACGTTAAACGTTACCGTACTATTGGGCGTAGTCATCAGCCTGGGTATGCTGGTGGATGATGCGGTTGTTGTAGTCGAAGGTATTTATTTTCGTTTGCAACGTGGGGTTGATCGGGTAACTGCAACTATGGATACACTTGCTGAAGTGGCTTCACCTGTAACAACGGCTGTCATGACAACAATCGCGGCTTTTATGCCTTTAATGCTTTTGCCTGGGATATTGGGCAAATTTATGATGGTTATACCACTTGTTGTTACGACAGCACTGGCAATAAGCCTGATAGAAGCCTTCTGGATGTTGCCCAGTCATATTCTTAGCGCTAATGTTCGCCTGGATAACCCTGGCAAAGTACAAAGACTGCGAGTGAAATTCCTGCATGCACTCAGGCTGGGTTATACACGTATTCTGATAAAAACCATGCGTTACCCCAAACTATTGTTAAGCACCTTGATTCTGGTATTTGTTTTATCCATAGTTGCAACTGTTGCCGGGCAGATCAACCCAGCGCTCAGCAATCACCCCGTTTTTAAGCACTTTCTGGTTAAAACTGATTTTTTCGCCTCTGATCCGCTACGTCTTTTTTACGTCAGCATAGAAATGCCAAACGGCACACCGCTGGAGACAACCATGCAAACGGTGCAGGAAATTGAGGAGAAAGTCCGGGCTAAAATGGAAGATGACGAGTTGCGCGCTATTGTCAGTTATGCTGGTCGAATGTTCACTGAAACCGCGCCTTTTATTGGTAATCATTACGGACAAATTCTGGTTACACTCAAACCCAGATCCGGTTCCATGCGCTCGGTAAACGATGCGGTTGTCACTATGCGTGATGACGTCATCAATACCCAAGGCCCGAGCAAAATATTTTTTATGCAATTGGCGGGTGGACCTCCTACATCCAAACCCATCAGCGTAAAAGTCAGGGGCGACAATATAGAAGAGCTACGCGCAGCTTCCAGCGATCTTAAACGCATTCTTATCGACTCTGGATTTGCCAATGATATTACTGATGATGATAGCCCTGGCCTGAAAGAAATGGTGCTGAAGATTGATACAGACGCCGCCCGCAATGCGGCGATTTCACCACAGCAGATTACCCGTGCAATTCGGTTAATGGTTGATGGTGAGATTGTTGCCAGCATGCGTGATCACGGTGAGAAACTGGAAGTCAGGGTGCTTGCAAAACCCGACTCTTTAACCAGTATTGATGAAAGTCTGAATATTAGCCTACCTTCTACAAATGGTAGTTTGGTGCCCTTATCTTCATTGGTTAATGCAGAGTATAAAACCGGGCTTGGTAACATCCGACATTATGATTTCAGACGCACAATCACGGTTGAATCAGAGATCGATAAAAGCAAGACTGATACTGTCGCTGCAAATAATTTTATCAAACAACAATGGGAGGAAATTCGAATTGACTACCCCGGTGTCAACCTGGATTTTACCGGCCAACTAGATGATATACAGGAAAGCCTGAATGCGATTGTCAAGCTCATGTTATTCGGTGTTCTTTTAATGTATGCAATACTTGGCACACAATTTCGTAGCTATTTTCAACCCTTGATGATATTGGCTACAGTGCCGATGGCGTTTACCGGCGTGGTCGCAGGGCTGCTTATTACTGCAAACCCCCTTAGTTTATTCACTTTATATGGTGTAGTGGCACTTGCAGGGATAGCAGTCAATGCAGCTATTGTATTAATTTCAGCAGCCAATCAGCGGCTGGAATTAGGTATGAGTGTATTACATGCAACAGTTTATGCTGCCCGTCGGCGGGTCATCCCGATTCTGATTACTTCACTGACAACTGTGGCAGGGTTATTCTCACTCGCCGCAGGACTGGGCGGGCATTCTTTAATTTGGGGTCCGGTTGCCACTGCAATTGTGTGGGGATTAGTTGTCTCGTCAATTCTCACCTTGTTTGTTATTCCGCTCCTATACCGACTATTTATGCCGTTCAGCCGATTGAGCCGATTAAAAGCCTAAAAAGGCTAAGGACAGACATTTTTAAACCAGGATACAAAAACTACACACCAGGTTAACTTATACTCAAGGCAGTTTCTGTTGATCGGTACAGCGTCGGCATTCTGGTGATCTAATGATGTCACCGATTCTTTTTCTCAGCATTATGACAGCACTATCCATGGCATCGAAGGATTTCCACGCGCCCCCCGGAGAGTGCGTTAATTACATAGGTAATACAAGCTCAGAAGCTAATGCCGAGACTTATCCGAATAGACCGATAGGCGTCCTCACAGGAAATGTTTGATGAGATCGTCACTGCGCTTGGGTGGAGTGTCATCAACCCTGTTAACAATGCCGAGTTAGCGAAGTTGGCTGTTAAGCAAACCGGGCTTGGCAACGTCGAAGACAAGATTGTAAAAAATCATCGAAAAACACTGGGACTATTGCGTGATCTAAAAAATGCCAAATCGGTAGGTGTAAATAGCCATATATCCGGATTATGATGGATTTTTCTTTATCACTGGCAGGTTAAAAGAACTTATTATTAAAGGTGGAGAGAACATCGCACCACGCGAGATCAACGATGTTCTGTATCGACATCCAGCGGTGCTGGAGGCTGCCGCATTTGGTGTTGACGACGAGCATTATGGCCAGGAAGTTATGGCAGTGTTGCATTATACCCGGGAATGCAGGTGAGTGGAAAGGAGCTCCAGGAATTGTGTATCGAGCAATTAGGGCAATACAAAGCACCCAGACAGGTATTGATACGCGATGAGTTACCCAAGGGCCCATCGGGGAAAATTCAACGCCTTAAAATAGTTATTTGAGAGTACTACTTTCGATAACCATATGCATGATGTACTTCTGAATCTTGTAAAAGAAATAAATAAATAGAACATGCGTTATCTGAAGAAACCACCGAATATCCACTCAGGCAATCTTTAGAGAAAAAATTAGTACTCGTGCATTGATAATTACGTATTTTAGCTTCGGCATCATGTGGCCTGATGAAAACAGGGTAATCTTCCGAAAAGAAGCGGTCTGTGAAACCATCATGCTCACAATAGGATTTATAAAAGAAGCCAGATCAATGGCAGGTTCCAATCGTTATTTAATTCTGGTGAAATCTGATTTTTCAGATGTTCTGCCGTTGTCGCCTTTTGTCAGTTTTGCAAGTATTGTAAGATGTCAGTTTTTGCTATCATACTCTTGGGTAGGTATTGGATGTTGGCCTATAAACAATTTGTCAAATGAATAAATTCACCAGCCACAAAATTATATTCCTGCTTATTTGTTCGAGTATTGTTCAGCCTACTCTAGCTACAGGTGAAAATTTTCAAACGCTCAGGGCTGAGACTGAGACAAAGCAAGCAGTCTCTCATATCATCTCGTCCATTGAACCGGATACCTGCGGATTATGCCATCAAAAACAATTTGAGCAGTGGACAGATTCCTGGCATGCAAAGGCTGCCAGCCCTGGTCTGTTAGGCCAGCTGCCCTTGTTCGAACAAGAGACCATACAAGACTGCTTGAGCTGTCACTCACCCAGGAATGACCAACAAGCCAAATATCTAGCTGATAGTTCAAAAAGCATTCATGGAGTAGATTGTGCGAGTTGTCATATCAGAGGCAAAAGGCGGTTTGGTCCACGAAACCTGGAGATAACACCTCACGGTAAGGTCAATGCAGATCCCGTGTTTTCCCAATCGCAATTTTGTGCTCGCTGTCATCAGTTTGGTGAAGAAGGAATATTGGTTAATGGTAAACCTCTGGAAAATACGCTGGAAGAGTGGAAGGCGAGCCGATTTCCAGGCGAAGGAAAAACCTGTCAATCCTGCCATATGCCCAATAATTCACATGGATTCAAAGGTGTTCATGATAGAGATATGGTTCGTTTGGGATTAAAGGTCAAGGCCACGAAAAAAGATTCTGATCTAACTGTCAGCTTCAATAATGCAGGTGCCGGTCATGCGTTACCGACTTATATTACTCCCCGTATCAGGTCAGTGTGGAAAGGAGACGATGATTCCCGGATGCTGTTAGCGGTGTTACAAAGAAAAATGGACTGGCAACCCGAAACAGGTTGGACTGAACTGTTTGATACGCGGTTGATGCCCGATGAAAACAGAGTGTTAAATTTAACATTACCAACGAGCACTTCAGGTTATATCGAAGTCTGGGTTGATCCGGATGCTGACTATAATAATCGGGTGTATCCTGCTATTCTTGACGCCATGAAAGATTCATCTGTGCCAAAATCAGCCATCGACCAAATTGAGCAGGCGCTGATGAATAGCGGGCAATCCGGCTACCTCCTTTATAGATTACGTTGCGATGCTGGAGTCGATGATGCCTGTCAGTAAAAATTTGCATTTCATAATCGCAATACTGCTAGTTGTTTTATCTGCTTGTCAGCAGGGCAGCTCAATAAAAACTGAAAAAGTTGAGGCAAACAAGAACTCTCAGCATTCATTGAACTTCATCGTTCATCCCTATGACAATCCGAGTCGATTGGTAGCGCGCTTTACTCCCCTTTGTGATTATTTGGGCCTGATATTAGGGCAACCTGTGAATCTTGTTATCGCACGTTCTTATGTGGATCAAATACAACGCATATCAAAAGGCCAGGCTGATATTGCTTATATGGGGCCCACTCCATTTTTAAGAGCCCAGGACCACTATCTGGTCGACTCTCAGGAAAAGTTAATACCCATAGCAGCAGAAGAAAAAGACGGTAAGGCAAGCTATCGCAGTGTCATCATCGTTAGAGATGACTCTGATATCCAAACAGTAAAAGATTTAGTAAACAGGACACTGGCATTGGGCGCCCCACATTCGTTCAGTAGTCATTACGTTCCACGTGTATTGATTGGGAATGCGGGACTTGCATTCAAAGATCTCAGAGATTTTGCCTTTTTGGGTCGGCACGAGCGCGTAGCACTTGCAGTATTACATGGTGATTTTGACGCCGGTGGTCTAAACAGGGAAGTTGCCTTGCTTTATCAGAATGCATCACCAGGATTACGGATATTATCAACGTCACCTCCGCTACCCCCTCACTTGATTATCGCTCGCTCAGGCATGGAAAAAAAAGTACTTCAACAATTATCCTCAGCCTTATTGGAGCCTGACAATGAAGATGAAAGCTTTCGACTCGCTGTTCAGAGCCTGGGAGCCGGAACACGTTTTACCAATGCAGATATGAAGTTCTTTGAACGCGCCCGAAGAATCATTGCAACGGTCGAATCGATACCTTCGGAACTTTTAACATGGTAGGCAGGGTCTGGACTCTTGCCGAACGACTTACCGTCGGCATAGGTCTGGCATTGCTCGCTTTGAGTATGATTTTGGGCATCTCCGGTTACGCAACATTATCCAGCCTGTTCGAGAGTAACCTACGTGAACGGGCAGAGTCACAAGCAAGACAGCTTGCATTGTTTTCGGCTGACGCGATACTGGTCTACGACTACGCAACTTTGGAGCGTTACAGCAAAGAGCTCTCTGATGAACCCGGAATACTCTCAGTCTCCATTATCCGAAGTGATGGAGAAGTTTTAGCTGAAGCGGGTGAACAGGAAAATTGGCCACCATCTTCAACAATAAAAGTTGATCAATCTTTGCAGTTGGGAAATTCTGATATAGGTGTTGTACAGCTGGTGGTGGATCGTCAGGGTATGGAGGATTCACTTCGGCGACTCGGGATAAGTGGTCTTATTGTATTAATGGTGTTACTCATTGCCCTTTTCTGGATTCTGCGAAAGTTTATTGATCGAGGTCTGATTCGCCCTGTTCAACAGTTAGCTCAGGCGGCTAATCCACTCAATAATAAGAACTGCCCCGAACCCAAGGACCTACCACAGGAACTGGAGAGCCTGGCGCAAACATTTCGTGGATTATGCAGCGACATAAAAACACATTTACACGAGCGTGAGAGCGCAGAGCTGAGAGTAAGAAATGCGACAGATATCCTGACAGAGGGGGAGATGGAAGAAAGGCTTAACCAGTTTGGGCTTGAGATTGCACCGCAAAAGACAAAGATTTTGGAGTTCGGTCGGTGGGCACAGAGAAGGGCAAAGGCACGAGGAGAGAGAAAGGCAGAAACTTTCGATTTTCTCGGCTTTACCCACTACTGCACAACCTCAGGGAAAACGAAAAGATTCGAGGTTGGACGAAAGAGCATCAGCCAACGCGTTACGGCCAAACTGAAGCACTACAAGCAGTGGTTACAGAAACATCGTACTCTGCCTACAGCCGAGATTATGAAAATAACGGCTATGAAGCTTAGTGGACATTACGCCTACTACGGGGTAACGAGGCTGTAGGAAAAGCGTATAACAGCCAAAATTTTCTCCTGACCAATAACCTTGATACGCATACATTATTGTGCCACTTTTTTACGTCAAATTCACTGTTTTCAATTTAGAGATCCTTCTACTTGTATTGTTCTTGTTTCTATCTTGTTCTGTGCCCATTTCGACCCTCATGCCGATAATTCTCCGTAATTCGCTAACTTCTCTATATTATGCACCATACAGTATAGTTTCCATTGAATACCGACTTTCTTCTTTCCTCGCATACTAAACCGATTAAGCTTCTTGTTCGTGCCTATGTTGCCAAATACAGGTTCTACGACTGACATCCTGTGACTATAGATGTGCTTGCCCAGTATACTATCCACTCTTTCCTTCATCCAATCGGTGTGATTCGCTGATCGGTTGCATTTCTTTATTATAAACGACACTTGCCTGCCGTTACCTTTGCGATGATCGGCAGAGGATGGATTTCGCATACAATCATACTTTAACGAACAGTGCCTACATTGACTTAATTTTCCCTCAAAAAACGCCTTCTCATTGCCTTGCTTGTCTTTCATTGTCGTTCTCAAACTCAACTTCTCTCCCGCAGGGCAGGTGCATATCAGGTTGCCTGAATCGAAGGTGAATTCACTCGCCGGGATCATCTTAGCTTTCTTCTTGCTTGTCTGATGTCGCTGTCCGTACTTCGATTTCTGATCGCTGAACTTCGGGTCTCTTGAACGAAACTGATTGTCCGGTACATAGCCATTGATGTCGTTTTCGTGCAGGTACTTCATGTTTGCCTCATTAGCAAATCCGGTATCGGCTGTGATGAATACATCCTCTTTATAGATATCCTCATTGAGTCCCAATCGTTTATAGCGATCTTCTATATCTTCCAATACAGGTTGCAGCGTGTGATGCTCTTGCCCTTCTCCAAAGACTTGTGCATCAATGACTATTTGATGCTTCTTGTCAACTGCGGCTATGCCGTTATAGCCTTGTATTGTACCTTTACTAGTTGTCATTTTTGCACTTTCATTATCCGTGATGTTACTCTTCACTTCCTTTGTTATTTTTCCCTTGCCCATCGACCTACAAGGACGTAGGAAATGCAGGTTTTGCAGGAGCAAAAACCTGCCGTGGGCTTGCCGTCTTTAGAAAGTCATCTATTCTCTTATACGCTTTATTTAACGTCTCCATCGCTTGTTCAGAACGTTGGCTCCTTTGCTCATCGAGTGTTTCATTGTTGTCTGTCTGCTGGTGTACCTTCAGATGATGTTTGATCTGGCGCTTGATTTTATCCCGCTTCTCTTTCAACTCCTTAAAAGTCCCTGACCACTCTTTGGCTGCATTTGAAGGTATTTTGCAACCATCAATGGCAAACAGCTCGTTACCCAGCAAGCCCTGCTCATCGCAGACAAGCAGGATTTGCTCAAACAGCGATTCGATCTGTTCCGGCTGAGAACTGACAAATTCAGCAATGGTCGTGAAGTGGGGTGCTGTTTCACACGATAAGGCCATAAAGATTATATTGGTTTTACAACACCATTGAATTTCACGGCTGGAGGTGATGCCTTTAGAGTAAGCAAACAGGATGATTTTCAGTAGTAATGCCGGATCGTAAGCCGGGCGACCTGTCTCGTCATTTTTATACGTGGGATAGAACACTGACAAGTCTAGCTTATTATCCACCAGATAATGAATCGCGTGTTCGAAGGTGCCTGGCTGTAGTTGATCTTTATAATTAATTACAACCATGGAATCCTGACTGTAATCGTAAGGCTTGAATCTGGGCATGGAAATAACTCCAATTTGATACCCTATTTTAGCAGATTTTTCCTTGTGGTAGGGGGTTTTCCTACAGCCTCAACGGGTAACAGCAGGGGCATCAACAACTTCGCCTACGAGGTTAGAAAGATACTCTACAAGTGGCTCAATAGAAGAGGTAAGAGAGGTTGTATGAGCTTGATAAGTTCAATCTCTTGCTTGAGAAATTTCCACTGCCAAGCCCGCGTATTATGGTGAATCTATGGTAATTTCGAAGTGAAGTAGAGTGCTGTTGAGGAGCCGTGTGCGTAAATAGCGCCAGCACGGTTCTGTGAGGGGCGTGAGGACAACTGATGAGGTACATGGCCGGAGTTGATCACCGAGTATCCGCGTGCGGAGAAAGGTTTAGTGAAAGTATCTTCTTTGTGTTGGTGGCTTCTGAGGGAGGAATCCGTCTACTCGGCCAATATATTTTGAGTGGCGCTTAGATAGTGTTCTGGATATTTAAACCTTCTTGACACAGAGTATTGAACGCGCTCCAACGCTTGTCAAATACTTCAACTAATGAGTGTTCCAGATTGAAGTTAAGTTATTAAGCTATGAGTGATGAGATGGACACCCCCCAACGGGCATCGTAATGTGCCAAACTTTGTATCTCAAATCAAAGTTAAAGAGGAGCATCCATCATGGGTAACAATAGCGTAATTAGTATCGATTTGGCAAAGAATGTTTTTCAGGTTTGCTTGTTAAATGAAAACAACAAGGTTCGCAGCAACAATAAAGTTAGACGAGGTAAGCTGCTAGAGACGGTTACGCAGCTAGATGCTAGGCGTATTGTGATGGAAGCTTGTTATAGCTCTAATTATTGGGGACGGCTATTTCAACAAAACGGCTATGAAGTTAACCTGATACCTCCTCATCAGGTCAAACCCTTTGTTGTAGGTAACAAGAATGATTATAACGATGCAGTCGCTATTGCCGAAGCGGCCTTACGACCAAGAGCGAGCTTTGTTCGAGTGAAATCTTATGAGCAACAGGATGTGCAGAGTCTGGACAAAATACGACACAGACTAATGAAGGCGAGAACCGCTTTATCCAATCAGATGAGAGGTTTATTAGCGGAGTATGGGCTTGTATTTAAAACTGGAATTAAAACATTAATCACAGAACTGCCTTTTTCCCTGGAAGATGCAGAGAATGAGCTCACGTACACGGCGCGCGAGTTTTTGCGAGAGCTAGAGATTGAATTGTTGTATATGACTGAGAGAATTAAAAAAATCGAGAAAACGGCGGATAAGCTCTTAGCCCAAAATGATGATTATTTGCGCCTTCAAAGCATACCGGGCATAGGCCCTGCCATCTCTCGGGCCATGATCAGTTCAATCAATGATGCCAATCAGTTTAGCAATGGCCGACAAATGGCCGCCTGGATCGGGATTACACCAAAACAGCATGCCAGTGGTGATCATTCACGGATGGGTGGTATCAGTAAACGAGGAAATCAGACGCTCAGACGGCAGCTCATTCATGGCGCAAGGGCTGTTATCAGGGTGAGTGAGGAGAAAACTGATCCCTTAAGTGCATGGGTAAAGAAACTATTGGCCACAAAACCGAAAAACAAAGTAGTCGTTGCGTTAGCCAACAAGCTTGCTCGAATAGCCTGGGCTGTGTTGAAAACAGGCGATAGTTACAAGGCTGCATTATTAACAATCAAAACATAAACCCAGAACAAAGAACAGACAAAAACAAAGTTTAACAAGAAGGAGCATCCTACCAGCGGTTTGTAATAGTAATGAATTAAACGGTTACGACTCTATCAAAACCTGTACGGGGACAGAGGCCATCAAGGTCAAATGAGTGAAAAGGAGATAGAGTCATCTTAAATCTCATTAAGGTTGCACGCAAACATAGAAGGCGTGATTAGAGACCGGATAGTTGTCAAAGCCGCATTTTATTACTCAAGCATAATGGCTGTAAGAACCAGAAATATTTATTAAGTACTGATAGAAAACAAGGTCATCCTGGTGAAGCTGAAAATCAGCTTTATTGGAATTGTTTAGCCTGAAAAAGGTAAAAACGCAAAAAATATTGAAAATTAACTTGAATTCTATGGGGTGTCCATATATGTCCCCGCATTTCCCAAATTGGCAAGTATGAGAATTCGCCTAATTCAGTATTATGTCCCCTGAATACGCTATATCATTTAATTTTCAAGTCTAATCAAGCCCAATTTCCCTGGAGGTTCTAGATAAATGGCTTTTAATGTAAAACAAGGATAGTGTATAGTCCCTCTGCTGCTTTTCATTTAAGCGCAGGGAATACAGCTATGAAAACACAATTAGATGAGCCGCAATTAGATATAAGAGACTTAATTAGAGCTGCTTCAGATGGACTGGGAAGTAAAGAGATCCTCACTCAGGATGTTTTGCCCGACGTAAACACACCAGAAAAAATGATCCGCTTTATTCATCGTTATCAGCTCTTTAACGGTAATTTCGCTGGCGGTGTTTCGTGCCTAGCAGGCGCATATCATATACGACAAGAATTATTCTTGGATCGCTCTATTCCCGTCGCAGCTATTGCTGATCGCAGTGCCCGTATTGCTTCCCAAATCTATTTTGCCGCTGAAGATGAGTATGCCGACAGGCGTGATAGAAACAGAGTTACTCATAGAGACTTGGGGCAATTCCTATTGCTGGGGGCTTGTGAGTTCTACGACATTGATCTTCGGGATTTGGATAAAAAATATCCGATGAATGCAGCTACAAATAAAACTCTCAAATTAGTTGATCAGGGATACTGTCAGGAACAAAAAAACACCGAAGAGACTTTATTACGTGGGCTTGGTTTTCACATAGGTTCAGAGCTATTGGCAGATCAAGAGTTTAATCTTATTGACTCTCATTTCCAACAACACTTTCCTGAATTAATCTCGTTTCTAAAAGAGAAAAAGACGCCTTTTGGACAAGACCATTATCGTTGGATAAAATTACATACATATGTTGAGATTGAGCATCTTGACCACGCATTTATTGCAGCCGAGATGGTTCTTGAATGTTATGCAGGTGATAAATCAAAGAGAAGGGTAGCAGAGCTTATCGTAGATGGTTTTTTAGAATTTGGAGATATGCAAAAATTTTTCTTTTCACATATCAATGAGTTTAAAGAAGGTCATCAAGAGGTATGTTAAATTCCGCAATCCTTTTAGTAGAGGGTGTTCCATCTGAAGCGTTAAAAATGGTTTCGAATTCGATACGTCTTACTAATAGAAAAGTCATTCAAGTTACAAGTAACCGAGATCTGACCACCAGCGTTGCAGATCTTTTCGATCACCAAATATATTGTGATACGGATAACGAAGATGAAGTAATAGAAAATATTCAGAAACTTGATTTATTAATAGATGGAGTGGGGTCTACTGACGGATTTAGCGTGCTTACAACAAATTCGATTGCCATGCGAATGGGATTAAATGCATTTCCTCACCCAGCTCTAGTTGTTTGCTGCAATAAATTACTATCCAGAAGAATTCTAGATACGATAGATAAAAATCTGAATCCGTCTTGGGAAGTATCCGCCTTTCAATCTCCATTATCTGCTCAAGACATTCAGCCACTGCTGGATATTTCGAGTAAAGTTGTTGTGAAACCCTCTAGTATGTGCGGTGGAACTCTAGTAAGTGCTCACTCATCTGCAAAATCCGCAGTGAATGCAATCAACTTAATCCATGGCAAAGATTCAACTCAGTCAGTATTAGTAGAGGCCTATGTTGAAGGCGAAGAATACTCGGTTGAAGTCTATGATGGAGACATACTAGGCGTATCGAGTGTTTATACACAAGAGGGTTACGGGTTTGCAGAGACTGGTCAGTTGTTCCCATATGATGCAAATGTAAATTTGGTTTCTCAATTGAAGAAAAAAGCACAAAGTATTCTAAATCATTTTGATCTTTTACAAGGACCCGCCCACCTTCAATTCAGAGTTCAGAATGAAGAAATCAAGTTTATAGAAATAAATCCTCGTCTCCCTGGTGGCCTTGTTAGTGGTCTAATCAAACATTCAATTGGTGTTAATTTAGCAGATTACTACCTAAATAGTATTTTAGGGAGGAGGAATGAAACCCCGAGTAAAATAATTGAGAAGCAGAGATATGCTTGTGGGATGTTTTTGATGGCTGAGCCCAATCAAAGTGGGGTTATTAAAGATTGGCATGGTATCGAAGAATTACGCTCGAATATAGGATTGTATGCGGTAGAGCTGGTTAAGATAGCAGGTCAATACGTAAAGTCGGATGGCTCCAATGCGGATAGACTAGCTTATGTGATTGCAGGGAGTGATAGTAGTGAATGTGCTGTGACCAATGCTAGTAATTCAGTTCAAAAGATTCTTCCCGTTTGGAAGTAATGAAAATGGAGTACAGTCCTTTATTGGTATTGTTGATTGTTGATGCTCTTTCGGTTATTAGTCCTGGCCCAAAAATACTGCTTGTTGCTCAATCGGCAGTAGAATATGGCCGAAGTCAGGCATTGCATGTGGTGCTTGGAATTTCATTTGGAAGCCTGATTTGGTCGTGTGCGGCGATGGCAGGCCTTTCCCTGCTGATTGAGCGTATTTCTTTTCTTTCTATAACTATAAATCTGATTGGTATTGCCTATATCTTGTATCTTGGATGGCAGGTTTTTAACTCTTCGTCACCAAGTTTTAATCCCAAAGATGGGAGGTACAAAAAAGATTCTGATGGTTTCGCACAAGGACTATTTATGAGTATTCTGAATGCTGAATCAATAGTATACTTCACCAGTATTTTTATTCTTTTTATACCGGAGAATGCTTCTACACTTGAGCGTATTACCGGAATATTGATACCAGTAGGAAATGCTCTGGTTTTGTTTGGGGCAGCGGCTCTTTGTTTTTCTATCTCCGCTATACGAAATAAGTATCTTTCTTTGGCAAAACCTATTAATAAAGTGTGTGGCGCAATTGTGATTGCCTTTGGTGTTCAATTGGTATTTAATTTATTTGCCTCTACACAAGAATGAGTGGGTGATTTTCGGTTCTAGCAGTCCGCATGAAAGATTCATCTGTGCCAAAATCAGCCATCGACCAAATTGAGCAGGCGCTGATGAATAGCGGGCAATCCGGTTACCTCCTTTATAGATTACGTTGCGATGCTGGAGTCGATGATGCCTGTCAGTAAAAATTTGCATTTCATAATCGCAATACTGCTAGTTGTTTTATCTGCTTGTCAGCAGGGCAGCTCAATAAAAACTGAAAAAGTTGAGGCAAACAAGAACTCTCAGCATTCATTGAACTTCATCGTTCATCCCTATGACAATCCGAGTCGATTGGTAGCGCGCTTTACTCCCCTTTGTGATTATTTGGGCCTGATATTAGGGCAACCTGTGAATCTTGTTATCGCACGTTCTTATGTGGATCAAATACAACGTATATCAAAAGGCCAGGCCGATATTGCGTATATGTGTCAACAACGCCCGAAAACTGAGCCACTTCATCAACTGAAAAGTGAGCCACTAAGTATTATTTACTTGGGCTGATTAAGCCCGCTTGTTTCTTTTCTCTTAAACGATAACTGTCTCCTTTAATTTGAATAATATGAGAGTGATGTAAGACGCGATCTAGTAAGGCTGATGTTAATGCGGTGTCATTAGCAAAGGTTTGACCCCATTGCCCGAAGGGCAAGTTACTGGTTAAAACAATAGAACCCTTTTCATAGCGTTTTGCAATGACATCAAACAGTAATTTTGATTCACTAATGTCAAACGGTAGATAGCCTATTTCATCAATAATCAGTAACTTAGGTGCTAGCACACTGCGATGCATCACAGACTTATATTTGCCCTGACGTTGTGCCGTTGATAGCTGCAAGATTAAATCTGACGCACTGATAAATCGTGTTTTTAAACCCGCCTGTACGGCCTTATAACCCAATGCTGTTGCAATATGGGTTTTACCCACCCCAGATGGCCCAAGGAGTACAATATTTTCAGCTCGTTCTATAAATGACAAACTCGCCAGTTGTTGTACTTGGGTCTTAGGTACACCGGCTGCAAACTCAAAATCAAAGCCATCTAAGGTTTTAATGGATGCAAAGCCTGCCATTCTCGTAAACATCTTTTGTTTGCGGGTATGACGCTCTGTCACTTCTGTTGTCAGCAGTTTTTCAAAAAAAGTGAGATAATCCCACTCTTCTTTTGCAGCACGTTGCGCTAAATCATGGGCATGAAGTGCCATGCCTTGTAGCTTGAGTGTGTCTGTTAAGTCATTTAAGCGGGCATCGATCATAGTGATGCCTCTTGACAACAGTCATTATAAATGGACAGGTCATGATGCAGTGGCAGTGGGTCAAAATTCACCGGTATCATGGTTTCAGGTGCTTTAACAGTGATGTCTTGAATGGGTTGGTATGGCAATGACTTCAACACTAAGCGTTCTTCAATTAAACGCTTCATAGGTTGCTCTTTCGTCGTGTCATGAATGCGCACGTTAGCGATTTCATTGAGCCACTGAATACCTTTAATATTGGCGGTATCGACATCCATCTTTAAGCCAGCTGATGCAAGTTTAGTGGATAAAGGTGCGTAAAAGTTATCTCGAACATAACGCACCATCCGCTCAACCTTGCCTTTGGTTTGTGGACGATACGGTTTGCATAATTTGGGCATAAAGCCCATGTTTTTAGCAAACTGATAAAACTGAGGATGAAAGCGATGGTGGCCAATGCCATGAGCATGGCGTTCTAACACCACTGTTTTCATATTGTCATACCAAACATCAGTCGGGATGCCTTGGAAGTAATCAAATGCTAAACGATGACAGTGTTCTAAGGTTTGGTAACGCATGTTATCGGTAAAATAGACAAACAGCGCGCGACTAAAGCCGAGTACAGCAACAAAAGCATGGATGGGTTTTTTACCACCCCGCATTTGACCCCAATCCACTTGCATCTGTTTACCAGGCGCTGTTTCAAAGCGAATGATCTCAGGAGCAACATGGCTACCGCGTAACTGAACCAAGTGCTCACGTAGTCGAGTAATACTGCCATCATAACCTTGTTCTTTAATCTCACGCATGATGACAACAGCACTTAAATGAATCGGCAATGCCGATTCAATGCGTTCTTTTATGTAAGTCTTAAAGGGATCAAGCTTATGAGGCTTATCAGGTCTTGACTGATAGATTGGTTTGTTCACATCCAGCAATAAATGCTTTTTAACCGTATTGCGTGAGACGCCTAATTGCTTCGCAATGGCTCGTTGAGACGTACCTTGTTTGTGTAATATTTTAATGCTCATGAGTTCCTCTATTGAAATCATGATGCTCCTCATTATGAAAAGCATCAGTGTGAGTCTTGTGGCTCACTTTTCAACCGTTGGGGTGGCTCAGTTTTGCATCGTTGGTAACAATATGGGACCCACTCCATTTTTAAGAGCCCAGGACCACTATCTGGTCGACTCTCAGGAAAAGTTAATACCCATAGCAGCAGAAGAAAAAGACGGTAAGGCAAGCTATCGCAGTGTCATCATCGTTAGAGATGACTCTGATATCCAAACAGTAAAAGATTTAGTAAACAGGACACTGGCATTGGGCGCCCCACATTCGTTCAGTAGTCATTACGTTCCACGTGTATTGATTGGGAATGCGGGACTTGCATTCAAAGATCTCAGAGATTTTGCCTTTTTGGGTCGGCACGAGCGCGTAGCACTTGCAGTATTACATGGTGATTTTGACGCCGGTGGTCTAAACAGGGAAGTTGCCTTGCTTTATCAGAATGCATCACCAGGATTACGGATATTATCAACGTCACCTCCGCTACCCCCTCACTTGATTATCGCTCGCTCAGGCATGGAAAAAAAAGTACTTCAACAATTATCCTCAGCCTTATTGGAGCCTGACAATGAAGATGAAAGCTTTCGACTCGCTGTTCAGAGCCTGGGAGCCGGAACACGTTTTACCAATGCAGATATGAAGTTCTTTGAACGCGCCCGAAGAATCATTGCAACGGTCGAATCGATACCTTCGGAACTTTTAACATGGTAGGCAGGGTCTGGACTCTTGCCGAACGACTTACCGTCGGCATAGGTCTGGCATTGCTCGCTTTGAGTATGATTTTGGGCATCTCCGGTTACGCAACATTATCCAGCCTGTTCGAGAGTAACCTACGTGAACGGGCAGAGTCACAAGCAAGACAGCTTGCATTGTTTTCGGCTGACGCGATACTGGTCTACGACTACGCAACTTTGGAGCGTTACAGCAAAGAGCTCTCTGATGAACCCGGAATACTCTCAGTCTCCATTATCCGAAGTGATGGAGAAGTTTTAGCTGAAGCGGGTGAACAGGAAAATTGGCCACCATCTTCAACAATAAAAGTTGATCAATCTTTGCAGTTGGGAAATTCTGATATAGGTGTTGTACAGCTGGTGGTGGATCGTCAGGGTATGGAGGATTCACTTCGGCGACTCGGGATAAGTGGTCTTATTGTATTAATGGTGTTACTCATTGCCCTTTTCTGGATTCTGCGAAAGTTTATTGATCGAGGTCTGATTCGCCCTGTTCAACAGTTAGCTCAGGCGGCTAATCCACTCAATAATAAGAACTGCCCCGAACCCAAGGACCTACCACAGGAACTGGAGAGCCTGGCGCAAACATTTCGTGGATTATGCAGCGACATAAAAACACATTTACACGAGCGTGAGAGCGCAGAGCTGAGAGTAAGAAATGCGACAGATATCCTGACCAGGGAACAACGCCTGGCGACGGTTGGCCAGATAGCGGCTGGTCTTGCACATAATTTGAATACCCCATTGGGATCGATTAAAGGCTACGCCCAACTACTTTCTGAGCGCCTTACAAATCCTGAACAGCAACATCAGGCATCTCTGATTGTTGAGCAGGCAGAGTCCCGTGCCAGGACGGTTAATAATCTACTGACTGCTGTTAGAATGCCAGAAGTTGAGAGAAAGGAATTTAATCTATACCAACAGGCCATGAGGGCTATAGAATTGATGAGACCCTTGCTGCGTGGACAACAAACAAAGATTGTTGAGCCTGAAAATGCGAACATTGAAAACTGTATCGCTCAGGGCGATCCTGGTGCGGTTGAACAGATATTGTTCAACCTACTCACCAATGCCGCACAGGCAGGCGCAACACAAGTCACTGTAAAATTAAATCAACAAGGTAGTGCAAAATCCTGGGTATTAACTGTTCAGGATAACGGTCCAGGTATAAAACACGAACTGCGCGCTAACCTGTTTGACCCCTTTGTGACCGATAAACCCGCAGGTGAAGGATTGGCAGGAAGTAAAGCTTTCTATGGCTTTAGCAAAGGAACATCTATTCAAATCAATACTCTCAAAAGCCAAAGAACTTGATTTTAATTCTGATAAACCGTTTCCTTTTTTACTGGATGGAAATTTCAAGAAGCTCAACTTTCATGTTATCAATGGTCAAAACCCCAAATTTGGTGGGCATGGAAGCAAAGAGAAATTTTTTAATTTGGCGGAAGAAGAAAGGGTGGATCAACTCGCTACCGTAGTTGGTTTCTACTCAGCAAGCAATCAAGGTACTTATACCCATCCAGGAGAGTCCTGGCATTTACACACTGTCATTGAAGATCAAAATATTAGGGAGTTGGGTGAAGAGAACATTTGTACCAGTATTATCGTTGCCAGCGAGCTGCGTTTTGGTGCAGAAAAAAAGGGATCAGAGATACTGTCACAGCGAATAAATACTATTCTTTCCGCAATCGAAGTCATTGCTTATGATACCCCCGCCGATTTCCAGTATGCGGTCCTGCGTAGTTTTCTCGAAAAGAATGGAACGCTCATCGACCCAAACGATATGCTTATTGCAGCGCAAGCTCGGTCGTTAAATTTGATCGTAGTTACAGCCAATACAGCAGAGTTTTCAAGAGTACCTGACTTAGTAGTAGAGAATTGGCTTTAGTCTATTTTTTACAAACCCGTAGATTCTAGTTGAATACAGGTAAATGGCAGGTAAAAGGGACGGAGGGATGAAACACGACCCAAAGAAAAAGAAGACGCTACGATCGCGGTTTTGCAGCAACTTAGATAGATGTGGCGGCTCTTGCGGCCTGATCGTATAATCCTGAAAGCGAACGCAGTGTTTGTGCAAGTTCATGAAGATCGGCATGTTTGACGCCCATGGTTTCAAGCGCCTCGATCAGGCAGTGTTCTCTAATCTCTCGATAGCGTTCGCAGAGTAAACTGCCTTTTTCGGTTAACTTGTAGAACACTTCTTTTCCTTGTTTATCACCAGTGACTAATTCGCGTTTGCTCAACTTACGCAGCGCATAAGCGACCAGATGAGTATCCTCAATATTCAGCGTAAAACAAATATCGGTGACACGCTTGGGACGGTCCCGATGATTAATATTGTGAATGACAAGAATATCAATAGTGCTAAGACCTTCACAACCACTGGCAGACATGCAGTGCTCAGTCCATCGGGAGAATGCATTGTTAGCAATGATTAAACCAAATTCCACTTCACTAAGCTCAACGTTGGCGTCACTAACCAGTTTTGAAGCAGAGACTATGGGTAATTTTTGATTTTTCTTTGTCATCGTTAAATCTTACCATATCCTCCACCACCCGGTGTTTTTATGATAATGGAATCACCTGTGTTCAGTGTCACCTGAGCCGTTGTTCCTAGCACTTCCTTATTGCCATTAACTCTTTCAACAATGTTGACACCTGTTTTTCCAACCTCACCACCTGCGACCCCATAGGGTGGTATCTTTCGGTGTCCGGTTAACAGAGAGGCCGTCATTGGCTGAAGAAATCGTATCTTTCTTAACACACCGTTACCTCCATTAAACTTTCCACGACCACCTGAGTCCTTGCGAATTTTGAATTCATCAAGGATGACAGGAAATCGATATTCGAGCACTTCTGGGTCTGTAAGGCGCGAGTTGGTCATATGTGAGTGTACCGCATCGGTTCCATGGTAGTCTTTTCCTGCACCTGTTCCACCACAAATTGTCTCATAATACTGATATTGCTGATTGCCCCAGAAAAAATTATTCATAGTACCCTGTGATGCAGCCATTATATTAAGCGCCCCAAACAATGTGTCAACAATATACTGTGAGGTTTCCACATTACCGGCAATCACCGCAGCAGGGTATTCAGGACTGATCATAGATTTTTCAGGCACTTTAATAAACAAAGGCTTCAAACAACCTTCGTTGAGTGGAATGTTATCATCCACCATACATCGAAAAACATACAATACAGCGGCTTTAGATATAGCCAGAGGTGCATTATAATTACCGGCATGCTGAGCACTGGTTCCACTAAAATCAATAATGGCGTTACGATTTTTTTTATCGACTTTAATTGAGACGCATATTTGAGTCCCATTATCCATTTTGTAGCAGAACTCACCGTCAGACATAGAAGCCAGTACTCTGCGAACAGATTCTTCTGCATTATCCTGCACGTGTGACATATACGCATTAACCACGTCCAGACCATAGTGATCAACTATTTTGTGCAGCTCTTGTGCGCCTTTCTCGCAGGCAGCCAATTGCGCCTTAAAATCGGCTATATTCATTTGTGGATTGCGTGCTGGCCATCTACCGCTTGTCAGCAAGGCATGAATAGCTTCCTCTTGGAATTCACCTTTTTCTACCAGTTTGAAGTTATCAATTACAATACCTTCTTCTTGTATTCGTGTTGAGTCCGCAGGCGCAGAACCCGGTGTTTTTCCGCCTATGTCGGCATGATGCCCACGAGCTGCAACATAGAAAATTAAATGGGTATTTTGCTTGTCATAGACGGGTTTGATTATGGTTATATCAGGTAAATGTGTGCCTCCGTTATAAGGCGCGTTCATTATGATGGCATCACCGGGTGATAAGTCTTTAACACCCCTTATTACTGATTTTATGCTCTCACCCATAGACCCCAGATGCACAGGCATATGCGGTGCATTTGCCACCAGAGCGCCTTCGGTGTTGAAGATCGCGCAGGAGAAGTCCAACCTCTCTTTTATATTGACCGATGCGGCAGTATTTGCAAGCACAAAGCCCATTTGCTCGGCGATAGACATAAAAAGATTATTAAAAATTTCCAGCATCACCGGATCGACATTTGTACCAATGGCCAGAGATTGGCTTAACGCTTGATAGCGTTCCAACAATAAATCACCTGAGGCCGTAATCGTTGCGTTCCAACCCGGCTCTATGACGTTAGTACCCGTGGATTCAAGAATCACTGCTGGCCCGGTAATACATTGACCAACGGATAGAGTTTCACGAGAATACAAGGGACAACCCAGCCATTGATGATTCATATACGCCAAATGTGAGCCGATTTCAGTGGCGGGATTTTTTGCCAATTTAACAGTATGATTGTCGGGAGATTCACCGGAGAATATTACTTCAACCTCAAGCGACTCAACAAGCAGCTCTTTTTCTTGAGAGATAAAACCAAATCGTCGCTGATGCAGCGTTTCAAAACGTTTGCGTACTTCTTCAACAGTACCAAAATTGCAGCTCAATGCTGTATCGGAACCCTCGTAACGTAAGTGTAGCCGCCAGACAGCCTGGCAATCGAGCGATTTGATTTCTTGCTGCTCGAGTTCATCATTACATTCATTTTGCAATTGTTTAGCCGACACCTGAATCTCGGGCATGCGCTTATTCGTCAGAATTTTTTCAACAGCGAGTTGACGGGTTGCAGTGGTATCTGCCAACCCCATACCATATGCCGAGAGAACACCAGCGTAGGGATGCAGAAATACCCTTTTAATGCCCAGAGCATCCGCCACCAGACAGGCATGTTGGCCGCCGGCCCCACCAAAACAGCACAACACATAATCAGAAACATCATAACCACGCTGAACTGATATTTTTTTGATTGCATTTGCCATACTCTCAATAGCAATTTTTAGAAATCCAGCAGCCACTTCTTCTGGCTCAGGTTGCGCACCCGTGTGTTCGCCAATAGTCTTAGACAATTGTATAAACTTCTCGACAACAAGTGCCTTATCTAATGGCTGGTCTGCATTTTTCCCGAAAACAGATGGAAATTCACTTGGTTGTAGTTTACCAAGCATCACGTTGCAATCGGTTATTGTTAAAGGCCCATTGTTGCGATAAGCCGCAGGGCCAGGATTTGCGCCGGCTGACTCAGGGCCCACCCGGTAACGCGCTCCATCAAACTGCAATATCGAACCACCACCGGCAGCTACAGTATGTATTAGCATCATGGGTGCCCGCATCCGCACACCCGCAACCTCGGTTTCAAACGTGCGCTCGAATTCACCATTGTAGTGGCTGACATCTGTCGATGTGCCACCCATATCGAAACCGATAATTTTTTTAAATCCCGCCAATTCTGCAGTACGCACCATGCCTACAATACCCCCGGCAGGCCCTGATAGAATCGCGTCTTTGCCCTGAAATAACTGCGCGTCGGTCAGACCACCACTGGATTGCATAAATTTAAGTTGCCCTTTGTGGCTTATCATCTGCTTCAGCTGATCTGCAACCTGATTAATATAGCGACGCAGAATAGGGCTTAAATAGGCATCGACCACTGTAGTGTCACCACGGGAAACAAGCTTCATTAATGGGCTGACTTTGTGACTGACCGATATTTGCGGAAATCCAATCTCTCTGGCAATCTGTTCCAATTGCTTTTCGTGTTGTGGGAATCGATAAGCATGCATTAATACAACCGCTATTGATCTAACCCCCGCTTTAAATGCACCCTGTAGCTGACTGGATATTTCGACCCAGTCCAGTTGTATTAAAACATCTCCCTGCGCATTGAGGCGTTCATTTACTTCCAGCACCTGACCATAGAGCATTTCGGGCAATTTTATATTCAACGCAAAAAGATCCGGGCGGGTTTGATAACCAATGCGTAGCGCATCAGCAAAACCCTGAGTAATAACCAGCAGAGTGTTCTCACCTTGTCGTTCCAACAGCGCGTTGGTCGCAACGGTGGTGCCCATTTTTACAGCAGCAATTTTTTCTGCAGGTATAGCTTCGTCGGACTTAACGTTGAGTAGATTACGGATGCCTTCAATAGCAGCATCCCGATACTGCTGAGGGTTTTCTGAGAGCAGTTTGTGAGTCTTGATTTCACCATTGGGCTTACGCGCAACAATATCGGTAAAAGTACCGCCTCGATCCACCCAGAATTCCCATTTCCCCCCCTGATGTGAACTATCCATATTAGTTTTTCGTCATTAGCGTCGGTAACCAGGTTGCAATACCTGGAAATACAGTCAGTAGAATAATTGCCGTTAATAACAGAAAGAAAAATGGCAAAGCATAGCCCGCGATCTTGAGTATGTTGATTTTAGTGAGTCCTTGCATTACGAACAGATTAAAACCTACAGGCGGGGTAATTTGAGACATTTCAACAACCAATACCACATATATTCCAAACCAAAGCAAATCTATGCCGCTACGTTCAACCATCGGCAGAACGATAGATGTAGTCAGAACCACCATTGATATCCCGTCGAGGAAAAAACCCAGAATCATAAAAAACAGAGTTAATACAATGATCAGTTGAATCGGTGTCAAGCCCATGCTGGAAATACCTTCTGCCAACAATCGGGGAATGCCGGTAAAGCCCATGGCAAGACTCAGGAAGGCGGCGCCTGCGATGATAAACGTAATCATGCAGGAGGTGCGAGTTGCGCCAAGCAGGCTGTCCTTAAAAGTACCCAGCCCTAGATTCCCTGTGACCAGTGATAAAACCAACGCACCAAAAACACCGAGAGCTGCGGCCTCTGTTGCTGTTGCCCAACCCGCATAGATAGAGCCTAAAACAAACAAGATCAAGCCCATTACCGGGAATAGACGCCGGGTGGCATATAGTTTTTGAGCCAGACTCATCTTGCTTATTTCATCGTCGTCCTCTCGGGGAATCTGACCAGAATGCAGCATTGACCAAACAGCTGTATAGCCCATAAACAGCGTAACAAGCATAACCCCAGGCAGTACACCGGCGATAAAGAGCCTTGAGATTGAGACTTCGGCTGATACCCCATAAACGATCAGAATAATCGAAGGCGGTATCAAAAATCCGAGAGTACCTGAACCCGCCAAAGTGCCTATCATCATTTTCATTGGATAGCCGCGTTTTGATAACTCAGGTATGGTCATGCGCCCAATAGTCGCAGCCGTGGCAGCAGATGAACCGGAAACAGCCGCAAAAATTGTACAGCCCAAAATGTTCACATGCAGTAATCGACCGGGGACTTTGTTTAGCCATGGTGCAAGGCCATGAAACAAATCTTCTGATAATTTGGTACGAAAGAGTATCTCACCCATCCAGATGAACAACGGTAAGGCTGCCAATGTCCAGGTTGCAGACGCCCCCCAGGTTGTAGTGGCCAGCACTAAACCTATATTGTCATTCCCGTTAAGTGTCAGCGCAATAAATGCGACTAAAAATAGCGAGGCAGCAACCCAGATTCCGCTTAATAATGAGACAAGAAGAACCGCTCCCAGTACAATAATCAGATTATAAACTTCCATTATTCCTCCAAACCTATAAATGTCGGTGTATTGCCTGCAGCAACGACAATAAGGTCATCAACCAGTGCGACCAGGAAGATCAGCAGCCCTATTGCCATGGACAACTGGGGAATCCATAAAGGCACAGGAATATAGCCTTGTGATAGTTCATGAAACGACCAGGACTCATAAGCGAATGCTGCTGTGTAGTAAGCGCCATAGGCAATCATTGCGCTAAAAACACCCAGTGCCAATAGAAGAGATATTCGCTGCAACGGCCCTTTTAGTAGATGAACCAATATAGTGACGCGAATATGGCCGCCCATTCTGAAGGTGTAAGCAAGCGCGAGAAATGTTGTTGCCGCCAAAAAGAATCCAGCAAAATCTTCTGTTGATGGAATAATAAGACCAAACCAGCGACCAATAATTTGTGCCAGTATCATTAGTGTGATAAGCACGATAAACAGACCTGCCAACATGCCTGCGCCAACATATAATTTGTCGAGAAAATTTCTCATTGAGGTCACCTCCAGTATTATGGTCGAAAGACTTAAGCGAAAGCTAAAATTATTAATACTAGTGTAGACGGGATACTAGTGTAGTGTAACGAGCAAAAGGCGCATATAGAAAGTCAGTAAAACCGCGAGTGCAAGGCGCAGTCTGCAGGGAAGGGTGTTCCCTTGCCAAGGGCTGCAACACCGCAATCGCGGTTTTAATGACTTCCCGAAGGGCGGGCCGAGGCAGGCCATCTGCGGTGTTGCACCCTCTTGAGGTAGAATGGCCCTTGCCAAGGGCTGCAACACCGCAATCGCGGTTTTAATGACTTCCCGAAGGGCGGGCCGAGGCAGGCCATCTGCGGTGTTGCACCCTCTTGAGGTAGAATGGCTACCCCTGCGAGGGTGCGCCTGGCACCTGGCCTGCCTCGACCCGTCTATTTGCACCTTTTGCTCGTTACACTACACTAGGTAAGTGTTACTGAGCGATAGGGTAGAGCGATAGGGTAGAGCGATACTAAGTATTGCCTGATAGTATTTTAGATCAAAGCAATTTTTTTACTGACCTGTATGATTAATGGCCTTTCAAAAGACAGTTAATTCGTTATTGATAATACAGGGGAGAAATCCATTCCCCCCTGCACTGGACTTCAAACAGACCGCGCGTTATTGAAGTGATTTTAAAATTTCTGCACCAGCGTCGCCTGCTTCCTTTGCCCACTCATCGCCCATCGTCATACCAATCGCCTGTAAACCTTGTTTAAGTTCAGCAGATGGTTTGGCAACATTAATGCCTTTTTCTGCAAGCATCGCTGTCTTTGCTTCGGTTTCTGCCATGGCCATTTCCCAACCACGCGTTTCAGCCGCTGCAGCTGCGTCCATGACAACTTTCTGAAGCTTTTCGTCCAGGCGCTTAAACGACCGCGCATTAACGATTACCATGTTTTTTGGAATCCAGGCTTGTGTATCTGTGTAATCAGAAATGTAATCCCATGATTGGCTGCTAACCCCTGTACTGGGTGAGGTAACCATAGCATCAATAATCCCTGTAGAGAAAGCCTGGGGTATTTCTGGAGTTTGTACAGTGGTTGGGGTCGCCTCCAGCAGTACTGCAAGCCGTGAAGTAGTTGGGCTATAGGCACGAATTTTCAGGCCTTTTAAATCAGCGACTGAATTAATTGGCTTTTTTGTGTAAAACCCTTGTGGTGGCCAGGGCACAGCATAAAGCAGTTTAACGCCATCTTTTTCCAGTGATTTTTCTATCGCTGCACGTGAAGCTGCCCAGAGTTTTTTCGCCGTAGCAAAATCTGAAGCAAGAAAAGGGATGTTGTCTGCCTTGAATAGCGCATTATCGTTACCTAACAGACCCATAAACATTTCACCCGCAGGGACTTGACCCGTACGAACCGCCCGATGAATCTCTGGATGTTTGATCAGTGACGCGCCTGAATGAACAACAATATCAAGTTCACCTTCGCTCGCTTTTTTTACATCTTCAGCAAACAGGCGAACATTTTTTGTGTGATGAACGCCGTCACCATATGGCGTAGGCATATCCCATTTGGTTGCTGCAATAGCACTACTGTTTGCCAAAGCAGTGGCAAATAATGCAGTTGTTAGGGTTCGGGAAAGTAGCATTGTAGGTTTCCTCCGACAATCAATTATAATTTATATATATTTTGTAGATGAATTGCATTTATAATCCATGCAACGCCTTGTGTCAATAAAAAAATAATACATTACAGGAAACGATTTTCATCTGAATACGCAACGTGTGAAAATTTTAGCGCTGTAAAAACCCCTTCTCCCTCAAAAACAACAACATATGAGGCCGTGATTCCTTACCCGTCAAACCAGCAACCTGTTGGGTCCAGGTCATGGCTTTTCCACCACCAAGGCGTTTTGCATAATAGTCTTCGACAGTTTTGTCATACGTCGCAATCGCTTGCTTATCACCAGCGCTGTTGTAGCACTCTTCTTTAAGCACCACTGACAACGGCAGTCGTGGGCGAGTATCGACTTGTTGATCAGGATATCCCATGCAAAGTCCAAACACCGGATAAACCTTATCGGGAAGCGCCAGCAAGTCACTGACACCTTTTGGGTCATTCCTGATGCCTCCAATGTAACAAATGCCCAGACCCAATGATTCTGCGGCAATACTGACATTCTGCGCCATCAGCGCCACATCGACCGTGGCAATAATGAACTGCTCGGTAAAACCGTTCATCGCTTCCACACCTTGAAGATCACAGCACATTTGCGCACGCGACATATCCGCACAGAACACCAAGAATTCAGGTGCCGAAACCACATAAGGTTGGCCACCAGAAAACCCCATCAGTTTTTCACGGCTTTGAGGATTATTTACCCGCACCAAAGTTGTTGCCTGGACAAAGCTCGATGTTGCCGCCGCCTGACCTGCCAATAGAATTTCCTGTAGCATTTGTGGCTCGATAGCCTGCTTAGTAAACTTACGGATTGAACGGTGGGATTTTAATAAATCGATAACGCAATTCATGCTAAAACCTTTTTTATTACCTGAATCCGTAACTTCAATGCGGATATGGGGTGTAAGATAATGGATTCACAACGGATTTACAAAAATCTTAGCTTCACCCATCGGTTAAGTGGGTATTTTTTAAACCGCTGTGAATCCAAGAACTTACGCCTTATGCCGTAGTGGAGTCACGGATTCAGGTATTAGTAAATGTCTATACTGAGTGGACTATGGTCATAATTATGCGCAAAACAGACGACATAAAAATTTTGTATTGCTGCTCTTTATACAGCCACTTTGACAATGAGTGAATCTGATGACAACAACTTTATACTATGTACATGATCCCATGTGTAGCTGGTGCTGGGCGTTTCGCCCTGTATGGCAATCCGTCAAGTCCCGACTACCGGCCAATCTTCCTGTACACAATCTTCTGGGTGGACTGGCACCCGATACTAACCTACCCATGGCAGAAGATATGCGCCAATTTCTGCAACAGACTTGGCAGAAAATCCAGACCACTGTTCCGGGCACGGCTTTTAATTTTGACTTCTGGAGTGAGACAGTCCCCCGTCGTTCCACTTACCCTGCTTGTCGAGCAGTTATTGCTGCAAGATCACAAGACAAAACGCTCGAAGAAGCAATGATTCTTAGCATACAGGAGGCGTATTATCTGCATGCCATAAACCCATCCATTGATGAGAGCCTGATCGCCCTAGCGGAAAAACTCGGACTTGATAACAAGCAATTCAAGCATGACTTGAATGCTGAGCAAACCCAGCAAAATCTGTTAAAAGAAATTCATTTTCATCAGGCTCTGGGCGCCCGGGGATTTCCTGGCTTAGTGCTGAAGAGTGAAAATAACACGCGGATTATAACCAGCAGTTATACGGACGCAGACTATACCCTTGACAATATCCTTGACAATCTGTAATACCCGCCTCTGTTCAGCGGGTACTCAGTATTAAAGGACTACCATTAATTGTAATTAACCTCATCTTATTGGTATCAGGCATTCGGCAGGACAAAAAACAGTTGGAGCAACACATGTTTACGAAAAAATTAATGACCATTGCAGTGATCGCACTAGCACTGACCGCTTGCGCCACTGACGACCCTAACCGCCGTGGTAAAACAGGCGCTGCTATTGGTGCCTTGGCTGGTGCTGTTTTGGGTCATCAGGCACACAGTGATCGAGGCAAATTTGTCGGCGCAGCCATCGGCGCTCTTGCAGGGGCTGCAGTGGGCCAATATATGGACAAACAGCAAGCAGAACTAGATCGTCAGTTGGCACAAGAACAGCGTGACAATGAAATAGAGCTGGTGCGCATTGATGAAGAAACACTTAAACTAAACCTCAATAGCGGGGTTACTTTCGATGTTGATAGTGCTTCACTAAAGGCAGGTTTTTACGACAGTTTAAGCAAGGTCGCTAAAACCCTGTCACAATATGACAAAACGGCTGTGCATATTGTCGGGCACACCGACAGCACCGGCTCATCAGCCTACAACCAACGACTTTCAGAGCGCAGAGCACAATCAGTCGGACGTTATCTGGGTTCACATGGCGTAAACAATGATAGAACCCGGTTGTTAGGTAGAGGAGAATCCGATCCGCGTGCGAACAATAGCTCTGACCATGGGCGGCAACAAAATCGGCGGGTGGAAATCTTTCTTAAATCGATTGTTGAGGGAAGGGAAGAGGAGGCTTTTCGATCAATATAAGCCTGCATTAAACAGGCTTCTGCAAACCTATCTCAAGCCGTATTAACTTGTTGCTCAAGCTGAGCAACTATTTCATCAGGCAATTTGAGCGCTATCGCCAGTTCATTCAGGTAAAGACGTTCCGCTGCATTGTCCATATCAATCACTAACAAAGACACGACATACATCTCAGCAGCCGCTTCCAGGGAATCAGCCTGACTGGCTATTTCGGCGACATCAAGTGGCCGTTCAATCTCTTGCTGTAAAAATTCAAAGGTTGAGTCAGCGAGTTGCATTTTATTAATTTTTTTATTGATTCGCAAACGTTCCTCATTATCTATATGGCCATCGGCTTTGGCCGCAGCAATCATCGCTTTGACAAGTGCCGTACTGCGCTTGTTCGACTCATCTGGATTGAGCTGGTCAAAGGGCTTATCCACTGTCCCTGTATCAGACTGGGTTGCCTGCCATTTCTGATAAGCATTAAAAGCCAGGCCACCAATAGCTGCAATACTGCCGAGCTTAAGCGCAGAACCTGTCAGTCGTCGCCCGGCACCCGTACCCAGCAATAAGGCCAAAGCCCCGGCAGCCATTGCACCTTTACTCATCCCCGAAAGCATCGCATCGCGTTCCTCACCGGCTTCTGGAACGTCCAGTTTATCTTCTGCCAGCTCCCGACCTTCTTTAATATAATGCTTACCTGACTGCAGAATTTGTTCGAGCAATGATTTGGCATCCATAGAGTATTCTCTGTTAAGCAACTTATTGGGTGTGTGATACCGCTTGAATTGAAGCGTCTGATTGGGGAAATATATCTTTAAACGCACAATAGACAGAACAAAAAAGCAGTGGCATAACAAGCAACAGCCCCAATCCAATCGGTATAATAGCCACTAATAGTAATAACGATGCAATCAATCCGTAGATAAGCAAAGGCAGCCAATTGCTCAGGCTGGCCCTTATGCTGCGCTTAAGTGCCGGCACAGGCTTAGCCTGATTAAGTGCCACCAGTGGCACCGCAAACATAAGAGCCATCCACCAAGTCAATGAAATGAGCATCGATAGAAGACTCATCACCCCCAGCCAACCCATATTGTGAGTACTGACCTGCATATGCTCAGGGTCCATTGTCATCATCATACTGCCCATACCCATGCCAAAAAGCAAAGTGAGAAGAACCATTATCGCCAACCCTATCGCGCCGATCGTTAATAGTCGCCGCATAATCTGTTTGTCTTGAAATGCTAAAAACAAATCACTGACAGTTACCCGTTCTCCATGATTACTTTTATCAACTGCCATCATAATGCCACCGGAGAGCACGGGCATAAGCAAGGTAGCTATCAATGCACCCACCAAGGGTATGATCCCTAGCAGAGAAAGCACAATAAACACCACAGTCATAAGAATCCATGTCAGTACATTTTGCTTGAAAATAGTCCAGCCGCAGGAAAACCAGGACAAACCGTTGGAAGCACTGACTTTTTTGTATTCAATTAACACAGAACCCACCTTTTTGTTTAACTCTACAAGACAATTTACATGCAGGCGTGAGCAAAAGATAGTCGAATTGAAAATGGTTTAAATCGGCATCTGAAGTATTAAACACTGCCGGGTGCCAATTGCGTTTATAGCGTAGATTCATTAAAACCACAGCCGGTTACTTCCACTCCAGCTGTTAAGCGCCACGAGCTACTGACGTGATAAGATAAAAACATGATAATTTCTGTCGTCATCCCAAGCTATAATCGGTCGCACACATTAAAACGAGCGATTGAGTCAGTATTGCGGCAAACCCAGCCCGCCGATGAAATTATTGTCGTCGATGATGGGTCGGACGACGATAGCGCAAATCTTGTTGCAAATTATCCCAGCATTCAATACCTGTATCAGCCCAACGCAGGTGTATCTGCAGCCAGGAACAAGGGAATACGCCAAGCACAGGGAGACTGGATTGCCTTACTCGATTCAGATGACGAATGGCTGCAAACAAAACTTGAGTTACAAACAGAGATGATTCAAAGCAATCAGGACTACCGCCTCTGCCACGGTAACGAATTATGGGTTCGCAATGGACAGCACTTGAATCAGAAGAAAAAACACACAAAAAACGGTGGTTGGATTTTTCAGCAATGCCTTGCATTATGCGTCATTTCACCTTCTGCCAGTTTGATAAAAAAAGATCTGCTGTTTGAGGTGGGCCTGTTTGATACCACCTTAGCGGCCTGTGAAGATTATGATATGTGGCTAAAAATCTGTTGCCGTGAACCCGTGTTGTATGTTGAGCAAGCTATATTGCGAAAATACGGCGGTCACGCAGATCAGCTATCACAAAAATACTGGGGCATGGATCGATTTCGCATCAAGGCATTACAAAATATACTTTCTGCTGGCAAGTTAAATTGCGAGCAGAAAGGACAGGCGCAAACCATGCTGCAACACAAGGCAGCACTATTTGCCAAAGGCGCGAGAAAGCGTGGCCGAATCGATGACGCTGCAAGCTATGAGCAAATTGCGCAATCACTCAATGTCTAAAATACACAATATATCTTTATTTTTGGTGATGGCACTTGCTTGTGAAGCCCGCCCACTCATTGATAAATACAAGCTAAGGGCAATAACCGAGAAACCATTTCGGCAATTTGCGAAAGATAATATTCACTTGATTATCTCGGGTATTGGCAAAACCAATGCCGCTGCAGCTACCGCTGTATTGCTACATGGCAGGCAAAACCTTAACAATGCGATTTGTCTGAACCTGGGTATTGCCGGGCATGCTAATCTGGCTCTTGGCTCGGTGTTTATCGCTCACGCCATCATCGATAAAGCTAGCAATAAACATTGGAATACCGCCGTGCCTAATAACATCAACTGCCCAATCAGCTCGTTAATCAGCGTGGATAGCCCGACCTCAGAATACCCAAACAATACGGGCCTGGATATGGAAGCCAGTGCCTTTTACCCGACTGCCATTCGTTACGCAGGCACGCAGCTGACACACATTATCAAGATTGTCTCGGACACACCGCAACGCACGATAGAAAACCTAAACAAACAACGTATCACACAATTACTAGGCGACGCACAGCCGGAGGTAGACAAGGTGTTCGAAAAACTACGTGCGCTTGCTGAGTGCAAATGAAAAAAATAGCTATTTTGAAGATGATTTTCTTGTACTGAATTTCATCCTAACGGGATTAAACGATGCAACAAAGAAAAATTCTGATCACAGGTGCCAGCCGTGGCATAGGCAAGGCTGTTTGTGACTCGCTACTTGGTGCGGGGCACACTGTTATCGGTATTGCACGTTCCTTCAAAGACACTAAAATCCGGGATCAAAAATTCACCCCACTCTCGCTTGATCTTAGCGACACTGAATCGGTTGAAACCGCTATACAATCCTTGCTCAGGGAGCACAGTGATATCAGTGGTTTGGTAAATAACGCTGGTACGGGGTTGTTTGGCTCTCTGGAGGAATTTTCCCTAAGACAAATTGAGCAATCACTACAGATAAACCTGATATCCTCCATCTTGCTCACTCGCTTAATGATTAACACACTAAAAAAACAGATGCGTTCAGATATTGTATTTATCGGCTCAGAATCAGGTTTAACAGGCGGGCGCTATGGCTCAGTGTACAGTGCTGCAAAATTCGGCTTACGGGGTTTTGCGCAATCTCTAAGACACGAGTGCGCAAATAACAACAGCCATATCGGCATTATTAACCCAGGCATGGTACGGAGTAACTTTTTTGACCATCTTGCTTTTGAACCCGGTGAGTCAAAAGAAAATGCGCTGTTGGCAGAAGATGTATCCGCTGCTGTAATGACACTGTTTCAAGCGCCGGATCATGCAATGATAGAAGAAATAAACCTTAATCCTCTCAAGCGGGTGGTACGAAAAAAATAGCGAGGTATAAGCTGCGTTCTGTCAATCAAAACAGTTCATGAACACTTGTATATTCTCGATGATTTCACGATTGACCCAGTCTGTATGACCTCTTTCATGAAATACAAATTCACCGTCATCAATATGCAAATAGTTGCTTGTACGCGCTATATTTTGAGTATGATATATGCTTCTGATCGTGATTTTGTAATTATTACTAATATGAGATGGCAAAACCCGATTCTTTATGCAGCCATTTTTTTTCTGCTCAATGGTTGTTCTGATTCAATAGACCCCGCAGATCGGGAGGTAACCTTTGAAGATCGTGCGGGCAGCCTTTGTCTGGGTATGCGAACCGACAATCGATTCGACGTAATACCCGTATTGGCAAAACCGCAGCCACTCAAGCCCTACGTTGACCCTGTTTTTGGTTCGCGAATTATTAGAGTATCGGATGCAAAATTCTCTGAAGTAGTAAAGCCGATATACAGCACTATTCAATCATGGAACGCTGATGAATCCTTAATGATCCTCTACCATACAGGGGGAGATTCAGCAGGCCATCATCTTTACGATGGAAGAACCTATGAACACATACAACGTCTGGACATATCTACTGGAAGCATAGAAGAAGTTTTCTGGCATCACACTGACCCGGATTCATTCTTTTACGTTAGCGCGTTGTTTTCACAATACGGTTCATTGATGAAATACAATGTTGACACTCACAGTGAAACCGAGTTGGCAAATTTCTCCGAAATATGTGGCGATGGGCAGATTATAAGATCTGGAAACAACGTTATGATGCAATCGATGGATGACGATTACTTTGGATTCAGATGCGACTTACCTGACTCGGATATAGCCTTCAGTTATCAAGTCAGTACAGGGAAAACATCGCAAATACAAATCGGTGGCAATACAGACTACGAACCCTGGTACGCGCCTATGCCTACACCCAGTGGAAATATTTTTCTTCTGAATGAATGGTTGCTTAGCAACGATCTGCAACAACGAAAAGAAAAGCTCGATTTCTTTGAATTTCACTCGCATTCAAGTCTTGGACGTTTGAGCAATGGCAGGGATGCACTATTCGCAACCGGTTTCGATTTATCCCCCAAAGGCTGTTCTTTCGCAGAAAACAAGGGAGAAGGTGCATTAATAGCACATGATCTAAGCAACGGCAACTGCCGCTCAGTGATTTCCCAATCCAGCGGCTATGGCCTGCCAATAAGCGGAACCCACATATCAGCCGTCGCCTATCAACAACCTGGCTGGGTTGTATTATCAAGCATTGGCTATGAACGTTTTTCATTTTTAACTAATCTGCAGCCAACACCTGTATTATTGTCAGAAATCTATATGGCAGACACAAAACCCGATAAGGCAGTAGTTTGTCGACTGGCACATCATCGCTCTCATGCGAAAGACGCGGTAAATGGTGGATATGCCGGATATTTTGGAGAACCACATGCAACGGTTAGCCCCAGCGGAACACGCGTTCTTTTTGGCTCCGACTGGCATGATAGTGGTTCAGTTGATAGTTATGTTATTGAGTTGCCGGGTTATACTGATTCTGTCCCAAGGCAGCACCAGTGACACCACTCGTGTTGCCCCTGCTATGAAGAGAAATTGGGGGAAAATGAAAAATCGAAGAAACCACCTTATATTTTCGATTCATCATCACCTGCAGTGGCGTTGGTAGGTCTTGTTATATTCCGATTATTTGATTTAGACCATCAACAATTTCTGATAGCTGCTCAGGCTCAACCGTACCCAATTTCTTTCCAATTCTTTCCACTGACAGAGTGCGAATTTGGCTTATTTTTACCCACGATACTTTTTATAATTGTTTGGATTCAAGCGGGTAAGTTAGCGGAAAATCAGCTTTTTGTGGCTGGCTGGTTAGAGCCATGGCAATAACAGTACCAGATCGTTTATTAAAAACATCCTGGCTGAGTATGAGTACAGGCCTACGCCCTGCCTGTTCGTGACCTCGAGTTGGATTTAGCTCTACCCAACGAACCTCTCCTCTTAATATTCTGGCCATTCAGACATATCCTCAGTAAATCCTTCTTCCGCTAGTGCTTTTTCATATTCTGGCTCCAACTTTGCGCACTCTCTCTCTAATAGACTGTGGTTCAGGCGACTCAACTTTTCCTTTACAGCCGCTTGAATTGCACGACTTCGGTTTGGGAACAGGCGTTTCTTTACCAATGCATCAAGTTCTGCCAGCAATTCAGACTCTAGTGTGATTACGATTTTACTACTACTCATTCGGCACCTCCATTGGTATGATTATTAGTCATACTTTCAGATGTGCCAAGGAATATAACGCCTGCCTCTATGGCTGGCAATACAAACGAACAACGAAATACACTATATTTTGACATATTAGCTTTCTCTCTCTACTATAGGCACTCAAATAGCATTCAAGGAAGAATCCAATGACAAAGCCCCGCAGCCAATTAATTTCCAATAACGATACCCCTTACTATCACATTACATCCCGCTGTGTTCGAGGAGCGTTTCTTTGCGGCCAGGATTCGCTTACGCAAAGAAATTATGATCACAGAAGGCAATGGATTGAAGATCGTATACGCCTGCTAAGCGCATTGTTCTCAATTGAAATCTATGCGTATGCAATAATGAGTAATCATCTCCACCTTATTCTAAAAGCGATTCCCGATGAGGTTAAGAATTGGACGGATAGAGAGGTTATAAGGCGTTGGTTATCTCTCTTTCGTGGCCCACTTGTTATACATCAACACCTCAATGGTGAGCAGACTTCCAACGCTGAAAATGAGACCATCAGTGCGTTGATCGAACTTTGGCGCTCCCGTCTAACGGATATTAGCTGGTTTATGAAATGCCTTCGCGAACCTATAGCCAGGCAGGCGAACAGAGAGGACCAGTGTAAAGGCCATTTTTGGGAAGCAAAATCTCGCTCGCACACTTTGCTTGATGAAGAAGCCTTAACAACTGTTATGACTGATGTTGAGCTGAATCCGGTCAGAACAGCATTTGCTAAAACACCGGCGGATAGCTAAGACTACACCAGCATCTAATATTGGTGCAGCCATTACATACTATGCAAGCATGGCGGCTTTCCATTGCATTTTCTACCAGAAGACAACCCCGTTGCTGTCGGGCCACTGGCTAAGTTAACCGATGGCAACCGCTGGTTAATCGAAATGCAGGCATTCATTTTACTGACTTTGAAGATGGCTAATTATTTTCTGAATCCTCGACTATAAATTTGATCAATATTATTACAAGCCGTATATTTATACAGCAACTGTACTCATTCGCTCGATTAGATACTTCCATTAGACCTGAGAGTAGCGAGTTGCAAGGTAAGTATCTCCTCTAAGTCTTTTATTCGGCGGTACTTAAGACAACGTTGTCCTTTTACATCAAACTTGAGATCTTCGGTATCGTTGACAAGAAGTACTACAGGAATATCCTGACCCCAAGCATATCCAACCTCTAAATAAACATTGGGATTTGCTTCTGTTAAAACCGCGATCACTAGTTTCGCACTGCTAATTCGATCTTTGACCCACTGCATAACATCACCAACACTTCTTACTATGCGGAATTCCTCTGGTTTAGGTGATAATTTTTGACGGTCTGTACCTGCATTAATTAGAAAATCGGATACTATTTCATCCAATCCGTAATTACCTTGAGCATATTTAAGCGCCAATACATCGGTTTCAATAGAAAGTGCATCCCCTGGAAACAATTCAATTTGTATACTATTTTGCATGGAGCTTAACTCTTTATGGATCTAATCCGAATTAAGGAGATACCTCACTGAATCCCTCCTCCCGGCATACGGATCACGTCCAAGGCGGTTCATTATCATTTCAATAAGTATCATGCTACCAAAGTGGTTAGCCCCTAGCCTCTAAAGTATTTGTTTGGCAGTGCGTGGTACAGTGCCGAACTTTTGCTTAGGTATCTGATGGGGATAGGCGCTCACTAATTCGAACAAAAAACCTTTAATAAATCGATTATAAGTATTTGTTTTTATTGAATTGTTTTATGTTAATAACATATGCATTTGAATGCCTGTCGCAAACCTCTAAATATTCTCGTCAATATCACGACGAGAATTGTAAGCTTTGAGTCCAAGATGATCAGAAAGCCCAGAGCGCGGGTTGAAAGAAATAGGGCCATTCCGGGCAAATACTGCCTTGTTTTAAACCTTGGGCCGAAAGGCGCTAATTCCGAACCCAATTATACTCATGAGACATATTAGCGATAATCGATGCGGCCGCATATAGATTTCATTAAAAAATAATGTAAAATATATATGCAATGTACCGATAGAGTGATTACTATGGCCGATAACATCATATACTTCTACGGAATTCCAACATCGAGAAATAATTATCTGCGTATTGGAATAGTGGTATAAGCAACTACAAAACTTGCATACCCAGAGTTTCTTGGGACTAATCGCTTCGTAGTTGATGCTGCAAATTACAAAAAACAAGCAGAAGTAATAAGCCATTTACAGCAAGATGCTGCAGAAATTGATTTTCTTTTAAATAAGCAAGCAAAAGAATGGATAAAATGGAAGAGGCATTTGAAGATTTCATTAATAAAAGTGGAGAACCAAAGATGCCGCTTATTCTGGAAGGGCGCGGATTGATGAAAAACACATTGTTCAAAGCGAAATAACATGAGTACCGCTGTAGTAAATCTTATTGAGCACATTCAAGAGGCTGGTGGCCTTAAAGGTAGTGATGTAGCAAATATCTTTGGTGTGTCACCACCAACAGTATCTCGCTGGCGAAATAACAAGGCCGAGCCACCCCTGGATATGCAAGGGCTCATCTCAGATCTTCGGTATGTCATAGACAAACTATCTGAATTTTACACACCCGACGAAGCCAGATTGTGGTTAAATGCCAAACATCCTCTATTGCAGAATAGAAGGGCTATTGACCTGATTAGAGAAAACAAAATGGAAGATGTTTTGATTGTTATCGACAGACTAGACAACGAGGCTTATATCTAGTTAATGCGTACCAATCACCCACCGTTCGACAGTGATCTGCTTGATGCACTTGACGAGATGGAAAGAAAATCCTTCGATAAACCTATATGGCGAGTTGTGCGTAGCAGCAGAGATCCTCTGCTTGGTTATACTAGCAGGGCTCGATGGGATACAGGTGACTTTGACGTACTTTATACATCTCTGGAACCAAAAGGTGCGTTGGAAGAAGTTTTTCACCATCTGAACAGTCAACCTGTCTTTCCATCCAAACCACAGTACTGTTTATACGAAATTCGAGTTAAATTGCGAGCGTCGGCACGCTTGGCAGATTTAAATGAACTACAAAAACTAGGTGTTGATATCAATCGTTTCAAAGAGCCTGAATATGACGTAACTCAGGAGATAGGAGGTGCTGCTTACTTTCTTGGGTTTGATGGGCTAATTGTCCCCAGTGCTCGATGGGGGTGTCACAATGCGGTATTATTTACAGATCGGGTAGAGCCTGAAACTGTCAACTCAAAGACAGTTGACTGGAAAGAGTGGAGGTTACAGCGGGCTAAAAACAGTAGCAAGCTAAGTACGAGTACCCGTAAAAGTGGATAAGATAAATAGATCGAAAGTAGACTTAACAGAATCGCTTAGCGAACAGCTTGAACTCTTAAAGATTTTTTGTAAAAACTTCGATGATGGGCAAGAAATTATCGGAAAGCACATAGCAGTGACTTTACGACTTTTACTACATGATACAAAAAATTCGAAATCCCTTTTAGGTCAATTAGATTTACTGAAACAAGCTTTTTATGATACAGCAGGGCCAATTAATACAAGGAACCTAATGTTTATGTGCGGCCTGGTGACTCATGCAATAACCCGTCAAGACGGTCAAATTAACGCAATGTACACTTCAGCAGCACAGGACGGAGAATATACAAAGGCACCACAGAAAATTCCATTTGAGAGTTGGTGGGAGGATCCTGTCTTACTAGAGCAGGCACGAGGTGAGAAAACTGAACGATCCACTTTCAGTAGAAAGCGGTTAATTTTAGAGATAGCAGACACGGATGGTGGTGCACATGTCGATCCCTCACTTTTCGAAGATTATGTAAGTCTTGCGAAAAGAGATAGATCTGAATTCATCTTTGATATTGAAAACCCAGACAAACCTATTGAAAACCAGCTTGAACTCGTGTGTATGCGGCAGATAGGTGAGGAGGTACTATTAACTTTAGATGAACAATATGCTAGTACGAAAGAAAAAGTATTGGTTGGCGGCAACATTACCCGCCGGAACGACAAAAATAGAAAAACGGAAAGTAGAGTAGATGACAGCAAAATCGCTGCCCTCGCTCTAAGACGTATCGGCTCATTATCTTTCGCGACCAATATTCGTCAATCACTTAAGGCATATCTTAAGAGCACTATTCTTGATCCCAATAGTCCAGACGGATGGAACATGCTTGGGCATTTGTACTGGCGAAGGGGTAATTCGGATAAAGCCATTGAAACATATTACAAGGTCGTTGAGATTGGAGAGAGTACACAAAATCAATATTGGGTTGCAATAGGCAACGGTGATTTGGGGAATATCCATGCATCAATCGGGAGTTGGAACAAAGCTGAACAATATTACCTGAGATCACTCTCAGAATATGAAGCTTTAAATCACGAGGATGGTATCGCAACACAATACTGCAATCTAGGAAGTCTTTTTAAGAATAGAGGAAATCTTGAAGAAGCCGAGCTATATACTACTAAATCAATTGAAATGTTCAAGGCATTGAATAACAAAAATGGAATAGCCAATAGCTACGGCAACCTGGGAAATATCTGCCAATACAAAATGGAGCTTGAGCAGGCAGAGCAGCACTACCTGGCATCACTAGCCATTTTTGAATCTCTTGGATATACCGATGGAATAGCGAATCAACATCGTAATATTGGATTGAACTATAAACTCCGAGGAAAGCAGGTAGAAGCACGACAGTCATTTGAAACCAGTCTTACTATATATCAAGAACTGGGTTCACCAGAAGTAGAGCGACTAAGAGAACTACTGGAAAATCTCAGTAGCTAAGCAACCCATTCATGAGACATTGGAAAAAGACATTCAATGAAACAACGTCAAAACCGTACAATCAGATTTATAAAATTTAGGTTGCCCGTATTTTGATTTATTGTGTTAAACAACCACCCAGTCAAATAGATAACTGACTGATTCTCTCTCTAAATCCAACCGTCCCAAGATGAATATGATCCAGAAGGTCATCTATCGCCCAGTGGCGTTCCCGCAGATTGTAATTGTTAACACGCGAGTAACTCGATGCGAAAGTACCCAGGCGCTGGTGGTACAGCTTGGCCAGACCCGGATAGCCCATAGATTCTGCACAGGCTGATAGTGCAAGAAAATTGGCGAGTTCTTTAACCAATAGGTCCTGCGATGATTTGTTTTGGTAGAGCCAGTTATAGAGGTCAGGATGAAAATTTGTGAACACACCGGCAAACCCTGGGGAGCCGGCTTGCATCGCTTTAAAAGCAATAGCCGCATTTGCATTAATAATATTAAAACCAGTTCCATCAACCAATTTAATTCGTTGTTTAACGGTATCAAGATCGCACGATACATCTTTAAGCACAATAAACCGGCCTGTATCACGGCATAGTTTGATTTCGTCGTTAGCAAGTAATCGCCTGAAAGGTGCGGGACATTCATAGAGACCCAACGGTACATCTGTTGGCAATTGCTTGAGTAATAACATAAGATTTTTTTTGAATACAGCAAATCCATCAGACCCAATATCCAGTCGATTAGTCACCAGAACAATGGCGTCTACCCCGCTGTCAGCAATAGCTGCCAGCTCTTGTGCCTGCTCTGCAATGGTGTCGGACACATGTCCGGATGCAATAACCGGAACTCTGTTTTTGCTTTGTTTCACCACAAATCGGGCGATATCAACCCGCTCTGCCAGCTCCAGTTTTTGCATCTCGCTCGATTGACAAACAGCAAACAATGCAGAGGCTTTATTAGCGATATACCATTCAATCAATGCCTCCAGACCTGTATAATCGATATTGCCAGTTGCATCGAAAGGTGTGAGCATTACGGGTACTACGCCGTCAATTACCGTTTTCATAATTCGCCCCTGCTGTTGATGAAATCAGTTCCATGAAAATTTTGAGTCTAACCCAATTTTCTACCTGGAAAACAAGATAATATGCTATTATGGAATTGAATTCCAAAAATATGAAAAACATGAACACCAAGCGCTGGGAAGACGACACGACAGTATGGCAAGGTCCAGACTATAGTGACTATGCTCTGAAGTATCACTCATCGGTTGAATCTGGATATGTTTGTGGGCGTATTATTACCTGTGTAGAGGTTGTTGACTGGGGTGCAAACGGTTCACGTGATCTTCTTTTATCCAGTTGGGATGCTTGTTATGACGGTCAGGTCACCCTGCGAAGACAGATCGGTTTAAACGCAGACGGTACACCTGTACTTGGCTCTGAGGAGCTTGTTAAAGGTATTCGAGGTTATGTAACAGCCGTCCAGGATGGTGATCTATTCCATCTGGTTTCAGCATCAAGACTGCGCCGGGAAATCTTTATCTATCCGAATATTGGTACTCCCGGGAGCCCCAAATTTACAGATCCGGTCACGCTTGAGCTTGAAGCTGACTGGGTTAAGGGAAATGAATTCTATCATGTCGCCAGGTTTGCTGATTTAGACGGTGACGGTGTTCCCGAGCTAATTGTCGGCACTGATTATTGGGACGATTATTGGCCCAATGGACTCGAATGGAATGACAAAGGCTACAAAGCCTATGATTCGGCCAATCGTTGGCTGGGAGGCCCACTTCGCGGATACCTCTATTCGTTTAAAAATACGGGTTCAATTTCTCATCCAGTGCTTGAGCACGGTAAAGCCATTATGTCTGGCGAAAACCCACTGGAGGTATATGGTCAGCTTGCACCGTCCTTTGCTGACTTCAGTGACAACGGAAACCTGGACATAGTTTGTGGAGAATTTTGGAATATTCTGCATTTTGGCAACTCTAATGGCTCCGCTTCTTTTACCGACTTGGCTTTAATGCAAACCCAGAACGGTGAGTCGTTGAAGCTGGATCACTGTATCAATATTCCCTGTGTTGTTGATTGGGACAATGACGGTAACCTGGATATACTCGTAGGTGCAGAAGATGGCTATGTCAGTTTTCTAAAAAATACGGGGCAAACAAAAAATGGGTTACCGGGATTTACAAAAATAGGCCGGATAGAGGGAGCGTTCCCAATAATGCACGCCAGCGTACTGCCATCACCTGCACTACATGATTTTAATGACAACGGATTGCTGGATTTAATTGTAGGCAATAGCGCTGGAGAGCTTCTGTTTTACCCCAACTTAGGCCCCACTAACAAACCTGCATTAGGGCGTGAAGTAAAATTGACGGCTGGGAGTAAAGAGGTATTGGTCAGTGCGGGTCCGACAGGTTCCATTCAGGGACCATCAGAAAAAATGTTCGGCTACACCTGCCCCACTGTTGCAGATTGGACTGGCAATGGATTAGCGGATGTATTAATGAGTGATGTAACAGGTTATCACACATTGTTGCAGAATGACGGAGGCACTTATCCGCCAAAATTTAAAAATCCGCAGCTATTAAAATATAAAGATATGCCACTAAAAACCGTATGGAGGGTCAAACCTGCGATTGTTAATTGGCTGGATAACCGCAAATTGCATTATGTTTGCCTTGATGCCGATGGCTGTCTGTCGGACTATGAACGTCACAGTGATACAGAATTAATCAATAAACGCCATCTCAGATGGGAAAGTGGTGAGGTAATCCGATTTACCGAGGATGTTGGTGGTGGTCGGGGACGTGTGAAACTTTGTATCTGTGACTGGTCAGGGTCAGGTAGATTTGATCTAATAATTGGGACTCACGCTCGTGCGTCGGTTTCTTCAACTAAAGGTGGTGCGCCCCGCAGCACAACCGGTCAGGCTGGCATTTTTCTGCTTGAAAACGTGGGTAGTAATCTAGGCCCTGTTTTTGCAGAAGCCAGGGCATTTGCCTATGAAGACAAAGTGATCGCCATGGGAATGCATGTTGCTTCCCCCGAAGCTGTTGATTGGACGGGTTGCGGGGAGTTAGGTTTAATGGTAGGTGTAGAGGATGGTAGCATCGTCTGGTTACAGCGATCAGCGCTGTCTTTGATCGAGATATAATAATACTGTGGAAGCACACTAATCGCCATCAGAGCCAAGTTCAAGGTCAATTTGCACTGACATTATTCGCGTTTACAGATGCCCATAAATTCCACGCTTCCTGAACTTTTCCGGCAGTGACTTTCATTGTCGCGATTTTATCTTTAATCGCTTTTTTGTTAAGACGGGCAGACGGCCCCGCCAGACTAAGCGTTCCGAGTAACTGACCTGTATCCGCCGTATCATACACGCCTACTGATGCAGCACAAACACCGACTTCAGCTTCTTCCGCAATGATTGCATAGCCTGCTCTTCTAATTTTTCCCAGATCGGTGAGTAAGCCTTTAATGGATGTGACCGCGTTGGGGCCACCGTATTCTTTAGCGTCTTCAATATTCCATTGTGAGACGATGCGTACGGCTTCCTCATCTTTTAATGTTGAAAGCCATAATTTACCTGATGCCGTGATATGCGGGATAATTTTAGTATCAGACGCACCGTGGTATTGAAGTCCGCGAGCACTGACTACGGCGCGCAACACCCAGATAAGTTGTCCATCAACCACTGCGGCGAGTCTTATATGTTCTCCGGATTCTTCTGCCAGTAGATCGATATGTGGTTGGTTGAGTTCGGCAAACCCAGTGCCGGCAATGAAATTCTTTCCCATTGAAGGCAGCAGCAACGACAAGTGGTAATTTTCTCTGTTATCCTGGGTCAGGTAACCCCGTTTTTTAATAAAACCGAGAATCCGGTGTGTCGTAGCCGCAGGAATACCTGTTTGCACACTCACTTCTGAAAGGGGCAGTCCTTTTGGGTTTTTGAAAAAAAGCTCCAGAATATCAAAACAACGATCTATTTGAGACATCTTCCATTTTCCGCATAATTAGAATTAAATTCCAGAATATACAGAATGAATTTCATTGTCACTATGAAAGTGAAATTTACGCTTACAAACATTTTATTGATACACCATCCCGGCTGCTGGATTCATACGCACTATCAATGACTTTCATAACCCGCACCATATCTGCCAGGCCCGCAGATGGGTTCTGATTGCGTTGATATTCGTCTAGTGTGTGGTTAACGAACACACTGTAATAATCATCTGTTTCCAGCGCCAAACTGACTATCTGCGGCTCCGTGCCATCATGTGGTATGACACGAATTCCAGCGTCGTGGGATCGAACATAGTGTTTGTCCGACGCAAGAGTGAATGAGAATTCCCTTTGCTCGCTACTCCCTGCAGGATAGGTGTATCCTGTTTCAAGACAACAAACGCGGCCGCTCCGGGTTACCAGTGTAAGTACAGAAAACACTTCCACATCAGCCGCACCCTCACTTTCGATCATTCTTGCTGACACGGAGGTGAAGTTTTCTCCAAACAGCCGCATACTTAAATCGATAAAATGAACGGCCAGATTAATCGAGCAACCGCCCGCAGCAAGCTTTTTCTCCAGCATCCAGCTGCAATTTGCATTTATATATCGGTCCAGGGGGCCAGCAATAAATCGAAAAGACAGGTGGTTCCAATTTGTATTAGCTGATTTTTTCAATCTCTCCAGATGTTGCAGCAATTGACTAAATCTGAAGATAAACGGGATAGAAACGAAGAGTTTTTTCTCGTGAGCCAGTTCGCTAAGCTGATTGACCTCAGCGGCGTTAATTCCGCAGGGCTTTTCTATCGCAAAGGCGATGTTTCGATCTATCAGCGCTTTAGCTATTTTAGCCATATCGCAGTGGCGACCAAAGGTAAAAGCAAAGTCTATTTTTTCGTGCTCTAATAAACCCCTGTAATCTTTATAAAAAGCGGATTTAAAACGTTCGGCGATCTCAAGCCCTCTTGAGCTTGCATTATCTGACACGGCTACAACATTTATATTAGGCGCCTGTAATGCGTCCAGATAGAGCGGTACGTGCCAATGGCTGGCTTCGAGTATTGCTACGTCAATCATCAAATCGAACCTGGTGTAGTATTTTATACAAAGTGTGCTACTTAGTAGTTGTCCACAAATAACTTCCCCATCTCACTTGCCCTATCGTGCGTATCCGGCGTTGCAGCAAGGGTTGAGTAGACCAACTACACGCCCCTTGCTGCGCCTTGGCTACGAACGATATTGCTGCGCGATATCGGGAAGTTATTCATGCACAACTACTTAATCTCGTGTGCAGTCCGAAAATAGAATAGTCTTACTTCGCTATAAAGCCAATGCTCTGATAGCCTTTTGTGTGCAGATAATTCTAAATCTTTCAGGCCAGTTCCAGTGTTCTGTCAATGGCTAAGCGGACAACTTTGTCAGGATCTTGTTGCCACCAATAGTCAGAGAAAAGCTCAATCTCAACAGGCCCTTGATAACCTGCACTTTCCATCCATTGGCGAATTTTTCTCAATTCAATAACCCCGTCACCAATCATTCCCCGATCCGTCAATAGATCTTTTGTTGGAACCAGCCAATCATTGATCTGAAAGCCCGCCAGTCGGTCAGCTCCGGCACGAGTAATTTCTACCGCCAGCTCAGGGTCCCACCAGACATGATAAACATCAACAATAATTCCTAATCCCAAACCAGCTTCATCGCAAAGGTCATTGCATTGCTTCATGCTATTGATGCATGAACGATCACCTGCAATCATGGGATGCAAGGGCTCAAGAACAAGCTGAACCTGTGCCTCACGAGCGAGTTCCAATGCCTCAAACAAACATTCTTTCGCACACTCCCTTGCATATTCAATATTCTTATTGGAGGGTAATGAGGTACCAGGAAAAAACATAAGGTTGGCTGCGCTTAACTCATAGGCTTCCTCAATTGCGCGTTTAGTGTTTTCAAGAAAACCAGAATTCATGCCACCCGTATCCTCGAATACCGGGCCGATTCGATTAAGCCCTATGACACTGAGACCGTACTGCTGCAACAACTGCCGGGTTTTACTCACACCCAGTTCGGCAAGTTTGTCACGCCATAGATTGATCTGCCTGATACCATGACGGGCGTAACCCTCCAGTGATTGCTCATGAGTCCATCGATTTCGTGTAGTGGCCTGGTTTATGGCAAGCCTTTCCAGTGTGAGGTCATTGCTGACTAATTTCATCTCTGCCCCCCCTTGCCTCAACGAAGTCCGCCAGGATCTCCATCTGATGGTTGATCATGTGTATGCCAGAGTGAACTGCACAGCCACTGCTTTTCGCCTCGCTAAGAAATGGTGTTATTTCCGGGCTTGCTACAACCTCAGCAACTATTTGCTTTGCATTCAATCGGCAAGGATCAACTGGCAAGGGGTCATCCTTGTTCATGCCTAGTGATGATGCATTGATAACCATTGTTGCGCTGTCATTAAAATCATGTACTGCGATTGATCGCGAAGATGTATCGTAGAGCTGCAACTGTTTGACGAGAATTTCCGCATTTTTAAACGTTCTGTTTTGCACAGAAATTCTTCGCACACCGGCATCAATCAGTGCATAACATATCGCAGTTGCCGCACCGCCAGCGCCATAAACAAATACCTCGTGACCACGCGGATCGAAACCCTCGGACTTCAAGCCTTGAACAAAACTGAGACCATCAAAAATATCACCATGAAAGCCGCCGTCAGGACGTCTGCGCACCACATTAACAACACCAATTCTTTCAGCGGCTGGACTGAGTGAATTGCATAATTGCCTGGCGCTTTTTTTGTGTGGCACAGTTACACCGAAACCAATAACATTCTTTATTATTTTTATACCTTGCCAGAAAGTCGTGAAATCATTATTTGCAGCATGAAATGGTATGCACAAAATGTGAGATCCACGTGCTTTAAAAATCGTATTAATGCGGGCCGGCGTTTTGATTTGTCGAATCGGGTCACCAACCACCCCAAATAACCGCGTTTCTCCGTCTATTCTCATCCCGATATTCCGAATAATTATATTTTCAGAATGTTATTGTATAATGGAACGCCATTTCAATTACAATTGATTTTTCAAAAAATTCAGCATAAGCTAGCCAGATATGTCCTGCCTGACGGGCAGTAGGGCAATTACTCGGGAGAATCAATATGAATAGATCCAAAATTTTGCTTATGATATTTATTGTACTAACCATGGGGCTGACATTCAGTGGTAGCATAATTGCAGCTGAACCGATTGTGCTTAAGTATTCCGTAGTTTTTCCACCCACAGGTGCTCAAGGCAATGGGGCGAAACAAATGGAAGTATTTATGGAAGAGTATTCTGATGGGAAAATTGACTTCCAGTTCTTCCCAAGCGCGCAATTGGGAGACAAGCTGCAAAGCATGGAAGGTTTACGCAACGGATCCATTGAGATGACCGAAGCATCAGCCGCTGACCTGGGTAATTACAGTAAATTGTGGAACCTGTTTTCAACACCTTTTCTCTTTAATAGTGGGGCGGATGCCATTCGCGTCATTACCGATCCACGTGTAGCAAAGATTTTAAACGCCGATGCTGAGGCACAGGGTTTCAAAATTATCGGCTGGTGGAATTTGGGCGAGCGCAGTGTTATCAACTCAGTACGCCCGGTAATGACACCTGGCGATCTAAAAGGCATTAAAATTCGAGTGATGCAAAATCCAATGCTGGCAAAAGCGATTACAGCGATGGGCGCAACTGGAATTCCTATGGCCTGGAGCGAGGTTTACACGGCGGTACAGCAAAAAACCATCGATGGACTGGAAAACTCACCTCCGGTTATTGCCTCAAACAAGATGTACGAGGTGGCAAAATATTATTCTATGACCCAACAGTTCATCATCCCTGATCCTCAGATGATCAGTGTAAAGGTATACAATGCCTTACCACCTGATTTACAAAATGCAGTTATGAAAGCCGGCATGGCGTCCCAGAATGATTTCAATTCTAAATGGGAAGAAGCCATGGTGTCGGAAATGGCCTTTCTGAAAGAAAATGGTGTTCTCGTTAACGAGGTAGACAAAAAAGCGTTTCGAGCGGCGGTGAAACCACTCGTCGATGAGTTTTTAAGCTCTGCCAGCGCCGAGACCAAAGCACTGTATGATGCAATTGTAACCGTCCGGGATGGTGGATAACCCGGCATATTGTTTTTGCAGTAAGCAGACAGACAACCTCCATCAAAGATCGACGCTCGCAATCGATCAGCCATTTATTGTGAAGGTTAAGTTATGAAGGTTGATAACTGGATTCGGATCATCGAAGAAGTGGTTTGCACCTTGTCATTGGCCGTCATTATAACGCTGGTGATTGTGCAGGTTTTCTACCGCTATGTGTTATCCAGTGGCATCTTGTGGATTGATGAGTTGGTGACAAACCTGATGGTTTTAATGGTCATGTTTGGCGCCGCTCTCGCTACACGCAACAATGTGCATACAAACTTACAGGTTTTGATCGGCATGTCTCCGAGGAAGCTAAGCCTGGTTTTGAAAGCCTTCGCCGCCCTGGTGGTTGCTTTATTCCTTCTTATTCTCATTTTCTATTCGGCGCTGCACGCGTATAACTCACGCAATTTAACAACGATCATGATTGAACTGCCACTCTGGGCTGTCTATGGGTTTATACCTTTGGGAGGTATTTTAACTTTCTACGAATTTATAAAAAAAATCCCTGAAACACTCTTTACCGAACCTCTGCGACAAAATCGGGAGTAGTTCATGTTAGTTGGATCACTGCTAATTATCACCCTGTTTGTTTTTATTTTCTTCTCAATCCCCGTCTATGTTGCATTAGGTGCTACAGGTACGATAGGGCTGATAGTCATCGCGCTTGGCCCGGGCTTTGGTGATCCACTTATCGTTATTCCCCAATCAATCTATACAGGAATAGGATTTTTCCCTCTGTTGGCAATACCCTTGTTTATTTTCGCCGGTGAAATCATGAATAAAACCGGAATAACTGATCGACTCATTCGATTCTCGGTCATGGTAATTGGCAAAATGCCCGGTAGTTTAGCGAATGCGAATATCGTTTCCAGCATGTTTTTTGGGGGAATTACCGGATCAGCACAGGCGGATACATCGGCAGTTGGCGGTGTTTTGATTCCAGCGATGGTAAAAGAGGGTTACAGTCCCGAGTTCAGTGTTGCAGTAACGGCAAGCTCGTCTACCGTCGGCCCTATTATACCGCCAAGCATCATGATGGTTATCTATGGCGTTTCAGTTGGTACCTCTATTGGCGCCCTGTTTATCGGTGGATTGATCCCCGGAATATTGATCGGACTGTCATTAATAACCACCGTATTAATAATGGATCGAAAACACAAATTCCCCCGCAGAACTGAATCCATACCGCTAAAGGAAAAAATAATTATAACCCGTGATGCTTTGTGGCCTTTGGGTATGCCGCTCATTATTGTGGGTGGGATATTGGGTGGGGTCGTAACACCTACAGAAGCAGGTGCATTAGCGGTCTTGTATTCTTTAATCTTTGGTTTTGTTGTTCGCCGGACACTAAGATTCGCCGACATAGTCGCAATGCTTAAACATACTGCAACGCTAACGGCGGCTGTGATGATGATCATCAGTTGCGCAAAAATATTGAGCTATGTGCTGACGGCCTATCAGCTACCCGTACTGCTCGGTGAATTCTTCAGAACGATATCTGATTCTCCCATCATATTCTTGTTGCTGGTTAATGTGCTGTTACTGGTGATTGGAACATTTATGGATGGTGGAGCCAGTGTTATCATTATGGCTCCTATCCTGGCACCTATCGCAGCGACGTTTGGGCTGGATCCGATCCATTTCGGGGTTATTATGGTACTGAACCTCATCATTGGCTGTGGCACACCGCCGCTTGGTTTGTGCCTGTTTATCGCCTGTGGAATAGGTAAGGTTCCCGTTGAAATAGGCTCGAGGGCTATACTTCCCTTTATAGGTGCTGAAATATTTATCTTACTCTTAGTTACCTACATACCCTGGATCGTTATGGTTTTACCGCGTTATTATGGGTTTGTGAATTAAATACTCGTACTAATACAAGCGGGAAGTTTATAAAGTGGGCACCTTAGCCCGGATGATTCATGAATTATCCGGGCTTGCAGGCTTGCAGGCTTATGCGGGAAATCTTGAGCTACTTGTTAGCAGCATTTTCTTCAAGGCGTTCAACTAACCAGAGTTTGATTATAGATTGGTACGTTACACCAACACGACTTGTATCTGATTTAGGTTATTCATTTAGAATTCCTCGTGTTTTTTACTAAATGTGATTAATGTAATAACGCTTGTTTTGTTTATTGGGTAAAGGCTTTTATGCGAAGGGAGTGTTTCACGAGAATTTCAGAATTCAGGTATATTTTTTCAATTATTTTTTACTCAGCAACAAATCAAAAACAACTTTTTGAAAAGTAGCCATTTTTGCAGGGTCAGAGAGTAGCTGCATCATCTGGTTTTGGTGTGCTTCACCACTGCCCATTACAGCATCGTCCATTGCTTTGGGGAAGTCGCCCAACATGGCTTGTTCGGGTGAGTTACTGGAGATTTGATTCATTACTTTTCTATTCTCGCTAATCTTGTCCCGAATGGTATTGGCATAGTTAACCAAGTCCTTATCAGTAAGTTCATCTGTTACAAACACTTCATTTAAACGTGAAATAATGAGTGACAAAAACTCTTCCTTTTGGTCTTTGGGTTTGGCTGATCCTAAACCATCACCGGGCTCTAACCCATAGTCTTCAGCATCTTCTTTCAGTTGCAAGTCCTGCTGGCGTATTTTTGATAAGCGATAGTGGCTGAGTACAACATTATCCAGAGCCATATCATCTTCTTCCAGCAGTGCTTCACGCAGCATAGGACGCAAATTGCGGGCATACAGACTAAGCTTCTCCAGGTCTTTATCATCGTAGTCAACAATTTGTGACATAAACTCATAGAAGCGCACAAACGTGCCTAAGTCCTTTTTGAATATTTCTAGCGCGTCCTTGGCTTGTTTAGCTTCCTTAAAGCTATTTTCAGCATTGGCTATCAGTACCGCATCATCTGTTTTCTTGGTGCGTTCAAATATTTCTTTGGCTTCTTTAAACGCATCCATCGATAATTTATAGCGCTTTTGCCAACGCACAATCGCTGGCTTGCAGATATTGGCTATTGCCGCGTTACTTTTATTCTTTGCAAAAAAAGCCGTACAAAACTGCTCCACTTCCTGCCATTGGAATATGCCTGATGCGCGTAGTTTCTCAAACAAGTCGTGGATTAATTCAGGGTTTGAAACATCTATCAGTTCAGCCGTTTGATAATAGGGCTGAAAAGATTCCAGAATATCTTCGGGATCATTAAAGAAATCCAGCACAAATGTTCCCGAATCCATCTTGCCAGGATAGGTACGATTTAATCGGGAGAGTGTTTGCACACATTCCACGCCGCCGAGTTTCTTATCTACATACATGGCACAAAGTTTTGGTTGGTCAAATCCTGTTTGAAACTTGTTAGCGGCAATCATTACCTGATAATCATCCGAATCAAATGCCTTACGCATATCCCGCCCTTTAAGATTGGGGTTCATGCTCGTTTCAGTAAACTTCTCACCCACTAAACCCTCTGAATTTGGATCTTTATCATCAAACTCAACCTCGCCGGAAAATGCCACCATGGCGTGTAATTTGTCATAGCCTTTTTCAGTAATGTATTTATCCAACTGCAATTTGTAACGCACCGCTTCTTTGCGCGAACTGGTCACTACCATCGCCTTTGCCTGCCCATTCAGCAGGCCCATCACATTATCTTTAAAATGCTCAATAATAACCTGTACCTTTTGCGCGATATTATAATCATGCAGGCGCACCCATTGGTTAAGTTTGACCCTGGCTTTTTTACTTTCAACCTCCTCATCTGCGCCTTGTATTTTCAAAGCAAGGTTGTAAGCTACTTTGTAATTGGTGTAGTGCTTGAGCACATCCAGAATAAAGCCTTCTTCAATCGCCTGTCGCATGCTGTAAACATGAAAAGCCTCAGGCAGGTTACTGGCAGAAGGTGGTTCATCTGTGTTGGGCACACGACCAAATAACTCCAAAGTTTTTGTTTTTGGGGTAGCGGTAAAAGCAAAGTAACTCAGATTAGATGATTGTCGGCGCGATGCCACAGCCGCATCCAGAATATCTTCTGCATTGAGTTCATCGTCTTCACTTTTGCCCTCATGGCCATCGATCATCAACACTTCTTTTAACTGCCGTGCCGTCGAACCTGTCTGCCCCCTCTGTCAGGATATCTGTCGCCTCTATTATTAACCTTTATTGTTTGGGGGTTAACATTGTGGGATTGCCGGTTGTTGGCGCATGGTAAGGAGCCCGTAGGGCGACTGGACATGCGCCAACAACCGGCGCACTGAAAATTAGCGATTCCCACAACTTGAAAATAGTTGATATTGATGAATATGAAAACAAATTATACTGACGCTTTTCGCCAACAGGCATTGCAAAAAGCATACTCCCGTGGCTCCCGTACTGTTATATCGGTGGCCGAAGAATTAAACATGAATCACTGGACACTCAAAAACTGGATGACATCAAAAAATAAGAACAAGGTAAAACAAGGCAATAGTACCTCTAAAAGTCCCGCAAACTGGGGCTCTGCCGAACGACTCGATGCATTATTGACGACACATTCCATGGATGAACAGGCAGTCAACGCCTATTGTCGTAACAAAGGTATTTTTTCCCATCATTTAAAACAATGGCGAGAGGATTTTGAATCAGGTGCCTCCTCTTCATCGCCTCATCTTGCTGAGCTTCGTGACCTTAAATCAAGCCACAAAAACCTGCAAAGTGAATTGAACCGTAAGGAGAAGGCATTAGCTGAAGCAGCTGCCTTATTGGTATTGCAAAAAAAGTTCCAGGCGCTCTGGGAGGACAAGGAAGGATGATTCAGCTTCCAGAGCGCAAACTCATTTTAAAGTGGGTCAAGGAAGCCCTTATAGCCGGCGCCAGACTTCGCAAAGCCTGTGACATACTCGGTATCAGCCCGCGCACTCTTCAGCGTTGGCACAAGCCAGGAGAACTCGCCCCGGATGGTCGTAGCATGCATCAATTTGTACCGGCCAATAAACTCTCTCAGTGCGAACGCGAGCAGTTACTGCAAGTCATAAACTCAGAGAAATTCGCTGATCTTGCGCCAACCCAGATCGTACCCATACTGGCGGAGCAAGGCCAGTATATTGCCTCTGAGTCGACTTTTTATCGCGTTTTGCGTGAAGAGAAGTTACTGCAACACCGTCAGGCCAGCCGACCTTCAACCAAAATTAAGAAACCTGAACCATTAACCGCTGATGGACCCAATCAACTGTACAGTTGGGATATTACTTATTTACCACAATCCATCAAGGGTATGTTCTTTTATCTATACCTGTTTATGGATATCTTTAGCCGCAAGATCGTTGGTTGGCAGGTGTATGAACATGAAAGCAGTGAACGGGCTTCTGAAATTATGATCGACATCGCGCAACGTGAGCGAATCAAACCTAAGCAGGTGATATTACATTCCGATAACGGAGGGCCGATGAAGGGGGCGACCATGTTATCAACGCTACAGAAATTAGGCGTTGTACCCTCGTTTTCCCGGCCATCAGTGAGCAACGATAATCCATACTCCGAATCTTTATTCAGAACAATGAAATACTGCCATGAATACCCTGAGCAGCCCTTTTCTGATCTTGAAGAAGCGCGTATATGGGTAGGAAGTTTTGTTGCTTGGTACAACCATCAACATCGCCATAGTGCGATTAAATTTGTTACTCCGGCGCAGCGTCATGCAGGTTTGGATGCAGGGATTCTAAAGCAGAGAAAAGAAGTCTATGAAGCTGCTAGAGCTGAAAATCCAGAGCGTTGGAGTGGTGAAACTCGTAACTGGTCACCAAAAACAAAGGAATTTTTAAACCCCGTAAATAGTACTGAAGTTAAGGAGGGTAGTCGTGTGAAAAAAGTGGCCTGATTTTATAGCTTGAGGCGACAGATAGCTTGACAGCTACCGGTCTGCGACGAATGCGCCTCATCCGCAATAATGGAATATTTACGCTCCTTTAAACTAACACTGTTTTCAATCGCCTTTAAAACATAAGGGAAGGTTTGAATGGTCACGATGATAATCGGCTGAGAACTCTCCAGCGCAGATGCCAGCTTTTCAGATTTTGAACCTTCGCCTTCCTGACGATTAATTCGCCCGACCACGCCATCGACATGCTCAAACTGATAAATTGTTTCCTGTAGCTGGTCATCCAGTACGGTTCTGTCCGTGACGATAATGACCGAATCAAATTGCTTGTTGCCTTCGCTATTCCGCAAGGAGGATAGCTGGTGGGCAGTCCATGCAATTGAATTTGATTTACCTGAACCGGCGCTGTGTTGTACCAGATACTTTTGCCCGGCACCTTCTGTTTGTGCAGCATTTAGCAGTTTTTTTACCACATCCCACTGGTGATAGCGTGGGAAAATCAGGGTCTCTTCTTTGTATTTTCGTCCTTCCCAATCTTCTTTTTCTTCGATTTTCAAATGGATAAAACGTGCCAGAATATTTAACAAATTTTGCGGTAGTAAGACCTCGTTCCATAAATAATCAGTCGCATATTGGTTCTCATTCTCTGGTGTATCATTGCCTGCACCACCTTCTTTGGTCCCTTTGTTGAATGGCAAGAAGTAAGTCTCGTCGCCCGACAAACGTGTCGCCATATAAACCTCATACTGGCTCACGGCAAAGTGTACCAACGCACCCCGTTTAAAGGTCAATAAAGGCTCAGGCTTTTTGCTTGCGGGGTCAATAGCAAAGCGGGTGGTTTTATACTGTTTGATCGCGTTTTCAACTGCCTGTTTAAACTCAGACTTTAGCTCCATCGTCACCACAGGCAAGCCATTTACAAATAACACCAAATCAATACGCCACGCCTTGGTTTTTGAACCTGTCTGTGCCAAATATGCCTCTGTTGCCCAGGGGCTATAAACCAACTCAGGTACAATTCTCAAACGATTCTTTTTGTAACGTGCAAGCGTATCCGGGTTTAATTCATGCTCGGGTTTAAACTGGCACAGGTTAAAGCGCGTACCACGATCACGCAGACCATGTCGCAAAACGCCCAGGGTGCCAAAGGTACGCATTTCTTTATTCGCTGCATTAGGATCAGCTTTGTTTAATTGACTGCCCACACGTTCAAGAAATTTTTGTTCAGAGTTATTGGGATATAGCTTACAGAACTTCTGCCACTGAGTGTCCTGGGTTTCCTGAACAAAACCCAGCACATCCTCTTCATAGAGTGCCAGTTCGCGGTTGTAGTTTTCAGGCTTGCCCAGCAACCAGCCATTGGCAATGAATTGGCGAATCATATCGTTCTGGAAGGTGAGTTCGGTTGCTTTGTCCACCATAGTTTATTTCTCTTTTACTAATGCCTGTGCAAGCTTCAATTTCAAGCCTTCTGAATAATCATCCTCATAGATCAGAGAGGTACTGATTTCATACAACAAGTTCTTGTCTACAGTATTATCTGCCACCCATACGGCAATATTTTCCATCTGTGAAATAAAATTCTGGATACAGTAGTCGTAGCCATTGAGTTCCAAAAAATAGGCACCCAAAGCGATGCTTGATCGCTTATTGCCATCCGTGAAGGCGTGGTTTTTATTGATAGAATAAACGAGGTGCGTTAGTTTATCCTCAATATTAGGGTAGTAAAAATCATTCTGAATATGCTCTAATGGACTTTCCAATAAATCCAAATTATTATTTCCCGACTTACCGCCAGTGTGTTCAACAATCCAATCATGTACACCCACTGCATGAGCTACATCAAAATATAAGAAATCAGCTTGAATCATTCTTAACGATTCTTCAATCGTTTAAAAACATCTAAGGATTCAGGATTTGACAATTGCTCCTCTAATGATTTACTCGTATCACCCAAAAATTTGTCAAAATCACCTGCTGGAACTGACTGGATATAGGTTTCTAACTTTTCATGCAAAGCATCACGAAAGCACATATCACGCGTCGCCATTTTTGCCCTGGCGTCTTCAATTATGGGCTTTAAATATTGATTATTTTCTAAGCTCTTAATTAAATCATCCAACTCTCCTGGAATTAATTTTCTACCTAACACTTCCGATTTGTGTTTCATCTCATCGGCTAAACCATTCTCCACGCTAGCAATAGCGGTTAGAATTTCAGCATAAAAAGTCTCTCGTACTTTATCCTTGGTAGAGAGGTTTAAAATTTGCTTATACTCTTTTGCATTTTCTTTGAAAACTAACTGATAGATTTTATTGGTATAAACGGCATATTTATAATTGCCCATCTGCAAGTAGTTGGATAAAGCTGAGGTAAACTCCTTTCGGTAACTATGCTCCTGATAAGCTGACGACAAGTAATTTGCATCACGTTGATTAATAAATCGGGTGTGTCCACCTGCCTTTTGGGCAATAACATCAATGACGATATCTAAAACCCGCGAGCGTATCTCTTTTGCTCGCTCACTGTCAGTCAGGAGCATCGCAAAGTTTAGTGTTGCTCTAAAGTTAAAAATACCAATTACCGTTGTTTTGGTACCCTCATCAGTGAGGGTACCAAGCGATAATTCCTTGAATAATTTGAGTTTTTCCCCTCTTAAAATTTGATAGCCATTTATTTTCAGCTCATCTGCGTTAGCTTTTAGGTAGCGCTCAACCGTTGTATCACTCACCTCAAATATCTGCATTATTTGCTGCTTGGTAAAGAAAGTGTCGCCTTCAAAATCAAGCCCACCTAAGGATAGATGCTCCTCAACCTTCTCAAGCGCATACTTATTGTTAAGAATATTCTGCCGATCAATCGATGAGTTAGTCAGGTTGTTTGCCATATCTGCGATTTTCCTATTGGGTCTGCTCTGATGCTTGCCAGTTTCTTAGGTCTATTTCCCGGTTACGACGTAGCTAATCACTACCTGTCGTTTTTCTAAGCCCCTATCTCACTAAACAACAGCATCAAGGTTTGCTCCTCGATAGGAGAGGTGCGAAAGCCAAAATGCTCATAAAAACGTTTTGCATGATCAGATAGCGCATGAACCAACAAAGCCCGCGCACCAATATGTTCAGACGCCGCTTTACTGCGCAACAAAGCATCTCGTAGTAATGAATAACCCAAACCATGCCCCTGCCAATGTTGATCAATAGCAAGCCTACCGAGTACCATAACAGGAACAGGGTTGGGCCTATTTCGCTTTACCTTGCTTGAAACCAATGAATGTACAACCGAACCCGCCGCCAAGGCATAATAGCCCACAACTTGTTGTTGCCCCTTGACTTCAACGCAAGCCACAAAAGTGCGGGACGCACCCAGGATTTCATTTTTTAAAGCCCGGCGTTGTAGCCATTCATCCAGGCTGGATTCACCACAGTTAAATGCATCAAGCTTATGCTTATTCTGGATTGCTTCAGGTGCCGCAATTTTTCTCATTCTTTCCAGACAGGCTTGCGAGATAATAAATCGCGTAGCCCAGAGTTATCCGCAGGTGGCGTATCCAAAGCCTTGTTAAACTTGTCCCATGCTTTACTATCAAGCTGAAAAACTGTTTGATCCAGCAAAGCATTGCTCGCTTCACGTAAAGCTGCTTCACGCACAAAATCAGAAACGGTTTTATCGGATACTTTGGCTGCCTGCTCAATTAAACTGCGTTGATCAGAGCGAATACGGATATTTAAGGGTGTAGCCTTGGATGCCAATGTATTGTTTGATTGCATGATAGAACCCTCTTTGATGGAGATAATTGTAGGTTATTGTCATCACAATGTATATACGGTTTGTATTTGATGGCAAGCCCATTTTTTATTTTGTGGGAGAGAAAGATTCTATTGTTTTGGTGTTTGCCAGTATCTTAGGTCTATTTTTCCTGTGACGGCGGCGGAGATTAGGGCTGTTCGGCGTTCTTTTAGTAGCTTTATACCTTTTCTTGCTTTCTTAACAAGCTCCTCAAACGTATCTATTGTTGAGCTTATTGATTTAACTATTTCTATAATCTCTTTGTTTGGAGGTAAAGGAATTGAAATATCTTTAACTAAATCAGTATTTAAATTTGGCTGACCAGACCCTTGTTTTATTCTTTCTCGAAGATCTTCGGTTAAAGTTGAAAGATAATGATATGCAAATTCTCTATCTACTTTTAGAGATTCAAACCCAACAACACCGTCATTTGCATTTGCATCAATACTTAATATTTTAGGTACACCTAATGTAGCTCCACTATTTGAAAGTAACAAAGTGCCTGCTGAAAATACCCTACATTGGTCGCTTCCAAGTTTTGTAAGAAATGATTCTGTTTTTTCCAAAAATAAATTCTCGTCTTTAGTAATTTCAGCTACTGTTACCCAAGGTGAATAATCTCCATTAAAAAGCTTTGGGTCACCAGCTGGACGAGGAGATCCTCCTCTAACAACAATAGAAATATACCCAAATTTGGAGACTTTCCAATGCTCAGGCACCTCCCCCAACCACTCAACCCCAGAATCCCGATACTCAGGATAAGCCCGATACTTCCCACCCATCAAGAATGCACCTCCCGAAGCAACCCCATAATCTCAGCACTAACCCGATCCAACTCCGCATCAATCACCGCCAAATCCCTCGGTGGCTGATACACATAAAAATGCCGATTAAACGGTATTTCATAACCCACAATGCCTATCTCATTATCTAACCCATCTTTTTTATTCGGGTCTATCCAAGCATCAGGCACATGCGGTTTTACTTCTTTTTCAAAGTAACTTTCATTGAGCGTATTCACTGCCTGACTGGGGTCAAGCGCCACATTCTCATGGTCTCTCAGATCACCATCAGGCTTGTATTCTATGGTTTCCCCATTCACTGCAAACAAACCATAGTACTCATTAAGCTTGGTGTTTTTATGAATTTTCTTGATAACCTTCTCAGCTTCCAGATTCTTCCAGCTAACGGCATTGATGATCTGTTTTTTCTGCTTGGCATCAAGGCTGATTCCTGCATTTTTCAACGCCTCTTTTAAGATTGCATCGTATTGATTCATATCATCATGCTGTTCAATACCAATTTTTTGTTGCAGTCTCCTGGCTTTTAGCAGCATGTTTTTTTGGCCTTGCCATGTCTTTGGATTTAGCAGGTCTTTTATTTGTTTTTCTCTAAGGTTGCCAAAATCTGATTTTAGATGTTTGCGGATGGCGTCTTCATATTCGCTGAGATTGCCGTAGTGGTTGCAGTCCTTATCGTCCGTCCAATTATCGCTGTAGTTGGCATGAATCCATTTCATTGCATCATTTAAAGGCTTGGGTGCAAAACGAAGTTCTTCTATTCTTTCATCATCGAATTGGAAAGATTCACGCAGTGGGCGTTCAATGGTGATTCTGCGATAGCCAAATGCGTGGTTGTTGAATATCTTGCTGCCGAAGGTTTTAGGGGCGGCTGTTTTGGGGTTTTCTGATTGCCTGCCTCTATTACTTTTAACATCAGCGGGTTTATCCAGCTCTCGACCATCTTCGGCTTCAAATTTTCCAAAACTACGGGTAATGGTAGCAATGTCTTCATCATCCATTACATTGCGTTTGGAGCCGAGTGATTTGCGCATTTTTCCACAGAGGTTAACGCCGTTAATAAGCTGTACACGGCCTTTGCGTTCGCTGTCTTTTTTATTGGAGAGTATCCAGATATAAGTAGCGATACCGGTGTTGTAGAACATATCGGTGGGTAGTGCAACAATAGCTTCCAGCAGATCAGCTTCGAGAATATAACGACGGATTTCAGATTCACCTGAGCCAGCGCCTCCGGTGAACAGTGGTGAGCCATTGAGGATAATCCCGATGCGTGCGCCACCTTCAGATGCACCCCTTAGCTTGCTGATCAGGTGCATCAAGAAGAGTAGGGAGCCATCAGACACACGCGGCAAGCCGGGTCCAAAACGCCCATCAAATCCTTTTAGTGCATGTTCGTCCTTTATGTCTTTTTCGATCTTTTTCCAGTCCACACCAAACGGTGGATTTGAGAGCATGTAATCATATTTCTGTGCATAGAGCTGGTCATTAGATAAGGTATTGCCCAGCTTAATATTATTGACTTCCTGCCCTTTGATAAGCATATCCGCTTTACAAATAGCGTAACTCTCCGGGTTTAGCTCCTGCCCGTAAGCACGCATTAATGCATTAGGGTTGTGTTCGTGCAGGTATTCCATGCCTGCCGATAAGAAGCCGCCAGTACCGGCGGTTGGATCGTAAATGGTGCGGATAATGCCTGATTTGGTGAGGGAGTCATCGTCTTCCATAAAGGCTAACGAGGTAGTGAGGCGCACAATATCGCGCGGTGTAAAGTGTTCTCCCGCCGTTTCATTCGAGCTTTCTGCAAAACGGCGAATTAACTCTTCAAATACCAAGCCCATTTCATGATTACTAATGGCTTGAGGGCTGAGGTCGGTTTTTCTTACCCTTTGTACAATCTTATAAAGTAGATTGGCATCACTTAGTTGGCCGATAAATTCTGAAAACTTGAAATGCTCGAATATCTCACGTGCATCTTTGGAGAAGCTTTGAATATAAGACTCAAGGTTGTCTTTAATGCCCGACTCACCTAATTTTGATAAATCCATTTTTGACGTGTTGTAAAATCTGAGATCACCACTGGCTCTGAGCAGGAATTTCTCCTGAGCCTCTTCGGACAAGTCCATTTTCTGGACTTTTTCGTATTTGCTCAGTACAGCCTCTTTACTCTCTTCTAAAACACCTTCCAGACGACGTAGTAAGGTAAAAGGTAAAATTACACGACCATATTGACTTTGTTTGAAATCACCACGTAATAAATCTGCAAGTGACCAGATATAAGCAGCAAGGTTGTTGGTTTGAGTCATGGACTTCCTATTGGGTTTTTGTAAGTGAGAAGTAGCCTTTTTTTTAGACGCGCAATTCTTCCAAAAAAGCGTTTATCTGTTTCGATAAACTGCTCGTACAACGAGATAATTTCATCCAGTCGTCCACTTCTTTCTGCACTTGTTTCCAGTGCTGCAAGATACTTGAAATTAGCGTATTGGGAATCAAAACCACGTTTCATCAATTCAAATGCCAACTCGTAGGTTTTGAGTTGATAACAGGCCCAGCCAAGTTGTACGGCTTCTTTAGGTTCGAACTTTTCAATTCGAGGGATCAGCATTTCACGCACTTTGCTACCTTCTCCTCGCTTTACCTGTTTGCGAAGGTATTCAGTCAGTAAAGCAATCGGAATTTGTTCGCCAAAATCATCCAGGCTTTCTACTTCTTCCTGAACTTGCTCAGGTGATAATGCGTAAGCCTGAAGACGTTGTTTTTGTTGCTCAGCGAAGGGGTCGTGTGGTTTGTGGTGCAGGAATTGCTCGACCATTGCTTGGGCACGGGCGTATTGTTTCTTTCTTTCATACAGCCAGGCAAGATCGAGAAAACAGATTGGGTGTTCGATAGTTAATGGCAGCAGGTGTGATTCCGCTTTTTCAAACAGTCCGGATTGAGTACAGGTTTTACCCATATAACGTTCGATGTGCCAATGTGGGTACAACATATGACTCTCTTCAAAATCGGCTTGTGCTTTTGTGTATTTCTTTTGTTTATAGGCTACCAGCCCGGAAAGATAGTGAATTCGGCTTGACGAGGGGAATAACTGTATGAGCTGCTGTGCCAGCAATTGAGCATCCTGGTATTGTTCACGACCCGTTAGATATTCCAGCTCAAGACCTCGGGTTTGCAAGTTGAGAGGGTCCAATAGTTTTAATTGGGCCATAGCATCCTGTGCCGCCGCCCAGTTTTTTTGATAGATCCAGCGCTTTATGTTTCGTCTGAGCGATTGCAAAAAGGCGTTTTGATTATTTTTGTTCATCTACCCTGGTTTCATCTATATTGGTTTCATATACATCGGTAATGGCAGTAAAATGATCGCTTACATTAAAAATTCGACCAAAGTTCAAGTTTAATGTCCACTAAAGAAATAATTGCCCAGCACCTTGAGGTTCCTGAACACCCCACGGTTGTGCGCCTGGATGATCTGCAAGCGGCATCGGCGCAATGGATCAGTCAGAGTTATTTCATTACCAAGGATGTTAAAAACCACCTACACGCTCTTGAGTTGACGCTAAAGAAAGTAACCGGCACAGGAATATTCCTGGTAGGTCATTTTGGTTCCGGTAAATCGCACTTTTTAGCCTATCTGATCCAGCAGATTCGTACACATCAGTTTTTTTCTATTCAGCCCCAGGTGCGCTACTTGTCTTTGGTGAATTTTGCCTCTGATCACAGCCTGGAGTCTATCGTATTCAGCCAGTTGGAAATAATACAAACGCAAGATAGGCGTGAAGCATTTGCCCTTTTGCAGCAACGTTGTGAGCAAGGCGTCTTACTGATTCTGGATGAGCTGTCCGAATTCTTGCGTTCCAAGACCGATGCTGCACAGTTTAATGAAGATATCCGCTTCCTGCAATTTATGGGTGAGTGGGCTCAGGGTCATAGATTTTGGATTCTCGCAGCAATGCAAGAACAGATCGAGCACATCGGCGATCTCGACCATGCACTATACCGAAAAATCAAGGATCGTTTCCCTTTACGCTTTTTACTGACTCCGGTGCATGTAAGGGATTTGATTTCACAAACGCTGTTGATCAAAAAATCAAGTTATGACACGGCTGTTAAGCGATTGATGAAAGATTTAACCCAGGGATTTCCTGTAAATGGTATCGATCAGAAGGCTTTGTGCCAGATGTATCCGTTGCACCCGGTAACACTGGACTTTCTGGAAGAGGTGCGTGATTGTTTTTCCCAGGCGCGAGGTATTGTGGAGTTTGTCATTACACAATTGCGAGGACATGATGAGCGTAATATCAAACCCTTTTTGCAAAGAAGCTGGGGGGAATTAATTACTCCGGATACTATCGTCGATCACTTTCGGGATCTGTTTGAAATCCAGCCTGAATTTGTGCCGCTTTCTACCCAGTACCTGGTGTACTATCGTCAGCATATCGACAGATTATTCACTAAACCACGTCAGCAAAAACTAGCGTGGCAATTGATTAAGCTTTTAATGCTGGTGTATATCTCACCAACCCGTGAAGTCATGCAGCCGAAAGAGGCAGTTTTTTGGCTGATGTTCAGGGCTACCCGGCTTGACTTCAACAAGAATATAAAGCTCTTGCAGGGCATTCTGGATACCCTGGTCGATCAGGGGCGTTTTGTTGAGCGCATGGGTAGCCGCTACAAATTGAGTTTGAAACAAGACAGTCAGGCCGAATTGGCGCAGCACCTGATACGGGCGAAATCCGAGTTACAGGGCAGTAAGCAACAAATATTTGAGAGCATGGACGAGTTGTTCAGGGAAAATCCTTTTAATCCCTATGAGCTAAGTTTGAATGAGTGGCAATCAAGAAAGTTTTGCTGGCATTTTCATGATCGCAATTACAAGGTCTGCCTCGGTGAAATACCAGCAGCGGAAGAAATTAACAGCAGTGAAACAATAATCTACCTGTTGATTGGCTTGCCCTGGGTAAACACCCAGCATCTTAGCTCAATTGCAATACTACAACCCGCAGCAATAGAATTAACTCCGGACTGGTTGGAGCTGGCTGCCATGCTGCGTATACGGCAGTATCCACTGAGCCATCAGGCCAAAAGCTTGCTCCTGCGCCAAATTAAGGAGCGAGGTGCGTTATTTGTCAATGAAGTAAAGCAGGCGTATCAGCAAGCGACTATCACCTATGATAAAACCCGAACGGATCAAAATCTGTCGCTGAATGTGACTAAACCATTTATCAATTTAGTTGAGCAGACCATCGAGCGTTTACTCAAAAGGCGCTATGCATCCTTCGAACGCTTTGCTCCCACCTATGGTGTTCTATCGAAAGATATTCTTTTGAATTTTTTGCGCCAGGGTCTGGTACAAAATATATTTAAGCTTGAAGTGCAGGATGCCACGCGGCTTATTCAGGAAGCTTACCTGGTACCCATGGGATTGATAAAACGTAGAGGACACGGATACAGTTTGCCCAAAAGACTGGACCGGCACGAGTTGGTAAGTATCGTGCTGTCCATGTTAGAGCAGGAATTACACCCACGTTTAATCTATAAACATCTGGCCGATCCGGTGTATGGATTGGTGCCGGATCAGGTGCATTGTCTGCTGTACTTTCTGCTAATCCAGGGTGAAATTGATATTCTTAAGGGTCAGCATTCTCTGCAGGATAAATTTACCACCCTGCTGGATCCAAGGCAATATGACCGGGTCGTCACTGCAAATGCACTGAGTGAAAACGAAATCACGGCGCTAAATACTTTGTTAGTGGCTTTGGCGATATCAGTCCCTGATCAGTGGTCTGTATCTGCACAGCGCAATGCCTTGGATCAGTTGCAGAATTTCGCGCAACAATGCGAATTAGACCTGAAAGATCTGTATCGCCGTTTGCCCGATAGCGAGCAACCGCTAAGACAAAAATTGTCGCTTAGTGTCGAGCGCTGGAATACAATAAGCCAGGGCGATGATTTGTTCCAGGGCTGGCAACAGTTTGTCTACGAGGTGGGTTCGGTACAGCAGTTTGTTACAGACCACCACCAACTCAAGCGTTTGTCCGGACGAATCAATCAATTTATTAGTGAACTTGGACGATACCTGCATATACAGTCTCAGTTTCAGCAACTGAGCGAGACGACCTTGTCATTTCCTGTGATTGAAAATCCGCCGAGTATGGAAAATCCGGATGAATTTAGTCAGTGGCTACAAACAACGGGTGAACTCTACAAAACATGGTGTCAAAAATACACCGAAAAACACAACCTCTGGTGGAGTAATCTTGCGCACAGGGCATTACTGGATTGGCAGGCACCGGCTGTTAGTCAAAGCCGGCACGTGGGGTTGTCTGATGAATTAATGCGCTATGAACAAATCAGGAAACATATTAGCAGCAAAATATGCAGGGGTATTGCAAATCTTGACTACCAGGCATTTTGCCATTGCGGGTTTGATGGTGAGCAAGCACACGTTGAAAATGATTTGCAGCAGCTGCGGCACTTAAAGCAAACAATAGAACATCAGCTGCAACACTTTTTTCAACAAAATAAGGTTAAACAACGTATTTCACAGTGGAGTAGGGAAGGTGTAGAGCGTAACTCGCGCACACAGGAATACATTGCTGGAAATGAAAAACTGCCAGAAATCACGGAGCTAGATTTGTTTGACAGTTTCATGAGCGGCGTGGAAATAACACATGAGATTGATGGGCAAAATTTTGTAAAACAATTTGCCGATACTCAATGGGAGCCAAAAGCTCTGGCGACTGCAATGCAGCATTGGGTCGATGGCTTTCAACAATATGCAAGCCTGCGAATAACTCATAACAAAGTGTTAGGGAAAGACAGTTTGCTCATATGGATTATCCAACAGGCACTAGAGTATGGGTGCAAGTTACCGGAGAATTTAAGTCAACAGCAACATCAAACTATTACACAAACCATTAAACCCGAATGGGTAAAACCAATCGTCTGGCAAAATCTGGATGAGATGGGTTTTGACAAGAGTGCCAGGATAAAATTGTTACGCTATTTACTGGATGGTCAGTTGCATGTGCCACCTGAGGCTAAACTCAGCCCCTCAGTAGAAATAGCTAAACAGTTAGGCCAAAATATTCAGGTAAGAGACTATCGGGCGCTGGCAGATATTTCCGAACAATACTACTCCTTGCACTCCTTGATGTTGGAGCTGGAAACAAAAACATGGCTTCAGCAATTGGATAAACTCGCACATCAGAATTTGAAATATCCAGCGGTCACTTTGCAAGACTATCTGTCCGAGAATCCACCCAAGCAGTGGCTAGTACTGGATGCATTTGCGCTACCATTATTAAATACTATCACTGAAAACCTGAGTGTTTTCTTCCCTGCCTGGAGGGTCGATCAAATTGAATTTTGCACGGCATCAAATATAACAAGCACAGATGAATTTTATAAAGGAGTGCTACAAAGTGACGGCTTAGAATTTACAAAGATTAATACAATCGATGAGCAGATTCATCAGCGGTTTCTGGATTTTACAAACCTGCAGAAAGTGGTTGTTACGGAACTTTCAATAGCTATCAAGAATAAACTGCATAAGTTTGATTCTGACAAACCTCTGATGGTTTGCGCTGATCATGGTTTTAGAATTTCAGCTGATGGCAAGAGCTATCAACATGGTGGTTCATCGACCCTGGAACGAGTAATACCTGTGATTTGGCTGCAACCATCTGGTTTATGAGCCTTATAACAATATGCAGAATTCACCACGAGGCAGGTGGTAGTCACTGAAATCGGTAATGTATTGTTCGGCACAAAGTGACCAGGAAGATACAAGACTTCCTTTGTGTGTTTTTTGTCATAGTTCTGTCGATGTCGCTTGGTTTTCTCAGTATACACCTTAATAAAGGCCCACCTTATTTGATTTGCAGTATGCACTTTGGTACAAATCGTCAGTTGCCCTTAGTCCTCACAGTCCTCGCCAACTAACGATTCTCCAGTCGATTGTAATCAAGCAGGCCAGCATCGATTGGCCCCATCATGGTGAACAGTTGATGCACTTTGTCACTGTGCGCCCAAAACTCTGGATGACTACGGCGAATCCCGTAGTGTGACATAAAGTCCGCATAATCTGCTTCGCTGCTAATTATGGCTTATAGCAGCTACAAAGTCCTTCAGATTGACACTTTTTACATGCCAGAAAACTTTCGGGTAATCGCCGACTATGCCACGCACTACAGTCAGGTAATCTTCGTTGACCAGACGTGTGTCCTGTTCCGAAAATACACTATTTATATTGCTATGCGCTAGATTGCGCAATACGGTGTAGACAAAATTTTCACCATCCGGTTCTTCAATAGTCAGTATCGCGACCTCAGGAAAGTGGTTTAAGAAATAACCGGACAGGTCTTCCAGATTTTTTAACAAGCCTCTGTGACCAAGCGGAACTTTGCCGTTGAGGGTGTCATATTTGTCTTCTACCACAGGCGACAGATGAGCCTGCAATAGATTATACAGTTCTTTTTGTGGCTCATCGGCACGCAAGTCGAGGCCATTAGTGATCTGAAAAATGGACTCACAGCGTTTTAGGTGCTGGCCCAAAGCATCATCTGTTTCGCGATACCAGAACATCTGTACTTTTGAACGTTCTTTTTTAGGTAGCAAAGTAAGGAAACTGATCTCACCTTCCTGTCGCAGAAAATCCATATACAAACGTGTGCTGAGTTGATGAGCCACGTTGCCGAAGACGTCAAACTCGGCAACAAGCAAGTAATGAATGCGTTCCAGTAAAGGATAGTTGACCAACCATGCTGTTTTCGGTGGCTGTCCCACCAACCCATGAATTACCGAGGCGCTGTCGAAGTGGCGAAACACAGTAAGTGCAGCATTTTTATTATGACCATCACCATCCCACACATAATCAAGCGTCAGTGACTGGCCATCGGGTCGTTGTGATGTCCCGATGCTCAGCAGAGCTGTGCTTATTCACGCCAAGGCATCGCTGTGCCGCCGAAGTCTTTGTACAACCAAGAGTCATTCTACAGCAAGGAGCGACAACGCAGCACAGCTCTGGCCAACAAACACAACACGGGGACAGCGCAAAAACGGCGTCTCGGTGTTGCAGCCAATAACTAGTTTCTATGGCCAATGCAATGAGCACTGCCTGCAAGCGCGCCTTAAGTCGCCGCTTTTAGCGCTTTTTGAATGTCCGGATATCACCGTTCTCTTTAGTAAGTCCAGTAAAGTGTTTAATGCCCTAATGATAAGATACCACCAGATGGCGGTGGAGAATTAGGTTGTACGTTTGTATTTTGTTTATTGCGCTAGAAGCTGTGGTTTAGACAGTTTGGCATATAAATAATAAAACCCCACTAACAAGGATTTAATTCCGCTAGCAATAGTGCCGCCTATCGGATTTGATAGTGGTTTGTGGTTGGACTGAACCCTTTATTTAGATATTGGGTTCGTATTATTGCCCTCTACTTGCAAATCAATATAACAATTCCTGTACCTTGGTCTTTAACATATTATCGATGCTAGCTACCGCCGTCAAAATTTGCAACATTTCCATAGACTGCTGAATTACCTAGCCGACAGGCAGGTCGGTGCCCGAAGCGGACTTTCGGAAAAAACCACAATCACTATCATCCAGAGTGACTAATGCGTTTATGTCCGTACACTGGATCAGCGATTATGCTGTTTAACTATAGCGTTATCTCAGCTATAACATCCCCATCGTCTCTGTTTCCATTTTCCTTGAATCCATGGCTGGCATATAGTTTTTTTGCTGCAAGATTTTGCGGATCGTAATATATATCTACTAATTTGCAGCGCTCATGTGTTTTGATTTCCTCCAGCAACAGGCCCATTGCAACTTTTCCGATTCCCGTGTTTTGGTGTTTTCGATCTATCATGAATCGCCATATAGTGCACTCATCCTCATCGAATTCACTAATTTCGCCAAATTGGTACTCCACGAATCCTACAACTTTGTCGTCCACACAAATAGCTCTATGGTGAAATAGGTGAAAATATGGAGATAGCGTGGACTCAGCAATAGTAATTACGTTTGATGAAATATACTTTTCTTGTGCCTCTTCGATCTCTAGTTCAATTACGTCATTAAAATTGTCCCTCACAACTTTCATTAGTTTTACGTCCAACTTTGCATCCTCCGTGGTTGACTAGTAACATGCGATCGGTACAGCTACATCGTACTTATTTAACGTGAACTACGGCCGCTCTTGGCCGAGAGTACTCATTCAGGTTCGGCTGTGGGTCAATCCCAAATTATATAAATGACTGGCAACTCGCGCCCCAGAGTGTGTGAAAACTTTTTACCGATTACAGAGTGAAACCCATCTGCTTCCGTAGCGAGAGGTCTGCCTTGAACTAGACTGGGCCTACACCAAGAAACGCATTTCGGTAAACGCTCATCGTTGCGCCGACCTCAACGCTTCCGACCTGTGTAACTCTAGATTGACTGGGATTGACCCTTCACCAAATAGGCGTTTGCCAGCGCCAAGAACAATCGAAAATGTCCAAATTCGATACTCATCGACAAGCCGATGTTGGAGTAGGAGCCAATAATTACGGCCGGACCTATATAATCTATTGATTACATCGCCAATAGCGCTCAATTACCCGTGCCTTTCTTCCTTAAAGTGACCATTTTACGGTTAAAAATGCCACTGTAAGATCAAACCGAGGTCTTTATCTGTCTGGATCGGCCTGATAATGAAAATGATCATGTACCTTATATTGTTGTTTTTAGTACTGAAAAATGGTTTTTAAGTCGAATAAGTTGCGTATATTGACGGTTTGTTCCATTGAATTCAATATGTTGAGTGGATCCGACCCGGATGGGTTAGAACATATACCAACAACGTGATTCTTAAGTCCGTGTTTAAGTAGCTGAAAACCCGTGTTTAAGCTTTATACACCGTTGATTTATGCGCAGTATTCTATTGTTTTCAATACGTTGGATGGGTCCGACCCCATTGCACTCTGTCCGATTGCCCTAATCCACAACCAAGTGATCATTACATATAGTCATTAATCTTGCTACTATGACTATATGTAATAGTCACTTGGTGGTAAGTAATTATGGAACAAATTTCAAAAACCGAATTGAAAGCTCATGCGCTTGAAGTATTTAGGGACATTGAACAAAGCGGTATACCAAGAATCATAACTGATCGCGGCAGACCAACGCTCGAAATCAGGAAAGTGAGGCAAAATAACTTGCAGCCTCTGCACGTACTGAAAGGCACGATTGTTAAATTTGAAGCAGCAACAACCCCAGTGGCTGAAGATGACTGGGATATCGCATAGTGGTCGTTATAGACACTCATGTATTAATCTGGTGGGTGAGTGGTGACAAGTCACTCTCAACAACCGCACTCAGGGCTATTAATGAGGCAATATCCAGCGATAGTGAAATTATTGTTTCTTCCATTTCAGCTTGGGAAACCTCCATGCTTATCGAAAAAGACCGCCTAGTCTTGAGTATGGATATTGAAAGCTGGTTTGATGAGGTTTCACAAATCGATGGCGTCCGGTTCATACCTGTTGATAATGAAATTAGCATTAAATCAACTATGTTACCAGGTAAGTTTCACAAAGACCCAGCTGACCGTATTATTGTAGCAACCGCTAGGAAACTGGCGGTCCCATTGGTCACCGCTGATGATAAAATTATTAGATACGAACACGTTAAAACTATTTGGTAGGGGGTTTAGTAGATGATGAAATTTATAAGTTAAGTCCATCTATATACGAAAATCGGGGTCAGGTCTTTGATTTCGGATAGGTTTTGTTGGTAAAAATTAACCAACTCTTAAATATTAATAAAAAAATATAGATCTGATCCTCGCTGCGAATTTTTCCAAGGTATAACTAAACATTGTGTATTTAACATTTTTGACTCCATACATGATTAGAGTCAATATCGGGGCTAGCTGAGCTGTATACTTGGTTTATACGGTCAGATTCGCTTCCAAAGCAGCATTCCAATTTTTCTGTCAGGATTATTGAATGATGGCAAATTTTACTTCGCTTGCTGGCTTGGGTTGGCATGCCTATTTTCAGCAACAGCTCTCCTTAGATGAATGGGATAGGGCTGTCCCGGCACGCATTGTTGAGCAGTATAAATCTGAAATAACTGTTGCAACAGAAACACGAGTTTTCAGTATCGCTTTATTAGCATCTATGCCAGAAATGGTCGTTGGTGACTGGCTATTGCTAGATGATCAGCAGCAACTATTACGTCTGCTTGATCGCAAAACTTGTTTCTTAAGGAAGGCGGCCGGTAGTCAATTGAAGAGGCAGCTTATATCGGCAAATGTTGATACAGCATTTATCATGTCTTCAATGAATGATGAATTTAGCCTGAATAGAATAGAACGTTTTTTGTCCCTGGTGAATGAATCTGGGGCAGAGCCTGTTGTATTGTTGAGTAAAAATGATCAATCGGAAACGCCTGAAAGCTTTATTAAGCAGACTCAAGGACTCGATCCTTTTTTGATAGTAGAAGCTATTAATTGTCTGGATGCCGAAACCACTAAAAAACTAGAGCCATGGATAAAAGAAGGAGTCACTATTGTTGTTTTAGGTTCTTCAGGAGTAGGTAAATCAACACTGATTAATACATTGCTGGGTGAGCAACGACAAAGTACTGGTGTCATTCGAGAAGATGATGACAAAGGCCGACATACCACAACGCGACGTTCTTTGATTGCATTAGGCGCAGGGGGGTTAATTTTAGATACGCCTGGAATGCGAGAAATTCAATTAGCAGAGTGTAAGGTAGGGATTACAACGACGTTCTCGGATATTGAAGCTTATACAGAACAATGCAAGTTCAGCGATTGCCAACATCAAACAGAACCCGGTTGTGCGGTTAGGAACGCTATAGAATCTGGAAGCTTGGATCAAAGACGTTTAAGTAATTATCTCAAGCTACTTCGAGAAGAGGCATTTAATTCAGCCAGCCTCAGCGAAAGACGAGCCAATGACAAAGCGTTAGGTAAGTTTTACAAAAATACACTAAGCCAGGCGCAAAAACTCAAAGGCAGATAATTTGGTTATCTGCTTTTGGCCGGGATTGCCTGTCATAGTGCTTTGCCAGATTTCTACCTTGCTCGACACTTTGTGCCCATTGCAGACTTTGGAAAAACTCCAATCGCCTTCACCCGCAGGTATAAATACGTTTGCGCCCGTACATTGACCCAGTAATTACGGTAATTGGCTATAGCTTTAACTCAGCTATAAGATCGCCATCATCTCTGTCTCCAACTATCTTGAATCCATAGCTGGAATAAAGTTTCTTTGCTGCGATATTCTGCGGGTCGTAATAGATATCTATTAAACTGCAACGGTTATGTGCCTTGATTTCCTCTAACAAAAGGTCCATTGCAATTTTTCCAATACCACTATTTTGGTATCTTCGATCTATCATGAACCGCCATATAGTGCATTCATCTTCATCGAAATCACCAATTTCTCCGAACTGGTACATCACGAATCCTACAACTTTGCCGTCAGCGCAAACAGCCCTGGGGTGGAACAATGGAGAGAGCGTGGACTCAGCAATAGAATATACGTTTGATGGAAGATTCTTCTCTTGAGCCTCTTCGAGCTCTAGTTCAATTACATCGTGAAAATTGTCTCGCGCAATTGCCGTTAGCCTTATGCCCATTTTTGGACCCTAGTTGGATTTCCTGATAGAAATTTATCGAGGTATCTACCGCGAATATTTTGAACATGGACAATGCCCGCTTCTGGCCGAGAGTACTCATTCAGGTTCGGCTGTGGGTCGATCCCAAATTATATAAATGACTGGCAACTCGCGCCCCAGTGTGTGTGAAAATTTTTTCCGATTACAGAGTGAAACCCATCTGCTTCCGTAGCGAGAGGTCTGCCTTGAACTAGACTGGGCCTACACCATGAATCTAAAACGCATTTCGGTAAACGCTCATCGTTGCGCCTGAACTCAACGCTTCCGACCTCTGTAACTCTAGATTGACTGGGACAAATAGGCGTTTGCCAGCGCCAAGAACAATCGGAAATGTCCAAATTCGATACTCATCGACAAGCCGATGTTGGAGTAGGAGCTGGATCAAACCGTGGCTACCATGTACCTGCAACAATGGACCGTCTTCCGCTTTTAACGCATCAATCGCAGCCGGGACATCGCCGCTAATCTTGATGGTAGGTTTCCACACCTTGTCGATGGGCCGAGAACTGACCACATATTTGGTGGCACTATCTAACGGGGATTCAGACCCTAGAAGCCTGGCGCGAACCGGTGTACGTAGTCCTTCCAAGCAAGACGTCATAAGGTTGCGACATAGCTACCTCTGTGACGCTCTCCATGACATTGTCCCAACATGGATGGCCCATCCACCTTCAGTGAAACCACCAGATAAGTCTTCATCCGGCAGCTTGGGAGATTGCATGACGCCGTCTAAGGAAACGAATGTCAGAATCGCTAATTCTCTCATGGTTAGCTCCTCAAATTATTGTTGCTGCGGAATGGGTCTGTTTGGATAAGCTTGAGCGAACCCATCTTAGTCCGAGAGTGCTGTAGACAGTGCCTCTAACATAATGCGAGTACCTTGCTCACGGTCGGCTGGAGTGTCGGCGCCATCGAGATATATCCCTTGCTCTGTGAACAGCAATTGCGCGCTGTCGTCGCCTGAAGCAGTAATCTCTACGGTTACCAGAGACACTGAAATCCTTACCTTATCGAAGTCCATTGTGTAGCTATACACAATACGGTGATCGGGTACGATTTCATGGAAGATTGCTTCGTAACCAAAAACCCGTCCGTTCGGAATTTTGCCAATGAAATGTTCACGGCCTCCAATTCGGTAGTCGAGAAATAGTGAGTTCACTTGGTCGGTTGGACCATACCATCGTGCCTTCATTTCGGGATTTGCCCAGCTTGGTACACCCGTTTGGGAAGTGCTGAATATACTCGCTCGATCTTGAATATTGCGTGTTCGGCTGAACGTTCACCCATCTTTATTTCTCCTCATTCGTTCAGTCACTGCTTTCGGCCAGGAAGTCCCCGAACCGATCTAAGCTGCGCTCCCACATGGCGCGCCTTTCAGCGACCCAGTCATTCGTTTTTTGAATAACGGCAGGTTCAATCCGGCAAATCCGCACACGCCCGACTTTCTCCGAATGAACTATTCCATTCGCTTCCAGCACCGCGAGGTGTTGCAATACTGCTGGAAGCGACACTGGCAATTCCTTCGCCAATTCACTCACTGACGCCGGACCCCCACACAATTGCTCAAACATCTCTAGTCGCGTTGGATCGGCAAGTGCGTGGAAGACTCGATGAATCGGCTCTGAATAGTTAAGCATATTATGAAGTGTTTCATACAGCGAATCCCGTTGCAAGTAAATTGATTCGAGGGGTCTCTTACCCTCTATATAATCACGGGAATTGCAGCATTGGCATTGTGTTATTGCAGTTTATTGTGGATAAAAGTTCTAAGCCCTTCGATATAAGCTGAACCGGTAATCAAAAATCCGTCATTATGCCCGCCACGCATCTCCAAAAATTGTTTGTTTTTTGGTGCGGCTTCAAATAGTTCAAGACCTTCATCGAATGGAATGATCTCATCATTCTTACTATGCACAACGAGAACAGGACAGGAAAGGTTCTTCACATAGTTCTTTGTGTCGTATTTGAAGTACGTTAGCCAGCGTACAGGTAAGTAGGGGTAAATCCGTTTTGCTATGGATGGTATCGAGGTAAAGCCGGATTCTAAAATCAATGCGGCGGGTGTCTTTTTGCTGGCCAGCCACGTAGCGATTGATGCACCCAATGATCGACCAAAGATGATGATTTTATTTGCGCTAATACCTCGGGTCTCGGTCAGGTAATTCCATGCAGCCTCTGCATCACGGTAGGTTCCTTTTTCTGTCACTTTGCCTTCACTTTGCCCGTATCCTCGATAATCAATGATGAATACATTGAGATCGAGTCCGTTAAATACGTCAATGGACTCTAATCGGTGAGATATGTTACCGGCATTGCCATGAAAAAAAACTATAGTTCCTTTTGCGTGGCTACTCGGAATAAACCAGCCATGCAAATTAACACCATCCGCAGTTACTAGTTGTACATTTTGATAGTTAAGACCAATTTGCTCTGGCGTAGCAATGAGATTTTTTCCCGGCATATTCGGATGATAAATCAAGCTCGACTGACTGTAATAAACAAGAGCTATTATTACGAGATAAATGCTTGCGCCAGCAAGTAGCAGTTTCCAGATATTGTCCATTTCAATAGTGCATTTCATTCATTGCCTTGGTCTGTGGCTTTTGGCGCTTTCTGAATGGCGGTTAATCACCGTTCTCCTTAGTAACTGCACCCTCTCAGCTGTTCGAGGACAGGCACTCTCAAAAAGACCGATCTATTTACATAACCAATTAATTTTATTAAACATAGTGGATAGCCTAGCAGTACCTGTCCACTATATTTCTGTTACAAAGTGACCAGGAAGATACAAGATTTCTTTTGTGTGCCTTTTATCATAGTGGAGAAGAGCGCTTAATTTAGCCAACTGGCACGCTAATGCCGCGGCATCACCAGATCAATAGTTGGAAAATAGGAAGCAAACCGCCTCTTGTCTCTTGTCATGAGTTTAAATCCTGCAACCGCAGCATGAGCCCCGATAAAAAAATCAGGTAATACGCTGGACCTTGAACCTTTATTTCTTCGATACTTTAAAAACGCTTTCCCTGCCAGAAACAAAGATTCGCGAGACAATGGCAGAACCTCGAATTCCAGCGTGTTTATTAAGGCTTCAGTTTCTTCAATGGTGTCATAACCTATGGAACATTCTGCATAGATGATTGGGTTAATAACGAATCGGTGATCTGCGTCCATTTTTTCCAGTGTATCAGCGGACCATTCAAACCACTCACTTTCCGGGTCTGCCAAACCTGTAACTACACAAGTATCAATCAAAACTATAGCCATTGACTCGTTCTAACTCCGGGTTAAGCTAAGAATCTCATCGGTGGACATGGTTAGTTTACCAACCTTATGCGCAACCCTGAATCGGCTCGTTTTTGTCAGATTTTGCCTGGCTTTTTTTAGAAACCATCTCCCTTGATTATCGCGGACAAAATCAACCTCGGTTTCACACGGCCTGATTCCCATGTCTTCCCGAACCTTCAATGGAATAGTCACTTGACCTTTGCTTGTAACTTTCATGTCATTGTCCTTGTTGAATAATTATATGAGTAATAATATTACTGTAATAGTAATACTCAAATTGAGTGCCAGTCAAGGGACTAGAATGAAATATAACGCAAGGGATGCTGTATAAATGAAGTTCTGAACCATACGGTTATCCGAAGTAGTCACTGTTATTTAAACGAATTTCCCACAGCAGATTGATTGACCATAATACGAGCCGTGACAGGGAAATCCTTCCCTACGCAAATCACCAATAAATTAATAAGGACAAATCATTATGCATAAATCCACAAGCAGTATCGTTACTGCCGCCATTTTGGCACTTTCAGCCGGCAGCCTGATTACCGCCGGAGAGGCGATAGCGGCGAAAGCCGATATGGAAAAATGTTATGGCGTGGCCAAGGCAGGGAAGAATGACTGTCAAACTGCAAGCAGTTCCTGCGCCGGTACATCCAAATCCGATCGCCAGGCAGATGCTTTTATCACTATCCCAAAGGGTACATGCGATCGAATCGCGGGAGGCAGCATTACAGTCAGTTGATTTTATCCGGGGTCATTGTACGTCAATGAGCCCGGCTTTTATTGGAGAGCAAAGATGAAATACCTTAATATTATACATCTCTGGATACAACGAAGCGTAAGTGCTATTGATTACGTGAGCCCCGCGAGTGATCTTTTAATCCGTCTCTGGATCGCCAACATTTTTTGGAAAGCCGGGACCACAAAACTGGCAAACTGGGATTCAACGCTTTATCTTTTTGAATATGAGTATGCTGTCCCCCTATTACCCATCGAACTTGCGGCTTTCCTGGGCACGGGTGTAGAAATCACCATGCCCATATTACTGGCTCTGGGTTTGGCTACGCGATTTAGCGCATTGGTATTATTCGTCTTTAACATTATCGCTGTAGTCTCTTATCCTACGCTGAATGAAATTGGTATTAAGGATCATCAATACTGGGGGCTATTGTTACTGGTTCCACTGTTCCATGGAGCTGGTAATCTGTCACTGGACTATTTCATCAGGAAATATTTCTGGCGAAATGATGTGGCTACAGCCGTAGTTCCAGACTCGCTTCATCACACCACAGATCGTGTTTGAAACTTTTCCCGATGTTTTGACAAATGACTATGAGCAATTTATCCAACATCCAAAAAACCAGCCGGTTTTCAGCGATACCGATTCCACACGCTGCTGGAATCGGATTACGTGGACCCCATATGATTGAACTGCAAAGCAGTCACCCACAAGTCGCCTGGCTGGAAGTTCATTCCGAAAATTTCTTCGGTGATGGTGGCGCGCCCATACACTACCTGTTAAATACCCGCAGAGACTATCCCGTCAGCCTGCATGGCGTCGGATTGTCCCTGGGTTCCCGTGACCCATTGAACCAGACCCACCTCGCCCGACTGAAGCGTCTGGTCGAACAGGTTGAACCGGGTTTAATCTCGGAGCATTTGAGCTGGAGTTCTATTGGTGAAGTATATTTTAATGATCTGTTGCCCCTACCCTATACCGAGGAGGCACTTAAACATTTCTGCGAACGGGTTAACCAGGTTCAGGACGTACTTGGCAGACAAATCCTTATCGAAAACCCATCTGGCTATATGCGCTATCGACATTCGGTTATTCCCGAATGGGAGTTTATCAATGAAATAAATCAGCGTACCGGAGCTGGTTTGTTAATCGATGTAAACAATATTTTCGTCAGTGCATTTAATCTGGGTTTTGATCCACTGCACTACTTACAAGCTATCACAGCTGAGCAAGTAGCAGAAATTCATCTGGCAGGACACACGGAAAAAGTATTCCCCGATGGGACATTATTGATTGATGATCACGCCTCGCCAGTTTGCGATGCAGTGTGGGATCTATACGTTCAGGCACTGTATCTGTTTGGTATAAAACCAACGCTGATTGAATGGGACTCAGATCTACCCACACTGGAAAAATTATTGTCAGAAGCGACAATTGCAAATTCCTACCTGGAAGCCTGTGTTGGACGCCTTAACTAAACTACAACACGGATTTGCAGCTGATCTCTGGAATAACGAGTTAAATCAACTGGACGGCGTAATCCTGGATGGAGTTTTACCGGCAGAGCGTCTGTTTCAAGTCTACAGGAACAATTTCTGGATCTCTGTCAGGGATGTTCTGTCAGACATCTATAACGTGGTAGAACGGTTGGTTGGCAAACAGTTTTTCGATTTTATGACGGACAGGTTTTTGCGCCACCACCCGCCACGCCAGGGTAATTTACATCAGCTTGGCAGTGAATTACCCATTTTTTTGAGCAATTTTAAATCAGTGTCGGAATTGCCATATCTATCTGATATAGCAAGACTGGAGTGGGCCTATCACCAGGTTTTTCATGCAGCCGATTCCAGGCGCTTTAACCCTCAGGCTTTGCTGGGGCTGCCACCCAACAAAATATCTCAACTCCACTTTGTTCTTCAGACCGGCAGTCAACTGCTGTGCTCGTCTTATCCCATCTTTAAAATCTGGAAGCGCAATCAGGAAGGAAACGAGGGTAGTCAACCCATTAAACTGTCAGAGGGTGGCGAATCAGTTCTTGTAACACGCCCGCAGTTAGAAGTCGAGCTGCATAATCTTGATCCTGTTGATGCCGGTTTTCTGCAATATCTGATCGCTGGTCACAACCTTGCACAAGCAGCAGAAAGTGCATTCAGGCAATCAAGCGACTTCGATTTGCAAGCCACTCTGAGACGATTTTTTGTTTCAGATGTATTAGTACTCCGTCCCTTAGGGCACAGCATAAAGCATTTCCAGAAACTTCCAACAAACTAGAGGAAACCGACCATGATGTCACAGGAAACTATGAGTTTTATCTATTCAGTACTATCCGCGCTCTCTTATGTTTTTGTTACGGCTATAGGGCTTGCCGTATTGGCAGTCATTGTGATCTATATTGCTGACATCAGTCAGACCCGGCAGGCGCTACGCAGAAACTATCCGGTAATAGCCCATTTCCGCTACTTGTTTGAACATCTTGGAGGCTTCTTCAGGCAATATTTTTTCGCTATGGACCGCGAAGAAATGCCCTTCAATCGAGCACAAAGGAATTGGGTCTACCGTGCAGCAAAGAACCTCGATACCACCAGCGCATTCGGCTCCACCCGGGATATTCACCATAGTGGTGCTGTGCTGTTTGTAAACTGCCCTTTTCCCACTCTGGGTGTAGATGCCACACCGACGGGTCAGGTAACTATAGGCGCCGATTGCCCCAACCCCTACAGTAGCAGTTCCCTGTTTAATATCTCGGGAATGAGCTTTGGTGCAATCTCAAAACCAGCAGTGCAGGCACTTTCAACCGGCGCCAGGCTTGCAGGGTGCTGGATGAACACAGGTGAAGGCGGCCTCTCACCGTATCATCTGGAGGGTGGCTGTGATCTGGTGTTTCAGGTAGGTACAGCCAAGTATGGTGTACGTGATAACACAGGAAAGCTAAGTGACGAAAAACTGCGTGAAGTGGCGGCGCACAAACAGGTCAAAATGTTTGAACTCAAACTTTCACAGGGAGCCAAGCCTGGCAAAGGTGGCATACTACCCGGCAATAAAGTCAGCGAAGAGATCTCCCGCATCCGAGGTATAGCGCGGGGTAAGGATTCCATCAGTCCCAATCGCCATCCCGAAATCAATAATGTAGAAGAGTTGCTGGATATGCTTTGTCATACCCGGGAGATTACTGGCAAGCCTGTTGGATTCAAGTGTGTGATTGGGGCCTATGGCTGGCTGGATACTCTGTTCGAATCCATCAGGCAACGTGGCCTTGCTTCAGCACCTGATTTTATTACCGTTGACAGCAGTGACGGTGGCACAGGTGCGGCACCAACAAGCCTGATGGATTATATGGGTTTGAGTATCAAGGAGAGTCTTCCACTGTTGGTGGATATGTTGAACTCGTATGGACTTAAAAGCAGAATTAAGGTGATCGCCTCAGGAAAGTTGGTTAATCCTGCTGATGTAGCCTGGGCTCTTTGCATGGGTGCAGATTTTGTCGTTTCGGCGCGGGCTTTCCTTTTCTCACTTGGCTGCATACAGGCTTTGCAATGTAACAAGAATACCTGCCCAACTGGCATAACCACGCATAATGCAAGACTGCAGAAAGGTCTGAATCCCATGGTCAAGTCAGAAAGAGTGGCTAATTGTGTAAGTAATATGGCCTATGAGGTGGGTGTGATCGCGCATTCCTGTGGTGTACAGGAACCCAGGCAATTGCAGCGCTTCCATTGCAGACAGGTTAAGGATGGAGGCCGAACCCAGGCTATGAATGAGTTATTTCCTCCTATCAAACCTGCCCGTGTAAAACGGGTTTTAAATAAATCCCAGTCGTAAAAAATTGATCCCACCAGGGTGTCACAATAATTGAATCGATAAAGTTAACAAGCAATTTTATTCGATTCATGAATGTCGCCCTGGTGATCTTATTTGGCCTTAGCTCTTCAGCTCCACCACCATATCCAACTGTATCGTCGCTCCGTAAGGCAACTGCGCCGCACCCGTTGCAGTTCGGGCGTGTTTTCCTGATTCGCCATAGAGGGCAATCAACAAATCCGATGCGCCATCAATTATCTGTGGTAGCGCATTGAATGTTGTAATTGAATTTACAAAACCCCGCAGTTTCAGGATTGAGCATATCCTATCGAGGTTTCCTATATCTGCTTTGATGATGGCGAGTAGGTCCAACATGGTATCCCTGGCTGCAAGTCTGGCCTCATTCTGGTACACATCGCTATCGACCCGCCCTCTTCTCTCACTGACACGTCCTGAAACAAACAGCATACTCCCACATTGTTTTGTTCCCTGGTAGTTTGCAACGGGCTTTTTTGCAGGTTTCAGGACCAGTCCCATTTCGGCCAAACGACATTCAACCTGACTCATGGGTTCTACTCTATTGTTTGGTATTCGCATAACCGTCTCCTGTTGCCAAAACAAAACTGAACACCGCACCACCAGAACTTTGACCAGTAACCAGCTCACCGCCATGTGCTTCCACTATCGATTTACAGATAGACAGGCCAATTCCCATTCCCTCCTCCTTTGTGGTAACAAAGCTGGTAAAAATTCTTTCCCGAATTTCAGCATCCAGTCCAGGACCTGTGTCGGTGATGGTAACCTCGACACCCCCTGGCCGTTTCATCCCGGTTTCGATAATAATACGTCGCTCACAGTCGCCATAGGCGTCTATAGCCTCCATACTGTTACGTACAAGATTTAAAATGACTTGCTGGATCTGCACTGGGTCAACGGATACGTCCGGCATAGATTCCTGAAAATTCAACTCAACATCAATTCCAAGGTATTGCAGCTCTGAATGAATCAGCTCCATAGCTGTGTTAATGAGTTGATTAATATTTGTGTATTCGGTATGCGGTTCTTCTTTGCGAATAAACCCACGCATATGACTAATGATGTCACCTGCACGTTTTGCATTCACCGCAATGCGTTCCAGTGCAAAATTGACTTCTTTTTTGTCAAAGTTATTTTTGTTGAGGACACGCTGGCTGGCCTGTGCAAAACTTAGAACGGCCGTCAATGGCTGGTTTAGCTCATGGGCCAGTGTGGATGCCATCTCACCCATAGAATGCACACGAGCAACATGCGCCAGTGTGTGCAAATTCTGCCGCGCCTGCTCTTCTGCTTTGCGGCGGCTGCTGATGTCACGACCCAAGCCGACAATCTCGACAATAGTGCCGGCTGCATTCTTAAGCGCGCTGAGTGACCAGCTCAACCAGCGTTCACCCCTTGCAGTGAGCGCTCGATGTTCAAACTGCACCGAATGTGGTTCACAAAGCAGTTCTTGCCAAGCCTTGTTCACCTGCTCCATATCGCCTGTGTTGATCTGTTCGCGGAAAGCACTACCCTGGAGATCCGACTCACTACGAGCGAATAGTTCACAATAGGAAGGACTGATAAACTGAAAATCACCCAAGGCATCCATCTTCACAATCAGATCTGTCTGATTCTCCACCAGTAGACGATATTTTTCCTCGCTGTCTTGCAATTTTTTCTGCGTGCGTTTTCGATGTAACTCTACTCCCACACGGGTAGCAAAAATACGTAGAATGGCCTCGGCATGAGGCAGCTGATGCATATCATGGGTAGAGAAAATCGCCAGATGTCCTAGCACTCGGCCAGACAAATCCAGTGCCGGCACCCCCATAAATGATTCATAACCTTTTTCCCTGGCATAGAGTTTTTCCAGGTTTTCCGGGAAAAAACTGAAGTTGCCCTGGATCACGCCTTCGCACGGCGTTCCAGCCAGATTATACTCAACGTTGTCTGCCGGCTTTCCATGCTTTATATGGGCCAGTGTACGTACACGTTGATCCCCTGCGTCGATGCACTCTGAAACCAACACTCGCTGAACGTTTAATGATGTCGCCAGATTAAGTACCAGTGAATTGAAAAAATCTTCACCCGTTGTTGATGCCGTTTCAGAAGCTATTGCCCGCAATGCAGTCTCTGCGTGACGGAGTCGGTTAACTTGTCTCACAACGTCATTGTGCAGACTTGCATTTTTTAGTGCAATTGCCGCCTGAGTCGCCAGCGTCAATACTAACGATACACACTGGGTGGTAATTAAATTGTGTGGCAGTTTGTTTTCCAGGTAAAGAACTGCTGCCAACTCTTGTTGCTGGAGAACAGGCACACATAATACAGAGCGGATTTTTTGCTCACAAATATAGGCATTACCAGAGATACTGTTATCCTGTTGTACATCTTTAATCAGGAGATAATTATGCGAATGGATGACGGCCTCAACAATTTTATGGGACCACAGAGCTTGAGTCTTTTCAGCTGAAGTCAGAACGACACTTATAACATCGTCTTGTACTACGCCGTGAGCTTCCAGCTGCCATTCACCTTTATCCGGGCGCAGTAGGAGAACTCGTTCTACACCTGTATTTTCAAGTACAACTCGTAGCAGCCGCTCAACGATTGTACTCCTCACCAATTCACCGGAAATAGCCTGTGTTAATCGCACAATTGCAGCAGTATCCAGAGATTGGGCAGAGTGTGTATGCGTGGCTGCCAACTGCCGGTCGCACTTTGGCAGTGTTGATGGATCAAACGTACTATTATTGTTTCCCAAGTGTTATTTCCGCCATTCGAAGTACAATGATTTCACCTTCACCCTATCATGTGTCAGGATGCATTATCTGTTCAAAGCGGACAATGTCAGCCACAGATCTAGCCTGCATTTTCTCCATAACATGAGAGCGATGAAGCTCAACAGCCCCCTCTGTCAGGATATCTGTCGCCTCTATTATTAACCTTTATTGTTTGGGGGTTAACATTGTGGGATTGCCGGTTGTTGGCGCATGGTAAGGAGCCCGTAGGGCGACTGGACATGCGCCAACAACCGGCGCACTGAAAATTAGCGATTCCCACAACTTGAAAATAGTTGATATTGATGAATATGAAAACAAATTATACTGACGCTTTTCGCCAACAGGCATTGCAAAAAGCATACTCCCGTGGCTCCCGTACTGTTATATCGGTGGCCGAAGAATTAAACATGAATCACTGGACACTCAAAAACTGGATGACATCAAAAAATAAGAACAAGGTAAAACAAGGCAATAGTACCTCTAAAAGTCCCGCAAACTGGGGCTCTGCCGAACGACTCGATGCATTATTGACGACACATTCCATGGATGAACAGGCAGTCAACGCCTATTGTCGTAACAAAGGTATTTTTTCCCATCATTTAAAACAATGGCGAGAGGATTTTGAATCAGGTGCCTCCTCTTCATCGCCTCATCTTGCTGAGCTTCGTGACCTTAAATCAAGCCACAAAAACCTGCAAAGTGAATTGAACCGTAAGGAGAAGGCATTAGCTGAAGCAGCTGCCTTATTGGTATTGCAAAAAAAGTTCCAGGCGCTCTGGGAGGACAAGGAAGGATGATTCAGCTTCCAGAGCGCAAACTCATTTTAAAGTGGGTCAAGGAAGCCCTTATAGCCGGCGCCAGACTTCGCAAAGCCTGTGACATACTCGGTATCAGCCCGCGCACTCTTCAGCGTTGGCACAAGCCAGGAGAACTCGCCCCGGATGGTCGTAGCATGCATCAATTTGTACCGGCCAATAAACTCTCTCAGTGCGAACGCGAGCAGTTACTGCAAGTCATAAACTCAGAGAAATTCGCTGATCTTGCGCCAACCCAGATCGTACCCATACTGGCGGAGCAAGGCCAGTATATTGCCTCTGAGTCGACTTTTTATCGCGTTTTGCGTGAAGAGAAGTTACTGCAACACCGTCAGGCCAGCCGACCTTCAACCAAAATTAAGAAACCTGAACCATTAACCGCTGATGGACCCAATCAACTGTACAGTTGGGATATTACTTATTTACCACAATCCATCAAGGGTATGTTCTTTTATCTATACCTGTTTATGGATATCTTTAGCCGCAAGATCGTTGGTTGGCAGGTGTATGAACATGAAAGCAGTGAACGGGCTTCTGAAATTATGATCGACATCGCGCAACGTGAGCGAATCAAACCTAAGCAGGTGATATTACATTCCGATAACGGAGGGCCGATGAAGGGGGCGACCATGTTATCAACGCTACAGAAATTAGGCGTTGTACCCTCGTTTTCCCGGCCATCAGTGAGCAACGATAATCCATACTCCGAATCTTTATTCAGAACAATGAAATACTGCCATGAATACCCTGAGCAGCCCTTTTCTGATCTTGAAGAAGCGCGTATATGGGTAGGAAGTTTTGTTGCTTGGTACAACCATCAACATCGCCATAGTGCGATTAAATTTGTTACTCCGGCGCAGCGTCATGCAGGTTTGGATGCAGGGATTCTAAAGCAGAGAAAAGAAGTCTATGAAGCTGCTAGAGCTGAAAATCCAGAGCGTTGGAGTGGTGAAACTCGTAACTGGTCACCAAAAACAAAGGAATTTTTAAACCCCGTAAATAGTACTGAAGTTAAGGAGGGTAGTCGTGTGAAAAAAGTGGCCTGATTTTATAGCTTGAGGCGACAGATAGCTTGACAGCTACCGACAGTACGCGTAGTTATGTCAAGCTCATAAGCAATTACCTTATTCATTTTCCCGGTAGCAACCTCGTTCATAACCTCCTTCTCCCGTGGGGTTAGTGAGTTATAACAATTTTGAACCTGCTTATGCTCGATATAGGTTTGCCTTTGCTCATGATCCCGATTGATCGCCGTTTGCACCTTATCCAATAAGAGCTGATCGCTGAAAGGCTTTTCAATCAGATCCACCGCACCCTCCTGAATGACCCGTACCGCAGTTGGCACATCGGCATGGCCTGAGATGATAATTAACGGGATTGGAGCACCCAGGGTATTTAGTTTTTCCTGCAATTCAATGCCGCTCATTCCAGGCATACGTATATCCACCACAATGCAACCGGGCCAGTCCAGTTGGTACTGATCGAGAAATTTGATGGCAGAGCTAAAAGTTTCTACTGTAAGTCCAATAGATTTGAGTAGCATTTGCAAGGCATCACGAACATCCTGCTCGTCATCAATGACATAGACGGTTTCCGGTTTGCTGCTCATGACTCAACTCCTCTTGATCTTCTAAAGACAGATCCTGCAGAAGATACATTTTATTTTCAATCGTCAGTATAGTGTCCACGCACCACCATTGATATTCGTAATAACCGAGATAAGCAACCCTGTTTCTCCCGTCGATTTCGGCAAACCGTAGTTCTATTGCCGGCATTTACTGATTTTCCTGGTTTTAATTATTGATTAGGCTTAATCAACCCCATAACCGTAGAGAAAACCATGAAATCCGCAGAACTTTTTATCCGCTGTCTGGAAAATGAAGGCGTCGAATACATTTTCGGCATCCCCGGCGAGGAAAATCTGGACGTAATGGACGCGCTGCTCAGCAGCTCAATCCATTTTATTACCACCCGTCATGAGCAGGGCGCCGCCTTTATGGCGGATGTTTATGGTCGTCTTACCGGCAAAGCCGGCGTTTGTTTGGCGACGCTGGGTCCCGGTGCAACCAACCTGATTACAGGTGTCGCTGATGCCAATATGGATCGGGCGCCGATTGTGGCCATAGCCGGACAAGGCTCTACCCACAGGTTACATAAAGAGAGCCACCAGATCCTGGATCTGGTGAATTTGTTTACTCCAATCTCCAAATATTCAACTCAAATCCGGGAACCACAAATCATCCCTGAAATAGTCGCCAAGGCTTTTAAGGTTGCAGAAGCTGAGCCCCCTGGCTGTAGTTTTATCGATTACCCGGAAAATATTGCGGCCCAGGAAGTGGTCGATAAATTACCCCTAAAAGTACTCAGACCCGCACATCCGGTTCCACCCAAGGAGAAAATTGAGCAAGCCGCCGGAATCATCTCGAAGGCCCAAACTCCGATCATCATGGCGGGTAATGGGGTAATACGCAACCAGGGCGCAGCCGCACTGGTTGATTTTGCACAGACTCTGAATATTCCGGTAGCTACGACCTTTATGGCAAAAGGGGTTATTCCCAGTTCGCACGAACTTTCGCTCGGTGCCGTGGGATTGGCCGCAACCGACTACGTTTCCTGCGGATTTGACCGCGCCGATGTCATCATCTGTGTAGGCTATGATATTGTGGAATACCATCCACACCTCTGGCACAAAGACAAGAACCGTAAAATCATACACATCAATGCAGCCCCTGCTGAAGTTGACGAACACTACCTGCCCACAGTCGGGGTGATTGGCTCGCTCGTCGCTGGACTGAAAAAGATTGCAGAACAGGCACGACCTCAATCGACAAATCATGCGCAAAATTTGCGACAAACCATTCAGAGTAGTATTAGAGAATTTGCCGAGGATACGAATTTTCCACTCAAACCACAAAAGATTATGTGGGACTTGCGCCAGGCGCTGATGCCAGATGATATCGTGATCTCAGACGTAGGCGCTCACAAGATGTGGATGGCGAGGATGTTTCAGGCAGAACGCCCCAATACCTGTATAGTCTCAAATGGATTTGCTTCAATGGGCATAGGTGTGCCAGGCACGCTGGCCGCAAAGCTCGCCTACCCGGAACGAACGGCACTGACCGTGACGGGTGACGCCGGTTTTATGATGAATTCACAGGAGATCGAGACGGCACTGCGCCTGGGTCTCAGTCTGATTATTCTTATCTGGAGCGATGCCAGTTATGGATTGATAAAGTGGCACCAGGAGCGACGTTTTGGCCGTTCGGGGTTTGTCAACTTTAGCAATCCGGATTTTGTCAAATACGCAGAGAGCTTCGGCGCTAAAGGCTACAGGGTGGAAGCCGCTGATCAACTGCTACCCATCCTGCATCAGGCCATAGCTGACGATACGGTTGTGGTAGTAGATTGTCCGGTGGACTATAGTGAAAATATGAAACTGACAAAACAACTGGGGGAACTGGTTTGTCCGATTTAAGACAAGTCAGGATTATGCCAACTGCGAGGTATTTAGTCTATACTCGGATACATTTGCTTAGAACTATCTTCAATAGCATTCCCATACCCTGTTTGCAGGCCCAGCGTCCAGTGTGCAACGCAGAGCTATAATGTTTGATATTTTGCACGCGAACAATTTTTAGCAACAAAGGAGGACATATGTCCAAGGTAGAACATTTTTCTCACCTGATTGCAGCTGATATAAAACCAACCACTACTCTGGCCGTCAATAACCCCTATGATCTCAGCCCTTTAGCCAAAGTTGATCTGGTTGGGGCCGTAGCTGTAGAGCAAGCACTGGCTAGCGCTTATAACTTATATCAAAACCGGGAAAGCTGGCTGCCTCTTGATCAGCGAATTCAGGTGCTTACAAAAACTGTACAACTGATGCAAGAGCGAATTGAGGACTTGGCTCTGGAAGCGGCACGGGAGGGTGGCAAACCCTTGCTTGATTCGCGGGTCGAGGTGATTCGGGCTATTGACGGAGTAAAACTGTGCATTGATGCCCTTCGTAACGACACGGGAGAAGTCATACCTATGGGAATCAATGCCGCTTCCGCAGGACGAGTGGCTTTTACCCTGCAAGAACCCATCGGGGTGGTGGTGGCCGTCAGCGCGTTTAATCACCCCCTGAACCTCATTGTCCACCAGGTTGCCCCGGCAGTCGCTGCGGGCTGTCCGGTTATTGTAAAACCAGCCCCGGACACACCGCTTTCCTGTCTGCGATTCATTAGACTATTGCGTGAAGCGGGTCTGCCAGATGCCTGGGCCCAGGCACTACTCACCGAAGATAACCAAGTAGCGGGAAAACTGGTTTCTGACCATAGAGTGGGATTTTTGTCCTTTATAGGCAGCGCGCGAGTTGGCTGGCAATTGCGATCAAGCCTGGCCCCCGGCACCCGCTGCGCTCTGGAACACGGAGGTGCGGCACCCGTAATCGTAGAAGCGGATGCGCAACTCGACAGCATGATACCCTTGCTTGCAAAAGGGGGGTTTTACCATGCGGGACAGGTCTGTGTTTCCGTGCAACGAATCTTTGTACATGAGTCAATAGCCAGACAGGTGTGCGCAGAACTGGCCAAGGCGGCGGAAAATCTGGTTCTCGGCGATCCGACATTGTCAGAAACTGAGATAGGCCCACTAATCCGGCCCGCCGAAGTTGAACGTGTCGATCAATGGGTCAAAGAAGCTATTGAGGCAGGAACTGAACTGATTTGTGGCGGTAAACGAAGTGGTGAAACTTGCTATGAGGCAACTGTCTTGTTCAATCCACCCGAAAACTGCAGGGTAAGTACAGAGGAAATCTTTGGGCCGGTAATAGCCGTCTATGCTTACGCGCAGTTGGACCAGGCCGTGACGCAAGCAAACAGTTTGCCCTATGCCTTTCAGGCAGCTGTATTCACACAAAATATTGATACCGCTTTTCGCGCCGGCAAACGACTCAATGCATCTGCAGTGATGGTGAATGACCATACAGCTTTTCGTGTTGACTGGATGCCATTTGCCGGGTTGCAAGAATCTGGGTTGGGTGTTGGCGGTATCCCCCATACTCTGCGGGATATGCAGGTGAATAAGATGATGGTGTTTCGATCAAGTGAGCTTTAATTATTTAAAACTAATTAATAACCGACAAAAATTTTGTAAAAAAATGAATTTAATAGGAAATCCATGCGTTCTGAATCACAGTAGCAACACACGGCCTTGGTTGAGGAACTAGTCGTTTGACTGTAGTGCATTTTGCAACCATAATGCAACTATATTTGTATTATGGAGACTTGAGAGATGCCCGCCTTAACCATAAAAAACATCCCGGATGACCTCTACAGTGAGCTTAGGAACACCGCAAAATTGCACCATAGAAGTATTAATAGCGAGGTTATTGTTTGCCTTAAACGCTCTCTGCTACCAAAACAAATGAACCCGGAGGAGCGGCTCAGCACAATTCGGGCTATCCGTGCGCAGGTAAAACCTGCCAGCATTAGCGCAGAAGACATCGAAAAAGCCATCAATAGAGGCCGGCCGTGATTGTTGCTGATACAAATATCATTTCTTACCTCCTGTTGCCCACAGAATATACAAATTCAGTTGAAAATCTTTTTAAAATTGATTCTTTTTGGATAGCGCCGGTTCTTTGGAAAAGCGAGTTTCGAAATGTCCTGGCACTTTATATTAGAAATAAGACTATCACCCTGGAAAAAGCAATGCAGCTTCAAGAAGCAGCTGAGACTATTATATTCCAAAAGGAATATGACGTTTCCTCATCACAAGTGCTCACTCTAATAAATAAAAGTAACTGTTCATCCTATGACTGTGAGTTTATTGCCCTCGCCCTTCACTTTGAGACAAGCCTGATTACACAAGACAAAAAATTATTAAGGGAATTTCCATCCACTGCTGTGTCTGTTTCAGATTATCTATCCCGTTCGTAGGCTATTTTTCATGCAGGCATACAGACTCTGTTCATTGCCATATTTTACGCCACGGCTGTTCGAGGGCAGGCACTCTCAAAAAAACGATCTATTTACATAGCTAATTAATTTTATTAAACATAGTGGATAACCTAGCACTGCCTGTCTACTATATTTTAACCTCAAATAGGAGCTGTCATCTCTTCGTGACTATCAATTTTATCTTTCCTTAAGTATACTAATGTCTAGGTTTTTTTGTTTTAACATATTTTTAATTTTTTTCTTATACGCAACACTTGAGCCTGAATTAATATAGACGCTAGTCAAAAGAATCTTTAAACTAATACTAACATTAATGTGATCGTGCTCCTTCTCTGCATCAATATACAAAGCACTCCTGTATTCCTGTTCACTCTCAAAGCAACGGCGTTTAAATAGTGTCGGAAACCAATACGATTCCTGATTATAAAATGGATCATCAAAATATCTAATCGGAGCAAACAAAATAGGAACAGGGCAAGTGTATGTAACGGCATTTAGTTGAGCTACACTGGTTTCAATTACAATAGAATCTAAAGAATTATTGCTGAACAATTCGCGCATTGCTGGATTAAATTCATCATTTATATGCCAGCAACATACAAAGCTAGATTTTCTATTTTTCTCCATTCTCTCTTCATATAACTTTATTTGCTGGACTTTCCCTTCAACAAAATCTTCTGTACTTTCCAAAATCATTTTCTTACAGCTTTCAGGGGACATCCCCTCCAATTTATCTTTAAATCTGTCAATCCTAGTAAAATATATTGAAGAGCTGTTTATGAGATGCTCAAATTTATATAGATCAATATATCTCCATATTTTTTGTGTAGGCTCCAAAGTTCGCAAAGGCTCATATCTCGAATAATTATTGTAAGGGAGTGCCCTTTCTATAGAATCATTAAATATCAAACGTTTATTAACATCATATTTATAAACTCCAAGAACTGCGTGATCTCTAAGCTTTGCAAATACTTCTGTATTAAATACATGATACGGAAGTTGCAGAAGTTTCCCCTGAACATTTATAAGAACCATTACATAGCGGTATTCAATCATCACTTTTTTCATCTATAGATTTATGTATAAATTAATTGGATTTTTCGATTGTTATTCTTGGTTAGAACGATCCAGAGTATTCCACGCTGAATATTTTCTTCGAATGACGATGACTCCTAGCGTACTGTTGAATTTCTCTTCATACAATTAACTCAGAATATTGATCTCCCAGATAGTACATCATAATATATCCCCATAAATAAAAATCCCGCATACTTGTTTTGATGCAACGTTCAGAACGTTCAGGGGCAGGCACTGGTAATTGTCATCTCCAGTTTTGCACTGCTGGATTCTCCCGATTTGTGCAGATAACAAGTAGAATAACGAATTAAGCGGAGATGTGAAGGTCAGAATTCGGACATTTTTCGGGCATGTCTTTTTGTATTTATTAGCACAACAACTTGCACCGTTTGTATATGATGGCAATATACTTTAATGATCAACTGGGCACAAATAAGTGGATTTAACTGGGATGCAGGAAACAAGCGGAAAAGTGTAGAAAAATACGCAATTAGCCAGTTTGAAGCTGAACTGGAATTTTTAACCAGCGATTGCTGATACTGACCGACGATAAGCATAACCAGATGGAACCTCGTTATCATGCATTGGGTAAAACTGACGGTGTCCGTCTGTTGCATATAACATTTACCTTACGCTTTGAGGATAGGTTAATTAGAGTGATTTCAGCTCGTGATATGCACCGTAAAGAGAGGGTAATTTATGAGCAAAGCTAAAAAGCCACCTAAATTTAAAAATGAAACCGAAGAACGAGCTTTCTGGGAAAAGCATGATTCCACTGATTATGTAGACTGGAAGCGCGCAGAATCAGTTTCTTTATCAAGCTTAAAACCTTCAACCATAACGATTTCACTGCGGCTGCCAGATAGAGTTTATTAGATAGCATAAAGATAGAAGCAAACAAGCGGGATATGCCCTATCAATCCTTAATTAAAGTCTGGCTTGCTGACGATGTTATAAACAAAGTTGGCAGACTTGATAGGGTGCTAACATTGCGCTCAGCGCCTTGTTGAGTTCAGGGAAAATAGAAATAAGGGCTAAGTATCATATACATGCTTTATTTTAATAATTTTAGACTCAGTTTTGTGCCAATTTTCAGGATTATATACAATTTTTTTGGTTGTAAGATATGAGGAGTTGGGTAACAGAGAAATGTTAAAACGCTATTATGATACTTGACACTTATACGCCTGTCAGGTGATGTAGCCCCACCTCTTAAACTGCGCCTGTAACTCTGGCTCATCCTTGAATGCTTTGAAATATATGTACTCCGGTGCCAGGTCTGCACCATTTGGCCAACATATCGTTTCAAGCTCTTCATCAACTTTGAATTGCGCAAATTTGGTTTTTTCTCTCAATGACTCAAATATAGGTCCTCGCAATGCATCCGATAAATCGGCAACTCCTATTCTTCCATTATTGAATGATACTTCGACCTTATAATCTTCCATATATTCGGCGCTAGTTACATGCAGAAACATAATCACTACTCCAAGGGTTCAATTGAATTCGGCATTTGTTGGTTTCGACAGAGATCCCAATCTTTGAGCAATTCATCTTTGTGCAATTCGTACCATTCCATAACATGACGTAATGCTCTTTTCGGAAATTTCCCTGCCACTACACCCGTACGTATATCTACAGTTATTTCATATTCACCGTATTTTGCGTGAAAATGCGGCGGCGAGTGATCGTTCCAATACATGGCGATAACAATTCCGAGAAACCTGCTTATTACTGGCATTATCTATCTCTCTTTTCGTCTAACATCTCAATGTTAGCCAGTCGGCTGCATTGACTTGTTCAGCTTTTCAACGCGCTTAAGTAATGACTGTTTAAACTGCCCCGTATTTTTGCCAAAATGGGCCTCACGGTGATGGTTTGGACATAGAGCTATTACGTTAGCAACGGTATCACTTCCATCCTCCGAAAGTGACTGTATATGGTGGGTCTCAATCTTGTGTGAATATATGCGAGCTTATCACCTATAAAATGTTTGTAATAACAACTGAGAATCTGTTTCCAGTCCATACGTTAATTCCTGAAGGTTATTTTCTCCCGTATCATATCAGATAGTGTAGAAATAGTTGGTTCCAGAAGTTTCGAGGACAGGAGGTGGCTGCTCAGGCTCATCACAAAAGCTTGAACGGCGAGATTTTACTGTGGCTATTCAGGGACAGGCACTCAACGTACAGATATAAATAGCAGCCTTTTCAACTGTTTGAAGACAAAATATGATCTTTAATATTGTTGGTTCAATCAAGCATCACAATTTCAAGTCTACAGCCTGAACTCCTGCCATTGCCCACTAAGTGGACAACTAAAAGCCAAAAAAACCGCCTTCAGTTTAAGATCGGATGTGCCGTCTGAATCACCATACAAACGATCCCCAACCACAGGAAAACCAAAACCTGACAAATGCCTGCGAATCTGATGCTTGCGTCCGGTTTCAATTTGTACTTCAAGTTCAGATTCATTGCTCTGTGGATTATAAGCAATAAACCGGATATGGCTTAGTGCTGTTTTGCTATCGAGGTTAGCTGAGAGCGTTTTTACCGCCTCACCTTCTACCCTATTTGTAGAGAAATCACCAACAACTGTAACCCGGTAGCGCTTTTCAATCTGTCTGTCGTGAAATAGTTTGCTAAGCTCGGCTGCAGTTTTTTTCTTATGCGCAAGCAAGATCAATCCACTGGCAGCCCGATCCAGGCGGTGCACAATAAATGCAGGGCGCTCGGGTCGCAGATGCATTTCTGACCATCGGTAAAGCGTGCAGTGGTCTGCCCATTTAGAGCCTTGTGAGCGCATAAATCGGGGCTTATTCCAAACGCTGTAGTCACCGCTGTCACTGATTAGCTCTGCCGGAATCGGGTCGATATTTAAAATTGTCTCGTCATAGTAACAATGCAGTGTTGATCCCGTTGCAAGTGCTTTCTTTGCGCGGCGCAGCCGTTGTATTGTTCGCTTGTCAGCCTGACCCTGCTCCAACCAGATGCAACCTTTTTGCATCGCTTGTTTGGTTTTTTGGCGGGAAATCCCAAGACTGACCGAAAGCAAATCCACGGCAACTTTATCCGCCGCAGTAACAGTCAGATGCAACTCCTTTTTTACGGACATAAATGATAAACCTGGCAGTGACTATGTGTATTTTTTTACTACAGAAGCTAATTAATCTCAACACTTGTATTATTTATTTTATAGTAATTCAGTCTGCAGCAAAACAATAAAAAAGCCCATCGCCACCCGTACCTTGCAAATTTTTCTGGCTACAACCTAATGAATCATGTGCCGAATTCCAGGAGGTACGATCATTACCGCCCTGGCGATCATGGTGTCCCAGCAAAGCACTGCCTTCACCACTGCTGCTGCTCCAGTTATTGCAGGTGGTGTCAACTTTAGAGGTTGAGGCCGATCCATCCAGTAAAGAACCCGTTAGCATATCATGCCGATTGGGTTGATCACCGCGACCCTTAATGACAGCACCTGTTTCGCTGATTGAATTTTCTTTATTGAGCTTGTTTTTGTCACTGTGCAGATCATCAACATTATGCGCAACCAACACGCCGTTGGCGTTGTGCCAGGGACCCGTACCAATTCGATCACGTGCATTCACCTGTGCCTGTCCCGCTAAAGCCACAACACTCAAATAAGCCTTCCAGCTACGCTGACCCGCTCCTGCGGCAGTGGCAAGACGCGAACAATGTGCATCAGCACCAGCCAAACCGCCTAAATCTGCGCCCTTGCCAAGTCCAACACTTGTTACAAAAAAGCTCAATTTATTTGCTTGCGACAGTGCTACCTGTGGTGCGCTAATCGACAATGCGATTAGCATGGTGGAGATAATCTTGACCATATAATAACTCCTAATACGCTGGTTGGACATCAGAAAAGTCTGTCAATTGCCTGAGCAAGACCCTGATATGAATGGACAATTAAAATCGGCAATGGTTGCCAAAAGCCACGATCAAGCTATACAGGACAGCGAGTGTAGTTTATATCATGCACTAGACGACAGGTATGTTATTGTTCCGGCGATTGAGGCACTTTTATATAATTAATAGAACCGCTTTGCTCTCTTTTTTGACATCCACATGCCATCTCTGAGGAAGCTTAATGCAGGAATTTATACGCATTTTTTTAAACCTTGGTCCGATTGCCTATGCAGTGCTTGCGATCAATATCCTATTGCTGCTCAGTGCCAAATGGATTCTCTCACGAATTTGTAAAATTGACCGTAAACACCATCGCTACACGTTGTGGCTGATGCTTCTGCGCAGTATTAATATCCTCACCATCATCGCTTTTGGCTACTATTACTGGTATAAGCCTGTCATTGAAAAAGGCCCTGCGCTTACGATCCTGGCTATTCTGACCATAATATACGTGGCCTATTTGATGATTTATCTGGGCAATTATTTTATTCTAAAAAATTACGGTACTAAACGCGAGGTGGAGGGCAAACAACGGCTGATAAAAACCTACCAGACACGTTCACTCAGTATATTAAGTAACGTGCTAATCAGCATTGTTGCGGTTATCTCAATTGTCCGCCTGCTAGGATTTGAGTCACTGTTGGAGGCTGGTGGGGTGATTGGTTTTATCGGTGTTTTTCTCGCCTTAACGCAAAGTACCTGGGCACCGGATATTTTCAGCGGCTTGATTATCTTAAATAGTGACATGCTTGAAGAAGGCGATATTATTGAGTTGCATGACGGTGATCAGATTTATGGCAAGGTTTACAAAACCAAACTATTTCACACTGAAATTTTAAATCTGGCCGACAATCACCGCATTATGGTGCGCAATGCGCTGCTACGTAATTTCACCATCCATAATCTATCTAAATTTGCCTCAGCCCGGGGTCTGCGTGAAAAGCTGATTTTTAAAATCAGTTACGAAACCCCGGCAGAGGATGTTCATAAAATGTTTCAGGATGCTTTTAACAAAGGTGTAAACGAGGGGCTGGAAATTGAAGCGCAGCACGGACTGGAAATTGGCATTCAGGACACAGGGGACCACGCAGTGGAGTGGCTGGTGTTTTATTACACCAAAAATATCCAAACACTTTTACGTACCCGCCAATTAATGCTGGCCGAATTTTATGCCATGTCACAACACTATGGTATTTCACTTTCCACCCCTTACACTCACCAGATCCAGGGTCAGCAGGCGAATAGGGAAAAAACAGCCGATTAATGTAAAAACGGAATCAGCAACATCGCTCATGCTTGTATCTGAAGCTACAAAAAATTACGCTAACTCAGAACATCACGCCTGATTGACTATAATAGTAAAGCATTTAGGAGACACTATGATTGTCGTAATATTTGAACTGGAGCCACACGCCGATAGAGTAACTGATTATTTCGCACTGGCAACCAGGCTAAAAGATGAAGTAGAAAAAATCGATGGCTTTATTTCAATTGATCGATTTGAAAGTGTCAACCAACCCGGTAAATTTGTATCCTTGTCCTTTTGGCGTGACGAAAAAGCGATTGAGGATTGGCGTAATATTGAGGCCCACCGATATGCTCAGCGGGAAGGGCGTAACGGTATTTTTTCTCAGTATCGATTGCGTATTGCTGAAGTGAAAAGAGATTATGGATTGTCTGACCGGGAGCAAGCGCCAGCCGATAGCCAATCTGCGCTCCCCTGAGCCGTGGATTGTTTTACCATACCCTCTACTTGATTCAACAAGGTATAAAATTATTTTTCACCTGTTTCTGCATTTCCTGATTCCCTTTTTGACTGCAATTATATTTTTTCGACAACACTGGCAAAAAACCTGGTTCTTGCTGACACTGACCTTATTAGTGGATCTGGACCATTTATTGGCAACGCCGATTTATGATCCTTACCGTTGTAGTATTAATTTCCATCCCTTGCACGGAATTGTGCCCATCGGCCTTTACAGTCTTATGACTTTGTTTAAAGGTACACGCTTGCCGGGCATCGGTTTATTGATTCATATGGGGCTGGATTCCATTGATTGTTACGCCAATCAAGGCGTCTGGTACAGTCATTGATAATTACTGCAATTAATTGATCGAAATATTACTGCAAAATCTTAGATTTCTCCTAAAATCTTACTCTAAAAATAAAATAAACATCGCCACTGCAAAACACCCGGGGTATGTGCGCTAAAAAGAGCGCGGTATTGAAGGTAATGGCAGTTATCGAATAAGCGAACATCAGGCAAAGAGGCGGGCTTTATGAGAGAGATTTTTTCCTCAGAAGTACAAATTCCAACCTATAGTGGGCAACTATCTGGAACCCTGAATTTTAGTAGTAACAAGGGTAACAGCATCGCCATGCTGCTGCTATCGGATGCAGATGCGGCTGATCGCGACGGTAATTCTGCAAACGGTATCAATCGCAGTGCCTGTCTGAAGTATCTGGCTGAAGATCTGGCCCGCTTTGGCATAGTCACCTTGCGCTACGATCAACGCGATTTTGCAAAAAACGAGCATTCACTACAAAATGATCACTATCCTCAAGTTGAGGATTATGTTGAAGATGCGATACACGCTGTTCAATATATTAAGAATCAATTGCGATTTTCGAAGGTGATTATCGCGGGTCACGGTGAAGGTTCTTTAGTGGCCATGTTGGCAGCCCAAAGTGCCGCGGTAGACGGATTCGTATCCATTGCCGGGCGCGAAAAAAACATGGCCAATTTGCTGCGTGAGCGATTACAGCATCAATTGACCCCTGGTCTGCTAATTGAGGCAGAGAAAATAATCACTCAGCTCAGCGATGGTTGCATAGCCGATGCAGTACCCAGTGCCTTCGAAGAATTATTCAGTGATAAAATTCAGCCCTATTTAATATCCTTGTTTCAATATGAGCCAAGCCAGGAAATAAAAAAACTGACGGTGCCGATTATGATATTACACGGTAATCGTGATTTAGAAGTGCCCTTCTCTGATGCAAACGCTTTAAAATCACATGTACCCAAAGCCGAACTTGTTTTTGTTGATGGGATGAACCATGTACTGAAAAAAGTCAGCACCGACTCCGACTTACAGATCGATTATTACCAAAACCCGGTATTGCCTGTTTGCAGATTGCTGGTCACCAACCTGCTTGCATTTGTCGGGAAAGTGTTGCGAAACAATACCAACCCATTGCAAGTCGTTTAAAACGTCTATGCATGGGAAGGTCATTCGGCTAAACGTGGCCTGAGCCTTTAGCCCGGATAATTCATGAAATATCCGGGCTAGGAAAACCACTCCTCGACCAGGCATTGATTGCTCATCACTTACGTCGCGTATTCATATAATCTATGGATCGAGCGTTGTCTTGATTGTTTTTTTGATCCCGTCAGGCTGCTAATAATCCTGGGTTTAAAACACATTCTCAAAATATCATGTAGAATCAATATCCTGTTTTTCTCACAGATGAATAAAAAGACTATTCAAGACCATTCTGGTGAATAAGAATTGCATCGTTTTTGCAATAGATATAGTTAAGACTGATTCTTGCGAAAACTGACAAGACAGATCAGCCGAATGCATAAAATTGTCTATGCACTCGGGCTTTTTGCAAAGACTGATCTTAACGCTAAACCCGGTATTTGCACGCATAGGAAACAGCAAAAATTAATGATCAGGGCAAACGCATCTATATGGAATCGCCTTATCTACGCTCCATTGATTAAAACGCTAGTCATTGGGTTTCTTATTGCGACAGTTGCTGTATCAGTCCAAGCAGCAACACATAACCCGGATAAACCACCAGCCGAAAGCACGGCAGCGATGCCAATAGGTGTTAAAGTGGTCGTAAAAGGCGTTGAAGATGAATTGCGCAGTAATGTTCTTGCTTATATCCCACTGCAACCCTTTACCGACCAGCCCGCTCCTTCACCAGCTCGCCTGCGTTATCTTCACAAACAGGCAGATGAAAAAATCAAACAAGCCTTGCAACCCTTTGGGTTTTATCGTGCAACCGTGATAAGCAGTCTGGAAAAGACAGATAAGCGCTGGTCGGCTCGCTACGAGGTCACCCCGGGCGAGCAAATTAAGGTAGGCAGACTCGATATTCAACTGCTGGGTACGGGTAATCTGGATACACAATTTATGCTTGCCATTCGAGAGAGTAAACTGCAAGCCGGAAAACCATTGCTGCATTCTGACTATGAAACGCTGAAGAAGCGCTTTCAAGTGCTCGCATCCCAACGGGGCTATTTTGATGCAACGTTTTTTGAACACAAAATTCAGATTAATCTGCAGAAATACGTTGCTGACATTACCTTGCATTTTTTTACCGGTGATCGCTACAAACTTGGGGCTGTGCAATTTAATCAGGACAAACCCTGGCTCAAAAACAGTTTTCTAAACAAATATGTGGAGATCAAACCGGGTCAGGAATACGATGCCTCAGATCTGCAGCAATTACAGGGTGATCTGAGCAATACGGCCTATTATAAGCAGGTAGAGCTTAACAGTTCTCCAGAGAATGCTGTTGATCTGACCATACCCGTTAGTGTTGATTTGGTAGCGGATAAACCTTATCAGTATATATTCGGCGTCGGTTACGGAACCGACACAGGCGCCAGAGTGAAAGCAGGGGTTACTGGCCGACGCGCCAATTCTCTGGGCCATCACTACAATGCCGAAGTGTTGCTTTCACAAATAAAATACGGTATTGCCGGAGAATACATTATTCCCGGCAAAGATCCCCGCTCTGACACCTATGGCCTGCGCGCATCGTTTGAGGATGAGCATTCTAATAATCGAGACTACAAAGCCTTCAATGTGGGTGGTTATTATCGATACAGAGAAGGCTTATGGATGAAAACCCTGGCACTGGATTATCGGGTGGAAAAGTTTAAACTCGCAAGCGAGTCAGAAACCAGCAAGTTGTTAATACCGAGCATAGACTGGACACGCACTTTTCCTGCAGAAATGGAAAAACGCGTTTTTGCAACCAGCGGCACCTGGTTGCGACTACACTTGCGTGGTGGCCATGATGCGTTTCTTTCCGATACAACGTTTATACAACCGCAGATCTCAGCAAAATGGATACACAGTTTTCATAATAAAACCCGCCTTATTGCCAGAGGAACGGCGGCAACCACATGGGTTGATGAGTTTGAGAAGTTACCGACTTCACTGCGCTATTTTAGTGGCGGTGATAAATCCTTGCGCGGTTATGAATTTGGTATTGTAGGGCCTGCGCTTGATGGTGATGTGCTGGGTGGAAAGCGACTTACCGAAGCCAGCCTTGAATTTGAAGTGCCTATTGCAGAAAAATGGAGCATTGCCGTTTTTGCGGATATAGGAGATGCATTTAATGATAAACCCGATTACAAATCAGGGGTGGGGGTTGGACTACACTGGCTATCGCCTATTGGCCCTGTGCGCATTGATATTGGCCATGGATTGGATGATCCACCCGGAGACAATCTACGACTGCATCTCACGATAGGCCCGGACTTGTGATAAAAAAAATATTCAAGATATTGTTGTGGTTTTTACTAATTACACTTTTGTGTGTTTTCGCGCTGCTGGCTTATGCAACCTCAAGCAATAGCGGTTTGCAAAAAATATTGCAGCTCGGGCAAAAAATCACACCCGGCGAATTGACTTGGGCGCAGGCTGAAGGGCGTCTTCTGGGACCGCTGCATTTGCAAAATTTAGAATACCATCAGGGCGATGGTTTGCACATACAACTCAACGCTGCAACATTGAATTGGTCGCCGCTGCAGATATTCTCCCGTCATTTGACAATAGATAAATTACAACTGCAAGGCTTGCGGGTGCATCTACCTAAACCATTAGTGACGGATGCAAACACCAATAATACAATTATGGTGTTACCCAATGTAGATTTGCCTTTAGCAATTGATATTCAGGACTTGAATTTATCTGACGTAAGTATTTATCAGTATGGCAGTGAAGAACCCATATTGATTCAAAACCTCACTCTGCGTGCAAATGCAGATGGTGATTCCCTGCAGATAGAACATTTCCACGCTCAATCTGATCCCGCAAGCGCATCGGTGCAAGGTATGCTGCAAACTGCTGATAACTATCCAATGAATATGCAAATCGATTGGGTATATGAGCATGAAAAATTCGGGCAATTTAATGGCTTGGCCGGGCTGGAGGGTGACCTTTCTCAGCTGAAGGTGAGCCAGACTGTTAAAGGCCCTCTTACGCTGGATATTCAGTCAGAACTATTTGATGTTCTGAATGATCTGAAATGGAATGCAAAACTACTGGCAAGTGCTGACTCATTAGAGACTTTTGCCAGTGAATTAAACAACAGCTCATTGCAGGCTCAAATCCAATCGCAGGGATCATTAGAGCAATTCAGCACCCAGGGGCAAGTGCATAGCAGCCTGGAACAAACAGGTCCATTCAAATTATCTTTTAAAAGTAAAGGCAATATTGAGCGCTTGACAATAGAACAGGCACTTATTCAATTAACTGAGCAAACAGGTGAAATCTCTTTAGCGGGTGATGTTGATATAAAGGAAATGGCATTGGACGCTGTTGCCCATTGGCAGTCTTTGTCGTGGCCACTTGATAGCAAAAAACCTCAAATCAGCACACCCAATGGCAAGGTAAGTTTCAAGGGCTCAGCTAAAAGCTTTGTCGCCAATTTAAACGCTGGGTTACTTAGCGAACATACTGGGCTTATAAATACCCAACTCGATGTAAAAGGTAACACGGATTGGGTGGAAATTATGCGCCTAAATCTCGAACGTGAAAATAGTAATTTGTCATTAAGCGCAAAAGGCCGGTTTGATATTCACCAACAAAAATTTGAAGCCCAGGGTGAATGGCACTCATTGACGTGGCCGCTACTGGGAGAGCCACAAATCTCCAGCCCCAAAGGTAATTTTTCAGCCAATGGTCGGTTGAGTGATTACCAATTAAATCTACTGGCTGATGTTGAAGGAGAAGATATACCCAAAGGACAGTGGCAACTCACAGGGTCAGGTAGCGAGGAACAATTTGATCAGTTCAAAATTACAGGAAGGCTCCTGGGCGGGGAGCTTGAACTTGCCGGACACGCCGCATGGTCCCCTGAAGTTGAATGGGACGCACTGCTCAAGATTAAGGATATCAATCCAGGACAGCAATGGCCCGAAGTGCCCGGGAACCTGAATCTGACACTTAAGACAAATGGTGAAATAAATCAGCAGGACCCGCAGGTAGATGCAATTATTAAAAGCTTATCGGGCACTATATTAAAACAGCCTGTCAGTGGATCGGGTGCGGTCCGACTACACGGTAATGAGTGGGTGTTTGATGGACTCAGGCTGAACAGTGGGAAGAATCGATTTTTCGCGGGTGGAAGAATTGGAAAGCAGTGGAACTTAAAATGGACGCTAAATAGCCCGAATCTTTCCACACTTGCCCCTGATCTTGCGGGAATCATTAATGGGCGGGGCACATTGTCTGGCACATCAGCGCAACCCAAAGTAAATGCCAAGCTTGCTATGCAGGGCATAACAAGCGGCGATATTGGTTTAAAACATCTTACTGCCGTTATTGATGTTGATCTCAGCGGCAAAGTGAAGTCAAAGGTAGCTGTTAATGCAAGCGGCCTGGATGTGATGGGGCAAACATGGCAGACACTGCAACTCACAGGCAAAGGGACGCCGGTGCTACATACACTTGATTTGAACCTTAACAGCACAATTGCAAAGCTTAGCGCGGGAGTGAAAGGCGGTATTAAAAATCAAACCTGGACAGGTAAGCTTTTAAAGTTGTCAGCCAGAGAAACTCAATTGGGTGACTGGATGCTAAAACAATCCAGCTCAATATCAGCCAATGCCAAGAATGCAAAGGCTGACATCATCTGCCTGAATAGTGATCCAAGTGAAATCTGTGTAAAGGGCAACTGGAGCGCCGCTCAGGGCAGTAAAGGACATTTAACTCTGAAAAACCTTCGCCCCGAAAGGTTTAAGAGTTATCTGCCAGAAGACATTTTAATTGATACTGCATTAAATGGCACAGTAGACGCTCGTATTGGCAAAGGTGGTAAAATTCGTGCTAAAACCAAACTCGAATTGGACCCAGGTAGTTTAACGATTGGCGTCGCAGAAGACTTACATAAATTTGAACTTGCCAAAGGTGTAATAAATGCCACTGTTAATGATAATAGCGGCGATGCTGAACTAACTATTGAATTGCCAGAGATAGGGATTATCAACAGTAATGCAACAATCAATAATCTGTTTGGCACTCCCAGTTTCAAGGGAAAACTCACGAGTGAGGTGCAAAAGCTGTCCTTTATCAGTTCCTTTCTACCCGATTTGCAAGAGGTGAAAGGCAATATCAATACGGATTTACAGTTCTCCGGAACCGTCGAAAAACCTGTTGTGGCAGGGTCACTGGCACTGCTGGATTTTTCCGCTGAGGTTCCGCAGTTGGCAATTAAGATTGAAGAATCGTACCTGACGGTAAAAAGCAATGGCGACAATCCCCTGATCATTGATGCCGCCTCCCACTCGGGTAAAGGTCAATTGGCGTTAACCGGAAAACTGGACCCATCTTCTCGTTCGCTAACGCTGGCTATTGATGGAGAGAACTACGAAGTTGCAAACTCGGATCAAATTCAGGCAGTGATAAGTCCACATCTACAAATTTCCATGGATAACGATGGCATGAAGGTTGGTGGTGAGTTATTGATTCCAACGGCCAAAATCAACACGAATGAAAGTAGTGGAGGCATTGAGACAACTGCGCGCTCAGGCGATGTGGTATTCATTGAAGAAGACGGTGAAATACCGCCTGAAAAAACACCCGCTAATATGAATTTGGATATTAATATCATTCTTGGCGATGATATCAGGATAGAGGCGGGTGATTTCAAAGGTGCGTTGAAAGGCAGCCTGAAGATCAAACAAGAACCAGAACTGGCTCCACGTGGCACCGGTACGATTGAGGTGGTCAATGGCGACTATGTGATCTATGGTCAGCAATTGAAAATGCAAAAAGGAAAAATTCTATTTAGCGGCGGCCCCGTTGATAACCCTCAACTGGATATGGACGTTGCTCGTAATGTTGAAGCTTATGATGTTATCGCTGGCGCTAAAATTCGAGGTACTGCTCAATCTCCACTGCTGCAACTCTACTCTGAGCCTTCAATGCCGGATGCAAGCATTTTGTCTTTTATTTTGCTCGGTCAGCCACCAGGAAGTAAGGGAGGCAGTTACACAGTCGGGAAATATTTAACTCCAGACTTGTATGTCAGTTATGGAATCGGATTGTTTAATGCTGTCAACACCTTTAATATGCGTTATAAACTCACTGACAAATTCGCCCTGCAAGCCGCCTCCAGCACGGCTAGCAGCGCTGACATCATATATACCCTGGAGAAATAGATATCCACCTATAAATACTGGTGAGTCAGTGCGTAACAGCAGAGGCATAACCCAGAAACTCCACCGTTTCAAATCCGCCACAAGTTGCATCCGTGGAAACATATCGATCATCACCATCTTTACATGAAAACAATGGCACATTAGGCTGCTGTCCTTTGGCAAAGAGGTATCCCAAGGGTCCCAGGTTCAAACTGCCACCACAAGCAACATCGGAGGAAACATAAGATCCGTCATCATTGGCACATTCATAAACAATAACGGTATTGGCCTCATAGTCACGCAACAATCTCCAGGACTCATAAACATTATACCCTGTCGGCGGAATTCGCGTAGATGCCCAGGACAATCGATTTTTGTGGCTGTACTGTGTCAGCAATGTACTATTCCCATTTTCAAACCCACAATCCAGATTATTACGCTGTCCATTGCGACCGCTAATATTTGACCAGAGATTCCACGCCTGCTTGGCTGTACCATCAGCATTGTGCAAGCCAAATGCGGCTCCTGCGTTCAGTTCAACAATATGATCTTGCATGCGATGATAAACATAGTTTTCAATACCTGGCGTTGCCAGAATATTTCTGAAACTGTCACAGATTGCATTAACCTGTTCAATCTCAGACGAGTGGTTGTTCAAAGAATTAATACCACTTTCGGTTAGCTGGATTTCCCAGGCTTCTGGCTGATTACGGAATTCTGATCTCAGCCAGCCAGCCAATACACCTATGTTGCCATAGGTAACATGGGGGAAATCGTCAGCGCTAAAGTCAGGTTTAAACAAATTGATTGCATAGGGGTGATAGGCAACCCGCCATTTCCTGCCTGCAGTCAGGGTATTGAACTTTCTCAAGAATGTTTTGACTGCAATAACAGGCGAATTACCCGCCATCTGTTGTAGTGTTTCATCAAACTGATGAGCAAAGGGAACAAATATTTTTGCCGCCACTTGTTCGGTTTTTATTACATCATAGGCCGCATTGTATTCTTTAGCGTATTTTGCAATCCAGCTATCAACATCACAAGCCGCTCCGCCCTGTGCACAACCTACGTTGTACCAGTCATTCATATTCACTTCATTGTGAATAACGAAATCTGCGATGCGACCATTGCCATTTTTACCATTGTAACGATGAGCGATCATTCCGGTAAACCGGGCAAAATCATTCTCATTTTCTGTGGCACAAAATTGCTTTAACTCCAGTTTCAGCGGTTGACAGGTTTGCTGGTTATACGCCCAATCGGGCACACCCCAGACAATTGCCGTGACGATAATACCCTGGGATGTAAAGTACTTAATCTCATCTTCGACGCTGCTATTAATCGAGAAACAATGTCCATCGTATTTGATTTGTGTGGCCGTATTACACACACTGGTATTGAGTTGACGCTCCCAGTTTTTCCATACCAGATTAACGGATACGCCGCCGGTATTTGCCTTGCCAAAATCCTCACGATGCGTCCAAAAATCCGGATAGACTGCTTTAATGTTAAATACATCACGCTTTGGGTAAGCCATGTCTCCCTGTAAATCAATTGCAGCGGGTACGAGAACATTGAGTCTGTTTTGCTCAACGACATAACTGTAAGCACCAACATCACCTGAAGACTGATTACTGTCTGAAGTATCAGTATTGCCCGGTTGTACAAATTCATGTGAGGAGGGATTTTCTGAAATATGACCCGTAGTATCGCAAGCGCTGAGCAAAAAGCTGATTAATACGAGAGAAAGAGAGAACTGCAATATATGACGTAATTTTGACGTATCCATTTTTATTATTCTTGTTGTTATTGGAATAATGGATTTTGCCAAAAAAATGGCTGTTCTATTGTGCGGCGTGTCAATTTACCAGCGCAGTAAATTCTGAATTTGATTAAAAATATGCACTGGTTCCTGTTCGTGCAAATTGGATGATTAAAATTTGACGTGGAAGAGATGATAATTTAGCAACGGACCTTTCTTTGTAAAACTTCCTCCTTAAGTTTTTAAGTTATTCACAAAATAGCCGAAAACTGTGAAGCAATACACGGTTTTAACACACTTCTTGTAATCCGAGGCCAATCCTCTACGGAAATATGCGCATCATAAGCACTGGGTAATAAGTAAATTGATTAAAACAGACAATTCCACAGATGCATCCGTTGATGGTGACTCTGCGTTGCGAAATCAGACACCACCTTTAAAATCAGAATCCGTACAGTCGAGCAATAACCTGGACGCTGCCATCGTAATTGAAAAAACAGGTGTTTTCAGGCATTTCAAAACCTGGCTGAATTTGATAATAATACTGCTTTTGCCCGTAATCTATCTGGCAGTTACTGGCATAGTTGCTTACGCAACATTCTTTCACGGTTTGTTTGGGTTAAATTACAACGTATCTTCATTTCCTATCGTGAAAGTTATTTTATATATATTACCATTAATTTCTGGTTCCTTATTTGTATTATTATTACTGAGACCACTACTTCCATTACGCGCTAAAGAAAAGGTAATTATATCAAATCATGAATATGACTCGACAGCGCTTTATCAGTTTACATCCGAAATTTGTACACAATTATGTATTCAGAAACCTGTTGAAACAACACTTACTATAGAGCCAATTATAGTCGCACACAGTACTGGATTGGAAAATTTACTAAAAAACAGGCTATCTGTGACGGTAGGTCTCCCGCTATTGTCTTGTTTAACTTTAAATCAACTCTCTACTTTGATTGCTCATACATGCTATTTATATTCAAACAGAAATTCATCTTACATTTATCAGGCTTTATCCTGGTTGGAAGATGTGTTTGCCAAGTGTATTAACGGTGGAGATGGTTGGAGAAGTTACTTTCTAAAAATTGAAGAAAATTCAAATACCAGCATAGTGATAATTTTTGCCTTATTAGGCAAAGCAGGAGTATGGACGAGTGATCAACTATTGATTGCTTTGTATTCCATTACCCGCCTGCTCACTAAGAATACCGTAATCTCTATTAAAAATCACGCTGACAAAAATGCGATTAATGTAGCGGGTAAAGAAATTTTTTACGAAGCCTTAAAGTTTTCCGCAGATTGTGAAACTGCATTTAATGATGCGTTAAAAAAATCATTGCTACTGCCAACAAATAACCTTGTAGATAATTTTGTGCTCATGGTACAAAAACAGATTGCTGTTGAGAACGACGATAAATCTATTAATCAGGAAACGACTCGTATTCAGCCCGTCTGGCGCCTTATTCCTGGAATATGGCAACAAGCTTATCTGGACGGGTTTCAGCCTTCCGGTAACATAACTTTTAGCAATGACAATGCATCGACGTTGATACCTGAATTTCAGAGCATATGTGAGAAACTTACGCCTCAATTCTATCATCAACTAGGCTTGGATTATCAACTGCAAGATCTAAAACACGTTGTATTAAACGACAAACAATACCTGTTAGAACAGGATTTATTGGAAAAACTAAACGAATACACGTCATCCACATTTCTTTCCACATTTGTCTGGAATACTAATGATTTTGTAAAAATTTCAAAATACTCAGACACAGAAAAGCAAACATTGATTATAAAATCGATATCTCAGTTTCGAAATAAGCTACCCAATTATCAGGAAGCCCTGATTCGTTACCCAATTTGTAGAAAAGAAAATATCGAACTTTGTATATCCGAACAAATGTGTAAAAACGGATATACAAGTAGTGACTTAACTGATCATGAGTCGGGTAATAGCAAGCAAGCTAAAAATGGGTTGGATTGTTACAGAAGCAGCATCGACTCCTATTGCCGAGTCGCTGGTATTCGGGTAATTAGCGCTATTATGCTGCTTCAAGATAAACATGAACTTGAGGATGGTATACAGTATTTAGGACTACTACTAAAACTACAATCCATTCAGGTGGCTGTATTGGACGGCTTAAAGGCTTATGAAATAATAAACGGGTTAACTGAAAGAATGCTCAAATATTCTGAATTTGGCTATCAAAAAACAATTGAAAAATTAGCCATTGAACTAGCAGAGATCAATCGATCAGTGAGGGCTGCTCTGATCACTCTACCAGGCTCATTGAAAGACGTTAAAGACATGAGTACCTACATTCAAACAGAGATAAAGACTCAAAGCCCTGCTAGTGACCAGGTTAAGCTTTCATATGATGAGTTCCAGGTTCTTTATTCCTGTTTTTTGGAACTCAATCAAATTATCTCTGGAAAAATTGCAAATCTGGCAATAACGAGTGAGCGGGTGAGAGGTATCGATCCGGTGCGCCTTATTCCACAACCTGCAAAGCAAGATGCAGCATGAAACCAAATATATTAGCAAAGTAACAACTCAAGATACTCTTAATACAGTCTCGCCAACAATACTACCCATGTATTCCTGCAACTTATCGCTACTCATGGGTTTTGCAAAAAAGTAACCTTGGCCAATATCACAACCAAGATCTTTAAGTATGAGTAGTTGTGACTCTGTTTCGATTCCTTCAGCAATAGTTGTAATTCCTAACGATTTAGCCATTGAAATCAGAGAGCTAACCACTATCTGTGTTCGATTATCTTTTTCCAGCTTTTCTATTAAAGCGCGATCCAGTTTTAGTACATCAATATTGCTTCCGAGCAATAACTGCATAGAGGATTGGCCAACACCAAAATTATCCAATGCTATTTGTATATTACCCTCGCTTAAAATCCTTAGATTCTCGCCCACCTCATCGAAATACGCCATTACCGAGGACGCAGTAACTTCCAACTCTATTTGTGAAGTTGAGATTTTGTGCTCAGCCATGCAGCTTTTGATAATGTCCGAACCGTTTCTGTCCCGCATTAAATGAAGAGAAACATTGATAGCGATTCGACCGGGGTCATTGCCATGAGCTATCCAATGCCCAAGCTGATTGAATGTTTCATTAATAACCCAGCTATCAAGCTTCAGGATTTGACCATTTTTCTCACAAGAATCAAAAAACTGGTTCGGTGTCAGCAATCCGAACTCCTCACTGCACCAGCGTAATAAAACCTCGGCACCCCGATAATGACCGGAATCAAGATCAAACTGTGGTTGAAATAATAATTGTAATTCTTCTTTTTCTATACTTTGACGTAATGCATTTTCCAGTTTTGCTTTGTATTGTACGGCCTGAACAAGTTTATCCGTATAAAAGCGATAAGTATTCTTACCACTGTTTTTGGCCTCATACATAGCCATATCTGCTTCATCAATCAGACTTGTCGAGTTTGCTGGATTCCCTTGCCTTATTCCTATACCAATGCTGACGCCAATATGACAGGATTGTCCGGAAATTATGTAAGGCTGCAAAATCACTTCGAGAATCGTCTTTGCCAACTGCTCAGCATAGTTATCATCAGCAACATTCTGAACCATCACGAAAAATTCATCACCACCTAGTCTGGCAACAATTGGAAGATTGCCTTCACCCATATCCTTAAATAAATCTATGTATTCTGATATCGATTTTCCAAAAATTTTTATCAGCCGCTCTGCAACCTGCCTTATTAACTCATCCCCGGCATCATGACCTAATTGATCATTGATGGGTTTGAAGTTGTCTAAGTCGAGGAACATTCCAATAGTGCGCCGTTGCGGGTTTGTTATACATCTCTCTTCCTCAGCGCTCATGCACTCTATTAGCATTCGTCGATTTGGCAAACCGGATAAATTGTCAATATAAGCAGTTCTGCGAATTTCATTGGTTGATTGATTGGTAATCGCTTCAAGGCGCGCAATAAATGCATTAAACCAAAAAGCCAACTCCGTCATTTCATCTTTACCCTGAAGTTGAATTCGCACACTCATATCACTCTCACCACGAGCAATATTTCGCAGTGATGTAACCATTTCGTTAATGCGCTTTACTATGCCATGTGCGGTAAACCAAGCTAAAAATACAACTAATACAATTCCGGTTATTCCTGAAACATAGCCCACTAACATCGAAAGACCATATTCTCTGTTCGCTTTAGCAATACTTTGGGAAAGACCATAGGTTTGTGTATTTAACAACTTCTGCAGCTCATTAACCACGCTATTATAACTTTCGGATATACTGCCGGCGCGTGCTGAATATTGGTTAAAATGAGATTTTGAGTGCGTCATATCCATCGCAAGCGAAGATGAACCGAGAAAAAATACATCAAATTTTTCCATTATCGATGTAATACTGACGGATATAACGGGATCAATCACCGCTGCCAAGCGCATTTTCTGGCGAAATTCCTCAGCCAGTAGTGCAGTAGAGACAACCAGATCATGATCGCCAGTAAATACACTGGCTTCCAGCTCTCTTTGCATTATTTCAAGCTTATGGAGTGCATTCAGTAAATTTGCTTGTACAGGATAGCGTACATCTCGAATTTCACGCAAAGTCGCTGCATTATGACCCGCTTGACTGATTGTCAATGACAGGTAAAAGAAGATACCAACGATACTGAGAAATGCTATCGAAAAAATGCGCCGTTTGAGTGAAATAGTGGACGGACGAAGAAATTTTTCATTCGCAATCAATGGAATTTGACCAATTCTGCCAATATCTACAGATGGAAATTTACCGAGATACCCACGCTTACGCATTATAAACCCTATATCTGGTTGCTATTATGTCCGTATATTTGCTTAAACCGATTCAACGAATCACAGAACAGACCTTGTGTTCGAAACGTTCGGATACTTTGCCACTACTTCCCCATAAAGCCTGCTGGGAAATAAGCAACTTTTTATTTTTATCGACTTAATTTTGAATTTTCTTGATGCAAAAAGAGGTTAATGACGACTGGATACCAAAATTCATCAATTCCGCTACCGCTAACGACCTTCAGGTAGTGTATTTATGAGTGATACTACCTAATTTTCAAAGGTTTAAGTTAAGTAATGAGCATTAACCAGAGTGGTAATTATTGCAATGCTTGAATAATGTCAGGCATTCACTTGTTACCCCTCACCTTTGTTTTGGTTTTTTGCTGGCCCAACGTGAGCATTTTAAGCCTGTTGAAGAACGGGTGATGCTAAGGTAATATCCAATTGCTCATAACAAGTTAGCAAAACAGTAACGAGGTCGAGGGAACCCTGTAGTCAAAAATTAGACCTTCATATGGGTTTTAATAAAGAAAAAAGCCTGGGGTAAGGTCATATGGTGTCAAAAAAACATATTCTGTTGCAATGACGCAGCACTTAAAAAATACTCAGCACCTTCAAACTTGTTCCACGCGTCTTTGCTGTTTTTATATTCGCTAAATTTGTATATTACATAACGAGTCAACATACTAACCGACTGAATCGAGGATATTAGGATCCATGACCTCTTTAACATCGACACAAAGCTCATTAATTGAATCAAAATGGCCACTTTCAAAAGAATTTGATAGTTTACGGATAATTGCACTTCTTATTTCGGGTTCGCTGTTGCTGACGGCGTCAGCAAAACTACAGATTCCTTTTTGGCCTGTACCGTTAACAATGCAGACATTTGCAGTGCTGGTAATTGCTATGGCTTTTGGTCCTGTATTGGGTGTAAGTACGGTCGCGCTTTATCTTTTAGAAGGCGCCCTTGGGTTTCCGGTTTTCGCTGGTACACCGGAAAAAGGGATGGGCTTAGCCTATATGGCCGGACCAACGGGCGGCTATCTTGTTGGATTTTTACTCTCCGCCGCTGTTATGGGATTTCTCACTCGAAAAGGTTTTGACAAAAACATCAAATCTGCATTAATTGCAATGGCAATTGGCACATTTATTATTTTTTTCTGCGGCTTTATATGGCTCTCTGGGCTAATTGGTGCTGAAAAAGCATGGATATTTGGTGTACAGCCATTTCTTTTGGGTGCTGCTTTTAAAATCGTTCTTGCGGCTTTGGTATTGCCCGGTATGTGGAAACTTCTAAATAGAGGGTAGAGAGAGAAAGGAACCAATAAATTGTGCTGTGTGCTCTATGTAGTTACACAAGTTATTTAGAATACGTTGGCTGTTGCTGTTACGCAGTCAGTAACTTTAAGAGATGTTTTATGGTTAGATACAGATCAAAATTTATTGGTCGATACTAATTTTTATGCAACTACTTATGAAAAAAGAGTTCATGGGTGCCTGGGTACTGATTCTTGCGATTTCAATATTCGCAACGCCACTGTGTGCAGAGCAACGAGTTGAGAAAATACCCATGCATAGTCACGGTGCCCAAACCTTCTATATTGACTCAGAAATTGTTGGAGCAGGGAACTTTTCCATGTTAGTTGATACAGGCTCTGGATACTCAGTAATCAACGAAGAAACACTCCAGCAGCTACTGGTTGGCGGACAAGCGGAATATATAAGCAAGCTGAGGGGCCAAATGGCAGACGGATCGGAGCGGATTATTCCCCTTTACAAAATTGCCGCCATCACACTTGGTAAAAACTGCATAATCTATGATGTTGAAGCGGCAGTTTTACCCACAAACTCCAGACAAATCATCGGCATATCTACACTCATGCAAGCAGCACCATTTTCTATGTCATTCCAACCCCCCATGCTTACATTAGGTCAGTGTAATATCGTGACTTCTAAACAAAACGACAAAAACAATTCAGCGCCCAAAGTTTCTATATCTAATCTGGAATCTGAATCAAGAATAAAAAATAATCAGGCCTCGGCAGCAGGCGCTGGCAAGACCTGATTACACAGCCTCTCATCCCTAAGAGGTTATTTGGAACCCTAAATTAATAGAGTTCCCGCGGCTCAGTACGCATTAGAACAGGGGGATGTTCTCAGTCAGCCTTTGCTGGTGGTACTGTTTCCATCATCTCTAGCTTTGCAAATTCTGCCAAATCAAGTTCACCATCTGCATTTACATCAAGCTCATCCCATTTTTCACCCAGACCAGGAAGAACTGATGCCTCCTTTTGACTAATGACACCGTTATGGTCAGCGTCGAGATCGGTATATAAACTGTTTTCAGCACATGCTGTCCCAGCGAGAGACATAGTAATCGTTATTAGTGCAAATCTTGTAACCATAAAAACTCCCAATAATATCTTTTGTTTTATGCAATATTCTATTTTAATGTCGCTACAATAACGTAATCGCAAGTGGCGTACCAAATTCATAAATGTTATATATTTCAATATGATATGTTATTTTATGCGGCCAAATTGAAATTCGATTTGTCGCTGGCAGGCAACACTTTTTGAGCATTCTCTGCATCACGCCCGCTGTGTAGACATTTCCGGATGTCGTCACAAGGCGACGGATAGCAATGCTTCCTCATTACTGGCAAAATCATCCATTTAAAGTTATTGAGAAGACGGGGCTAAGGACGTGCAACTAAAAATCGCAACATCGATCCGTCAACTCATATTACTCGGTTTCTTTCTGGCTACCTTGCCATTAACAGTGGGGCTTGGCAGCACTATATTTCAAATAGACAAACTGTCCACCGTTTTAAAACAAACGGTACAGCAGTCTGCTCAAATCACTGAAACGAGCCGAGCAATTGTATCCCAGGTACTGAATCTTGAGCGTACTGCCGGCCAATATCTTGTATTGCATGAACCGGAGTTGATCGAGCGCTACATACATCAACGCGAACAACTAATAATCTCAATCAATAATTTTTCCAATCTCCGCCGTGTGAAAGAAGAAACTTTAAACAGACTGGTGACTCTACGTAGCGCCGAGGAGGTATTGTGGAAACAAATCCAACTTGAAAAAAAAGCCGATAACCTAAACGCCGAACCATTACAACTTACAAACCTGTCGAGCATCATTCGTAGTCTTCCTGGCGATGTAACCCACTCAGTGGCCAGAATGACGCGCTCTATGGAACGTAAAGTTGACCGTGTTCGACGTTTGTTGTTGTTGCAGGCAATAGGGCTGGTTCCACTTGCGATTATCTTTGCCACAATGTTCAGTGTATTAATTACCAGACCCATGGCTCAGCTTTCCCACACAATACGCCGGCTGGGTGCTGCTGATTTCTCTACACCAATCGAAGTTAATGGTCCAGAGGACATAAAGGAATTAGGTAAGCGGTTGGACTGGTTGCGGCAAAAATTTGCTGAAATAGATAAACAAAAACTTGCATTCCTACAGCATGTCTCTCATGAGCTTAAAACACCGCTGACTGCGCTACGCGAAGGTATTGCCCTATTGAATGAAGGAATTACCGGACCACTTAATCAAGAACAACAGGAAGTTGTACAAATACTTAAAGATAGCGGCAAATTACTGCAAAAAGAAGTTGAAGCGTTGCTTGATTTTAATTTGGCCTTGACACAAGAAAAGCCCGATAAATATGAGACACTGCATCTGAACTCACTGGTCAGGGAAGTCAGTAGACGCCATGCATTAGAGTTGCGGGCCAGAGGAATTGAGCTTGCTCGTAATCTAAGATCGGTTCGTATTCAGGGTGACCGAAGGCAATTACTCGCTGTCATTGACAATCTTCTGTCAAACGCGATTAAATTTTCCCCTAGTCGGTCAAGGATCGTTATAATACTAAAACAAAAAAATCAAAGAGCCATACTTGAAGTAATCGATAGTGGCCCCGGTATCTCAATACAGGATGTAGAAAAAGTATTCGAGCCCTTTTATAAAGGCGGCAACCCTGTTCAAAATTCCATACCAGGTACGGGTCTGGGATTAGCTATCACTCATCGATATATATTACTTCACCATGGTTCAATAAGCGTACAAGAAACCAAAATAGGCACCCATATTCGGGTAGAGTTTCCTTTGCGAGCCTCCGGAGTTTTAGATGAATCGCAAGCTCACATCAGTCACTAGTGTAGTATTTCATACAAAAGGGCTAACCCTGCTGCAGGGACGCACCCCAGCTTTGGCTCCAGGCGTCGCACTAGCTTCCCAATCCACGGGGTCGTGGCAGCTAACCTCTCTCAGCTCGTCTAACCGCCCGCTTTGGATGAAACACTGCACTAGAGTATTCATATTATTTTGGCTATTTATTTCTACAAGCTGTACTTTGGTTAAGCCAAATGAAATCCCAAAACCCAATTTACCGCCAATCGCTATGCCCACTCTGAAAAATACTTGTGGGGATAACCTGAATTATATGACAGCCGTCAATCGAATGACTACAGAGCAGAAAAAACTTGAACTGAATTGGTTAGACCAAGAGCTGGATCAATCTGAAAGTTATTGTTCAATACTCCACCTGGGGATGATTTTATCAACACCAGGCTCAAAATTTCAGAAAGATAAAAAAGCCATAAAGCTGTTTGAAAAAATACTGACTATAAATGATGTTTCATCTTCAGATGAAAAATTTGCACGGCTTATAGTACCTCATATAAAACAAAGGCAGGGGCTTCGCAACAAAATTGGAGTAATGGACAAGGCTCTGAAAAAATACCAAACTAAAAATGCAACTTTAAATAAACGAATCACCGTGTTGCAGGCACAAATCAACCAACTTAAAAAACTAGAGACTGAAATAGAGAAAAAAGAACAATCCGTTATTACTATTCCGGTTCCTGAATAAAATCTATGGACAAAAACAGAGTCTTATTGGTTGATGACGATATCAATTTATTGAAATTACTGTCATTACGCCTTAAGAGCGTAGATTTTTTAGTCGAAACAGCAACCAGTGGTCGACAAGCGCTTGGCATGCTTTCCGCGTTCCAACCCAATCTGGTCATTACCGATTTGAAAATGAATGATATGGACGGTATGTCTTTGTTTGAAAATATGCAAAAAGACTTTGCCTCTATCCCGGTAATCATGTTAACTGCACATGGCACCATCCCTGGCGCTGTTGAAGCTACTCGAAAAGGTGTATTTTGCTATTTAACCAAACCATTCGACAGTCAGCAGCTGTTGTCAGAAGTTAGGTCTGCTTTACATCAAAGTCACAATCATGCCGGGTATCAGGAATCAGATAATAACAATGCGTGGCGCCAGGATATTATTACGCAAAGTCCACTTATGGAGCAGCTACTTAATCAGGCGTTTCGTGTTGCACAAAGTGATGTAAGTATTTTAATACAAGGGGCGAGCGGCACAGGTAAGGAAGTATTCGCGCAGGCCATACACAAAGCCAGCCATCGTAATAATGGTGTTTTTGTTCCCCTAAATTGTGCTGCTATTCCTGATAACCTACTTGAGTCTGAGTTATTTGGTCATCGCAAAGGTGCTTTCACTGGCGCCAGTAAGCACCATACGGGTTTGATTGAATCGGCAAATAAGGGAACTCTTTTTCTTGATGAAATCGGCGACATGCCGCTGGATCTTCAAGCTAAATTATTGCGGATACTTCAGGAGCGTGAAGTACGCCCAGTTGGAGCAACTCAATCTATCTCCGTGGATATTCGTTTGATTTCTGCAACTCACAGGGATCTTGATGCAGCGGTCGATGATCACAAATTTCGTGAAGATTTATATTACCGATTAAATGTTGTGGTACTGGAGATCCCATCATTAGCTCAACGACGAGAGGATATTCCTGTGTTGGCCAAATACTTCTTGAAAAATACAGGCAGAAATAATAAGCATTGCCTAGCAACATCTTTTTCCCCTGAGGCTATAGACCAGATGATAGCCGCACCCTGGCCTGGAAATATCAGACAGCTTATGAATGTTGTTGAACAGGTAGCTGTGCTTTGTAATACACAAATCGTCCCCGATTCACTCATTGTGAAGGCACTGAGAGGTAAGACGGGCGGCGTGCCAACACTGGCTTCAGCAAGTAGTGAATTTGAGCGGGAGTATCTCGTTCAAATATTGCAAACGACAGAAGGTAATGTCACCAAAGCCGCAAAGCTGGCGCAACGCAATCGCACGGAATTTTACAAGTTATTGAAACGACACAAGTTAGAAGCAGCCAGTTTCCGACAGTCTTAAGATCTTATTGTCTTGTTCCCTTTTTACTCACATCATTGGTTTTTGGATTAATACCCTTAAAATCCAATCAGATTAAACTATGAATTTACATCGTGCATTATTAAAAGGTGGCTTGATCGCAGCACATCGAGGTCACCGCGCCTATTTTCCTGAAAATACAATGGCAGCATTTCAAGATTGTCCTGGTAAATGTGACTTTATTGAATTCGATGTCAGATTTAGTAAAGACCTGGTTCCGGTAGTCTTTCATGACCACACACTTGAGCGTACAAGTAATATTCGCACGAGCGGACTTTTTGCCGGTCGAGAGAATCACCCTCTGGAGCAATTCACTTTTGCCGAATTGCAACAACTCGACGTTGGTACCTGGTTCTACGAGAACGACCCCTTCGAAATGATTGCCAATGGTAAGGCGTCCAGTTATCCAGTTGCAAATCGCCATCAAACTATAGCTGATTTAGATACTGTTCTGGCCTTTATCCAGAACAAGGGCTTGGCCGTTAACATTGAAATTAAATGTTTACACAAAAATCGTAAGAAGAGTGCGGAAAAAATTATTCAGTCACTTAACGATTATTCCATTCAACCACAATGCATAATTTCTGCTTTTAACCATAGTATATTAAGGTTGTTAAAAGAAATTGACCAGACCATTGTCACCGCTGCTTTAGTTGAGCAACGTCACCCCGATAAGCTATTGATTTATTTAACTAATATGCGCGCCAGCGGTTATCATATCGAAGACAACATGGCGGATGAAAATCTATTTCAAGCCATGGCACAGGCTGAGCTTTTTGTATCTGTCTATACGGTTAATTCCGAGCAACGAAAAACGCAGTTGTTGGAGATGGGCGTCAGTGCAGTTTTCACTGACTTTCTTTACTGATTCCGAAGTGAGTCATTTCGGCAAGAATTTATCCGCAATCTTGGCAGATATTCCCAATTCGATGAATTAGCGTCTATCGAAGATTGCCCTCGTTACGGAAACACTGCCGGGTATACGCCGCCTTAGCAGCCGGATAAAACCCCCACTACCGAATTGTAATATGCTATTGAAGAGTTACGACCGCTATATGCAGGTCAGTTGTAATGCGTGTTTTCACTACCCTTTCAATGGCTCACCAATGTTTCGGACCTTGTTGTTTCGGAGATTTTGCGATTAAACATGTAATTGGATCAAATTTTAAACTAGTATCTATATAAGTTAATTATTATATTCTAAAGGAGAATCACTTGTACTTTGACCTACTCACATTAATAGGTGGAATAATTGCGTTATTGGTTGCGGTCTCAATAATTAAGTTTTATTGTCCATTTTGCAAAGCCAATTAAACGCATGTATCTGGAGCATGCAGCATGATTGAATCGCTGCATGCTCCAGATAATACCCTGCATCCGTATATTTTAGGATTACAAATCACCCCAGCGCTGTCGTCTACGTAACTTCGGAAGAACCAAGCCTATAAGAACACCTAATAGAATTACGCCGGCACCACGTATAAACCAATCTCGCTGGGAATCATCTCGATAGGCGCGATTTTCAGTTTCGAGTGTCTCTTTATCCACACTCAATTGATTAACATGATCTGCAAGCGTACTGTTTCTCTGTTTTATCGCCACTACATTCGCTGTTGCATCACGTATCCCTTCAAGTTCATCAGTCAGTTGTAGTTTTTCAGACTCCAGATTACTCACCAATGATGTTTTCTGCTGAGCAATACTGACCTGTTCCGAGAGCTTTCCCTGCAGCGTGGAAATTGTTTCTCGTAGTTGTTGATTCTCATTTTTTATGCCGTCCAGTCGTTTTCTTGCGGAGGGGATGTTCATTAAATGTCGTGATAGTACATAACCCTCAGTTCCCCCGGATGTACGAATTTTTGTATAGCCCGTAACACCATTTATTTCTATTATTTCCAGTGCTTCACCGCTTTTTACCATTCGCAGAATTTTGAATTTGATGCCTTCACCCCGCCTTAAACTGGTTTCAAGCTGGTCAGAAACATAGACCGTTTCTGCCAACAAACCATCTATATAGAAGGTAAGAAAAAAGAACAAACAAATAATACATTTTTTCATCAGGTTCAGACTTATCAGATTAAAACAGGAAGGGGTCAATATAATGCGAATACTCATAAAATGGCTGGCAATGGCTTCAGACTTTGGCAACGACTCAGAGTAATTGAAATCGTTATATTTGGGTTATCTCTCTGCAAATGCTCGATTATTACTCAATTGTCAAACTTCTATAATATCAACTGGAAAATAAGCCAAACCATTGACATAATTGACAAAAACACCAAATAAATCACTAAAGAACTAAATAGTATAATTTCAATGAAGTGATTGCTTCAATTAATGGCTAGTCTGAAAACAGGCAGTAAAGATTATTCAAAGATTGTAGTCTAAAGATCCTTTAGATGGAATCTGCAACGCCATAAGAATTTCATTATAATATTTGTTGCCAACTTTCAAAGAATTGAGCTTTTTCCCTTCCACTATAAATCCTTTTGATAAATAAAATCTCTTGGCTTCAAAATTATTCTCCAGTACGGTTAACTCAATGCGCTCAAAGCCTATACTTCTTGCTGCGCTAACACATTTATTGATTAACCAGCTACCGACGCCCCCACCCCTATAACCCTGTAACACACCCATACTTAAGAGGCCGCTATGCCGACAAAATTCAACATCAGACATTGAAACTTCACACCAACCTATGACAGTATTATTTTCAAGCGCAACAAACATAGGCGCGCCGTCTACAATTTGTTGCTCAACAAAGCGAAAAGCAGATCTTGTAGATAAGCTATCAGCTTGAGTTGAAAAACAATCTTCTCGGGCGATCGATATAATTGCAGCACTAAATTGACTTGCATGCTCGATGCTGATTGGCAAAATCTCCATAGTATTCACCCTCTATTTATATACACAAGAATAATTTTACCTCTAAATTTAGCGTATTCGCTGATTTACAATGCGCCATACTTCACACAATCATTGCAAAAATGGATTTTTATTAGCACAATACACCCAGACAACTCAACGGGGTGCCTGAATAGGCTGAGAGACTTCGTGATTGAGCGCAAAATTAAGCGTTTATTCCTCGAACAACCCGCAGAACCTGATCCAGATCATACTGGCGTAGGGAATTGAGTCTCAGCTAACGCCATCGTTTGTGTTGTCCCCTTTTCTTTATTTGCTTTGGGTGACTACATGCGTCAGTTTTCAATTTTATCAATATTTCTACTTTACTTCATTTTCAACACGCCGGCCTTCGCCAAAAAGTCAGAATTAGTCATTTATACCTACGACTCATTCACTTCCGAGTGGGGGCCTGGCCCAAAAATAAAAGCCGCTTTCGAGGAGTACTGTAACGACTGCCAGGTCAATTTTGTAGCGCTTGATAGTTCTGCTGGAATACTCAATCGTATCAAACTTGAAGGCAAATCAAGCAAGGCGGATATCGTCCTTGGGCTAGATACAAACTTAATGGCTGAAGCTGAGTCATCAGGATTGCTCGCCAACAGTGAAACGGATACCTCGTCCCTCAAATTGCCTATCGAATGGGATTCCAAAATTTTTGTTCCCTATGATTTCGGCTTTTTTGCTTTTGTGTATGACACAGAAAAACTCAAAACCCCACCTAAAAGCCTGCAGGAACTTATTGATTCACCCGATGATTTAAAAATAATAATTCAAGATCCACGTACCAGTACACCAGGGCTTGGACTGATGTTATGGGTTAAAAAAGTATATGGCGAGCAAGCGCCGCTTGCGTGGAATAAACTTAAAAAGAAAATAATTTCAGTAACAAAGGGTTGGAGTGAGGCTTATTTTTCACTCTTTATGAACGGTGAAGCCCCTATGGTTTTAAGTTACAGCACATCACCGGCATACCACATGGCTGTGGATAAAACCCAACAATTTCAGGCAGCAAAATTCTCAGAAGGCCATTACTTACAGGTAGAACTCGCAGCGATGCTCAAGAGTAGCAATAATCAGCCACTGGCAAGACAATTTTTACAATTTATTCTAAGCCCTGAGTTTCAGAAAGAACTACCGTTAAGTAATGTCATGTACCCCGCTATCGAAATTGGTGAAGCATTACCTAAAGAATTCTCTCAATTGATAAATGCAGAACCTGTTTTATTATTCACTCCCGATGAAGTACTGAAAAACAGAAAGGTCTGGATAGACGAATGGCTTACTGTTATGAGTGAATAAAATTAAATCTCTGGCTTATTATTACACCGCCGATAGTGGTTGGTTAACGGCAATAGCCGCCCTGATTTTTTTAGTTTTGCTCGTCGTGCTGCCACTGCTTGCAATCGTCAACCACGCAGAACACATTGCTGTTGCCGCTTTTATAAAAAACAGGTATATCCAGAATGTTGTGTGGTTCAGTATATGGCAGGCGGGCCTATCTAGCTTACTGGCAATCGGGTTGGCAATTCCCGTCGCTTTTTCAATCGCCAGACAAGCCCAATTTCCTGGCCGCAGCCACCTCATTCGGTTATTCAGTATTTCATTGGTCATTCCTTCCGTTGTGGCTGTTTTTGGTCTGATAGCCGTCTTTGGGAACAACGGCTGGCTGAATAAGCTACTTTCTTTTGGCGGATTTACCAACCAAATTTCAATCTATGGAATTACGGGCATACTATTGGCCCATATTTTTTTCAACCTTCCGCTAAGCGCCCGAATCATGCTGCAGACGTTGGAACGAATTCCTTCTGAAAACTGGCGATTGGCGAGCCAGCTGGGTATGAATTCATTTGATTGTTTTCGCCTGGTTCAATGGCCGATTTTACGAAAAATACTACCCAGCGTTATTTTACTGGTATTCAGTCTCTGCTTTACAAGCTTTACTATTGTAATGACATTAGGGGGTGGGCCTGCAGCTACAACCATAGAAGTCGCCATTTATCAGGCGCTGAGGTTTGACTTTGATCTGGACTACGCCGTTGGCCTTGCATCTATTCAAATTATTATCTGTCTTTTACTAATCCTGATGACGGCTCGATTTGGTAAAATTAATCTGGATAATGCACAGAGTAATGGAACATTATTCATCAGACAGGATGGTGGCTCTTACGGTGCCAGGGTATTTGATAGTCTGATTATTTTCCTTGCTTTGGGATTAATCTGCATGCCACTGTTGGCTATTATTTTTTCTGGTCTTTCACCTTCATTATTTTCTGTCATTTACGATTCGAACTTTTGGCAGGCTGCCAGGAACACCTTAAGTGTCTCTATAACAGCAGGATCCTTATCCGTTTTATTGGCTTTTGCGCTACTAAGGGCCAGCGTCCACCTGCGGATTCGAATGAATAAACATTTGCCTGGTAAATTATTAGAATTGAGTGGATCGCTAATACTGGTTATCCCGCCTTTGGTTCTAGGGACGGGCTTATTTTTACTATTACGGGATATTACCAACGTATTTGCAATGGCGCTTGGGCTTACTGTGCTAGTCAACGCGCTGATGGGCCTGCCCTTTTCTATCCGAATTCTTGAACAACCAATGCTGCAAACAACACTTCATCACGATCGCCTTTGCGCCGCACAAGGCATCTTCGGCATGACACGATTTAGAATCATTGACTGGCCGTTACTTCGCAAACCCGTAGGACTGGCTATGGCTGTATCCAGTACATTAGCGGCTGGTGATCTCACCGTTATTGCGCTGTTTGGATCGCAGGATATAAAAACGCTTCCTTTGTATTTATATCAACTCATGGGTAGTTACAGGCTGGAGCAGGCCGCTGCTACCGCCATGCTTTTACTGCTTTATTGCCTTTTACTATTTTGGTTGATTGAGTCAATGGTTGGTGGGAGGCAAGGAGTATCAAGTGTTAAAACTTGAGGCTGTGGCACTAAAACTGGGTCATACAGAATTTTGCTTTGAATTACTGGTTAAAGTCGGTGAAAGCTTGGCAATATTGGGACCCAGTGGTGCAGGGAAAAGTACTTTACTCAATTTAATAGGTGGATTTTTACAACCTGATAGTGGAAAAATTCTATATCAAGGGTTAGACATATCAAAAAAGATACCTGCCGACAGGCCAATCGATACATTGTTTCAATCACATAATTTATTTGCTCATTTAACCGCGGCCCAAAACATTGGACTAGGCATTAATCCCGGTTTGAAACTTAATACCCAAGACACAGCAAAAATTCAATCTGTGTTATCTAAAACCGGATTACAAGGCTACGAACACCGAAAACCTTCACAACTTAGTGGTGGACAGGCGCAACGAGTCGCACTAGCACGTTGTTTGATACGTAATAAGCCAGTGTTATTACTTGACGAACCCTTTAGTGCATTGGATGAAGAAACAAGGCTGGAAATGCTGATGCTAACCAAACAAGTAACCCAAAGCAGACAGACGTGTACAATATTTGTGACACACAATGAAGAAGATGCAAAAAAACTCTGTAAGCGGATAATTCGGGTAAGCGATGGAAGAATTCAGCATCCCCAAGGTTAGGGTGCGTTTTTATTGGTTTTTTACCATCCGTTAAACCGGACGCCTTTTAATCCTGTATACAAACACAAAATCAGGTGCAAAATAATCGAATATATACTGGAGAGTTTCAGCTCTATACCAATTCCGGACCAGTTATAATAATAAGCAAAACGCCTTCACCTACCGAGATACGGGCAGTATTCTGAACAATAATGTTACTGATTGCCCGGGTACTACCAGATTTTAATTGTGCCGAATGCAACGTGTACTTAGTTCCAATGCAATTCACTGATTCAACCCTGTTTGACTGCGGGATGAGGCTCATTGTGTAACCTCTGTATCCATCCAAATCAATGCCCTGCCCATTCTTAATGATCCATGCAAACTGACCTGAATCCCAAAAACAAGGTTGAAACGGCCAATCTGGACGAGCCAATAATTGAATATTTGCCAGTGTATGATCCAGACGACCACCGCTAATCCCAACAATCAACGCTTTGCCAAAATTGTTGCCTGCAACCCACTTGAGTGCAAGTTCCAGATCGGTTTCATCTTTTTCTACTGGATAGGTAACAACTTGAGTTTCATTGCTAAGGCAGTGTCTATGCGGTATTTTTACACTATCCATGTCACCTATTAATATCGCAGGATTAAGTGACAATTGTACTGCATGCTTTAATCCACCATCTACACAAACTATTGTATCCATTGGATTTATTAGTTTTGATAGTGCCGAATAATCATGGATCTCGCCATTAACAAAGATGAGCGCACGAGATGGCAATTGCAGTGTATTCAAGGAGTACTCAGGTAGGGTAATTCGATCTCATTTTAGCAGCAGCCATATTTTTTTACACTATGCACAATAACTTGACGAATAAAAACGCTCTATTGCGTCAATTTATTGTGCATGATGTATTAGTTGCTAACAGCAAATAAATCATTATTATTAGTCTAGTAGTCTGTTGAATCTATCGAGGTTTAAGAAGTAGCCATTAAGCGGAATGGTAAAGCTAATATTTTTTAAATTCTCAGCAATTGCCCCTACTTATTCTAACCAACACCATTCAAGGTTTAGACTGAGAATCCAATTGTATGTCGCGCAGGATACGTTATTACACGGATGTTATGAAGCTATCAGGCACCTCATATCAACATTGGAAAAACGGATTCAAATATAAGATAAAGGCACTTGACTGTGGCAAAACCAGGGATGTTTTCAATTTATTTTTCCGCTTGGCTCGCCTACCCACATAAAGCGGGTACTTTTAGTTCACTCAGTAATGATGACAGCGAGAATCAACTTAAATAAGTATAGTAGATGAACCCTTGAATTGATGAATAACCGAGCACAATATACAACGCATAAAAGGAATAAAATCCGATGGATTTTTATTGGCATCATTGGGTTCTTGTGCATTCTTGCATTGGCTCTTTTGAACAAACCAAAAGCAATAGAAAATGATCTGTTGAAACAATCAAGGCAAGCTTTGCAACCATTTCCTATTGAGAATCTTAATCTGCTCGCAAATGGCCGTGAGATAACGCTGCAGGGAACCGTATCTGCTGAAACTCAACAACAAGATGTACTGGCAGCAACCTCAAATATTATTGGCATCGTGAAAATTACAGATCAACTTGTCATAACTCAATCACCCGAAAACGTGAAATCAGTAAAATTGGAACAAATTACACTTATCTCCGAAATTAATACGCCTGTCATTCCCAGTCTGCCCAAATTAGAACCGAAATTACAGTTTATAAGAAACGAGGACATATTAACGATTTCCGGCAGGCTAAATTCACAACAGGAACTCTCTTCAACTCTGGAAGACTTATCAGCATCATTAATCATTCAAGACCAAATCAGATCATCTGAGAATGTGGCGAAGGTTGACTGGCTGGAAAGCTTGAACCCTGTTCTGACAACTTTGCCATTGATCAATAATGCAAAGCTCGATATAAGTAAAGATTTAATGCTTCTTTCTGGCAACGTATCTTCACAGGTTGTACTAAATAATATAAAGCTACGTATTGATGAGATAGATAATAAAATAATACAGGTTGATATTGATCTTTCTGTAACCAAGGAAAAAATTAATAGGGATAATTTCTCACCGCTGGAAGAGGCGAATATTACCCTAGAGCAAAATGCAGATAAATTGGTGGTCACAGGTATTATGCCCAATACTGAGAGTGTGGAAAGAATCCGCTCCGAGTTATTAAAATACTACAAGCTTGAAGAAATTGAAGAGCAATTGGAAATTTCGGATGACGTTAGTAATCCTGAGTGGTTGAACGAAATTACGGGCCTCATCCCCGGACTAAGGACTCTTGAAAACGCCCATGTATCAATAAAGGATGGTCTCTTAATCCTTAAAGGGTCAGCAACGAATAAAGAAACTCTCGAAGAACAAAATCAAGCCAGTGCAGCAGCAGCAAAATTTCTTCAGATTAAAAATGAAATCATTATTTTAAGCAAAACACCAGAGAATGAAGCCCGGCTACTACGCGAAGACTTGAATAAAGTTTCTCTCGAAGACATTCTTTACGAATCAAACAGTGCCGACTTTACCGACAAAAGCCTGCCTGTTATTGAAGAATTAGCAATAATTATAAAAAAATATCCTGATCTACCCATTATAATAGCCGGTCATACCGACGCCACAGGTGATGAACAATGGAACCAGCGCCTAAGCCAGCTTCGTGCTGATGCAGTTAAAGACTATTTAGTAGGCCAGGGTATCGCAGGAGACCGGCTATCATCGATTGGTTACGGCGAATCCCGACCGATCACAAGCAACTCATCCAAACAGGGTCGGGCATTGAATCGAAGAATCGAAATAAATTATTGAACAATAATTTATTAGATAGTTTAACCTGAAACCATTACTTTAATGCGAATGCAAAGGGTAAAGATATGTTGGCTTTCTATACCCGTTATATTAAATTTGCAATGGAATTGTAAAATTCCGGATTTGGCACACCAGATAAACAATAATATTTAATATCCTATGTTCTCTGGAGTTTACATTTTGTACCGCGATAAATTCAACATATTGTGCTGAATTAAAAGTGGGTACTACTCGCAGTCATTTCACCTTGAGTGGAAGAATTAAAAATGACCTATCTCGTATCACAGATTATACTATTTCTTATAGCTGCCAACCTGCTTGGCTTAATAATTGGCTGGATGCTTCGCTCTATAAACGCTGACGAAAAAGCACATATTGTAGAGAATAAATACAAACAGAAAATGCTAACCACCGAGAAATACCATCGTGAAGAAGTTCAGGAGTTTGCTCAAAACACTAAGCGCATTCGTGCTGAAGTCTCACGCCTAAATACAAATAACAAAGCACTTCGTGTAACGATTGACAACAGCAACAAAACACTGGAACAAGCACGTAGCGAGATATTGTTGTTGTCAAGCAAGTTAAAGTTGCAGGTCAAAAAAGATCCAGAGGAAGATATCGAGCTTCTTACTGAACAACAATTAGCAATTCCCACTATATCCAACAGTATAGCGGGTGAATTCGATGAAACCATCGCACTACAACAGACAAGAGCTTTTGATTCACAGGTAATTGAAATCAAACCCGAAGACTTTGAAGATAAAAAAACATCACCACTTGATTCCGATCAAATTGAACCCGATATGACAATTCCTGCCGAGCTTACTGTGAATACCTTATGGGCTAATATTAAAGACCTTGTAGGTAATAAAGAAAAATAAATGCTTCATTATGTAAGTCAATCCAGTCAGCATAAAATGCCGTAAAGTAATTGTGAATGGCGCTGTATCAGCTTTCACTACCCCTTTACAAGCAATACTATTCTTCAAAGATCACTTCCAAATTCAAGGGACATGTGCAAGCCAAGTGTTATGACTCAAATTTCTTTGTCCAGGCTACAAGGTGGTTATTTAATAGCTATATCCGGTGTGTTTTTATTTTCACTTAAACCTATCTTTGTCAAACTTGCCTATCGATATGGTGTTGATACAACAACCTTGATGACATTACGCATGGGATTTTCCCTTCCTGTATACATTTTGGTTGCTTCATTCACAATAGCCAAACAACGACAGGATCTGACAACTATTTTCAGATCTACACCTAAAATATTAGCTATTGGGGTTATTGGTTATTATGGAGCCAGCTATTTGGATTTGAAAGCACTTGAACATATTTCAGCTCAATTTGAACGATTGGTACTTTTCTCTTATCCGACACTTGTAGTTCTACTGGGCTTTCTATTTTTTGCTAATAGCGTAAAAAAAGGGACTATACCTTCACTAATACTAACTTATTCCGGCATTGCTACCTTATTCTGGCACGACTTATCAGTAATTGGTTTTGCAAACCTCTATGGCGGTGCATTGGTTTTTTGCAGTGCGTGCCTTTTTGCACTTTATATTTTGTTTAGCAAGCAGCTTATTAATCAAGTTGGAAGTTTGATCTTCACCTCTATCGCTATGTGTTCAGCCAGTTTGGCGATATTAGTGCATTTCAATATTACTCATGAGCTGGACGATTTAATACAACCTATGTCCGTTTATTATATAGCGTTGGCGATTGCAATACTCAGCACTATTTTACCTTCTTTCCTGATCAGTGAGGCAATTAATCGTATAGGCCCAAACGCAACAAGCATCATAGGTTCCAGTGGCACTGTATTTACCGCTTTTCTGGCTATCACTATTTTAGGTGAGCAATTTACCCGATATCATTTAATCGCATTAGTTCTGGTTGTTAGTGGAATGCTTTGGATGGGCAAGAATACAAGGGAATAGCAATGTTTAATCATACCGAAGGTTTGGTTTATATCATGCTTGCATCCAATATAATCTACTATAATAGTATGCCACTAGCGGTGTCTGTTGAAAAAATATCTGATGCCACCATACGGCGTTAAAATCGGGTTTAGATGATTTTATTCATCCCTTTTATGAATTCCACCTTACCCCCAAAAGAAGGGTGTCGAATATATTGAACGTCAGTTTTTGGAAACGCCTGTTTAGCGCAATCAACGCCTGCTTTCCCAATACCGGCAATTACACCCGGTTTAAAAATACGACTAAGTTTTTGAAGATATTGTACACCCTGTTTGATTTCTCTATTAGTTGGAGAGCGGTTCTTATTTTCATTACCTTTAGGATGAGGGTGGTACGGGTAAGCGTTCCAAAATAATGGTGTACAGCTTTTGCCTAATAAGTAGCGCCAAACAATTGTTGCAGTATTTTCCGCTTTGATATTTTGAAGTTTTAGTTTGCTTTTGAGACTCACCAAAACCGGATGAGGAATATTCTCAAGTATTTGTCCACTTGTAAATGGTATTCCTGTGATCCTGCCCCCCTTATAACCTAGCGCTTCACCAACTAAAAGAACCCTTTTGCCTTTAATTTTTAACATAACTTCAAGATACAATCTTAAATTTTCAGAAACTCCATCCTGAAGATAAGGATTTGTGATTATTAGCGTATTTTTTTGGTTTGATAGATCATTAATAAATTCTGTAATTTTCTGCATATTTTTTTTCATTAATGATAACTGCTGCCACGACAGCTGAATCAATCAATTCCTGAATTGCCTCGATTTCTATTTTCACCATGAGAAAAATAACTGGCTTCGCCTATTCGTAACGTAACGTAACGTATTATATATTATGTTTAATATTTGAAGATGCCATATTCCCAATATTTCTTATCTGAACTCTTTGACCCATCCCACCCCCGACCTCTTAACTCGCAAGCGAAAAACGATTAATCAGCCTTGGGGCGTAGCAACACTAGCCTCTCCCGATTCGTCTATACACTTGACACCCTAATCACTTGTTATGTGTTTTTTGCACAATTTATTTCTCAGCTAAATCCTTCAATGCTTTATTCATTGAATTTAACATAGGTGGAACACCTTTCTCCATTTGCCCTCTAAAAATCGGTGCGAGTAACCCTTTGAACGATTCTGTATGTGTTAATCGTGTACCTGTGCTAGTCTCTTCCAGTTCAAATATCTTGTAGTTAGTGAAAATAAATCCAGCCAACATGTGAGCGCGCCAACGAAAATACTTCGGCTCATCAAGTTCCGTAATTATTGGCTTATATTTCGGACCATCCTTACCTTCCTCTTTACCCATCATAGTAATAGCGAGTTCTGATCCAACTGAGCCTACACCATGTGAAGCGTTAATAATTGGACTCCATTCCTGCCAATTGTTAATGTCAGTTATGATACCCCATACCTTAGATGGCAGTGCTGAAATTTCAATTTCTGTTTTAATTTCTTGCATTTTTCTTCCTTCAATTCCCAGATAGATGGTGCCGATAAATATTAATACTATAAAGATTATGATAAGTTTTTTCATATTATTAGTTTGACTTTCGAATTAATTTTCTTAGTATTTAATACTGAAATGTAAATAAAAAATCCTCTAATTAGTGTGGGTTTTTGGAAACACATAACGAGTGACTATGGCCTCAACAGGAAGGTTATTTTAAAAAATTTTCATCCCACATAGCCCATTCTCTCACCATGGATTTAATCTTACTATTATTTTTCTAATACAAACCAATAGTCGTTTTTTTCGCTTTTCCAGCCGCAATCAGCCGTTGATACATCACTTTAAAGATCGCGCTACATTTATAATACCATACAGAACAGTTTCCATTGACAGTTTGCTTTCTCTACACATGCGCTGATTAATATTCCAATCTAATAGCGAATAGTATTTTTTACACAATAATTAGAATACCCATACCTTTCAAAAAGAGAATTTTATCGATACGTCTGAGGAAAAGATTGCGGCAAACGATTCCCAAATTCTTGAAACCCACCACTTTGCCCAACCACAGCCAGAACCCCAACCACTAATGCAAGTCCAAAAAATACAGCCAAAGCGATCTTCACAAAACTCCAAGGCCGCTCCCCACGGGTTTTTCCATTTCTACCATTAACCACGAATCGATAGGGTTTTTTTCTAAACTGAAATGCTGCTGACCATAGAGGCAGCAAAATATGTTTAAAGGTAGTATCAGAATGTTGTGTGTGTAATTGTTGAATTCTTTGCTGATCGCCGCCAATATCCCTTGCGACATCACTCCTTATGGTCGCGTCCATAATACTTTTGGCTCGATTAAAACCTTCATCAAGTTCAACCTGATAAATTTCGCTACTGAATCCACTCAGGTAGGCATCGCTATAGGCAAGAAGGTTTTGTAAGTCCCAGGGTTGCAACCAATCCATTATTTGTCGGGGCAGGGTTTTACTTGCTCCAACTAATACATCATCAAAGTGGCGTTGTGTCCGCCCGCTGACGGGAGTCCACCTGATTTTAGGCACCCGCCGGGTTCTGCGAACGTGGCGCCCATTTTGAACCACAGTATAAGACTGGCGAACGTAATAGACATCACCGCGCATACCACGATAGGATGTTTTTGTACCGCTGTCGTAAGTCCAATAAGGAATGTAGACGCCGTTAAGCTGTTGATCCTCACGTGCGTACTTTTTCAAAGCGTTGGGTGCAAACCAAAGTCCTGACAACCATTGCTTGTAATAGTCTCGTGCCTGATCTGATGTTATCGCAAAAGGTAGCAGCGCCTTGGGTTTTATCGTTCTAACGTGGCCAGTACCAGTAACAACTGGTGTGCCACAAAACGGACACTCCCCGGCATGCACATGCGTGTCGAATTCAAATTCTGCAGCACAGGTGACACAGCGAATGACTTCAGCATCTGTCCCTACCCGCTTCGCCTGTTGCAGTTTTTGTAGTGCGAAGTGGATGTTGTATTCAAGAATGGGTTGGTTTGATTTGCTTATCTGATTGCTATGTCCGCAATACCCACAGTTAAGATCATGGGTGCCAATTTCATATTTCAGCAAAGCACCACATTGATTACATGGGAAGCGGGAATGTGTCAGCTCTTTGGTTGTCGTTTCACCGAGCGAATAATTACGCATAGTAGCTATATCATTCTGCTGGATTGAGCTTGTTTCAGGATTTTTCCTTTTTATTGGGCAGAGGTGGTGGTGTCGAAGCTGCAAAAGCGGCTGATAAGGCCACCACTGATCCGGCGCTTTTCCAGGTTTGCATTCCAGCTGACCATACCAAGGTCTGGGGGGAAACCTCACCCTGCTCAATTTTATTCCTCACCGAATCAACGCTGATGGGTCCTTCCGCATTGCCTTTAACTTCAATATAAAAATTTGTCAGCGTTGGCAAAGGTGGTGGAATTGCACTATTCGAAGAACTGGGCATTGCATTTGCCATCTTGTTCGCCATAGCCATACCAACCCCCATGCCGATACCTTCGCTGGCACCGCCAGATGGATTGCGTGCTGCGGCTTCCATGGATTCACCCGCCTGATATTTGAGGAACTCATCCAGATTACCGATCATGCCCATGCTGGTTCTTTGATCGAGAGCTTTTTCAACCTCCGGTGGTAAGGATACATTTTCCACTAATATTTTGGTTAGTTCGAGACCGTACTCATCAAACTCGGGTGCTATTTTTTGGGTTAAAAACTCACCCAGTTGATCGTAGTTAGCTGCCATATCCAAAACAGGGATATTCGACGATGCAACGACGGTTGCATATCGAGAAGTAATCAGATTACGTAATTGATCACTGATCTCATCAATTGTGAATACACCATCTGTTCCGGTAATTTCCCGAATAAATTTCAGTGGGTCAGAAATGCGTACAACATAGGTGCCGAATGATCTGAGTCGAACTGCGCCAAACTCAGAATCACGCAGCATAAGTGGATTTTTTGTGCCCCATTTTAAATCAGTAAATCGGCGCGTATTACAAAAATAGACTTCTGCTTTGAATGGGCTTTTAAAACCATGATCCCAATGCTGTAGTGTTGTAAGAACGGGAAGGTTATTCGTTTCCAGTTCATACACACCAGGACTAAGTACATCGGCGACCTGCCCTTCGTTTACAAAAACGGCTTGCTGAGATTCACGTACTGTTAATTTTGCACCGTACTTTATTTCGTTATCAAAACGTTCGAAACGGTATACCATTGTATTGTTACTGTCATCTGTCCATTCAATGATATCAACAAATTCACCAAACAATCGATCAAAAAAGCCCATAATTAAGCTCCAGCGGTTTCGGTCGTCTCGTTATCAGTCGCTTCCACTTTTTTGCTGGCATGTGCAGATGATAGTGCTTTACGTAAATCACCTTCCAGGCTCTGAAGCTGTACCTCTGCATCAGCGCGTTTGCGTTTTCCCTCATCCGCAATCTGCAGGCTCTCTTCAATGGTTGCGATCAGATTTTCGTTGGCTCGTTTTACAGACTCTATGTCGAATACGCCGCGTTCAATCTGCTCCCTTACCTCTCTATTGGCTGTACGCAGATTTTCTGAATTTTTCTCTAAAAGCTCATTGGTCAGGTCTGTCGCACCTTTAACACTTTTCGCTGCCTGGCCGGAGCGAAAAATTGTCACGGCCTGGGCTAATTGTTGCCGCCACAAGGGTACTGTATTGACAAGCGTGGAGTTTATTTTATTAACCAGACCCTTGTCATTGTCTTGAATCATACGAATACTGGGTAGCCCCTGCATAGCAACCTGTCGGGTCAGCTTTAAGTCATGTATCCGACGTTCCAGATCATCACGCGCAGATCGCACATCACGTAACTCCTGTGCATCCAAAACCTCTTCGGATGATTTATGTTTGTTTTCTAATACCGGAATCATGTCTTCATCGACGACCCGTAGTTTTTCTTCGCCGGCGGTAATATAGTGTTCTAATGTATGGAAGTAGTCTAAATTTGCGCCATAAAGTTTATCCAATGATTTAATATCCCTTAACAGCTGTGTTTTATGTTGCTCAAGATCATCGGTCACGGTATCAATCTGTTTTCTTACACCTTCATATTCCTGAATAAATCGTGCCACGGGCTTCACCCTGCCAAACAAACGGGCGAAAAAGCCCGGTTTTTTATTAGGATCCAGACCGACGATATCAAACCCTCTTAAAATGGACACCATACTATTAAGTGATGAACCTGCCGATCCCACATCTTTATTGCGCACACCTTCCAACATCGTGTCTGATATGCTTGTTAACTGTTCTTGTGCCTTACTACCAAAAAATATAATAGAGTTACTGTCTGATAGTTTTATCTGCGACATCAGCTGATCCAGCTTGGTTTTCTCGTCTCCCTGCACCTGTGCGTATGTAAGCAAGGGCTTATCCAGATCAATTTGTGCAAGTAGCTCTGTGCCGGGTAATTCAGACAGCTCATCTATTTGTGCCTCAAAGGATTGATCGTTCGTTTTCTTGTTCATAATTTTTTCCTGATCTGCCGACCAATGCCCGGCTTGTGTTTATTAATACTAAATATCAGCGATGCATGAGGATGCTTATGAATCCATAGTATTTGTCCCTTTTTATGAATCGAAGAATTCAACCAAAAGACAATCGCAGATTGGAAATCAAGATCTAAGTCAGCATGTGACTGTTCTTCATGGTATTAGGCCAACTATCAATTTTTAGGGCGAAGGTAAGTAAGGTATCACTGATAGTATAAGCATTTACGCAGCAGCACTTTACGCTCTAAAACGATCTCTTAAACAACACCTTCTTTTTCAAGTTGCAACTGTAGTACTTCAATATTCACATCAAGCTCGTTGAGGTTATTTTCCAGCAATTTTTGCTGTTGCTCTTCTATTACAGACTCAATCGTTACCAACACACGTCGAAAATTCGCTTCCAGTTCTGCGCTTTCTCCCATTTGATGGGTACGAGCATAACCTTCTGTTACCTGCTGTACACCCTCAAGATAGACGCGCAGAAATTTTCTCGCTCTGCGTGCATCTTGCGGATCATCCTCAATGATGCCCAATATTTTACGCACACCTTTGACAATAGCGCGCAAGCGGTCGTTGAGTTCAAGGTTGTGAATATTTTTGCGCGATTGCTCTATTTTCTCGATTTTTTGTTCTGCTTCTTCCAGTAATTCGATGACCTCTTCAGCGGTAATACCGATAGCGGAGATCTCCGGATTGTCACGAGCAGGGTCGAATCCGTAGTAGAGATAAAACCCGGTGAATGCGACTAACGCATAAACTCCACTGATCAGTATACCGCTCTTAAGGGTAAACAAAGCGATCATGCCTGCCGCAAATGCAACACACAAACCACCGAGAAACTTGTAAGGAACAGTACTTGAGCGTCTTGCCAGTTTGCGTCGATGCGCCTGTGACTCGATAATAATTCCTTTACGAGTAAATACTGCACCCAATATTGCCAAGGTAAATCCCAGACCGCTACCTAGCGTTTTACTCAGATCCCCACTGGTCAGAGAAAGCAGAGCTGCTGGTAACAGTGGAAGCGGCAGTAAATACAGAAGCACACCCTTAAGCGGGGGTTTTCGTTTGTTGGGTGAATAGCGTTCAGCCATTGATAGAAAAACTCAGTTCAAACTGCAAAAAGCGCCTGCCATGATAGCAGACCGATGGTAGCAATCAGTAAGGTGAATCCTACTATTTTTTTAAATGTAACAGGCATATGACCTCCGTAAACCATTGTGTCTTCATTCGTGCATTACTTATAAAAAGGCATTAATGTCAATCTACTAAAAATGATCATTCATCGTTGTCAGAAAAAAAACATTCTCTTCCAATGTTTGCAAACCACGTTTCGCAAGACCTCCCAACAACTTCGGGTCTGAGGAGCTGGCGATCTTCTCTACGTTGAAGCCATTGTTATACAACTGATAGACTTCGTCATCAAGCACAGAAAATGGAGGACCTGACATTCGACTTTCATCATAAACCATTGTAATCAAAAATAACTTGCATCCTGTCGGTAGCAGTTGATGCAGCTGATTTACATAATCTTTACGCATCTCTGAAGGTAATGCAATCAATGCGGCCCGATCAAATACCAGATTCACACCTGCCAGATCACGAGGTTGGAGATCAAAGTAGTCACCACTATGAATAGTCAGTCTTGTTGATGTATAGGTCTGAATCCGACCATTTTGGCTGATTTTGTGTTTTATTTTATGCTCACCATAAAAATTTTCCACAGCACCGTCATCCAATTCGTTACCCACAACCTCATGTCCTTGCTGGTTTAGCCACAGCATATCCAAAGATTGACCACATAGCGGCACGAACACTTTACTTTTTCTTTCTGATTCAAAGCGTTGCCAGTAGGTAATCAGGTGAGCATTAACTGATGTTTGCTGCCATCCCTGTTTTTCCTTTTTCCAGGCGTTGTACCAGAATTCATGTTCCAAACCGCGCGCTCCTCACAAAAAAACCATTGTAACGTTAGTCTAGTACTCCAACAACTTAGTATTAATGAATACAGTGCCAGCTAAAGAGCAAAGACAAGGCACAGTGCGCAGGCAGTAGCTGGCCCTTTTCAAGCGCTGTAACGCCGTATTTGCTCTTTAGCCGGCCCCCAGAAAGCGCTCATCCGCGTTGTTGCAACTCTTGCCAAGGGCCATAAAAATGAATCCATGGCCATTACCGACGAGTTGCGCCTCGGCTTGGGTTCCAAACGTCGCTCTACCTCCCCCATCCCTGGGTCGTAGTGGCTAAGCGCTTTCTGACTCGCTGTATCCATCAATACTACGTTGTTGGAGTACTAGAGGGCGTTCTCAATTAACTTGACCGTCCTGCTGGCGCTCATTTTTCATCCAGCAAGACGCAGCGAGCGTGTGGCTGGTTCACATAAGCGAGCGACAACGCTGTTGGGTGGAAAATGAGCACCGCCCCTTCGGGTTGCGCCTGAAAAAGCGCCATACGGCGTTATTCGTCGTTCATTTGCAGGGACCAAACATCACTCCTCTTGCCTTGTCTGGCGCTTTTTCAGGAGCAACAGGATGGTCAAGTTAATTGAGAACGCCCCCTAGTGTTTCATACAAAATGTACGGATTGTCACAAGTACCGAAACCGTATTTGCCAATATCCATGGAGAACTTTTGATGTATTTGCTTTACTTTGCCAGCCATGCTCTCCACGCATCCATTGCTGGAAAATAAAGCCCTAATGAAACCGCTTTATCGGGATCTAAAAGACGTATCATATCAGCATAACGCCCTAGTTGGGTTTTGTAGCGCTGAACTTCCTGGTCCAAATACTGTTCCAGCCCTGATCCCCTATGCTCGCCTGCTTTAAAATCAATAATCCAGCGCATGCCTGTGTCATCAATAAACGTACGATCAATGACAATATTTACAATTTTTCCAAGATGCGATCCGGTCAGCGAAAACTCTGAGTGCCTGTCCTTGTGCTTATCCAATATCCACCGTCCGCGTTTGCTGTTTACTGTCGATTTTAGTGAGTAAACAATTCGCTGCGATGCCCCTTGCAGATCAGTACTGCCAATACCTGATGCCAGCAATTGCTGCTCATAAAATGGTTTCGACGTTGTGATCCTATCGTCATTCCATCGATCAAGTCCATCTTCGGCGATGCGCTGTAGTTGCTGATGTACTACTTTTCCAATATGCCGGGCTATATCACTTGCCCAAATAAATTCCAGCGAAGGCGCTTCAACTGTGTTCTCTATGTTAACGTCTACCTGTTTGAAGTCGGTATGGATTGACGCATCGTATGACCAATCTAATGGTAATCGACAAAACAAGGGTGCCTTGGCTCTTTCTTGAGCTAAATCAGATTCATCTTCTTTATCAGTTGGCGACTCCATTTGATCGAGCTGTGTTTGCATGACGGGCAATAACACATTGAGCAAACTTCCACTTTTAGGCTTGTTCCATTCTCCAGAGGCAGAACTCGACACAATGGCAATCAGATACAAACGCTTGCGTGCCCGGGTACTTGCCACATAAAGAAGTCGTTGTAATTCGTTTCCCGCTTTAGTTCTTTCGGTATCCATCACCATATTCAGGATCGGATTGGATTCACCGACATCATCAATGGGCGCTACCAGCAGATCTACTGCATCATTTTCACCCGCCAATTCAGTCCAGTTCAATAGTCGCTTACTATCACGCGCTGACTGCCGGTCCAGTCCCGGCAGGATTACGGTGTCAAATTCAAGCCCTTTGGACTTGTGAATAGTCATTATTTGCACGCTGATATCGTCACTTGTATCAGCGGGTGCAAACAAACTTTGTAATTTTTTATCGAGTCTCTTGTTATCCAGTAGGCTGTTCTGTGACTCAAATTCCCGGATAGCGGTAAAACAAACTTCCGCTGTTTTGTAATCTGTAGGGCCATAGTAACTGGTATTGCCGCCAACCTGGAGCCAGATGTACTCAAGCCAGGGAGACACAGCTCCTCTTAGACGTGCATACATAAAAGGCGTAAAAATATCGCGTAATTTGTTCAGTCTGACTCGTGCATCCTGGCTTAATCTGGAGATAATTTTCTCATCGTTAATCAGCACCCAGACAGGGGCCTGCTTATGCTGCTCCAACAGGATAAAGATGTCGGCTAAAAGCAAACCACACCAAGGTGCCCGCAGCACGGCTAACCAATGAATGCGATCTGCCGGGTGCAGCATGGCTCGCAATAGTGCAACAATATCCTGAACGACCTGTGTTTTGTGCAAAGGATCAATATCCACTGCACAATAACGGATGCCAGCACGGCGTAATTCAAAGACTATCGACTGCGCCTGTGATTTTGACCGCAGTAATATTGCAATGGTATTTTCAGGCGTATTTTGTAAGGTTTCCTGACAAATCCTGGCCACAAACTCAGCCTCATCAGCGCGTGATTTATTCGCCAGTAAGTGTGATTTTACAAATGATCGCTCTTGCCTACCGTTGAATGCATCTGATTCCGTATATCTCACAGCACCAGAATGCATATTATCCTGTAGAGGAAAGATCTGACAAAAAGACTCATTAACCCAATCTACAATCTGCTGGCTGGATCGAAAGTTCAACGAAAGCGTTAATGGTTGCAACGTTACATCATTAATTCCTTTTTCCCTGGCCTGTATAAATAATCCTACCCGGGCCTCGCGAAATCTGTAAATAGATTGCATAGGGTCGCCAACCGCAAAAAAGGTATGACCGTCATTTTGTTGCCAACCCGCCATTAACTTCTCAAACAATTTAAACTGCGATACAGAGGTGTCCTGGAATTCGTCAACCAACAAATGTTGAATTCGGTAATCAAGGCTTAATGCAAGTTCAGTGGGTTGATCTTCATCACCCAAAGCACTATCAGCCCTTGCTGCAATTTCAGTAAAATCAGCCCTGTATTTATCCGAAAATACAACTTGCAGGTACGCTTCAGCGATTTTTAGTAATTGAGTAAGCGCATCAAGCAGACGCCACTGCTCAGTGCTGTAACCAGATTCCGGCAGCTGGCGCACGGCTTGCAATTGCCCTAGAAATTCTGGCATTGATGAAAAGCCAAGGAAAAGCTCAAGCATTTCCTGTTTTTTTGCCTTGATTTCAGCGACACTTAAGCCGTATGTTTCCGCATCTACCTTATTTCCTGCAGGAAAACCCTCTTTTTTCGTTATCCTTGCCCGAAGCTTGCCATCTTTAGTAAGTATCAATCCGGCGACTTGCTTCCACCATGCCACGCAAGACCAATGGGCATCAGGAAATGCAACACTATCGAGTATTAATTGCGGATAGGCTTCTGGGTATTGCATGCGCAGATTACCCGCTGCGTAACCTAACAACTCACACAGTTGATATTCTGAGCTTGTGGGTGCTACGCTTAACAGCTTATGCAGTCTGCTTTGAATCTGTCTTTGTAAGACTGATTCAAAATCCGCTTTTGTTTGCAGAGAATTATCAAAACGATATATATGCCTGCCCCATTGATCACGTTTTGCCAGCATTTCACTAATCAGGTTTTTAATTTTTGACACGCGATTATCAAAAAACTCAAGTAAACAATCCAGTGCCAGTGTTATCTCATCATCTGTCTCCTGATCCAGCAACGCAAGAAGCATTTCTTCAGCAGCAAAATCATACAGCTCGGTTGCATCGTCATTTATCAGCGGCAATGCGCCGGTTCCAGCGAGTACTGGCATCTGCCGAACCAGGCTTGAGCAAAGCGAGTCAATTGTCTGTACCCGTAACCGTGCGGGTTCTTCGAGCAAATTCCAACCACATTCCTTATCGCGTGCATTAGCTGCTTGTGCCAGTTCATAGCTTTCTCTCTCAAATTCAGATTCAGATTCAGGACAGGTGACACTATTGCTTGCAGCCTGCAATGCGGCGATGATTCTCGCACGCATTTGTGCCGCCGCTTTGCGAGTGAAGGTGATAGCAAGAATTTCTTCAGGGTTATTCACACGCGCAAGCAAAGCCAGAAAGCGACGCGTAAGCAACTCTGTTTTACCAGAACCTGCTGGTGCCTGAACGATAAATGAGTGCTCTGGGTCCAAGGATTTTTGGCGTTGCAGCTGATCCGCTATCACGACTGCACGCCTCTTGATTCGGTGATTCGGCAAACTGATGACAATGGACACCAAAGACAGGCTTTTGGTTTTGGTGTTACAGTTGCATTTCCATTACAGATTTCACTTGCCAGATGACCGAGGTTCTTCCGCCAATCGGATAGCACCTCATGCCATTGAATGCTCACCTTTGATCGTGGATTCTCATAATTTGATTTTTTTGCTAAACCCACTTTTTCAATCAAATCATCGCGGCAGGCAAAGCCTTTGAAACCCTGCTCATTTGGATTTAATAATGCGAAACAGGCACCATCAACCTCGTGTTCATCGGTAATCGCATATAAAGGTAATTGCGGCTCGTCAGGTCGATCAGCCAACCAGCCAGCCGGTTTGTGAATTCCCCCACTTTTGTAATCGATAATAAGTCGGTAATTTTCTCCATCGTCTGTAGTGACAACATCAATCCTGTCCACCATCAGGCGAAGCTTGATGCCCTGAAAATCAAGTTCACGCAACTCCTCGGTTGCCTCAACTGAAAATCCCGGTCGTTTTTTTTCTTCTTGCAACCATTGAATAGCCAGTTTTATCAGGTATTTTTTCTCATGCAGGGATATTCTCTGCAGATTAGTATAATCCTCCATCACCTTGTCTGCCAGATTGACAATTATGTGTTGTATTTTCTCAGCGTCCATATTGAGCAATGTATTCTGATCTTTTATTTCATTCCAAAACAACTCAAGCATCTGATGAATAAAATTACCTCGCTCTCGTGGGTCTACGCCTAGCTGAGTCGATTCAAACTCACGAGCGCAAAGCCGATGCAATACAAATGCACGAAAAGGACAGGCAGCTTGATCTGCAAGCAATGCACTGCCACCTGAGATATATTGTCCTTGCGCAATGGATGGACCATAGTAGTCTTCCAGTGACTGCAAAGAAATAACGCCACCCATGGATTGATTTCGTAGCCACTGATTACCTTTAATTAATGGCAATTCAAGTAAAACATGCGCACAACTCAGTCGGTTATCGTCGCGCTGAGAAACGTGACTGAATATCACTTCGCTGCCTGCTGCTTTCAATTGTTTCAGTTGAAATTGCAAATAATCCAGTTGCTTATTTGCGTTTGCATGGGGAACTCCCACCTGCCTCTGCCATTGTAAGGACAGAAAAGGAGTGGTAGATTGACGCATTGGCCAACTTTCGTCATCCATAGAGCACACCCAAACTTTATCAAAAGACAAGCCTGTTGACTCAAGTAATCCCAGTATCTGAATAGGTGATTCACTGTTCTGGGGTTGAAAAACCGTTTGAGAAGCGACAAGGTGCAAAGCAGAAAGCGCCTCAGTAGCACTAACTTGACCACTAATACGATCGAACGCAGACAAACTCAACATCGCATTCTGCAACGACTCAACCTGCTGAAACTCGTTACTATCCGGAACCTGTTCACCGGGCCAGGCTGCTAGTTCCAAAAGCTGACGAAAACTCGACACCCATTGCGACGGCATACGCTTTTCCTTAACATCCAAACGCTGAATTTTCATAAGCGATAAATGCAAACGTGATTGAGAATTGCGGGTAATTTCAATGAGATCGTTCAATGATGTGTTCGATCTTCGCCTTATAAGCGGGTTTGAATCGAGAATCGAGCGCTGATTCTGTTCGGACTCACTAAACACAATAAATCTGCAGAGCAAGAACTGTGTAAGCTCACTACTATCAAGTGCTGACACAACCAGCTTTAGCACTAATAAGGCACTTTTAACAATAGGGATGCCAATAAGTGCTTCACCCAGACTTATATTAAAAGGCTTTGATTCATTTTCTACTTGTTTTGGTGATAAATTGGGATAAAAAATCCGATTGAATTGACGCAAAATATCGACTTTCCTTTTATCCAGATCAGGCACTACAATCGCCACTTCACACTCGGGATCGTTTTCCAGCGACTGGCGCGCCCAGATCGCAGACATTTCCAGCTCTAGAGTATCATCCGTAGGTGAAACACGTGACACCTGTTGCCCAGAGGCCATCATCATCCTGGGTTTGTCTATCGATACACCCAATCGCTGCAGGCAGTCGAAAAAGTGCAATTGCTGAGGGGTCAATTCGTAAAAACCCAGTAATTTTATCTGTTTTGGCAATTTAATTTGCTTAAGCTTTTCATCATCTGCCAGGTAGCCGGGCAAGGTGGAATCGTCAATCAGTCGATACTGCTTACAATATGCCTTGTATTCTTGCGCCCAGTGCAGGAATTGAGTCTGATCGTACGACAAATCCATTTTTTCGGCAGCAAATGAATAGCCCCAGGCGTTCGCGATTTTCCATGCCTCTTGTAACGCATGTGCTGATTCGACATGGTTTAACAAAGGCGGCACTTCAATACCGGTGAGTAAAATCCGTTGCCAGATTAATTGCTGTTGCAGGGGGTTGATCATTGCGACTTCCGACACTTGTTTCATCTGCAATTGCACAAATTGAAGTCGTAACCATGCTTCAATTGGTAAAACCCTGGCACTGCTCCAGACGGTTAGACCCTGTGCCAATTGATACTGGTTGTAGCGCAGATTAATCGCTCGTGCCAATCGGTTGTTGGCTGTCAACAAACAGGCGCCTTCATTCAGAGCGGTAAATAATGTGACGAATTCCAATGGCTTCTCTCAGGTTGATTTTAACCAAAGCGAGTTTCATATTTATCTTTTCTCTGATACTCACTTCGCTAAAGGTATATGCTATATTCTCCCGCCGTGTTAACCAAGAAGGCTGCTTAAGATCTCTTTACGGCACGGAAATTTCATAGGCATGGTATTTAACACGTATGATAGATCACAGGGGTCAAAGATGACACAAAAGGCAATTCTCGTTACTGGCGGAGCTGGTTATATTGGCAGTCATGTTGTCAAACAACTGGGCGAACGCAACGAACGTATTGTTGTGCTTGATGATCTTTCCACAGGCTTCAGGGATTCTGTGCTATATGGAAATTTTGTTGAAGGAAAAACTGGCGATCAAGCGCTGATAAGCCAAATTATTGATGAGCATGACGTAGATACTGTAATGCACTTTGCAGCTCACACCATAGTGCCTGAGTCGGTTGAAAACCCGCTCAAATATTATGGCAACAATACCTGCAGTACACGTTCTTTATTAGAGGTTTGCCAGAATAAAGGTATTAAGCACTTTATCTTTTCATCCACTGCCGCTACCTATGGCGAACCCGAGAGTGGCGTTTGCGGTGAGGATTCTCCTTTGGCGCCTATCAATGCCTATGGTATGTCCAAGCTTATGTCAGAAGCAATGTTGCAGGATTTAAGCCGCGCATCAGATCTCAGACATGTAGTCCTTCGTTATTTTAACGTTGCTGGAAGTGACCCGGATGGCCAGATTGGACAAAGAACTAAAAAAGCCACGCTTCTTATCAAAGTGGCAGCTGAATGTGCAGTAGGTAAACGTGATCAAGTGTATATTTTCGGAACCGACTATCCTACCGCTGATGGAACCGGAGAACGGGATTATATTCATGTCAGCGATCTGGCGTCAGCGCATATAGAGGCATTAGAATATTTGCGCAAAGGCGGTGATTCCACGCTGTTAAATTGTGGTTATGGTCATGGCTACAGCGTACGCCAAGTGTTGGATGCAGTTGAGCGCATTAATGGGGAAAAGCTCAACATCATAGAGCAACCTCGCCGGGCAGGCGATCCACCGGCGTTAATCGCCAAAGTGGATAAAATTCACCAAATACTTGAGTGGATTCCGCAACATGATGACCTTGATGTTATCGTTAAAACATCGCTGGACTGGGAGCGAAAAATGCTCCAGGCAGGCTGAGACTACTCCGGTTCATGTTATGAGCCTGACCGAAAAGTTATATTTCAATAATATCTTTGTTAATATATTGAAATATAAGAATTTAAATTAATCAGATCATAATTTATATTTTTTTCTCAAGCACTCAAACCACATCTTTTGACAATTCCCCTCACCATTGCTTGTTAGTATTAGCAGTCCACTCACGTTGCCAGGATTAGCTTATGATTTCCCGTGTCTGCTTATTGCTATTACTCGTCACAACATTACCCGTTTCAGCTCAGATTTCACTAAGCACAGGTGGCGACAATGGGGTTTTTTATGGTGGCGGTTTGGGGGCAAGTTTTGGCAACGACTTCAGTTACTTTGAAATATCGCCTATGGTGGGTAAAAAACTGTCAACAGCACTGTCTGCTGGAATCAGCGTCTCTTATCGATACAGCAAAGATAAATCAATAAAGCCCGAATTCACCAGTAACGATTACGGAGCAACTATTTTTGCACGGTACAAAGTTACCAACACCTTATTTATTGAAGGGAACTACGAATATCTCGACTATGAGCAGCGAACCAGTACGGGTTCACAATCGCGCAAGCAATTTTCAAGCGTTATGGCCGGGGGTGGAATACAACAACCGCTTGGCAACAACACATCATTTTATATGTCGGCATTATATAATTTTTCATGGGATAAAAAAGACAGCCCTTATGATGATCCCTGGAATCTGCGATTCGGAATTAACGTAGGCTACTAATTTCTTACACATCAATAACCCTCATTCAATGACATTTATACGGTACTGAATAATGCGACAATTGATAGTGTTTACTCAGTAGATGCTTTCACGGACACAACACAAATTAATCAGCTATCAGCGTTTATATGCCGGTGAGATAATTTAATGGCTTGTTTTACGGCCTCTTCCAATTCGGCAATTGCACCACGCGTCGATCGGTTGATAGTATCGATCAACTCGCCATTAAAATTACGAAACTCAAGCGTGTATCTGGCTTTCATCTGTTTGCAGATCAAGTAGACAGCCATAAATGCCAATAGTGCGAGTGATAAGTAAATAACGGCTGCCAACCCAAATTTAAGCTTTCCGATAAAGATATAAATAATCAGCACAAATAAAGCAATGCTGGTAAATGCAAGGCTTAAAATACATTCATTCTTGGGTAAGGGTTTTTCTGTTCTTCTGGTGGCAGCAATATAACTTAAGACGTAAATGTGCTCATCTATTTCAATATGCGAGGCACTGACTTTTATGTCTTCTGCAGCGTATAGGTAATTTTCATTAGATCCGATTTTATCTTGAACATCTTTTGCTGATTCTGATTTTAATAGATCTTCTGATTGTGAGGTTATCTCAAAATCTTTTATTTTTTTTACCCTGGAGGATCGATGCATCATACGCAGTCGGAACCCTGTCGCTGCTTTTTTCAAATCAATCAAGGCATTTTTTACCATACCAGTGAGCTGCGATTATTCATGCGTATAGAGTGCAAGCTGTTTGGGTTTACAAATAAATTTATATAAAAGCGTAACACACAGATGTATTACTAACCAACCGCTGGAAATAACCCGATGACTATTTTGTGCAGGAATAAACAAAAGCAGGTGGTAAATTATTCCACACCATTTTAGACCTGGATATTTGAGAAAAATGGTTGGGCAAAGATTTTTTAAATCGCCGGCCACCCTGACTCAAATGCCCTCCTAAATAGGTAAAAGAAACAAAACTACCATTGGGCCGCAAAGATTCTGAAATAACACTTAATAATTGTTCCTGTTCTTCCTCCTTAAAGAGTGTCCATGGTAATCCAGATACGATACAGTCACAGTGCTCCTGACCATGTTCCTCAAGGTACTTTTTAACATTGGTTGCCCAGTCTTGATAGACAATGGCGCCTGGACATCGTTGTTTTGTTTTTTTAACAAATGAGGGGTTGATTTCCAAAGCAAAGAATATTGTCTCATCACCAATTTTCTGCAAAATTCGTTCTGTGAACACGCCGGTGCCACTTCCAAACTCAACGACTGTCTTTGCCATAGAAACATTGGCACTATCTGTAATCGTCTTAGCCAACTCTGCAGAGGACGGTGCAATAGCACCTGTCTTTCGCGGTGACAGAATAAACTCTTTAATAAATTTTATCATGGGTCTTACCCTTTCATGACGTAATTAATGACGTTACAAAATAACAGAACACCAACACCTTAGAGTCAAGATGAACGCTTTATGCACGTAAATTACTCACATACTTTATTGATCTAAGAAGCCTTAACTCCACATTGCATGTTTTATACTTCTATATATAGTGATTGGAACTTGACTAAGTCTCTAATCCAATCAATGCATAATGCTACCATAACCGCCACCGTATGACAGCGCAAGCGCCGCCTTATCACCTTTTACTTTAGCAAGTTCATAAACTGTTACTTCTCTATCTACACCGAATCTATCGATAATTCGTCAGCAGGACTTTCTCAGTTTCAGCCAATTTGATCGAATCGAAAACTTACGTGAGTGGGTAAAAAAACCATTGTATGGCCTGACATTGAAGGTTAATTTCGAAAGTTACAGTCATTAATACTGACTGTTTTCCAGTAGCTGACAGAACCTGAAATAACAGATTTAGGTGAAGCGCTGGTAAAACGATCCTTTCAGGCACTCTCCTGTGTGGATAGTATGGTTACAATCTCATAATCTACAGAATAGTTCGCTTAGAGTTATCGCCTTATTGCAACCTGGGACTATTCGACAATATTGAACCTTGTTCCTGGCACACCTGACTTAATGTAAAACGACGGCCTCGTCCTGGTAGACTTCATCATCCTCAGCTTCAAGCTCAAGCTCCTCTGGTTCTGGAGAACAATGACGAGATGTCATGAGCCAAGTCTTTTCGGCGTTGCGCTCATAAATATTTGTCGAAAGCATCATACTTATGAATTGTCCATCAATTTCCACTTCTTCACGAACCTGATGGATTGAAATATCTTCACCGAGCGTAATCCGAACATCAAACAAAGAGAATTTTAATAATGGCGGGTCATCGAAAATTTGTTTCCAACTATCCCGAACCTCCGCCAAACCTTCCATTCGAGGTGCTCCAGGATGGATACAGACAACTCTTTCATTTTGTGCCCATATGTCCATCATGCCGTCCAAGTCAGCCTGTTCAAATGCTGCATAGAATGCTGATTCAGCATCCGAAGCTGAGTGAAATTTGTTCATTAATCTAATAGCCTGATCCAATGTGTCAAAATGATCAATTATACAGTAGGTTAGTAGTGGGTTGCTTATCTGAATCTTACTGATAGATATTATATTCTACCGATAACAATAAGATAATATCCATATTTGGAATCATTCTCAGAAGAAAAGGTAAAGTCTGTAAATACTCAGTATAGGTAAGTTAAAACACGTAACAATCTATGTACCTTGTAATTGCAGCAAACGAAGCTCCAGTCGTTTAATCGATACTTTCTCTGTGGTTCCAATTGATTGTGAAAAGATGGAAATCTTCAATTCTTCTAACAACCATCTTATTTGAGTACGTTTTTTATGGTAATTCTCCACTTGTTCATGCTGTATGGGCAATTGTTTGAATTTCTCCCATAGCGGCAAGAATTCGGAGCGTCGTTTTCTATCTTTATCCGGGGATTGATCAATGCCGTCCAATCGCTTGTCTATTGCCGTCAGGTAGATTGGTATTCGATCTAACCAGTTTCGCGGTGTCTGGCTTACAAATCCCTTAAACACCAATGCTGACAGTTGTTCGTTGATGTCTTGTGCAGGCTCTATCCAGCATAAAGAAAGCGCAGCATCAAGTCGTCTGGAAATTGATCGGTAATTTTCAAAAATACGTGCCAACAAATCGCATAATTCTGTCGCAATAATTAGCAAATCACCACGCCTGGCACTTAAGGCTTGTTGGTATTGCTCTCTATTCACCGGATAGGGCCTTTCCAATATAAATGTCTGATCAATGGCGGCACAAATGATATCGTCTATCAGTTCCTCACAACTCCCAAACGGTGTAAAATACAAACAGAGTTGTTGAATGCCTGGTAGCTTCCTTCGCATATACTTGATTTCTTCAGCTAATACTATTCGCAATAAAGCCCGTAAACCATAATGCATACTTTGTCTGGCTGAATTTTCATCCGCAAATAGCCTCAATGCAATTTTACCCTTTTCATCTTTCAGTGCCGGATACCCCTGCATTATTATACCCGCACTCTCAATTTCAACCGTTGCTGGAAGATCACCAAAATTCCAATCCGTGATATTCTCTCTTTCATACGTGTTCCCAACAGTTTGAGCCATGCTTTTTTCAACATGGGGCGCATACTGCTTTTGTAATTTTTTTAGATCTCTGCCTTGATCGAGGATTTGTCCCTCACTTCCCAACAATCGAAAATTCATTAACATCGATGTTGCAACACTGATGCCCTGCCATGCACTTATAGGCACATCAATTCCATTTATTCTTCTTAACTGATTTGAAAATTCCAGGAATAGAGATTTGTCGTCGGCCTCCATTCTGCAAAAGCAATCCCGTACGAAATCCGGCACTGGCACGAAATTCTTTCGTAAACTTTTTGGAAGAGCCCGGAGTAGCGTGGAAAGTTTCTCCTCAAGCATACCCGGAACCAGCCACTCGCAACGTTCCGCAGATACACGATTTATCAAGGTCGCAGGAATACTGAGTGTGACCCCATCATCAACTGCATCAGGTTCAAACCTATAACTAAGCGGTAGAACCACATCAGCAAATTCTAGTTGGTCTGGGAATTGGGCTGATGAAATGCTGCTTGTATCACTGGAAGCAAGTAGCATATTACGCGAATAATAAAGCCCTTTAGGCTTATTTTTTTCAAATTCCAATCTCCATTTTTCAAAAAGCGGTGTACTGTATATTCCGCTTGGAACAAGGGCATCATAGAAATAATATAATTGTTGCGGATCAATCAAAATATCGCGTCGTCGGGATTTATCCTCCAGTGTTTTTATTTCATCGACCAAGGCAATGTTATGTTTGTAGAAACCAGCAGTTGTATTAAAATGCCCTTCAACCAATGCCTGTCGTATAAATATCTCACGAGACTCTATTGGCTCAATCGGGCCATAGTTGATATGTTTTTTGGGATTGACCTCCAGTCCATAGAGAGATGATTTACGATAGGCGCCTACCTGACCACGACTTCGTTGCCAATGCTCGCCAAAATAGCTATGTTTAAGCAGATGCGTTGATAGATTCTCAATCCACTGTGGCTTTATCATTGCAACCGTTCGAGCATATAAACGACTGGTTTCAGTGATTTCTGCAGCCATTATCCATTTTGGTCCAGATTTCGAAAGGCCCGAACCAGGAAACACATAAACTTTACGATTCCGTGTGCTTGAATATTCCCGCTTATCACTTTTTCTACAAACATTTGCCAACAAGCCTGTTAACAATGCTCTGTGTATGTTCTCATAACCAGCAGGCTTGTTATTTCCCCTCAAACCCATTTCCGTAGTCATATTAACTAATTGATGGCGAACATCCCGCCATTCCTTGATGCGTGACCAGGATAGAAACCGCTGTTTACACATTTTGCGAAATTTATTATTTGATAGGTGGTTTAACTGCACCGTGATAAAATCCCACAAATTCAACCAGGATACGAAATCTGATCTTGGATCATTAAATTGCACATGCTGCTCATCAGCCGCTTGTTGTTTAACCAGGGGTCGCTCGCGTGGCTCCTGTACTGAGAGTGCACTCACAATAGTCAAAACCTCATCAATACAACCTTCAGCCTTCGCCGCAAAAAGCATTCTTGAAAAACGTGGATCTACTGGCAATCTGGCGAGTGACCTACCCAATTTTGTCAGGTGTCGTTTTTCATCAACGGCCCCAATCTCAACCAATAACCTGTAGCCATCATTAATATATTTTTGCTCTGGGGATTCGACAAAAGGAAAATTATCAACATGACCCAACCGCATAGCCTGCATTTGTAAAATGACTGAAGCCAGGTTGGTTCGCTTAATCTCTGGCTCTGTGAATTGTGCTCTGTTTAAAAATTCATCTTCAGCGAACAGACGGATACATATGCCCAGTGCTTCACGACCGCATCTGCCCTTACGTTGGTTAGCTGAAGCTTGTGAGATCTTCTCAATCGGTAAACTTTGAATTTTACTACGCACGCTGTAACGTGATATTCGCGCCAAACCAAAGTCTATGACATATCGAATGCCTGGAACGGTAAGAGAAGTCTCTGCAACGTTGGTTGCAAGCACAATACGTCTATTAATATGTCTTGCAAAAATCCTCTGCTGCTCCCCCAAAGACAACCTTGCATACAAGGGTAGAACCTCAGATCCACGCAGCTTTTTGCTAAAAGTGAGTTTTTTTCTTAAAAAATCATGCTGCTCCCGGATTTCACGTTCGCCGGGTAAGAATACCAATATATCGCCATCACCTTCAGTAGCAAGCTCCTCACAGGACTGTAATAACGCCTGGTTTTCATCCAGATCCTCGTTGTTCTCATTGCATATCTGATCATAGGGCCGATAACGAACTTCAACCGGCCAGGCCCTTCCTTGCACCTGGATGATAGGCGCATCTTTAAAGTGTCTGGAAAAGCGTTCCGGATCGATAGTGGCCGATGTTATAACGAGCTTTAAATTAGGCCGGCGTGATAATAGATTTTTTAGATAGCCTAATAAAAAATCTATATTCAGTGAACGCTCATGTGCTTCATCAATGATGAGGGTATCGTATTGATCAAGATAAGGGTCATTCTGAATCTCGGCCAGGAGAATGCCATCGGTCATAAGCTTGATACGCGTTTGATCAGATACCTTATCGCTAAATCGAACTTTAAACCCTACTACACTGCCTATATCAGATTGAAGTTCCTCAGCAATACGTGTTGCAACCGTTCTTGCAGCAAGCCTGCGAGGCTGCGTGTGACCAATATTGCCTGCAATGCCTCTTCCCGCTTCAAGGCAAATCTTTGGTAGTTGCGTGGTTTTCCCCGATCCTGTTTCCCCACAAACTATAACGACTTGATTTCGATTGATTGCATTGAGTAGTTTTTCTCTGATTTTTACTATTGGCAGGTCTTGCGGGTAGTGAAGAGCTATTTTTTTTTCAAAACGAGCCTTTCGTCTTTGTATAGAATGTTCTATATCCGTTTGCAGTTTTTGAAGACTTTTTTCGTGTGAATTCTGGCTGCGCTGATATTTACTGACTTGCCGAACTCGCTTACGAAAAGCAAACTGATCAACCTGCATGCATAAATTGATTTTCTTTTGGATATTGACAGGCTCGAAATACATCGGTGTTATATGGTATTAGTTGAATGAGCAGCAATACATTTATTCATTAATACATCTATTGTACACGTGAAATTTTTCTTTATCGTAAAATTTTCAATCCTCACTCGTAGTATCGAAAGCGCAATTACACGGATAATATTAAGTGTAGAAGGTTGTTTGCAGCTGAGCAGTGCGTATTACATTACAACAATAAAAAATTGAAATACTCGCTAAAGGCGATGATGAAATGCAGCATTCTCTATTTAAATCCGGCCGTAAGTGGCCATTGATTACAGTAATTTTTCGTATCGATCTGACTTGGCCATTTTTATTTCAGAATTTGTCTATCCACTGGTTTTTTCTAAGATTTTCTAAGATGTTGAAATAAAGGACTTAAGCACTATTTAATCATAAAACTAAAGATAATTTGTTGAGGCTCTATTGAAAACGTGCGGATACGTAATATACTTTCGGAGCAATTGATATTTATAGTATAGATACATTGCCCTGATAGTAATATGTCCATTGAAGTTGTGGAGATTACCCCTTAACTCGTAAAACCATATAGCTAATACCCCGCTTATGCAGTGATTCCCTGGCGCTACCCAAAGAAGATTGATCATAATAGGGACCGAGCCTGACACGATGATGAATCTTGCCTTTTATATCAGATGGTTTGACAAAAGCATCAAGACCATTCAATAACAGTTTTGCGCGCATTTTCTCCGCATCCGACTGGTTTCGAAAGGAGCCTGCTTGTAAATAGTAAGTATCGGCCGCATAGCTGGCTGGCACCTCATATGCTTGGCTATAGCGTGTGGCGGAAGAGTCGGATAATGACTTCAAATTTGTATGAAGCGCCGGGATATGCGGTTGATATACCCTGGAACCTGATGCAACCGTGTCAATGTTTTGTCCAGGCAGTAGGTTATAAAATTCAAAGTTTGAACTCGAAGGATTGTAATTATCGGGGCTATAGCTTTCAAAGTCCGAAGACCCCTTATAATCCGGCAGGTTTGCAAGTAGCAAAACAAATCCCAACAGAAACCCTAACAGACTACCTACACTTAGTAGTATATAGTTGTTATTTTGTGTTTTTTTTACATCGGTCATTATTTATGCTTTCACCTATAAACCGTTGAATAAATATCTATAGCTTGACCTTGGATAAACAGGTTGCCAGACTCTCATACAACTGTATTTACAGCGTTTTATGGACTCCGCATTACTCGAATATCCGCCATGTGATGGCGTAGCAGACCTTCAAGGCCCGCCTTAAATCACTGAATTGCCGCTGCTGTTTGCATCGCATAAGGCCACGTAGTCATGCTTAACCCAACTATGTTTTGTGCTTTTGGATAACCTTCAAGCAAACCTATCTCTGGGGTTTGTAAAACCCTGTCATGCAATACAGTGCTTTACTTCTATCTTAGATATTTAGTGCATTTAAAAAATCTCGCAAGTTTTATGATGATATATTTTACAATTTTTTCTATGAGTTAGTTTTCAGCCTGAGAACTTCAGCCGAAATCGATGCGTAGATGACAGATTTTTACTTGGTCTATAACATCAGGAAAAATAGGTATTTTTGCGAGGTTGAGGGTTTCAATCATAGCGCCATCAGTGATTGCAAAATTTATTGATGTGTTAATTAACTTGGCTTTAAACCGGGAAATGTATAGTGGATATTGCCACTTCTTGAACACAAAGCTGTGAAATCACGACTGACATAATGCTAAAACAGAGAATTACTTTTACACAGACTAATATCAGCCCTGCCTTTGTGGGTTAATTAAAGACCGGCTCATTATAATATGGTGCATAAGCTAATCCATCTGCAATATTGTGATGTTTTGCAACACAGCCTGTATTGCCCTTTAAATAACTACTATTCACCAAAACTGCTCAAACTAAACCTCAAAATTCACTAAAAATTATTAGCTTTTAATTAACCTTAATAAATAATTTGTATCCTTTATACACCGTCCTTACGATCATCCCACTATGATGAAACCTAATTACTAAGTTATAATAAGCCACCTCATGAGGGCAAAAACACGAATTATTAATGCCTGTGCTGAGGAATACTCACCTATAGGGATAAAAACAATAATGAAACGAAACCTACCTCCATTAAATGCTGTTGTTGCCTTTGAATCTGCTGCTCGAAGGAAAAGCTTTAAGAGTGCTGGTGAAGAATTATCTGTCACGTCATCGGCTATAAGCCATCAAATTCGCTCATTAGAAGCATGGCTGGGTTTTAGTTTATTTGAAAGAACGACCCGCTCTGTTCGATTAACCAGCGCTGGCAAGCGATATATGTCTAAAATTTCAGACCTGCTAAACAGTTTAGATAGAGCAACACGTTTTGAGGCTGAAAGAAATCGCGGTGACACAGTTATTAAAGTACAGACTACAAATTCATTTGCCACTGGTTGGCTTATACCTCATTTAGAAAATTTCTACGAAGCACACCCGGATGTTTCAATTCAAATTAACGCCTTTGATTCCAGTGAAGGTTTTCGTAAAACCGAAATGGATATAGCTATTTTATATACAAGGGATCATCGACAGGAATCAGGTGCCAGGCAATTGATTTCAGAGATTATTTTCCCCGTTTGTGCACCTGAACTTTTTTCTGCTAATGACAACATCATTACCAACTTATCAGAAACCACACTATTGCATGATGACAACTTAGGCATAAGTTGGCAGGAATGGTTTGGCTATGCTGCCGCAGAATTTGATGATATCTCAGTTATCAACACCGATAATGGCCACCGTTACAGCCACTCTCATTTAGCACTAAAAGCGGCGGCATTGGGCACAGGCATTACCTTGGCAAGCAGCGCTTTAACAATTAAACCTTTGCAAGAAAAAAAGTTGATCGCACCTTTTAGCTCAAAGTTAAAAACAGGTTTTGGTTATCATTTGTTTCAATCCGACGATGCAACGACAAAAAAACGATGTAACCCACTCGTTAACTGGCTGATATCTACTACGCTAGTTCAGTCGAATATAAAATATTGACCTATGCATGGATTTTATCAATTTTCCCAATAAGACAGAGAGGACAAAGTTCAACAACCAGAAAATTCAGGAAGATGATTCGCTCAGGATCGTTTATCATAGGATGGTGTGGCAAGAAAACAGTTAACCAACTAGCAGCTTGTTGAAAAAGTCTCTGACGAGTATCAGGCATTCCTTAGAATAGAAAACTGAGATCATCAAATGAATTACGTGAGTACCCGTGGAATCGATCATGGTGATAATTTCGCGTCCGTTTTCCTATCCGGTCTCGCCCCGGATGGCGGACTCTATGTGCCGGAAAAACTTAATCCATTTTCAAAAACCGAAGTCGATAGCTATCGCAACCTAAGTTACGCTGATGTTGCCAAACGCATTATCACCCACTTCGCAGGCGACAGCATTTCCAGCGATATAATTGATCGGTCAGTAGATAGTGCCTTGACACGTTTTAACCATGCCGCCATAGCACCGATGCGGCAACTCAAACAAAATACATGGCTATTAGAGTTATTTCACGGTCCTACCTTTGCGTTTAAAGATTATGCCTTGCAAATTGTGGGTGAGTTGATTGACCGGCAACTGGCTGTAGAAAATCGTCGGGCAACAATCGTTTGTGCAACTTCAGGGGATACAGGAGCAGCAGCAGCTGCTGCATTTGCGGGTCGTTCCAATGTAGATGTCGTTGTTTTGCATCCCTTGGGACGTGTATCCGATGTACAACGCCGACAAATGACAACTTTAGCTGATAATAATGTTAAAAACTATGCGGTAAGGGGAGACTTTGATACCTGCCAGGCAATGGTTAAAACCTTGTTTTTAGACCCAAAGGCACAATCTTTGAACCTGACAGCAGTAAACTCGATTAATTGGGCGCGTATCATCTGCCAGTGTGTTTATTATATTTGGTCCAGCCTAAAATTAAACACATCCTGTCCGATTAACTATATTGTACCAACCGGCAATTTCGGTAATATTCTTGCGGCCGATATTGCCCGAAGCCTGGGTTTTCCAATAGCGTCGCTTGTGCTCTCTTCGAATGAAAATGATGTTCTACCTCGATTTTTCCAAAGCGGTAATATGCAATGCCTCAATACCGTAGAAACCCTTTCTCCAAGCATGGATATCCAACTCTCAAGCAATTTTGAACGGGCTTTATGGATCGCTCTTGATGGGGATGTTGAACAAGTTAAAGAAGCACAGTTGGAATTATCAGATAGCGGCAAATACAGTTTGACGCAACATGGTCTAGACAAATTACGGACTCGTTTTTCAGCGGTCGCTTGTAACCGGGAACAGGCAATCACCGAATTACAGACAGTACTGAAAGAATCAGGCGTTATTCTTTGCCCTCATACCGCAACTGCATCCTATGCCGCTCGACAAAATAATTTCAGCACACCCACTGTGGTCGTGGGTACAGCACATCCGGCAAAATTTCCCGAAGCCATAAAATCCGCTTTTGGTCACCCGGCAGAGATGCCCGAACAACTTGCCCCTATTCTCAATGCACAAGAACATTATGAAATTATTGAGGCGGATGCTGCTCTGCTGAGAGATAAGCTAGATTCATAAAAGTGAGCTGATTGGTTATTTGCTAATTTAATTGTAAACCAATATTCACTGACACTCACGCCAAAATCCGGTACATTAACACCATCGGCAAAGTCTCCATGAATAATTTGCCTTTTCGAATAACTGAGGGTTTATCTATGAGTATGGCAGGAATGTTAGGCAAAATGCTTGTTGCTGGGTTGGTTGCCAAAGGGGTTGGCAAGATGATGGGCGGCGGTAACACAAGTGGCGGCGGCATTGCCGGTGCCTTAGGTGGTCTGCTCGGTGGAAAAAGCGGCGGCGGTGGTGGTCTGGGTGGCTTACTTGGTGGTGGTGGCAGCGGTGGCGGTATTGGTGGTTTGTTGGGTGGCCTTCTTGGTGGCGGTGGCAGTGGCAGTGCAAATGCTGAAGGTGGTGGCCTCGGTAGTCTGCTGGGCGCTGGAGCCAGTGGCGGCGGAATCGGTGGTTTGCTCAACAGTCTTTCAGGCGACGGCGCTTCTCAGCAAAGTGGCGGAATCGGTGATATTCTCGGCTCCTTTATTGGTAATACACAAAGTGCTCAGCAGCCCGAGCCAACAGATGAGCAAAATCAGCAGGCAGAAATATTATTGCGAGCAATGATCAATGCAGCTAAATCTGACGGTGAAATTGACAAATCAGAGCAAGAGAAAATTGTAGAGCATCTAGGCGATGTATCTGATGAAGAGGCGCAGTTTGTCCGTAATGAAATGTCTTCACAATTGGATGTCGATACCTTTATTCGTAGTGTTCCAAGAGGCATGGAGCAGCAAGTTTATCTGATGTCACTGACTGCAATAGATCTCGATTCCCAGGCTGAAGCACAATATCTGGATAAATTGGCAAAAGGATTAGGTATTTCTGAGCAGGCCAGCAACAGCATACATCAGCAATTGGGTGTGCCGCAGCTATATAGTTAGTCGCGCTCAAAGGGTGCCCGTACTAATGCTGTACTCCATCGACATAGGATTGATGGAGTATTAGGTTAAGAATAAATTAGATGTATTAGACCTGGAGTTGAGTCATCAATTAGCGATAGAGGCAATGAACCTAATAGTCAGATTTCGGTCACACGATAGCACAGCTATTGTTACTGATGGATTATAATATGACGCTTTTCTTCCGAATCAACTTAGGCTTGTTAGTTTTACTTTCAGTATTCTCAAATTTTGCTATGGCAGTAACCAAAAATGGGTTTGATCTGGATGATGCTTCGATTCCAGTTAATGAAATTTTCCAGGGTGGACCCCCTCGGGATGGCATACCGGCAATAAGTCAGCCCAAGTTCTTATCTATCGATAAAGTAACTTATATGGACGATGATGACAGGATTTTAGGTATAGTCATTGACGATCAGGCAAAAGCCTATCCGATTAAAATTCTGGACTGGCATGAAATAGTCAATGACAAAATCGGCGACCTCGCATTCGCGGTTACTTACTGTCCTCTCTGTGGGACAGGTGCTATATTTTCATCAACGGTAAACAATAAAACACTTGAATTCGGTGTATCCGGGTTACTCTACGAAAGTGATGTGCTCTTGTATGACCGTAATACAGATTCACTTTGGTCCCAAATGCTGGCAAGATCGGTTTCTGGTGAATTAAAAGACGTTAAACTTAAATCTCTACCCGCATACCATACAAGTTGGAAAGATTGGACCAAGCGTCATCCCAATACACTGACATTGAGTACAGACACTGGCTCTAACCGAAACTACAAGCGCAGTCCTTATGCCGGTTACGATAAATCGCCAGGTGTCTATTTCAAAGTTTCAAATAAGGCGCCTGCGATTTATCACCCTAAAGAGCAGGTGATGGGTATTGAAGTAAATGGTAAATTTAAAGCATACCCTTTTATAGAAATGGGGAAAAATGCGCAGTCAGATTTTACAGATAATTTTTCCGGTGAGAAGTTAACCGTGCACTGGAATCAGCAAGCACGTAGTGCGTATGTAACCGATGAAAGCGATAATACACTCATCACCACTATCGGATTTTGGTTTGCATGGTACACGTTTCATCCTGATACAGACGTATTTTCCGCAAGTGAAAAGTAGTATTTTTTCTGTAGTCATTCAACTGCTGATCTTTATCTTTTTAAACGTAAATCAGATATCTGCTGAAACCCTCGAAGACACACAGTCGACCAATGATTTAGCCGACGAACAAGTGCAGATCGGCAATGCTGTTATAAGCGTCTTCTACTCACATGCCTCATTAAAAAATAAATCAAATCTATGGCTAAGCTGGATAGAAAGCTCTGCAGGCATCGTCAGTCAATATTATGAAGGGTTTCCTGTAAGCAAAGTCTCTATTAACCTTGTCTCTTTTGATGGAGTCGGTGTAAAAACCGGAAAAGCATTTCAAGGTAAACAAATGCCGCAATTAATTCTATGGGTGGGTTCAGAAAGCCAACGTGAAGATCTAAATAATGATTGGGTTCTGGTACATGAACTGATTCATCTGGCTACCGCAAATTTGCCCCGAAAAAATCATTGGTTGGAAGAAGGTTTGTCGGTATATGTTGAATCTATCGCCAGAGCCCAGGCAGGAAACCTCGATAGTAACGAAATATGGCGACAATTTTTTAGCCGAATGCCTAATGGGCAGCCCGCAGCTGGAGATCAAGGACTGGATAATACCGCAACCTGGGGTCGTACCTATTGGGGGGGTGCCGTTTTTTGCCTACTTGCAGATGTTGCTATCAGACAACAAAGTCAAAACAGAAAAAGCTTAAGAGACTCATTGCAGAGCGTTATTCAGGCGGGTCTCACGTTGAATCAAAGTGCCAGCATTGATAATATAATTGAGGCGATGGATAGACCGCTTTCTCAAGCCGTACTCAGGCCACTTTATAAGAAATTTGCAAATTCCAATACCGCATTCCAACTCGATGCCCTTTGGCATAGCTTGGGCGTATCAATAGTCAATAACCAGCTTCAGTTAAACGATAGCGCAAGTCTCGCCACTATTCGTAAAAAAATCACAGCCTTACCTGGTAAAAATTAGGCACATTCATGCGCTACTTTGCTTATGGTTCGAATATGTCTTTTACACGAATAAGCGCACGCGTACCGAGTGCAAGCGTAATTTGCACTTGCACACTGTATCAACACGAGCTGCGTTTTCATAAGCATGGGCAGGATAATTCAGCAAAATGCGATACATATTTTACAGGCCGGCATACTGACTATGTTCTAGGTGTACTGTATGAAATGGATCCATTACACAAAGCCCGCCTTGACCGGATAGAAGGGCTGGGCAAAGGTTATAATCTAAAACAAGTTGAACTTATCGCAAAAAACAATCAAAGATTGAGTGCAATAACCTATTTTGCTACATACTTTAGCACCAGTCTCAAGCCTTATGACTGGTATATGTATCATGTTATAAGTGGCGCGATTGAGTCGGCCCTGGACAAAGAATATATTCAACGTATTGAACGGATAGAAACAATCAAGGATAATAACAAAGAACGCTCATTGGATGAGTATGCATTACATGAGAATCACTCAATCAAGGGTTAATACAAATATGGAGACAATAATAAACCAGGCAAACCAAACTCGTAAACTTATCACTTATGAATATTCGTACATTTGATGGTCATACGCCCATTATTCACGATACTGTCTATATAGATGATAGCGCGGTTATTATCGGTGATGTCTGCATAGGGCAACACAGCTCAATCTGGCCATGCGCGGTTATTCGTGGTGATGTACAAAGTATTAAAATTGGGCAGCACACCAGTATCCAAGATAATGCAACCTTGCATGTCACACATGACAGCCAATATGCTATTGGCGGCAACCCACTCACCATTGGTAACTATGTAACTATTGCACATGGTGCTATTGTCCATGGTTGTACCATCGGTAACGAGGTCCTGATCGGAATGAACGCTACAGTGCTGGATAAAGCGGTTATAGCAGACAGCGTTATTGTGGGTGCTGGTGCCGTGGTAGGATCGGGTAAGCAGTTAGAGAGTGGTTTTCTTTATCTGGGAGCGCCAGCACGGAAAGTACGAAAATTACAAGATTCAGAAATAACCTATTTGCATTATGTTGCAGCGAATTACGCCAAACTAAAAGATAAATATGATTAATCACCGTCTGTCACGCAGATATTTCAATTCTGTATACCATACTATCAAGTCATCGAGAGAGAAAACTGCATTCGCCGGACTGGGATTTGGCGTGACAAAAATTCTGGACTGACCTATTTGACTCTTCTGCTCCCCCCATTCAACATTCTTCTGCTCAATTTTTAATACGGATAAATATTGCTTAAAGGCAACTTTACCGTGAAACCAGGCAATAGCGGGTCGAAAGGTCAATATTTTATGTTGTAACAAGGGAACATCTCTAACAAAATCTGCACGCCGCAGATCACTAGACCCAGGAGTAACTCGTTTTACAGTATCAGTGAGTCCGATTTTGTAAAAACGTAGAAGCTGCAGCATACCAGATGGAGACAATGGTATTTGCTCTTCAACCAGGGACGAACCTTCCAATGCTTTCCAGAAACGGTTACGCTTACCCGCAAAATACGCACCGCAAAGAACTGATGGTGGGGATGGATTTAAACCAATCGAGAGAATTTTCAGACCAGGTTCAATATAGTCATCCAGAGTTTTCAAATTTATCAATCCACGACAAGCCGCTCTATTTTCGAGTAACCCACCGCTATATACTACTGACTGCCATCTCTCAGTAAGAAGAAACGAAAAAGCTAATACCGTACATATATAAATCAGGAGTTACAGGTGTTTTAACTTTCTGCGTATTTCTGCTAATTTATTGTCAACTACAATCTCAAGGTGATCCAGTTCCTCAAGCATATCCTGTTTGCTATTTATAGCTTTTTGTTTCTGCTTGACAATTAAATCCAGCTCAACGACAGCTTTAAGCAAAAAAGGTGATATCTCGTAGACGTCTTCATACTTCTGCGTCCCACCATCTGCCAGGATTGATTTATTTGCACGACCAAATTTATATTTTCGGCTACTCGGAAGAAACGAGCCTTTCCTGCGTTTGTAATAGATCTTTAACACATCTCCATGACCTTCCTGGCGTGAGGTATATTTAATAATTTCTTCAGGATTCTGGATTCCCATTTCAGTTAAAGCTTCATATTTCGCCATATAGACCTCACGCGGTTATTTATAGGTGCTCATTGCCAGAGTATTCTAATACTTGTAGTGACGAAAACTGAAAAATTATCGGTTTGTCACTACAGCATTATAATCTCATTGTGCAAGATCAATTTTAAGGCATCGGTATACGAATTTTTTGCCCAGGATAAATAAGATTTGGATCTTTGATAACCTCGCGGTTAGCTTCAAAAATCTTTGGGTAATCCATTGCATTTCCCAGAAATTGCTTCGCAATCGCTGATAGCGTATCACCTGACTTTATCTCATAATACTGTACATTTGCGGTCATAGGTGGTGCTTCAACTGAATCAACATTAACCGCAGAGATACCCTCAATATTTCCCGCCATTAAAATCGCCTTTTCTAACGCTTCAGGGCTATCGGTATTTCCGCTGAGAGTAACGACCCCGTCATTAACTTCAACACCCAGGTTTTCAATCCCTGGATTGTCTTCCTCGATGTGTGCCTTAATTTTATCAGGTGCTTCACCTTCGTTTCCAAACAGCTTTTTCCCAAGATTTGATGCAAAATCAAGTAATCCCATGCGTTTCCTCCAATTCAGTAGAATCTGACTCCGCAACTTCATAATGGATACACAGCTAAGCCATTAGATTCTCAGTCTAAGCCAAGGATGGCTGTAGATAGAACAATGCAGATGCAATTGCTGAGGATTTAAAAAATTCAACCCCGCCTATTGGCTAAGTGGATATTTTTAAAACCGCTATGGATTCAATAGCTTGTGCTACATATCATCGCAGAGTCACAAATTCAGGTAGTAGTTAGATGACGAACTATCGCCGTATGACATTCTAGTACACTATGCCAAGATACACACGCAGTTCATGTGACAACAACAAACCCACCGAAGTGGGTTGATTGATTGGGAAACAAATTTGCAGTGTTAATAGGTGCTTTTAAAGGTAGTGGTGATCATTGCGTTATTAATGTTGAAAAAGCAAACGTCTACTTATGATTCTCTTCCGCTGCAAGCTCATTAACTACATCCATCATTTCAGGATAACCACCGGCAAGCGATGCACTGGTTTTAAACTTACCATTGACGACTAATGCCGGTACGCCAGTGATTCCCATCGCAACAGCCTGTTGACGTGCTCGCATCAGTTTCGTTTCAACAGAAAAGGATTTCATTGTTGATAGAAATTTATCTTTGTCTATTCCCAACTCACCTGCGAATGCTGAAAGTTCTTCCAATTTATTCAGGCGTTTTCGATCTTCATGCAATGCTTTGAACATGGGTTCATGAAATTTATCCAAAACACCCATAATTTGAGCGGCATAGAATGCTCGCGCATGGTTTGACCAACTGGGATTGAGTGGTGCCGCAACTTGTACAAAATCAATATAGTCTGGGCGTGTTTCTTTATTCCATTTATTTATCGTAGGTTCGAGTCGATTACAGTGTGGGCAGCCGTACCAGAAAAACTCCAACACCTCAACTTTTTCAGGAGAATTGGTATTCTGCGGTGGGGTAATCAGTTCATATCCACCCAGATCTGCATTCGCAGTTCCAATGCAAAAAACAAAAAGTGAAGTTAGTGCCAGCACTCTAAAAAAAGTATTCATAATAAAGCCTCTCAAAAATTTTCTTTCTGACTACGTCTGGCGGCCAAAGTTCACAAACATACGGACCCGTCATTCTGGAAACAATAAGGCAAGATGCATGCAAGTTGTATTGCCAAACAGCTCCAGACTATTTAATGCAGTTTCTGCTCAGTAAATTATCTCATGGACATCCAATCCTGTATGAGGTGCCCATTGGTTAATTTAGACCTTGAACGTAATTACTAACGGCCAAGATTTCTGTATCAGTTAAACGCAATGCCAAGGAACGCATCATTTTATTCGGATCGTTAGTGCGGGTTCCCGCACGAAACTCGCCAAGCGTTTTCGCGATGTAAGACGCATTCTGACCACTTAAAGCGGGGTATTTAGCGGCTGGGTTTCCAGATCCGGAAGGCCCATGGCAGCCAATACAGGCAGGAATTTTCACAGATGTAATCCCTCCACGATAGATGGATTGCCCCAGCTCAAGATTTTCTTCATTAGCAACCCCTGCCTTTGCAGGTAATGATGCATAGTAGGCAGACAAATCTTCAATGTCCTGATCACTCAAGGGCAATGCCATGGGAGACATTAGCGCATTTTCACGTGAGCCTGCCTTAAAATCCTGAAGCTGCTTGATTAAGAACCCCTCGCCCTGACCACCAAGGTTGGGGTAATCAGGCACTAGCGCTTCGCCGTTGGCACCGTGACAGGCAGCACAAGTTACCGATTTGGTTTTACCGGCATCAGGATCGCCCGCAGCATGAACCGATAATACAACTGACATCAGGGCTATGGTTAAACCCAAAAATAACGACTTTTTCATCGTTCCTCCTTACAAAAAACTTAAAAATAACTGTACACTGGACCTTGTGAATCACGAGGGCGCCAAAACTGCCAAAGTTTATCAGATTATTCCGAACTATTCAGTCTGATGGACACAGAATGGCCTTAGCAAAAATGATTCTGGTATAAAATACTATTATGAATACAAGGTATTTTTCCGCCCGCTTCCAGACCAGTGCCCATACCATTGATCAACTTGCCGGAAATAGCATTGCTGAGGTCGCTTTTGCGGGCCGATCAAATGCGGGCAAATCCAGCGCCATCAATGCGATTACCCGAAATAGAAAGCTTGCCAGAATCAGTAAAACACCCGGTCGTACGCAGTTAATTAATTTTTTTAGTCTGAGTGATAACTGCTACCTGGTTGATCTGCCTGGATATGGATACGCTAAAGTATCCAAATCTCAACAACAACATTGGCGCGTAACTTTAGCCAACTACCTGAAAACCCGATGCCAGCTAAAATGTCTTATTGTTCTTATGGACTGCCGCCACCCACTCACTGCACATGATTGGAAAATGATCGAGCTTCAACAGCAAGGTGTTGCCGGATTACATGTGATTCTGACAAAGGTTGATAAACTCAGCAAAAATGCTGGCCAAAAGGTACTTTACAGCACACATCGGAAACTTGAATCTGCTGGAATCGAAGCCACTCTTCAGCTATTTTCTGCGACAAAGAGTGAGGGCGTGAGTGATGCACATTCTGTCTTGGACACTTACCTGTGTATCCCGAAAACAACTGATAATCGGCCCTAAGCAGCCAAATCCTGCATCACAGCTGGTAAACGACTCAGCAATTCGCCCATTTGTTCATCATTACCTATGGAGATACGTAAGTACTGATCAATTCGAGGCAAATTAAAATGACGTACCAATATCCCCACGGCTTTAAGCGCTTTGTATAGTGTTTTTCCACTGAATTGTGGATGCGTTGCAAACACAAAGTTCGCCTGTGACGGTATCACGTCGAAGCCCAGTGCTTGTAGTCCTGATGTAACGTCCATTCGTGTTTTAACCACTTTTTCACAGATAGCATTAAAATATTCGATATCTTCCATCGCCGCTTTTCCAGCAATTTGTGCAAGCTGATCGAGTGGGTATGAATTAAAGGAGTTTTTAACCCGGGTCAATGCATCTATGAGCGCACTATTCCCAATAGCATAGCCGATTCGCATGCCAGCCAATGAACGTGATTTTGAAAATGTCTGGATCACCAGAAGGTTGGAATAAGTATCCACCAGTGGTACAGCAGAAAGACCGCCAAAATCTATGTAGGCTTCATCTACAATGACCAAAGATGCATGATTACGTTTTAATAGTTGCTGCAAATCTGTCAGTAAGGTTAATTTTCCAGTTGGTGCATTAGGATTAGGAAAAATAATACCTGGCGTATCTGCCGCATAATCCGCAAAGCTAATAGAAAAATCCTGTCCTAAAGCGACGGTTCTTGCCTCAACCCCAAACAAATTGCAATAAACAGGATAAAAGCTATAGGAAATATCAGGGAACTGAATAAACGATTTTTCACTAAAAAATGCCATAAAGGACAGCGCAAGTACTTCATCGGATCCGTTACCTACAAAAACATTATCCACACCAACTGAATAATTTGCAGCAATTGAGCGCTTCAGCGCCCTTGCTTCTGGGTCAGGGTAGAGTCTCAAAGAATCGGTCACCGCATTTTGCACGGTTTTTATAACGCTCGGTGCTGGCGGATAAGGGTTTTCATTAGTATTGAGCTTTATATACTGTAAGTCCTGAGGTTGCTCCCCTGGCACGTAAGGCTTGAGCCGTTTAAGTAAAGGACTGCAATATTTATCCATTGTTATTTTCCATCGCCGTTGATAGCAACAATACCTTACAAGTGACAGACACGATATACTTGCACTACTGAATTATGAATCGCTGCAGTTGATGTAGAGTTTACCTGTAGTACTACCTTACTCAAGCCCTTATTTTTGAATTGGCAAAAATTTTATGCAGTATCCAAAAAAGCAAATTTCGGGGGTTATATTGGCAGGTGGCAAAGGGCGTCGTTTAGGCGGCTTTGATAAGGGCCTGCTGAATAAAGATGGACTCCCGTTTGTTGCACATATTCAACGAGTACTCAGCCCTCAGGTAGGGCATCTGTATATTAACGCCAACCGAAACTGCGAAAAATACAAGCAATACGGCACTGTCATCCAGGACTTACTGACTGATTACCAGGGTCCACTTGCCGGTATGCAAACAGCCATACAAAATTGCCAAAGCAAGTGGATTGTTACCGTCCCTTGTGACGGCATAAATTTATCTGTGGATTTAGTTGCCAGGCTGTATAAGTCTCTTAACGAAGCAGGTGCACAGATTGCCGTTGCCTATGATGGGCAACGTTTACAGCCAGTTCATGCCTTGATTGATTGCTCACTGCTATCCAGTTTGAATGATTATTTGGCAGATGGTGGGCGTAAAATTGATCATTGGTATTCGAATCATACAACCGTTAAAACTGACTTTAGTGATCAGTTAGAGATGTTCCGTAACGTAAACACATTCGGGGAAAAACATGATTTCGGAGCACAATGATTTATAACGGCCTTCCGGTTCTCGGCATGGTTGCCTGGAGCGGCACCGGGAAAACAACTCTGCTAACCCAGGTTATACCCTTACTAAAAGAGTATGGCTACAGGATTGGCATTATAAAGCATGTACACCACCAATTTGATATAGATAAACCTGGGAAGGACAGCTACAAATTACGTAAATCGGGTGCAGATCAAATCATCGCGGCCTCACGCCATAGAATGGCATTTATCCGTGAGCTGGAAGATTCTTTTGCAGAACCTGCACTCATTGATGCCTTGTCTACATTACATACTGATTCTTTAGATTTAATATTAGTCGAAGGCTACAAGCATGAAGCCATTGATAAAATTGAACTCAATAGAAGCTTATTAAATAAGCCGTTATTGTTTCCTAACGACAAAAATATTTTCGCAATTATTTGTGACAATCCTGATCAGATAGACACTTCGATTGATATACTCGATATAAACAAACCCAAACAAGTTGCTGACTATATAGATCATTGGATAAGAACGGTTAGTCAGAATACCGCTAAAATTTAAATGCCTGAGCAACGCTATTTTAGATCATTAAGCCTGCTTGGCGCTAATTGATAATAATCAACGTCAATCTCCAGCAATTGCTGCATTGATTGATATTTATCAATTAAAACAACAACATTCTTCCTTATATTATTACCAGATTGCAATTTAACGGCGATTTTTGCCGTAATTCTGTGTTTATTGCATAGCTGCCCGATAGTTAATAAATCAAAACGGGGAACACTATGCAGAAGGCACTTAAAAAAATAACAATCGCATTTATTACAGGTTCAGTCGCTTTGGCTTTATTTTCATGCAGCGCAGGAAATGGCGATGGATTGGACGAAAATGGTCACCCTCTCACTGTTTCTCAATCTCAAAATGGTGGAGATGACACAGACAATAGCAGCAATGGTATTTTCAACAAAATTCAGAATGAAATATTAACACCGGAATGTGCAACATCTGGCTGTCACAATGGCACCACATCACCTTTAGGATTGAATCTGATAGAAGGCAAGGCTTATGGGAAACTGGTTGACAAATCAAGTAATCAAGTCGATGGCTTGTTACTGGTCGAGGCCAGCAACGTGGATGCAAGTTATTTGATCCACAAATTAGAGGGTACGCAAGGCGGCGGCGCACAAATGCCATTGGGCAAACCACCTCTATCTGCAGATCAGGTAAGCATAATTAAAACCTGGATAAGTGCAGGCGCACTTAAACCTGAAGAAGACGACGAAGAGCCAGATAAAACACTAAAAGCAACACTCTCTGATATTCAAAAAAATATCTTTGACTCAAAATGCACGGCTTGTCATTCAGGTGAAAATCCGGCTGGAACTCTCAGCCTTGAGACTGGCAGGAGCTTCGCACAGCTGGTTGGCCGTGCGTTACAGTTTGACCCTGAGAGCAATATTCTTGTTGTTGCCGGAGATGCGGTCAGTAGTTTTTTGATAAACAAACTAACAGGTGAGAATCTAGGCAATGTGTCTGATGTTAACTACAAGGGTCAAAGGATGCCATTGAACGGGCCTTATCTTGACAGTCCATCTGTGCAGGTTATCAGGGACTGGATTAATGCAGGTGCGCAGGACAATTAGGTAAAAATTATGAAATCACTGTACAAATTAAGCATTTTATTAGCCTTAATTATCAGCACTGATCTATTACGTGCAGAACCCTATCTGGCCGTAAGAACAGGGTTAAGGTGTATGAGCTGTCACGTTAATCCTGCCGGCGGGGGAAAACGTACAGCTTACGGACAGATTTATGGTCAAACGGTACTGCCACAAAAAGCAACGGCCACTCCATTGACGGAAGTAGTAAGTCGGCATCTGGATATTGGTGCTGATATGCGAAGCAGCCTTACAGCAAGCGTGATACCAAAAGAAGAAGATCAATTAGCCTTTTCAACAGATCGGGCAACATTTTATCTTGAAGGCAAACTGATCCCGAATCGCCTGACGCTATACCTTGATCAGCGTTTTGCTCCTGGTGTCTCCAGCCGCGAAGCGTGGCTAATGGCTCAAACGGAAAAAAGGGATTGGTTTCTAAAAGCCGGATCGTTCTATATCCCATATGGCCTTAGAATTGAGGATGACACAGCCTTCATTCGTGAAACAACAGGTGTTAGTTTTAACAATGCCGATAATGGGGTGATGCTGGGACATGACTTGGGTCCCTGGTCAACTCGATTATCGATTTCCAACGGTACCAATGGTGGCGCTGAAACCAATAAGGACAAACAGGGCAGTTTAAGAGTCGCTTATATCAGACCTGGTTGGCGGGCTGGGGTAAGTACCAGCCTCAACCACGGTGCCGAAGGGGCATCGAGGAATATGTATAATGTCTTTGGCGCTCTAAAACTATGGAACATGGAGTGGTTGGCAGAGATGGACTGGGTGACAGACAAATCAATCGATGGCCCTGATATCAAGCAAAAGATCAGCTTTATTGAGGTCAATAAAGAAATAATTAAAGGACATAATTTAAAAGTTACTTACGAATATCTCGACCCTGATTCCAGGATAAACGAAGACCAACGTACGCGGACCAGCCTGATCTGGGAGTATACACCTGTTTCTTTAATGCAACTCCGTGTAGGCACACGATTATCTGATGGGATCCCGCAAAGTAACAGGCAAAATACCGACACTTATTTTGCACAATTACATGTATGGTTTTAACTAGCTGGAAGCTATGTTCAAGAAAATGAATTACTCAGGTAATAACTCATATTTCTGAGATCAGGTTTCCGTCCAATTCTGCTATCAGTTTCTTAATCTTTGTGCATACTTCATTTATCAGAATTTTATCTACACCTCTGACAACCAGAGACACATGATAATGAAATTCTTGTGATAACGGATAACTGCCAATATCAATTGCAGGGTAACCAGCCTGAATAGCCGCTAGTTTTTTCGCTAAGGTGCCCTCTTGTAAATCACAGCGTAATGAAACAGAGTGTACTGGTTTGCCCTTTTTTAACCCTGGAATTGCTGCATCGAGCATTGACCGCATAGCGCCGGGTACACCGGCCATCACATAAACATTTTCTATACAAAAACCCGGCACAGGGGACTGATCATGTAATACAGGTTTAGCGCCTTCAGGCATATTGGCCATTCGCATACGTTCATCATTCACTTCAACATTTTTGGATTCGAAAAATTCACGGAGGATATGTGCTGTTTTTGGATGTTGTATTAATGGTAAATCAAACGCCTTGGCGATACTCTCTGCAGTAATATCATCATGCGTAGGGCCTATGCCGCCGGTTGTAAACACGTAGTCCACCTGCGTCCTTAGCTCTCTGATCACTTTCACAATTACATCGCAATCATCGGGAATAACGCGCACTTCTGTCAAGGTAATCCCTGATTGCACCAATGATTTAGCAATGTAGTGCATATTTTTATCTGCAACGCTACCGGAAAGTAGTTCATTTCCGATCAATACGGCCGCAGCGGTAACCTTTTCATATTCGTCAGTCACTAAACGCTCTCGTTTACTGTCTATTGAAACACAACACCTAAGATTTTGATATTAGCCCTAATTCCCAAGAGCCACGGTTCAATTGATAGTATTAAATTCCAGATTCGTTAATTTTGTGAAATACTACTTTAATCCTGCCAGCAATTCCAGCCAATAGACAACTGGAACCTGTGTCCCGGCTTGCAGGTGTATCTGACAGCCTACATTCGCCGTAGCGATTAGTTCGGGACTGTTTTTTTGCAAATTATCAAGTTTCATTATGCGTAACTGATTGGCTATTTTTCCTTGCAATACTGAATAGGTTCCTGCTGATCCACAGCATAAATGTGCGTCATTCACATCAACCAGATTAAAGCCGACTGACATCAAAATTGCTTCAACCCTGCCATCAAGTCTCTGTCCGTGTTGCAAAGAACAGGGTGATTGAAAGGCGATAGTACGGGCTTTCTGAATGCGTAAATCATTTAAGTTTTCGTTGCTGAGTATTTCAACAGGATCCTTGCAAAGTTGCGAAATACGTTGGGCTTTATCTTTGTACTGGGAATCATTGCGTAAATGCCAGGCATAGTCTTTAACCATTACGCCACATCCGCTTGCAGTAACCAGGATTGCTTCAGCTCCCGCCTCTACAGCCGGCCACCACGCATCGATATTCTGTCGCATCAAATCACTCGCCTGCATCGGTTCCATTAAATGCTGACTGACTGCACCGCAACAGGCACTGCCTGTGGTCTGTATTATTTCTATACCTAGTTGATCAAAAATTATTTTAGTTGCCTGATTGGTTTTCGGTGTCAGGGTTGGTTGAACACAGCCCTCAAGTATCAACATTTTTCGCGGATGCGGGCGCCTATTAAACGAAATATGTTTTTGCCGTTTAGGAATCTTATCTCTTATACGCCTTGGCAGAATAAATCTGCAAGCCCGTCCTAGCGACATAAAAAAAGCAAATCGTCGTCGATATGGCAGTATTGTATGTAATAACCAACGTACGATTAATTGGGGCAATGGCCGCTCTATTCTTTGCTCAACCAGCTCCCGACCTATGTCAATCAATTTGTTATACTCTACGCCTGAGGGACAAGTTGTAGTGCAGCTTAAACAAGTAAGGCAGCGATCCAAATGTAGTTGAACTGATTCAGTCACAGTTCCAGATTCTACAAAATTCTTTATTTGATATATTCTTCCTCGTGGGCTGTCCAGCTCATCGCGAAAAATAGAAAACGTGGGACACGTTGCATTACAAAAACCACAATGCACACATTTTTTTAGTATTCTTTGTACTTCATCACCCGTGTTGGTTCCTTTAAGAAAATCTGCCATCTTAACTTGCATTTAAGACAGATCCGGCTGTAAAAAGGCAGTATCAAAAATAGCATGTGGATCGAAGGAATGTTTGATCCTTTGATGAACAAGGAGCAGGTTGTGAGGAAGCGCATGCAAGGGTTTAGAACTCTGGCTACTATCACGAAACAAATAGGCATTACCACCAACAGATTGCACCACTGATTGGATTTGCTCAATGGTTTTCGTGGTTTTTATCCAACGTAAGGCACCACCCCAGTCGAGATATATTTCATCTCCCAAATCAAGTGATTTAGTCGCCGGAGGCAGTGATATACGCCACAATGGTTTATTGTCATTGAAGAATTGTAAATCTTGATTTTTTAGCGATTTCCAGAATGATTCAGCAGCGCCAAGTGGTTCGCCGCCAAGTTTTTCAATAGAATTTGAAACTGATTCACGACTGCCGGCAAGTCGGCAAAATATTCTTTTCCCATCACAGGCAAGCCCAGTAATATTGCCCAGCTGTAACCGCATTTGTTCAAGTTCATGATAAACGTCACTGGTTGATGCAGTTTTAGCGATTGTCACTTCCATACTTGATTTGGGCATCACTTTTAAAGAGACTTCAAGAATAATTCCGAGGGTACCAAATGAACCTGTCAGCAAACGTGATAAATCATAGCCCGCAACATTTTTAATTACCTGACCACCAAAAATTAGCAGCTGACCTTTGCCATTTATAATTTTTACACCCAAAACAGCATCCCTTACGGAACTGTTGAAAGGTCTACCCGGCCCGGAAAAGCCACAAGCCACCATTCCGCCAATAGTTGTATTATCATTAAATGATGGCGGCTCAAAAGAAAAACTCTGTCCCCGCGAAGCAAGCATCGATTCAACTGCCTTTAAACGTGTTCCAGCCCTTACCGTGATCACCAATTCGCTGGGTTCATACGCAATAATCCCATTATATGGACTGATATCAACAACATCAGTATTAAAACCTGCAGCCATTAGAAATGATTTGCTGCCCCCGCCCTGGATGTGAACTTTCTGCAGCGACTTATAAGCGGCGCTTATGCGATCACTGAATTCACGGACTAGTTGGTGTTCATCTTTCATGGCGTTATATGGGCAACCTAAGTGCTTGGGCTGTTGTGAGTATGGTCAGCGATCCGGTAATTTACATTAATTAGACGATATTTTACTAAGGAGAGATCAAAATCTGGGCAAATCGGCGTGGGGTAGCTTGCCATCATGTACGTGCATAGCACCAAATTCTGCACACCGATTCAATGTAGGAACTGCTTTACCAGGATTGAGTAATCCCTGCGGATCAAATGCGGCTTTCACCGCGTGAAATTGAGTTAACTCCTCAGCATTAAATTGAGCACACATCGGGGTTAGTTTCTCAATACCAACACCGTGTTCTCCCGTTATTGTGCCACCGTGAGCAACACACGATTCAAGGATTTTTTCACCCAGCTTTTCAGCTTTAGCCAATTCTCCATCAATCGCAGCATCAAATAAAATCAGCGGATGCAGGTTACCGTCACCAGCATGAAATACATTGGCAATGCGAAGTCCAAACTCATCCGAAAGCTGACTGATTATGCTTAAGACAGAAGCTATATGCTTACGCGGTATCGTACCATCCATACAATAATAATCGGGAGAAATTCTACCCACTGCTGGGAACGCTGCCTTACGCCCAGCCCAAAATAACACCCTCTCCTGTTCACTATCCGCTACACGTAACTCCGTCACACCACCGCGTTGAATAATTGATTTAACACGCTGCGCTTCTTCTTCAACGTCACCTTTTAATCCATCCAACTCACAAATCAGAATCGCTTCTGCATCAACGGGATAACCCGCATGCACAAAATCTTCAGCTGCCCGTATGGCAAGATTATCCATCATTTCGAGTCCAGCTGGGATGATCCCCTCTGAAATAATGGCAGCAACCACATTACTGGCGTCAATCACACTCTTAAAACTAGCCAAAAAGACACGGTTATCTTCTGGAATAGGCAACAAGCTAACGACTACTTCAACAATGACGCCCAACATACCTTCAGATCCGGTTAATAGCGCAAGTAAATCATAACCGGGGGTATCATATGCCAATGAACCCAGTGTCAGTATTTCTCCCTCAATAGTGACAATCGTAATTTCTCTTATGTTATGGACGGTTAAACCATATTTAAGGCAGTGCACACCGCCGGCATTCTCAGCAACATTACCACCTATGGAACAAGCTATTTGTGAAGATGGATCAGGTGCATAATACAATCCGTGTTGTTTTGCAGCCTCTGAAATTGCCAGGTTGCGTACACCCGGTTGCACACGTGCAACCCGGTTGTTTACATCCAAGTCAATTATTCGACTAAACTTGGTCATCACCAGTAACACAGCATCTTCAGCTGGCAGAGCACCTCCTGACAGGCCGGTTCCAGCCCCTCTAACAACCACAGGTACGGCAGCTTGTTGACAGATCCGTAATACCCATTGTATATCAGCAATAGTCTCGGGTAGTACCGCCAATAAGGGTCGTTTGTGATAGACCGGCAGGCCGTCGCATTCATAGGGCGCTAGCTGCTCTTGTTGATGCAGTACGGCATTTTCTGGAAGCCTACTGGCAAGCTTTTCAGCAAAAGAGGCTCTTTTTTTAGTATCCACTGGACATCATACCATTAAGAATTTCGTTAAATTGGGTGTGGAATTTTACTAGATGGGCTTAATTGTAACACCCATCGTTGCAACATGATGTTGGATTAAGAATATATTGAAAATATTCAAGTAACCACTACGCGGCATTGCAAGAACGTGGATGAGTGATGAACGCTTTTGTTTAGCTGGCTTGCTCAATATCAATGAGATTGAAGCGGTCAGATTGCTGATTGTCCAACACATCAGCCGCTGTTTTGTCTAAGATAATATCTACCCCAAGATTTCGTAATATTTCCACACTTGAGTGATTTTTAGTAACAACAGCAATTGTTTGCTTACCTGAAAGATGTGCTAACTCACAAATCGCCTTGACCAAAGACCGATTCATTTGATCTTCCCTGAGATAATCAGTAAAACACTGATCGATTCGCAGATATTTAATGGGTAGAGATTTTAAAAATCTAAAGGATGCCAGATTACCCCCAAAATCATCGAGTACAAACTCTATCCCTAAATCAAACCACCTATCAATTAATTGTCTGGCGAAACTTAAATTCTCTATCAGAAAATTCTCAGAAATACTAAAATGTATAACCCCATGTGGCAGCGAGCTGTCAGATATGGATTTTTCAACATAACTGATAAATTCATCGCTAGTAATTGAAGATGCCGATACACGTATAAACACCGGGGCCAAATCATTTTTATTTGCATACGCATGCTTGCTAATCGCCGTGAATATACTTTCAATAGTCAGTAAATCAAGCACTGTTGATTGCTTGTATCTTTCGACTATTGGCATATACACTGAACGAGGGATCACCTTTCCAGCCTCATCCAATATGCTGATAGCAGCCTCTGTGCAGAGCGCAGTTCCAGAATCTATCATTGATGTAAATTCATGGAACAATACCTTGAACTGTCTCTTTTCTATAGCCCTTAAAATGCGTCTGTTGTGGTTAGTCGGCTGTGTATCTGATTCATTGCCAACCGTTGATTTATTCGCTACGCGCACTGTATTTCGTCCTGCTTGTTTAGCTGCATAACAAGCAGTGTCAGCCTGGGCCAGTATTTCAGATACTGTGGTAGAAGATCCGCTGAATTCAACCAGGCCAATACTGACACCCACCTTAAATGTCTTTTTGTCCCAAACGAAACGGTAATCTGCCACTCGATCTCGCAAATTATTACAGACTTTAACCGCATGCTCAATTTTACACTGGTGAAAAACTATTCCAAACTCATCACCACCCAATCGCGCAATCAAATCCTCTAACCGAATATTCTCCTTCAATTCTCGCGCCAGCTGTCGAAGTAGCTCATCACCTGCCGCATGGCCGGCTGTATCGTTCACTGTCTTGAAATTATCAAGATCAAGAAATGCCACGACATTTGAGACTTCACTGCTCGTATTTTGTTGCAATAGGTGGGATAGTTCCCGGTTAAATCGACTGCGCGATTTTAGTCCGGTCAACACATCGTGATTTGCCTGATAAGAAAGCTCCTTTTGCATAAGTATCTCCTGAGTCACGTCACGCACAATAACGATAGCACCATCAATACTTCCATTTTTTCCGGCAATTGGAGCCGCATTAAATTTTACCGATATCTGATCACTTGCCGAACGATGCAGTATGAGTGTCTCATCAGGAGTAAATGTTTTTCCTGTATCTATGCAGGTTTGAACGGGTTCAAATATCTCCGATTTATCATGTTCCGAGCCGGTAAATATCAGAACATTGGTTACTGGAAGACCCAACACTTCTTTCGCAGGCGTTTGCAGGAGCTTCTCTGCCGCATGATTGAACATTGTTATTTTTTGCTCTGCATCAACTGTAATCAAAGCGTCTCCGATTGAGCGTAGTGTTGTTTCTGCTAATTCTTTAGACTGGAAAAGTTCAACTGTTCTGCGCTCGACCCGATGCTCCAGTTCATTCTGATAATCCCTCAGCGCACTTTGCTTTTCTTCAATAGCTTCAACCATGTGGTTAAAATGTCGCGATAAGCTAGAGATTTCATCATCGCCTTCTATTGGAATCTTTTCCGAGCGATTTTGTGTTGCAAAACTTTCAAGCGCTCGAGACAAACTGGAAAGCCTATTAATCATGAGGTTCGCGTTATTTATCGAAATTACCACGGCAGATAAAACTAAGCCTATCAGCGCAATAAATGCAGAGGTCAACGTGAAATTTGTGATTTCACTGACCTCGTCACGACGCTGCATGACTTCAGCCGTGATACTGTCTTCCAGTTGCTGCAATTGAGACAACACAGAATTGGACAGGGGCACCGCCCGTTCAAACAAAAATTCTCTAACCTGGCTACTAATCGCTTCCTGGTGTGCAAAGAGTATCTGATCGGCCAATTCACTATAGCGCCTGATCACCTCTGAAATTTGCACCACCAATGTCGTTATTTCTATCTTACTGCTTGTATTAATAGTTTGAAGCGATGTCAATCCCAGCAAAAGCTCAGTACGCGAATTGTTGTAATCTGAATCTTCAAGGGATTCATTACTTTTAATCAAAAGTTCAAACTGCAAAAAACTTTGCACAAAATGCTTTTCTATGTTCTCCAGTGATTTACCCAACAAACTATCTGCATTGTCAAAATTGAGGATATTCATTCTCTCAATCATGGATGTGATCGTCAGTTTTAGAGGAGCGATCTCTTCGTCATATCGATCAGTTGCTGGCGCTTTGCTATTCTCTGATACAAATGATATTCCAGATTGTAGGTCTCGAAGTATTTCAATATTTGCTTTTATTTCTTCAAGAACCTCTGTCGAGAGAAGTGTTTCATTTTGTTGTTGGGTTTTTTCAAGTTCAATCAGCGCAGAATCAATTTGCTGCCACGCCAGTTCATTGTTTTTTATAAACTCATGATTTCCGATAGTGACCCAGCCATGATTAGCCGCAATTGAGGACTGAAGACCATGAATCAAAGAGAGGACTGAATGTGGGATCAGACTGATTGAATCTGACAGCCTGTTGGCAGCACGACCAAGAAATGATGAAGATACAAATAACACAAGCACAAATACTATACCAGCAAATGCGATAAGCAGGTGTGACTCGAGAAGCCGTCTTCTTAGTCCTGATTTGGCCATATAAATCAACTAGATACTAGAATAATGCTTTCCTTTTCTTTTGTGACTCAAGCTATCAGTCCTTGTAGCTTACAACCAGCTCACACTGTAGTATCGGCAAATAAGCCTTATGATTTAGCCCAGCGCGTATTATTTTCGGACAATCCTTACACTCGTTAATCAATAGGATCAGTCGATATATTCATTACTTGTCTATAATATTTTTTAACAACTGAAGTCGGCTGATTCACTTTAAATTCAATACCTTGAACATAACCATCTATAATGGAATTGGATTCACAATTTAAAAAAGAACCCTATTCTGTAATAAAGATGTGTAAAATTAGCACTGTTATCCATCTATTTTGTTAACGGTGTACTCGCAGCATGACTACTATTTCTGCGTGACAATACAAGCCAGAATGTTCAAATTTATTTCATACACTAATTTTATAGAGACAGATTTCCAAAATGACGAATAAAACAGTAGCAATACTTGGTGCGACCGGCTTCTTAGGAGTACGCCTAGCAGCCCAACTTAATGAAAAAGGATACAGAATAAAAGCCCTTACACGTCACAAAAGCCGACATAAGGAACTTCTGGTACTGCCTAATGTAGAATTAATTGAAGCAAATACTCATCATCAAGCAAGTCTCGAACAGCACTTTTCAAGTTGCAGTGCCGTCATCAATCTTGTTGGCATACTCAACGAGAATGGCCATAAGACACATACTTTCCAAAACGCCCATGTTGAACTCGTCAGAACGATTGTAAATGCATGCAAAACTGCATCAATACCCCACCTTATACACGTAAGCGCCTTGAATGCTGATAGCGAAAACGGTAGCAGTGAATATCTTGTAACAAAAGGCATGGGAGAGTCACTGGCGTTTGAACTTTCTGGCGACAGGGTTGCAGTGACGGTATTGCGGCCATCCGTAATTTTTGGCCCACAAGATCATTTTTTTAATCGTTTTGCCAGCCTGTTAAATATTCTTCCATGGTTTCCGTTGGCTTGCGGTCATTCTCGGTTAGCTCCTGTCTACATCGATGACGTCTGTGCCAAAATTATTGAAGCGCTGGAAAACCCGTCATCGGTGGGCAAGCGTATCAATCTTGTGGGGCCAAAAGAATATACTTTGCATGAGCTTGTCAGTTTCACTGCTAAAACCATTGGTATTAATAAACCTATTATTAATCTGCCTGACTGGGCGGCCCGTTTACAAGCCAGGATAATGGAATGGATTCCCGGTAAACCGTTTTCAATAGACAATTATAATTCTTTGCAGACAGACAGCATTTGCGATGAACAAAACGCCAAGCAAACCACATCTATTGAGGCCATAGTACCCGGCTATATTGGCAATAAAAACCGCAACGCAAAGTATCAGGCGTTTCGTCAGGCAGCGCGCCGTAGTTAAATGAGGCCAGTAAAATGCTTCGCAATTCTGACGATAGTTATGGATTAGTCAGCCGAATATTTCATTGGCTAATATTTATTCTTTTTGCACTGGTAACCTTCGGTGGTCACAACGCATCCGAAATGGAAAACACGCCCGAAAAACTGGGTATGATCACCACTCACAAATCCGTTGGTTTATTAATATTATCACTCCTGATCTTACGCATACTCTGGCGCATAAGTAGTGCTAAACCCAAAGCGCTATCAGAAGACTCTAAAATGAACAAAATAAGCAACCTTGTACAAATACTATTGCTTATATTAATTCTTGCTCAACCTGTATTGGGTATGCTGATGTCTCAGGCAGCCGGGCAGACTGTATCCTTCTTCAGTATGCTTAAATTGCCAATATTCGTAGCTGAGAATAAAGAATTTGCTGAAACCATGCATGGCGTTCACGCACGACTGTGGTTGGTTATAGTAGGTGTATTGTTAATTCACGTTGCTGGCTCACTGAAACAACATTTTATTGCGAAGAACCGGACATTGATAAGAATGATAAAAGGTTGACGATTTATTTAATACCCCTGCTACCCAACACAGAAACACCTTTGCCCTATTATTTGTTCCACTTGATTGTGCGTAATTAGCAACTTTCTCATCCCACTATCCTCAGCATCCTCCTTTTTGTACAAGCAAATCATTTGAGTTAAGAATCCTGAATCTACCAAGCGGTAGTTTTTAGGATTGCAAGGTTGTTGAAAAACTTTAGCTTAGCATATAGATTTTGAGAATCAGTTCAGATCTCATTGCGAAATTCTCCCGTATATTGGAGCTTTTCCAGATTCAATCAGGAACAGATACCCGTTATAAAACAATCACAAACGGCCATCTCTATAAATTAGTATGAAAAATATCCTCACAATCGTGTTATTGCTATGCACATTACCCGTTCATGCAGCATTCTATAAATGGTTTGATGATGAGGGAGCAACTCAGTATGGTGGCTGTCCGCCTGCAAAATGTGACTCTGTGCAGGTTGAACTGGAGCCGCTGGTAATCATAAAATACCCTGCGGTTAAAAGTAGTCAAACGTTTGCACAAAAGACATCGAACAAAAAGAACGCTAAACAACAAAAATCCAAAAAGCCTAAGGCGCAAGTCATCACCTATCCGGAACTCGGACTTAATCCTGCTCTGGTTCAACACGAATGCCACTCCTCACCTGAGGTGATGTCAGCCCCAAATTGGACTTTATTGGCAGAGCCAAAAATTGGGAATTCCCTGTCAAAAAATCAAAGTCGTGCCGTTTCCTCGTTATTTAATCGCCTGACGGGAACTTGGCGTGGAGAATTGATAGAAACCCGATACAGCAAATATGAAAACGAATTTTTTGCAAAAAAGAGAAACTTTGAGCTTTATACACGAGTGAATAAAACCCAAGATAACTTTTTAACCTTTGAGCTTGAACTTGATGGCGGTCGAAAAAGTAACCCTGTTGTTCGCCAGGAGAGGTTTTGGTTTTCGTTGGATGATGCAGACCAATTACGCACAGGTGACGGTAAGCCGGGCAATCACAATACCCGTAAATGGGATGGTAAAGTACTTAATTCCAATGCCAACTCATTGGAATTTGCAACTCACTACCGTCGTTTTGGCACCGAGCAGCAAACACCTTACGGTGACTATTTTGTGGATATTAATGATGTCACTAACAGACCCCGAACACGCAGCACACAAGCGTTATTTTATCGTTCTGTAAAGTCATCGAAGAGACAATTGACAATAATCGACTGCATTTATATTCAGGGAATAATTGCCAGTAGTCGTGAGTGGATCCTTACACGTTAAGATTTAACTATAGCCCGATTCAATCAGAGCACTGATTTAGAAAAGAACAAGGCTTGTATTTACCCTGTTGTTAAAAACTGATGTTGATTCCGATATGTAGGTTATCATCAAGTTCAACCTTACCGAAGTCCTTGGTATCAACCTTGACTAACCGATAACCAAGGTAAGCACGCGCTGCCGGAACAATCTCAAGTTGTAACTTGGTTGAAATTTCCCACAGTTTTTCTGTATCACCAGCACTGGTTATACTGGGAGCAAAAAACCCCTCCACCACCAGATCCACTGGGTTTACAGGATGAGGTACTATTAATATTCCTATACGTGCACCAATTGCCAAAGCACCTATTGATTGGTCCAGATCAAGGTTTCCACCGTAGATTTTCATACCAGCGCCAAGTGAGTAAAACGCAGAATTGCTTTGCCTCGGGCCACGTGCCATAACACTGGCAAAAAACAGGACATCATCCTCATCATTGATCAATCCTCCAATGGCGACTTCCGAGTTCCCTGCTGCAATTCCATACGGATTGATTAGAAGCTGAAGATTTGCTGTCTCATCGCTCAACGCCAGATCGAGTCCTGCAGCATTGCCCATAGTGGAGCCAACAATCAGCATCACAGCCACCAGTATTTTTTTCATACTAATCTCTTTAATAATCAATTTCTTGGAAAATAGTTCTACGTAATAGTCTAGTTTATTATTGATCCAGGGTATAGTTCAATACAAAAAAAGATTGGAATTGATACTAAACTGACAGATTAGTGCAAAATAGAGCAATATCTGATGCAAAACAGTCGAAGAGGAGATGCAGACAAGCGAAAGCAAGAATTGAAGCGTTGGATTATTGACTGTGGCTTGAAACCAAACAATTTACGGGCAGCATCCGCTGATGCCAGTTTTCGCCGTTACTTCCGAATGGAATTGGGTGCAAAAAGTGTCATCGTTATGGATGCACCACCTGAACACAACAACAACCAACCCTTTATTGATATTTGCCAATTGCTTACCCAGAACGGAATCAATGTTCCGGAGGTATTGCACTACGATCTCAAACTCGGGTTCATTATGATCAGCGATCTCGGCTCTCAGCATTATTTAGATGCCCTGAACCACAAAAATGTCAGACTGCTTTATAAAGACGCGATAGATACAATTACACAACTACAGGTAAATGTTAATGCTGATGGACTCCCTTGTTATTCAGAAAATGTACTGCGTACAGAAATGCAGCTTTTCACTGATTGGTACATCAAATTACATAAAAAAGCGGTTCTTGATACATCACAACAAACTATTATGGATGAGATTTTTACACTCTGTGTAACCTCAGCGCAGGAACAACCCTTTGTTTTCGTACACCGCGATTACCATTCTCGCAACCTGATGATTACGGCATCAATGAATCCAGGCATTTTGGACTTTCAGGATGCAGTCAAAGGACCTGTGACCTACGATATAGCCTCTCTATTGAAAGACTGTTATATACAGTGGCCCGACGATATTGTTTACCCTTGCCTGGAAGAATTTCGACACCAGCTCCATAAAGCAGGCGTCATTAATGTTAGTCATCAGACATTTGAACGCTGGTTTGATCTGATGGCTCTGCAACGGCACATCAAGGTGATGGGAATTTTCTGCCGCCTTAATTATCGTGATGGTAAATCCGACTACATGAACGATTTGCCATTGGTATTCAGCTATATTAATAGCGTCTGTGACAAATATACGGAGTTATCAGCATTTCAACATCTAATGATGCACCTCTACTACGAGTGTGGATAGTACCTGGATTCAGGGCTTTAAAATGTAAGGTGTTTGCATGAAAGCAATGATTCTGGCAGCCGGACGTGGTGAGCGCATGCGACCACTGACAGATAATTGCCCCAAGCCATTGCTGAGGATTGGTGAGAAATCACTCATTGAATATCATATTTGTGCGCTAAGGAATATCGGCATCCAGGAATTGGTGATTAATACAGGCTGGCTCGCAGGACAGGTTCATGACTATCTGGGCCAAGGGGAAAAATACGGACTCAATATTAATTTTTCAGATGAAGGCCACCCTGCGCTGGAAACTGCCGGAGGCATTGTCAAAGCACTACCACTACTTGGTGAACAGGCTTTTATTGTTGTAAATGCCGACATCTATACTGATTTTGATTTTTCAAACTTACATCTACCCAAAAACAAATTGGCCAATCTTCTATTGGTTTCCAATCCTTCTCAACATCCCAAAGGTGATTTTAGTTTACACAATGGAGCGGTTGTAGCTAAAACCCAGGACAACTTTACCTTTGCTGGAATTGCAATCTATCACCCAAAATTGTTTGCCAATTTAAATATTGAGCGGATGCCACTCAAACCCATACTGGACAAAGCTATTAACGAGGGGAAAGTTGCCGGACAAATTTATCATGGAATGTGGCACGACATTGGAACGGTAGAACGACTGCAAGCGTTAGCTTACATGCCCTTCAGCTAATCAAACTTGCTATTTAGTGACCAATCGAATAAGGATACCTACTTGGTGCCATAAATGCGATCACCTGCATCACCCAAACCCGGAACGATATAACTGTGATCATCTAAATGCTCATCGATGGCAGCGGTAAAAAGGGGTACATCAGGATGCGCATCAGTAAAGGCCTTAACACCTTCGGGAGCTGCCAATAAACAAACAAATCGAATGTTAGATGCCCCACCTTCTTTCAATCGCGATATAGCAGCGATTGATGAATTTGCAGTTGCAAGCATTGGGTCTACTGCAATAACCAATCGCTGATCCAGTGAGTGAGGCATTTTATAGTAGTACTCCACTGCTTCAAGTGTTTTGGGGTCACGATACAAGCCAATATGACCAACACGTGCCGAAGGGATCAAGTCCAGCATTCCGTCCAGCAATCCATTCCCTGCCCGTAGGATTGAAACAAAACAGAGCTTTTTACCCTTCAGTACTGGTGCCTGCATTGTTGCCAGGGGTGTTTCTATTTCCCTCATTTCGACGGGCAGATCCCGCGTAACTTCATAGGCCAGCAAATGACTCAGCTCGCGTAACAAGCCTCTGAATTTGGAAGAAGATGTTTGCTGCTTACGCATAAGTGTAAGTTTATGTTGGATGAGTGGGTGCTCAACAACCTTTACATGACCTGACATAAGAACCTCATTTTCAAACAATGTGAATTAAGACCTTTATCGCATAAATTATATTCCGGGTCAAAGCACTCACTTTTTTTATCAGATGATTTATAGATTCATATGTATCGAGAACGATGGACGAGGCTGGATATAAAATAATTGTGTTCAATTGCTACCGGGGAACAACTACACACATTTGTTTATTCTTCTGGATCAGGCACTCGCTGTACTGACAATTTTTATGCAAAAAAACCCGGCAGTTGCCGGGAATTTTTTCTTTAAGACTGCTTTCAATTAACAGTATAACTAAGATGCTCACGTTGCTGAGAATTCACTGGCTCATCATTTTCAAAAATGATTTCTACACGGCGGTTTTGTTGTCGGCCAACCATTGTATCGTTAGTGGCAACAGGTGCAATTTCTCCCAAACCCTGCGTTTGAATGCGCCCATAACCAACACCTTTTATCACAAGTGCCGTCCTCACCGTCTCTGCTCGCTGGCTGGAAAGCTGGACGTTGTAGAAGTCATCGCCGGTACTATCAGTGTGCCCTTCAATCGCAACACTTTTGTCCGGATATTCCATCATAAATTCTGCGATTTTTGCGATTTTTCTTTCCGAACCTGGCTTCAAGCTCGCTTTATTGAGATCAAACAACACATCACCCAATGTTAGCACCATACCTCGATCAGTTTGAGTGGCTTGCAACTCTGCCATCTGACGTTGTATTTCTGCGGCCTTATCTGCCATTTCTTGTGCTTCACGCTTTGCCGCTTCTGCAAGCTTGCGAGATCTTTCAATTTCATCTGCACGTGCCTCTAACTGGACGCGCTGACGCTCAACCTCATTGTTTTCCAATTGTTTTTGGTTATTAATTGTCTGAGCACGATATTCGGCTATCGCTACACGTTGGCTCGCTAAATATGCATAGTGTTTGACAACTTCCTTATCTTCGCCCTCTTCCCAAACTTTTTCAGCATCACTTAATGATTTTTTCGCATCATCAAGTTCAACGGGTGCGTTGCTTGCGGTGATAGGATCTGCGTTGGCCCTGGTGTAGGCTGAACGTGCGTCCTCAAGTTGTGCAATTTTATCGGGTGTTCCAGCACACCCGGTTGCCAGCAACCCGGCAGAAATCAGCAACGACCATTTAATTGAATTATTCAGTTTCATGATACCTCCAGATACCTGTATCTAATTTTTGTACGGATTAGCTACCCTGTGCGTGAGCAATTTCTTTGCGCATCAAATCAATGTTGTTACGCAATTCTTGCAAGGCGATTCTGGATTTTTCCGAATAGCTTTTTGCTTCGGCCAGCTCAGCATCTACAAGTGCTTCATTAGACCAACGTTTAGCCGCAACATAGTCTTCTTCATGCATGGCATTATTGGCATTGGCCAGTTTCTCATTCGCTCGACGCAGCTCAAGCGGTGCGTATTCACGAGCACCAGCCAATTCAGCATCTTTGACAGCAGAATCGGATAACGCCACGTCAGTGGTAGGTGCAGGTATGCTTGAACAAGCTGCCATACCCGTTACCATTAGAACTATCGCTACTGATTTATATAAAGATCTTTTCATAGAATTTTCTACCTCTAAAGCCCGTGGTAAGTAAGCAAGGAGCCTGCCTATCCAGGTCCTGATTAAATTAGCGGCAGAAGTTCAGGGACTAGAGTGGTGTAATCATTACACCGCCTTAATACGAAAGGATCATTGTTGTTAGCCATAGTGCAAATGCATAACCTGCTGTTAGACTAATGGCGGCTATTTAGTTAAAAAACAAGAATTTGTGAAGATCTTAAAAATAATAATTAATTTGACAGGCAGGTACTGAGTGCTGAAAACCGGCATTTACACATTTTGTGTCTTTTTCTCTAATTGTGAGCCAATTCACAAACTATTCTATAAAGTGGGATTTGAAGTCCAGTGGTACGAAAACTTACGCTAAGTATTTTTACCCACTCTTCTATTGTGATTTATTCACGATAGAAGAGTGGGTAATTTCATATTGATTGTTCGTTTTATGGATAAAGATGTGAACTGATTCAAAAATAGTTCACATCCTAATCTGAAAAGGGCAATCAATATGAAATATCAAAATTTCAAATTCACGAAAACATTCATAGCAACATTCATTTTACTGAATGCATCGAGCACAGGATTTGCGAAGCAGGAGTCAGATTACACCTTTAGCTATTTTGATGAAGAAACTAATCAAATCAAATTGGTAGATTTCGAATATTTTGATGACGACACAAATCTTCAATCACTGGAGGGGCTGCAGTCTTTTGATCGATACGATAACAAAGGTAACGAGCCTAAGTCGCCGCTGATTCATAGCACTAAGGACAGGCTGGTATACCAAGATCAGGATCTATAACAATAGATCCTGATACGATTTTCTTCTGAACAGCCTTAAGCAGGGTTTATCCCTTCAGATGTTAACGCAGCCTGTATTGAATCAATGATGTGGATTGGCTGGAATTTGGTAGATAATTGAAGGTAGTGTCTCACCCGTTGGTTTCACGCAACAATTTGTAGACGGTTGACGACTTATCCGTGAGCATTTGCGCTGTACTGCTTGCAGAGGCGTGCAATATTGGCCAGGGCAAATACCCGGCTCGTTGATCATCAAGCGACTTTGCCGCTAACCCTGAAATGGGCGGAGGCGAAGTAAGGTTGTCACCACTTGTACATGGGCATCTGAACGTTCTCGGTCGTTATTCGTTTACGCTGAATGAGCAAGTTAGAAATGGGCAGCTGAGACCATTGAATCAGATAGAATCGACGACTGAAGATCCTTAGTGTACGTTTCCGTACCGTTGGACTTCAAACCCCAAAGTTAGCCGATTGCTTTAATACTACATTTGCTCAACCGTGCTTATACCCAGTAATTCCAGCCCTGTATTGAGTGTTTTTGCCGTCATCCAGGCGAGGTTCAGACGACTGTTTTTATCATCAGCTGAATCCGCATTTAAAATCGGGCAGATTTCATAAAAACTTGAGAAAATGGCTGACAGCTCAAATAGATAGGTACAAAGTATATTTGGCAAGCCCTTATTCGCCACACTTTCCAGTGTTTCTGAAAACTGTAACAGCTTGCCTGCCAACTCAAGTTCCTTTTCATGGTTTAGGATTATCTCACCAGTCAGCGTATTTGGCGTAATATTTCCCCGGCTAAAAAGACTCATCACGCGGGTATAAGCGTATAGCATGTAGGGCGCCGTGTTACCTTCAAAACTCAAAATATTATCAAATTTAAAAATATAATCGCTGCTACGATTTTTACTCAGATCAGCGTATTTAACTGAGCCTATTCCAACCGCGTGTGAGATTTTTCTGAGTACCGCCTCATCTAACAACGGATTTTTTTCTTTAACCAGCTTGAAGGCCCGCTCCTCAGCCTCATTGAGTAAATCAATAAGCTTGATGGTTCCACCTGTACGCGTCTTAAACGGTTTTCCATCTGCGCCATTCATCGTACCAAACCCCATATGCTCAAGTGTTACATTTTCAGGTATATATTCCAGTTTTCTTGCCACCGCAAATATTTGCCTGAAATGCAATTCCTGGCGCTGATCAACAAAATATAAAACACGGTCGGCCTTTAATACTGCTGTTCGATAATACACAGCCGCAAGATCAGTGGTTGAATAGAGGTAACCACCATCAGCCTTTTGCACAATTACAGGCAGTGCCTGTCCCTCTGAATTTTTGAATTCGTCAAGAAAAACACACTGCGCGCCTTGGTCCTTGGTTAACAATTGTGCAGCATCAAGATCCAGTAATACCTGTTCTAATTTATTGTTATAGGCGCTTTCACCCATCACATCATTGCGGGTCAAGCTAACGTCTAACTTATCGTAAACTGCCTGACAATGACTGAGCGATATTTCATTAAACTCGCGCCAGAGTTTATTGCAATATTCGTCGCCTGATTGCAAAGCGACCACCAGTTCTCGGGCATGTTTGGCAAAACCCTCTGATTCATCGAAGCGTAACTTGGCAGCACGATAAAAATTTTCAAGATCTGATAGCTCAACAGCATCCTTCTGATCAGCCTGCTGCTGCTCCAGATAAGCCAGCAGCATTCCAAACTGCGTGCCCCAATCACCAACGTGATTCTGCCGTATCACTTTATGGCCCAAGAACTCCAATACCCTGACGACAGCATCACCAATAATCGTAGAACGTAAATGTCCAACGTGCATTTCTTTGGCAAGATTTGGCGATGAATAGTCAACAACCACTGTTTGTGGTACCGGTTTAGGTACGCCTAGCCGATTATCTTTTAGTGACCGCTTTAATTGCTCGGCTATCCAGTTAGGACTGACAAAAAAATTAATAAAACCAGGACCTGCAATACTCGTATCGGATAGGAACTGGTTTTTTGGTAGCTGCTGGATGAGTTCCTCCGCAAATGCCCTTGGCTTCATACCTGCAGCTTTAGCGCAGACCATAGCGATATTACTGGCAAGATCACCATGCGACTTATCACGCGTTCTTTCGATAGAAATTTTTGCTGAAAAATCAGCAGGTAAGACGCCATCCAACTTGAGTTCATCAACCGCTGATTGCAAGAGAGCTTGAGCCAGTGCTTTCATTCATGTTCCGGAAAATTCAAATAAGGAAAGGATTGTAGTTTAATTGTGAACGTATTGTCGTCTTGTATGGATCGGTATCGTACTCAAACAGACTGCCCCGCCAACTCAATAATCCGTTCTACATCCAGGTATTTTTTTTTCATAGTCCCGGTTAATACTGTCGCGGCTTGTTCAGGTTCGCCGAACCCATCCAATACCAGCACTGCTTCAGAAAAATCCTGCTCACGGGTATATTCATTTATTGTCACAATGGTTTTTAATCCCGCCGCAGCCGATGAACGAATTCCATTGGACGAATCCTCAAACGCTATGCACTGCTCTGCTGCCAAACCCAACTTTTCCAGCGTATAAATGTAGATATCTGCAGCAGGCTTTTTGGCCGAGACAATATCACCAGCTGCAATTACAGCAAACCATTCAAATGCGTCAGCACCCAGAGTGGATTCGATTAAGTTTTGTACATTTGCCAGAGTCGTGGTCGTCACTATGGCTAAAGTAAGGTGTTGCTCACGTGCCTCGGTTAATAAACGTTCCACACCGGCTCGTAAAGGGATTTCACCACGCTGTAAAAGTGCAAGGTAGTGACCTGTTTTAGCCTTATGAAGGTTAGCGATAAAGCTGTTGAGATCATTTTTTTCGAACATTTCCGGATGGTATTGCTCAATATAAAATCGAATGCGTTCCTTACCGCCTGTTACCATTAGCAATTCACCATAAAGCTCTGCAGACCAATGCCAATCCAGTTTTGCCTCTTGAAATGCCTTGTTGAAAGCAATCAGGTGCCCATAACGCTCCGTATCTGCAAGTGTTCCATCCACGTCGAAAAGTAGTGCTTTTAGTGCTGTCAATTGTGGCTCCGCTAGTTCAATTAATATTTTGTAGGATACAATTCATCTTAGCCTGGAAAATGCGTCCGAATCCGGATTTTTGCTAATTTGAAGCATTAGTGTTCAATTTCCAGGTTAATAAACAGCTAGAGGTTTAACCAACACGCTCAATTGAGGAGTTGAAAATGTCGCTATCAGGCTATTCCGGAACACCGCTGGCAAAGAAACTCGGCTATAAATCCGGCTTTCGTGTTTATATAAAAAATGCACCTGACGATTATCTGCTATGGCTTGATCCACTACCTGCACAGATCAATTTTCTTAAACGACTCAGTACCGATCTGGACATGATCCACTTATTCACCCAATCACGCAATGAATTGGTAAATGCCCTTGCTAGCTACCCCAATAAAATAAAGAGTAATGGCATGATATGGATCTCCTGGCCAAAGAAGTCTTCAGGTGTGAAAACAGATATTATAGAAGACAGCATTCGCGAAATATGTTTACCTATGGGTTTGGTGGACATTAAGGTTTGTGCAGTAAACGCAACTTGGTCAGCACTCAAAATAGTTATACGAAAAGAGAACCGTTAGGTCCTTAGCTTTTCTTAATCGCTTGAATTATCCCACTTGTTGAGTAACCTTCCTCAAACTGCAGTACCTTAACTTCACCACCGTTTGCCAGTACCTGCTTATGTCCTGCAATTTCTTCTACCTTATAATCTCCACCTTTAACCAATACATCGGGTAACAACGTGGTTATCAGCATCTCTGGTGTCTCTTCACTAAATTCAACCACCCAATCAACCGCCCCGATTCCCGCCAGCACCTTCATTCGATTTGCACAACTATTTACGGGTCGAGTAGGTCCCTTTAGATGCCTGACAGATTCATCGCTATTGACAGCAACGATCAAACGATCACCCAATTGCGCGGCAGAATCTAAATAGGAAATGTGCCCGGCATGTATTATATCAAAACAACCATTGGTTATAACGATCCGCTCACCACGACACTTTGCATCTTCTACAATAGCAATGAGTTGATCTTTTGAGAATATTCCAAGTCCAGTATCGCTATGAATTGCCAGCGCACCTGCCAGTTCTGCTCGCGTTACTGTAGATGTACCTACCTTGGTAACAACAAGTCCTGCTGCAATATTAGCCAGCTTGCAAGCTTCTTCAGGCTCTGAGCCTGAAGCCAGTGCAGTAGCCAACGTAGAAATAACCGTATCTCCAGCACCAGTGACATCGCTAACTGAGACCGCCGTGGTCGGCAAATGCAATACCTGCTGCTCTTCAGAAAATAGTGTCATACCTTTATCACTTCTCGTAACAAGCATGGCACCTAAATTCAATTCTTGTAATAATGCTGTCGCTTTTTGAGCTAAGTCCTCATCGCTGGCACATGGCCCCGCAATCGCTTCAAATTCTGAAAGATTGGGTGTGATTAAGTCTGCCCCCTGATATTTACGAAAATCAGAGCCTTTTGGATCAACAAGTACCTTCACCCCCGCAGCCTTGGCCATAGCAATCATATTCTGTGCTTCTGACAGGGTGCCTTTAGCGTAATCTGATAAAACCACCATTGTTACCTGAGGAAGCACTTTGGAATATTTTTCAAGTAAAGAAGAGGTATCATCAGCTTCATAGTGCTGTTCAAAATCCAGGCGAATCAGCTGTTGGCCATGACTTAAGACCCGCAGTTTAATAATTGTTGCTAATGCCTTTGAGCGAACAAAGTCTGCATCAACTGCATTTTGTTGTAATTGTGTTGACAGGATAGTACCTGCCTCATCATCACCCGTAACTCCAATCAGCTTAACCGTACCACCTAGTGCAGCGATGCTGCGTGCCACATTTGCCGCACCTCCAGGGCGATCTTCCGTTTCCTTAACGTTAACAACAGGTACAGGTGCTTCAGGTGAGATACGCCGGGTGGCCCCCGTCACGTAACGGTCCAGCATTACATCGCCTATAACCAGAATACGAGCATGTGTAAAATTCGGTAAACGTATTTTCATCGTTTAGTTGAGGACCCTGTGAGTCTGTTACTGCGTTAACTGCGTCTTTAAAGATATAGATATGTCTACTAATAACGCTTTGAGATATATAAGATTATAGCTATAGGTTGTATGTTCATAAAGGTATTCATTTACGCTAATTTCATTCAAAAACGCTTGCCCAGTAGATTAAGGATTTACTATGTAAATGTACTACAAATTCCATATTCAATGAAGCACTCCGATTTATCTACGACATAAAAACCCATCAAACCAAACATGCAGTAACCTATGAAACAGTCAGGAAGGATTTACAGGGTCTTGCTGAAAAAGTAAAATACTTGATAAACTTAAAGCAAGGACAAACCTTTGTTTTCCGAGTACCAACGACCTGAACCAGCGACTTACCTATGCAACCACAAACAAGTACTAATTTGTACTAGTATTTGTTTATTTAACAATATGTTACCTTGAATAATACCTTGATTCCTGGCTCAACTACTAATTTTAAAGAATCATCTGATAAGGATAGTAAATAAAAGACTTCATTTTATTTTAATCCCGCCCTTGCCACAGTCAGGCATCACCATTAGGATAAAAAATTTTACCTGCACATAAAACTTTCAGAGTGGACAATGCGATTATTTGTTGAAGAAAATAAATCTTTCGAGGAACTTTGCCAAACCTTCGATTGGCATATACCCAACCATTTTAATATGGCACATGAGGTTTGCGACAAGCATGTAGACAAAGCTGATAACACAGCGTTGTTTTATGAGAACGATTTAGGGGAGAAAAGTCAGTTTACTTTTGGTGAGGTGAAATATCTTTCCAACCAACTGGCTAACAGCTTTCAAAAGTTAGGTATTAAGAGGGGTGATCGGGTTGCGATTATTTTATCTCAGCGCATCGAAACAGCCATCTCGCATATCGCCACTCATAAGCTGGGTGCTGTTTCTTTACCACTAAGTATTCTTTTTGGACCGGATGCACTTATCTATCGCCTACAAGACAGCGCAGCAAAAATTTTGGTTACAACTTGTGATATTGCTGAAAAGATTGATGCTATTCGAGAGCAGCTACCCAAACTTGAGCATATTCTGCTTTGCGATGATTCAACAAACCCGGCCAACGATTTTTGGGGATTGTTACATAAACAAGCAGGCACATTCGAAAATGTGCCTACCCTTGCTGATGATGCTGCATTGTTAATCTACACCTCTGGCACAACAGGCCCTGCCAAAGGTGCATTGATTGCGCACCGGGCTTTGCTTGGAAATCTGAGTGGATTTGAGCTTTCCTTAAATTTTTTCCCGCAGAAAAACGATGTATTTTGGACGCCCGCCGATTGGGCCTGGACAGGAGGGCTTCTCGACGGCTTGTTGCCTTGTTGGTATTATGGAAAACCTATTTTGGGTTTTGAAGGCCGTAAGTTTGACCCCTCCAAAGCGCTGTCTTTGATGCAGGATTATAAAATCACAACCGGATTCTTTCCGCCCACCGCACTAAAGATGTTACGCAGCATCGATAATATCCGGGAGAAATACCATTTGCATATTCGTGCCATAATGTCTGCAGGTGAGTCATTGGGAGAAGAACTTGTCAATTGGGGCCAAGAAATATTCGGAATAGACATCAACGAAATGTGCGGACAGACAGAGCATAATTACTTGATGGGTAATTGTAGTGCCATAATGCCTGTAAAACCTGGTTCTATTGGCAAGGCATATCCCGGACACCGAGTTGAAATCATGGCTAAAAATGGGGAGATTCTTCCTACGGGGGAAATTGGTGAATTGGTTGCGCATAAGAATGATCCTGTACATTTTATTGGCTATTGGAATAATTCAGAGGCAACAAAGCAGAAATATACCGGAGACTGGTTCCACACAGGCGATATAGGCTATATGGATAAAGACGGCTATTTATGGTTTATGGGTCGCACTGATGACGTTATCAGTAGTGCGGGTTACCGAATCGGACCTGGTGAAATCGAAGATTGTTTGATGCATCACCCTGCAGTATTGCAAGCCGCTGCTGTAGGCGTACCTGATCCTGAAGGGCTTAGAGGCAATATAGTTAAGGCGTTTATTGTTTTAAACACTGGCTATGATCCCAATGACAAACTCAGCGCAGACATTCAATCCACTGTACGACAAAACCTGGCAACCTATGAGTACCCCAAACTTATTGAGTTCATCGATAAGCTACCCATGACTACTACTGGCAAAGTTAGACGAATAGAATTACGTAACAGATCAATATAGCTTTGATATTGAAGGCTAAACTACTTTAATTGCTTAGCATTATTTTTAATCATGATGCACTTACCTTTGAAAGCAAAGGCTATTTTACCGCTGACATATTACATAGGAGTATTACAATGCATGCGATTGTTGGATTCACACTAATCCCCATTGGCATAGGTACATCTGTCTCGCCCTACCTCGCAGTCATGGAACGTGTACTTGAGGCATCGGGTTTGAGCTATGAAATCAACTGTAATAGCACTAATATTGAAGGGGAATGGGAAGCAGTTTTTGTATTACTGCGGAAATGTCATGAAGTTGTGCATGGTGAAGGCGCACCAAGAATACACACGACAATACAAATAGGTACTAGAACCGATCGTGAACAGAGAATGAGCGACAAACTAACAAGCCTTGAAAAGCTGCGACCTACTAGAATGAATTAAATCTAAACTATTCAAGAGTAACACTCTTGAATAGTTTAGATGGTTGATCAACATCTTGAATGATTAAGCTTGAGCAATAATTTGGGCTTGAGCATCAAGTCTTCTACCAGTGCGTATTACTCGGGTAGGGATTCACCTGAACCACCAAATTCTTCGGGAAAGTCTTTCATTTTTGGTAGACCATCCTTCATGGGATAAACGGTTTCAGCGTAGTTAAAATGAGCCGATGGTTCAAATTTCAGACCAGGCAAAGTACCGGCACAAACATCTATCATGCTTAATGTCGGGTGAACAGTCATAACATTACCGCCACACTTCTTACAATATTTTCGGTTGCTCATTTCTGTTTTGCTAAACGTACCGACATGCTCTTCACCCTTTGTAATAGTGACAGCTTCGGGCTTCCAAGCAGTCCAGCAGTGAACCAAAGTTGAAGCCCAGGCTCGGCAAGATTCACAATGACAATATCCCATTCCCTCTGGTGCTCCGGTTGCTTCAATTTCAACTGCACCACAAAAACACTTTCCTGTATAACTTTCACTCATCAGATCCATCTCCAATCATTTATTATTTCTTAAATAAGTATCGAGCTATAATTCTACCCAAAAACTTTTCATTGTGAAAGATGAAATAAAACCGACTTTCTGCAGATGAGTTTTATAATCCTCTATGGATAGGGAATCAATGCAGTTAGCATCGGCATATTGATTAATACTACTGCACAAGTGTACAATTTTAAAAGTTATTGAAAACATGAAATACCTTAAACTGCTTGTTGGAACCAATTTGTAAAAAAACAATGCCCTTTTTATATTGAAGGTAAAGACTTATATTCATTTAAAAGCTCATTCGCAAACTACCTGTAACACCATCAAAGTCACCTGTGGTATATCCCATGCCTGCTGAAAATCTACGATTAAAATGATAATGCCCGCCAAATAAAATCGACAGATCTGTGGCCTCTTCAACCGCCATATAATCCAATGAAGCACTCGCTTCAACTTGCTCGGTAACTTGGTGCCTGATGCCTAATCCAAATCCAAAACCTGACCCTTCACCTAGTGACGCTGATCTGGAGCTGTCTGAAATGACTAACTCTGTGTTGATGTATTTCGCGTTGGCGATTAAGTCAGTTTTCTCAACAATTGTAAGGTGATATGCAGCACCTATACTGAAATTCACAAAATCAAGATCTACATCTCGATGTTCTGCAAGTGTGGCTCGAGAATATTCACCGATGATATTTATCTCTTCTGTAATTTGGTATGATCCTGTTAACGACAGCGTCGGGTCAGCGCCATCGATAGCATCAGGCGTAACACTTACTTCAAGCTGGTTATAATTAAATACTGATGCATTGACCTTTTCTGAATTTACGGCAACAAGACCCGCTAACGCCAGACAGGCACCTAATTTAATTGCCAGTAAACGAATTTGCCGCATTATTTGCGGATGTTTTACAATCTGTTTACTTAAGGACATGGGTTGTGCAGAGGTGTTGGTTTGCAGGATTTTAGTAGTTTGGTAACTATAATTCATGTTTAATTCCTCGTTTTTTATTTAAGCGTGAATATCTAATTTGCGTTTTTATTAACTTCATCGATGACGCGCATTATGCATACGAAGTATTTCTACTTAATTTCAGAAACGAGGCAATTTGTTTCAATTATTTCATGGGAGACTACTAAGGAGAGCGGTGATATCCTGTACACTCAAAAATCGCTAAAAGCGGCAACACAGAGACGCCGTTTTAAGCGAACTCCCTTCGGGCGGAGGTAAATGGACGCAGCTACTCTACTGTGACACTTTTTGCGAGATTACGTGGTTGGTCAACTTCTCGTCCAATCACAGTTGCCACATGATATGCAAAAAGTTGCAGGGATATCCCCATAACCAATGGATAAAGCAATGGCTCGGTATCTGGTGTCTGGATGACATCATCTGAGAGGTTAACTACGCGTTTATCGCTGGAATTTGTTATCGCGATAACCGGACCACCACGAGCCTTGATTTCCTCCAGTGAAGATAACGATTTCTCCAGAAGCTCAGTGTTGGGCAAAACAACAAATGTTGGAATTTCCTCACTAATTAAGGCCAATGGTCCATGCTTAAGCTCAGAGGCAGGGTAGGCTTCGGCATGAATATACGAAATTTCCTTAAGCTTTTGCGCACCTTCCAATGCAATCGGAAATGCACTGGCGCGACCAATATAAAATGCACTTTTACAGTAAGCGTACTTTTTTGCAAGCGCGATAATATGCGCCTCTTCTTGCAATGCCTTTGCGATAAGATCAGGCAAACTCTCGAATGCCTTAACAAGTCTGCCCCCTTGTTGGGGTGATAAATCTTTGATTCTCGCCAAATGCAATGCTAACAAGGCAAAGGCAGCTAACATGCTTGAATATGCTTTAGTTGAAGCGACCGATATTTCTGGCCCCGCATGCATATAGATCCCACCATTGACCTCTCGTGCAATCGTGCTACCCACTACATTAACCACACCCAGTACAAACCCACCTTTTCGTTTTATTTCCCGCAAAGCGGCGAGTGTATCGAATGTTTCTCCAGATTGACTGACGACTATATAAAGAATGTCTCGTTCAATAACAGGGTTGCGGTAACGGAACTCTGCTGCGGGTTCAGCATCACAGGGAATTCGTGCCAGGGTTTCAATCATATCGGCGCCCGACTTCCCTGCATAATAGGCTGAACCACAGCCCAGTATCTTGATACGCCGAGTATCAAGAAGATCACGAGCGGACAAATTTAGACCACCCAGCCTTGCCGTATTAAATCTTTTATCAAGCCGGCCACTGATGGTTCTCGCAACCGATTCTGGTTGATCGAGAATCTCTTTGTACATATAATGCTCGTATTCGCCGCGGTCATAGTCATCATGATCAGCCTCCACCTGAATAGTAGGTTTTTCCTTAGGCACTGCATCCAACGTGATAACCTGAAACCCTTTTGGCGTAACCTCTGCCAATTCGCCATCATCCAGATGCACGATTTTTCCGGTATAGCGTGACATAGCTGCAATATCGGAGGCTACAAACATTTCGCCTTTACCCAGACCAATGGCAACGGGACTACCACTTCTTGCAGCGATGATGATTTGCGGATGTTGCAATTCAATAACCGCCAAGCCATAAGTACCGTGCACCTTCATCAAGGCCAAACGGACTTTGTCTAACAAACTATTCCCATCAATGCTTGAAATTAAATGAGCCAACACTTCAGTATCGGTTTCAGAGTGAAACTCACAGCCCCGCTCTTCCAGCATCGCTTTTAGGTAGGAAGCATTTTCAATAATACCGTTATGTACAACCGCAATATTGTTTGTGTTATCACAATGTGGATGGGCATTTTCATCATTCGCTTTGCCGTGAGTGGCCCAGCGGGTATGACCTATTCCGGATTTTCCGGCAACCTTTTCTGGCAAGATACCTTCAAGCTGTTGTAACTTACCGGCAGCCTTCCAAACCCGCAGCTTACCCCGAGTCACAATCGCTACACCCGACGAATCATAACCCCGATATTCCAGTCGTTTGAGTCCCGAGAGCAAAAAAGGCAATGCTGCCTGCTGGCCTGTATAAGCAATAATTCCACACATTTTATTATCCAGTTAGTTATCCGTAAATAATGCGACGCACCTTACGTTCAGTCAGCGCCATTGACGGGAATCGTCGATATTCCAATTCATTCGAAATCAGTGAATAGATTTTATTATTGGGCAGGCCCTGTCCCTGCAGCTCCCGATGCCGCCGTCTTACAAAATCATCGAGAGATTCATTGAAATAAGCTAAAACTTCCGTCACCAGATGGGTAACTTCAGTACGAGGAAGCGAACTGAGACGGCACAGATGATCAAGAAGCTCGTTAGGTAATTTGCTTGGCATGGTACGAATTAAACACTTTATCTCTATTTTCAGCAATAAATTTACCCATAATCGGGCAATTATACGCATATAGAGCCAAGATAATTATCTGCAAGACAATTAGTAGTCAGTTAGGCATACTTATGTTTTAGCTAATCCACAATCCAACACATGAGTGGCATTTTATGAAATTTCGAAATCTTGGCAGAGCTGATGTTGCAATCAGTCAAATCTGTCTTGGCAGTATGACCTGGGGCACACAAAACACAGAACAGGAAGGTCATGAGCAAATGGATTATGCAGTTGCTCACGGCATCAATTTTATCGATACAGCCGAGATCTACCCCACGACACCGATGTCAGCCGAGAAAATCGGACGCACTGAGCAGATCATTGGCACCTGGTTTCGAAATTCTGGTCAGAGAGATAAGATAATTCTTGGCAGCAAAGTACCCGGTGTCGGTATGCAATGGGTACAGGAGGGAATACCTATAACCCCTGAAAAAATTCGTACCTCAATCCATGGAAGCCTAAAACGATTACAGACTGATTATATCGATCTCTACCAACTTCACTGGCCAAATCGAGGTTCGTATCATTTTCGCCAGGCATGGAGCTATGACCCCAGCGATCAAAACCTTCAAAAAACACGTGATGAAATAATAGCGATTTTAACTGAAATGCAATCCCTTATTGATGCAGGAAAAATCCGCCATATCGGTCTTTCCAATGAGAGTTGCTGGGGTACTTCTCAGTTTTTACAAATTGCTGAAGAACACAATCTCCCGCGTGTTGTGTCCATACAGAATGAATACAGTCTGATGCATAGAAGCTTTGACCTTGATTTAGCCGAACTCTCACACAACGAGAATGTAGGTTTGTTAGCTTACTCTCCGCTATCAGCAGGCATACTCACGGGAAAATACAATCATGGGAAAATTCCAGCAAATTCACGGCGCTCTATGAATAGTGATTTGTATGGGCGTTATACTGAACATTCCATACCCGCTATGCATGCTTATGTCGAGGTAGCCCACAAACATTCTCTTGATCCGTCTCAGATGGCATTGGCTTTTTGTATGACGCGCCCATTTATGGCGTCTGTAATAATCGGTGCTACCAGTATTAATCAGCTAAAAACAAACGTTGCTGCTGTAAATGTAGAATTAAATGCAGAAGTGATGGATGACATCCTTAAGGTTCACAGAACGTATCCTGCACCTGTGTAATGGCATTATCCAAATAAGTATTAAATGGAAAAAAATCAGCGGTGATTAATTTCGAGCTGAAAATAGATGCATCCTGCAACTCAACAGCCATGAAGACTTAATCAACTATCAAACGTTTGCCCATTCCTGTTACAGCGTCTGTTGCAAACCCAATGGATTCATAGAACCCCATTACAGAAGCATTCGTATTACGTATTTGTAGATTAATCTTGGGGCAACCTTTGGACATTAATTTTTCTTCCACTTGTTGCATCAACTGGCGTGCGAACCCTTGGCGCTGGTAAATCGGATCAACAGCAAGGTAATTTATCCAGCCACGGTGCCCATCGTAACCGCCCATTACTGAACCCACTAAATTTTTGTCAGCAAAGCCTAGCAAAAACAAATCAGCCCCCAATAAAAGTTTACGCTCTATATCTTTTGCTGGATCATTTTGAGGTGTAACCAGTCCACAAACGTGCCACAAATCCATCACAGATTGTTTATCTTTGTACTGACAGGTTCTGATTGACATTAACATGATTTATCTTTCCAATCTAGCGCACCGATTTCATTGCTTATAAGTTAGATGAAAACTGCTGCATTAACAACCTTACTCATAAATAATCTATAGTTATCAGTAGATTATAGATCCGGCTAATGACTCTGTGCATTTCTCGAATGCAGATACTGTTACTCTATACCATTATACAAGCTTGGCTTTATTTAATAGAAACAGTCGGTATTATACTCAATAATAAAGTACCTTTTAATTTTATCGGTTTAGGTTGAAAATGCCTGATCCAACATGTATGTTTCTTCTATGAATGTTAAAGATAGTATTGCTGAATGCCCCTGTGGATCAGGCACCGATTACCCTTCATGCTGCGAACCCATAATCGACGGTAGTCGTGAACCCGACCAGGCGGTGCAGCTGATGCGGGCAAGATATACAGCACACACATTAGCTGATGTAGATTTCATTATTGCCTCCCATCACCCCGATACCCGCCACGAAATCAATGAGTCCACCACTAGAGACTGGGCTAAAAATTCACAATGGTTAGGGATCGATATACATAGCGTTACGGGTGGTACTCACAATGATGATAAAGCAGAGATTGAGTTTGTTGTCAGCTATCGTGATAGTAACGGCGAGCGGCAACGTCATCATGAGGTCAGTGAATTCGAGAAGAAAGACTCTAAATGGTATTTTAAAGATGCGCAAACCCCAAAAATAGAACAGTTTCGTCGCAATCAGCCGAAAGTTGGTCGCAATGATCCCTGTTCTTGTGGCAGCGGTAAAAAATTTAAAAAATGTTGCGGAGGTAATATTTCTTAGGTTTTACTGAATAGATGGGGTTTAGTTCGAAATACCGCAATCCGGCTCGCTAAAGGATGGGGTTCATAGCCTGGCATTTTGCTTTTGATGGGTTTAGGCCCTGATAAGCAATAATTGCCAGTCGCGCTAGATTAGTGCATGCTGGTCTGCATTATGTGAAGAATGAACACTTTGCAATAAAATTTGAATAAAAATAATTGCTGGAGGACTATCCATGATTGAACGTAACTGGCTTTCATCCTATCCCGAAGGGATCGCACCTGAAATCAATTTTGATCAATATAGCTCGGTTGCGGAGCTCTTTACCGAAAGTGCAAAGAAAAATGCCAATCTACCGGCATTTGTCAATATGGGTAAAACACTGACTTATGGCGAAATTGATAGCTTGACCGACAGTTTTGCCCGCTGGTTGCAACATGAAGCAAAACTGAGCAAAGGCGACCGAATAGCTATTATGATGCCAAATCTGCTGCAATATCCTGTCGCCATGTTTGGCGCCTTACGGGCAGGCTTAACCGTCGTTAACACAAATCCTCTCTATACTGAACGCGAACTCCAGCATCAACTCAAAGACTCAGGCGCAGTAGCGATTGTCGTAGTAGAGGCATTTGCAAGCACAGTGGCAAATGTCATTGACAATACAGATGTAAAAACCGTTATTACCACACGCTTTGGTGATTTAGTCGGCTTTCCCAAAAGCTTGATAGTAAATTTTGTTATTCGCCATGTTAAAAAAATGGTTCCCGCTTTTAATTTACCCCAGGCAGTTGCATTTAAGGATGTATTAGCGGCAGGTAAAAATTTACCCGCTATTAAAGATACAAACGTCAGTATGGAGGATATTGCATTTTTACAGTACACAGGTGGCACAACGGGTGTAGCCAAAGGCGCCATGTTGACACACAAAAATTTGCTCGCCAACTGCACCCAAGCCAGTGAATGGATTAGTACTGTTGGGCTTGAGGATGACGGCCAAGCAGTAATTATCACGGCTCTACCGCTTTATCATATATTTGCGTTAACGGCAAATTGCCTTGTTTTTATGAAACTTGGGGCGAGAAATATTCTGATCACCAACCCTCGCGATATGCCGCAGTTTGTGAAAACAATAAAATCGGCACGAATGACGGCTATCACCGGAGTCAATACACTCTTTAATGCATTGCTGAATACACCTGGATTTGATGAAGTTGATTTTTCCGGACTACGATTAACTTTGGGTGGAGGTATGGCGGTACAACGTGCAGTCGCCGAGCGCTGGAAACAAGTAACAGGCTCAACACTCATAGAAGCCTATGGTCTTACCGAAACATCGCCTGCTGTATGCATGAACCCGATGGATTTACCAGAATACAATGGCGCGATTGGATTACCGATTCCCTCTACAGATTGCTGCGTAAAAGATGATGACGGCAATATTCTGCCCAGTGGCGCAAAAGGTGAGCTTTGTATCAAAGGTCCACAAGTCATGAAAGGCTACTGGCAACGGGAAGAGGCCACTGCTGAGGTAATGGACAGTGACGGCTGGTTGCATACAGGCGATATTGCAATTATGGATGAAAAGGGATATTTCAAAATTGTTGATCGACTAAAAGATATGATTCTCGTGTCTGGTTTTAATGTTTATCCCAATGAAATCGAAGACGTTCTCGCTATGCACCCTGGAATACTTGAAGTAGGTGCAATTGGCATTCCTGACGAGCACTCTGGGGAGAGCGTAAAAGTTGTTGTAGTTAAAAGTGATCCAGAATTAACTGCGGATGATATTAAAGCCTATTGCAAGGAAAATCTGACGGGTTACAAACGTCCTAAAACAATCCAGTTTATTGACGAGTTACCGAAATCGAATGTGGGCAAAATACTGCGCCGTGAACTTAGAAACTTGACAGAAAAATAACCTTTGACAGGTTGCTTTGAGGCAACCCGATATATTACAAGCGATCACCACGAAGCTCGGTTATTTTTTTCTGCAACTCATTTACATCCAACTTGTCCGGCTCAATCGGTGTATCTATCACCAAATCGATCCTGGCCAACAATTTTCTGGGCAGTCGAAAATTATGTGCACGGCTGAACATACTCCCCCACAGATTTTGCAAAGCCATAGGAACTATGGGTACAGGTTGGCTGTCTATTAGTTTTTTTATCCCAGATCGAAATTCATTCATCTGCCCGTCCCGGGTTATCTGCCCTTCAGGGAATATGCAAAGTATATCCCCGTCTTTCAGTGCTTCCTCCATTTCTATATAGGCTTGTGCAAGCATTTGTGGGTTTTCTTTTTTACTCGCAATAGGAATGGTTTTAGCTACTCGAAATAGAAAATTCAGGAATGGTATTTTATGGATCCGATGATCCATGACAAATCGGACGGGCCGCCGAATTGAACCTCCAACAATTAATGGATCTACAAAACTGACGTGATTGCAGGTAAGCAGCACCGCACCCTTACTCGGTATATGTTCCAGGCCTTTAACCTTTACACGATATATAGTATGAATCAGTAACCACGTCATAAACCGCATTAAGAACTCGGGTACCAGGGTAAAAATATAGAGTGCTACAGCAGTATTAAGTATGGCGAGAAGCAAAAATAAAACCTTTATACTGACACCCGCTGCTAAAAGACTGATAGCAAAAATTGCTGATAACACCATAAAAAACGCATTAAGTATATTATTACCAGCAATAATTCGAGAACGCTTTTTTTCATCTGTTCTCTGCTGCACCAAGGCATATAGTGGAACAATAAAAAAGCCACCAAATACACCGATCAGCAGGATATCAAGTAGTAATCTGACACTCCCTGCTTGCTCAAAAAACAATTGAAAACCAATGTTTGTCCCCCAGGGGTTAGAAGGTGTTGAAAAAAACAAATCAATCCCAAACAGGGTCAAACCCAGTGCACCAAACGGAACCAGCCCTATTTCTATCTTTTTCCCTGATAAGCGTTCACACAGTCCAGAGCCCAGACCTATACCTATGGAAAATGTTGCCAACAGAAGAGTGAATACATCCACATTTGCCCCCAATACGTACTTGGTATAATTGGGAAACTGTGCAAGATAAGTGGCACCGAGAAACCAAAACCAGGAAATACCCAGTATGGAAAGAAAAACCGCCTTATTCTCCCGCGCCATACCAAGGGCTTTGATTGATTCAGATATTGGGTTCCAGTTTATTTTCAGCTCGGGACTGGCCGCTGCCGCAGGTGGCAATAACCGACTAACCCAATAACCTGCAATAGCTAACACCAATATGATGACACAAATTAATGAAATACCGACACCTGCAATGCCTGCTACTTTACTGCCAATTATAGTTCCAATAAGAATAGCAATAAATGTCCCCATTTCAACGAGTCCATTACCGCCTATCAATTCATCCCGATGTAGGTACTGGGGTAAGATTCCGTATTTTACAGGGCCGAAGAATGCAGATTGAGTACCCATGAGAAACAATACAAACAGTAGCATTGACAGGCTGTTGAGCATAAAAGCCACTACTGCAGCCAGCATGATAATAATTTCAGCTATTTTGATAATCCGAATCACGCTGGATTTTTCGTATTTGTCTGCACACTGACCACCGAGTGCAGAAAACAAAAAGAAGGGAAGAATAAACAGACCGGCCGCCAGATTTACCAAGGTATTGCTGTCTGATTGCGTGTTCTGCACACTGGTAAAGGCGATTAATACGATTAGGGCGTTCTTATAGACATTATCGTTGAATGCACCTAGAAATTGGGTAAAAAAATAGGCAGAGAACCTTCTTTGTTTAAATAGATAGAATTGATGTTTTTCAGACATGGTTTCATTGAGAATTGGAAAACACCTTTAGAGTATAACAAGTGCCTGATTCTTTGGGTAAGAGTATATTGCTTACATTTAAATTCTCTTACCGCTAACGCAAATACTGCCTCAATTATGGCTTTCTGAATAAAAGGTTTTTATCAGCATTGTACAATCAAATAAGATCTACCTATTTTTTTATGCTGTTAACAATAACTATCACTGGATTCCCTTATTCAAAATATTGCAGAAATCAATGTACTTTTATTCTGTAAACCAGACACAACTCTTTTGCTAAACAGAATTGTCTGGTTCTCGTGCAGAACCTGGTTGATTATAAAAAGCGGATTTTTGGTAGAGAAGTGAGCAGTGCCTATGTGAAAAATTAATCGATGGTCGTTACCTCTGATGCCTGCAAACCCTTCTCTCCGCGGGTAGTTGTATACTCTACCTTTTGTCCTTCATTGAGTGTACGGTAACCATCACCTTGAATAGAACGGTAGTGGACAAAAACATCCTCGCCATCATGATTTACAATAAAGCCATAACCCTTTGCATTGTCGAACCATTTCACGGTTCCATTAGATCGATCAGACATTAGCCACCTCTACTTTCTAAGTTATTATTTATTTAGTCCCACTGTCCTACTTCTGCCGGACTAGTGCATACAGTTTGTATGTTTACCCACATGCGGAGTCTGAACAATAATGTAGTAATGTGTAAGCAGAGAAGCTTAAAGTTTTCAAACAATTAACAATCTATAATCAATTGTATTATTATGTACTGATTTGTATCTGAATTTGTAAATCGTATTACAAAATAGCTTAATTTAATTTGCTATCACAGCACTTAATAGAGCTGATTCGATAGATATAGGCGAGCAGGTCGCTGCCAATAAGGGACGGAAATGATTCAGATAGTGAGTACTACTAATTCCATTAAACCAGATGGAAAGGAGTCGGCTCTAATATGACAAACATTCTCACGTATGGAAAAACATTCAGCGTGTTATAGGCCTATCAGCTATCGCTTTTATCATGCCCTGAAACTACCACGCCTTGGGTAATTTCTTTTGCAGGATAATTCTTTTTCCATCGGTATCAATGTAACCACCTATTTTTAATTCTTTAAGTATTTTGCTGATCATTTCACGTGATGCACCGACCATTGCTGCAATTTCCTGATGAGTAAAACGCCCTGTTATCAACCTTCCATCCTCGTCCATTGCCTGTTTTTCGAGTGTGCGTGCGACTCTGCCATATACATCCAACATGGCCAGATCACTGACATCTTCGGTGAGTTCAACAACACGTTTAGCAAGATATTTGGCGATTCCGAGTGTTAACTGAGAGTTCTCGCTAAGAAGTGTGTTTAGATCCTGTTTTGAAATTATTCCCAGCTGCGTTGGCTCCAGTGTAATCACGCTGGCTGAACGCGTAACGTCTGCAAGTATGGCTAATTCACCAAACCAGCTATTGTTTTTCAAGTCGTTTAAGATAACCTCATTGCCATCTTCATTATCACGAAATACTCTAAGCCTGCCCGACACGACAATATAAAATGAGCTACTCTCATCTCCCTGAGTCACAATCACCGTGTTTTTTTTGAAATTTCTAAGTTTGACCAAGCCTGCAATTTTATCGGACTCTTCATCACTCAAACTTGAAAAGAGCGGGATACCTTTTATTACATCTTGCATATTGGTCTTCTCCAAAAAATTCTATGTAACTTTAAAGATCACCGTATCGGACTCTGAGTCCGCGCTTTATTTTACTTTTTATTAGCCAGTTTAATCATAGTCCTCAACCCATAGAGGGCAATAAAAGCGGTGAGGATTAACAACCAGACGGGTGATTGTCTATACGTATAGAGAATACTACCTGATATGGTGGCACTTAAAAACACAAACCCGCTTATAATTAGCCGAATCAATGCATACTGATAGGTAGTTTCTCTGCGAATTTCTGAATCTGACAGGTTCTTATTTTTTTGTTTGATCGACATCTGATTTTGTATCAAATTATAAACAAGCATGGGCATTTCGGGCGAGTGCTGCAGCCAAAAGGGTGCCTGTTCCACTATTTTTTTTATCGTAGCCTTTGGACCACGCTGATCTTTAACCCAGTTCTCAAGATAGGGCTTTGCGGTCTGCCAAAGATCCAGCTGCGGATAAATTTCCCGCCCCATACCCTCTATATTTAATAATGTTTTTTGTAACAATACCAACTGTGGTTGAACCTCCATATTGAATCGTCGTGCAGTTTGAAAAAGCTTTAAGAGTACCTGACCAAATGAAATTTCCTCAAGGGGTTTTTCAAAAATAGGTTCACATACTGTACGAATCGATGATTCAAATTCCTGAACTCTTGTTTCGGCTGGAACCCAACCAGAGTCAATGTGCAACTGCGCAACACGGCGATAATCTCTTTTGAAAAAAGCCAGAAAATTCTCTGCCAGATAGTTGCGATCACATTCAGTTAAAGAGCCAACAATACCAAAATCCACAGCAATAAATTTTGGATCATCCGGTTTCTGTATATCAACAAAAATATTCCCTGGATGCATATCAGCATGGAAGAAATTATCTCTAAAGACTTGTGTGAAGAAAATCTCAACACCACGTTCAGCCAGTTTTTTCATGTCCGTTCCCTGACTTTTGAGGTGTTCTGTCTCCCGTACAGAAATACCGTAAATACGCTCAATTACAAGCACTTTTTGTCGCGTGTATTCCCAAAATACTCTCGGTATATAGAGAATTCTGGTATCAGTAAAATTTCTTCGCAGCTCAGTCGCATTAGCCGCTTCTCGTTGCAAATCCAACTCATCATAAATCGTTTTCTCGAATTCTTTTACAACTTCAACTGGGCGCAACCTTGCACCATCCAACCCACCCAAAGCACGAACCAGTCTGGCAATTAACAGTAATAAGAGTATGTCTTTGGATATACGTTTTTTTATCCCTGGTCTTAGGACCTTGACAACAACATTTTCACCTGTAAACAAACAGGCAGCATGAACCTGGGCAACCGATGCAGATGCCATTGCCTCTTTTTCGAAGTGAGAGAATACGGTTTCTATTGGTGCATTAAAAGACTGCTCTATAATTTCTCGAGCAATGTGTGCTGAAAAGGGTGGGAGTCGGTCTTGTAATTTTGCAAGTTCATCACCAATATCGTCAGGTAATAAGTCTCGTCGTGTGGAGAGAATTTGACCAAATTTCACGAAGATAGGACCCAACTCTTCCAATACAAGTCGTATCCGTTCCCCACGTGGTTTTTCGCGAAATATCTGGTTTCCCCACCGAGCGGGAAACAAATAAAAAAATTTTGCAAGCCAAGGGTATTTAGATTTATTAAGAAAAAGTTGCTCCAATCCATATTTGACAAAAATCTGCAGGATTTGGAGAAAACGGTATACCCGCAATATTATATTCACGCCTTCTTTTCCCGTTCCTGCTCAAGAATAGAAATGCGCTTATCTAATCTATCAGTGGTGGATCGTAGTTTATCAACTTCATTTATAAAATTGGTTACTAAACAATCAGGCGCTACAGATTTCGATTCTTCCACCAGATACTCTGACAGATTATCGTGCATAGTCTGATTATTGCTTTTTACAAAGCCACGAAACTTTCTAAATATTGTGCCAACCTGATAAGCGGCACTATCACCAACCAAATGTGAGAGCAGTTCTTCCCAGTCTAACTCCACCCTATTAAGATATTGTTTAAACTTCTTGCCTGTATCTACTTCACCAGTAATTTCAACATCACCTGTAAATAGCGCTTTGTTTGTACGCTTTAGAGAAAGCATTGCTGCGGGCGTGCCACTGATAACTGTATCAACTTCTCCATCAAATGAGGACATCACCTCAATGTTATCAGCATGAATAAAAAGATAGGCACTCAACTCTACACCTGTAAGCTTGATGTGAATTACCTTCCCTTGTAGTTCAGCAAGTTGAATTTGACTCTGCGGGTCAAGTGCAATCAGCCGGTTTGCAGCTAGTTCCAGTATGTAGGAGATAGACTGAGGAATTTTCACCATGATCTCTGCTGTGTTTACGGGGGATTTAGGTTAGAACTTAAAGCCTTTGTGTAATGCAACTACACCACCTGTGAGATTATGATAACTGACTTTTTCAAAACCAGCGCTCTCAAACAGCTCTTTTAGTGCTTCCTGATCTGGATGCATTCGAATCGATTCAGCAAGATACTGATAGCTATCCGCATCATTGGTGACTAATTTTCCCAATAACGGTAACGCTGTGAATGAATAAGTATCATATAGTTTTGCCAGGGCAGGCAAGACGGGTTTTGAAAATTCCAATACCAGTAACCGCCCACCCGGTTTTAGAACCCGATGCATGGATTCAAGTGCTTTTTGTTTATGTGTTACATTGCGTAAGCCAAATGCAATACTGATACAATCAAAATAGTCCTCTGCAAATGGCAGATTTTCCGCATTGGCCTGAACATAATGCACATTACCCGAGATTCCTTTATCAATCAGGCGATCACGCCCAACTGACAGCATAGAGGAGTTGATATCAGCCAGATAGACATCGCCATGGCCCACCCGCTTTGAAAAGCGTGCTGTTAAATCACCTGTCCCACCGGCAATATCCAATACCTTACTGCCATATTTGACCCCAGACTGATCAATTGTGAATGCCTTCCATGCCCGATGAATACCCAATGACATGAGATCATTCATTAAGTCATACTTAGCAGCGACAGAATGAAACACCTCACCGACCTTACCCTGTTTTTCATCAATCCTTACTTGCTCATATCCAAAGTGGGTGTTTTCCTCGGCACTACCCTTCATTACGTTGAACACCGGCTGCAGATAATCGCTTTAGGTAGTCTTGCCAATTCATTTCGTAATTTTTACCCAGCTCATATAAATAGTCCCAGGAATATATGCCGGTGTCGTGGTTATCATCAAAAACCAATTTCACGGCGTAGTGGCCAGTGGGTACGATTTCTGTGATATTTACATCCTCTTTACCTATTTGTAGCGTTTCCTGTCCCGCACCATGACCACGAACCTCTGCCGACGGTGAAAAAACGCGTAAATATTCACAGGGGAAGTTGCATTCAAAACCATCTTCAAAATGGACTTCTAATACCCTGCTTTGCTGATGTAATTTAATCTCAGTAGGTTTTGTCATTTAATTCTTACTTTCCTAATGATTAACAGGCTAACATAACGCTGGTCCTCTAAGAACCTTGCGGTCATATACTTAACTCGGTAACGGCAGTCCAAATAACAAATTTCAAGCGCTTTGCCACAGTGAAGCCGCAGAATAATAATGATGTAGCTTACAATATATATCGACTCAAATCTTCGTCTTGTACCAAGCTGCCAAGATGATGGTCAACATACCCTTCATCGACAGTAATCAGCTCACCTGCTCTATCTGAGGCTTCAAAGGATGCTTGCTCAAGCAATCTTTCCATTACAGTGTGTAATCGGCGGGCACCTATATTTTCGGTACGCTCATTTACTTGCCATGCAACTTCAGCAATACGTTTTAACCCATCATCAGTAAACGTCAGACTAACCGATTCGGCTCCCAACAGAGCTGTATATTGTTCAGTCAATGACGCGTCTGGCTCACTGAGTATGCGCACGAAATCCTCGGAGCTAAGAGCGCGCAACTCAACCCGTATAGGCAGGCGCCCTTGCAGCTCGGGAATCAGATCAGACGGCTTGCTTAGATGGAAAGCGCCTGATGCGATAAAGAGTATGTGATCGGTTTTTATCAAACCAAACTTTGTGGAGACTGTACATCCCTCAACCAACGGTAATAAGTCTCTTTGCACACCATCACGCGAAACCTCACCACCTCCGGAACGCTCATTTGTCCTTGTGACTTTGTCTATTTCGTCAATAAACACAATACCATTTTGTTCCACTTCATCCATGGCCTTGATTTTAAGCTCATCTTCATCGATGAGTTTACCCGCCTCTTCATCAATCAGTTGTTTTAGCGCATCACGTATTTTCAGCTTGCGCTTATTAGTACGCTTTTGTCCCATGTTCTGAAACATACCCTGCAGTTGCTGAGTCATTTCTTCCATGCCTGGTGGAGCCATTATTTCAACACCGAATGCCGGTGCATTAATTTCTATTTCTATTTCAGTATCGTCTAACTCACCCTCACGAAGTTTTTTACGAAATTTTTGCCGTGTAGCCAACCCTGTCACTTCACCTTGTTCCGACTCTGAATCAAATGAACGAGTCCGAGCTGGCCTTAGCAAACTATCCAGAACACGGTCTTCCGCCGCATCTTCGGCTTGGAACTTAACTTTTACCATTTCCAGTTCGCGAGTTTGCTTGATTGCAACTTCGGCAAGATCACGTACTATCGATTCAACATCTCGACCCACATAACCGACTTCTGTAAATTTTGTCGCTTCGACCTTAATAAAAGGTGCCTTAGCCAATCGAGCGAGTCTACGTGCAATCTCAGTCTTTCCTACGCCGGTAGGACCAATCATGAGAATATTTTTGGGTGTTATTTCATTGCGTAATTCTTCTGCGACTTGCTGCCTGCGCCAACGGTTTCGAAGTGCGATGGCAACTGCGCGTTTAGCATCCTTTTGTCCAATAATATGTTTATCTAATTCTTGAACAATTTCACGTGGGGTCATATGAGACATAACAATCTTAGTTTTCGCCTTTTAGGTTACTACCCAAAGCCTGTAGGTGGTTGTACATATCAAATACAATCAAATACTTACGGGCGTCAGGTATTACAAAATGTCGAGTGTTTCGACCGTTAAATTTTGGTTGGTATAAATACAAACTTCAGAAGCTATAACCAAACTTTTATCAACAATATCACGTGCACTCATGGTTGTATTCTCAAGCAGCGCCCGAGCTGCTGACTTGGCAAAATCACCCCCTGAGCCTATGGCCATTAGACCATGTTCCGGTTCAATGACGTCGCCATTTCCAGAGATCACCAAAGACACCTTCTGATCAGCAACCGCTAATAGCGCTTCCAGACGCCTTAACATTCGATCAGTGCGCCAATCCTTTGCCAGCTCGACTGCGGCACGAGTCAAATTACCGTTATATTCCTCAAGCTTTCCTTCAAATCGCTCAAATAGCGTGAACGCGTCTGCGGTTCCTCCAGCAAATCCTGCCAGTACTTTATCATTATATAAACGGCGTACTTTTCGCGCATTACTTTTCATCACTGAATTTCCGAGCGTGACTTGTCCATCACCACCAATGACTACTTGGTTATCCCGCCTTACCGACAGAATTGTTGTGCCTCTATATTGCTCCAAGAGTTTTCTCCATTGACAAATTATCTAAATATGAACCCGCTATACCTGTTTTCATTCAGCACAACATAACTGCAAAATATTGTTTTATGGAAGCAACCGGATTTTGGCATAATGCATGATTCTAAAATAGCACTTGCTGTGCTGCCTGATTGATGTAGCCGTTGCGAAGAAATCCACAAGTGTTTTTTTGGGTCTATTGAGACAGACAGCTAGCCTTACCTGAATTAATGAATTAAATCTGGATATGGGGTGTAAGATATTAGATTCAAGAGCTTGCGCCTTATGCAGAAATGAAATCACCGATTCAGGCCTTAGTTTAACTAAAAATATGTATCAGCATCCTATTTTGTTACAGAACAAATACTTAATGCATTTTCAGTAATCTTAAATATTAATCTATGAACCTGATAATACCCAGCACAAGCAAACCCAGCAATGGAAGTTTTCCGACTGTTCCCCGAAAAGTCAGGCATTGGTTGACTGAATTATATCCAGTTGTCTCTGCAGACTCCAGCCGTGCTGTTATTCGAGGCTTAAAGCATTGCAATCGACTGGAGAATTCAGTACGCAATCGATTGGAAATACTTGAGCTATTCCGGCCCGTGGTTCGCGAATTAATCGATTACGCAGTTAAACAGTATACCAGCCAAAATCTTCCATTGAATGTAAAAGAATTCAATACCTTCAATATGGTACATACACTTCTTCAAGAGCTGGCATTCGGTTATATGCTAACCGTTATAGATAGTCGAGCAAGGTCAGTTCCAGGAACAGCTAAAATTCTCAACACGACACTTGTCTTGGCAATGGAGGCACTAAATGAGATTGCATTAAGACATGTACAAATATATCAATCAATACCAAATTACGTTTGGCAGAATATAAACCATCTGTACAAAATAGCTGAAGATGCAAAAATTACTAAACGAGAATTAAGTAAAAACAAAAAGACGCCATATGAACTCAACAACGCTGAGCAATTGTTTATAAGCACTCACTTACTACAGCTTACTCAAACACAATCTTTACGTCGCGGACAAGCCTTGCAAACGCATCAGTTTATCGCAACTCATTGCGCCAAAATTACGCTTTTTACGCCACAAGTGAGATCGATTAATACAAAATCTACATTTGCTGTAGATCTGCAAGCTGCTTCATCTGCAACCAATTTGCATTTTCTGAATAGAGAAAAATCTGACTCTATAAGAGCATTTGATCTCAACACCTATTTAGAAATCATTGACGCAGAAATCGAAAAGGCGCCTAACTCTGTCTCTGCACTTTATGAATCTGATGTATTAACCAGAGAAAGTCTGATACGACTAAGAAATGCCCTGAAGGTGCGAAAACAACGAAAATATGCTCGTGAATTCTGTCACCAAAAATTATCTATTCTCACCGGGTTAAAAGAGATCTACGCTTTATTTCAATACAAGAATCAACCCGCAAAACCCGAAAATGCAACTCGACAGGGGGTCACATTTGAACTTAAACCCGACAGTCTGGCAAAAACCCCTACTGATGAAAATGAATTCATCACACATCCTGAGTTCTCACACAGTCAAAAAGAAAAGGGACTCTGGGACGCTGTAGCCACTCGACGTATTGCCACAACCCAAACTGTTGTTTCTGATAATTCAGAATTATCTGCAAAGTTTCCCAATAGAGGGGACTGGATTCAAATTAATAGATCAATTAGTGGAACCAGTTTGTACTGGGAGGGAAACCGGGCACCTCAAATTACTGTCGGCGAACTTGTTGCCAGTCGGGATTTTAATGGCGTTAGTGGGTCGAATTGGATAATAAGCATGGTAACCTGGATGCAGATTGATGAAAAACAAAAATTATTTTGCGGTATAAATCACCTGGCAATGAATGCCAAGCCCATATTAGTGGAAAGAACCAAAGGCAGTCATAACAGTGTAACAACACAAACTGAGTGCCTGATTGCCACGATGTTGGGTGAGCATGCAAAGTCTTGTATTTTTGTACCCGCTTATATGTTCTATTCCAATGAAACAATACATTTCAGACAGAACAAGGAAATACTGCGATTTAAGCTACTTAAAAAGTTGGAATCCACGGGTTCCTTCACCCTGTTCACATTAGAATTTACAGGCTCTTCTCTAACCGCTGAGGGCCTGACAGGCAAGATATTAGAAGAATTTGGCTTCGCGCAGACGCAAGAAAATATTCAAGCACAAAATGGCAGCCAAACGTCCTGACTAATTCGTCTTTTTTTTTGCACGTGGATGTGAATCTTCATAAACTTTGGCGAGATGCTGAAAATCAAGATGTGTATAAATCTGTGTGGTACTAATGCTTGAATGGCCCAGTAACTCTTGTACAGCGCGCAGATTACCACTTGATTCCAGTAGATGACTTGCAAAAGAGTGGCGTAACATATGTGGGTAACAATTTCTTTTTACCGCTTGTTTTGCCGCCAGTTTTTTTAGACGATACTGGACACTTCGCCGGGAAAGCCGACGACCTTCTCTACTGAAAAACAACGCTTTCTCATCTCCTTGTAACCACTGTTGTCGTACTTCATACCATGCTTTTAATGCCTGAATCGCTTTTCGGCCTACTGGCAGCAGCCGGGTCTTATTTCCCTTGCCGGTAACTCTCACTGATCCATCAGCAAGATTCAGGTTTTCAACATTCAAGCCAACCAATTCACTCAATCGCAAACCCGATGAATAAAATAACTCAAAAATAGCGATATCACGTATCTCCATTGCGCTATCACCACAATTATTGAGGAGCTGCTGAACCTCTTCTGGATCAAACGTAGTGGGCAAAGGTTTTGTATCTTTTGGAGCTTTGACCCCCTGAACCGGATTTATTTCGCAAAGTTCAAGTTTGAGAAGATAGTTAAAAAATGATCGCAATGCAGAAAGCTGCCGCGCAATACTCCTGCCGCTAATGCCTTTAGCATGTTGTTTTACAATTATGGCACGAACATCTTTAGTGGTAATTTCATCCCATAACAGTTTTCCTTTAGCATTAAGTAAAGGAATTAGCGTCGTTAAATCCGCTCGGTAACTTTTTATTGTGTTATGGCTATAGCGTTTTATCTTCTCCAATTCAGTTAAGTACTGCTCTACATCTTCAGATAAATACTGTGTACATTGCATTATATTTCAAGGCTTTTAATTTTTGCAGAAACGAGATTCCGCAATCGCTCCAGAATCAGCAAGCCTTTATCAGCAGAAAATACGTCTTCCGTATAACTGCCGAGAATCATAACCCCGAGCTCTTTCTCTTTCCCCAGGCCAATTAATGCAGCCGATTTTATAGCCTCAGATTGCTTATTAAATAAATTGATCTTTTTTGAACTCTTCGCGTCCATGCAAACTATATCTTTATTCTGCATACCTTCAATTATAAGCTGCAGGCTAATTAGAGAATCGGTACTTTCTTGAGGAACAGAGGGAAGGTTTTTACCTGTCATGTAAAATGCCAGCTTATCGGTGTTGAAATCCGAAGTAAGTACTTCATACAAAAGACTTTCCAACTGAAGCAACGAATTTGCCATACTGATTTTACACGCCAAATCAATAAGTTTCTGGTTGAGGACTTCATTATCTCTGGCAACATCAAGCAATTCATTGAGATGATTTTCATATTGATTACATTTTTTTCGTAATAGATCCAACTGTCGTTCAACCAATGAAATAGCCTTCCCTGAGTGGTGGGGAACGCGTAGATGTGTCAACAGTCGCTGGTTTTTGTAAAAAAAATTGGATTTGCGCTCTAGATAATCAATGACAAATAACTCTTCTTCATCAATTAGATTCTTTGCATTTTCCTGGATCGTCATAGTTTTATTGCACCTTCGAATACTGATTCACTGGGTCCAGTCAAAAGAACTGTTTCACCGGCTCCAGGCCATTGAATGAATAGATTGCCACCCGCAAGTTTAACGTTTACCCGGCTCTTCAAGTACCCTAGCATAATACCTGACACAACTGCGGCACAGGCACCTGTACCACAGGCTTTAGTTTCACCCACACCGCGCTCATAAACCCGGAGTTTGATCTTCTCTGGTGAGATAATCTCCATAAAGCCAGCGTTGACCCTATTGGGAAATCTGCAATGCGACTCAATTTGAGCACCCAGTCTGATTATGTCCACTTTGTCCACTTTGGGAACTATTGTCACGGCATGAGGGTTGCCAATTGCCAGAACCGCTATTTGCATAGATTCTCCCTCCAGGTCAAGAGTATAGGAAGAAGATAGAGAATCTGCAGAAAAAGGTATTAATGAGGGTTCAAATTCAGGTATACCCATTTTTACCGTTACCGTCTCATCAGCGTTCACGGTTAGAACAATTACACCACCTTTAGTATTTACCAGGATTTCATCACTGCGGGTAAGTCCTTTTTCTCTGACAAACTGTGCAAAACACCGGGCACCATTTCCGCAATGTTCCACCTCTATGCCATCAGCATTAAAAATTCGGTAGTCAAACTCGACATCGCTGGTACTGGCTTCTTCAACAATAAGCATTTGGTCAAAGCCAATACCCAAGCGACGATCTGCCAGGCCACGTATTGTAGCTTGATCAAACACTATTCTTTTTTGTATATTATTGATGACGATAAAGTCATTTCCCAAACCGTGCATCTTGGTAAAGTGAAGGTGCATTTAATTAACCAGTAGTCGTATTAATCGTCTTGATCAATCCATCTGATTGATAGTAGATCTACGCAAGTGAAAGTGATTATTCCAAAATAAATCACAACGTTATGTCAAATTATAGACATACTCGGTATCAAATAACTTATGAATTGACTCACGTTGTCTTACCATTTGTACCGTTTCGCTGTCTACAATAATCTCTGCAGCACGCGCCCGTGAGTTGTAGTTGGAACTCATCGAAAAGGCATAAGCACCGCTGGACATAACAGCCAATAAATCACCTGAATTAATCGCTAAATCCCGATTCTTACCTAAAAAATCTGCTGTTTCACATACAGGACCAACCACATCATAAGTTTTTATTTCCTGATCCCGATTAACAACAGGGACGATTTTTTGCCATGCATTATACAAGCTCGGTCGTATTAGGTCGTTCATCGCCGCATCGACAATCGCAAAGTTTTTGTATGCTGAATGTTTTAGATACTCTACTTTAGTCAGTAAAATACCCGCATTGGCCACAATAACACGCCCCGGTTCTATGATTATTTCAAGATTACGCTCCGCTATTCGGGTTTTAACAGCTTCAGACCAAGCGATAAGATCAAGCGGCTGTTCATCCTTATATTTAACCCCCTGCCCTCCACCAAGATCGAGGTGAGAAATTGATATCCCTCTTTCAGCCAGTCTATCTACCAGTTCCAACAATCGATCCAGCGCGTCTATAAATGGTTGAACCTCGGTTAACTGAGATCCAATGTGGCAATCCACTCCGTATACCTCCAGGTGAGTTGAATCAGCAGCGATCTGGTAGACCTGTTCTGCCTGCTCCATCAAAACACCAAACTTATTTTCCTTCAATCCAGTCGATATATAGGGATGTGTTTTCGCGTCAACATCGGGGTTTACCCTGAGGGAGACAGGTGCAACACAGCCGTGAGACTTTGCAACCTCTATCAGTCGTTGCAGCTCATCAGCCGATTCGACGTTGAAACACCGAATACCTACTTCCAAAGCACGTTCCATCTCTCCATAAGATTTACCCACCCCCGAGAAAATGGTTTTTCCTGCATCACCGCCTGCCGCTAATACACGCTCTAATTCACCCTGGGACACAATATCGAAGCCCGATCCCAGACGAGCCATCAGACTTAGAACACCGAGGTTGGAATTGGCTTTAACTGAATAACAAATAAGATGCTTTTGCCCTTCAAGCGCCTTATCAATTGCGTGCCATGTGTTTTCTATTGCTTTGCGGGAATAAATATAGAGTGGTGTGCCGAATTGTTTTGCTAAATCGATGCAGTTTATCGATTCTGCATGCAACACACCGTTTATAAAATTGAACTCACTCATTGCTCTTTAATTTCCTGATTCTGTTTTTTTTCTTTCTGAACTTGATCATCAATTATCAGCGAACTATTTTCTGTTGGCAGATAAAGAGGCCCTTTATTTCCACAAGCTGATAACACCAGCGACAAACTAAATAGCAGAATGATGGCTGGAAAAAAACTTTGTGTCCAACATACTCTCATTGCCTTACCTCTTAACTTATATTGCTGCAGTATACTGTTTGCTTATCAAATACTCATTTACTTGGACAGGTATTACTAATATGCCATCTTCAGCGCTCGAATATATTAAAATAGATACAGGGAAAGACCCTCAATTCACCGTCATCTGGCTGCATGGCCTGGGAGCAGATGGTCACGATTTTGAAGCCATTATCCCTGAATTACACCTTCCACCGGAACTTGCAATACGTTTTATATTCCCACATGCCCCGATCAGACCCATCACAATCAATAATGGTATGCCTATGCGTGGCTGGTATGACATAAAATCACTCGAACTCGATCGTTCTCAACAAGACCCGGAAGGTGTTATTGAATCTCGCGAACAGGTACTTTCACTCGTAAATGCTCAAATAAGCCTCGGCATTGAAGCAAAACATATTATTCTTGCCGGTTTCTCTCAAGGCGGTGCCATAGCACTATTTACAGCATTAACCCAATCAATCAAGTTTGCTGGGGTGATGGTATTGTCTGCCTACTTGCCTGTATCAGAAGATAAATTATTAGAAATTAGTAAACAATCTATTGATCTTCCAATCTTTATGGCGCATGGTGAATTCGATGATATTGTAAAAATGGAATACGCTGTCATATCTCGGGATATTTTACAACGCCAGGGATTTCGCCCAAGTTGGCACAGCTATAAAATGGCTCACAGCCTTAATCAACAGGAAATCCGGGATATTTCAAACTGGCTCCAGCAGCACTTGCTTAAAACTTGATGTTTAGTTGCATGACGAGGGTAATATGCTCCAGATTACCGCCGATAAAAAAATTAAAACATATGGCCTTGCTCCCTCGGAGCCACTGTGGAGGCGTGCACCAACGCGTGATGAATTTGGACTACCAGTAAGTGATTTCAGAATGTTGATCAGTGGATTAAAAAAACGCCCCTGCTATGAAATTAAAGCACGCGTTGAGCAGATTCAATATATTTTGAGACGGCACCAGGATATTGTGTTATTTGCTGATCTAAATTTAAAAATTAACTTATTGTGGGTGAGCGTTCGTTCCGAGGCTCACCAGGATATGAATATCGCAGCTGAAATTCACAACTTAATACCGGAGGCAAAATTATTGACAGATGCACCCCCAAGATCCAGATAGCAATTCAGCTATTTCCTCTGCCAGTTCAGGCCAGCTATAACCCGGCAATCTGTTTTGCTTCAGCAAGTCTTATGTGTGCACGCTGAACAGCCTTATTAACTTGATTTGGAGAAGTTCCTCCCAGGTGATTACGACTGGAGACTGAGCCTTCAAGAGTTAATACATCATAGACATCAGCAGAAATTTTACTGGAGATATTTTGCAATTCTTTTATATCTATCTCTGCTAAATCCCTATCTGTGTCCACACCCAGTTTAACCGCTTTGCCAACAACCTCATGGGCATCACGGAATGCCATGCCTTTACGCACCAGATAGTCAGCCAAGTCGGTAGCCGTGGAAAATCCCTGACCTGCCGCCTCTTTCATGTTTATCTCTTTAGCTTCAATGGCCGGTATCATATCTGCAAATGCGCAAAGACAGCCAAGTAAGGTATCAATGGTGTCGAACAATGGTTCCTTATCTTCCTGATTATCTTTATTATAAGTTAATGGTTGCGACTTCATCAATGTTAACAGGCAGACAAGATTTCCATTTACGCGCCCGGTTTTGCCACGCACAAGTTCAGGCACATCGGGATTTTTCTTCTGTGGCATGATGGACGACCCTGTGCAAAAGCGATCGGGTAAGTCAATAAAATTAAACTGAGCTGAAGACCAAAGCACCAGCTCCTCGGAGATTCTCGACAAGTGCGTCATTAGTATTGCCGCCACTGCACAAAACTCAATGGAAAAGTCACGATCACTGACCGCATCAAGTGAATTTTCTGCCGGGCTATGGAACCCGAGCAGCTCACAGGTGTAGAGTCTGTCAATCGGATAGCTGGTACCTGCCAGTGCTGCTGCCCCTAAAGGCATAACATTGGTTCGTACCCGACACTGAGTTAACCGATCCATATCGCGCAGCATCATTTCAAACCAAGCCATAATATGGTGGCCAAATGTAACAGGCTGTGCTGATTGTAGATGGGTAAATCCTGGCATAATTGTATGTGAATGACGACCGGCTAAATCCAACATGCCACTCATAAGGCGATACAACTCACTGTTAATACAGTCGATAGCATCACGCATGTATAATCGTATGTCAGTGGCAACCTGATCATTACGGGATCTCCCAGTGTGCAAACGTTTACCGGCATCACCTATTTTATTGGTCAGAGCAGCCTCTATATTCATGTGAACATCTTCCAATTCCACTGACCAGATAAATTCACCGTCGTGGATTTCGCGTTCAATCTCATCGAGGCCAGTAAGAATATTATCAAGATCTTCATGACTGATAACAGCCACTTTATTGAGCATTTTGGCATGTGCACGTGAACCATTGATATCATCACGATATAATCGTTTATCAAAATCAACCGATGCAGTGAATTGCTGTACAAATGCATCAGTCCCTTCACTAAAGCGCCCACCCCATTGTTTATTGGCTGATTTATTTTCGGTTTCTTTTTTCGACATGACCTGATCCTTATAATTCGCAATACTGGTAAAACGGGAATGATAACAGTTTGATGATTGGAAATAGCGGATCCAGGGAAAGGGGCTGGCAGAATAAAGCGCAGTGGGCGGCTGATTTAATCAAATAAATTCGTCGCAAATAGAAGAACTGCGATTATTTAATTAGTTTTTGTAAGCAGCTTTCGGGCTAAGTTAATATTGTCGTCCAGATAAATTCCATAAAAATCAATCGATGGAACCCCCACCATCCGTGGCGCTATCTCATTGCCATGATCATCAAGAAACAGCACTGTGGGGGTCAAATGAACATTATAATAATCAGCAAATTCAGATTGGCTGATTTTCTTTCCTTTAAAATCCATAACTTGCTGATGGTTATTTATATTAACTTTGCGCAATAGAATCTTATCCTTATATTCACCGCTGAGTATCATCGGTCGTAATACAGTTTCTTCAACAAGCAAGCAATAGGGACAATCTTCAGCTGACATCTCCACAACCATGGGTCGTTTATAGGTGGTCATGAGAGAGGCATCTTTTTGCAAATCACTAATCTCAATGACACGCGCCTCGACTATTGTGTTTTCGGCAAAGGCTGAAAACTGAATATAGCTGGAAAAAAACACCAAAATGGATAAAAATACTCTGATCATTTGCAAACCTGTATAGGCTTTAAGTGGTTAATGTAGTTAATTCTCTCAATTTTTCGGCTCATTTGGATATACCTTTTGATAGATATGTGTAAAACCATTCGTATAGCAACCCGTAAAAGCCCTCTTGCGCTCTGGCAAGCCGAAGAAGTTAAACGCCGTCTGCTTAAAGCCCATAAAAATATAAAGATTAAACTTGTGCGTATGGTTACACAGGGAGACCAATTACTCGATAGCCCATTAGCAAAAATCGGTGGCAAGGGGCTGTTTGTCAAAGAGCTGGAACTTGGCATGCTTGCGGGCAAAGCCGATATTGCTGTTCACTCAATGAAAGATGTTCCCGTTTACTTCCCCGATGGATTACATCTTGCCGTTATCATGGATCGCGAGAATCCTTATGACGCCTTTGTCTCCAATAAGTTCTCATCATTAGAGGAACTACCCAAAAATGCACGGATTGGAACCTGTAGTTTGCGCCGTCAATGCCAGCTTCTCTCGCGTAACCCTGAATTCGAATTATTGGACCTCAGAGGTAATGTGAATACTCGCCTCGCCAAGCTTGATGCCAATAACTATGACGCCATCATCCTGGCATCTGCGGGCTTGATACGACTGAATATGCAGGAACGAATACGTCAGCACATTCCAGCTGAACTTAGCTTGCCAGCCGTTGGTCAGGGGGCTATTGGCATCGAGTGTCGTATTGATGATGAAATGATTCACGAGTTGATTAGTGTATTGCACCATCAGGAAACCACTACTCGTATTTGTGCTGAACGAGCTATGAACAAACGCTTAAACGGTGGATGTCAAACACCTATTGCCGGTTTCGCTGAAATCTCAAATTCGAGGCTAACTATGCGTGGTCTTGTAGGATCTGTTGATGGCAGTACAATACTCTTTAGTGAAAAAAACGATTCTTTACCTAATGCCGAATCATTGGGAATTGCAATTGCTGAGGATCTATTGACACAGGGAGCAGGGAAATTATTAGAACATTTACATTAATGTGTTATTCACTTAATGATTAACAACGTTATTACATTATGTGACCTGGGCATTTTTTGATGACCCCGTCACCTCTACAGGGCCTTCGTGTACTGGTCACCAGACCCATACATCAACAGAAGAATTTTATTCAGTTACTAAATGATTCGGGTGCACAACCCATTGCTTTCCCTCTTATTAAAATCAAGCTGACGGATAGATCGGAGCAAATAACCCTTCAACTAAAAAATTATAATTTATGGGATGTTGTTATTTTTGTCAGCCCTAATGCAGTCACTTATGCTCATGCATTATTGCCACTACCTTGGCGGTCAAATTTAACCAAGGTCGCTGCCATTGGAGGCATTACGCGTCAAACCTTGTTACACTATGGTCAAAATGTTGATATCCTACCAAAATCTGGATTTTCGAGCGAATCCTTACTTGAGTTGGATGAATTTCAATCAATTTACAGAAAGCGCATTGCTATAATTAGCGGAGATAAAGGAAGGACCTTGCTAAAAAAGTGTCTGAGTCAACGTGGAGCTACCATAGAAACTATTGAAGTATATAGAAATAGGATTCCTGAGTATTCAAGCGAGCAACTAAATGCAATTTTTGCAGCTGAGCCTCCTCACGTTATTTGTATCACCAGTAATCAGGGCTTGTTCAACTTGGTAGAAATCGTAAAACCTTACTTCTGTGAACAACTGTCAAATATACCACTGGTTGTAAACAGTCAGCGTTGCAATAAATTAGCTCAGGACTTAGATTTCAAGTCAAAAGTAATAATTGCAAATAATCCAGGAGATCAAGGCCAGCTGATTGCGCTGCAGCAGTGGTTCTCCAAGCATTTCCTAAACCAGCCAGATTGAGAATATGAAAGAAAAACGGCAAAACATGAATAACGAAAAAAGACAAGCAACAAAACGTCTACAAACGATATTACAAATAAACGAAAAAAAGGAGGCGGAGTAATAGCAGGACTTGCGCTATTTATCGCGCTGGCAGCCAGTGCAATATCGGCATATCTTTATACGGAGCTGCAAAAATTCAGAAATCAGACAAGCACCCTATTTGAAAGCAATTCCAGTGAGTTAAAGGCAGGTGTACAAAGTAACATGGAGACTGTCAACGGCAGTATTCAAAGCCTGGGGGAAAAACTAACGTCAGTTGGCGAGGCATTTGATGGGAAATTGGTGGCGTTTCAACAGGATTTCGACGGCAAGTTGAAAACTGTGAACCAGACATTGGATGGAAAACTGAGCACTATTGATGAAACTTTGAACACAAAGCTGAAATCAGTTGATCAATCATTAAACTCAAAACTGGACACAGTAAATCAAGCATTAAGCGGAAAATTGGATACTGCTGATCAAACATTTAGTGGGAAGCTGGATACAGTTAACCAGGATCTCAGTGGGAAACTCGATCAAGTGCAAAAAGACCTGGAAGCAAAAACAGAATCGGCAGTGTCTGAGGTTGCCAGTACTACAGTAAAGGCTATGCAGGAGCTTACCAGTAAAACAGAGTCAGGACTCAGCTCTCTGCATGATGAAGTTGCTCAACAACAGCAATCATTAAAAGATGAAACAACCGCGCAGTTTGCTCAGGTGCAGGAAACTTTCGTTAACTTTGATAAAGGTCTGGCAAATACGCACAAATTGGCCACTCGAGGTCAAAGAGAGTGGATTCTTGCCGAAGTTGAGTATCTACTACGTAGCGGAGGCCATCGCGTAAACTTGGCTGGAGACACAAAATCTGCAGTGTATGCATTAAGAGCCGCATCAGATCGGTTACATGATCTAGGTGATGCTAGGTATTCACCTGTGCGGGATCAGATCGCTGAAGAAGTTGCGGAATTACGCCAGGTGGGAATGCCAGATATTGAAGGAATTGCATTTGAGCTGCAAAAATTAAGTAAACGCGCTGATACCCTACCACTACCTCCATCAGGTGTGGAAAGGGTGGTTGCACAAGTTAAAGAAGACCCAACTGAACTTGATGCAAGAGATGTGGCAGATCAATTGTTCCAATCACTTAAAAGTCTGGTTAAAACCGAAAAATCTGATGGTACGCCGCTTGTTCGACCTGGCAAACCTACACGCAAGCAATTATCCGCAAGCGAGGCTCTTCGACTTAACTTACAAGGAGCACGACTCTCTGTACTTAGACGTGATCAGCAGACTTATAGTCTACAAATGGAAAATACCGTAAAGTATGTCCAGGAAAGCTATGATCTGGACAATAATTTGACCAAAGCTTATCTTGAAGATCTTGCTGTGCTGGAGGTACAGAAAATTGTGCCTTCAGTCAGCAAACTGGGACAAGCCTTGACTTTGTTTAACGAAATTCACTCCAAAAGGGGCGAGAAATAAATGAAAACACTCGTCGTATCATTACTTTTAATCGTAATTGCTATCGCAACGGCTTTTTTTATTCACAAAGATCCCGGACAAGTTGATGTAACTTGGCTAGGTGTACATTATGGGCCTATGACTTTAGGCCTCGTGTTAGCCGGTATAGGTGTTGCGTTTGTGGTTTTTTACCTGCTTCTTCGCGCATTTATGGGCCTTCTAAATGCACCAAAATCGCTAAAAAAACGAGGTGAACGCAAACGCCAGCAAAAAGCACATGAAGCCATGGGCCAAGGGCTGATTGAATACAGTGAAGGAAACTTTGAAAGTGCGGAATCTATCTTAACGAAAAACCTTTCTTCCAATTCTACTTGTGACACAGCAACATTTATAACTGCAGCAAAGGCCGCTAATGAACGAGGTAAACATACACTAAGTGCCAAGTACTTACAAAAGGCAGCAGATTGTTCACCCGAATCTGAGGTTGCTGTTGGTATTACAGAAGCCAGTATGTTGATGCAGCGACATAGTTATAAAGATGCGCTGAAAAAACTAACCTCAGTACGAAAAGCAGCACCCAAGAATAAACGCGCAATATGGTTGCTGATCAACGGCTATAAGGAAACCCACAATTGGGAAAAAATGACTGAGTTGTTAAAAACGGCGCGCAAGTTACAGGCGGCACCGAAAGATCAGTTGTTAAACATGGAAAAAATAGCTGCCGGGAGTTCATTAAATGATGCAGCGAAAGGTAATATTCAGGCAATCTACGAAGATTTACCCGTTCATATTCAGGAATCGAGCGAAATTGTTAAGATATATGCGCAACGTTTAAATGAAAATGAGCAAGGAACTGAAGCCATTGCACTAATCACCAAATCATTAGATAAAAATTGGAATGATGATCTGGTTGAACTATTCGGACGGATTGAATCCAGTGATCTAAGCGCACAATTGGATCAAGCTGAAAAGTGGAAGGCTAAAAATGGTGAGAGCGTTGCGTTACTTTTGACAATCAGTAATTTGGCATACCGTAAAAGCTTATGGACAAAAGCTAAAGAGTCAGTTGTCAAAAGTATTAGTATGAAACCCTCTAAGCCTGCTTTTTTCACTTTAGGAAAAATACTGGAGGCAATTGATGACCCTGCGGGGGCTATGGAAGCGTATAAACACGGTTACGCTGTTAATAGTGAAGAAGGGTATGAAGTTTCACCAACAATAACAACTCAATTAAGTGGATTGGCTAATCCCGCCAAAATTGAAAGTGAAAAAGAGGTGGCACCTGCTTGATAAAACAGAAAAGGGGCCAAGTAAGTTAGCCCCTTTTTTTTAAAAAACAATTAATTTTGATCAGAGACCAAACTCTGACCATCTTTGACTCACTCTTTTTTTCACCGATTCATCCATTACAATTGGTGTTCCCCACTCCCGTTGTGTTTCCCCTGGCATTTTATTAGTAGCGTCTAAACCCATTTTTGAACCTAAACCAGCAACTGGTGACGCAAAATCTAGGTAATCTATAGGTGTGTTTTTGATAAAGGTAGTATCACGTTCCGGGTCCATCCTAGTGGTAATAGCCCATATAACATCTTCCCAATTTCGTATATTTATATCACTATCAACCACTACAATAAACTTTGTATACATAAACTGGCGTAGGTACGACCAGACTCCCATCATGACCCGTTTCGCGTGACCTGGGTATTGTTTACGAATACTGACCAATGCCATACGATAGGAACAGCCTTCCGGTGGTAAGTAAAAATCTACAATCTCTGGAAATTGTTTTTGTAGTATAGGTACGAATACCTCATTAAGTGCGACTCCTAACACGGCTGGTTCATCAGGCGGTCGACCTGTGTAGGTTGAATGATAAATAGGGTCCTTTCTATGTGTAATGCGCTCTACTGTAAAGACTGGAAACTCTTCCACTTCATTGTAATAACCTGTGTGATCACCAAAAGGACCTTCTATTGCCGTTTCATTAGGGTAAATAAACCCTTCAAGTACAATTTCAGCAGATGCGGGAACGGGTAGATCAGATAACGTGGAACGTGTTAAATGAGTTCTCTTCCCTCTTAAAAGTCCGGCGAACGCATGTTCAGAAAGCGTGTCTGGTACTGGCGTTACAGCCGCAAGAATGGTTGCTGGATCTGCACCCAAAACAACCGAAACCGGAAACGGTTCCAGCGGATAAGATACTAACCAATCCTGATAATCCAGCGCCCCCCCACGATGAGATAACCACCGCATAATCACCTTGTTTCGTGCAATTAATTGCTGCCGGTAAATACCCATATTCTGACGTGATTTACTAGGGCCCTGTGTAACAACCAAACCCCAGCTAATCAACGGTGCTACATCACCCGGCCAACAGGTTTGAATTGGAAAATCAGCTAAATTAATATCTTCGCCGCTAACAATACAAGTTTGGCACGGTGCGTTGGATATGAATTTAGGCGACATATCGAGAACTTTTTTATAGATGGGTAAGGTTTTCCATGCCTCTTTTAACCCTTTTGGTGGCTCGGGTTCTTTAAGAAAAGAAAGTAACTTACCTATTTCTTTCAGTGCATCGACTGAATCAGCTCCCATCCCCATTGCCACACGTTTGCTTGTTCCAAATAAATTTGCCAGCAATGGAATGGATGAACCCTTAGGATTAGTAAAAAGAATTGCAGGGCCATTACTACGTAGCACACGATCACAAATCTCGGTTACTTCAAGGTAGGGGTCAACCTCAGCAGTAATAATAAGTAATTCATCTTCATTTTTGAGCTTCTCTATAAAATCACGAAGATCTTTATATTGCATACCTCTCAGGCCACCAGTCCGCTATGTCGAAGTAGCGCACTTAATTCTGGCCTGCGACCTCGAAAATCCTCAAATAACTCCTGGGCTTTTTGTGTACCACCTTTTTCAAGTACTTTATGTAAAAATGCCTTACCTGTTTGAGGATTAAATATACCCTCTTCTTCAAATCGACTAAACGCATCAGCAGATAATACTTCAGCCCATTTATAACTAAAATAGCCTGCGGCATAACCACCCGAAAAGATATGCGAAAAACTATTCTGAAATCTATCGAATTCTGAAATAGGTACAACAGAAACTTCCTTTCTAACTTCATTTAGAACATTTTGCACATCAATAATTTTTTCTGTCGTTGATTCTGTATAAATCCGCATATCAAATAATGCAAACTCCAGTTGTCTGATCATTTGCATCGCAGATTGAAAGTTTTTTGCCTTATAAGCTTTCTGTAGCAATTCCTCAGGTATCTTCTTTCCAGTTACGTAATGTCGGCTAACTAAATCAAGCGCTTGTTTTTCCCAACACCAGTTTTCCATAAACTGACTTGGTAATTCAACAGCATCCCATTCCACACCATTAATGCCCGATACATCACGATAATCAACCTGAGTCAGTATGTGGTGTAATCCGTGACCAAATTCGTGGAATAATGTAATAACTTCATCATGAGTGATAAGAGCCACCTCTTTACCTATTGGAGGTGTTAAATTACAAGTCAAATAAGCGACAGGATGCTGTATTTTTCCATCATGCTTCATACGTGAAACACATTCATCCATCCAAGCGCCACCGCGCTTGTTTTCTCGGGAATATACATCCAAATAAAATCCACCACGAAGTTGATCTGATGAGTCTTTTATTTGGTAGAAATTAACATCCTTATGCCAGACATCAATATCGTGTAGTTGGCTGATATTCAGACCATATAATTTTTTTACCACCTCAAACATACCTGGTATAACGACATCAACTGGAAAATAGGGCTTTAGATCGTCAGCCGATATAGCATATTTATATGCTTTGAGTTTATTACTGTAATACGCAATATCCCATGCTTGTATTTTTTCAATCTTATCAAGCGAGTAAGCGTAATCCTCCAATTCTTTAAATTCTTCTATCGCGGTTAATTTTGATTTACTTAAAAGATCTTGAAGGAAGTCAATAACGTGTTTTGGCGATTCTGCCATTTTTGTTTCTATGGAAAGTTCCGCATAATTTTCAAAGCCTAATAGCCTTGCTTTTTTTGCGCGTAGGCGAAGGATTTCTTTTATTAACTCATCGTTATTTTGTTCTTTATTGTGTGGTCCCTGATCAGAGGCACGGGTTATATAAGCCTTGTAGACCTCTTGTCGTAAACTCCTATCCTCAGCAAAGGTTTGAATGGAATAATAGGTAGGGAATTCCAGGTTAAACAAAAAACCTTGGTAATCTTTTTCTTTTGCTCTTAATTGCGCAGCTTTTAATGCATGATCAGGCAGTCCGGCTAGTTCTGATTTATCCTTAATTCTCTTTTCCCAGGTATTTGCAGTATCCAGAACATTATCAGCAAATCGTGTGGTCATTTCGCTTAATCGCAATGACACATTTTTAAATTTTTCTTTTTTTTCCTTATTTAGTGAGACCCCATTTAATCGAAAACTACGGATGTTATCTTCAATGGCTTTTTTTTGGGCTATGCTAAGAATAGTGTAATTATCCGATTCTTTAATTTTTAAATAGCTATCAAATAGTGATCTATTTTGTCTGAGTGCCGTGGAATATTCACTGATTAATTTTACGCCAATGCCATAAACTGTTCGAATCTGTTGGTTATTCATAACAGAATTCAGATGACGAACGGGGGACCAGAATTGATCAAGTTTATCTGCCAAAAGATTTAATGGATCTACAAAATTTCCCCAATCAGGGTTCGGTATTTTTTCAAGAAACAAAATAGAATTATGGTTATCTGTTATTAATCTTCGTAATTGGCTTTCAATAGTAGATGTATCAATTTCGCTAAATGTCGGCAAACAAGAAAAGCTTTCAGTTTCAGCATTCATTTCAAAACCTTTCGAATAATAATGGATAAATGCTGAAATCAGACATCAAGGTTAGAAACAGAAAGTGCATTTTTTTCTATGAAATCTCGTCTTGGTTCCACTTGATCACCCATTAAGGTAGTAAAGACTTCATCAGCGGCCACAGCATCTTCAATCTTGACTTGTAACATGCGCCGCACTTCCTGGTTCATTGTTGTTTCCCACAATTGTTCAGGATTCATCTCCCCTAACCCTTTATACCTTTGTATCGTTAAACCTCGTCTGGATTCTGTGAGTAACCAATCCATCAGTCCTTTGAAATTATCTATCTCTTTTGTTTTTTCACCGCGTTGCAGATAAGCGCCTGTTCCCAATAAATTAAACGTCTCCTGAGCAAACCCTGAAATAGATCTATAGTCTGCAGATTTAAATAGTGTGGGTTCCAGGACCGTTATGTGTTCATTGCCATGCACCATACGCTTTAATTCAATACCAAATTCATCTGCAAATTTACTTACGCTAAATGAATACTTGTTTTCATTAACTTTACCTTTGTTAACTTGATGCAGCAATCTATCTGCAAATTTTTGAACCTGTTCACTTTGCAATAAATCTGCAACCTTCAGTGGTTCAGTCGATCGTAAGGCTTCTAGTACTTCACGTTCAATGCGTATTTCGAGGCGATCCAATATACGGTTTAATGTCATATATTGGCTTGCTAAATTGCCCAATGATTCATCTAGCACAGCAGGCGAATCGTTATTTAAGAATAATTTTGCACCGCTGAGTGCTAATTGCAGTAAATATTTATTTAGCTCATCATCATCTTTTACATATTGCTCTTGTTTACCTTTTTTAACTTTATACAAAGGCGGTTGGGCAATATAAATATGACCATTTTCAATAAGTTCTGGCATTTGCCTGTAAAAAAATGTCAATAACAAAGTTCTTATATGAGATCCATCAACATCTGCATCCGTCATTATGACAATGTAATGATACTTCAATTTTTCTATATCGAATTCATCTCGCCCTATTCCACAACCTAAAGCAGTAATTAATGTTCCAACCTCAACTGACGATAGCATTTTGTCAAAGCGTGCTTTCTCAACATTCAGTATTTTTCCTCGCAAAGGAAGAATAGCCTGAGTTCGTCGATCTCTACCTTGCTTGGCCGAACCGCCGGCTGAATCGCCCTCCACCAAATATAATTCTGATTTGGCAGGATCTCTTTCTTGACAGTCTGCCAGTTTTCCCGGAAGACCAGCGATATCTAAGACACCTTTTCGACGTGTTAACTCACGAGCCTTTCTAGCCGCTTCACGCGCCCTGGCTGCATCAACAATTTTTGATGTAATTTGTTTTGCTTCGGTTGGGTTTTCACCAAGAAAATCGCTTAAAAACTCTGATACGAAAGATTCGACTGCACCTTTCACCTCAGATGAGACCAGTTTCTCCTTGGTCTGTGAAGAAAATTTTGGGTCTGGAATCTTAACTGATAATACAGCCGTTAAGCCCTCTCTGGCATCATCACCGCCGGTAGACACTTTAGCCTTAGCCAGAATCCCTTCTGCATCCATATAATTATTAAGTGTTCTGGTTAATGCAGATCGAAAACCTGACAAATGTGATCCACCGTCTTTTTGCGGGATATTATTGGTAAAACAGAAAATACTTTCCTGATAAGAATCATTCCACTGCATAGAGAACTCAATCTCCATTTCATCTCTTTTCCCTACGTAATGCAGTACTGTTGGGTGCAATGGTGTTTTTTTGCGATTCAAGTGTTCGACGAAAGCTCTTATCCCACCTTCATATTCAAATATGTCTTTTTTATCGCTGCTTTCTTCATATAATACAATTCGTACGCCGCAATTTAGAAATGACAATTCCCGCAAGCGTTTTGCCAAAATATCATAGTGGTAATCTATATTACTAAATATATTCTTGTTCGCTTTAAAGCTTATGCTGGTTCCGCTTAATTGTGTATCACCAATCACCTTTATGTCTTCTACTGGCTCGCTATCTTTATACTTCTGTTGATAAGTTTTTCCATCGCGACTAATCGTCAAGGTTAGCGTCTCGGAAAGTGCATTCACTACAGATACACCGACGCCGTGTAATCCTCCAGATACTTTATACGAGTTATCATCAAATTTTCCTCCGGCATGCAACACGGTCATAATTACTTCAGCTGCAGATCTGTTCTCTTCTGGATGAATGTCTACCGGAATGCCTCGTCCATTGTCAGATACTGTAACTGAATCATCAGTGTGTAATATCACGCTTATTTCTGAACAATACCCAGCTAATGCTTCGTCTATTGAATTATCTACAACTTCAAAAACCATATGATGAAGTCCCGTTCCATCATCTGTATCGCCAATATACATCCCTGGCCTTTTTCTTACCGCTTCCAGCCCCTTTAAAACTTTAATATTCGACGAATCATAGCTTTGTTCGTTTGACATTTTTTATCCTTTTTCGTGCAGTTGTTAGCTTTTCAATTATACCATATTGGAGGTTTCGAGGCTGAAGAAAGAATCTTGAAATTATTAGTGTAATCGTTGGTTTTTTTAGGATCATAATTTATAGTTTTTGGGAGAGTAGTTTTTTTAATCGCTTATTTCATTTTTAAAAATAACGTCCTTATTGGGTATTTTGGTGCTAATTACCGACCCTATTTAACACCGTACTTTAGATTATTCCGTGATTCACGTGAAACAAACTATCTTGGTCATTGAGCTGCCAAGCTTTTTTGCTGTTACCTGTCATGAAACATTGAAGATCTAATTCCCTGATGGCTGAAATAAATATTAATCTATGATCTAAATCCAATTCAGAATCTGGATCATCACATAAGAGTACAGCACAGTCTCCAGTCAGTTGTTTGTAAAGAGCTATCTGAGAAAAAACCAATGCAAAAACCAATAGCTTTTGCTGTCCTCTTGACACTATCTGTTTTGCATTTACACCATTAAAATTTAAAAAAAGATCTGCTCTGTGGGGACCTACAGTGGTTGCCTTTCGCTTTAGGCAGGTAGCTTCTGATTTCTCTAGTGCCTTTAACAAATCATCGCTATTTTCCCATCCTTGCTTAAAGCTAATGCTTATATCATTACCAATTTTAAATCGATTGAGCCAATATTCAAAAAAAGGTTTCAGACCCTTTATATAGTCCATCCTCATTCCATTAATAATTTCTCCAGTTTTAGCAAGCTCTACATTCCAGCCTCGAAATTCAACTTGGTTAAATTTTGTTTTTAGTAATTCATTTCGTTGACGAAGAACATACTGGTAATTTTTCCAATGAAGGTGGAATATAGGTTCCACGTGGAACACGCCCCAATCTATAAATTTTCTTCGAATTGAAGGCCCTCCGCTAATCAATTCATGCAATTCTGGATGGATTACTCTTATCGGTAATAATTTTGCAAGTTCTGAAGCGCTTCTTAGCTTCTCCTCATCTAGTTTCAAAATAAATGAATGCTTTCTACTTTTTTGTAGACCCACATTATGTAATTGTGAATATGTATTTGAAAAGCTGGCTCTAATAATAAAATCATCTTTGTTCCAGCTAATTATTTCTTTCGATTTATGTGTGCGGAATGATCTTCCGCAGGATAAAAAATAGAGAGCTTCCAAAATAGAACTTTTACCAGCTCCATTGAATCCATGAAAAAAGTTTATAGAATTTGCGGCTTTAAAAGATAGGCATCTAATATTTCTAATATTTTCGATGTAGAGGTTATGAATGCGCACTAGTCATAACCTCTATGAATTGTAAAAAATAATTGCGATCGTATATCCTACTAAACAAATGCTACAGCCGCATTGGCATCACAACATATTTTGTTTCTTCTGAATCTGTCGGCATAATTAAACAGCTACTATTTCCATCCTTAAATAACAATCTAACTTTTTCCGTTTCGATATGATTTAAAGAATCTAATAAGTAACTGACATTAAAACCTATATCGACTACATCACCATTGTATTCAATTTCGAGTTCATCATTAGCTTCTTCTTGATCAGGGTTATTTGTAGAGAGAGTCAATGTATTTGCTTCAAATTTTAATCGAATGCCATGATACTTTTCATTTGATAATATCGCTGCCCTGGATAGAGCTTTAATAAGTAGTGACTTTTCCAGCCTTAGTTCTTTATCACAATCCAGTGGTATCACTCGATTGTAATCAGGAAAGCGTCCATCTATTAGTTTTGTAGTAAGTGTTACTTCACCTAAAGAAACCTTCAAATGATTAGGCGTGAATGTTAATTTTACTCGCTCCTCATCCGCCGCGTCTGTATTAATCAAACGACCCAATTCATGAACACTTTTTCTAGGGATGATTACACGAACAACTTCTTCGATTGTACTTTCAATATCACATGTCGAATACGATAGCCTATGACCGTCTGTTGCAATGGCGCGAAGGGCATTAGTAGAAATTTCCAGCAACATGCCATTCAAGTAAAATCTAACATCTTGTTGTGCCATCGAGAAACTGGTTTGCTTTATTACCTCATTTAATAACTTCTTTGGTAGATCTATGGTCATACCTTCACCGATATCATTTGATAACGGAAATTCACTCGCTGGCAAAGTTGATAAGACGAACTTACTTCGCCCTGATTTTATACGGATTTTATTGTCCTCTATTGTAAAATCTATCATAGCCAGATCGGGTAAGGCTTTACATATGTCCAGCAGTTTTCTGGCAGGAACGGTAACACTACCATCAACATTTGAATTTATTGGTATTTTAGATTGAAGTTCAATTTCTGTATCAGTAGCAGTTATTGTTAAAAGCCCCTCTTTAGCAGATAGAAGAAAATTAGCTAATACAGGTAAGGTTTGTCGCTTCTCAACAGCACCAATAATTTGTAATAGCGGTAATAATAGATCTTCTCTTTGATAATTAAACTTCATGTGTAGTGTCTATAGTTATTAAAAAAAATATATATATATATAATATAGTAGTAATAGTAAGCAATCGCCGTTTTATGTATAACTCTAGTTTTTTTTTATTTTTCAAATGGTTAGTTATTAATTATAGTGGTGATAAAGCACGTACAAGCTAAGGTTAAGTGTCTTGAAAGTGTGGATAAAAAGAAGTTTAGTTTTTTTATAAAGTTATAACCCGCTAAACCATAGACTTATTCACAAACTTATCCACAGCCCGTTTAACTGGACAATATACGTAAAATATTGGCGTAGTCTTCATAAACCCTCGTATCAGATTGGCGTAATTCCGCTATTTTACGACAGCCATGCAAAACTGTCGTGTGGTCTCTTCCTCCGAAAGCATCTCCAATTTCGGGTAGGCTGCGACTAGTGAGTTCTTTAGCCAAACTCATAGCAATTTGTCTAGGTCTCGCTACAGATCGACTTCTTCGTTTTGATAAAATATCAGCTATTCGAATTTTAAAGTACTCAGCAACCGTTTTTTGTATATTCTCTATTGTTACAAGTTTCTCTTGAACGGCAATTAAATCCCTTAAAGCTTCCTTAGCAAAATCCAATGTAATAGGAGAGCCAGTGAATTGAGAGTTAGCCATTACCCGTTTTAGTGCTCCTTCAAGTTCCCTAACATTTGATCTAATCCTCTTGGCAATAAAGAACCCGACTTCACTTGGTAAATCAATTCCAACCTGATCAGCTTTAGTATGAAGTATAGCTACTCTTGTTTCCAATTCGGGAGGTTCTATAGCAACAGTTAAACCCCATCCAAAACGAGATTTTAGTCGTTCTTCCAAGCCATCGACCTCTTTTGGATAACGATCACATGTTAGAATTATTTGCTGTTTGCCCTCAAGCAATGCATTAAAATTATGGAAAAACTCTTCCTGAGATTGTTCCTTACCAGCGAAGAATTGGATATCATCAATGAGTAATGCGTCAAGACCGCGATAAAATTGTTTAAACTCATTAATAGTTCTTTGTCGTAATGCATTGATCATCTCTCTGACATAGGTTTCTGAGTGAAGATAAACCACCCGCGCATTAGGATTCTTATCGAGCATCATGTTACCGACAGCCTGCATTAGATGGGTTTTCCCAAGACCCACTCTGCCATAAATAAACAATGGGTTATAAGCAGAGCCAGGATTTTCTGCTATTTGCATAGCCGCTGCTTTACCCAATTGATTTGATTTCCCTTCAACATAGGTATCAAAGGTAAATGTTTTGTTCAGGTTATGATGGGGTCTGGGCAGTGTCGTAATATTATGATTTGTTATTTGCTTATTAGCGCTAAATTGAGGTGTATTTACCTCAGTAGAGGTTGTCATGGCTGCAACATTTTTATTTGGAATGCTGCTGCCTATTTCAAGTGAAACCACAATTGTTTGCGGCTGTGCTATGGATATGGATATTTCTTCAATTCTTTCAAAATAATTATCTTTTACCCAGTCCCGTACGAAACGGTTTGGTGCCAATAATCGAAGCCCGTTTTCTGATTCTTCTATTTGCAGTGGTCGAATCCAGGTATTGAGTTGTTGTGCTGATAATTCACCTTCTAATTTGGACAAGCAATGGCTCCAGATAAGCATCGACAAAGGTCTTCTCCGCAGAAACAGGTGTTTGAGTAAAATGTTTGTGTTCTCTACCGGATAATTTTTAAAAAACACAATGGCTAAGTCCGATATTGGTCTTTGCCCAAAGACTATTTGAGCATAGGAGAAAACTTCAGGTAACATGTAGAGGGAATCACATGTTAATAAAGAAATATTTTCCGTAAAACCAGTAGATAGACTTGCAAGATGGCATAATTTTAATAATTGTTCAGGTTTAGAGAGATTGGTAGAACACGCAATGTAAGGAGTCACATTAAAACAGATAAATATAAAATCTTAAGCGTCACTACGCGCTCAGTTTATACCGCTTTTGTATAGTTATCCACAGGTGGATTGTAACTTGGCTTAGTTATTTTTGATTGACACTCTTAGAGGCTAAACTCTATCATCCGCACTTTCTACCCTGTTATATAGTAGTAAAGAGACTAGGCAGGGTTTTACATACATAGAAACGTCGTAAGAGTTGAAATGAAAACCATAGGTTCATTCATTAAAAAACTAATCGTATATTTAATACAATTCTACCAGCGGTGGGTTAGTCCTTTGTTTCTACCTGCTTGCCGATTTTCACCCAGTTGCTCGGAGTATACGTGTGTGGCAGTTAAGCGTTACGGTGTTTTGCGCGGTTTATATATGGGAACACATCGATTAATGCGCTGTCACCCCTTTCATCCTGGTGGATATGATCCCGTGCCAGAATCAATCGATCGTAATTAGAAAAAACTGTAGATTTTTGGTTTTACCCTATGAGAAATGGTAGCTCCGAGGCAACCTGTCAGGAGACGATAGCAGCAATTGCAACCCCACCAGGGCGTGGCGGCATAGGTATAATAAGAGTAAGTGGGCCCGAAAGTTTTTCCATTGCCTGTAATATTACTTTAATAGATCCGATAGCACGGCATGCACATTTCTGTGTTTTTCATAACGATAATGGAAATCCCATAGATAAAGGATTGGCTATTTTTTTCAAAGCACCTAATTCCTATACCGGGGAAGATGTTTTGGAGCTGCAAGGGCACGGTGGACCTATCGTATTGGATTTAATCCTGAAAAGAGTCGTAGAGTTAGGTTGCAGAATTGCCCGACCTGGTGAATTTACTGAACGCGCATTTCTTAACGATAAAATGGATTTAACGCAGGCCGAAGCAGTGAGTGATTTGATTGAATCCGGATCAACTCAAGCCGCTCAGGCAGCGCTACAATCTCTGCAGGGTGTATTTTCAGAGAAAATAAACAATCTATTAACTCAATTAATTGAATTAAGGGTATATATTGAGTCCGCACTTGATTTTGTTGAAGAAGAAATTGATTTTCTAGACAGTGATGAGATTCATCAGCGTATTAAAAAATTAATAGAAAATTTCAACAATATTGAGAGACAGGCAAAGCAGGGACGTCTGCTCAAGGAAGGTATGAGGGTGGTCATTGCTGGTGAACCCAATGTGGGAAAATCGAGTTTGTTAAACAGCTTAACTGGAAATGACAGTGCTATTGTAACCTCAATACCAGGTACAACCAGAGACGTGCTGTCTGAGCAAATTCATATTGATGGTATGCCTTTACACATTATTGATACAGCAGGGATTCGTGATAGTGATGATCCGATTGAACTCGAAGGAATTAAACGGGCCTATAAGCAAATTGCTAACGCTGATCGTGTTATTGTCCTGTCTACAGCTGATGATAAGAAAACACATCGACCGAGTTGGGTAATGGAAAAAACACCTGTCGATTTTGTGTTTAATAAGATTGACTTAGGATCAATTAACGCAAAAAAAATACAGGTAGAAGAAAGTGTTTGCATCTACTTGTCGGCGAAGACAGGTGATGGTGTACCACTATTGAAGGCACATTTAAAATCAAGTATGGGTTTTGATCTACATACTGAGGGTAATTTTACCGCTCGGCGTAGACATCTTGACGCATTGCGTCGAACTAGAGCTTATGTGGACAAAGCAAGTGAGCACTTATTAACGACTGGCTCGGGAGAATTAGCTGCTGAAGAGCTGCGATATGCGCAAAACGCGCTTAATGAAATCACGGGAGAGTTTACAAGTGATGATTTAATTGGAGAAATTTTTTCCAGTTTTTGCATAGGTAAATAACCAGAACTCTTAAAAAGGTCATTAATATTAATTTATGAGTTACAAAAAAAAATATGATGTCATCGTTGTTGGCGGTGGGCATGCGGGAACAGAAGCGGCACTTGCATCGGCCAGAATGGGGTCCACAACGCTATTACTTACACACAATATAGAGACCCTTGGTCAGATGAGTTGTAATCCGGCAATTGGTGGAATAGGCAAGGGCCACTTAGTCAAAGAAATCGATGCACTGGGTGGCCTAATGGCACATGCTGCCGACCAGTCCGGCATTCATTTTCGTATACTTAACAGGCGTAAAGGGCCAGCAGTACGGGCAACCAGAGCACAGGCAGATCGTAGTTTATACCGCCAATCTGTCAGACAAGTTTTAGAAAATCAGAAAAATCTGACATTGTTTCAGCAAGCCGTTGATGATCTTATTATAGAGAATGATGTGGTTCGTGGTGTCGTTACACAAATGGACCTTTCCTTTTTTTCCTCTACCGTTGTATTAACAGTAGGGACTTTTCTTGGTGGAAAAATTCATATTGGACAAACAGCTTGCGCAGGCGGTAGAGCGGGAGATCCGCCATCAATAACACTGGCGGCGCGATTGCGTGAATTACCCTTTAGCGTTGAACGTCTAAAAACAGGTACACCGCCGAGAATAGACGGTAGAACCATTGATTACTCTGAATTAGAGAAGCAAGCAGGAGATACCCCCACTCCTGTTTTTTCCTATTTGGGTAGCAGCAATGATCACCCATTACAAACCGTTTGTCATATTACAAAGACCAATGAAAAGACACATGACATTATTCGGGCATCACTTGATCGATCCCCGCTTTTTAGTGGTCAAATAGACGGGGTTGGACCCCGATATTGTCCTTCTATTGAAGATAAAGTGGTGCGCTTTTCTGATAAAACCAGTCACCAGATATTTGTTGAACCTGAAGGATTAAACACGCCTGAAGTTTATCCAAATGGTATTTCAACCAGCCTCCCTTTTGATATTCAGTATAAATATGTTCGCTCGATTAAAGGTTTTGAAAAAGCGCATATTACAAGAGCAGGCTATGCAATAGAATATGATTTTTTCGATCCACGTGGATTGAATCCAACATTGGAAACCCAATATATTGGGGGTTTGTTTTTCGCCGGTCAAATAAATGGTACAACAGGTTACGAAGAAGCGGCGGCTCAGGGTTTATTGGCAGGGATTAACGCCTCACTGAAGTGTAAGGAAAAAGATGCTTGGTATCCGGCGCGAAATGAAGCTTATCTGGGTGTTCTGGTGAGTGATCTGGTTACAAGCGGAACTAAAGAACCCTATCGTATGTTCACCAGTCGAGCGGAGTACCGACTTTTGTTAAGGGAAGATAACGCCGATGTTCGTCTTACCGAATTAGGTAGGGAATTAGGCTTAATCGATGAAAATAGATGGCGCTTGTATTGCGAAAAACAAGAGGCAGTCGAACGCCTATCGTCACAACTAAATAACTATTGGATCAGGCGAGAAACTTGTCAGGCAAATAAAATAACGGAGTTCACAGGCAAAAATATTAATAAGGAACGCACTGCGACAGAGATTTTAAAAATGCCTGAAGTAGGTCTTGTAACATTACTAGAGGCACTTGATATCAATAAGGAATCTTTAACTAAAGAAGTTATTGATCAAGTTGAAATTCAAACCAAATATGCAGGCTATATTAGTCGTCAGAAGAACGAGATAGAACGGGCATTGAAGCAGTATAAAAAAACACTACCCACTGATATGGATTATTCGAATGTAAGAGGTCTATCGTCAGAGGTTCGACAAAAGCTGATTGCCGTAAAACCAACAACCATTGGTGAGGCATCACTTATATCAGGGGTAACACCGGCTGCAGTATCTCTTTTGCTTGTTCATTTAAAAAAACAATCTTTGAACAATAATAAGCGTGCATCTTGAATTTAAAATTGCGTGAATGTTTGAAGAAGGGATTAGTATTTCAAAATATTTTCATTGAAGAAGAAAAAATATCAACATTGATCGTGTATGTTGAATTATTGGAAAAATGGAATAAGGTTTTTAACCTGACTGCCGTGCGGGATAAGGAAGCCATGATTAGCCGGCATATATTGGATAGCCTCAGTATTTGGCAGTTTATCGCCGGGTATACAAATATTGTAGATATCGGCAGTGGAGGTGGGCTTCCAGGTATTCCTTTAGCTGTTTGTTGTCCAGAGGTAAAATTTACACTGGTAGACTGTAATTCGAAAAAAACACGATTTTTAGTACATGTAAAAAATACACTGAGTTTGAGTAATGTAGAAGTGGTTCATAGTCGGGTTGAAAACTACTGTCCAAGCACACTTTTTGATTGTCTTATATCAAGAGCCTGGGCATCACCTGATTCAATAGTTGAGAAAACGCGTCATTTATGTAACTTACAAACCAGTCTGGTGCTGATGCTAGGCCATGTTGCGCACTTAGATCTTATCAAAGTGGGTGATTTTCATTTACAGGAAATTACCCCCGTTCAAATTTATAATGATCAGAGCGCCCGTCATGTAGTAACATTTACAAAGTGTTTATGAGGATAATTCCTTAGAACCCGTTTTCAATGCTGTTACTCATTGAAAACATATCAATTCATTAATTCACTAATCAAAAACCAACAAGGTTCATATGAGCAAGATAATTGCTATAGCTAACCAAAAAGGTGGTGTCGGAAAAACGACTACAAGTGTCAATCTTGCGGCGGCATTGTCTGTAATGCAACAACGGATACTGCTTGTGGACCTTGATCCTCAAGGTAATGCGACCATGGGCTGTGGTATTGATAAGTATAATCTGGAACGTTCAGCCTGTGAGGTTTTACTTGGCGAAAATAGCATATTGGAGTGTATAACTTATAGTGAGGAAGCAAAATTTAATGTGCTCCCATCCAATGCTGACCTAACAGCTGCTGAAATTACCCTAATGGACAAAATTGCTCGTGAGCAACGTTTGCGAAAAGCACTAGAAGAAATACGCAGCAATTATGACTATATTCTTATTGATTGCCCACCTTCGTTAAATATTTTGACACTAAACGCTTTTGTCGCAGCAGACAGTGTGCTTGTACCTATTCAGTGTGAATATTATGCTTTGGAAGGGCTATCATCTTTAATCTCTACAATCGAAGATGTGCGTCGTACTGTCAATGCTCGTCTCAAGGTTGATGGATTGTTGCGCACTATGTTTGACACACGCAATAAGTTAGGGAATGAAGTCTCTCAGCAATTGACTCAGCACTTTGGTGATCAGGTCTATAGAACGATCATTCCAAGAAATGTTCGCCTCGCTGAAGCACCCAGCCATGGGCAATCTATTGTTCAATACGACAAAGCATCCAGAGGTGCATTGGCTTATCTCGCGCTAGCCGGTGAATTAATACGAAAAGAAGCAAAAAAAGGCAGTGACCGAGCAATAGAACCTGCCTGAATGGCATCAGAGAGAAGAATAAAATGTCAAAAAAACGTGGACTGGGCAGAGGGCTTAATGCGCTTCTTGGAAGTGCAGAGCGCACCACTGCCAATAACGAAAAACATACTGATAATGAGTTTGATGATAGCTCAGAAAATAACATGATGAGGTTGATGCCGATTGATCGGATACAAAGAGGAAGTTATCAGCCACGTCTTCATTTTGATCAGGATTCACTACAGGAACTGGCCGATTCAATAATAAAACAAGGGATGATTCAACCGATCATTGTAAGACCAAATGCTAATGGCTTCGAACTGATCGCTGGAGAAAGGCGTTGGCGTGCAGCACAACTGGCAAACTTGCATGAAATACCCGTCATCATTAAACAATACGATGATGCGCAAGCAGCTGCAGTTTCATTAATAGAAAATATACAACGTGAAGACCTGAATCCATTGGAAGAAGCGCGAGCTTTGCAACAACTGCAAGAAGAGTTTGGTATGACACATCAGACGGTAGCTGAAGCTGTGGGTCGTTCGAGAGCAGCCGTCACTAACTTACTCCGCCTTCTTGATTTGAACGATAATGTAAAACGCATGCTCGAATTGGGTGAGCTGGAGATGGGTCACGCGAGAGCAATATTAGGTGTAACTGGCGAGAAACAAACTGCTATTGCACAAAAAGTGATCGCAAAGGGTCTATCCGTGAGGGCGACGGAAGCTTTAGTGAAATCGTATAAAGAAACAACATTAAAGGTGAGTAAACCAGCAAATACACAAGTAGCCGATCCAGACATACAAGCTTTAGAGCATAGGTTGGCCGATACGTTAGGCTCAAAAGTTGACATCAAACATAAAAATAATGGTAGTGGCAAGCTGGAAGTTTGCTATTCCTCATTAGATGAGCTGGAAGGGATCCTGTCTCATATCCATTAAAATAAATAGTACACATTAATTTTGTTATATTGAAAGCCCCTTTTTTTTATGATAACCAATTGATAATATAGAAGATTAGTTAGTAATTAGCTTTATTAGGATTGAAAATTTTCATTTTTGGCTAGAGATGTGGTCTTGACCGCTATTAACGACAACTTTATACTGCGCGCCTGCAGCTGGAAGCTTGGAAAATCAAGCTGTTTGTGTTTGCCGTTAGTACTAATCGGTACCATAAAATTTTACATGCGTAAATTTTTCAGAAACAGATTATTGGTAAGGCGTTTATTGCTGACCCAATTGATGTTTGTGATTTTTATACCCGCTGTAAGCCTGCTTTGGGGGGAAATTACAGCGTATTCTGTACTAGTTGGCGCCGGAATCTACTTTATTCCTAATTTGTACTTTGTCTACCGTACATTCCAATATGGCGGTGCACGATCAGCGAAGAAAATTCTTCGCGCGTTTTATGTGGGTGAATCAATTAAAATATTGTTGACGGGAATACTATTTGGCCTGGCTTTCGCATTGGTAACACCGATCAATATTTTAGCTGTGTTTGTAGGGTTTATTTTATTGCAGCTTACAAATTGGTTGGTCCCTTGGTTAACATCCCGAAAATTTGGTTAGACTTAAATATACTGAATACTTATGTCAACAGAACAAGAAACAATAACAGTCTCTGGCTATATTCAACATCACCTTCAAAATTTAACGTTTGGTGTACACCCCGAGCATGGGTTGGGGATAGCTCACGGTGCAAAAGAGGCACAGCAGATGGGGTTCTGGGCCATACACCTGGATTCTATGTTTTGGTCGATTCTATTGGGTGGGTTTTTTATCTGGTTGTTCAAAAAAGGTGCTGATCGTGCTACTTCTGGGGTGCCGGGGCCGCTACAAAATTTTGTAGAAATTCTTGTGGATTTTGCAAATAAAAGTGTTAAAGAAACCTTCCACGGTAAAAACGAAGTGATTGGCCCACTTGCATTGACGATTGCAGTATGGGTTTTCTTGATGAATTTGATGGATCTAATTCCCGTAGATTGGATACCAACCCTTGCGGCGGCTGTTGGTATTCCCTACATGAAGGTTGTGCCTACTACAGATGTAAATGTTACGTTAGGAATGTCACTGTCCGTTTTCTTCCTTATTCTTTACTATAGTATAAAAATAAAAGGTCTTAGCGGTTTTACAGCTGAGCTTACCCTACAACCCTTTAGTAGTGATAACAAAATAATAAAATACATGTTTGTTCCTGTTAATCTTTTGATGGAGAGTGTTGGTTTGATCGCCAAACCCATTTCTCTTGCATTACGGTTATTTGGAAATCTTTACGCTGGTGAACTGATTTTTATCCTTATTGGCTTGTTACCATTTTATGTTCAATGGATGCTTTCAGTTCCTTGGGCCATATTCCATATATTGGTGATTGTTCTTCAGGCGTTTATCTTCATGATGTTGACCATTGTTTACTTGAGCATGGCGCATGAACACCACTAGCCTAGATACTTCTTGGGATAATACGATGATGATTCAAGAAATTGATATTGAGAGAAATTCTCTGCTCGTATTTTTTCTTAGAGATGCGACTTTATGAATAATTTTACCTATAAAATCAATATCTTGTTAGGATCACGTGTAACCCTTGAGTTATCCGGGTCGAATTATTTTTCTTTTACATTTCAAAAAACTATTCAGGAGTAGAAATGGAAACTGTGATAGGTATGACAGCTATTGCTGTTGCTCTTTTGATCGGTATGGGTGCCCTCGGCACTGCTATCGGATTTGGTCTGCTTGGTGGTCGATTTCTGGAAGGTGCAGCGCGCCAACCAGAAATGGTTCCCATGCTTCAAGTTAAAATGTTTATTGTGGCCGGACTACTTGATGCAGTAACCATGATAGGTGTTGGTATTGCCTTGTTCTTTACTTTTGCTAACCCCTTTATAGGTCAGTTGGCGGGTTGATTTTATACACCGTTTATCAAGACTGAATTAGCAGGAGTCTAAGAGCGTGAACATTAATTTGACACTTATAGGTCAATCAATATCTTTCGCTATTTTCGTGATCTTTTGTATGAAATACGTTTGGCCTCCGATTATTAGTGCTATGCGTGAACGACAGGCTAAGATTGCTCAAGGATTGGCGGATGCGGAACAAGGAGAACAACGAAAAGAGGAGTCTGAACAGGAAATTGCAATATTGCTTCAGGATGCGAAAAGTAAAGCTTCTGAAATAGTTTCTCAAGCACAAAGGCGAGGGAATGAAATTGTCGAAGAGGCAAAAGATGTTGCAAATTCTGAAGGCGAAAAGATCAAGAGTTCAGCGCTAGCAGAAATAGAGCAAGAGGTTGTTCGAGCGAAAGAAGACCTTCGTAAACAAGTCGGATCTATCGCTTTGGCTGGCGCAGAGAAGATACTGAACTCTGAAGTAAATCCAAAAGCTCATAGCAAGGTTCTTGATGAACTTGTCGCACAAATTTGACAGGTAAATTCTTATGTCGGAATTAACTACAGCTGCTCGACCCTACGCCCGGGCTGTATTCGAAATTGCGCGAGAAAACTCAAGCTTTGACATCTGGTCTGAACGTCTTATGTATCTTGCTTCGGTTATCGCTGAACCAAGCATGAATAGATTGTTGGCAGCGCCTAACCTAACGCATGAAAAGCGCGCTGAAATTGTCGAACATGTGGCAAGCGATCAGCTGGATAAGCAAGGCGCCAACCTTGTTAAAGTGTTGGCAGAAAATGGTCGTTTGAGATTACTTGCTGATATTTCTAAAATCTTTGAGCAATATCGCGCAGATGCTGAAGGGTTAGTCGAGGCGAGTGTTATATCAGCGTATGAATTAGATAAACAACAAATAAAAAATATTATGGAAGCCCTTAGTAAGCGCTTGCAACGACAGGTAAAAATTGTTGCTTCAATTGACCCTGATCTAATAGCTGGTGCAATTATCCGTGCTGGAGATTTGATCATCGATGGATCTGTCAAAGGCAGATTACAAAGCTTAACACAGCAAATTACCGATTAAAGGCCATATGGTAACCCGTTTGATTTAGAGGATTACAACAAATGCAACTGAACCCATCTGAGATCAGTGATCTGATCAAGAAGCGAATTGAAAGCTTCGAAACCGATGCCCAGGCACGCACAGAGGGTACTATCGTCTCAGTTACAGACGGTATCGTAAGAATACATGGCCTTGGCGATGTTATGTCAGGGGAAATGATAAAGTTTTCCAATGGTGCATTTGGACTTGCTTTGAATCTTGACAGAGATTCAGTAGGTGCAGTTGTTTTGGGAGATTACAAAGGTATATCCGAAGGCGATACTGCCGAATGTACCGGGCGGATTTTGGAAGTACCCGTAGGTAGGGGTTTGTTGGGTCGAGTGGTTAACTCATTAGGCACGCCTATAGATGGAAAGGGGCCTGTAGAGAATGATGGCTTTGCCCCTGTTGAGCAAATTGCACCCGGCGTAATCGAGCGTAAATCAGTCGATCAACCACTTGAGACAGGTATAAAAGCACTTGACTCGATGGTGCCGATTGGGCGAGGTCAACGTGAGTTGATTATTGGTGACCGACAAACGGGAAAGACGGCTGTTGCAATCGATACAATTATCAATCAGAAAGGTAAGGGGGTTTTATGTATCTATGTTGCCATTGGACAAAAAGCATCCTCTGTAGCAAATGTTGTTCATCGTTTGGAGGAACATGGAGCACTCGAATATACTATTATAGTAGCGGCAAATGCGTCAGATCCGGCGTCTATGCAATACCTGGGTCCTTATGCGGGTTGTGCGATGGGCGAGTACTTTCGTGATCGCGGAGAAGACGCTTTAATTGTATATGATGATCTAACAAAGCAGGCCTGGGCCTATAGACAAGTTTCATTGTTGCTTCGTCGTCCACCTGGTCGTGAAGCGTATCCAGGTGATGTTTTTTACTTGCATTCCCGGCTATTGGAACGCTCTGCACGTGTCAATAAGGAGTATATTGAACGCCTTACCGATGGCAAAGTTAAAGATAAGACAGGTTCGCTTACAGCATTACCTATTATTGAGACACAAGAGGGTGATGTTTCTGCCTTTGTTCCCACTAATGTAATTTCAATTACAGACGGGCAGATATTTCTGGAAACGGACTTGTTCAATTCAGGTATTCGTCCAGCCATAAATGCAGGCCTGTCAGTATCAAGAGTGGGTGGATCGGCGCAAACAAAAATTATTAAGAAACTGGGTGGTGGTGTTCGCCTCGATCTGGCTCAGTATAGAGAGTTGGCTGCGTTCTCTCAGTTTGCATCGGATCTTGATGAGGCGACACGTAAACAGCTTGAACGTGGTGAGCGTGTAACAGAGCTAATGAAACAAGCTCAGTATTCCCCGTTATCAACTGCGGAGATGGCGTTCTCTTTGTTTTCTGCCAACGAAGGTTTTTTGGATGATGTTCCTGCGAATAAAGTTGTCGATTTTGAAGCTGCCATGTTGAGCTATCTACGTTCAGAACAGTCAGACTTACTGGATAAGATCAATGAAAATGGCGGTTTTGACGATGAGGTTTCAGGTGCTATGAAGACAGCTTTGGACACGTTTAAATCTAATAATACCTGGTAGGTAGGAGTCTCTAATGGCAGGCGCTAAAGAGATACGATCACAGATAAAAAGTATTCAAAATACTAAAAAAATTACCAAAGCTATGGAAATGGTGGCAGCTTCTAAAATGCGTAAGGCTAAGGAGCGAATGAATGCTACACGACCGTATGCACAAAAAATGCAACAAGTGATTAGTCATATAGCAAAAGGTGATTTGGAATATCAGCATAGTTATACGCAAAATCGAGAGTCAGTCAAACGTGTGGGCTATATTATTATTTCTACTGATCGTGGACTCTGTGGTGGTCTTAATGTAAATCTTTTTAAAAAAGCACTTTCTGCCATGGCAGAATGGAAACAGCAGGGTGTGGAGGTTGATATTTGTGCTATCGGCAGTAAGGCGGTAACAGCTTTTCGTCGATTTGGTCTTGCAGCTGAGGTCTCTCATTTGGGTGATCGACCTGCGATAGATGATCTTATAGGTGTTATTCAAGTCATGTTGGATGCCTATGATGACGCTAATATTGACCGTTTATTTCTGGTAGAAAATGAATTCGTAAACTCTATGACTCAAAGTCCAAGAGTAACTCAATTGATACCACTTGTTGCTTCAGAGCTTGATTCTTTGGATTATCACTGGGATTACCTTTATGAACCGGAATCAAAAGAAGTGATTGATATGCTGATGCAGCGTTACATTGAGTCTTTGGTATACCAGGGGGTTGTGGAGAATATTGGTTGTGAAATGTCTGCTCGAATGGTTGCAATGAAAAGTGCATCTGATAACGCTGGAAATATGATTGACGAATTACAATTAAAGTTCAACAAGGCTCGTCAAGCTGCTATAACACAAGAGATTTCCGAGATCGTTGCGGGTGCTTCTGCGGTTTAACAAAATTCTAAAATTTAAAATTATTGAGGTACTGTCTTAATGAGTACTGGAAACATTATTGTAGTGATTGGAGCAGTTGTTGACGTTGAATTCCCTCGGGATTCTGTGCCGGCAGTTTATGACGCTTTAACAGTTGGGGAGCAAAATCTTACCCTGGAAGTTCAAAACCAATTGGGTGATGGGGTGGTAAGAACCATTGCTATGGGCGCGTCTGACGGACTACGTCGTGGTATGGAAGTAGCTAATACGGGTGCGCCAATTTCAGTTCCTGTGGGCACTGGAACCCTTGGACGGATTATGGACGTTCTTGGAAAACCGATTGATATGCGTGGTGAGATTGAGGCAGATACTAGGATGCCAATTCACCGACCTGCACCTAGGTATGAAGAATTATCTGCTACAGTTGATGTGTTGGAAACAGGTATCAAGGTTGTTGATTTAATTATGCCAATTGCCAAGGGTGGAAAAGTGGGCCTATTTGGCGGTGCTGGGGTCGGCAAAACTGTGACATTGATGGAGTTGATAAATAATATTGCCAAAGAACACTCAGGCTTATCTGTTTTCGCCGGAGTTGGTGAGCGGACCCGTGAAGGAAATGATTTCTATTACGAAATGGAGGAGGGGGGAGTACTTGATAAAGTAGCACTGGTTTATGGGCAGATGAATGAACCTCCAGGCAATAGGCTGCGAGTTGCACTTACAGGTTTGACTATGGCAGAATATTTTCGCGACGATGGCAGAGATGTATTAATGTTTATAGATAACATCTATAGATATACGCTTGCAGGAACAGAAGTTTCTGCACTTCTCGGGCGTATGCCTTCTGCTGTAGGCTATCAACCAACTCTGGCAGAAGAAATGGGTGCATTGCAGGAGCGAATTACATCAACCAAGACAGGATCTATAACTTCCTTCCAGGCGGTTTATGTGCCAGCAGATGATTTAACCGATCCGTCACCGGCTACAACTTTTGCACACTTGGATGCGACTTTGGTACTTTCTCGTAACATAGCCGAGTTAGGTATTTACCCAGCTGTTGATCCATTGGACTCTACGTCACGACAGCTTGATGCCCAGATTATAGGCGATGAACATTATTCGGTTGCGCGACAAGTGCAAGGTGTTCTTCAGCGTTATAAAGAGCTGCAGGATATTATCGCGATTCTTGGCATGGATGAACTCTCTGATGAAGACAAACAAGTAGTGGGTCGTGCACGGCGTATTCAGCGATTTTTGTCACAACCGTTCCATGTGGCTGAAGTTTTCACGGGATCACCCGGTAAATACGTGTCTCTAAAGGATACAATTGCAGGTTTTAAGAGTATTGTTAATGGTGAGTATGATGATCTGCCAGAACAAGCCTTTTACATGGTTGGCTCCATTGATGAAGTCGTTGAAAAAGCGAAGTCAATTTCCTAAACAGGTGGTGGCGATATGACAGCTACAATGCATCTGGATGTAGTAAGCGCCGAGCAATCTTTATTCGGTGGCACAGTTCAAGAGTTGATCGCACCAGGTGTATTGGGTGATTTGGGTATTTTGCCAGGACATGCACAGCTTATAAGTAATCTTAGATCAGGTGAGCTTCGTTATAAGACAGAAGACGGTGAGATGGCATCGCTGTTTGTTTCTGGTGGGATCCTTGAAGTACAACCAACTATTGTCACTGTATTGGCCGATACAGCGATAAGAGCAGAAGACCTTGATGAGCAACTTGCAGAGGACGCGAGAAAACGTGCTGCAGATGCGCTTGAAGGAAAAGATCCAGAAGACCTTGATTATGAAGCTATTCGAACTGAGCTTGAAGCGGCAAATGCTCAGATTGAAATGATACATCGAGTGGGGAAAACACTGCGCGGATAAATTATTGGATGGTTAAGCACTATTCAAGACATTAAAGTAAAAGAGTACCTTTTTTTCAATTTCCTGACTAAATTTAAATCTCTGATTATTGTTAATAATATTTGATGACTAAACGTCGGGTTTAAGCGTCTGTTTTATCAATATTATGTTATTGATCATGAGTTTATTCCCGCCGAATCAAATCCATTGCTTTAGGCTCTACGCGTAAATGCCGATAAGAGTAAAGTTAGTAGAAACTGCTAATCTTATGGATATCCCTCAATTAACCTTTTAGCTAAAGTTATCGAAGCATATGCGTACAAAAATTATAATTCTAGCCGCGGGTAAAGGCACTCGCATGAAATCAGATAAACCGAAGGTCGTTCATAAGTTGGGAGGCATCCCATTGTTACAACACGTGATTAATAATGTTTCTGGATTAAATCCGGAAGAAATTTTTGTGGTTGTTGGGCATGGAGCAAAGAGAGTAAAAGAAGAAATTGGCAACACAGTGAGCTATATAACACAGACTGAACAGAAAGGTACGGGTCATGCTGTATTACAAGTTGCTGAGTATCTGGAAGAGGATGATTATGTGTTGATCTCTTTCGGTGATGTTCCTCTGACAACAGTGCAGACTTTCGAAAAACTATTGAATCTTTGTACAGATACCCAAATTGGATTGTTAACGATCAATAAGGATAATCCGGCTGGTTACGGTCGTGTTGTTAGAAATGCACAATCATCAGTCATAGCTATTGTTGAAGAAAAAGATGCAACGGATGAGCAGCGGTTAATTAAAGAAATAAATACGGGGTTGTTGTCGGCAAAGTGGGGCGTGCTTAAGAACTTACTCTCTCTGGTTGATAATAATAACTCCCAGAGTGAATATTATTTAACCGATATATTTCACCTTGCAGTTGAGAATGATCTATCTATAGAAACGGTTCATCCGGATTCTGCGTCAGAGGTGGTTGGTGTAAACAGTCGTTTGCAGCTTGCTGAGTTGGAAAGGGAGTTGCAAAAAGGAATCGCGAAAGCATTAATGGAGAATGGCGCCACTTTGGTTGATCCAAACAGATTGGATGTGAGGGGTCAATTGACAACGGGTATAGACGTTGAGATAGATATTAATTGTGTTTTTAACGGAACCGTAGAATTGGGAGATGGCGTTTCAATTGGGTCAAATTGTATTATCAGCGATACCGTTATTGGGAATAATTCAATAATACAAGCAAATACGGTGATAGAAAAGGCGCAGATTGGCGCACAGAGTATCGTCGGGCCATTCGCAAGAATTCGCCCTGATACTTATTTGGAAAATAATGTTCATATTGGAAATTTTGTTGAACTTAAAAATTCGCATATTAATGAGGGCAGCAAAGTCAATCATCTGAGCTATATCGGAGACTCGGATATTGGTAATAATACCAATATTGGGGCTGGCACCATCACTTGTAATTACGATGGAGCAAAAAAACACAGAACAATCATGGGTAAGGACGTATTCGTTGGCTCTAATTCTGCACTTGTCGCTCCAGTAAAGATCGATGATGGTGCCACAATAGCTGCGGGATCAGTTATTGTTAAGGATGTAGAGCAACACAATCTGGCTATATCCAGAGCACCCCAGGAAAGTGTAAAGAATTGGAAAAGACCTCAAAAACAAAAACTGAAGTAGGAATTTGACATGTGTGGAATTGTTGCAGCGCTTGCACATCGAAATGTAACCCCGATCCTTCTTGAAGGCTTACATCGACTTGAATACAGGGGTTATGATTCAGCGGGCATTGCGGTCTTGGGGGATGGCAATGAAATAGAGAAAGTCCGGGTAAAAGGCAAGGTATCCGGCCTGGATGAGGCTTTAAGAATACAACCTTTGAATAGTCACATTGGTATTGCCCACACTCGATGGGCTACCCACGGAGAGCCATCCGAATTAAATGCTCACCCGCACACCTCTCACAGTGAATTTACGATCGTCCACAACGGTATCATAGAAAATCATGAAGAATTACGTGCCTTTTTAATAGATAAAGGATATGTATTTTCTTCGGACACTGATACCGAGGTGATCGTTCATATGATTCACCATGAATACAAACAAGAGGCGGACTTTTTAAACAGTGTTCGCAAATGTGTGGAGCGGTTAAAAGGGGCTTATGCAATCGCAGTCATTCATAAGGATGAACCCGAGCGACTCATTGCGGTAAGAAAGGGCAGTCCGCTACTAGTGGGGATTGGTGTAGAAGAGTTTTTTCTTGCTTCTGATACCTCTGCACTCATTCCGGTTACACAACAGTTTATTTATCTTCATGATGGCGATTTGGTCGATATTAAGTATTCTGGTTACTCTATTGAAGATGAAAATGGTCAAGTTGTAAATCGGGAAATACAAGAGTCTGATCTTGTAATGCAATCGGTTGATAAAGGTTCCTTTAAACACTTCATGCTGAAGGAAATATTTGAGCAACCGGCTGCGATTCGTCATACATTGGCAGGAAGAGTAACCCAGGAACATCTGGTTGTAGATGCCTTTGATAATTTTGATAGGGCAGCGCTGGCAGCAGTAGAGAATATTCATATGGTCGCCTGTGGTACCAGTTATCATGCGGCTGCAGTTGCCCGCTACTGGATTGAACAATACGCCGGTCTGCCTTGTTCAGTTGAAATTGCCAGTGAGTTTCGTTATCGCAAAGTCAATGTGCCACCCAATACGTTATACATTACCTTATCTCAATCTGGCGAAACAGCGGACACACTGGCAGCCCTGGAAGCTGTGAAAAAATTAGGCTACATGGCTTCACTGGCTATTTGTAATGTCGCGGAAAGCTCCATGGTGCGAGCTGCTGACATAAGTTTGTTAACCAATGCCGGACCAGAGATCGGTGTTGCCTCTACCAAGGCTTTTACTACGCAGTTAGTCGCATTATTACTGGTTGTAGCTATGCTTTCAAAAGCCAGGAATAGGAATCAGGAAAACCATAAAGAAATTATAAAAGCACTAAATCAATGTCCACAGTTAATAGGTGAAGTATTAAAACTTGATGCCGACATACAAAATTTTGCTGTAGATTTCGTTGAAAAAGAACATAGTATTTTTCTCGGAAGAGGCCCATTTTTTCCGATAGCACTTGAAGGCGCGTTGAAGTTAAAAGAAATTTCCTATATTCACGCAGAAGGTTATCCAGCAGGAGAATTAAAGCATGGTCCTTTGGCACTTATTGACAGTGAAGTACCAATAGTAGCGGTCGCACCTAATGACGGGTTGCTGGAAAAATTGAAGTCAAATCTTGAGGAAGTAAGAACACGCGGTGGACAGCTATATATTTTGGCTGAAGAAGGTGGAAACATTATAAAAGGCAAGGGTGTGAAAATTATTCGTATGCCGAAATGCCCTGAGATAATTGCGCCAATTGTATTTACGGTTCCTTTGCAGTTATTGTCCTACCATGTTGCCCAGATGCGTGGAACCGATATCGATCAGCCAAGAAACTTAGCTAAATCAGTCACAGTGGAATAACCCTTATAATCCGAGAATAAGTTCACCGTCTTTTAAGGGTTTACTTAGTAAATTTAAGTTCTAGCCATTAAAAATGATTAAGCCCTTGAGTAAATTCAATGCTTCATAGAGTTGGTAATCATCTTCAATAAGGTTTTTATTTGGCGTAGATGATTTATCAGATACTTCCTTGGAAGAAACTTCTTTTTCGTCGGTGCCATTCGGATTAGACAAATGTCCTGACAGGCTTGATTCAGTTACAGGTGCAATATCTGAATCATCATCTTTCTTCGCTAATTCGACAAGTTCCGCAATTATATCAGGTTCGATTCCTTCTGCCTGAATTGACCGTCCAGAGGGTGTGAAATAACGGGCAGTCGTAAGCTTAACAGCTCCGCCACTGGATAAATCCTGAATTGTTTGCACAGAACCCTTTCCAAACGTTTTAGTGCCCATGATAATGCCGCGTTTGTGATCCTGCATGGCTCCTGCGACAATTTCAGAGGCAGAAGCAGAGCCACCATTTACCAAAATAACGATAGGTGCTCCGTCAATTGCATCTCCCTTTGAAGCGGTGTATCGGAGCTTTGAATCTGCCTCACGCCCGTCTGTATACACGATCATTCCCTCATTGAGGAATGTATCTGAAACTCCAACGGCCGCTGAAAGCACACCACCGGGGTTATTTCTCAAGTCCAAAACCAACCCCTTAATCGATCCATTTGACTCTTCTTTTAATTTTTTTATCGCTTTGTTTAGATCTTGTGTGGTCTTAGTCTGAAATTGTGAAATACGCACATAACCGAATCCTTCTTCAAGCATGCGGTTTTTTACACTGTTTACTTTAATAATTGCACGAACAATATCTATTTTTAGTGGCTTATCGGCGCCTTCGCGGATCACAGTTAGATGAATAGTCGTGCCAGGTTTGCCACGCATCAATTTTACAGCGTCATTAAGCGACAACCCTTTGACTGGTTTGTCATCCAGTCGAATAATCAAATCTCCGCTTTTCATACCGGCGCGCTGGGCTGGTGTGTCATCAATGGGTGACACTACTTTGACAAACCCATCTTCCATTCCTACTTCAATGCCTAAGCCTCCGAATTGTCCGGAAGTCCCAATGCGCAGTTCATTAAATTGTTCAGGGTTAAGGTAAGCAGAGTGCGGGTCCAAGCCACTTAACATGCCTCTAATTGCATGCTCAAGTAATTCCTTGTCGCTGACTTCTTCAACGTAGTTATTTTTTATACGTGAAAATACATCTGTGAACGTGCGCAATTGTTCCAGTGGCAAAGTATTTTCGCGTTTGGCCATGACGGTATGGCCGATAGTGAGAGAAGCGCCAAGAATAACGCCCATCAAGATAAGCATTATTGACCGGGATCGAATCGACATTTACAACTCCTGACTAAGCATAGTGCCATGTATAATTACTGAAGATATTGTGGAGTCTACCACTCAATACGCTATTGAGCTTGAATTAAACCTGATTTTGCATACTGTATTTGTGGAACAATCCACTTTTCCGGATCTACAGCGACAGCATTTTCCCGAACTTCGAAATAGAGGCCACTTTCTTTCTGACCGGAAGAATTTCCAACAGTTGCAATTAACTGGCCCATTTTAACGATTTCCCCGGTATCTGCCATCAAATCACGATTGTTACCATATAGACTCATTAGGCCATCATTATGACTAATAATGAGTAGCAGTCCAAATCCGTTCAACCAATCGGCGTAAACGACTTCTCCATCGGCAATGGTATGGACATCAGAACCTACAAGCGCAGTGATAAACATCCCATTCCAGCGTAACTTTCCACCTGTTTTATTCTGCCCGTAATGCGCTTTTACGAGTCCATCCAGAGGCCAAGGTAGTTTTCCTCTTGATGCATCGAACAGCAGATCCGTGTTTTTGTTATTATTATCAATTTGTTCAACTAGGCTCTGTAATTTTGCAATGCTAATCTTTAACTGACTAATTTGGCTTTTTTTATTGGTAATGCCTGATTCCAATTGGGTGAGTAATCGCTTGCGGATGCGTTGTTCACTTTCTTCGCTTTTCTGTATATGGGCTAGTTTTTGCCGATCGCTGGTGTGTGTTTTTCGGACTTGTGCAGCTTTTAGACGTGTTTCAGTTAATATTCGAACACTCTGTAGTGCTGTTGTGATTTCTTTTTGTCTGGCACGGGAAAAATAATCAGCATAAACTGACAATCTTCCATATGATTCAGGATTATTTTGGTTTAACAGTACTTGAACATCTGTTTGTCGGCCCAGTTGGTAAGCTAACCGTATCTGTTTTGCCAGTAATGATTTTTTTTGGTGGGTATTTCGACGCTGAATGACGAGATTTGCTTCTATAAGCTTCAGTTTCTTAGCAGAGGTCTGAATTCTTTCTTCTAGTGTGTTGATTTTAGAGTTTAGGCGCTTTATTCGCTTGTTTCGATCACGAAGACGCTGCTGAATAGTCTTACGTTTTTTTTCATCAAGCCTTATGGAATTGTCGAGGGTAGTGATCTCTATTTGTGATTCTCTCAGTTCTTTGTCATATAGATTGTGATTTGCTGCCAGAAGGGTATTGGGTACGAGCAATAAAGCTAGGTAAAATAAATAGTTAGAATAGAAATTAACACGCATTTTTTGAATGAATCTGGCTGGAAGCGAATTTTTAAATACTGTTGTTTATTTGCTAAATCTGGATAATTCCAAGTCTAACTGGGTGATTATAGTTAAATTCCATGAAACAACTGTAAATTGTGCGACAACATAGGTATTGGTGGTAAAACTGTTTATCTGGTAACGTACTTTACGGTGTTCCAATTATTCAGGGATCTGTAAAGCCGATTTTCCTTTTCTCTTTCTCAACCAATTGAGTCCTTTAAATATAGAAGGGATTTTTACAAGCCTACGCTCCAGTGTAAACTTTCCAGGAAAGTTGCTAAGTGACAATCCAATTAGAATACTTAGTAAACCTTGCCCCGGTAATATCAACATAGCTATTCCTGCCAGAATTAATAGTATACCTGCAACATTTTTGATTAGTATTATTGTAACTTGCCAATAGGAATTGGCGGTCCGCGAGCTTGCAGGTTGACGTTTTTTTTTCACAAAATAGTCAGTCGGTAATCTAGCGACTACAAATGGGATGATAATCAGGGAGCCAACAAAAAAAAGTAGTGATATGAGGCTAAGCCAAGTTATAAGTTGGTGTCTTTCAGTGTTAAATAGAGATACAAAAAAATCCATCAGTGATCAATAACAGCTTAATAGTTCAGTAAATTTTGGCAAGGATATTACCTTGCAACAAAGATAGCCAGTACTATTAAGTTAACTTAAGTAGAATCTAAACGAGTTGATATGCCCGATCCACTATCAGTTGATCCAGTTAATCTCACTCGCGGTATGCGGGTTGATAACAACACTTTTTAAACTTTTTGCCATATGTGATCGAGTTTTTGTTACAGGAATATGACCTGCCATGATTTCAGCGTATTGCTGTGGAAAAAGTGGGGATCGGGCGGGATCAGCATAACCATGAGGAAACAGGGGGATACCTGATACATCATATTTATCAGTCGCTCCAACAATATGAAGTAATTCATGGCTGATAACAATATTATTTTGCTTATTCTGTTTTTTTGTAGCATAGGCATAGACAATACCCATTAAGCCCTTTTGAAGTCCAAGGGAATGGGGCAAGGCCCTATCCTTTTCGCCCTGCTGATAAATTACGAACATGCGAATTCGCTCCAGATTAGATTTATTATCCGGCGTATTTCTAAAAGCCCACCAACGAATTTCTAAACCCCACAATAGTGTCATTAATGGATTCTGAGTGTCTGGAAGAACAGGTGGCGATTTATTTATTGAACCGCCAAGAGATACCTGAGTAGGTTTGTCAATAAGAAGGTTATAACGTCTAGACTCTTTTATAGTCCATCTGTCAATGTCATAAAAATCATCACTGCGTAAATGGTTTATATAGTTTTGGGTTTCAGCTGAATCATCACCATTTATTGGGAAGATGATCACTTCCAGGCTCTTATTCCAACCACGGGTGAACGTGTTTTGATGGAGTGTGTATAGTGCGGCAAAGGATAATGCGCAGAGAAGGATAAGAATTCGGAAATTAGTAAATGTAAACAAGCGCATTGTGATTTTGTTATAGTGTTGATCGACAGTAGCCTATCGATATAACGACACCCCCCCCAGATCCTTTATATCCAAGTGTATTAATTAGTCACAATGAGAAATGCTTAACAAGTCCAATCAACCCTGACGCAAGGGCTTAGCACCATGAGTTTTAGGATTTTAATATAGTAAGGCGGTAATTAGTAAAGCACGAAGACGGCGTTCGGCCAGTAGTAATGTAGCAGAGGCCGTCAGGGTACATTGATGTTACTTGCAAATATTATGCTTGCGGTAACATAAACAATTAATTGAGTAGTCAATGAATAAAAATCCATCGCCGAAGACCATCAAGCGGATCGACTATAGAGCGCCGAGTTTCCGCCTGGATACCGTTGATCTTAAGTTTCATCTGCAAAAGGAAATCACTCGGGTACACAGTAGACTATGTTTTCAGAAAAACCTGGAAAATGATGATCAGGAACTTCATCTGGATGGAATCGGTCTAAAACTGATTTCACTGAGACTGGATGGTGTCAAGCTTGAATCAAAGGCATATGTCGTTGATGAAAAATGCTTAACAATAGCCGTGAGTGGCAGCAGTTGTATATTAGAAATTGAGGTGGAAATTGAGCCACATAAAAATACTCGGCTTGAAGGCTTGTATCAATCAAGCGGTAATTATTGTACCCAGTGTGAAGCACAGGGGTTTCGCCGTATTACCTATTTCCCTGATCGACCCGATGTGTTGTCTGTATTCAGTGTGGAAATTAACGCTGACAAGAAACAATATCCGATTTTGCTCTCCAATGGTAACAGAGTGGGTAAAGGCGACCTTGAAGGCGGGCGGCATTGGGTTCGCTGGGATGATCCTTTCCCTAAGCCCAGTTACCTATTTGCTTTGATTGCTGGTGATCTGGCTTGTATATCAGATAACTACAAAACAATTTCTGGTCGTGATGTTGAACTCAATATTTTTGTTCAACACCATAATAAAGATAAGTGCGACTTTGCCATGCAATCTTTGAAAAAATCAATGGCCTGGGATGAACAGCGTTTTGCTCTTGAATATGATTTGGACATCTACATGATTGTCGCGGTCGATGATTTCAATATGGGTGCCATGGAGAATAAAGGGCTTAATGTATTTAATTCCAAATTCGTATTGGCGGATAGGAAGAGTGCTACAGACAGTGATTTTGAAGGAATAGAGAGTGTAATTGGACACGAATACTTTCATAACTGGACGGGTAACCGTGTTACCTGTCGCGACTGGTTTCAACTTAGTTTGAAGGAGGGCTTGACCGTTTTCAGAGATCAGGAATTCAGCGCTGATCTGAATTCAAGGGCTGTTAAACGTATTAATGATGTTCGGCAACTTAGAGCGAGGCAGTTTCCTGAAGATGCAAGTCCAATGGCGCATCCAATCAGACCAGATTACTACATAGAGATCAATAATTTCTATACAGCAACGGTGTACGAAAAAGGAGCTGAGGTTATTCGAATGATGCATACATTACTCGGTGAAACTGCTTTCCGAGTTGGGTTGGAGTTGTATTTTAACCGACATGATGGGCAAGCTGTTACCTGTGAGGACTTTATTGTCGCCATGGAGGACGCCAGCTATGTGGATTTGACTCTGTTTCGAAATTGGTATTCCTATGCCGGTACACCCACCCTTAAAATTGAAACTCAATATGATGAAACCAGAAAAGAGTTTCGGTTGAATATACAGCAAGTGACAAAAACACACTCTCACAAGCAAAACTTTCACATGCCTTTTGTGTTGGGTTTAATTAATAATGCTGGTGCTGTCCAGCGTTTACAACTAGCGGGAGAAACTCAATCCTGTAATGAGATTACCCTCGATATAAAGAAGCAACGTGAAACTTTTACCTTTGTGAATGTTGAAAACAAACCAGTGCCATCCCTGCTTAGAAATTTTTGTGCGCCTGTAATTCTTGAATATGACTATAGTGATAATGAATTAGCATTCTTAATGCGATTTGATGCCGATAGCTTTAACCGCTGGGAGTCAGGACAGCGACTGGCAACACGCATTATCATGAGGGAGATGCAAAGCCTCAATAGTACAGCGTCAGCAGATATTGACCCAGGGTTTAGTCAAGCAGTGGCGAGAACATTGGAAATAACTGATAAAAATGTAGCGCTACGAGCTGAATCCCTGCTTCTACCAAGTATAGAAACGATTGCTGAGTTACAGGATGAAGTTAATATGGAAGTGATACACCTTGCTAGGGAAAAAATTCGTCATCAAATTGCAAACGCTCATCAAGAAAAATTACTTGCCTTATATGCCTATTGCCAAGATAAACAATCCGATGATCTGGATGCGGCCGCAATGGGTATTCGTCGTTTGAAAAATATCTGTCTACACTATATAACTGCGCTTGATAGTAAGGTTTGGAAGGAGTTGCTTTTGCAACAATACAACCACGCTAAGGGTATGACGGACTCATTGGCAGCACTGCGAGAGATTAGTCATTCTGATATTGATGAACGAGCAATGATTCTTGAGAATTTTTATTCGCGTTGGAAGAAAGATCGGTTGGTTATCGATAAATGGTTTACTATACAAGCCACCTCAGTTCGACAATCTACATTAAATAATGTAGTGAAACTAACCCAGCATCCTGATTTTGACACCTCAAATCCAAATCGCGTACGTTCGTTAATCGGCGCATTTGCAATAGCAAACCCTGTTTGCTTCCATGCTGTCGATGGCCGAGGTTACGAATTTTTAGCTGATTATATTATTGATCTAAATAAGTTTAACCCACAATTGGCGGCTCGATTAGTAACACCATTGAGTCGTTGGAAGCGGTACGGATCTACTAACCAAGTACTATTATTGTCGCAGTTAAACAGGATTGCGATGACCGAGGGGCTATCACCCGATGTTTATGAGGTTGTTTCTCGCAGTATTGGGGCTAAGAGTACTCCTTAAGTCATATTTTTAGAGAAAACAGGGCAGTTATTTTCAACAGTACTGGGCCATCTATTGTATTGTTAATTGTGATCTAAAAAATTGATGTATGAGAGCATAATGTTCCTATGTTTTCATTTTTGGTGGTTTATATAATACAAGTATTATGCTAACAATAAATACTAAACACGCACCGTAAAAACCAATAGTCGGGATTTCCTGATACATTATATAGGCCATAAATCCAGCAAAGACGAACTGACCCATGTTAACAATACTAACAGTTTGGCCACGAATTTTTTGCATAGAGTAGTTCAGAACTGAATGGCCTATTATGGTAGGCACTACGGATAACCCAACAATCATTGAAATTTCATAAGTATCATAGGAATGAATTGGAGAGGAGTGGAATAGTGCTATAACAAAGCAAAATAACCCTGCTACCAGATATATAGGAACTACATATAACCAAATACTGTCATATTTACCGCTTCTTTTGCCAAGTGCAAGATAAAAACCGAATAGAACCATCGATATAAGACAAACTACATCTCCTATTAGAAAATCCTGGTTAGTGTTAAAATCGCTAGCTGACAAAATCAGCATCCCAGCCAATGCAAAACCTGTAGCAATGACTTCACGTTTATTTATTTTCTCATGGTATAGCATCAACATAAATATTGGCATGACTAGAGGGACTAAACTTACTATCAGAGTCGCGTTGGCACCCGGAGTTAAGCGCGCACCAATAATCCAAGTTATAAAGTGTGCACCTAAGATAGTACCAGGCCAGAATGCAGAGTTGAATAATTCCCGCAGGCCGCCTGCGTATTTGCGTTTGAAGTCCCGTATAAATAGGGGTAACAACAAAACCGTGGTCAGTAGAAGGCGATAGGCTGCCAACATTACAGGTGGTTCCGTACTTTCTCGAATAAATACGAAGGATGATGATGAGGCTAGTACACCAAATAGGAGTAACAAGAAAGATCTACCCACTAAAAGTTCTCTTTTTCTTTACCTGTTTCAACTTGTTTAACCATGACCAATATAACCAAGGCGATAGCGGGTAATCCCAACGCAGCTGCATAAATAAAAAAATCAAAGTATCCGTAGCGCTCGACAAAAATGCCAGAAAAACCACTTAAAAATTTTGCTGGTAATGTCATGATCGAGCTGAAAAGTGCGTACTGTGTGGCCGTATAATTTGTACTGGTCAGACTGGATAGATAAGCAATAAAGGCTGCCGTTGCCAGTCCGCCACTGATGTTGTCTGCGCTAATAGTTATTATTAACATCCATTTTTGAGCACCTACCATAGCCATAATAGCAAATAGCAAATTTGATGATGCAACCAGGATGGCACCAATCAACAAGGGACGAAAAATACCATAGCGCATCACAAGAACACCGCCAAGTGCGCTTCCAATTAGTGTCATTACAAATCCAAATACCTTGCCGATATTTGCAATATCAAGCTTGCTAAAACCTATATCCAGATAAAATGGGTTTGCCATAGACCCCATTGTGACATCGCTGAGTTTATATAAACTGACCAGCAATAAAATCAACAGTGAAAGTTTGGCATATCTGCTAAAAAAATCAGCAAAGGGTTCCAACACAGAATCTTTCAGCCATGATTTTATTTGAAATTCCGGCTCAACTTTTTCTCTGTGTCTGGGTTCTTTTGCAACTAAAACACTTAACATACCTAAACTCATTAAACAGGCCATTACAGTATAACTGACAGCCCAGCTTTTATATTCAGCGATATACAATGCACCTGCTCCTGCGACTAACAAGGCAACTCTGTAACCAAAAATATACATCGCTGAAAGCGTGCCTTGATATTCTGCGCCAGCTGATTCTATGCGGTAGGCATCAATACAAATATCCTGAGTTGCTGAAGCAAATGCAACCGTAACTGCTAAAAAGACAATGACTTTTAGATTGGTTCCGGGATCTGTTTGTCCTATGGAAAATAGGGTGAGTGCAATGATGACTTGTGCTAATAGTATCCAGCTACGACGCTTGCCAAACCTTTTACCTAACCAGGGAATATTGAAACTATCTACAATAGGTGCCCATAACACCTTAATTGAAAAAGTAATACCTACCCATGAGAAAAAACCGATTGATGATCGACTGACATCAGACTCAGTCAACCAAACAGAAAGTGTCGAAAAAATCAATAGGTAAGGTAATCCTGCTGCAAAGCCCATAAAAAAAATTATAAGACTTTGTGTTTGCAGATAACTCTGAAAGGCTTCTCGCCAACTATGTATGGGTTGGGTCACGATTTCAGGTTGAAATTGTAATCGATAATTAGCGGTGCATGATCTGAGAAGGATTTCTCTCTATATATTTCCGTTTTTACTACCTTGCCCCGTAGTCCTGGTGTGGTGATTTGATAATCTATCCGCCAGCCGACATTATTTGCCCGTGCCTGCCCACGGTTGGACCACCAAGTATATTCATGCTCAGCTTGTTCGAGTTCTCTGAAAGCATCAACGTAGTCTACTTCATTAAAAAGCCGTGTTAGCCATGCCCGCTCTTCGGGTAAAAAACCAGAATTTTTCTTATTACCTCGCCAATTTCGAATATCTGCCTCGGTGTGAGCAATATTCCAATCGCCACAGATGATAAACTCACGCCGTTTTCTCTTAAGAGATTTTAAGTAAGGTAGGAAAATATCCATCATTTCATATTTAAAAGTTTGCCTCACATCGCCCGATGTACCAGAGGGCATATATAGGGAAATGACTGAAAGATTGCCAAATCTTGCCTCAAGGTAGCGCCCTTCGTTATCAATGGATTCTCGATTGAGGCCGATAATCATCTCTTTTGGTTGGTGGCGGGTATAGATTGCAACGCCGCTATAACCCTTTTTTACCGCATCGTGATAGAAACAATGATATCCAGTGGGGTGAAAAACCGGATCAGCAAGCTGATGAACCTGTGCTTTGGTCTCTTGTAGGCAAATGACATCTGCGTTTTGTGTGCGTAACCAGTTAAACATGCCTTTCTTTGCTGCGGCTCTTATACCATTGACATTAATTGTGATAATGCGCAATTCGTGTTCCCCAAGCGTTAAATAGAAAGATTCGGGTATGATACCCGAATCTTTCATTCTGAGTGACAGACAATGGTACTGAGCAGACAACAGGCGTTTATAAAATTTTCACTGGAACATAATGTCTTGAGGTTTGGCCAATATACGCTTAAATCGGGCCGCGTTAGCCCATATTTCTTTAATGCAGGACTGTTTAATAGCGGTGAAGCAATACGCCGGTTGGGACAATTCTATGCCCAATCGATAATGGACTGTGGTATAGAATTCGACATGCTCTATGGCCCGGCTTATAAGGGAATACCGTTGGCTTGTACCACGGCAATAGCGCTTGCAGAGATCCACGGCTGCGATGTTCCTTGGTGTTTCAATCGTAAGGAAGTGAAGAATCATGGCGAAGGTGGAGATTTAGTAGGTGCACCTTTGAGCGGGCGGGTTTTGGTTATCGATGATGTAATAACAGCGGGTACGGCGATTAATGAGTCTTCTGTCATGATTCATGCCCACAATGCACAGTTCTCTGGGGTAGTGATTGCAATTGATCGACAGGAGAAAGGGCAAAATCAGCACTCAGCAATTCAAGAAGTTGAATGTAAATACGCTATAAAGGTTGTCTCTGTGGCGACTTTGAGTGATATCGTTGAGTATTTGCTGGATTATCGGGACATGCGTGAGCAACTTAAGTCTATAGAAGGCTACAGAGAGCAATTCGGTATCTAATGCGGAAATAGTACCTGTAAGGATATACATGAATCGTAAAGGTTTGCCAACCTTTTATCCAGACTTTGACTTCAATATTCAAACAAGCTGAAAAAGCTTAAAACAATTACTTTAGTACAATTACAATGGCAAGTGAAAATATCAGTATCTGATATGCATCACAAATTAATTCTGAGCTTTGTAACACATTTGCCGATAGCTAATAAATCTTAAGGTTTTTTCTGTAATAGCCAATGAAATTTAGAGTCAATGTGATTTCTCAGATGATGTAAATAGTAATAATCATGACGAAAAATTCAGAATTATCAATTACTATATCCAGCGGTAGTCGTATCAGTCCAATATCGATTATTTTACTGTGCTTTCTAATTGTTACTTTGAGCACATCAGTTTTTGCAGGTAAATCAGTTTATAAATATCGTGAAGACGGTACTGTAATCTATCAGGACCGACCACCATCGTCGAGTCAGGACGATGGTCACAGCGTATTGAATAAACAGGGTGTCACATTGCAACAAATCCCCAGCAGGGACGAAAGAATACGGATAAGAGCGAGAAAAGAAGCGCTACGACGAGCGAAAATCAGGGACAGGGCTTTATTGGCCACATTTTCTACCGAAGATGATCTGATGCGGACTCGGGATGATCGCATTGGGATGATTGATGGCTTAATCGATCGTTTGGATGATCGGGTCCGAATTTTATCTGAGAGATTAAGTACCGTTGATTCTCGAATTCTCGCCCAAGAGACGGCAACAGGCTCGGCTCGTGAAAGCCTCTATAGTGAACGAAAAAGTATACTTAGAAATATTGAAAACGCCTGGTCTTTAATTGATGCAAAAGCGGCAGAAAGAAAATCTCTGCTGGTGAAGTTTAAGGAAGATTTAGCTCGTTATCGTATCTTAAAAGAAAATCGAGCATCATCCGCCAATTAGTGGCGTCAACAGTCATCGAGCTTGTTTATTACGCGCTTATCGACTGGACCGAACTCTTTACCCACCAATCCTACGTTGACGGAGTACTAGTCCTGGAACGTATTAAGGTGCCAACACCTTCATCAGTAAAAAGCTCTAATAACACTGCATTTTCAACACGCCCGTCAATAATTTGAACTGAATCCACGCCATTGTTGATTGCCTCCATTGCACAGCGTACTTTTGGCAGCATTCCACCGTAAATTATCTTCTGCTCGATCAATTGATTAAGATCAGATGGTGCCAGCCCGGTTAGAAGTTGCTGATCCTTATCCATAATCCCTTGTGTATTGGTCAGTAATAACAGTTTTTCAGCCTTTAAAACTGCTGCAATAGATGCGGCTACCAAATCTGCATTAATATTGTATCCCCTACCTGATTTGTCTACTCCGATGGGTGCAATAACAGGGATAAAGCCACTCTTATCCAGTGTATGTATTATTGATGGGTTGATGGATTCAACCTCACCCACATAACCCAGTTTACATTCGTGGTTGCCGTCAAGTGGTCGAGCCAGTATCAAAGACGCATCTTTGCCCGTTAAGCCAACCGCATTACCGCCGGCCCTGTTAAGTAGATTAACGATGTTTTTGTTTACTTGTGCACCCAAAACCATTTCAACTACATCCATTGTTTCGGCATCAGTTACCCGCATGCCTTCGATAAAATGGCTTTCCTTACCCAACTGATTGAGCAATTTACCTATTTGTGGGCCACCTCCGTGTACGACTATTGGATTCATGCCCAGCTGCTTCATGAGTACAATATTTTGCGCAAAACTCTTTTTTAGCCGCTCTTCAGTCATCGCATTACCACCGTATTTGACGACGATGGTAGAGCCTGTAAAACGCTGTATATAAGGTAGTGCTTCGTTAAGTACCTGGGCGGTTTTTTGTGCTGTCGTTGTTTTGATTAGAGTAGACCCATTTTAGGTTGTTACATACTGACTGTGTAAGATTTTAATAAGGTAGAAGAAACACTACCCTAACGACGACCTGAAGACCCAAACCCACTGACCCCCCTATGACTCAGATCGAATTCATCGACTATATTGAATTCAGCCTGAATTACTGGAACTAAAATTAATTGTGCGATGCGATCCCCTACCTCAATCTGAAAACTATGTTGACCACGATTCCAGCAGGAAACAAATAGCTGTCCCTGATAATCTGAATCAATTAATCCGACAAGGTTGCCGAGTACAATTCCATGTTTATGACCTAACCCCGAACGCGGTAGTATCATAGCAGCTAAACCAGGGTTGCTAATATGAATAGCTAATCCCGTTGGTATCAATTCAGTTTGACCCGCTTCAAGATCCAGGGTTTTATTCAGGCAAGCTCTTAAATCAAGACCGGCGGAGCCTTGGGTTGCATAGTTCGGTAAAGGTATGTCTTGTCCAATCCGTTGGTCCAGGATTTTAATATCAATACTTGTCATTGTGCCAGGGTCTCAGCATGAATCTGTTACTAAGGAGTGCATTTGAAATATTTTAGCAGCGGACTCAGGACTTTGTTAGTTGCTCTGCGATCAGCTTAACCAGCTGCCTCGCAATTACAGATTTAGGAGCATGTGCAAGACTTATTTGACGTGAATCACGTAAAAAAATCTCCAATGTATTGTCGTCACTATTAAACACGTTATGGGTATCATTACTGACCAGATTGGCAGCAATCATATCAAGATTCTTGCTTTTTAATTTATCTATCGCATAGGTTTTTAGGTTGTTAGTTTCTGCTGCAAAACCTACACAAAATGGGCGCGCGGTTTTTAAAGCGGCAATTTGAGCTAGAATATCCGGATTTTTTGTCAGAGTCAGTGTAATTTCTTTTTCCGATTTTTTTATTTTTTGCTGATTTACTTGTTTAACCCGATAATCGGCAACTGCTGCAACACTAATAAATACATCTGATTCCTGAGCGTGGAGCAGGGCAAAGCTCAACATTTGCTGTGCAGTTTTAACTTGTATGACTTCTATGTCTGGTGATGGGTTGATTAGAGTGGGTCCGGCAATCACGGTCACTTTTGCACCCGCCGCATGTGCTGCCTCAGCAACCGCAAAGCCCATTTTTCCTGAACTGTGGTTGCTGATGTAACGTACTGGGTCAATAGACTCAAGTGTGGGCCCAGTTGTTAGTAATACCTGCTTACCTGATAAACATTGCACGACTGTAGAGAAATAGTCTATTAGATTGGACCGGATAACAGTGGGTTCCAGCATTCGTCCTGGCCCATTTTCACCACAGGCTTGCTCACCAATATCGGGACCGACAATATGAATGCCACGCTGTTTTAATAACCTGATGTTAGCCTGTGTGGCATTATTTTCCCACATTACCGTGTTCATTGCCGGTGCAATTGTAATGGTGGAGCGTGTTGCTAAACAAAGTGTTGTTAATAAGTTGTTTGCGAAACCATTCGCTAGACAGGCAATAAAATTTGCAGTTGCGGGCGCAATCAAAATCATATCTGCCCAACGAGCCAGTTCAATATGACCCATCGCTGCCTCAGCGGATTTGTCAAATAATGTATCGCGCACGGCTTTACCACTCAGTGCCTGAAAAGTAAGTGGTGAAACAAATTCAGCAGTATTTTTTGTCAGTACGACTTGGACTTCAGCGCCTACCTCAGTAAGTCGTCTCACCAGATCGGCACTTTTATAGGCGGCAATACCAGCACAAACGCCCAGAATAATCTTCTTGTTTGAAAGTGAAGTCATATTAAAATTTTATCAAAAATTTACTCAAGAAATAATTGTTTTACTAATTTGTATTGCAAATATTTTCTAGGCAATTTGTGACCCACATCACATAAATACTCAGTACCCGGACTAAATAGTTCCTGATGCATTAGAGTGACGGACTATTTTTATCACGGAAGAATAAATTATATGGCAATAAAGGATTGGCCGACAGAGGAGCGGCCCAGAGAGAAACTTTTAAAAAATGGTGAAGCAACATTAAGCGATGCAGAATTGCTGGCGATTTTTTTACGTACCGGCGTTCGGGGGAAATCGGCACTTGATCTTGCAAGAGATATCTTACTTGAGTTTGGAAGCTTGACGGCTGTATTGGCCGCAGATAAGGAGGCTTTTTGTAAAGCAAATGGTTTAGGTGTTGCTAAATATGTGACATTGCAAGCGTCATTGGAAATGAGTAGACGATTTTTGTTCGCAAGGAGTACTCGGCAGAATGTTCTAACATCACCGGATTCTGTGCGCAAATTCTTATCCATGAAACTATGTGATTTAGACCATGAATTGTTTGTTTGTCTTTTTTTGGACAATAAGCACAGAGTAATTGAGTATCGTGAAATGTTTCGAGGAACATTATCAAGTGCCAGCGTTTATCCTCGAGAGGTGGTAAAAGCATGTCTTGCAGCAAATGCTGCAGCAGTTATTTTAGCGCATAATCATCCTTCAGGAGTTGCTGAACCAAGTGATGCAGATATCCGCCTTACAGAAAGGTTAAAGAAGGCATTGGCTTTGATTGATGTTCGGGTATTGGATCATTTGGTTATAGGTGAAGGGAGGCCAATGTCTTTTGCAGAACATGGACTTATTGTTTAATCAAATGCAACAGAGCGGCTAAATTAATAACGGACGTCCCAGTTTACCCGTGATTTTTCATCTTTTGAAATGATTCTATAATAGCAAGCGGCGAAATCAGTTGCTGTAAGATTAAGCAGAAATTTGTGAGTTTCCGCTTGCTATTTTTTTATTAACTAAATCTGGATTATGCGCACAAAAAATTTGTAATTACTATGCAGATTTCATTAATTTGGCTGTTACGCGTATTTCGACTCGACGGTTTTGTTGGCGACCTTCCGCCGTTTTGTTATTGGCTGTGGGTTCTGTTTCGCCCATACCGATGGATTGTATATCTGCATCGCCGTAAGGTGCGATTAAAAACCCTTTTATTGTGCTTGCGCGTTTTTCTGATAATACTTGATTATATTGCTCTGTTCCGGTGCTATCGGTATAGCCTACGATCTCAATCTTCTCAATCTCAGTGTATTCACCGAGTTTGGATACCAGATTGCGCATAGCCTGATTGCCTTTGTCTGAAAGCTCAAACGCATTAGTGCCAAATAATGCTCTGCTATTTAGCACCACGGTTTCAATTACAGGTTCACTGTCGGGTTCTGCGACAACTGTTTCTGGTTCGGATGTAGCTTCAACAACAGGTTCAGGCTTCTTTTCTACTGCGGGTGTGGTTGCAGCAGTTTTTTCCTCAATACCTTCACATATATTGATCAAATCCGCCTCTTTCCACTGCCCGCTGCGGATGCAGCCGCCGCTCCCTGATTTTATAATATTTCCTGCAGCATTAGCCAGATGGCCACCGTTGGACTTTACGTCGCCCAAGACTGCCGCTCTATCTTTAGTTATTGATCCACCACATCCGCTGGCGAAAGCTGCGGATAAAGCAACTGTGAGAAGACGGTTTTGCATATATTACTCCGATATTTGTTTTCATTCGTAGAACTTAAAGAGTCCGATTGACTTTGCTCATCGTAGTGATGGAACGCGAAGAGGGCCTATATGTTGTTCGTTTAAGTCGAGTTCTTAACCTATACGTAACAAAAATGAACAAAGAAATTGACCAATTGGTGTTCCCGCTGCTGATTAATTCTGCAGCACGGCAGTCTCTGGGTTTGTCTGTTTAAAAAATTATCTTGATGCCAAATAAGCACCAGCTATGCCAGCGTTAGCTATTAATTGCATTACAAAGAATTAAAGAAGTAAACTGCAAGTACACACAGCTATATAGATGATAGTAAGACTATTTTCAGTTAAATTTTCTCAACTACCTGCAAATAGTCGCTTATTCAAAATGAATTATTGGAGTGCAGGGATGCTTGAGCGGTTAAAAAAATTCATGTTTCCCGGATCTTGTTGTTTATGCGATAGTCCGGGATATGCAGGTATGGACTTATGTCGAAATTGCCTGGGTGATTTACCTGACAATAAATTTGCATGCGAGCAATGTGCTTTGCCTGTTGCAGGCAAATTAAGTAGTAAATCCACTATTTGTGGTCATTGTCTTCGTTATGGTAAATCATATAATAGCGCTCTTTCACCTTATATCTACGCCTACCCGATTGACTATTTTGTACAGTCGTTGAAGTTTGGTGGTGAGCAAAAATATGCCAGATTAATGGGAGAGTTGATCGCGACGCATGTGGCAACACGTGGAAACATTAGACAACCAGAAGTTCTTATACCTGTACCCATGCATTCAGGCAGGTATAGGGAGAGAGGGTTTAATCAATCGGCGCTCATTGCCAAATATTGCGGTAGTAAGCTCAGGATTCCAGTAGCCTACCGGGAAATTAAACGGATAAGGGAGACCACTCCCCAATCAGCTTTGAGTAAATCTGCCCGCAAATTAAATCTGCGAGGTGCCTTTTCAATTGAATCGACAAGTAAATTCAGTCATGTCACCCTGATTGATGATGTGATGACAACAGGTAGTACAGCTGAGGCAGTTGCAAAAAAGTTAAAACTCGCTGGTGTACAGGAGGTTGATATATGGGTATTTGCCAGGGCCTTGTGAAAAAGGCGAAGAGGGCCACGCTGTCATATATTATTCAGTCCTTATCCATCTGAATAAGCATACGCGAGAGAATTTTTTTCTTACTGGACTTCGAGTAGCGATCAGGTAAAGCACTATCTGAAAATAGATCTTCACTGCTGGCTATGGCGGAGCGTTGTTTTTTCTTCAGCATTTCAAGTGATTCCAAAACGCGGCTGTCAAATTCTGATAAAGTCAGCTTGCTTGCTTTTTGCATGCCCGTAATGGCCGCTTCTTTTAGTGATGGTTTAGACTTTTGCAAAAGAAAATAGGGAATCAGCCAAGCGAGGCCAATTAATAGTGCGCTATGAATGGCGAAGTTAAAACCAAGATATTCATGTGTATTTACTGATCCCTGATAAAAACCGACGATAACCTTATATGCTACCCAAAACATCGCGGCAATGGGCAAGACTGTTGTTGCTAACCTAACTAGGCGATGAAGCAGCCTATGCCAATAAGAGCCAGGAACGGCTAATGAATGGTGTAGGCTTTGCTGGAGGTTAAGAGCATAGATGATCTTATGCTCTTCACGTAAAGGCTCTAATATTTTTTTTAGTGGTGCTGTAGTGATACGCTTTAATTTCGCATTCTGAATTAATTGTTCAAGACTGTCCGTAGTTATAGTTTGAATCTGTTTGTCCCATAGTTCTTCTGGGTTGGTAGGAGAGCGGGTTATAGGTAATTGCTTTATCTCATCGTCCTTGCCCCTGATGGTTTTAATCGCATTTCTGAACCATCGGGTATCACTGTTTGCAAATTTCTCTGAGAGTTCGGCAATCCGAAATTTTTGCGAAATTATAATGTCGTGACTTGATATTTCCCATATTTCTTGCCATTTTTCTGCTAATTCATTGATACTGTTTGTTGAACCGATCTTGCTGATGATGTTTTTCGTTCGGCTCCTTAGCGCCTGAATCTGCAGATGAATTCCCCTCTGTTCCAAGTGATTGATAACATTTTCGTTGGCGAGATTTTGTATGGTTGATTGCAATTTATTGAAATCGTCGGATATGTTTTCAGTAGGTTCGGGGCTGCAATTAGTTCGATAGATTAAAGGGTTAGTGAATTCTGCATGGGCTAGTAAGCGATGAAAATCATCATACTGGATGTCGTCACCTCTGTCCCAGTGGTTGATGACAAACAGCCATGCATGGCTAAGACCGTATTCACGCAACATCTGCCAGCCTTTGTCGTCTTTGTATCGTTCAGGATTAACCACATAGACAAGTACATCAATGTAAGGCAGCCATTTTAATACCAACGCCTGATTAGATGATTCTGCGCTGTCAAAATCAGGCATATCGATCCAAAGTAAGTCCTGGTTTTTTTCGTTTTTATGTAATACAACCTTGACCTTATCGGTTGGTAAAGCTTCAGGTAATTGACTGATAGATATTGATTGGTGCAGAAAAATAGTGACTTCCCGTGAGGTAGGGCGTTCAACGCCTGTGCGTGCGATCTTCTCTCCGGCCAGTCGGTTTAATAATGAACTTTTGCCAACACCTGTCCCACCAAAAAAACCAACCACCAGGGGCCGTTCTTTGATATCGAACAGGCTTGATGCTGAACGCGAGTCAATTGAAATAAGTTGTTCCAAATCATCTGGACTTATCCAGCGGTCTTTTTTTAACTGGCTGGCCCAGCTTTTTACCCGCTCCTGAAGATTAGGTAAAAGCTCATTTAGCACGTGATTTCCTCAGACTCTCTGCAGCTGCAGATAAAGAATTTTCTGAGATAAACACATCATCATTATTGGAATTTTGTTTGCCAAGGTCCAATAGAGCCTGTTTAAGGTAGCCTTCATAAAGTTGGTTTTTTACTGACTCCAGCTGCTCAACGCGCAATTTTGCTTTTACCAGATTAAGGTAGCGCCCTAATGCACTTTCAGTCAGCATTGAAGTGACTGATAACATCGCTGGCGCAAGTAATAGATCGTTTATACCAATTCCACCTGTTTTTAGTGCAAGCACAACAGCAGCGGCGTCAGCAGTTGCTCGGGCTGCACGTAGGCTGTTCAAGGTTTTTGGCTGCTGTTCAAGATTTTGATAGAGTACCTCTGCAGCGTTTTCTATTTGTAATTGAAAACCAGCCTGATAGATAGAGATGTTGTTATCAAATTCGCTGGCTAAGCGATCTTTGTTTTCAAATAATGTTTGACCCAGAGTTTGCCACCATTGTTTGAGTTCTTTAGAAGACTCCTGCTGCTGATCTATTTGTGTAATCAATGATATTAAGGCGTTGTTACACGTATTATTTAATACCGTTTGTTCCATTGTTTCGTTAGTTTCCTTGGTGGTTTGTTCACTCGACGATATATAACTGCTGCCCAGTTTTAGAATCCGTCGCATTGGCCAGGTGATAACACGCCGAACTTTCACTAATGGTTGCGCAATCCCAGGTATTTCGAGAAGCATCAATAGTTGTGCCAGCGTTTTTTTGAATGTATCGTAATTCTCCGGGTGATTTAAATAGTCACGTTTAAATTGTGATTCGGCGCCTTCCAGTGTGCCGTTTATCAGGTTTTGCCACTTTTTGGTTGCTGCATGTTCTGCAATGACGGGTCCTGTCAAGGGCTGCCAGTAGTGTTGAATAAAATCATAGGTAGATGCTTTCTGTTGTTTTCGATCAATTTTTTTTGCTAACCTTTTTAATTCATTGATAATCTTTTTGCGAATTTGTTCGGTGAGGCCGCTGGCATGCGTATCCAGATTTTTTACAAATGGAATGCTTATGACGGTAGGAATAGTGTGTTTTGAATTGTATTGTGAGTATCTTTGCCGAAAAGATTCAGGGACTGCATCTGCAGAGGAACTGTCGAGTTTGTTTATGCAAACGAGCATGGGCTTATTGAGTGGCGTTGCCAGTTCTATTAGATCCCAAACGGATTTGTCGGCATATTTCTCCCGACTTAGCACAAGTATGATCAAATCCGAAAGTGCAAGCGTATGCAAAACTGCACTGCGATATCCATATGATTCCACTGAATCAAAATCGGGTGTATCCCACAATACACAGGGTGCGAGTTTCTTTAATTTTTTACTCTTGCATAACTCGATCGTGTATTGATGGAAATTTTTGGGATCAAGCTTAGCAGCTTGTACGGCTTCAAAGCCGATGAAAATTCTTTCAGCCCATTCAACATTGTCTATATCCATATCGATCGCAAAGGCATGCGCATGAACTGTATAGCCGGCAAGCGCGCTTACACCTGCTGAGTTGCTGTTGGTGAGAAAGTTTAATAGCGTGCTTTTGCCTGATTGGGTAGGCCCGAGGATAGAGATTTGTAGGGGGTGATCTGGAAATGTCTGATTAAGCTCTAATTTAAGTAGACTTGCATGAGCCAGTCGGATAGCCGATAGCTTATTGGTGATTTTTTCTCGATCAGCAGAATTCTTTGGTAAGTTTTGCAGATCTTGTTGGTAGCGTGATTTAAGTTGTTGAATAAACGTTAACATAGTGAAAATTTTTGTGAGTAGTTGGAGCACTAACTATTAAATCACCTTTTTTCAGGCAATCACTAATTTTGGTGGCGCTTAATAACTGGCTATTTATAGTGATAGACGATAATGTAAAACAACGCCTACGAATATCGCCATACCTAAATAATTCTGATTAAGAAAGGCTGCAAAGCACTTTTGTGGCTCTCTGTTTTGTACCAAGGTGTATTGATACACTGCAAAACCAAAGGCAAGTAATAATCCAGCGTAATAAAAGAGACTCATTTGTCCCAACCACCCGACTAATACCCATATGCATAAAACAACTAATTGAATCGTGGTGATGATGATTATGTCGGCATTGCCAAACAGGATAGCGGTAGATCTTATGCCAATTTTTAAATCATCCTCTCGGTCAACCATAGCGTACATGGTGTCGTAAACCAAAGCCCAAAGCACAGATGCAATAAATAGTAACCAGGTTGTTGTTCCCAGCGGTTCACCGACAGCAGCATAGGCCATAGGGATACCCCAAGAGAATGCTGCACCGAGAAATAATTGGGGCAAGCGTGTAAATCTTTTACTAAATGGATAAATAACGGCTAAGAAGAGGCCAATGAATGATAACAGAATGGTTTTGGTATTCGTTAAAAGTAGTAGTAAAAACGCGCATACTGAGAGTGTTGCAAAAATAAGTAAAGCCTCTTTGCTGGTGATTTTTCCAGTGGTTAAAGGGCGGTCTTTAGTACGTGCTACATGTAGATCAATGTCTCTGTCGGCAAAATCGTTTACTGCGCAACCTGCAGAGCGCATCAATACAGTACCTGCTACAAATACCAAAAATAAAGTCCATCCCGGGAATCCTCCCGCGGCTATCCATAGGGCGCATAAAGTTGGCCAAAGTAACAGGAAGATCCCTATTGGACGATTTATTCGGGTAAGTCGCGCATAATTTTTGAGTCGATCCATAAAAACGCTATCGCTCCGACTTGAATCTGGTGGTATTGTTCTTATCTTCTGCAAATTAGCCTGTCCATCGTGTAGCTTGATGATCACAATTATAATTCAAGCTGGGGTCACCAACAATTTCTCATATCAAATAAAATCAGACAAAGGAACTTATCATGAGTACACACTATGACTTGATTGCTATCGGTGGTGGTAGCGGAGGACTCTCCGTCGCTAATAGAGCGGCAAGTCATGGTGCAAGGTGCGCAATTGTCGAATATGATCGTTTGGGAGGCACCTGTGTAAATCGTGGTTGTGTACCGAAAAAAGTCATGTGGTACGGTGCATCCATGGCACATGCATTACAGGATGCAGCTGGATATGGCTTTGATATTGAACAGAAAGGTTTTAGTTGGGCCACATTGGTGAAAAAACGGGAGGATTATATTCAAGGTATTAACAATTGGTACAATACTTACCTCTCTGAACCTCAAGTCGATGTCATTGAAGGTAAGGCAGTATTTGTAGATAAAAATACATTAGAGGTTGAAGGGCGACGAATTTCAGCTGAGCATATTGTCATTGCACCGGGTGGAACCCCAATTATTCCAGATTTGCCAGGAGCATCACTTGGAATTAGCTCTGATGGTTTTTTTGAGCTAAGGCATCAACCAAAAAAAGTTGCCGTCATTGGTGCTGGATATATCGCAGTGGAGCTGGCCTGCATGCTTTCAGCCTTAGGCAGCGAAGTCACGCAATTTATACGCAAGAAACACTTCTTGCGTGAGTTTGATCCCATTCTCTTCAATACTTTGAATCAGGAAATGCAAAATGATGGTATTAAAATCATCAATGAGACGTTGATTAAAGGGCTTGAAAAGAACAATGAAAAAATTGATGTGCTTACTTATGAAGATAAGCGCTATGGAGGGTTTGATACCGTAATTTGGGCGATTGGCAGGCACCCTTTGACCGATAATCTGAACCTGAAAGACGCTGGTGTTTTTGCTGATGAGCGTGGTTATATTCCAACAGATATGTGGGAAGACACAAATGTTAAAGGTATCTATGCCATTGGTGATGTTAATGCAAAAGCGCAACTTACCCCCGTAGCTATAGGTGCTGGGCGACGCCTTGCTGACCGATTGTTTGGTGGTTTGCCAGAGCGAAAATTAAGTTATGAGAATATTCCAACTGTAATTTTCACTCATCCACCCATAGGTACGGTTGGACTCACGGAGCCGCAAGCGCATGAGGTGTATGGAACGGATTCTATTAAGTGTTATACCTCCAGTTTTACACCAATGTATAGTGTGTTCGGACATCGTGCCTCACAAACTGCACTCAAACTTATCGTTGTTGGTAAAGATGAAAAGATAGTTGGGTGTCATATTATTGGAATGGGGGCGGATGAAATGTTACAGGGATTTGCTGTTGCCATACGGATGGGTGCAACTAAAAAAGATTTCGATGATACAGTCGCTATTCATCCAAGCAGTGCTGAAGAGCTGGTGACTATGACCTAGGGGCAGCTCTTAATTGATTTTAAACGTCAATGAGTGAAGATATAGGCAGTTTATGTCATTATGACCTTGTTCGCCGAAGTTAGCTCATAGAACTTGTAATTTAGACTAAGATAGCGTTTGTTTGAATCAATTTAGCAATGAGTGTCTGCTGATTATTTTTCGTAGCTCACTCATTTTGTATTGAATAGTTAATTCAGTACTGGTTAGCAAACTTCTGTTGTAAGCTGTGCCATAATAAATATGTGCGTATATAACACCCTTTACACTAATTGGTAAAATGTCAGCTATCGAAGCCTCTAACAAATCTACTCTGAAACAGCGTAATGCTCAGATTTTTAAAAATCTTTTCATTTGCTCAACATTCCTCAGATCAATTGATCCAACGATCAGTGATAATGAAATTCTTCCATCGGTATCTGATCCGGAAGAGGTTATTTTTCGTAATGTCAGGCTAATTGTAAAAGACGTTTTTCTTTCAGGCCCATTATTACCACCTACTTCGATAACTCAAATAAATAAACATGTATTACAACGATCTATTGTCGATCTTGCAGTGGAATATACGGTTGTAGAAGTAAAGATGGAAGATGTAATAGACATTATAAATAAAAAACTCGATTTTCTGACCAGACCTCATACCGTATCTAAACGGCGTAATCAGGATCTTATACTTAAAGTGGATATGCGCAATAGTCGATTATTAAGTAGTGCTAATTGCCCATCACTGACCGTCTTTGAAAGTATGGGTTGGAGAAGTATTTCTTTGCTTGTGGATCGCCTAGCATTGGTGCTTTATACCAGTGAACGTGCTCCCTCATGGCTGCGTTCAAATAAGCAAAGATTTTTCGCCACACCTCAAATTAGCGGGTTGTCTGAAACCTAAAGCAGTACTTCTGAAGGTTATATTGGCACATTTTTATTTTTCCCTAGAACACCCTTCCGGTTGATCTGACTATAGGTCCTTATAGAAACAGTCTCCAGTATTTCAAACACTTATAAGCAATAGCATCTCTTGACCGCTCACTGACCCTAATTCCCTTAAACGTATCGAATTTACTACCCACTGAAAGCCTTATCTAAATTAAAGTTGCCACTTAAATCAGCCGAAATAGAACTAAGAAGCTGTAATACCCTAAATGCCATGATGAATTGATCATCGTGAATGGCTGTATTTTAAAAGTAATAGTCTTCAGGAGTCTAAATAAATGCGGGGCCATTCAATAAAGCCTTCCGGATTTTCGCTTCTCGAACTATTGATAGCCGTTGTAATACTCTCGCTTCTTACGACTATAGCTGTGCCGTCTTTTAGCAATATGCAGCAAGTTGGCGGTTTAACTGTGGGAGTTAATGAGCTAGCAGCGAGTTTCAAACGTGCGCGCTCAGAAGCAGTAAAACGTGCTCAACGAGTTACGGTATGTAAAAGTGCGAACGTAATGTTAAACACTCCGTCATGTGACGCTACTACGAGTTGGCAGAAAGGGTGGATAGTGTATGTTGATGAAAATGAGAATGGAAATAAAGATGCGGCTGAGCAGTTAATCCATGTACACGGAGAGCTGCAGTATGGAATTTCAATTACTACCAGCGCGATATTTGGAGCAAATGTATCTTACAACGCAATGGGTTCTACCACGACAGCTGGCAATGTCTTTGCCAGTGGTGATTTTACGATGAATTATGCGACCCATACTAAAACACTATCACTTAGTCCAACAGGTAGAGTAAGAGTGAACTAATGAAACTAGGCGTTCTTAGAATCAGGAAGTGCTCTTGCGTTGCAGGGATTGCTATTCTTGAAATTCTCATTGCGTTGATTGTCGTTTCAATAGGTGTGTTAGGTATGGCAGGCATGCAGCTCAATGGTATTAGGATCGCAAAAGGGTCGTACAATCGATCACAGGCAGTTCTATACGCAGAAACCGCCGTTGCGCAGATGCGTGCTAATCCATCTGCCATTGAGAGTATGGCCTATGGCGGCTTAAACAGCCTCGCCATCAATTGCGGTGTCAAACCCAACCCCTACTGTTATGCCTATCCAGGTAGTGGCAGTACGACACAGTCGTGTACAAATGAAGCGGAAAAAATCGAAAATGATTTTTTTTCAGTTGTCTGTGGGCATTGGACTGGAACTGCTGCTGAGAACGGAATTATCGAAAACCTACCCAATGGTGCAATTGCAATAAACTGTGATGACGCCGTATGTACGCCAACATCCACTTATACGATCTCTGTGACCTGGTCTGAAACAGAAATAATTAATGATACGGATACGGTACTTCAAAAACAAGTAACCATGCGTGTATTACCATGATAAATTCATCACCTGTTCGCGGCTATTCTGCTATTTCCACGCAAAAAGGATTGTCATTAATTGAGTTGATGATCGCAATGGTGCTGGGTTTATTCATTATAGCAGGGGTTATCAGTATATTTATAGCCAGTAATAAATCAACAAAATACAGTGATGGCCTTCGAAGTATGCAGGAAAACGGTAGACAGGCTGTGTTTGTCCTACAATCTGCTATACGCCAAGCCGGGTATTCATCTGATAAAGAAATTATGGCCGTAGATTTAGCAAAAAGTGGAACAACCCGTATTGCTGTACGTGCAGAGTCAACAATCGATTGTACCGGCACCAGTACTGCATCGGCTCCTGAGCCTGGGATCGCTGTTAATTCGTATTTTCTGGATGTAGCGGCAAAACAAATTATGTGCAGTGGTTCAATAGCGAGTTCAACCCCTATTCCTGTGGCAGATAATATAGAAGCGTTTCAGATTCTATATGGCATAGATGTTGACAAAAATGGTGTAGTTGAGCAATTCGTTCGACACGCAGAAATACCGAATGCATTTGATATAACGAGCATTCAAATTGGTATTCTGGTCGTGACCGATAGCCCTGTGAAGGACAAAACGTATAGCAAAACTTACTACGTATTGGATGGTTCAAAGGCCACTAACGATTTATTTGGTAGACAGGTTTTTCGGGCGACTGTGAACATCAGGAATAAAGCATCATGATTATTGAGACATCAAATATTCATAAAGTTGTAGGGAAAGGAAATTCTCAAAGTAACCAGAAGGGTGCGGCTTTGCTGATCAGTATGTTACTTTTGATTGCGATAACCGTGCTTGGCCTTTCAAATCTGGCGGGCAGTAATACAAACGAAATAATTTCCTCAAATATGCAACAGCGATCAATAGGGTTTCAAGCTTCTGAGTCGGCAATAAAAAGTGTATGGAATACTGACGAACTCTTACTCAATACACCTCTGGTGCCATTACATAATCCCCCGGCTGTTACGCAGCCACGTTATACTGAATATGATCAAACCAAAGTTGATATTGAAGCTCAAGTTTCAATGCAGTATTGCGGTGAGGATAATGTTTTGGTGGGTAATAGTTTGAGTGCAGATGAATCCGCACCGAAACTTGCAGCTCAAATATTTGATGTGCATGGATTAGCAACTATTGCCAATAGCAACGTTAATACACATCATCAGCAAAGAGGCTATTTGATTCGCCCGGTCTCTGGCAGGCAGGGAAACTGTCCGGCTTAACACTGTGCTTTGAAAACTATAAGTATTAATTAATCTGGCATTAGTGCAAAAAACACCTGTATTTTCATATTCAAATATAAGTTGATTAAAAACAGCGATCACTAATGCTGCTTTCGGCATGCGTCTTGCGCGATTTTCTACTAAATTTTCGCTAACAAGAAGTTAAATGTACCCAATATAGGCCAAGGTTGTCAAAGAGGGTGCGGTTTTTCGCAGTTGTTAGCGAACCCGTTTAGAGAATATGTTTGCAATGAAATCACCCCTTAAAATTTTTATGATATTGTCGCGCACACTGCTACTGACAGTGTACTTTGGGTTTTTAAGTTATTCTTCCTCTTTTGCTGACGATATTGAAGTCTATGGTGCTGGCTCAGGTGCAGTGGGTGCGCCAAATGTACTATTTGTGATTGATATATCCAACAGTATGGAATATGGCACAGATGGAAATTCTGTGTCTGACTGGGATGATAGCAAAATCATGATTTTACGCTCTGTTTTAGCAGATGTACTGTCCAATAATACAGGTAAAATCAACGCAGGCGTACTTTTCTTTAACAACGATACAAGTGGTATCAGGTGGCCAATTACTGATCTGAATATGGATGCCAGCTTGATTGATCCAAACATCCCCCCTGCAACTACAGTTGAGCAGGTAATAAAGTCTATTGTTGACAATAGCGGAACTTGGGGGAAAACCAATTACTTAGCTTCAATGGTTGAGGCGGGGCGGTATTTTCGCGGTGAAAAAGTCTGGTATGAAGACACAGCATGGCCGCCAGATACTGAACCACCTGTTTGGGATTCAGTATCTGGGCGGTATTCAGGTGGTGAGTCATTTGCGCCTAATCCCTACACCTATATTCCACACGACGCCTATTTACCAGGATCCACTGGACCTAATCCTAAAACCTCCAGTTGTAAAAATTATAAGAAGTATAATGCTGCCCTTAGTGATGGTTGTTCAGGCTTAGAAGTAAAGGCAGGCTCATGTGTGTATAACCCCTCATATACTTATACACCCAGTCCGTATTGTCCAGGCGGTGAAGTGTGTGTAGATCCAATTCCCAGCTCACAGGGTGAAGGCGGTGGATGTAACGAGTGGCAGTGTCCTGTGGCGTTGGTGCAAGGGCCGGATGTTGTAACATCAGCATTCGATCGCTGTGATTATTATGTGGGAAGTTGGGTACCTCCCAACTATATAAGTCCTATAGGTTCTGCCTGTCAGGGTAATTACATTATACTTTTATCCGACGGTATTCCAACTCGGCGTACAGGTGCAAATGAAGCAAAGAGTATGCTTGGATACGCCAGTACTGCAGAATGTGAGGATGTGAGTCTAAGTATTTTTGGTGATTCATCACATACCTATGGTAATTGTGTATCTGATGTTGTTGAATTATTGAACAACACTGACCAGATAGCTGGATTGAGTCCAAGTAATGTAAGTACGTACACAGTAGGGTTTGGTCTGGTTGGTGGTGATGCGATTAAAGGCAAGAATTTTCTGAAAAAATTGGCCAATAAAGGAGGAGGTCAGTTTTTTGAAGCGACCAACTATCAAACACTGTCTGATTCCCTAACCAGTATTATTAATGCAATTTCTGGTCAGATCGATGACTTTTCAGGTTTCTCTATCGGTGTTAAAAGTAATACGTTCTCTAGTGACAACCGAGCTTTTATTAATCTTTTCACACCCAGGGACAACCGTACGTGGAATGGGAATATAAAAGGTTATTTTTTGGATGACGGACTAAAAGATACAAACGGGAATGACGTACTTGGTGTTGATGGAAATTTTTTGCCCAATGCCCGTAGCTTCTGGTCAAATGCTCCAGATGGTGGTGTTATCACTCAAGGTGGTTTATCGCAAAAGTTATCATCCGGAGGGAGAACGCTTTATACCTACACTGGATTGACGGATCCAGTCAATGTTGAGTTAAACACCTTAGGAGGGGAACACCGGCTTGAGACGTTAAATACATCAGTAACTGAAACCATGTTGTCAGTACCCGATGCAACCGCACGTACAGTTTTGCTGGATTGGGTACAAACCGCAACCATGACAGACCTACTTCACAGCAAACCCGTTGTAGCTAATTATGCGACAGGAGAAGTGCTATTCACCATGGGCAATCAAGGCTTTCTACACGCCGTCAATGCCAATACGCCAAAGGTACTTAATGACTACTCTGGAGGAGAAGAGCTGTTTGCCTTTATACCTCAGGAACTACTACCTAACCTGCAGGACATTAAGTCTAATCTTTCTACTGGTGCCCATATCTATGGCCTGGATGGCAGTTTAGTCTTAAGGCATGATGACAGTGATGGTGATCACGTTATCGATTCGGGAGAAAAAGCCGTCTTGTATTTTGGAATGCGCCGAGGAGGCAATCATTATTATGCGCTGGATATATCAGATAAAGCAGATCCAAAGCTTTTATGGAAACTATCAGGAGGCTCTGGTGACTTCACCGATATGGGGCAAACATGGTCACGCATGTTATTAACGACCGTTCGATCCTCTGGTAGTGCAAAAAAGGCTCTGATTTTTGGTGGTGGTTACGATACGGCTGAAGATTCGAAAACCAGTCGTTCTTCTGGTATAGGTAATCGTATATATGTTGTCGATGCGGATACAGGATCACTCTTATGGTCGGTCGGAGACAATGCACCTCACTTTGATGAAGATGACATGGAATACAGTATTGCATCAGACATTACCGCTATTGACTTAAATGGAAATGGTTATGCAGATCATCTGTATGTTGGCGATATGGGTGGAAAGATTTGGCGTATAATTTTTGAAGAAGCGGTAGGTGGTGATGGAAAGCCAACTATAAACTTCAATTCGAATGTATCAGTCGATGAAATTGGTGATTTTGGCAGTTCTGGCAATCTCCGTTTTTATTACCCACCCGTGGTAGCACTTATCCGTGAAAAAGGTAAGGAACACCTGGCAATTACCATAGGCTCTGGAAATAGGGCGCATCCACTGGATACCACAGTGCAAGACTGGGTGTTAATGATCCGTGATCCGGTTGATAACCCACTGAGCAGCTCTTTAGACTTTTCAGACTTGTATGATGTAACAAACAATCTTGTAATGGAGGGTGGTGATACACAGGCGGAACGTGCAGCGCTGGCGCTGGCTAAAGGATGGAAAATGAAGTTGCGTGCTGCTGAGAAAAGTCTGTCTGAGTTGTTGGTATTTGATAACAAGTTGCGTTTTACAACCTATCAGCCAGTGGCTTCAACATCCACCTCCTGTGGATCATCAAGTGTTGCTACCGCTCGCTATTATGTGATGAATTTGGATGATGCCACCCCGGCTTCTGATAATAATGCGCTGGATGAATCTACCTTAACAAAAGATGATCGCTCAAGTGAAATCAGCGGTCATGGAATTTCCAGTTCTCCTTCGCTGGTATTTCCACCAGATGGTGGCAATGTTGATGTTTATGTTGGCGTGGAAAACGTTGGATCTGTTTCACAAACCGTAAAAAGAATTTACTGGAAGCAAGTTCACTAATTTCTATAAATGCTTGAGTTTGGTTAAAACAGGAATGTATAGATGAGAAAAAATTTAGGATTTACCTTTATAGAGCTGCTTATTGCTATTGTGATAGTTGGTATCTTGACAGCAGTGGCAATCCCTAGCTACAGCAGTTATGTGTTAAAAACAAAGCGGACAGAAGCGCAGGCATTGCTTATAGAAGTAGCGGGTAAACAAGTGCGCTTTCATTCTGAAAACAATACCTATACTGCAGTTATTGGTGAATTGGGATATGGCGCAGCGGCTGCGACCAGCTATGAATCAGAAAGTGCTACTTACGATATCTCAGTTTCCGTTGCAGATGCCATCAGTTTTACATTAACGGCGACCCCAAAAAATACCCAAGCATCCGACGAATGCGGCTCCCTTGGTTATAATTCGGCGGGCGTAAAAACGATTTCCGGCTCAACAATTACACTGGAAGAATGTTGGTAATATCGGCATCTTGTAATATTTACACATCAACACCTTGACTTGAAAGATATTCATCATAACCGCCCTTAAAGTTCTTAAAGGTGTTTAGCCCCGTTAATTCAATGACCCGGTTGGCCAGTGAATTTACAAATTCCCGGTCATGACTGACAAAAATCAGGGTTCCTGAATACAGATCCAGTGCCATATTCAAGGACTCAATAGATTCCATGTCCAAATGATTGGTTGGTTCATCCATAATGAGTACGTTGGCTTTTTGCATCATCATCTTACCGAATAATAAGCGACCCTGTTCTCCACCAGAGACGATGTTTACAGCCTTTTTGATATCATCCTTGCCGAATAGTAAACGACCCAATACGCCGCGAATTATTTGCTCGTCATCACCCGGCTGCGCCCATTGTGCCATCCAGTCAAACAAATTCAAGTTACTTGAAAAATCCTCAGCATGATCTTGTGCGAAGTAGGCTATTTTAGCATTATCGGACCATTTAATGCTGCCTGACTGAGTAACAGCCTCCCCCACAAGTGCTTTGAGTAAGGTGGATTTACCTATACCATTTTCTCCGATGATGGCAATTTTCTCTTCTGCCTCGACCATAAAATTAAGGTCTTTCAATACTGTATCTTTTTTGTATCCTACTTTGAGTGCCTCAACCTCAAGTGCGTTTCGGTAGAGTTTCTTTTCAAGTTCAAAACGAATATAGGGATTTTGTCGGCTGGATGGTTTTATGTCATCAAGTTGTAGTTTATCTATTCTCTTTTGTCGGGAAGTTGCTTGGCGGGCTTTGGATTTGTTGGCGCTGAAGCGTTGTACAAAATCTTGTAGTTGTTTAATTTGAGCCTTCTTCTTTTCATTGTTGGCATACATTCGCTCACGTGCCTGCGTAGAAGCCAGCATAAAATCATCGTAGTTCCCGGGGTAGAGTCTTAATTCGCGGTAATCCAGATCGGCCATATGGGTGCAAACACTATTCAGAAAGTGCCGATCATGAGAAATGATAATCATGGTGCAGTTGCGCTCATTGAGCACATTCTCCAGCCAGCGTATTGTATTAATGTCAAGGTTGTTTGTAGGTTCATCCAATAACATGATGTCGGGTTCAGCAAATAGTACTTGAGCGAGTAACACGCGAAGCTTAAAACCAGGCGCTATTTCACTCATGGACCCATTATGCTGCTCTACTGGAATACCTACACCCAAGAGCAGCTCACCGGCGCGGGATTCTGCCGTATAACCATCCAGTTCGGCAAATTGGATTTCCAGCTCAGCCACTTTCATGCCATCGTCATCGCTCATTTCTGGTAGTGAATAAATACGATCACGTTCCAAGCTGATTTTCCAAAGCTCGGTGTGACCCATGATCACTGTACCAAGCACAGAATGTGTTTCAAAGGCGAACTGGTCCTGGTGTAGCATGGCCAGCCGTTCATCGGGAGATAACATGACGGAACCATGGGTGGACTCCAATTGCCCACCGAGGATTTTCATGAATGTAGATTTGCCGCTGCCATTGGCACCGATGAGTCCATAACGATTTCCATCACCGAACTTAACGGATACGTTTTCAAATAGTGGATGTGCACCAAACTGAATGGTGAGGTTAGCCGTAGAGATCACAATAGTTCGACCTTAGAGTAAAAAGCCCGGCATTCTACACCAGGAGGCTGTCTGAGAATAGAACTCGATGGGTGGGTAGTCCTTGTTTTGCTGATTTGAGTCAACTGTTGTCCCAGGAATTTACTGCAGTGTTTATCGAATGTAAATTGAAGAAAGATGGCTGTTGTATGGTTTTAATTGACAGAGAAATGCAACGGTTGTTCTTCTCTAAGAGAAAAATCTTCAGGTATGAATTTTTTAGCCGGCTTTAAGGAGACGGGTTGTTAATAAAGGGAGCACCCATTACCAGTGTCCAGTAGGTTTTATGATCAGAATGATGGTTTTTGCTACAATATGCACCGATTTCCCGCATTGATGGGTTCATCAGGTTAGCGCAATGTTCTGAGCTATTTAGCCAGGCGTTTATAACCGAGGTAGAGGTTTCGTGCCCGCCTGCAATGTTTTCTGCAAGTTTTTCATAGGCATAGTTCGTAATAAGAACACGATCTTCAGCGCTTGATCCGTCCGAACCAAAATGTGAGAGGAAGTTATGTTGTGCCATATCCTTGGAATGGGCTTCTGCGGCAGATGCTAATTTACTATTCCAGAATACAGTATTAGCTACTGAATATTTTGTTGCCCCGCATTGTCGACTATGGCTACGTGCTTGAGAAACTATATTTGCCATTCTTTGCTGAATATGAGCTGCATCTTCACATGCTAAGCGTTCATCGCAATGGACACCCGTGCAAGTATTATCGCTAGCTGAAAAACAAATGATGTCATTGCAGCCAGATACTTCATAGACACAGCCAGTTATTATCGCTGCACCTATTGCTGTCAATATTAAGAATAGAGGACTCGTCATATGCATTCAGCTTCATGCGCTTTTACAGTATATTATCAGAAATAATTTTGCCCGAGCTTTTAATTGCTTTACAACTATCGGATTGCGCTTAGTGAATTTAATTCCATTTCTGCAATAATAAATAAATTGAAGATAGCCTATATATCACTGAAGCTGATGATATCGCGACACAATTGTCCACGGTCAGTTGCTCGAATGCGATCTTAAGGGATAGCTTTTGTTACTACAGCAGGAATTGAGTATTGTAGATGTCAATATGAGCCGCTATTTACGTCAGTTGAACAATTGGCGAAAGTTGCACGAATGGATCGAGATCAATGGGTGTGACTAAATGTATAATAATAGTTCATCAAGTAGTTAAATCCGAATACCAGGCCAGTCGCGCCAGCCTGGGCGACTAAATAATACAGGCCAATTTGTTGGTGCAGTATCCAGAATATGAATGTATTTATCGAAAGCCCAGCGAGCGCTACTATGGTGAATCTACGAAATAATAGCCTATGAGAACGGTCTGATTTAAACGTATACTTATATTGAAAACTGTAATTGACTATAACTGCTAAAACAAACCCAATAGCACTTGAAATTGTCGCATCTATATTGAAATATTTGTGCAATAGAGCAAGTGTAGAAAATTGTGTGATCGCACCTAATCCACCACCAATAACATATTTTATTAATATATCTATTTGTGAAAAAGCGCGTAGTGCCAGTTGTAACATACAATACAGTCAAATCGTTTAAACTTAAATTATTATCGGCTAAACAGATTCAAAATAAAAATATTTTTATCTATTTGTTCAGGCAAAAGTCTATATGGCGACAACTCCCCAAAAATTATTAACAAAAAATTAAAGGTGTAAACGTATGATGTCAGATTTTCACTCACCCCCATCAAGGAAAAATACCGGAAGTGTAAAGTGGGACAAGTATAAAGATACAGATATCCTGCCGATGTGGATTGCTGATATGGATTTCCCGGTTGCAGATGCAGTTCAAAAGGCGCTGGAACAAAGAATTAAGCATCCGCTGTATGGTTATACCACAACTACTGATAAAACCGCCGAAGTAGTGTGCAAGATGTTGAAGGATGAGTTTGATTGGATTATCGACCCGTCATGGCTAGTTTGGATCCCAGGTGTTGTCCCTGGCTTGTGGGCTGCGTGTGTTGCTTATGGTCCGTCAGGCAATGAAGCTTTATTCAATACACCCATTTATCATCATTTTTTTCATGTTCCAGCAAAGGCCGGCAAGGTCGCTAAGGCGGTTCCATTAAAACGTGAGGTGACGGGTCGTTGGACCTATGATTTTGCTGCGTTGGAAGCGGCCATAAGCAATAAATCCAGCTTGATGTTACTTTGTTCTCCACATAACCCTACAGGCACTTTATTTACTGAAGAAGAAACTAGAAAGATGTGTGAATTATGCGATCAACATAATTTGACAATTGTTTCTGATGAAATTCACTGTGGTTTGATACTGGATAAGGAGAAGCGGCATATCCCGTCAGCCATCGCATCACCTGAAAGTCAGAATAATTTGATAACCTTGATGTCGCCGAGCAAGACATTCAATCTGGCTGGACTCAATTGCTCATTTGCTATTATTTCAAACCCCCAAAAACGTAAACAATTCTCGGCGGCATGTGCTTCGGTTCTACCTATGATTCCAACTTTGGCCTATACCGTACTTGAAGCCGCTTATTCCGAAGGGGGAGGCTGGCATCAACAAATGCTCAAGCAGCTTAGGGTGAACTACACGTATTTAGTGAAGGAGATTGGACAGATGAAGGGTCTGGAAATGTCTCCGATGCAGGCTACTTATCTGGCCTGGATTAATACGGATGGTCTATTGATTGATAATGCAGCTGAATTATTTGAAAAATTCGGTGTTGGTCTATCTGCTGGTGCAGGCTTCGGATTGGATAATTATGTTCGGCTTAATTTTGCATGCCCTTTGTCTACCTTACAGGAGGTTGTAGATCGAATGCGTAAAGCGATTGCTTCATTATGAAAGGATTTTCAACAGGCCGCTAGCTAAGGCAGAATTGCCGATTATCTATGGCCTTTAATAAGGCGAGTGTTATTTGTGCGGTGGCGCCCCACAATAATTCTCCGCTATACTGGTTATAGTGCACAACGGATTCTGGACGCATGCCGAAATCTGAAGTAAATTTTTGTTTTTTCAATCTATAATTCTGACTGTTTTTTAGCCAATTTAATGGGATTGTAAAAATTCGGGCAACTTCAGATTTTTGTCGGGTTAACTTCACCGGCCAAGGAATAATGCCTACAAACGGGTATATCTTGTAATTTGTTACCGTATGGTAGGGCGATAACGAACCGAGTAAATCCAGTTTTTGAGTATCGAGACCTATTTCTTCATTAGCCTCTCGTATCGCGGTGAATTCGATATCCGCGTCGTTCGGTTCAAACTTTCCGCCCGGGAAAGCGACTTGACCACTATGCTGATCTCCTTGTCTTTCAGTCCGACGAATAAACAATACCTCCCACTGTGATGCAATTCTCATAATGGGTATAAGTACTGCCGCTTTTTGGCGGGTTTGAATTTCAATTTCCTGAATTGACCTTTGCTTGTCAAGCGTATTGATTAGCTCGGATTGCTCGGTTTCTTTTAGCATATGTAGATTAGCGGCATGCTAGTGCCACTCGTTAGTGTGATCTCTCTTTAAAACCTATATTAATAATGGCAAATATAAAGGTGGTTATCCATTTTGTAAGATAAGTATACTAAACAAGTTGGCTCATTGTGTTTTAAATGAGCGCAGCTCAAATCGAGCTTGAGAAAGCAGCATATAAATTTCAGTTAAACCGCTTCAGTGGGTATAGCATTAATAGGTACAGGCTGAGTTGTTTTGCGCTGAATGCGTTTGTCGATGATGTTTTTTAGTGCGACCAACAAACCAAGCCCAAAAAAAGCGCCGGGTGGTAAAACAGCGACTAACAAACCCGGATAATCAGTACTGAAAGAAATAGTCCAGCTGCGCGCGCTTTCTCCGAACATTAAATGAGCGTTAGCTAACAGAGTGCCGCTGCCTACCATTTCACGCAATGAACCCAATATAACCAGCACTGAGATGAATCCAGCTCCCATAGCTAAACCATCCAACGATGCGGCTTTTAGGCTGTTACGAGAAGCAAATGCCTCCGCTCGGCCTATGATTGCGCAATTTGTCACAATGAGAGGAATGAAGATACCCAGTATAAGGTACAACTCATGTAGCCAGGCATTCATACAGAGTTCTATAGTGGTAACTATAGTAGCGATTATCAGAACAAAAACAGGAATGCGGATTTCTGGTTTTACCCAATTACGTATTATCGATACGGTGGAATTTGATGCAATTAAGGTTAGTGTTGTTGCCAGACCGAGTCCAAGGCCGTTGATAGCTGTATTACTCACTGCCAATAATGGACATAAACCCAGTAGCTGAACCAACCCGGCGTTATTAGTCCAAAGGCCATCGATTATTATCTTTTTGCTATTGATTTCTGACATGCGATTAATGAATGCTTAAAGCACTCATCCTAAGGTAAATCCATCGATCATTTATTGTCCGTCAAGCTAAGCATTAAGGCAACAGTTTTATAAAAGTGCTTTGAACACTTTGGATAATTTGATATAGTTTGAGTCTGTTATTCGAATACAAGGAGTGTAATCGTGATGATTCACAAAGCCAGTCTACCTACCTTAGCACTATATCTTATTCTTTTTTTTGAAGTTGGACTCTGCGCCGAACAAAACATCCCACCTGCATTGAAACTCGCCAATGTATATAGTGAAAACATTGAGCTATCTGACTATTTAATCAGTGAGAAACTTGATGGTGTTCGCGCCTATTGGGACGGTAAGCAACTTATTTCACGCCAGGGAATTCGCTTTGAAGCCCCACAGTGGTTTAGCAAAGATTTTGGTGAATTGCCGCTTGATGGTGAGCTTTGGATAGCACGTGGTCAATTTGATCTGTTGTCGGGTATTGTCAGGCAGAAAAGTAAAGATAAAAATCGTTGGCAGAAAGTAAGCTATAGGGTCTTTGATCTTCCAAAAGATCCGGGTGACTTCTTAACGCGTTACAAAAAACTCACATTAATTGTTGAGGAATCTGTCTCCAGGTATCTCTATTTGGTTGAGCAATGGCCAGTTGTTAATAAACATCAACTGATGTCTCAGCTCGATAAAGTAGTTGCTGCTGGAGGAGAGGGTTTGATGCTTCAGCGTAAAGATGCGCTTTATGAAGGGAGGCGTAGTAAAGATTTGATAAAATTAAAAAAATGGGCGGATGCGGAAGCCAGGGTGATACGACACCTTCCTGGCAAAGGAAAATACAGCGGATTGATGGGCGCAATTCTGGTTGAAACAAGGCAAGGTATTCAGTTTCGAATTGGAACAGGGTTTACCGATCAACAAAGGCAGTTCCCACCAGCGTTAGGTTCAATAATTACTTATAAATACTATGGCACAAGCAGCAAGGGAAAGCCGCGTTTTGCAAGCTTTTTACGCTTGCGATAGGATTGTTTACGAATTGTATTATAGCAATAGCAATTATGACTTTTGAATTGTAGAGAAAATTTTGTTGGCATATTGCCGTCAGAAGGTTTTTCAACAGGCTGCTATGCAACTTTTCCCTGTGCAGGGCCATACCGCAGTAACTTTATCAATTCCTGTGTACGCACCCTGAAAATTTCAATATTGCGAGTCTTAACGTGTCCAAACCCTCTGACTATTTTTGGTAGACGTGCCAAATCTACCGCGCATTGATAATCATTCTGATCCATATGAGATATTATATCTTCGATTAATGCGAAATATTCAGCAATTAATGCTCTTTCTGTTTTTCGTTCAGGGGTATATCCAAATGGATCAAATAATGTTCCTCGCAGCCCTCTGAACGGTACAATAAATCGAAACAGTGTCAATACCCAAGGTCCAAACGTCCGTTTTCCAACCATTCCTGATTCCGGGTCCGGTCGTGAAAGCAAAGGAGGTGCAAGGTGAAAGTTTAATCTATAGTGGCCATCGAACTGCTCTTGTATTGTTTTCTCAAAGAGCCCGTTGCTATAGAGGCGAGCAACTTCATATTCATCCTTATAAGCCATCAGCTTGAATGCATTTTCGGCAACTGCCCTGGTTAACGCATGCCCGGGGTCCGTATCTACTGCATTAACGCGATCGATCAGTGCCTGAAATCGTTGTGCATAGGCAGTATTCTGATACTCGGACAAAAATGAAGCGTTCAATGCGACGAGTTGATTCAGAGTCTGAGGTATTTTATCCGTATCAGTATTATCGAACCGCGTTTGTATTTTGGTTGCATCGTGTGCCCACAGCCTTCCCCATGCGAAAGCCTCTTTGTTAAAGTCTACGGCTATGTCGTTCAGCTCAATCGCGCGATTGATCGCATTGTTGGATAAGGGAATCAGGCCACGTTGATAAGCCACACCGAGAATAAACAGGTTAACGGCAATGCTGTCGCCCATTAAAGCGGTGGCCCAGCGAGTGGCATCTACAAAAAACACAGCACTTGTTGGTAGCCCGTTACTCAATCGTTTTTGCATCAGGTTAACGGGTAATTGTAGGTCGGGGTTTCGTGTGAAATCACCGGGCATCATTGTATTTACGTTGGCGATGATATGACTTTTGCATTTATCAAGCGTTCGTGTAACTGTTTGATCTGCACTGACCAACAGATCACAGCCTAATATAAGATCGGCACCACCGGCTGCTATACGGATGGCTTTGATATCGTCGGGTGTCTCAGCAAGTTTAATGTGAGACACCACAGCGCCTCCTTTTTGCGCAAGCCCAGCCATATCGATAATACCACAACCGTGATTCTCTATGTGTGCAGCCATACCCAATAATGCAGCAATCGTTACTACACCCGTGCCACCTATACCTGCTACGACTATGGAATAGTTTTTCTCCAGATTGCGCTTATTAATGGGTTCAGGCACATTGGGAGCCTGAGCGGCGTGTTGCGTTGGCACCCTCAATTTTCCGCCTTCAACAGTGACGAAGCTCGGGCAAAATCCATTCACACACGAAAAATCCTTGTTGCAGATTGATTGATCAATCTTCCTCTTTCGACCAAATTCGGTTTCCAGCGGAACTATGGCAACACAATTGGATTGCACACCACAGTCTCCGCAACCCTCACAAACTGTTGCATTGATGAATACCCTGCGAGCTGGATCTTCCATCACTCCACGCTTGCGACGTCGGCGCTTTTCGGCAGCACAGGTTTGCTCGTAAATTAACACGGTGACGCCATCGATTTTTGCCAGATATTTCTGAATACTGATTAGTTGATCACGATGCTCAATGCGGCTGCCCTCTGGTAATAGCGCTGTCTTTAGATTATCTGGGTTGTCGCTAACCACGACCAGTTTTTTAATAGGTAAAGAAGAAACTTCATTGGCAATCGCATAAACATCCAGTCCACCATCATTAGGTTGGCCCCCGGTCATCGCTACTGCGTCGTTGTAAAGAAGTTTGAAGGTGATGTTAGTGCCCGCAGCGGTTGCTGCACGAATCGCCATGATGCCTGAGTGATTGAATGTACCATCACCGATCTGTTGAAAAATATGTTTTCGTGTGGAAAACTTCGATTCACCAATCCAATTAGCACCTTCACCCCCCATATGTGTGTAACCTTCAACGCCACGATCCATGGACTGAACCATCCAATGACAGCCAATGCCCGCATAACCCCGAGAGCCTTGTGGAATAACTGTTGATGAGTTGTGAGGGCAACCGGCACAAAAATAGGGTTTTTTTTGCGTTTCCAGTTCATCTCGTTCGGTATTAAGTAGATGGGTAATCGATCGGGTTCGCTGATGTAACTGCGTATCATTAGTTAGCTGCGATAGACGTAAACCAATAACCTCTGCAATCTGTACAGGATTTAACGCGGCTTCTGATTGAAACAGCACTTGGCCGGATTCATCTCTCTTGCCAATAATAACTGGTACGCTTGGATTGCCATAAAGAACCTGCTTTAATTGGCCTTCTATCAACCCCCGCTTTTCCTCGACAACGATAATAAGCTTAAATTCTTGTGCAAATTTTGTTATACCCATCGGCTCCAGAGGCCAGGGCATTGCCACCTTATAAAGTTCCAGACCGAGCTTATTACAACGTTTTTCGTTCAGGCCCAATTCGCTCAATGCCTGTAGAGTATCCATAAAAGACTTGCCAGTACTGACGATACCAACCCGTCGATGACTGCTTCCTCCAATCATGACTTTGTCCAGCTTATTGGTCTGGGCGTACGCCAGTACGGCCCGAAGCTTATGTTGGTGCAGACGCGCTTCTTGGGCCAATGGAGGGTCATTCGGACGTATATCAAGCCCACCTTCAGGACTATCAGCAAGATGCGGTTTTGTTGACTCAAATTGCAAAAGATTCGAGTCTAATGAAGCGGTTGATTCGACATTATCCTTGACACATTTGAGACCGCACCAAACACCTGCAAATCGTGATAATGCCCAACCGTGTAAACCGAAATCGATAATTTCCTGTGCATTTGCAGGACTGAGTATAGGTATCATTGCATCCATCAATGCATACTCACTTTGGTGGCAGGTGGTGGAACTTTCGCAGGTGTGGTCGTCTCCCATTAATACCAGAACGCCACCGAACGGTGAGGTACCTGCTAAATTGGCATGACGAAAAACATCACCACTGCGATCCACTCCTGGTCCCTTGCCATACCACACGCTAAAAACGCCATCGAAAATGCCTTCTCCGCGCATTTGCGCTTGCTGAGTTCCCCATATTGCAGTTGCTGACAGGTCTTCATTGAGGCCGGGTTCGAATACTATATTGGCCGCTTCCAGGAACTTCTGTGCCCGTAAAAATTGTTGATCAAGCCCGCCAAGTGGTGACCCTCGATAGCCACTGACATAACCAGCGGTGTTAAGCCCTGCCCGACGGTCAAGCTCTGCTTGCATCAGACACAACCGAACTATTGCCTGAGTGCCTGAGATGAATATACGATCCTTGTAAACATCAAATTTGTCATTAAGTTTGACTGTCATGATGGTTCTTAGATCAACATTTCAAAGTTATAAATAATCCAGTTGAAATTGCAGCCTGTTGGCAAGCGAAAAATGAAATTTAATCTACTCTATATCCTGATTTCGTTAATTCAAGAGTATAACGTTTAGTGTCAATTCAACAACTGTCTAGGTAGCCATAGCGCGATTTCCGGGATGGCCATTACTAATGCGAGGCCAATTAGCTGAAGCAGCACAAAGGGAATGATACCAACATAGATCTGTTGGATTTTGATTGATTTTGGAGCTACCGCTTTCATATAAAATAAAGCAAATCCAAAAGGCGGGGTGAGGAACGAGGTCTGTAAATTAACGGCTAAGAGAATTGCGAACCAATAGACCATCTCGTTTGGTAAAACGTGACTGCCAAAATCTAAAAGCTCAATGATTGGAGCAAATACTGGTAGTACGATCAATGTAATTTCAATCCAATCAAAGAAGAATCCCAGAAAAAATACTATGCCCATTAACAAATATAACATGCCCCATGATCCCAATCCCATCGACTCTACCAATTCGACGACGATCTCATCACCGCCAAGAGAGCGAAATACAAAGGAGAACAGGGTGGCGCCTACAAATATACCAAAAAGCATCGCATTGGTTAGCGACGTTGAGTGCATAACGTCCAGTAATACTTTTTTAAAGTCACTTAGTCTGTCGCTAAAACGAATAGCCTTAAGGTTTTCATCAGGTGTTGTGTTTGCGGATTGCAAATTCATTTCCTCAACACCTAAGGATGGTAGGATCAGAAGATTCAGTATTCCTAGTAGTATCGCACCCAGAGCACCGACCCCTGCTGCTTCGGTTGGGGTTGCCAATCCACCGAGAATTGAACCTAATACTGCAGTAATCAATAGAACGGGTGGGAAAAATGAACGCAAAACCATGATAAAAATGGCTGCCATTGTGCTAGGACCAACATCTTTTCCCAATCGAGGCGCCAGTTTCGGGTTAATACTGCACCGAATAACGATATAAAGTAGGTACAGACTCGCCAGAATAAGTCCGGGGAAAACTGCCGCAACAAACAGGTTTCCAACCGAGCGGCCAAGCAAGTCGGCCATGATCACCAACATAATTGATGGTGGAATAAGAATACCCAATGTTCCGGACGCTGCGATTGTGCCCGTGGAAAGACGCGGATCATAGCCCCTTTCTGTCATTACAGGTAAGGCCAGTAGTGTCATCATTACAACAGAAGCGCCAATGATACCTGTGGTAGCTGCCAGAATTGTTCCCATTAATGTGACCGCCAGTGCCAGTCCACCTGGAACACGACGAAGTAACACCTGCAGGCAATTCAGCAGGTCCCGGGCAATACCGGATCGCTCCAGCATCGTCCCCATAAAAATAAACATCGGGATAGCTGTTAACAATAGATTCTCTGCAACAGATCCGTAAATTCGCGAGGGAATAGCGCCAAACTGTGGCCAATCGAATAGGAAAGGATCAATCCACATCGCAATTAGAGCGAAGGTAAGACCTATTCCACCCATTATAAATGCAACCGGATAGCCTGAAAACAACAGCAGGCCAAGTGCGCCGAACATGGCAAGAGGGAGAATTTCTTCAATACCCATTTAGACTCAATCCCCTGTAATCTGCGCTCGTTGTTCTGCGGACAGATGCCCACCGAGTGCGGCTAGTGACTTTATCATTTGTGAAATTGCCGCTAACCCAAGTAGAACAAACAGTAGTGTCAGCGCTGATTTTAATAACCAACTGTAAGGCAAGCCAATAAGTGATTTAGAAATCTCGCCTTCCAAATATGAACTGTAGGCGTAGCGACTTGTGTAATAGATCGAAACGGAAATAAAAGGTAATAAAAACAGGCAAATCCCTAAAATTTCAATAATCAGTTTAACTTTTGTAGAAAATCGTTCACGCAGAAGATCGATGCGAACGTGGGATTGTTTCAGATAGCCGTAACCGATCATCGTGGCGAACAGGTAGGTATGTAACCAGTATTCAGTTTCCTGAACTTTTGTAGAGTTTAGACCGAAGGGTTTTGGAACGCCAAAATACCGGCTGGCAACATCGTAACAAACAACCAAAATTAGTAGCAACACACACCACATTCCGATTTTCGCCACAGTGGTCAGCAATCGATCGATAATATTGCTCAGATTTAATAGTGTCCGCATAGATATCAGTGAATCCCGGGCTTTATTTGCCTAACAAATAAAAAACAGCCCGATTATAAAATCGGGCTGCAGTCTCGTCTCCTGACAGCTTATTTCAAATAACCGTAGTCTTTCCAAACTGAGTACTCGGCTCGAAATGCCTGCAGTGAATCCCAGGCAAGCTTGAATTTAGCATCGGCGGCACTTTCCTCGGCAACCACTTCGTCCCATTTCTCCTTAAAGACATCAAGCATTTCAGGTGACCATTTGTGAAGTATAACGCCTTTTTCCTGTAACTCTTTTATTGCTTTGCCCTGAATAGCTTCGCCCTCTGCCAAGCCGGTGGCAACATTGGCACGGCATGCTGTTTTGATGATGCTCTGTTGCTGCTCATCCATTGCATCCCATTTCTTTTTGTTGATCATCATTTCCAATAGAGTTGATTGCTGATGCCAACCGGGAAAGTAGTAGTGTTTGGCAACCTGATAAAAACCCAGCTTCAAATCAATTGCAGGCATCGAAAATTCAGTCGCATCAATGGTGCCGCGTTCAAGTGCTGGATAAATGTCTGCAGCAGCCAATAATTGGGTGTCAACTCCCAGCTTTTGCATCACTTTTGCACCCATGCCAAAGAAGCGCATTTTTAAGCCTTTCAGGTCTTCAAGTGATTCGATGGGTTTACGGAACCAACCTGACGCTTCGGGTGAAATAATACCGCAAATCATCACATGTATGTCATGAGCAGCGTAAATTTCTTGCATCATTTCTTCGCCACCACCGTAGTAAATCCATCCCAGATATTCACCCGCAGATGGGCCGAAAGGCACCGTTGTGAACAAAGTAACAGCGGGTTCTTTTCCTGCCCAATAACCTGGCGCTGACCAACCTGCATCCACTGCACCTGATTTAATCGCATCAAACAGTTCCAGTGCTGGTACCAGGGCACCCGGCTCATAGAATTTAACTTTAATGCTGCCTCCTGACATAGTGTTTAAATTCTTTTCTAATTCTTTACCCAGCGAACCCAACTGGACCAGTTTTGACGGGTAGGTTGAACCCATTTTAAGCCGGACATCGTCAGCTGTGGCTGAACTGAAAGAAGCCAGTGTTATCGCTGCACTCATCAGAAGTGAACTGATCAGATTTTTCATTTTGATTCCCTCATTTTATTTCTGCAGTTATTGCAGAAGGATTTGTAGTTTTCTCATTTAAAGATTAATTCAACTTATTTATTCATCGATTCTGACAATTCAGAATCGAACGAATTACTTACGCTACTCGATCACCTTTCTTGATCTTTACGGTTCGATTATCAACTGCGGGTAACATTTGTGCAGGGTCTCGGGTTACCACAACATCAAGAATAGTGGGCCGGTTGGTTTCAGCCATTCCAGCCGCTAAGGCAATTGATATTTCTTTCGGGTTTTCCACTCTGATGCCTTGGCAGCCATAGGCAGAGGCAATTTCAGCATAATTTATTTCTGTCAGATCGCTCGATTGATAATTACCTTCACCATACATTAGATGTTGCAAGGCTTTTACATAACCTGAAGCGGCGTTGTTAACTATTACCAGTGTAAAACCAAGTCCCAGACGAATAGCTGTTTCCAGTTCCCCTGCGACCATATTAAAACCGCCATCGCCGGTGACAGAGACGACCTTGCGATCAGGCGCAGCCAATTGCACGCCCATAGCACCAGGCAAGCCGTAACCAATTGAAGCAAAGCCACGATCAGGAACGAAAAATCGACCCGGTAATTTAGTATCGAATATTAAACCTCCCCAGTGAGCAGCAAAGCCACCATCGGCGACCAGCAATCCATCATCAGGCAGGTTATCGCTTATTTCGTGCATTAGCCTGGCCATATTAATAGGTATTTCACTGGAATTAAGGCGTTTGTTTACTGACTCATACCAGTGCTTCATTGCAGCTTGTATTTCTACGCAATAGGCAGCTCGGCGCTCACGTTGTTGCTCACAATCACTGGTAAGTGCCTTAATTAAATCCTCTATAGTTGCTTTTGCATCACCCCACAAACGGTATTGTGCCAGTAGGGTGCGCTCAAACTCTTCCGCTACAATATCCAGATGAATGATGTTTTTGGCAGTGGAGGGTACGGTATAGCGTTTAGTGGCGATCTCTCCAAGCTTGCACCCAATGACTAACAGGCAGTCAGATTTCTCTATCAGCTCATTGGCAATGCGATCATAACGGCCAAATAAGCCTACACTGAGCGGATGAGTGCAGGCAATCGCACCCTTGCCCGTCATCGTGTGAGCAACAGGGATATTGGTCAGTTCCGCGAATGCCTGTAATTGTCTGGCAGCCCCGGAAATATGTACTCCACCCCCTGCTAAAATCAAAGGCCGCTGTGCTTGTCGAAGTAATTCGACTACTCGTGAAAAGTCATTTGCAGCGGGGCGGCAGCGTAAGCCAGGAACACAATATCTGTCCTTTGACACGATAAATTCACTTGTATTAAACGCGTAGGTGTCATGACTGATGTCCTCAGGAACAACCAGCACAATTGGACCTGGTCTACCACTGGTTGCCACAGTAAATGCACGTTTGACTAACTCAGGTATGCGTTTGATCGCTTCCACTCGGATCAGTTCTTTGCAGGCGGGTCGCAATATTTCAACTTGAGAGGTCTCTTGGGTCATGTTTTTCCAGGAATAATCGCGGTGAGAATCTGCGACAATTGCGACCATTGCAGTACCTGCATTGAGGGCTTCAACCAGTCCTGTCACAAGGTTTGTAGCGCCAGGCCCCAGCGTTGCGTCAACGATTCCCACCCGGCCAGTAATTTTTGCCCAGGCATCGGCCGCAAATACACCACAGCGTTCATCATTGATAAGCGTATGGTTTAATTTTAATCGCCTGATTGCATCATAAAAGGGTAGCAGTTGAAATCCGCCCATACCGAACATGACGTCGGCACCACAAGCTTGTAGTGATCGTGCAATTGCTTCACCGCCAGTTATTTGTATTGTTGTACTCGTGTTCATTTCGCCTCATTCCTAACTAATTTTTTTGCAGTTTCAAAGATCATATTTGCAGTAATTTTAAGTTGATTCTCCAGATTGGGCGCATAGGCGATTAATGATCGAGGTGAACCCATTCTCACAGGTGGTGACTTTAGTGTAGTGCCGATGTGTTCTGCTACGGTTGCAACAACTTCAGCACCAAAACCACTAACAGCAACCGCCTCATGGGCAACAATGAGACGACCCGTATGCCTAACGCTGTTTAGAACCATGGTTTTATCCCAGGGCCAAAGGCAGCGTAGATCGATTACTTCAGCGCTTATGTTGTTTTTTTCCAGCATTTTTGCAGCTTGGTGAGATTCATGAACACATCCTGACCAACTTACGATAGTTATATCATCCCCTTCACACAATCGATTGGCTGCACCCAGTTCCACAGGTTTTGCGTCGATATCAACCTCGCCTTCCAAGGCCCAATAATCTTTGTGCTCCATATAAACAACAGGGTCATCGCAAGCGATTGCTGCACTTAGCAAACTGAAATTATCTTGAGGTGAAGATGGGCAGGCCACTACCAATCCGGGAATATGTGTGTACCAACTCTCAAGTGACTGGGAATGTTGTGCGGCTGATGAACGTGACATGCCGATGGGTTCTCGAATCACCATCGGTGCGCGTGATTGACCGCCAAACATAAAACGTGCCTTGGCCGCCTGATTGACGAGTTCATCAATGGCGCATAGGGCAAAATCAGAAAAACGCATTTCCACTATGGGTCGTGTGCCAATCATTGCCGCACCTAATGCAGCGCCCATAATGCAATTTTCAGAAATAGGGGCGTCAGAGATTCGTTCAGCACCAAATTCTTCTGCTAAACCTTTATATTGACCAAAGACACCACCTCGACCCAGGTCCTCGCCTATACACCAAACCCTGTTGTCTTCCCGCATAGATTTTGCCACCGCTTGTCGGGAAGCTTCCAAGTAGCTCATCATAACCATCAATATGCCTCCTTGGCAGGGCTGCCAATGTCTTGAACATCTTCAAATACAGTGTCATCTTCAGGCCATGGTGTTGCGGTTGCCTCAGCAAGTGCCTCACGCATTTCATCCTGCGCCTGCTGGTGCAGCGTGTCCATTGTTTTGTGTGTAATCCCTGCCTGAGTCAACGTGTCACGTAGGCGTGAAATTGGATCATTGTTATTAACCATGTTATCTGCTTCACCATCGGGGCGATAAGCGGCTGGATCAACAGCTGTGTGCCCTAATTGTCGATAGGTAAGTGTGTGAAGAAGTTCTGGACCATTTCCAGCTCTGATACGTGCAACAGTTTCTCGGGTAGTTGCAATAACTTGCAATATATCGTTACCGTCAACTTGCCGAGTAGTTAGTCCCAGGCTTTGCGCACGTGCGGCAGCTCCCTCACCTGCGGTCATGCTGCGGGTTTTTGTCGAAGCAGAATATTGATTGTCTTCACATACAAATAAAACGGGTAAGTTAAACACCTTGGCCCAATTAAGACCTTCCATAAAGGTTCCGCGATTAATTGCACCATCTCCAAAAATACAACAAACAATACGGTCGTCTGCTTGTAATTTAATACCATGGGCGGCACCAGTGGCTATGACTATGTTGGCGCCCACAACACCGTTTGCACCTAGCATTCCAACAGAAAAATCGGCAATATGCATTGAACCACCCTTGCCACCACAACAACCTCCCTGGCGACCAAGTAGTTCACGCATCATTGCCAAATGGTTGCTTCCCTTTGCCAATGTATGCCCATGACCGCGGTGGGTGGAAAGTAAAATATCATCTTGTCGCAATGCTTTTACGACACCTGCTCCAGCGGCTTCCTGGCCTATTGATGGGTGGATTGTACCAAGTACAAGTTCTTCATCTGCAGCGATTTTAGCCTGCTGTTCAAAGGAGCGTATACGCTCCATAGTTAAAAGCAAATCCAAAGCTTCGTTTTGATCTATATCCTTCTTAGTATTCAATTCCTTCAACGTTACGTCTCTCCTTTTTTTTGGTTTGAAACTGTGACTGCCAATTGTCAGGTCATCAGGTTTACAGTAGCTGCCAGATTTTCAATGTCAGCTTCAGATATCCACTCTTCTATTGCAGTAATAATTATCAATACTGCCCGACCAGAGTGGGTTAAGACGGGCGCTGCTACTGCGTTTATCTTTGAGCCACTTAAAGCGTACTGTCTTTAAGGTGATGGTGACGGGCATACAGTAGAAAAAGATAGTGTACTGGCAATCCGCTACTCATAATAAATGGGCATGGTTGCCGTAGTTCAATGTGCGGGCATAGCTTGGAAAAATGCGAATTTCAGTCCACTATGTAGACCTCCTTGAGTCTTCAAGGAGTGGTGCAGTAATTGTATTATGACAATATGATATAATATGGCAAGGTAGGAGGTTAATCATAAACGTATCTTCCAGTTGTCCTGTTGAATGATCAGATTTTGCCGGTTAAGACACAAGTCTGTGTCTGCAATTATAGAGTTATTAAGCCACATAAGCTGCATGGGACAGAGAAATTAAAATTCTGTAGTGAGCTGATTGGGTAAATTTTGTTGCCTGTAGAAACTTGCGAAATAATGATCTACCGGAGATGATCTTCAAAATATACAATACAACCATAGTTCTGAAAATTGAACCTTTAGAACTCTCATCGTTAGCATTCATCAATGCAATCAAATTAACCTCCCAATTTTTTCCGTTAACCGGAACTATTTATACTGAATATTGAATTACATATTTACAATCTTGTCAAGTTGGTTCACTCTGCATTTATGATAAATACAAATCTCATTCTCCTGGATTCAATTACCGATGTTGATCGTTCTGCCGTTGGACAGGTCGTAGTTTGTGGCTCCCATGGCGGGATTTATCCTGCATATCTTGCATCAGTTGCACAACTTAAGGCAGTCATATTTAATGATGCGGGCATCGGACTGGAAGGTGCCGGAATTGCGGGTGTTATGGCATTGACCGAATCAGGTGTTGCGGCAGCTACTGTCTCACATGAAAGTTGCCGCATTGGTGATGCCGCTGACATGTTGAAACGAGGTCGTATCAGTGCAGTAAATGAATTGGCTAATCGCTTGGGTGTTGCTTGTGGCGACAAAACGTCCGATGTTTGTAAAAGACTTGAGATGGCTGATTTTTCTAGTATGGAAATGACTTCTGTAAAAGAAGCTCGTTATATTGAAACTCTTGAAAGTACAGGTAAAGATGTAATATTGCTGGATTCCGCATCTCTGGTCACAAGTGACGATGTGGGTCAGATTGTTATTACGGGTTCTCATGGCGGTTTAATAGGTGGCGACCCTGTACGCGCGTTAAAAGCCGATGCTGCATTTGCAGTTTTTAATGACGCAGGTATCGGATGTGATAATGCAGGCTTGACAAGACTCGCTGCATTGGATACACGTGGTGTTGCCGCCGCTACAGTCGCGCATTCATCAGCGCGAATAGGAGACGCTCTTTCAATCTTAAAAACAGGTCGGATATCAAAACTTAATATGCACGCGAAAGCTTTGAAGATTGAGTTAGGTGAGTTGTTAGTGCAGGCGCTTAGTAAGATTTAAATTATTACGGTTGTGTATAAAAAGTGTGTAGTAACTATAATCCTACCTAAGTATCTTTCTATAGTATTATTACTAGTGTGGAGATCCGGGGCTAAATTACCCCGGATTGTGAAAAATTAAACGATGTTGATTGTAGTATCGGCACTGATATTATCGTTCCCACCGTTACCTGTTGCAGCGATGTTTCCTTGAGACTGGGCCTGTTGAACGGCTTGCTGTGCAGCGCCTACAGCATTGGCTGATCCACCGAATCCTCCAACAATACCGGCACCTGCTGTTGCTACTGAATTAAGATCTTGAGCACTTACGTTACCTTGTGCACCTTGATTTGCTTGATATACGTCACCACCTGATTTATCTGTCATTGTCTTTCTCCGAATGATTAAAAGTTAGTTTTAAGTTTTTTGGGAGTTTGTTTCCCTGTGGTGATAATAGTGATGTATTCAGCATTTGGATTCTGCGGGAAAATTACGCAGTTTTTGTGATTTTTTACAATAAAGTCGCGAAAGGGGACGTTTGGATATTTTTTAGTGAATGCATTGATTTGCTGTAGTGGAAATTCGATGACAGTTTTTTTATGAATTAATACCTGCGATGAGAATATCGATCGGATAAGGGCTGGCTTCTTATCTGTACTCTTGTTCACCGAGTGCAATCGATCACACCCTTGAACATGACTTTGGTGGTAGATAGGTAAGCGCGGAGGCGCAAAAAATAGCACTGTCAAGTCAGTGGTGATCAGAGTCTGTAGATTCAATCTCTGTGGCGGCTCTATCATTACATTGAAAAAAGCTATCTAAACTATTAAGTGTTAAATTTTACCTGTTTAGATAGCTTTATATGGTGTACATGCCAAATTGATTCATTGGTTTGGTAGGTATATGCCATGATTAAACAGCTTATAGTTATTAAATTTCTCTTAACTTTCACTCATTGATGCAGCAAATTCGGCCGCTCTTTTTTGCATTTCCTCAGGTGATACTTCTTCTACCTGATGAGCGAATGTCCATTCATAGCCGTGACCATCATTCGCTTTGGCCATTCGATCACCCCAGAACATGTTTTCAGGCTCTGAAGCTATCGTCATACCGGCATCCAATGCACGTTTTAAGGCATCGTCCGCATTGTCAACATATAACATAAAGTTTACGGGTGATCTGCCTGATGGTGCTGCTGACATACCGGGCCAAACGCTACCGAGCATAATACGTTGTCCGCCGATTTGCATTTCTGCATGCATTACCGATTCGCCGGGTCCGTCCATGACTAAGGTAATGGTTGCTCCAAGAGCATTTTCATACAAAGCCATGGCTGCACGTGGATCAGCGAGAGTGATATAGGGAATTAACATAACTTTCTCCTTTAAATCAGTGTCAATTAACTATATATGCTGATTGCCAGTTCATCAAGTTATAACAGAAGACTTGGAAGCAATCCCTTAAAAAAGAACATCCTCGACCTCATTGCCACTTTCAGTTAGCTTATTGTATAACAAGATCACCTTACAGGACACTGTTAAGCACCACTATGAGTGAGTAGATTATCGAACGGAAAGATAGGCCGGAATTACTAAGATGCGAATAAAAAATGGAAAATCGGGGCAAATTCACCCCGATTTATGATAAATATTAAACAATATTAATTGTTGTATCGGCACTAATATTGTCGTTTCCACCATTACCTGTTACAGCTGCATTACCTTGTGACTGAGCCTGCTGAACGGCCTGTTGTGCAGCGCCCATGGCATTGGCAGATCCACCGAATCCTCCTACAATCCCAGCGCCTGCTGATGCTATTGAGTTAAGATCCTGAGCGCTTACATTACCTTGTGCGCCTTGATTCGCCTGTATTGCATCACCACCTGATTTGTCTGTCATTGTCTTTCTCCGAAAAGTTAAAAGTTAGTTTTTAAGTTGTTGGGAGCTTGTCTCCCTGTGGTGATAATAGTGACGGATAGGGTTGTTGGATTCTGCGGAAAAATGACTGTGATTTTGTGAATTATTACAATAAAATTCGCGAGAGTTAGATTCAGAAAGGGGCCTGTCAGCTGCTTTTCGCTAAATTGGGATATCTGGTGTTAAATAGTTACTCTATATAATGCAAATTTACCGATTTAAAAACCTCTGTAGTTGCAGGATTTAGAAAGTATAAGGATTTATATCCATAAACATTCTATTTACGGTACATTGGCTTACTGACGGTGGCTATGGAATTGTACAGCTGCACGCAGTAATGGAAGAGCTTTGACCTGATATTTGCGATTTAAAATTTCTTTGCTATCAGCTTGCAATACAGCTAGACCCAAAAAACCGGCAAAATATTCAAGCGTTCTTAAAGTGTAGCATCTGCGCACAATATCATCTGCGGTACTGAAGGCTCCCTCTGGCACCTCCTCCAATACTGCTGGAAAGGCATGCAGGAAGTTGTCCTCATAAAATGTATGCGCTCGGCAGGTATCACCATAAAGTGAAAGTAGATAAAGTGTGAAAAGAGCCGTGCTCTGAATAATCCGCAATTCCTCATAACCATCTCTATAACTCCAATTAAATTTTTCTATATAGGTTCTGAGAAGCCGGGGGTAGGTAGCAGATGCGCCCCCTGACTCTAGTAGCGAACGACAGTCGCGACTGAGAATAAACCGGCCCTTGTATTTTCGGATCAATCCGGCCAGTTCAGCGACCTTACGTGTGACATGCAGGTCGAAAAAATCCTCCTCACGATTAATTTTTCCAAATTGCATGTTTACCTGTCGGGTTTCTTCATCCCAATAACTCAGAGCGGCCTCACGGCAAAATTTTTGCGGTAAATTTCCTTTGGCGGTCGGTTTTAATCCTTTTTCACCTATGGCCTCCACCATTAATTCGAAGAGGCTCAGAATAGGTGCTTGCGGAGTTGTATTTAATGTCTCAGAAAAAACGACGCATTGTGTCGATGTGAACGGGAAATACAATATGCGGTACATTTGATCGGGTGACAAACCGTGAAACTCATCAAATAGACGTTGGTTTAGTTGCTGTGTATGCTGCACAGAAAATTCTTGTGCCTCCTCCAGAGAAGAGAATTGAATGCCCTGCATCGCATGCCGTAATTCTTCGGACACATCTTCTGCATTGAGATGAGATGGCGCGGTGCCACTCTTTCCCAGGCAACACTTTTTGAACTTTATTCCACTGCCGCAGGGACAAGGGTCGTTGCGACCGATTGTAATGGCTGTCATGGATACTCCTGTTCGCTGCATTACAGCTGCGATAAATCGGTCAATTGTACACAATACTCGGACAGTTTTGGATTTTGTGGCCTCATCATGTAAAATGTCTTTACTAATAAGTTGGCGTACATAGTCAGTAGGGTTACTATAGTGACTTTCAGCAACTCTAAGTTTTGTAGCTACTTTCAGTTTTTCGGAGAGTGGAATATGGAGGGATGCATTAGCCATTGATTAACGATTAGACTCCAAACATAGAACACAATCTGAGTTATTCCAAAGATTGACATTATATGGAGTTAGGTAATAGTGGTCCATGTGATATTAATAATTTCCCACTACAATCATAGACATTAATCACTGTTGCCTCATTAGGGTGGCAAAAATAAGGCATCAAATCCATTTGTTTTGAGAAAATAAAATTTCGAAAAAGCTATAAAACAAGAACGAATCCAGATTTTGAGTCACCCTAATACCGCGCTTTCCCAGACCCCAAATTGATACCGAGGCATGAATTCTAGACTCTTGCAAAACAACAGTTTCAAGCTCTCAGCTAAAACCATTGCCGATATTTACAAGGCAAGATGGCAGATCGAACTGTTCTTTACGTGTATTAAGCAAAATCTAAAAATCAAAGCGCTTATAGGTAGCAGCAGCAATGTAGTCATGACAAAGATATGGATTGCACAAAATTGTCAATTTGCTTTTGATCTTTCTCAAGTGTCAATCGAAGTTGAACAAAAGCAAACAATAAATCTTACGACTACTTAATCAGTGAATTCGATGTTTTGACAGAACCAACAATATGTTCGCATTTTGCAAAATTAATAGCATTTAAATTTTTTTGGAGATTGTAGATATGAAAATAATACAACGTAGGATGCATAGCAGCGATAACTCTCCGGTAACATTTGTTAAAACAAAAAATCAGGGTAGAAAACTAAAAGATAAAAAAACCAATATTTGTTGTAATTCACTATACTGCGAGCGGATCGGCTCAGTCTTCTATAAATTGGTTTAAAGACCCTACAGCGGATGTATCAGCGCATTTGGTCATAGATCATAGCGGTTCTATCACTCAATTGGTCAGGTTTGATGAGAAAGCCTGGCACGCCGGTTCGAGCTCCTGGGACGGGTTGCATGGACTTAATCAATATTCTGTTGGTATTGAAATAGCTAACTGGGGTCGCTTACTAGGGAGCAGGGGAAATTGGTCAAGCTACACCGGAACATCATTGCCCGATAGTCGGGTTATTGAAGCTGCTCATCGACATGCTCCAAATCAAGTAAAAGGCTGGGAAATTTATGATGAAGCACAAACCGAATCAGCTGTGTTAGCAGTCCGCTGTATTGCGAACGAATATGGTATTGAGGAAAAAAATATTTTAGATCATGATGATATATCACCTGATCGGAAATCAGATCCGGGTCCGGCGTGGGATATGAATCGTTTTCGAACCAGAGTGTTTGGTCGTAAGAGTGACTCCCCGTTAAATTCGCATTACGAGGTAATTGCTGCTTCGGGTCTGAACATGCGTATGGGGCCTAGTATCGCCGACGACAAAATAAAGACGCTGAAGCAGGGCGCCATGGTTACCAAAATTGAAACTGATGGGCTTTGGTGGTTAGTTTCGGAAATAATTAAGGTGAAGAAAACGATACAGGTTGGGTACACAGTCGATGGTTAAAACAAGGGTAATGCAATAGTTGAAAAACATCAAACTACCGAGAGCAGTTTTGGATATGGGCTTCGTCCCTTTTTTTAGTTCTGCTAGTGTCGGTTAATTGCTATGCTCAAACATCTTTAGCACCTTCATTATACCGTGTGACAGGGTTGAAAAACGGTGAACCTTTAAATGTGCGTTCAGGACCTTCTACAAAGTTTGAAGATATAGGTGATTTAACAATAGATTCGGACCCAGTTGAAATTATTGAGTTGGATTCGACCGGGAAATGGGCGCGTTTTGTATGGTCTGGTTCAAGTGGCTGGGCATCAATTAAGTATTTAAAGCAGTTTGATTCACCAAAGCTCGCGGGTACGGAGGTGCCTGTTGGCCTGTATTGCACAGGTACAGAGCCATTCTGGAAATATGAAATTCTGGATCAAAAAAATATACGATTGAACATATTGGGAAATGATAAGCCAATTAGTGCTTTGCTTGATACAGTTAGTTCATCAGTTAACCATTTGACTTTTCCAGTTGCGATAGTGGCGAGTACAAATAGTGAGTCGATTACATCGCTATTACGTCCTGACAGGTGCAGTGACGGAATGAGTGATCGTATTTTTGATTGGAGTGTCGATATTTTGCTACAACGAAATACGAGTACTACCTTACTATCGGGATGTTGTCGATTGCCCATCCAATCCAGTATGGTCGACTGAAGAGAAACAGTTCAACTCATCAGATTTGAGTTATTGCGGCACTCTCAGCCCCTTTTAACCTGAGGTCTGGGTCTGATTGCGTCTCTGTGATTGAGAATATCAGCCCTGATTGTGCAGGTTATTAAATACTGAAGATGCTATTGTGCCTCGCGCGATAGATAATAGTGTTCAACAGTTTTTTTTGTTGGGGGTAATGTGAAAACAATAAAATCAGTTGTTAATTGGATGAGAGGATAACACTAGGTTCTACATTATTCTTTTATATCAACTATCTATCATATTTATATTTGAGCTTATACCAGCAAATATACCAGCATTTGAAATCAGTGCCAACTAGTATCAATGTGTTACCTGCCATTCAGAATCGCGGGTTTGTCGCTTGTATGCGACTGCATATAACTGGCTAGCCAATCACCGGAAATTTGCCGCTTCCAGATTTCTTTATCGCTTGGGAAATTAATTGACAAAGTGATTTTGCGTCTTTCTCTGCACATTCTGCAATTTTTTACAGAATGTGTCAATCCAGAGCAATACCGCGACAAATTACCGCATTCGGCTCGATCTAATAACCCTTATGAGCCACTTTTTCTTTTTGTGTCTGTCTATACAGATGCCGTCGGACTATGCTAAAGACACGTTCCTTAATAAAGTTTTGATAACGCTCTGAGGCTCTCTTTGGGTTCCTGTCGGGCTTTTCCTGCGCATGCACGGCAGTAGTAGATGTTCCCACGGTCACAGCATAAGCAAATGAAGGTTTAGCATCGATACCGAACGAAGGATAGAGACGCACTACATTGCTATTGTGGGCGAGAGACTCGTGTCCCGTTTATTTAATGCCGCAGGGTGTCTTTTTTGCTATTAATCGGCGAAGTCTGGCACCATTAGTAGTTTTAGGATTCCATCGTTGTTTATTAGGCCAATAGTCCATCGAATCTGTTTAGAATTAACTCCACTAACCACTGCATCAAATTATTCAAATAGAAGTTCCAATCATGTCAAATGGAAATTTACTTGAATGACTCGATATTCAATAATCGTGGCTCTGTGGCAAATAGTCGCGTTTTTTCTCCGACACTTACAAGGTCCATGTTCTCATCAGTATTGGTGTTCATGACCGATCAGAATAGGTGTTCATGATGGGCCAGAATCCGTGTTCATGTTAAGGCAGAAATCACCTCGCTCAAATCTTCCTGGCAGATACGTGTCGCTTCCTCGCTTTTGGGTTCGGCAAGTCCTTTAATCTCGATCTGGAATTGGCCGCTTTCCTCATGGACCCCAACATTTGTTGTGTTCAGATCATAGCCTCTCTCGCTATAGTCAAAACCCTCAACAGGCCCGGTCTCGGGATTCTTGCGAACAAAATTGAATCGTGGCGCAAGTACCTGCTCCATCAACAGGCCCAGCGCATTGACCTTGCCGCCATCAGCGCCGGGTGCGTTGCATAAATTCCACTTCGGCTCCACCCGCCAGTTCGTCCAGAAACCGAATTCCGATAGCCGTTCATCATTGAAACTTGCCCCGATAGTTTTTTCCGGCACGGCAATAATGACCTGTTTAAGCCCCGGTTCTCCAGCTTGTCGAGGGCAATAAACATAAGCGCCCGGCTCTTGCCCGAAGCAGGGGGTGACTTGATCAACAAATATTGCTCACCGCGTTTTTCATAGGCCGCTCTTGCATGGGCCGCATGCCTAACTCGTTGGATTTGGTCGATTTGCCATTGCAGGCATAAGTGACCGAAACAGAGGGGATGGATTTAGACTGGTTCATAGCTTATCCTGGTTAAAAAGTACAAGACACTCCCTGAACACAAGTATTCGGATTCGGTGCTGCCTGATCAGTTCCGTGAGCGCACCTTGTATTATCAAATCAGCAATCAGGCTGCTGGCGCTTTTATTTCGAGTCAAAGCCCCAATGCATCCAATTCATCCAGAAGCTGCAGTGCCTGTTTGGGATTCCCACGTAGCTGAGCCGCCAGAAAAAACTGCTTGGCTTCCTCTTCGGCGAGTAGTTGTGTCGACATTTCAAACATTAGCTTATTCAGACTTATCTCACGCGCTTTAGCCATGTGTTTGAGTTTTTTCGCCATATCGTCTGGCAGGCGAACGGATAAAGTTGTCATGATCTCAATAACCTCAAAATATGTTCCGGCGTACTGACTTCATAGCCCAGATGTTTCAGTTGTGCGTGTGCAAAGTCTTTTACATTATTGGTAATAATATATTCAACACCTGCCGCAATCGCCAACTCAATAAGATGGTTATCTGTTTCGTCTCGTAGATTTGGCCGCCATAGATAGCGGGCATCAACCAATTTACAAATCTTTGCGAAGCCCTCCAGAAATTCCGTCAGGGAGACCGGTGTCTTCTGGCATAGCGCTTGTATATCTTCCCGGTTCAATAAGTCCTGGTACTCAAGATGATCCTGGCGCTGAAGCAATTGCCAGATTGTTTGAAGAGTTGACCAAATAGCTTATTTTGTCATACTCTGGCTTCCGACTAGTAATAAAAAATCCGCATTAAAGGGGTCAGACCCTCATTATTATCAGCTAGTGAATCAGACGAGTATCGTTGTTGGCGGCATACCATCCAAACCAAAATGCGCGATGAGCTGGCAGGCGTGTTAACACTTTACCACTATCGTTAACCAAAGATTTCTCATTCTGCTGCCAGTGAACGCCATTAACATCGATTACAGTCATATCACCGTTATATGACACGAAAGACTTCCCATTAGTTTCATAAACACGGTTCGCACCACTTCCATCAGTCAGTATCACAAACTCCAGTTTTTCGATCTGGCTATGATAGACAGGGTGCTTCGTTAGAAAGTCTACTGCTATAGCCAACGGCTGCGCGGATATTTCAGGAAAGATTAAAGCCAGCACTTCGTCTTTGTTGCGCAGCCTTTTATCGAGTTTAGGGACGTTGAACATCAGCTGATCAGTAGAGAAATATTCACGGTATGCCACACCCTCTCCATAATCTCTCTTATATCCAGTATTGAGAGACAGCACGGTTGTTTGCGGATGACGCCTCTTCCACTCACCCCAAGTTGTGGTAACCAGATAGCTGCGCTTAAGTCGAATCCCTTTATCGACTAATGGACCTATTACCGGTTCACCCCATGTGGTATTCCACAATGATTGGGTGGCCTTGTCATACATCAGTTTATTTGAACGATAAAGAAAACCACTGGTACCAACGTGATGCTCAATGCCATTAAAAACTGTTTCGTAAAGAATCACTGCGCCGCACAAAGTGCAATACACACCGGCATACCTGATGCCACCGATTTCATCAATAAACATTTCATGCCACGCAAGTATGCGCTTGGGATAAGCTCTGGCATCACCATTTATTTTAACGCCAAATACAATATTATCATCGTCAAGGTAATCAGCCTCTGCAGCCTTTATCATCTCAGGTTGGCGTAGTGGCGGGATGCCATCCTGACGCACACCTCCCCAACGAACCTCATCCAGACGTATAAGTGATTTTCGCTGCTGGTCAAAATAGTCAGCAAACTTCTGATCAATTAATCCGTAGAGCAAGGATTTAAATTGCGGGTAATGGCTAAATTGAGTTTGAGAACGATTCCATATCCAGTAGAACCACGCTTGGGTATCTCTGCCAATGTTCTGCCCGGTTTTCGTTTCCAGAAGTTTAATCAATTCTCGAATGACATAACCACGCTGGGCAAGGCTCAGGGTTTCTACGGCCATCGGTGTATAACTATCTTGCCAATGTTGCTCGATATAAGCGAAGTGACTTTCCAACGCTTTGTCCTCAGCCAATATCAGGCTAACAAAGCGGATAGCCATATCTTCATCAGATGCAGGTTCCTGAGCAAATGCAAAATTACCAGGAGCGACTACAAGAATTACAATCAGCAGATATTGCATAATATTTTATCGTTGGATTGACCCGGTTAATTTATTCTTATTCCTTCAACAATTGACGAATTTCGGATTCCATTGCCTTCGCATTATGATCGCCTGAATGCGTCTCTCCGATATGCGCAAAACGTAATCGACCATGCTTGTCTATAAGATAAAAACTGGGCCAATATTGATTTTTAAGTACATTCCAATAAGAGAAATCATTATCCATCATGACAGGATGATGTAATTCAAATTCTCTTATTTTTTTAGCGACATTCCCAGCTACCTTTTCATGGCTGAATTCTGGCGTGTGAATGCCGATTACCTGGAATTCATTTTGTGATAATTCACTTTCAAGTTCGTTTAACCATGGAAAAGAACGGTAACAATTCCAACAACCGTATGTCCAGAAATCAAGCAGTATCACCTTACCCTTAAGGTCGGATCGTTTTAGCGGCCTGCTGTTAAACCAGTGAGCTGGATTCGTATTTGTAAATTCAGGTAATGGCGTTTGAATTGATAAAGGTTTAGCCTGAGACAGGCTAAAAAAACCTAACGAAAACATAAAAATCAGTAAGCAAAAGTTTCGAACTTTAGTATGAATTACAGGCTTTAACATGTTTACCTCTTTAATTTAATAACCGCGTGCTATCAGGTGAATTAATACCTGATACGGATTCTTGTTATCAAGTGCCCAGCTACCGCAGAAACTGGAATGAAAGAACACGCTGGAAGGCAGATTTAACAGGCGCAAAATATTGTTTATTACATCTATAATCCTGAGTATACGCCTATTTTGAGACAATTCGACTCGTTAAGCATCGTGAGAGCAACTTCAAGGGTAAATACTGCTGTTAGTAGAATTAATTATAATAAAAACAAAAGGATATAGGTTTTTCAAACAGCGCCCGTTTTCGAACCTGAGGGTCGGGAGTTCGAATTTCTCTGGGCACGCCATATTTTTCAATAACCCACAAGCATTTCAAAAGTTTTCAAAAAGTACTGAGTGTCAGATTAGTGCCTTGACCTACTACTATCTCAAACAGTAGTGCTAAATTGACATGCCAGCACGTCCGGGAGTCTTGTTATTGGCGAGCAGCATTTGCTCGAGGAGTTGAATCGCGATGTACCGAAGACGAAAGCAACATCACTGATCACCGGCGTCATCAGCGCGTTGAATGTATGGTAGGTTGAGAAAATCGTCGTCGACGCCCTACCGGTGTGCAGGGCCTGCCCAATAAAATCAAAATGCACAGTCGGAGAAAGTCGCCGTGTACGTCGATGGGAACACTAGTACTCCAACAACGTAGCATTGATGAATATCTAAACTAAACTCTTAAGTACCAAATTTAAGCGAATGATACTTTGGAGTGAAATATGCCAGAAAAAAAGTACAGAGTAAAACTGACCGTACAAGAGCGAGGTATTTTAATCCAGTTGGCGTCACAAGGACGAGTAGCCGCACGTAAATTAATTCATGCCCAGGTGTTACTACATGCAGATGAAACTTCAGCAACGGGCTCATTGAAAGATAAGGAGATAGCGGAAGCCTTACACATCAGTCGGCTAACCGTGGAAAGAGTCCGAAAACGTTTTGTTGTGGAGGGGCTTGAATCAGCGCTTAACCCAAAAGTACAAACACGTCGAAAGCCAAAAAAACTTGATGGTGAAGCAGAGGCATTTCTTATCGCAACCGCTTGCTCATCTGCTCCAGAGGGGCGCACAGATTGGACATTAAAGCTACTCGCTGAACGATTGGTAGAGTGTGAGATTGTTGATTCGATTTCAGGAGAATCGGTCAGACAGACACTAAAAAAAATGTACTCAAACCCTGGTTGAAGGCGTGCTGGGTTATACCTCCCAAGGAAAATGCAGATTTTGTCTGCGCAATGGAAGATATACTGGAGGTGTATCAAAGAAGCTATACACCAGAGGAAGTCTTGGTCTGCATGGATGAAACCAGTAAGCAACATATTAAAGAGACACGCACACCACTTGCATTAAGAGCAGGGCAACCCGCTAAATTTGATTATGAATATGAAAGAAACGGAGTCAGTAATCTGTTTATGTTATCAGCTCCCCTTGAAGGCTGGCGCCATGTAAAGGTAACTGATCGACATACCAAGCAAGACTGGGCACAGTTAATTAAAGAGTTGGTTGATGAACACTTTCCTGATAGAAAAATCATTTTAGTGATGGATAACCTGAACACCCATAGGCTGGGGTCACTGTACGCCACGTTTGAGCCAGAGGAAGCGAGACGAATTGCTGAACGATTAGAAATCCACTATACGCCGAAACATGGTAGCTGGTTGGATATGGCAGAAATAGAGATAGGAGTGCTCAGTCGCCAATGTCTCAATCGAAGAATTCCCGATCAGGAAACTTTACGAAAGGAAATAGACTCCTGGCAAAAGCTGCGTAACCATAAAGTCATACGAGTAAATTGGCGTTTTACAACTCAGGATGCACGGGTTAAATTGAAATCACTTTATCCATCAATCCTATGTTGATGGAGTACTAGGGGGTGTTAGACGATCTGGTGGGAAAATGAATGTCTAATGAACTTGAACGAATGAGAGTCCGGCGGGCAACGGTTGAGCACCCATTCGGATCCATAAAAAACTGGATGAGGCATACACTTTCAAATGAGAACACCGCCTCGTGTCAGTATTGAAATGAGTTTGCATGTATTGTCTTACAATATACAACAGGTAATAACGATACTGGGTACGAAAGTTCCCATCGAGGCATTATTTTGGCCTGAATGGAAAAGTATGTGTTGGCTTCAACGGTAAATTGATGCCCTCAGAAGGCCTCTGAGGATTAGATTTAGAGGAATGGTAATTATCATAAAAATGGTTAATGACGGAGCTGGTGTTATCCAGATTGGTGGAGATAGCTCAGCGTATTATATTTTGCATTTTAGGACTGTGGATGTGGTCGGGATGAGAGGATTCGAACCTCTGGCCCCTGCCTCCCGAACCCTTATGTTTACTACACATTTTCTTTTTTTTCAATAGCATAGCTAAAGTCGGCATAGTGCTTAGGTGACAGTAAGTAATTGGTTTGGCAAGATTGTGATTGCAGTTCGTCACAATTTGGTCACACAGCAAAGTATAGAGGGTTTAATAATGAGACAGAAAAAAGCAAGTCTTCATGTATCAGTAGATGAAAAATTGAAACACAGGTTGCAGCTAATCGCTGCACATCTAAGCGTCCCGATGTCACACCTGGTTTCCATGTCACTAGGTAAGTTTGCAATGCAGTATGAACGCAAGTTTATTGATATTATTGATCCATGTGAGACAGACAAAGACTTAGCCAGTCAATTGCAAAGTGATCAACACAGCGAAGCGTCCCTTGATACGGGATAGAGGGGTATGTTTCCGTCGCGAAGCAAGCCCCACCTCATGGCGCAGCCTGGGGCGGGGATGCGTAGTAGGAAGACATGCTCCGAAGGGTTCCCGTGTCAAGGGGTGGTGAGAAGTCTATTCACGATGTATAACTAGCATTGCTTAATACCTAATTCACTAAAATGGCACGCAACTAGTCTCGACACTATATTGTATTCTTTATGTAAGTCCTTCTTGAACGGAGTGTAAATGCTCGATCAGCAAAAAAAGTTGTACTATGATGCATACCGAAATATTACTACGAATTTTGGTGGAGTAGATAAACTCTATCAAGAATTGGAGGTGCTTGAAAAGCAACTAAATGCAGAAGCATTTTCTTCAATAAAAAAAGGAATGATTGTATTGCTGGTGTCAACTTGGGAAGCGTTTGTTGAAGATATGGCAATAGGAGCTTTTGAGGTAATGTTGTCTAATCAAGACAATCTTAATAATGTAACGAGCAGTCTTAAGAAAAGCATTCATACAAAACTTAGTAACAGCAAGCATGAGTTTTCTTCGTGGAAACTTGCTGGGGATAGCTGGATAGATGAATGCAGAGTGATGGCAAAGAAAAAAGTCGAAAATTTTCATACACCCAACGCAAAGAATACCAATGAGTTATTCAAGTTTTTAATTGGCGGTGAATGTATTTCGAATGAATGGTACTGGGAAAATGAAACTCCGATGCAAGCTGAGATTCATCTCAAAGAAATCATATGTGTTAGGAGTGAAATTGCTCACAAAGCCACTTGCTATAAATACCCTTTAACATCGGAATCACTGAAGAAATATATTTGGTTTATTTGGTTGCTAATAACTTATACCGCTCTTGCTGTTGACAAAAGGTTGTTATCTTTAGACCCTACATTTAAACCACTTCAGGCAGTGAAGCGGACAGAAAAAGGCGTTGAGCGAGCAGGAGTATCTCCCGTTGAAGATTGGGAATGGTAGTGTATAACAAAGTACAGTTCTTCAAATTACGGTAGGCTCTAACAAATGAGCATTTGTTGATTTATCCGAATTGATAACGGGTTGCTGGACGTACCCTTTTAAGCTAGTCTTTCATTACCTATATTGTGAAGTGAGAGAATGGTAAGCCGTGATGCAAGATGCTGAAATGATGAAAAAAATAGACGGAGCTATCAAAGGATTCTCAGGAAACTCCAAAGAGTTGGAGATGGCTATAGGTATGTTGATTTGTGGACGTCAAATGGGTTGGAAGGTGATGTACCTAATTCACAGCCAACGAACAATTTGGAAATATGAAAATATTTTGGGACTGACAATCCGTGAAGTGTTACCCGAAGAGGGTGCACTTTCTAAGAAATCACTTGCTTGGGCTGCTGTTCAAAAAGTCTCTAATTACTGGAAGGCAGTGAAGGGTGACACTCCTGGGATTAGGACGCCAGAATTGAAATAGACATTCCAGATTATATAAACATTAGAGGGTGACTTGACGTCACCCTTTTTTTTGATTATCGTAAGGTGAGATCAGGTTACCTCTGTTGTTCTGGTGATCTTTGGAATTGATAACCCCATATAGTAATACGGGGTTAAACCTTAGGATGGATTAGATGGATAAAAAACATATTGCTCATGTTGACTGGTTTGCATTCACCGTTCGTAAGGATTACGAGGAGCGTCATAGTGTTGCATGGCTTCGCGGCGTGTTATCTGACATATTTCAAATCCCTGTTTCATGTTGGAATGAGTTGGAGCGTGGATGGAATGGATATCGTGTTCGAGTAGAGCTTGGAATCTATGGTTTAGTTGCATATGGTGGTACGAGTCAAGGCGGAACCATACATGTAGAATTGAATTCCCATGGTTGCAGTTTAGTTAATGATTGGCAGCATGTTCATGATTGGGGGACATCGGAAAGTGTGAGAATTACCCGCGTAGATCTTGCTCATGATGACATCGACGGAGAGGAAGTTACCATGCAGACAGCACTTGTTTGGTATAAGTCTGGTGGTTTTACTACCAATGGTCGCCCACCAAAATCAAAATTCATTGATGATATGGGTAGCGGGGATGGTTGCACACTTTACGTTGGTAAACGTGAAAATGGTAAATTGGTTCGAATTTATGAGAAGGGTAAACAACTGGGTGACGACCAAAGTCCCTGGGTTCGGATTGAGGTAGAGTGGAAGAAACAAGGTCGTATAATCCCTTGGAGTATTGTTTGCGAGCCAGGTGTCTTTTTAGCGGGCGCGTACCCGTGTTTAGAATTCCTAAGCACCGTGCAAGACAAAATAAAGACGAATATCAAAGAAACTCAAATTAGCTATTCTCGCATGAGACATGCTGTTCGTAACCTTTCTGGTAAGGCTTTAAACATCATATCCCAAGTACATGACGGAGACGCAGTATCAGTTCTTAATGACGTTATACGAGAAGGGATACCGAAACGTCTTGAAGGAAAGACTGAGTATTTATCTGAAGCAGTAGTTCTTGTACCCCCTTCGGAGGGGGGGAAAGGATGACAAAAGAATTATTATGGACACTCAAAGAGACAGCGCAAAAATTACGAGTCTGTCCCCGTACGATTAAACGTATGATCGATGCCGGTCAAATATCTGCTGTGAGAATTGGCCGTTGTATCCGAGTCATAGAGAGGTCAGTACATGAATGGATCGAAGAGCAAAAATCGGAAAAACAGGTGAGCATATGTCAAAAAGCAAGCAAACAGGGGTGTACAAGCGTGGCTCATCTCCGTATTGGTGGGTATCGTACACAGATGCAAGCGGCAAAAGAACTCGCCGGAGTACTGGGGCTACAGACAAAAAAATAGCTACCGCTTTATATTCAAAGTGGAAGCATGAAGCATATCAGCTACGTAATTTCGAGGAGCAACCTTCACGAACATATGACGAATTAATGTTGGAATACTGGAAGAATGTATCTGATAAAAAACGCTCAAAGGATCGAGATTATTCGAGTATGAAACGGTTAACACCTTATTTCACGAATAATGAGCTACCTTTGAAAGTAAGTGATATTACAGGATATATAAAAAGCCGAGAAGATGATGGTGTAAAACCGTCGACAATTAATAAGGAGCTTGGACTGCTTAGTGCGGCGATCAATTGGGCCAATCGAGATTTGGAATGGGATTATCCAAACCCTGTATTGGGTCGAAAGCTGAGGGAACCCGAGGGCCGTATCCGTTGGATAGAATACGATGATGCAATACGCCTGATTGAAGCCGCCAGAACTATTCCACGCTCTAAACAGTGGTTACCAGAATTTATTCAGCTAGGTTTATACACTGGTATGAGAAGAGGAGAAATGTTGGGGCTTCAATGGTCGCGAGTGGATTTGAAGCGAAGGTTGATAACTCTTGAATCTCACAATCAAAAGAGTGGAAAATTTGGTACCGTTCCACTTAGTCAGAAAGCTTGCAAGGCGATATTTTCAAGAAAGAAATTTGTTGAGATGTATTGTCAAGATTCAGAATGGGTGTTTTGTGATCGTAGTGGAAATCGAATTGCAAATATCAGAAAGGGTTTTGCATCAGCTCGTGTGGTAGCTGGGATTGAAGATTTTACACCGCACGATCTACGTCATACATGCGCTTCCTGGATGGTTCAGGCCGGAGTATCTATTCCGAAAGTTGCAGAAGTTTTACGGCATTCTGACATAAGGGTCACAATGAGATATGCTCACCTATCGCCGGAAAACGCAAGGGATGCGGTCAACGTATTAGATCAACTTATGTCACAAAATGGTCACAGCGTCATTAGTAGTACTGAAGAGAAATTAGTTAACTAACTGATTCAATTGGTCGGGATGAGAGGATTCGAACCTCTGGCCCCTGCCTCCCGAAGGCAGTGCTCTACCAGGCTGAGCTACACCCCGAACTATTCAATAAGCGATTTTTCCACAGACGACATTCTATTCTCGGAAAATCCCCCAGTCAAAGCACTATTCCACCCAACCCTGTATATGCTGCTCAACCAGATTGCCTAGTACTTCAATATGCTCATCCCCCTCATTTAATGCAGAAATATACTGATACCTCTCCCCTCCGGCCTCCATAAAATATGCACGGTTTTCGACTTCAAGTTCTTCAAGAGTTTCCAGACAGTCGGCAGAAAACGCAGGGCTGATGATGTCGATATTATTAATGCCCTGTGAAGGAAGGAGTTTCAGGGTATGGTCACAATAGGGTTTTAGCCATTCTTCCGTGCCCACTCGCGATTGAAAAACCAGTTTTATCTGCTCGTCTGTAAGTTGCAGTGAATTTTTCAGTAAAGTGGTTGTTTCCTCACAATGTTGCAGGTAGGGGTCGCCATGACTAATGTATGACTTGGGTATTCCATGAAACGAAACGACCAGTATGTCACCCCGCCCATTCTCAGCCCAACTGCGTCTAACCGAGTTAGCCAGAGCACGGATATAGTCTGTACGATTATAATAATGATTGATAAAACGGGCTTCGGGAATCCAGCGACGTTTTTTTAGCTGATTTGCAACTTCATCAAATACGGACGCCGTTGTGGAGGCGCAATATTGTGGGTACATAGGTAAGATTAATAATTTGCTAATGCCATATTTTTGTAAAATTGTTATGCCATTATCAATGGAGGGTTGTCCATAACGCATAGCAAGCTCAAGTTTCACCTCAGTTCTATCTATATCATTCAATCGTGCCTGCAATTTGGCAGCTTGCAGTCGTGATATTAGTAGAATAGGTGATCCTGCATCTGACCAAACCTTTTTATAAGCCCTTGCAGTGCGTGCTGGACGAACCCTCAGTATGATTAAATTTAGAATTAACCACCACAGCCAGCGGGGTTTCTCAATTACCCGGGGATCACTTAAGAATTGCTTCAGATAGCGTCGTACCGAGGTCTTATCCGGGGCATCAGGGGTTCCCAGGTTAACCATTAAAATGCCAATTTTATACTTTTGTTGCTGTACAGGGGTATTCGTGAATTGCATTTGATTTAGATATGAGTTGCGGTAAATTTTTTTGTTTAAAGAGTCAGGCCAATATTGTACATAGCGGGGTGAGAATTGCCTACTGCATTGACCTTGATTATAAGAGTGTTTTGTAAGACTCGTCTTTTATAAAAGATATTTTCGAAGTTCAGTGGCGCAATATGATGGTGAGTATCGAAGTTATCGGATACCTAAGCATACAAATATACAAGCATTGGGATATTGCAAAAAAATGATATTTCTGCAGTTACATATGATTGTGGATAAATCTTATAGAATCGTCAATATTATGTCGAAAATCACCTAATAATGAGCCGATATCGTTGATTCCATTTTTTTTATACATATTTTTGAATCAAGGGTTGAAATTGAACATTTTCTGAGGTATTGAAAAACTTTTTTCTTTAAATAATAAATATAACTATTTGATAATTAAATATATTATATAAATTGCTCAAAAGATGAACAGATTATCCGCAGCCCTTATTCTCGCTGAATTAAAGACTATAATTATATTTTATTCCACAGACTTATCCACAGGGTTTGTGGATAACGCAATATCGGTGATTGATACGCTTCTAACGAGGTGCGTGACGTCATTATGACGGTATCTGAAGGGCCTTTTGATTAATTTCTGATAGTATTGCTGCCTTCAGAAAACCTGCCTTATACATTTTTTTCCGAGGGTTTTAATGCCGCATTCTATTGTTCAAGTTGCTGTGCCATCGCCATTGGCTCGCAAATTCGACTATTTGCTGCCAACAGAGATGAAGCTTCCGGTAGTAGGCGCTCGTGTTCGTGTGCCTTTTGCCAGCAAACAACTCATCGGAATCGTTCTGGGAAGCAGTGATCAAACACTGGTGCCGAAGAATAAATTAAGAGCCATTGAAAAAGTGATAGATCATCATTCATTGTTTGGTGATAGTGTTTTGCAACTCTTAAAGTGGGCTAGTAGATATTATGCTCATCCGATCGGAGAGGTGATGACGGCAGCCTTGCCAGTGATGTTGCGCAGCGATGTTGCGGCGAAAACGCCAGTTGAGACACACTACCAATTGATTAAAGGTAGCTGGGATTACGAAGTGGAATTAGCTCGAGCTCAGGTGCAGTTAAAAATAGTTAAGGAATTGAAAAGTGCTTCAGATGATGGGCTTAGCTGCAAGTCCATGCAGCAAATTTCAAATGGATGGAAAAGGGCTGTAAACCATTTGATTGATAGAGGAATGCTGATTAGTTGCGAAAGGTTGGTTAAACCGCAAAGCAGCAGTTGCACGGTCACGGCCCCAAAGCCACTCGAAGAACAACGAGTCGCAGTGAGTCAGGTTTATGCGTCTCAGTCAAAATTTCAACCTTTTCTGCTCAACGGCGTAACGGGAAGTGGAAAGACAGAGGTCTATTTGCGTTTAATTGAAAACCTAACTGGAGAAGCAAAACAGGTATTGATAATGGTGCCTGAGATTAGTCTGACTCCTCAACTTCTTGATCGTTTTAAAAGCCGCTTGTCATGCTCAGTTGTCACATTGCATTCTCAAATGACTGCAAGGCAGCGTGGTGTTAATTGGCTCTACGCCGCTAATGGTGAAGTTGATGTTGTCATTGGGACGCGTTCTGCGATTTTTACCCCAATGCCCCGGCTTGGATTGATAATCATTGATGAAGAACACGATTCTTCTTTAAAACAGCAAGATGGCTTTAGATATCATGCAAGAGATTTAGCGCTGGTCAGAGCACGTGACGCCCACATTCCAATACTCCTCGGCAGTGCAACACCCTCGCTGGAGTCGTTATTTAATGTAAAACAAAACAAGTTTATAGAGTTATTACTGGCACAGCGAGCTGGCAATGCCAAGCCGCCCAAAATTGGCTTGTTGGATGTACGGCGACGCAAAATGATTGAAGGCCTGTCGGATCTTCTGCTGGAGGAAATATCCCGACACTACAATAATGGTGGGCAAGCCCTTGTTTTTATTAATAGACGTGGATTCGCACCTGTATTAATGTGTGCTGATTGTGGGGCATCCGCTGACTGCAATCGTTGTGACGCACATATGACAGTCCACGCAAAGTCTGAGCGTTTGCGCTGTCATCATTGCGGCTCTCAACGGCCACTACCGAACGCTTGTGAAGATTGCGGGTCGGTGGAGTTTGATAAAGTTGGTTATGGCTCCGAGAGAATCGAAGCGGCTCTTCGCATGCGTTTTCCAAGGGCAAATATTGTTCGTATAGATAGAGATACCACCAGACGTAAAGGTGCATTAGAGAAGCATCTGCAAGCTGCTACTAGCGGCGAAGCAGATATTCTGGTCGGAACACAAATGTTAGCTAAGGGCCATCATTTTCCTAACGTAACTCTGGTTGGGATTCTGGATGCAGATCGGGGCTTGTTCGGTACTGATTTTCGATCACTTGAACAAATGGGTCAATTGATTACTCAAGTAGCGGGGCGTGCGGGAAGGGCGGCGCGTATGGGCGAAGTTTTAATACAGACAAGAAACCCAGAGCATGAATTACTGCGTTTATTGATTGCCGAAGGTTACAACAAATTTGCGACTGAGGTACTACGACAAAGAAGGGAAGCTGAATTACCCCCCTATTCTTATGTGGTGCTGCTGCGGGCTGAATCTCCCGATAAAAAAATTCCAGAAAAATTCTTAAGAATGCTTGTTGAATTAGTCCGTTCCTGGATCGGCGCTGGGACTATCAGTGATGGTATTATGATTTTTGGACCAGTTGTCGCGCCGATGGAAAGGCTCGGTGGTCGTTATCGTTACCAGCTTATGTTTCAATGCAGTAAGCGGCGTGAACTAAATGTATTAATTGGTAATATTCGTAAATGCTTGGAATCCCACCCAGATGCGAGGAAAGTAAGATGGTCAATGGATGTGGATCCCGTCGATTTATTCTAGCCCTGATGTTCAGTTTGCTATTGACCCACTGTGAACTGGACTCTTTCAATACGGATAACCTGACTGAAGCGACTGTTAGCCGTATAGCCCTACAAGATCCGCTACGCATTTTGCCTTTAGGGGATTCTATAACCCAGGGCAATGCCGCCCATCAAAGTTACCGATATCCATTGTGGAAGAAATTGCTGGACCGCAGGATAGCATTTGACTTTATCGGATCTATGCATGGAAACTTCAAAGGCAATCCAGAGTGGCCAGATTATAAAGGGCAGATTTTCGATCCTGATCATGAAGGCCATTGGGGCTGGCAAACTGATGAAATCTTAAACAAACTTGATGTCTGGATGGTTGAATATACACCAGATATTGTATTAATGCATCTCGGAACAAATGATATTTTTCGGCAACAGTCAGTTGAATCAACACTGGAAGAATTGAATAAATTGATTGCAAAATTTAGAGAAAAAAATGCAAATGTGGCTATCTTTATAGCAAAGCTGATCCCCTCAAAATACAAAGTAGAGGAAATACTAAATTTAAATAAAGCAATAGTCAGGCTTATTAGTGAAAAATCAAATGAAAGTTCCAAAGTTATAGTAGTGGATCAGGCGTCAGGATTCTTGGTGAATGAGGATACATTTGATGCTGTGCATCCTAACAGGCAGGGTGAGGAGAAAATTGCACAGAAGTGGATTGAGGCTTTAATGGCCGCTGGTGTATTAAAATAGCTGATTGTCTAAACTGGCCGTTAAATTTTGCTGGTAAATTAATGTATGGGTATATATATACATGGTCGCAGAATTGGGAACTATTTAGTGAAGTGTTGGACTATCATCGTTAGTATCCGTGTTGTCCAGTTCTATTTTAAAAATTTGATCGCCAAGTGTTACCACAAACCCATGGCTTCTATGATTCCCGGATTTGCTGAATTCAAATGAATAAAGCCGGGCCAGACTCATCGCTCCCAATTCATTGCGCTGTAGTCGGATCTTTCTCATACCCACCGTTCCATCAAGAAATTGGACATCTGCATCCTCACAGGCTTTTTGCGCTGCTTTGGAAGCCGCCTCATGGATACCACTACTTGTCCACCAAAACCAAATTAGCGAAGCGATCAATAAAATAATTAATAATTGCACATTGATACCTCAAGAGAAATTTTATACATTATAACTTAAACGGATATACTACCTATAATTCCACACTAGCAGCCTGTTGAAAGACTCTCTGACGGCGCCAACGTGGTGTTAAAAGCAGGTTCAAAACACTCTTTACCCCGTGTAAACTGCGTGTTCGCCTGATTTTGCCGGTACTGCTCGGAGGCTTTTTCAACAGGTTGCTAGGCACTGATTCACTGTACACGCGTTATTTTTGGAGATTCAAATGGACGCTCAGACTAAACTCGAACTTGAAGCTGCAACATTACGAAAGTTGCTCAACCATCTAAATGAACGCAAAGACGTTCAGAATATAGACCTTATGATACTTGCTGGTTTTTGCCGTAATTGTCTGTCCAAATGGTATAAAGCAGCGGCTGAAGAGAAAGGTATTAAAATGGAATACGGTGATGCGCAGCAATTGGTCTATGGTATGACCTATGACGAGTGGAAAGAAAAATATCAGACAAAAGCCACAGCAGAACAACTTGCCGCTTATGAGGCTGCGCCGAAAGCTAAAATTCAGATCAAGTAATAACTGAATCTTGCATATCCCTGCAAGAACACAATCGTTATTTGGATTTTCGACTGGCTGAACTAACTACTGTTGGGTTTCTTGAAATATGGCAATAGGTTGTAATTGAAAATAGCAGACAAATGGCTTTTTAATTGCTTATCCTGGTATGCAGCAAGGTTTTTTTAGTGTACAGTTTGGGTGAATCTGGCAGGTGCCATAGCCGTTATGTTATTTATGGCAGACGACCAAATATCTATATTTAATCCGTGATAACACTGATCAAGGGTCGGGGCAAAATAATTATACCCTTACCATGTGGTTCGCACTTTGCTAAAGGGCGAACCATCAGGGGATCTCTATTCCCCGACAGCACCTCGGCTACTGAACAGACTGACACCGATTCAACTAAATGCTACAGATTGAGATTTCAGGAACCTCATGTGAATGCAATAGTCGTGCTGCCACACATACGGACAATAACCTTAAGCACCGGCTTTTGGTGGATAATAAATATCCGCCTCCTGTCGCCCTCAATAATTTTTATACCTCTTTTTATCAGTAATCATTCGATATTTATACCATCGCACGACACCCGCATCATTTGTTTCATAAAGTGGTTTAAGCTTGTGTACGTGATAATCATAGGCATTATCTGTAGTGCATTTTTCAGCTACCTTTGAATTGTATTGAATGATAAATATAAAATAATGCAAACCGGATAATAACAACTATGGGAACCATGAAAGCCTTACAGGCCACCTCTCTACTGGCAGTTGGGAATGAATATCTGGAAGCACAATATGAAATGTATTTGCGAGACCCAAATTCGGTTTCTGAAAAGTGGCGAACCTATTTTGAGCAGCTGCCCATGCGTGAGGAGAGTACTATCGACATTCCTCATGCAGATGTACGTGAGCACTTTTACAACCTTACACGCTTTAGTGGGCGTAAACGTCGAGGTCCGACGGTAGACGCGTCTTATAGTCACTCGCTAAAGCAAACCCATGTTACTCAACTTGTAAATGCCTATCGGGTGCGTGGGCATCAATTAGCCAATGTTGACCCCTTGGGACGAAAAACGGAAGCGCTGGTTCGAGAAGTAAGGCTGGACGAAAACAACCTGACGGGCGCAGATCTGGATACGGTGTTTGAGGTGCCTGGTGTATACGGGATAAAGCAGGCTGCGTTGCGGGATATCATAAAGCACCTGAAAAAATGCTATTGCAGCTCGATTGGATACGAATTCATGTATGTCAATCACACTCCGCAAAAAGAGTGGCTGATGCAACGAATTGAAAGTGTCGCATCAAAGCCTGAATTAACACCCGACAGCCGAAAATGGATTTTACGCCAACTGACCGGCGCTGAGGGCATAGAAAAATACTTGCACACTAAGTATGTTGGGCAAAAACGATTTTCCCTTGAGGGTGGAGAAAGCTTAATCATTGTGATGAGTGGCTTGGTGAGACGTGCTGAAAATACACCGATCAGGGATATAGTCATAGGTATGGCGCACCGGGGCCGACTCAACGTATTGGTCAACATACTGGGTAAGAGTCCAGCTGACCTTTTCTCCGAATTTGAAGGTAAAAAACTTCTGGAGTTAGGTGCTGGGGATGTAAAGTATCATCAGGGATTTTCTTCTGACGTTGAAGGTGCAAATGGGAATATTCATCTAACGTTGGCCTTTAACCCATCACATTTGGAGATCGTGTCGCCAGTTGTCGAGGGCTCAGTTCGTTCGCGTCAGGAACGCTATGATGATCGTGATGGTGATATGGTCATACCTATTGCTATTCATGGTGACTCTGCATTTGCCGGTCAGGGTGTGGTCATGGAAACGTTTAATATGGCGGAGTCTCGGGGTTTCTCCACCAAAGGGACAATACATGTCATTGTAAATAACCAAATTGGTTTTACAACCAGTAACTCTACCGATGTACGATCGACTGTATACGCGAGTGACGTTGCAAAAATGATTAATGCACCTATTTTTCACGTTAATGGAGATGACCCGGAAGCCGTTCTGTTTATTACTCAGCTGGCGTTGGATTTTCGTAATCAATTTAAAAAGGATGTGATTATTGACTTGGTTTGTTACCGTCGGCATGGGCATAACGAAGCGGATGAACCCTCGGTAACGCAGCCAATGATGTATAAAATTATTAAAGCATTACCGACAACTCGAAAATTGTACGCCGATCAACTGACCCGTGAAGGTGTACTGCTGCAAGGCGAGGCAGAGCAGTTTGTTGAGCGGTACCGTGCCTTACTTGATTCTGGGCAATGTACGGTCGAAAATATTGTAACTGAGGTCGGTCATAAATCGAGTAATGCGCTTAACTGGGAACCATACCTGGGTGTGCATTGGCAAACTCCGGCTGATACCACAATAGACCAACGTGTATTCCGTGATCTGGCGGTAAGCATGACTACTATTCCTGAAGGGTTTCAGCTTCATCCACGTGTAGTTAAGATTATCGATGACCGGCGTAAGATGGCGCAGGGGGCATTACCAGTCGATTGGGGTATGGCCGAGAATATGGCTAGCGCAACCTTGCTGCGAGATGGATATGCAGTGCGCTTGTCAGGTCAGGATAGTGGGCGTGGCACATTCTTTCACCGCCATGCTGTACTCCATAGTCAAGTTGATGGCAGCACCTATGTTCCATTACGCAATCTGTTTGACGGTCAGCCGAATTATCTGGTTATTGACTCCGTATTATCAGAAGAGGCAGTTCTCGCTTTTGAATACGGTTACTCAACGTTGGACCCTGAATCACTTGTCATATGGGAGGGTCAGTTTGGTGACTTCGCCAATGGCGCTCAAGTGGTGATAGATCAATTTATCAGTTCTGGTGAAACAAAATGGGGTCGTATGTGCGGCCTCACGATGTTTCTTCCGCACGGCTATGAAGGGCAAGGACCTGAGCACTCCTCCGCACGCCTGGAGCGTTACCTGCAACTTTGCTCTGAGAGTAATATACAGGTTGTTGTGCCATCGAGTCCGTCTCAGGTCTATCACATGCTGAGACGTCAAATGATTCGGCCAATGCGCCGACCACTTATTGTCATGACACCTAAAAGTCTTTTGCGGCACCGTTTGGCAGTTTCGACCCTGGAAGAGTTAACAGAAGGCGCTTTTTACAATGTGATCGATGAAATAGACACGATAGACAAAGAAGAGATTAGCCGTATCATATTCTGCAGTGGAAAAGTTTATTACGATCTATTGGAAAAACGCCGTGCAGAAGCCCTGGCTAATGTTGCTATCGTTCGAATTGAGCAACTTTACCCATTTCCCTATGATGACATGGACGCAGTTATTGCGAAATACACTAATGCAACCAGCGTCGTATGGTGCCAGGAGGAGCCTAGAAATCAGGGCGCCTGGAGAGCAAATCGGCACCGTATTGAAAGGGTATTAAAAGCACATCAGGAGTTGGAGTATTGTGGCCGTGATACATCAGCTTCCCCGGCAGTCGGGTATGCAAGTTTGCATAATAAGCAACAAATTACTTTGGTAAAAATAGCGCTTGGGTTGCAGACTAACAGTCAGCGCAAATATTAAGCCAAGCCATCTACTTGAAATATAATAAACTTAATAAATAGGAATTCGCTAATGAGTACCGAGATAAAAGTGCCAACATTACCAGAATCGGTTACTGATGCCACAATTGTGACTTGGCACAAAAAACCAGGTGAAGCTGTTAGTCGGGATGACGTTTTAGTTGATGTTGAAACAGATAAGGTAGTTCTTGAGGTGCCAGCACCACATGACGGTGTATTGTCATCTATTGCTGAGGAGGAAGGCTCGGTTGTGGTTGCTGAGCAGCTACTCGGGATTCTTGAGGAAGGCGTTTTGAGCAAATCGGATGAAGCTACTTCGTCCCAGAGTAACGCTGAAACTGCTGGTGGCAGTGCCGGAGCAACAAGCCCCGCAGTTAGAAAACTACTGGCGGAAAATGATTTACAGGCCATCGATATAACAGGCAGTGGCCCAAATGGGCGAATAGTTCGCCAAGATGTGATTGCTCATATCGCAAAACAAAAAGCGTCCACTGAGCATGCTGCAACGCCATTGTCAGAAACACTATCTGAGAATTCGGCTAAAACAAATGCAAGTGGGCCTGTCATTGAGGCGGGAGATAGAACTGAACGGCGAGTGCCAATGACGCGTATGCGTGTTCGAATCGCTGAAAGGCTTCTGCAGGCCAAGCAAAATACAGCCATGCTAACCACCTTTAATGAAATAAATATGAAACCCTTAATGGATTTACGCTCTCAATTTAAAGAGAGCTTTGAAAAAGTTCACAGTGTAAAATTGGGTTTTATGTCCATGTTTGTGAAAGCTTCTGCTGAAGCACTGAAACGCTTCCCTGACGTCAATGCTTCAATTGACGACAACGATATCGTTTATCATGGTTTCTGTGATATTGGTGTTGCGGTATCTTCTGATCGAGGGTTGGTAGTACCCATCTTACGTGATACTGAACATATGTCGCTTGCAGAAATTGAAGGTGCAGTAGCGAGCTTTGGGCAAAAGGCACGTGAAGGAAAGCTAACTTTGGATGAAATGACAGGGGGAACATTTACTATTTCTAACGGTGGTGTTTTCGGTTCCCTTTTATCTACGCCTATTTTAAATCCACCGCAAAGTGCTATATTGGGTATGCATACTATCCAGCAACGCCCTATAGCGGAGAATGGCGAAGTAATAATTCGTCCGATGATGTATGTTGCCTTGTCTTATGATCATCGTATTATCGATGGTAAAGGTGCAGTTATGTTCCTTAAGACGATAAAGGAATTTATAGAAGAACCTGCAAAGATATTACTCGATATTTAGCTTGACTGTTATGGAAAGAAATAACCGGGTTAATTACCTTATTCCTGTAGTAATTGCTAAATAATAACGAATTTTCTGATAATGTCCTACAACAAGGAATATGGGCATTAACGAGTCAATTGCGAAGACATTTTCTTTTCCATTTAATACGTCAGAAAAGGTATTCGCTACCTATAATTTATGGAACCATAGGAGGTAATAGTGTATGACCGATTTGTTTGACGTAATCGTCCTTGGTGCAGGCCCTGCCGGTTATGTTGCAGCAATTAGATGTGCTCAGTTGGGTATGAAAACAGCATGTGTTGATAAGTGGATAAACAAAGAAGGCTCTGCCGCCTTGGGTGGGTCGTGTCTAAATGTCGGGTGTATCCCTTCGAAAGCATTACTCGAAAGCTCAGAAAAATACGAAGAATCACGGCATCATCTAAAGCAGCATGGTATCACCGCTCGCGATGTAACGATGGATGTCGTTGAAATGATCGCTCGTAAGGACAAAATAGTAAGTGAGTTGACAGGCGGTATTGCTCAACTTTTCAAAGCCAATGGCATTAAATGGTTAAAGGGTACAGGTAAAATTCAACCTGACAAGAAAATTTCAGTAACCTCTCAGGATGGGGCCAAAAACGATTATTCAGCTAAGAGCATTATTATAGCAACGGGTTCTGTGCCGGTTGAGTTAGCAGCTACACCCTTGCATAAAGATATCGTTGTTGACTCTGAAGGTGCGCTAAACTGGACTGAGACGCCTAAACGTGTCTGTGTCATCGGCGCTGGTGTTATTGGATTGGAGTTGGGCAGTGTATGGCGTAGATTGGGTTCTGAGGTAGTAATTTTAGAGGCGGTTGACTCATTCCTGCCGATGGTGGACCAACGTATTGCCAGAGATAGTTTGCGACAATTCAAGGCTCAGGGACTTGATATCCGTTTGTCTGCGCGAGTACTTTCCTATGAGATAACCGGCAGTGAGGTCCAGGTGATGTATCAGGACAAGGATGGTGATCGACAACTTATTGTTGATCGAATGATTGTAGCTGTCGGACGTAGACCAAATATTGATAATTTAAGCTCCACAAACGTTGATTTATTGCTGGACGAGCGTGGCCTTGTTCATGTTGATGAATATTGTCAAACCAATCTGCCTGATATTTACGCTATTGGCGATGTGGTTCGTGGGCCTATGCTTGCTCATAAAGGATCTGAAGAAGGTGTCATGGTTGCAGAACGCCTCGCAGGTAAACTGTCGCATCTAAATTACAACGCAATACCATCGGTGATATATACTGAACCAGAAATAGCCTGGGTTGGGCAAACTGAAGAAGAACTTAAAGCCGCAGGCATTAAATTTAATGCAGGCTCATTTCCATTTGTTGCCAGTGGTCGGGCAAAAGCCATGAATAATACAAATGGAATGGTCAGAGTACTCGCTGACTCGGTAACAGACCGGGTGTTAGGCGTACATATATCAGGCCCGATGGCATCAGAGCTGATTGGACAAGCTGTGATTGTGATGGAGTTTGAAGGAGCCAGTGAGGATATCGCTCGCACTGTATTTGCGCATCCGACACTTTCGGAGGCAGTACACGAGGCCGCATTGAGTGTGGACAACCGGGCCATTCATGTTGCAAACAGAAACTTGAACAGGAAATTAAAATGAACCTTCACGAATATCAGGCAAAAGCGCTGTTCAGCAGCTATGGTATGCCGGTACCCAAGAGTTTGGTAGTCACCAGTGGTGAGGAAGCTGCAAAAGCTCATGAAAATCTTAGCACTCAGAAGGTGGTTGTAAAAGCTCAGGTACATGCAGGTGGTAGAGGTAAAGCCGGTGGTGTAAAACTGTTAGAGACTGCTGCTGAAGTGAAACAAGCCGCGGAAGATATGTTGGGAACCAGACTGGTAACCTACCAGACCGATGCGAAAGGACAGCCCGTAAATCAAGTATTGATTGAGGAGACTTGTAATATTGCTAACGAACTGTATTTGGGTGCAGTGATTGATCGTGGAACGCAGCGTGTGGTTTTTATGGCCTCCACTGAAGGTGGTATGGAAATAGAAAAGGTGGCGGCAGAAACTCCTGAGAAAATACTCAAAGCAACTGTAAATCCCTTGCTTGGTATCATGCCTTATCAGTGTCGTGAGTTGGCATTTGGCCTGGGTCTTGAGGGTAAGCAAATAAAGCAGTTTTCCACATTATTATCCGGACTTGCGAAATTATTTATAGAGAATGATCTGGCTTTAGTGGAAGTTAACCCTTTGGTTATTACCGATGAAGGGGACTTGTTATGCCTGGATGGAAAGATCAATATCGATAGCAATGCCATGTTTCGTCATCCAGAGTTGGAGGAAATACGAGACAAGACACAAGAGGACGAGCGAGAACTTCGTGCCTCCGAGTGGGATCTTAATTATGTTGCCCTTGAAGGGAATATTGGCTGCATGGTAAATGGTGCTGGACTTGCAATGGCAACAATGGATATTATCAAACTACACGGGGGGCGACCGGCGAATTTTCTTGATGTAGGTGGTGGTGCTACCAAGGAAAGGGTCGCTGAAGCATTAAAAATAATATTGTCCGATTCAGAGGTGAGAGCGATTCTGGTCAATATTTTTGGAGGTATCGTTCGTTGTGATCTTATTGCTGAGGGGATAATAGCGGCTGTTGCAGAAGTGGGTATAACGATTCCGGTAGTGGTTCGACTAGAGGGCACCAAAGCTGTTGAAGGAATAAATCTTCTTAATAACAGTGGTCTAAATTTGTTGTCAGCAAGTAACCTTACTGAAGCCGCTATCAAAGTGGTAGAAGCAGAAAGAGGTGCAGCATGAGTGTACTTATCAACAAAAATACAAAAGTAATCTGCCAAGGATTTACCGGCAAACAGGGAACCTTTCACTCTGAGCAAGCCATTGAGTATGGTACGAACATGGTGGGTGGTGTAACCCCGGGCAAGGGTGGAAGTACACACCTAAACTTACCTGTGTTTAATACTGTGCGCGAATCAGTGAATGAGACAGGTGCTGATGCCAGTGTGATTTATGTACCTGCGCCTTTTTGCAAAGACTCAATTGTAGAAGCAGCGGACGCTGGAATTTCGTTGATTGTTTGCATTACAGAAGGTATTCCAACGCTTGATATGCTTGAGGCACAAATAGCCGTCCAACAAAATGGTGTCAGGCTTATTGGTCCCAACTGTCCAGGTATTATTACACCTGGAGAATGCAAGATTGGTATTATGCCGGGAGCAATTCATATGCCGGGTAAAGTGGGTATAGTCTCACGCTCTGGCACACTGACATACGAGTGTGTGCGTCAAACCAGTGACTTGAATTATGGGCAGAGTACATGCATAGGTATAGGTGGCGACCCAATACCAGGTACCAGTTTTATTGATGCGCTAAAGTTGTTTAACGAAGATTCGCAAACCGAAGCCATACTGATGGTAGGTGAAATTGGTGGCGCAGCTGAGGAGGAGGCGTCTGAATACATTCGTGATTGTGTAACAAAGCCTGTGGCCGCTTATATTGCAGGAGTAACAGCGCCAGCAGGGAAACGAATGGGTCATGCGGGTGCGATAATTGCCGGAGGCAAGGGAACGGCTGAGGATAAATTTCTCGCTCTTGAGTCTGCAGGGGTTACAATTACCCGCTCACCCGGAGAGCTGGGGCTGGCTGTGCAAAAAGCCACAGGCTGGTAAGTACGGTAATAATTGTTTTTACTCTGTCGCGATTGATTCGCGGCAGAAACATCTGCGCTTTGGTCCAATTAAATTGAAGGCACGATTTAGGTTCTATACTTCTGTCCTTATTGCTACCTCACAGTAGTACCTCCCCCATTCTTTGGCCTGTAAACGCCACTTCCTTGTGCATTTTGCACCTAAGTCGTTGAAAAATTTATTATAAATGATTCTCTGGATAACAGATTCTAATACTGTACCCGCTGATGGGTGGCAGAATGTGACGTACTGCGCAATTGGTTTAACAATATCTCTACTCGCTGGCATGGATACTGCGAAATAACACTGATTTTCGAAAACTGTTTGTAACAAGCTACTTTTTGTCGGCTACATGTATAGGGATACTGGCCGAATTAACAGACTGGATGATAATCGTGATTAATTCAGGAAATCACTACAAAAAAATGATTGAAAAGTATTTTATTACAAGAATTTCGCATCAATTACGGATCACACTACCGTTGATAATGCTGTTATCGATGAATGCCTATGCTGAAGAGTCCTGGCAAATGCATAATAGTAGTGATGGCAGTACGCCAACCGCCAGACACGAAGCAACTAGCGTTGCTATTGCAGACAAATTGTATTTAATGGGTGGTCGAGGACTGCGACCCGTTGAAACCTTGGATACGCAATTGAATACATGGAAGATACTGGTGAATTCCCCGGAGGAGCTGCATCATTTCCAACCTGTTGTTTGGGGTGGAAAAATCTATGTTTTGGGTGCATTTACTGGCGATTTTCCAAATGAGATCAATGTACCTAATGTCAAAATTTTTGATCCAGCGAACAATACCTGGGCAGATGGTATGGATATCCCTATAGCTAGAAGACGGGGGTCTGCGGGTGCTGTTGTATATAAAAACAAAATTTACCTATTAGGTGGCAATGCAAGTGGGCATAACGGGGGCGCAGTTGACTGGTTTGACGAATATGATCCTGCAACGGGCCAGTGGAAAATACTTCAGGATGCGCCCCATGCACGTGATCACTTTAGCGCTGCAATTATTGGCGATAAACTCATTGCAGCGAGTGGACGTAGAACGCAGTATCCGAATTTCCTTGAGAACAAGGAAGCTGCTGTGGATTTGTATAACTTTAATACGAGCAACTGGGAAAACTCAATGGATGATATTCCTACACCAAGAGCAGGTGCAGCAACTGTCAATTTCCACAGAGATGTAATCGTCATAGGTGGAGAAGCTACGGCGGGTAATGCAGAATCAGTCGTTGAAGCGCTGGATATAGATACAGGTAAGTGGCGCACCCTATCACCGTTAATTACAACACGTCATGGGCATGGAGCGGCTGTTATCAATGACTATTTGTATGCAGTCTCTGGTAATAAAGTCACTGGGGGGGGACAGGAGTTGGATACTGTTGAGCGATTAAAGCTGATACTATCAGGAAATAATATGGATACCGATGGGGACGGACTAACAGATTCAGAAGAAACCAATAATTATATGACCGATCCACAGAAAGCTGATACTGATGGAGATGCTCTGAATGATGGCGATGAAGTAAATGTTCACAATACTGACCCATTGAATAGCGATAGTGATAATGATAGCTTGGGTGATGGCTCGGAAGTTAATTTTTACTCAACTGACCCACTCATGGCTGATAGTGATGGCGATAGCCTAAATGATGGAGATGAAATTAATTTGTACAATACAGACCCGCTCAAGGCGGATACGGATGAAGATACCCTGCCTGATGATGCCGAGATCAACACTTACGGCACGGACCCACTCAAGGCAGATACGGATGGTGACTCTCTATCTGATAGTGATGAGATTAATAACCACAATACAGATCCACTGAAATCAGATAGTGACGATGACGGTTTGACCGATGCAGATGAGATTAACCAGTATCTAACGGATCCGCTTAAATTCGACACCGATGATGACGGTTTGTCAGATGGAGCAGAAATAAACGATTTTTCGACCGATCCCATCAGCAATGATAGTGACGGGGATACTTTAAATGATGGTGCAGAGATAAATTTATACAACTCTGACCCGTTAAAATCAGATAGTGATAATGATGGTCTGGATGATGGCAAAGAAGTGGAGCTTGGCACGGATTTGCTGAAAACTGATACTGACGGAGATGGTGATAATGACGGTTTTGAAGTTGAAAATGGAACTGATCCTACCGATAAATCGGACCACTCGGGGAGTAATGACACTGATAGTGGTGGAGGTGGGGTGTTAGGTTTTGCTTCTCTATTGCTGATGCTGTTTTACCTGTTAAATATAAGGACAAGATTGCGCTATCGACAGAAGGTATAGTATTAGTGGATTTACGTCGATGTTTGAAATCAAAAAAATCGGGCCAGTTCAAGTGAAATGAAATCATCGTCGCGCAAACCATACTGAAATTCTCTTGAATCAATATGTTCAAAAATTTGTGCTTCACCCGTAATTTTCCAATTTTGCCCAATGCGACGGTTTGCTTCAATTCTGACACTACGGGTGGGGTGCTCAAGATCAAAAATTCCACCAAGAATAAACGTGGTACTTTGCACATCGTTTAGTGCCCACCGACTTCCGATAAATACATCATTCTGAAACGCTGATCCTCCAAATTCATCACGACTATCATGCATATATTCCAATAGCAGCCCGAGTTCCAGATCAGAGTTTTCAAAATTCGGTAATGTGTATTCAAATCCACCCACAAAAGCGGTAAAATCTTCGGGCTCGGTTTGTCGGTTTATCAATTCCATCTTTAGCAGCCATGCATCCAGAGTTGCTTGTAAATCGATCCCGAATTGTGACATTTGATAATAAACGGGGACTAAAGATGGCGTTCGATCAAAAACTCGAACTTCCAGTACCGGGTCGCGGGATGTTCCATTAATATAATGCAAACCTATGTCCCAAGCGTCAAACACAGTGCCACTCCATCGGATAGCGCTATCCACATGCTTTTCTTTATCACTACTTTCGAAAATGGCTTTATCAGTATCTACCGCCAATTGGCCTCGTATTCGCCCCTCGATACCGGGAAAGGTTCGCTCCCTAAAACCAGGTAATAAGAAGAAGTCAAGGGTACTGTCATCAAGTATCCATGTCCCTTGTATCATGGGTTGTCCCAGCTTGTCTTCACCGTCTATATTTTCTACAAAATCAGTCTGATTTATAGTGTCAACCAGATGCAGTGATTCTGTGACACCCCAGTAAACTTTGTTTATACCTGCACGCCATTCCCAATTTTGTGTCGGGTAAAACAAAAATAATTCCCGTATATCGCTATGAGTGCGTTCATTGTCAAATTGATCAATTCTGTAAAACGGTTTGAATGTGAGAGACAGATCCGCTTTGCTGAACTCATGATAATATTCTGGTTCTACAGATAGTGAGAGGTAATTGTCGTGTTGATCACTATGAAGTGGAGGATTAATAAAATAGCGATCTTCCAGGGTGATATTACCCCGCCATTCAGAAAATGCAGAAATTGGTATCAGGCATATGATAATGAAAAAGAATATTGCTTTTCGACGTAACAATAAACGCACCCATTCAGCATTCACAAAACACTGCGTAAATGTGTCTGGAATTGTTATTACCCATTCATCCTTGTTTTTCATAATTACTGTCAGCGTAGACTCTTTAATTTGTTTTTCTTGAAGTCTCTGTCATTTAAACCTGTTTTAAACTCATAGTTAGTCCATGACAGCGTTGTACTTTTTCCCGTTTGATGGTTTTTCATTTCCATTTTCAGTGGACGCCAATAGTGCTCAAGAAACTCCTGAAAATCAGAAGACTCCAGTGTTTTAAGCAATGAATTTTTTCGATCGTAAAACTCAACTTTGCTGGTGCGGAATTTATCAGTGTCTATCCACACACGTTGGCGGGTATAACCCGAATATTCATACTGAGGCATGCGTTCAATAATATGGCATACCCAATCTCCGCATGCTTCTTCACCTATATAATTATATGCATATTTTTCAATTTCCTGGGAGCTAAGATCTTCAAAAGCAAACTCACTGCCCATAAAAGGCCCGGATTTATTTCTCGAATTTATTCGCTTGACACGTTTAAGTGCGGGTAGGTAAAGCCACTGGTCATCCGCTTTGAGGCCATGAGAATACGTTAACATAGCGGTGCCTTTAACGTCAGCAGGATCATGGAAAAGCGACATACTTTTATCACCATCATCATTAACTTCCAAAGTTCGGATAGTAATTTGCCGTGTACTTTCCTGCCCCTTTCGATTTTTTAAAACCATAATCATATCTGCAGTAAAATCGATGAACCCCGTATCGTATTTCTCGGCCTCAACTGCAATTCTATGGCCTTTTTCTTCATCTGTTTCTGCCAGTGTGATGAGTGGCGAGAGTACAGCTATCAAAGTTAAAATCAGTCTTTTCATGTCATTTCCTTCGATTTGATTGTTCAAACACTTTTGTTTCTGTCAAGCCTCATTAGAATCGGTGGTAACAGCAGGAAGTCAACAAACAGTGCTATAGATATGGTTAATGCGGTTAAAAGCCCCATTTCTGAATTTAAGCTAAAGGAGGACTGAGACAGTATCAAAAATCCGACGACCAGTACAATGGTTGTTACCCATAAGGCGACTCCGACACTAGAGAAAGCGTAACGTATTGCATCTTCAGAATTTAGATTCTGTTCTCTGCGTGCGCGCAGGTACTTACTGAGAAAATGCACGGTGTCATCAACAACAATGCCAAGCGTCATGGCCACGACCACCGAAAGTGCGAGTCCCACCTGACCGACAAGTAAAGCCCATATTCCAAATGCCATGCCTGCGGGTGCCAGATTGGGTATCAGGCTTAGTAAGCCAATTTTAAGAGAACCTAAAGCGAATATCAGAATTACAGAAATAAGTAGTAACGCAATACTGGTCCCGTAAAGCATGCTTTTAATATTTCGCATGCCGATATGGGAGAACATTATGGTAGGGCTTGCTCCGTTCACGGACAGCTCAGGCTCATTGTCAGCAAACCATTGTTGGGCACGTTCTTCAAGCTTGAGGGTGTCAACAGTTGATAGCGTTTCCAGTGTAACAGTGATTCTTGTGGCTGATTTGTCTATATTGATTTGATTGTTTAAATCAAGGCCGTAAGGTAAAGACATTTCATAAAGTAGCAAATATTGTGCTGACAGTTCCCGTGTTTTAGGTAATTCATAATAAACCTTATCATCGCCATGCATGTTTTTATTGAGCCGCCTGAAGGTGTCTGTAATTACATTGACATGTTTTACTTCGGGTTGTTTTCGATACCAGTTGGCGAAGGACTCAATTTTTCTCTGAAACTCAGGTTCGCTTATACCGCCGCTTTTTTTACTGTCTAGAGAATAGTCTATAAAATACATCCCGGTTAGCGTGTCTGCGACCATGTCGGTATCTCGTCGAAATTCGATACTTTCATCGAAGTACTCAACAAAGACATCATTTAGCTGGTTACGGGGTATCAATATGACCAGCGTAACAATAAGTAATCCGATGGACCAAAGTAAAATAGATTGTCTTTTTATTACAAATCCGGCAATGCTATCCATAAACGATGATTGTGCACTATCCACTTTAGCTGTCTTTACAGGTAATACAGCCATCATTGCCGGTAAAAAGGTAACACTTAAAATAAAAGCAAAAATCACCCCCATCGCGGTGATATTACCTAGATCTCTGAACGGTGGGGCGTCACTGAAATTCATGCTAAGAAAGCCTATTGCAGTAGTCAGTGATGTTAGAAAAATCGGAGACAAATTAATTCTGAGGCTTTCAATAATGGACTCATATTTACTCAGACCCTTGCGCATCTGAAATAACATCGAGGAAAGAAAGTGAACACTATCCGCTACGGCGAGAGTCAGTATCATGGTTGGCGCCGACGCTGATGGTGGCGTAAGTTTAATACCCAACCATCCTGTGCTGCCCATAGCCATCATGATGGAAAAAATAATTAGTATAACGGAGCTAATGGTGCCTGTAATGCTGCGCAAGAATATGAATAAACCGGCTATAATCGCAAGGAATGCCATAGGTATCAAGGTTGTCATATCATTTTTTGTGGCTTCAGGAAAAGCGTTGTTCATCATGATTACGCCGGTGATGAAAAACTCAATATTCGGATATTTTTCCCGATATTTATCCACCATCGCACGAACTGCGGTTGCAACCTCGGGCGCTTCAGTGGTTTGATTTATGCCCGGTAACTCAATAGTAATGTTTATTCCGCTTGCATTTTTTTCAGGAGAAACCGTTCGGTTGATAAGCAAAGGCTCATTTAATGCAGTAGCCGAGGCTTTTTCAATTTCCATTTCCTGCATTTGTGCCGGATTTTCAATCAGATCTGCGACAACGAGGTCATCTTCATCAGCGTAGGTATTTTGAAAATTCGACAGCGAATCGACCCGTGTTGAAAATGGTGTCTGCCAGGCATCTTCTGTCATTTCAGTGATGGCTTGTAGTATTTCTCGATCAAATGTATTGCCGGATTTCGGTTTAAACATGATCAGGACATTATCATTTTTGGCATAAGTGTCCTGAAGATTTTCAAATGCTGCGAGCTGCGGATTACCTTCGCCGAAAAAGACACGATAGTCATTGGTAAATTCCAGAAATTTACCACCAGAACCCAAAAAGAATACCGCTCCAAATGTACCAATTATAACTACCCATCGTAGGCGTAACAGCCATTGTGCGTAAGTTACTATCATATTCAATCTCCGATTGATTTATTATTTCTCAGGCTCTCCAGTATCTCTATCAAGCCTTCGCCACAGTTAATTAGTAATTGTTTTTTTTGCCCTGTTTTTGCCAAACCCAAACACCCTTCTAAGGTTGCAATGATGACTGTTGCAATGTTCTTTGGGTTAGTTTCGGATTTAATAAACCCTTCCGCCTTACCTCTTTCCAATGCATCCTTTAGCCCTTGGCGCCAGTGGTCATAAATTGATTCAATCCGAAGGCGGAATTCTTCATCCAACGGTGCCATCTCCTGGCTTAGATTATTGAGTGGGCAGCCTAAACGTATATCAGCCAGCGTCATTTCCTTGCTGTCGTTTTTTAATTGTTCGATAATTATTGTAATTGGATTGCCTTCTCGTAAAGGTATTATCCACCGCTTTTTGATCTGCTCACATATCAACTCATCTATAACGGCGAGTCCGAGCGCCCTTTTACTCGGGAAATAGTGGTAAAGCGCACCTTTGGTCAGTCCGGTTCTTTGCAGAATGTTATTGATACTCGCAGCCTGATAACCACATTGATGAATCTCTGCAAATGCGGCTATCAATATTAACTTGCGCGTGTCCTCAGCAGGTGGCGTACAATGGTTACATTCCCAAAAATGCCAGCTTACCCGCTTGACTGCTTCACTTTTGCTCATTAGAAGATTAACATTTACCCTTATTGGCGTCAGGGTAGATTTTATATTACATACCGATCGGTATGTCAAAAGGTAAATGAAGATTATTTATTCTTTTTAAGAAAGCTTTAAGCGGCCAGTATAAAATCTCTACTTTCTTCGAGGCCATATTGGATTAAAAGATTTCTTAGCTTTGCACTGGAACCACGAGTACTGACAGCTCCAATAATCATGCTCTTATCTCTTCTGGCCAGCATTTCTTCAAGTGAGTAAATAGGTAGGTTACGACGTGTTTTGCCAATTTTATCCGGTGCAATATCGACAAACCCCTTAACCCTTACTTGCAGGGATTGTAAAAGATCACAAAGTTTTGCCGCCAGCTTTCCAGTGCCGCAAATAAATGCTGATCGGTTTTTCAATAGCGATTCAGATAAAGCCCACGCTTTGAGCTTAATAAACTCTTTTTGACTATATCTTTTGTCGGTACGTGTTAGGCGTTGTGAATGATCACGCCAACGTAGAACATATTCGGGGACTTTAGCAATCTGTACATTCTTAAGCCATGCACGCAGCCACAAATCGTAGTCCTCAGGCCAGCTTAAATCTCTGTAGAGACCGATTTTTTTAAATACTTCTCTTCGGATAAATGTACTGGGGTGCACCAATGGACTTTCTACAAAAATCTCTCGACTAATTTGTACGGGTGTTATCAATCTATTTAACCAATCCTGATAAACTAGGTTTCCTTGCTGAATGTCGCCCCCTTCGGTAAATATTTCAACCCGTCCACCTATTATTCCATAAGCTGGATTTAGTCTGGCAAAATCCAATTGATTCTGGAATCGATCAGGCAGGGATATATCATCACCGTCCATGCGTGCGATAAACCTGCCCCTTGCTTTTAAAAGTCCAAGATTCAGATTCGAGACGATGCCCGAACCATTGTGCCTGAAAATCTTTATGCGTGAGTCATGCGGTAGTAATTCGATTGAACCATCATAACTGTGGTCGTCGATAACCAATAATTCAAAATTTTCACAGGTTTGGTTAAGGATGCTTTCAACCGCTGGCTTCAGCCACTGTCCACAGTTTTTTACCGGCATAACGACCGAGATTATGGGATGTTTTTTCACAACAACATTGGGTAGCGTTTAAGTAGGGAACAACTAAGCACAATAGTCTGGCTCGTTGCCCGGTTTCCATTTGATATTGCAACCCAAACTGGCAATCTGATTTGCGGGTGTAGCTAAATTGTTGAGTAAAGCATCTGCTGCATGGCGCATGTTTTCACCAGTGGCTGAAATTTCTGATCCTGGTCTTACGCTGTCAAACTGTCCGCGATAAAACAACTTCCCTTTTTCATTGAACATAAAAAAATCGGGGGTGCAGGCAGCCTTGTAGCTTTTTGCAACTTCTTGGGTTTCATCAAAAAGATAAGGCATCGAAAAGCGGTACTTCCTGGCAAATTCGATCATTTTCGCCGGACTGTCATCCGTGTATTTCTCAGCATCATTTGCATTAATTGCAACAGTAAATAGTCCTTGAGATCTGTATTGTTCGGCAAATGTTGAGAAAGCCTCAATGATAGCAATCACATAGGGACAATGGTTGCAAATAAACGCAATTATCAAGGGTTGATCAGAATAGCCTGTTAGGGATACCAGGTTGCCGGTAAGTGGTTCTGGCAGCGTAAAATCAGGAGCGTCTGTGCCTAGTTCGAGCATAGTGGAGGGAGTCGCAGCCATAAATACCTCGTTCAGTTTAGGATGATAAATTATTTGCTTACATTAAAAATTCAATAGCTGATCTGGTCAAGTTTGCAATGCTCAGCACCTACTAAGGAAATCACCGTTCACCTTAGTAACAAGCATAGGCGTTTTTCTTCTCCGCAGATGACAAATTGCGTCTGCATTACTAGAATTAGGGATATTACCGTTCTCCCTGGTAAATTAATTGTTATGCTCGAATTCGCTGAATGGAGTGATTGGCGAGCATTCCGGACAGTCTCTACAGAAGATATACGTTGAATCAATAAACAAACCGTAGCATATTCAGTTAGTGATTTACCCATATTAAAATTTCATTAAGTCGATTTTTTCAAGGAAATATAGTGAAAGGTCAATTATTTATAATTTCAGCTCCTTCTGGCGCAGGAAAAACAAGTCTGGTTCACCAACTCATACAGCGTATGAGAAATTTAGAAGTTTCGGTGTCACACACAACAAGACCCAAACGTCCTGGCGAGGTTGATGGAAGAGACTATATCTTTGTCGATCGAGGTCATTTTGAATCAATGATTGAAGCTGATGAATTTCTTGAGCATGCGTCTGTTTTTGAGAACTATTACGGCACCAGTAGAGCAACTGTTGAAAAGACCCTGGCAAGTGGCAAAGATGTTTTACTGGAAATTGATTGGCAGGGCGCTGCTCTGGTTAAGAGAAAATGGTCAGATAGTTGCTCAGTATTTATTTTGCCGCCGTCACGTGAGGCTTTATTGGAACGACTGACGACACGTGGACAAGACAGCGAGGACGTGATTGCACATCGTACAGAAAAGGCCGTAGAGGAAATGCTGCACTATGCGGCTGCAGACTACTTGATTATCAATGATCAGTTTGAGGTTGCCTTACATGAGCTGATCTCACTGGTAGAATGCAACCGGCTACAGCTGGTGCGACAACAAAACAGGCACAAACAATTGATCGCATCCTTGTTAGCGGACCACCAGGAACCTCAGGACGGGCATGAGTGACAGGTAGGAGTAGATTAAATGTATTTCATGCAGAATGGCCATGATTATCAAATGATTGACAGCATTTATCGAAAACAGGTAGTTTTTACACTGAAGATTCCATAGAATTGGGCTTTTAACAGTGATTGATGTAATAATCTCTGTTTATCGTCTAAATCCATTGAGGCTTTTTTGGCTTCCATCCAATAGGAGAAAATTGTAAATGGCACGTGTTACCATCGAAGATAGTTTGGAAAAAGTGGCAAATCGTTTTGAATTGGTGCTTTTGGCTGCAAAACGCGCCAGGGATATCAGTATGGGTGCCGAAGCATTGGTCCCTGAAGAAAAGGATAAACCTACTGTTATCGCTTTGAGAGAGATTGCGGATGATCTGATTACGTCAGATTATCTCGATAAGAAATCTGCAAGCGAGGCCTTTGAGGATTCATTGAAAATTGAAAATCTGAACCCTCAAACGACAATTTAAGTGTTGACCTATAATTGTGAGCAATGCACCAAGGTCCGGCGCCACAACCCATAAAGATCGAATTCAGATTAGCGACCTTCTTGCCAGCATTGAAGGTCGTTTTACTGAGCAACAGCAAAAGGATATATATAGAGCCTACCTATTAGCTGCTGAAGCGCATGAAGGCCAAACCCGCAAGACTGGCGAACCCTACATCTTTCATCCCTTGGCGACCGCACATATCGTGGTTGGAATGAACCTCGATCAGCAAAGTATAATCGCCGCAATACTCCACGATGTACTCGAAGACACGACCAAAACGCGGGAAGATCTGGCAACCGAATTTGGCGAAGATGTCGCAAGAATTGTTGACGGTCTTAGTAAGCTGACTTCACTCGAATTTCATTCACAGATTGAAAAACAGGCCGCTAATTTCCAGAAAATGTTACTGGCGATGGTCGATGATATTCGTATTATCCTGATTAAACTTGCCGATCGCTTACACAATATGCGCACCGTTGGCGTGATGCCATTAGATAAAAGAAGACGCATTGCTCGTGAAACGCTCGATATTTTTGCGCCGATCGCAAATCGGCTCGGCATCTACAGTATAAAAAATGAACTCGAAGATTTGGGGTTTCAGACGTTGTACCCAATGCGTTCCCGGATTCTCGGAAATGCAGTTAAACGTGCACATGGTCATCGTAAGGAGTTGGTACAAAAGATTGAAATAATATTTGCCGCAAAACTGGAAGAAATCGGCATTATTGCCAAGGTTAGAGGCAGAGAAAAGCACTTATACAGTCTATTTCAGAAAATGCGCGATAAGCAACTTTCTTTTCAGGAAGTATATGATGTTTACGCGATAAGAGTGGTTGTTGAGTCTTTGGACGAGTGTTACAGAAGCTTGGGCATTGTGCATTCAATATACAAGCCGGTGCCTGGAAAATTTAAAGATTACATCGCAATACCTAAAGCCAATGGCTACCAGTCTGTGCATACTGTGTTGATTAATCCTGATGGTATTCATATCGAAGTTCAGATTCGTACCAATGATATGAATATTTATGCTGAAACGGGCGTTGCTGCACATTGGATATACAAGAGCGGAGGTGCAATTCAAGGCCATGGTAAAACCCGACAGTGGTTAACCAACCTGATTGATTTGCAGAAAAATGCGGTAAATACGGTTGAGTTTATTGAAAATGTCAAAGTTGATTTATTCCCGCACGAAGTTTACATTTTTTCTCCGAAGGGTGAGATATATCAATTACCCCAAAATGCCACTCCTGTTGATTTTGCCTATGCAGTGCATTCGCAGATTGGTAACACGTGTATAACAGCAAAAATTGATAAGCGCTGGGCTTCACTGAGTACTATATTAGAGTCAGGCCAGACCGTTGAAATAATAACATCAGAGAATTCGACACCCAGTCCGTTGTGGTTAAATTTTATAGTTACCGGAAAGGCAAGGGCTGCCATTCGTCATTATCTGAAAAATATTGATCAGGACAAAGCCGCACAGTTTGGCCGCAGGTTGGTAGATAGAGCGTTGAGCAGGTACGCCAAAACGATTGAAGATATCGGAGAAAAGAAGGTTAATAATCTTCTGGAAGAATTCAATTTTAGCAGTCTAGAAAATCTTTATATTGACATCGGTTTGGGTAATCATTTACCGAGTCTGGTTGCCGCTCGTCTGATGAACCAATTTTATGTAGAGGATTCTGATGAAATTCCCAAACCCACGTTTGAAAGTGGACCTTTGCTGGTTGAAGGAATAGAAGGTACTGTGCTGACATTAGCCAAATGCTGCAGGCCCATTCCAGGAGATAACATCCAGGGTTTTATCACCCCGGGTCAGGGCGTAGTTGTTCACCGTGTTTCTTGCAAAAATACAAAGCGCTATTCCCGACGGCCCAAAGAGTGGGTGATGGTCGATTGGTCCAGGGAATATGATGGTAATTTTCTTGCAGAAATTGTTGTCGAGTTAGTGAATAAACCGGGAGCATTAGCTCGAGTTGCCACGCTACTGTCCAGTATGCGAACCAATATCGAAAATATTCGATTCGAGAATCAAGGTGATAAAAACACAGTTATGCGTTTCGCTTTAAGCGTGGAAAGTCGCCACCATCTTGCGCGTATAATTCGACGACTTCGCAATTTATCCATCGTTCAACGTGTAAAGCGTGATAACCAATGATGTTGATCGTATTTCGTCATTAATTAGAATTAAGGAGCCGCTATGACCAAAAAAGTATTTACTACTGATAAAGCACCGGGTGCAATAGGCACATATTCACAAGCCGTACAAAGCGGTAACCTGCTTTTCATTTCAGGGCAGATTCCATTGATTCCGTCCACTATGGAAGTTCATAGCGGTAGTATTGAAGAGAAGATACGGTTGGTGTTCGATAACATGCGGGAAATTTGCAATGCGGCGGGTGGGGATCTGGATGATATTGTCAAACTTACAATTTTGCTGACCGACTTAAACGATTTTCCGGTTGTTAATTCGGTCATGGCTGATTATTTCCAAGCACCTTATCCCGCCAGAGCAGCCTATGCAGTTGCCGCATTACCAAAAGATGTGCCTGTCGAGATTGAAGCAGTCATGGAGTGCTAAGAGGCGTTATTTTTGGTTTATAAAGAATCTCAGTATCTATCGGCGATACTGAACGAAAATTAATTCCGTATGAACTCAGATACAGCGCATAATCCTTTGGTAAGAAGCTTGGCGAACAAATCGGTTACCACCTTAAAAGGTGTTGGACCCAAAGTCGCCGAGAAACTGCTGAAGCTGAATATTCAATCAGTACAGGATGTGTTGTTCCATCTTCCACTACGATACCAGGATCGTACGCGGGTTATACCGTTAGGTAGTGCTCTAAGCGGACAGGAAATTGTCGTGGATGTGGAGATTGAATCCACCGAAGTGGTTTTTAGACGCCGCCGCTCATTGTTATGTAACGTTGCAGATGATAGCGGAAATCTTGTATTGCGATTTTTCCATTTTTCCCGGTCGCAACAAGAAAACCTTAAGCCTGGAACACGCCTTCGTTGTTTTGGAGAGGTCAGGCAGGGAAGTGCTGGCCTTGAAATGGTGCATCCTGAATACCAACTCCTGACTGAAAACCTTCGGATTGAAAACTCCCTTACGCCAATTTATCCAACAACCGAGGGCGTGCATCAGCTTAGTCTGCGCAAGATGAGCGATCAGGCGTTAAATTTACTCACTGTTGATGTTAATTTTCAAGAATGGCTACCGGCATCCGTGATAGAAAAATACTGTTTCCCGGATCTAAAATCAGCACTGAAGATTGTACATAGACCACCGCCAAACGAGGATATTGTAAGCTTGATGGATGGTATGCACCCAGCACATCGTCGGCTGAGTTTTGAAGAGTTGATTGCCCATCGTCTGGGTTTGTTGGTGCTGCGCTCGCAGGCCCGCAGCTTAACCGCACCCTCAATGCATGGAAAGCAAAAAAAACTACTTACTGATTTCTTAAATGCCTTACCCTTCGAACTCACTTCTGCGCAGAATCGGGTAATAGAAGAAATACTGCAAGACTTGCGATCAGATGAACCCATGTTGCGTCTTGTACAGGGCGATGTCGGTGCGGGAAAAACAGTTGTGGCTGCTGCGGCCGCAGCGCAGGCGGTTTCTGCAGGTTATCAAGTTGCTGTAATGGCACCGACGGAAATACTCGCAGAGCAGCATTTATTAAACTTTAGCCAGTGGTTTGAACCATTGGGTATAGAAGTGGCTTGGTTATCAGGGAAAATGGGGGTCAAGCAACGACGAAATGCGCTGGAAGTTGTGGCAATTGGCCAAAGTAAGATAATTATTGGCACACACGCGTTATTTCAGAAAGATGTTGAGTTTAATCGTCTGGGAATGACAATTATTGACGAGCAACATCGCTTTGGCGTTCATCAGCGTCTGGCATTAAGGCATAAAGGTGAAAAGCAGGGTGTAATCCCTCACCAACTTGTTATGACGGCGACACCAATACCGAGAACTTTGGCGATGACTGCCTATGCGGACCTGGATAGCTCAGTCATTGACGAATTACCACCAGGGCGTAAACCTGTGAGTACGGTGGCAGTTGCCTTTTCTCGTCGCGAAGAAATAATCCAACGAGTGAGTAAAGCAATTTCCGAGGGTCGGCAGGTGTATTGGGTCTGTACCCTTATTGAGGAATCTGAAGTACTACAGTGCCAGGCTGCCGAGGACACGGCAGAGCTACTAAAAGATGCGTTGCAGGCATACCGTGTTGGATTGGTTCATGGTCGTATGAAACGAAAAGATAAAGAACAGATCATGAAGGCTTTTAAGCTGAAACAGCTGGATCTGTTGGTTGCGACAACTGTAATTGAAGTTGGTGTGGATGTTCCTAACGCATCCTTAATGATCATAGAAAACGCTGAACGATTGGGCCTGTCACAATTGCATCAGTTACGAGGCAGAGTAGGGCGAGGTACGGAACAAAGCAGCTGTGTTCTGGTATACCAGCCGCCATTGTCGCCAAATGCTCATCAGCGTATTGGAATAATGCGCGAAACCAATGATGGTTTTGTCATTGCTGAGAAAGATCTGGAAATTCGAGGTGCTGGTGAGCTATTGGGCACCCGACAAACGGGCCTGGTGGCGTTTAAAATTGCAGATTTAAGTCGGGATCAGGATTTGCTCGATGATGTGGCAGATGCAGTCGTGGTCATTACCAGCGAGTATGCAGAGGTGATAGCACCACTTATCAAGCGCTGGATAGGTGATCAAAATAAGGCATACGGCGGGGTATGATTCGGGCAAATGGTGCATTTGATTTTAGAATATAGGTAAATGCACCCACGACCCTATACTCACTGGAAACATGACATTAACTCAATCGCCTGATTTTTTTATCCAATTACCAAGCAGCAATAATACCGCACAAATAAATCCGCAAATGGCTCCATAAAGATGTGAGTCTACGACAACATGACCCCCTGCAACTTCGGCACTGCCTGGTAGAGCACCAAAATACTGTTCCCAGATCAGTTTGGCCAACACCATAATCAATAAAATACTGCCTGAAACCGGGTATCGGCGACAGTCTGCAACAGCACCGGCAATAATTAAGCCGTGTAAAACCCCCGAAAGCCCCACGTACCATTGTAGCTCAGGGTTCCATAGATAAAGCCCCATACCCACGCCAATTGATGATAACAGTAAAACAAATAACCAACTGAGAAGGTGGAAATTTGGCCATAGCAAAAAATACACCAATGCAAGGCCGGTAAGATTCAGTAGCAGGTGATTCGTTCCCAAATGGACAAAATTACAGCTAAGTAACAACCACCAATCACCGGAATCTATCATGGATCGATCAAATCGTAGTGCTTGACTAAACCCACTTGATTGCAGGGCGACGCAAAATGCTGCAATGAGCGAAGGCAGACCCCATGGGTGTTTCGAATGATGGTTAAGTTCTTGCAAGCTTTGTATCTCAGTTGTGCATGGTAGTTTAAAATTAAGTGCGTGTAGACAAATAGGTGCGTGATACCTGTTAACGGTTCGGGGCAATCAATATGCCATGTTATGCTGTTGCATCGAGCCGTTTACTGGGTTTGTACAGTGTGTATACGAAAGGCAAGAGGCAGTTCATAGCGATTGTTAATCGAATTCAAAGAATGCGCCGTTACACAGCCCTTTTCCTGACACACTCAAGCGAATCTGTGGTATTTCCATGTTGTTGTAGCGCATATTACTGGAGCAGACCTTGACCAGTGAATTTTGTTTCGACCACGGCTCATCGCTATAGCCTGTAGGTTGCTCTACTAAGCGCTGTTGCTGATTAGTTGTAATTAATCTATTTATGAGTTGGTGTAGTTGGTTTTATTATAATCAGATGGAGTTTTCAGAATGATTCACAAACGCCTTCGCGCAAATTTGCAGAACGGTTTCACGCTTATCGAGATAATGGTGGTTGTCGCTATTCTCGCAATTTTGGGTGCTGCCGTAGTACCCATGATTATAGACCGTCCAGAGCAGGCACGTGTGGTAAAAGCAAAACAGGATATCGGTATTCTTGAACAGTCACTTGAGATGTATCGTTTAGACAACTTCAGTTATCCATCCACTGACCAAGGTCTGGAAGCGTTAGTCGAGCAACCCGGTGGTGAGCCTGAAGCCCGTAACTGGAATGAAGACGGTTATGTTAAGAAGTTGCCAAAAGATCCCTGGGGACGTGAGTACATTTATTTGAGTCCAGGTGAGAATGGCGACTATGACATTGTCACTTTAGGTCGTGATGGCACAGAGGGTGGTGACAGCTATGATACAGATATTTCCAATTGGAACAGAGAATAAGAAGTTGAATGTGACTGCTTGTTGTGAATGTTTTAAGTGCGCACCTTTACAAGGTGGTTAAGGTTCGATTTTGTTCCAGAAAAGATCAAGGATTCACGCTGATAGAAATATTGGTTGTAGTGGTTATCTTGTCGATACTGAGTGGCTTTGCGCTACTGAGTATAAATTTTGACAATCGGTCGAAAAAAATTCAAGAACAGGCAGTACAGATTGGTGCACTTATGCAGCTGGCATCCGATGAAGCAACCTATCTGCAAAAAGAGCTAGGCATACGGTTTGGCCCTGAAAGTTTCAGTTTTTACCAATTGCATCAAGTCAAGGCAGACAAGGAAACGAAGAGCAATAGCGATGATGCAAAGAAATCTAAAAAACGTTCTTGGCATCCATTAACAGATGATAAGCGTCTACGTCGAAGGCGCTTACCGGACGATATTGATGTAGGGCTTGAAATCTCTGGCGTTGACGTACTGGTTGATGATCCTAGTGAAGAAGATGTCATTGCACTAAAAGTTAAACCTCAGATACTGATTTTGTCGAATGGTGAAATTATTCCAGATTTCAAAATTACACTCACTGATTTGCAGACCGATCATACCTACACTATTGCCAGTGGCAAACGCCTGCCCATAATTGTTGAGAGACCTGATTAAGCATGAAGAAAATGCAGGCGGGATTCACACTGATTGAATTGCTGATAGCTATGGCTATTTTGGCTGTTGCTATGGGCGCATTGTTGCAAACCTCTGCACAGCATGCCGTAAACTCAGTTAATTTGCGTGATCGTGCAATTGCGCAATGGGTTGCAGCAAATAAGTTGGTTGAGTTGCAGATACAAAAAAACTGGGAGCCGATTGGAAAACGCGAAGGTGAAGCAGAAATGGCAAACAGTGTTTGGTACTGGCGCACTGAAGTTGAAAAGGTAAGTGACAAGCACCTGCGCAGAGTGGAGATCAATGTGCGAAAGCAAGAGGATACTAAGTCATCACTCTATACCTTACCTGGTTTTCTCGCTAGTTCAGATGTTTATGCACCCACTAATGCGGATGACTCGCAGTGAAAGCTGGCCCAGGTATTCAATCTCGAAAAGAAAATTCGGGCTTTACCTTAATTGAACTATTAGTTGCTTCAGTGATCTTCGTGATCATCGGTGGTGCTGCCTATACAGGTTGGTATCAGATTGAAAAAGTAAAACAAGGAACCGGGCAAAGCAGTAAGCGAATTGCTGAGTTACAACGCGCTTTCTATTGGTTTTCTGAAGATTTTGAACAAATTATTAATCGACCTATAAAGAATGAGCTGGGAAGTGATTTACCCGCGCTTGAATTTAATCTTCAAGGTCAGTCGCTTATCGAATTTACCCGTAGCGGATGGGCGAATCCGGCCGAAGACGTGATGCCGCCGAGAGGACATTTTCAGCGCGTAGCTTATTACAGGGAAGACGATAAACTGATTCGTAAATACTGGTATAACCTCGATCGTTTTGAAGAAGGAAAAATTACTGAGCGCCAGTTGCTGGAAAAAATTACTGATTTATCATTACGCTTTTTGTATAACGAACAATGGATAGAGCAGTGGCCACCTGCAAATGCAGATAGTGACTTCGATAAACTGCCACAAGCAATAGAAATAGCGCTGGATTTAGACGATCTAGGTAAGATTTCGCGCCTGTTTCTGGTGCCGGGGTAAGTGTGGTGAAGCCCAGACAATCACAGGTAGGTGTCGCTATTATTACCGTGCTGTTGATGGTTGCACTGACGACGATCACTGTAGTTTCCATGAGCAGCAGACAGCGACTGGATATTCGACGTACGGTAAATCAACAAGCGCTGCAACAGGCGCGTGCATTGGCTTTAGCCGGTGAGAAATTTGCTGCTGCAACATTGATGCGTGATAAGAAAGATCCAATCAATGGAAAAACTGATTCATTAGAGGATGATTGGGCACAATCCTTGCCGCCTGTACCCGTTGATCAATCAACAATTAAAGGTTGTGTATTTGATCTTCAAGGACGCTTTAATCTTAATAATATGATTTCGCAGAAAGGTGCGGTGGATCTGGTTGAATTTGAAAAATTTAAACGTTTATTGATACAACTGAATATAGATGTGGCAAAAGCTTCTGCAACGGTAGACTGGTTGGATGAAGACTCTGAACCACTGGGTGCGGATGGCGTGGAAGAGTCATTTTATTCGGGATTAGAGCCTCCATACAGGCCCGCTAACCGTAAAATGGCCAGTGTTAGCGAGCTGAAGATGGTTAAAGGTTTTAATCCGGCACTGGAAGATGAAAAGGCGGATTATGAATTGTTGTTACCGCATATTGCAGCTTTACCTGAATTCACTAAAATTAATGTAAATACAGCAACTCCGGCAGTCATTGCCGCAATAGACGAAAGTTTGATTGAAAAAGCTGATGAAATCTCCCGTTGGCCAGGATCTATATGGACGCTTTATCCTCAATGCGAAGATATTTTTGATTTGAGTCAGGTAATTGAAAAAGTAAAAAAAGAGGGCGTCGGCGGCAATGAAGAAGATAAACAGCCCTATGCCAGTGTACAGAATTTTTTAGCGGACACGGGGTTGGCTGCAGACAAGGATTTCGCGGCGACCATAGTGGAAGGCCTGGGTGTGCAATCAAACTATTTTCAGATACGTATTGATGTATCCAGCGGCGAAATCGCTTTGACTCAGTTCAGTCTGGTAAGGCGTGAAAAAAGTGGTTCAAACAAAATTCTACAACGCTCCAGAAGTGTATTTTAACAGGTAGTTCGGTTTGGCAAAGAACATAATCATATATATACCCGACACAACATTAGATCATGTGATCTGGTTGATCTGTGATGAAAAGGGTAATCCGGTTTCATCACCTAGAGAAGGCACGCTTGCTGAAGTAGCGAGTAAGGTGGAAGGGCGGAAGATTTCGGTGGTGATGTCTGCTGCATTAGTGACTATGGTTTCTGCCAAGGTTGCTGGTAACAGATCCAAGGCTGTAAAAGCGATTCCCTTTGCATTGGAAGAATTGCTTTCAGACGATGTAGAGGAATTACACTTTGCGATAGGTGATCGGCAGGCCGAGGATAGCTATCCGGTTGCAGTGGTCGCACACGAAGTGATGCAGTCACTGCAGCAGCGTTTTGTAGAAGTAGGATTAAGACCGATTGAGATGCGGCCAGCGTCATTGGCATTGCCACGTTTTAAAGATCGCAGCAATGCCTGGACCGCTTTTCTCGATGATAAACACATAATCGTTCGATTGGATGACTACACGGGTTATACCGTCGAAGCACAAAGTGCAGATTTTTTACTTGAGCAGACCATTAAGCAATCGGGTGAAAACAAACCTGCCGGAATGGTTCTTTTTAGTCAATCAAATCAGCAGCTTGCTTTAGAGGAGGATACGCTGAATATAGAGTACCGAGGATGCGAGGATGCAATCAGCTTATTTGCTTCAGGTATTCAAAATACAGTTGGTATTAATTTATTACAAGGCGATTATAGCTACAAACAGCAGTTCGATAAGGCCTGGAAGCCTTGGCGCCCCGCTGTGTCATTGCTTGCGGTAATGGTGCTGATTTTTGGACTTGGAAAGTTTATTGAAAACCAACAGTTGTCGAGACAAATTGATAGTCAAAAAATAGAGATGGAAAAAATACTGAAACGAACTTTTCCGAATATCAGACGTATAGTTAATCCCAAAAAGCAAATGAAATCGGCGCTGAAAAAACTGGGCGCGACAGGTGTAGATAGTGGATTTGTATCTGTAATGAATGAAATCGGCGAGGCTTTGCAGCTGGCGGGTAATACCAACTTGAACTCTATTAGCTACAAATCCGGGCGACTTGATCTGGACTTCGATACTGACCAGCTAAGTACTTTGGATAAACTCAAGCAGCAACTGGAAAACGAAGGTAAATTTTCGATGAAAATTGAATCAGCCAATCAATCCAAAGGGCGAATCCGTGGACGGGTACGTGTGGAGATTCGTGGATGAGTGCTAAAGACTGGTACCTACGGCAGTCGCAACGTGATCGACTAATTGTGATCGTCTTACTGATCCTGATTGCGGTATCACTTTTATATGCGGTTGTATGGCGGCCGCTAATCAGTGGCCTTGATAGAAGGCGTGAAGTTTTGGTGAAAAATCAGAGTACGATCAGTTTAATGCTTGCCTCTGAAGCACAAGCTAAATTATTACGCGGCACTAGCGGCGCTGGACAAAAAGAAACCAGCAAACCCCCTTATTTACTAATTGATGATATCGTGCGCCGCCGAGGTATGAAAAACCCCGACAGGGTTGAGCCGATTGGCAGGACGGGTGCGAGGGTAAATTTTTCAAGCGTGGAGTTTGATAAATTGATGCTTGCACTCGGAGAACTTGAGCAATACGGGTTAAAGATTTCAACCTTGAATATCAGCCGAAAAACGAGTGGGATGGTTGGTGCGCGGTTCAGGATTGATCAAAATTAATGAAACTGCTTCGATATATATTGCTTGGCCTGGCGGCTTATCTGGTATTTATTTTATTGCTGTTTCCAGCATCGCTGGTTGTTGATCGATTGAACCTCAAACCGATTAGCTTGACAGGGCTGGAAGGACCTCTGTGGAATGGGTCGGTGGCAAAGGTTATTACGCCCAATACAAGCCTGCCTACAGGTCCGGATAGCTTCCTGGTTGAAGATGTTCATTGGCGATTGGCGCCAGCAAAATTGCTTAGTGGTGCGGCGGGAGTAAGCATCAATTTTTCCGCCTATGGTGGTGAAGGTTCAGCGGTTGTGGCGCAAATGTATAACGGAGATACGGTGCTAACAGATCTTGTTTACCAGGGTACCGGCAAATCGCTAAGTATTCTGCTTGATCCATTTGTAAAAATCGGTGGTAATCTGACCCTGGAAGTTTCTAAATTGCTACTCAAGCAGAAGATATTGCGAAGTTTGCGAGGTTCAGTGCAATGGACCAATGCAACAATAGAAGTACCAGTGCAGACCACATTGGGTACTGTCAGCCTTGAAATTAAACCTGAGGGTGAGCAACATCTTGCAAAAATTTCAACCAATGGAGGTGATTTGGAAATTAAAGGCAAGGTAACTCTGGAGGCTAATGGAAACTTTCAAGCAGATATTACGATAAAATCAAAACCTGACACCCCTGTTGAGGTTGTTGATATGTTACGTGGTATCACTCGCCCTTCCAGTGATGGCAGATTTCGAATTCGTCGTAACGGAAATATAAATCGGTTGATGTAATATCCTATAGCCTCAAGGCGGGTTGCAGATCAAAATATTTACCCAGGGGCTATTCTCAATTAATTTAACTGCCCCTAGAATTGAATCTTACAAAATTGTAAAAAAAATGAAATTTTATTGTGATATTGCTATCTAATAAGGCAAAGGTAATAGATGATGAAGTTGTAACTCGCAACACAGCACTTTTAGCGTTATTACTTACTCATGAACAATTAACTGGATATTTTTGTTAACTGAACTACGTTTAGTATCATATTAAAAATAATCAGAGTTTAAACAACTCTTACGGCAAATAGTTGAAATCAGAAAAATGATTTTCAGTCAAAAGAAAATCGAAGAACTTACCGCTCATGCACTTGTACTTAGCCGCCTTGCAGGTGAGCGAATTGTAGAGGTCTATGAAAACGGCTTCGAGATAACCACTAAGCCGGATAATACGCCGCTGACCACTGCCGACCTCGAAGCCCATGATATTATTGTTAATGGTCTTTGTGAACTCAAACTTGATATTCCTGTTTTATCAGAAGAGTCTTCAGGTATTCCATTTTCTGAACGTAATGATTGGGAAACTTATTGGTTGGTTGATCCGCTTGATGGCACCCGCGAGTTTATAAAACGCAATGGCGAGTTTACTGTCAATATTGGGTTGATATCTAAAGGTGCGCCGATAATAGGTGTCGTCTATGCGCCTGTATTAAAACTTGCTTATTATGCGGCGACTGGATACGGTGCCTGGAAACAGTATGATAATGAAGAACCGATCCAGATACATGTGCGTGAAACACCTAAGGATCGTGTCACTGTCGCTCGCAGCCGCTCTCCAGAGACCGGGCCAAATATGCAACAATTCCTCAAACGATTGGGTGACCATGATGAGGTTGCGATGGGCAGTGCGTTAAAATCTTGTCTGGTTGCTGAGGGTGTTGCCGATGTTTACGCCCGACTCGGACCCACTTCGGAATGGGACACAGGCGCCGCGCAATGCATTGTTGAAGAGGCGGGTGGGCAAATGACTGATATACGCATGAAACATCTACGCTATAACACGCGTGAGTCTTTGATTAATCCACATTTTTTTGTTTTTGGCAGTAGTAAGGAAAAAAACTGGTCAGATTATTTACCGCCGGATATTAGTGAGTTTTCTGCTTAGTGCCAAGTATATTAAAAATCCGCGTGATAAACACAGATAGTCAGGGTATGCCAGACTGAAATAAATTTTACCTGCTAATTAACGTAAAACTCTTCACTAAGGGACTTGGACTATATACGCAGTATTCTCTGCAGCCCGCTTATGGATTCTTCACCATTAGCCGCACTACCAAAAAACATAACATCCTGCTCCGCACGTAATTCGTCACAACTTCTACCCGAAGGTAACTCAACATCATCGTAGCTTAAGGTTTTATCCTTTGCTACATCATGTTTAAGTACGCAACCTTCTGCAAGGCCCATTGGGAGTAGTCGTTCCTTATGCACAACATCAGCGTTTTCTGCTTCACCGTAGGTCATATACCAACCAATTCCATCGAGTGTCTGTCCTGCTTTCAGATCCGTCTTTGCTGTGGTTACTACGTCCACAAGTGGTGCTCCAATCGGTGCTACAGCCGGATCGTTAAACAATACCGCACGGGCGATGGTGTTGTGGACTTCAAAATGGCAAAGGTGGTAGGGGTTAAAGAAACAATACAACGGGCCTTTGCCTACTTTATACAGATTAAGATAGTGTTGCTGTTGTGGGTGGTCATGCATCCCCAATACAAATATGCCGCCATTAGGGACAGCGCCCACAACGTAGTCCACGATTCCGGGTCCGTCTTGCAGATCTGCTAGCGGGAACCAGTCTATTGCACCTTCGATAGGTGTGCCGGATTCAACGGTTGGTCCATGCATCCCTCGTTTTGCAACTCGCATACCCGTTGCATTGGCAACTATAGCCTGTTCGAAAGAAATCTTTGAGCCATCTGCAAATGATGTGACCATATGCGGTGCCTGTCCCCATTGCTTGGCGAAGGCTTCCTGGGTTGTTGGGTTACGATAGGGGTCTTGTAAGCCTTTGATGTTGCCACACAAAACGGGTTTGACACCCATGCCTTTGACAAACCGAAACAGATTGACGATAACACCTGGTTGATCACCATCAACGTTAGTAAATATAACCCCCGCGTTGTCTGCTTTTGTTTTAAGTAACGGACCGAGTGTACTGTCCAATTCAGCATTCATTAAAATAATATGCTTACCGTTTTCGATAGTTTTCAGGGCGACGGCAAGACCAAATTCGATTGCACCTGTGACTTCCAAAATAGCGTCTACGCCATCAGCCTCACATAATGCGAGCGCGTTATCGGTAATGGCATATTTATTATTATTGATAGCAGTTTCCAACTCTGCCACTGTCTGAACTTCGACTACATTTTCAATGCCCGCTTCAGCATAGGCACGACGGGCACCGTCTATATGTCGGTTTGAGATACAAACCAAGTCCATGCCTTCAACACTGTTAAGTACATTAAGTGCGACACCACGACCCATAAATCCGGCGCCAACCATAGCAAAACGAATGGGCTTACCTTCGGCTTGGCGTTTTTTCAATGCAGAATCAACAATAATCATGGTGTTTTATCCTTGGTAGTCTTGCCAGCTTGCATCTTTGCCTGATACAAGGTTGGGTTCAATTGGCCACTCGATTGAAAATAGTGGATCATTCCAGCGAATGCCTTCTTCGGCACCTGGCACATAGCTTTGGGAAACCATATAAAAAGCGTCGGTATTGTCCTCCAGCGTGACAAAACCATGGGCAAAATCACGTGGAACAAAAAGCGCCTGTCTGTTATCAGCAGTGAGTTCCACGCCTATCCATTGGCGATAGGTCGCAGAGTCTTTTCGCAGATCAATTATTACGTCATACAAAGCGCCGCGAGTGCATCGAATCAATTTGGTTTCCTGGTACGGGTCAATCTGATAATGCATACCACGCAGGGTTCCTCGTTTTTCGTTCCAGGACATATTGGCCTGTTTAACATCAGGGATGAGGTTGTGCTCCTGCATTTCCTGTGTACAGAATGTGCGAGCGAAAAAACCACGATCATCTTCCAATTTGTTAAGGTCAATAATAAATGCGCCAGAGAGCTTTGTTTCAGTAAAAATCATTGCTATCAGCCCTTGTTCGTCCAGCGAAGTTCCTTGCTGAGGCGATTGGCTTCCAGATGCCCATTGAGTACTTTCAAACGCATGTAATCCGAATCTCGAAAATTTGCGTCATTGAAATTCATTGCTTCAAGTCCCTCTTTTAAACCGGCAACGGCCTGAGTCAGACTCACCCTTGGCTGGTGGTTCGGTGCAAGGTTTCGGTATTTTTCGAAACTAACCTGATATGAGCGTTTATCTGGAACTGCGTCCGGGTTGATGGATACTTTAGTATTAGGCACCGCTTTGGCAACAGCATCTGCCAGCTGAAATACTTGATAATTCCATTCGTCACTGCCTGCATTGAGGGCTAAAAACGCACCGCCATTATCTGCTTTGCGTGACACAGACCAATCAATTGCAAGTGCCATATCCTTTATATGGATCAAAGGACGCCATGGCTGGCCATCACTCAGTATAGTGATTTCACCACTTGAGACTGCACCAGCAACAAAGTCATTCAGTACTAAATCGAGACGGGTTCGTTCACTGTAGCCACAAGCCGTAGCGAAACGCAAACAGGTGACAACAAAGTTGTCATCAGCTAACGGTTCCACACCTTTTTCTGTGCCGATTTTCGATCGTGCGTAGGCCGTTAGTGGATTTAATTCTGCTTCTTCACTGCGGGGGCCACCTTCGGCAAACCCGTACACACTACAGCTTGAGGCAAATACATAGTTTTTCACGCCAGCTGCCTTGGCCATTTCAGCCAAACGAATACTGGATTTACAGTTTATTTCATCAGTGACTTGTTCAAATGCTTTTCCAATTGGGTCATTGCTGACCCCAGCCAAGTGAACCACTGCGTCAAATCCGTTTAACATATCAGGTGTAACCGAACGCACATCACCAAATATTTGTTGATTAATTCGAGATTCTGGAAACACGCTTGCACCTGTTAGACAATGTGCAAAAAATCCTTCATCCAATCCAACAATTTCAGCACCGGGATAAGCTGATTTAATCTGATCCGCGACAGTGGGGCCAATATAGCCCATGTTGCCAGTTATTAGTACTTTCACGCGTTTCTCCAAAAAAAGTATTTAGTTTACGATGGCATTAATTATGCCGTCTTTATCTGTTATTACAAAAACAAGTATGTTGTCAGCAAAAATATCTGCCAGACAAAAGAGATACAATCAGAAAACGGGCTAACACTCCATTCTCATCAATTGTTTCTCGAAAATTGCTTCGGCATTAGCGCTGTTAAGCACTCTTAGCATATCCATGAGCATTGAGGGTTTCCGTGAATATTTGTAATCCTATTGAGTGGATTTATACTTGATTATGTCAGTTCTTGTAGTACCAGCTCCGCTATAGACATAGACGATGTTAAGCCAGGTGACTCAATACCATAAAGTGCAATCCAACCAGCAACGCCATGTGCTTGTATGCCCTCAATATTAAAGTCAGCGGCGGTTTCGCCTGGGCCTGAAATTTTAGGTCGAACGCCTGCATAGGCAGGCTCCAATTGACCGTCTTTGAGGCCGGGATAATATGCCCGGATAGTTTCGTAGAAACCCTCACTGCGCTTTGGATCAACAGTATAGTCGATTTCCTCTATCCATTGTGCGTCAGGTCCAAAGCGGGCCTGGCCCTGTAAGTCAACTGTTAAATGCACGCCAAGCCCGGCATTGTTGGGCATTGGATAAACCAGGCGCTTAAAGGGTGATTTTCCAGAAAGCTTAAAATAACAGCCACGGGACAAATATTGTTGCGGGATTGAATGGGCGGGGATGCCAGCAATCGAGTGAGAGAGTGCTTGTGCCCCGAGACCTGCACTATTGATCAATTCACGGCAAGTGATATCGCTGGTTTCTTCGCCATCAACCGTCAGACGAAAACCACCCGCTATTGTTTTACCTCCTGAAACCGTGCTGTTTAATGCAACTATACCTCCAGCTTGCTCAAAATCACTCTGGTATGCCAGCATTAACTCATGGCTGTTAATAATGCCGGTAGAAGGAGAAAGAATAGCACGTACTGCGTTTAATCGAGGCTCGAGTTCTAGCAAGTCTGACTGATCAAGAAAACTGACATCATCGACGCCATTCGTTAAAGCTTTTTGGTAAACCTCATCAAGTCCGTTGTTTTGTGCCTTATCAGTGGCGACAATCAGTTTTCCCAATTGTTTGTGTTCAACGTTATGTGTTTTGCAAAAAGCGTAGAGCATTTTTTTGCCGCTAACACATAATCTGGCTTTGAGGCTGTTTTTGGGATAGTAAATTCCGGCGTGAATAACTTCACTGTTTCGAGAGCTGGTTTCCTGGCCAATATGCTTGTGTCGCTCAAGCACAATGACTTCACGGCCTGACAATGCAAGCGCACGTGCGATCGCGAGGCCCACCACCCCACCACCAACTACAATGGAATCTATATCCATAGCCATCAAGATACGCTCTTGTGAAGTGAGTACAGGCCAATAAGGTAAATCCTCACCTTATAGAATATGTTGTAATTCTGATCTAAAAAAACAAGCACGCCATTTATCGGCGTGCTTTGTCAGAACGTTAGGCGCCCTGGTTTAGAAGTTTATTTGTGACGGCGTCTTCGCAAGCCAATAATGCCGTATAACATAAAGCCAAAAGCCGCCAGTGAACTCAAGGTGCCACCCCCCCCTCCACCGCCACTACTATCACCGCCGTTACTACCATTATCAGCCTCTTCCGCGTAGTCCGGCGTACCATCGGCATCGCTATCAGTCAGTTTGACTTCATTCCCGAGTAGAGAATCGTCCAGCCCATCTTGATTGCTGTCGATAATAGTATCACGCATACCGTCATTATCTGCATCAGCTGCAGACTCCGATGTACCCGCAATATCCATTGTGCCATCACCATTACTATCGACTTCCTGGAAGTTGGGTATGCCATCATTGTCAGTATCGACAGGGCTGTCTAGTTTTACATTGTCGTCCTGGCCGTCCCCGTTCGCATCGGTTGGATTATCCACTTGACCATCAAAATTGCTATCACTACCACCGGCCTCAATGATGTCAGTGATGCTGTCATTGTCGCTATCGAGGTCGAGGTAATCCACTATTTTATCACCATCAGTATCCTTGCTACCTTCAATACGATCAGGGATTCCGTCTTTATCTTCATCCAAATCATCAGGATTCCCTGGGTCAGGTACGTTGGTGCCATCACTGATGGTTACAGTTACTGTAGCGGTATGCAAAGCGCATTGGCTGTAATCTACTGATGCGCTAAAAGTGTGACCATTGACGAACCATATTTTACCGTTGACTGTGCTGGCTAGAATAGTCACTGGCATATTTTGGAATTCCTCGGGGGTCAGACCCACCCATTTGCCGGTTGCGATAAACTTCCATTCATCATGAGTAATTTGTGTTCCACCAAGATCTTCAACGCCGCTACCGTTGAGCAGGACATTATTACCGAAGGAGTTTACCTTAAGCACTATGCCGTCATCATCCAGAGGGGTTGGTGCCGTAGCCCCCGTAATAGTGAGCATGTTACCGCTGTTGCTACCGCCACGTCTTTCAGCATTCCAGGCTACTTCCATGTTGATTGCGGGTGAATTCGTATCATCTGTATTACAACCTGGAATCGATGTACTGGTACTGTTTACAGAATAGGACTTGCCGACGACACCATTAGACAGTGCAGTTTCATTCCAGAAGCCAATGGGAGGTTGATTAAAGGCGCCATCATGAATCGGTGATTGGCCGCCGGCGACGCCGGGGTCAGCATAATTGTCGGCAATAGGCGTAGCTGAAGTTATGCCAGCCAGATTTTTAGAAAAAGTTCCGGCAGAGGCGCGCCAATCCGTCTCTGTGATGTCGTAGGTAAAGGAATCTGTCCCACTGAACCCTGGATTTGGCGTATAAACCAGATTCTGGCCTTCCTTGGATACGACACCTTTTGTTGGCGATGAGGATATGGCTAAACTTGTCGGCTCAATTGTTACACCGTCATTATCCAGAACCGAAATAGTTACCGGGTTTTGACCATCAAAATTCTCTACACTGTCGGCTTGTCCGATAGCAGGGTCTCTGGACTCATAGGCTGCGTTACTGACACCCGTAATTGTGTAAAGTGCAACCCCGACAGCCAACGCCGTTTGTGTTCGGGAAAAGCGTTGTTGCTTATGTTTATTCATCTATTCAGATTCCTCATTATAAGTCGCTTGGGTAGAAAGCTGCTTGAGAATTAAAGTTTGGTTGAAGTCAATATGTACACAATTGTTTCTCTAATATCAGTTTGTTTTAAATTTTTTCAGTGTGCTCGTTAAGGCGGTAAAAAACCGATATCCAGTCTTTGTGCAAATTTGCATGCCAATGTACGAGATGCGGTATTAGTTATCCATTAGCATCAGGCAAGCTTGTGCTTTTATTACAAGAAAAATTAAATGTCATGATTAGGAAGTCTAGTAGGCAAAGCAATAAATTGAAGCCTGGATACATTAACAATTGCTATAAAGGGTAAATGTGCACTATTTATAAAAATGTTGATACGTGCGCTTGAAATATTCAATCAATGGTGGCTAGGGGCGTTCTCAATTAACTTGATCATCCTGTTGCCCCTGAAAAATCGCCAGACAAGGCAAGAGGAGTGATTGTTTGGTTCCCGCAAATGAACGACGAATAACGCCGTATGGCGCTTTTTCCACCTAACGGCGTTGTCGCTCGCTTATGTGAACCAGCTAAACGGCGCTCGTGCCGTCTTGTTGGATGAAAAATGAGCGCCGCCAGGACGGTCAAGTTAATTGAGAACGCCCCTAGTGTAGCCCAACATTACCGTATTGCAATTTCTTACGTGCAGCCCCAGAGCTGGTGCTCATTTTCCATCCAGCGGTGTTGTTATTCGCTTATGTGAATCGGCAGGGCAGTCAAGTTAAATTGGGAACGCGCCTAAAGCTATCTGTTTTATTCTTCAACGCGCTGTCAACAGAGACTCTACTTTTGAGAGAATGACGGAGGTATTAATGTTATTGGGTACTGAATCATTGATACGATAAATTTTTTCTAGCTGCTGTAGCCAGGATTCGTGACCAGGATAAAACAAGACCAACGTTTTACTTGTTTTTTTGTTAGTTTCAACCTGCGCCAGTATTGATTCAATGTTGCTAACACGATCACGGAACTGAGGCTCATGGAAAAATTCAAGAATTAATAGATCTGGCTGATTTTTTTTAACCTGCTTTATTGCCTTGCGCATTAGCTGTTGGGTCGTCAGGCAGTGATTACTTTGATAAAGTAATTTAGTAAGCTCGGGATAAATACCATAATCATTAACCAGTAAAATGGATTTTTTATCACTCATGATTTGATTAACATACTTTGTGTTTTGAATATTCACTTGCAAATCGATATTTTCCCCGTCTGTAAATCAATATGCCGTCTTCAGATATAAGGACTTTAACTTCTGTGAGTTTTCCAGCGCTTAGGAATCGGTGTGTATCGGGAAAGCTTAACGCCGAAACATTAGTTTCGGCGTTTCAATGTATCAGCTATTGAGTCGGTGTTCGATTAATTCTTCAACCACCGATGGGTCAGCCAGTGTAGAGGTATCACCCAGATTATCCAATTCATTGCTTGCGACTTTGCGCAGTATGCGTCGCATGATTTTTCCAGAGCGGGTTTTGGGTAGCCCTGGTGCCCATTGAATCAGATTAACCTTGGCAATGGGTCCAATTTCCTGTCGGACCAATTGAATGAGTTCAGCCTTTAATTCATCGGTTCCGGCTTCTCCGACCATCAAGGTGACATAGGCGTAGATACCTTGACCTGTAATCGCATGCGGATAACCAACAACGGCTGATTCGGCAACCTTATCGTGCAAAACCAGAGCCGATTCGATTTCAGCCGTGCCCAAGCGATGACCTGATACATTTAATACATCGTCGACCCGGCCAGTGATCCAATAATGACCATCTTCATCACGTCGCGCACCATCCCCAGTAAAGTAAAAGCCTTTGAATGTAGAGAAGTAAGTAGAATAAAAACGCTCATGATCACCATAAACAGTTCGCAACATAGAAGGCCAAGGCGCCCTCATCGCCAGATTTCCCGCAGCAGGATTACCCTCGATTTCATTGCCTTGATCGTCGAGTAACAGGGGTTGTGCACCAAAGAAAGGCGCGATGGCTGAACCCGGTTTTAATGCGTGTACGCCCGGTAAGGGAGTTAACATATGCGCACCTGTTTCAGTTTGCCACCAAGTATCAACAATAGGACATTTACTGTTACCAACGACTTCGTAATACCACTTCCAGGCTTCCGGGTTGATGGGTTCTCCAACTGTACCTAAAATTCGCAAGGTCTTTCTTGAAGTTTTTTCTACCGGCGCATCGCCGGCCCCCATCAAAGCACGTATGGCTGTTGGTGCTGTATAAAATATATTAACACTATGCTTATCCACTACCTGCCAGAAACGTGAAATATCAGGGTATGTGGGGATACCTTCGAACATAAGTGTCGTTGCTCCATTCGCTAAAGGCCCGTATACGATATAGGTGTGTCCGGTAACCCAACCCACATCCGCAGTACACCAATAAATATCCCCTTCTTTATAGTCAAAAACACATTTATGTGTCATAGCCGCTTGTAGCAAATAGCCACCTGTTGTGTGCAAAACCCCTTTTGGGGTGCCTGTTGATCCAGACGTATAAAGTATAAAAAGCGGGTCTTCGGCGTTCATTTCTTCAGCCACACAATCCGTGCTTGCCTGTGCGACTGCGTCTGCATACCAGAGGTCTCGATTATCCACCCACTCAACGGGGTCCCCACCGCGTTTTACCACTACGCAGGTATGTACATTAGGGCATCCTTCGAGTGCCTGATCAGCGTTACTTTTTAAAGGCACGTTTTTACCGCCGCGAACGGATTGGTCTGCAGTAATGAGTACTTTACAATCAGAATCGAGAATCCGGCTACGTAGCGCTTCGGGAGAGAATCCGCCAAATACAACCGAATGTATAGCACCAATGCGGGTACATGCCAACATCGCAACCGCAGCTTCGGGAATCATTGGCATGTATAGAGACACTCGGTCACCTCTCTTTACACCCCTCTCTTTTAAGACATTCGAGAATCGGCAAACCATTTCGTGCAGTTCACGATAGGTGATTTTTTTTGCCTCATCAGGATTATCGCTTTCCCAGATAATGGCGATTTGGTCAGCGCGAGTTTCAAGATGACGATCAAGGCAGTTGTAAGAGACGTTTAAAGTAGAGCCTTCAAACCAATTAATATGTAAATCCTTCTTATCAAAACTCCAGTCCAGTACTTTATTCCAGGGTTTGAACCAGCTAACGTATTTTTTTGCCTGTTCTGCCCAAAATTCTTCAGGATCCTGAATGGAGCGTTGGTACATTTGCTCATATTGTTCTGAATTTATGATAGCCCCATCGGCAAAATCAGGGTTAACAGGATAGGTCTCAGACATTATCGATCTCCTATTACGTCGAGTTTGTTTAGCCTGCAGTTTATCTGCGAGTAAGCGTTTTGTGCAATTCTACTTTGGTCGTTAATTCTGTCCGGCTTGCCGGGAAAAGACAAGTCAATAACAAAGCTAGTACTTCATCAATCCTATGTTGATGGAGTACTAGGACAAGACATGCGATGTGAAACGCTTTAAAATGGCGGTTACACGCATAATTCCATTGGAATGAATGCGGCCTTACCGGAATCATAAATGATGAATGCGAATATTGAAGATACAAAACAATCGATAGAATCCTATATGCAAATAGTCGGGATTCAGGCGCGAGAGGCAGGTAAAGCGGTAGCGAGTGCAGATTCGAGTGTAAAAAATGGGGCCTTAATCGCAATCGCGACAGCCCTTGAAGAGTCCGTGGAAGATTTGATCAGGGAAAATAAAAAGGATTTGTTGTCGGCAGAAGATAATGGTTTAAGTGCAGCCTTACTTGACCGTCTTGAATTGACTGAAATACGCATTGCCGGTATGGCCAATGGATTACGTCAGATCGCACAGCAGGCAGATCCAATCGGTGAGATTAGTGACATGCGTTTCAATCCTTCTGGTTTGCAAATTGGAAAAATGCGTGTTCCATTGGGAGTCATCGGGATTATTTACGAGTCGCGCCCTAATGTCACAGCAGATGCTGCTGGACTATGTCTGAAAGCTGGTAATGCCACTATTTTGCGTGGTGGATCTGAGGCGTTGCATTCCAATCAGGCGATAGCTAAGTGCATACAAACTGGAATACGCCAAGCCGGGTTGCCGGAAAATACCGTTCAGGTAATTAGCACAACTGACAGGGCTGCCGTGGGTGAGTTGATTACAATGACAGATTACGTCGATGTCATTATACCCAGAGGCGGTAAAAGCCTGATCGAGCGAATCAGTAAGGACGCTAAAGTCCCTGTAATAAAACACCTTGACGGTATTTGTCACGTTTATATTGATGCTGCTGCAGATGTGGATAAAGCTATCAAGGTGGCTTTTAATTCAAAAACCTATCGCTACGGAATTTGTGGTGCGATGGAGACATTATTGGTGGCAGAATCCATCGCAGAAAAAGTGTTACCAGCGTTGGAAAAGATGTTTGCAGAAAAACAAGTGGAGTTGCGTGGTTGTGAGAAAACCAGAAAATACATCCAGGCAGTAGCCGCTAGTGTTAAAGACTGGGACACAGAATATAATGCGCCCATACTGTCAATTCGGATTGTCGATGATATAGATGAGGCAATGGCCCACATTAGTAAACACGGATCCCAGCACACTGATGCTATTATCACCGAAGATTTAGGCAATGCGAGGCGATTTATGAGGGAAGTGGATTCCAGCTCAGTCATGGTGAATGCAGCCACCTGCTTTGCCGACGGTTTTGAATACGGTTTGGGCGCAGAAATCGGGATTAGTACTGATAAGCTACATGTTCGTGGACCCGTCGGGGTAGAAGGTTTGACGATACAAAAGTATATTGTTATAGGTGAAGGCACAATACGTTGATACCTCTTGGTATCTTTGGAGGGACATTTGACCCCGTTCATTTTGGTCATTTAAGAACCGCTCTGGAATTGCTGGAATCTTTTAATCTGGATGAAGTACGGTTAATTCCGTGTCACCGGCCACCTCATCGTGAAATACCCATAACATCGTCGGATCAGCGTTTGGCTATGTTAAAATTGGCAGTCGCAGATACACCAGGATTAATTGCTGATGATCGTGAATTACGGCGCAGTGACTATTCCTACACCGTTGATACATTACTTTCTCTTAAAGCGGATTTTCCTGCCAAAGCGTTACTGCTATTTGTGGGAAGTGATGCTTTTTGCAGATTTAAAAGTTGGTACAAATGGCGAAAAATTCTGCAATTAGCAAATCTAGTTGTGGTGAGGCGGGCAAAGACTCAATTTTCTCTTGCTGCGAGGCAATTGCTGGCAGAGAGAAGGATCGATTCACTTAATGATGCCGAAAAAATTAGTGGCCATATACTGGTACGTGAATTGACTTCACTTGATATTTCTTCAACAGCCATTCGAGCAGCAATCAGTGCTGGTAAAAACCCCGATTTTTTATTACCGATGAGTGTTCAGCGATATATAGTTGAGCATTCTCTGTATCAGGGTACACAGGTGAAGTAATCCAAGGGGATAGTTTAGTGGGCTGTTAATTTGGAAATTGAGCTGTATACAATGGTTGAAAGCATAGAATATGGATTATTATGTTACACAATTGTAAAATTACTTGAAAAACTTATTCACAGAAGAAATTTTTCTTGCTCATTGGTGTTTTTTTTTGTAGGAAAAAAATGTTGTTTGTTTGATTTATCATTTAAGCTATTGAAAAATAAAACTATGTATAAATTGCTTAAAAAATAACCACATTATTAAGAAGCTAGCTGTAATGAGACCTGCATCACAAAAACTGGAATAATCCACATACTTATCCACAGGAATTGTGGATAAAGTGGCCGTATTTGATCTTTTCCCCATCTGCCAGCTTTCGAGTTGATATGCTTGGGGTCAAAGTTGAATTAATAGATTGATAATCAGTATAACGAGACAGCCAATACAATATGATGAAAAGCCAAGATCTAACTGATCACATAATCCGTGTTTTAGATGCGACCAAAGCAAAAGACTTAACCGTGATCAAAGTGTCTGATAGAACCAGCATTGCTGATGTGATGATTATCGTTACAGGTACATCAGAGAGGCATGTAAGCTCGCTTGCCACTGAAGTGGTCGATAAGGTGAAAGCTGTGGGTGTGCAACCACTTGGGGTCGAGGGGCAGATGAAAAGTGACTGGGTGTTGGTTGATCTGGGTGATGTGATCGTGCATGTGATGACGCAAAAATCCCGGGATTTTTATGAGCTGGAAAAACTTTGGTCCGTTCGGCCGGATGGGCAAAGTACTGAGGTAAAAACCTACCTGCAGGCCGCTGATTGAAAATCCAGTTGCATGCTGTGGGTAAGCGCATGCCAGCATGGGTAAGTCTTGGATATAATGAGTATGCCAAACGGCTAAGTGGTGAATGCTCTCTGGTACTCAAAGAAGTTTCGGCCGGTAAGCACAGTAAAAATGCCTCAACTCAGCAGATAATAGATGCACAAGGTGTGCGCCTGATTAGTAGTTTACCTCATCGGGCGCATGTCGTTGCACTTGATGTCAATGGGACGCACTGGAGTACTGAACAATTGGCAAAAATAATGAGTATCTGGATGCACCAGGGCAAAGATATCAGCCTGCTCATTGGAGGACCCGAAGGCTTGTCAGAAAACTGTCTACAAAGAGCGGATCAACGCTGGTCACTTTCTGCGCTAACATTTCCTCATCCGCTGGTTCGAATAATCCTTGCAGAACAGCTATATCGCGCCTATTCAATTATTAAGAATCATCCTTACCACCGAGCAGGTTAAACAGTTCCGAGATCTTCAGTAGTGTGCTTCCACAAAATGAATGCCGCATTCATTCTTAGGTGAATCGCGCCATCGTCCTGCACGGTCATGTTCTCCGCTGCAAACCGGGGTTGTGCAGGGGGAACAACCCACGCTGGTATAGCCGTGCTCAATAAGCGGGTGGGCAGGGAGATCGTGTCGGCGCATATAGTCCTTAATGTCGTAGTGGTGCCATTTTGCAAGCGGATTTACTTTGATGTGATGACCTGAGCGTTCAAATAACTGTAATGGAGCGCGTTGTTCACTTTGAAATGATTTGCGACCACTGATCCATGTATCGTATTCTACCAAGGCTTTTTGCAGTGGTTTTTGTTTGCGTAATTTACAACAGGTGGAGTTATCAGATTGCCAAAGCCTGCCCTTTGGATCGAGGTGATTTATATCGGCTTTATCTGGTTTCAAAATTTTGATATTAGAAAGCTGTAGTTTCTCTGCCAGTTCAACTTGGTAGGCGAGCGTTTCTGCAAAGAGCTTACCGGTATCAATAAATAAAACAGGCGTTTTGGGTGAAAGTTTTGCCATCAGATGCAGCAGGACCACCGATTCAGTTCCAAATGAAGATACAAGCACTGATCGGCCCATATGATGGTGATCTAGTGCAAACTGCAACAACTCCTCAGTCGGGCGTTCATTGAATTTGGCATTTAATTCAAGGATGATTTTATCGTCTGCTACACATCCTAAAGCATAATTAGGCATGGCACTGTTTTGTAACATATCATCTTGATATCTGTAGGGTGTTGGTGATTCGACAAGTGCTTGCTGCCAATGTTTAATAGGTTGGCGTATCAGTAGCTCATCATCCACTAGAATGGCATCAAAATTACAATGCATTGCGAATGCATATTGATCAGGGATCAGATTTCCACTGGCCCAGATGTTACCTTCGTAGCCAAGAGGATAACGTAAGCGATTGGCCGTTGAAAAACCTCTTCCATCAGTAAAGGAAGAGAACTCTATAACAATGACCCCAAGTTGAGTAAAAAACGGGCTGATATCATCGAGATTGGTATTGATATCAATACGAATACCCACTTGAGTTTTTGAATCTCTGAGTTGTTTATGATTTTCTAAATAAGCCTTAAAAGGCAAGATTACGCGGGCGTGCTGACTCAGCTGATCTATTTTTGTATTGAATGTCCAGCCTGGGTTACTGGCAATACCGTCTTTAATTAGTTTCATAAAGGGTCTCCTTAAAGGGTGTAGCTCCCAATCGGCTGTAAGTATCTGCAAAGCGTTCATCAGGTAAGCGAATTTCCAGGAATTTAGTAATCACTCTTTCAATGGCGCCTACAACCTCATCCTTGGAGAAACCGCGACCCGTTACTTTGCCTATAACTGCTGACTCACTATCATCACCTCCCAGAACTACCTGGTAGTATTCTTCACCCTTTTTTTCTAAACCGAGAATTCCAATCTGCCCTATATGGTGATGCCCGCAGGCATTGATGCAGCCAGAAATTTTAATAGATATAGGTCCGATTATCCGTTGAAGTTCTTGATTGGAAAATCGTTTTGAGATCTGTTGGGCAATAGGGATGGATCGAGCTGTTGCCAGCGAACAATAATCCATGCCTGGACAGGAAACGATATCGGTGATAAGACCAATATTAGCCTCTGCCAATCCGATAGATTGAAGCGCTCGCCAAAGATCACCAAGGTCGCCTTTCTTGACATGGGGCAGAACAATGTTTTGATTCTTGCTGATACGGATTTCATTTAAGCTAAAGTGCTCAGCCAAATCGGCCAGTAAATACATTTGCTCAGCGGTTGCATCACCAGCTGTTCCACCGATTGGTTTTAGCGAAATGTTGGCGATGACATAGCCTTGAACCTTGTGGGCAACAGTATTTGTTTCAAACCATTGAGCAAAGGCACTGTTGGTTGCTTTTAATGTATCCAGTGACGTAGATGCGATTGGCAGGCTTTGGAAAGCGGGTGTTGAAAATCCATGTTTAATTTTGTCCAATCGTAGCTGCGTAATCGGTGCTCGGATGCGAGTATTTTGAAACTCGGCTTCAATTTGATTACGCAATGCATCAATACCCAGCTCGCGGGTGAGGATTTTTATACGGGCTTTATATTTATTGTCGCGTCGGCCGTATAAGTTATAAACCCGCAAAGTTGCTTCCAGATAAGCCAGCAAACTATCTTCTGGCAAGAAATCTTTCAACAGCGTACCGACCAGTGGCGTGCGACCAAGACCACCGCCAATAAATAATCTGTAGCCGGGTTCTTTGGATTCATTTTCTATCAGCTGCACACCGATATCATGTACGCGAATTGCTGCGCGATCTTTTGCCGCCCCAGTTACAGCAATTTTAAATTTTCGCGGAAGAAAAGCAAATTCGGGATGTAGACTCGACCACTGACGAATCAGTTCGGCGGTCGGACGGGGGTCGGCGATTTCGTCAGTAGTAGCACCTGCATAAGGATCGGCGGTGACGTTACGAATACAATTGCCGCTTGACTGAATGGCGTGCATATTGACCACAGCCAATTCGGCCAATATTTCAGGTACCTGATCCAGCTCAAGCCAGTTAAATTGTATGTTTTGTCGAGTGGTGAAATGGCCATATCCGCGATCATATTTTTCTGCGATATTAGCCAACACATGCATCTGCTTTGCCGACAACGTGCCATAAGGAATCGCAATACGCAGCATATAAGCATGCATTTCCAGATATAGCCCATTCATTAAGCGCAACGGACGAAATTCATCCTCATTCAATGCCCCAGAAACACGTCTTGTTACCTGGCTGCGAAATTGAGCTACACGGCTTTGAACCAGTTGCTGGTCTACAGCATCATAGGCATACATTATGCGGCCTCGTAATAGGCAGGTTTTGAAAATTCAGAACGCACGGATGGACCGTTGATGCGTAATCGTTCACGAAACCGAAGTGGCGACGGTAATCCGTCTTCGATAGTGACATCGATAAAAAAGGGCTCCACAACGAGTTGATTGTTGACTGCCTGATGACCAATCGCTGCAAGCTCATTCTCCATTTTTAAATCGAAGGACAGGCACGCTTGTGAGATGAAAGTGGACCAAACACCTTTGGGTGATAGGAATATCACCCTGCCTGTATGCAGGTCATTCGCAGTGAGAATTTTCGCGCTCATAATTTCTACTCCCTTGAAATAGCTTAAAAATTGAAATTGCTTATTAAACGTCAAATTTCGCAATTTCGATTTAATGCAGATAATTCGATTATTTAAGATATGAATTAATAGTTGAATATGGGCAATAATATAGAATAAAATTCACTATCAAACAATATATGGATATAAATTATGGAAATTGTTTTGTTTTTAGGTGTAAGGTGAAATCATGATCAGTCAATCAGATAAAATAAGAACATCCGCAGGGATTGATGAAACAGATCGGAAAATCCTTCGGTTGCTGCAACAAGATGCCACGGCGCCACTAGAGACTGTTGCTAAAAAAGTGGCTATGTCCAAGACGGCGGTTTGGAATCGAATACAGCGCTTGCAGCAGGATAAGGTGATTCTCAAACAGGCTGCATTTATTGATGCTGATCGTGTCGGATTGCATGAAACATTTTTTGTTGCGGTGAAAACATCGGAACATAACGCAGACTGGCTGTCAGCATTCAACAAAGCGATTAAAGATATGGCAGAAATTACCGAAGCCCATCGTTTGGCGGGTGAGATAGATTATCTTCTCAAGATTCAGGTGGCTTCAACACGAGAGTACGATGAATTTTACAAGCGTTTAATCAAAAAGGTTAAATTGAATAGTGTAACGTCATTATTGTCTATGGAAACACTCAAGTTAGAAACAGCTTTGCCATTATGATGAACTGAATATACAACCGTTTTTGATTAAAATGTCGATAAAAACCTACCCATAAATGTACTTGGCACAGCCATATGGCAGAAAGTAGATTACAGCTGCATTTCTTTCTGTCCTTGGTACAATGCATCAATCATAAATTAAGTGTATTTATACAACCATGAAACGCATCTACCTTACCGGAATTACCACCACTGGAACACCGCACTTGGGGAACTACGTTGGTGCAATTCGCCCCGCTATTGAAGCAAGTCAACAAAATGAAGTTCAAAGCTTTTATTTCCTCGCTGATTATCATGCGTTGATTAAATGCCAGGATCCAAAAATTGTACGCCAATCAAGATTGGAAGTCGCGGCAACATGGTTGGCGATGGGATTGGATACCAATCGGGCAATATTTTATCGGCAATCTGATATTCCTGAGATTCCTGAACTAACCTGGATTCTTACCTGTATGGCTGCAAAGGGACTGATGAATAGAGCGCATGCCTATAAAGCGGTAGTACAAGAAAACCTGGACAATAATCTCAATGATCCAGATAAGGGTATTAATATGGGCTTATTTGCTTATCCAATATTGATGGCAGCGGATATATTAATGTTTAAGGCCAATAAGGTACCTGTTGGTAAAGATCAAATTCAGCACCTTGAAATGGCACGTGATATCGCCCAGCGTTTTAACCATCATTACGGTAAACTTCTCGTCATACCCGAGGTCAAGGTTGAGGAGCGTATGGCTGTATTATCTGGCCTGGACGGACGTAAAATGAGCAAAAGTTACAACAATACTATTCCGCTCTTTGCGCCAGAGAAAAAACTTCGTAAACTGATTATGAAAATAAAAACCAATTCGCTTGAACCTGGTGAGCCAAAAGATCCAGACAATAACACTTTATTAGAAATATACAGTGCCTTCGCTGATGGCCCTCAAATTGAGAACATGCATAAACTTTACGCTGATGGAATAGCTTGGGGAGATGCAAAGCAAGTAGTATTTGAACATCTAAATGCAATCTTGGCTGAGCCGAGATCACGTTACAATGAATTGATGTCAGAACCTGAGAAAATGGAGGCTGTGTTGCAGCAGGGAGCGGCACGGGCTCGCCAATACAGCATACCGTATATGCGAGAAATCCGTGAAGCTGTTGGAATTAGCTAGTGCGGTGTTTTATATAATGTGTATGGTTAGAAAGCCAGTAAAGACGTAGAGAAAAAAATTTAGTATGCTCCTAGAAATCCTACTTAATAATTCAAACGGTATGCGGCCATCTTTCGTCAGTTGTTCATTACAGATGGGTACTAAATAACTACACTGAGAATAGCAATGAACCCGGTTTTGGTGAATGTCTGGCGTGGTAACGCAATAGAGAACTATCATAATGGCGCCGTTGCGGTGGTGGATGTTAATGGCCGGGTGATTTGGTCGATTGGGGAAATTCAGCGACCTATATTCCCACGCTCAGCAATTAAATTATTGCAGGCGATGGCGCTGTTAGAGCCACAAGTTCAAAAAAAATATCCAATTACACGAGCTGAATTGGCACTGGCATGTTCGTCTCATACTGGCGAGACAATGCATCGAGAGGCACTGATTACGTGGCTGCATAAAATAAATTGTAGCGACGATGATTTGGAATGTGGTCAAGCCTATCCGCAATTGCAAAGTGATTATCTGCAAATCATGCAGAATTGCGAATCACCCCAGCGTATTTACCATTGTTGTTCAGGTAATCATGCAGGGTTTCTTACACTTTGCCGAGCCTATAACTACACCATTCAAAATTATAGACTTTATAGTCATCCGGCTCAGCGTCGTTGGTTTGATATTGTTGGCGATTTAGCTGATTTGCAGGCATTGCAGCTGCCCTGGGGATATGATGGTTGCGGGATTCCGACTCTGGCAATCCCGTTGCAGCGATTAGCCAGAGCCTACGCACGGTTTGCTGATCCAAGCGGACTGAATGCTGAGTACAATGAAGCGGCGCAATCAATTCATCGTGCTATAGCAGAAAATCCGACCATGTTTGCTGGCACAGGTGAATTGCCAACCGCAATGTCTGAATTGATGGGATCACAATTGATGATTAAGAATGGCGCTGAAGGTGTCTATATCGCATCACTGCCTAAACTGGGATATGGCATTGCCTTGAAGGTTGATAGCGGTAATGCACAGGCAGCCAGGGTCGTTTTAGGCGCTGCACTGGAAAAAATAGCTGCTATATCAGATGAGCAGCTTAGTCAATTAGGCAATTATTTTAGACCGGATGTCGTAAATTCCCGTAATGAGGTCGTTGGCCGGATAGAACCCTCATCAGCATGGGATCAGGGTGATCTTCGGTTTTGAATAATGTGGGCTACCGCAAACGAGAAAATTTGCTTGAATCATGCAAATTGTTGTTGTAATCAGCGAATCGAAAAAACTTATTATCATCTGCAAGGTGAGTAAGAAATTTCTCCTTGTTATGTAACAGGTACTATAAACAACCGACTAATCAGTACGTCTTCTCCTGCTTAACGAATGTTTCTATTTGCAAGACTTGTAACTTATATTTTTACAGTAAGCTAAACTCAAAGCATTCGTTAGTTTTGGAATAACAATCTGGTAGATCAAAACAACTCATGAGTTGCTACATCTGCATTAAATTGGAACCAAGAGAGCTTGCATGAAAATCATTAAACGTTTGATTATCGGCCTTGTGTTACTGATAGTCGTGCTGTTTATTGTTCTGGCAGTATTTATTTCGACACTCGATCTTAATGCTTACAAGGAACAAATTCAGAAACTTACCAAAGATCAGACAGGACGTGATCTGACGATCAATGGAGAACTGGATGCATCTTTTTTCCCTTGGATTGGAATTTCAATTGGGCAGGTTTCGCTTTCAAATGCCCAAGGATTTGGTGATCTGCCTTTTGCTCGAATGGATGCGGCCAAGGTAAAAATTGAAGTGATGCCTCTGTTGCGCAAACAAATTAATGTTCAATCGGTAGAGCTTGATGGACTCACCCTGGATTTACAACGTGCTGCCAACGGCAAAACCAATTGGGACGATCTGACCCAGGCCAGTGCATCTACTTCGACTACCACGAATGATCAAACTACTGAAGTGGAAGGTGGAGCACCTGCAATAGCGGCGCTTGCGGTAGGGGGTATTTCAGTGAGTAATGCCAATATCAGCTGGCAGGATAAACAAAATGGCTCAGATGCGCAATTGAGCAATTTCAATCTGAAAACAGGATCGATCGAACTGGCTAAGCCATTCTCATTGGAAACGGGTTTTGATGTGATCAGTAATAGCTTTGAAGTCAAATCCCGCTTAGACGCCGGAGGCGATGTCACAATTGATCTTCAACAGCAAAAATACCTCCTGACGGGCTTGAGTTTGACGACTACGGCATCAGGTGCAGCTATCCCATTTAAAGACGCCGCCTTGACTTTTGGTGGTGATATTACAGCTGATCTTGGTAATCAGCAGATAACAGTTGAAAAATTGTTCGTGCAATCAATGGGTATAGACTTGCAAGGCAGGGTTAATGTCACATCGTTGGATTCAAACCCACAAATTAAAGCATCACTTTCCAGTAAAGAGCCATTTAGTTTACGAGAATTGTTTGAAAAATTGGAGATTGAACAACCTGAAACCGCCGATGAGAGCGTTATGAAATCAGTCAGTTTGACTATGCAGCTGGAAGCCGATAGCAAACAGGCAGTACTTAACGATCTCACAATCAAGCTGGACGATACGACCTTTAAGGGCAATGCGTCCTTGCCCAATCTCGCCGGTGATCTGCCACCGATAAGGTTCAAATTTAATGTTGATAACATAGATCTTGATCGCTATTTACCACCCCCAGCTCAACCCGTTAAAGGTGCAGATAAAGCAGCCGAAGCCGAGCAGCAGCTTGAACCTGTTGCAGCAGCCGAAGATATCGAAATTGAACTGCCGCTGGAATTAATACGAAAACTTGATGTTGAAGGAGAATTTTCTCTTGATAACATCAAGGTGAGTAATCTGAGTGCAAATTCAATAGTGGTGCCGATAACTGCCAAAGCCGGGATCATAACTTTGGATGGTATTCTGGCACAAATGTATGAGGGGAAATTCAGTTCCAAGGTTGCAGTAAACGCCAAGTCTGAAACACCAGTTTATACGGTTAAAACGGATCTTGAAAGCATATTGGCTGAGCCACTGTTAAAAGATCTTTTGCAGGATGACGCCCCTCTTAGTGGAAAGGGGAATTTTAATCTTGAAATTACCACTGCCGGCAATTCGGTAAATGGATTGAAAGCCGGGTTGAATGGTGGTTACGGTTTGAGTTTTGTGGACGGCGCTATTAACGGTATCAATATCGCTTATCAGCTACGCAGAGCACGAGCCGCAATCAAGGGTCAAAAAGTTGCCGACGATAAGAAATTTAAGAAAACGGATTTTTCAGCTTTGAAAATGACGGGCAAATTTACTAAAGGTGTATTGTATAGTGAAGACCTCGATCTTCGTGCACCTGTACTTCGTCTGGGCGGTAAAGGAACGGTTGATCTCAATAAGGATTATGTTGATTACACCCTTAAGACGTTGTTGTCGGGTAGCTCCAAAGGCCAGGGAGGCAAAGAAAAAGCAGAACTCTCTGGTGTTAAGTTGAGTGTTCCCATTCGCGGGCACTTCGATGAGCTTTCTGCCGACTTTACAAAAGTTATCCTGCAAGCCATGAAGGATGACTTAAAAAATAAGTTTAATGATGCAAAAAGCAAAGCGCAGGCGAAGCTGAAAAAGAAAGAAGCTGAGGTGCGAGCAAAATTGAAAGTGAAGGAGAAAGAAGCCCGCGCTCAGTTAAAAGAGAAAGAAAAAGCAGCTAAAGCAAAACTAAAGGAAAAGGAGAAAGCGGAGATCGAAAAGCTTAAGAAAAAAGCTAAAGATAAACTGAAAGGGTTGTTTAATTAGAATTAGTACGTGCTATGAAGTCTGTCGGTAAATAATCTTGGGCTTGTTACCGACAGAATTTGCCAATCATGTTCTAAAGTGGTTTGAAGAGAATGGACGCAAAAATCTCCCTTGGCAAAAAAAAGTAAATCCTTACCGTGTCTGGGTCAGTGAAATAATGCTGCAGCAGACGCAAGTTAATACGGTAATTCCATACTATGAGAGATTTATGCGTAGCTTTCCGGAAATCGCCGACCTTGCGGCAGCAGAAGAGGATGATGTGCTGGCACTTTGGTCCGGCCTTGGTTATTATGCTCGCGCACGAAATTTACATAAAGCCACGCGACAGGTTGTAGATGAGTTAGATGGAAAGCTACCTGCAGACATCCAGGAACTGCAGTGCCTTCCTGGAATAGGTCGCTCTACGGCTGGTGCTATCCTTAGTCTTGCTAATGGTCAAAGACAACCCATTCTGGATGGAAACGTAAAACGCGTTTTGACTCGCTGTTTCGCTGTTGCAGGCTGGCCGGGACGATCACATGTACTGCAACAGCTTTGGAAAATAGCTGAATCTATTACACCTGCAGAACACACCGCTCAATTTAATCAGGCGATGATGGATTTAGGAGCGACAATTTGCCGTCGATCCAAGCCCAGATGCGAGGCTTGTCCGCTGCAAGCCCACTGCCTCGCGAAAAAAATGGGTAAACAAAGCAACTACCCAACTGCAAAGCCTAAAAAAACGCTACCTGTTAAATCTACGATCATGTTGTTGATTCACGATGATAAAAAAAGGGTTTTACTCTATAAGCGACCAGTCGTCGGGATTTGGCCAGGGCTTTGGTCACTGCCGGAAATAGAATCAGTAGATAAACTGCCTGACTGGTGTGAACAAAATGGATTAGTAATAACAGGAACCCCGCTTAATTATATTCAGCTCAAACATTCATTCAGCCACTTCCATCTACAAATCAATACCTTATTGGTACATGCGCGGATAAGCGAAAAAACACTATTGGAAGCAAGCGAACGAGTCTGGTATAAATATGGATTGAAGATTGGTGGCATGTCGGCACCTGTTACACAATTACTGAAAAGCTTCTGGGAGTTGGAATAAATGGCACGAATGGTTAATTGCGCAAAACTGAGTAAGGAACTCGAAGGCTTGGAACGCCCGACCTACCCTGGAGACCTGGGTAAAAGAATCTACCTTAATATCTCCAAACAAGCCTGGGGTGAATGGATTGGCCATCAAACAATGCTAATCAATGAATATCGCCTGACGCCAATAGAACCCAAAGCCCGCAAGTTTTTAGAAGAAGAAATGGAGAAATTTCTTTTTGGCGACGGTGGTACTGTACCGGAACAATTTACACCCCAGTAGTATTTTTTATCTCATTTCGCGGTGCTGACTTGACTCCGGTTACCGCAGCAGGTTTAATACGCGCTTCGTTGAAAATCCTCATAATGGCCAGGTAGCTCAGTCGGTAGAGCAGGGGACTGAAAATCCCCGTGTCGGCGGTTCGATTCCGTCCCTGGCCACCAATTATTTCAATGGCTTAGCAATATTGAAAAACTCCTTAGTCTCTTTTTAGTCGCATGTTTCTGGTTTTAGTCTCGTAGGTAGATTGAAGAAAGTAATCTTTATTTATCTTTCTTCGTCAGAAAACGTTTCCTTTTGAGGCTCATTGGGTCTAACTGACCACGTCAATTGAGTCGGCTTTTTCAATGATGTTAACAGCTTCAAGGCCCGACAGATTTCTTCGTTGTCAACGATGTCAGCTGCAGCTGAAAACTATACCGTGAGAGAGGTAAGATTTGCTGAGTTTGGTATATCGCTGGTAACTGAAGGAAGCGCGAAAATCCTCCCATTAGGAGCCCGCCGCCCGCCAGATATTGAGTTGATTAAAACATTCAGAGCTTTCCACAAACTGATTACGTATGAGTTTACGATATAGACTTTATTTGGCCGTTCAGGCATGTTCGAATGACCGATTTTAAAATCAACCCATTGAATATAAATAATATTTGATGAATATCACTATATATCACATAATCTCACATATACTAATGTGAGAACAAAATGGACTGGACTAGATTCAGATTGAGCACCCGCCTGCAGCTTCCAGGAGAGCTAACAGAAGCACTGTATTCTAAAATAGCGGAAATCGACGCCGTATCCAAAACATTCCGCCTCACACAGACCTTGTTACCTCAAACAATCGAACGGCTTACACAGTCGGTAATAGCAACGTCAACGGGTGCATCTAATCGTATAGAGGGTAACAGACTCACTGACAGTGAGGTCGAAGGTCTCTACAAATCCAAGCGCATAAAGTCCTTTAAAACAAGGGATGAACAAGAAGTTGGTGGGTACTTGGAATCGCTGCGGACCATTTTTGAAAGTTACGATGATATCCCTCTCAATGAGTCGACGATTCTGCATTTACACAAAACAACGCTTTCTTATAGCGCGAAGGATGAACGACATCGAGGACAGTACAAGTTTGGTCCTAACCGTGTGGAAGCCAAGGATCAAAGTGGTAATGTTGTCGGCGTGCTGTTTGACCCAACCCCGCCGTATCTCACCCAAAAAGAAATGCGGGAGTTATTGGACTGGTATGCTTGGGCTACAGCTGAAAAGTTTAAGCATCCATTAATCCTCATCGCCAATTTTATCTTTGAATATCTGGCAATACATCCCTTTCAGGACGGGAACGGTAGAACCAGTCGATTGATCACTAACTTGATGTTACTGAGACAGGGCTATAGTTTTGTATCACTGGTATCTCATGAAAAACTGGTCGAGCAGAGTAAGGCAGAATATTACCTTGTCTTGAATCAGACTCAGAAACACTGGAAAAGTGACAAGGAAGACCTATCGGCCTGGTTACTCTTCATCTTCGATATTTTTTACAAGCAAGCTCAAGAAGCGCAAATACTGCTTGAGAGTGATCAGTTTGAGTATTTGTTATCTGAAAAGCAACTGCAACTCTGGCAATGGGCTCAGCAACAAGAGACGTTCACTCGAAAAAAAGCCATAGAGACACTTGGCTTCGCCCCTCGAACGGTAGAAGAGATTGTAAAAAAGCTATTGGATATGAAAAAACTAGAGCGCTTAGGTCAGGGGCGCGCTACTCGATACAGAGTGATCTAGAGAATTAATGTAGCTCCAAGAATCAGCCTTCTAAATACTACCTATATGACTAAAGAATTTTACATACCTCGTACTCTATGCGATGAGAATAAAACCTACTCAGAAACTGAGATGCTGGCCTCATCTCGTTATATTGTAGTGCTTGCGGAGCCTGGCGGTGGGAAAACTAAGCTGTTAGGCAGTTTAGCCGCCCGGCTTCAAACAGATAGAATTTCAGCAAGTCAATTTCAATACAGTAGTTCCACCATGGAGAGGGCAGCGCTGGTTCTTGATGCTTTCGATGAAGTTTCGAAAATCGATTCTAGTGGTATGTTTCAACTTTTTTCCAAAGCACAGGATACAGGTGCAGAAAAAATTGTGTTATCCAGCCGCTCCAGCGAATGGGATACAGCTTGTACACATCGCTTTAAAGATTTTTTTGGCGAACTTCCCAAAATTGTACGCTTGACTGCATTTAATGTGGAAGAACAAAAACAGCTCTTCAAAAATCACGCACCTTGTGAAGACTTTAATCAGTTTTGTTCTGAGGCTAGTCGTTTCAATTTGGAGCCTTTGCTTCCCAACCCGCAGTTTCTTCAGCTGTTTGCTGACGCTTATATTGAAAGTGGAAGGCATTTTTCAAATAAGAGCTCAATTTTTGAAAAGGCAATTGACCGTCTGGCAAGGGAAGTTAATCCAAGTGTTTCTCAAAAGGGTGCTATCAAACTTGAAAAGAAAATTGAGCTTGCAAGCGAAACCTTTGCAAAATTGCTCCTTTCTGGCTCCGAAGGTGTGGCATCAACTGACGTAAGCTCAAATCGACTCTATCCGCGTCTTGCATCATTGGTTAATGACAATACGCCCCCGGATTGCATACTCGAGACACGGCTTTTTAATCCAGGAGACAAAGCTGACCAACATCAACCTGTACACAAGATTGTTGCTGAATACTGCGCTGCGCAGTATCTTACAAATCGAATTATCAATAGCACCGATACACTTAGCTTGCCTCAGTGTATAGCTATTATAGCCCCTAACTCCACCGTTCGAGATGAGTTAAGAGGCATGCTTGGATGGATGGCGGCATTAGGGCATGAACCTATTCAAATGGCAGCGCTCAAGCTTGATCCTTATGCTGTCCTGGCTAATGGTGATCCAACTCGATTACTACCGTCATCAAAAAAACATCTTATCCATAGATTGAAAGAAGTTGCAGAAATCGACCCTCTGTTCCGGCGGGGGGATAATTGGCGAACATTTAGTGGTGCTGGTTTCTTTACTGAGGATGTGGTGGACGAACTGAAACCTTTGCTGAGGGGTTCAAATGAACACGGTCACTTGCGAGGATTATTACTCGAACTATTGATAGGGTCACCCGCTATCTCACTTCTTGTGAATGAGCTTCAGTGGTTGGTGCGTTCTCCAAAAAGCAGCTACGACATACGATCATTGGCAAGTAATTGCCTTCTTGACCAAAAAGATCATGACCATCAAGTGGATGCATCAAATCTGATTTCTGAGGCCAGTGAAACTTCATTAAGCATTGCCGCAAATATCATAGTAGGTGCTGGTGTAAAAAAGTTTGAAGAGACATTTATCTTGGATTTTTTACGTGCCTGTGAGTGTCTTTATCCCAGACACGATCAATGCGAATGGGTAATTGGCCTTGGCAAAAAATATTTCATCAAAGAATTTATATCAACACTGGGTTTTTCAGCTGTAGAGTGGCTTTTAAACGAACTGACCAGTGGCCTCTCCTGTAAGTGTAGAAAAAAAGTAGTTGAGTGTTATTGCAGAAATGGTGTGAGCAAGATTGTTGGGATGCTATTGGATCGTTATTTTGAGTTGTCCGATACCTTTGATCCACTTCTTATTTGGCAATAGACGAAAAATCTACACTTCCACGATCAAATAAGAGCTGACCTAAGTGCTTCTGTAGAAGGGATACAGAATAATGATGAACTACGCCAGAATATTATGCAACTTGCAGTTGAGCATGAAACAGATCCAGATGAAATCAATAGAATTTGCCAGGAACAATTTATATGGTGCGGTCATTCTGGACTTAATTTACAACCACAGGATTATTGCTTCATAGTCGATCTTGCTTTCTCAATAGACAATATTGTCCTTTGGTCACATTTTTTTGAAAGACATCAATCCCATCTAGAAAAGGAGAAACGAGGTCCGAATCAATTACGTCGTAGCATGAGAGTGCATGCGAGTCAGAAACCTGCATTCATGCAAGAGTGGGCAAGAAAGAATCGTGAAACTAAAAGCCTCGAATGCAAACAACGGAGACGTAAATTACGCTCGAAAAGGCGAAACGAAAGGCGCAATAAACGGCAAGCTAAAATTCACAAAGCAAACATCAAATTTTTTAGAGAAAATCGTAAGCTTGTGGAGAACGGAAACCACAGGAATAGTCTTGTATACTTTGCCAAGTTAGTGTTGTTAAAACCAAGCCAGATCGAAGCCAAAGTTGGTGACGTTTCGTTGGTTAGCAATGCACTAAGGAACAGTTTCGAATTCATTGGGCCTGAAGTACCCAGCTTGCAAAAGATGGCGCAGTTACATTGTAAATCAAAATACTCGTATGTGAGTAATGTCCTTTACGCGGCTTGCCTTGAGACTATCAGAAGTGCAGGGACGCTTGATAGTGTTAACCTGCGTTTGTTGTCTGTACTCAGAACCAATATAGACATGCCGTATGAGGCTGTTTCAGTCAAGGAACGAACAGAGCTTAAGGTTGAAGTGGAAAGGCTACTATTTCCCACAAGCGAGGAAGTTGAAAAATTTATCCGCGAGTATATCGAGCCGCAACTGAATACTATCGGATGCAATCACCCTCAAGTGCATTGGCTGAAAAGCGAAGAACCGTTTAAGCTGTTCCAGAAGACATTGCCTGTTGAATGGCTTCGACGTTTTCATAAACTGCCACTGCATGCATTGGATAAACTTTTTGAATTAGCTGCGGAGTTTGGAAGACGAAAAGAACTTGAAGAAATCATTTCAACTCGTTGCATGGAAATTATGTCCGACTATCCAGATTGCACTGACGATAGTGAAATTGAGAAAGTACGTACCTTTTGGCTTGTACGTGCATTTTATTTTTTACCCGAAATGCGAAATGATTATTGGGACTGGTTGAAAGCGGATAAGAATACAGTGCTTAAGTTGAATGAACGTAGTGGCGGGATGTATGGCAATAGTTACCAATATTGGCCAGTCTTTTCAGCGCAAAAAGTGGAAGCCATATTGAATGGTTTCATTGACGTATGGCCTAGCGTCGAGCTTTCTGGTAGTTGGGGAAGCGAAAGCCCAGCGGGAGAAAAAGCCTACCGTTTCTTGTCAGGTGTGATATGGAAAATTGGGGAGGATAATCCTGACAACTCTTTGCCTGTTCTGGATCGGTTAATAACTGATACACGTTTCGCAGAATTTGTGCAAAGCCTTCGGAGCATACGCACAACTGCTGTTCGAGAGAAGACACTTCGAGACTTCGAAGCCCCATCACCTAAAGGGATTGTAGCACTTTTGGACAAAGGTGAAGTTGCTACGGTTGAAGGGCTACGAGCACTTTTGTTGCAGGAACTTCATGACTACCAAGCCGATCTTTGCGGCAGTGATACTACTTCAAAAGACATTTTTTATGAAAAGGGTGAGCGCCTAGGTGAAGTACCGGCAACAAAGCGAATAGCAGACCGGATGAAGCTGCGGCTTGAGAGCAAAGGAATAACTATTATTCTAGAGCATCAACTAAAGGATTCATATAGGTGTGATTTCACATGCACAAAAACTATTGGTGGGCAACGGAGGCTACTTGTTATTGAAGTCAAAGGGCAATGGCACCGCGAACTATACACCGCGGCATCTGGGCAATTGCATGAACGTTATTCAATCGACCCTGATGCTGAACAGCAAGGAATATACCTAGTGTTATGGTTTGGAGTAACCGAGAAAGTCGCTGGCAAAAGAAACACTGAACTACAAAATGCTCAGGATCTTAAAAAGAATATCGAAAATACGATGCCCAACGAGCTGCGAGGGTTAATTGATGTTTTTGTTCTTGACCTTTCAAGGGTAATATAACAAATCTTTGAGGACAGGCGCTAAATGGGATGGCTTTTTTAATTCATCAATACTTATAAAAACAGACGTTCCTCCTTGTGAAGTTCGTGTAGCAAGAACTCAGCCCTGTCCAGTGGTGATGGATTCGTGATCAAACACGGTGACGTGTTTGCGGTATCTGTCTGGTAAGGTCAAGAATTCGATTTTCATCCGCTACGGACAATCGATTATTCGAAATTGTGTCTCCTAATAACCAATCCAGATCAAGCGGGAAATGTGTTGAGATGGAGTTGAGTATGTTGGAAATTATACCGAGCTGCAATAGAAGGTCGAATTCTGCACAGAATTTCAAGTGAATTTACATAGTAGCTACATGAATGTGGGTTACTTTCAATATTTTTAAAACTCCAAGCTCCCACGTATTGATTTTGATTTTGCATAAATCTTGCGGTACTGCATTTGCAACCAAATGAGAAGTGGTTGCGTCCTATTTCTCTAACATCATCAAAGGTAACTATTCATGCGGTCAAAAGCACTGAAAACTGCTTCTGCAAGCTACATACAGTATTGTAAAGAGGCTCGTTCACTCAGTAATAACACAACCCTTGCATATCTACAGGACCTGGTATGTTTCATACAATATTTTGCATCCGAAAAATCTATCAGAATCATTAGTTCCTCAGTTGTATTATCTTATAAGTCATATCTCATCAATGTAAAAAAACTAATGCCATCCTCAGTGAGGCGAAGGGTTTTAACACTCAAGTCTTTTTGTACCTGGCTAAAAATTTCTGGTCATCTAGAGTGTAATCCTTTTGATGGTTTGGTAATTGACCTAAAGCTACCGAAGCGTCTTCCACGCCCGATTGACAGAAGTATTGTTCGAACCGTGTTATCAAGTGTTTCAAAGGATTGGAGTATGTCCGAGTCTTTTCCGAACTTACCAGAACAAGAATATTCAAAAATTAGTGAGGAATTTACAAATTCGATCGTAATACAAATACTGATTAGTACTGGGATTCGTATTGGTGAGCTTACTAGCATACGGGTATTAGATATTTTTGATGATGGAAAAATTATCCGTATTCATGGAAAAGGAAATAGAGAACGAAACGTGTATGTGGAGAACAAGAAGCTCGTAAATGAGATATGCCAATACAAGTTGCTCCGAATAAACGCAGACTCATCCAATGACTACTTGCTAGTGAATAGAAATGGTGGGCAATTAACCGCTCAAGCGATGAGACGGCGCCTCAAGAAAATATCAAAAGACAACGGTATCTCGCCGTATCTCACCCCACACAGATTTCGTCATACCGCAGCGACTCTCCTAATTGAGGAAGGTGTTGATATCAGATTGGTGCAACGTCTACTTGGACACAGCAGTATCACCACGACAGAACTGTACACGCACGTTTCTGATAAATCATTGAAATTAGCGATTAGAAATGCTGATCCGTTGGGGCTTATGCAGGGGTAGTACACATAACTTGGAATTATGGGTACTATTAATCCATTAAAAGACCTAGATCGGGTTGTCCTCATATCAGAGAAAGTCGATAAACTAGGCCACATCAATCCTTATGATAAATCATTGGAAAGAATATCATTTGATACTACGAAATTGCTGGAAGATACGATTTTGGGATTAGGGATAAAGGTCTCGGTTTATGACAATCCGCAGAAATTTCAACAGAATATTAACAAACACCTAGGGGATCTCGTGCTAGCTCCCTGGAATGGATCAGAGTCACCCAATCGATTAGCTATTGTCCCAGCCATTTGTGAAGCAGCTGGGGTCGCCTATGTTGGAGCGGATGCAAATACGCGAATAATCTGCAATGACAAAGAACTAGCCAAAGTTATCGCTCGACGAGCTGGCTTCATCTGTCCTGTTGCAGTAAGGCTACTTTCTGGTGATTCATTTAAACTTGTAGACGGCATGAAGTACCCACTCATAGTGAAACCATGTCTTGAAGGCACATCTATAGGAATTTCAGAAGATTCAGTATGCAGGACTTCAGCTGAAGTTAAATCTCAATCCAAAAAGCTTTGGGAACGAGGATTCAATGACATTCTAGTTGAAGAATTCATCGTGGGTCGAGAGGTCAGTATTTGTATTTTAGGAAATAAGAGACAAATTGAATACACAGGAGTTGTGGAAATCTATCTCGAAGATATGCCAGACTACCTGCTTACCAGACCCTACGATGCAAAAATTAAAAAGGGTCAATTCGGTATTCGCAAAGTGCGCAGCATGCCTTCGGTTAGTTTCGCTAGTGATATTGGACGTGCGTCTAAAGTGTTTCGCATGCTGACAAAGATTCAAATGTTACGTTTAGACGGAAGGCTTACGAATGATGGCAAATTCGTTTTAATTGAATTTGCCACGTTTCCAACAATCGGATTAGCAAGTGAGTTTTCATGTTGTATTGCGGAGCTTGCAGGTAGTTATCAAAACTTCATTGCAAAGCTTTTGGCTCATGCTCAAGAAGATGCGTAACATCAGGGTACCAATGGGAAAGCAAAATGTATGATGGTTTACTTGCTAGGTCATCAAATCGTTCATTTTGATAAACCTCAGTATCTGAAACTCCTATATCTGGTATATCGACAAGCAGCTTGCAAAGATCCTTGTTCGATATTCTGTTTGCCAAAATGTTTAGATTTTTCATTGCTGTCTTGTTTATTTGTGGAGAGCTTACTGACTTCCTTACCAGCATTTGAGCAAGAGCCTTGCAAGCAGAAAGCGATAGGTCAGTTTTCCCATCTGTAAAATAGTAAATAGCTAGATTGTTGGTGATACTTAGTCTCTCAAAATTTGCACTAACAGATGTCGCAGCTTGTTCAAATAGTGACCTGATTTTATCATTTGGGCCGTCAACATGGATCTTGGCTATAGCCAGATTGTTAAATACAGAAAACTTCTCCACTAAAGATCCATTAAGCAATGTAACTGATTGAGTTAGCATCTTGTTCGCTCTGTGATTTTTCCCAATGCGTATCAACTGTGCAGCTAGCGAATTTAAAGAAAACGCTACTTGCTCGGCATTCTCAAATTTAGCAAAGTGACGAATACTTTTAACAAGAAATGGAATCGACTTGCGTGGTGGTAAAAACATCTCAGCATTTCTTAGGGCGTATCCGTAGCTTAAGGAATTTATCCAATGTTCTTTTCCTATGCAGATTAGCCATTTTTTCGTGCCACATACAATATTTCCGGTATGCCGGTCTACAACATAATTAACAATTTCAACTAGTATTGCTTCATTTTCAATTGAAATTTCACTGTTGAGTAATTCGTTGACAATTTCCCTTGACTTATTAGGATTATCTAATCCCAAATAAACAAGTGCGTGACCAATGTATTCCCGTGTGCTTAGAGCCCGATCTTGATTTCTCATAATTTTCATTGCTGGAGAGAATTGTCGATTTCTTATACATAACGATAACAATTTGCATCGCAAATCTTCACTTACATGCTCTGGGATCGAGTAACCATTGTTTTCGCACAATTCTGAAAGCATAAGTAGATTGTCGCAAAGAACACGCGGTGAATTCTCATTTCCACTAGTCGAATATAGACTATTTAAGGAATCAATTATTCCTTTAATATCGCCTAAATAGAACTGAGAATTCAACATAGACTTAAGCAGTACGGATTTCTGATCCATGGCGATGCTAGTTTCGGACAATCTAGTAGAACAAAAATTTCTAATTTTTTTTGCAGTGATGCTTGTAAGGACTGCGAAGTTATCGTCAGATAAAACACTATCGGTGACGCTATCGTGCCGAGTGATAATCTTCGATGTAGAGGCGCTTTTAATTAAAGCACATTGTTCTAACTCTACAAGATTTTTTGTTATATCAATTTCTGAAATTGAATCGTTGCCATGTGCAATGCAACGAGACAGATGACCGAAATCAGCTTCCCCTCCTAATATTGACAAATGAACAAGAACAGATGCGGCGGCGTCACTTAGTTCAGCGATGTTCGAAGCAGTTAACCCAGAAACATTTTGGAAATCGAACTGCTTCGGTATCACTGCATGTTTCTTGACGATTAAACAATCCAAATCGATAAGCGGTGCTAGATTTCCATTCCAGCTTGCATAGCCTTGGCTCAAAATTGAGTTTCCCGGCAAACTGTCCTTCGGGATTAATTTGATGAGTTCCTTTAGAGGTAGATTCGCGAGTGGAAGCAAAGCAGTTGTGCAATCAATCTGCTCAAATCGGTTTTTCATTTCATGAATAGCGCCATAGTCCGATTCATCGTCAATTGTAAATTCCAGAAAAACGGCGTGTGGTATAGATGTTGTCAGAATTCCTAGTATTGCATTTAAGCTATACTCATCGATATTTTGGGCATTCTCGAAGATCAAGGAAATGGGCGCAACCCTCAAGACATCTCTTACATAGTTGCGGATTTCTCCAAGAGACGCTGATTGTACTTCGTTAAACTTGCTTTCCCAACTGTCTTGCCCTTTACCTCTCCATTTATGATACGCGTCGATAAGCACCGTTCGAATTTTTTCGGGCACTACAAAATCTACAGCTAGCAAAGAGACCTGTTTGACTGCTTCACGTCGCGATTTTCCAATTTCGACTTCTTCGAAGTTTCGTATCTCTGGAATAATTTCTGCCAACCCTATAATAGAGCGTGCCAGAGCTTTGAGATAAGATCCTGATTGTAGAGTTTTTGCGACGTTTCGTGATACAGCTACGCGCAAAAAGAACCTATCATCTACTTGCTTTGCCAGATGATTAGTCAGTGTGCTTTTTCCCACACCGGTTCGAGCGCTCACGATCAGGCATGTATTATCATTAGGAAGTGAGCTTAACCATTCACTAATGGCGGTCACTTCGTCAACTCTATCCAATACTCTCTTAGTATCCATAATTCCAAGTTATGTGTACTTGTTGAAAATGAAGTGATTTGAAGTATGTTTCATAGTTCAATTCTCAATTAAAAATGCCCGCTTTTTGCGAATCAGGCATTTTAAGTAGGTGATATACCCTACATTTTATTGAATTTAGTTGCTGAAGTGAATCGAATTTTTACAAAGTTGCAGAAGATAGGGGCCTTTATGTAGCACGAATCTTAAGTGAATACTTATTATAATGGACTTTTTACAGTCTCGTCGCTGGGAAAGTGGTGCTATTATTGACGCCAATACTGAGCGAAAAGTTCTCATTTACAACAAGGCATTAAATTGGCTTCAAGCAGAGCTGAAAGAATTCGCTTTACCCCGACGACTACGCTTGAAAAGCCCCAGGGCAAAGTCGTGGTCGGTTTGATGGGTATCGCGCATGACATTGGAAATATTCGACAAAAACCTGCGTGTCTCGCGTCAATTACCTTGTCCGCTTTGCATTGACTCATTAAAAATCAAACTATAAAGATTATCCTCAGATATCCGCTTCTGCGATTCTCAGGACATGGGCTTAGATCTATACAATATATGGGAAATATGATAAGGCGTTAATATAAAAATATGAAAAATGGAGGCATGGTTGTGTAAATTTTAATAAAGCTAATTGAGTTTAAATAAAAATTATTAACCTGAAGAAAAGAGTTTCTAGCTTAGTATCGAAACACACGCGCATGTTGTTGGTAATTCACCTTCAACGCGCATAAGTCCTTGCACCTTATCGATTGCCGTTGCTGAAGTGCATTTTTTTGAAAAAATGTGTTGCCTTGATAAAAATTCACTATAGCTTCGAAAATAAAGCGAAGTAATTGGTTAAATGTGTACGATCCATAAGTCTATTGAAGGGCGGATTACAAAAGTCGGAAGTAAGCACGAGTGCCAAGGCTGGGATTCTTGACGAATGATGATAAAAAACACTGCATATTTCAACTGAGGGGTTGTGGAATCTGCTCACTTGATGGCAAATTACATCACTTCGCTTGCAGAAGCTTATACTGCAGGATTTAATGTAGTCTACGATGAAACGGCAGAATACGGGTCTAATGCTGAATAACGAAAATGTAAGATTTAGATTCTACCCCAAATAGTGCCTATTAAACGGGGCGGTAGATTGACTAAACAGGCTTTTTTCTGGTGACTGCCAGGTATTTTGGTATAGACTAATACTATGGACATTGAACTGACAAAAGAAACTGAAGCCAACCTTGCCGCTGTAGCTGCCCTCAAAGAGATGCAACCTGAAGCCTTAGCCGCGCAAATGCTTGAAGAACAAGTTCGCAGGCTCGCTTTGTTTGAACGGGAGAGGACAGAAGATATGGATCGCCTTGAGAACATGAAAAATAGTGGCGGTGTTGCTCATGACGACATGATGAACTGGCTTGAAGGTCTGTCCACAGGAAAAAACATATAAATTTGATGCGCATTGTTTGGGCAGAAGAAACCAAGGCCGATTTTAGGCGGTTACACAAGTTCCTCTATAAAAAATGCCCGACAGCTGCAATCAAGGCCGCCAAAACCATCCGTAATAAAGCTATGATTTTGTCTGATAATCCCGAAACAGGTACAAGCCTCGGTGATGAAATCGGTCGTCGTGAACTCTATATACGCTTCGGTAAAAACGGCTATATTCTGCGCTATATCCCCAATTACGATGTGAACTTTATTCAGATTTTACGTGTGTGGCACACTCGGGAAGATCGACGATAACAAGCACTTACCTTTCCCATTTTTACTTCTTGTTCATAGTAATAATATATCCTTCTCTATAGGCAATAAAAAATCCAAGTGAAAACGACGTTCAAAAAAGTAACACATGGAAGAAAGGCGGATGTTGCAGGTATGCAGCATCTAACTTTTATCTGGAAACAATCCCGGCATCCAGCGTGAGGCCAGTGTTGCTGGAAATGCTAGCTGTAATGCTGCGCGCTGCGATTTAGATACCAGTATGCCCCGCTCCCAAACCCTCCCGCGCTATCAAACGATGACTGATTACTCGAATAGTAAGCAAAGGTATTATCAGTGCATAAGTCAATATTGGCTGTTTCGCTGACTGAGGTGTAAGTTCCGTAATCACTACCTGATGAATCGTAATATCCAGATCCGCTGTTGTAACTGGAAAAACGATAGGTGAGTCGTGTTTCCTTTATACCTTGTCGCCAGTCAGATGTGATCTCAGATCCTTTCGGTATAGCGAAGGCAATAGAGTCTACGAGATTAAAAGGTGTTTTTGCCGACAGATCAATGTCAGGATTGACAAAAGTGATTCCGATTACAGATCCAGAATTGTGGGTAAGGTTACCGAAAGGGGAAGAACCGCATTGGTGCAGAAATCCGATCAACATCATTTCTCATGGCACCCATTTGATTAATCAGTGTACCAAAACGGTGATCCATCCTTCCTAAATGCCCATTCATGTTATATATATTTTTATCCATTTGGCCGATAGTCAAATTCATTTCTGATAGCTCATCACCAATCTGAGAAATTGTCTGATTCATTTTCGGCATAACCTCAATGCTCTTACTCATACCTGAGATGTTACGATTCATGGATTCCATTGCGGTTCGCATTCCACGCATATCCTTTGTGACATTATCAAACCGCGTGCTCATATGGTGTATGTTTGCAGAGATATCAACCATATGAGTGGTAATAGCACGCATATTGCCCGTCAGTGTGTAGATTAGGAAAAACAAGGCTACTACGATCAATAGCAGGCCGGCCATACCATAACGAATGATATAGGTTGTGCGTGTACCAATGCGTATACTGACTTCTTCGCGCACTTTCATGGCGGTATTAAAGTCGCTCATCGCATGTCGAAATTCGCTGACTACCTGAGAAAGAGCGTCTTCAGTATTTTTCAGTGAATTGGTTTTCGCTGTTTCTTTCATACAATTCTAAGTGATGATTAATGTAATGACTATACAGGGTAGGAGATAGATCAGTGGCGTGTCTTTGATAGTATGGTATTACGAGAAAGGCTGCAATATTTGGCAAGTGTTCTGAGTATCAGTTCTGATTTTGGTGTTGATTGGTTAATAAATATTGGGCTTATGGCTTGTACAGAGCTGATTAACCCATCTGATAGTATCATGGCGAAAAATTAGTAAAGCCATGTTAGCTATGTAAATGGGAGATTAATCAGTGATTGTGAGCAAAGATCGAGATGACTCGTCTTTGCTCATCAGTTATTGTCTGATAGAAAATAGTTATAAAGGTAGGCCGGGTTGCTGATCAATCAGGTTCAATCCGTTCAGACTCCAGCATTATGCCAAGTGGGCCACGAGGAATATACAGTTCAAGGTATTCCTGTCCGCGTTGGATGCCAATCAGCACCAGCTCATCACGAATACCTCCCCGGCTCGAATTTTGAATTTCCCGACTTAAATATATATTTTCTCCGGCATAGGAAAGGATCATGTCGCCAGTGCGTAGGCCAATGGATTGAGCGGCAGAACCCTGGATCACCGAATTGATTGCAACCCGATTATCTTGCCCGGTGTCGTACAAGTATTGTTCAAATTGTTTGTCGCTGAGTTCATCACGTAGGTTGATCTGATTATCACGTAAATTTTTAGCCTGCTCGCGGTACTCGTCACTGTCCAGCCAACCTTCACGGGTAGCAATATCGCGTAGTTCCAATTGTCTGAGTTGATGCTGATTCCACTGTGCAACCAATTCATCAGCGAGAGTGAAATCAACCCCGGCAGCGAGCAAGTTGTTGCTATTTAATCCGGGTTGTTGGGTAATTTGAACGGGGTCACGTGGGGTATCATTATTTTCAAATGATTCTGAAGCCTGAGGATTGATGCCTTGCATGGCGTTCAATCGAGATTCCAGTTCAGCTACTTTCGCTTCAATTTTTACTCTTAACTCGACTTCTTGTTGTAATCGGGATTGCAGTTTATTTAATTTTGCCGAAGCGTCTTCAGGGTTGCCGGATTTTGCACTTTGCACATTATGTTCACTTTCCGGTGTTTCAATTTCATTTACCAAAATTGAATGAGTTGGCTGCATATAAAAATGCGAGAGCCAACCAATTAAGGCGGCGGCAATTAGAGAAATGAACAGGATTGTTTTATTCACGAGTAATTTATCTGCAATGTAAAGGAAGATCACCCAGTATCAGTTGGTGCGAGGTTATAGCTGAATCATTTGTTTTTTATTAATGGAGCACAAGGCGTATTTATCTTTTACGCTATCTGCACAGATTGGTTTTATCCTGCACGTAGGACAACATATATTATATGAAGTTCGCTTTTTGTTTTTGTCTAGATTGAAGCTAAATAGAAAATTAACAATTATGCCGCAGTAAAAATATCATTGCTGAAAGCAACTTTCAACTGACTCGAAGACAAACCATGCATCAAACACGCTGAATTTTATATCTCTCATCTCTTGCCGGATATATATCTTGCTCGGAATCCTGTGGAGATATTTTTTGTTCCAAGGCAGAGCATGCTGGAGTTGTGGTATCACCTATATTAAAAAATTTGGTACGTGTTTTCATTTGCCCTACCTGTTGCTGTAATTGTTCGCTGGACTTACGTGTATCAGTGGCAAGTTCGCGGTTTTTACTTACACCTGCAACCAAACGATCTACGGTGTTGTTTACGGCTTGTATGCTATCAAGTTGCTCATTACCCGATTGTGCGATTTGAGTGATAATCTGATCAACGTTATTTACACATTTCATGATACTTTCCAATGCTGCACCAGATTCACCTGCCAATTGGCTGCCTGTCTTCACCTTTTTGAGACTATTGTCAATCAGTATTCTAATGTCTCTGGCTGAATCAGCACTTTTTTGTGCAAGGTTACGCACCTCGGAGGCAACAACAGCAAATCCACGACCCTGTTCACCTGCGCGTGCAGCCTCAACCGAGGCGTTCAGCGCAAGCAGGTTAGTCTGGAAGGAAATGTCGTCAATAATTGATATTATATCTGCAATCTGAGTGCTGACATTACTGATCTCCTGCATGGCATTAACAGTTTTACGTACCACATGCTCACCATTGCCTGCCAGTTGGCTCGCCTCACCAGAGAGATCGCTGGCTGTTTGAGCGTTTGCTGCATTATTGACGATGGTTTGGCTGAGTTCATGAACTTCCTGTTTCGTTGCAGAAAGATCAGAGGCTTGTTGTTCTGTGCGCTCATAAAGCTCAGTATTGCTTGAAGCTATAGCTATTATGCCTTTTTGCACGGTTTCCACGTCGCAAATGATACCGAGAACTACGGCCCTGACACTATTAATGGTTGTATTGATGTCTTGACATAGATGACTGAACTGACCGGAACCCTGGTTACAGGTTATAACAATATCCAGGTCTCCAGTGCTGAGTTTTTGCATGGTCGCTGCAATATTTGTAAGATTATTGTTTACCGTGCTAGTGAGAATATTAAACTGATCGCTGAGGTTTTTAAAGAATCCCTTGATTTGGCTTGTATCTATCTGTTGATCCAGATAGCCTTGTCCAACAAGTTCGATCACTTTTTCGAACTCACCTGCCATTCGATTCTGTGCGGTGTGATCAAGCCATTCTGTTGCGACTCCAACGAGATTTCCGTCACTGCTGACCACGGGTGTGCATACGAGTTCAATCTGAAATTCCTCACTATTAAGGAATATGTGTTCTGAATGCTTTAAGTTGGATAGTTGTATTTTTTGGTTGCTAAATTCACGAGTGATCTGATCAATTGTTTTAGCCTGGATTTGTGGATAATTTTCCATAAAGGATTTTAACGCCGTATTTTGATAGCGATAGGCACCCTCGGCGTCAGAAAGAGATACAGGTGTGCGGCAAACGTCAAGTGTGGCACGAACGCTGGCGGCCTGTTCACTGGTTTCCTTAAGACTCTTTATATCAGAACAGATTTTGTCGCGCATTTTAATGATTGAAGCGGTCAACTTTCCAAACTCATCCTTGCGATTCGGATTATGATTCACCACAGATTCAAGGTTTCCGCTGGCAATTGCAATCGCTGCATTTACGGCCTCTTTAAGCGGGCGGGATATTCTCTGAGAAAGAAACACAGCGAAGAAAATAATGCCTGATACGAGTGGGATTGCGCCAATGAGTAACCATTTGCTCGTGATTTTAATTGAGTGACTGAATGACAAGGCATCTTCTTGCATTACCGTATTGGATTGGCTCATTTGTGAAATATTGGAACTGATCTTTTCTATCTCGGTAGAAATATAGTTGAGACTTTTTGAGTTGACATCTATTGCTTTACCAACAAAACTAATACCTGATATATGTGCGTTTAGGGCATTCATATCTTCTGATGCAGCAATAGCGTTTTGTTCTCTTAATTCGGTTAAAATCGATGATAACTGCTTACTATTGGCGGTTGAGGTTAAAAATTCTGTTTCCAGCCGTTTGAGGAGACCATCACTTTTAGAAAAATAGCTGGAAAGTTGGCCTTCGGTTTCAAGTAAATCAGTTTTTAACTTTGCAGCACGTTTTGCAACCTTGGAAAACCCTTTGGCACGCCGAGTTAGGGATTGGCTTGTTTCCTGTGAAGTCGTGCTTATCGCCTCGGCTCGTTTCGCGGCCATATTGCCGGATTTGATAATATTGCCGAACCCGGTTCCAATCCCATTTTGGGCGATTAGAACAAATGCACAATAGCTTGATGCCAGGGTTGCAAATAACAGTCCACCTAATAGTAATTGTGTTCGTACCAACATAAAGCCATCCTTGTTATGTTTTTTATGACACGGTTAGTGTGATAAAGTAAATATTCCTTTACGACAAAGTTTATTTGTTAACTACCCTGATCGTTTTTAAATAGAGTATGACTGATTCTATTTCCAGATCAGTAAGATCCCCGCCCCATGGAGGCATACGCGAAGATCGCCCCACGGCTATTCCGCCTTTTGCGATTATCTGCTCAAGATAGTCATCTGGAGCAGTGCTGAGTGTCAGGTTAAAAGGTGATGGATTTTTGATAACCCTCGACATACGGCCATCGCCTTCACCAAATTTTCCGTGGCACAGCGCGCAACGGGTAATGAAAACGCCACGTCCGGTTCTTGTTGTTGCATATCCATAGTTCGATTCATTTTTTAACATTAGCCTGCCAATGCCCGGATCTTTTCTCAACTGATCGACGAAGCGCGATACCGATTCCAAGTCTCTATAGGTAAGCTCATCCCCCCAAGGTGGCATCTCTTCATGGAGATCCCCCTGACTGCCTCCATACACAATGGCGTTTCGTATTCCAGTCAGATTTGTCGCATTTTTAACTTTGGTCAGATTAGTATTGGGGTAGTTTTTTATAGACAGTGATAGAATGCCCTCTCCTAACCCGTCATTTCCGTGACATAAGGAGCATCGATCATAGAATACCTTTGCGCCGTACTCAATGGAGATTAAGGGCGCCTTGACAGATGCGTATGAAAGAGGTGGCAGAATCAGCAGTGAAAGCAACAATATTGATTTGCGTTTCATTTTATTCCCTACTCCTCAACCGTAATAGTCATCATCATTGTCGGGTGGATGGCACATTCTATTTCAATAGTGCCAGGCTTTTCAAATACAACAGATTTGCTTTCACCAACGCCGTATGAGCCAAGATCAAAAGTCTTTATTTCTGATAAGCTGAATATATTGTGGTGTAGGTCATCCAGATTGGGAAATTTTACAGTATCACCTGCCTTGATAGTCAGGTTATCAATGGAAAATGCCTTGTTTTTCTGTGTAACTTCGTGTTCTTCGGCCATAGAAGCAGATGAAACTAAAATTAATAGTCCGAGAAATAATGTACGGAGCGTCATGGTTGTCTTCCTTGATTTAAAATTTACTGAGGTAATTGTGGTAGCGAAACAGCGGCTTGTTTTGATGTCAGTGCTCTCATGAAGGCAGTAATATCACTCTGTTCCTGCTTATTTAACTTTGCTACCTTAAAATTGGGTGATGCTCTAACGCCTTTAACGGGTCCGTTTACATAGTGAGCGACCACTTCATCTAATGTCTCTGCTGAACCGTCATGGAAATAAGGGCCGGAAAGCTCAATATCCCTCAACGTGGGTGTCTTAAATGCTCCTCTAAGCACACTGATTGGTTTTATTTTGTAACGACCCGGATCAGCATCTGGTCCTGCTGAGCTGGCAAGGCCAAGATTGTGAAAGCCGTTGTCTGTGAAATTGGCGCCAGAGTGGCAAGACTCGCAGTTCCCTCGATCAGGATCGAAGAAAACTCTCATGCCATTAAGCTGTTGCATTGTCAGAGCTGTATTATCCCCTTTAATCCAATTATCAAAAGGTGAGTTATTACTGACAATAGTACGTTCGTAAGATGCGATAGCCTTTGAAATAGTACGTCGATCAATTTTTTCTCCCGGATATGCCTTTTCAAAAGCGTCTACATATCCAGAGATCGTATTCAACATCGTGAAGATTTCATCAAAATCTGCATGCATCTCGACACTGGCTTCCATAGGTCCGGTGGCCTGATCTTCCAACGTTTTTTTACTACCATCCCACATCTGGATTGAATTGAATGCAGTGTTAATAATGGTTGGTGTAGCGCGGGCTAAAACCACACCCTTGAACCCTTTTCCTTTTGCCAAACCATCGGACCAGCCAAGAGAAGGGTTGTGACAGGTGGCACAAGAGGATGTTTTTTCACCACTTAGACGAGGGTCGAAAAAAAGTTTCTTACCCAGGGATATTCGCTCAGGGGTTAGTTCATTATCTTTGGGGGCAGTTGGTATGTCTGGCAATAAAAACGCTTGCATACTCGGGTGGCCCGACTCCAGAATGGGCGCCGAGCGAGATGCATATACATTAATGCTCGTAACGCTCAGAGTGAAAAGGGCAAGAGGTGTTATTATTGGGCAAGCAAATGTGATCGCTATATTTTTGAGCTTCATTAATTAATCCCTCCTTGGATTATTTAAGTGCGACTATTTCTAATACACTGTGTCGGCAAATATTATAGATTATAAAGTGTGGTAATCGTTTTTAGGTTAAAACGAGTTAGATGGTCGGATCAGGCTGATTTTGTTAAATTTTTAGCTAAGTACGGATTAGCCATAATAGGACTTTACGAATAATCTGGATGTCGTTTATTTTGCTTTTTTTAAATTAATTCCAGGCCCAACACTCGGGAGCATAAAATCGAACCCAATGGTTAAGACCGCTCTCTAAGAGGCGCTGGTTCCGTTTTCATTTCAGTGCAAAATCCCAAATCTTTCCATCCAGATAAGTAGTCATAAAATGCGCCGGTTTCGAGGTTAAACCAAACCACGCTGTAATTATCAATTGCTGAAGGCTTCAGTGCGGAAATGACGGGCAGTTGGCATTCACGGATTTCCAGGTTTGTATCAATCTCGCGCCAGTAAACTTCACAGGGGTTTGTACCTATGCGAAATGTATAATGACCTGTATGACTACTGGCTTTGACCACACAGGAATACCAATGGCTACGGGTTTCTGCTGCAATATGAGTGTTTATAGAAAATACACAGAGAATAATGCTTAGCGTTATTAACCGTAATCTATTGGTATTTATCCAACCTATGCGGGTAGCTAACCGATCATTCACTCTACACGACATTACGATATTTAGCTTTTGAGCGAAATTTTTTTTCATCTATCCCGTCTTATACCACAATCCAAGAACTTCTTGCCTATTGCTGCGTTATCAATTAATAGAAATGTTCAAGCTGGATGAAATCCAGTCTGGTAGCCTAACCTGATCAATTGATGTAGCAATGAATATTAAAATTAGTCTGACTCTTGTTTTATGCCTGCTTAACCTGATTTTGCAAGGGTGTGATAGCTCTGAAAGCAATCATACGCCGACAAGCCAGGCGATTACCAATGAATCACTCAGTCGTGCATCGAGGTTGATGTCGCAAGCAACATTTGGGATGGATTATCAGAATATACGACTCGCCGCCTCGCAAACGCCAGTGCAGTGGATAAATGAGCAGTTTATACAACCCGCTACCTATCTGACGCCATTGGTTAGCCAATGGGAGACAATAAATGCAGGCCAGCCGGAAGATGAACCTGTTATTGATCCATACTTTCTCTCTCGTTTTGCATGGTGGAATGTTGCAATAAAAGCAGAGGATGTTTTACGCCAACGGGTGGCGTTTGCCCTGAGTCAGATCTTTGTGGTGTCTGATGAAATGGATGAACTGGGTGATCTGCCGCAAAGTATTTCAAACTATTATGACATGTTATTGCGCAATAGCTTCGGTAACTTCCGTGATTTGCTTCTGGATGTCACTTTGAGTCCGACAATGGGCTTGTATCTTAGTCACCTTGCCAACGCCAAGTCCGATATTACTGCAGGACGATTTCCAGATGAAAACTATGCCCGTGAACTGATGCAGCTATTTAGCATTGGCTTATACAAACTAAATCGTGATGGTTCACAAAAGCTGGACTCAAAGGGTAACGCAATAGCGACATACAGTAACGCTGATATTCGAGAATTCGCACGTATTTTTACTGGCCTGATGGCAAGAGGACCCTTTGCAGGTGATGCTTTTGACGGTGATTTCGATCCTTATGAATTTGAGTTTGACAAACCTATGTATATGGTGGAAGTGCAGCATGAACAAGGTGCAAAGCAACTTCTAGATGGAGTCAATGTCCCGGCAGGGCAAACAGGTATGCAGGATATTGAGGCTGCAATTGATAATCTGTTTAATCATCCGAATGTTGGGCCTTTTATTTCATTGCGTTTGATACAACGGTTGGTAACCTCTAACCCCTCGCCACAATACATCAGCAGAGTGGCTGCTGCATTTGCAAATAATGGTCAGGGCATACGTGGTGATATGAAAGCCGTGATTAAATCAATTCTTTTAGATCAGGAAGCAGGGCGGCACAGCGGAAAAATTCGCGAACCGGCACTGCGTTATTTATCAGTTCTCAGACAATTCCATGCGCGCGCAACTTCGGGTACATTCAGTGAATATGGTTATGAGTTGCAAACTAAAGCCGGGCAACATCCATTAAGCTCACCGTCGGTGTTTAATTTTTACATGCCAGGATTCAGCCCTGCAGGTTTATTGCAATCATCCGGATTAAAATCGCCAGAAATGCAGATCACCACCGACAATACCATCATCGGTATTAGCAATCTGGTATATCAGCAGATAATCGATGAATATCCGATGGATAGTCACGAATATTTTGGTGAAGTGAAGCTGGACTTAGAACATGAGATAGATTTGGCTGTAGACGTTAATGCATTAATTAATCATCTTGATCTATTGCTGACGTATAACACGCTAACACCAACAACCCGAAAGATTATTCATGATTCTATAATACAACTGGATGATAATGAAGATCGGGTTCGTCTGGCATTATATCTGATTCTGATCTCACCCGACTACGTAGCTCAGGTTCAAGGAGTCTTACATTGATTAAATTTAGTCACCCAAGAAGGCGTTTTATGCGTCATTCAGCTTGTGCTGGTTTGGCATCGACAACATTGGTTTCTTCATTATTGCAGTTGGGTGCTATGGGGCGTGCCTCAGCTGCATCAATAAGCAACCCGGATGATTATCGTGCACTGGTCTGTGTGTTGTTGGCAGGGGGTAATGATTCATTCAATATGCTGGTTCCACACGATGATGCTTCCTATAAAGAATATGCAGCCACTCGCAGTGATTTGGCATTAGCGCATAATGCTCTGCTGCCATTGAAAAACAAGCTGAGTGATGGTCGTCAGCTAGCGCTTCATCCGGCTATGACAGAATTGCAAAGTTTGTACGCAGAGGATGATCTCGCCTTTATCAGTAATGTGGGTACTTTGGTAGAGCCTTTGACGCTTTCAGGATTTAATAATGATATTGCAAAGGTGCCATTAGGTTTGTTCTCACACTCGGATCAAATTGCTCAATGGCAAACTGCATTGTCCGATAAGCGCTCGACTACAGGTTGGGGTGGGCGGTTGGCTGATATTGTCAGCGAAATTAATTCATCCAGTAAAGTATCCATGAATATATCGCTGGCGGGTTCCAATGCATTCCAATCGGGCAATAAAATCGCAAGCTTCAGCGTGGGTTCTGAGGGTGCTATCGGCCTACAAGCTTCAAACGGATATCAAGCATTCGAGCAGCTACAACAAGTGGCAGTTGATAAAATGTTAAGCAGTGGTTATCGCCATCTGTTTCGTAAGGCTTATGTTGAAAAACTGCAGCACGCAATATCAGCTAATGACGAATTTGCCAATGCGCTGGGTGTACCAATCAATTTCTCAACACCTTTTAGTAACTCAGAATTCTCCAGAAATATGCAAATGGTTGCCCGCACGATTGCGGCAAGGTCATCGTTAGGGGTGCGGCGGCAGACTTTTTTTATTGTTATTGATGATTGGGATCATCACGATGAGGTGTTACAAAGTCAGAATCAATTACTTTCTGTGCTCAGTCGAGGGCTGAATGAATTTTCGGCGGCCATGCGGCAGCTTAATATGGATAACAACGTTACTACTTTTACCATTTCTGACTTTGCTCGTACACTCACTTCAAATGGACGAGGATCTGATCACGGTTGGGGAGGTAATGCGATGGTGATGGGTGCCGCCGTTAATGGCGGTAAGGTTTATGGTGAATACCCAAGTTTGATCTTGGATGGACCATTGGATACGGGACGAGGACGTTTGATTCCCACACTATCTGTTGATCAATACTTTGCTGAGCTGGCGTTGTGGTTCGGGGTCAGTGGTAGTGATTTGCCATCCATTATACCTAACATAGGCCGCTTTCATTCTATTGACAGTGGAGCGCCTATTGGATTTATGGGTATCTCTTAGGAATCTCAATTAAAAGTAGAATTTAACTGATAGACCCCTCAAGGTAAATTTTCTCATTTACGTAATCCCGTTTGCCGTTGTAAGCTGCACGGCTCATAAAAAAACAAAAGGCTTCGAGACAATGTATAAACCACTGGCCGGAATGAAAATTGTAAGCATTGCGGTAAATTTGCCAGGACCCGTAGCTGCAAAACAACTGGCCAGCCTCGGTGCTAGCGTATTTAAAATAGAGCCACCAGGCGGGGATCCATTCGAAAAGCATTGTCCCCTGTGGTATAACGAATTAATAGTTGGGCAGCAACGTTTAACCCTCGATTTAAAATCAGCAGATGGAAAGAATGATCTTGCACAAATATTGTCCAAATCCCATCTGCTTTTAACAGCCCAACGCCTGCCTGCATTGAAACGTTTGGGACTGGACTGGCAGACGTTGCAACAGCACTATCAAAAACTAAACCATGTTTGCATTTTAGGCTACGCCGAGCCGATGGATAATCATGCAGGCCATGATTTGACTTATCAAGCATCAATGGGATTGATACAACCTCCATTGATGCCGAAAACCCTTATTGCAGATATTTTCGAAAGAGGCATTGGCAACAAAAATGAAAGAACGCAATGCATTAGAATGGGTGAATTGGGCTGAAGCGCATGATATTCCTTTAGTGAGGGTTAAGGAATCCTGAAATTAACTGAATATGTGATAGGATAAAACAATATAGGCAGCTGCAAGATTTACCTAGCTTATTGAAAAACCAAACATCTACTCACTTCTTGTAAAAAGACGACACCTTATTGGATAATCCATGACAGAACAAATATTTAACAAAGCCGTTGAACTGATCAATGCGGCAAACAGTGAAGATCCCAACATTGAAACACTGGATGGCAAGAGCGTTCCAAAAGAATTACTTTATTCACAACGTATGGTAGAGATGATAAATCGTTTTCTGCCAGAGGCCGATGATGTGGCAAAGCTGGCGGTTAGCGCACAACACATTCAGCGCTGGAAGTCTGCTCGAACTGATTACCCGATGGATCGCAAAGGCTATCATCAATGGCGTACTAACCTTTACACGTTTCATGCTGAAACAGCTGCGAAATTATTGCAAACAGCAGGCTATGGCGACGAGTTTGTAGAGCGGGTGAAATTGGCAATCAGTAAAAAGAAACTAAGAAGTAACCCTGATACGCAAATAGTTGAAGATATTGCAGCGTTGGTTTTTATTGAACACTATATGTTGGCATTTTATTTAAAACATCCAGAGTATGATGAAGACAAGTGGATTGATATTATTTTAAAAACCTGGAAGAAAATGTCGCCGCAAGCGCATGGGTTTGCACTTTCTGGTAAATTACAACTCCCGGAATCGTTGCTTCCAGTGATTCAAAAAGCGGTTGCAAGGAGCTAAAGGGGTTAATTAAGGAGTATTACGGCAATAGTTAATTGGAATCACTATCATTCGATGAAATAAAAACTAATCACAACTTAAATGGATATAACATTGCTAAAGTAAATTGTATATTCAGGCTTATATAATTAGTACAATATCCGAGAATCAGGATTCTCGCATCTCTCTTGAAATTGCAGGAGATTGTTATGATTACAGAAGAAGAAACAAAAACTTTCGCTCGAGACGGTGTCGTGTTTCTGCAGCAGGCTTTTAGTCAAAAGTGGGTCGATGTGCTGTGTGAAGCAATAGAAGAAAACATCCGCAATCCAAGTGTGCGTGGCCGTTATTGGGATCGCGATAAAGAAGGGCGCTCATGCTTCTATGACAGTCAATCCTGGCAGGCAATTAGCGGCTACAAAGATTTCGCCCTGAATTCTCCATGCGGCGAAATAGCGGGTCGACTTATGGGCAGCTCGAGAACTAATTTTTTCTTTGATGCGGTTTTTGTGCGTACACCAGGTGCGCAGTTTCGTACTCCCTGGCATCAGGATGAGCCCTATTGGTCTGTGGAAGGACTTGATACTTGTAGTATTTGGATGCCATTGGTATCCGTTGAAAAAAGCAGTGCATTGGAGTTTGTACGTGGCTCACACTTGTGGAGGCAAAAATATCAGCAACCTAATTTTGCCGCATTAACTCATGATGATCGTGATCAGGTTCACTATAATAAGGAGGAATCTATTGCCTTTCCTGACGTGGAAAATAATCGCGATAATTTTAATATCCTTAGCTGGGATATGAAACCTGGGGATTGTGTTGCATTTAATGCCCGTATTATTCACGGTGGTTCAGGAAATCTGGGGCCAGATCGAGATTTAAAAGTGTTTAATACGCAGTGGCTCGGTGATGATGTGCGGGTAAAATTTCGCCAAGAAGGGATGGACCCTGATCATTCAGAAATTATGACCCGCTATGGGCTTAAACCCGGTGACAGGCCACAAGCTGAAATATATCCGCTGGTATGGGTTAAGCACTTGTAAAAACAGCCTGCGCCTAAGCAGTCTCTAGAACTTCCCTTCTCTTTTTCTTGCTCGCCGCTTCTTGCGTTTGACTATTTTGTAGCTCAGATTTTTTGTTTGTATCAGATATACCGCCAAAAACTTCCAACAGACGTGGAATAAATTTAGCTAACTCCAAGCTGGACAGCGTAAACTGTGCATCAAATTCCGCCGCTGCATCGTCTGACCCATCCTCTGCCGCTTGTTCACGCATTGCGTCAGCAAAGCGTAATTTTTTTACGTTTAATTCATTGTCCAAAACGAACGAAAGTGAATCCTGCCATTCAAGCCCTAGCTTGACTACATATTTATCGGCAGTGAGATGGGCTTTGATTTCATCAGAATCAAGTAGTTGTTGCTTACTGCAACGAATGACACCGCCATCATCATTTGCAGCGTTTAACTCGCATTCTGAGCCGATGATTATGTCCTCTGGAGCGACAAGTTTTCCGTCCAACCAGGCAGTAAACAGTGAGACAGGTGCGTCTTTACTGCTAATCGGTTTTACAGGCAGGCTACCCATTGTTTTGCGAAGATAAGTGGTAAAGTCGTCGGCTTTTTTTGCGCTTCCTGCATCAACGACCAGATAGCCTTGTTCTGGCATCAGTAAGCCATAGGTGAGCGATGTGCGGGTAAAGGCTTTGGGTGTTAGCTCCATAATGACTTCATCTTTTATTTCGTCGCGTTCTTTTCGCCCTACTTTGCGCATTTGTTGATCCTCTATTTCACCAATGCGATCAGCGACAAAGTCTTTAATGACGCTGGCAGGCAAAATTCGATCTTCTCTTTTCGCGCAGAGTAAAATAAAACCTGAGCCGCTATGCTGAAGACTTTCTCCGTGTTTACCCATCGGCGATGTCCATCCATAGCTTTCGAGCTCCTGGGTGGAGCAAGGTGAGAAGCGCCCATTTTCAAGGCGTTCTTCCAACGCTTTGGCCTCAAAAGCCATTTCATCGATAAAGCTGTAGATCATCAAATTTTTAAACCACATGAGGAGTTATCCTTTTTGTATTGTTGGTGTCTATTTAATTTAATGCCAAGGATACTTTTTCAATCCTGTTGTGTCTGTAGTGCTGATGGCTACAGTGGTTAACACTTGCCGGGTAAAAGCCGTGAAGTCTAGCGTAAATTGTGAAGCATTGCAGGACAGGTTGTGATTTTTTTGCTGATGATTGGGTAAGAACGATTCCTAATACTTCATCTCACATCTATTGGCGGGTAGTGTTATAAGTACAAGAATTAGCGCTCAAACTGCCTGTTAAAGGCTGACATAAATTTATTTAAATTACTCACCGGCAGATGGTTGATTCCTGCCGCCGCTTTACGTCCGCCACCGGAAGGGAACTGTCGGCATAATTCGTCGGCACCGTGCTTGTTATTCAGAGGTGCTCTCACGCTAATCTGGTAGCTGTTATCTGATAGTTTCGTCAGCAATGCATGCGCACGATCCGGATTGTTTCTAGCCAGTAGATTACTGTAGACGCCACTTACACGCCGTGACCAAGGTGCGTCAGGAAGTATATAGAGCGCACAGCAATTGGTTTTGGTTTCTGCACGCATTGTCAGTGCCTGCTGCATATCATCGGAGTAACCGGCATTCAATTGCTTGAAAGCTGCTTCTTGCTCGATAAAATCAAATGGAGAATGATAGGGTTCGACTCTCTGATATAACTCTTTGGGATGAAAAAACAGATCATCCAGTGTGCTGCCATAGCCGTTGTAGTTAAGTAGCGTACCCAGGGTTTCGAGTTGTTGTAGTTGAGTTTCAGAATAATTGAGTGATCGGGCAGATGTAATTGCACTATTAAAGAGATTATCACCAAAGGCGCCCACTATGGCCCAGGGCTGGAATCTTGATTCCAGATGATTATTGACAATAAGTGAGGTACAGGTATCACTCGCAGTGTCTATTTTTACAAGCAATGATGGATGGTCTGGTATTTCACCCGCAAAATGGTGATCAAAATAATCAACTGAGACGCCTTCTCCCAACAACCGTTCCAAGGGCGATCGGTTTTTATCCAGCGAAACATCCAGCACAGTGGCAGAATCTCCGGGCTCACCTTCAATATTTTCCAGCAGACTGATATCACGCTTTACGCCAGTAATGAGTTTACTTTCTTTGGGATAGGCCAGTCTGAGCTGATGTAAGGCGCATATACCGTCAGCATCGCCATTAAATACGTCATAATGCATGGAAATTGATCATCGTTGCTGTTGAAGTTGTTGTGCTAATTTTTTAATTAATCCCGGACCCTGATAAATAAAGCCTGTATAGAGCTGCACCAGACTGGCGCCAGCGTTTATTTTTGCTTGTGCGTCAGAGACAGACATAATGCCGCCTACACCGATAATGGGTACTTTACCCGCAAGGGTTGTGCCTAAGCGACTGATCACTAGTGTGCTTTTACGCGTGAGCGGTGATCCACTAAGGCCCCCGCTTTGCTCGGCATTGTTTTGCCCTTCAACAGCGTATCGATCGTTTGTTGTATTAGTGGCTATCACGCAATCAATTTCGTACTCGATGACGCATTGTGCGAATTCATCAATTTCCATATCCGTCATATCCGGTGCGATTTTAACTGCAATGGGTACATAAACATGGTGAAGGGTTGCCAGCTCAGATTGTTTTTGTTTTAAGTCATAAAAAAGACGACTCAGCATTTCACCGTGTTGCAACTCGCGCAGTCCAGGTGTATTCGGGGAGGAAATATTGACACTAATGTAATCGGCGTAGGGATAAACCTTTTCAAGACAATTAAGGTAATCTCCATTAGCTGATTCTAACGGCGTATCGCGGTTTTTGCCGATGTTAATCCCCAGTAAACCATTGTAAGTCTGTTTTTTCACTTGCTTAACCAAGTGATCAACGCCTTTATTATTAAAGCCCATGCGGTTAATGATGGCGGATTGATCTGGAATTCGGAATAACCTGGGTTGTGTATTGCCAGGTTGTGGGTGCGGTGTCACTGTGCCGACTTCAATAAATCCAAAACCCAGATTACCCAGACCGCGTAAATAATCTGCATTCTTATCGAATCCAGCCGCCAACCCCACCGGATTCTTAAATTCAAGGCCCATGAGTTGGACTGGGTTTGCAGGCACTCTTGAGCGTATATACTTACCAAAACCACCTTTCAGTGCAATCTGTAGAGTATTAAGTGAAACCTGATGAGCTTTTTCAGCATCCATTTTAAAAAGCAAGGCACGCAGTAATTTATAGAGCACGACTACAGTCCTTCGGAGTTTTCAGATTCGATGGATCGGTCTTGAACAAGCAGATATTGCAGCTGGATATAATCAGGGTGATCCCAAATCAATTTAATGATGTAGTCTTTTTGATTCCACTCAAACTCGGCGATTCCCCGCCCGGCGTTGATTGCATTGAGGCGTGAGCTGCGGGCTGTGGCATAAGCTGGAAAACTGCTTAGATCTTCACCTCTACCATAAAGGCGTACAAGTTTGACTTTCCAGGCAGTGAAGTTAATCCAATCGCCTGGCTTTTCCTGGCGCGTGATGGAAATATTAGTGCCATTCAGCGACACAAGCTTAATGGTTTTATCGGTGTCCCTGAATGTGTAAACGGTTTTGTTCTCCTGCTCCTCTTTATCTGTTGGTTGATTCAGCTTAGCAAGTGTATCGGTACTGACGCCGCCCAGGCAATACTGGTTAAAAACCCATTTAACACAGCCCTCAGCAAACGATGATTGCATGGGTATACATGCTAGAATAAGCAACACAATGACAATAGGCACTTTAAATAGCGAACGGCAAGGCTTGCAGGATTTAATCACATGCTGTGATTGTTTCTCTTTATTATCTCGTTTCATTCTACCGCATTTTGCGGCAGACAATTCTGCGGCGCAAGTGGAATCATATGAAAATTTATGCTGACAAATTGCAGGAACACTTGCGACGCACGCTCAAACCCGTTTATATCATCACGGGTGAGGAGCAAATGCAACTGAATCAATGCTGCGATCAAGTGCGTGAGAAGGCTCGTCAACTAGGCTTTACTGAGCGTACGGTTTATTCGGTTGATATCGATAATAATTACCAGGATTTTCTGCAATCCTCAGATAATTTGTCATTGTTTGGGGAAAAAAAAATAATCGAAATCCGCATGCCAAAAGGAAAGCCAGGAAAGGAATGGGGACAAGCAATTAATACCTATATTCAACGACCACCAGAGGATACTCTGTTGCTTGTTTCGGGCAAAAAACTGGAGCGTGGAGTCGCGAATAGCGCTTGGTATAAAAAAGCAGATTCTCTGGGTGTAACCGTCAGCGTCTGGCCGTTGCAACCGGCTCAAATGCTCAGCTGGATCGGGACTCAATTACGGCAGAATAATATGCGTGCAACACGCACAGCAGTACAATTGATCGCACAGCGTGTCGAGGGAAACCTGTTGGCTGCTGAACAAGAAATCAAAAAATTATCATTATTATTTGCAGGGTCAGAATTAAGTGATGCGCAAGTGATTTCAGCAGTAGCTAATAGTAGTCGTTTTACCGTTTTTGAGTTGAGCGATGCTGCGCTTGACGCAAATGCGCAAAGAACAACCCGGATACTCAATACACTTGAGAGTGAGGGGGTGGCCGAAGTGTTGGTACTCTGGTCGTTGTCTCAGGATGTCCAACGTCTCTGTGAGGTAGTGCAGTTGCAGACGGCTGGTATTGCAGCCGATGACGCGATCCGAAAAGCGCGTGTTCCCCCTATGCGAATAAACAGGTTAAGAAAAGCGCTGCATCGTCATACGGAAAAAAGCTGTTTGTTAATGATGAGCCGCTGTGCTTTTCTAGACCGCTTAATTAAAGGCCGTGAGAGCGGTGATGTGTGGGCTGAATTGCTCCGCCTTGCTTTGTTGATTGTAGGTACAAATTTAGCACTGCCTGATGTAGTTGACAAGGCCAATAAAGTGTCAATGTGTATCTGAGTTATTAAGAAACATGCTGTGTTTTATCTATTTACCAAAGGATACCTCTTAAGTTGCTTCTGGCGTTTGGGCCTGAGAGGTCGTCAGAAAATTTCATTTGTTATTAATTTTAAGTGTCTGGGTATAACCATATGATCAAACAGATTCTGGCAGGCGCAGTTGCTGTTGGCTGCGTAGTAAAAGTTGAGGGTTGGGTGCGTTCAAGGCGCGATTCCAAAGCGGGCATGTCATTTTTGGCTGTCTATGACGGTTCTTGTTTTGATGGTATTCAACTGGTTATTGACAACACCCTGGAAAATTACGAGTCCCAAGTCCAAAAGCTTACACCCGGTTGCTCAGTGATGGCAGAAGGCATACTGGTAGAATCACAAGGCAAGGGACAGACATATGAGATTCAAGCCCGTGTTATAAAAGTACTTGGCTGGGTGGATGATCCACAAGCTTACCCAATTGCTAAAAAACGGCATACGTTCGAATATTTACGATCCGTTGCGCATTTACGTGCACGCACCAATGCATTTGGGGCGATCAGTCGGGTTCGAACCACCTTGGCTCACGCGATACATAGTTATTTTCATGCACGAGATTACCATTGGGTGAATACACCTATTATTACCGCTAATGATGCAGAAGGCGCAGGCGAAATGTTTCGGGTCAGTACACTCGATCTTGAAAATTTACCGCGTACAGAACAGGGCGCTGTGGATATGAGTGAGGATTTTTTCGGTAGTGATGCCTATCTAACCGTATCGGGCCAACTCAATGCTGAGTCATATGCCCTGGCTCTGAGTAAAGTCTATACTTTTGGTCCTACCTTCCGGGCTGAAAACTCCAATACCAGTCGTCATCTGGCAGAATTCTGGATGGTGGAGCCAGAAGTCGCGTTTGCTGATTTAAGTGACAACGCGACACTTGCTGAAGACTTTTTAAAGCACCTTTTTCGCAGTGTATTGGAAGAACGGCCAGATGATATGCAATTTTTTGCAGATCGAGTGGACCGTGAAGTAATAACACGATTGGAAAAATTATCTCAAGTTGAGTTTGAGCGATTGGAGTATTCTGATGCCATCAAGGTCCTGGAAACCTGTAATAAGAAATTTGAATTTCCAATCCGTTGGGGGCTGGATCTGCAATCCGAGCATGAACGCTTTTTGACTGAAGAACATGTGGGTAAGCCGGTTATATTGATGAATTATCCAAAAGAAATAAAAGCTTTTTACATGCGCCTCAATGAGGATGAAAAAACCGTGGCTGCAATGGATGTTTTGGTGCCGGGCATTGGTGAGATTATTGGCGGTAGTCAAAGGGAAGAGCGTTTATCTTATCTAGATAAAAAACTCAATGAAATGGGGTTTGCTGAACCGCTCTGGTGGTATCGCGATTTGCGTCGGTTTGGTACGGTTCCACACGCTGGATTTGGTATGGGGTTTGAACGGTTGATTAATTATGTCTCTGGAATGGAAAATATTCGTGATGCGATTCCATTTCCACGAACCCCAAAACATGCAATATTCTGAACATTCAGGAGATTCTGAAAGAATTCGATTATTAACCTCAATAATCCGCCTTAATTCAATTGGATGTTCAATTTAATTGAGACAGCTGTGTGGTTTTTCTCATTCTACTACTGCCAATATTAAATCTATAAGAATTTTTCGAGATTAAAAGATTCAGCTCACCTTAAAAGTAAAATGTGTTTATCTGATCACCCCCTCCGTTTCTAACATTTTCTAACCACGTTGCAGTTGACTATCCACTTTCTGTACAGAATAAGTTTTCTGTAACGGTGCCTGTCCTACCGAAGTAATTGTGGATGAGAATGGATTCGGTACAGTAATAAAGCGGTGATCGGACATGTATGTCCAATATGAATTATCATTTATCTATTGATTTTAAAAGAAAATTTCAATGTCGCCATGACCGGCCATCAGCTGAAGATTTACCTTCATCGAATTCGATGATATCCTATACATGACAATACTATTTTGGTGGGCGTCCTCGCTTCCGGTTTGACTTCTCGTCTGGCCCATACCGTTCAGGAAAGAGGGTTTGTGGCTGCATATTTAGTGATGCAGCGATTATTCTCTCTACTTTTGGATAGGGCTTTACCAGGGTTTGCCAAATAGCTTGACGGCTTATTCCTGCATCTCGGGCCACGGAAGCGAGGCTGCTTTTCTGTAGTGATAGTTGAAAAATAATCCACGCTTTGCGGTTGGAATTATTTTCAAAGAGCGCGAGAGTTTGTTCATCAATGTCCATATTACAGGGAAATATAGTTCAATATAATGTACAAATCAATGCATTTTGTTCAATTATTTGTGCCTTCCGTGGATTTGTTCAGTTTTTTGTACATAAAATCAGCTTTTTGATGCTGGCGGCGGAGACTACTCATTGAAAAAAAATAAGAAAAAGAAGGCAGTTATCGAACGGATAAACGTACCTCAAGTCACATCGGATGGGTTTTCTACACGATTACGCCAAGCTATGAAGGGTCGAACGCTTCGTGAGTTTTCTTCATCCGCTGAAATGTCACCTGGTACACTGCATAATTACCTGACCGATGTGAGTTCGCCAACAATGGAAAAACTCATTGCCTTGATCAATACCTCCGGTGTTAATCTTAATTGGCTGGTGGTTGGTAGTGGGCCTGAAAAATTGGATGAGTGGGGTAGTGAGGATCCTGCAGCTGCTTACTTCGCGGAAAAAAATAAACATATAAACGTAAAGTTGCTGGCCTCTATCATTGAATGTATTGAAGATGTAGTGGGTAAGCTGAGTATTGATGTCAGTGTGCAAAAAAAGTGTGCGATTACCGCATCTATTTATGATCTCTATCCTGACCATGCAGATTCAGCAATTGACAGTGATAAAATACTGCGTTTGATTCAGTCTACTATTGGTCCTTGATTCTTCCCGGATTTCTCTGGGCTGAACTGAATAAACGAAAGAAATTGTTGGTTGTTGCCTCTGCCAGCGCCTCAATGCTTATGCCTCGAAGTTGAGCAACAAACTCTGCAGTGTGGCGGGTAAATGCAGGTTCATTTTGTTTGCCTCGAAAAGGTACCGGGGCAAGATAAGGCGAGTCCGTTTCAACGAGGATTCTATCCAGTGGTGCCTTTTTTGCCACTTCTTGTACCAGTGGTGCGTTTTTAAACGTCACAATTCCAGAAAAAGAAATATAAAACCCTATGTCCAGAGCCAGCTGGGCTATGCGCCAATCTTCGGCAAAACAGTGCAGTACACCACCGGCCTGCTCCGCCTGATATTCTCGCAAACACGCCATTGTATCGTCTGCTGCCTCGCGGGTGTGGATGATTAAGGGTTTTTGCAATTCACGTGCAACCTTTATGTGGCGCTGAAAACGTTCATGCTGCCATTGCAAATCTCCACTACTGCGAAAATAGTCCAGCCCTGTTTCGCCAATTGCAATAACTTGTTCATCACGGCCTGCTTCGAGCAATTCTTCTACACTGGGTTCATAGCCGTCAGTATGGTTGGGGTGAATACCCACAGATGCGAATATATGGGTATTGTGTCGCGCCATTTGCAAGATGGCAGGAAAATCCTCCCAGCTCACGGCAACACACAGCATCCAGTCAATGTTATTGGCCTTTGCGTTTGCAAATACCTCGGGTAGTCGATTGTTGAGTCCATCGAAATTCAGATGGCAATGTGAGTCAACTATTTGCATGAGTGGGGCTACTTGGGTTATAGAAAAGTGCGTCGCATTATAGAGGTAATTGGCCCTATAAACGAGTAATGAAAATAATATCCGGCACAACATGCACTGCGGTACTTCCAGGTAGTTTGTGGCAACTACCAAGCGAGGTATCAGGATTGAGATGACTTCTTATTCTCAATGGCGTAGACGGTTGTCCAGCAGACCAGTATCATTAGTGATTAAGAAAAAGTTTTTGCTATAGCTTCTTAGATTTTGAATATTTCCGCTGTCTGGGGAGTCGGGCAGATAAATAATCTTCTCGCTGACTGACCGTGTTTAATTTAAGCATAGTAACTTTTTCTTAAGCTTTTTAAACTGATTGATCTCATAACTATCTAAAGGGAACCTTGTTCAATGCTTCAAAACATACAAAAACTTCTGGTGGCCAATCGAGGTGAGATCGCAATACGTGTGTTGCGCGCAGCCTCAGAACTGCGAATCCGGACAGTCAGTATTTATACTCGTGAAGACCGATTTTCACCCCATCGGTACAAAGCGGACGAAGCATATCAGATTGGTGAGGACGATGATCCGCTAAAACCTTATTTGGATATTGAAGAAATTCTGGATGTGGCAAAAAAACACGCTATTGATGCCATTCATCCGGGTTATGGTTTTTTGTCAGAAAATGCTCTGTTCGCTCAACGTTGTCATGATGAAGGTATTCTATTTGTTGGGCCAACGCCGCAGGTAATGGATCAACTGGGTAACAAAGTGTCGGCAAAAAAAGCGGCGGTGGCAGCAGGTTTACCCATCATACAATCCAGTAATATTGACCTGAATACAGTTGAAGAAGCGATAAGCGAAGCCAAACGCATTACTTATCCTGTCATGCTGAAGGCAGTGTCTGGTGGTGGTGGTAGGGGTATGCGCGTTATTCGTGAAGAATCGGAGCTTGAAACCGCCTTTTTCGAAGCGCGCAGTGAAGCGGAGAATGCTTTTGGAGACAATACCGTATTTCTTGAGAAATTTATAGATTCCCCGAAACACATCGAAATACAGATTCTGGCTGATCAGCATGGCAATATAGTGCATCTTTATGAACGTGATTGCTCAGTGCAACGCAGGTTCCAAAAAGTTGTAGAAGTGGCGCCCAGCATGACTTTGGCAGATGAAACCAAAGCTGCATTATATGATTATGCCTTGAAAATAGCTAATTACGTAAAATATAGCAATGCTGGCACTGTTGAGTTTCTCGTCGATAAAAATGAGAATATTTATTTTATTGAAGTTAACCCGCGAGTACAGGTTGAGCATACCATTACTGAAGAAATTACCGGAATTGATATAGTTCGCAGTCAGTTGCATATTGCTGATGGCGCGTATTTATCTGATCCAGAAATCGGTATCGGTCAGCAGAATGATATAAGTTGTAACGGGTTTGCGGTGCAGTGCAGAATTACAACTGAAGATCCGCAAAAAAACTTCCAACCTGATTTCGGTACTATCATCGCTTATCGAAGCCCGGGTGGCTTTGGTATTCGATTGGACGTAGGCGCCGCTTTTGCAGGTGCAAAAGTTTCGCCGTTTTTCGATTCATTATTGGTTAAGGTGACGGCTTCCGGGCGAACGCTTGAAGGCGCTGTTCAGAGAAGCAATAGGGCATTGCGCGAGTTTCGCGTGCGTGGTGTTACCACCAACATAGGTTTCTTGGAGAATGTGCTTGAACACCCGACCTTCTCCAGTGGACAGGCAACAGTCAGTTTTATAGATGAACATCCTGAGTTATTCGAAATTGTTCAGAGTTTTGATCGGGCGACAAAAACCTTGCGATATCTGGCAAATATCTCAGTAAATGGACATGTAGACGTCAAATCGGTTGATAAAAACCGCCATCTTAGAAAACCCGTTTTACCGCTTTTTGACAGCCATGCAGATTACCCCAAGGGAAGTAAAAATTTGCTGGATGAGTTGGGGGCAACAGATTTCTCTGCATGGGTAAAAAATCAGAAAAACATACTTTATACAGATACGACATTGCGTGATGCACATCAGTCGTTGTTAGCAACACGTGTCCGTACTGTCGATATGCTGCAAGTAGCCGAGGGCTTTGCGAAAAACCACCCACAGCTATTTTCGCTTGAAATGTGGGGTGGCGCGACTTTTGATGTTGCTTTGCGTTTTTTACACGAGTGTCCCTGGGTTCGTTTGAAGCAATTGCGCAAAGCCGTACCTAATATACTGTTTCAGATGCTATTTCGGGGTTCTAATGCAGTCGGCTATAAGGCTTATCCAGATAATTTAATAGAGCGGTTTATTGTTCGTTCATGGGAAAGTGGCATTGATGTGTTCCGAATTTTTGACTCACTTAATTCTTTTGAAGGAATGAAAAAGTCGATTCAGACCGTATGTGCTGAAACAGGTGGAATTGCTGAGGCGACAATTTGTTATACCGGCGATGTAACAACACAAGACCCAGGTTATAAATATAATTTGAATTACTACCTTAATTTGGCGCGACGACTTGAGGATGAAGGTGCTCATATGCTCTGCATTAAGGATATGGCAGGATTGTTAAAACCCATGGCTGCACAAGTTTTAATACCAGCACTAAAGAAGGCGGTTGACATACCATTGCATTTACATACACATGACACTTCATCAATACAGGCCGCAACACTATTGAAAGCCATTGAAGCGGATGTTGATATTGTAGACGGTGCTCTGGGTGCGATGTCTGGTTTAACCTCTCAGCCTAACCTCAATTCAATTATCGCTATGATGCAAGGGCATGAGCGCGAACAACCATACAACCTCAAGAGCCTTAATGCCTACTCTAACTATTGGGAAGACGTGCGGGAGTATTATTATCCATTCGAATCAGGACTTAAGGCTGGGACAGCAGAAGTATATGAGCACGAGATTCCAGGTGGGCAATATTCAAATTTACGCCCGCAGGCCATCGCACTGGGGTTGGAGCACAAGTTTGAAACCATTAAAGAAAATTATGTGGTTGTGAACAAATTATTTGGTGATATTGTTAAAGTGACACCCTCATCAAAAGTGGTTGGTGATATGGCGATGTATATGACAGCAAATGGATTATGTAAGGAGGATATTCTACAAAAAGGCTCAAACATGTCTTTCCCGGATTCAGTTATTGATCTTTTTATAGGAAATCTTGGGATGCCGGAAGACGGTCTGCCAGAAGTGATGAGTAAACTTGTATTAAAGGATCAGAAACCTTTACAGGGCAGACCCAGTGACGCATTGGAACCGTTGGATTTTGACAGAGAGTATGCCGACTTTCTAGTCGAATTTGATGTCCACCAAACCGAGCTTGATTTTCTGTCTTTTAAAATGTACCCAGATGTATTTCGCAGTTATTTTGAGCACAAAAAGGAATTTGGCGATGTCCGCTTTCTCCCCACCCCAGCGTTTTTCTATGGTCTGAAACAGGATGAAGAAATATTGGTTAAGCTTGCCAAGGGAAAAAGTATTGTTGTGCGTCTATTGTATCGCTCAGAAGCCGATGAGCATGGTTTGTGCCGGGTTACGTTTGAATTAAATGGGCAGATGCGTAGTGTTCAAGTGCGAGATCAAAATACATCACCCACTGTGCAACTCAATCCTAAGGCGATGGAAGAAAACCATATTGGTGCACCATTGCAAGGTAAACTTTCCAGTATCTTAGTGGAAGTCGGTCAGTTGATTGAGAAAGAAGCACCTCTGTTTGTGATCGAGGCAATGAAGATGGAAACGACAGTCACCGCGCCTTATGCCGGAAAAGTACGAGAAATACATCTTCCGCCTATGACCCTGGTGGCGCAGGACGATCTTGTTATCGAGCTGGAGAAGTAGTGGTTTTTGCCCTTCGTCATTTTACTGGCTGCTTTTATCTGATATTTTACAGAACATAACGGTTGCAGAAGATGGGCAGAGTTCTTTGAATTGTTTAGTATCCATTACTGATTCAGGAATTTTGGAACGTTCCCGAGCCACGAAACCTAACTTTTCAAAATACCCGATTGCAGATTCTGTCAATAAGTAGAGGCTGGTGATACCCATAACAGCTGCTTTGTCTTCAATTAGCTTGTATATGCGCTTTGCTATTCCTTTACCTCTATACTTCTGTTCAACCGCAATGGAACGTAACAAAGCCGTTGCACCGCAGATTTGAAGGCCACCTACGGCAATGATTTTGTCCCTTTCCTCAATGACTATAAAATTCTCGATATGCGCATCACAGTCATCCGACGGCAGCTTACTGCTATTGAGTAATTCCTTGATTTTTTGTAAATCGGCCTTAGTTGCTGGTCTATGGATCATGCGGTGTCTTCATGTTGCACTACTATCAAGTGATACTGTCATTTTACACTGGAAGGTGCAAAGTGCAGTGTGTAAAAACAATCTTTGTTGTCCAATTGAGTCAATGCGACAACATCCTGAACCTGTGTGCATGGCGCCGGTTACTGTCACGACAACGCTACATGTTAGGCTATAGGTAAATATTGGAGAGCCAAATGAGAATACGCATTATAATCTATTTAACAATTACTGCAGTTATCTCCGGTTGTTTTGGTTCAACCACAAAGACTGAAGATTTTGGTAGCAGAGTGAATGTCATAAAACCCTCTACTACGGACTTTGTCGTTGTTGCAGACTTCTCAAATCCCATTAGTCTGGAACCGATCGAGCCGGGTTGGTATCATCAGATATTCAATTTTATTGACCCCATGTCGGTGTCCTTTACAAAGCACAAGGGGGTTAAATCCGCAAGATTTGAAACGGATGATGGTGGCTCCATGTTATTGCGACATGTTGAAGTGCCACTGGCAGAGTACCCTGTTCTGACATGGAAGTGGTTTGTAGAGAAAGCGATTCAGAGCAATGTTGATGAGCGATCAGGCAAAGGCGATGATTCGTCTGCGAGAATTTTTATTTCTTTTGCAGTCGATGGGGAGGCGCCTAGAAGAATGGAGATTATCTGGGCAAGACAGCTCGCTCGTGGAGATAAAAAATTCACACACAAATTTAATCATTACGTGGTGCGAGGCAAAGGTGATCCCATCGGGATATGGCAGGATGAACAGCTGGATCTGGAAAAAATCTATGAGCAATTCTGGCCGGATAAAAAATCTGCTACCATTGATGCATTGGCTATATTTTGTGACTCAGATGATACTGATGAATCAACTGTAGCGTACTTTTCTGGTTTGGTACTTTCCAGACGAGCGACTGAATAAAAGTGAATGTTAATTTCTACAAGGTTCTATCAATAAGATTATCGCCTTGTGATTTTAAATTACATAGGCAGCGATGCAGATCGGATGAATTTTATGTTTGAACCATGTGATGAGGGCTACGAAGAAAAAGTTCGTGATAGTTTTAACAGACAAGAAGTTATGAAAACAGTGAAAGCTTCAATTCTGGTTGTCCGACCGGGTGAGGTTGAACTGGCTTTCCCGTTTGAAAAACATCGTTATATAAATGCAGGCATTATATCCACTGTGCTGGACAGTGCTTGTGGATATGCGGCATTTTCGTTAATGCCTGCAGATGTAACCGCCCTAACAATTGAATTTAAAATTACCCTGCTTTCACCGGCGAAAGGAGAGTGCTTCAAGGCTATTGGCAAAGTTGTAAAGCCCGGTACAAATATAACGATTACGCAAGGCGAACTATTCACCTATATTGAGAATAGACAAAAACTGGTTGCAACAATGACAGGCACGGTAATGTCAGTTTATAACAAAGGTGGTGTTATAAATTAGTTGACTATTGCTTTAAAACAAACAAACAGACAGAGAGGTGTAGATGTGCTGGGTGTACTTGGTGGCATGGGGCCAATGGCTACGGTTGATTTTCTAAGAAAATTAGTAGAAGCCACACCAGCGGAACAAGATGCTGATCATTTGCCTGTTTTTGCAGGATTTTTTCCACAAATCCCTGATCGAACAGCGGCGATTCAGGATGGCGGTGAATCGCCATTGCCCGCTATGCTTTTGGGTGCTCAAACACTTAAAAATGCAGGTGTTGAACTGGCGGTAATGCCTTGTAATACTGCCCATCATTGGTACGAAGAACTTGCTCAGCATAGTGAATTGAATTTTCTTCATATAGCAGATGCGGTTTGCGAGGTTTTGCAGGATCGCGATCAGGATGTTCAAACGGTTGGTATCCTGGCAACACCAGGGACAATTCAATCGGGCTTTTATCAAACACGATTGAAGAATCTGGGCTACGATTGCCGAGTGCCTGAAGGTGATGCCGCTCAACACATCTATACAGGTATTCAGGCGGTAAAGGCAGGTAATCTTGAGGCCGCACGTAACCTGTTTATGCCAGAAGTTGAAAAATTACAGCAAGAAAATGTACAGGTTTTGATTTTGGGATGTACAGAGCTGCCTGTGGTTTTAACAGACGATACAATTTTTGTTGATTCCAATCAGGCACTTGCCAAAGTTGCCGTTCGTGAATATACACAACGTTGTACAAAAAATTGATACATTTACATAGAATTCTGTGTAACACTGGGATTAACTGGTTGCAGTTTTAAGGTGAATAAAGTTTAAAGAGGGCGGTAAGATCAATTTACTCAGTAACTTATTGAGTAAATCCTGCTTGGTTTTAATTATTGAACTCTGGAGGATTTATCCGCTGTCGTCTGTAGTTCCGGATGTTATGAGAATAGTGGCAATCTGGGGGGGAGACGGTTTTAATAAAGACGAATTTACCTAACTGTACCGGGGAGGTTTTACACCGAACTCAGTGAATTCACGGGTTTTGGTAAAAGTAATATATAAAGTGAGGAAAATAATGACTAACAATATTTTAAAAAAAGTATCAATCACAATTGCTGTATGTGTATTTGCACTTGTAGCACAAATAAGCATTGCTGATGTGATTGATGATGTTAAGAAACGTGGGGTTTTGAAAGTAGGTGTTAAAGCGGATTACAAGCCTTACGGCTTTCGTGATCCATCCGGTTCGATCATTGGTATTGAGCCAGAGCTTGCCAAAGATGTGGCTGACAAGTTGGGGGTGGATATTGAATATGTTCCGGTGGTCAGTTCAAATCGCATGCAGTTTCTGCAGCAGGGTAAAGTCGATTTAATGATCGCAACCATGACCGACAAGCCTGACCGTCGCAAGGTTGTCTCGATAGTTGAACCCAATTATTACTCATCTGGAACAAACATTCTGACACCTAAAAAGTTTGGCTTTAAAAAGTGGGAAGATCTACGTGGAAAGCCCGTTTGTGGTATTCAGGGCGCCTTTTATAATAAAAAGACTGGACGGGATTTTGGTGCTGATATTGTTGCATTCAAAGGCACTTCTGAAGTTTATACTGCGCTAAAAGGCGGTAATTGTGTTGCGTTTGTTTATGACGATTCGGCCCATGTTGCCAAATTAAAAGATGATGAATGGGCGGATTATGAAATGCCCTTGCCAACGATTGATGATGCGCCATGGGGGCTTGCAGTTCAGTTGGGAGAAGATAATTTTCATGCACTTATGTCGGATATGATTAAGGAATGGCACAAGTCGGGCCGTATTCTTGATCTGGAAAAGAAATGGGGCGTAGCGAATACACCTTTTGCTCAGGCTATGCATGATAAGTTCAAATAGAGTTGTAAAAGCTGGCGGATATATCTAGTTGGCATGAGGCGCGGACATGGATTATTTCAATATCAGGTTTATTCCATGTCCGTTCCCAAGAGGGTAGGTTAAGACAGGTATGAACCAGGGTAAGTTGTAAATGTTATATAACTACTCTCAGTTACAATATTAAACGGCAATAGATTGCAGAGGTGTCCTGTTGGAAGCATTTTTTGAATGGTTCAGATGGCTGTATGATGAAACCGGAATAAACCTTCCCTTCCTTTATGATGCCTATGACCGTGGGCGTATGGTTAATGGTTTTTTGATGACAGTCTGGCTGTCTGTGATTTGCCTGTTTTTTTCAGTCATTATCGGTATCGTAGGCGCCTGGCTTCAAGGCTCTGAGCACAAATGGACACGCCGCTTTGTAAATGCTTACATACAATTTTTCCGTAATACACCGCCTTTGGTACAGCTCTATTTTTTCTATTTTGCGATTGGCAATCTACTGCCAAAAATTGCTAATGATTATGGTGGCGAACAGCCGCTTCTTGGTAGTTTCGCCTGGGCGGTTATTTCTCTGTCATTCTTCGCTGGTGCTTTTAATGTAGAGATTTTCAGGTCAGGCATTGAAGCTGTGCCTGAGTCCACAGTTGAGGCGGCCGAGGCATTGGGCTTTAACCGCTTGCAAAGCTATCAATATATTACCCTTCCATTGGCATTTCGAGTGATTCTACCTGCGCTTAATAATAATTTAGTCAATCTGGTTAAAACAACGACCCTGGCCTACGCTATTGCCGTACCGGAGATGCTCTATGAAGCCAACCAGATTTGGTCAGATAATGTCAATGTGCCTGAAATGATGGTCTTTCTGCTGTTAGCCTATATTGCACTGGTTGGCGTGCTGGTTTGGGCTATGAATAAATGGGAGCAGAACATGAAGATACCGGGGTATGGCACATGAGTTTAAGATTACCCTGTGAAAATGAAAAACAGGCAAAACGCAAGATTTTGCCCGTGCTGCATGAAATAAAGCAACCCGAACCCGCGTGGAACGAAGGTAGAGGCGCCTTGCGTTTAAAGGCCAGCTACGGCGTATGGATGGCTTTGTTTATTATTTTTGCTTCAATAACCTCATGGGCACAGAACAGCGTTGTCCGGGAATCTGTTATTGATGTGCTGATAAAATGGACGCCATTGTTATTCAAAGGATTTATATTCAATATCGAGATCAGTATTTTAGCAATGCTCATCGGCACTGTGGTCGGTACTGCGCTTGGTTTGGGGCAGATCTCTCCTAATGTTTTTTTACAAAAATTCTCACATTATTTTACTCAGTTTTTCCGAAATTCACCATGGCTTGTGTTATTGTTTTTTTGCATGCTACTGCTGCCGTTTGAAATAAAAGTGGGCGGTTTCACCATTCCTTTGCCTGACTGGCTTAAAGCAACTTTCGGTTTGTCGCTACCTGTGATGGCCAATGTTTCAGAAATTGTGCGTGGAGCTGTAATATCTCTGCCCAGCGGCCAATGGGAGGCGGCTGAATCACTGGCTTATTCCCGCCAACAGACATTGTGGCGAATTATTCTGCCACAATGTGTGAAACGTATGTTACCGCCATGGATGAACCTTTATTCTATACTGACGATGGCCACAGTATTGGCTTCGATAGTTGGTGTATCTGAAGTCATGACCTTATCCAGTGAAGTGCTGGCAGCTGAAGATGGGCGCTCTGATTTATTGGTGCCACTCTATGCGTATATCCTGCTTTGGTTTTTTGTTTATTGTTACCCTATAGCCCGCTTGACTGTTCGTCTTGAAAAGAAATTTTCGGTAAAAACGTAGGCAAACCAAATGGCAGATTTTAAGTGTTTTTGCGCAGAGAATTTTTGCATATGGTTATTCTGATGATTATCACGCTAAATTACAGATTTTCTAAATCGAGATCATAATTTTAATATGCAAAATTATTATTTGTAGTGGAGGATATTATATGACGTGGAGTGACGATCAACCCATGGTCAGTATCAATAATGTATATAAATCGTTTGGTGATCTTGAAGTGCTTAAAGGTGTATCCCTTGATGTCATGAAGGGGGAAGTAATCTGCATCATTGGCCCTTCAGGTTCTGGAAAATCAACGTTAATCCGCTGTATTAATGCACTCAATGATATAAATAAAGGATCAATCAAGGTCGAAGGGCAGGAAGTCAATGACCCTGATCTGAACAAACTGGAATTACGCAAGAAAGTAGGCATGGTTTTTCAGCAATACAATTTATTTCCGCACAAAACTGCAATTGAGAATGTCATGATGGCGCCTATGTTGGTGTTGAAACAAGATAAGGTTGAGGTTGAAGAGCGCGCCCGGGCGTTAATGAAAAAAGTACGCCTGCAAGATAAAGAAAACAGCTACCCCGGTGAATTATCCGGTGGGCAGCAACAACGTGTTGCGATTGCCAGATCATTGGCAATGAGTCCGGACGTTATGTTGTTTGATGAAGTAACCGCTGCATTAGACCCTGAAACAGTGAAAGAGGTTTTGGTCACGATAAAAGATCTGGCCGAAGATGGCATGACCTGCCTGCTGGTGACTCATGAAATGGGTTTTGCCCGTGAGGTGGCCGACCATGTGTATTTTACTGATCGCGGCGTGATCGTCGAGCATGGGTCCCCTGCAACATTTTTTGATAATGCAAAAGATCCACGGACCAAGGAGTTTCTTGATCAGATTCTGTAGAGGGGGAAAGTTAGCAGCCTGTTGGAAAATTTCTGATGAGTGCCAGGCAAGGCAAAAGTCAGGCGAAAAAACGCAATTTATCGTAGTAAATGAGTATTTTGAGCCTGATTTTAACGCCGTCTGGTGCCGTCAGTGGGTTTTTCAACGAGCTGCTAGTACCCAATAGCCAAACCATCCTTTCTTGAATCAGATCCTGCAATCAGCACACCGGCGGCATGATCGATCTTAATAACTTGCCCACCACCATGCGGTGATTGCGCTTTTCTAGTTCGGTGTCCCAGTTTTTCAAGAAAAGATGCCAAACCCCCGGGAGCAGCGGCTTCTAATTCCAGTATGCCATCATCAGCCCAGAACACACGGTGATGGTCTAAGGCTTCTTGCGGGTCCATGCCATAGTCCACCAGATTGGTCAGAACGTGTGCATGGCCCATGGGCTGATAGGCACCGCCCATAACACCATAGCAGTACTCAACTTTTCCATCCTTTGTAACCATGGGTGGGATGATGGTGTGCATTGGGCGTTTTGAGGGGCCAATTGCATTTGGGTGATTTTCTTCAATAACGAAACAGGCTCCCCGGTTTTGTAATACAATTGCGGTGCCTGATGTGACAATGCCAGAGCCAAAGCTGTGATAAATTGAGTTGATAAATGATACTGCCCGTTGGTCTTTGTCCACTACAGATAGATAAACCGTGTCTGCATTTGGCAGTGGAGGTGGATTTATTGCCGGGTTTATTTTTCGAGGGTTGAATTGCTGCGCTAGTAAATGACAGTGTTTTGAAGAGAGAATGGCATCTGTACTTGCTGTCATGCATTGCGGATCGCTTACATAAGCATCTCTGACCGAGTAGGCCAACCGGGCACACTCCATTTCCATGTGAACCCGCTCGGCACTGTTGGCATCAAGCTTATGTGCATTCAGTTCGTTCAACAAATTTAATAATACCAGTGCGGTGATCCCTTGACCATTGGGCGGTATTTCGTGAAGTTCAATTCCTCGGTAAGATGTTGAGATGGGTGTAACCCAATCTACGCTGGCATTGGCCAGATCCTCCTCTGAAAGAATACCACCCAGATTTTTAACAGTTTGGACAATATCCGCCGCGATTGTTCCTGTATACAATGCCTGGGCACCGAATTTTGCTATTTCTTTCAGTGTATTTGCAAGTGAGGGAACGGCGTGTATCTGGCCGACACCCGGTGGTTCTCCGTCGTGTAAATAATGCATGCTAGCGCCGGCATTCTGCTTTAGTTTATCAACAGAGGCTCTCCAGTCATAAGCCACTTTGGGTGCAACCGGAAATCCGCTTGCTGCATAGTAAATAGCATCGCGGAACAGCCTGTCAAAACCAAGGGTTCCGAATCGCAGCATAAGTGCTTCCCAAGCTTGTACCGCGCCAGGCACCGTAACTGTATGTGCCGGATGCTCGGCAATATTTACAATGCCTTGTTGCAAATACCAGTCGAGAGAGGCATGTGCTGCTGAACGTCCCGAGCCGTTAATGGCAAATAAAGTATTGTCAGGTTCTGAGACAATGCAAAAACAATCTCCTCCTATGCCTGTCATTTGTGGTTCAACCACAGCCAGGACAGCGCTGGCAGCAATCGCGGCATCGATAGCATTGCCACCTTCCTTTAATATGGCTAGTGCAGCACCGCTTGCCAGTGGATGGGATGTCGCTACCATGCCTTGGCTGGCGTAAACGGGCGAACGCCCGGGCAGATCAAAGGCTCTCATTAAAGTTCTCTCTGTTCAGTTGGGTTTAGCGTATCACAGGTGTGCATTCGCCGTTCATGGTCACAGCGTGTGATGCATGAGTACATCTTTATACTGTTGCACCAAAATAGAACCAGCTTGTTTTTTCAGGCACCATCGCAGACCTAAATCTAATCAGATAAATTATCTAATAATCACTCAAATCCAATATAAATTATAATATTTTACAATAAAAACAATGATATATATGGGTTCTGAAGGCTCGATCACTAACTAGCACGCTATTTGCGATAACGGCAATATTCACTTATTTATCTGCTAGTAAAGGGAACAAGCCATGGCCGACATACTCAATATTTTTGACTTTAGCAAAAGTAAGATTAGAACTTTGCATCTTACCTGGTTCGCGTTTTTTCTATCGTTTTATGTTTGGTTTAGTCATGCGCCATTTCGTGATGAGATTATGGTAGCTTTCAATCTTAGTGTGCAGGAATGGAAGGCCATTTTGATTATGAATGTAGCGCTCACCATTCCTGCTCGCATTGTCATAGGTATGCTGGTGGATAAATTTGGTCCGCGCTTGGTGTATTCTGGTTTGTTGTTTGTATCCAGCTTTTTATGCTTCTTGTTTGTCTTTTCTACGGATAAAGAAATGCTAGCTTTTACGCGGCTGCTGATGGGTTTTACCGGCGCTGGATTTGTCATTGGAATTCGAATGATCGCCGAGTGGTTTCCTCATAAGCAAGTCGGTTTGGCTGAAGGGATCTATGGTGGATGGGGTAATTTTGGATCGGCAGCCGCAGCATTCACTTTACCGACCGTTGCTGGTTTTCTGGGTGGCTGGAACTATGCAATAGGGATGACGGGCTTACTAACGCTGATATATTCAGTAATTTTTTATCTGCGGGCGCGCAATACACCTCAGGGATCGACTTACTTCAAGCCAAATAAAACCGGCGCTATGGAGATAACCAGCAAAGGTGATTTTGTACTTTATATTCTGATGAATATACCTATGTACGTTGCCTTGTCGGTTCTGAACTGGAGGCTTGGTCCATCGAGCCTGGGGTTAACGGATGGTGTTTTGGAATTGAGCGTTTATATGTTGCTATTGCTAATATTCTTCTATCAGTTGTGGCATATGTATACGATAAACCGGAAAATTTTTACAGAGGATGTACCAGCGTTTGATAAGTATCATTTCTCGCAAGTTGCGGTTCTTGATCTCGCCTATATGGTAACTTTTGGTTCAGAACTCGCGGTGGTCTCAATGTTACCCGGATTTTTTAAAGATACATTTGAATTGTCAACGGTCCTTGCGGGGATGGTTGCGGCGGGCTTTGCTCTGATGAATTTAGTAGCGCGGCCCTCAGGTGGGTTGTTTAGCGATAAATTTGGGCGAAAAAACATGTTAATGGCACTGTTGGCGGGTATGTCGTTGGGTTATCTTTTATTAGGACAGATTAATGCTGGGTGGATGTTGCCCGTAGCTATTGTGGCCACCATGGTTTGCTCTTTTTTTGTGCAGGCAGGTGAAGGTGCAGTATTTGCAATAGTCCCACTGATAAAACGGCGAATGACAGGCCAGATAGCCGGTATGGTCGGTGCCTATGGCAATGTGGGGGCTGTGACCTTTCTGACAGTTTTTTCAATGGTGAATGAGAACAAGTATTTCTTTTATATCATTGCAAGTTCAGCGATTGTGACACTGATATTGATTGCATTGTTTATGCGTGAACCCAAAGGGCAGATTACTGAGACGTTACCCGATGGAACTGTGCATTTGATCGATGTAAGCTGACAGTAACGATGTTCTTCTGCAGTAATAATGCAATAGGAAATTTAAAAAAATATTCGGTAAAACGATATAAATCAGAGGCGAAAAGCTCATATAGGAACAACTCATGTCAGATATTTTGTCCGTCACGTTAGGACAGCATTCAATCTCAGGTGTTAAGCAAGAGAATGAAGATTTTCTGGGTGCTTATGTGCCTGAAGGCATTCAACTGGAGAACAAAGGTGTTGCTGTAGCCATTGCTGACGGTATGAGTGGTAGTGATGGTGGTATGGAAGCCAGCAGAGTCAGTATTAATCAGTTTATCACTGATTATTACGATACACCTGAATCGTGGACAGTAAAGCAAGCTGTATGCAAAATTATGACGGCACTGAATACGTGGCTTTACAGTCAAGGACAGGAGCGATACAACTCAGCAAAAGGGTTGGTTACCACATTCAGTGCGTTAGTGATTAAATCACAAACTGCACATATTTTTCATGTCGGCGATTGTCGTATTTATCGCTATCGTGAAAAAGAGCTAAGTTTGCTTACGCGTGATCATCGTGTCTGGTTATCAAAAGATCGGGAGTATCTAAGCCGGGCGCTCGGTATTGATACACATCTGGAGATCAGCTACCAATCAATGCCTGTTCAGAGCGACGATATTTATATTCTGTCTACTGATGGTGTACATGATTTTGTCTCAGATCAGCAAATACATCAAATCATAAATAGTACAAGTGATGTTAAAAAAATAGCAGAATCTATTGTCGATGCAGCAAAAAACAATGACAGTGATGATAATATAAGTTGTTTGTTACTCAGAATAGACACGCTTTCAAAACCTGACAAGTTAGAGTTTTACGAACAACTAACCCAATTGCCTTTTCCTCCTGATCTTCAGGCGGGTAATATACTTGATGGATTTAAAATCCTCCGGGAACTCAACACATCCTCGCGTAGTCAGGTATATCTGGCAGAAGATACGCATGACGAGGTAAAGCGAAAAGTTGTTATTAAAACGCCTTCATTGAATTATGAGGATGACGCATCATACATTGATTTGTTTTTACACGAAGAGTGGGTTGCCAAACGACTGAATTCACCACACCTTATAAAAGTGTGCGGATTGGATCGTAAGCGCGAATTTTTGTACACAGTTGTAGAATATGTACATGGGCAAAGCCTCAGGCAGTGGATGGTTGATAACCCAAGACCAACACTTGTCCAGGTTCGAGCAACTGTCGATCAGATTGCTCGTGGGTTGCGAACAATGCATCGAATGGAGATGATTCACCAGGATTTAAAACCAGAAAATATACTACTGGATAAAAATAAAACACTTAAGATTATAGACTTCGGTTCCACGAAAATTGCTGGATTGGCGGAAATCCAATCCGTACTTGAGCATAACCAAATCGTGGGTACAGCCAGTTATAGTGCCCCCGAATATTTTAAAGGCAACCAGGGCAGTAGTGTCTCGGATATTTATTCTTTAGGTGTTATTGCCTATGAAATGATCACTGGCAGACTTCCCTACGGTTCAATTTCTCCTGAGCGTGCGGGAAAAAAGACGTTTGCCTATGTTTCTGCAAAACAATATAACCCGACTGTTCCAGATTGGGTTGATGCCTGTTTGCAGAGGGCCACTCAAGCTAATCCGGAAAAACGCTATCAATTGTTGTCTGAGTTTGTTACAGACTTATCAAAACCAAACCAGGCGCTGCTTGAGCAAGGCGCCTCGCAACCGTTGATTGAACGAAACCCGCTGGGATTTTGGCGAGGACTTGCTTTTGTGCAACTGCTATTTATTGTATATTTGTTGTGGTTGATGCTGAGGGTTTGATAGGCTGCTGAGGGATATCATTGGCACAGTCAACAAGCTTCCGGGTGTTGCGTATATTGGCTGGTTTTTTGTGAGAATAGGGTGGATAAGGGTTAAGTACAACAAAAAACCATGTGGTGGTAAGGTGCCTGTTATTGAGTATCTCGTACTGAAATCAGTTGTATTATTACTAATTGTAATTGCCAGTAAATATTCCTTCGCTGTTATCATGCTTTGTTTGATTGTTGTTTATCTGATATTTTATTTTCTCAGCATTAAAATCAGTTAAAATTTATGTGCAATTGATTAACTGTGTTGGGTATACGCCCGATCACAGGCTCTTAATATGCATGAGCATATCTTTAATACTATTTTCCCTAACAGTCCGTATAAGTTCCTTGATATCAAATCGGTGGTGGGTTTCGTAAGCAACGCCAAGCTGTTGCATGTCCGCCAGTCCGCTTTCACGTGCGTGTTCAACAAAACCTTTGTTCTTCCAGAAAAAAGCGCCAGGCATGGTGGTGGGTATAACCAAGGCGTAGAATATAATCCTGCCAAGGTAGGCCATAGTCACTAGCGATAATAGGAATATTAATCCAGTGAACAGTCCAAGTGAACTGGATATGCCTGTCACGCTTAAAGCTATAGTAAACAGAATATTGAGCAGGAGTAAGCCATTTCTAAGCAGATAGGTTTTACCAAATGAGGTGGTTTGTTCGTAGTATGCCGATGCGGCTTCTCCCGGTCCCTTTTTTAGGTCGCTGGCGTGAAAATAATGACCCGTTGCTTCAATTACCAGCCCAAGGGCCACAACAGCAGCTATGATTTTTACAATCGACTGTGAATTTTCCAGGAAGGTGACTGCAAATATGCCCACTAATGTTCCGCCCAGACTTAACATTGAGCCGCAAAATGCACTGGCTGTTTGCCAGTGATCCCAAAATGGACGCGCTTTTATACGATAAAGCTTATACATATAGTATAAACCGATGTTTAAACCAATGATGCCAAGGGTTGCAGATAAAGCTGCAAGGATGAAAGCAAACAGATTACTGAACAGCATAAAGAAAGTGTAAGCAATCAAGCTGGCGAAAAAAAGTGAGACACCTGCAATTTCACGGCTCAGGGGGGAGTGACGTAAGTTATTAAAGCCGCGATAAAATCGATGAGGTTTTCCAAGATGCATATTGAGCTTATACAGACCATAAGCCATTATAGTGATCATCAACAATAAAAGTGTTATAAAACCGGACGACTTCTGGAATTCAAGCACAGTGGCGTTAACAAAAATTGAACCTGCTATCAGCATGGCAAAAGCGCCCATGACAGCTTGTGCAGTTAAGGTAAATATCACATGTGCGTTTTCATGAGAGTTAAGTAATTTGTTCAGCCCCCAGTGCATTATGTGCCCGTGTTTTTTATCGACTACGGATTCGTACCGGCCTTTCGAATTATTCAGATGATATTTTATTGATGCAGAGTCAACGCGAACCATATCCCGTTGCAAAGTGGTGGTTTGCTGAAAACGAATGTTTGGGTGAGTAATCGATGTGTCAGGAAAGCCTGGTATGTCAGTTTTTGCCTGAATCCGATTTTCCGGTTTGTTCTCGATGACACCAAATTCGAGTGCTTTGCCGAGACAGGCAGAAACACAGGCTGGTTTTAAACCCTCTTCCAGTCGATCCACGCACATATTGCATTTTGTAACCTGGCCTTTGACGGGATCAAGTTGTGGCGCATTATAAGGGCAAACCCAGGTGCAATAGCCACAGCCGAAGCATATATCCGGATCTTGCAGTACGGCGCCATATTCGGCAAATTTCGTATAAGCCCGTGTTGGGCAACCTTTCAAACATACCGGATCGTCGCAATGATTACAGGCCATGGAAATATTAAGGCGGCGATAATCCGGGTAGGTTCCACCCTCAACAAAACCAACGGAACGAAAAGATATGTGTGCGGGGTTGTCATTTTTTTCACTACAAGCTGCTTCGCATGCATGGCAGGCGATGCAGTTGTCTGCGGTAAAAAAGAAACCGTGCTGCTTATAACGGTTGGGGTTTTCACTGATCGCGTCATCATTATTAATCTGCAAGGATTTATTACGAAGTGTATTGTCGTCGCGAATGGTTTCAATATTTTTTCCGTAGATATTAACCGATAATGATTCCCTGTCTTGAAGGAAGGCATAATCGGGTTCATCTTTACGTATAAAATTCATTGATTTCTCTTAAAATTAATGATGGATGGCTCATCCTTTTTCAACATTCTGTTAGAACGAACGCATTTCCATGCTCAGTTTTGCCGCACCTTTTTGATCCTCTACACGTTCCATGCGTACGGCCGATTGCTTGTAAGCAGGTTGCCGTGAATGCGGGTCCAAAAGACCAAGTGTCAGTCTGTTTGCACAATCATGAAAGTGAAATGGTACAAAGATCATATTTTTAGGTACACGTTGGGTAAGTTGCGCCATGAGTATTGCATCTGAGCGGCGTGAGACAAGACGGATATAGTCACCCGCTCTGATATTCAGCTCGTCTGCAGCATCGGGATTTATTTCGGCAAATGGGATAGGGCTGTATTTATTATTATTACCGATTTTCCCGGTTTTGGTGCGCCCATGCCAATGCTCTATTAAACGACCTGTATTGAGCCACAATGGATACTTTTCATCTGGAACCTCGTTGTTATCAATAAACGGTAGTGGAATAAGTTGCGCCCGGCCATCTGGGTAACTGAATGTGCCATCTGTTGTGTAAATGCGTTTGCCGCCTGTGGGTGGCTTTTCGCCCTTATCAACCTGCTCCTGAGTGTAAGGCCATTGTACGCCTCGGTTTTTTTCCAATAGATCATGCGTCATGCCAGAGATATCTGCCAATCGGCCTTTGGAAAGTTCACCCATTTCGAGGAAAATATCGGCGGCTTTTTCAGGGAAATTTACTTTTCTCTGTTTGTTGAAGCGTTCAGCAATTCGGTTAAAAATCCATAGATCAGATTTTGAATTGGCGTGGGGTTTGATAACGGGTTTAACGATATTCACACGTCTTTCGGTATTGGTCATTACGCCTTCTTTTTCTGCCCAGGTGCCAGCCGGGAGGTATATTTGTGCAAACTGCGCACTTTCTGTATCTTGATAACAATCCTGAACCACGCAGAATTCCAGTTTTTCCATCGCTCGGCGAATGCGTGCAGTATTTGGCAAAGAACTCATCGGATTGGTTGCTATTAACCAAAGGCCCTTAATCTGTCCAGTCTCAATAGCTGGGTAGATGTCGGTTTGAAACAGACCACGTTTTTTGGGGAAAAAGCCGGCGTCTACATTCCAGAATTTTGCCATCTCGTTTCGATGTTCTGCAACTTCGAGATAGCGAAACCCAGGCAAACCGGAGCAGGATGACCATTCACGGGTTCCCATTGCATTACACTGACCTGTAATTGAAAGACTCGTGCCACCGGGTTTGCCAATATTTCCTGTTATTAATGCAAGGTTGTTAATACCAACAACACCATCGGAGCCATGTGTGCTTTGATTAATGCCCATTGTCCATATTTGCATTGCTGCACCGGCTTTTGCAAATAGCCGGGCGACGTTGACAATAGTGTCTTCATCAATACCACAGATCTTAGCCGCAGTGACAGGGTCGTAGTTTTTTACTTCTGCCTGCAACTTTTCAATTCCATTAGTGTTGGTTTCTATGTAACGGCGATCTTCAAGGCCCTCTTTTAGAATAACGTGCGTAAAAGCATTGAGCAGAACAACGTCTGTTCCCGGTATGATTGGCAGGTGCATATCGGCATTTTGTGCGAGCATGGTGACACGGGGATCGATAACGATTAAGGGAAATCCGCGTTGTTCCTGCGCTTCCTTCATACGCCAGTAGATAATAGGGTGCTGTTCTGGAAGGTTTGAACCCCAGGCGATCAGGCAATCGGTGTGCTCAAAGTCTTCATAACAACCGGGTGGTCCATCGGAGCCGAAAGAACGTTTATATCCCGAAACAGCAGAAGACATGCACAGAGTTGTGTTACCGTCATAATTGTTAGTGCCTATCAGACCTCGGGTTAGTTTGCCCAGCGTGTAGAATTCTTCGGTGAGCATTTGTCCGGTGGAAATAATGGCCAGGGAGTCACGGCCGTATTTTTCTTGCACGCGTTGAATTCCATCGTGTACTTTATCCAGTGCGTTATCCCAGCTCGTTACTTCCCATTTATCATGAAAATTATCCCGCAGCAGCGGTTCGGTGCCACGACCGGCAGAATCAAACAGCTCATGTTCATAAATGCCCTTCAGACATAATTTTCCACGATTTACGTCTGCTCCACCAACACCGCGTGAAGCGACTGGCTTGCCATCATTATTCAGGCCTATTTCAATAGAGCAACCTGTGGAGCAATATCCACAGGTTGCATACTTCCATTGTTTGATGTTTTTGTCGGTGATGCTGATGGGGTTCTTTTTCTTGCGCCCGAATAACATATCAATTTCCGAGAGTGCTTAAAATGTGCTTTTTAGATAAACGGTGTTGTTCTCAACTTTTGTTTCGAAAATATTTGCACACCCCTCATCGGGTCCGAGTGCTTGCCCGGAAGTTAGATCAATCTTCCATCCATGTAATGGGCAAGTGACAGATGTACCGTGCATGATTCCCTGAGACAAAGGACCATCTTTATGCGGACAGTTATCTTTAATTGCGTAAATGGTGTCATCAGTGCCACGAAAAATAGCGATATTCATTGTGTCAGATTCCACCACGCGTGAACCTAAAACAGGAATTTCGTCAAGTTTGGTTATCTCAATCCAGTCAGTCATTTTTTCTCTCTTTTCATCGTCTTGAAATCACGGGTGTAGATAGTCGTGGTGATTTCTATTTTAATAAGAACTCGAAGGGTGATCGTGTGCTCAGCCAGTAATTTTGATTTTTGCAAACTCACGGGCGTTCTCGCCATCGGCAATGGCCTTCCATGGATCAATTTGTGCGGATTTTTGTGAGTTAACAAAACGTTTGCTCAATGCTTTACGGTTTACTTCGTCATCGAGTATGGCTTTTTTGATCTTGTTCAATCCCACCCGCTCCACCCACGGTGCAGTCCGTTCGAGATAATGTGCATCTTCACGATAGAGTTGTGAGAAAGCAGCGCAATACTCCAATACCTCTTCTTCACTGTCTACTTTGGTTAAAAAATCTGTCACCCGTACTTTAATACCGCCGTTACCACCGATATGTAATTCGTAGCCGGATTCGACACAAACCACGCCAAAGTCTTTAATAGTCGCTTCTGCACAATTGCGTGGACAGCCAGAAACTGCCAACTTGTATTTATGCGGCATCCATGAACCCCAGGTTAATTCTTCAAGTTTGACACCGAGGCCGGTGGAATCCTGTGTCCCCATTCGGCACCAGGTTTTTCCAACACAGGTTTTGCAGGTTCGCATTGCCTTTCCATATGCATGGCCTGAGACAAAACCGGCATCAGATAGGTCCTTCCACATGGCAGGTAGGTCTTCTTTTTGTATACCAAACATATCAATACGTTGGCCACCAGTAACCTTCATTTCAGGTACATTAAATTTTTCTGAAGCATCGGCAATCGCGCGTAGCTGCTCAGCCGTGCATAAACCGCCAAACATGCGTGGCACTACCGAGTAACTACCGTCATTCTGGATATTACCGTGGGCGCGCTCATTGATAAATCGTGATTGAGCATCATCCTGATATTCTGTTGGCCATGCGCAAAGTAGATAGTAATTCAGTGCGTTGCGACAGAGTGCGCAGCCATCGGGTGTATGCCAATCGAAATGGTCCCGGACAGCCTGCATAGTTTTGAGTGAAAAGCTTATTAAGCCTTTGCGTACTTCAACATGGTTGTGCTCAGTGCAGGGGCATAGCGGTTTTTTGCTGGGTGCTTGTTCATAATCTCCACCCAGCGTGTGAGCCAATATCGATTCTACAAGTCCGGTGCAGGAGCCGCATGATGATGACGCTTTTGTATGTGTGCGTACTTCGTCAAGCGTAAACAGCTTTTTTTCACTGATTGATCTAACAATCTCACCTTTGCTAATTCCATTGCAACCACATATTTCGGCAGTGTCTGGTAACGCTGCAACCCGCTCGACTTCGCCGCCATAGCCCGAATCACCAAGATGTGCCTGACCAAATAATAAGGTATTGCGCATGCCCGATATTTCGTTCCGGTCTTTCATTAATTGAAAATACCAAGTGCCGTCTATCGTGTCACCATACAACACACAGCCCTTGATTATGTCGTTCTTAAGGACAATTTTTTTATAGTTACCGCCAGCCGCATCAACTAAGACTATTTCTTCAGTGTATTCATCGCCGATAAAATCACCGGCTGAGAATAACTCAATACCCGTTACTTTTAGCTTGGTTGAAGTAACTGTACCCTCATAAATTGCAATTCCATGTTCTGCCAGATGGTTAGCAGCGACTTTAGCCATTTCAAACAGAGGTGCAACCAAGCCATAGACTTGACCTCTGTGCTGCACACATTCACCCACTGCGTAAATATTGGGGTCGAATGTTTGCAGTGTGTCGCTGACTACAATGCCACGCTCGCAATGCAACCCTGATTCGGTAGCCAATTGAATATTGGGTTTGATGCCAACAGCCATTACGACAAGCTCTGCTTTGACAATGGTGCCGTTAGTGAATTTTACGGCAGTGGCCCGTTTTTCACCAAGAATTTGCTCTGTTGAATGTTCCATGAGGAATTTCATGCCACGATCTTCAAGCGACTTTTGCAACATACTTGAGGCCTGTTTATCAAGCTGGCGCTCCATTAAATGGCTGAGTAAATGGACAACGGTTACCTCCATGCCTTGTTTCATTAATCCGTTAGCAGCCTCCAGACCTAAAAGACCACCTCCGATAACGATTGCTTTTTTATAGATTTTCGCGCTCTCTTTCATGATATTTACATCTGAAATATCACGAAACCCAACGACACCGGCTTTGTCAACTCCTGGTAAGGGGAGCATAAAAGGTAAAGAACCAGTCGCAATAAGCAACTTGTCATACGCTACATTTGTTTCGCCTTCTATTTCCAAACTTCGAGCGACCCGATTAATTCGTTTAACACGAGCGCCGGTTTTTAATGTAATGCCGTTGTTTTCATACCAATTTCTGTCATTGAGTACTATGTCGTTAACAGTTGTTTCATCTGCAAGTACAGGGGAGAGCATTATGCGGTTATAGTTAGTGTGAGGTTCTTCACCCAAGACAGTAATATCGTACTTGTCCGGATCGAGTTTGATTAGTTCTTCAAGTGTTCGTACACCTGCCATTCCGTTGCCAATTAACACCAGACGTTGTTTCATTGTACGAGGGTCTCCATTGTTTTCGGATTGATTCTGGAAGGCAGTGTTCCAGCAGATAAGGCTCCATCGCAATCGCTGTGCCAGCCGTTTTCTGGAAGAATAGAGCTTGTTAACATATTGATAAATATATATTAAATTGCAATTAACGTTAAAATTAGAGGATCTTATTCGCACAGCGTTGGTGCATGAATGTAGGGGATGCAGTATAAGTGGGCGAGTTGTTCGGAAGTGCAATGTAGAATGCACAATGTAAATTTCAGCATTATCCAGTGCTGTTGCTAGAGAGTTCAATCTTGAACTGTTACAGTGTGCTGCCGATAAGGGTGGGATAACGCGATTGCCCAAGTTAATGCACTAAATGGATGCAATATGAAACTATTATTGGTAGGGCCGCAAAGCCCGCCGGTTGGAGGTACAACGGTTCTTTTTGAACAGCTTTGTGACTATATCACTGAGCAGGGCGATGTGCGCCTGCATATTATGAACACTTCTCCCTCAAGAGTTGGTCGTTCTCCGTTCACGATTGGAAAGTTCTTACTCAAAGTTATTTTTGAAACCCGCCACCATGATGTCGTCATTTTACACGCTTCCTCAACCCCGATGCTTCTCTATGGTTCTGTAGCGCTACACTGTGCGAGCATTGTCTATGGCGTTAAGTGGGGGGTTCGTAATTTTGGTGGGCGCTTCCCCATGTATTGGCAATCGATTTCAGGCATTAAAAAATATTTACTTAAGTGCTCACTTCTTAAAGCAGACAGGTTATTCTTTGAAACCCGTGAATCTATTGATTTCGTTCGAAATATAACCGATACACAAGTTGACTGGTTCCCCAACAGTCGAGCGGTTTCAGAGGCTCCTAAAACAAAAAACGGTGCTGCCAGTCGTTTTGTATTCATCTCACACGTCAAACCAAGTAAAGGTGTGCGTGTGTTGCTCGCTGCAGCCAGTGATCTGGATCATTTGACAATTGATGTCTATGGGCCTTTGGAAGACGGACTTGAGGTGACAGAGTTTGCTGGTACTTCGGTTAACTATTGCGGGGTTTTGCAGGCGGATAGAGTTTCTCAAACGTTGAGTACTTATGATGTACTACTGTTGCCCACGTTTTATCTGGGTGAAGGGTATCCAGGCATAATACTTGAAGCCTATGGCGAAGGTTTACCCGTAATTACCACGCGATGGCGATGCATACCGGAAATTGCTGATCTTGACTGCGCGATTCTAACCGAGCCTAAAAATGTTGAAGATTTGCGTGAAGCCATATTGCGATTCGCTGAAGACGCTACCTTTACCAACAGGTTACGAAAAAATGCTTATAAAAAATCACTTGAATTCTCAAATGAAAAGTGGGATCAGTTCTTTGTTGATACTGTCAGGAAAGTTTTAGTTTGATTAAAATCATGGTGCAAATTTAGGCGTAATTTACAGCTTTGGTGAACAACTCATTGCATAAACCCGCACAACTTCCTAGGTTGAAGAATAAGTATTTTATTATTCGACATGGAGAGAGTATTGCCAATCAGGAAAAAATAATTGTCAGTTATCCTGAGAATGGGCTTAGTCGTTATGGCTTGACCGAAACAGGTAAATCGCAAGCGCTGGGCAGTGTTGCCACAAACAAGGAGCTTCATAGCGATTGTATTATTGTAAGCTCAGATTTTAAGCGTGCATGGGAGACGGCTGAAATAGTTGCCAAGGCACTTAAGACCGATAGTACGATTATAGCCGAGCTTCGATTGCGTGAACGAAAATTCGGTGATTTTGAGCTAACAACAACTGACAATTACAAAAGGGTTTGGGAGCAGGATCAACTTGATCCGAATCATTGCGCATTTTCAGTGGAGTCTGTTACTAACGTGCTAGATCGTGTTATTGATGTGTTGGTATCTCTTGAAAAGATCTACTGTAAAAGAGAAATTCTATTGGTATCACACGGTGATATATTACAAATATTGCAAACGGCTTTTGAACGGATGCCAGTTGCTTTGCATCGCCAAGTCAAACACTTGAACACTGCAGAGCTTCGACAGCTTATACTGAGTAATTAATTAAATTACGGTTATGGTTTAATCGCCAATAATCTTTGGATGGACGCTTTCTGGCTCGCCCGAAGGGAGCTAAGCTTACGAGCAAATACGGCTTACACTGCTTGAAAAAGGAGTCGCCATTCTCTTCGCACTGTGCCTTGTCATTGCTCGTAAGCTTAGCTCTATATTCCACAATATAACCTGGGCAGTGTACTAGATTATCAGGATTTGTTAAAATTTAGGTAGTGTCATACAGCTCTTGTCTCAGTGCTGAAAAACAAGTATGGGATAGGTATCATCATTTTTGCTGGAGGTTTATGTGTCCGCTGATTCAAATTCGAGTTTGATAAAGTCATTTGTTGTGGTATTGGGTGGATTGGTTTTGTTTACTGTCTGCATTATGTTTCTGGCGAGACTGATAGCGCCAGCTGTTGAGTATGACGAGGCATTTTTCAATCAGTCGATACAGGAGCGTATAGCGCCGGTCGGAAAAATCCGCACAGCAGCTGAGAACGATGATTCTACAGCGACTGCCGAAGTGGCTGCTGCACCAAAATCGGGAGAGGAACTCTACAAAGGTGTTTGTGCATCCTGTCATGATGCGGGGGTCGCCGATGCGCCTAAGTTGGGTGATGAAGCCGCTTGGGCAAAGCGTGGCGAGACTGGGGTTGACACACTCGTTGCTACGGTAGTATCTGGCAAAGGCGCTATGCCAGCTAATGGGGGGTCCAGTTACAGTGATGAACAAATTAAATCAGTGGTAAAATATTTACTTGGGTCGGAGTAGAAGAGTGTGGCCGTATTTGTTATACGGCTGTGCTGCGGCTGATTGTTGGTGTGCGAACAGTTAATAATTATAACGCGACAAATGGACTGTCCAATGGTTTTGCAGATAACTTAGGGGCCGTTCTGAATTAATTTAACCGCCCCAGGTGTTTGATAATTGCAATGTCGAACAATTAATCTCTGCGTAATTTATCATTGACTGCAATTGGGGTTGGATAATACATAACAATCCAATATGAACTGATTATGAATGTCAGAATGGTTGTTGTTTGTATCAACGATGCACTTCGATCAGAGATGATCTGCGCAGATGATGCAACAACTGCAATCAGAAGGGAAAATTCACTAATCTGCCCCAGCCTTATTCCAATTTCTCCTGCCAATCTTTTCTTTTCTTTTTCACGCCTCAATAAGTGCTTAAATATAAAGGGCTTAATCACGACTCCTGCACATGCTAAAACCATTGCCGGCAACAAAATACTGCCGAGCATACTCATGTCGAATCCAGCACCGAGCGCAAAAAAGAACATGATCAGAAAAAAGTCTCGTAAGGGTTTAAGGCTCTCAGCAATATACCGGGCAATAGGGTTGGTAGCTAGAGAGACACCCGCAATGAATGCACCTATTTCGTGAGACAAGCCAATTGTATGGCCTAGCTCAGCTATTCCCAGGCACCAGCCAATTGCCAATAAAAAAATGTACTCCTTGATTTGATCAAACTTACAAAATAACCGGAATAACAAATGCTTGGAAATTAAGAAAGCGCTAATTGCAACAGCGGGTAGTCCAATAATAATATTTAGTGACTCTCTTAACAGATCGTCCTGATTGCCCAAGGCCTGGATGATTAACATAATGATCACTGCGAGCATGTCTTGCAGGAGGAGAATGCTCACGATAATTTCACCCATATGTTGATGATGTAAGGCACTGGTCGGTAACAGTTTTAAACCTATTATGGTGCTGGAAAACATCATAATTGCACCGATTACAAGACTGTCATTCAATCCAAACCCAAACATTACTGCAATACCTAAACCTATCAGTGCGAACACTGCGCTACTAGCGATAGTGACCACCATGGCTTCGCGAAACAGATGCTGGAGATCTTTAGGTTCTAAGTTCAAACCGAGTAAAAACAGCAAAAAAATAATTCCAATTTCAGCGATATCAGTAATTAGTTCTGGATCTGACACAAGCTGTAAGCCCCATGGTCCGACAATTACACCAAGTGCTATGTATGCAACCAAGAGCGCTTGTCGAGCGTACAGTGCCAGTGTGCTGATGAGGGCGGCACCTGTGAATATTAAAAACATGGAAAAAATGATTGAATGTTCCTGCATTTAACAAATCCTGATAATTATTAAAGGTGCCGAAATGTTGGAATTTCACCGTACCACGAGATATTTCTATTACAACCCGCATTAGGGCTTGTCATCATTTAGTCCATGCATTTTGCTGGTGCCCATTTTTCGCCCAGTAGGCATTGCGAGCTTAGTGTAGTCACTCTATATAAGTGAACAGTAGCAGGGCTGGGTTATTACCGTTTTGCTTCAGATTTGATTGAATGTCTTATAGAGTCCGTATAGTAAGCTTATGATTTAAAAGCTAATATAATGAAACACTCCGTATTCAAATACGGGTTTATTTGACAATATCGATTAGTTGGCAAAATTAAATAATTTTATAGCCCATCGTGGGTACTTATGGAAGATATGAGTATTTATTTCGATCTTTCCTGTTTATTATATAGATAAATACTAATATACTGATTTTCTATATGACTTTTAAATTCCTAACCAGGTGATCCAAATTATGTTAGATACTCCGCAGCTAATGACTCAGGATGAAGACATTGAACGCGCCTCACGTTCTCTAAAAGCGATGTCGCATCCACTACGACTTAAAATTCTATGCACTCTCGGGGGGCAGGAGATCAGTGTCCAGGATATCGTGGAAAACGTCGGTACCTCCCAGAGTAATATTTCACAACATCTTGCAGTTTTGCGAGATAAAGGTATCCTTGCATCGCGTAAAGATGCAAACCGCGTATTCTACCGGGTAGGCGATGCTCGTACACTTCGGTTGATAGGGATGATGCAAGATGTATTCTGTTCTCAACCGCAACTGTAATAGATTTTCCCCACAGATTTTAACATTGCACTGATTTATCTCTATAATCGAAAATTTCAAACAGAGAACCTTTTGGTTCCAATAAATTATGGCTCAGTTTATAGAATTTGCTGAAAACAACCTTATTTTGTTCGTTGCCTTGGTGTTTGTTCTTGGAATGATCACTTTTACGGAATATCAACGATTATTTTCTGGAATCGTTCAATTATCTGTTCCAGATGCCATTCGGCTGCAGAACGATGAAGACACCATATTTGTCGATGTACGGGAAGCAAATGAGTTTAAAGCAGGGCACATTATTGATGCTAAAAACCACCCTCTTAGTGGTTTCGGAAAAAACCTGTCACAGTTAAACAAGCACCAGAATGCTCATGTTATCGTTTATTGTGCTACAGGTACACGCTCAACAAGGGCTTGTTCAAAACTTAAAAAACAAGAGTTTAACTCAGTATATAATCTTTCAGGTGGTGTGTCTGCGTGGCAAAAAGCCAACTTGCCACTGGTTACCCGATAAAAGCAGTACAACTTTCTCATCTACAATTGCACAGTCGTTGTTCGCGATTCAATATATATGCTATTCCTGGACAACCCTTCTGGACTTAAAAACTATAAATGAGCGGATATATCGATGGCAGAAGATGACGATGTGACGAAGGCAATTGACGATCAACAGAATTTCCGTATCCAAAAAGTGTATATAAAAGACGTATCTTTTGAGTCTCCAAAGTCTCCAAACGTTTTTCTCCAACAAAATGATTGGAAGCCTGAGGTTAATCTGCAAATCAATTCTGAAAGCCGTGTGCTACAGGGCGAATTGTATGAAACGGTACTGACATTGACGGTAACCGTTAAGTCAGGGCAGGACAAAGAAGAGACGGCTTATTTAGTCGAGGTAAAACAAGCGGGGCTTTTTGTGTTGCAAGGGTTCAATGACCAAAATCGAGCTAATGTACTGGGTAGCTATTGCCCAAATATTTTATTTCCATTTGCGCGTGAGGTTGTTGCTGATTTGGTTGTGAAGGGCGGTTTTCCTCAGCTACTTCTGGAGCCAATTAATTTTGATGCGCTTTATGCGCAGCATATGGAAATCAGCCGACAAAACGCACCGGCTACTGAAACCCGACAGTAGTAGAGTATATTCGATGAGTGAACATGCCTCTATAACCATTCTGGGAGCGGGTTCTTGGGGGACTGCACTCGCCTGTCACATTGCACGAATTGGTCATCAGGCTGTTTTGTGGGGTCGTGATTCGAACGCTATGCTAACTATGCAGCGGGAACGGGAAAATCGCCGGTATCTACCAGGAATACCTTTAGCGGATTCACTGAAATGTACATCAGATATAGAAGGCCCACTTGAGTCTAGTCAAGCTATTCTATTAGCAACGCCAACAAAAGCCTTAACCACCACATTGGATTTAGTTGAACCATTTTTAGATGAAAACAAGGTGTTGATATGGGCTTGTAAAGGGTTGGAATCGGGCAGTGGCAGGTTACTGCATGAAACCTTACAGGAGCGATTGCCAGGGAAAATGAAATCTGCAGTTATCTCCGGCCCCTCTTTTGCAGCTGAGCTGGCAAATCACCTACCAACAGCGGTCACAGTTGCTTCATTTGACTTAAAAACGGCGGAAACAGTAACACGCTGGATGCATCATGAAAACTTCAGAGCATATAGCACCGATGATGTGGTCGGTGTAGAAGTGGGTGGGGCACTAAAGAATGTATTTGCCATTGCTGCAGGAATCTCCGATGGACTGGGTTTTGGAGCTAATTCCCGTGCAGCTCTGATAACACGGGGGTTGGCGGAATTGATGCGTCTTGGTGTGAAGATGGGTGCAAGACCGGAAACATTAATGGGGCTGTCGGGGATGGGTGACTTGGTATTGACTTGCACCGACGATCAATCACGCAATAGACGATTTGGCTTGTGTTTGGCCAGTGGGCTGGGTGTCACTGAAGCATTGAAAGAAATTGCACAAGTTGTTGAAGGCGTAAAAACAGCAGAAGATGCATACGTACTCGCAGAAAAATATGCTGTAGATATGCCAATTGTAGAGCAAGTATATAATGTCATATACAAATCGAAATCACCAATCCACGCAGTACGGGATTTGCTTTCACGAACGCCGAAACAAGAAAACAGGGATTAACAGGGATTTACTATTATAGGGTATAGAAGTGAAAAATTTTAGTTCACTTAATGTAGTGTAGTGTCCTAGTCTAATATAATATTAGACTAGGACACTACACTAGTACTATAATCTTGAGCAGCTATACTACAAGGGTTAAATTTGCTCTGTCTGGTAAGGATCCATACTACGCATAATACCTTTTGCTTTTTATCTTTTTCTAATAATTAAATCCTCACTTCTTCCATATATGGTTAATGGTTGTTATTGGCAGGGAGCGGTAAATTCATTTTGTCGCCATGCTTCAAACGCAATAATAGCAACAGCATTGGACAGGTTGATACTTCGACTTTGCGCCAGCATGGGTATACGGATCTTTTGCTTGTCATCAATCTTAGTAAGAATCTCACTAGGTAACCCGCGTGTTTCTGGACCAAAAAGTAAGTTGTCACCAGATTTGTATCTTGGCGTAACATAATTTTGCTTCGCTTTAGTTGTGCAGGCAAAAACTCGCTTGCCTTTCTGGTTTTCCATGAATTGATAATAATCCTTATGTTCAACAATCTGTGCAAATTCGCGGTAGTCGAGTCCAGCGCGACGCAGTTTCTTTTCTTCAAGCCCAAAACCCAATGGATGAATTAAATGTAGTGTAAAACCTGTGTTTGCGCAAAGCCTTATTAGGTTGCCCGTATTCGGCGGTATTTCGGGTTGGTATAGGACAATATTGAACATCTGGAACCTCTTAATTAATTTCACAAACTATTCTGATTTTATTGCTGGGCTGCAAAATAATTGTTGTTTCTATTTTATTAGCTATATATCTAGCTATGCGTGCTAAAAATTTAAACACTGTAAAAATACAATCTTCCGTGTTAAGTGCTTTGGCTCTTGCTCTCAGAATACGGATGCGATTCTTCACAACTTATTCGGTATCAAAATGAAGATAAGCGATAAAGTCGGAATACCAGTAGATCTGGATGAAGTTGACTATTGCCTTCATTTCACAGTTATGGAGTCCCCATTTAATTATGAATTTGATTGCAGTAAATTCTACGGTGGGGCCAGCCGAACAACAATATTGGAAGATATATTACTAAAGGCAAGAAATAAAGATGACTGTATATTTATTAAGGCTGAACAGGGTAGCGGGAAAACTGCAATTTGTCGCATGGTGGAGCAGGAAATGCGCGATGGTTTATGTTTGTATGCTAACTGCTCAGGAAATCGTCGAACAATTTCTCTGGAAAAACAACTTGCCGAGGGCCTGTTATTAGAAGCTGCGGTCTTCATGCCAGCAGTACATGTTGAGAGTGAGCTGTTAAGAAAACTAAATACCCATGATCGATTGGTCATTCTATTGGAAGGGGTAGATGGCATAAGTGGTGAGCAGTATTCCTGGTTACGAGAGATGCAAATCATTGCAAAAGATCAAGGGAAATCCATAACGTTTGTATTTTTTTACTCCGACAATGAAAAAGTGATCCTGGAAGGTCAGTTTTCAGATATGACGACTACATCGATGGAACTGTCACCGTTTACCGAATACGAAGTTTTTGAGTATTTGAACTCGCATATGGAAAGTTGTGGAAACCGGGATCAAACCGTTTTCCGACGAACGATGGTAAAGGCTATAGCTACTGAATCCATTGGCAATATAAGTAAAGTAGTCGCTCTCGGAAATGGAGCGTTAAGACAGGCGTTTCGTAGAGGCGTGGAGTTTCCGTCGGCTTGTGATATTCTGGTTAGTCAGGGGGCTAGTCAGAATCTGGAAGACAGTATGCCAGCATTAGCATTTATGACTGCCAGGAATACAGTCTTGGTCGGGATTCTTAGTGGCAGTATCGTACTAGCATTAATATGGAGTCTATTTGGCTCAGGATTCTCAGAAGAGCAATTGCTGGTCATTAATTCTGAAGCACTGTCAGGGCATGATTTACGGCTAGAGAAAAAATAAGCTTTCTGTCAATAACGAAATAGAAAATTCAAGTAACTTTAATTAGTTTTCCAACTAAGTCGGTAGTATTTGCTCACAGCAATTGCTGCTGTTTTGTGATGTGGGTCACAAAACATAACCCTGACCTGCGTCACAATTCCCATCGCCTTAGAAGAGGCATTGAAAATTCATCAATTCTCATGGAAAGAGGATGCGAAACTTTAATAATAAGACACATTCCCTGATACATAACGTACTTTGCCTATTTTTATTGACTCAAGTAATATTGAATTTAGGTTGTGCTCGTGTTCTGAAAAACAAAGTTGATACACCCCTGGCAAGTCCTATCCTGGAGTCAGATTTATCCGCACATTTCATAGCAAATGCCCCCATTCCGGAGCCTGTGGAAATTTCGCCTTTCAATAATACAGTGGATATATTTCCATTATTCTCAGTTTCAGTTTCCTCGGTTCCTGTTGTCGAGTTTGTACAAGCACTTGCTCATGATGCAGGATTACAACTTACGGTTGTTGGCAGTCCGGTAGGCATGTTAAGTATTGAGTTGCTGGACAGCTCTTTGGTAGAGATTCTTGATCACGTTGTTCGACAATATGCTGTGCGCTATGAATTGGACGAGAATAAACTTATCTTCTATGAAGATAAGCCCTATTTGAAAACGTATAGTGTCGATTATCTGAATATTTCGCGTAAATCCAGCAGTGAAGTGGAATTAGCCACTCAAATTGATTCCATTAGCCTGACTGTAGATGGCAGTAATGCAAATCAAACACATGCTAACAACTCAAAGGCAAGCATACTCAATAATTCTGAGAACAATTTCTGGATAACTCTTTGGAATAACCTTAATGCCATTGTTGGTACCGGCAAAGAGGATATAGGTTCAGTCATACTAAATAAAGAAGCGGGTATAGTTGTTGTAAAAGCACGTCATAGCACTCAAGAGCAAGTGTCAGCATTTATTAGCCAGGTTGTTGAGAGTGCGCAAAGACAGGTTCTGATTGAAGCTTTGGTTGTCGAGGTTAGCTTGAAGGATGATTTTCAAGCCGGAATCGACTGGCGTGTAGTGGCTTCTGGGACATCAGGGAATAACTATGTTCAAAATTTCTCGGGAAATTCGCCAATCTCACAAGGTAATATCAGGGACACCATATCACCTGCTGCTATCCTCAGTGTATTTAGGAATAGTTTAACCGGCTCAGATATTACGGCGACACTATCTCTTTTAAAGGAGTTCGGCGAGGTAAAGATTCTATCCAGCCCAAAAATCAATGCGTTAAACAATCAGGCAGCGGTATTAAAGGTTGTCGATAACAGAGTCTATTTTACTATCGGTGTGGAGCGCGTAAAGACCGATGAAACACATGAAAAAATTACTACCACCTCCGAAGTCAGGACGGTTCCAATTGGTTTGGTAATGAATGTGATTCCGTACATCAGCTCAGAAAATGAAATAATACTAAACGTTAGGCCGACTATTTCGCGAATACTGGGTTTTGTCACTGATCCAAGCCCTGATTTAGCAGCCGCTGGTGTGAAAAATCTTGTTCCAGAAATACAAGTGCGTGAGATGGAATCGGTTCTACGTGTTAAAAGTGGTGGTATGGTTGTTATTGGGGGATTAATGCAAGATAGGATAAGTAAAAAAACGGTTGGTGTGCCATTTTTATCAGAAATTCCTCTACTAGGAAAACTGTTTTCATACCAACAAGAACAAACTGAAAAGACTGAGTTATTAGTATTCCTGCGTCCAGTGGTGATTAGTGGTGAAGCTGACTACCGGGATCGGGTTGTCGATTTTCTTCGAACATCAGGGAGTGATAAATGATCAAGTTTAATTGCGCAAAAGGGAAAAAATTCAGGCAAGGATCAGTTCAACATACATCAAAGTCAGTTGTGCTGATTGCTCGTCCAGATATCGACTATTCGATAGAAGGATTTTCGAACCTAATTGACGAAAAAAACCATGCCCGAAAGAACAAAAAGTTATCTGTAGTGCGAGCACTAATTTTATTAATGTGTGGTGTCGGTCTTCTATTTGTAGAAATCATTAAGAGTGAAAAACGTCAACTCGAAAAAGATTTAAACCTTATCCGAAGCTTACCTTCATGGCAGATGCTGGAGCAAACAAACACAGAAGAATCTAGTGAATTACAATTTATTTCTGGAGCCGATGATCAGGACTCGTTTGTCAAACAATCATCAGAAGAAGGTTTATCGCTTAACAGGCTGGCATTAAAAGGTGAGCAGGGTGTGACTGATGGAAAGGTAGGGTATCGTAGAATACAGATCCATAAAACGTCAAGCAGTGCGAAGAGAATAGAGATTAATAAAAAAATTCGAGATGCGATTTTGACCAGTGATTCTATGGATTTTTCTTTGGCCGAGGAATTATTCCTGGATTTGATACGCCTGGGAGTCGTCAATGACGCCTTATATTTAGCAATGGGTAAGCTGTACAGTGATAATAAAATTTGGAACAAAGCCAGTCGCTCATTAGAAAAGGTATGTCAATATGGAAACTCAGATGTTAATTGTTATTACAATCTTGCAGTATCTTATGATCATTTGGGCGAGAGGAATAAGGCCCGAAGATTTTATTATAAAGCATTGAAGGGAAATCAGGCAATACAGCGTCGCTTCGATAACCTGCAGGTATTGGATCGTCTCAATTCATTATAGGAATAGACTTATGCTGGGAGAGCAATTGCTGGAAGCGGGCCTGATTGACAAGGATCAGCTACAAATTGTATTAACAGAACAAAAAAGCATCGATAAGAAGCTGGGCCGACTACTCGTGGAGTTTGGTTTTCTGGATGAAAATATACTGCGTGATCACTTTGTGAAATCATCGGGTTTTAAGTCCATAGATCTTTCAGAAATTCATGTAAATCAATCTGTGCTGGATAAAATACCTCGTAATATCGCCATTCGTTATAAAGCTGTCCCTATAGCTTTTAATAAGGCTGATCACAAACTGACCGTGGCCATTGCTGAACCTCATAATCTAGTCGCTATGGACGGCATACGAAGAGCGGCAGGGGACTGTAGGGAGCTTGAGTTAGTATTGGCTAGCGAGGCGGATATCGAAAGAGCTCTCACTGAGCTTTATGGGCTGGGCCTTACCCTGGAAGAGATTTTGGAAAAACTGGAGTCACAGCATCATTATCAACAAAATCAGAATAATGACAGCTCAGGTGAGGGCATTGTCCAGATAGTTCATTATTTTCTAGGTAATGCAATTCAAGGCGGTGCTTCAGATATTCATTTTGAACCAGAAGCCCTTTATTTGAGGGTTCGTTATAGAATTGATGGTGTTTTGACTCAGGCATGTTGCATACACAAAAATCATTGGCCAGCAATTGCTGTTCGGTTAAAGGTTCTGGGAGGGATGGATATTGCCGAAACCCGATCACCTCAAGATGGAAGTTTTTCATTTTCAGTGCATGGCCACAGAGCCGACTTCAGGGTTTCCAGCTTTCCTGTAATCCACGGTGAGAATATAGTGCTAAGAATTTTTACTCGGAATAAGTCAGTAATGGGTCTAAGTCAACTTGGCCTTGATAAGGCCACAGTAGCACTTCTGCAGGATATACTAAAAATTCCTGATGGCATTGTGTTAGTGGCTGGACCGACTGGAAGTGGTAAAACAACCACGTTGTATTCCCTCATTAATGAATTGAACGATTCTTCGGTAAATATCATGACGTTGGAGGATCCAGTTGAATATACACTTCAACGAGTACGCCAAAGCAGTGTTAAGCCAAGCCAGAAATTTTCTTACTCAGATGGAATAAGAGCTATTCTCAGACAAGATCCTGATATTGTATTGATTGGTGAAATACGGGATGCAGATACCGCTAAAATTGCAATACGTGCTGCAATGACGGGACACAAAGTCTTCTCTACTGTGCATACAAAGACAGCAATGTCTGCTATTCAGCGGCTTGTTGATCTGGGTGTCGAAACCCGGCTATTGTCGGGAAATTTAAAAGCTGTAATTGCTCAGAGACTGATAAGGCGATTGTGCAGACATTGCAATAATCAGAGTGAGCAGCTACGTTTGCAATGTTCACACTGTAGACAGACGGGTTATCAGGGTAGATTTGCAATCGCAGAAGTATTTCGGATTGAATCCGAGTTGGAGGAATTGATAGGTGAGGGCGCTTCAACTCAACAAATGCAACAATATGCACTGAAATTGGGTTGGCAGCCATTGGAGAATACAGCAAGGTCTCATGTGAAGGGAGGCAATACTGATGCTGCAGAGTTGATAAGGGTGCTGGGATGTTAAGCGCTTAGGTTGAGAATTGAGTCATCCAGGGAGGAACCATGGCCGCTTATAATTACAAAGCAATTGCAGAGAATGGAGATCTTGTTAGAGGTAGAATATACGCCGAAAATATAAGTATTCTGGACCAAAAGCTGCAAGCAAAAAAACTGAACTTACTGCATGCCAAAGCGAGAAGGTTTTCTATCTTTTCCCGCCAGAAAAATAAAGGCCAGGTGTTAATTCAGTTTACTCTTGATTTGGAACAATTGCTTGATGCAGGTATTCCCTTGATTGAAGCCGTGACTGAGATAAGAGACTCTGGCGGTGATATCTACTTTTCAGATGTTTTGTCGAACCTCCTGATAGATATTGAATCAGGTAGTAGTTTCTCCGAATCGCTGAAAATGTACCCGAACTTATTCCCACCAGTTTACGTTGCTATGATTGAAGTGGGGGAGCAGTCAGGTAGTTTACCAAGCGTATTGGCTGAACTTAATACAGCTTTAGAGTGGCAAAAAGCACTCTCACAGCGATTACGTAAAGCTACCTACTATCCACTTTTTAGCGCTATTGTTTTAGTGGGCGTTATTGTATTTTTAATGACTTACCTTGTACCCGCTTTGACCGCGTTTATCTCCAGTACCGCTTATGAATTGCCGTGGTATACGAAGTGGTTATTATCTTTTTCCGGTCATATTTCCAAGTTCATTTTCATTTATCTGATTACAGCTGTTTTGTTAATTTTAATGTTGAATATCGTGTGCAGGTTTTCTGATGCCTGTCGATACTGGTGGAGTTTTTTATCGCTTAAGGCTTTTTGGATAGGCCCGGTTCTACTTAATATCAAATTGGCACGATTTGCTCAGGCTTCAGCGATGTTATACACCGCAGGTATTACTTTTGTGACAGCGCTCGATAGTAGCACTTTGCTGGTACAAAATTTAGCGATGGAAAGATCACTGCAAGCAACTATTGAACGAATTCGTCAAGGATCTGAAATCGGTCAAAGCTTTCTACTTGCCCGAATATTTCCATCAATGGTTCACCGTATGTTGGTGGTTGGGGAGAAGAGCGGGACTTTAGACAACTCGTTGTTACAAATCAGCAGGTATTATAGAAATCAGGCTGACCAATCAATAGCGCGGTTTGAACAGTCGGTAGGGCCTGTTTTAATACTCTTGGTTGGAATGATGTTGATATGGGTGATTGTGGCTGTTCTCGGGCCTATTTACGATGCTGTTTTTATCGTAGGTGGGGCCTTATGAGAAGGCTGTTTATTATAGCTTGTGATAAACAGCTTTTCGTTTACGAGACATCAGGAAAAATAACATTTTTGTGCAAGCAGTTTTCATGGATAGATGAAAATATTGATCAACTAAATAATTTTTTGGCAAAGTCAAAGGTTCATGTTTGCACGGTGTTGCTGGATCTTCCAGATGAGGAATTTTACCTTGACGCCATCCCCTGTGTTCCGAGTTGGAGAAGAACTGAGCTAATTAATAGCAGAGTGCTACGTTATTTAAATCGATCTGATTTGAAAACAGCGTATGTGGATCGTGCCAGAGGAAAAAATAAATCGCAAAGATTACTGATATCAGGTATTCGACAGGGTTCTGGGGTTGAGAAAGTTATTGAGTGTATTGCTAAAAGTCGTATAAGCCTGGGAGGAATTTATTCTGTTAGCACCATGATGCTAAAAAGGCTTAAAATATTTAAAGAAAAACAAAGCCAAAATAGGTTAATGATCAGTTCCCATGATGGAACCCAATGGCGATATTCACTTTTTCACTGCAACTTTCTTCTCTTAAGCCGATGTGTATCCAGTAATAACGGTGGACAGTGGAAGCAGATAGATTTGGAGTTAAGGGAGACCATAAAGTTTGCTTCATCCAGTAGTCTGCTGGACGAACAGGAAAATCTTGATATTTACTTTGATGGCCCACAGGCAGAAGAAAATGACTTTGGGCAATTGATTCAGGAGGAATTCAATTTTCAGCGTCCAATAGAAATTATGGATAAAACCGATCTATACCATTCACTCGTTGAGTGTTTTACTCTCTCAGAATTTTCGAAATACAATTATGGATCAACGAATGATTTAGCCAGTTACAAACGACTGAAACATTCGCACTATTTGTTGTTTCTGGCAATCATTGCATTCACGTTTAGTATCATCTTCTCAATAAGTTCTTATAAGGCAGGGCATAGTGATAACGTACAAAGTGAGCAGATCTCTCGTAGTAACAATGCATTGAGGGAAGTGGTCAGGTCACTACAGTCCCGGATACGGGAAGAATCCTACCCTGCTGAAACTATGAAAGTATTTGTTCAGGCTTTTTCTGCATTGGATTCGGGGTCTGGTTTTCGGCAATTATTGGCAGATCTTGCGAAAGTAATAACAAATTCGCCTCAGATTATATTGAATGGGCTTAAGTGGATTCGTAGTCCGATTGAATTGGATGCTGAAGAGGGTGCAAAAATTCAAGTACGGGAAGATGCACTGCAATCTGAGGAAAGTTCACTTATAGGTGATATCGAATATAAGCTATCTGATGTATCTGATCAAACGGTATCGCTTTTTTATGAGAAGCTGGAGAAAATGGGTTTTATTGTTAAGCCTATTGTGAGTGAAAAACAACTCAATGCGCTGAGCTCAGGATCGTTAGGTTTAATTCAAGAGCAAGAATCCTCTGTGAAACGGCACACGTTTTCGATGATTCATCGGAAACAGTACTCTCAGTGATGGTGTTTTTCGGTGTTAATAAAGCATCATTTGTAATGAAATCAGCGTTTGGGATGCTTATTATTTCTTTTATGCAGGGTTCATATATGTATTATTATAAGATCAAATCTGCCGATCAGGTGCAGAGTGTCAGGCGTGAATATGCGCGTTTGTATTCTGACAAAGACAGATTTGAAAAAAATATTGCAATGCATAGTTTATACAAAAAACAATTTAGTACGCTGCCGGGTTTCGTGCCTGATACGTTCAGTCGAGGGTATTTGTTACGAATGCTGAATGAATCAATCATTCTGGCCAATCTTCAATCAATCAGTTATCAGTTTCTTCCAGCAGAAAAAGTGACAATTAGTAAGCAGGCTGCATCATATCGCTTAGGCATGAGTAAGGAAACCGTGCAACTTAAAGGAACTATTAATCATATTATAGAGCTTTATCGTTGGCTCAATGCATTAAAGAAATCGAATAAGTACTTTGAAGTAAGGGGCTGTCAACTGACTCGCATTAAATTTAACAATCGTCCTGTTGCTCGTATGAAAAATCACTCAAAAGGTATTGATCTTAACTGTACGTTAAGCTGGTATGGCGTGAAGGAGGTTGGCTAAATGTTTTTTTCAAACAATATGCTGTTTTTATCGTTAGTTTTATACAATATTGTAATTAATAATCTGCATGCTGAGCTTTCTATTAAAGGAATGCGGCTATTTTTTTCAGAAAAAGAGCGGCAAATGATTGATAATCCTCCAGTATTGAAAAATTTCGCCTTACCAACAAAAAACCATGCTGACCCCTCTACTATTAGCCCTCAAGCAACAAAAGAGCTAGATTATCTGGGTCGATTATTTTCTGGAGATAAAACCAGCGCTTTTTGGAAATATAAATATAACAATAATACAACTTATTTCTTTACAAAAGCAGATGGAGTAAGACAGAAGAAGTCACCGCAGAGTACAAAAAGAGATGGGGTACATATTCGCTATACATTCAAGGATGGGTGGGTTGAAGAAGAATCGGTCATGCAAATCAGAACGAAATACACTGGTGGTACATCGAAAATCACGTCAAATAGGTGCGGCCGCTTATCTGATGTTACTGATGGTTATCCTGGTTGCTTCGCCAATGATTACCAATTATCAGAATAAACTAAACTTCTCTTTTAGACGTCATCAAGCTGATATATTGAAGCGCTTAAACTATTCAAAAGAACAGCTAATAGCATTGGCTGTCAGTTATGCAGATAACTACAAGCCCAGTGGGGCGGGTCCAGGGCATTTGCCTTGCCCCAACCAAGAGGTGCCAGACGGTAGAAGAGCGCACGATGGTCCTTCGCCTCCTTGTGGCGGGGGGGTGATTTCACTGGGCAGATTACCGCGTTTATCGACAATCTCTGCCGGTGGGAAAGTATTAAATTATCAGCCGGGGGCTTATGACGCAAATTCATCGTTTTGGTATGCTGTTTCTCGTCGTTTTATAAATAATCCCTTTACTGCCACTAGTATTATTAATCCAGCCAGCGAAGGTGATCTGTTACTTGATACACAATCAGGCTATATCGCTATTGTGGCTTATGCCGGTGCGTCACTTACACAGCAGGCAAAAAATCGTCACAGTTCACGTGCAATTGATTACCTGGAGCTTGAGAATGCCGATGGTGATCTTGAGTTTTCAAATCTCCAAGGTACAGAGGCGAATGACGTACTTGTGGGAATCAGAATAGAAGAGCTAATGCCGTTACTTACAGAGAGGGTTCTGGTGTACTTAGCATCATGGCTACAAGCTTATAAGCTTGTTCATTGTAGCGGGGAAAACAACATGCTCTGTTATCCTATGGCTGCTGAATTTAGCGATGGGCAGTGTGCCGATGAAACGCAAAACGGATGGCTTGCAGTTAATCTGGGAGATTGCGAAGATACACTATTTGCTGCGACGCTGTTTGAGGGGGTTAAAACTGGCAGCCACTGGTTTATCAGGAATAAATGGGCCAGTCATATTCGATACCAAGTTTCAAAGGACTGTCAGATTAATGCGGATCTGGATTGTGAAGTGATTACAGGAGAATCGGAAATCGCAGGTGTAAAATACCCGACAGTGTTTGTTGTAGGAGCAGATCAACCGGCTAAGTTTTGATAATTAACAAAGAATATATTGAGTATCGAGATTGTTCAGTAGTTCATGGAAAAATTCCAGAATTTGCATAAACTTGGCGCTGTTGGAATTTTTGGTTGATTTAATGATGGTTGGTACCCGTAACAAATTTAGGGGTTTTACGTTGATTGAAATAGCAGTTGTTCTGGTCGTGATAGGACTTTTATTAGGCATGATCTTAAAGCCACTAGGCGCATCGTTTGAACAATCTAAAAGACGCCAGGCCAGTTTACAATTGGAAGAAATTCGTGACGCAATCATCGGTTTTGCTTCGGTCAATGGACGATTACCCTGTCCAGCGATCCAATCCAGTGCGGGTCAGGAACAAGCTACTTGTGTCAAGGCGCATGGTTTTGTGCCATCTGCAGTTTTAGGCATCAGTGGAAATTTCAATAAAAAGGGAATATTACTCGACCCCTGGAACAATCCACTGCGTTATAGTGTAAGCCTTGCAGATTCCACTGTGTTTGGTAACGTCGGTGTCCCGGATTTTGTATCCATGGGTGAAATGCAACAAGTCGGTTTCAAAAACCTGAAATCTGATATTGTGATCTGTGCCAGCAATTCTGCTAATCTGTGTCCAAAAATAAGCATACGCGCCAATGAAGTCCCTGCCGTTTTATACTCACTGGGTAAAGATATTTCTGCTGCTGGTGATCAAGCAGAAAATCTGGATAACGATAACGTTTTTGTGAATAGAGAATATTCACAAAAACAGGGTAATGAATTTGATGACATTGTTATTTGGTTATCTGAAAATATTTTGTTTACTCGTTTGATTGATGCGGGTGTGCTGCCCTGATAGGAAGCTTTTTGTAGACAGCGTGTATAATCGCAGGGGTATCCGGTTATAAAACAAATGCTTTAGTTCCGTAGATTGTTAAGGAAAAGGTATGCAAATTTGCTACAGAATTAATCGAACATTCAGTAATGCAAACTACTATCCGTGATCAAACTAAAAGCGGGAGACAGCGTTGCTATCATTGCCCCTGCTGCCTGCCAACGGTTTGGTACAGAGTGGATGGTCGATAAGGCCGTCAATATTCTCCAGGGCTGGGGATTGAACGTTCAACTATATTACTCATCACAAAAGAGACATTTCTATCTGGCTGGTGATGACGCTTACCGAAAGAAAAATCTACTCTTCTCTTTAAATGATCCCGATATCCGGGGAATTTTTGTAACGCGTGGGGGTTACGGTAGTCCCCGCCTTTTACCGTTTATTAATGCGGCAATTGTTTGCAGACCGAAAATATTCTGTGGTTTCAGTGATATAAGTGCTTTAATGTTTGCCCTCAACATTGAACTACCGCAAATAGAGTGTATTCATGGTCCAACACTAGCGTCACCTGCCTTTGTCGATGATAGTGAATCTGGAGGAATAAATCGGCAGCGATTGCATCGCGTATTATTTGATCAGAATAATGGCTATCAACAACATGTTGAAGTAATCAGACCGGGTAATACAAGTGGGCCAATGGTTGGAGGTTGTTTATCAGTGCTGATTAGTTTGCTTGGCACACGATTCGAACCCGATTTTAATCAGAAAATTTTGTTTCTTGAAGATGTGGATGAAAAGCCCTTTCGTATTGATCGAATGCTGACACAATTGAGTCAGGCAGGGAAACTCCAGAATGTTAAGGGAATTGTTTTTGGGGATATGCCTGATTGCGAGGATTCAGCTAATCCACTTCAAAGTGTGATCAAGGACACATTACGGCATTATGATTTTCCAATTGTCTATGGTTTTAATGCTGGACATGGTGCCGTGAACACGGCGTTCAGATTTGATCAGGAAACGTCAATTGATTGCAATAAGCAACTGATCTCACTTCAATAAAATCTTAAATAGCTGCTTAATACCTGTTAATCGAAAGTATGGTTTTGTCCGTGTAATGCGTGCGTAGATTATTGATTTTAGGACAGATTTATTGAATTTCTATTAGGCCAGACTGTGTATGTAATGTAAGAAAATTCCTTCAGGAAGTGATAGATTGGCAATATTCATTAACTGACTCATTATATGGACCAGAGGTTGTACGCAACTTAGGTTTGCCAATTAATAATGTTTGCACCTCAATTGCCGCAATATTTAGCAGATACCTGTAAGGGAAAAATGTGATGCGATGTTATTGTTTACAACTAGTGAGCATACTTCTGCTAAATGTTATGGTCCTTGATTGGGCAACTGCTGCAGTTTACAAATGCAAGGATGCGGGAGGGAATATCACCTATTCGCAAACCGCTTGTCCATTGGATGAAGATGTGGCTAAAGTTATGAACATATCAACTGGCTCAGATGTTAATAGTGGTGTTGAGTGTTCAATTGTTCGAAACTTTGCAGCAGAAATAGGTATTGAACAACAGAAAGGTCGATCCATCGATGATGTGGCGATGACGTACGACAGTTTCGTCAACCCAATTTCTCAGATAGCTTTGCAGATAATACGCTCAGTATTTGAGTATCAATCTCAACCATACAAAACTATTGAAGACAGTATTGCTCACGAAGACAGGGTCTGTAAGTCAGAGGTATATGGTTCTCCCGTATGTAGTGATTTTCCGGTTAAATTTATTAAGGTATACGGTGGGTGTCGATCAGCAGGAAACCTATCTAAGCGTTTGCAACGTTTGCGTGCAAAGAGTATGAAGCCTAATCTTGTTGCTGATAATCGTAAAATGAACAATCGATTGGAAGTCGTTGCGCGTCAAGCCAAGGCGCGGGATCTTGCCAGAAGAGAGAAGCAGTCTTGTTTAGCTGACTACGATTCTAAACTTAAAATCAATGCACAAAAATCGAGGCAATCTCAAACTCACAACAAGCAAGATAAACTGCGCACTGAGCGCAGGTCTCTGAGATCCGCTCGTGGGAAGTGTTAGTGTAGTGTTTCATCATTGGGCGGCACGATGATTTTTGTCACCCATTAAGAGCACAAGGAAGGGCGTATCCAACATGGCTACAGAATTGTTTTTAAACATTAGTATCGCCCCCTAAGGGCTTTAATTTTTACCAGCATTCTATTTGCCTTGATTCTTTCATTTTTACAACCCGCTTGGCAATTTATCAGACCCCAGGGCAAGGTATAGCAGGATCAGTTTCAATGCTTGGTATACTTTTGGCACTTTTACCCAAAGACAATAAGAATACCTTTTTGATTACCTTCCGATTATTTATCCATGAGCTGGAATTGAATATATGATCGATCAAACGACACTACTTACTTATCTGACTATCCTGTCCCCAGTTATAAATTATCAGCTGCGACAGCATTTCGCCAGGCGGTTCTCGCGGAAGTCCTCAACCCAAAATCAGCAATGTTCTTTCTTGCGTTCCTTCCTCAGTTCGTTAAGCCGGAAAATGGTGTTGTTTGGCTGCAGCTGATTCAACTCGGCGTACTGTTTGTCTTGATGAGCCTCTTAAGTACAGTTGTCGTGGCTATCAGCGCAGGAAGACTAAGCGCTTACCTTCGCAGAAATCCAGCAATCGCACGATGTCAAGGTAAGTTCGTCGGTAGCATCTACTGTGCTCTCGGCGTACGTGTTGCCATGCAGGAACGGTAATTACTAAAGCTTCTGAAATTCTACACTCTGTATAAGCCATGGTAAGACAGAATGTGCGCACTGCGGCACGATCTAACTGCTTGGCGGCAACCATAAAACGGTCTTGCTCATCACGCGTTAGATATTTGCGTTTTCCGTCAATAGTGAACACTTTAGTACCAATCTGTTTAAGTCTAGGTGAACAGTTTGGTACTAAAGTGTGGTGAATTATTTACCTTTGTTCTTTTACTAATCCTACTTGAAATACTAAAAAACTAGTCTATACTAGACCATGAAACCAACCTGTAGGAGCATATGTTTATTTCTTCCGCGAAACCCAAGAAAGTATGGACTGTCGCTGAGGCAAAGGCACGGCTCTCAGAGGTTCTGCGTCGTGCTGAAGAGGAGCCTCAACATATTGGCGCAAAGAATCCTTTTGTTGTTGTACCCGCTCAATTATGGCGTTCCCTTACAGAACCCGCAAAGCCTAGAAAACCGCTTGGACTGTGGTTAATTGATAATATTCCACATGAAATCTCTCTGGAAATTCCAAGCCGTAAAGAATCAGATCGAGATATCCCCTTCATTGATGAAAGAGATTAGATGAACGGTTTTTTAATTGACACCAATGTGATATCGGAACTGACAAAACTCATCCCAGATAAAAATGTCATCGCATTTCTTACAAACTCTCGCAATCTATGGTTATCCACCGTCATTCTTCACGAGCTGGAATTTGGAATAAATCTGCTACCACATGGTACAAGACGTGATGGAATTCACCAGACAATAACAACTCTTATCAAAGAATATGAAGATCGGATCATTATTTTGGAACACCAAGAAGCCAAACAAGCCGCCTTGCTTCGTGCAGGGGCGCAACAATCAGGGCGCACAGTGTCATTAGGTGATGCACTTATTGCGGGTACTGCTTTTACACATAAGCTCTGTGTAGCCACCCGCAATATCTCTGATTTTGAAGAGCTTGGAGTTGAGCTTATTAATCCATGGAATTTTGGAGCTATTTAGTTCGAGGTGTACAGTTTGGTACTAGATTGTTCACTGTGGATTGTTGAAATAAATTATTGTGAGATGAAATATCGTCATGGTATTTAAAGAATATGATCCTACCAACGGCCTATATTGAAGTAGAAAAATCACTCCTGATCGACAAGAAGCTGAGTTCTTCGAGGGCTACTCATGGGGCACAGATAAGCAGACATATCATGCATTCAAAGACGCTAAATCCCGTCTAGCTATACAATTTGAACACGCGGATTATTTGGTAAATCTGTTTTCTGACCCAAGCTGTTAAATTGCATCCAAAAGTGCTCATATAGACGAACCGAGAGAGGTTAGTTGCAATGACCCCATGGATATGGGGAGGTATGCCTATCATGGAAGATGCGCCTTGAGAGAGGCTAGAAAAACAGCCTTTTAAACACATACATATGGGCGGTACGTGTCTTCGCTGATCCTGTCAGGCCCTTAAGTTTGGTGAATTTTTCATAGGTTTTTTTGGTTTTTAATTCCCACTTCTTTTGCTCAATGAACATGTTTATCTTCCTTTCGTAAGCCGAGAGATGGTCTTCGGCGATAGTGACAATTGCGTAACCATCACTTTTCAATGCTATCAATATGTCATCAAAGGCAGTATCTCTGACATGACCTGCAGCAAAGACGGCTGAGGCAGTTACAAAATCATATTTTCCATGAAATTCGACAGGGAATTTCCCAGGAATGCCAAGGAAAACTTCATGAAGGTTTTGGTAGACATTTTTTTCCCTGGCTATTTTCAACATGCTTGCTGATCCATCAATCGCTGTAATATTCTTAAATCCAAGTTTTACTAATTCTTCTCCTACAAAGCCTGTCCCAGCTCCAATATCCAGGATTTCAACATCTTTGTTTTCTGATATTTCTTCGATTTTATTAGCACATAACTCGGGGTCAGGGAAATCCATGGAACCTAATGCCGGTTCGTACTTTTCTGCCAATACATTATACTTCTGTGCTACGTTATCATAAGTGAATCCCTTGAACTCGCTAAGTTCTTTTTCACCATCATGATAATAGGTTTTAGATAGATCGTCTGATTGCATAATATACCACCGACATATGTTTATGTTTGGTTTTGTGAAAGCTAATACTGCTACCCCTGCCCGCTTTCAATACACACGAGCTTGCCGTTGTTAGCGTAAGTTGGGGATAAACGTCCTGTCCCGGCATTATAGAATTCCATAGAGCCAAGCGTCAAATAGAGCTGTCCAATCCGATATTCAGTACCGTTCGGCATGTAAATATCTCGTTATCCTGCCGTCCGGTTGTTCACATAATTCGCGCTGTTTTAGCAATCTGCTGACCCCCTTCATTCAGATATTGCGGTATTGTCCGGATTGTGGGGGGGGATCTAAGTATGCGGGTGATCGCATTGAGAACTGTTCTGATTGGAGTGTAAGAGGTTTCTACTTGAAATGTTGATGGCCTCATGCATGACTGTTGTTCTGGATTCGTTTTTCCTTACAATATTTTTTAATCTATGTTAAATAATGTGTGTGCTGGATGCAAAATTGTAACTTCATGAAATATTTTTATAATCAATAGATTGCTGAGTTCTATTGACAATTTCTACTGGCTTAGCATAGACCGGTGAAATTATTTATGGTACCGTTTTTGATACTACGTAAGTATTGGATCTAGAAATAACCTTTAATTCGTGATCAGCACAGTTTGGTTACAGGTATTCAGGGAGATGTTACGAAGGAGGTGTACTTTAAAGAAAACTGCTGTTTAAGCCTGTTAGTGGGTAGGCTAATGCGTGCGCTGTTGTTTTAGTTGTTGCAGAGACCAAGGATGAGATGCTTGCTTTTTATAAGCGCTTTCTTCCAGTGATTGAGAATCAAAATAGCAGTACCCGACGGGCGATCAATCGTTTGCTAGGGTCAACGATTGATTAACCAATTTGCTGTTGGCTAACTATATAGCCAGATAGTCGATACAAGATGGTTTACCACCAAGCTATGGAGTCAGATTTGTATTAACGACCCTTCAAATTGTGGTCTGAGTTAGCTGACCACTGTACCACCATCACTTTTATGAAATCCTGGAGGGAGAATATGAAAGTAGGACTTATAGCATTCAATTGGCAATTTGATACATCACTGGCTCTTTGGAATCTGGAGCTTTATGCTAATTTGGATGATACGATCAGAAAGAAGGTCGAATTTGAGCAGTATTGCGGTGATATTCCTGATTCTTATGGTGAAGAGGAAGCTGAATTATTTAAATTGATTGATTGGATCAAAGTCGGAGATTTTGACATGCTGGGTTTCTCCTGTTACGTATGGAATATCGATCTCATCAATAAAGTCGCGACAATGGCGAAAGCTCTGCATCCGCAGATTACAATCATCTATGGCGGTCAGCAAATACGGGGCGGTTATATAGAGCAACTGCTGCATAAGGAAAAATGCGCTGATATTCTCATAGAGGATGAAGGAGAGGTGACATTTAGGGACTTGTTACTGCATAAAATTACCGGTTTTCCTGTATTGGAAACAATCGGTGGTTTGCATTATCTGGATCAAAACGGCGACAGGAAAAGCACAGGTGCACCAAATATGGTAGCAGATCTGGGTGAGATACCTTCAGCGTATGATGGTAATACGGAGCTGCCTTATCGTGGTTCATTTTTGATGGAAGCATCTAGAGGTTGCCCATATAGATGTGGCTATTGCCTATGGGCTGAACCGGAGGGCGTTCGTGAATACGATATTAAGCGCGTAGAAGCAGAGTTGATACACGTGCTTAACCAAAAACCAAGTCATATTATGTTTTGTGACGGTACCTTCAATATGCGTAAAGAGCGATCAAAACATATCATGAAGATTATGATTAAACATCTACGTGAAGGTAAAACCGAACCATTCAGTTGTCTGGTTGAAAATCGACTGGAGATAATAGATGAAGAGTCAGCTCAGTTGCTGGATGAATTGCTGGATCTAAATCCATTGTTAACGGTTGAGTTTGGTTTGCAAAGTGCAAATCCGGAATCATCCAAATTCCTACGCCGGCGTTTTAGCCAGGAAAAATTCAGCAAGGCCTGGAATCTATTGTCATCGCGAGTTCGTGCTAATGCTGAAGTAGATTGTATTTATGCGTTGCCAGGTGAAGATTCTGATGATTTTAAGCGTACAGTTGATTATGCTTATTCGCTGTCACCCCATACCATTCAATGCTTCAGACTCAGTGTTTTACCAGGAACCAACTTTGAAGATATGGCGGAAGAATACGGTCTGAAGTATAACCATGAACCCAACCATGCCGTTTATTCAACCAAGTGGCTGACTGTAGAGCAAATTGAATGGTTAGAAGGATTTGGTTATGCTGTAAATGATCTTTATATGGCTCATGGTGGAACCATTGCCAGTGTTCTTGGTCAGGGTTTATCTGAGTCATTCAGTGCGTTGATTTCCAGTTTTGTCGATTACGTTGGTCCGCGTAATATATTCAGTTGTTTGAAAGGTAATCGAGAACCAGCGCAACGAGGGCGTTATATTAACCTTTCCAGTTTATTTAACGATTTTATTGAAAAGGCGATTCCGGCAGATCATATTGCTAGAGACCGCATCATTAGTTTGATGAAATATGAAACGCTGCTTGGTTCACAAAACAGTGTTCTGGTGGCGTCAGAGGATATGCAGGAAAACTCCAGTGAATACTTTGTTAGCAATGCTGTGCTTTTCAATACTAATTACAATATTGAAGAGTTTATAGCGGGTAATCGTTTTAAACCAACGATCGACATTATGGCTATGGATGAGAAAAACACATTGATGGCATTGCCTCAAAATGTAACTCACCGCTGGGTTAAATATGTGCCCAAGTCTATGGAAATTGATCAGGATTATGCAACAGTTATCAATACCTTTCGTGGCGGCAGGGAAAAGTCAGAAGGTGTTTCTATGTTGGGTAAAGACGGTTATACAGAAGGTCGTCTGGACCCCATATTTAGTCAATTGCTGGAACATGGTTTACTCTTTTCCAACAACAAAGAAGGAGCGGTTCTATAGCGTCTGTTGGTATTGCCAGACTGGCGTATTGGGCGAGAAATAAATTTACTTCGGTAAACACTTGGCTAGCGTTATGTTCGATGTTCATAAAGTGTGTGCCGGAGCAATTTCTACGTATCGTTTTCTCTTGTACCGGCCTGGTCCATCCTGAGAGTCCCCCCAGCTTTGCTGGGGAGGCATTCAAAGTTTGACAATTTCGGGATCTCATTGTCACTGTTAAAAGCGTGAGCCGCCAAACATCATGCTAAATAGTATTTATCCCGAAATATCGAAAGAAAATATTGTTTGGTCAAATACGTAAAGAGTGGCGAAGTGTTCCACAAATTAGCCCAGCTAAGAGAATGCAAGATAGAGGAGAGTCATTGCATATCAGATCAGGTGCATATGATGTTTCAATTCCTCCGAAATATGCGGTGTCGCAGGTAGTGGGGTTCATAAAGGGAAAGAGTGCAATACACATAGCGCGAACCTATATAGGGCGGAAACGTAATTTTGTAGCCCGGGTGATCGGGGACAGGCACTTTGTCACTCCTCAAGGAATGAATGTGCTTCGCAATAAAATGAGTTCTTGGAACTTGATGAACCATTCCAATTAGTCAGATAGGTTTAATTCAATGAGGGTGTGTACGTTTGTATTAGGTCAATGTTCCTCTGCTAGAGGTAATCCTGTTACCCAAATTGAAAAGCGGATTGAACACTATTCAAAACAATATTCTTCAGCATACTTCTCCCCTTATCCAACCCCGCTGCTCCAACGACCACATGCAGCGGCAAAAGGTGCTCTTCCCGGGGATGAGCAAATCGGGCGGCCGGCGCTTTATCCCACATCGCAAGTGATTGTTCACGATTATCCGGGGGCAGCGCCGTAAGCATTTCAGTTAGCCACTCGTCAAACCTTCCAGACTCGGATATTGCGCTATGCCAACCGCTCACGTCTTTCATCATTGTCTGCATATTATGAAAGCTCATACCGCTACCTATAATTAGAACGCCCTCATCGCGTAGTGGTAGCAAAGCTTTGCCAAGGTCTATGTGTGCAGTCGGGTCAAGATCAGCTCGGAGTGAAACTTGAACGATCGGAATATCGGCCTTAGGAAACGCAATTTTCAGTGGGATAAATACACCGTGGTCGAAGCCGCGTTCAGTATCAAATTCGGAAGAGATACCGGCTTGGTCCAGCAGTATGGCGATTCGTTCGGCTAACTCACTCGAACCCGAGGCCGAGTATTCGATCTGATAGGTGTGTTCAGGAAACCCATAATAGTCGTACAGGAGTTGTGGAGAAGGGTTATTTTGAATAGTCACAACCTTCTCTTCCCAGTGCCCGGAGATCAGGATGATTGCTTGCGGTATGCTGCCAACATCGGTTGGTATGCCGCGCAGGTACTCAGCCATCTTATTCCATGTGTCGGGTGGATCCCAATCCATGAAAAAACAGGGGCCTCCGCCATGAGGTACAAACAAAGTTGGCATTCTCCTCATATAATTCTCGATTGATCTCTTTGTCAGGTTTGGATGCCATCTTGATAAGGACATGCACTATAAAATACTTATGGAATTGTCTGATAAATATCGATTAATAATTTGAATATATGCTCTTTTTTGATACTGTGGTGGCGGACGATTTTCACGTGCAAAACGACCCTTATCGATATTCCACAGACCCAGCGCACCCATGGCGAGGGTCAGTCCAAGTACACGGGCTTCCCAAGGTTCATGAAAGCAGGGTTCATTTTTTTCATCGATCACCGGGCCAAAGCCCATCACACCGCCAAGGTCTTGGCCGCCGTTCATGCGCCAGCTCATCTGGGTTGAGGGCCAGTCCCGTGCCGATCATGGAATTTCGGGTGACAAGTTTTGCAAGCTTCTCTTCACTCCAGCCTTCTGTGCCAGATGGACGTTGAGGAATAACCAGATAGCGCACCTCTGCTGTTGAGTCCCAAACCCGCAGCTCCATGGTGGCTGGCATCGTCATCCCAAAATCCGCCAAGACCCCGCGTGGATCAATAACAACACGCGAACGATAGGGCGGTGATTTATACCAGATGGGTGGTAAGCCGAGCACCGGCCAGGGGTAACAGGAGCACAAGGTACACACCACCATATTGTGCAGATCTGCTGTATTTTCTACTGCGACCATATGCTCTCCCTGCCTGCCGGTATAATCCAGCTCGGCAATTGCAGCGGTTGCATCATCGATCAGGCGGGCATGGTATTGTTTATCTACCCAGGCTTTTGCCACCACTGCAGCACCATTGCGTGGGCCTATTTTGTGTTCATAAGTATCGATTAGCTCATCAAGTGCAGCCGGATCAATATAGCCCTTTTCAACCAGTAAAGTTTCAAGGGCGCGGACCCGAAGCGCGGTATCTGAAAGCGCGGAAAACTCATCGTGATCATGGTCGTTGTGCGTATGTTTTGCCATTCATTCAGTTTGCCTTGCGATGCGATATTTGGCAAGTGGGTTGGGTTCCAAATGGCAGCTAGCTATTTTTCGTGATCTGGAAATTTCGTGCGAATGAGCGATTATTGTTTTACCTACATGACATGACAACTTCCGTTGAAGTTCAGATGATTGTCCTGATACGCATACGAACAGTGGCGGTTTCACAACTCATTTCAGTAATTCCAGCGCCAATGTCTGCATAAATCTGTTACGACTGAAAAACCTCACCGTAGATCTAATAGCAGTATTGTGGACTCATTGTCTTGGTTATTATTCTCTATCTACAAGTTCTTGCTAATAATTTTCATTGCTCGCCGAGCCGCTATATCAAGGTTGATTTCTGCACTTCGCAGTGCATCAACTACCGAATCAAGTTGATTGAGATTTTGTTGTTGCACAAGACTATCCGCTAAACTTCCGGTGGCTTGGGCAAGAAGCCGATAAAATCGGGTCGATGAGTTTAGTTGGCGCATAGGTGTACTTTCATGTGTGCATTGTTCAATGACGTTTTTTGATAATTCTACAATCCCTGCACCATCAAGCGCACTGGTCTCGATAACCGGGACCTGCCGATCTGATGGTGCACGAAGTGTTAGCATATCATTGAGTTGCCTGGCGGTTTGTTTAGCTAAAGGTAAATCTGATTTATTAACCACCAGGATATCAGCAATTTCCAGAATACCCGCCTTAATGGCTTGTATATCATCACCAAGCCCTGGTGCCAATACTACGATTTTGACGTCCGCAATCTCAGCTATTTCCACTTCTGATTGTCCGATACCAACTGTTTCCAGAATCACAACATCACGACCGGCAGCATCCATTAAATCAACCACATGTGCAGCAGAAACAGATAAGCCACCAAGATGACCTCTTGAGGCCAATGAGCGAATAAAAACAGCAGGATCTGCCGTGTGCTCGCTCATTCGAATACGATCACCCAAAACTGCACCACCTGTAATTGGGCTGGAGGGATCTACTGCCACTACGCCTATGGTTTTATCCTGATTGCGCATTTCATTGATAAAACAGTTAACCAGTGTAGATTTACCAGCGCCCGGTGGGCCAGTAAAACCTACAACTAACGCTTTACCAAGGTGCGGCTGAATAGCGCTTAATATATCTTTTGCAACAGCTTGTTCATTATCGACGATACTTATCGCTCTTGCCAGCGCTGCAGGGTCTCCCGCCAGCAGGTGGGTCAAACCTTTATTTTGCTCGCCGCTCATGCCACTATCAAAGGATGTCCAAAACCCAGTTCTTCACGCAATACTGCAATGATTTCCCCTTGGGTAAGTCCCGCCTGAACCGCATCAATTTCTGCGGCAAAAAGATTCTCATTTTCTAGACTGGCCGCAGCCCGTAGCGCTTTGCTTGCCCTGTCGATCAATGTTTGGCTGCGATCGGCTTTCATTTCACGCAATTTTTTTACCTGTTCCTGCATAATATTTATGTCAGGTCGCTCCAGCACAGGTCGTGCTGAAGCATCTTCCTGTTCCTGATAAGCATTTACACCGACAATTATTTGCTCTGCACTTTCCACTTGCTCCTGAAACGACATTGCACTTTCCCCAATCATGGCTTGTACATACCCACTCTCTACCGCGCAGTACATCCCACCCTGATCATCAATCTTTTCAATCACCTTCAGGATTTCACCTTCCATTTCATCGGTGAGTGATTCAACATAATATGAGCCTCCCAACGGGTCGATAACATCACAAAGATGTGCCTCATGTTTAAGGATGTTTTGTGTGGCGATGGCAATTTTTGCGACATCCTCTCTGGGTGTCGAAAGCACTTCATCATAGCCGTCTGTATGCAGAGACTGCAGACCACCGAAAATACCCGCCATCGCCTGAACCGAGACGCGTGCAATGTTATTCAAGGGCTGTTGACGAGTCAGATCACAACCAGAGGTCTGGGCATGAAATTTAAACCGCATCACACGTTCATCTGTCACCGCGAATCGTTCTTTAACCAGCCTTGCCCAAAGTCGCCTGCCCGCACGAAATTTTGCAACCTCTTCGAAAAAGCTAATCGAAATATCAAAGAAAAAAGTAAATTTGGCTAAAAATTGTCTGGGATCCATACCACGTGCCTCGCAATCTCTGGCATACTGCAGTGCGGTAGAAAGCGCCAATCCCATTGCTTCAGCAGGCGTGGCACCCGATTGCTGCATATGCTGTCCGACCACCGAAAGTGGATTCCATTTTGGTGTCTTTTCCGCGCAAAACTCGATGGTGTCGAGCAGCACACGTCGTGAACCGGGTAAGGAGAGTCTATAGAACATATGGTTTGCAACATAGTGTGATATATAATCGCTTTGATTTGACGTACCTGTGATCTTTGACCAGGAGACACCTTGTTTCTTTGCCACCGTCAACATTTGTGCAAGCATGGTAAAGGGGAGGGGATCATTTAGAGCCACGGAAACATGGTCAAGCGCAATATCACGAAGGCAGGTATCCATATCCTCTGCGGTATTCAAAACTGTACCGCAGGTGCCAAGCAGTTCTGCTTCCACTTCGTCACAGTCATAACCACGGTAAACAGAGTTACAGGGAATAAGGCTTAATGCAGAGGCACCTGCGTCCAGTATCTTTTTAACGCGTTGGTTGAAATGTTCCGGTGTTCCCAGACCAATTAATTGTCGCTGGCTCCATGTGCGACCTCGGTGCATAGTAGGGTATATCCCACGTGTCATAGGCTTCTGACCAGGGAAACCGAGTTTTTTCAGATAATTATCCAGGGGTGGATCTGGCGGTGTATACAGCGCTTTTACCTTTATACCCGATCGGTTAGTAACCGCCTGCTTTTCATTCAGTTGTGTATCATATTCAGTCTGCCAGCGCTCAGTTGCGGTTTTCATATCATTGTCATATTCAGTTTGTACTGTAGATTCAGGTAAATTGATATCTCTCATTTTCTCAGCCTCAGATTAAAAAGACGGGCGTGCCCGAATCGCTTGTACAGCAAGCCGCTCCACTGCTTCAACAATTTCTTCACGCGAGGAACCGGGATGAAAAATCTGTGAAACACCTGATTCTTGAAGAGTTGTTTCATCCTGATCAGGAACGATACCGCCGACAATTACCCGGATATGGGACAGACCTGCGTTTTTGAGTGACTGCATCAATTTTGGCACCAATAAGTGATCAGTGGCCAAAGAACTAATGCCGATAACATCGACGTCCTCTTCTAACGCCAGTTTCACTATGCTATCCAATTGCTGCCATGGGTTGGTGTATATCACTTCCATACCGGCATCACGAAGATAGGAGGCAACAATCCGGCTGCCTCGATCATGCCCGTCAAGGCCAATTTTAGTCACCAGTATCCGGGGTGGAGTGGGTTTCAGGTCACTCATCAAGTATTGTCCTGAGCATGGTCATTAGGGATTCATTTCATTCGATTTTGATTCACCATGAGCAGCTTGCAGATTGCTGATAAATTGTTGAGCAAGCTGGCTCACGGTTGCACCGTTCTGCCGAAACCAAACGGGAGCATGGTTCAAGGAACCTAAGAGCATCAAGCGAAATATCTTTTGATCCGTTCCTGATTTAAGTGGTAGATCTGCCACTAACTCACGAAATCGCGCCTCATAGCGATCGCGCATTGCGACCAGCGAAGACCTGATATCGGGTGCATCCTTGGGTAAGACCCGCACCACAACCTGGGCGAAATTATTACCTCCCAGCAACATTTGCAGATGCGCCTCGCAAGCTGATTGCAGTCGCAACCAGGGTTTCGATTCTGTTGAGGCCAGTGCCTCATCGACCCGATCACTAATGCGTTTTACGCCTTCTTCAAAAACAGCTGCCAGCAAAGCTTCTTTGGAGGGAAAATGATAATACAGAGAGCCTGGCAACATTTGAGTGGATTTGGCAATGTCTCGCATTGATGTGCCGTTATAGCCTTTCTCAACAAATAAACTGGCGGCGGCTTCAAGCACTTGCTGTCGGCGATTGTCACTTCGAGGCTGGATGTTGGTTCGGGTCATAGCGAGTTACACAAGTATTAAGCAAACAATCGTTTGTTTTATACTTGTGTAACTCGCTACAGTCAAGTCGTTTATGTTTTTTAACTGTCTGCCAGTACTACATTGTTGGAGTGCTAGTGCAAAGTCTGCTTAGTATTTTGTATTTCAATAAGCGGTAACGAGGCGTGGTGAGCAACTATTTTCCAGCCGTCATCTGTTATCAGAAAGCTATTCGTGGCTATAACGATAGAAGCTTTGGCAGTGGAGTTTGTGTGCGGTGTTATCAGCTCCTTGACGATGCGCACCTCAAGATTGAGACTTATAAAACTCTTAATACTCTCGACTTTTAAGGTAGGTGAATAAGTCCCTGTAAATATGCTATTCCAACTATTGAGGACGGCATCTATGCCTATCAAAGGAACTCCGCCGGGATGAATGCATATCGGGTTGCCAGGATGCCAGATATTTTTCATTTGTTTAGAATTACAGCTGACAAAAGCACGATAAAAAGCGATTTCACATTCTTCCGCAGATTTAAAATAATTCTTTTTTACAAGCTTGGTATTTGAAATCAGCTTTCTCCTTGTTAGCCTGTTTCCGGGTATGAACTCTTTAACAATCTCTTCATGGTTTCAAGGCCCAGTGCTTTTGCATATGCTATATTTCGTAGCGGAATTTCTTCGGGTGAAGGATAGTTAGCCAGCACTTGCGTAACCGTTTTCTCACGTAATAAATGTAGCATGGGGAAGGGCGAGCGGTTGCTATAGTTTTCTACATCATCTTCTTTACAACCCTCGAAGCAATAATCCGGGTGAAAACTTGCGAGTTGAAATTTCTCGGAAAAACCAATTGATTCTAACACATCCTGGGATAGTTCCAGTAACTCCAGATATTGGTCAAAGTCCTCAAAACCGTTTGCAAAAACCAGTAAACTGGTTTCAACCGAATGATTATCCTCAAGGTATAGTAACTCATCTGCAAAAAACTGCAGACAGTGCTCAAGTGTTGTATAGGGTGATAATATGTAACGAATGCTGTCACGGTCTCGCTCACGTTTTGCAAAGGGGCAAAAATTGTGAGCGATAATGACTTTTTCCACCCAATTTTGACAGGCACTAAGTGCAATATTGTCTAAGGGGTTTTGAGTTTTATGCATACACGGGTCTACAATGGTTGTCGTTTGAGATCTGAATCAGATAAAAGGATTCAGTATTATTATTACAAGCATAGCTATTTTTTAAATATAAAGAATCTGATTAAACCACAAAATTTATTATCAGTTATTGGAAACAATTTTACATGTTTATAGATACTAAGGTGAACGGTGATATCCCCGCATTCAGAAACCGATAAAAGTAACGTATCAAGGCACAGTTTGCAGGTAATGCTCATTGCATTGGCAAAAGCTGTAACATTGAGACGCCGTTTTTAGCGCTTTCCCTTTGGGCAGTGCTGTGCTTATCCGCGCACGGGCGTTACCGTTCTTTGCTGTAGAATGACTACAGCGACACAGCGATACCTTGCGTGAATAAGCGCAGCACTGCTGAATGTCGGGATATCACCGTTCTCCTTAGTATGTAGAGCGTATTTTTTCTGTCTTTTTGTTATGATCACATATCCACTCAAATAACACAGTTTTAGCTTATGGATGTTTCATATATTATCGACTCCCTCAATGAGCCTCAACGTGCTGCAGTCAGTGCACCACCCTCACATCTTCTTGTACAGGCAGGAGCGGGTAGTGGTAAGACTCGGGTTCTTACGCATCGAATTGCATGGCTGAATCGGGTCGAGTCGGTATCTGCATTTGCGATATTGGCAGTCACATTCACCAATAAGGCTGCTAACGAAATGCGATCCCGGGTCGAGGAGTTGCTGGGCTTACCTACCGGGCCGATGTGGATAGGTACTTTTCATGCAATTGCGCATCGAATGTTGCGAGCGCATTGGAAAGAGGCAGGATTACCGCAGGCTTTTCAGATTTTGGATTCGGATGACCAACTACGTATAGTCAAGCGAGTGGTGCGCGCACTTGAGCTTGATGAGGCAAACTGGCCCCCTCGTCAAGCAATGTGGTTTATCAATGGACATAAGGATGAAGGCCGCAGGCCGCAACATATTGATGATGCCAACGATCCAGTACAAGAACAATATATTCGGATATATAAGGCTTATGAAGCTGCCAGGGAGCGAGCTGGTGCCGTCGATTTTGCTGAATTGCTGCTACGCACCCTCGAATTATTGCGAGATAATCAAGCTTTGCTCGATCACTACCAAAGACGTTTTCAACATATTCTGGTCGATGAATTTCAAGACACTAATACCATCCAATACGCTTGGCTACGGTTGCTTGCCGGCGAGCATGGTTTTCTTTTTGCTGTAGGTGATGACGATCAATCAATCTATGGGTGGCGCGGTGCAAGGGTGGAAAATATTCTTAATTTTAATCAGGATTTTCCTCAGGCGCAGTTGATTCGACTTGAGCAAAACTATCGTTCGACTGGCAATATTCTCGCTGCGGCCAATGCGTTGATTGAATGTAACGGTTCTCGTATAGGTAAAAATCTGTGGACAGCGGATAAAGAAGGAGATCTGATCACTTTATACAACGCTTATAATGAAATGGACGAGGCACGATTTGTAGCGCAGACTATTCAGCAGCTTATAGAACGGGGTAGTCGCCGCAGTGAAGTGGCTATTCTCTATCGTTCAAACGCTCAATCGCGTGTACTTGAACAGTCTCTAATTATTGCCGATATAGATTACCGGGTGTATGGGGGATTACGCTTTTTTGAGCGAGCCGAGATAAAGGATGCGCTGGCTTACCTGCGATTGGTTTGTAACCCACATGACGATGTTGCGTTTGAGCGCGTGATAAATCTACCCACTCGCGGTATAGGTGAGCGGACATTGTCACAAATTCGTGATGCCGCACGCTTATCTGATATAACAATGTGGGAGGCCGCAGAAACACTGATTGACGGCAGTGATTTAAAAGGCAGGGCAGCAACGGCGGTTAACGCTTTTTTTAGTGTCATTAAAGAATTACGAAATGGGGCAAATGATCGAACCCTACAATCACTGACAGAATTTGTGCTTGAGAATAGCGGCGTATTAGATCATCACCGAAAAGATAAATCTGAAAAAGGTCAATCCCGATTGGAAAATCTGGAAGAGCTGGTTAGTGCTGCACAGGCGCACCAGTTCGGTGCGTCCAGTGATGTAGAGATGTCTCCCTTAGAGTCTTTTTTAGCTGATGCAGCACTGGATGCGGGGGATGGGCAAAACAAGTCAGGCGGAGATGCCGTGCAACTGATGACATTGCACTCGGCAAAGGGTCTCGAATTCTCCAGCGTATTTATTACAGGAATGGAGCAGGGGCTATTTCCTCATCAACGCTCAGTTGAAGAGGCTGGGCGGCTCGAAGAGGAACGACGACTATGCTATGTGGGGATAACCCGGGCAAGGCAAAAACTCTACCTGACACTTGCTGAGCAACGCAGAATGTATGGTCGGGAGCAAAACAATATGCCATCGAGATTCGTGGCTGAAATTCCAGTGGGATTACTTGAAGAAATTCGCCCAAGAATGCAAATCACCCGACCCGTGTATCAACCCTACAGTCAATCAAGCGTAATCGATGATTCCGGTAGCCAGGCCCTGCATGTCGGACAAATGGTAAAACATGCTAAATTTGGTGCAGGCACTGTTTTAAATTGTGAGGGGCAGGGAGGACATGCGCGAATACAAGTTAATTTTGAAGATTCCGGGTGTAAATGGTTGGTTTTAGCTTATGCTAAATTGCAGCCTGTTGAAGGGTGAAGCTGTCAGTATAATATAGTCATGGATAGAGGTAATCCTATTATATAAAAGGTATTTTGGGTCAGTCCTGCATTAGATTATTCTAATATTGTAATAGTGAGGTTCATGATTTATCTCTCAATTTGTGTGCTTTTCTCGCTAGGTAATAGGCAGTGCACTACCCATTAACTAGACGTTTTAACCCCGAAGTGGTATAAGCTACCCCAGGTTTCGCGATCCCCTATAAGGACGCTGTGAATCGCCAGGCTGAATTTGATTGCGTATTTCCGTGTGTGTCCCGCTTGAATATCGACAACAGGAATCGATTCGAGAAGGTAGGTGTAACTGCAAGCTAAACCGGCATGCAGCCACCACACATTATGTTAGAGGTTGCAACGCTATCCGTGTTGACGACCTTTAAACGGTTTATGCATGACTTCAAAAAAACAAATGTTAGAGGAAAAATCTATGTCTCGAAGAGATTTCTTGAAAAAAGGCGCTGTAGCTGGTGCAGGAGCTGTAGCAGCTGCCGGAACAATTATATCCGCACCAGCGATTGCTAAAGAAAGAATTGAAATTGCAATGGTATCTACCTGGCCTAGAGACTTTCCCGGTCTGGGAACGGGTGCGCAACGTTTTGCACAACGGCTTCAGGATATGAGTGATGGTCGGATTCAAGTAACCTACTATGCTGGCGGTGAGCGCGTAAAGCCATTTGATTCATTCGATGAAGTTGCTTCAGGTAATGCTCAAATGTATCACGGGGCCGAATATTACTGGAAAGGTAAACACCCCGGTTACGCTTATTTTACAGCTGTACCTTTTGGACTTACCTATACAGAAATGAACGCCTGGATTCGTTTTGGCGGTGGTCAGGAGCTTTGGGATGAACTCGCCGGAGGCTTTGGACTAAAATCGCTAATGTGCGGTAGCACGGGTGTGCAAATGGGGGGTTGGTTCCGTAAGGAAATCAATACCGCTGATGATCTGAAAGGTCTGAAAATGCGCATGCCTGGGTTGGGTGGTGATGTTCTTGCCAAACTCGGTGGCTCTCCCGTATCTTTACCAGGTGGGCAAATTTACGAAAATCTAATTTCTGGCGCGATAGATGCCACCGAATGGGTAGGCCCATGGAACGATAGTTTCTTGAAGTTTTATGAAGCTGCTAAGTATTACTACTTTCCTGGAATGCATGAGCCAGGTGCCATGTTGGCGGTAGGCATCAATAAGAAATTCTGGGAGGGCCTGTCAAAATCTGACAAATTGATGGTAGAGGCTGCAAGCTCCATGGAAAATGACGTTATGATGTCTGAGTATAATGCGAATAACGGTAAATTCCTGGCCAAGCTGCAGGCTGAGCAAGGTGTTAAGTTACGGGAATTTAGTGATGAAATCTATGATAGCTTTGGCGAAGCTGCAGATGAAGTTTTTGCTGACGTCGTAAAACATAGCGAACTTGCAAAAAAGATTCATGAGAGTTTTCTTAAAGCACGTTCAGAAATTGGCGCTTGGGGCAATGTCGCTGACGTTGCTTATCTGCGTCAACGAAATCGCGTATTGGGAATATAGGCTCACCCCACCCTGAAACAAAGGATAAAACGGGGTAAGGATACCCTGTTTTACGTTCTGGCAGTTTTTTGCCAGAATAGTCTGTTTACTACACACTGCTAGCTCAAAAAACTATTCCAAGTTGGTGTTGATGCAGATTTCTATCAACACTACAACTATATATTGAGCCTATAAAAATGACAGCTGAACAACACTCTTCCATACATCCAGGGCCGAAGTCAGGTACGTCATACAGGCTGCTTATGGGCTTTATTGTCGCCTATATTTTTGTCTACCTCTTTAATAATGTAGTGACATTCTGGTTCGACAATCCAGGTGTACTTAATCTCTTTGCCCATAATGGCTGGTTTGGATTAGTCGCAGATTCAGAAGCATACACATCAAGCCAGATAGGCATCGCCTGGGTACAGCTTTTTCTTTATTTTTTGGCGGCGATCTGGGTGGTTATATATGTCAGAAAATATACCGGATACGATGGCTTGCTCGATGATTCAAAACGCTACGCATGGTTGGCGGCGTACGTCATTCGTAGCGCATTCTGGATAGTTGTTCTGGTCGGCTTGGCTGACATCATTGTATCGTTCCTGCGTGTAGAGGATTTTCTTGCCCTGTATGTCGGCGAGGAATTGGCCTCAGAGTTAGGGCGGCCTCAGTTTAGGGGATATTATCTACACTATCCTTTAATTGTCTTATCAGCTGTTATAGCGCTTTTTACGCGCTCATTATGCTTTGTCTGGTTGGCTTTGCTGGTCGTATTGGCCGAGTTTCAAGTTGTAATATTACGTTTCGTGTTCTCCTATGAGCAAGCCTTTATGGGTGATCTGGTGAGGTTCTGGTATGCCGCCTTGTTTTTGTTTGCCAGCTCTTATGCACTGATTACCGGAGGGCATGTACGTGTTGATGTACTTTACACGCACTTCAGTGAGAGAAATAAAGCCTGGGCGAATTCGCTTGGGGTAATGCTCCTGGGGATGCCAATCTGCTTCACTATATTGTTATTGAGTACCTGGGGCAGAGGTAGCAGTATAAACGGTCCGATGCTGAGCTTCGAAATTACTCAAAGTGGATTTGGTATGTACGTGAAATATCTTATGGCAGGCTTTCTTTTGATTTTTGCACTTTCAATGATACTTCAATTTGCGAGCTATTTTTTGGAAAACATTGCGGTCCTGCTTCGCGGCCGCGAAGATAAAGAAGACATCGAACTTGCTCATCAACCCGGCTAGGAACAGCTATTATGGAACTCGTTTTTTTAGGTATTCTGATTCTGGTCATGGTTCTGGCGCTAACCTCGGGATTTCCGGTAGCGTTTTCACTACCGGGTTCTGCAGTACTTACCATTGGATTGGCCGCGCTTTCTGGTTATATATTTGAAGGTGATGTTAGCGCGTATTTCGCGCAAGACGGACCAGTAGAATGGCTAAGTGCCGGGGTTACCAATTTTCGCAGTCTCTACTGGATTGTCGAACGGGACACCTTGATAGCGATTCCGCTTTTTGTCTTTATGGGGATAATGCTGCAACGCTCCAAGGTTGCTGAAGATTTATTAGTGGCTATGGGGCAATTATTTGGCCCCGTACCCGGTGGTTTAGGTATATCAGTGGTATTTGTTGGGGCATTGCTGGCTGCAACGACTGGCATTGTAGGGGCAACGGTCATAGCCATGGGCTTGATTTCATTGCCTGCGATGTTACGCAATAACTACTCAAAATCGCTTGCCAGCGGGGTTATTTGTGCGTCGGGTACACTGGGCCAAATTATTCCGCCATCAATTGTACTTATAATACTGGCTGATCAACTATCAAGTGCTGCCGATCAAGCCAGCACTCTGCGCAAACAAGCTTATAAAGCTGCGACTGGCGAGTTTTCCATGCCTTCTCATCTGGATGTGGTTTCTGCCAGTGCAGGTGATATGTTTATGGGCGCATTTGTTCCAGGCTTGATTTTGGTCGGCCTCTATATGTTATATATATTGGTCAGTGCAATCATTAGACCCGAAACTGCACCACCTATTGGATTTGATGGCAAATATGATACCTCCTTTTTTAAAGGCGTGTTATTGGCACTTGTGCCACCTCTGACCCTGATTTTTGTGGTTCTTGGTTCTATTCTTACAGGCGTGGCCACGGTCAATCAGGCCGGAGCCATTGGGGCTATTGGTGCGATGATCATGGGGGGTTATCGCTTGCTGGACGGCAAACGGGGGGCATTTTATCCAGCAATTCTCGCGGCTATCTCTCTGATCTGCTTACTGCTGGTGTTGAACAGCTACACCATTAATATTAAGAATATTGCAACTGAGCGTGATTCGCAAGGTGTCATGCTGGCTACGATTGCGGTGGCCGGGTTATTAATTGCCGTATTATGGAGTGCCTGGCGAACCTATAAAATTGATAATACCCTGACTGAAGTGATGATCGACAGCGCTAAGATGACATCAATGGTTTTTATTATCCTGTTAGGTGCGGCAATGCTTACTTCTGCATTTCGGGCATTTGGCGGAGAAGAGTTAGTTAAAGATTACCTGACCAGTTTGCCAGGCGGTTTTTGGACTCAGTTTGTCGTTGTAATGTTGGTTATGTTTTTACTCGGTTTTTTTCTGGACTTTATCGAGATCGCCGTAGTTGTCGTTCCAATCGTAGCACCTATTCTGCTTGCAGACCCAGGTGCAAATATTACCGCCGTCTGGTTTGGTGTCATGGTAGGGTTAAATATACAAACCTCCTTCCTGACCCCTCCTTTCGGATTTGCATTGTTTTATTTGCGTGGGGTGGCACCGCCTGAAGTCAAGACGACACATATTTATAAAGGTGCAGCGGCATTTATCGTTTTGCAGTTGATAGGGCTTGGTATTGCCGGTTACTTTCCAAGTCTGGTTAATTATCTGCCATTCAGTACCTATTTAACGTCAGATAATGCACCGCCGCCGATTAATCCTCGATTGCAACAGTGTATGCGTAACCATGTATTTGAATACTATGATGCGAATGAATCGGGCTTGCGAGCCAGTATAAAAACAGTGCAATCATCAGATTTGAGTTATTTGCCTGAGAATTTACGCACATCGCTTAATGAGGCTTTTTTATCTGCAGACAATACATTTGATAAGGTCGCCGATGTGAAGGTTGCTGGTCAGGTGATCAGTGACTTTGAACCGGAATATCGCCCGATTCTCTCCACGGTGCGGGGTTTGCAAAAAGATATTCGATTACTGGAATCGCAAATTTCACACTTGGAGCAGCGATTCTCTCGGATCAGTCGTGAAGAAGAACCTAACGAAGCTTTACTTATTCAAACGAAAGATGAAATTGACGCGTTGAAATTGCAAGCAGAAGATCTTGAGAATTCTTTCCCCGATAGTTGGGAAGACGCACATAAGCGTTTTACTGAATTAAATAAGAATTATGAAAAAGCGGTAAGAGAGTATAACTTTACCGTGGATGGCGCTTATGAAAAATTACCGGAAGTGTTGAAGTTGCTTGATCAGGTTACAGAGCTGGAATCTGTTAATGATGAGTTTAGCCAATTCGAATCAGCTATCAGTAAACAATCAAGCGAAGAGGCATTTGCTATCCTAAAAGCAGGTTCCAGTCGTTTGGGTGAATTCGATGGGGTAAGCAAAATCAAGTCGAAGATTTACAAAGCGAGCAAGGCGATGAAAGGTGGTTCACCAAAACCTGAAAAGGCTTTGCAATTGGTAGCAGAGGGAAAGACGTTATTCGATGCCGAGCTGATATGGCGTAAACGCGCTAGGGCTGAGCTTGCATCTAAGCTATACGAGTATAATGATGCTATTAAGAATTCAATTGGGCTGCGCCTACAGGAAAAGATACCGACAAAAGAAGCTAAAGCGATAGCACTATGTCAGTCTGCGCATCGTGATGTATCTTTGAACTTTTAAGGCACTACTTATAAATCGAATGATGAAGGTAGATATCAATACTACAGCTGTGTCTTGTGGGGGTAAATCACAAGGTGATCCATCTGCACGCGGATACCAATTTTTTCACCAACCTTGTGGTTATGATGGCTGGGAACCAAACACAAAACATGTGTATTACCCGGCATTCTGACTTTATATAAGTGATCTGCGCCGCGGAAGTCTTTTTCCATCAGTTCTCCCTGGTTTTCACTGTTATCGTCGTGGATGATATCGTCGGGGCGTACCAGTAAATCAATGAGTGTGCCTGATGCTATATCCGGTAGATTACCCTTTATTACACCCAAATCAGTCTGTAATGTATTTCTATCGATAACGTTGCCACAAATAAATAATCCTTCGCCTATAAAATCAGCAACAAAACGGTCTGATGGATGATGATAAAGGTTATAACCCGTATCCCACTGCCGCAAAAAACCGTTTTCTATCACGCCGACCTTATCGGCGATTGCAAAAGCTTCCTTTTGATCATGTGTTACAAGGATTGCAGTTGTATTGCTTTTTCGTAGAAGGTTGCGAACCTCATGTGCCAGTTGAACCCGTCTTTCCGTATCCTGACTGCTAAACGGTTCATCAAGTAAAAGTAATTCAGGTCTGGGTGCCATGGCTCTTACAAGTGCAATGCGTTGTTGCTGTCCACCCGATAGCTCGTGAGGATAGCTATGTTTTAGCTGTTGAAGGTCAACTAATTTCAGTAACTCATCGGTTCGCAAGCGAATTTCATTTTTCTTGAATGAGCGCATCCCAAAGGCAATGTTTTCAGCGACATTTAAATGGGGAAAGAGGGCCAAGTCTTGAAAAACCATACCAATTCGGCGTTGTTCCGGCGGTAACATGATTTTTTCACTGGCCACTGTTTTCCCATTTATTAAGACGCGCCCCTTAGTGGGTTGCACAAAACCAGCAATGCAACGCAATAGTGTTGTTTTGCCACAGCCACTGGGTCCTAATAAGCAACCTATTTCATTTTCTTCAATCGAAAAGCTGACATTACTAATTATTTTTGATTTTCCAAGAGATGCATGCAATTGCTCTACATGAAGAATTTTATTCATGGCCTGCTCGTGATACATTGATGACACGACTTAGGATAATGACAGGAATTATGCCCACTAAGACAATTGCAATTGAGGCAGTGGAGGCTTCCGCCAAGCGTTCATCGGACGCGAGTTCATAGGTACGTACCGCCAGAGTATTAAAATTAAACGGTCGTAGCACCAGGGTTGCAGGAAGTTCCTTGAGAACGTCAACAAAAACAATGATCAGTGCTGTTAATATACTGCCTTTCATAATAGGCAGATGAATATGTCGCAATGTTTCAGTTTTTGAATAACCCATTGACAGCGCTGCTTCATCCATTGAGGGGCGAATGTTTCCCAGCCCCGACTCCACCGTTTGTAAGGATACTGATAAAAACCTAACAACATAGGCAAATAGCAGGATAAACACGGTGCCGCTGAAAAGAAGTCCGCTGCTGATATCGAAGTGTTGTCGAAGCCAGGCATCTATAAAATTGTCGATATTGGCAAAAGGCACAAGTACGCCAATCGCGATGACAGTTCCAGGGATGGCGTATCCCATTGAGGCTAAGCGTGTTAGAAAAGACTGAATATTGCCCGATTGCACTCGATTGCCGTACGCCAACATCAAGCCAGGTATTAAAGTAATTAGTGCTGCCGCACCAGCTAGTAGAAAACTGTTTTTTATTAGTTCTAAAAAGGACGAATCTATAGTTTCCTCCCAGGTTTCAAGTGCCCAGCTTGATAATTGCATAAATGGCAGGATAAAGCCAAGAAACAGCGGAATGAAACAGGCGAATGTACACATTAATGCCCTACTTCGAGTCAGGACTGTTTTTGCTACCGCTTGATAACGGTTTGTTGAATGATGAAATTTGGCTTTGCGTCTTGACCAGCGCTCCAACAAAATCAGCACAAATACAAAGCCTAATAACATCGCTGATAGCTGACCGGCTGCCGTCTCGTCAAACAAGCCAAACCATGTGCGGAAGATGCCCGTGGTAAAGGTGGATACACCAAAGAATTGCACAGTACCAAAATCAGCCAGAGTTTCCATGAGTGCCAGAGACAGGCCTGTAACAATTGCGGGCCTTGCCAACGGCAAGGCTACGGAGAAAAAGCTCTTCCATGGCCCACATCCTAAGGTTCGTGAAGCTTCTAATGCACAGATTGATTGATCAAGAAAGGCGGAGCGGGCAAGCAGATATACATAAGGGTAGAGGACTAGTGAGAACATACATACTGCGCCACCAATGGAGCGAATTTCAGGGAACCAGTATTCACCATAGCTCAGATTAAAAAAATCTCGAATCCAGCCTTGAACTGGACCACCTGCCTCTAACATACCTGTGTAGGTGTAGGCGATAATATAGGAGGGGATCGCCAAGGGTAACAGCAATGACCAAGTAAGCAGGCGACGACCGGGAAACTGATACATACTGACCAGCCATGCCGACGTAACACCTATGCTACCTGCACCTATCGCCACTCCAACCATTAAGATCAAAGAATTGCTAATGTACTCGCTGAGAACAGTCTCGACCAGATGTTGCCACGTATCAGTGCCAGGATTGAGTACATATGAAATAACGGTGAGCACAGGCACAAGCACAAGCACGGTAATTACCGTGCTTGTGATGAAAAAGAAAGATGGCCATCTGGAAGTTGCCCGATGGCTCACAACACTTGATAACAAGTTTGATCCCTGATTGGTGGCTTTTATTAGTGCCGATTATTTCCAGCCTGCCCGGTCAAATATTTTTACTGCCTCAGCATTAAATTCTCCCAGCTTTGACATATTAAGATTATCTTGTTTAAAGGGAAAGCCCCAGTTATTGATCGTATCGCTTACTTTTATGTTACTTCGCACTGGGTACTCGTTGTTTTTTTCAGCATACCATTGCTGAGCGTCATCACTAATGAGGAATTCGATAAGTTTTGTTGCATTTTCACGATTTTTACTATGCGCAGTTACAGCGATGCCACTAACATTCATATGTGCGCCACGGTCTTCCTGATTTGGGTAGAATAAAGCAATTTTACTGGCGGCCTCGCGCTCCCCCTGCTTTTTTGATTGCATCATTTTTGCCACGTAGTAGTTGTTAACAATTGCCACATCGCATTCTCCAATAGCAACTGCAGATACCTGTGCCCGATCATTGCCTTTCGGTGATCGGCCCATGTTCGCAACCACAGATTTAGCCCAATTTTCTGAATATTCTAATCCATGATGGGCAATAAGTGAGGCTAACAGAGATTGATTATAAATGTTATTGGAAGAACGTATGCAGATCTTGCCTTTCCACTGTGGATCTGCAAGGTTTTCGTAGCTTGATAACTGTTCAGATCTGACTCGTTCCTTGCTGTAGATGATTACGCGAGATCGTTGCGACAGGCCAACCCAATAGTTTTCGGTGTCACGTAAATGAGCGGGCACAGCCTTGTTCAGAAGTTCACTGGCAACAGGTTGTAACAGACCTTTGCTTTTAGCCAGATGTAAACGGCCAGCATCGGTTGTTAGAAACAGATCAGCCGGTGTATTCATGCCTTCTGCTTCCAATCGTTTTAGGAGCGCGTTGGCTTTTCCGGTAACGAGATTTATTTGAATTTTTGTTGATTCGGTAAATTTATCTAACAAAGGTTTGATAAGGTATTCTTTACGTGCGGAATAGATATTTATCTCGGCATCAGCGATTGCGGGTGAAAATGAAGTAAACAAGGTTGTTAGTATTGCAAAAATTATTACGAGTTTGTGTTGCATGCGAAAAGTCTCTAGGCTTATATTTTCCAGTAGTTTAGTGGAGCGATCCGTTCAAGTAAATACAAATAATAATAATTATCATTAACATTTGTAAATGAATCCAATATTGATTCATAAAGTTAATGAAAAGCGTTTATATACTTAGGAATTTTCTAGTTTCACAATCCCCAGATCTGAAGATTTACTGGGAAACATCGTAGAGATATGGTTTGTTTGTACTCATGTAAGAAAAAATAGGGAGTCCTCAGTGGAAGTTGTAGAAATTCCGATTGAATTGTTGGAACAGGCAGATCAAGCAGTAACACAGTTGAGGCAATCTGTTGAAAATGCAGGGTTAGTCTGGCCGACCGATGCGATATTTAAACATCACTTATTGGTTTTGTTTAGCAGTAGCATTTATGCCGTTAGATTTTCCATTCGTTTCCCTGAAATATTATTCTCTAAAAGCGCTCAGTCTTCACTCAGCCAGCCTTGCACACTGCAAGAATACCGCGAAAAAATAGGCGCTGTTTTCGATATCAGGCAAAGTGAAGATCAACTAATGCGATCGTTGAGAATTCTACGCCAGCAGGAAATGATCCGAATTTCCTGGAGAGATATCAATCATCTGGCAGAAACTTCCGAAACCTTGCTCAATTTGAGTGAATTGGCTGAAGCATTCATTGATCTGACCCTGCAGTATTGTTATTGCCTTTGCTGTGAGCGCTTTGGCATTCCACTCAGTGCAGAAGGTATTGAACAAAAACCACTGGTTTTGGGTATGGGAAAATTGGGGGGTAATGAGCTGAATTTTTCGTCGGATATTGACCTGATTTTTACTTTTTCAGAGCCTGGCAAAACCACCGCCAAAAAAGCACTTGATATCAGCGATTTCTACCGTAGGGTAATACAACAATTCATACATCTTTTAAATGAAACCACGGAAGATGGATTTGTTTACCGAGTGGATCTGCGACTGCGCCCTTTTGGCAAAAGTGGCCCCATGGCCATGAGTTTTAGTGCAATGGAAACTTATTACCAAACTCAGGGAAGGGAGTGGGAACGATACGCTATGATTAAAGCAAGGGTGGTAAGCGGCAGTGAGCAGGCCGCCCAGCAGTTATCATTGTTTTTACGACCTTTCGTGTTCCGACGTTACCTGGATTATAGTGCTTTCGAGTCTCTACGTGATCTGAAAGCCAAAATCGCGATGCAAGTGAAACGTAAAGGTATGCAAAATAATATCAAACTTGGCGCTGGTGGTATCCGTGAAATCGAATTTATCGGACAGGCTTTTCAATTGGTCCGGGGTGGACAGGATGCCGCCTTGCAGCAACGAAGCATTATACCCATCCTTGAATTGCTAGGTGAAAAAAAATACCTGGCAACCGATGAAAGTCATGATTTGCTCTCGGCTTATGATTTTCTACGCAGAACGGAGAATCGTTTGCAAATGGTTCAAGACCAGCAAACCCATGTGTTGCCAGATCAAGCGATTGAGCAAACCAGGCTGGCTTTTGCCATGGGTTATCGTAATTGGCAAAGTTTTTTACAGGTATTATCACGACATCGGCAGCGGGTTCAGTCGATATTTGAAGTGGTCTTCCAATCGGCTAACGCTGAGAGCGATAAGAATGAAGATATTCATGGATTTGCGTTGATCTGGTCTGGTGAATTAACTGATGAACAAGCTCAAACACAACTACAACATGCAGGGTTTGGGAGTGGCGTTGAGTTAAACACCGTGTTAAAGCAGATGGGGCCGGAAGGACGCTCCTACTCTCGCTTGACCAATCTGGCACGTGCGCGCCTTGATAAGCTCATACCCATGGTATTGATGTGTAGCTGCCAGAGTGACGATCCTGATGAATCGGCAAAACGTCTCCTGGGTTTGTTGCGAGTCATTGCCGGGCGTAGTGTTTATCTGCAAGTGCTGATTGAGCAACCAAAGTCACTTGATCGTTTGGTCCGCTTGCTCAGTGCCAGCAAATGGTTGACAGAATTTGTTAGCTCGTATCCGATGGTTATTGATGAATTACTGGATCATCGGCTAACCCACGAATTACCCGATGAGTTGACTTTACAGAATGAGATGCAAGTAATTACGCAACAAGTCAGCGGCGAAACGCTCGATATTCAAATGGATGCCATACGCCAGTTCAAACAAGCAAACCTGATGCGCCTTGTCACCGCTGATCTGGAGGGATTGTTACCGATCAAGGATATCAGTAACCGATTGGTGGCCATTGCTCAGGTAGTATTAAAGGCGAGCTGTGACTTGGTCTGGTCTGACTTGGTGAGAAAGCATGGACGACCCGCTATGGTGGTTAATGGAGAAATTGCCTATCCAGAGTTTGCGGTTGTGGCTTACGGTAAGCTGGGTGGGTACGAGCTGGGATATGGATCAGATCTGGATATCGTTTTCCTGCATGACAGCGAAGGTGATAAGCAACGAACAGATGGTGACAAGGTTCTTGAGAACGCCGTTTTTTTTTCCCGTGCAGCACAAAAAACTGTAGCTTTCCTCACCACACACACGCCTGCTGGAACACTCTATGAAATCGATACGAGGTTGCGCCCTAATGGAAAATCGGGCTTGCTGGTCAGCGGTTTGCAGGCGTTTGCGCACTATCAGGAAAAAAAGGCCTGGACCTGGGAGCATCAGGCACTAGTCAGAGCACGGGTGGTGGTGGGCAGTCAGCGAATCCATAACGTTTTTGCCTCTATTCGTAAATCGATACTCTGCCAACCTAGAGATAATAAAAAATTACGTAGTGATGTCATCGTGATGCGTGATCATATGTTTCAAGAGCTCAACAAGGGTCATGACGGATTGTTTGACGTTAAACAAGGCCGTGGTGGTATTGTTGATATTGAATTTATGGTTCAATATGGGGTGTTGGCTTTTGCCTTTAAGCATCCCGAGTTGATCCATTGGACAGATAATATACGTTTATTGGATGTTCTTGAATCCTGTGGTTATTTAGCGGTGGGGCAGTCACTAAAAATAATAGATGCTTATTTTCTTTTCCGTAAGTTAACCCATAAACAGGCGCTGCAGGGTTATAAGTCTCCTGTAATCACCGATGCACAAGCTGGGCTTTGCAGAGCAGAGGTAAAGTCAGCCTGGAACAGGCTGCTGAATATATAGCGTTGTACCTTCAGAGATTTAAACTGGATATTACCATGCAAGATAAAAACGCAGTAAATGTAAAGAATACACAGACTCAAAATGCCGTTGTTGAGGTTACGCGAGACGATTTGCCGGTGCATTGTCCAATGGATGAAAGCCAATTGTGGTGTTCTCATCCACGTGTTTTTATTCCTCTTGAAGGACAAGACCAGAGTGCCTGTTCATATTGCGGTACGATTTATAAGCTGGTTGATCGGCCAGGATAAATGCTCTTGAGAATAAAAAGATCAGCTAAACCAAGTGCAAGTCGTAGAACCCATTCAGATTTTGAAATACCACAGCGTGCGGTGGATAGTCGTGCGTTTTTGAATGGAGAGACTCGGCCTCCTATGGTCAGTATGGAATACTGGCAACTGGTTTTGCTTGGTATTTTACTACTGATTTTATTCGGCGCCATGCCTCTTCACCCAGGATCGACTTTAGCTGCGTATTATTTACTTTGTGCTGGCGGATTGGTGCTTTTAGTTAGGCAAGGCTTACACATATCGCTAAATGAGGCCGAAATTACGGGTTTGCAAGTCATTGTTGTTTTTTTCCTGGTTAGCCTGATTACCTATTGGATCAATGCCATGCCAGGCAGAGGGCATGTCTATGTAGAGGGTAGACATGGTAAATTCTTGCTCGCAATTCCAGTATATATCTTACTAAGGTCTTACATTATTCCATCTCGATTTATTTGGATGTTGGCAATACTTGTTTCACTGGAACTGTTTTTTGTATCGATGGCAAATGCCTTGTTTTACACTGAAGAATCATCTTTAGTGGATTTGCGCTCAGTCTATTATACAACGTTGACTTTAACTGTTTTCACCCTGATTATAGTGTTTCGAGATGAGTGGTGCTTAAAAAAAATTCCAACCATTTTGGCAAGAATAGGGTTGTTGGCTGCGTTGGTAAGTCTTTTTATAGGTAAATCCCAAGGCGCTATTCCTGCTGCATTGGTAGCAGGAATGATTTATACAGTCTCGCGTTTTGAGCAGATACGCATTCGTCATTTCTTGCAAATATTAGCGACTCTATTGCTCCTTTGTTCAGCGCTCTACCAAATTCCGGCAGTGAACGAAAGCTGGAATAATGCGATCCTTGGGTCGAAAAGTGCAGCAACTCAAGCTTCTGGTTCTGAGATTTCTCATCAGCCTGCTCTTTTTGAAAGGATGAAAATGTGGCGGATTGCAAGTCAGCTAATCAGTGAAAATTTTATTTTAGGCATAGGTCCAGGTGGATACCAACTTGAATTGGAAAACTTCAATAAGCAGAGTGCCGGATCAAAGGCTTTGCCTTTGTACAGTGGGCCACATAATCAGTATTTAAATGCGTGGTTATCAAGAGGGATTTTAGGGCTTATAACACTTATACTCTTGCTGTTATTACCGTGGTTGTATTGTTGGAGAGTGCGAATGCGCACCGAATTTCAAGATATTCGTCAACTGACTCTTGCGGTTATGATGATTGTTGCGATTTTTGCAGTTAAGGGGTTGTCTGAGGATGTGCTTGATGATAAAAATGCAATTATTTTATTTGTGACAACCCTGGCTTTATTATTGGGCCAAATCAGACATCGTTCCCGCTACTAGCAGCCTATTGAAAAAGTCTCTGATGAGTGCCAAGCAAGGAAAAATCAGGCGAAAAACGGAGTTTACACGTAGTAAATGAGTATTTTGAGCTTGATTTTAACGCAGCAGGGTGGCGTTAGAGAGTGTTTTCAACACGCTGCTAGCGTTGCTATTGAGAACCAGGCGTGGGTGAGGTAATGTTGACGGTTGATGTTTGATCAGCACTGCCAGACGAACCGCCACTTTGGGATAACACAAGCCCGGTAGCAACAACACCAAGTGTTATCCAGAGCCAGTGTTCCTTTTTGATGTTAAAAGGCTTATTGGATGATTTTGAAGCACTCAGTGTATCCACAGGACTGCTTGTAATTGAGGCGGCGGATCTGGAAATACTAAGGAGTCTGTGCGGTTGATCCGGAAACGGGGTCTGAGTGACATTATTCGACGTATCCGTGGCTTCTAAATAATACTCAATGCCGTTAGGAATACTGCTTAAAAATGAATCATCCAGTACAGTACCATAGAGATTATTTTCAAAATCAACACGGGGAAGGCTGATTGTAGAGAAAGGTTTATCTTCACCGATTTTTTTATATTTTAAAACCACCGATGCAACCAATCGATCATCGGTAACGGTAATATATATTTCGTGCTCACCCGTTAAAGAATTGGGTAGAATTTGAGAGTTACCTAAAATGATGGGTGCAGAATAGTCTGCTGCCTGAGTCAGCTGAGGAATTGTCTGTAGCAGCACACAGATTGATATGATGATCAATTTTTTCAAGCTTGTTTGTAATATGTACACTGTTTATCCATTTATCTTGAGTAAATTGAATGATGGTATTTTTTTCTTATCCGAATGGGTAGCTGCAATGTTGATGTGGACATGTAGTAAATGTTAAACATAACCGTCAGTTTATATCATTAGCTTCTACTCAAGCTTGAGAGCAGCCAGTAGCATAGCGCTTATGAATCCTGTCGCAGTATTTCCCTCAAATTGTGTACCAAAGTATCACAGAATAATGCGTTTATTTCAATTCAAATGAAACTGTCCTCCAGGACTGCGCAGGAAGTACACGATTACCGTATCGATTTGTGGCCTCAGAGATTTCAAAGGTAACATGATTTGAAATATTAGATTTTGTTCCTCCAGATAACGATCTTGTTGGCTGAACCTCAGCCAGAACCAGCCGTGAATATGAAGAAAAAATTTCTTCGAGAAATAGTTCCTGTTCAGAGCTGACATTGACAATTTTCTTGACCGTATCCAGATCTTTTTCTTGTACCGCATTCTGCAATACATTTGCAATTGATAATCGGGCGGGTGACGCACTTTGTTTTTCGACAAACGGTGGTGCAACAGGCGTGTTTGCCTTATTGAAGGCTAATTTGGCGTTGTCTTCGCAGCCTGCAAGGCAATATCCCGGGATAGGAGAGCTTGAAAACCAAGGGACTTGTTTGCCATCTGTTTCTGTCATGACATCAAGACCAACCTGATTTAATAAACCTTGCACTGAAATACCGGGTGTGGACATACGGGCAAGAAGCGCGGTCGCATAGGGGCTATGTTCGCCATAACCATCAACTGCAATATTGCCAGGCTGAGTGGCGAAGGATAAAATCGTACTGCGGACACTATTTACAACCGCCAAACCTCTGCCTTGTTGGGTTCCCCGACTGACACCGAATATTTTTTTTTCAAATGGGTTGTCCCTGCAGGCATCAAGTAAAACCAAACTTAAACGAGGTTTGGCTTCGTCGATCGCATTGAGTGCCATCTGCAAATCGATACTTGAAAACTCAACCTCAAAGGATTTTTGAATGTCCGCATCCACGGGAATCAGGTAATTATGATTATTTTTCTGAATGCCATGTCCAGCGTAGTAGACGATGGAGATAGAGTCTGATGTGAGGCGTTTATTATATTCAATCAGGCTTTCCCTCATTTGTTTTAGACTGAGGTTTTGTTTCTCCAAAACATCAAATCCAAGTTGTCGTAACTTCTGCGCAATTGCTGCCGCATCACGCGCTGGATTTGTTAACTGCTCAGCATGTTCGTAGTTATCGTTTCCAATAATCAGGGCTAATCGGGAGTTGCTGGCGAATAGGGGATTAGAATGCAGGATGGCGGTAGCTATAAACAGTGTATAGAGCAATGATCTCATTCGGGTCTCTCCTCAACTATAAAATCAATAAGTTCCATAGTGATTGATTGTTTGGCGCTGCTAGCGGCACCAAGACTATATTTTTATAATATTTACACGTAAAGATTTTATCATCAGGCTGCGAGCAGATTAATTGTTGTTCTAAATGGCCCCTGCTTACTGTGACTACACTGATTTTTGTAAAATGTCAAGATACCTGTTGATTGCATAATACATTATCGAATCACGCATTAACATCGGGGTTTCTCCCTCGTCTTGCCAGTCATAACCTGCGTATTTTAATTTACACAGACTATAGATCGATAAAGGATGGTAGCTCGATTACCACTGAGAGCAATGACAAAGTATGAATGTATTCATTGTGTTTGCTATTACTTAAACGTAAATAATCTACCGGAGTTTTACAAAATAGAAAATAAATGTGATGATAGATTGAAATAATGCTGCGATTTAACCGGTAGCGAGGCAATAATCATTATCAGCTCAATAAATGAGGACAATATTTCGACAATGATATAAGTTTAAAAGGAATATGATAATCAAGAACTTACAAATCCACTTTAACCGAATATTCATGCTGCTTTATTGCTTGTTAATGTTTTCGGCATGCAACCAATTACCAAACCAAACTAACGTTGAAGACAATCAGCTGACTTTTAATCTGCCTCAGAAGTTAGCCAGCAAAGTTGTGGTCGGAAACTCTTCAATTACCGCGACTGCAGAAATTGTGGGTCGTGAATCCTCAAAGGCACAATTGACCATCACTGAAGGCTCTGTATCAGGTAGCATACCCGAAGTACCTTACGGCGATCACATTCTTAAGCTAGTATTTAGCTATATAGAGATTGAGCCGGCAATGGAATTGGTGATCGTTGAGAAACCGATAACCGTAACTGCACAGACAACCCGAATCTCAATACTTGAGAGAGATTTTCACTACGTTGACTCGGATGAAGATGGTTATGGAAATCTTATCGAGCTGGAAGCATCTACCAACCCAGAAGACAATAATGATTACCCGCAAACTGCTACCATGTTTGTCTCTTCGATCAAAGGTCCTGGTGATTTGTCGCAATGGGATGACAGCGGTGATGCCGCTGGTATAGATGCTGGAGATAATATTTGTAATCAGTTGGCGTCAAATGCAGGTTTGGAAGGGGAATATCGGGCATGGCTTTCAACCTCTTTTGTCGATGCATACTGCCATCTTCTTGATTTAAATGGGTTTCGAGTGAACAGTTGTGATGTGGGTGAAGAGAGCCTGCCCAGTGTTCCGGGTCCCTGGATTCGTCCTGATAAAAAACCACTTGCTGAAAACCTCGCCGGGTTAATTCAAAACGGTATTGTTTATCAAACGGGGATGGTGGATGAAAATGCGTCAGTTATTCCCGATATAACTCAAGTCTGGACCGGCACTGAAACTAATGGCACAGGTATTAGTTGGGATTTGAACAATACAACCAAGTGTGATGATTGGAACACATCCAGTGACGATTCTTCTGCCTGGGTAGGATCGACAAACAGAACGTTGGGCAATTGGACCGCTTTCTCATCCAGTACCTGTGGCTCTGAAAGACGTTTGTTTTGTTTTCAGATAAATCAGGATGGCCCTCTGCCAGATGTTAAAAGCAAGGGTAAAGGTGCATTTGTAACATCAATGCAAGGCAATGGCAATTTCTCCAGCTGGGTGCCGAGAACTGGATTACACGGCTTAGAGGCCGCTGATGCTGTATGTAAGGACAGTGCTGCACGGGCAAGGCTGGATAACTTTGAAAAATACAAAGCCTGGATATCCACCAATGAGATAAATGCAATTGATCGACTGAAAAGTAATGGACCCTGGGTCAGAGTGGACGGAACCTTGTTAGCAAAAGACAAACAACAATTGCTGAGTGAAAGTCTCCTTAATACACCGCTTTCAGTTAGTGAGCAGGGTGATTATATCTGGGATGCTGTTTGGACTGGCACCCTCGCACGTAATGGCTCAGTTGTTGAATTCGCGAATTGTCAGGATTGGACCTCAGACAGCACCGAAGATATTGGTGTATTTGGTTTATCAATAACACTGGATGAATTTTGGACCACGGTGGACTATTACCCGTCCTCAGGCTGTAATAGAGATAATAACCACTTATATTGTTTTGAAGATGAGTGAGTAGAAATTTTGAATCCTATTTAGACAGCAAATTATCTTTTATACATCTGAAGTTTAACATTCCATACTTCGATATATTACTCATTTGTACCTTAGTTATTTAACCTCACCCATTGTAGCTGTGGCTGAGTAGGGCAAAGGACTGATTTTATTAAAAATTCAGGCCGGTATCGAGTTTTAGCGCCTATATAAAGCCAACGATGGCCTCATCGCTCCTTTCACTGAAAATCGGGAAAATCACCCTTGAAATTCATGCAGTACACAGCGTATGTTATGAGTGCATATAAAGTCTGCTGGCGCCACCTGACAGATTCCTGCCTTATTGAAATCGTGTCGTTACTCTTTCGCTGGAATTGCTATAATGTGTATCGCTACGCAACATGGAGTCGTTGACAATGGAAAACCTTTTTAAAATATTTTTTTAGATAAAGTGCTAGAGAGAATTAATTATGAATAACGGTAATACTTCGGGGTCTGTTCAGGCTTGGCTATTGCGTCTTACCTTACTGAGTGGGTTTTTTATTACCGCTGTAAATGCTGAGAGTGTCACAGAGGTGAAAGTAGGCGTACTCCAGTTTGGCACGGTCAACTGGGAGTTGGATGTTATTCGAGAGCACAAGCTGGATGAAAAAAATGGGGTCAAAATACAGCCGGTTCTGCTTGGAAACAAAAATGCGACCGCTATCGCTTTACAGGGCGGCGAAGTTGAGATTATTGTCTCCGACTGGATTTGGGTTAGCCGGCAGCGAGCCTCAGGAAAGCCTTATACATTCTTCCCCTATTCAAATGCTGTAGGAGGGATTCTGACACACCCTGAAAGTGATATAAAATCTCTCGAAGATTTAAAAGGCAAACGTCTGGGCATTGCCGGGGGGCCGGTTGATAAAAGCTGGCTGCTTTATCGCGCTTTTGTCAAAAAGCAACATGGATTCGATCTTGCCGATGTGGTTGACGCTAAGTTTGCGGCGCCCCCTTTGTTAAACAAACTGATGGTCAAAGGTGATCTGGATGCAGTCATCACGTTTTGGAAATTTGGAGCAAAGCTAAAAGCTGCGGGAATGAAACCCTTAATATCAGTGCCACAGTTACTGCCAGAACTCGGAATTAAGTCCTCCATGCCCCTGTTGGGCTGGGTTTTTGATGGAAACTGGGCAGCAGAAAACGCGAAGGTTGTGGAGGGCGTCATCAAAGCCTCCTATGCTGCTAAATCACTCTTACTGGAATCTGATGAAGAATGGATACGCCTTAGCAAACTTATAAAACCTAAAAACGATGATGAGTTAAGGTTAATTCGTGAAACCTATCGTGCAGGCATACCGACAAAATTCAGTGATGACGAAATAGGCGGCGCCAAGGCTATATTTACAGTTTTGGCAAAAAATGGTGGGAAAAAACTTGTCGGAGGTAGTACTGAATTGGATCAGGGTACATTCTGGGGAAAGTTTGACCTGACACAGTAAGCTTTAATGCATAAATGGTTAAGGCTTGGATCGATCGTTGTATTATTGATCGTATGGCAGATTGCGGCAACAAGCAGCCAGTCAGATGTGTTGCCTGAACCCCTTGCCGTTATTAATTCCCTAATCGATCATACACTGTCAGGTGATCTTGTTTATCATCTGGGTATGACTTTGCAACGGGTCTTTTTTGCCTTTGTCATAGCGATGTTTCTCGGTTCAGTTCTAGGTTTAATTATGGGGCGGGGTCCAGGCATTAATGCGGCATTGGATAATCTGCTTGTCTTGGCACTAAATATTCCCGCGCTGGTTACCATTATTCTATGCTACCTCTGGTTTGGATTGACAGAAGTGGCTGCAGTGACGGCTGTTGCAATAAATAAAATTCCCACTGTGGCCGTTACTATTCGTGAAGGGGCTCGTGCGCTCGATGTACGGCTAATGCAAGTTGGTTCAGTTTATAAGGTGGGCTGGTTGAAAGCTTTACGCAAAATCATTTTGCCACAGCTATACCCCTATTTAATCGCTTCTGCACGCTCTGGTCTGGCTTTGATTTGGAAAATCGTACTGGTTGTGGAATTGTTAGGGAGAAGCAATGGAGTAGGATTTCAATTGGGAACATTCTTCAATTTTTTTGACATCACAAGTATTCTCGCTTATACACTGGCTTTTGCACTAGTGATATATTTGCTTGAAGCACTGTTTCTACTGCCACTCGATACAGCGATTGGTAAATGGCGGAAGTGAAATTGATTGAGATAGATATCGGCGAAAAAAAATTCAACTCACAAGGTCCTTTAGTACTTAATGACTTGGAGCTACAGATTAAGTCTGGAGAATTTGCCTGTTTGATCGGGCCTTCAGGCGTAGGGAAAAGTACATTATTAAATATTATTTCAGGGCTGGACACTGATTATGAGGGTACTTGTAGTTTTAATAATGATGCCAATCTGGGTTATATCTTCCAGGAACCCCGACTCATGCCGTGGTTGAGTGTAGCCGAGAATATTGCCTTGGTCTGTGATAAACCAGACTACGATGAAATTAACCACTTGATAGAAGCCGTCGGGCTGGAGGGCAAATCGACTAGTTATCCTGCGCAGCTCTCGGGCGGTATGCAACGGCGGGTGGCTTTAGTGCGAGCGTTTATCGTTAAACCAGAATTGTTATTACTGGACGAGCCATTTGTTTCACTCGATGAGCCCTCTGCCAACAAATTAAGAAAACAGCTTGAGCGTCTTTGGCGGGTGCATAAACCAACTGTATTGTTTGTGACGCATAATCTGCGAGAGGCGATTATGCTTGCTGATAGACTGATTTTTTTGTGCAAAGCTCCGGCATCTGTTCTCTATGAAAAAAAAATCGATCTGCCACGTCCGCGGTTTGAATGTTACGATGCAGTAGATGGTGAAGCTAATTCCATATTAAACCAATATCCTGCAATTTTAAGCGGATCTTTATAATGCAAACCAATACTGGCAATGTGCCTTTAGATACTCGCCTTTCTGTGAGCCAAGTTGAAAAATACTACGGTAAGCTCTGCGCCCTGGATGCTATCGACTTGCACATCAATGCGGGTGAGTTTGTTGCTTTACTCGGTCCAAATGGTGCAGGAAAATCCACACTGTTTCATCTGTTGAGTGGTTTATTTTTACCTGATGCGGGTACTATTGATATAGATGGAAAGAACCTGACAAGTAAGCCCATTTATGCGCTTGCCAGATTAGGCATAGTTTTTCAGCAAATAACACTAGACCTTGATCTTTCAGTTAGGCGTAATCTATTTTTTCACTGTGATCTGCACGGCCTGGAGAATATTGACAATAAAATTCAAGATAGCCTAAGTCGTTCAGGTTTGCTTGACAGCTCAAATATTCCATGTCGTTCCTTAAGTGGTGGGAATCGTCGTAAAGTTGAATTGGCCAGATCTCTACTGCATAAACCGAGTATTCTTTTGATGGACGAGGCTACAGTCGGGCTTGATCCGGCATCCCGTCATGCTTTGGTGGCACAGGTTAAACGGCTTTGTCGAGATGAAGGCTTATCGGTTCTGTGGGCAACACATCTGGTGGATGAAGTGAGCGATGCAGATCGTGTCTATATTTTAGACAGCGGCAAGGTTTTACAGCATGGTACACCGCAAGAGATTATAGAAAACACAGGTACCCAGAACTTGCTGGAATCTTTTTTGGCGCTGACCGGGAAAGCCGATGCAAAAGCGCATTAAGAATAAATCATTGTTGCACCTGAGATAGAAATCGTGAATTTTAAACATGCATTACAAGCTCTGAGAGCATTAAGCATGCGGGAACTGATCAAGTTCTGGCAACAAAAAGGGCGTTTACTCTCTGCTTTGGTCCGGCCGGGTTTATGGTTACTGGTCTTTGCATCCGGTTTTCAGAATGTATTCGGTGTATCAATTATTCCACCCTATGAAACTTATATTGAGTATCAGGTTTATATCGCGCCTGGATTGTTGGCCATGGTGTTGTTGTTCAATGGCATGCAAACGTCTTTAGCCATGGTCTATGATAGAGAAATGGGTGTGATGCGCCTATTGCTCACGGCACCGCTACCACGTTGGTATCTTCTTTTTTGCAAACTGATTGCAGGCACGGTCCTGTCAGTAGTGCAAGCCTATGCGTTTTTGCTGATTTGCTTTCTGTTTGGTATTGATTTGCCCATAATGAGTTGGCTTTTAGCGATGCCTGCGCTAATACTGGGCGGTGCAACATTAGGTGCCCTTGGGCTGCTGATGTCAGTGTATGTGAAACAACTTGAGAATTTTGCCAGCACCATGAATTTTGTAATTTTCCCGATGTTCTTCCTCTCTTCAGCGCTTTATCCACTGTGGAAACTGGAGGAGTCCGGTGCGCAAATGATTTACCAGATTGCCCGCTTCAATCCATTTACGCATATTGTTGAGTTTATTCGTTTTTCCATGTACGGGAAATTAAACCTGCTATCGTTAGTTGTTGTAATGACTTGTTTTCTTGTTTTTTTCTTTGCAGCGGTAATGGGGTATAAACCGCAAAGCAACCTGGTTAAACGCAAGGCTGGCTAATAACGCAAGCTGCGAGGACGGGTTTTGGCTCCGGGCATCCACTACCTGAATTTGCAACTTGACTCCTCAATGCCCAAACCGATGCTATCTAGGTTATTTTTCTTGTGCAAAAAACCTTTTAATGGTGCGCGTTCAACAACCCAATTGTGAGTGGCGAGTAATACAGGTTGACGCATCTGATTATTCCACGGTCTAAAATTGGAACGATTACCTTTAAAGGTATCAATTACCAGATCATCACTTCTCAGATATTCACGAATGGTTTCGAGTTCACGCTCACCTGTGCGTTGTACAGCTTCAGCGATAACTTTAACTGCCTGCCAGGCAGCCCAGTCAAAACCGCCCATTGCCCGTTTGGTGATTTTTTCAAATCGTTTTTCCAGTTGTGGCGCACCGTGCCGCTCCCAAGACCAATGCCAGGCTAATGCTGCCATGCCTTCGGTGCCGACTGTAAGTTGCGGTCTCAGTGTCTGGTAGGGAACATCGCGGGCAAATTCACCGGTATTGTCAGCCACAAATACAATATCGTAGTCACGGTTTGCGGTTAATAATGAGATATTGTTTTTATCGCGCTCACGTGGATTATTGCCAAAAACAAACGGCTTTTTTTCGCGGATTTTCAAGCCATATCGTTTTGCTGATCGCTCGAAGGTTTGGGTTAAAGCGGCATCACTTTCAGAGGGCCCGCTCAATATAAGGATATTACGCCACTTCTTTGAGATCAGGTATTGGGCAAGGCTATCCATTAACATTGCGTGGCTGGGAATGATATGGAGTAAATTCTCCTGGCAGTGTGATTGTCGAAGCGTATCTTCCCGGGCTGAAATGTTATAGAGCAGGAGGTTCTGTTGAGCAAGTTTTTTGCTCAATTGAGCCAGCTCTTGCCAGGGTAGATCGGCGATAAAGTGTTCAACCCCATCCTGGCGGGCGAGATCAATTTTTTTTAACAGCTGTTTTGTGCTTTTCCCTTGAATTTTTTTAAGTTTAAATTCAACATCGGCCTTTGTACCATGAAATTTGACTTCCTGGAGTGCGACTTTTGAAGCAATAAAAGGTCTCCCCAAGGGTTGCATTAAATATTTGGCGTAGGTGGCTTTACGGCTGTACCGTTTGTCATTTTTTATTTGTAAAAACCCGATAACCAAATCATCGGCCGCTACTGAGAGGACAGGTGTACTGGTGATCGTAAACGCTAACAGGAGTAAAAAATGGCGTTTAAATTTGCTGGTATCAATCATCTATTAACAACATATAGGGTACTCGTCCAACCGCAAACGATGTTTTTGCCCGTCGATCAGACATATCTATAACGGATACATCATCACTGAGGCCATTGACAACATAAAGAGTAGAATTATCAGCGCTTAAAGCTGTATTCCAGGCTCTTGTCCCTACCAGTACATAGTCTTCAATTTTGCGGGTTTTAGTATCTACAAAAGCAACATGATTAGCCCGGCCCAGTGCAACGATCACGGTTTTAGTATCATTTGTAAGTGTAATCCCGACAGGTGTTACATCTTCCTTGCGAAACCCAGGTGGCAGGAATTCAATAGTATCAATAATTTCGTTGCTTGACACGTCAATAATTGAGATTGAGGAACTCAATTCGTTCGACACCCAGAGTTCGTTCTTATTGGCAATCAGGGCAAACCGGCGTGGCCTGTTACCGACCACAATACTGTTTATCAATTGGTGTTTGTTGTTGTCCACAATATGCACTGTGTTGGCGACTTCGGAGGTTACATAAGTGAGCGTGCCGTCAGGGCTGATAAGAATACCTTCGGGTTCCAGACCTACTTCCACTTTGCTCAAGCCCGTAACAGTCGCGCCTTCCCCACCTTCATTTTCTTCATCCTCCTCTTCTTCGCCAGACTCATCTCCGTCACCACGATCATCATTTGGGTCAGATTCTCCAACCGTCAACTCTGGTGTTTCCTTCCTGTTGCTGAAATAGGTATCCAGATCGAGTATGCCGAGTGCGCCTTCGTCTTCAAGAGACAGGTATAAGGTTTTGCCATCAGCACTGAGTTCAATGACCTCAGGATCATCAATTTTATCAATGCGATCAATCAGGCTGAGAGTGGCGACATCGATAATATCTATGGCATTTCCGTCACCACAGGCCACATAAATTTGAGTCTTATCGCTATTAAATATCATGTGGCGAGGCCGCGCTGCCGTACTGATTTTTTTAATCACGGCGTGGGTTTTTCCATCCAACACCATAATCGACGCGTCTTTTTCACTGCTGACAAACAGCTGGCCTGAGCCTTCTGCAAACAAACTGGTAGACAGCATCGAAAAAATCAGCAAAGTAAGCGCTTTTACGAACATTTGGATCTCCAAATACTAAATTTTTTTAGTTTATTTCTATCGCCCTCATTGTCAATGGCTGGCTTTGGATTCAGGAAAAAATCACATTATCAGTAAGGCAAAAATGTTCGTAACAATGGCAGGCTATTGAGGAATTGTTTTTTTACCATGACAAGAATATATTTTGCTTATTGCAGTTTTTCGAAGGAAGGTGAGCGGCATCGTATTAAACAGAGTCTAAACACCTTTGTAGCCGAATGTAATCACGTTCATAATTGAAACAGGAAGTCTCAATCTAATACGCTTTGTTCCAAAAATAATGAATGATATCGGGTGCCTGAACTCAAAATCAGACGCGTAAAAAATTCCCAAAATATTCTTTGCTTCTGCCTCCCGATATAACATAGACTCAGAAGTAACTTTTTATTGGTAGCAAGGAAATGTTGCCGGTACAGCATGACACACTCTAAATACAGGTAGCTAATATGGGTATATTTTCTGCGATCAAGAACATGCTTTCTGGGGATTCTCAGCCAGAACAAATTCATAGCCAAGTTGGAGGAAGCACAATGAGTTCAGTATTGATTCATCCCGCTGTTGATAACGGGATCACTCCAGAGAAGGAAGGGTTTTCAGGCGGTACACTACGCTGCAAGTGCAGTAATAATCCGGTGGAAGTTTCTGTTACCGCACAGACTGCGCACAATCACGTATGTGGTTGTACCCAATGTTGGAAACCCGATGGAGTCATTTTTTCTCAGGTGGCCGTAGTTTCTCGAGACAATCTAAGTGTTACTGCGAACGAAGACAAATTATATATTCTCGATGACACACAGACCATACAGAGACACGTTTGTAAAGATTGTGGTGTACATATGTATGGACGTATTGAGGATACAGGCCACCCCTTTCATGGGCTTGATTTTGTCCATACCGAATTATCAAATGAAGCAGGTTGGGCGCCTGTCGGGTTTGCTGCATTTGTATCTTCCTTAATCGAAGGTGGTACAGATCCTGATGCGATGGATGGAATAAGATCACAGCTTAAAGAAATGGGCATAGAGCCGTATGACGCTTTGTCACCCGCCTTAATGGATGCTATTGCAACACATACAGCGAAGGCCAATGCCTAAGATTTGAGTGTTTATTGCTGACAAAGTCGAGTTTGTTACTCGGCTTTGTTGCGTAATGGGCCAGAAATGGTATTTAAAATGAGCATGCAAATCTTCTAATTGCTCGCAGGAATAGCGTACAAACCATTGAACATATAGCAGTATTCAAATGTTTGCTAATCATAGGTAGGATTACACTCAAATTTTAATTTGCTCTAAGAGTCAAACTCTTGCACTCTATACACACGAACCTATGCAGGTTCCAGGTTACAATAATAATTACATCGACAGATACTGCTGCAGTAAGTCTGTTATGGGCGAGAGGAATTTCTAATGGTATTGCATTATTTTAAGTATTGGGTTACCGGACTGCTTTTAGCGGCGGTTTTATTTACGCAAGTTTCCTGCGGTGGGTCGGATGATGAAGCTGAAGGCGCATCAGCCGAAGAAAAACCGGCTGTTACTACATCTGAAACACCGCCAGCTGAAGAGAAGGTAACTGAAGCAGAAGCTACTGAGGCACCTGTAGTTGAGCAGAAAGCGGCTGAGGCAGAAGCCACTGAGGCACCTGTGGTTGAGCAGAAAGCGGCTGAGGCAGAAGCCACTGAGGCACCTGTAGTTGAGCAGAAAGCGGCTGAGGCAGAAGCCACTGAGGCGCCCGTAGTTGAGCAGAAAGCGGCTGAGGCAGAAGCCACTGAGGCACCCGTAGTTGAGCCGAAAACAACTGAAGCAGAGGTCGCTGATTCACCACCAGTCGTTGAACAGAAAGAATCGGAAACAGCTACCGCTGTAGCAGAGACTGAACCATCGGTTAAAAAGACTGATACCAATGTATTGCTCGCGAATGCCTCTGAGCAAACTAAAACGGCAGTAGCCGAGCCAACTGAAGCCAATAATACTGCCGCCTCAGAAAAGAAGCAGGCACCCGACGTACAAGGTGCTGCTGGTTGGCGGGCTATTCAAGCAGATGAATCCTGCTGTGGAACAGGTTGTGTTATAGCTTGTTCAGCCGAAAACGTCGCTGGTAGCTCTGATGCAAGTCAGGCTGGTAGCAGCTCGACTGATGCAGATTCCGCTACAGCAACGAGTGCTGACAAAGGTGCCGCTGGATGGAGAGCTATTCAAAGTGAAGAGAGTTGTTGTGGTACAGGCTGTGCCAGAGAGTGCAAAGCTGATCCTGTTGATACTAATGCAAGCTCAGCATCGGGTAGTGGAATGGATGATGGGGCTGGCTTTAGAGCAATCCAAGGTGAAGAAGCATGTTGTGGTACAGGTTGCGCAAAGGCTTGTGAAAATCAATCGTCTGACTCAACAACATCTTCTGCGGTTGTTCCTCCCGCTGTAGAAAAAGCAAGTGGCCGGCATGTCGGGGAAGATGATCAATGCTGTGGTACTGGCTGTTCGAAATCGTGTGAAGATTGAGCACCAAGTAGTAGTGTAGCTGCGGAATCAGATACAAAGGGAGGTGACAGCAAGAGCGCTGCTTAAGGTGCGGCAGGCGGCATATTCAGGGAGAAGAATCTTGTTGTGGAACAGACTGTGCAAAAGCCTGTAGCACTGGAGAAGAACTTGATTCTGGTGCAGTAAATCAAGAAACCCAAAAATTAGCTGATAGTGATCTGAATCAGCTCACTACCGCTGAAAATTCGATCAAACAGAATCAAGAGTCCACGCCAGTAGTTGCATTAAAGAGTACTGATGCAGTTAATTTCAATCACAATGCTCTATACAAGGTCGAGGGCGATAAGGTGGATGAGTCCACCTGGATAGGCAGTAAGATTTGCCAGCGTGTATTTGGCCGAGGGTGCCCAACTTGTCATGAGGTCGCGTCCAATCCAGACTTAACCAAAAGTTTAAAAATTATCCAAAGGGATGAATTTGGCAAAATCATGAGGGAAGGAAAAAATGGCGGTAAAATGCCAGTTACAATTGGTGCAATCATGGCAGTGGGTCTGGTAAAAAAATCCGGATTGACAGAAGATCAAGCCATCGATGCAATTTATGCTTACTTACGTGGTAGAGCGGTAGGGGATATACCCGCTGGCAGACTGAAAAAGCTCTAAATTTATAATCCAGGCAGTCCTAAGCCTTGATCAAACCATGACGAATTGCCAAATGCGCAATTTCAGCATTGGTTTTTACACCTAATTTATACTTGATCTGTGTGCTGTAATTAGCGACTGTTTTTGGTGCAATAAAAAGTCGTTCGGCAATGCTATTTGTTTGCAATCCTTCCGCCAGCAGGCAAAAAATCTCGAATTCGCGAGTCGATAAATCACTAAATGTTTTGCTCCGGTCCTTATTCTTTTCAATGGCGAGGCTTTGCTCAAGTGCTTTATCAATATACATTTCACCTTTGGCCACGGTTATTACAGCATCTATCAAGGTATTGGCCGCACTCTTTTTTGTAATATAGCCAATCGCGCCGGCCTGCAGGGCCTGTTCTACAAATACAATATCATCGTGCATACTGAAGACAAGAATCCTGGCGTTAGCGTCTCTGGCCAGAATACGGCGAATTGACTCCAGACCACTGATTCCGGGTAATGAAATATCCATGATAACCACCGCAGGCAGGTGTTCAACATATTTACTATACCCTTGCTCACCTGATTCTGCCTCAGCCACCAACTGAATCTGAGGTGAACCACTCAGAACCTGGGCGTATCCTGCGCGCACAACAGCGTGATCATCGACCAGTAATACAGAAATTTTTTTATTACTCATATTGCCAGCCTTCAACGTCAGATGGTTCAATTGGAACATAACACTGGATAAGGAACCCACCGGCCTGTGGGGACTCTATCACGACCTTTCCTCGTAAGGCGTTTATACGCTCCTTAATGCCGCGTAATCCATAGCGCATCTGTGAATTAGCGCAATTCGCACCGCTTCCGTTATCCTTGATTAATAGATTGATACTACTGATATGCGTTTCCTCTTTGAGTAAGATACTGACTTCGGTTGCGTCAGAATGTTTAGAGACGTTGGTCAAGCCTTCTTGTACCACGCGGAATAAATGAATCGCAGTTTCAGAATCAATAGATTGAAACTGGCCTATGATTGATAGTTTACAGAATATTTCACTTTGTTTGTCATTCCATTCATCAACCATCTGGCGAAGTGCTACAACGAGTCCAAGTTCTTCAAGTGCAGCGGGGCGTAGCCTGCGCATTAAGGAGTTAACAACCCCATATATGTTGTCGCAGAGGGATTCAATGGTCTTGGATGTGGAATTATCAGATTTCTTATCAATACATCCAGAGCTAACGGCCAACGCTTTAATAGCGCTGATAGATTGCCCCAATTCGTCGTGTAACTCCCGAGCTAAATACTGACGTTCTTTTTCCAGCGCAAGAACCGCGTGTTTTGCCATTGTCTGCTCCAGATCACTGGCTTGTTCCAGTGTCTGGGCAACACCATTGATTTTTTTTGAGATATGGGAAAGCTCTGGTGAGTTAAATCGGGGCAAGCGTGTTTCAAATTTTCCTTTTTCAATAAGATCAAGCGCATTGATAATACTGATAACAGGTTTGAGAGTGGATCTTACACTCAGAAATACCAGTAAATAACACAATCCCGCGAAGAGCAAAGCCAGGCCCAATAGTGGTTTAGTATTTAACCATGCCTCATCCACTCTATTACTTGGATCTATACCTATCTGAATACGGCTGCCAGGTGAGTCAGGCAATCCAGTCGAAAAAAAGGGTGGGCTTTCAAAAGAGACTAATTTGCTGAACCATGCCGGTGTTTCCCTATTCTGCTCGTTCTTGGCAGCAATTGCTCTGAAAGTGAATCGTCCATTTGGACTAAAACTCTCGATATGTAGTAGTTGCGTGTCAGTAAGCGCAGATAGATAAATAATAAGTTGTCTTTTTGTTTCCTCTTGCATGCCCTCATCGGTAATAATGGTTTTGATCATATCCATTGTCGTATTGCTGCTATGACTCACCTCTTTGAGGATTACACGCTGTATATTTCTGCTTACAAAAATAGAGGCTACTGAGAAAACCAGGAGCAGAAGCACTGTAAGGATAATATTTATCCGTAGAGTAAGGCTCACTGCATGTTCCGCTTTATGTTTTCGAGGATCAATTTTAATGCATCTATGATCAAGTCAGGGTCAGACAATTGGATGTAATGATTGTTTGTAGATGAAATCAATAATGGGGCATTATTGTTATTTGCCAATTCCTTTTGCAGTTGTTGCCATATAGCTTCCCGCTTGTAAGATTTAGTATCATCTACTGGTTTGTTGTTGCCAACGCCTCTACTGACAACGATTACGGGCATATTGCCAACTGGCTTCGCTGGTAGTTGGTCAAGGCTTTGTGCCGAATATCTAAAGTGGCGTAATTCACTATATAACGCACGCACAGTTTTCCTTCGTTTAGCAAGAATACGTGCCAGGGTCTGATACTCAACAGGTAGTGCGTCGGGTACTGAAAATGTATTATACAATACAAAGTTGGAACCCGTTGGTGAAAGTGTATGCAAACTGTTCTGTTTTTCCATAAAATCAAATTGATTTGAGCTGGCAGAATCTATGAGCAGTAGACCCGCAACATCGTCCGTATATTTGGCTGCGAAAAATTGATTGATTAACCCACCAAAAGAGTGGCCTGCAAGTATGAAGGGGGGCTGTTCACCCGATAAGCGTAAAAGTTGATTCAGTTCTTGTGCAATTCGTGGTGCTGATCGTGGAAGCGTGCCCGCGCCACTCCAGCCATAACCCGCCCGATCGTAACTGCATACACGCGTAATCTTTGCAAGCCTTGGCTGAACCAGTATCCAATCTAAAGAGTATCCGCCAAGGCCGGATTGTAAAATTACTGTTGGAGAACCATCACCCTGACAGAAAAAATGATTTTTAAGATTGCCGTTCCAGATATACATACCGGGAGGCGAGCTTATATCAGAAAAATATTGTTGTTTTGCCTCAGATTGTGAAAAATGCAGAATTGATATTATCGCAATTATCAATCTGATGCTCATTGTACTGAGTTTCATATCAGAGAAAACCGGGTTGGATGATCTGAAGATTTCATGAATTCGCTCTACAATTGTGTGTCAGTGTAATTGTTCTATTTTGCGACAGCCTGTATAAAATGACGACAGTGTACTTCAAAATTGTACATTAAATATACTGTGCAATAATTAGAGGCCGATTGTCAAAAAAAATTCTCAAGATAAAATAAATTTGCTTTTTTACAGGACTATTGCGTTAATAGCCTCTCACCATGGCAACAACCCCTTAATAAATCTTGGGAAAATTTCCTGATGAAGCAAAATTCTGCGTCAAATTCTACATCAACTCCCCTGCAATTGAATACGTGGCGCGAAAATGCGCTAAAAGTGGAACAGCAGATCAGAAGCGTAGTGATTGGTCAGGAACGATCCATCCATTTGATTGTGGTATCGATTTTTGCCAGAGGCCATGTGCTGTTGGAAGGAGATGTTGGCGTTGGTAAGACTACTCTGCTCCGTGCATTTGCTCGTGCAGTAGGTGGAAACATTGAGCGTATAGAAGGAACTGTAGATCTTCTGCCCAGCGATTTGCTATATCACACCTACATTAGTGAAAATGGCCGCCCCGTGGTTGACCGGGGTCCTATACTTAAACATGGAGAGGAATTATCCATATTTTTCTTTAATGAGATCAATAGAGCGCGGCCACAGGTGCATTCCATGATGCTTCGGGTAATGGCAGAACGTAGCGTCACCGCGTTTAATACCGAATACCGATTTCCTCATCTACAGGTTTTTGCTGATCGCAACAGAATGGAGCGTGATGAAACTTATGAAGTTCCAGCTGCAGCGCGTGATCGTTTTCTTATGGAGTTTGCAGTTGAAATACCTGTAGATCCAGACTTGCAATTATCGCTTATGACTGATACCCGATTCCATGATGTTGATGTCTTGATTAAAGGCGTAGATGAAGAACTTCTCGATTATAAAAACCTGAATTTTATTGCGGATCTTATTCAGCAAAATGTTCATGTCTCGAAGGCGGTACAGCTTTACGCTTTGAACTTATGTACGGCAACCCGTAAACCTGAGGATTTCTCTATTGAGATGTCTGAGATTGACATGAGTCGTTTTGTTCAGTCGGGTGCTTCTCCGCGTGGGATGAGTATGTTGATCAAAGCTGCCCGCGTTGTTGCCTGGTTGCATGGTAGAGACGTGGTTTTACCTGAGGATGTACGCGATATATTTCCTGATTGTATTAAACATCGAATATTTTTTACACCCGTATACGAAATGCACAGGAGCGAATTGGCAAGTGAATTTGTTGATCATATTTTACAAAAAGTTAGCGCACCTTAAGTAAACATTAATGAATGCAGGAACAAAACGACCACAGCTAAAAGAGTTTTATTATCGCGTGCCCTGGCAGCCACAATCATGTCACCCAGGCGCACACCGTGCGCATCAATACAATTCAGGAGGGTTTGAGGTAATTGGCCACAATCCCTTCTCGGATGGGCAGGACCCTCGACGTTTTGATATCAGAGCCAGTATTCGCGATCCCTTGCAACGTCTTATGGTGAGACGGTATCGACATTTCAGCTCAGTCAATGTAATCATGTTAGCTGATATGTCTGCATCCACACATTTTCTCGGACAGGCGCATAACAAACGAGAGGTAATGGCAGATTTTGCCAATTCGCTGGCTATTTCAGCCATTCGAAGTGGCGATAAATTTGGATTCTATGGTGCGGATGAAATAATTCAGGCGCCATTGATTTATCCACCAGGGCGAATTGTGAAGGTGGGTGAGGAAATTGCCACACGAATAAGAGATGCCGCAAGTGGAGGCGTAAACTCGCATGGACTAATAGATGCCGCCAACGCCTTAACCCGGCAGAAAAGTCTGATCTTCCTGGTGTCTGATTTTTATTTTGAGAAAAAACTATTGGATTCCTTATTGTCTGTGCTTTCTATGCATTGTGTGATTCCAGTGGTGTTGCGCGATAGTCTTGAGAATGAAAAAATACCCAGCTATGGCATGGCGCGATTCTACGATAGTGAGTCGGGTCGGCGTAAAAATATATTTCTTACGCCGAAGATAAAAAAAACAATACAAGCCATCAAAGAGAAAATAGACAATCAACTGCGGGCAAGCCTGGGAAGTTTCGGTCTGCGACCGCTTGTACTGAAGGATCAATTTGTTGCAAATGAAGTAACTGAGTATTTTATGAGATATTGAAATGATAATTTTTTCTGTTAAGAACATAAAAATCATTTCCCTATTATTCGTTCTTTACAGTGCGTCAGTAGTAACCTGGGCGGCGGAACAGGTTGTGATAAAAATGAATACAACTTTGCCGCCGCCCATTGGTTATAGGATTGGCGACATATTACAACTGAATATAGAACTGCATCTTGGCAGCTCTGATTGGACGATTGATGCTGAAAGTCTACCTGTAACAAAGCGCCTCAATCGTTGGCTGGAATTACAGGAAATTGAAGTGGATAAGCAGTTTTCGTGGAACAATCCATTCTATCGCATCAACGTGCGCTATCAAATTATTGGTAATCCAGATAAGTTATCAGCGCTGATTGTGCCTGCATTTTATTTTGAGTTGATTTCTAAGGACGATAACTGGCCGGTTGTGATTGAGCCTTGGTCTTATGTGCTTTCACCTGTTTTATTGCATGAAGATCGGCTTGCAGGTGCAGAGCCCGATCTTCAGCCGGCTGCCACACCCGTGCTGGTTCCATTATGGAATCGTGGTTTAAGGATGTTTTTTGCCGGTTTGGTTGCACTTTTGTGTATTATTTACCTGCTCTATCAAACGTTTTTTGTACGTTACTTAAAAGGTCGAAATCTACCCTTTGCCAAAGCCAGTAAAAAAATTGGATTGTTATGTCATACCAGCAGATCCAACGAAGTTTATCGTGAGGCTTTGCAATATTTTCATCAGGCTGTGGAGAAAAGCCACGGCAGTCCTGTGTTTCATAAGGATCTGGATAGTTTTTTTCACCTTTGCCCGCAGTTTCAACCGCAGACTGAAGCGATCACTAGGGTATACCTTGCCAGTAATGCTGAGTTCTTTAACCTTGGCGATAAAGGGCAGAATGTGCTTAGTCTCAAAAATGATCTTCTTCCATTATGCAAAGTATGTCATCGGCTGGAGCTAAATCATTGAGCATGTTTGGTTTTTCTGAACCAGCAATACTTTGGTTATTGCCATTGTGTTTAATACCTTTGTTTAAGAAAGTTCCTGCCAGTATAAAATTCCCGTCAATTACTTTACTACCTGATGATCGATTCTCACGGTGGTTCGATTATCTACTTCGTATTCTCGGCGCAATGCTATTGGCTTCGCTTATATTCGGGCTTGCAGGGTTACACAAGGTTTCCTATGAAATTCCTCGAATTGCCAATGGAGCGCATGTTGTGCTTTTGCTGGATAGGAGTCGAAGTATGGATCAGACTTTTGCTACAAAGAAAAAATTTTTCACGGCTGCAGAACTCCATCATCGTGCATCAAAGATGACGGTAGCCCGTCGAGTGCTCAATGAATTTGTAGACAAGCGGCAACAGGATTGGTTTGCTATGACCGTTTTTAGTACCTTGCCAATTCCGGTTGTTCCTTTAACCAATAATCAGGATATAATTAAAGCCGCTATCAATAGCAGTGAAATTGGTCGTGGTCTCGCGCAAACCAACATTGGAAGTGCGTTGGAAAGTGTTATTCATTTGTTTGATGACAAGCCCTTCACCGGCTCCCGGATAGTGATTCTTATTTCCGATGGCGCTGCGAAAATAGACGCCATAGTGCGCAGGGCAATTCGTGACCTTAGCGCGCTTAATCGAGTCACCATTTATTGGATGTACATGCGTTCTGCGACTGGTCCTGCGATTCTTGGTGAAAGTCCAGATCCCTCACCAGAGCTCGCACTGCATCGATTTTTTAAAAGCCTTGAGGCGCCTTATCGCGCTTATATGGTAGAAGATCCAATCGATCTTGAAAGAGCAATTGCCGATGTCGATCGGTTACAGAATATTCCATTGCATTACAACGAGACGGTGCCTAAACGAGATTACTCAAAGCAGAGCTATCTAATTGCGCTGCTGCTCTCGGCGTTGATGTTGGCTGCATCATTGATAGAACGACGGGCGTTGAGGAAAATATGAATTCTGATACACCAAAGAACCTACTTTTTGCGGTTGTATTTCTGCTGCTGTTGGCGATAGCTGCCATCATTACCGACTTGTTGGGTTTGCGGCAGGAAATAACTATAAATCAAGCAATCACGGGACAGGATTACTCGTCGGTTGCAACTCTGGAATCTGATTATGCAAAGCAGGTTCATGGGTTTCAGGCACATTTTGAAAAGGACGATGAAAAAGCGCAATCAATCTATTCAGAATTGCTGGGTAACAAAAATCCAGAAATAAAACAACTGGCACTGTTCAACCTTGCCGATATTTATTTGCAAAAAGCAGTGCAATTGGAGTTGTCGGATAAACCCGACACACGTATTCCTCTGATAGAACTTGCGAAGGAAAACTATCGCTCAATTCTGCGTAATAATCCACAACACTGGCCATCTCGATATAACCTTGCACGCGCACTGCAGATATTACCGGACGCTGAAATACGCCAACAAGATGATGATGATATTATGCCTGAACGTAGTCCAAGCGCACCTGTGGAAACTATTGGTTATGAGCGCCTGCCTTAAGCATATGCTTGTATTATTCTGCATGCCATGTTTGGAATATCGATTATGATTGAGGTTATCACGAGGTGGTGGCTATCATCAGTTCAGCCTTTAGTTTATAAGGTCTACAATCAGCTGGGTGGTGGCAAAGGATTGATTTTCCTGTTGGGATTTGTAAGTTTGATTTTGGCGCTTAGTGGATTTACAGTCACTGCAAACAAATATCGTTATCGTTATTTATTTGTAGTTGATATAACACAGAGTATGAATGTGCAGGATATGTTCCGGGATACCCATCGTGTCTCACGCCTTGATTATGTCAAACATAAAATTAAGGCTATATTACCGACTATTCCCTGTTCATCAGAGGTATCGTTAGGGATTTTTACGGGCCACCGAAGTTTTATTTTATTCAAGCCGGTGGAGCTATGCCAGCACTTTTCTGAAATCAACAGCGCGATTGATACAATTGATTGGCGCATGGCCTGGGAGGCTAAAAGTGAGGTCAGTAAAGGCTTGCATTCAGCAATTAAAGTTTCCAGGCAACTGGGTGAAGATGTTCGGGTAATATTTTTCAGTGATGGGCATGAAGCGCCTCCTCTGCACGAAAAATATGCACCTAGATTCAAGGGAGAAAAGGGTCAGATAAAAGGTGCCATAGTTGGTATAGGCGCCGACCTGCCTGTGCCGATTCCTAAATATAGCTATGAAAACAACTTTGTCGGTTTTTGGTCGGCTAATGAAGTTTTGCAAGTTGATACGTATTCTCTGGGCCGCTCCGCAAGCGATGAATCATTAGTGGGTGTCGATGCGGGTAACATCGATGAACGAGTGGCGCAGGGTACAGAGCATCTGTCCTCTATAAAGCAGGTTCATCTTAAGGAGCTATCACGTAATTTGGGTTTGGAGTATTTCCGACTTGGTTCTAATAGTGACTTCAAATCTTTGTTGCGATCCGCAAAATACGCGATCAGGTATACAGGTGAAGTGGATATTGCTAAATATTTGGCGATGTTTGCCTTGTTTTGTTTTACGGCTTATTTCCTCTGGCCATTTAAATTAAGCCGCTAATCATCCCCTGAAATAATATAACTCCTGATGATAGCGATTACAATTTTGGTGATTGAATATTGTACTTTTTTATCTTCCGATACAGTGTGGTTCGACTGAGGTTAAGGTTTTTGGCAACTTTAGTAACACTCCAGGAATACTTTTTTAAAGCATCTTCAATTGCTTCAAATTCAGCTTGTTCAAGAGGGGATAAGGATAGTGTGCATTGCTGCCCTGGCTTATTGCCTGAGGTGGCGTCTTTGCTCTGGGTATCCAAAGTTACCGCCCAGGAGTGGCAAATTTCTTGGGGTAGCTCGCTGGGGTGTATACAGCTTGTTTGTGCAAAAACACGTGTTGTACGCATGATATTTCGCAACTGACGAATGTTACCTGGCCACGCGAAGTTATTTATAATTTCCCGTGCTTTTGCACTAAGTGACATTTTTTCAGAAGAATCTTCATTAAGAAATTTTTCTGCCAAAGCACATAAATCCTTTCTTTGCTGCAGGGCTGGAAGTTTTATTGTGAGTCCTTGTAGTCGGTAAAGAAGATCCTCACGGAACAGTTTTTTATGTACAAGTGATTGCAAATCCTGATGTGTTGCACTTATTATCCGCAGATCTACAGGAATCGGTGTCGAAGATCCGAGCGGTACCACTTCGCGGTCTTCCAGAATCTGTAACAGCGCAGTTTGCAGGTGCAGGGGCATATCACCAATTTCATCAAGAAATAATGTGCCGCTGTCTGCTGCACGTACTTTACCCATATTGCCACTACGATTTGCGCCGGTAAAAGTACCGGCAGAATACCCAAATAGCTCACTTTCCATAAGTGATTCGGGTATTGAAGCACAATTTACTGAGATAAAGGGTTTATCTCTACGTTCGCTGTATCGGTGTAGTGTTTTTGCAAACAACCCTTTACCAGTGCCAGTTTCCCCTCTGATGATAATTGGAAGATCAACACCGGAATTGGTAATTTTTTTTGCTTGTTCAATGCAACTGCGTGTGTAGTCATCACCCAGCTCAAGTTTGTTGATTAAGGGAATCTGCACGTTGCTGCTTGACCTCGTGCCTTCATTGTTTGTTTGATGACCGGTAAAACAAAACGCCTTTGACTTTATATGTGTGACAGGTGGCTGTGCCAGGGCATAAAATCGTCGTCCATTTTGCGCACAACGAATAGGTGTAGGATAGATTGATTGTCGTTCTGCAAAGGCTAATAGTTCATCAGTGCGGGCCTCAAATAATTCATTAACACAACGGGTTGCAGATTTTAAACTGTTTTTAAAGTCAAACTGTTGTCTGGCGCATCGATTAAGTGCGACCAGCTTTCCTTCGCCATTAAAAGCGATGATCCCCTCTCCCAGTGTATTGATAAACTCAAGGCGGCTATGAAACCTTATGATATAAAAATTCCTGAATTGATCGAGAAAAACCCTGTTTTCAATCGTTTGCGCGGCCATGTTCACTAAAACAGCTGTATGTTGTTGGGCCAGGTTCGAAGAGCTGGATGCATCCAGGACACCGAGTAATTCACCATGGGCGTCAAAAATCGGGGCGGCGGCACAGGTTAAACTGATATTGCGTGCAAAGAAATGATCAGTATGATGAATGAGCAACGGTTTTCTTTCAGCAATGCAGGTTCCCATCGCATTCGTTCCCTGAGTGGGTTCACTCCAATTGGAACCGAGCCTTAAACCATTTGCATGGCCTATTTCAGTAAACTCTCGGTCTCCGCGATAACCCAATACATAACCATCAGGGTCTACGACCATAATTGCCGAGCCAGATTCAGATACCTGCTCATATAAGTTGTCAACTTCTTCTTGTGCTATTGATAGAAAAGATTCGAGCTTTTCACAGCGAATGAAAAGTTCATGTGCGTCCAATACAATTGATTCAGCGCGGCCGTCAGGGTTTAGCTTGTAATCCTTGATGCAACGCTTCCAGGAATGCACAACTTTTTGATAGTTGGTATTAAAAGTTACCTGTTTCTCATTTTTTATTGTTGTGAGAATATAATCCAGGCGTGTATCACCGCCGGCAAGGCTGTTTGTGCTTAAACCATTTATCATCGTTCGTTCTCGCCTTAATTTGCCTGACCGTGATTTTTCAACCCGGAAATGTCAAGGATTCACCTTTCGATCACTCAGAATCCCCTGCGAGTTATAAATATCTCTGGTCTTGAGTAACGCTGTCGATCAAATCTGCTAGCAATATTTATGATTGCTCAATTCCTGCAGGCATCTCGTATAAAATTATGTTTATTTGAATAAAAACATTTGTTAATCAATAGGTTGTATATTGTGTTCTTAGCAGATGAATTGTTTTTATCTGCAATGCTCTTAACAACATTGTTGCACTCGTCACGGATAAAAATGCATTATTTTTAGTTAGTATTATTCTAATTTTCATTCGATACTACCATCAAATCTTATTAAATTGCAGCTAAAAACATGCATTGATGATCTACGCAATGTTTGTTATTTTCTCTTAATGTACTATTTCCAGTACATGGTTTTACAGGTTCGTATTATGCTTAGTTCAAGATTGATCTTGCAGATTGTTATTTGCTTGACGATATCCATATGCTTTCCGATCCCAGGTTATGCGGAGAAATTACTGATTGCGAACGTTGAGGAAGTAGGGGCGTTCGTTCTGCATGCTAAGAGCCGATCAGATATTGTAGGTGGTGAAATAATTCTGGGCGACAATATCTGGCAAATAAAAAAAGTGAGCATACATGGTTTGATTGGCGCACGACGTACAGGCAGTTCGGATGTTGGAGAGTATGATTTTGCTGTTTTTTCCTCTTCCTTTAGTGATCAGAGTGGTAGCGGGAAGCCTTGGGTGGCGGCTAAAAACTATAAAAATTGTGAAAAACCCTACAACTCTTTTTTAGCGCTTTATCGTGTTACAGATAGTGAGAAAGTTACCGCTTTAGGACAAAGTCCCTATGCAGGATTAACAAACGAAATGGCAAATTCTGATGATTCAGTAGTTTATTGCTTTGCATCGAAACCACCTGTAGATGATTGAAAGCAGGGTAAGACCTATTTTTTATATTTAGAAATAAAGCCGTCCTTGTTAGGCATTTTGATCGATGCAAAATTATCTTGGTTTAATACCTTGAGATCGCCGAGAACACCGTTTAAGGACAACAAATAGGCGGACACTGAATACACATCGTCGTTGCTGAGGCTGGCTGGATTATTTAATGGCATAGAGCGTCTGATAACATCGAGCAAGGTTGTGGCATAGGGCCAGTATAATCCTATTGTCTGATCGGGATATTCATCACTCAGTGTTCCCTCACCACCTGCTAAGGCTTCAGCGCTGGCGCCTCTGCCCTTGGGGCCGTGACAACTCAAGCATAAATTCTGATAAATTACTTCACCCTCAGAGACAGTACCTTCTCCGCTGGGCATTCCTTCGCCATCCGGGAAGATGTCTCTGGCTGCATTTGCATCGAGTATTCGACTCTCAATTGTTTGACCGAGATTCGGGCCTTTATCGAGGTTGTCTGCTCTTATTAGGCTACTGTTATGCAGAATAAGTATCAGTGTCAGGCCCAAGGATTTAAGCGGTTTCATAAGTGTGCTCTATATTGCCTTGCTCTAGAATTTTCCAGCTGACAACGCCATTGTAGTGGAAATAGCCATTTTTACCGCGCTGTTTAACCAACTCTTCACGTTCAGGTTGCTGATATCCAGCTTCATCTATTGCCCGACTCTTAATTATTGATGGACTGCCATCCCATTGCCAGGGAATTCGAAACCGGGTTAAGGATTTTGATAAGACAGGTTCGTCAAGGGCAGCTTTAGCCCATGATTGACCACCATCAACTGATATGTCCACTTGTCGAATCTTCCCTGCACCGCTCCAGGCCAGCCCACTGATTTGGTACAAGCCCGGTGAGCGCAAATGCATGCCAAAAGAAGGTGAGGTAATCATCGATTTGGCTTGCATTTCAAATGTAAACTGTCGGGCTTTTCCACTGGATAGTAAGTCAGTGTATTTTGCAGTCTCATTGCGAGACATTACGGGGCGATCAGTGAATCGTAATCGGCGAATCCATTTTACATTGGTGACACCCTCCCAGCCGGGTAACAACAGACGCACTGGATAACCGTTTTCCGGACGAATCCGTTCGCCGTTCTGGTATAAAGCAAGTATGGCGTCATCTAATAATTTTTCCAAAGGTATACTTACCTTCATTGAAAATCCATCGCCACCTTCAGCAATAACCCATGTTGCAGAGGGTTTGATGCCACATTCTTCCAGTAAGTAGTGTAAGGGGACTCCTGTCCACTCGCTGCACGAAATCATGCCATGAAAGTAGCCAAGCGGAGTTTGAATTGGATTATCCCGCCAACCGGCGCTGCTATTTCCGCCACACTCAATAAAACAGACTCTTGATTGCATTGGATAGAGCAGTAAATTTTCAACTGAAAATTTCAACGGTTTTTCTACCAAACCATGGATCAATAATTCATGCTTCAGTGGGTCAATTTCAGGCACACCGTTATGGTGCCTCTCAAAATGAAGTCCATTTGGCGTGATTGTGCCTTCAAGCTGATGGATGGGTGACCAGGATAGACCATTAGTCGTAGTACCCGCAGTTTCAGCAATCCAACGAATTGTTTTTTCATGTGCGGATGGCTGGCCGTAGTTTGAGAAGGGCTTGCCAGGGCGGCTTAACCACTGCGGAAATTGCTTGTCATCAGCCGCATTTGCACTTTGCACTGTCATTGTTGCCAATGATAAGGATAATCCCTGCTGCATAAACAGTCGGCGGTGAAGCAGGCCATTACCAGCGACAGGCTCCATATCTGCCGGATTTATATTGCTGTTGTTGTGTTTCATGCGGGTTGCCCCCATCGGTCGGCGAAATCTTGATATTGTACGCAGTATAAAATATACATTAAGATGAGGCCCAGATGGCTGATTATTTTAACATTTGCCATAATGCTGAATTTACGGCTCAGTGCCTCTCTGGTGCGTTGTATCGAATGCTACTAGTGGATTAGAATAACGTTTCTATTGACCATCTTGTTTGGGAATATTTCCCGTTTGACATAAAAACCAGGGTCTTTATCCCCATCAGTCAATTTATTATCAGTAATAATGTTATAAATCCTATGATGTGGAATTTGAATTGCTGCGGAATGAATACATGATAAAAAAATTAGTTATAGTGGTTTTGGCTTTGCTGCCACAGATTTTATTTGCAAATGATTACCCTACCCAGGCGCGGGTGGAATATGTTCTACTGTGTATGAAAGATCAAGGAGGGCAAACTATAATCAATTTGTACGCTTGTTCTTGTGCACAAGATAAGCTGTCTGACAAATTAAGCTATGATCAGTTTGTAGAGGCACAGACACTGGCCATTATGATAAAAACACCGGGTGAAAAAGGTGGTGCATTTCGTGATGTTCCGAATGCAAGAAAGTTTCTGAAAGCAATAAATGAAATGAAAGAGAATGCACTTAAATCGTGTACAGTGGGCGCTCCTCCAACCACAGGGTCAGGCTGAGATCAGAATTTATGAAAAAAAGCTATAGTGTTGTTTTAACTAGCCTTGTACTTGTATCTGCCCTGCATTCTATTGCAGTGAATGCTGCTAGCCAGGAACCACAGCAGAGTAAAGTTGACTACTCTGATTGGGGGGGGGCTTTTACCCAGGAGCAAGGTGATAAATTGTGGAAGCGTTTAAGCCACAGTTACTTTGGTGAGAGGGAAATTGTTGAGGGGGAGTTACAGAATATAATTCAGATCAAAGTGCCATCGAGGGCCGAAAATGATGCCTTGGTGCCTGTTCAGATTGATACCAATCTTCCACAGGAGTTTGGCAAGAAAATAAAAAAAATCTATCTTACCGTTGATATTAACCCGACTCCAATGGCAGCCAAGTTTACATTATCGCCCAACAGAAGCCTTGAAAGCATTTCCACTCGGGTAAGGGTTAATGGTTATACCTACATTCGGGCCATTGCTGAGATGAATGATGGACAGTTGTTTATGGATAAAAAATGGGTAAAGTCACGCGGAGCCGGATGCTCTGCACCGCCAGGAACTGATCAGGAAACGGCTAAGACAAACCTGGGGAAAATGCGATTTAAATTTATTAAAAATGATCAAGACTCAGAGGGGCAGTCAAAGCTGGTTCAGTTAATGATATCACACCCCAATAATACGGGTATGCAACGGGACCAACTCTCAACATTCCTGATACGTCAGCAGTACGTAAAAGAGGTTGAAGTTAAATTTAACGAAGAGCGGATATTAAAAGCCGAAACCACATTCTCTATTAGTGAAAACCCGAGCTTTCGGTTTTCATTTGAACCTTCAGAATCCGGAGAACTGGTAGCTCACATGATAGATACTGACAACAAGGAATTTTATTTATATCAAAAAATTAAAGCCAGTGAGTAACATTTATACTGCGTCTCGAGTTTCACGCCTGCGTATTATATTATTAGTTGGTTTTTTGTTTTGCCTCTCACACCCGGGGCTGGCCCAAGAGCAGGCAACCCTGGTGCAACCTTTGGATGCTGACGCAAAACGCTTTACACTTGAAAGTCGCAAACCGTTCGAAGATGTCATTATGGATCTTGAATTTGCGATCAGCCAGTTTAACTATCGATTGACTGGCAGGAACAGGGTTGGTTCTGCAATAGCGTCTATGGAGAATAGACCATATCCCAAATCGACAGTCCTGCATTTCTGTAATATTCAGGCGGCAAAGGAAATAATAGAGATTAATCCTCTATTTTTGCTGCATATGCCTTGTCGTATTACAGTGCGTGAGCAGGGAACTGCCAGCGTGATTATCGATGCCCGCCTGGTTCCTGAAAATGACCCTGCAATGCATGAAGTTGCATTAAGGGTTAACAAAATGATGCGCGATATCGTCATTTTTGGTGCCGATGAGTAATTAAAACCTACTGTATGACAATTGGCAGCAGCTTATGACGAACTGGGCAAAACCGTAATATCTTCAGAATACCTGAATTCCATATTTTCACTGTCACGAACTTCGGCAGTTAACTTACCTTTGGACTGTTTAGGCGTCAGGTAAAATCGAAATGAAGGATTCTCACTGATGGATATGCCAAGCTCGGCTGAAAAAATCTTTTGATCATCAAGCTTTACCGTAACTTCCTTAATAAAATGCGCTGGATAATAGAGCTGGGTCATCTGGTTTTTTTGCATGCCGGTAATGTTGGGATGACTGATGCGCAGCATGGCAGAGACAAGTGAATAGTCATCGGATGTTTCCGCTTTGGTTTGCAGTTTCATTCGACCCATGCGTGCCCGGGCTGCTTCCAGATCACCGGCGGCGGGTGCAGAACAACCGCCACTGCCTTTAACATAGCGGCTGACCATGTATAGCTTTCCATCATTTGTTTCTGCTATTGCACGTACATCGGAGTACTGATCCACTCGAATTCGAACTTCCAGGTCAGCTTTTCCACTCTCCGGTGTGAAATGAAATATACCGGCCCTGGGGTCAGGATTATTGTCCACGATCAATGTCATGTTTTTAATATAACGTTCACTTGTCTGGGGTATGTTGGTAATGATTTTTAGCGGGACAAGCGCTGGATCTTCAGCACGTTTTGGTGCTTCAATTTTAATAAATGCTGCACCATCCGCAATTTCCCTTTCACCAAAATAGGCTTGCTTTAATCCACTTTCCCAACGGCCTAACTCAGATTGGTTGGCTGCAATCGCCCAATTTCCGATGCTAAATAACAAAGTAGTGCAAACAGCAAAAAATCGAAACTGTGTAGTAAATCTTGCTTTAGACATAGCGTGCCTCGTAAAAATTAAATTTTCTAAATAATATTATCCAACTACTTGGACTTAATCATCCCATTCAAGTTCCGCATAGGCATTAATTATATTGCGTCTGCGAAATTCTTCATAAAGTTTCCAACCCCAGGCATTCTCCTGCATAAGGTTTTCCTGTACTTCCACTAGTGAAGTGCCATCAGCGATCGCCTGTTTAACTTCAGATTTTACATTTTCCAGGTAATCTATCAGTACTGCCGCCGCTGTGGGCCAATCGGCGGATGTTGGCCCGTGCCCCGGTATCACCGTGCTTACTTTTTTCTCTTTTAGGTTAGATAGGGTTTGGAGCCAGCCCTTGATGCTTCCTGAAATAACCGGGGTATGGGTCATAAAGAGCAAGTCAGAAAGCCATAAAGCTGAGGTCTTTGAGTCTAGAATACTCAAATCGTTGTTAGTATGGGCTTTATTATGAGCGAAAAGGAAAAGTTCCCGTCCACCAAGGTCCAGACTAAGTTGGTCTTTTACCAGTAGTGAAGGTGGCGTTAGCTCAGAGGGTGATACTTTGCGTTTTTCAAACACACTGGCCCTTTGTGCATAAATCGGAGCCGCTAATGCAACGGCTGTTGGTAAATTTCTATGGCCTACAAATGTTATGTCTGGTGAATCGAAAGCACTATTGCCTAATACGTGATCTGCATGAACATGCGTGTTTATTACATAACAGATGGGCAGTGAAGTTTTGTTTACGATGGTGCATTTTATTTGCTCACCCTCGTCTCTACTACCACCTGTGTCGATAACAGCTACACACTTATCGCCAACAATAAAACCAATATTAGCGATATTGTGTCCCTCAAATGCAACTTCATCGTGGCCTTGACGGACAAAAATACCATCAGCAACCTCTTTAACGTCTACGGCCGAAGAATGGCATTGATTTTCTGATCCGGTAGCAAGGCCATGTGAGGTTATTGCCAGCGACATTACTACAAGTATGATGAGCTTGCTCAGGTAGATATTATGTTTGGTATTTTTTTTGTTCATTATAATATTACTCGTTACATAGGGCTTACCTTAGTTTAAAACAGGTCGAAGTTATGGTGGAGATGTGTGTCATAACAGCACAGATCTGATAATGTGTGTAACACTAATGAACGTTGAATATTAGGGTTAAAGTAAAGGGTTATATTTATATATTATAATAGTCTAATGTTCGTACTTAATTAAACGCTCGCTAAAGTTACCTTGTTGCGTTTGGACTTTCGTTAAGTCATTGGAATAAAAGTAAATTAACTTTATCCATATAAGGTAGAGTATACTTTCCAGTGGCAGGGATAAATTCCTTTTTTCTTGTAATAGACAGTTGGGTAAGAAATCTTCGTTTTTTGCCTTATGGAATAATACTTGCTGATTGCATTACTAAGTGCTGGCTATGTCCTGATGGGTAGCGCTGCAAAGATTAAAATCTTAACAATATAATTAACAATTATCTGAAAGGGGAAAAAATGAAGAAACATATAACGGCTGTTGTGGCCGCTGCAATCATTGCTATACCCGGACTAGCTATTGCCAACGATAGTGTGAAAGAGGCAATTGCAAACCCTGCGAACTGGGTTACCTGGGGTGGTGATTATTATGGACAGCGCTACAGTAAGCTAAATGAAATCAATAAAGATACTGTGGGTGGACTTCAAGTCGCCTACACTTTTTCAACTGGCGTTCTACGCGGGCATGAAGGTGGTCCACTGGTGATTGGTGATACCCTCTATGTCCATTCTGCGTTTCCAAATAAGGTCTTTTCAATGAGTCTGGAAGATCAGACGCTTAATTGGATTTATGAACCCAAGCAAAATGGTGACGAGACAATTCCAGTAATGTGTTGCGACACTGTTAACCGCGGTTTGGCCTACGCTGATGGCAAGGTATTTCTACAGCAAGCAGATACTACACTGGTTGCACTGGACGCCAAGACAGGCGAGGCTGTCTGGAGTACTAAAAACGGTGATCCAAAAAAAGGTGAAACCAACACCAATGCACCTGTTGTCTATGGCGACAAAATATATACCGGCATCAGTGGTGGTGAATACGGTGTACGAGGATTTTTAGCGGCTTACAACATCAGTGACGGCAAGCTTGCCTGGAAAGCGTTCAGTACAGGTCCAGATGATGAAATGCTGATTGATCCTGAAAAAACAACCGCAATGATGAAGCCTATTGGTAAAGACTCCAGCCTTAAAAGCTGGAAGGGCGATCAGTGGAAAATAGGTGGTGGCACTACATGGGGTTGGTATTCATTTGATCCGGAAGAGAACCTCGTTTATTACGGTACTGGAAACCCTTCGACCTGGAATCCGGTCGTTCGTCCTGGCGACAACAAATGGTCTATGACCATTATGGCAAGGGATGCAGATACCGGCATGGCGAAATGGTTCTATCAGATGACGCCTCATGATGAGTGGGATTTTGATGGTATTAACGAGATGATTCTGACCGATCAGGAAATCGACGGCAAGGCTCGAAAGTTATTGACTCACTTTGATCGTAACGGTTTTGGTTACACTCTTGATCGTATTACAGGTGAGTTGCTTACGGCTGAAAAGTATGATCCCTCTGTGAATTGGGCTACACATGTTGATATGGAAACTGGGCGACCACAAGTTGTTGCGGCATACAGTACCCATCTCAATGGAGAAGACGTAAATTCTGAGAATATTTGTCCTGCTGCATTGGGTAGTAAAGACCAGCAGCCAGCGGCTTATTCTCCGAAAACACAAACCTTCTATGTGCCTACCAACCATGTATGCATGAACTATGAGCCTTTCGAAGTTGAATATGTTGCAGGTCAGCCCTATGTAGGCGCGACTTTGAGTATGTTCCCAGCTGGTAAGGTGACAGGTGATGGCACGAATAACCTTGGTAACTTCATTGCCTGGGATAATATTAGTGGTAAAATCAAATGGTCATTGCCTGAGCGTTTCTCAGTTTGGAGTGGTGCCTTGGCAACCGATGGCGACATCGTATTCTATGGTACGCTCGAAGGGTATTTAAAGGCTGTTGATGCTGAGACTGGAAAAGAGCTTTACAAGTTCAAGACGCCTTCTGGCATTATTGGTAACGTCAATACTTGGGAATACAAGGGTAAACAGTATATTGGTGTCCTCTCAGGTGTCGGCGGATGGGCCGGTATAGGTATGGCTGCCGGGCTTGAAAATGATACTGATGGCCTTGGTGCAGTGGGTGCTTATAAGAAGCTTTCCAACTACACACAGCTAGGTGGAACCATGACTGTTTTTGCTTTGCCCAACTAAGCTAAGCACTAAACACCTGGGTATATGTTTTACCCAATGCAATATAATAATAAGTAATTTTCCTCTTCCATGCCCGGAATTACCCGGGCTTTTTTTTGCCCGATAATACAGCAATAGCAACTTAATGTTATCCGACGGTTTGATCTTTAGGTTGTATTATCGTGCTTTTTGGGTTTAAGATAACTTCCTATTGTTATCTTTATTCGAGTTGATTAGTATGATCCTGAATATATCAGTTAAGCCCGTAGCGAGTGCCTGATGTATAGAATATAAAGCCTTTTTCATAATATTTTGAGTTTCGTCATGTGATCCATCTGCGCTTTGTTTACTATTACTATGTTTAACAGATTTATTCAGATTAAAGCCATTCTACAATTGAGGAAGGAATATTAAGTATGAGAAAAATGTTATTGCTTATTAGCGTTTATTTGTTCACCTTGACACCCCTGCTTTATGCTGAAGAACATGAAGTGGAGGCAGTAGGCGTAAAATTTGTACCCTTGTTTATTTTCGTTCAACCGGGAGATACAGTAACCTGGACAAATATGCCGGCTCATTTGGTCGAATCGATTGATAGCATGATGCCGGAAGGGGCCGTGAAAATGTTGTCTCCGATGGGTGAAAATTACACCTATACAGTGACGGAGCAATCTGGGGTTCATATGTATAAATGCACGCCGCATTGGGGAGCAAGGATGGGTGGCGGTATAGTGGTTGGCAACCCAGAGAATATGGCTGAAATTTTTGATCAGTACAAAGAGGCCATTGAAGCGGATGGTTCCCTGAAGCCAGCAAAGGGGCTGCTAAAGAAGCTTAAGAAGGAAATGGAAAAGAGGAAGATGATTTAGATTATTAAGAGAGATATACTAAAATGATCAGAAATTTACTCACAATAATGCAAGCTGCATTACTCAGCAATGCCTTAATTTTCACCGGACTTGCAGCAGCAGAAAAACCCGAAAATTTTAAAGTATGCGCAGACGGTAATTACCTGCCGATGTCGAGTAAAAACAAGGATGGGTTTGAAAATCGCGTAGCAAAGCTGTTTGCTGATGAGCTTGGGCTGGTAGTTGAGTATTACTGGTTTCCGCAACGCTTGGGATTTATTAGAAATACCCTGCGTAAACGTGATGATAGTGGTAATTCTCTGTGCGATATTGTGATGGGTGTACCTGCAGGGTATGAGTTGGTTAAACCGACCAAGCCCTGGTATCGATCCACTTATGCATTGGTTTATGTGGCAGGCAGAGGATTTGATGACGTAAAAACCTCAATTGATGTTGTTAATCTGCCTGCGCAAAGAAGAGATAAAATCCGTATCGGTATGCATGAGCGCAACCCGGGTGTAAAGTGGCTTTCAAATAATGGCTTGTTAGAGCAAATAAAACCATACGTTGCCCAATTGGGTGATCCGAATATTGCACCTGGCGAGCTCGAAGGTAAGGATCTGCTAGCGGGTAAAATAGACATGGCCGTATTGTGGGGGCCGCTGGCAGGTGAGTTGAAACGAAAAACCACTGATCATGAGATCGTCATTATTCCGATAGAATCTGACCGTTCCAAAGGCCTCGTTATGGATTATGCAATTGCGATGGGTGTGCACTTTCCTAATGGAGAATTGGCGAGCGTTCTGAATAACCTCATTGATAAGAAGCGCACTGAAATAAAAACCATTCTGCAGGAATACCATGTGCCACTGGTTAGCCCAATCGAGCGGGAAGGTGAGAATAAGAAGGACGATGATGATTAAAACTAAGAAGATCATCGTTCTCCTTAGTAATAGTATAAATTAACAAAAAAGGTATGTGTCTGTGAAATTAAACTTATTACCCTTTATAACGTTGTTGTTGGTTTCATCATTGGTTTTTGCACATGGACCCTCTCGGCAAAAAGTTCAGATCGACAGGGATATTAACGCAAGCCCCGATAAAGTGTGGGCCATCGTTGGTGATTTTTCGGCGCTTGATAAATGGCTGCCGCCGGTTGAGAAGTGTGAAATTATTAGCGGTAAAAATAGTGAGGCAGGTGCGATCCGTGAATTGACTGTTGGTGGTACGACTATTCAAGAGGTGCTTAAATCGATAAAAGAAAAAAAAATGATACTCAAATATAAGATTATTAAGGGAGATGTTGCGGTACTGCCAGTAAACAACTACAGTTCCACTATTATTGTCAAAGATAATGGCAATGGTGGAAGTGTGGTGAGCTGGAAAGGCGCTTTTTACCGGGGTTTTCCCAATAATAATCCACCACCGGAACTAAACGACGAAGCGGCTATTGCAGCTGTTACAGGGTTGTATAATGTTGGGTTGGATGCGCTTAAAAATTTAATGGAAAAAAGTCAGTAGCCGCTTACAGCACAATGACACTAGGTATAGCCTGTGCTCAGATCTAACTCGTGTATTTTATTTGTTATTGGTATAATCAGTTTTTATCTGTGTCAATCCGTTTTTGCGGCACCGTTTGCTTTAATAACAAATCAAGGTGGCGATGATATATCGGTGGTAGATTTATCCGATTCAACGATCGTAAAGAAAATCCCCTTGAACGGTAAGCCAGTGGGTATCACGCTCGATCCTCTTAATTTCAGAGCCTATATATCGCGCCCGGAAATAGGCAGGGTTTCTATTGTCGATTTGCATTCCTTTGACCTTGTTTCCTCATTTCCTGTAGAGCAAGGCGCTGTAGGTTTGCTTGTCCACCCCAATGGAAGAAAACTCTTCGTTTCTGACTGGTACGCAAAGAAATTGATTGTTTATGATACCAAAACATTGAAAGCTGTTGATTCCTGGTTACTTGATACACCTCCAGCCGGACTTGCAATCGATAGCCAAAGCAATCAACTTTTTCTTGCCGAGAGAGACAAAAATGAGATTGTTGTTTTTGATCTGGACAAAAATGTACTGCTAAAGCGTATTCGTGTTGGTCAACATCCATTTGGACTCGCTGTGGATGTGGAGCGCCGCAGACTCTACAGCGCTGATGTAGTCTCAAATACGTTATCGGTTATAAATATCGAAACAGGCAGGCTGATCAAATCTATAGCTGTTGGAGAATCTCCTTACTGTATCGCTGTTCATCCAAAGAAGCCGCTGGTGTATGTCTCAAATCAATTACAAGACACCGTTTCCATCGTAAATAGCGAAACGCTGGAAGCAATTGGAGAGATTGATGTAGGTGAATACCCTGAAGGGTTGGCGATTAGCGCTGATGGTAAGAAGCTTTATGTAGTAAACTGGCTGGACGGATCGCTGTCGGTGGTTGACACAGAAGCAGCAATAGAGATAGAAACAATAAAAACCGGAGAAGGCAGTCGGTCATTTGGGGATTTTCTTTGGCAGAACCAATGATAGCGAACTAACCCATAGTTGTATTTATATCTTAATCGTTAGCGTTATAGCGTTGCGGTTTTAGGTACAAAGGGTATTTGCGATGGGGGTATTTGCAAACCTAGCCAAGCTGCTTCAATCACTGCATCATAATATCCTGGTAACGGATTTTCTATTACACCGTCGAGTCGTAACTGGATCATTCTAATGGCGCCGCCAAAAATACTGGACGTGGCAACCCAGGAATCAACATTTACAAATTCACCATAGTTGATCGCACTACGAACTACTTTTTGTAGCTTTTTAAATGCCAAGGCGTTACAGGTTGTCGGGTCTTTAGGTAAAAACTCGGTATGTTTTGCATGGAAGACAAAAGCGATGATGTTCTGATGAGTTTCAGTGTGGATAAATAACTGCCGTATAATCTCCTTACATTGTTCTGAAGGTGATTCAACTTCAGTAGTGATATGATCAATTAATTCATCAAGCTCTTTGAGAATATGCTTATAGAGTGCGTCAGCAATCCCTTCTTTGCCTCCAAAATAGTTGTAGATTGAGCCAATACTCACTTTGGCTTGTTTTTGGATTTCATGTACAGATACACTGTGGTAGCCGTGACTGACAAATAGATCCAATGCCGCAGTTAGTATTTTGCAGTCCAGTGGTTCCGGATTGGGCGGCTCTCTCTTTAAATAGGGCATAACCTGTACCTTTCTGAATCAAATGCCATTTTTCAATTGACAGGAATGAACATTCATTCTATTTTATCATACCTTATCATTAAGAGATAAAAGAATGCAAAACGATCCGCTTATTTCGCTGAATCAGAGTAGTGTGTTCTAAGGTTGAGGTTAGAGGGTAATTAAAATAACCGAGAATGTCATCGAGGCTGGAATTAGCAATATTTAGAGTTAGTGAAACACGAAATATACTGTACAAGACTCGCTTGTAGGGCATATTATTCTACTGAAATAAAGGTATGCGAAGCGGTGTAATTTATTCCATGCACTACCTGTAGAACGTATTCACAAACAGTCATCCACTTTGTTAATCGGTCTAGAGATAAACTAATGAGTAGCGTTCAAATGAATGCTTCCCATTACATGACCGCGATCCCGAGCGATGAGTTTGCGGGTGGATTCAGCACAAGCCGTCAATCCGATCAAGTTAAGAGCAGGAGAAAAAATTAAATGAAATGTAAAGCAGCAGTAGCATGGGAGGCGAAAAAACCTCTAGAAATAGAAGAGATTGAGGTGGCGGGTCCACGTGAGGGCGAGGTACTGTTAAAAGTAATTGCCTCTGGGGTTTGTCATACTGACGCTTTCACCTTATCAGGTGATGACCCCGAGGGTGTTTTCCCTGCGGTTCTGGGTCACGAAGGCGGGTGTGAAGTGGTTGAATGTGGTCCTGGGGTAAAAGATCTCAAACCAGGCGATCATGTTATTCCACTCTATATTCCCGAGTGCGGGGATTGTGAATATTGTCATTCAGACAAAACCAATCTTTGTCAGTCAATTGCCGGCACAGTTTGGACAGGGTATATGCCTGATGGAACTCGCCGGTTTTCGCAGAATGGCAAAGATATCTATCACTATATGGGTTGCTCAACTTTTTCTGAGTATACGGTTGTACCTGAAATTGCATTGGCCAAAGTTAATAAAGAAGCGCCTTTGGACAAAATTTGTTTACTCGGTTGCGGTGTCACTACAGGCATAGGTGCTGTGCTCAATACAGCAAAGGTTGAACCCGGTTCTACAGTTGCCGTTTTTGGTCTGGGTGGCATTGGCTTGTCCTGCATTCAAGGCGCTGTTATGGCCAAAGCCGGGCGTATTATTGCAGTAGACATTAATGACAGTAAGTGGGATATTGCCAAGTCTCTAGGGGCAACTGATTTTGTTAATCCTAAAGAACTCAGTGGATCAACAACTGAAGCAATCGTTGAAATGACCAATGGTGGTGTGGATTACTCGTTTGAATGTATTGGAAATATTCACGTTATGCGTGAGGCACTGGAGTGTTGCCATAGTGGTTGGGGTGTCTCTACCATTATAGGCGTAGCAGGTGCCGGACAAGAGATCAGCACACGCCCATTCCAATTGGTAACAGGGCGAACCTGGAAAGGTACAGCTTTTGGTGGCGTAAAAGGGCGCAGTGAATTGCCAGGCTATGTTGATCGATACATGAGTGGTGATATTCAGCTGGATGCGATGGTGACTCATACCATGGGTCTGGAGGATATTAACAAGGCTTTCGATCTGATGCACGAAGGTAAGAGCATTCGTTCAGTTATTATTTTTTGAGATTTTCCCATGCAAGAAATTGAATCTGTAAAAGAGTTTGGGGGGTGGCTAAAACAGTATACGCACACCTCCACGTCCTGCCATTGTGAGATGACATTTTCTGTCTATCTACCGCCACTGGCTGAAAAAGAAGCGGTTCCGGCTGTTTACTGGCTGTCTGGGTTAACCTGCACAGACGATAATTTTCGAACCAAAGCGGGTGCGCAGCGTTATGCATCAGAATTAGGACTGGCTTTAATAATTCCTGATACCAGTCCGCGGGGGGATGATGTTCCAGATGCCAAGGATCGTTATGATCTGGGCAAAGGCGCAGGTTTTTATGTCAATGCTGTGCAAGAGCCATGGGTAAAAAATTATCATATGTATGACTACGTTACTCAGGAGCTGGTTGAATTGGTCGAAGCTAATTTTCCAGTTATCAAGGGTGTACGTTCTATTTCCGGGCATTCTATGGGCGGACACGGCGCACTGATCTGTGGATTTAAAAACCCGGGGATGTATCGTTCGGTATCTGCATTTGCACCCATCTGTAACCCCGTTAATTGTGGCTGGGGGCAAGGTTGCTTTAGCGCCTATCTAGGAGATGACAAGGCCCTGTGGGAAGCCTACGATGCAACTTCTTTGGTAAATGCAGGTACAGAAAGAGTCCCTGTGCTGATTGATCATGGCCTGGGTGATGAATTTTTGGCCGATCAGTTATACCCACAGAATCTCCAGGCGGCTTGTGAAAAGCAGGATTTTCCAGTGACACTGAGAATGCAAGATGGTTATGATCACAGCTATCATTTTATAGCGACTTATATTGGAGAGCACCTGGCTTTTCATGAAAAAGCCCTGCGTAGGTGAAAGACTTGATTTATTGAGTGCCATAAATCAAGTTGAATTTGAGCTATTACCAAAAACGCTGCAAGCGTTTGTACATTGTGAATATTAATACTTGCAGCGTTTCGGTATCAGGTAAAATAGCCACTGCAGAGGGTGAGTTCTATGAATAAGATACAGCGTGTTCGGGGTCGTGTACTAAGTGACTCGGCAGTCGAGAATGTTAAGTCCCTCATTCAAGGCATGCCGTTACAACGTGATCTACTGATCGAATATCTGCACCGTATTCAAGATCATTTTCGTTGTCTGCCGGTTGAACATCTTCATGCGCTGGCGTCGATATTATGTATCAGCCAGACTGAAGTATATGAAGTCGCAAGCTTTTATCACCACTTTGATATTGTCCGTGAGGGGCAATCCTACCCACCTGAACTAACGGTTCGTATTTGTGATTCAATAAGCTGTGAAATGGCCGGCGCGAAGGCGTTATTTGTGCGACTTGAAAAAACCCTGGAAGGTCGTGATATTCGTTTGCAGCGTGTACCTTGTGTTGGTCGGTGTGATTCGGCGCCAGTGGCTGTTGTTGGTTCACTACCTGTACCTCACGCAACGACGGAAAAAATTGATCATGAAATCAATACGGGCAATACCGTTGATGCAGTACCCGATAAAGCGATTCGATTTGATCAATACCTGTCACAAGGTGGTTATCAGCTCTATCAACAGGTACTCAGTGGGGACGTAAGTCTTGACAGTGTACTGTCAGAGCTGGAGAGTTCGGGCTTACGAGGTCTCGGTGGTGCCGGTTTTCCTGTTGGGCGAAAGTGGCGGATTGTCCGCGATCAAGACGCACCAAGGCTGATGGCAGTTAATATTGATGAAGGTGAGCCGGGCACGTTTAAAGACCGATTTTATCTGGAGAGTGACCCGCACCGTTTTTTCGAAGGCATGCTGATTGCGGCCAAGGTTGTTGGAATCAGCAAAATATACATTTATATTCGAGATGAATATACAGGCGTGCGCAAATTATTGCGTAACGAACTCATTGTGCTGCAAAAACACTTCTCACAAAACATACCGATAATAGAGCTACGTCGTGGTGCAGGTGCCTACATTTGCGGCGAGGAGTCCGCGATGATCGAATCAATCGAGGGCAAGCGAGGTATGCCACGCTTGCGACCGCCTTTTGTTGCACAAGTGGGCCTGTTCGGGCGACCTACACTTGAACATAATATGGAGTCTCTTTTTTGGATATGCGATATTATCGAAAAAAGTGCGGATTGGTTTAGTTCCCAGGGTCGACGAGATCGAAAAGGGTTACGTTCTTTCTCTGTTAGTGGACGAGTGAATAAGCCAGGGGTGCATCTCGCGCCTGCAGGCATCACCTTAGCTGAACTTATCGATGAATACTGTGGTGGCATGCAGGGCGACCATGATCTGTATGCGTTTTTCCCGGGTGGTGCTTCGGGCGGTATTTTGCCGGCCAACATGGCCGATATTCCATTGGACTTTGACACACTAAACGAACATGGATGTTTTATCGGATCGGCGGCTATTATTGTATTATCGGAAAAAGACTCGGTGTCCAAGGCTGCATTAAATGCCATGCGATTTTTTCAACATGAGTCGTGTGGTCAGTGCACGCCTTGTCGAGTGGGCACAGTGAAAGCGGTTGAGCTGATGCAATCGGGAAAATGGGATTCGCAGTTAATGCAGGAATTAGCTACAGTTATGCAGGATGCGTCCATTTGCGGTCTTGGTCAGGCGGCGGCCAATCCCATGCAATGCGTCATGCGCTACTTTCCGCAGGAGATAAATCAATGAATAACGATTGCGTTGATTTTGTCCTTAACGGGCAGGCTATAAATGCGTATGCAGACGAAACCATTCTTAATGCTGCACAACGCAGCGGTATTGAAATACCGCATCTATGCTATAAGGAAGGTTTGGCTGAAGTAGGCAACTGCCGGGCCTGTATGGTGGAAATAGACGCAGAGAAGGGGCTGGCCGCCTCTTGCTGTCGAAAACCCGATGCAGGCATGAAGGTCAGTAGCACAAGTTCGCGTGCTGCAAAGGCACAGGCAATGGTATTAGAGCTGTTAATGTCTGATATGCCTGAAAAACAATATGCTATTGATAATGAATTGCAAGTATGGGTAAACAAACTTGATATTGCCCCGTCTCGCTTCAAGTCGCGTAAAAAAGTGAGCAATGATACTTCTCATCCGGCAATTTCTGTTAATCTGGATGCCTGTATACATTGCACACGTTGCCTGCGTGCTTGCAGGGACGTTCAGGTTAATGATGTTATCGGCCTTGGCAGCCGTGGCCATGAGACAAAAATAGTTTTTGATATGCAGGATTCTTTGGCTGTGAGCACTTGTGTGGCTTGCGGCGAATGTGTGCAAGCCTGTCCCACAGGTGCGCTAATGCCGGCAGATGAGGTAGGGTTGATAGTACCCGATGCAAAAATCGATTCGGTCTGTCCTTATTGTGGTGTGGGTTGTCTGCTGACTTATTCTGTAAAAGATAACAGAATATTACATGTGAATGGACGTAAAGGGCCGGCAAATGACGGTCGATTGTGTGTAAAAGGGCGCTACGGTTTTGATTATATTAATCATCCAGAGCGCCTGACAAAACCGTTGATACGGCGTAGTGACGTTGCAAAATCTGCAGATTTAAATTTTGATCCGTCCAATCCACTGGCAATTTTTCGTGAAGCCACTTGGGATGAGGCGTTGGATTTTGCTGCCAAAGGTTTTAACGATATTCTGCAAAACGAAGGTAAGGATGCATTGGCCGGACTCGGGTCAGCGAAAGGCAGCTGTGAAGAGGCCTATCTATTCCAGAAACTCATACGTACAGGATTTGGAACAAACAATGTAGATCATTGCACGCGACTCTGCCATGCCTCCTCAGTGACTGCGTTACTCGAAGGTATTGGGTCCGGCGCAGTTTCCAATCCCATGAAAGACGTTACAAAAGCTGATGTGATCATTATTATTGGCGCCTGTCCTACGGTTAATCATCCGGTTGGCGCAACATGGATGAAGAATGCTATTAAGCGCGGCACTCAGCTTATATTGATGGATCCGCGTGGTTCTGATTTAGTCCGCCATGCTACACATTTTATTCAGTTTAATCCGGCTTCCGATGTTGCATTACTCAATGCAATGATGAATGTTATTGTCAATGAAGGTTTGGTGGATCAAACCTACGTTGACACATATACAGAACAGTATGAGCAACTCAGTACGCATTTGCAGGATTATGCACCCGAGAAAATGGCGCCCATATGTGGCATAGCGGCTGATAAGATTCGTGAAATTTCACGTCTCTATGCCAAGGCTCAAAGAGCTATGATTCTATGGGGAATGGGGATTTCACAACATGTTCATGGTACAGACAACGCTCGCTGCCTTATCTCCCTCTGTCTGATTTCAGGCCAGATCGGGCGTCCAGGTACAGGATTGCATCCCTTGCGCGGACAGAATAATGTACAGGGAGCCTCGGATGTAGGGCTAATTCCCATGGTCTTTCCTGATTATCAGCGTGTTGACGATAAGGCAATACAACAGCGGTTCGCAACGTTATGGGGCGTTGACAATTTGGATGAGACCATTGGATTAACCACTGTGGAGATGATTAATCACGCTTATTCCGGCACTGTTAGAGGGATGTATATCGAGGGCGAGAACCCGGCAATGTCAGATCCAGATGTATTGCACGCACGTACTGCACTGGCAAAGCTGCAACACCTGGTGGTGCAGGATTTGTTTCTGACTGAAACCGCCTTTTATGCCGACGTGGTATTGCCTGCAACCGCAAACGCCGAGAAAACGGGCACTTACATTAATTCAGACCGCACTGTGCAAATGGGCAGACAGGCAGTAAAGCCACCGGGTGAGGCGCAGCAGGATTGGTGGATAATTCAGGAAATCGCTAAACGGCTAGGGCTGGACTGGCAATATTCCGGTCCAGAAGAGATTTTTAACGAAATGCGCCTGGCAATGGATTCTATCGCAGGCATTACCTGGCAGAGACTGCAGGAGGAGGGTGTTACTTATCCCTGCCATGAAGAAGGTGATCCAGGTCAAGTTGTGCTTTTTGAAAAACAATATCCGACGGAAAGTGGCCGGGCAAAATTAGTACCGGCTGACATAGTGCCCCCTAATGAGCAACCAGACGAGGACTATCCGATTATCCTGGTTACAGGTCGGCAGTTGGAACATTGGCACACAGGTAGTATGACGAGGCGTTCACATGTGTTGAATACCTTGGAGCCGGATCCCTGGGTGTCAGTAAATACACGAGATGCACTAAAATTTGCGCTGGATGCCGGGGCCATGGTGAATCTGGAAACCCGTCGGGGACAGATAAAACTGAAAGTTAGAATTAGTGATGACACACTTGCGGGTACTGTATTTATGCCTTTTTGCTATTTCGAGGCAGCGGCCAATGAACTGACAAATGCAGCCTTGGATCCGGAAGCAAAAATTGCTGAAGTCAAGTATTGTGCGGTTCGGTTATCGCCTGTTTAATTTAATTACCGTTCTCTTTAGTATGAAGCAATTGCTCGCAGATAATACCTTTAGTGTGAACCCGTTCTCATTTTTACTGTGATTGATTGCCAATGGCATCACATTATTCGTATGCTTAGGCACAACCTGAATCTGTGATTTCAATGCGCTTCATGGCGTCGTGGAGTTGAGGGTTCGGATACACGCAAAACTTATTTAAACTCAGGCACGGAGGCTTGATCATGAAACCACAGCAAGGATTTACGCTCGTTGAAATTTCTATTGTACTCGTTATTGTCGGGCTTATTCTAGGCGGTGTCTTAAAGGGGCAGGTGTTAATCGACAGTGCCCGGGTAAGATCTATACTAAATGACATAAATGGAATTCGTGCATCATGGTATGGATTCCAGGATCGTTTTCACGCATTGCCCGGTGACTACCCTGACGCCGCGGTAAATATCAGCGCTGCTTCAAAGTCGGGTGACGGTGATGGAGGTATAGACACAAAACAAGAGATTGCCAGTGTCTGGGAGCACTTGGCGACAACGGGCTTTATTTCAGGCGCCTTCGACGGTGACAGTGCCAGCGTTGGTAATTTAGACAATACTGATTGTTCTTCTGCAACTTGTCCGCAGAATCCATACTATGGATTTTACAAAATTACCTATACAAAAAAAGCTGAAAGCGCCAGTGGCCAAAGTAATGAGTTTTACACAGGAGGAAAGATACCTTCATCCGTATTGTTTGAGGTTGATACCAAGCTCGATGATGGTCTGCCAGGTAGTGGATTGTTTCGAGTGCATGCTGATTCAGCCTTAAATTGCACGGTAAATGGTCATTGGAAGGTCGAGGATGAGTACAGAGATTGTGCAGGAGTCTATATTGAGTGATCCGTTAGTAAAATACTAAAATTCGTCTTCCATCCCGAGCTCTTGAATTTTTCGGGTAAGTGTGTTTCGGCCCCAGCCAAGGAGTTTTGCAGCATCCAGTCGTTTGTTGCGGGATTTTTCCATTGCACAATTGATTAAAGTTCTCTCGAAGACAGGAGTAGCAACTGATAGCAGGTTGCTCTTTCCGCGCAGGAGTTCTTTATTGGCCCATAAGCCAAGTTCTACTCCCCAGTCTTCATGTTTTGGCGTACTTTCATCTAACAATTCTTTTGGCAGATCGCCAATTTTTAGTTCCTTGCCACTGGCCATAACGGTTAACCAGCGTGCCGTATTTTGTAACTGGCGCACGTTACCAGGCCAATCCAACATGGTCATGTACTGCTCAAAATCAGTGGAAAACGTTTTAACTTTTACGCCGAGTTCTTTCGCTGCAGAGTTGAGAAAATGTTTTAGTAGCAGTGGGATGTCTTGCCTTCGTTCACGCAGTGATGGTGCATGAATCCGAATAACATTCAAACGATGGAACAAATCTTCCCGGAAACGATTTTCTGCTACAAGCTGTTCCAGGTTTTGGTGGGTGGCGGCGATTATGCGGACATCCACCTTAACCAGATTATGCCCCCCGACTCGATAGAATTGTCCGTCTGCCAGAACACGTAACAAACGGGTTTGTAGCAGGGCTGGCATATCCCCAATTTCGTCCAGAAACAGGGTGCCTTCATTTGCCTGCTCGAAGCGGCCAATACGCATGGTTTGGGCGCCTGTAAAAGCGCCTTTTTCATGCCCAAACAGCTCGGATTCCATAAGCTCCTGAGGAATAGCAGCCATATTCAGCGCAACAAATTCGCTCTTTGCCCGCGGGCTATGTCGATGCAAGGCATGGGCAATCAGCTCTTTACCCGAACCTGATTCACCATTAATCAATACTGCAATTTTGGAACGTGCAAGGCGACCGATGGCCCTGAATACTGTTTGCATGGCAGGCGCAGTGCCAATCAACTCAGGCGTTTGTTGTAGTGATTCGTTGGCTCTGTGATTGCCTGTATTTTCTGATTGATTGGTTTTGCAGGCGCGCTCGACAAGCTGGACAAGCTCATCTACATCGAACGGTTTGGCTATATATTCAAATGCTCCGCCTTCATAGGCAGATACTGCGCTGTCCAGATCGGAATGAGCTGTCATGATAATGATGGGTAGATGAGGGTGTTCATGACTTATTTTATCTAAAAATTTTAAGCCGTCTGTTCCCGGCATACGAATATCGCTGATGATTACGGCGGGCAGCTCAGTGCCTGTTTGTAGGGATCGAATAACTTCATCCGCGTTTGTATAGCAATGCGCCTGCATGGATGTCTTCTGAAACGCTTTATCGAGTACCCAGCGAATTGATTCATCATCATCAATAATCCAAATCTGTTCAGCTGTCATCGCCTACCTCCAAAGGAACGGTAACTGAAAATTCTGTGTTACCTGTTGTACTCTGATATTCAATTATTCCGCCTTGCTGATTGATGAGTGATTGAGCAATGGATAGACCAAGTCCGGTGCCATCAACACGCCCGGTTGTCATGGGGTAAAATAATGAATCACGCAGGGCTTCAGGAATGCCGGGTCCGTTATCAATGACTTTAAAGATGCCTACCAATTTATGGAGCCTGCTGCCAATGCTGACATAACGAGCGACACGGGTGCAAAAAGTAATGCTGCCTTTGCCTTGCAACGCTTGCAAAGCATTGCCGGTTATATTTAGAAATACCTGAATAAAATGGTCTCTGTCAGCACTAAACTCCGGAATGCTTGGGTCGTAATCAGTTTTGAACGATACAGTTTCTGGGGCTTCGGCCTGTGTCAACGTGCGAACATACTCTAATATTTCATGGACATTCACGACTTGAGGCTTGGGTAATGCGTGCGGGCCCAACATGCGATCAATAAGCTGGTGTAGTCTGTCCGCCTCTCTGATAATAATGCCTGTGTACTCATGTAACGACTCATCTTCCAGCTCACCTTCGAGTAGCTGCGCTGCGCCGCGAAGACCGCCCAGGGGATTTTTAATTTCGTGCGCAAGACCTCGTAGCAGATGCCTTGAACTCTCTTGCTGACTAAGCATGGCGCTTTCCTTTGCAGCCTTTATTCGTTGATCAATGTCGTGTAACTCAAGTAGCAAACAACGCTTGTTATTTTCAGATTGAATGGGTGATATGGTGCAATCCACCTTAGGAGCAGTCACACCTGCTCTGATAAATGATACTTCTCTTTCAGTGTGATAACGCTCTTGATCAAAGGCATCGTGAAGCCGTGAGATAAAACCAGGTGTAAAACTGGCGAGACAATCAAGCGGTAAGCCTACTGCCTTATGTGCAGTAACGGCGAACAGGATTTCAGCCGCGTTGTTCATGTAACTCACACGAAACTTGGCATTTAAGCAGATTACTGCAGTTGTTTGTTGTTCCAGGATTGCCTTGGGTACGTCGGAACTACTTGGTTGCCCTACATTCATGATCACTGCTAGTGCAAAAAACAAACCACGCATAACAAGGTGTTGTAGTGCGCGAACGGTTAGTAAAAAATCAGTAAAAACAATTAGATATAGAGATGAGTGGTATATTCAAGAATTCAAAAATCGCCAAAAATGTGCGCTCATTTATCTTTATGCACACTATTGGTGCATAGTACGCTGTTCTGGAACTGTTTTACATTACCAATATAACGATTAAAGGAGGGCGGGCGATGAGTACCAGGGGTCGTTCCCAATTAATTTTACCGCGCTGCCGGTACGCATTTTTCATTCAGCAAGGCGCGACAGGGCAGTTAAATTAATTGAGAACGACTCTTAGACAAGATGCGCAGTTAGGCAAGCCTAATTTTTAATTGTCGGACGTTTAAGGTGGAATATACTGGTTGTAATCGTGGGTTCAGTTTGAGGCAGTTCAGTTTCGACTCGGGCAACAATGGTATGTGAGCCTCGGTCAAGATCTTTTAGGGAAACAGTGCTTCGACCACCTGGATTTATACGTCTGCCATCCATCTCTATAATCAAGCGATCCCCATGCCTGTGTGCCAGGGCTGGTTGCAAGTCCACGCTAACAACTACAGAGCCATCGTTGTTGCGAATGGTAGTGTCATTTCCAGGTTTGGTCACCTTAATCGAGTGATATTTTTGCGCAACCGACGGCTTTAGATGGCCTCTGTTTTGTGGATGCAGATTGCGGGAAGATCTTTTTTTTGTTGGTGATTCACTAATATTCAGCTCTAACAACTCAACTGCTTTCGCGTCTTCGTTAGGCTGGATATCAGTAAAAACAATATTGCCATCTTTATCCAGTGATTTATAAATCTCGGCAGTTGCAATGGCTGGAATAAGCAGCACTATCAGAAGTATTTCTTTCATCAGCTTTTCATTGGTTTTGGTCAATAGATTAAACCTTCAAAGCAGGAATTGATCCAATCCAAAAAAAAGCCCTCCAAGGAGGGCCTTTTTTAAGCCGGTAAGCGTAAATACTATACGCTGTAGTACATATCAAACTCTGCCGGGTGTGTTGCCATACGCAGTCGAGTCACTTCTTCCATCTTCAGAGCAATATAGGCATCGATGGCATCATCGGAAAAAACATCGCCTGCTTTAAGAAAGTCACGGTCCGAATCCAGTGCCTGCAATGCTTCCTCAAACGAGAAGGCGACTTGAGGGATTTGTGCCTCTTCCTCAGGGGGTAGGTCATAAAGATCTTTATCCATGGCCTCTCCTGGATGGATTTTATTCTGGATTCCATCAAGACCTGCCATTAGTAATGCGGTAAAGGCAAAGTAAGGGTTAGCGGTTGGGTCGGGGAAACGTACTTCTATGCGACGCCCTTTAGGGCTGGATACCCAGGGGATACGAACTGAGGCAGATCGGTTACGCGCAGAATAAGCAAGCATTACCGGCGCTTCAAAGCCTGGTACCAGACGTTTATAGCTATTGGTGGATGCATTGGTGAAAGCATTAACAGCCTTCGCATGTTTGATAATGCCGCCAATATAAAATAGTGCAGTTTCAGAAAGACCACCGTATTCATCACCGGCAAACAGGTTATCCCCATCTTTGGCTAAAGATTGGTGTACATGCATGCCACTGCCATTATCACCGACCAAAGGCTTAGGCATAAAGGTTGCCGTTTTGCCATACTGGTGAGCAACATTGTGAATGGCATATTTTAGTATCTGCACGCCATCAGCGCGCTTCACTAATGTGTCAAATTTGGTGCCAATCTCACATTGGCCAGCTGTACCCACCTCGTGGTGATGAACCTCAACTTCGACACCCATTTCCTCGATTACGTTGCACATCATAGAGCGTAGATCATGAGAAGAGTCAACAGGCGGTACAGGGAAATAACCACCTTTGATTCCAGGGCGGTGACCGATGTTGCCACCCTCATATTTTTTCCCTGTATTCCAGGCGGCCTCATCGGAGTCGATACGGTAGAACGCGCCACTCATCTCGTTGCCCCAGCGGACATCATCAAAAATAAAAAATTCCGGCTCTGGACCAAAATAAGCCGTGTCAGCGATTCCAGTTTGCTTCAGATACTCCTCAGCACGGCGCGCAATGGAACGAGGATCACGGTTGTAGCCCTGCATGGTGTCAGGTTCAATAATATTGCAGCGAATATTGAGGGTGGCGTCTTCAGTGAATGGGTCCATTACCGCGGTGTCAGGGTCGGGCATAAGAATCATGTCCGATGCATTGATACCCTTCCAGCCAGCAATTGATGAGCCGTCGAACATTTTTCCTTCTTCAAACATGTCTTCATCGATTTGCGATATGGGCATGGAAACGTGTTGCTCTTTTCCGTGAGTGTCGGTAAATCGAAGATCAACATATTTCACCTCGTTGTCTTTGATAGTTTTTAGTACGTCGCTTGCGGACATGTTGGATAAACCCCCAGGTTGTAGTACCTAATTTCTGCCAGGATTCACTGGGTTTGCCCATTAGTATGATTTTTTTAGAATTAAATAATTCTAAGGCTCAAACTCTTGAGTATTATTCCCTCGAACAATTGCAGGTTTTAGATAGTCATTAAAAATTAAGCGTGATGACCAAAAGCATAATGTTTTTAGTCTCTTTTCTGTTTGCTAAGAGCATGCTGTGTGCCAAATATTTTTTTGTAAAACACGTTGAAATACAGCAGGTTATATATGCATAGTTATTTAATATGAGTTGTTTTGGTGCGTCGCCAGTGCATATTGCACCAATAAAGCGCGATCCTGTTACTCACAGATTCTAACGTGATAGTGGTAATCACCGTCCATTTGTTCCTGTAGCTCAATCGTATGCCCATTAATCCTGCACCACGCGGGAATATCATGCAGGGTGCCTGGATCAGTGCAGACGATTTCAATGATGTCATCTGTTTTTGCCTTGTAGGTGGCCTCCTGAAGACGTATAACCGGCATTGGGCATAACAGGCGTCGGGCATCTACCTGTATGGTGTCCATCAAATGATCCATGCTTGAGGCATATCGTCTGCAGCCAAGGGTGTAACACGCAAGGATGTTTCTTTTTTATCCGATGTTACCAGCATTACCTCAACGTGTTCGGCTAACTTTCCGTGGCCATATCGAGCGGTTATCTGTGCTGCGATTTCTCTATCATGCGGTGTTTTCAAATCACCCTCAATAAGTACCAACGGTCCCGTGTGACTGATTGCGAACAGATGTGTAAATTGATTGCGATAACCCCTTAAGAAATTATTTTCCCCTTCCTCGCGGCCAATAATCAGTTTGAAATGCGCTTTGGGGCGTATATGTCGTCCGACTTTTAACAGCATTATATCATCCAACTCATAATCTCTGCTGCTTCGGTGATTCCACATATCCTGTAATTTTTTTGAGTAGGAAGCATCCGTTAGAAAACAGCAGCCGCCTGCCGGTTGCGCGTAGTCTTCAAAGTTATATTTTTTTGCCAGCTCCATCTGCGGTTTTCGTGAGCGACCACTAAAACCAAAGAGTGAATCCCGCTTAACCCAACCTTCTCGTACAGGAAGTGTCTCAGGTAGATTCAACGCGCACAAAGGTCGTAGCAATCGGTCTTGGGCGCCGGAGTTTCGCGATACGATTGGCATGGTGTTTTTTCGTTGAGACATGGGTCTTTGACCAACCACTTCTCCGGTTATTATGAAATCGAAATTATTCTCTTCTATCCATTGTCGAGCGCGAGATACCATAAAAACCTTACAGTCAAGACACGGGTTAAGGTTTTTGCCATAGCCGTGTTTGGGGTTGATGACGACCTGTTTATACTCCTCGACGATATCGATAATATGCAGTTTTATCCCCAGTTGTTCAGCAACCCAAAGCGCATTGTTACGTTTTTGTTTTTTTTGCTGTTGTTTTCTTATCGCATGGGTATGACCTTCGACGCAAAAGCCGGTGTAAAAGTTAATGCCTTCTACGTGTATGCCTTGGTCTATTATAACTTTGGTGGCAAGCAAGGAGTCCAGTCCACCGGAAATAAGGGATACGGCTTTACGTTGCATGAGAGGTCATCTTTAGAGCATATTTCAACAAGGCGGCTATTCTAACAACAAGTGATATTTTTTTCAGGGCTCTGATCCAATCGTTTGCTGCGTTGCCCAGGCAGGCAGGCTATAATTGCGCGTTTTGATAATAAAAGCGAGAGAATTGACGGTTGTGAAATCTGTTCAGCAACATGAAGAATTGAAAACGTTTCAAGGTATGTTGTCCGTTTTAAAAGCGTATTGGGCGGCACAAGGTTGCTTGCTGCAAGAACCCTATGATATGGAAGTTGGAGCGGGGACATTCCATACCTCTACCTTCCTGCGGGCGATTGGACCAGAGCCTTGGTACGCCTGTCACACACAAGCATCACGTCGTCCTACTGATGGGCGTTATGGCGAGAACCCAATGCGTGCGCAACGTTATTATCAGTTACAGGTTGTGATGAAACCATCGCCACTGAATATGCAACAGCTGTATCTCGACTCACTGAAAGTGCTTGGTATAGATCCCCTGGAACATGATATTCGCTTTGTAGAAGATAATTGGGAGTCTCCTACGCTGGGTGCCTGGGGCTTGGGCTGGGAAGTCTGGCTTAACGGTATGGAAGTGACTCAATACACTTATTTTCAGCAATGCGGTGGTTTGGTCTGTAAACCTGTGCTGGGTGAATTAGCCTATGGTGTTGAGCGTCTTGCCCTGTATGTGCAGGGTGTAGAAAGTATCAATGAATTAATTTGGGGATACACAGCCAATGGTCCTGTTACCTATGGCGATATTTACCTGCAAAATGAGGTGGAGCAATCGGCTTACAACTTTGAACACGCAAATACCGATGCCTTGTTTCATAGTTTTGATGTCAGTGAATCAGAAACACTCCGGTTAATTGAATTGGGTTTGCCTTTGCCAGCCTATGAGCATGTTTTGCGTGGCTCACATACGTTTAATCTGCTCGATGCACGGCATGCTGTTTCGGTAACAGAACGCCAGCGTTTTATATTGCGTGTCCGTACAATGTCGCGAGCAGTGGCCGAGGCTTACCTTTCCTCTCGTGAGCAATTGAATTTCCCGTTGCTGTCCAGGCGACAGGAGGTCGAACATGGCTGATCAGGATAGCCTGTTGGTTGAGTTGGGTTGTGAAGAGCTACCTGCTGGCTCGGTATTGCCATTGGCTGAATCGTTAGCAGCGCAACTACGTGATGCACTTGAAAATGAGGCATTTGTACCCGGCACTTATGAAGTTTATGCCACTCCACGGCGTATAGCCGTGTGCTTTCAATCAGTCAAAGCATGTCAGGATGACAGAGAAATAGAGCGACGAGGCCCTGCAGTGCAGATGGCCTTCGACGAGGTTGGAAATCCGAAGCCTGCTGCAACCGGGTTTGCCAAATCTTGTGGTGTTGAAGTTGCTGATCTGGAACGCATTACAACGGATAAGGGTGAATGGTTGTACTTCAAGACGCAGCAGAAGGGTGAGACACTAAGCACTACATTACCAGCCATGCTGGAGCAGGTGCTTGCATCAATGCCAATGCCCAAACGTATGCGTTGGTCAGATCTGGAGGTGGAGTTTCTGCGCCCGGTACATTGGATTATGGTGTTGCATGGTGAGCGATCTGTGGTGGGTGAAGTGATGGGACTGGCAATAGGTCGATGTACCCGAGGGCACCGATTTCATGCACCAGAGTTTATGCAGATTTCGAGTGCAGAAATGTATGCAAAAGAGCTTAGAGACCGAGGTAAAGTGATCGCAAACTTTGCTCACAGGCGTGCTGAAATTGTGCGCCAGGTTAACAACCGTGCAAACGAGTTGAATGCAACGGCTGTTATGGATGAAAGCTTGGTTGATGAAGTGACCGCACTGGTGGAATGGCCTGTAGCGATTGCAGGTACATTTGAGCAAGAATATCTTGAAGTGCCAAAAGAAGCCCTGATACAGACCATGCAGGATAATCAGCGTTATTTTCCGTTGCTTGGAAAAGATGGCTGCTTAAAAGCTGGGTTCATAACGGTGGCAAATATTGAGTCTTTAAATCCAAAAAGTGTACGTCAAGGTAATGAGCGGGTGATTCGCCCCCGTCTCGCAGACGCCCGCTTTTTCTGGCAACAAGATCAAAAGCAAAAACTTGAATCACGAATGGATTCTTTGAAGAAAGTTGTATTTCAAAAAAAATTGGGAACCCTATACGATAAAACTGAGCGGTTAATTGCATTGGCTGAGAATATTGCTGAAACCCTTGGTTTTGATCAGCAAAAATGCAAGCGTGCTGCAAGATTGGCAAAATGTGATTTAATGACAGAAATGGTCTTTGAGTTTGCAAAAATGCAAGGTATAGCAGGGCGCTATTATGCAGAGTTGGACGGTGAAGACAATGAGGTTTGCAACGCTATCGAAGAGCAGTATTTACCTAAACAGGCGGGTGACAAAACACCCTCTAGTCGGGTTGGGCAGGTATTGGCCATTGCTGATAAAATCGATACCGTGGCAGGTATTATCGGTATTGGACAATTACCTACCGGCACCAAAGACCCCTTTGCTTTACGGCGTACGGCTCTGGGTTTGTTGCGAATTATTATTGAAAATAAACTGGAGTTGGATTTATCCCAGTTGTTGTCATTCTCAAAGCAGAATTTGGGTGACAAGCTGGCTAAGCCAGAGCAAATGAATGAGGCATTGGACTATATATTAGAACGCTTAAAATCCTATTATCAGGAGCAAAGTATATCATTTGATGTAGTCGATGCGGTGATGGCAAAAAAACCAACCCGGCCATTAGACTTTGACAACCGAATTAAGGCTGTCAATAAGTTTCGGGCTTTGCCGGAAGCGCGCTCGCTTGCAAGTGCCAACAAGCGGATCCGGAATATTCTTAAAAAGAGCAAGGCACAGAATCTGGAAGATAATGTTGATGAAGCATTACTTGTAGAAGTGGCGGAAAAGCAGCTGAATGGTGAGCTGGGTAAATTGATCGAAACGGTTGAGCCATTGCAGGTTAATGGCGACTATGAAACTGCACTCAAGATGCTTGAAGCACTGCGTGATCCAGTAGATGTGTTTTTTGATCAGGTCATGGTGATGACCGAGGATGAGAGCATAAGAAACAATAGGTTGGCCTTATTAAATAAAGTCGCGATTGTTTGCTCTCAAGTTGCAGATATCTCGCGTTTGCAGCTGGAGGCATAAGTGAAGTTAATCCTGCTTGATCGCGATGGTGTTATCAACGAAGATTCGGATGAATTTATAAAATCCGCAGAAGAGTGGGTGCCCATACCAGGTAGTTTGGATGCCATTGCCAGCCTTACACATGCGGGCTATACCAATGTGGTCGTGACGAATCAATCAGGATTGGCGCAAGGATTGTTTGATATTTCTGAGCTGCATGCCATTCACAATAAAATGCACGAGCATGTTAACAAGGCAGGTGGGCGCATAGATGTTGTGATGTACTGTCCGCATGCTGCTGGTGATGACTGTGCCTGCCGAAAACCCAAGCCGGGTATGTTGCACAGCGTTAGTGAGCGCCTGAATACAGAATTGACAAATGTCTATATGGTGGGTGATTCACTACGTGACCTACAGGCTGCTATGGCAGTGGGTGCCACGCCTGTGCTGGTGCTGACCGGAAAAGGCAAGGATACGCTGGACAATAATGCAGGACTGGATGAACGGGTGGCAGTATATGATGATCTAGCCGCATTCACTGACTACCTACTGGAACAGGAAAAAGGCGCATGAATAATTTGGATTTGCATCCCTCGCGTCGAGCCAACAAAATTGCAGTAATAATTCGTTCTGCAATTTATTGGGTTTTTTTGGCGATAAGTACAATTATCTGGGCGTGGCCCATACTGCTTAGTGTTATATTTCCATTAAAAGTACGCTTCAAGGTTATGCGGGTCTGGCCTCGGTTTAACCTCTGGACATTGAGACTGATTTGCGGCGTTAAATATCGTATCGAGGGGCTGGAAAATCTACCGAATGAGCCTTCTATTGTATTTTCAAAGCATTCATCAACCTGGGAGACAATCGCGTTACAGCTGATGGTTCCCCCGGCTGTATACGTGGCAAAAAAGGAATTGTTATACATACCCTTTTTCGGTTGGGCGATGAGTGTGCTTAACTTCGTAACCATTGATCGTTCAACCGGGCGTAAAGCAATCAGTCTGATGATTGAGCAGGCAAAAGAGCGTTTTAGCAGAGGTTTATGGATTATTGTATTCCCGGAAGGAACCCGTAAGCCGGTCGGTTCTGAGCCTGAATACAAAATCGGTGCCGCTGTTATGGCTGAAAAAACGGGGGTACCAGTGATTCCCGTAGCCCATAATGCAGGTATTTACTGGCCCAAGAACAGCTTTTTGAAATGGCCAGGTGAGATCGTCATTGCATTTGAACCGGTGATCAATTCCCAGGGAATGATGGCAGAGGAAATTCGCGCAGCCGTACAGGCGTCAATTGAAACAAAAATGCAGGAACTGATCTGATGATGGGCTACTAAAATCAATGGAAAGCAGTGCGCAGGCTTGCAATAAAACTGAGCAATCTTATGTTCCAAGGCAGGAATATGCTGTGGTTTATGTGCCTGCACGCAGCCGTTCGCGATTCTCCGTGTCTTGTGTCACCGTATTTGGCTCGGCGCAACAAGCGCTTCTGAATGCAGACCCCGCTGCAAAACAATTTGCGGCAAAAGTAAATGGCCCCAGCAAATCATCTGAAGGGCAGTGTATTTATTATTTAATGGAATGGCTGGCAGATAAGCCTTAGATAATTTGCTGCGCAGCTGATTTGAATCAAGCCTTCTTATTATGTGTTGATATATAATCACAGGGCCTGATTTGCATTGTTATTTAGAAAAAAATAACTGTGTCAGGTTAGAGCGCCATCTCCTGCAATAGTTTCGCTAATGCTTTGCCACGATGACTAAGGCTGTTTTTTTGCTGTTTCTCCAACTCGGCTGAGCTACAGTTCTTTTCTGCCACCCAGAATAATGGGTCATAACCAAAGCCATTATCACCGCGCTGCTCACGCAAAATGGATCCACGCCAGATGCCCTGGGTGATAATGGGCATAGGGTCTGCTGCGTGTCTCACATAGGCCATAGCACAAACAAATTGTGCACCTCGCTGAGCTTCTGCGACATCTTTTAATTGTTGTAACAAGTGATTATTGTTCGCCTGATCACCCTGGCCTTGTTTTGCCATCTCGGCATAGCGTGCAGAATAAATACCGGGTGCGCCATTCAGTGCATCTACTGCCAACCCGGAATCATCAGATATTGCCGGTAATCCGGTTTGCTCCGCGGCATTGCGGGCTTTGAGAATTGCGTTCTCGATAAACGACAATCCAGTTTCCTCCGCCTCAATCACTTCCAGCTCGGCTTGACAAATAATAGCAATCGATTTGCCATGCAGCATATCAGTAAGCTCGCGTAGCTTTCCCTGGTTATTGCTGGCGAGTACAATTTTTTGATTGATAATGTCACTGCACACAATGTTAGCTCTCAAGTACTGATCGTTGTATGTCAACAATTTCACTAATACCTTTCTGGCCCAATGCGAGCATGGCATGCAATTCGTCTTCCCGGAAGGCATGCCCTTCTGCCGTGCCTTGAATTTCTATAAAACCACCGGCTTCATTCATCACCAGATTGAGATCTGTTTCAGCATTTGAGTCTTCAGCGTAGTCAAGATCCAGTACTGGACTACCTGAAAATATGCCAACCGAAACCGCAGCCACTGCGCCATAAATGGGGTTGCTAGAAAGAACTTTTCTTTTTATGAGGGAATCAACCGCATCACAAAGCGCGACATATCCACCTGTAATGGATGCTGTGCGTGTACCGCCATCTGCCTGAATAACATCACAATCAATAGTGATGACTCGCTCAGCCAAAGCCTCCAGATTAATGCCTGCGCGAAGTGAGCGACCGATTAATCGTTGAATTTCCTGAGTACGGCCACTGGGTTTGCCAGCGGTGGATTCCCGGCGCATGCGTGAACCCGTGGAGCGCGGTAACATGCCGTATTCAGCGGTGACCCAACCACTGCCTTTACCTTTTAACCAGGGCGGGACCCGGTCCTCAACGCTGGCAGTACAGAGAACCTTTGTGTCGCCAAACTCCACCAGTACAGAGCCTTCTGCGTGTTTGGTGTAGTTTCGGGTGATCTTTACAGGGCGTAGTTCATCGTTTGCTCGGCCGCTGGGTCTCATAACTGCATCTATTCCGAAGTAAAAAGTTAGCCGTGCATTATACAAGTTTCAAATCGCTGACGTGTTATTATTTCTAAACAGGTATGTCCTTAAATTAATTGAGAACGCCCCCTAATGCCAGGAAAATATAATGCTTAGAAGTATGACTGCCTACGGGCGCAAAGAGGTTAGTGGTCAATGGGGTGTCCTGACATGGGAGCTGCGATCAGTTAATCACCGTTACCTGGATATTTCGTTGAGACTGCCTGAAGAACTACGCACGATTGAGCCAGAGGTACGAGAGAAAATATCACAGCACCTCAAACGCGGTAAGATGGAGGCTATGTTGCGCTTTCGAGGCGCAGAAAATGTTACCACTGAAATACAAGTCAGGCATGATCTTGCGCATAAAATTGCAGCCGCCTGCCGTGATATTGTGAATGAGGATATGCGTAATCACGCCTTAGTCAACCCCATGGATATTTTACGTTGGCCAGGTGTAGTCGGGCAAGATGAAGTAGATTATAAGCCCGTACAAATAGCGGCTATTAATTCACTGAATGACGCACTGTCTGACTATATCGCATCCCGAGAGCGGGAAGGTGAAAAAATTACTGATATGCTTACCCGCCGCTGTGAGGGTATTCTGGAGATAGTAAAAAAAGTCCGCGAACTTCGCCCCGGTGTACTAAACAACCTTCGAGAAAAATGGACTATGCGGCTGGCCGATATAGATGTGCAAGCCGATCCGGCGAGATTGGAACAAGAACTGGTGTTTGCCGCACAAAAACTCGATATAGAAGAAGAACTGGACCGGCTCGATGCCCATGTTACCGAGCTGTACAACGTACTAAAACGTAATGAACCCGTTGGCCGGCGTCTTGATTTTCTTATTCAAGAGTTTAACCGGGAAGCCAATACCTTGAGTTCCAAATCTGCAGATATTGATACCACCGGGTTATCAGTTGATTTAAAGGTACTTATCGAGCAGATGCGTGAGCAGGTACAAAATTTAGAATAATGTTGCAGATAGGGACTGCACCGACTTTTTCAAATTAGCCATCGGAGATATTGAAGTTGTGGATAATGCAACCCTGCATGCAGGGTTTGAGAATTTTAATGCGATTGTGATCAGTCAGCCTTCTTAAGTGTTCCTTCAGCATAACGGTGTACAATCGAACTGATAAGTGTTTGATAAGGAATTCCGTCGTGACGCGCTAACATTTTGATCCGTCTGATGTCTCTTTCATTTAAATGAATATTAATGGCACGGCGTTTAATCGTATTGTTCGCCGCTTCCTGTAACCTGCCCTTACGTTGCTCCATATCTTTTACAGGTTTAAATTCACCACGTTCTAAAGCTTCAATGATGTCTTGCTCTTCTTCATCAAGGTAGGCTGTGCCAGATTTTTTCTCATGTGTGTTCATAACTAAAAAATTACGGATTAAGTTAAATAAGCTTTTGTGGTTGTTCGGCTTGGGTAAATTGTTTTAAGAAACTTGATACCTTCACTATCAGCAACATAGGGGACAACGTAAGCATGATGATCAATCTCGACGACGATAATGCATTGATGTCCTTACTTTTCACTGTCTGGGTGTTCCATATCAACAAGTAAGCTACCTGTTGGGATTGACTCAAATAACATCTTCAAACATAACACCACGCGTCTGTTACCACAAAAATATCAAACTTCGATTGACATTGCCGATAGATGAGTACAATGTATACATTGTACTTTATCGTCCGCCAATGCTATGTGAATTACCATGAGCAGTAAACCCTTTACGCTAAGAATACCTGATAAAGTCAGAGAGGATTTGAAGTTTCTCAGCGCCTCAATGAACCGTACACAAGCATCCATTGCATCAGAGATTTTGGAAGAAAAAATCTCAATAAAAGCAAAGCGAATACGCGCAATACAAGAAGCCAAAGCACAGGCTAAAAACGGCGTCTTTATCTCTCAAGATGCGATGGAAAATTGGGTGGACTCATTGGGCAGTGAGAACGAATTACCCGTACCGGAAGCTGATATTTTTCCCAATCAAAACTAATGATGAAAATAGTTTGGTTACTTTACGCCAAAGATGATTTGGTGGACATACAATCGTACTATACGGAAGTAGCCGGAAGAGCTGTTGCTGATAGGCAACTAAAAAAAATTGTTAAGGCCGCAAGATTGTTACAGACGCAACCCTACATCGGGCATATCAGTTCTATTGATCTGCACAGTGATGTTTTGGAATGGCACATTCCAAATACCAGCTACACACTGCCGTACATGGTTACAGAAGAAGAAATCCGAATTCTCCGTGTTTTTGATGAACGCCAAGAAAGGCCAGAATCCTGGCAATAAAAAATGCGACTGTTGAAAAAGAAAACTGATCTTATCTGGTAGTTTGATAGGAATTGCTACAATATTGCAGATTGCATATATTGGAGTGTGTTTACTGTGGGTGATCAAATGGAGCGGTGGCGGGTAAAAAAAGCAAGATGGGATTACAAATACACATCGAATTATGATAGAACCTTTACTCTAAAAAAGAATGAACTTAAGCAATTAATACAACTTCTTGATTGAGGAAGTAATTGGTTATTTAGTAACTCCTTAACTAAAGACTCAAAAACAGATTTAGACACTCTCATAAAATACCCGGAAAAGCTAATTTGTGGCAAAAATATTTGTCTTACATCACACCAGTACTTTGTCTCCAGATGACAGAGCTCTTTCTTTTATGGAGTTCATCGCAAAAGAGGCTCGGCAAACTCCAAGTCTTATTCACCAGGCTATGTCTATTTTTTCAGTCTGAAATTTAATACTTGAATAATTCCGGAACAACCAGCCGTGTGTTAATGAAGGCGCAGGTCTTGAAAAAAGTCATTGCCTCAATAGAGCCTTTCCCAGGGTGCAACAGTTTGACAAAGACATTGGCATCAGGAACGACCTTCGTATATTTCATGACTTCGGGGTTAGGAGGCTATTTTATGGCTTCTTGTACTCCAGGTGGTTTGATTTCTAATGAGTCAATGCGGTTCTAAACGCATGGATTTTTATTAGCTAATTCAACCTTAGTATTGCTATTTATTGCTCTCAGGCTTAGTTTCAGCGAGACTACAGTGTATCTGGATCAGTAACTATACTTCAGACCCTGGCACAGTATCCTGTTGATATGGGATATCAGGAAATATCCACTTAATCAATCGCTGAAGCCAGAATTTTTTAGTGCAGCTGCTGAATTAACGTTTTACACTTTGACTCCCGTTGAGGCTACGGGTTTAGAGCTTGTAACCTCAATAGAGCCAGAAAGGTCAACCCTGTGTTGTCCACGACCATGGAGAAATACATATATGCCTGAATACAAAGCGCCACTGCGTGATATTCGATTTGTAATGAATGAGTTATTAGACTATCCAAAGCATTACCAAACTATTGCTGGTGGAGAGGAAGCCAGTGAGGATCTTGTCGATGCGATTCTCGAAGAGTGCGCAAAGTTTTCTGAAAATGAGCTGTCCCCTCTGAATGTGATCGGTGATCAACAAGGTTGTCAGTTAAAGGATGGTGTCGTTACAACGCCCAGCGGCTTTAAAGAGGCTTACGCGTTGTTTGTAGACGGTGGCTGGCCATCGATTGCGCATGAAGTTGAATATGGTGGGCAGGGAATGCCAGAATCACTATCTACTGCATTATCCGAAATGACCAGTACCGCCAACTGGTCTTGGAATATGTATCCGGGGTTGAGTCATGGGGCAATGAACACGTTGTCTACACATGGTAGTGAGCAGCAAAAACAACATTATCTGAGCAAGTTGATATCGGGTAATTGGACAGGCACTATGTGCCTGACCGAGTCACACTGCGGTACAGATCTTGGCTTGTTACGTACACGTGCCGAACCTCAGGCCAATGGTAGTTACAGTATAACCGGCACAAAGATATTTATTTCGGCAGGAGAGCATGATATGGCTGAGAATATCGTGCATATTGTGCTGGCGAGGCTACCAGACGCGCCAATGGGCACCAAAGGCATTTCACTGTTTATCGTTCCAAAATTCAATCTTGATGACAACGGGGAGGTTGGTGATCGCAATACAGTTAGTTGCGGTTCCCTGGAACATAAAATGGGTATACACGGTAATGCAACTTGTGTAATGAATTTTGATAGTGCGAGAGGGTTCTTGATCGGTGAGGCCAATAAAGGTTTGAACTGCATGTTTACCTTTATGAATTCGGCGCGTCTCGGAACGGCTATGCAAGGTTTGGCTCATACAGAGCTAGCATATCAAGGCGCATTAGCCTATGCCAAAGAACGTTTGCAAATGCGCTCTTTGAGTGGACCTAAGAATGCTGATGGCCCGGCGGACCCAATTATTGTTCATCCTGATGTCAGACGGATGTTGCTTACGCAAAAGGCATTTGCGGAAGGTGGTCGGATGTTGCTTTATCAGGCGGCAAAGTTACTCGATATTGCTAACCGATCAGATGATGAGGTTACACGTAAGGCTGCAGATGATAGGCTTGCATTTTTAACACCTATTGCTAAAGCATTTCTTACAGAGACAGGTTTTGAATCAGCTAACTACGGGGTTCAGGTTTATGGCGGGCACGGGTATATTCGTGAATCCGGAATGGAGCAAATTGTACGAGACAGTCGTATTTCAATGTTATATGAAGGCACGACAGGCATTCAGGCATTAGATCTACTTGCACGCAAAGTACTTGGCACACAAGGAGCATTATTGAAACTCTTTATTGAGGAAGTTACCGGGTTTTGTCAGGATAATTCTGCTAATGAAGAATTGTCAGTGTTTTTGGAACCGCTCTCAACTTCGCTGGTGAATTGGGGACAGATAACTCAGGCTATCGGTGAAAAAGCAATGAAAAATCCAGAAGAGATTGGCGCCGCATCGGTTGATTATCTGATGTACTCGGGTTATATAGTGCTGGCCTATTTTTGGGCGAAAGCTGCCCTCGTTGCTGCAGAGAAAATACAATCTGAAGGCGATTCGACTGGGTTTTATTCTGCCAAAATAGTAACTGCAAAATTCTACTATGCACGTATTTTTCCACGTACGCATAGTTTAAAGGTAAGTATGTTGTCCGGTAGCGATCATCTGATGGAGCTGGATACTGAACATTTTGTATTTTAGCTTTTGCTGTGTATTTGCTCATACGAACAAAAAAATAATGAATAATTTCAATTAATACGGAGAGAATGATGCTTTTTAAAGGCAAAGCTATAGAGGTCAGTATGCTGGAGTCCGGCATTTATCAAATGCTATTTGATCTGCAGGATTCAAGTGTCAATAAATTCAATAAACAAACATTATCTGAGTTATCAGATGCATTGGATAAACTGGAAGAACAATCTGACCTGAATGGCTTGTTGATTTGCAGTGCCAAGAATAGCTTTATCGTCGGTGCTGACATTACCGAGTTTTTGAGTTTTTTCGCAGGTGAGGAGGCAGCGATCGTCGAATTGGCACGAGGCGCAAATAAACTCTTCGCACGACTTGAAGATCTGTCTTGCCCAACAGTGGTCGCGATTAATGGTGACGCTATGGGCGGAGGATTTGAAATCTGTCTGGCTTGCGATTATCGGGTAATGAGTCGTAAGGCTAAAGTAGGATTACCTGAAGTCAAGTTGGGTTTAATGCCTGGCTGGGGTGGTTCGATCCGCTTGCCACGGTTGATAGGTATTGATAATGCCATTGAGTGGATATGTGGCGGATCAGCAAAACGGGCGGATGCCGCTTTGAGTCAAGGTGCCGTCGATGCGGCTGTTGCCCCTGAGCAATTGCAGGCAGCCGCTATTGATCTTTTGCAGTCAGCGATTGCTGGAAAGTATGATCACAAAATAGCGAGGGCACAAAAACTTGCACCTGTAGCGCTCAATGATATTGAAAAAACCATGGCTTTTGAGTCAGCCAGTGCGGTTGTCAGTGCCAAGGCGGGACCTCATTATCCAGCGCCGATGCTGGCGATTGATACGATTAGAAAACATGTTGCACTTGAGCGTGATGCGGCGATTGAGGTTGAAGCGGCGGCGTTTGGAAAACTGGCAAAAACCGAAGTTGCAGAAAACCTGATTGGCATCTTTCTGAAAGACCAGATGCTAAAACGTAAAGGGCGGATGTTGACTAAGGCTGCTACAAAAGTGGAAAAAGCAGCGGTACTGGGGGCTGGCATTATGGGTGGCGGTGTGGCTTACCAGTCAGCATCCACAGGAACACCCATTATAATGAAGGATATCAATGAATCTGCGTTACAAGCGGGTCTGGAAGAAGCTGATAAGTTGTTGCTAAAACAGATTGATCGAAGTCGACTGGATGCGAGGAAGATGGCGGTTGTCTTAAATCGCATTCAGACAACGTTGAGTTACGGTGATTTTAATTCTGTTGATCTGGTCGTTGAAGCCGTGGTTGAAAATCCAAAGATTAAAATGTCGGTGCTGGCCGAAGTTGAGCAATCTATTTCTGAGCAGGCTGTCCTGACGTCAAATACTTCCACGATTTCAATTGATTTACTCGCACAGGGTTTGAAAAGGCCCGAGAGTTTTTGCGGCATGCACTTTTTTAATCCCGTTCATATAATGCCTCTGGTTGAGATTATTCGGGGTGAAAAGTCGAGCGATGCCACTATAGCCACAGCTGTGGCCTTTGCACAATCAATGGGCAAGAAACCAATTGTTGTTAAAGATTGCCCGGGGTTTTTAATTAACCGTATTCTTTTTCCTTATTTTGCAGGCTTTACATTACTGCTTGATGATGGTGTTGATTTTAAGCGAGTTGATAAAATTATGGAAAAGTTTGGTTGGCCAATGGGACCAGCCTATCTGTTGGATGTGGTCGGAATAGATACAGGTTATCACGCAGCCGCAGTGATGGCAGAAGGATTTCCTGACCGAATGGGCCATGAAGGTGTTGACGCTATCGATGCAATGTATGAGACAAAGCGTTTAGGGCAAAAAAGCGGGCAGGGTTTCTATCGATATGAGCTTGATAAAAAAGGTAAACCGAAAAAGCTGACTGATGAAACGGCCTATGAGATTATTAAGCCAACAATCAAGCAGACTATTGAAGTCACAGATCAACAGATTATTGAACGCATGATGATACCGCTTTGCCTGGAAACAGCGCGTTGCTTGGAGGATGGTATTGTCGATACGGCTGCCGAAGCAGATATGGGGCTTGTTTATGGCATTGGTTTTCCACCTTTTAGAGGAGGGGCGTTGCAGTATATTGATAAAGCGGGTCTTGCTGGATTCTGCACGCTATGTAAACCCTACACATCGCTTGGCGTAGCCTATCAACCGACGGAGAAAATGCAGGCAATGGCGACACAAGGTGAATCGTTTTACCCGTCTGAAGGTGGACAAGCAGAGGAGAAAAACTCATGAAATTGAATTCAGATGATGTAGTGGTAATAGATGCTGTTCGCTCACCCATGGGTCGCTCCAAAGGCGGTGGTTTTGTAAATGTTCGTGCTGACAATCTTTCTGCGGAATTGATAAAAGCGTTGTTAATACGCAACCCTGACCTGGATGTAAATTTGATAGAAGATGTTGTTTGGGGTTGTGTTAATCAAACTAAAGAGCAGGGTTTTAATGTAGCCAGATCTATCACTCTGCTGGCCGGGTTACCGCACGGTTGTGGTGGGCAAACGGTAAGTCGATTATGTGGATCGTCCATGTCAGCATTGCACACAGCTGTGCAAGGGATAATGACGGGTTACGGCGATGCGTTTATAGTTGGAGGTGTTGAGCATATGCAGCATATTCCAATGTTACATGGTCTGGATATTAATCCAGCATTGAGCAAGCAGGTTGCCAAGGCATCAATGATGATGGGGCTGACCGCTGAAATGCTTGCACGAATGCATGGCATTAGTCGGCAACAGCAGGATGAATTTGGTGCGCGCTCTCATCAGCGTGCTCATGCTGCGACCATTGAGGGGAATTTTGCAAACGAGGTTGTAGCGATTAAAGGGCATGATGAAAATGGTTATGCAAAGCTAATTGAAATCGATGAAGTTATACGCTCCGATGTGAATGCCGAGAAACTGGCGAACTTGCCGCCCGTGTTTATTCCAAATGTTGGCACAGTAACCGCCGGGACTTCATCTGCAATTGCTGATGGTGCTTCAGCCATGTTATTGATGTCAGCGCAAGCCGCTGATAATGCAGGTTTGACGCCAATCGCAAGAATAAAAAGCATGGCCGTATCTGGTTGTGATCCATCAATAATGGGCTACGGCCCTGTACCTGCAACCAAGAAAGCACTCAAACGTGCAGGCTTGAGTATGCAGGATGTTTCTCACGTTGAGCTTAATGAGGCATTTGCAGCACAAGCCTTACCTGTTTTAAAAGATCTTGATTTGCTGGAAAAAATGGATGACAAGGTTAATTTGAATGGCGGCGCTATCGCTTTAGGGCATCCATTTGGTTGTTCAGGAACACGTATATCCACTACTCTGCTCAATGTTATGCAGCAGCATGACGGGCAATTTGGGTTGGCAACAATGTGCATCGGCATGGGGCAAGGTATCAGCACAATTTTTGAACGATTGACATAAAGCCACAACATGTTCAGGTAAAAATTTCTGAAGGCGGGGCTTTAGTCCAGCGGTATAATTAAGGCCCTACTTTCAAGGATGAAGCTTGGCTTTTTCTCTGACGAGTTCGCTTACAATTGTCATTGTTTGTTCGCAGTTAACTTCAGCCCGTTAAGGTAAATATAAGTAAATAAAATAAAAATTAACTGGATAATACTGAAAATAGCACGCTGAGCCGCTATTTTTCAGAGACTTATATTCAATTCCGCGTTAAGATACCCCTTGTCCGGTTAACTCAGATATTTTACTTGTATTAGCGACTATACCTTATAAGTTTGATTTTAATAGATATTTTGTGCGGTTGTTGTCTATTAGGATTTTCAGACAATAAGCAGGATTTTCTTACGGAATCGATGAGTTTACTAGGCAAATGCAATCGGTGAATTTTCTGAGTTAAATGGTTATTTGTTTAAGATAACATCACATGATTTACAAATAGACGACCTGTTTTCCGGGTCAGTTGAATTTTAGATGAGGTTTAGTATGTCAGATCAAAGAGTCTCTGGTACTGTAAAATGGTTTAATGACAACAAGGGGTTTGGTTTTATCGAGCAAGAGGGAGGGTCTGATGTATTTGTGCACTTTAGTGCAATTACCAGTGATGGATTTAAATCTCTCAAAGAAGGGCAGCGAGTTACTATGGAAGTGACTTCAGGACAAAAAGGCCCGCAAGCTGAGAATGTAATTCCCGAATAAAATTACAATAAAATCAGCAGAGTTGACAGAAGAATCTGCCGATGAAATAGAACCCGCCCTCTCGTGCCTGGTACGCTTGGTATCACAGTAGAGTAGCAAATTTGGTACATTGCGGCGTCACCAACCAGCGATCAATATAGAACGCGCATGAGACGGCGCGCTTTCTATTTTAGAAAATCCCTGCATCCAAACCTGCAGCCATTGATAAACCCAGCTCCTCGCACTGCATAATAAACTCTGATTTGAATTCTCCCTGGCATAATAAAACCGGCTGAACAGCATTCCACCGAAGCCCTGAAACAATGCGTTTCACCGCATTAATAGTGCCGGTCCCATCAATACCAGCACGTACCAATAAAGCGTAAGGCGTACCCTGCGTTTGCTCCAGGCAGGGGTAATAAATACGATCAAAAAAATCTTTCAAAGCCCCACTCATATAACCGAAGTTCTCAGTTGTTCCAAGGATTATGGCATCAGCTGCAATGACATCTTCAGCCTGCGCTTGTAATGGGGGTATGCATTTAACGGTCGAATTAATATCCGGATGCTGGGCGCCTTGTCTGATGGCATCCCGTAGAGATCGGGTATTAATGGATGGACTGTGGCAAACAACAAGTAGATTTTTTGACACGGGGCAATTCCTGATTGGTAAAGAACAATGGGCTTAAAGACTTAGGGATTTACATAGAGGACAGCGATTAGAACCTCTTCTGCTAGTTGGTGTTAATTGTGGCACGAATGACCACTCACGAGAAAAAAGGATTTTCCGCACAGGGGGCCACCAGGTTTTTAGTTATTAAAATCAAATTGCAGGTAACCAGAAAATAAAATAATACTGCGCTGTAGAATTGCTCTCAGCACGCCGATAATGAGTTTAAAAATAAGTTTTGCTTTTTAGTTTCAGAAGGTTAGTATTTCGCGACCTTGTCGCTTACACCAACATCGGGAATGAAGTGAGCGATTTTTCTGAAAAACGCAAATACTCATTCACAGATATCGATTTACCCGGGAACTTATTTGATAATACTATGATATTTAGTTTAAAACGCACCATTGCGAATTCTATTGACACGATCACCTCGGAACAATTTCCCGGAAGAATTGGCCTGGTTGCCTGTCCAGGGGTCAGAATAGGGGCAGCGAGGTCCAAGAAAGTGGCGAAGTATGTCAAAGCAGATATCCAGGGAATCGTTGATTGGGGTGCCAAAGGTGTTATCTCTCTGGTCGAAGAACATGAGTTATCAATTGCGGGGGTGAAGGATCTGCCTGAGCGATTGGAATCGGTTGGAATATGGTGGCGCCATATGCCGATAATGGATATGTACATCCCAGAAGAGGATTTTGAGCAAGAGTGGGTACGAGAGGGCGCAAGAGTTAAAAATTTACTTAGCCATGGTGATGACATTGTTATCCATTGTTATGCCGGGCTTGGCAGAACAGGTTTGGTGGCGGCGAGGATATTAGTAGATTTTGGTATAAAACCCCAGGATGCCATCACCAGTATTCGCGCAAGCAATAAACGCAGAATACAGACCAAAGAGCAGGCAGAGTATATTCGGGCGTTGTAGTTTTAATATTCGTAGTGTGACATTGTGAGCTGTATACGCTTGCCATGTATTTAACAGCGGAGCTGCTAAACTTGTGGAGCCGCCCAGGCAACAGGGTAGATACTCCAAATCACCGCATTAATCCATTTTTATTCTTTTCCTTTTGCATAAATTCCTGAGTGCGTTCACCCTGAACCGTGAAAGTAGTCGCTTTATGCAATTATCAATTGCATTCAGTTCACAGTTTTTCATTTGTCACCTCAACCATTTTTGCCGAAGCCGATAGGGCCAGAAGAGAAATTACATCAATTATTGGAAAAATAGCGGTTATAGAGGTAATCATGTTGCAAAAATCACTCACACTCCCAATGCTATGTTTAATGACTGGAGCCATAAGTGGATGCCTTGATATAGGTATATCAGAAGACAAATTAAATGAAATTGGCGCATCTATAGCCGAAACAGCGGCAGCAAAAGCGGAGAGTATGTACCCTTCTGAAGTGGTCGTGACCTCGCCGTTTGAAATATCTGATGCTCAAGGAGAAACCCGTAGCAATGATGGCAGCCATAAAAGAGATTTTATTTGGATGCGTGAACAGCTTCGGAATCTGCGCAATAATCGAGTCTCACTCTCAAAGGTGTTTTCACATAATCGCCTACGCGTAACCGGACGTGATGCTTCTTGCTTCGGTCCACAACTCCTTTATCAAAACCATCCCGACGGATCAGATTCAACAGAGACGGCAGAATTGCCGCGTGGTGATTTGGGCCTGTGGTTAGAAGTTGAAGCCGAAAAGGGTAATGCCTGTGCTGCCGCTCAACTCAATGCAAAGATGAAAGGCTTGAGGTACAAGACCTTTAGTGGATTGGCAATTTTTGCAGGAATGCTTGCGCAGGCAGGAAAGTCTGATGAGTTTGATAATATCCTTAACACGGGCGAGCTGGATCTGGCAGAGCAAATGAACGCACTGGCGCTGGAGCATATTGTATTTAATGAAGCCGTCATCGCTTTTGATTCAGAACGGGATGTTTGGAGCTATCGAGTCAGATTTGACTTTCGGCACCTGAATGCTGATGACCCTCAATCGGCTGCATTTAGTATGACGGTTAAACCCGGTGAAGAATCAGGACTCTACAGTGGCGTTCTTAATTACCGGGTGGACGGGCGTCATGGAGATGGCAATTGTGAAGGAAAAGAAGTCGAACACTTAGGTTCTGTGGCATTTGAGAAAGCCGCTGAAAATTCTGTATTAACACAAGCCCGAAACGCAGTTTTTTGTGGACATGATGGCGAGAATGGCTTTGATGCAAACGGCCTGCTTGATGCGGGATACTCCCAAGATAAATATGCAGACGGATGGGCCGGTAATTTTTCTATATTTACGGCCATCTTTGAACCTGAAAACCACGCCGGACGATTTGCTTACAGTTGGCAGGCCGGGCCTCGTGACAGTCATAGCCGTATTTTTAACATTACAATGACGGGTAATGCAAGTGCAGACAGTGAAGCCTGGTATGGATTTGGTGATTCACTGGTTCAAGAAGATGCTGAATATATGCAGATTAAAGGCTTTATCTGTAATTGGGCAGGTCCAGGCAACCAACATACATTAACAGGCAAGGCGCAACGCCAGTTGATGCAGCTCAAAGGCGGTACAGATTCGCTCAAATTTGAGCCAGTAGCGTCAGGATCCAACATTACTTATGCGCCAGTTAATGCATGTGAATATGACAGTGATTCGGGCGGCAGTTTTGTCTATGATCGAAATCTTGATGAAGACTTGAACGATGAATCGGCAGATACCAATGATGTTGGTGAAGGTGAGTTACTTGATTTTGATCTTGTTTCGATTGATGAGAATGAGTTTTCCACACCTCCTGTTGCTGCAGAGAGTACTGAAGAGTGATTTAGTAAAAATCACTGGTCTTTCTTGCTGACACAGGAATTTAGAAACGTCACAGTTTGTGGCGTTTTTTTTGATGTAAATTTGTCTATTGGTGTTACAATGCCGCCCACAATGCGCCCTTAGCTCAGCTGGATAGAGCATCAGGCTTCGAACCTGAGGGTCGGGGGTTCGAATCCCTCAGGGCGCGCCATTTTGTTTTTTCTCTTCAAATAGATATGACATTCCCAAAAGTTTCTTAGCGTACTCGGCGTCGGTGTTTTACCGGCGTTTCCCAAGGAACCTCCATTGCCAAAGGCTGCTGCTTCAAGTGAAAGTGACTCTCTAGCGGTTTTTCTTTTGAGCCTTGCGGGATGTTTTACGTTTTTTCTTGCGTTTATTTAAGTCTTTTGAAGCATCGGTGTGTTTCCCTGCTGGTTCCAGCCCGGGAATCACCGAGTCAGGGATTCGCATGCCTTGCGCCTCGTTCATGAAACGCTCAAGCCTCTCCGGACTCTCTATATCAAACCCGGTATCGGCGGCAAAGTTCAATAGTGATTTACCCATCCCGGCTTTTGAAGGGTCAGATAATGCGCCTTTTAAACGATCAACCGACGAATCGCTGAGAAGCTGTAGGCACGCGTCGGCCTGGGTTAACGCAAACTCCCGCTTTAAAAAATGATAAAGAGCTCTGATCTCCAGAATGACTTCTTGCGCATCCGCAGGGTTCATCATGACTTTGCGCGGAAAAACCTCGAACAATACTTCCTCGATTGTAGATGGCATCGCCGTGGCTATTGTCTCCTCACAATAGTCTTGAGTGAACCGCATAAGCAAATCACAATGAGCTGCGTAAAAACCAAGCTTTTCGCATTCCGGTGATTCTTGAAATTTCCGGCAAATTTCCTCGACTAAGATGTCATGTTCGCCCCAATCAAATTCACCAGTTGAGCGAATTAAAGTAGCCATTTTTTGAATAGCGCTTGTATGGACAGTGGCATCGGTCGAATAAGCAAACGGCGTTGTCAGCTCGACCACTGTCTCTCCAAAATATGTTGTTGTAATTATTTTTTGCCTAAATCGTTCACCCGTAGTCCATGATTTTTTAAGGGAAGCAATGTTCTTTAACGCATAAACCACGGCTTGAGCGAGAGCATCAAAAACATCCAGATCCTTATCTGTCAGGGGACGAATGAATCGACCCGTATCCGGGGTGAACAAAACAGGGTAGGCGTGTGCATTGGCGACTGGCCAGTTATTGGCAGCTATTTCCTTGCGCAGGTCATCATCGATTTCGGCACCATCTTCAAAGGTAAGTGCTCGATAATGGAAGTGTTCCAATAATGAATCGTCGAGTGCCTGCCTCTTAGCATAATCTCCTGCCAGGATATACAATTCAAAATCCCCAATTGAGTCGAACAGCAATAACCCAAAATCCATACCGGCTTGGCCGATAACGCTAAGAACACTGTTGTGCACGTTAAGCGATTCAATGGTCACCGAAAACAGACATTCATCAGTCGGGATCCTGTCCCAGGGTGCGGCCTTGTAGAGCATGGCCTGGCTGTTAAAAAATGAGGCAATGGCGCCAGCTTGCAAGCCCTGAGCAAGGTACGTTAGCGGACTTTGCTCTCTGTTCGCATGTTCATACATGGAGTTTTGGAGTTCATCCAGCTCAGGGGTAGCAGCGATCACCACTTCAATAGAGTCGTAATGGTTCTGCAGCCGTTTTGCCATCTCCATATTAGCTGTTCGGATTCTTGTCGGTAATCGGGGTTGTCCGATTTGGGGAGTGTTAAATGCTTCATCCAGGCTCGAGATGATTTGTTGTGATTCTTCCCCCGGCATACAAACAGTCATGCCTTGTATCATACCTTCGCTATCGACCCAAACTATGGTTGCGGGACGCTGGGGTTTATCACCTTGCATGACATAATCCGGAACTTCGACCAGACCGCCAACCCATTCGCAATCCTTCGCATGTGCGGAAGGTGACCTCTTACCCGCCGGTTTGCCACCTCCAGGCAAAACCGAAAGTTCTACCGGCTGATGTTTCTGCAGAGGGGTGTTTTCTTCTTTACGCGCTGTTTCTGTTTCCAGCGTCAGAAGTCCCGGTGCAACATTCCAGCGTTTATCGTCGTGGGTCACCAAACTTGCTGTTTTTTTATTTAAGCGAATGACCGTAGCGCAAACCCGATTGCCTGCCTTATCGGTGAAAGAGACCTTGTCGCCTACAGAAAACCTGTCCATATGCGCTTGTCGTTGCTCGTCTGACAGCTGGTTGATGCGGCTGGCAATGGCACTGTTCAGAACATGCAAGGTCTCTTTATCCAGCTGCTCAATTCGATCAAGCAAGGATCGCAGTTCGGCTGAATCTATGGTAAATATCGACATGTGCATCTTTTCCGCTAAGAAGTCCCTGTACCATACCATTTGCTACACGGTTATTGAAAAGGACAATTCAATTGCGGGGACAGTTTACTTATTTCTCGGCTTTGGTCCGGCTTTCCTTTCTTCAGCACAGTGTGCTTTTTGGCTACAAAACTCAGTTCCAATTGAATTTTCAGGGTTTTTCAATCAAGCTCTTCAAGTCAGCCAAACCTTTTTCATATTCGCTGCCCACCCATTTGTCCATCATCAGCCCGAACCAGCGCATCAGCGGATTCATACCTGCATCAGTGTCAAATGACCAGATAAGCTGAGTAGTGGACCCTTCTGGATTAAGGCGAAAGGAAGAAGTCGCGCCTCCCTGCTCTCCAAAATCCATTTTCATATCAACCGATTCGCCTTCGACTATATTGGTGATTACCCAGCTTCCATTGCCGACGTTTGGATGCTCACTGCTCCAGGACATACCTGATCCAGAACCTGACTCCGGTCCTGTATATACAATTTTCATATCAGGATCTATCTTTGCCCAAGGTGACCATTGATTAAACGAATGAGGATTATTTAAGTATGGGTAAATTTCCTCCGGTGTTGCGTCTATGTTTGTAAATCGTTCAACATGTTGATTTTGTGGCAAAACAAATCCAATCACAATCAATAATGCAATCAAGGCAAGTAGAAAAATGGTTAATTTTTTTAGAAATCGCATGGAATGTTCACCGAAATAGATTCAGATATCTCAAGACTATAGTCTTGAAAATAAAAATACAATTTATTTCAATCAGAACTCAATACTTGAAGGATCTGCGGCCCAAGATTGCGAGTGTGTGTCCCTTTTGCTCGCAACCTGTCAGGTAGCGCAAGCATCTATTGATAAATTTGTCACTACGCTGATACCATCAGCCTTGTTTGATGATCATTACTTTGCGTGGATTACTCCATAAACAGTAAATTCATTCGTTCATATCTAGGGGGCGTTCTCAATTAACTTGATCATCCTGTTGCCCCTGAAAAAGCGCCAGGCAAGGCAAGAGGAGTGATGTTTGGTTCCTACAAATGAACGCTGGCAGGACGGTCAAGTTAATTGAGAACGCCCCCTAGATATTAAGAGGAAAAAATGAGCGTTTTAATTGGATGTATCGCCGATGATTTTACTGGGGCGACTGATTTGGCTGGAACCTTGACACGGGCCGGGATGCGAACAGTGCAGACGGTCGGTGTGCCGGCATTACACCAGGCGATGGACGGTATTGATGCGGTTGTTGTTGCGCTCAAATCACGTACTATCCCTGCGGATGAGGCAATTCGACAATCAATAGAGGCATTGCATTGGTTAAACGCTGTTGGCTGTCGGCAGTATCTGTTTAAATATTGCTCTACATTTGATTCAACAGATGCTGGTAACATCGGACCTGTTACCGAAGCACTTATGGATGTGCTTGATACTGAATTCACTATTGCCTGCCCCGCCTTTCCTCGAAATGGACGCCTGGTATTCAAAGGTTATCTGTTTGTTGGAGATGGATTACTAAATGAAGGCGGAATGCAGGATCACCCCCTTACTCCAATGAATGATCCCAGCCTTGTTCGGGTTCTTGGCCGGCAAAGCAAAGGCTCTATCGGGTTGGTTGATTATCGGGACATTGCACGGGGAGCCAACGCGATAGAATCTGCTTTTAATCGCCTGCGTTCAGAGGGGCAGAAGATTGCAATAGTTGATACCCTTTTTGACAGTGATTTTAACAATATTGCCCTTGCTGCAAACAATCTCATTCTGATTACCGGCGGCTCGGGGATTGCTGCCGGGCTTGCTGAGAATTTTCGCCGACAGGGATTGCTGGACAAGATAACTCACGAAGCAGGGTTTGCCAGTACCGATGGATTTGAATTGGTGCTTGCAGGAAGCTGTTCAAGAACCACACAGATGCAAGTTGCATGGGCAGCACAATATTATCCAATTATCAAGCTTGACCCTTTGAAGATAGCGAGCGGGCAACAAAGTATTGTTGACATCGTTGAGTGGGCGCAAGAACATATGGAAAATAAACCTGTATTGATTTATTCTACCGACGATACAGAAACCTTGGTTCAAGTGCAAAAAGTGCTTGGTAGGGAACAAGCCGGGAAAATTATTGAAGACGTCATGTCTGCTTTGGCTGTCAAGTTGGTTGAATCTGGTGTGCGACGTCTTGTTGTCGCTGGCGGTGAAACATCGGGTGCAGTTGTAAAGGCCCTAGGGATAAGTGCATTACGCATTGCGCAAGAAATCGATCCGGGAGTTCCCTGGACACAAACTCTTGAGGAACCGATAATACAACTTGCATTAAAGTCAGGTAATTTTGGTAGCGAAGATTTTTTTGTTAAAGCTTTTGAGCAGTAAGTTTGAGGGAGGGCAATAATGCCACGGTTTGCGGCCAATCTGAGTATGATGTTTTGTGAAGTGCCCTTTCTTGACCGTTTTGCCGAGGCCGCAGCGGCTGGTTTCAAAGGTGTCGAATATCTGTTTCCCTATGACTTTAGTACAAATGACCTGATCTCCTGTTTGCGCGATTATAGTTTGCAGCAAGTGCTGTTTAATATGCCTGCCGGAGATTGGCAGGCAGGGGACAGAGGGCTGGCATCAATTCCCGGTAGAGAGTTGGAATTCAGCGCAAATCTGGATGCCATGTTGAGCTATGCCAATATTCTGGGTTGCCAGAGGGTTCATATGATGGCTGGAATTCCGCCTCAAGACATCTCCTACCAACAGGCTCGCGATACGTATATTCGCAACTTGCAATTGGCTGCCAGGGCTTGTCGTTCTGATGGTATTACAGTTCTGATTGAACCCATTAATCTGCGCGATATGCCGGGGTATTTTCTGCATCATCAGGATCAGGCCCTGGAACTCATTGAGCAGGCAGGAGAAGCTAATATCGCTTTGCAGATGGATCTCTACCACTGCCAGATAACCGAGGGGAATTTAGCCAAACGGATTTATGAAAACATTGAGAAAATTGCTCATATGCAGATCGCTGGTGTCCCGGAGCGTCAAGAACCAGATTGCGGAGAGGTTAATTATCCCTATCTTTTTCAGCTCATCGATGATCTTGGTTATAATGGCTGGGTTGGTTGTGAATACCATCCAGCGGTGCAAACACAGGCAGGTCTGGGTTGGGCGTCAGCCTATGGAATAGGTTAGCGCTGCAGAGATAAAATGAAAAGGCATATTATATGAAGGTTGTTATTGTTGGTGGGCATGGATTTATCGGGCACCAGTTGGCGCATCAATTGATGGCAGTTGGGGCCCTGATTGACAGGCATGGAAATTCCCAGGATATTGGTGAATTGATTCTCGTCGATCAAATAGAACCGGATTCCTCTATGGACGGAGTAACCTCTATAATAGGGGATATCGTCGAGCCGGGTTTTCTTGATAAAGCCATTGATGAAGACGTAAGCAGTATTTTTCATCTTGCTGCAACAGTCAGCGCCGCTGCCGAAGCTGATTTTGATCTTGGCATGCGGGTCAATCTTGATGCAACCCGGGCTTTGCTAGAACGCTGTCGCTCTCTACAGGTAACACCGCGCCTGGTATTCTCCAGCTCTGTTGCCGCCTTTGGCTATGCCCCTGCAATGATCGAAGATGACACTCCTGCGTTGCCACTTTCTTCATATGGCGTACAAAAAGTTATCGGTGAGTACCTTGCGAGTGAATACGCTCGCAGGGGTTACGTCGATAGTCGTTGTCTGCGATTACCTACTGTGGTCATTCGCCCTGGAAAACCCAATAAGGCGGCCTCTTCTTTTGTCAGCTCTATTCTGCGTGAACCACTGCAGGGAGAACAGGCTGTTTGTCCGGTCGATGAAGAATTATCACTCTGGATTCAATCCCCGCGCTTAGTCATTAAAAATCTGCTCCACGCGCATAATCTTCCGAGTGAGAGTTGGGCAGGTGGACCACGAGTGCTTAATCTGCCGGGCCTGACCGTGACTGTGCGTGAGATGATAGAGGCCCTGAAAAGAGCGGGTGGTGATGCCTCGCTTATTCGCTGGGAAGCAAATTCGGATATCAAACGCCTTATTGGAAGTTGGCCTGGCGCAATGAACACGGTGCGTGCAAATGCCATGGGCTTTAAGCGAGATGAGAATATCGATAGAATCATTCAGGACTATGTCGAAACTGTTCTTGAGGGAGCTGGGTGCTTGGCGGCGGATTGATAAATTGTAGAGACCACAATTATTTTGCCCTTCAAAGGAAATCAACTCAATAAATTTTCCTCTAACGGATAGGTTGTTAACATCTCAAAGCCATTTTCAGTAATTAAAACCTGCTGCTCAAGTTTTACACCATCGTGTTCGCCGACAGCGCCCATATAACTTTCTACACAGACCACCATGCCTGCTTCAAACACGCCATTTTAGCTTTCTATAAGCACTGTTTATATAAGACACAGTAATGCTAAATGAAACCGTGATCAATCATTTTGACTTATGGGTTCAATGCAATGACAATTTGCGTAAAAGTAGGGGAATTCTGATAAAGGGCCTGCTGAGGTTACCCTTCCTTGAGTATCTATACCTGCTTGTCTCCCTCAGCAGGTGTGGTAAGAGTAGTCATTAAGAAGCCGTATTTCTGAGAAATGGATCACAGAATCAGCTGAATGTTTGCAGACAGATACGAATTCGCGGGCGATCTAACTACCTCCCAGGGCAGAACGTGCTAAGTGTTGAAGACATTTGCCTGAAGATTTTAATATTTACCAAATGAGGCATGAATAAACGCAGATAATCTTTTTTGTAAACACTGACAGTTAAGAGATTGAGGGATTTGCCCAGTTAACAGCTGTTAACCTTACGTGCTATGCTCGGTTCAAGTAATATAGAGAGAGTGATGTGATTTTAGTAAGAGCTTCTTCAGGATGTTGAATCGTATATAGGCATTTAGCAACAGGCATATAGTTAAACAAGATAATGTCTGTTATGACTGCCAAGGATTTGTATTCTGATAAAAGAGCCTGCTGAGGTTACCCTTCCGTGAGTACTTAGAACCTGCTTGTATCCCTCAGCAGGTGTGGTAAGCGTAATCATTCAAAAGCGACTATTCTGAGAAGTGGATCACAGAATCAATTAACTGTTCGTGGGGTGGTAAAGGTTAGTTGATCGCCTAATCATAATTTGAAAAATAGCAAATTTGTTTTATAGCTCAAGTTCAATAGTCTTGCCGCTTATGCCAAGTCATCACTCGAATGGGGCGGAGATTGGCCGTCTTTTGTTGATCCACCATATTATCAATTGCAAACAATTCAACAAAAAAAATCCTGGCTAAGGTTAGTTATGCTTCGAAAGTGGAGAAACATATATTGCATAATAATCACTTTACTTGAAATTAATAAGCGTCAAGATTCTTGCCGTATTCGTTTATGCACTGACCTCAATGTCAGAAGAACAAATGATCCCATGTTTTAATTCGTGAGAGACGAAAGTGTAGTTCCTTCAGCCTATTGACTTGGTGATTTAGATTTTTTTTTATTTAAGCATTTACGATTAAATAGTTGGTTTTAGTCAAATGATATTTGACTAATCAGTATGATTGAGGGTATAAATAGGCGAAAGCTGAGATGGGAAACGGAAGGTTCATAGATTGAACAGAAAACTCTGCCGCCAGGTATGAATACAGGAAGAAAGCCAATTGTAAAAATTTGCCTGATTCAGGTTATAGCTGCGTTCATTGATTTCTATCGCAAATATTATTATCAATAATTTATATTCCCGCCCTACTAAATACAAACCCTGTCCGGGTTTTTATATCGAATTGTTTAACAGAAGGTAGTGTTTATAGTCGATATATTTATGAAATATCCAAATCAGAAAAATGCAGATTATAACGTAAACAAGCGACAGGACTGTCACAATGAGAAATTTTGCTCGATTTAAATGTGGTGTAATATTGTTAATGGGGACAATGCAAGCTATGGCAGGAAATATGACTGACGACATGTTTCCACCAGTTGATGAAGCGCAAGTCGTGCTGGGTAAATTTTTGATGTTCGATAAAATTTTAAGTGGTAACAAGAATATTTCTTGTGCGTCTTGCCATCATCCACTAACAGGGTTAGGCGATGGCTTATCTTTACCCGTTGGTGAAGGTGGGCAAGGGCTTGGCATCGGTCGAAATACAGGCGCATCAGCTGATAGAATACAAGAACGTGTTCCACGTAACGCACCCCATGTGTTTAATTTGGGAGCCTTCGAATATACAGATATGTTTTACGACGGAAGGGTTGCTGTTGCGCCATCAGAGCCCGGTGGTTTTAAATCGCCGGCTGGTGAGCAATTACCTGATGGATTGGATAATGTCCTGGCTGCACAGGCTATGTTCCCCGTTACCTCCCCAGCCGAAATGGCTGGCCAGGCTGGAGAGAATTCTATTGCGGATCTGGCAGCTGCAAATATTTTGGCTGAAAAATTCGGTTTATGGGATCAACTGGCCCGGCGATTACAAGGCATCCCTGAGTATGTTGATCTGTTTAAATCTGCTTTTGACGACATTAGCACTGCCGAGGATATTACCTACGTTCATGCAGCCAATGCAATAGCTGCCTTTGAAACCTCGGCCTGGAGGTGTACAGATTCTCCTTACGACCGCTATTCTCAATATGAAGAAGACGATATGGAACCTGATGTTGCGGTTTCCGATAATGCAATGGAGGGGAGTGATCTGTTTTATGGAAAAGCAGAGTGTTCAAGCTGTCATAGCGGACACTTTCAAACCGATCATAAATATCATGCTATTGGAATACCTCAGATTGGACCTGGGAAAGGAGACAATGCTGCTGGTTATGATGACGGCAAAGATGATTTTGGTCGGGAGCGAGTGACAGGTGATTCCGCTGATCGTTATAAGTTCCGTACGCCTTCCTTAAGACAAGTTGCCCAAACCGGGCCATGGGGGCACGATGGCGCCTTCAATTCACTGGTGGGCATGGTTAGACACCATTTGGATGCAGTCAATTCCTTAAATAACTATGATAAGGATCAGGCAGTGCTACCCTATCGACCAGATCTGGGTAAAATTGATTTTATCGTACACAAAGATGCGATTCGTCGTCAGGCTATAGAGGATGCGATAGAAATTAGCCCGATCCATCTGTCTGATACTGAAGTCGCCAGAATACTTGATTTCCTCTACGCACTAACAGATCAAAGCTGTATTGATTTACGCAATACAGCACCTTTGCATGTTCCCAGTGGATTGCCAGTATTTGATTAACCACATCCTATCTCACGGGCATAATAAAATTATTGCTCAGGAATTACTAAACTGAAGTCAATAGAAGTCAAGTGGCTGGCAGGTTCTAACCTCCAGCCACCACAAATATCCTGCCTCCCATGCGTTAATTTTTACACCGCCTAGCAGATTCAAAAACAAACGTTATACTCTCTATTTAATTGTTGTGAATAGATTGAGGATTACGATGGCAATTGAACCCTTTATTAAGTGTAGCGAGATTGCAGCATCTTTAAAGTTTTATACTGAAATATTGGACTTTCGGATTTTGCAAGCACCAGATGCTGATCCAGCATCGTTTATGTCTATGTATGCGTTTTTGCAAAGGGGAAGTGGGCGAATTCATCTCTCATCTCACAGCGGTGACGGTGTGTTTGGAAATGTAAACTATGTGCGAGTAGATGATTTGGATGATCTGTATAGAAAGTTTGTTAAAAATGGACTCAATGTGGATAATCCAAACAAACATCCTGCATTGGTAATCGCGCCAGTTGAGCAAAGTTGGGGGATGAAAGAATTTGCAGTCACTGACCCGGATGGAAACAAACTCACATTCGGCCAACGATTATCGCAATAGTGATCTTCGATTTCTTTTTAGATGGGTTTCGAGTTGCCGAACGGGGTATTATTAACATAGGTGGACTTTAGATATGAAGGGCGACGTTAGCCAATAAATATATGCTGGAGATAAAAAACCTCAATCGAAATGGCATGCTGCTCAATGACCTTCAATTAATGGGCGGAGAAAGTATTGCTATAACTGGCCCCTCGGGAGCAGGTAAATCCCAATTGCTCAGAGCAATAGCCGATCTTGATCCCAATGAAAGTGAAATGTTCCTGCAGGGCAGAGAACGTACACAATTCGCAGCACCGAAGTGGCGTGCTAAAGTTATGTATCTGGCCGCTGAGAGTGCCTGGTGGCAGGTGCAAGTCAGTGGGCATTTTCCTGAGCCAGAACAAATAGCGCCGTGGTTAGAAAAAATCAACCTTCCTGTTAGTTGTTTATCCTGGCCTGTACGGCAATTATCCAGTGGGGAAAAGCAGCGTCTTGCATTGATCCGTGCGTTGGTATTAAAGCCAAAGATACTGTTGCTTGACGAACCGACTGCCGCCTTGGATCGTGAGTCTGTTACAAAAGTAGAGCAGTTGTTACATGAATTTCTACACTCAGGGGGTAGTATAATGATTATTACTCATGATCCTGAACAGGCTATGCGATTTGGACCCCGTAGGTTGGAAATTACGAAACAACAAATCACGGAGTTAAACAGATGATCAGCGACATCAGTTTATTTACACTGACGCTGGCCAGTTTATTAGTTTTAATAAATGGATTGTTGAGCTTTCTATTACAGCTGGGCCTGGGAAAACAACTTGTCATCGCAGCGCTGCGAATGATTGTGCAATTGTTTTTTGTTGGTTGGATATTGACTGAATTATTCCAGCGGGTGTCACTTGGCTGGACATTACTTACTGCTCTGATCATGTTGGTTTTTGCAGGATATGAGGTTCAGTCCCGTCAGCAGAAGCGTTTTATCGGGCTTTGGAGTTTTACGGTTGGGTTGACAGCTATGATGATTCCGGCAACGCTGGTTACACTATTGGCTCTTACGATATTTCTGCAGGCTGAACCCTGGTATCATCCTCGTTTCGCACTGCCTCTGTTGGGTATGATTCTTGGCAATACGATGACGGGAATTAGCCTCGGGCTAAATACGCTAACCACCACTGTCCATCGTGACTATGCAGCAACCGAGGCGCAGCTGGCTTTGGGGGCCTCGATGCAGACTGCCATAAGGCCAATTACACAGGAAGCGTTGCGCACTGGTATGATGCCAATTATCAATTCAATGGCTGCCACCGGAGTCGTATCCTTACCTGGCATGATGACAGGGCAGATTTTATCGGGCGTGGACCCGGCGGTTGCAGTTAAATACCAGATACTGATCATGTTTCTGATCGCTGGTGCTACCGCTTTGGGTGTTTTGTTGGCGGTGCAACTGGGGATTTACCGCCTGACAGATAATCGTCAGCGTTTGCGACTGGATAGGCTTGAATAATATAACGCTACTCTGGTTTCTGCTAACTCCAATCATGCGGAACATCGTTCAAAAATAAGTTGCAGTCCATCCAGAGTCAAGGTTGTTTCAACGGCTTCAACCGTTTCCAGATGGGAAAAGAAAACCGTGGCCAGACCACCAGTTGCAATAATCCGGGTGTTCTCGCCGAGTTCATTTTTTAGTTGGCGGTTGAGACCATCGATCATTGCCACACCACCGTGCATAATGCCAGATTGCATGCAGGTTTCCGTGTTTTTTCCGATCAATGATTTTGGGAACACCAACTCTACAGAAGGTAGTTTTGCAGCCGCCGCATGTAGGGTTGCTATGGTGGTTTCCGGGCCGGGGGCGATAATGCCACCGATGTAGCTGCCATCGTGAGAGACAACATCAAAGGTTGTTGCAGTGCCAAAATCAACTATGACCAAGGGACCACCGTAACGGTGATGTCCGGCTACTGCATTACATAAACGGTCTGCTCCGACTGTTTGTGGGTTTTCCATCCGGATATGCAGACCGAAATCCAATTCGTTTGTGATATTGACAAAAGGAATTTGTAATCGTATTTCAACCAGTCGTTGAATGATTGATGTCAAACAGGGAACCACAGAACATAATGCTAGTCCTTTGATGGTATTGAGTTTAAAACCACCGGATTCAACCAGCATACGGAGCATGATCCAAAATTCATCCGTTGTATAGGTTTTTCGGGTGCTAAGGCGCCAATCAGCCACCAGTTTACCCTTGTCTGATAGTCCAATTGTGATGTTGGTATTGCCGATATCGATCAGTAACAACATGACTGCTCACTCCTCTATGTTAAACAATACAGGGTTCCTGTCGCCGGGTTTTGGCTAAAGCAGGTGCCTATCAAAATTCAGCTTCATTGACCGAATATTTTTATTGCTGTAAAACTATAAATTTACCGCCTGGGCTTCCAGTTTATTCAATGTAGCTGACAAATCCGGGGTTGCCTGGAGTAATTGTTTTGTATAGCTATGGTTTGGCTTATCAAAGATCTGATCGGTTGGTCCCTGCTCGACGATTTTACCCTGGTACATGACCAACACTCGATCTGTTACAGCGCGAACAACATGAAGGTCATGGGAAATGAACAAGTAAGACAGGCCACGACGTATAGCCAGATCATTGAGCAATTCAAGAATCTGCTCTCGAATTGAAACATCCAATGCAGAAACAGGTTCATCAGCCACAATCAGTTTTGGTTGCGTAATAATCGCTCTGGCTACTGCGATGCGCTGGCGTTGGCCGCCCGAGAATTCATGCGGATATCGATCTGCATCGTCAGGCGAAAGCCCGACATCTAGCAATGCTTGCATGACTAAGCGTTTTTTTTCAGACGTACAGACATCCACCAGTAATTGCATCGGTTCTGATATGAGTCTGCCAATCTTGTGGCGAGGATTAAAACTGCCATAGGGATCCTGGAATATGACCTGCATATTGCGTCGGATATCACGCAAACCACTACGTGATAAAGTAAATAGGTTTTTTCCTAAAAATTCAACTGTACCGCCGCTGGGTGTATTCAGGGCTAATAGCGTACGGGCCAGTGTCGATTTTCCACATCCTGACTCACCAACAAGGCCAACACTCTCCCCTGGATTAATATCGAAGGAGACGTTATTCACTGCCTTGAAAAAACGGGTTGCCCTGAACAACGACGTTCGAGGCAGTCGGTATTGACGAACGAGGCTATCAACCCGTAACAGGGGTTTGTTGTTTTTAAGGATCCTTTCTGGTTTTTCAGGTTTGCTCTTAACCACAGATGCGGCGAGTAGTTTTTTTGCATAGGGATGGCGCATACTACGGAAAAAAGATAGGGTTGGTCCACGTTCAACTATTTCACCCTCTTTCATTACCACTATACGATCGACCATTTGCGCAACAACGGCAAGATCGTGTGTAATCAAAAACAGTGATGATTCATTCTCAGCAGCCAATTCCTTTAATAAATTCAGGATTTTGGCTTGTGTGGTAACGTCAAGTGCAGTTGTCGGCTCATCAGCGATTAGCAGTCTGGGGTTGAGCGCGAGGGCAATTGCTATAACCACGCGCTGTCTTTGTCCACCAGACATTTCGTGCGGATAAAGCCCGGGAGAAAATTGTGCAGAAGGTAAGCCAACTCGGTCCAGTAGCTGTAATACTTTTTTGTAAGCATTAGCGCGTGACAGGCCCAGATGCAGTTGTATGCCCTCTGCAACCTGTTCTCCAATGGTTTTTACCGGATTAAGGGCCGTCATGGGTTCTTGAAATATCATAGCCATCTTTCGACCACGAATTCGACACATCTGCCGCTCACTTAAATCAGATAAATTTTTATCTTCAAATCTTATTGTGCCGCTTACCATTGCATTGGCTGGAAGTAATCGCATCGCAGCCAGGCTGGTGATGGATTTTCCTGAACCTGATTCCCCTACAAGTCCGACACTTTCACCTTGATCTATGGACAGATTAATATTACGAAGTATATGAGACGAATCAATGTGTAAGTTAATATTCTCAAGCTTGAGCAAAGTCATTAGCGTTTGCGCCTGAGTTTGGGATCGAAGATATCGCGCAATCCATCACCTAGCAGATTAAGTCCTAACACAGCGGTGACAATTGCAAGACCGGGGAAAATTGCTAAATAGGGAGCAAAAGCCATCATGGTTTGTGCTTCTGACAACATCTTCCCCCAAGAGGGGTTCGGCGGCTGTGTACCCAGACCAAGGTAGCTCAGACCAGCCTCGATCAATATACCGAGTGAAAATTGAATCGTCCCCTGAACAATCAGAAGACTAAGCAGGTTAGGCAGGATATGTTCAATCGTGATGTGTATCCAACCCTTGCCAGAGGTTCTGGCACTGAGGATAAACTCGCGCTGCCACAGGGCAAGAGATCCGCCGTGTGCGAGACGGGCAAATACCGGGATGTTAAAAATCCCTATCGCTATCATCGCGTTAATTGCACTGGGTCCAAAGATGGCAGTAAATAAAATGGCCAGCAGAAGCGAGGGAAAGGCGAAAACAAAATCACTGACTCGCATAATCACATCGCTGATCCAGCCTCGACTTGCTGCCGCTGCCGCACCTAATGGCACACCGATTGCCATACCAATACTAACAGCAACAATAGCCACGGCAATGGAATTTCTGGCGCCGACCATCAACATGGAAAATACATCGCGCCCAAAATGATCGGTGCCGAGCCAGTGCTGTTTGTTTGGCCACTTTAATTTAGTGGCAATATCAAGCTCTGTGACATCGTAAGGTGTCCAGATAAAAGATAATAACGCCATGGATAATACAAATACGGTGATTACGACGCCTGTTGCAAAGCTATGATTGTGGATCGCCTTTTGTAAAAAATCTCCCCATGTCTCACGTTCGTTGCTTTGATAGAGTTCATTCATGGAAGGCCCTTTTGATACGTGGATCAGCGATGGCGTAGGCAATATCTACCAAAAGATTAACAAATATAACGCTTGCCACGAGCAAGAGCACTAAACCTTGAAGAACAATCAGATCACGCTGTGTAATGGCCTGAAAAATCAGGCGCCCAAGGCCAGGCAGATAAAAGATGTTTTCAATAATAATGGTGCCAGCGATGAGAAAGGAAAATTGCAGACCTAAAATAGTCAGGACCGGAATAAAGGCATTACGCACACCGTGGTGCCAGAGCACAGCGCTTTCACTAAGTCCTTTGGCGCGAGCAGTGCGCATATAATCTTCCTGTAAAACATCAAGCAAGGCCGAGCGCATAATGCGTGCGAGAATGGAAGCCTGAGGTAAAGCGAGTGCCACGGCTGGTAATAACAGTGAATGTATAACCGCGATGATGCCATTTTCCCAGCCGGCAAATCCGCCTGCGGGAAACCAATGTAAAGTGATAGAAAATACGATAACCAATAGCATTGCAAACCAGAAATTAGGTATTGCAATACCCAGCTGTGTCACAGTCATAATCGACACATCCGTAAACTTGTTATGACGTGCGGCGGCAAGTACACCGACGGGAATAGCAATAACGGTAGAGAGAATTAATGCCATGATAGCGAGTGGCAGACTGACCCATAGTCGCTCCATGATGAGTTCGGCAACCGGCACTGAATAGGTATAGCTGGTACCAAAATCGCCGGTTAAAATTCCACCTATCCAATGCAAATAGCGTTCATGCGCCGGTGCATTCAAACCCAGTTGATTACGCAATGCGGCAAGTGTGTCTTCCTCTGCATTTATTCCCAGTATCAGTTCAGCGGGATCACCGGGCAATATTTGCGTGATTGAAAAAATAACTGCACTGGCGATCAGCAGCGTTATGAGTGCAAATACTAATCGTCGGAAAAAATAAAGTGGTGGAAACATAGCGGAGTATCGTGCAGGTGTGCCAGGGACGAAATAGTATTAGAGGCCTGCCTGTTCTGCAGCAGGCCCCCCGATAGGATGAGCAGGATATTATATCTACTCAGACCAGGATACACGGGTGAGGTCATTTGCCTGAACAGGCGAATTTTCCCACAGGCCCTTAAGCTTTGCATCCCATACCCCGCTTTTTGCCAGCTGAAACAAAAAGCCATTGACCGCATCATCGGCCAGTTTCATTTGCGCTTTACCCAGTAATTCATAGCGGTTTTGCGTATCGGTTGTCTGATTCAACGCTGTTAAAAGTGCTTTGAAATCACTGTTGTCATAGTTAAAGTAGTATTTTTCACGGGCATAAATGCCTATGTCCATAGGTTCCGTATGTGAGACGATGGTCAGATCAAAAGCCGATGCTTTAAAAACGTCCTTAATCCACGGACCCCATTCAATTGGTATGATTTCCAGATCTATTCCGACTTTTTTTAAGTCGGCAGCAATTATTTCTCCGCCACGACGTGCATAGGAGGGTGGAGGTAATTGCAACGTGGCTTTAAACCCATTGGCTAATCCTGCCTCTTTCAGTAGTGATTTTGCTTTTTCTGGGTCGTAGCTGTATTTTTGGGTTAAATCCACATAGGCTGGGTGGTGGGGCGCAAAATGTGAGCCTATGGGCGTACCCACGCCAAACATGGCGCCGTCTATAATTGACTGTCGATTGATTGCATAGGCAATGGCCTGACGAACTTTTAGTTTGTCAAACGGTGCTTTTGCATTATTGATTGAAAGAATGGTTTCGCCTTCGGTAGATCCCACAACAACGCTGAATCGGGAATCAGCCCGGAACTGATCCAGATTTTCCGGCGCCGGAAAATTTGGAAATGCATCGATGTCACCAGACATCATGGCCGAAAAAGCGGCGGCCGGATCTGAGATAATCTTAAATGTTGCTTTGCCGAGAACCTTCGAATCTCCCCAGTAGTTGTCATAGCGTGCCAGCTCGACTCGATCACCCTTAACCCATTTGACAAACTGAAATGGACCTGTGCCAATGGGGTTGCTTTTGTTGTTATCAGCACTTTCAGATGCAACGATAACAGCATCCCCCCAACCCAGATTAAACAGCAAGGAACCGTTGGCTGATGCCAAAGTTAGTTTGACCGTAGTGGTATCGATTGCTTCAACCTTCTCAATAGCCTCGAACAAGGCTTTTTGTGCATTAACACTATCATCCGCACGGGCGCGGTCCAGAGAGAATACAACGTCCTGTGCGTCAAAATCAGTGCCGTCGTGATATTTTACACCCGAGTGAAGCTTAAAGGTGTAACTCAGGCCATCTTCGCTAACCGACCAGCTTTGCGCCAGTGCCGGTTGCACTTCCCCATTGCTATCAATTCTTGTGAGACCTTCAAATACATTTGCATAAACGACTTCATCTATCGCCGCCGCCGCACCTGCCGTGGGGTCCAGATGGGTCGGTTCAAGCACTATGCCCAGAGTTACTGAATCCTTGGCTGCGAATGCGCCTGATGAGATTGCAATTAATGCTAAAACAGCAACGCTGGCTCCCGTTCGAAAAATTCCCATATTTACCTCCTGCGTTCTTATTGATTGGGTTTGTTCAGTAGCTGGCACAATGCCAGGGCCATTATTTTTGCCGAGTCTAGCATATCTTGTATTCCAACATACTCGTCTGGCTGATGTGCCAGATCCAGTATGCCTGGACCGTAGGCGACGCAGTTATGCATATGACCGAGGCGGGAAATGTGCTTTTGATCGTAGCTGCCGGGTGATATCACATATTCCGGCATTTTGCCCAACACGGTTTCAATTGCGGTTGCCAATGCCCGGGGTGCAGGGGCACTCTTGTCAGTCATTGTCGGGTAAATTTCATTAATGTCGCATATTGAGTAGTCAAAGTCTTTGCGAGTCTCTTGCAAACGATCAAGGATGGATGTTATTTCAAGTTTTACATCATCCATTTTTTCTTCGATTAAAAATCGTCGGTCAAAAATCAAACGGCAGGAATCAGCTACACAAGCAGCTGGTAGTCCATCAAAGCCCTCTGCTTCACCACCGTGAACTGAATTTATATTGATCGTTGATTGTCTGGCACCCATTGGAACTACCGGCATTTGTGTTTTCTTTGCGGCTAATGCAGGCAAGAGTGTATTCTCGAATTCTGTCATCACTGCGCTCATGTGGCGGATCGCACTATCACCTAAAAATGGCATGGAGCCATGGGCAATGCGTCCTTTGGTTTCGATCTCTGCCCACCAGCCGCCCCGGTGCCCAAGACAGATGCGATCTTTGTTCAGCGGCTCTGGGATAATGACATGATCAACTCTGGGCGCAGAAAAATAACCCAACCTGGCCAAATGAGCAACGCCACCATAACCGCCGGTTTCTTCGTCCACTGTGCCGGAAACTTCAATCGTGCCGGCATATTCGGGAACCTCAGACAGAAATGCTTCAATAGCGATTAAGGAAGCGGCCAGACCGCCTTTCATATCACAGGCGCCGCGGCCATAAATTTTGCCGTCTTTGACGATACCGGCAAAGGGATCGAGAGTCCAGTTTTTGCCAGCAACCACCACATCGATGTGTGAGTTGAAATGCACACATTCACCGGATCGTCTGCCTTCTTTACGACCGATAACATTGATGCGTGGATAGTTATCTGTATCACCTGGCGCTCCAGTTGCCCGGATGTACTCGATTTCAAATCCCCGCTTTAATAACCAGTTACCGACAAACTCAGCACAAGCTGTATAGTTAATCCCGGGAGGATTTGTCGTCGGAATGCGAATGAGTGCGCAGGTTAGATCAATGAGCTGATCTTTCAGGCTTTCGACACGTTTAAATAGTTTATCATTCATGTCTTTTGTGGAAGTACTATTGATGATTGGACCTGTTGCAGCAGTGTATCGCACTACGGGCCGAATCGCGACTGCCATGCTGGAATCAAGTCATTTTCAACTGGCTCAGCTGCATATACACCACGTGCGATTGCACGACTCATTGTACTGGCTGCCATTGCACTGAGTTCAATTTGCTGAGTCAAGGTGGGTTGTACGCCTGATTTCCCGGTAGCAAGTGAAAAAATCAAATCACCATCAAGTGGCGTATGTGATGGCCAAATGGCTCGGGCAATGCCATCATGTGCAGCCATAGCCAGTCGCTTGTTCTGTGCTTTACTCAAGTTAGCATCCGTTGCAATTATGCCAATCGTTGTGTTGGCTCCGATTTCAAGCAATTCCCGTTGTTTGATCTGCAAAGTGTCTGCGTGTTGTGGTAATGGCGAGCAAATACCCAAGCCGCCGAATTCACTCTTTTGCTCGAAAGGCGCTGCCCAAAAATGTGCTGTATCCGCTACCAGCGGTGAGCCTATTGGATTGACGGCAACTAAAGCGCCGACTGTTATTGTTGTCAAATCCTCAAAAGTGATTACACTTGATGCTGAACCTAATCCACCTTTACAGGTGGCAGTTAGCGCGCCTGTACCCGCGCCAACAGAGCCAAGTAAAAATGTCTGAGCAGCATTGTTAACCGCATCGAAACCCAGCTCACGATAGGGTGGGTAGCGTCCCCAATTTTTATCTCCACCATTAATCAGATCGAATAGTATGGCTGCCGGAACAATAGGAATGGCATGTGGGCCTATTACAAACCCCCGCCCTTTTTCGCATAAGGCAGCCTGTGCACCCGATGCGGCATCAAGTCCAAATGCTGAACCTCCAGAAAGTATAATGGCATCAATTTGCTCAACTGTGTTTTCCGGGCTTAGCAAATCTGTCTCCCGTGTCCCTGGTGCACCACCCATAACATGTACTGACGCGGTAGTGGGTTCTTCACAAACCACAGCTGTTACGCCTGACTTGATTTTGCTATCCGAGCAATTGCCGATCAGAATCCCCTCGACGTCGGTCAGTAGGTTACGAGGCCCGGGTATCCAGCTTTGCATTAAATAAACCTTGTTTGTTTTTGTAAGTAAATACACCCTCTAAAGAGGTTGCATGAGAGTCGGAGCATTATAAAAGGGAAAACGGTCTGTTAGGTTTTACATTCACTTTTATCAAGGCTTAAGAGCTACAAGATAACATGGAGCAGCCTGCTCTATGTCGCGCCCATTCAGGTCGCTTTCCGGCAAAGTGTTGTTTTCCTGGTTGCTCCTGGTATGGGTTACGTAAAACCTCCAGTTGTTCTGTAATTCGTGAGTAATCACCTTTCTCTGCTATGTCTATAGCTTCTTGAGCCAGATAATTTCGTAAGACATAGAGTGGGTTATTGCTGTTCATTAACTCAATGCGTTCACTGGCAGATAGTTTATCGTTATCAATGTGATGACGATATTGCTCAAGCCAGTCTTGCGCTTTTGACTGGTAATCTGCGTCTGTTTCTTCGCTTTGGTAGAGACTGTTTAGCAAAGGTTGAAAGGTTTCATCAAAGCTAACCTTTGTTTTAGAAAACTTCAATTCTGCAAGGCTTCTGAAAAAAAGCGTCATATCGGTTTCACGAATCTGCAGCAATTCAGTTAGGTCATCCAGAAGCTGTCCGCCTCCTTTACTATTGAGCTGTGACAGGCCGAGTTTGGAAGCCAGCATTTTCTGCCAACCCGAATTAAATAATTCACCGTATTCACTGAGTATTTCTTTAAAAGGCTCCACTTGTTCCACCAATGGATAGAGTGCGTTGGCAAATTGCACGAGATTCCAGTGTGCGATTTCAGGTTGCTTACCATAACAATAGCGTTTACCCCCGGCATCGGTGGTATTCGGTGTCCAGCCTGGATCAAAGTCTTCGAGCCATCCATAGGGGCCATAGTCAATTGTCAAGCCCAAAACAGACAGATTGTCAGTATTCATAACGCCGTGGACAAAGCCGACACGTTGCCAATGAACTATCAATTCAGCCGTGCGGCGACAAACCGCTCGAAAAAAAGCAATGACTGCATCAGGTCCTGATTTTTCTATCTCAGGAAAAAAGTGTTTGATTGTGAAATCGACTAGTTGTTGCAGGGTTTGTTTATCACCTAACGAGGCAAAAATCTCGAAACTTCCAAGCCTGATAAAGTTGGGAGCAACCCGGCAGACAACGGCGCCTGGCTCATAGGCGGGGTGCCCATCGTAAAACATGTCACGCATTACTTCATCACCAGTGAGTGCCAGGCTTAACGCACGCGTCGTGGGTACTCCGAGATGAAACATGGCTTCACTGCAGAGGAATTCTCTTACGGAGGAACGTAGTACGGCGAGTCCGTCTGCACTGCGAGAGTAGGGTGTGGGTCCAGCACCTTTTAACTGTAAGGCCAGGGTTTCTCCTTTTTGACTGATAATTTCACCGAGGTTTATTGCCCGTCCATCGCCCAATTGGCCTGCCCAGTTTCCGAACTGGTGGCCGCCATAACACATGGCATAGGGGTCCATTCCATTGAGCAAGTCGTTTCCGCTGAATACATCAGTGAACTGTTGTGTGTGTATCATTTCGTCACTCAAGCCCAATTCTATTTGCATTTCCTGAGAATAGGCAATGAGCTGTGGTTTGCGGGTTCGGGTAGGTGCAACACGAGAATAACAGGCACTATGCACTTGTCGGCGACGGTTGCTGAGTTCCGGGTCGGCGGGTAGTTCTCTGGTAAAGCGATTATTGAATGAAAAAGTGTTAGAGAGATTGTTTTGTATAAGCCTGTTCATGAGTCACGAATTCTATCGTCTGATTGTAAACTACTGAGTATAAGCCCGTTTAGGCGGCGTCGATAGGGGCTAATGGCATGAATAAATTATGGTTTTATGGGGAGAGGTGATGAGGCTATTATTCGCTAGGCTCTCAATTGATACTTTAAACTGGTTGATGTACGGGTGTTGGGTTAGAATTCCTCTTATGACGACCAGCCCTCCAAAATCCCAAACCGACGGGCATGTAACGCCTATCATCGACAGTTCTACTACGTCAACAACTGCGGTTACTTCTGCAGGGCAAAGAAAGTTACGTTTTTTGCTGGACTGCGGACAGGAAAGCTATACCCAGGTTCACGAATGCCTGATCGAGCATAATGGCCGATATTTGGGCTTGCAGCAGGTAGAGGACATTTATTTTGATACAGCGGGCTTTTCGTTGCTTAAAACAGGTTTTGCCTGCTGCTATCGAGAGACCCTGGGCAAAGCCGCCTTGTTTGTAATACCTGTGGACGATCTGGCAATCAATCACTCACCTCAAAAGACCCGTCTTCAGCATTTATCTGAAGTGGAATCTTACGGGCTTATGGATATTGCGCTATTGCCCACCGGACCTGCCCGACTGATACTGGAAGAGAAAGTGGGAAAAATCGTTCTTACTGAACGATTTAAAGTGAAAATTACGCGTAGTCACTATCAGATTACGCATGGGCAGCAATCGCAATCTGTAAACCTGGATAAGGTTAGAATAAGCAGATCGGGCAAGTGCTTTGATGGGAAAAAGCACCTTCAATACAGTGAGCTATTTATTGACTCTATCGGAGAAAAATCTGCAGTAACAGAACAGTTATTCAATAAACCTGAGCTCTCACAGGTAATAACGTCTGCGCCGGGAAATCACTTTCAACGGGCATTAAAAGCAGATGGTTTTTTACTAAAAAGCATAAAAAAAAGGCAGCGTAAATCAATCAATGCTGTAGAGACTACGCATGACCTGTTTCGTGAGACAATGCAAAATCAATTGCAGTTGATCCGTTATTGGGAAAGTGTTGCTATAGAGGATCAGGATGAAGAGGGTGTGCATCAGATGCGGGTTGCGATACGGCGGATTCGCTCGACGCTGAAAATTTTTGCACAAGTATTGTCAAAGCAGAATGTGCATTATTGGCAAAAAGAGTTCCGTTGGTTGGGAAAACGTCTGGCCTTTGTGCGCGACCTTGATGTGCTCACAAATTGCTTAATCGAACAGGAGCATCAGTTAGGTGCGAAAGCAAAAAAAATTATCAAACCCTATCAAACCGATGTTAGCCATTTACGACAGCAAGTTCGATCAGGTCTGATTACCAGCTTGGAAAGCGAGCGCTACCATGCGCTACTGAGTAATTTTCAAACCTGGTTACTACAAGAGCAGTGTTTTTTTATTAACCATCCCCTGGTATATAAATCTATAGATAAATTTTCAGGTAAGCTGCTAAAGCAGGCAATGAAGCGGATAAAGAAAAAGGCCCTGTCAGTGGATGTTAATACAACCAATACAGATCTGCATAAATTTAGAATAAAATGTAAACAGTTACGTTGCTCACTTAATACATTGGCTAGATTCTCAACTAAAGACTATCGGGCTGTTATAGCGATTTGTAAAGATGTACAAAGAGATCTCGGTAAACATCAGGATAGCTTTGAGAATGCACATCGATTGCAGCGCTATGCATTGGGAAGATCATCTGCTGAGCACGCTCAGGATCTGATTTTTTATTTGGGTGGTGTGCATACGACCCTATTGCAGGATAACCTCAATCGTCGAAAAATTTTCTTTTCGCGCTGGAAAAAATACAGAAAAATATTGTTGCGATCTGGCTAATTCGCCTGGATAAGCAATACATGCAGCACAAGTGCTGCGTTATAATGACCAAGCTTGAATGCTGACTTGCGAATTGTTATTTAAATCTGTGTTTATAAGGAATCGAATAAGCGAATGAGTACACACATCTGGTTGCGCGCAGAAGATAAAGCATTGGAGGAGCGAGTTGTATTAACCCCATCGATTGCGAAATTATTATTGCAGGCCGGCTTTAATGTGACCGTAGAAAAATCTCGTCAAAGCGCATTCAACTCAGCGTCCTTTGCCGCTGTTGGTTGTGCCCTGACAGAGCCGGGAAGCTGGCGCAATAGTGCAAAAGACACAATAATTTTAGGCTTGAAGGAGCTAGCTGAGTCGAATACGCCTTTGATTCACAGGCACATACACTTTGCCCATGTTTATAAAAATCAGGCCGGTTGGAAGCAAGTTTTAAATCGCTTTAAACAGGGGAATGGAGTGCTCTACGATTTGGAGTATCTAACCCAGGAGAGTGGACGCCGTGTAGCCGCTTTTGGATACTGGGCAGGTTTTACGGGTGCCGCGGTTGCGCTGGAAGCCTGGGCAGGGCAAAAGCTGGGACGTGCGCCTGTTTTATCAAAACTGATTTCAAAGAAGGACAAACAGGATTTAATGGATCAGCTGATTCCTCAGCTTAATCAGGTGAAAGAGAAAACGGGTGTTGCGCCAAAAGTTTTGCTTATTGGGGCTTTGGGGCGCAGTGGTCAGGGTGCTGTGGAATTAGTGGAGTCAGTGGAGGCTGATTTAACTTGCTGGGATTTGGCGGAGACTAAAAAAGGTGGCCCCTTCCGGGAAATTCTCGATTTTGATGTGCTGGTAAACTGTGTTTTTGTGCAACAGAAGATACCTGCTTTTTTAACATTAGAGCTCCTGCAGCAATCAAAAAGAAGGCTCAGTGTCATTAGTGATGTTAGTTGTGATCCTTATGGAGAATACAATCCATTACCAATCTACAAGCAATGCACTACCTTTGATAATCCGACATTAAGAATAATCGGTGATGGCTTTCCACTTGACTTAATATCTATCGATCATTTACCTTCAATGTTGCCTATAGAATCCAGTGAAGATTTTTGTCAACAACTTGCACCGTATTTATTGCAGCTGGATGATTTAAGACAAGGTGTTTGGGCAAGGGCTTATCAAGTTTTTATAGAAAAATCGAAAGCACTTTAGCGGATTTTATTATGACTACTGTTCATTGGTTAGGGGCTGGGCTATCATCAGTCCCCGGTATTCGCCGATTGGCTGTATCGGTAGATAAAATGGTGTTGTGGAATCGCACTGCTTCACGAGCCAGAGAAGCTATATCCGGTTTGGATAATCATTTATCGGTTGCAGTGCTGGACTGGCAAAAACTGGCTGAAGCGATTAAGCCAGGCGATGTTGTTGTCTCAATGTTACCTGGAAGTTTGCATATAAAGGTTGCCGAGCTTTGTCTTAGTGGCAAAGCCAACTTCGTGTCCAGCAGTTATATATCTGCGCAGATGCAGTCTTTGCACTCGCCAGCCGTCCAGCTTGGCTTGTCGTTTGTTAATGAAGTCGGGCTTGATCCTGGGTTGGATCATCTGTTTGCACATTCTATTATCGCTAACTATAAAAATTCATTTGCCTTTAACCCTTCCAGTAAACACTACTTTCGCTCTTATTGTGGCGGTTTTCCTAAAATTGCCAATGAATTCACCTATAAGTTCTCGTGGTCACCGCTCGGTGTGCTCAAGGCGTTAAAGACACCAGCGCAGTGGATAGCTTCAGGCGAGATAACGCGCATTAAAACACCCTGGAAAGCGGTCAGCGAATATTCTGCAAAGGTTTTAAATGACAGGGAAGTGTTCCAGGCTTATCCTAATCGTGACTCGTTGCCGTTTATTAAGGAATATGGAATAAACGAAGACTGGAATTTACAGGAGTTTGTCCGCGGCACCTTACGCTTAGAGGGATGGACTGGGGCATGGGCTACACTTTTCGATGAGGTTGAAAATCTGCAAGGTGCTGAAGAGGAACGCCGGTTGACCGAATTGAGTCAGCAACTTTGGGAAAAATATGCCTACGAGCCGCAAGAGCCTGACCGGGTGGTGCTGAGTGTCGAGCTTGAAGTTAGAGATACACAAACAGATAAAGTTGAATGGCACCAAACCTACAACATTGATGAATATGGTGACGCAGACGGGAGTGCCATGGCCAGGCTGGTATCATTGACTGTCAGCCTCGCCGTTGAATCTGTGTTGGCGGGTGAATTACCTGTGGGCGTTAGTGCGGCAGCAAAAGATATAGATGTTGTGAATGATTGGCTAGCGAGTCTTCGAACGCTTGGAATAAGGATTCCGCATCGGGACCATTTGGCTTAACTATTGGTTTGATGGTTCAAACAATATGAGAATATCTGTCACTAAATATAAAAAATCATGCCACAATGGGAAAGCTTCATTAGCGTCCGGGTTTGTGGTAGCCCTCAAAATTATCGAGACAACGTTTTTACTGCCAGCACGAAGGTTTCGCTGATGAAGAGTTCACTCCTTGTTTTCTTATTGGTATGTCTGCTTGTAGCGCCTGCGGTTATGAGTGCTCAGCAAGGTGATTTGAGGAGAGAAGAACGCTGGATGGATGAAATTGTCGATACAATTGTAGAAGGTGATGTAATTGATCTGGTCTCTGATGGACAGGAATTTATAGGACTGATAAATGAATCTGACCAGGCCAGAGGTGGGGTTGTTATTGTGCATGGTCGTGGTGTTCACCCAAATTGGCAGGATGCCATCCATCCGTTGCGTACTGTTTTGCCAAAAAAAGGCTGGACAACGCTGAGCTTGCAAATGCCTGTACTCACTGGGAATGCTAAATACTACGATTATGTCCCCTTGTTTGATGCCGCTGCAGATCGAATTGGTGTCGGTATTAACATGCTGCGGGCACTGGGATTAAATAAAATTGTGTTGTTGGCGCATAGCTGTGGTGTGCATATGGCAATGCATAGGATTGAAGAGACAGGCAGCGAAGATATTGATGCGTTTATCGGTTTGGGTATGGGCGCCACGGACTATAATCAGTTTATGGCAAAGCCTTTTCCTCTGCAAAAAATGAGTATCCCGGTCTTTGATTTATATGCTGAAGATGATTTTCCTGCGGTACAAAAAATGGCGGTAGAGAGGCTTTCGATGATTCGAATTGCGGGTAATGCGAAGTCGAAGCAAGAAGTCTTAAAGGGTGCAGATCATTATTACACAAATGCAGATGAGTCGCTCATACGTGTGGTTACCAGCTGGCTTGATTCATTGGGTTTTTAGCGTGTTTTTAAGATGAGTCCATGTAATCAATCCGACAAACGGCGTGTGATTCAACAAGCGTGTTTATGAAGCGCCCTTATTCTATTGACAACTTTGATGCAGTGCTCAATTTAATCTAAAATACATGACACTGATTGCATTCGCAGACGTCCAAAAATCTGGATATTCCTCGAATAGCCGGTATCAATGACATAAACATTCACAAAAAAGCATCTTGTATGACCTTTCAAGAGGAAAATTTACGTGGTAGAGACTAAAAACAGAATAGGGAAAAAAAGAAAATCCAAGTATCAGTTAAGTGGGAAAAACGCAGAGATTGCTTTAGCGATGCTAAAAGATGTCACTGATGCAATGGATGAACATGGTGTCAGATATTGGCTTGATTTTGGAACACTTCTTGGCATAGTGCGGGAAAACAGGATATTGCCTTGGGATGATGATATGGATATTTCTGTTTTTGAGGAAGACAGATGGAAAGTTGAAAAAATTGTACTGCCAACTATCAAAAAGAAACTTTATCGGGTGTATACGCGTTACTTTAGTCAGGAAGACAGTGTGCTCAATAAAGGTGATATCCGGGCTTTTCGGGTGCGCAATAGCCGCTTTGGATTTATGCGTGGTTTTGTCAAGATCGATATTTTTGTAATGTACAAAAATACCGATTCCTATTATTGGTACGAGCTGGGTGCAAAACACAAGTTGCCCTCAGAATATCTGCAAGAACTGGATACAATTGAGTTTAATGGTAAAACGTACAGTAAACCGAAAAATCATGATGCCTATCTGACCCATCACTACGGTGATTGGAGGACACCGAATAAAGATTTCGATGCACAATTTGACAACCATCGAACCCTGGCCAATGAATAGATGTGTTCTGTTTTGCTGCAATAAACCTCCAATTTATTTCCTGCAAATGCAATTCTCTATTTTCTGATAGTCTCGGTGCATACCCGTAAACAAAAAATAAGAAAAATATGAAAGCAGTCCTTTTCTGTAATCTCCCTTATGCTTTCTCTATTCTTAAACCGATAGAGAAAGCGCTGATACAAAGAGATATTGATTACCTGTGGTATGTCCCTCGTGAGCTTATTGCACAATTTCCTTATAAAAACTCAACATGCACTACGGATATCACTGTGTTAAAAAATTACCCAAGTGATATGATCTTTGTTCCCGGGAACCATGTTCCGTGGTTTTTGCGAGGAGTTAAAGTCCAGGTGTTTCATGGCTTGGCTGGAGAGAAAAAAGGTCATTTCAGAATCCGTGAGTATTTTGATCTTTATCTCACGCAGGGTCCTTATTTTACACAGCGGTTTAACAGTCTGAAAAAAAAGCATAAGAACTTTTCAGTAGTGGAGACCGGCTGGTCAAAACTGGATGATCTTTATCGATCAGAGGCAAGGATACTTGAGAAAAAACAATCTCTATTAGCGCAGAGTCAGGCAAAGTATATTATTTTGTTTGCGCCAACATTCTCTCCATCACTGAGTTGTGCAGAACCTTTGTATGAGCAGATCATCGCATTGTCCAAGGTTGAAAATTATATGGTGGTTGTCAAATTCCATGACAAGCAAAATCTTGAAATTATCAGTCGTTATACTGCCGCCCAAAGCAATAAGCTAATAATCGCCAGAGACGACTCCATAATTGATGCGTTGAAGTTTGCGGATTTGATGGTCAGCGACACGTCTTCAGCGGTTTACGAGTTTTTAATTCTGGACAAACCCGTTATTACGCTCAATACGCGTTCCGAGAATATTCACTGGTGTGATCTTTCAAGTGGGGAAACCCTTATCGAGGAAGTAGATCAACACCTTGGACAAGCGGACCACCACAGCGATGAAAGAAAGAAAATAATCAGTCTGTATCACCCTTATAGTGATGGGAAGTCATCTGTAAGAATGGTCGGCGCTGTATTGAATTATATCAGCGTTTATGGTGTTCCGGAGAAACGAAAAGTGCCAATGTTGAGAAAATACCAGACAATCAAAAAATACGGGCTGCCGTAGTGCAGAATTGGCAGGTATCGGGGCATTGCAATTGTATACTTTAACAATTGATCGTTGTCGCAGGAATTTTTATCGACCTTTCACAGATATCATGAACAAAAAAAACGAGACCGGGCTGGCCTCGCTTTTTAACCTTCAACTCTTAACGAGTGAGGTGAGCTTGCGGTATGCAAGCCCTATCGTAATCTGGTTAATAAAAACTAGAGTGGTACGATGTTCTCTGCTTGTGGGCCTTTTTGGCCTTGAGTAACAGTGAACTCAACCTTCTGGCCTTCAGTCAGGGTTTTAAAGCCTGATCCTGTTATGGCGCTGAAGTGGGCAAAAACGTCAGGTCCTGATTCCTGCTCGATAAAGCCAAAGCCTTTAGATTCATTGAACCATTTAACGGTGCCGGTAGTTGTAGACATAATCATATCCTAATTAAAACAAAAATAATTGAGGCCCTTTTGATGAGGCCATTGGGCTGGAAGTGATGCTATTAATTATGAGGAACAAGACGAGGCACTTAAAACAGAACATCGAAATGGTGTGCATAAATATAAAAACGTACTTTCAAGCTGACTGAATTATATACTGGATTATCTCGGAGTCAACGGTAATAATGGGGTTATTGAGGTTGATTAATCCAGAGGCAGAGCCGTTTTGTTGATGATCTGCCTTAGAACGAAGCTTGAATGCACACCAGTAACACCTTCCAGCTTGGTCAAATGGCCAAGCAAAAAAGCTTCATAGTGACGCATGTCTTTGACGATAACCTTCAGTAAAAAGTCAGCGGATTGTCCAGTCACAATACTGCACTCCAGAACTTCTGGCATGTCCTTTATCGATTGTTCAAACGATGCGAAACGGTCTGGCGTGTGGCGGTCCATGGAGATACTGATAATAACGGTGAGATTCAAACCCAGAAATTCAGGATTCAATAAAGTGACATGCTGTGCTATCAGGCCCGATTCTTCGAGTCGCTTTACCCGCCTTGAGCAGGGTGTGGGCGAGAGGCCAACCTGCTCGGCTATATCAAGATTGCTGATACGGCTATTTGCCTGCAATATTTGTAGAATGCGCTTATCGGTACGATCAAGTGTGAAACTCATTGTATTAATCTAAATATAACCATACTGTTAGGTATAAAAACTAATAATACTACAGTTTGTAGTCAGTTCATGCAAAAAAATAAACATATGCTACATAATTGGCAATATCTCACTATACCAATTGACCTATAGTTAGTACAGGTAATGTTCTCTCCCAGCCATAACGGAATGCACTAATGTCAATGTTTAATCACAAAAAGTATCGCCCATATACGCCTGTTGCAAAAACTGGCCGCCGTTGGCCTGATCGTGTCATTGAACAGGCACCTGACTGGTGCAGTGTTGATCTACGCGACGGTAATCAGGCATTGACTGAACCGATGACTCCCAGCCAGAAATTGCAAATGTTTCAGATGCTCGTAGATGTTGGGTTCAAAGAAATTGAAGTGGGTTTTCCCGCTGCTTCACAAACAGATTTTGACTTTGTTCGAAAGCTGATTGATGAAAACCTGATACCTGATGATGTTACCGTTCAAGTGTTAACCCAGGCACGAGAGTCCCTGATAAAAAGGAGTTTTGAATCCCTCAAGGGTGCAAAAAAGGCTATTGTCCATCTTTATAACTCAACTTCAACTGTGCAACGCGAATGTGTTTTTAAAATGTCACAGGAAGAAGTTAAAGGCATTGCAGTACAAGGTGCCAAATGGATTCTTGATGCGGCGAATAAACAAAATGACACGCAATGGCAATTCCAATATTCACCAGAGAGCTTTACCGGCACTGAGCTGGACTATGCAGTGGAGGTTTGTGATGCTGTGACAGATGTTTGGCAGCCGACGCCAACACATAAAGTGATTATTAATCTACCGGCTACTGTAGAGGTATCAACCCCCAATGTTTATGCTGATCAGATTGAGTGGGTGTGCGATAAAATCGGTCACCGTGATTCCATCACAATAAGTCTGCATACCCATAATGATCGGGGTTGCGGCATAGCGGCCGCTGAGCTGGGTGTGATGGCAGGAGCTGATCGAATTGAAGGGACGATGCTGGGTAACGGTGAGCGAACCGGCAATATGGATATAGTGACCATGGCGATGAATCTGTACAGCCAAGGTATCAATCCACGGCTGGATCTTAGCAGTATGGATCGCATTATTAATGTGGTTGAACGCTGCACACAGTTGTCTGTGCATCCGCGGCACCCCTACGCTGGCGAATTGGTGTTTGCAGCCTTCTCCGGTAGCCATCAGGATGCCATTAACAAATGCCTTGCCATCGATAAAAATGAGCGAGAACTGAATGGGTCTGATTCTCCCTGGCAAGTGGCCTATCTGCCCATCGATCCGCAGGATGTTGGACGAAACTATCAGCAGGTTATTCGAATCAACAGTCAGTCCGGCAAAGGTGGTGTTGCTCATGTATTGGAGCAGGATTACGGTTTGATTTTACCCCGCTGGTTACAAGTGGATTTTAGCCCATATGTACAGAAAGTCGCTGAAGCGAGCGGCACCGAAGTATCAGCTGAGATTATTTGGGACATCTTTCAGAATACTTACATCAATGTGGATAAACCGATTACGGTTGAAAGTTATCATGCCTCACGTGAACAAGGCTCAGACAGTTTAAATGCAGTCCTGGCACTTGGTGATGAACGGATTGATATTGCCAGTACTGGCAGCGGTATTCTCGATGCCTTTGTAAGTGCAATCAACCAGCAGATAAACAGCAAACTGATATTGATAGACTATAGTGAGCATACATTGGGTGACAATGAGCAATCAGAAGCTATGGCTTATGTGCAATTGAATATAGGTGGGCAACGTGTGTGCGGTGCCGGGCGCAGTCAGGATATTGTAGGGGCTTCCTTACGAGCAGTGCTTAATGCCGTTGCCCTATCTGAAGTTGTTTTTCAGACAAAGGTCGAGCAGAAAGTGGTTGCGATTTAAGTCGAATTTACTGCCATATAATTAATAAGGGGCGGGTCTTCTGGCCGGCCCTTTATTTTTTGCGGCATATTATTCTATGGATAAAGCGGTTTCGCAAGCCCCTCCCCAGCTAATCTGACAGGGTAGAGCGGATTTTGAAAAAGTAACCAAGAACAAACCCTCATTAGCAGCGTGTGAGTAAACAGAACCCAGCAGTCGTGGGTTCAGCCCAACCAGCGCATTTATTACCCTCTATAGTTAAAGATGAGAGAATGAATTCACGCGGAAGGTGCTTGGACGGATCTGAGTGGTTGGGTACATAAATACCTTAACGTGTTCAGTATCCAGAAATTGATTGTTGAAAAAACTTCACGCTCCAGGCTGTGCATTTAAACGATCAACCGCAGAGCGTATTTGATCCGCTTCATATATCGGTAATGAGCAAGCATTATTGGCACACACAAAAGCTGCAGGCTGATTGAGTTCTGGGTAGGTAATATCAGAATTGGGAAGTGGGCCTTCGCTTCTATCCCACCAATCAATACGTAAATAATTTGCCGGATGGCCAATGGCTGTCGCAAACAACGCTTGACTTCGTGTGTCATCCTTTTTGCCAACTATGGCGATGTGTACAGGATCATTGCTTAGCTCGTAATCGGCTAATAAAATACCTGCACGTAAGCCACGTGCACGGGCAATTTGTTCAGAGGCAAGATATGTCATGCCGTGTTGGGCCATGGTTTTGTATTGTTCAGCTCCTGTATTGTGGTAAAGCTGGTTGGCAAAACGTACCAGATCAATATTACTATCCATATGCAGGGTCGGAGAATTCAAAATATCCAGGGTTGAATCTTTACTGGCTACGGTGTAACCACCAAATTCCACACTCTTAAAATTCGCATCAATAAATTCAGCTGCACTTTCAGCTTGCTCTAACCACTGTCGGTTACCTGTAACCCGGTATAAATCTAACATGGCTTGACCCATCGCCAATGAATCGCCCAGAAATAATCGGCTCTGATCTTTGTCATGAAGGTAAGCACCTGAATCATTGGTGCGATTGCTGTTGATCCAGTTTGCTGCGGTTACCGCTGTTGCGAGATATTGTTGCTCACCTGTTGCTGCAAACAATTTACTGAGCGAAGAGATAAGCCATCCGTTCTCACGAGGGTAGATGTGTTTATCAATAGTCGGTAGTCCTTTAGCGCGGCGACCCTCATTATCAAGGATGAAGTAATCATGCCCATCAACCTGACTATTCAGATCAGCATCCTGACTTGTATAAAATGCCCCGGATTCGCTTTTCAGAAAAGTGGTTAAATAGCTATAAATAGATTGGGCGGCTTTTAAATATTTCTCCTGCCCAAACTGCTGAAAGGCATTGCTGTATAAAGCCATGTTATCAGCCTGAAACTTTACAATCTTCTCAAAGTGCGGTGATTGCCAATCCACTTCATCTGAATATTGATAAACACCCCCCCATACCGGATCTAACAAACTTAGTGATGCGTGCAATGTCTGGCGTGCCATATTTCTATGCAATGGATTATCTGATTGCAGTAACGCAAATTCCAGAGTATTTCTGTGATTAAACTTGTAACCATTGCCCCAGCCACCGTTCTCAGGATCGTATATGTTTTCATAGGTTGTAGTTAGAAGCTTGTGTTGAGCTTGCGTTAAGTGAGCAAGTGATGCAGGTGTGACTTCATCCACAATCTGATCAGAGTCAGGTTCTGGGTTGTCATATATACCTTGTAATAACCAACCCATAAGCTGGGCAGGGATATAGCCACGACGTTTGATAAGTTCGGTGCCTTGTGCATTAAGGATAACGGTCGCAGGCCAACCGTAATTTTCATAGCGTCTGGACAACTCGGGGTTGTTGTCCTGATCAACACGTACAGGCACGTAATATTTTTCGATTATGGCAATGACATTGGGGTCACCGTATGTTTTTTCGTCCATTACGTGGCACCAATGACACCAGACGGCGTCCATATCCAGCAAGATAAGCTTATTCTCAAGCTCAGCTTGTTTAAATGCTTTAGACGACCACGGTTGCCAATCCACCTGGGTCGATGCATGAATAGCTGAAGCAAATGTTAAGACAAACAGAAACGCAAGGGTTGTTGCAATTGAGCGTATGGGCATACTGTATCCTACAGAAATTGGGGTGGCTTTTATGACAATGACAGAGAGGGTTCGTTCACAGGTAAAATTAATAATAATGCCAGAATTTTTATCGGGATAACGCTAACCGTGAAGTCAAGGTCGTATTGATCTTAATCCTGCCGGAAGTGCTTATTAACGTCTATATGAAATAAATACTATCCAATAATTTGACATATAATTAATTTAATGTATAGTAATTTCGTATTATACGAAATAGAACAATGCTATGAAAGTGAGTAAACAAGATAAGGTAAAAACCCGCAAACGGATCTTGCAGGCTGCATCCGATGTCATTATCGAAAAAGGATTTAAAGCCGCATCAATGCGAGAGATTGCTCGTAAGGCTGAGGTTGGTGATGCCACGATATACAATTATTTCCCATCCAAAGAAAAACTCTTGTATGGCTATTGTGAGCAAAAACAGGAGGAAACCGCCCAGGCACTAAAGCGTATTAGTAACTTTCACGAATACAGCCTGCGAGAACAGTTGCAACAACTGGCAGAAACTCAACTGGAGCTGTGGTTGCCGGATAGGGAGTTTCTTTCTCAGGTCTTTGAGCTGACATTTTTTTCTCCAACTGCCAGTATTGTTAATCTGGCTCCAACACGTAAGCGCTTTAATGAAATGGTCGGCGATATGATTGACGCTGCCATTGAAGCAGGAGAGATACCTGAACAACCCTATCAGGAGATATTGGCGCCATTATTCTGGGATTATTTTACGGGTGTTTTAGCTTATTGGCTGAAGGACGATTCAGAGGAATTCTCCAAAACCACACAGATTGTTGATCGCAGTGTGGAAATCATTGCCTTGGTACTACAGACCGGCATGATCGGAAAGACGCTCGATCTCGCATCCTTTATGTTCCGCAGCCAGATTGCGCGTTACTTTGATGGTTTAAGTGATCATATGGAGCCATGGCGCAACGCGAAACGTCACTTTATGGAGTCAGATGTTGACAGCTAAATCTATCCCGACAGGTAAATTGGCGCGTAGCGGTGTAACCGGAGCTGCCTTGTTGAGAATCGGTGCCAGGCATTTCACGCATGCCGCAAAGCGGCCTTTTTTATCCGCGCCAGCACGTAAAAAGCATAAAGAAAACCTGGATGACGAGTCAGCGAAACTACTATTCAATGCATTTGCACAATTGCGCGGCACTGCTTTGAAAATTGCGCAAATGCTCGCACTGGAAACGAGCTTTTTACCTGAATCCTTTCGCAAAGAGCTGTGTAAATCCTATTATCAGGCGCCAGCGTTGGGACGGCCGTTGGTAAGTAAAGTTATGCAACGGGAATTTGGACAGTCAGCAGAGCAGATCTTTAGCGAATTTGATACACTGGCCTTTGCCGCTGCAAGCCTGGGGCAGGTTCATCATGCCAGGGATAATCAAGGCAATGAATTGGCTGTAAAACTGCAATATCCAGGCATTGACATCAGCATCGATAATGATCTGCAGCTGGCACGGACTTTAATAAAACGAACACCCTATGCGATACTGTTACTCTCCTCACTTAAGGAGATTGAAGCGCGTTTAAAGGAAGAGGTGAATTATCTGCATGAAGCGGAAAATACCGAGTGGTTTCGTCAACGACTCACACTTGATCAAGTAGTTATTCCAATCATATATAGCGATTTTTCAACAAAGCGGATACTTACTACTGGCAGGTTAAAAGGCTTGCACCTGGAGCAATGGTTAGAAAATAATCCTTCGCAAAAAGAGCGTGACCACTTCGCACAATTGTTGTACGACACCTTTGTGCATTGTTTTTATAATCTTCATGCGCTACATGCAGATCCCAATCCTGGCAACTATCTATTTGCTGAGGATGGTTCTTTGGGTTTACTGGATTTTGGCTGTGTGCGCCACTTTTCTTCTGAGTTTGTTGAAATGTTGCCGAAACTTTTGCAAGCGTATATGGACGACGATTCAGAATCTGTGATAAGAAGCTATGAAAAACTTGGCATGGTGGGTGAGATGAAGGCACAGGAGGTAGCTGGTTTCTATAACCGGACATTGCGTCCTTTTGGGCAATGGATTTCCCGACCCTTTCGGGTCGAATCCTTTGATTTCAAAAATCACTCATCATCTTACGCGTTTGAGGGCGGACAGGTAATCAGCCAGCTTGCCAAAGTGAAACCTATCAATAAGCTGGCGAATGAGTTTATCTTTTTTGATCGGACTATTTTTGGTTTATATCAGATATTTGAACGTATGGGTGCCACGGTAAGGATGCAACATCAATGGTTGAAGTAAATAAATGGCTGGTGTTTGCTGGCAGTCTTAGCGTATTGGCTGGCCTTTTACATATTGCAATTATCGTCGGTGGGGTAAATTGGTATCGTTTTTTTGGCGCCGGTGAGAATCTGGCCAAATTGGCAGAAAGTGGGTCATGGATACCCGGTGCAATTACGGCTGTGATCGCAATGGTCCTTTTTATATGGGGACTTTATGCCTACTCAGGGGCTGGTCTCACTTTGCCACTTCCCTGGTTAAAAGTGGCTTTGATTTTAATTTCAGTGATTTATCTGCTCCGGGGGATGGCGGTTATTCCAGCGCTTTTAATCATCCCGCAACAGGTTGATGCCTTTTTGATCTGGAGTTCTTTAGTCAGTTTTTTATTTGGATTGAGCTATGCAGTGGGCACTCGTCAGATGATATGGGAGCAATTATGAACGCCAGCATAGAGAAGAATCCATTTCGTAATCATCGAATGCCTTTCAGAATGCTTTTGTTTATTTCTATTATGCGTCTGGTATTCAAATTTCTTGGCTGGCTTTCCCCTCGCCGGGCCGGTCAGTTGGCTTTGCGCTTTTTTTTGGCGCCGCCAAGATTTTCTACCCCCAGTAGTGAGCAATCTGTATGCGAATCTGCAAGCCTGCATTATCTCGAAATCAAAAATTACAAAATTGCCGTGCGCTCCTGGGGTGAAGGTCCTGTGGTGGTTCTCTCTCATGGTTGGGGTGGTCGAGGGACGCAATTTTTCGCTTTTGTCGAACCTTTACTCGCTGCCGGTTATCGTGTCGTGACCTTCGACGCACCAGCGCACGGTGATTCTTCGGGTAAGCAAACCACTATGATGGATGTAAGTGAAGTTCTCGCCGCTGTTGTCAAAAACGAGGGACCAATAGCAGCCCTGATAGGCCATTCATTTGGTTCGGGTACGGCACTATTGGCCATAGAGCGATGTCGGCTGTCGGTTGATAAAGTCATCCTTTTTAGCTGCTTTGCTGATGTTTTCTGGATTACAGAAAAATTCGGACAGATTTTTGGAATGAGCAGGAGAGTGATTGAGGTGATGAGGAAACAAGCGTTACAGCGTTTTAAGAACACTTATAGTTCACCATGGGAATGGCATCAACTGTCGCCCACAAACACAATAAAATCTTTTGCAGGTAACTTGCTGTTATTTCATGATAAGCAGGATCGTGAGATACCTTACACACATGCCTTGCAATTAAGTGAAATTGTACCGCATGCAAAGCTGATAACCACGAGTAAACAGGGTCACAGAAAAATCTTGCAAAATAGTACCTGTATTGATCAGTGTATTGAGTTTCTGGCAGGATAAAATGTAATGTTTACGGTTTCTTTGGTTGAAAGGGTAGTACACGGGACAATTCCTGTCTAATCAGTTAAAACAGTCGGCAGTGCTTGATAATCGTGGGCGTGTGAAGCAAAATCCCAGGTATTCTTTCAGTACACCCCTAATAACAATGGCACTAAAGGCGACAATTTTCAAAGCCGAGCTGCAGATCGCGGATATGGACCGACAGTATTACAGTAATCATTCGCTGACGATAGCCCGGCATCCCTCCGAAAACGATCAAAGGATGATGCTTCGAGTGCTTGCTTTTGCCTTGCATGCCCAGGAAAATCTCGTGTTCTGCAAAGGTGTAAGTACCGATGATGAACCCGATCTTTGGCAAAAAAGCCTGAGTGATGAGATCAAGCTTTGGATTGATCTCGGCCAGCCTGAAGAGAAACGCATTCGCAAGGCTTGTGGCCGGGCAGATGAAGTAATCATTTATGCCTATCAACCACGTAGCGCGCCTATCTGGTGGAACCAACAAAAGGACAAGCTGCAGCGTTTCGAAAATTTATCGGTTTATCTACTGCACGTAGATGAAAAAGAAGGGCTAAGCGGCCTGGTACAACGATCTATGAACTTGCAGGCGACTGTACAGGACGGGCAGTTATGGTTGGTTGATGGTAATGCAAGTGTGCAAGTGACTATTGATGTCCTGAAAAAAGCGGTTATGTGAGCATGAGCCGATACCGACCACCAGCAGCAGCAAAATCTGCTTATATCACCCGTGACGGAATGGATAAGCTGAAAGCGGAGGAAAAATCGATATGGGTTCGCCGCCGCCTGGTTGTAGCGGCATTGTCAGCAGCGGCAGCAGAGGGTGATCGTTCGGAGAATGCCGAGTATATCTATCGCAAAAAGGAGCTACGTGAGCTTGATCGGCGCTTGCGTTATTTACAAAAACGATTACCCGCACTGACCGTGGTTGAGCAAAAACCGGCACGTACTGATCAGGTTTTCTTTGGTGCAATAGTGCATTTAGAGGGTGAAGATGGCGAAGAGACTATTTACCGTATCGTTGGTCCGGATGAATTTGATACGCAACCCTCGTATATCAGCATGGATTCTCCTATGGCCAGGTCACTGCTTAAGCGATTCATTGATGATGAGGTGATTGTGCAAACGCCGGCAGGCCCCCATTGTTATATTGTTACTGATATTAACTATCTTTAATTTATCGGTTACCCAATGTTATTACCTTGGCATTGATCGCCAGGCTTGCTGTAAACGTAGCTTTTTCTCCATATCCAATACTGTTCTATCGTGATTTAATTAGCAAAGCAGATAAACGATTTACTCAGCACCTGCAAAGAGTTGAAGGGCGTTAAGCATAAAAACCTTAGATGAAAAAATAAAAATGCTTTCTAATGCACAGCAAGTCTCTATTCAGAATTGAGAAGATGAGCCGATTGCACAAGAACTCAGATCATCGCACTATACAAAAAGACTTAATAACTTGAATTGTGTGCCGATTGTTGGTACAATTAAATAGTTATGAGAAAAGAAAACATGAATAAATCATCTAGACTCGCTGCACGCGTGACACCAGAAATACATGCTCTGCTGCAACGCGCGGCAGAGCTAAAAGGTCGTTCTGTAAGTGACTTTGTTATTGCCGCAGCACAGGAAGCCGCAGAGAAGACTATTTCAGAAAGTGAAATCCTCATGCTCTCGCGCACTGCACAGGAGCGTTTTCTAGATATTATTGTTAATCCTCCAGAGCCTACCAGTTCCCTCAGAGAAGCCTTTAAGCGTCATAAAACCTTAGTGAGGTAAGTTTGGAAAGGTTTCGTATAGAGGCGCTGGAGAAACAGCACAATCGTAAAGCATTTAGTTGTGGAGTTATCGAACTAGATAACTACCTGCAAAAGCAAGTGTCTCAAGACACTAAAAAACGTATTGCACGTTGCTTTGTTATGATTGAAAAAGGCAGTGAATCCATTGCGGGTTTTTACACGCTGTCAGCAATGGGTGTTCCTATTAATGCCCTGCCAAAAGAGCAACAACAACGCATTCCCAAATACCCACTTATACCTGCGGTGTTGATTGGAAGGCTTGCCGTTGATGAACAATACCAAGGAAAAGGACTAGGAGGCACCCTGATTGCTGATGCAATTATGCGTTCAGCTACAACAGATATTGGGGCATATGCTCTGATAGTTGATGTAAAAGATGATAATGCTAGAAAATTTTATCAGCAGTTTGGGTTTGAACAGCTTGCCATAAATGAAAGAAGTTTATGCTTACCCATTGCTACAGCCCTGAAACTCATGGGAAGCTAGTACAACTGAACAGTTTGGTACTAAAGTGTTTATCCTTATGGATTTTCTAATTGAAATATTTGAATAGTATCGAATATTTCATCACCATCTTCGCACTTATTAATGGTGTGATATGCTCTTTTCTTCCATCTAAGCATATCGACGATATTGTCCTTGCCAACCTTCATGCCAATCGCTATTCACTATTATTTTTTCAACCCTTCAATATTTAATAACCTGTCATTTTGATTGCCCTTCTAAGGTTGTTGCCGTGGACACTCAGCACTAAGCCATCCCTTTGGTAAATATCTTTTCACAACCTGCCTCCTTCTATGCGTCTAGTTGTAAATCTAAATCTTGCTGGTGGTTTGATACCCATAGTCTATTTTCATCGAGTAAGTTTTGCATTACCCTTTTGCTGCAGTCAAAACCTATGTAAAACAACGTTGGCTCAGAGCTGTCGTTGAAGCTTGCTTTTTCATACTGTCATGTTCATACTCAAAACATGGCCACTATCCGCAAAACAATATCGCTACCAGCGCAGATCGCAAAACGTCTGGACGCCGAGGCTAAACGGCGAAAAATGTCTGTATCAGCGATCGTGACCGAATTAGTACAACAGCAACCTACAAGGTTACCCTACGCCGGTTTGATTGATGACGACAAACAAATGTCTCAGGATGTTGAACAGATTCTCGCGCGCCTGGTCACTTGATTATTTGTGACACTGGGCCAATAGTTTCAGCGATCAACAAAGGCGAGAAACGTAGACATCTGTTCGCGGCAGAACTATTAGCACGATTGGGTAGAAAAGTCATCGTTCCATGGCCTATTCTGGTTGAGGCTGATCTGTTACTCAGATCGCGCGGATTTCCATCGGCTGCTAATGTATTTGGCGAAAGCATGGCAACTGGCGTTCATCGACTTGAATCACCAACTGCAGACGAGTTGGAATTCGCCTTAAAACTTGGAAGACGCTATATAGACAGTGGGGCAGACCTTCCAGACCTGATAGTGATGTCAATGGCGCATTACCGCAAAGCACATATTCTAACTTGGGACTTCAGGCACTTTCGATCAGTGGTACTCAAACGCGGGCATCACTGGCCATTGCTTGTCTCAGAAATCGAGATGCCATTGCCTTGATTGCAGTAAGCGGTTAAAGGTATTCCGAATATGGGCAAAGTGCCCGTAAGAGACAGTCACGTCATCTACAAAATGTTTTTATATTACAAATCCCTCTGTCTGCTCTGTCCAAGATAGGAGTCGTTAGAAAGATTTTGGTTAGTTGATCGTTAGAATTAAATCGCATCGTTGTGAAGCTCTCAATTTGGCCGTAGAAAAGAACTATTCCAAAAAGTGCAACAGCTGGAAGTTAGCACCACCCCTCTCTTTTCCTCGATTGCGACTAGTCGATTACGAAAAGTCATGTGTTTTAACATTCAAAATCAACCCCGCGCTACTCCTGTAGAAAAACTCTGGATGCTCATCTAAAGACACACCCACGAGCCAACAGCACTTTTTGGACTGATCTTCGTCTTATTGCTCTATTCTTCATAAGTTAGTTTATAATCTCTGTAACTAGTACTCCAACAACGTAGCATTGATGAATATCTAAACTAAACTCTTAAGTACCAAATTTAAGCGAATGATACTTTGGAGTGAAATATGCCAGAAAAAAAGTACAGAGTAAAACTGACCGTACAAGAGCGAGGTATTTTAATCCAGTTGGCGTCACAAGGACGAGTAGCCGCACGTAAATTAATTCATGCCCAGGTGTTACTACATGCAGATGAAACTTCAGCAACGGGCTCATTGAAAGATAAGGAGATAGCGGAAGCCTTACACATCAGTCGGCTAACCGTGGAAAGAGTCCGAAAACGTTTTGTTGTGGAGGGGCTTGAATCAGCGCTTAACCCAAAAGTACAAACACGTCGAAAGCCAAAAAAACTTGATGGTGAAGCAGAGGCATTTCTTATCGCAACCGCTTGCTCATCTGCTCCAGAGGGGCGCACAGATTGGACATTAAAGCTACTCGCTGAACGATTGGTAGAGTGTGAGATTGTTGATTCGATTTCAGGAGAATCGGTCAGACAGACACTAAAAAAAATGTACTCAAACCCTGGTTGAAGGCGTGCTGGGTTATACCTCCCAAGGAAAATGCAGATTTTGTCTGCGCAATGGAAGATATACTGGAGGTGTATCAAAGAAGCTATACACCAGAGGAAGTCTTGGTCTGCATGGATGAAACCAGTAAGCAACATATTAAAGAGACACGCACACCACTTGCATTAAGAGCAGGGCAACCCGCTAAATTTGATTATGAATATGAAAGAAACGGAGTCAGTAATCTGTTTATGTTATCAGCTCCCCTTGAAGGCTGGCGCCATGTAAAGGTAACTGATCGACATACCAAGCAAGACTGGGCACAGTTAATTAAAGAGTTGGTTGATGAACACTTTCCTGATAGAAAAATCATTTTAGTGATGGATAACCTGAACACCCATAGGCTGGGGTCACTGTACGCCACGTTTGAGCCAGAGGAAGCGAGACGAATTGCTGAACGATTAGAAATCCACTATACGCCGAAACATGGTAGCTGGTTGGATATGGCAGAAATAGAGATAGGAGTGCTCAGTCGCCAATGTCTCAATCGAAGAATTCCCGATCAGGAAACTTTACGAAAGGAAATAGACTCCTGGCAAAAGCTGCGTAACCATAAAGTCATACGAGTAAATTGGCGTTTTACAACTCAGGATGCACGGGTTAAATTGAAATCACTTTATCCATCAATCCTATGTTGATGGAGTACTAGAGTCTGTAGAATATTTATTTGATTTAGCGAGCGACGTCAAATAGACAAATCCTTTTCCCAGATATTTCCATTGAAAAAGGGTTGCATTATATTGTTCCGTTTCGTTAAGGAGTGCTTATGACCAGAAGGATCTTTCCTCGTCCCCTGTTTGGGAAAGAAAAACGAGAAGCAAAGAAAGTTCAGCCGCCCTTAGCTCAACCTGCGTCAGTTCAAAGAGTTGAGGAAGCGGAGCTGCCTGTTGGATGGGGTCGAATAATTTTTGTTTCTATGGAAGTTACAGCATTCTCCGTTGCGATTATCGGCATACCAATGCTGATTGTCGATCTGGGTGACCGGCAAGATGATCGTATTACAAGAGCGTGGCAGCTGATAACAGCACCAGCTCCGGGTAATAGTGGAAAAGGGTCGGCACTTGAGTACTTGAATAGTGAAGACCATTGGTTTTATGGCAATAGTAGTTTCCCCGAGTATCTATATCAAAACCACGGGGAGGACTCTTGGTTTAACCAATGGTCTCCGGAGTGGGCTAAGCAGGCGTTATCAGCGTTTTTACCGCTAAAGAAGCGGATTCGTCTGACAGGAGTCAATCTAAGTGCGGAACGCCATGGGGAAGGTGGTGTAGATGTCCGGTTTACGAACCTTCGTGGAGCAAATCTAATGGATGTAAATTTTGAAAAGGCGTTATTCGGAGGGGCCAATCTATCTGGAGCCAATCTTGTCAGGGCCAATCTCAGTGATGTGAATTTCTATGGAGCGGATCTCAGCGGAAGCAATCTTAACTCAACGGTTCTCATTGGAGCAAATCTCGATAAGTCGAATCTCAGTAAGGCTCATATCAGCAATGCCAATCTTAGAGAGGCTGTTATGCGCCATGCCAATCTCAGAGAGGTAGATTTCAGGAGGTCTCAACTTGTAGGGGCTGATTTGCGCTTTTCTGATCTAACTGATGCGAAGTTTAACGGGGCCAATCTTTCAGATGCTAAATTTAGTGTACGTAATCTTAGTACAATTGAATGTAATCAAAGTTGGTACTGGGAAGGGAGACCGTTGAAGGGTGAGTTTCCTTGCAAGCCATACAAAGTAGAGGAGGGCACTGACACAAATTCTTCTTCTCGCGTCTACCTCCATCACCCTATTCCTTAGGAGGAATAACGCCTGTACTTCACTGAACTTCATCGCTCTAAAAGGACTCACTTTTGGGACAATAGAATTCGCTACGGTTCCTAGCGCTTTTGCTAGAAATATCCATATTTAAACAGTGCCCCCCCCGCTTTGGCCGACAGCCGTCTGACAGAAACTACCTGAATTTCGACCAGCGATCAACTGTCGACCGGCAGGTTTAAGCACTATGCCGCCCATACAGAATTATGAATCATGCTAGCATATTTTAAATACTGAATGGCAGCTCCTGGCCGTTTACTGTCTTACAACACTCTACAAAAGCGAGCCCTTTTGAGCCTAATCCCTTAAACAATCATCGCTCATTTTTACCGCCTTTTAGCAAAATCTAAAAACATAGTTTCTGAATTCTTGAGTACTATTCACTGGCTCTGTTGCGAGAATATATATCAAGCAACTAATATCGCAGCATGGATGCTTAAGCGGCCAATTTCTCTAGGTCTTCACGGTAAAACTCAACCGCCTCTATGGCACTCGAACCAATCTCAAAGGTGCTTTCAATCAGATGCACCTCGCCTGTGATACCCGGTGAATCTGGAAAGCGTGAGCGTGTTTTTCTTTAGTGCTCGCGTCACTTCAACTTCAAACCCCTGATATTAATTATCTTAAGTTTTTTTTGGTTACCGCATATCACTACCTTGGCAGATGATGTGTTGATACCGTGCCATTGATCGCCAGGCTTGCTGTAAAGATAGTTTTTTCTCCATATCCAATATTGACTGAATATCCGTGCTCAGACGTATTTTAGGCAGCATATAGTCGTAAAAACACCGAACACCTGTCCAGCGAAGTGTTTTTAGCTCGGCCCCTTCAACCCAGTTTGCAACTTTCTGTGGATCAAGTGGGGAAATGGGTGATAGACTTTTTTTACCGTCACCTGCCAGACGATCTTTTAGTACGCGTTCAAAATCACCTACTATCAGACTGCGCATAAGGCCGGAATGTTTATTGTAAAACATAATAGATAAGAACCCATGCGTCTCCAACAATGGGGCGAGGTAGGAGAGTGCTTTTTCCGGCTCTGCCAACCACTCCAGTACCGCATGGCAAATAATAAGATCAAATCTACCGAGGGTATTGGGGTCAAGCTGTTGCAGTGTGCTACGTTTGAACTCAATTGTACCGGAGTAATTGCTTGATTGACACTGATGCCGGGCGCTCTGCAACATGTCCTGGGAAGGTTCAGTTAAAACGACCCGATGCTGTGACTTGGCCAACCACAGAGACATTTGACCAAGTCCGGCCCCTACCTCCAATATACGTAAGGGGGAGTTGGCCTGATTGAGTACCACTTCCTGAATGTCACGCTGTACAATGGTGGCTCTGATCAAACCCTTTGGATTGTCGTCTGCATATATGCGTTGCTCGAACCGTTTCGCCCAACCATCAAAAATGCGATCGGTTTTGAGTTGATGGTTTTTATACATAAGAAATGAATATTCAGAGCTTCCTTCAGACTGATGTGTCTCTGGATTTTTTCTGGCGAGGCGGCCCTGCATATTTAGAGTAGAATATACAACCCGTCCAGAATGCAAGGCTGAATATAATGACAAGCCAGCCTAAATGAGATTCCGTTGCACTATTAAACGCATAGTCAACCCCCATGGCAAAATAGGGTAAGGCCAGAAAGTTAGACCATTGATGTGTTCGGCGTTTGCCGTGCAGCAGTCCTCGCAATGGTATTAACAGGGGGGCTACGATCAGAATCAAGACCAGGCTGCGGGGAACAACGACAGGCGGTGAGTACCAGGTAAACCAGTTGAGTAAAAGTATCAGCAGTGCAAAGTAACCAAGCAGAGCGGTCCAGCGCCAAAAATGCAAACGTGTCATCTATTGATTCCAGATGATGACTTTAAACGAACCGCAATATCGGCCACTCTTTTGCCCAGTGCTTTGCATAAGGCTTGTTCTTCGTGGGTGAGTGGGTTATTGCCATTGGAGCCAGAGGTATGGCTGGCGCCATAGGGAGTGCCGCCACTGGTTGTGTTGGTAAGTTCTGGAACACTATAGGGTATGCCTGTGATTAACATGCCATGATGAAGCAATGGGATCATCATTGACATTAATACAGTTTCCTGCCCACCATGCAGGCTTGATGTTGAGGTAAATACGGCAGCAGGTTTTCCCGAAAGCCGCCCTGAAAACCATTGTGAACTGCTTTGATCAATAAAATGCTTTAATGGCGCAGACATGTTGCCAAAACACGTGGGGCTGCCGAGAATCAAGCCATCGCAATTCTCAAGGTCAGTGATTTCAGCATAAGGTGCGCCACTATCAGGCACGGCAGGTTCTGTGGCTTCACTTACACTGGAAACTTCCGGTACGCTACGCAGTATTGCCTCAGCACCTTCAATACTTGCTATGCCCCTGGCAATTTGTTGCGCCATAGCTTGTGTATTTCCGCTTTTACTGTGGTACAAGACGAGAACTTGAGTACTCACTATATGATGTCCAGCACATTTTCCGGGGGCCGTCCTATTACTGCTTTGCCATTAGCGATAACGATGGGTCGCTCGATCAGAATGGGATCTTCTATCATTGCATCGATCAATTCATCCCTGCTTAAAGTTTCGTCTGCGAGGTTTTTTTCCTTGTATACACGCTCGCCTTTGCGCATTAAATCACGCGGCTTCATGCTGAGCATGGACAGTATATTTTCCAATTCGCCTTTATCGGGCGCGTTATTCAGGTATTCGATAATGGAATAGTCAACATTATTGTCGTCCAAAATCTGTTTGGTTGAACGTGATTTGGAACAACTGGGATTGTGCAGGATCTGGATGTCGCTCATGTAACTCATCTCCAAAAAGAGTGATTATATGCGGTAATTGATAAGCAGTAGTGGATTTTTCTGCATGAAATTATTTGTGTGGAATAAATTTGAAGTCATTGAGATTGGCAATTGCCTTACCTTTTTGCAATGACTACAACTACCTGGGCCAATAGCAAACCGATAATGATTCCTGCACTATCGATGATCACATCAAGTAGGCTTGCAGAGCGCGCATTGGTCATCATTTGCAAGGTTTCTGTCAATAGCGCCAAAGTCAGCAGCGTCAATGCGAGGTGTGGCATGGATATTTTTTTTAAGCTAAATCTGGCAACAAACGCCAATAGAAAAAACCCCAAAAAGTGGCCCAGTTTGCTGAATTCTGCATGTGCGCTAAGCAGGGGTACTTGCAAAGTTTCTCGAAAGAAACCTTCAAGACCATTGACTAAAACAGGCGGTAAATGATTAGCAAGCTGTGTGTTTATATCGGTGACGAGTTGCTTTGGAATCAACGTGCCAATAAATGTGGCTATCGCCAATAGCGCAACAACAGTGAGGGTCATACGGGATACCTGAAGGGTGCGCAGGTTCCAGAAAAACCATAGGCCCACTATTAGCCAAAGCCCTGCAAACAGAATCCTGATTACATTGAAATATTGAGCTTGCTTTACACGTATCAGGCTGATATTTTTTACTTGCATCTTGCCAGGAGAATTGAGCATTCTTGCAACTACGTCCACCCGATAGGCTGTTTCTGCAACAAAGATTACTTTTTCTACTGTTTGCCAGGGAAGACTGCCTGAGGTGGTTAATACATCAAAACTCCCGTTGCGTTTGCCATCTTGCTGATAAGTCGCGAGAATAATTCCGGCGTTTTGCCAATCCTTAATGCCGTGAATAACGTTGTCGAGTCTCAGATCAGCGCCTACATGGTAAAAGCCGGACTGCAGATTCGTAAATGACTGAATCAAACGCTGGCTTTCAGATTCATGCTCAATTTGCATGGAGAATGTATCATCATGCAATGATTGCATGGATGGCCTGCCACCTGTTTGCCAGCCATCGAGTGCGGCGGAGAAGTCTTGGTTTGTAATCAATTCATCGCTGATTTGCAAATATCTTGGATAGGAAGAAAAAACCAGCCAAGTGGCGATTAAAAAAATACCAACCAGTAGTGTCGGTAGTAAACTGCTTTTATCGCCATCGTTCATGTGTCGATGTCCATTATCTCTCAGTTGTTTGAATGCGTGATTATCTCACAATCCAGATCAGACGCTAACATACCAAGTAGAAGTTGACTGGCAATTGAAATTGTGTTGTTCGTGATCAACGGTAGAGACAATCAAAATAGTAATGCAGCCCAAATTTATGTCAAATCAAACTCAAAACAGATTTTTGTTTTTATTTATAACGATACTTTTATCACTATTGGTGGGATGTGGCACAGTTAAGAAAGATTCAGCAATTGATTCTGAGTGTGATACGAGAAATAACGCCATGATCGATCAGCCTGCCAGACAAGGCTACTTTTATGAAATCACATTGTGTATTAATACGATTGTTGACCCGTATGCCAGTGACTTTCATTTTGAAGTTTATTGGACCAGACCCGATAAAACGGTGGTGCAGGCCCCTGGGTTTTATGACGGTGGTGATATTTTTCGGGCAAGGGCATATACGAATCAGGCAGGGCGCTGGCAGTGGCGCAGTGTAGCATCGGTAAGCTCACTTAATAATGCAACGGGATCTTTTTTTGTCGCCGCTTCCAATCTGCCGGGTAAATTGCAAAAGCACTCGCAAGACCCTTTCCAATTCCAGTATGAAAATGGTGACTGGTTTTTACATATTGCAGACACGGCGTACCGTTTTGTGAATATGGACGAAAAAAACTGGAAGCAATATCTGGATCAGGCCAACGAGGTAGGGTTTAGTAAAATAAGAACCTGGTTTAACAGTGGCCGATATGATGTGCAGGCATTGTTTGATTCCCAAAGAAAAAAGTTGAATCTTGAATATTGGCAGGAGATTGACCGTCGCCTTCGATACGCTCTCAAGACTTATCCGCGGCTTCAGTTTCAGTTGATACCCTACGGAGAAGACACAGAGGAAATTCGTAAATACGCCAACAATAAAATGTCGCGCCGGATCGCCAGCTATGCGCAAGCGCGTTTTTCGGCCTATGCCAATGTGCAGTGGTGCATTAGCAATGATCGGGAAATTGTAGAACACGGACCATTATCGGGCCGACAAATTCTGGCATCAACGATTGAAAAAATCGGTAATGATATGGCCGCGCAGGAACCTTGGGAATCGCTAATTACAAATCATCAGGCGCGATATGAAGGCTACTCTTTTGTTGACTCAAACTGGTCTGACATTATTACCCTGGAAGATCTTGATCAAGTGGGCGGTGATTTACTGCGCACTTACCGCAGCAAAAGTTCCAATGATGCTGTCGTACTGGAGGAGGATCGCTATGAATATTATAAAGGCGCAAAACATCCGGGTTATTTTTTCAGACGGCTGTTCTGGTCTGGTCTCTTTGCCGGAGGCCATGTTACTTATGGGGGCCTGGCAAGTTATGAAGCCGGTGAAGCGGGTAATGACATTAAAGGGGTGCAAGGCTATCTGGATGCGAAAAAAGGCTCATTTCCTCTGCGCGGGGCGGATCAATTCCAGTATATTCACAAATTCTTTAGCGATAGCAAGCGTACATTGGTTGGTTTTTATCCCCAGCAATCATGGGTTAAGGAGGGTTCAAAAAAGCTGGCAGTTATGACAAATGGATCAGACATTTTAATCTATATAGCCAATCCTGCATCAGAAGATATTGAAAACAGCCCGGCGAGTTCTCAGCCGTTCAGCTTTGAGCTTACGCTGCCAGATGAGGGCATTGAGTTTTCGCTTTTATGGTTTAACCCACGAAATGGTGAGTGGCTTGCTGATGAGTCTTTGCCGCGTTCCAGTCGTGCAATTATCACTACACCTGTAGGAGGAGACTGGGTTGCGTCGATTCAGAGAAAATAAGGTGCGATTTTCTTGCGGTATTGTGAGACAGAAGTAACCTGTAGGATGGGCAAAGCTCGCGTGCCCATCTTCTGAACTATCCGTAGTTAGTCGGATTCCCAATCACATTATATACGCCCAAATTAACGTACGTATATATTGACGTACGTTAATTTAGGCGTATATAATGTGTTGATTGGAACTATGAGAATAAAGCATGAGCGGAAAGATTAATTCGCACAAAGCGAATCCGGGTGGTCAAATCGATCCCAAACAAGTTATTGGCAGAGATAGGCTTATCGATGAAATTTGGGAAACTATTGAGCTTCAAAGCATCGAAATAACCGCTGAACGGAGAATAGGCAAAACGACTATTATGAAAAAAATGGAGGTTGAATCGAAATCTGGTTGGACAGTCGTCTACCAGGATCTGGAGAAATGCCACTCTGCTGCAGAATTCGCCAATGTAGTATACAAGGAAATCAACCGATTTCTCAGCGTACAAAAACGTTCGACCAATCGGGCAAATGATCTTCTTAAGAACTTCGGTGGAATTGAAATAGCGGGCATATTTAAGCTTCCAGAGCAACACTCGGTTTCATGGAAAGATCTTCTCAGTTGTTCTATTGCGGATTTGGCCGAACAATCTGGCATCAAGCCGGAACGACTGCTTTTTTTCTGGGACGAGATGCCTTATATGCTCGCTGCAATTCGTGATAACGAGGGCGAGCGTGTTGCCATGGAAATTCTGGATACACTCAGGGCGTTAAGAAATACACATGATAGTCTAAGAATAATCGTTACCGGCTCAATTGGGATGCATCATGTCATCGGCTCGCTGAAAGATAAAAACTACCTTAATGATCCGCACAATGATTTGTATAAAATCAATGTAAATCCATTGAAACATTCAGACGGAGCGGCACTTGCGGTAAACCTTCTAAAGGGAGAAAAATTAAATTGCGAAGATATCCAGGGCTGTGGTAACGCTATATCGCTGGAGGCCGATGGATTTCCGTTTTACATTCATCATATTGTCAAATCTCTGCGACACCAGTGTACGGCAGTTGACATTGACTCAATAAAAGCTGTGGTAGAGACACATCTTACTGACCCCGATGATCCATGGAAACTCACACACTATCGCGAAAGAATTAAACCCTATTTCGATGATGCCGAGCCTGTTGTCGTCAGCATACTTGACATACTTTCGACTACAGAGAATTCAATGTCACTTTCTGATCTGTTAGGCGCCTTGAAAAACACCAGTACATTCGACAGCAGGGATAAGCTGATCAATCTATTAAGCATGATGGCTCGTGACCATTATTTAAGACGTGACAGCAAAGGGCTCTATGCATTTAACTTCCCCTTAATTCAGCGCTGGTGGAAGATCAGCCGCGATTTATAACTAGTGAAAAACACATGACCGATAATCACTATCTATCAGTTTTCACGCCAAGCCGAACCAGCCCGGAAGATCTTGAACGCATTTTTGTTCAGCGACAAATGTTATTGGAGGATGCAGTCGAGCGCGTAAGGGAGAGTGCCTTAACAAAAAATAAACATCATCTATTATTTGTTGGGCCACGCGGATGTGGAAAAACCCATCTGATAACACTTTTGGTAAACCGGGTTGCGAAGGATCGCAGTCTGGATAAGCACCTTTATATTTCATGGCTAAATGAAGATGAGACCGCAACCAATGTATTAGAGTTATTATTAAAAATATTCGAATCACTAAACAAGCGCTATCCTGATACTTTTCGGCGTGATCTTGTTGAGTCTGTTTACGATCTAAAAGCAGATGAAGCGCAATCTTACATTAGCCAAGTTTTGCTAAGCCTGCTGGATGACCGGACACTGTTGGTCGTCGTTGAAAATCTGGACTCCTTACTTGAGAATTTGGGGGATACAGGTCAGAAGAAATTGCGCGCGCTTATCCAGGAACATGCAAAATTTACCTTCGTTGCCACCGCACAGAAATTGGGCAAAGAGGTGAGTGACAGAACGAAACCATTTTTCGGTTTCTTTCAGACTGAGCACTTAAAAAGTCTTACTTTTGACGAAGCGAAACAACTTTTGATTAATATCGCTATACTTAAGAATCAAACGGAAGCAGTCGCTTTCCTGCGCTCAAATAAAGGCAAAACCCGTGTTCGCGCATTGCACCATCTAACAGGTGGTAATCATCGTATCTACGTTGTACTGTCACAATTTATAACCAGGGACAGTATTGACGTATTAGTCGATCCCTTTATTAAAATGGTGGATGAACTTACCCCTTATTATCAGGAGCGCCTACGTTGGTTGCCTGCGCAGCAACGAAAAATTGTTGAATTCCTGTGTACTACGCCGTTAACGGTTACAGTAAAAGATGTGGCGAGACGATTGTTCGCTACGCATCAAACCATCTCCAGCCAGCTCAAGACCCTGCGCCACATCGGCTATGTGCAGTCAGAGCAAAGAGGTCGTGAATCCCTTTATCAGATTAGTGAGCCTCTTATGCGAATCTGTGTGGAGGCGAAAGAGAATCAAAACTACAAGCCGTTGAGGTTAATTGTGGATTTCTTACGGGTCTGGTATGACGAGAAAGAACTCTCCGTAAGGCTTGGCAGGCTTGAAGGTAATTCATCTGTTAGGGCATATCTTGAGAATGCACTTGAATTGTACAGAAAAGAAGGGGATCTTCGAAAGAGCCTGGTGGGCACATTCGATAAGGAGGGCAGGGAATTAGAGCCTCAATCTGTTAACAGGGTAAGTGAAAAAAACATCGATTCAAAAATTATCAGGCTAACTGAGGTTCTTGAACGCAATGATCTCGCTGCCGATGAACTTGCAAGGGCACTAGTAAGACGGGGTATTGCCTACGGAGAGCAAGATCAGTTTGGCAAAGAAGAGGCTGATTATACTGCTGTGATCGATCGTAAAGATGCGCCAATTTATTGGTTTGCATGGGCATTAAACTTCCGAGGCAAAATGTACGAAAAGCAAGATCAATTTAATCAAGCACTGGCTGATTATAGCGCCGTGATTGATCTTAAGAATCTCCCAGTGAAACTGCTTGCATGCGCACTAATCGGTCGAGGATCCGTTTACGAAGAACAAGGACAACTCGACCAGGCTCAGGCTGACTATAGTGCTTTGATTGGTCTTGAGGGTACAAGGGTTGATCAACTTACAGAGACACTAATTAATCGAGGTCTCACTTACGCAAAACAGGGTTATTTTGATCTGGCACTGGCTGACTACACTGCTGTGATTGGCCTTAAAAATGCGTCGATAGACAGGGTTGCTATTGCACTAGATAGTAGGGGTGACATTTATTTTAAGCAAGGTCAGTTCGATCTGGCATTGGTTGATTATACCGCTATTATTGGCATTAAGGATGTATCAGTTGATCAGCTAGGGTTAGCGCTAATTCACCGATGTCTCTCTTATGTAAGGATGGGTCAGTTTGATCAGGCAATTGCAGACGCGACCACTTTGATTGGCCTTAAGGACATATCGGTTGATCAGCTGGTAATCGCATTAACTATACGAGGCAGAATTTACGGAAAACAAGGCCAAATAGAAAACGCCCTTTCGGACTTTGACGCAATCAATGAATTGGAAGAAGTATCAAATGATCTGCGGGCCGATGGATATCTGTTAAATGCCGAACTTCAAATCGAAATCGGAAAATGGGACGGTGCAATAGAAAAAGTAGATAGCTCATTAAGTGTTGGTATTGAGTCCGAGCCAAAATATACAAGCTCAACCGAAGACTTAATTGCGGCCTTTTTCTCGTCCTATATAAATACCTCCACATTAGAAGAAAAAGTAAAACAACTTACTCAGCTTTACGATCAATACAATGCAGTTGCTTCATTAGGCGAAGGCTTGCTTGAATACATAGGTAAGCTATCACAATCAGATAACTTGCATCCTTCCACAGACTCTTTGGAATTGTGGTCAGTCGCCTGGCAGAAAGCCGGACATGAAATTGCAGCATTCGATCTCCCGCTTAAACTTTTTAATACCGGAATTGAATATCTTAAAAATGGAAAAGATGAGAGCACATTGCTTAGCTTGAATAACAGTGATCGAGCGATCCTGAAACAGGCGTTGAGGCTGGTAAATCAGTAACTTTTTCAGATCAGATATGGGAATATAGTACGCACCTTTTATCTAATATCCCTGACTCTAGATCAGCTGTTTGCAGCAATAAAAAAAGTCGGCAAAATCAACCATTGATAACCGTAGGATGGGCAATGCTCGCGTGCCCATCTTCAAAAAATTGATGGGCACTACGGGTAGGGAGCGGCTTATATCTGAATGTATCCGTGGATAGCAGGTTCTCAAACGTATTATATACGCGAAAAACAAGGTACGTATATAATACATCAGTTGGAACTATGGAGATTATGCGCGACGGGCAAACAGGCCGCAAACATGGGAATTCACACCCGGGTGATTGTTAACAGTTAGTTTCAATATCGATCTCCCATTTCGGGTCATGGTGCTTCGCCTCAATCATATTCCCCATTTTCTTTAGGCCAAATACCCTCTTCAACTTACGTCGAAGAGGGTTTTCAGAGTTTGTTTCTAATTTCTAGACGGATAAGTGCCCACCAGAGCGACACACCATTGCAATGTTAGATAGGGACTTTTATTGCTGAACGATTGACCGCCGCCACTGTTGGTAACCATAGAGGTATTCATCGTCTTGTTGGCAGGGCCTTCGTGATATTTTGATAAACCAGTTTGCGGAGGAGTGGCGGCCGCCAGGAACTTGCCCGCTGGGCCACCCTTATTTGCTTCCGAGTTAGTGGCGCGAATATCATGATTGTGCGACGGCATATTGTTAATGGTGAGGGTTGTAGTCTCCGTGCCAGCACTTTCACCCATCGGGTGGGGCGACAACCCCGGACCTGTGCCAGCACTTCTCGGAACTCGACCGCGCAAATCTGGCAAAGCGAATGTACTTCTTCCGTCACCACCATAAGTAGTCCCAAATAGGGAGAATAGTGCTGTATTTGAAGAAATTGCCAGCAGCTGACCCTCGGCTGGCGCCCAACCTACGGGACAGAAATTAAAACCAACCAGCATAAGCTCGCCTAAGTAAGGATTTGGTGCGGCAAAGGCGGGTTTGAGCGGTATGAGCGATAAAGCCAGGATAGATGCGAGTGTTATTGTATAAAGCTTACCTATTTTTAAATGATTCATTTCATAGTACTCTGGTTGTTACGAATGTGTTATTTTTGACAGAATCTAAATGGTTCCAATTCTGGCGTTCTCTGAGTAACGGCTTTCGCCCATACGAGCGATATAATCGAATCATTGCACGGTGACAGATTCGATAAAGATATAGCTTCCAGGTTGGCGGCTGATGTAAAATCTGTAACTTCATTCCAGCTCAACAGGTGCTATGGTTGCGTCGGACGTTGTTGTTTTGAGTACCGCGCTTGCAACCCGTTTGACATTTTCGTCAGAATCGTCGGTAGCCGAATTCAGAAAAGCCTGCGCGGCCGGATGAGACGTCTGGCTTAGGAGTTCGACGGCTTTTAGACGTACTACTGGATCGGTATCACCTAAAACAGCCTGGCCCAGATACTGGATAGCCTGCGTCGGCTCCAGAGCAACTAACGCCTGCAGCACCAAGCGTCGTACACTGGCCTGTTCATCACCAAGGCCTGCTGTCACTGCCAAAAATGCCGTTTCCCCTCCGATCTTTATCAGTGCATTAATAGCGCCGGCTCTGACCGATGCATCCCTATCACCATCGAGAATTTCGCCCAGCTCATGTACCGCTCGCTCTTGCCTGAATCCATATAGCTGCTGAATTCCCGCAATCCTTATATCAGGATCTGTATCAACCAGTTCCACGGGCAACTCAGCCAACACTGGTCTGGGAAGGACAGTCGCCGACTCAGCTTTGTCCGCGGGTATTCCCTCTTGCCCGGTGTCCGTTAAACCGGGTACTCCAAACACCCAGACCCGCACGGGGCGCCAGTTTTCAGGTCCAGTGTTGGTTCTAATGATGATTTTTGACCAGTTCTCGGTCAGGGTATTGATAGCATCCTCCAGGTTTACTCCGTGAAACCCTATTGTTGTGGAAATACTCAGACCCCCAACTGCTATCAGCTCGAATTTAGCTGCATCGGCAACGGCCTGTAGCACATCGACGAGTGGTGCAGTTTGAGCATTCATCCACAAACGCTCGCCTTCCATGTGAACCTTAATATCTGCAGAGAGGCTGTAATTGTTCAGTACTGATTGATTTTCAGATAAGCCATCAACTAAGTTTTTACTAGGTTGAAACAATTCTGACTGGTTTTTTGCCAGGTACAATCTCCGCTCGTGGCCACTTGGGGCCATCTGAAAACTCCATTTCTTTTCCGGTGTTGAGTTATCAAACCAATTTCCATTTGCATTGTTCGCTAACGGAAGGTGTCCGCCATCAATACGGTCGAGACTTGCTTGTACAGGGATAGAAGTTGAGAATAACGCAGTTATAAAAACGCATAAATTTAAATGAAGCTGTACGGATAGCTTTGAGTCTGCAGTGTTGAGTGACATATATATCGGGCTTAGTAACTACCATTTATTGCAGTAAGTATATTTGAGAAAATCTGGCCAAAGAGTGATGCAATTAACAAAAAATACGGTTTTTCCCTGGTAAACGGAAATGGCAAGAAGTATGCGTCAGGACAAAACCATTTTGACTATGTGGATTCAATCGTTCCTCGGGCAACAGTCCAGGGCATCAGTGAGTCGATATTTTCCTCGTCGCTTTTGGGCGGGTCATTCAGGCATTCTGCCTCAAGGTTTTTTGCATAATACCGGGTTTGGGCGAGTCCAAACCGCTGTTTGGATTTCCTCCTCTTTACTTTTTTTCAGTTTAGTTGTATTTGGTTTGTAGCAATAAAAAAGGCGCAATAAATTGCGCCTTTTTTAAAAACATCGATATAGCTGTTTAGCCGCTGAAATTCTGATTAACATAATCCCAGTTAACCAGATTCCAGAAAGCTTTCAGGTAATCAGGTCGAACATTACGGTAATCAATGTAGTACGCGTGTTCCCACAAATCTACCGTGAGTAGCGCTGTTTTTCCGTCAGTCATCGGGGTTCCGGCATTGCTGGTATTAACAATGTCCACGGAACCATCAGCGTTTTTTACCAACCATGTCCAGCTGGAAGCAAAATTATTAACAGCTTTGTCGTTCAATTCTTTCTGAAAATCTTCAAACGAGCCCCATTTGGCATTGATTGCATCAGCAATTGCACCTGTTGGAGCGCCGCCGCCGTTTGGTGACAGACAGTTCCAGTAAAATGTGTGATTCCATATTTGTGCCGCATTATTAAAAGCGGGTCCTGCAGGGGCAGAGGTAATAATCTCTTCCAGTGACTTGCCGTCAAAGTTTGAACCCGGTAGCAGGCCGTTTAGCTTAACAACATAGGTGTTGTGGTGCTTGCCATGATGGAAATCCAGTGTCTCAGCAGAGATGTGGGGTTCCAGGGCGTCCTTTGCATAGGGCAATGCGGGTAATTCAAAACTCATGGTTTTCTCCAAATATTGTCAGGCTTTATATTAGTAAATGAGTGAATAATCTAGTTAGGAACAATTTTGAATAGTGAATTGTCCTGGCTAGGAATCTTGTTTCAATGGGTAAAACGGATGTATATGTTTATCCCATCTTGAAATTCCCAGATCCGGGAATAGTTAGCAAATAATACCACTCTTCAGTCTCCAATTCATGATACAAATTTTGTGGTTATTTGGGGATGACAGGTATCTGATTGGTGCTGGTAATTACTACTTGCAAAAATCGGTTTCGGTGGCTCCTGAAGATCGGTAGTATCGTCACAGGCATTTTTGCGTAATCTAACTTTTTTTAATCCTACTGGGTGATTTTAAGCGTCAGGAGAAAACCAATGAGTGAAACTATCGAAGCCAATGGAAGTTGTTTATGTCAACGGGTAAAAGTTTCGGCTAAGCGTATGAGCAAGAATTTTGGTGCATGTCACTGCAGCATGTGCAAAACCTGGGGCGGGGGACCTTTACTGGCGTCTGACTGCGGAACGGAGGTCTCATTTGAGGGGCAGGACAATATATCCGTTTACAATTCATCCGATTGGGCGGAGCGAGGATTTTGTAAGCACTGCGGTACACACTTGTTTTATAAGTTGAAAGAAAAAAGCGTTTATCATATGCCGCTGGGGCTGTTTGTATTACCCGAAGAAATGCAGTTTGAAAGTCAAATATTTATTGAAAACAAGCCTGGTTATTATGAGTTTTCCAATGCGACTAAAAATATGACCGGGGAAGAAGCATTTGCAGCCTATGCACCATCCGATTAGCTGTGTACTTCGTATGGACACTACGCTGGATTCAGCGTGCTATAAATAACCCATTTTTTCCTGTATCTTACGGCCGTTATCGTTAGAAGCAACTGGAAGGGCGGCTATGATCATTAAACCAAAAATTCGCGGTTTTATTTGTACAACTACACATCCGACAGGTTGTGTAAGCAATGTTAGGGAACAAATTGACTATGTAAAGCAAAAAGATTTGATGGGTAGTGGTCCTAAGAATGTATTGGTTGTTGGCGCTTCCAGCGGTTATGGATTATCGTCACGTATTACTGCAGCATTTGCTTATGGAGCGGCAACGATTGGGGTATTTTTTGAAAAACCGGCAACCGAAAAGAAAACAGGTACAGCGGGTTGGTATAACGCTGCTGCTTTCGAGGCTGAAGCAGAAAAAGCCGGACTTTATGCTAAAAGCCTGAATGGTGACGCGTTCTCCAATGCGGCCAGAACCAAAACCATTGACTTAATCAAGCGTGATCTTGGGAAGATTGATCTGGTTATATATTCACTGGCGTCGCCGGTGCGTAAAATGCCTGATTCTGGTGAAATTATTCGATCCTGTATAAAACCTATCGATAAGCCATACAAATCAACCGCGATTGACACGAACAAAGATATCGTCATTGATGCTGAAGTGGAGCCAGCCACCGAGCAAGAGATTGCTGCAACTGTCACTGTCATGGGTGGAGAGGATTGGGAATTATGGATAAATGCGCTGAGTGATGCGAATGTTCTCACGGACGATTGCAAGACGATTGCTTATTCATATATCGGCTCAGATATTACCTGGCCCATTTATTGGGATGGCGCATTAGGTAGGGCAAAACAGGATCTCGACAGAGCGGCTGGCGAACTGAATGAGAAACTCGGCATAAAAAGTGGACAGGCTAATATTGCTGTATTGAAATCGGTTGTGACCCAGGCGAGTTCAGCTATACCCGTTATGCCTTTGTATCTATCCTTATGCTATAAAATTATGCGTGAGAAGGGATTGCATGAAGGTTGTGTCGAACAGATTTATCGATTGTTCGTGACTGGACTCTATGGTGAAGGCGCTGAGATAGACGAGAAAAACAGATATCGCATGGATGATTGGGAGCTTAAGGATGAAGTACAAGACGCTTGTCGTGAGCTTTGGCCACAAGTTACCACCGATAACCTACTGCAGCTAACCGATTACAAACAGTACAAGCAACAATTTTTAAAGCTATTTGGATTCGAGGTTGACGGTGTTGACTATGCAAGCGATGTGAGTCCCTTAATTGATTTTAATGTTATTGAACTATAAGTAAAACTGACGATCAGCACCTACTAGGCATCTGTTTATTGATCATTTGTTAAATTTAATTTTTTGCTGCTGGCAAATGGCGTTCTGAAGGTGTGTGAGGCGGCGATTTCGGCTTATTGATTTCGCTGATGTTATGATTTTGCATAGTTAAAATTTAATGGGGATAGACCTTCTACTAATTTGGATAGCTTGCAGTTGAGCAAGTACTTTGCTAGCTTTAGGGGTAGAATCGCAAGAATTATTCTTAAAGGGTTCGGTAATTGACTGATTAGTTAACCTCACCCTAAATAAAAGCTAACAATCCACCGGAGGATTTTCCATGAAAATAGCTGCTTTGACGGCTTTTGCTATGACACTTGTTCTAATATCTGGTTGCGCTGCAGTTGCAGATACCGCATCTGATGCCAAAGCGATGATGGCTAAAAAGGCATCTGGCGGCGATTCAATTGCTGATACAAAAGCTAGCCTGAAAAAGGCTGAAAAAGCCGGATGTGCCTGGCGGGATACTGGCAAGATGCTTAAAAAAGCTGAAAAATTCGCTGGTGAAGGCAAGAAAGACAAGGCCAATGCTGCTGCTGCAAGCGCTATGCGGCAGATTGAAAATGGTTTGAAGCAATGCGAAAGTGAAGCTGCCCGGTTGAAAAACAGCGGCTGATTTAGAAAACGCAAAAGCGGGGTTGCATGGTGCCTCGCTTTTTTAAATCCCGGTAACATTGAAAGTAAAATTTATCTGTAAGTAAGCCAGGATAACAGGGGAAAGCTATGAAAGGTTTATCGTATCTCTTTTTATCCTTACTGATTTTACCATTTTCTGCCGCACAGGCGACTACTCCGCGCGATCCATACGAGCACTTTTTTAATGAAACCTTTGGTGATTATTCTGAGGAGCTTGAGCGAGCGCGTGATGAAGGTAAAAAGGGTATTTTCTTGTTTTTTGAGATGGATGAATGCCCATTTTGCCATCGAATGAAAAAAACAGTTTTAAATCAACCTGAAGTCCAGGAATTCTACCGGGACCACTTTCTTAATTTCTCGATTGATATAGAAGGTGATGTGGAAATTGTTGATTTTAAAGGCAATGAAATTGCACAGAAGGATTTTTCTACAAAAGATTTTAAAGTAAGGGCCACTCCAGTGATCGCTTTTATTGACCTGGAAGGCAACGTTGTCACTCGCTATACCGGCGCGGCGTCTGGGCCTGAAGAGTTTTTGTGGTTGGGCGAGTATGTATCTGACGGCCACTACAAAGACGAGAAGTTTGCCCGTTATAAACGGAAAAAACGCAAATTAAAGTGAGGCGAGCCTTTTGCGAAGAAGCCCAGGTTACGCCATTCTTTTCAGCTTTTTGATTCTGAGTTCAATTTATTCAACCGTCTATACAGAAGAATTACCAGAACCTCTGAACCTTGCATTCGCCTTGGCGCAAGCACCTAGTCATCCCGAAGTGGCAGCGTCCCTTGCTGAGCTCGATATTGCTAAAGCTGGATTAATCGTTAGTGACTCATCAAATGACTTTTCGGTATCACTGAATGGCCGCCTTCAATGGATAGGGCCGTCACATCTCTCGTCAAATCAAGATCATGACGATCATAAAATCAGCCTGAATGCGGAGAAGACGCTTTATGATTTTGGTCGGCGCAGGGTAAAAAATAATGCTGCACAAAACCAGATCAGCTCAAGCCTTTACACACTTGAATACCAAATGGGAAGTAAACGAATTGAAATAATGCAGCGCTATTTCAATGTCTTGTTAGCTGATCTGGAGTTTGCTGCAGAGAATGAAGCGATAGCAACGGCGTTTATCCGAGTTGATCGTTTGCGTGATCGTCTTGAATTTGGTGAAGTATCAGAACTTGAAGTGTTGGAAGCGGAATCTGACTATCAACAGTCGCTTGGCAAACGCAATCGATCTGAGCTAAAACAGCGTAGTACAAGGGCGTTGTTGGCTGCGGCGATCAACCAACCAAGTCGTTTGTCTGAGGACTTGCTTGAACCCGAATTATCTCAAATTGACCGTGAAATCCCGGAATATGCAGAACTGCTTAAGACAAGCATGCAATATAATCCGAGCTTGAAAGCACTTAATGCCCGTCTTGAGGCAGCTGTCCAAGAGCAAGATCTGGCACGACGAAGATTTCACCCGGCACTTTCTGCTTATGGAGAAATTGCAGAGTACTCCCGTGAAGAAGGCGGTAGTGATCAATGGCGTCTGGGGGTAAAAATAAAAGTACCACTTTGGCAGGGTGGCCGGAAAGACGCTTTATTGGCGATCGAAGTTGCGCAAAGCAAGAAAGTCGAATCCGAATTAAGGCTGCTTCAAGCTGAAGTACGACAATTATTGCTGGAGATATGGCAACAATTATCATTGCAAAAGCAACAGGTTGCGCAAGCAGAAGTTGAGTTGGATGCCCGGGATCTATATCTGGACAGGAGCCGTGCATTGTATGAACTGGACGTAAGAAGTGATTTAGGTGATGCTATGATCCGCTTTTCACGTTCCCGGTTAAAACATGCTTCAGCACGCTATGCGCTGGCAATAAGCTGGGAACACCTGGATTTACTCACTGGAGGGCGCATTTTAGCGCATCCGCCTTCAGAATCAGCCGTGGAGGCAACATCGCAATGAAACAAATCGTTTTCTGCTCAATAGTTTTTTTGTGTTTTTTTGCGCCACAGTTGTCATTGGCAGAGACCGCAAGAGGTATGGTCATAGAGGGTGTATTGCACCAGCTTTCTTTACCGCTCAACGGTGTTGTGAAAAATGTATCGGTAAGCTCAGGCGAGAGTGTGAAGAAGGGTCAGGAGTTGTTGAATCTGGATTGCCGGATTTATGAATTACAATATAAGCTTGCAAGCGCTCGTTTGCAGGCGCATGCAATCGTGACAAAACAGGCGTTGAAAGATCTTGAGCGAATGCAGGAAATGTATGATCAGGATCTTGTACCTGAAGTGGAAATGCAGCAAATGAAGGATCTGTATGCACAAACAGATGCGGAAAATCAGGAAGTGAAGACTGAGCAAAGCCTCGCCAATCTAAATCGAAGTTATTGCTCGCTTAAAGCACCATTTGCAGGGAGGGTATTGTCAATGAATACCAATGTGGGCGATGTTATTGCGGGTCAATACAATCCAAAAACATTGCTGACACTATTGGTTCCAGGATCTCATCATGTGGAATTTACCGATGCCAGCAATCGCTTGTTTCTTTTGGGTCAGTCTGTCACTGTCAAGGTAGATGGAAAGTCGCTGTCGGGTGTTATTAATCGTATTGATCACGCTGAATCAATACAGCACCTCGGTGTCAGTTTATCGGGAGCGATCGAATTGACTGAGCAGAAAGAGGTTATTGTTGAATATTGATAATACACCGACATAGTGGAAAAAGCAGCTTAGAGTTTATTATGGAGAATGCCTGCATTCATGCTTTTATCAGTGGCCGTGTTCAAGGTGTGTGTTTCAGAATTCACGCACAAGCATTTGCCAATCAGCTGGGGCTGAAGGGCTGGGTCAGAAATTGTCGCGATGGTCGAGTGGAATTGACCGTCTGTGGCAATCAGAAACAGATCGATAGATTTATTAGTCAATTGTCAAATGAAGTTCGCTATGCTGAAATTTGTGAGTTGAAGGCTCAACCGAAAGCATTTGAGCAGTTTCAGCAGTTTGATATTCTAAGTACTCCGTCAACGTAGGATTGATGGATACAGAGCCAAGCTAAAGCGCAAAGACAAGGCACAGTGCAGAGGGAATGGTTGGCCCTTTTCAAGTGCTGTAACGCCGTATTTGCGCTTTAGCTTAGCTCCTTTCGGGCGAGCCAGAAAGTGCTTATCCACGTTGTTGCAACTCTTGCCAAGGGCCAGCCATTACCTGCGAGTGGCGCCTCGACTCGGGCTCCTGCTTCGTTCTACCTCCTCCATCCCTGGAGTCGTAATGGCTAAGCACTTTCTGACTCGCTGTACCCATCAATCCTATGTTGACGGTGTACTAGTACATAACCCGGAAATTGCGTCGAATCCAGGCTAAGCCGTGTTATCATTTTTAAATATTAATCTCTCAAGATGTGAATCTTTCATGCAGAAAGCCGCCGTTGTTTTATTATTATTTGCCAGCCTTGTATTTATTTTATTACCACTATGGGTTGAAAACCTCTCCAGTGATGCCTGTCTGGAATACAAGCAGGGCCTGGCTGTTTGTGCAGTCAGCGATATGGCCAGATTACCCAATCACGGTAAAGTCCGGTTGGAGCATGATAACTTTGCCATCCGCCAAGGTCCGCTGCAGCTGGATGCAGCGCGTAATGAAACCATAGCGTTTCAATTGATTATTCAAAATCGTGATCTTGAATTACCCGAATCAGTACATTTTGAATTTGCCGATTTTAAGTCAGATAACGCTATTCTGGAAGTGTCGCAGACGGTTAGTTTTTATCAAGCCTGGTATCACTATGTTGACAATGGTGGTTATACCTGGGGGCCAAAAAGCGATGTCCTTGACTGGCCAGAGTACTACCCCGATGCGCTTGTTCCCCAGCATGTGAAATGCACTTCCTCCAATAATGCTTTATTTAATAGCGTTACCGTACCTACAGGGAAAAAGGCTTTGCAGTCTGTCTGGGTCGATATTTATGTTCCCAGGGAGCAAGCTGCTGGAATTTACCGTAGTCAAATCATCGCAACGCTGAAATCAGGAGAAGCGTTAACTATACCTGTTCGACTAAAGGTCTGGCCCGCATCTTTGCCAGATAAGCCATCCTTTGATGCTGTTGGTGAGGTATACCGAAGCTACGTTTTGGAAGGTGTAGGTACAGAGTTGTCTATAGCTGCCTGGCAACAGATGGCGCATTGTTATCAGAGACTGGCACATAAACACCGAATGGTTTTTATTGAACGCTCTGCACAGCACTCACAAGGTGGTGACTGGCTTGACTATGACGCGGTTTATGATCCGATCTTGAGTGGTTCTTTGTTTTCGCCTGAAAACGGTTATTTTGGCACCGGACAAAATACACCTGTCAGTGTTTGGCGAACACCCTGGCCTCAGGACTACGATGTTGAAATGCGAGGGCCGCTTGAGGATACGAAAGTACAGCACTATCAGGTCATCGCGGGTGAGTGGGCTGAGCATGTAAGAAGCAAGGGCTGGCTTCAGACGGACTATTTTGCTTATATCTTTGATGAAGTGGACGGTCCGACTGGCGAGAAGAAAATGACGATTAAACGTCGTGACTACCTGGCTATGACACATCAACAGATGAAGCGGGTTCAAGATGCGCTTGATAAAGGCAGTGGTGATATCCCTATTGATTTACTCTGGACCAGCCACTCAAACCCACTTGAATGGTCTGGAATCAAGGAGTTGGATCTGGCTGGAAACACGCGTCTGTGGGCGCCTAATGCACATGCGGCATCACCTGTGTTCCTTGCAATGCAAAAGAAAAAAGGAGATAAAATCTGGTTTTATCACAGTGGACATCCGGCTGTTGGCGTGCATAGTATCAACGCTTCTGGTATCGAAATGAGAACCTGGGGTGTAATTTCTGCCCGTTATAATTTTGACGGACAACTGATGTGGGCGATCAATTTAGGTAACGACGAGCAACCGTTTGCCAAGCCTGTTTATAAAGATGATGACGATCGTTTTGGTAACGGCGTGATGGTTTATCCTGGAAATCAATTGCCAAAGATCGGATTTCCAGCGCATCCAGGACCAATCCCTTCCATGCGGCTAAAGGCATGGCGGCAGGGCTTACAGGATGCAGAACTTGCTGTTTTAGCAGCCAATAAGGGCCAATTAAAGGCGGTAGATGCGCTTTTGCGAAGCTTGATCCCAACCGCACTTGCTGAAGCGGGCGGGGATGCTAAATGGCCGGACGATGCTGCTCAATGGATTGAGTTTCATAAACAGTTGCTGGCGCTCGCGTCCGCATATTAAATCTGAGAAAAACTATTCCAGAAATAATTCATCCTACGGATAATCGGGCCTAGGGTCCTTACCGTTTATGGCGTTTTATTAATTGATAATACTGCCGATAAGTCCCTGTATTGACGGTATATCCTGACCCTTACAAGCTGTCCGGCGTTACCTGTTTTTAGTTTATCGAACCCAGGAAAACTAGCGTGCAATCAGATTCAAACAGTCCTTTGGTAGACCCTGTTACAGGTAAATTATTATTGGCTGAAGTGCTTCAGGCTTTACTCGCGGATGGCTATATTGCCGCTGAAAATTGTGAGTTGCTGACTTCACTTTCAGATACACCGGAGCGAAAGAAACAGAACGCACTGGAAGTCATCGCACGGAGCAACTGGAAAAGTCAGGAGAATCCAGAACAAGCGATCGATCTGGAGTTTCTGACTCAGTGGCTGTCAAAAAAAATCGGTATGCCCTACAAGCGCATTGATCCTCTAAAAATTGAGGTTGCTGAGGTGACTAAAGTTGTCTCTTATGCCTATGCCTCCCGCTACCGCATCATACCTTTATACGTTACACCCACAAGTGTCACATTTGGTACTGCCGAGCCTTGCCTTAAGGAGTGGGAGTTGGAGTTGACACCTATATTAAAGAAGGAGCTCAACAGGGTAATTTGCAGTCCTGAAGAAATAGATCGTTATCTATTGGAGTTTTACTCTTTATCCAAATCAATACTGGGTGCAGAGAGTGATCAGTTGGAGTCAGGTGCTTCAAGTGCCATGCAGAATCTTGAACAGCTTATGGAGTTGGGGCGCTCCGGCAAACTTGATGCAAATGATCAGCACGTCGTTAACATCGTTGACTGGTTATTACAGTATGCTTTTGAACAGCGCGCCAGTGATATTCATCTTGAACCAAGGCGTGATCAAGGACAGGTTAGGTTTCGCATAGATGGTGTAATGCATGATGTCTATGCAATGCCTGCAGCAGTAATGGTTGCAGTAACCAGTCGGCTTAAAATCCTGGGTCGGATGGATGTAGCCGAAAAACGCAGACCACAGGATGGGCGCTTAAAAACGCGCAATCCTGATGGCAAGGAGGTTGAGTTGCGCTTATCAACCATGCCTATTGCCTTCGGTGAAAAAATGGTAATGCGTATTTTTGATCCGGATGTTTTGGTAAAGAACCAGGAGCAGTTGGGTTTTGATCAGCGTGAAGCTGGAATCTGGAACCGAATGATCAAGCAGCCGCATGGTATTCTGCTGGTTACAGGGCCAACAGGTTCAGGTAAAACCACAACGCTGTATAGCAGTTTACAACGATTAGCTGTGCCACAAGTCAATGTATGTACGATTGAAGATCCCATAGAGCTTGTCGTACCGGCATTTAACCAGATGCAGGTACAACATAAAATTGATCTGGATTTTGCATCGGGTATACGCACACTGCTGCGGCAAGACCCTGATATCATCATGATTGGTGAAATTCGTGACTTTGAGACTGCACAAATGGCTGTTCAGGCCGCGTTGACCGGGCATCTTGTACTATCGACACTGCATACCAACGATGCACCTTCAGCGATCACACGTCTTTTGGAACTCGGCGTGCCCTATTACCTGATCCGATCCACCTTGATTGGAGTTATCGCACAAAGACTGGTTCGTACTCTTTGTCCGCATTGTGCAAAAACCTACAGCGTTGAAGAGAAAGCCTGGACAGATATCCTCTCTCCATGGAAAGCGCCTTTGCCGGCCAATGCGAAAGGCCCACAAGGTTGTTTGGAATGCCGCAATACAGGTTTTATGGGGCGGGCAGGTATCTACGAAATTTTGGAAATTTCATCTAAAATACGCAATAGTATAACCACTAGTACCGATCTGGAAGCAATGCGACGCAATGCTTATACCACAGGCATGAGACCCTTACGTGTTAGTGGGCTGTTAAAAGTGTCTCAAGGGTTGACAACCATAGAAGAGGTTTTAAAGGTTTCGCCAGAGCCGTTGGCGGCTTGTTGAGCTGTTGTTAAAAAGCGTGATCATCTCTTTTGTAGGGGACGATGCAGCATATAGGTGATCATATTTTCCTGCATAGGTATCTTAAAAAAGCATAACTAAACTGTCGTTGTTTACAATGCAATTTTGTCCCTGTTTTTTCAGGAGTTGACACCGTCCGGTACTAATATCAATAGCTGCATAGGTAACAAGGATTTTTTGTTAAAGTATCAAACTGCTGTCCAATTGACTCTGTTTATTGGTTGAGTTTGCTCTTGGCGCCATCAATAACCTGTACAAAAAAACTATAGAGTTCTTGCTCACCCATATTCCGGGCATTGGACAATTGGCCAGTCAGTGTGCCGGTCAACAGCTTGTCATTTTTGTCGAGTACCACAATAGTTGGAATTCCCCGTTTCGTTACATTACCGTATTTTTTTACCAACAACTGGTTTTTATCCCCCTCGCCAATATCAACTTTTATCTGTAAAAAATTCCCTTCGATAAGTTCTTTTAAAGGGGATTTATGCATCTGATCCGCCAACGTTATGCAATCATGGCACCAATTAGCACCAAAATTCAATAGAATAAATTTGTCTTGTGACTGAGCTTCCTGTAAGGCATGTTTTATCTCTTTTGCAGGGTTTGCCTGATCGTCATAGGGGCCTTTTTCTGCTGAGCATGACAGCAACATGAAGATGGCAAATGCAATAAGTAAGTTTTTCAATAGCGTTCCATCTGTTTAAAAAGATCCTGACTACATGTTATTGCAATAGGTTGTGAGTTAAACATTTTAGATACAGTAGTTTTTCTGGACGAAAGAATCCGACCTTTTATATATCGGCAATTAATGCAAAGGACTTAGCGGTATACCTATCGTTGCTTAATTCCTGGTTTAGGGTATTGAAATTTGATGTGATAACGTATACTCATTTTATTTGATTGATACGCTATCCCAATGCCAACAGCTACCAAAACGCCAATCCCCGCTGACGCGAAACAACGTAAATCGGCTGTACCTGTCGTATGCTATAGTGTCGAGAAACTCCCAAAATTCGATCAGATTTTTTATGAGAATGCGCGCAGTAAGGTATCGAAGGTAGCCGAGGTAGTTGTTAAACCCCGTGATGCGCAAGCATTCCATATTCCGGCGGGCCACTTCTTTCGTATTGTTAGTATTGAGGGTCCGCAAGTTGGTGACCTTAACCTATGGAATGCAGAAGATTTATCCGAGTGTTTTTTCAGTGGTAAAACTCGCCAACTACATGCCAGCCATGTCACTACAGGCGATAGACTGTGGGGTAATCTTCCAGGTTTACGTCCAATGGCAACGATTACTCACGATACACTTGACTGGTATGGTTGGGACCAGGATGGTGCAGGTGTGCATGATGTTATTGGAACTCGCTGTGACCCTTATACTAACTTTTTGATCAAGGGCGTTGACTATCATCATTGCTGTCACTCGAATCTGGCACGCGCACTTGCTGCCGCAAAACATCTCTCAATCGAAGCGGCGGAGCAGCATATTCATGATGTTTTAAATGTATTTATGTGTACAGGTTTTACGCATGACACCCACCAGTATTTCATGAAAGCAAGTCCTGTTCGGCCAGGAGATTTTATTGAGTTTTTTGCGGAGATGGATTTGCTCGCTGCACTTTCAACTTGCCCGGGCGGAGATTGTAGCAGTAGTCATTCAGACGATTCCACTGTTTGTTATCCGCTTTTGGTGGAAGTGTTCAAGCCTGAGGAGGCTGTACTAAAGTGCTGGCGTCCAGCAGCAAGAAATGGATATTCTGGAGGACACGGCATATAGAGTATGGACTTATTTTTGTAGTATTGCTATATACACTATCATGTAAACATTTGCCAAGCACTATGTGCTTGGCTTAGTCTTGCTTTATGGTTACTCAGCTTTCTCTTGGCAGTGTTTTTTATCGCGTTACCGTATTGGCTATTACTGCGGTTGTGATTGCTACGGTTATTTCACTGGCAACGATTGGATTTATCGAAAGTGTTGACTGGCTTAATGATGTGCTGCTGGTTTCTCCACGTACCCGCATACAAGTTCAGCAGCCTCAATTGTTGGTGCTGGCTACTATCCTGGTGCCGACACTGGGTGGTTTGCTCGTTGGGATCTTGATTCAGCGTTTCTCTGTCGATAAGCGGGCTTTAGGACCACCGGATGCAATACGTGCGGTTCAGCTTCGTGTACCGACCCCGATGTTCCGCTCCGGTGTAGTCTCAACCCTGGCATCAGTTGTTTCATTGGGCTGCGGTGCATCGGTAGGGCAGTATGGACCCTTGGTTTATATGGGGGCCATGGCAAGCAATCTAACCGCCAGCCTCACTTTGCGAATCCCTAATATTCAGGCAATCGCTATTGCTTGTGGTGTGTCTGCAGCAATCTCGACAGCTTTTAATGCCCCCATCGCGGGGCTAGTGTTCGCGCACGAAGTAATTCTGCGTCACTACTCATTGCAGGCATTTGCGCCAACTACAGTTGCATCAGCAACGGGCTTTGTTATTGCCAATGTTATATTTGAGCGACCAGCACTTTTTTTGGTGGAATTTTCAGGTGTATCTCACGGCTATGAGTTTGTACTTTTTGCAGTGTTGGGTATTCTTTGTGCGTTTTTAGCAGTTGGGTTTATGCGCCTGACCTTGCTGGCGACTGATATGGCGGCAAGCATGCGCCTTCCAGTCATCTGGCGACCTGCAGTTGCAGGGCTATCAGTAGGGTTGGTCGCGTTAGTTTTTCCCGATGTATTAGGTGTAGGTCGAGAGACCCTGCGCTTTGCAACCATTGAAGGTGCATTTGCCAGTTGGGAACTGGTTTTACTTGTCTTGATGAAAACCGGATTGACAGCAATCTGTATTGGTTTCGGTTTTGCCGGGGGGATTTTCAGTCCCGCTTTGCTCATCGGTATCCTGTTCGGGGCTTTATCCTGGACACTATTGGAACTGACAGGAATTCCTAATTCCGGAGTTGTAGTGTATGCGATCAGTGGCATGATGGCGCTTACCAGTCCAATTATAGGCGCACCACTGACGACCATTCTTATTGTATTTGAATTGACTCGAAATTATGACTTAACCATTGCTGCAATGATGGGAGTTGTATTTTCAAATTTGCTCACGTATCGCTTATTCGGGCGCTCGATGTTTGATGTGTTGCTTGCACGTAGAGGCGTTGATTTATCCTCTGGGAGGGATCAGGCAATGTTACAACATGTGCGGGTGATGGCGCAGCCTGTTGATAACTTTATCTGTTGTTTTATGGATGAAGACCTTTCGATAGTGATCAAGCGTTTACAAAAAGCCGGGCGTAGTGAAGCTGCGGTAATCGATGAGAATGGATACTATCAGGGTGTATTACGCTTACAGGATGCCATCAGTCACAGCTCAGGTAGAGTCTCAATTGTTGTTAAGCGGGATTGGCTCCAGTTTGAAGAGCATACATCGCTCTGGCAGGCAATGTGTGCTCTGGAAGGTTTTGTTGGAGAGGCTATACCTATAGTGTCATCCAGCAATAAGCTTGTTGGATTGATTACTGAGGCGGAGATCGTCGCCAGCTATTTAAAGACGGTTCATGGCTTAAGGTGTGAGGAAAATGAAGCGATTTAGACTGGATTACCTGTCTTTTCAGCGAAAATCAATCCGGAAGTCGTTAGGTTTTTTTTGCTCTATCAGTTTGCTGTCAGGAATATTCTCAGGTTTTATTCTGGCTCAATCACCGTTGATTGTGGCGTCTTGGGGTGGCGCTTACCTGCAGGCGCAACAAGATGCGCTATTTAAGCCATTTGAAGCGGAAACAGCTATGCAGATAAAAATACAAGCCTACAACGGAGGGTTGAAAATTTTGCATAGTGAATCTGTACCCGATGTGATTGATATGACCGAGAAAGACGCACGCCTGGCTTGCGAACAAGGTTTGCTGCACAAGTTGGATTTACGGACAAGACCGCCTATCCTTGCACGTAGCCAGGCAGCCCGAAAACCGGAGGATGATTTTATTGAGGGAGCCATTTTGCCCTGCGGGATTGCCCATCTGACCTACGCAACATTGCTTGCCTTTGATGAGCGTGCCTTTCCCGGAGAAAAACCTCAAAAGATCACAGATTTTTTTGATATCAAGCGCTTTCCTGGCAAACGGGCGCTACGGAAAGAGTCAGCCTCAGCCTTGGAGTGGGCATTAATGGCAGAAGGTGTACCACTTGAACAAATCTATGACCTTCTGAGCACTGAACGAGGATTGCATTTAGCCTTGCGCCGACTCGATAAAATCAAAGATCACATCGTTTGGTGGGATGACCCGGAAGAACCTTCAGCGTTACTGGAAGCCGGTGAGGTCATTATGAGTTCTGGTTATAATGGACGTTTTTTTGCCGCTCAGAGCAGGGGAGTACCCTTATCCATGATTTGGCATGGACAGATTATTGATTGGAATGTTTGGGTCATACCACGCAAAACGAAAAATATTAATAAACAAGCGAGAAGGTTTATTCATTATGTTACTCAGAGTGACCGTATGGCACAACTGGCGCAGCGTATCCCCTATGGCCCAACGCGCAAGAGCGCACTCAGACGAATTGGCTTGCATCCGCAAAGTGGTATTCCTATGCGAGATCATCTGCCCATGGCTGCACACCATCTTGGTTATGCATTATTTCGTGACGCAATTTGGTATGCCCATACGGAAAAATTGCGTAAACGACGATTTAACGAATGGTTAAGCCAATAGAGGGTAGTAATAATTGCCCGGCGTTTTTTAATTGACCAGATTATTCATCTCGAATATAGGCATTAATATAGCCAGTACAATCATTAATACCAGTCCGCCCATGATCAAAATAATCAACGGCTCGAAAATACCCAGGAAAATACCCAGGATTGAACTCAGCTCGCGTTCTTGATGTGAAGCCGCTTTGGCCAACATCTTGTCCAGTTGTCCCGATTTCTCTCCACTTGCGATCAAATGCAATAACATAGGTGGGAAAAAACCAGTTCGTTCCAGAGATTTATTCAGCTGACTACCCTCGCGAACCTGTATAGCTGCGTCTTTTACTGCAACGCGCATGGGACGGCTGGTGATAACCTGTGCTGAAATGTCCAGAGCTTTTAGAACCTCCACCCCACTTGCAGCGAGAATACTCAGGGTTTGAGCGAATTGTGCAGTGTTAAGCCCCTTGATAAGCTTGGAAACTAAGGGGACTCGTAATAGTAGGGTGTGCACAGCAAACTTGAATGATTCTACCCGCATGGCTCTGCCAAATAAGAAAATAATGCTTACAATGATAATGATTAGCAGTATCCCCCATTTCTGTATAAATTCACTTAAAGCAATAACAATTTGTGTGAGCAGTGGTAGCTGCTGGTTCATATCCTCAAAAACCTGGACGACCTGTGGCACGACATAAGCCAATAAGAAGCCAATGATGACAAACGCGGCAATAACCAGAAACAAAGGGTAAATAAGTGCCTTAGTGACTGCCTGACGTGTGGTTTGTCGATTTTCTGTGTAATCTGCGAGGCGTTCCAAAACCGCATCCAAGTGTCCGGATTTTTCCCCAGCGGCTACAGTTGCCAGATAGATCTCGGGAAATACCCGGGGGAAATCTGACATGGCACTGGCAAGCGTTCGGCCCTCGCGAACCCGAGAACGGATTGAGATCAAGAGGGAGTTGATTTTTTGTTTTTCAGTTTGTTGGCTAACGGCATGCAATGCATCAGCAATGGTTGTTCCCGAGGAGGTTAATGTCGCAATTTGGCGGGTGATTAAAGCGAGGTCTGTATTTTTAATTCCGCCACGAAAACCACCTGAATTGCTGGTCTTACTATTTGCACGACCCACTGATTCTTCTACCGATAGTGGACTTAGACTTTGCTCGCGTAATTTTTGTCTTACCTGCCGTGCCGTATCTCCTTCAAGAACGCCTTTTTTTTCGCGTCCACTGCGATCAAGCGCTGAATATTCAAAGGCGGGCATTTTATCAGGAGCCCTTCTGAGCTACGCGCAATACTTCTTCAAGTGAGGTTTCACCCCTTAAAACTTTTTGTACGCCATCACTTAAAATTGCAGGTGTGGATTTTCTGGCTTCTGCTTCGAGCGCACTTTCCCCACTGCCATCGTGGATCATTTCCTGTAACTTCTGGTTGATGATAGAAACCTCATATATGCCCGAGCGTCCCATATAGCCACTATGATTACAGACAGTACAGCCGTGATGGGAATAAATCGTCGGTGGTGTTGTCGGATCAATATCCATGGTTTTGCATTGCTGTTCAGTTGCTGTATGCATCTGCTTGCATTCCTGGCATAGCTGTCTTACCAGGCGTTGCGCAATGACGCCAATCAGGCTGGACGACAAAAGAAACGGTTCTATGCCCATGTCACGTAATCGGGTAACGGCACCAATTGCTGTATTTGTATGTAAAGTAGACAGGACCAAATGGCCCGTTAAACTTGCTTGAACGGCTATCTCGGCGGTTTCCTGGTCACGTATTTCCCCTACCATCACGATGTCTGGATCCTGCCGTAAAATGGCTCTTAGACCTACTGCGAATGTTAGCCCGACTTTATTGTGAACGGCGGTTTGTCCAATACCTTCGATATAGTATTCAATTGGATCTTCAACCGTGAGAATGGTTCGGCGGGAGGTGTTTAGCTTTGATAGTGCAGCATATAAAGAGGTTGTTTTACCCGAGCCGGTAGGGCCTGTCACCAGAATGATGCCGTGTGGCATCTTCAGAAGTGACTCCATATTCTGCCGATTTTGTGGTGTCATCCCGAGATGTTCGAGGTCGAGTCGGCCTGCTTGTTTGTCAAGCAATCGCAGAACTACACGTTCATGTTGAGGCCCCGGTAGTGTTGAAACGCGAATGTCAACGGGTCGTCCGGCCACACGAATGGAAATTCGACCATCCTGAGGTTTTCTCTTTTCTGAAATGTCTAATCCCGACTGTACTTTAACACGTGAAATCAATTGTGCTGTCAGACCAACGGGCGGTTCGATCATTTTTTGCATAATACCGTCTACACGGTAGCGAACCAGTAGTTTTTTTTCAAAAGGCTCGATATGGATATCTGAAGCCTGTTTACGTACAGCTTCGGTTAGAATTGCATTGAGAAGTCGGATAACAGGTGCCTCGTCGCTTGACTCCATCAGGTCTTCCGGTTCTGGAAGTGACTCGTCAATTATATCGTGTAGGCTAAGATCGTCGCCTAATCCATCCATGATTTCAGCCGCCTCTCCTGTATCTCCTTCGTAGTGACTGGTCAATCGGGCATCAAAGTCTGATTCGCTTATTTCCTCTATAATCACTGATCGCCCACCCGCCTTGCGTTTTGCTTCGAGTAAGGCCAGCGTGCTGATATTGGGGCGGTGGCACAGTGTCAACTTATCGCCATTATCACTTTCAAGTAGAACACCATGTCGTTTGGCAAAGCTGTAGGGTAAGTCAACGGGTCGGGTTTGGGATGGGTTAGCAGAGGTTGTAGTATTGTCTACAGTGGGTAATTCATTGCTAATTGACATAATCTCTTGATCTAACGCCATGTCTGGACAACCGTGTTAAAAATGTGCATGGGCAATTTGCACAATGTTGATTTAGAATTTTTGATTCTGATAAATAAATTTCATTGCGTGCATAACTATTCGATGAAACAATTTAGCCTAGTTGATCGGGTGTTAAAAGGCCCGTTAGAAAATATATATTGATTCATGTACGTTCCTTAGTAAATGTCAATAGATGCAGATTCAGGAGATTGAAGTATTGCCGTATGATCTTCTTGTGATGAACTGTTTAGCGATGTTTTTTCCAGTGCATTGCTGTTTAATTTCTCATCAGTTTTAACAGGTTTACCTTTGTAATAAAGCTCCAGTCTCGGTAGAACAGGCGTTTCATTTATGTCAGATCCTGGTGTTTGTTCGTTATCAAAAAAAGAAAGTTGTTTGTTACGCAGCTCGTTATACTTAATATCACTGTAATAATCTGCAGCTTCGGCATCACGCATTATGGTGGGGTGCAGGAATACCATCAGACTGCGTTTGGACTTTTTCTTGGATTTGTATCTGAATAGATTACCCAATATCGGTATATCACCCAACAGCGGTACTTTTTCTTTTTGTTCGGTGAGTTGGTCATCCATTAATCCACCCAATACGAGTGTTTGTTTATCCTCAACCAGTACGGTGGTTTTTATTGAGCGTTTGTCAGTTGTGATATCAGAGGCTCCGGCTACTGTTGTTGCGCTGACACTTTCAACGTCTTGTTGGATTTCCATTTTGATGTTGTTGCCTTCGTTAATCTGTGGCTTAACTTTGAGGGTAATTCCCACATCGCGTCGTTCGATGGTGGTAAATGGATTTTGATTATCAGAAGATAGTGTTTGGCCAGTGACAAAGGGCAGGTTTTGGCCTACAACAATCTCAGCTTCCTGATTGTCCAGAGTTACCAAAGTCGGTGTGGACAATATATTGTTATCTGCATCTGATGCTATTGCAGTCAAAAGAAAACCGAAGTCAACACCGTTCGTTCCAAAGCGACCCAGTGCCAGGGATAAACCGTTACTGAGTGAAGCGCCGTTGCTGGCAATGGTTCCTACCAGGGCCTGAGTTGCACCACCGAGATTAGTGTAGGCAGCAGGGCGATTTTCATTTGTACCGTCAACAATATAGTTGGCGCCGATAGATGTGGAACTTGATTCAGAAAGCTCTGCGATAATGGCCTCTACTAAAACTTGTGCACGTCTGATGTCGAGTTTTTCTATCACATTTAGAACATTGCGCATTTCATCTGGTGGCGCTGTAATTATCAATGAGTTGGTATGCTCATCAGCCTGGATATCAACGGTTGGTTTACTGCTATCGTTCGTGTTTTTGCTGCGGCGGATTGTTGTTGCCGTAGAGGCAGGAGTAGCCGTATTTTTAGCGACCTTTCTAATTGAGACACCTTTTGTGTCTGAGGAAGAGCTAGTGCCTACTTTTGCCTGTCCTTGCGATACACCGTTGAGAACAGATACCATATCCATTGCGTTGGCATATTTTAGATATACAACCCGTGTATTACCACCTGATTCAACAGGTGTGTCCAGATTCGCAATCAAGCCACGTACACGAAGGCGAACGGCGCGATCTCCACTGACGAGGATACTGTTGGTTCTTTCATCAGCAGCTAACTTCATTGAGCCAACTGCTTGACTGCCACCTTTTCTTGCTGAGCCACTTTGGAGTGAGCCTATTATCCTAACCAACTCACGAGCAGTGGCATGATTTAGTTGAATTACCTCAATTGCCGCATTATCGGGTCTATCTATACGTTTGATGATCGAAGTAAGCCGCCCTATATTGGCTGAGCGATCTGTAATAATGAGCGAGTTGGTCGCTGCATAAGCGGCTAAATGTCCTTGTTGAGGTACCAACGGACGAAGTATTGGAACCAGTTGTGATGCAGGTACATTAACAATTGGAACTACCTGTGTAACCAATTGGTCCGTGAGATAGGTATCATCGCCAAGAATGGGGACCGGACCTTGTTTCGCCGTTACATCGGGCACTATCTTTATTAAATTCCCAGTCGGTACAGCTGAGTATCCATGGACTTGCAATACTGATAAGAACACCTGATACAGTTGCTGAGAATCCATCGGCTCAGCAGAGACTACGGTCACCTTTGCTTTTACCCGTGGATCAATCACAAAGTTCTTGCCGGTTTGCTTGGAAACTGTTGCAATCAGTGAGTGTATGTCGGTGTTCTTCAGATTTAGTGTAAAGTTTTCTTCTTCCGCTAAAACGTGGCCTACACAGAATATGTACAGTGCTAAGAGGAGCAGAAAATTCATAATTCCTATCTTATTCAAACCGTTTCCCGATTGAAAAATTTACTGTGATTATCAAATCCGTGTCAGATCCTTGGCGTTACTGCATTGAGCTATACCAGTGATACTAGTCCAGAAAGCAAGCCTTCTCTACGGCGTTATTACTACGGTGCGGAAAAATGCTATTCATCCTTGCTCTATAGGAAGAATTGTGCCTGATTACTGGTCCATGGATATAACAACGGGTACTTCGATGCCATCTCTAAGAATCGTCAGCTCAATACTGTCTGCTTTAACAAGTTTTCGTAGTGCCCTGATTCCTTGTTTTTGGCTATTTAAATCAATTCCATTGACTTGAGTTATGACGTCATTAGCCATTATGCCTTGTGCTTCGAGGATTTCAGGATTTTGTTTGGGCTGCAATCGGTATCCTTTTAGCTTTCCACCTTCCTGGTAGGGTGTTGCACTCACTATCTTGCCAAGCATGGATGGATTTTTAACCAACTTGTCACGTAATTCTTTGGGCGTTGTCGGTAAATCCACCAGTGCGTTGTTTTGGTTGTTATTGCCGATAGCAGCTGAGGTTCTTGCTCTGGGTAGGGCAATAGGCGTGACGTCTTCAGGTAATTTGAGTGTTTCTTCGCGTCCTCGATTTTCAATAATCACCCGATCAGGAAAAACGGCTTTCAATATCGCGTTTCCAACAATTTTGTCACCAATACCATAAATCTCCTCGTTTCTACCACCAGATGAGATAATTGCAATTGCCAGCTCTTTTGGTTGATATGAGAATACGCCCGCCAATACCAGGTTGAGCCTGGTTTCGGGAGCGTCTATCGCTTCAGTAGGTTTTTCAATGATCGTTTGTTCTCCGGCTTCACCAAATAAATGCGCAGCAGCAATTTGTTCACTTAGTTTTGCCGGGTTAAACGTATTCGTATCTTGTCTTTTGATAGATGAAGGTATTTTCTCAGATTTAGTCGCTTCTTGTAAGTTAGGAATTAACTGTATCGTTAGCACAGCTGCTGCGTATGCCGTTGCAATTATCAATAAGGAATTTACCCATTTTATCCATTTGTTATCGAACTGTTCTGTCGATGAAACTGTAGTACTCAATACGCTGTACCTGTTTATTAAAGAGTGAAGATTACCGAATGTTTAATTCGACTTGGATCGGAGCTGTCATTGGAGCATAGAACCACATTATTAGATACTGGTGTAGCAAGATCCGTTCACACAAGTTTTCACATCGTTAATGTAAAGCGCGAAGGTTGTCTGACTGCCGTTGTTTACTCGTAGCTTCGCGCACTTGGAAATTTGTTCATAATATAGGCTTCAATCCCCGATTGTTATATCCATCTTACTACCGTGACAGTAAATATGATTGAGAATTCCCGTCAGATTAAGTATTGCGAATTACATTTTCATAAGGCGGATACAGCTTTTAATCGTGACTGACGATGAGCATTTATTCTTTTTGCAAAGTTAGTTGGAAAGTTTGTGAACAAGATATTATCGGGAATGATTGTTCTTGCGCTGATCTTGCTATAATTGCGAAAAATTTATCAACTTGTTTTATCTACCTGGGGATCATAATTCCATGATCAAGTCCTTCAAACGTTATTTCTCTACCCACATGGTTATAACAGAAGATACAAATAAAAATCTCCTACCTATACGGGTTGCAGCTGCTGCGCTATTGATTGAAGTTGCCAGAGCTGATTTTAATATGGACGATATGGAGCTAACCAGAATAAGTGAGATTCTTCAAAATACGTTAGAACTCGATGCGCAAGAACTGGATGAATTGATGGCTTTTGCTGAAAGTGAAAGTATCAATTCGACCTCTCTACATGAATTTACCCGCTTAATTCACGCTGAATATACACTGGCACAGAAAGTCAGTTTGTTTGAGCAATTATGGCGTGTTGCCTATGCAGATGGAAACTTGGATAAATACGAAGAATATTTGTTGCGAAAAATTGCAGACTTGATCTATCTGCCTCATCAATACTTTATACAAAGTAAGCACAAAGTTCTTGCCCAGTTAAAATAATGTCTGTGCAGAGAACGCAGAGCGACATAATACTAAGCGTCACTCCTGCTCATAGTTACTTAATTAAGATATTGTTAGTTCCATAAAAAAAGCGCGTACAGGATACGCGCCTTTTTTTTGAGCGTGATTTTTCTGCTCAATCAGACCATATCTTTCAAGCCCTTTAAAGGAGTGATTTTAACAACTTTACGTGCTGGCTTCGCTTTAAATACAGTTTCCAAGCCAGTGAAGGGATTGATACCTTTACGAGCTTTAGTGCGAGGCTTTTTGACGACCTTTATTTTCATCAAGCCCGGTAAGTTAAAATAACCTGGACCTCGTGCCTTAAGGTTCACACCGATAATATCTGTCAGAGAATCAATGACTGCGGATACATCCTTGCGACTAAGGTCTGTTTGCTCGGCCAAAGTAGCAAGAATTTCGGATTTTGTTGGGGGTTTTTCGCCAACTGATATCTTTTTAGCGGCGGGTTTTTTCTGTACGACGGCCTTTTTCGCTACTGCCTTTTTCTTCACTGCTGGTGCTTTCTTGGCAGCGGTTTTTTTTGCGGTCGCTTTTTTTGCTACGGCTTTCTTTGCCACGGCTTTCTTCGCTACAGTTTTTTTCTTGGCAGCAGCTTTTTTTGCTTTGGGTTTTTTCTTGGCGATCATAGATAAAAGTCCTCAGTGGTTGGATGATCGTTCTTTATCTGATTTGTTACAGGCAAATCTTTAAAAATACGGTAGTTATAGATTAATGTAACTCAAACACATGCACCTAGCGCGCGCAACTTAACATATATAACTTGTCGGGTAAAAGCATTTTTCAAGCCACTGGATTAGCAATGGCATTGTAATTTATAGCTGTATATTTGCAGAAACACTATAATAATAGTGTTTTTCTGCAAATATACAGGGACATAACGTGGCGGGAATGCTGAAACGAATAACATATAATTTGCACTTATTTTCTTTTGCACAGTCCTTTTTACGCTTAAAAAGCCAATTATAAACTAAATACAGCTAGTACCAGTGTCTGGACTACGAGTATTTTCACGAAGTGCAAAGCAACAATAGCAACAATTGCTGAGAGATCGAGTCCGCTGATCGGTGGAATTATTTTGCGCACAGGTCTCAGAACGGGCGAAGTTATACTGTGTAAGATGCTGCTAACTGGATTGTATCCACCTGTATTGAACCAACTTAAAATTGCCTGAATTACGATAGAGTAGATAAATAAATTAAAAAACAGCTCAACCAATGCAATAAATGATAGTGCTGCAACTTGTAGCCATCCAGCCTCTGCAAGCTGAATCCCATGTCCGCCTATGTATTCATTGAAGCCGGTAAGTTTATACAAGGTTAGTTTTACTATGATTAAAATAAAGCACAAAACCAATGCTGCCACATCATAACCAGCAAATCCCGGTACAACACGACGTAATAGTGATAATGGAGGGTTGGTGACTTTTACAACAAATTGAGAGAGAGGATTGTGATAATCGGCCCGTGTGATTTGCATAAGAAAGCGAACTGCAACCAACATAGCGTAGAGGTCAAATGCGGTTGTGATTAAAAAATTAAGAGCGTTTATTCCCGGGCTCATCATTCTTCTCCTAGTTGTCTGCCCAACTCAATGGATCGTTTGTATGCGCTATGCATGCTGTTATAGACGGTTTCACGAAGGTTTTCAGCCTCAAAAGTGTTGATTGCAGCTTCTGTTGTTCCCGCTTTGGAGGTTACATTTGCTCTTAGTTGACAGGCGGTGTCAGTTGTTTCTCTGAGCATTTTTGCAGCACCGAATGCAGTCTGTTGTGCCAGATTTTCAGCGAGTTTTTTATCGAGCCCCAGTTTAATACCGGCTTCGATCATACTCTCAACAAGTAGGAAAAAGTAGGCAGGGCCACTTCCTGAAAGCGCCGTGACAGCATCCAGCAGTGCTTCATTCTCCACCCATGCAGTAGTACCCACCGTTTGTAAAATTGTTTCTGCAAGCGATCTCTGCTGTTTTGTGGTCGATGCATTTGCATACAATGCAGATGCACCTGCACCAATTAGGGCTGGTGTATTAGGCATGCATCGAATAATGGGTTGATTAGCGCCGATCCATGCGCTGATACTTTTTTCTCTTACACCCGCTGCAACAGAAATAGTCATGATGGAATTTTTCTTCAGTGTTTCACGAATTTCGAGAACTACTGATTTTGTAACCTGAGGCTTTACCGCAAGAACTACTATATCAGCATTTTCTATCGCTTTATTATTGTCCGTAAAAATATTCACATGCAATGTATTTTGCATTTTTTGAAGTTGCGCTTGATTAACATCTGACACCGCAATTTGTGCACTATTGAATTTTTTTGCAAGAAGCCCACGGATTAAACTGTTGGCCATGTTGCCTGCGCCGATAAAAGCCAGATTCGTGTTATTCAAAATTCTTCTCCATATTGTTTTGTCGATCGGATTTTCTTGTAACGCAATGATCTACTCTTCTGTTTGATGTAGCGGTAGATACTACTAATATAGGACACTACACTAGTGTATCAAACGGTAACCATATCCTCACTGGTTTTCTAATCTACTCACTGAACGCTAAAGCCAAGTCTACTGCCTGCCGAAAGATGTAGAACAGTTCACATAAACTTTTTAAATCTCTGCTGTATGAATGTACAAGTAATTGATTTTAACTATTTATTAAGACATCTCAGGTTAATTCTATGGATATAGCTCAGCTGCTCACATTTGGTGTAAAAAATGGTGCTTCAGATTTGCACCTGTCTTCAGGTTTGCCACCTATGATCCGTGTTGACGGTGATATGAGGCGAATTAACATTCCGTTACTTGAGCAGTCCCAGGTTCAGTCAATGGTCTATGACATCATGAATGACAAGCAACGAAAAGAATTTGAAGAACGTCTTGAGACTGACTTTTCGTTCGAAATTCCAGATGTGGCACGCTTTCGTGTTAATGCGTTTAACCAAAATCGTGGAACCGGAGCCGTATTTAGAACCATTCCCAGTAAAATTCTTAGCTTGGAAGATCTTGGTGCGCCGAAGATTTTCGAGGAGATCTCATCTTTTCCACGCGGAATCGTCTTGGTTACTGGTCCAACTGGATCAGGTAAATCGACAACACTTGCAGCGATGATGAACTACAAAAACGAAACCGAGTTGGGTCATATATTGACTATTGAAGATCCAATTGAATTTGTTCATGAAAGTAAAAAGTGTCTGATCAATCAACGAGAAGTGCATCGTGATACGTTAGGTTTTAATGAAGCACTGCGCTCCGCATTGCGTGAAGACCCTGATGTAATTCTGGTCGGTGAAATGCGTGACCAGGAAACAATCAGTCTTGCGTTGACAGCGGCCGAGACCGGGCATCTGGTCTTTGGTACATTGCATACAAGCTCAGCGGCGAAAACCATAGACCGTATTGTTGATGTTTTCCCTGCGGGCGAAAAACCGATGGTGCGATCAATGTTATCTGAATCGCTTAGAGCCGTTATTTCTCAGACGCTGCTGAAAAAACAGGGAGGTGGCCGAATCGCAGCTCACGAAATCATGATCGGTACACCGGCTATTCGTAATTTGATAAGAGAAGATAAGGTGGCTCAGATGTACTCTGCTATTCAGACTGGGCAATCAAATGGTATGCAAACACTAGATCAGAATTTGAAAGATATGCTTAGGCGTGGAGTCATCAGCATGGAAGATGCGCGTTCCAAGGCTGCAAATCCAGATTCACTCTAGTGCTAAAACTACGGTTAAGTAAATTATTGAGGTGCTCATTGTATGAGTAAAGATGTCGGTCGCAAATTTATGGATGAATTGTTGGTTTCCCTAAAGAAAAAGGGTGGCTCAGATTTATTTATCGTGGCGGGGGCCGCGCCATCGATGCGTATAAATGGCAAGGTAACGCCAGTTGTAGAAAAAAGTTTGAATCCAGCTCAGACCAAGGCATTGGTGCACTGCATCATGAATGATCAAGAGCGCCAGAGCTATGGCGAGACGAAAGAGTGTAATTTTGCGATTGCACTCGAAGATATTGCACGGTATAGAGTCAATGCGTTTATACAGCGCGGAAGTTGTGGCATGGTGATTCGCATAATTGCGAATGATATCCCCTCGTTTACAGACTTAAAGCTACCCGATATTTTGAGTCAATTGGCAATGACTAAACGTGGTTTGATTATATTTGTCGGTGGAACCGGGTCAGGCAAGTCGACCAGCCTGGCGGCACTCATTGACTATAGAAACGAAAACAGCCACGGTCACATCATTACAGTCGAAGATCCGGTAGAATATGTTCATAAACATAAAGGTTGTATTGTTACACAGCGTGAAGTAGGAACTGATACAGACAGTTTTGAAATAGCGCTGAAAAATACACTGCGCCAGGCACCTGATGTTATTTTGATTGGTGAGATACGAGATCGTGAGACGATGGAGCACGCTATTGCATTTGCTGAGACAGGGCATCTCTGCCTGGCGACCCTACATGCCAATAACACAAACCAGGCGATGGATCGTATTATTAACTTTTTCCCCGAAGAGCGGCACAAACAGCTGTTGCTTGATTTGTCCTTGAATTTAAAATCTGTTATTTCGCAACGATTGTTGCCAACACCCAGTGGAAAAGGCCGTCGGGCAGCAGTGGAAATTCTGATTAACACCCCTCTGATGGCCGATCTGATTCAGAAGGGTGAAATTCATGAGATGAAGGAGTTGATTAAAAAATCCACCGAGCAGGGTATGCAAACGTTTGATCAAGCGCTATACGATTTGATTGAAAGCCACGCCATAACGATTGAAGAGGCTATGCGAAATGCCGACTCTATAAACGATCTTCGGCTACGAATCAAGCTCGAAGGAGGGCGCTCCTCTGAGGTGGATGATATGCTATCGGAGTCTATGAGTATTGACGGACTGGATGAAGAAGACGAGCAGAAACACGCAATACGGCGTTAGATACGTGTAGGGTTTCTTACAAGAAGATGCATGTTTATGAGTGCCTATTAATTACCAATAAGCACTCATATCACGTTTTAAAAAGCTATTTGTTCCCCGCTTATAAAACTATACTTCACCTTCCCCTGTAGCTTGTATCCTTGGTAGGGACTGTTTTTCCCTTTGCTGACAAACGTTGATGGCTCACAATAAAATTCTTGATTACGATCAAACAGAACCAGATCAGCGGGTCTGCCGGACTCAATTGTACCTGCACAAAGCTTAAATATAGCCGCTGGCTTATTTGAGGCTAATGCAAGTATCTCATGTAGATCAAGCCGGCAGCTTGTTGCAACTTTTATTAACAGTGGCAGAAAGATATCCAATCCTGAAATGCCTGGTTCAGATGATGGGAAAGGTGCGAGTTTCGCGTCCGGTTCATGGGGAGCATGGTCGGTACAAATCGCATCGAGAGTGCCATCTTTTATAGCCTCCTGAAGACAGTTGCGATCATCAATAGTTCTTAGCGGTGGGTTAATATGGCATAGGCTATTGAAGCCACGAGTGTCTTCTGTGCTCAGTAACAGATGGTTGATACTCGTATCAACGGTTATAGGCAGGCCACGTGCCTTGGCATCACGGATAAGATTAATACCACGCCCTGAAGTGATTCTCGAAAAATGAATTTTAGCACCTGTCTGCCAGGCAAGTTCTATCAGCATAGACAGTGCTATTGTCTCGGCAACAACAGGAATACCTTCCAAGCCCATTTGTGTTGCATCTTTCCCTTCATGTATAACACCGTTGCCAGCGAGCCATGCATCCTGGGCAATAAATACCAACTGGATGTCAAAGGTCGAGGCATATTCCATTACTGAACGTAATACTCGTGTACTGGTGATTGGTTTTTCTGCATTACTGGCGGCAACACAGCCCGCCTTATGAAGCGTTGCCAGTTCGCTGATGCGCTCGCCTGCAAGTTGTTGCGTTAATGCAGCCAGTGGTATGACACGAGCATAGCCTGCGTCTTCGGCCCGTCTGTGGATCAACTCAACAGTTGCGGTTTCATCGATAACAGGGTCAGTATCAGGAGAGCAGAGTAGGGTAGTGATTCCACCGTGAATGGCTGCTCTTGTTTCGTTTGCAATAGTTGCCTTTTTCTCTTGTCCAGGTTCCCGCAAACGCGCATAAATATCTACAAGTCCAGGTATGGCAGTTAAACCTGTGGCGTCTATTTCGATATCAGCCTTGTTATTTGCCGTATTAGTGTCAAAGAAACCATTGTTTATATAGATGTCAGAAATATTTTCCGTGCCACGAACTGAATTCACAAGGCAGGCATTCTTAATCAGTATAGAGCTCATTATTTGTTGGCCTCGGCGATGGCTTTTTCAGTTGAACTGATCGTTATTGACATTACCGCCATTCTCACTGCGATGCCAAAAGTAACCTGCTGCAATATTACTGATTTTTCTCCATCTGCAACTATGCCCTCGATTTCCACACCTCGATTTGTTGGACCCGGATGCATGACAATTGCATCGCTGGCCGCTAATTTGAGTCGTTCAGTCGTGAGTCCATAACAAGAATAGTACTCATCTGCACCCGGTAGAAGCGCACCGCGCATACGCTCGGTTTGTAGGCGTAACATAATAATTACATCAATGCCTGCCAATGCGGTATCAAAATTATGGTGGATAGTTGCGCCGAGTGAATCTATCCCGCTCGGTAATAGGGTTTTTGGGCCAATAAGTCGAATTTCCTGAACCCCCAAAATATTAAGTGCAACGATTTGTGATCTGGCTACCCGTGAGTGACTGATGTCACCGACGATTGCAACTCTTAGTCTGGAAAAATCGTCTTTAAAATGTCTGATCGTGAACATATCAAGCATGGCTTGGGTGGGATGAGCATGTTGACCGTCACCGGCATTAATAATATTGACATGTGGGGCAACATTCTGTGCGATAAAATGTGCAGCGCCTGAGTCTTGATGGCGCACTACAAACATGTCGCATTGCATGGCCTCAAGATTTCTTAGAGTATCGAGTAAAGATTCTCCCTTACTGGTCGAAGAGGCGCTCATATTAATGTTTAAAACATCAGCAGATAATCTTTTTGCAGCAAGCTCAAAAGTGGTACGGGTTCGCGTACTGGTTTCAAAGAAAAGATTGGCAACCGTTTTTCCCCTTAGCAGGGGAACTTTCTTTATGGCTTTTCCGTTAACACTGGCGAAGGATTCTGCTGTATCAAGAATATCGAGAAGAATATTCTTACTCAGACTTTCGATGTTGAGAAAGTGTTTTAGCCGCCCTTCGTTGTCCAACTGAATATTCGTTTTATCCCAGCTCACTGAGTAGCACCTTCAGCTTTATCCATTTGTTCAATTTGCAGGCTTAAATCACTTAGTTGTAATTTTGCCTGATAGCCTGGTTGCAAATCTATCGTCTGACCGACGATATCCGGTCTTATAGGAAGCTCCCGTCCTTCACGCTCAACCAGAACTGCAAGCACTATCTTCGCAGGTCTTCCATAATCAAATATTTCATTCATCGCCGCACGTATAGTACGACCACTGTAAATGACATCATCGATCAGGATAATGATTTTATTATCAATATTCGTCGGCAGGTTGGATGCACCTACTGTTGGATGAAGGCCAATTCGGCTGAAATCATCACGGTAAAAATTAATATTCAATTCACCAGCTGGTGTAGAAATTCCAAGTTCAGAGTGGAGAATGCCTGCAACAGTTACACCGCCAGTGCGTATGCCAATCATGACTGATTGTTCGAGTTCCTCGGCGAGTTGAATCCGCAGTTGTTGCGCCATTTTTGTGATCCAACCCCTGACGGTTGTACTATCAATTGAATTCATCTACAGTCTCAAACCATGTTTCCAGAATAAGTGCGGCGGCTATTTTATCCAAATCTGCCTTGCTCGTCTTGTGTCGATTACCACACTGACGATTTTTCCGAATAATATGTGAAGCTAATCGGGTGGTTAGACGTTCATCTGCTTCAAATACAGGTAGATTGAATTGCTGCGCCAATTTTTTTTTGAATCCACGTGCATGCCCGGTCAGGGATTGCTCCTTGCCATCAAGCAGCAAAGGAATACCGACAACAAGACCAACGGGCGACCAATCGTCCATTAGTTTTTTGATGGCGTTCCAATTTGGAGTCCCGCTATAATTAGTGACAATGCTTAGTGGACTGGCAGTTTTGGTATAGCTTTGACCGCTGGCTATGCCAATTGAGCGCATGCCATAATCAAATGCCAAATACAAACCAGGAGGAAATCGATTTTTACGCATGTCCGGTTTGAGAAGAGAGATTAGTCAAGTCAATACCGAGGGACTCAGCCGCTTTTTGTAATCTGTTTTCAACAGCTGTGGCGAAAATAATTGCTGGATCAGCAGGGCAGGTGAGCCAAGCATTCTCAGCCAATTCATCTTCAAGCTGACCAGGTCCCCAGCCAGCATGACCCAATATGACAAGAAAATGTTCAGGGCCCCGACCTGCTGCAATGTCCTGTAATATATCGCGTGAACTACTTATGCAAATGTCATGATTGAAACGATGAGTCCCAGCCCACTCCTGATCTTTTGTTGCGTGGTGGAGGATTAATCCGTGGGCGGGATCAACAGGCCCACCTTCATAGACTTCTCTGTGTCCGGTCCAGGGAGCAGATTGCTCAATGTCCATTTGTTGGAATATTTCTGCAAGATCCATATCCAGACGTCGGTTGATAACCAGGCCAAGCGCGCCCCGTTCGTCGTGATCACATACATAGGTGAGTGTGCGTGAGAATCGGGTGTCGAGCATTTGCGGCATGGACAGGAGAAAGTGGTGACTAAGATTCAACAGATAACTCCGTTTTAATAATTCGTGCATAGCCGCTAGGTACAAGAATTATATCGGGGGAGCTTTCGATTCGCACTAATTTACACGACTGACAATCGAATTATTACTCTTGAACTCCCATGTCCGGGTAATGTACAGGATATCGGTTTGTTCTGCGAGTTTTCCAACCATAGGATCAAACGGGGCGGCCAAGGTTACAATGCGCTTTGCAGCGTCATCAAGTAATTTTTGACCCGAGCTGCGACGTACTATTATTTCTTCAATCAAGCCGTTTTTTCGAACCCCAACCACTAAAATAAGTGTTCCAAATAAGTGTTTACGCCTAGCTTCATCTGGATAATTCAGGTTGCCCATTCGTTCGACTTTTTCAACCCACTTATGCATATATTCTGCGGATGCTGATTCGTGTGTCCGGGCGCTTAGAAAAGTCTTACGCGGCCTTTTCGCATATTCTTTCAAACTTGAATCAAGCTCTGCACTGAGGCGAGCGATTTCCATGGTTAGATCAATTCGAACATCTGACTGTTTGGCATCCAATACTTCTGATTGCTCCTGCTCTGGATCATTATTCTTTTTTTCATCTGAAAATAATGTGGTTAATACGGTTTCTGGTGTTTTTGGTGTAGGCTTTGGTGCTGATGCCTGCATGGGTGCGGGTGCAATTCCATCTGTGTCAAAATCTTGAGATGATACAAATGGTGAGGAAGGTTTTGTGTATTGCTCGGTTTCACCGCCACCGTCCTGTGATACTTGGGCCAAATATTCAGCTTCTTCGGGTTTGGATTCTGATTTATTATCAATCAGTATAACTTCGAGCGCTGGTGGGGTCTTGGTTTTCTGTAGAAAGGGTGTGAAACCAACACCCAAGATAATAATTCCGTGCAGCGCGGCAGCTAGAAAAATCATTATCCCGAGTCGATCTGACTGTTCAGGTTCTGCTTCAATGAATGCTATTGCCATTGCACAGGTAATTTATGTCGTGTCCACAGTGAAGCTACGGATTAGGAATCAGTACTAGTAATTGTAGACTGTTAGGAAATTTTTGTATGCTGGAATTTATTGGCTATCACATCAATCAGCGATCCGGCGATGTCGAGGTTACAATCTCGATCCAGCTCTCTTATGCAGGTAGGGCTGGTCACATTAATCTCTGTTAAATAGTCTCCAATTATATCCAACCCGACAAAAATCAAGCCTTTTTCTTTTGCAGTTGGTGCAACCTGCCGACAAATCCAGCGATCATGATCGCTTAATGGAACCGCTACACCTTTACCACCAGCGGCCAGATTACCACGGGTTTCCCCCTTCGCTGGAATTCGGGCAAGAGCGAAGGGTATGGGCTCTCCGTCGATTAACAATACCCGCTTATCCCCTGCACTTATTTCTGAAATAAAAACTTGAGCCATAATCTGTATTCGATTGAATTGAGTCATGGTTTCCAGTATCACATTAATATTTGGGTCTTGAGTGGTTAAGCGAAAAATTGAAGCACCGCCCATTCCATCCAATGGTTTGACAATGATGTCTTTATGTTTCGTAAGAAACTGTTTGATTCTATCAATTTGTGCAGTGACCAGTGTTTTTGGACAGCATTGTTGAAACCAGCCGGTAAACATCTTTTCATTGACATCACGCAGAGAGGCGGGTTTATTGACGATTAGCGTGCCTTGGGATTCGGCATACTCCAGCAGATAGGTGGTGTAGATGTAATCCATATTAAACGGGGGGTCCACACGCATGAAAACTGCGTCCAACTCTGCTAAGGGTTGGCTCAGATTTTCACCTTTCTTAAACCAATGCAATTTTTCATCAAACAATTCGAGTTGGCACATATCAGCATAGGCGATGCCCGCTTCCAGGTAGCAACCAGAAGGGTTCATATAGTAAACTGACCACCCTCTGCGTTGGGCGGCCAACATAATGGCAAAACTACTGTCTTTTTCAGGATTTATGGATTCGATTGGGTCCATAACCACGCCTATTTTAATGCTCATATTTATTCCGAATGTTATCGTTTAAAGATAATACCCAAAACTTATGCTGCGGGGAATTTTTCTATTCAGATCAGCGCCATGCCGGTAGCATATTCAGCCACAAATCATTAATAAGTCCGGGCCTAAATTATTTTCCTTTGTTATGAGCAATATTCCTGTATAGCATTGGCTTTACACACTGAAGTTGTTGAGTCAAGATATTGACTTAAATGGTTGAATTACATCGATTCAAGTTTGCTTATAACAGACTCATGTTATACAGTGCCCATGATTAATTCAGGGTCATATTCGACTGATAATATTACTATTTTGATGATCTGTAATTTACAGATCACCACGGGAGAGAGATAAAAGTGACAAATTCAAATAGTAAGCTCAGTGGAATCAAAGTGATGGTTATAGATGACAGCAAAACGATTCGCCGGTCTGCAGAAAACCTACTACAGAAAGAGGGCTGTGAGGTCGTGACTGCCAATGATGGCTACGAAGCGCTGGCAAAGGTGGTTGAACTCAAGCCCGATATAATATTTGTTGACATTATGATGCCTCGTTTAGACGGGTACCAAACATGTGCGCTTATCAAAAACAATAAGCACTATAGTCATATTCCAATTATTTTGCTCTCAAGTAAAGACAGCATTTTTGATAAGGCACGAGGGCGCATTGTCGGCTCACAATTTTATTTAACCAAGCCTTTTACACGAGAAGACCTGTTATCAGCAATTGAGCGGCACCTTGCTCAATCAAGCTCCAGTGAGGATGTCGCCTAGATGAAAAGTGTGCTTATTGTTGACGATTCTCCGACAGAAGTCCATGTCTTCCAGAATATATTAGAAGACAATGGATATAACGTTGAAACTGCATCAAATGGAGAGATGGGGATTCGCAAAGCCCGCGAATTTTTACCTGATCTGATTCTGATGGATATAGTAATGCCTGGCATTAATGGATTTCAGGCGACCAGAAAATTACATCGTGACCAACAAACAGCGAATATTCCGATTGTTATAGTGACCACTAAAGATCAGGAGACTGATCGCGTCTGGGGTTTGCGTCAAGGGGCTAAGGGATACATTGTGAAGCCGGTATCTGAGAAAGAACTTGTTCGCTGTGTAGAGTCAGCGCTGGCAAATGAACAATAGCGGTAATTGGCAAGCAGTTGCAGTAGTTGTTGGCGTGCAGACGCTACTAATGCCGGTTAACACAATATATGAGATTATTCGACCGGCTGCCTATACGCCCATTCAGGGTGTTCAGCCGTGGTTCCTGGGTTTGGCAAGCACCCGGGGTAATGTTATTGCGGTAAGTGATTTGGGTCTGTTTCTATTTGCACAAACAGGTCATTCTTATGAAAGCAGCCGATTAATATTGATTAAATCCGCTGATGATATTTTCGCGTTTCGGGTGGATGAAATTCTTGGTTTAAGAAAATATGCTGCAAATCAGTTAAGCGGCGAAATCGATGAAGTGTTACCGGCCCTTAAGTCTTATGTGAATGAAGTTGTACAGGATAGTGGGAACGTGTTACCTGTCATAGATCCAGAGCTAATCGTTAATTCAAAGCGGTTTTTGAATATAAAAAATGATGAAGTGAAACGCTGAAGATCAGTGAGTTGGGCAGAGGTTGGCATACTAATGTTAAATTGTATGAGAGCTGAAAGAATCATAATCAGTATAAGAATTCTTAAAGGCGAAAGTGTAATTTCATATCAATTTAATGCAGCTTCTGCATTGTATTATATGAAAGCGAATTTATAAGCGAAGATTGGCTTTGTTGTAAGATTTTAATGCGATTGAATCAATTGCTGGTATTTTAGTTCTTAATAAGCAAAGTACGTGCGTTGAAAAAATCATACAATCATTCTCAAACGTTGGAATTTTTTAGTGAAGTTAGCAAGTACAAAGCAGTGGTGTGGACAAGCAGGTTTTGGTAAGCCGGGAGTGATACTATTTCTATTGTTGATCCTTAGTTTGCTCGCGGCTGCATTTTGTTTCATTCAGGCAAACTTAAAGACGACACGAAATCACAGACTGATGGATGCTGCAGGACAATTCAAGGTTGTCGCCTCTCAGCTTGTAATAACGGCAACTATGCCTCAGTTGAGTGAAGGTGGTCCAGATAACAAAAACGCTGGCAACCAACTATTAAAGAGTCTCAGGGCCGGAGACAGTTCTGAACGTGTACCCCCTCTGCCTGAGTTGTTATTGCCCGAGTTGGATGCTATTGATAATGCCTGGTCAAACTTCCTAAGCGGGCTGGTAATATTAGAGGGAAAGGGTAATGCATCTAATACTACAATAGTTAGTCCTGATCAGTTTGAGGCATTAAAGGGCCTTAGTGGATCACTTGACGGATGGCTGAAGAAGATAAAGGTAGATAAAAGCAAGATTGAATACAATGTTGCAGTAGGGGAGATGTTACGTGAATTGCAAGAAGCAACCGCTTCTAAAAATACCAGTAATTCTGATCAATCAATACAATCTTTAGCTAGAATCTGGAATGGGCTACGAGTGAAGCTGGATCTCCTGTCGGAGATAAAGGACGCTGATGCGAACGTATTGCTGGATGAAATGCAGGTTGAAGTAGCGCGGTTGAGTCCATTGTTTGAATCCAGCAGTCAATCCGCAGCCACACTTACCAAAAGTAACTTGTCGAATATTCAGGCAAAAAATATAGAATTACAACTAGTGCTGGACAAAATGCAAGCCGCTGTTATGGTTTTAGAGCATGAACAGAACTATTTGTTTCGTCTTGGTGTTGTAGCCGCTCTTTTTTCGTTACTGTTTCTATTTATTCTGGCAATAGTATTTTGGCGAGACTCTCAATACAAGATCGCTCAATCGAAGAGTAATAATGCGACAAATCAAAGAGCAATATTGAGGCTCCTTGACGAAATCACCAACCTTGCAGAAGGTGATCTAACAACACGTGCTACCGTAACGGAGGACATAACAGGTGCAATTGCTGATTCGGTAAATTATGCTATCGATACTATCAATGCCTTGGTCAAAACGCTTAACAATACATCAAAGCGGGTAGCGGTTGCTGTAGCGCAATCAAGTGGAACCGCTAGAAGGCTAAGTAGGGCGAGTGGGCTGCAGGAACGGGAAATCAGACGCTCAAGTAATTATATCACTGCCATGGCTAATACAATGAAGCAGATGTCGGTAAAGGCTGCACAGGCTAAAGAGGTCGCTAATCAATCAGTTTTGCGTGCTCTTTCCGGGCATTCTGCCGTCAGTGAGACCATCGAAAGTACTTCTGAAATTCGTCAACAGATTCAGGATACCTCAAAGCGGTTGAAGCGTTTGGGTGAAAGCTCGCAACAGATTGGTGACATTATTAATCTGGTTAATGATATTGCTGAACGAACCAACCTGTTGGCGTTGAATGCGTCAATTCAGGCAACATCCAGTAGTGGACAAGATCGATTTTCGTCAGTAGCAGACGAAGTACAAAAGCTTGCTGAGCGAGTGAATGAAGCAACCCGGGATATTGAGGCACTGGTGGTAGCTATTCAGATTGATACCAGAGCTGCAATAACGTCAATGGAGGAAAGTACAGCAGGCGTGGTGAATGTGTCTTCTTTGGCAGAATCGGCTGGTGTTGAGCTGAGTGAAATTCAACTTGTGTCACAAGAACTGTCAGATAAAATACAAACATTATCTGAAAAAGCACTGCGACAGGCTGAGGTAACATCCAAGTTATCTGGGAATATGCGAGTGATTAGCGATATCGCTATACAATCCAACGAGGGAATAAAAAGTACCGCTGACTCAATTGCCGGGCTACAGGCTATGTCAGATGATCTGGTGAGAATCGCCGCAGAATTTACAGTTTCCGAATCTGAATCAGATGATTCAGATAAAGCTGATGAAAGTGATGTAAGCGGTGATAGTAATACTATTCTGAACTCCAAAATACTTAGCCACGATGCTGATAATGATTCTTTGAGTTCACGGAATGACTGATCTTCAAGATGTTTCAGGCTTAAATTACCGCTCGCGGGTGATTTCTGAATTGTTGATCTCTTTACACCAATTCAGGCAGAGTGTTTCTGATTATGTAAGCGGACCCGATAATGCAAACCTAATGTCAAGGTTACGTGTGCAGATCAGGGCCGTATCATCCACACTTGACTTGATAGAATTACAAGGTGGGGCTCTTTTATCTCAAGAGATAGAAAAATTGTTGGAATCTGTAAGTGCACAGCGGGTGCGAAACCAAAACGATGCTACCGTTATTTTGGTTCAAGCCAGCGAGACCTTGCCCGAATACGTAGGTTATATCCAAAATGGAAGCGCAGATATTCCACTCGCATTGCTACCGTTGCTGAATGATATGCGGGCTGTCCAGAATGTGAGCTTATTGTCGGAAGCAGTAATGCTATTGCCGGATTTTTCTAATACTAATCAGCCTGAGCCGGGTAGTCTTTCAGCGCACAGTGAGCGTGAATTTCGAGGTGAAATAAAGTATGCACGTGCACCTCTGATGCGCTCTTTATTGAACTGGTATCGGAACAAGGAGGTTGATGCCAGTCTGGATGAAATTTATACTATTTTTGATGGGTTATACCATGCTTCAAAAGGAACCGATCTTTCACGTTTATGGCGGGTTACACTTGCCATATTGGATTCGCTTTCGGATAAGGGCCTGCCGACAAATGCGGCGATAAAGTCTCTTTTTGGGCAGCTTGAACGATTCCTTCAGAAGTTAATGCGTCAAAAGTCGCGTGCTATCTATCAAGCTGCGCCGTTAGAGTTGTTTAAGAATCTTCTCTACTATGTTGCTTTGTCTGATTCCGATAGCAAGAAAGTACAGCAAATTAAATCTAGCTATCAACTGCAGGAATTATTGCCGAGTAGTAAAAGCCGGGACCAGGCACTTCGTGCGCTTGATGGGCCGGGGTTGGAAATGCTGGATGCTGCCAGAATCGCAATTCGAGAAGAGCTCTCTTATCTTAAATCTACAATTGAAGTTTATGCCCACGCTGACGAGCCTGACAGAAGTGGACTTGAGTATTTGCCACAGCGTTTGAGTAAGCTAAGCTCGACATTTCAAATGTTGGGAATGTATAGGGCTGCAGAACGAAATGAAGCAGTAAAAAGTAAAATTGAACGGTTTATCGGTCAACCTGATGAAAAAAGGTCTGAATTATTAATAATTGCATCTGATATTTTACGCATTGATACAGAATTAGATGATTACTTGCATGCTCAAGAGCAACTGGTTCCACACGGTCATGCAATTACTGATGTAGGTGAGTCGGCATCAGAGAAATTATTAAGTGGTCAACAATATGATGATTTGGTGAATTGCGTTCTTAAGGAATCTATATGTTCCCTGGAACGTATTAAAGAGACTTACCTGAGAGCGATTGAATCACAGCAGAATGATAGTCCGTTTGCACTCATTACACATTTGTTGGAAGAAACCTCTTTTGCATTACAGATATTGCCTATGCCGGAATTGGCTCTGCTGTTTAACGGCTTAGCATGTTATACACGTGATATTACTGATGAATATGTAAACCGTATTTCTGATGAAGAGCATCAATATTTTGCTGATGTTGTGAGCAGTCTGGAAGTTTATATTGATTTACAAATACAACGACAGCCGGTCATGGCCGACCTTCTGAGCCGAAGTGCAGATGCGTTGGATAGTCTTTTAAATTTAGTGCAGGATGACGGGCGGTCTAAATTTGCCGACATCTCGGATAGTAGGGTTGGTGAAAAACCGGAAGGAGTCATTGAGCAAACAATAGAACAAAAACCTGAGAAAGACGAATTCGCAGAACCTGAAATGGTCGATATTTATATCGATGAAGCTATGCAGCAGTTTAGTCAAATTAGTGAAAATATGACTAAATTGAGCGTAAACCCTGAAGACAAGAAATTATTGGAGAATATTCGCCGCTCATTTCATACCCTTAAAGGCAGCGGGCGAATGGTGGGTGCTAATGCAATCTCTGAGTTTGCATGGGCAATTGAAAACCTCGTGAATCGTGTGTTGTCTGGGAGTATAAAGCTAGAAAAACCAGTTTTTAACGTTCTGGAGGAGTCCACTGCGGCTTTGCCACAGCTTATCGATCAAATTCACGGTGCGACAGAACAGGTTGATGGAATTGATGTCTTGATGGCAACTGCATTTAAACTGGCCGAAAACAGTGGAAAAGATGTACCTTCAGGACATGATGATTCTCCTACCTTGGCAGACCTGGAAGCATCTGAAATTGAGCAGAATAACCTGTCGGAAAAATCAGAGGCCGAAATTGAAATACTCACTAGAGATGATGAAAAAGTGGAACCTAGTGAAGATGTGGTTAATCATGCCCGTGTTATAAGCGATGAAGCGACCGATCCAAATGGATTGCTGCTGGATTTGACGCAAACCCTGGATGTGACGGGAGTAGTAGAAGCTTCGGACACAATGCAGCTGCCACCAATGGAGCAAGCGGATACTATAGAGATGGCGCCTACAGGCATGAACAGAGCGCCTGAACTGCAAGTTTTAAATGAAGATAAACCTGTTGTTCGTTTGTTGGAGAATGAAGCCATACCGGCTTCAGGTGTTTCGGTCGGCTCCACGGCAACAAATTTACTCATGGATCCAGCTTTACTGGATATTTTTACAAAAGAATGTGCCTTACATATATCAACATTGAAGGAAATTCTTGGCAAAAACCTAAGTGGAGATGGTAAGACCAATGTAACAGAGCAATTAGTGCGCGCCCTACATACACTTACAGGCAGTGCTCAAACCGCGCACGCGCACGGCATTGCAAATTTATTAGTGCCTATCGAGTCAGCAATAAAACAGAAGCAGAGAGCAGGAAGTCTATTTAGTCGAGGAGAGACGCTTTTTCTTAGTGAGGTAATTCGAGCGCTTGAATACAAGTTGGAATTTCTGTCATCCGGAGAAGTGGCATCAACCTTCATTACCGACGTTGAGTCTCGAGTGGGTGGATTTGTAGACCGAGTCAATGCCGAAACTGCAGATCTGATCCAAACACCAAGGCTAGGAGAGTTACAGACTGTATTTATTGACGAAGCTCAGGACATAGTTGAGCATTTACTAAGTTTAATTAATAAATGGAAGTGTCACACTCAAGACCATGATATTCCAATGGAGCTACAGTCTAACCTGCATACATTAAAAGGTAGTGCAAGGGTGGCGTCATATACAGGGATAGCCGATTTGGCACATGCAATGGAAGATGCGGTGCAGAGATTGTCGGGTGTGTCCACTAAGATAAATGTGGAATCATTCGATGCATTATCGGATGCGGCTGACGCGCTAAATATAAATCTTGAGCAAGCCCGTACTGGAGATACACCTGGATATTTTGATTGGTTGATTAATGAATTAAGCGCAGTTGAGTCGGCTAGTCAACCAGAATTGGATGAAGATACACGCTCAGTACTGGGCGATATCGCAAAGGGTGTGAGCGTATTGGCTGATGAGGGCTATAAAACGGTGCCCTCTGATGAAAATCTGGGTGTCGGGCTAACCCCTGCTCCTGAACGCATACGGCTGGATAGCGCAATAATTCAGAGATTGTCCGATTTAAACAATGAAAGTAATGTTTATCAGTCACATATCGGTCAACAGCAAAATAAGATGGCCGAATCACTGCTGGAGCTTGACCAAACTGTTAATCGTCTTCGCTTTCAGTTACGTGATCTTGATCTGGAATCGGACTTGTTTATTGCAGCAGATAAACCTAGTCAGAAAGTGAAAGAGTTTGACCCACTTGAGTTGGATAAGTACGCAAAACTGCAAGAACTATCCCGCGTTATTTTAGAATCGTTTTCTGACCTTGATGATATCCGTTATTCATTGAGCAATCATTTGCGGCAGACAGAGGTTGAACTGCGTGAGCAAACACGAGCCATAAATGCAATTCAGGAAACGCTTGCTCATGTAAGATTGGTAAGATTTCAATCCTCGGTAGTACGCTTGCGAACTACATTTGAGCAAACTATCACTAGTTTGGGGAAAAGTGCTGAACTCTATATTCATGGTGCGGAGAATGTTGTCGATCAGTCTTTACTCAAACCCATTATTTCTGCTCTCGAACATTTACTGCGCAATGCTGCTGCACACGGGATTGAAACAAGTGAACAAAGGCTAAAAAATAATAAATCCAGTTCTGGACGAGTTGATCTGCGTTTTAAGATGGAAGAAGGTAATCTATTTATTTCAATTGAAGATGACGGCATTGGAATTGATAGCGAAGTTGTCAGAAACAAAGCCATAAAACAAGGCTTGCTTAAAAAAGACGTCACTATTTCAGAACAACTTTTGTTGAAACTACTTTCAACATCAGGGTTTTCTACAGCTACTGAGCTTGATCAGATATCAGGACGAGGGGTCGGACTTGATGCGGTGCAGCGAGAATTAAGAAAAATAGGCGGTCAGCTGACAGTGAAGTCCAGAAAGGGCAAGGGGGCTGTATTCACAATAAGAATTGTGCAGTCGCAATTTGTCAATCACGTGTTATTAGTGGGGTTGAGTGACAGAACATTTGCATTGCCTGCGAACCACGTTCATGGAATTAGCCGTCTAAATAGCAATGAATTCAAGAAATTCATTGAGAAACCAGATTTGCAAATTAGATTGAACAATCATCGATATCACCCTGTTAGTTTAAGCGGGTTGCTAAATCTACCAGAAGATCTACTACCCAGCGATGCTGTCTCATTGATCCAGCTTAATGGTGCTTATGAGTCTGTAGCAATTCAAGTGAGTACCATACCGGGCCATATTGAGACGATTGTTAAGCCTGTTGGCCGACAGCTTGCTGCATTAGGTATTTATTCTGGTGCGTGTGTTCAGTCAGATGGTTCAGTCGTACCTGTATTGGATATTAACAATCTGTTGTCTACGGTTCCAGGTCAAGATGAAGTCAAAGCCATTATCAATACGGATAATGTGGTAGTCGCCCCTGAAACAAGATTGCGCGTGTTAGTTGTTGATGATTCTATTACTATGCGAAAATATGCAGAACGGGCATTATTGAAGGAGAACTATTTGCCTATGATGGCGCGTGATGGGGTAGAGGCTATAGGACTTATGCAACAATTCACACCCGACCTTGTTTTGACCGATTTGGAAATGCCACGTATGGATGGGTTTGAACTGATCTCGATGGTCCGTGATGACGCTAAACTAAAAGCCGTGCCAATTGTTGTGATCACCTCAAGGACGGGTGAAAAACATCGACAACGCCTGGAAAAATCAGCAATCCAAGGCTTTTTAGGGAAGCCTTATCAAGAATCTGAACTTCTTGATTTGATCAAATCCCTTCAAAAATCATAATTCAATAGAGTTTTGATTGGCTTTCTAACTGCCTACTTTGTATGAAACACGACACTAGTTTAAGCCGTATATTTTGAGCTAGCTAATTGGAATAATCCGATTTACGAATAAGGGTTATACAGGCAAATATTTCTATTTAGAGATCCCATAAGATATAGTTGACTTAATTAGTTGGTTAAGCTATTTTCACAGTTTGGAGAAAAATACATGGTTGGAGTTACTAAGTAATGAGTGTAGATGCGGAAGATTTCGAAATGCCAGACCCTCTCATTTTCACTGAGGCGGCTGCAAAAAAAGTTAAGACCTTAATAGCTGAAGAAGGCAACCCTGATTTGATGCTGCGTGTTTTTGTGTCTGGCGGTGGGTGCTCAGGTTTTCAGTATGGATTCACCTTTGATGAGTCGGTAAGTGAGGGTGATACAGAAGTAAGCAAAGATGGGGTAAAGTTATTAATTGACCCCATGAGTTTTCAATATCTGACCGGGGCTGAAATTGATTATACTGAAGGATTGGAAGGGTCGCAGTTCGTAATCCGTAACCCCAATGCTGTCACAACATGTGGTTGTGGCTCATCATTCTCAACGTAATATCTAGTTCCTGATCATTTAATTTGATTGTGTTAAATAAATTCAGAAAGAACATTTTTATTTGTTGAAGGGTAGAGACAGCCGCTGATTAGTGGCATTGCACAACCTGTAATCGATGGCATGGAACCCGGTAATCTTTGTAAATGTCTGTGTGCAAGCCAAGCGAATAATATTGCTTCAAGAAAGTCGGGATCTATACCCTTATTGAAACTTGACTCTATTACTGTTTTGGGAAAATGGACTTGTAACCTCCTTAAGAGTTCTTCATTTTTGTGACCACCACCACAAAAAATAATCTGATCGACAGATGAACAAGCTTTTTTTATTGCATGGGCTATTGTTGTCGCGGTTAACTCGCACAGTGTAGCCTGAACATCGTTATCAGGCAGATCGGTTGCCAGGAGGTGACGAGCAAGCCATTTTTCACTAAAATACTCACGACCTGTGCTTTTCGGTGGCGGTTGTTTAAAATAGGCATCACTGAGCATAGATGCGAGTAAGGCTTCGTTTACAGTTCCGCTTGCAGCCCATATTCCCGACTTATCATAGCTTAGGTCTTTTTTTTGCGATATCCAAAGATCCATCAGTGAATTTGCAGGTCCGGTGTCGAAGCCCAGAGTCGGGAAATCATCACTAAGTACTGTAATGTTGGCGATTCCTCCCAGGTTCAATACCACGATATTTCTTCTTTTTTCGCGTAGCAATTTGTCATGAAATAACGGTGCCAGAGGTGCTCCCTGTCCACCCATTGCCATATCCGCACGACGAAAATCGGTAACAACATCAATTCCAGTTCGAGCGACGATAATGTTCGGATTACCCAATTGAACAGTAAAGTGTTGCGGAGGGTTGGGTCGATGACGCACTGTCTGCCCATGACTGCCGATTGCTATTACTTTTTTGGCAGAACATTTTTCCTGCGAAAGCAGCTCTATTGCAGCGGTGGAAAGTTCTTCAGCAATAAGTTGATCGAGTTGAAAAAAATCATCAAGGTTCACATAATCAGCGTGCGCGGTATTAAGAATGCGCGATCGTAATTCAGGAGGATACTGACGTAGGTAGGTTCCTATGACTTTTGGAGGTGTGCTGGAGCAGTCAACCAGTGCCGCATCAATACCGTCAGCACTGGTGCCTGCCATTAGACCCAAGGTTAATCTGGACATTAGAATTAATGACCTAACATCGATTTACCTGGTGGCAATAGCAATGGGATTCAGCTCATCAAGTAAGGCTAACGCTTCACGGGATTTACTCAAGAAGTCTGCTCTGTATCTATTAGGTAGTGGTCTGGCGCCTGGAAGTTTAACCTTTAGAGGATTCTTATGTCGGCCATTAATTCGGAACTCATAGTGCAAATGAGTGCCACTCACTCTCCCTGTTTGACCTACATGACCAATAATCTGTCCTTGCTGGATTCTTTTGCCGGGTTTGATGTCTTTGGCAAATTTTGACATATGTGCGTAGAGAGTTGTGTACTTGTCGCCATGTTTTAGAATTACTGTTTTGCCGTAACCGCCTTTGGTACCTACAAAGATTATCTTGCCATCACCAGTACTTCGAATGGGTGTTCCTTTCGGAGCGCCATAGTCTGTCCCTTTATGAGCACGTATTGTATGTAGAACGGGATGTTTGCGATTTGGATTGAAATGTGAGGTCACACGAACAATATCTACAGGATTTCTAAGAAATGCTTTCCGCATGGATCGGCCGTCAGGGGTGTAGTAGCTGGTACGGCCATTTAAATCTTTATATCGAATAGCTGTAATTGCTCTGCTACGACTGTTAAATTCAGCGGCGACAATATCACCCACTCCAATTAATTTGCCATCACGATAGAATTTTTCATAAATAATCTTAAACTTGTCACCCTTACGAATGTCTGTACCAAAATCTACATCCCATTGGTATATATCAACAAGGTTCATGATAGTTTTTTGACTTAGACCTGCATTTTGTCCGGCTATAAATAATGATGATTCTATCTCTGCAGCTGCCATTTGCAGATGGCGGGTGGCGGCAAGTTTAATTATAGAGCCGGAAAAGCCAGATTTGTCTCGCACTACGACGAGTTTTTTATCCGACCCAATTTTCATTGTAAAACTAACAAAATGACCGTCTAGCTTGCGCCGAATGGAAAATTCCTGATTCGTATGTAACGTAGCTAGGTACTCTTTAATAACGTCGAGTTTCAAAAAGGCATGCAGGCTTGATGGCTCAATGCCTTGTTCCACCATGATTTCTGATAAAGTATCTCCTGATTTGACTATAATCATCTTGTCGTAATGTTCGGGTGTACCAAGATCTGTCAGCTCTTTTTTGATAGAGCCAAGTTTAATGTCCATATCAGGAGGGGATACATCAGCTCTTAATGCCTTCCAGGGATTAATGACTTCACTTACTTTTGATTCCGGCTTGTATGCTGCCAGTTGTAATTGATGGGTGCCCGGAACGAATTGACTCGATTCAATAAAGTAAAAATCGGGTTCGTTAGTAGGCTGTTGACTATACCCATCCATTAACAAAGGTGCATTCTGGGATTGTTGCTGTCCTTCAACATGTCCACTACTAACCGTTGCAATGAAGACACCAAGAACTAATAAAGTAGCTATTGCAAAGCCCTTGTTTTGTAGATAATTCTTTTTTTGCTCGGGTGTTTGATGAGTCTGAATTCTTACCGCACCCAGTGGCCTGGTGTTTCTTGAATTCGCGCGGTTAAAAAAACGACTACGAAGCGGCGCAACTGTGTTGTATGTGTTTTCCAGCAAATGGGATGATTTATAGTCTAGATGCATGCCAGATCGGTGAGTATTTTGTTTATTGAGTTCCACTTTTATCGCTTCATTGGTGTAAGGATTAAAAATTTCGTACAAAAGTTGTGAACTATACATCATATGTAACATTAA
>CBDDAA010000002.1:0-1340000 GCA_965224675.1 Granulosicoccaceae bacterium | reverse complement strand
GTGAAAGGCTAATCAAACTCGGAGATAGCTGGTTCTCCTCGAAATCTATTTAGGTAGAGCCTCATGTATCACTTCTGGGGGTAGAGCACTGTTATGGCTAGGGGGTCATCCCGACTTACCAACCCATTGCAAACTCCGAATACCAGAAAGTGCAATCATGGGAGACACACGGCGGGTGCTAACGTCCGTCGTGAAGAGGGAAACAACCCAGACCGCCAGCTAAGGTCCCAAAATTGTAGCTCAGTGGGAAACGATGTGGGAAGGCATAGACAGCCAGGAGGTTGGCTTAGAAGCAGCCATCCTTTAAAGAAAGCGTAATAGCTCACTGGTCTAGTCGGCCTGCGCGGAAGATTTAACGGGGCTTAAGCTACATACCGAAGCTGCGGATGCATGTTTACATGCATGGTAGAGGAGCGTTCTGTAAGCCGTTGAAGGTGTGCTGTAAGGCATGCTGGAGGTATCAGAAGTGCGAATGCTGACATAAGTAACGATAATGCGGGTGAGAGGCCCGCACGCCGAAAACCCAAGGTTTCCTGCGCAACGCTAATCGGCGCAGGGTTAGTCGGATCCTAAGGCGAGGCCGAAAGGCGTAGTCGATGGAAAACAGGTTAATATTCCTGTACCACTTTATACTGCGATGGGGGGACGGAGTAGGCTAAATCAGCCGGCTGATGGTTGTCCGGTTTAAGCATGTAGGGAGAGTCTTTAGGTAAATCCGGAGATTCACTATCCTGAGATGTGATGACGAGCTCTCTTTTGAGCGAAGTGGTTGATGCCATGCTTCCAAGAAAATCCCCTAAGCTTCAGGTATAAAGTGTCCGTACCCCAAACCAACACAGGTGGGTAGGTTGAGAATACCAAGGCGCTTGAGAGAACTCGGGTGAAGGAACTAGGCAAAATGGTACCGTAACTTCGGGAGAAGGTACGCCTTTATTAGTGATGAGACTTGCTCTCTAAGCTGACGAAGGTTGCAATAAAATGGTGGCTGCGACTGTTTACTAAAAACATAGCACTCTGCAAACTCGCAAGAGGACGTATAGGGTGTGACGCCTGCCCGGTGCCGGAAGGTTAATTGATGGGGTTATCTTCGGAGAAGCTCTTGATCGAAGCCCCGGTAAACGGCGGCCGTAACTATAACGGTCCTAAGGTAGCGAAATTCCTTGTCGGGTAAGTTCCGACCTGCACGAATGGCGTAACGATGGCCACACTGTCTCCACCCGAGACTCAGTGAAATTGAACTCGCTGTGAAGATGCAGCGTACCCGCGGCTAGACGGAAAGACCCCGTGAACCTTTACTACAGCTTTGCGCTGAACATTGGACCTACTTGTGTAGGATAGGTGGGAGGCTTTGAAACCGAAACGCTAGTTTTGGTGGAGCCAACCTTGAAATACCACCCTGGTAGTTTTGATGTTCTAACCCAGGTCCCTTATCGGGATCGGGGACAGCGTATGGTGGGTAGTTTGACTGGGGCGGTCTCCTCCCAAAGAGTAACGGAGGAGCGCGAAGGTACCCTAAGTACGGTCGGAAATCGTGCGGTTTGTGCAAAGGCATAAGGGTGCTTGACTGCGAGACAGACACGTCGAGCAGGTGCGAAAGCAGGTCTTAGTGATCCGGTGGTTCTGTATGGAAGGGCCATCGCTCAACGGATAAAAGGTACTCCGGGGATAACAGGCTGATTCCTCCCAAGAGTCCATATCGACGGAGGAGTTTGGCACCTCGATGTCGGCTCATCACATCCTGGGGCTGTAGCAGGTCCCAAGGGTATGGCTGTTCGCCATTTAAAGTGGTACGCGAGCTGGGTTTAGAACGTCGTGAGACAGTTCGGTCCCTATCTGCCGTGGGCGTTTGAGATTTGAGGGAAGCTGCTCCTAGTACGAGAGGACCGGAGTGGACGTTCCTCTGGTGTTCCGGTTGTCACGCCAGTGGCATTGCCGGGTAGCTACGAACGGAAGGGATAACCGCTGAAAGCATCTAAGCGGGAAACCCCTCCCAAGATGAGATCTCACTGGAGCCTTGAGCTCCCTGAAGGGCCCTTGAAGACTACAAGGTTGATAGGCTGGGTGTAGAAGCGCAGTAATGTGTGTAGCTAACCAGTACTAATTGCCCGTGAGGCTTGACCATATAACACCCAAATGGTTGTTGTATAAAGATATAGCAATAGATGATTGAGTTTCTTTGGACTTTTTTAACTCTCAGATTAATGTATTTGTGTTATTTGACATAAATACATAACCAGTTCTCCCGGCGGCCATAGCGTTTGGGCACCACCCGATCCCATCTCGAACTCGGAAGTGAAACCATTCTGCGCCGATGATAGTGTGGGGTCTCCCCATGTGAAAGTAGGTCACTGCCGGGTTTAATTTCAAAGCCTCTATAGCTCGTCGCTGTAGAGGCTTTTTTTATGCGTCGAACTAATACACGGTAAGCTGCTTTTTTTGTAGGCGACCCATACAACATAGACTCTACCAAGAGCTTGCATTCAAGTAACAGTATGACCTCATTACATGGAAGCAAATCTTGTGATGAAAAAAACAGCACTCGCTTCTTTGTCAACTATAAAACAGGCTATTCCATGAGTTGATCGTGCAGACTGCTAATCAGTGGCTGGATGAGCTGACCACAACCGACCATCCAGCTCGCCAGGCTGGTTCGGCCCAGTTCAACTCCGGTACGTTTGAGCATGACGCTTTGTCGGTATAACGTCAAGGCATCGGCTATTTGCTAATGGGAATGTGGGTCAGTAGATCCGGTGCGGCAATGCTTTTTTCAATCGGTGAAGAAATTGTAGGTATAGGTAAAGAGGTCACCCGGATTGAAGTTAAAATTGTCCAGGCAAACGGTTCGAAGGTTGTTAGAAAAGCTGATATCACCTTCTATAGGCAATCCCGTAGTCTTTGCCATAGATGTGAAAGCTGTGTAAATATTCATCATGCCAGCCCATGCTGCGTTGATTGGCGTGATGAAGATCGGCAATCGTGGCATGACCAGCCAGGCGTAATCTACGAAATATCATAGGGCTGATACCTCGCAGCGCAGTTTTGATGGTATGGATATTCAATGCGGGGACCTCCCAAGTTCACCAAAACTTGAGCGTCGCGAATCAGGTCGGTACTGCATATCTTATTTCCAATTGCTCCACACTTTTTGGTGCTCTCGCGTTCGTGTTTATGGGCAGGAATCTCATAATCTGAAGGATATTCTGCAGCTATAGAGACAACGTTTCGTTACGACCTTATGAGCAAGTCAAATTTACTTTGGTAGGGGGAGATTTTGACAGTTTGTCTATTCAGCGCAATATTCTGTCCGGTTACCTAAAGTTTAATCACTGTATTTATGTAGACTACATAAACGAATTGGGAAGACAATTATAAGTTCAACTTCCATACGATTCCGAAATTTTTGGCATCATTAGCCTTGAATACATCATCTTCCTTAGTCAAACAATTGCGATAAACCCAAACGGACTGGGGATAGATGAATCGATGGTGGAATTAAATTTGAAACTAGGATTCTTTGGTGATCAGTTGAGTTTAATTGAATCACAAGTCCCTAGTACTCCAACAACGTAGCATTGATGAATATCTAAACTAAACTCTTAAGTACCAAATTTAAGCGAATGATACTTTGGAGTGAAATATGCCAGAAAAAAAGTACAGAGTAAAACTGACCGTACAAGAGCGAGGTATTTTAATCCAGTTGGCGTCACAAGGACGAGTAGCCGCACGTAAATTAATTCATGCCCAGGTGTTACTACATGCAGATGAAACTTCAGCAACGGGCTCATTGAAAGATAAGGAGATAGCGGAAGCCTTACACATCAGTCGGCTAACCGTGGAAAGAGTCCGAAAACGTTTTGTTGTGGAGGGGCTTGAATCAGCGCTTAACCCAAAAGTACAAACACGTCGAAAGCCAAAAAAACTTGATGGTGAAGCAGAGGCATTTCTTATCGCAACCGCTTGCTCATCTGCTCCAGAGGGGCGCACAGATTGGACATTAAAGCTACTCGCTGAACGATTGGTAGAGTGTGAGATTGTTGATTCGATTTCAGGAGAATCGGTCAGACAGACACTAAAAAAAATGTACTCAAACCCTGGTTGAAGGCGTGCTGGGTTATACCTCCCAAGGAAAATGCAGATTTTGTCTGCGCAATGGAAGATATACTGGAGGTGTATCAAAGAAGCTATACACCAGAGGAAGTCTTGGTCTGCATGGATGAAACCAGTAAGCAACATATTAAAGAGACACGCACACCACTTGCATTAAGAGCAGGGCAACCCGCTAAATTTGATTATGAATATGAAAGAAACGGAGTCAGTAATCTGTTTATGTTATCAGCTCCCCTTGAAGGCTGGCGCCATGTAAAGGTAACTGATCGACATACCAAGCAAGACTGGGCACAGTTAATTAAAGAGTTGGTTGATGAACACTTTCCTGATAGAAAAATCATTTTAGTGATGGATAACCTGAACACCCATAGGCTGGGGTCACTGTACGCCACGTTTGAGCCAGAGGAAGCGAGACGAATTGCTGAACGATTAGAAATCCACTATACGCCGAAACATGGTAGCTGGTTGGATATGGCAGAAATAGAGATAGGAGTGCTCAGTCGCCAATGTCTCAATCGAAGAATTCCCGATCAGGAAACTTTACGAAAGGAAATAGACTCCTGGCAAAAGCTGCGTAACCATAAAGTCATACGAGTAAATTGGCGTTTTACAACTCAGGATGCACGGGTTAAATTGAAATCACTTTATCCATCAATCCTATGTTGATGGAGTACTAGGACTCCTTAAGGAGCGTTCGTAAAATACCAATCCTTTATCTGAACATTGGCCATTTGTATACGCATTTGTTCATGATGTTGTATCTCGCTGCAGCGCTTTCCATCGATTCGGTGTTTGAGCTGAGTTACTCACGGCAATTTCTTATGCGACTTTTTCATTCGCATGTGCAGCGGTCGGTACATGGTCGGCCGAGTGATTACTGGGGTCGTAAACGATTAATGGTCATCTTTTTCATTGATCTGGATTCTCATGAAATTCACAGAGATCCGCCAAACTTACTTGTACCAGGAAAACCTGCATGAATAAAGATACTCGATCTGAATATTTCATCGGTGTCATTCTTCTCGTAACTGCGGCTATAACATATAGTACAGCGGGTTTGTTCACCAAGGGAGTTGAAGCCGGAGCGTGGGATGTTATTTTTTGGAGGGGTTTTTTTGCTGCTGCTTTCACAACAGCTTGGATAATGAACAGAGGAGTGTTTCGGCAGAATTTTTTTGGTATTGGTTACAGTGGATGGGCAGTAGCCGTGGTAGGCGCATTGGGCACGGCAGCATTTATCCCGGCATTTAAACTCACAACCATTGCTAATGTTTCGCTTATTTATGCGGTTTCTCCAATTATTGCTGCACTACTCGCTTGGGTTGCCATTCGGGAAAAAGTATCTGCAAGGACGCTAGTAGGAAGTATTTGCGCGCTTTTTGGTGTTGCGGTAATTGTTTCTGGCTCTATTGGCCAAGTCAGCCTCTATGGCGATTTGTTGGCCTTGTGGATGACTACCGCTATGGCCTCGATAATGGTCATTTATCGAAAATATCCAAATACGCCCGCGGCGGGTCCAGCAGTGTTACAATCAGTTCTATTGCTACCTATTGCCGCAATAGTTGGTAATCCTTTTGATGTTGAACTCACAGAAATCTATATTCTTGCTGCATTTGGAGTGTTATTTGCCATTGCATCGGTTACCTTAGCAGAAGGTTCTAAACGAGTTCCATCTGGCCAAACGGCACTTTTAAGTTCCTTGGAAACCCCTCTTGCTCCGGCTTTCGCATTTATAATATTTGCGGAAATTCCAAGCATCGCAACATTTACTGGTGGTTCGATAGTGCTCTTGGCGGTACTCTTCTCAATAAAAAACAGTACTTAATCTGGATTAAGTCTAAGCGTCAACCTGTAACTCATGCCTATGAGTAGTAATCATTAGTTATTACGCTTTTCCTTGGTTGCGCGATTGGTGTACCTGTGACGAATGCATCAATCGTCAACAAATTGACTTAGCGGCCATGTTGGAACTGCCATTAGATTGTAAACCACACTTCGTGGAGGTCGATAGCGAGGGGGCATTGCGTGTGATTTGGGAACCCGATAGTCACCAAAGTGTATATATGGCAGCGTGGCTCCGTGCTCATAGTTTGACTCCCACCACCGCATCATATGGACATTCAGGCATCGCGCTGGCCAACAACCTTCCGATCGTTGACTATAGGGCTATTCAGCACGATGAAGCAAACCAGCTTGTTTTACTCGAGACAATACGTGATTTCGGATTTGCCTTGGTGCGCGGAGTACCCAATGAACCTGACGAGGTTGCCCGCATTGCTGTTCATCTCGGCTATGTGCCGGGTGGCTGGCGTTACGTTGCTCAGCCAGAAGAGATCTTAGTTACACCCATACGAACACCCGAAGAGAAACAGGCAGACGCTATGGACAGCACTGCTGAGGCTATGTTGGAAGCCGTCGACGCGCACTACCTTCGGACACTGCTGGTGCCTCACACTGATTTTTCATTTACATCATGGCCAACTGGATTACTCATATTTCACTGTTTGAGTCCAAGTTCCGACGGTGGTGGTGCCTCGATTTTGGTTGATGGTTTTCATGTGGCCGACCGACTGCGCCGTGAAGACCCCGAAGCACTTGAGTTGTTATCGACCGTACGCCAGCCGTTCTGTGGCCATGGCAACATCAAGATCGATTGGCGTGCGGAAGGTTGCATTATCTCTGTCGATGACAATGACAACGTCACTGGCATTCGCTTCTCCATGTCTTCTCGGATGCCGTCGTCCATCCGCAGCGATCTGATTGACCCTTACTACCGGGCGACACAAGCAATGCTACGTTTGTTGCTTGATCCTAAATGTCAGATTCACCTGCCACTTGTTGCTGGCGATTGTTTGGTGCTCGACAATCACCGCATTCTGCACGGCCGCACGGGCATGGATCCTGTAGCAGGTGGCACCAGATGGTTCCGCCGCTTCGATGTTGAACGTGATGCAGCGCAAACCCGCATGCGTCAGCTGGCCCGGCGTCTTGACCGTGAGGTTGCACCGCTGCCTGCCGGCGCGCGTGGTTAACATTCAATCGGATATTTCCCAACAAACTGAATAATTTGATGATTGTTATTTGCTACACACCAAAAGGGCGATTTGTTGGGAATTACCCTGTACACAGTATTCTGTCGGTAATTACATTGGTAGTAGGTTTCCAGTTTTGGCAATCGCCTGGAGTGCATTTATTCCACCTGATTCCAGGTAGCCAGGGTATCATTTTTCTATTGTGATATTGGCAGCTTCATTATTTCTTTATTATTTCTTTATTATTTTAAGTTTACTACATCTTTTTGGCAATGGTTGGGTGTCAAGCAAGTAACATTAAAATTGATGAAGAGGAAGCTGCCTGCATACTATCGAATTAGAAAAAATGGTGTTAAGCGATATATTCGATTTCCACATCACACTTCTTTGATTTTATTCTTTTGGGCTCACCCAGCCATGACACTAGACACATTGTTCCTAGCATTTGATGCAATAATTTACTTATATCTTGGAACTATGTATCAGGATCGTGGGGGATTGAGACTAATTGGCAATGAATGGAAAGATTATAGAAAAGGTACCTGTCTGCTCCTACCCACCCTACCCGTATATAAAAGAATGTTTAATGAATTAAAAGCCCTGATTGCTGGTGAAGAGGAAATTACTGAAGTGAGTGTTTCGACAAGAAACTCCATATAAAAACACTATAAAAGGTATAAAAATGGTTAATAAACAAGAAATTATTAATATTAGAAAAAAACTCGTTTTACATAATATTTATGAAGAAATTAAGTCAATTGAAGAACTCAGAATATGCATGTCTGCGCATGTTTTTGCAGTTTGGGACTTTATGAGTCTGGTGAAGAGACTGCAGAGCTCAATGACATGTATTTCTTTGCCGTGGCAAAATCCCACAAATCCACATGCTGCACGATTGATTAATGAAATAGTTTTTTACGAGGAAAGTGATATAGACCACAACGGGAATCCTGCCAGTCATTTAGATATGTATTTGATGGCAATGGTAGAAGTGGAGGCTGATTCATCAATGTTTGAAAACTTTATTGCTAGATTATCTGCTGGGCAGGAGATGGGGGACGCACTGAGTACTGAGAATGTCCCAGGTTACATATCAAAATTCGTCCTTAGCAATGTTACTTGCTCAATAGAAGGGGAAATCGAAGAAGTAGCGAGTTGTTTCTTGTTTGGGCGGGAAGATGCGATACCAGATATGTTTACGCTGTTTCTTCAGAAATGGGGTATCAATAAAGAGAAAATTCCAGCATTGCTCTATTGCCTTAAACGCCATATTGATATTGATAGTAATGAGCACGGCCCAGCTGCGCAAAAAATCCTTGACGAACTAATTAGTGGCGATGCTTCTAAAAAAGAAAGAGCATCTGAGGCAGCTACTCGCGCAATTAAAGGTCGTATTAGCCTTTGGGATGGAATTTTGAGTGAAATAAAACTACATCGAAAGGAAGTATCTAATAATATTAATTGCATTGAATCTAATTACCTCGCTTCAACGACAGTTGAAGCTTTCTAAATCGAGCTAAAAGTGTATGAGTATTCAGTCTAATTATTTGGGTAATCTGCGGGGAATGGAGCAGTAACAACCCCCACCTTTAAATTGTTTTGAAGCTCGATGTGCCCGGAATGAGATCTCCCGACATTTGCGTATGCATCTGCTATTTTGGTAATCACTGCGTTGGCTGCTTCTGCCTAGGTCTCAAACACAATCCAAGTTATCTTCAAACACGTCGAACTCCAGCGCTGATCGATGTTGAAATTGGTCCCGTCCTAGTGTGTTGATTAAGTAATGATATCTCTACTTTCAGATCCAGCTCAAACTTATTTGACCTCCACTAGTCGGATTTAACTGCAAAGAACCCGTGGGAAATTTGTGTCCGGGGACAGTATTGCTATATTTACAAATAAACAATTCGTATACCCTTAATTTTAGGCGTTTCGGTTAGATAATGCACTCAAATTCACCTATTTTTTAAATCGTATACAATTCCGGCACAGACAGTGAAGTCTGTACGCCTACTGTTTCAGCGATTAATCATCCCTAAGCACACACATCTGGAGCTCGAAAGTACCCTGTCACCGGGTGTCATGTACCACATGTAAATGCCACCCCAAACCCGCCACTATTTGCCAAATATAAAAGATAGCCCGATTTTTCATCCATCGCGCAAAGACTTCATCCGCAGACTAATTCCTTAATTTTGGCACAGCCAGAAAAACCAATCAACAACTCGTAAACTTAGACGTTATAAAATGACTTGTATTATAAATCAAGTCTCTTAACTTCAAGGGTGCGCCAATACCCTGTGTGTAGTGTTTTCGAAAGGCTTTCTCAACGCGATCCCACGGAATAACCGCCGCTAAATGGAGTAAGGGATCTGCTGGGTCTAGCTGTTGCAATAAGTCATTGCCGAATAGATTCGGCTGGAAGGCTTTCGTATTGCTGTTCGTCAGTATTGATTCACCAATTCGATCAGAAAAGTGCCACCTATTTTATTATTTTGGGTTGGAATGATCACCTAACATTTAAATTATATCTAACTAATTCAATGGTCTGGAATTATTTAATAATCGACTAATTAAACCTTGAGTATCGCCTATCAGGCCGTCACTGTATAGCCAATACCTAAGTGGGCCACACTTTTTGGTGCTCTCATCATTCCTTCATACTATTCACGTTAATGGGGAGTAGTGTGGCACAAATCATGACACCTAGAGCAAAAAAGAATGAATAAATAAACAATAATCCGAATTCATGAGTCTGTGAATGAACCAAGCTTACTAAAGGGGCAGCACCTATACTCACCCCTATAGACAACAGATAAATAAGTGCGAAACCTCTAGAGCGCAGCTTTGCAGAAATGGTTCGCGCAAGAATCAGGTCAAGTATTGGAATTTCAGCGAAAACGAGAAACATCAAAATCCAGATCGTGGCAACCATCGTTATTCCTTCAACAGTAATAGATATGTAAATAAAAGGTAGTCTGAGAAATGAAAGACAAATAAATATCAGTTTCAAGCCATAGCGATCGACTAAATGTCCAGAAAGGATCTGGGATAACGAGGCGGTCGCAAGAATAATAGCAAGCGCGACCCCGGTCGATGAGCTGCTTATAATATTAAGGCGATTGAGCCAACACCTATTACGATTCTATAAATAGAGCTTATTTTTTCTGGTTATTTTAACTTAATGATCTACGCCACCATATCAAGTTAGCGTTTGCACTTGTCTTTATCTCTGCATTAAGGGTATTCTAAATGGAAACACATTTTAGTCTTTAGCCCATCAGACAGGATGTTTAAATGAACGGACAAATTATCGAAACTACACCTTCCCAAAACATATTTGACTCGCTCATGAGTTCACAGTATGAGGTTGTCTCTATAGCTGCGGAATATCCTCCAGATTATGAAATTCCAGCCCACAGACATCAACGAGCACAATTTCTTACTTCCGTATCTGGTAAGGTTACGGTTGCAACACCGAAGAAAAAATGGATAGTCCCTCCTAACTTTGCAATATGGTTGCCGTCTAATACTACTCATCAGATTTGTACGCACGAAAATGCCTGTATTCGGAGTCTTTTCCTTTCTAAGATAGAAAACACCGAATTGAACGAATCCTGTAAACTTGTTAGCGTTCCTAGACTTCTGCGCGAACTCATAGCTAAATTTGTTTCATTCCCCACTGAATACAAAGTAAACAGCGTACAAGGCAGCTTGGTGTCGGTTCTAAAGGACGAACTCAAATCTTTAAGAGAAACAGCATTAGTTTTGCCTCAGACAAATGACCCTAGGCTCAACGCCATCACATCAGTGTTACTTTCTGACCCTTCAAATGATAGGACTTTGAGTGACTGGGGGCGATTAGTTGGTGCTAGCAATCGAACTCTAGCACGCTTATTCATCCTTGAAACAGGTCTATCGTTCAAACAATGGAAGCAGAAATGTCGCATTCTGATTGGATGTCAATTACTCTCGGAAAGTAAGTCGGTTACTGAGGCGGCCTTTATAGTTGGCTACGGAAGTACAAGTGCGTTTTCGGTAAGCTTTAAAGATCTCACAGGACTTACCCCTAGAGAATATTCTTATGAATATATAAGGAGCACTTATGTGTATTAGTGTGATTACCAAGGAAAACTGGCGGTCTAATTACCAAGCGATTCGTAAGCGATACATACAGCCCAGTCTTTATTCAGCAGTTGCATTGGCGTAACAGTACAACCTCACTATTTATTTATACCGAGGAAGTACGATGAGCAAACGAAATCCCCGAAAAACAGCGGACCAATGGGCACAGTTCATTGCCGATTTTGATCAATCCGGTTTAAGTGCCCCGAACTACTGTCACCAACACGATCTGGTGCTCGTTATCTTCGGGAAATGGCGGTGCCGGTTTCCCCCAAGCCATGTTCCGGTTGTATCGGCACCGGCTTTTGTACCGATCCAGCGCAGCGAGTCTGTGGCACGAACTGATTCGTCAGTTACGCTGTAAATTGGTCCCTCAATCACGTTGAGTATTCGTCTTGATGGAGGCTTATATGAGTCATGAACGCTGGCTCGGTCAAGAGGTGTTTATCTATCGCCATCCCGTGGACATGCGTAAATCCATTGATGGACTCAGCGCCCTCGTGGCGATGGAGCTTGATCGCAACCCCGCTGATCGCTCATTGTATGTGTTCACCAACAAAGGCCGGGATAAAATCAAACTACTGATCTGGCACCTCAATGGTTACTGGTGTCTTTATAAAAAACTGGACAAGCAACGCTTCAATGGCCCGATTGGTTTGATTCAGCCAGCGTATTATCACTCTCTGAAGAACAATTGAACTATCTGCTCGATGGTTATAACTTAAACGGAGTGCGACCCCATCGCACATTGGTATACGCACGTCACCTGTAGCAAAGCACCTGTTTTTATAGTGTTTTATATTCTTGCACATGGACGTGCCTACGCAAAATAAGCTCCCCGATGAGGTCGATGGCCTCAAGCAGATCATCACGGATCTACAGCAGACACTGCAGTGCAAAGAACAGGTCATTGATCGTTTGCAGACACTGTTGGAGCGGTTCAAACAACACCGCTACGGCCCCCGTTCTGAGGAATGCCCAGACCAGACAGAGCTCCAATTCTTTAACGAAGCAGAACTGCTGGCACAGGAAAGCCAGGATACCGTTGAGGGTGAAGAAAATGCTGACACCACGCCGGTCGCCGCGCATAGTCGCACTCGAAATAAGAAAAGCCGAGCACTGCCGGCCCATCTGCAACGCATAGACGTCATACGGACAAAAAAAGGAAAAAAGGGGGAGGTTCTTGAGCGAGCGCCTATAAGCAGTTTTCCCTCTTCTCAAAGATCAATAATTAACACCACGGACGTATTTGAACACTACTTTGTTATAGGGGACGAGTATCAGAAATCAAAACATACCCCTGGTTATATCGTCTATGGACTTACTTCTATAGTTAATCATTCTCATAATCCAAATGCTTTCGTCGAATGGCACAAAAAAGATAATGAAGGATGGGTAGTTTTGCTATTATTACAAGATCTCGACGAAGGTGAAGAAATAACCATTGCTTATAGCAATATAGACGAGTATAAGGGCACGAAACAGTGGGTAGCCTAACTGGAAAGGTTTAGACCGGATCTGACACATCACTCTTGGGCGCATTGTTAGCTGCAATGTAAAAATGTACCACTAGAGTTGCTTGTAATAAGTGATCGCCTTTTTGGCGACCCAACTCTAGTGCTGCTGTGCCTCCTATATCCAATACCTACTTGTCTAATTTTGGAATTCTAATTTTTTGACCGACAATCAATGAATTTTCATTTGATAATAAGTCACGATTTGCACTGTATAACAGCTTGTATTTAAACGGATCGCCATATAACCGCTTAGCTATAAACCAAAGTGAATCATTCTGCTGGACGGTCACATATTCAACATTCTGAAGAGTTTCTTTACTATCCTTGGCAATCTTGCTCGCAATTTCTTCAATGACTTTGTCACGATCATTATCACTAATTCCTGTTTTTGCAGGAAGTTGAGCGGCCTCTTCACTAATGACAACGGTTGTTTCCACTTCTGCGTTTAGCTTTGAGATGTAGCTGTCTCCGCTATTTGCTGGTGAGTCATCATCTGCCTGTTGAATAATTTCACTCAAAAGATCACTGGTGGATTTTGTTGTTCCTACTTGTTCCTGCGTCTCCGATGTAGGTTCTGGTACTGGTTCGTCAATTACGTCACCATTCATAGCTTGATTTACTAGCTTTTCCAGATCCAACTGTAAGGAAGAACCCAAACTTTCTCCACCGGCAGATTCGGACTGCGCAACTAAGATGTTTTCATATTTGATCGCAGAAGGCGTATCGCTCTGGATAATGTTTCCTAATTCCGCCTTGAGTTTGTCAAAACTAGTAGAACCGGCATTGTCTACTTCGGTCAATTGCGTTTCCTTGGGAGCAATCTCAGATTTTTGCAGCGAATTTATTAAATCTGCTTTGGAATTGGACGACTCCAATATTTTTTTATCATCAGGGTCAGAGCTGATGTTAACGTCTTCTACATTACCGTTTATATTCATCGCCTTTTTTTCGGGTTGCAAATCAGCTTTTGTTAATAAGGCAGGTGACTTTTGAGGACTATTATTAACAACAGTAGTTAGTTCGCTGTTTTCGTCAATTACATTTATTTTGTCCAAAGCTTCTTCTAAAGACAGTCTCTCTTCTTTTGATGCAGTATCTAAATTACTCGCAGTGGTTGATGCGATTGTAATATCGTTATTGATGCCTTGCGATTCTGAAGTCAAAGGACTCAAGTAAGTATTTTCTGTACTGGTGTCTGTAACAAGTAATGGCTCAACAACGATTACTTCAGTATTCGAGCTGAATTCTTTTGTCAAACCGGATTCGTTATAATCTGCGGATCCTTTGGCAGAGACCTCCAGCGAATGATTTGTCGCTTTTAAAGAATTATCCGTTGATTTTAGTGTACTTGAAGGGTCGGGAATTTGAGGTAATATTTTTTTTGCGGTGTCATCTGATGAAATTAATACCAACTGTGGGGTCGCAATTTCCGTGTCATCGGTTTTTAGATTTATATTTTTTGATTTTGCCGTGTTAAAGCCTGCAACTGAGCCTATGGCTATTAGTGAAGCCATAAAAAGGAATCCTAATATTGCAAAAATTCTAGTGGTAGTACTGGATAGCAATAACCACCAGATCTTCAACTTACGACTAAAACTGTTGTTGGTCCTGGTTGGTTTTCTTTTCATAACAACTCCGATTAACTAATTACTCAGGGCTTAATTATTGTTAGGCCCATCGACTGCCAACCTTGCATACCTGCTCTGTAATACAAAAGTTTTTCTGGTGGGTAGCCAAATCGAAGCAGATTTTTAATCGCTCGAGGTGACTGATCGCACCAAGGACCATTGCAATACATCAGTAATATTTTTGCTTTGCTAAAGTTCCATTCATCATTTGCCTTTTCAGAACCGAGTAATCCAAGGATGGCGGTCGCATGCCGACTTTCTCCCTCGAGAATGGAAAAGGGAATATTTACCGAGCCTGGGATGGTACCCTTCTTGTGCCAATCCGGCATTCTACTATCTATCAACAACCCTTCTTCATTTCTAACTTTAGTCTTTAGAAAATCGAGTAATTCTATTTCACCGACGGTTTCAACACCCGGTGCCGCTTTCATTGGATGAATGCAGAAAGGAGGACATGGACGAGATGTTTTACTATAGCTATTGGTTAGTTTATTCCCGGTATTTTGTATACGTTCAATCCTGACAGTTTTGCCATTGTGATTCACATCAACGTAAGGTAGAAAATCGGTTATTCCCACATCAACTGCGGCAATTGATTGCTGTGTAAATAGAATCAAAGCAGTAAATACTAAACTTATTAGCTGTACTAAAGGGCTGACATTAAATCGTGTGTCCATAGAATTAACTCTCGATGGGTGCTATAACTGAGCTATCCCCTTACCTATGTTGAAATTGGAAAAATAACAAGTAACCTGAAAAGATGATTAAATTTCCTTTAGCTTGGGTTATTCTTAACAAATTAAGTGGCAGGGACGTATAAGTAAAGGAATATTATGTAGATTATAGTGTTTCCGGCTTTTAAAGTTTGTGTTGTAACACAAAATATTGATTAGTTTTAAACAAATAATTTATTGTGGCTGAAAAAACAGCCATTTGCTCTTCAACTATCGCCAGTTATTTGACAAAGCAGAAGACAGGTTCTCTTATAATTCGATATGTGTGGAAAAATGTTGTAACTAACATCATTTCCTATCAAACGAGGCCCATTGAGGTTCTTTTATAAATTAAACGATTGTTTTATCCCGTCAATAACGAATTGAATAGACAAGGCGGCGAGTAGAATACCGAGTAACCGGGAAATTACAGTTGTTATTGACGGCGCGAGTAGTTTTGCAACGGCAGTTGATATCATAAACAGCACAAAGGCAATTAAAAGTGTTATTCCCATTGCACTAATGATCGCTATTTGTGCAATCCAGTTGCCATGTTGCTCATTCATCAAGAGCATTATTGTTGCTATAGCTCCTGGACCTGCTAAGAATGGCATAGCTAATGGAAAAGCAGCAATATCGTCCAGTTCCGAATGTTGTAATTGCTGTTTCGCGAATACTTCATCCTGCCGCTCTTCGACTCTTTCAGAGCGTTTTTTGTTGCGTTTCTCAAAAACCATTTCCAAAGCAATTAGAAATAGTAAGGCGCCGCCCGCAATTCTAAAGGCGGCCAAACTAATCCCTAACGCACCTAGCAAGGATTGTCCGAACAAAGCAAAAACCAAGAGAATAGCAAAGGCGATGAGTACGCTATTGATTGCCATTCGGCTTTTATATTGAGCACTTCCATTTTGTGTTAATGCCAAAAATATGGGTACTAAGCCAATGGGATCAATAATGACAAATAATGTGACAAACGCTGGAATTGCAAAATCAAACATTAGGGAATATGCATTTCAAATATATTAGATTGCATTTAGTCATAAATTAATGATGCCTGCAATTGATATCCAAAAACCAGCTATGCGCTATTACATATATTATGTGCAGGGATGTAACAAAAATGCATGGGCTTATAACAAAAATATTATGCTAAACTGCAAAATTTGGCAGAGTGTACTTGGGGCAGGTGTTGAAAATAATCAAGGTAATTAATTTTGCGTTTATTTTCAGCATATTGGCACTAGCCTCTGCTAATGCTCAGGAGTTCTCAGCGCATTTAAGTGATGAAATTTGGGATGGGCAAAAAATTCCTGATGGTATGCAGTGTCTGAAGTTTGGTGGGGTTGCACCTCATTCTCCGTTGCTTGCTATTAGTGGTATTCCTCCAGGCGCTAATGTGTTGGTTCTTGAATTCAGTGATCGTGATTCAGAAAAAATGAATAATGGTGGTCACGGAAAAATTGGTTATACCCTATCGACGAAGGCATCTTCAGTGAAGATCGGTTCTATAGCAGGACATAGCTTTGAATTGCCCGAAGGGTTTTTTATGGTCGAAGCTCATCAAGGGCCAAATTGGGACAAGGCAGGGGCTTATATGCCACCTTGCTCAGGCGGTAAATCTCATTTCTACTATATAACAATTCGCGCTATTAAGTATCAGTCAGGACAGCAATATAAGGAGCTTGGTTCAACTGTTGTTGATATGGGAAAATACTAAGCTCACAGCAGTTTTAGTTTAAGCAATAGTCTACTCATAATACTTATCGCATACGAAAATCCCATCTACGCACATATATTCAGAGGAAAAAAGTAATGCCAACAGTTCTCTTCAAACAGCAAAATGGTGTTGAAAAACCAGTGGAAGTTGATATCGAATCTACGATTATGGAAGCAGCCGTTAACAATGATGTTGATGGAATAGATGCGGAGTGTGGTGGTTCTGGTATGTGTGCTACCTGTCACGTATATGTTGATGAGGACTATATAAATAACTTGGAACCGCCTGACGAGAATGAACTTGAGATGCTTGAAACAACGAGTAGTGATCGGCTAAGTAACAGTAGATTAAGTTGTCAGATTTCAATGACAGACGCGCTTGATGGCATAGTAGTGATGATACCCGAAACGCAATCATGAACTCGATGATACTGATAATTTGATTGAGCGTGTGTTCTTGCTAATGGTAGAAGGTTGTTTGAGAATAGAAAGTATATTGTGTTAAAGCCGTATTCGTAAACAGATCCCTCTATTTCCTGATCTCTTTTGAGCGAGTAGAGCTATAAGGTTAGGAGATAGGGGCTTTAGGCTGCTTATACACAAGCTCGATCAAGAAGTAATAGTTGCTTCTATTATTGGAGTCGATCTGATTTATTGATTTAAGAGATTGATAAATAATAAAATAATAGATTTAAATAAGATCAGGAATATGACAGAACTTGTCAATATAATAAGTTACTGCTATTTCTTCCACAGACTTATCCACAGGTCGGGTGTAGCAAATTTGCACGGATATCAGCTCCTTCAGTGAGTCAGGTTTCGAACTTTCTCTAATGTTTGTGCTCTACTCGTCTATGCAAAGAAAATTAGATGGTGGAGTGGGTTTTATTCCTTCCTTTTTCTATGTGCGTGATATTTCCAGCTATTCTGTTTGCCCTTCAAGGGCTTCCCATCGAAAAAAAGTCGCTTCGAGCTTTGCATTTGTTTCTTCGAGTTCCTTAGTAGTCGCAGAAATTTCTTGTGGTGACTTTTTATGGAAAATGGGTGATGACATCAATGAATGTAGGTCAGATTGTTTTTTTTCCAATTCTTCTATTCTATTTGGTAGTAAATCGAGTTCTCGCTGATCTTTATAACTTAATTTTCGTTTTTCTGTTTTGCCGTTTTTTTTCAAACTCTTTTTAACAGGGGTTTTCCCTGAATTTGTTTTTTTTATTAAAGAGGGCCTTTGGGTTAACCAGTCACTGTAACCACCAACATAACTGCTTACGAAACCATTGTCTTCGAACACTAATGAGTCAGTTACAATATTATCAAGAAATTCTCGATCATGGCTGACCAACAAGACGGTTCCCTGGTATGCCATCAAGATTTCCTCAAGTAGTTCCAATGTCTCAACATCCAAATCATTGCTGGGTTCATCAAGTATGAGCAGGTTCGAGGGTTGAACAAAAAGCCTCGCCAACAACAAGCGATTTCTTTCCCCCCCAGAGAGTGCATGAATAGGTGCTCTTGCGCGCTCGGCAGAGAACAAAAAATCTTGCATATAACTAATGATGTGGCGTGGTTTTCCATTAACTGTTACCGTTTCAGATACACCGGCTACATTTTCGATTGCAGTAAATTCTGGCTTGAGTGAGTCTCTTAGCTGATCGAAGTAAGCAATTTCAAGATTTGTCCCAAGTTGAATAGTTCCACTATCGGGTTTCAGATCACCTAGCAATAATCGGATAAGGGTAGATTTACCGATTCCATTTGGGCCTATGATACCGATTTTGTCGCCTCGAAGAATAGTTGTATTGAATTTATTAATAATATGATTTTCACCGAATGAATAGCTTACATTTTCGGCTTCAATAACTATCTTACCTGACGGTATAACGATTTGGGATTGTAGCTTTGCCTTGCCCAGTTGCTCACGTCTTTGTCGGTGTTCGTGGCGAAGTTTTTTTAAAGCTCTCACTCTACCTTCGTTACGGGTTCGGCGGGCTTTTATGCCTTGCCTAATCCAGGTTTCTTCTTGTGCGAGTTTCTTGTCCTGTAAAGCGTATTGTTGATTTTCTGCCTCTAGTGCAGCTTGTTTACCCTTTAAATAAGTTTCATAATTTCCTGGCCAATCACTCAAAGCACCTCTGTCCAGTTCAATGATGCGTGTTGCCAGTTTGCGTAAAAATGAACGGTCATGTGTGATGAATATGAGTGAGGCGCGTGCAGATAATAAGTATTCTTCCAGCCATTCTATTGCGGGTACATCCAGATGATTAGTGGGTTCATCCAAGAGCAAAATATCTGGATCACAAACCAATGCCCGTGCAAGCAGGACACGGCGTTTCATGCCACCTGACAGTGTGCTCACCTGCATTGCAGGATCCAGCTTCATGCGAGAAAGAATCTCTGATACTTTTTGCCCCAGTTGCCAACCGTCAACGGCATCAATCTGGCTCTGCAGTCTTCCAAGTTCCTCCACCCGTAAAGTTGCATCGCTGGACTCTAATGCGTGATGGTATTGTGATAATAATCTTCCAGTGTCACTTAATCCAGATGCAACTACAGAATAAATATCGCTTTCAAGGATTGGTGGAACCTCTTGTTCTAAACGCGCTATTTTCAATCCTTGTGTTTTAACAACCTCTCCTGCATCCGCTGGCACCTCCCCGGCTATTATTTTTAGCATGGTTGATTTGCCAGTACCATTTCTACCAACTAACGCAATTCGTTCCATAGGATCGATAGAAAAATTCACCTTGTCGAGAATAGGTTGATTCCCAAAGCTGATGCTAATGGAATTTAGTCTGAGTAAGGACATGAGATATTAGGAGAATAAGATTTGTAGGTTAAAAAAACCTGAATTTGAAATCAGGATCGAAAATATAATCTTATAATGTAGAGAAATGGAGCGCAAACTATAGATGTGCTTAAGATCATTATTGGCTAACGTAGAATCGAACCTAATACACCACGCACAATTCGAGTAGCCAAACGTGATGCGATTGAGCGTGCCATGGTTTTCATAAATGCTTCTGCGACACTTTGACGCTTTCGTCCCCGTGGTTTTGAATTGGTTTTTTGCGCATCCGTATCAGCATGTTTCTCTGCGCGTAACATTAATTTTTCATAAGCTGATTCACGATCAACAACATTATCATAGCGGCCCATAAATGGACTGGAATTGATTTTGTGCTGGCGCTCAGCGTCAGTAGCTGGACCCATGCGGGATCTTGGTGGACAAATAAGCGTTCTTTCAACAATTCCAGGGACACCACCCTCTTCAAGTGTAGAGACTAAGGCTTCACCTACTCCTAATTGCGTAATAACCTTGGCGGTGTCAAACTTGGGGTTCTCACGCATAGTTTGTGCACTGGTTCGTACTGCTTTTTGATCACGGGGGGTAAATGCGCGTAGTGCGTGCTGTATGCGATTCCCTAATTGACTTAACACACTATCTGGAATATCGAGCGGACTTTGACTAATAAAATAAATACCCACCCCTTTTGAGCGAATCAAGCGAACAACAGTCTGTATTTTCTCCAAAAGTGCTTTTGGTGCATCGTTGAATAACAAATGCGCTTCATCGAAAAAGAATACAAAACGAGGTTTGTCCTGATCACCGACCTCGGGCAGTTCTTCAAATAGTTCAGACATTAACCAGAGCAAAAATGTTGAATAAAGGCGCGGATTTTCCATCAATCTATTTGCTGCGAGTATATTGATATTACCTTTGCCAGAAGGATCAGTGCGCATAAAGTCCCAAAGATCCACAGCAGGTTCTCCAAAGAAATGATCAGCACCCTGTTCTTCTATTACTAATAGTCTACGTTGGATTGCGCCTACACTGGCACTGCTGACATTGCCATATTTGTCGCGAAATTCGCGAGCGTGTTTTCCAATAAATCTGAGTGTTGATTGCAGATCTTTTAGGTCGAGAATTAATAGGCCTTCATCATCGGCAAATTTGAAGGCGATATTCAGTATACCTTCTTGAGTATCATTGAGGTCAAGCAGCCTGGATAATATCGTTGGGCCCATATCCGACACAGTTGCGCGGATCGGGTGGCCTTGCTCGCCATATAAGTCCCAGAATACGGTAGGACTATCGGCTAAAGTAAAGTCAGAGATACCAATTTTTTCAATGCGTTCATCAATTTTTGGGTGTGGTTTTCCAGCTTGGGATATACCTGAGAGATCCCCCTTAACATCCGCCATAAAAACGGGTACACCGATTGAAGAAAAACCTTCAGCAAGTATCTGCAGAGAAACAGTTTTACCTGTACCTGTGGCGCCGGCGATCAGTCCATGTCGATTTGCATATTGAGGGTCAAGAAAAACTTGTTCATCACCTTTGCCGATCAGAATGCGCCGATTTTCAACCATTAAGTTACTCCGGATTGTTAGTAATTGAGTGCTCTTTTCGCCACAACAGTTAGAATGTAAAGGTATGCGCTGCAGCGCTACGATAGCTTTATATTGAAGCGTTGATCAAGTTTAATTTTGAATGTTTTAGGTTTCTTAATAAAATAGCAAGATTTTTCTAATAAATTCCGTGCGCGTGGAGGTTACTTAACGGGTTCAGACGTATGGATTAGATTAAATAAATAAGAACTTGATTTTGTGTCGGTAGTAAGCGAAAAAGGCGGTTTTAAGAGGCTTTGGCATGGTTTTGCCAATTAGCTGCTTTTTGTGCTGAAGAGTCCAGATCCAGTGTGTAAGAAGTGTAAATAAGGCCCAATTTTATATTATTGGCCTCATTACGATAAAGGCGTAGGTGGATCGGCTCTCTTGTCATACTGGATAGAGGACCCCAAATTTTCGGATCATCCATTGTCCCACCACCGGCAAAAACGTGAAATATAAAGTTTGATTGGCGGGTGTAGCCTATGGCTCTAAATATTTCACTATTAAATAAGCTGAATATTTGGCTTTCACCACCTTTAATAACCTTACTGGCAAATCCCTCGATTTGTGTTTCATCACTTTTATTATCGATTAAAAAACGGTTGCTGTTTAATCTAACCACTTTTCCATTTTCTTGAACCTTTGCTGCTACTTTAAGCAACTTTGTAAACCTTTGTCCGTCAACCTGGGGTATTGCTTCCTGGTTAGTCAAATGTAAGTGATGGCTACCAGCTAAGCCTGTTTTTTGTAGCAATATACCTACACCTAAAGCGAGTATCGGCGATTCTTGAGTGCGACATTCCACCAGCGGTACGACGGGTAAATTACGTCTATTCTGTAGCAATTTTAATGCATTTTTTTTCGCAAATTGACTTAGATAATGTAGCAGATGGGGTTTTTTGTCGCCCAGGTTATTAGGGTATATCAACGTCAGATTGCGTTGAATCATTCGGCATTGAATCTGGCAATAGTCTTCAGCACGATTGCTGAGGTTGTTGGTGTCAATAGTTTCACATATTTCATGTATCCAGCTATTGTTTTCAGTCCTGTGATCAACGTCACTAACATCCGTTATCTTGTCAAGGTTGGTTTTCTGCACATTATTCATACTTGTTCAAGTCCTCGCCCTTAGTCTGATATCCTTAAAAACATCAATTGTGCTTAAGTCAATCTGATCTTGTAAACCTTCAGCAACATAGCCCATAATCTATTGATATTATTTGAAATAATGACTCCAGTTAGTATAAAGAACACGGCCTGTAGGTTATTAATTATTATGTTCATATCGCCCTGAGAAAAGCGGATTTTATATTGCTCTTAGGATTGTATTCTTGCATTCTATATATCTCGACATGGGTAGTATTTAGGTTTAAATATAAATAGAGAGCTAAATTGGAAAAAATAATTCCCAGACTTAATAGATTAATCGACCGAATTGAAGCGATTTTCAGGCCAGAAAGTGATTTAACCTTACAGGAGTCAATAATTGCTTATCGTTGGGTAAGGTTGACCACAATGTTTCAAGATTCTGGGAGGCTTGAAGCTATCAGTGCACCTCATACTTTAGCGTTGGATGATTTGCTCGGAATTGATCGTCAAAAACAGCTATTGGTGCGAAATACCGAACAATTTGTAAATGGATATCCAAGTAACAATGCATTGCTTTGGGGGGCGCGAGGTACAGGAAAGTCGTCACTCGTTAAGGCAGTTTTGAATGAGTTTTGTGGGCAGGGTTTACGATTGATAGAAATAGATGCCCTTGAACTGATTGACTTGCCCCATGTAGTTGCTCCACTTACGAATCGGCAAGAGCGGTATATCCTTTATGTAGATGATTTGTCATTTGATGCCGATGATTCGAGCTACAGGACATTAAAAGCGGCATTGGATGGTTCTGTTGCAGTAGCGCCTGAAAATGTAATTATTTATGCAACTTCCAATCGACGCCATTTGTTACCTGAGCATCACTCGGATAACCTTGATGCTAAAATTGTCGATGGAGAGATTCATCATGGCGAGGCAGTGGAAGAGAAAATTTCTCTTTCTGAGCGTTTTGGAATCTGGTTGGCTTTTCATCCATTTTCACAGGAGATGTATCTTCAGATCGTACAACATTGGCTTGAAAAAATGGGAGAAGCAGAAATGACTAAAGAAACTCGAAAGGCCGCATTGCAATGGGCCTTGTTAAGAGGTAATCGAAGTGGCCGGGTGGCAGCACAATTTGCTCGGGATTGGGCCGGGCAGCAAATGATGAAAAAACAGGGAGCCAGTGAGTAAGATGTCTTGCAAGTGTGCGTTTACTGCCTGGATGACCATTCGGATTTGGTGTATGCCTTTATCGTTAAGGCATGTATAGCCCCACTCGTGATGTGCTCATTTAATATCGCATATACCATTTTATGTCGTTTAATGGGCATTTGCCCGTCAAAAGAATCACTGATTACCAGTGCTTCAAATTTACTACCGTCACCCGTTACATCCGCCTTGCTATCGGGAATCGCCTTCTCAATTTGTTCACTGAAGTAATCCATTCGCATTGGTACTGCATCAGTCATCTTGATCCGCCATTTATTCTTAAATCCTGTAAGTATACTGGATTTTTGTTTTCTGTCATAAATTCATCCATTGACGAATCTCATTGTGCAGATTACGCAACATCTTATAGTCACAAACCTGAATACCCAAATCATTAGCCCGACTCTTGTCGTAATCTGAAACACGCAGATAACTAACTAACATTCCGTGCGCGTGTAAGCCACCAAAAATATCCTGCAAAGTATCAATTTTATAAATTGCTTCGGCTCCTGGGCCATCAGCATGTTTGACGGATTTAAAGCGTTTTGTTTTGCACTCAATAATATACAGGCGGTTATTGCAAAGTAGTGCTACATCCAATTCATTCTTAACTGATTTAGGATGGCCATAACGATTTACTTCCAGACTTTGTGAAAGATCCTGTATTTCAGAATATTTTTCTCGCAGAGCTTGATTTCAGCAAATACAAATTGCTCGAGCCAGCCTCCATTGGTAAAAAAACGGGCAGCCTCATTAGGAAATACCAGGCAATTATTCTTGATATTGAATATCTGTGCGTTTACAAATAAGTCAAGCAAGTCTTGAAAAGCTGGATCATCGACAAATTTACCTGACAATCCACTCGATTTTAATCGACCTTCTGCACGTTGGGCCAGCCAATTCAGAGTCCCTATATGCCTTGAGAATCGCTCAATTTCATCGATAAGCGTTTTGCCTAAATCTTGCCAACCTTTTTTAACTTCGTAGTTACCCCTACTCTCAATGCTTGTGCCTTGAGCTGCCAAAAAATGTGTGAGCTTAACTTTATCAGCTAACGAATGTGATCCGCGATTACCCGGGTATAGCCAAATCAGCAGATCTTTTTCTCGGTGTACAAAAAAGATAGGGCAGTGGGCGTTCCTGAATACCTCAAACGCAGCCAAACACATCGCTTTGGTACCGCAAGAAGCGTTTAGTATGACCTGTTCATTTTCAAGAGATTTGAGTAGCTCACCCAAACGTTCTCTAATGTGAGCTAAATTCCAGGCATCATCAATCGGAAAAAAACTGACATCTATTTTGGCAGATTTTTTTAATACCGCCTCCAACCAACGGGCATGCTGCTTCATTTGTGGGCTGACAACAAGCACTACTTTTTGCGGTCTGATTTTAGTGTCAAGAACAGGGGAAATATTAGGCGTTGATTCGTCTGAGACCAAGCAGATATGTGTGGTATTTTTTGCTCGTAAGGTTTTCATAACGACCCTAAATATGTCATTTTAAGTGGATTAATTGTACCATCTAAATCCTAAGAGTATCTGCAAGATAATATACAAGCTGTTGATCCTTATAGAAATATTAAGATTTCTGCAGTCCAGATAAGAAAACTACCTGAAGAGTAAATACTTCTTGCTGTTTACACACGAAAAATTGTAGTAATTTGAATAAGGATATAATTTGCCATATCAGCAGGGGGCATAAATTTTTGGCAAAAAGAAGGGTCCGCATGGCGGACCCAAATTTGGGGGTGAGAACGTGACACTATTAAAAGTAACAGCTCACATTAGATAGTTTTAGTAGATTATTGAAATTAGTCAAAAAAAACATGCGTAAATTCAATAAACCAGTTTGCTTATCATAAATACTGAATCAATCTTTAATTAGTAGTACAAGGTGCCAGTGCAGAAGGACAGAGAGTATTCATACGCCCTCCCTGGGAGCTTATGGTTGGCAATACCTGGTTTTCCAGGTAATTGGCTACGTAACCACGGACGTCGCGTCTACTGCTGAATTCTGATTGCCAAAGTATATGGGTTGCTCCCAGGTAATCTACCGCCATATCATAAACCTCAGGAGTCTGTTCATAGATTAAATCCCATGTTTCTACATCAGGTGCAATCGCCAGTTTTCCGCGATATTTCCTAAGAACATCATACGTTGAGATCCTATATCCACAAACTTCACTGTCAGGAATATCCATTCTTCTGCATGGAACAGTATCGGGTAATCCAAGTGCGCCACCACCTGTATTTGCCATTGCTGCAGCAATTTTCTCAATATACGTTGTTCCACCGCCTATGAAATTTAATTGCATATCGATAATGGTGTGTTTGAGTTCTTTCTTTGACTCGTTGAATAAGCGTATTAGTTGCTTAGTCCACCCATCTGGACTGTAGCCGCTGTCTCCTCCTATAGAACTTTCACCCGTTGATACAAGCTCAAAATTTGGGTGATTGTCAAATGCCTTACCTAACGCTTGGAACAGAGCAATTTGACGGCCCATAACATCTGGTCGATAGAGCTTAATCATGCAAATATAACCCGCGTATTTGTATATACCACCGTATTGAGAGGATTTAAGATAATCTGGTACGGGAGGTGTAGTACAACTGCTGTTAAACGTACGTTCCTTCAGATAGATTCCAAGATGTTTCCCTGTGCCCTTAAGCAACTGCAAAATGTCCTGAATGTTTTAAAATCGTAATTGTCTTTAGTAGGTTCAAGATACCGCCAGTCCATGGTTGCAATGAAACCTTTTAATTCCGGATCATTGATGTGATTTTTAATAAATGCGATGCGACGCTTGGCTCTTTCATTCTTATTGTAACGGCGACTAATATCGATAAAAACATAATTGCCCGGATGGAATTTTGTACTTTCATTACCTGATCCCGCTGCCCCGGTGTCAGGCTCAGGCTGCGCCTCGGGTTCAGGCTGTGGAGTAGGTTGGGGTTGTACTTCAGGTTCTGGTTGCGGGGTAGGTTGAGGTTGTGCCTCAGGCTCTGGTTGCGGGGTAGGTTGGGGTTGTGCCTCAGGCTCTGGTTGTGGAGTAGGTTGGGGTTGTACCTCAGGCTGTGGAGTGGGTTCAGGTTGTGTCTCAGGTGTAGGTTCTTCAGTGGCTGGTTGATCTGAATTATCAGAATCTGATCCCGAATCCTGATTTTGATCAGAGTCTATGAAGAGGCTCGCTGAATCTGAATTAAAGAACATGAAAGTGAATTCTTCTTCAGAGTCGCAGAGCAGGCTGCCAAGTGGCGTATCTGACCAACAGGTTACCAAATGATTATTCTCCTCGCGAACAATAGCAATAAATGTATCGACTCCAGAAATAGATATGTGTAAAAATCCATTTTCGATTTCATAACTACCAGTAATCAATTCACCATCCTTGAAATATGACACGTCATTTTGATAAAGATAAAGACTGTCGAGTTGGGTACCTATCCGTGATTCTGAGGTTTTGTCAGCATCTACGAGGAAGAATGTTTGGTTACTCACGCGGCTTGCCGAGAAGTCGAATGTTGGACTTTCTTCTGTTTGAGATAAGCTGGATTGAAAGTGAGAAATCGCTTGCTCAGAGCTTATAAGCTGGTTTTCATTGTTTAATGCGAGCTTCAAGAATTCCTGTGTTGTCGGGTCTGATTCAAAACTATCACTGTTAAAATTTAAACTAATATTTTTTGCTGCTAAATGAATCGCCTGTGTGATCTCGATTCCATTGGATGGGTCGTTATCATCATCTAAAGTTTGTAATAGACGCAGTATATTTACAACTTCGATGTCATTGGTGTTATTAGTGCCGGCAATGTTTAAAGGGGTTACGATGTTTCGTGCAACGGTTGGCCCTAATTTGATATCACCTATCGAAAAAGTAATGCTCTCTCCTTCTTCATAACGAAACTCTCCACCAATATTGGTACGACCTGTCAAGGTATCGGTTTCATAGTCCAAGCCTACTACGGGGCTGTCTATAAATTTTCCGACTTGATGATATTCGTCACTGGTTAAGTCAACACATCCTGAAATCGCAAACACGACAATACAGGTTGGAATGATCTTTAAGATCGTTTTTCTTGGCACCCAATACATACTGATCGGTCCGTTTAACTAAAGAAAAAGCCGACGATCTGTTGTCGGCGCTACGTAGTTAACGGCTTACATTGGGTTTGATTTATTCGCTTAATCTTTCCGTCTGTTAACAAATTCAGTGTTGGATCTGTATTAATTTGTGAGGTACCACTAAGAAGCTTCTTTGGAATAGTGACGGGTATTCAGAACATAGGGAAAGTGAGGTGTAGGACACATAGGAATGTGTAATTTTGTTACGTATTAATATTTATTTAAATTGTGATTGATCTCAAAACTAAGGTAAAAATATGCGTCTAAAAACGCTTCTTATATTGAGCTATAATCAAAGTGGATTACATCTGGGTCGTTTTCCACTGGCATCCAGCCTGCGCCAATAATACCTTGTGAGTCTATGGTGATTGTTTCACGACGTATAAAAACCGTACCTTGACCGTCTTTAAGAAGATAAGTGCCATTAGTACTTTGATCGGTCAAAACAAATTTTCCCTGCATCAGTTCAATCCGGGCATGAAAACGAGATACACAATCGTTGTCGATGGCAAGGCTGTTCTCAACCACACGACCTATGGTTACGATGGGGTTTGTACTGTTGATAATAACGCAGTGATTGCGATAGTTAAGGCAGAGTTGGACATTGGTGGGATTCCTAAATGAAAGGCTAACGGCGGTTTGAATAGCCGTTGTCGATTCATCCTCTGGTCGCCAGAAGAGTCTATATACAGGTAGAGGGTCTGACAGGCCCTTGACATTAATAAAATCCAGCAAAGCAGAGCGTTGCTGTAAATGTGTAGACATTTTCTTTACGCTTTCTTCTGTAGTCGTGATTTCATCAAGGTTCGCCAGGGAAGCCACTCGGGCAGCTATATTAACGGCGTTTCCGTATACGTCTCCTTTGTCAGGAATAACGGGTCCATAATGGAAGCCAATACGCACAGACAGCTCAGAATCGCAATGCAACTCTTGTATGGATAAAGCCGCGGCAAAAGCGTCATCACAGCTTTTAAAGCTTGCAAGTGCTGCGTCACCCACTGTTCGAAGCAGCTTGCCGTTATTATCTGTAATCGCGGTTTCCATTCTATTTAAAGATTCGGTAACCAGCCTATGTGCATCGACATCACCAATTTTTTCATAGAGGCGGGTGCTGCCACCAATGTCAGCAAACAATATTGCAAGCGATTGTGTCGATAATTTGTTATTCATAATATGTTCGTAAAGTCTGCATGGTCTTGTAGGCTTACAACGAGATCATTATTTCGGTTATTGGAGTACAGGCACAAAAACCCTTGCAAATCTAAACACTAACTCCTCGGTATTTCAATCTATCATTGCTGGTTTAGTTGACAATTTCCGGATGAATCATCAATTTACTTGAATTTATGCAAACAACTTTGCAGAATCGCAGTTATGAAGTGGTTTCGAACTATACCTATTATACTAATGCTCGTCTGGGTTAGCGGTTGTGCAATATCTTCCGCAGAACGGTTGCAAAGAATTGCGGATGCGCGCCATTTTTTTCATCGTGTAGAGCGGGCAGGCGGATTTTCTCATGTTGTGTATTTAAATGGTTTGAAGGCAAATGAAGAAAAATCATTACATGTCTATCTGGAAGGAGACGGAACTCCCTGGCAGTTTCGTTACTTTGTATCTCCCGATCCTACACCTCGTTACCCATTGATGCTTGAATTAATGGCTAATGACACTGAGTTCTCAATTTATGTTGGACGCCCTTGTTACAACGGCTTCAATAATGAGGCTAATTGCGCCCCTGCACTTTGGACTATAGCTCGACATTCCCCAATAATTGTCTCAAGTATGGCACAGGTTATTTCGCGGATTAGCGATGAAATGGGCATTGAGACACTACACCTTTACGGTCATAGCGGCGGTGGTGCTATGGCTATGTTAATAGCAAAACATTTAAACAACGTTGATACTGTAATCACTTTGGCGGGCAATCTTGATCTGAAAGCCTGGACTGATTTACATGGATACACACCTTTGTATGGTTCTGCTAATCCAGCTACGCAGAAGCCCTTAAACTCATCAATTAAGCAGCTTCATCTAATGGCTCGAAATGATAAAAAAATCCCTCCAGAATTGGTGTTGGAGTGGATAAAAAAACAGAAAAACAGTCGATATTTTATCTTTGATGAATTTAGTCACAGTTGTTGCTGGGACAAGATATGGCCGACTATATTGAACTACGCAAGTGGTTACCAAAGCCAGTCAACATCTGATCTTGTTTTTACTGGGGAAGGAACTTTAAGTGAATTTTTTACTTCTCATTGATGAGGGGATCGAACAGAGTGGGTTCTGTCATCGCCAATTCAGGTTTTTCTTCAACCTGTTGCAAAAAGCCTTCACGAATGTGTTTATATTCCGCATATTCAAAGGTATAAGATCGGTCACAATAGTCAGTGCGTACTGAATTACGATGACAATCCCCCTGGCGCAGTGTTTCATAGGTTATTCGCATGACTTGGTCTTTTGTACAAGCTGCATTTATTAAGCTCGATAACATGACCGATAAAGGTGCCAATATTTTTATTTTTCTTAATATCACTAAATTATATTCCGATGATTATCTCAGGTTCTGGCGGTTCTTGATGTAGAGTTGATTGGATGTGTAAGTAACTAATAATAAATTTTTAAGAAATTACAAGGTAATAAAATGTGAAAACTTTGTTACTTATCAGTAGTTGATTAAAAATGAAGGTAGTTTTAGCGGAGGAGGGGGAAATTTATTGGAAGTTAGAGATACGGCGGTAGCGATTTAAATCCATTTAAAGACAGTTCTGCAAGGTTTTGTTTTGGTTATAAGGATTAATCTAATTCTATTCTGTCGCATTAACCTTAAGCGTGTATTGATCGGTAGCAGTTTGACCGGCATCGTCAGTTGCAATCACTTGTATGTTATACGTAGACCCCGAAAACTCAGCTCCAGGTGTACCTTCAACAGTAGCAGTTTGGCCTGTAGAAGAAAGTGATAGAAATGAGGCCCCACCTTTCGTCAAGCTAAACGCGAGTGCAATATCGACAGGGTCCGGGTCATTAAAAACACTCACAAATGTTGCTTTCTGTCCTATATCGACAGTCTTACTGATGGCCTTTTGGGCTCGATTGGGAGGGGTATTGCTAACATTTGCGAGAATCGTCAGTTCAAACGTGTCATTTACCGAAGCCTTGCCATCTGATGCTGTAACTTTTACTTGATAGACACCTGCATCGCTTAACGGAGGGCTGCCACTAATCGTACCCGCTGAACTTATTTTTAATGAATTCGAAGAAGGCAGTCCATTGGAGGAATAGGTTAAAGCGTCTCCGTCGGGATCAGAGAAGTAGTCAGAAACCCTATAGCTGAACGGCAAACCCGTTGTAGTCACTTTGCTGGGGATCAGTGAGTTTAAAACAGGAGGCTGGTTTGATGCAGTAACCGTAAGCTTATAGGTGTCGGTTACAGAAGCATTAGCAGTATCTTTAGCGGTTACCTTGATGGTGAAAGTGCCCGCTTTACTGGCAATACCACTTACTACCCCTTTATTGCCAGAAGTACTGGTAAGTTTTAATCCTGAGCCACCATCAGTTGCCGTGATAGTGAGCTTATCGTCTGGGTCAGGATCACTAAACTCGCTGGTAAAACTAACGTTTGCACCAACGTTAACACTTGCATCTCCGGCTGATTTGTCTAATTTTGGTGATTTGTTTACAGCCTTGACTGTAAGCTTATAGGTGTCAGTTACTGAAGCATTAGCAATATCTTTAGCGGTTACCTTGATGGTGAAAGTGCCCGCTTTACTGGCAATACCACTTACTACCCCTTTATTGCCAGAAGTACTGGTAAGTTTTAATCCTGAGCCACCATCAGTTGCCGTGATAGTGAGCTTATCGTCTGGGTCAGGATCACTAAACTCGCTGGTAAAACTAACGTTTGCACCAACGTTAACACTCAAATCTCCGGCTGATTTGTCTAGTTTTGGTGGGCGGTTACTTGCAGTAACCACGATATCAAACTGGTCGCTGACAGAATTTTTGCCATCGCTGGCGGTCACTTTTGCCCGAAAACTCCCCGCTTTTGTCATTTTACCACTGAACTTGCCGCTGTTTTTATCTATCTTGACATAAGTCGTAGCATTTCCTTCCAAACTAAAAGTCAGTTTTTTGCCTTCAGGATCAGAGAAGAAACTGGACGCGTTTAGAGTAAAATCCTTATTTAAATCAATATTTTGATCAGGGATGGATTTGACGGTAGGTGGTTTATTAGTCGCCGTAACAGTAAGTTTATAGCTGTCTGTTACAGAAGCTTTGGAAGAATCCGTAGCGGTGACTTTAATCGTGAAGGTGCCGGTTTTTCCAGCTTTACCACTGATTACCCCTTTATTACCAGAGGTACTGGTAAGTTTTAACCCCGATCCACCATCAGTTGCAGTAATAGTGAGCTTGTCACCTGCGTCTGGGTCACTGAATTGACTGGTAAAGCTGACGCTTGTTCCAGATTCAACGCTGGAATTGCCAGCCGATTTGTCCAATTTAGGTGGACGATTACTCGCTTTAACGGTAAGGGAAAAAGTATCGCTGACAGCACCAGAACCATCTGAAGCTGTTACTTTGATGGAATGTTTTTTAACATCAGACGCGCTTGTTGAGCCACTAATGACGCCCGCTGAACTCATTTTCAATGATCCCGAAGCTGGCAGGCCAGCGGCTTTAAACGTTAACTTATCACCGTTTGGATCAGAAAAATGCGGTGCGACGTTAAATGTAAACGATGTTCCTGCAGTCGTTGTTTTATCGGGAATGGCAGATTTAACAACGGGTGGGGGGTTTGCCACTCTTATATCAAACTGATCACTAACCGAATGCTGGCCATCACTAGCAGTCACTTTCGCACGAAAGCTTCCCACTTTAGCCATCTTGCCACTTAGCTTTCCGCTGTTTTTATCAATTTTAATATATGCCGTTGCAGAACCTTCCAATGTGTAAGTGAGTTTCTGACCCTCAGGATCAGAAAAAAACTTGGACGCATCCAGGTTAAAATTTTTGTTCAAGTTAACATTTTGATCTGGAATCGGTTTAACCGTTGGCGCTTTGTTAACGACAGTGAACTTAAAGCTTTTGGATACTGAAGCATTAAAACCATCATTGGCAGACACTTTAATTGTTGATTGACCGGATGTTGTGGGGGTTCCCTGAATTTTTGATCCCTTGAGTTTGAGATAAGCGGGTTGGCCGCTGATGCTATAATTCAGTGGTTGATTCTCTGGATCTTTTACAAAACCAGCGAGATCGAGGCTGAATGATTTACCAACAAATCCTTTTTGTTCGGGAATAGTACTGATTGTTGGGGGCTTGTTACCGAGGATCTCCAGCTCAACATCATCTTCTGTGATTGAGTTTCCATCACTGGCAGCGAGTTTTATTGAATACTTGCCGATTTCATCCTTGCCTGGTTTGCCGACAAGTATACCCTGACTTAACTCATCTATTGAATAACTTGCGGGCAGTGTTCCACTTGTCTCAGAAAAAACCAGTGTGGACCCTTCAGGGTCTTTGAAATGGTCGGCAAAGGGAAATTTTTGACTAATCCCCGCAAACCAGATCTGATCAGGAATGGGGCTGGTCAATAGCGGTGGATCATCAACTGACACAATACGCAGTGTTACCTCGGCTTCAGTATTATGAATGCCATCAGTGAGCGTATAGATAAAGCTATCAAATTGTTCCTCTCCACCTGGCCGAGCTGGATCTGATGGGTAGAAATATGTAAATCCACCGTCTGTTCCCAGAACAAAGCTTTCGGCTAATGTTGGCTCGTTAACCGGAATCTCAGACACACTCAACGGTTTGTTGGTAACATCAGTATCATCGCTATCGTTAGATAATAAATTCAGCGGGTCATCCCCTGAAACAATCTTTTCTTCACCTTCAATAATTGTAAATCGATCATTCACAGCTTCTGGTGCTTCATTGATTGCGATTAAGCAAAAATTAACTTCGGCAAGGCCGGTTCCCCCGTCATTATCCTTTGCCTGAATTTGATAGGTTAGTCCAATAGGCGCTTTGAGTTTTGGGATGTTAATGGTAAAGATCGTTTTTTTGTCAGAAATTTCATTGGTAGAGCCACTCTCTTGTGCACCGAGTTCATCTGCAGCAATCTCTTCTTCAGTTTTGTCAATTTCTTCTGTGACTACTTTTAATTCACAATTGCTTGTATCAGCACAGGCTTCTTCGAGAGAATCAGGTGCGTATTCGCTCTTAAAACCGTCAATATCACTACAACTATCAAGTGCACCGGCAGCAATTGGAGATTTATCCCAGCTCCAGGAGATTATGGTGCCATCATCATCAGAGCTGGAACTTGGGTCAATCGTGGTTGTTGCTTCTTCATTAATGGCCATTGTGAAACCGTCAGATGGCGAGCCGTCATCCAGAATTATAGTGGGTGTATTGTTAGATTGACGACCTGTTGAATCAACCCAATTACAAGCGCTAAGCAGACCTGATGTAAGAAAAATCAACGCAAGAAGTTTGGTAGAGAAAATGCTGTGTTTCATAACTGTATTACCTAAAGTACGTCTACCATCGTATGGTTTCATGTTGAGAATACCAGAGATTTGATGGTGGGGTTATTGCCATAGTATTAATCTTGTTATTCTATCCGTAAGCCTATGATTTAAACCCTGAACTCCAGCCGAAATGTTAACTATTTAATTTACTGATTCGTGATCTGTTTAATGAATTACTCCTATGAAATTGTAGCCTTTAATGCAGGTATACTTAAACAAAACAGCAGAAATTGTTACAACTAATTACAGCAAAACCCCTACCCACGTAAAATATATCCTGAATAGCCTATTTATGGATTAGACTCACTAATATGCTAAAATTCCCTTGACTTTAAAAGTTGACAGGTGACAATTAAAAGTCTCATACGTTCTCTAGATTTAACATCACATTCTTTTACTACAATCTACATTAATTAAATCAAGTTACTTATTGTATTAAAAGACAAGGGTGCTTTTACTGCGCGGTTTTGTCTGAAATTTAAAGGTTAATGAATAGATGAGCAGCAAACGAAATACCTGGTCATGGACGATAGTCATGCTGTCACTTATAGCATTGTTACTATTACTCTGGTTTAGTATTCAGCAGCAATTCTCTATGGGGTTTCAAGGTGCGTTTGCATCGCTACTGGAACCATCTTCTATGGAGAAACATCTCTTAGTCAAACCGACGATGTCTGCTGATCTGAGCGAATCTGAAGTTTTATTGCCAGTTTCACAACCTGAACCTGAACCTGAACCTGAACCTGAACCTGAACCTGAACCTGAACCTGAACCTGAACCTGAACCTGAACCTGAACCTGAACCTGAACCCCAAACCATGGCGCTTAGCTTGTCTGGCGAGCGTGCAAAATTTGAAGCAAAACTCTCTGCTAATGTGGATGACTCAGCTGTTTGGCGTTTGTTGCAAGAAAAATATGACCACGGAACACTTATCTATAAAGTTGAACGTACAGCCCAATCACAGGAAACACCACAATGGATGGATAAGCTGCCCAGTGTGCTAAAAACACTATGGGAGAGTAATGGCCAATCTGAGCTGTATTTGAAGGTTGAGCCTGGAATTGCTGAAATTTCTGGAGATGTGATAGATCATGAACAAAAAAAGGATAAACTGAAACTAATTGAAGGGCTATTTGAAGACGAATGGGAACTAAAAGATGCGTTGACTATAAACGTTCCTAAAAAATTATCCCCAGAAGAAGAGAATATTCCTCATGATATTTCTATAGTTTCCGTGCCTGAAGTATTGGCTGTAAGCTATTCCTACAATTCTGCAGACATTTCATTTGAAAGTTTTGATGCTTTAAATAAATTGGTGAACAGATTATTTGATAACCCCAATTTACGGATCACCATAGCTGGTCATACTGACTCTACGGGTAACCCCGAAGCTAATCTTTATCTGAGTCGATTACGAGCGACATCTGTGAGGGATTATCTGGTGGAGTCAGGTATCGATAGTAGTCGCTTAAAAGTCGAAGGCTATGGAGATACTCAGCCTATTGCCAGTAACAGCAGTCGAGAGGGTCGACAAAAAAACCGGAGAATAGAAGTTCTCGAAGAGAATGGCTAATGAATAACCTTTTAAGCAACGCCTTGGTATGTATTTTAGTTGCCGCTATTCTTGGTGGCTTGGCGGGTTGGTTTCTGAGAAAAATAAAAGCGCAAAAACAAATATGGGCTTATAAGGAGAAAGCTGAGGCTAAATTGCAAGGACGAGATAGATACATCAAACAATTAAAGATAGAGCTTCAAGAAGCTGAAAAAGGCATAGATTTACAACATGCCGCTTTGCAGAAATCACTTGAAGAACGTGGTTTTGAAGTACGCGAGCAATCTCAGAGAACCGAAGACTATCAAGTGCGTATGCAGGCTGCTGAAAACAAATTAATCAGCCTGCAACGTAATTACATTGTATTTAAAACCCAAAAACAGCGAGAAGTCGAACAGCTACAGAACAGTTTGCAAAAAGTTTTGCCGCTACGTGAAGAAATGCAAAGCCGGATACAGGAGTTCGATAATGATGGTGGTGAGTTGGATATGGATTCAACATTGGAGCTGGACAGCGAAATGCGTGGTGAAGATAGCCCTTTTATATTACGTAATGCGTTGATTAACGAAAAGCGAAAAGTTGAACACCTGTCTTTGGTAAAAAAAGAACTTAGTGAAACTTATTTTCGTTTCGCTGAGGAGAAACAAGGATGGGCAAGAGAAAAAGTTATTTTGAAGACACGGATCAGTGAGCTTGAATCCTCTGCGATTAAAGTATCTGAAAAAGGGACTAATGTTACCACTTCGTAGACGAGTTTTTTTATTCCATAATTGTATTATAGGGTCAATAAAAATAGTCTACCCATCTAGCGATCAGCTTATATGATCAACAATTTAGCAAATTTTATCGCAAGTGATGTATAAAAGCCGGGTTAATTATTTATTAGGCTTTATTTGAAAGAGGTATAACAATGACAACAACAATTGCATTTCTTGGGCTTGGTGTAATGGGTTATCCGACTGCAGGACACCTTGCTAATGCGGGATTTGACCTTCGCGTTTACAACCGAACATTCTCTAAAGCTCAGAAATGGTTGCAAGCCTACAAGGGGCAGATATTTAAGGCTCCTATGGAGGCAGTGCGCGGTGCTGATATTATTCTTGCCTGTGTTGGAAATGATAGTGACTTGCGCAGCATTACGATAGGTCAGAATGGGGCATTTTCTGCAATAAGCAAAGGAAGTGTTTTTGTTGATCTTACCACCGCATCTGCTGACATTGCTCGTGAATTGTACGGTGTTGCAAAGCAACAAGGCTTCTCTTTTCTTGATGCACCTGTGTCCGGGGGGCAGGCGGGCGCTGAAAATGGGCAGTTATCTGTGATGGTTGGTGGGGACAAACAAGCTTTCGATAAGGTTCGGTCAGTGATAGAGGTTTTTTCAAAATCTGTATTGTTAATGGGAGGTTCTGGTGCTGGGCAGCTAACAAAAATGGTCAATCAGATATGTATTGCAGGTGTGGTGCAGGGGTTGGCAGAAGGAATTAACTTTGCCCAGTGCGCGGGTCTTGATCCACGTGAAGTTATAGCCGCTATTTCAAAAGGTGCCGCACAATCCTGGCAAATGGAGAATCGCTATGAGACCATGGCAGATGATAAGTATGACTTTGGTTTTGCTGTCGATTGGATGCGTAAAGATTTGAGCATTGCATTAAATGAAGCTTGCAAAAACGGAGCAAGTCTGCCAGTTGCCGCACTTGTTGATCAATTTTATTCTGATGTACAAAACATGCAGGGAGGTAGATGGGATACATCCAGTTTGCTAGCGCGATTGAAAAAAATGCAGAGCTAACCTATTTCATTTATTGCAGCCTACTCGTTTGTTTGAGACGCTCAGCACCAATTTGAAGTCGATACTTGTCCGTTACTTAAGAGGCTATGCCCGTTATTTTTTTCTGTTAACGCGAGTGGTTGATGAACGTAAGCCAGGCTTTGTCGGTCGGGCGAATGATTTTGTCTGATTCATAGCCTTATGTCCGTTTCTAAACTTGCCTACGCCTGCTTTGCTGTTTTTAGGTTGCCAGCTCGGTAGTAAATGTTTTTTGCCATTGCCAATAAGATAAGCTTTACCCATTTGTCTGAGAGATTCACGGATTAGCGGCCAGTTTTCAGGGTCGTGATAGCGCAGGAATGCTTTATGTAATCGTCGTTGTCGGGCATCACGAATTACTTCGATTTGCTCAGACTCCTTGTTGACTTTCTTCAGCGGATTTTTACCACTGTGGTACATGGCTGTTGCCAATGCGAGCGGTGTGGGTAGAAATGCCTGTACCTGATCCAGACGGAAATTATTGCGCTTTAACCATAATGCAAGTTGCAGCATATCTTCATTGCTGGTTCCTGGATGAGCAGATATAAAATATGGAATAAGATATTGTTGTTTACCAGCTTGTTTGGAAAATTTTTCAAACATCTCCTTAAAACGGTCATAACTGGCAATTCCAGGTTTCATCATTTTTGACAGAGGGCCGCTTTGTGTATGTTCGGGGGCGATCTTCAGATATCCGCCGACATGATGTGTTACTAACACTTTTACGTATTCGGGGTCTTGTACTGCAAGATCATAACGCAAGCCTGATGCAATAAATACACGTTTTATACCCGTGATTCCGCGAACACGCCGATACAGTCGAGTTAGCGGTTTATGATCTGTGTTCAGATTTGAGCATATTCCAGGATAAACACAACTTAATCTGCGACATGATGATTCTATTTTCGGATCTTTGCATTGCAAACGATACATATTGGCAGTGGGCCCACCCAAATCAGAGATATTGCCGGTGAATCCTTTGACCGTGTCTCGAATCATTTCTACCTCACGTACTATCGAATCTTCTGAGCGGCTTTGAATAATTCGACCCTCGTGTTCAGTAATTGAGCAAAAAGTACATCCACCAAAGCACCCACGCATGATATTGACTGAAAATCGAATCATTTCCCAGGCTGGATTTTTTGCATTGCCATAGGCGAGATGCGGATTTCGCGTGAAAGGTAGTTCATAAACGCTATCCAATTCATCAGATGTTAAAGGGATTGGAGGCGGGTTTAACCAAACATTCTGTTTGCCGTGAAGTTGCACCAACGCACGGGCATTTCCAGGGTTGGTTTCCAGATGAAAGACTCTGGAACTATGAGCGTAGAGTATTTTATTGTTTTTAATTTGCTCATACGAGGGTAGGCGGATCACCGTTTTATTACGTTCCAAGTCCCGTGGTCGTTGATTCATGCGCACGATACGCATAGCGCCTTTGTTCTCGCCCTCGCAAGGACGTACGTTAGCCATTGCATAAGGGTTGGATCGCGCTGCGACAGTAGTATTGCCCGTATCAATTTTACTGGAATCAAGAACTGTCCATCCTTGCGGTATGTCTTTTCGTATAAAGGCGCTGCCACGTAGGTCTCGGATGGTTCCGATATGCTCTCCAGCGGCCAATCGATGAGCTACCTCTACAATCGCTCGTTCTGCATTTCCAAAAAGCAATAGATCTGCTTTGGATTCTGGTAGTATTGATTGATGGACATTCTCGTCCCAATAGTCATAGTGAGCTACTCGACGTAAGCTGGCCTCTATGCCGCCAATCACCAATGGTATCTCTGCAAATGCTTCACGTACTAAGTGGCTGTACACAGTGACAGCGCGGTCTGGTCGTTGTCTGGCTTTTGAATCAGGTGTGTAAGCATCATCCGAACGGGGTTTGCGATCAGAGGTGTAGTGATTAACCATCGAATCCATATTTCCAGCGGTAATTCCAAAAAACAGATTCGGCTTGCCGAGGCGAGCAATGTCGCTGGTGCTGTCCCAATCTGGTTGTGCGATAATACCAACCCGGAACCCCTGCGCTTCCAGTAGTCGCCCCATCACAGCCATACCAAAACTCGGGTGATCTACGTAGGCATCGCCAGTAATGATTATAATATCGCAGCTATCCCAGCCCAGCTCATCCATCTCTGTACGTGACATAGGAAGAATCGGCGCAGGTCCAAATTTGTACGGCCAATATTTGCGGTAGGAAAATAGATCGGGCACAACAGGAAGCTGCGTTGCAATTGACGCTAGTGGAACTATTACACTGGCAGGATCTGTGTTATCACAGGGTCCCTCAGTGGGGGGTGACTTATAGTTAGACTTTTCCATCATTTAGGGGCCATGTTTGCCAGCCTCTTATATAAATATAAACACAGTTCTCTGTGTTCCCATTCATAGCTGTGAGGCTTCTTGTTTTTTAACAGAACTGGCAGATTTATTTTTAGTTATTTTTGTTTTTGAAGTGACTTTTCTCTTCTTATTGTTATTTGCTTTTACTGATGTAGGTGAGCCTGATTTTTTTCGGATTGATGGCTTTGTTTTTGGGTAGCTGTTTTTGCTGACCTGTTTATCTGTCATCAGCTTAATATTTAAACGTTTTCCGCAGACCCGTGCATTTGACACGATTTTCATAATCTCCCGCGGCATTTCAGAGGGTAAATCAACCGTAGTAAAATCATCAAATATATCAATCTGACCGATATAACAGCTGTCGATATCCGCTTCGTTTGCTATGGCACCAACGATGGAACCAGGGCGAACTTCATCATTATATCCCACCTCGACACGATAACGCGCCATTGGGATATCAGGAAATTCCTTAAGTGCAATTGCAAGCAATGAAGGCTGTTTATTTTGCTCCCGGTTTCTATAGCTGGGCTTGTCGGGATTGCGTTCTCTTTTTGATTGGTCATTTTGTTTTTTGGATTGATCTGCTCGTTTCGATGGCTCTGGTAGTAATAACGGTTCATCACCTTGTGCTAAAAGAGCTGCAGCGGCTGCAATTTGCAGAGAGTCAACGCCTTGTTCGTGTTGATAATCTGAAACTAAGGTGGTAAAAAATTCAAGATCCTGGCTTGCAATAATAGTATTGAGCTTGTCTTTAAATTTAGTAATGCGTTGCTGATTGATTTCATCGGTAGAGGGCATTTTAAATGCTTCAATCGGCTGTTTAGTCGCGCGCTCTATTGATTTCAACAATCGCTGTTCACGTGGGGTAATAAATAAAATGGCATCTCCGCTACGACCGGCCCGTCCTGTGCGCCCTATCCGATGTGTGTAAGCTTCAGCATCGTAAGGAATATCGAAATTAATGACATGGCTGATACGTTTCACATCAAGCCCACGTGCTGCCACGTCAGTAGCGACTAATATGTCTAACCGACCTTTTTTAAGTTTTTCAATCGTTGCTTCGCGCAAGCTTTGTGTCATGTCGCCATTTAGTGCTGCACAGTTGTAGCCACGTGCCTGTAATTTTTCTGCTACTTCTGTCGTTGCATTTTTAGTGCGCACAAATACCAGCATGGCATCAAATTCTTCGACTTCAATAATTCGAGTTAACGCATCAAGTTTGTGATAACCGCTGACTTGCCAATACTGTTGCCGAATAGTTGTCGCGGTTGAGGTTTTTCCCGCAATTTTGATTTCAACAGGATTGTTTAAATATGCCTGTGCAACCTTACGAATGACACTCGGCATTGTGGCTGAGAAAAGCGCTGTCTGTCGGGTGTCTGGTGTGTGACTGAGAATCCATTTTACATCGTCGATAAACCCCATACGCAGCATTTCATCGGCCTCATCCAATACAAGTGCTGAGAGTTGGTCCAGTTTTAGTGTGCCTTTGCGGATGTGGTCCATAACCCGCCCTGGTGTGCCAACCACAATTTGGGCGCCCTGGCGCAAGTGTTTGAGTTGGATTCCATAAGCCTGTCCGCCATATATAGGTAACACATGAAATTTTTTCATTCCCTGTGCGTAAGTCTGGAATGCTTCGGCGACCTGAATTGCAAGCTCGCGTGTAGGTGTAAGCACCAGCACCTGAGTATGCTTGCTGTCTTGGTCCAAATGGGTAAGAAGTGGTAATGCAAAAGCTGCAGTTTTACCTGTTCCGGTTTGCGCTTGTCCCAACAGATCATTGCCTTCCAGCAAGGGCGGAATTGCAGCGGCCTGAATGGGTGAAGGCTGCTCATAACCCAAGTTTTCAACAGCTTTTATAACGGAAGGCAGCAGATCCATCGAATCGAAGGATGGGGTATTGGTGGTGGACATCGCGAAAAAACCCAGGTAATTAAGTAAGAAGGTAACCAGATAGTATACCTGATCTAATTAATTGCCGCAGAGAGATAAACGTGAGGTAATAGACATAATTTATCGGTCAGCAGAATCAATCTAAATTTAATGGAGATAAAATGATTTTTTATCAAATAAAACCACTGGACCCAAATGCTCATTTGTTTCAAGTAAAGCTATTGCTCAATGATCCAGTCGGGTCAGGGCAAATATTCAGCTTACCGAATTGGATTCCAGGTAGTTACATGATCAGGGATTTTGCCCGCAATATCGTGCAAATTCGCGCCAGTACTGACGACGGAAAGCCTGTAAATCTTGTAAAACTTGATAAAAACCACTGGCAAGCCGAAAGTGTTCCTGGAACATTGATGTTGGAATATGAGGTTTATGCCTGGGATCTCTCGGTGCGTGCCGCGCATCTTGATAACGTACATGGTTTTTTTAATGGGACCAGTGTGTTTTTATCTGTCGAAGGCACGCAGGATCAGCCAATATCAGTGGAAATACTGGCACCCGATGGCAAGCGCCATAACGGTTGGAAACTCGCATCCAGCTTGACTCCGATAGAAATTGATGAAAATGGATTTGGTAAGTTTAGTGCGTCAAACTATGATGAACTGATAGACCATCCCGTAGAGATGGGCTGTTTCACCCGCATCACCTTTGATGCTTGTGGTGTGCCACATGATGTTGTACTTACAGGTAAGTTTGATGCTGATCTTGATCGTTTAGGTAGCGATTTGAAGATTATCTGTGAACACCATATCCGTTTTTTTGCTGAACCTGCGCCTATGGATAGATACTTGTTTTTAGTTATGATTGTTGGCAAAGGCTACGGTGGTCTTGAACACCGAGCCTCAACCAGCCTGTTAGCTTCAAGAAAACATCTGCCAGCTAAAAAGACGGTTGATATAAACGATGATTACCTGGAATTTCTGGGGCTTTGCAGTCATGAATATTTTCATACCTGGAATGTCAAGCGCATAAAGCCTGCCGTTTTTGTGCCCTATCAACTTAATAACGAATCCTATACACAGTTACTTTGGGCATTTGAAGGTATAACTTCCTATTATGATGAGCTTGCACTGGTGCGATGTGGCTTGATTGACCAACAGCGCTATCTGACGCTTTTAGGTAAAACCATTACACGTGTTTACAGAGGCAAGGGGCGGTTAAAACAATCAATTGCTGAGTCCAGCTTTGATGCCTGGAGCAAGTTTTACAAACAGGATGAAAATGCACCAAATGCGATTGTCAGTTACTATGTCAAAGGGGCGTTAGTTGCATTATTGTTGGATTGTGAAATGCGCAGACAATCCGGCGGAAGCGTGAGTCTCGATGATTTGATGAAGAGGCTATGGCAGCGCTGGCAAGATACAGGTAATGGGGTTGGAGAGCTTGAAATAGAGCAAACCGCTACTGATTTACTGGGAAAACCGCTGACCGAATTTTTTAATCAAGCTGTCCGCAGTACTCGTGACTTACCATTACAGGCATTACTCTCGCAGGTAGGTGTGGATTTACAATGGCGTGCTGCAAAATCTCAATCGGACATGGGCGGAGAAGCCTTACAACATAAGCGTGAGCCACTTACCCTGGGGATTCGTACCAAAGAACATCCCAAAGGATTGGAAATTACGCATGTATTCGATGACGGTGCAGCACAAAAATCCGGGCTTAGTGCAGGCGATATAGTCATTGCGGTAGACGGTGAGGCGAGCAATCAAGAAGCGCTGGATGCTTACCTTATCAGGCGTTGTAAGGGTGATACAATTACGTTTCATTATTTTCGATATGACATGCTTTATCAGCTTGAGATGAAACTGGAAGCAGCTTCTCAGGATACCTGCTATTTAACCGTCTCAGAAATGGGCCAAGAGCAATGTAATAACTGGTTGTCCAGCCCCCAAGTGCGATCTTGAGATGTATGGGAATGCTTGATAACGGTAAAATAGTGGAATACGCTTCAGCCTATACGGATGAAGCATTTCGTCTCGATGTTTTTTCAAAAATTGATTCAACCAATAAATTTCTGACGGCCAAAGCGAAAGATTACGAAAAATCACAAACCTGGGCAGTGACGGCGGATTGGCAAACCGCAGGGGTGGGAAGACGAGGGAAAACATGGCTTTCCTCACCAGGAAATATCAGCTTCTCGGTGCTTAATTATTTCAATCAACCTGCTACCGAATTGGTGGGCCTGAGTCTGGTCGCCGGTATATCAGTGGCAACGGTATTACGTGAACTGACAGGTCTGCAGTGCTATCTGAAATGGCCCAATGACATTATCGTCGATGATGCCAAGATGGTTGGGCTGTTAATAGAGGTTGTGAGAAATTCGAACTACGATTGCCGTGCGGTTACAGGTATAGGAATTAACTATAAAACCATAGATAACTCGTTGGCATATGGGCAAAAAGTGACAAGTATACAAGATTTATGCACCAATCCCCCCTCGCGCAATCAAATTATTGGTGCAATTCTGGGGAGGATGTTAACAAACTATAAAAACTATATAGCATCAGGCTTACATGGTTTCTTGCATCAATGGCAACTGCTGGACTACTTAGCGGGTAGAGAAGTAAAAGTTCTTCTGGCCGACAATGACATCATCGGAATGGCACAGGGCATATCGGAAACCGGAGAGTTAATCGTTCAAGTTGGTGGGAAGGTGCAACGATTCTCATCGGGAGATGTTTCTGTCAGACGTCAATGAAACAGTTGTCAGATATGAGTAAATTTATTATCGAAATACCGCTTCTGTGAACGGTGGTTAAAATAAATTATGTGAATAGACGTTGATTTGCTGGAGAAGATTCCCTAAAATCTCCGCTTTATGAAAAACAGTGCCGGCATAGCTCAGTTGGTAGAGCAACTGACTTGTAATCAGTAGGTCCCGAGTTCGACTCTTGGTGCCGGCACCAATAAAATCAAATAGTTAGGGCGTAATTGGATTTTAGAGAATTTTTAAAAGCTACCTATGTGCTACCTGCGGGATAGATTCAAGGGTATTTTGGTAAGATTCGGAGCTGTTAGCATTGCTTTCAAATTCGGTGGTAATGAATAAGCTGTTAAGGGTTGCAATCACCGATATCGCTTTCCACAAATTGGTGATTGAAAATGTCAAAATCTCAAGAGATGGCCCTTAATCAAGCGATTGGCAGTGTGAGCCTTGAAGGTTTTAAATTTACCCCACAAATGCGCGAAATTCTTGAAATCTCCCTTGTAGAAGGACTCACTACTTCTGAATTCCTGAAACTCCTTGAAGAGATTGACTGATCCAGAGAAATATCCAGATACTAACGTCTACAGGAATATTCCAGATATATCGGATGTCAGGAAGTGGACTCAATATGAAAGCATGTTGACGGCCAGGCGGTATTTCCAACTTGTTCGGTATTTCCAACAATTCCAAAATAGCCCAGACGCTCTACTTGAACATACGGGCATACGCTGAAACTTCGATCTGAATCACCTTTGCTCAATCCATAAATTTTTGTTTCAAGATGCTTATGACTGGGCAGGTCAGACAAGATCTTATGACATGAAGCTTGAGGATGACATATTCACCAAAGCCGAAGATATTGCACATTTTTTCTCAACAGTTGTCCACAAGGAAATTGAAGAGTGCAGGCCACTAAAGGACTGGTACGAGACAACTACGATTAAGCGTCTTGCAAGGTACTTAGGGTTAATTAATCAAATACATCCGTTTCCCGAAGGCAATGGCAGAACTCAAAGAGCCTTTATTTCACAGCTTGCGATTGAGAAAGGATATACCCTTGCATGGGACAAAATGCAGGCGTGGGAAAATCGGATAACTGTGCAAAACGTACACAGGACGAAGGATTACTCCACTATGGAAAGGATGATACAGAAAATTCTTATAAAGTGTTAGTTAGCTACTTATAGAGACTAAACATGAAAACAGGCAATATGACACTTATCATGGTGATATTAATAGCTGCAAATAGTTTGGTTGTGGCTCATGCTGAAACACTCATTCCACGAAGTATGCCTGAAGATAAAGGTAAGTATTATCTATTAAAGATGGAGAAAAATGGCAATATCACTACCACACTTTACAAGCGTGTAGGTGTGTCCTACGTTGGCTACACAAAGACAGAAATAAATTGTGAAACGATGAAAATGCGGGAACTTGGCTATAGTGAAAAATCACCTTCAGCAATCAAGACAAAACCAACAAAATGGTTCGATCTTGTGCAAGGCTCTAATAAGGGCGATTTAGCAAATTATGTGTGTAGAAAGCAAAAATAAAGGGTAAAGAGATGTAACATGCCCCATATTTTTACTCTATATATAATGATTTATATATTTCTAAAATCCTAATACACGCATTCGAGTTTGGTACTAACAAATATCCATAGCTTGCATGGCATTAACTATTGCGGCTTTTGTTACTGGAATTTACTTCGCTGCCTTATCCAGAACACGTCTAACCCACTCTGAAAAGCTTGATCCTGAATCCTTGGCTGCTTGTTTGTACGCGGTCAATTTTTCAGGTGTAACTCTCACTCTAGGGATAGTAACGGAAGCTGGATTATTTGAAATCGAGCCAATTGGCCTGCCTCGTTTCTTCTTGGTTTCATCATTCATAACCAAGCATTCTAATTTATTTAGTTTGTAGCTACAATTATTTATTGACATTATAATAATATGTAGCCACAATATAATCATGCCTTGAAGGTGCTACTAACACCAACAAGACACTAACCACAACACTTACTAACCTAGAGTAAATATCATGACTACTGACAATATTACCACCTATCTGAATAATGTCGAAATCCGAGTTCTTCAAATTAAATCAATTTTGAATTGTCTTATCAGTAGCGATGGTAGTAAGAGCATTGACCGTAACGATATTTTTGCGATGCTGTCAGTTGCCCTACAATTGCTGGATGATTTACAGATGCTAGTTGAAAAAGCGCAAAGACTGAAGGGCTAAATAAACCCAGGCCGCCTTTGTCCGCTATTTTGTCGCGGGTTTTGCCACTAGACATTGTGGTAATGTTGCCACAATGTTCCAAATCATGCCTCTTCCCCTGCCTATCTTTAGCCTGCGCCTTAATCAAAGGCTCAAGCAACAGCGCAAGCACGGCACGTGCAAACGGGGTTCGGTTTCGTCTTGTCTACAGTCCGGCCTTATATCCCGGATTTATCAGCCACCTTGTCGCGAGTTTTGCCTTCACTTGTGGCAACATTACCACAAGTGTTTTTGCTTACCCCAGGTGCTGTGCCACCATTGTATCCGGTAGTGGACCCAGTGGAACCACTACCGGTTGACAGGGTACCGGATTCAGATTGGGTGTATGGCCGATACGCTGTTAAGTGGATTAACGGCTCTTGCGGCGCTTATTGCCCGTTCTTCTAAGGTAAGGATATCTTCGCCTGGCAACCGGTTAATTTTCTCGCCATTGGATAGAGTGAAACCAGCTACTGGTGACTCTGTGCCGTCCGGCTCTACATAACTGCTAACAATAATTAGGTGTTCATTTTGAGTTTGCGCTTCAAGTGCTTCGATCCGTTTTTCAATCATTTTTTTCACGTCTCAAATTCTGTTAACGTTTATTCAGGTTAGCGCTATAGTGCAGGCCTGCAATATATCGCCACGCTGATGGTGTGTCCTTCGTGTCCATGTAAAACTGAAATACCTCTTCTACACTCATTGAATCCATTAGCGCGTTCAGTTCTGGGTCCCCTTTTGGTGCATTCGCCTGGCCGGGCCGCGTGGCTTCATACTTCTTGAAAATTTCTTCGTCAGTCATGTTCAGCACTACCGGCGTGTGTGCCCGGCGTTGACTCTCAAGTACTGATATTCTTTGTTCAATCGTCATCGTTAGTATCTGCCTATATTTTACGGTTTAGGTGTAAGTTCATTCTCAAGCTTTGTTACACGCTGCAATAGTTCGTCCACCTCTTGAATTTTAACCAGGCTGGCAAGTCCTGACAGCATGGACTGCGCTACATCTGCCGAGATAACACCAGCACCCACGGCATCAACAATAGCTTGAGCTGATTCTGTAGGGCTTTTATCAGGCAGTGGCAAACTAACTTCTAATGACTGTGGTTTTAGTGCAGGTATGGCCCGATCCAGTAATAGCTTAGCCGCCGCTGTATCGCCATCCTTCGCAGCATTCACCAATGATTTTATAATACCCGGTAAATCTTCGGCGATAGACTCTCGAAGCTTTGACGCCTTGCTGGTGCCTGGCTTTCGTCCGGCGGGATTGCCTGATTGCCCTTTTTTAAATTTCGCCATCATCCACCTGTTATTGTTCTGCTTTTGCAGAGTTATCTGTCCATATACGGTAGTGCATTATATAGGCATCATAGTCAGTAGTAGTCCCACTGGAACTACTACTGGTTCAAAAAAGCCGTATGTTTTCAGTTTCTGCCTGAATTTCTGGTGTCCCCTAGAGCCGCTAACCCGCAGTAGGGCAGAGCATGCAGTATAGATGACACCAGTAATATAGGGGCTTGTTTTATACTATGTCAGCATACGGTAGGGCATTGTAAGCAGGGTAACCGTGCGTCTTCTTATACTCTGCCTTTTCACCTTCACTCATATTAGACTTGCATAGCCGCGTGGGCTGGCTGGTGTTGTCAGCTTTAGCTATCGGCGATACATCAATCCCTTCGATGGTGCTCACCTGATTAAGCCAGTCTTTTACGCGGTGAATACTGTGCAGCCGATTACCTGCACTGTCAGTGAATTTAGGGCTACCTGTCCCATCACCGAAGTCAATGCACTCACGAGCTAATGTTTTCACTACACGCCGCATGCCGTTTTTAGGCTCGCCTGCTCTGTAGAACTCGTTTATCTCAGCCTCAACCTTAAGCTCGTTCGCTTGCGTCCTCAGAGTTGCGTTATCCGCCGTGAGTGTTTCTATCTGTGCCTGTAAGTCTTTACTCATATTAATATCTCGTGTCAAAAAAATAATTTAAGGTGCTATCAGGGACGATAAGCCGCAAGGATATGCAAGGCTCATAGTCCATCCAGTTTATCGGCGATCAGTTTTAAATCACTACTCGACAGATCGCCGTTGTGCCAGTCATCAAGCTGGCTTTGAGTTAGATGCTTACCTATGTCCAATGGTGTGACTATTCGGCCGTGACAGACGAAAACCAGCTTGTCCAGCAACTCGCCGACATCAAGCTCGGCACCTGAATCGGTGATATAAACATCGTTGCCTTCGGGCTGGCGATTTAACCGCTCCTGAGGTGCATTGCCTGTTAGATAATCACGCCATGAAACTATTCGTGCAAATTTATCACACAACCTGGTATCAGTTAACCAGAATCCAGCCGGGTTAGGTTTCATGCCTGCATTGCAGTCACCGAGAAAGCTATGGTCCGATTGTTTTTTGAAGTTCTGGCAGTTTTCGCATTTAACCGGACTTGCATTTTCTGGCTTCTGTGGTGGTATCTCTTCGGCTTGTTGAAGAAAGAAGTCTCTTTTCTCTTGATTCGTTTCACAGTCGGATATGACCTCGGCTCTGATATCCGGGTTAGTCTCACCGATGTAGTCGAGCCATTTATTTACCGAATCCCGCTCTAGTCGTGAAAATCTCTTGCTGCAATGACTTTCTGGATTAGTGTTTTTTTTCTGAATACCCCCGGTTTGGCACCGACTAAACCTACTAAAGGGGTTTTGTCGGTTTCGTCGGTAGTGAACAGGGGCCTTTCTGGTTTTTTTTCACACTTATCTGGATTGCCTTTGTCCACCCTTGCTAACCACCTGCCCATCAGATTGCATCCGGGTTAATGGCATAACTCGGAAGTGACGGCCTGCCGCCTGTTTTTTGGATTACCTCGTCAGCCATCTTCAGATACCCGTGAGCCACCAGCAAATCAAGGGCGTTCTGAATAGCGTCTGTGTCTTTTAATCCTGACCAATCACGCTTCTGAATATCGCGCCTGGTGAAATCGCCCCCAAGCTTATCGAATCGGCTAGATATCAGAAGCGCGTTTGCGCTGTCACCTTGTATGCCCATCGCGTAGATTCGCATTGCATGGGACTCAAGGTAATCCGCCCAGTCACAAGCCTTCAACAAAGAAACTTTATCGACATTTTCAGCGGATTTATCGGGGTTATCGGCGATTTGAATCAGAAGGGCCAAAGAAGGTACAAGGCTCCGATATTTTGCAAGGTGCGACTCGATTGCCTGATGCAAGTTACCAGCCCTAAGCTTGCCCTCCAGCTCGGATAGCCATTCAATAAAAATCGGCTGTGCTTTGGATGTAAACCTGACTTTTAATTGGGATGCATGACTCATACTATCAACACGGGCGAAAACATCATTAGCCCGTTTAATAGCGGCGCTGTCAGGGGCTTTGTCCACATATTTCCACTGCTTGCACGCATCTGGATACACTAACAACTGAAAGCGTTGCAGCAAACCGTCATCACCTACACTTCCGTTGATGGCGCCAGCAATATAAGGTTTCAGCACTCCTGGCTGAATACCTCCAATAATGGACAATGTGACAGCCTCGATATCAACCGTACCGCGCCCGATACGGTCATAGGTGAATGCCTGATCCCCGTTCCAGCCTTCAAGGTAAAATGCTCTAGCGGCTGCATTTTCGGACTTGTCCAGCGTCTTCAGCAGGCCTGTGATTTCGTCCCTGACTACGAGCAACCCATTCTGATTTTCGTTCAGTAATTCTCCGAGCTTTTCAACGGTTGAATCATTTACTTTATAGCGGCGGCGCATCGGCTCTTGAGGTGTGGATTTTGACGCCGCTTGTATTATTTTCTTGGCCTCATCCTGCTCACCAGCCTTTACAGCCCTCTCGGCGTCCTTTTTTGCATTTTTTGCCTGCAAGTCGTGTAACACTGAATCGTCTGAAAAAGCAGCCATGGCCCTATCGAAGTCCTCCTTCGCGCATGCTTCAAGCGCAGCCACGAATTTCAATGCCTCGCTCAGCGTCGGGCTTTTCATGGTGGACGGCCTCCCGACTATCGCGCCCCACAAGTTCGGCACGACAAGCCAAGAATCTAATTGCTTTGGGTGGATGGCAACCTTGCGCCCGACTAGAGCCGATAATGCAACCATTAGGGCCACGGCTATAAAATCCGGTGGTGATTGCATCCGATAACTGCAATCCTCAACATAAGCTTTAAAGGCTTCTGGTAGCATGTCTGAATCAAACTCGGCTACTGTCGGACGTGTGAGCTTTATAGGGTCATACGGTTTGAATTCACTCTGCGATATAGGAATCACCTGGTCATGCAGCATTGGCTATTTCCCCTTTGAATTACAGCCATTGAGGTCTGACACCCCGTCTGCTGTATAATGCGAACGCTACGCGCACCATCGCGCACCAATGCTGTAGATAGCTCCAGAGCCGTTGAATCAGGCACGTCATGCATCCAGGCTAAAACTTCGCAATCTGCAACCGGCCAAACATAGTATTCAGGCGATAGCTCATCCGGGTATACAAGCCCAATCCTGTCTTGAAATGTGTTGCAGTATTTTGCGAAGGTAAAAGGGTTGCCCCAGAAACCGTAACCTGAAGCTATCCATACAGAATTTGCAGGCGGGCCATTTGCTTTTAGATATTCAACAGCATGTTTGCCAAAAGGCGGCAACTTTCGAGCGTGTGGGTTATAATGGCCAGCGCGATTAGTATTTTTTGGCCGTCCGGGCAGGGCGGCCATGCTTTCACTGGTCATTACGCCACCTCCTGCCCTGTATTGCTAACTGTACGCCTCAATAGGAATTCGGCGACTCCATCTAGCGGATAGGCAATGCGTCTCGAAATTCTTGTGTAGGGAAGATTGTAGCGGCCTGTAGTTCGCCAGACTGCTAAGGTGTTAGTCGATGTGTTGAGAACCTCTCCCGTTTGCTCGGGCGTAATATTTACGGGTGTGTGTGGTAGGTCCAATGCCTCGACAATTTGGGCTTTAATTTCTGCGATTTTTTCAGATGTAATTTGCATAGTGGCTCCGTATAGATTGAGATTGACTGAAATACTCGGAGCAAGTTTGGCGTGGAAAGCTGGGGGAATTGGGGGAATTGGGGGAATTGGGGGAATTGGGGGAGTTGGGGGATTATCCCAATTAACTAATTATTTTCAATCTTTTCAGGTGGTTGGGAGCTTAGTATTCTTTCTAATTGTTTCTGGAGAAGCATTAAATCCACCTGCGATACGGGTGCATATTGCGGAATGCGATAACTGCGGTCTGCTTTCGCTCATCTCATCAACGGCAGATTGCCAGCGCTGGTATTTCTCCTTTGTTGTCGGTTTTACTTTTTTGCCATTCCACTCTGCATGGCTGCCGTACTTAGGTGTACTGGGTTCTGGTAGTTCGTCCTTAAGGCTCTGAATAAACTGCTCTAGCGAAAACCAGGGGATAAAAAGATCAAGAATTTCCAACTCTATAAAATTTCCATCAACAAGATAAACAGCCCACATTCCGTTTAAGAACTTAGCATCAAAGTAGTCTGGTTCATCGATCATTAGCTCTGAAGTGGGAAGGTTATGTTTTGTTAGCCAGTCCGTAAGTGCATTGTATTCTCCACCTTCTCTGGCAGGTGAATACCGGTAACAACTACTTACAATAAGGTCGTTACCACCTTTGCATTTAGCGAGAATATTCCACGCTCTGATTTTTGTTTTTTTCTTGTGAAGGTCTGTAATATCAATCAACGATTGCCCTTCTAGAACTGGATAGATTTTTTCATCAACAGATCTATATACTTCCTGGACATCGGATAGGGCTGTGCGGGATTTAGGAATTATTAGTTTTGCATTTTGCAGCGGCTTGCATGTGATTAACTCATGCTCATGTTTTGGCAAGTCCATTTGAACGTACTGTAAGGTTTGTGTTGGTTTGCTGAAACTAATAATCAGCTTATTTTCTTTTGCTTCCCTGAATAACTGGTTGGCGCTGAACGTCCTGTCAGTTCTTTCTTTGATTTCGGTAATTGCTTCCTTTATGCGGTCTGGTTTATTTTGCGCTGCTATTATGCGGTTAATATAGCCATCTAATGTCCATGCGGGGATACATAGATCACTTCTTTTAATCTCCAGGGTTGTCCATGTTTCAAAATATTTAAAATTACCTTCTGCTATGGCTGTACCAGCTCCAGTTTCTTTATTTATGACGTTGAAGGTCGGCAAACCGTGTTCTTTTTGCCACTCCGTATATCCGGCATGTATCGAATTACAAACCATCTTCTGCTGGACAATGGCTACCTTCATAACCCCGAAACTATCTGAAGCGTATATCTGCCACGGATAAATTTTTGCGGTATATTCTTCGGGCTGATCCGCAAACGTTAATAAGGCGTTACGGCTGCACGGATCTTCCAGGCTTAGTATGGGGAATACCTGCTCTTTACGTGGGTCAATTGTGCGAGCTACATGATTACACTGGTTTGGTTTATCAATCGGGATAACGACTCTGTTTAGGGAATATTCGCCAAAGAGTGGTTCGCACCTTACCGATTTCCATTTGTCATCGGATTTTTCAAGTTGGATAAATAGCAGGCTGGTATCGCCTACGAAAAAGCAGATTCCCACTTCTTGGTTTTTTGCGAGTTGTAATAATCTATTGCTGTTATGGGGAATACCTGTTTCATGCTCTATAAGTTGCGCTGCTTCATCAAGTGTATATCTTTTCTGTTCTGGATAGTTCACAAGCATAACCTTTCACGCTTCACCTTTATAAATGACACTGTCAGCCGTGGAGGTTTACGGTTTTCAGGAACTGTTCTAGGCAGAGCAAACGCGGCTTACCCGTGTGCTACATCGGCTAATGCGTCATTAATCGTGCTCTCGCTAACACCACGATTTTTAAGGCTGATTACCAAGGCTGTAACACTGTCGTTATCCAGCTTTTCAAGATCCTTTCTTAATCCTTGGCTCACATAGGCTTTAAGAAGTGCTTGATAGCCTGAAAAGCCTAATATGGGTGCTATCTTTTTTAGATCATCAATAACATCAACGGGCATTCTTAGGGTGATGCTGGTCATTTCCCTGTTCTTGTCTAACCGCTTTTTTAACTGTTCAATTTTCATAATCTTTACGCTCTTTTTGAGTAGCTTTACGCGCTGAAATAATGCGGATTTGGTTATCTTCAATCTGGATATGCACCACATATAAAATATTCCAGTTGGTATCCATGCCTATCACTGCATCTCGTACCTCATTGTTTCTACTTGCATCCACCACCGTTAAAAATGGGTCAAAAAAGGCATCTGTCGCTTGCTCAAAGCTTACGCCGTTATGCTTTGTTATGTTCTTTTCGGCCTTGTCTCTGTCCCATATAAAGCGGACTTCGTTGTGAATGTACTTAATATCCATTTATAGCCTACCGTATTGCATTTGTAAATACATTTATTTTTGTTTCTTCATAGGGATAACTACCGCCTTTTGCCTCCCTGCATTCATCATTGCGTTGGTGGCTTTCTCCATGGATTCTCGCACAGGGTCATTGCTCAGACGTGCGTAAATAGCGGTGGTCGATACACTCTTATGTCCCAGTGACTTACCAATAATCGAAAGACTGGCCCCGGTGTTGGCCTGCCAGCTACCAAGAGATCGGCGTAAATCATGTAGACGTAAGTCTTCAATGCCAGCACGTTGCTTAATTCGGCTCCAGCCTTTTCTAGGCTCCATCAAATGGCCAGTTTTGCCAGTACCCGGAAAGACGTAATCACTTTGTGTTGATTCCTTTATCAGTAGTAGTATTTGCAAAACTTCGTCTACCAACGGCACAAGTTGAGATTCACCGTTTTTGGTTTCTGGTATTAACCACTCTCCACGGTTAAAGTTAATCTGGTTCCATTGCATAGCCAGCACATTAGTCCTTCGTGCACCTGTTAACAGCGATACCAGAACGAAGTCTCGAATAATTGGGTTCTGCTCTTGTGCGAGTGAATCAAAGAACCGCTTAAGTTCTTCTGCTTGTAGGAATCTATCTCGGGAAATTTCCTTGAATTGCTTTACACCTTTCGCCGGATTATCGCCTTCAAAGAGATCAAGCTCATTTATCGCCCGGTTGAACATGACTCGAATCAGCGCAAGGACTCTGTTAGCCTGCGTGGGGTGATTTCTGCCAATCTTGGCGTGAAGTGCCCGGATTTCTTTTCTGGTAATGGTTGATAGCTTGCGCTGCCCCCAATGAGATAAATGATTGCGGTAGTTGTATACGTCGTTTCCCCATGATCGTTTAGCTTTTTTTGCGTAATCATCGAGATAAGTCTTAAATAGCTCATTCAATGTTAATTCAGATCGTGCGGCACGTTTAACCGAGTTCGGGTTTTCACCATCAGCAATAGCGGCATTAACTGCTGAAGCCCGCCGTCTGGCCTGTTCCACCGTCATAGCTGGGAAGTTGCCTAGCTTGATCCGCTCAGGGATTCCCTTAATTTTGCGATAAACCACAAAGGTACGAGTGCCACCGGGCCTTACGATAAGTTTTAATCCCGGTGTTTCGGTGTCGTGGTAGGTGATCAGCTTATCAGGTCGGGCTATGGCCTCTACCGCTCGCTTAGTGAATTTGATCTTATTGCTCATAACTCGCCTCATTGGGGACTAAAACAAAAAAAGCTACCTATGTGCTACCCCAGGCATGAATTCGGGTATATCTTGGCATATTTCAGTATAACCTAAATAGTGAGAATTATGCTTGTATATAAGCTTCAATATGCTTCCGTATAACTTGGTGGGGTTTGGTGAAATACCTAGAACCAGAGACTTGTAATCAGTAGGTCCCGAGTTCGACTCTTGGTGCCGGCACCATATCTTTTTCATACCCTGACAGATCACCTAACACCTTGAAAGGTAAGGTGGTTTTTGGTGTTCGATAGCCCTCATTTCGGCAATAGGCAATTCGTTCCGAAAAGGCCAATCTGAGGACCATTCTCTTAAGGGTGAACTGCCCAGTTTCCCATAGATTCCAAGGGTTTGCGAGAAACTGTAATGCGTGTTCGATAAAATCGTCGTATCTGTCAGTTGAAGGGGCTTTGATTTGCAGTTTTTCACTCATAATGCGCTGTTCTCCCTCTAAAACTTCAATTTTGGCTTCATAGGCTGTGATGACTCTGGGGTTGGAAGTATCAATTACTCGTTATGCGTCGGTGGTGATCTCGTTGCACAACGCGGTGTGCTTGTTGCATCAGGTGATCTTTATTAAAATTATCCGTACCGAACCATCGATGCGTAAAATCGCGGTTTTTTGCACCCGCCTTATCAATGATGCGCCTTAATGCCTGGTTCACACGAGCATCATATTGTGCGTAGTAGAGTTGTGACTGTTTTTGAGTTTCGCGCTTATAGTGGTTCATGATTTTATGACCCTTTTCCCAATCAATGGGTGTTCGCAACCCTTTGGTTTTTTTTCGCAGGGTTGCCAGATCAAAGGTATGTTTGAGTTCTTTTGAGATATTAATATCCACGTTTTGATTGCTCCTGCCGATTTCACTTGATGCAGTGATTCCAGGCGTGCTAGCTTAAAAAAATGAGAATATTTAGAGACATACAAGCCGTTGAAGAATGGCTTGAACCGATGGACTATCCGGGTTTTTGGTACGCCGTTGAGCCTTATGGTTTGGACCTTCAAGATCGTGAGGATTGCGATCAGCAACTGAGCCACGGTGGTGTGCCGGTTGATACCATGCTTGAGGTATTGAAAGGCTTTGCACGTATTGAACTCACCCAAAAACAGGGACTCAAATACCGTGACCCCGCGCCATGGCTTAAACTGGTGGATACCCATTAGTCACTCCTTGGGGTTTTCTTAAAGCGCAGAAAGGGACATTTACCGTCGTGAGGCCAGATGGTGATGGGGCCATAGCTGCCAATATAGGTGCAGCGTGTATAGTAACGTGTCGCATGTGGATCGTATCCTTGACCATCATCACGCCATGAATAAGACCAGATCATGTGTGGCATGCCAAAGATGGTATAAGCCAACCACAGCCCTGCAGGAATAAATATCCAGATAAAATAACCTGGTCGTATAAATGGAACACTCATGATGAAGCCTCCTCGTCATCCGTTAATTCAGGAACAGGTAAATTTACTTTTGGGTCAGGGGGGAGAGGCTCACCTTCCAGAGGATTATCACGAAGATCAAAACAGGTGGGTGCAAGTTCGTTCTGGGCTATTTTTTTACAATGAATAAAACCGACATTTTTCACCCAGAGAATTTGCTCATCCGGTGGCAAGCTCATCAACATATCGGGTGTGTAGATACGCTCCTTACCGGTGCTGTAGTTGCCGGAATAATCCAGCTTGTCTGAACTGATGCCAATACTGGAAGAGACAGTGAACCCTGGCATTAATTAGCTACCAGCGATGGCTGCAAGCATCTGTGTTAAGTCAATGATAAATTGATATTTTTTAGTTGTTATCATCAAGCTATAGCAGACCTGGTCGAGTAGAGCCCCCAAAAAGCTCAAGCGAGACTAGGTCTGCTTATCGTGCGAACTGAATATTTGAATTATAATTTTGAGGACATTCAACCTGCCATTTTCGATTTTCAGTGATTAAAGTATTGGCAATGATAACCAGTTTACGCATCACGGCAGTTAGTGCAACTTTGGGTTTCTTACCTCTTTTAATCAGCTTTCGATAAAACAAACCCAAAGGGGTATCACGTCTGACACTGGCAACAGCGCACATATAAAGAGCTTTTCGAACGCATCCTCTCCCACCACGGATCATCCTATTTCCATGCTTTGCGCCACTATCCCAGTTCATCGGTGCGACGCCTGCCAGCGCTGCAATTTCTTTCGCGTTGGCTCGCCCAAGCTCAGTTAGATCAGCAAGAAGAATGGCAGCAGTTGTCTGACCAATGCCGGGAATGCTGGTGAGAATGTCAAATTTGGACTTAAGTTCGGCATGTGCCGCAATAAGGGACCGAATTTCCTCTTCCAGTATCTTTTTATGCGTCTCTCCCAGCTTAATGCGTTTATTGATTTGGCTAACGGCGATAGGGTGTCCGGCTGTATGGAGTTGACGCTTGAGGTCGCTTATTTCGTCACTAACTTGCCTGCGCGCTACATGTAATTCATGCAATTCTTTAATGTGTTGTGACGGTGGTGGCGTTGGCGCAGGATTCATACGCTGGGCAAAACGTGCGAGCATTTCAGCATCAATAGTGTCAGTCTTAGCCAAGCATCCCATGCTGTCAGCGAACTGGCGGGAGCGAAAGGGATTGATGACTGCAACGAGGATTCCAGCTTCATGCATAATAGAGTGGGCAAGACAATGATACTTGCTGGTCGCTTCCAGAGCGGCAAGCTGAACTCCGTGTTTCAGCAGTTTTTTGGTTAGCGTATGAATAGCTTTTTTGTCATTTTTGACTTGAAATCGTGTGCCACCGGGGTGCACAAAAACATCCAATTGATTTTTGCCTACATCAATACCGGCATAAGTAGTTGTGGTTGGTAGAGTTATCTTTTCTTGCATTCGAGACATTTGTAAAATTCTCCTTCATCTGTTCAGATCAATTAACCGTGCATGACCCGATCCAGCTTGCGCCCGGTCCTATCGACCAAAGATGTGTTCGACCCAAATCATGCGTCAGGTGAATTCCCGACAACCCAGCTATTGCAAATAACCAGGTTAATATCAACGTATGCAAGATGTGTTTTGTCAGACAAAACCTACTTGGCAAGGGAGACGCTACGCTCTCCCGTTGCATCCCTCTGGCGACTGAAGACCTCCTGAGAATATGTGACGGCGCTATAATCGTGTGGTGCGAGATTAAATGATATTGCTGGGTTTCAACATTAATTTTGGATATTCTCGGCGATAAGATCAAGCTTTTCCGAAGATTGTTTTATTCTATCCTCTATAGCCCGCACCGATGCGCCTCCGTCCATGTATATAGTGATAGTTTCTGTAAGATGAAGAGTTCGCCCAACTTCAATTAAACGTTCTTTTATCCCACCGCCTAAATCTCCAATATTGTACTTAGCAACTCCCAACAGATCATAACCAATATCTGAAGCATATTCTTGTAGTTCTTCTATATTCCCTGATTCAACTAAGTCAGTTGATCTGGCCACTAAATCATGGAGTTTTCTGGCAGTAGTAATTATGGTTTCTTTGATTTGAGTGAGTGAATCTTGACTTAATGCGATAGAGTCAAGTTTAGCTTCTCTAATTAAATTTAATTTTTCTTTAGCCAGATTTACAAGCTCATTCAGCTTAGGTCCACAGCCGAGTGTGAGTCTAAGCTTAGCCACTTTATCCAAAGCATTAGCTGTATTTTTTAAATCACTATCAAGCCCATCGTCGATTGCCAATTCATTAGCAGCTAGCTCTCTTAACTCTTCAGCAGCATAACCAAACGTTGATCGCCATTGATCAAGCCACGGGTTAACTTTGCGTTCATCCACTTGATCAACATATATCAGAGTATCCCCAACTATTCTGACTAATTCTGAATAGAAATCAGATTTTAGATCGCCCTGGGTTACATCTTTTCCAATGTCTGCTTTGTTAAGATATTCGCTTACAAGTTCAAGGACTTCATGTGGATCAGCAGGTCGTGAGTCAGTAAAATGCCTAACATAGGGGATATTTCCTTTATAGTAAATTGGTTGCTTCCCTTTCGGCACACTAATAACCAAGACAAATAAGTCATTTTCACGCGCAAATTTTGCTGTAGGTGTGATTGCTGGTTTCACAGTACCACTGCATATACCTCCCAAACGTTTCAAAATATTGTCTCTTTCACTCTGGCATTCCGCATCTTGAATCCCCACCAAATCACCATCATCCGAAACACCAATCAAAATCATTCCTTGATTTGAAGTTGCAAACGCTGCGATTTCCTTTGCAAGATCCTGTGCATTTTGTGGAAACTCCTTCTTAAATTCCAAATGCTGCCCTTCTCCTTGAGACCGAAGAACAGGTAAATCAGTTGATAGTTGTTCATCTACCCAGCTTGGTAATTTCATACTCACCTTATTTCATGCCTCCTGATTCATATTATCAAATACTTTTATCAAGAAGTACCCAATATAAAAAATCTATGTGAAAAGAGAGGACACTAATTCTATGGATAAACGTTTCAAGTTAGACAATTAGCGTTCCATTTGCCTCTAATGTTGCCTCATCAGTTAAGCCTGTAATAGCACTTAATTGTGCTACTTGCTGGAAGTTGTCCGCACCGCCGTCAGCATCGACAGCAACATAAGAATGCGTTCCATTATCTGTGATTTGAACAAAGTCTGTAATTAAATCTGCTATCGGATCATAACCAGCTAGTAAGTCAGATAGATCAATTTTATCACCATCGGTTAGACTGAAATCTTTCACATTATCACGTTCGTTATAAGCACTCGCTGCTTCAAAGACGAATGTATCAGCACCTGAATGTCCCCAAAGAGCATCAAGCCCATCACCGCCGTACAAAATATCATCATCTGCATGCCCGTATATTAGGTCATTTCCAGTGCCTCCATGGAGAACATCATCGCCATTTGCACCTTTAAGCGTATCTGCTCCATCATCACCATAAAGCGTATCACTTCCTGCTCTTCCTTGAACGTTGTCGTTTCCTGCTCCACCCCAAATTGTATTATCGAGTGCGTTGTTACCGACAAGAACGTCATTAAAACTAGAACCTCTAATATTTTCTATTCCTGAAAGTGTATCGGTTCCACCTTCACCATCAGATGCTGTTCCGCTTTGAATATTGACTGTGACTGCAGAAGATGACGTTGAGTAATCAACGGTATCAACACCACCGCCGCCATCAATTGTGTCGTTACCAGCTAAGCCAGAAATAGTTTCATCAGTATTTGTTCCAATCAGGATGTCATCACCAGATGTGCCAGTGATAATTGAATTATCAATTGCTTTAAAAGTGCCCGGTGCATTAATGTCTTCAACAATATCAAATTCACCATTATCGATAATTATTCGATGGTCTCGAACACCATCACCTGTACTATCGATCTCAATCGCTGTAGATCCATTTTCAAACACATAGCGCATCTCATTAGCAGTGTTTGTAAAACTACCGTTACCAATAAAGATCAACCCAGGGATTGCTGACAAATTAATATTGTCACCTAATTCCAGATCTGTAATATGATCTGTGTTAGCTGTGATTTCAGCAAGACTTTCAAATATAAACGAGTCATTACCTGTTCCACCTGTAAGCGTGTCATCACCTAAACCACCATAGATATTATCATTCCCATCACCGGCGTCTATAACATCATTACCGTTTCCACCGAAAATTATATCATCACCAGACAGACCAGAAACATCGTCATTACCATCTAAGGCGTGTATCAAATCATCATTGGATGTTCCTTGTAATGCAACGTCGTCTCCCGACGTACCTGTAATGTTTGTAGAATTTAAAGAGGCACTAATATATGAGTCCAAACTTATCAAACCTACATCTGAAAATTTAATACTCTCAATTTTATTGCCATTGTAATAATCTTTAATCGTAACGATGTGCGCACCAAATGTAGAACTATTGTTAAGGTTCTGCGTATACATATCTAATACCAGATCATTGCCCATTTGATCTGCTGAACGTATTTTTTGAAGTGCACCAGAACCAGAGCCGTTATCAAAAAGTTTCCAATCAGTGTCAATATAATCACTACCATCCCTATCATCTATGGTAGTAACCCCATAACCCCTTACAAGAAAATACCGATCATTCCCTTGATAGTCCAAAATACTAGTATCCTTTGCTTGTATCGTATAGTTATCATTACCGGATGTGTCTGTAACTGTAGAAACTGTGGTCAAGTTATGTGAGCCATGAGCATTTTTGAAAGTGTCATCACCATCACCTAGATCGACAGTATAATCACCGCCGTACCATATTTTTATATAGTCGTCACCAGCTCCTCCGTCAATTTGTGCTGAATAATTATTGAATTGCACAACAGTTTCAGAAGTGTATGCGGCATAATCAATTATGTCGTTTCCGGCTCCACCACTGATAACTTGTTGTTGACCATATCCATTGATAAGTATTTGATCGTCACCAGCAGCACCAATAATTTCAATATCACCCCAACCAGCCTCTATATAATCGTTACCTGTTCCTCCATCTATATAATCACTACCTCTAAGGCCCCATATTTGATCATTACCAGAACCGCCATACGCTCTATCATCATCGCCTGAGTTACCTGGCGATGACATATCCAAATATATTTTGTCATTCCCAGCACCTCCAAGTAACAAGTCATTTCCTTTTCCGCCAGATAAAATATCATTCCCTGATGAACCTGATAGAACATCACTATTATCTGTGCCATTGAGGCTTTGACCAGTAATTGCAGCATGTGCCCAGCCTCCCTGGTTACCGTCATAGGTAATTGTATCTGTAGCACCTGTAGTATTTAAATAGTAATCTTGAATGGTTACTGTTCCACCGTCAGCGAAATTCCAAATGAAATCATTTCCGATTTGTGAAACTGATAGGTCTGAAAAATCGATACCTACACCGAAAACCAAATCGACTGAATCAGAGTCGATAATGACATCATTTCCATCGCCCAAGTTATAGATGTATTTATCTGTGCCTGCGCCACCATAAAGTGTGTCATTCCCTAAACCGCCGTTAAGCTCATCGTCACCACTACCGTTTGTATCGGCAGCTACTCCGCTTTCAGATTCATGTTCATTCGCAATGGCCCCAAAACCCTTATTTCCATCATAGACAATACCGTCGCCATAAATGGTGTCGTTACCTGAACCACCTTCAAGCTTGTTATTCCATGAATTACCAATGATTAAGTCACCCTTAACACTACCAATGGCATCTTCGATAATGGTATGAAAGGCGACAGCAACATTATCCGTTGCTCGTGCCGCTGTAACACTTGATCCAATCGAGCTGAACTCGCCTTGACGCAAATCAATCACCGCGCCACTTAACGCACCAGCACCAAGACCGCTTTCATAGAATCCATCTGCACTTATGGTGTCATTTCCGTTACCGTCCCAAATTGTGTATATAAACGCATCGTTGATCGCTGTGCTAGAAAAAGCAGTAGAGATTCCGTATGTAGTATCACCAGAGCGAGTTGAAAACTCCCGACCGTAAATTTCTTGTATGGCGGCTATATCAAGCAACTGAAGCCCTGAAGGAGTCACATCATTACTGAGTCCACCAGTATCCATCCCTGACACTAAGTTGTAAGACATAATAGTGAATTTTTGATTATCAATATTGGAAGATAGTGTATTATCTCCTTTAAGTCCAAGCGCATGACCAAGTTCATGCATAACATTGTGAAAGTCAATTCTTCCGACTTTACCCTGATCCCAACCGGTAAACCCTTCGTTAAACCATACATCACCGTACTTTTCTTCTATAGGTTGTGTTGTTGGATTATAATCGTACGAATATCCGCCTATATTAGGTTGATTTAGAAAATCAGGTGCTGTTTCATACATTTGGCCAATTACAATCTCAGAGTTTGGTGCTGTATCGGTGCTGAAATTAACTTTTGCTACATCACCAAAAAAGACTGAATAACTATAATCGTAACTACTATTTGCATGTAGAATTGTCTCTGTAATATCTCTTTGTAATTGAGAAGGAGTTATGAAGTAGGCATACTCATCTTCCGTGCTCTGATAGTATCCATTGGATAGCAAATCATTTTGATCAGCTACAAAATGATAGGAAAGTGTATAAAAACCACTAGCATCGGTTGATATTGAAGTAGTTGGTAAAGCTTGTGTATAACCAGCTTGACCCAAACCTGTCCAATTATATTGGTTTAAAATATTCTCATATGTTTCATAAGTAGTCATGTTGCTCACTTTCTCTATAGCATTTGTAAATTACATTTTTCCAGGATTCTTCTTTTTCCACTCACCGTACTCTTTGATTCTAAGGTCTTCAGGTATATTTCCTAAAAATTGACAAAATTTCCCTTGTGAGATATTGCATACCCACCTCCTAAACTCATATTTCTTCCACAAATAAGATGATCCTGCAAAAATAGTCACAACAGCAACTGCAGCTATCATAATCAGTAGAACTTTATCTTTAGTATTTTTTTCTGTGCTCATGTTTATTCCCTTGCTCATGAAAATTTTTGAGTCTCCATGCAAATATCTTTGTTTTCGAATATCTCTAACAAACCACTGAAAAACTTCTAAAACAAGCTTGAGAATTATATTTGTTTGTGGTGTCCTCTTCGGTATTACTTGATATTCTAGAACTGAAAAAAGACGAAAAAGAAAGCCTGCCCGTACGAAGGGGAATTCGAGGCGCGCAAAGCTCTCTTTTTCGTTAGTTACTTGAGCGGGGATTTGCCACAAGTTTTTTTCTAAACCATCTATTGTTGTTGCGTTCCTCATAAACCAAGCTTGGAACAAAAACTAAAAACACGTCAAACAAAATTTGTAATTTGGTGCATTTGACCCGTATGACGGGACTTTTTTCTATCATTGTCCCGTGTGACGGGACTTTTCACGGGACTTCCTAACTCAAAAGTCCCGTAATTTAATTATCCTGCTCCCATGTCTTATTGATATTTCGAACCAGTGCATAAAGATTCTTTTGCAGATCTTCATTAGGCAGCATCATTACCTCAGAGGCAATCATCAGGCTTGCGCGACTAAATTTCTTGCTACTATGATCTTCTCCATAAAAATAACCAACTGAGATTTTGAATACAGTAGCGCAACTCTGAATTATTTCTGGCAACATCCTGACTTCACCACTTTCGTACTTTTGAATTGTTTGTTTTACAACACCCAATGCTTCTGCCAAATCGCCTTGCGATACTTTTTTAATCTGCCTCATTTGCTTCAACCTAAAACCCATATCCGCATAAAAACGACCTTGATCTTCGTACTTATTAATCATTTTCCTATTCCACTTACTTTTTTGTTTATGCTGCTCTATTAAATGAAACCATTTGAGCAGGCATCAGCGATAATTTCATTTTTGTTGGTTTGGTGTATCTATCGTAGCGATAAGTTTCTGGTACTTCACAAATCTTAAGAGCGCGATTATACAAACGGTAAAATCCTTGTTGCGCTGTCCGGTAGCACTTCCATAAATGATCAAATTCTCTTTGAAGACGCTGCTGTTCAAGATCAGTGATGTTGTTTGGTAAATCATTAGATTTAAGGTTTTTTAGCTTTTTGACAGATTTTTTCGTATCCAGACGAAAAACCTCCAAAACTTCTGATAATGCCTTAACCGGCATGTAATCAGGCTTGTAGTTGTCATCTTCAATATTTTTGATTTGATCGACGATTTCCTGCGCTAATCCTGCACCATAGCGCAACTCAAGCTCCTCATACAAAGCTTGATAAACCTCTTTTTGATCTTCTTCAATAGTGTTACTCATTTTTACTCTCCCTTTAGGTTGTATATTTAAAACAAAACAATGATGTTTTTATACATATTAAAAGTTAACAAAAAGTAAATATTGGTAATTTTATCTATATTTTTGTTGTTTACATACAGAAAACAACGTGTTAGAAACTAATTAGAAAGGGAATTTAATGCCTACACCAAAACAAATACGAGCAGCACGCGTTTATCTAGACTGGAGCCAAGATGATCTAGCAGCCCATTCTGGGCTTGCAGTATCAACAATCCGTAATATTGAGAGCGGGTCTAATATACCAAGCGGCAAATCAGCACAAGCACTTAATAATGCTTTTGGAGAGCATCTTGAATTTCTAGCTAATGGTGGCGTGCAACCTAAACAAGAAGCTGTCGTTATTTATAAAGGTCGCCCAGGATTCATTGACTTTGTATGGGATGTTCACGAAACAGTTAAAGAATACGGCGGGGAAATATGCGTCTCCAACGTTAATGAAGAAGATTTTCTTTTTTGGCTTGGAGAAGGTGAAGCCCAAAAATATAAAGATGCAATGGCGATGTTGGAAAATGATTTTTTCTTTAAATGCCTTATTGAAGAAGGCGATGATTATTTTGCGGCAGGAAAATACGCAGAATATAGGTGGGTAGAAAAAGAAGAATTTGCAAATGTTCCTTTCTATGTTTACGGCGATAAACTTGCGATTTTACTATTTGGTAAAGACGTATCAGTCTACATTTTAAACAACCAACAAATAGCAAATGCATACCGTACTCAGTTTGAGGTGTTGTGGAACAGAGCAAAAATACCGGCGGTGAAAGGAAGGCTATAAATGCCTCCTCTTCAGCTTTCTGTTGTTCAGGGTGCTTCAATTGCATCCAATCCTACCTTAAATGAAAACACTCTATTTCTTTCTGACATGCAGGCGTTGTTCCGTAAAGAACGACATGGTCATGTTGGAGCGTGGCAATATAGTGATAATGAGGGCGCACACGACCCTGTTAGAGGAGCCATATTGTGGGAAGCATTTCTAAAGGCTTCTAAAGATTACTATCCTTTGCACACAGAGATAGAACTTATTCGCAATAAAGCAGGGCTATTAATTGGTAAAAGGGTAAACCCTGTATGGTTAACTGATTTTGGGCCAGGTCCACCACAGACCGTTAGGTTAAAGACCTTACCTATTAAGAAACATTTCCAGCACGTTGTCGGATATAGCCCCATTGATCTTAGCGAAACATATCTTCATGAAGCAAGTCAGGTTGTATTTGAGGATCAACCAAATATTTCTTTAAAAGCTTTTCACGCAGATTACTTTACTGATTATATTCAATTGCCGAAAGGTAATCACACTCCATTTGGATTGTTCTTTGGTAGCACTATAAGTAATTTTGAAGGTCGTCCAGAAGACGGAATGCCGACTGATGCTATTATTAACCAACTTGTACGCTTAAAAGAAATTTTGGGTAATGGTGGAGAATTAATGATGGCGTATGATGCTAATCAAGATGAACAATCTATTCTGTCGTCATATATGCATGAACTGCAAATGGAATTTGGTCGAAATATTATGCACCGTGTTGTACGTGACTTACCTGTATATGGTAATTTTTATCCTGATGCATGGCGGTATGAACCTCAATGGCATGCACAAACACACCAACTATGTCACACGATCATTTGCGAAAAAGATATGGACTTCTGGCTTGGTGATGAACATTTTAAACCTAAAGCTGGTGAAAGTTTTATCCTGAACAATTCCTTCAAGTACCCTGTAGAAAAAATGAACGAATGGAGTCAGCAAGCTGGTTGGGGAACACAACACCATGAAATGGACGCTAAAAACCGTGTTGCTCTCCAATTAATGGCAGCATAGCCATATTCATGGTTACGGCTTCTGAATAATTTTCAACATTAGTGTAACTACGATACCAATATCTTATATATACGACTCTAAGAAACATAAATTGCTTTCAAACAGTTCTTTTCGTTGTTAGAGTTTTTGAACATATATCACCCAGTATCTCGACACCATCTACTAACTATATTATTCAATTCTTCCTCGCTCATGGAGTCATTTAGCCACCCTTCAGAAAAACTTATGTCATTTGAGTCAGGCAATTTACTATCGGGTAGTTTCTTTATGCGGATACGACTAGGCAAAGCGGCAGCTTCACCAACAAAAATGGCTTCCCTTCTAGTAAGGGCCGGTAACATTTTCGTCAAACCGCTAAGGCTATCAGGCAGAAATTTGGCTACATGTTCTTGATCACTTGAGTTTGTAAGTCTAAGAACTATCCATGAATTACATTGAGACAACACGGTACTTTCTACATCAGAGGGTCGCTGGGAAATTAACCCCAATCCAAGTCCATATTTTCTACCCTCTTTCGCTATACGCCTTATTGCTTCCTGGGCTTCCTTATACTGGGCCTCTCCATGATTTGGTACGTATCGATGTGCTTCTTCGCAGATGAACAGTATAGGGTCTTTTTTTCTCTCCTCTTTTGTTTGCCACAACTTATACTGAAATAGAAGTCTTGATATAAGAGCTGTTAAAGGTCCTGCGACTTCATTGGGCAAACCAGAAATATCGATTATTCTAATATGCTTTTGTACTGTACTCCCAATGAATTGGTTGAGTACAGTTTGTAAATCTGGTGATGCTTCTGAATAATTATCCATTAAGAATTTAAGTTGCGGATTGGCACGTAGTATACGTAGCTTTTTTAAAATGGCATCAATCCTTCCTCTTTCAGATGAGGACGGGGCAATATTGTCTGTCTTCCCGGCTTTTCTTCCTTGAACTTTGTCGATATGTTTTACGAATTGTTCCAACTTAAATGGAACAGGCTTATCACGATCAAAATTAAGTAATTTTTGCTCAGTTATTCCGTCTTCTTTTTCAGGAACAGCACTGCCTACAGGATCATCTCCCATGTCTTTAACAAGACCTGCTTGCAGCTGTCTAGCATAGGTTATTCCTTCATAGACAATATTGTTTTGCGAAGTTGCTTCAAATTCAGTCTTTCCAATAATCAGCGAACGTAATTCGTCACTAGACATCAGCCAATAAGGTAATTTCAGCAATTCTCCTTCTACTGATGTAGTCGCTGCATCATTGTACGCTCTGTAAACAACAGCACTTTCGCCAAATGCTTTCGCATATTCTCCGTGAGGGTCAATTATGATAATTCTTGGTTTTAGCTTTTGAGTGTCATGCTCATAATCGAGAATAGAATGAAGTATTGACGCAACAGCACCCGACTTCCCTGAACCCGTTGATCCCAGAATTGCAAAATGATGACCAAATAGCTTATCTATATTTGCCCGACAAATAGCATTATTACTACCGACATAGTTTCCAATGGGAACCATGGGGCTTATAGAAGTTTCAGATACATTGTATTCGGCTGCCTTATAAACAGATTCCAATTCACGATTTAGACATATATAGGCATTCTGTAGTGGAAGTGGATATGTTTCCACACCCCGTGAAAACTTCAATTTACCGGCAGACTGAGACCATGTTCCTTGTCCAAAAAGATCAGCTTCCAACAATCGCGCATCATCACTTGGGCTGATTTGCGTTTCTTGATTGTCCTCGACAATTTCTGACCGCATTCGAAGTAATCTTACGAATGCGAATAATATTTTTCTACCAAAATGGATTTTAATTACGCTACCGACCTGACCTATTGGGTAGTTCTTTCCATCGACCGCTCTGACCAATTCATTGATGTCATTGTCCAACTCGATTCGTAAGCTGTTGCCGTTGACTTCAACAATGCTCCCGATTTTTAGCTCTGATCTCGTAGAAAACAGTTCAGCCATTACAAGTCCCCTGACTCTAAGAATTTTATCAAGCCAGAAAACATCCACCATTTAAATTGCTTACCTTCTTCTGGGCAAGATGGGGTTAAAGAATTATTGTAGAGCCCATTTTTTCCAGCAACGAAAACTCGTTCTCCGAAATGCTTGTGTTTCAGCCAGCGGTCAAGTGTTGGATTGATGGTCACTTCTTCTTCCGGTTTCTCATCTGTAAACGCAACAACCGTGGTCTTATTATTTATATCATTTAGGCAATGTTCTATTTCTGAATTAATATGCTCATCACCAAAACTGTAACCGCAGGTTATTAATACATTCTGGCCTCCGGTAGTAATGGCTGATCGCAATCCAGAAAATAGCGTTGCAAAAGGGTCTTTTTGTGTTTCAACATATTTTGTTGCTTGCGGGTAGATCATGATATCTGCCGCATTTGACAGATATTTTGTTCCATATCTTGCTCGAACTAATCCATGATTAGAATCACGATGCCAATCCACTGAACCGTGCAATTTGAATAACGAGCATGACGCTACTCTTTCTCTACGTGACGAAAATTCTAAGTCAGGGTTCCAGAACCCAACCGCACCACCGGAGAATCCATCAACAACATCTATTTTATTAAGTGCTAAAGCATCTTCAAGAAGAGTATCGTAGTTTGTTGTAAAAAAAGAAATGGACGACCGTCTTTCAAGGTTCACCTTATTCAAAAATAGGGCCTGAATAAATCTCACGTGTGATTCTATTTCCACTATTGGACGTTCAATGGTGCCGACAATCTCGTTTTCATCATCTTTTATATAACCGTACCTCATCGTTTCACCGATTATTTTTACAATTTCTCGGTAACAGCTATTTAGCTGTGCGGATGAGTAGTTTTTCCCATTCAAACTTGCTTCCATGTTTCTTGATCGTTCAGACAACGCGATTAGATCACCCAAATGACTCAAATAGTGTTCCACATGGCTATCTTCATTCAATTCTGACATTAACGCTGCGATAATGGACTTGTCATCATCACTTCCTGAGTTTTTAATTATAGTATTAACTCTATCTGTCAAAGGGTACATCAATGGGATTTTTGCATCGAAGCTAATCCCTGCACCAAACAGCCAGCTCTGTCGACTAGAATCGAGAATATGTTGCTTCAAGCTTTCTAACTGTTCTTCAAATTCATCCATTGCGCATCCTCTTCTTTATTCCATACATTCCATCACCCCATCGACATCTGTTATTTTGATAAACTGGGCTTGAATCTTTAATATTTTACAATTCCATCAAAACGTTTTTCTGAGCTGTATGGAACATACAGCACTGGTAGTTTTTTTATGCTATAAATTTTCCAATGATTTACGCCGTCTTTGCTAAGTTGCCCAAAATTTCACGAAAGCTGTTCAGTCCAGCTTCCAAATTTTCAATAATCTCTTCCGCCAATTCATCTGGCTCTGGCAAATTATCGAGATCAGTCAGGCTCTTATCCTTTAACCAAAAAAGATCAAGACTAGTTTTCTCACGAGACGTTAATTCTTTATAGGTGAATTTGCGCCAACGACCCTCAGGGTTAGTTTTTTCGTTCCATGTTTCCTTACGCTTATGGATATTTTCTGGGTGATAGCACTTCACAAAATCTTGCAAATCCTCATACCGCATTGGTTTCTTTTTCAGGGTATGGTGAATGTTTGTACGATAATCGTAGTACCAGACCTCCTTGGTCCATGGATTAGGACTGGCCTCGCGGTTATTGAAAAAAATCACATTCGCTTTTACCCCATTTGCGTAGAAAATACCCGTAGGTAGACGTAAAATCGTATGAAGCTCTGTATTTTGTAATAATTTACGGCGAATGGTCTCACCTGCACCACCTTCAAATAATACATTATCCGGGACAACTACTGCAGCCTGACCAGACACTTTTAGCATGGTGCGTATATGCTGAACAAAATTGAGTTGCTTATTTGAGGTAGTTGCCCAGAAATCTTGACGGTTATAGGTTAAGTCTTCTTTGTCCTGCTCGCCTTCCTCATTGGTAAAACTCATAGAGCTTTTCTTACCGAAAGGTGGATTTGCTAACACATAATCAAAACGCTGACCTCCATCTGCCACCAATGAATCATTCGGGGAAATCATGCTCTCCCCATCAATCTCACCAATGTTGTGCAAGAACATATTCATTAGGCAGAGGCGGCGAGTATTAGCGACAATTTCATTCCCCGCAAAAGTTTTATGCTTTAAAAAATCTTTCTGCTCTTTATCGAGAGAAAAATTGTCCATGTCCGTTATGAAATCATAAGCGGTCAGAAAAAATCCACCCGTACCACAAGCAGGGTCCGCAATAGTTTTACTAGGTTGTGGACGAACGCATTCGACCATAGCCTCAATGAGTGATCTTGGCGTGAAATATTGCCCAGCACCAGACTTGGTGTCCTCAGCGTTTTTCTCCAATAGTCCTTCGTAAATATCTCCCTTAGTATCAGCTCCCATGGTCACCCAATCGGTACCATCAATCATGTCGATTAAACGGAACAGTTTTGCAGGGTCTTGTATTTTATTTTGTGACTTAGTAAATATCTGACCTAGCATATCTTTCTTTGTGGCAAGCTCTCTCAGTAAATTCACGTAGTGAACTTCTAGCTCAGCACCTTTTTTAGATTTAAGGCTCTGCCAATTAAATGTATCAGGAATACCTACATCACGATTATAAGGCGGCTTGGAATATTCATCCGCCATCTTCAGGAAGATAAGATAAGTGAGTTGTTCTAAATAATCGCCATACCCCACGCCATCATCACGCAATGTAGTACAAAAGCTCCAGACTTTAGAAATTATTGATGCTGTGTTCATTTTTCTCTGATTTCCTTTTAAAATTCATGCGGATTTTTAAATTTTCAATGAGCTGTTTTATACGAACGACAGACCACCCAAAATAACTGTCTTTGAATCGTTTACCATTAGGTAATACATGCCAATTAGATGATCTAATTGGCTGATATTCAATTTTTTCGTAGGGACCGCCGGACAAACCCTCAAATTTACAAAAAATTATAGGTCCATCGTCATATTCGTTTCTGTCTAAATCATAATTGACGATATTGGAAAAAGGGATATAGAGAAGCGGGTTTACATCAAAGCTCGTAAAGCCCTTTGGGGTATCTTTCCAGCTCAGCGTCCAGTTTCCGTATTTATCTCTTACTACTCTTTGCTGATAGTTCATAAAGCAAAAGCCATTGTGATAGAAGTCTTTGGGAGCTAATTTAAAGTAAGGACTTATTCCTTTTTTGGGTGGCCTTTCTGGGTATGTATCATCCTCAATGTCACAGATCAAAATTTCTTTTTCTACAAACTTATCTGTGGGTCTACTAAGCAATTCAGATATATCGCATTTGTAGCATTCTTCAAAATAACTATCCTTCAAAAAATCCTTCTTCATCTGTTCTTTGAGCTGTAAGTTACGTTCTAAAAGTTCTATACGACTTTCCTTATCTTTATTGATAATTAGGTTTACCAATGCTTTAAAGCCTCCTCTGATCCATCCATAAAGTATTGTTACAAGGAAAAGTAAAAATGACAAAAAACCTGCATTATCATTGCACCACGATATGATTTCAGGAAAGGTCAAGCGGCAGTCTTCCTTTTTTTGGATTTCTTTTTTGGTTTAGCGGATAGTTTTTCTTTTTCTGCTTTGATGCGTTCGAGCAGGACGGAAGCTGGTTCATCGGTTTGGTCTTGAGGGATGAGCTTGCCAGAGAAGGCTTTTTTCAGGATGGATTGGCGCAGGGCTTCGGATTTTTTAAGGTGCTCTTGAACTGTTTCTTTCAAAGATAGAATGATTGACAATTTTTTTTCAATATCCTGAACTATCTTGAGCTGTTCACCTAATGAACAAAAAGGAATGTTTATGGATGAAAGTATAGCTTGATTAATTTTAGGCATGGTCCCTGCGGAACCTTTAGATTTCTCCCTCATGTAATTTCTAATGCTTGGGCTAGATAGTACATAATATAAAAATTTTGTTAGGATAATGTTTTCATTTGCGCGCAGCCTTATCATTAAATCTGGGAAAATGAATTCTTTTAGCTTTCCTGTATAAATAGCGGGGACACCGACATATTCAATTGTATTTCCTCTTTGCACGAAAATGTCATTTGGTTGACACCAAATATTTCGGTCTTCTAAACCTTCCTCATCAAGGAATTTGTAGTGGCTACCATCAAAAATTCCTGACGTGGTAGATGAAAGGCTAAGAACCTTATGCCCAGTCTTATATTTTACAGGCTTTCCCGAATAGCCATTAGATAACTTTTCTGAAAGTAAGTCTGGTAAGAGTTTATAATCTGTAATTTCTTTAAAAGCAGCATCGAGCGCAGATTGATATAGTGCCTCTAACAAGGAAGCGGTCGTTTTTAGACATTTTAACCCATTGTCTAGTTCGGAAAACAGCTCCTCAATCTTCGCCACAATCCGCTTTTGTTCATTTAGGGGGGGGAGAAATATTGCCCACTCTTTTAGCAACCCTTGTGAAATATTTGGTTGCGCTCCACCTTTACCAGAGTTGATAAATCCACGTTTTTCACTGAACAAAAGGTAGTATAGAAACTCATTATCGATCAATTCTGAATAGCATTTGGCAACAGCACATGCTTGATTAGTAGATGCATCAATTCCCCAGATAGAAACCTTGCCAATGGTTGCGCCATACATAGCAATTCCAACGGAACCCTTAGGGAATACTTTGGCGCTTGATTTCTTGATAGCTTCTTCAGTAATATGCTCTTCTGCACCGCGAACATATTTACTTCCAAGCTCTCCTGTTTTTATCCAAGGAATATTACCTGAAAAATAGTGTGGCTTTTTTCTGGATGGAGTTCCGCCTGATCCCCACTGTGCAATTTGGCTCAATTTGGTCTTAGTCCACCCATTTGGTAACTCTTCCATCATGCCGCTAATGCCTCATTAAGATCATTAATTAGGCTATCCATATCTTCACCGAAAAGCTGATACATTTTACCCATGCCACCTTTGGCATCGAAGGGGTTTGATTCAAGATCATCACGCTCGATATGAAATGAGCTGATAATATGATCCCGTATCATGTGCAGCCACTCCATTTGTTCTTTGTCGAATTTCTGATCGCCGCCGCTATGATGTTTCATTATCCAGTCCTGAAAATTCTTACGTACAATATCGCTATGGCGAGAAATATTTTTATCTATTCCGCAAGCACGGCGGATTAGGGCAATAAGCGCGGTCAATTCACTTAACGGATTTTTACTCTTCACTTCATCAAGATAAGCATAGGCTTGCCAAACTCTCACTGGAGCCAAGATTGGCTTATCATCTTTAATTTTATCCATGAGCTGTTTTATCATGGTAAAGGTTACGTTTTGTCGTCTGTGTGGCGTGCTATAAAAAATAGTGAGTGCCTCAATTTCATCTCGATTATTTTCTAAATAGGTTTCAAATTCCTGCACCATCGATTTTGCGTTTTCTTGCGCATCACCATCCCATTCAGCGCGGGTTACGTTATCAAGACTCTCATGGTCAATGGTTTGTTCTTTATCCTTGCGGATAGTTTCTAAAAGCTCGATCAGCTCACCGCTAAACACATTCGCGGCATCACTAACCAGTTCGCTTTGCGCCTTGGTTTGTGTCTCAAAATTTGGCTCTTCATCTTTGGGGATTTGTTCAATCTCTCTAGCCTTGATGTCTACCTTATCTGGATCAATTGCAGAAAGAAGCCCGCCGACAATATCGGTTAGCTCTATACCGCCTGTTTTTTCCTTGATCCGCGCAAGGTCTTTATCATCAAGCTGTTTATTCAGACGGGATAAACGACCAGCCAAAGAGCTGACCGTATCTTCATCACTTGCCCCCATCATCACGCCCATGGCTAAATCTTTAAGGGGAACAGATGGTTTAGTGATTAGCGGCTGGCTTGCAGTTTTTAAGGATTTGGTTACACCGATTGCATCCACTATTACATAGTGTGTTTTTGCACTGGTTGCCGAGGGCGTAACTTTTTTCAGGTCATCATAATCCAGCGTTCGTGTGCCGCGCCCTTTCATTTGTTCAAAGTAGTTACGGCTTTTAACATCACGCATGAACAAAAGGCATTCTAATGGTTTTACATCCGTGCCTGTTGCGATCATGTCTACCGTCACTGCGATGCGTGGGTAATAATCATTGCGGAACTGTGCAAGTACGGATTTTGGGTCTTCGGTGATCTTGTATGTAATTTTCTTACAGAATTCATTACCTTCGCCGAACTCTTCACGCACGGTCTGGATGATGTCATCGGCGTGGCTGTCTGTTTTTGCAAATATTAGGGTTTTTGGAACTTCGTTTCGTCCAGGGAATATCTCAGGCAGGTTATCCTTGAAGGTGCGAATAACGGTGCGGATTTGATCAGGATTTACAATATTTCGGTCAAGTTGTGTAGAGGTATAGACTTCATCCTCATCTTGGCGTTCCCATCGTTTTTTACGAGTAAGCTTTTCCCTGCGTTCTATTTGTTGGTCAGCCTTAAGCGTACCGCCGCCAGTAGTGCGCTCGGTTTCAATCAAATAAACTTCGTTTCCTACATTCACGCCATCAGCTACGGCTTTTTCATGATCGTATTCACTGACTACGTTCTTCTTAAAAAAACCATAAGTGCGATTATCTGGCGTGGCTGTAAGCCCAATAAGATAGGCATCAAAATACTCAATTACTTGCCGCCAAGTATTGTAAATTGACCGGTGACACTCATCAATGATGATGAAATCAAAGAATTCCGGCGGGACTTTTTCGTTATAGCCGACAGGGACGGGTTGTTTTGGCCTTGTCATTTGTTCTGCAGGGTTCAGCTCCTCCAGCACGTCATCCAGCTCCTCATTTTTAAGGATGGAGTACATACGTTGGATAGTACTAATGCAAACTTGTGCATCTTTAGGAACATATGGGGATGAAAGTCGCCGCGCATTATAAAGCTCCGTAAACTTACGGTTATCATCATTAGGCACGAATTTCATAAATTCCTGCTCTGCCTGTTCCCCTAGGTTTTTGGTGTCCACCAGAAACAAAATTCGTTTTGCATCAGCGTGTTTTAGAAGGCGGTAGATTGATGTTATGGCAGTAAAGGTCTTGCCCGAACCTGTTGCCATTTGAATAAGAGCGCGAGGCTTATCTTCTTTGAAAGAGGCTTCCAGATTTTCAATCGCGATGATCTGACATTTGCGTAATCCCTCATGGTCAAGGGACGGCATGTCTTGCAAACGACTGCGCAGAGATTTTGACTGATCCGCCCATTCTTTTAGTGTCTCTGGTCTGTGGAAAGTAAATATTTCACGTGAACGCGGCTTGGGGTCTTTCCCATTGGTAAAACGAGTGATAACACCGGTGCTTTCATAAATAAATGGTAACGGTTGACTGTTTTGCACCCATTTTAGCTTAGCTTTGGCATAATCACCGGACTGCTCTTCAACAGTTGTAATGTTCTGTGCTTCTTTTTCACGTTTGGCTTCTATAACACCAACAGCCTTCTTATCCACGAATAAAGCATAATCGGCGGGTCCAACATCAGTTTGATATTCACGAATGGCGATGCCAAGCCCCGCGTTAAAATCAATTTTTTTGTTACCTTGTACAACCCACCCAGCCTCAATCAACATAGCATCAATTTTATCGCGGGCTTTTTGTTCAGGGTTTTGGTTTGCGGCTATCATTTAACCTTCCGCTCCTTTTCCATTATCCATTTCTCAATCTCGCTTTGACGAAACCGCCAGCTACCACCCACCTTAAAGCCTGGCAGCTTGCCTTCAGCCGCCAGTCTGTAAGTTGTCTTCTCAGCCAACTTCAAATATTTTGCAACCTCTTTCAAGGTTAAAATTTCGTCGCCCATATCAGCACCACATTTATAGTAACTGTGGTGGAGAATAGGGGAAAATTGAGGAAGCTACAACATAAAAGGAATATTTCATGCTGTCCGGGCGGGCTGTCATCTAGTGACCGAACCGACCTAAAAGCAAGGTCGTTTCAGCCCTTCGGGTTTCCATCCCTGACAGGAGTAAATAAGTGGCAACGGCAAGGATGCCGTCACATGTTTATTTGACGCGCGCCTTCGTTGCGCTAGAACCAGATTACCAGCTTACATCAAATCCGGGGCCGCTTTGCTTTGCGTCCATTATTTTTACCCGTAAGTCGTTCCATCCATTCACTTTCGATTCACTTTGTTTCTCTGGCGTTCATGGGGATCGTCTAAACGGTCCCCCACAAAAACAATGGACACATCCCCGGAAAGTTTGATCAACCGACCAAATATTTGTCCTCCTCCTTAAATCGTCGTCGGTATTTTTAATTGATTTTTTCTTTGGTCGCTCGCCGCTGGGCAATGGTTCATGCGCGGGGTGTTGATTTAAAAAACCTCGTTTATTAAACCCTAGAACAAGCGAGACAGACATGACTTTAAATTTATATGCACAACCCTATGACATATCAGCAGTAGGTTTTTATTTTGGAACCAGTGATGAATACGATAAATCTGTAAAAACCATTAAGAACGACTTTGGTGCCCCTGTTGAGGAGTTTGAAATTCAATTTATTGATGGTGAGTACATTGATTGTGAATTAGCAAAAGCTATTGACCTAAACCAAGCAAATTTCAAACGCTTCTTTGAACTGGTTGACGAATGGCAAGAACACGAGAAAATTCTTTGCGTCATTGCCGTTGGTGAATGTGGCTATCAATTTAAAGAAGACACCGACCCTAATGACTTTGAAATTGATATTTATGAAGAAAACAATTTAAGAGATTTAGCCCTCCAGTTTGTCGATGATGGATTATTCGGCGACATTCCTGAAAACCTCCAAAGCTACATTGATTATGACGCTATCGCCCGTGATTTAGCAATGGATTATACCGAAACAGTGATTGCTGGTGAGCATCTGATTTATCGATGCGGGTGATGGATTGCACCCGCAAGCCCCTGCACAAAATAAAAAAAACGGGGGTTTCGGGGTGCAATCCTGCACCGTTTAAAACTAAATGGAGGAAACCATGCAATTACAACATATAGAACTTAATAACCTTAAAACAACAAGCTTGAATGTCCGCAAGAAAGGTGCAAAAGATATTGATAATCTTGTACCAAGTATTCGTTCACTTGGGGTGCTTCAACCGCTTCTTGTGCGTCCAAACTGTGAAGGCTTTGAAGTTGTCGCAGGACAGCGACGTTTTTACGCTCTGCAAAAACTGGCAGAGGAGGGCAAGATTGAGCCAGTTCCTTGCATCGTCATGCAAGACGGTGACGATGCAAAAGCCATTGAAGCATCCTTAGCAGAAAACATCGCTCGTCTACCTATGGATGAAATTGACCAGTACAAAGCTTTTGCCGCCCTGATTAAGCAAGATAAAACTGTAGAAGATATTGCAAGCCAATTTGGTATTTCCGAGCGACTGGTTAAACAAAGATTGGCTATTGCCAATCTAATACCACCCATTCTAACCGCTTATCGAAAAGGCGATATTCATGCAAGCACTATCCGTATTTTAACCATGGCAACGTCAAGACAGCAAAAAGCATGGCTGGTACTTTTTAGAAGCGAGGATGAATATGCACCCGAAAGTAATCAGCTTAAAAGCTGGTTGTTTGGTGGAGCCAATATTCCAACTGAAAACGCTTTGTTTGATTTAGCTGATTATAAAGGCGGGATTATTTCCGACCTGTTTGGTGAAGAGAATTATTTTGATGATGCGGCAAAATTCTGGGCATTGCAGAATAAATCTATTGCTGAAACTAAAGAGCGTTATCTGGCTAAAGGCTGGGCAGATGTGGTTGTGCTCGATGTTGGTGAGTACTTTCCAGCTTATTACTATGTGGATACAGACAAAAAAGCGGGCGGTAAGGTTTATATTTCTGCATCCAATGATGGTGAGGTTATTTGTCATGAAGGGTTATTGGCACAAAAAGAAGCCAAAGCTCTACTAAACGCTGAAAAGAGAGAGGCTAATACTGCAAAGCCTGAACTTACCAAGGCAATGCAGAACTATCTTGATTTGCACCGCCATTCGGCGGTTCGAACCGAACTCTTGGGGCATAGCGGAATTGCCTTGCGCTTAGCAGTGGCACAAATCATTGCAGGCTCCAGTCTTTGGGACATCAAGGCTGACCCTCAAAAGGCTAACAGCGATGCCATCAAAGATAGCCTAAGCACTAACAAAGCCGAAGCGGTTTTTACGAAAGAGCGTCAAAATATAAGACAGCTTCTTGATATGCCCAAAAGTGATGATGAGACGTTAGTCAATCGCAAGGGTGATTGGTATCAATCGCATGATTTACATGCCATTTTCTCAAAGCTTATTACTTTGAGTGATGAGGAGGTTACAACAGTTCTGACTTTTGTTGTTGCTGAAACCCTGCCTTGTGGTTCTAGCTTGGTTGAAATGTTAGGCAATTTACTCAGTGTAGAAATGAAAGACCACTGGCAACCAGACCAAACATTTTTTGATTTGCTACGTGATAAGCAAGCCATTAATGCCGTCGTGAAACAAGTAGCAGGAAAAACCACAGCAGATGCACATATTTCATCCACTGCCAAAGTGCAAAAGCAGGTTATTCAAAACTGCCTTGAAGGGACGCGCAAATCTGCAAAATCAGATTGGCAACCGAATTACATGGAGTTTCCAATGAAAGCTTACACCAAGCAAGGTGGTATCAGTGCTATTGATGAGTGGAAAGCCATCAAAAAGCACTATCGTTAATCGATAATATAGCTAAAAAACCCGCCCGATGGTTCAGACCATCGGGCGGGTTTGTTTTTTTGATACGGCTTCTATAAAATCCTCAATACTCCATAACCATGATCTCTGATCAGTCGTATAACTGGAACTAATTTCACCTGGAACAATCAATTGAACATTTGAGTTTTGCATCATTTCAGTCTGGGAAACTGAAATTGCTGGCTCAAGTGTTACCAGATGCTTCCGGGGTATTCGTTCAGCTTCCGGTAATATTTGGGGCCATCTATCCTTACAACTGGATTTTGCTGCCAGCATTGTAAGCAGTCCAACTTCAAAGTTTGTATCAAAATATTCATTGGTTCCAGGGAAAATAAAATCAGGCTTTTTCCCTTTTTCAGTAATAACCTGCGAATCATACTTTAGCTCACACGCATCAAAGACAGCTTTTAAATGATTTTCAAATGAATGCCCCATCCTTGATTTACGTCTGTTTTGAACACTAAGTGAATATTTGATGAACCCATCTACGTCAACATCATCACCTTCTATAAATCCTTCAGAAATTCTGCTTGCAACTATCTTTTTTTCCAATCTTCTGAACATTGCTTCTTCATGGTTGAGCCAAGCAAGCAATGCATTATCGGCACCATCTCTGGCATTGACTTCAGGAAGGGTAAGACGTGCCAGATTAGAAAACACTGCAGTTGTCGGAAATTTTAGTCCGAATCTTTCAATGATTGTATCAATCGAGTTTGCATCAGGATCCTCAAATTCAATACCTATTTCATCAAGAATAAATCTTGATACAAAGTCCAGTTTCGTGTCCTTTCCATGTTCAAAATCTTGCACTATAAAGCTCTTGCCTGGCTGCTCCATTCCAAACAGCCAAAGCAATTGATTATGGATAGTGCTATCATGGGGGACGACAATAAAGAGAATTGATTTGTCAGGTCGAATTGCAAGAAATAACGTATCTCCTGCAGTCATGCTTTTAGTGACAGCGTTTGAAGGATAGTAAAATCTGTATTCTGCAGATCTTGGCTTTCCCTCTCTTGTATTGTAGTGAGTTGCCCAACCTTCATCTGTGATAGTTTCTTGCTCATCATTGAGCCAGATATATTTGACTGCAAATTTTATTTTCGTTGTACCGAGGAATCTTCGCATAGGTACAGTTGTACCAATTTCGTGCTGGTTGGATGTCTTTGGTTGGGAGTCTACTGCAGAAAGCCTCTTTATCCCAACTCCTTCAAAATACTCTGATAAATGCCCTTTATTCATGACCAGCAATATCCATTTCTAAATCTACACCTTTAAGCCAGAGTGAACAGGAATGCAGTAATGAGTCCAGATCAATCCTGGTTTTACCCTTTAGGGCGCATTCCCAGACTCTAAGAATTCGCCAACCTTTAGATTGTAACAACTCATACGTTTTTATATCACGATGCTTGTTAGCCATAAATTTTGTTCGCCAGAATTCCTCTCGTGTTTTTGGCCATTTAAATAGATGACAATCATGAGCATGCCAGAAACATCCATTTGCAAATATTACAGCACTATATTTTGGTAAAACAATATCCGGTTTACCTGGCAACGTTTTATCATGAAGCTTGTATCGGAAGCCCAGAGCATGAAGTCCTTTTCTCAGGATGATTTCAGGCTTTGTATCAGTGGCCCTGATACCTGACATCATACGGCTTCTCACTTCCGGCGTTACTACATCAACCACTGGATTGCCTTAATAACAATTCCTTTTGCAGAGGAATTTTGCTATGTAAAAATACCGCATCATCAATGTGTGGTTTCATGATTTGTGCAACCGCATGAACAACAGGCACAACCACTGCATTTCCAAATTGGCGGTAGGCTTGTGTATCAGAAACAGGAATTTGAAAATCATAACTGCTATTACTTTCAAAACCCATCAACCGTGCACATTCACGAGGCGTTAGTCGTCTTGGACGTTTTCTTTTTTGACGAACCAGTATTTCCGACCCATCCTTGTAATAACGTGCAGATAAAGTTCTGGTAACATCATCTGGTCCAAATAGCGAATAACCAAATCCATTGCCAGCTTTCTTATGTTTTTCTTTATATCCCTTAAGATAGCTCCAGAGTTTAGGAGTTAGAGTATATTTATCCAGAACTTTTGGTTCCAGAATATCCCCCAGCACAGGTTGTTGTTTTTCTGGAATTACCAGATCTTCAAAATTAAATTGTGAAGAATCTTTGAAACCAACGATAAAAATACGTTCGCGTTTTTGAGGAACCCACGAATCTGAACTAATCACGCGCTTGTGAACCTCATAACCCAGCTCTTTTTCAAGTACATGCATAATAGTTGCAAATGTTTTTCCACCATCGTGACGTTCCAGATTTTTTACATTTTCAAGCAAGAAAGCTTGAGGTCTATGATGTTTGATAATTTTAGCTAAATCATAAAACAATGTGCCTTGCGTATCGCAAAGAAAACCGTGTGGTCTGCCAAGTGAATTTTTCTTTGATACTCCTGCAATAGAAAACGGTTGGCAAGGAAATCCGGCAAGCAAAACATCATGTTCCGGAATTAAATCTGGCGACTCTGCAAAAGGACGAATATCTCCAACAAATTCATGATTTTCATCGTCCGGGAAATTGGCCGTGTAAGTCTGCCTTGAAAAACGATCCCACTCAGAAGTAAAAATGCATTGCCCGCCTATTTCCTCAAATGGAATTCTGAGACCTCCAATACCTGCGAAAAGATCTATAAATCTAAAACCGTTTTTTTCATCTTGATCACATGAACATCTGTTTTCCGCAGCTTGTCGCAAGGCTTCAATAGCCAAATGAGAGGGTTGCGTTCTTCCACCATTACGAGCCTCATAACGCCTTACAGTTCGGTCTGATCTACCAATAAGCATAGCCGCTTCTGTAATTGATAGCCCGGCTTTCTCTCGTAGTAATCCAAACTTTGAGTTTGTGCTTAAATTGCTCATTTTCTATTCTCTGGGTGCATTTTTGACATCATGTCATATTTTATCCCAGACTATCATGGATAATTGGATGTTTAAACAATAAAATTTTGCATTTACAACTTATTTTGAACAAAGATACAGTGCGATTATTTGTATAATATTCATGCTTACCTAGGAATTTCCAATAATATCATCATATAGAAAAGCTGAAGGTTAAGTCCTTGTTGGTCCAGTTGATCTTTTAATTTTAGTTCTGGCTTGTTCTACCTCCAGTGTTTCAGAGCGGTACATTTTACGTTTCACCTCTTCTTCAAGATAAAGATGCGCATCTTCTCTATGCCGCGTCATGGCGACATAAGTTAGGTGACGATCCATGGTGATTGAACCTAATATAAATGCGCGGTCAATAGTTGCACCTTGAGATTTATGAATCGTAGTTGCATAACCATGATCAAAAGCATCATAGATTTCAGGCGAAATTGTTATGCGAGATTTATCCTTGTCGTCACCATCAAGACAGATTGTGAGTTGATCTTCACCCACAATTTCAACGGCGCCGAGCATGCCGTTACGCAAGCCCAATTCCCGGTCATTGCGGGTGAATAATATTCGATCACCAACTGCAAAAGCCCGCGCACCGTGAACAGTTTTAAACAGCTTTTCTTCTACCAAATCACCCGATGATTTACGTGCGGCGCGTATGGTCTGATTTATCATATGGACATCTTTTCTTCTATGCGCCAGTGCTAACCTTGAGGAATTAGCACCATGCAATTCAACATCACTCATATAATCCTGAACTAATGAAACAATAGCTTTTGAGTGACTATTAACAGATTTGACGAAGCCGTGCTCCTCATAAGCCATCAAAGCCTTGCCAGTGTTTTGTTGGGCAAGATCACATGAAGCGACACATTGCCAATTTTCATTCTGACGACGTATTTCCGTTAATCGAGCAACTTCAATTTGTTCAGTAATATCCTTGAACGGTGTTCCTGCTTGTATTGGCTGCAATTGTTCTGGATCACCAACCAGTACTAACTTGGCTCCGCGCTGTTTCGCTTGCCCGATAATTCGAACCAGTTGTTTTGTTGCAACCATACCAGCTTCATCAATTACCAGCACATCACCTGCTTGCAATTGGTTGTAACCTTGCTTCCAACTATATTCTAGTGATGCTAGCGTCCGGCATTCAATGCCGGAGGATTTTTCTAGCCCATCAGCGGCTTTACCTGAGAGTGCTGCACCAATAACATTGATGCCTTTCTTCTCCCAGGCGATCCGCGCTGCCGATAGCATCGTACTTTTTCCAGAGCCTGCATAGCCAATCACGCTGCAGAGTTGCTTTGACCCCAGTACATGATGAATGGCATTTTCCTGCTCTGCGCTTAAACTGGCACCTACAGATTTTTGTATTACTTTATTCTGATGAGCAATGGCTGAATTTATTGTGCGTGAACTGATGCCAAATTTTGTATTGCTATCCATGGCTGAGACATGAGCTACCAGTGTAGTTTTTAGCTTTTGCATTTCCCGCGTGGTATAGCGTAAGGACGGAGTTGATTGAATTTCAACCAGTTCCTTTGACCGAAAAACATAATCAATAGCCAGTCTTAATGTGGTTGGCTCTTCAATATAATTTGCCAGACCGCGCAAAATATCGTTACGAGTAAAGATTTCTTTCTTGTCAGAAATAACATCTAAAATATAATCGGGAGATTGCCGAACCTTGGCAGCGATAGATAATTTTTCTTGTTCATCCTGCAAAATAAGCGGTTGGTTTGGATCGAGAGTTGGCAAGATTTCCGCACTATCCAAATCATTATCGACCTGATGTAATGCCTCGCCAGTGTCCCGCCACTGTGTCTTGACATTAATTTCATGCTGGAAGTTAAGCTGATGTAATTCTTGTTGTAACGCACGACGCTGCCTTAACTGAAGCTCAACAAGTTGTTGCCATTCAGTTTCATCACGTTCCTTTGCTAGCTGGGCTTGCTCTTCGTTGTCTTTGAGGTGTTTTTGATATTGACCGGAAAGTTTTAGCCAGGCGGCTTTCAATCCTGTAGGGAGAGTAACTTGTCTGTTTTTAACCTCTTTTATAAAACGTTCTTGATGAGTGCGGCGTAATTCATCTCTAACAAGCCTTTGCTCAGACACTAACGCGATACGTTTTTGTTCAATCTCTTGAATTCGGCGTTCATATTCAACATTGAGCTTCGTCGAAGATTCTTGGATTTCAATATCATCTGAAAGACTTGCGGTGATAAATCCAAGTGCCTCTTCAATGCTCGGCAGCTCTTTACAATCCCCAAGGCGTGCACGTACTTCTTTGGCTTTTACCTCAACCCAGCGTGAAATCGAATAAACTTCACCATGGCGATCAACGGCAACAAATCCACGCCTGTCGCCTTTGGCAAGATAAAAACCTTTTTCCTTTAAAGCATTGGCAAAGGCTGCTCGTGAATCTGATGTCTCCCAACATTTTTGAAACATGGCTTTAAGTACTTGCGGATCGATCTTGGTTCGCTTGGCTTGTTGCCCTTCGGGTTGCTCATAATTGAGCGGATCATTCAATCCATGATCTTGCAAACCTGCTGGCATTTGCCAGTCATTGTCCAAATATATCTGTCTGGATATATCTTGTAATTTGACTTTGAAATGCGGCAGATTAATCGCCCGCATTCTATTCGCATCTATGCGAGACCAGACACAGTGCGCGTGCCTGCGTCCAGCCTTTTCATGAAAAATAATTGCGCGGGGTTGGTCGGTAAGGTTTAGCTTCTGCTCAATAGCATCAATGGCTTTCTCAAAAACATCCACCGGGACATTTTCCAATTCAGGTGGATTAAGGCTGAGTGAGAATAAAAACTGAGTACATCTTGTGCCAAGTGACACCGCATGTGATTCTTTGAATGCTCCACCTAAATCATCAGCCACAAACCCGCGCAAATCATGCAGTTCAACATGATCGTTGTCATGTGCATTCATGAGATGACGCGCCAGTTGCATCCCGCCACCACGTTGAGAGCCTTTCAAGATCATTGCTTATCTATCAGACCTAATGCACGAACCAACTCATTTCGCATTACAGTGACATGCTCATAAGCCTCAACTAACTTATTCAGTGTGTTCTCTTCAACCTCCAGCGATCCCATGTTGGCTTGATGGGCGAGCTGATTCAAGTTATTGGCAATTCGTGATTGCCCCAGTAACGCCAGAACATTTGCCAAAGATTCCTGATCCTGAACTGGTCTATGGCTACGTCGCTTGCGGCGTGTAGTATTACCCTCAAAGATACATTTACGAATATAGGCACTGACCGTCATTCCTTGAGATAAGTGTTTTAGGCGCGCATTCTCGTCTTCACTCAAGCGTAATGTAATACGTGGCGACGCTTTTTTACTTTTAGCTTTATTAGAATAGCTTTGTTTCTGTGACCCTGAAACTGCAGAAAATCTATTGGTAAGCTCTGCTTCTCTTGTTGAAATATCCTGTCTCATCGTGAAGGCCCCCGCATACGTCGGGAATGTGAGCCTTTTGGTGCCAGATCGCGATTGGTGTCAGGTTTTTGTGATTTGAAGGCTTTAGATAAATCACTTTCCGTGGATAATTGATTTTCTAGGGAAGGTTTATCTGCGGAAGATAATTCTGGCTCTTTATGCCCAGATTCAGCTTCCTGCAATAATCTAGGAATGTCTATTTTTTCTGCCTTGAGATAAGCATCCCACTTCTTTAAAACTTCAAAAAGAGTGTTTGATGTTTCTATATCGAAGCGCACCAATAAAATCATGAATTTGGAAGGAGAATCGATTTCTTTAATTCTAAGATTGCGCTCTATTTGCTCCTTCAAAATCGATTTCAACAATAGCCGAAATTCCTTTTCTGTTGGTTCTTTTCGTGATGTGTTTAACGACCCATAGCCGTCTCATTGCTGCATCATTACTTATTCATACCACGCTCGCCCCGTGTTTAGGTAAATAACGGTGAATTTATCGCCAATCATGGTTTTCTCTGGTAGTACTTATTGCTATTAGGCTATGGATATAAGTAATTTGAACAGGTTAAAATTCAGGCTTATTGCCTTGACATTTGGTCGGTTTTTTTTAATTTCTTAAGAATGCTTAAAGCCTCTTCCCAGTATTCTTTCGAGCCGGTAAATTGACCCTTCCAATTATTTTCCTCGTCATTAAATGCAAATATGATCTGTGAGTACCCTTCTTGGGTCAGCAAAACGGGTACATATTTCCCGGAGAAGTAAAGACCGCCGATTGATTTAACTTTAAAAGCATTGGATGTTTTATTATTCCTCGATTGTGGATACAAGGTATTTTTCATGATATCCAGATACACAGGAATCATTTCTGCACTGGCTTGATTAGGCCAACGTGAAAACAGGAGGAAAGTGCCGGGAGTTTCTGTACGAGTGAGAGTGTACTGGTGCTTTTTCAATCCATCTCCATGGTATTTGAGCTTCCACTGTTGGGGTGCCTGAACAATGAGTGGCTCAGCGGATTGTGGTTTACTCGTAGTTGCATTATTGCTCTTCTCCCGCTTGGTAATAGATTCTCCCGTATAAGGAGAAAGTTTAGACGATGCCGGCATTACCCGGACGGGAACAGAAACTTTAAAACGATCCTTCGTGGCACTTTCCAGTTCAAATGCCATAATTTCTTCCCGTGGTTCAATAATACCCAGCATGCGAGCACCTGTCGGAATTTTTAGGGTTCTCGTCTTACCTGTTTCCAGATGATAGATTTGTGCTGAACGAAAATAGAAATTGCTCTGATCAGGTTGCAGAGCACTGATCCACCATGCAGACTGATCGCCATTACTTGTAACCTCAATTTCGAGATTTGTTACCGCGCCGTCAACAAGAGTGACCTTGTCAGATGAAAGTATTGCAACACTTAAATAATCTTTATCTCCAATGCCCGAAGGAGGCAGGGGGATATAATTTTCTCCTGATTGTAGTAATAAAGATCCATCATCACCACGCCAAAACACTTTGGATTGCTTGTCTTCCCAGAACCAATTACCTGCTTTGCGGCCTACAATATTCTCGCTGAGTCTTCTATTTTCTATATCCCACAATTTTATAGTTGAGTCTTCGGATGAAGATGCCAGTATTTTTCCATCAGGGCTAAACTCAACAGAGGCCAAAGGTTGGGTATGCCCTGCAAACGCATGAATAAGTTTTCCATTTTTGGCATCCCATAATCTGACAGCAAAATCCCTTGTTGCGCCAGCGATAGTCGTATCGTCCGGGCTTATTGCTACCACACTAAATGCCCGTGGTTTATCCTCGGCAAGTACTTGTAACAACTTTCTATTGTGGATATCATCAATTTATCGATTATTATCAACGATAATGATCGATAAATTTTAACAAAAAAATCCTCCTTCAATAAATTCACTATTCTCGAACAGGCATCTAACAGTTAAACTCAACCTATGACTGAAAAAAAACCTCTAATTCTAGTAGACGGCTCTTCGTATCTGTTCAGAGCCTTTCATGCCATGCCGCCTTTGACGAATTCGGCAGGAGAACCCACCGGCGCCATTTATGGTGTAATTAACATGCTGAAGCGCCTGGTTAAAGATTATCAAACACAGGAAGTGGCGGTGGTGTTTGATGCCAAGGGTAAAACTTTTCGCAATGATCTTTATGCCGACTACAAAGCCAACCGACCACCTATGCCTGATGAGCTGCGTGATCAGATAGAGCCGCTGCATAAGTTGGTGGCGGCGCTTGGTTTTCCGATGTTGATTGAGTCTGGTGTTGAAGCGGATGATGTCATTGGCACGCTTGCCCGACAGGCGGCAGCGGATGGAAAACATGTAGTGATATCCACGGGTGATAAGGACATGGCTCAGTTGGTTGATGAGTACGTCAGCCTGATCAATACAATGAATTACGCGACTATGGACACTGAGGGTGTTGTTGACAAATTTGGTGTCAGGCCAGATCAGATTATCGATTATCTGTCTCTGGTTGGTGATACATCAGACAACATACCGGGTGTACCCGGTTGTGGACCGAAAACCGCCGTCAAGTGGTTAAGCCAATACGGTTCCATGCAAAACGTATTGGATAATGCCGAACAGATCAAAGGCAAGATCGGTGAAAAACTGCGAGCCAGTGCTGAGCTGTTACCGCTTTCGTATGAACTGGCAACTATCAAAACTGACCTTGAACTACCGCTGGTTTATTCACAACTTAACATGCGCGAGCCAGATAATGAAGAGCTACAGGCTTATTATACAAAGCTGGGATTCAAGACCTGGTTGTCTGAGTTGGGTGGGGATAACTTACCGACTGAGGCCGATACGGCTAAAGAAGATGAAAAAAAGCACAAGCGAAATTATGAAACCATTTTGGATAAAGCACATTTTGAGCGCTGGCTGATCCGATTAAAATCAAGTGAGCTTTTTGCCTTTGATACTGAAACGACAAGCTTGAACTATATGCAGGCCAAACTGGTAGGTGTCTCTTTCTCTGATAAGCCGGGTGAGGCTGCTTATGTACCTTTTGCACATGATTATGAGGATGCACCGAAGCAACTTGAGTTGAGCTGGGTTCTGCAGCAGCTTAAACCCTTGCTGGAAGATGAGTCGCAACTAAAAGTGGGTCAACATCTTAAATATGACATGAATGTGTTGCGTAACTATGATATTGAACTCAAAGGTATCAGACACGATACAATGCTGGAGTCTTATGTAGTGGACTCAACCGCTACACGCCACGATATGGACTCGTTGGCTGAAAAGTACCTGAACGAGCAAACCGTCCACTTTGAAGACATTGCCGGAAAGGGTAAAAAACAAATAACCTTCAATCAGATTCCGCTCGATGTAGCCGCCCCCTATGCGGCAGAAGATGCTGATATCACTCTGCGTCTGCATCAAACATTGTGGTCAAAACTTCAAGAAACACCAACGTTGACCCAGGTCTATGAAGAGATCGAGATTCCGTTAATACCTGTTTTGTCCGAAATCGAAACCACTGGTGTGTATATTGACCCGGATATGCTGTTTGCGCAAAGTAGTGAGATTTCTGCAACTTTAATAAAACTTGAGCAAGATGCTTTCGCCGAGGCCGGAGAGGAATTTAACTTAAGTTCTCCAAAGCAGATTCAGGCAATTTTTTTTGAGAAAAAGGGTTTTCCTGTTATTCGAAAAACGCCTAAAGGACAACCCTCAACCGCTGAAGACGTGCTTGAAACCCTGGCAAATGATTATGAACTGCCTAAGTTAATCCTCAAACATCGCGGTTTGAGCAAACTCAAATCCACCTATACCGACAAACTACCCGAGCAGGTTAATCAGAAAACAGGTCGTGTGCATACCTCCTACCATCAGGCAGTGGCATCAACCGGGCGGTTGTCATCATCAGATCCAAACTTGCAAAATATTCCGGTACGCACCGAAGAAGGTCGTAAAATCCGTGCGGCTTTTATTGCGCCTGAAGGTTTTCGTATTCTCGCAGCAGATTATTCGCAAATTGAATTGCGTATTATGGCGCATCTGTCGGGTGATGAAGGTTTGCTCTACGCGTTTGAACAAGGCATAGATGTGCATTCAGCCACTGCATCAGAAGTTTTTTCAGTGCCGGTGGATGCTGTTGATTCAGACCACCGACGAGCTGCCAAAGCCATCAATTTTGGATTGATCTACGGTATGTCAGCCTTTGGACTTGCCAAGCAGCTTGATATAGGTCGCCATGAAGCACAATCTTACATAGATTTGTACTTTGAACGCTATCCAGGGGTTAGAAAGTATATGAGCGACACACGGGAAAAGGCAAAAGAGCAAGGATTTGTCGAGACCGTGTTTGGTCGAAGGCTCTATCTACCTGATATTAATGCGCGTAACGGACAACGCAGGCAGTACGCTGAGCGCACAGCGATAAATGCGCCGATGCAGGGCACAGCAGCTGATATTATTAAACGTGCCATGATAACTGTCCATGCTTGGCTTAGTACTTCATCGGTGAATGCGCGGATGATTATGCAGGTGCATGATGAGCTTGTGCTTGAGGTCGCAAAGGAAGATGTGTCAGAGGTTGAGTCAAAAATCACTGAATTGATGGCTGCAGCGGCAGAACTGTCTGTTCCGCTGGTGGTTGATGTGGGACAGGGGGATAACTGGGAAGAGGCGCATTAGGGGTGTTCATCTAAAATGCAGGTTGCAGAGTGACTTTTCACCTAACAGCCTGTTGAAAATGTCTCTGATGAGTATCAGGCAAGGCAAAATCAGGTGAAAAACGCAGTTTACACGCAGTTAATGAGTATTTTGAGCCTGATTTTAACGCCGCATGATGCTGTCAGAGAGTTTTTCAACGGGCTGTTAGACGGATGATTTCTGTGTTTTCGTATCTTTCATTTAATAAAAAGCTGGTCTTTAAGACCAGCTTTTTATATCAGCCTAGTTGACCTGCTGGCTATTTATTCCTTGCTGCTGTACAGGTCGTTGTTGGTAGTTTGGGTTATAGGGATAAGGTCCATAGTATCGCGGATTGGGCGCATACACATATCTCCAACCCGGAGGCGGTGGAGTAGGACCGTTAACGGGGTACATCGGCCACGTGGGTACGACGCGTGTCTGTGGAGCTTGGGTTGCAGTGAAGCCAGACTGCTGAGGTGTAACTGCCAATGCGGGATTTATTTGAACGTTAGGTGCTTGATTAGGCTGCGTCAGTGAGTTGCCGTTTGTATTAATAGCAACCGATGTCGCCTCTGCTCCAACGTTGGCAGCTGTCGTTTTGCCCTGTTGTTTCTGCTGACTGTTATCTATACCCAATGTATTTTTAACTTTGTCAACGACGGTGGAGAAAAGTGAAGGGTTATCAGCCTTACTTTCGCTATCAGGACTTAACGGGTCACTACTGCTAATTACTTGTTGCCCATCCGTTGCTGAAGAAATCACTTTTTCTGCAGAGTTTGCTGAAACCTGTGTTATCGAGGGACTGGCAGATACACTTTCCACTATTGCAGAATCAGGATTGTTGCTGATTGATGTTACTGCGGTGGGCTGGTCTGTCGCTGTTTCACTCTCTATAGCTAGTGTGCGTTTGATTTTGCCAAAAAAGGTTGAGAAAAAAGAAGGATTCTCGTCGTCATTATCGATATTGTCAGAAATTTGACGATTTTCGATAGCCACTTGCGGCTCACTAGCTGTCTTTGAAATGATAGGCTCCCCAGAGTGTACAGGAGGGTTAATAACGTTGGCTGCCTCATTGCCTGCTGACACAACCTCAGAATTTAGATTTGCAGGCGATCCATCCACTGTCTGACTTGGCTTTCTTACTTTATCCCAGGCAGTTGAAAATGTGCCTTTTACCTTGCTGATGGCGGTCGAGAAAAAACCGGCACTTTCATCTTTAGTGACAACCGCCTCGCCGGTTACTGTATCGGGGCTTGTAACTTGTGCAGTGTTTGTTTGATTGGTGGGTAAAGGCTCGATGATTTGTGTTTGCGATGTATTGCTAGAGTTGGCGGTAAGCATACTGTTTTCGACAGGTTTGCGAGTCTGCGTTGTTGCAGATTCGGCCGATTGATCAGTAACTTCCAGGTCTTTGGTTGCTGTCGTATAGCCAGTATATAATGCACCGGCAATAACTGCCACGCCCACTAAGACAGAGAGAATGGGCCAGAATGATATGCCTGAGCCAGCGTTGGCTACAATTACAGGGTTTTGCTTAGGTAAGTTTGTTATATCGTCTTTTTCACTTGCTGCTGGTGCTGTTGGAGCGGGCATTTCAGAGTCCTGTGTTGTTGCTAAAACCACTTTGTTTTTTGCGGTGTTTGATTGTTTATCGCTCTTGGTTTTATCAGTCGCTTTCTTGATTGTTTTCTTCTTGCTAGAATTAGTTTTCATTTTTACAGATTTCTTTTCCTGTTTATTGTTGGCAACCTTCTTTTTTATAGGCGTATCGTTTTTTTTGGTTATGGATGCTCGTTTTCCCGTTTTTAGCTCTTTTTCAACCATAAATTATCACCTGGTAGATAGATGCCTGTTAAGAGTGGTAGCAGACAAATGGTCTAGTAAAATATTAGAATATTATAAAATAATAATACGTTATTATGAAACAAGGGTTATTTCAAGAGAAATAAAGCAATACTAAAAATTCAATGGTTTTTGCGCATGACGGGAATGCAGACCCAATTTGCTGCAGATCACTGGTATATCGGTATGAAAAATCCAATAACTATATGATATTTATCGTCAATAGAAAAACTTAGCCACGAGTGCTATGCAACTGTATTGACTTGATTCGGGTTCGCAGCTACTTACTTTTATTACTCAGTTTTAATTATTTTACCAAGCAGAATTGTGTTCAGTGTTATAGTTTCTTTAGCAAGTTGATGAAATAACGCGGATTGTAGGGCGAAGGAGCAAAATGGTAAGTTACAAATTAAAATTCACACAAATTCCACGCTTGATCATTATTCTTTCTTTTCTCTGTTTATTTGTTGCGTGCCAATCTCAGTCAGACAGTCCTGAGTTCAGTTTGTTTGCTTTTAATCTGCCAGCTAACTTGTCCAGCAGAGCCGATATCGATCCCTCGGCAATTACTGCAAAAGCTGAAATCCTCGGAGAGACTGCGTTAGCGATCGATTTACAAATTGTGGATGGTATTGCCACAGGTGCTATCGACGAAGTACCTGTCGGGTTGCAGACACTCAAAGTGACCTTTATCTTCAATGAAACTGATCCACCCATGGAGCTGGTCACTGTGGAAAAGCTAATCAATGTCACGACCCTAACACCAGCAGTTGTAATACGTGAGCGTGATTTCTTCTATCCTGATGACGATGATGATAATTACAGCAATCTGAGGGAGTTGGAATCAGAGACAAACCCATTGGATGATAGCGATTTCCCCAACACGGCCCGTATGTTTGTGACGTCTGCCAAAGGGCAGGGTGACTTATCGTTATGGCCCGGGAGTGAGGGTGCCTCTGGTCTTAATGCAGGGGATTCAATCTGCAATCAGCTGGCAAATGCGGCAGAACTGAGCGGTGATTATCGAGTATGGCTTTCAACATCAGAGACAGACGCTTTTTGTCACCTTATAGGTCTTGACGGATTGGTCTCTGACAATTGTGGTGTGGAAAACCTGCCTGAAGCCCCCGGGCCATGGGTTCGTATTGATGGCAAACCTTTCTCAAATAACCTTATTGATCTGGTCAGCACTAATATTGTTTTTAATACGGGTGAGGATGATGAAAATAATGGGGTTGACGAAAATAATTTGACCGTCTGGACAGGTTCCAGTCACGATGGAACCGGCGGTGATAAAGGACAAGATAAAACATTCTCTAAATGTGGCGATTGGTCGAGTTCAAGCGCGGAATTCACCGGATTGGTGGGTTTAATAAGCAAAACTATCTCAGATTGGACTTATGCTTACGCGGAAAACTGTGATGATGAAGGACATCTATATTGCTTTGAAATAGACCAAAGCGAAGCGCTACCTGATACTAAAAGTAAGGGCAAAGGTGTATTTGTTACATCTATGAGTGGTACGGGTGATTTTTCCAGCTGGCTTACAGAAAGTGACTTACAGGGAGTCGAAGCCGCTGATGAGGTCTGTAAAGTGAGTGCCAGAGAAGCGGACTTGAATAGCCCGGAAAATTATAAAGCATGGATATCCGATTCTCAGGTAAGCGCGATGGCACGTTTAAAAAGCGAAGGCCCCTGGGTGAGAACTGATGGCACTCTGTTGACCACTGATAGAATGGCGCTGATCAAATCCAATATAGAAACTTCATTATCGGTTAATGAGTTTGGAGAACATCTTTGGGCGCATGTCTGGACAGGCACTGATGCTGTTGAGGCAACAGATTCTGAAATGGACGCTTGTCAGGGATGGACTTCTGCCAGTACAGAGGATGTAGGAATTTTTGGAATGTCTGTAGCAGCTAATGAAGAATGGAGCCGGGTGGCTTATTACAAAGACTCCAATTGTGGTGAATCGTTACACTTGTATTGCTTTGAAGATGAATAAATTAAGAGTCGTATCTCTTATATTATTCTGACGACTTGCTATATTTGCCACTGCTTTATCGCTGAATTATTCGGCCTTTTCACTAATTTCAATCATCAGTTCATTGGCCAGTTCTTCAAGCTTATCCTGTATATCTTCCAATGCAACCTCTTTGGGTGCTCTTGCGACTATAGTGGCTCGAAACAATTTCTCAGAGGACATGGGTGCATCTCTATACTCAGTAGACAATTCTTCGACATTCAATCCAAGGTTAGCCAGAACTTCAGTAACATCATGAACAATACCAGAGCGGTCATTTCCGACAAGTTCAAGTAACAAGCCGTGATGGTTCTGCTCCGATTCACCCGGCGCATCATGATCTTCCAACAGAAGGTGTAACTCTTCACTTGAATACTCATCGAGGGATTCCCTCAATTTGTTGATTTGCTCATGCGGGGCACTGAATAGCAATACGCCCGCGAATTTCCCGGCCAATTGAGCCAATCTGCTTTCTTTCCAGTTACCTTGATGGTGGGCAATAATTTCTGATATGTCACTTACTAAACCAGGGCGGTCTTTACCAATAAAACTTAAGATCAAAGACTTATTCATATTGACCCTCCAGTAACAACTTTGAATGAATGCAATGCCATTGCGATTAAGCCAGCAAATTGTGTACTGTACAATTCAGATTGCGACACCAATACGTTGTTAAAAAAAATAAATAACTACCGCACTTGGATTTTGAGTAAACTTATTGCAAAATAACTGACGGCCTGAGGCAGATCAAGCTAAAAAGTCAGGTAGCAGGTTGAAAAAAGTAAATTTTTTAATGTGTAGCTTGTTAAGCATTATTCTATAAATTAAAAACCGAAGTCAATGGGCTTAATATCTCTATAATTGCTGTTATTTATAAATTACTACCCTTTTTTAGATGTTTAACAATAACTTAGTAAAGCAACGTCAATCAATACCAATAAAACCAAAACTTGAAGTAGAAACGAATAAGCTGTAGGCGTTATTTATTACTATTCTTATCTGTAAATTCTGCTTGAATTTTTTCTAGGAGGATATCAAATGCTTAAATCGTTGCACATTGACCCAGGTAAATGTACCGGGTGTTTACAGTGTGAACTGGCCTGTTCATTTGAAAACGAGCAGGCGTTTATTCCATCAAAGTCGCGCATAAAGGTTTTTAATTTTCACGATGAAGGCAGATTTGTACCCTATACCTGCACACAGTGTGATGAAGCTTGGTGCATGCAGGCCTGCCCAGTGGATGCCATTTCAATAAATCTAGCCAATGGTTCAAAAGATGTGCATGCGGATACCTGTGTAGGTTGTAAAGTGTGCACAATTGCCTGTCCGTTCGGAACGATTAATTACAATGCCGACACTGGCAAAGTAGTTAAATGTGATTTGTGTGGTGGTGATCCGCAATGTGTATCGGCTTGTCCGACCGATGCGATTACTTATATAGATGCTGAATCAACCGGCTATGATCGTATGCGAGCCTGGGCCAGTAAAACCGACAATAATGTGAGCGCTGAAGCGTAGGGGGGAGTCATGTCCTGGAGTAAAAAAATACTGCGAGTCAATTTGACAGAAGGCACAGTGCAGGAAGAGCCCATTAATATGCAATGGGCAAATGAATATTTAGGTCAACGCGGGCTTGCCACTCGATATATGGTTGAAGAAATGGACCCAACGGTAGATGCGTTAAGTCCTGAAAATATGCTCATTTTTGCAACCGGCCCACTTACCGGCACAAATGTGTCTACGGGTGGCCGTTATTCAGTCGTTACAAAAAGCCCCTTAACCGGCGCTGTCGCCTGTTCGAATTCGGGAGGGTTTCTAGGTGCGGAATTGAAATTTGCCGGCTGGGACATGATCATTTTTGAAGGTAAATCGACAACACCCGTCTATTTACATATTCAGGATGAAAGGGCTGAATTACTACCTGCTGATGATCTTTGGGGCAAGTCAGTCTGGGAAGCTGATGAGATGCTACATAAAAAACACGCCGATGCGCAAATGCGGATCGCAGCTATTGGCCGTTCTGCAGAAGCGGGATGCTTATACGCGGGGGTTATAAACGATTTGCACAGAGCAGCAGGTAGAAGTGGTGTAGGAACGGTGATGGCATCAAAAAACCTGAAAGCAGTCGCGGTGCGGGGAACTGGGGGGGTATCTTCAATTGATAATCTGCCGGCGTTTCAGAAGGCAGTCAAAGCAGGTAAAGAGATTTTGGCTGAGAACGCCGTTACCGGCCAGGGTTTACCTACCTATGGTACGCAGGTTTTGATGAATGTTATCAATGAAGTGGGTGCTCTACCCACCCGCAATATGCAGGAACTGCAGTTTGAAGGTGCGCACAGCGTGTCGGGTGAGGCGATGCATGAGCCACGCAAAAGCGATGGTAAGACAAACCTGACAACTAACGGTGGTTGTTTTGCTTGCACCATTGCCTGTGGGCGAATCTCTACAATAGATCCGACTCATTTCTCCGTAAAAGACAAACCAGAATACCAAAAAAATTCTGGAGGGCTTGAGTATGAAGCAGCTTGGGCACTTGGACCGGATACCGGAGTAGATGATATTGATGCGTTAACCTATGTACAATTTCTCTGCAATGAGGATGGTTTTGACCCGATTTCGTTTGGTTCTACTGTTGCTGCGGCGATGGAGATGTTTGAAGCAGGTGACATTACAACCGAACACACGGGTGGAGTTGAGCTGAAATTTGGTTCAGCGGAAGCACTTTGCAAAGTGGCCGAAATGACAGCTAAAGGTGAAGGCTTTGGCGTGGATCTGGGTTTGGGTTCAAAAAGACTATGTGAGAAATATGGTCGTCCAGAACTATCTATGACGGTAAAGGCGCAGGAATTTCCAGCTTATGATCCTCGTGGGATTCAGGGCATAGGTTTGGCTTATGCCACTTCCAATCGAGGAGCGTGTCATTTACGTGGTTATACGATTGCCTCTGAGGTTTTGGGCATTCCAGAAAAAACGGATCCGCTTGAACATGAAGGCAAAGCCGGGTTGGTCAAGGCATTTCAGGATGCGACAGCCGCTGTGGATTCAGCTGGATTATGTATATTTACAACCTTTGCCTGGACCATGGATGATATTGCACCGCAAATTGACGCCGCCTGTGAAGGTGATTGGTCACCAGATAAACTACTCGAAGTGGGTGAGCGGGTGTGGAATATGGAGCGGGATTTTAATATGAAAGCGGGTATTACTGCTGCAGATGATAATTTGCCAGAGCGCTTGCTAAAAGATGCCGCAAAGGTAGGGCCGACTGCCGGTAAAGTGAGTGAGCTGGGAAAGATGCTACCAGAGTATTATGAGCTGCGGGGTTGGTCTGCTGACGGTGTTATTATGGATGAAACCAGACAGCGGCTTAATCTACCAAACTGATCCAACCCAGGTGACTGTCTGAGAATAGAGTTCCTTTTTTGCATAAGGTTATTCTATTTTTTGGCAGTCTCCCGGTAATGCAATGTGGGCATGGATTCCTGCTATTCCAATGCACTAGCGAATAATGAGTGCATCTTTAACCCTGGAGACAACTATGCACCACGTGATTATCGGTGCCGGACCCGCAGGTGTTGTTGCGGCAGAACATATTCGAAAGCTGGATGGAAATTGCACAATCACGTTGATTGGCGATGAAAAAGAGCCGCCTTATTCGCGCATGGCCATACCGTATCTTCTCGTAGGTAATATCGCTGAGAAGGGAACCTATTTGCGCAAAGAACAGGGCGCGTTGTCCAGCAAGGGGATTGATGTTAAACAAGGGAGGGTTGCTTCTCTGGATACGAATAGCAAACAAGTGTTAATGAACTCCAGTGAAAAAATCACCTATGACAAGCTATTGATTTGTACAGGTTCTCATCCGCTAATGCCGCCCATAAGTGGTATGGATTTGCCTCAGGTACACACTTGCTGGACACTTGAAGATGCTCGACAGATTATAAAGTTGGCTGAATCCGGTTCTAAAGTAATTTTGATGGGGGCAGGATTTATTGGCTGCATTATTCTGGAGGCTCTGGCAAGCCGGCGGGTTGAATTGACGGTTATTGAGATGGAAAACCGTATGGTCCCGAGAATGATGAACGAGACAACCGGCGGTATGATTAAATCATGGTGTATTAGTAAGGGCGTTAATGTGTTGACGTCCTCGCGGGTCATGTCGGTCAATGATGGCTCCGGTCTTGCGACATCATCAGGATTGTTATCGCGTATTAAAAACATGCTGTTTTCACCTGCAGCGGTTTCGCAAGCCGCCCATCCGCTTGTAATAACTTTGGATAATAACGAAAAACTGGATGCCGACCTTCTGATTTGTGCAACAGGGGTTAGACCTAATATTGAATTTCTACAAGGCGGTACGCTCGAATTGGATCACGGCGTTGTTGTTAATGAATTTCTTCAAACCAATAGTCCTGAAGTTTATGCAGCTGGGGATGTGGCCCAGGGCAGGGATTTTTCTACAGGTAATTACGATGTGCAGGCTATTCAACCTACTGCGGTTGAACATGGAATACTTGCGGCAACCAATATGGTAAAAGGCAATTCTGTAGAGCACAGGGGCAGTATCAATATGAACGTACTTGATACCTTGGGGCTGGTATCCACCTCTTTTGGTTTGTGGATGGGGGTCGATGGAGGTGATAGTGCGGAGATTAGAGATGAGAAAAATTACAAATACATGAATCTACAGTTTGAAGGCGATGTGTTGATAGGCGCCAGTAGTTTGGGATTAATCCAGCATATGGGGGTTATACGAGGCTTGATACAATCCAGAACAAAACTGGGTGTCTGGAAAAACCGTTTGATTGCTGATCCGACTCGGGTAATGGAGGCTTATCTGGCAACTGCCCAGGCTCAAAGTACAGCTGCTAAAGTATGAAAATCACCTTAAAACTCTATGCGACATTAACGGATCTGTTACCCAACAATGCCTTTCAAAATGCTGCTGAAGTTGAGCTGCCAGAAGGCGCTAAGTTGAACTGGGTGATTGATAAATATCGGGTTCCCAGAGAATTAGCGCATCTGGTTTTGATAAACGGGCGTTTCCATTGCAACGCTGACTGGGATGACTTGGCATTGCAGGAAGGTGATACGCTCGCGATTTGGCCGCCGGTTGCGGGCGGTTAAGGCTTATCACAAACACGACGTTTGTCAGACAAATGGGGCTGACACATAGAGAATTTTTCAGAACGTTGCCATCAGCTGTGGGTGAAAATCCATATACCTCTGAATCATCTTCGATCAAAATTAAACTGCAGGCAGGTTCACTATTGATTGAGCTGGGGCCTGAAACTCAACGCAATATTGCATCGATAAGCATACCTCAAACTGCAGTTCGATTTGAATTTCTAGGTGTAAGTGATGAAGAAAAACACAGTTTTATGAGTTACTTCGACAAGCGTTTTCATCGAGGTGGTGGTTAGTCTTGAAATTGTACATATATCCTTATATTTTGTCCTGTTGTTCAAAAAGCCAAAATTACGTAAACTCTTTCTATGCCTGATAACGCTGACATGCCGGTTGATCAACTGGGTCGGTCCATTCGTGACCTTCGTATATCTGTAACGGATCGTTGCAATTTTCGTTGTGTGTATTGCATGCCAAAGGCAGTATTCGGAAAAGGCTATAAATTTTTGCCGCGCCAGGAACTACTGCAGTTTGAAGAAATTGAACGGGTAGTGAAGGTTTTTGCCGCATTGGGAGTGAGAAAAATCCGACTTACCGGCGGAGAGCCTTTGGTTCGCGCACACCTTGATACATTGATTAAAAAAATTTCAATAATTGACGGCATAGAGGATTTGAGTCTCACAACCAATGCCTCACTCCTGACGTTGGAACGCGCACAGATATTACGTGACGCAGGCCTGCAACGTATTAATGTCAGTTTGGACGCAATGGATAATAAAACCTTTCATTCAATCAATGATGTGAAAGTGGATGTTGAACAAGTTCTTGACGGCATAAATAACGCCAATAAGGTAGGTTTTGAGTCAGTCAAAGTAAATATGGTTGTTAAAAAAGGACTGAATGATCATAGCATCCTACCCATGGCTAAGCACTTTCACGGGAGTGCTTGTATTTTGCGTTTCATCGAATTTATGGATGTCGGTAATAGCAATGCCTGGCAGCGATCACAGGTGATGTCTGCACAAGAAATTGTTGATTTAATCAGTTCCCGGCTTCCACTTGTTCCGGTTGACCCAAATTACACTGGAGAAGTGGCAAAACGCTGGGCCTATAAGGATGGCGGTGGAGAAATCGGTGTTATTTCATCAGTAACACAACCCTTTTGTGGAAGTTGTTCCCGTATAAGATTATCGGCAATTGGAAGTTTATATAATTGTCTGTTTGCATCAGAGGGACATGATATTCGAGACTTGCTGCGACAGGGCTGCAGTGATGGCGAATTAAAATCGCGTATTTGTGACATATGGCAGGCACGTTCTGACCGCTACTCCGAAACACGTTGGCAAGTGCAACCTATTCATCCCTATAAGGTTGAGATGTCATATATTGGTGGTTAAAGTCTTCTTGATTTCACGCCGACTACATCAACGTAATTTATTAAAAATCCAGCGCCGATCAGATACTTTTATTTCCGTGAATATCTATTTCGATCCTACATCTAATCTAAGCTGTAATCGGCGATTTAGCAACTGTCCTTGCTTGGTATTATTATCCGCAATGGGATTGTTTTCACCGTAGCCCTTAGCGATTAGTTGTGAAGCCTGTACGCCTTTGAATATCAGATATAGGCGAACAGTGTGTGCACGCTCCTCCGATAATGCCTGATTCCACTTACTGGGACCTCGGCTATCGGTATATGCAGAGACTTCAAAGATAAGATTGGCATTTGTCTGTAAAGGAGAAACCAATTTATCCAGAATGCTTCTGGCTTGCGGTGATAGACTTGCGGAATTGCGATCAAATTTTAAATTTTCAAGGGTGATGGTATTGTCCGATTCACACAAAAGCTGCTGAATTAAATCTCTTTCGCTGTCTTTTTGGCAGAGTTGAATTTGCGGTGTATTGGTAGAAGGCGCGCTTGATTTTTCGCGTTTATTCTTAGTATCAGGTTTTCGATTGTTTATTTTACCCACTTCTTTTTCTTCAACCACTTTACTATCTTGAGTGAGCGATTGCACATTGCGTTTGAAGAATATTTTCAATTGTATATTGTTTTGACCCTCGGTTTTAAATCTTAATATATTATCGGATTGCTGCCAGATGGCTGTGCCAATATTGCTTGAATAGCGCGTAATATGCATGTTCTCTGGCAATATCCAGGTAAAAGAAAAAAAGTCATAACCTTTTGGCAGGCTAAAACCAGTTGCGGACACCGCCGTATTATCATATACAAATTCGCCTTCACTGTTTTGCACAATTTGTTTGTCAAATCGATTGCGAAACATCAGGCTGAAGTCCCCGGTTGGAAACGAAAGTATATTACCGTCAAGGCGCTGGTAGTTATTGTCTTTGGTGTCAATAAAAATCAGCTTGTCTTTCGCAACCGTGCCTGGTAGCGGATACTGATAGGCAGTTTGCCCGGTTTCCAGCGTTTGTTTAAATGTATGTGTTCTGCCGTCATCCGACAGAATAACAAAGATATCGCTTAGCGTCTTAGCAATCAGGTTACCTTGAAAACCAGTGGCGAGAATCACAATAACAAAAATTCTCTTTATGTAGTTCAAAATAACACTCCTAACAATTCACTATTTGTATGACACTATAAGCTGGCACTTCGTAAGGGTGGGCATTTTTTAGAGCCTGGATTGCAGCCTTAAGGTATTTGTCTTCACAGATCATTTCGACGCGGTACTCAGTGATGGTTTCAAGCTTGCCTTGTGTGCCCAAAAAGGGTGTGGCTGTGCTTTTTGCTCTGAACTGACCAGTGCCTGATGTTTGCCAGCTGCATCTGTCGTAACCGCTGTATTGACCAGCGCCGGCTTTAAACAAAGCGGTCTTAACAATTTCGCAGTGCGACTCAGGTACGTAAAATACAATTGAATAAAGAGCGCTATCACTCATAGACGTAACCTTGTGGGAGAACTTTATAGGCTCTTTTGGAGTGTAAAATTTTTTTGTTCTCAGATCGAGCGAGAAATGACCTCATTAGAATCAGCAGTGTCCCTTCGTGTCAGCTTCGTCAATCATTGTAACAATGTGCACTGAACGAGGCGCTCATCAGCGTTGCCGGGGTGGTATGTCTATCACAAGCTTAAAGTCCAACAATGGCTACGAATTCAGATTCTGTCAAACATGGATCCAGCGCTTGGGCTGAACAGTTTGTGGTATAGGCGGGTTGCAGAAACATCTGTCATGCTGGCAATATAATCACAGATTATACGCAGGCTCTGACCCTCCTCAAGATACTCAGTATAGACTTGTTGCGGTAACAGTCGTCGAGGGTTGTCTGCAAATGCACTAAAAAGCTTTATGACGATTTGTTGTCCCTTGAATTGAAGTGCCTGCAGCTCCGGACGCAGGATAACGTGCTGCATAATCAGGTTTTTTAAAAAGCATAATAATTGCAACGCGGTTGTTTCCATGCTTGCTTGAAGAGAAAGCAAAGGGTGCTCAAAATCTGTGTTAGTTTCAATAGAGATGCTGTTAATAAAGTATCCAACTATTTTACTAATCGCGTGCTTGCGGGATTTGTTTGAGCCACTGAACAGTTTGTCTGTGTAAAACTCAAGGTCGGTACTGATGGGGTTGCTTTCTATGGATTGCAGAAAATCCGTTATGTTTTTTGTCCATTGATGCCTACTCAGCAAATTTAACGCAATTGCGTCTTCAAGATCATGGACACCGTAAGCAATATCATCAGCAAATTCCATAATTGAGGTGTCAAAAGCCTTATATATTGAACATGCGTGTTTCCCGCTTCTGGTCTTAATTTTACGAAACTGATTTCGATCGTTCTCAGAGAATACCCTGAGTATCCATTCCAGGATTTTCTCTTCCTCTTTGAAAAGACATTTTGGTGGTATCCACCCATCGATATTGGTAGTAGCGCTTGTATTGGCTGAATGCACTATCTCTTTATTTAAAACCTCATGATAAAATGCCGGGTATTTGATGGTTCCCAACAGTGTACGTCGGGTTAAATCCAGGCCATCATGCTCAGAATATTCTCCAAGTCGGGTTAATATACGCAGTGTCTGTCCGTTGGCTTCGAAACCACCATCGTTACGCATAAGGTAATTGGTTGCAACTTCGCCTCCATGACCAAAAGGTGGGTGCCCAATATCATGCGCCAGGCAAATTGCCTCTATTAGCGCAAATGATGGAAGCCACTGTTGCTGGTCTGTATTGTTGGTAGATTGTGTTTTCAGGTACTCACAAATACCCGACCCGATTTGAGCAACTTCCAATGAATGCGTCAGCCTTGTCCTATAGAAGTCACTCTCTCCCAAGCCTAAAACCTGCGTTTTAGATTGCATACTGCGAAAAGAAGAGGAGTGTATAATGCGAGCTCTATCCCGTTGATAAATACTCCGTTTTGAAGCAGACGGGGAGTCTGATCGATGTCGATGCTTTATAGATGTTGAATGTCGTTCTGTCCACATAATAGAAATACTGAATTACCAGTCTGTTGCTTTAAAGAATTATAGAATTATCCTGCTTTTAAATTCTATGCATGACATGGTGGTTCTGTATTGAGCAGAAGTCAACCAGTACCTCATTTTGTGCAAAGTGCTGGCTATACAATTCCAGAGAAGCAGGATATGAACGAAGCGTGGCACCATGGATGATGTGTATTAGAGTAATGCAGGAGCAATCACCGGACGCTAGGTAATGATTGTTACCAAACCCTCCCAGAGAGAACCGGCTAAAGCCCAAATACGGCGTTGCATTGCTTGTAAAGGGTTCAATTATTTTCTGCGCACTGCGCTTTGTCTTTAGCCGGCTTTATACCGATAGGTTGAATAAATGAAAATATCAGGCTCAGGGGCCGTGTTTATGGTTACTATTTTATAAAAAAGCAGCTTGCATTATAAAAAATTGATAAAAAAGGGTGATTTTAGAAAAAAAATTCGCCAACACGATAATTTTTCTTGCAACAGTAGTACTATATTGTATATGGTATTATAGGATTCAGATCTAACTAGGGTGTATTTGGTATGAATAGACCTATCTGGCTCAAAAAAAGCATACAAGTATGTCTCACATGGAATAATTAGCATATTCAAAAAGTACTGCTGGGGTCTCACTTGCAACTCATGTTCTAACTGATCTTCCTTCAATCTGATTGTAGACAAAAGTGGCTTTCGGGAATCTATTTATGCAAATTGGCATAGACTAACAAATAATCAGTTCAGCCTCTATCCTGATAAAAACAGGCGGGTAAACTTTAACTAAAGAAGAAATTATTATGGCTAGAAAACCTAGAATTCATTTTAAAGGAGCTGTCTATCACGTCGTTTTACGAGGTGTTGACGACAGTCCAATTTTTAAGTCTGTGAAAGACCGAAAACAATGGGAGTCACTTGTTGAAGAGGGGTGTGAGCGGTTCAGACATAAAATACATGCTTATGCCTGGTTAAAAAACAGCGCACACCTTGCAATTGAGGTAGGTGATCCACCATTGTCAAAGGTTATGCAGAACCTCTCGTTCCGTTATACGCGCTATTTTAATAAACAAACAGGGCGAAGTGGTCCGTTGTTTCATGGCCGTTACAAGGCCATCCTGATGGACGGCGATACATACCTGAATGATCTGACTCGATATATACATGTTGAACCCCTGCGCTCCAAGGCTTCTAAAACACTGGACGATTTCAAGTGGTCAGGTCACATGGGGTATCTGGGAAAGCAAGATGTCTCTTGGTTAACAACTGATCGGGTGCTTTTGAGTTTTGCGAAAACTGAAAAGACTGCAGTAAAACGCTATGCCGCTTTTATCAAAGAAGGTCTGAATGAAGAGTATCGGCAAGATCTTATGCATGGAAGTGAGGGAGGTCGATTGTTAGGCGATAAGGCTTTCATAAAAAAGGCACTTAAGCCGAAAAAGAAAGTACCTAAACCAGCAACAATCCCACAATTGGTGAAACTGATTTGTACTGAGGAAAAAATCAAGGAAAGCGCATTAAAGAATGAAAGCCGCGCCCGACGTGAAAGCCAGATTCGCCAGATTATTACTTACTTGTCAATGGAAATGGAGATAGGAACACTCACTGACATGTCAAAGCGGTTTAAACGAGATCTGACGACCATGAGCCGAAATCAGCGATACTTTCGTGACAAGCTGGAAGAGGACAAGGCTTTATCAACTAAGGTTAAAGCCTATAAGAACATGGTTTTAAAGTTGAAGTAGTCGAATCAATAAGTACTAGCACTATTACTAAGTGGTTGCGCCAGAAAACTGGCGCAACCACTTCCAAACATTCTAGTACAGCTAAGTTAAGAGATTTAGAAATAAAAAGCGACACCGACGGTGCTGGTATTGCTGGTAATTCCAAAATCTGGGGACAGAGGTACTCCTAAACCCGCTTCTACAAAAAGTGAGAATTCAGGGGTGACAAAAAACTCCGTGCCCAGGCCAGCAAATACTTCTACACTATTGTCCCTGATATCCGCCTTATCTCCAGAAAAAAGCGTAAGACCGCCTCCAAACTTGATGTAAGGTGATACGCGTTCTTTGTGAAAGTAGTTGACCAATGATCCAGCAATACCCAATGTCAAACCTTTGGCAGAAACTGCGTTATTAGCAATCACTGTTTCGTCGCTCTGATAGTCAAATGCAAAATCAATATCTATAGCTGTTGTATTGCTCATTAACATTCTCATACCGATAACTGTAGACTCTTCGATGGGCGCAGAAGCCTTTAATGCGTATGGTCTTAAGGGTTGGCCAGACCCTTGTGCTTGTAGTGTTGGCGAGGCAATGGAAAAGAGAGTTAAAGTTAACCAGAGAGGCAGTTTTTTCATTAATGTTACTCCATTAAAAGTTCAATTAAGAAGATGAAAAATAAGGTAGTCTTGAGTATTGTCGAGAGCAATTGTAGATCAATACACATCAGCAATAAATAGAAGATTAGTTGCTGGAGGGATAGTCAATCAGTCTGCATAAGTTGTTGGTACAGCCAATGGGAAAGAGCTGATGGTAAGACATGACTTGTTAGAGGCGATTGTTATCTTGGAGTAACTTTCTATGCAGTTTGAGAAATTAAATTATCCCTATATAACCTTCGCTATGTCAGAAATTTTATTTCGAGCGCAGCAGCAGGGATACGCTATTGAAATTGATCAGAGTACAGGGTTTTGTGCGAAAATTTTAGTAAAGGGCCGCTTAAAAATTATTATTGGAGCAGATGTTGGGTTAAACAGTTCAGCTGCTTGTCGTTTAAGTCAGGATAAATTTATAACCGAATTATTCCTCAGACGTGGTCAACTTAACAGTATCGAATCAATACTGGTCAACAGTGTTAAGGATATTCAACAGCTTGATATCTTCAGTCCTTGTATTGTTAAGCCGAACCGGGGCTTTGCAGGACAAGGAATATCACTAATCAGTAAACTGGATTATCTCGCAGAAGCTATAACTTCAGCACAAAAATACGCACCGCAAGTATTATTACAACGTTATGTCAGCAAACCGGAATATCGTATTGTTATGCTTGATGGCGAATGCCTCTTTGCCTATGAACGAAAGCCTTGGATAATTATAGGTGATGGAAAGAAAATGCTCAGCAATTTTATTGCTGAGCGTAATCAAGCGCTGACAGCCCGGCAACAAATACAGGATACTGATTCACGATTGCAACTCAGACTTAAGCAAATGGGTTTTCATCTTCGTAGTGTTGTGGAGAGAGGACATAAATTACAATTATTTGTGAATACTAACTTAAAATCTGGAGCGGATTGGGGGGTTGTTCAGCATATTCATCCCCGTTATATTGAATTATGTGCAGATGCCGCTTCTTTGATTGGATTGAGGTTTTTGGGTGTAGATATTTTTTGTAAGCAATTAAAGCAGTTTGATGAAAACTATCAGTTGATAGAGTTGAACGCGAACCCTGGGTTTGAGTATTTAAGGCATAATAGCGATAAGCGTTGCCGAGTGTTTGATAAAATTACGAATGCAATTTTTGCTGTTTAGTATTTCTCTAATTTTTTTGCTTAACGAGTCATCAAAATACATCCTTGTATTTAAAGCAGGGCGTTTGTATATCGCAAAGTGAGTATCTGATTAACGCAAGTATAATAAAAATTCACCCATAAGCTGTATATCAGGTGCGCCATCGTTCAAACCGATTCCCAGTGAAGGGCGTAGTCTTATATTCGAGTCGAGCTGTATGTCGGCACCTCCTGTCAGCATCGTGTATTCTTCTTCAGTTTGAATGACTAACTCACCGATCAGGTTGATGGTTGGTTCAAGCTCAAATATTGCACCGCCGCCCATATGTAAAGAAAACTCGCGATCATCTGCGACTTCAATGGAATACAGGCCGAGGTTGCCAGTCAGTACCAAATTATCTTGTGCCGGGTATCTCATGGCCGCGAATGCTCCAAAATTAAAGCTATCACCACCTACCTCATCTGCACCAATCGGTAAGGTAAAGAGACCGCCAAGGCTGATTTTCATCGGGTTATCAGCCAACGCCAAGTGGTATCTTGCACTAAGCTCAAGTGCACTTAGACCAGAGGCATCGCCGCCGCCGTCAAAGTCTCGATTGATATAGGCCCATTGGGAACCGACATCAATAAGTTCGGTTATCGGTAACCCTGCTCTGCCAGCCAGAGCGATGCCAGAACCAGAGTCGAAATCGGCATAAGTGAAATCACCCGCGAAATAAATACTACTGGGCTGTGCAGCATCAATAAAAAAATTACCCAGTAACCGCACATCATCTTTCGTTGATTCCTGGCTAAACGTTATCGAGGAGATTGTCAATAATATGACGATAATTGCTGGTTTTAGAAAATTCATTGATATTCCAGTTATGTTCATAAGGGCAGGATGCCTGTCGTTTTTATGAGTTAGTGTTGTAACCATGCGGATTTTTGATTTTAAGTGTGATTCCCGGCAGTCTACATTGTATTAGGGTTACTGGCGATTGAAGGAAATCTCTCATGGAATCAATAAAATAGCAATAGGTTGTACATCAGGTAATTTTTTGGGTCAGGCTTGTGTGTAAATGCAATCTAAATTCACTCTTGAGTATAGAACCATTTGCTTGAATTAAAAGAATAATGCAGAGGGCGTGAAGTGGGCTTATTGAGTTGCTCAATTAGCTAATTGGAATAATTTGTGCAAATTCGGGCTGATAAGCCAATTCTGTAAATGTTAATACTATTCGATCTGTTGAGTAATATTGAATACTCCACAATCTTGAGGGATGGCGCTTAAACGATTGTTAGTGCCAGGAACCCGGTTTCTGCATTCTAAACAGACGGACAATTGCAAGTTATAGGTAATATAATAGCTACTTGATCTCGTATCGGATAAATAAATGAATGTTATTCAAACACCAATCCCGGATGTAAAAATTATAGAGCCTGCTGTATTTGGAGATGAGCGGGGCTTTTTTATGGAAAGCTGGAATGCCGAGTCGTTTGCGAACTCTGGATTGCCAACGAAATTTGTTCAGGACAACCATAGCCGATCTTCGCACGGGGTACTGCGTGGGTTGCACTACCAGATAAAACACAGTCAGGGAAAATTAGTCAGAGTAACACAAGGAGAAGTATACGATGTTGCGGTGGATTTACGTCGTTCGTCTGATACCTTTGCTCATTGGACAGGTGTTGTCCTATCGGCAGAAAATAAAAAGATGTTTTGGGTTCCCGAGGGATTTGCTCACGGATTTTATGTGATTTCCGAATTTGCAGAATTTCAATATAAATGTACGGACTATTACGCACCGGAATATGAGCAATGTCTACATTGGCATGATTCACAGCTGAGCATAGACTGGCCGCTTGTTGGCGGTAAGGCGCCAATACTGTCGGTGAAAGATGAAAAAGGGACTGCTTTGTCAGATGTGGTGGCTTTTCCGTGAAGGTGCTCGTAACCGGGGGTAAAACAGGTCAATTACGCTGGGAACTTGAACGTTCTGTTCCTGATGCCCTTGAGGCTATATTTCTACCTCGGGAGCAGCTCGATCTTACCAATGCCTTTTCTATTGAGGGTGCTGTAGCAAGCGTGAATCCCGATGTTATTATCAATGCATCTGCTTATACGGCTGTTGATAGAGCCGAATCTGACAAAGACGCAGCATTTGCGGTTAATAGTGAAGGTGTATCCAACCTTGCACAAGCAGCTAAACAAAATGACGTCAGACTAATTCATGTATCCACTGATTTTGTTTTTGATGGGAGCAGCTCTACACCCTATGCAGTGGATGCAGATACACATCCTTTGGGGGTGTACGGGCAGAGTAAACTTGCTGGAGAATTGGCTGCGCAGTCAATTCTTGGTGGGCAATGCCTGATAATAAGAACATCCTGGGTTTACAGTTCGTTCGGAAATAATTTTGTAAAAACCATGTTGCGCTTGATGAATCAGCGCGATGAAATAGGGGTTGTCGCCGATCAGACAGGTACTCCGACCTGGGCAAATGGCCTCGCGCAGACCATTTGGTCTGCGGCGCAAAAAGAATTAAGTGGAATCCATCATTGGACAGACGCAGGCATTATCAGTTGGTACGATTTCGCTCAGGCGATCTATGAAGAAGGCCGTGATGCCGGTTTATTGGAAAAAGAAGTTTTTATACGCCCCATCACAACAAAACAATATCCAACACCTGCACAACGCCCACCCTACAGTGTGCTGGATAAGACAATAACCTGGGAAGCGCTGGATCAAATCTCTGACCATTGGCGAGTATCCCTTCGAAAAATGTTGCAGGAGTTATAGAGATGTCATGTTTACTGGTTACTGGCGGTGCTGGTTTTATCGGCGCAAATTTTGTTCATTACTGGATGAAGCGGTATCCAGATGACATTGTTATAGCGTTTGATGTTTTGACTTATGCAGGTAATCTTCAAAATTTAAAGCCAGTAGACACGGTTACAAATTTTCGCTTTGTCCGGGGTGATATTAAAGATACTGCATTGGTGGAATCTTTATTGCGTACTGAAAACATAGATACCATTGTCCACTTCGCCGCTGAAAGCCATGTGGACCGATCAATTACAGGGCCGGATGAATTTCTTGAAACCAATATTATGGGCACACATAGCTTATTGAAGGCTGCTCGAGAAGTCTGGATGACAGAGAAACTTAATCTGGAAAATCACCGCTTTCATCACGTTTCAACTGATGAAGTGTACGGAGAACTAAAGCCCGATGAACCCGCATTCACAGAAAAAACGGCATATGCACCTAACTCACCCTATTCGGCCAGTAAGGCTGCATCGGACTTCCTGGTGCGTGCCTACCATCAAACCTATGGACTCAACGTTACGACCAGTAACTGCTCAAACAACTATGGCCCCTATCAGTTCCCCGAAAAACTGATTCCATTGGTTATCCTCAATATTCTTCACGGCAAAAGCATTCCTGTCTATGGTGATGGTAAAAACATAAGAGACTGGTTGTATGTTGAAGATCATGCCTATGGCATTGATCTGGTCCTGAAGAACGGCAGATTGGGGGAAACCTACAATATCGGTGGTGTGAATGAGTGGACGAATATCGACATTGTAAGGTTGATATGTCAACTCCTTGATGGGAAGTTTGCTGACGCTGACGCTTTGAAATTACGATTTCCACAGTGCCCGGCGAGCAGTGGGGCTAAAAGTGAATCACTGATTACATTTGGACCTGATCGCCCAGGGCATGATTTCCGTTATGCGATCGATACAACCTATGTTCAGCAAGAGCTTGGGTATCAGCCACGCGTTACATTTGAACAAGGTATTCGAAAAACCTTGGATTGGTATTTGCAAAACGAAAATTGGTGGCAAGCAGTAATGGACGGCTCCTACCAGCAATGGATTGATATTAATTATCGACAAATGAGTCGGTGATTCTTCGTTGGCGGAGTCAATAATCGACTTTTGAATCAAACCTTTTCTCGTGACGGATTTTCCCCCAGTCAGTCATGTGGATCTTTGATATGTTATCATTACGCCTTTCAACCATGAAGCTACAGTTGAATTGAGAAGATCCACACACGTTTGCCAATGGGCAGTTCAGTAACGAGGAGCATAATAACAAGGAAAGTTAAAGATCGACGTGTTTAATTCTCGCTCAACAGTGGCCGCAAATTTAAAAAGAGTTAAAATAAGATGCTTGTCGTTGTTTCTCCGGCCAAAACACTGGACTACGAATCGCCGTTGCCTACGTCCAAATACTCTCAACCCCGGTTATTAGGTGAGTCGCAAGAGCTGGTTAAACTCATGCGCGTTTATTCGCCTGTAAAAATAAAAAAGCTCATGGGCGTCAGCGACAAAATAGCAGGGTTGAACGTTGATCGTTTTGCTGCCTGGAAAAAACCTTTTACCGTAAAAAATGCCAGACCGGCGGTATTCGCGTTTAAAGGTGACGTCTATGAAGGTCTACAGGCTTATGAATTTAAAGCCAGAGAGCTTGAATTTGCACAAAAGCATTTAAGAATATTGTCTGGTCTTTATGGCGTTCTGCGGCCATTGGATTTAATGCAAGCCTATCGCTTGGAAATGGGGATAAAGCTAAAAAATCCAAAAGGTAAAAACCTGTATGAATTTTGGGGTACTCAGGTATCGGACTTATTGAATACGGACTTAAAGAAGCATAAAAACAGAACGTTGATTAATCTTGCCTCTCACGAATATTTTAGATCGGTAAAGAAAAAAGCCCTGAATGCTCAAATTATCACCCCACAATTTCGCGACTGGAAGAATGGTCAATATAAAATGATTGGTTTTTTTGCTAAAAAAGCACGTGGCATGATGAGTCGTTACGTTATATGTGAGCGATTGACCGATCCGGAAAACCTCAAGTCATTCACGATGGGTGGTTATAAATTCAATCAAAAACTCTCATCAGAATCTGATTGGGTATTCACCCGCAAGCAAAATTAACCTCAATTGTCGGTTCACTCGAACCGACAATTGAGGTTAACAATTATCAGGTTAAGTTTGAGGACTATTGGGCCGGTATTTTTAAGGTGGGGTTTGTTTCGTCTGCCTCTGACAGTGTAGAGACCCAATATCCATACCATGGTGTCCAGTTACTCTCCTCTGTTAAGGTATCGTATGTACCTGAGACAGCGTTGTAGCGCCATGCCACGTTAGAGAAGATTTGTTTTGTATTCGCCTCATTCAGGGTACATCCGAAAATACAATCACCGGACTCAGTGAGTATTGATGAGCTGTACCAGGGTTTTATATCTTGAAAAGGGTAGCCAATCATATTCCATTGATTCGATTCGGGCTGGGTAATGAGAGTGATTGTTTGATCCTCATTGTTGGCTGATCCTTCGATACCAATATTTATACTATCTCCGGAAAACTGAATAACCCAATAACCTGTTCCCTGGTTTAAACTGTCATCATTTGTCAGTGCTTTGTATGATCGTGATTCACTGTCATATGCGTATATGCGCCAATCCACTCCGATTGTCCCTGGCATATCATCGCCGATGACTGCAGCTACCGTGTTATTACTGCCGGGATTACAAGGCAGGCTGATTTGATGCCACTGATTGTGCGGTAATGAATAGGATTCTGTATTGCAGCTGCCCGGTACAAAAATGATATCAGCCAAACCGTACATATATTGTGTGAAATTATCATCAAAGCCCACTGTTGACGTATCGAAGTCTTTGGTGCTTGCCAATATCTCAATGTCGCCATAAGTCTTGGGGTAGAAATCATCAGCATCGTGGAATCGGTACCAGCCACCGGAACCATTAAGAAAGACCGCTACGGTATATTCCTCACCGGCAGTAACGTTTACTGGCGTTTCAATCGGCGCGTATTGCCAATCATTGTTTGCGGTTACCATCACACTGGCCAGTTCGTTCCAAGTATATCGTTCATAGAGTTTGATGATTTTATCACCCTCAAAATATCCACCTAAGTGTGTAATTTTTCCGCTTCTGTCAGGACGAAAGTGATAGCCCATTGCATCCTGAAAATCTCCGGAATAGAAACTGCCAGATGTATCAAGGTTTGACTGCAGCGGTGATTGGCTGCCAGATTGAAAATCATTAACTGTTACTTTCACCAAACCCTGTGTACTGCCGCCATTGCCATCAATTACTGTATAGGTGAAATTATCAGCGCCAGAAAACCCGGTGTCAGGCAGATAGCTGACTAATCCGTTTGCATTTTCCAGAGTGGTTGTTCCATTGCTGGCAGGGCCGACATTTTGTAAGGTTAAGCTGTCTCCATTGGGATCACTATCATTTAACAACACATTTGTTGTTACCAGCACTGCTTTGTTTGTGGTCATTGTATCGACAGTGACCACAGGTGCTTGATTGCTGATTCCACTATTAACGGTAACGGTTACTGTTGATTGGTCACTGCCACCGTTGTTATCAGAAACAACATAGTTAAAACGATCTGTTCCAAGAAATCCAGGGTCAGGAAGGTAACTCACAATGCCAATGGTATTTTCCAGTGTAACGGTTCCGTTTTTCGCATCACTGGTACTTTGTAGTACTAGACTGTCATTATCCGGATCGGTATCATTGAGCAGTACGTTCAGAGTTATTAAAGTGTTTTGAGTTGTGGTAATGGAATCTGCAATGGCATTTGGGGGTTGATTGGCCGTTGCATTGGCAATAATTATTTTTACATAACCAGTTGTCTGGTTTCCGGTAGTGTCAGATACAATATAAGAAAACTCATCGGTTCCGGTATAATCTGAATCAGGGCTATAACTTAAGATCCCGGTTTTATCGTCAATACTCGAAATTCCGTGTGCCCCATTTTCAACGCTGATCAGTGACAGTGAATCAAAATCAAAATCAATGTCATTGCTTAATACATTGCTTAATACATTGCTTGTTACCGTTGTATCGGGTGCAGTCGTCAGGTAGTCGGTAATTGCGGTTGGTGCCTGATTGCTGCCAACATTAACATCATTCATAAGGTTGAAGAAATCAGCTTGGAACATCAGTTCGTAGCCAAACCAACCTCCGTTATTGAATCCACTCAGCTGATTATTCCAGTCCTTATAAAACTGATCAGCAATTGCAGGCCATATGTTTTTTGTATCAAACCACTCGGGATTGGTGTGCCCACTATTGTCCAGAAGTTTTGAAAGATAGACCAGTGGGTATAATATATGTGTTGCACCAATATTATGGATATTGGATCCGAATCTTAATTCTTCAGAGTATACAAAGCTTTTTCTCTCATTGTCCCAACCATTCTTTATTACATAGTTCATGGTCTGCAGCATCATGTCTTCAATGACGGTGCGCTTTGGATAGTCTTGTTCGTTAGAATAATCCTTGGCTAGTTCGTAGTACTGAATAACTGCATTGAGTAGGGCACCTGCCATCCAAGGGTTAGTGCCGTTGCAGTTTGTGCATTTACCGGCATTGTCCATAGGTTGTGTTTCCCACCATCCCGTCCCATCGTTTGCATTGTTGCGAGAAACAACTTCGCCGGATTGGTTGGATATCCCAGACTCATTAGGGACTCGAAGAGTAATGTGATCTGCAGGTTGTTGCCACCATTCGAGCAAATGTGTCGTCATCTGCGCAGCAACATCGAGATATTTTTTGTCTCCTGTGGATCTATAGACCTCATTAATTACATAAAGCGGCCAGGCAGCATCGCGCTCAGCCGATTTTTTGAAGTCACTAGGACGGGGTACCGGAAAAAAATCATCAACTGCATTAACCCACCAGTCACCAATTTCCTTTATCACTTCTAACGCTCTAGGGTCGCCGGTCAAGAGATAATAAGTAGGCAGGCCAGAAATGTGGGCATGGCTAAGGTGGCCGTTTCTTGCTGAGTGATCAGTGGAGCCATGGCCGGCAGCATGGAGTTCGCCAGGGCCGTAACCTGAACTCCAATAGCCCTTTCGATTGGAATGTGAGACATCAATGTCCATCCAGTGGCGTGTTCCAATGGCACCGAGTTTCCACCATCGAGAATCCTTGGTTCGCAGGTATTGCGTTAGGAAAAGGTTTGAACCAACATGTGTATCATTGTAAAAACTTGGCCTGTAAACATCATCTCTGGCAAATGTCCAGCCTGGATGGACACGGTCGCCATAGTCTCTCCAGCCAAATTGTTGCGCCCATGATCCTTTGCCGTCTTTTTGTGTAATTGCGGGATCGTACAAATTATCGATCAGTGATTGATCATATTCTGCCGATCCCGGGTCAGCAACTGATAAGTTGCCAAATACTTTACTGTTAACATACAGACTTGCATCGGCTGTGATTATGGGTATGTTACTTTGAAATACCTTGTTTATATCTGCTGTGTTTACTGTGGTATGGTTTGCGCTGTGAAAAATAAATTTTAACCGATAGGTTTTAGACATACCTTCCCTGGTAGAGTAAAACGTATTCGGACGGGTATATATTCCGTTAGTTGCATCTAATGATGGATAGGAAGTGTCAGGATTGCTATTGCTGATTTTTTCCGGATGCAGACTGATCTTCAATAAGCCGTTGCTCACGGATAGCTCATTAGGAAACTGTTGCCAGAACTCCTTTACTAAAACACTTACCCCGGATTGCGTATTACTGACATCTACCCAGCCTGGTGCCTTCTCTGCACTTCCAACACCTTCATAAGAAAACGAAAAGGCTGCCTCATCGGCGAACTGAGCGCTTATTGGGTCGCCGTCAGTATTGTATTCTGTGATGAAATTCATTTGCCCGCGCTGCAGTAAATAATGCTCAGCTGTCGCATCAACCTTGCCGCTATAAATAATGTCATCTTCACCACCAAATGCATAGTTGGTCTCAGTGATTTTTAACGGCAGCTCAATACCGTATTCTGTTGCTGAGAGTGCCAGGGCTTGTCCTGATTCCGGTGACTGAGCAATAGAGGTGACATCTGATTCCTCTCTGTTATCAACTAACGTGTAATCCACATCGACCTGGTCAGAGTTGTTGTATGCTCTGATCCATATTCTATAGTCAGTTAAAGTCTGACCAGAGGCAGACTGTAAACTGCCTTCAGCCCGGATTACCACTCGCTGTGGTCCAGACTCTTCGATTGAGTAGACGGGGGATTGGTCGAGTGATGAGTCAAATTTCTCCGCAGTGTATGCATTTTTTAAGAATATTTTCCCACCTGATGATAATAAGGACTCATCATTGGTAAATAGTGAATCCTGATTGTTATCAGTCCAGACCTGATTAAACAGAAAAAATTTATTCTTGTTGAGAGTAAATTTAATTTTGCCGGTATTTACCTCTATCTCACTGCTGTTTTCGATAACGGAAAGATTACTGTTATAATTTGCGCGAGTGACGCCGGTACCATAGTTTATGATATAGTTTGATGTGGATTCACTTGATAAAGGTGCTTGAAATGAAGCTAAAACTGATTTATGACTGCCGTCAGGCCATTTGGCTAAGCTTGTAAATTGTGCAGCAACTTCGGTTTTGCCAGCATCGTCAATTCGTAAATTGTCTAACGAAAACAGTTCTCCTTTTTTAAAAGGGATTCCGGTTGAAGTAGGGTAATTAAGTGTTTGAATTGACTTTTCAATAGTCAGTTGCGCTGTATTTGCGAAGCTAGTATTTCCATATAGAAAAGAAAAAAACGCAACCATGCCTATTAGAATTATTCCAACCATAAAGCCCAACCCCTATTACAAACAATAAGGTAAGGTTGCATATATTGGACCAGAATTATTTTTGTAAACTATGGTCTTGTTGCTGATAACACGACTGGTTTGCAAAAGGGAACATTAATTGAATAAGTAGTGAATCAGAGAAAAAAATAATTCACATTAAGTTATTTCGTTCATTTTATACTTAAGCAATTCCGTTTTTTAAAATTGATATTAATCAACTATAAACTATTATTTTTTATGGATTACCCTATATGAAAGTTTATAGAAATAAGCGTAATTTGTGAATTACAAATCTAATGCTGAAGGACATTAGAAAAAATAAAATGAAATTGATTGATAAATGACTTATCTACCCTTTGTTAGCGTTATAGTGCCTATTCTCAATGAGGTTGAGTATCTGCCAATTACCCTTGAATCTTTAACGGATAATGGGTATCCATCGGAACGATTTGAGATTATTTTTATCGATGGTGGAAGTACAGATGGCAGCTGGGAGTATTTGTCTGGAGTCAGTGAAAGTCAGCAATCAATTAGTATCTATAAAAATCAGAAGCGACGCATTTCCGATGGATTGAATATGGGGATATCCAAAGCCCGGGGGGAGATTATATTGCGAGCCGATGCACATGCTTACTACTACCCGGGTTATATTATCAATTCTGTTCAATCACTGAATGAGTTTAATGCCGGGAGTGTTGGTGGACTGATCAGAGTGAAGGGTAGCGGTGCAGTTATCTCCGAGAGTATTGCGCTTGCAATGAATTGTACGCTCGGTAATGGAGGGGTCGATTATAGAGCTGGCAGGCGAATGAAGTATACCGATACAGTATGGTGTGGCTGTTGGAGAAAAGAGACTATACTGTCGTTGGGCGGTTTTAATGAGGACTGGATCATTAATCAGGATTATGAATTCAATCTTCGTGTAAGACGCGATGGTAAGAAAATTCTTTTTAACCCGCAGATTCGGGCCGACTATTACGCTCGAACATCTTTGCGGAAATTCGCCAATCAGTATTTCTCTTATGGAATGGGCCGGGCAAAAACAACTTTTCATTTCCCGGCTTCTATCAAAGTACGGCAGATAGCTGCTTTTCTGCCTATGATTATAATTCTGTGTAATCTTTTTTTGTTACCTGATCCTCCGTTATTGGTACAGATACTTCTGTATGGGTATTTGTTATTATTGATCTCTTCGAGTATAGCTTGCATTATTAAGTCAAAAAAAATTATGCCGTGTTTGATGATGCCGTTTATGCTAAGTGTTATGCACGTTCTCTGGTCTTCAGGTTTCTTGAAACAATTGATCAGCGAAGCTTATAAAAGTATTCGTAAGCTAGTGGGTCAGTGCTTATACAGGCTTAAATTGTTTAGGGAAAATAAGTGAAAGTATTGTTTGTTACAAGTGAGTGGCCAGACGAGGCGCATCCCAATCAAGTGCCTTTTATTGTTCAGCAAGCAAAATTTCTTGAAGGCGCCGGGATAGGAGTGTCAGTATTTTCGTTTCGAGGTGGCAAGCGGCTGAGTAACTATTTGCAGGCCAGGCGTGATTTTCTTAAGCAGTATAATATTGAAGAGTTTGATTTAATTCACATGCATTTCGGCCAAAGTGGGCTTATTCCCTTACCCTATAGATTACCAACGGTAATTACATTTTGGGGCAGTGATTTACAAGGCGTTGTTGGCGAACATGGAGAATATACGTTTGCCGGAAGGGTTCTTCAGTGGATAAGTAAATTACTGGCAAACTATTGCACTGAGGTTATTATTGTTTCCCAACATATGGCGAAGTTCCTAGCGCCTGGAAGAAGCTATCATGTAGTGGCGCACGGTGTTGATTTGAATCTCTTCAAACCTATGAATAGGCCGATTGCCCGGCAATATGCCTCATTACCTGAAAATGGCAAATTGGTTCTATTTGCCGCCAATGAGCTGAAAGCGGTAAAACGCCACTCGCTTGCCAAGCGGTCAGTGCAGTGCATTACTCAACATGACAATGTAAGGTTAATCACAATTTCTTCAGTCAGACATGAGCAAGTTCCATTATATATGAATGCCTGCGATGTCTTATTATTAACCTCTAAACATGAAGGATCACCGACGGTTATCAAGGAAGCTTTGGCATGTCGGCTACCCGTGGTTTCAGTCGATGTGGGAGATGTCAAGGAATGGATTAATAATATTGAGGGTTGCTTTATTAGCGAAAATGACGACCCTTTAGTCATTGCAAAATGCCTTGATAGTGCATTGAGTGGAGGTCGGCTTGTTTTAAATAACCAACAGATGATGGCATTGGATGAATTTCAATCAATCGAAAAAATAATCGATGTTTATAGAGTTGCATTAATGAATAAAAGCAGTAGAGGAAATGTATAAACACTATTTGATAACAGGTGGTGCGGGCTTTATCGGGTCTCATCTGGCTGATTTCTTGATTCAACAGGGTAAGCAAGTTACTTCTATTGATGATCTATCGACCGGACGTTTAAGTAATATTCGACATTTGTTAAACAACCCCGCATTCAAGCAGGTTACAGGCTCAGTTTTGAATGAGGCATTATTAAATCAAATAGTAAGTGATGTTGATGTCATTATACACTTGGCTGCGACAGTTGGTGTACGCCTTATCATTGAAAAACCTATACAAGCATTCGAAACGAATGTTCTCGGCACTGAAAAATTACTTAAGGTGGCGAAAAATCACAATTTGAAGATTCTGATTGCAAGTTCTTCTGAAGTTTATGGGAAGGTTGAGGTCCTGCCATTCTCCGAAGAGAACGATGTTATTTTTGGACCAAGTTCGAGACCCCGATGGAGCTATGCAAACAGTAAATTAATGGATGAATTCCTTGCGCTTGCTTATTATCGTGAATATAAACTCCCGGTGGTTATCGCCAGATTGTTCAATACTGTGGGCCCAAGGCAAACCGCAGATTATGGAATGGTGATGCCTCGTTTTATCCATCAGGCAGTGAACCATGAGCCAGTTTCAGTTTATGGCGATGGCAGCCAGGACCGCTGCTTTTGCAGTGTTTACGATGTAAGAAAAGCTATTTTGCAATTATCGGAGACGCCGGAAGCTGTTGGAAATGTATATAACATTGGTAGTACTGAGCGGATTTCAATAATGCAGTTAGCAAAAAAAATAATTAACTTAACGCAAAGCAAATCCGATATTATTAAAATTTCCTATGCTGATGCCTATGGTCAGGGATTTGAAGATATTAAAACCCGGGTACCAGATATTGAGCGAATTACTAAATTAACGGGCTGGATTCCCCAGATAACGTTAGATGAAACGATAATGCAGCTTGCTGGAAATATCGGGTATTGTGGGGCTACTGGAAATTAGCGCTCCATCTACTTACAACACACTCCCAGGCACATGTATTTTATTAGTTTTCCAGATTAAGTGTTCAATCCCGACTTCAATGTCAGATAATTCTCTACTAAAGCAGTCATTGCCTCTTCGTTGTAAGGCCTCAATCCACTTAATACCATTGTTTTAAATCCGTTGCCTACAATTCTGTCATCTGCAATTAATCGGAATTCCAACAGGGCATCGCCACGCTTTTCCTTTATTTTAAGTTTAGCCCCACTTTGTTGCAAAGTAACATTCTTGAAATCTAAGCTAGACAAGTCAATCTGCATAGACTCATAGATGACTAACGGGCGCTGTGGGTTGATCATGACATTGTGCTTAGCCATAAGCGGCACCAACAAATCAGGGAAACTAAAGCCGGAGAATGCAACGTATTGCCTGATTAAGCTGTTTATTAATTGCTCGTCCCGGGTTATATCAGTACTACGGGTGAGCCTGAGAAACTCCTTGCCGTCGTTGTTTACCACAGGTATTTCGCTGTGATCGGAAGGATTAAAATCAAGTTCAACTCCAGAACCAATCATACCGGAAAAACGGAAATGCATTTTTTTACTTAACCCATGCTTGCAAAGACAGCAGGCAAACAGCAGATCTCCGGGAACACAAAAACGTTTTGAATCAGTGTCATGAAGCGGGTTGAAATCTCCAGCTATTTTTTTTGCAAAGTTGCTGGCTTGCTCACGAGAGAACTGGATATATCTTTCTTTTTCAGAGTAATAGTCTTGTAAGTTCATGGTCTGCTTTATTGAGTTTAAAAGTTTCCTGGTAAGAGTTTTATAGGCTTATATTATTTTTAGCTTGTATTCTTCTTTAGTGCGAGGTTGTCAAATTGAACACCCTCGTTACTATATTTTATAAATGCACGTATATTGGGATGATCATTTGCGTCTGGGTGTACTAATACATCATGACGGTAATAATCGCCGAAACAGGCCAAGGTTTGTGTTTTGTTAAGCCCAAGTAATTTTGCGAAAGCAAATATTTTGCAACTGCCTTCATTAACGCCAGCATCATTAGTGATCATATCATCGTCATTGCCGATCCTGAATCGAGTGGGTGTATAAATAAAGTGTTGTTGAATTGTATTGATCACTTGTTCAAAACTCACCGCATCGGGCGTGGTTTTAATTAATTTAATAAGCTGATCCGGGGTCATGCTGAGAATGTTTCCTTGCTTTTTCTGATCTGGATTTTTTAGCGGTGAGAGCAAATGACTCAATCCATTTCGCTGGATTTCCAGAGCCAGCTGCATAAGTTGTCCAAGGTTGCCATTAGGAAATCCCTGCTTTTCGAACCATAACAGGTAATGCTCTGGCAAATCAATCAATCGCCTGTCTTTATACTTGCCGAAAGGCATCGGCATACGTGCAAGTTTTTTTAGATGCTCTTTATCCATTTAGGCTTAACTGTAGTGACCATTTTTAGAACGTATTCAACCCCGTTGAGGGCTTAGCTATTAACACATCTGTAGCTATTGCTTATGTGTGTTCTTGTAGGTTAAATTATTTATGCTAAATAATGCAGTAGATAATTGTTATCTAAACAGATCTTAATTTTACACTTTATTTACAGATGAGTCAGGTTGCAAAACCACCGGATTTAGCCGTGTTTCCAATTATTTTAAATAAATCTGCTGGATAGCGGCATATTAATTAATGATGCATATGAGTAAACAAATTAATTGGACGGTGTATGTCTTACGTTGCGCGGATAACTCGCTTTATACCGGCATTACTACTGATGTTGGGCGCAGGGTCTATGAGCATAACAATAGTGGTCGATTGGCGGCGAGGTATACTCGGGGGCGCCGTCCATTGGTGCTGGTTTATGTAGAGAGCACAAATAGCAGAAGTATTGCAATGCGTCGCGAAAAAACCATAAAAATGATGTCACGACAGAGAAAATTAAGACTGATAGCAGGTGGTTAAAGATGCGCAGAATTATGATTGCAGGTTGTGGTTTTGTTGGCTCCCGGCTTGCTGACAAGGAACTGCAAAATAGTTCATCAGTATCGGCATTTGTAAAATCAACTGAGTCTGCGAACAAACTTGAAAAGCGTGGAATTGATGTATCCATTATTGATCTGGATAGCTCACATTTTAGTCTTTCTCAGCAAAATACTGTATTTGATTGCCTCTATTATTTTATTGCACCCCAGGCGATGGGTAAAACAGACAGACGATCACGCAATTTCATTGCAAATTATTTACTTCGCTTGCGGGTGCAACGGTTGGTCCTTATAAGTACGACGGGGGTCTATGGCGATTGCAACGGCAACTGGATCGATGAAATGTCTGCCCTGAATCCACAGACAGATCGGGCATTTCGGCGTGTTGATGCTGAAAAACAATGGCGTAGATGGAGTGAATCGGCGGGTGTGCCTTTGGCTATTTTAAGGGTCGCGGGACTCTATGGGCCTGGAAAGCTACCGCTTGAGCGGATAAGACGTGCAGATCCCGTGCTGCTTGAAGAGCAATCGCCATGGAGTAATCGCATATACAGTAAAGACCTTATTGATGTATGTTTTAGAATGGGGGATTGCGATATAGCAGGCATTTTCAATGCCGTTGACGGTCATCCAACAACAATGACTGACTATTTTTTAAAGCTCGCGGATCTGTTCGAATTAGCGCCTCCAATTCAGATAAGCATGCAACAAGCTGAACGACGACTCGGAAAAGGCATCATGTCTTATTTGAAGGAATCAAAGCGAATTCGTAATAATCACCTATGCCAAACGTTGGGTATTAAATTAAAATACCCAACGCTGGATCAAGGTATTGCAGATATTTCTCAAGAACTGGTTTCAACGGAATCAAGTGAAGTAAATATCTGATCACGAATCTCTTCAAGATTACCAATGCCGTTTATCTTGAAATAGGCAGGCGCAGAGGTACTGTCATGCTCGGGTTTGGCTGAATAATACTGAATCAAGGGTGAGGTTTGTTCATGATAAACCTCCAGACGAGATTTAACCGTTTCTTCCTTATCATCATCTCTTTGTACCAGTGGTTCGCCGGTAACATCGTCTTTGCCTTCTTCTTTAGGTGGATTGTAAATCACATGGTATGTTCGCCCTGATGCCAAATGTGCACGGCGGCCACTCATTCGTTTTATTATTTCATCGTTATCAACGTCAATTTCCACTACCGCATCGATTGTAACATTTGCTTCCTTTAAGGCATCGGCCTGGGCGATCGTGCGTGGAAATCCATCAAATAAAAAACCGTTTTCACAGTCAGCTTGAGTGATACGCTCCTTCACCAGACCAATAATAATTTCATCTGACACGAGTCCGCCAGAATCCATCACTTTTTTAGCCTCTAATCCTAGCGGAGTACCATCTTTAACAGCTGCTCTGAGCATATCGCCGGTAGAGATCTGCGGGATATTATATTTTTTACTAATAAACCCAGATTGTGTTCCTTTGCCTGCACCGGGCCCACCGAGAAGAATAATGCGCATTGAGTTACCTCCGATCTAACTGAATTAGATGTTTGAATCTGCAATCACGATGAATAGCATACAAAACTATCGACATCGAGAATACGGGTTAATAAAACGATCTTGCTGGAATTTCCGGCAGTTTATAACAGAATCTGGAATATGTCATAACCAAGATGGGTGATTGACATGAAGTTTCTGATGTTACCAGTGGGCACAAGTTATGCTGAATTTTTTATCTGAATATGAGGATAGGCAGCGTTTGAAGGTTTTAGCATAGCGCATTAACAACTGATTTTATGTAATTTATTGGGACGCTGTGCAGCGTTTAATAGACTATGCTATAGACGGAGGCTTGGATTTTCCTAATGGCTATACATAGCTGGACTTTTCGAATAACTTTAAACCCAATCAGGGCGAGTCATTAAAGACTCATACCGAATAGTTAATGATCTATAAAATATCAAATCGAATAAGCGTTACGCTGATAGTAATGGCCGGATTCGCAATAACCGATAACAGCCAGGCGAATCTTATATCATCTAACTATGAATACGATGGTTCAGCTGCTTATTATGAGGTGGAGCGTGAATTATTCTCAGATGCTCGAAAAGCACTTTCAAAGGGGCAGTACAGGCGATTTCAAAAGTTACAAAAACAATTAACTGACTATCCAATAGCTTACTACCTGGAATATGAGCAGATCAAAAAGCGCATAAGAACGAATGCCGAGGCACAAATCTATAACGAAATTGCAAAATTCTCAAAAATTACAGCTGACACGACCTTAGCGCGAAAACTGACTCGAACCTTACTGCGTTCATTAGCAGAGAAGAAAAAGTGGCGAGAGTACCTGAGTATCCCTTCCAGCAAAAAGTTGGGAAAAAAATGTGACTATCTGCTTGCACGCATTAAAACTAAAAAAACCAATAGATTTGACCCATCCTCCAAATCCTTATGGACTCGCCCGATAAAACACCCGGATGCCTGCATACAAGCTTTTAAGATCCTCGAGCGGCATGACCCTGCGAGCGTTTCCATGGTATGGACTCGTATTCAGCGATTAATGCAGAGGGGTCAAACCGCAGAGATAAGTAAGATGCTGTCTTATTTGAGCAAGTCAGATAGAAAACCAATTAAATCCTGGTTAAAGGTTTATACCGATCCTGCAAAGATATTACCCGATACCGCAGTTTTTGATGAAGACTTAGCCATCAATCGTCGTATCATCCTGAGCCTGATGAAAAAATGGGCAAAGCGTGACGCAGGCACAGCGTATCCCTATTGGAAGAAAGTGCGTAAGCAATATTCATTTAGTCGCACAAAACGATTTGCTATCGACCGACTGATTGCAAGGATGGGTGCTTTCGATGGTCTGGAACAGGCGCATGATTGGTTACATAATTTGGCTGATAAATACATTGGACAGGACATTCGGTATTGGCGGATTAGAACGGCCATGCGCGCACTTGACTGGCCGGAGGTGATTCGTGATATCAAATCGCTACCAAAAAGTGAGCAATCTGATATTCAATGGCGTTACTGGCTCGCTTATGCTTATGCGGAAACAGGTAGGTCAAAAAAAGCCAATTCTCTATTTGAAACACTTGCAAAAACGCTTTCGTATTATGGCTTTCTTGCGGCTGATCGTCTGGGTTTACCTTATGCGCTTAATGATAATACATCGGTTGCGGAAAAAGCCCTAAAACAGCGGTTGATGAAGAATAAAGCCTTAATCATTGCACGAGAATATCATTATGCGGGTTTGGCCTGGGAGGGGCGACGTGAATGGATGCGGGTGGTCGCCGGGCTGGATAGTATCGGGCAGTATGCAGTAGCAGAACTTGCCAAGGATTGGGGATGGGCAGATCGATCAGTATTTACCATTGCTAAAACAGGAGAAAAAAATGCCTTGGCCTTGAGATTTCCAATGCCACATACCACCGAGGTTCAAAAAGCCTCTACCGAGAATGCGATTGAACCTGCCTGGATCTACGGCGTTATGCGGCGTGAGAGCGGATTTATTGAAGATATACGTTCAGGGGCCGGTGCTATTGGTTTAATGCAGCTTATGCCTGCAACGGCGAGAGAAGTAGCGCGCCGGACAGGGATGAAACGCACCGGGAATCTTACCAGTGCAAAAACCAATATCCAACTGGGCAGTTTTTATCTGCGTTTTGTACTGAATAAATTCAACAACAATCAGATTCTTGCAACGGCGGCCTACAACGCAGGGCCTCATCGCGTAAAACGTTGGTTACCAGCGAAAAAAACCTTACCGGCCGATGTCTGGATCGATACCATTCCTTATACCGAAACACGCAGGTATGTGCGGGCTGTGATTGCCTACACAACTATATTTGAGTGGAGGATGCATCAACGTGTCACGCCCCTGCATAAACGAATGGTTGATATCCGGCCAAAAGTGATATTGAGTCAAATCTGAGCATACGATTGCTTTTGAGGGAAAGGTGAAAGAGACCTTTCCTGATTATTACAGCGTGTACTCAGTGCTGTTAATTATCACAATCAGGATGATTTTGCATTTGAACCGCCCAGGCAGGGTGGGGATTTGCTTACCTTACCTTGTTTGCTCTGCCATTCAACTTGGGTCATCGTGTGTAAGGCGAGTGCATGAATCTGGCCGTTTAGTTCAGTGCTAAGTACTGCGTTTACCAGGCGATGTCTGGCCAGTAACAATTTCCCTTCGAAGGCATCAGATACTATCACAACTTTAAAATGCGACTCTGAGCCTGCAGGAACATTGTGCTGGTGGCTTTCGTTGATTACATCCAGATGCAGCGGAACAAATTCTTTGCTGAGTTTTTGCTTGATGACATTTTCTATTTCCACAATAAACCTTTCCTGACCCGAAACCATAAAATTAACGCTTAATGAGTGCAGTTGCAAGCGCTAAGGGAGTCTGGTGGTTTTATACTTGCTCCGACTAAACCCGCTATGGATGGGTCAGTGCGTTTGTTTTGTTAGATAGGTGATCACGGAAGGTGGCTTACTGTTTCAGGTCTTTTGATGCTGACTTTGTTTGTAAACGCATAAGTAAAAGACAAAAAAAGGGCACCAAGTTAAGGTGCCCTAAAAATTACAGTGTTTTAGTTTTTACCTTACCAATCGTGACGGAATCCCAATGATATTTCTGTGGTATCGTCAACGCCTTTTTGATCAGCGTTGTCAATTTGGCCTTCAACCCAAAGTCGGGTACTACCTGAAATACGATTGTTGTAGCCTAAAGAAATTGAGTTGGGTGTATTGTCGCCATTGTCAGTCTGACCATAAGATGCGCGTATCGTATCTCTGTCACCAACAGTGAACGCAGCATAAACTTCGATCATTTTTTCTGCTTCATCGCCTGCTACGAGTTCTTTATCAGTATTGGTAAAGGCGGCGGCAAATGTCATACCACCTGCTGCATAAGTAGCACCTATACCCACTGCATTTCCAGACTCTCCGCCAGCTTCAAAATCAGAAAGGCTGTCAACACCTATACCAATAGCAACGGGGCCTGCGTTAAATTTTGCACCTAATTGAATGCGATCAATGTTATCCTCGTCAGCAGCATCATCATTCTTCATAACAAATGTTGCCATTACCTTGGCTGGACCAAATGAGCCAACATAACCCAGTGCATTGGGTAGGCGGAAGGTACCACGAATATGATCAGCACCAACTGCATTGAATTGGTCAGTTGTGCCACCCACCATTGAGTAGTAAGCACCCCACTGAGTACCAATGCGCAACTCTCCAAAACCACCTTTGGCACCAATGTATGCTAGGCGATTAGTCTGTGAACCAGCGCCAAAAGTACCTTTGGCAGTGGAGAGGCCCATTTCATAGTGACCAAAAGCTGTCAAGCCATTACCAATATCTTCACTGCCTTTAAAGCCCCAACGAGAGCTGTGATTTTTGACTTCAGTTGAAGTATCGTCGCCGTCATCCACAATAGTAAGAGATGCTCGAGCACTTCCATACATGCTTGCTTCTGCCATAGCCGCCGCTGGAGCGAGTACTGCTGCAGCAACTGCTGTTGCGATAAGAGTTTGTTTTAATTTCATGTGTTACACCTTTCCTGAGGTAGAGTACAGTTTGTTGTGGATACGCAAAACAGCGTCTCGCTATGGAGCTAACTCTAGTCATGCTGTGTGTTTTTTGCAACAATAAATATGTAAACAATTAGGTGAAGGTTTAATTTTATAGTGTCAATTGTTTGTCTTAATGAGTTGTTAATATTTATTATTCATTTAACTTATTGAAAATAAATAGTTTAATTGTCAAATTTCATGGAGTGTAATTTCTGGAAATTTTTAAATAAACTCAGCTCAAAAATATTACTGCTTAGACATGATATTTAGCCTGAACCAAATATGGCAATATGAAGGCTGTTTTTTTAGACTGCTGAGGTTTAAATTAAAATTGTAGTTTTTTTGACACAAATCCAGAGTAGAATTCGATTAACACCATCTCAGTGTTTTTCAAATTGGATTTAATTATTTTAGAATTACCAGTTTTAGCGCCTGATCAAGCTTCACCAAATACACGGCGAACTATATTATTCTTAGTGTGTTTTTTATCTGCACTTGATAACCTGGAGGTTTATGCCTTAAAGGCGCCTGAATTGTTAAATTGGTTTTGTACTCGAATCCTGAGCAAGTGTTATATTTAATTCGAGTACGTCAAAGTTTCCATCCTGCTCCATATTAACATTCACCTCGTCTTCTTTAATGGGGACATACTTTCTGATAACGTTGATAATATCTTGTTTCATCATAGGCAAATACGCCGGTCCTGCGCGGTTTGTCCGCTCATGTGCAATAACGAGTTGCAATCGTTCTTTTGCAATAGACGCGCTCGATACTTTACTTCTAAAAATACTTAGAATGCCCATAATTTACCCGAATAATCGCTTGAGGAAGCCTCTTTTTTCTGCTTCCATAAATCTGTGTTCACGCTCCTCACCCAATAAACGGGCAATGGCGTCTTTATAGGCGTCTCCCGCCTTACTGCTCTCATCCAATATAACCGGGCGTCCGGCATTAGACGCTTCCAGTACAGAGTCAGATTCCGGGATTATCCCCAATAAGGGTATAGCCAATAGATCGACGATGTCATCGACGTTCAGCATTTGCCCGTCCTCGACTCGATTTGGATTATAGCGTGTTATAAGTAAGTGCTCTATAACAGGGTCTTCATCCATTTTTGCTCGTCTTGATTCACTCTGCAAGATACCCAGTATTCGGTCAGAATCTCTAACCGACGAAACTTCAGGATTGGTAGTGATAATCGCTTCATCGGCAAAATAGAGTGCCATCTTGGCGCCTTTTTCTATGCCGGCAGGTGAATCACAGATGATATAATCAAACTTATTCTGTTTCAGTTTATGTATAACACGTGCCACACCCTCTATGGTTAAAGCATCTTTATCACGTGTTTGTGAAGCAGGAAGAATATAAAGGTTTTCGGTGCGTTTATCTTTTATTAACGTCTGTTGAAGGCTGGCCTCCTGATTGACCAGATTGACCAGGTCATAAACAACCCGGCGTTCGCAACCCATAATGAGGTCGAGGTTCCTTAGGCCAACATCAAAATCAATAACACAGGTTTTAAAGCCTTTTTGAGCCAGCCCGGTAGCAATGGATGCACTGGTCGTGGTTTTGCCAACACCGCCTTTGCCAGAGGTAACAACGATTATCTTAGTCAATCTTAACTCCCGAATATTTTTTCATAATATGTTTACCCGTTCATGCCTCCTTTCGGTGAAAAAGCTGGTCGCATTCCTTAATTCATCGACTCTATTTTGAGTTCATCGCCATCCAGCCAAATTTGTGCGGGTTTGCCTTTCAGCTCAGGTGGAATTTCTTCAAGAGGTTTATAGATACCTGCAACTGAAACCAGCTCCGCTTCCAATGATCGACAAAAAATACGTGCATCGGTAGAGCCTGTAACACCGCACAAAGCCCGACCACGTAATGGGCCGTATACATGTATGTTGCTGTCGGCGATCAACTCCGCCCCCGCTCCCGCTTGTGCCAGAACAACTAATTCTCCACCCGATGCGTAAATTTGTTGACCCGAACGCACTGGACGGGTGATGATTGTAGGGCCTGAGGCAGGAACATCCACAACCCCGGGTTTTAGTGGCAAACCATTTTCTTCAGCTATTGCGTTTTCAACGCTGCCCACTTCATCCACTTTTGGATTGGGCACACTTTTACTGAGTCCAGCGTCCAGTACTGGAAGAGAGATTGATCTTGCAGCCGGCGATTGTTTGTCGCTAACCCGGGCGGCAATAGCAATCAGTTTATATTCGGCAACTGTTTTAAGCAGCTGCACGGTGTCGAGATCTTCTGATTGCTCGATCGGTGAAAGGTCCAGAACAATGGGTGTATCGGTAAAAAATCCAGGTGCCTGCTGAACCTTGTTTTTTAAGGCCAGTGATATTGCATCTTGCTCGACACTGTGAATCTGGAGTGACAGCAAAGTATACATTCCGCCCTTGAGCTCAACTGCCGAATTTCCCGCCAAGGAGTATCTCCAAAATGTTGTTCTTTTTCAGATGATAAAAATACAGCATCTGATTGAGTGAATTCTCAGTGATACCCAGCACAAGTGCCCGATTACACAGAGGTCGATTGTACCCACTATTTAGAATAGGGAGAAGCTACGGTTTCTATTGTTCCGCCGTAAGGATTCTATCAAGAATGGGTATTCGTTTTTGCCCTGAAGGAAAAGCACTGATGTGTTGTGCAAAACAATATACCGTACTTCGTATCTACATGGGTGTCAGTGATCTTAAGCGTGATCATTGACGAGCCATATTGTAATAGATATCTTTTCTCAGGTCTGCATTTGGGTGTCATTTTTTTGTAAGATGATTAACGATGATTTCACGAAAAATAATACATATCGATATGGATGCTTTTTACGCGTCAGTGGAGCAACGCGATAATCCGGCACTAAGAAATCGTCCGGTGGTCGTTGGCGGTTCTCCCGATAGCAGAGGTGTAGTCGCAGCTTGTAGTTATGAAGCACGCACCTTCGGTATTCATTCTGCGATGCCAAGCTCACATGCATGGCGGTTGTGCCCGGAGACGGTTTTTGTACGCCCCCGGTTTGAAGTATATCGAGATGTTTCAAAGCAAATTCGTAAGGTTTTCACTCAATTTACACATCTGATTGAACCGCTCTCTCTGGATGAAGCCTATCTGGATGTATCACAAAGCCGATGTCTCGATGGGTCCGCTATTTTGATGGCCCGAGAGATAAAAAAATTAATAAAATCCGATACGGATCTAACCGCTTCGGCTGGCGTTGCTTATAATAAATTTTTAGCGAAAATTGCGTCCGACATTGATAAGCCCGATGGATTAACTATTATTCTTCCCGGTCAGGGTGAGGCATTTGTAGCCGATCTGCCAATCGGGAAGTTTTATGGAATCGGACCCGTTACAGAAAGGAAAATGCTGGAACTAGGTGTGGTTAAAGGTGCAAACTTAAAACGACTTAGTCTCGCTGAACTTAAAAACCATTTTGGCCGTTCCGCACAATACTATTATGACATTGCACGTGGCATCGACCAGAGGCCAGTGGAGAATGCTCGCGAGCGAAAATCAATTGGCTCGGAGACGACTTTCGAAAGGGATGTAACTGATATTCGGACCATGCTCGATACATTGGAAAATCAGGCTCAATCTGTTGTCGCACATTTACAGCAACAGAACCTTTGTGCACGGACGCTGACCATAAAGGTAAAATATGCTGACTTTGTACAAGTTACACGAAGTTATTCAAGTAAGCCGGGTTTTGAGTGTATCGAAGAATTGCTTGCCTGCTTCCCGTGGTTATTGGCACGCACCGAGGCAGGTAAGCGGCCGGTCAGGTTATTAGGTGTTGCAGTGTCTTCACTGGTGGCTAATAGTGACGCCCGTCAGCTTAGTTTGGATCTGTAGATTTTATGGCGATTTTGCGGCTGTGAATTTTTCAACAGGCTGCCAATGTTAATGTATACGGCCATAAGGGTTAAGATATCAGGTATTGGGAATGGATTTTCCTCCGAGACAAACATCGGGGAATGTGGTGGCTTCCATCGGCTCGCATAGAAAGAATCCTTGCGCGCGATGGCAGCCTAAATATTTCACCATTTCAAACTGCTTCCTGTTTTCTATACCTTCAGCAACAACCTCGGCCTTAAGCGCATGTGCAACATCAATAATTGCCCGGATGATTTCCTGGCTGCTATTGTCGTTGACAACATCGGCTACAAACAAACGATCGATCTTTACCTCGTCAATTGGAAATTCTCTCAAGGCCGCAAAAGAGGAATAGCCGACACCAAAATCATCGATTGACAAGCTAACGCCCATTTCCTTCAATTCATTTAATATTTGTGTTGTTCGTACTGTGTCATCCATGATTGCAGTTTCAGTAATTTCCAAAGTGAGTTGTTTGGGTGTCAGGCCAGCCTTGGCAATAGCCTGTTCTAAGGTTGTTGTGATATTGCGGCTTTTGAATTGACGACGAGATAAGTTGATTGCCAAAATACCAGGCGACATGCCGTAACGCGCCAGCTGTTGGTAGTCGCTTATTGAGCGTTTTAACACCCATTCGCCGAGTTCTATTATTAAGCCATTATCTTCTGCCAAGGGGATGAATTCTGCGGGGCTGATTTCACCTAGTTTACTGTTGTTCCAGCGTAATAACGCTTCCATGCCTGTGGTAAGACCAGAACGAACATCTATTTGTGGTTGGTATTGTACACGCAGTTCATCCATTTCAATAGCATGATGCATCTGTCGTTCAATCAGTCTACGGCGTTCGGTTTTGTGTTTGAGCTTGTTATTGTAAATACCTGGGCCAACAAATGCGTTGGTTCTTGCATGGACACTGGCTGCATCTGCATTATTTACAAGTCCGGTAACGGTTTTTCCATGATTGGGATAAAAAGCTATGCCTATACTCACCTGGATAGGGATTTCGATATTGTCAAGAGTAAATCCATGGCGAAGTTTTTTCAGAATCTGACCCGTCTGCCTTTCAATCTTCGCTGGTGACTTTATCCCGGTGAATATTGAGGCAAATTCGTCACCTCCAATGCGTGCGGTATATATATTGGGAATTTCGCTACTCTGAATTGTGCTGGCAATTTGCTGAAGAACCCTGTCACCCATGGTGTGCCCGTAGGTATCATTTATTTCCCGGAAGTTGTGTATATCAAAAATTGCCACAGCAACATCAATTTTCCCCCCCTGAACCGCAGCAATGGTTGTGCTAAGGTGCTCAAGAAAACGGTTTCGATTGGGGAGTTGGGTAAGTTTATCGTGATTGTCCAGATATTTTAGGCGCGATTCTGTGTGATGGATATAACTTACATCTTGGTAAATACACATTAATCCACCGTCTCGGGTAGGGCGCTCCAAGATGAGTAAATTTCGTCCTTGATAATCAATCAGCTCATGTTTTTTCTCGATTTGTTTTAAAGAGATTTTTTTAATTAGCGGCAAAGGCAGAGATAGTGGTGTATGCGACTCAATTAGACCCGTTTTGAGTATGCTTAATACCGAATTTATATTAAGTGCTTGGTTGGATTGCCTGGTTTCTTCGGGCAGAAGCTTTTGAAACTCACTATTGCAGGTATGTAGATTTTGATGTTCATCAAAAAGTGCGCAGGCAGAGGAGAAGCCCTCTACGGTATCGTGTAGCTTGCGGGTTTGCATATCAACGCGTTGATTTGCATTGAGCTGGCTAAAGAAAAGCTGGCGTTGATAAAGCGCCAGACCCAGAAGTCCTGCAGCAAATAGCCCAAAAATTGTCAAAAACAATCGGCTGTAATCGCTGAAATCTCTCAGCAGTTTCGATTGAACCTGGGCGCTGGCCGATTGAGCAAGAGCGGTACTGCGGATCGTGTTTTGTGTTAATTCAAGCAGGTTATTTAATTTACGCATGATGATGCGTAATACAGCAGCTGAATCTTGGGAAAATCCAGTTGCACCTGTACGCAGCAGACTTTCAATCTGGTTGAGTTCAACCTCGATTTTCTGTCGCAGATTCAGTAGGGGGCGATTGATTCCAGAAACTTTTGCATTGATGTATTGTTGAGGTAGCAAGTCTTCCAACTGATTCTGGATTGTTTTAACTTCGTGGTGGGCGACTTTTAACGTGCTTTCTTGTGAGTTAGCTTGCCCCAGGTGCATAATCCTTTGCACAGATTCAAGCCGCAGTTGCAAGCGTTCAAGTTGAATACTTGCCTGAGCATGGGAGGGTTGTGCAGAGGATGATAAATCAACCGCTATTTTTTCAATTGAAAATATAACGAATATGGCAATGCCTGCAATTAATAACAAACCCAGTAATTCTGGCCAACTGTGAGGCTTTAGCCGCCTTTCAGTCTTATCTGACAGAGCGCTTGCGTGTGAAATTGTTGTATTTGAGCCACAACTGTTTGCAAGGTTAGCGTTATCTATAAAGTCCGTCATTCGTGTGTCAGGTATACTGTGAATTCAAGGTGCCCAAATGCCGGATAATTTATACCCAGACGCAATGCTAAGGCCACATTTTATTAATCAACTCAGTAACTATAGCTGAGTTATGAAGTAAATTATTAATATGTTACGTAACTATACGATAGAAAAAGAAAAAAAGCATACAGCATTCTTGCAGAAATTAATAATAATGAGGCTGCCTTAAGGTGCATTTGAGAAAATTTGTAATCATTCGCTTGCGTGAAATATTTGGAAAAGACACGATAAGTGGGGATCAGGTAGAAGCAAATGATTTGGCTCAGGATCATAATAAATTTTATTCTCCGATGCCTTATGCAATTGTTTTTCCTAGAAAAGTTAAACAATTACAATCCTTGTTGCAATTTGCCAACGAATATAAGGTCGCTTTGGTGCCATCGGGAGGCCGTACTGGTTTGAGTGCTGGCGCGACTGCGAATAATGGCGAAGTGGTTGTTAGTTTTAATTATATGAATCAAATAGGTTCATATAACGAGCGTGATCGACTGGTTGAATGTGAAGCAGGTGTTGTTACACATGATTTGCAATTATTTGCAACAGAGCGGGGAATGCTCTACCCGGTTGATTTTGCTTCCAGTGGTTCCAGCCAAATAGGTGGAAATATCGCAACCAATGCAGGTGGTATAAAAGTCATTCGATATGGATTGACCCGTGATCAGGTTGCGGGTTTAACGGTTATTACTGGACGTGGTGAACTTCTAACGCTCAATCGTGGTTTGATAAAAAATGCCACCGGCTATGATTTACGGCATTTATTTATCGGTTCTGAAGGAACCCTTGGGTTTATTGTAAAAGCACAGATGCGTTTAATCGATGCACCCAGGAATTTACAAGTGATGCTGCTCAGTGTGGACAGTATTACTGATCTGATGAATGTCCTTAGTTTATTTCGCTCATCATTGTCGCTTACGGCCTTTGAATTTTTTTGTGACAATGCAATGCAGCGGGTGCTTGCACGTCTTGGACGTAAATCACCGTTGGAAACAAGCAGTACATACTATGCATTATTGGAGTTTGATGCGCATTGTGATTTGGATATCAACACCGCACTGACTTTATTTGAAACCTGTCAGCAAAACCACTGGGTGCAGGAAGGCGTGCTTGCACAGAGTACGCAACAAGCGGCCGGGTTGTGGAAATTACGGGAAAATATTTCAGAAACACTAGCGAGGTTTACACCCTATAAAAATGATCTGAGTGTGCAGGTCGCTAAAATCCCTGATTTTATAGCCAACATCGAAGCGTTGGTTAATGAGCATTACCCCGAGTTTCCAGTGCTTTGGTATGGTCATATAGGTGATGGTAATTTACATTTGAATGTGCTTAAGCCAGATACAATGGAAATAGAAGTCTTTAAACATGCTTGTGAAAAAGTCAATGATGAGATATTTTCCATGGTGCAGGCGTTCGGGGGAAGTATTTCGGCGGAGCATGGCGTCGGGCTGCAAAAGCGCACGTATTTAAGTTACACCAGGAGCCAGATGGAAATTGATATAATGCGGGCAATAAAAGCTGTGTTTGATCCAAATGGTATTATGAATCCAGGGAAGCTACTGCCGGATGAGCATGCGGGTTCATAGCCTATACATCAAACACAATAGTTACACGTCGATTCTGCCGCCCTTTTTTTTCGATTTTGCTCACGCGTACTGGACCGATTTCACCCGTTGACCTGACATGTGTTCCACCACAGGGCTGCAGATCAACCCCTTCAATATTGATTAGTCGTACACGGCCCTGACCAGTTGGTGGTTTCACAGACATCGTGCGAATCAATTGTGGTTTTTTTTGTAATTCCTCATCACTGATTGAATCGATACTAAGCGGAAGATCTTGTTCAATGAGTGCTGAGAGTTGATCGGTTAATTGCAGTTTATTGATTGTCATTTCAGGTAAATCGAAATCAAGGCGGCTTTTTTCCACCGAAATAGAACCGCCTGTAACCGGCGCATCTACCAAGGAACATAACAGGTGCAGACAACTGTGCATACGCATGAGCTGGTGGCGTCTTGTCCAGTTGATCTCTGCATGGACCAATTGTCCTGTTGTAAATTCTTGGGGTGCAGGATTTTCTGTCAAGTGTACAATTTTACCGGATTCCCGATCTTTAGCAGTGTTTACTACTTCAATGCGAGAACCAAATTTATTGTTGATAACGCCGTTGTCGCCAGGTTGACCGCCACCTTGAACGTAGAATACTGACCGATCCAATATTATTCCCTGCTCAAGTATTTCTACGATTGTTGCTTCGCAGGACTTTTGGTACGCATCTGTATAACAAAGTAAATGTGTCATATTGGTCTTTGCTTATTCAGTTTCCTACACAATTCCGGCGTATATTGGCAGTAATCAGTCGTCGCGGGCGGTTATCTCAATAAGGTGATAGCCAAACTGGGTTTTGACCGGCCCATGAATCGCCCCCAATTCTCCAGTAAATACCACATCATTAAACTCTTTGACCATTTGGCCAGGAGCAAAGGTACCCAGATCGCCGCCCTTGCTACCTGAGGGGCATTCAGAATGGTTGGATGCGATTTCGGCAAAATCTGCGCCTGATTCGATCTGGTTTTTCAGGTCCTGGCAAGTTTCTTCGGATTTAACAAGAATGTGGCGAGCTGAGGCTTGTGTCATGGTGTCTCCTGCGTGGGGTTTTAATATAAGTTGAGTTGTAATATTAAAAACGGTAAGTGTTCATACGCGCACAGTATGTGCGAATACTTATCGCCTTTATTTATACCCTTCAATCAAGACATTCCAGGTTTCCAGATGCCAAACGCGTCTTTTGCCGGTGGAGGTGGAGCCTGCTTGCGCTGTTGTTCAACATCCTTAAGAACATGCAAAGAAAAGGCGGATAATTCTTCAAGAATCTCTTCCTTCTGACTGGTTGGCATGTCCTGCTGGCCTAATAGAAAACCTACAATTGCAGAAAGATATTGCGAGGCAACGCCTGGGTCAGCGGCGTTTTCGTCTGCCTGTTCAAGAACATTGCGGACATCGGTTATCACTTGTGTGGAAAGTTTGAGTTGTGCCATACATTATCCAATTTAAAGATATTTTTATCTAATGAGCATCAGCTGGAAAATGAATTTAGGTAAAATGTTCTGCTCATTGTTTATGTGACGTAAAAAACTACGGCTGAACAAATTCACTTAGTTTTTTTGAAACACTAAATGGCTTGGTTTTACCTGCAGTGGAAGAGAGTATTGATTCGCTAAATTCACGTCGATGTGCGGTGAGTCTGGATCTTCCGCAACATGGACAACGATACCACTCTGCAGCTGAAATAGTGGATGATTCTGCTTTGCTAAGTTGCATGGATGTATTACACGATGCGCATTTCATTTTTTGCCCCAAATAAAGTTTTATCAAAGTGTTTATGTTCGAGTCCAAAATCTATGCAGGTGTTGGCTCAAATCTAATCATTATTTAACGTTTTGCGGTGACGGCACTAACCACATTTAGAATCACCGCAATTCAAACAGGTTAGGCATCCGTCCATCAAAATGGCTGCCTTGTGGTTGCATTTGGTACACAATTCTGCATTGTCTGGAAATTCATCAGTTGATTGAAGCGATGTATCTGTCTCTTTGTCTGCATTCTCCAGTTCCGCACGCTTTTTTTCAATCATTTTTTTTTGATGTTCATCAGGCTCAGCTTTTTTTAACATGCCGATTTTAATAAGATGGGTTTCAATAACATCACCAATCTCAGCAATCAGAGAAGGCATAAATTTGCCTTTGTTCCAATAACCGCCTCGGGGGTCAAATACTGAGTGCAGCTCCTCGACCAGGAATGTTATGTCTCCGCCTTTACGAAATACTGCCGATATGATGCGTGTGAGTGCAACAATCCATTGAAAATGATCCATATTTTTTGAATTGATAAAGACCTCAAAGGGCCGGCGTAACTCATGTTCTGTACCCTCATTGAGGATAATATCATTGATGGTGATATACATGGCATGGGAGGAAACGTGCTCGGGTGTCTTTAATTTATAGGTTGAACCCACCAAGACTTCTGGCCGTTGTAATGTTTCATGCATCTGAATAATGTCGGCTGCCGGCTGCCCGGCTTTATCATCCACCGAATCTGCTTTTCTGACAGAGTAGGAAACAATACATTTATCAATTTTAATAGCCATTTCTAATACCTCTAAAACTTTCCGTAATAGCCTTCTTTTAGTGCGTCATATAGGTTGGCAGCGGTGTGTAGTTCGCCATCGTATTCAATTTCTTCATTTCCCTTACAGTTAACGAGAGTGCCATCATCCAATTCAAATTCATAGCTTGTATTTTCCAGATCTTCTTCTTTAACCAATACACCCTGGAAGGCCGTAGGATTGAAGCGGAAGGTGGTGCAGCCTTTAAGTCCCTGATCATAAGCGTAAATATAGATATCTTTGAACTTCTCGTAGGGGAACTCAGTGGGTACATTCGCCGTTTTCGAGATTGAAGAATCAATCCAGGTTTGCGCGGCCGCCTGAATATCCACATGTGCCTTAGGTGTAACCTCATCGGCTGATATAAAGTAATCGGGCAGTTTATTTTCATCCTGTGAGTTTGGCGTGGCCTGCTCGTTTATCAATTCTCGATAAGCCAATAACTCAAATGAATAAACGTCTACCTTTTCCTTGGTTTTTTTACCTTCCCGGATGACATTGCGTGAATAGTGATGTGCAAAACTTGGCTCAATGCCATTGCTGGCATTGTTAGCGAGAGAAAGCGAAATAGTGCCTGTTGGTGCGATGGAGGAATGGTGTGTGAAGCGTGAGCCGTGCTTCTCCATATCCTCGATCAGTTTGGGTTCCAGTTTTTGTATTTGCTGCATATATCGGCTGTATTTTGCGTGTAAGACACGGCCATGTAATTTGTCACCCAACTGATGGCCGTCTGCTTTTAGCTCAGGGCGCTGACGTAACATTTCGCCAGTAATTTCAAATTCTTCGCTCATTACCGGAGCCGCGCCCTTTTCTTTAGCTAATTCGACACCTGTTTTCCAGCCAGTTATTGCCAGCTCTCTTGTCACTTGCCCGGTGAAATTGAGTGATTCTTCAGAGCCATACTTGAGGCATAATAATGTAATAGTAGAACCAAGGCCGAGGTAGCCCATGCCGTGGCGACGTTTTCTTTTGATCTCTTCACGTTGTTTTTCAAGTGGCAGGCCATTGATTTCAACCACATTGTCCAGCATACGAGTGAAAACAGCGACTGTTTCGCGAAAATTTTCCCAATTAAACCGGGCTTTTTCAGTGAACGGTGAGTCAACAAACTTGGTCAGGTTAATCGATCCCAGCAAACACGTGCCGTATTCTGGCAATGGCTGTTCACCACAAGGATTAGTTGCACGAATGTTTTCGCAGTACCAGTTATTATTCATCTCGTTGACTTTATCGATAAGAATAAAACCAGGTTCTGCATAATCGTATGTGGAACTCATAATTGCATCCCACAATCGTCTGGCAGGTATGGTTTTAAATACCTTGCAGGCGACAAGCCCCTCTTTATTTATGACCAGATCATTATAAACAGGCCAATCACGCCAGATAATCTGGTCGGGGTCATCAAGACTTATAGTATCCTCTTCCAGCTCTTTATTTTGTATAGGGAAGGCGAGTTGCCAGGGTTCATCAGCTTTCACGGCCTGGATAAAATCGTCTGTGATCAGCAATGACAAATTAAATTGGCGTAATCGGCCGTCTTCCCGCTTTGCCCGAATAAATTCAAGTACATCGGGATGGCGCACATCAAAAGTACCCATCTGAGCACCACGACGACCGCCGGCTGAAGATACGGTGAAGCACATTTTGTCGTAGATATCCATAAACGACAGTGGTCCGGAAGTATAAGCGCCGGCGCCAGAAACATATGCACCGCGTGGCCGCAGGGTTGAAAAGTCGTAACCAATACCGCATCCGGCTTTCAGTGTCAGTCCCGCTTCGTGAACTTTTTCAAGAATATCATTCATAGAGTCCTGAATAGTTCCGGATACAGTGCAGTTAATCGTGGATGTAGCTGGTTTGTGGTCAATGGCGCCGGCATTGGATATGATGCGTCCCGCTGGAATGGCTCCCTGCTTTAACGCCCACAAAAATTTATCATACCAATAGTCTCGATTTTTCTGATTTTGCTCTACATCCGCCAATGCCTGAGCAACCCTTGCAAAAGTGTCTTGCAGGGTGTTATCAATTGCCTGCCCATCTTTGCTTATCAGACGATACTTCTTGTCCCATATATCCATGGACGCGTCTTGAAACGGAATTTCTCTAATCGTCTTATTATTTTTTGTTTTGTTATCGGCTGTTTTATTATTGGATTTTTCTACCGCATAGAGGTTGGTATTACTCATTTTTATGGAATTCTCCAATTTGTTCAGCTTCCTCTTTTTGAAGAGGTGAGGTTGAAAAGAAAACAAACGTCGCTCTGAGGCAATACAGCGTTTTTCAACACTTATGCACAGGCGAAAATCGTTCCAGTAAATTATGACGGGATTATACTGTATTTATTGGCGCCAATAAAATAGAAACTACCATATATTGTAGCAGCAAATATCAAAAACCACTACATATTGTGGTTAAAGCGTATAAATTTGGCCTTCCCGGATGGTTTCAGGGCGGGTATTGGAAAACAGTGATGTTGTATCAATTCTGATTGTTGATTTGCCCTGCGTTCGCTGTGCCAATACTATTGGTTTACTTACCAGCTGGTCAAGTAAAAACACTACAAAATGTGGTTATGTCACGTGATAGACACAATATGCAGTGGGTAAGTGGGTGCACAGCATGTTGATAGTCTGTGGATAGGTTGCCTGATTTTTAATCAGCAAATGTTTGCACTACATCCAAAACATCATTCACATGACCTTTGACTTTTACCTTGCGCCACTCATGCCTTAAAACGCCCTTGCGATCGATTAAAAAAGTGCTGCGTTCAATGCCCAGGTATTCGCGGCCATAGAGCTTTTTTAGTTTGATAACATCAAATATTTTGCAAAGTTTTTCTTCGGTATCCGATATCAGATCAAACGGCATCTCATGTTTGGCTTTGAATTTTTCGTGGCTTTTAATACTGTCGCGAGACACACCAATAATTACCGTGTTATTTTTTTTGAAGGTTTTGGCCGCATCTCTGAAATCCTGACTTTCAGTTGTGCAACTTGGGGTGCTGTCTTTTGGATAAAAATAAATCACCACATTACTACCTTTTAAATCAGTTAGAGAAATTTTCTTAGTATTGGTAGCGGGCAATGAAAAGGCAGGGATTTTTTTTCCAATGACAACTGTACTCATAAGCCGGGTGCCTCTGTTGATAAATTACAGATAAGGTTGTCAAATCAGTAAGCTTGGCTTGTGTTGCAGGCTGGTGCAAAGTAATATTGCTACGCTGATTTCACAGGTTATACAAAATGTTTCAAGGTAGTATTGTAGCACTGGTCACACCGATGCATGATAATGGGCTGGTTGATGAAAATGGGCTTGCAGAGCTTATCGAATTTCATATTGAAAGCGGTACTGATGGCATTGTGGCAGTTGGTACAACGGGCGAGTCAGCTACGCTCACTGTGCAGGAGCACATGGAGGTTGTGAAACAAATCATCAAATATGTCAATAAGCGAGTGCCGGTCATTGCCGGTACGGGCGCCAATTCTACCGCAGAAGCAATAGAGCTGACATCCAAGGCGAAGCAATTAGGTGCAGATGCTTGCCTTTTGGTTACGCCGTACTATAACAAGCCTACTCAGGAGGGCCTTTTTCAACACTTTAAAACGATAGCGCAGAGTGTTGATATCCCGCAAATACTCTATAACGTACCCGGCCGAACGGCAGTGGATATGCTGCCACAAACCACTCAGCGTTTGTCCAGGATATCAAATATTGTAGCCATTAAAGAGGCGCTTGGGAAAGTCGAGCGCATTAAGCAGCTATTAGGTCTATGTGCGCAAGACTTTGCTGTATTAACTGGAGACGATGCGAGTGCTATGGAAAGTATACTTGCGGGAGCCAGTGGAGACATTTCAGTTACTGCTAATGTGGTGCCAAAACAAATGCATTTGATGTGTGCCGCCGCATTGCAAGGTGATCAGGAGAATGCGCAAGCCATAGAGAAGAAAATTGGGTGTTTACACACTGAATTATTCCTTGAGTCAAATCCGATCCCTGTAAAGTGGGCACTGGCTCAGATGGGTAAAATCGGAGAAGGCATCCGCTTACCTATGACTGTATTGAGTAGCCAGTTTCACAAGCAGGTTCGTGAGGCATTGAAAACAGCAGGTGCAATGTGAGTTTTAATAGTAATAAATGGTTTATTTCACTTTCTTTCATCGTCTACACGTTGATCCTTTCAGCCTGTGGTAGCAACCTGCGCCCCGATAGTCCAGATGTTCGTTACCGCAGTGCTGCTGAATTTGAGCAGTTACTGCTTCCCCCCGATACAATTGGTGAACGAGGACAGCTTTATGTAATCCCTAAAGCCCGAGGTAAAATTTCCAGATCAAGCATTCTTCCGGCAACTGATGCAGCCACATTTGAGCGTCATGGTCAACTGAGTTGGCTAGCGATAAAAGCACCTGTGGAAGCACTGTGGCCAGAATTGGTGGCATTCATTGAGCATGAAGGTTATGCGCTCGAAATAAATGACTCCTTAACCGGAACCCTGGTCACCGCATGGCGGCAGCCGCAAGTGCTTGTTCGACGTAATGGTTTAATGCAAAAAATATTTGGAGCAAAAAAAAATTCAGTCAAAAATGAACTTGAGCGTTATGTGTTACGTCTTGAGCGCGCAGCTAGTAATACAAGTCGTCTTTTTGCACGATACAATGTCAGTAAAAAAATACCCATTGATAATGGTGCCGTGCTTGCAGATAAATCCTGGCAAATTCAAAACCAGGATCCTGAGCGAACATCACAGCTGCTTACAAGAATACTCACTTATATTGGCATAGAAGAGCAGCAGGCCAACGACATATTATCGCTTAGTGATGTCTCAGAAATTAATCACGGTTTGCAGTTGGGCGTGGCTAAGAATGAAGCAGCCTATTTACTGATGTGGGATGAATATGAATCAGCATTCGAGAGAGTGCGCAATGCTGTAAATGCCATTGGTTTTACCATTAAGGACGATGATCTTGACAAAGGGCAGATTGAAACAGTAGGCAAAACTGAGTATTTTGCCAAACTTCATCAGCAACAGTCTGAAGAAAAAAGTAAAGGATTTTTCAGTAGTTTGAAACGTATGTTTAGTCTTTCCAGGGACGCCGGCGTTGAATTGGTATTGAACATGAGTAGGGTAGAATCACATGTTTTTGCATTGAAGGTGTTGGATAATAGTGAAGTAGTGCTCAAGGGTAAGCCGGGACAATTATTTCTTGAAGAAATCAGGGACGCAATATTGAAAAATGAACGTTTAAGTCTGAAGGTATGAAGAATCAGTGAAATTTATAACATTGGGTAGCGGCAGCTCTGGTAACGCGAGTGTGGTTTGTGGGGGAGGTACCCGTATATTGGTGGACAATGGATTTACGATCAAAGAAACTGTAAAACGCCTGGATAAAGCCGGTTTGACCCCACAAGACTTAACCGCAATCGTGGTGACTCACGAGCATGGAGATCATATTTCCGGAGTAGCACCCTTCGCCCGAAAGTTTCCTATACCCGTGTGGATGACACATGGCACCTTCCGTGCGACGCGAGATAAGAAGATAAAGGATCTGCACTTATTTCACGCACATGAGCCATTTTCTATTGGTGAAATACAACTCGATCCTTTCCCTACTCCGCATGACGCAGCTGAATCATGCCAGTTTGTTTATTCTTGCAGGCAAAAACGATTGGCAACATTAACAGACTTGGGTTGTACTACGACCTATATGAAGGAGAAATTAACAAATCTCGATGTCTTGTTATTAGAGTGTAATTACGACGCTGATATGTTGCGACTTGGCCCGTATGCTGCGAGTCTTCAGGCTAGAATACGTGGTAACTATGGTCATTTGGATAACCGTCAAGCTGCGCAATTTTTAAAATCCATTGATTATTCAGGATTAAATCAGATTCTGCTTGGTCATCTGAGTGAAAAAAATAATTCCCCGGAGGCGGTCATGCATACGTTTTCCAATGTAGTGCCAGAAGCGGTGGAACGGGTTTCGATTTTACAGCAAGCGAGTATAAGTGAATGGTTCTCTGTCTGAATGGCAAGCTATATAAGTTGTTAATGCGACAGAAACCCAAGAAACAATTGTTGCTTACCTCAACTGCAATCCCAGCTTCAGATATTAAGCACATCTAACATTTCAGCCTGCTTTTGCATATTACTGCAATTAACAATCGCTAAAGCCTTGCGCCTGATCAGTTTTATATCAGTTCGGGTTATAACATCTTTTACTTCCAAAATCAGATTTGGAGGCATACTGAATTGTCGCAGGCCAAGCGCAAGTAGTAATTTTGTGTAACGGGTGTCACCTGCCATTTCTCCGCACATGGAAACAGGAATTTTAGCTTTTAATCCCGCCTCTATCGTGGTTTTTACCAATTGTAATACCGCTGGGTGTAAAGGGTCGTAGAGGTAATTGACCTGATCATCAACCCTATCAATGGCAAGTGTGTACTGTATTAAATCATTCGTTCCAATAGAAAGGAAATCGAGTTTGCTGGCGAAAACTGAGGCGGTAACTGCAGCTGCAGGAATCTCTATCATGCCTCCCAGCTTGATTTTTTCATCGAACTTGATTTTCTCTTTACGTAAATCATTTTTTACGCTATCTATTAGCGTAATCAGCTGCTCGACCTCGTTAATGTTGCAGAGCATGGGAAACATGATATTTATCGGTGAAAATGCCGAAACACGTAAGATTGCCCGCAATTGTGGAATGAACATTCTAGGCTCACTGAGGCAGCGACGAATTCCACGTAAGCCCAATGCCGGGTTGTGGGAGGTGTGTGGGGTGTCAAAGCTGACTTCCTTATCACCGCCTAAATCTACTGTACGGATAGTCAGAGGTGTACCTTTGAGCGCACGTAATACCCGACGATAAATCTTAAAGTGCTCTTCCTCATCTGGCAAATCATCACGATTCATAAATAGAAACTCAGTCCGGTATAGGCCAACGCCGTCCGTCTTGACTCGTTTTAAGGCTTTTAAGTCATCTTCGATTTCTATATTTGCCAGTAAGGTTATTACCTCACCACATTTGGTAATGGCACTTGTGTCAGATAATTTGCTTAATTCTCTTTTTTTTCTTTTTAGCTCGCGTTGATTTTTTCGAAAATAAGCAATCGTCACATCGTCGGTTTCGCCAAGTACCAAACCTGCAATTCCATCTATCAGCAACGATTCACCAGGCTTGATAAATCGCCTGATCCCGTGAGCGCCCACCACCGCAGGGATTCCAAGGCTTTTTGCCAGGATTGCGGCGTGGGATAGTTGGCCACCACCTTCAGTAATGAAACCTGCTACTCCCTGATGTTGCATTATAACGGTGTCAGCAGGGGTGAGATCTTCCGCGATAACAATATGACCACTCCAATCGTTGCCGAACTCCTCCGCACTACTGCGATTGTCTATTAAAATTCGCATTACACGATCAATCACATGATCGACATCATCTTTGCGTGTAGAGAGGTAAGGGTCATCCATCGACTCAAAAACCTGGATTACCGCTTCACGTTGTAATTTGAGGGCCCATTCCGCATTACATCCTTCAGTGCGTATTATTTCAATGGGTCGCTGTGAAAGGATTTCATCATCGAGCATCAGCAAATGTGTTTCAATAAAAGCACTGATATCGATAGGCGCATCATCAGGGATTGTGGCGCGTACCGCGTTAAGCTGCTTGCGCGCTGTATTAACGGCATTTCTGAAGCGCCGGACTTCGCGTATCGTACCTTTTTTATCGAGTGATTTTGGGGAGACTTTTAGCTTGCCCCGGCTCAGGATAAATGCTGGCGCAATTGCTATTCCACGAGATACGCCGATACCACAAAACATCAGGCTCACGACTATTCATCCTCTTCGAAGCGATTATTGATCAAGGCTAGCACGGTATCTATAGCCTGTTGCTCGTCAACACCCTTGGCGCGTAATTTTATGCAAGCACCTTGACTGGCTGCCAGCATCATCACCCCCATGATACTTTTAGCATTAACCATTTGTCCGGCTTTGCCTATCTCCACCAAACTTTCAAAACCTGATACCAGTTTTACGAGCTTTGCTGCTGCACGTGCATGCAGTCCGAGTTTGTTGATAATTTCTGTTTCTGCTTCAATCATTTTAGTTGAGTAACCGTGTTGAATTATTGTTCATAGCTTATGGCAGGGCTAAGATTGCTTAGTGTAGTGTAACGTCCAAATCATTCATTCAGCGAGTTGGCAACGGTTCAGCCGCCAGGCACTTGCTCGCAGGCATAGTTAGCCTACGTCAAGAGCCAAGTAACAACACGGATGGGCCGTTGCGAACTCGCCCTTAGGGAGTCAGCCACAAATGCCTGTGCCTACGTTCCTGTCCTCGTCAATAGCCTCACTATTCACTTCGAACAGCGCCTTGCTGAGGCGTTTGTGGCTGACTCTAAATGAGTGCTTTGGACGCTACACTACCTAGTTAGCCGCAATTATGCTGCCAGATTTGGACTCACTATAGAGGAAATTAAAGCTCTCTGTGGCGCAATGAAACATTGTCCATTGTTTGACTAAAATAATGATTTAGACGATTCGCCAAGTAAACGGATCGATGGTGTCCGCCAGTGCAGCCCATCGATATGGTTAGGTAGGCACGGTTCTCAGACTGAAAAACAGGTACCCAAAACTCAACAAAGTCTCTGATATGACTGTACATGTTTTCAACGCTTTTGTGCTGGCGAAGGAATGCCTGAACAGGCTCGTCATTTCCAGTGAGGGGCCGCAACGATGATTCCCAGTGTGGATTGGGCAAACAGCGGACATCAAATACAAAATCTGTATTACTGGGGACGCCATGTTTGAATCCAAATGATTGAAATAAGATAGACATGGTTTCCGGGTTGGACTTTAATAACTGTGAACGTATCATCTGACGCAATTGGTGTAGGTTTAGATTGCTTGTGTCTATCACCAGATCGGTTTGCGCCAGAATGTTTTCCAGTAGCTTGCGCTCTGTGTCAATGGCTTTAAGAAGAGGGGTTCCGTCAAGTGATAAGGGATGTTTGCGACGAGTCTCGCTAAAGCGTTTGACCAATTGATCGGTTTTTGTTTGCAGAAATAGAATTTCGACAGTCAAATTTTTACTTTGCTTTAGTTTTTCCAACATTTGTGAAAAATAACTAAGTGATTTTCTCGCACTGCGCGCATCGATGCTTACAGCGACGTGATCATACAAGCTGATGTGAGATTCAGATAAACCTTCTATCAAGGCAGGCAACAACGTACTTGGCAGATTATCGATGCAATAGAAACCGTCATCTTCCAGTGTGTGTAATGCCACACTCTTTCCAGCCCCTGACAATCCCGTGATAATAATCAAGCGCATTCTGATTACTCCATGATGGCTTTTTGCTTGGCTGACAACTCAGCCGCGGCATTATAGCCGTTGGCTGCCAGCATAAAGTTTCGAACCGCTGCTTCTACCAGAACAGCAAGGTTACGGCCCGGTGCAACCGGAATAGTGCGTTGATTGATCTCGACACCCAGTATATTGCGTGTTCTCTGGGCGCCTTCCAGGCGGTCCATGGCATGACCCGGTTTATCCAGATCCATGACAGCCAAATGCACAATAAATTTCACGATTTTGCGACGTCTTGTGCTTGCATGGCCGTACATCCTCTGAATATTTAATATGCCCAGGCCACGTACTTCAAGAAAATCCTGCAACAACTCCGGGCATTTGCCTTCCAGTGTGTCGGGTGCAATCTTGCGAAATTCGGGTGCGTCATCCGCGACCAGCGTGTGTCCTCTTGAAATCAACTCCAGGGCTAATTCACTTTTCCCTACGCTACTGTCTCCTGTGATGAGTATGCCCAAACCAAGTACATCCATCAATACACCATGGATGACCAGTTTCCTGGTCAATAAACGGGTGAGGCGATAACGTAGTGTATTGACAATATCATGGCTTTTTGCGGGTGAGCCAATGAGTGCAACCTGATACTCGCCAGAGAGTCGGGTGAAGACGGCGGGAGGACTTTGATTTTCTCCGATAATGATGACGTTGCAATCGGACTGAAAAAGCTGCTTCATTGCCTCCGAATCTGGATCAAGGCTATATTTTTCAAGGCTTTGCAATTCTGCCGTGCCAACAACTTGAATTCGATTTGGGCTGATCAGGTTTAAAGATCCAATCAGATTTGTGCGATTATTGCTTGTAGCTTCTCGTGAGAGTAAGTGATCAGTTGCAGCGGCTCCAGCAAGCCAATGAAGATCCAGATCTTTAGACAGCTCATCAACTAAAAACCCTACCGTTAGTCTTTGCTTCATAGTGGCACTCTAATAAATTGAACCAATCAGTGCCCTTGGGCTTTGATTACTACAGCGTAATCGTACCTGTTTACCATTACTTTTCCAGTACTCTTTTTTGCTGATATTTTGCACTTGCAATGGTGTTCGCTTTTGATGCCTATGCACTTGTACCGAAAGTATTGGTAAATCAGAGGCTAAAGGAGGGAATGCGAATCATCTGTAACATAATAATTCAGAACCGGGTTTGATTTATTCCGGATTATTATTTGACCAATCGGTAAAATTTTTCATGAGCTGCTCCGGGCTTTCTGATCGGGTCAGCGCCGTTCTTAATTCAGGCTGGATAAATAGTTTTGCCAAAGCGGAAAGAATCTGCAGGTGTTCTTCGTTGCAATGCTGAGGCATTAACAAAGCGAAAAGTGTTACAACTGGTTTAGCATCTGCGGAATCAAAATCAATTCCTTCCTGCAAAGTGATGATTGCTGCCAGTGGGGCCTGAAGATTTGACATACGCCCATGAGGTAGTGCTATTCCATGACCAAGGCCCGTGCTTCCGAGACGTTCACGGGCAGAAAGTGTATCGAGTACATCCATGTGCGTATGTTCTTTGGCATAGGGTGTAAGAAGCTCCGCGAGGGACTCAAGAGCACGTTTCTTACTGGAGATCGGCTGATTGCATTTTATACGGGATAGATCAAGCAATTGAACAAAATCGAGCATGTTAAAACCGTTGTGAATAATTGAGCATTTTTTTAAGTAAAAAAAAACCGCTACCGTAGACCGTAGCGGATAGGTGTAGTTCACTCACTCTATTCTGAGCGTTATTGATCGATTAGCCAAGTAACTTTTCTTTTTCATTTCGGTGATGGCTTTTGGTTTTTTCCTTGTGTTTGATAATTTGTCGATCAAGTTTGTCGGTCAATATATCAATGGCGGCATACATATCGCTGTCCGTTGTGTCAGCATATATGATAGCGCCATTTACTTTTACTGTTGCTTCGGCCTTTTGACGCAGTTTTTCAACTGTGAGAATGACATGCACTTTAAGAACATTATCAAAATGGCGCTCCAAGCGATCCATTTTCTCATTCACATAACGTCTCATTGAATCTGTGACATCTACGTGGTGACCTGTAACCGTCAAATTCATCGGCTTTTCTCCTGATTGTTAGTCGAATTGATCGAAAGGCCCGGCTTATAGTGGCATCCGCTAGAAGAGAGGAATTCAAATAGCATTTATCGGTACGGTGGTACTTACCCGATAGAGTGTAATAAAGTGCATTTGCGCAAAGCGTAAAATTATGCTGTTTGCGGTGCTGGAAGGTTTGCCTGTTTGGCAAATTATCATAGGGTGGGTGGGTTTGCAGATGACAACTGCTTCCGGGGTGTTGAAGTGACAGGCGCCAGTTAGTACCTGCGACTAAATTTTGTAGCTGTTTGAAAACCCAGGCAAGCTGACAATGTTTGTCAGAATTGTGTCTAATTGACTGATTCCAAACAGCTATCTGCATAGGGTGATCTCAGTTCAACCGTTTACGTTCATTGGACGGTGGTATGGCCATGGATTCTCGATATTTTGCAACGGTTCGTCTGGCTACTTGAATCCCTTCGCCCACCAGTGTGCTCGCAATTTTACTATCACTCAAGGGTTTTGTGGGATTTTCTTCAGAAATATATCGTCTGATCATAGCCCGAATGGCTGTGGCCGAACATTCACCACCATTGGCAGTGGATACATGGCTTGAGAAGAAATACTTAAATTCAAACACACCTCTTGGCGTGTGAATGTACTTTTGTGTTGTGACACGAGAGATTGTTGATTCGTGTAACTCAAGTTGTTCTGCAATATCACGTAATACCAAGGGCTTCATTGCCTCATCGCCAAATTCGAGAAATCCGCGCTGTCTCTCAACGATTGCCGTGCCAACCCGTAATAAGGTTTCATTCCGGCTTTGCAGGCTTTTGATAAACCAACGAGCTTCCTGCAGGTTGTTTCTCAAAAAATTATTGTCTTCACTTTTGTCTGCACGTTTTACCATTCCTGCATAGAGTGAGTTAATTGCAAGTTTTGGGGCTATATCCGGATTCAGTTCAACTCGCCAGACACCTTTTGCACGTTTCACAAAGACATCGGGAATAATGTATTCATCATGATCAGTGACGATTTGTCGGCCGGGTCTTGGGTTAAGTGTTCTGATCAAACTTACCGCTTCTTGCAGCGGTTCTTCCTTAACCTTTAACTGGCGGCGTATTTTTGCGAAATCATTGTAAGCGAGTAAACCAAGGTGTTCCACTACAATGCTTTTGGCGATCTCGACAGTTTCTGAAACGGGTTCCTGACCGAGTTGAATAAACATGCACTCTCCCGCATTCCTGGCACCACAGCCTACAGGATCGAGCTGCTGAATCATACTCAACACGGCCTCAAGTTCATCCATTTCGAAGCTGATCTCTTCATTATCTATATCTTCATGCATACCCGTTCTAAGTTCTTCGAGATTCTCTGTCAGGTATCCATTATTATCGATCGCATCAACCAATGAAGTTGCAATGTATTGATCCTTTTCAGACAGATTGGTTAATTGAATCTGTGTGTTCAGATGATCTTGCAAGCTACAGATTCCGCTATTGTGGAATTCTGTAAAGTCACGGCCCGAGTCGTCAGCACCCACCGCGCTGGTTGATTGGGCATAAGTGGGCTCATATATATCTTCCCAAGCACTATCGACGGGAAGCTCTTCTGGAATATTATCGGTATCTTGATTGCTAAGTTCGACCGCAGCACTATCGGTTGGTTCGTTATCTTCCGCTTCACCGTCCTTGTCGGCTTTGTTTTCCCTGTCTTCTTTAACATTTTTTTCCTTTTCACTACTTGCAGGTCCTTCGTCCTCCTGTAGTTCCAGCATCGGGTTGTTTTCGAGCGCCGATTGAATTTCGGTTTGTAGCTCAAGGGTCGAAAGTTGTAACAGTTTGATCGCTTGCTGGAGCTGTGGGGTCATCGCCAATGACTGACCCATTTTTATTTGCAATGATTGTTTCATACTTTAATCTTCAAATTGGATGATACGTCCGAAAAATGCTGATTCCCTATGTATATGGGGTGCAAATTACTTAATTTTGCATTAGAAATTCAAAAAACATCATAGCTCGCATCCCAGTGTAGTGTAACGTCCAAAGCATTTATTCAGCGAGTTGGCAACGGTTCAGCCGCTAGGCACTTGCTCGCAGGCATAATTGGCCTACGTCAAGAGCCAAGTAACAACGGGATGGGCCGTTGCCAACTCGCCCTTCGGGAGTCAGCCACAAACGCCTGTGCTACGTTCTTGTCCTCATCAATAGTTCACTATTCACTTCGAACAGCGCCTTGCTGAGGCGTTTGTGGCTGAATCTGAATGAGTGCTTTGGACGTTACACTACACTAGCTGCCTGGGTATTCATGAATCTTATTTTACTGGCTGAAATTATTATGTTGATGGAAAACAATACCAGTGGTTTTCGCAAAAACATTAGCTATATTGGCACAATTTATGCGCTCTGTAAAAAGTATGGCTGATTTTGCGAAGATATCAATTAAAACTTTGAAGAGTTTCAATTTTTATTAAGCCTCATTACAAAGAAAAATTCTCCCCAAGATAAACCTCCCTGACCTGCTGATTATCCAATATTTTTGCAGGAGCCCCTTCGGCAATAACCCGGCCATGACTCAGAATATAGGCTCTACTGCAAATACCTAAGGTCTCGCGAACATTATGATCAGTAATTAATACACCAATACCCCGTTGCTGCAGATGTTCAATAATTCGTTGTATATCCAATACCGATAAAGGATCGACGCCTGCAAAAGGTTCGTCCAGTAGTATAAATTCCGGTTCAGCCGCCAACGCACGCGCTATCTCCACCCGACGTCGCTCACCACCGGATAGCGCCATGCCTTCACTGTCCCTGATATGTGTGATTTGCAGCTCTTCCAGCAAGGATTCAAGTTTATCTTTGCGCGAGTTTTTATCCAGATCTTTGCGGACTTCTAATATTGCGAGAATGTTGTCTTCGACGCTTAACTTTCGAAACACAGAGGCTTCCTGGGGTAAATAGCCTACACCCATCCTGGCGCGTGCATGAATCGGTAACTGCGTAATTTCTGTATCATCAAATAAAATTTTACCGTTGTCTGGACGAACCAGACCTACCACCATGTAAAAACAAGTGGTTTTACCCGCTCCGTTAGGTCCAAGCAAACCCACTACTTCACCATTATCGACATGCAGACTGACACCCTCAAGCACCGGCCTCTTATTATAGGCTTTGTATAGATCAACAGCGCTTAATCTGCGTTTCATTGATTTTGTAGCTCATCTGGTGGTTGAATTCGAATAGTGACTCGACCGGATTTACCGCCATCAGCCTTGACTTTCTGCGTTTTCGAATCAAATTCAATACGGTTTCCTGATAGCTCCTGGTTAGGTTGTTTTAATGATGCCTTGCCAATTAATACAAGTCTCGCATTTTGCGTCTCATAGATTAACTCGTTGCAACGTCCGGTAACCAGTGCGCCTTCTTCGTTTTCCTGCTGGAATATAATCGGGCTGCCCTTGCCGGTAATGCGGCCCAATTTTCCATGCAGCAATTCAACAGTAATCTCATCAGCCTGAATAGTCATAGACCCCTGAGTGATATTCACGTTCCCACGCAGAATTTGTATTCCGCGTCGTTCATCAAACTCAGAGCTATCAGCCTGTACATCAATAGCCTGACTAAAATCGGATTTACGAGCCTCGCTGAGAGCGGGTGGCAACAGTAGTAATAGGGTTATTAACAAACCCTTGTTGCACTGATGGATAGCGTGAATCAGAAAGTGTTTTACCCTGTTCATTGTCTTGAATTGGGTTTTTTGTCTGACCCTGTCATTACCATTCCTGGCTGGATGGAGTAACGGTACTGGAATTTTATTGTGTGTTTTCATATCGAGCACGTACATTGGAGAGAAGGGAGAGTTTTCCGTTGTTTAAATCTGACTTAAATCCTCTGGACCGAAGCACCCAGTCCCGGGAGTGAATTTCGACATCTGTTTTGGATTCAACTGTGCGGTCACGGGTTCTAACGGTAACTTGAGATGCCGTAATACTCAGGGGTGGTTGGTCTTCAAATTGGCCCCGCACAATAAAAACATCACCCTGTAATTGCAGGGATTCATCGTCCTCCTCAAACCAGCCTGTATTTGACTCCAGTGTCCATGACGGTTGTTTGCTGCGTTGAAGTAGTAGTGTTGGAGCGATGAGTTCCGAGGCGTTACGGGAGGGGTAATGCAATAGCGAGTCACCCGTGAGGATATACTCAGGATTGCCAGATAGGTCATAGCGAACTGTATTGAATTGCTCAAGAAAATAGTCGGCTTCCAGATCAGCCATATTGGGGGAAGTGTCTTCTGATCCACTGACTGATGTCGTATCTAGCCAGTTAAATAAAGAAACGGCAATAGTTATAAGACTCAGAAGAATCAATATCTGCGCCATGCCCCATTTCATGCTAAATACTTATCTATAACAGCTTGCCAATTATTCTGTAGTTGCATAATCAGCTCACAGGCTTCTCGAACTGCGCCATGCCCGCCGTTATATTGACTGATCCAGTGTGAGCGTTCAATAACCAGGGGGTGGGCATTAGCCACAGTCAGTGCCAAACCAGAGCGAATCATAACTGGCAAGTCGATAATATCATCGCCCATATAAGCAACTTCATCGAACGCAAGCTGCAATTTTTTGCAGAGTTCCTCAAACGTTTTTGCTTTTTCTGTTTTACCTTGATAGACATGTTCTATATCCAATTCGGTAGCGCGGTGCTTAACCACCTGGGAAGTACGGCCTGTAATTATCGCTGTCTGTATACCACTGGATTTGAGTAATCTGATACCCAGGCCATCACGCGAATTGAAGCGTTTAGCCTCCTGCCCATCATCCGAGCGATAGAGGCCGCCGTCGGTGAGGACGCCATCAACATCCAGAATTAACAGCTGAATTTTTTTAACTCGCTCAATCAGGTTATGTTGATCTGACATTTAGCCTCCGTAAATTGTTCAATAATTATGCCTGAAGTGTAGCATCCCGTGGTTTGTTACCGGGTTATTTAAACAACACCGCTGGCGAGCAAGTCATGCATCTTGATAGCCCCGACGATTCGGTTCCGGGAATCAACGACCGGCATAGCGGTGATTTTATACTGCTCCATCAAATCCAATACCTCAACCGCGAGTGTCTCTGTAGCTAAACTTTTACCTCCTCTGGTCATTGCATCGGATACAGGTGTTGTTAGCAGGTCAATATTCTGATCGATAGCCCGACGTAAATCGCCGTCTGTGAATACACCCAGCAATTGCTCATGCCTGTCGGTGACGATGGTCATGCCAAAACCCGATTGAGTCATGCTAACCAAGGCATCACGCAAAGGTGTTGATGCTAACACTTTTGGAATTGCATCGCCGGTGACCATGATATCACTAACGCGTAATAACAAACGCCGACCCAGGGCGCCGCCTGGGTGTGAGTTGGCAAAATCGTCCATGCTGAACCCTCGTGCATCCAACAGTGAAATGGCTAAGGCATCACCCATTGCCAGAGTTGCAGTGGTACTGGCCGTTGGCGCCAATCCAAGTGGGCAGGCCTCTCTGGCAACACTGACATCAAGATTTACGCTCGCCAGCCTTGCCATTGCGGAACTTTTTTCGCCGGTGAGCGTTATGATCGGAACGTTCATGCGCTTAATCATCGGCATAATAAGCAACAATTCCTGGCTACTACCTGAATAGGATATGGCAATAAATACATCATTAGCCTTGACCATGCCAAGGTCTCCATGACTGGCCTCTGCCGGATGAATGAAAAATGCCGGGCTACCCGTACTGGCAAGTGTAGCGGCTATTTTACTGGCAATATGGCCTGATTTTCCCATGCCCGATACAACTATTCGTCCGCTGCACTCGAGTAGCATTTCACAGGCTTTGACGAATTTTTCATCGATTCGGTTTCTTAAATTTCGCAGTGCTTCAGCTTCTGTGTCTATTACTGCAAGCCCGGCGTTGATGATTTTATCAAACTCTATCATTGACTGCTACCCAGAGAAAGATTGGAAAAAAAGTAATGCCTGATAGGCGACAAAGCCGAGGAAGAGAGCAGTGCCAGTGCCTCTACTGATTCCGCCCGAGCCTAACTTCCACTGGCCGGCAACAATGAATATCACAAGTAACAGGAAAAATTGCAATGGCATGTCACGCACCAGCAGCCAATGATCGATTTCGGTTGGTTTTATTACTCCGGCAATTCCCAGCACACCCAAACTGTTAAACATATTTGAACCCAATACGTTGCCCAGAGCAATATCATATTCCTTCTTCCTGACACTGGCTATTGAAGCACCAAGCTCTGGCAGGCTTGTGCCTATGGCGACAATGGATAAGCCAATCACCAAATCACTGATACCCAGTAGTTGAGCTATATTCACCGCTCCCCAAACCATCATACGCGAGCTTATTACCAGTAATACCAGCCCAAGGATAAGCCAGCTGATGGCGTGCAGGGCAGGGATATGATCAGGTATTTCGTTTTCAAACTCCTTTTCAAGAACGCTGTCTCGATTATTTAGCCCATCATATACAATCCAGCTCATCACCAGTAACATGGTTATGAGCAACAAAACACCATCAGTGTAGCTCAAATGCCGATCAAGCAATAATATCAGCGTAAGCAGCATGACAAAAAATAAAATCGGGATTTCAGTTTTGAGGATTCGAGGCGAAATAATCAGCGGTGAAACTAATGCAGAGATACCTAGAATCAGGGCAAAATTTGCAATATTGGAACCGATGGCGTTTCCCACCGCAAGTTGAGGATTGCCGTTCCAGGCAGATATCGCAGAGACCAGGAATTCAGGTGCTGATGTACCGAAGCCAACAATAGTTAAGCCAATTAAAAGTGGGCTAACCCCCAGAGAGCGGGCAGTTGCTGATGCGCCAAAAACAAATTTATCAGAACTCCAGACCAATAGTGCAAGTCCTGTAAACAACGAAACTAAGTTAAGTAGCATAGGGTGCCTTATACGAGTATAGCGATTGGGGCAAGGTTATTGTGCAGGCGCAGGTGTTGATTCCTGCTGCTCCAGCTCATCAAGGGCATCCAGCTCATCCTTGACTGTTGGTGTTTGCTCGCTATCTAGCAAGTCCAACTCATCCAATTCGTCATTTTTTGTTGGTTCGTCCAATGCATCCAGCTCATCGATCCCATCAGTTTCATCTGATGGCTCCAGTAAATCATCGTCATAGCTTAGTTGGCGTCGATTTCGTACATAGGCGTCGCGGACAAAAAGATAGGGGTCAAATACCGTATCAAGTAGATTTGATGCCTGCAGAAGTTGCGCCCTTATATCAATAAATTCTCCGCCCACTAACGATAATCTGGCCCAGTCAGGTGAAACATAGGTGAGTGGATCTGCCACCCAATCACCAATACGCCCCGTCGTGCTTCGAATGGTAGCCGGACCGAGAAAAGGCAGAACAAAATAGGGCCCTTCTGCTACGCCCCACTTGCCTAGGGTCTGGCCGAAATCCTCCCGGTGTTTGGGCAGACCCAAGTACGTCGCGACATCGAACAAGCCACCAATACCGATGGTTGAATTAATTAAAAATCGCCACCCATCCTGCGCGGACTGGGCAAACTTTGCTTGTAGCAAATCATTGATGGTGACGGTAACATCATCAAGGTTACTAAAAAAATTTCTAATACCCGTTTCGATAAAATCTGGTGTGACTAACTTGTAACCTTTTGCTACAGGTTTCAGTGCATATCGATCAAGTGTGTCATTGAATTTATATATTGCTCGATTGTAGCCTTGCCACGGATCGTATACTGCCTGATTAGCTGAATAGGTTGCACAGCCTGTGTTTATGGTTATTGTCAGTGTTAGAATGAATCCGAACAGTGACTTTTTTAAATGCATTTTGTGCTTCCGTAGTAGTAAGATTCAGCGCAAGTGTAATCGCTTCTGAGAATTTTTCACGCCCTTATTCGTGATAATAGGTATTGTCTGCTCGGATTCAAGCATTGTCTGAGTGGCTTAGCTGCCCATAGCCGGGAATGAGCCTTCCCTTGATTCTGAAGTCAGTGCTTTATATTTTTTCCTTAAAGCGCTTACTGGCATTGGGTTTATTTCTATGCAAAATTTAACACTGGTTAGCAGAGGCGTTTGCCATCCACAGTGGTTGTCGGCATTTTATCCGGCAGATATACCCCAAGACTGGAGGCTGACATATTTTGCCAATGAATTTCCAGCTTGCGCAATCAGCTTATATGAATTAACAACGCTGGGGTTGCAGTGGCGCGCACTTGATCCAGACTTACCCGACGGTTTTAGCTGTTATCTTGAGCTGAGCAGTCCCGAGGCAAATAAAATCCCTGAACAGCTGAGTCAGGCGGTTAGCGGAATCCTCATCAGTTCTGAAGTTTCAGTCGATAGCGCCTGCCGGGACAAAATAACGGCGCTCAATAAACCCATAGGGGTAATTCCAACGACGACAAAAAAATTTAACGCTAAATCTGGATTAAGGCCGGCTAAATTACCAGTCAGTCATGCACCCATGGTTGCTGCACAAATCAGCTGTCATGTGGTAACAGCAAATGAAGCAAGAAACCTTCGCCAGCTAAAGACCCGCCTGATTAACATCCGGAAAGACCAAACGCCTGTTAATCTGTTGCTGGCGGATGGTGGTATGGATATTGAATTATATAGAAGCATTTTCGTTATGATGCAGTTACTTCCGTAACCCTGAGTTACATAATATGGGTTGACGAAAGGATCGTTCACTCACACACTGTGCCTTTTAGACAAAACAAACATAAAAACCTGTGAATAACAATAACCAGTCAGAATCGCAATATCTTGTAGAAATAAGTGATCTTCACTTTGCCCGTGGCAGTCGGAAAATATTCAAAGGCATTACGATGAATATTCCACGTGGCGGCATTTGTGCAATCATGGGTCCCAGTGGATCTGGAAAAACCACTCTGTTAAAACTGATCGGTGCGCAGCTGCAACCCTCTCAAGGTCGTGTAATTTTTGATGGCATGGATGTGCATAAGCTATCACGTGCGGCGCTGTATAAGCAGCGCAAACGTATGGGCATGTTGTTTCAATCAGGCGCACTATTAACCGATTTCAGTGTTTATGAAAATGTGGCTTTTCCGCTGCGCGAACACACCCGTTTATCGGATAGATTGATTCATCACCTTGTGTTGACTCGCCTGCACGCAGTCGGTTTACGTGGTGCCCGCGATTTAATGCCCAGTGAGTTATCCGGTGGTATGGCCCGTCGGGTGGCACTGGCAAGAGCGCTGATACTTGACCCGATGATGATCATGTATGATGAACCTTTTACGGGTCAGGACCCCATTTCAATGGGTGTGCTTATTGATCTTTTGCGCACCGTTAATGATGCGCTTGGGCTTACCTCTATCATTGTTTCACATGATGTGGAAGAAACCCTGTCAATTGCTAATTATGTATTTATTGTGTCTGATGGAGTTGTTGTGGAAGGTGGCACGCCAGAACAAATACAAAATTCAGAATCCGGCTGGGTGCGGCAATTTATTCAAGGCCATGCTGATGGGCCGGTTCCGTTTCAGTATCCGGCGGCAGAATACATCGAAGATTTGATCGGCGCAGGGAGCTTATAATGGTGGACTGGCTACAAACAATGGGCCAAACGGGTCTGGCATTTTTGGAACGTCTGGGCCGCGCACATCTATTTATAGGTCGGGTGCTGCTGGCGCAGGTTCAGCTGATTTTTAATTTTTCTCTGGTGGTTAAGCAAATCCACTCCGTTGGTGTATTGACTTTACTGATTATTTTGGTTTCCGGTTTATTTGTCGGGATGGTGCTTGCGTTACAGGGCTACAACACGCTGGTTGGATTTAATGCCGAGGAATCTCTCGGTGTCGTAGTTGCGCTTACCTTGGTGCGCGAACTAGGTCCGGTTGTGACAGGTTTGCTTTTTGCAGGCCGGGCAGGCTCAGCACTGGCGGCAGAGATTGGCTTAATGAAGGCTACAGAGCAATTATCCGGACTTGAAATGATGGCAGTTGACCCATTCAAGCGGATTTTTGCACCAAGGTTTTTGGCCGGTGTGATATCCATGCCACTATTAGCAGCGATGTTTTCAGCGGTGGGTGTCTTTGGTGGTTATCTCGTCGGTGTCGAATTACTCGGCGTTGACAGTGGTGCGTTTTGGTCACAAATGCAAGCCAAAGTGGATTTTTATGATGATGTGATGAACGGTGTTATTAAGTCTGCTATCTTTGGCTTGATTATCTGTTGGATCGCAATTTTTGAAGGTTATGACTGTATTCCGACATCTGAAGGTGTTAGTCGTGCAACTACCCGTACGGTAGTCAATGCATCACTGGCCGTTCTCGGTCTGGATTTTCTACTCACTGCACTTATGTTTAACGTGTAGAACGGAGGATATTGCACCAATGAACTCTCGAACAACGGAAATACTTGTGGGATTTTTTATGGCCCTGGGTATTGCGGCCCTTATTGTTCTGGCCTTACAAGTGAGTAATCTGGCCAGTTTTGGTAATGACGAGGGCTATGAAGTTAACGCTTACTTTGAAGATATCGGTGGACTCAAAAAACGCTCCCAGGTGGCTGTCGGTGGAGTGCGAGTGGGTAAAGTCAAATCTATTGACTACGATATGGAATCTTTTCGGGCTAAAGTCACACTAACCATTGATGGAAAATATGACTCCTTTCCCTCCGATACCACTGCCAATATCTATACTTCTGGCCTGCTTGGCGAACAATATATTGGCCTGGAGCCAGGTGGCGAGTTGGAATTTTTGCAAGACGGTGATGAAATTTCCTTGACACAATCTGCCATGGTATTGGAGCGTTTGATTGGTCAGTATTTGTTCAGCAGTTCTGGTAAATAATGGAATACATTCAGTCACAGTGAAGGAAAATTGAGAGATTATCAATGAAAAATTTTAAAAAACAATTACTTATCTTTGTTGTATCGTTATTTAGTGCAATTACGGTATATGCCCATCCGGCACAAGACCTGGTTGAGAGCAGTACACGTGATGTGATGAAAGCCCTCTCAGAGGAATCTGAAAGACTAAAGGCTGAGCCCGAGTACCTTAGAAAACTCGTTGATGAAAAACTTATACCGCACCTTGATTTTAAATCGATGACTGCGCTTTCAATGGGTAAGCACTGGCGCAAGGCCACTGCTGAGCAGCGTGAACAGTTAATCGCTGAGTTCAAACAGATGTTGCTAAATACCTACATGTCTGCGTTAACTTTGTACTCCGGCCAGGAAATGAAGTTTAAACCCTTTCTTGCGCAGAAACGCGATGATCGGGCAATAGTGCGCGCCTTGTTTGTGCAGTCGGGTAGAAAAGGCATACCCGTAAATTACAAGCTGCGCAAGAAAGATGATAGCTGGAAGATTTACGATATTGATGTAAACAGCATTAACCTAGTATCCACTTATCGTACAACTTTTACGCAAAAAATCGCGCAAAATGGAATTGATGGTTTGATCGAAGAGATGAAGAAGAAAAATGGCAATGCTACAAAGAACTGATTTGTTATGACCCAATTTGAGTTTAAGCAAACAGGTGATAATCGTTTTAAAGTGGGTGGAACGCTTGACTTTGAGACGGTTCCAGAACTGTTAGAACAGACACTGGTGTACTTCAAAACAGGTGCCAACTTAAGAATAGACTTTACTGATGTTGTAAAAGCCAATAGTGCTGCAATGGCATTATTAATTGAATGGAAATCGCTAGCCACATCAAACGATTGTAAAATAGCCTATGACAATATCCCTAATCAAATTGAGCGCTTAGCCAGTGTTTGCGGGGTGGAAGGCTTATTTAAAGTATAAGCCCTCTTGAATATCCCGTTGCTGATCCCTTCACACTAGTCGTGTAAATCATCACTGGGCATCAATTGGATAATAGAAATTTCTCTCCCTGCGATCAAATATGAAGTTTCCCTAACACATTGTATTTAAATACTTTTATAACAAAGTATAGGTTTTTGTAAGACTAGCTGCGACAGGCGAATCATGCAGATTAATCCCTTCTGCTATGGCTGGCGCCGATTTTTCGTTATTATGATGGATTCACATCTGAATACATTCAAGTAGTGCAGATTAACGTTAAATCTCCTGCTGGAGTCGTTCTCAATTAATTTTACCGTTTTGTTGCGCCTGAAAAAGCGCCAGACAAGGCAGGACGGTAAAATTAATTGAGAACGGCTCCTAACAAAGGCTGTAAATGAGTATGGATGAATTAGTTATAACTGGCGGTGTCCCGCTTGAAGGTAAGGTGCGTATATCGGGCGCGAAAAACGCCGTGTTACCAATATTGTCTGCCAGTTTGCTCGCTGACACACCGTCTGTCATTAACAATGTCCCTCATCTCAATGATGTCACTACCATGATGGCCTTGCTTGGTCGCATGGGTGTGCAATTAACCGTGTCGGACAAAATGGAAATTGAAATCGATCCGACCTTGATAAATGACTATATGGCCGCCTATGAATTGGTCAGGACGATGCGCGCATCAATTTTGGTACTGGGACCCTTGTTGTCACGCTATGGCCAGGCTGAGGTTAGTTTGCCTGGCGGTTGTGCGATAGGTTCAAGGCCGGTAAATCTTCATATTGAAGGTTTGCGAGCCATGGGTGCTGATATCAATATTGAAGGTGGTTATATTCGAGCCAGGTGTGGGCGGCTTAAGGGTGCTCGTCTGGTTCTTGATACAGTGACTGTTACCGGCACAGAAAATCTAATGATGGCTGCGACCCTTGCCAAGGGTGATACCATTTTGGAAAACGCGGCCAGAGAGCCGGAGGTTTATGATCTGGCGCAATATCTGATTGCCATGGGCGCGCAAATTGAGGGAGCAGGAACAGACACGATTACAATACAGGGCGTAGATCGATTAATTGGGACGAATTATCGAGTGGTGCCTGATCGTATTGAGACGGGTACATTCCTGGTTGGCGCTGCAGTTACTGGTGGGCACATAATGGTCCGTGATACGGTACCTCATATACTGGACGCAGTATTGCAAAAACTGCAAGACGCGGGTTGTTATATCAATATTGGTGAGGACTGGATCGAGCTGGACAGCCGTGGCAAGCGGCCTAAGGCGGTCGATATCAGAACCGCACCTTACCCCGCTTTTCCAACCGATATGCAAGCTCAATTTACAGTGTTAAATGCTGTATCCGAGGGGGCGGGCGCAGTCACTGAAACAGTTTTTGAAAATCGCTTTATGCATGTGAACGAATTACAGCGGTTAGGTGCAGACATGCGGATAGAGGGAAATACTGTATTCATCAAGGGAGTGGAAAAACTAACCGGGGCGCCTGTTATGGCAACAGATTTACGTGCATCGGCAAGTTTGATCCTGGCCGCGCTGGCAGCCCAGGGAGAGACGACCGTGCGTCGAATCTACCATATTGACCGTGGTTACGAGCGAATCGAAGAAAAATTCCAACAATTAGGGGCGGCTATTCGTCGTACCACAGATTAATGAGATCACAAAATAAATTGACTATTGCCTTGTCCAAAGGGCGGATTTTCAAAGAAACATTACCGTTACTGAAAGCGGCAGGCATTGAGCCGATTGAAGACCCCGAAACAAGCCGTAAGCTTATCATTGATACCAACAGCGTGGATATCAAATTATTAATTGTTCGCGCCTCAGATGTGCCGACATACACACAATATGCTGGTGCCGACCTTGGTATTGTGGGCAAAGATGTATTAATGGAGCATAGCGGGGAAGGTATGTACGAACTACTTGATTTACAAATTGCCAAATGCAAATTAATGGTTGCTGGTAGTCCTGATGTTAATCTGGAGCCGAATCGGCGATTGCGGGTCGCGACTAAATTTGTCAACTGTGCAAGACGTTATTTTGCAAGCCGTGGTCAGCAAGTGGAGATTATCAAACTTTACGGGTCGATGGAGCTGGCGCCCATGGTTGGCTTGTCTGATCTGATTGTTGATGTGGTTGATACAGGCGGTACATTACGTGCAAATGGCCTGGAACCACTTTTGCCGATTGCTGATATTAGTTCTCGATTGATTGTTAATAAAGCGGCTATGAAGATGAAGTATAAACAGATAATGCAACTGATAGAAAAAATAAAAAGCCAGGTGGATATTTAACTAAAATGTATGATACAGACGACATACGTATAAAAGAGACAAAAATTCTTCGCTCACCGGAGCAATTGCTAAACGAATTTCCGGTGAGTGAATCCGCATCTGAAACGGTACACAGTGCGCGCTCAGAAATTCGAGATGTATTGGATGGTGAGGATGACCGTCTGGTTGTAGTCGTAGGGCCTTGTTCAATTCACGATGCACAAGCGGCCCGTGAATACGCAGCAAAATTACTTGAGCAACGAGCACAATGGCGGCAGGATTTACTGATTATTATGCGGGTGTATTTTGAAAAACCCCGCACCACGATAGGTTGGAAGGGATTGATAAACGACCCTGAACGTGACGATTCCTACCATATTAATGAAGGATTAAGAACAGCTCGCAGTCTCTTGCTCGATATCAACGATATGGGGCTGCCCGCCGGTACCGAATATCTGGATCTGATCAGTCCACAATATATTGCTGATTTGGTGGGTTGGGGAGCGATCGGAGCCAGAACTACAGAGAGTCAGGCGCATCGGGAGTTGGCATCAGGCTTGTCTTGTCCGGTTGGTTTTAAGAATGGTACATCTGGCAATGTACAGATCGCCATAGATGCGATCGGATCTGCAATGCACTCACATCATTTTCTATCGGTTACAAAAGAAGGCAACTCAGCAATTTTTGCAACCAAGGGTAATACAGATTGTCATTTGATTTTACGCGGTGGTGCTGAGCATGTGAATTACGATGCAGCGAGTGTGGACATGGCTGCCTCACGTATGGATAAAAGTAATATCCCAGTGCGGTTAATGATAGATTTTAGCCATGCAAACAGTCGTAAGAATTTTGCCCGACAAAAATATGTCTGTCAGGATGTGTGTGTACAGATTGCAAACGGTGATCAACGAATCAAGGGTGTGATGATCGAAAGTAATTTGGTAGAAGGTAATCAAGCGCTGATTAAAGATCGGGAACTGGTATATGGGCAAAGCATTACCGATGCTTGTATTGGTTGGGATGACACAGTCATTATTCTGCAAGCACTTGCCGAAGCTGTGCAAAAACGACGTAAGGTAGCGGGGTAGCAGATGTTTGAAATTAAAAAACTGCAGATCGGTGATGCCAGGTTCTGGCAACTGCTTGAGGATTTGCTGGCTTGGGAAAGTGTGTCGGATTATAACGTTGAAAATACCGTTCGTGAAATTATCGCTGATGTTCGCAAGCGCGGTGATGAAGCGGTTTTGGACTATACCCGTAAATTTGATCGTTTGCAGGTGGAGCAAATGGTGGCCTGTGAAATTGGCACAGATGAAATAGAAAAAGCCCTGCAGGAAATCAGTGCTGAGCAGAGGGATGCATTGAACCAGGCTGCAGCGCGTATCCGGCGCTATGCAGAGCAACAGAAAATGGTGTCCTGGCAGTTTACTGAAGACGATGGCACCGTACTCGGGCAGCAGATTAATCCCTTGGACAGGGTAGGTATATATGTACCAGGCGGAAAAGCCGCCTATCCGTCCAGCGTTTTGATGAACGCCATTCCGGCAAAAGTTGCAGGTGTCTCGCAAGTGATTATGGTAGTGCCTACACCTGATGGCGTGCGCAGTGACATGGTGCTTGCTGCGGCGGGTGTGGCTGAAGTTGACCGAGTGTTTACAATCGGTGGTGCCCAGGCTGTGGCTGCCTTGGCATATGGCACAGCAAGCATTCCCCCCGTCGATAAAATTGTTGGTCCAGGTAACATTTATGTCGCTACCGCAAAAAGACAGGTTTTTGGTCGGGTTGGTATCGATATGATTGCCGGGCCTTCTGAGATTTGTGTTATCTGTGATGGAAAAACCGACCCCGACTGGATCGCTGTGGATCTATTCTCTCAGGCTGAACACGATGAAGACGCGCAATCCATTTTGATTGCCTGGGATGAAAAATTTCTGGCTGATGTTGAAAAAAGCATACAGAAACTGCTCAAAGAAATGTCACGGGAAAAAATTATCCGTCAATCATTGTCAGACCGTGGTGCCTTGATAAAGGTTGATGACATCGGACAGGCGATTGAAGTTGCTAATTTTATTGCGCCAGAACACCTTGAGCTATCGATGGATAAGGCTGATCAAGTGGCAAAACAAATACGCCATGCTGGGGCAATTTTTATGGGTCGTTATACAGCTGAGGCACTGGGTGATTATTGTGCCGGACCGAACCATGTATTACCAACATCCAGAACCGCACGTTTTTCATCGCCGTTGGGAGTTTATGATTTTCAGAAGCGAACCAGCCTGATTGCTTGTTCAGCTGATGGTGCATCAAAGCTTGGCAAGATTGCATCTGTGTTAGCGCATGGTGAAGGGTTTACCGCGCATGCCAGGTCGGCAGAGGCTCGGATTAAAGGTTAACAGTTAAAACTCTCTGGCGGTTCAGGCTGCGTTAAAATCAGGTTCACAATACTCATTCATTGAAGTGATATCTACGCTCAATTCCAGATTTTGGGTTAATCGATCGTTTAGTTGTCGGGAAGACATACTGCCAGCCAAATTCAGTGTTTGCGTTCGGATACTTGCGATCCAGTGCAAAGGATAGATAAACAGCGCCAAATCCGGCTTCAATGTCGTGGCTGTGAAGCTCGTTAGTTTTTTCAATTTGCAGCTTAAGAAGTTCCAAAACTTAATCAGGCAGTATCGTCACTCTGTCTTTGTTTCCCTTACCGTAACTGTTTTATAATGGAAATCAATATCCAGGATTCTGAGTTGGATGCACTCCATCAAACGTAATCCAGAGTCGTAAAGCAGCTTTGCCATTAATGATCAGATGGTTCCAGGTTACTGATTACGGCTAAAGCTTCATCTGTGGTAAATACTACAGGAACATTTGTCGGTTTTTTAGCCTAGGTTACTCCATTAAGATAAGACAGATCGATCTCTAATACTTCTTTGTACAAAAATAAAATGCTGGATAATGCCAGGTTTTGCGTTGAAGCCGCCACTTTCTTATCTACCGCTAAATGCGTAAGGAACTGCTCTATGTGTTTGGTAGACAAGTTTTTTGGGTGTTGTAACTTATGGTAGTGTATATAGGATTTGATCCACTGGATATAGGCTTTTTCGGTGCGGATACTATAGTGTTTAACACGGATTTGTTTTTTACCTGATCAAGCAGGCGAGGTTTGCCGGGCATTGCTTTGTCATCCTTGACTGATTGTGAATTTACTTTCGTACTAATGTAATTTCACGGGGTGTTGTTGTAAAATCAGGGGCATACGTTACCCGGTTGGGATTATACGTCAAATCGATGTGTTATATCATGTCATTTTGACGTCCAATTATAGCGTTATACCTTTAGGAGAATACAAGCATGAATGAACAGGAATATGCAGGTTTTTGGATTAGAACTGGAGCAGCAATAATAGATTCAATATTAATTCTAATAATAATTCTGCCAATCCTCACTGCTATATATGGCACTGGTTACTGGGTGAGCGAGTCTTTTGTTCAAGGTTTTTGGGATGTCTTGTTCAATTATATATTGCCCGCAATTGCTGTTATTATTTTCTGGGTTTATAAATCAGCTACTCCTGGAAAAATGGCAACAAAGCTAACCATAGTGGATGCAAAAACTGGAGGTACTCCGTCTACAGGTCAATTCATAGGACGTTATCTTAGTTACTATGTTTCTATGCTCCCATTATTTCTTGGAATCATATGGGTTGGAATTGATAAACGAAAACAAGGTTGGCATGACAAACTTGCTGGTACCGTAGTAATTAGAAGTAATAAATCTGAGCCAGTCAAATTTGAAGATCAGGTATAACGAATAAGGCTAGATTCCTGCGAGGGACGAGCCAGAATCTGAACCGTTTGTTGGACAAGCCCGAGGTAATGGTACTTTAATAGAAAACATCTTCAGGGGTCTAACATGTATTGAAGAGTGTGGTTTACTACGACTCTCAATAACCAGCCTGGAACATAACCATTGCAGCAAAACAAAGCTAAAATTGGCGACAATGTGTGCATTATACACCCATCAAAGCCGAGTGAATCCCACAGGGCGTAATACCTGATTTTTTAGCAGCTGTTCTGGTTTTTTGTATTCGGTTACATCAGCAAATGATCATCTCTTGTGTTATGTGGGTACAAGTGTCGCTAGAGCCGATGGCGCTATGCGGGTACGGGTGATATTCATCAAAGCCCCACAATATTGACAGATAAAGTGGGGTCGTTTTGTAAATTAGGGTTAATGTCTTATTTCGGTCAAAGCCGAACAGATACTGCAATAGTGTGATTGAACGTTTACTGTTGGGGTGTAAAAAGCCAAAGTTACGGGCACGTCGAAAGCCTCTGGGCAGCACGTGTCTGAGGCTCAGCCATAAGAATTTGACGCCCGAGACGGTTCGGATCTTCAGCTGCTTTGTTTTACTGTCCCGATACCGGAAACTGACCTGACCGTCTTTACAAGCCACAATATCCTTCTCCTGTATGACCCCCTTGTAGAGGTAACGGCCCAGATAGGTCAGGGCTTTCTCACCCGAGCCAACGGATTTGCAGTTTACTACCCATTTATAGGGAATCTGTACAGGCATGAGCAGACCCGCTTTGTTAAGGGCAGTCAGCATTTTGGCGCGAAATACCTTAGCCAAAGCGAACTGATTAAATAGATAGGCCGTGTTATCACCCTGACTCGTCTTTGTTCGCCAGAGTCTATTGAGTACATCAATAGCGGCCCCCGGCATCACTAAGTGAACATGTGGGTGGTAATCCAGGCGACGAGAATGGGTATGCAAAACCGCAATGGCACCGGGTATGCCCTGAAGTTGTTTATCATTTTTAGAGAATGCAAGAAGCGTATGCCAGGCGCACTGGATGAGCAACGCGTAGAGTAATCGCTGATGCTGCCATGCGAGCGTTCTGAGTTCTGCCGGTAACGTCGACTGCATGGATGCAGGAGGTAGAGTAACGCAGGAGCAGTTACCGAAAAGGTGAGTAGAAAGTAAGTCGCCGGTACTTGTTTTTTGAGTTGATTGTCCAGCCATCGCTGGCTATCATGGGCTTGACAATGTGGGCAGCTTCTATGGTCGCAGGCATGTGACCCGGTGTGTTGTTAAACACATCCTTGAGGGTTTGCACACCGCTTTTCTCTATTTCTTCTGCATCAATCTCAACCACTGAAGCTGTGACCCCTTCTACCCGTTGCTCGGTGCGGGTTGCTGTAGAGACAACCGAAATCTTATCGAGTGCCGTCGGTCGGTCCTGCGCATTTACAACAATGGGTAAGCAGCCAAAACCAACCAGCAATATACTTGTAATCCAGAATTGACATGATTGATACAGCATAAGAATATTTTAAATATAACTCAATTAATATTAATACGAATTATATACATTATGACTTCTGAATTAATGGATTTACATCAATCCTTCCTCTTGAAGAGTGAAGTCAATCAATGTTGCTAGCAGGATGATTTTCGCAATTTGACAGCTAAGTCGAATATTAAATCAGACTCTGTAACATGTAGTCACTGCATTTGGGTTGTACGTATAAATCTCGATAAGCACTAAAGATGACCTAGTTGAATAAATATTATTTATACCACACATAAAATATTTAGGTTTAAATGATCAAAATTATCGTACAAAATTGCATTTGTTACAACAATATCTGAGGAGATCAATATAATGTTCATCAGTAATCCCTTCTCTGAACTTACTGCGTTCATCCCGCCCATTGCCATGCAGATCTATGTCATTTTGATGTGCCTCCTGGTCATAGGCGGAACAATACTTGACATGATTCATAAGAAGAGCGCGCAGTACTTTTTCGAAAATGCGAAAAAAGCGCAGAAGAGTGCTAAACGTACCGTGGGTGCTGGAGAAAAAGTATCGCTTGCAATTCAAACGGTAGCAAGCGAAGTGCTAACTTCTTCCGAGTTCTGCAATAAAAAACGCAGGATTTCCCATCTTTTTACCATGTATGGCTTCATCATATTCGTTGCTACAACCGCCATTATGATTTTTGCCTATCCAACACCAGAGACTGCTACCCCGATCATCCTGCCTCTACTGTGGCACGTCGGCGCATTAATGCTTTGCTTTGGTGGGTACTGGTTTTGGTTTGCTATCCGGGTTGATGTGGCTGCCGAAGGTGTTCGTTGGTATCAGCTGGAACGTGCGGACTTGTTTATTGTCTCGCTGCTCGCAACCGCGACCTTCGGATTGATCTGGTCCTTTATGCAGCAGTCCACTGGTATGGGAGCATGGACAGCCGTGTCCTTCGTTTTGTTCATCGCCGCCAGCACGACGCTGTTTGCCAGTGTACTGTGGTCGAAGTTTGCTCATATGTTCTTCAAGCCTGCCGCAGCTTATCAGAAGAAGATAACCAAAGCTGATGGATCAAGAGAGAATCTGCCCGCTGATTACGTTCTGTCAGATCCTGCCGTACAGGCAAGGTTTCCAGATATTCCGCAATATATGGGCGACAATCCACCCAACATGGGTCTAGGTATTAAGCGCGAAGCACCAAACCACTACTAGGCGCCTGTCGGACTTAGGATGAATCTACTGCGGAAAAGCCCTTTTGGCCCATTTTTCTGTTCATTTTCGTTAAATAGGCTGGCTATTCGCCTCAAATGAACAAAAAAATGGACTCAAATTGGCTTTCCCTCGCTACGATTTCCTAAGTCCGACAGGCCCCTAGCAGTTATTTAACTAATTTAAAGAGACAGATATTATGCCAACTTTTGTATATATGACTCGTTGTGATGGTTGTGGTGAGTGCGTCGACATCTGTCCGTCAGATATCATGCACATTGATAAAACACTTCGACGTGCTTACAACATTGAACCCAACATGTGCTGGGAGTGTTACTCCTGTGTAAAAGCCTGCCCTCATCAGGCGATTGATGTGCGTGGCTACGCAGATTTCGCTCCACTGGGCCACTCGGTACGAGTGCTTCGTGATGAAGAAAAAGGCACCATTGCATGGCGCATTAAATTCCGTAACGGTAAAAAAGACATGGATCTACTGGCGCCAATCACGACTAAGCCCTGGGGTTCGGAACAGCCAAAGCTAGCTGACGAAGCAGGACCAAGTGATGAAATGCGTGATGGCCAGCTTTTATATAAAGAGCCTAAGTATGTCAGTATGAATGACAGTGCTTTACCTACGCTGCAATCAAATGGCTTGAAACTTAAAGAAGGGGTTTACTACTAATGGCTTACAAGACAATTATTGAAGACGATATTGATGTCTTAGTCGTTGGTGCTGGTTTAGGCGGTACGGGTGCGGCATTCGAAGCAAGATTTTGGGGCAAGAACAAGAAAATTGTCATTGCTGAAAAAGCCAACATCGACCGCTCTGGTGCGGTAGCCCAGGGTCTTTATGCTATCAACTGTTACATGGGTACACGCTGGGGTGAGAACAATCCGGAAGATCACGTCCGTTATGCACGTATGGATCTGATGGGCATGGTGCGTGAGGATCTGGCCTTTGATATGGCGCGCCACGTTGATTCCGCTGTCCACCAGTTTGAAGACTGGGGTCTGCCCATTATGAAAGACGAGAAGACCGGTCAATATCTGCGTGAAGGACGCTGGCAGATCATGATTCACGGTGAATCATACAAGCCGATTGTTGCAGAAGCAGCGAAAAAATCAGCAGACAAGGTATTCAACCGTATCTGCGTAACCCATTTGTTAATGGATGACGCCAAAGAGAACCGCATCGCGGGTGCTGTAGGCTTCAATGTGCGTACTGGGAATTACCACGTATTCAAGTCCAAGACGGTTATTTGTGGTGCCGGCGGCGCATCCAACATCTTCAAGCCGCGTTCAGTCGGTGAAGGTGCAGGTCGTGTTTGGTATGCACCCTGGTCATCGGGTTCTGCATATGGCCTTATGATCGATGCAGGCGCGAAAATGACGCAAATGGAAAACCGTATCGTACTGGCTCGCTTTAAGGATGGTTACGGTCCCGTAGGCGCATACTTCTTACACCTTAAGACTTATACACAAAATGGTATGGGTGAAGAGTACGAATCAAAGTGGTTCCCGGCGCTAACGGAAATGGTAGGCAAAGAGTATCTGGATACAGAGAATCAGCATTTGTCTCACAAACCGATCCCGACTTGTTTACGTAACCATGCATTTATCAATGAGGTGAATGCCGGTCGCGGTCCAATTCACATGGTAACGATGGAAGCATTCCAGGACCCGCACCTTGAAGAGATTGGCTGGCACAACTTCTTAGGCATGACCATTGGTCAGGCGGTACTTTGGGCTTCTACCGATGTAGATCCGAAATACGAAAACCCTGAATTGACTACATCTGAGCCTTACGTAATGGGTTCACACGCAACGGGTTGTGGTGCATGGTGCTCAGGTCCGGAAGATGTCTCTCCAGATGAATATTTTTGGGGCTACAACCGTATGACTACAGTCGAAGGTTTGTTTGGCGCGGGTGATGCTGTGGGTGGTACACCACACGCATTCTCATCAGGCTCTTTCACTGAAGGTCGCCTGGCGGCTAAAGCCGCCTGTCAATATGTTGATGATGGCAAGGCAGAAGGCATTCGGGTTTCTGAGAAGCAGATTGCAGATCTTAAGACCAAGATCTACAAGCCAATGGAAACGTATACTGTTTATCGTAACGAAATTGTTGCTGGCGATGTTAATCCAAATTACATCAATCCAAGACAGGGCCTTGATCGTCTGCAGAAGATGATGGACGAGTACTGTGGTGGTTTTGGTGTTAACTACATGACCAACGAGAAGCTTCTACAAATCGGTCTTAAGAAGATGGGGGTTTTTGGGGAAGATCTTGAAAATATTGCTGCTGAAGATATCCATGAACTACTTCGTGCATGGGAACTGAAGCACCGTTACCTTACTTCTGAGAGTGTTTTCCAACATACATTGTTCCGTAAGGAAACACGTTGGCCTGGCTACTATTACCGTGGTGACCACATGAAGCTGGATGATGACAACTGGCATGTATTAACCGTTTCTCAGCGTGATCGCGAATCAGGTGAATATACCATGGAGAAGGCGCCTCTTTACCACTTGGTAAGTGATAGTGAAGATAAGACCTCGTAAATATTTGGATTTAATTTTTACGAGCACTGAAAAAGACCAACAAGCAAGTCGTTGGTCTTTTTTTATTAAAGGTGATTAAAATTAAGTAGTATAGTTATTGCAATTAATATTTAGATAGAAAGATATGAACATACTCGAAAAAACAGATAAAGAGATTTTAGACTTGGCGCACCCAATGTGGGCTGATCTTGTCAAATACTCCAATGAAGAAAATTATGGTGCTTTCACTCGACTTTTTTCTGCTTCGATGATGATGGGTGCAAATGAAATCGAGATGGGCAAACAGTTTGCAAGAAGTGAATTGACAAAAAACTTGTCTGATGATTACGAATATCTTGGCATGATACGTCGTGGTGAGTATGTCACGATTCTCTATAAACAGAGAAATAGCAAAAAAGATGGTGAATGGTTGGGTAGACTGGTGCTGGGTTATGAAAAGGACAAGGTAAAGATATTTGGTGCTACGCTTTTCTAAAACAGGCGTTCGTGTTATGTCAAAAACAATAGAAAACGAAAAATACGTTGAATTAACTTATAAGGTCGTCGATGTAAAAACCGGCGATGTACTCGTCACTGTCGATTATCCACTGGGTTATGTTCATGGCGTAAATGATGTTTTGTCTGAACAAGTCACGAAAGAACTGGCTGGAAAAATGGTGGGTGATGTCATAGAAGTACCGATTGATTGTGATCAACTGTATGGGCAGAGAGATGAATCTTTGGTGTTTACCGATAATATTGAAAATGTTCCCGAGGAATATCGTGAAGTTGGTATGACAATCACTATGGAAAATGATAAAGGTAAGCCTAAAAATTTCATCGTCACCCGATTTGATGACAAGACGTTGACAGTAGACGGTAATAATCCGCTGTGTGGTAGAGAAGTGGTTTTCACGCTGGATATTTTAACAGTGCGTGATGCTACCGATGAAGAACTCGACCTTGGCGGTGCCGTTAGCGCCGATCCGGATCTCAATGAAATTCTCCAATAATTATATTTTTTACCCGAACAATAGTGAGCTGGTAAAAGCAATTGATCACTATAAAAGTTTACTGAGTGATCAAGACGCAATAGACGATACTCCAGATACTGGTGTTGCCGTGCAGGATAATTTTATTCATACGCGCGGCAATTTTGAGCAGCACCGTTTCAACACAAATATTCTCGAATCTGCACGTGAGACGCTTGAGTCAATACTGACTGAGAGATCGCGTGAGCAAGCGCCTTTGGAATGGGCGACGATACAGAACAGTCTGGGCAATATTTTGGCTGCACTTGGGCAACAACTGAGTGATGATGATTTATTTGAAAGGGCAATCCTGTCATTTAACAGAGCGCTTGAAGAGCTTACTCAGGAAAATACACCTCAGGACTGGGCGAGAACACAATATAACCTGGGTACCGCAGCACAGGCTCTGGGTAGACAACTGGGCGACTCGAAATTATTGAAAAAATCCGTCGATGCCTATACTAACGCGCTACTCGAATGGACCCGTGAACAAATGCCTTTGGAATGGGCGACCACCATGTATCAGCTTGGAGCCAGTTTCCATGTCTACGGAAAGCTGCTCAAAGGTAATCGCACCTTGCAAAAATCTGTAGTCGCATTTAAAAACGCACTTGCAGGATACGATGCGGATAATCATGCGCTTGAGCTGGCTGCTACGCATAACAGTCGCGGTGTCGTGCTGCATAATTTGGCTGAATCAGAAGATAATGCTGAACGTTTGGAAGAAGCGATAAGGTCTTATGAGACTGCATTGACTGTGTGTATGGAACAACAACTTCCATTTCATTTGGCAGTACTGTGCAGGGTAAATAAGTCTACTGCCCGGAGTGTGCTAGCTGAGTTAACGAACGATTCAGCAATTGCAGAAGAAGTGGGAGATGATTTTGAACTGATTATTGAATGTTTTCCCCATGCTCTTCAGCCACTGTGCTTAAAGCATTGCGAGGAACAGTTGACCAAGGCGCAGTCAATGATAGAAACGTTTAGTGGCAATGACGGTGAAGCCAGTAGCGCTTAGTTGCCCAGAACGTTAGGTGAGATTGTTGAAGTACTTTCTGACAAAAATCGCGTAGATGCAATCTTTGTAAGAGTCGAATTATGTGGTCGCACAACCTTTCGATCGTGCGACTGTATGTTATGGCTTTTTTGGCGTCTTATAAGGAACTTCTTTCTGGAACGGTTTCCAGATGGTGTCATAGCCAACAAAAAACGCGCCCTCTGTAATGGCCTTCTGACGAGTTGTTAGAAGGTCTGTTTTGCCTTCAGGAACTTGTGGCCTGGTCTTGGGTCCGGCACCGCTCATAATATAGCCTCGTACTAAAAAAATCGTGACAGCCACTGCAAGAGATTGCAGCTATAAACTAGCTCGATATACTTGCTATTTTACATCTTCTGAAGCAAATTATATATAAAATGTTGTTTTTAACTGGGCACTAGGATCAATCCCGTTTGGACAGTTGATACTCCACATTAATAAATGCGCCAATTTCTGCTAGAAAGCGGATCGTTCGTGCGCCGAAGCCAATGTCCGGGCATGAATCACCTTTATCAACAGACAAAACCAAGACCACGCCAATTCTGGGAGATAGATTGTGGCTTTTAATCACTTGCAGGATTTTTTCCTTAATGGGTTCCAGTTGCTTAATGATGATATCCGTCAAGACATAAACGTCCACATCATCAGTAATATTATCCGTCGATAACTCCCACGAACTGATCACGGGCTTGTCCAATCCGCTGTTTGCACCGGCAGCGTTGACGGAGGTAGGCTCTATGCCAAGCAGACGAGTGACGTCATCGGGATTGAAGTGATAACCAGCAAGTGTGAAGTATGCCCGTCCTTTATTAGACGCCAAGATATTGATCTCATCGATTAACCGCAAATATGACGAAGGATTATAACGTATAAAAATACTGTATAGAAGTTCAGACTGATGCTTGCCGGACCTTGCTGACGATGTTCCTGGCTGTACATCTGTGAACGATTCCATAAAACGATTCTCAACGAGTTTTATCAAGTCACCTTGCGAAAGAAAATCTATCAAACCATTGATGATCTTTAAAACGATCTTGACCAATGGCTGCTTAAGTACAATACTCAACGAACTTACCAAGGTAAAATGTGCTGCGGGAAACACCGATGGAAACACTCATCGATGGGAAATCAATCCGGAAGGAGAAGTTGATGAACTAAACTTGACCTGACAATCAGTTACTGAGAAATGGATAACTGCCAGGTCAAGTCTGAGCTACTACAATTCAAGGTCACAGGCTTGCTCATTGTTTGAGTTTTCAGTTAGTTTCAGGCTCAGCCATAGTGTAAACGATTTTTCGAATTGTATTAATGCACGTCAATGAGGTGTCTAATCAATACACGACTGGTTCAGGTTATTTGATGTAAAAACCGCTCAATCGATATTTTCTCAGCTATAAGACGATGGTTTTTAAAACATTCAACTCTCTTGTCCGGTTAGGCTTGCAGCTCACCCCATTGCGTGACTAACGCTTTCAGAATCGGTTCTCAAATTTCAGATGCTTAAAAAGCCAATATTGCAATAAAGCTCCCCTTTTTTATTTCCCCGAGTGTATGGAAAGACAAGCTTGCTAATGACCCGATATATTCTGCTTTATTAAAGGTGGGTCAAATACATCTTCTGTTTGGTCAAGTAAATTTGTACACCTAAAAAAGGGAATAACTTAATGCCCTTCGTTTTGCCAGTGGATATTTGCTACAGCTTACCCATGACCACTTTTATGAAAGTAAAAAGATAAATTTCCATAATTCCATGCCAAGTCAGAGGCGCAGGTTTTTATAAGTTATCTTGTTCAAAGTCGTATCGAAGCTCGAAGCCAGCATAGGCATTTCGATCTGGTGCAGGCTCAAAATAACGCTGACCAAATGCATTGATGCGTACATTGCCGTTATAATTCCCATCAAATAAGTTGTTTACACCCAGAAATGGAGAAAACTCCCAATTACCAGAGAAATGGCTATAACCTAACTTCATATTCGCAACGGTATAAGCATCGCTGTTGGCACTGTTGTCATTATTTACGAAAATCTTGCTTGCATGCAGGATATCAAATTGACTATATAACCCTGATGTATGCCAATAACTGATGTCCGCGTGCAGCAAATTTTCGGGAACCCCGGGAATGGTCTTACCGCTAAAGTCATTATTCTCGTCATCGATAAATTCCTTGAAATCAAAATTGGAATAGGTATAGGCCAGGGTTGCTGTTAATCCGGGCATAGGTTGCATTGAGAGTAAAAACTCTACCCCTCGGCGTCTTGATTTACCAGCGTTTTGATAAAATGTCTCGCCGTCTGTTTCAAAGGGAATCAACTCATCGTCAACGTCTATATGAAAGAGTGCGATTTCATATTGCGTGCTTTTTCCAATATCGCCTTTCAGACCGATTTCGTAATTTGTTGCGCTTTGCGCTTTAAGGTTCTGATTGAACCCGCCACCTATTGGATTACCCAACTCTCTGGCTGTGGGTGTTTCAAATGATTGGGAAATGTTGCCATAGATATTCAGTGTTTCTGTCGGACTATAACGCAATCCAAGAGAAGGGCTGAATTCGTCGAAGGTTCGATCCCCCGAGTCATCACCATCACTTAAAAATTTGTCCGATACATCAAATTTAATCTGGTCGTAACGGGCGCCCATCGTTAGCTCGGTTTGATCGGATAAACTCAATTCATTCTGAGCATAGAGACCGATACTGGTGACATTTTCATCTTGGTTTTGAATTTTATCTCCGATGCCTAATCCATCGAGATCAAATCGTTGGCGCTCATCATCCTGACGATCCAAATCCAAACCCAGTACCAGTCGGTTATCAAATCCTGCAAATGACTGTTTTTTGGTATATTGTGCACCGCCCCCGACAGAAAATCGTTTCAAATCAACACCTGCACCCAGTCGTCCTGCCGGAATGCGGATGTCGATGTTACGCCAAATGTAATAGTTACGTAGTGTGAGCGTATCCGTTCTATTGAGGTCCTTTTCGTAAACAAAACCCAGGCGGGTTTGTTCCAGCGCCTCACCCGAATTCAATGTGACATTTTTCTCTCGCGCCTGGGATGGATCGGCCGAGACTTCATCAGCTTTCAAACCACCCGCATCATCAGCAACAGGAGAATCTGTAATGTTCAATACAGTGGTTAGTTTGGAGCTATTATCAATGGTATAGCCAAATTTGCTGTTAAGGAGTGTACTTTTTGTGCTGCTATGATCACGAAAGCCATCGTAATCAAGATCTGAAAGATTTACCAAATAATCCAGTTTTTTATGTTTACCGCCAAACTTCAGCTGGTGTTTTTGAAAGCCATCTTCCCCAAAACTTGGACGGATAGAAACAAATGGCGTTTCAGGAGCAGACTCTGATTGAATAATGATCGCGCCACCGGAGGCGTTGCCATAAAGTGATGAGACAGGACCGCGAATAACTTCTATGCGTTGGCTGGAGCCAAGATCAATACTGTCAACATTTGCCTGTCCATCCGGTGAACTTTCTGGAATACCATCGACTAATACTTTAATGCCGCGAATACCAAAGCTTGAACGAGCGCCGAACCCGCGAATCGATACGCGCAAATCTTGTGCAAAATTATGTCGGTTTTGCATAAATATTCCTGGCATCTTAACCAATGACTCATCAAGACCCGTCTGCTGGCTTGCGAGTTGAATGTCATCTTTTTTGATCACTCCCACGCTGGCAGGCACCTTGTCAGCGTCTTTCTCGACCCGTGTAGCCGTAACAGTGATATCCTCAAGTGGCGTTATTTGCGAATCTTCCTGAGCAAATAGACTATGTGTAAAACACAGACACGCCATTGATAAAAGGTTGGTTAATAATTTGATGTTTTTTCGCATAGTCATCGGTTTTTGATTCTGATTTCAGGAATTGGGAGAAATATACGCAAAGGTGCGGCGGGAAAGCTTCCTGCATAGTGCTTGAATTAAAAGAGGGGGAAAATTTCCCATGCCAACTGAAGAAAAAGAGGGGTGCGATAAGGCTTTCCGTAAATGCCACAAAATTGGCGTGCCTGCACTTTTATGATAGAAAAGGATATTCTTGCATTGCATCGTCTAACAATGAACGGCACTTTTTTTGCCAACAAAGTTCAAACAGGAAACATTATTGATCCTGGCAAGGCGAGGAGCTAAGTGAATCGATCTAAGAGGGGAAGTTTTAAGGAGAATAAATTCTTTGCTCGTTCGTTATAAGTAGGTACATCCTGAACATTTATAACTGAGTTTAAAGCATGAAATCGTCTATCTATTTGTTATTACTAATCTTTATATTGAGTTTTCCATTGTCGAGCTATGCACAAGAAGCCACACCGCCAAAAGCCGTGGCGGAAGAAACAGATGAAGAACCCGATTGCGAGTAGTCTCGGGCAGGCTAATATACTATCCAAATAGGAACATCATATGAAACCTTTGGCCTCTCTAATAGCGATAGCATTGTTGACTTGCAATCAGGGCTTCGCGGCCGACAATACGAGCGGATCGGAAACGGGGCAAAATATTATGCAGATATCAATTTCACCAAGATCTGCAGACCTTACTCAACGAATCGATAGTGCGCTTAAGGCCAAAGGTGCTAATTACGAGCCAAGAACCGAACACCTGTTAGCCAATGGTCAACCCCGCTTTACCAATCGCCTTATCCAGGAAGATTCCCCCTACTTGATTCAGCATGCTCACAATCCTATGGACTGGTATGCCTGGGGGCCTGAGGCTTTTGAAGCAGCAAAAAAGCAAAATAAACCTATATTTCTTTCTATCGGTTATTCCACCTGTCACTGGTGTCATGTGATGGAACGAGAGAGCTTCGAAAACATCGAAATTGCCAATGCAATCAATAAAAATTTTATTGCGATTAAAGTTGATAGAGAGCAACGACCCGATATCGACGAAACCTATATGACCGCTGTACAGTTAATGACCCGTGGAGGTGGCTGGCCGATGTCGAGCTTCCTTACGCCTGATGGCAAACCATTTCACGGCGGTACCTATTTTCCTCCCAATATTTTTCTTGATTTGAGTCAGCGGGTCGCCACACTTTGGAAAGAGCGGCAGAGTGATTTAATTGATCGCGCCAATATGATTGCTGAGGAGGTTGAAAAGTTATCAAATAGTCGGACAAAGGCCGGTAAAGTAAGTGCTGAGGCAGTACAAAAAGCGCTTGGTGAAATCGTAGGTAGCCTGGATGAATTTCTCGGTGGTTTTGGTGATGCACCCAAGTTTCCGAATGAGCCTATGTTGTTTCTTCTTTTGCAGGCAGCCGAACGTTACAGTAACACGGATGCGGTAGATGCGACAACTCTGACCCTCGGTGCTATGGCCAGAGGGGGCATATTTGACCAAGTAGGTGGTGGCTTTCACCGTTACTCTACTGATAATGAATGGCTTGTCCCGCACTTTGAAAAGATGTTATACAATCAGGCACATTTAAGTCGCGTATATCTGCTGGCATGGCGGTTGACTGGTGATCCATTCTTCAAGCGAGTGGCTGTGCAGACATTAGACTATGTATTGCGAGATATGACCTCCCCCGATGGCGCTTTTTACTCTGCGACCGATGCGGATAGCGAAGGTGAAGAAGGTACATTTTTTCTCTGGACGAAAGAGCAGATTATATCCGCACTATCAGAAGATGATGCAAGTCTGGCAATAAAAGTGTTTGATGTTGATGAAAACGGTAACTTTGAAGGTAGTAATATTTTGAGTCTTCCAGAGCCTTTGCCAGCGTTTGCCGAGGATAATAACCTAAATCTGACAGAACTACTGACACAGATTGATCGAATAAGGGAGCAGCTTTATAACGTTCGAGAGCAACGTGAACATCCACTTCGGGACGAAAAAATACTAACGGGCTGGAATGGTATGATGATCAGCACTTTGTCACAAGCCGGTGTGCTTCTTAATGAAGAAAAATATGCAATTGCAGCACAAACTGCTGCTGAATTCATCTGGCAGCACAACCATATAAGTAGTGGCGGATTGTGGCGGGTATATCTTAATGGAAATGCATCAATTACAGCCAATCAGGAAGACTACGCCTACTACGCCGAGAGCTTGTTACATCTCTATGATGCAACTGCAGACAAAAAATGGTTGCAACGGGCCAGTGAGCTGGCCGAAACCATGCTTACTTATTTCTGGGATGATCAGAGTGGCGGTTTTTACATGAGCCGCTCGGAAGAGCAACTTACTGCGATGGGCAGGCCCAGAGATGGTGGTAGTGACAATGCAATCCCCTCCGGCAATTCGGTTGCTTTACGTGTTCTGCAGATGCTGTCAGTACGAAGTGCCAATCTGGATTATGCAGATCGGGCTAATGCAACGCTTGCTGCCTTTGCAGAATCCATCAATCGTTTTCCATCTGGTTTTGGCTACATGCTCACCGCTGCCGATGATTTAAGTCACGGTGAACTCAATGCCAAACGATATGCTGCGTTGGGTGGTATTCAGGTGCATATTATGCAGGCTGGTGCTAATCGTGTCACTGTTGCGCTTGATATTCCCAAAGGTTGGCATATCAATTCAAATCAACCGCTGCAGGATAATTTGATTCCGACAGCTATTTCTATAAAGAAGGGAAATGATAATTGGCAGCTGAAAAGTATTAATTATCCTACCCCAAAAACCCAGCACCTGGGGTTTCAGAAAGCATTGTTATCGCTGTATGACGGCCGTATAGAGTTTGATGTTGAGTTGGAGGCAGGATTGAAGTTTTCGCGGATGCTGCCTTTGCAGTTAAATTTGCAAGCGTGTAATGATCGTGTTTGTCTACCACCTGAAGCCGTGGTATTGCGTACACCTATGGAAGAAAATAACTAAAATAGAGGTTAAGGAAGGGAGCTGGCAGTTTTTTGAAAAGGTCTCTGATGAGTATTAGACAAGGAAAAATCAGGCAAAAAACGCAGTATTTTAACACCGTATGGTGCCATCAGTGGGTTTTTCAACAGGTTGCTAGGTGCGGATATTGCCTGGTTGTTAGATGCCAAATACCTTGGTTTTATTTTCTGATGAGGCGCGGTTATTTAATTTCTTAGCCATATCTATTACATCATCTGAAGGCATTGAAGCTACAAGTGTATAATCAAGACCGTCATTTAACCAACTCACATAAGCATAGCCTTCAACCTCTACTACTTTCAGTCGCATCGAATGCTCAGATGAATTGGCACTATTGTCTCTATTCTTTGCTGATGCAGAAATGTAGAGTGATATAAGCGCATCATTTTTTTTATACATATAAGACACGGCGCGATGATCCTGAATATTACATAATCTTGCGCCAATAAGTTGTACATTTTTGCCAGCATCGGGTGGTAAGGGTGGTGTAAACTTCACTTTGTTAAAAAACCAGGAGCGCAGTAACTTTGGATTGGTGCTTACAAAATCCGGGGGCCTGTTTGCAGTAATAAAGGTTTTAAACTCACTCACCATTACTGCTTGCAATTGTTTTGACTCATCCATTAAAGGATAGAGACGTGTTGTTATCAGTATAGCGGTTATCAATAATGCTATAGAGGCCGCCATTAATTTAAAGTAAGGGACAGGGGTATTGTTCTTTGTAATACTTGAGCCAGTTCCGGCTTGATCAAAGCTGGCCTTTATCCGAGGCCATAGGGTTTCAGGAACAGAACCATCTTTATACAGATCCCGAAGCTGCGCTTCGGTACGCTTGATAGTATGGTCTTTTTGCGCACAGATAATACAACTCTCAAGGTGAGTTCTGACGCTGAGTTTAAGTTCCCGCGACAATTTCCCATCCTGGTAGCTATACAATAGATTTTGTAATTTTTCACAGTCCAGCATTAGTTAACCCCCCATGATATTGGGTTTTGATACTGATTTTTTTTGACGATCTGTGTTTGCGTCCAAAAAAGGATGCAGTTGTTGGCGAAGGTTTTTTCGACCCCGTGCCAAACGCGACATTACTGTGCCTATAGGGCAATCAGCAACCTCGGCAATTTCTTTGTACGACATTCCATTAATAAAAAAAAGTGTAACAACCAATCGTACTTCAGGTGCAAGAGATGATATTGCAGCTTTGGTAACCGTTGCAATGTTGCTATATTCGACTAACTCATCAGGGCCTGGATCTGCAGATACTGCAAATTCTACAATGTCAGCAGCACAGAGTGATGCTGATTCACTCGGTTGGCGTACAGGTGCATTTTGCGCGCGGCGATACTTGTCGCGGAAAGTGTTGATTAATATGCGATGTAGCCAGGCTCTACATGCCGAAACCTCTGCAACCTCGGCATTTTGAAAGCTTACTAATGCTTTTACGCAGGTGTCATGTACGAGATCTTCGGCTTCACTGGATTCGCCAACCAGTGATCTGGCAACACGGTAAAGCTCAGGCAATAGCTGCTTTACATGAGTTTCAAATCGACACTTTTCACGCTTGTCCATCCAACGTTGCAGTGGCAAAGGTATCAAAACACGCATTCTTGTGTACCTGTATAAGGTTTTAATTTTATATGCATATATCGCTTATTCCGGCAAAAGAATCAGTCTCAGAATGATTTTTCACTCAACGCTGCTCTATCTTCGTGCATGTATTAATGAAATGGTGAGGTATCGGAATTTTCGATGAAAAACTCACCCTCTCAACTATTTCTTGTACTAAGACTCAACCCGGAAGGGTGATGATTAAAAATACCTTGCGGCGGCGGTTCATCCTGTTTTTTTGATCGCCTTCTGGCGAATGTCAGCTCTAATTATAAGAACGAATCATACGCTCTTTTATTCTCAATAATTATGAAGAATGATAACAAAAGGGCTTAATACTATATACACAAGTTTCACATAGCCTTTAACATTGAGTATAAACATGTGTTTTTCTCCAGCTCACAATTTTCGTATTGCTTGCGATTGATCTCATCTCAACATTGCTACATCCTCATGTTGTTTCTATCGATCTTTAAGGTCTGGCAAAAATAATATCTTTCTTCTTTTGGTTAGTGCTGGTAATGTCTCATTATGCAATTTCTTTAGCCGTGTTCGCTTTTTCGTAAATTAACCATAAACTGTTTTTTTGCATGGGAAATTGCAACGAGTACTAGAACACAGGCAGAGGAGAAGGTGCGAGGGCGGGAGCCTGTAAAACGGGCATAGCATCTTCAAAGCATAGCAATCACAAGGAGCGATCATGTGTCGTATATTTGGATATATAGGGAGTGCAAAACTAGACAAGGAACACCTGCAGAAAGTTTCACGAGAGCAACTCAGCGGAGGGCCGGATGCCCAAACATTTTGTATTAGAGAAAACTGGTCTCTTGGAAGTAATCGGCTTGCAATTCAAGGTATTGATGGAGGAGCGCAACCCTACCATCTGGATAAGTTAACCTGTGTCTTTAACGGGGAGATTTATAATCATAAGGCGTTGCGAACATCTTTAAAACGATATGGATATAATTTTTCTGATCACTGCGACGGGAATATAATTCTACCACTTTATCAGCATTATGGTGATGAATTTGTGCGCTTGCTGGAAGGGATGTTTGCTATTGCCATAGTTGATGAAATAGAAGGGCGCAGCGTACTAAAATTGCTAAATGATTACAGTGGAATGAAGTCACTGTATTATACTTATGATAAAGCATACTCCACCGCTCATTTTTCCTCAGAACTTGATGCCCTTCAATTGTTTCCTGGTATTTCAAGTGATATAAGGATTGAAGCTATAGATCAGTTCTTTGGTGGTAAGGCAATTTGGGGTCCTGCTACATTATACAAAGATGTATATACGCTTGCTCCCGGCAGTATGCTCACCTTCAGCCCAGGGCGCAAACCCAAGTTGCAGTTGAATGATATTCCAGAGTTTGGGATTCACTCTGAGAACGTGGATGAATTAGAGCATTACTTGCATTATCTGTTGTCCCGAGAAATAAAATTAATGCTGTCAGCCGATGTGCCGGTAAGCGTGATTACCAGCGGTGGACTGGATTCAAGCTACATCACAAGCATAGCGAGTAAATTAACGGATGAATTACATTCGTTTAATATTTCTTACCGCGGTGATTGGCCAAAGGATGAACGGCATTTTGCCAATACCGTTGCTAAATACTGTCATACCATCCACCACCAAATAGAGCTGGACCCTACGGCACTTCCATCTTATGTAGATAAATTTGTTGCTGCTTTGGACCAACCCAACACAGCGCCACATAGTTTAAGTACGTTTGCACTATTTGAAGGGGTACACCAAGCCGGTTTTAAGGTTGCTTTAACAGGGGATGGTGCAGATGAGCTATTCTGTGGCTATAGACGGTTTATTACTGCAAGTACTGATAAATCTACAGATTGGTACAAAAATTATCAACTTTCAATGGCCATAGCAGGTAGCGATTTTCTCAGTACACTATATAGTGCGGAAATGAAGCAGGTGCTTCAAGATAGTTACTTTGTCGATGTGTTAGGAAATACACTAAACGAAAAAGTAAATCAACACACGCATAGCAAATTGGAGACATTACTTCGATTTGATCAACGATCACGATTTCCATATTACATTTTGCGTCGAGTTGACCACCTTAGTATGGCGCATAGCGTAGAAGCACGCATGCCCTTTTTACAGCCGAGAATCGTCAGGCTTTCCCAGGTATTGACGTCAGCGCAGAAGCATAATGGAGAAATCGGAAAAACACCTGTGATAAAAGCCGCAAGCGGATTGTTGCCGGATCAGATTATTGAACGAAAAAAACAACCGTTTACCTTGCCTATAACATCGATGATAAAAAAGGGAGAGGCAATATATGAATTTATTGAAGGCACCTTATTATCTTCCCATACAGCTACTATGCACCTATTTAATAAAAAAGAAATAGAGCGGTTAATAGATCTGAAAAGTGATGTACCCAATTCAATTGTAGCAAATACACTTTGGTCATTAATGATATTAGAGCGTTGGATGCAGCATAGAAATCTTTCTGCTTAAAGAACATTTTCAAGTGTATATTCATAATATTCCGTAGTTGTAATATTATTTATTTATCTAATTTGAAGTGAAGAACATAATGGAGGAGTAATGAATACTTTAAAAATTGAATACAAAGAGAACGGAACCACGCTCGAAGGCTATCTTGCTTACAATAATGATACAAAAGGCAAACGACCCACTGTTCTCATTGCCCATGCATGGTTGGGACGGGACGAATATGCATGCAAAAAAGCAGAAGAACTGGCCGAGCTGGGATATGTCTCCTTTGCCATGGATAATTTTGGAAAAGGTGTGTTGGGAAAGCACCATAATGACGGAAAACATCTGAAGGCTCCCTATATGGAGGACCGATTATTATTACGGCGAAGACTTTTGGCAGGTTTTGATACCGTAAAAAATATGGAAATGGTGGATGAATCAAGAATAGCCATTATTGGATATTGTTTTGGAGGTATGTGTGCACTGGATTTAGCACGCAGTGGCGCAGCTCTTAGTGGGGTTGTGAGTTTTCACGGATTGTTTAATCCACTGGAGGGTATTCCAGCGAACCCCATTAAAGCAAAAGTGTTGGCACTTCACGGTCATGACGACCCATTAGTGCCACCTGAGATGGTTTCATCATTGCAAAATGAGTTAACAGAGGCCGGAGTCGATTGGCAGATACACGCTTATGGCGGTATTGCTCACGCATTCACAAATCCCAATGCGGATGGGTCAGTAGCGGGTGTTTTCTACGATGCCGTGGCGGATAATCGGTCATGGACTGCTGCAAAGAACTTCTTAGAGGAAATATTTATTTAAGTGTTTATTGGTGGGAATGCGCCATTCACTTTTTGAGGTTATTATGGAAAATTCAGGTGAAAGCTTAATCTTTTTAATTTGTACTCATCGCACTGGCTCAACACTATTGCAGCAAATGCTGGCATCGCATTCAGAGATCCACACTACAGCGTCCCCCTGGGCCCTGTATTTTTTAATGTACGGACTGCGTAAAGACAACGGTAAACAACCAATAGGAATAGAAGCAGAATACGATGCAGAAATAGCTAACCTTAACTTAAACTTATTTTTGCAAAGTCAACCAGATGGAACCTCATTATTTTATGAAGCAGTGAGAAAAGCTGCTTTACACTTATATGGAGCAGCGATGGAAGGTACGGGAAAAAAGTACTTTCTGGAGAAAAATGTACGCCACTATCTGATTGTTCCGGAACTCATGAAGACGTTTCCAATGGCTAAATTTATTTTTGTCGTTAGAAACCCCATGGCTCAATTTACTGGAATCATTAAGTGGTTCAAGACAGATTGGCGTGTTTTAAGGAATCGATATATTGATTTTCACCGAGCTCATTTTTTAATACGTGATGGTATACAACAGTTTTCTGATCGAGCCTCTGTAGTTCGATATGAGGAACTTGTTTTAAACCCTGAGCAGGAGTTACAACGATTATGTCAGGAGTTGAATATCGAATATCAGGATATGTCTGATTATGGAGCAAGAATACAACCCATGACAAACTATCAAATTGTCGGTTTAGGTGATGCCACAACGCTGCGTCGGCATTCAAGGCCGGTAAACAGTTATATCGATGACTGGCCTCAATATTTGGATACGTCGCAGAAAGTTTATTACGCAAAAAGCTGGCTCCATGGTATGGGAAGGGAGATATTTGAAGATCTTGATTACTCCTATGATGACGCGTTGGATATTGTTAGTGCAATGGAAGTGAATAGGGATGAAATTTATGCAACCTGGGATTTGATTTCAGATCCGGAACTGAGCTATGAGAAGGAACAGTTGCAACAAGAAAAAGATTTGCTTAATACGCCAAAGCCTGACTACAAGATAAGAGTTGTTGATAATCCAACAGTAATTTCTTCAATCGTGAGTGTGTGGGAGTGTCGGTATGGTATTAATAAAGGAAATATTATTATATTCCACCCTGATGGTTTTTTTCAACAAACCATTGTAAAGAAAAAAGGCGCCATAGCAGGGCGGTATAATATTGACGAATTATCAAACCCTCATGGAATCGACTTGCATATCGAAGAGCATTTTGTCGGAAAAGAGGGTGTTCTACGGGGGATCTTTGAAGTGGAGGAAGATACTTTGAGATTGGGTTATGGCCAGGAAAATCAAGAACGAATGGTGGATATAGAACAATACAATTACTGGTATAGAAAAAATCCATAATTTAATTGTTAGTACATCATTACATGTTTTTCCTTGAGGGTTAGCTGGTGAGAAATAATGCACTAATTATATTTATATTGTTTTATGGTTTTTTTATCATGCAATCCAATATAGTGATTTTGGCGCCGATATTAAAATTCATACAAAGCGACCTAAGCATTCCGCAGTTTCTACTGGGCTACATTTTAGCTGCATTCCCAATTGTTGCAACATTTTCGAACATTGCACTGGGACCCTTTCTGGATAAATACGGACGCAAAAGAATGATGCTCATTGGTGCGGTGTTGTGTGCGATTTTTTTCGCACTAACTGCACTTGCCACTAACGCAACTGCAATTATTATCTTTCGAATCATGACTGCATTGAGTATGCCCATGTTGGGTGCATCCATACTGCCGTATATCACTGATTTTTTTCCGAAAGAAAAACGATTTCAGATCATGGGCTATGTGATGTCGGCGACTTACGTTGCTACAATAATTTCTATTCCTTTAGGTATAGTGGGTTCGGGGTATTTTACCTGGCGTTACGTTTTTTATGCGATGACATTGGTTACAATCTTGTTTATTATTATTACCCAGTTATATTTGCCTAATTCCAATGCTGAACTCAGCAAAGACAAGATTGGTTTGCATACATACAAGAGAAAGTTTCTTTTATTTTTTAAAAATACCAATATAACTAACAATTTAATTGCCAAGTATTTTCAAATGATGGGGCATTTTGTATTCGCCGGCTTTTATCCTGTCTGGCTTTTTGAAACCTTCTCTCAAATAGGCGTTTCTTATACAGATATAGCAATCCTTTTCTTCGTGTGCGGAGTAATAGGCTGGATTGGCTCGAATCTGTCCGGAAAAATATCGGTTAAAATCGCCAATAAAACTGTACTGTATGGCGTTTTGGTTATTCTGTCAGGTGTTTTCACATTTCTTACGCCTCTTATGAGTCCGGAGTACTATTATCTGCAATATTTTGCCTATGTCCCGGTAACTCTCTCACAGGCATTATTTTCTCCGATTATACTTACCATGCTGATGCAATCGGTGGAGCCAGTTGATCGAGGAAGCTTGAACGGCCTGAATAATGCCGTCTTTCAATTAGGAACTGCACTTGGTGTTATGTTGGGCGCCTATTTATATTTAATCGATCGCTCCTTGATGTTAAATGGGATTGTATCTGCCATACTGTTATTTATTTCAGCTATAGTCTTTATGGTTTTTGTTAATGATGAAACGCAATTAAATGCTTGATATGCTAAGGAGGACAGTGGTATCCCGGCACTTACCAGAGCTGTGTTTATTTACGCCAAGGCATCGCCGTGGCGTGTAGTGATTCTACAGTAAAGAAGACAAAGGCATAAGTACAGCTCTGCCCGGAGCCTCTGAACTCACTTTACATCCCAGTTTTAACTAATTGCCCAATCCCACGATGGTTGCCAGTATCCACGGTTATTATAAAATGCTGCTTGCTTTGCGGACGCGCAAATTTGGTTAGCGCATTCTGTTCAAATTGACGGGAATGCATCTTAACTCCCCACAATGTCAATTAGCTTAACGGGCAGGTATTTAAAATGCTTATCGATAGTTAATACGGGCAAATTGTGCTCCAAATTCCAACAGATTCATGATTACAAATGTTGAATGCCTAACTATGGAACTTAATAATCAGCGAAGGGTCAAGCACTTATAGGCTTCTGGATTGATGATGTTATGAAAATACTGCTATTGTTTGTATTACCTTTGCTAGTTGCCTGTCAATCCATAGGCAAACCTATCCCTTATGATAGTCCTCGTAGTGTTCCACCAGTGGAATCAGTCTTTGAATTACACAGATCACTAATCGTCAGTCGAGGAACCAGTCGGACCTATATTCAATTCGGTGCAGCGAAGAATTACAAAGCTGTCAATGTGCATGAACCCTGGTGCCAGTTCCGCCTTTACGAGCCAAGGGAAGCGTTAAAAGAAGAGCGAATCATCCACCCTGACCGATTTCGTGTTGTAAGATCGTCACAAAGTGCTGAATGGGTGGCGGCTTATCCAATTGTCTTGGCTTCTTCTTCAATGCTTTTTCCCCGTGAATTTCGGCATGATGATCCTGGGCCACAAACATTAGCAACCATCATGAAGTTACAATCGGATAGTCAGCCACACGTGTTTGAATTGCAGTGCGCGATATTTGATGACCCTCGTAGCAATAATTTTGTTTCAGTTAAACAAATTCAACAAACGTTGGGCGGGCTGGTGAGTTTGCATTTGAAATAGAGTGGCAATGCATTGGGCGAGTGATTTAAAGTCCTGATAAAAACATATCACTTTTATCTGCTCGGTCTACTCCTTTTATGGTGTTTGATCTGTTTGTCAACATGCTACTATATTATTGAATATCAGGAGACGATAATGCTTGTATCAGAGACTATGACAACAACCGTTAAAACTGCCAAGGCGGATACCCCAGTAAGGAATCTCGCCAATATAATGTGCCTTAACAAGATTAGTGGTTTACCTGTTGTTGATGATGAAAACAATATAATCGGGATTGTTTCCGAAAAAGATATTCTGAAAAGAATGTTTCCGAATATGTCAGATTTGGCGGAAGATGGTATGCCAAATTTTGAAGAGATGGAGAAAAATTATGCGGAAACACTCAATCTGGCTGCTGAAGACATTATGACAACCCGTGTCTCCTCGGTTAAACCAGGAATGCCTATCATGAAAGCGGCTTCGTTAATGTGTCTGCGAAATATTCGTCGCATCCCGGTGGTTGAAGATAATAAGCTGGTTGGTATTATCAGTATTGGTGATGTGCATAAAGCTATTTACCAGGATACACTAACTTAAATAAGTCACCCTTCAATTTTTACTTTAAAGTCATCGTTATATATTAAGTACGAGTGCGCGTAGTTTTCTTGCATTTATCTATCTCTAATTAGAGCCATATACTCTCCAAATTTATCTCGAACCACTGCTGTCCCGTTAATTTTCATAACAGAGCCAACTGATTAATATTGATCTGTTTGTCTCGCGGTGGGTCACCCCGAAACAATGCCATCAGGTCACGTTTTTCAAATAGATTAAGCTGTAATAGTCGTAGCATCTGCTGCATGCTTTTCTTCAACCTCGATTGGAATTTCAGAAAAGCCAGAAGCAGATAAACGCATAATGCTATCCAGATCTGAGTCATCACCGCATTCTTACTGATACCGATGAGCGATTTAATCTTTAGGCTCTGCTTGATCCACTTAAAGAATAATTCAACCTGCCACCGGGCTTTATAAATATCGGCAATCGTCTTTGCTGCCAGCTTGAAATTATTCGTCAGAAAAAAGTACTGTTTGCCTGTTACTGCATCTCGGTAGCCGACACGGCGTAGAGGTATTGGACACTTCTTTGCCGTTACCGTACCTGTAAATTCAATGCTCTGATCACTGCTTAACCCTTTGCTTGATAAAACAGTACGGCGTTTAAGAATACGGTATTTTGCATTCCTCTTTATTCGGGTAACAAAGAATATTCCTTTTTCTGTCAACTGGTTATACCACGTATAATCGTTATAACCCTTATCAATAGCAACGATACTACCTTTGGGAAAGGTCAGTGTACGGCCAACGGTAATATCATGATTCTTACCTTCTGTAATGGTGACAAACTCAGGCAGGTATCCCGCGTGATTTAAACCAACATGGCGCTTTATAGCTCCTTTGGTGGTTTTGAAATCAGCCCATGGAAAGACTGACAGGCAAAGATCAATTGTTGAGGCATCCAGCGAATAGAGCGGATTGTTAAACTGGAAATCATGACCGGGTGTAATTGCCTGGCAGCGGCTCAACAGTTTTCCAAATAGTGCTTCGTACAAAGCATAAGGCTTATCTTGATTGATTCTGGCAAGGTTTGAACGTGAGATCTTTGTACAGCCCAGATGGTAAAGGCGATGAGATTGGGCCGATATATTTTCAACCAGATCACGCAAGCTACTTCGCCCTGATAATTGCCCCATCATGAGCGTCACAAACTGCGCCCAACACGGAAGGACCGACCGCAATGATGTTGTTTTGCGAGGGTTTCAAATTCATGCCTTGAAACAAGTTTTAGTAATTGTGAGAAGATCGTATTACAATGTGCCATGGCCTGATTTCCTTTTGTTCTATCAATGACTTGTCGTGATTTCATTGTAACAAAACACATGGGATTTCGGGCCTACTTATTTACTCCTTAACGGGACAGTAGTGTCATTCTTTGATGTTCCTCAGGCTAATGTGCTTATACATTAGCCTGATTGTATTAACAAAAAAACCAAACTCAATTGGCTATAGCATGGCCTGAATAAATAGCTGTGGTTAGGTTTTTACCTCAAAATCTGGGAGTTTTTTCGCAATCATGTTGTTTTTTAATTTCACATACTTTGGCATCCCGTTTTTGTAGGGGGGATAGTCTTCGCCTTGAATCAGTGGTATCAGATATTCTTTGCATGCCTGAGTGATGCCAAACCCGTCTTCAGAGATATAATCCATCGGCATCATTTTCTCAACATTGGCAACATCTGCCAGCGGCGCTTTGCCAACTTCCCAGGTGTAAGGGTCATTCGAGGTTCTGATAATGGTGGGCATGATTGCGTTATCGCCTGCCAGTGCCATCTCAACACCCGCCTTACCCATCGCATAAGCCTGCTCTACGTCAGTTTTTGCGGCAATATGTCGAGCTGCACGCTGCATATAATCCGCCACGGCCCAGTGAAATTTATAACCCAGTTTGTCTTTGACCATATTGGCAACCACCGGTGCTGCTCCACCCAATTGAGCGTGGCCAAAAGCATCACGTGTACCTTGTTCAGCAAGGAATCGACCATCAGGCCACTTGGCACCTTCAGAGACCACAATCGTGCAATAGTCATGCTTCTCAACGTTGGCCTGAACACGTGCCATAAAGGCCGTCTCATCAAAATCAATTTCCGGGAAGAGGATGACAACTGGAATACCGTCGTCTTCTACCAAGCCACCGGCAGCCGCTATCCAGCCTGCGTGTCTTCCCATCACTTCAATGACAAAGATCTTGGTTGAGGTTTTTGCCATCGACGCGACATCATAAGAAGCCTCCATTGTCGACACAGCAATGTATTTTGCTACGGAACCAAATCCAGGACAATTATCAGTAATTGGTAAGTCGTTATCGACCGTTTTGGGAACATGTATCGCCTGAATGGGATAGCCCATCTTCTCAGACAGTTGGGATACTTTGTGGCAGGTATCAGCTGAGTCACCACCGCCGTTATAGAAAAAATAGCCAATATCATGTGCTTTGAATACCTCAATGAGGCGCTCATATTCGGCCTTACTGTCTTCCAGGCCCTTGAGTTTAAATCGACAGGAGCCAAAAGCACCAGAAGGTGTATGTTTGAGTGCGGCAATATCGGCATCAGATTCAAGGTTGGTATCGATAAGGTCTTCGGTCAGTGCGCCAATAATTCCGTTTCTGCCTGCGTAAACATTGGTAATTTTATCGGGATGTTTTCGTGCTGTTTCGATTACGCCACAGGCTGAAGCATTAATGACGGCTGTGACGCCACCCGATTGCGCATAAAAAGCATTTTTTGGCATAGGAGTTCTCTATGGTCTAATAAGTTAAGGTAGTCCGGCTGCATAATCTCGACGGTTAATATCGTTGATTTGCTATTGACAACCGTGCAGAAAATCTGACTAATTATACATGATTCCGTCTGGTTTATTCACCGAAGCTATGCTGATCGGGGTATAGAATTTACTAGTCCGGTCGTTGGTGTCAGTCAATATGAAGGAAGTGTTATAAATCTATACTCCTTATCGATGCTATCAGGTAAAATTGGCTTAAGTATTGGGATTTCAGTATTCTTAAAGAAGCGAATACTGCAATCCTTAGCGATAATCAGACGCAACGCCGTAAAATTTCCCAAACCAATGGATTAGGTTGATCGGTCGGGTAGCCGAATTTCCAGCCGGTATCGGAAAAAGGGGAATAAGAATTGCGTCTGTTTACCCAACAACAGATGCGGGTAGTGAAAGTACTCACGCCCACTAAATCAAACTTACAATCAGGAGAGAACGAATGACCGTAGGACTGATCTTTTCAATCCTTGCCGCACTAGCTGCAATTGCCTGGGGCGTCAATGCCAGGAAAGAAATCCTCGCCGCACCAAGCGGCAATGATGCCATGCAAAAAATTGCTTCCGCAATTCAGGAGGGGGCCGCCGCCTATCTCGCACGCCAATACACGGCTATTGCCATTGTTGGAGGCGTACTTTTTATTCTTATCTGGTTATTTCTGGGTACTCTCACCGCGTTTGGTTTTTTAATAGGTGCTGTATTGTCAGGTGCCGCCGGCTATATTGGAATGAACATCTCAGTGCAGTCTAATTCTCGTACGACAGAAGCTGCACGCGGGGGGTTGGATCCGGCCATGCAAATTGCGTTCAGGGGCGGAGCCATAACAGGTATGCTCGTCGTAGGCTTGGGACTTTTGGGTGTTGCGGGTTATTTTGCTGTTCTGGCCCTATTCGGTGAATCAGGTGCTGATGTCAACCTCTCACCATTAATCGGTTTGGCCTTTGGTGGTTCTCTTATCTCAATTTTTGCCCGATTGGGTGGTGGGATATTTACTAAAGGTGCTGATGTTGGTGCAGATCTGGTTGGAAAGGTCGAGGCAGGTATTCCCGAGGATGATCCAAGAAACCCTGCAGTTATTGCAGATAACGTTGGCGACAACGTAGGTGACTGTGCCGGCATGGCGGCTGATCTTTTTGAGACCTATGCGGTTACATTGATAGCAACCATGATACTGGGTGCGTCTTTGGGCATTTCAACAGGTGCTGTTATTTATCCGTTAGTGCTGGGTGGTTTATCCATTTTTGGTTCTATACTGGCCACTTATTTTGTCAAAGTCGGTCCCGATGGTAAAATCATGAAAGCCTTGTATAAGGGATTGGCTATTTCTGCTGCGTTTTCGCTGGTCACATTTTTACCAGCAACTGCGCTGGTGATGGGGGGCAATGGTGAATTTTCAACAATGCAACTCTACCTTGCCTCTGTTGTTGGCTTGGTTGTAACGGCACTATTGGTGGTTATCACCGAGTATTACACCTCGACTGAATTTGGCCCGGTTAAAAAACTTGCTGAATCATCAACTACAGGGGATGCAACAAATATTATCGCAGGTCTGGCGCTTTCCATGCGTTCAACTGCATTACCTGTATTGGTTGTCTGCGCAGGCATTTACTTTGCCCATTGGGCGGCTGGCCTTTATGGAATAGCCATTGCTGCTACCGCCATGCTTTCCATGACCGGGATAATTGTCGCTCTTGATGCTTATGGCCCTATTACTGATAATGCCGGTGGCATTGCAGAAATGGCAAATCTTGAAGAAGAAGTGCGTAAAACAACCGACAAGCTCGACGCGGTTGGTAATACAACCAAAGCGGTTACCAAAGGTTATGCTATTGGATCTGCCGGTCTTGCCGCGCTTGTTTTGTTTGCGGATTATACACGTGAGCTAAGTCATCATTCAGGAGAAGTCCTGAGCTTCGATCTATCCAACCATATGGTTATTATCGGTCTGTTTATCGGTGGTTTGGTGCCTTTTCTGTTTGCGGCTTTTGCGATGGAAGCCGTAGGTCGTGCCGCCAGTTCAGTTGTAATTGAAGTCAGGCGTCAGTTTAAAGAAATCGAGGGCATTATGGATGGCAGTGGCAAGCCTGACTACTCCAGAGCTGTCGATTTGCTGACCAAGTCGGCCATTAAAGAGATGTTGCTTCCATCCTTGTTACCTGTAGTTATCCCGGTGATAGTCGGCCTTTGGCTGGGTCCTCAGGCTTTAGGTGGTTTACTGGTCGGTTCTATCGTAACGGGTTTGTTTTTGGCCATTTCCATGACCACCGGCGGTGGTGCCTGGGATAACGCTAAAAAATATATTGAAGATGGCAACCACGGTGGTAAGGGTTCAGATGCACACAAAGCCAGTATCACGGGTGATACAGTGGGTGACCCTTATAAGGATACTGCTGGGCCGGCGATCAATCCATTGATAAAAATCATGAACATCGTAGCAATGATGATTGTGCCGTTGCTGTAAGTCTTAAATTATTCCCACGCTGCTCCAGCGTGGGAATACAACTTTAGGAATCGCCCCGTGTGTTTTCCAGTATGTTTATTCAAGCAACCTGCAAGTGCTGGGCATCGTCATTTCGATATAGAGTAAGCTCCCAGCGATCCTCACTGGCCTTGAGAATAATGCAGGATGGCCCCCCATGATTCCGGGTGGCGCCAGCGGCACCTGGATTGGCTACCCAGGGAGATTCATCCTGATCACATACCATTTTGTGGGTATGTCCGTAAATAATCAATCGCGCACTGTTGTGTGCTTTTCTGAGTGCTTCGTGATTCGGGTTCCCACCAAAGCGGTGGCCATGTTCTATGACGATTCGTCCACCGGGCAGATCTACTCTGGCGATTTCGGGTAAGGCGTTTACTACTTCATGTTGTGAGTGTGGCCACGCAACTGCCAGATCATTATTGCCCGCAACAGCGATCACCTGTCCTGACTGTTCTGCCATTTCGTCCAATATAACGGCGTCACCAATATCTCCAGCGTGTATGGCAAGATCACAACCACGAATATGCTCAATAATGCAACTGTCCAGGTGGGCATGAGTATCAGACAATATCGCAACCCGGACTGATGCCTGGTCATCTAGCGAATAATGCTGGTGCTTGCCTTGATGACTGTTTGAATTTATTTTCATTTGCAAGCAATGCTCTTTTCGAGATCATTCAGATAGCTAAGGGTTATCATTGATTGTCTTCCTTCCATTTTTCTTCATTATTGCGTTTTGCTTTTTCAACTTCGGCCATACGCCTGATTACCATATGGTCTTTACGATCTTCGATACGTTTCTCTAAATTACCTTCTGCCATTTCAATCGTGTTTTCATCAAAAAACACTTTACGCATGATTCGGTAGCCCAGTTTGAGCAAGGCTATATCGTCGCCAACAGCGCCGTTGAATTCCTCGTCAGTAATCGCGTATACCGTTCTAAAATTTTCACTTTCAACAAAGCGACGAAATCTATCCAGGTCATAGCTGGTCATAAAGATCAGTTGAAAACTGAGATCGGAGGGTTGCCCGATAGCAGGGCCTGCCGAGCGTTTTTTTAGAATGATGCGATACCATTCCTCTCTGAGTTTATCATATTGTTCAACTTTTTGCTCTGCGCGATAGTCGGCTATGGTGATGCATTCCCAGCACTAATCTGGTTCCTGGTTATAGGCCTTCATTGCATGACCTGTTTCTGATCCGTCTTTGTCGAGCATCATCAGGTCGTGTGGGCATATATACATGCAAGCGGTTTTGTTCTGGCCTTTACAGCCGTCACATTTTATCTGCACGTACAAAAGTTGGCATATTACTTCCTCATCTTAATTTCGGATTGGGTAGTCTTACGACCGCTTTTCTTCCAGTAAGTGAAGGGTGTTACACACTATAATGAACCCGAGCGAACCTGAAGTGGACTGACTAGATTGATGACCTCAATTATCCTGAATAAAGGTCATATAGCCATAAAGCGGTTTTTTGAAAAGCAAGGAACCATACTCCTAATGGCGGTAGCGCTCAAATTCATTTATCTATATGGCGGGATAAAAAAATTCTATAGGCTATATAATCATCTATTTAAGAATATAGACATACGCTAAAGCTGTGGTAGGGTTGCGGGCAATTTTTGCCCAAGCGGGTCCGTGGATTATTTTCGTAAAAACCAGTCGGCCTCTGATAAAACAGGCACTGTACGTTATTTTTTTGATAATTATTATTGAGGAGTATTTATGATAAAACCTCACGGTTCGGACGCTCTAAACCCATTGTTTGTTTATGATGCAGCTGAACATAAAACACTTACCGATGAGGCAGTAAAATTGCCATCGATGATGTTAACATCTGCAGCTGCGGCAAATGCTGTGATGCTCGGAGGTGGTTATTTCAACCCGTTTACTGGTTATATGAACCTGGCTGACACCTTGAGTGTGGCTGACAATATGACCACAATAGATGGTGTTTTCTGGCCAACCCCCATTCTTAACCAAGCAACTGACGCCTCTGTTATTGGCGATGCTAAACGGATTGCGCTAAAAGATCCCAATGTGGACGGCCATCCTGTGATTGCTGTGATGGATGTTGAAGCCATCGAAGCGCTGAACGACGAGCAGATGAAATATATCGGCCAGAAAGTTTATGGCACTGATGATGTCGAGCATCCCGGATTAGCCACGTTCATAAGTGGTGGCAATACTATTATCTCAGGGCCGATTCGGGTGCTTAATTTTTCTTATTTCCAAACCGATTTTCCAGATACGTTTCGAACCGCAGTTGAAATTCGCAATGAGATTCAGGAACATGGCTGGAAAAAGATAGTCGCTTTCCAAACTCGCAACCCAATGCATTTGGCGCACGAAGAACTTTGTCATATAGCAATGGACAGGCTTGATTGTGACGGATTGGTTATTCATATGCTACTTGGGCAACTAAAGCCAGGCGATATACCTGCGCCGGTGAGAGATGCCTCTATCCGAAAAATGGTGGAACTTTACTTTCCGCCTAATTCTGCATTGGTCAGCGGTTACGGCTTTGACATGTTATATGCCGGGCCTCGTGAAGCGGTACTGCACGCGGTTTTTCGCCAGAATATGGGCGCCACACACTTTATCATAGGTCGTGACCATGCAGGTGTTGGCGACTATTACGGTGCTTTTGAAGCGCAGGAGATCTTTGAGGGGATTCCTGAAGGCACTTTGGAAATAGAAATCTTTAAAGCTGATCATACAGCCTATTCCAAAAAACTTAACAAAGTTGTGATGATGCGAGAAGCACCTGACCATAAAATGGAAGACTTCGTATTACTCTCGGGTACTAAGGTCCGTGAAATGTTGAGCCAGGGTATTGCACCACCACCAGAATTCTCCCGTCCGGAGGTTGCTGAAATACTGATGGCTTATTATAAAGAGCAAGTTGCTTAGGTGATTGCGCTTCCTTGTTGAAGTTAAAACAGTCCTTGAGTCGGGCCGTTTTAACTTCAACGATTCTACTTTTTAATTATATTTAATTACCAGAATACACTAATGCAAGCAGTATCCACTAAGATTCAGGATAATCTGATTACGGATGAGCCGTATTTAGAACCAAACGGCAATGAAGTCGAATTGTTCGAAGCAGCTTATAGAAATCAGCTACCACTGCTTTTAAAAGGTCCAACAGGTTGCGGCAAAACACGGCTATGGAGCATATGGCGTGGAAACTAAAACGCCCCTTGATTACGGTTTCCTGTCATGATGACCTCACCGCATCCGATCTGATCGGGCGTTACTTAATCAAGGATGGCGAAACCTCCTGGATCGATGGGCCGCTTACCCAGGCGGTTAAATCAGGTGCAATCTGTTATCTTGTTGAAGTGGTTGAAGCACGTAAAGATGCGTTGGTAGTTATTCATCCATTGGGTGATGACCGACGTGAACTGCCAGTCGAAAAGCTGGGTATCATCATGGACACCCATACTTAATTAGTGATGAAAAATATGGGTGTCTAAACTCTTATTGTGTTTTAGCATGAGAACTCGCCTTGAAAAAGAGTATAGGACATCCAAACTTCATACTTGACCTAAAGCGCCTTATTCGATACTTTAACCTTTCAATCATTGCAAGGATCGCAATTATGCCAACACCAAGGAAAGCCCAGATTTCTCTCGATGCCACACCCTACAAAAGAATAAACACTCAAAAAATAAAAGACACGAAAATTTCGTACTTGACCTAAAGCGCCTTATCCGATATTTGAATCTTTCAATCATTGCAAGGATCGCAATCATGCCAACACCAAGGAAAGCTCAGATTTCTCTCGATGCCACACCCTACTATCATGTTGTTTCTCGTTGCGTAAGACGTGCCTTTTTGTGCGGTAAAGATGAGTACACCGGGAAAAGCTTTGAACATCGCCGTAAGTGGTTGGAGAACAGAATATTGGAGCTGTCCGGTATTTTTGCGATAGATGTTTGCGCCTATGCCATTCTGCACAATCACCATCATATCGTTCTGCACATTAATTTAGAAAAAGCCAATACCTGGGGACCTGAAGAGGTTATTGATCGTTGGCACAGGCTTTTTAGCGGTTCGATTCAATCACAGCGTTTTCGTGATGGCAGCGAACTTGGTGTAGCTGAAAAAGGTGCATTGTCAGAGCAAGTTGTGTTATGGCAGAAAAGGCTTACCGATATCAGTTGGTTTATGCGTTGCCTGAATGAACCGCTGGCCAGAATGGTAAACAAGGAAGATGATTGCACTGGGCGTTTTTTTGAGGGGCGCTTTAAAAGTCAGGCTTTGCTTGATGAAAAGGCGCTGATCGTGGCAGCAATGAATTTGAAGAGGTTTCCTGGGATAAAGCATTTTCTATTATAGAGAACCGACTGGCCCACATCCGTTCTACAGATCCCAAGCAATTTGCCCTGATAACAGGGCGTGATCAGATGCAGGCACTAACGGGTCTGTTTTCCAAGCAATTCGGTACACCAAACTACTCTGCTCATGGTGGTTTTTGCTCAGTTAACATGGCTGCAGGCATGATTTATACAATAGGTGGCTCTTTTTGGGAGTTTGGTGGGCCGGATTTGGATCGTTCCAAGCTATTCATAATGATTGGAACTGCTGAAGACCATCATTCCAATCCAATGAAAATCGCACTATCCAAGTTTAAACGTCAGGGTGGAAAGTTTATTTCGATTAATCCAGTGCGTAGTGGCTATGCTGCAATTGCAGATGAGTGGATACCTATTAAGCCGGGGACTGATGGGGCCCTGTTTTTAGCACTTATCAATGAGATTATTAAACAGGGCTTGTATGGCCGCGAATTTTTAGTGAAATACAGCAACTCGGCTGAATTGGTGAATATTGATCCCAATTCAGATGAGCAGGGTATGTTTGTTCGTTATAAAGCACCCGTTGACGATGCCTGTTTCGATGCACAGAACAAATTGTGGTGGGACAGAGATCTGGATAAGCCTATTTCCATGGATACTGAGGGGTCAGATCCTTTCCTCATGGGTGAATTTACACTGCCCAATGGAACGCCTGTCAAAACGGCATTCCAGTTATTGGTTGATAGGGTCAAAGATTATACGCCTGAATGGGCGGCAAATATAACGGGCATTTCAGCCGAAACTATCCAACGGCTGGCTCACGAAATGGGTATTACTGCCCGTGATGAGAAAATTGAATTACCCATTGCCTGGACTGATACCTGGGGGAAAGAACACAAGCATGTTACCGGCAACCCAGTGTCGTTTCACGCTATGCGCGGATTAGCTGCCCATTCCAATGGATTTCAAAGCATCCGCGCGCTATCGATATTGATGAGCATTTTGGGTACGATAGATCGTCCTGGCGGCTTTCGTCACAAAGCCCCGTTTCCAAGGCCCATACCTCCTTGCGCAAAACCGCCGACTTGTGAAAGTGATATTCAGCCCAATACACCGCTCAATGGCATGCCACTTGGTTGGCCTGCAGATCCTGATGATTTATTCGTAAAAGAAAATGGTGAACCCATTCGATTGGACAAGGCGTTCTCATGGGAATATCCACTGGCTGTTCACGGCATGATGCACAATGCTATTACTAACGCTTGGCGCGGAGATCCCTACAAAATAGATACTATGATGATATTCATGGCAAATATGGCGTGGAATTCTTCCATGAATACGCAAGAAGTTCGTCATATGCTCAATGACAAGGACGACAATGGCGAGTATAAAATACCGTTTTTAATAGTCTGTGATGCATTTGAATCAGAAACTGTATCCTTCGCTGATCTGGTTTTACCAGATACCACTTATCTTGAACGTCACGATGTTATGTCAATGCTGGATCGACCGATTTCTGAGTTTGATGGTCCAGTGGATTCAGTTCGCGTGCCCGTGGTGCCACCAACAGGAGAATGCAAACCCTTTCAAGATGTATTGATTGAATTGGGTTCACGTTTAAAACTACCTGTATTTGTCGATGAACAAGGCAATCGCAAATACCGGGATTATCCGGATTTTGTGATTAACTATGAAACAGCACCGGACTCAGGTATTGGTTTCCTTGCTGGCTGGCGCGGTAAAGGTGGGGAGAAATTCATGAGGGGTGAGCCGAATCCAAATCAGTGGGAAATGTATGAGAAGAATAATTGTGTTTTTCACTACGAATTACCTAAATCTTACCAATACATGCGTAACTGGAATCTGGGCTATTTACAGTGGGCCAAACGCCATAGTCTGACTCGCTACGATGAACCCATCAACATTCATATCTATTCAGAGGTGTTACAAAAATTTAGATTGGCGGCGCAAGGTCGGCGCAAAGGTAACCAACCACCTGACCATTTGCGTGCACGGGTTAGCCAGCATTTTGATCCATTACCTTTTTATTCCGATACACTGGAAGCACAGCAAACTGATTTACGCAAGTATCCGTTGAATGCGGTGACCCAGCGCCCAATGGCCATGTATCACTCATGGGATTCACAAAACGCCTGGCTACGTCAGATCCACACGTATAATTATTTACACGTTAATCCGGTTACTGCAAAGGCCGCTGATATAGACGATGGGCAATGGATGTGGATAGAATCCATGCACGGTAAAGTTCGATGTATGTGCCGTTATTCTGAAGCAGTGGAGCCCGGTACAGTCTGGACCTGGAACGCTATAGGTAAAGCGAGGGGCGCATGGGGACTTAACAAAAATGCTAACGAATCGAGCACTGGCTTTCTGCTGAATCATTTAATAAGTGAGGAACTTCCCCCCAGTGCTGATGGTGAATATTTTTCAAATTCTGATCCCATCACCGGACAGGCGGGTTGGTATGATGTCAGGGTGAGAATTTATCCATCGGCTGGCAACGAGCCACAAGAAACTTCACCACAATTTCAATCAGGGAAGCAAATGCCTGGTCGTAACAAAAAGCCTAGCCGCTGGCTGAAATACTTTGCTGGAAAGAGGGCGTAGGCATGACGCAACTGGCTTTAGTTATTGATCTTAACGTATGTGTAGGGTGTCACGCTTGCGTAATAAATTGTAAAGAGTGGAATACGTCTGGCACGGCTGGTTTTTTGTCTGACCTTGACGCTTACGGCAAAGATCCCAGTGGTACTTTTTTTAACCGTGTGCAAACATTTGAAATAGGTGAATTCCCTAATACGCAAACGGTTCATTTTCCAAAGAGTTGCTTGCATTGTGAAGATCCGCCTTGTGTTTCAGTCTGTCCAACTGGAGCCAGTTATAAACGGGAGCAGGACGGAATTGTATTAGTGGATTACGATAAGTGCATAGGTTGTAAATATTGTTCGTGGGCTTGTCCCTATGGTGCTCGTGAACTGGACGAAAATCAGAAAGTGATGAAGAAGTGTACGCTTTGTGTTGATCGTATTTATGATGAGTCATTACCTGAATCTGAGCGTAAACCTGCCTGTGTCCTGGCGTGTCCAACCAATGCACGTTTATTTGGTGATGTGAATGATCCAAACTCCAGAGTCTCTGAGGAAATTCGTGATAACGGTGGCTACCAACTTATGCCGGAATGGGGTACCAAACCTGCAAATCATTACCTGCCTCGTCGAAAAACTAAAATCACTATTCATCGTGACGAACTCATACGTATGGATAACCCGCTTAAAAAAGAACGTAATCTACCTATGCCAGATAAAGATGAACAAACGCTGGATGACATAACCAGTTGGTAGAAATAATTAAAGTGAATAATCCGATGAGAATCATCCGAGGAGAGTAATACGATGCATCCCGCTTTTTCAGTTATCTTCCTAACCACCTTAATTGGTGTCGGTCAAGGATTATTCCTGGCGCTATATACCAGTCAGGTATACTCTGTTTTTAAGGTATTGCCTGAACAAACCTCGGTTGGTTTTTATGCTTATGGAAGTTTGCTGGCACTGATTTTTCTTGTCGCGGGCCTGATTGCGTCTTTCTTTCATTTAGGCCGCCCGGAACGTGCCTGGCGTTCTGCGGCAAAATGGAGAACATCCTGGCTATCTCGTGAAGTCATAGCTTTGCCATTGTTTATGGTTACTACCGCAATCTATGCTGTTATTCATATTACGCAATATAATCCCATATTATTCACGGTTGGGCGTGCACTTGTTGTGGATTTATCTTTATTGATAGGTGCGATCAATACGCTACTGGCTTTTACGTTGTTTATATGTACAGGGATGATTTACGCTTGCATTAAGTTTTTGCAAGAATGGGCCAACCCTTTAACAGTTATTAATTACACGCTGTTAGGTATAGCTTCGGGCTTTGTCCTGGCAACCTTATTAGCCACTGTTTTTGGATCTAACCTGACTGTTTTTTATGCGACCTGGGCTATTATTATTACAATCTTGGCGTTTATAACCCGAATCACTTCATTAGTCCGTAATGCCAATATTAAACACAAATCCAGTCTAAGTTCGGCTATTGGCATTCGTCACCCGGATATTCGACAAAAGTCGTGTGGATTTATGGCGGGTTCATTTAATACACGTGAATTCTTTCATGGTGCAAAACCCGTGATTTTTAATAGTATTAAATGGTTCTTTCTGCTCACGGTGTTTGTTTTGCCGATATTATTTTTAGCCATTGGCGCGGGCATGCCGGAAACAGAGATATTTACCGCAGCATTCGTTACTCAGTATATTGGACTTATTGCAGAGCGTTGGTTTTTTTTCGCGCAAGCGAATCATCCTCAGAATTTGTACTACCAGACTGTTTAAGCACTGGGTTACAATCTCGCCTGAAAATATTGGAGACACTATACTGATGAGTGCGATCGCAGATTTTACTAAAACTGAATTGTTTGTTATACGTAGCAAACTCAAAGCGTTGGAACGATAAGGAGCCTGAGTTAAATCTGGCGGATGTTGAGGCCAGACTCTACCCCGATGATAGAAGCCTGACGGATTGCCCATCCGTTCTCTGGACGATGGATGATTGCAGTTTTGTTGTTATGAAAACAGGTGAGTCTAATTTCCGATGTCAGTTTTTCTATACACCGGCGGAGCAATATGGCACAGGAATAGAAGAATATACAGATCTTGATCAATGCATGACCACTTTGTTACAAATTCATGCAGATCATGAAAGTTCGCGTCAAGGTAACTTTCCTGCAGAAAAGAAAAGCGAATGACGTTGGACAAAGCCCGTGAGTTAATCGCAGTTCAGGTTGATTGCGGCGGCGGTTATAATCGCAATGCTGCTCGTTTGATTCTGGCAGAAGTAGCTCGTGAACATGGGCAAGCAAGTGTTGATGCGATGATTCTGGAATTTGCCTTGGAAGCGCTTTGGCAAATACAACCAGGCACGGATTTTAGTGGATTGAATCGGTACTAGTGTACTTTGTCTGAAACATTACACTAGTAGACTCTTGATGAGTACTATTTCCAGATTGTCGCTGAAGTGTGGCGGCATTGGGTTTTATTTCCAGATTCAGATTTAAGTCGTAGATACGGTAAAATAGCGTTGTTTTCGCAATAATTGCTTAGGTGCAATAGACGAATCAACTCGGTTTGTGTATGTTAAAGCCGCAAGAAGAACTCTAATTCTACTGTCTTTATGAGGACTAAGTCTTTGAAAAAAATTAATAAATTTTGCCTGCTCGGCACTATACTACTGCTGTTAACCTGTAATGTGTTTGCAGAAACCCGTGTTACCTACAAATCTGCCAAATCCACCTCTTCTTATTATCAAATGGCTGTGCAAATAGCCGAGGCTGTTAAGACAGGTACGGATGGCAATATGATTGTAACCGTTGAAGAGAGTCAGGGATCGGTACAAAATGTTATGGAGGCAGCGGTTAGGCCAGGAAACTATGTATTTACCACACCACCTGCTTTGGTCCGTTTGGCTCAACAGGAAAAGGCGATGTTTAAAGACAAGGGAAGCCCAAGATTTGGTAATATTCGGGCGCTGTTTCCGATTCCGTCTCTTACCATGCATTTTGTCGTTTCTGAAAAGAGTGGAATCAAACAGTTTTCTGACTTGGAAGGGAAGAATCTGTTATTGGGTAAGGGTTCTTTTGGCGCCAAAGAGGGGACTAAATACCTTAAGCTGTTTGGACTGGAAGGTAAGGTGAAATTGGCAGAAGTGGAATTGTCCAATGCGGTTCCGGCACTTAAAAATGGGCAGATTGATGGATTTGTAACTGCTGGTTCCTATCCTGCTCCCAACGTAATCGAAGCAGCTGCGGGTTTAGGTGTAAAGGTTTTGTCCCTCAGTGATGAGCAAGTCAGCGCTAGCAAACGTACTCGCCTGGTCATTCCCGCAGGGACCTATGCGGGACAGAATGAGGATGTCATCACCACATCACTACCAGTCATCGCTTATAGCACAAGCGATATGGATGAAGATACCGCCTATACCCTGACAAAAACCTACTGGGATCAAAAAGCTAAAATGGGTGGGAATTCAGCTTGGTGGAAGGCAGTAGGCACTGACATGTTGCAAAATATTGAGGGTAAGATTCACCCAGGCGCCATTAAATATTACCAAGAAGTTGGGGCAGAGTTGGCCGACGCCCATAAGTAGCGGTTTTTATTATGCTTTGCTTGGTTGTATAAAAGACGCTTGTGTCGTTAATATGATCAAGCCAAAGCATTACCCTTTGAGCGGGTGCAGATGAGGCATTCGTATCTGTGTACTGAGTCAGGGTAGAGTCGTGCGTGCACAGTACTTGAAATGTCTTAGCAATCTAACGACAAGCCACTCGGTGTGGCACTATTACAGGTATAACTAGACAATCAAAATGATTGAGAATACTCCCTGATATGCAACGTTACTTTTGGGTATTTCTGGGCGCAGTATCGATTGTTTATCACCTATCCCTCATCTTCTCAGGTTTAATACCTAATTTACTCAGCCGACCCTTGCACATGGCGCTTGCCTTGCCTTGGGCAATGGTATTTATTGCAAAAAACAAATTTGAGAAATTTACGGGTATTTTACTTTCTGTTATTGGGGTGGCGGCTACAATTTGGATTGCATTCAATGCCGATCAGCTCAGTGATCAATATGGGTTTCTGGATAATTATTTTCAAACAGGGCTTGCAATACTGCTATTGAGTCTGGTTTTGGAAATGGCCCGACGAAGTATTGGTTGGCCACTTCCCATTGTTGCACTCTTAGCACTGATGTATGGGCTGTTAGGGCAGTATATACCCGGTGAGTTTGGACACCCGGGTACACCTATTGCCAGTTTTCTGGGTACATTAACGATAGCTGAAGGTGGACTCTGGGGAAAGTTGACAGGGATCTCGGTAAGTATAGTCTCTATATTTGTCATATTCGGCGCCGTGTTAAATGCGGGTGAGGCGGGTCAGGGTTTTATGAACGTTGCCGCAGTTGTTGCTGGCCGGATGCGCGGTGGTGCGGCTAAAGTATCAGTGATTTCATCAGCCCTGTTCGGTTCGATTTCCGGTTCCGCATCAGCTAATGTTGCTTCGACAGGTGCGGTTACAATGCCTGCAATGATACGTTTGGGTTATCCACGCGCACTGGCCGACGCAACAGAGGCAGTGGCGTCTTCGGGTGGTCAAATTATGCCCCCATTGATGGGGGCAGGCGCTTTTGTGATGGTCGAGCTGACGGGTATACCTTATACCAGTATCATGTCAGCCGCTTTATTGCCCGCATTGCTGTATTTTTTTGCAGTATGGGTTGGGATTGATTGTTTTTCACTGCGTTATGATCTCTTGGGTCTGCCAGAAAACCAAAGACCTCGATCTCGTGAAGTTTTTATAACAGCGGCCTTTTTTCTGGCTCCGTTTAGTGTCTTGTTATGGGGTATGTTTATAGCTGGCTACACGCCACAGTATGCCGCCAGTATTGCTATTCTGGTGGCTATTTTATTGCTGGCAATAGATACCACTCTGAGGTTTAATTTCAAGAAAATGCAGATGCGGCTGGAAGCAAGTTGTATTACAGCCGGTAATCAAATTGCCATGATTGCTTCTATTATCCTGTGTGCGTCGATTATTATTGGTGTTCTTTCTATCACCGGATTGGGGATAAAAATCACCTCATTGATCTTATCTGGCTCTGGCGGCTCATTATGGCCAGCAGTTCTTCTAACTGCGTTGGCATGTTTGATTCTTGGAATGGAAGTACCAACCACTGCGGCCTATGTAATATGCGTATCGGTAGCGGGTCCGGCACTGACATCGCTTGGGCTTGAGACCTTACAGGCGCATCTGTTTATTTTCTGGTTTGCTTTATTGTCAACGATTACACCACCCGTTTGCGGAACAGTTTTTATTGCTGCGGGGATGGTGGAAGAGAACTGGATTAAAGTTGCCTTGTCTGCGATGGCGCTTGGAATTGGACTTTATCTGATTCCTCTGGGCATGATAGCCAACCCGATGCTAATAAAACTGTCGGAGTTTCCCGGTTTGGCGTTGCTTGCAGGTTTGAAAATTGCCATAGCTCTGGCGTGTGTGTCATTTGCTGTTATTGCCCCGAAAAACCCCTATTTAAGAGTAGTTTTGTTATTGACAGGAATGCTACTGTTGTTTTTTTAATGGCTTTGCGTTTCAACACATCACTGTCGATTTTTACTCCAGCATTTCTCTACTGTGCAACACTTCTGATTCGATATTTGATCCACTTCCGTCAACTCTTGTGTCAATTGTGGGTAAGTAGCCCGTTTCCTTAGTACTTCGTGACTGTGGAATTAGACTATATTTAATCAAGTACTCCTGATTTCGACAAATACTGTTTTTGAGTTTGAAAAATCCTCAACCCAGGACACAATTTTGCTTGCCTGTAGAGAAGCATGTTAAGCGAAGTTACCTTTTCTCTTTCTGTATGCGGACCCAAACCCTGAGAACACAGTGGTTCGCTACCCGGCGATGGCCGAAATGGGCCATCATTTTCTTGTGCCTGTGTGTTTTTGCTAATAACGCTAATCTTTTTGCAGATCCCAAGATAAGTAAGAAGAATAATCAGGTCCTGAATATTGTCGAAATCAGCGATTGGGTGCTATCAGAGAAAACCTGTACTGATGTTAAAGGAATTACGAGGCATTGCGATCAACAAGCATTGATTGATCAGGCTGCAAATCTTCCTGATATTAGTATGCCGAAGACGGCTTTATCCGAGACAGAGGAGCTTGTGCAATTGCAATCATCGGTGGTCGATATCTTCTTTTTTGGTCGTCTCATCAGTACCAGTCGAGTTCATTATGACTCTCAGATACTGAAATTTGACTCTCCAGAATTAATCCTTGATGCGTTAACAGGCGTTCGTCAACTCGATCAGATAGCGCAACACTTGTCACAGGAATTGCCATTAAATACGACTAAGTCATGCAGTTTGTGGCGCGAGAAAGAAGGCTGTGGTTGGTTGAAGCCTGATGTATTAGGTGTGATATTTAATAAAATCCAACAACGTGTGGATCTGTTTGTTGCAGATAATTTCCTCTCTTACAAAGCGCGCTTTAGAAACAAATATCTACCTCCGGCAATACCTCGTAAAACCGTAATTGTTTCAGGGGATGTCGTAGCGACAAAACTGGCTGAACAGGAAGCATCACATTATGCTACTGCTACAGGTATTTTCAGCTATGGTCAGGGCAACCTGTCTATCAATGGAAACTACAACTCTGATAGTGGACAACAAAGAATACGAACAGCGTCTCTTACCCATTACTTTGCAGATCACGAGCTACAGGCAGGTACATTTATTTATGCGCCAGCGGGTTATCTGGCGAATCTGGACGTGATGGGCTTAAGATGGAACAGCTCTTTAAAATCACGACGCAACGCGGGAAGTCTGATCGGCAATCACCTTGAAGTATTTCTTCCCAGGCGTTCGATTGTACAACTCGCAATTGGTGAACGCGTGTACTCCGGTAAAAGTTATGCAGCAGGCAATCACTCTCTTGATACAAGTAAGCTACCAGAAGGAACCTATGAGCTTGAGATAAGAATAAATGATCCGATCGAAGGTGATCGCATTGAAAGGCGCTTGTTTACTCGTAGTATATTGTTGCCGCCGAGTGGTCAGGGAAACTATATGGTAATGCTTGGAATGCCTGTTGATCAGGCAAAGACTGAAAAATACCCGCAAAGGGAGGAGCATGCAGTTTTTGCTGCTGACTATGGGCGTCGGTTAAACAGCCGTACCGCCTGGCATCTGGGGTTTATGCAACTTCGGGATGATTCACTGTTACAGGCACAGCTAGTGCAATTAAACAGACGGGTAATGTGGAAAGCTCGCGTTTTAGTCGGTGAAAGTAATACTTATGGCGTTGGCTTTACCACGTCATATAACAACGCGGGCCTCAAATCCAGTATTAATGTAGATAGTTATAGTAGCGGGTTAGATTTCGATCCACAGGAAAGTGCGGCATTGCAGAAGTTACTATCATCGCGTTTTACACAAACAGGGTTGGATATATCAAAGAAATTCATACAGACATTAGTCGGATTTAAGTCAAACTATCGATATCAACGCAATAACGGTAGTAGCAAACGCAGTAATCAGTTTGTCGCCTTCGTTAGGCATCCTGTGTTCGAAAATATCGGTATGAAGGGTTATTTGGAAGCACGCTATCAAAAAGATGATATTCAGGAAGCGATATTCTTCCAATTGAAAGTCGATTTGAAAAGGCAGCGATGGCTGACTCAATCGACAGGTAATCTGGGATATGATGAAGAAGGTGAATCCAAATACAATGCTTCAGTGAAGGCGACTCATTTATCTGCCAGTGCCACAGCAGAGTCATTCTGGAAAAACAGTGTGTTCGCCTCTACTAGTGATGAAACCGATGTATTGGGTGTTAAAACCGGGTTTGTAAACCGACATTTCCACGCTACTGCATCAACCGAGCATATTGAAAAAAGAGATAGTGATGATCAAATCCGCTCAGTGGGCGAGCTGGGTGTGCAGATTGGTTTGGGGTCCAGTGGTTTTGCGCTGGGCGGCATGGGTTTTACCGGGGCAGGTGTGATTGTTGATGTTACGGGTCAATCAGAGGACAGAGCTTTTGATATTTTTGTTAATGGAAAACAAGCCCGTTCCGGGCTGGTAGGGAGTCGGCATTTTGTCAGCTTAAAGCCCTTCAAAGATTATTCACTTAAATTATCACCCACATCGCTTGCTGACAGTGGATTTGATCGTCAAGAGTATAAATTTACGCTTTACCCTGGAAATGTAGAACATATCCATACGTTTACAGTGCCGAGGTATCAACTGATTACTACGCTGGTTGATGCGGATGGACATCAGATTAATGAGGCGCAGATTTATCAACACTCTGGCGTGTCTGAGGTAGGGGAGGATGGAATCTTGCAGCTCACTGTGTCATCGGGGGAGTTGCTTATAGTAGGAACGGATGAACGAACTAGATGCATGGTGGTTACACCGGATGCAGGCGAGCAAAAAGTGGTTCTGACAGCTAAACCTTTAGTGTGTTTTATTGATCCCATTTTATAGTGGATAAAACAGGCACTTAATTTTATCCTGAATCACGTATTCAGGTTTTCAATTGGAAAAGTGAGGAAGTAGAATGGCCAAAAATATTATGGTTCTCAATGGGCCCAATCTGAATCTTTTGGGCACGCGTCAACCGGAGGTATACGGCAGCGAAACCTTAGGTGATGTCGAGGCCGCCTGTATTGCAAAGGGCCAATCACTCGGGTTTGCAGTTGATTTCCGGCAATCCAATCATGAGGGGCGCTTGGTTGATTCAATCCAGGAGGCAAGGGGCCCGTTTGCCGGTATTGTGTTTAACCCTGGTGCCTATACGCATACATCGATTGCGATTATGGATGCTATCGAATCAGTGGATATCCCGGTGATCGAAGTGCATATTTCCAATATTCATAAACGTGAAGGATTTCGACATATTTCTTATGTGTCGAAAGTTGCTGTTGGTGTTATCGCTGGTTTAGGAACTTATGGATATTTAATTGGCTTGCAGGGCTTGGCCAATTTTCTGGATGAGCACGACCGATGGTGAGAAATTGCCCCACGGGTACGATCTTGACTAACGAGCTTTTCTATCGATTACAAAACTGATATTTGGAAAAATTGTAATAACAGCTCATCAATTGATGGCTGGTACAAATATCGCTTGTATTTGTTCGAACAACATTCCTGAATCCGACTTTCCAAGAATTGGCGAATAAATAATGAAAGGTATTATCCTTGCCGGTGGTTCCGGCACACGTTTATATCCACTTACTCATGCCATATCAAAACAGCTGTTACCTGTTTTTGATAAGCCCATGATTTATTACCCTCTGTGTACCTTGATGCTCGCTGGAATCAGACAGATTTTGATCATTTCGACGCCAGAGGATCTTCCTCGATTCGAGCATATGCTCGGTGATGGAAATCGTTGGGGTTTACAGATTAGTTATAAAGTCCAGCCAAGTCCTGATGGCTTGGCACAGGCATTTGTGCTTGGAGAGGAGTTTATAGGTGTGGATTCCTGTGCCCTCGTACTTGGTGATAACATATTCTACGGAAGTAATATGAGCAGTCTTTTACGATCGGCAGTCAGTCAGAAACACGGGGCTTCGGTATTTGCGTACAGGGTTGCTGACCCTGAACGCTATGGCGTAGTTGATTTCGATAAAAAAGGAAAAGCAATTTCAATTGAAGAAAAACCCAGCCGTCCTAAATCACATTACGCGGTCACAGGACTGTATTTTTACGACAATACGGTTGTTGATAAGGCGAAGCAGGTTAAGCCTTCAGCACGTGGCGAATATGAAATTACGGATATCAATAATGCTTATCTTGAAGAGCAGAATTTAAATGTTCAGGTAATGGGTCGGGGCTATGCCTGGTTGGATACTGGAACACATGAATCACTGCTTGAAGCATCGCTGTATATTGAAACAATCGAGCGAAGGCAGGGATTAAAGGTTTCTTGTCCAGAGGAAATAGCATGGAGAAATGGGTGGATAAGTGATGCCGAGCTTAAACTTACCGCTGACGCACTATCAAAAAATCAATATGGACAATATTTGTACTCATTACTGGAAGAGGCAGGTAGTCTTCATACTGAAAAATTAAAACGTGTTATTTAGTACAAGCTATATCGCCGGATGGGTGATTGCCATGAATGTGTAATGCGTGATTATGCACATACTCTTTGTTACTTTTTCAAGGCAAGATGCAGCGAATATGCATTTAGATGCATCCGTTGTTTATCGGTGCTTTAATCCTGCGAGTAGTCTGTCGAAGCAAGCGATTCGCACATCTGTTGTACACCACTCAGAAGTGGAGTCTTTAACGGTTCAGCCACAGATTGTCGTCTGTCATCGGCCCCGATACGGAAAAGCACTTAACAGCGTTTTCAGCAAATTTTCTGGCTCACGTATGGTTGCAGATTATGATGATTTACTTTTCTGTACTGAATCACTTGAGACACATCCGGCCCATTTAAGTGGTAGGGCCAGTGTTTCCAGTTTGTTAAATTCCGCACGACAGTATTATGCAGCAGCCCAAGGATTTGATGAATTCATAGTATCCACGATACCACTACAGCAACAGATAAGAAAACTGTTCCCCTCGGCCTTGTGCCATGTTCTGGCTAATGGCTGGAGTCCCGAGTGGCGCTCATTCGGTCAATTGGCGGTGAAAAATGTACATATTGAGAACAGAAAAATCTGTTACTTTGCCGGAACTGCCAACCATGATCAGGACCTCTACCAAATAAACGAAGAACTGCGAGAATTTTTACAGCAAAATCCATTGATTAGCCTAGAGGTGTATGGCTCAATTGATCTTGATCGATTTATTGGAGTTGAGTCGCAGGTGAACAAAGGAACGCCGGTTCCATTTTATCTCCTTCCTTCCATTATCAAGCAGGCGTGGGTATCAATCGCTCCACTGATCAATTCACCATTTAACTATTGCAAGTCTGCGATTAAGTTTATCGAGGCCGGAATTTTTAACGTGCCATTGCTTGCATCACGTACTGCAGATCTGGAAAGGATGGAAAATGATGGATTACTATTTGCTGATTCTGATGGGCAGTGGCTTTCAGGGTTAAATCAGTTGAAGGATGAAAAACGTTACTCCTTCGCGCAAATTGCCTGTAATAAAACCGCCTTGCAGCAATCAAGCGATTACGCATTGCAGCATTCGGGGCTGATAAGTGCGTGGTTCAAATAAGGTGATGAAGCATCAAGATCTGTTTGCATTGATTGTCAGCCAAGAGCAGTGGCGCGATGATAACCGCCTGCTGGCGATGTTTGTTTGGTGGGCCCATGCCGAGTTTGGTCTGACTTGGCAGAACGTACTACTGTCGTCTGACAATCAATACCTGATGGGTTTGCAGTCTGTCAGAATGTATATTGTTAACACTGGCATTCAGCGAGTTGAGATAGTAGCTGATGGGAATAATACAATAATACAGGCTGAATCACTAAATCCGAGAGTATTGGCGCAGTTGGTTTGGTACCTGCCAAAGGCTGAGGTGGTCGGGCTTGTTGATACAGAAGGCAGCTTTAAAAGTGCTTTCAGTGATTGGCCAGAAGGTTATTTAATGGATGATTGCAGTGTTTTATATCAAAAATTAGTGACTGAATTTAAACAGTCAAGAGCACAAAAACCGCGCATAAGTCGTTTGTATTCGAAACTAATCACTGATCCTGTATTATTTTTTAAAGACTCTAATGCGTTGTCTGGGAAGCTTATTTATAAATTGATGTGCATGTTTCAGCTGGAGAGAAGTCTGTGAAGTTGGCGACCTACTCAAGGGGTATTAAATCAATAGATATACTTGAAGAAGCCTTGGGGCAAACGGTGGTTCTGGCTGGAAATCGAGCAGGTAATAATCCATCAATCATCGGCTTTGTTGGTTGGGGAAGGAAACGATCTGGAGAACGGGCGAGTCAGGTGGCCGCGTTATCATCCAAATCGGTGATATTTTTGGAAGATGGTTTACTGGGTTTCTGGGGTCATCCAAGTGGTGACTGCATTAGATTGTCGCTTAATATAGATCGACAAGGTATCTATTACGATGCTCGTCATCCGTCTCAGCTTGAGGCAATGCTGAACGATGAGGCAAAGTTGGATCAAAGCCAAGTCCGACGAGTTCAATCTTTGATAACATCAATTAAGGAAAATCATCTGTCAAAATACAATCATCTTTCTATCAACGATATGCCAGATGTTCTACAACAAAAAATTGATGCTGCGAAATCCGTGTGTTTGGTTGTTGATCAGACGTTAGGTGATAAATCAATAAGTTGTGGGTTGGCTGGTGATGTTGATTTTACCCGAATGCTTAACGCAGCTGTGGAAGAAAATCCTGATGCGTTGATTGTTGTAAAGACGCATCCCGATGTTGTCTCAGGCATTAAGAAAAGCGCCATTGGTGCAGTTAAAAGTAGTTCCAGTCTTCTATGGGTGGCTGATGATATACATCCACATGCACTAATCAGTGCGGCCACAAAGGTTTACGTAGTTACGTCGCAACTTGGGTTCGAGGCATTATTGTTTGCAAAAAAAGTCGTTTGCTTTGGAGTGCCTTTTTATGCTGGCTGGGGCTTAACAGATGATCGAGGAGAAGTGCCTGATAGAAGAGAGACAAAAGTTTCAATAGAAAAATTGGTTTTTGACAGTTTGATTCGATATCCTGTTTATGTTCATCCTGACACAAAAAAAAGAACCTCGCCGGAGGCGATTATAGATTGGTTAAAATATCAATCCAGAGGTGTCACAAAAAAATACGATACGCTGCTTGCTGTTGATTTTTCTTTTTGGAAAAGAAGGTGGTTATCTGCATTTACTACAGATCTGGTAACAGAGCTCAAATTTGTTACTACAAGTCAGCTTATGAAAGCGGATAAACATTCCTCTTTGTTAGTTTGGGGCGCAAGAAAAGCTGAAAATCTACGCGCTAAATATCCAGATCGAGAATTATTCACTATGGAGGATGGTTTTGTTCGCTCTGCTGGTCTGGGTGTTGATTTGAACAGACCGTCATCTTTAGTGCTGGATCGTAGAGGAATTTATTACGACTCCAGGCAGCCTAGTGATTTGGAAGTGCATTTAAATAAAGCACGCATTACAGATGAGCAGTTTGAACAGGCGTTGGCTATTATAGATAAGCTGATTACATCAAAAACCACAAAATACAATATAGGAGATGGCATTGATTCCAGTTTAAGTGAATGGATCGAAGATCAGAAAGCACAGGGAAAGCAAATAATTTTAGTACCTGGGCAGGTGGAAGGCGATGCCTCTATAGCGTTTGGGTCGCCACGCTGGAAAACCAATCTGGGGCTGATGCAACAGGTAAAGCAGGATTTTACAGATGCAGTGATTCTCTATAAACCGCATCCAGATATTGTTGCAAATGGCAGGAAAAATAAAAGTAACATTATGGAAGAAAAACTGATCGCGGATAGAACCGTCTCAGACATTAATATCGCCCTGCTTTATGACAAGGTAGATCGGGTTTGTGTTTTAACGTCTTTGTCGGGTTTTGAAGCCTTAATTCGTGGAGTTGCGGTATCTGTTTACGGATTGCCGTTTTATGCCGGATGGGGGTTAACTGATGATCGATTGAATATACCACGACGGACAGCGAAACTCAGTGTTGAATCACTAGTGTATACCAGCCTTGTCACATACCCGCGTTATGTAAACTGGGAAACCGGGAGGTTTTGTTCTTTGATGAATGTTATTGAGCAGATTGGAGAGGCTCCCGTGAGAAAAACCGGATCAAGCTTTATATCCCGGCTGCGAAAGAAAGTTGGATTTTTAAGAGCCTCTTAGGAAATATTTATTGATACGTCTGACTAAAAAAGCATGTTACTACTTTGAGAGTCAGTCTGTATTTTCTTTACCCATTGTGCAGATGACTTCTTTTTTACCGCAGTACCTGTTGTTAATTCTGTGACCTAGGCTCCTGCCGGATGGCCTGAAATGTGCTGTTTTACGGGATGGAGGTGCTGAATGAAAGCAAAGTCATTAAGTGTTGGTGAATTGTCCGAATTACGCGGAATCATCAATGAAATGTCGAAAAAAATAATCGTTGCAAATGAGGTTCGCGCTCAGGTTGCGGCAAAAGGCATACCCATGATGCAATTTAATCCTTTAGTTAATGCGCATCCCGATAATGATCTTAAGCAGATCGATACGGATCTTCTAAGGATGGTAGAGATAGCTGAGGCAAAATTTGGAAAAAATTGTACTACTGTAGAAGATTTAAGAAAGCGATTTGATGAATTAGTTCAGATAAATCAAGATCTTGGTAATCATAGACGATTGGTCAGATCTTACAATGTTAATCCGTTTGTGGTAAACAAACTTGTGGAATTAAGAAGCCATAGCCCGCTTGATCAGGGAGAAAGTGCCTTGGCGGAACTTATCATGTTGGCTGGAGTTGATAACGTAAACAGTAACGATGCAACAGATGAGCAGGTTGTTAAGGCGCAAAAATCTGCAAATAAAGCACGGCTTACGATTATTTCAGATGAAACCAGAAAGATATTAATGGATATTGCCTTGGGTGTTGGGCTGGGTATTGGCGGTATTCATTTACTCACCTAGTACCCCGTCTACATTATATTGGCGGATACAGCGAGTCAGAAAGCGCTCATCCACGTTGTTCCAACTCTTGCCAATGGAGCGACCATTACCTGCGAGTTGCGCCTAGTGGCTAAGCGCTTTCTGGCTCGCCCGAAAGGGGGCCAAGCTAAAGCACAAATACGGCGTTACAGCGCTTGAAAAGGGCCAACCATTCCCTGCGCACTGTGCCTTGTCTTTGCACTTTAGCTTGGCTCTGTATCCGTCAATATAACGTGGACGGGGTACTAGTGTAGTGTTTCATTGTCAGTTGAGTCAGGGTTCAGGTAAACCATATGCAAATAATGGAGATAATACGGCCTTTGAAATTTCTTTAAAAGAATGCTGTAAATAATTCTCCTATACAGGAAAAAAAGCTAATCATTTCTTTCAACCTGTCGAAATATTAAGTGCAGGAATAGTTTCGACTGAAATTGATATCGGGTAGAACCAATCCATGAAAAAAGCTGGAGGTTTAGGCTGATTGTTGATGAGTGAGTGGCGTTGGATAGCTACCGATGTAGAGCGATTTTGGATTTTCTAAAGAGGAAAAAATTGATCAATAGAAAGTATCATTTTGAGTTTGATAAATGAACATCTTCAAAATATTGATATTCCCTCCAATGATTCAAAAACACCCACATCAATTGCTGCTTTGAAGAAATTAATGGGTTTGTCGTATAACCAACTATCGATCTATAAATTGGTGCGACAGATAAAAATAATAATCAGACTTCACCAAGGTTTTATTTATGCGCAGTAATGTTTTGTTATTGCAGGGACCAGTTGGACCATTCTTCCAACGTTTTGCCAAAGATCTTGAATCGAATGGATTTAATGTATTTAAGATTAATTTTAATGGTGGGGATAAATATTGCTATAAAGGAAAATATGCATTCGACTTCACTGGTTGCTTTTCAGAGTGGGAAGAATATTTAGAAAATTTCCTCAATAGAAATAATATCGGCAGGGTCTATTTATTTGGAGATTGCCGATCTTATCATAAAGTTGCAAAAAAAGTTGCAGAACGCAGGAGCGTGCGTCTATTTGTATTTGAGGAAGGCTATATACGTCCAAATTTTATAACATTGGAAGAGAACGGTGTGAATGGGAATTCATCTGTGATTGGTAAGGGTACCGAGCATTCAGGAAAAATAGTTGCAGATGGCACTGCCAGGCTGTTCCCAAAGTATGTATTTCAAAATATGGTGCTGCAGGCAATAAGTTACTATCTGGCTTGTGCGATAATGTCTTTCAAATTTCCAAATTACCTCCATCACCGCCCACTGAACCCTTTACTTGAGGGTGGTAAGTGGATATTGTCATTTGTAAGAAAAGAGAAATACAAATTATCTGAACGCCACCTTGCTCGCTATTTCTCTGAAGATTTGAATAATAAATATTTTCTGTGTCCGTTACAAGTGCATTGTGATATGCAGATAAGTGCCCATTCCGGCTTTACTTCGGTTGAGCATTTTATTGGTGAAGTAGTGGCATCATTTGCTTTAAATGCAGACCAACGACACCATTTAATATTTAAACATCATCCGATGGATCGTGGTTATACCGATTATACAACGTTGATTAAGAAGCTGACCCACGAGTATGGTTTGAATAGTAGAGTGCACTATGTTCATGATTTGGATCTGCCTGCATTATTGCGTGGTGCCAGGGGAACAGTAGTTATTAATAGTACAGTGGGTATGTCTTCATTGTTTCATGGAACGCCCGTAAAAACTCTGGGCCGGGCTGTTTATGATCGAGTCGAATTAACCTGTCAGAACGAGTTGAATAAATTTTGGCTCAAGCCTGGGGTGGTGGATCAAAAAGCCTACAATGCGTTCAGAAATTATCTTATTTCACGAAACCAGGTTAACGGGAGTTTTTATAGCAAGTTGATAGGTAATGTGACGGGAACGGCCTTGATCTGGTCTCGTGAAATGTCTGCAGAACATACTTATATGCCGGGACGAGTTGACTCTGCGAAGCCACCCATACTTCATGTTATTGCAGGAAGAGATATGTCGCCTTCATTAGCATCCGAAGCACCTTTGCCACCTGGCAAGCTGGCGTCTGGATGATGGCAATTCAGGAATAGCTCTTACTACAAGGTACAATGGCATTGTAGGCCGTTTCCAGGGATTTGGTTTTAGCGTATTCGATCATGAAATTTGCTAATTGCTTAAAAACCGCCCGCGTGTTTTTCTTCCCTATCCAGAGTATAAAAGGGCCTGGATTGCAATCTAAATAAGCGAATCTCCCGTCTTTTGCTGCAAGTATATCCCATGCCGCATATTTTAATCCTAGAAAATGTGTCGCTTTAACGATTTTCTGTTCCTCATCGAAAGGCAGTTTAAAAAATTCAAATCCTTGTGGATTGGTTCGGGAGTCAACTTGCCCTTCCTCAGAGATAATTCGTAAAGCCAGTACTACTTTATCACCTACAATGTGAACTCTAATTGTGTCGCCTTCTATAAGCTCCTGAAATAGTACCGGCGATTGAAATAATTCATCAAGCCGTTGAGTGTCATGTTCGTTGACTTTCCTGGTAGAGCCTATACCAATTGATGGTTTAGCCACAGCAGTACCGACTTTCTTGAAAAACAGACTGGCCTGCTCCGGATTGTTAGTCATGATGGTATCAGGAACACAAAAGCCCTCTTGACGTAATTTATGGTAGAGCTGGGCTTTGGTATCATGATCTACATAGGCGCGAGTCAATGTATTGATGACGAGCTTATTTCGTAACGCCAATTGATTAAAAAAACTACGGGTTACACTCTGGTATTCTTGCTCGCGCAGGAACGTGGATCGCAGCTCACTATAGTTTGATGCATTCATTATCGGTGGAACAGCAGTGGGTGTATTGATAGCCATGCAGCGGATATGTATAACTTCAATGTTAGAGAAATCAACTCCGTTCCATGAGAGTCGGTTTTGGTCTATGACTACCTCAGGTTTATTCTTGCCGCCCAGTTGAATATCAAAGATATGTGTTTTTACTTTTTTGGATTTAAACACCTCGTTGAGTGCGGCGACCTGTGGGCTGCCGCCATCGCCGAATAGTGCGATTTTTCGGGCTTTCATGATTGATTCCACTATTCCAAATGAGTAATGAAGCTAAATTCTAAAGGTTTTTTCTGCTCCGGGAACTAATACTAAAGTATTGTGCAACATCGTCTAATGTGAATTAAGTTGTTTTGGTTCTATCTGCCAGCATACACAAAACTGCATATCATTGAGGACAACGCTAATTCATTTGCTGCAAACAGGCTTAGTTTCAGGGAGTCACTGTCGGATAATTGTCATTGTGTTAGTACCAATGTGTAATTTAAGTTTTGATTTAAGCATCATATGCTTACGACTCAGGTTGTTTAGCGGTATTGGCTGCTTGCTATCCTGAGCTTTTTTAGCTTTCACGCATACTATAGGTAGAAAGTGAGTCGATTAATAATCTGAATAGGTTTGGAGAAATGTTATGGCTGATAAAAGTGGTGGAGATGCAATACAAGGTAATGCAGGTATGCAGGGAAATGTGAGCGGCCAGGTTGAAAATGTGATTGCCTCAGGCGGAGCAGGGATTGTGGATGGTATGGGAGGGGCGGCAATGGGCGCGGGTATGGCGTCGGAAATGGTTCAGCAAGGACAATCTCAGGGCAATATGGCCATGACAGGTGCGGGTGGGAATGATAATACCCAGGCTGATACAAATATAAATGTCTAATTTAAACTATTTTGGAGAAAAATAATGGCAGATAAAAGTGGTGGTGATGCAATACAAGGTAATGCAGGAGCACAGGGCAGTGTTAGTGATCAGGACCTTAACTCAGTGGCATCCGGAGGCGCAGGTATTGTGGATGGTATGGGTGGTGCGGGCGGTGCCATGGGAGCTGCTCAGCAAGCAGTTCAGCAGGCACAAAACCAAGCTAATGCTGCGGTAACCGGGCAAGGTGGTAGCGATAATATTCAGGCCGATACAAACATCAACATTTCTTGATATAGAGTACATGTGCCGGTCCATTATATTTTATTGGACCGGTACATATGATTTGCATACATTTGACCTTTAACTAACCTAGGGGCGGTCAAGTTAATTGAGAACGCCCCCTACGTAATTCAGCTGTTTTGTTGGAATAATTGAGCACGTCCATATACTCAGGCACCTGGCTGTACAGGGTCCAGATGAGAAATAGTGAATAGTTAACAAAAAATTGGGTTATCTGACACAGATTATTCTAAACCGAATTGGCATTATTTACCTGAAATCTATACGGTTCTGAGGTAGAAAAATGACCATTCAAGAAAAAACAATTTTGACTTCTGACGATATTAATTCACAAGCGCCACAGCAGATTGCAATGGTATATCGAAACGAATATGACGAAGTATCCTATATTTCGGAATCGGGGACACCAATGCTGGGTGGTGGAATTGGTAATATTGCGTTGGTTTTCGTGTTGTCACTGGTAGCACTAGTGACTATTTCAAGAAGATCAATGTCCTGATGGGTATCCCGGATCCGTTTAAGTTATCTTTTTTACCTGACTGACATTGCCTGATTCAAGGAAATAATACTACCTAAGGCCAGTTTAAGTGCTTTATGTTTCAAAGTTTCAAAATTGCTTCTCAGTGTTATGGCAGTAGTAAGTGCAGCGATATCAGCGTTGAGAATCGCCTCAGCCATTTCATTGTTAATTTGTATGTAGTCGTAAACCATGCACTCGCCTGACATGCCCGTATAGTGGCACTTTTCACATCCTTCACCTTCAACTAAACTTCCGCCAATAATTTCTATTGTGGGAAAATTTTCGTTGATCCATTTTTTTTCAAGCTCAGTGGTGTTATGCACAGTCTTGCATTGTTCGCAAATTTTTATCAGAGGCTGTTGAATTAGAACGGCTTTGAGTGAAAGGCTTAGCAATAATGAAGATATCCCCTGGCTTAGCAGCTTCTCTACAGTACCTGTTAATGAATTGGCATCAACGCATGTAAATACACTGATGGAATTTAGTGACGCATGAGTGAATCTTGAAAACAGCGATGGATGGTGTACTTTATCCAAGCCAACGATATCGGGTATCTGATCTAAAATACATTCCGCAAAATCTACGGGGTCATTCAGTTGTGGTTTTATTTGTGCAATTCTGGGAATGATCTGACCGATATGGCTTTCAATTGAAATAATCTTGCGCGCGGGAATGTTTAATTCCTGCAATACGGCCAGATGCGTTAATTTTTTATTGCTGTTTGCAGGTCCGGCAACAATAAATACACCCGATTTATTTTTGATGGTTTCGCGTAATTGCTTAAGTTGAACACTTGGTATCTCCAGTTCATCCAAAGTAGGTGCATACAATTTTCGCTGCTTTAGTTTAATGGTCAGAGAATTTTCAGGCATGCTTAAAAGCGGAAGTATGCTGATCTCGTAGAGGTGCCTGGCAATAACTACGTTTAGTTTTGCACCTACATGTATGTCAATTTCTGTATGTGCAACAGAGCCCAGTTTTTGTAGTATCGTGCTTAACTCGAAATTATGGTCAATATCGTTGATCAGCTCTTCCTGCAAGGTATCGAATATTCGATATCGTAATCGTATTATGGATTTTTCGGGTTCAATATAAATGCAACTCGCAGACTGTTGGTGGGCTACCATTAACGCTTTGACAAGAATTTCCAGGCAGGTAAATTCATTGTCTATGTCAATTTTTTGTGATAACCAGTCTAAATCCAAAGCGTCAGACAATTGAGATGATTGTGTTGTCCCAAATTGAGTATGCTGCAGGCTAGGTACCGTCCGGGGGGAAACAGTATTTAGTTTATTTTTATGTAGTGCTTTCACGATTCTGCTTAGGATTGATGAATTTATGTCAAGGAGATGATTTCAATTAATAGTGTTTGTCAGTTACCCAGAGTGTTAAGTTGAGGGCTTTAGCTTGTCAACGATGGAGTTAACTGATTATCGGTAGCAAAAGGCTTAAAACTTAGATAGAGATCATGAGGGTGTGTACTTGAGCACAAAGTGGACGGGGAGGGGTGCTATTTAGTGTGGGGTTTGTGGGGGCAATTTTCCAAATGATTTAGGAAAAAACGCCCCGGCTAATTGTGCCGGGATAAAGACTCTACATTAGGCTATTGAGCAGTACTTCGCAATGCGAGAGGTATCCTTCAAGTTCAATATGGAGTCATCCGATAACGAAACCATTAAGCAGGCTGTAGCTGAGGGATTTAGTTTAGCAATTCTATCTTTGCATACATTGGGGCTTGAGCTAAAAACCAATCGTGCTTGTATTCTTAACGTTGAGGGATTTCCAGTATTAAGAAACTGGTATATTGCTCTTCTTAGAGATAAAAGATTATCGTCGGCTGCAATGGCTTTTAAGGAGTTTGTATTAACGCAAGCGCGCAATTTTATTAGATTGCCCAAAACGAGGATACAAACCAAATAACTATAAACTAAATAGAGGTAGCCACCGTGATTCCGTTAGCACATCTTATATCGAGCACTATTACACGAGCAGGTGCCTCCTTCGCCGCTTTTGTCTGGCTTATGATCATTAGTTCGAGTCTGCACGCAACACCAGTAGGCTTAGCTATTGGAGTTGGATCACTGGGGCCAGGGGCATCAGTTTCGTATGATGTCAGTGAAAAAATTAATCTTCGTCTCGGAGTGAATCGCTTTAATTATGACTTTGACCTGAAAGTAGACGATATTGATTATGCCGGCGAAGTACAGCTTAAAACTTTGACTGCACTGCTTGATTGGCACCCATGGGCTGGGAGTTTTCGACTATCAACCGGTCTGGTATCCAACGCCAATGAAATAAATGGTAGTGCAAAGCCCTCTAATGGAACTATCGAATTTAATGGCAAAGTAATCGACTTGGCAGAAGCTGGCCGTGTAGACGCCGAAGTTGGTTTTAACCCGACAGTAATGTATGCCGGATTTGGTTGGGGCAACGCTGCCAGAGGGGGAGGAATTAGTTTTTTTAGTGATTTCGGAGTACTACTGCAAGGTGAGCCTGATGTAGACATCACCATAGAACGCCTAGACTCAGTTGGATTGGATCAGTCCGATATCGACGAAGAAATCACCCAGTTCGAAGATGAAGTAAAGGGTTACAAGATTTATCCCGTAGTATCCATTGGCTTCGCTTACAATCTTTAGAACTTCATTCATCCTCAGTTGTTGGCTTATGCCATAGGGAAATAAAAAAAAAGGCTGTGATTCTCACAGCCTTTAACAATAGACCTTTATCAAAGTTAGAAGCCGTTCTCAATTAATTGAGAATGTTCCCTAGTATTAATACTGTATCTTTACACAGTTATAGGGAGAGAATCCAGTCTACAATTGTCTTGATATTTTCATCGCTTACATGGGCGTTAGGTGGCATGGGAATTTGCCCCCAGTTCCCGGAACCACCATCTTTAATCTTGGCTGATAATGATTCAGCAGCAGATGCGTCCCCTTTGTACTTTGCAGCAATTTCCTTAAATCCTGGTCCGAGAATTTTGTTATCAACGCCGTGGCATGCAAGGCATCCACTGGAGCGTGACAGTGCTTCGTCAGCTTTCACAGTTTGAGTTGCCATCGCCAAGCTAATTACAGTTACTGCCACTGCAGCTTTTATCAATTTCATATTTGGGTTACCTCAATATGTAGTTAGATGATGTTGTTAATGTATACGAGCTCTGGTGTTTTTGCAAAATCAAAATTCGGTTCTGCCCTGGTAAAATTTCACAATCCGATGAGTCTAAGCATATAAATGGGTATGAAGGAGGAATTTATCAACCGTACTGTATTTACGAAAAACTAAGATCATGAAATAATATTAAAAACAATGTCTTGAATGACTCACTCGGGCCGTCGAGAGCCATTATTGATCAATATATGTTAGTAAGATTTACAACTAGAGGTAAGTGTTAACAATATTTAATCTTTGTATTTTTGCAAAATAGCCGACTAATAACAGTATAGATAAAATTCATCCCTTATTTTTGATTGGCAATGTTTGAAGTGAGCAATTCTCTTGAGCTGGCATAGGCGCCGAGTTTTGCCGCGTAGTGGAGGCAAATTGATGAGAATATGTAAGAGTTTATTGCTTTTTCTTTTAAGTAATTGTTTATTTGCTGCCGACAAAAACACAGGCAAGCAGCTATACATCCAGCTCGGATGTAGCGGGTGTCACGGTGACCGAGGGGCTAATAAACTGATGGATTATCCAGCTTTAGTCGGGCGTTCTTCTTCCTTCATTAGCAACGAACTGAATAAGTATCGCAACGGAATTCGGCACGATCCGACAATGAATGCAATGGCGGTAGGACTGTCAGACAAGCAAATGGAAGATATTGCGGCCTATATCGCCAATGAGTAAGTATCTGCTAATTGCTTTCTGAAGGGTTGAATTTATTCCAAAGCAGATTGAAAAATAAACCAATTAGTCAGTTCCATAAAGGTTAAACTCCAGCTATTTGACTGACTGTCTATCGGAGTTTTCATGGCTGAGTATCAAATCGCACCCTCAATTTTATCTGCTAATTTTGCCACTCTTGGTGAAGAAGTTGACAAGGTATTGGCATCTGGCGCTGATATCGTGCATTTCGATGTAATGGATAATCACTTTGTTCCTAATCTTACTATAGGTCCATTGGTTTGCGACGCTTTAAGAAAGCATGGTGTCACTGCACCCATTGATGTTCACCTTATGGTGGAACCCGTAGATCGTATTATTCCGGATTTTGCCAATGCTGGCGCCACTTATATCACCTTCCACCCTGAGGCCAGCACACATATTGATCGTACTTTGCAGCTTATACGTGAATCTGGTTGTAAATCTGGTCTTGTTTTTAATCCGGCAACACCGCTGGATAGCTTGAAGTATGTAATGGATAAAATTGATATGGTTTTATTGATGTCCGTCAATCCAGGATTTGGTGGGCAAAGTTTTATTACATCGGCCTTGGATAAATTGAAAGAAGCCAGAAAAATGATTGATGAGAGCGGATTTGATATTAGATTGGAAATAGATGGTGGCGTAAAAGTTAACAATATTCGTCAAATTGCAGATGCGGGTGCAGATACGTTTGTTGCCGGATCAGCTATTTTTGGTGCTGCAAATGACTCTGATACTAACCGTTACGACAGTGTGATCGCTGAAATGCGCGCTGAATTGGTTAACGCCGACTGACAAAGATGCTTCCCAATAAGCCGCGACTTGTATTGTTCGATCTGGATGGTACGATGGTTGACTCTGTGCCTGATTTGCACGCCTGTCTGAATGAAATGTTATCGACTATGGGTTTGCCGCTTCATAGCGAGTTATCTGTGCGTGCGTGGGTTGGTAATGGTGTTGACAGACTTGTTAAACGTGGCTTAACCAATGATATGGCTGCGGAGCCAGAGGCTGAGCTGTTTCAGAAAGCAAATAGCCTGTTTTGTGAAATCTATGCCCAAAATACATGTCGGTATAGCAAGGTTTATCCCGGCGTATTTACCGGGTTGAAAATCTTGAAGGTTAAAAAAATTTACAGAGCATGCGTTACAAATAAGGCAGAGCAGTTTACCTTGCCGTTGCTGGAAACACTTGGTCTGTCTGCTTGGATGGAACTCGTTGTTAGTGGAGATACACTAACAAGATCCAAACCTGATCCAATGCCTCTTTTATATGTGGCTGAAACACTGGAGTTAGACCCAGCTGATTGTATTATGGTTGGGGACTCCATGCATGATATGCAAGCTGCACGGGCAGCTGGTTTTGCTGCAGTAGCCGTTCCCTATGGATACAATCACGGAGTGGATATTTCCAGTTCAAACCCGGATGCAATTATTGAATCCGTTGCAGATATAGCGAGTTTGTTTTCTAACTGACAGATCAAACAGGAAAATTACTATTTTATTTTTATTGCACATTCAAGGCTGGGGCCAAGCTTGAAGCATTTGCCACCAGGGGGACACGACTCGCCTTTTTTTAAAGCCACTGAACCGCTTGGGCAAGTTATCCCTCGAGGGCCTGTACACCAACCTGTGGCAGCCTGATAACAGGCAGCATCATCCTGCAGGCATTGTGATTTATCTGCTACTTGTTTATCACCGGCTTTGCATTGGCTTATTTTACTACTGGCTTTAGTGCGGGTCGCTTCAGGAATAACAGAGGTGTTATTGCCCGCACAACTCGACAGGGTCAGGCAAAGGATAGAAAAAAATAGTACACAGGCAACTGTATGATTTTGCATGAATTTATTCCATCAAACGGAAATATTAATCAGTAACCTTTCTGAATTTTAAGATTTTCTACTCTTTGACGGTTACTGTTTAAATGTTATCAGTTTTATTCAAGAAATGGCAACAGTAAGGACATATTTTCTTTTCTAACGCTCCTAGTGATTATACGAAATAAACAGGTTTTACTTCACCTGTACTTATTTTGTTTCGCCAAATATTTGGTCCGGTCTGATGTACAGATTCACCGTCGGAACTCACTGCAACCGTAACGGGCATCTCGTGTACCTGAAATTCTCGTATGGCTTCCATTCCCAGATCTTCAAAGGCAATGATGCGTGCGCTGGTAATCGCTTTTGAAACAAGATAAGCAGCACCTCCCACCGCCATTAGATAAATGGATTTGTGTTTCTTAATGGCGTCAATGGCTACAGGGCCGCGTTCTGCTTTTCCAATCATGCCCAATAATCCGGTTTTCTCAAGCATCATATCTGTAAACTTATCCATACGTGTTGCTGTGGTAGGACCAGCAGAGCCAACAACTTCGTCACGCACAGGATCTACAGGTCCAACGTAATAAATAAAACGACCTTTCAGATCGACCCCATCAGGAAGTGGTTTGCCGGATTCGATTAGTGATTGGATTCGTTTGTGAGCTGCGTCACGCCCGGTTAACATTTTACCCGATAATAATAAAGTCTCTCCGGGTTTCCAGTGGAGAATGTCTTCAGCGGTTATGGTATCAAGGTCAACATGGCGGGCATTGGGTCCTGCATTCCATTCGATTTTAGGCCAATCGGATAGAGTAGGTGGTGTTTGTAACATGGGTCCATTGCCATCGAGTGTAAAATGTGCATGCCTTGTCGCAGCGCAGTTGGGGATCATGGCTACGGGTAAAGATACGGCATGGGTAGGGAAATCAATGATTTTGACATCCAAAACCGTCGTCAATCCGCCCAAGCCCTGGGCACCAATACCCAATTCGTTGACTTTTTGAAACAATTCCAAGCGTAATTCCTGCGCCCGGCTTTTAGGACCATTGGCTTTTAACTCGTGAATATCAATGGGGTCCATCAATGATTTTTTAGCCATTACAACGGCCTTTTCCGCGGTCCCGCCGATACCTATACCTAACATTCCTGGTGGGCACCAACCTGCGCCCATGGTGGGGACGGTTTTCAATACCCAGTCAACAATGTCATCGCCTGGGTCGAGCATGGCCATTTTGGATTTGTTCTCTGAGCCACCCCCTTTAGCGGCTATATCAACATTGATTTTATCACCCTCGACGACCTCCATATGGATGACTGCGGGTGTATTATCGCCAGTATTTTTTCGACTCCCTGCCGGGTCTGACAGGATAGATGCCCGCAGCGGATTATCCGGATTTTTATATGCACGGCGAACACCTTCATTGATCATTGCAGTGATGCTCATGCTTGCTTGCCAACTCACATCCATCCCTATCTTAATAAATACAGTGACAATGCCCGTATCCTGACAAATCGGCCTGTGGCCTTCTGCACACAAGCGGGAGTTAACCAGGATTTGGGCAATAGCATCCTTTGCAGCAGTTGACTGCTCTCTGCGCCAGGCATTGTGCATAGCATCAATAAAATCTTTTGGGTGGTAGTAGGATATAAACTGCAAGGCGTCACTGATACTGTCAATCAGGTCATTCTGATGGATAATTGTCATTTTGATCTCAGCATATCGGCATGAGTAGAGTCGGACTGGTTTAGTAATAGGCATATTAGCAAGAAATTGAAGGACGTGAATCAAAGGTTGCCGAAAACTTCTGTTTCGATGCCGAATTTCTTGTTAGGATATGCCTATCGTATCTGTTTGGTTTTCTAAAGTGTTGCAAAATTGATGATGACTTGCTGTTTTATAACAATGCTGTTTTGGCGAAATGATTGGCGACGCTAGTACGTTTGTATTACGCCTTTTTTAAAGTATTGATATGAAGGAAACAGCATGACACCCGAGGAATTTGTAAGTTACGCCGAACTCTGTACGAAAACCATTGTTCATAGCCGGGAAATTCTGGCTGATCTGGACACGCCTCTTTCGACATATCTGAAACTGGCAGAAGGACCCTATTCTTTTCTGTTCGAATCTGTTCAAGGCGGTGAAAAATGGGGAAGATATTCAATCATTGGCCTTCCTTGTCGTACCGTAATTAAAGTCTTTGATAAGCGTATAGACATAGAAACCCATGGGCAGCGTCAATTCAGCTTTGAAGTTGATAACCCATTAGACTGGATTGAAAGGGTTCAAGCTCAAGCATGCCATCGCTCAATTGATGGTTTGCCCAAGTTCACAGGTGGTTTGGTGGGCTACTTTGGCTATGATACCGTTGCCTACATTGAGCCTTCTCTGGCAAATAAAAAAAAATCTGATGCGTTAGGGAATCCAGACATTTTGCTTATGGTGTCTGATGAGGTAGTCGTATTTGATAACCTGGCAGGAAAGCTCTACATGGTGGTGCATTCTGATGAGAACTCAGTAGAAGAGGCTGAAATACGCCTAACCCAAATGGAATTTGATCTGCGTAATAAAGCTCCACGATATACACCTGCTGTCCGGCCACGTGTGATTAAAGAGTCGGATTTTGTTTCTGGATTAAGCGAAGGTAAATTTAAAGCAGCGGTAAACAAGGCGCGTCAGTATATTATCGATGGTGATATTATGCAGGTAGTGTTGTCTCAGCGGTTGAGTATTGCCTTCCATTCGCGGCCTCTGGATTTGTATAGGGCGCTTCGCAGTCTGAATCCGTCTCCTTACATGTACTTTCTGGACTTAAATGATTTTCAGATAGTTGGCTCTTCTCCTGAAATACTGGTTCGACTCGAAAATGACCAAATAACCGTGAGACCCATCGCCGGGACACGCCGTCGAGGTATTGATGAGGAAGAAGATCTTGCCATGGAGGCAGAGCTACTTGCAGACCCAAAAGAGCTTGCGGAACATCTGATGTTAATTGACTTGGGTCGCAATGATGCCGGGCGGGTCAGTGCTACCGGCACAGTGAGGGTCACTGATGAGATGCAGATTGAGCGTTATTCTCACGTAATGCATATCGTATCAAATGTGGTTGGGCAGTTGAAGCAAGGTTTGTCAGCCATTGATGTGTTACGCGCAACATTCCCTGCAGGAACTGTCAGTGGTGCTCCAAAAATTCGTGCGATGGAAATTATCGATGAATTGGAACCCGTAAAGCGTGGTGTGTATTCTGGCGCGGTGGGGTATTTATCCTGGTCGGGTAATATGGATACAGCAATTGCGATTCGAACGGCAGTAATTAAAAATAGCGAGTTGCACATTCAGGCCGGAGCGGGCGTTGTTTACGACTCACAGCCAGATCTTGAGTGGAAAGAGACCATGAACAAAGGCCGCGCTGTATTTCAAGCAGTCAGTATGGCGGAAGCGGGGTTAGACGGATCGCACAGATAATAATGATTAAAATGGAGTCCCCTGATAACCTTTTTTTGATAAGAACACTTCTGCATGGAGGTGAGTATGTTATTAATGATTGATAACTATGATTCCTTTACTTATAACCTGGTTCAATACCTTGGCGAATTGGGCGAGGAAGTGGTAGTTAAGCGAAATGATGAAATTGACCTGACTGAAGTCAAATCGCTTGCACCTACAAAAATTATGATTTCGCCGGGCCCTGGTAAGCCGGATGACGCCGGATTATCAATGCAACTTATCATGGAGATGGGGGGTGTTGTGCCTATATTTGGCGTTTGTCTGGGTTACCAATGTATTGGCCAGGTATTTGGCGGTACCATCGTCCATGCCAGTGAAATCATGCACGGAAAGGTTTCGGATATCTATCACAAAAGTAGAGGGGTTTTTGCAGATCTTGCTAAGCCATTCAGAGCCACCCGCTATCATTCGCTGGTTGTCGATAAGGCGGGAATGCCCGACTGTTTTGAAATAACAGCCTGGACCCAAAACCAGGATGGCAGTGTTGACGAAATTATGGGTATTCGGCATAAGGATCTCGCTATAGAGGGTGTGCAATTTCATCCAGAATCGATTCGATCACAACATGGACACGATTTGATTCAAAACTTTTTACTTAATTCATGAAAAATTGGTGTTAACTAAAACATCACACCCTATACCTGCAATTTGGATTGATCAGGAACTGATAACTGAGAGATTATAATGAATATTCAACAGGCACTGGCCATTGTCATTGAGGGAAAAGACCTTTCTTCATCACAGATGGGTGATGTAATGAAGCAAATAATGACAGGTGAAGCAACGGGTGCTCAAATAGGTGGTTTTCTGGTTGCGCTAAGACTTAAAGGAGAAAGCGTTCAAGAGATCGCGGCAGCGGCATCTGTGATGCGGGAGTTGGCGACATCAGTAAAAGTAAACAGCAGACATTTGGTTGATATTGTCGGAACCGGAGGTGATGTTTCACATACTTTTAATATTTCCACTGCCTCTGCCTTTGTTGTTGCAGCTGCCGGTGGCACGGTTGCCAAACATGGTAACAGAGCTGTATCCAGTTCTTCTGGTAGTGCTGATCTACTGGAAGAAGCAGGAGTAAACTTACAGCTTACTGCGGATCAAGTTTCAACCTGCATTGAAGAAATTGGTATTGGATTTATGTTTGCACCTCTGCACCACAGTGCTATGAAACACGCAATTGGACCGCGCAAGGAAATGTCAATTCGAACGATATTTAATATCCTTGGGCCATTGACAAATCCGGCCGAAGCACCCAATCTTTTACTGGGTGTGTTTAGTAAAACATTGCTACAACCTATGGCTAGTGTATTACATGAACTAAACAGCGAGCATGTGCTTGTCGTTCACGCAGAAGATGGATTAGATGAAATCAGTATCGCAAAACCTACATATTGTGCAGAATTAAAGGATGGTAAAATACAAGCGTACACTGTTTGTCCTGAGGATTTTGGGATGCAGTTACACCCATTGGAAGAAATACAGGTTGCCAATGTAAGTGAAAGTCTTAGCATGATTAAATCCGCTTTGGCAAATCAAGCCGGAGCGGCTCTAAATGCAATATTACTGAATTCGGGTGCGGCCATTTACGTTGCTGGTCTTGCGGATGACCTGTCTTCTGGAATCAACCAGGCCCGGGCTGTGATTGCTTCGGGTGAGGCCCAGGTTCGCTTGGACGCCTTGATTAAAAAGTCTAACTCTTTTTAATCAACATGAATAGTACACCTGACATATTGAAAAAAATCCTTGCGCAAAAAACCCTGGAAATACAAGCACGGAGAAAACTGATAGGGTTTCAGGAATTGACTGACAGGTTGCCTGAAGCTGCATCTGTACGGGGGTTTTGTGCTGCAATTGAACGTAAGCTGTCAGATAACCTACCAGCAGTAGTAGCGGAAATTAAAAAAGCTTCACCGAGCAAAGGAGTCATCCGACAACATTTTGTACCTGGAGAAATTGCACAGAGTTACGAAAAAGGTGGCGCAGCATGCCTTTCAGTATTAACAGATGTCAATTTTTTTCAGGGTGCTGATGAATATTTGATTGAAGCACGAAATGCCTGTGATTTACCAGTCATCCGTAAAGACTTCATTATTGATCCCTATCAAGTAATGGAGGCACGTGTAATTGGAGCAGATTGTATCTTATTAATTGTATCCGCGCTTGAGGATACACAAATGCAGGAACTTAACAGCGTTGCACAAGAACTAATGTTGGATGTTCTAATTGAAGTTCACAATGAGAAAGAAATGGAGAGGGCTCTGCACTTGGAACCTGCAATGATTGGCATTAATAACCGTAATTTGAGAACATTTGAAGTTTCGTTGCTCACTACGATTAACATGCTTTCTATGGTGCCGGAATCGTCAATATTGGTGACCGAAAGTGGCATCCTAACGCACGCAGACGTTCACTTAATGCGAAACAATAATGTCAATTGTTTTTTGGTAGGTGAAACTTTTATGCGCCACGACGATCCTGGCGAACATCTTCGTAGTTTGTTCTTTAACCAGCAATCAGGTACGGACTAAAAAGGCAGCCTCTGTTCCATAGAGACAACCTTTTATCCGAGATTATATAACTTAATGTGGTTCGGGCCTAACGAGTGCCATAGATGACCATGGTTTTGCCTCGGGCATGTATTAACCCACGTTCCTCGAGTTCTTTTAGCACTCGCCCCACCATTTCTCGTGAGCAACCCACAATGCGGGCAATTTCTTGTCGGGTAATCCTTATCTGCATGCCATCAGGATGTGTGATTGCATCTGGTTGTTTAGCTAGATCGAGCAATGTAGATGCAACCCGGCCTGTAACATCCAAAAATGCCAAGTCTCTGACTTTAGTACTCGTCTTTCTTAATCGTGATGCAATCTGGGAAGACAAAGCAAATAGAATGTCAGGTGACTGATTTGCCAAACGTTTAAATTGATCGTAATTCATTTCAGCGAGTTCGCATTTTGTACGGGCCACAACCCATGCACTGCGTTGGCTTTCTTCATCAAACAAGCCAATTTCACCAAAAAAATCATCTTTATTCAGATAGGCCAGGACAATTTCCCGTCCATCATTATCTTCAATGACAACACTTACAGAACCGCTGACTATGTAATAAAGCGTATCAGGTTCATCACCGTGATGAATGATTGTCGTTTTAGCGGAATGTTGTCTTCGATGGCTATGTCGTAAGAATGTCTCAAGCCATTCTGCCTGTTTTGATATTGCGCGTAATGGTAGCATTATCCTTCTAATCTCCAACTCAATAGTATTCTATTCACACGAAACTTAGCCGCGTAATTTATTCGTTGTATGTGGTGTAATTATTCGGCAGAATTTCAGGATTCTTCATTGTTTCTCTCGAATTGAGACAAGATTCACATTTAGTAAAAGGAGTGAAAAAAATGCATGCACGTGTTAAGTGGCTGGATCATATGAGTTTTGTAGGTGAATCGGATAGTGGTCATTCAGTGGTGATGGATGGTGCATCCGAGTACGGAGGGAGGAACCTTGGGCTACGACCTATGGAAATGTTATTGCTGGGTATGGGCGGATGTACGGCTTTTGATGTTGTCTCGATGCTAAAAAAAGCGCGACAGAATATTGATGATTGCGAAGTTATTTTAACCGCTGACCGTGCGTCAGAAGTTCCGATGGTATTCACTAAGATCCATGTGCATTTTATTGTCAGGGGTAGGGATCTTTCAGAGAGTCGTGTAAAACGGGCAGTTTCACTATCAGCTGAAAAATACTGTTCTGCCAGTAGGATGCTTGAGAAAACAGCTAAGATTACCCATGACTATGAGCTATCAGACAGCGTACCAGATTAGCTTTGATTCGCCGTCTAACTGTGCACTTTGTATGAATCACTACACTAGATCACGGATTGTTTCGATAATGAAATGATTGTACACAGAAAAACAGGTAAAAAGTGTTGACATAGATAATTAGAATATAATAATATACTGATTAACGACAACGAACCTGTTTCCTCCTCCATCTTCTATGATGGGTTTGACGCGGTCAGTGATGGCCGCGTCAGTTTTATTTTAAAGCCGGTAATTAACTACCGGCTCGTTATTATTAAGCCAGCTTAGACAGCTAAGTTGGTCGGGTAACCTGTTTCCTCCTCCATCCTCCTTGATGGTTTCAGCGCAGCAGATTTGCTGCGCTGTTTTCTATTCCAGCATCAATTCATTATTAATAGATATATAACTATTTGTAAAATAAGGAATAATTAAAAATATTAACGAACAATCTTCAACTATTGAAGGTAATAATCTTAATTACTCACCCTTTCAATACCAGACAAATTAAGAACTTTTAGTGTACTGTGCGTAATACCCGTGTTGCTATAGGTTAGAGTTAATGAGGGTGGTAATTAAAGAATAACGAAACATATCTATCCCATAATGGATAAATAGCTCATTTTCCTTGAGCATGTTATATGAAAAGGCATATAATTCTCCGTTTTCCCGCACGGGTCTTAATTCGTGCATTATATAAAATTTTTTGGAGTCTTGGATGAAAACCTTCAGTGCTAAACCTGCCGAGGTAAAACGTCAATGGTATGTCGTTGATGCTGAAGGTAAAACACTTGGCCGCCTTGCAACAGAAATAGCTCATAGGTTAAGAGGTAAGCATAAGCCTATCTTTACACCACATGTAGACACAGGTGATCATATTGTTGTTATCAATGCGTCAAAAGTTCAAGTGACAGGTAATAAATTTAAGGACAAGATGTATTACCGCAGCACGGGTTACATTGGGAATTTAAAATCCATTAATTTCGAAAAAATGCAACAGGACGCGCCAGAGCGAATTATTGAATTGGCAGTAAAAGGCATGCTACCAAAAAATCCGCTGGGGCGTGCAATGTATAGAAAACTTAGAGTTTATGCTGGGCCTAAGCATGAGCATGCAGCCCAACAGCCCCAACCACTTGAAATTTAATACAGATAATTAGAGAGTATTGCGCAAAATGGCAGATCAACACTATTACGGAACAGGACGACGAAAATCATCAAGTGCCAGGGTGTTTATGCGCTCAGGTTCTGGCGAAATCATTATAAATAATAAAGCGTTGGAAGCTTATTTTGGCCGCGAGACAGCGCATATGGTAATACGCCAACCGCTTGAAACAGCAGATGCTTTAAAGCAGTTTGATTTTAATATTACTGTCAGTGGTGGTGGTGATAGTGGGCAAGCGGGTGCTATAAGACTCGGAATAGCTCGTGCGTTATTATCTTATAATGAAGAGCTGCGCTCACCGTTACGCAAGGCGGGCCTGTTAACGCGTGATTCTCGAAAAGTTGAAAGAAAGAAAGTCGGTTTACGTAAAGCACGAAGAGCAACGCAGTTCTCCAAACGTTAAAATTATATTGATTTACAGTGTGTTATGTACACGTACACTGTATTTTAACAACAAAGGCCCGGAAGGGCCTTTGTTGTTTTTGCCGTTTATTTTTAGTTTCCAGCGCGTAAAGTATCATTCCTTGCCCAGTTTCATCTGAAAAATACACATGGTCAGAAATACCTCTATCATGATCCTTGTCATAGTCCGATGAAAACCTACGATTCCACACACGTGAGTAGTTCATTATTGCAGGGTCAGGTTGAACTATCAGATCGGTGCTGTGGCGAGGCAAGCATATGGCGATTGACAGACCCGATATAGCAACCCAGGTTAAGTACAGAAAAGCGCAAGAATTGAAGCTGGGTATTCAGGCGTTTACAGGTAAAGATAAAGTTAGATCAGGAGAGATAAAGCTAATGACTTCCAGCCCTGTGTGTGCAGGGACTTAGTCGTTTTGAGGAAGAAACAGGCTTGTCTGCAGATTATATCGTTGTGGAAGTGGTCAAATCAGAATTAGGCGAAGACCGGGCAAGGCAATTCATAGGGCAGGTGAAACAGGGAGGGGTTGAACAAATATTGCTCTGAATTTGCTATTAATTCAAAAATATTAACTATTTGCTTCAATATTCCTTAACTTGGTAATTGAAAGTATTTTCTTTAACTGTTTGATTGTTATTGTATTTATTTTTTTCGATCTTTGCTAAGTAGCGCCTTTTAAATCCATTTTAATGTCTGTGTAAAATACAAACTGAGTTAGCTCTGCAAGTAATTATCATCCAAATCCATGAAATATCCCGATTAAAAGCTCTATAATCAGTTAGCGTCAGATCGCAGGTATTGAACTTTGATGACTTTTAATGGGCAACTCTTGAGAGGTGATAGAATTATAATATGACTGAAGAACTGCTAATTAATGTAACACCGCAAGAGACACGTGTGGCTAGCCTTGAGAATGGCATGTTGACAGAAGTGCTTATTGAGCGGTCAAACAAGCGAGGTTTAGTAGGTAATATTTATAGTGGTAAGGTGGTGCGGGTTCTTCCTGGCATGGAGGCTGCTTTTCTCGATATTGGGCTGGAAAGAGCTGCTTTTTTACATGCATCCGATATTGCACTTACACGGTTGCCATATGCAAATGGAAACCGGATTCCGCCAAAGTCAATTCATGAAAGTCTGGTTGAAGGTCAACGTGTTGTTGTTCAGGTAATAAAGGATCCGTTGGGAAGTAAAGGCGCACGACTGACCACAAATTTAACCATTCCATCGCGTTTTCTTGTGCTAATGCCCAATGAAAACAATATTGGTGTTTCTGCAAAAATTGAAGATGAAACAGAACGGGAACGATTGCGAAATATTATTCAGGGCTTTCTCGGTGATCAGAGCAGTGGCTATATTGTTCGCACAATGGCCGAAGCAGTGGGTCAGGAAGCTATCGAGCATGATATGCGTTTTTTGCAGAAACTATGGAATTCAATTAGTGACAAGTTATCAGTAGATTTACCGAGTCATGTTATTTACAAGGATCTACCACTGGTTCTGCGAACGCTAAGAGATATTAAGGACTTCAGTGTTGAGCGTGTCAGGATAGACTCAAGGGAAACCTTCCAACTGGCACTGGAATTTTGCCGGGAATATGTACCCAACCTAACTGACCATATTGAGCACTATCCTGGTGAACGACCTATTTTTGATATATATGGCGTTGAAGATGAAATACAACGTGCATTGGATAAAAAGGTGCAGTTGAAGTCTGGTGGTTACCTCGTTATTGATCAAACTGAGTCTATGACGACCATCGATGTAAATACCGGCGCTTTTGTTGGGCATAGAAACCTTGAAGAGACGATTTTTAAAACTAATCTTGAAGCGGCTCAAGCTATTGCGCGACAACTGCGATTACGAAATCTGGGTGGTATCATTATCATCGATTTTATTGATATGAACGAGGACACTCACAAACAACAGGTCATGCGTGCCCTTGAAAAATGCCTAGCGCGTGACACGGTGCGTACTCAAATTTGTGAAGTATCTTCCCTGGGTTTGGTAGAAATGACTCGCAAACGAACAAGGGAGAGCCTGGAACATGTGCTCACTTCGGAATGCCCCGCGTGTTCCGGTCGGGGTGCAATGAAAACCGCGGAAACAGTTTGTTATGAAATTACTCGTGAAATTATTCGTCAGGTCAGGCAGTTTGATGTCAGTTCGCTAACCGTGGTGGCCTCTACCGAAGTAACCGATTTGCTTATGGACGAGCAATCTGGAGATGTGGCAGAGTTGGAGGGGTTTATCGGCGTGCCAATACGACTTCAAGGTGAAGGTATGTATACCCGAGAACAATATGATGTTGTGTTAGTCTAAAGTGAAGTGTTGTCAATAAGCCATATTTAAAGTAGGCATCCAAGCCCCAAATATGGATGTCAGTCCGCTGCAAAAAACGCTAGTTTACTCGCGGAATCCACATTGGAACCACCTATAGGTATATATCTGAAATGACTCAATTTTAAGCGAACTGTATGAAAACCGTAGTACGCCATACAGCGCGTTGGTCCATTTTAATAGCTTTTTTATGTCTGGTGTCTATCGCCATGATTATTGGTGCTGCACGCATCAGTCTGCCTTTTGCCAGTGCCTATCGCACACAAATACAGGAGTATGTCAGTAACTATTTTGGAAAATCGGTAGAGTTGGGTTCCCTGGATTTGAGCTGGCAGCGTTTTGGCCCCAGCTTGGTTCTTGATGACGTCGTGCTTGTATCGGGTGTTGGACAGGATCAAGATGTACATCTGCAAAAAGTTCACCTCGACCTGGATTTATGGAGATCCTGGCTCAACCGCGCCTGGCAAATCAACGAAGTGGTTCTCCATGGTGCAAATCTGTCTGTGGAATACCTGGGAGACAAAATACTCCGGGTCTATGGATTTGAGATTGATGGCAGCCAACCTAAGAAATCAGAAAATCTGGATGTACTAAGCTGGTTGATGAATGCTGATAAGGTTGCCCTTTTGAATTCACGAGTAAAATTTTACTATCGTGAAAAAAATCTTTCCCTGGACATGCGCGATCTGAATATTCGTGCCGTTAATACCGCTCAGCAACATAAAATCAGGCTTGATGTCCGTCTCCCTGGTTTGAGTAATGATCCGTTGCGAATAGGTGCAGATTTTATTGGGGATCGTGCGTCTATCACAGAATCCAGTGGTCAGTTTACCCTGAATATGAATAACGCCGAGCTAAAGGCGTATTCTGATTTTCTCTCATTTCTGCCCCTTAGTGTGTCGGGAAGCGGACAGCTTGATTTATGGGGAACGTGGAGTGAACAGCAGCTGCAGAGCTTACGCGTGATTTCAGATCTGAAATCTCCTGAATTTCTGAATAAATCAACTCACAAGCGCTGGCATTCAGATGGCTTAAGTGCCGATGTGAGCCTGCAACGCGATAAACAACATACTCAACTGAATCTGCATCGACTGAAACAGACAATTGGAACACGGGTTGTGAATATTGCACAGGGAACAGTCAAAATTCAAGCACAAAACAGTGCCTCCTGGCAAGCAGATTTTTTTGGTCCTGGGCTTAAGCTGGAGGATTTTTCTGGTTTAGTCGATGTTCTTGAAGGGCTGCCCGGTTTAGAGAAAGTGGTTACTGCCTATCAGTCAGGAAAACCATCGGGAAAACTACAAAATTGGCACGTGAATATCAATAAACAAGCATCGGATTTTCCTGATATTTCTGCAAAAGCTGACTTTTTCGATCTGTCCTCATCCGCATTTAATCAGTATCCCGGCTTACAGGGCCTGAATGGCGCATTACTGGTGCGAAACAATAGGGGTGAACTGGATATTGATTCGCATAATCTGAGCTTGGATATTCCGCTTTGGTTTGCCAACACCCTACATTGGGATAAATTTTCTGGACGAGTTGGCTTTACTTACACAGAATCCGAGGTGCAGGTACAAACTTCAATGTTGTCCCTATCAAATCAGCACATAGTAGGAACCGCCCAAGCCTATTTTCGAAAAACCAGTGGTGAACCACTTTATATGGACATAAAGGCTGATTTACCGGCTGCAAACGCTCGTTTTGCGAATCTATATTATCCCGTAAAGCGGATGAAACCCAAACTGGTTAAGTGGCTAAATGAATCGGTTAAAGGTGCTGATTTGAAGAACGGTTCCCTGGAGATCCGTGGTCCTGCCAAAGGGTTTCCCTATAAAAATGGAGAAGGTTTTTTCCGCGCTGAGTTTGATATTGACAATGGCAGTATGCGCTTTCGCCCTGAATGGCCAGGTGTGCATGCGGTAAAAGCGCACGTTCTGTTTATGGGGCCATCTTTGATCATTAACACAAGCGCAGGTGAATCCAAAGGGATCAGAATAAAATCAGCCACTGTGACGATTGCTGATGTAAAAAATCCCCTGCTTGCTGTACAAAGTGAAACCAGCGGTAATGTTACTTCTTTTTTAGATTATATTGCTAACTCACCACTGGGCCCGATACTGGGGCCAGCGGTTAACGACTCCACAGGCACTGGTGATCTGTCACTTTCACTGGGCTTAAAAATACGTCTGAAAAAAAATCAACAACGCAAACCGGAAATAGAAGGGCAGCTGCAGTTTGCCGATAGCAATTGGTATTCAGAACCCTATAAATTGGACTTTAAGAAGGTATCCGGTTCTTTGCGATTTACGGAAAATAGCCTAAGTTCCTCCGGCATAACTGCTGAGTATCAAGGCGAAACAGTCAGGTTGATTGCCAATTACAACAAAGACAAACCGGAAATTTTTTCTCGTGTTACGGTACAAGGCAATGTAGCGGCCAATCGGGTGTTGCAAAATTATCAAATACCGATTGACCACTGGTTTACGGGTAAAGCGCCATGGACGTTGAGACTGATATTATTGCGGCCTGAAGACAAAGAACAGGGGGTCATTATTGCTCTAAATGCAACTTCCTTCCTGAGGGGGACGGTATTGGAGTTGCCAGCGCCTTATGAAAAGATAGCAATTACAAAAAAACCAGTGACAATAAGTACCACTTTCAATAAATCGGATTTGCGAACATACTGGCGATTTACGTATGATCAAACATTAAATGGTTTGGCTGGCATTGATAGAAATACACATCTGCTGCAGTCACTCCATATCGGTTTTAACAAGCCAGTCCCTGATAATCAAAAGCTGCCTGATGGTGTGAATGTATACGGTAAGTTATCCCAGGTGTCATTTGACGGTTGGATTAATGAACTTTCCAAAGTGATTGAAAAAATACCGAAGGCGAAGAACAAAAGAAAATTGTTAGCTGTTAATGCCCAATTGCAAATTGAGCAATTATCAGTTGGCAAGTTAGGTGCTGGTCCGACAAAACTTTCATCTCGTACCAGTGAAGAGTTTATCCATTTAAGCATGGATTCGGATTGGTTGGCTGGGGTCATGAGATATCCGAGGTCATATTGGGATAAGCAGCAAGCAGTCAGCGTAGGGCTTTCCTTTCTGGATAAGCGGTTTCTGGATGCTTTGGCTACAAGTGACGGACGAGGGGATCGTATCGATCCCAGAGTTTTTCCAGCACTAGACATTGGTATAGAACAGTTTATATGGGATGAGCTTGAAGTGGGCGATATGCAGATTCGAAGTAAACCTGCACTGGATGGAATGAAAATAGATGTACTGGGATTTGTTCACGATCATTTGCAAATGGTCGGTGATGCACACTGGCAACTCAGAGATCCGCAAGGGATTAATGATAAGATATCGGGGCATAGAACAGCAGTTAATTTTCAGATTCAAAGCGATGATATTGGTCAAGGAATGAGTGCAATAGGGATTAAAGATGCACTTGGCGATGGGCAGGGTGAAGTGCTGGTTAAGCTTCGCTGGGATGATGCTGCATACGCTCCCACTTTGGATGAAATTGATGGAAGTATTGATATCAATTTAAAAGAAGGTCGGATTTTAGCGGTAGAGCCTGGAGCGGCAAAAATACTTGGCTTGTTTGCTCTTCAAGCCATACCACGCAGATTAACTTTAGATTTTAAGGATGTGACCCGAGATGGATTGAAATATGACAAGATTAATGGAAAAATCAACTTGGGCAATGGTATAGCTGAAACAGAACTCATGGTGCTTGATGGGCCTATCGGCGTAATTACAAGTTCTGGTACTACTGATTTTATTAGTACAACCTATAGCCAATCGATTATTGTTCTACCACGATTAAGTGCAACCCTGCCCATAATAGGTTTACTCTCCGGCGGTGCCGCCGCTGGTGTGGGTGTTTTACTTGTTGATCAGGTCCTAAAAGGTTTAGGCGTTAATTTTGATGAGGTAGGCAGGCGTGAATACAAGCTTTCGGGTAGTTGGGATAACCCTCAGTTCGCCCGTGTACTAACGCCTCAACAGGAGACTGAAATCCCTGATAATCGCTAGGACACTACACTAGGGGCCGGTAAAACTAATTAAGAGTGTACTAATACTTGAGTAGGTTCACAGAATTACCTTGAAACAGAAACGGAAAATCAAACCCACCTGAGTTTCGATATGCAAAAAAATTTAGATTTGGCTCGTAGCCGTTTGCTAGAACAAAATGAACTGACAATGCCTCAGATCGAACAGACATTGTCAAATATGATGTTACGCCATATTGACTATGCAGAACTTTATTTTGAACAGTCCAGTCAGGAATCCTGGGTTCTTGAAGATGGCATTGTCAAAGACGGTAATTTCTCTATAGACAGCGGTGTTGGGGTCAGGGCGGTAAGCGGTGAGAAAACGGGTTTCTCCTACTCCGATGATATAAGATGGGATGCCGTGATTGAGGCGGGTCAGTCTGCGCGGGCGATAGCACGAAATGGTTCGAATGGGAAAATACGGACTTGGGAAGGTCATCCGAATCGTAGCTTATACCAGGCAGTGAATCCTTTGACCAATTTGCAAGAGACGGAGAAAATTGCACTTTTGTTGGAAGCAGATCGAGTGGCACGTGCTGAGGATCCGCGAGTCCAGCAGGTTATTGCAAGTCTGTCAGCCAGCTATGAAACCATAATGGTCATTGCCTCTGATGGTACCTTGGCAGCAGATATACGACCACTTGTACGTATGAATGTAAACGTAATAGTCGAACACAAAGGAAAAAGGGAGCAAGCCTCATCAGGTGGTGGCGGTAGACAAAGCTATCAATATTTTATTGATCAATCCAAGGCAGCTGAATTTGCCAAAGAGGCGGTACGTCAGGCGTTAGTAAACCTTGAAGCAGTGGAAGCACCGGCGGGTAATATGAGTGTGGTATTGGGGCCAGGCTGGCCTGGCGTGATCTTACACGAGGCAATAGGTCATGGCCTGGAAGGTGATTTTAATCGCAAGGGAACATCTGCATTTAGTGGCATGTTAGGTAAAAAAATTGCCAGTGAGGAATGCACCATTGTGGATGATGGCACGCTTGAGAAGCGTCGAGGATCTTTGACAATTGACGATGAAGGCACACATTCACAACATACAGTGCTTGTCGAGAAAGGTGTGTTGAAAGCGTATATGCTGGATAAGACCAATGCACGCTTAATGGGAACTACCTCAACTGGAAATGGGCGGCGGGAAAACTACGCAAGTCTGCCGATGCCAAGAATGACCAATACCTATATGCTTGCTGGACAACGTGATCCTGAAGAAATCATCCAGTCAGTTGATAAAGGGCTCTATGCTGTAAACTTTAGTGGAGGACAAGTAGACATAACCTCCGGAAAGTTTGTCTTTTCTGCCTCAGAAGCATATTTAATTGAAAATGGCAGGGTTACGCGGCCAGTAAAAGGTGCAACATTGATTGGAAATGGTGCGGATGCGCTAAAGCGGATTTCAATGGTAGGTAACGATCTTAAGCTTGATGCGGGGGTAGGTGTGTGCGGCAAACAAGGACAGAGTGTTCCTGTCGGTGTTGGGCAGCCTACTCTGCGATTGGATGGAATTACAGTTGGTGGAACCAGTGTTTAGTATTAGGTTAAAAAGCAAGGTGTACAACTGGAGCTGGTAATCGCTCACTCGTAAATACAGCTACGGATCTATCTCGAAATATCGCAAGGGCCTCGGCCTGGGCAAGTGAATGCGCAGATAGCTTAATCGCAGGGCGGGCGAGGACCTGTCCCCAGTCTTGATTTGAATTGCGACGGTACATCCAGACTCCCCTGTATGTCAGCATTATTGCTGTGTGACTATCAGTCGATAATGCTAGTGCAGTGATGGCATCCAGATTTACGCCTGTTAATAAAGTGACCAGATTTGGTGCTTTTTTTTCAGCCGGATGCAGAGAAAGTTCTGCTATTTTAACTGCAATTAATGGATCGGTTTTTTTTGTATCCCTTAATGGCAAGCGATAAGCGCCTGAGCCGTTTTTGTTTTTACTCAGCAATAAAATTTCCTGACGTTTATTGTCAATGGCCACTGCCTCACAGTTCTGTGATCCATCACTATAAATAAATTTCAATATCCTGTCGGGTTTTAAAATTTGCCGTCCCGCCGATAATAACTTGTCTTCACGGAAAAAATACAAAAAATAATTTTCGTATTGGCGTAGATTATCGCCAGTTTCTGCGACAACGATCCAGGAAAATTCACCATCAAAATAAGTAGTCAAATCTTCCCAATCACGATTTTTTGTATTAAGAAGAACAGACTGAACGATAGAATATTGTAGGTTTAGTCGATAAATAATCGCGGGATTACCGCTATCGTTGATAGCCCAGAATTGACGGGGTTTCAGAGTAGAGGCAGCCAGACCGCTTATTTCCGGCAATCGTTGATCATTTATTATAAGGTGAGCTGCAGTTCGGTCATTCTTACTAACTATTGGGTCCACAGGCAGTGATTGACAAGCACTGATAAGGCTGCTGAGCATTAATAATCTGAGCAGGCGGTTCATTGATCGATTAGATTTCGTAACAGTCGAAAAAGCTCACGAGAATATTTTGGTGGTTTGTTTTGTGTTTCCTCCTTTTGCGCGAATCGAATCAGTTGACGTAATTGCTGTATATCGACTTGTGGATAAGTGTTGATAAACGCCGCTAGGGCTTGTTTATCTTCGCTTAATAAACGTTCACGCCATTGCTCAGTGCTTTTAAAGGCCGCGTTGGTTTGTGAAGATTGGCCTCTTACCTTATTGAGTGCTGCAGTAATTTCTGATACGTCAATCTGCCGCAGGCGCTTGGCAATATATTGATGTTGACGTTTAAGGCCACCGTGGGCCGATATTTTTCTGGCAACATTCACTGCTTCAAGAATGGTGTCAGGTAGTGGAATTTTTTGCAGATTTTTTGCTTGCATTGCAACCAATTGTTTGCCCAAATCGTGTATCTCTGCCGCATCTCTTTTGAGTTGGCTTTTGCTTACCGGGGTTTCTTCGATGTCTTGGTGGTTATTTTTGTGCATGGGCTTAGATTAGCTGACACTGTAGTGAGATACCATGAAAAATCACAATATTGAACTTTGGATAGGTATACATATTCCCGAGTTGGAGAATTTTCGATAATGGTCAAAAATCAATCCATAACCTTTAACACTGACACAAATGCACTTGAAGTTCTCGGCGCTTTAGTTTTGGAAGAAGCGAGAAAGTTGGGTGCGTCTGCTGCACAGACCGCTTTTAACCGAAGTGAAGGATTGTCGGTCAAAGCTCGAAATGGCGAAGTGGATACAGTCGAACATCATCGGGATAAATCGATGGCAGTAACGGTGTATTTTGGACAACGCAAAGCATCGGTATCTTCGTCAGATTTTGCAGAAAGTGCCTTGCGCCATGCAGTAGCTGCGGCTTGTGGCATTGCCCGTTACACTTCAGAAGATGATTGTGCAGGTTTGGCGGATGCAGAATCCATGGCGAAACAAATCCCTGAATTGGATTTATACCACCCATGGCAACTCGATGCAGAGCAGGCTATCGAGCATGCGATCCGTACAGATGCAGCAGCATTGGCGTTTGATAGCAGGATAAGTAATTCAGATGGTGCTAACGTGAGTCGTCATCAGGGTCTCTCGTTTGTTTGTAATACACACGGATTTTGCGGCTCCGTACCGAGTACCCGGCATGGAATCAGTTGCTCGGTGATTGCTGGTCAAGGCAATAAGATGCAGCGGGAATTCTGGTATAGCGCATCGCGCCTGAGCCAGAAATTACAAAATCCAGAAGAAGTGGGCCAGATTGCGAGTGAAAGAGTCCTGGCCCGTCTTGGTGCACGACCCATAAAAACAGGGCGATACCCAATTTTATTTTCGGCTGAAATGTCTCGCAGTCTGCTAAGCAGCTTTATTTCATCGATTAGTGGAACATCACTTTATCGTCGTAATACCTTTATGTTGGACAAACTTGAAAAACAGATTTTCTCTGAAAATATACATATCCATGAAGATCCACTCATTCCTCAGGCGCTGGGCAGTTCACCATTCGATAGTGACGGGCTGGCTAGAAAGCCACGTGACATCGTACTTGATGGTGTATTGCAGGGCTATGTATTGTCTACATACAACGCTCGTAAACTCAAACTGAGATCAACGGCTAACGCAGGTGGAGTGAGAAATCTGACTTTAAGCTCTGGTAACTATAGTGACGCGGATTTATTGACAGAGATGGATAGTGGATTGCTCGTAACAGAAATGATGGGGCAGGGCGTAAAGCTGGCGACTGGCGACTATTCACGCGGGGCCTCAGGCTTTTGGGTTGAAAAGGGTAAGATAGTGCATCCGGTTCAGGAGGTCACAATTGCTGGAAATTTAGCGGACATGTTTATGGGTATTGTAGCAGTGGGCGATACCCTCGATTTACGAAGCAATATACGTTCACCCTCCATTCTGCTGGATGCGATGATGGTAGCCGGCTCATGAACATCACATGAGTTTGTTAAATATTTGAATGTACCCGATTGATGAGTGCAAGTGCTGTTTGAGTCTCCTGTCGTTACGCGGCGTCAGCATTTAGCCGTTGTAACGTAGAGGTACGGGCCTATAAAAACGGGTAGATCAGTACATTAGTCAAACGGTGGCACAACCGCTTAACGTATATAAGCTGTTTTATGAAGTGTCTAAACGAGACTATTGCGAGACTGACAAATAGATAGGTCAAATGAATAAGGTACGGATGGAGACTAACCGCCTAACGTAGAATGTGGCGACGACGCCCAAGAGAGAAGTCCTGAGAATGTAGAGGCATCCCATGCACATCATTACCTGCATTGAGGACTCTTTAGATGATCAAAAAGATGCTTGATCATTCGACAATAAAGCCGTTTCATCCGAACAGGAGGGGGTTATTGCCGGAAAGCTGCGCACCACCCCCAGGCAGTTTGTTTCAACTGATTCATGAGAGCGGTGCGGACTTGGTTCCAGCATTTTTTCAAATGCTGCTTGTTTTACTCTTGATTTTTAAGCGACGTATTTAGAAATCAATTTTCAGAGCCATATTGAATGCGAGTGTGTTATCACTACCATCAGTATCTGGGTCGTCAGAAAACAACTCGTACCAAAGTAAAGCTTGTGGACCTATTTTTTGAGTGTAACCCAAACCTATCCTTGTTGGGTTAGCACCACCGTCGTTGTCTCTAGAGCCGAACCAAGCGTAAATATCACCAAAGGCAGCCTGAGCTTCAATACCTGTTACTTCAGCGCCACCAGTGAAGTCTTCATCAGCAACACCGAAACCGATTGTTATATCACCAGCCCCAAAATTGTAGCCACCTACAACTTGAAACGCTGTTCCATCATTTGCAACAGGGTCGCCGTTGCCAGCCTGAGTCTGGACACCAGCACCCAAAGTTACGCCGTTTGCAGAGTACTTGACAGCAACGTCAAATACATCAGCTACATCGTTATCATCATCATTAGGAGCGGCCTGGATTGCGGCTGCAAGTTTAATGTCACCAAAACTGTTTTCGTATTTAACAGCACCGGGCTTCTCGTTACGAAGTGTTACATAACCAGAACCACCGTTCCACCAAGTGCGATCAGGCGTTACTAGATCGATTGCAGTATCCTGAATACCCCAGGAAACCTTACCAAAATCGCCTTTAAGACCAACGCGGTATTTACGATTTACAACATTTGCATTGCGTGCATCATTTAAACGAAGCTCAAGGTTAGCGAATGCAGTTGTACCTGTACCCAGATCAGAAGAACCGGACCATATGATACGAGATCCAAAATTCTGTGAAGAAAGATCAGCGTCAGCATCACCACCTGGATCTGCATATGCGAAACCATAGCGCAAAGAGCCAACCAGCTTGGAAGTTGTTTTTGCATGTGAATCAGCTTGAGAAACCACAGGCACTGCAAGTGAGGTTGCAGCAACTGCAGCAGCTGCAATTAACGTTTTTTTCATTATTACTACCCTCGACGAATTAATTTATACTGTTAATGCTAATTCGCTAAAACTAACAATATAAATTATTGATTTATATACATTTAGATTATTTTAATATAGTAGCTTGCAACGCTGTTTCACGATATGTGACGCATTCCGCACTAGCTTAAAAAGAATACTAGTTCAGTGTTTTTAAATTTGCAACAAAAAAACAACAAAAAAATCGAATTATGGGTTTTACAGACAAATTAATTTTCGTTGTTTCAAAAAAACAACATTATCTGGAAATCAACAGATCTCTATTGACGATACACCCTATTACCACGTTGTTTCCCGCTGTGTCAGATGTGCCTATTTATGCGGCAATGACCCGCTGACCCAAAAGAGCTTTGAACATATTCGCTGCCGTGGTCAATAACACGGTATGGCCCTGCGTCACCGCCTGATATCCCAGGTTTTGTGCAATCGTTGATTTTCCCACACCGTTACTGCCAAGCAGGATGATATTGCTGGCGCTGGTTAAAAACTGAAGTTGCACTAATGACTGTACGCCTTGTTGATCGATTTTGTTTGGCCATTGCCAATCAAATTCATTTAAGGGTTTAAAGCGCTCGAGCCTGGCGTTGTACAGGCGCCTCTCGAGTGAGCGTTGTTTTCGCGCCGTTTGCTCCCAGTTTAGTAAGTCCTCAAACCAGGGATAATGTTCTTGTGTCAGTTCATGCCAATGGGCTTGTAAACCATACAGTTTAAGCGCCTGAGCTTGTATTTTAAGTTGTTCAATATCAATCATCTTTTCTCATTGTCCTGGCTCTTAGCCAGCGAGGTCGTCATAATCAGACAGGTTGGCCGTTTTGACGCTGTACTGTTTGACCTTCTCGGGTACAGCCACGGCGATCGGTGGGGGCTGTTTTTTTTATCGCGCCCGCGTTATCATGCGTTTTTTCTTCGATACGATTGCCTTTGTCATCGAGCACCGAGTCAAACCGGTTTCCCTGTGCATCGGCCACCGAAGTTAATCGGTCTGCGCCGTCCCGATGCCGTACTCGTTCTGGCAAATCCTGCTATCACGATAAAAAACAGGCAAAGCCATACTGAACGTAAAACCACATTTGCGTTATACATATCAATCCCACTATCAAAATAATACAAACCGAACTTCAATCCAGAAATAGCTGTATTATTTTGAATAATGGCGGTGATACAGGACTAACTGGCATCCTTGCACGGCATTGTGTTACGCAAAAAATATCTGTCTAAATCCAACCACGTGAAGCGATGTTTAACTCACTAATACAAACTTGGCATTGGGCGGATACTAAAAGATACATTTCGCACGGTCAAGATGGCGGTTATTGAAATTAATGCAAATCAAGCATGGATTGTATTAAATAAATCAGAAGCAGTCTCTGAGAAAATCAATGATTTAGAGGGTGATATCGATGTAGAAAAATATTACTTGCATGCCATGGTGGGTTTAGCTGTGAGCGCAAGGAAGATCAGAAAGCGTTTGATTGGATTGAGGAATATTAAATTTAGCAGATTAGCGCATCGGTCTGCAACGGCGACTATGACAGTCTTGGCACCTTAAATTATTTTCAGTCATTTCTGGACAAAATATTTATTCCACTGGGGAATGTAATTATTTTATACTTGTGAAGTATGTCACAGAGTTAACGCCTTGATTGCACCAAGTTTCACTGTCCTTTCGGTTTTAGCTTTCCGTGTGGTTTACATCATTTTAACTCTTTATGCTTATCTATTTTAAGTCTCGCAACCAGTTTGCCTTTTTTTAACTGCTCTATTTGAACGGGTATGTAGTTTAGCTCAGGGGCGAACCAGGTAAGTGTTTCACGTGAACTGCCTTCGCGAATTCGACGCACTAAAATGGTATCAAATGTACCGATCCGGGTCTTTATTGATCTCCCCCCTTCGTTGATAAAATGCATGGTTTTAACACTGCCATTATCCAAAACCTGCATTTCTGCCCGGCTAAACCCATTGCGGACTTCCTCCATGACTGCCAAGGTAACAGAAAGCCGATCAAGGATTGGGTCGGTGAGCCGTTCGATCGCTTCTTCACCCTTGCGCTTAATCGTCAATTCATTGCTTTCCCAATTAAACTGGGCATCTATATTGCGCCGTTTGCTATCATCAGCTTGTTTGTAAGAATAACTTTTTGGTACAAACTGTTCGTCTGTCAGGCTGATAATGCTGACTTCATGTATCCGGCCTTTGCCGGTTAGTCGAAAAATTCCAGAGGGCTCAGTTTTCAGACTGTAAATCCACTCATTGTTGGCCTGCATTTTTAGAGACAGTTTTGCAATACCGGCATTGATAAGATTATTACCCACTACATATTCAACGTAAAACGGGTTTAAATTTGAACGTTTTTTATTATCCTTAAGCTCTGTAGTTTGGGCGTTTGCCACTAGATAACAGAAACACAGGAAGGTTATTAGTGTTAATCTTTTTATAAACATAATTGTTGTAATCAATCTTAAGAAATCGGTTTGGTCAGTTTTCCATTGTACCATTTTGCAGGCTTAATCATCACTGAACCTCGGTAGAAACAGCGCTCTCCATCGGTGTAAATCTGGTTGTTTACAATCCATGAAATTGCTTCCGGGTAGATTATATGCTCAGTGCAGCGGACTCTTGAAGCTAATAAATCGGGTGTATCATCGGCTTTGATATCAACAATGCTTTGAATAATTACCGGCCCTGCGTCAAGCTCCTCAATTAAGAAATGTACGCTTGCACCGTGTTGTTTTTCATTTGTTTCTAAAACACGTTCATGTGTATTACGCCCAGGGTATTTGGGCAGTAATGACGGATGTATATTCAAGATTTTGCCCGCAAAAGAATGAACAAATTCAGGTGTTAATATTCGCTCAAAGCCTGCGAGTATGATTAAGTCGGGTGAAAATTTGTTTAGCTCCTCAATTAATCGGGTATCAAACAAAGCACGATTTGAAAAATCTTGATGATCTAATATCACTGTATTGAGATTGCTCTCGTGGGCGAATTTTAATCCTTTAGCGTCAGGATTATTACTTAAAATGCAGGCAATTTCTGCATCAATCTTGCCAGATTGGCAGGCATTTACGATTGATTGCATATTTGATCCACGCCCTGATATCAGCACCGCGATGCGAGTGTTCTGCCTGACGTGATTCATTTAAGGATGACTGTTGCCTCATCCTGGCGGTTATTACTCGCAATAACACTGCCTATCACCTGGGCTTTTTCCCCGCTATTAAACAGGGTATCGATAACCGTTTGAGCATCAGTTTCTGCAACCACCACCACCATGCCAATTCCGCAGTTAAACGTACGGTACATCTCGTTACTCGAAACTGCGCCACTTTTTTGCAGCCAATCGAAAACTTCGGCGTGCTGCCAACTGTTGGTGTCAATCCTGGCGATCAGGCCACGGGGTAAAACGCGAGGCAGGTTTTCCAGTAAGCCGCCGCCAGTAATATGAGAAAGGGCATGTACAGATACTTTTGCCAGAACCGAAAGCAGTGATTTCACATAGATACGGGTAGGTGCAAGTAACACTTCACCAAGTGACTGTCCATTAAACGGTGTGCCAATCGTGTCTCCTGACTGTTTAAGAATTTTTCGGATAAGTGAATAGCCATTGGAATGCGGGCCTGAAGAATTGATACCGATGAGGGCATCACTCGCCTGAACATTTTTTTGTACCAGCATCTGTTCTTTTTCAACAATTCCTACAGCAAACCCAGCGAGATCGAAGTCTGTGCCTTGGTAGATGCCAGGCATTTCAGCAGTTTCACCGCCTATCAGCGCGGCGCCTGCTTGCTCGCAGCCGTTTGCAATGCCTTCAATGATTTGAGTTGCGGTATCAACGTCTAACTGGCCGGTTGCTAAGTAGTCAAGAAAGAACAAAGGTTCTGCACCTGAGACAATGATGTCGTTAACACACATAGCGACCAGATCGATGCCGATGCTATCGTATTGCTTCATATCAATGGCCAATTTTAGTTTGGTGCCAACACCATCGGTACCCGATACCAGCACAGGTTGTTTGTATCGATCCATGGGTATCTCAAATAGACCACCAAAACCACCAATTCCCCCAAGAACTCCCGGTCGATGAGTACGTTTGACTGCTGGTTTTATTCGTTCAATCAACGCGTTACCGGCATTGATGTCAACACCTGCATCGCTATAACTCAAGCCCTTTTTTTCGATTGTCTCTAGCATTAATGCGATGCTCCTAGATTGAATTGATTACAGTAGGTGATGGGATACAGGGCCTGAAGGTTTGAACTGAGATATTTCATGAATTAATATAATGATTGGACAATTTAATTTAGAATCAGCGCTTTTCTGCAGTTTTTTGCCTCAAAAAGCTACTTTTTTGCATAAACGTTAATCAACACCGATCCCATAAAGTTATGTAAAAGCAAATTTCATGCTTTCAACAAAGCGACTATTCTACCTTGTTAATGTATGATTATGTTATTGAATTATAGATTGCTTTGCGTTGGTGCGCGTTATGCTCTGTTCGAATGCCAATTGTTTAACGCAATAACATAAGTATTTGCAAAGAGATGTTAATGCTATGCGAAGTCATCAAAAAATTCATCGTTACAGGGGTACTAGTAAGGCTCACTCAGTAAACACTTGCATCAGGGTTGGCAATCGTTTGTATGAATTATCAGAAAACGCTACTCAATATCACTCGACTTAACAGGATTCGCAATGAGATTTTGCTCATTACAGGCAATTTGTTTGACATTAATACTGACACTGGTCAATCAATACACGGTAAGCGCACAGGGAGATATTTTTACTGTTGAGATCGGTGTCTCGGGGCAAAATTCGCGGGAATTTAGCTCAGCGACAAAAATAGGACTGGCTGCGGTCATCGAACGAGCGGCAGGAAATCGAGCTGTATTGCAACGACCTGAGGTGAAAGAGGCGTTGGGTCAGGCAGAATCCATGGTTGAGCAGTTCAGTTATCTGCAGGTAGCAGAGAACAATACCGTCCTAAATTCCCATGCAACACCAAGTGTAAGAAAATCAAAAATAGCCTCTTATGTATTACAAGTGCGTTATTCGCCTGAGACAATTGGCGAGTTGTTAGGCCAAAACATCGGCAGTGTTCAGCAAAACAGGGCGCATGAAGGAAGCACAATGATGTGGTTGGTTTTTGAGGAAAATGGGCAAAGCCAAATTGTGGGTGGCGAAATTCAGTCTGATGTGCGCAATCGAATAACTGATGCAGGTACAAAACAAGGACTTACCTTGGTTTTCCCATTGCTTGATTTGCAGGATCTTCAAGCTTTGGGTGTTGCTGACATCAGGGCGGGTTTTAGTGACCGTATCACAGCGGCGTCGGCGCGTTACGAGACTGATTCAATTCTTTCTGTTGTTGTGAAAAAACAGCATGAAGACCTGTGGCTCTCAAACTGGAGAAATATATCACTCGAGGGTAATAAAAACTTCACGACAACAGCCAGTAACCTGGATAGTGTGGCTGACAGCGCGATGGAATGGGTCGCGCAATTGAACCGACAAGATAATGTGGATTCCCAAAGTAGTGTACTTAACGGCTCATCAGAGACTCAGATATGGGTCGCTTATGTCGATACAACGGATAAATATACCCGGGTATCGGGTTTGCTACAGTCTATGTCAAGTGTGGAGATCGTTAACCCAAGTTATTTGTCTGCACAGGGTATGATGTTTTCCATCTCACCGAGAATTTCTCTAAAGCAATTGAAGCAGCGCTTAGGCAATATCCCCTGGTTGCAGCAAACAGCAAGGCCAGATGTCGGGCCCGATGGCAACCGCATTCCCGATAATGCGGAATTATTCTTTGATTATTCAGGCTGATCTTGCAAACAATGCTCGAGAATAACAAGCTCGGGCAGATTCCATTGCATTTTGGGTTTGTCGATAATATTACATTTGCGAACTTTCACCCCGGAGATCAAGAACTCTTACTGGACGTGTGTCGATCTCTGATTTCAGGTTCAATCGAAAAGCAGCTCTTTATACATACTGAGAAAAAACAAGGGAAAACACATCTATTAACGGCGTGCTGTCATTTTGCTCAGCAGCTTGGGCATCGCATCGCGTATGTTCCCGCAGAAATTATAGTCGATAAAGACGCCTTGCTTGGACTGGATTCCTTGGATTTAGTCTGTATTGACGATGTCGAAAAACTTCCTTTGGCAGGAGAGTTGGCACTGTTTAATCTAATTAACGAACTGCGTGACAATACCGGCAAATTAGTTATCTCCTCGAATAAACCACCGTCTGATATAAAGCTCAATCTACCCGACCTCGTTTCGCGATTTAGCTGGGGGCCAGTCTTTCAATTGCAAAAGCTAACGGATGAACAGGTGAAGCAGGCGTTTCAGATGCGTGCCCGTTCACTGGGTTTGCATTTGCCTGAGGAGGTCGCTGAATTTATTTTTAACAGACAGATTCGTGAAATTACTGTGCTCGATAAAAGCCTGCTTAAATTGGTTGCTGTTGCTGTTGTTGAGAAGCGCCGGTTTACTATTCCTTTTGTTAAGGAAGTACTCAATTTGTAGTGATGATTGCAGTTATCAGGAGAGGTTGCCCACATTGAAAGCGTTGCCAATTTTATTCGGATCGATAATGGCAATGCGAGTAACGGGACGGCTGACCTTAACCATCGAAATGATGCTGTCGCCAATCGATTTCTGACTGATCCTGTTTTTGGCTCTGCGTGGACTTCAGCGTTTAGTTACTGAGTCCCTTCATGCAAAAATTTGATGGGTCGGATGCCGTGGAACTGCTTTATATCCTTGGGCTTGACAGTAGTGAGATTAAGGATTGGGCTGATTTCAGCCAGTATTTTTTACCCTGAATTGTGCCCCTGCAAACTCTGATACGCAGCTGTGCTGTTGAATTAATTTTCAACAAACCTTTCAGTCAACTGCTCGCATGATGATATACAACTGATCAAATCGTTCAGTATCCCGTTTTCAATATTATATATCCAACCATGTATTGTCAGATCGTGATTATTTCTCCAGGCGTTTTGAACAATTGTTGTATTGCAGACATTTTTTACCTGTTCGACAACGTTAAGCTCGCAAAGCGTGTCAAGCATGGATTCCGACTCCAGTCCCTTTAATGCATCCGCATTAAATCGACTTACGTCCTGCACATGTCGTAGCCAATTATCTATCAAGCCATGCTCATGTGTGTCCATCGCAGCCTTGATGCCACCACAACCATAGTGGCCACATACAATGATATGTTTAACTTTTAGAATATCAACAGAATACTGCAAGACTGACAAACAATTCAGATCAGTGTGGACGACGATATTGGCAATGTTACGGTGGACGAATACTTCACCGGGTGGTAGATCGACAATCTGATTTGCCGGCACTCGACTGTCTGAACACCCAATCCATAGATAGTCAGGAGATTGTTGTTTTGCAAGATGTGAAAAAAAATGAGGATCTTTTTCTTTTATGGCATTTGCCCATGCTCGATTTTTTTCGAAAAGATCTTTTAGATTGTCCAATTGTTGTGTACTCCATTTTCAAGTCGCCGAAATAAATATCATTATTAGCGCTAAAAAGGCATTTGCCTGTTATACCCCCGCAAAGCTTACAGGAGTGCTTCAATTAAGCAAGAAAATCAGTTGCATCGAAAATAAAAAATCCCTTCCAGGCAGAAGAGACTTTTACCTTTTTGCAAGTTAACAGTAGCTAATTTGTGGGCGTAGAGTAAGACAAGCATTGCTTAAATTTATAAGGCTGGACGAAAAGTTCAGTACGGCAGTGGCAAAGTCGGGTGTGGTTATCTTACCTATGGAGCTACTTGTTCATATTTTGGTAATGAAAACGACTCCATGCTCAATAGCATGGAGTTGTTTTGAACTGCAATAGATGGATCTATTGTGGCGTTACACGATTTAATTCGCTTCAGGTAATCCAGCTTTTCTCCAGCCCAGAAATCCGGGTGCATAGTTTTTCACGTTGGTATAGCCCATTTCCTGTAGTCTAAGTGTCGCCATAGGCGTTCTTATGCCTGCTCCACAATAAACAACGATGGGTGTGTCTTTGCTTAAGGCGACTCGGGTTACGCGATATTCTAACCAGCCACGCGGGATATTGATGTTTTGCGCAGCTTTGATTGAACCGCCCATGTTTTTGATTTCTGAAGGCATCCGGATATCAATCAGTACCATGTCCAGTTCTGTATCCAGGACTTTTACTAATTCTTCTGTACTAATATTGTTAATTTGTTTTTCAGCTTCTGCCTGTAATTGCGCGCCGGTTGTGATACCTTCAACTTCTGCGTTGCTTAAGGGGGAAACGAGTACTGCAATGATAAAAAGTGCGGTAGTCTTGAGTTTTAATTTCAAAGGAAGCTCCAGATTTTAATAGTTGAAAAAGTGTTTATGCGCCTAGTAGCTAAGCGCTTTCTGACTCGCTGTCTCCATCAATACTACGTTGTTGGAGTGCTAGTGTGTGTTTCATACAAAGATGGAAGTAAAATGTAGAAGCACATGATTTACAGATTATTATGAGTCACAAGATAACTACGACAGCAGTTTGCTCACATTGTTCAGCTGATATAAAAAATCCGTTCTCCTTAGTAAGTACAAAGTAATTCCAAATGCTGGGAGTTGTGTTTGAATCTTGATCCTGCTGATTTAGTAGCGTCAGATGCCAGCTTGTATTAGAGCTACAGAGAGAAAGGTCTTACTGATCTAAATTTTTTGATGATTATTAATGAAGGCTAAATTCACTCACAGTCACCTGTGCTTCTAAATTAATCAAAAATCTTTTTATGCCTAAACCGCCGCCAAAACCAGTAAGGGACTTATTCGCGCCGATAATGCGATGGCAAGGGACAATAATAGGTAGTGGATTGGCATTGTTGGCGCCGCCGACTGCTCTTGCAGCCCCTGGCTTTCCAATGGATTTGGCAATCTCGCCGTAAGAGGCTAACTGGCCAAAGGGAATGTTTTGCAAAGCCTGCCAAACCTGCTTCTGAAAAATGGTGCCCTCAAGAATAACGGGTATAGAAAAATGCGTCAGCTTTTCATTGAAATAGGCATTGAGTTCGTACTTGGCAGCACTAAACAGTTCACTACTCTCTTGCCAAAGCTCTAGTGGTTTTCTCGCCTGTGAACCTTGTGGAAAGTTTATCAGGCGTAAACCTGCTTCACATCCTGCCAGCATTAGTGGGCCTACAGGTGTCTGCATATGGCAGTAATGAGTGATGTGTTTTGAGACTACTTTTTTATCCACGGGTTATTTATTTTTAAATCTCCACCTCTTCTACGACCCAGGTTTCAGCAATGCCTTTGTTCATCCATTCCTGATAGGCAGGCAAATTCTCGATGGACTGTGCATAAGTAACCATAGCATTATTGTTACCTAATTTATAGGTTCTTATGCGACTAACCATTGGTGCATACATGGCATCAGCTATTGTGAAATCGCCAAACAGAAATGGCCCACCGTTTTCATTCAATGCAGTCTCCCACATTGCGTTTAAGCGTGATAATTCCCACCGGCAGAGTTCACTTAAATCAATCGATGATGGCGTTCGGGCCATATTCATTGGGCATTCCGTTCGTATTGCAGGAAATCCGCCGTGCATTTCGTTGGCAATTGAGCGTGCAACAGCTCTTTGAGTTTGATCTTCAGGCCATAATTTTTTTTCAGGATAAATTTCCGCCAAATATTCCAATATTCCCATAGAATCCCATACTGTCAGCGCATTGTGCTTAAGTACTGGCACTTTTTTAGAGGGAGAGAAGTCATAAAATTGTTGACTATTATTGCTCATATCAAATGAGCTAAGCTGTTCTTCAAATTCTATTTTCTTGACTTTCATTGCCAGCCAAGGTCGCAGTGACCATGAAGAATATTTCATGTTGCCGATGATCAGTTTCATAGTCATTGTTATATTTCCTCTGCCAAACCAGATTTTTTTCTCAATTAGTTTACACTAATGTATTGGTCCACAAAAATCGTTTTCCATAACGGATAACTTCTTCAAATATACATGCCCCCCAATCGCTTATACAGTATTCTGACTGCTCTGCCAGCGATGATGTTGATTGCTGGTCTCATCTATTACTTCAATATTGAGAGCAGGCAAGCGAAAGGTAAGATAATTGAAAAACAGTCACAATTAATCAACGGTAGTTTTAAGGGGCTGAGTGGTCTTAATGCGAACAATAGCAGTCAGTACTATTTGTGGATTAATACACCAAAACGTGTAAGAGGTATACGTATTAAAACAGGGCAGGTAGCGCTATTAAATCCATTTCGAGAAGGACAGCCTATCTCTATTCTTGCGGCGCCCCGCATTGATGGCTCGAAAACACTTTGGCTTTATAAAGTCCAACCCCAAGGATCACAGATCACGGATTGATAGAATTTATTAATGGATTTCACTTGCTGATGGTTAAGAAAATTGGTTTTACCTGGATTTTTGGGTGGAAAGTAAACTTAAGAATTAAACTTGTCCTTAGTTTCCTGGCCGCGTCTTCTACCGAAAGATAGTGTAATTACCAGTCCTGGGCTGTTGTCGGTCAGGCTGAGTTTTGCACCATGAATAGACACGACCGCTTTTACCAGGCTCAAACCGAGTCCGTTTCCTGGCGAATTTCTCTCGTTTTCGAGTCGAACAAAGCGCTCTAACACACGTTCCCGTTCTTTTGCCGGAATACCTGGACCATTATCAGCAACTATAACTAAAAACTGTTTGTCATCACCCGATACTGAAACATTGATTTTGCCGCCCTCCATCGTATATTTCATGGCGTTATCAATTAAATTGGTAATTGCCTGGGCAATTAAATGGCGATTGCAAAATAATATGGGGTTGCTTTGAATATCTGTGGTTAAACTCTGACCTTGCTCTTCGGCGACCGGCTCGTAGAGTTCAGCTAATTCTTCGATCAAATCACCTATTGCAATGCTACTCCATTCTGCGTGATCTATACCGGCTTCCAGCCGGGCAATGCTGAGCATGGCGTTAAAGGTGCTGATTAAGGTGTCGGCGTCTTGAATGGATTCATCAAGAATTTGTTTGTATTCCTCGTTGCTACGGTCTTCGAGCAAGGTCACTTCAAGTCGGTTTCTCAATCGGGTTAGAGGGCTGCGCAGGTCGTGGGCAACATTATTGGTCACTTGCTGCATGCCTTCCATAAGATCTTCGATGCGGTTAAGCATAGCGTTAATCTTAATCGCAATTTCATCAAATTCATCCTGGCGATGGGTAACAGGAATACGTTGACCCAGATCTCCACTCATAATTTCACTGGCAGTACGGTTAACGGAGTCAATCCTACGCAGCACACTCAAGCCAATCCAGCCGCCACCGATAATGGCGAAAATCAGTGAAATTGCGGTTGCACCGGCGACCAGACCAAAGGTATGTTCAAGCAAAGCCTTTTCATCACTGATCTCATGCCCGATGGTAAGCTTGAGTCCATTGGACATACTGGTAACTGCGACGCGAACCGGATTGAAAGCACGGGAGGAGCCAGGGGGCAGATCGACAACTTCACCCATGTTTTTTGTACTGTGAGTTCGTACCGATTTGAGTCTTAACGGTTTATCCGAATCGGGTTCATTAAGCTCATCGCTGGTTCCGCTTTCAAGGTAATAAAAACGACCATAGGTGTCGATTTGGTTACGTCGCTGAATCGCATCCAACAGCTCGGCAAGCGCGCCCGACTTATAGAGATTGATCAGATAGTCTGTTTCCAGGCGCAATCTGGAATCGACCTGGGATTCTATCTCATCACGTGTTGACCAGTAAATAAAACCGAGAGTGGCCGCCGACAGCAGACTGAAGAGAATGGCATAAAGAACGGCAAGCCGAAATGCCGAGGTGCGAAACAAACGCCGTCGCTGAATCTGCCACGGCGTTTGCGTAGACTCTTCATTTTCATCTAATTCAGCTGAATAGTGTTCAGGCATTTTCCACCCGGCGGCGTTGTCACTCGCTTATGTGAATCGGCCACATGGCTCTTGCCCCGCCTTACTGAATGAAAAATGAGTGCCGGCAAAACGGTAAAATTAACTGCGAACGGCCCCTAGTTAAATCATAGGTGATAATTCGCCTCAAATGAAAAAAATGGATCACGATGTTATGTCTTTCAACGACTTGGAAGCTTATTGGCAGTCAGTTAACTGGCTTCCTGTAGCTTATACCCCGCACCACGGACGGTTAATAATAACTCACTGTCAAAATCTTTATCAATTTTACTGCGTAAGCGACTGATTTGGACATCGATAACATTAGTCTGTGGATCAAAGTGATAATCCCAAACATTCTCCAGCAGCATACTGCGGGTAACAACCTGTCCTGTATGTCGCATAAGGTATTCAAGAAGGCGAAACTCACGTGGTTGCAGGTTAATGTTTTGACCCGCTCTTGTCACCTTATGGCGTAGTAAATCAAGTGTTAAGTCACCTACTTGCAAAACTGTTCCTGAATGATGAGTTTGCGCACGGCGAACCAGCGCTTGCAGGCGTGCTGTTAACTCACTCAGTGAATAGGGTTTGGTCAAATAATCGTCACCACCGGCCTTTAACCCCATGACCCGTTCATCAACATCATCCAGGGCGCTCAGAATGAGCACAGCCGTATTATTACCGGCTTTGCGTAGTTCTTCGATTAATGTCAAACCATCTTTTTTTGGTAACATGCGATCTATGATCATGGCGTCATAGGCGTTATCTGTAGCCAGCTTAAGACCGAGCTCTCCGTCTCCGGCATGATCGACAGAATGTTCGCTTTCAGTTAAACCTTTAACCAGGTAGCTCGCAGCTTCTATATCATCTTCGACTAGTAATATTCTCATAGTGCCCCCAATAATAACTACAGGTGAGCCAATACGTAATGACGGATTTGTAATGCAACCAATAAATACCGGGTTATGTCATTAGCATCAGAACAAATTTTTAAAACTTTGGAGTAAAACATGATCTTAAACACGGTACACGATCAGCAAAAACTAAAAGTCAATAACCAGCGTAACCCATTATCCGTTGGGTACAGTCTACTCGTAAAATCGTATGGTTGGGTATTGTTGTTAACCTTATTCACGCTTTTCAGTACCCATTTGCAGGCCGATTCGCTCCCGGATTTTCAATCGTTGGTCGAAAAAAATGGCAAAACAGTGGTAAAAATTTCTGTCACTACAGAAAGTAAAACCGCAGACTTAAGAGGGGCGTTGCCAGATTTCAATTCCGAGCAAATACCGGAGTTTTTGCGTAAATTTTTCGAGCAAATGCCCAATGCACCCCAACCTGAAAGAAGAAAGGGGCAAGGATTCGGTTCTGGTTTTATTATTTCTGAAGATGGATATATTGTCACTAACGCGCATGTCGTCGCAGAAGCGACCGACATACGCGTCAGTTTGCAGGATCGTAGCAGCTATAAAGCCAAGTTGATTGGCGCAGACAAACGGTCCGATATAGCGCTCATTAAGGTGGAGGCAAATGATCTGCCCATTGCCGAACTTGGTGATTCAGATCAGGTAAAAGTGGGTCAGTGGGTGTTGGCTATCGGATCACCTTTCGGATTTGAGTATACGGCCACCCAGGGTATAGTTTCAGCCGTTGCCCGAAGTTTGCCAGATGATACTTATGTACCGTTCATCCAGACAGATGTTGCTGTTAATCCAGGCAATTCAGGTGGCCCGCTATACAATACTGACGGTAAGGTGGTAGGCGTAAATTCACAGATCTATTCCCGCTCAGGTGGTTACATGGGCTTGTCTTTTGCCATTCCAATCAATGTAGCAAAAGATATCGTGGAACAACTGAAATCAAAAGGCTATGCAAGTCGAGGTTGGTTAGGTGTGATGATTCAAAATGTCGATCAATCCTTGGCAGAGTCTTTTGGTTTAACTAAGCCAGAGGGCGCTTTGGTTGCTCAGATAACACCCGATAGCCCGGCGCTTAGTGCTGATTTGAAAGTAGGTGATATTATTCTTCAATTCAATGGCAGCCCAGTCAGTCGCTCCAGTGATCTCCCACCTCTTGTCGGTTCCACACCAGTCAACAAATCTGTACCTGTTGTGATCATGCGGGAAGGAAAACGTAAAACGATTGAAGTAATTGTTGGTGAGCTTAATGAGGGTGGGAAAAGCAAAAATGCAAGTTTACCAAAGGCGGATGATTCTGGCCTGGGCGCGACCGTTCAAGATCTGACCGAGGAACAGAAAAAAGAGCTTGGTTCTGACAACGGTATTGCAATTCTGCAGGTTGATGAAAATGGCGCGGCTGCAGTTGCCGGGATTCGCAAAGGTGACGTGATGGTCTCCTTTAACCGTGAGCCAGTCACCAGTGTTTCTCAATTACGTGATTTGATAAAACAAGCACCCAAAGGTAAATCCTTCCCGATACTCATTCAACGTGAAGGCAATCCGGCCTTTTTGGCGCTGACATTAAAAAATAAATAAACTGAATAGAATGCAGTTTTACGGCAACCTCACTCATGTCTAAATCTTGTGCGAGCCCCTTATTAAAAGCGTGTTCGCACAAGGTTGTTAGCATGGTCGGAAATTTTCGTTTGTAGTAATGCATCAGGATATAAAAGTATTGTGAAACCCTTTGCCGATACAGCTGAAGAAAATAAAACAGTTGTACTGCCCATACTCAGCCCCTATTTGCAAGGTGTTTCAAAGGCATTGGAGATAGGCTCAGGCACTGGTCAACAAATTGTCTATTTTGCCAGGCAGTACCCCGATATTGTCTGGCAACCCAGTGATCTTGTAGAGAACCTTCCAGGCATTGAAAGCTGGGTGACGGATGCAAATCTGTCGAACCTGAAACAACCGTTGGCGTTTGATGTCGGGCAAGTGCACTGGCCTGTTGAAAGTGTGGAGTTTATTTACAGCTCAAATACGCTGCATATTATGTCATGGTGGCATGTAGAATGTTTGTTCAGCGGCCTCGCAGATATGCTTAAAAAGGGTGGTTATTTTTGTACTTACGGCCCTTTCAGTTTTGCTGGTGAGATCACCTCAAGTAACCAACAATTTGACGGTTGGCTGAAACAGCGAAATCCGGTTAGTGGTGTGCGAGACGTGGATGATTTAAAACGGTTAGCAAAAATGGCACATCTGGAACTTGAGCAAACTATTGAATTACCGCATAACAATCATATTTTGGTGTGGTATAGGGTGTAAGCGGTTTCAACCCGCAGATGTCAATAATTGTCGCTTTTTATTGTAAAGTCGGGTAATAGTCTGTACGAAATCAGTAGTAAATTTTTCACCATCCCCCAGACTGGAAGCGGCTATATCAGCACGAAGTGACTCACGGATTTTCTGTAATCTTAACGGCTCATTTGCAAGGTTTACAGCACAATCTACATATTCATCCGGTTTAAAACAGATTAGTTCATCAAGGCCAATCTCTGCCAACAAGGCAGCAGTTTGTCTGGAAGCTGGTCGTTTGCCAGCCAAAGTGATCACCGGGGCCCCCATCCAAAGCGCCTCACAACTGGTGAGGCCGCCAGAGAATGGATAGGTGTCAAGCGCAATATCGACCCTGTTGTAGTCGATAAAAACCTGTTCGTGAGCGCGCGTGCCTCCGAGCAATTTAATGCGTTTCTTTGCAATGTTGTGTTTACTGAATTCGGCAATGATTCGCTCGGCGATAGAGCGATCAGACAGGGTTTTCCAGCTGAGTATCAGTATCGAATTTTTGCATTGCTGTAGTATTTTGCTCCATAAAGTGAATATCTTTTTATTCAGTTTGACGGGGTTGTTGAAACTTCCAAAGGTGACGAATCCGTTATCTTTAACGGGTAAATTACCAATTGCTGGTGCGTAATCCGGTGCTGCATAACAACATTTTGAGTGAGGTAAATGTTCAATTTTTTCAGTGAACATCCAATGGATATATTCCGGTAAATTAATTGCGTCGCTGAGTACAGCGTCCATTGCATCAATGCCGGTTGTATGTGGATAACCTAGCCAGCTTATTTGTAGTGGGGCGGGTTTTAGGGAAAATGCTGTTAGTCGGTTGCCATCAGTATGGCCGGATAAATCAAACAAAACGTCAATTTGATCCCCACGAATGAGAGTAACCACCTCTTCATCGTTAGCATGTACAATTTTCCGCCATCCAGTACAGTGTTGTTTTACCACTTGCGTTAGATCGTCCTCCATTGCTCTGTTCGAGTAACAATAAACTTCGTATTTATCTGATGGGATATAGCGTAGAACCGGCAGGATAAAGTAGCTGATCGGATGGCGGCAAAAATCAGCCGAAACGAAGCCGATGCGAAGTGCTCTGGAAGACGTTGAATTCATTTCTAAATCTATTCGCTCGGGGTACTTTTGATGTGTAACCCCCCAGTGTTCGTGAGCTTCGAACAGCGTTTTCTCATGTAAATCAGGTAAGTAATTAAGGAACAGCAATTGGTTGCTGTGACATCGAATATAATCCGGGCGAATTCTTAGTGCTTTGCGAAATGCATTTAAAGCTGACTCAAGCAACCCTTGATCGGCATAGGTCAAACCCAGATTATTCCATGCTTCAGCGTAATTATGTTCAATCTCTATTGATTTTTTAAAGCAATCTACGGCTTCCTGCAAGTGACCCAGGCTTCGATGTGCATAACCGCAGCCATTCCACGCTTCGGCCAAGTGGGCTCCGTTTTTTGTTGCGTGCTCAAAACAATCCAGTGCATCCTTAAAACGATTACTTTGTAAAAACAGGTTACCTTTGTTATTGAGGGCCAGGGAAAAATTTTCATCAAAACTGATGGCGTGATCATAAGCATTTAAAGCGGATTCAATACGCTCAGAATTGGCGTAACAAATGCCCAGATTGTTCCATGCATCTTTATAATTAGGATCAAGTGTTAAGGCTTTCAGAAAGCAATTTTCTGCCTCCGTTTTTTGCTGAAAATCACTCATCAGATTGCCCAGATTATTCCAGGCTTGTGGCAGTTCAGGATCTAAATCCAGCGCCAACTGGTAATTTTTAATTGCTTCTTTGTTTCTACCTAATGCACGCAAACTGTTGCCCAGATTGTTGGCGGCCTGACTAAAATCAGGGTTCAGCTTAAGTGCGATTTCGAAATGATCAACCGCAAGATCATACTTTTTCTGGGAGTGTAGAAGATTACCAAAATTATTGTAAACCGAGGCATTTTCAGGCGAAATTTTTAATGCATTGAGCAAGAGTTTTTTGCAGGTATCGGGGTCACCTGTTTCCATAGAAACAACCGCAGTCAAACGTAATGCCTCAACATTCTCAGGTTCCTTGTTCAGAATACGAGCGTATATCTGATTTGCCTCATCTCGCTTACCGCTACGGTGTTGCTGCTTGGCGTAGTCGAGTAATTCACTGCTATTTGTATTTGCTTTTGACATACGATCTACTGTAGGGACTGGCGCTTCCATCGCGTTACAATAGAGTTTAGCGACTGAATCAAATTACGAGTATCAGCAATTGTAGTAAGGTAGGTGATTCGACAGACTCATAAATAATACTTATTGTTAGTGTATGAACATGAAAATCACGATCAATTCACTTTTTAGCCTATTATTGTTGCTAATGGTGGCCGGAGCCTATGCGGCATTACCGGCATCTGTAGGCGACAAAAAACTACCTTCACTCGCACCCATGCTGGAGCAGACAACACCTGCTGTGGTCAACATCGCTACCCGTAGTACACAAAGATTGCCCCGCAATGCGTTGCTGGATGATCCGTTTTTTCGACGTTTCTTTGATATCCCTGATAACCACAGAGAACGAACCACGCAAAGTTCAGGCTCGGGAGTAATCGTTAATGCTGAGCAGGGTTACATAATCACAAACTTTCATGTGATCGATGCTGCAGATGAAATAATGGTAACCTTGCGCGATGGCCGGGAGAAACCGGCAAAGCTCATCGGCACAGACCCGCAAGCTGATATTGCAGTAGTACAAATTGCCGTGGATGGCCTTACTGAACTACCCTGGGCTGACTCCGATAAGCTACGTGTCGGTGATTTTGTGGTCGCTATTGGCAACCCTTTTGGATTAGGTCAAACGGTGACTTCAGGCATTGTCAGCGCGCTGGGTCGCAGTGGACTTGACATTGAAGACTTCGAAGATTTTATCCAAACCGATGCATCGATTAACCCCGGAAACTCCGGCGGGGCGCTGGTAGATCTCAATGGTAATCTAGTGGGGATAAATACGGCGATCTTGGGACCCGCAGGTGGCAATGTTGGAATTGGCTTCGCTATTCCATCAAATATGGTTCGGCAAATTTTGCAACATTTGATTGACTACGGCGAAGTCAGGCGCGGTCGATTGGGAATCAGTAGTCAGGATCTGACTCCCGAGTTGGCGCAAGCCTTTGGCATCGACAACCATAGCGGTGTGGTTATCATTGATGTTACACCAAAATCCTCAGCTGCAAGAGTCGGGCTGAAACGAGGAGATATCGTTGTATCAGTGGGCGGGCACCCCGTGCGCAATGCCGATAGTGTGCGCAATATTATGGGACTCTTATTAGTTGGCCAAAATGTTGAATTGCAGATCATCCGAGGTGGTAAAAATATAACTGTAAATGCAACCGTAACGACTAACGAAGATCGCCTAAGTGGCCGTGAGATCACAGCCTTACTCGCGGGTGCCAGATTCGGCAATGCTGAGACTCGAAAAGGACGGCGTTATGTGCAGGTAATCAAGGTAGAACCAGACAGTCGTATGCAAGTCTATGGTCTGCAAAAAGGCGATATCATTCTTTCGGTAAATCGTGAAGCGATAGCCACAGTTGAAGAAATGCGTCAAGCTGTGAAATTGGATAAAAAATCGGTATTACTTAATGTTCAGCGCGGTCGCAGTGCAGTTTATGTATTAGTGCAATAAATAAATTGATCAATTAAGCCGGTGTGTTTTTTTCAACCCATCGACTGGAGTGATCGCGTAGGATTTCTTTTTTCCAAAAGGGTGCCCGGGTTTTCAATTCTTCTATTAAAAAACGGCAGGCATCAAAGGCTGCCGCACGGTGAGCTGACCAACAGGCCGTCAGTACAATGGTTTGTCCAGGTATTATCTCACCCACCCGATGAATGACCAGGGCATCATCAAGTGACCACTTATTTTTCGCCTCATCCACAATTTTACTTAACTGACTCTCTGTCATTCCAGGGTAGTGATCGAGTGTCATGGCAATCACTTCATCACCCAGATTAAAGTCACGCATGCTACCCGTGAATGACGCACAGGCGCCAAAATGTGCCTTGCTCAAGTACTTTGCCTCATAATCGCGCAGCTCAGACCAGGCATCAAACGGTTTTGTTTCCAATTGTACGGGCATTAGTGGTCAACCGCCCGTAACAGGAGGGAAAAACGCGATTTCATCCCCATCGCTGATGTGATGCGTTAAGGGTACATGCTGGTGATTGACAGCGCACAGCAAGTTCGCAGGTATAGGTTTGTTCTGAGTGACTTGATTCCAGGCATCTTTGGCTGTTTGCAGTTTGCTGCTGTCTACATCGCTGTCGGCGATATTCATTGATTCTTTTAAGCTGGCGAAAAATTTTATTTTAACAGCCATAGTGATTCTAACCTGCAGTGAAATCCGGTCTTAAATAAAGCGAATGCGGTATTATAGCAAGTTCCTGAACCCGGAATAAAACTAGATGAGTGAGTTAACGCATTTCAATGCCGATGGTGAAGCCCATATGGTTGATGTGGGTAACAAGGCTGTGAGCAAACGAGTGGCGGTAGCGGGTGGCGAAATTCGCATGCTCAATGCGACATTAACGAAAATTATTTCTGGAAAGCACAAAAAAGGGGATGTGCTGGGAATCGCCAGAATCGCGGGCATTATGGCCAGCAAAAAAACCAGTGAATTGATACCGCTCTGCCATCCAATATCGCTTACCCATGTTGAGATAAGCTTTGACATAGACGATTCACAGAATAGGGTAATGTGTCAGGCACGGGCACAAACAAACTCACAGACAGGGGTCGAGATGGAGGCGCTAAACGCTGTTCAGATTGCTCTGCTCACCATCTATGATATGTGTAAAGCAGTTGATCGCGGCATGTGTATTGAACATGTCAGGTTACTCGAAAAATCAGGCGGTAAATCCGGTGACTACAGAGCCGAATAGCCGATGGCGTTTTGTTCGTCCCAGTTTTTTGACAGCGCTGGTAGCGGGTGCCGTGCTGCTGGTTTTGTTCAAACCCCTGGACAACTGGAGCGCGGATTATCTCGATAGTGGATTAAAACGCGCTTTGCTTAGTTTTGCGATTGCGCGTGGACTCAACGGTGTAATCTCAGTCGCCCAGGGTACAGAGTTTGCCATTCAACCAGCAGGCGTGGGCATCAACTTTAGCCCCGGTCAAATTCTCGACCCGGTTAATGACCTGATTGAACGCTTTTCATGGATTATGCTGTTGTCCAGCAGTTCTTTGGGTATGCAAAAAGTGTTGCTAACTATCAGTAGCTGGTCTGGGTTAACGTTGGTATTTCTACTGAGTTCTGTCTTGCTGATTGCAAGTTTATGGTGGCGTAAACAATCACTGGAAAATTCACGCAAGATAATTGCGCAGGCCTTTATATTTTTTCTCTTTTTACGCTTCGCTTTGCCAGTTGTAGCGATGCTTAATGAATGGGTTTATCAGCAATTTCTACTTGAGCAATATAATGCCTCTTCTGAGCAATTGGAAAATGCGCATGATGAAATCGGTCAGATTAACCAGCAAACGGATGACGTAATTAAAGAGATGGATGAAAGTGATGGATTGATAGAAAGAGCACGCCAGTTATATCATTCAGCGCTAGCTCAAATCGATTTTGAGAACAAGTTGAATCGATATAAAGCCGCCGCCGAGCAGGTAAGCGAGAACGCGATCAGCCTGATTGTGGTCTTTATGCTGCAGACGGTGTTTTTTCCGTTGTTGTTTTTATGGCTTACGCTACGTTTGTTTCGTCGGTTGCTGAAATTGATTTAATGAGTGGTTCTTCGCCAATCAGCTAAAATAGCTGCCATTATCAGCCAGATTTCTTTTTTTCAAAACCTAACGCGTTAATGACTTTTGGTTTCGGCAAAGACTGTTTTAGCGCCGTATCATTTGCATAGGCAAGGCGCTTTTTATCTTGCCTCGCCCGCACCAGATAGCCAGCCAAACCACCACCGGCAGTAGTCAGTGTTAATAACCCTAATGTCAGCAACTGACTTACCACTAACAATGCGCCAACTCCGATCGCACCTGCCACCGCCGCACCGACTTTAAAATTGGCTTTTGCCTGGGTACGAGTGGCATCTTTGCTGACCTGTTTATGGGTATCTCTGACAACTTTGAGTTTTTCTTTTTCGGCCTTGACCCGCAGCTCTTCCCGTTCTTTTGCGAACTGCTCCTTATGCCGTGCAATTTCATCCTTGCCACGCAGTTCCGCCAGTGTTTTTAACCAGAAGGAAAATAAAACACTCGATACAATGATAAAAATACCTACAGCATAAACCGCGAGCAGGGTTTGATTGCGACTTGCTGCGTATACAGTCACGGCTAACACAATCTGCAATGCAAAAATACTAGGTAAAAATCTGAACATAATTTAAATCAATGATTGTTGTTTGGATAATGGATTCTAACCCAGATAACACTTGGTTTCTGAATCTATAATATGGCAAATTTCTCTAACGTAATGGAATACAATTCTATATCAAAGCTTAACCTGTTTTTGACGCAAAGTTTTACACTACACAGTTGCCTCCTAACCGTTTATAAGTTGGTTTTCCGCCCGGATGATGTCATGTCAGGTTATGTGAATACGCTGGTTATCATAGAAAGAGTATGTATCGGAAACTCCGGCTAGAAAAATAATAGGTCATTCATGTTGGTTTGTCAGTAGCGGCGCACTTAGAGGCTTGCAGACGCCACCCTGTATGAGTGGCGGTGGATATCCAGGCACAAGCAGTTGAGAACTGCCTATTTGCTGAGCACTTTCATAGCCTCATCCAGACCCTCAAGTGTTAAAGGGTACATTCTATTGTCTATTAATTGTTGTATTATTGAAGTGGATTGAGTATACGACCAATACTTCTCCTGAACCGGATTAAGCCAAACCACTTTGCTGAATGTGTCACTAAATCGTTGCATCCAGGTACTGCCCGCCTCCTCATTCCAATGCTCAACACTGCCACCTGTGACAGTCACTTCATAAGGTGACATGCTTGCGTCGCCAACAAAAATAACTTTGTAGTCAGCGCCATATTTCCGCAAAATATCCCAGCTGGGTGTGCACTCGGAATTGCGTCGGGCGTTGTCTTTCCATACATTTTCATAGATAAAGTTATGAAAATAAAAATACTCCAGATGCTTAAATTCTGATCTCGATGCTGAAAATAAACGCTCACAGGTTTTAATATAACCATCCATTGAACCGCCTATATCCATCAGCAGTAATACCTTAACTGAATTATGCCGCTCTGGCACCAGCTTTAGATCCAGAAATCCAGCGTTTTTTGCCGTGGCGCGGATGGTGTGGTGCAAATCAAGTTCTTGTTTTGCACCTTGCCGGGCGAAAAGCCTCAATCGTTTTAAGGCGACTTTTATATTGCGTGTTCCCAGCTCGACGGAATCGTCCAGGTTTTTAAAGTTCCGTTTATCCCAGACTTTTATCGCTCGTGAGTGGCGACCGCCTGTCTGACCCATTCTGATTCCCTCAGGGTTATAACCGTAAGCTCCAAAAGGTGAAGTACCGCCCGTGCCTATCCACTTATTACCGCCTTGATGTCGTTCTTGCTGTTCAGCCAAACGTTTTTTAAACGCTTCCAATAATTTATCCAATCCGCCCAGTGATTGAATTTTTTGTTTCTCTTCATCGCTTAAGGTATTTGCGAATTGCTTGCGCAGCCATTCATCGGGGATAAGGGTTTCCAATATCTGTCCTAAATCCTCCAGTCCATTGAAATAGCTGGTGAAAGCCAAGTCAAACTTGTCATAGTATTTTTCATCCTTAACCAGACAAATTCGGCTTAAATAATAAAACTGCTCCATACTGGCGAAAGCAACGTGGTTTTCCAATGCAGCCAATAAATCAAGGAACTCCCGCACTGTGGCGGGTATTTTAGCCTGTCTGACTTCCTCAAAGAATCCGATCAACATGGCGTATCGATGTCTATCGTGCTTGACGACGATTCATAAAAGCCAATCGTTCAAGTAACTGAACATCCTGCTCATTCTTAATTAACGCGCCATAAAGTGGTGGAATTGCGTTATTGCTGTCCTGGTTTTGCAGTACATCCAGCGCAATGCTGTCGGCCATCAATAGTTTTAACCAGTCAATCAACTCTGAAGTGGATGGTTTTTTCTTCAAGCCAGGTATGTTGCGAATACCAAAAAAAATATCCATCGCCTCCTTGACCAAGCGCTTATTGATATCAGGATAGTGTACCTGTACGATTTCTTCCATAGTTGTGGTATCAGGAAAATTAATATAATGAAAAAAGCAGCGGCGCAGGAAGGCATCGGGCAGCTCTTTTTCATTATTACTGGTGATTATCAGAATAGGTCTTTCCCGAGCAACGATTGTTTGCTGTGTCTCATATACATAAAATTCCATTTTATCAAGCTCAAGCAGTAAATCATTGGGAAACTCAATATCGGCTTTGTCAATTTCATCAATCAGTAAAACGACAGGCTTGTCAGCGGTGAATGCCTGCCATAACTTTCCCTTAATAATATAGTTTGAAATATCATGCACACGCTCTTCACCTAGCTGAGAATCGCGTAAGCGAGAAACCGCATCGTACTCATACAGTCCTTGCTGGGCTTTGCCAGTGGATTTGATATGCCACTGAATTAACTGCAAGCCAAGCACTTGTGCAATTTGCTCAGCGAGCATGGTTTTACCCGTGCCCGGCTCGCCCTTAATCAAAAGCGGGCGTTTTAACTCAATGGCCGCATTAACGGCCATGCAAAGTTCTTCGGTCGCTACGTATTCGTCTGTACTGGTAAATTTCATACTGTTTTTTTCTCAAGTCTGATCAGGCAGTGATTCTCTAAGGTTCGTTTAGGGTTCTGGAACTTCTTTGCTTGAAATATAATGTTGTCGTATTCACTCACGAAGCTTAATGTGAAGTTCGCCCTCAGATACGCGAATATCCTCAATGCCATCGGCAAAGGATTTCCAAAAACCTTCTCCGGCACCAAATTCATTAACCAGATCTACATTTTTTAAACCACCCAACCAGGCATTAGGGATAGGAACACCCCAGACACTGACTCCTTTTAGAATTACAATCGGTCGTGAGTTATTAAAGGCCAGCTCAGTGCCTGCACTGACTTTTAGCGTTTTGCCACCAAAAAAAGGAAAATCAGGATCCAGATGAACGAGTAGCTTTGCACTGGCGACATTATCAGCAAGATCAATTACCAGCCGTTCTGCCAAGTTACCATTATTGGCCAAAAGGGCGTTCAGCTCTTTTTCACTGAGTGTAATATCACGCTTTTCAGGGTCCTCGCTATAGGGTTCAGGAGCTAGCTCGACAGATGCCTCTTTTTGCTCCTGCGTTAGTCCAGAATTGTCCTGTGATACAGGGTTGGCCTTGACTAATTGCCCGAGACCTACCGCGTTGAGCTTTTTCTGTAATTGTGTCTGCTCAGTTTTAGACAGCGTTACTGGCTCAAAACTACTAGGAAAGAGTTGTGACTTGATCAGCCAGAAGGTTGCAGCAACAGAGATAATGATGGTGAGTAACATTAAGCCGACAATGCTCAGGCAGCCAAGCGGTTTCTTTTGGGTTTCTGTGTTCATTTGCTGTGTCTGTTTGATTTGATCAGCTAAGTATACCAAGGGAATGGTGAATTTCGCGGTAAAATATGAAAATTTTGTATAAGCTCCGACAGAGGTATAGCATGGTTATTATTTTATCTATTTGACGACGGAGACAATTGCTTGTTTAAAATCAATAAAAGCATAAAGCACCACATGAATCCGTACAAAATATTACCTGTCTCAGAGTCATGAATGAAAAGGGTGACAGGCCAGTACAATATCCAGATTGGTAAGAATAATTGGGTTTTGACTCACTCGTACAACAAACCATTGAGCCTGGGTGCCTTGATTGTAGAGTCACTGTAAACAGTCACTTCGCAGGCTGGGAGGTAAAATTTTTTTCTGAGATAACGCAGATTGTGCTAGCCGCTATGTGGTGAGAAAATTTGAATGTTTTCAAATAAAAACACATTAATCCTGGATATGAATGGTACATTTATGTTCGGTGAAGATAACTTTTCTCTTTCAGAGGACTTTTCAAAACACTATCATGAAATTGGTGGAAGACTGGAAAAAGAAAAAATAAATAAAATAATCCGATCGGTATATGACTATTTAAGTATCTTGTACCCAGATGAAAAATACAGGCACAGGTTTCCTTCGTTAATAGAAGCAATCAAGCATTGTTGCACCGAAAATGTTCATGAGGGAGAAATTGAAAATATTATCAAAACTTTTTCATTTCACGAAATTGGATATATACCAAAAGAATATATCAAGGTATTGTTTAAGTTAAGTAAAGTATTTCAATTGGCAGTGGTAATTGATATTTGGTCTGCAAAGTCAGCATGGGTCAGCTTGTTTAATAAGACAGGTATAAGCCCGTTGTTTTCTGCGTCCTCGTTTTCCTCTGATCATGGAATGGTAAAACCGTCGCCAAGGCCATTTGAACTTGTTATTGAGGAACTGGGTAAAAATGAAGCGCAATGCTTAGTCATTGGAGACTCAATCAGACGAGATCTTGGTGGCGCAATGGCTGCCGGTATTGATTGTGTTTTGGTAGGTGGTGCTAAGCATTCAAACGCTGTAATGTGTTATAAAAATTTGCTAGAATTTGCTTCGATAATAAAAATCACCTAACAATTAAAATGTACTCGGAAAATTAAGAAACTATTATCTTCTTTTTCCTTATCCAATTTCATTATTGCGATGAATCATTATGAATTTACAAATGTGGTTGGCATTTAGTATTGCATCAGTTGTTTTGCTAATTATTCCTGGGCCGACAATCCTCACTGTAATCAGTTATTCTGTATCTCATGGATATAAGGTAAAAATACCGCTTATCCTTGCTGTTTCACTTGGAGACTCAACAGCATTAGCACTTTCTTTGCTTGGTTTGGGTGCTGTTTTGGCTGAATCTGCATTTTGGTTTGAAATGGTTAAATGGGTTGGTGGTTTATATCTCTTATATTTAGGAATCAAGTTATTAAGAGCGGGGATCAAATCTTCTGAGACCTCTCAAGACAATAAAAGCATGTCAAGTCGGAGGTTGTTTATAAATACCTATTTTATAACAGCCTTAAACCCTAAAGGCATTATATTCTTTGTTGCATTTTTGCCTCAATTTATAGATCCTGGTAGAGATGTTACAAGCCAATTTTGGCTATTAGCGATAACATTTGTAGCACTGGCGACTTTAAATGCAACAATGTATGTGCTCTTTGCAGGTAAAGCGAGTCAGGTATTATCTACTCCAAAAACACAGCGAATATTTAATGCGACAGGGGGATCCTTACTTTCTGTTGCAGGTCTTTGGGCGTTATCAGCTAAACAGGTATGATAAACTTGAATCCGTGGCTTCACTGCGGCATGGGGGCAGTGAATCGAAGATTCGAGTAAGTCGTAATAACAGAATTTGTGCAATTGCAGGAAGGTGAGCCGTGAGGATAATGTTAACTATTTCATTAGTGTCCTGTGGATTAATCTTTGCTTGTGCTTCCGATCTGCGACAGAGTAAACAAGAAAATCAGCCACAGTTGTTGTTTAGTTCTACGTCTGAGCTGCAACGCTTTGCCTGCGAACGAATAAAAGACAATGATGAGCCCTGGGGAGTGAATAATCTTTATAACTGTAACACCGGATTACTCTATATTCCCTACCAACTATGGACGGGTGTAGCCTGGAATGGTGATAAAACCGCCCGTTGCATGCATCCAACGTTCAGTTCTTTTTCTGTTAATGGTGATAGTAAGACAACGATCACTGGACCCAGACAGTGGATCAACCCCAAGTCAGATGAAGTTGAGCAGGTATGGGTAAGAGATAAAGTGAGTGGTTCAAAGACACAATACTTCACTTGCCATAAAAAGGGGATTGGGCGCGTATATGATAGTCGTAGATCCAGATTTTATACTACCGGCAGATGTAAATTTCCTGCAGGTGAAGGGTGGGAACTGTCAAAACGGCGATACTGTGAAACCACTTCGATACAAATTACCCAGCTGGCTTTTGACTATGATGGTAATCTGCTGCATATGAAATTTAAGTGGTGGAGCGGAGAAACCCTTGACCACGTCTATCGTTATGTACCGAATTATGGAATGGCCTATGCCTGGAAACAATAGGACTACAAAGTAGAATAAGGTATATGTTCCAGTGTACCAGATCAGCTTGTCCTACCTATTATTAGGTATTGGAGTCAGCTACAAGCGCATTTTTAACCCGCGGGGGTCATACAGTGCGTTTTGTATAACTTGAGCAGGATAGAACACCCCGTTAATTTCTACCTCAAGCGTTGTACCATCAGCCGACATTTCATGGGGTACGTAGCCTAAGGCGATAGATTTACCCACATAGTGTGCAAAGCCACCCGATGTTACATAACCAACGCATTTGCCGTCTTTTAAGATCGCCTCATCATTTGATACATCAATGTCTTTGCTTTCTATAATCATAGTGACAAGTTTTTTCGATGGTAGCAATTCCTTGTTTTTTAGCGCCGCCTGTTTGCCAATGAATTCCTTGCTCCAGTTTATAAATGAATCCATGTCGGATTCCGCGGCGGTGAAATCGGGACGATAATCCAGCGTCCATACACCCCAGTTCTTTTCAAGACGTAACGACATAAGGGCCCGCGATCCGTATGGCTTTAAGCCAAGGTTGGCGCCAGCAGTTTCGATTTCTTCAAATAATTTTATCTGGTATTGAGGTGCGCAATATATTTCATAACCTAATTCACCTGAAAAGGATACACGCGCCAGCAACGCAGGTACGCCTGCCACATAGGTTTGGCGAATATCGAGAAACTGAATGGCTTCATTAGACACATCCTCGCGACATATGCGTGATAACAATTCCCTTGAATTGGGTCCGGCAATGGCCAGTCCGTGAAAATCATCAGATCTGTTTTTGTATTTCACGCCTTCTTTGGGTAAGTTTAATTCAAACCAACGTCGGTGCATTTCCTGAGCTGCACCTGAGCCAAACAGCATAAAAGTCTCATCATCAAGGCAACCTATGGTCAAATCACCATAGAGCTTGCCTTTTTCTGAAAGCAGGGGGGTTAAGGATAATCGACCCGGTTTTGGAACTCGCCCTGCAACCATATGGTTGAGATAATTACGTGCTCCTGGTCCAGACACCTCATGATTTGCAAAGTTTGCAATTTCTATAACACCCACAGCTTCACGCACGGCTTTAACCTCAGATGCAATATAAGCGTGTGCGCGTGAACGTACAAAAGTGGGTTCCTCGTAGGCATCTTCCTGTCCATCGGCAAACCAAAGTACGTGTTCAAGCCCAAAACTATCCCCCATGACTGCACCGCGAGTGATCAGTCTGTCATACAGGGCGGTTGTTTTTTGCCGCCGACCTTTAGGCAGTGTTTCATTAGGAAAGGTCATTACAAAACGGCGTTCATAATTCTCGGATGATTTTATCGTTCCATAGTCCGGAGTTGCATAATTACCAAAACGTGCAATATCCATCGCCCAGACATCAATAGAAGGCTCTCCGTGGATAATCCATTCAGCAAGGCAAAGCCCGACACCACCTGCCTGGCAAAATCCCGCCATCACACCAACTGCCGCCCAATAATTGGTCATACCCGGAATCGGGCCGATCATTGGATTTCCATCCGGGCCAAAGGTGAAAGGCCCATTGATCACATCTTTTATCCCGGTTGTGCCGATGGCGGGAATGCGCTCAAATGCCATTTCCAATCGATCTGCAATGCGATCAAGATCAGGTTGCAGTAACTCGTGGCCAAAATTCATAGGTGTGCCCTGCACTTTCCAGGGGGTTGCATGGGGTTCGTAGGTTCCCAGCAACATGCCGTTTTGTTCTTGGCGAAAATAGATATTGGCTTCGTAGTCTATGCCTGCCGGAAGCCTGTCCCCTGCGGCCCGTTCGGCGATTTGCGGGATTGAATCGGTTATTAAATAGTGATGCTCCATGGGTTGAACAGGTAGATGGACACCCGCCATCAGACCTGCTTCGCGTGCCCATAAGCCAGCGGCATTGACAATTATCCCAGCATTGATATTGCCTTTTTCAGTGATTACATCCCAGGAGCCGTCCTTGCGTTGGTTTGTCTCAATGACCGCCGTGTGCGTGTAGTATTTGGCACCATATATTTTTGCGGATTTAGCATAGGCATAGGTGACGCCTGAGGGATCGACATCTCCATCCAGCGGGTCCCAAAGCGCTGCAATATAGTGCTTTGGGTCAATTAGTGGATGGCGTTGTGCTGCTTCTTCGACGGAGATAAATTCCTGATCCAACCCCATATAACGCGCTTTGGAGCGTTCACGTTTCAGATAATCGTACCAAGTTTGGTTGGAGGCGAGATAAAATCCGCCGGTGGCATGCATACCGACTGATTGTCCGGAGATTTCCTCGATTTCTTTATAAAGCTTTATCGTGTAACCCTGAAGGCGAGAGATATTCGGGTCTGAGCTAATGGTGTGAATTTGACCGGCGGCATGCCAACTTGATCCAGAAGTCAATTCATCACGTTCCAGAAGAATAACGTCCTTCCAGCCAAGTTTGGCCAGATGAAAGAGAATTGAGCAGCCAACTACGCCGCCGCCAATAATCACGACCCGTGCTTGTGTCTCCATCTTTGAACCCTCTGTGTACTAAATGTGTGAAGTATTTAGATTGCACTAGCTTTGACTAATACCAGGCATCAGCCATGGACGCTTTCTTTCGTGTTATAAATTCATTTAATTGTTCGTCAATTGCCTCATCAAGCGCTGGCGCTTCATATTCAGCCAACATTTTTTTCCAGCGCTTGTTGGCACGTGCCGCTGCATCGTTCGAACCCTCTTCAGACCACTGCTCAAAACTCTCGGAATTTGACATCTGGGCATCGTAATAGGCATTTTGGTAATTGGCTAATGTATGTTTGCTTCCCAGCATATGATCACCAGGGGATACATCGACATAGCCGTCGGTTGCCAGACTGTTATTATCAGTACTGATACCGCCGAGCATTTTCTGGTAAGCCCCCAGACGATCACAATCAAGGATAAACTTCTCCATGCTGTTAACCAAACCTGCTTCGGTCCAGCCAGCCGCATGCAAAGTAAAATTGGATCCACCGATTATCGTCGAATGCATGCTATCGGCACTTTCATAAGCGGATTGTGCATCGGGCAGTTTTGAAGCAGTGAGAGAGCCGCCGCAGCGTAATGGTACACCAAGGCGCCGCGCTAACTGGCCAATAATGTAGTTTGACAGGGTTGGTTCAGGCATGCCAAATGTTGGTGCGCCGGATTTAAGACTCATGGACGAAAGGAAATTACCAAGAATAAAGGGTGCGCCGGGTCTTACCAATTGGCTGAGTGCGCCGGCGGCCATGCCCTCAGCAAGGGCCTGTGCAATAGCACCAGCGACTGTAACTGGACCCATTGCGCCGCCCAGTATAAAGGGTGCCACAATAATGCCCTGGTTGGCCGCACAATAGGTGCGAATCGCATGTGTGGCCACTTTGTCGAACATCAAAGGCGAATTGGCGTTGACATTACCAATCACACAGCAATTGTTTTCGAGAAAATCAGATCCGAATAGGATACGTGCCAGTTCTACAGAATCCTCACAGCGCTCTTTTGCGGTGATCATGCCAAGAAAAGGTTTGTCAGAGTATTTTATATGTGCGTAGACAATATCGAGGTGGCGTTTATTGACCGCGATGTCACAGGGTTCAACAAGGATGCCGCCAGAGTGATGCAAATAAGGAGACTGATAGGTTAGAGAAATAAAATTTTGCAAATCTTTCAAGGTTCCATAGCGGCGACCTTCATCCAGAGAACGAAAAAACGGAGCGCCATACATGGGCGCAAAAACCTGATAAGAGCCACCTATTTTTACGCTGTGTTTTGGGTTTCGTGCATGTTGAGTGATGACTTTTGGTGCGGTTGACAATAGCTCACGTGCCATACCTCGTGGCAATTGAACATGCTCACCTGTCACTTTTGCTCCGGCGTTTTTCCATAGTGTCAGGGTTTCCTGGTCGTCACGAAAATCGATCCCGACGTCTTCTAATAATCGCTCTGCCTGATCTTCAATAGCGATCAGCGCTTCCTCATCGAGCAAATTGAAAAATGGAATGCGCCGAGTGATATAGGCAGGTGTGGCAACCTGTTCGCGAATCGGACTTCGACGTTTTGAACCCGCTCGTCGTCGAATGCGTGTTTTAGCTTTACTATTAGTTGAATTCATTACAGCAATTAACCGGATAAAAGGATTTAGAGGACAATTATTTATTATTTTGTTGCTATTTTGAAGTAATCAGGTTTTCATATTGGATATGAGCAAATTTCATATCACAGCCGCCTCTTCAAGAGCACTGGTTCTGTTCGACGCCGCTGCAAAAACAGGTAGTTTTTCTCGCGCTGCAGAATTTGCCAGCGTCGGCCAGTCAGCGGTCAGTCATAGTATCCGGCAATTGGAAAATGCCTTGGATGTAAAGCTCTTCAGGCGGCTGCATAGGGGGGTAGAGTTAACCGCTGCCGGTGAGATATTGGCACACCGTGTGAGTACCGGATTGCAAGAGATTCGCGCTGGCATTGTTGATGTACAGAACTTTACTCATTCGTCACAGCGAATAACCTTGTTGGTTTCAACAGCATTAGCCAGTTTTTGGTTGATGCCAAGACTTGCGCGTTTTAAAAGTGCTCATCCGGATATTGAATTACGCTGTATCACTCAGGACACGGACCGTGAGGTTGCGATGAGTGAATTCGATTTGTGTATTGCCTTGGGTGCTAATAATTGGTCGAAAATGCAACGCTGGTTATTCTGTGAAGAGGAACTCTTTCCCGTATGCAGCTCTGCATATATATGCAATCATCCACCGATTACTGACTTAACCGATCTAACTAAGCATGAATTGCTGCATTTGGAAGAACGATACCATTCCCGGTATGATTGGAAAAAATGGTTTATCCACTTTAAAATAGGTAACTTGCAACCACCGGATGGGTGGACTTCAAATGATTACTCCATCGTGATTCAATCAGCTATTGAAGGGCAGGGCATAGCCTTGGGTTGGCGGCACATAGTACAACCTTTAGTCGATCAGGGAGTGTTATGCAGGCCGATAAAACACAGCGTCAAATCCCAAAACCCATTTTATATTATCTCACCTGATTATAAGATAATGACCCCTTCTACAGAGATATTACGAGACTGGTTAATCGCAGAAATTAAACATGGCTAAGTGGATTTGAATTATTCCAAATGGTTGTATTTTGAGGCTATCCAACGATGAAAATGGTGGGTGCAAACATCCAGAGCTTCTGAGAAAACACCGCCCTCAAAGCCTGGGGAACAGCGACCTGCCTGCATACCTTCAACGGCAAAAATATCTTCTTCGAAAACTACTTTCCAGCTACCAAGAATGGCATTGCGACAGGCACTATATTGATCTTCTGAAGATTCCTTGCCGACATAATAAATCTGCAGCTTCTCCAGTGTACTATCCACCGCCTGAGGCTTAAGAATAATTGCGAAAACATGGTCTGCCTGCACCCCCAGTAGCACATTGGGGTACAACGAAAGGTATTCTGCGTGATGGATTTTATCCTCGGACCAATGAGCAAACTCCGGTACTTTGGCGTTTAGTTCGTCATTCAGGTTATAAATGGGATTATAACTATAGGTGCCCTGCCCGGACAGGTAGTCATTGACAATCAGATTATGGTGCTGTTGCAGAGGGGAGTACTTGTTCAGAGCAGGATGGACCCAGGGCAGGTGATAGGCTTCACAATAGTTTTCTACAGCCAGCTTCCAGTTACTTTTTACCGTCAGCTGCATTTCGCTGCCGGTAGTGGCTAAATATACTTTTTGTAAGTTGTTCTTACCCGTAAACTCTTCCCACCGCTGTAGCAATGGATTGATAAAGCTTTCAAAGTTCTCTGCGTCTCCTGTAAGGTTAATGAATATCATACCCATCCAGACTGCAGAGCGAACCGCTTTGAGTCCGTGTTTGTCACGAGCGAATCCCTTGATTTTGTGTTTACCAGAGCCACCAAAATGCGGTGTACCTTTTAGCCTGCCATTCAGGTCATAAGTCCAGCAATGATAAGGGCAGCTGATAGTGCCTTTTACTTCCTGCTCTGTACGTAACAAAACCATTCCGCGATGACTGCAGACATTGTGAAAAACGTTAATATCGCCATCAAGGTTGCGCATTATCGCCAGTGGCAATCCCATGAAATTAACCGGTTTGGCGTAACCGGGTTCTGGTAATTCATTGGTAAAGGCGAGGCCAGCCCATGTCTTTCCAAGAACATATTCACGTTCATACGTAAATACTGCCGGATCAACGTAAGCAGCGTTTGGCAGCCCATTGGCGGTGCTTATTGGTTGAAGTACTTTGCTTAGGGATTCTTGCGCAATATTGTGTGTAAGTAGCATGTTTTTCATCGAATTTTACGGATCCAAGAGTGGTGCAATGCTGGACATCTGTTATCTAAAAATGAATTAGGGAAAATGAATAACAAGCATCTTTTAAGGCAATAATATTACATAGATCCGCCGATTGATTTATTCCATTGCGACTTGAATGATGCTTATTGTGACGGGTTTGAGGTCGGTGAATTCTATTAACTGATGGTCACATTGTGTGCTATTGGTATTTTTTGCAATATTATCTCTGTCAACCAATCTTTAGATCGAGCGTTGTTACAGTAAAGCCCGGACGTATTAGTTAAGAGTTTCAGTCATACAGTCTGCAAGGGTATAACTAGCAGGGTGGGGAATTTGGTGCTGCATTTGCTAACTATAGCTGTTGAAACCAATATTATTAAAGCTTACGGGCAGATTTATGCAGGCTGCAGACAGTTCAATAGAGCATCAGGCTGAATACGCTTCGCTGGATGAATTTCTTGCGAGTGTGGAAAAGCGGGCTTACCGCATGGCTTGGTTTGCTTGCAAGAATGAGGATGAGGCATTGGAATTGGTACAAGATGCGATGATGACATTGGTGGACAAATACGCTAATAAGCGATCTTCAGATTGGCCGCCGTTATTTCATCGTATTTTACAAAACAAAATTAATGACCGACACAGACGGTTTATTGTACGCAGCAAAGTGATGCATTTTTTCGGTGTTGATGAAAACAGCTCACAGATTGTTGAATCGACGGCGGCCCCGGAATCAGAAAATCCTTATGTACAATTGCAAGAGCGTTTAGGCATTTCGGCAATAGAAGAGGCGATTGGGAAATTGCCGATACGCCAACAGCAAACGTTTTTACTGCGTGCCTGGCAAGGTCTGGATACACGCGAAACAGCAAACGCTATGGGTATTAGTACGGGAAGTGTAAAAACACATTATTCAAGGGCAATTGTTAGTTTACGCAGTTTGCTGGAGGATAGGTGAAATTGATGTCAGATGATAAAGAGCAGCAGTTGCTTAGTACAATAAAATCCCGGCTGGATGAAGCCGAAGAAAATTTGCCTGCAAACGTTACCGGGCGTTTGCAGGCGGCGCGCTTTGATGCTTTAAACAGACAACCACAATCGCTACTTAATCGGTGGGCAATGCCAGCTGCAGCAATTTCCGGAATTGTATTAACAGCTGTCTTGGGCCTGAATCTGATACAGGCGCCCGAGTCTGGACTTACTCCTGAAAGTCTGGCGGGTATCAATGATTTTACGTTATTGCTGGCAAACGATGATTTCGAGATGTATCAGGATCTGGAGTTCTATTTGTGGCTGGATGAGTCCGATGAAGCAGATATTAGTTAAGTCAATCGTACTTTTGTTATTTTTCTCAAAATGTGAAGTACTTTTGGCTGCAGAGGAAAACGCACCGGATTTGGGATTTATTGAGTTTCTTGGAGAGTGGCAAGCTGAGGATGGCGGCTGGTTGGATCCTTTCTTATTATTGGATATAGAGCTGGCGCAACGAGATGAAATGGCACCAGGGGTTGAAAACGATGAAAACTAAACTTTTTTTGATAGCCGTGCTTGTGTTGTATCCACTGGTTGGGGTCCTAGCAGAGGAAGGGATTGCCTGGCAGAAGTTATCACCTGCCCAGCAGAAAATTTTATCGGAGGTTGCACAGAATTGGAACGTTTTGAGTGCAAAAAGGCAGCAGCGTTTGATCCGGGGTACTGAGCGCTGGCAAAATCTGTCAACTGAAAAAAGGCAGAAGTTTAAACAACGTTATCAGCGCTGGCAGTCGTTGTCAGATGAAAAAAAATCTTCAATTCGGCGACGGTTCAATGCATTTAACAATCTGACAGAAGCTGATAAAATAAGAGTCCGTGAACGTCATGCCAGGTTTCAGAAACTTAAGCCTGAAAAACGACAGCAGCTAAAGCGGCGTTGGCAGAATCTTACGCCTGCTCAGAAAAGACGTATTGTGGAAAAACGCAAAAAAAAAGCAAAGCATTCGCCTGTACAACGTAAGCGTTTAAGAGATCGACTTCGTCACTAATGAGATTGCTTTTCCACTTGTCCTTTTCGGAGAGGCAAGAATATACAGCTAAAAACGGATTGAAGAAACTCTTTCGCAACGCCGTTTCTGCGTTGGTCATTGCAGCGGTTTCCGGGTTTTCACTGGCCGATGAGTTTTATGATGAATTGGCCTATCTGGATCAATTGGATAATAATTCAGACTTGTCTTTAATATTGACCGAAACCGAAGATGCCCGTGATTTTGCCTTGTCAGCAGGCCACCACTTTGTATCCGGGCCGCAAATACAGCTTAGTGTCAGTAAGCGTTCCATATTAGATAACACACAAAATATAGAAGATCAGAATATTCGCTCCTATAATCTTGCGCTGGCAACCGACCCATATAATGCCTGGCAGTTACAAGTCGGTTACAGTTATTGGGGTGATGCAGATTTTTTCGATATTGAGTCTATCTCCGGTGGGTTTTATTACGGAACTCGGCTGTGGTCATCTCAAGTTAAGTATTTCAAGCGGGATATAACTGCTCAGTTATTAAACCAAACACACGATAATACAAGTCGAACTGCTGAATCGACGGGAATTGAATATAGAGTCGGGCTATACCCTTTTAGCGCGCTTGCAATACATTTTTCTTATGACGACTATCAATACGATTTTGATCCGAATCAGTTTAATGTGTTCAACAGGCCCGCATTGTTAAATCTTTTTTCTATCAATACATTGAGCCTTGCCCAGAGCTTGAACAAACGCAATTTTGCCATTGAGCTGTCTTATGATTTTGGACGTATTATCAGTACAGTTTCCTGGTCTATCGCAAAATCTGCAATTGACGGCACGGATCTATTCACATTGGCGCTGTATTCCGAGATATCATTACACGAGCGCTTTGATTTGTTGGCAGAGATGGGTTTACAGCAGGCTGAGTCAGATTTGGAAAGTCAATATATTAGTTTGGGTGCTCGTTTTCGTTGGTAGGTTGTTTATAACGGCCTCTGATACTCTCCGTATTATTCAGCAACTTATACGCAAAGAATTCTGGCAAGTGGATCTACAGAGCAGTAATATATGAGAACGCCCCCCGAACCTTAAAAGTACAAACGGAAGTGTGAAATCTTATGAGAATTGAAGAAGACAAAAAACTGGATTACGACAGTGTATTAATACGCCCTAAACGCAGTACTCTGGGCAGTCGTAAGGAAGTCGATCTTGTCCGTGAGTTTGTTTTTAGAAACGCCCGGTTACCCGCTGATGAACCGCATTATCAGGGTATTCCGATTATGGCTTCCAATATGGACGGGGTAGGCACCTTCACGATCGCAGATGCATTGAGTCGGGATGGCTTGTTCACTTGTTTAGTGAAGAACTATGATGTGGACGATTTGCTTGCTTATTTTGCTAATGCAGACTCCAGGCGATTCAATACGGTTGCTTACTCCATGGGTATTACCAATCACGATTTTGACAAATTTGAGAAAGTTTATCGTACGGATGGTGTGCGATTGAAGTACGTCTGTGTGGATGTCGCAAATGGTTATTCAGAGTTTTTTTCGTCATTTATCAAGAAAATCAGAGATACCTGTCCGGATATTGTGATCATCGCAGGCAATGTGGTTACAGGTGAAATGACTGAGGAGCTTATCCTAAGTGGGGCCGATATTGTTAAAGTTGGAATTGGCCCTGGCAGCGTATGCACCACACGGATTCAAACTGGTGTTGGTTATCCACAGTTATCATCAGTGATTGAATGTGCTGATGCAGCGCACGGTTTAGGTGGGCATGTTATTGCAGATGGGGGTTGTACAAACCCTGGCGATGTTGCCAAAGCCTTCGCTGCGGGTGCTGATTTTGTCATGCTGGGTGGTATGTTCGCCGGGCACGATGAGGGCGGCGGCTCAGTGGTCACAAAATATTATAAGACGGGAGAGTTGCTAAAAACCGCTTCAGGCTGGGAAGATGTTGTTGAGGAACGAAAATTTGTTGAGTTTTATGGAATGAGTTCGCTAGCCGCAAATGAAAAGCATTTTGGTGGATTAAAAGAATACCGCTCTTCTGAAGGCAGAGAAGTATTAGTCCCCTATCGAGGTCAAATTGCAGGCACAGTAAATAATTTATTGGGTGGTATTCGCAGCACTTGCACTTATGCAGGCGCAAAAAAATTAAAATGGCTAAGTAAGTGCACGACCTTTGTAAAAACTGATCAGCAATTTAATGATGTATTCGCCGGGCAGGATGAAATGTAGTATTAAAATACTATTCGTACTGTATGGATGCACAGGTTAATCTTAATAAGATTAAGCAGATTCAGATACAAGTTTTGTATATTTACAAGCTTTAAGTTTTCATTTCGGATAATGTGAGCAGACTAACAGGCAGGGGTAAATGTCCCCTCCTTTTCGTATTTTCAAAGCTTTTTCTCAACAGGCTGCCAGTACTCCAACAACGTGGATGAGCGCTTTCTGGCTCCGTATTCATCAATACTACGTTGTCAGAGTACTAGTGTAATTTTCGCCTTTCACTCTGTCCGTCAGGCCAATGTGCCAAATTCTCCTTATTATTTAGTAAAACCTCAAATTCAAGAAACCTCCTGGCAATGTGATCGGCGTTAATTGCGTAGATTCCCGCGTTAATTGCGTTACGAAGTTTTTGAATCCTTACTTGATTGATGGTTTCGTTATATACATAAGACAAGGTGTTTTGAGGATTATCGGACTCTTGATAATTGCGTTGTCCACATTGATTGAGCAGCGAATAGTTAACGTTATTGTAAGGCTCTGATCCGGCCCAATCGGTATGATCAGCTGCAAATAATTTTCTTGTTCTTAATGAATATTTGACTGGATTAGTCACTATATACTTCCCGGTTATTTTATTATTATTTTTGTCTAAATATTAACGACAAGGATCGTCAAGAACTTAATCCTGATTTCTTTCAGAAACCTCAAATTTCCTACTATGAAAATCAATTTCTTGATGTGGTCAGTCATTTTGTGTTTCTTTTGGCAATCTCACATCGTTTTCAGAGGCAGGTCTCACGGCGCATCTCAAGTTTCGAAAGGCTACGCCGCCAGTCAACGTAATGAAAGATCCTGTCAAAGAATAACCTTTAGACCTGACTTTAACTATCGGAGCTTGGTCTTGTATAAGATTTGTTTTAAAAATGATTCAATTGTTCAGCCACAAGGACAGCCCTGTTTTAATTCGGTTAGTGAGCTGATGAATACAGCCCTCGCAGCTCAAACAATGATGCTGGAGGCTAGCGATAAAATTAATGCCTTGCGTGTGTTGTTGCAAAATAATAATAAAGTATCAATCGCCCAATTTGACAAACTGCGGGATAGTTGTATTGCCCAAATCAAGAATGCCTGCCACTGTGGGCACACTGTATTTGATGGGCATGTTAATATCGATGTTGTGTTTTCTGGTGGCGTGGAAGAATCGGTTAGCGTGCGCATTCCCGATTTAATTGGACTTTTGACGACGTTCTATTCAAATTTTTCTGAGCTATCACGGTGTGATGATGAGACATTAGCTGAGCGCATGCGAAATAGCGAAAAGGCACACTCAAGTCCAGAAGCTACTATTCAAGGTGTTCGCTTAAACACGTTTATGCCAAGAACTGTGCAATCATGTCGTTTGCAAGCTATAAATTCCCTGACAAGTCTTACCGGCTTACATGCTATGAGTTACGGTAATACACTGGTAAGTTCTCAAATGTGCAGACAAACGCAAATTCCCTTGCAAAAAGCATGTATCCACATTAATAATATTGCTATTGAGTACAGTAATGGAAGTGTCTCAAACCTTATAAGTCAGATTAATGTTGCGACAGATCGGCATGGCGTTCGCGCAGTTGGTGGCATAGATAAACCACTAACGTTAATAGCTTATTCGGGTCGAAAGATTGAGGTCAAAATTGCAAGTCAGGCAGGTGCCTTGCTCAGCGGATTTTCACCCGGCGTGACCGAAGTGGCTGCGCAATCCAGAGGCTTGGTTGTTTGGGTGAGTTTTCTTCCTTTGTCTGCAGTGAAATTCGACAGTTCGCGAACAGCTACGCATATTATGGGTCAAAATGAGAAAACCATAATGCTCAAACCGAAGGCTCTGAAAGATCTTTCTATCAACATGCCTCTTGAAAGACAGCTTGCCTGTTATTTGCTGCAAGTGGTGCAACGGATTGTTTTACAAGAAAGGGAATATCTTGTTCGTAGCCTGACAAGGCTAACGGAAATAAAATCAACTTGTCCAGAAGATCATAAACAAGTTTTTCGGGCCTCGTAATATTTGCATTAGCCTAGGGGGCGTTCTCAATTAACTTGACCGCCCTTCAGGGGCAACAGGATGATCGAGTTAATTGAGAACGCCCCCTAGCAGGTTTTTAGCTTTTCAGCCAAACTTCTGGTACAAACACTGAGTTGCTTTTTGTTATGGAATTCGGTGTTCTTCACAATAGAGGGCATTCGCCTTACTAATTTCCCAAGCTATAAAGGTCTGCTGGATATTAACTTCTCTCGGCCTGCAGGTTATTGATCTATAACAAATAATGCCAACTCTAACTATACATGATAAGGCAGCAAGTAGAATTTCCTCCTGACGGACTTGATTACCGCATGCCAATAATTTGTCCTTTTATGATTCCTGTTCTATGCTCAAGGGGTAAGTCAATAAGTTAAGACTGTCATAGGGCATGCAATTATCCTTAAAACCTTAGAGTTCTAAATAATTTCCTTCTCTAAATCCTAGGGATAATAATAATATAATCAGTTGTTTTACGAATGACTATGCGTTAAGTGTCGATTTTATGGCGATGTCTGAGATTGTGTCTACAATCTCCGGATAGCGTCATTTAGGTGCTCGAATATTTCTTTCCAATAAAAAGCGATTAAAGGGAGTGGTGATGGAGCTTAAAACGCCTGTTTCCCGATTTTCGCAGGTACAGGGCAAAACATGGGAAAAAAGCTGGATTCAAATAAAATTCTAATTGTTAATCCTGATTCGGAACAGGCGAAACGACTGTCTTATCAGCTGGAATTCATAGAGTATGAAACCAAGTCATTGAGTTCACATGATGTGGTCTCCAATATGGGTGATTTGTCTCAGTATCTGGCTATTTTTATAAGTACTTTTCACGGTATCCTGGATTGGGTTAATAAGCTGAAGACGGAGCAGGAGAAATTGCCTGCACTGGTTTTATTGCTGGATCAGCATAGTAGTGATCTGACCACAGCAGAGATTGAAGAGAATTTTGTCGGCAGTCTGAAAGATGATATTAAGTATCCCGATCTGTCAGATGTTCTGCATCGAGCAGAAATGACAGGCAAAGTAAGGCCCATAAAGCCTGGGGGAACACAGAATCCCGAGCTATTCAGGAGTTTGGTTGGTAATAGCCGATCAATTCAACGTGTAAGGAAAATGATTGATCAGGTGGCAGCAACCGAAGCCACTGTGCTGATATTGGGAGAATCAGGTACAGGTAAGGAAGTCGTTGCGCGAAATATTCACTACTATTCCAATCGCCGTAACAAGCCCTTTGTGCCAATTAACTGCGGTGCTATTCCAGCTGAACTGCTCGAAAGTGAGTTGTTTGGTCACGAGAAAGGTGCATTCACCGGCGCTATTGGCTCACGACAAGGACGGTTTGAATTGGCTGAGGGTGGAACAATCTTTCTGGATGAGATTGGAGACATGCCATTAACAATGCAAGTCAAGCTTTTACGTGTTCTGCAGGAGCGTTCATTTGAGCGTGTAGGAAGCAACAAGAGTATTACTGCAGATGTGCGTATAGTTGCGGCCACTCACAGGGATCTTGAGGAGCATATTGATGCTGGAAAATTCCGCGAGGATTTATTTTATCGCCTGAACGTTTTTCCTATAGATATGCCCCCTTTAAGTGAGCGTACAGAAGATCTGCCATTACTTGTAAATGAATTGATAACACGATTGGAACACGATACGCAGTCTTCTGTGAGATTAACACCGGCGGCGGTTATGGCGCTTTGCAATTATCCCTGGCCAGGTAATGTGCGTGAACTTGCAAATCTGATGGAACGCTTATCAATTTTGCATCCATTTGGCGTTGTTGATGTGAATGACCTGCCTGAACAGATATTTCCCAAGGGGATTGATGATGGGGATATAGAAAGTTCTTCGTCTGTTACAGAGATATTGGCCGGAATGCCGATTATGTCAATTGATAATTTGCCACGCTTACCACGGGACGGTATGAACCTTAAGCAGCACCTTACAGAAATAGAAGTGGCACTTATTCGCCAGGCACTCGACGATTGTCAGGGTGTTGTCGCTCATGCAGCAAAGAAATTATCTATTCGACGCACCACACTTGTCGAGAAAATGCGAAAATATCATATTCAACGACCAGAAGAGGTCGCATAACGCCCACTAAATCAAATCTTTTTTCAACCGCTATTTTCACTCTATTTTGTAGTGGCAATAGGCTGTAAGTTAAAAAATCCTTCGAATCCTACTAGTACTCCAACAACGTAGCATTGATGAATATCTAAACTAAACTCTTAAGTACCAAATTTAAGCGAATGATACTTTGGAGTGAAATATGCCAGAAAAAAAGTACAGAGTAAAACTGACCGTACAAGAGCGAGGTATTTTAATCCAGTTGGCGTCACAAGGACGAGTAGCCGCACGTAAATTAATTCATGCCCAGGTGTTACTACATGCAGATGAAACTTCAGCAACGGGCTCATTGAAAGATAAGGAGATAGCGGAAGCCTTACACATCAGTCGGCTAACCGTGGAAAGAGTCCGAAAACGTTTTGTTGTGGAGGGGCTTGAATCAGCGCTTAACCCAAAAGTACAAACACGTCGAAAGCCAAAAAAACTTGATGGTGAAGCAGAGGCATTTCTTATCGCAACCGCTTGCTCATCTGCTCCAGAGGGGCGCACAGATTGGACATTAAAGCTACTCGCTGAACGATTGGTAGAGTGTGAGATTGTTGATTCGATTTCAGGAGAATCGGTCAGACAGACACTAAAAAAAATGTACTCAAACCCTGGTTGAAGGCGTGCTGGGTTATACCTCCCAAGGAAAATGCAGATTTTGTCTGCGCAATGGAAGATATACTGGAGGTGTATCAAAGAAGCTATACACCAGAGGAAGTCTTGGTCTGCATGGATGAAACCAGTAAGCAACATATTAAAGAGACACGCACACCACTTGCATTAAGAGCAGGGCAACCCGCTAAATTTGATTATGAATATGAAAGAAACGGAGTCAGTAATCTGTTTATGTTATCAGCTCCCCTTGAAGGCTGGCGCCATGTAAAGGTAACTGATCGACATACCAAGCAAGACTGGGCACAGTTAATTAAAGAGTTGGTTGATGAACACTTTCCTGATAGAAAAATCATTTTAGTGATGGATAACCTGAACACCCATAGGCTGGGGTCACTGTACGCCACGTTTGAGCCAGAGGAAGCGAGACGAATTGCTGAACGATTAGAAATCCACTATACGCCGAAACATGGTAGCTGGTTGGATATGGCAGAAATAGAGATAGGAGTGCTCAGTCGCCAATGTCTCAATCGAAGAATTCCCGATCAGGAAACTTTACGAAAGGAAATAGACTCCTGGCAAAAGCTGCGTAACCATAAAGTCATACGAGTAAATTGGCGTTTTACAACTCAGGATGCACGGGTTAAATTGAAATCACTTTATCCATCAATCCTATGTTGATGGAGTACTAGGGCCTGTCATCAATTACGCCGTACGTCCTTGCTGGCGCCCATTTTTTGTCCAACAAGGCATTGTGAGTGTCATGTAGTTATTCTACTTGGTTTAAAGATTGCTGTTATGTTTGTTAAATCCTTGAGAAAACCACGCTATGTATAGCATGGCGGCATATTACTTGCTGGATTAGCTGCAAAGTGTATAGGCCGTGGTGGATAAATACCACTCAAACAATGGACTGAATAAGTGAGTTTCTATGAATAACAGTATTGATTCAACAGCTCTGTTATCACAATTAAGGATAATGGCCAACAAGGCGGGTGTACCTCCTGCCAGGGAAGAACTAAACACTGATCGTCCCGAATTTACCCAAATTCTTAAAGAATCTGTTCAATCAGTCAGTGATCGTAATACGATCACTGAGCAGTTGTCCAAGGCTTTTGAGCTGGGCGACCCTAATGTCGATTTATCACAGGTAACTATCGAAATCCAAAAGGCGAGAATAGCATTTGAAGCGCTGACACAAGTGCGTAATAAAGTTATTTCTGCGTACCAGGAAATCATGAATATGCCTATTTGATAGGCTAATCGAAAGTCAGATAAGTATTTAAATACATGGATAGTAGCACTGCAGCTCAAACCGGCTCTGTATCAGAAAAATATAAACCCAGTATATTGGATTATATTGCGAAGGGGTTGGGTTCTCCTCAATTAGGGTCATTAATTGCATTGTCAGCTGCACTTTCGCTAGGTGCAGGGCTCATTCTGTGGTCTATAAAACCCAATTACACACCTGTTTTCGAACAGATGGACCGGCAGGATGTTAGCCAAATCCTTGAAGTTCTAAGTCGCGAAAATATTCCCTATGAAATGCAAGCGAAAACCGGATTGGTCTTAGTGCCACATGATCAGGTGGATATGCTGCGGATGAAACTCCTGTCTAGCGGTATTCCTGTGAGCAAAAGTGTCGGGTTTGAATTATTGCAGCAGGAGCAATCACTGGGAACGAGTCAATTCATGGAAACAACGCGCTACCAACATGCACTTGAAACTGAATTGAGTCGAACTATCAGTAGTATGCGCAGTATTGATTCTGCACGGGTACACCTTGCAATTCCCCGGCAATCAATTTTTATTCGAAACCGCGCCAAAGCGTCGGCTTCAGTGATGGTTAAATTATTACCAGGTCGTTCGTTGGAAGAGGGTCATGTATCGGCCATTATTAATCTGGTGGCATCCAGTATTCCTTATCTGGAGTCTTCCCAGGTTACCATTGTCGATCAGTGGGGAAAGCTATTTACTTCAGGTGCGGGAGCATCTGACTCCGGTGAATCACGAAAACAATTTGAATATTCCAGGAAAATTGAGACGCTATATACGCGGCGAATCGAGCAATTACTGGTTCCATTAATAGGAGAAGGTGGTATTCGGGCAACAGTTACTGCAGATGTGGATTTTTCTGTCAGTGAGCAAACCCAAGAGCTTTTTGATGCTGATCCAACACAAATAAGAAGTGAGCAGAGTCAGGATCAACAGACAAGCAACAAGGGGGCGCAAGGAATACCGGGTGCGCTGAGTAATCAGCCGCCCGCTACAGGTACGACAGATGCAGGTGGAGAAACAGAGTCTGAAAAAGAGTCGCCTCTGAATTCCACCCGCAGTTCAACGCGAAACTATGAACTGGATAAAACGATTACACATTTACGCAAGGCGTCTGGTGTTATACGACAAATATCTGTGGCGGTTATTGTCGATGATAAAAAAGTGACTAATGAAGCGGGGGAGATCAGCAGGACGCCATGGTCATCTGAAGAAATTGAGAAATTCACAGCATTGGTATATAAAGCCATTGGTTTTAGTGAAGCGAGGGCAGATAGTGTGGTTGTATTAAATCAATCATTTCAACCAATAGAACAATTGCTGCCAGTCGAGCCAGTGCCCTTGTGGGAACAAGCCTGGTTTTGGGGGGTTAGCAAACAATTGCTGGCTGGACTGTCTGTATTGTTACTGATATTACTGGTAGTCAGACCTGCAATGAAAAATCTGAAGCGATCCTCCAATGCACAGCCAGCACTATCAGATCAAAGTGCTGGGCTATTCGGCAGTGAGATAACGGTCGATGTTGCAAATGGGAACGGGCAGATCGGATCGGGTAAAAATAATCAAGCTGCCTTGGAAGCACCACAACAGGTCTATGGCGATATACTGAATTTGGCACGAGCCATGGCCGATGATGACCCTAAGCGAGTCGCAAAGGTAGTAAAAGATTGGGTTGGCAGTGCCGATGGCTGATCAATCAACGACTAAAGCGGCTGATTCTCTTGATGGTCCGGCACATGCGGCGATATTGCTAATGGCGCTTGGTGAAGAGAAAGCTGCCAGCATACTTAAACACATGGAACCAACGGAGGTACAATTACTCGGCGAGGCGATGTCATCTATTGCAGGTGTTTCACAAGGGCAGATTGGCGATACACTCGATAAATTCATTGGCAGGATAAAAGATGAATCATCTCTGGGGATGGGTAGTCAGGATTATTTAAGAAGGACACTTACTCGGGCACTTGGTTATGAAAAAGCCAATAGTGTTATGGGGCAGATTACAATTGATAGTGGCAGTGTTGGATTGCAGTCACTTAAGTGGATGCACCCTCGCGCAGTCGCGAATATTATATTCCATGAACACCCACAAGTAATAGCTATTGTATTAGCGCATCTGCAACGGGAGCAGGCAGGCAAAGTTCTGGGATTGCTGCCAGCAACTATACATTCCGACGTATTAATAAGAATTGCCAAGATTGATACCGTTCATCCTGCAGCATTGGAAGAGCTTAATGATATTATTCAATTGCGCTTTGAGGAGAACTCTCAGACAGAAATCACTGGTATTGGTGGTGTTAGTGTTGCAGCTGAAATTCTCAATGGTGTCAGCAAAGAGGCAGAAGCTTCTGCTATCGAAAAACTGGATGAAATTGACTCTGAATTGAGCCGCGAAATACAAGATAAAATGTTCATATTCGACAACCTCATGTCTGTCGATGATAGAGGAATGCAATCGCTGCTACGCGAAGTGACTACCGATAAACTAATCTTTGCACTCAAAGGGGCCTCATCTGAATTGCAACAGAAGATCTTCAGGAATATGTCAAAAAGAGCTGCTGAAATGTTAAAGGACGATCTTGACGCAAAAGGTCCGGTACGTCTCGCAGAGGTAGAGGATGCGCAGAAGGAGGTTCTTACGGTTGCATTAAGATTGTCTGAAGAGGGAACTATATCTTTGGGTGGAAAAGGAGATGACTTTGTCTAAACTGATATCCTTAACCGATCAAGATCAGTACAAGCTTTGGAGTGTGCCAGAGTTGAATAACTCCAACGTTGTTCAGGTAAGTGGTGAAGGTTTGAACCACGAAGATTTGTTTAGAGAAAGTCAGGGCGATCGACTTGCTGTTACAGAATCAACACAATCTAATGAATTTAAAAATGGCTTTAAGCAAGGCTACGATGAGGGCTTAAAACATTCGGCAGCCACGTTTGATATAGAAGTGGAACAATTCCGGACGTTATTGCAAGCTATGATAAAGCCGCTTGCAAGGGTTAATGATGCGGTTGAACGTGAATTGGTTGAGTTATCTGTTGCTATTGCCAAGCTTATACTGCGACGTGAAATTTCAGAACACCCCGAACAATTGCTGGTTATTGCACGCGAGGCGATTAGGCAATTACCCGCTGCAAGCCTGAGCATTGCCATTCATTTACACCCACAAGATGCAATAATTTTTCGTCAGGTGCTGACTGATGAGCAGGAAACGCAGCAATGGCGAATAGAAGAGGATACGGCATTGAGTCGGGGTGATTGCCATATTATCACGGATACCTCATTTGTTGATGCGGGAATAGACGGCTTGGCTGATCGATTGGCGCAGGATATGTTAGGTAGTTATCAGGTAACGGATTTTAGTGAGACAAAAAAGGATGACACTGGTTAATCCCGCAGATCGTTGGCAAGCGCAATTGGCCAGACACCGGACAAATCTCAAACAACCGGAATTCACCGTTGAAGGTAAACTCACACGTATGGTTGGGTTGACACTGGAAGCTGTTGGTTGTAAGGCGGCTGTAGGCTCGCGCTGTCAACTCTCTACTGCGGATGGGAAAAAAATTGAGGCTGAAGTAGTTGGTTTTTCAAAAGAAAATACTTTACTTATGCCAACTAGTGATACTCGTGGGTTACTTGCCGGTGCCAGAGTTGTTCCTACCGGACAAAAACTGAAAATTCCCGTTGGAAACTCCTGGCTGGGAAGAGTGATTGATGGTTCTTGCAAGCCGCTGGATAATAAGGGGCCACTACATGTCGAACAGTTTCAGCCGTTAAATCCAGTGCCGATAAACCCCTTGCAAAGAAAGATGATTGATAAACCACTGGATGTGGGTGTGCGAGCTATAAATAGTCTGCTCAGCATTGGTAGGGGTCAAAGAATTGGTCTGTTTGCTGGTAGCGGTGTTGGAAAAAGCGCTCTGTTGGGAATGATGACGCGCCACACTGAGGCACAAGTGACTGTGGTTGGACTAATTGGAGAGCGTGGCAGGGAGGTGAAGGAATTTGTGCAAAATATTCTCGGCCCTGATGGTTTAAGGCGCGCAGTTGTGGTTGCCGTTCCTGCAGATCACTCCCCATTGATGAGGTTGCAGGGCTGTATGTTGGCAACCAGTATTGCAGAATACTTTCGGGATCAGGGTAAACATGTATTGTTATTGATAGATTCGTTGACACGCTATGCGCAAGCACAGCGGGAGATTGGCCTTGCCGTGGGTGAACCGCCTGCAACAAAAGGTTACCCACCTTCTGTTTTTACCATGTTGCCACAACTGGTTGAAAGAGCAGGCAATGGAATCCGAGCTGGGTCTATTACCGCTTTTTATACGGTGCTGGCGGAGGGGGACGATAATAACGATCCGGTAGTTGATGCCGCAAGGGCGGTACTTGATGGGCATATAGTGCTGTCACGGTCACTGGCAGAATCCGGGCATTACCCGGCAATTGATTTGGAAGCATCTGTTAGTCGCTTAATGAGTTCAATCGCCACAGAAGATCAATTAAGATTTGCACATCGTTTTCGCCAGCTATACAGTAAGTTTAAGCAGAACGAAGATCTGATAAATGTGGGTGTTTATCAGTCAGGAACAGATGCTGATATAGATGAAGCCATAAAAATATGGCCTCATCTATTAGCTTTTTTGCGTCAGCAGACCTCCGAAAAAGTTTCCTACTCTGAAAGTGAAATACAGATGAGAGCATTATTTAATAAAAACATCGTCACGGGTTCAGGATAATTTCAAATGAGTAAGCGTGAAAACCGCCTAAAACCAATCATAAATATTGCAGGCAGTCGTGAACAAGCAGCTGCGTCCGAGCTTGCTAAATTGGTACGAACACAGAGAGATGTTGCTGCTCAGCTTGATAAGCTTCGAGCATATAGATTTGAGTATAACGCCACATCAACCCAGGGAAGGCAGAGTACAGAGGCATTTTCTGATCACCGCCGCTTCCTTGTAAGGCTTAATGAAAGCATTCAACGCCTTGAAGAACACTACAGCATCATTGAAAAGAAACGATTAATGTTCTTAGCCAAATGGCAAAGACTAAGGAGTCGGGCACAATCCCTGGAGAATCTAGCTATTCGTCAACAAGATATCTTTAAAAAAGAAACCTTACGGGCTGAGCAGAAAGAAATTGATGATATAGCGGGTCGATCAGCTCATCATCGTGAAAATCTTCGACATTAGGTGCTTGTTAACTGCTTCTAGGGGTTAAGAAAACTGTGATCTGGTCGCTGTTTTTATAGATGATCAACTACCAGGGAAGGGTCAACTAAGTGGTTATTACAAGCAAAACTGAAATTTCTGCGTTGAATATGGATGCAGGGCTGCTGGGGAATTCTGTGAATCAGTCCGGCGACAGCCACTCTAAAAGCCTGTTTGGCAGCTTGTTGGGAGATTTACAAACGGGACGGGAATCCATCCTGGTAACTCGTGTTTCTGATCAAAAATTAATGACTCTTGAGACACTCGAAGGGACTGATTCTGAAACATTGTTAAAACCGATTATCCACTCATTATCCACCGCACCGATAGACGCTGAATCCAAAAACCACCCAGTGCTGAATTGGACCGATAAGGAACTGACGGATAACAACTCTGAGTATTTAGTGAGCACAGAGCCTGTTAAAAGGGAAGAAGATGCTAACTCATTACTCACCTGGAGTGAGACCAGCGTTACAGATCCTATGCAATTCAATAATGCAGCACCTGGCCATGATTCGATAGTAAAGGGTATTCCAGAAACCGATACTGAATTCTCTATCTTAAACAGCAATGTAACTACTCAGGTAAAAGATCTGCAAGGGCAGAGTGACTTGGACTATGATAAAACCAGTAATCCAATTTTACCTCAGCAATTGCAAAATATAGCAGAAAATGAGTTTGTGAAGAAAGAAAGGTTGAATTTGCATGTACAGTTCCCTGTCGCATCTGACTCCGAAAGTGTCGAGGCTTCTATTGCTGGGGTGAAAACAGTGGAGTCCGAGAATGTACAAGCACAGACGATTGGAATATATGCACTGAAAAACAGTCGTAATCCATCATTCCCTCTGCTATCTGACCATGCACTATCTCATTCAAGTGATAATTTTACTGCTAGTAACAGTGTCAGAGAGATTCCATCTTTCAACATCAATGGAAAAAGCATAATTGACGGTGGGTTTACGGCAAATGAAGCACTTATAAGCCCGTCAGAGTCAAGTGTGAGTAACCATGAATTCAAAGCCGCACAGCTTTCTCTGTCGAATGCCAGCTTTGTACATCAGCAATCTTTAAATCAACAGAGTGTGGTTTCGACAAACAGTTTTTTTGCGACACAGAATCCATCGATAGCTGATATTGTGAGTAATCAGGTAATGCACACAGGTATAAAAGAGGTCTTAGGTAATCCTCAAGAACTAGCATCTTCGAACCAAGTTTTATCAGATAAAATAATGCAACTAGATACGCTATCCATTAAACAACCAGGTTGGACAAAAAATTTAAGTGGTAATGTTGCATGGATGGTTAATCAGGAAGTGGGCAGCGCACGTGTTAATATAAAACCGGCAGAACTTGGTCCTATGACCATACAAATATCAATTCAGTCAGATCAATTAAGTGTTAATTTGATAGCACAGCAAGCAATTACCCGTGATTTATTAGAGATATCGATGCCTAAACTTAGGGATCAATTTGAGGCACTGGGATTTTCTGAAGTGGATGTGAATATTACAGATCAGGATAAGTCTCGACACAACGGGCGTGAGCAACTGGGTCATAATCAGGAAGGTACAAAAGGCAATCGATATTATGCTCAGTCTGATTCAAATGCAGGCACCACTGTAGCTATATCTGATCGTGTTACTACAGGCAGCGGTTTACTCGATACTTTCGCTTGATACTCATCAGAGACTTTTTCAACAGACTGCCAGTGCTTCATAAGGCGCACTGCAAATGACATAATTATTCCTGATTGGATCACCTTTTCAGGCGAAATCGAACGGCCAGACTTCATTTTACAGCCCTCATTGTTTGGCATGGATTCTGTATTAATCTAACTGTTACAATCCTATTTTATACCTGAAAACGGCTTCATGGAGACTATTTTTCAGGCGCTTTGTTCCTCAAGCTTACAGGGAAGTTAATTAATGAAAAAAATTATCATAATGGTTGTCGGCGCTTTAGTTCTAGTGGCGGCGTCTGTGGGCGGCACTTTATTCTTTACAGGTGCATTCAGTCAAAAGACCGTTGCTCAAGGGGCCGATCAGAGCGAGCAATTAGAAGAAGTAAAACCTGCCGTAACTCACTATTACGAGTTCAAACCCGAATTTATAGCGAATCTTTCTGGTAAATCGAGAGCGCGATTTTTTATGGCTGAATTGTCCGTCTCTACAGAGGATGAGGATGTGTTAGAGGTACTCGATGAGCATAATCCAGAGCTTAGAAATGATCTTCTTATGTTATTTAGCGACCAGGATGGAATGTTGGTCAGTACAGCAGGTGGTAAAAATACATTGCGTGAAAAAACACTTGAAACGGTGCGCAAGATTGTTGAGAAGCATTATGGTAAACCAAGTGTAACCGACGTGTTCTTTACACGATTTGTGGTTCAGTAAAAATCATGAGCACATCAACGCAAGAGAATTCGCAGAATAATCCTATTGAGGAAGAATCAACACCTGTGGAAAATACAGATTCTGGAGAGGTGGTGGAGGACAATAATTCAATGGATGCGAGTGCCTCGACTGACGAATCTTCTCAGGCTGATGGTTTAACAGCTGATACATTGGCAGGTAATGCTGCTGACAACATAGAAGCCGAGAAAGGCGCAGAAAATGAAGTGGCTATATATGACTTTGCCCACCCCTCGCACAAACTTAACTCCAGATTACCTGTATTGGAAGTTATCAATGAGAAAATTGCCGAACAATTTGCATTGAGCCTAAGTGCTCAATTCCATCAATCGATTGGTGTAACTGCCAGCGTGCCAATTTTTGAGAAATTTAAAGCTTATGCTGCAGGTTTACCAGATAATATCAATATTGATCAATTCTCAATGGAACCATTACAGGGAAATACACTGTTCATTTTGCAAGGAGATCTGGCTTATATGTTGGTAGATTCATTCTTTGGCGGCGGATCTGGTGCCAGAGAAGAAACGACGACACACCGTTTTACACCTACAGAAGAGCGAATTATCGAATATCTACGAAAAAATTTAATTCAAGCCATGATTGTAGCTTGGGATTCAATATTAAAAATAGAGCCTGAATTTCAGACAGTATTGAGCCGTAGTCAAATAACAAGCCCTGCTAATCCAGCTGCGGTTGTGGTGTGCAATAAATTTGAAATAGAGCTTAAGGCAGGAAAAGGTGAATGTCATATTGTAATCCCTTTCTCAATGTTGGAACCAATACGGGACAAGTTGACTAATAATCTGCAAAAGGTATATGACCATAGTGCTCAGTGGCTGCAGAAATTTACTCAACGTGTAATGCAAAGTGAAATTGATATCCACGGAGTTTTCGCAGAATCAAAAATAAGCGTCAAACAGTTGGTAAACCTCAAAGACGGTGATTTCATCCCCTTGGGAAAGGTGCAGGCTGTAAAGTTCTCTGCAGGAACGACACCTTTGTTTGACGCAAGTGTGGGAGTTACAAACGGGCTGGTCTCAGCCAGTATAATCAAGTGGCATGAGGGGAAAAAATAATGCGGATAATACGAATTGAGGAAATGTGAATGTCTGAAGAGAATTTTGCAGTGGATGTGGAACAGGGTAACAATCAAGGAGCTGATACTGTGGCTGAGATTCAAGAAAATATATCATTAGCAACGCAGGAATCTGGCATTCAGAACCTGGATCTTGTGATGGACATACCCGTTACGCTTTCTATTGAATTGGGCCGTACGAGAATTCGTATACAGGATCTATTGGAATTGAACAGCGGCTCTGTGGTTGAACTACAACGGATGGCTGATGAACCAATGGATGTGCTCGTGAATGGTACGCTTGTCGCTCATGGCGAGGCGGTTGTAATAGGCGAAAAATTTGGTGTTCGCCTTACTGATGTAGTAAGTGCCAAAGAATGTTTTAAAAGTGTTTGATCGCAGTGATATCGAGTCGTTATTAAAATGATAAACAAAGCATGTATACCTTTTCTGATATTATTGTGGTTTCTCCCGTCAATAATACAAGCTGAAGAGATTCTACCTCTGCAAGGTAAGGTATTTACCCAATACCACTTATTAAAACTCAGTGCTGCATTGGTGTTGGTTTTACTCATTTTTGTCGGCTTTACATGGATTATGCGTCGATTCAATCGGGTTCAGTCAAATCAGCATGGTGTCAGGATTGTGGCAGGACTGAACGTAGGTGCCAAAGAGAAAGTGGTTGTAGTAGAAGTGGAGGGACAAAAATTGTTGCTGGGGGTCACATCAAACAGTATTAATAAGCTTTTGGTTCTGCAACCAATGGCTGATGACAGTGTGCCTGGTAATAAAATATTTGGAGAAACATTTCGTAAAGTACAATCTGGGAAGAGTCTGATATGAAAACAAGCGTTGCGGTGTCCGCCCTGTTTTTCTTAGTGTTTCCGTTTTCTGTCCAAAGCGCAGATGCTGGTTTTGCTGCAATAACAATGCAGGCAGGGGAAGATGGTATAGAAACCTGGAGTCTTAGTTTGCAGGCTTTGGCATTGATGACAGCACTTACTCTGTTGCCGGCATTCTTGCTGATGATGACTTCATTTACACGAATAACCATTGTTCTGGGAATTCTACGTACAGCACTGGGAACGGCACAAACACCGTCAAATCAGATTCTGATTGGTCTTGCGCTTTTTTTAACAATTTTCATTATGCACCCTGTTTTTGAGCAGGTTTATGATACGGCGATTGTTCCGTATATGGAGGAAGAAATAGGAACGATGGACGCTATGCAAAAGGCATCGCTGCCATTAAGTGACTTTATGCTTCAACAGACACGTGAAGATGACCTAAAGCTCTTTCTGAATTTGTCAGGTAGTGAAGAACTGAATTCTAAGAATGAAGTTGACTTTTTTGTCTTGATACCTGCTTTTGTTACCAGTGAGCTTAAAACGGCGTTCCAAATAGGATTTATGCTCTTTATACCGTTTCTGATTATTGATTTAGTTGTTTCAAGTGTATTGATGTCAATGGGGATGATGATGTTATCTCCGTTAATTATTTCATTACCGTTCAAACTTATGTTGTTTGTGCTTGTGGATGGCTGGACATTGGTATTGGGTAGCCTGGCCAGTAGTTTCTATCGTTAAGGCGGCAACCACGCTGAATAAATGGACTCATAAATCATGACGCCGGATACAGTAATATCACTTGGTAAAGATGCTTTGACTATGACGGTTATGATCGCGGCGCCGATGCTGCTCTCTGCACTACTGGTTGGATTATTGGTGGGAATGTTTCAAGCTGCCACACAAGTTAATGAAATGACATTAAGTTTTATTCCAAAATTACTTGTATTGGTTCTGGTATTATTCTTTTTTGGTCCCTGGATATTGTCAACCATGGTGACCTACACGCAGACATTGATCACCCAGACCATGCCTGTCGCCATAGGTCTTTGACATAGATGTTGGTTCTAAACTCCGCTGATATTACAGCTTGGGTTGGTAGTTTCATCTGGCCATTCTTCAGAGTGGCGGCTCTTTTGAGTTTAGTGCCGGTGTTGGGTACATCACAGGTCCCTTCAAGGATAAGAGTTCTTCTTGCTGTCTTCATTACCGTTTCCATGCTTCCGCTGGTTGGAGAAATCCCGAAAGTTGAACCACTTGGTTCAGCTGGAATTTTACTTGTACTCAATCAAATTCTGATTGGCGTATTAATGGGATTTAGCTTATCAATTGTATTCAACGCCATTATTCTGGCTGGACAAAGCATAGCTGTTACCATGGGGCTTGGTTTTGCCTTAATGAATGATCCGCAAAATGGAACACAGGTTCCAGTTGTCGGGCAGTTTTATAATCTGATGGCTACACTTTTGTTTCTTGTGCTTAACGGCCATCATGCAATATTACAACTAATGGCTGATAGTTTTAAATACCTTCCTATCACTATGAAACTTGAAATAGATCTGATATGGATCCTGTTAGAATGGTCGAAAGTTCTCTTTGAAGGTGCTCTCAAGATCGCTTTACCGGCTATTATTGCAATGCTTACAGTTAACGTTGTTATGGGTATAATGACAAGGGCAGCACCACAGCTTAATGTGTTCTCTGTTGGATTTCCTATTACAATGACGGTTGGATTTTTAGCGATATTGGCAGGCTTACCCGCCTTCGTCCCTGATATGGAAAATCTGCTTGCAGGCGCGCTTTCTAATATCAGTAAGATTATATCTGGAGTGCCCTAATGCCAACCAAATCTGATCAGCGATATGTAATGAGCCTGTGTAAGATTATTTGCACACACGCGAAAGTGAAATTGCTACAGCATTTCATTGCCTGTAATGTCTGATCAGTCAAGTGCACAAGAACGCACAGAGGAGCCATCAGCAAAACGGCTGCTTGATGCACGGGCCAAAGGACAGATTCCACGTTCCAAAGAATTAAACACAGTTGTCATGTTACTGGTGTCCGTAGTAGGACTGGTTGCTCTGGGTGATTCGATTAGCAACGAATTCCGTTCTTTGATTAGCTATGATCTTCAACTGAATCATATGCAGGCATTTAACAAAGCGAAAATTCTGGAAGGTTTGCAGATAAACACAATTGCAGCATTAAAGATACTCACACCTTTTTTATTATTGATGTTTATTGCTGTTTTTGTTGGACCTCTGTTTATGGGTGGGCTTTCATTTAGCGGCAAAGCAATGGCCCCTAAATTCAATAAGCTCAATCCGGCCTCAGGGTTCAAGCGAATGTTTGGTATCCAGGGATTAGTGGAGCTTATTAAAGCGATATTAAAAATTGTATTACTCGGTACTGTTACTGTATTTCTGGTGTTTAGCCTAAAAGACAGATATATAACCCTCGGTCAAGAACCTTTGTTGTCGGGCGTTCAATCGGGTATGCACTTGCTGGCCTTAGTGTTTGTGATCTTATCTGTATCACTGATCGTGGTGGCAATAATCGATGTGCCTTATCAGAAATGGAATCATAAAAGAAAGCTGAAGATGACTCGTCAGGAAGTGAAGGAGGAAAACAAAGAAACTAATGGCAATCCAGAACTAAAATCACGCATACGAAGTATGCAGATGGAAGTTGCTAGTAGAAGGATGATGCAAGAGGTTCCAGACGCAGATGTCGTGATTGTTAACCCGACCCACTTTTCGGTTGCACTTAAGTATGACGATGGAAAAGTCGGGGCCGCACCCAAAGTGGTGGCAAAAGGTGTCGATCATATGGCACTAAAAATCAGAGAAATTGCACTAGAACATGATATTTTACTATTTGAAGCACCGCCTCTGGCACGTGCCTTGTATCATCATACCGAATTGGAACAAGAAATACCGGAAGAACTCTTTTTAGCTGTTGCTCAGGTTCTTAGTTATGTTTACCAGCTAAAAGGACAAGTGGCGGTTATGCAGAATCCAGCATCGAAACCGACTGATCTACCTATCCCAGAAGAGTTTTTACGTAACGAGTAAATAGAGAGTTTGACACTATGAACACAAATGGATTTGGATCTTTTCTTGAGGAGCGGGGATTTAGCAGTGTAGCGGCGCCATTACTGGTGATGATGATGCTGTCAATGATGTTGTTACCCATTCCGACATTTGGCTTGGATTTACTTTTTACTTTCAATATAGTTCTCTCTCTTATTGTTCTGTTAGTTACTATTTACGCATTGCGCCCGCTTGAATTCTCAACTTTTCCAACCGTCCTATTAATAGCAACCATGCTACGCTTATCACTTAATATTGCATCTACCAGAGTTGTGTTGTTAGAGGGGCATACAGGTACTGCGGCGGCCGGGGCAGTCATTGAGTCATTTGGCGATTTTGTTATTGGTGGTAACTATGCAGTTGGTCTTGTTGTATTTTCGATATTGGTTATTATTAACTTTTTGGTGGTTACAAAAGGTGCAGGGCGTGTATCAGAAGTAAGTGCACGATTCATTCTCGATGCTATGCCAGGTAAACAAATGGCGATTGATGCCGACCTGAATTCCGGACTTGTGGATCAGGAAGAGGCCAGTCTGCGTCGGCAAGAGGTTGCGCAGGAAGCAGATTTTTATGGTTCTATGGATGGTGCCAGCAAATTTGTAAAAGGTGATGCGACAGCAGGGATACTGATACTCTTTATAAATATAATTGGTGGATTTGCTATTGGGATTGGACAGCATGATTTGTCTTTTTCAGATGCTGTGCACAACTATACACTTTTAACGATTGGTGACGGATTGGTTGCTCAGATACCTTCGTTGCTTTTGTCGATGGCGACTGCAGTCATAGTCACACGCGTATCAAAATCACAAGATATGGGTGAACAGATCACGCAACAGATCTTTAGTGATCAGCGTTCGTTGGTAATTAGCGCTGTAGTGATAGGATTGCTTGGGATTATACCGGGGATGCCTAATTTGGTTTTTTTGAGCCTTGCCTCATTAATGGCATTTTTTATTTGGCGTAAAGCAAAATTATCTGCAGTAACAAATACCGATGAGCAAGACGTAAACGCCAACACTGAAAAAATACAGAACCCTGATTTAAGTTGGGATGATGTGCAGCCAGCAGATATATTGGGACTTGAAGTGGGTTATCGACTTATTTCATTGGTTGATCTCAAACAAGGGGGTAAATTGCCGGACAGGATTAAAGGTGTACGACGCAAACTCACCGAAGAATTAGGATTTTTAATCCATGCTGTGCATATTAAAGACAACTTGTCGTTAAAACCTGAAGCTTATCGCATTACATTGCTTGGTGTTGCAGAGGCTGAAGCTGAGATTTATCCTGATCGTGAACTTGCGATTGACCCGGGTACTGTATTTGGGACACTCGATGGAATTAGCGTTAAAGACCCCGCGTTTGGTATGGATGCGATATGGATTGATTCAACACAGCGGGACTATGCGCAATCACTGGGTTATACCGTGGTAGATGCAAGTACGGTTATTGCTACACACTTGAGCAAAATCCTGCAGGAGAATGCAGCTGATCTGCTCGGTCATGAAGAGGTTCAACAGTTACTGGACAGATTGTCTGGCAGTGCACCAAAACTGGTTGAAGGATTAGTTCCAAAAGTGCTGGCAATGCCTGTTCTTGTTAAAGTATTGCAGAACCTTCTTAAAGAGGGTATTCCTATTCGGGATATGCGAACGATTGCTGAAACACTGGCGGAGAACGCATCGGATGATGCAGGTGCCGAGAGCCTTACCGCGAAGGTGCGTGTTGCTCTTCGTCGCATGATAACCCGGCAGATAAATGGAATGAATGAAGAGCTTAATGTAATAACTCTGGACACCGAATTGGATCAGATCTGGCTTAAATCCTTGAGTTCAGGCAGTGAAGGTGGTGTTGGTATGGAACCTGGGTTAGCAGAGCGATTCTATCGCTCACTTGCAGAAACTACACAAAAGCAGGAGGCAGAAGGACATCCAGCCGTATTATTGGTTAATCCGCTGTTGAGGCCGTGGCTATCTCGACTGATGAGAAATACAATCCCCGGATTAAAAGTATTGGCTTACAACGAAATATCGGAAAACCAGCAACTCAAGGTAATCGCAAACATAGGAAATGATGTAGCAAGCCCATCAATGGTCCAGGCTACGTAGAATAGGATATTATTATGCAATTAAAACGTTTTGTTGCACAAGACAATCACAAGGCCCTTAAGTTAGTTCGGGAATCACTAGGTGCAGAGGCTATTATTATCAGTAGCCGCAAAGTGGATGATGGTGTTGAAATCATTGCATCAGATGGGTTGGATGATATTTCAACTCTCCAGTCAACAGATGTGAATTCACAGAAAAAAATGCAAAAAGAATCCCAAGTTGCGAATCGCGGTATCGTTCATGAGGAAAAACAACAAGCGGATACAACTGAATTTGCCGCTGTACTGGATGATGTCAGCAACGCTGTTGAAATTAGCGATATGCGCGCTGAGATAAATAAATTGCGTAATGTGCTGGATGCTGAAATTTCAGCAATTAAGGTAGGGCATTGGGGACAACAAAGCAAGGCACGTGCAGAGTTATTTGAAAAACTCTCGCGCATTGGGCTGGGAGTGGATCTGATTACAAAATTAGTTTCTTGCACTGAAGCCAATGATGATATGGAAACTGCTTCACGAAAAGTGCTGGTGAAACTTAAAGAATCAATAAAAATCAAAGAATACGACGTTTCTTCGTTGAGTGGTGTTGTTGTCTTACATGGTCCGACTGGAGCAGGAAAGACGACAACAGTTGCAAAATTGGCCGCGCATTTTTTGCAAAAGAACGATGCGCGTGATTTGGTCTTGGTTTGTGCCGATAATGCAAGAGTTGGTGCGCAAGCGCAACTTGAAACATTTGGTAAACTACTCGGCGTATCGGTAGTCAGAGTGCGTGAAACAGGTGAAATAAACTCATTGCTTAGTCTTTTAAGAGAAAAAAAACTTGTACTGCTCGATACGGCAGGTTTTGGGCAGGTAGAGCTGAGACAACCTGAAAAACTGTTTGGGATGAAGAAAAGTATCGAGAATGTACATCACTATCTTGCGATTGCAGCCACTATGCAGCGCTCTGCAATGGAACGAATTCTTGATAGCTTCTCGAAGTTGAAACTTGAAGGCGTGATATTGACAAAACTTGATGACGCCGTTCATTTGGGTGATGTGCTGACAAGTATTGTAAGGCATGATGTCCCTTTGGCCTATTGGACAGATGGTCAGAATATAGCGAGTGATTTGCATCGGGCAGATGCTGCCATATTAATCTCAAAGGCGATGCATCTGAATAAAACCACCAGTGAAAGTAAGGATGATCAAATTCTGCTTTCCATGCTGCAAAACTCAAGGCAGCTTTCTGAAATCTGGCACTAGCAATAGTTTATCTACACTAGGTACTTAAAAACATTTACATTTTTTCAATCACTCCGATCCTTGGGAAAGGCATAATCTGTGCTTTGATTGATATCGGGTGAAGCAAATAAATCAATTGATAAAAAATACGATTGAAAAGGTTAGCTCCCGGAACGCTTTAAGTTTGCCTATCTGTTTTATTGTCAGATAATTGGAATACGTGTTGTTAAAGGTTGTTGAGAGATTTCAATAAATGACCTGTTCGGAACGATAATTACGATGTTAACCATAGAGAATATTGAAACAGTTTATATGATCATTGGCGGTGTGATTTGCCTGCTGCTATTGCTGCTGTTATTTTCTATGGCTCGTAATAATGGTTTACTTAAAAAAAATATTGAATTGGTTCGAAGTCAGAACGACTCACTCATTCTGTCACTTAATTCTTTGACTGATAAAACTGAAGAACTTGGCAAGGAATACCAGCAGTTACAAGCTGATCTGATCGTTAAGGAACTCTACGATGGACAGTCAGATGCTTATATGCAAGCAATAAATGCAGCCAGGTCCGGAGCATCGTCGGCGGAAATTATCGACGACTATGGTTTGATAAAAACTGAAGCGGATTTATTGGTTTCAATACATGGTATTCGTAAAGCGGCTTTAGGATAGCTCAATCACCTGAAAATACGTCCACTATTATTAGCTTTGGCGTAATTCTCGCATGATAATCTGATGAAACACTACTAGTACCCCGTCTACGTTATATTGACGGATACAGCGAGTCAGAAAGCGCTTAGCCACTAGGCGCAACTCGCCGGTAATGGTTGTTTCCTTGGCAAGAGTTGGAACAACGTGGATGAGTGCTTTCTGGCTCGCCCGAAGGGAGCCAAGCTAAAGCGCAAATACGGCGTTACAGTGCTTGAAAGGGCTAACCATTCCCTGCGCACTGTACCTTGTCTTTGCGCTTTAGCTTGGCTCTGTATCCGTCAATATAATGTAGACGGAGTACTAGTGTAGCGGTATGGAAAGCGGATCAATTAACGGATTAAAAAGGAGTTTGATGTGGATATTGCCACAATATTAGGAATATTCGGTGCCTTGGGCGTTATAATTTCCACTATTTTTATTGGTGGTAGTGCCGGTACATTTCTAAATATACCCAGTATTGTAGTAGTGATTGGAGGAACGTTTGCAGTTACGCTCAGTCAGGTATCTCTCGGCCAGTTCCTCGGTTCATTCAAAGTCGCCCTTCGCGCCTTCATGCATAAATCAATCAAACCGGATACACTGATAGAAGAAGCGATCAGTCTTGCTGATACCGCTCGAAAAGAAGGCATTCTGGCCTTGGAGTCGCGGGAGATTAGTGACCCTTTTCTTGATACCGGAATTAAACTATGTATCGATGGCCATTCCGGTGAAGTGGTTACAAAAATGCTGTCCAAGGATATCAACCTTGAGCTTGACCGGCAGATGACCGGCATTACCATGTTTAAATCGGTAGCCGAGGCGTCTCCGGCTATGGGTATGATTGGTACTTTGATTGGCTTGGTGCAGATGTTGGCAAATATGGATGATCCAAAGTCCATTGGGCCGGCGATGGCGGTGGCGCTTCTAACCACTCTATACGGTGCAATTATCGCTAATGCAATAGCATTACCTATTGCAGCTAAACTAAAAGCCGTCAGTAGCGAGGAGCGACTCAATAAACTTCTCATTCTCGAGTCGATATCTGGTATTCAGGAAGGAACAAACCCACGTGTCCTACAACAACTACTGACAACCTATTTGCCAGAAAAACAGCGGGAAGCTATGTTGAATAAGAAAGACTGATATTGGAGTAGATAGGGATGTCAGAAGAATCTTGTGAAGAATGCGAAGCCGGTGCTCCAGCATGGATGGCCACATTTGCAGACTTGATGTCATTGTTAATGTGTTTTTTTGTGCTATTACTTTCGTTCTCTGAAATGGATGCACAAAAATACAAACAAGTAGCTGGTTCCATGAAGTTTGCGTTTGGTGTGCAAAAGAAGATTAAGGCGAAAGATATTCCTAAAGGCACCAGTATTATTGCTAAAGAATTTTCACCCGGCAAACCAGATCCAAATCCGATAAAGATCATCAACCAGCACACTATTGATGATTTCAGAAATACCCTGGACAGTGTAAATGCGGTAATTCGTAAAGAAGTAATTGAACTTGCAAAAGTGATGGTAAAGACCCTGGAGAAAGAAATAAATGCAGGCTCTCTTGACCTGGTAATGGAGGCCAATTCAATACGGGTTAGAATTCGGGAGAATGACTCATTTCCCAGTGGGCGAGCAGAATTACAGTCACAGTTCTACCCCATCCTTAACCAATTATCAACGGTATTAAATGATTCTCAGGGCCGTATTATTGTAGCCGGTCATACCGATGATGTTCCAATTCATAACCGCTTGTTTCCATCAAACTGGGTGCTTTCTGCTGCCCGATCGGCAAATGTTGTACATTACCTTGCAGAAGTGAAAAACACCGATCCATCCAGGATGGAGATACGCGCATATGCTGATACACGTTCTATTGTACCTAATGATTCAATTGAAAACAGAGCACAAAACCGACGTGTTGAGATAATTGTCAGTTACGATGAGTATCCTCAGGACCCCTATGAACTGAAGGAGTTTGTACCTAAAGTGACAATGGAAGCAGAATCCGACGTTGAAATGAACATGGAAGAGGTGCAGTAATGGGCATCAATAAAAATCATCGAAATGCTTTGCGTATCAACGAGCAGGCAATTGTGCAAATAACAATACTCGCGCCTGAACAGGTCAGTAATGAAAGCGAGTATTTTGAAAAACGCAGATCCGAATTTGATCTGATGACACACCTGACTTACGACGTTGAACGCTATTTGCCGCAAATGCGCATTATTGAGAGAAAATATCCTGAAATAGCAGAGTACTTAAAATTGTTGGAAGCACAGATTCAATTTGTATCTTCGCGGCTGGCTGCTATCAACACGTCCAGTGAGGCGGGTAATAAACAAAAGATAAGCCTTTCAGCAAACGGAATGCAATTTGAATATAAACGACTACTGGAGAAAGGTGCATGTATTGAAGTTTCTCTGTTAATCGATAGTGCTGATATCAGGCTGTTTGCATTTGCCAAAGTTGTTTCTGTAAAATCAGTTGTTGGTAAGCCATCTCTGGTATCTGTTGAGTTTTCCTGTCTACACGATGAGGATCGTGAGGCGTTGATAAAACATATCTACCAGCGTCAGCTTAAACAGCTGCGCCGTAAACGTACTGCCTAGCAGCCTGATCGCCGATTTTTCTGTCAGCCAAGGTTTACGCATCATACTTTATATTAAGTAAATCGAACAAGGTATAGAATGATCCGGCACGTAGATATCCAAGGATAACGGTTTGTTTCAGGCTGACAGCATACCCCTCATTATTCCACTCTTCAACCCATTCCAGTGGCAGATTCAATAACAGGTGCTGCTCAGCAATTTCTCCATCTTCGGTAGTCGATAGATGCGTTTCATCATTGCTTAGATCGCGAAAGGCTGGAATAAAACCACGACTGAGTTTGTCCAGATCAATGTCGGATAAATTATGTCTCGATGGAGTGATGGTCTCTATAGCAGTAGAGTTTAGCATTAGAATTGTCCCTTATTATTATTATATTCAGACATTAATTGATTGCTGTTTTCTGAATTTCCCTTAGTTATCCTCTTTATCGACAAACAAAGTATATTCTTTTTTTATATGCTGGTAATTGTGAAGCCGTTTACACTGAAACCATCGGTCTATGGTATGTATAAAAATACTGGAGATTACACTACACTAGTGTTTGCTGTGTTTGTGAGTACTTATTGCATCCGCTTTTCTGCTTCTTGAATTCGTCAAGTTCTTTTGCCGCCAGATCTCTGTTAAGCGCGACACGCTCCAGGAGTTCCTGATCCAGTTGCAGTATTGATTCTCGTAGCTTTCGCTCATCGTTTGACAGTCTGATCCCCTCAAACGAAAATCGCTTCAATAATTGTTGTCGAACCAGATCACTTTGGTAGACGTTCTGCCAATTATGACTCTGAGCATCTTTAACCATGCCTTGCATATGTGTTTTTAATTTTAGGAGAAATGCTGTTAGATTTTGTTGCATATTCAATATTTAGCCATTTCTTCTTTCTATCGGAATGCCATTCCAGGACTCCAGCAGATCTAGAAGTAGATCAGACGCCTCTATCAATTGGCCTTGATTATTCTCAGCACTGGCGTTTAACAACAGATGAAGTATGTAATCATAAAGGCGATTAAGGTTAGCCGCAATATCTTTACCCTTTTTCATATCCAGACTTGACTTTAATTCGGTTATAATAGCAATGGTTTTGTTCAGCGATTTGCCTTTATTAGAGAAATCCCGACGTTGCATAAAACCCCTGGCTGCTGCAATATTGTCAATTGCACCTTTCAATAACATACATACAAGTTGATGGGGGCTGGCACCTTCAATCGCACTATAACGATTTACCTGTTGATATGCTTGCGTACCTACGTTTGTATAAATAGCATTCATAAATTGTTAGTTTCCAAGGGATCCAAGTTGGCTTGTTAAAAAATCACTGCCGGCTCTTAATTGACTGACCAGTTGATCCATTGCGGTGAATTTTCTTCGATAGTTCTCTTCGGTCTGGATGAGGCGTGCCTGAAAGCGTTCAATCTGATTGTTTAAAGTGGATGTTCTTGCATCAAGTCCTTCCTTGCGTTTATCGATAATACCTCCAGCCTCCGTATAGTTTGATATTGCATCCTGAATTTTATGTGCAAACCCGGTTTCAGGGTTACTAAATATTGACACATAGCTTTCAATATTCTTCTCCAATGCAACTTCCAGCTTGTCTTCATCGATACTTAGAACCCCTTTCTTGTCAAAGGTAAAACCCAAATCAAAGGCGGATGCTATCGATTCTTCGCCACTCTGGACGGGTTCAAAGAAAATTCCCCGTATTTTTTGATCGAACGTACGTTGTATATTATCGCCGCGTAATGTGTTTTCTGCGTTGCTGGAGAGGTTCGTTCGAAGGGTGTTGTAGGCACCGACAAAGTCATCCAAAGTTGTACGAAGTTGTTCCAGATCGCGTTGGGTACTGATTTGTGCTTGTCCTATAGATTTCAATTCGAGGGTTATTCCAGGTATAACATCAGATACTGTATTACTTGAGCTGGTTGTTGGAAATCCATCAACTTCGAATGTTGCGTCAATGGCCTCTGTTAGTTCAGTAAAGAATGCAGGCGCGGTAATCTGATTGGCAGTCCCTCCTTCTTTAGCTGTTAATACTAATCGACTTCCGCCATCTACGTTGAGAATGCTTGCGCTAATTGAAGTATTATCTGAAGAATCGTTGATCGCGTCTCTTAGACCTTTTAGCGTATTGTTGCTTGAGTCTATGATGATATCAAACGACTCTTCACCTGAACTAAAGCTTTGAGTACCGATGCCAACGGGACTTGTGCTGTCAGTAAATGCTGCAGATGTCATTCGATGTACCTGAGCAAGAGAAATAACATTAATGCTATGTTCCTCTGCAATGGTACCTATAGTCGCTTTAGCAGTGAGTATTTCATCATCGCTTGAAGCGGCAACAAACTTGCCAAACTTGGTATTATCGCCAAGTTTTACGGCAAGGTCCTTCATGGCGGACATACTACTTTTTATTTGACCAAAAGCACTAATTTGAACACCAATATTGGATTTTTTGCGTTCAAGTACGCCCAGTGGAACGCGTTCCACTGCCATAAGGCTGGTAAGGATCGACTCTATATCTATGCCTGAGCCAACTCCTGCTGAAGTTATCATGATAATTCTTCCTTGAAAATGTCCATATTGTTATTTCTTCCAACGTTTCCAGATTTATATCAGATTTTTAAATTGATGTTTCAAGTTCTTTATGCGTGTAACTCGATCCACTGACCCGGATGCTCATCCAGACTATTGTTACTATTGATGATGTTCTTTGCGATTTTGCAAAATTCATCGCCTGGAATTTTCTTTACCATCTCACCTGTATCTGCAAGGGTCATAGTAACTGTTGGATTGTGACCATTATTATCGATATCAAAATGAAAACGAGGTTCTCGTGACAAACCAATGGAGTTTAATAGCTGAACATACTCAGGCAGTTCAATCTCATTTTGGATACCTTCTATTGACTCTTTATCCGTACTTGGTTTGTCTGGAGTCCGTTTTGCGTTTCTCTCATTAGATTGATTAAAATTCTGCCGAGATGAGAAATGGCGGGAATGGTAAACTACAACCTTATTGAGTGAGTTTATATTTGCCATTCTTCGTAGTACCTAACCTTACCCCGAGTCACTCTGATTCGGGGTAAGTTAAATACCCGTTTAGCCAAGTAGGCTAAGTACATTTTGTGGTGTCTGGTTCGCTTGTGATACCATAGCTGTGCCTGCTTGTTGTAGTATCTGAGAACGCGTGAGATTTGCAGTTTCAACTGCAAAATCTGCATCGACGATTCTACCTCTGGCAGCTGCCTGATTCTCTATGCCTATTTGCAAGTTATTAATTGCACTTGTAAAACGACTTTGAGATGCACCATAAGTTGCACGGGCTGAGGTAACAGTATCAATTGCAGTATCAATTGCTGATATTGCCGCGTTGGCTGCAGTGGCCACTGATCCTCCAATAGATGCCGTTAGTGCAGAAATTGATGTTGTGGCTATTGACATTACCTCACCTGAATTTGCTCCAACCTGAAACTCAAAATTCCCTGCATCAGATCCAAGTACTTTCAAGCCATTAAATTGGGTCACTTCTGAGATTCGATCAATTTCGCCATTCAATGCGGCAAATTCAAGTTGAAGATTAGTTCGGTCATTGGCGCTGTTTGTTCCGTTTGCTGATTGAACGGCCAATTCTCGCATTCTTTGCAGCATATTGCCGATCTCGTTCAAACCACCTTCTGCAGTCTGAGCAAGTGAAATACCATCGTTTGCATTACGAATTGCAACTTGCATACCGCGGACCTGTGCGTTCATACGCTCAGCAATTGCAAGACCAGCCGCATCATCTCTTGCGCTATTAACCCGCAAACCAGAAGACAGTCTTTCAATAGAGGTTGACATTAGTTTTTGCGATCTGCTGAGGTTTCGCTGAGCAGTCAGAGACATGATATTCGTGTTAATTGTTTGTGCCATCGTTTAATTCCTTTATTTATTTGTAAGTTCCATAATTTAACTGAGCGAACGTATTTGCCTTGGATATAAATAATATCAATATGATCTGCTCACATAGGGGCTATCGGCACAGTGTGGGTATTTATTAATTCTGTGATGGGCTTTTTGAATAAATTTGATGATCGTCTCAAATTTACTACATTTACAATTAATTTTTATTGTTTATGAGAAATCAGACCGAATAACTCTCCTTACTGTCGCTTTTGTCAGCTCGTTGATTTTACTTAAAAATATTCAATCTAATCAGTATTCAAACTACTACTTAAGTAGAACCGAAATTAAGGGAGCAAAGAGAGGCTGCCGGTGTCTTGGAAAGTTTGCAAATTATTCGTGGCGTTCCTGTAGGATAATTTTTTGATCTGGGTATACGTCAATGTAAACGCCAGGAATAAATTTGACGTATATTTGGCAGCACTGACAGATAATCGTTATAAAATTTATTGGATGAAAAACTTTAAGCTGATGATTAATACCACCCAGAATTGGGTGGTATAGATAAGCGTTTTTAGATTTTGAAATTAAACTACAGCAAACTTAATACTGACTGAGGAGCGTTATTAGCTTGTGCTACCATTGCTGTACCTGCTTGTTGTAGTATCTGAGATCGTGTCAGATTAGCTGTTTCAACTGCAAAATCTGCGTCAACGATTCTGCCACGTGCTGCGGCTGTGTTCTCAATACCGATCTGCAGGTTATTTATTGCGCTGCTGAATCGGCTCTGTGCTGCACCGTAGGTTGCCCGTTGTGTCGTTACTGTGTCTATCAACGTATCAATGGCAGTTAATGCAGCGTTGGCGTTGGTGGCGTTGGATCCATCAATGCCTTCTCCAGTTGAACCGACAGAGGCTGTGGTGACCTTCATGGTCTCACCGTTGTTTGCGCCAACCTGAAATGAAAAACTACCTGCTGCAGAACCCAATATTTTTAGTCCGTTAAACTGAGTTACTGTAGCGATTCGTCCGATTTCTGCATCAAGTGCAACAAATTCGGCGTTAAGATTGTCCCGGTCATCCGAGCTATTAGTGCCATTGGCTGATTGTACGGCCAATTCTCGCATTCGTTGTAACATATTGCCAATTTCATTCAAACCACCTTCAGCAGTTTGCGCAAGCGAGATTCCGTCATTCGCGTTGCGGATGGCCACATTCATGCCCTTTACCTGCGCGTTCATACGTTCGGATATTGCAAGACCTGCCGCATCATCCTTCGCGCTATTGACCCGCAATCCAGAGGATAACCTTTCAATTGATGTTGCCATTGTGGATTGAGAACGTCCCAGATTTCGCTGGGCAGTTAAAGACATGATATTTGTATTAATTGTAAGTGCCATGATTTAGTTCCTTTAGTTTCCCATTAGGGTTCCTTGTTATAATTTTGCAAGCGCTCTTGTCACACAAGAGCTAATCGATTGCTTCAAATTAATTAGCTTACGTAAATTATATCGTCTCTTTCTCGAAAGGATTAATCCGGATAAAGAGACATGATTCATGGTTTGAGGATTAAAATGCCTGAGAAAACCGGCAGAGTGCATGCAAAATGCAAAGAATTAGACTAACAGATTATATTGTTTGGCAAAGCGTGATAGATGCTTCGGATTGACATTGTAGAACACTACACTACTATGTGGTGCGGACGAATTTAAATAATTTCTCTATAGATAGTTAAATAAAGACAAACCTTCTATTCGGGCGTAGCTTTTTTGCAGCGCTTCAAGAGATGTAAGCTGGGCCTGCATTCGAGTCACGGCTTCGGCGTAATCCAGATCTTCAAAACCAGATATCGTTATATCAATCTGGTATTTTACTGAAATATTCTCTTCCCGTGAACTTTCAATATAAACTAACCGTGTACCCACTTCGCTTCTTTTTGCGTTTATATGCTCGAATGCCTGATTGAGGTCACTGATAAATGAATTCAGTTTTTGTTTGCGTTGGGTTTTTTCTGCGTCGTTTGTGGGCACAGTGTTTAAAATATCAACAAAGTTGTTTACCGTGGTGAATAAATCCTGATTGGAGCTGGGATTTATAGCAAAGGTATCCCCAGCTTCAGGGGCGCCGGTTATATCGGCCTGAATACCTGCAAATTCAATTTGCCCAGCCGATTCAAATGTTTGTGCAGCCAGGACTGTGGACCCATCATTGAGGTCGATTACATCAAAAGCAGAGGTCGAACTGAATACAATGCTGTATGCATGCTTTTGATAGGCTTGGCGATCCTGAATGGATGCAGGCGAGAGCCGACCCGTACCCGTATTGGTTTGTGCTGCGCTAACACTCAGGTCACCATTGCCATTTCTGATACGCTGAAAAACCTCAGCGCCTGAGTCACTGGATGCAACCGTGCGTTCTGCACCGAGTTGAATTGATTTGACACCATCGTCGCCGAGATAGTTAATCGCATGATTTCCAACAAACGGCTTACTGCCAACATTGCTGCCAGCAAACAGAAAATCCCCATTTGCGTCGGAGGTATTGGAATAGTCGATCAATTCGGCTAATTGTTGCTCCACTTCCGCGAGAAAGGCGTTATTGTCGTTGGCTGAAAGCGTATCGTTGTTTACTGCCAAGGCAAGTTCTTTCATGCGTAATAGCACATTGGAGACGCTGGCAAGCGCGGTTTCTTCGATTGATAAACGGGATTCCGCAAATGTACTGTTGCGATCAAATTGCTCAAGTAGGCTGGAGGCTTGCTTAAGACTGCTATTAACAACAGCAACCGCTGGATCATCTGAAGGCCGGTTTATTTTCTTTCCACTTGCCAATTGAGATTGGACTTGGGCAAGCTCTGTTTGCTTGCGTAGGTAGTCTGTTGCAAGTCTACGTGAAAAATAACTGCTTGAAATTCTCATATTAAATTACCTGCTTACTACACCAAGTAAGGTTTGAAACATATTTTCAGCTGCGGCAATAACCTGAGCAGAAGCTTGATAAGCTTGTTGGTATCGAGTCAGATTGATCGCTTCCTCATCCAGATTCACACCCGAAACAGATTCGCGTGATTCTTCGGCTTCTTGCAGTAGTGCGTCCATAGCTTCATTATTTATTCTTGCCTGGCGTGTATTGCTGCCTACCTGGCTGACAAAAGAGCCATAACCATCAAGTAGACTGGATGTTCCACCGACCAGCGCGGCGTTTTGCAAATTGGCTAGTAGCTGACCATTTGTATTATCGCCAACACCATTTCTGTTTAATTCAATCCTGAAAAGATCACCCTGCTCAGGTTCTCCACTGATTTCCACACGCCAGCCCTGAAATTCAATTTTTTCACCTTTTACATAAGCCAGACCGGAGGCGAGGGTTGTACCAGAATCAGTGTTGATGACATCGAAAGTGTTTGCTGGATTATTAAATAGAATTTCAATACTGTCTGTCAGGTTTGCATTATTCGGATCAGTTATTTGTGGAGAAGTAATCTCTCCTGTACCAAGGTTGGCTACAGGCGCGACACTGCGAATCGGTGAGGCAAGCGCGATATCATTGATATTTGTAATATTCAGATTAAATTCTCGTGCCGCCTTTCTGGTGGGTCGAATTAAAAAAGAGTCTCCCTCGACAGCACTGCCACTGATATCAATCTGGAGGCCATCGATAGTGAAGGGTCCGGGGCCGGTAAAGCTTTCGTTGTCACTCAAACGGGTCAGGGTATAAGCGCCGCCTTCAAATTTTAATTTATAGTCAGAGATTGTCAGTGCAGTAACGTCATTCAGTGCAACCGCAATTAAGGCACTACCCGTATTGCTATAATTGGCACTGACATCGACTGTGGGCACCTTAAAGAAATTTGCACCTGGATCGCCTTCCAATGTAAGCCCCTGTGTATGTTGCTCATTGAACTTATCCGCGAGAACAATCGCCAATCTACCCAACTGATTCATTGAACGATCTAACGCTTCGCGGCGAAAATCAAGTAAACCGCCTAGAGAACCACCTGTTAGCTGATCACTGATTGCTCTTGCACCATGTGGGCTATCCAGAGCGATTTGTGTTTTCTCGGGCTGTGTAGGGTCTTGAATTTCAGATAGTTGTAAGGCATTATCATTAGCCACAAGGGTTAATCCCTTACCAACCACAACACTGACAGAGCCGTTATCCTGCTTTATCGCGGTCACTGAAATCCGTTTTGAAAGCTCAGCAATCTGCTGATCCCATTGGTCCAATAAATCATTGGGGACTGAGCCGCCGGCTGTTCCACCTGCGCTTACAATTCGGTTGTTTAACTGGGCGATATTTTCGGCAATGCTGTTAATATCAGAAACTGTGGTGTGAATGCGGTTATTAGTTTCATTTTGCAGCGCATCGAATTGTCCTTGCATGCCTTTATATCGATCAGCTAAATTTGCCGCTGCATTTAACATTGATTGCCTTGCGCCGACTGATGTGGGATTGGTATTAAGGTCTTGTATTGAGTTAAAAAAATCAGTTTGTACCGATGCCAAGCCTGCATTTTCCTCTGCCAACATGGTATCAATCCGACTGATCATCTCATGGTAGGTGTTAACTCTTGCATGCTCACTGCTGGTTGATACCAGGCGATTTTGAATAAAGGAATCATGGATTCGTTCAATTTCTGAAGTTTGCACACCTTGACCAATATAACCCACCTGCGTTACTTCAGCAGGGCGGCTACTCAAGTTTACACGTTGCCTTGAGTAACCGGGAGTATTTGCGTTGGCAATGTTGTGTGAAGCAGTTGCTATCGCTTGCTGGGATGCAAGCAGACCGCTGATCCCGGTGTTAAGAATGTTTGGCATAGTTGCATCCGTTCAAATATTTGTGGCTTAATACCTGTTCCATCAGACAAAAGACCATTACAATGAATTATCGGCTATAGTTACCGCGTCTTGAGTGATGTTTCTGATTGATGCCATAACCGCAATGACTTTATTGGCATACTCAGGATCCGTCGCGTAGCCCGCTTTTTGTATTTCACGAATAAATGTTTCAGAGTGACTTGCTTGCTTTAATGCTTTGGAATAACGAGGGTTGTCTAATATAAAATTGGCGAAATCCTCTACTGATGCTTGTGGGCTGTTATAGGTTCGAAAAGCCTGATTGACTTCGTATTTCAGACCTTGACTATATTCCGTGGTATTTGTGTATATCCGACCGCCTTTTTCAGAACCTGTCGCTTTAATACCAAAAAAATTGAAACTACTCTGCCCGTTGGCACGGGAAATAACATGCTTGCCCCAGCCAGTTTCCAATGCTGCGATGGCCAGTATGGCTTCAGGTTGGGTATTGAGTTTTTGTGCAGCCTGTTCTGCGAAAGGCATAAGTGATTGAACAAATTTGCCAGGTGATTCCCAACTTGAGGCAATATTATTTTCGTCATGGGGGAGTAGTGATTTGTATATCTGCAAATTTGATGGTCTTGTAACCACGTCATTCGTCCATAAGTGGGTTGCAAACGCGAGTGTTTGGTCGATTTTGGCAGCATGTACGTCTTTCTTAGTCGGATTTGTGGTGGACACATTCGCCTGATTGAGTTGCTTTTCTATCATATCGGCTAACCCAATGCCCCCCGCTTTTGCCATGCTGACAGAGAGCTGTTTGTCCATCATCTCCTGATACAGCTCAACTTGGTCACTGTTTGTTAATGAGTCACCTATACTCGCAGCCCGCATATTCTTAAGCATGGTTTGAATGAACAGCGCCTCAAATTGCTGAGCGACTTCATGCTTTGCCGAATCTGTTTGATTCTTCGCATCCAGCTTGAGTTTATCTAAGCCACTCATATCGAAATAGAGGCGAGAGGTATCTATGCCAGTTTGCATGCTTTGCTCCTCTATATAACAATCAGCTGGGCGTGTAGAGCGCCCGCTTGTTTTAGTGCTTCGAGAATGGCAACAAGGTCACCCGGTGCCGCACCGACTTGATTTACAGCCTGTACGATTTCATTAAGAGTTACACCTTTGTTTAATTTGAACATACGGTTCTCTTCCTGCTCAACACCGATATTGCTGGCCGGAGCGACTACTGTTTCACCATCAGAAAACGCACCCGGTTGACTGATAGCAACGCCTTCGTCAATGGTAACGGTCAAACTGCCATGAGTTACCGCAGCAGGCATTACCGTGACATGGTTGCCAATGACGATGGTGCCGGTTCTTGAATTAATAATAATTTTTGCAGCCCCTTCACCTGGTTCTACTTCAATTGATTCAATTAAAGACACAAAGGCGACTCGTTGCCCACTAGATCTTGGTGCTTTGACACTGATTGATACGGCATCCAGTGCTTCAGCCTGAGCACTACCCAATTTGCTATTGATGGCATATTCAATACGCTTTGCAGTTGTAAAATCAGGTGTGTGTAAATTGAAAACCAACGCTTCGTCGTTAGCAAAAGATGTTTCTACAATTCGTTCCACTGTAGCGCCATTGGGTATGCGTCCAACACTGGGTACATTGATCGTTATTCGAGAGCCGTCACTGCCTGATACACCCAGTCCGCCTACGATAAGATCACCCTGGGCAATTGCATAAACCTGTCCGTCGGTTCCGCGAAGTGGGGCCATTAACAGGCTGCCTCCACGTAGCGATTTTGCATTACCTAAAGAGGATGCGGTAATGTCGATGGTCTGTCCTTGCTTAACAAAAGGCGGTAGTGTGGCATGAATGGATACAGCCGCTACATTCTTAGGGCTGATTTTTACGTTGAGGGGAACATTGACGCCGTATTGAGACAACATGCTGCGCATACTCTGTTCAGTAAACGCGTTGGAGGAGTCACCTGTACCGTCCAATCCTACAACCAATCCGTAGCCCAGTAATTGATTGTCGCGAACACCATAAAGACTGGCAATGTCCTTAAGCCTTTCAGCGAAAGCCAAAAGTGGACTGAGTAGCAGAACGCTAAGAAAAAATGATTTTAGTATCACTCGCATAGTATTTTCCTTATTCAAAAGGGCCAAATTTGACTATTGAAAAATCGTGTTAGCCAACCCGCTTTGTTGCTGTCAGCAACCATGCCATTGCCGCCGTAAGTAATATTGGCGTTTGCAATTTGCGTGGATACAATCGTATTATCGGGTGATATGTCACTCGTTCGGATCAATCCTGATATCCTTACCACCTCACTGCCTTGATTAAGGGTTAATACTTTTTCTCCACGGACAACCAGATTGCCATTAGAAAGTACTTTTGCCACGGTCACCGTAATATTTCCGGAAAGACTATTGCTTTGGCTACTGTCACCGGCACCTGCAAACTTTGTATTGTTTTTAAGCGAGTTATGAAGAATCTCCCTACCTTTATAAGTCACTGGTAAACCAAGTAACGTGGGTCCAGGCATGTCGATGTTGCTGTCTTTGCTGGTATTGGTTGATGCGCTTTTAGCTGCGTTTGTCTGTTCCTGTAATATCACTGTAATCAAGTCACCCACACGCCGGGCTTTTATGTCTTCAAAAAGGAAACGGTTGTTGCTTGAGTGATAAATAGAGCCCGTAACTTCCATATTAGGCTGAATTTGTTCTGGCATTGCTGGTTCAAACGCTGGTTTCTTTAATCCTTGTGGTGTTCCACAAGCCTGTAGTACAAATAAAAATACAAGCAGTGTGAGGTAATTTTTACAGCAATAGTGCATATTGGCTTTCCCTATAAGTTATTGTTGAGGTATTGCAGCATACCATCAGCAGTGGAAATCGCCTTGGAGTTAATCTCATATGCGCGTTGGGTTTCTATCATACTGACCATTTCTTCGACAACATTGACATTTGAGGTTTCTACCGATCCCTGTATCAAGGTGCCGAGGCCATCCAGACCGGGGGTCGCAGGTTGAGGCCCTCCACTCGCAGCTGTTTCAACAAACAGATTACCGCCGACAGCTTTAAGTCCAGTAGGATTTACAAACCCAACCAATTGAATATTGCCAAGCTGTGTGGGCGCATTATTGTTGGCAACCTGCGCAACAACAGTTCCATCCTCTCCTATATCAAGGCTGGTTGTATTGTTGGGAATGGTAATGCTTGGTTGCAAAATGAAACCGTTGGAGTTAACCATTTGGCCTTGTGAATTGATTTGAAATGAACCATCTCGTGTATAGGCGGTAGAACCATCAGGACGTATAATCTCAAAGAAGCCGCGCCCTTGAATTGCCATATTGGTTGGGTTTTCAGTTGTTGTCAGATTACCCTGTGAAAACAGCTTTTCAGTTGCAACCACTCGAGTCCCTGTACCGATAGAAAGACCTGAAGGTAGCTGCGTATCCTGAGAAGACTGCGCACCAGCCTGCCGGATACTCTGGTAAATTAGGTCTTCGAATACTGCGCGGTCGCGCTTAAAACCTGTAGTATTGACGTTTGCCAGATTATTTGAGATAACTGACATGCGGGTTTGTTGTGCGTCAAGGCCGGTTTTAGCGGCCCAAAGTGCTCCGTTCATATTCTCTCTTCCTTAAAAAATCAGTATTTGCCGATGTAGTTAAAATCAATCGGATTGATTCATTTCACCTTGGTGAACACTATATTTGTTGTAGCAACTTCTTGGCTGCTGCGTCATTGTCTTCTGCAGATTTCATCATTTTAACTTGTGCTTCGTATTGCCTGGATAGCTCAATCATTTTCACCAATGCCTCTACTGCATTAACATTGCTTGCTTCAAGAGAACTACTCAATACAGATACAGATGCATCCGCTTGTGCTGTTTTTTCTGTGGTATGAAAAATACCCGTTTCACTTTTTTCCAGTTCTGATGGCTCAGGATTCACCAGCTTTATACGATCCACTATTGCCAGCGTAGTTGCTGTTTGGCCCAGCGGCTGGATACTGATGGTCCCATCACTGCCTATTTCGATTTTTTGTGATGGTGGAATTGCTATTGGCCCACTGTTTCCGATTACTGGGTAGCCGGCTCCGCTTTCCAGTAAGCCAGCAGAATTGATTCGAAGGTCACCCGCACGTGTGTAACCTTCGCTACCATCGCGATCCTGTACAGCGATGAATCCATCGCCGTTTATGGCGATATCCAATTCGCGACCAGTATGCTTGATCTGTCCACCTGAGTGATCGACTCCCGCCGATGTGCTTTGTACATAGACGCGCCCGGGATAACCGGGGCCATAGATTGGTTTGCTTTGCACCGAATCCAGATCAGCTTTAAAACCTGTTGTATTAATATTTGCCAGATTGTGATTGTTCGATGCCTGCCTGAACATCACTTCCCTGGCTCCATTCATAGCCACGTAGATCATTTTATCCATGATGTAAAAGCGCCCGGTTAACGGATATTGATAATTGTCTGAGTGAGTGTGTCAGCCGTGCTTATAACCTGTGCATTAGCCTGAAAGCTGCGTTGTGCACCAATCATAGCTACCAACTCTTCCGTGATATCGACGTTTGATTCTTCCAAAGATCCTGCTTGTAATAGACCTAAGCTGGCACTGCCAGGTGTTCCTGTAGCGGCTGACCCTGAACTGAAAGTTTCAGCCCAAGCGGAATCACCCACGGGCCTTAATCCTTGGGGATTCGCAAAGTTGGTCATGGCGACTTGGCCTAATGCTTTGGACTCACGATTTGAGTAACGGCCATAGACAATACCGCTGCTATCGATTTCGATGTCTTGTAAGCGGCCGGTACTGAAGCCGTTCTGCGCAATCTTGTTAACGCCAAAAGGGTTATCAAACTGATTTGTATCAGAAATGTCGATGGTGATCGTTTGTTCCGAGGCATCAGGGGATGGTGAAAAAGGAATGGTAGTGATTGATTTTGAAGCACCACCATTGACGGTGTCGAGTAAACCATCGCTTGTAAATACTAATTTGTCCCCACCTGCCTGACTGATTTCAGTGCCACCAGAGAATGTGTAGGCAGACCACTCATTAGGGCCATCCTTATGAAAGTAGGTAGTCGTTTCGTGAGCGCTACCCAATGAATCATAAGTCGTTGTTGAGGTTGAAAAATTGTAGCTATTCGCATCATTAACGTCAAATGCGGGTGTAGCCTCGGCCTTGCTGTCGAGGTTTAAGCCCATGGAGATGCTGTTTGTCGCTTTGGGTGGCAGGTCAGCGTTACTGACTTTCAGGTTTCCGAGCGTTGAAGTAATGTTATTGTCATCATCGGCTACGTAACCCGTGAGGTGATGGCCGGAAGAATTGACAATAAAACCTTCATTATTGAGGCCGAAGGTCCCTGCACGAGAGTAATTGATTGTACCGTGATCATCCATTCGAAAGAATCCTTCGCCTGCAATGGAAAGATCCATATTATTATTGGTGAACTTGAGATCACCTTGCCCGAATTCCTGATTTATTTGAGATACACGTACACCTGATCCGGTAGAAGTGCCTGTGGCAGTCAGTGCATAGACATCTGCAAATTCTGCACGTGAACGTTTAAATCCATTAGTGGCATTATTGGCAATATTATGCGAAATAACTTCAAGTTGGGCACTTGCGGCATTGATTCCTGTTAGAGCAATTTCAAAAGTCATTATGTTCTTCCTTGTTTTGTCTTGTACTAGTAAATTTGATCAATTTCTGAAAGTGTAAGGCTTAATCCGTCAACTGTATTTAAAACGGTCTCACCGTTATTAGTGCTAAGGTTTACGCTTTCAATTTCCTGTTTTATCATCACTTCGGCTGAGACAGCAGCCTCATCTGTTCCATAGTCAATGCTGATGAGGTAATCTCCGGGTTCCACCCGGCTACCATCCTCCAGCAAACCATCCCAGGCAAATGCATGTTGACCCGAACCTTGTATACCCAGATCAATCTGATGTACAACTTCGCCGGCACTATTGTATATGCTGGCGGTTACAGAACTTGTTGAATCCGCTTTGTATACACCTTCAACACTATTCTCCTCGTTTAGGTTAAAAGTATTGGTTGACACCAGTACGCTACGCCCTACCAGGTTTGCGTATTGCAGTGTCTGATAATTACCCAAGGATGAACTCAAGGCTTGCAACGAGTTATTCATTTCGTCAATTCCTGCGACTGTACTGAATTGTGCCATTTGTGCGATAAATTCCCCATTGTCCGCAGGTTTAAACGGATCCTGACTCTGCAATTGAGCCAGCATTAATTTCATAAATTCATCCTGTCCCAATTCGCTTTTGCCACTCTGATTAACAAGTGTATTAATTGAATATTGATCCAGAGATGCGGTATTAATGGTATTTTCCATAATGTTTTACCGTTCCTATTCACCAAGTTTAAGTGTTTGAAGTAAAAGTCTTTTTGATGTATTAAGAACATCAATATTGTTTTGGTAACTTCGCGAAGCCGAAATCATGTTTGCCATTTCTTCAATAGTGTCAACATTGGATGAAAAAATATAGCCTTCCTCGTTAGCCAATGGATGATGAGGTTGGTAGCGCATGGTGTGTTCAGCCTGGCTTTCGACGACACCAAGAGACTGTACACCTGTACCACTGTTATCTACTCCATGATTGTTTAACATGGCAGAAAATACGGCTTGCCTTGACTTATAGGCATCTTCTGTGCTGCCAGCGACTGAATTTGCGTTTGCCATATTACTGGCGGTCAGGTTCAGACGCAGACTTTGCGCGGTCATACCACTACTGGCAATATCGAATATTTGAAATAGAGACACTTTATTCTCCTCTTATGGCTTGTATTAGTCGGGAGATTTTTTTATTCAGAAACTCCAGGCTGGCCTGATAACGTACGGCGTTTTCAGTAAACAAACCCCGTTCCACATCGACATCGACCGTATTGCCGTCAAATGATGCTTGTTGAGGGATACGATAACGTTTGGTGGTATTTACGATATCTGTTTTAAATGGGATATGTGCTGGATGTGCTGGATGTGCTATTTGGGCTATGTCTGGTTTGATCTGGGATTGCTGCAGAGCCAGCCTAAAGTCAATATCAGTCGCTTTATAATTGGGCGTATCCGCATTCGCCATATTATTGGCCAGATTCTTTGCTCGATGTGAGCGAAGCGTTAACGCTGTAGCGTGTATGCCCAGATAACTGTCAATACTTGTCGTCATTGTCGTTCAATTTCCTTGTGAACTGTCGTTACAAAAATCCATTGTTTAATGGCATGTGTGTAATGTCGGCCAAAATGTGAACTAATCGAGGTTTTTTTTGTTACAGGTTACAAATGGCGTGTTAGTTCCTATGTTATCGGGTAGTAAGATGCGTGGCATATAACTTGTATCTGTCGTTACAAAGGAAAAAAGTTCAAGGAGATTTAATGTCACTTTCACATCAGATTATTTTCTTTCTGTCAGCTACTTTATTTCTCCACAATGTTTCTGCAAACGAGCGGGAGTGGCAGTCACATGAATCAATAAGTAATCACGTTGAAGTGTTTTTACTGCAGGAAGCAGGGAGCCGCGATGAAACACAGGTGAAAGTTGGATCTCTGGATAAGCGACTCAAACTTGTTGACTGCCCGAATCCGCTATCAGTATTTTGGCCACCGGGTGGGGCAAAATCAGGCAATGTTACAGTGGGTGTCAGCTGTGAATCAGGTAAACCATGGAAAATTTACCTTCAAGCGAAAGTATCCATCATTAGGGATATAGCTGTATTATCGCGTGCAGTCGTTAAAGGTGATATTTTGCGGACAGATATGATTCGATATGAAAGACAATCTGTTGGTAGGAACCAAAAAATTCATAATGTAGACGGGTTGTTGGGATATAGATTCAAGCGCGCGTTTGATAGCGGCAGAGCAATGACAGCAACTATGTTGGAATTGCCCTTGTTAGTAGAGCGTGGCGATAATGTGACTATCATTGCAGGCACATCCACCTTGTCGGTTAAGATGAAAGGAGAGGCACTTACTGATGGTAGTAAGGGTAAGGTGATTCGGGTTAGAAATCTTAGTTCAGAGCGTATAGTGCAAGGCGAAGTGATAGCCAAGGGCCTGGTCAGAACACGTCATTAACAAAAATTCTGCAGCCCGGTTCAGTCTAACGGGATGGAGAGCTCACGGAGCAGAAATAATATGGAAATACAGAAAAAACTCAATCAGGCAATTATTTTGATAAACAGGTTGTACTTATTAATGAGTGAGGAACGGGAATTGTTTGTCAGCCCGGATCTGACGGGACTTGATGACCTGTTAAAGGCCAAGCAAGGTCTGTTGTTGGAGATTGGCAAGTTTGAACCTTTGATTGCGTCTCTATCTGTAAGCCCGACTATGGACAAGCGGGAAAACGAATTATTTTTAGAAATACAATCTCTGTTAATTAATTGTCGCAATTTAAATCAGGATAACAATCAACTCACAGGTATCAGAATGAACGCGATTGGAAAATCACTCGTATTTATTGAGCAGCTCTTGCATATTGACTCATTGAATCTTTATGGGCCAAGTGGGAAAACCACAGGTGCATCGGGTAGAAGGCATATCGGTTTGGCTTGAGTTTGATACTAATCAATAATGAGGAGTCGGAAATTTTATTATTACCCCGTGGCTCCAAATTTGCTTGATTTACCTTCATTAACAGGGAGTATGAAATGCAAAAGGATAGTGCGCAGATAAACGCTGAGTACTTAACCAATAGGTCAGGGAATCGATATATAGCCGATATCATTTCGCCACAAATCTGCAAACGTGACTACGAAGAACTCTGGGGTAAGCGTTACGGATCACTTGAATTTACTTCAGATCAATCTTACATTTTTACAGGTACTGATGCCGGGCTGCTTATTAAAGCCTTTGCAAGACATTGCATCGATCAGACTCTGGCCATCTGGTTTGTAGAAGACGAACGTTATATAAAAGTCATTGCAGATGAATGCCGCACACAACTGGCGAGCATGTCCTTCGTACAGCTGGTAACTATTGATCAGCTTCGAGAACAGATTGACGGACTTCAGTTTGATAAGGCACTTTTAGCTGGTAGGGTAAGTGCATTGCGTGCGAGTTGTGCAGAGAATGACGAATTGGGTAGCTACCGGCCAATTGATGAGCAGATAAAATTTTTGCTGGAGTCACGTCGCTGGCATGTTTTAAGTTCGTCAGTACGTTTGCCCTATTTGCAGCAGCGTCTTCGAAATATCCCGGAGATGACCTTTCCGGTTAAAAATCTTAACGGTCAGCTCCGGGGACAGACAATTGTCTTGCTGGCAGCCGGTCCCTCGCTGGACGACCATCTTGACTGGGTAAAACTACACCGTGAGAATCTCTTCGTGATTTGCGTGTCACGTATATCACGGCGTTTATTGGATGTAGGTATTAATCCGGATTTTGTGGTATTGCTTGATCCCCATGCAATCTCATTTGAAGTCAGTCGGGACGCACTTAGTTTCGACCCTGTTCCTATATTGGCTTTTTCTGATCAAGGAGTAAACCAGATTGTAGGTCAATGGTTAGGGCCGAAAACCTACCTGGGGACACGTCTGCCCTGGAAAAGGGAATCCTTTGAAACACTTACCAGTGCGCCCACCGTATCAAATCTCGCATTTGCACTGGCCTGTTTGTTAAATCCAGAGCGCATCATTCTATTGGGCTTGGATTTTTGTCTGGATGAGGCGGGGCATACTCATGCACGAGGTTGCATGGAGAGAGAAACGGGTGTTTCATTGCGTACCGACATGGAAGAAGTGACAACCAATGACGGCAGTGTCCGATTGAGTTCCGTTGATTATTTTAATTCGGGTAAACATCTCGAAAAACAGGTTTTTGAGCTTGCCAGGAAAATAGAGGTGTTTAATCCATCTGCCGGTGCCATGTGTTTACAAGGTGTGAGTTTCTCTGAACTAAACAAGCTTGAGCAGGTTATACCAAATACACAGAAAAAACGTCGGGAAATACGCTCAATAATTAACCAGACACCGAACCAAACACAGTGGAATAAAACGGCTAACAAGGCGTTTTGGGCGTTTAAGCGTGATTGGATAAAATTTAAGGAATTAGCTAAAAAAGGTCAGAGTATTGTTAAAAAGATTGACTCAGAATTACACAGCGAATCTGTATACCTGCGTAAGCTGGATGTAATCGATTGTAAAATACGAAATCGATATCGTGGGCAACGAAACTTCTGCGTACATACTTGCGGCCACCTTTTTGCTGATATCCTGGATACAGGTGCAGAAGAGGGCAGAGATATTTCTGAGCATGCGCTTGAAAAGAGTGGCAAGATATATCAGGCATATTTGACAAGCATGGCGATATTACAATCCTATCTCGATGAAACTGAAACGCTGTTGCGACTCAGACAAACGGAAAATGATGATGCATGGTCGCAAGAATTGGTGGATCACTTTCTAGACTATGCCTTACCCGGTAGAGTATTGGCGACAACAAGCAAACTTCCAAAAAATGCCAGAACGACTGCGGTGGCATTAAAAAATGCACAACTAAAAATGAAAACAAAACGTTTGCAGGAGGTATTGGACAAAATGGAAGTATCCGAGCAGTCTCTATTTACAACGCTAAATGGTGCATATGCACAAAAAAGCCTGGATAAACTCATTCACTACAAAAACGTTATTGTCGGAATGTCTGATTTCGAACATTATAAGATTTATACATTATTGGCCGAGGCTTATCTGGCCGAGGTATTGACTGATAACAAGGGGGCGATGGATTGTTATCAGGCAATCATTGATCAAGGCGAGTCACCACTCATGGAGGAAGCGCTTAATAGAGTTGCCTTTCTTTGTATACGCACAGGTGATAGTAATACAGCTTTATTGGCTTTGACTGTCCTGAGTGAGGTGAACCCTATGTATCTTGCTACGTTGGAACAGTTTAGAAAGGTGGCCTGATTTTGCTGCCAAAATTGTAAAATAACATAAGATTAAACATGGAGTTGTATTAATGCTAACAGGTAAGTCAATTCTGATCACAGGTGGAACCGGATCATTCGGTAGGCAATTTGTTGGAACGGTATTGCATCGTTATCCTGGCATAAAGCGTTTGGTGGTATATTCTCGTGATGAGCTGAAACAGTATGAAATGAGTCAGCAATTTTCATTTCAAAAATACCCATCGATACGCTATTTTATTGGTGATGTAAGAGATGAAGCACGTCTGCGACGTGCAATGCAAGGCATAGATACCGTTGTGCATGCCGCTGCCATGAAACAGGTCCCTGCCGCTGAATATAATCCATTTGAGTGTATAAAAACCAATATATTTGGTGCACAGAACTTGATTGAGGTCAGCCTTGACTGTGGCGTGGAGCGCGTAGTTGCCTTGTCCACTGACAAAGCCGCTGCACCAATTAACCTCTATGGGGCGACTAAACTTTGTTCTGATAAACTCTTCGTCGCTGCTAACAATATTCGCGGCGATAGAGATTTGCGCTTAAGCGTGGTCCGATACGGAAATGTAATGGCTAGCCGTGGCTCGGTTATTCCATTTTTTCTGGATAGAGTCAGCTCTGGCGAACTACCTATTACTCATCAAGACATGACCCGTTTCAATATCAGCCTGCAAGAAGGTATTGACATGGTTTTATGGGCCATCCAGCATGCCTGGGGCGGTGAAGTACTGGTGCCGAAAATCCCTTCTTATCGTATTACCGATGTGGCTAAGGCGATTGGCCCTCATTGTCGATATCCCGTTGTTGGAATCAGGCCAGGTGAGAAAATTCATGAAGAAATGATCACTAGTAGCGACAGTTTACATACCGTTGATCTCGGCCAGTATTATGCTGTGCTGCCAATGGGAGCACGCTACTCACTCGATTCATACTGTAAGCAATTTCAGGCGAAGCCGGTTGCCGAAGGATTTTGTTATAACAGTGGCTCAAATGAACAATTTCTAAGTGTGGAACAATTGCGTGAACTGATTTTCCATACACAAGGAAAGGTTGCCTGAACCTATGTCAATCTTCTCTCAATCATTAATATCGTCTGTTGATGTAGGCAACGATTGTCAAGAACAAAAAGAAAAAGCTGATATTAGTAATGGTGATACTCAGTTCCCTGGTGATGAACAATTTACCTGTCAGGAAATGATACCCTATGGACGACAGAGTATTAATGAGGACGATATTGCAGCTGTGGTATCTGCATTGAAATCTGATTTTATCACTCAGGGACCGAGAGTTACGCAATTTGAGCAGATTATTGCAGATTACTGCGGTATCAGATATGCAATTTCGGTAAATAGTGCGACTTCAGCGTTGCATATTGCCTGCCTGGCATTGGGCGTGAGGACAGGTGACAGCGTGTGGACTTCCCCGATTACCTTTGTAGCCAGCGCAAACTGTGCATTGTATTGTGGTGCAGAAATCGACTTTGTTGATATTGATCCAAAAACATACAACTTGAGCGTGTCAGCGCTTGAGAGAAAACTTTTAGTGGCAGAATGTCATGGCAAACTTCCGAAAGTGGTTATAGTTGTTCATTTGGGTGGTCAGGCTTGTGAAATGAATGAACTATCTGTTTTGGCGGAGCGATTTGGCTTTGCGATTATTGAGGATGCTTCTCATGCTATTGGAGGCTACTATCAAGGTAAGCCCATTGGAAACTGTATTTATAGCGATATAACAGTTTTCAGCTTTCATCCGGTAAAAATAATTACTACTGCCGAAGGTGGTATGGCAGTGACCAATAAGTCGGAGTTAGCGCAGCGGCTTAAGCAATTACGCAGCCACGGTATTACCCGGGATGAAAAGAAAATGAGCCGGGAAAGTGATGGTCCGTGGTACTATCAACAGTTGGAACTAGGATTTAATTACAGGATGACAGATATTCAAGCGGCACTGGGTCATAGCCAGCTAAAGCGTTTGAATAAATTTGTTACCAGGCGTCAGCAGATTGCGCAACGCTATAACACGCTATTGCACAAATTCCCTTTGCTTCTACCGTGGCAGCACCCCGACACAAACTCCTCATGGCATTTGTATATAATACGTTTACGTCTGGATAAAATTACGTTAACTCACAAAGAGATTTTTAAATCTTTACGTGCGCGGGGGATAGGTGTCAACCTACATTATATTCCGGTGCATACACAGCCATATTACCAGTCTCTTGGGTTTAGTAATGGTAGCTACCCAAATGCCGAGAAATACTACTCTGAAGCGATCAGCTTACCTGTTTTTCCCGATATGACGGATGCGCAGCAGGTTCAGGTTTGCACCGTGCTATCGAATGTGTTGGGTTTATGAAATTTGCTGTTATTCCTGCCCGGGGCGGTAGTAAACGAATTCCGGATAAAAATATCAGATCATTTTGTGGTAAACCGATGATAGCCCGATCAATTGAAGCGGCAATAGAGAGCCAGTGTTTTGAAAAAGTTATCGTCTCAACTGACAGTAGAAAGATCGCTCATATCGCACTCAGATATGGTGCCCACGTTCCATTTATTCGCCCAGCTGAACTTGCAGATGACTACACAGGAACTAACGCAGTAATGCGGCACAGTGTGGAATGGTTACAGCAGAACTATAGCGAGTTGCACTCTATCTGCTGCATTTATGCAACAGCACCATTTGTCAGTCCAAGCGATTTGGTGCGCGGTATGACAGCTTTAGTCAATAAAAAAAGTGAATATGCGTTTTCCGTAACGCCTTTTTCGTTCCCAATCCAACGCGCTGTTAGAATAAATGATGGGCGGGTTGAAATGATTAATCAAAAACTATTCAATGCCCGGTCACAAGATCTTGAACTGACCTACCACGATGCAGCACAGTTTTATTGGGGGACGGTACAGGCTTGGTTGCAAGAAAAACCTGTTTTCAACAGCAATGCGGTTCCAGTGATGTTGCCAGGCTATCGGGTTCAGGATATTGATACAATGGAGGACTGGGTGCGTGCTGAGATGATGTATAAAACCCACTTACTTATGCAAGAGCAAGATGCCGTATGAATACTGTGTTTCGCGTTGACGCATCTATTAGTGCTGGTTCGGGACACGTCATGCGATGTCTGACCCTGGCTGATGAACTAAGAAGCAAAGGAATAAAAAGTGAATTTATATGTAAAGAGCATCCCGGGCACTTAATCGATTACATAAATCAACGGGGATATGGAACACATCTGTTGCCAGTTAAACTCGATCTACCTGGTGTCTCAATGAGCAATAACGCCTGCTTGGGTGGGTCAGTGCAAAGTGATGCACAAGAGACATGCTCGATAATAGAGGGTCGTATAATTGACTGGCTTATTGTGGATCACTATGCAATTGACAAAGAGTGGGAATCAATTGTTAAGCCAAAGGTTCTTCAAATACTTATTATCGATGATTTATCTGATCGAGAGCACCTGTGCGATATATTACTGGATCAGACATTTATGCGGCGCGCAGAGGATTACAAGGCACTCACCTCAGCAGATTGTTCGTTTCTGATGGGGACAGGTTATGCTTTGCTTCGCCCGCAGTTCAAGGCACTGCGAACACAAAGCTTGATTCGACGAAAATCCAAGTGCACTAACAATATACTTCTATTTCTGGGTGGTTCTGATGCAGCTAACATCAGTCTTGATATTCTTGAGGCTTTGAATCATTCAGAGTTTTCAAAGCACGCAAAAGTTACGCTTGTCCTTGGGTCGCAATCAACGCTGAAAGACTGTATCCAGGAAACAGTGAGTCGCTTGTCGTTCGCTGTTGAGGTTCTCATCGATGTCGATAATATGGCTCAGCTAATGTGCAATGCCGATTTGGCGATTGGTGCTGCCGGTAGCAGCACCTGGGAGAGGGCGTGCCTTGCATTACCAACAGTGCAATTATGTATTGCTGAGAATCAAAAAAAAATCTCAGATGTGCTAAAAAAACACAAAGCAGCAGTCACGATCCATAGCCCGCTACAGTTAGTTGAGGGGCTGGATTTAATTTATAGGAACCATCGAAAGTTATCTTTGTTAAGTGCATCCCTTGTGGATGGCGAAGGTGCTAATCGAGTTGTCAATGCGATGTTTAATAATATTGAATCAATGCGGGAACTACGACCCGTTGCAGCACAGGATTGCGACTTTTTACTTGAACTACAAAAGCAGACGGGAGTGCGTCGCTATTCCCGCAATCCACAGGTTCCGAGCAGCAAAGAGCATCGTATTTGGTTTGATGAATTATTTAATAGCGCACTGGACGTTTGTTATGTAATTTCTGAGTCTGGACATAGCTGCGGCATGATTCGCTTGCAATTTGACAAGGGCGAGGCGCAAGTGTCTGTTATCGTTCAGCCTGAATCAACAGGCAGAGGACTGGCGACTTTTGCTGTGAAAAAACTCACTGAAATTGCTATCGGCGAAGTGCTTGTTGCTTGGGTACATCGAGAGAACACAGCATCTTACAAACTGTTTAGTAACTGTGGGTTCTCATTATCGGAAAAGCAAGGAGAATTTCTAAGGATGATTCAGTGAATTCAGTCATTATTAATAAACGCGAAATCGGCGTTGGGCGCAGCCCTTATATTATTGCAGAATTGTCGGCAAACCATAACGGAGACTTGCAAAAAGCGAAAGACTCCATAACGGCTGCTCATCGCTGTGGTGCAGATGCAATAAAACTGCAAACCTACACAGCTGATACTATGACCATTGACTGCGATAAGCCTGAATTTCGTATCGATGGTGGACTGTGGGATGGTTATAAACTCTACGATTTGTATGAACAGGCCCACACCCCATTCAAATGGCATAAGAAATTATTTGAGCATGCCCAAAAGCTGGGTATTACGGCGTTCTCTACACCATTTGATGAATCTGCTTTGGAACTGCTGGAGAGTCTTGAGGTACCCGCCTATAAAGTTGCGTCATTTGAGGTTGTGGATTTACCATTGATTCGACAAATCGCAGAAACCCGTAAGCCCATCATTATTTCTACAGGTATGGCAAATGAGATAGAAATTGCTGAAGCTGTCTCTACGGCCCGGGATGCGGGTTGTAAACAACTAATATTACTTCATTGTATAAGCAGTTATCCAGCACCAATCGAACAGTCGAATCTATTAACAATCCCGGATATGCGAAAGCGATTCGGTGTGGCGGTTGGTTTATCAGATCACTCAACAGGCAATACCGCAGCAATCGCGGCTGTAGCGTTGGGCGCTTGCGTTATCGAGAAACATTTTACTTTGGATCGTAACGATCCAGGTCCTGATTCTTTATTTTCGATTGAGCCTGCTCAGCTAAGTGCGCTTTGCCGTGATTGCAGGGATGTTTGGAGAGCGTTGGGCAAAGCCGGGTATGAGTGTAAATCTGCTGAGAAAGATAATCTGCAATTTCGCCGATCCTTGTATTTTGTTACTAATGTAGATGCGGGTGAAACCCTTACTAAACAACATGTCAGGCGAATACGTCCAGGCTATGGGCTTGCACCTAAGTATTTAGAGGAAGTGTTGGGGAAAACCTTGAAAACGGCTGTTAGTTATGGAACGCCGGTAAGCTGGGACGTATTACTATAGTTAACAGCCTGTTGGAATATTCCCAGTTTTAATACAGGTTATTCTCCTTGCTTTTTTAGATTGCGGCTATTGACTAGGCTTGCAATATCCATAATTAATATTCTCTCAACAGACTCTTTGGGTATTGTCTGTACCGATATTTTTTTCGATCTGGAATTATCATTTGAATTATCAGATGTTAGAAACCCTGCAAACACTGCCATCGAAAATATAGTAAGTAGGGTGACTATACGATGATATCGATACAGGCAACTACGTACTTTTCTGGTTAAGTGGAATATTTGTTTTAGATTATTTTTCAGTTTCAAAAAACCAGTATTATTAGCAAACTTATCAACTGCCCGAATACGATGAAATGAGGGAACGTAAGATCCTGGTTTAATGGAAATGCAATTTTTTGCGAATTTACCTTCATTCTGGTAGTAGCGCTCTAAATTCAACCTTAGTCGTTTTTCTAAAACCCAAACCGAAGGGTTGCGTTGAGGATCAAATGATGGGGGATTGCTCAGCGCGTCAACAGCGATTGTATAGGCTTTAATTCGATCAGTTTTGCCTGCTTGTGTCTGTTTTACAACGTAGGTAAGAAACGATGACATCTGTGGTGATGATTTGAACCGCTTATCTGCAAGTAGCCTTGATAATGCTTGAGTAATTAATAGCGATTCTTCATTCTGAATTTCGACATCCATTGTTCTCAACATTGCTTTATTCCCTTAAGTGAAACGACCTGGTTTTTCTGTTGTGCAGGTACAGCAAATCTAGCAATTGATATACCTGTTTACTGCATTTCGACAGATTATTGTTGTCATGGTTATCTGAAATGGCAGATCTGCCTGGGTAATTCCTGGGTCAAAGCGAACTGATTTCTTTAACATATTGTAAATATTAATAAAAATTATGTTATAGGCTTGAATTTATAAATAAATAAGTTGCTAAAGAATACCCGTTTAAGAGCCTTTCTCAGAATTTCATAGTGTGGTTCGAGAATTGCAACCCTCACCACATTTCCTGGATTATGTCATCGTTTTGCCATGACATTCTCTTGTATTGTCAATTGAAGTGTGCGTTCAATTTTGAGATTTAGATTAAATTTTGAAAAATTTTGTTACGAGTTTTGAAGATTTGGTCACAATTGTCGTTAACTATTGAGAGTCGCTATTTAGGCCAGCTACAGTTGCCAGATAATAAGGCAGTGATTTTGGTGAGTATGAGAACTTAAATAACTATGTGTACAGCAATTATTAGTAAATGTGGCGGAGAAATCCGCAAATGATAAGATCTGATGCAACTGCTTATGATTTGACACCTGACAATGAGGTGTATATCGGTTCACCAGTGCAGGTAATAGCGGTAACAGGTGGTAAGGGAGGCGTTGGAAAATCATCGCTTGCTATTAATCTGGCAATTTCTCTTGCCTGTGATCAGCATCGGGTTATGTTGATGGATGCCAATCTTGGTATGGCGAATATCGATGTGCTGCTGAATTTAGACGTGCCACACAATCTTTCACATATTATCACCGCTGAGAGGGAATTGAGGGATATTATCGTTGAAGGCCCCTGTGGGATAAAAGTTGTTCCAGCGGCGAGCGGCATAAGTAAGATGGCCAGATTGACAGATGCACAAAATGCAGCTCTGGTTAATGCATTTAGTACATTGCCCTATGACATAGATACATTAATTATAGATACAGCTGCTGGCATTACAGATAGCATGCTCACTTTCTGTGAAGCTGCGAGAGAGGTAATGGTTGTAGTCTGTGATGAGCCCACTTCAATTTCAGACACCATAGCAACTGTACGCGTATTAAACAATGAACACGGAGTGCATCGATTCCGCGTGGTTGCGAATAAGGTGGAATCCTCCCAACAAGGGCTTGATCTATATAGCAAGCTGGTGCGAATTGCAGATCAGGAGATGGACGCTGTGCTGGATTTCTGCGGGAGTATTCCAGCAGATATACATATTCAAAAGTCAATCTGTGAGCAATGTGCAGTTGTAGATGCCTATCCTCGGGCCAGATCTGCACTGGCATTTAAAAAATTGGCCGCAAAGGTTAGTCGATGGCCAAAACCGGAAAGCCCGGATGGACGTATCGAGTTTTTTGTAGAGCGACTCCTAAAAATTTCAAAAACAGCCGGGTGAATGACGAATGAATGCACACGCGATGTACAATTCAATCGAGAATCTTAACCATGATGACATAGTTGTCTCTCATGCCAAATTAGTAAAACGAATTGCCTTCCATCTCATGAATCGCTTGCCGCCCAGCGTTCAAGCAGAGGATTTGATACAAGCTGGAATGATCGGTTTGCTGGATGCTGCCCGCCATTATGATCCATCTCAAGGCGCAAGTTTTGAAACCTATGCTGGAATTCGTGTCAGAGGTGCCATGCTTGATGAGATACGCCGATCCGATTGGACACCAAGATCAGTACATCGAAAATCACGAGAAGCTGCAGAGGTTTTACGAAAGCAGGAGCAAAAATCGGGTAAGGATGCGAATGACGTTGAAATAGCTGAAGAACTGGGAATTTCGCTCAGTGCATATCACCAGATTTTAACTGAGAGTACGACATCTCACGTCTTCAGTTTTGATCAGCCCGATGAAAAGACCGGCGAACCCATGTCAATGCCTAAAAGTGAAGAAATCACACCTATGGAGAATATGGAAAGTGACAGCTTTCAGGATGCATTGGCGAAGTGCATTAAGAACCTGCCAGAAAGAGAATGTCTGGTAATGTCATTGTATTATGAGGAGGATCTGAATCTACGTGAGATCGGTGATATATTGGGTGTAAGCGAGTCCCGGGTTTGTCAGATTCATGGGCAGGCGCTGGTGAGGCTTAGGGCCAGATTATCTGACTGGACCCAGCCGGAATAAAAAAATCACCTTCTGCAATGGATATTCACTTCACACAGATTGTTATAGTTGAAAAAAATTTCGAGTGTATTCGAATCCAACCATACTCATTAATTAAACAAATAGCCCAAAGTGAACACGATGGTTATCGATGATGACAAATGGTACACCCAACGTGGTCGTCGTCTGCAAGGTCCTTATTCCCGCCTTACGGTTCATCGATATTTACTTCTGGGGCGAATTAAAAGCAGTGACCGCGTTAGTAAAGATGGAGAAATGTGGGAACCCATCACCCAGGTTCCAGAGCTAATACCTGAAGAGTTGCTTGATCTTAATACAGATTTGGGTTGGAGGAGCTTTATTCATGCACGCGATCTTGTTGATGAGCGTCAACATCCTTCCGTCAAAACAAGTGAGCCAGAGAATTGCCGTCGTGATGATGAAGATTCCATACTCCGACGCCTTAAAGCTCAATGGATAGAAGCACTTCAGATAGATCCACAAAAAAGGAAGAAAAACAATATGTTGCCTGTTTCATTGTTTGGTGTGACAGTGATGCTTGTGGTTGTTCTCATGTTAGTTAATGCTTCGAAATTACCATTCAATTAATTTTCACAGTATCTGTCAATGGTCAAAGCTTTGTCTGTACAGCTCGTATTTTTCAAATCCCCCTTTGTTCCATCTCTTGGTTCCATAAGCTGATAATCAGTAAGATAGAAAATGGCTGTAGTTTTAGTATAAATTCGGTATGAATTGTTTAAATGGTAATAATATATATTAATCAATGGATTATGGATTGAATAAACGGTGGGATTTTACATTGCCCGGTAGAGTCTGAAGCATTACAAATCGAAATCTTTTGCAGATATTTCAAAAATCAGTCTATCCTTGAAACGATGGAACACGAATTGCTGTTTATGTTTCAAAAGTCATTTTCCAGGTAGGTAAAAATGTACAAAGATCATTCAATAACTTCGATGGCTGACTATGTTGAGAACGGTGTTGTTTCCAATCTCGCAATGAATCATCAACGTGTCGATTTACAAATGCGCTATCTAGAGTTCTCCGAGAAGCTATTTAAAGTACTTGATCCCAAATTGTTAGTTGAATGTTTTTACATGGAGGCGCAAAGTTTTGTTGCACACACAGGCATAGACTATGTTAATGAGCAGTATGATTTTGTAGCGTCATTTGGTGAAGAAGGAATGCATTCACTCACGTACGAAGTGAGTATTGCTGATGTAAATTTAGGTGAGATTAAAATTTACCGTTGCAAGGCTTTTGAGGGTCGGGAAACCAGGGAACTTGAAAAATTAATTTCCAATCTTGCCTATCCGCTAAGAAACGCGTCCATGTATTTTACGGCTATGCAATCCGCCTATAGAGATCCATTGACCAATGTCAACAATAGGGGGGCAATGGATAAAGTATTGCCTCGTGAAATAGCGCTGGCACGACGATTCAATACGCCTATGTCCTTTTTAGTGCTTGATGTTGATAAATTTAAATCAATTAATGATGTGCATGGACATCAAGTGGGAGACGATGTTTTGCAATCGTTTGCCTCGGTATTGCGCGATTGCGTCAGGGATACTGATCTTATCTTTCGCTACGGAGGCGATGAGTTTGTTATATCTCTGAGCAGTACCGGCTTAAACGGTGCTCTGGAACTGGCAGAACGTGTACGTTCACGTATTGAGCGCTGTCATCAGTACAGTAATGTGCAGATGATGTTGAGCACAAGCATCGGTGTCACCGAGTTGCGTGAAAGTGATACTGCAGAAAGTTTGTTTCTTCGGGCAGACAGTGCGTTGCTTGAAGCTAAACGGCGTGGTCGAAATTGTGTGGTTGATTTATAACTGCAGATGGTTTAGTTAATCTTCAGCTTTCTCAAGGTTTTACCAGCGCTGCCCTGACTTATAGGTTGACAAGCCAGAACGCTTCGTTAAAATACGCGCCTTCAAGGTGAAAGAGCCATGCTCTCCTGCCTTGTGGGAACCAGCGTCCCCTTCGTCTAGAGGCCTAGGACACCGCCCTTTCACGGCGGTAACAGGGGTTCGAATCCCCTAGGGGACGCCATAAACTCAAAATTTTAGAAATTTGGAACGAAAAATTGGATTGTGACGGTCTGCACGTTTAATTTACGTTCAATATATGTATTCAATTGTGATCCGCTATTCCTAGCTCTCTACTCGACTTGGTTTCCCCATACAGTTCATTATGGCCACCATTAGTGGTATCGCCTATTTATGGAGCTTATGAATGAAGCCTTATATCCCCGATTCATTACCTCTACAAGAATTCGACTATAAACTACTATTTAGTCTGGTTGGTGATGCCAGCTCTGAACTTGCTCGCTACGATGGTCTATACAGGGGATTCCTAACCCAGCAGTGATGCTATCTCCATTGACGACAAAAGAAGCGGTTCTGTCATCTAGAATTGAAGGGACAAATGCAACTGTAGATGAAGTATTAGAGCAAGATGCTGGACTTGTTAAAGAGGGCAAAAAATTTGAAGATATTCAAGAAATATCTAATTATCGTTCAGCTCTTTATCAAGCAACAAAACATCTGGAAACTTACCCTATCCGTTTGGGCTTTATTCGTGAAATCCATAAAATACTAATGAGTAGTGCGCGTGGAGAGAATCAAGCACCGGGAGAATTCAGAATTGAGCAGAACTGGATGGGCCAAGCTGGTTGCTCTATAGAAGAAGCGTCCTTTGTTCCACCCGACCCGTTACGATTACAAGAGTTCTTGCTGGCGTGGGAGGAATATCTGAGTTTTGACGATATCAATTTCTTACTGCAAACAGCTGTAGTTCACGCGCAGTTTGAATTACTTCATCCTTTCAATGATGGTAATGGTCGTATTGGTCGGATATTAATACCGCTATTTCTCTATCAGAAAAAACAGTTATCGCAACCAATGTTCTATTTGAGTGAATATTTAGAAGGTAATCGGGAGGAATATTATCAGCGGCTAAAGAATATCTCACAACATGGAGATTGGAATGGCTGGGTTGCGTTTTTTCTACGGGCGGTCACTTACCAAGCAATTGAAAACAGTAATCGTGTTGTCGAGATTATGGCTTTGTATGAGTCCATGAAGGTCAAGATGCATGAAATCACTCACTCACAGTATTCTGTTTATTTATTAGATGCCTTGTTCAGCAAACCTATATTTACAACCTCTGATTGTGCTACACGATTGGAGAAACAGTGTGGTATTCATAAGCAAACAACCTTAGGCTTATTACGAGAGCTTAAAGCCGAGAGCGTCTTAATTGAACTGCAATCTGGGAGTGGAAGCCGTGCTGCCGTGCTTGGTTTTCCTGGCTTGATCAATGTAGCTGAAGGGCGGACTGTTTTATAAATGGCTTGTTAAGCCTATGCGCGCAACAAAACATTTAGTTGCGCGTATGTCTTAAAAAACACTCAACAAAATATTTGGTTGCTTCTGGAGTATCAATAAAAACTGTAGTCAGACCAAACTGGACAGGCACACCAACCACACCACACAATAAAACACCTGAGGAAAGCGACATATCTATCCCTCAAAACATTATTGAAGAACAAAAAGGATTATAATCGAGTGCCTGTCCAAGTTGTCCACATTACTTTCGATGTGGGATAGCTGAAAAATATCCACTGAAACTGCAGAGGATTGAGCAAATGTTTGAAATTGCAGGAATTGATCACATAGTCTTAAGAACAAGCAAGTTAGCCGGTATGCTCGACTTCTATAGCGGGGTCTTGGGTTGTAAAATTGAAAGAGAAACTTCCAAGGAGGTTGGATTAACACAACTACGTGCGGGAGCGGCTTTAATTGATTTGGTGGTAGTCGACAGCCAATTGGGCAGGAGTGGTGGAGGTGCTCCAACTTTAACAGAGAATAATCTGGATCACTTCTGTTTGCAGCTTGAACCTGTTTCAGAAGCAGAAATTAAATCTCACTTATTGTCGCATGGCATTGAAGTGGGTAAATTTGAAGAGAGATATGGTGCCCAACAGCTGGGTAGATCAATTTATATAAAAGACCCTGAAGGTAACGCTGTTGAGCTCAGATCTCGGACGCGAGTGGAAAATCGGTATTAATTGACGGGTAGTTCTCGGTCCCATTCTGGTCAATGACGAAAGTGCGTTACGGCCATATCCACAAAAGTCCTGACTTTTGCAGACAGATGTTTATTTGAGGGGTATAACAATGATATGTCCGATGATCTGGGCCGCCATTCAGGCAGTATGATTTTCGCCTCGCCCCTTCGAATCGCATCCCCCACGATAAAGATAGGTAATAACGCAATCCCCTCCCATTGACCAATGCGTCGCAGAGCAGGTTGCCATTATTTGCTTGCCAATTCAGGGACAGGCACTCCAAGATTAACGGCCCTTTACTCAATAAAACTATGAATGGCAGGTAAGTAACACTACTTTCTAAGGTTGATTGTGAAGGTTTATGCGATGCCTGTCCCATTAGTTCTGAAAATAATCCAAATGGATCATGAATTCCTCAACTCCTACCAATAGGCTGGCTATGTTGGTATCAATTCAGTTGGCAGAGAACTAACATTTTTTCTTCATCTACACGACAGTTGGCCATGTCAGCAGGTATCGAATCAATAATCTCCACAAGCTTGGTAAGTGTAATTAACAATCAATGAGGCATCGATTTATGAAATTTATCAAATACATTCTCACGTCTGTTACCAACAATGCAAAACTGAGCCACCCCAACGGTTGAAAAGTGAGCCACAAGACTCACACTGATGCTTTTCATAATGAGGAGCATCATGATTTCAATAGAGGAACTCATGAGCATTAAAATATTACACAAACAAGGTACGTCTCAACGAGCCATTGCGAAGCAATTAGGCGTCTCACGCAATACGGTTAAAAAGCATTTATTACTGGATGTGAACAAACCAATCTATCAGTCAAGACCTGATAAGCCTCATAAACTTGATCCATTTAAGGTTTACATAAAAGAACGCATTGAATCGGCATTGCCGATTCATTTAAGTGCTGTTGTCATCATGCGTGAGATTAAAGAACAAGGTTATGATGGCAGTATTACTCGACTACGTGAGCACTTGGTTCAGTTACGCGGTAGCCATGTTGCTCCTGAGATCATTCGCTTTGAAACAGCGCCTGGTAAACAGATGCAAGTGGATTGGGGTCAAATGCGGGGTGGTAAAAAACCCATCCATGCTTTTGTTGCTGTACTCGGCTTTAGTCGCGCGCTGTTTGTCTATTTTACCGATAACATGCGTTACCAAACCTTAGAACACTGTCATCGTTTAGCATTTGATTACTTCCAAGGCATCCCGACTGATGTTTGGTATGACAATATGAAAACAGTGGTGTTAGAACGCCATGCTCATGGCATTGGCCACCATCGCTTTCATCCTCAGTTTTATCAGTTTGCTAAAAACATGGGCTTTATGCCCAAATTATGCAAACCGTATCGTCCACAAACCAAAGGCAAGGTTGAGCGGATGGTGCGTTATGTTCGAGATAACTTTTACGCACCTTTATCCACTAAACTTGCATCAGCTGGCTTAAAGATGGATGTCGATACCGCCAATATTAAAGGTATTCAGTGGCTCAATGAAATCGCTAACGTGCGCATTCATGACACGACGAAAGAGCAACCTATGAAGCGTTTAATTGAAGAACGTTTAGTGTTGAAGTCATTGCCATACCAACCCATTCAAGACATCACTGTTAAAGCACCTGAAACCATGATGGCGGTGAATTTTGACCCACTGCCACTGCATCATGACCTGTCCATTTATAATGACTGTTGTCAGCAGGCATCACTATGATCGATGCCCGCTTAAATGACTTAACAGACACACTCAAGCTACAAGGTATGGCACTTCATGCCCATGATTTAGCGCAACGTGCTGCAAAAGAAGAGTGGGATTATCTCACTTTTTTTGAAAAACTGCTGACAGCAGAAGTGACAGAGCGTCATACCCGCAAACAAAAGATGTTTACGAGAATGGCAGGCTTTGCATCCATTAAAACCTTAGATGGCTTTGATTTTGAGTTTGCAGCCGGTGTACCTAAGACCCAAGTACAACAACTGGCGAGTTTGTCATTTATAGAACGAGCTGAAAATATTGTACTCCTTGGGCCATCTGGGGTGGGTAAAACCCATATTGCAACAGCATTGGGTTATAAGGCCGTACAGGCGGGTTTAAAAACACGATTTATCAGTGCGTCAGATTTAATCTTGCAGCTATCAACGGCACAACGTCAAGGCAAATATAAGTCTGTGATGCATCGCAGTGTGCTAGCACCTAAGTTACTGATTATTGACGAAATAGGCTATCTACCGTTTGACATTAGTGAATCAAAATTACTGTTTGATGTCATTGCAAAACGCTATGAAAAGGGTTCTATTGTTTTAACCAGTAACTTGCCCTTCGGGCAATGGGGTCAAACCTTTGCTAATGACACCGCATTAACATCAGCCTTACTAGATCGCGTCTTACATCACTCTCATATTATTCAAATTAAAGGAGACAGTTATCGTTTAAGAGAAAAGAAACAAGCGGGCTTAATCAGCCCAAGTAAATAACACTTAGTGGCTCACTTTTCAGTTGATGAAGTGGCTCAGTTTTCGGGCGTTGTTGACAATGGCGATCACCGCATTCTCGGTTATCGCAGCTATAGGCGCTGTTTATTCTGTTCTTGCTATAGGAGCCGTTGTTGAGAGGATAACGCAACACCAGGTTCCCACTGCACAGAACGCATTGGAGATTTCCCGGGAAGCCGAACGCATTGTGGCGGCTGCACCAACGCTTTTAGCCGTCACGACCAATAGTAGGCGTGAAGTGTTAATAAATACAATCAATACTCAAATACAACATCTGAAGCATTCAGTCTCTAATCTAAGAGGAGATCAGATAGACGAGACTGTAGTAGAGACTATTGATCCCACCATACGTCAACTTGACGATAATCTTAAAGCACTCGATATTCTAGTTCGGCAAAATCTAGAGGCAGCTGATCGCAAACGACAGGTACTGCGTGACTTATCGCTAAACAATAGGGGAATTCAACGGAGGCTTTTACCTGGAATCTCGGTTATGGACTCCAAGGTTTCTCAGCTACGAAGGGCGAACCGAGATACTAATACCCCGGGACTCACCAAAGTGATATTGGAGGCAGTGCCGCTGCAAAAGTTTCACGTCGAAGTATCAGCTGTCAATTATACGCTTAATATCATGGCCGGGGCGGATAGTCATGCTGATTTGGAACTACTCGCTTTTCCGATTCGCAAATCACTGCAATCGATTAATAAAATTTTGTTGGAACTGAGTCCAAACATACAGGCGTATTTGAAGCCAAAAGTTTCAAGTATTGCCAATATAGCTTCTGGGCCGGAAAGCATATTCGAAATTCGTTTAAGAGAACTGCAACTGATTGCAAGTGGTGAAAAACTTCTGGCTGAAAACATTGAGCTCTCAAAAGAGCTGACCAACTCAGTCGACACACTGCTGATACGGGCAAATGAGGATATAGCCAGCGGTATTCTAGAGGCTAACGCAGTACAAAAGACCAGCACCCTCGCAATGGCAACCATCGTTTTGTTGAGCCTGTTAAGCTCATTCCTGATTGTCTGGTTCTATGTCAATCGCAACCTGATTGCCCGGTTAACAGGATTGAGTGACAGTATGCTGGCAATCGCAAGTGGCAACCTGCGAGTGCCCTTACCGGCAGCAACAGCGCCCGATGAAATCGGCCAAATGGCAAGGGCACTTACCGTATTTCGCAATACGGCTATTGAAATCGAGGAAAGCAATTTACGTGAAGTTGAGAAGGTCAGGCGTCGCTTGACTGCCGCAATCGAAAGCATATCAGAAGGATTCTCCCTTTACGATGCAGAAGATCGATTGCTCCTTTGCAATAGCACCTACCGTAACCTTCTTTACGCCGGGATGCAGAAATTCGTCGTTCCGGGTGCCGAATTTTCAACCATCATTCGCAAAGCTGCTGAGTATGGACTGGTTAGCGATGCGGATGGCTGTATGGAAGATTGGATAGTGGAGCGTCTTACCCGACATCGTAATCCTGGTGGGACACATATGCAGCGTGGGAACAATGGGCGATGGATTCAATTTAAGGAGTTCAAAACCGATGATGGCAGCACAGTCGCCGTCTACAGCGACATTACTGAGTTGAAACAGCGAGAGAATGATGCAGAACAGGCCAATCAAGCCAAGAGTCAGTTTCTTGCGACGATGAGTCACGAAATTCGTACTCCGATGAATGGCATTATCGGAATGAGTAACTTGTTGCTTGATACCGAGCTTAGCAGTGAACAGCTTGAATACTCACAAACCATTACGCGTTCTGCGGAAGAATTACTGACTGTCATTAACGATATTCTCGACTTCAGTCGGGTTGAGGCAGGCAAATTGGAGTTGGATCCAAGACCCTTCAATCTCAGGACTTGTCTGGAAGATGCGATCGATCTGGTTGCAGTACTGGCAGCCAGGAAAAATCTGGAACTGGCTTATGAAATCGCAGCAGAGACACCCATTCATCTGGTCGGAGATGCTACACGGTTGCGGCAGATCGTGATTAATCTTTTAAATAACGCGATTAAGTTTACGGATGAAGGCGAAGTCGTCATGAGTGTTAAGGGTGAAAGCCTTACCATAGATTTTGAGTCACGGAGTATGTTGGAAGTCACAGTCCGGGATACAGGTATTGGCATTCCTGAAGATCGATTGGATCGATTATTCAAATCCTTTTCACAAGTGGATACGTCAAGCACCCGTCGCCACGGTGGCACCGGATTGGGGCTGGCGATATCGGAACGTCTGGTTAGTTTGATGGAGGGGCGCATTTGGGTTGAAAGCGAAGAAAACAGAGGAAGCGCGTTTCACTTCACCGTAATACTGCCACTGAGCACGCAATCGGTCCAAACTCACCTGGAAGAGAGCCAGATTGGGCTTATTGGAAAGAAGCTTCTGATAGTCGACGATAATGCGACAAACCGACGGATACTCACCCTGCAGGCAAAGGCTTGGTCAATGATCTCGACAGCCGTATCTGATCCCCTTGAAGCCTTAAACCTCTTGAATGATGGGCAACACTTTGATGCAGCGCTGTTGGACATGCAGATGCCCGATATGAATGGGTTGGAGCTTGCATTAGCGATTCGAAAGACTCGCTCAGCCCAGGATCTACCCCTGGTTTTGCTTAGCTCCCTCGGTAAACATTCATCAGATAACAGTGAAAAGCTGGCACAGGCCAGGTTTGCTGACATCCTTTCCAAGCCCATCAAGCCGTCACCACTTCTAAACACGCTGGCAGGTGTTTTATCGACTCAGTCGGCAAAAGTCGTGGTACCGGGTGTGATCCGAAAATCGCAATTTGATGCACAAATGGCCAATAAATTACCGTTAAAGATCTTGCTGGCTGATGACCACCCGACCAATCAGCAGATGGCCAAGATGATTCTGGCGAGGCTGGGCTACCAGGTTGAGATCGTAAATAATGGACAAGAAGTTGTCGACGCACTCGAAAATGGATCCTACGATCTAATCCTGATGGATATAGAAATGCCAGTGATGGACGGCGTTGAGGCTACCATCGAGATTCGGCGTCGTTGGGGCGCAGATGGACCCCGGATTGTCGCGGTGACGGCTAATGCCATGCGTGGTGATCGCGACCGGTATATTGAAGTTGGTATGGATGATTATGTTAGCAAACCCGTCAGGATTGATGCGCTTATAAACGTTTTAACGCGGGTTGCAACCCGCGCAGAAGGACCGGCCGAAACATGCAGTCAACCGGCTAAAAATATTCAGATGAAGGATAGCGTGATTGACCTTGATGCCATCGATTCCCTGAAAAAGCAGATTGGTGATGACGCTGCGGACTTGGCTCTTTTGATTGAATCGTTTCTGACTCATGGGCCAGGGCTTTGCGAAAGCTTGGTGCGGGCGTCAGAAGATAAAGATGGATCGGCCCTCCATAGAGCCGCCCATACCCTTAAATCCAGCGCACGAGACTTTGGAGCAACTGAGCTGGCTGACCTCAGTACACAACTGGAAATCAGCGCAAGCGGGAAGGATCTTCAAGCCACTACCGAATTGGCCATTCAGGTTGTTGAGAGTTATCGGCAGGCGGATCAAGCGTTGCGAGGCTTTTTAAAAAGCGAAGCATTCGGAGACACTAACAATTGAATAAAAAAACAGCGCGAATACTGGTAGTTGACGACCATGCCACCAACCGTTTAAAGATGGAGATGTCAGTAAAGCGGCTTGGCTATGAATCAATGACTGCGGAGAACGGCCGGCAAGCCCTGGCTATGTTGCGCAGCGAGGCCTACGACCTGTGCTGCTTGACATTGTTATGCCCGAGATGGATGGCTATGAAGTGCTTGCCACTATTAAGGCTGATCCCAAACTGCGCTACATTCCCATTGTTGTGATTTCCACATTGGAGGACATGGATGCTGTTGTAAAAGCCATAGAACTTGGCGCCGAAGATCATCTTCCCAAAACCTATGATCCAATACTGTTAAAAGCACGGATTGGAGCGTGTCTGGAGAAAAAGCAATTTCGGGATCAGGAACTGGAATATTTCAGCCGGGTTAATGCACTCACTGATGCCGCCGAAAAAGTGGAATCTGGCCGTTTTGACGCAGAAAGCCTGATGCTCGATGAACTGGCAAAATTCAAAGATCCGATTGGGCGACTGGCAGCCATTTTCAAAGGCATGGCCAGTGAAATTTACTATCGCGAGCTGAAGCTTACGCGCCGTGTTCATGCGTTGCAGGGAATCCTGCTGGTTATTGTCAATGGACTGATATGGGGATTGATACCGGCGTTGTCACGACTGTCATCGGGAATCGGTTCAAATCCGATCGGATTGGCCGTTTGGGTTAATGCCGTCGCAGCCGTTTTTTGTCTCTCTGTCGCATTGGTACGAGGTAAGCTACCTAAGCTGTCGAGGCTATCGAAGCACGACCTATTATTCTTTGTAGCCTGGGCCTTTCTCGCAGGAGTACTGCAACGGGTTACGATATTTGTGCTTGCTGAGCATGTTGAAGCGACTTTGCTTTCGCTTGTTGTCGCCTTGCAGGGATTCATGGTTTTCGTATTTGCGGCTCTAATGAAACTGGAACACGCATCACCCAAACGCATATTCGGGCTTGCAATTGGCCTGAGTGGTATAGTTGCAATGTTGTTGCAGCAATACGAGCCTGATGGATCCACCAAGAATTACTGGCTGTTGGCTGCATTACTCTTACCCCTGTTTTTGGCGTTGGAGTCCATCACGCTTGCGGATAAACGACCTAAACACATCGATCATATTGCATCGGTCGGTCTGATGTTTGGTTTTTCAATCCTGTTCGTTCTGCCGCTGGCCTTCTTAACCGGAGATTTAATGCCATTGGGTGCCGACATGGCTTCTCAGGGTATTGTTATCGTTCTTCTGGGGCTCGTGGCGGCACTGGCCAATGTGACGTTCTTCATTTTAGTCGCCACAGCCGGCCCCGTCTTCGCGAGTCAAACAGCCTATTCAATGACACTGTCTGGCATAGTCTGGGGCATGCTTCTATTAGGTGAGGAAATGCAGTTGATAGCCTGGGCAGCGATCAGCCTCGCCGTCATCGGGATGTATCTGGTGGAGCCGAAACCCTCGGATGAGTTTATAACCATTAAACGGAATTTTGGTTGAACGGAATTCAGGCTGACACGGTGTGTACTATGAAACTATTTGGCAAAGGAACGTGCTTGGCATAGGTTGAGCAATTATGAAGCAGGAGTAAAAATACAAGTCAGAGTGATTAAGCTATGTAGTTAATGCAAATACATGAGTCCGTCTATGAATGCTGGAACTAGAATTCATTCCAGTTCTTCAATTGAGTGCTGATAACGATCTTCGTATTAAGTGTTTTGTGTACCGGACAACGATCTGCGATTTGTAGAAGCCGTTCTTTTTCCTTTTCCGTTAAGTCACCTTTGAACGCTATTCGTCTCTCAAACAGCTCTATAAAGGCATTTTTATCATCGCATAATTCACAATCAACACCATGTTGCCGGGAATGTCGGATTTCAACAACTATATCTTCCAGATTCAGTTTTTTATGATTGGCGTACATTCTAATGGTCATAGAGGTACAAGTGCCAAGTGCGGCAATTAGATGTTCATAAGGGTCGGGTCCAAGATTACTGCCACCTACTGAAGCGGGTTCGTCAGCGAGCCAATAGTGCTGGTCTGAGATCTCCTTTATCGCAGGCAGGTACAACACATAAGAAGTGAAACTCTTGCTAAGACATACTTGTTTGAAATTTTCAGTGATTTTTCTCTGGAAATTTTTGTTAATCCTTCACAGCGTATCCTGTAGACAGGGCATTATTATGTTACCCAGGGCCTAGCCTCATCCAGGTCTTTTTTGAGTCAACATTTCCAGGAGGTAACCCATGAATAGAAACAGCTGGTTCTATCCTTTAAACATAATAGATCTGCGTGCAATTAGTCTTTCGCTTTTAATAGCTGTGATTACAACATTCCCAATTTTTGCCTTTTCTCAAGAAAAACATTCTGAAACCAGTTTTTCGTGCGAACTGACGGAAGATGTCCATTGTGAAATAACTGACCCCTATGGGATAGCTCGCATTCAAGTTAACGCGGAAATCGAGAGATCCGCTTCGTTCGAAGTGTACGATCAACGTTATTTGGATTGCTCTACACAGGCGACAGTACAATGGGCCGCCTCTCTTCCAAATGCCATAGTGACCGTTACAACTTGCTATGGTCCCGATCTTACTTATTACCATACGTTTGGCGATGTTAAAGGTACGCCGTTCATGAGCAATTCGTACAGAGTTTCGTTCGAAGATACCAATAGTGACGGTAATACAGAAGCAAGATACTCAGCGTTGGGAAAAACTGATCCCAAAGGATCATTCGATAACGTTGACGGAGACAAAGCCGGAGTGGCGAAGTGCTACAACTCGAATATTTGCACTCGTTTGGCGGCTTGGTGCGATAGAAATAACGGGGTAGGAACGTGTTATGAGGATCATTGCGAATGTGCCGTTCCTGATAAATAATGATATAGTTACGTTAACTAATTCACACTGAAACTCCCCGATGGCAATAGCCGATGAGCCGGTGCTCTCTCCACGACCACCGGCGCGGAAACGTTGCCCATCAGATGATTGGGCTTAGTGTACGATATTTCCCCTTTCCTGTATCGACCTCGAAAAAGAAAGAACTAGCCTGTCGCTTCCCTGTCAGCGAATGCAAACGCGTAATAATTTACTGTGGGAGCGGAATCGCTGCATCGTCTAACCTTTTGTCATGACGCTGCTCGACTTTCCCGATATAGCTATATACATGCCGGGTCTGCAAGAATGGATACAAGACGCCTGTGCACCTTTGGTGAATGGACAGACTTAGATCGATCAACTCAGTAGATATCCACCGACAAATTTTAGTGCTAGTCATTCTAATCTGAATGGGCAGGAGGGTGGCAATAAGTCTAGATCTGTTCTGGCTGCTGTGGGTCCGTCACTTAATGGGAAAGGGCACTTAAATAAAGTAAATGTAATTTGTGATATGACGGGTGTTGTTGATCTTGTGGTGAACTAATCCAGAGTTATGTTTTCAACCATGGATTGATCATCTATGTAATAGCTCGTTTGCAATCCGGTATGCCCCCTGGAGATTACTGAGAGACTATGCAAACCCTTGCCGACATTTTTAAATTCGAAAACGCCGTTGTCATCTGTGAAGGCGATACGACTTGAGCTGGAATGCACTTTATCCAACTGAAAATCGGCCCGCAATTCAACAATAGCGAAAGCAACAGGGTTTCCGTCAATACTACTTATACGGCCAGAAAATGCTGTCCATCCATAATCAACAGGTACTTTTATTTGCTGTCTCTCAGATGGCATATGTTCAATCCCAAGAACTGCCAAATAGGGTAATCTGGACGTGTGAAAAGTCATTGGTCCTATGGGAAACTGTTCAATAAAAAACTCACCAGCATCGTTAGTACGGATACGTTTACTGTAGTTTGTTGAAACTTTACTGCTGATATTTATTTGGATATTGGGTAAAGGGTTCAAGTCTAAATCCGTAATGATGCCTGCCAGCGAATCAAGCTTAATTGACTCGACCGTGATACTAACGGATTCCATGTTAGAAGATGTATTAATCTTCTTAACTATCACTTTCCCTTGTGTAATTGTCGGATATACCTCTAATAGATAAGCGCTGTCAGCAAAAATCCCTTCAAATTCGAAACGACCGTCAATATCACTATAGGCAAAATGGTCTTCAATATTGGGTTCTTTACTATCAATGTCCAGAGAGGACATGTATATTCGCTGTCCCGATAACCCGAAACCGGATGTATCACCAATCCAGCCTTGTAATGTCATAGTATGTATAGATGGTTCCAGCGTGATTTCAATCCCGTTCTTATCTGCATAGTGTTGTTCATGCAATATCAACTCAACAGGCACATAACCTCCTCTAATAACAGTTAGCCGCGGGTTTGAGAAATTGCTTTGCATAACCTGAACATTAAAATTTCCTTCTCCGTCAGTTTTAGAGATTGTATTTTTCGAGTTACAATAAATGGCCGCTCCTTGTACAGGAATTCCGTAGATGTCCATAACCCTGCCGGACACAGAAATACGTTCCTGAAAATCCAGTTCAATGCGAAGAAGTTCATCAACTTTATCGACGTACGATGTAGAAGATTTATAGATATAGGTTGCGTCGGTTACTATAGAAAAATCACCAGGCTGTTCAGTATTGATCTGAAAATAGCCTTGCTCATTAGATTCAGTTTTTTTAATAGCACTCTTATGGTATTTGCTATTGCTGGACTCAGACGCAATGGTTAATGTTATGCCTGATACTGGTTTACCCGATTGAGTGACAACGTAGCCTTCAATCAGGCGAGTTTGACTATTCGACTGATGGCTGATGGCAGGAGCTGCCGGGTTTAAGTCAGCGGTTAGATTGGTATTATTTTCGACCGCATTAATCCGCCACGAGTGAAATTGTGGTATCAGTGAGTATGAGAGCCACGACACTATGCAAACTCCCAAAATTATTCTTATCGGTTTCATGGCGGATAAGCTATGAGGGGTCTGCTCGTATTATCGGCGACTTATCCTTTGTTCGCAATAGTATTTTTCTAAATCCAGGGGGCGTTCCCAAAGAATTGAGAACGCCCCCTGGGAGGCTGTCCGAGAATAGAAGCCGTGACGAGAATTACGCAGAAGCCATTAAATGAGTTTATCAAAGGAGGCGAGTAGTGCTACAAGGATGTAGCGTTTACGGACCTAAGGACGGATAGAGGGCCTAGTTAATAAGCTTGATAATCTTGGTAAATGGTTTATAAATAATTTACGGTAGACTCTCTATTCTCGGACAGGCCCCCAGTTAACAGACAGATAAAAATGCGCGGCAATTTTTTTCTTCAAACAATGATCAGGTTATCAGATGAATTCACAATTTGAACCTCGCGACAAGGACTACGAAAAAAAAGTTCGTGATAGCTTTAACCGTCAGGAAATAATGAAAACGGTTAATGTAAAAATATTGGCTGTAAGACCTGGCGAAGTAGATTTGCAGTTTCCGTTTCAGGCTAAATTAACGCAACAACATGGCTTTATTCATGCCGGGATTGTATCTACTGTTCTCGATAGTGCCTGCGGGTATGCAGCGTTTTCACTCATGTCCGCAGATGCGGCTGTACTTACGATAGAATTTAAAATTAATTTACTGTCTCCAGCAATAGGCGACATTTTTACAGCTGTAGGTAAGGTTATGAAACCCGGCAAGAACATCACAGTTGCGCAGGGTGAATTGTTTGCTCAGCAAGAGAACACGCAAAAGTTAGTCGCCACAATGACGGGTACGCTCATGTCAGTATATAATAAACAAGATGTTAAAAATTAATGATAGGTGTTGTTACTATGAAGCTAAATCCATACCTGATGTTCTCAGGTAATTGTAAAGAAGCACTGACATTCTATGCGGGCTGTCTAAGTGGCGAGATTGTCTCGTTATAAACCTTTGTTGAGTCACCTGTTGATGTACCCGATGAATATGGGCAAAGAATTTTCAATTCTGAATTTCGGACAGATGATGTGTATTTTATGGCATCGGATGACTTGCCGAACATGCAGGTTAGCCCGGGCAGTAATTTTGCTCTTTTTCTTTCGTTCTCCGATGAAAAAGAACAGGCGGCTATTTTTTCCAAATTGAGTGATAGTGGAGCGGTGTCGTTTCCACTAGAGAATGGATCTGGCATGTTATCGGATAAGTTTGGCGTGCAATGGATGCTGGCTTATAAAGAATAAGTCTCGTAAAGACCTCGCTTGTCAATTTCTGCTAAGTTGACAATGGCGCCAATCTTCGTAGAGGTCGCAGTCGACTGTTCAACTTTATCAGAGCCAGCATGGCTTGCACTAATCGACCTTTCGCCGTCTTTCCAAAACATGGAGTGCCTGGCCCTTGTAAGTGGCAGAATTGTTTTCTATGTAACCAACCTTGTTAGCTAAATGAATTGATACCTGATGAGCCGGATTAAGTATGCATACCGTAGAGTCGTACTCGAGATGGTTATCTGCCCAACTAACGATGCATTCAATAGCTTCTGATGCATAACCTTTCCCGTGCGCAGCTGACGCCAATACCCAACCTGCCTCAGGTTTGTCATTTAGTGATGGCTCCATGTCACGCCGATAATTGGCAAATCCAATTTCTCCCAGAAATTCGCCGGTTTTTTTATGTTCTATTGCCCAATACCCGTAACCCATAATTTTCCAGTGTCCAGCATATCTTAAAAAACGTGACCAAGACTCCTCACGTGAGGACGGGGTTCCCGAAATATAAGTGACTACTCTGGGATCAGCCCACATAGAAGCACTGGCATTGAAATCGTTCAAGACATGTGCACGCAGTATTATTCGGGAAGAGCTTATTACAGGAATCATACGATTTGACCAACTCTCTTTGTTGTTCAGCTTATCACCTTTATTTTTTCTATTTTAAGAATATGTCGCTTATTTATCTTACACAGTGTTGAATAGCAGGCAACCAGTATTTCTCAAACAATGGCCACAGTTGCCTCCGTCGTCCAGAAAAATCAGATGCCACCGCAATCAGTACATCAAGTGCGGGTAGGCAAAATATCTTTTGACCACCAAGACTCTGAGCGTAAAACGTAGCGTGTTCATTAAACTTTTGCAGCCACCACTGATAACCGTAATCAGGTGTATGTGGCGTGGTGGATAATGCAACCCATGAGTGAGAAATAATCCGCTGACATCTGTTACGACAACAAGTTTGTTCTTCGGAAAAATGACATCAATACTTTTTAGATTATGTAGTCTGGCACCATGAATTGTAATCGATTTCATACTAAATGGTTTTGCCTGAAGTATTGGAAGAAGATATTTCTTCTGTTCTGCCCGGCTGGCTGGTTTATTATATTTACTATAAGACTCCCTGTGCTTTAACGGCTTCAATACCTGCAATTAGCCCGTCTTGTTTGCGACAGCCAGCATATCCTGGAGAATTATTATTATCATGAACCAGCCACCAATAATTGCAGAATCGCGCCGTTTGCGAGACCTGCGTGATGCCAAACCAGCAAGGATTCTCGTTGATGGCGAGGCCATGTTAACACGCCAGTGCAAAACAGTAGGCATGATTGATAATGTCATCGTCGAGGTCATCGCGGTGCTTCATGCAACACTCCATGACTTTTGCTCGCGTAGCGGTTACGGTCGGCCATTGAATTATCATTTATTGGAGAAGTATTGGGTTTGCATAATCTGAAATTGACGACTGGCGTCTATGGAATTAGTGTGGAAATTGTGAAAAACATCAGAATTAAATTAACGAATAAATCAATGAAAATTACTGATTTAAAAACCCTGACATTTGATGTGTATGGTACGTAAATAAGTGCCTGTCTCAGGGCGACTGGAGTGAAATGACCGCGAGCACGTCGTTTATTGCCTGACATAGAAACCTCCTTGTTTCTGTATCTGCGTATTAAGCGTATATTATCAATACGCAGATGAATGTGAAGGTTGTATTCTCGCTTGTTGGGGATGGGATTTCAAGGGCAGTTGTTTCGTGAGGTTTACAATTCGTCTGCATTTACTCTTTAATATGGGAATACGCAGATGAGGTGGGTGGAGATTGCTGTAGAATACGCAGAAAAAATTTGTCTGGTTATTACCAAGTTAGCTGCATTAAAACACTAGCCTGCGGATAAAGGAGAAACATTAATGGGTGATGTTGGTACCAACACTTATGAAGCACATATTGCTGCTGCAATTCTTGCGCTTGGGATACAAAATATCAATCAACTTGACCAAGAGGAGGTTGATAGAGTATACGATTATGCCCTTGATAGCCTACATAGAGCCGGTGCTAATATAGAGTTTCCAGAAATAAAAAAAATAAACGAGTTACCTATCCAAGAAGCACAATCAACCGTGATTAGGGTTAAATCAAAAATTATAGCTATCCTACACGGCAACTGTAGTGAGCTAGCTTCACAAATATTTGAACTAACCTTTAACATTTATCTTGTAAGCACAACACCCCAAGAATTTCCAACCGTAGGGGATTATCTAACGCAATTGGCGTTTCAGGTGGGATTTAAGGACAAAAAGTTCTCGAAAATATTGGATTCATTGAAAGAAGACGTCAATGTAGGTCTATCTGAATACGAAAATGCTGTTAAGAAACTATTAGAGTCAGCGGATAGCGGTTCCTTTCTGGATCTTTTCCTGATTAAGCCAGGCGGCTTAGGGGTTAACTTCGACGTTAAATTGGCCATAGAGAGATACTTAAATTGGCGGAATGCTTAGAGCAGCAGCTAACAAGGCAAATGCACTCGGACGGCAAAAAGCGTCGCTCCTTCGTCGCTCTGCTTTTTGCCGCCGGTGATTTGCGACGTTGAGGCTGTAGGAAAAGCCTAAAATTCAGAGTATTGAAATTGGAGGCGATTTCAGGCCAGATAAAATTAGTTTTGATGCAGAAGGTGGCTTTAGTATTTTATTCGTCTATGATGCAATTAGGCAAACATTCACAACATTTATTTATGCAAGCGCGGAATTGTAGTGTGTTACGAAATTTCGAAAAATTAAGAATATTGAGACTTTTCCTACAGCCTCGTTGAGGCTGTAGGAAAAGCCTAAATTTCAGGGTATTTAAATTGGAGGCGATTTCAGGCCAGATAAAATTAGTTTTGATGCAGAAGGTGGCTTTAGTACTTTAATCGTCTATGATGTAATTAGGCAAACATTCGCAACATTTATTTATGCAAGCACGGAAATGTAGTATGTTACGAAATTTCGAAAAATTAAGAATATTGGGGCTTTTCCTACAGCCTCGTTATGTTTTAAAAATATTCTAGAGGTGAGAAAAATGTTCAGAGATAGAATCAATGCAGGCCCTTTTCTTATTCGGGAAATCACTGGAGTACAAGACAATTCGTTTATTCCAAAAAATGCTGATATAGCTACTATCATAATCGACGAAAACAACATACAGATCCAAGTAACTTTAGAAAACAAAGACAATACAGAGTGGAGTGGTAAAATTTTATCATATCAACCAGTAGTTAAAGGAAGAACACCAGATGAACGCCTTGATGAAATTAAAACACAAGAAGAGTTCATAAATGACAATAACTTTTCAATTGGTTCTGAAATATCTTTTGTAGAAAATAAAATATTTTGTTTGTCCAGGTAGTAGTATAGATAAAAAATGAACATAACCAGAGGCTGCAATGTTGGCTTTTTCTTTGGCTGAAAAACGCCAAAGAAAAAGCCAACATTGAGCAAGTCGTTAGGCACATAGGCAGAAGTACCTCAGATGTAGAAAAACATTTTCGTTTCGGGTACCGACAGAACTATTATGACTGAGTAGGATTGTTGCTGTTAAAAACATATGTCGTAATACGGAGACTGAAACAAATGACTACCTCTCAAAACACAACAACTGAAAAATGTGAAGAAATTCTTCTTAAATCTAAGGAATACAATATTGAGCATTCCATTTTACCTAGTGAAAACATCGTCATAGATCGACTCATAAGTAGTAAACAAAACATGAGGTTTGTTTATGATGAGCTAAATGAGTCTCTTAATGAACAGCAAATAGATGTTTTTCTCTCACTTGTTTTATCTTGTGCTGCATTTTGTAATCCAGAGAAAACGGTTACTTACCGAGCTGAAAGAAAAGAACTCTTCGAAACGAATAAAGCAATAGCAAAAATAGCGAGAGATCTTTCTGAGCTATTATGTAAGCGTGATCAACTACATAACCACTCTGGTTTTTCAAGCAACACTCATTACTCCATCATTGATGTAATTGAAAAAGCATCGAGTGAAAACTACCTATTTGGTAGCTATATAAAAGAACCACTGAGTCATTTGAGAGGTCGGTTTGATCCTAAGTATTGGCCCAGCATTGAAGATGTTATTTCTGAAGTATCGGTAGATGCAGAAAACGCAGAAACATATGCTACTGATTCAGTTACTGAGGCATCAACAATCTCAAATAGAGCCTCTAAAGCAGATTTCTTGAGGGCATTATTTTCTGCCATTAAAGAGAATAGAGATCGTCCATATGGTCTAATGCCAACTGAATTTGATATATCGGATCGATCTATTGCCGAAATTATGAACAATGCTCTAGATTTAGATCTTGAGGAGTTGGTTGATGCAGCTTACATTAAAAGAGCAAGGCAACGAGAAAGAGAGCAGAGCAGAGATAATGCCTAACATGGCGCTTCAGCGGACACCCAACACTGCGCGGCTATTTGCGCATGGCTTCGCCATTTTCGCGCAAACGACGCTCTGTCCTGGGTGCCACTGAACTTGGCGTTGATATGATTCCCCCTGTCAACAGTCAATAGCAATCCAAACCAAATTATTTTTGATTAAAATCTTTTTATATAATTGAATGTAGACACGGAACCAGTAAAACGACAGTTGATGGTGCTGATATGCGTGGATTGGTTACCTACCTTACTTGTGTACGTCGCGAAGCTGCCTCTATCTAGGCACGAGAATTAAGTTTTTAACTTATCTCATAACGCCGTCGAGGGTTCTTCTCACCGTGGCTGCATGCCTACATTCAATTATATAGAAAGTTATGTTTTAGCTTTTTATAAACAGTCTCCTTTATGTTACCCATTCCTCACTTTTTTAAATTTCCATTAGTTGCGAGATTCAATCGGTACTGCCTGTGCAATTGACCACATAAATGCAGCTAACTCTCTGGTCATGGCGACCACAATGACATTATGCGGTTTACCTTTATTTGCCATTGTTCTAAAACGCTTTGTTAAACGAAGCTGCGCTTTCCAGGCAATGTCACGTACTTCTAATGGAACACGCTCTTGTCGCTTTTGCATTTCTTTACTGACCTTTGCGTTAAAACGATAAGCCCAGCCTGCTTCAACTAATACACGACGTGCATGTTGGTTTCCGGTTTTAGTGATTGCACCTTGTTTCTTTTTATCGCCAGTAGAATGTTCCGAGGGTGTTAGCCCTAAAAAACACATTAATTGTTTTGGGTTTTTAAACCGAGTGAGATCACCCAGTTCAGCGATCATTGTCACGGCTACAACCATCCTGACTCCGCGCAGTGCCATGAGTGAATGCACCACTGAGTATAACCGCCATTGTCTTGTATGAAATAATATTTCCTGATCAAATCGTTTAACTCGCGCATTAGCTTCAGTCACTGAGTTTAAGTATTCTTGATACGCCACTTTCTGTGCAGGGTAAGGCATATTCACAGACTCTATTAACCAACGTAGATGTTTTTCTGACCAGTTGGCTGAACCTTCAAATCGAACATTGTGGCGCAACAGAAATGATTTTAACCGTTGTTTTGCTGATTTAAAAACCAGCACTGCATCTTCCCGTGCACGACTTAAATCCCGAATGGCTTCGTCTTCCGCATTGGGTACATACACGGACGTTAAATCACCTGCGCGTAGAAGGCGGGTTAAATTATCCGCATCTCGCTGATCTGTTTTGACTTTGTCACCTGGCTTTTTAGGAATGAGTGATGGCGCGACAACAATACACTGATGCCCTTGAGAGGTAATGTATCGATAAAGCTCATAACCGGTTGGCCCTGCCTCGTAACAGAAAAAGAGATCTTTACCAGTAGAAACCAACTTACGCAGTGTTTTCTTAAAGTCACCCAGTGTACCTCCAATAGAGCCATAGCGACGTACTTCACTTCGATCATCATCGGCAAATGAAAGAACAATAGATTCTTTGTGGACGTCCATGCCGATAAAAAGTATATTCGATTGTGTCATGTCGATCTCCGAGCCTGTTAATGAAGGGTTACACATTCATATTATGGCACTGGCTGCGTTGTAGCTAACCCACGTAGGACGGAGATCGGCACCTTTTAGACAGGGGGAATCATTATGTCTAGACTCTGTATGACCAATATTACTATTGAGAAGAACCGAAATGAGTTAATAAATTTTTGTTCTTCAGCTCGGATCGCATTCCTGGCGAGTAGCGACTTCGTTCAACTCCTGATTTAAAATCCTAAAGGACACTACAATGAAAAAAAGAGCAAACTTTACCAGTGCCATTGGTGCCTGGCTGACTAATGAATTGCATCCTACAGGAGCTACCTACAGCTCACCCAACAGCAATTTCAGTTCCATTAAGCTCAACGGGATTTACGGCACCCTCGATTACCTCAGCATCGGCTGGTTTGGTGTGGATATGAGCAACCCGACCAGTCCTACCCTGAACACGAGTAACACGTATCTCGCCCAACAGGTGGCAGATGCCCGTGCACAAAACTCGGACATCATCATATTTGCTTTGCTGGCCTATAACGATGAAATCACCGCCGATCTGCAAACGATCATCGCCGATCCCACCCTGCTGGCCACCTTTGCGAACAATGTGGCCAACTTTCTGGGTAACAACGGCCTCAATGGTCTCGACATTGACTGGGAACAGCCCACCAGCACACTCACTCAGGAGCAATGTGGCGCCTGGCTCAACGCACTGGGTGCGGCTTTCGGGGATACGTATTATCTGGCCGTTTCGGCGAGTTCGAATCAGTACGGTAATGTGGAAAACCTGGATGCGGATGCTGTGAATGCCAATGTGGATGTGTTCAATTTGCAAAGTTACTGGGTTAGCGATCCAAGCGTATTTATTGCACACGGCATCAATGCCGATCTGTTGGGATTCGGTGCCTATTTCGAAAGTGGAGTCACTGCGCTTGAAGCCTATCAGCAATACGCGGCAGGGATTCAGTACAAGGGGCAGAGATACCCCTACCAATCCATGATCAGTTGGCGGCTTGATTCTTCCAACTGGCCTTTCGAGCAAAGTCAGCAACTATTGCTCCGACAATACATGACTGGCCAACCGTATGTGGTTGCGTTCGACGATGGTGCCATCCTAAATGTGCAAACCACGCCCACGCTTGTCCAAAGTATCGTTATCCGCAGCGGCGATGTCGTGGATGCCATCCAATGTACCAATGCCAGCAGCGATGGCTCGTATGCGGTACAACTATTGCAACACGGCGGTGATGGTGGCAATGAGAACAATCCTATCAACCTCACAAATGGCCTCACGGCTTTCAGCTACGTTACCGGCAACTGGTACGGACAGCAGGTTATTGCGCAGATCACCATTAACGACATCAGCTATCCGGCTGCGGTAAACCCTTCAGTATCCAACCCGCAAATGCATCAGGTTACAGCGCCCGACGGGAAAACCATTATTGCCTTCAGCGGGCAAACCCAATATGTGAACCTCGCGGGCGGCGGCTTCACTTGGGTGCTGGCGCAGATCAACCCTGTTTTTGGATAACACACCAGTCAAGGCCATAAGGTACGCCAATAGGATGCGCCGACATAATGAGGCGCATCGCTCGTGTGATTTGAAAAAGGGAAAACCAGCCCATGCTTACAATGAAGTCCGAGCCTAACACATATGAGCCGTAACACTGTCAATAGGTAAAACTAATTATTTCCGTCTTATTTGAGACAGAAACTAAGGCAATTCGCGAAATCGGCTACTTCATCTGTCATGGTAGCTGTTAAGTCGTCGCTTACAGCAAACACATATAGAGGGTCTCTTATTGCAGTCTCACTGCTGCCTGCGCGTTTCTCAATCCATTGAGTGGTGCAGGGCCACTACGACTGCAGGGATGCAGGAGGTAGAGCGACGCAGGAGGCCCAAGCCGAGACATTCATCGGTTAACCTTCTCTGGCACTATTCAAGGTGACAGGCTTTCTCAATGCTTGAGTATCCAGTTAGTTACAGGCTCAGCCAAGGTGTAAACGACTTTGCGAATTGTATTAATGCACGCCAATGAGGTGTCTAATCAATACGCGACTGGCTCAGGTTACTTGATGTAAAAACCACTAAAGAGATATTTTCTCAGTTATTGGCTATGGTTTTTCAAACATTCAACCGTCTTGTCCAGTTAGGCTTGCAGCTCACCCCATTGCGTGACTAACTCTTTAAGAATCGGTTTTCATCGAATACCCTCTCATTTTTCAACATGAAATAAACACAGCGGCCGAGCTTGTGGGCAAGAACCGAGAGCGCTTTTGCTTTACTCATTCGTCGTTGTAACTTTTGTAAATAGCGTTGTGCAGATTTGTTTCCGCGTAAATAAAGTACGGCGGCCTCGGAGAACGCCCATTTTAAATGTGCATTGCCAATTTTATTTCCTTGAGTGCCATAGCTTTTTCCTGCCGACTCAGCCTTGCATTTCACGAGGCGTGCATAAGACGCAAATTTCTGAACTGATTCGAAACGATCGATATTTCCAATTTCATAGATAATCGTTAGTTACAGAATACGACCTATACCCGAGATGTTTTTCAATAAATACAGGTGAACAGGGTTGTGTAGTTTTGCTTGTTGCTCAAGATACCATTCGATTTTGCTGAGTTCTTTGGCATAAAAATCCAGGATAGTCATATCCAAATCGATATTACGCTGGACAACGCTATCTGGGAAAGTTGATTTGAGCTGTTCTCGTGCATTGATGTTTTTCAAATTGACTTTGTTAGGCGGTAAGTTGTATTGGCTTGTGGTGTTGGCGACATGGACAACGCATGCATTATATGCCAACAACGGTACTATCGATGTAGGGTTCTAAGAGTTGCTATAGTTTCTTGGAATCGGCGGAGATTTCTCTATGAACACAGGTATTTCCTCCCTGGTCAACAATGCAGACATAAAGACTTCTGGCATGTAAGTTGATGCCGCAGTAATATGGATGTGTGAAGTTGTAAAAGTTCATTGGGCTTTCTCCGCTGCGGTTTGGTCGCCTCTCAGTTTAGCCGGTAATGCTAAGCAGGAGGAGAAGGCTCAATGAGTATCAATGCGCTACAGTTGGCCAGTCAATACGCCGTTTCGCTATGCTACACTCTGTATTGCTTGTCAATTGAGCTTAGCCGTTATGCACAAAAAAGAGAGCGAATTTATATGGTAAGACTAATCCTGGTTTGTGGTTCCACTGGTGCTGGAAAAACCACATATTCCATATCCCTTGCTCAGGAAATAGGGGCTGTGAGATTTTCTATTGATCCTTGGATGCAAACGTTATTTTCAAAAGACATGAAGTCACTTGACTATTCATGGATGATAGAGAGAGTTTATCGGTGTTATGAACAAATTTGGGAAGTAAGCAAACAAATCCTTATGCTTCGTGGTAATGTGATTTTGGATCTTGGTTTTACAACAAAAGAACAGAGAGAAACCTTTATAACCAAAGCAAAAGAGCTAGGTATAAACCCAGAAGTACATTACCTGGATGTACCATTGCATGTTCGTAAACAAAGAGTAAAACAGCGAAATGTTAGTAAAGATTCTAACCTTTACTCTTTCGAGGTTACAGATGTGATGTTTAATTTTATGGAACCAAAGTTTGAAGTTCCAAACACTGAAGAGCTTGCAAACGGTTGCACAATTAATGCATAACCAAAAAGGTTCATATCGCGCCCTGCCGCGATATGAACCGTTTGTTAGACAAGTTCGAAGGTGAGGCACTCTAATAGAAAACATCTACGGGGTCTAACTTGCGCTTAAAGAAGTGCGCAGTTACGATTCTCAATAACAAGTCTGGATATTGTCATTGCGGCAGTACAAAGCTGGAATTGGCAACTATCGAAAGTAAGTCCGCGAAATGGGTTGCTACTAATGCACTGAGAGAACTTGAAAATCCCAGTTTAAAAATGTTGGATTATCCACGACATACATACAGAAAAAAAGAAAACCTAGCCACCCATAATTTATAAAGCAGAAAATCGAGTACAATGTTAAGCTGTAGGCTCTCTATTATAGGGCTGTTACATGCAAATTGGAATGATTGGTTTGGGTCGGATGGGTGCGGATATGGTTCGCCGTCTGCGCAAGGATGGACACGAATGCGTGGTTTACGATATCAACAGCGATGCTGTCAATAAGCTCGAAAAGGAAGGGGCGACTGGCGCGATCAGCCTGGAAGATTTTACCACTAAACTGATGTCAGCCAGAGTGGTTTGGATAATGGTACCTGCAGCTTATGTTGATGCCACAATCGAAAAACTCACACCTCATTTAAAATCAGGCGATATCATTATTGACGGTGGAAATTCTTATTACCGGGATGATGTAAGACGTGCCCATGCACTTAAAGAACTCGGTATCCATTATGTCGATATTGGAACCAGCGGAGGGGTGTGGGGGTTGCAGCGGGGTTATTGCCTGATGATCGGTGGCGAAAATGAAATTGTGCGTCATCTTGATCCGGTATTTGCTTCCTTGTCACCGGCGATGGATTCAGTATCACGTACCCCGGGAAGAGAATCTCTTACAGGTAGCACCTCAGAGCAGGGCTATCTGCATTGTGGGCCTGTGGGTGCCGGGCACTTTGTCAAGATGGTGCATAACGGCATTGAGTATGGCGTGATGGCGGCTTACGCCGAAGGGTTTAATTTGCTACACCGTGCTGATATAGGCAGGCAGAATCAAAGCCATGATGCAGAAACAACCCCGCTACGTGACCCGGAATTTTATCAATATGATTTTAAACTGGATGAGATTGCTGAAGTCTGGCGACGTGGCAGTGTGGTAGGTTCCTGGTTACTGGATTTAACTGCTGAGGCTTTATTGAAAAACCCCGGCCTGGAAGATTATTCAGGGCATGTTTCCGATTCAGGGGAGGGGCGCTGGACGGTTCTTGCCGCTGTTGAAGCGGGTGTTCCCGTACATGTATTAAGTGCTGCCTTGTTTGATCGTTTTGCTTCACGTGAAAATGGAGACTTTGCTAATAAAATGCTTTCTGCTATGCGTTATGCTTTTGGTGGTCATCATGAAAAACCTTCTGAATAGAAATAATTCGCCGCTACTACCATGAGTGATAAACCTTCAGATGCACTTGTTATATTTGGCGCTACCGGTGATTTAACCTATAGAAAGATATTTCCATCGCTTTATTCAATGGCTACACGAGGTAAGCTGACTGTGCCTGTTATAGGCGTTGCAAGGGGCAACCATGGCACTGACGGTTTACGTCAAAGGGTACGTAGCAGTGTTGAGGAATTTGGAAAAAATTTAGACGAAGAGGTATTTTCCAGATTCTCTGATTTGATCAGATTTGTCCAGGGAGACTATCAGGATCAACAGACTTATTCTTTATTGAAAACAGAACTGGCAGGCGCCGCACATCCTCTTTTTTATTTAGCGATCCCCCCAAGTTTGTTTCCGAAGGTTATTAAAAATCTGGCTAGGGCTGGGTGCAATCAAGGAGCCAGAGTTGTTGTAGAAAAACCGTTTGGTCGCAATCTGGCATCAGCAAAAGCTTTGAATCAAACCTTGCATAAATCGTTTGCTGAGGACTCCATTTTTCGCATTGATCATTATCTAGGCAAGGAACCTGTGCAAAACCTGCTTTACTTTCGTTTTGCCAATACATTTCTGGAACCGTTCTGGAACCGAAACTATATAAAAAGTGTGCAGATCACTATGGCCGAAGATTTCGGTGTTGAGGGAAGAGGTCGATTCTATGAGGAGACAGGTGCTATCCGTGATGTAGTGCAAAATCATATTCTGCAGGTGATTACCTTTCTAGCCATAGAGCCACCGAGCGGTGGCAATCCAGATGCGTTGCGTGATGAAAAGGTGAAGATCCTCAAGGCAATAAAACCATTATCTAAGGGCGATCTATTACGTGGTCAATATACGGGTTATCGAGATTTGCAAGGTGTTGCTGATGATTCACAGGTAGAAACATTTGCCGCAATTCGATTTTTTATAGATTCCTGGCGTTGGGCCGATGTCCCCTTTTACGTGCGAGCAGGGAAAAACCTGATCTCACGTGTGACTGAGGTGCTGGTGGAGTTAAATGTGCCACCACAAGCAGTATTTGGAGGCAAGCCACTTGAAAGGTCGAACTATGTACGGTTTCGCCTTGGGCCGGAGGTTGAGATTGCAATGGGTGCACTAACAAAAATACCGGGTGATGATATGATTGGCCATGCCACTGAGTTATCTGTTTGCCGAGAACAAATGGATGATATGCCACCTTATGAGCGCTTAATTGGTGATGCTATGGAAGGTGATGCAACCCTGTTTGCGAGACAGGATGGGGTCGAAGCAGAATGGCGTATCGTTGATCCGATACTCGACGATGGCGGTCCCGTTCATGCCTATCAGGCAGGGAGTTGGGGGCCACAGGCTGCTGATAAGATCATTTCTGATGGTGGCAAATGGCATAATCCAAAATAAGTCATGGAATTAAAAGTACTGCCTGATATCGAAACAGTAGCCGAACAGGCGGCGGCGCTTATCAGCTGTTTCTCAGGTGAACGGATACGCCAACATGACCAATTTATCTTTGCTGTAAGTGGTGGAAGTACGCCCTTGAAAATGCTGAGGCGATTGGCAGACTCAGATCTGTCTTGGGACAAAGTGGTATTATTTCAAACGGATGAACGTATCGCACCCGCAGGTGATCCAAGGCGTAATCTGATACAGATTGAGCAGCAATTACTCGGTCACTCAGCTTTAAAGCGAAAACACATTCACGCCATGCCTGTTGAGCACACCGATCTTAAATTGGCTGCTAAACAATATGCACAAGAGTTGAATGAATTGTGTGGTAATCCACCTGTCCTGGATCTGATTCATCTGGGCTTAGGCGACGATGGGCATACAGCCTCCCTTCTGCCGACAGATCCGGCCCTAAGAAGCTGTGAAAGCATTACTATTTCCAAAAAATATCAAGGCTTGCATCGAATGACAATGACCTATCCTGTAATAAATGCAGCTCGTCTCAGACTCTGGATTGTTACTGGGAAAAATAAGCGCGTCATATTGGAGAGGCTTTATAGCGGTGACAAGCGTATACCAGCAGGTTTGGTTGAGCGAAACAACGCCATTATACTTGCGGATGAAGATGCCGCTGAGGGGCTAAAGTAATGAAGATACTGGTAATCGATATTGGTGGAAACAATGTAAAGGCCATGGTTTCCGGCGAGTCCGAAAAACGTAAATTCCCTTCAGGTGCAAAACTAACACCACAAAGAATGGTTGACGGCATCAAAGAGCTTTGCATGGATTGGGAGTATCAAGCAGTCTCGATTGGATTTCCTGGGCCGGTAAGGAATAATAGGCCGCAACGAGAGCCGGTTAACCTCGGTCAGGGTGACTGGGTTAAGTTTGATTACGAAAAAGCTTTTGCTTGCAGCGTTAATATGATTAATGATGCTGCTATGCAGGCGCTTGGAAGCTACGAAGGTGGTAAGATGTTGTTTCTGGGTTTGGGTACAGGTCTTGGCACAACACTGATCGATGATCATCAAATTTTTGCCATGGAACTTGGGCACTTGCCATATAAAAAAAACCAATCATTTGAAGATTACCTCGGCGCTAAGGGATTGGAAAAAACGGGCGAGAAAAAATGGATAAAAAATGTTTTTACAGTTGTGTCCCTGCTTTCAGCTGCGCTACTGCCTGATTATGTGGTTCTTGGCGGAGGGAATTCAAAAATACTGGCGAAATTGCCGGGTAATGTTCGTCTGGGAGATAACATGAATGCGTTTAAAGGAGGGTTCCGACTCTGGGATATTGGGGTATAACTACAATCATGGCTACAAAAAAACAAGGATGATTAAACAATGATTTAGCCGAAAAACTGGAGTTAATGAGACTCTTAAACAAGCGAACGGTAGTGGTGGATGATTAAGAGAAGATCGAAGTTTTGTACACCCCGGAATTGCTTGGCGCATAATTATGCCGTAGCTCCGCTGGGAGGGTTCAATTACTGCGTGAATTTTACTGCAAACCTGTAATTTTGGGTGCAGAGGTGTTCATAAGGAGTGATGTGCCCGAGTTAACTAGTTTTTCATAATTATTAATTAATATGTGCTGTATCATTGGATTTGGATTTGTGGTTTTTCAATGACGCATTGCAAATTATTTGCTGGTAGAAGCTCAAGTATTTTATTATTCATGGGTTTTTCTGAAGAGTAAAACAGGTGGCTGATAGCCGCGCTATCCGAGGCACCAAATCCGTGTTTCGGCATTTCGATATCTGGACATTTAGAAAAATTTTCAACCCAGCTTTTCTCCAATGCGGTGTTATCGTAACTAACCCATATTTCAACTACATGCGTTTTTTGACGTAAGTAGTCAATATGCCATCGTAAAACTTTATTGTGTTGCAAGTGCCTGCCGACTCTTGCACGAATGCCTCCAGGCCCAAAGGCACTTCCAATATAAAAATAATAGCCTTTGCGGAGCTTCATTTTTCCGATCTTTCCTACCTCTAACATGTTGATATGTTGTGATAAAAGCACTAAAAGATAGCTTCCATGGTGGGGTTTTAGTTGATGTTTTATCGGTTGTTGCTGAAAAATCAAAAGATTTCCTGATTGTCGCCATAAGCTAGTATACCTTATTGGTGTGATTGCCTTATGAAGGCGGGTGGATCATAATAAATCCATTAATTAACGTGAAATCATCGATTTTGCAGACTTACCGAATACTGGCAAAAAAATGTTATCTGTGTTTTATCAGCGAAGATAGTGTCTAGTAAAACAATATGAATTGATTCAGTTTAACCTTGATTATTTGGAGAGGAAACTCATGGTATTGACACATGTATTTGGAATTTTTACAAATCCCATAAAAGAGTTTGAAGAAATTCGCAATAGGGAATGCACAGTTAAGGATTGTTACGTGCCTAATATTTTGATTCTCGCCGCTATCCCGGCTATAGCTGGGTTTGTTGGTACTACTCAGATCGGCTGGAGTCCAGGGGACAGCTCTATATCGGTTGTGAAAATGACTGTTGGCAGTGGGCTTCAAATCTCTATTGCTGCTTATTTTGCCGCACTGGTTGCCATTTATATAATTGGCCGTGCGGTTTATTGGATGGCCGAAACCTATGGTATTGAAAATCCAAATGAAGGACGATGTGTGACTTTAGTCGCTTATGTTGCAACACCATTGCTAATGGTAGGAATACTCGCATTTTTCCCGTCCTTGTGGCTTTTTTCGGCAGGTGTTCTTGCGGCTATTGCTTATTCCACTTATCTTTTGTACACAGGCGTTCCTGTAGTGCTTGATGTACCCAAAGAACGTGGATTTTTCTTTTCAAGTGCTGTGGTAACGGTTGTATTAGTGGTATTTGTAGGTATTATGATTACTACAGTGTTGCTGTGGGGGTTGGGCATGGAGCCGGTATTTATCCGCTAAAAGGGTTAAGCGTGCTCTGACTTTACGGACCATCGCTTTTTTCAACAGAGGGTATTGTGTCTATGCGATATCCAGCTGGTAGCGTCAAAACCAGGATCCGAGAGTGGAGCGGAGAAACTAAAATCGAAATAAATACGTGCCCTTGCCAAATTGGTATTAACTGCTGATATAGCTTTCCAGCTGGTCAATAACAAACCGTTGCTCTTCGATAATTGACTTAACCAGATCACCAATTGAGATCATCCCCAGAACATTATTGTCCTCTGCATCGGTAACGGGAAGGTGGCGGAATCGCTTGTTTGTCATCACTGCCATACATTCCTGGATGGTATCACTTGGTATTGCGGTAGAAACTTCAGAAGTCATGATTTCTTTTACGAGCGTGTCTTGTGATGTGCGATTCTTAAGCATGATTTTTCGGGTGTAGTCACGCTCAGACAGTAATCCACAAAGATTTCCATCTTGAATGACTAACAAGGCGCCGATATCTTTTTCGGACATCAACGCTACCGCCTTATAAACCGTGTCATCAGGTGATACGGACCAAATATCAGAACCTTTTTCTTCGAGAATTTGTTTTATAGTTTTCACGTCTGCAGCTCCCTGGGAATCGCGAATTTATTCGTAGAAGCCTGTTAACAACAATTCTCCGATGAACTTTAGAACCTGGCTTCGACGAATAATAATGGATGAATAATCTACTCGCAGTGGTATTAGCATAATATAAATAGTTTGCTAAGGTCAATCCATACAAGTCGTGGGGGTTATTGAGCTGTAAATCCATGAGAAATATTGTGATTTTAATTGATGTACGGTGTGCGATCCTCACAGTGGTTAGCGCAAGGCGTTTTTTTCCAAAAGCAGGTTAGTGTTTTCATTATAATATTTTAGAGTCTTGTGTACGCTCTGCACAACTGCTCTGGGTGTTATTGTAGCACCAGTGAACTGATCAAAATAACCACCATCTTTTTTGACCTGCCAACCTTTTTTACCAGGATTAATGATTGATTTGCCGCTGAAACTTAGCACCCAGTTGGATCGGGATAGCTCAATATCATCACCCAGGCCAGGGGTTTCTTTATGCGAAATCACACGCACACCTGCCAGCGTACCGTCAATATTAATGCCGACTAACATTTTTATCCGGCCGTTATAGCCGTTGTTAGCCTGAGTGTTGATAATAACAGCTGAGTTTTTGCCTTTTAATCTTGCGCGATAGACATTGACTGGTGCGTTGCTGCCAAGGAGCGGGTGAAGCACTTCAATCCGGTCATTGAGTAAGTCATTATCAAACCGTTCTTCGGGTAATATTTCCTGCAGATTTTTTAACAGCGTTAATCGTTCGCTCTCACTAATAGCGTCTTTTGTAAAGATATGCGTTGTTAAAAGAAGCGTTGTGCTAATTGCTGCAAATCCGCCCAGAATTGCAGCAGACATTACGATGCTTCTTACAATAATGGATAAGTTGTCGAGAAAGGAAGTCACTATTGCCCAAAGGCCTTTGGTCGGTAAAAATAATCAATGCTAGGTACGGCCATATTCATTAATAACACCGCAAAAGCTACTCCGTCCGGATAGCCTCCCCAGCTACGTATGATATATACCAATACGCCTATAATTACAGCAAATAAAATTTTCCCACCCTGACTCACTGGTGCAGTAACAGGGTCGGTGGCTATAAAAAAAGCAGCAAACACAACAGCGCCATTTGCACAATGGAATAAGGGCGACAGGTAGCTTGAGTTGTCAAGGATGTAAAAAGCTGAAGAAATAACAACCAGGCTGCCGATCATCGCCAAGGGGATATGCCAGGTTATGACTTTACGATATATAAGCCACACGCCTCCCAACAGCCAGGCAAGATTTATCCATTCCCAACCTGTTCCACCAAATAGTCCAATTAACGGTAAGTCCGCAAAATCGGGTATAAATCCAATTGATGAGAGCTGTGTTTTAATTTCACCCAAAGGTGTCGCCATTGTGAATGCATCAATGGCAGTGGAAGAAAAAACAGAGTTTGCAATATCCGTAAATGTAGGGCTGGTTTGTGCTAGTGAACGAGGGGCTATCCATGATGTCATTTCCCGGGGAAACGAAATAAGCAAAAAAACATACCCTGCCATTGCCGGATTAAATGGATTATAGCCCAGTCCGCCATAGAGGTGCTTGGCAACCACAATCGAAAAAATGATACCAATGGCTACAGCCCACCAAGGCAGTAAGGCGGGTAACGTTAAGGCAAACAGCCATGCGGTAAGTAAGGCGCTGCAATCATTTAACGTTAGTATAACCGGGCGCTTACGAAGCCTCAGTATTAACGCTTCTGAGGCGAGTGCAAATGCACCTGCGATCAGAATATTTAGTAGCACCGCCCAGCTGAAGATCAGACAATAAAGTAGTGTACCTGGCAGTAATGCCAACAGCACGTCAATCATTATCAGGCGTACTTCAGATTCACCTACAATATGGGGGGATACAGGTGTTTCAAACTGCATTCGAACTAATTCTCATTGCTTTTTAGACTGGGATCAGATTCAGTGATTTCACTACTGTTTAACGGTGTTGTTTCCTTCATCAATTGTTTACGTTTTCTCGAGCGCTCCAGTGCATCGGCGATAATTTTATCTTTACTCTGTGAATTATCTTTGTTACGTGTTTTAAGGGCTAACTTTTTAGCTGCCATTTTTTGCGCTTTTTCTTCTTTGATTTGCGCTAGCCTTGCAATTCTGGATTCATGGCGTTGACGGGCGATATCTGCTTTTTCCTGTTCAGCTGCGGCAACTATAATTCCAGTTTTTGCGTATCGGAAGTAATGTGTTAACGGGATATGGCTGGGGCAGACATAGTCACAGCAACCGCACTCAATGCAGCTGTTTATATTGAATCGTTCCAGTGCCTCCAGTTTTTTAGCACGGCTGTACCAGTATAATTGTTGCGGCAATAACCGGGCTGGACAAACATCGGTGCAGGCACTACAGCGGATACAAGGTAGTGGCGCGGGTTTGGCGCGAATGCTGGTATGGGTTTGTGCCAGCAGGCAGTTGCATGCTTTGGTTAAGGGTAAGTCGTCACTGGCCAATGAGAAACCCATCATTGGACCACCCATAGTCAGTTGCTTAACTCCTGATTTGTAACCACCTGCGTGCTCTATCAACTTAACGATCGGGGAACCTATAGCGGCTTCGATATTTTGTGCCCGTTCTATTGCGTCTCCTGTTACGGTTACGACGCGCGATACAAGTGGTTTTCCGTTATAAATGAAATCATACACAGCCCAGACTGTTGCAACATTAAAAATAAGCAAACCAATATCTGATGGTAGTCCACCAGCGGGGATTTCCTTGTTGGTTAGTACTTTACTGAGCTGTCTTTCTCCGCCAGTGGGGTAAATCGTTGGGATGCTGATGACTGAAATTAGCGGGTTTGCCGTTTGCAAACAACTCGCCAGTGCCTCAATAGCTAAAGGCTTATTGTCTTCGATGCCAATTATGCAGTGCTTTGCTTGTGTGATATGTAATAAAATTTCAATTCCGCGCAATATTTCTTTAGCACGTTCTTGCATTAAGAGTTGATCACAGCTTATCCAGGGTTCACACTCGGCGCCGTTGATAATGAGCGTATGGATGTTTTTTTTAACAGCGCCTTGCAATTTTACGGAAGCCGGGAATGTGGCTCCGCCAAGACCTACAATACCACTTTCCCGCAGTCGTCCCAGTAAAGATTTAAGTGGTAGTGTGTGGTAATTTTCGCCAATAGGGTTGAGCTCGATCCAGCGATCTTCGCCATCAGATTCTATCTCGATGCAGAGTTCATCAATGCTAGATGGATGGGGTGTTGCGAGTTCCACAATTGCGCTTACTGTTCCGGATGTCGGGGCATGTATTGCTGCACCTATTACTGCATCTATTGCAGTATCGGTATTTGCAATGAGTTGACCTTTTAGCACGTGCTCTGCGATTTGCACCAGGGGTTTGGCCTGCTGTCCAATATGCTGACGTAGTGGAAGAATCAACTTATCAGGCATAGCCAAATGGCTTATTGCATATTGAGTGGATTCTTCTTTATGAGAATTAAGTTTTAATCCTCCGTGGAAATTAAAGTCAGCGTTTTTTTTGCCTGCAGCTGTATTATCCATGTTCATGTGCGTTGTCCTGGCTTTCCTTGCACTTCGGTGTGTTTGGATTCGGCGGGATTTGGCCATACCCAATGAATTACCGTCTCTTTGATTGGTTCCATCGTGATGCAGTCTACCGGGCAGGGGGGTAAGCACAAGTCACAACCTGTACATTCATCACTTATAACTGTGTGCATTTGTTTGGCTGCCCCCAATATGGCATCCACTGGACAAGCCTGAATGCAAAGCGTGCAACCAATACATGTTTGCTCATCAATTACAGCTACGGTTCTTGCTTTCTCGACGCCATTTTCCGGATTGAGTTCTATAACCTCCCGGTCAAGTAATTCAGCTAAGGCGCGCACTCCGTCCATACCGCCAGGTGGACATTGATTGATTTCAGCTCCTTCATTGGCAATGGCAGTGGCATAAGGTCTACAGCCGGCATAACCACACTGACCACATTGAGTTTGAGGTAGAATGGCATCGATTTTGTCTACTACCGGATCACCTTTGATTTTAAATTTTATTGCTGCAAATCCAAGGATGATACCCAGAACTATGCACAACAGCGATATAATAATCACGGCAGTCATTGTTTCAGACCTTGATTAATCCAGAAAAACCCATAAATGCCAGCGACATGAGACCTGCTGTAATCAGTGCTACAGCATTTCCCTGGAAAGGTTCTGGAACATCAGCAGCATCAATGCGTTCACGAATTGCGGCAAACAACACCAATACCAGTGTAAATCCAAGTGCAGCACCAAAACCATAAAGTGCGGATTCAACAAAGTTGTGATCTTCCTGAACACTTAGAAGTGCTACGCCAAGTACTGCACAGTTTGTGGTAATAAGAGGTAAAAAAATGCCTAATACATTATACAGTACCGGGCTTGTTTTATGCACCACCATTTCAGTGAATTGAACGACCGCTGCAATTATAACTATAAAGGTGATGGTTCTGAGGTACTCTATACCTAATGGTTGAAGAAAATAATGGTTTGCCAGATAGCTGCAGATTGAAGCAATGGTTAAAACAAAGGTTGTTGCAAGACCCATCCCGGTTGCTGTCTCGAGCTTTCGAGATACACCCATAAAAGGGCACAGGCCAAGAAATTTGACTAGTACAAAATTATTGACTAAAAGTGTGCTAACCAAAATGATGAAATATTCTTTCACAATAACTTACTTAACACGCATACCGGGTTGTGCGCCTTGGTCTGGACTTAGAATAAACAGGTCTTTGCCACCAGTGCCAGCAGCTAAAACCATACCTTCAGAAAGTCCAAAGCGCATTTTTCTTGGCTTTAAATTGGCTACCATTATAGTCATTCTGCCCTTGAGATCTTCCGGATTGTAGGCAGATTTTATACCTGCAAATACAGTTCGGCTCTCACCATCCAAGTCTAATGTCAGACGCAACAGCTTATCGGCACCTTCAACATGCTCAGCCTCAACAATTCTAACTACACGAAAATCGACCTTATCAAAATCAGGAAACTCGATCTCTTGTTTAATCGGGTCATCCTGCAAAGGGCCATCGGTGATAGTTTTGTTGTTCTCAGGGTTTTGTTTTGAAGCCTCAATCATCTTATTTACAATGTCCTTATCCAGGCGCTTTAACATTGGTTTATAGCGCGTTATGGTGTGATCCAATATAGGTTTTCGCGTAGATGCCCAGAGCATAACATCGATTTGCAGAAAAGCTTCTGTTTTTGCTGCCAGTTCGGGTAGGACAGGTTTTAAATAATTGACAAGTATACGAAATAAATTAATTCCTTGTGTGCAAATTGCTTGCACTTGTGGGTGGCTATTATCCTGTTTGATTAAGACCCAGGGTTCAGCATCCGCTATGTACTGGTTTGCACTGTCCGCCAATGCCATGATTTTACGCATTGCGAGGCTGTATTTTCTACTTTCATAAGCATCGGCAATTTCCTCACCGGCACGGACAAATTCATTGTATAGCGGTTCATCTGCCAGTGATTCATACAGTTTGCCAGCAAAATTTTTGGTGATAAATCCAGCGCAACGACTGGCTATGTTAACTACCTTTCCGACCAGGTCTGAATTTACGCGCAGGACAAAATCTTCCAGATTGAGGTCTATATCCTCAACCTTGTCGTTTAGTTTTGCGGCGAAGTAATAGCGTAGATATTCTGCGTCAAAATGATCCAGATAAGTTCGCGCTTTTATAAACGTTCCTCGGGATTTTGACATTTTAGCGCCACCTACTGTCAAAAACCCATGGCAATATACCGCACTGGGTGTGCGGAAATTGGCGCCATGCAAAATTGCAGGCCAGAACAATGTATGGAAGTAGGCGATGTCTTTACCGATGAAATGAACCAGTTCTGCATCGGATTCCACGGACCAATAGCTATCGAAATCCTCACCTGTCCTGTCACAGAGGTTTTTATGGCTGGCCATGTAACCGATTGGTGCATCGAGCCAGACATAGAAGTATTTTCCCGGGGCATCTGGAATCTCGAAACCCCAGTAAGGTGCATTACGGGATATATCCCAGTCTTGCAGGCCATTTTCAAACCACTCAATCAATTTGTTAACAATCTCTTTTTGTAGTGTTCCAGAGGAAATCCACTTACGCAGCATGGCTTCAAAATTACCCAGTTTTACAAAATATTGCTCAGAGTCCCGTGTCTGCGGAACGGAGTCTGAAACAACCGAAATCGGGTTAATTAGTTCAGTAGCATCATAGGTAGCGCTGCAGACTTCGCAGTTATCCCCGTATTGATCTTGTGCACTGCAATTGGGGCAGACACCTTTGACATAGCGATCAGGTAGAAATATGCCTTCCTTTGCATCATAGAGCTGCTTGATCGTACGCTTGTCTATATGGCCTGCATCACGCAATCGAGTGTAGATCAGCTCGGCAAATTCCCGGTTCTCATCAGAATGTGTGGTGTAGAAATTATCAAATGATAATAAGAAGTCTGTGAAGTCTTTTTCGTGCTCCTCTTGCATATCGTCAATCAGCTTTTGCGGGGTTATACCCATTTCCTGGGCTTTAAGCATAATCGGCGTGCCGTGGGCATCGTCAGCCCAAGCCCAGGTGCAGTGGTTTCCTCGTTGACGCTGGAAACGCACCCAGATATCGGTTTGTATGTATTCTACCATGTGGCCTAAATGTATAGGGCCATTAGCGTAAGGCAGGGCACTGGTGACAAGAATATTTCTAGGGCTGATAGCAGTGGTCATTTTCCTATACTAAATGCAATTTGTGGGTGGATGGCGACTGAGGAGAATACCAGTCTTTTAACATCGCAACCACAGATCTTCTGCATCGTGAGGCTATATATTATAGAGCGTGCAGGTATAAATTAATAAATGCCCGACTAATTTAGTGTATTATTCGCGCCTGATTAGAATTACTGGTAGAGGTAGAGCTCATGGCATCTGTCGAGCGAGAGAAAATTGAAGTGGCAATTGGTCAATACATTGATCCCAATATGAAGAGCAATTTGCTGGAGGCTAAAGCCGTCAAAGATATTCGTATTGATGGTGATCAGTGTGAAGTGGATATTGTCTTGGGCTATCCGTGTGCGCGTTATCAGGAAACAATGAATACAGACTTACAAGCGCTGGTGGAAGGTGTTGATGGCCTGGGTAATTGCCGTTTTAACATAAGCTCAAAAATCACTGCGCATTCTGTTCAGCACGGTGTTAAACGTATGGAAAATATAAAAAATATAATTGCAGTTGCCTCGGGAAAAGGCGGTGTGGGAAAATCAACAACCTCAGTTAATCTGGCTCTGGCTTTGGCTAGTGAAGGCGCTGCCGTCGGGCTTCTGGATGCAGATATTTATGGCCCCAGCCAACCTCGCATGATGGGGTTGTCAGGTCAGCCTGATTCAAAGGATGGCAAGAGTCTGGAACCGATGGAAAACTTTGGTATACAGACGATGTCGATCGGATTTCTCATTGATGAGGAGTCACCGATGATTTGGCGCGGCCCGATGGTGACTCAGGCATTGGAGCAATTGTTGAATGATACCAGATGGCGTGATCTTGATTATTTGATAATCGATTTGCCCCCTGGTACGGGTGACACGCAACTGACGTTAGCACAAAAAGTTCCTGTCAGTGGTGCAGTGATTGTTACCACACCACAGGATATTGCTCTGTTAGACGCACGTAAGGGGTTGAAAATGTTTGAAAAAGTCGAAATCCCCATTCTTGGTATTGTGGAGAATATGAGTCTTCACATCTGTAGCCAGTGCGGTCATGAAGAGGCAATATTTGGCGCTGGAGGCGGTGAAAAAATGGCTAGCGAAAGCGATGTTGAATTATTAGGTGCGCTGCCTTTGGATATGAGTATTCGATTGCAAGCGGATACTGGAAAGCCAACGGTTGTATCTGATCCTGATAGCCGAATAGCTGAAATATACCGACAGATTGCTAGAAAAACAGCGGCTAAATTATCACTACAAGCGAAAGATTTTAGTGCGAAATTTCCGAGTATAGTAATCCAGAACACATAGATAAACAGGGCGGTTTGTATATTTTATAGTGCTTGCAAATGGGAACAAAATAACCGATGAGCATAAAATCTGATAACTGGATTCGGCGTAAGGCAACTGAGTCTGGAATGATTACACCATTTGAATCAGGGCAGATTCGGCGAGATAAGAACAATCAACGTATTGTATCTTATGGTACGTCAAGCTACGGTTATGATGTGCGATGTGCCGATGAATTTAAAATTTTTACTAACATTAACCATGCTGTAGTAGACCCAAAAGCCTTTGATACAAATAGCTTTGTGGATTTTAATGGTGATGTTTGCATTATCCCACCTAATTCTTTTGCTTTGGCGAGAACCATTGAATACTTCAAGATTCCTCGCAATGTTTTAACGATATGTCTGGGTAAATCAACTTATGCACGATGTGGCATCATTGTAAATGTTACACCGCTGGAACCAGAATGGGAGGGGCATGTGACTTTGGAATTTTCAAATACAACCCCCTTACCAGCAAAAATATATGCTAATGAAGGTGTTGCGCAGATGTTGTTCTTTGAGTCAGATGAGGTATGTCAGACCTCTTATGCTGATCGTGCAGGAAAGTACCAAGGGCAAACCGGGGTTACTTTGCCACAAACCTAAGGGGGTTGGCTACATAAGTCTAACAAGGGCCAATTACGTTGCCTGGCGATCCTGGTGAGCTGAGGGTCAGCATTAACGGCGAAAGGATGGCTCACTGTTTCCAACAAGGGTAAATCATTTATTGAATCACTATAAAACCAGCTGTTTTTTAGATCACGACCATTTTCGAATGTCCAATCGTTGATTTTATCAATCTTGCCAGTTTGAAAGCAGGCAATGCCTTTATAATGGCCTGTGAAACGCCCATTGATGAACTCGGCATCTGTGGCAATCAGTTCATCTACTTCGAGTTCTATTTTGCTTGCTTCAGCTACAAATCCATTGCTTGCGGTTATTATGATCGTTGTATCTCCAGCTGTTTTATGTTTTTTAATAAGTTGACGTGCCTGCTTACTGATATTTGGACGAATACAGCGGATTTGATACCTTTCTCTCCAGATTAATAAGTCCTCGATGCGATTTGAGGCCATTGGCATGAGTTCGAATTGCATATAGGCATCGAAGTCGAGTTGCCCAAGGCGATAGTCCTCTGCATATCGCTTAATGGTTTCTTTAAGCCCTGCTTCGGGTATGTGACCATTTTCCAACAAATAGTCAAACCACAATGACGGCGTATCTGCACACACTAATGTGTAATCAAGGTCAAAAAGTGCAAGAGGCATTAGGCATAGTGATGAAGTGACAATAAAACGTAATCAGTATAGAGATTGATTAGCCTTAAGGGTAGATTAATTAATCCCCGAGATTTTCTCGCATAAGATACGAATTTCTGACGAAGATAACAAATTAACATTATAGGTCAGCTAAAAGAAAGAATGGCAATCTTCAGTTCGCTTACGGCAATTTATTATGCTGAGATTAAGTTGAATGTTGATTTTTCAATAAAAATCAAATAACTGTGATTCATTCATGCATATATTTGTGGTTTTTAAGTAAAAGATACATTGCCAATTCCAATAAATTTTGGAAGAATTGCATAATAAATTTATTTTGCGAGTGCTTACATGATCGACTGTGACGGATACAGACCGAATGTTGGCATTATTCTCAGCAATAAGGACGGATTAGTTTTTTGGGCAAGGCGGATTGGGCAAAATGCCTGGCAGTTTCCTCAGGGCGGTATTCAGCAGGAAGAGACGCCAGAGCAGGCAATGTATCGAGAGCTGAAAGAAGAGACGGGACTTGTGTCTGATGATGTAATGGTCATGGGTTCGACTCGGGATTGGTTAAAATATCAATTACCCTCTCGTTATATTCGGAAAAATCAGCACCCATTGTGCATAGGTCAAAAACAAATCTGGTTTATTTTGAGGATGATGTGCGATGAATCGGCTGTTAACTTAAAGGCATGCAATAAGCCGGAGTTTGACAACTGGCGCTGGGTTGATTACTGGTTGCCAAGTAAGCGTGTTATTTTTTTCAAAAGACAAGTTTATAGAGCCGCTTTAAAAGAACTGAAACCATTTTTAAAGTACTGATCCTATGTGTGAGGACAGCAAAACTCAGTTTGTGCGCACTTGGTTGTCACACTTATTGAAGTGATAATCATCAGTTCAACCTAAAATGGCTGCAATTCAACCAATAATATAATACTAATCAACAATACTACGGGTATTTCGTTGAAGCAACGATACCACTGGTGGCTGCGTGTGTTTTTGTCCTGCCGAAAACCAGCGACCAACCTTGCACAGCAATAATGGTAGACCCAAAGCAGTGCTACGAGAACAAGTTTAATGTGTAGCCAAACCATCATCCCCATTGCTTCAAACGAAAAATAGCTTAGGTTCCAGAATCCAAATATTGCAGTCAATACACCACCAATGTGGCACATTATCAGTAACTTACGTTCCATTACTTTGAATTGCTGAGATTGCTCATGGCTGTCAGTCATTGCGTGGTAGACGAATAATCTTGGTAAATAAAACAGCCCGGCGAACCAAGTCACCATAAATATTATGTGAAACGCTTTTATCCAGAGCATATTTAAACATCCAATCAGTGAATACGGTATCAATGCCAGAGAGGGTTGATGTAACGGTTATTCACATATTATCTCGATTCTTCACGCAAACCGAAAGTACGCATGGAAATATAATTCTCTTTTCCCCCTTACCTACAGATGAGTTTTTTAGTTCAGGCTTCTTGCAGATTAGTCAGTTTACTGAAATCTATATTCTTTGCTATTGAAGAAATTGGTATCTGAATTGCTTGCTGTGATGTAGCCGCTACTACTAGAACTTTTTTCGGTAATAGTGTGACTGGGAACAAATTTTTAAAGTTTCCTTGTTAAATGGCCGTACTAACGACTGTTGACAGCCAGAATTAGGTTGTCAACCACGAGAATAAATCGAATGAGTCAGAAAAATCTGGCTTTGTAGAGGCGTCAATTGATGCCGACAGAAGACAATTGGGAGAAAACTACATGATAAAAGTGTTGAGGACAGTCGCTCTGGGCCTGGCCTTATCCCTTGGTACTGCAACTGCCGAAACGGGTGGGCTTTTTGTAGGAGCCAATGTTGTAGACACAGATGAAGATGATCTGGGGGGAGTGACCGTATCGGGTCTATCCTTCCAATTGGGTTATCAACACAACCCCTATGTTGGCGTAGATGGTCGCGTGAGCGTTTTTTCTAATGAGTCCGATAGCATATTTCGCAACCCATTGATAAAACAATATTCGTTATTGGGTCGTTTTGGATATGCGTGGGAACAAATCTCTGTATATGCGTTATTAGGTTATTCCAACATGCTTATGGCCAGTCATTCTGAGGATGGATTTAGCAGAGGCTTGGAAATAAATCTTTTTGGTAGTCCCAATACTGCAATTAGCATCGGTTACTTGAGTCAGGCAGTTAATGGCGATTCGGGTGACTTTAATTTTGATGCGGTCAGTATCGGGTTTATCCACTTACTAAATGTCAAAGCCAGTAGTTTCAAATTAAGGCATCCGTCTAAGGATTAATACAATAGGCTTCATAATGAAAAAACTAATTATACTGTTTTCAATAATCTTTGCTTTAACGACAGGGTGTTCGGAAAGGTCAGATGAGGCTGATGCTGATCTGGGACTGGGTAGTGGTTCAGGCGGAGGGGATTCAAGCGGTGGCTCAGGTGGTAGTTCTGGAGGCGATACGGGACAGGCATCAAATGATTCTACAAAAGTTATCGTAATTACTGACAATTCTTTGATTGAGACGGGCGGAACTGAAACTGCAAAAATTACAGCCTTGGTTAAAGATAAAAATAACGTTCTGGTTGAAGGGGAAAGTGTTTCATTCTCTTCAACTGGAGGTTCGCTAAAAGTGATTAGTGCTACGACATCCGAGGATGGCACCGCAACAGCTGAGCTGGGCCTGGATGGTGATCCAATGAACCAGGATGTTAAAATATCTGCAACTGCAGATGGAATTACCGCAAGTGTTAACGTTAAGGCATCGGGAACCGGGATTATTATTTCGGGTCCATCAGCCTTGGTAACAGGTGACAGCGCTGATCTGGTCGCTGTTTTGTCAGCTGGTAATGGAGAACCCATCAGCAATGAAATTGTCTCTTTTACTTCTTTGGCCTCAAATTCCATAACCCCGGAGACCGCGGTTACTGATGAGAATGGTCAGGTTAAGGTCGTTGTCGGTAGCACTGCAGGAACTGATACTATTACTGCAACAGCATTGAATGCTAACGTGAGTTCAGAATATAAACTTAACGTCGCTGATGATTTGTTAACCTTTGTCAGCCCTGCCTCAGGTGCTGAGTTAGCGGTGGGTCAAAACCATACAATAGCCGTTAAATGGTTTAGTAATGGCGCGGCAGTTGTCAATCAGGAACTTGTCTTTGGTGTTACTGCAGGGCAAATTATTGGATTGTCACGGGTAAATACAGGTGCTGATGGTATTACATCAATTGATATATCTTCTGTTAGCGCAGGTATTGCAACCATAACTGTTTCGGGTACTGCTCAAGGAGATCCAGCAACAACGCTGGATGTAGAATATGTTGCTACCATTCCAAGCACACTATCGGTAAATGCAGCTCCTCGAGTAGTTGATACAAACGGTAACAGCGTGATTACGGCTACAGTATTGGATGCAAACTCAAATCCAGTGAAAGGCAAGTCAGTGAAATTTGAAACTGCTGAGGCATTTGGTGGTGTCATGTCGCCAAGTGCGATAACAGACTCCAACGGCGAAGCATCGGTTACCTTTACCGCCGGTACTTTGGCAACTGAAAAGGATCAACTGGTTATAGTAGCCAAAGTTGCAGAAAATGAAGCTGTTACAGCAAATGTGGCTCTCACTGTTAATAAGAGAGAGTTAAATGTAACCATAGGCACATCAGATAATTTACGTGAACAGGCAAGCGATACTCAGTATAGTCAGCCTTTTGTTGTACAAGTTGCGGATGGTTCTGGCCAGGCAGTAAAAAATGCAGTTGTCCGAGTGAGTTATACCTCAACCGCGTACAAGAAAGGGCGCTGGATACTTGTTGATACCAGTAATCCTCCAGATGGAACGGCGGATGAATGGGCAAGAAGCGGTATGGCTGGTGGTGATACATTTATTGATTGTGCTGCCGAAGATGGAAATAGTAATGGTAGTCTGGATATTGGGGAAGATTACAACGGGAATAACTCTCTCGATCCACAAAACCCCGCTGTTCTTGCTGCCGATGAAACAGTACCAACTTTGCAATCTGGCAGTATCACTACTGACGATAATGGATTTGGATATTTTGCCTTGGTCTATCCACAAAGTAATGCAACTTGGTCCACTGTCAAAATAACAGCCAGTGCAACGGCACAGAACGTTGAGGCAGAAGCAACCTATACTTCGTATTTACCAATGCTGGCAGCAGAACTTGAGGACGTGAATTCTGATTTACCAAACACTTTCAGTCCCTACGGTACAGAACTGGATTGTTCCAATATAAATTAGCCGAGTTTAATAATGAATCAAAGCCTATTTACGCAGTTTGTAAATGGGCTTTTTTATGTCCGTGTGATAATAGATTGCAGGTATCAACCATTCGTTTTGTAACGGTTGATTTAAAACTTGCTGGCATACTTTTACTTATGAATAAAATAATGTCTGCGACAGAATCGATTTAAATAACACAACTTATCTATCAGTAGTTTCCCCATTGCTTCTCATCCACCCTTAACTCCTTGTTTAATCTGCCGATAGTTATAGATTATGGGATTATTCCAATCCTTGAAATATTCTCACCTCTGAATAAAGAATCTGTCTATGCGTATCATACTAATCAGTATAATTTCCTCCCTGATACTACAGTTTAGCTCACCCTTGCTGGCTGCAACTTACGCTTTTATCGATAAAGATGGGATTGAATGGTTTACGGATAAAAAACTGACCAAAAATCGTTCATCCCACTACATACCATTAAACAGGGGGGGGGAAACGAGCAGACTTTCCTGCGAGCAAAGCGAAAATAAATTAGCTAAACGCATGGCCAAATATGACCCGATTATCACCACTTACGCAACCCGTTACCACGTTAATGCAAATCTGATTCGAGCTATTGTTAGCGTGGAATCATGTTATGATGCGCATGCAGTCTCCTCAGCGGGCGCAATAGGGTTGATGCAGCTAATGCCCGCAACGGCCCGAGGTCTGGGTGTATCTAACAGCTTTGATGTTCATCAAAACTTGCATGCCGGAATTAAATACTTCGCTACACTTAGCAAAAAATTCCACCATAATCACAAATACGCGCTTGCCGCCTACAATGCCGGACCCGCCACAGTTCTTAAGTACGCTGGTATCCCTCCCTACCGTGAAACGCAAGAATATGTCAATAAAGTGCTTGGAAAATATAAGGACTTGCTTACGGTCAAGTCTCACTAACCACTGTTGAAAAAACCTCTGATGGTTGATGGCACCATACGGCGTTAAAATCAGGCTCAAAGTACTAGGGGGCGTTCTCAATTGACTTGTTCATTCTGTTGCCCCTGAAAAAGCGCCAGACGGCACTCGCTCCGCGTCTTGCTGGATGAAAAATGAGCGCCGCCAGGACGGTCAAGTTAATTAAGAACGCCCCTAGGTTTACCTACAAATATTCAATATATTCAGATGGCTCGGGGCGTCTCATTTTTGGTGTTTTTATGCGTGGTGTTCCAATATATAAAAATCCAATAATCTGATCCTTATCAGCAATATCCAATGCTTGTTTCACATTGGGATCGCTGGCGTTTGCTCCGGTTAACCAGATAGACCCGAAGCCCATTGTATTTGCGGCCAGGAGAATTTGTTGCGCGGCTGCTCCAGCAGAGAGAATTTGTTCAATTACAGGTGTTTTTGGATGATTTTCGGTAACTTTACATACCACTGTAATAATGATCGGAGATCTTAAAGGTTTCTGGCGTTGCCGTTCAATCTTTTCATTTGGCAAAGACGGCTCTCGTACCTGAATGGCTTTGGCGAAGATATCACCCAATTTCTTACGCGAATCGCCTTTTATGATAATAAATTTCCAGGGTCTTAAAACGCCGTGGTCGGGTGCTGCTAAAGCGGCTTTGATGATATTTTCCAGCTCATATTTAGTCGGTGCTGGTTCACTGAGTAGTCGAGCAGGCATTGAGGCGCGGTTCTGCAGAAATTCAAGTACTGTCATCGTAATCCTTTGATGTGATAAAGCATGTTTTTATAAAAAAAGGCGATTGTTTGTCATTTTAAGTGATGAAACATCCCTTGTCCTAAAGTCAAATCGAAGCTAACCGAAAATAGGTAAGTAATTAAAGTTAAAACGATATATATGGGGTGTGTTTGTGGCATACCGGTTTTAGTGTTACCTATTGGTTGAATCTATGCAACTGTCAATGAAATCATTTCATGGAAGTTCGGGATTATCATCTTTGCAGCCTATATGGATGCGATTGTTAGAGCAAATGCCGACGTTCGAATTTTTCCACCATCCCGAGTGGCATAAGGCGCTGCAAAATTGGTTGCTTCGTGATCAGCTAAGCTATGTCCTTATTGAGAATGAAGGTGAGCCATTAGCAATTATTCCGGTCAGTATAAAAAAAACTGTGGCATTGGCGCAGGCCGGACGTACGGTAAATTCTCCCCAGCATGAACATATTGTTTTGTCTGATTGGGTGCTTTGCGCAAACGTAGATCTGAAATGTACCGCAAATATTATTTCTCAGATTATGCACACCTTGAACGTTGGAAATTGGAGCAGATTTATCCTTCGCTCACTGCCTCATTCATCAGCGGCTTGTCTGCTTCACGAGCGTTTGCACGATCCATCGGATGGTCACTCCGGTAATTTCCTCAGTACCTTAGAGGTTGCGAAATACAGTGCCTGGTTTGATTGTGGAAAAAACGCTCACCCGGTCGCTGGGAAATTACGGCGTAATTTGCGTCGATTAAAAGCGCAAGCTGAAAAAACAGCCAAGGTTGAAATGCTAACGGCTGCTGACCCAGCCGACTTACCTGATGCCTTTCAAAAATTTCTTGATATAGAAGCTTCAGGTTGGAAAGGTGGTTCAGGGAAAGGCACTGCGATTAAACAGGATGTGGACCTTGTAGGATTCTATAAAAGCATCGTAGAGGCGAAAGTATCTGGATTGACAGCGAAAATTAATTTTCTACGCATGGGTAGTGATGTTGTTGCTGCCCAGTACATTCTCGTCACACCATCATGCACAAGTGTACTAAAAACAGCCTATGATGAGGATTTTCAGAAATACGCACCAGGCTCACTTTTATTGTATGAAACTATCAAGGCAAATTGTGAAGATAGCAGTACAAAAAAGTTGAGCCTGGTTACATGTCCTGAGTGGGTTGATCGTTGGCATCCCAATAAATCTCCTGTATATAATTGTATTATATACAATAATACAGCTAGAGGGAAAGCCATTCGCGGGATTGATAGCTTAAAGGCCCTCGCCCGACTCACCTACAACGGTTTTATGCACAACTAAAATGATTGGAAGAATAAGGAAACGAAATATATGATTATCCTTGGATTGAACTATTTTTTCCATGACTCCAGTGCCTGTATTGTTATTGATGGTAAATTGATTGTTGCTCTGGAAGAGGAGCGATTTACAAGAAACAAACATACTCGCGAGTTTCCATCTAATGCGATCGATCAATGCCTGAAAATCGCAGGAATATCCTATAAAGACGTTGATCATTTGGCCGTCTCGATAAAACCCACGCATATGTGGCAAAAAAAATTGCAATATGCAGTTAAAAACATTACTAAATCGGCGCCTTTTATCAAGCATGAATTAGTTGGTGGTTATTTCAAACAACGCAACTTCTGGCGTTGGTATAAAGAAAAGTTTGGTGATAAATCATCGGGTCCTAAAGTTGAATTTGTCGAGCATCATCTGGCCCATGCCGCTGGTACGTTCCTCGTTTCTCCTTACGATAATGCGGCTATGTTAGGTCTGGACGGAGCGGGCGAATGGGCCTGTGGATGGGTTGGTTATGGCGACGGTATCGATATCACCTGTTTCGGTGAAACCTATTTCCCCCATTCACTCGGTTCATTTTACGAGGCGGTGACTGAATTCTGTGGCTTTAAGCCTAATTATGATGAGGGAAAAACCATGGGCCTCGCACCGATGGGTGATGCCTCGGTGTTTTACGATAAAGTGGCGAAAATTTTGTCTGTTGATGACAATGGTCGGATACAGGTGGATCTTTCCTACTTCAATTACCAATTCTGGGGTTATCAGCGTTGTAGTAACAAATTTTATCAGACGTTCGGTCAGCCACGTGCTGAAAAAGGTGAGTTTGAGAAACACCATATGGATGTGGCTGCTGCATTTCAAAAGGTTTTGGAAGACACTGCACTCAATATTGCCAGAATGCTTAAAAAAAGGACTAATGCGAAATATCTTGTTATTGCTGGCGGTGTATCGCTCAATAGTGTAATGAATGGTCGTTTGTTGCGTGAGGCGGGTTATGAGGATGTTTATGTCATGCCTGCAGCTGGAGATAACGGTACTTCAATAGGTGCAGCGTTTTATTTATATAACTATGTTTTGAAAAACCCGAGGGTTTTTGTTCATGATAATCCTTATGTTGGTAATAGCTATAGTAACGATGAAATTGAGAAAATTCTAAAGCAATGCAAGTTGAATTATACCTATTATGAGGACATTGCTGAAAAATCTGCTGATCTGCTTCAAAGTGGGAAAATTCTGGGATGGTTTCAAGGACGTATGGAAATTGGCCCACGCGCTTTAGGCGCCCGCAGTATTCTGGCGAATCCTGCAATACATGATATGAAGGATAGAATTAACGCTGAAGTTAAATATCGGGAGGCATATCGGCCGTTTGCACCATCCGCTACTGTGGAATCTGCGGAAGAGTTTTTTGATATAAATGTTGAAGTACCGTTTATGCTGAAGGTTTGCGATGTAAGGCCGGAAAAACGGAACATAATTCCTGCCATCACCCATGTTGATGGCAGTGCGCGATTGCAAACGGTACGTAAAGAAACCCATGCCCTATACCATTCGGTGATCTCCAGATTGGGTGATAAAACAGGTGTTCCTGTTGTATTAAATACGAGTTTTAATATTCAGGGTGAACCCGTTGTCGAGTCACCAAAGGATGCTATACGTTGTTTTTTCTCGACTGGGCTGGATGTTTTGGTTATCGGAAATTTTGTTGTGCATAAGTAGATGCGCATTCTTCGAGGTCGGACTCTGACGGTTATTTTAATGTTGTTGTCAACAACAGTGACTTCGTGGCCGGTGTTTGTATTCGCAAGTGTAACGATTGGTTATTTCTTTGCAGATGCTGAACTTATCAATAATTTTCATCATCAACCAAAGCGTTTGCTTCTGGCTAACTTTATTGAAGGATTCCTCCTTACGTTACCGTTTTCATTTGGTTTTGCACTGTGTTCATTGCTGCTACTTATAAAAACGTCAAAAAAAATGAAAAAAGTGTTTGTAAGTGGCTTAATATTGGCAGGTATCGTAATCGTACTACCTCTGTTTTATCTGCCAATGAGTCTGCAAAACGCGTTAGTGATGCTACTCCTTATGTGTTGGTTATTTTTGACTTACCTTATCTCCGGTTTTATTTTGAATGGTTACCGGGATGCGTAATCATCAAAGGCTGGTAGTTGCGCTTAGTATTGTATTAATAAGCTTATCGGTGAATGCAAAGGAATATGCAATATTGCTCGGTGGTGGGTATAGGGTGGAAGGATCGCAAGGACAAATCGAGCTTAATCTGAAATGGGTAAAAGAAATATTACAATCGCCCAATAGAGATCTCAGTGTTTTTTATACCGATGGAAATCTGGACGAACCTGACGTATTCATACAACAAGATGTTGAAGAATCTACAGGTACACTTCAGCCCTTGTCGCGTATTTTTGGGCAGCAAAAGTCAAATGGTATCAGTTATCGAAACCATATTGTTCAATCGGTCGAATCAACAACTGATCGACAGGTGCTCATCCCGAAACTCAAAAGCATGATGCGCTCGTATGTGCCCGGCGATAAACTCTTGTTTGTGTACAATGGGCATGGTTCACCGACAACATCCAGTGCAGATAAAGTCGCACTTAAACTGTGGAATAACACCAGACTACCTGCTGATGAGTTGCACAGTATGCTTGATGAATTAGATTCTGATGTGTCCTTCAGGTATGTATTTACTCAATGTTATTCAGGTGGATTTAATCGAATTATTTATAAGAATTCGAAGAAAGGACATGAATTGGCAGAACCGCTTCGCTGTGGGTTTACAGCGGAATCGGCCTGGCGGCAATCTGAAGGGTGTTCGGCGAGCATTGATATGGGCGATTATCGCGATTATACAACGTTCTTTTTTGCTGCACTCAATGGTAAAGACCGCCATGGACAGCTTTTAAAGACGAATCCCGATCGGGATAATAATGGTGAAACAGACATGCGTGAAGCGCACCTTTATACGCTTGAGAACGCCCACAGTACAGATCTGTCCCGCTCTTCCAGTGAGGATTATCTTGAGCAATGGAGACCCTGGTTTTTACAGTGGATCCCGTTGGCCGGTGAGGAACCTGAAAATGAATATACATCGTTGGTAAAATCGCTTGCGGCAAAAAATGATATTCAACAGAGTAACCTCGTCAGTGCTACAAGATTGCGATTAAGTACTCTGCGTTCAGAGTTCGCTGAACTCAAACAAGATAAAGAAGCGACCCATAATAAAGCTGAAGTATTACGCACTGCTCTGTTAGTACGTTTACTACAGCGCTGGCCGTCTTTGGCAACGCCCTATACGCTTGCTTACAAGCGTTTGTTACTCAAGCATATGGACAGTATCCAGAACTGGATTATGCTGCAATCGGATTATCCGTTGCTTAGGGAGTTACAGGATGCTGATGTGCAATACGAAAAAAAATTACTCAATAGCGAAAGAAATATAGCGCAAATGGAAAAAATCCTACGACTACGAAAACTGGCCTACCTTAAGGCATGGTTGTATGAATACGGAGATAAAGAAGATACGGCTGCTTATGAGCGGCTATTGTCGTGTGAAGCATCTACTCTGTAGATAGGTATTTACAAGTGCGATCAAAGGGCAAAGCCATCCTGAATGGGATGGCTTTGCGGGAGCACGTAGTTTACAGAAGATAATAGGTCGCTAGAAAACCTGCGATTGACATGGTGATGGTATAGGGAAGGGCTAATAGCACCATCCGGCCATAGCTCAGACGTATGACTGGGGCCACAGCAGATGTCAATAAGAACAAAAATGCCGCTTGACCATTAGGTGTCGCCACACTCGGAATATTAGTCCCGGCGTTAATCGCTACAGCAAGTTTATCAAATTGCGTCATGATAGCGTTAGCCTGATCTGCAGCGGTTACAGGTAGAGTGGCGAGAACATCGGCTCTGGGTGTTTTTGCATCCGTCAGCTTGTCCATAAGTTGGGTGCCTGTCATGCCGATATCCTGAATTTGTCCCAGACTCTGGATGATATGGTTTTTAGTTTCAGTGATATAAACAGTTGCTACAAACACATTATCCGAGATCATGGATAAAACACCATTAACGACATAATAAGCGGCCAATTGAGTCTGGCCCTGTAAATTAATGACGTAGTTAATAACCGGCGCAAATAAGTGTTGATCATGGATGACAGCTACAATCGCAAAAAATACCACTAACAATGCTGTGAAGGGCAAGGCTTCTTCAAAGGCCGCACCTAGCTGATGTTCCTCGATAACACCGTTAAATGCAGTCAGTAATACGATAACAGAAAGTCCGATAATACCTACGGCACCCAAATGAAAAGCCAATGCGATCATTAACCACACGCCTATAGCGCCCTGAACGATAAGCCTGGCCTTACCTTCTTTTCCGCGTTTTTCTTCCATCTTGATTTCGGTTTCAAGTAAGTGGCTACGGATTTGTCCTGGCATTTCGGCGCCATAACCAAACAATTTTTTCTTTTCCACGAAATAGCATGTGGCGAGGCCTACAATTAAAACGGGCATGGATACCGGAGCGACAGCAAGGAAAAACGCAGCAAAATTCCATCCCATTTCACTGGCTATCAGGAGATTTTGAGGTTCGCCTACCAATGTACAAACACCACCCAGTGCAGTGCCGATTGCACCGTGCATCATTAGATTGCGCAAAAAAGCACGAAATTGTCGCAGTTCCTCGCGCCGTGTTTCCTTAAGCTTGTCATCAACGGTCAGGTCATGCTGATCATTTGCGCTTCTGCCTGATGCGTATCGATGGTAAACTTCATAAAAGGCATAAGCTACGGCAATAATCACAGCGGTTACTGTAAGGGCATCAAGAAATGCTGAAAGAAAGGCGCTCAGAAAACAAAATAATAAAGAAATAACAACTTTGGACTTCACTCTTACCAGCAGGCGAGTGAAGGTAAATTGTAGAAAATCCTTCATAAAGTAAATACCTGCTACCATGAAGATCAGTAATAGAATTACTTCGAAGTTATTATATGTTTCGTGGAATACAGATTCGGGATGTGTTAATCCAATAGCAACTGCCTCGATTGCCAATAAGCCACCGGGTGGTAAGGGGTAGCACTTTAAAGCCATCGCCAGTGTGAATATGAATTCAAGTATGAGTATCCAACCAGTGACAAATGGACCTACAATCTCCAATAATATTGGATTGGCAATTAAAAAAGCAACGATTGTTATTTTGTACCAATTGGGAGCGCTTCCAAGAAAATTTTTGGCAAGTGCTCCACTCAGTGTTTTTGTCATTTCTATAACCCTTTTCTAAGTAAATATTTCCTATAATCTTTTTGACATTGATCATCAAAATCCGTTTTGATCTGCCCGTCGTCGCCACATAATCAGAATTACCGCTGATACAAGAATTGTCATCGGGGTAAATTAGAGGATGCTGTATACCAAGAGGCGATACCGGCAGCAGTTTATCATTGTTGTGTTAAAGAAGGTTACTATCTCATCTATGAAAGAAGAAATTAAAATCGAACATTTCATCTTCAGAGAAATCGTAGTACATATAGTATAGAATGCTGAACTCCTTTTCGGCACAGAGAATAGGGCATGGCTCCATTGATCAGTTGGCTATGTTTCCCTGCGCTAAATCTCGAAAGATCGCCGCGCTTAATATTACCAAACGCTGATCGTACAACCCTACTCAATAAAGCAGATATTGTACCGCTTTTTCGGATTTATCGATGTCAAAATCATTTGCTACTTCTCTAAAGCTCAATTCTTAGTCGTATATAGGTCAAATTGAACTACAAAAATCGGGCGTTGATATAGGTATTTTGTTAAAATAGCCGGGTTTATCACTCTTAAATTATCACTTTTATGAAAACACCTGAATTACTCGCCCCCGCAGGCTCTCTCAAGAGCTTACAGTACGCCTTTGCTTATGGCGCGGATGCAGTTTATGCCGGTCAACCAAGATATAGCCTAAGGGTTCGAAATAACGAATTCCATGGAGAGAAATTGCTTGAGGGGATTCGTCAGGCCCATATGCTGAATAAAAAATTCTTCCTGACTGTAAATACGTTGCCGCGAAACAGCAAACTCAAAACATTTATTAAAGATCTTGAGCCGGTAGTAGCACTTAAGCCCGATGCATTTATTATGGCCGATCCAGGTTTGATCATGATGGTGCGTGAGAAATGGCCTGATATGCCTATCCATTTATCGGTTCAGGCCAACACAGTCAACTATGCCGGGGTACAATTCTGGCATTCTCAAGGTATAGAAAGAGTTATCTTGTCTCGAGAGCTATCGTTAGTGGATATAGAAGAGATCCGCCAGCAATGCCCTGATATTGAACTTGAAGTATTCGTGCATGGCGCGCTATGCATCGCTTACTCAGGGCGCTGCCTATTGTCTGGATACTTTAATCATAGAGATCCGAACCAGGGCACTTGCACCAATGCCTGTCGCTGGGAATATAAAACCAGCGCTGCAGAGCAAACCGTTGAAGATACGTATGTTCAAAAGCCCGTTGTCTTTTCGCCCGATATGTTGCAACAAGGTATGGGTGAGAATGAGCAGCGCCATCCACTCGCAGACGAATTGTATTTTTTAGAAGAAGCGAACCGCCCTGGCGAGTTGTTGCCGGTATTTGAAGATCAACACGGAACATATATCATGAACTCGCGTGATTTGCGTGCGGTCGAACATGTGCAAAAATTAGTTGATATTGGCGTCGATTGTCTGAAAATTGAAGGACGTACAAAATCTCACTATTACGTTGCACGTACAGCTCAGGTATATAGACGTGCGATTAACGACGCTGCTAGCGGTAAACCATTCGATGATAAATTGCTGGGCGTACTCGAAAATCTCGCCAATCGAGGTTATACTGACGGGTTTTATCAGCGTCAACAAACACAAGAACATCAAAATTACATGGCTGGGGCATCTAAGAGTCATCAACAGCAATTTTGTGCTGAAATGATAGGGTACGATGCCGAAAGAAAAATGCTTGAGCTTGATGTGAAAAACAAATTTCAAGTAGGTGACAAACTTGAACTAATTTATCCTGATGGAAATAATCAGGAATTGATATTACAAAAGATGGAGGATTTCCATGGACAGGCAATGGAAGTTGCACCAGGTAGTGGCTATAAGGTTAGGATCCCTCTGAATAGCATAAAGTCTGATAAATTGTTAGTTGCACGATTTATTTGAGTAGGTAGAGGTAATTCGCAGTTACTTGTTGGCAACTGAATATATAAGCAATAATACATACCATGTTCACCTACCCACTCCGGCATAGTGTCTGGATAGAGTAGGGGAAAAATGATGATCCCTCCGATCAAGCTGTGAGTAGGCTGGTATTTCCACCCGCCGCTGTCGTGTCAATGCTGATGACACGTTCAGTAGCAAAGCGTTGTATTGCAGCTTTAGACGAGAGTAAAATGATTCGGGCACCGTCACGGTCTGCCAATATCTTACGCAGAATTCTGCGTTCGTCTCCTACCTCATCGCTCGCTACAGCATGCAGATCAATCATATTAAGTAAATTGTTCAGGCTGTCAGAGGCAATACTTATTTGTGATTGAAGATCTTTGGCGGCTTTGATGGCTCTGGCTATTTCAATCGGAAGATTTTCTTTCATTACCGAGACACGGTTACCGCAAAGTAGTGCAAGAATGAGCTGCCGGAGTAATGATATCTTATGACAATTGCCTCCGCCCAGACACAAAATATTACCGCGAGGATGTGCCGTGAGTGTATTTGCTTCACCCGTAGGTCCAATCAGTGTTACAGGTTGGTTTGAAAATCCTGAGTGATTCATCAGGCAATTATTTGCAGTTTTCTTTAGAGATTCCGGTAGTTGCTCAATGAATGCCTGCAATACCTTGTATATTGGATTCTTATTGCCTGCAGATGTTTCCATGTTAAGGGAGGCAGATTCTGTGTTTTGTTCAATGTTGTTGCAAAAACGATAGAGGTAATTTGGTCCACCGGCTTTGGGTCCAGTGCCGGACTTTCCTTCTCCCCCAAACGGTTGTACACCAACAACTGCACCTATTTGATTGCGGTTTACATAAATATTGCCAATATGTGCGGTTTGGCAAATGCGCTCTATCCTGCTATCGATGCGACTTTGAATGCCCAAGGTCAGGCCAAAACCACTCTTATTGATATTGCCTACTATCTCATCGAGTTGATGCTCCTTGTAAGTTAATATATGCAGCACTGGACCAAATATTTCGCGATCAAGTTGCTCAAAATGAGTAAGTTGAAAAGCCGTGGGGCTTAGAAAATGTCCTTTAGGGAGTTTGTCAGGCAGGGGCGTTTTAAATAGAAGTAGTCCATTTTCTTCAAATTTCACGCAATGATTCTGGATAGCTTGCAGTGCCTGTTGATCAATAATCGGGCCTACGTCTATAGATGCATCCCAGGGATCTCCAATGTGTAGCTCCATAGTTGCACCTTTCAGCATTTCTAGTATTGTCGGAGCAGTCTCTTCCTGTAGCAGCAATAAACGTAGAGCGGAGCAGCGTTGTCCAGCGCTTTGAAAGGCTGAGTTTATTATGTCGTTAACTGCCTGTTCTGGTAATGCGGTGGAGTCAACAATCATTGCATTGATGCCTCCTGTTTCAGCAATAAAAGGGCTTTGCGGATCTAAATTGCATGCCAAAGAGCGATCTATGATAGTCGCTGTTTCACTTGAGCCTGTAAAGCAAATTCCGGTAATTCGTGGGTCAGCCGTTAAGGCTGTTCCAACTATCGAACCAACCCCGGGTAGCAGTATCAACGCGGATTCAGGTATGCCGGCCTGATACATAAGATCTACCGCCAGAGCTGCGGTTAGCGGTGTTTGTTCCGCCGGTTTTGCAAGGACGGTGTTTCCGCAAACTAATGCAGCAACTACCTGGCCGGTAAAGATAGCCAAAGGAAAATTCCAGGGTGATATACAGGCAAAAGGACCCCGCGCATTGAAATTATCGCTGAGCTTTTCTTTCGCCTCCCTGGCATAATAACGACAAAAATCCACGGCTTCACGAATTTCAAGGATGCCATCGAGGCGGGTTTTACCCGCCTCGCGAGTTGTAATAGAGATTAGCTCTGGCCTGTTTTCTTCAAAAATGCAGGCAATTCTATCCAAAATTTCTGCTCGATGAGCAACCGATGTCCGGTGCCAGGTGTTAAATTCTATGAGTGACTTGTTTATAGCCTCACCTACGTGGTGCGCTTTGCATTGATAAACCAATCCAACACAGGAGCCATCAACCGGACTGTGTACAGGTTGTTTGAGCAAATCATCTGTAGAAAATTTTATACAAGGTTTAGCTGTCCATTTATGTTTGAGAAATACCTGCATTTCCTTGTTGAGTTGTTGGCTTGAAACCTTAAGATTGAGTGACAAGCCGGCGGAATTTTTCCGCTTGTTAGCGAATAGTCTGGAAGGTAAAGCAATAGCAGGGTTAGCTATTGCCGCATATTCCTGTAGGCTGCTGATTGGATCAGCAGCAATAAAGTCGGCGGACATGCTTTTATCGTGGAGTTTATGAATGAATGAGCTGTTGGCGCCATTTTCGAGTAAACGCCTTACCAAATAGGCTAACAAGTCCTTATGTACGCCTACAGGTGCATAGATTCGACTGGCATGCCCGGTTTGTTGATGCAGCAGTTCATGTAAGGATTCCCCCATACCATGCAGCCGTTGGAATTCAAACGGCTGCTTTTTACTTGTCATGTGGATTATTGACTGTGCGGTATGCGCATTGTGCGTCGCAAATTGTGGATAAATATGCTCACTTAAAGTAAATAATTTTTCTGCACAAACAAGATAGGACAAATCAGTCGATTGCTTGCGTGTAAATACCGGATAATTCTGCAACCCCTGCACTTGAGCATGTTTTATTTCATAGTCCCAATAAGCACCTTTGACCAGACGCACACTAACTTTACGATTGAACATTTTTGCCTGCTTATTAACCCAGTCAATTACCCATGGTGCTTGTTTGAGGTACGCCTGAATTACGATACCAAAGCCGTCCCAATTATCAAGTAATGGGTTTTTCAGAACTTCATGTATAACTTCAAGTGATAATTCGAGCCGCTCGGACTCTTCTGCGTCGATGGTTAAACCTATATTTGCAGACTTTGCCAGCAGAGCAAGTGAGGATAGGCGAGGCACCAACTCGAATAGAACACGTTTATACTGCACAAATTCATAACGAGGGTGCAATGCGGACAATTTGACAGAGATTCCTGGATTATCGATTGCTGATTTATTTACAGCATCATCTGCGATTGTAGAGATTGCTTTGCTGTAGGCGAGAAAGTAAGCTTGTGCGTCGTGACTTGTAATTGCAGCTTCTCCCAGCATGTCATAGGAATGGCGATAACCTTTGTTTTCTGCCTCTGCTGCATATTTGATAGCTGCTTTGATTGTCGTACCCATCACAAACTGTCGGCCCAGTATTTTCATGACCTGTTCAACTGCTTTACGGATTACAGGCTCGCTTAATCGGTTAATCAGTGTGCTTATACGGGTGTGAATTTTATCTTGATGCGATTGTTCGGATCCGAGTAGTTTACCCGTTAACATTAAGCCCCAACTGGAGGCATTTATTAACAATGATTGTGCGGTCCCAAGATGCTGTTCCCAATTGCCCGAACCGATTTTGTCGCGAATGAGTGCGTCAAGACTCAGTGCATCCGGCGTCCGTAAGTAAGCCTCTGCCAAACACATTAAGGCGACACCTTCGTCGGTGGAGAGTCCATATTCAGCGAGGAATTGTTCCAATAAGCTCAGTGACTGTTTTTTTCGCAGTGAATCTACGGTATAAACCGCATTCTTTGTAATTCCTGTTCGATCAGTTTTTGATAGCTGAAGTGAATCAAGTAACGTATTTACAGCAACCGTTTCGTCAGTAAAGCGAGCTTTAGCTAAAGCTTGTGGGATACTGCCAGTCATTTTGAGTCTCTTGTTTCTGCTATTTAGCTGATTCTACTTTGAAAATCAGAGTAAAAAACGCTTTTTTATTCTTAAATCCAGGCTAATATACTAATAAATTTATAAACTATAGGAATAATGACTGTTATGTTGCGGGAACTAGACAGTATTGATAGAAAAATCCTGGCAGAATTACAAGCTAATGGTCGAATTTCCATTGTTGATTTGGCCGCTAAAATACATTTGACAAAAACACCATGTGCCGAGCGTGTACGACGTTTGGAGCAATCTGGTTTTATTACTGCTTATCAGGCGGTTTTATCTGCAAAATTACTCGATTGCGAGTATGAGTCTTATGTCCAGGTTACTTTATCTCAGACTACTACCGATGTTTTGAATGCATTTAATCGAGCGGTAAAACAGATAGATGAAGTGCAGTCGTGTCATATGATTGCCGGTGGATTCGATTATTTACTCAAGGTGCGTACTCAAGATGTTAACCACTACCGCGAAGTTTTGGGTAGAAAATTATCAGAATTACCCGGTGTGCAACAAACGCATACCTATGTTGTTATGGAGGTGGTAAAAGATAATATTTCACTGCCGGTTTAACTATTCATTGAACCCAAAAAATACAAATCTAATATCATTTATTTTTGCGCGATAGTTTTTTTCAAGGATGCTGAATTAACCTCTTTTTCAGGTAAATCTGATGCTGCATAAGTCAATACGGCTAAAAACATAAGCCTTATTATCCACACAAATATTTGCGAAAAGTGGTTTTTCATTTGCTTATCAATCTGTTTATTGAAAGCGACATGCCCATTGACTTAATACCTTTATTGATGAAAGTAACTAATAATTTGAGGAAAGTATGCAAGGGGATGTTTTCTGATTCTGTTAGATAAGCGGTTGCTGCTTGGTGAAAAAATCACACTCGAACTAGAAAACTAAATGGATCCGAATATTTCAGGAATACAGGTATAAATGGTACGAACAAAAAAAAGCCCGGAACAAAGGTGCCCGGGCCATAAGGGGAAGTAAAGGATAAGCACATTCCTGAGTTTCCTACACCTGAAAATTGTGGCTTCTCTATGGTGTATGTAAACTCAGTAATGTCTGTGCCTAAAAAAATGCAGGAGTTATGCCAGAATTGGCAGATACAAGCCAGTACTGATGTATTTAGAGTTTTAACGATTGAATCTATGCACGGGGAATTGATAGGTTGCTATCATTTAACTTATTGATACTAATGTCTATTTTTTGATTGATTGGACTGTTTTCTGGCTTACTGATCTAAGGACTTTATTCAGATTGAGTGTTGTGCTTTGAGTAACAGCATCTTTAGTGCTGCTTTTAATTGATCTTCACAAGCCCGTCGACCTGTCAGTTGGTAATGAGTACTTACCCATTGCCATGACTCATTTTCCAACACTTTGTGTTTAACGATTCCTGCCTGCTTCGTTGGTAATTCAGCAATGTTATTCGGGTATTGTGAAAAGTAGCGTTTTAGTGCGTATTTTGATGCTTCAAAATCCCGCCTGCGCAGAGCATAACTTTTTATTTCCTGAATATCATTTTCCATAATACCTTCTGAAAAATTTGATTCTTGATTGTAGAGATACCTCTGGCGGCTTTTATTAAACGCAAGGGTTGCAGCTGATGAAACAGGTTTTAATACAACGGATGACTTTGCGCCACTGCTGGCATTTTTCTTACTGGACTGATGAACAGTTTGATAAGCGTTTTTTGTCCAGAATTTGCAAAGTTCTTTGCTATAACCGAAGGAGGCGCCAAAAGCGTCAAATTGTTCTTGTTGTATGGCGGACTCCAATTTTTGTAGTAATAGGGAGCCGAAGCCTTTTTTTTGCAGTGATGGATGAATTACAATTCGCACAATACGACAGATCTTGAATGAAAGATATTCTGCCTGCAGGTGATGATACGACAAAATTTGAGGTAGAAGATGCCCGTATGGGCGACGTTCGCCATGCATTATTGCGTTTTGTAGTGAAGGGTCATTAATTGCTCCTTCAATAGCGATTAATGCTGACCCCACGATTGCATTATTATAATACAAACAGTAAGTTTTTAAATTGGGTCCATCGAGTATATGACGTAAGTCCAGTGGTTTCGTTTGGTAATGGGCTTGAATGAATAGAGAAAAAATTGTTCTTAGCTGTTCCTCGTTTGTTATCAACTGATTGCTTTCGAGCGCGATGAGCTGAGATCGTGCAGGCTGCAGTTCTGGTGTTACGTCTATGGCTTCCAACTCTGCATCCAGCATCAATAGTTTGTTACTCAGTTCTTCTAATTTGTCACCCATGGCGTATCGAACAGGTATAGTTAGTTTTATTTTGCGCCAGTTTGTTTTGCATTGATCCAACATCTGGCTGAATCGTAAGGAGAATCCACGTCCCGCTCCCTCATAGCCATGAAAAGTACTGGAAAATACAATTTTTGGAAAAAGTTCCAACATTTTTTGCAGTACAGGGAGAGGGATGGCTGCAGCTTCGTCAATCATTAATAAATCGGATTTGGGAGGCGTTAGTAACAGCGCATCGGGAGCAAAAAACCGAATGCCTTTTTCTTGGAGTTGTACTTCATTTACACACTTGAGTTCGTTATTGGCATGTTTGAAAAACGTCTGTAGAATTTTTTTACTGGGAGCGCAAACAACGATACGTTTGCACACCTTTGTCTTGATTAATTCTGCCGCCGCAAGGCCCATGGCAGAAGACTTCCCACGGCCTCTATCCGCTGTTATCAACAGGGTTGATGGAGATGTTTGCTTTTGTGCAAGATTGAGTATTGTAAGTATGCACTGTAGCTGATCCTTTGTAGGCAAAAGGGGCTTAATATCGCTGGATTTTTTATCGATAGGTAATAGATAGCAATTAAAATGCGGGTTTTGGTACAGTGATACGGTATTCGCTTTTATGATTCGAACAATACGGTGCAGATAGTTTGCTGAAATTTCAGTGCCACTCAACGGATAGATTGCGAGCCGATTATTTTCAGGGTCGGGGTAGGTCGGCCAATTGCTTAATGCAGGCGAGATCAGGATGAACAGTCCACCACCATTTATCGTGCCTGTGAGTATGCCAAAAGCATCAGGGTCAAATCCTCCGTAAGCATCAAAAATAATCGCGTCAGTGTTATGCCCAAGGTAAGAATGCGCGCTCTTGCTGGGTCGGGAGTTAGGCAATACGGTTTGTAAGGCATTGAATACTAACACCGTTTCCAAATTTGCAGTTTCAATTATTTGTTCAGCGAAATGGTTGCAGCCAAGACGTTCGCCGCTGAGTACTATGAAAAGCCGCTGATTAATTGTTTTCGCTTGTGCTAGTAGTCTGGATATATGTAGCCGTATTTTTTTCAAGGACCATAAATCTGATTGTTGAGATCTATAAGTATATCGTTTTATTGATAAAATTTATCATGAGATGGCTTTGAGTGGCGATGATAGATGCTGTATCGTGGTTTTCCTTCAGCCATGATCTCATTTTTTTAAGATGTGTTTTTCGTTTTTCGTTTTTCGTCGCGATATAAGTGGGTTATTTTCAGCGTTTTTGTCCCACATAGGATAGAAGCTTATTTCTCCAATGGAATTTGCGTTATTGGTTAGAAATTTTATAGACTCTAGAGTGTTTACTAATTATTGGAGGAACAAAATGAGAAAACACCTGATTGTTATCACCATGCTTTTATTGCCGGTAGCTGTTCGAGCCGACTTTATGGATGCTGAGTGGGCTGTAAAAGCCTGTGAAGGCTGGAATCAAAGTGAAATGTTGACTACCAAGCTTGCTAAAAAATGGATAAAAAATGATGGTGACCGTGGTTATAAAGTAATCCGTATGTATCGAACCGAGTGTGGTGAAGAAACTCAGGTGCAGATGACAATTGTTGAGCAGGATGGCAAAGCTACCTGTGAATATGGGGGCCTTCCAGATGATAAGGCGTTTAATAAAAAGCAGGATTATCTAATGCATGCGACCGATGATCATTGGTCTTGTATTGGAGAGGCGAATTTCGGTTGTGGCGCAATGGGTGCCATGATGAGCGGTAAATTAAAATTTACGGGACCAAAAATGGAAGCGATGGGTGTGATGAAGCCATTCGGGGCATTTTTGAAACTTACCGGGGAATTGGGTGGAGAAAAAACAGCCTGCAATTGAGCATAAGAGGCGAATCTCAACCTATAACTGAAAATAGTAAATAGGTTATAAAATTTATCTAGGCTGGCGGTCTGATTGTTGTCATTTAGAGAGGGCACTTTCCCGCCAGCTTTTTATCGTTATATACAGCACTGAGAGCATTAGGCAAGCTCGATATCCCCATAGTCAAGTTCATATGGCCATTGACTAATCCCACCCTCTATATATTTCGCTGAAAAGCCGCGTTCCTGAAGTAAAAATACAGCAGCCTGACTTCTGCGTCCGCTGTGACAGATGGCGAGATAGGTTTTGTCTTTTGAAAATCGATTAATATTATCACGCAGAGAATGTAACGGAACAAATACAGAACCAGGTATCCGATACAACATATATTCCTGCTCATGGCGACAATCGACGAGTATCACATCATTATCAGCAAGTATCGATTTTACTCTATCATATTGCACAGATTTGACTAAAGCCGGTTGTACCAACTCAGAGAAATCATCTGCTGATAGCTTATAAATAACACCGTTGCTTGTCATTTTTACTGTTGAGTTTCGGGTTTGTTTCTGCACCAGCGCTTCCTCTCCGAATCCATCTCCTGCTTTTAATTTTCTTACGATGTTGATTTGACCCGTTTGCGCGTGAGTTTGAATAACATCTGCAGTGCCTGAATCAAGTAGAAAATAGGCATCACCTGGTTCATCCTGGTGGACAATTTCTTCGCCTTTTTCGACATCGATGCGTAACATGCGGGTAAAAGCATCAGCAACTCTGTCGAGGGTTAGTTTTCTAAATGCATTAGTTTGTGATACAAGGGGTATATGCCGCGAATAATTGGCCTTTATTGCGGGTTTAAAAGGCAGAATTTCCTGCCATGCCAAATGCGAATCGATCAGACTTTTGTCAAGCCAGATAAATTTGCAAACCTTTAGAGTGGTGATTACTGCATCATTCGCAATAGAGGTGATTAGGGTCGGTGTCAGTCCGTCAGCAATCACTATCGATGCTCGATCGGACACACTTTTTCTTTCCAGTTTAAGCTGACCCTCAATGAGTACAAGCATACTATCCCGATACTGCTCAATGGCTATTTGCAAGCCTGATGCAATAATAACTATTTCCACATCTGTCAGTATTGAACGCAATTGCGTATTGTCCATGCGCGCAAAAAGCTTGTGCGTCAACAGGAGGCTTACTAAAGTTGATTTGCTGTTCAATTCTTTCTCTCATACAGTTTTAAACTGATTGATGGATTGAATCTGTATCCGTGATTCCATTCACTATGGGTTGAAACTCCTGATTATTCAGTTAACCATCGGCCTCACGCCTATAGAACGTGCGTTCAATTTGATCCAATCTTGATCCACATAGTGGTACAAATATTACTTGCTGAAGCGATGGGTGACACTGATGTTTTTGTGAGTCCATTGTGAATCTAATATTACATGTACGCACACAACAGCGCTTTCTTTTATCTCATATCTGAACTGAAGCCACTGATTCAGTGTGAATAATAACCCCAAAAATTCAACAGTTAATAGATAAATAGTAGCAGATCGAAGCGAATTGGTTTTTAACGATGAACTTTTTCATAAGCTTTAGTGGATTACACAGAATTTTCAGCGACTTCGATTGTATTCTAAATTACCACGCCCTGATGTACTGCTAACCCACCCAATAATGGTTTTGCAGGATACTTGGCAGTTGATAAATTCTTGGAACTGTTATGCAAAAAAAGTTTAATACCATTTGCAATGGATGTTGCCAGCTTATCCAGGTATTCGTTGGTACCCAGTCGTTCTTCTTCCTCCGGATTGCTCAGGCATGTTACCTCTAATAGTGCCCCGTATGCCTGGTTTTGGGAAAGAATGCGCATAGGGGTGGTTTTCAAGCCAGCATTAACAGATACTTTGTTATGCCTTTTTACCGTCTCGAATACTGATTCCTGAACGGCGACTGCCAGTAATCGAGATAACTCACCAGGTGTGTTATCGGATCGGATAAATAAGTTATTTCTGTCAGTCACGGTGTTTTGTGAATCATTGAAATAAGATTCCACCAGTGTAATGTTTTCCTGAGGAATCGAATTTAAGTGCAGAGAAAGTACAAAATCTGCTTGAGTTTTTTTGATTATTTCATTTCTGGAGTTTATGTTTATTGTTGAATCATCATAGCGGGTTAATGCAATGTGCAAATTCTTCACTGAAGAAAGCTGAGAGCGTACTTTTTTAGCAAGAATCAGAGTGATTTCTTTTTCAGTTAACCCATTTTTACCAATAGAACCAGGGTCAACCCCGCCGTGACCAGCATCAATTGCCAGAATAGTAAATTTTGCTAAGGAAATTATAGGTGCGGTGGTGGATTCAATCGGCCTGCTATCACCGATATCAAGTGCATAGAAATCAACTGTCCTGTAGTTTTCGTTTATTGAATGTGATATTAGTTGTTGTGTCGTGCTGATATTGCCTGCTATCCAGGTGATTGTAATTAACAACAAGAATGTCAGCACAAGTACAAGCTTGTTTCGAAAATCAAAAGGAAAAACGAGATTTAGTTTTGTCAGAGCAGGCTTTACTCCTGAAGATCGTTTGAAATCGAGTTGCATCACTTTACCATTTCACAGTGATAGATCGTTTTTTTTATTAAATTCATTGGGTCCACTGCTTTAAAACTGACATAGAGAAGGCCTCTGATTTGTAACATCGACTCTTTGAATCAGCCTTTTCGGGTTAATAAATTCGATTGCAAGTGTTGTTCCGAACCAAATGCACTGGATTCATAAGAGTAAGGTGAGCATAGATCAAAATTTAACAGGTAGTTGCGATTTAATTACACTAGCAAAGTAGATGTAAAAAGTTCTGTGAATGTCATATACATACTCAGCGTAATTTATATGCAGAAATTGATCTGCAGAATGTAATTGTTGGATTATTTGATGTAGATAATTAAGGTGATGATAAAGGCAGGCCAAGTGCCTGCCAGAATCGGGTCGAGACATGATGTGTAAAAAGGTAGCCTCCCTCACTCTGGAGGTTGAAGGAAGCGGTTAGCAATGTTTGTCTGGAGTCAAGCACTGCCAAACTCAATAGTTGTCGTAAGCATGATAAGAATAATACTCAATAAACCTGATAATTCTTATTTGGGTTGAACATGATCCTACGAATTAATAACTTTTTCTGTATAACTGATTAACCAAGATTATTCAATGTAGGCGTAGTGTCGTTAATTTGACGATAAAGCGCTGTTAATGCGTTCACAAATTGACGCTTTGCCCCGGCTAAAGTAATTAAAAGCTATCAAAAGGAGGGTTATTACGATAATAAGCGCTTTAAGTTATTGAATTATAAAATTTTGAATGGGAAGAAATTGTAGGTTATTCGTATTGGCACAGCTTCCAGAGGGTGTTTTAAGCAGTTTATAATGCTCCCGTTGTATCTTATTTTCAGAAGAAGGTGTTCATTTTTTGATTCATAGCGATATCTATTTCTGCTAAAAATAATTTATGCAGAGAGGATCAAAATAAATGCAAGCAGACCTTAATTGGTCAGTGCCTGCATAAAGTCATTGTGCAAATCAGAAAAGTCTTCAATGCCAATGGACAATCGTATTGTATTGTCATTAATGCCCATGCTGGCACGACGCTTCTGGCCCATTTCATAAAAAATGGTATGAGCAACGGGAATTGCCAGAGTCCGGTTATCACCTAAATTGGAAGATACGATTACCGTCTCCAATTTGTTTAAAAAATCGAAGCAATCAATTGACTCATGTAGCTCAATGCTCATGATTGCGCCAAAATTCTTGAATAAGGTTTTGGCACGATTTCGTTGCGGATGGTTGGAAATGCTAGGGTGGTACACCCTATTTACCATTGCATGCTCACTAAACAACTGCGCTAACCTGTCAGCATTATCACAGGCTTTTGTAATTCGCAAGGGAAGGGTCTCTGACCCCATCGCTATACGGTGAGCGGCTTGCGGATCTAATGTGCCACCAGCGTCTCTCAAACCTTTTTTCTTTATTTGCGTCAAACCCCAATTATGAACATCGCCAGATTTGTAGTAATCGTAAATATTAGGAAATTGTGCCCAATTAAAATTTCCTACCTCAGTAATTGATCCACCCAGCGCATTTCCATGGCCACCAATATATTTTGATAATGAATTTATCACTAGGCTGCTCTTGACTATTCTGGGTTGAAATAGATAAGGTGAGGTCAGGGTATTATCCACAAGGTAAAGAATGTTTTTTTCATCACACAGATTGCCAATGTTGACAAGATCACTAATTTGCGTACATGGATTAGCAATAGTCTCTACGAAAACAGCTCTTGTATTAGGCTGTATCGCCGCTTCAACATTAGCAACATCTGTAGCATCGACAAATGAGACTTCAATGCCAAAATTTTTCATTGTGTTGAATAAACTATTGGTATTGCCAAATAAAAATGAGCTGGAAATAAAATGGTCACCGGCTTTTAACAAAGAGAAAAGTGTTGCCGAAATAGCAGCCATTCCTGTTGAAAAGCAAGTAGTGGCCAAACCTTGTTCCATTAAGGTTATTTTGTTTTCAAGTGCGGTAATTGTTGGATTTATTTGTCGGCCATAGGTATAACCGAACTGTTTCCCCTGAAATACCCGTGCAATATCTTCAGCTTTTTTATATTCAAAGGTTATGGAGGTGTGGATTGGCTTATGTAGTGAGCCATGCTCGATTTCAGCTTGGCGGTCAGCGTGGAGAATTTGAGTGGTAAATCCTTTCGTGTTCATTTTAGCAAACCAGAATAATGTATTTCAAATGAGTTTTAGTGACAGTGGTAACTGTCTAATCCAGACGCAGAAATTATTTCTTAAAGTATGTTAACACGATTTTTATAGCGGCTGATGGGTCTGGATAAGCGCTAATCCCACTCTTAAACCAAGAGAAAGTAAATCAATAAGACTTTCCTGAATGAATTAATGAACGTAGGAATTCAGCCCAGAGATGAATGTAGCTGGAACAACTCGATATTGCTTATTCGGTCTCAATCTGTAAAAGTATTGCAGCTACTCATCAAATATCTGACTTTTATGCACTTGCACGGGAGGCACGTTTTCTTTGGTGTTCGAGTAAGTATTTCTTGCGTATTCTTATTGATTTGGGTGTTACTTCAACAAGTTCATCATCATCAATAAATTCCAGAGCTTGTTCCAGTGTCATTCGTATCGGTGGGCTTAAAACGATATTTTCATCAGTACCGGCAGCACGAATATTCGTTAGCTGCTTGCCCTTTAGCGGGTTTACAGTTAAATCGTTACCACGCGAGTGAATGCCAACAATTTGCCCTTCATAAACAATGTCATTGGCAGAAATTATCAGGCGTCCGCGTTCCTGTAAGTTAAAAAGCGCAAAACCCAATGCTTTGCCGGTTCCATTTGAAATCAACGAGCCATTGGTTCGCTGACCAATCGCTGTGTTGATAGCGGGGCCATAGTGATCAAAAATGCTATATAACAATCCGGTTCCAGATGTAGAAGTTAGAAATTCAGTACGAAAACCAATCAGTCCTCTGGACGGTATAATGTACTCTAATCGCACACGGTCTTTGCTATCAGGGACCATATTCTTCAGGTCGGCTTTGCGTTCCCCAAGTTTTTCCATGACTGTGCCCTGATGTCTGACTTCGATATCCACTGTTAACGATTCAAAGGGCTCTTCCCTTTCACCTTCACTATTTTCACGAACAATAACTTGTGGGCGGCTAACCGCAAGTTCATAACCTTCCCTACGCATGGTTTCAATAAGTATTGAAAGGTGTAGCTCGCCGCGTCCCGATACCTGGTATTTCTCGGCGTCTTCGGTTGACTCGACTCGAAGTGCAACGTTGTGGATTAACTCTTGCTGCAAGCGATCCCAAATATTTCGGCTGGTAACAAACTTACCTTCTTTGCCAGCAAATGGAGAGGTGTTAGGTTGAAAGGTCATGCTGATTGTTGGTTCGTCAATACTCAACGCAGGAAGCGCCTCTATCACATCGGGGTCACAAAGTGTGTCGGAAATATGTAGAGGGTCAATACCTGTTATAGCAACAATATCGCCCGCTTCAGCCTGATCGACTTGAATTCGTTCCAGCCCGTGGAACCCGAGTACTTGTTGTACTTTTCCCGAACGTATTTTGTTATTCGTATCTATGACCTTTACCGGATTATTGGTTTTGAGAATACCGCGCTTAATTCGGGCTATGCCAATGACACCGACATAACTATTATAATCGAGTGAGGAAATCTGCATCTGCAGTGCCCCATTGATATCAACATTTGGGTGAGGGACATGAGTAATAATCGCCTCTAGCAAAGGCGCCATGTCGCCACTTGTTACATTGGATTTTGTGCCTGCATATCCATTGACAGCTGATGCATAAATAACTGGAAAATCGAGTTGTTCGTCATTTGCACCGAGGTTGTCAAACAAATCAAATGTCTGATTCAGTGCCCACTCTGGTCGAGCGCTGTCCCTGTCGATCTTATTAATGACAACAATGGGCTTGAAACCCATGTTAAATGCTTTTTGTGTCACGAAGCGTGTTTGTGGCATCGGGCCTTCAGCAGCATCAACTAATAACAATACACTATCAACCATCGATAAAACACGCTCCACTTCACCGCCAAAATCCGCGTGACCTGGCGTATCGACAATGTTTATTCGGTATTCATTCCAACGAATTGCGGTATTCTTGGATAAAATAGTAATGCCACGTTCCTTTTCCAAATCGTTTGAGTCCATGATGCGTTCATGAGGTGAATTGCGTTCGCTCAGTGTGCCAGATTGATACAGCAGTTTATCGACTAAAGTCGTTTTTCCATGGTCAACATGGGCAATAATTGCAATGTTTCTAAGTTTTTCAATCACGGGTTTCTCTCGGGACTCACTAATATCAGTAAAAAAGAGCGGCATTATACGCGAGAGATGTAGAATTACCTACTATTGAGCTTACTGATTATGGTAAAACCGTGGGCACAGGTATTTGTGCATGGTTGCAAAAAGGCAGAGAGGCGGGTAGCAGCGTGAACAATACCTAATTACTGAATAAAGAGATTATGTGTGTTTTGGCGTTACAACTGCGATTTTCTGGAATAGGACGTTTATTGCTCAAACCATCATTTAAATGTTACTGATAAAAGTGAAGAGTATTATATAAGGGGGTCACTGATGGCGAGAAAAGTGAGTGATGTAGAAGTGTTGCAAGAATCAGCAATGTTTAGTCAGCATTTTTCTGTTGTGTTTTTAGCAACTGTAGATGAAGCTGGGTGCGCGCAGGCAAGTCATGCTCCTTTTGTCCAAAATGAGCATGGAATTTATATATACGTTAGCCTGCTTGCGAAACACACACGAAATCTGAATCACAATCCAAGGGCGAGCTTACTGTTCCTGGAGGATGTCGCTGATAGTGCAAATGTTTTTGCTCTGAAGCGATTACAGTTAAATTGTGATGCTTTATTTGTTGATTTAACTGATTCTGAATGGATTAGCACTATGGATCAGTTTAAGGAAAAATTTGGTGTGTTTATTAATACGCTTAATTCTCTTGGAGATTTTCACCTGATTAAATTTAAGCCTTGCTCAGGCAAATATGTTCGTGGCTTCGCTCAAACATATGAGCTATCGGGTAGTGATTTAGATCAATTACAACACGTTAATCCGGGGAAAGCTTAGGGGGCTGCTCATCTTCTACCCAACGGCGTTGTCGCTCGCTGCGTCTTGCGGGATGGAAAATGAGTGCCGCCAGGATGGTCAAGTCAATTGAGAACGCCCCCTGGATAGTTTTGAAAATTTACAGTTTCTGTGTGATGCTAAAGGTGGGAATTTTTTTAGCAGAAGCAACTCGTGGTGTAAATGAGGACAGGCAATAAAAACCTGGATTTACCTTTATATTGGAATTGAAGTCAGCAATAACAATTTTTGCAAAATTTTCTGCCCAATGAGGCACCATACCAAACTGCATGTACTGAGAGAATAGCTGATATAATTCATGCTCAGAGGCCGTTGTTCCATGCCAATTCAAGTATGCCTGTTCAAGAATCTGGTATTCGCCGGTATTTAAAATATCTGCAGCTTGTATGAGATCATTCATATCTGAAGTTCCTGTATTATTATACATATCGTTGTACTTCAATTATTCAGGCCGACATTATGCGGTCGCCAAAGTCTGCACTTCTGATCTACAAATCTTAAAGTAACGCCCAATCAGTGGCGTTGAATACGACGATAGATCCATAATGCGTATCGATATCTAAAACACTATACTCACTATCGGCTTGAGCTTAAGCTGATGTAGATACTTCTAAATTTACTTGCTCAACACCCGATGAGATTCACATTTTATACTTTTCCCGCCTAAAGTTGTTTTCAACGATTACTCGCTGTACCCATCAATCCTACGTTGACGGGGTACTAGCTTGGCAATGAATTTAATAGCTTGGCAATGAATATTGCCGAATATAGATTATACGAAACTATGACAGGTAGCCATGGACTAAGTAAGCATCAATGATACCTACATTTATTCTCAGGTTTGGTCTGTTACGTTATCGTAAGATATTGATAAGATCGTGGTTTTATTAATTAACATATAATTAAATGACATTTTGTATTCTGGCGACATGTATTTTTGCCTACTGTCAGAGGAGTTTTTTCGTGGTCAAGTGTAAATTATTGCAAGGCGGGGGATGAATTCCCTATAGCATACCCATAGATACGTTAAACTGATGTAAGTAAGTGAAGGGCTAAAGGTAATGGTTTTTATTTCAAATAGTTTGAGTATTAAAAAGGCATTTTCAGTCAGTCTTTTAGGGCTTTGCAGTCTGATAATAAATGCTTGCTCCACCATCCCTACCTCTATTGCTGATTCACCTGAGGCGAGTCCGGCTGTCACTGAAGTTCAAGCGCATCCAGACTCATATACTGATCAACGGGTACGATGGGGAGGTAGTATCGTTTCAAGCCGTAACGTAGACGGAGAAACCATTATTCAACTCGTTTCAAGACCGCTTATGGAGAGCGCGCGGCCTCTGAAGCGAGACCAGACGGATGGAAGATTTATCGCCCGACTCAGTGGCTTTTATGACCCGAAAATATATGCGCCAGATCGAATGTTAACCGTCGTCGGTATACTAAAGGGAACACAATTGCAAAAAATCGGCGAGCTTGATTATGTATTCCCCGTTGTTAAGGTCGATTCTCACCATCTTTGGACGGCCGTTAAGGAAACTAATTATCCCTATGGTTATTATGACCCTTGGTTTTTTTCGCCTTATCCCTATCAGTATCCTTACTATAATAGTTTTTATTCACCTTTCTGGCCCTATTACCCACACCGCCCCTATAGGTACTGAAAATGGTGAAATTCACTGTACTGCTATTTTTGATTTTTCTAAACATTTCATGCGCGGGCAATCAACCAAAACCTGTTGTCAATCCTGAAAATGCAAGTCTGGAAATTTCTCCACAGCAAGCGCAGTTGGATCTGGATACCGCGAAGCGTAGCAATCCGCTGATTTGGGGAGGGGTTATTGTTCATCTTGCTAATTTGGAAGAGTATACGCAATTAGAGATTCTTGCTTATCCGCTGAGTGAAAACCTTAGGCCCGATACATCACTTACACCTGTAGGGCGTTTTATCTTACATCATCCAGGATATCTGGAAGGTATTGACTATTCTGCGGGTCGAGAGCTTACCGTATTGGGTACTGTTACTCATCTGGTAAATCAAAAAATTGATGAAGCTAGTTATGATTTTCCACAATTGCTGGGAAAGGAGCTTCATCTGTGGCCCAGGCAACGTCAAAACCCGGAGCCCAGATTTAATTTTGGCTTTGGTGTTATTTTGTCTAATTAGCGTTTGTCATTGCTGTTATGCAATTCAGTGTGAGTGTCAATAATCAGACTGAAACCTTTTATTTTGCAAGCTGAGCTTCCACTATGTAGACTGTAAGAGAGATGTTTTTTATACCGTCAGTACTTGTATTGTGATTGTTATTCATTTTGTTGGTAATTGCTGATGTCATGACGAAAATCATTACTACGAAACTATACATAATGAGCGATGTTAAAAAGATAACGAATTGGCTGGTATCATTGCTGATAGTGTACAGCCTGACTCACTCTGTTTTGGTGTTCGCTGTGGATGCAGAGTGTGGCTGGCCTGGGCCGAACACTCAAAATTCTATTCTTTCTGTGGCATTAGATGATGGCAGTTATGCCAGTGGAGTGGTTATTGCCCATAATCGCGTGCTCACGGCAGCACATGCTGTTATTGATTCGGAGCAGGTATTTGTAGAAGTGGGTTATGGCTATGAGCCTGCACTTATTTTGATGCTTGATGAGAATAAGGATCTTGCCGTTATGGAGGTTGATACCGGCAGCGTTAACCCCATTAAGCTTTCCAGACGGGAGCCCTATCATAACGAGCGAGTTTGGGCGATTGGTTTTCCCCTTGCCCGTTCTAAAACAACCTCTGTTGGAAACTTCAAGAACAACTTCAACGGCGCTTTACATACCACTGCCCCTATCGATTCAGGAGAGTCGGGTGGTGGGCTGATTAGTTGTGATGATGGACACTTCGTATTGGCAGGGATGCTACGAGGCTTTGCAGCCTACCGTGTTGGCAAATCTTATATAAAGCTTGAAAATCACTCTGTTTCCGTTGCTGCCAGTGACATTTTTCAATTTGTAAGCTGGAATAATCCCTGGTAATAATTATGACCATAGCCAATCTGTTTTGTTATATTAATAATATTTGAGGAATCCAACTGCAGGTTAAATCACAGTCGGTTTTTGATTCTGATCGTTTTGTTAAGGAAATTTTACTCAAAAGCGATGAAAGCATACCATTCGAGTGGTACGTAAATAATCCAATGAGGTTGAATTTATACTCTGCTTATCGTGAGAATTGTATGCAAGTGCTATCACGCAGATCGTTTATACACACCTTGACAGGTGTAGCATTCGCCAAGTTAACAGGTCATTTAAATGCCGCGATTCTGCTAACACCCAGTCAGACACCTGGACCTTTTTACCCTACTGAGCTGCCACTGGATGATGATAATGACCTAACCCGTGTTGTGGGTATCAATGAGCTGGCAAAGGGTGAAATTACGGATCTTACAGGCCACATCCTGGGCATAGAAGGCCGGGTAATACCGGATGCGCGCATAGAGATATGGCAAACTGACGTAAATGGGCGTTACCGGCACCCCGCAGAAAATGGAAAGTTGCCGATAGATGTTGGTTTCCAGGGACATGGTTCCACTACGAGCAATCAACAAGGGAAATATCATTTTCGTACCATTAGACCCGTCGCTTACCCAGGGCGAGCGCCTCATATTCACGTTGCTGTGTTTTTACCAGATCGCTCTTCATTTATTACTCAGCTTTATGTCGAGGGGGAAGCACATAATTCTGAAGATTTCCTTTACAGAGGTATTCGTCCCGATTTGCGGCATTTGGTCACGACTCGATTTATTTCAATTCATTCGGGTTTTATTAAGTTTCAGGCTAACTGGGATATCGTTATAAAGGCATAACACTAGTAGTTAATCGGTATCCTTATCTCGACTTAACATTGCGTAAGCTGAGTGGTTGTGAATGGATTCAAAATTTTCAACCTCCAGATCATAGCTACGGATAACTTCAAGGTTGTTGAGTCTTTTCGCAATATCACGAATCAAATCTTCAACAAACTTAGGATTGTCATAGGCTCTTTCCGTTACATATTTTTCATCGGTACGTTTTAGCTGACTAAAAAGCTCGCAAGAGGCTTCTTGTTCCGCAATATCGATGAGATCTTCCCACCACACTTCTTGTTCGGGATCTATACGGGCATCGATCGTGACCTCAGAGCGTTGGTTATGAGCGCCATACGCTGAGATTTCCTTGGAGCAGGGGCACAGAGTTGTTACGGGGACAACGACACGAATATGAGTGTCGGGTTGACTACCCCGCTTAATATCTGATCGCAGAGTGATCAGATAATCCACCATGCCGAGCTTTTCACTCACCGGGGCTGTTTTGTTAACAAAATATGGGAACGTCATCTCAATAGTGCCTTCAGTGCTGTCGAGGCGGCGATTCATTTCGCGAAATAATTCTACAAAATTAGCCACGCTGTGGGCATCATGATCATGTTCGTTTAGCAACTGGGCAAAACGCGACATATGAGTGCCTTTACGATCTTCAGGCAAGAATACTGTCAATTCAAAAGTCGCGACTGTGTTTTGCTTTTCGCCACTTTTATCAATAACCGCTACCGGGTGACGTATGCGACGAATGCCGACACGATCAATGGCAATATGGCGGTGGTCACTATAAGACTGTACGTCGGGTATTTGGGTTTTTTCGTGCTCAGACATGTTATAAAACTGCAGTTAATTCGGAAAGTAGGTTACTGTACGGTGGCAACGGGCGCATCGCCAAGCAAATAAGAGATATCCGGAACTTCCTGTTTGGAGTAGCTCTGAATAGATGTGACTATTCCTGCAACATCCAGAGCACATTCTTCTAGGAGTTCCTCACGGCTACCGTGCTCCTGATAGTAATCGGGTATGCCTATATGAAGGATAGGTATTGTTAAATTGTGTTTACTCAGGCATTCAGCAACAGCACTTCCCGCACCGCCGCTGATTGAATTTTCTTCAACTGTTACAATGAGACAGTGTTTTTTAACCATTGAAAAGATGAGTCTATCATCCAACGGTTTAACAAATCTCATATTAACGACAGTGGCATCCAGTAATATTCCGGCTTCCAATGACGGTTGCACCATTGATCCAAACGCAAGAATGACGAGCTGAGAGCCTCGGCGTTTAATTTCTGCTTTGCCAACGGGTAGGGCCTCCATTTTATCCTTTACCTCTATGCCTGGACCTGCACCTCTTGGGTATCTTACCGAGGCGGGTCCATTATGCATAAATCCAGTGTAAAGCATCTGGCGACACTCATTTTCATCCGCTGGCGCCATTATCAGCATATTGGGTAAACAGCGCATAAATGAATAATCGAAGCTACCGGCATGCGTCGGACCATCAGGACCCACTAGGCCCGCTCTGTCAATAGCGAACAGTATAGGCAGGTTTTGTAATGCAACGTCATGTACAAGTTGATCATAAGCACGCTGCAAAAATGTAGAATAAATAGCAACAACGGGTTTAAGGTTTTCGCAGGCCAAGCCTGCAGCCAGAGTAACAGCGTGTTGCTCAGCAATGGCGACATCCAGGTAGCGATGCGGAAAACGTTCGCAGAATTCAACCATTCCCGATCCCTCCCTCATCGCTGGGGTAATACCATATAGACGTTCATCCTGCTCTGCCATATCGCATAACCATCGGCCAAAAACTTCAGTGTAGGTTGGTTTTGATAATGCGCTGCTATTAAGTTTTTTACCAGTTTTGGGGTCAAATGGGCTAACCGCATGAAGTGCTAGTTCATCCTCTTCGGCAAATTTATAACCTTTACCCTTCTTAGTTACTACATGTAACAGTATCGGTCCCTGAAGTTGTCTGAGATTGCGAAAAACTTTTATTAATGTAGACAAATCGTGCCCATCTACCGGGCCAAAATAGTGAAATCCCAATTCTTCGAATAAAGTACCTGGAACCACCATACCTTTTACATGCTCTTCTGTTCGGCGAGCAAGTTCAGCAACAGGGGGGATATGACTCAATACCTTCTTACCGCTTTCTCTTGCGCTAGAATATAGACGTCCAGATAGTATACGAATGAGGTACTTATTGAGTGCCCCAACATTTGGAGAAATTGACATATCATTGTCATTTAAAACAACCAACATGTCAGTTTTTAGATCTCCTGCGTGATTCAGTGCTTCGAACGCCATGCCGGCCGTCATGGCACCATCGCCGATAATTGCGACTGATTTGTGGCCTGATCCTTGAGCTTTTGCAGCCAGGGCCATGCCCATGGCTGCACTGATCGAAGTGCTGGAGTGACCCACGCCAAAGCTGTCGTAGTCACTTTCACTTCGTTTTGGAAATCCACTGATGCCTCCCTTCATGCGAATGCTATGCAGAAGTTCCCGGCGACCCGTTAATATCTTGTGAGGATATGCCTGGTGTCCAACGTCCCATACGAGTCGGTCATGCGGCGTATTATATGCAACATGTAAGGCAATAGTTAACTCTACCGTTCCTAAACTGGCGCCCAGATGCCCCCCTGTTTTCGCAATCGTTTCGACTAGAAATTCACGTAGTTCCTGGCAAAGTAAATTGAGATCAGATTCAGCCAACTCCCGCAGATTCTCTGGCGAGTTAATTTGGCTAAGCAATGGGTAGTGTCCAGCGTTTGTCATGTTATTGCATTTTTTAGATAACCACGCATTATCCTCCTAGTATTCCCTGTGAGCAAGCAGGGGGATCACAATTTTGGTTAAACTGATGAAACACTACACTAATAAGAGCGGTCAATAATATAGTGTGATAATTGGCGTAGAATGTTATAGCTTGGGGGCAACCCTTTGAGATGTGAAAGCGCTTGATTATGTGTTTCGCGAGCATGTTGTCTGGCACCTTCCAGACCTAATAGTGCCGGATAAGTTGGTTTATTAAGCGCTATATCCGAGCCTTGAGGCTTACCTAGCGTTTCTGTGTCACTGGTTACGTCTAAAATATCATCGACGATCTGAAAACCCAGGCCGATGGCTGCCGCGTATTTATCGAGCGTGTTAAGCAGACTATCGGAAGTAACACCTGCAGCAAGAGCGCCCATTAATACACTGGCACGAATTAAAGCCCCTGTTTTGTGTCGGTGCATATTCTCCAGTTCTTCCAGAGTAAGTGCCTGTCCCACTGACTGCAAGTCAATAGCCTGGCCTTGAGCCATGCCTGCTGCTCCGCTAGCCTCACCAAGCAGCTGTATCATCTTGAGTTTAATTGCAGGGTCTGCATCTTCGGAATCCTGGGTAAGCAAAGTAAATGCTAATGCCTGCAGGGCATCACCGGCGAGTATCGCAGTTGCTTCGTCGAATTTTTTATGGCAGGTGAGTTTTCCACGGCGAAGATCATCGTCATCCATGGCAGGAAGGTCATCGTGAACCAGCGAATAGGCATGCACCATTTCAACTGCGCATGCAGGCCTGTCCAACTTGTTGAGGTTTGCACTTAGCGCCTCACCAGTAGCGTAGGTGAGAATGGGGCGTATTCTTTTGCCACCATTAGTAACTGCGTAATACATTGCTGTATTTAGGCGATTATTTTCACCGTCAACAGTTGTCTGTGGAAGAAAGATCTGCATGGCTAAATCGACCCTGTTTCTGAGGTATTTTAGTTTGTCTTTGAATGCCATCAATCGTCCGATGCGTCCAGTTCCTGGAGTACCTCGCTGCCTTTCTCAGTAAGTAATATTTGAACTTTTTGATTGGCATCGCCCAATGATTGTTGGCAAAAACGTGCCAACGCTATTCCTCGTTCAAAGCTCTCCAATGAATTATCCAGTGTTTGCTCGCCTGTTTCCAATGCTTGTACCACCTCTTCAAGTTCTGCCAGAGCATCTTCGAAGCGCGTTGACTTTGGAATGATGAGTTTTTTCTTAGCCATAGTAATTTGTGTCATCGGCTTATGCGGATGGCTACACTAACTTAGACGCATCAATGGGTCAACGAATCAGTTAAGGGTAAATATTCCATCGTCCTTACACAATGTTAATACAATAAATCAAGTGCTTCTGAAAGTCTGCTCACGCCTTCAACCCTTAATCCATTAATTGGTTTTCTTGGAATATTACCTTTTGGGACAATTGCATGAGTAAATCCGTGTTTTGCTGCCTCCTGCAATCGTTCTTCACCATTTGAGACGGGTCTCACCTCTCCTGCTAATCCCAATTCACCGAATACAATTAAGTGTGAATCCAGTGGTCGGTCTTTGAAGGATGAAAGTGCCGCCAGAATAACGGGTAAATCGGCGGCGGTTTCCGAAATTCTGACACCACCGACAATATTCAGGTAAACATCTTGATCAAACATGGCAATACCTGCGTGACGATGTAAGACTGCCAATAACATCGAAAGTCTGTTCTGTTCCAAGCCCAATGTAACTCGCCGTGGGTTACCGAGGTGACTTTCATCGACCAGTGCCTGGGCTTCCACAAGAATGGGTCGAGTGCCCTCACGTGTAACCATAATCACACTACCTGAAACTGGCTCGGGATGTTTTGAAAGAAATATTGCTGATGGATTGCTGACTGCCTGCAGGCCCTTCTCGCTCATGGCAAAAACCCCGAGTTCATTGACTGCGCCAAATCGGTTCTTAACCGCTCGAATAACCCGAAAACGACTGCCAGGGTCACCCTCAAAATACAGCACAGTGTCTACCATGTGTTCTAATACTCGGGGGCCGGCTAACGCGCCTTCCTTTGTTACATGACCGACTACAAACAAAGAAGTGCCGGTTTGTTTTGCAAATCGAACGAGCCTTGCGGCGCCTTCGCGAACTTGACTTACAGAACCAGGTGCAGACTGCAGCGTATCGGTAAATATGGTTTGAATTGAATCAATCACCATAATCTGGGGTTGTTCACTGATCGCCAGCGCGATAATTTTTTCTACGCAGGTTTCAGTTAGCAGTCGTAGATCTTTTTCTGGAAGTCCAATACGACGTGCGCGTAGAATTACCTGTTGTAGTGATTCTTCCCCGGTAACGTAGAGAGTCCTGTAACTGGCGCTTAAGTTTGCCAGGCACTGGAGTAACAAAGTGGATTTCCCAATTCCCGGGTCTCCGCCAAGTAAGGTGACCGAACCATCAACTAAACCACCACCCAATACCCGGTCAAGTTCACTCAGATGAGTGCTGGTACGGGGTTCTTTCTGTAGTTTAACGTCATTGGCTGAAGTTATGCTTGCTGTACCCGCATAGCCTTCAAAGCGCGGATTGAGAGTTTTTCCCGGCGTTGAATTGATCGATTCATCAAGGCAATTCCATTCACCACATTCACCACACTGCCCACTCCATTTTGGAAATATCGAACCGCATTCGCGGCACTGGTATTGTAATTTAGGTTTGGCCATAATATATATTCAATCTTTCAGCATCCCAGCTGGGTGAAAGACAAAGTTGCAGTCCTTGAAAAGTCCCAGCCATTCCCTGCGCTCTGCGATTTGTACTCGCGTTTTTAATGGTTTTCTAACTGTACACTTTGTATGAAACACTATGCCATGGTTATTAAACATCGTTTTTTTTCTGCTGTCTGGTTTCCGTGTCAGCATTTAACTGCATATTGAGAATTCGTACTTCCTGTACCATATTTTCTTCAACAGAGAGGATTTCCAGAGAGTGTGATTGAAAACGAATTATCTTTCCAGCACTGGGAATTTCTTCGAGTTGTTCCAAGATAACGCCGTTCAGTGTTTTTGGTCCATTAATTGATAGATTCCAGTCCAGTATTCTATTGAGTTGGCGCACGGATGTACTTCCCAACGCTAAATAGCTGCCATCTGCTTGTGCACGTACTTCCTGGAGGTTTGTTGCTGGATCGGTTGTAAACTCACCGACAATTTCCTCAAGAATGTCTTCCAGAGTCACTAAGCCAAGGATATCACCGTATTCGTCCACTACCAGACCAATACGCCTTTTCAAACTCTGAAAGTTTAATAATTGAACGGTTAGCGGTGTGTTCTCTGGTATAAAGTATGTATTACGAATTCTCGTTTCGAGGTGCTCGCGTTGTATTTCATTTTGGCGTAATACATCCAGCATCTTTCTTAAATAGATAAACCCGACTACATTATCAATGCTTTCGCGAAATACCGGAAATCGGCTATGCTTGGTGGTTGCTATCTGATGTAAAATATCTTGCCAATCGTCCTCCAGATCAATGCCGAGGATTTCATTCCGGGGAACCATAATATCATTTACTGTTACATTCTCCAGGTCCAGAATATTGACCAACATTTTTTGGTGTCTTGCAGGGATTAATCCTCCAGCTTCATTGACCAGGGTTTTCAATTCGTCGCGACTAAGATCGTCATTTTCAGATTTTTTGGTGAGTGGTATATGTAGAACCCCTAAAATCTTATTTGTCAGGGCGTTAATAATGAAAACCAGTGGGTAGAACACGTGCATCATCGGGATATAAATGCGTGCCGCAAAAAATGCAATCTGTTCCGTTCGTACTGTTGCCAGCGTTTTGGGGGTTACTTCAGCAAAAACCAGTATCACGAGAGTGAGTAACCCTGTCGCCACTGCGATGCCGGCTTCACCCAGTAAACGCAATGCGATAAGAGTGGCGATGGCAGAGGCGAGGATGTTGACAAAATTATTACCGAGTAATATCAGGCCAATAAGCCGGTCTGGGTGTTCCAGTAATTTGGCGGCACGGATGGCTCCCGTATGTCCGCTTTTTGCAAGATGTCTTAAGCGATACCGATTAAGTGTCATCAGTGCGGTTTCAGAACCTGAGAAAAAACCAGATAATAAAATCAAAATTACCAGTATGACAAATAACACACTGAGGGGAAGTGTATTCAAGTAAAATCAGATCCTTGTTGCAGAATTATGTGTAAAAAAACAGGCAAGAACACTGCCTGCCAATAGTCTTCGATTGGAAAGTAGCTGATGGCTGGCTACCGTAGATCATTGCGTAGTTGGAACGCCAATTATCACTTCCAGAACGAACTTACTACCGAAATAGGCCAAAATTAATAATACGAAGGCCCATAAAGCCCATTTTACCGCTCGTTTACCGCGCCAACCGTGTTTCCAGTGACCGTAAAGTAATATACCAAATGATGCCCAGGCGGCAATGGATAAAGTGGTTTTATGCACAAGGTGCTGGGCAAACATATCATCGAGGAATACAAACCCCGATACAAGTGAAAGTGTGAGCAGAATGAAACCAGCGGATAACATCTTAAACATCAATTCTTCCATTAGACTTAAGGGCGGTAACCCCCTTATAAATCCACCGGGTTTGTGGTTATGTAAGTATCGGCTTTGCATGGCAACCAGAATGGCCTGTAAGGCAGCAAGCCCAAGTAATCCATAAGCTGTAACCGATAGGAAGATATGTGTTTGAATTTCCAGATTGACTGTATTTTTTAAGGGTTGGAAAAGCGCAGTCGAGTAGACAGTGAGTGCAGAAATAGGAAGTACGGCGATACCCAGGCTTTCAGTAGGACGCTTCAATGACATTATCCATAAAAAAAGGACCATTAAAAATGAAGTCAGGGATAACGCGTTAATTATATTCAAATTCAAGCCGTCGCTTATAACAATATTTCTAAATAACAGCACAGCATGTATTAAAACGCCCAATCCCATCAAAGAAAGGATAAGGCCCTTTTTATTCGGTGCATTACCGCTTAAAATTGGCTTCAGTATCAGAATGGCTGGAATCAGATACAATACTGCAGATAATAATCCGAGTATTTCAGATGAGATCACAAAAGGGTTCTCTGTTTCGTTATCATAGATGAATCCTACAGGATAGGTTAAAGCGCTAGCAAGCCACAATTCTTATATTCTCCGTGTTGGGATTATAAAAGCGCTCTGTGGTGTCAGCAATTAAATTGATTTTTTGGCCCGAATCATTGAGGTGAGTAATTAGGTATGTTTCAGTCTTTAAGTGAGCGGCTTGGTGGCACAATTAAAAATTTACGTGGCCAAGGACGTTTAACTGAGCAAAATGTGCAGGATACACTGCGTGAAGTGCGTATGGCATTGTTAGAGGCAGACGTGGCTCTACCCGTAGTGAAGCGTCTTATCGAGCAAGTTAAGGTCAAAGCACTGGGTCAGGAAGTGCTTGCAAGTCTTTCACCAGGGCAATCACTGGTAAAGGTTGTAAACGATGAACTGATCGCCGTTATGGGGAGTATGACTGAACCATTAAGTCTCAATACCCAGCCGCCAGCCGTTATTTTGATGGCTGGACTCCAGGGCGCAGGTAAAACCACTACCGTTGCCAAGTTAGCGCGCCGCTTGAAAGAGCAAGAAAACAAAAAAGTTATGGTAGTTAGTTGTGATGTCTATCGTCCTGCTGCTATTGAGCAACTAAAAACGCTGGCAAATGACGTTGGTGTCAGTTTCTTTTCCAGTGAAATGGGGCAAAAGCCCAAAACGATTGCCCAGCTGGCAATGAGTGCTGCGAAGAAAGATTTTATGGATGTATTACTAGTTGATACGGCTGGTCGGCTGGCCATAGATACCACGATGATGGAAGAGATTCAGGATCTTCACAAGCAGCTTAAACCCATTGAGACATTGTTTGTTGTTGATAGCATGACTGGGCAGGATGCTGCCAATACAGCAAAAGCCTTTGATGACGCATTACCGTTAAGCGGTGTCATTTTGACCAAAACGGATGGTGACGCACGAGGAGGTGCAGCACTATCAGTGCGTATGATCACCGGCAAACCAATAAAATTTATTGGTTCCGGTGAAAAAACGGATGCACTGGAGGTTTTTCACCCTGATCGCATCGCTTCTCGAATTCTGGGGATGGGTGATGTAGTTAGTCTGGTCGAGGAGGTTACTGCCAAAGTTGATCAGAATAAAGCGGAGAAGTTAGCGCGAAAAATTAAAAAGGGTCGCTCATTTAACTTGTATGACTTACGCGATCAGATGGAACAAATGATGAATATGGGGGGATTGGGTAGTTTGTTGGATAAATTGCCCGGTACTGCAAATCTTCCCGAAGCCGTTAAGGCACAAGCGGATGATAAACAATTTAAACGAATGATCGCGATCATTAATTCAATGACCCCTCAGGAGCGAAAGTTTCCAGCAGTTATAAAAGGTTCTCGTCGAAAGCGGATTGCAGCGGGTTCCGGAACACAAGTCCAGGATGTGAATCGTTTGCTTAAGCAACATGCGCAAATGAGTAAAATGATGAAGAAAATGTCTGGTGGCGGTATGTCCAAGATGATGCGAGGCCTGAAAGGGCAGATGCCGCCGGGTATGGGCATGTGATAATGTAAAAAGAGCTTTATTTTTTATTCAACTCAGGTAAAATCCCCTGTTTCGTGTGTCCTTCGTGTGATGCATTTCAACTTTTAGTAGTCTAGTACTCAAATTCAGGAAATTTAGGATGGTAACAATTCGTCTTTCACGTGGCGGTGCAAAAAAGCAACCTTACTATCGTGTGGTTGTGACCGATAGTCGAAGTCGGCGGGATGGTCGCTGTATTGAGCGGGTCGGGTTTTTTAATCCTGTGGCACGAGGAAATGATGCGACAATTAAATTAGAGCTTAATCGTATTGATCACTGGATTGCTATGGGTGCTCAAATGAGTGACCGTGTTACTAATTTGGTTAAAAATTATCGCAAACAACAGCAAGTCGCCGCTTAAAACTTGTGAAATGGTAGCATTGCGGATCGGGTTAGAGCGATGGACAGGGATGTAACAACCCTGGTTCCTCTTGGGGAAGTATCGGGAGTGTTTGGCTTGCAAGGCTGGGTGAAAGTTTTCTCAAGCACGGAGCCGAGACAGGGAATTATTAATTATCCAGAGTGGCTACTTATAGACGGGAAACACCGGAGTTTGCATATCCTTGAAAAGGGCAAAGTCCACGGAAAAGGGATAATTGCCAAGCTTGCAGAAATAAACGATAGAAGTAAGGCCGAAATGCTGATCGGTCGGACAATTGCTATTGAACGAGAGAACTTGCCTCGACTCGCTAAAGATGAGTACTATTGGTTGGATCTTATTGGCATGGACGTTTTCACCCTAACAGGTGATCGCCTGGGTGTAATAGACACATTGTTTGCTACAGGTGCGAATGATGTAATTGTTGTAAAGGGTGACCGTGAACGCTTGATTCCATGGATACGAGAGCAAGTGATTAAATCAGTGGACCTTGATAATCGTAGAATACAGGTGGATTGGGACAAAGAATTTTAATAGAAAAAGCTATTGTTTGAGATCCAACACTCCATAGTGGCATGTTATTACCTTGTGGCGAATGCTCAAGTCCTACAGGTTCTTAAATTGTATGAGAATAATCGTAATCACGATTTTCCCCGAATTGGTAGAAAGTTTACTTGAGTCAGGTATTCCCCGTAAGGCGGTAGACTTAGGCAAGCTCAAAGTGAGTACTTTGAACCCCCGGGAATTCACTGAAGACGCAAGACAAACTGTAGATGATCGACCCTATGGTGGTGGGCCTGGTATGGTAATGAAGCCAGATCCCCTAAAAAGAGCAATAGACAGTGCGAAGGCGTGTGAGCCAGATGCCCGCGTGGTTTATCTAAGCCCACAGGGTAAATGTTTGCAGCAGCAAAGGGTGCAGGCATATGCTCGCGATGCAGAACCACTCATTTTGCTGACCGGTCGTTATGAGGGTGTCGATGAACGTTTGATTGAAGCTGAAATTGACGAAGAGATTTCGATTGGCGATTACGTGCTCAGTGGAGGGGAATTAGGTGCAATGGTACTCATTGATGCTATTAGTCGCTTAATTCCAAATGTGTTAGGGCATAAGGATTCTGCCGCTCAAGACTCGTTTAGTGAGTGTTTATTGGATTACCCACACTATACCCGGCCTGAGTGTTTCAACGGACGGAAAGTACCCGATGTATTGATTAGTGGGGACCATCAGGCAATAGCCCGTTGGCGCAGACAGCAGGCATTAGGCAGAACCTGGAAAAGGCGTCCAGAATTACTGCCAGACACGCTGTGTGACCAGGATTTGCAATTATTGGATGAATACCGGGCCGGTGAAAACACAGACTGCCTTGGTTAAGCGGCTGGTGTTTAACTTAAAGCAACTATTTTAGAGAAAAACAAGTGCGAAAAATCCTGTGGATGATTCGTGATCACAAGATTTTTGGAGTTGAGAATGAGCAAGATAATTGACCAGATAAACGCTGAGCAAATGACAAAAGAAATTCCTGATTTTGCGCCTGGCGATACGGTTGTTGTCCAAGTGAGAGTAAAGGAAGGCGAGCGGGAGCGTTTACAAGCATTTGAAGGTGTTGTAATTGCCAAACGTAATCGTGGGTTGAACTCTGCGTTTTCGGTTAGAAAAATCTCCCATGGTGAGGGTGTTGAACGTGTTTTTCAGACTTACAGCCCATTGGTGGCTGAGATTCAGGTTAAACGCCGTGGTAAAGTTCGCAGGGCCAAGCTGTATTACTTACGTGAACTAACCGGTAGGGCGGCACGTATTAAGGAAAAGCTCAAAAACAATTAGAGCGAATATGTACCGAGCTTTGGGTTCAGCCGACCGAGTGTCGGCTGTTTTGTGTTTGCTTGCTTAATTTTGATTACTCAGATCGATTGAATTTTGCATAAACCCCTAGTACTCCATCAACACAGGATTGATAGATGCAGCGAGTCAGAAAGCGCTTAGCCACTAGGCGCAACTCGCAGGTAATGGTTGTTCCCTTAGCAAGAGTTGGAACAACGTGGATGAGCGCTTTCTGGCTCGCCCGAAGGGAGCCAAGCTAAAACGCAAATACGGCGTTACAGCGCTTGAAAAGGGCCAACCATTCCCTGCGCACTATGCCTTGTCTTTGCGTTTTAGCTTGGCTCTGCATTCATCAATCCTATGTTGATGGAGTACTAGCACAAAGCATCTGTAAACTCCCTATTCAACCGTTTTTCTGTGTTTCATCATCATTCATAAAATTATCGCAGTAATTAAATTTCGACTAATCTTCTATAGATTTAAGTAGTGCTGTATGCCTCAAATACAGAAAAAAATCTGAATTTCGGGATTTTCTCTGACAATGAGTATTTACGTTTGGCAACCCTTTGGCTTGAATTATTTTTGAATGCCCCTATATCCGCATGCATTGAAATTAAATAAATTATTAAGTAATTAACCTTCAAGAGAGAGTAAAAATGAGTGATCAGGTGAAAACTGAAACAATGGAATTCCAAACTGAGGTCAGTCAACTTTTAAAACTGATGATCCATTCAATGTATTCGAACAAGGAAATTTTCTTGCGTGAGTTGATATCAAATGCCTCCGACGCTTGTGACAAGCTTCGATTTGAAGGGATTTCCAATGATGCGCTGTTTGAAAATGACAGTGAACTCACTATCACTGTGGAGTTTGATGAAGAGGCGAAAACTATAACCGTACGAGATAACGGTATTGGCATGAATCGGGAAGAGGTTGTTGAAAATATAGGCACTATTGCCAAATCAGGCACACGGCAATTCCTGGATTCATTGACAGGCAACGACAAGCAGGATTCACAACTGATCGGTCAATTTGGTGTTGGTTTTTATTCAGTGTTTATCGTTGCAGATAAAGTGGTTTTGACTTCTCGTCGTGCAGGCGATGCAGCTGATGAAGGTATTCGCTGGGAGTCTGAGGGGACGGGTAGTTTTGATCTTCAAAGTATAGGTAAAGAAAATCGAGGTACTGAGGTCGTATTACACATCAAAGAAGATGCCACAGAATTTCTCAATCACTGGCGGTTACGAAATACAATTAAGAAGTATTCTGATCACATTACCTTCCCAGTCATGATGTTTGAAGAGATTCATGATTCAGTTACAGAGAATGAAGAAGACAAAGATAAGGAAAAAGAAAAGAAAACTCCTCAGTTGGAGCAGGTTAATGCTGCCTCAGCACTTTGGACTTTAGGAAAAAAAGACATAAAAGATGAGGAGTATAAAGAATTTTACAAGCAGTCTTTTCATGATTTTGAACATCCACTGATGTGGTCTCATAATAAGGTTGAAGGTAAACTCGATTATACCTCTCTGTTGTATGTGCCAAAGCGGGCGCCGTTTGATCTTTATGATCATAACCAGCAACACGGCATCAAGCTGTATGTGCAGCGGGTTTTTATTATGGATGACGTTGAGAAATTGATGCCCCGTTATCTTCGGTTCGTTAGAGGCTTGGTTGATTCAAATGACTTGCCCCTGAATGTATCGCGTGAAATTCTGCAGAGTAATAAGGTTATCGACAGCATGCGCAGTGCTTCAGTTAAGAAAGTCCTTTCAATGCTAGCGTCAATGGAGAAGGATTCCACTGAAGATTACACTATTTTTTGGGAACAGTTTGGCCAAGTGCTGAAAGAGGCGCCAGCCGAAGATTTTGCAAATCGTGATCAGGTAGCAAAGCTTTTTCGCTACGCATCTTCTACGCAAGACACAGAAAAGCAGGTTGTTAGTCTGGATGATTATATTTCCAGAATGCAGCCCGGTCAGGAAAAGATATATTATATTACCGCCGATAGTCTCAGTGCGGCCAGTAACAGCCCGCATTTGGAAATTTTCCGGGATAAAGGAATAGAGGTCTTGCTTATGCATGATCGCGTAGATGAATGGACAATGTCTCACCTACATGAATATGAAGGCAAGCAATTTGTTTCAGCAGCTAAGGGCAATCTAGACCTGACAGCCGTTGATGGTGAGGAAGAAAAAGAAAAACAGAAAGAAATTGAAGAAAAAGCCAAACCCCTTGTTGAGCGTGTTAAGAATGCACTTGGCGAAAAGGTTGCAGATGTGAAAGTCTCTCAACGACTGACTTCGTCTCCAGCATGTCTGGTACTGGGTGAGCATGAAATGGCGTTGCATTTACAGCAATTAATGCGTCAGGCTGGGCAGCAAATTCCTGATAGTAAGCCGATATTGGAGATTAACCCTGAGCATCCGATTCTGGAGAGGCTTGATCACGAAGCTGATGAGGATAAGTTCAAAGAATGGGCTTTGGTGTTATTGGACCAGGCAATTCTGGCTGAAGGTGGACAATTGGATGATGCTGCGGGATTTGTAAAACGTATGAATTCAATATTCGTTGATTTTACAAAGTAAAAACACCCACTGCGGTGACCTCAAATCGAAATTTTTCAATTGGGGGTCGCTAGAATTCCAAAGCTATGCTATCTTCCTGCGTTGCGAAAGTTTCGCGGTAAGGCTGTTACTACGGCAGTATGTTGGCTTCTGAACTAAGCTAATAACTTGCGACAGCTGCCATTTGGTAGAAATGTTAGCCTTTTTTTAAACATCAATGTAGTGTCTTAATATTTGTTCCGTTATGTAGAACCTCCTGGATCGGGTCAGAAAGCTGTTAATTGATAGCGATTACTTTCAACACAGATGGTTTTTCCCCATTTTATAAGGGCACGAATCAGTTTTGTTCGGAAAACATACGATTAATAAAATCAGAGGCGGTAGGATGCATAATCTTTTTAGAGTGAGTTTGGCTTGTTGCCTCACAGTTTTGATTTCAGGGCAAAGCTTTGCTGAAGGCAATGTCGAAGCGGGCCAAAAAAAGGCGGAGACTTGTCTGGGGTGCCATGGTGTGCCTCATTATGTCAATATCTATCCAACCTATCATGTGCCAAAGCTGGGAGGGCAGCATGAAGCTTATCTGGCCGCTGCACTAAATGCCTATAAAGATGGGCAGCGCTCACATAACACAATGCATGCAAATGCAGCATCGCTGAACGATCAGGATATTGCAGATATTGCAGCTTATCTTGCTAGCAATTAGGAGGGGAATATGAAGCTGATTACACTAATAATTGCCGGGTTAATGGCTGGTCTGTTTAGTTCTGCAAGTGTTGCTGGTGCAGATAAAAACGCAGGAAAAGTGTTGGTTGAAAAGGTTTGCGCCTCCTGCCATGGAGCGGACGGTAATTCACAGGTGCCCATTTATCCAAAATTAGCCGGTCAATATGCAAGCTATCTCAGTCAGTCATTAAAAGCATATCGCTCCGGGCAAAGGCAGAATCCGTTTATGTCCGGTTTCGCCGCGTCTCTAAGTGATGACGATATTACAAATATTGCTGCTTACTATGCGTCACAATCAGGTGATCTGAAAACACTTAAGTGATAATTCTTTTCTCAATTTTATCGAGTTGTTGGTAGAAGCTCGAAAAAAGCTTAAAGTTTAACCCGGTTAAGTATTGGTCCAGAAAGCTTTTCATCCTTGGATAGCCTCAAGTCTTATAAGATATTTTTGAAATATTGCTTAGGATATCTTCTATATCGTAGGGCATCTGTAAATGGAATCCTTTGTTTTTTAAATTCTCAAGTACCGTGCCTATATCCTCTTTTGCTAGCTTCTTTTGCATGGTTAATTCAATTTCCAGAGTCAGCTCCATCTCACCCAACTGGAGAATTATCTCCTTCGGTATAACAGAGAACTCATTCTTCTTCGCCAAAAAAGCATAGAGACCCTTTCTCTTTAAACTCCTATAAATATAACATTGCATTTGCATTCAAACTCTAACCCACAATCAGTCAATTATATCTGGACCAGGGTTTAATTATACTATGATCGGCAATAAAGAATGGCGCACTGGGGTGGTTTTGCATGAAAAGGCTGGGGCAGATGAACTAAGCTGCCCTATTTTGAGTCTTATGTAATGCATCAAGGTTACAAAGGTAGTCCTTTCTGTCAAAGGCAAATATAATCATGGTTTGTTTTAGTTTATGAGGCGTATGCTTCTTGGTTCACGTAGTATGAAAGCCAAGCATCATTGGCTACTTATCTAGCTGATGATTTTGCAGATTAATCGGAACCTGAGAGATTCTGCGTCATAATTACTACACTAGGGATTAACTTAACGGTCAATAAATTCAAGAGGCAATAGCGTGCACGCAACTTTTCCACTTTTGGCAAAAACTGATTTTCCTCCAATCAAGCGATCCAGGCTCGAGGTATTGCAAATAAATTTGGGCTATTACTGCAATCAGAGTTGCCTGCATTGTCATGTAAATGCGGGTCCAAAACGTACAGAAATGATGTCTGAAAAAACGGCGGCACAAATTATTGCTTTTTTGCGACAGTCGGGAGTGCATACCGTGGATTTGACCGGCGGAGCACCAGAATTACACAAACAATTTAAGCCGTTGGTTGAAGCGGGTCTTGAGCACGGTTGTCGGGTGATAGATCGTTGCAATTTGACGGTATTGTTTGAGCCAGGACAGGCATCATTGGCTACTTATCTAGCTGATAAAGGCGTGGATATTGTTGCCTCATTACCGTGCTATTTAGAAGAGAATGTGGATGCCCAGAGAGGTAGGGGTGTTTATGAAAAGAGTATAACCGGGTTGTTGAGGTTGAATGAACTGGGCTATGGGCAGCAGGATAGTAATTTATCCATTGATCTGGTGTACAACCCACAAGGACCCGTCTTACCACCCGCACAAGCTGTTTTAGAAAACGACTACAAGCAATTTTTGAATGACCAATATGGAATTAAATTTAATAATCTGTTGGTATTGACTAATCTACCAATACAGCGATTTGGCAGTACATTGATCTCAAAGGGGCAGTTTCACAGCTATATACAACTACTAAAATCATCTTATAACGACAAGAATCTGGAATCAGTCATGTGCCGTAACACTTTGAGCCTTGACTACCGGGGCTTTGTCTATGATTGTGATTTTAATCAAATGTTAGATATGCCAGTTGGTAGTAAAGTACAGCATATCAGTGAGTTAAGTGAAGACTTGATTAGTGAGAATGCGATTGCGATTGCTGATCACTGTTACGGTTGTACGGCAGGTCAGGGATCGAGCTGCGGGGGAGCGCTTGCGTAAGGGTTCGGCTTGTAATAAATTCTGTGTTGCGGAAGAATAAAGATGATATCTGTTCCAGGAGTGTCTTGCAGGTGTGATCATTTATGTTAAGTATCATAATACCCGTCTTTAATGACGCCGTCGCATTGAATCATTTAGCCCCCGATCTGAGGAGTCTTCGAGATAAGGGGCATCAGATTATTATTGTCGATGGTGGCAGCACAGACGACAGTTTCCTAGTCGCGAATTCAATTGCTGATTTAGTTATTACAACTGAAAAAGGGCGAGCTATACAGATGAATGAAGGCGCCAAATTTGCAAAATCTGAACTACTGTGGTTTTTGCATGCTGATAGTAAAATTCCTGAGAAGGCCGATCAATCGATCATTTCCTCTTGTCAAAATAATGTAAAAGCGTGTTGGGGAAGGTTTGATATCAATCTATATAATAGTGCTTTTTCTTTTCAAATTATTGCCGCTCTTATGAACCTTCGTTCCAGAATGACAGGCGTTGCTACAGGCGATCAGGCAATATTCGTTTCACGTAATTTATTTTCTGCGATTGGTGGCTATCAGAATATTCCATTGATGGAGGACATAGCGTTGAGTAAATCTTTAAAGCAGTATGCCAAGCCCGTTTGTCTGAAGCAACAGGTGCTAACATCCACTCGCCGCTGGGAACATAGAGGTTTAATAAAGACAGTTGTTTTGATGTGGGTGTTGCGGTTGTCTTATTTTTTTGGTGCAAATCCGGATGATCTCCATCGTTTGTATTATCCAGAAGATTAACGAAGAGTCACTATGGCCTGTAAATGTAACTGCTTATCTGTCAGTGCCATGTATGTCGTGTCAAATATGATTTATGAAATCCTCTAAAGAGACTGAACTGTCAGAAAATACACTGCTGCAGATTTTTGCAAAATACCCGGTTCCTGGAAATGTAAAAACCCGACTGCACTCCATATTAACAGCTAAAGAGGCGGCCGTTTTCCATGCGAATCTGGTGCAGACATCGATTAAAAAGCTGAGTTATCTGCCTCAACAAATCAAGCTGGAGTTGTGGGGGGATGCGCCTTCTGAGCAAAGTTTTTATCGCCGTTTACTGGGTCAAACACCAAGGATGAGGTTTAGGTTGCAAAAGGGAAATGATCTGGGTGCACGCATGGCTTTTGCTATGAAATCAGGCTTGGAAAATTATAAAAAAGTTATTCTAATAGGCACAGATTGTCCAATACTGAGTTGTAGGCATATTCTGCAGGTTGAAGAGCAACTGGTTAAGAATCAATTCAACTTGATCGCAGCAGAAGACGGTGGTTACGTATTGATCGCCAGCATGTCATACCACCCCGCTGTGTTTAGTGGAATAAATTGGGGAACATCCCAAGTCATGAAGCAGACACTTGAGGCGGCCGCAAAGATAGGCTGGGGAGTAAAGGTTCATGGATGTTTATGGGATATAGATAATGCAGAGGATTATGCCCGATTCACTGGTTAACCTTAGCCAGGATAATTCAGGAACTTGGCTGTAAAAAATAGCTTTTTGAACAAATTTTTCAACGGCGTTTGTGAGTAATTTAACCTTCTCTGTTTAAATCAATGAGTTAATTTAATCCATAGATTACCTGTTATGAGTAAAAAAGTTGTACTAAAAGATGCACTGAATAATTCGCAGCGCTTGGATAAATGGCTGTGGACAGCACGTTTTTATAAAACCCGCCGTTTGGCCGCAGAAGCAGTTAATGCCGGTAAGGTGCGTGTAGAGGGTCGGCGCATAAAACCTTCGAAATCAATCTATATAGGTGCAAATTTGCACATTAGGCAAGATAAGTTTAACTATGAGGTTGTTGTTCAAGGTTTAAACAAGCAGAGGCGTCCGGCGAAAGAGGCAATATTACTCTACATGGAAGACGAAGATAGTAAGCGCAAGAGGGAGGCGCTTATTACTCAAATGCAGGAAATATCTATCAATAACCCGATGCTACACAGTGACAGCAAACCGAACAAGAAACAACGACGTGCTATTATTAAATTTCGTCAGGATGGTTGATCAGTATTATGAATACAGGTTATACAATTCTATACAGAGTTAAGGTAGTTGCATGTTAATCTTATGCGATTAAAGGAATACTTAAGTAACCTAATATAGCACATTCTCTAAAATGGCCTTCCACAATCCCCACATCCAATCAGCGAGAGCATAATTCTGAAGCACCCAAAACGAATTCCGCTCTCAGAGCATGGAATAGATTCACAACAGATAAGTAATAACGCGTTGAAGGTACTGCAAGGGCTAAGACAAGCTGGATATGAAGCCTATCTGGTCGGCGGAGGAGTGCGTGATCTTTTGTTGAGCATGGCCCCAAAAGACTTTGATATAGCAACCAGTGCCAGCCCAGAGCAGATCAAAAAATTATTTAGGAACAGCCGTTTAATTGGAAGACGATTTCGACTTGCTCACATTCTTTTTGGCCGTGAGGTTATTGAGGTGGCAACCTTTCGTGCTGATCATCAGCAAGGTAAGGGAGGGGAGGCTGAAAAGGGCGGACGCATACTCAGAGATAACGTGTTTGGTTCTATCGAAGAAGACGCACTGCGGAGAGACTTTTCTATAAATGCACTTTATTTTTGTTCTGATACTAACGACATAATCGATTATATAGGTGCATTGGAAGACCTTAATAATGAAACACTTCGCTTGCTTGGTGATGCGACTGTACGCTGCACAGAAGACCCGGTACGTTGCTTAAGGGCTGCTCGATTTTCAGCAAAACTGGGATTTTCTCTTGAAGAAAATACTGCAATAGCAATACAAAAAAAAGCACATCTGTTAGGTGAAATTCCTCCTGCCCGACTATTTGAAGAAGTTTTGAAACTGTTTCATTCGGGACATGCACTGCAAAGCCTTGAAAAATTACGTAGCCTTGATTTATTGCAATATCTTTTCCCTGCTGCAGACACCTATTTTAAGTCGGGGGACTTAAAATTTCAGAAGTTTGTTAATGTGGCGCTTGCCAATACTGATGAGCGAATTATGACGGGAAAGCCTGTCACTCCTGCATTTCTTTATGCAGTAATGTTATGGCCGGAGACTACAGAAAAAGCGGCTCGTTATGAGCAAGATGAGCCACCAGTTCCTGCATTATTGCGTGCAGCTGATGAAGTTCTTTTCAGACAGCTAAAGGTTACTTCCATACCTAAACGTTTTTCTGTGCCGATGCGGGAAATCTGGGCAATGCAACCAAGGCTTGAACGTTATACAGGTAAGCGCGCCATGCGTATTTTAGGCCATACACGGTTTCGAGCAGGTTATGACTTTTTATGTTTAAGGTCTCAGATCGACAAATCATTGATAGAAAGATGTGAATGGTGGACTGATATTCAATTATCCCATCCTGTAGGGTCTGCGCAGGCTAACCGGAAGAAAAAAAATATTCGTACTGATCGCCTCTGATAGATAGAAATCTAAAACTTATCGTACTTAACTACCGTTTATTGTTTGCGGTCAGGTCCATAATCGCTACACGCTGTAGTGCCAGTCGTTTAAAATAATGAAAAATACTGCCCTTTAATTCATCAACACCTCTATTATTCGAAAGTCTTCCAGAGAATGAAATGGCAACAGAAGCTGTTTATATCGGTCTTGGATCCAATCTGAACGACCCCATCAATCAGGTTCGATCAGCTATATCTGCAATTGACGATATAGAGAGCCTGCATTTAACCAGGCAGTCCTCTCTCTATCGGACTGCACCGATGGGGCCGCAAAACCAACCTGATTATATTAATGCTGCGGTACAGGTTCATACTTGCCTACCTCCACTAAGTCTTTTGGATACACTGCAATCAATAGAAACAAAATTTGGTAGAATACGACTTGAACGTTGGGGAGCGCGGGTGATTGACCTCGATATACTGCTCTATGGACAACGTATATTGAATACGCCTCGTTTGCGAATTCCACATTATGGTCTGACAGAACGCAGTTTTGTATTAGTCCCCTTAGCGGAAATAGACAAAACAATTCACGTTCCTGGTAGGGGCGCGGTAGAATCGCTGCTTAGCGGCATTAAAAACCAACAGGGCCAGAATCTGGAGAAGATTTGATGGTGGAAAATCTTTTTATCGTGATTGAAGGCCCTATCGGCGTTGGAAAAACAACATTAACCCGTCGTCTGGCAGAATCCATGGATGCATCCGTCCTCTATGATCCAGAACATGAAAATCCATTCCTTGGGCGTTTCTACAATAATTCCGGGAATTATGCCTTACATACACAGTTGGATTTTCTTATCCGGCGCACAGATTTGCTAAAATCGTTGACTGAAGATAATTCGCCAAAGCGACTGATTGCCGATTTCCTAATTGCTAAAGATCGGCTATTTGCTGAGTTGACATTAAGCGAGGATGAGTTGTGGCTTTATGATCGCATCCATGAAAAATTAGTATTTACACCGATATTGCCCAGCTTGGTGATCTACCTTCAGGCTCCGACTGAAACATTGCTGGATCGTATTGAAGTTAGAGGGATAGGTTTTGAGCAGCGCATGGCAAGTGGTTATTTGCAGCACTTATCAGACGCGTATTCCCGGTTTTTTCATGAATATACAGACACACCTTTGATGATTATTAATGCCAAAGACATAGATTTTGCCGAGAATAAAAAAGACTACCGGAATTTGCTTGAGCAGATAGAGAATATCTCCGCCGGGCGTCACTATCTAAATCCACTGCCCGCTTGAAAATACAGTCTTTTTTCAGGAACTATTCGCTTTTGGTCGATTTGAGTTGATATACTCTCAAATCGAGCGATGTTGTGCTGTGATTATTGTGTCGTATAGAATTGTGTCTTAAGTCATATACGAATCTGGAAGAACTAAATATGGTAGAAAGTCAGAAACTACGTATCGCACTCCTTGAAGATGATGAGGATCAGGCATCCCGGATGCAAAGTTGGATCAATGATGCTGGGCATAGCTGCCAGGTCTTTTCGAACATTGAATCCTTCCAACACGATTTCCGAAAGTCAATATTTGATATATTGGCAATAGACTGGGGTTTAAGCGATGGCTCGGGAATCGATGTTCTGATCTGGCTGCGGCAAACCCTAGGTTGTGATGTGCCGGTGATTTTTGTAACTGCCAGACACGCAGAAGAAGATATTGTGACTGCATTGGAGGCGGGAGCTGATGACTACCTGGTAAAACCGGCCAGAGAAAAAGAGATTCTCGCCCGGCTTAAAGCGTTGGCGCGGCGAGCACAACCAGAATCTGAAATTCTTGAGTTCCCTCCCTACCATTTTGACACAGGTAATCGGCAGGTTATGATAAACGATGAATCTGTACGTTTAACTGAAAAAGAATATGAGTTGGCAATATTTATGTTTCGTAACCGCGGTAGAGTGCTCTCGCGTCAGCACTTATTAACTACTGTATGGGGTACATCAGCAGAGCTCAATACGCGCACTGTTGATACTCATGCAAGCCGTTTGCGTAAGAAATTACAGTTGTCCGAATCGGGTAGATGGAAGCTTACTTCAATTTATCAACATGGGTATAGGCTTGATGAATATGTGCAGCCATAGTGCAGTGCCCGTAGTAAGAACGTTGAATTTGCGTGATTGTTTCGCAGACTTTCAACATCACCTCACTATTTAATATGATTATAAAGCAATGAGTCGTGCTTATTCAGCATTGCTCGTAGGTGTATTACTTTTTTATTCAGGTTTTTCAATTGCTGAACCTCCTCTTCGCAGTGAGAGAGTTGTTGTTGTTCAGCGAGGTGAAACACTTTTTGAAATTGTAAAGCGGGAAATGCGATCCCCTGTGCATTGGCCGGCTGTTGCACGCTACAACAATATTCAAGATCCGCGTAAATTAAGGTATGGGCAGGAAATAAGAATCCCCCTCTCTTATACACCCTCCAGCGAAACGGCAATTGTGTTGTTCGTGAAAGGCAAAGCAATGATGATTAAGGAGTCTGAGCCACATAAGGTGGTAATCATTCGTGGCAATAAAATACATACAGGTGATCAGATTATTACCGGCCGTGACGGGTTTGTGAGTCTGGAATTTAGCTCGGGCAGTGTAATAAATATTCAACCTGATAGCCGTGTTTCAATTGTGAATATCGCCTGTGAAGAGCAAGCCAGTGACTGTGTTATTGAGCTTTATAGCGAGAAGGGCGATATTCAATCCCGTGTGAAAAACAGAATCAATCAGCCCGTTAAATTCATACTAGATACGCCTAATGGGGTCGCGGCAGTGCGTGGTACTGTTTTTGATGCTGGTATAAGGTCTTATAATACAACTGCCGGCGTGCTTGAAGGTGCGGTTGACGTTGAATCTGCAGGGGATAAGGTTGAAGTGGAAAACGGGTTTGGCATAGTCTCGGAAAAAGATAAGGCCCTGGATATACCTGTTCCCTTATTGTCAAGGCCGGATATAACGCGATTACCTTCAAGACTTACTAATGGGTCGCTCATTCAATGGTTGGCCGATCCGCAAGCAAAGTCTTATCAGCTGCTAATATCCAAAGATCAAGAGGGTAATGAATCAGTAAGCCAGACCATGCTTGAAAAGCCGTTTTATGAACTGGAAATTGAACAAGGTGGTGACTATTATCTTGCCGTAAGAGCCATCGATCGGCTGAATCTTAAAGGTTTGCCACGAATCCTACCTATTCACGTGGTGACGACTAAGCATACTGTGCAAACCCCAATTCTCAAGGCACAACAGATCGATGAAATTGCTATGTTTGATTTGATTTCTGGGGTTGCAGATGCATTATCATATGAGGTTCAGATCTCTGAATCAGAAGATTTCACAAGTTATCAGACCATTGATATAAACGAAGCTGAAAGTGCAGGTTTAAGCATTGCTTCCGGGAAATCATTTTGGGCGAGGGTGCGGGCTGTGTATGGAAAATACAAGGTAGGGCAGTTTTCTCAGATTGAAACAGTAAACAGGCAATAGCTCCAGTTATTACAAAACCAATAACCCTGGGCTACTGTGGTGAATCGCGACTTCACTTGATTCGATGCAAAAAAGAAACTTAACCCTACAAAAGAAAACTTCAGCTTACTTAGCCAGTCAGATCAGCTATGTATCTTTACTCATCTTCTATGTCTTTCTCATGCTGCTTGCCCTTGTTCTTGATTGGGGACAATTTACGCAGAAACCAGATACGCTAATTCATGATATATGGGTACGAATCAGTGGCTCTGAGCCGCCAGAAGATGTCGTTATTATCGGTATAGACTCTCGTAGCTTACAGGATATAGGGCGTTGGCCGTGGTCGCGTGAGGTGCAGGCACAGCTCGTAAAAAAATTAACACAGGCCGAAGTAAGGTCACTGACCCTTGATATTCTATTCACGGAACCGGACAGTCTTAACAAAGAGAATGATTTGATTCTGTCTCAGGCAATTGCAGAGAATCGTCAAGCCATTCTGCCGATCCTTACAGGTGAGTACAGTGTCGGTAAGATAAATCCTGAGAGTCTACCGATCCCTGAGATTACAATGGTAGTGGCGGGCCTGGGTCATGTTTATTTACCCGTTGATTCAGACGGCATCGTACGTCGAGTGAACCTGAAGTCCGGGTTCAAGTCCGCACATTGGTCAACATTGAGTTTATCCCTGGCGGATGTGATCGGTGAAGCACCAGAGCAATTGCCAGGTCAAAGGCTGGATAGGGGGCCAATTGCCTTTTCCTGGGTTTCAGATTACCAGGTTTATATCCCTTTTTATGGTGAGGGAGGAAGCATAAGCACTATTTCGGCAAGTCGTGTGCTTAATGACGAGCTTGAAAAGGGTGAGTTATCAGGAAAACATGTCTTTGTGGGATTAACAGCTGCAGGTTTAGGTGATATTCAACCAACACCTGTATCCTCAAATGCAAATCCTGTATCTGGTGTTGAAGTGCATGCAACTATTTTTTCAGCGTTACGAGAAGGGCGGCTGGTCACCCGTGCAGAGGTCAGCACGGGCTATATAATAACAGGTATATTGCTGCTACTGGTATTGGTTCTGTACTCGCGCCTTTCACCAAGTTTTAGTTTACTTGGATCATTGATATTAATTCTTATACCAATAATTATCAGTTTTATCTTTTATCACAATTTTAGATTGTGGTATCCCCCATTATCTGCATCGATTCCAGTCCTGGTCAGCTTTCCCTTATGGAGTTGGCATCGATTGGAATTTATTTCGCGTTTCATGCAAAGTGAAATTGATGCAATGGATTCTGACACTCCACCTGTTTCCAGCTCAGATACCCTGTCACTTGTCAGTTACCTGAATTCGGCCATGAAACACCTGCCAATAAAAGGCTGGAGGATGATCAGCAATGACATGGTGTTTCAAAATGGTGACGTGATTTCCGATAAATGCCCCGAAAAGACATCTGATCTATGGCAGGCAAAAGAAAATAATTATTGCAAACTATACCCTACAAGTGACAAATTATTTATACATCTAAATATATCTGAACCGGAGTTTGCAGATGAAATAACATTTATGATTGACAGCCTGTCTCGGGTTCGAGACCGTGAGAAGGTGAAAAACCACCTGGATGCGGTAGAGAGACTACAGATAAAAGCACAGCAGTTCAGTTTGAGGATTGACAATTTACGGCGCATGAATACGCTCAGTGACAGCATTTTTCATGGTAGTCCAGCTGGACTTGCAGTGTGGAATATGGCGGGTGAGTTTGTACGTATGAATCAGCTTGCTTATGAAATGCTACCAGCCCTATTGAATAAAGAACCTTCATTTAAATCCTTTATTTCAGGCTTGAATCGTGATCCAGAGTTTGCCGATGCAAAAATTATTCGTGCTCTCCTGTTGGATAAGGAGCCCTGGCAAATTGATTTTGACGTGCCGGGTGAGGAAAGGATAATTGATTTCAGTGTAATTGGTGACCGATTTGCAGATCGCTTGTTGGTTGGCAGTATTGTTGATGTAAGTTCAATCCGTGAAAGTAAACGGGCTCAGGCAGAGATGCTTGAGTATATTTCCCACGACTTGCGTTCTCCTCTGATTTCTTCTGTATATTTGTTGTCTACGCAAAAAGAAAAATCGTCAGATATGGATATCTCTGGTCTTGACCGTATCGAAAGCAACATTAATCTAAGCTTGGGTATGATAGATGATCTGTTGAATTTGGCGCGTGCAGAGAATTTAAACGAAGATGAGTTGAAACCCATACTTCTTGATAATGTTATCTACAACTCTGTCGATCAACTCATGCCCCAGGCTTTAGGGAAAAGCATAAGTATCAGGTTACATCATGCGGAAGATATTGACATGTGGGTCAATGGCAATGCCGTGTTGCTGGAACGGGCAATGAACAACATTATTGGTAATGCGATAAAGTACAGTCCCGAGCATACTGAAATTGTCGTGAGTACGAAAGTCGATGGTAATTTTATTGTTTGTGAAGTTATTGATCAAGGAATCGGTATGGATACAGAGAAAATAGCCGGCATGTTTGAGCGATTCAAAAGAGATGAATCGGTTGAACGTGGATACCATGGCACAGGGCTTGGGTTGGCTCTGGTTTCACGTGTAATAGGGCAACACCATGGACAGGTTTGGGCTGAGAGTCCAGTGTGTGGCACAAAAATTATAATTAAGTTGCCATTGCTTGATTTGTAAATAGTATTTCACCTCAGAATATACACAATCGGCATATACTATTGTGTAGATCAAATTAAGGCCGCAGACTGTTCAGAATGTACTATTGGCAGTTAGTCGGCGTGATATAAATTGTGACCCGCTTCACATTTATTGAATCGAATAGAAATTCACAGGTGTTTGTTACAAAATTTTCACATTGTGGCTTTTACAACACTGAGCTTTGTTGTAATCTACTTGAGCTGCTGTAAGGATACAGTGGTTTTTAACTTAAATTGAGGAACTTCCCATGATCAAACCCCCCTTTCTTTCACTTGTTGTTGCGTTAATCATTAGTGTTTTTAGCCTTACGGCATTTTCAGAAGTTGTTAATATTAATAAGGCAGACGCGGCAGCGTTGCAACAAAACCTTATCGGAATAGGTCCGGTTAAGGCAGGTGAAATTTTAAAATACCGCAAGAAAAATGGCGCTTTTAAGAACATAGGCGATTTGAAGAGTGTGCCTGGAATTGGCGATGAGCTGATCAAAACCAATAAAAAATCAATTTCGTTGACAAAAGGTGTGACTAAAGGCGATCCCAAAGCTGTAAAAAAAGCTGCAAGCAAAAAAGCCTCTACCAAAAAAGCTACTGGTTCAGCTAAGAAAACGGACAAAAAGGCGAAAAAAGAGGTGAGTAAATCTGCCTCTAAATCAACAAAAACAGCTAAAACAAAAGCTAAAACAAGCAAGAAATCTGCGAAAAAGACCGTTGCCAAAGCAAAGAAAAAAACTACGGATAAGGTAAAGAAGAAGTCAAAAAGTAAAGCAGGTAAGGCTGGCAAAAAGGTAAAGAAGAAAGCTAAGAAAACAGTTAAGAAAAAGAAGGAATAACTCAGTTAAAGTACGTAAGGGGCTATATAGCCCCTTTTTTGAATGTCAGGTTTTGATACGAAACTTAAATAGTGATAAATCAGAGTATCTGTTTAGCCAGGAAATAAAATTTTCCTCTACTCCGATATCGCTCTAACAGTTCATTCCAGTACTTCTACACCTGAGTCTGCGCCAAGTATCAGCACATCGGCGGGCCTTTTGGCAAAAATACCGACGGTTAAAACACCAGGAATTTGGTTTATTCTTGATTCCAGCTTTAGAGGTTCAGTTATTTCCAGATTGTGGATATCAAGAATGATATTACCATTGTCGGTAATAAAACCTTCACGATATTCTGGGTCTCCACCCAATTTGACCATTTCCCGGGCAACGTAGCTACGTGCTATGGGAACCACTTCTATGGGCAATGGGAATGCGCCAAGAACATCGACCTTTTTGCTTGCATCGGCAATGCAAACAAACTTCTGGCTGGCTGCAGCAACAATTTTTTCGCGGGTAAGCGCGCCTCCTCCGCCTTTTATTAATTGTAAATGACTATTGGCTTCATCAGCGCCATCGACGTAGAGTGATAGTGTGCCAGTTGCATTGAGGTCCATCACTTCTATACCATGACGTTTTAAGCGATCAGCACTGGCATTGGAGCTGGCAACCGCACCCTGGATATTATTTTTTATAACTGCTAAAGCATCGATAAAATAATTTGCCGTCGATCCTGTACCAATGCCAATTATGCTGTCAGGTTCGATGTACTTGATAGCGGCTTGCGCCGCTGCTTTTTTGTTTGCGTCGCTAGACATTGAGTTTCTCCAGTTAAGAATAAGTTGATTTTACCTTGTCTCGGGTTGCAGGCAAATATCGTATTTTTGCTTGAGATTAACTAAACCACGAAAAAGTCGCTTATCCTGAGTATCGCCTTTGATTACCGGCAGTCATAAGGACGACCTTTTTCGAATCCAAATGTGTAATCTTATGGGGTAGTGGCGCTATGAAGGGTGAAGCCTGTAGATTATATTGAATAATTTGGATGAAAATTTACCCTCTGGACTGATCCAGCCTGGATTTTTCCAATATTCTGTTGACTGTAGTGACTGCCTCTTTCAACAGGGCGCCCAATAGAGTAAATTTATCGGCTGATTATACCTTCAATTAGAGCGCTGCATATAATATGAAACAGTACATAGAGAATATTCTCAACGCCCGTGTTTACGATGTTGCAAAGGAGACATCACTTGTTTTGGCGCAAAAGCTATCACGTCGTTTTGATAACAGGATTTTACTCAAGCGTGAAGACGAGCAGAGCGTATTTTCATTTAAGTGTAGAGGTGCCTACAATCAAATTTACAACCTCCACCAACTAGAAGACATTCGTGGCGTTGTCACAGCGTCAGCAGGAAATCACGCACAGGGCGTTGCTTTAGCGGCAAAACACTTGAACCTGAAGTCAATCATTGTTATGCCGGTGACCACACCACAGATTAAAGTGGAGGCTGTCGATGCATTAGGCGGAACCTCCATATTGTATGGTGATAATTATGACGAAGCTTTTAAGCATGCCGACAAACTATCCAAGCAATACAACTATCCCTTTATTCACGCCTTTGATTCGCCTGATACGATTGCCGGGCAGGGAACTATCGGCATGGAAATCAGTCGTCAACATCCTGATAAACTACACGCAATATTCATCCCCGTAGGCGGCGGCGGCTTGATTTCCGGCATTGCTGTTTTTATAAAATATTTAAGGCCGGACATAAAGATTATCGGTGTTGAACCGGATGATTCCACAGCAATGCATGACTCCCTAAAGATGGGCGAGAGAGTCGTACTCGACCACGTTGGAATGTTTGCCGACGGCGTTGCTGTACGCCAGGTTGGAGAAGAACCTTTTCGATTATGTAAAAAATATGTGGATGAAATGATTCTTGTCAGTGTGGATGAAACGTCAGCAGCCTTAAAGGATATCTTTGATGACACACGTACGGTTATGGAGCCGTCCGGGGCATTAGCTGTTGCCGGTATGAAAAAATATATTGCTAACCATGAGCTGAAAGGTGAAAACCTTGTTGCGGTTACCAGTGGTGCAAATGTCAATTTTGATCGACTTCGCCATATTGCCGAGCGAGCTGATATCGGTGAGCAGCGGGAGGCTCTGCTGGCAGTTACTGTTCCAGAGCAACCCGGAAGTTTTAGAAAATTTTGCCAGACGATTGGTCGTCGTAGTGTGACTGAATTTAACTATCGATATGCAAATAAACATAAGGCGCATGTATTTGTTGGTCTTGAACTACGAGGTGCAGATCAAGAACGGCAACAGATCATTGAACAACTTGAAAATGCCGGGTATCCAGTGGTAGACCTGACTTTTAACGAAATGGCAAAGCTGCACGTACGCTATATGGTTGGGGGGCAGGCAGGGAAGCGCACCGATGAGCGACTCTATCGCTTCGAATTTCCTGAACGACCGGGGGCATTGCTTGAATTCCTGACCCGTATGGGGCGGAACTGGAATATAAGTTTATTTCATTATCGCAACCATGGCTCTGCTTTCGGTCGTGTATTGGTCGGTATTCAGGTACCTGAACAGGAGAACGCTGAATTTCAATCCTTCTTAGATGGGCTTGCATATAGTTATTTTTGCGAAAATGAGAATCCGGCTTACCAGGCATTCCTGTACTGAGAGCCTATTTGAATACGACTTGATTTGCGATTCTACACGAGCGAAATGGCTATATTCCAATAATTTTAAGACATTTTTTTTATTAATCGACTTCTCGGACGGCCACTTAAGGTGTCTAGGTTTTGTAGCCTCAAGGTTTTTTTGAATGAACCGCCTGATCGGTTATTACCGCATCCAATGGAATATCCCAAGGTTGAGCAGATAGTTGCTCAACTTTCTGAAATTCGTGGGCAATTCCCAACAAGTAGGGCTTACACTGATTATTAGCGCGAAAGGCAAAGCTCCTGTCATAAAATCCGCCGCCCATTCCCAGGCGGTTCAGGTTTTCATCAAACGCAAGTAGGGGTACCAATACCAGATCAAGTTCTTCTGGCTTGAGTAAACTGGATTCCGGACAGTCGGGAATGGGAATATTAAATCTTCCCGGCAGCAGCGTGGTGGATTCGCTGATACGTGCGAAACGTAATGATTTTCTGCGGGTGATTGGCAAAAAAGTGGATTTATTGTTCTCTCTTGCCCAGCGTAATGCGTTGGCTGGGTCTATTTCTCCTTGCACTGCACTATAGGCAGCGATCAATGTGCTATGGATAAAGTTATGAAACGCTGAGAGATTATTTGTGAGTTTGTTAGCTGCTAATTCAAGTTGCGCAGGATTAAGTTGGGAGCGGTGTTTTTGTATATAACTTCGAAGTAACACGGGTGAATCAGTCTTCATGCAGTGATCCACTCATTGTAGGTGGGTACAGACCACTCCGACGTCGCAAGCGCGCTACCTTGAACCACTTGGTTCAGGTGGGGAGATTGTTATTACATTAGGCTTTCCGCCGTAGCGGACATGCACACAACAATTACAAATCAAATTCCCCAGGGTACGAAATTAGGCTCAAGGGATATACCCGTCCTGCAAACGTACGGATCAGAAAGTACCCGGAACTCATTGTAGTCGACAATGCGGCCTATTCAATGGCCAAACTATTACTATTTCGACTTTCTTTGTGGTCAGTCTAGTCCGGTATGATCCGACAAGCAAGTGAAATTGCGCATACACGAAACATTGATTTGTCAGTGAAAGACATTTCCCATCAGGGCGTGCAAAGGCAGGGTTATACCGTAAGCCAAATAGAGTAATGATACTGCACTTACTTTAACACGTTCGCGATTTTCTCCTGCAGTACGCCTAATTGACTCGACGTCCGTTCAAGGGTCGCTGTGTTTTTACGTAGTTGAAGTAACTCATTAGCAAGGTTCATAGCTGTAATAATGGCGATCTTTTCAGTAGAAGGATTGCCACCTTTTGCTTTGACCGATTGCATCTCTGAACCTACAAAACTTGCTGCATTTAACAATGCTTCCTGCTCATCTTCGCTGCACGCGACTTGAATCTCTCTGTCCAGAACTTTTATTTTGATCTTCGTGGATTCTTTAACCATTAGTTGGATTCCATCGCCTTAAGCCGTGTAATCATCGCCTCAACCCGTGCTCGTGCTTGTTCGTTTTTTTCTATCAACTTAGCGCGTTCATCAATTAAATTATTATGTTGATTACGTAAAGAATTGTTTTCTGATCTAAGTTTTTCATGTTGGATCAGCAACTCATCAAGTTGCGACTTCAAATCATCGAGCTGTGTTTCAATTTGCTGTTCAACCATGGATTACCCTGCTAACACAATGTGTTTGTTCTACTTGTCCAATTAATTATCTGCAAAGTGATTATCACACGCGCTTTGTTCTTTCGCTACTGAAAAGTGAAAGCTGACAGGCATTAGTGCATACCTTTTCGTGTTGCGCAATAAATACATTATCGCTCAGTACCCCACCTCACATCTATTTGGAGGTACAGAGCCAAGCGAAAGAGTGAAGGCGAGGCATGATTGAGTATTTGAGCCAGAATTTAACGCCGAAAAGTGTCGTCAAAGGGCTTTCAACAGGCGGGCAAGTGTAATTATCCAGTAAATGGAGAGTAAATTACATGGTTTACACACTACGTTAGTGAACAAGGAGCGCTAACAATACCCCAAACGGATGGAAGAGTGGCGTATAGTTTGTACTGAAAATAGCTGATAACTCGTTTTAGTGTCATAAGGGGCTCTCTGCCTGCTAGGCGAGAGGCATTAATCGTTTTACAATAGCGCTATGAATGCACCTGATATAGAACAATATACAGATTTGTTGAAAAGCGTTGGCGCTGCCGTATCCGCTTCCGAGTCGCACGGGATACTTTGTGGTTTGCTGTGTGCAGGGCTGTCTGTGCATACATATCAGCAATGGGTTGTACGATTATTAAACGAAGGGCATTGTTCAAGTAAGAGCGGGGTAGAGGAGTTTGAAGGCGCAAATCAACAACTTTATCAAGAGACTGTCCAACAAATTAATCACGAAACGTTGGCATTTAACCTGTTTCTGCCCGATGCACACGTTAATCTGGCCTTACGCACGGAAGCGTTGGCGCTTTGGTGTCAAGGATTTAACTTCGGCATGGGGTTGGGAGGTTATAAACAAAACGATGAGGTGAGTGAAGATGTTGCTGAACTGGTGCGTGATTTTTCAGAAATTTCCAAAGCAGCTTATTCAATTGAAAGTGATGATGATCAGGAAGAGACTGCCTTCATTGAAATAGAAGAATATGTGCGTGTAGGCGTTTTGTTGATTATGGAAGAGCTGCATCCGATCAAGCAGAAAAGTCCGATTATCCATTAGCGGATGTAGTGTCCTATATCAATATAGGGCACTACATCCGATCACCTTGGTTTCAAATTCGTGCAAAGTAAAGTGCTTTATTCAATTGTTAGTTCAGAGAAGCCAATGCTGGTACTATTTAAGAAGTGACTGGGCTTTTTCAAATTCAGGAAATAAATATTCAATTGAGATAACCGATTTTTAACCAGAGAAAAAAATGACAACAAAGACCATGCTAAAAGAACGTGCCCGTAGAAGGAGGTCGCTTATGCGGACCATGGGGGCTGAATCTATTGCGATTATACCTGCTGCCCAGATTCATAGTCGCAATAGTGATACTGAATTTCCATATCGTCAAAACAGTGATTTTTATTACTTAAGTGGATTTCTTGAGCCAGAGTCAGTTATTGTATTAGTGCCAGGTCGTCAGCATGCCGAATTCATTCTATTTTGTCGTGAACGTGACGCAAAACAGGAAACCTGGCATGGGCGTCGGATGGGAGTGGAAAATGCAGCTCAAGTACTACAGGTGGATGACGCATTTCCGATAGGCGATATGGATGAAATAATGCCTGGGCTGATTGAAGGAAAACAACGCATATATTATACAATTGGTATGGATTCTTCTTTCGATTCCCGATTGTTGGGATGGATTAATCGTATTCGATCGACGGTCCGTGCAGGAGGGCATGTGCCCGGCGAGTTTGTAGGTTTGGATTATCACATGCACGAAATGAGATTATTTAAAAGCCGTAGTGAATTGAACGTTATGAGGCAAGCGGCGAAAATAACAGCGCAAGCCCATAAACGTGCGATGAAAAAGTGCCGTCCTGGTGTTATGGAATATGAACTTGAGGCCGAATTAGTGCATGAGTACTGCCGTAATGGGGCCGTGCAATCTTTCCTGCCTATTGTTGGTGGTGGTGATAACGGTTGTATTTTGCATTACACAGAAAACTCGGATGAATTGAAGGGCGGGGATCTCGTGCTTGTTGATACAGGGGCAGAAGTCTCCTGTTATGCTGGAGATGTAACCAGAACATACCCGGTTAGCGGTCGGTTTTCGGAAGCTCAGAAGGCGGTTTATAAAATAGTTCTGGATGCGCAATTAGCGGCTATTGATTGTGTAAAGGTAGGCAATAAGTGGAATGATCCACATATCGCAGCGGTTAAAGTCATTACACAGGGCTTGGTAAAACTGGGGTTATTGAAAGGCAGGGTTGCAACCTTGATAAAAGAGGAGGCATACAAAAAATTCTATATGCATCGAACCGGGCATTGGCTGGGTTTGGATGTCCATGATGTTGGTGAGTATAAAGTTGACGGCGAATGGCGAGAGTTGGAGCCGGGGATGGTTGTGACGGTGGAGCCGGGTCTGTATATCAAGGCGGGTAAAGGGGTGCCTAAGAAGTATGAGAATATAGGTATTCGCATTGAAGATGATGTCGCAGTTTTGAAGGATGGGCCTGAAGTGCTAAGTCGTGATGCGCCCAAGAGCATAGAAGCCATAGAAGACTGGATGAACGCGTAGTTATGAGTTATCCACAATTCGATATTTGTATAGCAGGTGGCGGCTTGGTGGGCGGCACACTCGCGTGGGTATTGGGCGCCGCTGGATATAAAATCTGCATGGTTGAGTCACAGGCGTATCAAAATAGCGCTGTCAACAATGCTTATGATGAGCGTAGCGTGGCTTTGTCTTATGGTTCCAAAGTATTGCTGCAGAAATTTGGTTTATGGAAAGGGTTGTCGAAAATATCGGCTCCAATAGAACATATCCATATCTCTGAGCGTACTCGCTTTGGCGCTGCACGCCTGCATGCAAAAGACGAAGCTGTGTCAGCGCTCGGTTACGTTGTCCGTAATAGCGTTTACCTGAACGAAATTTATGCCAAACTAAGAAAAATGAGGCAGGTTAAGATTTTGTCTCAAGCGTCAATTACATCAATTGAACAGACAGATTCGCAATTGAATCTGATGGCTGAAGAAAGCGGCCAATTAGTTCAGTTGCGTTGCAGTTTGTTACTTGCTGCAGATGGTTCTCAATCAAGTACGGCTAACAAAGTGGGGTTTAAATTTAAAGAAACTTCCTACGAGCAAGCCGCCGTAGTTGCAAATGTGTGCTGTGAACTCGATCATAAAAATACGGCTTTTGAGCGATTTACGAATACAGGACCGCTCGCTTTATTACCCCTTGACGTAAAAGTAATGGCATTGGTTGAAACCATAGATCATAAAAACTTACCCGCTGCATTGGCGTTAAGTGATCAGCAGATGATGCAATCCTTGCAAGAACGTTTTGGCTATAGGCTGGGCCGTTTTAAAAAAATTGGCGAGCGTATGGGGTTTCCACTGGCGTTATCTGAATGTGGGCAACAGCATAAGGGGCGTGTATTGCTGATGGGTAATTCTGCACGTATGCTTCATCCTGTGTCTGGGCAGGGCTTTAATCTGGCACTGCGTGATATTGCCTTTTTAGCTGAGAGGCTTTCTGTGAATGGTGTTGTGGAGGACCCTGGTCACCCTACTATTCTTGATAGTTTTGTTCAAGACAGACAGCCCGACCAGCGAAGTGTTGTTCGTTTTACCGATAGTCTGGTGCGAATATTCCGTGGACAGACGCCTATGATCTCACGATTGCGCGCAGCTGTCCTTGTAGGAATTGATATTCTGCCGCCTGTTAAGCACCTATTGGCAAAGCAAAGTATGGGAATGAACACTCGATTGCCCAACTTGAGTCCTCTGGAAGACCGATTAAAACAGCTTCTATAGCTGAAGTTCATGGCGTTCATTGAATGTGCCATGCTTGCTATATAGGTGTAGAATTTTATGCACAGTGGTGGTTCGAGATAAAGCTAATGTGAAAGAGTGTCGCCTGGAGATATGCAGCTGGGCATCAAGCTGCTAATAAGGTGAAGCAAGTAATATCAAAGGGTCTTTGTTTCAATTGATTGCATTTGAACAGTGGCTCTGCACACCTGTCCTCTATACAAACAGGACAAAATCAACCTATAATGCCTATGCATTTTCATAGTATTAACAGAGATTTATAATATCCTAATATAGAGGTTTATACACATGGGCATGATTTCAGAATTCAAAGAATTCGCCATGAAAGGCAACATGATTGATATGGCGACAGGTATTATCATAGGAGGCGCAATCGGCAAAGTTGTTTCTTCATTGGTGGCAGATGTCATCATGCCACCGATAGGATTGCTAATGGGCGGCATTGATTTTTCAGACTTGGGTTATACGCTAAAGGCAGCAGCGGGGGATGCGCCTGCCCTTGTTCTTAAGTATGGTAGTTTCGTCCAGGCACTCATCGATTTTTTAATTGTCGCTTTCGCCATTTTTATGCTTATTAAAATGATGAATAAAATGCGCCAGCCTGTCGAAGAAGAAGAGCCAGGGCCAAGTACTGAAGATCTGCTTACTGAAATTCGAGATGTACTAAAAAACAGATAGTTAAGTACTGATTTATACTGTTTGAAATAAGCAGAGCCGGATTAAACGTTTTCTCATATAAATTTTACTCGTCCCTACATGCCGTGTGGGGACGCAGCTGTGCACGAAGAAATTTATTTTTCTTAAATTATTTCTTAACTTATTGAAAAATATAATTTTATCCTTGTTGAAAACCGTATTTTCTACCCTCCAACGTAATATATACACCTTTCCAGCTAACATGCTGGTTTCTTAATGCCAATTATAAAAGAAAGAATGCCCAGCTTTTATTAGCTCTGCCGCTAATTTGGTTATGAGTGGTTCGCAAAAACTCAAATTGGAGAATAATCAGCATCTGTGGTATTGATATTCCACAATATCTGCCGTGTTTATATTGTTGTATGGAAGCAAAATCCCACTATCAATCTGCTGTACACATTAGAATTTGTTTCTACGCTGTGTGTGCTGTTGTAGGCGTTGTTGTCAGTCTGGGCACGATTGGATTAATTGAAATGATTGATCTGATACAAGGTTTTATTTTCTCGCATGTGTCGAGTCAATCCTATGTAGATATTGCGGCAAACAGCTCTGTCTGGCTTGTACTATTGGTGCCCGCAATTGGTGGTTTGTTGGTAGGCATTTTGATCCACTTGCTAAAAGGGCAGCGGTATCACGGCATTGCGGATGTAATGGAAGCCTGTGCAATGCGCGGGGCCAGGATGGATGCAAGGTCAGGCGTTGGTGCAGCCATAGCAGCGTCTATATCAATGGGTTCCGGGGTTCCAGTGGGAAGGGAAGGGCCAGCCGTGCATATTGGTGCTTCAATTAGTGCCTGGCTTGCTGAAAAACTTAACTTTACCCTGTCTGATTCATTAACTTTACTTGGCTGTGGTGCAGCCGCCGCCGTTACCGCTTCATTTAATGCACCGATCGCCGGAGTCCTGTTTGCCCTTGAAGTGATTGTCGGGTACTACACAATGCGGGTTTTTGCGCCTATTGTCATCGCCTCAATCGGTTCAGTGATTCTCAGGCGCACTTTGCAAGGTGACGATACGGCATTTGATTTATCTTTATTTTCGCTGAATTCGCTTTGGGAGTTACCACTGTTCGCATTGTTAGGGCTGTTTTGTGCATTTTTTGTTTTGACAATGATTTTTCTGGTAGGCAGGATACAGGATTTTTGGCAGAAGAGTACTGTACCGATATGGTTAAGACCTGCTATTGGTGGTTTAATTATTGGATTTATAGCTACACAATTTCCACATATTTTGGGTAGTGGCTTCGGATTTATAGATCAACTGTTTAACCAGACAGCCATAATGCCTGTAATAGCTGGTTTGCTTATCATGCGCTTATTGGCAACCAGCATCGCATTAGGCAGTGGGTTTGCTGGCGGTGTCTTTACACCATCTTTGGTATTTGGTGCTTTGCTGGGGGCATTGATTTGGGCAATCGCCTCAGAAGTGTTGCCTTTTTCTCTATCAGGTCATGCCGTATATTCTATCGCGGGAATGGGGGGGCTGGCTTCTGCCATGCTTGGTGCGCCGATATCAACCGTTTTAATCGTATTTGAATTAACTGCAAATTATGAGGTTACAGTGGCAGTGATGTTAGCGACTGCAATAGCAAGCGCATTAATGCAATTGTCACCTTATACCTCTTATTTTCGCTGGCAACTTCTACGGCGAGGGGTAAATATAACGATCGGGCGTGATCAAAGCTTGCTACGTACACAACTTGTCGATAATTTAGTCAAGCAGGATTATTCACTGATAACCGACAGTACAAAAATTATTGATGTAGAGCGTCAGTTAAGCAAATCCAGGCACCGGATTGCAATTTTAATTGACGAGAAAAACAAACTTATTGGCAGCGCGAGCTTGCGTCTGTTGGTGGCGGCTTCAATTGATCAAGGGTTTGAGGCGGTAGCCGCAGAAAGTCTGCATGAATCAGGTAGGAGCGTCCCGTTACATACTAATGTGGTAGCCGCGTTGCAGGCCATGGCGCATTATAATATGGACTATATGCCCGTTGTGGACCCTGCAGAGCACGGTGAGCCCATCTTTAAGGGCATCATCTTTCGCGATGATCTTATGAGAAGCTACTATCATGTTATACGTACTGCCAGAGCTGAGGAGTTTGGGATTAACTAGTACTCCATCAACATAGGATTGATGGATAAAGTGATTTCAATTTAACCCGTGCATCCTGAGTTGTAAAACGCCAATTTACTCGTATGACTTTATGGTTACGCAGCTTTTGCCAGGAGTCTATTTCCTTTCGTAAAGTTTCCTGATCGGGAATTCTTCGATTGAGACATTGGCGACTGAGCACTCCTATCTCTATTTCTGCCATATCCAACCAGCTACCATGTTTCGGCGTATAGTGGATTTCTAATCGTTCAGCAATTCGTCTCGCTTCCTCTGGCTCAAACGTGGCGTACAGTGACCCCAGCCTATGGGTGTTCAGGTTATCCATCACTAAAATGATTTTTCTATCAGGAAAGTGTTCATCAACCAACTCTTTAATTAACTGTGCCCAGTCTTGCTTGGTATGTCGATCAGTTACCTTTACATGGCGCCAGCCTTCAAGGGGAGCTGATAACATAAACAGATTACTGACTCCGTTTCTTTCATATTCATAATCAAATTTAGCGGGTTGCCCTGCTCTTAATGCAAGTGGTGTGCGTGTCTCTTTAATATGTTGCTTACTGGTTTCATCCATGCAGACCAAGACTTCCTCTGGTGTATAGCTTCTTTGATACACCTCCAGTATATCTTCCATTGCGCAGACAAAATCTGCATTTTCCTTGGGAGGTATAACCCAGCACGCCTTCAACCAGGGTTTGAGTACATTTTTTTTAGTGTCTGTCTGACCGATTCTCCTGAAATCGAATCAACAATCTCACACTCTACCAATCGTTCAGCGAGTAGCTTTAATGTCCAATCTGTGCGCCCCTCTGGAGCAGATGAGCAAGCGGTTGCGATAAGAAATGCCTCTGCTTCACCATCAAGTTTTTTTGGCTTTCGACGTGTTTGTACTTTTGGGTTAAGCGCTGATTCAAGCCCCTCCACAACAAAACGTTTTCGGACTCTTTCCACGGTTAGCCGACTGATGTGTAAGGCTTCCGCTATCTCCTTATCTTTCAATGAGCCCGTTGCTGAAGTTTCATCTGCATGTAGTAACACCTGGGCATGAATTAATTTACGTGCGGCTACTCGTCCTTGTGACGCCAACTGGATTAAAATACCTCGCTCTTGTACGGTCAGTTTTACTCTGTACTTTTTTTCTGGCATATTTCACTCCAAAGTATCATTCGCTTAAATTTGGTACTTAAGAGTTTAGTTTAGATATTCATCAATGCTACGTTGTTGGAGTACTAGCAGCCTGTTGAAAACAGCCTCCGATTGTGCCATGCGGCGTTAAAATCAGTTTGTTGCCAGTGACTTGTTCTTGTCTTCGCAGTGTTTCAGAATTTGATGGGGTTTGTCATTTAACAGAACACGTGCAATTAATTCTGGAATCTCGTTAATATCCATCATATTGCGTGTGCATTTGTGCAGATGTTTTAAATTCTTCTGATTGTTTTGAGATACTGTCATGCTTCCTCCTCCGCGTCATGTAGAAAATTCCCTACAATGGCTAAGTATATGACTACAACTATCTTCCAGGCGCAGGGATTGTTACACAAGTGCAAGTAAATTTACAAGTTACAGTCAGAATTTGGCAGGCAAATGTTAAGCTTGTTATGGTTATTGTTTTTTTGCTATTAAATCCGCAGATGACAATAATATGACGCCTGAGCGCTATAAAAAAATACGCAACACGCTGGATCGTAGACAACCCGATCTCACAGTACTTACTGAAAATGTTCATAAGCCACACAACATCTCGGCTATATTTCGAACCTGTGATGCGATAGGAATATCACATGCGCACATAGTAATGCCCGATCAAGTGAACTTTCGGGCGCGAAGTGGAATTGCAATGGGCAGTGACAGGTGGGTGGATTACACACTGTATGATCAGATATCGGATGCCATTTCATATTTGAAAAAATCAGGTTTCAAAATTTATGCAGCACATTTATCGGCAGAGTCCAGTGATTATCGGGAAATTGACTACACACAACCAACGGCGATTTTACTGGGCACAGAAAAATTTGGGGTCAGCGAACGCGCTATAAAGTTAAGTGATGGTTGTATTAAAATTCCCATGCTGGGTATGGTTGAATCATTTAATGTCTCTGTGGCGGCTGCTATTATTCTTGCACAAGCGCAGCACCAGCGAATAGCCGGGGGATTCTATGAGCAACCTCAATTACCTCAGCGCTTATATAACAGGTATCTATTTCGCTGGTGTCAACCCGTTATCGCAAAATTTTGTGATGAGCGCAGGCTTGGCTACCCATTACTGGATAATGATGGGGAGATTCACCTTGGCCCCGAGTGGATAAAAAAAGTGCGAAAGAGGGTGTTTGAAAAATAGACTTCAATGTTGATATGAAGTGTAAGACAGCGCCATTATACCCATGCGTGTCTTTTATAAGGTAAACAACCCATTTATAAAAATCTTAACTTCACTTGTTGGCTAAATGGGTATTTGTTAAGCCATTATTGACTCATTCCATTGAGTCGAATTGAACGCAAGTCGAAGGGGAAACCATGGGCGGGCTGAATATTCATAAGCCTGTGCTACATGTTGTAGCTGAGTCACAGATTCTGGTTAAATTATTGAAAATTGATGACTTAGGTGGTCACTTCGGTGGTATTGAGGTACAAAAGCTAAAATTTACGAACTTTTAACCTCCCAGGCCGATCAAAGGTTGTTTTTTCACCACTCTTTTTATTAAAATCTGTACTCCTGGTTTGATCGATTAAAAAAAGAGAATCAGGGGAATCGAACCAATTGTACGGTTTATTAGCGGCCCTAAGACATAGGCAAACAACAGCGGTAGTCATTAATAAATGGAATCCTCTTCACCTCTAGTGAGTATAGGGTTGCCGGTATTCAATGGATCTAATTTCATCGAAGCCGCCATTGAGTCAATCCTGTCACAGAGCTATAGCAATCTGGAGTTGATTATCTGCGACAACGCATCGACAGATGAAACTGTCGCGCTGTGTAAGCGGTTTGTTGAGAAAGACCCTCGTGTCGAATACTTTCGGCAAGAGAAGAACCTGGGTGCAACACGTAATTTCAATAGCACTTTCGAAAAAACCAGGGGTAAATATTTTAAATGGGCAAGTCATGATGATCTTCTGGGTCCAAATTACATAGCGGATTGTGTAAATTTTCTTGAACAGCATAACGATTACATCATTTGCTGGCCACATATGGACTATGTTGGAATACAAGGAGAATTCCTACACCCGCAGAATGTGCCTAACCTGTCCATTCAAGGTCCCAGTTTCAAGCAAAGGATTCGCACCCTGTTTGATTTTCAGAAGGCAGGAGACGATGTCATTCCAACTATTTTCGCCTTGATGCGTTCAGATGCTTTGCGAAGCACAAACCTATGGCAGCGATTTGTGTCTTCAGAAGAAATTTTAATGTTGGAATTATTACGCCAGGGTAAGGCTAAACAGCTAGAGCAAACAGCCTTTTTCTTTCGTGTTCACGATGACAGTGCTTTTCAAAAAAATCGCACTCCACGTGAAAGGGGTAAATGGTTCGATACAGACAAACGAACGTTACTACAACTCCCTGTATGGTATTTATTGGCGAGATATTTTTCTACAATATCCCAATCCAATATCAGTATTTTTGAAAAAATAGGGTGTTACTACGAAGTTGTGCGCCGGGCTTTTTTGCTTTGGCGTCGCTATGCGGGTGATCTTATAAAATACATCGGCCAGTTCATCGGTTACCGCCATAGATATAAATCACGTTAGCAGCCTGTTGAAAAAGTCTCTGATGAGTATCAGGCAAGGCAAAATCAGGCGGAAAAACGCAGTTTACACTTAGTAAATGAGTATTTTGAGCCGGATTTTAACGCCGCACGATGCCGGCAGAGGTTTTTTCAACAGACTGCTAGCAGGTAATACTCCAATACTGACAAAAAACCAATACAAGTACTTGCATTTCGGGTTCAGTCATCCTGATTAACAACTATCTTCAAATATTTCGAATTACAGCACGTTGGTGTGCAATGAGATTGGTTGACAGAGATGATTTGCTATTGATGTTTTATAGTATAATGCAGCTCTGGTATTAATAGGTTGTTTATGATCGGGTTAGTTCACGTATAATTTCCTTAGCGGATAAAATCTCATGAACGCCTTCGACGCTTTTCCCTGCCTGAAAATAATCCTTGTACCCCGTGCCTTTAAGGCTGGCGCGTTTAAGTTTCCAGATTGATTGCAATGTGTAGAACATGCGCATCCAGTGCTTTGATTTTCGTCCGTGCAATAATCTGCGGCTTAAGGGGCCGGCCTTTGTACCGATGCTTTGTATGTAAGGTGTGTTGATGACTGATACAGGTACACCGGATATTTTTTCAGTCAGGACTATATCTGATTCCCGCGCTTTGACCACTGCATTCTTGTAGTCCGGATGTGAGTTGCATTCATGGCTTGCAATAAACCTTGTGCCCAGCTGCACACCGTTATACCCGAGCTGTCGCATTGCGGTATAAGTTTCAGCATCGCCGATGCCACCGGCACATACCAGCGGCTTACCCAGCGGTGCAATTTCATTATATAGTGCTTCGGGGCCAAGCTCACCTGCATGCCCACCGGCACGATTATTGACACAAATAAAGCCATCAACACCACCATCAAATGCCTTATCAGCCCATTTTCGGTTGGTAATGTCGTGGTAGACGGTTATGCCAGAGGAGTGCGCTTTGTCGACTACCCATCGTGGGTTTCCTAAAGCTGTAATAAAAAATTTAATGCCCTCTTCAATCGCTATTTCCATCCATTGCTGGGTGCGCTCTTCATAGATTTTCGAGCTTTTTTCTATGATCAGATTCAACCCAATCGGTTTACTGGTAAGCGCCCGAATTTTTTTTAATCCATCACGAAAGTCATAGCCGTAAACATAGGTCAGGCTCATCGGCTGCACTATTCCTATTCCACCAGCCTCACAGGTCGCTGCTACAAGCTCAGGGTTACTACATGGGTACATGGCGCCACAGATAATGGGATGTTCAATACCCAGTTGCTGGCAAAGATCGCTGCTGGTATTCATCTAAATTGCAGGTCCAATAAGCCAATGCGCGATTGCAGTTGCAACCACGTCACCTTCACTGTCACGTATTTCTCCTGTTATCTGGTATTCCTGACGCGAACTTGTAGTCGGGATGTCACAGTGACACTCTGCGGTTAGCAATCCTCTCGCTTTTTTTAAGTAATTAACCTCTAATCCCGATAAGATGCCCCTGGCGTCATCGGGCATACCTGAAAGCACTGCTAACCCGGTTGAAACTTCAAGCAAATTTGCCAGGGCAATCGCATGCACCGATTTAAGGTGGTTCCGTACTCTGCGCCGATCACGCAGCGTTATTACTGCATGACCCGGGCTAAGGTGCTGTACTATCGATCCCAGTGCGCCTGTATAAGGAACCATAAGTCCCAGAGCTTTGCTAAATAACCATTTACCACCGGGTAAGGCTGATAGTGTGTCCCAGCGGTAACGCAGTAGTTGGCCAATGGATTGTTTATTCATTTGGCACACCTGTTTCTATGTTGCTCAGGATTGAGGGGTCCGGTTCTTTTGTCCGATTGAAATCTGATGGATTCTGATATTGGAATACTTCCTTGCCATCATCATCGATTAATACAGTGAGTCCTTTCTGTGGATAATACCATGATACGGCAGATTCGGATTCTTTATGTGTCGCTACAGGTTCTCCCAGACGCTGTCGAAAATAGGTGGCATCAAGCCCGCTGTAATCAGGAATCAGGGTGAGAGACTCGACACTATGCGTAAGCAGAGATTGTTGATCATCATTGCTCAGGAACAATTTTCTGTGACCATCAGTTGTTACTGAAAGGCTTGTGGCACGCTCCATCATCTTTATCATGTCACTTCTTGAGGCACTAAGGGTCAGAACAAGCTTCGCTCTTAATGGGCCTGTTGGCGCATAGCTAAAATATGCTTCTATTGTCTGAGGTTTATTGTCATGAGTGAATAAAGCTATATTATCAGGTGCGCTATGACTATCAATGACTTCTTGTAAAGTTGTGGAACCAAGGTGAATGTTAAGCACCTGCAATGAGCCGTCACGGTAGGTTTTAATCGCCCACGGTGTAGAGATTTGCTGTATCTTCAGTGGCTTGTTACCGGACTTGACAAAAAGTAACATAGCGATACCTGTTAGCATCAGTAAAATGCAGGTGTATAGTAATATTTTTTTCATAAAATCCAGATTCACAACCTGTATAGCATTAACGTACGAGTTTAACGAAAGCCAATCATGAATGAAAACCTTAATGATCTGAACCAAGCCATAGGCCATACAATCGATAACTGGCAGGCATGCAAGCATCCGCCACGTTCAGCAATGATTGGTGATTACTGCAAACTTGAATCAATTGACATTGAATACCACGCCACTGATCTTTACCAAGCCTATATTACACAGGGAGGTCTGCAGAATTGGACTTATCTGGCCTATGGTCCTTTTAACGATTTCGAAGCATTTAGTCAGTGGATTGCGCTAACCTGTCTAAGCGATGATCCACTATTTTATGCTGTTATTGATTCGCAAACCCAAAAAGCAGTAGGTCTGGCGAGCTATCTGCGAATCGAACCTGCACCAGGTGTTGTCGAAGTAGGACATATTCATTTTTCACCCTTACTGCAAAAAAAACCAGCCGCAACAGAAGTGATGTATCTGATGATGCGTCGGGTTTTCGATGAGTTGGGTTATCGTCGCTACGAATGGAAATGTGACGCATTGAATCCAGGGTCAAGGCAAGCTGCTATGCGCCTCGGATTCACATTTGAGGGCGTATTCCGTCAAGCAACAATGTATAAAGGGCGTAACCGTGATACAGCTTGGTATTCGGTTATTGATAAAGAGTGGCCTGCAATAAAAGCTGCATTTGAATCGTGGTTAGATCCGATAAATTTTGATGCGAAAGGGCAACAGTTTGAAAGCCTTGCTTCATTTAGACCAAGACATACGTAAAGATTAAAATGCAATATTAATCCAATCGCAAAGCTAAAAATTACTTCAGCAATTATCAATAATTGGATCAGGGCAATATTCCCGACGTTTACAAGTTTGGCAGTATTTCCCGATATACAGCTCATCCACCCAGTGGGTCAATTGTTCTATATGCCCTGGGTCATCGAATAAAAAACCGGCCTCAAAATTTCTCCGGTCATCAGATTTTGCACCCAACCCTGCTCCGGTCAAATTGGGCGAACCTACAAAAGCCAGTAAGCCATCAATTATGATCGCTTTGCTATGTACTCTAGGGCAGAGGATGCGATCAAATAATTCGTTGTTGATTAAAGCATCATATTGGTCAAAGTCTTGTCGAAAACGGGGGCCGGGTTCTTTTGCGTGTATAAGGCGTACTGCCACTTTACGTTCGACTAAATCAGACAATACCTGTAAAAAAGGCCGAAATTGTTTGCCTATGGTGACATGCATATCCTTGATATCTGCGGTTATTACCCATAGGTAGCGCTTGGCAAGTGGTACCTGCTCTTGTACCAATTCTTCGTAGATTTGACGATTGAGGAGAAGTTTATGCATAGGTTCTTTGTTTTAAATATGCCTAAAGTAATGTTGATGAAATCAACTGGCAGCCGCCTGCAATATGTCGTTCAAAAAAGGTGCGGTCCGTGAACGTCGTGATTTTGCAATCGTTGTGGGAACACCCTGGGCTACCAGTTTGCCACCATTACTGCCACCTTCAGGCCCCATGTCAAGAATCCAGTCGGCCTCGGCAATCAGATCAAGATTGTGCTCAATAACAATGACACTATTTCCGCTATCAATGAGGCGATGAAGAACGTGAATAAGTTTTACGACATCCGCCATATGCAGTCCGACAGTTGGTTCATCCAGAATATATAACGTATGATTGTTTTTACGCCGTGATGGAATGCTTTGAATCTGCGGACGGTTTTTTGCAAGCTCACTGATTAATTTGATACGTTGAGCCTCACCTCCTGAGAGGGTCGGACTTTGCTGACCTAAGGTCAGGTATCCCAGTCCAACGTCCTGTAAGAGTGTGAGTACATGATGGATCTTGGTATGGTTGGCAAAAAATACCGTTGCTTCATCGATATTCATTGAGAGTATATCGCCGATGGATTTTTCCTTGTATTGCACAGCCAGCGTTTCAGAATTGAACCTTGAGCCATGGCAAACCTCACAGGGTACCTTAACATCCGGTAGAAAACTCATCTCTATCCTCTTGATCCCCTGCCCATCACAGGTATCACAGCGTCCGCCTTTTACATTAAAAGAAAACCGATTTGCGGCAAAGCCACGGATTCGCGCTTCACTGGTATTGGCAAACAACTCCCGAATATTATTCCAAAAACCGATATAGGTTGCAGGACAGGAGCGGGGTGTTTTGCCAATCGGTGTTTGATCAACTTCTAAAACCCGGGCCAGTTGTTCATAACCTTTTATACTCTGACAGCCATGAAATTCAAATTTATTTTTTTTATTTTTTCGAGACAGAAGTTGTTGTATATTTTTTCTGAGCACGTCTCTGGCGAGTGTACTTTTGCCCGAACCGGAAACACCTGTTACACACACCAGTTTACCTAATGGAATTTTCAGCGACAGTCTTTGTAGGTTGTTTAAATTCGCTTTGTTTATTACAAGTTCACCGTAATTTATCTTTCGTGGTTTATGCAGTGGATGTTGTAGTGGCGAGGTCAGGCATTGGCCGGTCATCGATTTTTTATTCTTCATTATTTGTTTGAGTGTGCCCGTTGCAACAACCTCACCTCCGCGAACACCCGCGCCCGGACCTATATCGATTATATGATCAGCTTGTCGAATAGTATCTTCATCGTGTTCAACGACAACAATGGTATTGCCTTTTTTACAAAGCTTATAGAGGATATCGAGTAGCATTTTATTATCCCGAGGGTGCAAGCCAATTGTTGGTTCATCCAGTATGTAACAAACCCCTTGTAAATTAGAGCCAAGTTGTGATGCAAGTCGAATACGCTGTGCTTCACCACCGCTTAAGGTTGGTGCGGCCCTGTCCAGGGTAAGGTAAGACAAGCCTACCTCGTTAAGAAATTTCAGACGTGACTGCAACTCTGTCATGATATCCCGTGCAACTTCAGCGTTGCGACCCTTAAGCTTCAATGTTCTAAACGTCTTGTCTGCCTGGTTAATAGTCTGAGCAGTGTAGTCGGCAATGGATTTATCGAGAAAACGTACGGCTTGCGCATCGTTATTTAAGCGCTTTCCATTACATTTGGGGCATTTTTTTGCAGCTGCATTGGCTTGTAGCCAAACTTTCTCCTCCCCCGTTTGTTCTTCATCAAAACTATCTAATATTTTCCCTGTTCCAAAGCAGGTCTGGCACCATCCATGACGGGAATTATAAGAGAATAATCGTGGGTCTAACTCAGGAAAGCTACGTGAACAAGAAGGGCAGGCACGCTCAATAGAATATAAAACTTCTTGTTTTATATCAAATTCACTCTTTAAAAATGGAACCACTTTGATCAATCCTTTGCCAAAATCCAAGGCGATCTGTAGTTGCTGTTCTAATGACAGTTCGTCTTTTGCATCAATCTTTATCTGTGTTACAGGCAGATCAATATCATGCTCGCTAAAGCGATCGAGTCTAGGCCAACTATCTGTCGGCAACATTTCGCCATTTACCCTTAATTGCCTGAATCCTTTTCCCAATGCCCATTTGGCAAGGTCTGTGTAGTAGCCTTTGCGTGATACAACCAGTGGTGAAAATAATGCAACTCGTTTTCCTCGCCATCGCTGGAGGAGTTGGGCTTGAATCGCCTGGGCCGATTGAGCCTGAATCGGAATCTGGCAATCAGGACAATATTGAGAGCCGAGTTTGACAAATAAGAGACGTAGAAAGTGATATATCTCAGTAAGTGTAGCTACTGTGCTTTTTTGTCCACCGCGACTGGTACGCTGTTCTATTGCAACAGTGGGTGGGATTCCAAAGATTGCATCTACGTCAGGGCGGGAGGAGGGTTGTGCAAATTGCCGGGCGTAGGCGTTAAGTGATTCCAGATAACGTCGTTGACCTTCATTAAAAAGTATATCAAAGGCAAGTGTGCTTTTACCACTGCCACTCATGCCGGTAATAACAGTGAAACGCTGGTGCGGAATATCCACAATAATATTTTTTAGATTGTGCTCTCGTGCATGATGAACACTGATGGCTTTTTTTCTGCCTGCCCACTCGGAAATCTTGTCTTTTATCTGGTTATGTGATTGCCTGGATTGTTCGAGCAATTCATTTGCTGATTGAGTGAATGAATTTAATGCAGCTCCGGTATGACTGTTTGATCGTTCAAGCAAATCGTTTACTGCACCCTCGAAAACCAGCTCTCCGCCCGCTTGGCCACCCTCCGGGCCTAGCTCAATTATCCAATCTGCATTGCTGATAATATCCAGATTGTGTTCGATTACAATGAGTGAATGACCTTGGGCGAGTAAGCGATGGAAAGCTTTTAATAGTTTGTCAATATCGTCAAAATGCAATCCTGTAGTAGGTTCATCGAATAAAAACAGACGTCGGGAGTTTTCAATTTTTTTACCTTTTCTGTGTGCTTTGGCCAAATGTGCTGCGAGCTTCAGGCGCTGAGATTCACCACCACTGAGAGTAGGTACGGGTTGGCCCAGTGTAAGATAGCCCAGTCCCACAGCAGTTAAAGGCTCAAGTGCCAGCAGCAGATCAGCCTGATCAGAAAAAAAATCCAATGCTTCGTCTACTGTCATCGCCAGGACATCAGCGATAGATTTGCCGGTTTTGCCGGATTGCCCGAAATACTTTATTTCCAGTACTTGTGCACGGTAGCGGCTGCCCTGACATTGTGGGCAACGTAGATAAATGTCACTGAGAAATTGCATTTCCACATGTTCAAAGCCATTACCGGCGCAAGCGGGGCACTTCATCCCGGAATTGAAACTGAATGAGCCGGGTTTGTAGGCTCGCTCCTTTGCTTGTGGTAATGCCGCAAAGAGTTTTCTGATAGCGTCAAAGCCACCTGTATAGCTGACAGGATTCGAGCGTGATGATTTGCCGATAGGTGTTTGATCAATCATAAACACTTCATCGATCAAATCGTGATTTAATATTCGTTTATGTGCGCCTGGCAATTCCTTTGGGAAACCTTTTAGCTTAGTTAGTGCGTTGTATAGTATGTCCTGCACCAAGGTGGATTTTCCTGATCCGCTGACCCCTGCCACACATACCAATTGATTCAGTGGGAACTTAACCTGAATATTTTTCAGATTGTGTTCACTCGCCCCAACCACAGTGATTGATTTATTACCTCTTTTTAGTGATTTGTTGTCAGGCAATTTTAATGATTTTTTGCCGGTAAGATAAGCCGCTGTCAGTGACACTCTTGAGCGTAGCAGTTGCACGGCTGAGCCTTTGAAAATAACATTGCCACCCGCATTGCCAGGGCCAGGACCCATATCAAGGATCTGATCGGCTGCGAGTATTACCTGCGGATCATGTTCGACTACAATCAGTGAATTTCCTGAATTACGTAGTCTCTTCATTACCTGGATAATGCGTTCCATATCACGCGGATGTAGCCCAATGCTGGGTTCATCAAGCACAAAAAGTGTATTGACCAAAGAAGTACCCAATGCGGTGGTCAGGTTTATTCGTTGAACCTCGCCGCCACTGAGAGTGCGAGACTGACGGTCCAACGTCAAATAGCCAAGCCCTACATCATTCAGATACCTAAGCCGGGACTGGATTTCTTCAAGTAATAGCGTGCTTGCCTCATCGAAAGGTGCAGGCATTTTCAGTTGTGAAAAAAAACTTCGAGTGTCTTGTAATGACAGGCTTAACAAGTCATGAATATTCAGTCCCGGCAAGGAATGACTTTTCCTGGATGAAAGTTTTGAGCCTACAGGGGTAAATCGTTCCTTTCGTGCAATAACATGATCTGAATCCTCCAACGTGCCCACTCGCCACAATAATGCTTCAGGCTTTAATCGCGCACCGTTGCAGACTGTACAAGGTGTGTATGAACGATATCGTGATAATAGAACCCGTACATGCATTCTGTAAGCGCGGGATTCTAACCAGTCAAAAAATCGTTGAACACCGTACCAGTGAGTACCATCCCAGTCTCCTTCTCCTTCAATAACCCAGGCATGGTGTTCTGCGCTCATTTCAGACCACGCCGTGTCTATGGGCACCTTACGCTTCTTGGCAAAACTGATTAAGTCTCGCTGACAGATTGCGTTGGTTTTGGTTTGCCAGGGCTTGATGACGCCTTGTGCAAGACTCAGTGATTGATCAGGGGTCACCAGATCATAATCTATACCCATCACCCGTCCGAAACCACGACAGGTCTCACAGGCGCCCAGCGGTGAATTGAAGGAAAACAGACTCGGTAACGGGTCCTTATAATTGATGCTGCAATGAGCACAGTGAAGCGTCGAAGAGAAGAGTAGCGCTTTACCGACTTTTTTATTTTTATCCAACGGGTAGACTCTGGCTTGTCCCTGACCATAACGAAAAGCTGCCTCAAGGGCTTCGTTCATTCGTCCACGATTTTGTAAATCAGGTTTCAGACGATCTTGTATAACCTCCATAACATCTTTACTACGTGTGTGTATCCGGTTATAGCCTTGGCGCTGTAACCAACCCTCAACTTCTCGAGCACTGAAGTTATCGGGTACAGTTATAGAAAACGTCACCATCACCCGAGTTTCTTTTTGTAATTGTTTTAACAACTTATCCGTGATTATTTCAGGTGACTCACGCTGTACGGGTCTGGCACAGGATTCACAATAAAGCCCGGCCATTCGAGCAAATAAGAGTTTGAGGTGATCATTTAGCTCCGTCATTGTGCCAACAGTTGAGCGTGAAGTGCGCACAGGGTTTGTCTGGTCAATGGCGATGGCTGGAGGGATGCCGGTTATAGCGTCAACCTTTGGCCGATCCATGCGGTCCAGAAACTGGCGTGCGTAAGGAGAGAACGTCTCAACATAACGACGTTGACCTTCAGAGTAGATCGTATCAAATGCCAGGGAGGATTTACCTGAACCGCTGACACCTGTGATGACAATCAGCTTATTATGAGGTAACTCAAGATTTAGGTTTTTCAGATTATTCTGGTGAGCATTCTTAATACATATAACGTCCTGATTCATAATTTTCCTACAACCTCAATTCCAGACATAACGGCGACATCGGGCACAAGCCCTTGAATCACCAGCGTTAATAATAAATAAACACTTAATTGACATGTGTAACAGAAAAGTTTTAACCTTTGGTAATTGCTTCTGCGTCCTTGACGACAGGCTCCCGATGAGGTTTGCCATCAGTTCAAACCTTTACCTATTGATAGTCACTGAAATCACGGATTCAGATGCAAATGGAAAAGCCTGCATTCTACGCAATTGTAGTCTGTGGCGCACCCTACAAATATTCGCCGTTAAGCCACTCCAATTATGCTTGAGAATGGCGCCTTGTAGGGGTAACCTCAGTATCGTTACACAGAGTTTCAGGAATGCATGTCATTAGTTACCGACGGCTACCAGTGTACTTTGTATGAAACACTACACCAGGAATTGCATTTCTACCGATAGTATTTAAATTATTCCAGAGAAGATTGTGAATAGTAAAACCAAGGAAGACAGTATACCACTGAGTGAGTTACAGCTAGCTCAGTTTGAACGTGATGGCTTTATTATAGAGCGCGAATTGGCTGATCCTGACGTCTGTGCTGAAATGGCTGCCATCGTGGATAGGTCACTGCAGCCAACTTTGGCGCCGTTGGAATATGAAGCCGATGTGCATTATCCAGGAGCGCCTGGCAGTCGTCACGCAGAAGGTGGACTAACACCTCGACGACTGTTACACGCTTACACCAGACACCCTTTGTTTCAGCAGTGGGCAAGATCAACTGAAATTGTCAGCCGTCTGCAGCAGTTGATGCGCACCACACATGTTTTACTTTCGCAAAACCATCATAACTGTATTATGACAAAGTTTCCGGGCTACTCCAGCATGACCAGTTGGCATGAAGATGTTCGTTATTGGTCTTTTGACAAACCCGAATTGATCAGCGTGTGGCTGGCATTAGGGGACGAATACCCTGATAATGGGGGTATGTTTATGATTCCTGGGACGCACAATGTTCATTTTGACCGAGGAAGGTTGGACGCTGCATTGTTTTTAAGAACTGATCTTGAAGAGAATAAAGCGCTTATTAATAGTGCAGTTGTTGCCCAATTAAAGGCCGGTGACGTTCTTTTCTTTCATTGTAAAACCTATCACGCTGCAGGAAAGAATATTACAGATCAGGTAAAATGCTCGGCTGTTTTTACTTACCGTGCAAACGATAACCTGCCAATTCCAGGGACCCGATCAGCGAACTACCCAGATGTGCCGGTTAGTGACTGATATGGCAGTCTATTAATGCAAGGGCGGAGGAAAAGGATGTTATTGGGGCGTGAGTTTATGTGTGCCGATCAAGCAAATGCTGAGTCTGTCACGAAACCAGCTATTATCGGGAACCAGTCTGCAGAACGATCCGACTTTTACTTTGCCGTATTCAGGATCACAGATGGGCGTCGTTAAACTATCTAAGTCATCGCTAATAAGAATGACGTATTTGCCTTTATTACTGCGCAGTAATCTATTTAAGACAAATTGAACAATATACGCAAAGATTCCGAATTTTCGCCATCCGAGTTGGAATCCCTCTTTTCAGCTGATGTCGTCGTCCACCTTTCCACTGTTGATGACTATTATTCCCACCTTCACTGCGACGAAAAAAAGTGTGTACAAAATGCTATTGCCAAACGCCGTCGGGAGTTTTCCACAGGCCGATATTGTGCGCATGGTGCATTGCGAGACCTTGGCGTGGAGTCTGGCCCTATTTTGAGCGGTGAAAAACGGGAGCCACTCTGGCCTGTGGGAATTAAAGGCAGTATTTCACATTCCTCTACTAATGCTGTAGCAGTAGTCAGTAGAGATCCGCTGCTGATTTCTGTTGGCTTGGATGTAGAATCTGCCGAAGCTATTTCAGACCGAATACGGGATATGGTATGCACAAAGCAAGATATTGAAAATCTTGGCATTTATGTAGACAATCCCATTTACTGGAAACTTATCTTCAGCGCTAAAGAAAGTATCTATAAATGTCTTTTCCCAATTGTCAGGAAATGGATAGGCTTCTCACATGCCAACCTGCAATTTGATTTCCCTTCTGGTCGTTTCATTATTAAAATGGATGAATCACTCGAAATACCGCGCGATTACCTGGACGCTATGCAGGGGCGTTTTATTTTGAGTAAATCGCAACTATTCACTTGCGTGGAAATCATCAAATGAGAGTCCTGGACTGACTACTGCAAATAGGATCCGCCGATGCCAAATACCGATTCACTGAGTCAGAATCTGTAATATCAGCGTTTGATGGTATAACGAGAGTAGGGATGTTATGTCAGGCTAAAAAATCACCTCGCCTCTACAGAAGAACAAATAACAATAACCCAGATAATAAGATCATTTGAACAGTAGGCTCGACGTAGCTGAGCTGTGTTTTTATAGGGCTTTGTGGGTTATGATGATCGCTTTTGATCTGCACATAGAGCAGCATAAACTCATGCAAGATAACTACGATTTTAAACAGATTGAGGCAGATGCCCAGCAATATTGGCAGGATAATAAGGTTTTTGAGGTCAATGAAAACTCCCTCAAGCCTAAATATTACTGTCTTTCAATGCTGCCATACCCCAGTGGCAAGCTACATATGGGCCATGTCCGAAACTACTCCATAGGCGATGTAATCTCTCGTTACAAACGTATGCAGGGATTTAACGTATTGCAACCAATGGGTTGGGATGCGTTTGGCCTGCCCGCAGAAAACGCCGCGATTAAAAACAATATAGCACCCGCAAAATGGACTTACGAAAACATAGCTTATATGAAGCAACAGCTCAAAAATCTGGGCTTCGCCTATGATTGGAAGCGGGAGCTGGCTACCTGTAAACCTGATTATTACAAATGGGAGCAGTGGTTTTTTACCACCTTGGTGGAAAAAGGCTTGGCTTATAAAAAAATGGCTATAGTCAATTGGGACCCGGTAGAGCAAACGGTGTTGGCTAATGAGCAGGTTGATGCAGAGGGTAGAGGGTGGCGTTCGGGAGCGCTGGTCGAGCGGCGGGAAATTCCTCAGTGGTTTTTGAAAATTACTGATTATGCCGAAGAATTGCTTCAGGAAATTGACAACCTCAAAGGTTGGCCGGAAGCGGTTAAAACCATGCAGCGCAATTGGATTGGTCGTTCTGAAGGTGTTGAGTTTGATTTTGCTCTGGAGGATGGTTCCCAGGTAATCCGCGTCTATAGCACTCGACCTGACACAGTCATGGGGGTGACTTACATGGCTGTTGCGCCTGAGCATCCGGTTGCCAGTGAAGCTGCGATCGATAACCCCCAACTACTGGCGTTTATAGAATCATGTAAAACTTCCGGGACTTCAGAGGCTGCTGCCGAGAAGATGGAAAAACGTGGTATGGCTACGGGTAAATTTGTCTTGCATCCCGTTAGTGGAGATAAATTACCCATCTGGGTTGGGAATTTTGTTTTAATGAATTACGGTACAGGAGCTGTTATGTCAGTGCCAGGGCACGATCAACGTGACTGGGATTTTGCGAAGAATTATAATTTGCCCATCGTGCAGGTTGTTGGCTCTACCAAAGCAGATATTGATGTGAGTGAAGCGGCTTTTACGGGTAAAGAAAATACGCTGTCAATGAACTCCGGTCAGTTTGACGGACTGGATTTTCAGGCATGCTGTAACGCGCTCACCGATTATCTTGAAAAACACGCAAATGGCGCACGCCAGGTCAATTATCGGTTGCGTGACTGGGGTGTTTCCCGGCAGCGTTACTGGGGTTGTCCTATACCTGTTATTTATGACCAAGATCAAAACGTTTATACGGTTCCAGAATCTGATCTGCCGGTAAAACTGCCAGAATATACTGAGTTTAGCGGTGTGAATTCGCCAATTAAACAAGATCCTGATTTCTATCAGGCAACTGTTCCCGGGACTGATAAAATCGGTACGCGAGAAACAGACACCTTCGATACATTCTTTGAATCCAGTTGGTATTTTGCACGTTATTGTTGCCCAGATGCAGATGGCATGCTGGATGAGCGTGTGAATTACTGGATGCCGGCTGATCAGTATGTGGGCGGCATTGAACATGCCGTCTTGCATTTGTTATATTCAAGGTTTTTCCACAAACTGATGCGAGACGCCGGACTTGTCAATTGCGATGAACCTTTTACGCGTTTGTTAACTCAGGGTATGGTTGTTGCTGAAACCTTTTATCGCATTCAAGGCAATGGACAAAAAATTTACTACTCATGGAATGAGGTAGAGCTGGCACTTGATGACAAGGGTCGTATTAAATCTGCGCTACTGATTGAAGACAACAAGCCTGTCATTGTAGGCAATATTGAAAAAATGTCTAAATCAAAAAATAACGGTGTTGACCCGCAGGCATTGATTGACCGATTTGGTGCCGACACTGTACGTTTGTTTGCCATGTTTGCATCTCCACCCGATCAGTCGCTGGAATGGAAAGGAGCCGGCGTGGAAGGTATGAATCGGTTCCTTAAACGCTTGTGGCGAGCGGTAAATCAGAACGTTACTGATGCCGAGCAGCCTGCGATTGAAGTGGCTACACTGAATAATGATGAAAAAGCCCTGCATCGAAAGACACATGAGACAATCAGGAAAGTCTCGGATGATTTTGATCGGCGTTACACTTTTAACACGGCGATTGCAGCGATGATGGAGCTGCTTAACGAGGCAAACCGTTTAAAGATTGTTACACAGCAGGGCAGGGCAGTAGTTGCAGAAGCGCTTGAGAACATTGTGCTTATGTTAGCGCCTATAACACCTCATATCAGCCATGGATTGTGGTCGGTCATCGGCAATGAAGGTACGGTTGATAAGCAAGCTTGGCCGCTGTGCGATGAATCGGCCTTGACGCGTGAAACGATTGAAATTGTAGTACAGGTTAATGGCAGATTACGCTCAAAAATACAAGTAATGGCTGAAGCGAATAAGGACACTTGTGAGGCTGCGGCACTTACAGACGAGAATGTCGTCAAGCATATTGATGGCAAGACGGTGCGCAAGGTTATCATTGTGCCAGGGAGGTTAGTTAATATTGTTGTTGGATGAGACCAGTGCTTTAGTTCGCATTAGGTGGCCGGGCAAACACGGGCCACCTAATGCGAACAACGGGTTAGTTGAAAGTTGTAATATAGGCGGCGACGTCATGTACTGCCTGTTCATCGGGTAGAGTCGATGCCATTGGCAGCATCATAGCACCTGCATTATCACCTTCTGCGCTACCGCGTAATCCGGCCTTAAAATTCATTAGTTGTTTCACTATATACCAGTCATATTGTCCTGCCAATCGAGGTGCTTGCAAAGCTGGATTGCCTTCGCCACTGAGGCCGTGGCAGCCAGAGCATATTTCGTAGAAATCTTTTCCCTTTTCCGGGTTCCCCTTCGGGGTATCGTCCGCCCACAATGTTGGCGATAAAATAAGTGAAGATAGCAATAGCATTATTGTTTTATATTTCATTTTTTATCCTTATTAATAATTGAACCTACGCAAGCCCGTATGCAATTAAATACTGGAAAATCAGTTATCCTTCAGTTTGCACTGGAAATGAGTAGTCATATGACAGTTTACAGGTAGAAAAATTCAGATCAAAAGCTTGATTGGGTTCAAATGATGAAACACTAGATGGCAACTGGAAGGGTGAAAGAAAACCTCGAACCCTTGCCAACCTCACTCTCAACCCAAACCTTTTGTTTGTGTAGTTCAATTATTTTCTTTACGATAGCAAGCCCCAATCCTGCGTGTCCCGTGCTGGATCTTTGCGGGTTGTCTGCTCGATGAAACTGATCAAATATCAGTGGTTTCTGCTGAACGGATATGCCTTTTCCCTCATCGACAACTGAGACACATATTTTGTTGTCGGCACAGACTTGTACGTCTAACCATATGCTTCTTTCAGCAGGCGTGTATTGCAAGGCGTTGTCGATGAGATTGTCCAGCACTCTTTCAATTAACCCAATATCGGCAATAACCTGTGTGTCCTGGGCGTGCTTTTCGACCGACAGGTGAATGTTATTGTTTTCAGCTTTTAGTGCAAACTTATTAGTGACATCATAAACCAGTTCCAGTATCGAGAATTGTTCGAAACTTACCTCGGTATCTCTGGCTTCCAGACTTACCAGCTCAAACAGCTGATCAATCAGTGTTTGCAGACGGTTGGTTTGTCTCAGAGCTATATCAAAGTACTGCTTACGTTGAGTGCTGGAAAGGCGATCTCCTTTCAGAGCGATAGTCTCAAGATACCCTTGTGCAGCTGCCAGTGGGGTGCGTAAGTCGTGGGAGATACTGGCGATCATTTCACGCCGAAGTCGATCTTGTTGAACCAGCGCAGCCCATTGCTCAGAGATGTGTTGACTCATCTGGTGAAAGCGGTTTTCCAACTCGGAAATTTCATCGCCGTTATCTTTTTCACTGTAGTCGAATAAGTTGGCTTGCCTGAAGTCGCTTTCAGCAAAAGTGGTAACCTTCTCCTGTAGCGCCCTTAATCGAAGGGTCAGGCGGTTGAATATAAACAGGCCAATCAATAGACCAAGTACCAGACTTGCTATTAGTCCTGGTGCGGCAAGGGATAATAGCTGATAAGCCGATTGTGCCTGCTGAGCTTCAGTAAAATCTTCGCCCTGCAATACAACGTAAAGGTAACCTTCAGCTTTTTGCGCATTGGGAATAGGTGTTACCGAGAATGCTTTCTGCCTTTGGTGTGATCTGGGGTCATCACCCAGTAGGGGAAACAAGTCTGAACCGCTTAAGAATTGTTTAATAGGTTCAAGTCCAACACTGTTACGTTTTACTTTTCCAGGCTCTGCGGAATAGGAAAGAATGCTGCCTTTTAAATCCAGGTAATAGATTTCTATGTCAGGATTGATCGACATATACTCCATAAACGTATGTTTCAATGCGTCTATGTCAATTTGGCCATTGCGGACAATGCGTTTGTCATCAATCAAGTTCTGAGCGAGATTACGATTGAGTTTCTGGTTCGCGGTTTCTCTTAGTTTTTGTGATAACAGTGTAACCGAGAGCGTGTCAAGTAAACCTACGATCAATAAGGTGAGTACAAGTCCAATTGCCAGTTTGCCATAGAGTGTTTTTGTCCACCTCATAAAGGTTCAGCCACGAACTGATAACCTACACCCCAGATAGTTTTGATGACTGTAGGATTTTTCGGATCAGCTTCCACTTTGTTACGCAACCGATTCATGTGCGTATTGACGGTATGCTCATAGCCGCCGTGGCTGTATCCCCAAACCCTATCGAGCAATTGTGAGCGACTAAACACTTGACCAGGGTGTTGCGCGAAAAAGTAAAGCAGATCAAACTCTTTGGCGGTCAGCTCCAATAATGTGCTGCCGCTTCGTACCTCATGACTGATAGGATCAATTTTTAACGTTTTAAATTCAAGTGCGGTGACGGCCGTTGGTGTATTGTTCAATGCATCACTTCTACGCAGAAGTGCTTTCACTCGTGCGATAAATTCCAGCAAACTAAAAGGCTTGGAGAGGTAATCGTCCGCACCCAGCTCCAGTCCCAATACTCTGTCTAACTCGGTGGTTTTGGAGGTTAACATAAGAATGGGCGTGTATTGCTGATTATCAGAACGTATTCGCTTGCATATTTCCAAGCCGTCGAGTCCAGGCAGCATGATATCCAGAATGACCAAGTCGAAATGGTTTTTCCGGTAAACCATCCAGCCCGTGTCACCGTTATGACATACCTGTAGTTTGTGCCCAAGATCAGAAAGATGCAGACGGATCAATTCCGCAATGTCCAGATCATCTTCTATAATTAGAATTTTTTTTTGCATAACGTTTAGGTATTCGTCCGCAAACAACCAATATAGGCAGGGAACAATTAATTACGCACATAAAATTGCACCCTACCTATCCCGTGTACAGTTCTCCTTGGCAATATTACCCGAACTGAACATCTCCTGCTTAATTATAAGCGTGTAACTTCAACTCGCATAACAGGATTGTCGAAACGGTTTGCTTCAGTTAATACTGAGTCCGGGTTGCCATCATTTTGACCAACCACGCCACCGTGTAGCGTTACCACAGAGATGACATCATCTCGTGCCGCATTAAAGCCCTCACCGCCGGCTACCGGGCCAGGAATATGACTCGATGACTCATCGTCAAATTCTGTACCTGCATTGTAAGCGTGGGTGAGAAATACCCGGGATTCACCTTTTTGCATGCTGGCAACATCAACGTTGGTAAAGCCTGTGAAAGCATCATTGGTATTGACTAACATGCTCGCGACTGTCAGATGGGTTTTTGCCGCGTCATCACTGGTAATTTCAAAGCTTAGTGATTTACCCGGTGCAAGTACATCCATGCTGGCGTGAGTTGCAGTGCCTGTTTGTGTAGCGAGAAGCCCACTTGCATCACCACTTTCGGCCAGTAATTCCAATTCGTTACTGGCTGAACTACCGACAGACCAGGCGCTGAACGCCGTATTTTGCAATATTGCTGCAGGTGGTGATAGCGGTTGTGCATTAGTTAGATTAATCAGATCAACCTTGTAGCTGAACACCTCCGGAGGATTCGTGTTACCACCATCGTTTGTATCGTCATCATTATCTGAACTGGAGCATGCGCCAAGTGTAAACAACAAGGTGCTTAATATGAGAACTTTCATTTTTTCTCTCCCTATTTAACGACAACTACAACACGGGCAACCGGGTTGAGCCAGCGATGAATACGGCTGTCCAAATCACTGCTACCGCCCATGGGGTCAATATCACCCAAAACGCCACGATGAATGTGTATATTTGTATTATTTTCAGTAGCTGTAACACCAGTTGCATTTTCACCATTCATACTCAATGGGTCAATGGGAATGCCAGGTGTCCCTGGCATGCCGCCACCGTTAACAATTTCATCGTTAGCTTCGGTGCCGGCGTCATAGGCATTTAGATTATAAGTATAGGTGCCCGGTGCGGTAGGGATAGCCAACGAATCAAGGCCGACAAAACCGTCGTTACTAGGCAGTACCATGGCTACAATAGAAAGATGATCGTTACCTGAATTGGTGGTCAGGCTGAGCATTGTGGATTGGCCCGGTGCGAGCAGCCCTCCTGCTGGGTTTGCATTACTGTCTGCGCCGGCGGCATCTAAATCCGATACCAAATCATCAATTGCACCTCCTTCTGCCATTGCAGTCAAATGCGTTGAAGCGGGCATACCTGTTTCGAATAATCTTGTTGTACCAGCGTGAGCTGCTACCAACAAAGGCGTAAAGTGACTACCGTGGGTAAGATTACTGATCGTGATATCCAGGTCTTGCGCAAATACGGGCAGTGCAAGTGTTGTTGCCAGCAAAGAGGCAAAAGCGGCTTTTTTCATAGGGTACTCCATCGATTTTATTATGTGGAGTAAGAGAATAGGAAAAAGAATTCTCCGCTTTATCACGTAATTCTTACAAGTTTATAACATTGCTTATTGGACTTAGCTTTTTTGCACTTATCGAGTGTTCTATGGGGCATGCCCGTTCTTTGGCTGTAATTCTGCAATAACTCTGAAGCCACGGGTCTTCAATCGGTGATATCTGGATTTGTAGTACAAATAGCTCTCTGCAGGGAACTTCATGTCATGAACCACACTCATAACTATTCAATAAACCCGACGAGCTGATCATTGTGTTTGATTACGACAATAATACGCAATTAGAAGGTTATGTTTTATGAGTCGGCTCGATTTATTTGTCAACAGGATGATATCACAACGAGCCTGCCTAAATGCGGCGGCAGTTCAAACCGCTATGCTTAAGAAAGGTCCGGTTTTTGAGTTGGGTCTTGGCAATGGGCGAACCTACCACCATATGTGTGAAATAATGCCTGATCGGGAGATTTTTGTATTTGAGCGGGCCATTGCCGCACATCCTGATTCACTACCGCCGGACAAATACGTCTTTCTGGGTGATGTTATAGAAACCTTGCCTGCGGCATGGAAACGGTTTGGGTCCTCGGCTAGTCTTGTTCATGCCGATCTGGGTACTCATGATGCAATCAAAAGCGATCTTTTTGCACATAGGGTTTCCCCTCTGGTCGAACCATTACTAGGTAAAGGCGCTATTCTAATATCCAGTGACAAAATGTACTTCAGTGCGCTACGCGAAATGGTGTTACCGGATGATGCTGTCCCGGGGCGTTGTTTTATGTATCAATGCTAAATTACTGCGTCATTGCTGTGTAAGATGCGCTTGCTCATGAACTCTACACCTTAAGACAACACATCGATTTACTTGCAAGGCAAATATTGTTTCGTGAACAAATTCTTGAAAAGCAACGTTTACAGAATGAATCGTGAGAGAGGATCAATAAGAAGAGTCACTGTCGGGCCTTGTAAGGAGTGACTGAAATCTATCAAAGTTATTTTATGTTTTTTTTGGCGACTCTGAAATAGATTGCAACTGACGGAGCAGCCATCGTTTGTCGGCCTTGTTGCTTGCCAGATCAATCGCGACTTCGTAGCTACGTATTGCAGATTCGTATTTTCCAGCCCGACTCAACATATCCGCTTTGGCTGCGTGTAGAGGTTGATAGTTTTGCAAAACGTTTTGTGCTTGCAACGAATCAATTGCACATAGTCCGGCTTCAGGGCTGGTTGCAAAGGATAGCGCAACGGCAGCGTTCAGCTCAACCACTGCAGTGGGTTGGTATTGATAGAGTATTTGATAAAGCAGTGTAATTTGTTTCCAGTCTGTTTGTGCGTAGTCAGGTGCATGGGCATGAACTGCGCTGATCGCGGCCTGTATTTGATAGACATCGGGATGGCCTTTCATTAATCCGGTTTTTAGCAGTTTATCGGCGGCAACAATGTATTCGTCTAACCAAAGTGTGCGGTTTTGCTCACTCAGACTGACGGTTTCACCCTGGATATTTAATCTTGCCGGAAACCTCGAATAGTGGAAGTACATAAGTGCCTGTAAGCCAATGACTTCCGCTTCATTGGGCATAAGTTGTAATAGTGTATTGCCTATAGACATAGCTTCGCGGCATAAGTCTGCCTGTATGGGCTTTATTTCAGAAGCTGAGTGATAGCCTTCGTTAAAAATGAGATAAACCACTGACATGACTGAAGCAAGTCGCTCCTTCCATAAACTTGACGCGGGAATTTCATAGGCAATACTTGCAAGCTTGATTTTGTTTTTAGCACGAAGTAAGCGTTGAGCTATTGTCTTCTCCTGTATTAAAAACGCGTTTGCTATTTGCAGTGTTGAAAGTCCACAAAGTGTTTTCAGAGTGAGCGCGATACGCGCGGGTTCGGTGAGTGCAGGGTGGCAGCAGGTAAAAATCAGACGCAAACGCTCATCGGGTATTTCTTCATCGTCAATTTCTGCTGCAACGGATGTTTCTGATGCAAGCAGTAAAGTGCGTTTAGTATCAAAATTTGTTTTGCGTCGAAAACGATCAATGGCTTCTCGTTTTGCGGTTGTCATGATCCAACCTGCTGGATTTTGCGGTAGTTTTGAGCACTGCCAACTTCTCAGTGCTTTAACGATGGCTTCTTGCAGACAGTCCTCCGCCAGCTCTATATCTTTATATTGAAGAATGAGTGCTGCCAATAATTTCCCATAATGTTCACGAACCACTGTTTCAATAGTGGCTCGCGATGTTTTACCTGATGGTTTCAACCTGGTTGCACGTTAGACAAATCCATTATTGGGCGCACCTCTATACTGCCCCAGACTGCCGATGGAATTTTCCCCGCACACTCCAGCGCTTCATCAAGGTCCTTGCAGTCGAGTAAATAATAACCACCAAGAACTTCTTTAGTTTCCGCAAAAGGTCCGTCTGTGACATTTGATTTGCCGTTGCGGACTCTGACAGTACTGGCTGTGTTTACTGCCTCCAGGGGATTGGCATCTATCAGAACATTCCGTTTTTTCATGTCTTCATTAAACTGAAAATAGCCTTGCATCATTGCGCCAAAGTCTGCAGTACCGGGTGCTGGTCCGGCATTTTCGGCTTGATAGATCATTAATAAATATTGCATGGTTTATCCTCGATAAGTTTGGATTTTTTATTTTTGTCGGGGCTTCTATAGCCTCCTGACACTCTCTTAACGAATGGTGAAGCTTATTTTCGACATTTTATTCTCAATTGTGAGTTTCAGGTCAAATCAGCCGGGTAAATCTTCAATTTTTGACATTAAAGAGCTGAGGATTATTAAGAATGGATGGCGATGCATTTACTATCAAGACCTCACTCATTCTTGCATTCATCTTCCAGCCATATCTGGTATTACATCATTATTGCAGATATTGTGGGAAAGGAATATGTCGTTAGATTTCTACCATAGATTAAAGAATTCAGAGTTTGCAGGGTTTAAGTGCTCGGTATATGGGTTGATCAGAATAATTAGTTTCATGAACGGTCGCTTTCGTGATTCGCAGACTGTAAAACTACCTACTCACAGTTAAGGTCACTGCTCGTTGACGTCCATTGTGGAGATTGCGTCCCAACTTGACTCTCAAAGTGATGGCAATCCTCCATATGATTTCAGTGATGTCTTCACTTACGCCCTTAAAAAAACCTCGTTGACAAAAAACCAATTGTAATGTTTGATGTTAGGAGACAGACAGCTAGATTTTTTATAGATTGAGGTGGCAGCATATTTATGTCTTTGATGATGAATTATATTTTTGGCTTCGGGATGTTGGTATACGGCTGAACTTTCTCATTTAATCTTATACGACTGAGGGTTGTGTCATGGAATACAGTGCGATGGTGACCTTAACAAAAAAGGGTTTTCATATACCCGAAAAGCTTTTGTATCCGGTTGGCATCTATAACAACACGCGATGTTGGGGGGATTTTTTTGAGAATGTTGGAAGATTTGTTGAAAGTGAAGGGAAAAATTCAAATGATAAGCAGGTTAAACAAATACTTATATCGCCAGTCCCATATAGCTCATGGGCTTGTACTGTACGTATTCAGGCAAGGATAATAGACAAACCTGACAAATTGACCGATATATTGAATGCTCTGAGTAGTGATAAAATTCGGGCAAATATAATTGCAATATCTGAAAATACATCTGGGTACAATCATGGAAGGGTCAGTTTGATGCTTGAACTTTATGATATGCGAAAGTGGGCAAGGAAAATCAGAGGGATGGGGATAGGCTCTGGTGATAAGGACAAAATTAATAAAAAATTCAAGAAAACATCAGAATTCTCTTTTAATATTTTTAAACGGATGGATGAAATAGAAAAATGCCTGGAAAACGGAAGTCTAGAGGATGTGTTTTACGATACAGGTAGTGATGAAAGAAGCTACCTTTGGAAGAAGGAGTATATAGAAGAAATCTTGAATAAACCGGAAGAAAGGGACTTTAAAAGTGCTATAGAAAACCGTATCGAAGATCAACAGGTAAAAAGTGTGAGCTATGAATGGCTGAGAACTACTGCAATATGTTATCTGCATACTCAAGAACCTCACCCGCTTAGATTAAATTATAATTCTGAATCCTGCTTACTTGAAAATGATGTTGAAAGGGTAATAGAAAAATTTGGTTTAACTCTACCTACTCCTTTTATGGCAACATTCAATCCATTAAGTAAATATATAAGATTATTTCCTATGAATCGAGAGCATAATGAAAAAAGACTGATAAGTTTGGGTTTGAGTTATAAGTGTAGAGCTGGGGGGAGAAAGAACCCCAAAAATCTAAAAAAAAGAGGAGATATTTCCAATAGTGGTACAAAAGGACTTTTACATGAAATCTCACAAAGTTTGTCAAAAATAGAAAGTAAAAATAGCACGAAGAATTTTTCTGTGAATCTAAAGCATATTAAATCATATTCCAGAAGAACCACGGGTTTGAAAGAAACGGGTAGGATTGACATTGTTGGTGTCATTAACAAGCGAGGCAAACCAAATACAGATGGTACCTTGGAGACAATAAAAAACCAATTAGGTAATATGGATATAAGTGGATTTGGTGAGAGTTTTGATTATGATATAGAAGTAGGGTATATATCTCCCTATAAAATATTCTTATCGTGTAGAGAGGAATTGAAATCGAATGAGTCTTTTAATTCTTCCTTAGAAAAAATTTCCGAGAAGTACGGGGTCAGTTTTATCTTTTCTGAAGACCATGTAGACTCGGTGACGCCCGATGTGCTGAGTAGACTTGACGAAGCAGATGCGCAGCTGGTGATATTCTCAATTACTGATGAGGAACGGATTGGTTATGTCGGCTCTCCCAACAAAAATGATTTTAGACCTGACTTGGGCTGGTTACTATTTGAATATGGGGTTAGTAAAGGAAAGGGAATTCCAATTGAGCAGATACGAGATATCACTGTTGTGACTATTGATCAGTGGCGTGCATGGATACATATTAGCCAAGATGCATCGCCGAGATATTTAAAAGTAATGCAAGGTGATTTTTTAGAGAATTTAGACACGGCTGTTTCTGATCTGCTAATTAAGATCACCACTTCCTTATAGCCGTGAGCGATCTTTTTAATTTAATTCCAACTAATTTTTCAGTTTGCTAGATAGAGCTATATATACGGTGATAAACCGCACTCATGATCAGATATTGTAGGTGAAACTGATACTAAGTTGATGGCGTACAAACCTTTGTTATAGTAGGGGAAGAGTTCAATGGGCGTATACGAATGATTCTTCACCAAACAATGATCAAGTTCATTTAAATGCCTTTGCAGATCAATATGTTGACAAGAAAAGCAAACAGCAGAAACATCAAGGTGATCACCAACAGCATTGTCATTGGGCGATTGCAAATCTCAAGTGATGGATGTTAGGCGCCTATCATGGTGCAATCAGTGGCAAACACTTACAGTCGTACCTGGACGAGTTTGTGTTTCGCTACAACAGACGCAAAACAAAGGGGGTGGGTCGTGTACTGGAGAACATGATGTCCCTTCAGCCCAGAAGTTAAGAGAGTTAATTGATAATACAAGCTGTTATAGATGAATTAAACTAAGTGAAAATTATACCTGGGTTAAGGGACTACTCCTGCAGTTACATGCGAGAATAAAATGCACGACAACCCCGAAAAAACTAATGCTGGTTTGCAAGAGACGGTTGGAAACAGTAGTAATCAGCTTGTACAAAGCAATGCCAACAGTAGTAACAATAATATTCAAATTCCTGAAATATCCCTGCCAACTGGTGGCGGTGCAATAAAAGGGATAGAAGAAAAATTCCAGGTAAATGCAGTAACAGGGACCTCCTCTTTTGGTATACCCATTCCCCTTAGTCCATCCAGGGGTGGATTCATGCCAAGTGTTGGATTAGGTTACAACTCTGGTTCCGGTAATAGCCCATTCGGACTGGGGTGGAACGTAGGCATTCCAGCCATCACCAGAAAAACAGAGAAAAAACTTCCCGAATATAAAGATGCTCAAGAGTCTGATACTTTCATATTCTCTGGGGCAGAAGACTTGGTTCCTCTACTGGAACAACAGGGCTCGACATGGACGAAGCGCACAAAACCTAGAACAGAGAATAACATCACTTATACGGTTTCCCGTTATAGACCAAGAATAGAAGGGTCATTTACCCGAATAGAAAAATGGAAAAATAATAATAATGGAGAAACCCACTGGCGAACTATCAGCAGTGACAATATTCATTCTTATTATGGCCTAACATCTGAGAGCAGAATCAGTGATCCTCATAACGATGATAAAGTTTTTGAGTGGTTACTATGCAGAACGCATGATGACAAAGGCAACATCATTCTCTATCAGTATAAAGAAGAAGACTTCTTAGGCATCCCAAAGAAACTAAGCGAAAAGAATAAACTAAATAATTGTACTCAAACCTACATAAAAAAAATCCTCTACGGAAATAAGCAGCCGTATTACTTAGGTGACTCCATACCAGAAGAAAAAGAATTCATGTTCAAAGTGATTTTTGACTATGGAGAACATGATGACGCACCAGACATCCCAAAGAATATAGACCTTGAAAAGAAAGAATGGGGATACAGAAAAGATGTTTTTTCATTCTATCGGGCAGGATTTGAAATAAGAACGTACCGTCGATGCAACCGAGTCATGGTATTTCATTGCTTTGATGCAACTGAGTTACCACATACTCCTTACCTTGTTAAATCGTTGGAACTTTTTTATGACGATGAACTTCAACTAATAGGAAATAGTAGTGAAATAGAAGGGTTTTCTTTCCTCAAAAAAGCACGACAAAACGGACATAAATGGGACGCAGTCGCTAATCACTATATTACCAAGCATCTACCTGACCTAGATCTGACTTATCAACTCCATGAATGGAATACCAAGATAGAAAGGGTATCTGAAAAAAATTCAATCCATGCTCCAATAGGGATAAACGATAGGCAATACTTGTGGGTCGATTTATTTAGTGAAGGTATTTCAGGAATTTTAACTGAAAAAGCCAATGGCTGGTTTTACAAGTCTAATCTAGGCAACGGGAATTTTTCAAATGCAAAACAAGTTGCTCCAAAGCCCTCTCTTAGTGGTTTGTCCACAGGGCTGGTTACGATACAAGATTTAGAAAGCAATGGTACCAAATACCTTGTTAAATATGAAAATCAGCCTAAAGGATTCTTCAAGCTAACATCCGATGAAGAATGGAAACCATTTAAAAACTTTGAATCCATTCCAAATATAGATACCCGTGATCCAAATATGCGCCCTATTGACCTCAATGGCGACGGTTTGGCTGATTTGCTCTTTACAGAAGAGAACAAAATGCGTTGGTACCCTGGAGCGGGTGAAAAGGGATTTGAAGTTTCAAGAACGGTTACCAAAGCCATTGATGAAGAAAAAGGCCCAGCAATCCTGTTTGAAGACCGATCTCAAAGCATCTTTCTTGCAGATATGAACGGTGATGGCTTAACAGATATAGTTCGAATCAGAAATGGACAAGTTTGTTATTGGCCTAATCTAGGATACGGACATTTTGGTGCAAAAGCCAATATGGATAATGCACCCTTATTCGATTACACAGGCAAGTTTAACCCAGCCTATTTACGTTTAGCGGATATAGATGGTTCAGGCACGATTGATATTGTCTATCTGGGTAAAAATGACTTCAGAGTATGGATGAATATAAATGGCAATGCGTGGACAAAACAGCCACAAATTATCACTCCATTCCCACATATCAATAACCTGAGTGATGTTTCTGTTATTGATTTTCTTGGGACAGGAACAGCTTGTATTGTCTATTCTTCGCCTCTTCCTCAAGATGCACAGAATCTTTTGCAGTATATTGATTTGATGGCAAGTAAAAAACCCAATCTCTTAATTGGCTATCAGAACAATACAGGCAAAGAAGTTTCCATAGAATATAAGTCATCAACTCACTTTTATCTTGAAGACAAAAAAGCAGGAAATGCCTGGATCACAAAGCTACCTTTTCCTGTTCATTGTATTTATAAAACCACTGTAGAGGACAAAATAAGGGAAACTATTTTTACTAGCTCTTACCGCTACCGTCATGGTTACTTTGATCCCTATGAGCGAGAGTTCAGAGGTTTTGCCAGAGTTGAGCAACTCGATACTGAAGCGTTTAGTCAGTTTAAAGTTAATAATGCACGTAATGTTGTAGAAGAATCATTACACCAAGCCCCTGTAAGGACGATCTCATGGTTTCATACAGGAGCCTATTTAAGAAATAAAGCCATTCTGCATCAGTGTCAGCATGAATATTTCAATAACACAGAATTTGATGAATATGATTTGCCAGAAGCTATTATTGAAGCAAATCTATCAATACAAGAACTAAAAGAAGCGTATCGTGCCTGCAAAGGAACACCATTACGCACAGAAACTTATGCTGAGGATGACACTGAGAAAAGTAACATTCCCTATTCAGCCTCGCAAACAAGCATTGAAATACGCAAGGTACAACCACAAGAACGTAACAAACATGCATCCTTCCAGATTTTACCCGCTGAATCCATCTCATATAGCTATGAAAGGAACCCTGCTGACCCACGTATAGGACATTCCTATATTTTGGAAACCGATGAATTAGGCAATGTTACCAAATCTGCTGCGATAGTGTATTCACGTATAAAACGTCCTGTTGCACCTAATGCTATTCCCGATAAAGTATGGGAAGAGCAAAGCAAATTTCATATAACATTCGCTGAAACATTATTTACAAACGATATTTTAAAAGATGATGTCTATCGTTTACGAACCAGCTACGAATCAAAATCTTACGAACTCTCAGGTATCACACAGCCTGCTGACTTTTTCATTAATACAAAAACGCTCGTTGACGATATTGCTGTTAGTACAGAAATTCTATTTGAAGAAGAGTTCACGGCAGGACTAGAAAAACGTTTGGTAAGTCACAACCGTGCTTACTTTCTTAAAGATGATTTAACCGCTGCCCTACCATTAGGGCAGCTATCAGACCTTGCGATTGGTCATAAATCTTATCAGCTTGCCTATACAAAAAATCTTGTTAGTAAGCATTATGGCAATAAAGTTACAGATGCTATGTTAACCGATGCTAAATATGAGCATTCTGAAGGTGATGAGCATTGGTGGGTACATTCAGGAACTGCACTTTATCAACCTGATCCAAAAACTAACTTCTATACACCCATTGGAGCAAAAGATATCTTTGGCAACGAGAGTTTTGTTGAGTATGACAGATTCACTTTGTTATCCAATAAAACAACCGATGCTATAGGCAATACAGCTACTGCCAACAATGACTATCGAACACTATCCCCCACGCTATTAACCGACCCTAATCTTAATCGTGCCGCTGTTGAAACGGATGAACTTGGCCTGGTGATTAAATCTGCGGTAATGGGTAAAGCAGGAGCGGATGAAGGCGATACACTGGCAGACCCAACGGTTCGAATGGAATACGATCTATTCAACTGGCAGAATAATAAAAAACCAAACGTCGTCCATGCCTTTGCCCGTGAACAACATGGAGCTGCAAATCCACGTTGGCAAGAAAGCTATACCTATTCAGACGGTGGTGGCAATGTGATTATGAGTAAGTCACAAGCCGAGGCAGGTAAAGCAAAAAAATGGGATGTAGCTACTCAGCAAGTCATTGAGGTTGACGCTGATCCACGTTGGGTAGGGAATGGCAGGGCTATCCTAAACAATAAAGGCAATCCTGTTAAACAGTATGAACCTTATCATAGCGATACTCATGAGTACGAAAGTGAAGATGCTTTGGTTGAAACAGGGGTAACGCCGATTATTTTTTATGATCCTGTGGATCGCGTGGTGGCAACCTTACACCCAGATTATAGCTGGGAGAAAATTGTTTTTGATTCATGGCAGCAGAAAATCTGGGATCAAAACGATACGCTATTAATCACAGACCCTCGTACTGATCCACATGTGGGAGCTTACTTTCAACTATTACCCGAGTCTGATTTTTTACCTACATGGTTTGAACAACGGCAGGGAGGTGGACTGGGGCAGAAAGAAAAAATGATTGCTAACAAAGCCGCCATGCATGCAAACACCCCCTCAGTGGTACATTTCGATTCACTGGGCCGTGCCTTTTTCACCATTACACATAATAAATACAAACAAACAGATGCACCACAATCAGACCCACCAGTAGAAGAATTCGCTCAAACCCAGGTTGTTTTTGACATTACAGGCAATCAACAAGAAGTAATCGATGCACAGAGCCGCACGGTAATGCAGTACGACTATGACATGTCAGGTAATATCATCCATGAAGCCAGTATGGATACAGGGCAGCGCTGGATGTTTGCAAATGTATTAGGCAATCCACTGCATAGCTGGGATGAACGTGATTTTGAGTTCCAGTATTTCTATGACAATTTGCATAGACCTATACAAAGTAAGGTGCTTGGCGGCGATGGGGCAAATAATCTAGATCACATCGTTGAGCGTGTATTTTATGGTGAGAGTGAACCCAGTCCTGAAACAAAAAATCTGCGCGGGCAGGTAGTCAAGTTATACGATACAGGTGGTCTTCTGGAAACACCAGAGTATGACTTTAAAGGCCAGGCCAAATTCACAAAACGAAACTTGTTTAAACACTACAAAAAAATAGCCAACTGGGTAGATAGCAACCTTGCGCAAAACTTAGAAGCAGAGAGTTTTACTTTCATGACCCAATCTGATGCCCTTGGACGCATAAGCGAACAGACGGGCCCTGATGGTTCTGTCATTACACCGGGCTATAACAAAGCAGGTCTGCTGGAATCAGAACAGATAAAACATGGCGATGCAAACCAGACAACACGAACCTACATTAAAAATATCGATTACAACGAAAAAGGGCAACGCTCACAAATTATTTATGGCAATGATGTAATCACTCGCTATATTTACGATATAGATACTTTCAGGCTTAAACACTTAGTGAGTAAAAAAGGTAACAAGCTTCTACAGGATTTGCATTACTCTTATGACCCAGTAGGAAATATTGCCGAGATAGAAGATAAAAACATCCCTACAGTATTCTTTAATCAACAAAAAACCACAGGCGTTTCTACCTACACCTATGATGCCCTTTACAGACTTATCGAAGCCAAAGGTAGAGAAAATAATGCAGCACTTGCCTTTGACTCACAGGACAACTGGAATGATGCACCCTATATGCATCAGGTCAACCCCGGTGACCCAGTCGCAATACGCAACTACATACAACGTTACTACTATGACAATGTCGGCAATATATTACAGATGCAACACCAGGCAGGCGGAAATGACTGGAAGCGAGACTATACATACGAAACAGACAATAACAGACTCAAAAATACCAAAGTAGGCTCAGATACTTTCACTTATCCCCATCATTCCAAGCATGGTTACATAGAGTCCATGCCACACTTGCAAGAGATGGCTTGGAATTTCAATGAGCAGTTGGTCAGGACCATATGCCAAATGAGTACCAACGGTGGCACACCTGAAACTACTTATTATCAGTACGACGGTTCAGGGCAACGCATACGTAAGATAACCGAAAAGCAAACTACAGCTGAACTCAAAGAAGAACGTATCTATATCGCAGGTTATGAAGTCTACAAAAAGCATAGTGGTTCTCATGCAGGGCTTGTGCGAATCAGCCTAAGTTTGATGGATGAGGAGCATAGGTTTGTCATGATAGAGAGACGCAACGACATAGATGACGATACGCCAAAAGAGCTGGTTCGCTACCAAATGCACAATCACTTAGGTTCCAGTGCTTTAGAGCTAGATCAACATGCTAAGATCATCAGCTACGAAGAGTACCACCCCTACGGTACCACCGCCTACCAAGCTATGAATAAAAGCATCAAAGTATCCGCCAAACGCTACCGCCATACTGGCATGGAGCGAGACGAGGAAAGTGGGTTGAGTTATCACTCTGCTAGGTATTATTTACCTTGGCTGGGGAGATGGTTGAGTGCTGATCCAATTGGAATTGGGGATGGGGTTAATATCTATCGGTATACTCAAAACAACCCTTTAAAGTATAGTGATCAGACAGGTACAGATGCCCGACTCACCATCGATCAGGAATCTAGAACAATATCTTACAACACCACAGTGCATTTTTTTGGCACTGCAGAAGAAATTGCTAAGATTCGGCCATTTGCGCAACAAGCGACAGATTTTTTTAGTAACCCATCCATTGAAACGCAGACCGAGACAGATCAAAGGTTAGCTGGTATTTCTATTAGAAGACCGAGAAGATCAACTTTTACTGATGTCAATGGAGATGAGTGGCAGGTTCGTTACGATGTAACCTTTGCTTTTCACGATACTTCCCAAATATCATCACCTCTTGCATCACAGACTACAGAAGAAATCCTCAATAATGTTCCTGAGACAGAACGTACATTAGCATCTTCTGTAGGATTTGTTCCTGGCGATAATATATTGCAGTTTGCATCAAATAATGCCATGACGGGAGGTGTAACAACATTAGGTACTAGAACTGACTCTAGATATCCCGCATTTGGAGAACCAGTAAGTCGTATGATTGCTAATATCTCAAGTGCTGGAGGCCATGAGCTACAATCGTTAATTCATGAAACAGGTCATTTACTAGGTTTTGATGAACGATATAATCAACTTTTCATACTCAATACAGGCAATCACCCTCAATTTGAGCATGATCTTATGTCTGGCGCAGGTGGTGATAGTTCTGTTGTTACTATGCATCCAGCTCACATTGAAGCGTCTGCGGTGTTTGCCATAGGGGTAGCTAATGGACGTAATTTGGTAAACCAACCACTTAGAGGGCTCCAAGTAGAAAGCACAAGGCAGGAGATCAACGGTGGAACGAGAGATCTGCATCAATTTGGTAATAACGCAACTGAATATCAGACCAGACAACAACAATTACGCTCAGAATTGCTACCTCACTTTAGGAATGAAGTTATCGGGCTACGACCCTTATCCTCAATTGATTTTGGCTCAATTGTCAATCCAGCAGTGACGTCACCTAATTATTTTTTTCAACCAAAAGCGGTTCCCCCGCGAAGACTACCACAACTTAATCCAATAATGCTCAGATTTTAATAAGAGGCTGTATAGGTAACAGCATCCTCTGATTTTGATTACAAAATACACGTAAATGGGTAATTCATGAATAAACTCAATGTGCCACTTAATATAAATATTAAGCATAATACAGACGATCTTCATCATGCTTTAAACGTATTCGACATGAAAGTTGCCGCGGATGAGATTAATAAAAAAGTACGCGGTGAAACCACAAGAGAAGCCATCAAAACCTTTCAAAAGAAACACAAACTTCCCCAAACAGGCAGGCTAAATAAAAAAACACTTTCTGTTTTTGGTGTTGAGTTATTTGATCTCCATCACACCCACAGCAAAACCAGAACAAAAAAACTACATGAACTGCTTGAAAAAGCAAAATTTTCTGTCTCCTTAGAGGAAAAAAATAAAAAAATAGTAGGTGAAAAAACCCGAACCGCAATAGTGGCTTTCCAAAAAAAACATGGGCTTGAGCAGAATGGCAAACTAGGAGAAGTTTTTTTTGAAAAATTACATGATGCAAATATTAAGAACACCCTGTCTACAAAAAACCAGATAGGAAAGCTTCAAAGCACCCTTATTAATGTAAACACTATTGCTAAACTCGAAATAGAAATTGATCCTTCTGAACTTAAAGAAAAAAAGCTGGGTGATACATCTCAAAAACTCATTAGAGCCTTTCAGAAAAAATATAATCTCAGCGTCACTGGCGAAGTAAATAAGGCAACATTAGATAAAATAACCAGTGTATCCACAAGCAAAGGGAAGTTTGTAAAAAAACTAAAAGCACCGGCAGCCAAAGACTTAAAAACTGTAACTAAAACCTTACGGCTAAATATGGTATCCCCCCACGTTGCTGAAATGCATAAGTCCTTGGCATTCTTAGGTTATAAAATATCTGAAAATGAATACAACACTCAGGCCTTTGGAAAAACAACCATCAAAGCCATAAAAGAATTACAAAAACAGAAAGGTATTGCACAAACAGGTCATTTTGATAGAGCTACCCAGAAAGTTGTCAATAGTCTAGCTGTTTCAGCTAACCCAAAGGCGGCAACCACTCACCGATATCGAATCCGAGGTTCTGTACGAGATGAGTTTTGGCAGCGTAAAAAAAATATGGTTATTATGCTTTATGGCAAGACACTGGAGAAAGAAACTGCTGAGCCTATCGCAGCTAAGAAAAACTTCCTGAATGGTTTTTTTGATATCGCTTACGATGCACCCATTAATCCAGATAATGGAAAGATCAGCAACAACTTCCATCTTGTTGTCAAACTGTTTAACGAGGCAGATCAGAACAACCCTGTTGCGATACAAACGCATTTTAATATGAAGCCCATACATTGGGTGAATTTTACTGCAAACAGGAATGCCGATGGGAAGATCGAATATAACGGTAAGTATTTAGGTGAGTTTTACTTTGAAGTCACTGAAAAAATTATCCAGAAAGCTCTTGGTAGCTTAAAAATAGAGGACTTGCAAGAAACTGAGACAGACAAACAAATTTCGCAGTTAAGTTTGCAAATTGGTTTGAGTGCAGATGAGATCATGCGTCATATATTATCACGCCTTGTTACAAAATCGGTAAATGTTGGTTCAACTTTAACTCCCGAAGTGTTCTATGCATTTATCAACCAGAACCTTCCAGCAGATTTACCTGGTGACTTACTAAGAGGAACCAGCGATTGGGAAACCATTGATCATTTAATAGAATTAACAGCATCAGGTATTGTATTTCTTGATGATGATACCCAACTGCAGATTTTGGACAATGCTATCTCACAAAACCTTGTGTCACAGAAGATTAAGATTAATAAGGATGCGATAGTCAAGGAATTACAAAAACAACGTAATGATTTTGCATTGACTAAACCTATCTTGGTAGGTAATGGGAATATTCAAACCTTGCTTGATCAGTCCACAATAAAAAAAGCTCATTACTCAACTATTTCATCTGTATTTCTTAATAATGGTGGCATTAATTCATCTTTCTGGGAAGAAATTAAAACGCATGAAGCCACTATTGGTGTTGAAGCGATAGCTGACTTTACGACAACAGTAGAGTCAGGAAATGTTTCAAAAAACCATCTACCAACAATAACATTTCTAAAGAAAAATATTGGCTCCGCACAAAATAAACCATTTAAAAAAGCAAGTGACCTCGCCAAATTAAATCAGGATGGATTTGTAGAAATAATTAATAAGAATAATAAAAATGTGCCAGATAACATGCCTGGAGACACAGTTAATGAGAAAGTTGCCAACTTTGCTGCTGCAATGAAAAGCAGAGTTGATTTTTTGTACCCCGCGGTCTCATTAGTTGCAACCATAAAAAAAGACAATATTGGAAATATCACCAAGATTAATCAAATTACAAAATTTATTGATAAGCAAGAAAGCTTGGATTTTAAGAAAGATAATATTGACCAATATTTGCTTAATAATCCTAGTGTGGCTATTGATAATAAAACTCTGGAAGAATTAAAAATAGTTCAACGTATTCACAAAATTTCTAATGATTCTGTAGCGGGTGCTACTTTGGTGGCAAATGGGCTGCACAGTTCTATGCAAATTTATTTTATAGGGCAGGAACGTTTATCTGTCTTGATGTCTGATAATGGTGTAGGTGTAGCTGCTACGAATCAAATCTATGAATCATCAAAGATGCAGTATATGCAGATACTTGCTCGTTTAATGGAGTATCGACGCGAAATCCACAGGGATACACCAGCAGCAATTGTTTCACATATTTACTCCAAGGACGAAATACAGAAAGCACTAGGTGACATTCCTAATCTTGAATCTCTCTTCGGTTCATTGGACTATTGTGATTGTCAACACTGTAAGTCTTTATATAGTCCTGCGGCTTATTTAACTGATTTATTACGATATCTAGAAACTCATTTAGCTGTACAACCTCCTATAGCTGTTGATCCTCCTATAACTGTTAAAGATGTGCTTTTTGATCGTCGCAGTGATATTGGTAACATTAAACTTAACTGTATCAATACCAATACACCATTGCCTTATATTGATCTGGTCTGCGAAATACTTGAAAACAATATAGTTGAGAATAATGATTTTATTTATCAAACAACACTATCTCAGAATGAACTTCGTGCAACACCTGAATATATTCAGAATGATGCATACAACACGATTGCTAATGCTGATTATCCTCTTAATAGCTCTTTTAATTTATGGCAGGAGGAGACTCGTGCCTACCTTAATCATTTAAGAGTGCCCCGATATGAATTAATGGAGGCTTTTCAGGATAAGTCAGATACTAATAATAAAAAGCCTGATGATGCTTCAATAGCCGCTGAATATTTTGGCATTTCAGCTAAGGAAAAGGATTTAATCACTACTAAACGTAGTAATGCCGCAGATCAAGACAAATACTGGGGGGCAGATATAAGGAAAAAGGATGTTTCAGTGGCTCGATTCATGGACAGAGCTAAATTGAGTTATCGAGAGTTGTTAGGCTTGCTATTGGTTAAATTTGTTAATGATCCAACCGCGACGAATGTATCGAAAATAAAGCGTCCCGTTGATACCTGTGATGTCAATCAACAAACATTGACTAACTTAACAGTCAGTAAATTTGATTTGATTCATCGCTTTCTCCGCTTGTGGAGAAATACTGAGTGGGAAATGTGGAAACTGGATTTGCTTATTCGAAAAATCGGAGGCAAGCAAATAAATAAAGACACATTGGTTAATTTGAAACACTTTCATCAATTGCAGGGAAACCTAAAATTACCTTTTGAGTCGCTTCTTACATTTTATGATGAGATTAACCGTGAAGTTAGAATAGAACCCGAAAATCCCGATGTTGTTATTCAACCGTTATACAACCAACTATTCCAGAGTCTTGCCGTAACCAATCCAGTAGATGAGCATTTCAAAGCACTTGATGTTGACAGTAATCCTATTGCTCTGAATAACAGTATTGTCCTGGGAGTGAATGCTGCTGCACCACATAACGGATATTCTCCTGTTTCTACGATTTTGTCATCACTGGCATTGCAGCAGTCAGATTTTGTTTTATTAGAGGAGAAAACAGATAGCCAATTGTCTGTAGAATCGCTTTCCCAGTTATTCAGATATACCTATCTGGCACGTAGTTTAAAACTAAGTATTAAAGATCTACTCTTGCACTTGCGTGTCATTAATAATTCTGATCCTTTTAGCTCTATAGAGACCACCTTGGAAGTAATCCAACATTACGGAGATATCAAGGCTTCTGGGCTAACACTAATCGATTTGGATTATATTTTAAATTACAGCTCTGATTCATCCGCTGGATTAAGGGATGATTCAATTATTCAGTTAATTGAATCGTTAAGAAATACCATTGAGCTTAGTAAGGAGAAGATTGATCAGCTTGAACTAAGCCTTGCTGACCGTAATAGTATTCTTGCTTTTGATGCTGATGCTTTGCTTCCAATGACTGTTCCGCAGTTGGTTAGTTCACTTGACCCTTTAAAATCCTTATTAGAATCCACTCTGGTAAACTTTACTAATGCAACTTTTTCAGTAGAGGAAACCAGCTTCGTAATCAATTTTGATACGGCCTCTGCCACTGATAATAATAAAATGGTCTTGGTAGAGAAAATAAAATTAATTCAGACCAATATTGAGGATTTACTTACTAATAATAAAAATCAGATCATATCAAGTTCAGCTATTTCCTTTGGTTTAACAAATGAGCAGGCGAAGGTTATTCTGGAAGACGTAACACTTACACCTGGATCTGAGTCTTTATTAGAGATATTAGGAAATGAAAATTTAATTGAGAAACAAGCTGATGGTAGTTATAAGGATATAGACTCATCTATCTTCCCTGACTATTTTAATGCCTACTCCTTGTTGCATAAAATATCTTTGCTCGTATCAAACATGGATATAGGATTTAAGAACTTAAAGTGGTTTATTAATAATCATGGTGCAGTGAACGTAGTTGATTTTTCAGTTTTACCTATTTCAACATTAGCTGCTGCTAATGATTATGAAAAATGGCATAACTTATTTCTTTTCATTAAGTTTAAGTCTCTGTTTCCTGAACCAGAGGATGCATCAATTCGAAGTGTTCTTGATTTGGCTACAGATGCTGCTAACTCGAAAGAAGACATAATTGCAGAAATTGCAAAATTAACGCAATGGGAATTAGAGGATATATCTCAACTTCATGAAGGTTTAAAGATACAACATATTGCTGGGAATCTAGATTATACCGAAGCCAAACTATACTTCCGTTTATTAAAGTGTATTCAACAAATAAAATTGAGCGGGGTTGATGCAGAAACGATGTTTAACTGGGCTACTATTAACTCTGATGCAGAAATAGAAAGAGATATATCAGTTCAGGCTAGACAAGGCGTTAAATCAAAGTATGAACAAAATGATTGGTTGGAAAAAGCAACACCTTTACATGATGAGATACGAAATAAGAAACGTGAAGCTCTTGTTGCCTATCTACTGGATGATTCACAAAGAAATAAAGACCCAGAGATTGAAAATGGAGTGATTACAAATCCGCTTTACTGGGTCGATTCAAATTCACTTTACAAATATTTTCTGATAGATGTCGAGATGAGAGCTTGTCAACTCACTTCTCGCATTAAACAGGCATTAACTTCTATTCAGCTTTTCGTACAACGCTGCTTTCTCAATCTTGAGAAAAGGTATGTACTGGTTACACAAAGTGAAAAGGATGATCGTTCTTCCCCTAATGCATGGTCACAATGGAAATGGATGAAAAATTATAGGGTTTGGGAAGCTAATCGAAAGGTATTCTTTTATCCCGAGAATTGGATAGAGCCTGAACTGCGTGATGATAAGTCCCCATTCTTTGAAGAACTTGAAAATGAGTTACTACAAAATGAAATTACGAATAAAAATGTTGAAACAGCATTCCTGAATTATCTTCACAAAGTTGATGAGGTTTCACATCTAGAAGTATGTGGTTTATATCATCAGATGGAGGATCTTAATCTTGCGGAAGATGGGTATGAAACCAATATCGTTCATGTGATAGGGAGAACAAAGGCTATCCCTAATATCTATTATTATCGAACCTATGATATGAATTACAGCACCTGGAGTTCATGGGAAAAGATTGATGTGGATATTACTGGCGATCATATTACGCCAGTAGCTTATAACCGCAAATTGTATATCTTCTGGTTGCAGTTTATGGAAAAGCCAATGAAAGTGAAAAAAGTTCCTGCTGCACAGCCTACAACCGGGCCCGCAGATGCTCCAGAACCATTGAAAATATTAGAGGTACAGCTAGCATGGAGTTTTAAGAAACCAGGTGGTTGGACACCTAAGAAAATTTCCAAACAAAAACTGATACATCCCTGGGAAAGACCGCACTACTCTTACAATTTAAAGCCCTACTATCTATCTAAATTTAATGAGCTATATCTTGATATATATATATCTACATCCAGAGAGTTTAACAATAGCGTATTTTATGATCCAAACAAGAAGTTAAATCCATCAGGTTACGTTCCTTATACATATCACCCACTAGTTTTCAGCCCATCATTGAAAAATCCAACACGTCTGACAAAAAATAACTTTAATGAAACTTACTTGCCTTGGCACTCATCAGCATTTGTCTTTGATGGTGATGTTAAAGATGTAAAGTTAAAGGGACTAGGTGGGAAATATACTGTCCTTGGAGTCTTCTCCGACTGGGGAGATGATTCATATGATTATGTGCATGATAATTTTGGACGTGATGGAGAAATGATTAAAGAGCTTGATCCTGTTCATGAGTATGGGCCGCGTCTTAAGCTTCCAAATGGTATGCATTTTAATAATACTCGTCTTACCAATAATAGATATGACTCAATAAACAATAAATCTTTAAAAGTACTAGAAAATAGCAGCACCTCTTCTTTACTAGCAGGTGCAAACTCACCATTTGAACTGGTTATTACTCAACAAGACTTGCAACTAAATACAATGTCACAAGATCATCCAATGTTTTATCAGGATAGTCAGCGTGCTTTTTTTATCAAACCAGAATGGGAGACAAGGTTAAATAACTATGGGCAGCTCATAAGTAAGAATCGTAAATATAGGTTTCTTCCTTTTTATCATCCATATACGCTTTTATTTATTCGTGAGTTTAACCGAGATGGAATAGATGGTTTACTCAATAGGAAAATACAAAAAAAACCAGAGTCGTTTCAACCCAAAAATACGTTTAGTTTTGGCTCATATTTTCCAACATCAAAGGTCATAGTGGGTGGTGAAGAAGAAACTTCTCAGAAAAACAAGGATATTGTCGACTTCTCTTTTGGGGCTGCCAATTCAACATATAACTGGGAGCTTTTCTTTCATGCTCCTTTAATGATTGCATCTCGTCTTATGCAAAATCAGAAATTCGAAGATGCAATGCATTGGTTCCACTATATTTTTGATCCAACAAATATTGAAGATTATCCTACTCCTCAACGATACTGGGTTACAAAACCCTTTTTTAATTACAATTCTACTGACTATCGTAATCAGCGAATTGAATCGATCTTGTCGGATATAAGCCAAAAAGAAAATTCTGAACAATTAAAGGCTTGGAGAAATAATCCTTTTAAACCTCATGTGATTGCAAGATACCGCCCCGTTGCTTATCAAAAAAATGTGGTGATGAAGTATCTGGATAATTTAATCGCTTGGGGTGACATGCTTTTTAGAAGGGACTCAATTGAATCAATCAATGAAGCTTCATTACTCTATATGTTGGCACACGAAATCCTTGGTGATCGTCCTCAGAAAGTGCCTAATGTTGAACATAAGGAAGCTACATTTAATGAGTTACAAAAAGATCTTGATGATTTTGGAAATGCAAAGGTCGATGTCGTTATTGAGGATACTCTACTACCAATAACAGTAATTCCATCGACATCTGGCAGCGAGCCTATACCTAAGCTTGAAACTCTATATTTTTGTATACCCAATAATGATTTTTTGAGTAAGTATTGGGATACCGTGGAAGATCGACTGTTTAAAATTCGACATTGTATGAATATTCAAGGGATTGTTCGACAGTTGCCTCTATTTGAACCACCTATTGATCCTGCTCTCTTGGTAAAAGCAGCTGCTGGCGGAGTGGATTTTGGTAGCGTGTTAAATGATTTAAGTGCGCCAACACCGTTCTACAGATTTAGGATTGTTGTACAAAAAGCGGTAGATTTTTCTAATGAAGTTAAAATATTAGGAGATAGACTTTTAAGTGCCCTTGAGAAAAAAGACATAGAAAATCTTTCTCTGCTGAGGTCTCAACATGAAATGCAGCTACTTCAAGCTGTTAAAGATGTTCGTAAAAAGCAGATTGATGAGGCCGTTGAGACAATTGGTAGCTTAAACAAAAGTTTTGAGTCTGCCGAAGAAAGGAGAAGTTATTATGAAGGAAAAGATTTTGTAAATATTCCGGAAGGATTGGCATTAGGTCTTAATGGGATCTCACTTGTACTTGATGGTGCAATTGCTGCTGGTTATATCGTATCTGGAGGATTGAAGCTTATACCCAATTTTTTGGCCGGAGCAGCAGGTTTTGGAGGTTCTCCAACAGTGAATGCAACGATGGGCGGACAACAAATAGGAAATGGTGCCGAGATGGCTGTACGAACAATCCAATCCATTGCTACAGCTTTGGATAAGGCAGCATCCTTGTCTACTACTGTTGGATCCTATATCAATAGGAAAGATGACTGGGATTTTCAGGGTAGATTAGCAACCATTGAAAAAGATCAAATTCAATTTCAAATAAATGCAGCAGAAATAAGACAAGCTATAGCCGAGAAAGATTTAGAGAATCAGGAGCTACAGATAGAAAATGCTGAAACAATAGACGATTATATGCGTAATAAATTCACTAATGAGCAATTATATAGTTGGATGATTACTCAAGTGTCCACTATTTATTTTCAGGCATATCAGCTTGCTTACGATATGGCTAAAAAGGCTGAGAAGTGTTACCAATATGAACTTGGAGTCAGTAATTCTAATATCATACAATTTGGTTACTGGGATAGCTTGAAGAAAGGCTTGCTATCGGGTGATAAATTGATGGCTGATCTGCGAAGATTAGAAGCAGAATACATAAATCAGAATCGACGAGAGTATGAAATTACCAAGCATATTTCATTGGCGCAAATGATCCCCCTAAGCTTGATTACTCTTAAGCAAACAGGAACATGTTTACTGACCTTGCCAGAATGGTTATTTGATATGGATTATCCTGGTCATTATATGAGGCGAATAAAAAATGTAACGCTAAGTATTCCCTGTATAACGGGGCCTTATACCAGTATCAATTGTACGCTTTCATTATTAAGAAATGAAACACGCATAAACTCGACGTTGTTAGGCGGTGACTATGAAAAGCAGGAGGATGATACACGCTTTAATACAATGTTCGGAGCGATTTCTTCTATTGCAACTAGTCATGCTCAAAATGATAGCGGTATGTTTGAATTGAATTTTAATGATGAGCGATATCTACCTTTTGAAGGTGCAGGTGTTATCAGTGATTGGCAAATAAACATGCCAATCGAGAATAACTATTTTGACTTTGCTTCACTGTCTGATGTTATTTTACATATCAGTTATACCTCGCGTAATGGAGGTTTGGCTAAAGAAGCATTAGCTGCTGTACAGGATAAATTACCAAATCAATCAGCAAGATTATTTAGCCTCAAGCATGAATTTGAATCAGAGTGGTACAGGTTTTTGAATCCTGAAGGGGGAAATAATCAAGAGTTTGTTGTGACGCTAACTCAAGAACATTTTCCATTCTTTATTCGTGGAAAACTTGCGGCTATGAAAATAAAGAGAATGGATGTTTATGTGGAAAGCAGTATTAATGAAAAGTACATCGCAAATATTACAGTTACAAATGCTAATCCTCTGGCTGATGTACTCATAGACAAAGACCCAAGCATTAATGAGGTACATCATAGTTCGGAAGAATTTGCACCAGGATCTCAACCTAGCCCAACCGGAGAGATTAAGTTGCTATTAAAAGTAGAGAGTGATGGTAATTTTAAGTCACTGGATGATAGCAAAATTGATGATGTATTTATCCTCTTTCAATTAGGAATTTAAAGTATTTTGAAACGGACGATACTAAGAATTGTTGATTATACGGTGGCGATTTCTGAACCTGAAAGGATAATACTGTTTGGTTCTATGTCTAATGATAGCGCTAATAGTTTCAGTGATATTGATTTGTTAGTAATCTCAGAAGATCTATTTATAAAAAGATATATAAAAACTTCAGTTACATCATATTCTAATGAGTTGTCTATCAAAGCAGATGTATTGGTGTATTCAGAGTCTGAAATAGAAAGGGAGCGTGAAAAACCCAACTCATTTATTACTGCCGCTATCATATCTGGGCAAGTTGTATATGAGAAACTAGCTTGAATTGCGAACGTATCTATATTATCATTTAGTAGTCGGAGTAACTTAAAGATGTAGTATTGATGTGAATTAGTTGTTAGACATATTAGGCAGCGTGATAAAAAGAGCATCGACGTTAATTGTGAAAGTGCTTCCCCAGTGTTCTGCGGAAGCTTTTTCTTTTTTGGGAGTAGTATTAAAAATTCTGTGTCATTCTCTACAAGCCCAATACAATAGCATTAAGAAGTGATGTGTCACGGAATGTGTCGAACTGGGTGACACATTCCGCCTGATACTCATCAGAGACTTTTCCAAGAGGCTGCTAGCAGCCGCTATTCCTCAACATTCAATGCTTGGCGCATGAACCCGCAATTGCACTAAAAGCTATAAAGACCTTAATATATAATTTTACATTTTCTCTGAATTTAAGCGAAATCTGCTTGTTTGCCAAATTTTTCAACCAACAGGTAATAAAATGCGACGCGGCACTTGCTTTTGTTGCTTGAGCCCATTTTCTCGCACACTTCCTTTAAGGCTTTATTCAATTCTGCGTCATCAGCCGTCAGTCCCAGTTTCTTTTTCATAAAACCGTTTTTGATGCGGTCAAGCTCGGATTTATCTGAGCAGGCTACAATCGCCGCGTCCTTCGAAGAACGTAATGCAATGCCCAGGTGTTTAATCAGGTTACTGACAATGTTTTCATTATGCGCATCGCACACTGCCTTCACATTGTTGTTATAGACAACATTTTTGTCTTCGGCCATATTCTTGTTTCCCGTGTTGACAAAATCAGGATAATCCTGCTTCCAGAGACAGCCTGTTTTTTGTCAGTATGCACTGACTAAATTGTAGGATTGAAAGCAGGCACTTAACTTAAGATACAGTATAATCAGGATACTGCAAGGAAAAACCAGTTTCTGATCGTTTTTGCCTTGATTTATTACAATTGGATCTTATTCGTCATACAATATCGATATGATGAATTGCTTATCCGGGCACAGTGACTTATTCTATGGAAGGTTCGTCATACCAATCAGCATTCAGTCGGGTTAACAGGCTCCGAGAGTTGGAGTTTTTATGATTTTATCTGCTTTTAGGAATCCAATCACACTGCCAGTCTGCGGGCAGATATTTAATTTTCAAAGCCCAGCCCTTGATGTATCGCTTTGAGCGCAAGGATGGAAGGTTGCAGGATTAAATTTATAGAAACCGCTTATTCAATGCAACTTATGATCGATTATTCCTCTAAATAGTTGTAAAAATCAACTCACATATCAGGCTAATAACAAAAACAGCGCGCTGAATTATTAGACAATGCAAAATTTAAAAAGGATAGTTTCGAAAATGGTATTTGCAGTGTTTGCGATTTCTACCAGCAATACTGTATGGTCAACACAATTAAAAGATAACAACAATTCTGTCGTTATCAATGATTCCATCATCAATCCGTTGGTGGAGCCGGCCTATTCCGGTTGGCAGTTCTATCTGGATAATGACTTGCTCAGTGGTGCCAGCAATGACCGTGATTACACAGGTGGTATAGCCTATACACTAAGTGGCAAAAAGGTGAGAGACTATTGGATTGGGTTGTCGGCTATAGACAGCTTGACAGGCATGGCAAGATTGCATGCGCAAAAGCCCGCAATTAGCAAGCACTCGATAGAGTTAGGGCTTTCATTGTTCACACCGCAGAATATTGTGAGATCTGACCCAATTCCAGATGACCATCCTTATGCAAATTTGCTATTTGTTGCTAACACCAGACAAACGATCCTGCCAAAGACCTCACTGCTCTATCAATCGGCGTTGGCCGTAGGTTTTTTAGGCTTGCCTGTGGGTGAATGGTTTCACTCAGCAGCCCATTCTTCAGTGGATGGAACCGAACCTCAAGGATGGGACAATCAGATATCAGAAGGCGGGGAACCCACATTTCGCTATTCAATTGGTCTGCAAAAGTCTTTAACCACTTCTCAATCAACACAATACGGCTTTGATTTATTAGGCGGTTTGGAGGCCAGTGTAGGCTTTTCAAGTGACGTAGGCGCATCACTTAGTTTTCGCTGGGGAAAAATATACTCTTCCTGGTGGACGTTTACACCGCATCAATCAGATTATATCAGTCTGGGCAGTACACAATCCTTACTATCAAGTACTAATATGGAGTCAGAATTTTTTTTATGGGGTGGTGTTAGTGCAAAGTTTCGATTCTATAACTCCATTCTTCAAGGCCAGTTTAGAGATTCAGCCGTGACCTTTGATAGTGATGAATTACATCATCTGGTGGAAGAGGGCTGGATTGGCATAAGTTATCGCCGTGTTGACGGTTGGGGTATGAGTTTTGTCATTCGCGCAAGAACTCAAGAGATTGACAAACCCGATAGTAATTCACCTGTTTGGGGTAGTCTTATTCTTTCGCACAGTTTTTAGGCAGAATAAAACAGGTTTACTATTTTAACTTATCTCATCAGCTTGAGGATCTAAAGGTCGGTTATGGCTGAGGCTTGCCTTTCTGGCAATATGAGGCGCAAGCTCTTGAATTCATAGAAAAACTACTCCTGCGTTTTCTAACATACACGCCATTCAGGGCGTAAGCAATCCTGGATTTTCGCTTGAGGCACTCTGCGGAAAATGATTATTGTAACGGGGCGTGCCACTGTGTAAGTTATGGGGGTAGATGTTGCCAAGGATTGGCAAATAATCTGAAGTAGAGAATTTGCTTGTCGTGAAAATAGATCAGGTAAAGAAATATGAAAATTGAACATATTGCCATTTGGGCCAGAGATATAGAAATGTTAAAGTGCTTCTACGAAAAGTACTTTGCGGCGACTGCTAACGATAAATATAAAAATAAAGGAAAGGAATTTTCATCCTACTTCCTGAATTTTCATTCGGGTTGCCGGCTGGAGATTATGCAAATGCCCTGCATACCCGATTCTGCAGATGATCCCTACAAACAGTTTATCGGTTTTATTCATATGGCTATTTCAGTTGGCAGCATTGATAAAGTTGACGCGCTAACCCGTGAGCTGGCAATGGATGGCTATGAGGTTATTGATGGACCAAGAAAAACCGGCGACGGTTATTATGAGAGTGTGGTATTGGACCCTGAGGATAATCGTATTGAGATTACGCTTTGAGGGCAGCTATTTTCATTACTATGCAATGTTTGAAGTTGATTAAGTGACAACCACAGGTTTCTTATCTAAAAAACTTTTTTTAAACCCGACTCAGGAAATTGCACATTAGCCCACAAATTCAGAAAGTTGCTTGTTAACACATGCTTCAGGTTCTTAATCTGGTTCTGCCACTATTCGGTTTAATTCTGCTAGGTTATCTGAGTGCGCGTTGGCGAAAGATACCGCTGGCGGGACTCGCGTGGCTTAACTTTTTCATCGTATACATTTCATTGCCTGCATTATTCTTTCGAATATTGTCACGCACACCCCTACACGAGTTCGCAAATAGCCAGTTTTTAATCGGCACAACGTCAGTCACGCTTTTTGTTTTTATCATCAGCTTTATTTTTGCACACGTTCTCATGCGTGGCGGAACTCGCATTGCGACCATTCAAGGTTTTGCAGGCGCCTATGGCAATATCGGTTATATGGGGCCGCCGCTCGCCATAGCCGCCCTTGGACCCGAGGCGGGTGTTCCCGTTGCGCTGATATTCTGTGTGGATAATTCCATGCACTTTACACTCGCACCTTTGTTAATGGCTTTGGGCGATCAACAAAAAAGACGATTACTGTCGCTGCTGGCAGAAATTGTAAAAAAGATCCTGACCCATCCGTTTATACTTGCCACCATTGCAGGGGTGACTGCCGCCGGTTTCGAGTACCAACCACCACAACCTGTTGATCAATTACTGCTGATGTTATCCACTGCTGCTGCACCTTGCGCCCTGTTCACAATGGGTGTGACTGCAGCCCTTCGACCTCTCAAGAAAATACCGGCTGAGCTTGTGTTCCTGGTGCCCGTAAAACTCCTGTTCCACCCATTTTTCATGTTTCTTGCTATCAGTGCGATACCAAACGTCAACCCAGTTTGGTTGTATTCAGCAATACTGCTTGCTGCATTGCCTTCGGCTACCAATGTTTTCGTGATCGCACAGCAATACAAGGTGTGGGAGGAGCGTGCATCAAGTGCTGTGGTTATTTCCACGGTTTTTTCACTGGTGTCAGTAACTGCAATTATCTACTTGATGAAACAAGGGTTGATTTGAAATGCTGTTTCCATAGTTTGTATGGTAATCGTAAGTCCGAACCTATTATTTCTCATGCCGGGGTAATTCATTTTTTAAGGCCAGAGTAAAAAGCGCAACTATCTGATTGCTGACCTTCACGCTTAACACTTTCACGTATTAATGACTCTTAAGTAACAGAACATTCACGGTACATCAATAACATAAATTATATGGTCAATAATGTGGGTCTTTGAATAAAGCCTATGTTATTTAAATTACTAATATCTGATGTGAGGGTCATATAATGCCAATTGTCAAATATGGTGGTGAAAACGGGTATCAACTTTCACTCGATAAAAGCAAGGACCTCATTGCAATCAGAACAAGATCTCAGAAACCAATCGGCTCACGCTCAAATGTAAGAGAACCCATCGAGAGTGAATTGTCAGGTTGCGAGCTGGTTACGCAATTTCCAGAGGCTGGGGTTGAAGTGTATCGTGTTCCTCGAAATGAACGTAAGTCTGCTACGACATCGCGCAAAACAGCTTTGCGTTCTTATCCGGATATTCGTTTTGCAGGTGGTGTTCTTATCGATACCCAGAGCAAGGAACCGATACTCTATACAGAAAATATCTATCTGCGCTTTTCCGATCACTTAGATGCGAATGAGTGTGAGACTATAATTCGTGAGTCTGCTCTGATCATTAAGCAAAAGTTAGAGTTTGCCACTAATTCTTATTTTGTGCAGGCGACAGAAGGAACAGGGCAAAAGGTTTTTGATATGGCACTGACACTTTTAGAACGACCCGACGTAGAGGTCTGTCATCCTGAATTGGTTCGTCAAAGACATCGCAAGGCGTTTTTTCCACAGCAATGGCATTTGGCGTCTACTGTAGTTGATGGCATGCTAATCAACCAGCATGCACATGTCGATGCCGCACATACGCATTCACGGGGTGTGGGTACAATCATCGCCGTTATCGATGATGGCGTTGATATTGATCACACCGAGTTTTCTGTTCCCGGTAAAATTACAGCTCCCCTAGACGCAATGAGTGGCAGCAATGACCCACGACCTCGTGACAGATTTGCCCCCGAGCATTTTGATAATCACGGAACGGCATGTGCGGGGGTTGCTTGCGCTTCTGGTGTAAATGGTGCCGTTGGTGTGGCACCGGATGCAAAGCTAATGGCTATACGTCTGACTGCTAATCTTGGCTCTATGGTTGAGGCTAATGCTTTTAAATGGGCTGTGGATAATGGGGCTGACGTAATCTCTTGTAGCTGGGGGCCACCTGATGGACGTTGGTTTGAGCCAAGTGATCCTCGACATGATGTTTTTGTTCCTTTGCCTGATAGTACCCGGGACGTTATGAATTACGCGGTTACCCATGGCAGGAATGGGCTTGGCTGCGTTATTCTTTTTGCTGCAGGAAATGGAAATGAAAGCGTAGAGAATGATGGCTATGCAAGTCATGCGCAAGTCATTGCGGTTGCGGCTTGTAATGATCGTGGAGCAAGAAGTGTTTACAGTGATTTTGGAGAATCAGTATGGTGCTCATTTCCAAGTAGTGATTCGGGGTTTCCCCGATTTTCTCACCCAGAGCCACTAACGACGGGAATCTGGACGACAGACCGGCACGGCGCAATAGGCTATAACAGCGGAGCAGATCAAAGTGACGGGGATATAAGCGGAAACTACACGAATTCTTTTGGCGGTACATCTAGTTCTTGCCCGGGTGTAGCCGGAGTTTGTGCGCTCATTCTCAATATGAATCCACAGCTGGATTGGTTGGAGGTGCGAGAAATTCTCAAACGTTCATGCGATAAAATTGATCAGTCCAATGGTGACTACGATGCAAATGGGCACAGCCCGTTATATGGCTATGGTCGGGTGAATGCACTCAGGGCGGTTGAGCTGGCAAAGCCCTTGTTACGTGATAATATTGAAATCGGTCGAGTCGTTTCAACGCCTATTCCCGATTTAGGGGAGGCAAGCGTCAGCTTACATGTTCAAGAAGATGCGCAGATTGCTGATGTATTTGTCGAGGTTGATATTTTGCATTCGTACATCGGCGATCTTGTAATTTCATTGGAAACCCCAGCAATAAGCAGCCCTGTTATCCTGCAACAACGCAAGGGAGGTAGCCGTGATAATTTGCAACAAACCTATCGATCAACCTCTCATGAGGCATTGGCCAAGTTACGAGACAAATCATGTTTAGGGCAATGGGTACTTAAAGTCAAAGATGAAGCCAGACGCGATATTGGATCGATTGAAGGTTTTAAACTGACTATTTCTTTTTCTTCGTCGGCGACACGTTCCAGCAACCAAAGCAAATCAAAAGCCCAGGTTGTGACGAAAAAGAAAGCGCGAAGACGCAGTACGGGGAGATCTAATAAACGGGTGAGGGTAAGTAAAGCTGTTAAAAAGTAAGCTGGTTGGTTGTTGGTCCCGTGGCCAACGATATAAGGTAGATAGAGTACGGGACTAGAAAGACACTGTAAGTACGTCCCCGTGAGCTTGATGTCCGCATTCTTGCGGACATCACTTTTTTACTGGATTCCCTGTCAATAAATACTTCTCGAAGACGCCACTAAAATCTGACCTCTGGCGCCTTAGAAAATAATACTACACACTAGGACAGCCAGCGCTTGCGCCGCCGATACTGCTTAACATCCCTAAAACTCTTGCGTTCGCCACCACTTACACCGAGGTAAAATTCCTTAACATCTTCGTTATTTTGTAAATCTTTTGCTTCCCCATCCATAACGACTCGGCCATTCTCAAGAATATACCCATAAGTCGCATATCGTAGTGCCACGTTAGTATTTTGCTCGGCAAGCAAAAAAGTCACACCTTCCGATTCGTTTAAGGTTTTAACAATTTCGAATATTTCCACCACCAGTTGCGGTGCAAGACCCATTGAAGGCTCATCCAGCAGAACAACTTTTGGTTTTGCCATCAGGGCGCGCCCGACGGCAATCATTTGCTGTTCACCGCCTGATGTATAACCAGCCAGGCTTTTTTTCCGTTCACGCAGACGTGGAAAGTAGCCGTAGACTTTATCCAGGTCTTTAGCGATAGCCCGACGACCGTCTTTGCGAATATATGCACCTGTAAGCAAATTCTCTTCAACGGTTAGATGCTCGAAGCAATGTCTGCCTTCCATAACCTGAACAACGCCACGATTAACCAATTCAGCTGGATTAAGACTGTCCACCCGATCACCCATATATTCGATGGTGCCCTTTGTGACTTCGCCGCGTTCAGAGCGCAGCAGATTGGAAATTGCCTTTATTGTCGTGGTTTTACCTGCGCCATTCGCTCCCAGTAGTGCGACAATCCCGCCTTCAGGCACGTCCAGGGAGACACCTTTGAGGACCAGGATTACGTGATCGTAGATCACTTCTATGTTCTTAACGCTTAGAACGATATTGTCTGACATAGTTGATCGAATTTAGTTAGTAGATAATTTAATGATTTACAGGAAACCTAGATCGTCTAGGAAATAAATCGATCAGATATTATAAAAATTCTCAAATCGAAATAATTATTTATAGTCCAGGAGGTGGAATCCCGATGGACTCCACCTCCTGAATTCTCGAAAAGAACACCGGGTTCGAATGTACAATCCGGGTTCTATTTATCCCTTACCTCACCGTTAAGAACTACAAGCCCTTTCAGTAATGTTATTTTCTTTAGCATAGGCTGCAGAATCTTCAGCGATCAATGGATCCAGTACATCTCGATCAGAAGCAACAAAGTCAGTGATTAAATTCCACTTTTTGGCGGTTGCATCCCATTGCTGGATTGCGCCCAAACCGGGGCCACCGTGATTTTCGCAGCTGACTTTAATTTCAGGAGCAAAGTCGGGCAAACCCAATTCAGCTAAGCGGGCGCTACTCACTTCCAATGCCTCCATCCCGTCTCGCATATCATGTGCGGTGATATCTTTTCTGCCGCTCAGCTTCTGCGCCGTAGCAGCTGCTTCTGCTGCCAGCATTGCCGCATACATGCCTCGATTATACAAGACTGTACCAAGCTTGGTGCCATCACCCGCCGTTTTTCCAGCATCAACAACGTATTTTTTCAGATCAGCATAAACAGGAAAGTCAGAACCCACACCATGCATGGCAATGGCTTTGTAGCCATTTGCACCTGCACCGGCAGGTAATACATCATTTTCAGAGGCTGACCACCATACACCAATAAAATGATCCATCGGATAGCGGATGTTAGACGCCTCTTTTATTGCAACCTGGTTCATAACGCCCCAACCCCACATGAGCACGTAATCCGGGCGATCACGGCGGATTTGCAGCCATTGGGATTTTTGTTCCTGACCGGGATGATCAACTGCCAGCAGGGTTAGCTCATAGCCGTGTTTTTTGGCTAGTTCTTCCAGCGTTCGAATGGGTTCCTTGCCGTAGGCAGAGTTGTGATATACAAGGGCAATCTTCTTGCCTTTCACATTACCACCTTCCTGGTCAAGAATGTGTTTGATAATGATCGATGCCGCGTCCCAATAGTTGCCGGGATAGTTGAATATATGGCTGAATATTTTACCGTTTGCTGCTGATGTCCGACCGTAGCCCATCGAGTGCAAAGGGATGTCGTCAGCAGTAACTTTGGGGATCAGTTGATAAGTGATACCTGTAGACAGTGGCTGATACAATAAGGCACCATCGCCTTTGGTAGATTCATAACACTCCACACCTTTTTGCGTATTATAAGCGGTTTCGCATTCAGGAGATATTACTTTAACGCCTCCAATGCCACCGTCACGCTCATTCAGCAAAGTAAAATAGTCAGCATAACCATCGGCAAATTCAGTGCCGTTGGGGCCGTATGGCCCGGTTCGATAGCTGAGCATGGGAAACACCAGCTCAGCGGATACCGGCATTGAACCGATCATCACTATAGCTGCTAATGCAGCACCTATTACTTTATTTATTCTCATTTCCTGCCTCCAAGTGGTTCTAATTAAAATAACTTCTCAAGTTATACCCAGAGATTATATGATGGGCGTTACCTGAATTAATGCGGGAATGGCCAAAGCCGTAATTTCTCTTTAGTTATCCGCCAGATCTGGGCGAGGCCGTGTGGCTCCACGACCAGAAAAAACATAATTAATGCACCGATCAGCAAAAGCTCGATGTGAGCTGCCAAATCTGCTGGCCAGCCGAAGCCACCGACCATGATATTTTTTAACAGCACGGGCATTAATACCATAAAAGCCGCGCCTAAAAAAGAGCCTAGAATGCTACCCAGTCCCCCGATGATAATCATAAACAACACCAGAAACGATTTGTCTATGCCAAAGGCTTCTGTTGGCTCTACGCTGCCGAAGTATACTAAAAACAGTAAGGCGCCTGATATACCTATGTAAAAAGAGCTAACTGCAAAGGCGGTCAACTTTGTACTTAACGGTGGTACACCAATAATTTCAGCGGCAATGTCCATATCACGAATAGCCATCCATGACCGGCCTAAACGCCCGCGTGTGAAATTTTTGGCAATAAAAGCAAACACCGTAACCACCGTCAGGCAAAATAAATAGGTTGCCCAGGGTTGGGCAGTTGCGCCAGTAATCTGAATGCCAAAAAAACTGCGTTGAGGCACGGTAATCATGCCAGTGGCTGAATAGTTGTAAAACCACGGTACTTTGTTAAATAACCAGATCAGAAAAAACTGCGCGGCGAGTGTCGCAACTGCAAGATAGAAGCCCTTGATTCGAAGGCTGGGTATACCAAAAAAAATACCGACAATAGCCGTTATCCCTCCCGATAGAACAACGGTCAGGAGCAGGTTTAATTCAGGAAAGGCGGTGATCAGTTTAAATGAGGCATAGGCACCTACTGCCATAAAACCACCTGTACCGAGGCTGAGTTGCCCACAGTAACCTGTCAGAATATTCAGACCCAATGCGGCCATCGACCAGACGAGAAAGGGAATTAACACGGACTTTTCCCAATAATCGTTGATCAGGAAAGGTACAATCAGAAAAGCAAAAGCAAGTACCGCCCAAAAAGCCCAGCGATCCAGCTTGATTTGAAAAATCTGCTGATCTTTAACGTAGCTTGTTTTAAAGTCGCCGGCTTCGCGATATAACATTATTTAGTTCTCAGATAATTTCGCACTTAGTGGAATTCATTCAAATTATAGGGTCTTGGTATATTTTGCCCTTGGTTCATACTCGTTCAATTATTTTCTCTCCAAATAAACCTTGCGGCCTGAACAGTAAAAAGCCAAGGGCTAAGACATAGGCAAACCAGTTTTCAGTGGCGCCGCCGATTAAGGGTCCGATGCCGTATTCAAATAATTTTTCTCCAACACCGATAATAAGCCCGCCGATGATTGCACCGGGAATGGACGTAAAACCGCCGAGTATAAGCACGGGCAGGGCCTTTAATGCAATCAGAGAAAGAGAAAATTGTACACCCGATTTTGAACCCCACATAATGCCAGCAACCAATGCCACTATGCCGGCTATTGACCAGACAATCACCCAGATGGTTCTTAGCGATATCCCTACCGTCATAGCGGCCTGATGGTCATCCGCAACCGCTCTTAATGCCCGGCCTATACGTGTGTATTGGGAAAATAACGTCAGTGCCACGACCAGAATAATGGCAATGACAGTGGCCCAGACATCAAGTACATCGATATACATACCATAATAGTCAGAGCCAGAGGATGCCCAGGTACGGGTTACATCTTCCAACCAGAAAGATCCGCCCGACGGGATACCTAAATCCAGTGCTTTAATATCCGCCCCCCACATGAGATCACCAAACCCTTCCATAAAATAGGCCAGTCCGATGGTGGCCATAAACAGGATAATCGGTTCTTGATTAACCATGTGTTTGAGTACTATTCGCTCGAATAGCCAGGCGAATAGAATCATCATCGCTATCGTTAGCAGTATAGCGAGTGCAGCGGGTACACCAGATCCCCAGTGATGTACATTACTGCCGAAAGTCGCGTTGATTAGATGGGAAAAAGGTATTTGGCCTGTCTGAAATCCGACTAACGTTAATGCTGCGAATAGCGCCATTACGCCTTGCGCATAATTGAATATGCCAGACGCTTTGAAAATTAAAACAAAGCCTAAAGCCACCAGTGAATACATCACACCTGTCATCAGACCATTTAATATAATTTCGATAATATTGAGCAGGGCGACACTCATCTCGATAATATTTCTCTAATTTGCTCAATCACCATGACTGACCCCCAGATAGGCATCTATAACCTGTGGATCGTTGCGCACATCGGCGGGCACACCATCGGCGAGCTTACGACCATAGTCCAGCACTACCACACGATCAGACAAATCCATCACCACACTCATATCATGCTCAATTAAGACGATAGTGGTAGAAAATTCTTCGTTAACATCGATAATAAAGCGGCTCATGTCCTCCTTTTCTTCCAGGTTCATGCCCGCCATAGGCTCATCCAGTAACAAAAGCTGTGCGTCAGCCGCAAGGGCGCGGCCCAATTCGACCCGTTTCTGCAAGCCATAAGACAGGCGTCCGACCGGGGTTTTGCGAATGGCCTGAATTTCAAGAAAATCAATGACATGCTCGACGCGCTCACGATGGCTGATCTCCTCGCGTTCGGCAGGACCTTTCCATATCGCCTGCCATAATATATTGGCCTTCATGTGATTAGTGCGCCCGGTCATCAGATTATCGATGGTGCTCATGCCTTTAAATAGTGCAATATTCTGAAATGTTCGCGCTATACCCTGACGAGCGACCTGATAGGGTTTCATGGGGGGACGTTTTTCCCCTCTAAACCAAATTTCGCCCTGTTGTGGGTGGTAAAAACCACTAATCACATTTAGCATGGAGCTTTTGCCTGCACCGTTGGGTCCGATGATGGCGCGGATTTCACCTTCTTGAATATCAAAACTGATGTCGGACAGTGCATTCACCCCACCAAATGACAACGAGATATTTTTCACTTCAAGAACTGGATCAGACACAGAGTGAGGGCTTGTCATCACTTCAACCTGCTTTTGTCAGCGTTTCAAAGTGAGTGACATTCTTGATCATCAGATCGCCTTCAATGGCACCTTTCCGACCATCCTCAAAGGTGACTTCCGTGCGTATGAAGCAGTGATCTTTGCCGCTGTAAAGAGCATCGATAAGCACAGCGTATTTATCCAAAACAATTCGCCGCCTGACTTTTCGTGTACGGGTCAGTTCACCGTCGTCCGCATCAAGTTCTTTGTGCAGAATAAGAAAGCGGTTGATTTGTGCTCCGGCAAGGTGTGGGTCGCAGGCCAAGTCCTGGTTGACCTGTTCGATGTTATTGAGAATCATCCCATAAACCTGCTCGTTAGCGGCTAATTCCTGATAGCTGGCGTAGGCGATGTTGTTTCGCTCAGCCCAGTTACTGATCGCTTCGAGGTCAATATTAATAAAGGCTGTGACAAAGTCTCTTTCATCACCAAATGCTACGGCTTCCTGAATTTGGGAGAAGAATTTGAGTTTATTCTCGATATACTTGGGCGCAAACATTGATCCGTTATTGAGTTTGCCGACATCTTTGGCTCTATCGATTATTTTAAGATGACCACGCTCATCAAAGTAGCCGGCATCACCTGTGTGTACCCAGTTGTCTGCAGTTTTTGTATCCCGTGTGGCCTGAGCATTTTTAAAATACTCCAGAAAAACACCAGGACTGGTGTAAATAACCTCACCATCGTCGGCGATTTTCACCTCAACCTCAGGTGCCGGTTTACCGACTGTATCTGCGTATACTTCACCATCGGGTTGAATGGTGATATAAACGGATGCTTCAGTCTGACCATAAAGCTGTTTGATATTGATGCCGAGTGAGCGATAGAATTCAAATATCTCTGGCCCAATCGCCTCGCCTGCCGTGTAGGCAATCCGAATTTTGCTCAGACCCAGGGTATTTTTTAATGGTCCATAGATTAAGCCATTGCCAACCCAGTGTTTTGCTCTTTCAAGCAGTGATACTTTTTCACCATTGACCAGAGCAATGCCGGTTTTTTTTGCCAGATTCATAAAATAATGGAACAGTTTTTGTTTTATCGGGCTGGCATCCTCCATACGAATACTCACGCTGGTGAGCATATTTTCAAAGATCCTCGGTGGGGCGAAATAATAGGTTGGGCCAATTTCACGCATGTCGGTAGCGACAGTGGATTCATCTTCAGGGCAGTTTACACAATAGCCCGCAATGTAAGCCTGTCCATAAGAAAAAATATGATCACCCACCCATGCCAGTGGCAGATACGACAGGGTTTCTTCATGCGATGTCAGCTGATCGTGTATGACTGTATTACGGGCTGTAATAAGAATGTTGTCGTTGCTCAGTACCACACCTTTTGGCTTGCCCGTGGTGCCTGATGTATAGAGAAAAATACCTATATCTCCACCCGCGTTTTTGGCCATTTCATCTTGCAGAAATGATGGATTTTTTTTGCCAAACTCACGCCCGCAAGCCTGTATTGAATCAAAGCTGTGCAGGTGGGAATGATCGTAGTCACGCATGCCTCGGGAATCATCATAAATAAGCTGCTGCAACTCAGGACAGCTTGACTGAACCTCCATTACCTTATCAACCTGTTCCTGGTCTTCGGCCAGAACCATTTGAACACCGGCATGAGCAAGCACATATTGCAACTCATCAGCGACCATATCTTTATACAATGGAACCGGGATCCCGCCCAGGCATTGTGCTGCACACATGGCCCAATAGAGTTGCGGACGATTCGCACCGATTATACCGAGTTTATCACCACGCTTGAAATTGATGGATGCCAAGCCATTGGCGAGTGCCAATATCTCGTTTTTCATCTCAAACCATGTCCACGATTGCCAGATACCGTATTCTTTTTCGCGCATTGCGGTTTGATCACCACGTATTAAAGCATGGTGCAGCAGCAGCTCGGGAGTGGTGCTAAGGTCGGGGGGAGCCCCATGATGTTCAGAACGGATCTGCAATGAATCTCCTTGGGGCGATTTTAAAAGGTTGTATTCACTTCTCGCCAATCGCGAGTCTTGCAATCATACTACAACTCTCTTTTCTACCAGTCCAGCAAACTGTTTCGAAGATTTGTAAACCGATTGTAAAGAACACAAATAATGACACGTAACTCTTTGATTTACAACTCGCTCAGTCAGTTACTTGCTGGCTCACCAGGCATCGGCATTTGCGGCCTCCCAATTTTGTTGCCATGTTGCTGGAATCGTTGCAGTATCTAACAGGCACTTGTTTTTTAGCGGCTCATATATTTCATTGTAGCTCTTTATTTCAGCACCGCTTACCCGTCGATTGATGTGATGCGGTTTAACTTCATCCGAATGACCGAGACCTGCTGCAGTCAGTAAATCAACCAGATGGTGAATCATTGACCTATGAAATTGTGCTACTCGTTGGCTTTTATCGTTGATATTAACTGCATTGTAGCGGGCTGGGTTCTGCGTGGCTATACCCGTAGGGCAGGCGTCAGTGTTGCAGTGCCTAGACTGAATGCACCCAAGTGCGAACATCATACCACGAGCCGAATTGACAGTATCCGCTCCCAGTGCCATGATTTTAATCATCTGGAAAGCAGAGATGACTTTCCCCGCTGCTATTAGCTTGATTTTGCTTCTTAATCCAACACCTAATAGGGCACTATTAACGAAGTTGACTGCATCGATTAGTGGCATTCCCACAGAATTGGTAAATTCAATGGGCGCCGCGCCTGTACCACCTTCGGAGCCATCCACGGTGATAAAATCGGGACTGATGCCGGTTTCAAGCATTGCCTTACATATTGAAAGGAATTCGACTTTCAGGCCAATGCACAGCTTAAAGCCAACGGGTTTTCCAGCGGATGCTTTACGTAGCTTTGCGACAAATTCAAGCAGACCTATGGCATTTGAGAATTCGCTGTGGGTTGGCGGTGAAATAACATCCTCGCCCATTTCCACGTGGCGGATGTCAGCTATTTCCTGTGTAACCTTTGCCGCTGGTAAGATGCCGCCGTGTCCGGGTTTGGCGCCTTGAGATAGTTTTATCTCAATCATTTTTATCGAGTTTCGGGTTGCCATTTTAGTAAATCCTTCTTCACTAAAACCGCCGTCTGGGCTTCGACAACCGAAATAGCCGGTTCCGATCTGCCAGATTAAATCACCTCCGTGTTTCAGATGATACGGGCTGACACCGCCTTCACCTGTATTGTGCGCAAAATTGCCTGCTTTGGCACCTTTGTTCAAGGCCATAATTGCAGCTTTACTTAAGGCACCGTAACTCATAGCGGAAATATTCAAAGGTGATGCCGAATAAGGTTGACTGCAGTTGTTTTCGCCAAAAACAATCCGCGGGTTTTTTTCAGGGCTTTTATGGGGTGACAGAGAGTGATTTATCCACTCGTAGCCTTGACGATTAACATCAAATACGGTGCCGAAAGGTCGTGTATCGCGCGCGCCTTTTGCACGTTGATAGACCAAGGTTCTAAATTCACGACTAATGGGCATGCCGTTGGTATCAGACTCAATAAAATATTGTTGGATTTCTGGGCGAATGTATTCCAGCATATAACGAATATGGCCGATGACAGGATACAGTCGCAGTACGGTTTTTTTCTTTTGAGTCACATCGTAGATACCCAAAATAAAAAATGGAACTATAATAAAAAGGAGTAATAAAACGGCTGGCCAAATCAACGAAAGTAGCGCAACCAACAATATACTTGCAATAGAAATGGTAAAAAAACCTTGGCGTGCAGTCATTGGAATAAAGCTCCTGTTTTTGGTGTCATTATACCATTTTCTGGATATTGACCACTGACGTGAAGTCATGGATTCTGGTATATTACTCGGTGATTGTCCATAAACCTAGTGTAGTGTTCTATATAAATGGGCTACTAATATAGGACGTTACACTTACGAACACTTCTAGCACACTTCTTGCCACAGCAATAGTTGGTTATTTGAAAAATCCAGATTTTCAAATAGCTTTAGTATGCAAGATTGCTTAAGTGGGCATAGTACAGGAATGTACTTCGTATAAAACACATACCAATTTAACGCTATTGGCACTGATATTTATAATCGAATTAATTTGAACCATAGCGATGGGCACTTATCTCAGTGTTTGTATCAGCGAGTATTGCTGTATTATATTTTTACTGACAGCAATTCATAACAAGGACACAAAAAATGCAAACAGCCGCAAAGCTCTTTATAAAATGCCTGGAGAATGAACACGTCGAATATATTTTCGGTATTCCGGGAGAAGAAAATATTGCCGTCATGGATGCACTGTTAGATAGCTCGATCAAATTTATTACTGTGCGTCATGAGCAAGGCGCTGCATTTATGGCAGACGTCTACGGACGACTAACGGGTAAAGCCGGGGTGTGTCTGGCAACCCTGGGGCCTGGGGCTACTAACCTGATTACCGGCTTTGCCGACGCCAATATGGATCGGGCGCCGATAGTGGCCATTGCCGGGCAAGGTGCGACAACACGCATGCACAAGGAAAGCCATCAGGTACTGGATCTGGTGAGTTTATTTAGACCAGTTTCAAAATACAGCACCGAAATACTCGAGCCTGACATTGTCCCGGAGATTGTTCGCAAAGCCTTCAAAGATGCCGAAGCTGAAAAACCGGGCGGCTCTTTCATTAGTTTTCCTGAGAATATTGCAGGTGCAGTCGTTGATGCTTCTTGTCTGCCATTAGATGTTCAGTCACCGTTTCCACCCACAGCACCTCAAGAAAAGATAGAACAAGCGGCAGCCATGATCTCGGCGGCGAAAATGCCTATCATCATGGCAGGCAACGGTGTTGTCAGGGGACGGGCGCATGAGCGGCTTATTGATTTCGCTGAAAAGCTTAATATTCCTGTCGCTCAAACATTTATGGCAAAAGGTTGTATTCCATTTTCTCACCCGCTCAGCTTAGGGTCGGTCGGTTTGCAGGCGCATGATTATGTTGCCTGTGGTTTTGATCGCGCTGACGTTATTATTTGTGTTGGATTTGATATGGTTGAATACCACCCTCATCTATGGCATCCAACGGCAGATAAAAAAATTATTCATATCGATGAACAATACGCCGAGGTTGATAAACATTATATGCTTGCAGCGGGTGTTTTGGGTGAGATCGGACCCTCACTGGACCGGATTGCAGCACTAACGACTCCGCACAATGAAACCAGAACCTCTACTTTAAGGGAGATGATAAAGGCAGAGCTGGACGACTATGCAGCCGATTCGGGTTTTCCAGTCAAGCCGCAAAGGATTTTATCTGATGTTCGTAAAGTTCTGGCAGGTAGTGATATTTTAATTTCTGATGTTGGTGCACACAAGATGTGGATCGCCCGCCTTTATCGATGCGAACAACCCAATACCTGTATTATTTCAAATGGTTTTGCTTCTATGGGTATAGGTGTTCCGGGAGCAATTGCAGCAAAAATGGTACATCCTGAAAAAAATGTGATGACTATAACGGGTGACGCTGGATTTATGATGAATTCCCAGGAGATTGAAACGGCCCTTCGGCATAATATTGCCATTGTAATAATGATCTGGCATGACAGCCAATATGGCTTGATAAAGTGGCATCAAATGCGACACTTCGGGCGTGAAAGCAATATTTCTTTTACGAATCCGGACTTTGTGAAGTATGCGGAGGCGTTTGGTGCTAAAGGCTACAGAGTTGAAAGCGCGGATGATCTGATTCCAACACTGCAAGCCGCCTTTGCCGACAATACCGTTGTGATTGTTGATGTGCCTGTGGATTATTCTGAAAATATGAAGCTAACGGAAAAGTTAGGCAATCTGGTGTGTCCCATTTAATCCTTCGTTGTGATTAATGTTGAGATTGCCTCTATCGGCAATACACTAGTCACCAAGGCTTGTTCCCACATGTCGTGCGCTAGCTATCCATGGGTGCTCATGCGGGATGAGCTTCTTTTTCCCGGCCACTTCCTCAAGCGCAACAGCTGCGGTGCCTTCGCCACGTGAAGCGACCATTACACCATAATGTCCATCATTCAGGTAATCCGCACACGCCGTACCAAGGCGGGTGGCGAGCAGACGGTCAGCTGCTGATGGGGTGCCACCACGTTGCAAGTGACCAAGTGTTGTGATGCGGGACTCGAGGCCGGTAAGTACCTCTAGTTCCTGGGCCAATCTATAAGTACGATCAGAATGCGATTTTTCTAGTTCTGAAAGCGCAGCTTTGGCGTCTTTTTTTTCATCCTTATCGGCTGGATTTAATTTTTTCGATTCCGCTGCTGTAAGAAGTGTCGCGTGATTTACCGACATGGCACCTTCTGCAACTGCCACGATACTGAAGGGCTTGCCACTACGTACTCGCCCACGAATAGCCTCAGCTATAGATTCCACTTGATAGGGGATCTCGGGTATCAAAATTACATCGGCACCGCCTGCAATGCCTGCGCCCAGAGCCAGCCAACCGGCTCTGTGGCCCATAATCTCAACAACTATGATTCGGTGATGGCTGTGCGCAGTACTATGTAATCGATCGATAGCATCTGTGGCAATTCCCAGAGCGGTATCAAAGCCAAAGGTAACATCGGTCATAGCCACATCATTATCAATGGTCTTGGGTAGCGTAATAACGTTTAGTCCACGTTGCATCAGCCTCAACGCGTTTTTTTGTGTTCCGCCGCCACCGAGGCATATTAAAGCATCAAGATGCTCAGCCTGATAATTCTCGACAATAGTATCGGTCATGTCCATGACTTTGCCACCCACTAACATTCTGTGCGGCTTTTCCCGGCTGGTTCCAAGGATGGTGCCACCAACCGTTAATATACCTGAGAACGCGTTACTGTCGAGCCGCATGGTGCGGCGCTCAACCAGACCGCGAAACCCATCTTTGAAACCAATAACCTGCATGCCATAGTGATCTTGGGCGGCTTTTCCAACGCCGCGAATAGCCGCATTAAGCCCGGGGCTGTCTCCACCTGCGGTGAGTATTCCGATATGTTGAGCCATATAAAAGTATCCGGTTAATTGTTCTTCAAATGATAGTAGAGCAAACGCACGGCGTGTAGATCAATTATTATATCCGATCACGTCAATCAGCAAGGGTCGGATTTTTCACTATTCGTCTGAGGAATCCAGAATTTGATCAATTCCTCTTGCAATGCAACCCGGAAAATATAAAACCAGACTGAAGATAGTGTTCTGAAAGTCGATGAAAGTCTAGATGACATTAGAAGACGTTTTTTTAGGCGGCAGGATATTTGCAGGTTTTTATGAGCCTATAGTTACAGTTTAGTAGCCGGGTCAAAAGCAGGGACCGCTATGGAACCTCAAATCTCACAGGGAAGAGAACATTATGAATGACATGATGCGGGAAATCGATGAACGGGCTAATCTGGCGGGTACCAACCGGCTCGAAGTATTAATGTTTAGCCTCGAACAACGTGATAACAAAAAAAACGACCTCTTTGCGGTCAATGTCTTTAAAGTCAAAGAACTACTTACCGTTCCACCTCTGTTGGATGTGCCCATGTCGCCCAAATATATGAAGGGTATGGCAAATATCAGGGGGGTTTCCGTGCCGGTTATTGATCTGATCGGTTACTGTGGTATTGAACCCTCTGTATCACCGAATATTCTGATTCTTACCGAGTACAATAGCAGTACACAGGGATTTCTCATTCACAACGTTGATAATATTGCACAGCTGGCCTGGTCAGACATCGTGCAGCCTCCAGAAATAATCAGTGGTATCGATTCAAATGTTATTACCGGAATAAGTCAACTGGAAGACAAGCGTATGCTGCTTATTCTGGATGTGGAAAAAATCCTGGCGGATGTTCTTGGACCGATAGAAGAGAAAAAAGGCACTACCATTGATATGGCCAGTGAAGGAACCCTTAAGGGGAAGACAGTATTTTATACTGACGATTCTGCAGTTGCACGCCGACAGTTAAAGTCTATTCTCCAGCGCATGGGCGCTAATACAATTGTTACAACAGATGGAAAAAAAGCCTGGGACAAGCTTTCTGACATTGCCGATGAAGCGGCAAAAAAAAATCAACCGCTTAAATCGCACATCCAAGTCATCATAACGGATGTGGAGATGCCAGGTATGGATGGTTTTATGCTTACAAAAATGATTAAGAAAGACAAACGATTTACTGGAATACCCGTAATTATTCATACTTCATTGTCATCGGAAAGTAACCAGCGTTTAGGTGCCAACTGTGGGGCGGATTCCTATGTTCCCAAACTACAACCGAAAGAACTCTCTGATACGCTTGAGTCTTATCTGCTTTAATAGAGTAAATAAGATGGGTCAGTGCGATTTTTAAATAAAGCAAAAAAGTGCATTCATATTTTTATTGTCAGAAGTAAAGTTAGATCACATTCCTGCCGTTAACTGACATACAAATTAGGCAATTCTGCCTGTGTATACTCATGTAACAAAGGACTGATACTTATGTATGTACAATATCGAAAATTCGCACGTGGTATCGTTGCCACCAGCCTGATTATCTCGACTTCACTGTTCGCTGAACCAGGCATAACTCCCGAAAAAATTATTCTTGGGCAATCTGCCGCCTTCGAAGGCCCTGCATCTGCATTAGGCTTGAACATGCGTTTGGGATTAAAAGCCGCATTCGCAGAAGTTAATAATAAAGGCGGCATTAATGGCAGGAAAATTGAGCTAATTACTTATGATGATGGATATGAGCCAGGAAAAGCAATAAGCAATACGCGTAAGCTGATTGAAGACGATCAAGTATTCGCGCTCATCGGTGCCGTCGGTACACCTACATCAAAGGCTGCACACCCTATTGCGAAAAAGGCCGGTGTGCCCTTTATCGGGCCTTTTACCGGGGCTGGTTTTTTACGTGATCCTATTAATAGCAATGTTATCAATGTTCGTGCAAGTTATGATCAGGAGACGGAAGCCTGGATAAAACATCTGACCGAAGATGTAGGCGCCAAACGCATCGCTATTTTATATCAGGACGACTCGTTTGGGCGTGTTGGATTATCCGGTGTTGAAAAAGCCATGAAGGCGCGTGGGAAAGAACTGGTGGCAAAAGGAACCTACGAAAGAAATACGACAGCGGTTAAATCAGCACTGTTAACGATTCGTAAATCCCGGCCAGATGCGGTGGTAATGGTAGGTGCCTACAAACCAATTGCCGCGTTTATAAAACTTGCCAAAAAACTAAAACTAAATAGCACATTCGTTACTATTTCATTCGTTGGCAGTAAAGCCTTGGCTAATGAACTCGGTAAGGCTGGAAAAGATGTTGTCATTACCCAAGTTGTACCTATGCCAGAGGATACATCTATACCCTTAATCGCGGCTTATCAAGCAGCACTTAAATCAGTGGACTCCAATGCTGCAATGGGTTTTATATCACTTGAAGGTTATATGGTAGGGCGTCTTATGGTTAAGGCACTGTCTCAACAAAGTGGTACACCTAATCGTGCGGCGTTGATTTCAAGTATTGCCAAAACAGGTAACTTTGATCTGGGCGGTGTCGTGCTTGAATATGGGCAATCAGATAATCAGGGAATGGATAAGGTCTATTTATCCGTTATACAGTCGGATGGTACTTTTAAGTACGTCGATAAGCTATAGCGATTCTTTTATGGAAATCAGTATGGCATGGGCTTATTCATGCCATACAAATTGAGCAATAAGCTTTCTCAGGGAATAATTATGCATCTTACAGGATCAGGGAATATCACTTCTAAAGCCAATTCGAGTTCTTTCAGATTGGGTGTAAGGGCAAAACTGTTACTGTCATTTGCAGCTGTGGCCCTGACTACAATTGCTGCCACTGCCATCGGTTTTTATTCTATCAATCAGATAGAAAAATCGGTTGATCAGATTACCAAACATAGTGTGCCAAGTATGGCTGCAGCGATGAGGCTGGCCCAGCGCAGTGATGCGCTGGAATCATCCATGCCTTTACTCACAACAATACATACTGATGCTGAGCATGATCAAATACTTAACGATTTACACGAGCGAATGAAAGAAATGATCGTGCTGGGCAAACAATTGGATAATAGTTCTGAGCTGCTTGGTAGGATGAAAAAACTGGATTCCGGTATCGACGAGCTGGATAAATCCACTCGTAGCAGAATATCAAAATCCAAACAACTTGCCAATACGATGAAGCGTTTAAGCGAAACGCAATCAGCATTGGACTCACTCATTAGCACAACGATTGATGACACCAACTTTGATTTGATGATCAGCACTGAAGAGACAGCTGATAAGAGTGCCTATATGCTTGAATTTATGGCGAAGACCTCTTTGCAGGATTTAACCTCTTCCCTCTATTTGAAATCCGATATAAACAGTTTGCTGATTAATCTTACTATTGTATCTGAGTCAGACGATGTCAAGGCAATAGAAAATCTGGCGGCGCGTACGAAACCCTTGCTAAGCTCCATCAATAAATATCTCACTCTGCTGGAAGAGCGCCATGAGGACGAATTTCTTACGCTGACAATCAATAATATGCTTGCCATTGCCGGCAATGAAAAAAATGTTTTTCAACAACGAATAAAAGAAATTGAGGCTTATTCGGTCTCTCCTTTTAAGATTCCACAACCATCAACTAAAATGCTGACCGATAGCTTTTCCCGCCATGAGCGTTTAAATAACAGTCTGACCGAGCTTTCAGATAACATTTTTCATGAACTGATTGAAGCAACCAATGTTATCAAGAAAAATACCCGCGAGACAGTACCCCAGCTCATGTTTTCAGGAATTGATACATTGCGTCAATTGCTGGAGACAAGAGCGAATAGCAATGTTGTTTTTGGCATTTTATCTGAGGTATATCAAGTCGATTCAGTTGAATTAATCCAACCCTTGGCGGAGCGCTATGAAGCTGTTGAAGCGACAATTAATGATACCAAGGAAACAATCAATTCATTGGCCGAGGGTGAGACCCTGATCACTGACATCAATACACTCTTGTCATTTGGGCGCGGCAATGAAAGCGTCTTTGAACAGAAAAAACAGACGTTGTCAGCGCTGGATGACACTCATGCTGTGTTAGCCGCTCAGAATGATTTACTAGTCGGTATTCTGGATACTATTAATCGACAAGTCGAATCCAGTAAACAGGCTGTCGATGCCGCATCACAAGAGTCTTCAAGTACAGTAACACAAAGTAAAATCTGGTTAACAATTGTTGTATTATCCAGTCTTGTCGTAACAGTGCTTATCGTCTGGTTGCAGGTTTCGCGTTATCTGGTCGGTCGACTTTTATCAGTTGTTACGGTTTTACAAAAACTCTCAGAAGGTGATCTTGATTGTGAAATCAAGGTTGTTGGCAATGATGAATTAAGTCAGCTTGCTCAAACTGTTGAGGTCTTTAGAGAAAAGGCTATTGAGAATGAACGTCTGCAGGCGGCTGAAAAAGCCGCCAATAAAGAAAGAGATGATCAGGAAAGAGATCGTAGACGATTGGAAGCTGAACAACAAACCACTCAGCAGCAGAAACACAAACAGGAATTATTGCAAGTTGAACGTGAGCGGGAGCAGGCGGAATCATTGAAGCGTGATACAGATGCATTATTGTCTGTGGTGAGTGCGGCTTCACAAGGTGACCTGACTCATGCCGTTATGATTAAGGGTGATCATCCAACCGGGCAATTAGGCAAAGGTCTGGAAGTACTGATTGGCTCCTTTACAGAGGTGATGAATCAGATAAGTAATAGCGCAGACTCTGTTTCAACAGGATCACATGAAATTGCTCAGGGTAACTCCCAATTGGCGGCACGCACCGAGCAGCAGGCATCAAATCTGGCCGAAACTTCTGCATCCATGAAAGAAATGACTGAGACAGTTAAGCAAAATACCGAAGACGCCAGGCAAGCCAATCAACTGGCCGATCGGGCGCAGGAACGGGCAGAGCAAGGTAGCCAGGTTGTGACAGAGGCGGTGAAGGCGATGGTGGTTATTAATGAATCAAGTCTTCAGATTGCCGATATTGTAGGCGTGATTGACGAAATAGCATTCCAGACAAATTTATTGGCGTTAAATGCCTCTGTTGAAGCGGCCAGAGCCGGTGAACAAGGGCGCGGGTTTGCGGTTGTTGCCTCAGAAGTAAGAAATTTAGCGGCTCGCAGTGCTACTGCAGCCAAGGAAATTAAAGAACTGATCGAAGATACGGTGCGCAAAGTCGACCATGGCGTAAAGCTGGTAGATGACTCAGGTAAAACCTTGGATGAGTTACTTGGCGCGGTTAAGAGTGTAACCGATATAGTCGGCAATATTGTCTCAGCCTCAGAAGATCAAAGTGCAAGAATTCAGCAGGTTAATACAGCTGTGACAAAAATGGACGAAATGACACAACAAAATGCGACGCTTGTCCAACAGGTTGCCTCGGCCAGTGACTCGATGGCAAACCAGTCAGTCAAGCTTGCGGAACAAGTCAGTTTTTTCACCTTTAACGAGCTAAGCTCGAACGACACGCCGATTGATATCAATCAGGATTTATCGGATTATGATCAAACCCGTAAAATTGCCTAGGCTAAGCAGCGACTAAGAACCTGTAATTATTTAGCTCGATTATCTGCAACGGTCTGTATATTTATCTGCTTCTCCAGTTAACCAGTAGCCACTAACGCAAGCCCTGACTTTAGAGAAAAAGTGAGAATATCCAGGTTACTTCAGTGTAACCGGTTATACCATCCAGCATCCACACTATAAAATTTTCATATCACAAGAAATGTTAAGCTCCCGGTTCCATAGCCGGGAATTTCAACATTAAAACCAGCTTCAGTTGCCGCGTCCTTAATGATTTCAGTAGTGTCTGTCTCATTGACAGGGCAGAGTTTTACAAGCCGTAGGTGAGGTGTAGATTCGTCGATAACCAGTCGTGTGCAGATGTTCATGACTTCATAGAGATTATCAAGCAGGTTTTTCGGCAAATCACCGGATTTAACGGCATCTTCTGCAGCCCCCTTGGGTATCATCGAAAGGGCGGCGCTGGAAAAGGCGGCGAATGCCGGATCACATAAAGCCACTGCACCTGGAATGTCATCGGCGTCAACATAAACCGCAGCATAGCTGTTATTCCCGGCTGATTCCGATAAACTTACTTTGAGGGCATCACCAAAAAGCGCAGATAAAAATTTCTTGGTACTGTGTTCGGTTGGTAAAAGGTGTTTCATGGGTTTCTCCTGGGGGTCGTAGCAGCGATGGACACAATTGATCCAAGGGGTGTAAAGCTGGTTGAAAATACACCCTAAAGAGTTTGCTTGGGTACTTGCAATTTAAATTAATAGGGTTTAAGACAGCACGGGGGCTAACGCTTGCTCAAACGATTCAACGGTGAATGGTTTGCCAACAAGGAACAAGGCGCCTGCATCAGATGCCCGTGAGCGCATTGCGGTCGTTGCTTCAGTGGTAATAAACCCAACCTTCACAAGATCACCTTCTTCGCGTAATGCCTCAAGCATTTCAATGCCAGTCATATTTGGCATATTCCAATCGGCTAAAACCAGATCTGGCTTCTCATCACGTACCATATTCAATCCTTCGACCCCGTCAGCGGCTTGCTTAAAATCATGGTTATCAAGCCCAGCCTGCCTAAGTGTTCGTATAATCATCATGCGCATGGCTACGCTATCATCTACTACTAGTACTTTCATTTTCTGCTCCTGAGATTCATCGATTAATTTCCGTTCTGCTGTTACGGTTATTTATGTAAGTGCAAATTCATTAAGTTTGGCGGCTATTGCCGACAATGAGAGCACATCTTTTGCTGCGCCCAGATTGATTGCGGCCTTGGGCATGCCCCAGACCACACAGCTTTCCTTGTTTTGAGCGATGGTATAAGCTCCCACATCACGCATTTTTTTTAGCCCTTGTGCGCCATCGCGACCCATGCCGGTGAGGATGACAGCAATGGCCGATGATCCGACGTTTTTAACAACCGATTCAAATAGGACATCGACCGACGGTCGATGACGGTTAACAGGGGCTTTGTCATTGAGTCTGCAACGATAATGATCGTCTTCTTTGAAAACCTGCATATGGTAATCGCCAGGTGCGATGTAAACATGACCAGGCAGAATCAGTTGCTTATCTTCAGCTTCACTAACCTGTAGCGCAGTGTAGCGATTCATGCGTTCAGCGAAAGAACGGCTGAAAAGTGCAGGAATATGCTGAGTGATAACTATGCCTGGCAGATCGTGGCGGATCTTTTTCAATATCTCCTTTATGGCTTCTGTGCCTCCTGTGGATGCACCGACAGCGATGATCTGCTTTCCTGTTTCTTTTACCTTTAGCGGTTGGGGTTTATTTACCTGTTGATGCGGTTCGGCTTCGAATTTTGGTTGCCTGGCAGTTTGTGACAAGGTTGCAATTCTCGCCTGTGCAGCTATTTTTATCTTGCCGTTAATCTCGGCTGCAGACTGTTGCATGCCATTCTCTATATCCACCTTTGGTTTGCTGACAAAATCGACTGCACCCAGGGCAAGTGCTTTCATTGTAGTATCGGCGCCATGCTCAGTCAGTGAAGAAATCATGACAACAGGCATAGGTCTTAAGCGCATGAGATTGCTTAAAAAGCTCAAGCCATCCATTCTCGGCATTTCAACATCCAGTGTCAGAACATCTGGTTTTAGCGCTTTAATCATATCGCGAGCGACATAGGCATCTTTTGCAGCACCTATGACCTCCAGTGAGGGATCACTCTGTATCAAATCTGTAAGTAGTTTGCGCATCAAGGCAGAGTCATCGACAATCAGCACTCGAATGTTTTTTTCGGCAACAGGTTTTTTGACTTGCCCATCTGTTATATTTCCAGAAACTGAAGTCATCACGAAACCCGCTTGTAGATAGTCTTACCCAGTAATGAAAGCTTATCGGTTGCATACATCAGGCTTTCAGAATGGCCCAGAATAAGGTGACCACCTTGAGACAATGCATTGGTGAATCGGCCAACCAATTCTTTCTGGGTTGTTTTGTCAAAATAAATAATCGTATTGCGGCAGAAGATAACATCAAACTGATTTTTCATCGGCCAGGGCTGGAGTAGATTGAGATGGCGAAAGGTAACTTGTTGTTGCAAGTGAGGGTCAATTCGAACGTGGCCTTTATTAACACCAGTACCACGGGTAAACCAGCGTTTGCGTCTTTGTGCTGACATCTTGGCAAGGCGGTCGCAGGTATAAATGCCTGCCGCTGCATGTGCCACTGCCCCCGAATCCAGATCACTCGCCAGTATCTTGATATCCAGATCACTCGGCAGAGGATTCATCTCGTTGATTGACATGGCTATGGAATAGGCTTCTTCGCCGGTTGAGCAACCCGCAGACCAAATGCGGATCTTTCGATGATGATTTCGGGCCATCTCCACTAATTGGGGTAACAATGTGTCGCTCAGAAATTGAAAATGATGGTCTTCTCTAAAAAAAGCTGTCAGATTGGTTGTCACAGCATTGGCAAACAGTTCCAACTCTATTGCATCACCGGATTGCAGAATGTCCAGATATTGCGTAAAAGTTGTCAATTGCAGTTCTTTCAGGCGACTCGAAAGGCGGCGACGAATCATTTGTTGGCGGTCCTCGGCCAATTGTATCCCCGTCGTCGATTTAATGAGTGCTCGCAATGCAGCATATTCAGCAGTGTTTAACTGAGTATCGGCGGTTGCAGTATCCAGACTCGCTTGTTTGAGTGCCCCTGCATTCACGGTTTTTTGCCTGACTCAATGCCCAGGTGTTTCTCCAGACCGAGCAGGCGGGCGCAGGTTATCAAAGCGTCCGATGGCTTGATCCAATAGATAGACTGCCCCGTGAGTTTTGTTTGATTAACAAAGGCACAGAGTAGTTGTAACGATGCAGTGTCAATGATTTCGACGGATTGTGCATTTATCCCGATCTTGTTTTTCGAGGTGATTGACTCCTGTAACTGTAATACAAATTTGTCTATTTCGATTAGTTGTAGTGTTGAATTGAGCGTCACAACAGTATCGGTCTTTTTTTTCACTGACTTGGAAGTTTGGGTCATGACTATTCTCTAAAATTCATCCCATTCATCACTGGCCGCCATGGGGGCTTGGGCTGTTGCATTGGCAGCCGCTTTAAGCGGCAAAGGTGTCGTCTGCCTGTTGTTTGAAATTTTCTCAATTTGCGTTAACAGAGCGATGATTTTTTTGGATAATGGCTCAATCTTAGTGAAGTTCTTTTCTGCCAGCTTTTCTTCACCTTTGTGTTTTTGACTAATAATATTGCGCAGAATACTGTGCATCTCAGCATGAATGGATTCCAACTCACGCATTTCCTCATATTCATCAAATTGTTTATATGCGCCTGCATAGAGCCACTTGCCAAGGTCACAATCGCGATGTGACACCGCTTCAGCCTCGGTCATGGATTCTTTGCCGTCAAGAAAGCTGCGCAGGCGGGTTTTCCAGGAAAGGTGTTTACTTCTTGCTGATGAGAAATCAAGCGCACCTGACGCAGGCGCGGCGGTGTTATTTTTGGCCCATGGTCGTTGAGCTGAACGTTGCTCACCGTTTGCAGGTACATGACTTGATTTCGTGTTTTGCTTATGGGTTTGAAAGAAGTGAGTTAATTTACGTAAATCTTTTGCCTGGTGTCCAAGTGACTCACTGGCCGCAGCGGCCTGTTCCACCAGCGAGGTGTTTTTTTGCGTTATTCCATCAATCTGGGTTATGGCCTTATTGACCTCATCCACACCTGCAGCCTGCTCCTGGCTGGCGGCTGTAATCTCACCGACAATATTGGTGACGTTTTTAATGCCCTCAACAATTTTTTCAAGCATCTGTCCCGATTCATTGACCAGACGGGAGCCATCATTCACTTTAACAACGCTATCCTGAATCAATCCTTTGATTTCCTTTGCTGCCGTGGCGCTTCGGCTGGCGAGGTTACGAACTTCACTGGCAACAACTGCAAATCCCCGGCCCTGTTCACCGGCACGGGCCGCCTCTACCGATGCGTTCAAGGCCAGTAAATTGGTTTGAAATGCGATCTCATCGATGACCCCTACAATGTCTGCAATTTGATTGCTGGAGGTATTGATCGCACTCATCGCTTCCACCGCCTGCTCGACTACGGCACCGCCTTTGCCTGCCTCTGCAAGTGCCGTCTGGGCCAACTGATTTGCCTGAGCTGCATTATCGGCATTCTGGCGAACCGTGGTATTAATTTCTTCCATACTGGAAGCGGTGCCTTCCAGATTAGCCGACTGTTCTTCTGTTCTGACGCTTAAATTGGCATTACCCTTGGCAATTTCACCGGAACCCGCTTGTACAGTAGCTGCCGTTTTTTGTAGTTGCGCGACAATTTGTGCTAATTTAGCCACTGTATTATTAGCATCATGCTTAAGCTCAAGAAACAGTCCTGAATAGTTATCGTCGATGGTTTCAGTTAAATCGCCATGGGACAAAGCGCTAAACACACGTACAGTATCGTTGAATATTCTCTCAGTAACCCCCATAAGCTGATTAATTTTTTTCGATAGTGTAGCCATAAAATCCACCTTATCGTCGAGTGGAATCCGCCGCGACAGATCGCCTTCCAATGCGTTGCTCACGACAGTCTCCACATCATTTTCCAAGAGTTTTTCAGCGGTTAAATCAGACCACTCAACAGCGGTGCCTAAACGTTCACCATTAATGCCCCTCACCGGGTTGGCGATGATCCGCAAAATACGACCACCGATCGAAACCGTTGCTGTATGGCTTGAATCCAGAGCGCTGAGCATCGAGCGTTGGTGCGTAGGTTTTTTATGGAACACGTCAATATTCGAGCCTAATACAGTAGTGGCACTAAAATTGGGTAATTCAGTTTTAATATCGGCCTCTGCATCGGCAAACAACTGCTGTGCTGAGCGATTCATATAGATGATATTATTCTCTATATCACCGACCATCACGCTGGTGCTGACATTATCCAGCGCTTGTTTGATTCGCCCCGCATCCGTGGCCTTATTATTAGCCGCATCGAGATCGCTACCCAGCTTGATCTGTACAGATTTTATTTTTTTGCATAATTTGCCAAGTTCATCGCCACGGCCAATGTTTATTTGTTCAAAGTATTTACCTTCAGCGAGCTTTTGCAATGTTAAGCCTGCATTTCTCAGAGGATGCACAACTCGACGGGAGAACCAGATCGGGAGCCAGCAAATGATGCCAGTGCCAGCGATTGCGCTAATTGCAGCCAGCGTAGTGTTACCGGCTGTATCGGCAATAACCGCCAGGGTAGCCATTGCAATTACACTTCCAAGCTGGATTAACAATTGCGTCATTAATGGCATCTTCGTACAAGTACTTGACAGCGAAAACTGTGAGGCGGCGGCCATACTTGTTGTTCCGTTTCTGATAGCAGCATAAAAATTACCGGCGTTAGAAATTTGTTCCTTGCTTGCATATCTTCTAACCGACAGATAACCCGTTATCGTGGCATTTTCATAAACGGGTGTTACGTTGGCTTCAACCCAGTAGTAGTCGCCATTTTTACACCTGTTTTTTATAATCCCCACCCAGGGGTCCCCGGCCTTCAGGGTATGCCACAGATCCTGGAAAACTTCGGCTGGTATGTCAGGGTGGCGTACAACATTGTGGTTTTTATTCAGCAACTCTGCTTCACTGAAACCACTAATGGCGATTAAATCGGGATCGACAAAGGTTATAATGCCCTTCAAATTGGTGCGGGAAACCAATGTCTGGCCTTTCCTCAATACCACTTCCTTCTCGGTTATCGGTTGGTTGATTTTCATTCTACTTTGTCCATGTAAATGGTAATTTTTGTGACGCGGCGCATTCAGAACACTCGATTGTTAGGCTGCTTCTGTTGTATTGACGGGTTCCAGATCGCTAAAGTCAACCAGGCGATCAACCTCAAGCAGTAACAACATTTTTTCTTCCACAGTGATTAAACCCTTAATCCACTTTGTGGATAAATTTGTGCCCATTTCAGGGGTGGTTTGAATCTGTTCAGGGTCAATTCTGTAAACTTCAGATACGGCATCGACAACCAGGCCAACGGTTCGTTGCTGATCGGATGAGACCATATTGACGACGATGACAACCGTGGTCGGTCCATAGGCAATGCTTTCAAGATCAAAGCGTTTGCGCAGATCAACGATCGGTACAATCTCGCCACGTATGTTGATTACGCCAAGAATGTGTTCAGGTGCATTTGGAATAGGGGTGGCATCTTCTCGTCCCATAATCTCCTGAACACGTAAAATTTCCACACCATATTCTTCATCGGCAAGAATAAAAGTGAGGTATTGATTGGCAGCATCTCCAATATGGGTTGCATTACTAATCGGGTTTTTCTGATGTTGAACTGCAGACATTTTTTCCCTCCTTACGCCAATCGATCAAGCCGCCTTATGCTGGCGGTGTTCTTCGATGTCCATAGATAATTGTACAAGGCCGCGAATATCAATAATCAGTGCTACAGTGCCATCACCTAGAATGGTCGCGCCAGAAATAGCCTGTGTTTGCATGAAGTTTGATTCGAGGCTTTTGATAACAACCTGCTGTTGCTCCAACAGGTCATCGACTAAAACCCCAAACCTTTGGTTATTGGCTTCAACAACCACAAGCAGTCGTTCCGCCAACTCCTGGTTCGATCCTGCGACGGAGAACAGATCATATAGACGCAGGATTGGAATATACTCATCCCGCAATCGAAATAATTCATCTTTCCCCGCTAGCAAACCTATTTTTTCGAGTGAAACCTGAACGGTTTCAACAATAGAGATTAGCGGAATAATATAGGTTTGTTGGTGTACTTTGATTAGCTGACCATCAAGTATTGCGAGGGTCAACGGCAGCCGAATAGTAAAAGTACTGCCCTTCCCGACTTCGGATTTTAATGAGACTTGCCCACCAAGATCGGCAATGTTACGTCGAACAACGTCCATACCTACACCACGTCCTGACAAATCACTGACTTCGTCAGCAGTTGAAAAACCAGCCATAAAAATAAGATTATTGATTCGGTCAGGTGAGAGTTCTTCACCCGGCTGAATTAAACCCCGTTCCTGTGCCTTTTTTAAAACTCTTTGGGTATTAATGCCGGCACCATCATCACTCACCTGGATAACGATATTGCCGCCTTCATGAAATGCGCCTAGGGTTAAGATACCCGTGGCCGGTTTTCCTGCCGCCGTGCGTACTTCTGGTGTTTCCAGCCCGTGATCTAATGAGTTACGCACCAGATGAACCAGAGGGTCACCGATTTTTTCCAATACAGTCTTGTCCAACTCCGTATCTTCGCCCATCAAACGTAGCTCGACTTCTTTACCCAGTGTACTGCTGGTATCACGTACCAGCCGCGGGAAACGGCTAAAGGCAAAGCTGATCGGCATCATACGAATTCGCATAACGCTTTCTTGTAGATCTCGGGTATTGTGTGAAAGCTGTGCTAAACCTTCTTTAAGATCATCAATCTGTGAGGGGTCTGTGTCGCGCCCAAAACGACTTAACATGGATTGTGTAATGACCAGTTCACCGACAAGATTGATGAGTGCATCAACTTTATCGGTGTTAACCCGAATGGATCCTGATTCCTGCTTTTTTGCTACTGGTTTAGCGGCTTTTTTGCTATCTACAGATTTGCCTGGCGGCGCTGACTTTTGCGCTTTGTGCTTTACGGGCTTTGCAGTGGCAGGATCAGGCAGTGTTTTAGTTTGTTCAGTATCATCAGTTTCTTTTATGGGTGCGATGACAAACATCCCAGTCGGTGTTGCAGGCGCTGCAATTGGGGTTATTTCCAACTCACATTCATTGCGCACCCAAGTGAACAATTCTTCGATCTGTTCAAGGGCTGCGTCAGTGTATAACCGGATGTGCCAGCTCAGTGCGCAATGTTCGGGATTACCCTTATGAAAATCCAGTTTGTCAAAATCTTTTGCGGTGATTTTCAATTCACCCAAGTCTGAAAGTTCGGTGAATAATTTAAGAGGATCGTTGCCGGATTTGAATATCTGAGGTTCAGGGTTGAAAACTATTTCCCAACCGACAGATGTTGCTTTGTTCTCAACCGGGGTTTTTTCCTCAGTTGATTGCTGTGGTTCTGAATCGGTTGTTGGCGCTTGGTTTAATAATGCCTTGAATTCAAGCTCTAACTGCTCGGCTCTTGTTTTGTCCACCCCTTCATTGCTGTCGAGCTCGGAAAGCATTGCGCGCATGCAATCAACGGATTGCAGAACCAGATCAACGCCGATCTTGGTAACGGGTCGCAGATTTTGTCGAATTTCATCCAGGAAGGTTTCTACATGATGAGCAAAATCCGAGATTTCAGTAAAGCCGAAAGTTGCACCACCACCCTTTATTGAATGTGCAGCACGAAAAATTTCATTAATGATTTCCGTATCGGCTGTTCCCAGATCGAGTCTTAACAGACACGATTCCATCGTGTCCAAGCCTTCCAGGCTTTCTTCGCGGTATAGCGCCACGATCTCAATCATGTCGGCATCAAACGCCATGGTGACCTCCATTGTCAGTTACGCTTGTAGCGACCAGTTCACATGAAAGTGTAGTGTTTGATGGAATTTTTCACACGCGCTGATTGAGCGGTTGATGTACGAATACATCAGCCTTTGCAGGGACTCACAACACGGTTTTTTTGCAGGATTTAAATGACTTTGGAATAACGTTGTTGTTCTTCTTGAATTTGTAATTTCGCATCAAATACCATGCAGATGGATCTTACCAAAAGGCGGCCAACTGCAAGTACAGTGAAACCGCCATCATGTATCTGTAACAGTCCATCGCTGGCCAGCGGGATCAGTTTTTTCAACTCCTGTTTGAAGTACTCATGAAAGCTAATTTTAAAAGCTGTTTCAATATCATGGTAATCACAACTGAAATGACAACTGATCTGCTGGATCACTCTGCGACGTAAAATATCGTCACGGCTCATGTCAAGGCCACGGATAATGGGTAAGCGGCCCTTATCAAGCGCGTCATAGTATTGCTCAAGTCCTTTGGCGTTTTGGCTGTAACTGTGGTGGACATTACTGATTGCACTCACACCCATGGCAATCAAATCACAACCTGCATGGGTGGTGTAGCCTTGGAAATTTCTATGTAATTCTCCCGCTTGCTGAGCGTGGTTGAGTTCGTCATCGGGTTTGGCGAAATGATCCATACCGATATAAACATAACCGGCATTGGTTAACGCCGAAATACTGTGTTGCAGAATGCTCAGTTTTTCCTCGGCTGGCGGTAGTTCACTTTGCTTAATACGTCGCTGTGGTTTAAAAATGTGTGGCAGGTGTGCGTAGTTGAAAAGCGATATTCTATCGGGTGATATTTCAATGATATGTTCAAGCGTGCAGGAAAAACTGTCAATAGTTTGTAGCGGCAGACCATAAATCAGATCGATACTTATGGACTTGGCCTGATTTTCACGGCAGGCATCAATGATAGCGACTGTTTCTTCGATTGGCTGGATTCGATTAACCGCTTTTTGTACGGTCTCATCGACATCTTGCACACCCAGACTGAATCGGTTAAATCCGACGTTACGCAGTACACGGATAGTGTCGGTGCCGACACTGCGTGGGTCTATTTCGATCGAATAATCACCTGAGTCATCATCAAGTAGATTGAAAGATTGGCCAATAGTGCGCATCAGGTGATTAATTTGCTCGTGATTAAGGAATGTCGGTGTGCCTCCGCCCCAATGTAATTGCTCTACAACCCGTTGTTGATCAAATAATTGTGCTTGTATGTGTATCTCCCTGAACAGATAGCCCAGATACGTATCCGTCTTGGAGCGGTCTTTAGTCGCGATTTTGTTGCAGGCACAAAAGAAGCATATACTGTCACAAAAAGGAATATGAAAATAAAGAGACAGCGGTTTGGCAGCCTGGGCACTGTCGATGGCCTGGGTGCGAAAATTTTCTTCGGTAAATTGCTCGGTGAAGGAAGGTGCGGTTGGGTAAGAGGTGTATCTGGGTCCGGCGTTATCGTATTTTTTGATCTTGTTTACGTTAAATTCAATATTCATTTTAGTTTATCTGGCAGTATCTTCCCTGCGAAACTACCAGAAGATCCGATTGTTGTGATTGATTAATGTCAATTTGACAGAATTAGCAGGCTGTTAGTTAAAGTCGGCTGTAAATATCCAGCCGGTAATCTTTCGCTTGGTTTCGTACCTATTTAATGTGTTTGATGTCCTCGAAAACTACAACCCCTGGAGATACTGCATGGCTAAGCTTTACCCATCGATTAAACCTAATCGCTCCTTTTACCTCAAAGTTGATGATATCCACGAAATCCATGCTGAAGAAAGTGGTAATAGTGAAGGTGTTGCGGTGGTCTATGTACACGGTGGTCCAGGATCTGGTAGTGAGCCATTTCAAAGGCGATTGTTTGATCCACAAAAGTATCGCATCGTTCTATTTGATCAACGCGGCTGTGGCAAGTCAAAGCCGCATGCTGAATTACGCAATAACACAACTCAGGATTTGATCGAGGATATGGAATCGATCCGTGAGTACTTGAATATTGATAAATGGATAGTCAGCGGCGGTTCGTGGGGGTCAACCCTGTCTCTGGTCTATGCACAAACTTATCCAGAACGGGTATTGGGATTAATCGTCAGGGGAATTTTTCTGTCAACGCAAAAAGAACTCGATTGGCTATACAAGGCGGGGGCAGGGCGGTTTTATCCGGAATACTGGAAAACGTTCGTTGAGCACATCCCGACAGAGGAGCGAGCTGACCTATTGCAAGCCTACCATCGTCGCCTGATCGGAGAAAATGAATTATTGAGGATGAAATCAGCGAAGATTTGGGCGAATTGGGAGGCGAGAATATCAACATTATTACCCAGTAAATCACGTGTCGCGCATTCTTCTGACCCACACATTGCAATCAGCGTTGCGCGCATTGAGGCAGACTACTTTGTTAACGGATGTTATCTGGATGAAGGGCAGTTGTTAAAAAATATAGATAGAATTGCCCATATCCCAGGGTATATTATTCACGGTCGTTACGACATGGTTTGCCTGATGGAGCAGGCGTATAATCTTCATAAAGCCTGGTCGGGTTCAAAACTGTTTGTTGTTCGCGCTGCCGGACATTCTGTCACCGAACCGGGCATCTGTTCAGCCTTGATCCAAGCCGGGGAGCGAATGCTTGTAGAGCTTCAATAGCGTATAATTTCAAGTTAACTCATCAGAATCTATAAAGGAAATCGAATCAATGGCCCAAGATGTGGTTGATGCCAAAGTCACGCCCGTTGGTAAACTGGATATTCTCTCCAAAACCGAAGTTAACAAATTACTCGATACCAGCAAAGGTGGCCTATACAAACTTTTTCGAAATTGTTCGCTGGCTGTACTCAATTGTGGTAGTAGCATTGATGATGGTAAAGTCCTGCTAGAACGTTACAGTAATTTTGATATCCAGGTTGTGCAGAGCGAAAGAGGTATAAAGCTCGATGTCAAAGGCGCGCCAGCGGAGGCGTTCGTCGATAAAGGGATGATTCGCGGTATCAATGAGCATTTGTTCGCTGTTTTGCGCGACGTTATTTACACCAGTAATGAAATTTACGAGACTGATATATTTAATTTGAGTCTTTCTGCGGGTATCACCGACGCAGTTTTTCATATTCTACGCAATGCAAATGTGTTACAGCCAATGGTTACGCCAAACCTGGTGGTTTGCTGGGGTGGGCATTCAATTTCACGAGAGGAGTATGATTACTCTAAGCGAGTCGGCTATGAGTTGGGTCTGCGGGGTTTGGATATATGCACAGGTTGCGGTCCTGGTGCGATGAAAGGCCCAATGAAAGGTGCCGCCGTTGGGCATGGCAAACAACGTAATTCACAAGGTCGCTATCTTGGCTTGACTGAACCCGGTATTATTGCAGCTGAATCGCCTAATCCAATTGTAAACAATCTGGTGATTCTCCCAGATATTGAAAAACGCCTGGAGGCGTTTGTTCGGGTAGGGCACGGTATTGTCGTATTTCCCGGTGGGGTAGGGACTACAGAAGAAATACTCTATATCCTTGGCATACTGCTGCATCCGTTGAATAGAGATATTCCGTTTCCTTTGGTATTTACAGGTCCTGCATCAGCTAAAGGCTATTTTGAACAAATTGATAAATTTGTCGGTAAGGCGCTCGGTGAGGAAGCACAGTCGTGCTACAAGATAATAATCGATGATCCAGTACGTGTTGCGAAAATAATCGGCGAAGGCATAGGCAATGTTCGTGAGTACAGAAAGAAAAACGGCGACGCCTATTATTTCAATTGGCTGATAAAAATACATGACGAGTTTCAGCGCCCCTTTAGCCCCACACACAAAAATATGCTACATCTGAACCTTTTTAAAGATCAGGAGCGGCATATGCTGGCGGCAAATTTACGTAGGGCGTTCTCGGGTATAGTTGCAGGGAATGTTAAGGATGAAGGTATCAGGGCGATCGAGGAACACGGTTTGTTTGAAATTCACGGTGATCCGGAATTGATGGAAGATATGGATAACCTGCTTGCGTCATTTGTTGAGCAGTCTCGAATGAAATTACCGGGGGCAGTATATTCACCTTGTTATCGGATCAGTCGTCAGTCCATATAAATATTTATTGTCAAATGCTGTTCCGGCAAAAATAATTTCAATCGCTGCGCATTATTCATTTGACGATGAATTGTGCGGTTAAAAATTAAAAAAACGGCTGGTTTTTAATACCATTTTATAGATTTCTGACTGAAATCCGTTAAAGTGAGTGGCCGTGCTGGAACCATAAGCGCCCAAACAACCAAATTCTATAAAATCGCCCTCATTAATATCATCACTCAGCGGTAACCCGGGTAATTTATCCAATGAATCACAGGTCGGACCGAAAATAACAAATGTTTTAGTATTACGGGTGAGCTGCTGTTTTCCACGCCAGGTTATTACAGGCGGTTTAAGGGGAATTAGCATTTGCTCCATAAGCCCACCATAAACACCGTCATTTAGAAATAGCGTACGCTTGTCTTGCCGCCGATGGATGACCCGTGTCAATAATGAGCAACATTGGGCTACCATCGAGCGGCCCGGCTCACATATCAGCTTTGTATCGGTGTCTGAGAAACACTGTTTGAAACTGCACTGTATGGCCGAAAAAAATGCGCGCAAAGGTGGCGCCGGATTTTCACGGTAGCGGACAGGAAATCCACCCCCTGTATTGAGGCGATCAATGCGGATTTTGGCTTTTTTTGTGATTCGGGCCGCCGCGTGAATATAATGCTCGTATGCCGTTGGGTCTGAGCATTGTGATCCGGGATGGAAGGTAAGCGCTGTCTTATAACCTTGCTCTTTAATTCGCTTTAACAGGTTTACAGCTTCGTCCTCAGTGGCACCAAACTTATTTGTAAAGTCATAAGCTGCCTTGTTGTACGGAATGTTAAATCGAACACTCACCTCCAGTTGATTGCTCTTTCCAACAATGGACTTGATCTTTTCAAATTCAGCTTGATCATCTATGACAAATGATTTAACACCATACAGCGTCCAGGCCTGATAAATTGCATGTGATGATTTAACCGGATTGTTAAAATTCAGGATCGCATGAGGCAGGTGGTTTAAAACCAGTTTTATTTCTTCAATCGAGGCAACGTCAAAAGTATCTACGCCCGATGACCAGAGTGTTGAAAGAATTTCGGCGCGTGGATTGGCTTTTACGGCATAAGCAACCACTCCTGGAAAACCGGCCTGAATGCGGTGACTCTGCTTGATTAATGCATCCGGGCAAAACAGGTAAACTGGTTCTTGAGGGTTTTGCGTGCTGATGTAATGCGCGGTGTTATTGAATACCTGTCTATAGGCTGGTCGGCAGATCTCATCTGTTCTTACTTGCTTGTGCTTTATCATCGCAATGCTACGTTGATGGGGTACTGGCATAATGTATTAAAAAAAACAAGGATAACAGATGATAAATTGAATAGTTTGCAGTATTCTTTTGATCAATATACGCAGTATTTATTCAAATTGACCAGAAACAATGAAAATGGATCTTACTGAAAAAGATCAGCAATTGATCGACGCATTAAATCGTAACGCACGCACCACAATTAGCGAGCTTGCAAGAATGCTTGGCATTTCCCGGACAACCGTAAATCAGCGTTTATCACGACTGGAGCATGCGGGGATCATATCAGGTTATAAGGTTGTTTTAGGGGAGGCATACCGCAACAATACCCTGCAATCTTATGTGAACCTTCAGGTGCGGCCTCAACGTGCGAGGCAGCTAATTGATCAGCTTAAAAAGATTCCCCATATCGAAGCGCTTTTTTCAGTGAGTGGAAAATTTGATATGGTTCTGTTAGTGCGTACCCTGCAGACAAGTCAGTTGGATGAACTATTAGATATTATTGGCACACTTGACGGTGTGGTGAGTACAGAGTCTGCTATCGTGCTGAGTACCAAGTTTGATCATCGTTGATAGGCTATTTAAATCCAAATTCCTGAAAAATCTCCAAGGCTAGATCGGGTCTGTCGGTAATGATACCGTCAGCGCCCCTCTTTAATAAATCCCGTATGCTGATCGGGTCATTAATTGTCCAGTAATTCACCAGGCCATTACCACGGTGAATGCAATCTATAAAACGCTTATGGTTAAGCGGTATCATTTTATAGTGAGTCGGAATCTGTAATACCTTCTGCGCACTATCAGTTTTTGCTGGGGTCATTTGTGATGAAAAATATAAGCCCAGCACTTCAGAGAATGTTGCTGAAGTGGCAACGTTTGGTGCGATCAAACGAAAATATCGCAATATGTTGCCGTGAAAACTTGCAACCACAGTTCGGTGTTCAGCATTGGCTTTTTCAATTGCCTGGGCCAGTAATCGTGCGGCGTGGCGTCGTTTGTCTTTTATATCAATGTTAACAATAACATTCGGGTAGGCTTCATACAGCTCCAATAAGGTGGGTAAACGTATTTTTCGATGCGCAAAACTTTCTCCAAATGTGCTGATAAAGCCATGCCCGGCATTGAATTTTTTTAGCCGCGACAATGTATGCTCTGATACCAGTCCGCGTCCATTGGTTGTACGTTCTACAGATTGATCGTGTATAACAATGATCTCATCATCACGACTGATTCGAATATCAATTTCCAGAACATCCGCCCTTGCTGCGAGTCCAAGATCAAAGGCAGCAAAGGTATTTTCAGGTGCTAACAGGCGGCTGCCACGATGTGCAAACAATAAAGGTTTACCTGTCTTTAGCGGATTGACGAAATCTTTGTCCATCGATTGATTTTTTGATTAAGAGAAGTAGTGTATAAGAATAGCGGTTATAGTGGCATTCAAACATAGATTGTCATTTAATCCAAACTGCAGGTTTACCCAAATACCACCCGACCCATGAGGTAATGATGATTACTTTTGCATTCGATATATATGGTACTTTGATTGATACTAACGGCGTAATGGTTGCGCTTGAAAAACATATTGGCGATAAAGCTGCCGAGTTTTCCAGGGTTTGGAGAGACAAGCAACTGGAGTATTCTTTCCGTCGGGGTTTGATGCAGAATTATAAGGATTTTTCATTTTGCACCAGAGAGGCGCTGGAATACACCTGTTTGTATCTGCAACACGATCTCTCGACAGAAATAAAGCAAGGTCTGATGGAGCAATACCGTAAGCTGCCGGCGTTTACGGATGTACAGAACGGACTGCAACAGGTGCGGGCAACGGGTGCAAAAATTTATGGTTTTTCCAATGGTACTGCTGAAATGGTTGAAGGTCTTTTACAACAGGCCGGTATTCGTGAATTATTTGACGGCGTTGTTAGTGTCGATGAGTTACGTTCATATAAACCAAATCCTGCGGCTTACTGTTATTTTCTTCGAACAGCGGATACAGATAGCCAATCAGCATGGTTGGTCTCAAGTAATGCATTTGATGTGATTGGTGCCAAATCAGCGGGCATGCATGCAGTTTGGGTTAAACGTAGTCAAGGTGCTGTTTTTGATCCATGGGGTATAGAGCCGGATTATACGATTTCGCGTATTGAGGAGCTGAAAGAGATCATCAGTAAATAATCACTACAACTATATACGAATGGGGCCTGCCCGATCGGGGTTTTTACCTTGTATGCTGTTATAAAAAACCTTGATGATCTGCATATCCTTGTCCCGGTCACTACCCGGTAAAAAATAATCACCGACACCCAATGTTTTGTTTTTGTAATTTACAAATCCCAAGGCAATGGGCACATTTGCGCCGCGGGCCACATGATAAAATCCAGTTCTCCAACGTGGAACATAGGCAGTTGTTCCTTCTGGGGTAAGCATGAGCTTAAAATCTTGTTTGTGTTTGTACTGCTCAATAAGCTCATCAACAAACCCGTTGTTCCTATTCCTTGATAGTCGTATTCCTCCGATCCGTTGTGTGAGAAATTTAAGCGGTCCCAGAAACATAGCTGTATGCCCTAACCATGAGCATTTTACACCGCTCGCAATGATAGAGAGTAAGGTTAAGGGATAATCCCATAAACTGGTGTGGGGAGCAGAGATAATAATAAATTGCTTTTGCGCAGGAATGTTCAACACCAATTCCCAGCCGAGTGCGGCTAAAATTCCTTGTGCTATTCGCTCAGTAATCGATTGATTGTTGCGTTCACTTATTGATTCATTCAAGATCTGTATACCTGAGAGTAGAACTGATTATTTTTCCTTATTCGAATCGATCTGGAATGATCATCTGATAAATTCATATCTTCAAGTGTAAAAAATTGTATCTCAACTCTAGTGTAGTGTTTGATACAAAGTGCTCATAGTGACGAGCCGAGAGAGGTAGAGACGGTAAGTTTTGCAGTCATTGAAAGGATCAACCATTGCCTGCGCCCTGCACTTGCGTTTTTACTGGTTTTCTAACTGTCCACTTTGTATGAAACACTACACCAGTTGGGTTAATGGGTGATGTTGACCCGCATTTAAATTCATAATGTAATTGCACAAGCTCCAGGGTTTATGATTTGGTATACTGCCAAGTAAAGAAGATTGCCGAAATCTACGTTGTAAAGTTGCTATTTCATGATCAATTCAAATAGAACAAATAATCTGTTATCAATATGAGGAGTCTCATGTTTGCCAAATTAAATCCCGTCAAAACTGATCCCATTTTGGGCTTGATGGCTGCTTATAGGCAGGATAATAATTCACAAAAAGTTGATCTGGGGATAGGTGTATATAAAGATGAGGCCGGTCATACACCTATTCTGAAATGTGTAAAAGCAGCTGAACGTTATCGTCTTGAGAATGAGGACAGCAAAAGCTATATCGGTATGGCAGGCGATATTGCTTATAACCAACGTATCTCAGGTATTTTGTTTGGTGAACACGAGGTTATTGCACAGGATCGTGTAAGTGTTGTTCAAACCCCCGGTGGTACGGGTGCGTTGAGGGTTGCAGCAGAGTTTATTTATAATACCAATCCAGATGCAAAAGTATGGGTTAGTAAACCCACGTGGGCGAATCACTTTGATTTATTCACTGCCGCTGGTTTATCTGTGCGGGAATATACTTATTATGACAATGATAGCCACTTGCTGTTATTTGAAGATATGCTGCGCTCGCTGGAGCAGGTTAGTAAAGGTGATATCGTTGTCTTGCATGCCTGTTGCCATAATCCAAGTGGAATGGATTTTAATACTGAGCAATGGCAAACATTGTGTGAACTAGCCAAGGAAAAAGGCTTTTTACCATTGCTGGATTTCGCCTATCAGGGATTTGGCCAAGGCTTGGATGAAGATGCCGAGGGTGTGAGGATGATGGCAACTGCACTACCTGAATTGATTGTCTGCAGTTCCTGCTCAAAAAATTTCGGTCTTTATCGAGAGCGTATTGGCGCGTGCTGTGTTATTTCAGAGAGTAAGGGCATTGCTGTTAATGTATTTGGTGCCTTGCAAAATGTTGCAAGAGGTATTTATTCCATGCCACCAGCACATGGTGCCGTGATAGTAAATACGATTCTCGCCAGTAGCGAGTTACGGTCACAATGGGAGCAAGAATTGGCTGAGATGCGCAATCGCATTAATGGTCTGAGGCAGTTGGTTGCAGTAACACTGAAGGAGAAGGAGGCAAATCGTGATTTTAATTTTATTCAGAATCAGAATGGAATGTTCTCATTCCTGGGCATAGATCCAGAACAGGTTCTGCAACTGCGAAATGAGTTTAGCATTTATATAGTTGATTCCGGTCGTATGAATGTAGCTGGTATAAATCAGGCAAATATTGATTATTTCGCCGATTCAGTGGTTTCTGTGTTGAGATAGATGAGCTGGTTTCAGGAATGAAGCTGCTGGGAATTGCGAATTAATGCGGCGAAGCTATAGCGATTTATTTTTTAGCTCGCTCAGAAACGCATTTGCCTGTTTGTCGCAAATGATCGTTACAATAATATATGCAGATCTGTGATTCCTACTGCCAGTTTTCAGCCAGGAATCTATAACCGACGCTACGCACAGATTGAATGCCGGGCGCTGTACGATCGGTGTCACCGAGTTTTTTCCTCAGCTTTACTATTCTATTGTCAATAGTGCGGTCTGTTCCATCGTATTCAATGCCGCGTAATTCATACAGAAGATCTTCGCGTGCCAGCACTTCGTTCTTTCTCGATGTCAGTAACCAAAGTAAATTGAATTCGGCGTTAGTGATGTCGATACGAACTTGATTGACCGAAACAGACTGGGTTTCCTGGTCAATGGTTAGCCGGCCAAAACTCAATTTGCTTGGCGTTTGTTTGGCTTTTTTATTGCCATGTACAAGTAAACGAATACGGGTGGCAAGAATACGCGGATCAACAGGTTTGCGGACATAATCATCAGCCCCCTGGGTCAAGCCCGACAATTCATCAGCACGGTCCTCTCTGGCGGTAAGAATCAGAATTTTTCCCGTATAACGGGGTCGTATTTCAGTGCAGATTTCAAGGCCGTCTTTGTTGGGTAGCATCCAATCAAGAATCACGATATCCGGATTCTTGTTATAAATGGCATCAACGGCGAGTGCTCCGTCAGAAATGTGCAGAATATCCATTCCATCAGGCGTTAGAAATTTACAAATTAATTCAGCCAGTTTTTGGTTGTCCTCAACCAGCACTATTTTTATCCTTTCACTACTACGCATTTAGTCACCAGTGTGTCGCCCAGGGCTACATCCTCAGTGGGAATATTACATAAAGCCAAACCATAAATATAGACTTATATTAATCTTGAAAATAATTTTATAAAACTATTATTCCTATAAATATCTAATGACAAGTAAAACTAAATGTTATAAATATTCGTGCTGTTGCAGGCAAATTATTCATTAAGTTATTCAATAGACTGCTAATCCAGCGTCGTTTTACCATTATTATCAGAATCAATTTGTTCAAGGTCCAATTCCGGTAAATTAAATTGCCCCTTTGCCAGATTGTAGTACAGTCCGCTATATCCGTTTTTCTTTATATAGTTAACGTCGATTAATTGTTCATGGCTACCTTTTTCGGCAACCTTGCCTTCTGCAATAAAACAAATAATGTCTGAATCCACAATTGTACTTAGTCGATGGGCAATGGTTATTGACGTTCGTCCACGTAGTATGGTCTGCATGTTTTCTTGAATTCGTTTTTCAGATTCATTATCCAGAGCACTGGTCGCCTCATCAAAAATAAGGATTTTTGGTTTTCGATAAAGTGCTCGTGCAATGCAAACCCGTTGTCTTTGCCCGCCGGATATACCCATGCCTTTTTCTCCAATAAGGGTTTGGTAGGCAACGGGGTAGTTGATAATAAACTCATGGGCGCCGGCAAGACGGGCGGCTTCGGTTACTGCGGAGAGGTCGGGTTCAGGATCACCGAGGGCAATATTCTCTGCTACCGTTCCCGCGATGATAAAGCTGTCCTGTAATACGACGCCAATATTTCGACGTAAGGTGGTCAGGTCAATTTCACGAATTTCTTTTCCGTCAAGCAGACACTCACCAGCGCTTGGCATGTTAAAACCAAGAATCATTTTCGCAATTGTGCTTTTCCCACATCCGCTGGCACCGACGAATGCGATACGTTGACCCGGCTCAATACTAAGATCGAACTCGCGCATTACAAAGTTTTCCTGATCATTCGCCACGTAGCTGAAGTTAACTCCACGAAAATCAATTTTTCCCTTGAAATCCTGCAGGCTGGCAGGAATTCTATCGGCTGAAGAAATGGGTTCCTGCTCTGGTTTTACAGATAGAATTTCGCCTACACGATCTACTGAAATTCGTACTTCCAACAGATTGTTCCAGAGACCTACCATCTGTAATATCGGGCCAATCACCATGCCTGTAAGCATATTAAAGCCCATCAACTCACCAATGCTCAGAGTACCCGCCATGACTTGATTCGCGCCCAGCCAAAGAATGAGAACCTGAGAAGATAAACTGACCAGTTTATTCAAACTGCCCGAAAGCATATTTAACTTGGTCGAACTAAAACTGCGATTTACATTCTCGACAAAATAGTTTTCCCAATTGGCTCGTGCCATATATTCTGTCGCTGTCGCTTTTAAGGTTTCTATTCCATTGAGTGACTCAATGAGTTTGGATTGTGACTGTGAACTGGTTTCGAAAATTTCTTGAGAAATCTTTTTGATGCGTGGTGTGAAAAATAAAATTATTCCCAGATACATTGGAATGAATATTGAAAATGCCAGGGTCAATTTAGTGCTGTAGCCAAACATCATTATAAAATACACCACAATCATCAATGTATTTAATAAAACCGTTACTGTGGAACCCGAAATAATTGCACGAATTTTCTGATTTTCCCCAAACCGAGCAAGAATTTCACCCTTGTTGCGTGTGAGGAAAAAATTCATCGGTAAGCTCAGTATATGCCGGTAGAATTCAGACATAATGCGCATATCAATACGTGCAGTTGTATGCGCGAGCAGAAGGTTTTGTGCCATACCTGCCAAGGTTGAGAAGATAGAGACCAGGACCATTCCGGCCAACATCATATTTAGCAGACTGACATCCTGATGCACGACTACAGTGTCCACAATTGTCTGAATAAACAGTGGGCTTGCAAGGCCCAATAGATTAATGGTGAGTGATGCAACCATGGCCTCTATAAAAAAGCGCTTGTAGGGTAGAATGTAATTAACAAAGTGGTAAATCGGTTTTTTTGGTACTTCTTGTTGCTCAAAGCGCTGTGTCGGGTCCAGAGCAATTAAAACCCCTTGATTCTCACTGACTTCGGCGCCTTTTACTTGAGCCGCACTCCAGCTTGTCATAAATTCGTCTTTTTTCAGCTTCTTCAACCCACCATCGGGGTCTGCCAGGAAAACCTCTTTTTTTGTCACCCGATAAATGACAACGTAATGGTAGTCCTCCCAGCCAGCGATCGCGGGAAGTTTCAGGTTTTTTAGGTCATCAAAATGCAGGGCGTAAGGACGGGCTGAAAACCCCATTCGCTCCGCGCCGTTGATGATCTGGTTGGGTGTTACGTGCTCGCTGGACAGGTTGGCTAATTCACGAATCTGTCCCATGGTGAATTCTTTGCCATAGTGCTTACAAATCATGGTCAGGCAGGCGGCAGCGCAATCAGCTTCAGCGCTTTGTTTTACAACGTTGAAGCGTTTTACGTCCTGTTTTTTATCCATTGCACGAAATTCTTCTTCCGTGACCGCATCAGCCAGACGTATGCGCTGGTCTACGCCTTCTGCGCGTTGTCTGACAGCAATCTCATTTTCTTCGTTCTGCAAAAGTTGTTTGACACGGACACGCAGGTTCTCGTGAAGATCAGGATTAATTTCAAGGATTTTGGCTACTGCTTCCTGTCTTATTACAAGAACGGATACATCATCGCTAACCGCGATTGCACTATGATGCTGGGCGTCGGAACCATCGGGTGGTGGCAGGGCGCTGGATTCGCCCATCAACGCACCACGATACAAGCGATCAAGAAAGACCTTCTCCCCTGTTAGTGGCTGTCGAACCAAATCGATCACTCCTTTTTCGACGCAGTATAAACGTGGATCGTTTTGTCCCTGCTTGAAAACAGTGCCACCGCGTGGGATGTTCTTAACACCAATATTGCCTAATATCAGTTCAAAGTCTTTAGCGGTATATTCTGCACTTCCGAGCATGCCTCGTAGACGATGGCTTAGCTCAACTACGCCAAGTCGGCTTTTAAATAATTCTTTGATTGCTGGAAATTGTTGCGCAAGTGCACGTACTTTTTCACCTGGCAGACTGAGCGTGGTTGCCGATTCACTGGCGATTATCTGGTGTGGCCACACATCAGCTTCAATCAGGCAGCGTTCACCATAACTTGCATTTTTACCCAACTCGCCGATACTGACTCGTTTGCCATTTTCGTTCTTTTTAAGTCGCACCTTGCCATGATGGATGATTTGCCAAAAATTCATTTCGGCACCTTGCTCAGCAATCACTGCATTCTGCGCATATTCCTGGATTTCAAACAGTGGCGTGAGTGCATTTTTTTCTGGCTCACCCAATGCACTGAACATAACAAACTCGGATAGAATCTGTTTTATTATGGTTTGTTTTGCGTCCACGCTGTGCTCTCTTATTGGTTTTTGATTGTCATTTGTTATTCAGATTCTTCAGAGAAGAATTTTGAAATAGGTGAAAATAAAATTTCGATGAAACGTTTTTCACCTGTTTTAAACTCGGCGAGGCCTTCGAGACCAATTTCTAATGGTTTAATTGTTCCACCCGCTTTACTGATGCTGTCTTTTTCAAGTGCAATTTTCACCAGGTATTTGGATTCTCTTCCTGGTAGCCCACTCGGTGTAGTTGCAATAAATGAAGTCAATCCAGTGGCGATACCGTACTCCTGGTAAGAATATGCAAAATATTTGATTTTTACTTCCTGTCCGCGTTTTAGTTGGCCTATATCCCGGTTGTTAACATAGGCATGTCCTTCAAGTACAGCTGTGTCCCGCACTAAAGTAACCAGCGGCGAACCTGCCCGTATCATTTCTCCCCGGTTGATATGTACCGCCGTGATCACACCGTCAAAAAAGCTACTGTAGGCTGCTTTGTTATCAATATAGATTGCGCCTTCCTGAAAACTGGCTTCATTGAGTCTTTTTGCAAGTCCGGCAATTTGCTCCTGCAAGCGGGTTACTTCTCTATTTCGCTGTATATTAGCCTGAGCGATATCATTCTCAAGTTTGGTTTTTTGCAATTGATCCTTAAATTTGGCTAATTCAGACTTGGCAGTTTGCAGAGAAATCCTGATTTCGGAAATACGTGAATCGGCATCAAAAACTGATTTTTTTGCAGCGTTAAGTTTTTCCAGCGCCTGATCCCGTTGCGTCACTGTTACGTCCCTGCTGGTGAAAAGTTCGTTGATACGGTTGTACTGTTTTTGTGAAATCGAGAGTGATTGTCTGGCCGTGCTAAGCGCATTTTTTGCAGTCTTAAGCTGTTGATTGAGGATTCGCTGCTGATTCTGTAGTTCTTCAATTCGTCCACTGCGATTGTTGGTAAGGTCTTTTAAATCGAACTTGAGTTGTGTAATGCGATGATCAAATTCACTGATCAATTTATCACGCTCTTTCTCCAACTCATTTTTTTGTCCTTCCAGGGCATCGCGTTGGGCATTATCGAAGGGTCGAAGCTGCTCCTGAATAATCGCCAGGGGGTCGCCTGCCCGAACAACACTGTTTTCTTGAACGCTTAACTCAGAAACCAGGCCATCACCCGTGACCTGGACGGTGAAACTGTCTTTCTCCAGAGCAAGAGGTGCCGTTACCACGATGGACGACCTTGCCCAAAAGGAATAGAAAAAGGCAGTAAATACAATGAGAAAGATCAGGTGGATTGTTGCTCTGAGCATAAACGGCGGAAGACTGTATAATAGTCGCGCAGATTTAATAGGATTACGTGTCGATGAAGCCAGAACAGGGCGTATCCGCACAGCACCTTGAGAACTTCCCGTATTGTTTTCAGGTATTTTTGCCATTGAAGAGGTCTTTTTTAATGTGTTGATCGTTTAGAGTCATTAGACTCTAACTCAGATTTGCTACGGAGTTAATACAAAAAAATGTAATTGAGGTCATCTGTCAGTAGAACTAGACGAAAGTATTATTGGTAATACCGCAACACTAAAGAATAATCCAAGATACATTTTTACGCTATTGTATAATAAAGTAATATCAGGTCCAGCGAACTGTCTGGAATTTACAACCGATACGATTGACGGCGCCATAATATAATGAAAAACCTAAACGTGTCATTCTCTATGACCATAAAACAGCATAGTCAGGGACTATTGTGAGAATTTGGCAGTGGTGCAGCATAACAACACTTCTGCTTGGATTGCCTTTGACAAGTATCTGCCAAGCTTCAAAATTGGCACAAGAATACCAGAGTCAGATCGGTAATCGCCTGCAGAAAGCCATTAATGAATCGCAGCCCGGTGTTGCTGGCTTGTTATTTGGTAAAAAGGTACAGGAGCTGTCACGCCAGCAAATATTGCAGATGGCGCAGAAACAATCGCCGAAAATTCTCGCTAATCAGCAGCGTCGTACGATTGCCGAGGCAGGTGTTGTGCAGCAAGCTGCCGGTTTTGACTGGACCTTTGGCGTCAGTACTAGCTTGACGCAAACAAATTTCAATGCGCGTAGTGAGGAAATCACCCGTGAACGGGTTACTACCTTGACAAATGATGGTTCCTCTATTGCCGATGGGCTTGAAAATCCCGATGGTACGGGTGAGGAAGGTGTGCCACTGGCATTGTCTGACAACGTAGGGAATTTGCTGTGTATTACAGTCGCGGGTGAAATTGTCAACGAAGAACAATGCACGCTGCAAACAGAAATCACAACCGAAGAAGAATTCGCCTCTGGTGACGCTGATTCAACCAATGCCTGGACGTTATCGACTACTAGCAATAAGATTTTGCAGACGGGTTCCAGAATGCAAGTGGGTGTTGGTGTTTCAAGGCGTACAAAGAATTTTTACCCATTAGATGACCTTGGTTTGATTGGGGCTATCAGTAATTCTGATCCAATCGGTGAAGGCAGCCGTTTCCCCTGGACTTCAAAGATATTTGCAGAGTTCCAGACGCCTTTGCCATTTGGAAAAAATTATGGCCGATACGGCTCTCCGGTATCGTTGGGACGGGAATTGTCGAGGATTAATAACGATCAGTCACGCCACAGTGAGAACGCATTATTGCAGATTCTACTGCTACAGATTGACAATGGTTATTGGAATCACGTAAGAAGCGTGCTGAATTTGCACTCAGCGGGAAGCCGCTTGGCAAATATACAGGCCCGTCTGGATTCAGCAGAGCGTAGGTATAATTCTCAGGATCTGACCAGTTATGAATTAACCCAGGTGCAATCGGCCATGGCATCCTCACGGGCGCAGGAACAAAGTGCCTGGCTGGCCTTTATAGAGACATCAAACCAGCTTGTGCAGCTTTTGGATATGGATCATTCTTCCTTGATATTGCCTGCTGGATTTTATGAGGATTTAAAAGAACACGAACCTCTAAACAGAATTTCTTTTCATCAACATGTGTTAAAAAATAATCCTGGATTGAATGCAAGTCGTGCCTCAATTCGTGGTAATGAGGTATTGTTGAAAAATGCAGGAGAAAATTTAAAGCCTGATCTAAATGTTGTTATCAATCTTGAGCTCTCTCAATCTGACCGCGTATTGGGTTATGAAGATCTGGGTGGATCATTAGGTAATTTATTTGATCCTGATAATACAAATTGGTTTTTGGGGGTTCAGTATAAGCTGCCATTTGGGCGCAATGCTGATAAAGCCCGTCGCAGTCAGGCGGCTGTGCGCCTGACCCAATCCAGACAGTCCTTAACTCTGGAAGAACTCAATCTCACAGCGCGGGTCAATGCCTTGATCGTGCGCAACGATACAACTCTGAGTTTATTAAATCATGCTGAAAAGCGTTTTGAACTCGCACAAACCGCCTATGATAAGGCATTGAGTGCGCGTAATAGAGGGCGACTCACTGAATTTGAATTTTTAACGATTCTTGACAATCTGGATGGTGCACGCCGGGCCTGGATCAATCAATTAATCGCTCAACAACAGATTAAATCAGATTCGCTTGTTCTTGAGGGAAAATTAAGTACTCTGGCAGGAGGCGGACAATGATTAATATTGCATCTATAAAACCAGGTGATGTATCTGATTTCAGCTTGAAAATCCTGCTGGGAATTATCCTGTTGTCATCAGGCGTATCGACGGTGGTACTGGCGCAAGAAGAACAGTTGAGGATATCCCTGGATGACGCGCAGCAGATAAATGAATCTGAGCAACGCCTGAAGCAAATTATCCAGGCAGCGATGGATGAGGACAATGGACTGTTAAATACCCGAAAAACAGTGACACTATCCAATAGAGGCGCCACCATGATGGCTTTGGATAAGAATCTTTCATTGCGGCGGGGCATGCTGTCAGACCAAATCGCCCAAGATGCATTGACTGAGGCCCGTGCGGTGTTTGATCCCGTATTGACACTGTCTTTGGCCTATGATCGTACCCAAGCCAATACTCGCATAGAAACCGTTGACCGATTTCAATCAGCTACTACTGTTGATGAGAACGGCAATAATGTTCTCGTAATCGATGCCGCGTTGGATCCCAGAAATCCGGTAGTTATTTTTACTGAGCCACGCGAAGAGGGTGAAAGGGGAGACGCGCAAATTCTGGCAAATCAGAAACCCATCACTGGAAATGATGATAGCTGGACGATGGGCGTTGGCCTGGAACAGGCATTGCCCTGGGGCGGTGCCGTACAGATTAATTATCAGGCTATTAACAAAGATACACATTTTATTAACAACCCGAATGTTTTTACCGATAACCCGAATCCACCACTAAACCTCATTGGCTTTGGTTCTTATAAAAGACCATGGGTTTCACAGTTACTGGCGAGCTTACAGATGCCACTGCCAGGCACCAAGGATTTTGGTCAATATGCACCTCAAACGTTGAATAAACGTAAAGCTGACCTAAATCGACAATCTGCATCTTTTGCCATCAAAGGGGTTATTAACAAGACGCTCAAACAAGTGGATACTGCCTATTGGGACCTGGTTGAATCGGCCCTGGCAGTTGAGGCAGGCGAAGAAAGTCGCATTGCCGCTGAAAAGCAACTGGCTTCTGCAAAAAGATTGTATAGCGCCCAATCGGCCAATAATTTCGATATCGCGCAGGCCGAAATGACAATGGCGGGTTCCGTAGTCAGTATTCTGCAGATCTGGTCAAATTACCTGAAAGCTTCGGATCAGTTGGCTGTATTGCTTGATATGCCGGCAAACTCATTGATAGTACCCGAAGGATATTCTACCGAGGTTGCTGCCGTGGAATCAGTGTCACAAACATCGGATAATGCTATTGAGCAACACCCAGACTTGCAGGCAGAAAAATTTCTCAGTGAACTACAAAAAATTGAAAGTGACGCCGGGAGAAATCGTACTGCACCCGATCTGACCTTTAACGTGGAACTGGGATTGCGCCAAAGTAACCTGATTTATGGTTATAAAAGTTTTGCAGATTCGCTAAGCTCCGTTTTTGATCCTGATATTTCCACCCAGAGCCTGGGATTGAGCTATTCGCTACCCTTAGGTAATCGAGCATTAAAAGCCGCCAATCGAGCCTCTGCAGCAGGTTATAATCAATCGAAATTTAATCTACAGGCAACGCGTAATAATCTCGACAGTAATCTGCTTAATGCTGAGGCGGGGCTGGAAGCCGCACAACAACGCCTGCTTTATCTCACCGAAGCTTTCCACTTTGCTCAAAGCAGCTATACCAAGGCACTGGCTCAACAGCGCCGCCGCGATGTGAGGGAATTTGAATTGGCCGGGCAACATGCGCGATTGCTGCAAGCGAGATTAGACTATATCGCTGCACTCATCAGTATTAAACGTGCAGAAACAGCTTTGCTGGAGGCTCAGGGCATACTTAATCAAAAATACGCCAGCAAAATTTCCACACTGCCAGTTGATCAGAAGCGATTGAGTCTATTGCAAGGGTTGGGCAGATTTGAATTCTTTTTACCGGCAGGTAATGTGCAATGATAATTCCCCGTAAAAATATTGATTTCAATTTCCGTGATTTTATCGGTTTTGCATTTGTTTTACTTATTACACCTGTTTTATTCGGGCTAACTGAACTCTATGCGCAAACTGACTCGCAATCAGTGAGCGAGTTGATTGCTGTAAACGGAGAAGAAAGCGAAACTGCGCTTGCAGAACTCATACAACAAGCGTTGGATTCAGGCGAGATTGGAGGTGCTTTCCATAGTTATCAAGGCAGTACTTTGTCAGGTATAAGCCCTGGGCAGGTCGCGTTGAAGGTGTTGCAAAAAAACCTTGCTTTATCTATTACCAGTGCCGAAAGTGAATTGGCCAAAGAGGCCAGCCTCGAAGCCAAAGCTGTATTTGACCCGGTATTAAACCTCAATGTTGGAATTAGTAAAAACGAGTCTCACGAGCGTACAGAAAAAGGGACGGTTGTTGCGAAAGTGTTCCGGCCTCAATTTGTAGATCCGGTCACGGGAGTTCCTGGTGTTCCAGGAGAAATAATCCTGCCCGAAGAAGCGCAGATGTTAACCGGCGTGGAGGCGATTATTTTTAATAATCTGCAGGAAGATCAGGAAATACGTGAAGATCAAACGATTTTCGCAAGTAAAAAAGATTTAAATGGTGCGCCAACTTCCCTGGATTTCACTATTGGCCTTGATCAATTGACGCCATGGGGTATCAGCTATGATCTGAGCCTGACAACGGTTAAAAAAGAAGTTTTTTATGATGCAAACGGACATTCGTTTGGCGCACCCTGGGCATCAAAATTACTCTTTAATGTGCAAATACCCATCGGTAATGATTTTGGCGAAGATTCATCGGCCAGTGTCGGGGCGCGGTTATCCAATCTCGAGAACTCGCGACAGGAATGGTTATTAAAAAATCAGATCAACACAATTTTGCGCCAGGCGGCAGGAAATTATCTGAGATTGATTACCGCTACTGAGCAGTATCGAATTGCCGTGGAAAACAGGCTGTTAAGTGAGGAGCAATTCCAATCGACTCAACGGCGATTTAAAAGCCGCAGTGCGACAGCCTATGAACTCTCTCAGATAGAAGCTGAATTAGCCTTGGCGCAATCCGGTGAGGAGCTGGCAGCAAAAACGTATTTATCAACCTCTGACGCCCTGCTGGCACTTACAAATGACAAAAGTGATTTTCTGCAAGGTCGGTTACTCGTACCCCAGGGTTATACGCATTGGCTGGCTACACCACTGGTAGTCAATGAAGCTGCCGCGCAGCAAACAGCCCGGGATAACAGACCTATATTACAAGCGGGTATGCTGGAGCAGGCCAAAGCGGAAGTGCAACAGCGCAACGCACGGCTACGTACTCGTCCTGATATCCGACTAAATGCCAGTCTGGGATTGGAACAAAACGGATCAGTGTTCGGTTACAAAAGTGTTGCAAAATCGCTGACTAATGTGCTGGACCCCGATAATACCACCCTCAACCTCAATGCAGAGTACCTTTATCCGATAGGCAATAAAGGTGTGAAGGCGCGCAAACGTATATCCGATGCGCAACTCAACGATACCCAGCTTGCGTTATCCGTCAGTCGTCATAACGTAGAACTGGAAGTAAATAATGCGCTCAATAATTTGCACACAAGCAAGTTGGTTAGAGCGCAGGCGCAATTACGCCTGATTGCCGCCAATAAAGCCTACAAAAGTATTTTACGAAGAGCTAAAAACGGAAGCGCCACACAGAATGAAATTGTCAGCACCTTGCGCCAGCTGATTAGTGCGAAAACGGCGAATATACAGTCTATCGTCAGCATTAAACAAGCCGAGGCTGATTTGCTCGCCGCAGAGGGTATTATCGACAAAAGCTATGCGCAATGGGTTGCCAAAAACGATTTTGAAAACTGGCGTTTACTGCAGTTGGCAAAATACGATGAATTCCGTTATTTTATTCATTAACTCCACTACCCATTCGCATTTCTGGGTGTAATTATGGTGAAACTGACAACGGGTATCTTTGCTGCGGCTAATGATAAACAATCGCTTGCGCTTTTGAAACGACTGGAGTTACTGCAGGCAGGGGCTGCAAAATTATTTTCGTTTCCTGAAGAAGGTGAGCCAGCGGTTTGCCTGGCTGCTGATGAAATCCTCTGGAATCAAACCGATGTCAGTCGGCTGGATACCGCCTTTATCCGAGGGTTTAGCTACTCCAATCCTGTTGTACCAAGAGCTATGGACGATACCGATTGGTCCCTGTGGCAGTACGATTATATTTGCGAGCAACAAAAAACCAGCTTTCTCTACAGCGCACTATCTGAAATGCAGCGTCGCGGTGTGAATATGAGTAACCCACCGGGGGTCTACCTTGATGTATCCATGAAAATGGATTTACTTGAGCGTATTCGTAGCGCAGGGGTTAAGGTTCCTGATCTTCTTTGTACCAATGATCGGCAAGAAGCTGATCAATTTGCCAGTAAACAGGAAAATGTATTGTGGCGACCAGTAACTGGCCGGGCGGCCTGGCAGCTTTGTCAGGAGCGTCAACTCGACGCATTGATAGCAGCGGACAAAACCCCGGTTATTTTGGCCAGTGTTGAACCTGGTTTGTTTTTGCGATGTTATATCTGCAATGGCGAGCCGGTGCTTTGTCTTAAATACGGATCACCTGCGCAGATACCGCTTGAGCGCCTTGAGGTATTTCAAGTCGTTGAGGAAACTGATTTCTACGAAGCCTTGCGTACAACCTGTAGCCTGATGAACATGCAGTGGGGTGTTATTTCCTGTACCGTTGAAGACGGATCTGCGTCTATCTATGATATTGATGCAGATCCGGTATTGACATCATTACCACCACAAGTGGAAGAATATTTAACCCTTTGTCTGGCCCATCGATTGATCGGGCAGAGTGCACCGACCGCACAAGCGCTGTTTGATACTGCACTGGTAAGATCGCTGCCCTTTTTAAGGCGTATGTTAACGGTCCTGTTTGAAATCGAAACTCGCAAATATGCGGTACTTTAAACGGGGGTTTATACAGGTAAATTAAATTATTTCGATAATTTGCCAATAATATAAGGTAAGTTTCGAATAGACTACCAGACCGTGAGTCTGGGAAATGGATTTATAAAAAAGGGAATTTGTATGGGTGCAGGCGACCAACAGGGTTTGTTCAGTAATTTGAAGCTGTGGCAGCGATTGGCCGCAGGATTTACCTTGCCCATTTTATTGCTCATAAGCATGGCTGTTTATTTCACTCTTCAGGCCAGAATGATGGCCGAACTGACGGCCGATCTTTTTAATCACCCCTATTCCATAAGTACATCACTATTAGCGATTAATCGTGATATTTACGATATTAATCGAACCATGAAAGATATTATCTCTGACGAGCAATTACGTAATAATAAAGAGAGCTTTATACCCATAAATTCGCTCGTTAAAGCCATCGAGAAAAACTTTAGTCATGTGTTTGATCGTACCAAGGGTGATAAGGGTCAAGTCGAGGAAGCGAAAGCATTCTTTGAGCTTTGGAATAAAAACAGGGAAGTTGCGATCAAGGCGATTGAATATGATGATGCAGAAGTATTGGCAGCATCGCTGGGGATGAGTAATCAGAGCCTCGATAAATTCGATGAATCGGTGAAAGCGCTGATAACACTGGCATTTAAGGACGCTGACGGATATATGCAAAGTGCAGAAGCGAGCAGCACAAAAACAAACATCATATCGATGATATGGGTCGTGATATCAATACTATTGGCATGTTTGATGGCGTTCGCACTGATTCGCAGCATCCTCAAACAGCTCGGTGCTGACCCAAGACATCTTAGTATGGTGGCCGATACTATTGCAGCCGGGAATTTTGCTGTGGATAAAGAAGTTAAGAGTGCTTCTGGGGTTGAAGCCTCGATGTTAACCATGCGTGATAAATTGTGTGAAAAAATTACCCAGGAACGTACTGTTGCGAAAGAGAATGAGCGTATAAAGCAAGCCTTGGACAATGTTTCAAGCAGTGTTATCGTCACCGATGCAGCGCACAAAATAATATACCTCAATGACGCGTGTCGTGAACTTCTACAGAGACACGAAAGTGCTATACAAGGCGCTGTAGCGAATTTTTCAGCGACGAATATTCTCCATGGACGACTTGAAACCCTGGGTAGTCAATTGCACGGTGTGAACCGCCTGGTCGAAGAAAATGCGAATTCGATAACCTTTGATGCAAAATACGGAGAGAGTAACCTTCAGGTGACGGGAAATCCAGTGCGTGCTGTTGGCGGTGAAATACTGGGGTCAGTGCTTGAACTGCGTGATCGAACAGATCAAGTGAAGATTGAGACTGAGATTCAGTATATAGTGGATCATGCCAAGGTTGGAAACCTTAACGAACGAATTGACCTGTCTGGAAAGGACGGCTTTCTGGTAAGGTTAAGTAAAGGCATTAACGAATTAATAGATGTGAACGAAAAGATATTATCCGACTCGATCTGCTCAATGAGTGCAATTTCAGATGGTGATTTAACCATACCTGTTACGCAGTCTTATCAGGGATCATTTGGTGAGTTGGCTGGCGGTATTAATACAACTGTAGAAAAACTCACCGGAATAATGACTGAGGTTGCCAGCAGTGCAGAATCGGTATTGAATGGTTCTCAAGAGATATTGCAAGGCAATGAGAATTTATCCAAACGTACTGAGGAACAGGCATCAAGTTTGGAAGAGACGGCTTCTAGTATGGAAGAAATGACAGCTACTGTTAAGCAAAATGCAGAAAATGCAAGTCAGGCGGAACAATTGGCGAAGGGCGCACAAAACATTGCGGGTGAAGGCGGTACGGTCGTAAGTAGTGCCGTGGAAGCGATGAAGGGTATTTCCCGCTCAAGCAGGGAAATTGCAGAAATTGTTAGTGTCATAGACGAAATCGCATTGCAAACCAATCTCCTGGCACTTAATGCCGCAGTAGAGGCTGCGAGGGCTGGGGAGCAGGGTAGGGGGTTTGCTGTAGTGGCTACTGAAGTTAGAAGATTGGCCGGTCGAAGTGCGGTAGCTGCGAAAGACATCAAAGATTTGATTGAAGACAGTGTTAAAAAGGTTGAAGAAGGCTCAAGACTGGTGGATCAATCTGGTCAGATGTTGGAAACAATTGTTTCATCCAATGAAGAGGTAAGTGACATCGTTGCGCAGATTGCAGTAGCAAGCCAGCAACAGTCGGATGGAATTGATCAGATAAATGGCGCTATAACACAAATGGACGGGGTGACTCAAAAAAATGCAACCTTGGTAGAGGAGGCTACTGTCGCCAGTAACTCAATGAGTGAGCAGGCTCAGAGGCTAAGTGAGCTTGTAGGCTTGTTTAAGATAGCAGGTTCAAGTGTTACGGCTATCGATGCAGGAGCGCAATCAATTAGCCAGGATCAAATGTGGACCCAGGAACAGTACCCGAGAACATCGATGGCAGGCTAGTACTCCATCAATCTTATGTTGATGGAGTACTAGCACATTGCAAGATATTGAACAGAGAGTGAGTAACATAATCGATGTAATAGGTATTGCATAAATTGTTAGGGATAATTGATTAACTAAGAAATTTTTCTCCAGACCATGCTCTTACCAGCGCCCATACAGCGAGCAGAATAAATCCGGTATGTACGATGGTAAAATAGGAAATCACATAAACCCAGGTCCAGGGCGATTTAAAACCACCCCAAAAAATCATTAAGCCACTAATAACCAATAGAACAACAGCGGCAATTAGATTAATTTTTATACCCAACAAGCTATGATAATGGTCAATACTATTAGGTTCTGTTTTTCGATAAATGAGAATCAGGGCGACAAAACCGATTGCCGGTAATAAAGTCAGATTAAGCAATGATGCCATGGCGGCATTCGCAGCTCGGCGTTGGGCCGGGGTGTTGATTTTCGCTCTTGCCTTCATTTTACAACCTCACCCATCTTTGACTTCATTCAATGTAAAAATAAATACCGCCTGAGTTGGCGGTATTTATTTTACGACAATAAGTGGATGATTTTCTAAGTGGCTTCCACCATATCAACTTCTTTCCCTTTTACAAAGAAACTCATCACATAAAGAATCAGGCCGATGAGAAAGACAAGCCCGGCAACTTCACGCATCCAGTAAAAAATGGCTACTTTGTCTTGAGTGACCATAAAGCTTAAAGGTGTCTCGGAGAATCGTTGCAGATAGACCTGCAAGATACCTGCGCCTGTCAGGAACAAGGTGATAAATACCATCGACACAGTCATTAACCAGAAAGACCACATTTCGAGTACTTGCGCACTTTCATTAGCGGCTTTTTGCCCTCGCATGATTGGCATTGCGTAGGAAATTATGGTTAACACGACCATTACATAAGCGCCGTAGAATGCCATATGTCCATGCGCAGCTGTTATTTGTGTGCCATGGGTGTAATAGTTGACAGGTGCCAGAGTGTGCAGAAATCCCCAGACGCCAGCGCCCAAAAATGCCATAACCGCTGTTCCCAATGCCCATAACGTAGCCGCTTTGTTGGGATGATCCCGCCGCCGTTTATTGACCACATTGAATGCGAACAAAGTCATCATGAAAAAGGGAATAGGCTCTAACGCTGAGAAAACAGATCCCAGCCACTGCCAATAATCAGGTGCGCCAATCCAGAAGAAATGATGTCCAGTCCCGATGATGCCAGAGATCAATGCCATGGCGATAATGATATACAACCACTTTTCAATGACTTCACGATCAACACCTGTAATCTTGATCAGCACAAAGGCGAGGATCGAAGCCATGATCAATTCCCAAACGCCTTCTACCCAAAGATGAACCACCCACCACCAGAAGAATTTATCCAGAACGACATTATCCGGGTTGTAGAAAGAGAACAGAAAGAATACGGCCAGCCCGACCAGACCTGTTAATAACACCAATGTAATCACTGTTTTACGACCAGTGAGTATTGTCATGCCTATATTGAAGACAAATGCCAGTGCGACAATGACTATGCCAATTTTGGTAATTGTCGGTTGCTCCAGGAACTCTCGACCCATGGTGGGTAGCAGATCATTCATGGTTATCTCAGCCAGAGTAGCGTAGGGAACGAGTAAATAACCGAGTATGGTGAGTACCCCTGTAATCAGAAATATCCAAAACATGAGTTTAGCCAGCCAGGGGGCATAAAGTTCGCGTTCAGATTCTTCGGGGACGAGGAAATAGGCAGCCCCCATAAAGCCAAATAAAAGCCATACGATTAGCAGGTTTGTATGCACCATGCGCGCAACATTAAAGGGAATTTCTGGGAATAAAAAATCCCCGATTACATATTGCAATCCTAGAATAACACCGAATAGAATTTGCCCGACGAATAGCCCGATGGCGGCAATAAAATACAATTTCGCAATGGATTGTGATTGATATTTCATGGTTAGACTCCCCCTTAACCTTGGTCGTTTGGTGGCCAGTCTCTGGCGGTTTCTATGCCATCAACATATTTCAAAAACTGCGCAAGCTCTTCCAACTCTTCATCACTAAAGTTGAATTGCGGCATGCTGCGACGCCCTGGGATACCCGCTTTTGGACGACTCGCAATAAAGCCTTTTATCGCATCTGTGCTGTCACCAAAGCGGGTGTAAACGTTACCCAGTTCAGGCGCGAAGTAGGCACCTTCTCCGAGTAAGGTATGGCAGCCAATACAATCGTTGATTTCCCATAGGCGTTTACCCTTTGCGACCTGCTCAGTCAGGTTTTGTGAATTGTCTGTTTTGGGCAGGCCGCTTACTGTATCAATGGTCAGGCCAATAAATACCAGAAAGAAGAACACCGATCCCCCGTAATATATATTTCGTGCCATGCCCTTGGTGAAGGTTTCTCTCATTGCGATCCCCACGTAGTTAATATCAAGAGCCTGAACAGGGAGCTCTGAACCCGATGGTCATATTGCCAGTCGCGATTTAACGTTTTCCTTTCTGTTTCGTCCTTGATTCAGATCAAGTATTTGTATTCTTGTCGGTTAGCTGTATTGAGTTTAGTTACATCATCGAATGATTTTTACGACTAAGGATTTGTTCAACGATGCAATTGCAGGCTCAGCTGGCGTGGCGGATTATTCGGGTTTTCAGCGTCATTGCCTGTGGTCGTTCGTCAACATAGTCGGCGGGATTTATATCCAGTTCTTCATCGTCCAGATAACAGGCTGGATCCTCCCACCACGGGTCTCCTGTTGTTTGAAATGCGCGTACACGGGTATTGCCGCCACAGATATCGGCGTATCCGCAGACTCCACAGCGCCCACGTAAGGGGCGTTTTTTGTTTTTTAATCCAGCCATCAAGGGGTCACTGGTGTCAGTCCAGATCTGTGAAAAGGTACGTTCCTTCACGTTGCCAAGGTTGTAGTTCCACCAGAATGTATCGGGATGTACATTGCCGAGATTATCTATATTGGCAATATTAACCCCAGATGAATTACCACCCCATTGAGTGAGTCTTTTTTCCAGGGCGGGGTAGTGTTGAGGATGTTTCTGCTTGATCCAATGTAGCAGGAAAACCCCGTCCGCATCATTGTTACCTGTAACAAACTCCCGCAGACGACCAGCTTCCATATCTTTCCAACAGGTTTCAAATAGCAGATTCATCGCCCAACGTGTGGTCTGATGCACGGTATCGGAACGTCGATTACGATTGCCACGACCTGCGTAGTTCAGGTGAGACAAATAAAATTTATCTACTTTTTCCTGTTCCATTAACGCCAATAGCTGTGGTAATTGCTGAGCACTGTCCTCGGTTGGCGTAAATCGCATTCCAACTTTTATTCCCGATTCCACACAGAGCCGGATTGCCTGTAAAGAAGCGTCGAATGCCCCTTTTTTTTGCCGAAAGTGATCATGGGTTTCGCGTAAACCATCAATACTGATTCCCACGTAGTCATAACCGATACTGGCTATTTTCTGGATATTGTCTTTATTGATAAGTGTGCCGTTGGTGGATAGCCCAACGTAGAATCCCATTTTTTTAGCCCGTTGCGAGATCTCAAAGATATCGGTTCTGAGAAGCGGTTCACCGCCAGAGAGGATTAATACAGGTACGTGAAATCGCTTCAGATCATCCATTACGCGAAATACTTCCATAGTATTAAGTTCACCAGGAAAGTCAATATCGGCTGAAATCGAATAACAGTGTTTGCAGGTCAGATTGCATCGTCGAACAAGGTTCCAGATAACCACTGGTCCAGGTGGTGAGGCACTGCGTATCCGTTGCCCCGGATTTTTTAATTCCCTCAAGTATTGGGAAAGTCGAAACACGATTTATTCTCCTGGTTGATGTACAAGTCTGAGGCCGGTTTTTTTCAGTATTCGTGTGCTGAATAACACATCATGCGCATAGCTTCTGCTACCAATAAGTTTTGTGATTATCTCGACTTTCTCCAGTACAGCTTCTCTGCGTTGACCGTGAACCATGGCAAATAGATTGTAGGGCCAATTGGGTAAATACCTTGGTCGTTGGTAACAGTGCGTAACCATATCAAGTCTACTGATATCTTCACCCACCTGTTTGATTTCGCTATCTTTGACATCCCAGACAGTCATGGCATTAGCGTTGTAACCCAATCGATAGTGATTAGGTACAACACCAATACGGCGGATGCGCCCGTCTTGCAACATGGCTTTAAAACGGGCCATAAGCAATTCTGTAGACACACCAAGTTCAATTGCCAATTGTTGGTAGGGTTGACTATGTAATGGTAAGCCTGCCTGACTCGCTAATACCAGGCGACGGTCAAGCTCTGCTATATTTTCGGGTTCTTCTGCCTGCATGTTTATACCTGGAAATGAAGGCCCACAAAGAACTCCTGTTCTTTGGGAAGATTTAAAACAGAGTACCCTGTAATTTGCTCAATCTGTTTCAGCGTTTTATTTAACTCAGCTTGAGATTCAGTTGCGAGTACAAACCACATATTCATGCTGTGGTCGCGTTCATAGTTATGGGCCACCTGTCTGAATGCATTAATTTGAGCCGTGACCCGATCAAACTCAAGAGGTGGGATTTGCATGGCGCATAGACTAAGTGCGCCGCCCAATCGTTCAGCATGGAACAAAGGGCCAAATCGAGTCAGCAAACCATCGTCGAGCATGCAACTGAGGCGAGTGATAACTTCATTCTCGGTGCATCTAAACTGTTCAGCAACTTTGGCGTAAGGTCGATCACAGACCGGAAAACCTCGCTGTAACTCATTAATTATTTGCCGATCAAGCGTGTCCATCAATGCCTTACCCGGTAGTGCGCACCGCGTTGTTTGTAGCGTTTTATGCTAAACAGGACCTCATGCGGGTTCTGTTGAAGATTTAAGGTTTTTATGAGGTGATTTACACAGCCAAGTACCTCATGCCGATCCTTGCCATGAACCATACAAAACAAGTTGTAGGGCCATTGCGGTAAATGTCTTGGTCGTTGATAACAAAGACGCACACAATCCTGTTGTCCCATACTGAAACCAATCCGGTCTATGCTGGCTTCATTTACATCCCATACCACCATTGCATTAGCGTGATAACCCAATTCGTGATGCCGCACTACCACTCCCAGGCGCTTTATGTCACCTGTTTCAAGCATATTGTGAATGGTGTCTATAACATTTTTTTCAGACCAGCCGAGTTTTTTCCCAATGGCCTTATAAGGTGTCTCAACTAATGGCAGCCCTGCCTGAATGGCTTCAACCAGATCGCCGGGGGCTGATCTTTCTTCTTCCGGCATGTCCTCATAACACTCAAAACTCCCTGACGAATAGGCTTGAGAGTCGGCTAGTTGCATGTTAAAGCCGAGATCGATATGGTAGTCTTTAAGCATCGGAAGGACCAGGACACGCTGATTGGTTTTCTGTTCGATCTGCGCTAGCGTTTGTTTGAGTTTATCCTGGCTTTCGGCGGTAACCACAAACCAAAGATTGTAATAGTGCTCACGTTGATAATTGTGATTCACTTGTGCAAACCCGTTTATAATTAATGCTACAGACTCCAACTGTACTGATTCCACTGCCATTGCGAGCAAAGTACTGACGCCGACTGTATTGGGGCGAAACACTGGCCCGACCCGACTGATAGCCCCTGATTTTTTCAAGCATCCCAGCCGCTGTAACAGATTCTCTGTTGATGTACCTAAGCTTGATGCCATGGCCTCAAATGGCTGTGGTGCCAGAGAAAAATCACGCTGGTAGTCATTCAATATTCTTGTCGTAAGCTTATCCATTATTACAAGTCAATCTGATTGCGTCATTGGGAAGAAGTTGCGATTTTTTATTGGTCTCAGCTTCTGGTTTTTGTCTAAAAACAGAAAAAACCAAAGACTCGGAATGTATCCATCCTACCGCTTTCAGTGCCTTTTCTTCCTTGATCAAGATCAAGCTTTACTGCTGAGTGTTTGTAAATTCGCCGCTAGTGACTGGTACCGGATGAGCGTGTGATTTTATTGTATACATTGTATTTTCCAACGGGCTTTTTCATTGTAATGCGTTTCACCTCTTCGAGAGTATTTGCATCATAAACCACAATCGCACCCTGCATATCCCAGATACTCAGAAGTGCGTATTTCCCATCACGGGTGAATTCCACATGGGCGGCGGCTTTGCCGGGTGCCGGGCGAAGGGTTTTGACGACTTTCAGCGTTTGTTTATCGATGACGTGTACCGCATCCTTGTTGGGTCCGAAAAATACGTCCACCCAGAAGTAAGGCGAATTTTCATGGCTGCGTGCGAAGAATCCCGGACCCAGTGTTTTTATTTCTTTAATCAGTTGCCAGTTTGATAAATCGAAAATCGAGACCACACTGCTTTTGATATTAGGTGTCGCCATGACTGTAATATTACCTCGTTTCCAGGTGATGCCCGAGCCAAGATGCGGCATACCACCGAGGTTCAGTTCAGCAATCTTCTGGGCGGTGATCAGGTTAAACACCTGTGCGTTTTTTTTATCCCGTGCAGTGCCGAACACATTGTGATAATTCTGGTCAAAGAAAAAATCATCTAATACATCGTCTAATTTATGTTTCTTTATCGGGTATGGTCCCTTCTCAGCTAATCCCTCAGCCATATGGAAATCGTGAACAGTGCCATTGAATACCTTGGGTGGATTAATTGCATAGAATATTTCCCACAGCTGAGGAATATCTTTTAACGCCACAACAAAACTTTCGCGTGGTGGTGCATTATAGACAGCACTAATACGAGAAGAATTACCGAAATCATCTTGTACTGGAATGACTTTAATCAGGCTTAAGTCATTTGCATTGAGCAGCACCAGCGTATGCGGTAGATAATTACCAACCAGTACAGTACGGTTGTCCGATGAAATTGCGATATTGCGGGTATTGAGGCCAGCACGGATTTCAGCCACGGTTTTCAGTTTGTACATATCAAACTTGCTAATCCAGCCGTCACGAGAAGCAAAATAGACAAACCGACCATCGGCGGAAAATTTGGGACCACCATGCAATGCATAGCGTGATTGAAAGCGGTGAATAGGCTCAAATTTGTCGCCATCAAGCACGGTTACATGGTGATCACCTGCCTCAACAACCAGAAAAACATTGAGTGGATCGGCTGAATAGACGGGTTCTGTGGTTTTGGCGTTGCCCTTGACCAGTTCTTGAAAATGAACGATGTGAGATGCCGTGATATCGTATTCAAACCAGTTGGGCGGTACAGTTTGCGGCGTGTAGATATAATCTATCAACGCCTGAACCTGAATGGTACTCAGTTTTTCGTTGAAGGGTGGCATCTGGGTTGCTGGACGACCATTGGATATCACATTAACTGCAGCGGCTTTTGGCAATCTTGACAGGCTTTGTGGTAGCAAGGCTGGCCCCGTTAATCCCAGACGGTTTTCTCCATGACAGGTGACGCAGTGTTTGTTATATGATTGCACAGCAGAGTCATCGGCCAGCGTATTGGCGCAATACCCGAAAAAAAATACCAGCAACAGATAAACCGTGTTATAAGCCAATCTTATGCGCTCTGGCGGTAAAGAATATACCACTGGGTTGGCTTGCAGGTAGTTCGGTGGTTTTCTCCAACGTATGTGTATTGAAAACAACCACCTTGTTTTGGTCACGTACAGATATCCAGACTTCTTCACCCCGAGGGGTGAATTCCATATGCAAGGCGCCATTACCCAGGGTTATTGTTTTCACAATTTTAAGTGTCTCTACATCAATCACCTGAATAGTGTCATTATCGGGAAAGGCAAAGTTTACCCAGATCTGGCGGCCATCGGGACGTGCCATAACAAACACGGGCTGACCAAAAACCGATATACGCTGCTTTTCAAGCCAACCCTTTTTATCTACCACCAATACATTATGTTGACCCACTGCGGGTAGAAAGGCCATATCGTCGGCCATCGCCCAGCCTTCCAGATGCGGCATTTTGTAAACCGGCAGTTTCTTCTCGCCTTTGCCATATTGATCCATAATGCGGGTAACGCCTTTTTCGCTGTGCCAGAGATCCAGCATAGCCAGACCATCTTCACCAAATAGCCCGGCGATATAATAACGACCGTCTGGGGTAATTAATCCATCGTAAGGCTGCATTCCAATATCTGTAAATTTTTGCAGATCAGGTTTATTGTTATTTAAATCCAATACCCAGATTTCGCCTGTATCATACAAACTGAATACAAAACGTTGCCCTGGTGCATCCACCAAGCCCACAGTTTTAGAGCGTTTTTTATCATTAAACTGAGTTGCTTTTATATCTACTACCAACGACAAGTCAGCGGCAGAGAAAACCTTGACTCCACCTGGCACATAGTTAGATACGGCAATCAGTTTGCCATCTTGCGAAATTGCGCCACCAATACTGTTTCCGCCCTGTATTATACGTTTGTCCAATCGACCACAGAGAATGTCAATCTTGGACAAGCCGCCATCACGGCCAAATATATAGGCGTAGCGCTCATCTCGGGAATACACTACGGAGGCGTGGGATAGATCGCCTAAGCCATTAATATGGAACAAGGATTTATTGTCTGTCGTCTCTACAATCTGAATGCTGCTGCTGGCACGTTCGATAATGACGCCCATGTCGCCGGTGCCACGCAATAAACATTCTGCGTAAGCCTGGATGGATGTGAATAAAAAAAAAGCCGATAGCAGCAGCTGTCTCATTCCGCTACACCTTGTTTTAATAGCGTTGCCAGCCAATCGGCTTCATTAGGGGAGAGAAAAGGTTTCCACGGGGGCATAGGTGTCCCAGCCCGCCCTTCCAGTATGGTCGCGGCTAAAAAAGCATTCGGTTTATCATGCAACTGTGCCGGTGTGAGCGCCGGGCCCAAACCGCCCAATAGGCGCATGCCGTGGCAGGCACCGCAATCCTGTTTGAGTAGTTGCATTAATTCAAGCTTGCGTTTTGGGCCAGGTGAGTAAGGTCCGTCTGCGTAGGCAATAACAAGCGTCAAAGGAATCGCTGTTAGCAGTAGTTTGCGAATTATTGATTTAATCATGCTGAATGTTATAACTGATGGTCAGCGAGGGCAGAGCAAATCTACCCTCGCTGGCCATCGTGCTAGTGGTGGTTAGTAGACATCATAGGTTGTGTTATACACATTGAACTTGCCTGTTGGTGTGATCAGGCGGTCATCTTTGATGACTGTCTTAAGCTTAAGGGTTTTGTCATCCACCACTACGATGGCGGATTTCTTATCCTTACCATTCCAGACAGAAAACCAAACCTCATCTCCAGCTTTGTTATACTCAGGTTGCACCACCCGTTTGACACCTTCGCCTACATCGGCCCAATCCGCTATTGGTAGAACTTTGAATCCGGCATCAAGATCGTCAATATTGTATACAGCGATACTCTGATTGATTTTTGCGTCCGGATTTAAAGGTGAATCCACCCACAGGTTTTTAGATTTAGGATGCGTTTTGACAAACAAAGAGCCGCCGCCCTGACCTTTTAAAGTACGTACCACTTTCCAGGCATTGTCTTTATGTCCAGCGGGGTCAGTACCAATGACCGAAACGTGGTCGTTGCCCAGCGCACTGGTTACCCAAACCGGGCCGAATTGTGGATCAATAAAGTTTGCACCACGCCCTGGATGCGGGATCTCAGTAACATCCACCATGGCGACATTTTTTCGTTCCTTGGAGTCGATAACTACAATTTTGTTGGACTTATTTGCCGCTGTTAGAAAATATCGATGTGTTGAGTCCCAACCACCATCATGCAGGTAACGTGCGGCTGGAATGGTGGTCACATTCAGACTATCGAGATCACTGTAGTTAACCATCAGAATCTTGCCGGTCTCCTTAACATTGACGATAAATTCCGGGTGCTCGTGTGACGATACAATTGCCGCTACGCGAGGTTCTGGATGATACTCCTGCGTATCCACTGTATTACCACGGGTGGAAACAATTTTCAGCGGCTCCAGCGTATTGCCGTCCATGATGACAAACTGGGGTGGCCAGTAGGCGCCGGCAATGGCATATTTATCTTCATAACCCTTGTATTTAGACGTTTCAACGGAGCGCGCTTCCATCCCAATTTTCAATTCAGCGACCGTCTCCGGAATTTCCATCCATAGATCAATCAGATTGACACGCGCATCACGACCGATGACAAACAAATACCGGCCACTGTTGGACATACGCGAAATATGCACTGCATAACCTGTTTTGATGACATTGATCGGCTCATGTGTGTCACCATTGATGAGCATAATTTCTCCGGCGTCACGTAGCGTCACAGAAAATATGTTCTCCAGATTATAGTTATTCATCTTTTTTGTTGGTCGCTTGTCCACTGGCACAACCAACTTCCAGGTCTCCTTCATCGCCTCCATGCCCCATTCTGGCGGCTGCGGCGGTTCATGTTGTAAATACCGAACCATGATATCGATCTCTTCCTTGGTCATGTCTCCAGAGGTTCCCCAGTTTGGCATTCCAGCAGGCGAGCCATAGGTAATGAAGGTGCGTAGATACTCGCTACCGCGCTGGCGGGTAATATCGGTGGTCAACGCTTTGCCAGTTGCGCCTTTACGCAATACACCATGACAGCCTGCACAACGTTCAAAAAAGGTCTTCTTGGCAAAATCCCATTCTGTCTTGGTCATCTTCGGACCCGCATCTGTAATTAAGTCCTTGGTACTGTTTGGATCAATGGTCGATGGCGCGCCCTGGTATTCGCCTTCTGCTTTGGTTTGCTCGTTATCGCCTCCCTCGGCAAATGACAATATCGGCACACCAAGCAATGTTACGATGGATGCAGCCAGCATTAATTTTTTCGGTTTAGGAAATAAATCAGGCATTACTAAGCCTCCTTGGATTAATCGGATAATTAAAAATTGGACTTGAGTATTTTGCTACCTATTAACAGCTGTCTCCTTGACTTGGGTCAAATCCGATTAGAAGTGAATCCAGCAAGCGAAATATTTGGCGCAGAGGGCCAAGCGTCAAACTATTTCCAGTTCATTCAAACAGGTATGACTTCACATCTGCTGAAATACGATGGACCGCATGGCATTTGGCGCAGGCATGTACGGCAAACGCCCCAATATTTTGACTGACTTCTGTCGCCTTTCTGTTCTTTAGACTAATCTCTAGGGTCTTCAGTAATAACGCCGTTTTGTCCCCCAGGTAATACTCTCGTGCCTCGGGCGTTTTATGGCAGCTGCTGCAACTCTCACCCAATTGATGCACACCTGCCTGTAGAGTGGACAAGGATTCAAGCGCATCGTCATAATGCTGATCAGCATTTGCGATCACAACCGCATTGAGTTGAAACATCAGTTTTTCCATATATTTACTATAGCTATGGGTCTGGCCTTGCTCATCGACTATCTTATTTTCGCTGAAATCCGCTGCCCGATATTGTAAAGCCGCTAAACTTCTGAATTTTCGATGACAGGAATTACAGCTTTGTCTCAGGCTTCGCATTGCCTTTTTGACACTCTTGATATCTTCTGCCTGACTTGCCTGGAAAAGATCCTTGCTTGCCTGGACACGTATTTCGTTTTGCCATTGAGGAACCATTTCAGGAATTTTGTGGTAGTGCTCGATAAAGCTGTTGGTCCATTTTTTTACCAACGCCCAATTATCCTCGGCGCCATAGATTTGTATGGCCTGCATCTCGCGACGCAGCTTGAACATGTTGTGTTGCCAGACGTTTCGTTTGTTTTCGGGCTTATACCACTGGCGTAACGCTTCAGGTGCATGCTTAATCTGCGTTGCTTCTTTGTTCAGTAAAACAAACAGTAAAACGGCAGAAAAGGCAAATAATGCTGTCCAGATAAGACGTCGCGATTGATTCACGATGGCGTACTCCACTTTGAAAGTGATTTCATAGTTGTTCAGTTAGCTCGAAGCAATTTAAGAGGGTTGTTTTTTCTTTCCACTGCATTTTTTCCGTAGCTGGTATATTATCCATCAGTATTAATAGTATATTAATGACGAGTATCATGAGTTCTGAGCTAAAAAATAATTCCCTGCCTTCTATCTGTCCACTGGATTGCCCGGATACCTGCTCTTTGCAGGTGACTGTAGAGGATAAGAAAATCGTAAAAGTAAGGGGGTCACGAGCTAACCCTTACACGGCGGGTGTTATTTGTAACAAAGTAGCGCGTTATTATCCTGATTTTGTTCACGGTAAACAGCGTTTACGTGAACCGTTAATAAGGGTGGGAGAGAAGGGTAGCGGGGATTTTAAAGCGATCAGTTGGGATGAGGCACTGGCTATTATATTGAGGCGTACCCAGGGTGCCATAAAGCGCTATGGACCGCAGACTGTCCTGCCGCTTAACTATGCAGGGCCGCATGGCCAGCTTGCTGTAGGCTCTATGGATAGACGTTTTTTCCACAAACTCGGCGCCAGCCTGCTGGATAGGGGGCCACTGTGTGGCGGCGTGCGTGGCACTGCGTATACCAGTCTTTTCGGTAACGCCCCAGGCATGGCTCCCGAGCAGGCAGCCGATGCCGATGTGATTGCAGTTTGGGGTAATAACGTTACCGTTTCCAACTTACATTTTGCCAGAGTTGTTAAACAGGCCCGTGAGCGGGGCGCGCAGTTAATCGTTATTGACCCAAAACGTACCCGCATTGCCAGGCAGGCACATCTGTATATACAAATTTCCCCGGGTACGGATGTTGTTCTTGCCTTTGCATTAGCTGCTGAGATGGAACGTCGCGGTAAAATTAATACGGCTTTTGTTGAGCAATGGGTGAAGGACAGCAAACCATTTCTTAATCGAGCACGGCAATATTCTTTGCAGGATGCAGCAACAATCTGCGGGGTTGCATTAGAGTCGGTCGTAAAACTCGCCGACTGTTACGCCAATGCCAAGACATTGGCAGTCTCAATCGGCAACGGCATTGAACGCGGGAAAAGTGGTGGCTCGAGTCTACGTGCGATTATGTCGGTTTCCATACTGCTTGCGCAGTTGGGCCGCAAAGGTGCCGGAATCGTTGCAAAACCTGGGCTTGCGTTTTCAACAACTGTGGAATGTTTGCAGCGACCGGATTTGATTCCGCCAGGAACGCGCATGCTGAATATTGTTGATGTTGGTAAACACCTGTTGCATGATGATCTCGATCCACCGCTACGGGCTGTTTTCATCTATAACCACAACCCGATTGCCACTCATCCTGATCAAAATACTATGATTCAGGCATTGAGTCGAAGTGAATTATTCCTCACAGGAATAGATGTTGTCATGACTGATAGCATGAAATTCTGTGATATCGTATTGCCGGCATCCACCCACTTTGAATGTGATGATATATATACTGCCTATGGTCACAGCTATCTGCAGCGCGCTGAGCCAGTCATCCCGTGCGTAGGTAATTCACTGCCCAACACCGAAATTTTTCGCCGTTTGGCAAAGGCGTTCAATTTTAATGACCCGCTGTTCTCAGACAGTGATGGGGTGCTAATGGATGCAGCTATAAATGGTGAAGACCCCAGGCTTGATGGGTTCAAGGCAAGCGAACTGCCGCTGGACAGGGCATTGCTTATGACAGCTGAAAATGGGCAGGAGGTATTGATGTGCAACTCCGTTGTTCCGGATACCCCGTCTGGTAAAATCGAGTTATTCAGTGACGCGCTGGAGCAGAAATACGGCTACGGATTACCCCGTTATGAACCCGCTGTAAAGGATTTGCCCTTTACCGTAATCAGCCCTTCTTCGTCGAAACGTACCAATTCAACCTTCGGTAATAATATAGCGAGCGAAGGCGCGGAGGTTGTAGAAATAAATCCTCTCGATGCTCAATTGATCGGGATTGTTGACGGTGATCTGGTTCGATTGGAAAACCACCGGGGTGCCGTCTCGTTGCAAGCGAAAGTGAGCGAGGCAGTTAAAAGTGGCGTACTCTATACACCTAAGGGTACATGGCTTCACAGCAGCCAAACGGGCCGCACGGTTAATGCTTTGATTTCATCAAACCTGAAGACTGATATCGTCGATGGGGCATGTTATAACGAGACATTTGTTGATATAAGCAAGATTTAGCGAGCTATTTACATTGCAGTCACAGATTCAGGTTAACGTCATGAGAAACTGTAAGATCAGGTGTATTCGGATTAGTGCTTGTTCAACGCTCTCACTTTGTCCAGTAAATTATCATCATCCCATTCACGACCGCCAACAGCCTGATATACGATTTGTCCTTGTGTATCAACAATGAGTGTCGTAGGTAATCCTTTCACGGGCCATGATTGTGTTATTTCGCCGGTTTCATCAAGAAGTACGGTAAAATCTATAGGGAAACTACCCATAAAAGAGAAAATAGTATCTTCGTTTTCACCCACGTTTACCGCGATCATTTCAATATTCTCATCTTTCACTTTCTCCCAGGCGCGGTTCATGGATGGAAGCTCCGCTCGACAGGGAGGGCACCACGTGGCCCAAAAATTAATAATCACAGGTTTGCCTTTGTACTCAGCGATTGAATGCTTGACCCCATCCATGTCCTGCAAATTGAGTTCAGGTGCCGCTAATTTTTGATCTAATAGCGTCAGTGATTGCTCAGCTTGAATATTGTCTGGATTGCCAAGCAATACCAATGAAACAAGCAGTGAAAATAATTTCATCATCATGTGCTCTGTTAAGGGTAGTTATAGATGTCGGTCGATGGGACACTTTATATTCCTGATCCAGGCATCTTTGCTTTGATTCCCATGCATCCAGTGAATATGAATGTCGAGATTTGTGCCAGGCGGTGGCCCTAAACTGATCATGCCCCAATTGGTGTCGCCGGTTGCATCAAGCGTTTGCTGATTGGGGAATGTGGCCCAAAGAAACGCGATACGTGCGGTATTGCTGATGGCCTTAGTTTGCCATTTTTTATCCCACGATTCCTTTAGGATTATCGGGCTGGTTTTTTCATTCACTTTAATTTGCCAGTCAGACAAGGAGATTTTGATCGATTCAAGGTTCAGGGTTTTGGCTGTATTTTTTACTATTGTCTGAAACATGCAATGGGTGGCGATGTCATTGGCGATGGCGACACTGAAGTCGCGAGCCTGGAAGAAAGCACGCGTTTGATCTGGCAAGCGTTGTATGAGTTCAATATGAAAGTTATCTTCAGTCAGCGTCCAGCTTATTAGTCCTGTGTCGGGATTTGTTGTTTGCTTGATGTCAGCCGCCTGCACTGATCCCTGCAAAGAAAGAATGAAAATTATACGGCTTAAAAGCGTTATTTTATCTTTACCCGCAGGCATTAGTCACCTTCGCTGATAGCCCGTCGGCTTTTCCGGGCGCGCAGGGCGGGCACAACAATAAGCAGGATGGCAACGATCAGTAAACCCAACGTCATAGGGCGTTGCCAAATAAAACTCAGGCCATCACTTAAATTGGTCGCACGAGCGAAATTGTCTTCCAGCATCTGGCCTAGTATAAAGCCAATTAGCAAGGGGGCCAATGGATAATCAGCGAAGCGTAACAGGGTCGCGACAAGTCCGAAAGCAACCAGAATTAGTAGCTCAGTTGCATTGTTTTGACCAATATAACTGCCCATCAACGTGAAAAACAGTATAAACGGAATCAAATAATTGCGTGGCACGCTCAATAGTTTGGCAATATACGGAATGAGTGGCAGATTCAGTATCAACAGCACCAGGTTGCCAAGGTACATTGAGATAATCACGGCCCAGAAAATAGAGGGGTTATCGACCATTAATCGTGGTCCTGGGGTCACGTTTAATGCGATCAGTGCGCCGAGTAAAATAGCGGTTGTACCTGATCCAGGTATACCCAATGTCAGTAAGGGCACGAAGGAGCCTGTGCAGGCAGCATTGTTTGCACACTCAGGGGCTGCAATGCCCTTGATTGACCCTTTGCCGAATTCTGCCTGCTCTTCGCCTTTAGCGATATTGCGTTCAACGGCGTAACCAAGAAAAGAGGCAATAGTTGCACCTGCGCCGGGCAACACACCGATGAGAAAACCTTGAATGGATTGCCTTGCCAGTACAGGTGAAATGGATTTGAACTCCGCTTTGCTGATACGCAAATTTTTAATTTTCCCTGTGTCCCCATCACCTGTTTTGGCACGTTTGGGGTCAAGCACTAAATACAGGGCTTCGGGTAGTGCAAACATTGCCATCGCAAGCGTAATAAAACTGAATCCACTTTGCAGGTCCATTATTCCACCTGTAAATCGTGCGGCACTGAACAAAGCGCTTTCACCCACTGTAGCCATCATCATGCCGAGCACTGTCATCATTAATGCTTTGGATACCTGGCCCGTGCCAGCAAATGCGGCAATCGCTGAGAGACCAACAACCATCATCATAAAATATTCTGCAGAGTGGAATAATAATGCAGCTTTGGCCATTAAAGGTGCAAACAATAGCAGTAATATCGCACCTGCAGTGCCGCCGATAAATGATGAAATGGCAGCAATGGTTAACGCCTTGCCGGCTTGACCGGAGCGCGCCAACGGGTATCCATCAAAGGATGTGGCTACCGTGCTGGCGACACCGGGAGCGTTGATTAGAATAGACGATGTTGAGCCACCGAATATAGCTCCGTAATAAACACCTGCCAATAAAATGAGTGCGGTGGAAGGTTCTCCGATATTAATCGCTACGGGTATCATTATAGCGATAATTGACATTGGGCCGAGGCCAGGGAGCATGCCAATTAATGTACCAACCAAACATCCGGCAACGACGACGATGAGATTTTGCAGTGAAAAAGCGGTGCTTAGTCCAAGTAGTATTCCGTCTAGCATGACATTTGCCTTATAGGAAACCAGGCCAGGGGCGGAGGAAAATACCTAATAATTCCTGTACCAGATACCAGATTGAGAATGATGCAAATACTGCAATTGGGATCATGATATGGAATTTACGCTCACCAAGAATATAGGAGCCGCCTGCCAGAAACAGTGTGGTTGATGCTATAAATCCCAGTGAGCGCAGTAACAAGGCATATGCGACCATTGATAACATTAATGTTATTGCCTGCCCGAGCTTGTATTTATGTAATTGTCTGTAGTCTATTTCACCTGATTGAATTTTGCGTGTTGCTGCTGGCTCAGCATTTACTATTACCGCGAGCGCAGTGATCATACCTGCTATACCTAACCATTTAGGCAGTGTATTGGGCAGGAAAGACATATTGAGTTCAAACGGTAAAAGGGATGCCTCCATGGTGACAAACGCCGTATAAGAATAGACCATGCAGAGAAGGAGAAATGCGAATGCAATAGCTCGGTCCAGGGTCATTACTGATCTCCCATAAGTAGTGTATGCGGGCTGTTAGAGCGCAATTTTGGTTCACGGGTTACTCAACCAAGGCTCCAGCAGTATTGGAAATCTGTTGGGGTCTTGGTTGACGGGAGTATTCCACTTAATTATCAGAGAAAACCGAGTTTGCTCATAAGCGCCTTGATAATACCTTCCTGTTGCTCAAGGAATTTGGAGAAATCATCACCGGAATTATGAATATTAGCCCAACCATTACGTGCTCGTACAGCTTCCCATTCCTTTGTTTCGTACATTGCAGCCAGTGTCTTTCGGTAGCTTTCAGCCTTTTCTTCGGGTAATCCCGGTGCCGCAAAAAACCCGCGCCAATTAACAAACTCAATATCGTAACCTTGCTCTTTTAATGTCATGGCATCGGCCACAGCATCGATGCGCTTAGACCCGGTAAAACCGATGATTCGGGCCTCACCGGCCTGCGCCATCCCTACTGCCTCGGAAAACCCTGTGGACAGTGCCTGGATTTCCCCAGACAATAGGCCAGCCATTGCTTTACCACCTGCGTCATAAGGAATGTATTTAACCTGAGTAGGATCTTCGCCAGCAGCTTCCATTGCCATGGCTACAACCAGATGATCCATACCGCCAGGGACTGAACCCCCACCAATAGCTGTACCCTTTGGGTTAGCTTTATAGGCGGCGATAAGGTCTTTAAAATCCTTGATTGGACTGTCTTTACCAACAACCAGCGCCGCGTAATCACCAATCGTTCCTGCGATCATCGTTAAGTCACGAAAATTATGAGGAAAACGTCCGGTTAGTGAGCGAATGACAATAGGGGTTGAATTGACCATCAAGGTGCCGTGGTTGGAATCAGCATTCTCAATCAGGTAGCCTATCGCCTTGCCACCGCCGCCGCCTGACATGTTTTCAAATGATGCTTTTCCAACAAGGCCCGATTTGGTGAGTGCTTCACCTGTACCGCGTGCGGTGCCATCCCAACCTCCACCGGCGCCCCCAGGGATCAAAAAGTGAATGCTTTCCAGCATTTGGTCTGCTTGAAGTAGGCCCGATATTGAGAGCAGACTGAATGCGAATAGTAGTTTTATCGATTTTTTGCGCATGTTTTTACCTTCTTGATGGAGTTGATTGCTTAACTAAAACACCACGAGTGTTTGTGTCTATAGAATTCAAGCGTATTATTTATCTTATAAATCAATTGGTTAGATTGATATCGGTATAAGAGTGTTCGGTTAGCTGGCTTAAAGTGATTCAATTTATCAGTGTTATTGAGTTTCCCTGATTTGTTTAGAATATAAGATGCATCAAGATCGACCATTATTCAACCTAAAAATTATGCAGTAGGGTTTGCCCATCAAACACTACACTAAACTAAACCCTTCTTAATTAGAGATTGTTTGCATTTTTTTTTCAGAGTAAAGTTGTGTTCTGATTAATTAGAAAATTTAAAACAGATTTTTCCGCATGAAACGTAACCCAATTAGCTTGGCAGAAAAAGATCGATCTTCTTCAGGCATTCGGCAGTGTCATTTGCTTTCCAGTCTCAATGATTTGCAGTTCGATGAGGTGATGTCCAAAATGCAGGTATTAGAGCTTGCAGAGGGCGAGATTTTGTTTTCTCGACGGCAAGCTGCCCGAGAGATATTCTGGGTTGAAAGTGGGCAGATAAAACTCATGGTCAGCTCAATGGATGGAATGGAAAAAATTATTGACCTTGTATCACCAGGGCACACTTTCGCTGAAGCAATATTGTTTGACAAACAGGCAAGCTACCCAGTGGAAGCGTCGGCCATAGGTGCAAGTCGAGTATGGAGCATAGACGGTCTGCACTATACTGGCATACTACACAACTCGATAGACACCTGTTTTGCAATAATGGCGCAATTGAGTCGGCGCCTGCATTCGCACATTGCAGAAATTGACAGGCTATCGCTGCATAATGCAACTTATCGTGTAGTTTCTTATTTGCTTGATCAGGTTCCCAGCACAGACCGCGGGGCCTCTGAAGTTCATTTGGATATCCCTAAGCATATTATAGCCTCACGACTTTCAATTACGCCTGAAACCCTTTCGCGTACATTCTCGAAGCTTTTCCAACTGGATTACATACAAATTGTAGACGCCAATATACTACTCAAAGATTTGGAAGGTTTGAAACAGTACATACACTGGGAGGGTCGATAGAGCGGCGCTGATTTTAACGCCACATGGTACCGTCAGAGACTTTTTTAACAGATTGCCAGGAATTATTCTCCGGCCTTATCGTTATAACAGGTGTCAGGTACTTCTGGTTTTTTACCAAAATCGCGTGCAGAAACATCCAGCGCACATTGCTTCTCAAGCATTCTTAAAAGTGAATGTCCTGTCTTATTGGAATGAACATTTTCACAGGCGTTAACACATTGCATGCATTGTGTGCAGGTAAACATATGGCGTTTCAGGCTACGTGGTTTCAAATGCATGGGACAGGCATGATCACAGGAGCTATCACAATCTGCACATTCTTTTGCGCGTTTTCGATTGAAACCAACCACCATCGCTTGTTTGTTGCCCATCCAGACCAGACTTTGGAATAAACCGATAGCACAGCCAAAACGACAGAAAAGATGCCGTGCAAAGGTAAATTCAATCAGTAATAGAACAGTTGATACAGTAATGAAACTGATCTGGTTCAGAGTGAGATTGCCACTGAGTATATTGGCATAAACCTCTTTTGGTGGCAGTAGATAAGTTAATAATACAACTGCCCACATTATAGAGAAAATAATTACCGCTAAAGCGGTCACAAACCACCAGGCTTTATTGGGTTTAATCCTTGTGCCGTCCTTTTGCTGTTCTGGCAGCGTTTTTTTATCCCATAGTGACAACTTGCCACTGGCTCTTCGCATCAATGCATTGATTATTTCCACAACCGAGAAGTGGGGGCAGAGCCAACCACAATATAACCGACCCCATTTCCAGGAAACAAATACGCCGCCGCCAACGATTATTCCAATGGGAAGAAAGAAACGCATGAGCATATTCCATGTCATCTGCAATGCGCTGATTTGTCCTGATTGAAATTCCTCCATACCCAGTGTCCAGGGTTGTCGTAGAAAAATAAAATGATTTTGTGTAAGATCAAACCGAAACAGATCAAATGGAGGTGCGAGCAGAAACAAAAGGAAAAACGCGCTACGCCAGATCAGTCGTTTTTGTTGTATGTTCATCATGTGATCACCTAGCGATGCATGTCGTGAGATTAGCTTGTCAGTCTGAGGTACAACTGCGGTAGCTTTCGTGGTAGTGCTTCGATATTGTGTATTAGCGCATAGCAATGGCTACCAAACAGATAGGGCAGATAATCTTCAGCCTGCTCATCAATAGTAATGCAAAATGGACGCAGACCTTTTCTCTCTGCTTCGAGTACAGCCATGCGGGTATCCTCTATGCCGTAACGACCTTCGTATTTATCCAGATCATTGGGTTTGCCATCGGTAAGAATAAGTAGCAATTTTTGCTCTGAAGGCGCATCTTCCAAAAGTGTACTCGCATGGCGTATAGCGGCGCCCATTCGTGTGTAGTAGCCAGGACGGATTGCATTAATACGGCCACGAACATCGTCATTATAAGCATCATTAAATGCCTTAATATTATAAAAACGAACATGATTACGGTTGCGTGAAGAAAAGCCATGTAAGGCAAATCGATCACCCGTTGCAGCGAGTGCCTCTGAGAATAGATAGAGTGAGTCACGAATGACATCAATAATACGCGCTTCGTTGTTAAGATGGGCATCGGTGGAAAGAGAAAGGTCGGCAAGCAACAAACAGGACAGATCACGGCTAAGGTTACGCAATTGCCGGTACACAGGTGTATCGCCACGAACATGGCCTTGCTTTTTATCAGTGAGGAAACTGATATAGTTTTCAAGATCCAGCTCCGTACCCTCGTTCTGTCGATTTATCCAATGTCGTTGCGGGCGCAGCGATTCAAACTGACGGCGAAGTTTAAATGCCTGTGCATGCAGGCGGGCAGGCAGTTCCAGTGCTGCCGTATCCCGTGAAACCATAGTTTGCAGACGGCAATGGTCTTTCTGCAGACGCTGTTGTTTATAGTCCCATTCATCAATAGCAATGCCTTCAGATAATACAATATCATCATATTGAGTGGCGGGTAAATCGAGATCAAGTTTGATTTTCCCGGCTGTGCTTGCTTGATCCTGAGCAATGCTGATGTTATCCATATCTTCGGCGGTTTTTACCGAATCATCATCCTCATCATCAGTGCTGGTGCGATCAACTTTGGTATATTCTGCCCAGCTAAACAGGCTCTCCAGGCGAAAACTCATCAGACCGTCATTGCCTTCGGGCATTTCGTCTCGGCTTCCCTGTTTGCGTTGTTTGCGTTGTTTGAGTTTTTTCAGGTTCTTTTTGTTTTCTTGCTTATTTTCTGAATATTCGGAGTCTTCTGAATTCATCGGTGTTGAACCCGGGTGAGTTTCTTGTTTTGGTGGTGAGGGATGCAACCAAAGCGGAACGGGCTGTGGAGGGCGATTGGCATATTCCAGCTTGATCTTTTTGCCGGAGTCTGACAATGCAGAACGGATCGTCTGCTCCTGTCGAGCTTCTCTGGTGGGCAAGTTGGTGGGGCTTACTCGTTGCTGCAAGTGTGCCGCGAGTAATTGTTGATAACGACACGTCAAGCCGGGCCAGATGCCCAATACTTTGCTTGTTCGATATTGGTTGCGGCTGATCCAGTCATTCCCTTCGTCGGCTACAACAGATAGTGCAGTAAGCCATAAATATAAATCCTGGTTGAGTTGCCGCGTCGGGAACAAGGCCAGACTATCAGGCAATTTCAGGCTTTCTTCATCCCGCCAGGCGTATTGATTTTTTTTACCACTGCCAGCAATACGTTGCAATACCGAGCGCCGGGCATGATTTTTTGAATCGATAGCGTTTTCAATCCGTAAACCGCCTTCACCCCCTAATGCCCGGAAGAATACGCCGATCATATGGCGAATTTCATCCAACCGCACAACCGCATCAGGGTAGTGCTGTTGTGCACGATGCGTGATAAAACGATGCCATGTTGCACCGACTAGCTCTTCCAGCATAGTGAGTCTTCCAAGGTGTATTGGCGCTGATCAAGTGAATTAATCATGCTCTGGAATTAACAGTGGTGACCAGTCAGGTGGCAGCCAGAGGATCATAAAAAGACAGAAAAAAACCAGAATAATAAACCATGGAATAAACTTCCTGTTCGTCGATCTGCCGTGCCCCGGGGGGAGTGGGATGCCACAGTGGGGACAGGCTTTATCGACAAGTTCAATCTGCCGTCCGCAATTTTTACAACTTGGTTTTTTCATCACTGGTATTAAGATTCATTTGTCTGGCAAGCAGTGGGTAGCGAAAATCCTTGCCGGCCACCGCTTTGGAAAATCCTATTATGCCGGCCAGCAAAAACACCGGGGCGAGTAGCATAAAATAAACTTCCAGAGAGAGTAATGCGGTCACAGATGCGTAACCACTGCTAAGTATTATGATCAAATTAATGATCAGAAAAATGGCCGTACTGATGCTGCTGGCGAACAGGGTTTGCTTCAAGTGGTTCTGAGTTAAAGGTGCTGCGTTTTTATAACGGCGCAAATAAAGTACCCACAATGCCAGATAAAAAATACCGACAAAGATCAGGTTTGCAATAAAAAAGGCTTCGGCAACAGCTGCGGTATGATCGTTTGTGTTTGCATTGCAGTGCATTTAATGAATTCCCATTTTTGCCTCTACCACATTCATCAAGGCATTCACGGTTTCCGGATCATCGCTAAGTGGCTCGACGATGGCAGCCCTGCATGCCTCAATTGGGTTGAAACCAGACTGTATCAGGGTCGCAGCGTATACCAGCAATCGCGTTGAGGCGGATTCTTCCAGATCGTGATCCTTTAACACACGTAAGGCGTGCGCTAACTCGATTAACCGAGTGGCGGTAGTTGCGTCGATATTGGTTTCATTTTTGACTATGCCTGCCTCTGTGGTGCTATCGGGGTAATCAAATCGCATGGACAGAAAACGTTGGCGGGTAGACGGTTTCATGCCTTTAAGCAAATTTTGATAACCGGGATTGTAGGACACAACCAACATAAATCCCGATGGTGCTTGTAATACCTCACCTGTACGCTCTATCGCCAGCATGCGCCGATCATCTGACAGCGGGTGAAGGACAACTGTGGTATCTTTGCGGGCCTCAATTATTTCATCCAGATAACAAATTGCGCCTTCCCGCACCGCTTTTGTCAAGGGGCCGTCCTGCCAATAAGTTTCGCCATCGCCAATCAAGTGCCGACCGACCAGATCGGCCGCTGTGAGGTCATCATGACAGGCAACGGTGTATAAAGGTCGTTGCAGCTTGGCGGCCATATGTTGGACAAAGCGTGTTTTACCACAACCTGTAGGTCCTTTAATGAGTAGCGGGAGCCGGTTAGTGAAGGCATGCTGGAAAAGTTCAACTTCATCCTTTTGATTCTGGTAATAAGGCAACTCACTCATCTAAGGCATCCTGTACTGTTTTTCGTTGAATCCGGTTATCATTGCAAATTTTTCTGTCATCCTGTCCATGCTACTGACATGGCTGCTAAACCAGGTGGCCAGAGCGTAAAGACATAGTCTGCAAGTAGCTCTATATCCTTGTTGTTTGTCCAGGCTTGCGTTACGGTATGCATTTTTTCAGTGCAATTTTATGTTCATCTGAATGTACAGCAAACGCCGGGAAATTAATTTTCTGCAGCAACTGAATCTCTCTGGCAAAATGTGCTTCAGTGTGTTTTAACCAGTGCTGTAGTGATTGGGTAATCTTTTTTGTTTGTGCGATGTTTGGCCTGTCATTTTCAAGGTATGTTGAGATAAAGTTAGCCAATGCCATTGCAATCCTGATTTCTTCCTGATGTGTGGTGTCCATGAATGTTATGCCACGCAAGGCGTAGTTTCTACGTCGAGTTGGATTCTGGGTCTGGGCACGATATGGGTTCATTGTTTGACAGAGCCGTAGCTTACAAGGGGTTTGGGGTTTCTCACCTTGACAATTATCAAGGCAAATAGTGATGAATGGGCGAAGAAGTTTTGTAGTTCGATGAATCTATTGGTAGGGTGGATCTTTATCTATGCAAGAAATTTAAGTAACCTGGGAACTTCATAGGAGGGGCTGAACTCAAAACCAGCGACCACCCAAATTGATTCGTACTGGAAATCCCGCCTCCAGAGAGGCAGGTGTTGACAAGATAGAAGCTGTCAGGTGATAACTTGGCCGAAAATGGATTATGATGCATGCTACTGCAAACGTCAGGCAATTGCTGGCACATGCCCGGGTTAATAAGTGTTAATGCTGATGGCTTAATCCTGGTTTCAACACGATATACCGTAGTGGGGTTACAATTGAAGTGCTAATAAAAAGAGGCAAGTGTATATGTCATTAAGCCCCGTTTCCCAGCTGTTGCTCACTGCGATGCTAGTACCCCGTCTACATTATATTGACGGATACAGAGCCAAGCTAAAGCGTAAAGACAAGGCACAGTGCGAAGGGAATGGTTGGCCCTTTTCAAGCGCTGTAACGCCGTATTTGCGCTTTCTGACTCGCTGTATCTATCAATATAATGTAGACGGGGTACTAGTGAGCAAGTTTACTCATGGTTGATAACAGCCTGCCGCCGCTACTTTCTATTCGTAATCTGGTTATCGACTTTGACGTGCATGGCACGACTATTGAGGCCGTGCGTGGCGTATCATTTGATATCCAACCGGGCTCATCCGTTGCCCTGGTGGGTGAGTCGGGTTCCGGTAAATCGGTAATTGCCCGTACGATTATGGGGTTACTGGCTGGAAATGGCCGTATTCGTGACGGTCAGATTCTTCTTAATCTCCCGGATCAGAACAGCACTGTAGACATTGCCTCAGAAGACTTCAATGGCCCGGTAATGCAATCTATTCGAGGTGGCACTATATCGATGATATTTCAGGAGCCAATGGTTTCGTTGTCGCCCCTGCACACCATCGGTGATCAAATTAGCGAGGCGTTGCTTATTCATCGCAATGTAAACTCAAAACAAGGCCAACAATTAACTTCAGAAATGCTTGAACTAGTAGGTTTCAAGAACGCCAATAAAATGATGGATGCCTATCCATTTGAATTGTCAGGTGGTATGCGGCAACGGGCAATGATCGCAATGGCATTGGTTTGCCATCCTGCATTGCTGATTGCCGATGAGCCAACGACAGCGCTTGACGTTACCATTCAGGCACAGATATTAGATCTGATCGCCTCGTTGCAAAAAAAGCTGAATATGGCTGTTTTGATTATTACCCATGATCTGGGGGTGGTGGCCAATACAGCAGAGCAGGTGGTTGTGCTGTATCAGGGCAAGGTAATGGAAAGCGGCTCATTGCAACAGCTGTTTCGAGAGCCAAAACATCCCTACACGCAGGCGCTTTTGGCCGCTGTACCGCGGTTTGATATGGGCCCTGATGAGCGCCTGATTCCGATACGGGCAGTAAAGCCGGTGATTGGTAAACTCATAAAATCCCAACAAAGAAAAGCCCACAAACACACAGATATACTCAGTATTGAAAATGTATGTAAAACATTCCACTCACACAGTGGTAGCTGGACTTTTAAAAACCGCGTGCAGACAATCAAAGCAGTGGATGATGTCTCTTTTACCCTGCGCCGGGGTGAGTGTCTGGGTCTGGTGGGTGAGAGTGGCAGTGGCAAATCTACCCTGGCAAAAATGATAGCGCGGGCTTTTAGTCCGGATAAAGGAAAAATCAGTTTCCAATCAGGCGATAGCACTCATGATGTTAATGCGATTGAAGATGAGCGGTTGCAGTGGTATCGACGCAGAGCACAATATATATTTCAAGACCCGGTTGGTTCTCTGAGTCCGCGAATGACTATATATGACATCATCAGAGAGCCTCTGCTTATCCATAAAATGGGTAATAAGGATGAGCAGACTGAGCGCGTCTGCGAACTGATGCAACTGGTTGGTCTGGACAGGCGCTTTTTACGTCGTTACCCGCACAGTTTTTCTGGTGGACAAAGGCAGCGCATAGGTATTGCCCGGGCGTTGGCACTGGGGCCGGAACTACTGATTTGCGATGAGCCCACATCGGCACTGGATGTTTCTATTCAGGCTCAGATACTGAATTTACTGCGCGATCTTCGCACGGAGCTGCATCTTAGCTATTTATTTATTTCACATAATCTGGCGGTGGTTGACTATATCGCTGATCGTGTAGCGGTTATGCTCAATGGCAAGTTAGTCGAGGTTGCTGACCGGCATACCATTTTTTCAGATCCTATTCATCCCTATACACAATCCCTGCTGAGTGCCGTGCCCTTCGCTGACCTTGATCACCCGCTGGATATCTCGAAGGTGGCAACACCGCAGGATACACTCAAATGGGATCGGGCTTTTCGTGATACCCCGGGGTGTGTGGGGCAACTACAGGAAATCAAGCCACAGCATTGGGTGTGGATGAACACCAACCAGGAAACCAGCGTATGAAGCTGATTGCATTACTGCTATCGGGCATAACCGTCTTTTCGTTTAGTCTATCTGGCAACGCTGCCTCGGAACCAGAGCGGCGGCTGGCAGAACCGCCTTTGCTGGCTGAGCGGGTTGCAGCAGGCGAGCTTGAGCCTATGTTTAAACGTCTACCACAACAACCGATGGTGGACGAGCATGAAAATTACCGGATCGCTGAATACGGTGGCACCTTGAATACATTGTTAAGCAAATCCAAGGATATCCGTATGATGGTGGTTTACGGCTATGCACGCTTGCTCGGCTATAACCAGCGATTACAGCTTAAAGCCGATATATTGCGCGATTTTAAGGTTGAAGAGGGCCGTATTTTTACGCTTTATTTACGCAAGGGCCATCGCTGGTCAGACGGGCAGCCTTTTACCAGTGAAGATTTTCGCTATTATTGGGATGACATCGCCAATAACGAATCTCTATCGCCCTTCGGTCCACCCAAGGCATTGCTGGTTGATGACGAAAAGCCGCAGGTTGAAATTCTTGATGAGCTGACGGTGCGCTATAGTTGGAGTAAGCCCAATCCGATTTTTCTCACCAGCCTGGCTGAACCGCGTCCGCGGTTTATCTATGCGCCAAAGCATTACCTCAAACAATTTCATGAAAAATACAACTCTGCCGAAACTCTTGCGGCGCGGGTAAAGGAGAGTGGACGTCGCAACTGGGCCAGCTTGCATCATTTTCGTAACCGTCCGTATAAGTCAGATAATCCGGCGTTTCCGGTATTGCAGCCCTGGATTAATACGACTCGACCACCTGCAGAGCGCTTTATGTTTATCCGCAACCCCTGGTATCATCGGGTTGATAAAAAAGGCCGGCAGCTACCTTATATCGATCAGGTTGCCATTCAAATAGTCGATAAAAACCTGATTGCCGCCAAAGTGGGAGCAGGAGAGTCTGATTTGCAAGGGCGTAATCTGCAACTGACCGATTATACGTTTCTTAAAGCGTCTGAAAAGCGCCAGCACTATAGTGCACGGTTGTGGCAAAAAGGCGCAGGCTCCCAGATAGCAATCTATCCCAACCTCAATAGTAATGATCCTGTGTGGCGTTCACTGGTGCGTGATGTCCGTTTTCGCCGGGCACTGACCCTTGGCGTCAACCGTCATGAAATTAATCAGGTGGTGTATTATGGTCTGGCTACAGAATCTAACAATACAGTACTCGATAGTTGTCCTCTGTTTAAACCCGAATACCAAACTGCATGGACAAATTATGATCTGCAGCAGGCCGGTGAATTGCTCGATCAGATTGGACTAACCCAGCGAAACAGCGATAACATACGGCTGATGAGTGATGGTCGCCCATTGGAAATAATTCTGCAAACTGCCGGTGAAAGTACGGAAGAAACTGATGTCTTGGAGTTGATTAAGGATAGTTGGCTCAAATTGGGTATTAAACTTTATATTAACCCTTCACAGCGCGAAGTTTTTCGACAACGGGTATTCTCCGGGCAGGCAATGATGGCCGTGTTTCCTGGCATTGACAATGGCAAACCCACCGCCTCAATGAGTCCGGAAGAGTTTGCCCCCGTCAGCCAGAGTCAGTTACAGTGGCCAAAGTGGGGGCAATATCACGAAACCAAGGGTGAGGTAGGTGAAGCGCCCGATCTGCCTGAAGCCAAGCGATTATTTGAGCTTTACCAGCAGTGGCAATTGTCCGTATCCCATCAGGAAAAGGAAGAGATCTGGCATGAAATGCTGAGCCTGAACAGTGAACAGGTGTTTTCAATCGGTCTTATTTGCGGTGTACCACAACCCATTGTAGTGTCAGATCGGCTTCACGGCGTACCCGTGAATGGCACTTTTTCCTGGACACCGACCTCTTATTTTGGTGTTTATCGCCCTGATACTTTTTGGCTTGAGCGAGAGTAATTCATGACCGCCTATGTCGTCAAACGCATGCTGATGATGATCCCCACGCTGCTGGTCATCAGCTTTATTGTGTTTGTCATCATTCAATTGCCGCCTGGCGATTATCTGGAAACCTATATTGCAGAACTTGAAAGCCAGGGTGAGTCTGTCGATCGTAATAAGATCGAATTTCTACGCCAGGAATATGGCCTTGACAAGCCTTTTTTTGTGCAGTATTTCGAGTGGTTGAAAGGTTTTATACAGGGCGACTATGGTTACTCGTTTGAATACGATTTGCCGGTGAGCGAAGTGGTTGGTGAGCGCATGTTGTTGACGATCATCGTTTCGGTAGTGACAATTTTGTTTACCTGGATGGTTGCATTTCCCATTGGTATTTATTCTGCCACTCACCAGTATAGCTGGGGTGATTACGGCATGACATTTTTGGGTTTTCTTGGTATTGCCACCCCGAACTTCCTGCTGGCCCTGGTCATGCTGTACCTTGCCAATATCTGGTTTGGCACATCCATTGGTGGTTTGATGGACCCACAGTATCTTGATCAACCCTGGACCTGGGGAAAAGCTAAATCTGTGCTCGCTCATTTATGGATTCCCGTGGTGGTGATAGGCACATCCGGTACTGCAAGTATGATTAGGCGCTTACGCGCCAATCTGCTTGATGAGTTGGACAAGCAATATGTATTGACAGGAAAAGCCAAGGGCCTGGCACCCATGAAGTTACTGACTAAATACCCATTGCGCATGGCACTGAATTTTTTTGTTGCCGATATCGGCAGTATTTTGCCGAGCATCATATCCGGTGCTGAAATTACTGCCGTGGTGCTATCACTGCCCACTACGGGTCCGATGATGCTCAGTGCTCTGCAGAGTCAGGATATGTATCTGGCCGGTTCCTTCCTACTATTCCTCGCCGCGCTTACGGTTGTGGGTATGCTTGTTTCAGATCTATTGCTGGTTGTTCTGGACCCACGTATACGTTTACAGGGTAGTCATTCATCGTGAGTCAGCAGCCACCAATAAAACACTATGTATCTGACGCGCCGTTTAATCCCAGCGATGCCGACGAACTTGAGTCGAGTAAGCAACAGGAGTTTTTTGCCTCTCAATGGACGCTGGTTTGGTGGAAGTTAAAACGCCACAAGGTTGCCGTTATATCAGGATTTATCTTGTTGGCAATGTATTGCACAACAATCGTCTCTGAATTTGTAGCACCCTATAACCAACACACCCGCCATATTGACCATATCTACGCACCACCACAGAGGCTGCATTTTTTTCATGACGGTGAATTTATCGGGCCATTTGTATATGGCTATGATTATCACCTGAACATGACGAACCTCAAGCGTGAATACACTGTCAATCTGCAGAAGGTCCAGCCAATTAGATTTTTCTGTTCGGCAGATCAATACAAATTCTGGGGTTGGCTCGATGGGGACTTTCATTTTTTCTGCCCCGCCGAAGAAGGTACTTTATTTTTACTCGGAACCGACCGCTTAGGGCGTGATGTTATGTCGCGAATTACCTATGGCGCCAGGATATCGCTGACTATCGGACTCGGTGGTATTATTATTTCCATGACACTGGGATTGGTTTTTGGTGGGCTGGCGGGTTACTACGGCGGCTGGATTGATGCGGTCATTCAGCGAGTCATAGAAATTATTCGCTCCTTCCCGGAATTGCCGTTATGGATGGCTTTGTCGGCGATACTGCCAATTACCTGGAGTCCGATTCTGATCTTTTTCGGCATCACTATTATACTTGCCATGTTGGATTGGACCGGGCTGGCACGCGCAGTGCGCTCAAAATTACTCGCTTTACGTGAAGAAGACTACTGCACCGCAGCCCGATTAATGGGCGCTAAACCCAAACGAATTATTTCCCGTCATCTGATCCCTGGCTTCACCAGCCACATTATTGCCTCCGCAACGCTTTCCATTCCCGGTATGATACTGGGTGAAACCGCGCTTAGTTTTCTCGGACTTGGCTTACGGCCACCCATTACAAGCTGGGGCGTACTGCTCAATGAAGCGCAGAATATTAATGTTGTCGCACTTTATCCCTGGTTAATTCTGCCGGTATTACCCGTGATGATAACCGTATTGGCCTTTAACTTCTTTGGTGACGGGCTACGTGATGCTGCAGACCCTTACAAGTGAAGCCTGATGGGCAAATCGCCTTTGTTCTCAAAGGTTATCCACGGTTGTCTGAAACCTTTATTGCGCAAGAGATCCATGCTCTGATTGCACTGGGGCTGGGTATAGCTATTTATTCGCTACGCCATCCAACGGATAAATCGACACATCCCATCCATGATGAAATCAAATGCAAGGTCAATTATCTACCCGAATATCTTCGAGCGGAACCGCTACGTGTATTCAAGGGGCTGCTTGCATCCATTCGCCGCCGAGGTTTCGGTCCTGCATTAGCCTTGTGGCTGCGTGATTTGCAGCGGGACAGAAGCTTCAACCGCATCCGTCGATTTGGTCAGGCGCTGGTACTCGCTGCCGAATTGCCGGATAATACAACTGCCATCCATGCCCACTTCCTGCATACACCAGCCTCGGTTTCCCGTTATGCAGCAATCATACGCGGTTTGCCCTGGACCTGTTCCGCCCACGCCAAAGATGTCTGGACAACCCCGCAGTGGGAGCTTCGAGAAAAAATCGATCATTGCCGTTGGCTGACGACCTGTACTGCAGCTAATCATAAATACCTCAGTGGGCTATGCGACAAAAACAACGTTAGTCTTAACTACCATGGCCTGGACTTGATACGATTTCCGGCGTTTTCCGGGCAGCCCTCAAATCGTGATGGATCAATTAAAGAAGCGCCGGTAAAGTTGATTTCAGTTGGCCGTGCAGTCTCTAAGAAAGGCTACAGCGAATTACTTAATGCACTTGCCAATCTACCAGAGAATCTGTACTGGCACTTTATCCATATTGGTGGTGGTGAGCTATTAGGCGAACTGAAAAACCAGGCTGTGCAACTTGGCATTGGAACACACTGTAATTGGGTTGGTGCACAAAGTCAGCAAACCGTTCTTGAACAGTACAAACATGCTGACCTGTTTGTTCTTAACTGCATGATTGATAAAAACGGCGATCGTGACGGACTGCCCAATGTCATTGTCGAAGCGCAGAGTCAATCCCTGCCGGTACTTTCCACCAATATTTCAGGCATACCTGAACTTATCAGTAATGGAGAAAATGGCATATTGGTCGAACAACGCGATACACAGGCACTTACAGAGGCGCTGCACCGTTTGATTATTGATCCCGGATTGCGTCAGCAATTAGGCCGGGCGGGTAATAAAAAAGTAAGAGGGTTATTGGACAAAGATATCAATATTCAGCAATTATACCAACAGTTTATAGAATGAACATCGCCTTTTACGCACCGATGAAATCACCAAATCATCACCGTCCCTCGGGAGATCGACGCATTGGCAGATTGCTGATCAAGGCATTACAGTTCAGTGGGCACAAGGTAGAAGTCATGTCGGACTTGCGCGCCTGGGAAGGACGAGGTGACAGCTTTGTGCAACAACAAATCTGTGAAAATGCAATGGCGGAGGCCGATCAGATTATCAAAAACCTGAATTCACGAGCAGATGGAATAAAACCGCAACTTTGGTTTACCTATCATCTTTATCACAAGGCACCCGATTGGATTGGCGCCAGAGTAGCCGAAGCTTTAAATATACCCTATGTGGTTGTAGAAGCCTCCTACGCCGCAAAACAACAAGATGGCCCTTGGTCAGACGGCTGCCATCAGGTTTTAAAGGCATTGAAACAATGTGCAGCCATCATCTGTCTGAATCCGAAAGATGTGCAGGGGCTTGTAAAATTGCTGGGTAATGCTAAAAAGATTCACTCACTGCAACCCTTTATTGATACGGATAACATTGAACTTGGCAATAGATCGCACACTCGGCAACAACTTGGCATACAGCACCAACTTGACCCTGAAATACCGTGGCTTGTCACCGTTGCGATGATGCGTAACGACGTTAAATTAGTCTCCTACAAACAACTCACAAAAATCGTAAAATCTTTACATACACCCTACCAACTTCTGCTTGTCGGTGATGGAGATGCCCGGCCTCAGGTGGAATCCCTTTTTAGCGCTGAGCTAAAGTCATACACCCGGTTTCTTGGTCAACTCAATCAATCTCAAACACTGGAAACATTGGTTGCCTGTGACTTGTTTGTCTGGCCAGCGGTTAATGAAGCAATTGCTATGGCGGTGCTGGAGGCGCAGGCTTGTGGTTTACCCGTTGTAGCAGGTGCAAGTGGGGCTATTCCCGAGATTGTTGCTGATGGTGAGAGTGGATTGCTTTACGCCTGTGATGACACGGTAGCTATGGTTGATGGGGTAAGGCTGCTGCTTTCGGATACGCTTGTGCGGGAGAAATTTTCCAAAGCGGGTATTAAGAATGTAGCGAATGCGCATTCGTTGCAAGCGGCTGGGGTATGGTTGGAACAGTGTTTAAGTGATATCACTAAATAAAACCCAAAGCAAAGATGTAGGATGGGCAAAGGAGGAACGACGTGCCCATCAATCAATGCCCAAGCCTGCAGCAAATCGTACAGCAGACCTCATATGTATTTATTGCCGGTGTTTATTGTGATATTACCGCGTGGGCACGTCGTACCTCCTTTGCCCATCCTGTTGGCAGGACAGGCATGTTACAACACTAAAAGACCACTCAATGAATGCGTATTACCTATCTGATTTATAAGAGTTCTTACCTAAAAAAGAAAGAAGGGGTCTACCATCGAATTTATGTTGAGAAGTACTTGAAAGATTGTAGCAGCTGTCCCTGTGGATATGTGGGTAACAGGGATGTTATCCACATATCCACAGGGTGGTTTTTTCGATTTTCCTTTTTTTTCAATTTCTCTTCATAGCAGGTGGTGTAAAACACCTCCAAGGAGTAAGCTTGTTCTTGGTTGGGGGTGTGACTCAAGGGGGGTCAGCCGGTTCTTATGAGCTTGGTTCGATCTTGAAATGCCGTCCCCGCCACTTGTACCGTCCGTGACGTCTCCCTTGGGATGGTGCCGATTTGTGGGCGCACCTCGGTAACGGGGTAGTTTACCACGGCTATTTGTAAAAACCCTACTCTGAAACCCAGTTTTCAACGGTAAGATTTGGCACACGATTAAATTCACGAACATTATTAGTAACTAGTACAGCATTAATACTTCGAGCATGCGCTGCAATTAAAAGGTCATTATTTCCTATTGGCGTGCCTTCTTTTTTTAGTTGGGCTCTAATTGAGCCATAGTATCTACCCGCATCTTTATCCCAAGGTTCTATTAACAATCTTTGTGTAAAGACCTCAAGTTGTCGCCATCTCTCTTCTTTTAAATTGTTATTTCCATTCTCTATCCCAAAGCACAGCTCTCCATAAGTAACAGATGAAATGCAAATATTTTTTATCGCTTTAAATTTGTGCCTTAATTTATTAGAGTGTTTTTTTAAAACATAAATACAAATATTGGTATCAAGCATATACATCAATCAAAATCCCTTTCTTGAGATTTATCATCAAGCCTGTCTTGTAAAAAATCATTACCAAAAGCAGATTTAGAATCAAAAAATTCATCCCAGGTCGGTTCTTTTGCAGAGATAATTATATTATCCCCTTGTTTTGTAATGTAAACCTCGTCAGTATCAAAGCGGTATTCTTTAGGCAATCGGACGGCTTGGCTACGTCCGTTCATAAATATTTTGGCTATTCGTGCACTCATATCGTCACCTGCTACATCGGTATATATCTGATAGTATATACCTTGCCCTTATAATATCAACATACTTTGTAACTTAAACCTGAGTTCGTGACTTCAATGCAGATATGAGTGGTTGGATATTATGCGAAGCCTGTTCGGATGGCGGTGGCCCTAAATAAAACCTAAAGCAAAGATGTAAGAAGGGCAAAGGAGGAACGACGTGCCTATCAATCAATATCCAAACCGAACAGCAAACCCCATATGTAATTATTGCTTGGCGTGTATTGTGATTCTGCGTGTTAGAATATAAATACCTTTAATTCAAGCATATAAGTAATTTGAATGTGAACATGCCCATCATTTATTCCTTTCGTCGCTGTCCTTACGCAATTCGCGCACGAATGGCTATTTTTTCAGCAAAAATTGAAGTTGAGCTTCGAGAGGTGGATCTTAAATGTAAACCCGAAGCAATGCTGCTTGCTTCACCCAAAGCGACTGTTCCTGTGTTGGTGGATGGTCTGGTAGTGATTGATGAGAGCCTCGATATTATGCTCTGGGCACTTGATCAAAACGATCCTGAGGGATATCTGGGTAAAAGCGGTGATAAAATATCGGCGGCTAAAAAATGGATAGATTTAATTGATGGTAAATTTAAGCATTGGTTGGATTGTTACAAATATCATGATCGATTCCCGGAGCAATCTCAGGAACAATATCGTGATGAAGCGACCGCTATACTTGACGTGTTGGAGCAAACGTTAAAAGAGAGCTCCTATTTATTGGGAGCAACACTAAGCATTGCCGATATAGCTGTATTTCCTTTTATACGGCAGTTCGCTTTTGTGGATATCAAGTGGTTCGAAAGCAGCCGCTATTCAGCGCTTAAATATTGGCTTGACACATTAATACAAAGTCCGACGTTTACCGGCGTGATGGGAAAAAATCCATTATGGCATGAGGGTGACCGGGCTTTGTTTGTTACTCAATCTGCGGTTTCGTTTTGATGCCAGCTGACTCAGTTTTTAGTTATATCAATAATTGTATTATTGTCTGCGTATCATGAGGGTAAAGCAATGAAGTTCGCCGGTACTATAATAGTGAGTATTGTCAGTTTTCTCCTGACAATAAACCTTTCGGTTTTAGCTGAAACGCATAAAACCCCTGACTCACTCTATATTATTTTTGATGCCTCTAATTCAATGTGGGGCGAGTTACCCGACAAATCACGAAAAATTACCATAGCCAAAGATGTCTTTAACAATCTTAACCCAATGCTGTTTGCTGAACGTGATGTCGCGCTACGATTATATGGTCACCGCCGTACTGGCGATTGCAGTGATACTGAGCTGGCCGTACCCTTTGCTTCTGCGAAAACATCACTAAGCAAAATATCCAATTATATTAATGCAATAAAACCCAGGGGTAAAACACCGATTACACGTAGTTTAATTGCTGCGCTTAAGGATTTTGGCGATAAAACCGGAGACATTCTATTGATATCTGACGGTATCGAGACCTGCGATGCTGACCCCTGTGATTTAGTTAGATCTTGGCGCGAGAACGATATCAATATTCGTGTCCATGTTGTTGGATTAGGACTTTCAGATCAAGCACGTAGTGCCATGCAATGTATCGCTGATGCTTCTGGAACCGATTATAAAGATGTTAATTCAGCGCGTGAGCTGACCAATGCAATAGAAGTTACCGCTGGCAGCAAACCGCCTGAACCAGGGATTGCGAAACCAAAACCCCAGGAAGCCGGATCTGAGTTTAAGCTATCGGCTGTTGATGAGAATGGCCACTATGTTCCCGTTTTGGGCACACTCAATCGTGTCGGCGAAGCAGTCAGAGAGATTTCAAGCAACGGCAGATACGTGTTTAAAGGTGGGGAATATTCAATAACTGTCGGGGTCCCTACCGTCAATAATAAACTCTATAAACCCATTACACAGAGCATTCAAATCAAGGCAATAGGCAGCACAAAAATTGTCATAAATTTGCAGCGTCCACCTACAATTCGAACTAAATTTATGGAAAACGGCGAGCAGGTTAGCGGAGTTATCGCCTACGTATATCAAGATGGAAAAGAAGTCTTTCGCTTACGTACTTATGAAGATTATTTTGTTATGCCGGGTGTGTATCGGTTTACGGCTGCACTTAATAAAGATAATCAACTAGAAATAATTGAAACACTTGCGCCCGGTGATGATAAAGATATTGTCTTCCAGGCAGTTGAAACAGTACGCACAACATTTAAAGTATTTGCCGCCGGGCAGGATAAGAAGCTTCGGCAACATCAGCAATTATGGCAGGATGGTGAGTTAAAATACAAAATTCATGTGCACAACGGTGCAGAGATAAAACCAGGTATTTACACGCTGCGATCAATTCATGCTTTAACACCTTACGCGATAGAAGACGTAAAAGTCCCTGCAATGGACAAGCAAACAATTGAATTAACAGTGCCTTTTGGGGCCGCGAGAATAACTTATATTTTCAAGACCCCACCTGATAGAAAGGGGCGGCGTTGCTGGATATATCCAGTGGATAAACAAGGAAAACATGCGGCAATCAGAAGTAGGGCACAATCTTGCAATGGATCTGAAATAGCCATGGCAGAAGGGCGTTACTACATACAGATATGGAAAGCACTGGGGGAATTTGAAGAAACCTACTTTGATGTGGTCAAGGGAGAGGCGAGCATTGTTTCCATAGAACAAAAATAAGTCCTGGAGTTTTTCTGTCATTAAGCCAAATTTGCAGCGATTTACTACGAATTAACTATAGACAGAGCGTTGATGATTGTTGGATTATGAGCTGTTGTACTCATTGTCAATTGTAGTGATTTGAAGCTTGCAGTCATCATGTTGCTTTGGATGAGTCATAGTCAGATTGGAGGTGCAAATGAACACGAAAATAACGATTTTAGTTGTATTGACAAGTGGATTAGTACTCAATGGATGTGGGGGGAGTAGCGGTGGGTCATCGAGTGAAGACACCACCCTGACTGAATTGTCTCCCGATAATGTCGATAGATTGTCAAGATCGGCCGCAAATGCCATACCGGGGTGTGATTACAAAACCGATGACACTATGGGGTTGCGTAGTAAAAGCGGTATTACCAGAATGATGAGCAGAACCTTCAAGCAGGCGATCAATCAGTACAGAGCGTCGGTTAGTTCAATTGGCAACAGAAGTCTTAGAGCAGAAACTATAGACGAAACAACGGAGGGTAACTGCCCAAGTAATCCTGGATCATTTCGAGTGGTGGGCAGTGAAGATAATGGTATTGCCGTTACTTCCGTGACTTACTCAGATTATTGCGTTGGTGATGATATTGAATATAGCGTTGTGAACGGAAGGTTGGATTTGCGTGGCGAGGCTGATATCAGTGGTGCCGAAAGTATTCCTGAATCCCTGAGTGTATCAACTGGCAGTAATGGGATTGAGGCGATTGTAACCGCTACCGAAGGCGTCTTTACTTACAATTTGAATATTGACGATTTTTTATTGACTATAGGTAATGGACTGGACGATCCAACGGCTGCTAATCCTAACACCCTGACATTGGATTCTTTAAGTATCCTGGATGGTCGATCAAATTCAACGTTTAAATTGTTTGATGTTGATATTGTGAGTTATCTATCGGGCACGGATAATGTTGGTCAGATAAACAGTCTTTTTTACACAGATCCGGAAAATGGTACTATCGGTATCTCTTCAACCTTGATAGTCACCAACGAAGATGGCATTGTAACAAGTGGTAGTATTACCTTAACAGGTGCGAATAGTACAACGGTCTCTTTAAACCTCAGTGAAACGGTGGAAAACTCGTTTGACGTAACAGATGAAAATGGTCAATTAGCCGGTGTTATGGTTTGTTCAGGTGTCTAGTTATTTGTACTTAAAAAAGGTTTTTTATTGAGTCCATACCCTGAATCCGTGACCGTTATGGATTTTAACTTATACCGTAGTGCAGCTGCGGGTTTGGGTGTAATAATCAAGGAAAGAGATTAGTTTGCCTGTAGTTGTATTAAAATACGCAGCTCGCAACTTGCTAAGGACACGGCTGCGTTCTTTTTTTACTTTGCTTTCTATAATTTTAATCGTTGCTTTATATACGGTTCTTGCAAGCATTGCTCAATCTTTCACTAAACAAGTCAGTCAGCTTCTATTGCAGCAGGAAATCGATATTGCTGTACAGGCACGCTATGCCTCTTCTCCGGTAACATCAAAGATTCCCGCTGAACTTTCAAATAAAATACGCTTACTCGATGATGTATCATCAAGTGAATCCATTTTTATCAGTCGCAAGAAACTCAAGGAAGATCTGTCAGTCTTTATGCTTGGTGTCTCGGATTACAACGTATTTTCCAGTAAGCTTGGATTTCGATTGGTTAAAGGGGAAAAACTGGACGATCAAAAAAACCAGATCGTCGTCGGTGAAAAAATGGCGAATGTTTTGCATCTGAGCATAGGTGATGACTTACTGCTGGACAAAGATAACAGCTTTAAGATTGTGGGTGTATTTTCGAGTTGGTTAAACTTTCTAAATTCCGGGATAGTCATTCATTTATCCCATGCGCAACGCATAACTGACAATCCCGATCAAACAAGTTTGATGTTTTTGTCGTTAAATGACCCCACCAGAACCAATTCAGTAATTACAGAAATTAATAGTAAATTTCCCAGTATGTGGGCAGTAGACAGCTTGCAGTTTCCCGATCATATCGGTCCGATTAAAAGTTTTTTTTATTTCTCCAAAGTTGTGTCAATCCTGACATTATTAATCGCCATATCAGTTTTGCTCAATACACTCAATATGGCCATAAGTGAAAGAACAAAAGAGGTTGGTATTTTAGCAGCTATAGGATGGTCAAGGTGGCTGATAATCTCAGTCTTTTTATATGAATCCATGATTCTGTCGTTAGTGGGCGGAATTATCGGGTATCTGTGCGCCTATCCGATAATGTTAATCTTGAAGAATAATTTTACCAGCGTTTATATGTATTTTCCTGACGCACCGGATCTCACCATTTTTTTCAATGTACTGCTAATATGCATGGTTATTGCCATTATTAGCACGATGTATCCAGCCTTGCATGGGACGCGAATTCAAGTTGCAAAGGCTTTGCACTATGAATGATCTGGTACAGGTGCATGGCCTTTATAAACATTACGATAATGGATTGGTTCGAGCGCTTTGCGGAGTTGATTTAAGTTTAAAGAGCGGGGAAATAGTTGCGCTAACGGGTCGATCCGGTTGTGGAAAGAGTACCTTACTTAATTTAATCGGTACCCTGGATATGCCTTCGGGTGGACAAATACGCTACCAAGGCAAATCAATAAGCGAGTTTGGGCCAATAAATAGATTCCGATCTGAATTCATCGGCTTTATATTTCAGTTTCATCATCTTATACCTGTGCTTACCGTGCGGGAGAATATTGAGGCAGCCGTATTAAATCAAAAACATCTGTCCACCAGGACTAGAAGAAAAATGGTGACTGAGCTGCTTGAGAAAATGGCAATAGCTCATCGTGCAGATTTTTTGCTTATAAATTATCCGGTGGTGAACGTCAGCGGGTGGCAATTGCCAGAGCATTAATTAATCAGCCAAAATTGATATTGGCGGATGAACCGACCGGCAATGTCGATACAAAAACAGCTGCATTGATATTGCAAGAGATACACTGTCATGTGAAGGATCATAAGGCAACTCTGTTAATTGTCACTCACGACCCCCAGGTCGCATCGATTGCCGATCGGGTTGTGCATATGGTGGATGGGAAAATCACTGCCAACTGAAGTAGGTGGGCGCAAGCGAGTCATTTAATCGTAGATAAAAACCCCGGTATAAGCAACACCGGGGTTTTGCTTCTTCTTATGTATTATACCGATAAGGTACGCCGGCCTTTTCCATCACTACGGAATAGTCTTTAAATGCCTGAACGACTTTTGCAGCGCGTGGGCTGATACTGGCAAGGCTTTCCCAGAACTCAGCTGAATCCGCCACCACCTTATCCCACTCTTTTGCAGGAATCTGGGTCAGTTCCAGTTTCTTGCCTTCAACCCGCAATTTTGCTTCACCACCCCAGTACCAGATCTGGCGGTAGTAGTGAGAGCTATCCATGGATAGCTTAAACAGCTCTTGCAAATGCGGCGGTACAGCTTCCCAGCTTTTACTATTTGCAAAGTAGGAACCACACCAGGCACCAGTGACGTTGTTCAGCAATGCGTAGTTACAGACATCGGCCCAACCCACTTCATAGGCTTCAGTGAATCCACACCAGGCGACCCCGTCCAGCTCGCCTGTCTGCAAAGCAACTTCGATGTCATCCCACGGTAGTGTTACAGGCACCAGACCGTAACGCGAGAGAAATTTGCCAGCGGTTGGAACTCCAAATACCCGTTTGCCTTTCATATCGGCGATGCTGCGAATGGGATCTTTTGAAAATATATGCAGTGGGTCCCATGCGCCGGCACCTAACCATTCCACGCCCTTAACTTCGTCATAGGCTTCCTGCCAGATTTCATTAAGTCCGTAGTACTTAAACAACACAGGCAAATCAAGACTGTATCGGGTGGAGAAGGGAAAGTAACCGCCAAATACATTGATATCTACGGGTGATTGCATGGTCGCATCATCACTTTGCACGGCGTCTATAGTGCCATTTTGCATCGCCCGGAATAATTCGTCAGTAGGTACAAGCTGGTCAGCATAATACAATTCAATTTCCATCTGTCCGTGTGCAGCACGGTTAAACGCCTCAATTTGAGGTTTGATTACATGCGCTCCCAATGGTGCGCCGGAGTAGGTTTGCAATCGCCACTTGATAGGATCGGTTTTTGCGTAGATGAATGGCGCTGATGTAATCGCAGCTGCACCTGTCGCCACAACACTTGCTTTTTTAATAAAATCACGGCGATTGCTTTTACTGTTGGTTATTTTATTTTTATCTTTGTCTTCTTTCATTGTTGAATTCCTCCAGGGTGGAAAATGAACATTAACACCTTAGCTTGTTATTGAAAAGCAGCTTAGCGACTGTATACATACTGTGGAAGCCAAAGCGCTATCTGTGGAAAAACCATTACCAATATCAATGCAAAGGTCATGACGAGCACAAATGGAATAATCGATTTATAAATATCCATCAGTGTGATTTCTTTTGGTGCCATAGCACGCATCAAAAATAAATTGTAGCCAAAGGGTGGGGTCATATAAGCGATCTGGCAGGTGATGGTATATAGTACCCCGTACCAGATTGGATCAAATCCTAACGCTTTAACCATAGGTACATACAAGGGTGCAACTATCACCAGCATCGCCGTATCATCGAGAAACGTGCCCATTACCAGATAGGACAATTGCATCATAATCAGAACTTCCCAGGGAGTTAAGTTCCATTGGGTAATAAACAGTGACTCAATTGCTTTTACGGCACCAATGCCGTCAAATACAGATCCAAAACACAATGCGGCTAAAATGATCCACATAAACATGCAGGAGATGCCCAGCGTTTTTCTAACCGTCTCTTCTATAACCTTGCGATTTAATCTACCTTTGGCCAGGGCCGCCAGGGTTGCCGCTGTTGCACCTACTGCAGAGCTTTCCACCAGACTGGTTATGCCCATTACAAAAAGACCCGTCATAAAAAAGAAGATCAGAAACGGGATAATACCGGCTTTAAGCAGTTTAATTTTTTCGCTACGGGGAATATCCAGCTCTTCTTTGCTAAGTGCAGGAGCCAGATTGGGTTGCAGCTTGCATCTGATAATAATGTAGATGATGAACAGGCTTGCCATCATCAAACCGGGGATTGCGCCCGCTAACCAGAGCTTGCCGACCGGCTGGCGTGCGATCATGCCGTATAGAACTAGTACCACACTGGGTGGTACCAGTATACCCAGTGAGCTACCCGCTTGTACCACCCCTGTAATCATGATTTTGTCGTATCCGCGCCTGAGCATTTCTGGCAAAGCAATGGTCGCGCCGATTGCCATACCGGCAACACTTAGCCCGTTCATCGCCGATACGATTACCATCAAGGCAATTGTACCAACAGCCAATCCGCCCTTTAAGCCACCGAACCAGACATGAAACATTTTATATAGATCGTTTGCTATGCCCGACTCTGAAAGGATATAACCCATGTAGATGAACAGTGGCAGAGTCAGCAGTGGATACCAGTTAAACAGCTTGAAAGCAGCATTAAACGGCATTTCAACCGCGCCATCCCCCCACAACAATAACGCTGCAACTGATGAGACAATACCAATGGCTGCAAATACCCGCTGGCCTGTGAGCATCATCAGCAGCATTGATACAAACATCAGAATTGCAATTGCTTCGTAGCTCATGTGATGGAAATCCCTCGGGCCTTGGCCAGGTCCTTAAAAAAAGTGGAAATCGCTTGCAAAAGCATTAACACAATTCCGAATACCATGATGATTTTTATCGGTATCATGGAAGGGTTCCATTGAGAGAATTTTCTTTGTCCGTACTCGATAGCGTAGATTGTGCTTGAAATTGAGCCGATCAAAAGACAAACGAGATAAATAACCAGGAATATGGCCGTAAACGTATCTATTCGTGCTTTGGTTCTTTCTGAGAATCGATCATAAACCAGATCCATGCGGACGTGATCATCCATCTGTATCGAGTAGGCGCCGCCGACAATGTAATAAGCGGTAATCGTGAACTGCGCCATCTCGACAGTCCATGATAAAGGCATATCCAACACATTGCGGGTAATCGAACCGAGCAATAACACACCGATCATGAGGAATATTCCGTACATAACAAAACGACCGCATTTAGTCGATACATAATCAACGTACTTGACATAGTTCACGATGTACTGTGGCATCCGATAAACTCCTACCTCTGGTTATCAGCTATTTATTTTTATGTACAAAAAATTACGAGAATATTATTTCTGCCATTGTTCATTTGCCTATTAGCGTATTTGTATCATATTCACAGCGGGCAGAACAGGTTGTTACATATTCTTCTTTTAATGCCAGTGTAGTGTAACGTCCAAAGCATTTATTCAGCGAGTTGGTAACGTTACACTACAGCTAGTCCCAAGGACTGCTCGGCATAGTATTACAGATAAAATAATCAATCTGACCCAATGAGCCAATTTTGAAAGGTGCGATACGGGCAAGTTTGCTTTCATCTGCCAGCACAATAACATTTTCAGTCTGTTCAATCATCACTTACCGATATGTGTTTCATCAATTCTGAAGTCCATGATATCGGTTTTGGCAGGCATAGCGCTAACGGTTAACAGGGGGCGTGATTGGTTCTGAATTTTCGCAGCTGGGTGATTGCCATCGGTCCGCTCATTCTCTGTTTGAACGCTGCTGCTGCAATAGTTCCAGGCAGTAGTGCAGCAGCATGCAATTTTTGTAACTTGCCGGCAGTTGAGAACTGTCAGATCACATCTGATTGTTTCGGCAGGGGGGCTAAAATGTAAGGCCAGGGCCGCAACGGTAGCTCTACTCTGGTGGCGAATGATATCCGTGATTTTTGCTTGTTTATCAATCGCTCTCATGGTTGTATGCTAACAGAAAATTGACTGAACGGGCAAATGCTGAAGACGCTCCCAAACACTGTATTTCTACCTGAGTGGGTAAAATAAAATTGATTTACAATCAGTAATTAGTATTATTGCCATGTCTGCTGTCATAGACACTATTCGAGTGTAAGCGCAGTTAGAGCAAGGTCAATCGTGGGTTTTGACCATTCAGTCATTTAATTTAATGTTTAGGGCAAATAAAGAATAAACCTTCGCTATGATCAAAGAACAACTCTGTCGAGAAATATTATTGGTGTCACAGCGATCGATTGTGCAATTGCTAAACACGTTGACTAGCTAGTAGCACCATTTTACACACCCAATCCATTCTGGAGTTCCCCGATGGCTATACTGGCGATTGACCAAGGCACTACAAGCACTCGCGCCCTGTTGTTATCGAACTCTGGTGAAAGCCATATTGCCAAAGCGATTGAGCATCGGCAGTATTATCCGTCGCCGGGGTGGGTAGAGCATGACCCTGAAGAGCTGATTCGCAATATCCAAAGCTGTATTGATGTTTGTGATAACGTGCAGGCGATTGGTATGGATAATCAGGGGGAGAGCTGCCTTGCCTGGGACGCTGATACAAAACAGGCGATAACCCCGGTTATCGTCTGGCAGGACAATCGAACTCAACCTCGAATCCGTCAATTAAAAGCCAATGGGGCTGAGAAGCTGGTTATGGAGAAAACCGGGCTTCCGCTTGACGCTTACTTTTCTGCGTCCAAGCTGGGCTGGATTATTGAGAACAGCGAAAAGGCCCGGCATCTTCTGCAACAGGGAAAGCTGCGATTGGGTACCACAGATGCGTTTTTCCTGGACCGTCTTAGTAATCATTTTGTTACTGATATCAGTACGGCATCGCGAACCTCACTGATGGATCTGCATCTGGGACAATGGAGCGAGGCGCTTTGTGAGTTGTTCGGCGTACCAATTAATACTTTACCAACCATCGTAGCAACAACAGGTGACTTCGGTTGGGTTGAATCCAGGGGTCGTCGTATTCCGATTACGGCAAGTGTGGTTGATCAACAAGCGGCACTTTACGGCCATCAATGCAAGTCGCCTGGGGATGCCAAGATCACATTTGGTACGGGTGCATTTGCCCTGGTCAACACGGGAAATACAATTGTGCAATCACCTGACCAGGGACTGTTACCGACAGCCGCCTGGCAACTGAAACAAAATAGCCCGGTATACGCGCTTGATGGCGCTGTCTATGCAGCAGGATCAGCGATAAACTGGGCCAAATCGATTGGCCTGTTCTCTACTTTTGAGCAGATTAATCAATTCTCCAAAACAAGTGCTATCGAAAGGGATCTGGCATTTGTCCCCGCGCTATCAGGCTTGGCTTGCCCTCACTGGGACAGGCAGGCGGCGGGGCTATGGATTGGCCTGTCACTTGACACACAATCTCAGGATATGATGCAGTCTGTACTTGAAGGTATTGCCTTTCGGGCAGCAGAAGTGCTTGCGGCAATGAATATTTTAGTGCCTGTGGCGGGGGCTATTTCTATAGATGGAGGTCTCTCGGTTAACCCTTATTTCTGTCAGTTTCTTGCCAATGTTCTCGCTCGTGAGGTGACGGTACAGCCAGGGCTGGAATTAACCGCTTTGGGCACAGCAAAACTAGCCGGGGGGAGATCAATCGTGGGTAACAAGCCTCGCCAGCGCTCAATAACAGTTTATAAGCCTTCTGCCAATATGCAGCAATTTATTGATAAATATTCGCAAGCGGTTGAACGATCATCCAAGTGGAAGCATGCCTGATACGGAGAATGTAGAGTTAATTACTCAAATCTATACTAATGCCCGCTGCCAGTAACTCCTCTGTCCGCTTTTGTGAATAACTATCATAGTCTTCATTTTTATAATAGCCCCCCGATACATAGCGAAAGCCTTCTTTAAAGTGATAGCTGAATAAAAGGCTGTCGTAACGCCTGACTAATTTTCCCTCATCAAAGAGTAAAACCCCGGGGCGATAGAGCATATTGTATTTTTTTGCTAATGCCCGGGCGGAGATTGTACTGCCATCAACGTCAATGACGGGTGCTTCAGAATCCGTGTCAATACGCACCAGCGTAAACGCCTCCAGCTCTTTCTGAACATCGGTTTTACTGAGTGTTCGCTCGTGAAATTCATCACAATCATTACAGCTTTTATCCTCAAATATCAATGCCAGCGGTCCTTTTATACTGGACAAATCACTAATATTTTTAAAGTGCTTGTTTTCCCGTAGTTGATAAACATTCTTAGCAAGGTTTTTATCAAGAAAATCGGCAAGTGATTCTGTCTCATAGCTTTTTGAGCTGACATAATTTAATACCTGCCGAAAGCGTTGAGGGGCGCGATAACCATTCACACGCACAACCGTTTTATTGTCCTTATTGAGAAATAAAATAGCCGGTGTAGCACGAACCTTAAGTATCTCGGATAACTCCTTTTCAGTAACTTGAGTTTCTTCATCAAAGGCGATATCCCGATCACCTTTTATATTGATCGCAATCGTATCGAAGTTCTGTTGAATAAAACGGGTCGTTGGCTCTGACTCAAAGGACTCGCTGAGCATGCGATCACAATAGGGGCATCCGTTGAGTTGAAAAAATAACAGCACATGCCGGTTTTCTTCTGTTGCTTCATCAACATCATCCTGGATTTCAAGAAAGCTCTCTTTGAACCAGTCGGGCGCTACATGAACTGAGCCACCCACTACCTGGCCTCGGGCTTCAGTGTCAGCTTTTACTGCGGTAGCAGGCGATAAGCTCCAAATAAAAAAAAGACAGGTAACAATAAGGTGCTTAAAAATAGTCATTGGGCATTCCCTTAAATTGCATATAACGGTGAATATACCATAAAGGGTGCAAATTCGATGCGGTCTTTGCCGCGCATCCTGGCTCTGTATTCATCAATGCTACGTAGTTAGAGTAACGCAGGAGCAGTAACTGAGAGCGACGCCTGGCACCAAAACCGAGGCACGTCCTACATACTAAAAAAAGTTTACAAGAATCAAAATTAAGCATTAATCCCATGCTATTCTGTTTATCGGATATTCGATGCTCACTTAAAAAAAGGAGAACGGATTATGAGTGCAAGCAAGTCTGATTTAGCAAGTACAAAATATGGCTACGATTTCGTTGTTGCCACGACCCAAGCAGCCATAAACGCAACAATGAAAGAATATATGAGCGGGTTAACCGAGCCAGAAGTGATCGTATGCTATACAGCCGATACTAACGGCAACCCCACCCAAATTGATTATAATACATTAGTTGCCAATGCCAACGGGACTGATCCTTTCAGCATTCCCGATGGCACCAGTGCAACCAATCAAGATGTATTGAACCTGTATGGTGCCCGATTCATGTTTGCCTTCAAGGCAAGAATTGGGCTGCCTCCCGGCATTTTACCGCAAAATATGCCGGATATTGTTGCCTTGCAAGGCGGAACATCAGCCGTTAAATATAACTTGATGTGTTCCGAGTTTATTATTACCCAATATACGCCCGCCAGTGGCTACACCGCCGCTTCCTGGATGAACCAATCGCAACCTTCAGGCACAGCCTGGCTTTTCACCTCTAATGTTGATCTGCGTTTAACAACGATGGATTCGACAGCCTACAGCACGCTTCCGCAGGATGTGCAAAATCAAATAAAAAACATCGGTGGCAACGCATTTAGCGTTCAGCAACTGCTTTTTGATTTAAATAATGCAGCTCTGGAAACTCAGCCGACAATTTCAGGGGTGACACCGGGAACCTCTCTCTACACGGCACTAAGTAACGATTTTCTGGGTGCGTACTACACGACGATGAAGGCCAACGGTCAGCCGATGCTTAGCGCCTCGATTACCCAAACAAACTCAGATCCCGCCACTTTGACACTCACTGATTTGAATTTGGAAGTGAACCCCTTTTTAGGCAGCAGTGGCAGCGCCGTTACCAATCCGACTCAAGCACAGGCTGACCTCGACACGCTGGATTATCTGTGTGCCGCCAACGGGAATACGTTGCCGGTTGCGACACAGTTTGGCTGGAATTGGATTGATGAATCCGAGGCATCCGATTATCAAGGTGTTATTGCCATAAAAAGCAGCACATTCATCGATTGGTTGAATAATCTTCTGTTACCCGATCTGAACGATATTTGTAAACAACCCACCTGTGACTGCCACGCTAGTGGCTTCAATATGTACTATTCACTTGGTTTTAACGATGTTACTACCGCCCAAACCTTCACCGTCGTCAGCGATGCAACGGCTGATTCAGACGGCTTTGTCAACGTGCTCACGTTTTCTTATTCGGCATCGTGTAGCAGCAATGGTGGGACTGAAGGATTGGTTTGGGGCAATCTAAAATGCGACTATTCAAGCAGCTGCAATGTTTACTTTTCAACAACGCAGATCAAAATAGAATCCTACGTCAACGCCTGGATTCACGTCAATGTTGAAGGCGGGGTTACCGAAGGTAACTTTGCTACCTATAACTCTACGACCATCTATGATTTAAGCGCAACGAGCAGCGGAAAGCTGGTTGCCACAACAACAGGTGCTACGCTAGTAGATAACTCACAGACTATCGATACAAATGGCTGGTCACAATTTGTATCTCTGGGTACGGTAGACAACGTTATTAATAGCGAGAAGAGCTATACACAACAGATATTATCCTCATTCCTGGATAGTTTTGGTTCAGATATTTCTGCCTGCTTGAATGGCCCCTTGGCCTGGATTTTCCCTGGCGGACAAACATTCACATTCAAAAAGGTCTTATTTTCTGATGACTTGGATTTGGTTTCTTACATCACCTACGCCGATCCTACTGGCCCGCAAAACCTCTTAAGCGCAAACAGTAACGATGCAAGCAGTAACGATGCAAGCAGCAGCAATACGATCACCTATTCATCTGAATTGATGCAAAACTACAAACAGGCCGAGGTGATGTCGCCAGAGGAAAACTTTGAGGCGCTGCAAACAAGCGCTGGTAACTCGCTACTTTTTTCCGTTGGCACCGACGGGGTGTTTTATGTAACCCAGGAAATCCCCGGACACAACACAGGTTGGGAAAAAACAGATTTGAGTAGCATTCTGGTGGCACAAGATTTTGCGGGAAAAACAGCAACATGCAAACGTTTTGACGTTGCCCAAAATGCGGCCGATGGTTCGATTGGATCCGCCATGGTCATTCAAGATTCAGACAATGATAACCTCTATCTTATGCTTGAGCAGTCGGCGCAAAATACAGCGTGGCTTGATGACCCTGCCTGGGTAAGCTATCCCTATGATAATCCCGATCACACGCTGTCAGCCATAAAGATTGTCAACGTATTTATGGCTGAGACATCGGGGCAGGTGCAATACATCGTTGTTGATGTGCTGCGTGACCCTGGCAACCAGACGCAGCAGCTTATTTCTCGTTATTACATTGATTCAGAGAAGACAGATGGTTACGCCTGGCACGCGCACGATGTTTCTATCGATTTGGAAGCGACGGAGTATTCAAGCTGCCTGGGACAGAAAAAAGGGCAATATGTTGATGGTCTTTACACCTTTGGAGAGGTTGGGGGCAATGCTCAGTTTATCTATCAGCCGCTTTACAACGTTTGGAATCCGGCTATTCCCGCTTCCGCATCTCGCCTGAACTTACCGGGAAACCGTATACCAGACGCCATGGCAGCTTGCCGCAACAGCGATAACACAACTGATTTGTACGTCACTGCCAACGGCAGTCTTTACTATTTTTCCAGCGCAAATCAATCGGATGGCGCGACGGCGCAGTTACTGTTTGCCAACAGCGTCTTTTCGGACGTTCGCAAGCTTTATGCTTTTAGCTCCGGGGGCGACATTATTATTTGGGGACTGAACGGCGCAGATGAGATTTTCTATACAAGCTGTGCAGTGGGCAGTGTTGCTTGTGCTTCTGCTTCTGCCTGGAGCTATCCCTTGCCCATCCTGAATAAGGTTGATCTCGTTTCACCCTATGTAAATCGTGTGAACAATGGCAACACCTTCTTCGCCGTTGCTAATAATGAGTTGACAAAGGCGGTGCAGACACCTGATAAGACGGTTTGGCAGTCACAGAAAATAACACTGCCCACTTTGAAGACGGCAAATGCACAAAAGTTTAACTCCTACACGACGCAAATCCAAGTGTCAGGTGCGAACGATCAGCCCGTTGTGAATACGCCTGTCTCATTGAGTTCATTAGCGCGGACAAATGTGTATATCAATCATTTATATTATATTCTGGACACGACACCGATTGAAGTGGAAACAGATACGCTCGGTCAGATCACGATTGTGCAATGGGTTGATGGATTACAGGGATCGCAAATTATTGTAACGGGGAGTGACGGGACTCAGATTCAAATTAATCCGATGCAAAAACCCTTTAACAAAGTGGCGAGTTTGAACACGAGCGATAGCTTAAAGGCCGCCACTATCACCAGCTCTGACGGCAGTACAAAACCCTTGGTATCCAGTGACACCTCGGATAACGATTTGCAGACTGTTGCTAATGGCAATACAAGTTTGGCAGCGGCTTATTCAAATGTGGCGGCTCCTGGTTCATCCAATGCGCTACGCCTGGCACAGGCTGTGCCGGCAACCGTAATGCTGGCTGCTGATAACGGGATTGAGGTGGCTGCCAGTGATCTCTTTAATTGGCTGGCATCGGGGGTCGAGAGCGTGATTGAGATTGTGGAGGATGCGGCAAGCGGGGCTTGGCATTTTATTGCAACGATTGGCGGGCAGGCGTACAGATGTGTCTTGGATTCAGTTGAGGCGGTCGTTGGGGCTGTCGAATGGGTATTTAATGCGATTGAAACGGCGATTGAAGATTTAATTAAATATTTAGAATTTTTGTTCGGCTGGAATGATATTACTCGTACCAAAGAAGTGTTAAAGAATTTGACCCAGCTTTTTGTCCAGGATCAGCTTGATAATATTAAAGCACTGGAGACGCTGCTTGATGGCAAGATTGATGATTTGGAAGCGTCGATCAACGCCTGGGCGGGCATCACGGATTGGTCGGGGCTGGGGCAAGCGGCTTCGCAACCCGCGAGTGGTAGTTCAACCCCGTCTAGCGGATCGAGTTCCTCATCATCCTTCATGTCACATCATTTCCAGGGTAATGCAGGCAATGTGGTGCAAACAAATCCACCCTCTACGCCGGACCCGACGCAGCAGCTTGTTAATGATTTGTTGCAGGTAATTGAGAATGAAGCAACGGTGATTAGCAATGTGCTGACCCAGTTGGCGAATTTGGCTAACGAGGTGCCAACATTGAGCTTCTCGGAGGTGCTGAAAAAGCTGATGGCAATTTTGGCTGATGGCGTGTTGGACACCATTAAAAATGTGATGAATGCACTGTTTAACATTTTGTATGATATTGCGAGTATCGCCTTTGAGGTAATGGATACGCCCATTTATATTCCGGTGATTTCAGATATTTTGAAGGATATTGGTGTACCTGATCTGTCCATGCTCGACTTGTTCTGCTGGTTAACGGCTGTTCCTGTCACTATCATGTACAAAATAGCCAAAGGCGAAGCGCCCTTTCCCGATAATTCTAATACCGATTTCCTGATTACTGCCACGAGCTATGAGGATGTCGTCAATGCCTTCCAGCCGGCACAGAGCAATCTGCTGGTGAATTCGGGTAACACTTCGGGTAACAGTGCAACGCTTGGCGAAATGCCAGCGGCAACAAGCATGGGCGTTTTCATGCTAGGTCATGCCGGCAGTGGAATCCTCACTTTAATGGCGGCCATTGTCAACTCCCTTGAAGCGGCTGAAGAGTCAGGCGACAACGAATTTGCGATACCATCAGCGCTGTTAGGAATTGTTGGTGGTGCGGCGGGTGGTGTTGTGAATGTTTTAGTGCCAAAAGATCCGCTGCAGAACGAAGCGGCTAGCGATGTCAATAAAGTGACCCTAGCCGTTCGGATTCTATCTAAATTGACTTTTAGCGGGCCTGGGCAAAAATACTTTGCCAGTTCAACAAAATTAAGTTTTATGAAGGCGGATGACGGACGCGCGACAGGGGCTGTTGTCGATGCCATTCTCACCTTCCCCGCGCTCATTTGTACCTGTACTCATCTAAGTGAATTATCAGCCATGTCGGCGAACGCAGAAAGAAGCCAGGCGATTATTGAAGAAACAGCGAATGTTGTCTCTTACTTGTCGCGGATTTCATACGCGATTGCTGTTAACACAGATGATCCTGAAGACAAAGCTGCGGATATAGGCGTGATGGCGGTTTCGGATGTTTGTTATTCTGGCCTGGAGATAGCGGAGGCATTTATTGCTTAGGCTCAGTCATCTTTGGATATGTTTAGTTTAGGATAATTGTCCTAAACTAAACACGTCCATCCCATGAATGACAGCCTCGGCCAGATCGAGAAGCCAAATCAGCTGAATTTAGACCTGCCCACCGCTGGCATCTACACTAGGTTTATGACTATCCTATACTCAAAATTCTTTTACAGACACGCTTTCGGGCATACCTCATATTTTTTTTATTTGGGATGCATGATGTCCCAATTTAGCATAAAAGAGATAACGGATTATTTATCTATTCATTAATCGCCAATAGCTCTACATCAAAAATAAGCGTAGAACCAGCGGTGATTTTCCCGGTTGTACGGTTGCCATAAGCCAGATCGCTTGGAATAAACAGGCGTGTTTTTTCACCGACAACCATTAGTTGGAGGCCCTCTGTCCAGCCCTTGATCACCTGGTTCAAGCCAAAACTGATAGGCTCACCACGATCAACCGAGCTGTCGAAAACCGTCCCGTCCAGCAGTGTTCCATGATAGTGTACCTTTACTTGGTCTGTCGGTCCTGGGTGGACCTCACCGGTTCCAACCGTTAATACTTTATACTGCAATCCCGATGGTAAGGATTTTACCCCTTCGGCCATTTTATTGTTCGTTAGGAATTCAGCGCCTTGCTCTAGATTTGCCGTCCCCAGTTTCTTTCCGGCGAATTGCTTGTAGATAATAACAGCGACTAATACCAGCACGAGGATAATGACAAATTTCATAGATGTATTGCTCTCAATTAACCGAATAGCAAGTAGGGTAACCGATTGAGTCACCATTTTCAGCTAGTTTCATTTATAAATAGAAGCACTAACAGCCTGTTAGCTCTAGTGATCGGATCATGATGGTGCAATCGAAACGTAGATTCCTAAAATTAACTCTGGCACTTGGAGGCGGTGCGTTCATGTCAGCGCCCAACGTTAAGGCTGCAGAAATACATAAAGCTAATGAATGGTATATGCCTGAAGAGGCTGAAATTCATACACGCACCTGGATGTCCTTTATTGCGAGTGTTGATATCTGGGAAGAGAGGCAAGTGCCGCAAGTGCAGCGAAATCTGGCTAGTATTGCTAAAACCATCGCCAAGTACGAGCCTGTATCCATGCTTGTAAGAGAACAAGATTACAAGGTGGCTTTAAAACTGCTTGGTTCTCTGGATAAACATAATCATCCTATTGAATTAATTGGTTTCACCATGAATGACTTGTGGATGAGAGATACAGGGCCGGCCTTTGTTGTGAATAAAAAAGGACAGAAAGCGGCTGTAAATTTCAATTTCAATGGTTGGGGTGAAGATCAGGATTATGAACATGATGCCGGGGTTGCCGACTTTGTAGCACAAAAAGCAGGGGTAAAGAGCATTCAGTCCAGTCTAATTCTGGAAGGCGGATGCTTTGAGCTGGATGGACAGGGCACCGCCATTATGACCGAAAGCTGTATACTCAATGCTAACCGTAACCCAAACAAAAGCAAGGCTGAAGTTGAGCGTGAATTGAAAGCGTTGCTTGGCTTAGAGAAAATAATCTGGCTAAAAGGAATAAAGGGTAAAGATATTACGGATGGACATACCGATTTTTATGCACGATTTGCCAAGCCTGGAGTAGTGGTGGTGAGTCGGGATAACGATAAATCATCTTATGACTATAGTGTTACCCGTGATAATATCCGCATTCTTGAATTCGCTAAGGATGCTAAGGGCAACCTGTTGCATATTATTGTTCTGGACACACCGTGGGATATTAATACCGCCTACGGGACGCGAGACTTTGCGGCAGGCTATGTGGGTTATTATGTTTGTAATGGGGCAATCATTATGCAAAAATTTGGTGATAAAAGCGCAGATAATTTAGCGAGACAAAAACTCGCAGATGTGTTTCCTAATCATCGAATTGAGCAAATTTCTATAGATGGCATTGCCAGTGGAGGTGGTAGTATTCATTGTGCCACACAGCAAGAACCAAAGGTCTAGCAGGCTACGAGGACTCCGCCACCGGTAGCAGGTGTTTTGCTTGGTATTTATAGCGATGGATAGGTATGCCACGGGTGAATATTAATAAAGCATTACAACTTTTGGCCGCCGGATTGTTCAGCTACAATGGACTATCATTAGTTAATCGAGAGCATCGTCAGAGCGTACAATGCAAAAAAAAGAGTCTTTCAATCGTGGTGAAGCGCTGGGACATAAGGCCAGGATGTTACCGGCTGAAACCTATAACGCGATGCGATTATTGCTTGATTACAGTGATGCATCGTGTGTGTTTGTGCCCATTCGATCAATGCAATACATGGCAGTGATTGATCAGGAAGAAGTTATTTTTGTAGACGCTGTTTCGGCACGGCGCTCTATTGAATTTTCCTGGCAACAATTCAAACCACAGCAGCGCTCCAGCCTGACTGAGCCTGTTGCCTATCGTTTTACCTATTATGATGTTAAAGCCATCGAGACGATCAAGCGTGCTCAGGGTGAATTCAATCGATTTGTTCAGCAGATGATTGATCGAGGTAAAAATGCGCGGCCTTCGGTAAAAGCTGATGTGATCCGTTTTGATCAGTCATGACTGACTAACAACCTGCGAATCCTTTTGGTGTGTTGCTTGACCAGATCTATTTGGCTTGACTGGTTAATAAACTGTCGATAAGGGTGATCAGGTTATAGTTCTTACACAGTCCACCCAAGGCATAGTGAATCACCCGATAGATACATACGGTCGGTGTGTTGTACGGACTCTCACCTGTAGTGTAGCGTTCGTACATTTCGAGACGTATTGTGGGCGCATGGAACATACACTCTTGATAACTAAAAATATTTCCAAGAAATAAACACTTTGCCATTGAAGAGTAAAATCTTTTTAAGACCATAGCGCTTTTTTTGGAGTGCCTGTCCTGGAATGTCCTCTGTCCTGGAATGCCCTTAACGAAAACTGTTAATGCACAAAGAACAAAAGTGTAACCTAGCAGTTGTTGAATTAATCCTCTGTTTTTTTCACGCCCTCTAGTACAATAAGAACATCAGATACTACTTGGAATAAAACGAAATTGTTATGACATCAAATGAACTGACCCAACTTAGCCCGGAGCAGATCGGATGGGTATTACTGAAAAATCTTAAAGAAAATATGCCTCAAGAATATTCGGGAGGAACATCTAGAGCATCTGATACTGTGCAATTTGATAACGCCGTAAAAGGACTTATTCCAGACAATCTATCTGGTGATGATAACCGTGAGAGTGTTAAGTGCTTGGCAGAGGGTTGGCAGTGGCTGGAACTAGCAGCATTGATAGCACCGCACCCAACTCAATCTCAATCCACGTCATTTAAGATGATAACGCGGCGTGGTTTGTCTATCGATACCGAGGCTGAATTATTTGATTTTACAAACCTACGAATCTTACCCGAAACGTTGATACACCCAGATATATTACTAGATGCCAGGTCACAATTTCTGCTTGGAGATTATGAAACAGCTATATTTAAAGCTTTCAAGAAAGTTGAGATTAGAGTGAGAAGTATAGGTGGATATGAAGACTCAAAGCTCGGTGTTTCGTTGATGAGGGAAGCCTTTAACCCACAAAATGGGCCTTTGAGAAACGAACAGCTGGTAATGGCTGAGCGAGAAGCGGAGGCCAATTTATTCTCCGGTGCTATTGGTTTGTTCAAAAATCCTCCATCACATAGAGATACAGGATACACTGCGGAAGAATCGGTTCAACTTTTAATGTTTGCAAGTAAGTTGTTAGCTATAATTGACGAAAGAACACCTCTAATAGGGAAATAGCATGACACCTACATTCTAAAATCAAGTGCGCCACTAGTGCCAGCACTATTACCCGGAAAGTGCATTTAAAACGGCTTGTGGTTCTTTAGCCACAACATTTAGAAGGACAAGAGCCGGACCGTGTGGCATGCGATCTCCTCTTTCCCAGTGACGTAATGTACTGACACTGATTCCGAAAGCGGAGGCAAATTCTGTTTGACTCATGCCCAACTTGGAGCGAATAGACTTTACATCAACAGATGTAAATTGATGAACAACGGCCTTTGGACATTTGCCTTCGGAATACTCAATAGCTTCCGTAAGACCTTGCTTGATGCTATCAAAAAATTCAGACATTGGTTTCACCATAATTTGTAAGAACATTAACAAGCTTAGTCAATTCATTACGTTCGGCCTTTGATAAATTAGATTTTTCATTTTTGCCAAAGAGAGTTAATAAAAACAAAGGCATTGATTTGTTGTGAAAATAATAGATGACTCGTACACCACCACTTTTCCCACGATTCCCTGAAGCCCACCGAAACTTTCTAATGCCCCCAATACCTTTCATTACAACACCTGCATGTGGATGTATTGCCAAATAATTGATGATTCCCTGCTTTTCTGAGTCATTGAGCAGACTGGATGCTTTTTGTTCATATTCCGGTAACTCGACTATAGTTTGCATTCATGTACTATAATCCATTGGATTACTATCGTCAATCACTGCAAGGTTCTTGAGGTGAAAGTCCTCCGCAGGAGAATCGATCCTTTTTCGTGTTACAGAGGTTTATAACTCTTAGCCGGCGGCAGCGGTAAATCAGTGAGGGGATGTGGGAAAGACAAGTATTGATGATCCCTGAATACCAATGGTGAAGATCCACAGCCTGTATTGCAAAGAGTCAGAGGAAATATAAATAAAAGATGCCTAACACAATCTGTATGATTCCTGTCAGTTTAAGTAAACCGTCCTTTTAAGAACATTAACAAAACATCCACCATGATGGACTAACAGCCTGCGTATCCTTTTGGTGTGTTACTTGGTTAGATCTATTTGGTCAGACTGGCAAACAAAACCGGCAACTGTTCCGGCAATCTATCGACATGATCAATAATAGTGTAGTTGTTTTCACCAAAATCCGTTTGACGTAGCTATCGGCATGCGAGTCCAGGGTCAGGCAATAGCTTAATACCCCGGTGCTGTAGAGTTCTTCGACGGCTTTTTTAGTGTCATGACGCAAGTGCTGTGGGTCGCGCTCATCGATATCGGCGGGTTCACCGTCTGTAACCAGGAGGATGAGTTTACGCCGTTCCTGCTGTTTTAACAGGTGATTCCCGGCATGGCGCAGGGCCGCGCCCATGCGGGTTGACAGGCCGCCTTTCATACCGGCAAGGCGCGATTTTGCTTCGTCATCAAAGTGTTGGTTGAAGTCTTTGAAGCGATAATATTGCACATCGTGACGACCGTCTGAAGCAAAGCCGTGCAATGCAAAGGGGTCACCAATGCCTTCTATCGCGGTGGCGACCAGTGTCGCGGCCTCACGGGTGAGTTCGAGTATCGTTTTGTCTGAACCGTCTATTTTCTCGTTGGTAGATTCAGATAAATCCAGTAATACTACAACCGAGAGGTCACGATTTTTAAGCACATTGCGCATGGTGATACGCGGGCTGGGTTGCTCGCCCATGCGAATGGCAACCATGGCATCGACGGCGGCATTAATATCAATTTCATCGCCGTCTTCCATGCCACGCTGGCGCTGTACACCCTGGGGGGCCAGCAGATCGATGATCTGTTTAATGCGATGAGCAATGGGTTTGTATTCCAGCAGAATATCATCGATCACTTCTGGGTCAGCACGACCCTGGCGGCGTTCATAAACAGTCGCCCAATCTGGCCGATGCAGCTGGATCTGGTAGTCCCATTCCTGATAGTGAAACGGATCTGAAACCGGCTCCTTGCCCCACATATCATTGAAGCTGATCTGCTCGTCGGTCAGATCATCTTCATAGGGGCGCAGATTGGTCGAACAAGTCCAGATTTCCTGTGCGTCATCACCGGCCAGTTCACAATCCACTTCATTGGCCATTTCAATGGCACTGACCTGTCTGCGAACCTGGCGCTGACTGGCTGAAACGTATTCAAATTCGGTATCCCAGTTGGCATCTTCAAAGTGCCAGACGATGCGATTATCATCACGATAGGGGATGCGGTAACGCTCCAGAATACGCAAGCTAGGCACAGCTTTCTTGCCGGCAAACATATTGAATAGTTCCATGCCCATTAGCCAGGAGAAGTGGTTGTCATCCTGTTTTTCTTCAATTTCAGCATGAAACTTGGCCACAAACTGGCTAATGGTGGCATCGTCAGCGCTCACTTGTGAGTCCAATAACATCAGTGCTACGTGCTCAAGGACAAGTAGGGTCTCGTGTTCGACGCCATCATCGTATTTGATTTGCATCAGTGATTTCCAGAGCTTCTTTAAACCCGGAAATGCCTTGATCGCTTTATACTCAACCCGTGCATCTTCCAATAAGGCAATAAAGAACATCTGTGCCGGACTGAGTTGTTCTGCCGATAGGGAACAGGTGCTATAACACAGATGCGAGGCCATATGTGCCGCCGTAGCCCGGTAGAGTTCCAGACCTGGAATACGGTCGTCTTCATTGAGCTTGATATCATCCACCGCGTCGGGCATGTGCAGAATGCGATGTTCAATATAGGGTCTGAAATCCGCGAAATCAGCGCCCGTGGGGCGTAAGAAAAAATCCCGCCCCCATAAGGCGCGCAAATAAAAGTTGAGCTTGCGCTGGACTTTGACGAAGAGAACGCCACGCCGTTCTTTTTCCAGCATGGCAAGGCTGTCCTGGGATTCCAGATTGAAATAAGCGGTGAGGTTATTAAAATCACGGCGATAGGCTTGTGCGCCAAAATGTGCCCAGCGTCTAAGACCACTGAGGGTTAGTTTGGATAGCAATTCATCGATATGTGAGAGCATAGGGCGCAAACCACGTGCGGCGGTCGATGCTAATTGATGAATAAGTGTGAGGTAGCCTCGCACCAGTGAGGCATCGCCCAGACGACGCGCCGCAGTGGGCAAGCTTGCCAGCATCAGGCTGATGACTTCGCCGGAAGTCATCGATGACAGCTTCATGGCCGCAGTGATGCAGTCGGGGATAATATCCTCACCACATTCCTTGGCAACCAGCGGCATTTCTTCGAGATAGGTGATAACGACATCACTGCCGCGTCCAAGATTGCACAGAGCTTTGCCGCCATCCATATAGTCTTTAAGACCGGCGGGTGACATAATACGAGCGGATTCATGAAATGTGCTATCCAGCACGTCTCTTACTTCAGGTGCGACCTTTTCCAGAAATTCTGCGTAATCTTCGAGTTTGATTGACATAATACAAACCGCGTATCCAGTTAAACGATGGCCGACTTTATAAAGCGATTATCCGAAGAATGTTTGTACGGCGGCATTCAGGGTGTCACGCATATCAGGATCATCCGTCAAGGGCGTTACCATCGTCATTGAACAGGCGGCTTCAGCATCCACCCCTTTATGGATTAATTGGCCTGCATAAACCAACAGGCGTGTCGAAATACCCTCATCGAGCCCATGACCTTTCAGATTACGTGCGCGATGTGCGATTTGTACAAGCTTGGCCGCTGTTTTCGCATCCACTCCAGATTCCTTGCTGACGATAGAGGTTTCCAGCTCCTCACCGGGATAATCGAAATCCATGCCGCCAAAACGTTGTTTGGTTGATTGTTTTAAGTCTTTCATCAGGCTTTGATAGCCAGGGTTGTAGGAGATAACGAGCTGGAAGTCAGGATGCGCATGCACCAGCTCACCTTTTTTGTCCAGCGGCAGGGTGCGGCGGTGGTCAGTCAGTGGATGAATGACAACCGTGGTATCCTGACGGGCCTCAACCACCTCGTCCAGATAACACAGTGCGCCCATGCGGGCAGCGGTTGTGAGTGGGCCATCCTGCCATTTTGTACCGTCTTTATCCAACAAGAATCGACCCACCAAATCAGAGGCGGTCATATCTTCATTACACGCGACGGTAATTAACGGGCGCTGTAACTTCCATGCCATATACTCAACAAAACGGGATTTACCACATCCGGTCGGGCCTTTTAGCATCATCGGCATACGTACATTGTAAGCGGCTTCGTATAGCTCTACTTCATTACCCACGGCTTCGTAATAGGGTTCATCCTTTATGATGTACTGTTGTGGATCTATGCTTGTATCAGACATTTCCGTTATTTCTCAAATAATCAGTATTTGTTATCGTTATCACTTATCGTCTTCGGTTTCAGCTTCGCCAGACCAACCTGCTTCGCGAGCCCTGGTAAAAGCAATATCATGAATCCGTTTGTGACGTTCTGCGAGTTTTGCCGGTAAATGGCTGACCAGACAACCGTATTTGTCCCATTCGGTATTTACTTTGTCCAGCAAGGCGTCAATCCCGGCCAGATTCCAGCCTTCACAGGTTTGCGTTTCAGGAAGTAAGTCAAAAACCCAGGCATCTCGTATGATTTTACCAATAGTTGTCATGCCTCCATTAACGTCTTTATCAATCCCAACATATTTATCGGGTCTTGCCATAGGAATGCTCGTTGTGAAGAAACAAGACAAAAACCTGACCGCTCAACAGAACAGTCAGGTTGGTCCGGTAAAACTAATTAAACAGTTTGACCACGATAGATAACCATGGATGCACCTGCAGACTGGGAAAAGTTATCAAAACCCAGTAAACGTACATGGTTGTCCGGGTGTGCAGTATGACATGCTTCAAGTTCCTTTAAGATAACGTCAACGTCAGTCTCGCCGAACATGGGAAGTTTCCACATGTACCAATAGTTACTACGTGTATTGTTAGGCTCTGTGTGTTCGATTCCAGGGTTCCAGCCTTTATCAACAATGTACTGGATCTGTGTACGAATCTGGCTGGCATCCATTGCCGGCAGGTATGAAAAAGTTTCGAACTTACGGCTGGCCGCATCTTCTAGACTTGATTGGTAATCTTGAACGTCACTCATTGAAGAGGTCCCCATAAATATTAAGATTAAGTTGCACGAGGAGCATAGTCATAACAACTGTTATAAAACTAATGCCCCTTGCGAAGCGCGCTCTGAAAAGTGATGTTACTTGTGAGCAACGTCCAACTTGTCAACAGTATCGAATTCAAACTTGATTTCTTTCCAGGTTTCCATGGCAGCGCCCAGTTCAGGGCTATGCTTGGCTGCTGTTGTAAGAATGTCTTTACCTTCTTTCTCAAGCTCCCGGCCCTGATTACGTGCTTCAACACAAGCTTCAACAGCCACCCGGTTTGCAGCCGCACCCGCAGCGTTACCCCAGGGGTGACCCAACGTGCCGCCACCAAATTGCAGACAGGAATCATCACCAAAGATGTTAACCAGCGCCGGCATATGCCATACATGGATGCCACCGGAAGCGACAGGAATTACACCAGGCATTGAACCCCAGTCCTGATCGAAGAACAGACCCCTTGAACGATCTTCTTTAATGAAAGAATCGCGCATGGTGTCAATCCAGCCCAATGTTGCTTCACGATCGCCTTCAAGTTTGCCCACAACGGTTCCAGAGTGAAGATGATCACCACCGGATAGACGCAGCACTTTAGTCAGTACGCGGAAGTGAATGCCGTGGTGCGGGTTGCGATCAAGTACCGCGTGCATGGCGCGGTGAATGTGTAACAACATGCCGTTGTTCTGGCACCATTGTGCAAGCTGTGTATTCGCCGATAAACCACCTGTCAGGTAATCGTGCATGATGATCGGTGCGCCAATCTCTTTTGCGTATTCGGCACGGCGCATCATTTCGTCAGCTGTGGGTGCGGTAACGTTCAGGTAGTGACCTTTGCGCTCGCCGGTTTCTGCTTCTGCTTTATGGATGGCTTCCATAACGAAGTCAAAACGATGTCTCCAACGCATAAAGGGCTGTGAGTTGACGTTCTCATCATCTTTAGTGAAATCAAGTCCACCACGAAGGCCCTCATAACAGGCACGACCGTAGTTTTTGGCAGACAGACCGAGTTTAGGCTTAATAGTACAACCCAGCAGAGGACGACCGTATTTGTTCAGAATATCACGCTCAACCTGTATACCTTGTGGCGGTCCATTACAGGTCATAACGTAAGCGATGGGAAAACGGATATCTTCTAAACGAAGCGCACGTAGTGCTTTAAAGCCGAATACGTTACCCACCAATGAGGTTAGGATGTTAACAACTGAGCCTTCTTCGAATAAATCGATAGGGTAGGCAATGAATGCATAAAAACAAGTGTCATCGCCAGGAACATCTTCGATGGCGTAAGCGCGGCCTTTGTAGTAGTCAAGGTCGGTTAATAAGTCCGTCCAAACCGTTGTCCATGTACCTGTTGAAGATTCAGCCGCAACCGCTGCTGCAATCTCTTCACGAGGTATGCCGTCTTGAGGGGTAATTTTGAAGCAGGCCAGAATATCAGTGTCCTTCACTGTATAGTCTGGCTCCCAATACGTTTCGCGGTATTCTTTTACACCGGCATCATATTGCTTTGCCATAGTTAAATTCCTATCGTTTTGGTTAAAATATTGTCTGTTTAGTAGTTATCGGTTGATGGTAATCATAGAACGTGGCTATTTTGCTTCAAGTGAAGCATAAATAAAACTAAGTATTACTCGCTCCCAGCATAAATATAGCTTATGCTTTGCCTGGATCGGTGTTGATCTGGAATCTGTTCACTGTGTATGAAACACGTCATCCAGAATGAAAATCTGGGGGTAAACAGTTAGCGCACTGAACGTACAGATCAAACACTTAACCTCGCAGTATATTACGCAAGGTCGGACTATGCACCATATTTCACTACGACAAATTCGAATTTTCGACTCCGTTGCCCGTTATCGAAGCCACACTCGAGCGGCGGAAAAACTGCATATGACACAGCCAGCCGTCTCCATGCAAATAAAGCATTTAGAGGAGGGTCTGGGCATAGAACTTTTCGAAAGACAGGGTAGAACACTAGTGCTGAGTGCATCCGGTCATGAACTGCGGGAATACAGCAACGACATAATTCATGCCTATGAACGAATGATGGATTTCGCTGAAAAAATCAAAGACTGTCATCAAGGCCATTTGACCATTTCTGTGGCGACGACGGCTAATCACTTTACCACCCGTATACTCTCCGCCTTTTCCAAAACCTATCCCGACGTCACCATCAGTCTGGATGTGACCAATCGGAAAAGCATTTTGCAACAACTGGAAAATTACGAGCCTGATCTCGTCATCATGGGTGAGCCACCCAAAGGACACGGCCTGCTATCCGAGCGGTTTATGACAAATCCATTGGTTATTATCGCGCCGCCTGATCATCCCCTGGTCAGGCGTAAAAAGAAGCTGACGATGGATGATTTAACAGGCGAAAAATTCGTTGTCAGAGAGCGTGGTTCAGGCACCAGAGAGGCCATTGAACGTCATTTCAAAGCCAACAAGGTCTGCTGCAACACAAGCTTTGAAATGAGCAGTAATGAAGCCATTAAACAAGCAGTTTCTGCGGGTTTTGGATTAGGGGTTGTGTCGTTGCATACCATCGAACTGGAACTCAACAATCAGCATCTGGTCATGCTGGACGTTAGGGATTTTCCATTGCAAAGATACTGGCATGTGGTCACTCGTCAGGGCAAAGCGGTGTCGCCCGTTGCGGTGGCTTTTAGAGCTTTTTTATTAGAAAATCCCGAGCAGTATGTTACTCATAAAGGATAGTGTCGTGTGACTTATCTGAAGGGTTTTTTACGCATGCCAACTCTGAAAGTTGCAATGGTTTGAAGCGGAATAAAATCAAAATACAACAAGCGTGCAAAATGTGTTGGATCAACTAGACTTCTGGTTAATCCCATTGATCAAAAGAAGCTGAATTGTGTACGCAAAAGACGCAGAGTCACAGAAAAAAAATCCCCTTAAACCTGCCAAACCCAAAAAAGTCCACTCCCAGCGTGATCGATTAATGATTTTCGGTGGTGGTTTACTACTTGCGCTAATAGCCTTTTTTGTCACCTTCCAATTTGTCGAACCTGCACCGCCGAAACAACTCACCATCGCTACGGGTAATGCTGATGGCGCCTATTATCAATTCGCCCAGGCATTCCGTACACGTCTGGCCGAGCATGGCGTTACGCTCAATGTGCGTACAACCTCCGGCTCGGTGGAAAACCTTGAACTGCTTAAAAATGCAAGCAATGATGTCCAGCTGGCATTTGTGCAAAGCGGAGTTTCAAAACCACCCGCGAATACCCGACTGATGAGTCTGGGCAGTGTTTACTACGAACCCTTATGGGTATTCAGTCGAGAAGCGTTGGTCAGCGGGCAGCTCAGCGCGCTAAGAGGAAAAACGGTTTCCGTGGGTGCTGCGGGCAGCGGTTCGCAGATTATTGCCAGGCAATTATTGCAGGATAATGGATTAATCGACCAGCTCAAGTTGGTTGAATTACAGGGTTCTGATGCAATACATGCGTTAACAAGCGGGCAGATTGATGCATTGATAACGGTGGTTTCCAGTACCTCCAATATGGTTCAAACCCTGGTCAATATCCCTGGCATCAGCTTGATGTCATTCAAACGTGCTGAAGCCTACGCACAGCGCTATCGGTTTTTATCCCAGGTTCGCTTACCCGAAGGCTCGATTGATCTGGAAAAAAATATTCCCCAGCAGCCGATTCAACTTATCGCACCCACGGCGACCTTGATTGCAAGGGATGACCTGCACCCTGCATTAAGTGATTTGATCATGCAAATCTCTTCAACACTCTTTTCGGCGGGTGATTTATTTGCCGACAAAGGCGAATTTCCTTCACAAAAATACCTCGACTACCCCTTGAGCCCAGAGGCTGCTCGTTTTTACAAGTCAGGCCCACCATTCCTGCAACGCTATTTGCCATTCTGGGCTGCAACTTTAATTGATCGTCTGAAAGTCCTACTGTTTCCCCTGCTTGCCTTAATGATTCCGCTGATGCGTATCTTGCCGCCAACCTACCGCTGGTCAGTCAGGAAGCGGATTTACCAATGGTATGAGCAATTGCAATTAGTTGATCAAAGCTCGACCGAGATTCCTAGCGAAGAGAACCTGGAATTGTGTTTAGCGAATCTCGACAAGATAGAAAAAGAAGTCAGAGAAGTTGAAGTGCCTCTAGGCTTCGCGCACGAACTTTATGCTTTGAGGCAACATATTGATTTACTCGCGAGGCAAATTCTGTTCCGTGAGCAAACGCTTGAGAAGCAGCGCTTGCAGAATGAATGAAGCATAATCAGTGATTAGAGTTCCTGTCCTTGACAGATAAAATTGCACTGTGGACTGTATATCCATATCAGAATTATTTTAGACATATTCGAGACTCTCTAAAATATTCACATTTACTCTATCAAATTAGAACTGTCTGTTGGCAAAAGGGTAGGCGTGAATTGATTTAATGGTGGAAAATGCGCAGGGCGATTGAGATACACAGGAATTATGAACCGCAGATAGCACCGGTTGCGAATAATGCGATATAGTCGATACCCCTGGGCGTGCGGTGCTTTCATCCAGAGATCAGTGGGGTCGTGTGATTCTACAAATATTCACCCGCCAAGACCAACGCCTTGTTTTGGATGATTTTTCATTTCTGTTAAACTCAGACTTCAAGCGTAGAATCTTCAGCCAGAGGAATATAATGTCCCAGATTGTAAAACGACCTGCCACCTATGAAGATCTGTTTGATTTGCCAGAAAACGTGGTTGGGGAAATATTGAATGGTGATTTGCATACCCACCCCCGACCCGCCCCAAAACACACACGTGCATACACCGCATTGACAGGGAGTCTTTGGGGTCCTTACGACTCTGGAGATGGTGGTCCTGGGGGTTGGTGGATTTTTGACGAACCCGAATTGCACCTGGATTCTGATGTTTTGGTGCCCGATCTCGCAGGCTGGCAGCGTGAACGCATGCCTGAACTACCCGAAACCGCCTGGTTTGAACTGTACCCGGACTGGGTTTGCGAGATTCTCTCTCCCTCAACCGCCCGAACCGACCGCATCATCAAAATGCCCATCTGTGCTCGCGAAGGTGTCAAACACCTCTGGCTGGTTGACCCCGACCTGAAAACCCTGGAAATCTACCAACTGAATGCTGACAGTCACTGGACACTGATCTCCACGCTCAAGGACGATGACCCGGTAAGCCAACCACCCTTTGATGCCATCGAATTTTCACTGGCCGTTTTGTGGGGGTGACCGCCATGGATGGTGGAAATGCAGGAAGCGTCTGGAACAGCAAACAATAAATCAAACAACCCCTTTAAAAATGTAGTCATGAGTCATGGGGTTAAGTATCATATACATATTTGATAAATTCATCACTTCACCACCATCCATGCCTTCTCTCATTCGAGGGTGAGGGCAATACGCGTATATTATATTTGAACATCCCTCTCTAAATTTCAAGTACATTTTCAATATGCATAAAAGCTAGTATTCCATCAACAACCTTGATCGAAGGTTTGCAAGTATTAATGCTCCCTCGGCTTGCCTTAATGATCTCGCTAATACCATTTTACTGCCGACTTACCGCTGGTCAGTCAGAAAGTGGATTTTCTATTGATCGACCAAAGCTCGACAGCGATTCCTATTGAACAGGGCATAGAAAATTCAGTCTAGCGGTAAGGTGTACAAGGACAATTGTCTGTGTGAAATTTTATTTTGCAAATAACTCCTGCTCAATATTTCTAAATGCCTTGAACTCCAGCGCATTACCAGAAGGGTCAGAGAAAAACATCGTTCCTTGTTCGCCCGTTTCTCCCTTAAAACGCACATAAGGCTCGATAATAAAATCATCGATAAACAAGCATACTTTTGCTGCCAACGCCTGCCAATCCTCAAAGCTCATCACTACCCCGAAATGCGGCACCGGAACCCCATGCCCATCAACCGGATTTGTAACAGCACTTATTTTCCCTGTTTTGCCAATCTGCGGATTCAGATGCGTGACCAATTGATGGCCAAACAGATTGAAATCAATCCAGTCCGAAGAGCTTCTGCCCTCGGTGAGTCCCATTTTAGAACCGTAGAAGTCGCGGGCTTCGTCAATATCGCGGACTTGAATGGCCAGATGAAAAGGTGTTAGTTGCATAGTGTTTTCCGTAAACTTGAATTGTGTATTGCGATCTATGATAGGCATTGGTTATCCAATTAATCAAATATTTATACTGTAGCAAGATTCAGTTTTTTTAGTCGTGACTCGCGATATGAGGTTACTGGATGGCATGAAATTTTCAACGCGTAAGACTGTTTTTTGATTAGCCAGTACGTTCAATTTATTGAACAATTCAAAATATTGAATTATATGTTTGAATAATTTAATCCGCGATTTAAATCTATGTCGCATAGCACGGCAATGTGTAGTGTAGGTCCTTAATCAACTATCCGAGAAAAGATCTTCAGTTGAGGTTTCCCATGACTTGCTATCCCGCTTTGCAATGTAAACACAAGGGTTAGTTTAAATAAGTAGCAGTCTGTCGGAAGCAGCGGGGGCAATCCCGATCAGAGACACGCTATAAACCTCCCTGTACGCTCGACGCCGACATCCTTGTCGGCAACGGTCTCTGATCGGGATTGCCCTCACTGCTTATGCGGTAATCGTTTGGATTTTAGGGATTTTTTATACAATAAAACATCTGAGAAAAGCGTTCTATCTTTTCCTTAAAATATAGTTGAAGAACAAAAAGAGCTATAGTCGAATGCCTGTCCAGATTATCCTTTATAGTCTGAATGGGGGCATGTCGGGGTGAGGATATAGCGAGTCACAACAGTTTCCCGTGAAGGAGTAATTGTTGACACATAGATATGTGTGGAATATTGTGTAATCCAGAGGTGCTTGGTATGGCGACAAATTTAGCAATTGATGATAAATTATTGGAAGAAGCGCTATTGATCAGCGGGCTAAAAACCAAAAAGGATACGGTTAATTATGCGTTAAAAGAGTTTATAGACAGGCGTAAGCAATTAGAAATCCTGGAGTTGTTCGGTAAATTAGACCCAGACTCTGATTATGACTACAAAAAGGCCAGACAGCGTTGAAGGTTGTTGTAGACACCCCTATTTGGTCCTATGCGCTCAGGTCAAAAAGAGGCAGATATGCACCACATATTCAGGAGTTTGAAAGTCTGATTTCGGATCAGCGAGTGATTCTGCTTGGACCCATCAGGCAGGAAGTATTATCCGGCTATAGCGATAAGGCCAGTTTTGAAAAACTAAATACCAAATTGAGATGTTTTGAAAACACACAGATTACCGATGACGATTATGTTCAAGCGGCGATATTCTCAAATACCTGCCGTGCAAAAGGTGTTCAAGGTTCACACATTGACTTTTTGATATGTTCAGTAGCCTTTCGATTGAATACAGAAATATTCACAACCGATAAAGATTTCTTTCACTATGGAAAACACATACCAGTGAAGCTATTAAATCTAGCCTGAATAAATGAGCGCAATGTGGAGCAGGCCGTGGGAATAGATGTAAACAATAAATGTACCGGGCTATTGGATTAGGCTATCTGACATGTATCTTCTGGAACTGATCAGGCAAGTCCCGATAACAGTACTTTGGAGCCCAGTCCCCTTGCTTTTAGGCTGGCTGGTTGTACATGAACAAACTCCTGCAACAACTACAAAAGGGTGGTTGGCGAGAGAACCTGTGGATCTGGTTAATGTTGGGGTCCACGCTGATTCCTACAGCCATCCACTTTCTTATCGCCTCGCTGGCTGGATTCCTGGCGCTTAACAGGCAGGCCACCAAAAATACAGCAACGAAATTACGTATGGCTCTTGAAGAGGTCAGTCATTACGACAACCCACTGGACCGTGACGCGATTGCTGTCGATTCTGATGCCAGGTTTGCCGCGTTTTGGCATTTGTATGTTGCTCCATTGCTGGTGGTAGTCGTCTGGCTTGTGGTAGTAGCTGTGATTGGGTCGGTATTATTTGAAGCACTGCCTTACGCTGTGCAGGAGCTTCTGTCCTGGTTCGGTGGTCCTCCTCCACCAGTTACGTTTTGGTTGTAGAATTCTGGGGGCACATTACTTAAAGTAATGTGGTCAAGCATCATATAGCACGCTATATAACTCTTTCACTTCGACATCTTCCATGCCTTTTCTCATACGAGAGTGAGGGCAATACGCGTATAGTATATTTAACCCCTTTTTTCTTTACCGCTGGTCAGTCAGAAAGCGAACTTACCAATGGTCAATCAAAGCTCGACAGCGATCCCTATTGAACAGGTCATAGAAAATTCAGTCTAGTGTCAACACGGATAAGGAGGCTCGTCTTCACAGACCCTATTTTGCAAATAACTCCTTCTCAATATTTCTAAATGCCTTGAACTCTAGGGCCTAATGTTCAAGGACAGGCATCGCCATTAGCGGAATTATTTTCAATATAAACAATAAGGTATTAGTTTTCTAGGCAGTGCCTGTCCTTGAAACTTTACACGAGCAAAATCAGTACTCGTTTGAATGAATTGCATGTTGCACTACACTAGCCTCTTATCTGGTTTTACCGAGGGTAAGTTTTTTCAATTTATCCGTCTAAATTACAAAGACTAAGACTCCATCTATATTAAATACCGATAAGGGTTGCGGCGAACACCCGAAATGGCCCCACGGTCAATCGTGGTTAATTTGAGTGTCTGTTCTTGTCAATTCTCACCGGATATCGATGCTTGCCTTATCGATGCTCAGTTCGCTCAGGGCAGTTGTAAACGGCCAATAAAGTTACTGTCCTCACCAAACCAGATTGCTTGCGTGCGTTCGTCGAAAACCATATGACGAATGGAGCCACTTGCGTTGGGAACATCAATGGCAGTGTCAAACGTCTGCTTGCTAATATCAAATTCGACCAGGCGATTGGGGCTGCCACCTTCGGCAAGCCATATGTGTTCACGATGATCCATCGCCATACCGTAGGGTCTGGATCCCGGCCCACCTGGCAGGGGCCATTCCTGAAACGTCATTTTTTCAGGATCATAGCGCCCTAGCATTCCGCGGCTATAGTCACCATACCAGATTACGCCATCGCGGCTGATTTCAAGACGCCGTGGCCGGCTTTGTTTTTCTGGTAGCTCTACAATTTTCAGGGCCAGAGATGTGCTATCAACTGTAGCAAGTTTGTTAGTGCCGAATAACACGGCCCAGGGTTGATCTCCGGGGTCCATCTTGATCCCATAGGGACGGGATCCAGAACCGGGAAGGTTGATAAGATCGATCTTACCCGTATCGGTATTCAGTCGTCCCAGCAGGTTGCTCCACTGCGCGGTAAACCAGATATTGCCCTTACGATCGAACACCAATGTGTGAGGGTCATGGGCCGATGAATCTGGCATTGGATACTTGGTCACAGCGCCGGTTTTGGAATCGAGTCGACCGATATAGGGCCTGGTGTTCGCGGCAAACCAGATCTGATCATCGTGGTCTATGATCAGGTTGTGAGGATTGGCTCCATCTGCAAGTTCGTATTTTTTAAATGCTCCGGTTTCAGGATCAAGGTAAGCCAGATAGCCACCTGCCTGACCGCAAAACCAGACCCTCCCGAGTGAATCGACTGCAGGATCACGCGGACGGCTATTCTCAAAAGGGACTTTCCATTCATTTATTTTAACGTTGCCCGCAAAGCTCGCCTGGGAGTTGTAACAGGTTGTTAATAACAGGATTGCAATCGTGAATGTCCGCATGGTTTTTCCCTCCGAATACTGTTTATTCACTGACAAACTTTACCGGATTGAACAGGTAAATCAATTGCTAAATAATTAGGGGCGAGTTGTTTTTGCTATGAATTATTTATTCTGTATGACGAGGTATTCGTAACAATAAATACTGCCAGTTTTCAGGTTCAGGGGTTTCGGGTTTTCGCACGACTTATTAGTCGGGTAGCCTGGTTAGAGGTGGTATCCTGGAAATCGCGCAAAATTGAACAGGTAGGCTAGTGCGATGAGGCAGGGCTTGATTGCCCTCGCTGCTTGCCACAGATGTCTACTTATTTAAACCAACCCTGGTGTTTACACTGCAAACCAGGACAGCAGGTCATGGGAAACCCCCACTGAAGATCTTGCTTAACTTGTCCTCATATTCACTTAGAACCTATGTCAGTTATATTCCATCCACGGTTACTGGATTAAGGGCATACATTACGCATTGCCGTGTTATACGCCATTAACCTTAATCGCGGACTAATTTATTTAAACATAAAATTCAATATATTGAATTGTTCAATAAAATGAACGAGCTGGTCAATTAACTTAATATTAAATTACCCGACAAGTCTCTATCCTTTCTTGAACGACTCTTGCATATTGATTCCCTGAAACTCTATGGTTTGGTTGGAAATGCCAGTGGGGAACCGGGTGGAAGGTCTATTGGTTTGACTTGAGTCTATTTGAGGTCTCTGTGAGCATGCTAGACTATAAGCAATCGATGCAGGAAATAGCATGCAAAAAGTGGAGCGGGTGGGCGAGACGCCCGAATCGCTGCGGGACCTGTCGGTGTCGCTGAATAAAGTAGCCGGAACGCTGCAGGCGCAGGGCGATTGGTCCGGTGCGCGAGAGCATTATGGGGAAGGCTTATTATTAGGCAAGGCTTTACAAGCGGCGCTTCCCAATATTAGCGAGTACTCTGATGTGGCTGAGCATTTCAAGCAACGATTAAAGGATTTAGATAAAGCGGAAAAAATTGACAGGGCACACACTTAAAACCACAACCAGGACAGGCACTCAAATGGGTTTTTTCATTTGCTGAAAAGCTGCATATATTCAATTTGTTGCAATTTGTTGGTTAATACTTTTCAGATAATTCCTGAGGTGCTATGTGCGTATGTCCTCAATCATTCCCTTTCAAATACAACTTTGTCATGACAAAATAAATGTTGTATTAAATGCGTGCTCACCCTTGGCGCTGAACCTGACAATTCGACTACTGTTGTCTCGTTTCATCCAACGCAAGGTTTCAAACTGAGCGAGCAATGCCCTGCCGAGACTACCAGCGAGGTGTGAGCGGCGCTCGCTCCAGTCCAGACACGCTCGACAAAGCGGCGATCTGGATGCTTGCAGGGTGTCGAGATCGATGCCGAATTCCTGCATGAAGTGTTGGCCTTTCCTGGATAGTGTCAGGACTGCGCTACTCAGCACAAGATACCGACTGGCAAGCAGGCTGTCATACAGCTGGATGCCCTTGTTACCTGCCAAGTGGTTGTAACAAACTCTCGCGTTGCGCATGGCAGTATCGCGAGGACCTGTCAGCGTTCGCAGCGGCTCGTCACTGGCACTCAGCCCCATCAGGGTTTCCAGTAACGCCGCTATATCATCACTGGCTAAAGTAAAGTATTTATGCCGACCTTGCTTTCGCAGTGTGAGCAAGCCGCCCGATTCCATTTTGGCAAGATGAGACGTCGCAGTCTGAGCCGTCACTCCCGCTTCTCTGGCCAGTTCAGATGCCGTCAGCGCTTTGCCGTGCATTAACGTTGAGAGCATTCGTGCGCGTGTGTTGTCGCCAAGTAATGCGCCAATCTTTGCAATGTTGGGTGTGCCATCCATAGTTCGATCATAACCGAAGCATTCTCTGCTGTCTATCTGGCATACTCAATAATATTTCCAGATCAACTTGACCCAGACGCCCGGAGATCCTCATGCTGACTTGCATTATTCGCTACCATATTGATCCAACAAAGAAATCACAATTTGAACAGTATGCATACAATTGGGGTCAGACGATTCCACGTTGCGGTGCTGATCTGGTCGGGTACTATACACCCTGCGAAGGATCGACCACGCTGGCCTACGGTATCTATAACATTGCTAGTCTCGCTGACTATGAGCAGTACCGGGTTCGGCTTTCGAAAGATCCAGTGGGTCAAGAGAATTATGAATTTGCTAAACGTGAAAAATTCCTGCTGCGCGAGGATCGCACGTTCGTGAAATTGGCATCAGCGCCACACGCAAAGCTGGTCATGTCATGATTGCTGTAATTTTTGAGGTTGAATCGCACGCAGATAAGAAACAGTATCTCGATATTGCCGCTGGTTTGAAACCCATTCTGGAGGAGATCGACAGCAAGGTTCTGTCGCTATCGTTATCCGGGGACAGGGAGGCGATCCTTGAATGGCCAATGTGAAACAACATCGAGATGCACAATCTACAGGCCAGGAAACGGTGTTCGAGAATGACCGATTCGCCCATCAAATTCCGGGAATTCACACTGCTTGGATTACTCGCGTTGCTTTGGGGCTCATCCTATTTGTTCATTAAAGTTGCCGTCGCCGAAATCCCACCGATCACGTTGATTGCAATGAGGGTATTTATTGCAGCAATTCTCCTCTTTGCGGTGATGAGATTGACTCGCCAATCTCTTCCACGTGATGCACTGATGTGGAGGATGCTTCTTATCCAGGCGTTTTTCAACAGCATTGGCGCGTGGACCGTTCTGACCTGGGGCCAGCAGTTCGTAGGGGCGGGCCTTGCCAGCGTGCTTAATTCAACATCACCGATCTTCGTTTTCCTGATAAGCCTGTTTCTCATTCGACATGAGTCGGTCAATCTGACGAAATTATCAGGTGTTCTGATCGGACTGACTGGTGTCGTAATTCTTGTAGGGTCTGAAGCTCTTGAAGGGCTTGGGGATCAAGTATTGGGGCAATTGGCTTGTTTGGCAGGCGCTATAATGTACGCCTGTGCCGCAATCTATGGTTACAGGTTTCACTCACTGAGTGCAGTTACCACCGCCACAGGGACAATGATATGTGCGTCTGTTGTGCTCGTTCCGTTGGCACTGCTTGCGGAACATCCGTGGACACTCGAACCGTCCCGAGAGGCCATAGCTGCAACCCTTATACTGTCTGTTCTATGCACTGGCGTAGCGCTATTGCTCTATTTCCGACTTATTAGAACCCTTGGTTCTATGGGAGTTGCAAGCCAGGCTTATCTGCGTTCCGGAGTGGGCGTATTTCTGGGCATAGTGTTCATGGGAGAGTCACTAAGCGTGTCGATGGTCATAGGTCTTGCAGCGGCTATCGTTGGAGTTGTTATGATCAATTGGCCAGTCCGAAAATAATTGTGGTCCACAAAGGACCAAAGGACGGGTGTTCAATTTGTTGACCTTTGCAGATCAGATTATTTCTTAAAAAATAATAATGCAAGCCAGATATTTTTGCAATGTCAGCCAATCACGTAAATGGAAATATTCCAATTTGAGTATCTGCCCCTGCCAGAGTATTTGCAAAGAGTAACATTTCACTTCAACTCTACCCGTTGACGCAGATTCGTAAGCGGTTGATTTTTGCCATTAACATGATCATACAAAGCCTCATAGTCGTTCCATTCAGTATCCAGCAAACGATCCAGCACACGTGTGCCCAACCCGTAATTACCCGTATAACGGGAGTGATGCAATGCATGGTACGTTGTTGTTGTCAGAATTTTACCGACATGTGAATTGTATGATTTGGCCCGAAACTCGAAGTTTGCATGACTGAACGAGTTAATGATCAGATAGGCGATAAACCAAACGGCAATACCGAAAAAATTTACACTGATGAAAAAATCAATTAATACGAAGGGTAAAAACATACCTATATCGAAAAGTAGTTTTTCAGTGAAGGAGAAGGATATTGCAGTAAGTGGTGTATTAATTCGACTTTTATGATGCTCTTTATGAATCCAGTGTAGTGCGCGTAGATGCATTGCCCGATGTGAAAAGTAGTGCCATATTTCTGCCCACAATACAACTGCAATTAAGGTTAACAAAAAGGATTGCGTGCTGTTATTGTTAAAAAAGCCGATCCAGCCAAGCGAGCCTAAAAAAATCGCATGGATGGGCATAAGAATTGAATTCTTAAATTCACGCCTTAATTGATTATCTTTTATTGGTATTGTATAGATTACGCGTTGACAAATCTTCCAGTTTTGTTTTTTCGCAAAATACCAAAACACGGCCATCAGATGGCCAAGTATTGCAACGATAATCACCGCAATCCACTCGATATTGTTCATAGCGCTAACCGTATTTGCATAAAACTGCCATTTTCAACTAACGCCCTCTCAGTTTATCAGCCCATTTATACGCCTTGGCTTTCACAAAGAGTTTCAACATATAACTAACCCCCGCGTCACCACAGAGTTGTTTTCCGTGTTGTTGAAGATCTACTTTCATTGGTACTGAAGGGCCGTTTTCACTGTGGAAAAACACCTCGCTTGCTACTTTGAAACCCATGGCGCGGTAATAATGTTGCAGTGACGGAATGGTATCAATAAAACACACTTTTTTATTACAGCGCAGACCGTAGCGTGTTGCATCCGACACTAACTTCATCGCAGCGGGGCCACCGCGTTGCGAACGTTTTACAACAAATTTAGTACAGATTCCCGAATCTTGCGGGTGGTAGGATGAAGAGTCCATACCATACAAACCTTCCAGAATGCCAAGTGAGCCCTCGGCTGCAAAATTCATACGTAAAGCACCAATGGGCTCCTTGTCCTTGAAGGCGATAAAATTGTAGGCAAATTTGTCAAATTCATCACTTAGAGTGCCACGTTCGTGATCGGCATTGGGAGAATCACGGCCCAGTTCACCACAGTAGATATCAAAGCGCAGTTTCTGTACCAATCTCAGGGCCTTCTCATCTCGACACAATAATACTGTTATGTTGTCGTCGGCCTGTTTTTCTGAATTTAGCAGCGCAGCATAGGTCAGATCGTAGCTGGTGCGATCTTCAGCGGTATGCGCCAGGTAACGAAACAGTCGGGTGGCAGTTTCAGGTTGTTGCTGTTTTAACTGTCTGAAAATTATATCATCAAGGTATAATACACGGGTGGGCGTCATTGCAGTAACCGTCGCATTAGCCGGTGTACCCCGTAAAAATCCAATTTCGCCGATCGAGCTACCGATTCCGCGTGTAATTAACTGAGTGGATGGATTTGTGGTTTCAACCTTCACCTCTCCTTCAGTGATAAAATACATATCGCGATAATGTTCGCCCTCGTTTCGTAGAATATCATTGTGTGCAAAACGCCGTTCCGAACATAACTGCTGTAGCTCACGCAGTATTGATTCTATTTCATTGGCTAAGTTTTGAGTATCGGCCATCGCAGTGCAATCTCACAAATTATTTTTAAGTTCGTGTAAACTATTTATATCACCTACGTTCATTTGCAGCATATTATTCTCCAGATCCTGTCGCAGAATGCTAAAAACATGCTTACCCCCCTGTTCTCCCAGCGCCGCAATACCATAGATAAAAGCACGACCCAGCATGACAAAGTCCGCACCGAAAGCAATAGCCTTTACGATATCCAGCCCTGATTCAATACCACTGTCGACTATAATACGGGTTTTGCCTTTGACTGCCTCGACTATATCAGGAAGTGCTTTTATCGCGGCTGGCGCTCCATCAAACTGCCGTCCACCATGATTAGAAACAATAATTCCATCTACTCCCTGGGTGACAGCAAAACGTGCATCTGCTGGATGCAGTATGCCTTTTAATAACAATGGACCGGGCCAAAGATCCCGTAAAGAGGCGATATAGGCTTCGTCCACGTTGCGCAATAGTTTTGTCAAAACAAAGTCTGCCGCTTGTGCTGCACTACCATTTGACAAATACGGCTCTAGCGTCCGAAATCTTGGTGAGCCGTAGCGAATGGTTGCCGCTGCCCAGTGTGGCCGTGCAAGAATTTGACAAATCGTTTGCGCATTCAGGTGATAGGGAGGTGGTCGTAATCCGGCCCGTCTTGGCCGCTCACGCATTCCATAAGCGGGAACATCAACGGTTACTACAAGCGCGGTGAATCCACTATCACTTGCACGTTTTAACAAATCATCGCGAACCGAGTGGTTCAACGGTGGATAAAGCTGAAACCAACCTCTGCCCTTGGTAAGTGGTCCCACAGATTCCGGTGTCTGACAGGCGACAGAGCTTAAGCAATAGGGAAGGTTATTCTGCGCGGCAGTGCGTGCCAGGATGTGTTCGCCATCGGGCCAAAACAAACCAGTGGTGCCGATCGGTGCAATGCCAAAAGGCACATCGTATTCTTCTCCGAACAACTCGGTTTCCAGCAAAGGTGAAACTCGCTGTCGAGTTAATCTGGGAAAAAGAGAAATGTTATCCAGCGCTGATCTGTTACGCATTACAGCACAGTCCCGACCCGTACCACTGGCCAGTTGTTCCCAAACGAAATGGGGCAGGCGCTTTTTTGCCCGCTGCTTAAGGTCCTCAATTGCGGGATACTTATCTAATAATTCAGACATAAGCCCGGATATATCACATGGCTGCTGAGATTTTTCCAAAAACTGCATAGCGGGATGTGGAACATAGTGTACTTTGCTAATATTCTAAGATTTCGTAATACAATCATTAGCTTAACTCGAATTCGTAGCTTTCATGTGAAATATCCGGGTTAGTCAGATGTCATCTCTAAGTGTAACTTTCATAGGCATACCTTGGCCTGGAACAAGCACCGACCTGCCTACAGGGACCGGAATAAAATTTTCTGCAATTGAAAAACTGGCTGTACGAACGAATTCGGCTAGCAGCATGGTCGTTTCAATCATGGCAAAAGCCGAGCCGATGCAAACACGGGGTCCGGCCCCAAAAGGCAAGAATTTATAGGCCCTTGTAGCGGCTGTGCTGCCCCCCGAAAACCTTGACGGATCAAAACGATCGGGGTCATCCCAGAGCTTTCTGTGGCGATGTACAGCGTAGACAGGGATAAAGGCAATCGCACCACGGTGTATCTTTTTGTTGTCGAATTGTCCGTCTGCTACAACATCTCGTACAATAAATGGTGTTGGAGGATAGAGGCGCAGCGTCTCGTCAATAACTTGTTGCACAATTTTCAGGTCTTTTACGTGCTCTGATGTCACCGGCCCATTACCGGCTACTCGATTGACTTCGCTCACTATTTCGCTTTCCCAATAGCGATTTTGAGTGAGCAGATACAGCGCCCAGGTCAGGGTTAAAGCGACAGTTTCATAACCCGAAACCAAAAATGAAACCACATTGTCTCTGGCAAGTTCATCTGTCAGCTTTCGACCTGTCTGCGGATCCGATGCACTTAGCCACTTTGCTAGCATGTCATTTTTCTCGGCCGCTGTATGGCGTCTACTCCTGACTATTTCCAGTACACCATCACGTATCTTTTTTTCATGCGCATGCATGCTTTTTCCGCCTGGTCTCGGCAACCAACCGGGAAGGCCAAGCATGGTATAGGCGATCCACCAGTTCATGCTTGCAAAATAATCATCATGGCCTTTTTCAATATCCCGCAGAAAATCATCTGGAACGCCTGTTAACAGTGTGTTGGAAATAACAAAATAGGCGGCATGGAACATATCTTTATTCATAAGCCGGCTTTCACCACGTGCTGCGTTGCGCCAATTAACGATGGTATCTGCAGCCGCTTTTTGCACCACGGGTCCATAGCGCAGCAATTCCTTATAGCGAAACAAAGGAGCAACAGCCCGGCGCTGCCACTTCCAATCGCTTTGCTCCGACTGCCCCATCGAGTTACCAAACAATGGTCGAAGCACCTCATTCTTCAATTTACCTCTTGGATAATTGTCCCAGCAATCTTGTAACATTTCCTTTATATAGTCCGGCCCTGTCACAAACACCATGCGCGGTGGACCGCGAGAAATAACCACAAAATCGTGATAGGACTGTTGGGGTATGAGTTCCAGATTGTTGCCGAGCAATTTGATTATGTTGTTTGGAAAATTCAGAGAGTTTTTCGGTGGGGATATGGTGGGCGGATAAGTAGCCTGGCCAGATGTAGTTGTTATTGTCATTGGTACATCAACCTAAAACGAGTTAAGAGGCGTTAAGGCCCAATGGCTTAGGTCACAATCTCAGGCTCAAGATAAACTGTCATGAATTGTCTGTTCTGCGCCACTTTGGGTTTTAACAGCTTTCTGTAGGAAAGCAATAAATTCCTATTGACGCTACCATATAAGGAATCTGAGATCAATTCAGAGTCGATTCTTATGGGATATGAGTCTGAAAACCGGGGAAATAAGCGGGTGCATCAAGTTAAAAAACGGCGTGCCCGATTTATTCGATCTAGTCACTTGATGCCTGGGTTTCTTTTTGATCCAGCTTATAAGTTGTCACTATGCAAAATAAAAATGTTGCAATAATGGATGGGGCAATAGTTGGAAGAATACGTGGCGTTTCAACCATAGAATGTACAATTAGCATACAGATTCCAATACAACTCGCTATGATTGCAGCAGATACTACACGCTTAAGTACAACCTCTGGCAGCATGTTATAAATTATTGTAACGGCATGGACTACGATCAATGTGATGGTGAAACTGGCAATGCCTTGGGTTATACCAGATACCAATCCTGTAGTTCTATTCTCGATTGAATTAATGTAATACGCCCAACTTCCCCAAATAATAAAAGCCGAAGCTGCGGAATAAAAATTATATTGGGAACTGGTTTTTTTCATAACGAGTATTCGCTTGTACGGTTTACATGAGGATGGTTTTAACTGAAGAAAATAACAATTGCCCTTAAACCAGTCCAGTCAAATATCTTTGTCTGGTTTCTTTGCTAAATTTCTCAATGGCATAACGTAACATTGTTCTTGGCATCTTCTTGTAATATTTGTTAAGAAATGCAAGCTCTTCGTGGAGATTGCGTTTGCCTGTTTCCCTTAACATCCAGCCGCTTGCTTTATGAATTAGGTCTTCCTCATCATTGAGCAGACTCTTGGCAATTTTTAAAGTGTCCTTGAAGTCATTGTTTTTGATAAAGTGATATGTGGCAATAATGGCTATACGCCGTTCCCACAGTGAGTCAGATTTTGCCAGGGTATATAAGAGTGATCGGTTTTTATCAGACAAATAGGCGCCAATAATATGATGTGCCGAAGAATCAACCAGATCCCAGTTATTAATAAACTGTGTATTGTTCAGGTAACGCTGAAATATTAGTTTTTTATCGGATGAGTTTCCTGTGGAAAATTGAGAAACCAGAAGCAGCAACGCGAACAGGCGTATTTCATGATACTCGGATTGAAGGAGGTTTTCCGCGACTCCCAGAGAGGTTTTTTTGTATTTTTGCACCGCTTTGCGAATTACAGGAACCCGAATGCCAAGGAATTTGTCTCCATAGCCATATTCACCTTCTCCTGTTTTGAAAAAACCTTGAGAATGCTCGGCTATAGTTGGGTTGCTCAGGCTGTGTAGATATTTTTCAACTTCCCTATAGGTTTGAGTTGTCATTTTTTAGTGTTCCTATATCTTGATATTGGGGGACACCCCTCCATGGCGGCCCTAAACAGATTGCTATACCACAAACACGGCACTTATAAACTTATTTGCAAGCCTGCCCGATAAGACAAAGCGTTAGCATGAAGCTCGGTTTGCCCACGGTTCAGTTCTTGAATTAACCCTTGGCGTTGTCAAAGATCATACAAATCCCCGCATCGCTTTTACGGACTGAATCCGAAATTTATTTTCTCCTGTTTTCCGGCTACAAAACCATGGTTAATGTTACCCGGGTTACTGGTGGTGGCATTTTCAAGAGTATAAATACCGCCTGAATCGGAAAAAAAATTGAGACCAGGGTCAAACCTTAAGAAGGCGATATCCGGCAGACTGCTTCCTACAAGATCGTAGATAACAGGGGCAATAAAGTTATCTGGATTCTTTTGTTTTTCCCGTATATTGACCACACTGACGTTGCTGTTCGTTTTCTGGAACCTGGCGTTACTCAAATTCTGGTAAATCATTAGCTGTGCATCAAAAACGGAATTTTTACTTTTACCTGTTGTGCAACAGGAAACACCTACAGCATCATTATCCCCATCGCCATCGATGTCTGCAAAAAAAAGGGCTGCGTGGTCGTGACTGGTCAGGGAATTGTCTGCAAACGTTAGATAAAAACCACCGAGCTTGTCGTTGAGAAATACCCTCAAAGCAACTTTAGAGGAGGATTTGGGATTACCGTCTTGAACGACTATATCCGGGTAGTTATCACCATTAAAATCAGCAACTCTTAATCGTGAGGATGGTGACCAGGGGCTATCAACTATTTGTGAGAAACTACTGAACTGACCACTTCCATCGTTTATTGCCAGATACAAACCATCGGCACTAACAATAAAAAGATCTTTATAACCGTCTTGATCTGAATCTTCGGTAGCAATATCAAACGGTGTTAGATGTCCAAGCGCAATATTGCTGGATTTAAATTTTCGGGTACCGAGATTTTCAGAGAAATTCAGTGTTTTGCGGTCCAGGGCTAGAGACAGGAGGTCTGGATATTGGTCAGGTGTAATAAAATCCAATAAAATGTAACTGGCTTTTTTGGGTCCCAAGCTAACATGTGCCTTGCTGTTGCCAAAGCTTACGACCAGCCCCCCATTTTTAATGGTAGTATGCGGAACCTGCCCCTCATAGTGTACACCGCGCCAGATATTGACCATCATTGTGTCAAGGTATCCATCTGTATCCAGGTCGGCTGTTAGCATTCCATCCGTTGAAATTCCGTAGGCTATATAACGCTCGGTCCACTGCCGTTTGTCGAAATTCCAGGCTCTCCAGTCGGCGTAAAGTGGGCTATCGGGACTCGGAAAACTTTCAGTAATGCGCACCCTCAGCGGTAAATCGGAAGCATCAAGTTTTCCTGAGACGGATGGAGAAAAGGCCCCTACAGAATCGGGCGAAATGTATGCATAACCAGCCCGGCCGTCGGGATAAATACCGTCTAGTCTTCCTACTGAATTGAATTTTACGGCCCTGACTATGGGAGTTGTTTGTTTCTGTCCCTTAGATTTATTGTCCTTGGGATTGGCGGAGAGTTTGTAGCTACCCTGCACCAGTTGCGGTACTGTATAGGTGCCATCAGCGCCACTGGTAGCGGTTATTTTTCCACTTGGGCCATCTGCGGTTACTACCCAACTCGGCAGACCCTGCTCGCCCTTATCCATCATTCCGTTTTTGTTAGCATCCGCAAAGACCGTCCCGCCCAGGCTTGCAAATTCCTGGACACCAAAATTATGATGCGCATTTTGAAAACGGCTGCGCAGAGAAATTGAGTAACCATTTGTTGCAGGTTGGGTGATACGCCAGTTTTTCTGTGTAACCAACTGCAGCGAGAAAGCGCCTGTCCCGACTTCATCAAAGGAAAATGCACCTCGCTTGTCAGATACTGTCTGCGGCTCATCTTTATCCAGAATGCCGTTGTTGTTCTTGTCAATATAGATTTTCCAGTTGCTCAGTCGCGGGGAATCGCGCTGTATTTCAGCAAATTTTTCCCGCTCCTGGTATATCGTGCCAAAGATTGCCCCTTGCCTGCCCAACTTGAAATCGATGGTTTTTCGGGTCGGCTTGGTAATTTCAACGTCAATGTTACTTGTCTTGGGAGATGCCAATATAAACCCTTTTTGTAGCGTGACGGTCACGGTGTACTTTCCTGGATCCAGATTTTCGAACGACACACTACCGCTTTTGCCGGTTTTTCCTGATCGAAGTACCGCAACTTCACCTTTTTGCTTGAGGTCTAGCTTCCAGCCGGAAAGAGGCACCGACGGAAATGTTGATACCCGAACTTCAAGTGAGGGCCGGGCAGTTACAACAAAGGGATTTGATGCGATTGGAACCGCTGATTTAACAGTGACAAGCTGCTTGACAACAGGCGGATTTCCAGCAGCTTTGGGTTTAACGGCCACATATCCGTCTTGCATTGTAAGGGTTACCTCATAATGACCTTTGTCAAGAAATGGAAAACCCCATTCTCCATTTTTATCACTTGTTGTCGTTACATTTTTTGGCTGGAGTGTTACCGTCCAACCGGGCATAGCCTCTCCGCTATCATATATTACTCGACCTACAATAGCGCCCCGTTTGGTCACTTTGAAGGTATACGACTGGGGTTTTGTGCCCAAAGTTATATTCAGTTTTCCACTTTGCGGAATATAGTAGTTATAGCCTTTTCCCGACTCCAGTGTCAGCGTGTAATTCCCCGGCGCAACAGTATCAATTGCCCAATAACCGTGCTTGGTGGTCGGCGCACTTTTCTGCTTGGAAGATAAACTAACCACCCAACCGCTCAACGCCTGATCTTTATCATCGACAACCGTACCGCTGATAGAAGGTGTAGGTGCTGCACCCGCTATTGGGATAATTAACACGCTAACCAGTAAGACTATGGCTAAAGAAATTCTGAACATAAAAATCACCTGGTTTTTTGTCGAATGCCAAAACTTGCGGAATGTTCGCTAGCCGGACCGACAGTAAGTTGATAATTCAGTTTATAAGTGGAGCTTGAGGGCCAGATCAGCAGGTCGTCTGCTGCTGCCACCAAGTCCAGTACACCATCTGCATCCGCATCAACAAAGATACCCGAATTTTTGGCAAAGGAACCCAACAAGGGTGCTTGCTCGAAAATATCACTGTTTAAGGATTTAGGCTTGTAGTAATACCCCAGCGCAGGATCAGCCAAAACTGTATTACCATTGCTGGTCAACTCAGCAGCGATGAGCTGACTGAAAGCAAAGGGTATATCATGTCCAACGGTAAACCTGCCAGTAGAATGTTGATTAATAAAGGCAACAGCCTTGTTCACCCCCGAGACGACCAAATCCCTGTTTCCATCGCCATTGATATCTACTGACACCGCACCGTTACGGGACTTGATAAATCCATCGGTCAACTGTTGAGAACGTTTAAATAGCGCGTTTCCCTGATTCAAATAGATACTGATATCTGTTTTACCTTGTCTTTGCGTGAAGGCGATATCCTGGCGCAGATCGGCATTGAAATCCGTACTGATAATCCATCCGATATTATCTGCACCGGCAATTTTTTGAGGCGATTGAAACCCACCTTTTTTATCGTTAGGTAACCAGAGCAGATTTTTATCATCCGAAAAAATAAAATCAGGATAATCGTCCTGGTTGAGATCACCCAACAACATCTGAGACGATTCTGATGCTTTCACGATGTGTTTTGCCACATTCGCCTTAATAGTGAAATGCCCCTTACCATCATTTTTCAGTAAGGTTAATTCGCCAGCCCAAAACAATAAATCTGTATCTTTATCCTTATCTATATCGGTTGCGAAAATCCTCGGTTGCGTCAGTCCTGTAGTTAAGCCCCTGGGAACCGGAATTTTCATCCCAGGAGTAAAACTGCCATCGCCTTTTCCATACAACACTGTGACTATTGCCGATTTTATAGTCGTATAGGCGAGATCTGCCAACGCATCGCCATTAAAATCAGCCGAAGTCAGATGAAATGCGTTTTGCTTGCTGTTGGCAACAGCAGGGCGACTTCCCAAAAACTTTTCAAACGTGGCAATTTTGGGGTAAGATTGAATCCATTGTTTGGGGGCGTTCAGCTGGGCATTGTATACGCCTGGATACAAGCCGGATACGGCGTAGTGGCCATCACGTCCAGAGGTGACTTTTTGTGGTGTTCCAGCTCCACCAACGGATGTAATTAACACGTCTATGCCCTTTTTAGGTAAGTCCGATGCCTCCCATTTCTCACTGTTGTTTTTGTCTTGAAAAACCAAACCTGCGATAGAGCCCGTTTGCACCATACCAAAATCATTTGCCTCAAAGACAAGTCCGGCCTTGACCGTTTTTAGGCTATAGGAAGACGAGAAGGGAACGGTTTTCCTCCAACTGGCAGGTAAATTGGCACTCACTTTAATGGATTTATTTTTAGCAACCAGAAAACGGTAGTTGCCCCTTGAGTCCGTCGCAGTAGTCTTATGAACAGACTGTACCCCATTTCCAGAATCGATCTCAAGAGCCACAGTCCAGTTGTTAATCGGTGTATCGCCCTGATCAAATACTCCATTAGTGTTAATATCGTTGAATACCTTGCCTGATACCACACTCAGTTTCTGTACCTGGAATGATTCGATAACAGCTTTTCCGTTTTGCTTTAGATCGACGATTCGATCCTGGGTAGAATCTGGCATCATCGCCCAATCTGTAGGCAGATTTAATTTGACCGAATGTTTGCCTGGATCGACAATCGTGTAGCCCCAAAAACCGTTGCTGTTCGTGATTTTACTGGCTCTCGTATTGTCCAGAGTAACCGACCAACCGGGCAAGTCCTGGTGCATATCATCGACTACAATCCCTGAGAGTCGGGCGGCAGGCTCAAATGATTTTTTATTGAGGGAGCGCACAGGCGTGCTTTTGCTATCCCTGATCACTCCATAAATATCATATTTCAACGGTAAAAAATCTGCAATATCGAACGAATCTTGCCCGGTTACAACGGTGCCAGGTTTGATTTTATCAGCCAGGGATACAGTTTTTTTTGCCAGATCGGGTATTAGCAAACCTTTGTGCTCGTCGTTTTGGTCGAGCCAATCGATATACCAATCTATAGTAGTCGCTTGCGGAAACGCAGTTTGGTAGTTGTATTTAATTGTCACTGTCGTCTGTTTGGTTTTCACACTACTTATGGATAACTCCGGGGCCGGATAAACATACTGTACATTAAATTCAATGTCCTTGTGAATATCCATCCTTTGCCTGGTACTCATTGTAACCTGGTAGGTTCCCGCCTTTAACTGGCTAAACTTATTGTTTCTATCCTTTGCATTGACGATACCGATTACAGTGGCCTTATTCGTCGGTTTAAATCTGGCTGGTTTTTTGACTATATGTAACCCATTTTTCGCTACGGCAAAGTCTTTCTGAGAAATCACGTCACCGTTAGGCAGTTTTACTGAAAATTGCATATCCAGTGCGCCCTGGCTCCACTTGGAATAAACAATGGCCGAACGGGCCATTGCAGGCACGTTAAAGCTGTAGCTGTACTGATACACTGGCCGAGCGCTTGGCGGATGGAAGCCAGTTTTTATCTTTTTCACCTCTGAAGTCCCGATCAAACTAAGTACAGGATCCTGATTCCATGCAGCCTTGACACCTACTGTCGGGTGCCAGGCAATCAGATCAAGTGCCAGCCAGGCAGCGGCAAAATCACGTTTGGCATCTTCCGGTCGAATTTGTAGATAAAAATCTACCGCGGCGACTTTCTTGTTGCCAACGACGGGTACAAAGTCAGGAAACTTTACATCGACTTCCCCTAACATTGTCATGTCACCGTGAGAATTAATGGTGAGCGCATCGCTAATCTCAAAAATTTCGGCCAGCGTTACTTCCACGTCGATGGTATAAATACCCGCCCCCCACTCAAGATCAATGAGCGCTTTGCCCTTTCCTGCGCTGATCTTCCCCGTCACCTTTTCAAATTCACAATGACCGGATAGTTTCCAGCCCTTCCTGTTGACCGTCATATCTCCAGAAATAGAAAACGGAGTGGCCGAAAGATCACCTACCTGAAGTCCGGCAATCAACTCCACAGTAAGATCACGCGTATCTGCGGTGAAATGATCAATTCCTCCACCTATTTCGTTAATAAACAGCCCGGTGTCTGCCAAAGGTATCATCGCGGTCGGACCTGAAGCCTTGAAATCCAGTTTTATTTTGTCGGGTACTCCGTTTTTCAGCTTCAACTCAGCGTCAGTTTCAAAAAGAGTGGTCACTTCCAGTTTTAATCGGGCATCTACGTCAACTTCACCTTTGATTATCGAGAAACTCAGTTTGACTTTATTAAGACTGACGACGGCAAGGTGTATATCAGAAAGGCTTAGATCAAGACCATGTAGTTGCGGTTCTCCATTGACTATTTTCAAGCCATCGCCGGGCAGTGTCGCCGTTGCATTCCAAAACGTGGGCAGGCTGATCCCACCCTTCAGCGTAAAGGTATGTTTGTTAGCCGTGTAGGCTACGGACAGATCCTCGGCTTTTACTTGTATTGGCCCCAGGTAAAAAGCCTGGTTAACGGTTAGCGACCCACCCTTTAATTTAATTCCGACCGAACTTACAGAAATGTAGTTACTTGTATCCAACTTCAGGGAAAGACCTGCCACCCGTGGGAAACTTATACTGCCCATCAGCCGGACCTCTGGAGGGCCACTATTATTCAAACCGGACGTCGCCAGCTTGAAAGAGCTGAGTTTGAAACCGAAGCCTCCGATTTTTTTCTGGCGAATTTTTACATCAACTTTCTGCGTTAACCGGGCGATCGGCAGGGTGATTGCACCCGTGTACAGAAGGAAGCGTTTCCCAGCCCCCTCTAAAGCGTAAACACTACCATTAGTGGCAATAGACGCTGATTTAGGATCTGTGTCGATTCTGACGCCGTTGGCAAGTACTAAAAGGGGTTTAAAGGCGCCACCGACAGACGGTGAAAACCCTACCTGGACCTCATCTGTTGAAAACGAAATACCCGAATCTTCCGTCTGAAACTTGTTAGCATGAAATTGTAAACCGGAAAGGTTGATATCAGCCGCATAAATTTTTGCGCTGTATAATAGAACCCCTCCCCCCAGAACCATGGATGCAAAACAACAAGCGCTTTTATTCAGACGAAACCCCATGCTTCCTCCCAAAATTACAAATTTAGATGTAGTCTATCGAAAATTACGATTCTGATGTTAGCACGGAGCAAAGGGCGGGGACAGGCACTCAAAAGTATATGTTATTCATATTGAATGGTTCATCGAATGGCGGGACAGGCACTCAAGGACATATGTTTTTCATATTGAATAATTCATTAAAAACAAATACCTGATTGCCTTAATAAAAGGACTTTATATGATATTGTGAGGTGCCTGTCCCTGCCGGGTGATCAGTGCGGCTAGCGAATTTACAATCAGTGATAACGAAATCTTCAGAAGACTGCAGACAGTACAAAAACAAAGTGGCCGCCTGTATCTGTGAACTCGCTGAACAAGCGTGGGTTGAAAATCCGGACCATCTGGCCCTTCAATTAGCGTTGCTTTTGGAAGGCGCTATCGTCATTGCTCAAGTGTCAGGTACTTCGGAAAGTGCGCATCGCGCAAGATTTATCGCCGAGACACTGATAGATCAACAACTATCGTAGTCATAAGGTGAGTAATCACCTCATTTTTCAAATTTCTGTAAGGCAGGGCAGGGAGTGTCATGTTCATGAATGCGGGGATTAGTTCCTTATGATTATATCTTGTGTATTGGACGCAGTAAGAGAGAGGCTAAGGGGTCAGATTTGCTCTATTACAGTCAGGTTTTTGAAAGTGTAGATTGGATCTTCAATCATAGGCTCACCGTTAGTCTTTTCCAGGTAAAGGTTTGCCTGTGCAGCAACAATGTGATTGTCAGGTTTGCGTTTAATATTTTTTAGTTCAAATCGAATTTGTTTAGGATCTTCGAAAATCATTCCGTAGAAACTCTTTTTATCTAGGCACTTGAATACTGGGTTCATCAGGGCAAAACTTTCGCGGGCTATTTTTTTAAGTAATGAGATCATCCCGTGTGTGCCGAAGTTTCCGGGCACCACTGGATCTCCCTTAAAATGGAATCCTAAAGGCCATAGACTTGGATCTATCTGTTGAGTTGCACTGACGGACTGTATTGTTTCAGAAATACAATCTTCACTTGCGATTTCCGAGTCGTAGATGGGTATACGCAGATTGTGCGCTTCATTCGGATTTAATTTAGTGCTAATTCCAAGCACTCCACCATATTTCTTGCGAAGATCGTTTACGTCTTGCGGTCGTAAGATGCCGACAATTACATTCTTGGTTTCTAAAATAACGCTCTCATTTTCATCCAGCACCAGACCATTAAAAACTGCGGTACCGCCTTCACCATTTTTATTTTTAATCCATTTTCTTTTTTTCAATCTATATGTAATTTTCTTCCCGGGTTCATAAAAAAGGGGTTTATGTAATTTGCAGGTACCTGAAGAAAGCGCTCGTCCTATACCCTCTGCTTTTCTCGCCCCCCAGAAGCCGACTAGTTGGTCAAGTTGATCCTGGATCAACATTTCGAGTGATTCTGTGGGGTGAAAAGACCAATCAGCCTCGTTTTCTGGAAACGCAAATGAGGCTTCAATAGCAGCCTCATCTATCCGCTCAATCCTATCCACACAAAGAATGGGCCTAAGCGGTAATTTTGCCAGGTTTTCATTACCCAACGCGCCTTCTCCGTGAAGTCCAAGTAAACGTGCGTTAAATTGCGTGAGCTTTTTCCATTCGAGCTGTTTGAGTGCCTGGTCTTCTAAAGAGTCGAGCTCTTCAATACTGTAGTTAGGTAACATAGTCGTGGTCATTTGAAAGAATATTTATGTGTCAGTGACTAAAAGTAATATATTGCCTTTATTTTTTACAGATTACAATTCAATTGAAACAGGCCGAGTAGTGCAATTTGCTTTCAAAAAGTTACTAATGAGGGCCGTTTTGGATAAGCTGTTCGAATGGGGATGGGTTTAGATACAAACCTTGTCAGAACAAATTATCTTCAATTTCCCTGGCGAATTCTAGCAGTTTGAAATTGTTCTTTGGGCGAGAAATACGAAAAACCCGATTTCGTTCTGCGATCTTTGTGATCAATCCAAACATCTCGGTCATAAGCCCCATTCCCTGTAAAAAGGCTTGTCTGTAGATATTTTGTGCAAAAAGTTCAAACTTAGCTGTACCGAATATCTCCTCGATTTCAAAATTGTCACCATCGTGCGGATTTAAAACGCACAACATACGGAGTTTTGCCTGTTTATAGTGAAATTGCTTGCTGGTGGGGTAGGCGTATTTCGATTTATAGCTGTTAATCCAACGTAGTTCTTTTCGGTTGATTCCAATTTTATCCAAGGTATCGGCATTTAATTTTGCCTGTGGATAGCCTGGTTTTACCCATGCCTGATCCTGCACCATCGAGACAATAGAAATATCATCAGCGAGCATGGAGTAACCAAGACTAAGAAAAGCGGTTAGCAGTGATGATTTTCCAGCACCAGAATAGCCAGTGAAAAGTGCAGCACCTTTTTGAGTCACTATAGAGCTGGCATGCAAAACCAGATTGCCACGTTGCTGCAATAGAGCGCCCATGCATGATCCGAGAAGGAAAACTTTTACGTCTTCGTCTGCCACATTGGGGGTTCGCTCAAATTGGATGTGAGATCCATTGGTAATCCAGAATAACCCGATGTCCCGAATTTTAAGTACTATTGATCCCTCGCTGGCGGAAAATAAGGCGGGACTTTTGACTGAATTCACTACTCGGGAAGGTATATTTTGTTCTGTTATAGTGATCGTCGGAGGCTGTTTGGTCTGTGACTTAGGGATATAGGGTTCGAGCTCTGGGCATTCGACCGGGCTTCGTATATCGAGTCCGTAAAGGTGGTAATTATAATTAGACAAAAATAATGTGGGCTTTCGAGGCGATTGAGTTACTAGTGCAGTGTTTCATAAGGTTTATACCTGCAGAAAGCCAGTAAATACCCTGCGAATGCAAGGTGTAGTGGTAGACCCCCAAGGCTGCTAAACAGTATTTAACGACTTCTTGAAGGGCAAGAGAGCATATCTCTGCATTTGAACTCCCTCTTGAGTTAGAGCGACTAAACCGACGAGGATAGACATAGCAGTGATCTCTCTCAGCTCGCCTAATTATGTATTTTGTATAAAACGCTACACTAGCTGCCGGCCATACCTTGTCCGCCACCCATACCGTCGTTGCCCGGACCACCAGGCTGTGCGGTCTCGGATATATCCAGGATTTTCAGAGCTGGCTTTATCCAAATCTGTTTTGTGGTTTGCCGATCAGATAGGTTTGCCGGATTATTGTGATATTCTTCGTTTGACATGAGATTGGCCATTAATAATTATTAAGTAATTTCCGCTAAGTTTACGGGCTTCAGGCTCCATCTGATAATTCAAATAACTTATCGAGACTACCACCCGCACTATCCCACTGCAACAAAAATATTCCTACCATCAAGCCTGGCATGAGTACACGCCAACTGATCCTCCAGGAACCCGGGTCGCTATTGTACTTAATGTTATTGACTACATTGCGCAGCTTGACAATTGATAAGTATTGGCTGGCGAAGGAGGATTTTTCCAGTAAATCTATGAGCTTATTGATACTCTCCAGATCATTTAATAGCCTTTGGTTAAGATCCGCTGCCTGCTGACCGCGTTTCTTGTTGTGCAGCACTTTTTCTGGCATATATCCCTCCATGGCTTTTCGGATTAACCATCGTGTCTCATTATTTTCACTACGGAATACCCATTCAGGAATAGACAATGTGAGTTCAAGAATCCGCTTATCCAGGGTCGGATCTCTTATCTGCAGTCCGTAACCCCTTGCATGCAGGTTCAGAAAAGTACCCATACTGCTCAGCTCGGGGTCAATCCATTTCAATATGTCAGCGCGTGATATTGAACCGTAGTCTGAGTAGGTTGGGTCGTGTCCCACACTGGCCATATAATCGCGTAAACCAATACGATGGGTGAATTCATCCGATATTGCAGAATAGGCCAACCAAGGTTTAAAACCTGTACGCATATTTCTACCAAATCTAATCATATTGATTATTGATTTATGTTTTTTTAAATCCATTTTGATTTCTGTCTGTGCCTTTCTCAACTCAAATCTCCAAAGATGATGGCGTAACGGTTGTTGCATTCTTCCATCGCGCGAAATGGTGAGGTTGCCAAATGTGCCTGTTAGCAAAGTGCCTACACCCCTTTTTTGAGCAGTTTCGTATAAATCATGCAACCAATAATCATTGCTGGTAGAGCACGCTGCATGACTTGTAATATTAAACGTCTTAAAGAGTCCTTGCAGCGGCGTTGTATTCTCAGAACGGATGTAGTTGACATCAATATTTCCCAGGTAGTGTGCCGTGGCATCAATATAAGGTGTTTCATCCGCAAATCGATTTGGCAGTGTTGTTTTGTCACTCCTAAACAATGGCACTGAACTGAACACAGGTAGTCTTAGTTCTTTTTCTTGAAAATTCTTTGCTGCAATTGCAGCTACTGCACTTGAGTCCAGCCCTCCACTGAGGGTTGCCCCTACTTTTCTGTGACTACGCAGTCTGCATTTGACTGCCTCCTTAAAAACCTGCTGCAACTCTTCTGCGTAACTTTCCCTCTTTCTTCCTGATTGAACCTCGTTTTGCTCGAGCTGCCAGTACCTATTAATATTAAAACCTCTTTGGCTTATTTGAAGTATATTTGCAGGCGATAACATAAGCACTCCCTCATACATCGTCATCGCATCACGGCCAGAAAAAACCGCGAGTATCTGGGCAAGTTTCTTCTCATTAAGGATGCGAGGTACTTCTGGAAGCGCTATTATCGCTTGTATAGACGATGCAAAAGCAAATGTATTTTGATCGGCATAATAAAAGAGTGAAGTGACTCCAAAGTGATCCCTGGCTACAGTTAGCATTTTCTTGGCGTCATCCCAGACCGCGAAAGACCAGTCACCCAGTAGGTGCTCAACGCAGTGTTTACCCCATTTTTGAAATGATTTAAAAATCAGCATGCCATCTGTTGTATTTACCTGTTCAGAGGCTGGTATAGATAATTGGTTGAGTAATGTGTGCCGATTATCCAGACGGCCATCATGGATCAGGGTTAATGAGCCACTCTTTAGTGGTTGTATTTCGCCCACCGATTCTGGAGTTGAATACAAGGTCAGGCTGCCAAGCGCAATTTGCTGGTTTTTCCAAATCCCACTGCTATCATGCGCGAATTTTGCCATTTCAGTGTGCATTACATTTGCTGACTCAGCCACGAGCCTATGGCCCTTTCTTCTAAAATAACCGCAGATTCCGCTCATCTTAATTCTTTATATTTCCGGTGCCTTATTGTTAATTGAATGATTGATTTGTAGTATATTCACGTCTGTAGTAGATGCGAAAAAGTTGAATATATTACTGAACAGGATCAAAAATACCTGTAATTATGGTGAGAATAACAATTTAGCATATTAAGCAAAACGTTGTTCATGGGGCATATACAGATGTGGTTTGCAGGGATGTGTCGTTAATAACTCACAGTCTTCTCGTACAGCCATTCTCGCAAATTAGGCGGGGCGGGGGCGGGGACAGGCACTCAAATGCGTATGTATTGAACATTGAATAATCCATCAAAAATAAATACTTGACTGCCTTTTTAAAAGAATTTTCTTTGATTTCATAAAGTGCCTGTCCCTGATGGATATTGGTTATAATTGTGGGAAGTGAGTAGCCGCTGTTATGGTAATATAAGCTCAGAATCGTGATTGTGGGATATATTCAGGACAGACAGCGGTAGTGTAAATTGAATCCAAGGTGGATCGAATGACCCAGAGTGGCAAGAGTATTTTCCTGTCTTATGCGCATAAGGCCGATACGTCCTTAGTTGACCGTTTGCTTGGGTGTGAAAGTAACGAGGCTAATTTTTTTCAGAGTGCTCAAGGCGAGGACGAAAACGGGGAAAAAATCATTGTACGGGCAAACATCAAGGTCGATACTCAGGAGCTCGATTTCGGCCACTCGATACAGGGTTTTATGAATGAGATCGCCGCTTCAAAACATCTAATTTTGATGATAAGCGATGAATATCTACGCTCACCTTTTTGCATGTATGAGTGCCTGTCGGCTTACAATCAAATCGAGAATGCATTCTATCCGGCGATAGTTTTTATTAAAAATGAGCTTGATTCTGATACTGCCATTCTTATTTTTGAGGATGGTATCCCTCGAATTCACACCAATAAACTAAAAAAATATTGGCAGGAGCAACTAGAAAGTGCTGTAGAAGACACCGCAAAGCGCTGGCAGCAGAGAAATATCGACATGGCAACCGAGCTTGAATCCTGGTTAATTGGAAGCAGGAGCACAGGTGCGCCTGATAAAATATTGGCAATCTATGATCCGACTGAGGTAACTTCTGAAGATCAAGTGACAGGTTATATCAAATGGGCACTCAACCCGCTGACAAACAAGTATAGCTGCCCTTCCAGTGATAGGTTGCGCGCGCAAAGTATCACGCAGATAAGTAATTTACTGAAAAAAAACTGGAAACTGACAAAGGCGCTGAATAGGGGCGACGAGCTAGAAAATGATGAGGCGCGGTGCGTATTTGTTGAGCAAATTTTGCGCGACGGTGGGGCAGAGTTTGTCAAACGAACACTCAGTGTGGCACTGGAGCACGAAGTCATGAACCAATCGAATAAACAACACCTGGGTTCATTTAGAAAGAGTACTGACGAAGTCTTTGGTGAGTTAGTAAAATTCGGGGTTCGCGTTGAAACCTTGCATCACCAGTTGCAAGAGATGAATCAGAAAAATGGCAATACGGCCTATGCGGTTGCTACAGAATCCATGCTACCGGAGATGGTAACCGCTTTTATTCAAAAAAGGTTAGCCGCTTTCCAGAAAATCGACTTCGGGGATGAACACATCTATGTTGGTGAAAGAGAATATATTCTCGATAGTGAGAATCCTCTTGAATTTGACGAAATGAAAGAAGACGCCCTAGAGCTGTTGAATACGCCTTTTGCCAATAAAGCTTATGATCTTATTCATGCAGATTATGATACCTGTGGCCGTCAAAAGTCCGCACAGCGTAAACCTGGTTCTGAAGTTCGCAACAGTTTAGTCACTGATGAGTTAAAAAAAGATAAAACGCATAAATTTATCATAAAAATTGAAGGCATGAGTCAGCCCGATGCCTGTAAGCTAGCAAAAAAACTAAATGCCAATAACCTGCTAAAAAACGTACCTGTATTTTTTACCGCAAACGGAACGGGCAATGAAATAAAAATGGCAGCGCCATGGTACACAGCCATTGATGCCTATTACAAGGCCAGGGAAAATCCTGATGAATAACAGTTATGAATAAACTACTATGAATAAACCGCTTTCACTGAAAAAATTTAAAATCGAACAGGCAACACCGCTGGATTTTACTCCTTCGTGGCCGGATAGGGTGCATCAGTTCTCATCGGCGGAGGCCATCGCCATAGTCGCTACTCAGCTGGCACAAAGACCCTTACTGATCGAAGGCCCACCCGGTTCTGGCAAAACTCAGATTGCCGCTGCCGCCGCTGCCGTGTTGAATCGAGAACTGATCACTTACGTGGTCAACAGCAACACCCAACCGGAAGACCTGCTTTGGCAATACGATGCACTGCAACGCTTGAATGATGCGCAGACTGACAGACTTCAGGACATAGAAAGATACCTTCGCAAAGGGCCGTTATGGTTAGCGTTTGAAGATGAAGGCACACACAAAAACATTACCAGCTCAATCACCGCCTATAAGCCCAAGACAGAAACCGCCCAGGGCAAGGTAGTGCTTATCGATGAGATAGACAAAGCCGATAGAAGCGTTCCCAATAGCCTGTTAGACGTATTTGGCCATAGGCGTTTTTATTGTCCGCATATCCAGGATGAAATAGGCGCGGGTAATGAGTTAAATTCACAGCCGTTAATTATTATCACCTCTAACAGGGAGCAGCAACTGCCGCCAGCATTTGTAAGACGTTGTCTGGTCTTGCGTATCAGCTTGCCCTCTGATCCTGCGGAGTTTGTAAGCAAACTGGCGCAAAGGGCAGAATTGCATTTCGAATCACTTCTGACCTCAGCCCAATATGAAAAAATTGCGCAGTCCCTGTTTCATATTAGAGAAATCTCTGGACTGCCCGACGAGCTGCAACCTGGACAGGCGGAGTATTTTGATTTGATACGGGCTATTGGTGAGGCAATGGCCGCGGACATAAGGGATCAGGAGGGTAAAAGGATCACCTTTGATACCTTGCTGAAGGACTTGCAAGGACTGGTTTTTGACAAGGCTAAGCTGCTTGATGCCTAAACAGGCATCAAACAAAAATAGGGCCCGGCGTCTGGGAACCGCAGTTGCAGATTACTTGCGGCTGAAATACCGTTTTGGCAAACAAGACACGACCTTGCTTGCCGAGTTACTGGGTTTAAGTATACTTGAAGCTGCCAGTTTGTCCCTGGACCAGCTGGTTAAACACCTCAGTAAAACCCGGCAAAACCTTGACTCCGGTCAGGAAATTACCCACCAGGGCGTAAAATCCTTAGCCAGCTATCCACGAGAAATTCCCAGGCTTGGTTTTATTCGCCACCTGGGCCGTAAACCAAAACGCGCAGCAAGAACGCAAATTGCTGCTGCGCCTGTTGCGGGTGAAAAATCCACAAAAAAACGATTCAAAAGAAAATTAATTTCGTCAGCGTCACTGCAATCCTGGCAGGTACTCTGGCCCTTCCTCAAGCGTGTTCTTAGTGAACCGAGCCAAACGAAGCAGGTTGATATCAAGCGTTTGCTCGGTGAACTTTCAAGCAACAGGGCGCTGCGAGAAATACCCTGGAGACGCGCAGAACAATGGTCGCAGACTATTGTCGTGATTGTTGATGCGTCGAAACACTTAAGCCCTGTGCATGGTGATTTTCTACAAATCATTGACGGTCTCATCAAGTGGTTCCCACAACGCATCACCCTGCTAGTGACCGAAGATGCCGAGCAGTCAGCCTTTACCGAGTTACAGGCCGGTAATCGCCACCATCATAACGGTCTGCCAACGCTTGCACCGCATTCAGCCGTGTTGATACTCAGTGATCTGGGGTTGCTCAGTCAACAAGTATGGAGTCGATACAACTGGCAGCAATGGGGTAGGCAGTTTCAATACGCAGGCCGCCAACCGCTGGTTTTACTACCGGCGCATCCCACAGACTGGAAGCAGTCGGTTAGTCGCTATTTTCGCTGCGTCTATTTCGACTATGCCCGTCATTTGCAAGTTCAGTCATCGCCAACAAGCGATAAAAGCAATCAACAGCCAGACTTGCAAAGCTTGCTAACACTACTCGCACCGATGGCGCGGATTACCCCGGCTCTGTTGCGCCAGGCAAGAATCGAGCACCCGGATTCACTCAACATATCGCATGAAATCAGGTTCTGGGCATTACCCCAATTTGGCCTGTCGCCGGTTTTCCGGCAATGGCTGGATGGCGAGCAGCAGAGTTACTATCTGGCCCGATTAAAACAAGACCTAAATCTGAGCAATCTTGCAGAACGACTCATACACCAGTTTGAGACCAGTTTGCCGCAACGCCTACAGATTCAGCAAAAACAGTATTTTATGTGCATTAAAGAGCTGGGGCTGAGTCCTGAGCAGCGCCAGTATATACAACACTTGAAGTCATCATTGCCAGAACTAGATAGACTGGAACGCCGTTTTTTCGATAATTGGATGTCTACGCTTGAAGCAAACCAAGGGGAGAGTCCCTGGATTGCGGAACTAGAGCCACTATATGTCTTGTATTATGAACAATTATCAGCAGAGGAAAGAGCAGATAAGGAGCCACCCGCTGATGATTCAGGGACGCAGGGATTACCGATGCGGTTGGTTGAAACAGGTGCTGGACTTAAATTACAAGTCGATGACGAAGAAGGTCCATACAAGTCGAAACCTGAAGAATGGAATATTGCGGCAATGCGTACAAACGCATCGACTTTAATAAGCGCTTATGCAGGCCGTTTTGCGGAAAAACGGATAATGAAACAAACGCTTCAAGGTGTTAAGAGTCTTGAGCTACCCGAGAACATAAGCCGATTCACTGTCCACACAGACCAGCAGATCGATACCTTTGACGCGCTACTCTGCCCCCCCTGGGCCAGTGGAGTTGGTCGTGACCCGTATGGCTTGTTTGCCGAAGTCGAAGTTAAAGGCGTTGGGTTTATTATGCGCTGGATACCGCCAGGTGAATTTATAATGGGGTCGCCGGACGATGAAGTAGATAGGCTTAAAAACGAGGGTCCACAACACCTTGTTACCTTTGAACAGGGCTTTTGGCTGGCTGAGACGGTATGTACTCAGGCTTTGTGGAAAATTGTCATGAAGAACAACCCCTGTCACTATACAGACAAGTCAAACAATCCAGTAGACAGTGTAGACTGGAAAGACGCACAAAATTTTATCAAGATGCTAAACAGTGAGGCGACAGATTTTGAGTTTCGCCTGCCCTCGGAAGCCGAATGGGAATATGCCTGTCGGGCAGGAACATCGACACCTTTCTGGTTTGGGACTGAATTGACGGTAGAGGAGGCTAACTATAATGGCAAGTACCCCTACGCAGGTGGAAAGAAAGGTAAATTCCGCAAAGAAACTGTGGTTGCGAAATCTTTTAAGGCAAATTCCTGGGGCCTTTACCAGATGCACGGTAATGTCTGGGAGTGGTGTCACGATAGGTGGCATGGCAATTACAGGGGAGCCCCAGACAATGGCAGCGCCTGGGTGGAAGGTGGTAGAGAGTATGAGGAAGGCGGTAGAGAGTATCATGTTTGTCGCGGTGGTTCCTGGTTCGACCACGGCGGATACCTGCGTTCTGTTTACCGCGTTCGCGACTTCTTCGACATCGTCGGCTTCGCCAACCGCGGCTTTCGTCTTGCCCTGGGTCCTGAGAGCGCCAGTCAAGCAAGCGCGGTCGCAGCAGTAAGGCAGCAAGAGCGAGGGACGAGTGAAGCAGCCTTACCATTGCGACCGCGAAGCCAGGAAAAACCATGAGAATCAAAGTCTTCGCCGTATCCATACTCGACCCCGCAAACGCGGAAGAAGCGCTCAATCGGTTTCTGGCCTCTCATCAGGTAGTGACAGTCGAGAAGGAGTTCATGCAGTCTTGGCTTAATGTGAATGAAAGCCCCCTGTGCAACCGCCTATTTCGTTTATGAAAACCCATCATCCCCTACTGCCTGAGACTTTCCCGGAGCGCCGGGCGATGAGCTTTGGGCAGGATAATTTCGGAATCTGGCAGGGGGTGGCTGTCGGTGATTGTGATGTTCGTTTTCGCTGGATACCACCGGGCCGGTTTCTTATGGGCTCTCCAGAAGACGAGCGTGAGCGAGAAAATGAAGGAGGGCCGCAACATCCAGTGATTTTTAAACAAGGCTTTTGGTTGGCCGAAACCGTCTGCACTCAGGCACTCTGGCTTGAAGTTATGCAGAAAAATCCGAGCCAATTTAAAGAAGATCTGCAAAATCCGGTTGAAAATATTGATTGGGCTATGGCATTGGAATTTATCAAAGTATTGAACCAGCGAGAGCTCACTTTTAATTTTCGTTTACCATCCGAAGCCGAATGGGAATATGCCTGCCGTGCCGATACTACCACCCCGTTCTGGTTTGGCAACAATCTTACAAGCGACAAAGCAAACTATGATGGAAGAGCGGGTTATGCGAATGAAACGCAAGGTGATTTCCGTAAAAAAACGGTGGTCGTGAAATCATTTCCTGCAAATCCCTGGGGGCTCTACCAGATGCACGGGAATGTCTGGGAGTGGTGTCAAGACTCGTGGCACGGTAGTTACACGGGAGCGCCTGACGATGGCAGTGCCTGGGTGGAAGGGGAGAGCTTTTGGCATGTTTCTCGTGGTGGTTCCTGGTTCGACTACGGCGGGAACCTGCTTTCTGCTTACCGTGGTCGAGGTAGCTTCAACCTCATCTTCAACGGCTTTCGTCTTGCCCTAGGTCCTGAGATCTCCAGCCAAGCAGAGCTGTCACGGCAGTAAGGCCGCTAGAATGAGGGACGAGTGAGGCAGCCTTATTGCAGTGGCAGCGTCAGGGTGTGATTTATAGCAGGAAATTCTACACATCTCCCCCTTCCTCAGCTAAATACGCAAACAATTTCGGCAGATTGCGCCTACCATCTGCGACACGATCGATACGAATAACACCCGCCAAAATCCGGTAGAAAATTTGGTAGTGCTTAAAGTCTTTTACCGTCAGAGTCTCAAGACCGTCAACGAAATCAAAAAAGGCGGCATGGCCCAAATCAGGAAATTCACTGAGCATTGCATAGGTTTGTTCGATTGCTTCAAGAAAACGAAATGCAATAGGTGGGTTCTCTTTGAGTAAATACAATGCAATCTCCCTAACATCTTGCTTTGATTGTTCACTGGGATCAACAATCATATTTTTTGCTTAAGTTCTGTCTTGATTTCTTCAATCATATCGTGAGGTGATTGCCCGGAACTAGGAGAATGAATGCCTTTTGCAATAAAGGCTTGAAACTCTTTTCTTGCTTCATCGTGTAAGATGTCTTTACGTATGAGTTGTCGCACATAGTCAGTCGGGTTGCTGTAGTGACCTTCATCAACTTTAAGTTTTACGGCGTCTTTTAATTTTTCAGAAAGTGAAATATGCAGGGATGTAGTAGACATGTGATTGAGCTGCCAATTAACTAAGACCTTTTGAATATAAAACATCAGAACAATAATGTCAAAGTTTGACATATCAATAACAAGCAGAGTGGCCAAATATCATCTTGGCGTTTTATTTTTATCCCACAGGCTAAAGTCGCCTAAAGCTCATTCAGTTAAGGTTAAGGGCAAAAATGGGCAAAAAGAACAGGCACTCAAATGGAATTTTTTCAATTGTTAAAAAGCTGCATATATTCAAATTGTTGATAATGTTCATCAGATAATTCCTTCGGTCCTGGCGAGCACAAGAATATGTGCATGTTGACGATATTAGCTAATATGTCTATATTGGCTAATATATCAGGGGATATTTGTTATGACGATTAATGTTACAGCAACAGAATTTCAGACCAGAGCAGGGCAGTATCTTGATAGATCTGGAAAACAGCCCGTTTACATCACTAAGCATAATCGCCCGGTTCGTGTACTAATAGATGTTGAAGAATACGAAAGATTAAAGGCATACGACACACGACAAGTGTTATACCCGGATGAACTACCCGACGATATTAAAGCCGAACTTGAAAAAGGATATCAAGGCCCATCCAGACCGGATCTCGATCATTTGATGGAATAAGGTGGTGTACGAACCAACAGCAGGTGATGTTATTCGCTACGATTTTCTGTGGAAGGAAGAACACTTAAAGGGCCAAATTGATGGAGCAAAAGATCGCCCTTGCGCAGTTGTCTTAACAACTAAGCAGTTGAAGAGCGGAAGTAAGCAGGTTGTAGTTGTGCCTATTACGCACACACCACCGTCGCCGAAAGACAAAAACAATGCTATCGAGCTTCCTGCAAAAGTATTGCGTCACCTTGGCCTTGATGATAACCGCTCATGGATAAAAACAGACTAAGTAAATATCATCACATGGGAGGAAAATCGGATTCCTGTCGGTGTTGTCCCTACAAAAGACTTGAAATGGAAATATGGGAGCTTGCCAGATGCACTAAACAACCAAGTTGTTAGTGATGTTCGCCAGCATTCCCAGACACGCAAGCTTAAAAGAGTTGATCGAGACGAATCTCAAACCAGTGGATGATCAAGATCGCTTATGACCTACCAACCTCCTTACACCATTACCAGCAACATATTGAATCTGGTGTCCGAAATCAGTGAGGGCCTGGGCCGCCTTTCTGCCTGGCAGGAACAGGAGGGCTATTTACGCTTGCATCGCATCAATCGAATCCGAACAATACAAGGCTCATTAGCCATTGAAGGCAATACCTTGAGTGAAGATCAGATTACGGCAATTCTGGATGGCAAGCATATAATAGCACCGCCCCGTGAAGTTCAAGAAGTGCGTAATGCACTAAAGGCTTATGAGCAACTGGATCGGTGGATAACAACTGATGAAAAAGATCTGCTTGGCGCCCACCAGATGTTAATGCAAGGCTTGATCGATGATGCAGATCAGTATCGTCGCAAAGGTGCTGGCGTCATGAAAGGTGATCAGGTGGTGCATATGGCACCACAGGCAAATCGGGTTAACAAGCTGATGCGTGATCTGATGGGGTGGTTAACATCAACAACAGAGCATGCGTTAATTGCCAGCACTGTGTTTCATTATGAATTTGAATTTATCCACCCTTTTTCCGACGGTAATGGGCGTGTTGGTCGATTGTGGCAAACACTAATTCTAGCCCAGTGGAAGCCGCTATTTAAGCATATACCCATCGAAAGTATGATATACACCCACCAGGAGGCGTATTATTTGGCGATAAATCAAAGCACTAAGCAAACAGACTCAGCGCCCTTTATCGAGTTTATGTTAACCGTGATTTTGCAGGCGTGCCAGTCGGCTACCCCCCAAGAAACCCCTCATGCTACCCCCCAAGTTGTGTTGTTGCTTGAAGTTATTCAAGGTGAGATGAGCCGTGAGCAAATCCAGAATGCACTTTCTCTGAAAGATCGTAAATCATTCAGGGAAAGATACTTATTACCGGCATTGTCAGCTGCATTGATTGAGATGACGATTCCGGAAAAACCCAGGAGTTCACTGCAACGCTATCGGCTGACAGGTTCTGGTAAGCAGCTAAGAAAGTAGTTAAATGCAACAGAGTAAATCCAAGACACAAGGGGCGAGGACAGGCACTCAAATTGAGTTTTTTAATTGGGCTAAAAATCATACCTATTCAATTTGTTGATCCATAATTATTAGACGATATATCACGTACTATAGAGTACATGTCCCCGGTTACATTCGGTATGCGATACGTCGTTCATCGGGAAATCGCCTATTTGTTAACTCAAAACCGGATAATCAAAATTGGCTGCGTGCTCTTCGAAGGCACGAATTTTTTCATAATAGTTGACGGATACTCGCTCCACATCTTTGAGGAATAAGTTCTGACGAGCCGAACGCAAGGCCGGATCGTCGTAGGTCTGTGATAGTGCATTCCAGAGTCGTTCTGCTAACGGGTCTTCGTCCGACTTGCGGATAACATAGGGTGGCGCGGGGGCACAAAATGTTCGGCCTAAAACACGTAAGCCCCAAACCGCCTGGGGTCTATGCTTTTCAAGTAGCGCATAGGTGACGCAATCAATCGGTGCTACATCGGCTAACTTACGTTTAATGAAATCAATGCTGTCGATATGTGAGCCGCTGATTTTAATGTCGGAAAAGAACTGCCCTTGCTCACTACGCGACGCGACTAAATGGCGCAGAGCACTCATACCTGAATGGGATTCAGGCCCGTTAATTACAGCGACACTACCTCGCATCTGCAATACATCGCCAACTGAGTTGTCATCTCTGACCAAAATAAAACTGGAGTATTCCGAACCCGAGCAGCCGGGCGCTGAGAAATGCGGTACTGCCACTGGTACAAGGATATCTTTGTAGCGACTAATCAAGTCATACCCGCAGCATTGTGTGACGAACAGATCCGGATCATTCCACAGGCTTTGCACTGGACTGTCATGAGTCAGATTGATTGGAGCGCTCTTAACCCCCTCATTCTTAAGGTGAAATTTTAAACGATTCCAAAACGTATCTAACGCCGAACGAATCTCGGGGAAGTTATACATCGGTAAGCTAGCAATTCGTGTTTTCATTTTCTACTTTTCAATTAATGTGAAACTCGATCTTTAATCAGAAGACGCACCTACAGCTTGTCGGATAGGGTTCGAAGACATCTGGCAGTCTGTTGAAAAACCTTTTGATGTTACCATGCGACGTTAAGATCAGGTTCAAAATACGCATTTACAAGTTGAGTCTAAGCAGATACTGGCATTAGCAAAATTATTTTCAATAAAAACAGTAAGATATTATTTTTCTAACCAGTGTCTGTCTTTTTGTTCGATCCAAAATTTGTGCCTGCCCCCGCCGATACCCAGTGTCTGTCCTCGCCGATAGATATGTAAAGGTTTGGATCTCGGTGTTTTTTGCAATTTCAACATACATTAATGCCAATTCAAAGAGTGCCTGTCCAGCAAGCTCCTGAGATGGTAGATCCTGCGATTAAGGCTCCATCGCAGGTAATTATCAACCCGGATATTTCACATGAATACTCCGAATCTGACTGCTGAGATTTCCAAAAACTCGCAGTCATGTGATATATCCGTGCTAGTATTCGTAAATTTCCACCTCGGATTCTTCTGACTTTATTTCAATGGTGGTTGTCGCGTCAGGAAAAGATACAAAATCATCGACATCGCTTGAAGACTCGCTTATTTTGAACTGATACTGTGATTCTTTCTCGGCGATTCGTAGTTGGCTTTGTTGTATATCCAAGCTTGTGTTTGACAAGGGTTGTATTATAATAACAGTCGATTGTGTTATTTTTATGTCTGTAGCTTGTTTGGGTAAAAACATCAAACAAAAATCGTGGCGAATTTTTATCGGGCTATTGGATTGTGGATTCAAGTTCATTTGCTCACCACAGTTCCAGTCGAGAGTGGATTTATCATGCCAGTATAAAACAACTTGGGCTTGATTTATAATCATGTTTACAGTTGAATCCCATTGCACCGAGTGCCATTGTTCAGTGCTTCTATCCAGCTCCTGAGCGGCGGTGTTTGCATAGTCAAATCTATCCCGGCTTGAGTACCAACCCAACACGAGCATACCTAATACAAGCAATGTAAGCAAAGCACTGAATCCTACTACTAATTTCTTGGTAAAACCGCCTATTTTCTTACCCACGGAGTGTTTTGTGGGTTCGTCTTCAAGGTATTTGTTAGCCAGTTCTACTGGTGAACCAAAGCGATTCACCAGTGACGTTTCATCAGAACAGCCAGTGGTGTATTAACCGAGTCGCCGTTGGTTTGACCGATGTCATAACTGATGCGGGAATCGAAGGTCATAGCATCGTGTTCACCTACACACCCGCAGCGCTCAAACCCACCGCAGATCTCATCTGTAATCTTGAATCCTTAGTGCAAGGCGAGGTATTGGCGCCTGCCGCTATCGATCAAAAACTACGCAAGAAATTTCATCTGCTAGGTACACAAGGGTTGGTCGGAATTGCAATTGCTGCAATTGATATGGCGCTGTGGGATGCCTTGTCACACACTTAAAATGATCTTTTCCGTTTGCAAAAAACCCACATCTATTCAACTTGTTGATCAAAATTGTCAGGTTATTCCTTGAGTGCAATAAAGTGCGTGCCTTCAATCAACTTCATAAACGCCGCGATGCTGGTGACACAATAAAGTGTTCTTCACAGAAGAGCCTGTCCCTGAGCAACCTCACTCAACCCGGCATCATAATTATTTAAAGCGGAAAAGTAATTGGCGCGAGAGAAAATTTTCCTGCTCAGCTACACACACGGCAGGAAAATTATTAGCCATGCACTCAATTTTACGCTACACTGTTTTAATTGATTTTGTAATACGTATTTAATTCATTATGAAGACTATCACACTAAAAGCCGATGAAAACTTAGACAAAACTCTGGGTGCAATTGCCAAGCAAACCAAGAAAACAAAAAGTGCAATTATTCGAGCTGCGGTATATCACTACCAGCAGCACCTTGAACGTGAATCGCTTCGATCACGGCTCAAACAGGCGTCTCTGAATACACGGTATCAAGTCAAGCGGATTACAAAAGAATTGGACGCCTCTAACGCTGATGGTTTATAAGCGAGGGGGGATATATTTAGCTAATTTTAATCCATCCAAGGGTACTGAGTCTGGGAAAATCCGCCCTTGTATCGTTGTACAAAATAATCTACTCAACGAAACAGGCCATCCAAGCACAACCGTTCTGCCCCTTACTTCTCAGTTAATTGATGATGCGGCGCCGCTTCGTTATCGTTTGTCACAACGTGAAAATCTTGAGAGCGAGTCTGATGTGATGATTGATCAAATCAGAACCGTTGATAACAGAAGGATCACTAGCGCACTATTGGCAGTTCTTCTTGAGAGTGAGTTAATTGAAGTAGAGGAATATTTAAAAATAGTCCTCGGATTTTCGAGCTAGCGAAAAAACCGACATCCGCTACTATTAAGAACCGCAAAGGACAGGCGGGTACATTCAATCTATAAGTGCAACCAAAATTTAATAGAGTAATGTCAATGTCGTGCCTGTCCCCGATGATTTTCACAGAACAGCCTGTCACTGAACAACCCCATTGCTCTTGTCAATTTGGCTTTTCTGCGCGTGATTATAATTCGATAGTGAGGTTTTTACCGATAATTCACGTTGAATTCACGTAACGTAAACGGAAGTCTGGCATTGTCACTGTTGCAATAAAATCTCTGAGTGATAAATCATGAAAATTACAGGGTAATCATAAAACTATTATACAAGTTATTTTCTCGGATTGGACACTGTAGAATAAATCTCCCGAATCTCGAAAATCAGCACAATTTTCTGGAAACAGAAACAATTAATAGTCAGTATACCCCTGATTTATGCTGACGCCAGTAATCAGGTAATTATCGAGATGTTTTTTAGATCAAAAATAATGCAACTATTCAAAATAGCGTTTAACTGATCAAACTATTTGCACCCAATACCAAACTTTGTGATAAGCATAGTTCAAGGAGAAAAACAATGAAGTTAAGAAAATATATTTTCCTTTTAGCAGCTATTATATTCTCACAGGCTGCATACGCAGATGCTGATTTTCAAGAATGTAAATCGAAGGAAGCAATAGAATTTGAAACGTTGCAAAGTTTACCATTTAAGCTGGATACTTTTTTGCCACACAAGTAAGTGGTAATGTCTGCATCTTATTGTTATGAATTGATGATTTATTAGGCTTTGCAGTAAGACTTACGGGCGTTGGGGTGTGCAAGCGGTTTAATTGACAATTGGAACTCAGGGGTCAAGTATCATAAGAACACACCAATTAGGGCTTTAAACTCAGTTTTGTGTCGATTTATAGAATTGTGTAAAATAATCTTATAAATATATGGCGTGGCTGATTGGGTAGCAGAGAATTATTAAATTGCTGATATGATAAGTGAGCCATATCGCCTCTTTTCGATAAGTATACGCCACGGAGGGCGTGTATTGAAAAAATGCAGGAGCAGTTATCTATGGATTCAAGAGTTTGCACCTCATGCTGTAGTGGGGTCACGGATTCAGTTAAGCAGTACCCTAGTCCGATATACTGCACTAGAATGGGGAAACGAGTGTGAGCGAATCACTAAATGATGCAAGCCAGTTCTATGAGGTGGAAAGGCGCGAAGTTCACGCGGAACGAGAAGGGTTTCGGATAAAGAATTGGCTATTTCCAGGACGTAGACAGTCTATGGCACTACCACAATAAAATTACAGATACGTTCTTTGTATTGGAAGGGGAATTAATAATCTATTTACGTAAACCCAAGGAAAAGAAAAAACTTCGATGCAGGGAAGTATTAGAAGTTGCTCCAAAACGACCTCACCTGGTAACAAACAGTAGTTCTGCCTCCACTACATTTCTGGTACTTCAAGGCTTAGGTGAATACGACTATATTCCACTAACCTAAATCCTACTTTTTACAGTAAGTGCAATTTGGAATCTTAATAGGGTAGGTGTCAGGCTGTTTTTGACGATCACTATTGCAACAAAAACTAAGTTGTAAAATGTTATAACAATTCAAGATGAAAATTTAAAGTATCAATATGATATTTGACCCCCTATGCCCTTATATGCTGTGGATGACTGCCTACTTATGAATTAACTGCATAACGGCTTTCCAAATACTGTGTCAGGGAAGCGATGGGATAGCTGTAGAGAAAGAACCAAAGCATTAACCACAGATACATGGGAATTAAAAACTCACTACGGCCTTCGGCGGATAAGGCGTCTTGGGTCAAGGTCATGGCATCATTAATCCCAAGAATGGAGATCAGCGGTGTGGACATGGTTAAAAGACAATACCAATTCATCCAGGGTGGTATCATGCGTTTGACGCATTGAGGTAAGATGATTTGCCACAGTGTCTGGGAGCGACTAAAAGCAAGACTTTCGGCTGACTCCCACTGGCTGGTGGGAATCGAAGTAATCGCCCCCCGAACAATTTCTGACACATTGGCCATAATCGGTAATGCGAGAGCAAAAGCCGCTTTGCTCCAACCGGGAATAGCTATTTTGTGACCCGCAACATCAACCGTAAAGGGTAGTAATAACATAAAATAAAATAACAGGACTAACCACGGTGAATTTCTGAACAACTGGGTGATGATCCAGGCAACCTGGCGAATAAATCGGTTGACGGATACTTGGCCAAGGCCAAGCCACAAGCCAAGGAATGTTCCCAGCCCCATCGAAATAAAAGACACGACGATGTTTAAGGTAAATCCGCCGAACTCTCCCTCCGGTCCAGCAAACATCAGTGGTGTCCACTTTATCAGCGTCTGAAATATAGTCTGATCAGGATTACCCTGGAATTGCGCGTAGGCTGTATCTAATGATAGCCAGACGATGAGCATAAGAAACAGGATTAAGCCCAGCCATCGGTTAAACACGAAAGCGACCCATTCGCTGCTTCCCCAACAATCATTACTCACCAAATTAAATGGCTTCATGATCGGCAGATCCGTTTGTGCATCAATACGGAAAGATTTACAGCTGGTAAACATGTTCATTGTCCGTATCCCGGAATTTTAATCGACGTTTCCCAATGATGCATGAGCCAGACGAGCATACCAACCAGAAAAATATAGACGAACCAAACCACATTCATCATCTCAATAACATTATATTCATCAGACCAGATCTGGTTGGAGACATAGATTGTTTCCGGTACGGCAATAGCATAGGCAATGGTTGTGGCTTTGATAAGGTTAACCAGATTACTGTTAAGGGACGGTAGGCAGGCACGAAATGCAAGGGGTAAGGTCACGTATAGATATACCTGTAAACGATTAAACCCTAGCGCTTCTGCCGCCTCTGTAGTTGAAGTGGCTACGGCTTCAATGCCTGCACGAAATATTTCAACATTGAAAGCGCCGGCAAAAAAAGAAAGCGAGATGATTGCCCAACCATAGTTATCCAGGATCGCGCCTTTGAGATTGAAAAAGGAGGAAAGCGTTGCATCAACAGCAAAATAGAAAAAATAGAGTTGGATGAGCGGAGGTGTGTTACGAAAAAACTGAATGTATCCTTGGACAATGCGGCGAATCCAGATCAACTTTGATCCCTGCAGCCAGGCGCCGATAATACCGATAAGCGTGCTTAACACAATACAAACAAAGGATAAGTGAATAGTTGTCCAGATTCCTTTCATGAATCTGGAGCGATCCAGCTCATCATAGAATATAGTCAGATTAATACCTTGCGTATCATATAACTCTCTGAAGAAATCCCAAATCGCATCCAACACTATTCCCTCTAAGCTTCAGGCTCAAAAAAATCTGCCGGGTCCAAGCAGATCTTGGGTTTAACAGACCCGGCAATAATTTTTTTTAGTAGCTTTCACCATCATCATAAAGGTCATTACAGGCTTTATCACCCGCCTTGCATTTTTCATGCATATCGACTAACCAGGCGGTAGCAGGAATCCCCCATTTTTTTTCCAATTCAATCAACCAACCTGATTTATGCCATTCGATAATGGCCGCCGAAAGCATCTTACCCAAAGGTGCTTCACGATCTTCCAGACGTACAGCTGCACCCCAGGGCACGTCCGCTATAACGGTAGTTGCAATTGTGAAGTCTTGCCACTTTTCCGGCGAATTAGCTTTGCGTGGAATAAACGCACTGTCATCATAGATCCAGCCCACACAGCGGCCGTCAAGAATAGCTTTTTCAACTTCCGAAACGCCTTTAAATGCCATGACTTCAGCACCATTTTTAAGTGCATGTTCTTTGTTATACCAGGAGCCCTGGATGCCACATATCTTCTTGCCTTTTAGTGATTCCCAGCTATTGATTCCTGAATCCTTATGCGCTAAAACCGCGACGCCCGAAGAATAATAGCCTGGCTTAACAATACCTACGACTTTTCGCCGCGCTTTTTTATTAGACATGGTAGCAATGAACAAATCTGTTTTGCCCTGCTGTAGAAATTGCATGCGGTTTGATGCGACAACAACCACTTTCTCTACAGCGATCGATTTACCTGACTTTTCACTGATTCGTTTAGCGAAAGCTTCGATCATGTCATGCTCCATCCCCACCAGGCTGCCATTGGCATCGCGCATCCCCCAAGGCGCGAAGTCCGCTTTTATACCCACCACCAATTTCCCACGGGCAATGATATCGTCGAGCGTGTTGGCGAATGTTAATGAAGTAGAAGTAATAAAAGCCATGGAGGCCAAAGCTCCAAATATAGTAGTTTTTTTGAACATTTTCTCTTTCCTTTCAGATGTAATCCAGTTGATTATCCAGTGTATGTCCATCATATGGGTTGCCGGGGTAGTGTCTCATACCAACAACAAAACCTGCTTGCTGTATGCAGGATATGCCAACCTTAGACATCAAACACTATACCTTGTGCTAAAGGTAAGTCTCGCGAATAGTTGATCGTTGAAGTCATACGTCGCATATAGCCTTTCCAACTGTCTGAGCCGGATTCTCTCCCGCCACCGGTTTCTTTCTCACCGCCAAATGCTCCGCCTATTTCAGCGCCACTCGTGCCTATATTGACATTGACAATACCACAATCACTACCAACGGCCGACATAAAAACCTCAGCTTCACGGATATCATTGGTGAAGATAGCAGATGATAATCCTTGCGGGACATCGTTGTGCATCTCGATGGCCTGGCTTAAATCGGTATATGCATACACGTATAACAAAGGCGCGAAAGTTTCACTCTGCTCAGTTTTATCCGACTGAGGCATTTCGGCCAAAGCTGGCCTGACGTAACAACCATTCTCACAACCTTCAACCATAACCCGTTCGCCACCGGTTATTCGACCTCCGCTCTGTTTAACTCGTGCAATTGCTGCTTGCATTAGATCATAAGCACCATGACTAATTAAGGGACCTACCAGGGTTTTTTCATCAAACGGGTTACCCACACAAATTGCCTTGTACGCCTTTCGCATCGATTTTAACAATGAGTCATAGACATCGGTATGCACGAGCAAGCGACGAGTGGTGGTACAACGCTGTCCGGTTGTACCAACAGCCCCAAACAATACAGCCCTTAAAGTCATATCAAGATCAGCACTAGGTGCAACAATAATCGCGTTGTTGCCTCCTAGCTCAAGGATTGAACGGCCAAATCGAGCGGCAACAATGGGTCCAACGTCTCGACCCATTGCTGTACTTCCCGTTGCACTAATCAGAGGAATACGTTCATCCGCAGCTAACTGGCTCCCGACATCAGCAGCACCTAATACAAGCTGCATAAGCCCTTCTGGGATATAATCAAGCTCTTCTCTTGCATCGTTAAACAATTTTTGACAGGCTATAGCTGTAAGTGTCGCATTTTCCGATGATTTCCAAATGACGCTATTTCCACAGACAATTGCCAACGCAAGGTTCCAGGACCATACCGCGACCGGAAAATTGAATGCCGATATAACACCGACAGGACCCATTGGGTGCCATGTTTCAAGCATACGGTGATGTGGTCGTTCCGACGCAATGGTAAGACCATAAATCTGCCTCGACAAGCCAACGGAAAAATCACAAATATCGATCATTTCTTGTACTTCGCCTAGGCTTTCCTGGAGAATTTTTCCACACTCCAGCGTCACTAAGGCAGCCAGGCTTGCCTTGTGCCTTCGCAATACGTTACCAAAAACACGAATTAGCTCGCCGCGCTTTGGTGCAGGGACTTGCCTCCACTGTACAAATGCACTTTGCGCGGCTTCGACAGAGCGATCAACCTGTTCAGTTGTGGATAAAAGAACCTGGCCGATGATCGAGCCATCGATTGGGCTATTGACCGAGTAGTTGCCGCGTTGGAAAGTGCTTGGCTCGATTCCCATCGATGATACTATGTGCTCTATGCATGTGAGAGAATTGGGCATCAAAGGGTTGCTCATCTGATTCATAATATTGGCCAAATCGATTGTTAATAAAGTCTTTGAACGAAATTTCTTCCTGCCGAACCAACCCCTTATTAGGGATTCTACCATCGACTAATAAATCAAGAACGCCACAAATTCCTGCAGCGGTTGTAACCTGAATTGCGGTCCAGTGTTTTCCATTAATTTCCTGGCTATATGTTTTATTGGTGTAATTCTCTTCAACCAATTGGCCATTCTGCAGGCCAATAATATTGATAAAAACCAGAACTACATCTTGCACCGCTTTGGGTAATGCGTTCTCGAAGATATCAATTAGCAGTTCTTGCCTCTCCTGTAATCTCAAGTCTTTCAGCAATAGTTTCATGATATCCCTATGCCCTGGATAACGAACCGTTCTGTAATTCAAATTCTCGACCTTACCAGCCAGTGTTTCACAGTAGGTGCCTAACCCTCCTGATGTGTTAAACGCCTCGTAGGTCACGCCGTCAATAGAAAATGTTTCCAATTCTTCCAAAGGCTGAACTGTAGTCATATGACCATTGACAATAGTCTCACAGGGGTTGCAATATTCGTTAATCAGTCCGGCAGTAGACCAGGTAAGATTGTATTTCAGCGCATTTGTGGGATACTTAGGTAAAGCGCCAACGCGCATTTTGATTGTATTAAGTTGATCAAATTTCGCTGCCAAGTCATTTGCCGCAATGGTAATAAATCCGGGTGCCAGGCCACATTGCGGAATAAGCGCTGATGCGGCTGCTTCAGCAAGACGCTTTACATTGCGGGTGCATTCAATATCCTCTGTTAAATCAAGGTAATGAACCTGATTACGCACTGCAATTGCAGCTACCTTTCTTGTCATATCAAATGGCAATGCACATAAAACAGCAAATTTCCCTTTGATAAGTCTGGTAAGCTCTTGCTCGTTGGTAATATCTGCAACAACTTTCGTCACAGAATCATATTCAGCCATGCTATTGAGACTTACATGATTAAGATCAACTACGGTGATATGATAATCATTTGAGGTAGCCAATAGTTCGGTAATAATGGAGCCTATTTTCCCTGCTCCTAGGAGAATGATATGTTTCATTTTTCTTCCAGTAATTTTAGCGTTTTGTGAAGTGATCTCATTTTGTATTCGAAATCACATTTGTATTGACGCTTTCAGCCAATGATTTCATCCTGACGGTCAGTAACGTCCGTTTTGTCAGTATAAATATTAAGACTTATACCTACCATTAACGGCTTTTGCCGCTAACTACATATTACCCTTTTCACTTTTGACGTCGATAGATCAGGTAGAATTTTCTCTACTATCTGCACACTCAGGTTAATCTCAACGCAGAGGCCATGTTGCTGCAAATAGTGCTTTATATCTTGCTGAATCATCTGCAAAATATCTTTAGAATGGTGTTGCTTGCTTTTCAATTCAATGCGAACAAGCAAAGTACTTTGGTCTATTTGTTCAAATTGGGCAGCAGAAATTTGTTTGTGTTGGTAGCGCCAGAGAGGCAGTTCATTGATGCTTCCAGTAATACCAAAGTGTCGAAATGTCAGGACTTTTTCTCCACGTCCCTGCATGAATGATATTGCAAGTCCAACTTTACCTTTTATCCAATGAACGTGATCTGCCAGATCATAACGCAGCAATGGGAAGCTACGATTATAGATACTACTTACAACCAGCCTGCCTGATTCATCAGCACAACTAATTGCCTCACCTTGCCGATCAACTATCTCGACATGGCTCAATCCTTGATACAGTTCCAGTTGGCGTAAATTTGCATTACTCTGAAAAGCAATTGGCCCGGTTTCTGTTGTGGAAAAACTATTTTGTGGCTTAACACCTAGTAGTTCTTCAATTTCATTAGCATCGTCTTCCGACAAATCCTCACCCACCGAAATGATACTTTTTAACGCAAGCAGTTTCTCTCCATGACTAACTAAATAACGCCCTATATCTTTTAATTTTGTTGGTTTGGTAAAAATAATTTCCGGTTGAAAGGTTAACAAGGCACCTACATTGAGTTCCGTATCATCAAAGTAGTTGAGCAACTGAAGTTCCATATTACTTGCCAAATGAAACATCCACTGATTACCGCCATTATATCGGTCTACCAAGCCAATATAACTCATTTTAGAAGTATATTGCGCTTCTACGATCTTGTGGAACAATGAGTACAAGCTTCTACCAAACTCGAATTGATTATATAAAGTTATCGATTGCCTGCCGCTACTTCCTGATGAATGAAAAGCAAGATAACAGCCCAGTGTTTTTTCCAAACCAAAAGATTGAAAATACAATTCAATCTGATCAAGCTTTACACCACAATATAATAAAAAACTATCGATATGATCACAAACAACCTTTTTGTCAATTAATGGCAATTTGTCGAATCGAGTAATTTCCAGATTTGAATATATATTTTTGTACGCCGGATGATGCTGCTGAACATGGCGTGCCAAAATAACGGCTTCATTCAATATTTTTCGTGCTTCCATGTCTTCGTTTTTGAGCATTGTTTGCTGATATCGCCAACCATCCGAAATGGCTGGATACGCTTCAACGCCTTGGTATATTTTATTCACTTCATATCCGTATGTATCGTAAAGTTGCCAACCGCTTTCAGTACTCGCTGTTCCAGGGCAGGAAACTCAGCATCACGGAATAATACATGCATTGTACTCCTTGTTGCCATAGGTGCGCGAAAAGCCATGTTTCCAACATCATCATAAATTTGATGTTCAACGTAGGTTGGTTCTCTGACCAGTGCTGGCTCACCTTCAATAGCGATAATCCTACCCTGCTTTTTGGGGAATAAATACTGAGTGATCGTAGGGACTGGCTTGCCACGACTAATCCTGACTTTCCGACCTAACGCAATATCGATTTGGACATCAATAAAGTCTGTTTGGGTCGATGCAAGCAGGGAGTTATAAATTGCACCTCCGCCCATGCGTACACCAAACTCTATCAATACTAGGCTATCTTGCAAAGTACGAAATTCTGTATGTAGAACAATACAGCCTGGACCCAGTTTCCTGTGTATTCGGCTAACATAATCAAACGCTTGTTGTTGATGCTCGATAGGAATTCGAGTCGGTGTACTGTAACCTACTTCCTCAAAATATGGCCCATTATTGGGTAGTGGCTTATCGTGAACCGCCAATACCTCTACATTGTCATTATAGAAAACACTCTCAACACTAATTTCTCCGACAGAAACCGGGAAGCTAGTACGATACAATACTTCACCACCCACTATTTCTTCAATGATGAAGGGGTAGCCTTGCACCACCGTTTGCCGGTATTGTGAATCTTTACTGAAGACTTGGGTCGCCGCTTCATCTAGTCTCGAGAAATTCTGTACAAGTTCCTTGTAGCTTTGAAAACGTTCAACCAGTATGGAGCCACAGCCCATGACAGGTTTCGCGATTACAGGAAATACCAGTTCCTTGCATTGCTCAATGGTATCTGCAGTTACCACAAAAAAATTGGGTATAGGGATTTTCAGCTCTCGAGCGAAGACGCGCATATTATATTTATTACGCCCGACCTCGACAGCTTGTTCCGAGGGTCCCGGCAAAGCAAAGTGCTGGCACAGGCGAGAGTGAATAGGCAAAAAGGGTTCAGATAAATTAATAACGGCATCAGGTGTTGGCAAAAGGGATAGCTGCTGGGCAATCGACGCGAAATTCTCATCAGAATTGGTTGTGTCCACGGCAATGGCATGGTGACAGAACTCGTGTATGTAATCCAGGTAAGGAACTTTTGCGTGCAAAATAGTGACTTCAAATTCATTTCTCAATGATCTGATCTTTCGAATATGAGACAAACGGCTAGGACTGTAAATGTACAGTACAACAAGATGTGCCTTCTTCATTGTAGTACCGCCGATGCACCTGGGTTGCATATAAAGTTCATATCAGGCATTTCTCCGAGTAAACCGGATTTGTTTACTGAATACAATCAGACTCAGGCCGAATATGATTGCGATTGAAGCATAAATCGCCTCAACCTTTAATTCTTCACCCAAGGTGAAAGAAGAAAAAGTGATACCGAAAATGGGCACTAAAAAAGCGAAAGGTGCAACTTTGTTAGCAGTGTTCTTCTTTATTAGCCAACCCCAAGCCACGTATGCAAAAACAGTGGATAACAAGCCGGTATAGAGCAGAACTGCTATGCCAGACCAGCCGATTTGTAATAATTGATTTTTCTGTCCATGCTCAAAGATTGCAGACATTATGAACAAGGGAATCGGTGGTATTAGGCACTGCCAGATCATTAATCCAACCATATTAATCTGCCCTGCCTGCTTGAGCATAATGTTATAGATACCCCAGGCTAAACCTGCTGCAACGACCAGTATAAAACCCATAAACGTCGCAGAGGATCCCTGTTGCATCCCTAGCAACACGAGTGCCGATGCAGCTATAATCAGGCCGACAATCTGGATCTGATTCGGCCTATCGTTTAGCAGATAAGCCGATAGTATAGCGGTGAATATAACCTGCGATTGCAAAACCAAAGAGGACAGGCCGGCAGGCATACCCATATACATACCCACAAAAAGAAAACCGAATTGTAGTATGCCAAGCACGACTCCAACTTTTATTATAAGCCACCATGAGTTGCCGCACCGGCCAATAAAAAACACGGCGGGTATGGCTGCCACAACAAATCGCATTCCGGAAAATAGTAATGGCGGGAAAGAATCAAGACCAGCCTTGATTACAACGAAATTAAACCCCCAGATCATCGCGACGAAAACTGCCAGTAAAACGTGTTTGAGCGGCATATTTATACCCTACCCCGGTTCAGTACAAGGTGACCAAAGAGTCAGGCCGCTGCAATCCACAACCGTTTAAGTTCCCGTTCCCTATTGCTGAAACTACTTCTGGAATGAACCATTCGGTGGTTATCCCAAATAAGAAATGAATTCTTAGTCCAGTCGATTGATAACTTATTATTTTCAATAAAGGAGTTTAGCTCCAGGATTGCGCCTTCAACATGAAGCTCAGCTGCGTAATCCATACACTGCTCTGAAAACCGAATTACGGGCTTTCTGTGTTTCTCGTAACTCAACAAGGGATGAAACGCTTCACGCCCCAGGTCTTCTTTAACCAAACCAGACGTTGAAAAATATCTAAGTGAAGTGGTTTCCAGTTTTGAGCGTTCAAGCGGACTAATTTGATTGAGGATATGGGACAACACATCGCAGAGGTAGGTGGCACCTTCTCCCTGGCTACCTGGCTCTACACACCAAAGAACCAAATATTTTGGTGGTATGCCATCAAATTCATAGCATTCAGTATGAGGTGTTAATTCATTGGTATTCATTGAATGGTAACTATCTTCGAATCCATCCTTAGCTTTAATAGACCAAATCACTTTCTTGTCATACTGACGTAGCAACGGACCAAATTCTTGAGCAAAATTTAGGAAATCAAACGAATCACCGAGGTTTTGCAAATATAAATAACCCTGCTGTTCTAAAAGTTCTCGATATCCATATATTTTGTTTTGGCTCACTAGCTTTGAGTCTTCCATAATTCTAAACCTTTGCGTACAAACTAATAACCGCAACAAATTGTAATGAAACCACACACTAATCTGCATTATAGAATTAGGTGCTACACCCTCTTTGGCACTAACCATACGCGCCGTAATTCTCTTTTTTTATCTTGAAAACTTGTACGGGAATGTAACATCCTATGATTATCCCAAATAAGAAATGCGTTTTTCGACCAAGTTACAGATACGTGGTCTTCTTCGAAAGTATCAACCAGATCATCTGCGACTTTATTGATGACTGACGACTCAGTTTGCATACAATTGCGACTGAACCTGACCAGATCACGCCCGTTATCGTTCACCTCATCACTTATCAAAGGATGTTTGGCGTTTCGCCCAAGGGCACTGGACTGAATACCAGAACTGGATACAAAACTAACCTTCTGACTTTTTACCACGGCAAGATCATTGTCTTGCAGTGAGCTAAGAAACGAGTGCGCATCAAACAGCGTGGTTTGTCCGCCATTGCAACTTGCAGGCTGTTTACACCATAGCGCAAGATACTTAGGTGGCAACCCCTCGAACTCGTAGCATTCTGTATGCGGACTTAATTTTTTTGTATTAAGAGAATGGTAATGATCGTCGTATTTGGGATCTGCTTTGATTGACCAAATGATACCTCCATCATACTGAGGTGTTAATTTACCGAACTCTTGAGAGAAATTAAAATGTTCGAAGTCATCTGGTAAATCATCGATATATAAATACCCATCATTATTAAGTTGTGAATAGAAGTGCTGCATTTCTTTGTGGTTAAATTCGTGTTGTTTATACATGTTGAGTCATTCCTTTAGTTGCATTTTATGAGCGGAATTGCTGCGTTTCATCGCAACCAAATTCGAACTATTTATATATCGAGAGTCAATTCCTTGAATATGTTTTGCTGAAAGGCTTGGATCGACTATCCAACTGAATCCACCCCTTAGTTGCTAACATCGACTGACTCGAATATAAATACATATCATATATAATTTGCATGTGTATTGTGTTTATAATGGATACTGATTGTTTTGTCAACACAAAAAATATTTCTACTAGGTAAGTAATCAACACTGCTAATTTTCCTTGGTTTATTTATTATCAGAAGCTCGGATTTTTGGTTTGAATAATCAGTAAACAAACCCAGACTAATGATTAAGTCTCAAGCGAGTCTGATAGATAGGGGACTAACAGTTCAAGGACTGACGCACTCGCCTAACCTATAATAGTTGGTAAACTTGGGGTATATCAATGAACCTATTACCCGACAGGTCAAGAGGAAGGACACTGTACTGAGCCACATTCAAATAAAAAGCGCACTATTCTGATTTTCGAAGACCTCATAAGATGTACGGTAATTTAAACACTTAAGAGATTTATTCTTCAACAATTTCCCGACTCAATTAGCCTGTGAGTGGCTGGCATTTACAAAGTATGTCCCCTTGGGAAAGAAACGATGGATCAGACTATTTCGTTGTTCGATTGTGCTTTCTTGGATTGTTTATTGAACAGGGCAGCTTGCCGCACCTCCAAATCCTTCGATGGCGATAGAGCTGGCCGTTGATGGCCATTTATCCATACGGATGTGTAGATGCGGTTACACAAATATTCTTTAGCGGTGAAGACAAGCCCATCAGTTTTTATTTATTTCGTCCACTGCTGGGTGCCGTGGTTGCCATTGGTGTTTATGTGATCACTAAAGCAGGTGTTAGTGTGGCATCCAGCCTGCCAGCGCAGCCAGATGGAGGCACTCAGCTTAATGCATTTTTTATATCCTTCGTTTCATTGGTTGCAGGATTAATGTCTGAGGCGGCTATTAGCACGATTGAGAATGCTGGCACCCGCTTATTCCGCGGTGATTCAGTGATCGAAAAAGCAAGATATGCCAGAAATGTGAATAAGATTATGGCCGATAAGGGTAAAAACGCAACAGATCTATATCCTTACTTTGATGTTGAAAATCAAGTTGTTGACGATTGGTTAGCCGAATCTGAGTTAGTCCCGGCAGGCGCTCAACGTGTGATCGCTGCATGGCTTGGAGAGTCGGTAAGGGATTTGTTTTCTGACTTGAAATCCGCATAGGTAAAATAGCGGTGGTAACCTGATCTGTTTAACATTGCACTGCTTTTATTCGCTCGTTTCGATATTGCTCAGATCTAACATTCCGTCATGTTCATTGTACTGCGTATCAATCTTATAACGCTGCACGCCAGGCAAGATTGTAATATTCTTGTCATGTAGTGCCATAATTGCCAGAAAATCTATACAAATTGAGTACATCCAGAACGTATAATCGGATAGCTAAGGTTCGGTTAAAATGACAAGACAATGGAACAATCACTCTATCAATTTATTCTCAAATACAGCGTACGTAGCCAGATAGCACTAATACTGCTGACAGCGGCCTCAATGCCGTTTGTTTACCTCTCTCTGGAAGTTCCAAAAATTATTATTAATGAGGCGCTTGGCGATGCAGACAGCGCAAAAATGCTGTTAGGTATGCAGTTTGGTTCAATAAATTATCTGTTAATTTTATCCAGCGTTTTTTTATTGCTGGTAGGCATAAATGGTGGTTTCAAATACGTTATTAATGTCTATCGCGGTATACTCGGTGAACGCATGTTACGGCGGTTGCGATACCAGCTTTATTTGCGCTTGTTGCGTTTTCCTTTGCCCCATTTCAAGCGAGTATCACAGGCTGAGGTGATCCCTATGGTGGTGGCTGAAACTGAACCGCTAGGGGGCTTTATTGGTGAATCATTTTCTTTGCCGGCATTTCAGGGCGGATTGTTAATCACCTATCTGTTCTTTATCTTTAATCAGGATGTTTTACTGGGTTTTGCGGCAACCGCGCTTTACCCTTTCCAGATGTGGTTGATACCTAAATTACAGCTTAAGGTGAACACATTATCCAGACAGCGTGTTCTGGCAGCACGCCAACTGGCAAAGCAAATTGGTCATTCGGTCTCAGGCATAACAGAAATTATTGCGCATGATACATCGCATTATGAACGGGCGGAAATATCAGAACAACTGGGACTCATCTATAGAATTCGCTATGAGGTGTATAAGAAGAAATTTTTCATAAAATTTCTAAATAATTTTCTGGCTCAGATTACGCCATTTTTTTTCTATTCGGTTGGGGGTTATTTTGTTATTCAGGGAGAGCTGTCTTTAGGTGCCTTAGTAGCCGTACTCGCTGCCTATAAAGATCTGATTAACCCATGGAAGGAATTACTGAAATATTATCAAGTAAAGGAAGTGATTCAAGCCAAGTATAGCCAGGTAGTAGAGAATTTTTGTCCTTCGAATATGTTATCTGAAGCACTCATAGATGCTGATGCACAATCCACTGCGTCCTTAGCTGGCGAAATTGTATCGAGCAATATCAGCTACAGCGAGGAAGAGGCGGTGAAGCTGGTTGATAGCGCGAATTTCAAGATTGATACCTACCAGCATACTCTGTTATTAGGTGCCATTGGTTCTGGTAAAGATGAGCTTGCACGTCTATTGGCACGATTGATAAGCCCCAATAGCGGTCAAATTAGAATTAATGGTTTGGATTTGGCGCAGCAACCGTTGTCAATTACCGGGCGCCTTGTGAGTTACGTTGGACAAAACGTATATCTGTTTGCCGGTAGTGTTCGCGACAACATAACCTATGGATTGAAGCACCGGCCATTAGGCGAATCATCATCCACGAGACAACGCGACGAGTATGAAGTTCGTGATGCTGTTGCATCAGGCAATAGCACAGATGATCGTCAGGTTGATTGGATAGACTATAAGGCTGCCGGAGTAATAGATTCGCAAGGCCTGGATACGCAAATCATCAACCTGTTGCAAGAAATGTTACTGCAAACCGATATCTATCATTTAGGTTTACGCAGTACTATCAATGCGTACTCAAAACCAGATTTGGTTGAGAAAATATTGCATGCCAGGGCTGAAGTGCAACGGCGTATAGAGCGAGGAGATATCGAGCATGTAATTGAACAATACGATCAACGAAAATACAATGCATGTGCCAGTGTTGCAGAAAATTTGTTGTTTGGGACACCCAGGAACAACTCGAGGAGTATTGAGTATCTTGTTAACCATGAGTTTGTCTTGAAGGTATTGCAGGATGTGAATTTACTGGATGAATTGCATGAGATTGGCTATAAAATAGCCGATACAATGATTGAGCTTTTTGCAGATCTGCCTCCCGAACATGAGTTCTTTGAACAATTTTCGTTTATCCGCGAAAATGATTTACCCGATTATCAGGTTTTATTATCGCGAATTGAGAGCCGTGGTATGGAATCATTGGAAGAGGGTGACAAGGGAAAGTTTCTTAGCCTGGCTTTTAAATTGGTTCCGGCGCGGCACCGCCTGGATCTGATTGATGATAAAATACAAGCCCGTCTGTTGCAGGCTCGACTGAAGTTCCGCCTTGATTTGCCAGATGAGTTAAAGGAATTAATCGAGTTCTTTGATGTTGATCAATACAATGCACAAGCAACGTTGCAAGATAATATTTTATTTGGCAAACCGATGTTTGCTAATGCACGAGCGCAACCACTCATTAGCGAAGTATTGCACAAAGTTGTAGAGGACCTTGATCTGCGGGATGAAATTATAAAAGTGGGTTTGAATTATGATATTGGAACAGGCGGGTCGAAGTTGTCTTTACAGCAAAGGCAAAAAGTGGCTTTGCTACGATGTCTTATCAAGCGCCCGGATATCCTAATTGTGAATAAGGCGGCGGGTGTTTTGGAGGCTGACCAGGAACAACAGGTACTTAAGAATATTCAAAAACTTGTCCGTAATAAAGGCTTAATCTGGATAAGCACTCAGGCGAATCTTGCCGAGGATTTTGACCACATATTGTTACTCGGTGACGGTAGAATTTTAGAGCGGGGCAGTTATTCACAGTTATTGGCGAATAAATCATGGTTTCATAAAATGTTGATATCTGCATGATTGACCATGAGCAAGGTAATAGGCAAGAGGTACTATAATGCTTAATAAAGAGGCGTCCATGTTACGTAATATCGAACTATTTGCGAATCTGGATTCCGCTAAGTTAAAGTTGCTGGCTTTCACCAGCCAGCAACTAAATTTTGGCCCCGGTGATACTTTGTATAATCAGGGAGACTTGGGTGATAGCGCCTATTTAATAACCAAAGGCATTGTGGAGGTGTTAGTCAAGACTGAAGGCGACCCTATTTTGGTTGCTACACGAAGCAAAAATGACATAATTGGTGAAATGTCAATTCTTTGTGATGAGCCACGAACAGCAACAGTAAAGGCCAGTGATGATGTAAGTGCCTTGAAAATCAGCAAGGATGTGTTTTTACAACTGTTGAGTGGGTCACCCGAGATGGCTGTGGAGATTATACGCATACTTGCCAGGCGTCTGCATAGTGCATCTACTGAACTCAGTGAGGTGAAAGCGAAATTAGTGTAGTGTTTCATACAAAATACCAGCCTTCCCTGGCTACAAATAAAGTTGCATCTTCATTGTTATTGACTGGGCTTGCGATTTTCAATTATTCTACTAAATAGACTACATCTGGAAGGCTCTGAATACATGTTTGATTTATGATTGAATTGGGTGCATTGAAAAAATCCAGGGTGATGTCGTTCACGCAGGTATTATTGCCTAGCAGGCCATGCGTCAGACCTGCAAATTCTGCGTACTGTGATTTTGATAATGTTTTGCCAGCGATTTTCCCCCACTCCGGTGGCGTTGAAATATCTGCAGTGCCAGCCAGAATGAGTGTGGGGATATCACTACTGATGGCTTGTGTTTCAATATCGCCAGCAGGTGGTGTATTCCAGACTTGACATAATGCACCATTTAAAGGTCTTTCGGCATCATTTATTATGGCTTGAGTGCTTTGACGAAAGTGACTGGAAATGTCAGGGCTGGCTTTGTGATCAAGATAGGGATACTCCTCTGCACAGGCAACAGAATAGCGCATGCCCTTTGCATCTGCTAAAAAAGGGTAAAGTGCAGCGGGTATCTGGGTAAGGTCGATATCTTCCTCGTCATCATCTTCAGATACTTCTGCAATCAATGCCTCCAGTTCCTGATCTGTACCCTGTGCCACGGTTCCAACTATTGACATAAGGTTGGGTTCTGCAATCGAACTGCCAAGAAATTCAACGTAGTCAGCGGCACTCAGGTCTTCCAGAGGATTTGCTGAAAGGCGCTCAATGCCATTTTCAATCAGACTTATAGGATTTGCTACTTTTGCGCTGCAATGAGTTTCATTTGAACAATTGCTCGCTATTTGTTCAATAGCCCAGTAATACGTATAAGGTATTTCGCTTAAGCCATTGACTTGGACTGGAAACACAGAGTCCAGAATGACACTCCTTATCCCCTTTGGTGCGTCACGCATTACAGTCGTGGCGAGTCTTGTACCATAGGATAGGCCGTAGAGGTTCCACTGCTCATATCCCAGAGCCTGGCGCACGGCGCTAATGTCAAGCGCATTGTTGTGGCTGGTATAGTCTGCAATGTGAACGCCTGAATTAATAAATCGATTACGACAGGTGAGGTGGGCGGCGGTTATATCAGTATTATTTTTAACTGCTTCGAAGACTTCAGGACAAAAAAGTGCGGGCTGTGAAAATCCGGTTCCACGCTGATCAATCACCACTATATCTGATCGTGTCCGCAAGTAGGAGGCATTTCCACTGATAAGATTCGGCACCAGCGCAACACCTGCGTCGCCAGGGCCACCTTCCAAATAGACAATGGGATCCGCAGTAGGCTTTTCAGCTGTAGAGGGTATGCTGTAAACAGCTAACTTAATTTCCTGACCACCAGGGGCCGCTGACCAATCTGCAGGTAGTGTGACCAAACCACACTCCAACGAAGTATCCTTTAGAAAATTAGCCACTACTTCTGTGCTGGTCAGCTGGGCGCAATCGAGTCGTTTGTAGTTTTTACTGGTAATGATGTGTTCGGGCTGCCCGGGTTCATCGGGATTGGGTGAGCTGGAATTGCTATTGCAAGCTGATGTCAAACTCAGCAAAGTTAATACGGTAATTGCTTGTGTTTTATTCAAGTTAGTACTCCGATACAGTGAACGTTCTGGAAATCAGTGGACAGGATCGGTCAATAGCTATGAGTCTAAGAGTTGGTTGAAAAGCGCAGCGAACCCACCAATGAAACAGCACGGTCATGCTAATAGATGTATTTTGTAAAATCAGTCAACAGTCGTATCTCCAGGTATCCGACTGTAACATTTGCTGTCTTTCAAGCGAGTATTTGAGACTGTAAAGAAAGGCTCCTCTTACTTACAAAATTTTAATTCTCGAGACTAATCTAGGTTGGTTTTAGTGCAATTAAGTTGTGTTAGTATCCGCGCACTTTTAATTCTCAAGGCGTTATTAAATGACCAGTACAAATAAGTTTAAGAAATTTTTAAATACTAAAAGAGGCCAGGGAGAGGTACAGGACTGGATATTTTCGCTAACACCTATTACTGTGGCGTTTGTTTTTTACTATATGTTGATTGTAACTTCGGAGATTGATCAAAAAGGGCTTTTTATTGCTTACGGCGCGTCAGCCGGTGTGATTGGTTTACAAAGCTATTGGATAATGCGGGGTTGGCGGAATAACCATACAAGTACAATCTTGTTGGGGATAGTCGGTATTGCTATCACTGTGGCTATATTGAGCATTTATCTGTCATTTATTTAACTCAAATATGTCACCTGATGATAGGTGATTTGATTCTTCTTCGGTGTGTTTCTGTACCAATGTCTAGATTTTGGTACAGACACTGATTTGCATATTTTTCCCCAAATGAGAAAGTGGGTTATATGCTTGTCAGTTTTGTTGCATCAGATTGCTACCACTTGAAACTGAACCTTGGCAGGTGACAAAAAATAAACTACTTCTTAGGCGGTAAATGGCTACGCGGCGTATCTTTAAAATTCAGCTTTAATCCGCTACCTAAATTGGCACCACTACCACCTGACCCACTCTCATAGACTAATCCCATCTGCGCACGCCCGGCATTAATTTTTTGCTTGGTTTCAAAAAGCATTTTATGCAATGCCCGTGAGTAGGGTAAGACATAGGCGCGTGGAGCTGCATGGTTTTTTGTGCGAACCCACAAATGAATGTTGCCGGTTACGTCTTTAAGTGTGTTTGGTTCAACCACATCAGCGCTTATTAACTCGAATCGCTCTGGTAACTGCGTATCAGCAGGCCAGCCTTTGCTTTGTTTTAACCCTGTCCAATGAAAATAATACAATAAAGGTAATAGCAGACTGATCACTAGCTTGCTTTTATTTCCCAGTTTACTTCCAAACCATAGCCAAATCACAAGAAACAAAGGTAGCACGTAGCTAAAGCCCAGCAGTATCTGGTAAGCGAGTTGTTGAGTCATTAATTTTCCTGCAAATCTGGTAGAAGTGCAGGTATATGCTCCAATGCATAAGGTGTTAGAACCGCAGGGAGTTTGTTAATTTCCAGTACATCGCCGTTCTCTTCAATGGTGAAACGCACAGCGGTAATTTCCTGATCGATTTTATCAAGCGCTACGGTTTCCCGGAACACGGTCTTATATTTTGGGTTAATTCTGTCTATGCGAATGTCTACTGGAATCGGTGGTGTTGATTCTGATTTATAATAATAGAGGTTAACAATATATTCACCGGCCTGGCGATTGCGTATCGTGATGATTTCCTGGTTGATCGGATGGATCTGCTTTTGCCCGTTTATAATTAACGTATCATTGACTTCTCCACGATCATCACGCTCAAGATGCAGCCAACCGGCTTCTTTCGCCAGATACGATACGGTCTGACCCGCAGGACCCCGTACCCAAAGATCAATGTCATCAGCAAGGTATTTGGGCCAGGTTGCTGAAATAATATACTCGGCCTGTTTTTCCACACTGGCACGGTCCTGCTCCGGGTTAATAAATAACAGACTCACCAGGAATAAAAAGCTAAAACCCAATAAGGTATTAAAAAGCAAATCAATAAATGGATCCACCTTTGGTGTTTGTCTGGCTTTTTTAAAAAGACTTGCCATTTATATTGGCCTGTCTTCTGGGGATTGCATACTCAGCTTGATAATCTGGCTAACCAGCTTGTCGGCACAATAATCCAGCCATTGACATTGGATACTAACTAACAAGGCCGTCCCTAATCCTGTCAGGGTTGTAAAAAGTGCAACCTGCATGCCACTGCCCATCGTGGCCAATAGCTGTTGCAAAGTGTCAATGTCTGTGTTTTTTAGTTTATAAACTGTACTTAACATCAGTACAAAACCAATCACGGTGCCAATCAGTCCAAGTCGCATGAGTATGTCGGATAAAAACCAGCCGGATGTATGACCTCTATGCACCCGCTCAATCAATCGAGCTAACAGGGTTTCAGAATCATTGCTTTTGTTGCGGCGTTGCCTATCTACTAGGTTCAAATGCTCGACCACCCAAATATCATCCTCCAATGCCAATGATTCAGCGTTGTTTATTTTTGGCGTCTTTGCATGCACTACAAAATGATTTTGTCTTGCCAATCGCCATGCAGCTATACCCAGATAGAAGGTGACTGCACAAAAGAGCAATAAAATGAATGTGGATAGATAGGTGACATCGTCCGTTAAAAGGCGCTGCAGAAGTTTGTAATCCCAAAGCAGATAGAATCCAAATCCCATAATGCCTACGATAAGTAACCAGCCATACAATGGGGAGTAGGTTTGGCGTGACATTCGTAGATTTCTCATTTGTGACTACGCTTAAACTGTAGTTGGCGAATTATTAAAGTCGATAACAGGCTTGCATGAAAGAATGTATTATCACTTAAAGCTGAAGGCAGGCGATCGCCTGCTTTATCTGCAAGTGATATAAGCAGCTCGGATGATTTGTCGATATCTGCCAGCGTCCATGACAATGATAACCATAACGCGGTGGGTGAGGGTAGTTGTGTGTCGGCGATTGCGAGTGTCGCTGTTGTTGTCAGTAGGCAATTTTCATTTGATGCTAGCCATCGACCGTCTTTGTAAAAATTCTGGTAAGCTTTCAGTAACAGTTTTTTAGTTGAATCCAGCGCAGTGCGGTCTGCACTGAGTTGCCACCAATCAAACATGCCCTGCGCAACATAAACCAAGCTTTCCAGGTCATTATATGTGTCATCTTTATTATCGCGGGTAATTACCCGACTTAGCTGCCCGTTGTCAATTAACGAGAAGAGATTGCCAGCAAGTGTTTCTGCCGCTTTTGCCAGCTCTGGTGACATTTGAGCGCCATAAGATAAGCCGGAAAGTACCAGACCCTGCCATGCCAGTAGTTTTTTGTCGTCAACCAATTGGACTCTTTTTTTGCGGGCCTCCAGCAGAATATTTTTCGTTTCTCTGGGGTCTGGCTCAATAAGTAAGGGTAAGACGAGCCTGCTGTCAGAAGGCAATCTGTTCTTGACCTTTTGCCGCCAGTTCTTTCCCAAGAGTTGTATTAATTCAACCTTGGTCCAGAGGTAATATCCACCTGATGTTTTGTCCTCACCGACAGCTGACAATGATGCGTGATAAAAACGACCATTTTCTCTGAAACGGGAAACCATGTTTAACAGCACTTCTTTGCCAGCAATCAAATAGCCTGTCCTTTTTAACGCTTGCCCCGCCCTTATCAAAAGCTTACCCATCAGCGCCTGCGTATATAGCATTTGCTCATAGTGTGGCGCGTGCCAATTTTGATGATCGGAGTAGCGGAAAAATCCACCTGCCAGTTGATCGCGTATGCCACCATGCAGCATATTATCCAGAGTGAGTTCAAGAAACGATGCCAACGGTTTGTCAGGGTTGATTGAATATAAATCCAATAGGGCGCTGAGTTGTACGGTATTGGGAAATTTCTCACTATCACCAAAACCGCCATATTCAACATCAGAAACTTTACTGATTTGCTTAAGAAAGTTTAACAAAAGCGCCTGGGGATTTACTGTTTCGAGTGTGGTATCCAGATCTTTGTATTTTTTAAAGCGAGATTGTTTAAACTCCAGCGCTATATTAGTTATTTTGCGTTGGTCTTCTTTCCATTTGACTGCAAATGAATCAACCAGATTTTCGAAGGATTTTGCATCTGTATAAGAAAATCCTAAAATTGGATCTCCATCAGGTGTTAGCACAACATTAAGGGGCCAGCCACCAAAGCCACGTTGTTCTGTTACAAAAACCTGAAGTTGTTGATCAATCTGTGAATGAATCTCACGATCAATTATAATGGCAGTAAATGTCTTGTTGATCTTCTTTGCTAATGCGTTATTGCTGAATGTATCGACTTTCATTCGGTAACACCAGTAACATGCTTCGTATCCGCTGGAGATAAAAACAGGCTTATCACCACCTTTTTTAATTTGTCTAATCAGTTGCCAGTTTATCGGATCATTGGCGTGAGAACGTAAATAGGGAGACGGGTGTTTTTGCAGCAGCTTATTTTGCGCTATCGTATTTTTAGATATTTCTGCAAAGGCCAGATGCTGGAATAACAGGCTGACAAGAATAATTGTCCTACCCATGTGTTTTTTCCAAAGTTTAAGAATAGCAGGAGTATATCTCAATCAGACGATATGTCGTCAACACAGCTCTGCTCGAAGGGAAACTGCTAAAAACGGTGTCTTGGTGTTACCGCTTTTGCCAATGGGATGACCATTACCTGCAAGCGATGCTTCTTCAGCTGCTTATTTATTCAGGTTTTGTCAAGTGAGCAAGCAAGATTTGTAATTTATATTGAGCATTATTTTGACGCCTGAATCGATTCACGGGCACTTTTCAGTTGTGTATCCATAAAAGATTTTGCATGAACGGCCAAATCATAACTATCACTCCAAAGATTCCGCCAGACACCAAGAATACTGGCAAGCTCTTTGTTCACGACAGCAGAGGAGAATGATTCAAAAGTGATTGGGCCGGAGTAGCCAGAAGAAACGATGCCGCGAAAAACGTTGTCAAAATTGAGAGAACCTGATCCAAGATATCCTCGATGAGATTCTCCGACATGAAAATAATTTAAATAGCCCCCCGTGTCTATAATGGCAGACATAATATCATTCTCTTCGATATTCATATGATAGGTATCGAGATGAACCTTGACGTTTTCTGATCCAATACGCTTACACATTGCTACGCCCTGAGCTGCTGTGTTGAGTACGTTTGACTCATAGCGATTAACAACTTCCAACCCGATCGATATATCGCTGCTCCGGGCTTGCTCAGCAACGCGACGAAGGACGGCAATGGAATTCTCAATCCCTTTTTCAGTGGGGGGATGATAATATTTTGTAAAGGCGGAGTAGAGGATGCCGCAGACATGAGCAGAGCCAATATCGCGAGCAAGGGTAACAGCATCTTTAAGTATTGCTTCTCCCCGGGCAACCTGTTGACTGTCCTCACTGGAAATATCCGCCTCTGGTGCCAGACCAAGTGACAGTGTAACCCCCAAACCCGCTTTTTCGAGCTGACGTTGTGTGAAGTTCACGTCAATTGAGCTAGGGTCCAGCGCTGGAATCTCAATATAGTCATAACCAATTTCGGCTGTTTGTGCAATCGCCTGGATGCATTCTTCATGAGTCCATCCTCCAGCCCAGACAAGCGCATGTATTCCAAACTTATTCATGATGTTATCCATTTTTTAAAAGCATTTATTAAAGTTAAAGTCATTTGCTAACAACCTGAATCCGTGGGCTTAAATAGCCAATTTCTCTATCTAAACATCTAATAAATCAAGTATAATCGTACTCTAACAGCTACGTCAAAATTTCACTCGCCAGTGAGTAAATTAAGCGCTTTATTTTAGAGCAATTGAACACACAACTCTATCATTGCATGCCGGACTTGCCTTAATGGGAATTTCCATTGATCTACGCGGTGTAGCCTTTACGGTCCGTTGAAAAACCCTCTGACCGCCATATTGCAAAAAAAACAGGTTTAATATGCTAATTTACGCCATGGTAATTGTACTTTTTTATTTGCGGATTATGCTTTGGCTAATGTAGAATAGCAGGACTGCAAAAGAGGACAATTGGGTGTATTTAATTCGTTATATTCTAGGTAGAGTAATTCTATTTGTTGATTGGTTAACAACACCAAAAAGTTTGGTACGGTCTGAGAATGATCAAAAACAGGTTGATGCGCGTTTGCGGCAATATCGGATATACGAGCTTAAAGCCTGCCCATTTTGTGTAAAAGTCCGCCGGGAAGCTAAGAGATTGGGATTAAATATAACGACTTTGAATGTGAAATCTGATGTAGTCGCAAAGCAGGAGCTTGAATCTGAAGCCGGTAAGTATCAGGTGCCTTGTTTGCGGATTAATAATGATAAAGGACAGAGTCAATGGATCTATGAGTCAGACAATATAATTACACTATTGAGACAAGAATTTTTGCCAGCTGATTAATGGGCTGTGTGTATTTTTTATTCCTTATGCCGCTTGCTTTAACCCTTAATCCTGTATGATCGTTTTCCACCTTCTCGTAACAAACGGAATCGTTTGTAACTCCAGAGGTACTGTTCCGGCGCAATAGCGATACAACGTTCCACTGCCTGGTTAACAGCTGTAGCGGCAATGACAATATCGCGATTGTGAAAGTCTTCTACCGGATCAAGATAATGCAGTTCGTAACCTTTTTTCAAGCGTTTCATAACACAAAAGACTATTGGAACTTGATTTTTATTCGCCAATTTGCTTAGCAGTGTCATCGTGCAGGCAGGTGTATTGTACAGAGGGGTAAAGATGCCGTTTTCTCTGTCTGGCTCCTGATCAGGCAGAATGCCGACAATCTGCTTTTGTGAGAGTGCTTTTAAGATCATTCTTACGCCTGCTGCATTAGTAGGCGCCATTTTTTGACCAAATCTTTCCCGGGCTGTACGAATAATGGGGTCGAAAACCTTCATACGTGAAGGGCGGAACATATTGATCATAGGGTGTTGGGATCCGACATAGATGCTGATTAGTTCCCAGGCTCCAATGTGCGGACTGGCCAGAATAACGCCTCTGTCTTGATTGAGTGCTTTTATCAGTACCTCTTCATTTACTGTAGAAATGACCAGATTGCATAAATTGCTCTCTTGCCAGCGCCACATTGCACCTATTTCAAACAGTGCTTTGCCTGTGTGCTGAAGGCTTTGTCTGATGATTTTGTTATACCATTGATCTGTTTTATCTGGAAAACAAAGTTTCAGATTGATCATGGATATCTCGCGTTCACGGCTTGAGATCTTGCAAAATAGCGTTCCTAAAAGCGAACCGAATGCGTGTTGTATCTGTAGTGGTAGTAGAGACAATAGTCCAATCAGGGCGTTAATTGTGCGTTGTTTCATTATTGGTGAACTGGGCCTGGATTCTTCCAGGGCAGTCGTCCTGGAATCAAGGTCGTAGCGAGGGAGAGCTGCATTGAGTCAGATTCACTGATCATTTTAGATGAATAATCGATTTATTTAACTAACATAGCTGAACTCGTGATTCCCTGTGCCATGCAGTGCAAGCTCCTGGATATACAGACGCATCATCCTTTCGGGGCTTGCATTCAATTCGATTCGCTCAATCACTACACTAACCTGCTTTTGCCTGTTTATTGTTTTCGGCGTGTAAGATGGCTTTATCACAGCCTGTACTCATCACTGGCTTGAGGGTGGAGAGTAGGCTTCTATACAGCTGAATATTGGACTTTTCTTCTTTTTGTAAAAGTTGTTTCATATGTTGGCGTTGTGTAGGCATTGCAAAGCAAGCTGGGCAGCTGTCCTGTATTACGGGTAGTTTACTTTGCGCTGCGTAATCCGCGATTTGATGCTCTCGTACATAAACCATTGGTCGAATAATACGTAGATCCTGAGCATCATTGAGATAGTGCGCTTTCATGGTTCTTATTTGTCCACCATGGAATGCTGACATCAAAAAACTTTCAGCCAAATCATCAAGATGTTGCCCCATTGCGATAAGGTTGTAACCATGCGTCCGTGCAATGCGGTAAATTATTCCGCGCTTTATACGGGAACAAAATGCACAGAAAGAGTTATTGTTCATATGAGACTTTGCAAGCTCTTCCATATGTTCCTCAACATAAAAGTACTTTATATTAAATTTCTTTAAGTAGTCTTTCAGTGGAGAAGGATCGAAGGATTCAATCATAGGGTTGAGGGTTATAGCGGCTAGATCAAATGTTATTGGGGCACAACGCTGAAAATGTCTCAATATGTGCAGTAACGAAAGCGAGTCTTTTCCTCCAGAAAGCGCTAACAGGATTCTATCGTGATCATTAATCATCTGAAAATCACTGATCGCCCGGCCAACCTGCCTCAATAGATTTTTTGGAATTGTATGTTGTTTCGGATTAGGCATATGGATATAGGTTAACGCCATAGCGCTTTGCCAGCAAGTATCTGTGCCTCCTGGCCTGGTATTAGGTATGGAATGAGGTCAAGAGTTTTCTAGTGAAAAAAATGGCTTTTTTTACTGGAGAACTCTATGATTTGTAGGGTTTGTTCTGAAATGCGCAAAAAAAAACCCCAGCTTCCTGCCGGGGCCAGTCTTCCTTGAAATTTAGGCAACACGGTCTGTAACCTAGAGAGATTCCCTACTCACAGAACTTCCTGTAATTCCAGTTCTACCGTGAACTGCATCCATTAGCGGTATTACTTCGCCCTCACCGCAGACATAGTATCCATTTTTTGAAGTAGAAATAAAACGGGAAAAAGCCTTTGCTTCGTGTAGGGTAATACTGAAATTTATGTAGGAATAAAACCACAATTACTATAGGGTTTACTATAGTAATTCTCCCAATGTATTGTTTTTAAATATGTTTACTTAAAGCTATATATCAATTGATTATTTTTATTTTAATTGATGCCGAAGGCTGTGTATTTTTATGTATGTCAGCGACTGCAGGTATTAGCAAATCTGTCTTGATTTTTGTCAGGTATGATTCTGGTCAGGTATAAATTAAACCGGAGATAATTTATGGATACATTTTTAATTGATCGTGGGATTTAGTCAACTATATGAAACACTAGACTATAATTGCAAATGATTTTTTGACCGTTTTGTAGTTAAAGCACGTAATAATCATGAAAATGTGCAGACAGGTCGCTTTGCAGCAGATATGAAAGTAGCGTTAATTAATAATAGTCCTTGCACTTTTTGGCTACAAACAAAGTAAGCGGTTACTCATGTGCGCCAAAACGTGCAATGTGTGTGTCCAGAAGCAAGTGAAAGAATCACAATATCCACCTTTGATGTAACGGATTCAGGTAAGCTTTGGTAAAAACGAGGATTAATTTGTGAAACTGCTGGTATTAATTTCCATGTCGTTGGTTATTTTGGTTTTTGTCTCTTCCACTTGGGGGGCTGGTGATCTGGCTCGTGAGCAACGATTGAAGGAGCAAATCGTTGATATGATTTTCGATGGCGATCCCATTGAATTAAATTCAAATGATCATGAATTTCTCGCTGTTCTCACGGAATCAGATGAAGTCAAAGGGGGGGTAATTATTCTACATGGGCGCGGATTTCACCCCGATTGGCAGGATGTTATTAATCCTCTGCGAACAGGCTTGGCTGAAAAGGGTTGGACAACATTGAGCTTGCAAATGCCGGTACTGCAAAAGGAGGCGAAATACTACGATTACGTGCCTCTATTTGATGCTGCAGCAGATCGAATCGATGCTGGAATTGAATACCTGAAAGCTGCTGGTCTGAAGAAAATCGTATTGTTGGCTCATAGTTGTGGAGTGCATATGGCAATGCGCAGAATTGAGCTTCGGGGTACTGCTGATATAGACGCTTTTGTTGGCTTGGGCATGGGCGCAACTGACTACAACCAATTTATGGAAAAACCTTTTCCTCTGGATAGAATGAAAATTCCCGTTTTTGATTTATTTGGTGAAGATGACTTCCCTGCTGTGCTGAAAATGGCGCCAGATCGATTGTCTATGCTAACGATAGCGGGTAATGCAAAGTCAAGGCAGAATCGATTAAGTGGTGCAAATCACTATTTCACAGATAAGGGTGAGCAGCTTACCGAGTCTGTGGCTACATGGCTTGATACATTAGGGCATGCCCAGTAATCAGTGTATTATCAAAGATCTAAAAAACCCTTACAGGAAGACTAGAATGACAGCCCGCACTGCTGAGGTAAGTAGAAATACCCTGGAAACTAAGATCACCGTCAAATTGAATCTTGATGGCACTGGAAAAGGGCAGTTTAAAACCGGAGTTTCGTTTCTGGATCATATGCTTGATCAGATCTCACGTCACGGTGTGATGGATCTTGAGGTGATTTGTGATGGTGATATTGCGATAGATGATCACCACAGCGTTGAGGATATAGGTATCACATTGGGTATGGCATTCACCCGGGCGCTGGAGGATAAGAGTGGGATTATGCGATATGGTCATGCCTATGTGCCTCTGGATGAGGCGCTGTCACGCGTGGTCATAGATTTTTCCGGCCGACCCGGTCTGCACTTTTTTTGTGAATTCAAACGTGACAGAGTGGGGAGCTTTGATGTGGATTTGGTAGTGGAGTTTCTCCAGGGTTTTGTCAACCATGCTAACGTAAGCCTGCATGTCGATAATATTCGAGGTTTGAACGAACATCACAAAATCGAAACCATATTTAAAGCTTTTGGACGGGCCCTTAGGATGGCTGTATCAAGTGATGATCGTCAGCAGGGCATGATTCCTTCTACAAAAGGATTATTGTAGGTTCATTTATGCAGCGTATTGCAGTTATAGATTATGGTATGGGTAATCTGCGTTCAGTATGGAAAGCACTGGCGCATGTTTGTGACAGTGAGGTCGAGGTGTTAGTTACTTCTGACATATCGATAATCGCAAATTCCGACCGCGTTGTTTGTCCTGGCCAGGGAGCTGCGCAGGATTGCATGCGCCAACTTGAGCAATCAGGTATGGATAAAGCTGTTATTGCCTGTATTGCACAAGGAACGCCGTTTTTGGGTATTTGTATGGGGCTGCAGGTACTGATGAGCGAAAGTGCTGAAAATAGTGGTATTAAATGCCTGGACATTATGCCGGGCAGTGCAGAAGAATTTTCCAGGCAGATGGTTGACTCCATTTCAAATCAAAAATTAAAAATTCCCCATATGGGTTGGAATTGCGTATCACAAACACTTACTCATTCACTCTGGGAAGGCATTGACAACCATGCCCGTTTTTATTTTTGCCATAGTTTTTATGTAAATCCGATGGATAAAAATCAGATAGCCGGAGAATGTACCTATGGAAAGAAATTTACTGCGGTATTGGCACAAGATAATATATTTGCCTGCCAATTTCATCCCGAGAAAAGTGCTAAAAACGGATTGAAGTTATTGTCCAACTTTGCCCGTTGGAAAGTTAAGGTTTAAGGAATATCTAATGCTATTAATACCCGCAATTGATTTGAAAGAAGGGCAGTGTGTGCGCCTTCGACAAGGCCGAATGAATGATGATACTGTCTTTTCAGACGACCCGGTAGCGGTTGCCGGACGCTGGCTGGATGCTGGGGCCAGGCGACTGCATATGGTCGATCTTGACGGTGCTTTTGCCGGTGAACCAAAAAATGCAGAAGTTGTACGTGCAGTACGTGATAAATACCCCGATTTACCACTACAGATTGGTGGTGGTATTCGTAACGTTGATATTGCAAAAGCGTATATAGATGCAGGTGTTTCTTATGTAATTATTGGTACACAAGCGGTTAAACAGCCTCAATTTGTCGATGAATTATGCAAGCTGTTTCCAGGCAAGGTCATTGTCGGTCTTGATGCTCGTGATGGGATGGTGGCTATAGAAGGATGGGCAGAAGGTTCGGGCGTAGATGCTAAGGAGCTTGCTAAAAAATTCGAAGGATCCGGCGTGTCGGCCATAATTTATACAGATATTGCCCGAGATGGAATGATGCAAGGAGTTAACGTTGAGGTTACTTTGGCACTTGCCGATGCGATAACAATTCCTGTTATTGCATCAGGTGGGGTAAGTAACTACGACGACATTGATAAATTGAACGAGGTGGCTGAAGGCGGAATTTCCGGGGTTATTATTGGCCGTGCGCTTTATGAGGGGACTATAGATTTGTCAGTGGCACAGCAACGGCTTGATAAACTTATGGGGGTGTAGGGTGGGATTGGCCAAACGTATCATTCCCTGTCTGGACGTTGACAATGGACGCGTAGTTAAAGGTATTCAATTTGTTGATATTCGTGATGCAGGTGATCCAGTTGAAGTTGCACGAAACTATGATGAGCAAGGTGCCGATGAAATTACCTTTCTGGATATAACAGCCAGCTCAGACAACCGGAAAACTATAGTAAATGTTGTTGAAGATGTGGCGTCTGAGGTTTTTATTCCTTTGACGGTTGGTGGTGGAATTCGTAATGTTGAAGATGTCCGATTGATGTTGATGGCGGGTGCTGACAAGGTAGGCATCAACACTGCTGCGGTGTTTCAACCTGAATTTGTGTCGTTAGCTGCAGATAAAGTTGGCTCACAGTGTATTGTTGTTGCTATCGATGCAAAAGCGGTGAATCGTCCGGGAGAGGCAGCACGTTGGGAAATATTTACCCATGGTGGACGTAAACCTACGGGTCTGGATGCTGTAGAATGGGCGGCTAGGATGGGTGAACTGGGGGCCGGCGAGATCTTACTAACCAGTATGAACCGGGACGGAACAAAATCTGGCTTTGATCTGCCGCTGACACGTGCTATATCTGATGCGGTAGGGGTGCCGGTTATCGCCTCGGGTGGTGTTGGAAATTTGGATCATTTATGCGACGGTGTCCTGGAGGGGGGGGCAGACGCCGTGTTGGCTGCCAGTATCTTCCATTTTGGTGAATATACGATAGAGCAGGCTAAAGTCCGAATGAGAGCACGTGGAATAGAGGTGCGGCTGTAATGTGGACAGAAGATATTTCCTGGAATGATCAGGGGTTGATTCCAGTAATCGCTCAGGATCATCAAAGTGGTCGGGTATTGATGATGGCCTGGATGAATGCTGAAGCACTTAAGCTAACTGTAGAGACAGGCAATGTGGTGTATTATTCACGTTCACGACAAAGGTTGTGGCATAAAGGCGAAACATCTGGGAATAATCAAGTGCTAATGGCATTACGTGTTGATTGTGACAATGATGTTTTGCTGGCAACGGTTGAACAAGTTGGCGGTATTGCCTGTCATACAGGAAGAGAGTCTTGTTTTTTCAAGAAATTGCAAGGGGAATATTGGGTTGAAACAGATCCGGTTTTAAAGAATCCGGCCGATATGTATGGTGAAATGGGTGAATGACCATACGCTGCAACAACTGGCTCAGGTGCTTGAAGAAAGAAAGGACGGCAATACAGATCGTTCGTATGTTGCAAAACTCTATGCTGAGGGTGATGATGCCATTTTACAGAAAATTGGCGAAGAGGCTATTGAGACTCTATTGGCCGCAAAGAGTAATAATAGTACTGATTTGGTCCATGAAATCGCAGATTTGTGGTTTCATACGTTGGTTTTACTTGCGCATAAAGGATTAGGGCCGCAGGATATATTAATTGAATTGAGTCGTCGCTTTGGACTTTCAGGACTGGAAGAGAAAGCCTCACGAACAAAATCTAAATAGAAGGTTAATTACTTATGATGCCTAGCATTCCACAACTATTAATTGTTCTGGTAATTGTTGTCTTAATATTTGGTGCCAAACGCCTACGTAATCTGGGTGGTGATCTGGGATCAGCCGTCAAGGGTTTTAAGTCAGCAGTGAAAGACGAATCCGGATCAGATGAACAAGCGCAATTAGATGATAAGGCTGAACGATCAGCGGAGACTGTAGAGCCAACGTCTCAAAAGGACAAAGTATAATTTTTAAAGAGGCATATGAAACAAATCATATATCATTCTGGTGAGCCTTTTTACTCTCCTGACCAATCGCCCTCAATTTATAACCAGAAGGTTGAGCCTGCGCCTTATGAGACAGGTTAGCCCTAATCACAATTTGCGCACCATAATAGTGCAAGTTATCCCACGCAAATCCCTTCGAGAAGTATTGCATCGTGTTTGATATTGGTTTTTGGGAAATATTGCTTATTGGTGTGGTGTCTCTAATGGTAATAGGTCCTGATAAATTACCGGAAGTTGCCAGAACAGTGGGCCGCTGGGTTGGTAAGACGCAACGTTTTGTTGCGGGTGTAAAGAGCGATCTGCATTCTGAGTTGCAAACAGGCGAGCTACGCAAAATGTTGGGTGATCAAGAACAACAAATCCAGGAGCTTAAAGAAATAGTCAAAGAAACAAAGCGTGGATTAGAGCAAAGTGGCAACGAGGTTACCTCAAGTTTAGCCAAAAACCTGGATGAAGCAAAAACTTCACTTGAATCTATAGATAAACAGTCACCTTCTTCACCCGTTCCTGAAGAAAACCAATAGAGCATATTTTAGCAATGAGTGAATCGGTTAATCCAGGTAACAATGGAGGGCAGGAGCAAGGCTTTCTGTCTCATCTGGTTGAGCTGCGAGACAGATTATTAAGAATGGTACTGGCTGTTGGGCTTTGGTTTATAGTGTTATTCCCTTTTTCTGACACTATCTATGCCTGGCTCGCAGACCCACTGCTAAAGCATTTACCTGAAGGTACAAACATGATTGCGATTGATGTCGCGTCACCGTTTTTAATTCCCTTTAAATTGGTGCTGATGTTGGCAGTATTTTTTTCTATGCCAGTAATTTTATATCAGGCCTGGGCTTTTGTTGCACCTGGACTATACCGACACGAGCAAAGGCTTGTTCGACCTTTGCTGGTTTCCAGTACAATCTTGTTTTATATGGGTGTTGCATTCGCTTATTATGTAGTGTTCCCGTTGGTATTCGCGTTTTTCACCAGTGCTGCACCTGAAGGCGTGGAGGTGAGCACAGATATTGGCCGTTATCTGAGTTTTGTTATTACGATTTTTTTTGCTTTTGGTATTGCATTCGAAGTTCCGATAGCAACAATTTTGTTGGTGATAACAGGTGTTACAACACCTGAGAATCTGGCTCAAAAACGACCGTACTTTATCGTTGCCGCGTTTGTAGTAGGTATGTTTCTAACCCCGCCTGATATTATCTCGCAAACGTTATTAGCCTTGCCAATGTGGCTGTTATTTGAGCTGGGAATTATCTTTTCCCGTACTTTTATAAAACGAAAGGAAGAGGCAGGTAAAGCTCGGGATGAAGGGCGTGATCAATTCTCCAATAGCACAATGAATGTTGCTTCTGCGACAACGGTCGTCGGTGAAAGCGTAAATGCTGCCAGTTCTGTTAGTGCCGAAGATGGATCATCGATTATTTCTGGACATGAAATAATCGATGACGATAGTTTTCGTCCACTGTCGGAGGATGAGCTGGATGCGGAATTGGACCGGATCGAATCTGAAGAGGAGCAAGGCACAGAAAATGATTCTGATTCAGAGGAAAACAGCTAAATTTCTACAACATAATTTTTTGCCTATCAGTGTTCAGGATGAGCCAACAGGCTGAATTAATATCTGTATTTACAACTCTGGATCAAGCATGAGATCAGCTGCATCATTAGCACCGCGTCGACCCACTATACTTATTATTATGGACGGTATTGGGCATAACCCCTCACGCAAACACAATGGTGTTGCTTTGGCCAATACGCCTAAACTTGACGATCTATACGCAAGGTTTCCAACAACAGTGATTGAAACCTCTGGTCCGGCGGTGGGATTGCCTGATGGACAAATGGGTAACTCTGAAGTGGGGCATATTACACTGGGGAGTGGACAGATTGTTCGCCAGGATCTGGTTAAGATTAACGATGCGATAGCCGATGGAAGTTTTCTTAAAAACCAATCGTTGCTGAAGATGCTGCAAATTTGCAAGGATAATAAACGACCTTTGCATTTGTTAGGTCTTGTATCCGATGGCGGCGTGCATAGTCATTTAAACCATATCGTCGCCTTGATTAATATGGCGGCAAAGCTCTCGGTTAAGCCGGTTTTACATATGTTCACTGATGGCCGTGATACCTCACCAAAGTGCGCCAACAGATTTCTTGATGTTATTGAGCCTGAGCTTGAACGAGCAGGTGGTTCTGTTATAACTATTATAGGCCGTTATTTCGCAATGGATCGTGATAATCGTTGGGACAGGGTTGAGTTAGCCTGGAAATGCATCGTTCAAGGGCAGGGGCGCTTCTCTAGTCATGCTAAGGAGGGTGTTGAGTCAGCCTGGGCTGCTGGTCAGGCTGATGAGTTTATTAAACCAATAATCCTGCCAACGTATGAAAAACCAGAATCACAAGATCAATTTCTGTTTTTTAACTATAGGAATGATCGTCCGAGAGAGTTGACGCAAGCGTTGGCGCTGGCTGATTTTGAAGGATTTGATCGAGGTGCCGGGTTTAAGCCCTTGCCGATGACAACGATGACTGAATACGACTCCACCTACCATCTGCCTATTGTATTTCATAAAGAAACGCCTGATGTAACATTAGGAGAGTTGGTTTCCAATGCGGGTATTAAACAATTTCATAGCGCCGAAACCGAAAAATATCCACATGTTACTTTTTTCTTTAATGGCGGTAGGGAAGAAATATATGAAGGGGAGGAGCGCAATATGGTTGCTTCTCCCAAGGTGGCTACGTACGACCTAATGCCCGAGATGAGTGCTTACGAGCTGGCAGAAGTTGTTATGACCGCAATTCGTTCCATGCAGTACGGATTTATTGTTTGCAATTTCGCAAATGGCGACATGGTGGGCCATACGGGCGTACAAGCCGCCATTATCAAGGCTGTAGAAGTATTGGACGATGTTGTTGGCAGTGTGATAGATGAAGCGGTTGATTGTGGGTATTCAGTGGTGTTAACAGCCGATCATGGCAACGCAGATTTGATGGTAGATCCAAAGACAGGGTTTACACACACACAACATACCAATTTTCCAGTGCCTTGTCTGGTGGCGGATAAATCACATTGGCGGTTGGAAAAAGGTGCGGGGTTGTCTGCAATAGCACCAACGATATTACAACTAATGGGATTGGAACAGCCACCTGAAATATCGGGGCGATCTTTGTTAATTGAAAAACTAACGGCGCGGCAGGTTTGAGTTTGAGCTGGCGGTTTCAGCTAAGGAGCCGAGGTAAATAACAGCTCCTTAACTTTTATCGAGAAGTTCGTATCTGTATTTACAGATTAATTAACATTCATTTTCAATTGAAAAAACATAACAGCATTACTGTGTTCACCGTTGTAATCAACTTCGGGAGAGCCGCTCACATTTAAAACTGTGTTTTTAGTCAGTGATATTTCAACTGCAGGCAGTGGTACTATTTTAGTCTGTAAGTCAGAATCTTCATGGTATTGCTTACGTAAAATTGTAGCTCCAATTAAAAATCGGACATCCCGAGACAATATTCTCTTTTTGGCGCTTGCGTAATTAATGCCTGTATAGGTCGCTCGACTACCGAAACTATCCGAAAAAGTGCCAATATGCCAACCCAGTCCACTTGATGGTGAATGCTCCCAGCCCACACCAGGAACAATAGCGTTACGTTCTTTTGCGTTGTCGAAATGAAGCGCTATTGTATTCAGCACGAAGAAGTCATCTTTAGCTTTCGCCTGGGAAGTAAAGATGAGTGTAGTAATTGCGCTGATGAGAGCCAGTTTAAGTATTTGTTGAAGCATATTATTAAATCCCGATTAATTATATTTGTTTTGACGGATCAATGTTAGCCAGCTATTCACTTGGTCGTCGAACTATTGACGTGAAATACTAATCGACGCTAACTCTCAATGCAAATTATCAATTTTATGTAGACAAAGCTAATAAAAACAATGTGATAATGAATGTTGTTAATAGTGTCAATCAATTGTCGATTGCTGGTAAACTACAGTAAGTTATTAAATTTTAGGGATTTTTAATCGATTATTTATAATCAATGACAAGCTGTGAGCTGCTTCAGGTTTCAGGAAATCAGACAGGAAGAATTGAATGGGTAATCACTAGAGCCTGATGTTTTTGCCATTATCTGAATTAAGGTAATCTGTGATTGCAGGCAATAGGCGCTCGACAACGGCGCGTCCTTCAGCAATAGCCTCGTCGGCGCGATTGTAATCCATTACACCCAGGTGACTTAGTGCAGTGTAACGAACAAAAGGTGCATATAGAAAGTCAGTAAAACCGCGAGTGCAAGGCGCAGTCTGCAGGGAAGGGTTGTTCCCTTACCAAGGACTGCAACACCGCAATCGCGGTTTTAATGACTTCCCGCAGGGCGGGCCGAGGCAGGCCATCTGCGGTGTTGCACCCTCTTGAGGTAGAAAATGCTACCCCTGCGAGGGTGCGTCTAGCACCTGGCCTGCCTCGACCCGTCTATATGCGCCTTTTGCTCGTTACACTGCACTAGCCTGGGGCTTAGAATAATATCCGGTGGATCGCCAGCAAGGCGACTACGAGTGATTCTCTCTTGTATTATATTTATTGCGCCTAACAAGACATCGGTATATGCCGGTGTATCGCTGTTGCATGGACTTTGAGCAATGCCCGCACGGGTAAAGTACAAGGCAAAGACAAAGTAGCAGAGAGCACACCCTTGTTACAGACAGATACAATAGGCTACCGGATGGCACAAACGAAAAAGAAGTTACCGTCTATCATCTTGTGGGCTGCAATAAGCTCGAAGAGCAGTGCAGGGTAGAGCAAAACTTACCTTTAACCCGGTTTGCATTTCAAATTTATTTCTGGAAGTGTGGATGAGAACAAATGGATAACTATGTGTAAAGTTTACAAAATGGAAAACAGAATTAGTCGGGCATGTTTTTTAAGTAGCTTATTTTTGTTAGCGTGCATTCCTGAAGTAAACGCTTTGGCAGCTGAAATAACAATATTGGAGGAGGTTGTCATTGAACAGGAGGGTGAACCGGAGCCGGATTTGCCCCTTGGTATTGGTATCAGTGGAGAAACGCTAAAGAAAATACCAGGTTCGTCCGGTGATCCGTTGCGTGGTTTACAGAGTCTGCCGGGCTTGGCGTTTGCTGATGATTCAGGTGCAGAGCCTGCTGTAAGAGGGTCACGGCCGGGAGATAATTATTATGAAGTGGATTTCATCCCGGTTGGCTATCTATTTCATGCAGGGGGTGTGATCAGTGTATTCAATAGTGAATTAGTTGACTCTTTCAGCCTTTATCCGTCTGCTTACGGGGCCGAGTATGCGGGTGTAACCGGCGCAGTGGTTGATGTACGTTTGCGCGATCCGAAAACTGATCGGTTTCATACAACGATTGATGCCAGTTTTTTACAGACAGGTGTTTTGCTGGAAGGCCCTGTGAGTGATACCCAGTCTTTTTATTTGGCCGGAAGAATGAGTTATCTGGATTTATTTGTAAAGGATCAACTGGACGATGAAGATGGGATTGAATTTAAACAGTTTCCAAAATATACAGACTACCAAGGTAAGTATTTGTGGCAGTTGGGTGAGGGTTCACAGCTTAACTTTCAAATGTCAGGTGCAACCGATGAGCAGGAGTTAGTGATAGCTGATGACTCAGAAGAGATTGACAATGAGCCAATTTTTGCGGGCCGCCACTTGGATTCATCGAGATTTGATGGACAAGGTGTGGTCTGGAATAAAGAGCTTGCTAACCGGATTCGTGTAAAAAGTGCTATTGCCCATGGTTACTCTGCAGGTAAAAGTCAAGTTGGAAATGCAGGACGATCAGATATCAAGATTGATCGCTGGCTGTTAAAAAGCCATGCGACTGTTCCTGTGTCACAGAAGCACGATTTTACCTTCGGCGCAGAAGCAGCTCATATTAAGGCAGATATTGAAGTGGCATTTAACGACCCCGCCTGTACCGAGTTTGAGACTGATTGCTTGATTACTGATGCTCAAAGGATAACAACCACACAGACACTGAAGATTAGCTCGGGTCATTTATTTTTAAAAGACAGCTGGTTCAGTACAGACAGACTCACTTTAATTTCTGCATTGGCAGTACAATCGGAAGATTACCTCGATAAAACATTTATCGAGCCGCGTTTTTCGATGGAATATACATTGCCTGACGACTGGATACTCACAGCCGGATTAGGTCAGTATCATCAGATACCGCAATTCAACCAAATTAATAAAGATTTTGGTAATCCAGATTTGGATTACATCGAGGCATTACATAGTGTTGTCGGCTTACAAAAGAAATTTGTCAATGGCTGGGATGTTAAGTCAGAGTTGTATTACAAAAAATTAAACAAACTGGTAACGGGCAATGAATTATCCCGATACAGTAATGATGGTGAAGGCTATGCTGTAGGTCTGGATACACTGATAAGAAAAAAAGTATCCTCCAAATTGTCAGGTTGGCTCGCTTTATCACTCTCTAAAGCGAAACGAAAGAATACACTTACTGGTGATTCGTTTGCTTTTGATTTTGATCAGCCCTTTAATACAACATTAGTGGCAAGCTACAAACTATCTGCTCGCTGGGAGTTGGGCGCCAAGTTGTGGGTACATAGTGGGGCGCCCTATACGCCTGTCATAGGGGCTTCACCTGATGATGATATTGAGGGTTTATACATTCCTGAATATGGCCCGGTTAATAGTAAAAGAACGCGAGCTTACAATCGACTTGATATCAGAATAGATCGACAATTCAAGCCTTCAAGCCGATATTCGGTAAATGCCTACCTTGAAATACTCAACCTTCTTGATAGTAAGAACATCTCTGACTATGACTATAATCAGGACTACACTGAACGCACAGCTGTGACACAATTACCCAGACTTATTGGAATTGGACTAAAGGCGGAGTTTTAAGAATGGATATTATCAAACAGTATCTTGACCTCGGAATTTTCTCCATCCTTGGCCTGATGAGTTTATTAGCGCTGGCTTATACTATTGAACGCTTTGTCCACTATAGGAATGTCCGTGTTGAGCAGTATGAGCAACTCGAAATGCTCAAACTGGATTTGAAACGGGGTTTGGCCGTGATTGCAACAATTGGCTCAAATGCACCCTATGTAGGACTGCTCGGCACAGTTTTTGGAATTATGCTCACCTTTTATGACATTGGACAAAGTGGTCAAATTGACACTAAAGCGGTAATGGTTGGATTGGCATTGGCGCTTAAGGCTACGGCACTGGGTTTGTTTGTTGCGATTCCATCAATGGTATTTTATAACTCATTACTTACAAAAGCGGAAAATTTACAGTCGAAATGGAAAATTGCCAACCATAATGGTCAGGGATGGTCATGACAAAATTTGATACCATCAACGTTATTCCCTTCATTGATATTATGCTTGTTCTGCTGGCGATAGTTTTAACCACAGCAACCTTTATCTCAAACGGACAGCTTGATATCGCATTACCTGAGTCTGGCGCTGATGTACAGGCGCAAGAGATGCAGACAATTGAAATTGCCATAGACAGATTGGCAAAATTATATCTTGAAGGAGTAGAGATTGATCTGGATTCGCTCAATCAAAAAATACGTCTCTTCCCGGAAGATGTTCAAATTACATTAATGATTGATGAAACGGTCGAATTTAAACACTTCGTAATGATCATCGATTTGCTGAAGGAACAATCTCTGGAGCGAATTTCAATATTGACCAGGAAATCCAGTTGAAGCTGGATGTATTGAATGGATTCATAAAAATCCATGATCATTACGGGTTTGCTTCGGAAGAAAATCTAATAATTCGATGAACGCAAAATTTGTAGGTTTTACTTCTTCATTTGTGGTGCATGCACTACTGTTATTTTCTTATCTGTTAGTCGTTGAGCTAAAGCCGGAAAATATCAATCTCCCTGCCTTGGACGGCATTTCACTGGATTTGTCAGTATTTCAACCACTTGCGGTAGTGAAAGAAAAGGTAGCTGAGGTAAAACCAGTTGAGAGCATTCCAGTACCTGCAAAAGTACCCAAGCAGAAAATAGAGCCGTTAACAGCAAAGAAAGCGCCTGAAAAGGTGATTGTGAAAAAAAAGAAGAAAAAAAAACCAGATAAAATAAAGAAGGTACAAAAAAAGATCCTAAAACAATTAAAACCTGAGCCTATCCACTCAGAGCCAAAGCAGAGACTCGAAAAATCAATACCTTCGGTAAAAGCGCAAGAGGCGGTAGCAGAGAAGGCAGCAATTCCAACAGTAACATCAGCGCAATTGCAGGGATTGGCGGATAAATACAAAAGCTTGATTCGAGCTGCTATCTTCAGTAAGAAGGAGTTTCCACGTCAGGCCCGGCGAAAAAGGCTCGAAGGCACGACTGTTGTAGGGTTTTCGGTAGAGTCCGATGGCTCGATCCATAAGCTCAATATCGTTAAGAGTTCGGGATTTGATGTGTTAGACAGGGCGGCGCTGAAAGCGGTGAAAAAAGTCAGGCAATTTGATGCCATTCCCAAACTCCTAAATAGATCATATTGGGAGTTTGAGATAGCAGTGAGTTTTAAACTATCTTAATTTTAATGATTCATCTACTACACTTCTCTGAGTAGTCTTCAGTTAATGGAAATGCTGATGATCAATATTGCCTTACCAGCTTGTAAACAAATCCCTATTAACTTATTTCATTCCTGTGCTAAATTTACAACAAATAGTAATTGTTGTTACATAAATGCAACAAATTGTCATACCTGCGATAAAAATATCGCAACGTCGGGAAAATGGCGTTAAAATGGCGGGAGTTAGAAGACGCCATAAATTACCCCGAAAATAATAGCGATAATAAGTAATATGGAACCTGTCATGATAAGCACATGTGATCAATCGAGGGCAATATAATGGAGTTTCGCCAGCTCCTCACAGTTGCTCTGTTTATGTTTGCCGCAGCAATAATGAAATCCACAATGTCAGGACAGTTGTTGAATAACAATGAGCTGAGCAGTCAATCACTGGCAAGTGTTGAGGCGCAGGTAGATACAAAGTCTTATGAGTCGCCATCAATTGAGACGCTTGCTGCAGTACCGTTTGAACTGATCACTCGTACAAAAGAAATGTATAAAATCGTGTCGCCAGAGAATAAAAATGCTGCACTGGAAGAAGTTGCCCTGATTCAACCCATTCCGATACCAGGATCAATGATCGCGATAGTTGTGGCTGCGCTGGGTTTGGTTTCAGTGGCACGCAGAACATCCGCCTGAAAATCATGCTGACTGGATTGCAGGCAAATACTTAAATAACAATCAAATGAATTTTTGACTGAACCGTCGGCATGTGATTCAAGCTATTGATTATAAAGTCCATTTGCGGTTTACTTATCTGATTAATTATTCCACTGAGGCTCGTTCGGATTAGCCTTAACGTATTATAAAATACCAAAACCCCCAAGGGTGAAACCAAGGTTTTAAAATCTCCGGTAACTGATTCTTTTTTACCAGAGAACTCATTTTCTGTGGTGCTCGTATTGCATCAACTGCGCCATCAAGCCTTTTTTAACTTCAATATGTCTAATTTAATATATTGCTGTCACTTATTATTCGCATTGTAATCTAGTGTAGTGTTTCATACAAAGTGCGCATATAGACGAACCGAGAGAGGTCAGGGGCGCGAGCAGGAGCAGTAAGCTTTGCAATCCTGAAAAAAGGGCCAACCATTCCCTGCGGACTGCGCCTTGCACTCGCGTTTTTACTGGCTTTCAATAGGTGTACTTTGTATGAAACGCTACACTGTGACTTTATTGGCTACAACCAAGGTAATTTTTTCTCTTTGCACTAAAATTCTGGTTGATTAATCTGAACTATTAAAACTCTTAACTATCAACATCGTTTAACTTATGTAAGTTAAGGTTGGATAATTATGGTCGAAAGTTAATTGTAGCCTGCTAAGGGTTATAGGCTTGAACAAATGGATATTTATATGGGTCATATTTTGAAAAGACTGGAATATCTTCGAAATGCATTCACGTGTTCTGTAGCACGCTGCCTTCAAGGTGTTAATTAATGCGAAGTATTTTGTCTAAATTTAGAAAATTTCAGTCCCTGACTGCTGTGATTTGCTGTTTGTGTTTACCAATGGTTTACGCTAATGCTGATGATTTGAAATCAAACCCTATTGCAAAAAAACAAAGCAATGGGTACTCAATACAGCAATCGAATTCCGATGTTGATGAAAGTGTGGGTTCTCTTGCGCTCAATGAGGTAGGGAATTTAAAGGAGACTAAACAATCAAACCTCATTGCCGAGGCAGGACCAATATTGCTAGTGCCATTAGTCTTTGCAGCTCTGGCATTAGTAGCCGTCGGGCGAAGGAAAGAGCGAGAGAATTAGAGTTGTAAGTTGTGTAGATACCACATCTGATAATTTTACCATAGTTCATAATTCATGCCCGGTAAGGGTGATTGTTATACACTTTTTTTGATTAATGTTCTGATCAACGAGGTTACGAAAACTTCTGACACTTCCTTACAAGTGTGTGATAATGCACGCTAATTTTGGCAAAGATTCTATGAGATCAGGTAGGCTTTGTCTGGCCCGTACTTAGGAGCTTCTCTCTGATGTTATGTATAAAACACTGTCTTCGACTACTAACATTTGCGGATGAATTTTGTCGAATTAGTCGAACTGGTATGTTTCTGGTTGTATTGATTCTTTCATCGGCAATGCCTCAACTTGCAGTCGCACAGCAGGTCGGTGGCGTTGAATACCAGATCGGCCCTGAAGATGTGTTACACATATCAGTATGGAAAGAACCAGAACTTGATCGTGAAGTGCTGGTGCGTCCTGATGGTGGTGTCTCCTTCCCACTGGTTGGTGATCTCCAAGTCTCCGGACGTACACCACTGGAAGTACAAAACGAAATCAAATCCCGTCTGGATAAGTTTGTACCCGATGCAGAAGTTACTGTATCGGTTACAAAAATATCTGGATATACGATATTTGTTGTAGGTGAGGTTAAAGAGCCAGGGCAATTTACACTAGGGCGTTATGTGGATGTCGTGCAAGCATTAACATTAGCCGGCAGTATTACACCCTATGCTGATGCCAATAGCATTAAGATACTACGGCGTGAGGCAGGTAAAGAGAAGGTGTTTACGTTTAGCTATGGTGATATTCGTAAAGGCAGACGGCTGAAACAAAATATCATTTTACAAAGTGGTGACGTAGTTGTAGTGCCGTAGAAATATTACTGATCGGATTTTTTAATCTGGCAGGTGTGCGGGTATGGTTTTGTGTTGCATGAATTAAAAAACCTGTTCTACGCCCTATACTGTGATTAGCATAGTCTACACTTGGGAGGTATGAAAAGTGGTAATGATGCATCCTTTGAAATTTGTTTCTTTTTTGATCGTTTAATAACTACTATATCTCTTGTTGAAAAACGCTATCCTTAGTTTAGCGAAGGTTGGCTGATCTTCTACAAAATCGTATTTGCCTGTCTATAGGTTGAAAATGTACCGCAAACTATTAATGTCTTTGCCCTGTATATTGGTGATTGTATTGGCGTCTGAGCGTTTACTCGCAGACGCATGGGTGCTGGAACCTTCGATCAAACTGGATGTTGGGTTTGATGACAATAACGGGATGGACGTGGTTGATCCTCAAGAAGTCGGAGTCACAAAAATAACGGGTGAACTGGGATTGCGCAGACTCTCCCAGACACATTTTTTCAAGGGAGCGATCCTCGTCGATGCGGTAAACTATCAGGGCGATGAAACCATTGAATCCAATTCAAATCAAGTACTCTATTTCTCAACATCCTTCAACAAGCCTCGTTCCCGATGGGGTGCGAATTTTAATTACCGGCGTGATTCATTGATCAGAGAAGCGGACGCTGACGATAATGACATTGAAGGCGGCGATTTTGGAGACGAGAACCCCGATGCCACAGTCGATCAATTTCTTGATATTGCGCGCCAGCGATTGTATTTGAATCCATTCTATAAGAACAACTTATCACGTCGATCTGATCTTGCGCTCAATTATAGATTAAGTGCTGTGGAGCACGATCGTACTGAAGACGATGCAGGTAATTCTTTTAATCTACAGAACTTTAATAATCAAGGTGTCACAGCGGCTATAGGTTATAAATTAACGCCGTTGGATAAAATTATTGGTAAAACCACTTTTGACGCTTATTCTACTGAAGAAGGTAGCAATGAATACAATACTGTTTCTGTTCGAGTGGGCTATGAACGATCAATTTCACCAACTTTTACCGTTGGTGGAGAACTAGGTTATCGTGTAACAGACTTTGTCGAAGATAACGAAGACATTACAAAAGAGGGTATGGTGGGTAGTTTGTCGGGTGTGAAAACGACTGGTTTAACAAAGTTTGAACTCAGGGGTGGGGTCGCACTCTACCCAAGCTCGATCGGGCAGGTTGTTCAAACTCAAGAATTGGTTGCAAACGTTACCCGCAACCTGTCACAGCTGATGGTGTTCTCGTTTAGAAGCCGAGCGTATGAAAACACTGCGTTATCGGGTAGTACGAATAATGATCGGCGCAGCATTGAAATGCGACCGGAGATTAGATGGCAGTTTTCTCGAGAATGGTCACTTGGCGCGGCATACCGTTATAGACGTGAAAAATTGGAGTCAAAGCCCACTTTTGCTGAAGGTAACGCCTTATTATTTTCTGTGAAATATACAAAACTGTCGCCTCTGACAAACTAGCGATGAATTGTGTAGTGGTCTATATTTAATGTATATTTTATATTGGATGCTAGTGTAGTGTTTCATACAAAGTACACAGTTAGAAAGCCAGTAAAAACGCGAATGCAAGGCGCAGGGAATGGTTGGCCCTTTTCAAGTGCTGCAACACCGCAATCGCGTTTTTAATGGCTTCCCGCAGGGCGAACCGAGACAGTCCATCTGCGGTGTTGCGCCCTCTTGAGATAGAGCGACTAACCCGGAGAGGACGCGCCTCGGCTTTGGCTCCAGGCGTCGCTCTACCTCCCCTATCCGTGGGGTCGTAGCAGCTGACCTCTCTCGGTTCGTCTAACTGAGCACTTTGTATGAAACACTACACTAGGCTGATCAGTAGGCTGTCCGAGTTTGGATAGACGACTGTTGAAATAGTTTAAATTGGACAGTTTTCTCCATTATTTTTGCCAGATTGACAAATTACTCGTCTCAAATAGTGAAAAAACTGCTTCAAACCAAATTACCCTTGTGGGGCTTCTACTCCCAGATAGCCCCTAGGTAGAAGAATAAAATTTTGGATTGTGTAATATGAGAGAGTATCTGGCTTTACTGGCCCGCAGAAAATACCACATTCTTATTCCGTTTATACTAGTTTTAGGTGCAGGTATTGCCTTGGCTTATCTACTGCCTCCTGTCTATGTTTCACAATCGAAAATTTTGGTAAAAGACGCTGAAATTCCAAGCGATATTATCAAAACTACAGTTACAGGCTATCTACAACAGCGGATAGAGGAAATCAAACAACTTACGCTCACTCGTCAAGGTTTATTAGATATTGCCGAGCAAATAAATTTTTATCAAAGTAGTGGTGCAGACAAACCATCAGCAGACGAAATCGTCATGGAAATGCGCGAAAATATTATTGTTGAGATGGTTGAGGTCCGTGCAAATGACCCAGGTGCGAGGGGTGGCTCTGTGACAGTTGCTTTTACTGTAGCATTTGAGGCGCCGGACCCGGCAGTTGCCAAACGCGGTGCACGTGCGATTACAAAATTGTTTGTTGAGGAGAATAAATCTTTAAGACAAGGTGCGGTTGAGGGTGTGTCAGAATTTCTGGTTGAGCGCGTATCCAGTGCACGAAAAGCAATAGAGGTTGTGCAGGAAAAATTGACATTCTTTAAAAAACAGCATGTCAATGAACTGCCAGAGCAGGTGCAATCGAATCGAAGGTTACTGGAGCAAACAGAGGCAAAGCTGGATCGTGTTGATGAAAGTATGCGAGCACTTGAAGATCGGGTAGTTACGTTGAGTGGTCAGCTTTCCTATACCAATCCCTACAAAGATGTGTTTTCTGATGATCAACGGCGGATCCAAACAGGTTCGGAGCGGTTAAATGTATTAACTGCCGAGTATAAACAAGCCTCTGCAAGATACTCACCTGAACATCCAGAAGTGCGAAAATTAAGACGAGAACTTAAATCTATGGTTGCTCAGCTTGGGCCTAGTTCGGGCGCCGGATTGTTGCTGAATGAACTGGTCGAGGCGCGTGATGAGCTGGCTCGCGCAGAGCAACGCTATTCTTCTGCACATCCGGACGTTCGGAAATTGTCATCTAAGGTTGCGCGTTTAGAAAACGAATTAAGTGAAGCAGCAGCGACCATGCCTGCTCAAACCCAGGCTACAGCCGCCGTTAGGCCAAGCAATCCGGTTTATGTAAATTTAAAGACGCAGTTAGATAATGTGCAGGCGCAATTATCTTCTGAACAGTTACGCCGTAGCAGATTGGCGCGTAAAACCCAAGAATACGAAGCCCGTGTTTTTACAAGTCCGGTAATAGAACAGGAGTACCGGACACTAACAACTGAGCTTGACGCAAAAAAAGCAACCTATGAAGATTTAAATGAAAAACTGACTAAAGCGCAGTTGGCGAGCAAACTTGAGGAAGGGGGCAAGAGCGAACGCTTTAAAGTGGTCGATCCTGCCGTTCTGCCAAGTACGCCTGATAGACCTAATCGCTTAGGCTTATCACTGTTGAGCTTCCTGTTGGCAGTCAGCGCCAGCATAGGGTCCGCAGCAATCGGGGAATATACTGATAAGACAATTTATGGCTCCAAAGGGCTAGTCGCAATATTTGGTGCGCAGCCCATTGCCGTGATCCCGGTTATTCCTGAACGTGATACAAGTACGACCGGTTTTTCCTCTCGTTTGGCACAGGGTTTGGCGACGGCGATTGTTGTTGTTTTGATTGCATCCGCAGTTCTGTTTATCTATCAATTAAACAAACCAACACTAAACCCCGGCCAGTCAGCTGAGATTTTGCAGTAGGCTGTCTTCAATGAAACAGGCTACAGAGAGTTTGAGGAGAACTGATGGATAGATTGTCTAGAGCTTTGGAACTGGCAAAAGGTAATAAGGTCGCAGCAGTTGAAACTGAGGTGCCGGCTGTTGTTGACATCGATATTCACAGAAGCGTAAAAACAATAAATGTGCCTCGGGCAGTATTACGACGTAATCGCGTTATTACAGCTCTGGAGGATGGGCGTCTGGTTGATGCTTATAAGTTGCTAAGAACCCGGGTATTAAGAGCGATGCAGCAAAATGGCTGGAATACACTTGGAGTCACCAGCGCAGGCCCCAATGTTGGAAAAACGCTGACCTCTGTGAATCTCGGAATTAGTATTTCGCTAAAGGACAATTTATCATCTATCGTAGTAGACACAGATTTAAGACGACCAAGCGTGCATAGTGTTTTTGAAGTCAGTCCGGAGCATGGATTGGAAGATTTTCTGGCTAAACGTGCCTCCATTCAATCATTATTGATTAATCCAGGAATAGCGCATTTTTCAATTCTACCGAACAGGGGTGTTCGTGAGGGCACATCTTCTGAATTGCTGGCTTCTCCCAAAATGCTGCAATTAGTTGATGAAATTAAATCCAAATTCACTTCAGAGATTGTAATATTTGATTTGCCTCCGGTTTTAGTTGGCGATGATGTCGTTGCATTCGCTCCACATTTGGATGCACTTCTTGTGGTCATTGAGGATGGAAAAACGCAAACACCCGAGTTGACACAAACATTTGAGTTATTAGGGGAAACAAATATTTTGGGAACCGTACTCAACAAATCTAACGATGTGCTTAAAAATATGGACTATTACTACTACTAGGCGTTTGTCCGAAAGCCGCGTTATTTTTAATATTATGCAGCTTAAATTGTTATATATCTTATGGTATAAGGTGCCTTATTTATAGGAACAGATCTTATAAACAATGTAATTGTTAAGAGAGTTTACGGTTGATCTTTACTGTAGTCTGTGCAACTTATACCCTCTTTAATATCAGTGTAATACTGATTCTAACTTCAATTTGGAAAAACAGATTATGTATGAGTCTTTCTACGGGTTGAAAGAGAAGCCATTTTTACTAAGCCCGGACTCAGACTTTCTCTACCTTAGTAAAACCCATCAGGCCGCACTTTCAAGGCTTGAGTATGTGCTGGTCAGTCAGCCCGGTATTTCAATAATAACGGGTGATTTTGGCTCAGGGAAAACCACAATAATCCGTAAATTACTTAAGAAAAAATATAACCACCTGACTGTTGGGTTAGTTGCAAATTCAGCAGTTGAATCCTACGAAGAGTTAATGAAATGGATTTTGTATGCCTATGACCTTTCTTATGAAGGAAAATGCAAAGTGGGCATGTATGATGTCCTGACAGACTTTTTAGTGTCGCAATATGCTGAAGATAAGCGCGTCATTATGATAATTGACGAAGCTCAAAATTTAAGCGAAGAATCCCTCGAGCAACTGAGGTTGCTGGTAAATGTAAATGCTGATAAACATGAGTTGTTACAGCTCATCCTCATCGGTGAAAGTTCCCTTAGAGATTGTTTGCAACAACCACAAATGCGTGCTTTTGTTCAGCGGGTTGCAGTGGATTGTTCAATTGACAACCTAAGTCTTGAAGAGACAGCAGCATACGTGAATCACAGAGTTGTGACTGCAGGGGGACGGCAGAATTTGTTTACAAAAAGCGCATGTGAGCATATATGGAAAGCCACCCAAGGTAACCCAAGCCAAATTAATTCGGTTTGTGATACCGCCTTACTCTACGGTTTTGCAGAACAAAAAAAACAGATTGAAGAAAAATTGATTGATGTTGTTATCCGTGAAAAACAGCGGGGATTATCATCAATTTCAACCTGAACCCATTAGATCAGGGCGAAACGTAATTTCAGGTTTTGACAGTCTGTTACGGTAATTAAATAAGCGGGAATTTTTACCGATATATTGTGAATGATGGCGAATTAATTTTGAGGAATCACGATGAAAGCAGTTATTTTGGCCGGTGGATTGGGAACACGTTTATCCGAGGAAACCTCATTACGGCCTAAGCCAATGGTTGAGGTGGGTGGCAGACCTATTCTGTGGCACATAATGAAAATTTATGCCTCACACGGCGTCAACGATTTTATTGTATGCTGCGGCTATAAGGGTTACGTAATTAAAGAATATTTTGCTAACTACCTGTTGCATCGTTCAGATGTCACGATAGATATTAAAAACGACAAAATAGATATTCATCAGAATACGGCTGAACCATGGCGGGTGACCTTGGTAGATACGGGAGATTCATCTGGAACCGGCGGTCGCTTACTCAGGGTGCGCAGTTATTTAGATGACGAAACATTCTTCTTCACCTACGGTGATGGTGTTTCTGACATTAATATAACCTCGCTTTTGGATTTTCATAAAAATCAGAACACTCTGGCTACATTGACAGCCGTTCAACCGCCAGGGCGTTATGGATCTTTTAAACTGTCGCAGGAAGATGATCGGATATTGAATTTCAGGGAAAAACCCAAGGGTGATGGCGCATGGATTAATGGTGGCTTTTTTGTACTCGAACCAAAAGTGATAGATTATATCGAAAATGACGGGGTTTTTTGGGAGAAGGAACCGTTATCGAATATTGCTGAAGACGGGCAGCTCTCTGCCTATAAGCACAGAGGTTTTTGGCAGTCCATGGATACACTTAGGGATAAAAATGTATTGGAAGAAATGTGGTCGCAAAATGAGGCACCTTGGAAACTATGGTCCTGATTATCCGGTTGTTTAAATGAATTGCCAAGGCATGAGTGCTTACTATGACCTGAGCCCATAACTTCAATGCGCCTCATATCCATAGTGGAGTCACAGATTCAGGTAAAGTACTCTCGCATTTTGTATTGGGCAATATCCGAATCAGCGTCATTACACACAGCAGCAAAGTGCCACATGTTTTGATTCTATCTGAATAACAATTTTTTGCTGATTCAGAAACTCTAACTAAATCAGACTGCAAGTCCAGACAAATACAGTAGCCAGATAAACATGCGGATTCTCTATATATCATCAAGAATAAATGCGCCAGACGGATCTTCGGTGCATGGCCGGGCTTTTGTGCGTAATGTACTTAAGCTGGGTCATGAGATAGAAGCATATCCAAAAATAGTACCTATTCGGTACATTCAGGATAAACAGGGACCGGATAATCGATCTGCGCTACAAAAAATATCAGATGCGGGGGTCGGTAATATATTGAAGTCACGTATTCGTGGATTTGGAACGTTTGCATCGGATATGATTGATTTCTATGATGGATTCGTCGAAACTGCCCGTTATTGTTTGGCTATACGCCAGATCCTGAAAAACTATTCTCCTGATGTCATTGTATTCCGCGCAACGCTTTTTAATTTTGCACCTCAAATTATCCGACGAATTTATAAACTACCCTGCGTTGCAGAAGTTAATTCAATTAAATATCTGGAGATAAGTGTAGCCTCGCGTAGGGGAGCTACGGCGTGGCTTACCAAGCGGGCGGAGCAATTTGCAATTAATCGATCCGATCGGGTTTTTGGTGTGTCTCAGTCAATTAAGGATTTCATTGATCAGTTCTATCCGGAAAAATTCTGCAGCGTCGTTACCAATGGCGTTGAGACTGATGACTTTGATCCTGCTCTATTTAACAAAGAGGCGTTAAAAGGTGAGTTGGATCTTCAGGACAAAATTGTATTAGGCTACGTGGGATCCTATAAGAAATGGCATGGATTAGAGATGTCGCTGAAAGTATTAAAAGCGCTCAATAAAGAGAGTGAAAAATTTGTACTATTGCTTATTGGCAACGGAGAGCAATACTCAACTATAAAAGCCGCGATTAAAATCGATGGTCTGTCGCATAGTGTAAAACAAATAGACTATGTGCCTCATGATGAGGTACCGAAATATACAGCGATGTTTGATTACGCTCTAATGACCTATCCTGATTTTGATGGTTTTTATTTTTCGCCATTAAAAATGTATGAATATATGTCAATGGGTGTGCCTGTTGTATCGACTGATACAGGGCAAATCGGCTCCATTATCCGATCTGGCGAAACCGGGCAGTTGGTTTATCCACCAACAGTTGATAATTTTGTACAGGCGCTGAAATCACTTGAGACAGATCCTGTTCTATACAGGCTTATTTCTGATACATCCAGAAATGAAGTAATGCAAGGTCATAGTTGGCTTGAAAATGCAAATCAGGTTTTAAAAATATGTGACGAGATAGTGGGTCCCGTTCATCATTTAACCAGTGCAGAAAAGATTAAAAAGGCCTGATAAATATGAGAGAAAAAGAAAACTATATAGATGACAGGCCACTTAATGTTTTACTCTATACAAATAGTTTTTTGCCACAGGTAGGTGGCCGGGAGATTGTAGTTTATCATCTGGCAAAATCACTTGCAGATGCCGGTCACACTGTACGTGTAGTCTGTCCAGGTGGTTGGATAAGTCAAAGGAAGCTGTCATACCCATTCCCAGTGCATCGTTTGCCATCAATTCCAGGTTTGTCTTTAGTTCACTCTTCACAAATTAATCTTGCAATCAATGTCGCCTGGTACGGTTGTGATGTGATAAACGCTCATGCGACTTTCCCGGCTGGCTACGTTGCATTAAAGAACAAAACATATTCAAATACCCCTCTGGTAATTACACCCCATGGAGAGGATATACACGTCATACCTGAAATTAATCATGGCTTACGACTTATTCCTGAAGTCGCGAATAAAATTGACAAAGTGGTAAATGGTGCTGAGCGACTGACTGCTATTAGTGAAAGCGTGGTCATGTCATTGCAGGCTGCCAATGCGCCTGTAAATCGTATTGTTGATATACCTAACGGGGTTGATTTTACGCGTTTCTCGAGTGAGCAAACATTGCAAATTCGAGAACGTTTTGGTATATCCCCTGCAAAACGAATTTTGCTAACAGTGGGCAACTATGTAAGAAGGCGTGGGCATGAGGAATTGATTGAGTCAATGCGCTACATTGTAGATGGCAATAGCGATGCGCATTTGGTGATCGTTGGCAGAGGAACTGAGGTATTACAAGCGAGGATTATTGATTTGGGTTTGCTTGATCATATTACGCTTACTGGAGCTATCGCTCCAATAGAATCGGATTCGGGCGTTGAAGACGTTGTCGCTGCATTATATCGGGATAGTGAAATTTATGTGGCACCCGGTATGTCTGAGGGATCTGAAGGATTATCTCTGGCTCTATTGGATGCAATGGCTGCAGGATCTGCCATCGTGGCGACAGAGATTTCTGGTAATCGTGATGTCATCGTGGATGGGAAAAATGGTTTGTTGGTTAGTCCTGGGGAATCCGAAGCGTTAGCCAAAGCAGTCCTGCACATGCTTTCGCAGAAAGATCTGCAAAGCGCCTGTCGTGACAATGCTTTTAAAGATGTTCAGCCCTATAGTTGGAAAAGTATCGCACAACAATATGTAGAGACTTATCGTGACGCCATCAGTCTAAGTAGGCGCACTTGTAAATAGAGTAGGTGTTTAAGGGTACTAAGGAGAATTGTGATCTGCACAGCTATTGTCACTGCAGATAGTAAACATCCAACTGATTATCACGGGTTAAAAATGTATATCAAAATGCAAAATACCCAATCCTCTTAAAGCAATAATTGTTAAGGTAAGCCAAGTGGCCTTACCTAATAAATCAGTACGCTTTTTCCGTTCTACCAGCATAAATTCTGTTCCATAGAGTATTATGCACAGTACGACGATGAATATATTTACATTAAATCCACCAACATCTACGGCCGCCTGGCTGAAAATAAGAGATGCCGCTACAACGAACATAAGCAGATAATCGAGTGCAGTGACATTAAACTCTTCTTTTCTTCGTCTGGGAGAAAAACGAATGGCAAGAAAAATTGACAGACCAATGGCTGCATAAAAGCTGAACTCTACATAGGCAACCCATTCATTTTGCCATGTCGGTCGATCGAGAATGGATAAATAAATCACAAATACCGCAGTGGTATAGATGATAGATCGGCGCATATTTTTTCGAAATGGATATATATTCAGCGCCTGCAGGGCGAGCACTACCGATAAAGCCAGTGCGACATAACCAAAATCGCGTGGAATGTTATTAAGCCAGACTGCAACAGCGACCAGATAGAACGGGATTGCCAGCTCAAGGAACCTTCTTGGCCCCCAGACAAGAAGGCCGCTTTTTCCAACTGTTTTTATACTCCAGGAGAGTACACGGTGGGCCTCCGTATTATTTGCTTTCCATCCTGTTTGCTCCGACCATGAGAGAAAGAAGAAAATGAAGATGGTTACGGTAAGATAAAATACCAGTATTATCCAGTCGCTGGCACCTCGTAGCCAAAGGCCACTGGCCACGAGAAAGGTATGCACCGTATAGATTACGATAACCGATTCTTTGTGCGCGAAGCCGCGCTCAAGCAATCGATGATGAATGTGATTTTTAGTTGCCAGAAAAGGATTGCGCCCCAGTGAAATGCGTTTCCATAAAACCGTAACTATGTCGATAATTGGCACACCAAGCAGTAATAATGCAATGCTGGGGCTTAATTCAGGGCTTATTACCTGTGTGAGTAATACTGTCAGAAACCCCAGAGTAAAGCCTAAAAATTGACTGCCACCATCACCCATAAATACCATGGCCGGGTGAGTGTTATAACGTAAAAACCCCAAAATTCCGCCAATTGCACCAAAGGTTATAGTAATCGTCAGATTGCCGTCTCCTGCCAGATAGGCTAATAGCGCTATCGCTGCAAGGCTAGCCAGAGATTCTCCGCCTGCCAATCCATCCAATCCATCTGAATGATTGATTGCATTAATCATCCCTATCAGTGCCACAGCGGTGAATGGCCTGCCAATATAGCCGGGTAGTTCCCAGTCAATTAAAGGCAGATGAGCAATATATAGGTCCCCATAAGTCACTATTGGAATAACCGCGAGGAATTGACCAATAAATTTTGTGTAATGACCCATTTCATTGTGATCATCGAGTGCACCAAATATCAGCAGCACTATAGAGCCAAATACATAGCTTTGTATCAAACTATCAATTGGGGCTATCAGTAGTACGGGTAGTAGGGCACCAATAATAATGCCCCATCCACCGACTCGCGGGGTAGGTGTTAGGTGGACCTTACGTGGATCTGGCTCGTCCATCATGCCTAGCCATGGGGCTGCACGAACCATTAGCGGAATTACTGCAAGGCTGATCATGGTTGAAGCGGCTATTAGAAATAAGTAATTCATTTGATCCAGTTTAATAGTTTGGTTCGTTTTTGCTCTCGCACCGCTAATCGAAAAGCAAGCTCGTATCTGTGACGCTTATTCTACCAGTAAAAACAGCTTTCGTCTGATAGAGAAGTTGTACCCGATTTCCTGGTCTTAACTACGGCATAAGGCCAAAGCCTTTGATTATTCAAGCTGCCCAGGGGCTTAATCCCTATGGGCGTGTGTTCAGATCCGTCTAGTTCAATGTATCCATAGAGTTATTACAAAATACCCACTTAGTTGATAGGCGAAGCAAAGATTTTTTAAATCCACGATGAATTCAGTTCTTACACTTCATATTTGCCTTGAAGTGGTAGATTCTGTTTATAGTAAAACATATGCATACTTAAGTTTGTTGCATTTTGCTAAACTATTGCGGTAATAATTTGCACTGTAATTGTGCAAATCACACAGAAACAGTGTCTGAGGCTGTCTTTTTAGGATTCCTCAATTACCTGGCGGTTGTTGACTGATGTTAATTGAATCAGATGAACCACCCGTTTTCTTTCAATGTCAAACAACGCTATGCCACTACCGTATCGAGCCTTGAATTTGTAATATTCAAAATCGTCCAGTGATTTCTTTTCTGTATCCAATAGGGCTTTAATCTCAGAAAGTGCGTTATTTTTTTTCAGATAATCATGGTCAAGTTTAAATCTTGCCAATTGCTCATGATTTTTAGAAAGTGATTTGTACTTATCTGTTCGTTCCCGCAGTGCAGGCAACCCATTTAACACATCTGCAAGGTATCGTCCGTAGTTTTCTCCTGAAGGCGCCTCAGTAAATATCTGTCTGGGAGAATCTTCATCCAATTTCTGAAAGTTGGTGGGCTTTAAACCGAGGTCGATAATCGCTGAGTTGGCCAATTGTAAGTCCCTATAAGAAAGTGTAGAAAACTCACTTTCTGAAAAAACCAGACCCACAGTCTGTTGTTGAAACGCCGCATGGATCCCATAAGAAAGCGCGCCGATTTGCAGTGCTGCAATGATCGACATATCGACCATTAACTTAGGTTTGCCAGGTTTAAAAAAAAGCAACGTTAGAACAGGACCCAGTACCAGATCAATGGCGGCAATGAGCTGTAATCCCTGCCAGCCTCCATCCAGGTTAAAATAGTCTCCTGGAAACCAGATGTAGTACATTACGGCAACCAGCATGAAAAAGACTAAAAAACTAAGCGCGAAGTGAACTGAAAAAGCTTGTAGTTTTGTTACATTCATTTCTAAAACATTCTGTTAAAATCAAATAGTTATGATATGTTTAAAATAAAAACACAGGTAGCAAGCATTATTCCAAAAGAGTGTGTTCAGGTGATCCAAATCAAAGATACTTTGAATTAAGGATAGTAGAGGAAAGTGAGCCGTTTAAATGCAGCCCAGTACCCCGTCTACATCATATTGACAGATACAGAGCCGAGCTAATGCGCAAAGACAAGGCGTAGTGCGCACGGAATGGTTGGACCCTTTTCAAGCGCAGTAACGTTGTATCCGCCAATATGATGTAGACGGGGTACTTGGATCGAAAGGTAATTTTAATGGGCAGATTACTAATCTGCGAGAGGGTAATTGTCATCCTACTCTGTAATGGATCGATGATTCTCAGTGCACATCAAGTGATGACGTTGAAATAGTGCCTTTAGCCAATTACCAGTCTATCCAGGTGTTTGACAGGACGGCTTTAAACCGCTTATTTAGAGACAAAAAGCAGCGTGCTACCTGCTAACGAGTAAAAATTCAAGCAGGGCCTTTTGCGCATGCAATCTGTTGCCTGCTTCTTCCCAAACAATGCTCTTTGGACCATCAATCACACTCGCTTCCACTTCTTCAGAGCGATGGGCGGGCAAACAATGCATAAATAACACGTCACTGGCAGCCATTGCCATAATATCCTCATTCACACAGTAATCGGCAAATGCACATTCACGTTGCTTCTTCTCGCTTTCCTGGCCCATGCTGGCCCAAACATCAGTGACGACCAGATCAGCGTCTTTACTGGCTTCCTGACAAGAACGAAAAATAGCGGCATTATTACCTGCCATTTTCAGTAGCTTAGAATCTGGCTCGTATCCTTCAGGGCATGCGATGCGCAATTCGAAATCGAGTAGTTTCGCTGTGTTTATATAGGAATTACAAACATTATTACCATCGCCTATCCAGCAAACTGTTTTCCCGGTTATATCGCCTCGATTGTCAAACCATGTTTGCATGTCTGCTAACATCTGGCAAGGGTGTAAAAAGTCTGTTAAACCGTTAATAACAGGCACATCAGATGCAGCGGCAAACACCTCAAGTCCATCGTGTGAAAAGGTACGAACCATAATTCCTTCCACCATCTGTGAAAGAACCTTTGATGTGTCTTCCATAGGTTCACCGCGCCCTATCTGTGTATCATTTGGCGAAAGGTGGATAGCCTGTCCTCCGAGTTGATTCATACCGGCCTCAAATGATACACGTGTACGTGTTGAAGACTTCTCAAAAATCATCGCCAGGGTTTGATTTCTCAGAGGTTCAAAGATAATCCCTTCCTTCCACTGGGATTTTAGCTCACTGGCCCGCGATAGAATGGTCTTGAATTCGCTGCTGGATAGATCGTCTTCTCGTAAATAGTGTCGAACGGTCATTTGGCTCTCGTGAAAGTTAATTAAAGTTATATCGGGCTTTCGGCGAACGATTTGTCGGTGAACTAGGGTGTTATAACCGTTCTGCGTCTGTGATTTAAATTTGTTTGATTAATTGACTGACTTTTAGAACTATCTTGTCTGCATCTTCATCAGTTAACAGGTATGGAGGCAACAACCGTATAACTTTTTCTGCAGTCACATTTATCAAGATGCCATTGTCAATACCACTTCGCATAAGCGAGGTACACGGCTGATCAAGCTCAATGCCTATCATCAGGCCCTTGCCACGTATTTCCCTGACAGACTTGTTATTCGATAACGTTGATTTGAATCCGTCCAGCATTCTTTTTCCCAACTGCGCTGCACGGGAAACATAGTTTTTTCCTTCAATTTCATTGATTACTGCCAAACCTACAGCGCAAGCCAAAGGATTGCCACCGAAGGTGGTTCCATGACTGCCGGGTTTAATGAGATTTGATATGGCCCCGCAAGCCATACAGGCACCAATCGGATATCCGTTGCCTAACGCTTTAGCGCTAGTCAATACATCGGGTTTGGCATTTTCATGTTGCCAGGCAAACCATTTGCCGGTACGGCCCATGCCAGTCTGGATTTCGTCCAGCATCATCAGCCAATTATTTCTATCACAGACTTGTCTGATTTTTTCCAGATAGCCGTTTTCTGGGATGATGATGCCACCCTCCCCCAGGATAGGCTCAAGCATAACGGCAACGACATTTTTACTGTTCTCGGCAATTTGCTCCAGTGCCGGAATATCGTCATAGGGCGCTCTAAGGAATCCTTGTACCAAAGGCTCGAATCCAGCCTGGATTTTACGGTTGCCGGTGGCGGTTAACGTAGCCATGGTTCGGCCATGAAAAGCACTCTCCATAACGACAATTTCCGGAGCTTCCACGGCGATACTGTGTGCGTACAGGCGTGCTAATTTTATGGCGGCTTCATTGGCTTCTGCGCCAGAATTACAGAAGAAAACATTGTCCATATCAGCATGCTGACAAAGTTTTTTACCCAATTGCTCCTGGGCTGGAATATTGTATAGGTTGGATGTATGTATGAGGCGCTTCGTTTGCTCTATAATAGCCCTTGAAACTGCCTCATTGGCATGCCCAAGTGCGCAGACTGCAATTCCTCCAAGCGCATCCAGATATTTATTACCACCCTCATCCCAAATCCACGCTCCTTTTCCGTGTGTGGGCGTAAGAGGCAACCGCTTGTATGAAACCATCAAAGACGACATTTCCCCACCTTTTTTCCTGTTCGCCATAAAAAACCTTAAATACTACAGTCTTATTTTAAAAACGTCTATATGGAGTTGACAGTTGTGTTTTACCATGAGATTTATTATTGAGAACGCCCCCTGGTAATGTAAGTTGAGGGGCAAGGGATACAAGATCCGTTTTTTCGTTATACAATTGTCCCGATTATTGTCGTGGTTATGTATTGGTCGTTACACAGAAGCAGCTAATAGAGGAATAAAGTGTGTGTGGAATTTGTGGCATATTTCGAGTTGATGGGCGTAAAGTCGATGAGCAGCTTATTCAGCGTATGCTTAAGCCTATTGAAAGACGTGGCCCTGACGATTTCGGAATACATGTTCGTGGAACGTTGGGCTTGGGCCATAGACGACTATCCATAATAGATTTAAGTGAGAAATCTCATCAGCCCATGCAGGACCCGCATACAGGTCTGATAATCGTTTTTAATGGCAGTATCTATAATTACCCGCAATTGCGTTCTGAGTTAAGGGCATTAGGGCACTCGTTTTTTTCCACTGGCGATACTGAAGTGATTTTGCGCGCTTATGCGCAATGGGGGGAGCAATGTGTCAAGCGACTGATAGGCATGTTTGCCTTCGCTATTTTTGACCCCTCTGATAACAGTTTATTTATTGCCCGAGACCGAATGGGAATAAAGCCGCTTTATTTCAGTAATTCGTCCCAGGGATTTATATTTGCATCGAACTGTCAGTCAATTTTGGCCAGTAAAATGGTAACAACCGAGCTTGATCCTGTTGGTTTACACCACCAATTAACATTGCATGGCGTAGTGCCTGCGCCCTCAACAATTCTAAAACATATTCGTAAAGTTCGCCCGGGTCATACCCTACGGGTAAAAGCCGGTGGTCAGATGATAGAAAAACCTTATTGGCAATTGAAGGCACGCCGGCCTGATAAAAAATGCAGTGAAATTGAATGGATTGATGCGGTTCATGAATCATTAAAGTTGTCGGTAAAACGGCGTAAAGAGGTTGCGGACGTGCCGGTAGGCGTATTGTTATCGGGTGGGTTGGATTCAAGTTTGTTGGTGGGGTTATTAGCGGAAGCGGGTTATGGAAACTTAAAAACCTTCACAGTTGGTTTTGATGACCAACCTGAGGAGAAGGGCAATGAGTTTGAATTCTCCGATGCAGTAGTAGAGCGATTTCAGACTGAGCATTATCAATTTCATATTCCCAATCATGACTTGATCGATCGATTGCCTGAAGCCATTGACAACATGGCTGAACCCTTGGTTGGGCAAGACGCTATTGGATTTTACTTATTAGGGGAGCAGGTATCACGTGAGGTTAAAGTAGTGCAATCAGGGCAGGGCGCCGATGAGGTATTCGGCGGCTATTTTTGGTATCCACAAATGCATGAAGCTGACAATGAGGCAGATTTGCCTCGATTTGCGAACCGTTACTTTGATCGCACACATCAAGACTGGCTGGCAACCATGCATCCTGATTACCATACTGAGAATGATCCAACATCCGTGCTGATAGAACGATTGCTGGCATCCTCTTGCGCTGACGAATACATAGATAAAGTACTACACCTGGATGTGACAACCCTGATTGTTGATGACCCGGTTAAACGTGTTGATAACATGACAATGGCCTGGGGTCTGGAAGCCCGGGTACCGTTTTTGGATCATGAACTGGTGGAACTGGTTGCACAAATGCCACCGGCGTTAAAATTGAGAGGAGACGGTAAATTTGCGTTGAAAAAAATTGCCAGAGGCTTGGTGCCTGATAGTGTAATCGATCGGCCAAAGGGATACTTTCCAGTACCTGCACTAAAATATGTTCGTGGAGATTTTCTAAATTTTATGCAAGACATACTCAATTCGGATGCCTGCCTGCAGCGAAAGCTATTCAACAGAGACACAGTTGAGACGTTATTAGCTCAACCAGACAAGCACTTTACAGCGTTACAAGGTAGTAAACTATGGCATTTGGCTTTGTTGGAACTTTGGATACAGAAGCATTTGGATACGGTTTAAGGGATTCTTGTTGGGGTGAGAATGGCCCCTGGTTAACTATGGATTCTCTATCCCATTATATTGGAGATTATGCGCCGGCTCTGGTATATAATCCCTAGTAAATTACTCGGATAAAACCGGGAATGCTTAGTAGCTGAATCAATTAAAGCAAATTTGCAAATGCTTCAATGCATTTCGTATTAAAAATGGAGCAACCGATTCAGATCAAATTTTTATAGTTTAGATAATAGAGTAGAGGTAACAGATGGACGTAATGGATCGTATACGCGAACAGGTTGAGAATAATCCTGTGGTTCTTTTTATGAAGGGTACTCCGCAATTACCCATGTGTGGTTTTTCCAGCCGCACAGCAGATGCATTGAAAAAATGTGAGCGTGAGTTCGCCTACGTAAACGTAATTGCTGACCCCGAGGTCTTTGAGAACCTGCCTCGATTTGCAGATTGGCCGACTTTCCCACAGCTTTATATTAAAGGGGAATTAGTGGGCGGTTGTGATATTACTTTGGAGATGGCTGAATCGGGTGATTTACAAAAAATGATCGAACAAGCGGTTGACAATAAGGAGTAATAAAAAACGCGTATTGAAATTTGTATATTTCATGACTCGCTTGGTTGTTTTCACCAAGCGAGTAACGTTAGCTCATTTTTACATCCCCTACTACAACCCCACCAGGTAAATACTGAGTTCAATTTTACACCTTATTACATACTACATATTCGATGTTTGGTGCAGTGCCTCCCAGCGGTTAATAATATGACAAAATAAATCAGCTGTTTTGCGGGTATCATAAACCGCAGAGTGAGCATCGTTGGTGTTCCAATCAATCCCTGCGGCTGTGACTGAACGAGATAAAACTGTTTGACCAAGTGCCAAACCACTCAGTGACACCGTATCAAAATTGCTGAAAGGGTGAAACGGATTGCGTTTTATGCCTGCCCTGTCAACAGCGGCATTGAGAAAACTCAGATCAAAAAAAGCGTTGTGTCCGACCAGGATGGCACGTGTACATGCATTTTCCTTAACTGCCTTACGAATAGGAGAAAACAGATACCCCAGCGCATCTTGTTCTGATCGTGCAGCGCGTAAGGGGTGCCAGGGGTCAATGCCATTTATTTCTAGTGATTTCTCATCGATATTTGCGCCATCAAATGGAATGACATGGGTGCTGATTGTCTGATAGGGTTCAATTATGCCGTCATCTGTAATGCGTAATAATACCGCAGCGATTTCAAGCAAGGCGTCAGTTTTACAATTGAAACCTCCGGTTTCAACATCAACAACTACAGGTAGATAGCTACGAAATCGATCGCTCATTCTGGTGGCTTTACCAGCTTGGTACATAAACAGGCCTTTGTCCGTGAGGACATATAGTTTTAAGTGACTTCATCTGTGTGGAACAATGAATCGTTGTGAAGCTCAAATTGTTTATTAAATTAAAAAGTACGTCAACTTACTTTACCTTCTTCAACCCGGAAAAGCACTTGATAATCGGGTAGATAGTTGTCATTTTTTTGTATCGCAGTAATCGAAATCGCGCCTCGAGTGCCTATTGGCTGAGTTTCCAAAATAACGTCTCTCCTGACTTGATGGGAATAATTTTCGAATCAGCAAATTTATAATTGACTGGCACTTTCCAGGCGCTTTTTTCCAGCTCTATCTTAGTCGTGTTTCGCGGCATTGCGTAGAAATCAGCACCAAAAAAACTGGCAAAACCCTCTAATTTATCCAACGAATCCATGGTTTCAAAAACCTCTGCATAAAGCTCCAAAGCGGCGTGTGCAGAATACATACCCGCGCAGCCGCATGCATTTTCCTTAGCAGACTGGGCGTGGGGGGCGCTGTCAGTACCAAGGAAAAATTTTGGGTTTCCACTGCAGATGACTTGTCGCAATGCTTGTCGGTGATAGTTACGTTTTAAAACAGGCAAGCAATAAAAATGAGGGCGAATGCCGCCAGCCAGCATATGATTGCGGTTATAGAGTAGGTGTTGAGGTGTCACAGTGGCGGCAACCGATGGCGGTGCATTTTCTATAAACTGAACCGCCTCAGCAGTGGTGATATGTTCCATGACGATTTTAAGGTCTGGAAAATCTTTAATCAATGTTGTCAATACACGATCTATAAAAATTCTTTCCCTGTCGTAGATATCGATATGTGGGTCTACAACTTCACCATGCAGACAAAGGATGAGTTCCTGTTTTTGCATGGATTCCAGTACGGGATAGATATTTCGAATATCCTTTACGCCGGCATCTGAATTTGTAGTCGCACCTGCCGGGTAAAGTTTACAGGCTTTGACAAATTGGCTGCGAGAAGCAAGTTGAATTTCTTCGGGGGTAGTCTGTTCGGTTAGATAAAGCGTCATAAGCGGCTCAAACAGACAATCTACCGGCAGTGCTTTAAGGATGCGATCCCGATATTCTTTTGCCAAATGGGTCGTAGTGACAGGATTGGGGAGATTGGGCATGATGATCGCCCGGCCAAATTGCGCGGCGCTATGTCCAACCACCGTCTGTAGTTCTTCACCATCTCTTAAATGTAGGTGCCAGTCATCAGGGCGGGTAATGCACAGTTTCATGGTTTCACTATTCCAGAAAAATAGGTTGATTGGGCGAATTATTTCACACCGTCAGATCTTTTAAAATTTAACTTGTGCGCTAAAAAATACCCACGCCACTGCATTTTTCTGCCGGTTATTTCGCGTATTATGCCAGCATGTGTATGCGCATGGTATTCAGTGTGATCAGATATAATGACGATTATAATTCTATTCAAATCAAGAGCGAGGATTAGATAATTGCTTGAAGTCATAAAAAAATTTATTGCTATAGCCTTATTCAAGGGTAAGCCTCAGGATTTGAAGGAGGATACCAATACGCTGGTAGTTGCCATGGTTTTTGCCCTTGCTACCTACGTCATGGCAACAATCAGTAAAACAGGCTTCTCCCAAGCCGTGCTTCAGGCGCTGCTGGATTTGATTATTTCAGCATTATTTTTCTATGGCGCCTTGTACTATCAAAAACGTCTGAATCGTTTTAATCAGGCATTCAGTGCGTTGATCGGGTCTGGTTCCGTCATCAATGTCATTGCGATCCCAGTCCTGATGAGCCTGGATTCAGAGCAGACACTTTCCAGTATTGCCAGTTTGTTTTTTATATTTTTATTTGGCTGGAGCCTGGCTTTATGCGCCTATATATTTCGAAATACATTTGAGCTTAATCAAATGAAAGGCATTCTTGCGGCAGTTATTTATGTGTTCACCGTCATCAATCTCTCACAGCTGGTTTTCCCCTCATAAGTGCAGAATATTTTGCTAGCACTCCGTCCTGCCTTATCGGGTGCATTTTCAGGCCCAACAACGCGGTTAATTTAATTAAGAACGGCCCTCGATTCAGGATCAGATTTTTGTGAAAAATATTTTTAGATCAGAAGACGAATCCTTGCAGATGAGCATCGTGTTAAATAGTGTCTAAAATATCCTAAGACATACAATTTTCCAGTGTGTGACGGCTGTTGGTCTGCAATCGACTAACTCTGGGCACGCTCCCACTATTGGAACGCTTTAGTTTTATGCATATTCACATTTCTGCAATTTGCGGTACGTTCATGGCAGGCATCGCACAATTGGCATGCGAGCTGGGACATAAAGTAACGGGTTCAGATGCTAATGTTTATCCTCCGATGAGTGATCAGCTGAAACAGGTTGGTGTCACATTGATGGAGGGTTATGCAGCAAAAAACCTCGACTCAGAACCTGATTTGGTATTGATAGGAAACGTACTTTCACGTGGTAACCCCGAGGTAGAGGCAATACTGGATCGCGGATTACCCTACAAGTCAGGTCCACAGTGGTTAGCCGAAAATGTTCTTCAAAACCGATGGGTATTAGGTGTTGCAGGTACACATGGAAAAACCACCTGCAGTAGCTTATTAGCCTGGGTGCTGGAAGAAGCAGGAATGCATCCTGGTTTTTTAATTGGCGGTGTTCCGAATAATTTTGATTGCTCAGCCCGATTGGGCTCGACAGCGTTTTTTGTTGTTGAAGCGGATGAATATGACACGGCTTTTTTCGATAAACGCTCGAAGTTTGTGCATTATCATCCACGTACTTTAATTTTGAATAATCTCGAATTTGATCATGCTGATATATTTTCTGATATTGATGCAATCAAGACCCAGTTTCATCACCTGATAAGAACAGTTCCCCAGTCAGGTTTATTACTGGTCAATACCGAGGAGCCCAATTTGCGGGAAACGCTGGACTTAGGTTGCTGGAGCCAACTCGAGTATTTTGGGGTCAATGTGGACGACAAATCCGAAACTGGGCAAACTTGGTCAGGTAAGACTGAAAATGAGCATGATGGCCGGGAGTTTGATTGCATTACCCCTGAAGGTGAAGCGCAACCTGTGGTTGGATCAATGGAAGGAAGACACGGTATACTCAATACGTTGGCAGTAATCGCAGCCGCCCGCCATGCGGGTGTGCCGGTAACAATATCGGTGGATGCAATCAAAACGTTTAGTGGCGTTAAACGTCGTATGGAAGTTATAGCGCGGGAATCGGGTGTAACGGTTTATGATGATTTTGCCCATCATCCCACAGCCGTTGAAACAACACTGCGAGGGCTTCGGTCAACAGTGGGTCAGGAAAAAATCTACGCGTTACTTGAAATGCGTTCCAATACCATGCGGATGGGGTATCATAGGGAAAAACTACTCAATGCTTTAAAAGTTGCTGATTTTGCAGTAATTTACGCTGCCAGGGAAAATGATTTATTAGACTTGAGAAAAATGGTTTTGAATGATGAATGGCATCAGATACAAATGATCTCAGTTATTGACGATATCGTTGATAGTCTTCGTCAACGTGTGCAGGTTGGCGATCACATCATCATTATGTCTAACGGGGCATTTCATGGGATACATGAGAAAATTTCGGTAATGCTGTCAGCGCTATGAATAATCTAGTAAAGCCGGTCATAGTGGCGCGTTCTGAGAAAAATCAGAATGTTGAAGAGGTTTCGCCAGAAAAGCGAAATCCCGACCCTGTGGCAGCGAAAAACAAGGAAGAGGCAAAATCCAAAGCAGTCGATAAACCCATTAAAGCTCTGGATTTTGAAGTTCCCAAGAAAGTATCCAAATATACGATAGGTGAGAAGCTGGGTAGCGGCACTTGCGGCATTGTTTTCAAGGCTCGTGACGAAGCACTAAATCGTGTTGTTGCTATAAAACTGTCACAAATTGGAACGGCTGATGCGTCAACCGGAAAAGTACCCGGCGCGCAACGTGCGTTTATGACTGAAATTTCAGCAGGTGGACGACTGAAGCATCCAAACATTGTTACTGTCTATGATGCAGGGCAGGAATCGAACCTCAATTATCTGGTGATGGAATCTGTTTTAGGCTACTCGCTTAAAGCGGTCGGTAAGGGGCAGAAATTACTCCCGCCGTTTCGTGCAATTGAAGTGATTATAGATTGCTGTGAAGCACTTGATTACTCACACCAGCATAGCATCGTCCATCGCGATATTAAACCTGCCAATATCATGCTAAGTAAAGATGGCTCGGTCAAACTGCTCGACTTTGGTATAGCCGTCAGCACATCAAAGGATGAAGACATGGGTGCAATCGGTCCAACGCTTGGCACGCCAAACTATATGTCACCAGAACAGATTAGAGGTAGAACGCTGGGGCCAGCGAGTGATTTTTACTCACTGGCAACCGTTTTATTTGAGTTACTTACTGGGAAGCAGTTATTTAAGGCCAAGAAAGTTAAGGATTTATTTCGTATCGTTGTTAGTGAAATCGCCCCAAGACTATCTGATATCCGCCCCGATCTGCCGATAGCGCTTTCAGAAGTTATCGCCAAAGCCTTGCATAAACTTCCAGAGCAGCGTTATCAATCAGGTAAGGCAATGGCTGATGCATTACGCCCAATTGCAGAACAGATGGGCATAATGGCAAAGCGGTCTGATCAGCAACGGAAATTTATAAAAAGACTGCAAAAATTGGCCTTTTTTCATGATTTTAATGATAGTGAAATTGCAGTATTTCTTAATCAGGCAAAACCTCAAACATTCTTAGCGGGTGATTTACTGATCGATGAAGGCGGATCAACCCGTATATTCAGTGTGATTACCCAGGGTGTTGTTATTGTAAGGCGTAACGGGAATGTTATTCGTGTGTTAGGCAAGGGGGATGTATTCGGGGAATTTGGATTTATTCACAATGACCTCAGTCCTGAGCAGGTTACGTCTTTAGCCGGTGTTAATGTCTTATCTGTTGGTCCCGAATTTTTAGGTGAGTTATCCGCAGTAGTGCATCTACATTATTACAAGCATATATCGGAATCATTAGTCCAAAAAATGACCAATCCTGATAAAGTTGAACTCGATATTGAGCTTGAAGAGTAAAACCATTTTACGCTGATTCGATTGAGTCACTCCCCCTGTGTCTTGGCAACTTGAGACACTTCCTCATAAAATAAAGTACACTAACTGAGACACTTAACTCTCCTGACCCAAAGCAATGCAAAATGATGAACGAATGATTACACCTCTTGTAAAACCGCAAGAAGATATACATGAACGTGCCATGCGACCCAAGACGCTTGAGGAGTATCAAGGGCAGCCGGTTGTGGTTGAGCAAATGAACATATTTATTCCTGCCGCACGTCGTCGCAGAGAGGCATTGGATCATGTGTTGATTTTTGGCCCGCCTGGTTTGGGTAAAACCACGCTCGCAAATATCGTTGCTAATGAAATGAATGTCGCTGTGCGACATACATCCGGGCCGGTATTGGAGCGTCCGGGAGATTTGGCTGCACTGTTAACTAATCTCGAAGCAAATGATGTTTTGTTTATCGATGAGATTCATCGCCTAAGTCCGGTTGTAGAAGAAGTATTATACCCGGCAATGGAAGACTATCAGTTGGATATCATGATTGGTGAGGGTCCGGCGGCGCGCTCAATAAAGCTCGATTTACCACCATTTACATTAATCGGTGCGACTACGCGGGCCGGTTTATTGACATCACCTCTGCGCGATCGTTTTGGCATTGTTCAGCGCCTGGAATTTTATGAAACCGCAGACCTTGCCAGCATTATTCAGCGTTCAGCGCATATTCTTGGTGTTGACATTGATGATGCCGGTGGTTACGAAGTCGCTCGACGATCACGTGGCACACCGCGTATCGCCAATCGATTATTACGTCGGGTTCGCGATTATGCCGATATTAAAAATGCGGGCATTATTTCCCGTGACATAGCCGATAGTGCGCTGGACATGCTCGATGTTGATTCCATGGGGCTGGATAATATGGATCGAAAACTACTTATGGCCATCATTGAGAAGTTTGATGGCGGTCCTGTGGGGGTCGATAACTTAGGTGCTGCCATTGGCGAGGAAACCGGAACGATTGAAGATGTAATAGAACCATACCTGATTCAGCAAGGTTTGTTAATGCGCACACCGCGTGGACGCATCGCTACGTCATCTACCTATCTTCATTTAGGTTTTCAGCAGCCTAATGACGGTAAGATTCAACAAGACAAACTGTTTTCAACTTGAAAATGAACCCCTGGCAAATGATTCAGAGGGGCGGTATTTACATCTTGCCTGATGGTCATATTCCAAAAACGTCTAAAAATAATTGCTTTGGCAGAAAAAATAATTATAAATAAGCAGATATTATTCCTTTAACTATCTGAATAACCTATCATATCGATTAGCGCTTTATAATCCCGAGGCACTGTGTCAGGTTTCAAAATTGAAGTTCGTATTTTCTATGAAGATACAGATAGCGGTGGAATTGTTTACTACGCCAACTACCTTAAGTATATGGAGCGTGCGCGTACCGAGTATTTGCGCTCACTCGGATTTACACATACAACAATATTGTTGGAACAACGACGGCTATTTGTTGTTCGAAAAGTAGAAATCGACTACCACAAACCTGCACGACTGGATGACCTGTTACACGTTAGCGCACACGTTGCACAGTTGGGTCGTGCCAGTTTGCTATTCGAGCATCATATTGTCTCACAAACCAATGTTTTGCTGTGTGCGGCAAAAATAAAGCTTGCATTCCTGAATGCTGATACGTATCGACCGGGACCTATACCGGCAAAACTTGCTGAGGTTATAAAACATTGACTGTTGATTTGTCTTTCCTGCGCTTGATAGCCAACGCCAGCCTGGTCGTGCAGATCGTCATGGTGTTATTAGTGCTTGCGTCTGTTTTTTCATGGGCAGTCATTGTAGGTAAATCCCGTCAGTATGGTAAGTTGGCCAAGCTATCGAAAAAATTTGAACATGAATTTTGGAGTACAGGCGATATCACGGATATTTATTCGCGCCTCAATACACACAGAAATTCACTCACTGGTCTGCAACGAATTTTTGCTGCTGGCTACTCCGAGTTTGGACGCTTACGTCGTCAAACCGGAAACCCCGATATCATCATGGAAGGCGCTCGCAGAGCAATGCGTATTGCAGTGTCTCGCGAACAGGAGCAGATTGAGTTTAACCTGACTTTCTTAGCAACCATTGGCTCCACCAGCCCATATGTTGGCTTATTTGGAACCGTCTGGGGAATTATGAATGCCTTTACCGCATTAGGTAATGTACAGCAGGCCACCCTGGCAATGGTGGCACCGGGCATAGCAGAGGCACTGATAGCTACCGCGATTGGTTTGTTCGCAGCCATTCCGGCGGTCATATTTTATAATCGTCTCTCCACAGAAGCAGACAGGCTACTGAATCGATATGATACTTTCTCAGAAGAATTCTCAACCGTTTTGCAACGTCAGGCGATTCGAATCGGTGAAAAGTCCGAGCGCCATTAAAAGAGATTACCTGTAAATGGCAAGATTTCATAGAAAATCTAGGCGTCAGGTTGCCGAGATCAACGTTGTGCCTTATATCGATGTTATGTTGGTTTTGTTAGTTATCTTTATGATTACAGCGCCATTATTACACACCGGGGTGGAGATCGATTTACCTGATGCTAACGCAAAGCCCGTAGAGGTTGATGTTGAAGACCAGGAACCTTTGATTTTATCAATTACCAGTGATGGGCAATGGTATCTTAATGTCGGAGAAGATCCAGAAAGTGCGGTAGAAAAGCTAACGGTACAACGACTCGCGGCCGCTGTGATTCGGCTCAATCCTGAAAAAAGGGTAATGGTATCGGGTGATACAAATGTAGATTATGGGCAGATCATGCAGGCAATGGTGGTCTTACAACAATCTGGTGCAAAAAAAATTGGCTTACTGGCAGAACCTACTAAGTAATAAGTCATGTGGAAACTGATAGGCGCATATCCAATTGCAGTCATTATATCGGTAGTGGCACATGCGGCCTTGGCCTTATTGTTGGTTGTGGGTGTTGGCAAAAATCTGAATTCAAACCGGCTTAAACAGGAAGTGGAACCTATTCAGGCATTAGTTGTTGATGAAGCCGATATTCTCAAAGAAATAGAACGCTTACAGCAACTCGAAGAATCGAAAAAAAATGCCCATGAACAAGAACAAATTGATAAAGAGCAGCGACTCAAGGAGCTTGAGCAAAACCGCAAATCTGAAGAAGAAAAGCTACGACTGACTCGCCAGGAACAAGAACGACAACGTAAGGAAATAGAACAAGATCAGCTGCGCCTGGATGCCTTAAAGGAAGAAGAAAGGAGACTCGAAGAACAACGTAAATTGGAAGCGCTGCAACAAGAAGCCATTGCAGCAAAACGTAAGGCGGAGATTGAGCGTGAAAGGCTCCAGGCTGAGCAGGATCGGCTTGAGCGAGAGCGTGAACTGGAGAAGATAGCGCTTGAGCGCAAACAGGAGGAGGCGCGACTGGCAGAATTGAAGCGACGCGCTGATGAAGAAGCCAGGCGGGCCGAAGAATTAAGACGTGAGCGAGAAGCGGCAAAAAAAAAAATTGAGCAGGAGCGGATAAAACAAGCAATAGAAAAGAAAAAGGCTGAAGAGAAAAAACGTAAAGCTGAGGAAGTTCGGGTAAAAGCCGAAGCTGAGAAAAAACGCAAAGCTGAGGAGGTTCGGGTAAAAGCCGAAGCTGAGAAAAAACGCAAAGCTGAAGAGGTTCGGGTAAAAGCCGAAGCTGAGAAAAAACGTAAAGCTGAAGAGGTTCGGGTAAAAGCCGAAGCTGAGAAAAAACGTAAAGCTGAAGAGGTTCGGAAAAAAGCCGAAGTCGAGAAAAAACGTAAAGCTGAAGAGGTTCGGGAAAAAGCCGAAGTCGAGAAAAAACGTAAAGCTGACGAGGCTCGGAAAAAAGCCGAAGTCGAGAAAAAACGCAAAGCTAACGAGGCTCGGAAAAAAGCCGAAGTCGAGAAAAAACGTAAGGCTAACGAGGCTCGGAAAAAAGCCGAAGTCGAGAAAAAACGTAAGGCTAAAGAGGTACGCAAAAAAGCCGAAGCCGAGAAAAAACGCAAAGCTGAAGAGATTCGAAAAAAAGTTGAAGCCGAGCAGAAGCGCAAGGCTGAAGAGGCTCAAAGAACTGCTGATGCACAACGTTTAAAACAAGAACAAACTGAAAGACGGGCGAAAACTGAAGAAGCCAGACAGCGATTGGTAAGGCGGCTGATATCGTTACAAAATAAATACAAGCAGACAATTCAGCGCAAGGTTGCACGCAACTGGGTTAAGCCCCCCGGGCTATCCGGCAATGGCGGTGAAGTGGGTTGCGATGTTGTGGTTACGCAAATACCCAGTGGTGATATTGTGAATGTTAATGTCAAGCGTTGTACAGGTGGGGGGGAGCAATTACGTCGATCAGTGGAAGCGGCAATATTAAAGGCATCTCCATTGCCCAGTGCGCCTGACCCCCGAGTGTTCGACAGAACGATTGAAATTTTCTTCAGACCGGAAAGCTAAATGGTTAAGAGTGGTGAGTACGTGAATAAAATATTTAACTCCCTGTTGCTGCTTATTTTGCTAATACCGGCAGCGGGTAACGCGGTGATGGAAATCGAAATCACCCATGCTGGTCAGAGTGCGCTGCCCGTTGCGATTGTGCCTTTTGGTTGGAAGGGAGAAAGCGACGTGCCCGAAGATGTGGCGGCTGTAATCAGTTCTGATCTAAAACGAAGTGGGCGATTTAATCCGTTAGAGAGGCAAGACCTTGTTGCTCAGCCAGTAAGTGGGGCGCAAGTTAAATACGGAAATTGGCGTTTGTCCGGTGTTGATTACCTGTTAATAGGTCAAGTCACCCAAGTGCAGAATAAAACCTTTCAAGTACAGTTTCAATTGCTCGATGTTGTCAGACAAAAACATATTACAGGCTATAACCTGACGGTACAAAATGGGCGATTAAGACAAGCCGCCCATGAAATATCCGATATTGTGTACGAAAAAATATTGCTGGAAAAGGGCGCGTTTAATACTCAGATAGCCTATATATCTGCTGAAGGAGATCCGAAGAACCGCACTTACAGATTGCAGGTTGCTGATTCCGACGGTAACGCACCTGTTGCCGTATTAACGTCAAAAAGACCCTTAATGTCTCCTGCCTGGGCGCCGGATGCGCGACGTATTGCTTATGTGTCGTTCGAAAATAAAAAACGTTCAGCTATTTATATTCAGGATACGCGTGATGGCAGCCGCAAAAAATTAATATCCAGAAGTGGTATTAACGGTGCCCCTGCCTGGAGTCCCGATGGGAAAAAACTGGCTACAGTGCTCTCTCATACAGGTAATCCTGAGATCTTCATTATAGATGTAGACAGTGGTCAGGTTGCACAGGTGACTAAAAACGGATCGATTGATACCGAACCTGCCTGGGTGGATAATGATACCCTCGTATTTACCTCTGATCGCAGTGGTTCACCGCAGCTTTATGAAGTTCCTGTTACGGGCGGCAGGGCTAACAGAATCACCTTTGAGGGCCGGTATAATGCGAGTCCGAGTGTCTCTAATGATGGAAATTCCATTGCTTTAGTGCATGGTGAAGGGGGGCAGTATCGTATTGCTATCATTGATCGCCCAACGGGTTTGATGAGTGTAGTGACCGATGGAAGCCTGGATGAATCACCCAGCTTTGCACCCAATGGAAGTATGATTATATATGCTTCCGAATCAAACGGTCGGGGGGTTTTGGGCGCTGTATCAACTGATGGAAATGTAAAACAACGCATCAGCTTAACAGAGGGTGATGTCAGGGAACCTTCGTGGTCTCCGCATTTGCGTTAAAAATTCTGAACTGAGTATTTTCTAAGCAAATAATAATTTCTAACTGAGGTTTAATAATGAAACAGCTACAAATGTTTGTTTGGGCTTGTATAACAATGATTGTATTGGCTGCATGCCAACCGAAAGATAAAGAGTTGGAGATTGATTCTCAGCCACCGATTAAACAAAAAGAAACAGCCTCTCAAACCTCAACACAAGTGGCTACGACTGAAGGTAATCAGGTATCAGGCACAGAAAACAATATAAAGGAGCCACTAAGGAATGACAGAGGTGTGATCGTTGATGAAATGGGTATTCCTACAAATACCGTGTTTTATTTTGAATTTGATCGATCCAGCTTAAATGCAAACGATCTTGATATACTGGCATCACATGGGCAATATATAGCAGACTCTGCCAATGCCCGGGTCAGGCTCGAAGGCCATACCGATGAACGCGGGGCACGTGAATACAATGTTGCCTTAGGTGAAAACCGGGCCAAAGCGGTTGAACGGATTTTGCAACTGCAAGGTGTTCGCCCATCACAGATCTCGGTTCTGAGCTTTGGTGAAGAGCAACCCGCTGATGATGGACATACTGAAAGTAGCTGGGTAATGAATCGTCGGGTGGAAATCGTATACGAATCACGATAACCACCGCGCTGGAGAAATGTCTATGTTTTTAACGACTACCACTGCCCTCGGCAGAGTCATTCTTGTGGTGGCAGTTGTATTAACGATTGCAACCCCCCTGGCCTGGTCGCAAAGCCAGGAAGCGCCCACTTCGGCAGAGTTAAATCTGCGTCTGCAGCGGGTTGAACGTGTGCTTGATAATCGTGTGTTATTGGACATGTTACAACGTATCGAAAGCGTACTGTCTGAAGTAAGGCAGTTGCGTGGAGAAGTCGAGCGGCTTGATTTTGAAATGAAATCGATGAACAAAAAGCAGCGTGATCTGTACCTTGATATAGATAGACGACTACAGACTCTGGAATCAGGAAATACCAACACTATGGGAGGTATGTCTCTGGAGGAGTTAAGCAACTATGGCACTGTGGATGGCAATACGGTAGATGATATTCAGGCAGATCCGATTGAAAATGCTGGTGATATCTTAAGCGGCGAAGGAGGGGCCGCGGCTGTTTCTGTGCGATCGACACCTAAGCCCGGTGAGAAAGCACAGTATGGAAAAGCCTACGATATCTTAATGGCTGGTAATAACAGCGATGCCATACAGGCATTTAGTGTATTTCTGGCCGATTATCCAGATGGACCTTATTCTGATAACGCCTGGTATTGGCAAGGTGAGGCTAACTATGTATTGCGTGATTTCACTGCAGCGCTAAAGAGCTTTGAGGCAGTGCTAAAGCAATATCCCGACAGCGTAAAAGTCCCCGATGCAAAACTCAAGATCGCCTTTGCTTTATATGAGCAGAATAAATTTGAGGAGTCCAGAGGTGTACTCGACTCAGTTGCCAAGGACTACCCCGGAACATCTGCCGCACGGCTGGCGAAGAAAAGGCTGCAGGCAATGTCGGCAGAAGGAAACTGAGTAAATACTCAAACCCGTATAAAGCAGCAATCTTTTAGACAGTGATGGCTTTGACCAAAAAGCGCTTTTGGAGCAAATAAACACTTTCTGCTCTTTGGTATACCCCGTGATCTGACTATACTTTTTGGTCATTACTTCTACTCCTCCTGGGGAGCAGCAGAATTTTGCTTATTTATGCTAGCCTCAAGGGATAAAAAAAGAAACCTAATATCACACTCTGATTTTTATTCGGCAGGAGGGTTGAATGGAAGAAATCGTGGTACTAAAGTATATTTTAATCGGTGGTTTTATTCTGGCTATTGTTCTGGGAGTAGTGGCCTCAAAAACCAATTTTTGCACCATGGGTGCAGTTAGCGATTGGGTTAACATGGGCGATAAAAATCGGTTTCGCTCCTGGGCGCTGGCTATTTGTGTAGCAATTGTTGGCGTGATGATCCTTGAGTGGTTTGCTCTGGCTGATATGAGCCTGACTACCAATAATGATACCTCCAATCCTCCCTATCGGGTCGCCAATTTTGTCTGGCTGCGTTACATAACTGGCGGCATTATTTTTGGTGTCGGAATGACACTCGCCAGCGGGTGTGGCAATAAAACACTGTTACGACTGGGCGGTGGAAACGTAAAATCAATTTTTGTACTGCTGGCTATAGGCGCTGGTGCGTCATTAATGATATTCAGCAATTTCGGGTTCAATGTTTTTCTACAGTGGATGACGCCACTTGCCATTGATTTTTCTGAGTTGGGCGCTTCAGGGCAAGATATTGGCTCTGTGGTTAATGCTCTGGTGGGTGTCTCTGATGCACAAACATTAAATCTCGTATTTGGGGCAGTTATTGCCGTACTTCTACTATTCTGGATTTTTAAATCAGCTGATTTTCGCTCTAACGGTGAATTAATTACTGCTGGATTGATTGTTGGTGCGGTAATAGTGAGTGCATGGTATTTAACCGCAGGGCCGATGGGACAGCAATTGCTTGAAGAGGTTGAGTTTCTTGATGAACGCCCTTATGCGCTTGGCGCACAGTCTTTTACTTTTATTGCACCCGCCGCACACGCCTACCAGTATTTTAGCCAAAGCATGGCTAATCAATACATAACCTTTGGACTCATTGCCGCTTGTGGTGTGTTAAGCGGCTCTCTGATCTATTCCATTGTTTTTCGAAAATTTCGCATTGAATGGTTTAACTCGATTGCTGATTTTATGAACCACATTATTGGTGGTTTATTAATGGGGGTAGGTGGCGTGTTGGCTATGGGCTGTACCATTGGACAAGCTATTACAGGTGCATCCACATTGGCAATAGGTTCATTTCTTGCGTTCGGCGCCATCGTATTAGGTAGTGCGTTTACGATGAAATATCAGTATTACAAAATGCTCTACGAGGATGCGGGAATTGTTGATCTAACATTAACAGCGCTAAGTGAAGTGCATTTGCTGCCTAACGGGATGCGGCGATTGGAAGCCTTGTAGACACGCTACACTAGGTGGTACAGATGTTTTGTGCATGGGGCTCGAAATACAAATGTACTGCCGTATGCCTATACCGCTGAGAGTGATGACATTTAACCCCTGTTAGGGTTTACATTTTTTCAATCTCATGTATCATTGCCGGCTTCAATTGGGGGTCGTTAGCTCAGTTGGTAGAGCATCTGACTTTTAATCAGGTGGTCACAGGTTCGAACCCTGTACGACCCACCACCATATTTCAAAGGCTTGCAGTAAAATGTAAGCTTTTTCAATTTCTGAAATCGTAAAAAGCGCACTCTTCGCCCACTACAACATAAGCAACCACAGTGTTAAATTACACCCAAAACTGACCCACCAAACCTGCACGCACCTGCTGCCAGTTACTGAACTAAGATTCGGAGTGTTACCCTTACCCTACGCGCCCTGATTTGTCTGTCATTGTCTTTCTCCCGAATATTTAAAAATTAGTCTTGTGAGATATTACAGAAAAGCGATTGGGCTTGATTTTTGATCCAGATGCCAGGCCGCCGTTCAGGCTTTCAATGTCTGTTCGGTGGAAATTGAAATATGCTGCAATCCTATAAGATCAGTTATTATGCTGAATTTGCCGCTATCATAAAAATATACTCTAAAATATTTGCCTATGTGCAAAAGTTACATATTGAATATCTAGTGAAAATACTAGTGATTACCCTAGTCATTAAATAAACAATAATTTGATTAATCGATTGTTTAAGAATAAGATATGGCATTATTATTGCCACATAAACCTAGTCATTATTCTAGTCATTTTGTTAGTCAAAAACTTAATAGTATGTCTACAACTATTAGAGAACATTTAGAGCAAGGCCCAGCAACCTCAAGAGAGATACAGGCGGCTACAGGACTAAAGCAAGGCGCAGTCTCCAGGCAGCTTCGAAGTATGGGTTCGAGCATTGTCAGATTGCAGTCAGGCCGATCAGTGCAATATGCGCTTACTAAGAATGCATTTGGAGGAGACGACTCTCTGCCTCTGCATCAGGTGGATGCCTATGGCAATACGGTACGTGTGGCGATGGTTCGTCCGCTTGCTCACGGTGGTTTTTTGCTGGAGCCAAGTGTTGGTAGTTCTTCGATTTTGCTAGGGGAGAGTCAAAGTGGCTACTACGAGGACTTGCCCTTCTTCTTAAGCGAGTTGGGGCCTCAAGGTTTTTTAGGACAGCAAATAGCCGTTGAGTTGGCATCACGATTCGAGGAATTTCCCCCTGACCCTCGGCTATGGACAACCAGTCATATTGGTCGATATCTTATTGCTAATGGCGATGATTTACCTGGGAATTTAATTTTTGGTGCTCAGTCAATTTTGCGCTTACGCAGAAAGCCTGTGCCTAGCAGCCGGGAAGACTATCCAAAGCTTGCTGATAGTGTACTCAGGGGGGACTTGGCAGGTTCGTCTGCTGGCGGAGAGCAACCAAAGTTTACAGCTTTCTCTGAAGAACGGTCGGCACATGTAATTGTCAAATTCTCACCACAGGGTGACAATGCCATTGCAAGGCGATGGCGAGATATTTTAATCACAGAGTATCACGCGACAGTAGCCATACTTGGAGAAGGGTTCCCTGCTGCAGAATCTTCACTACTGGAGCTAGGAGGGCGTCTATTTCTGGAGTCTCAACGATTCGATCGAAGCGGTGAGTACGGACGATTATCAATGATTTCTCTACAAGCAGTTGATGCTGAATTTGTTGGAATGGGTAGCAGCTGGAGGGGGGTTCTCAATGAGCTAAGAAAGAGTGATCTGATTAGCCTAGAGCATGTTGTCAATGCTAGTGTTCTATGGGAGTTTGGGCGACAAATTAACAACTCGGACATGCATCTTGGAAACCTAAGCTTGGGTATTGAGGGGAGCATATTTCGGTTGTTGCCTGTGTACGACATGTGCTCCATGGGGTTTGCCCCTAAATCAGGTGATGTCCGCCCCTATGAATTCACTCCACCACCAATGGACTATATAAGCTCAGGGCCTGCAGTGCACGTGACTAGAATGGTTTATAGTTTTTGGAGAAGGGTTTTAGATGACGCTAGAATCTCTAGTGAGTTTCGTGCGTTTATTGAAAATAACGGTTTTGCTGAACTACTCGCGATCTACTAAACCATCTTTTTGTTTAACGTTCCTCCCGCCGATTTAAAAACATATAATAACAGCAGATTAGATTATGCTCGGTCTACTAAAATTTACCCGCCAATTGCCATTTATTGCTCACAGCGTTATACAATAGAAAAAATAGTGCCTGAAATATTGCACTAGATGTAACAAAGAGCGGTGCAATGGTGAAAAAAACAAAAGAAGAATCTGATCGCACATTTCATGCATTACTAGACGCGGCGGTAAGGCTGTTTCATAACAAAGGCGTTGCTGAAACAACACTCAATGATATTGCTGGCGAAGTAAGGATGACACGCGGCGCGGTCTATTGGCATTTTCAGAATAAGGACGATATTATTATTGAGTTGTGGAAGCGTGATGGGGAGAATTTACATAAGGCCCTGGTCAATGGATTGAACCTATCAAATGCCGAAGATCCTGTTGCTCAGTTTCGCCAGGCGGTTCAGGATTGTATCGTTCCGCTGGTGGATGAGCCGAATTTATATCAGGTAATCCGGGTCATGTTTAATGCACTGGAGATGGTTGAAAAAGAGGGTGACTTACAAAAATTTCTGCGGCAAACGGGTGCCCGGTTTTATGATGAATTTCATACGGCTTTCGAGTATCTTGCAAAGTACAACCTGTTAAATCCAAAACTTAACGCAAAACTTGCTACGAGTGGATTGTGGAGTTATATGCACGGCATAGTGAAGATGAGTGGCTCAGATGGGATGAAAAAAATAAACCTCTCAGAAGATGCCGAAATTCTACTCGATATATACCTTGATGCTGTATTAAACCTGGAACAATAAATCTCATGTGTACGAACAAAACAGTATCAGATATTGGAAGTATTCTCACACTGGAGCGAATTGAAGAGAATATCTTTCGTGGTCAGAGTCAGGACATAGGCACACCTCAAGTCTATGGTGGACAAGTATTAGGGCAGGCAATTGCCGCTGCACAAAGGACGGTTGATCGTGGTATGGTGCATTCGGCACATGCCTATTTTTTGCGTAAAGGTGATTTTAATGCGCCTATCATCTATGAAGTGGATCGCAATAGAGAAGGGCGAAGCTTTACTGCAAGGCGAGTGGTTGCCATTCAACATGGGCGGCCAATCTTTACACTTGCTGCCTCCTTTCAGGTTGAAGAACCAGGTTTTGAATATCAGGCACCAAGTGAAGTACCCAATATCGAAAGCGCGATACCAGTGCCCGCTAAAAATGATGAAGGACGAAGTAATAAAAAAATAAGACCAGCCCAGTATTTTGATATTCGATATCATAAGACTGATCAATTGAATAAAACCAATGCACTTTCGTTCTGGATAAAAACCCGCAATTCTCTGCCTGACCGGATTGACCTGCATCGTGAAGTGCTGGCCTATGTGTCCGATTTTGGTCTGTTATTCTCAGCGCTGGTCCCCCATGGTTATAACATCTTCGAAAAAGGCAACTCCGTTCGAGAATTAATCTTGGCATCAATAGATCACGCGATCTGGTTTCATCGACCCTTTAAAGTGGATGAGTGGATATATTATCGCTGTGATCCCATATCAACATCCGGTGCGAGAGGGCTGGCCAGAGGTAGCTTTCTTGACATAAATGGAAACCTTATTGCCAGTACAATACAAGAAGGGTTGATGCGTAAAATGACCAAGTGAAGGGATAAATCAACTTTGTTGATGTGCATGTTTTTAAGTTGAGTGTGTCTGGTTGAGGAAAAATCACAACCATAACTAAATTTCTACTGTATATCCAATTACTTTCCATGTTTGTAAAATAAATATACTCTCCAGAGTTGCAAAATACATCGCGTTTTTTGCCATTGCAATATTATTCTCTTCAGTTATCTTAAAAGAGAAGTGATTGGAGGGCACATAATTTAGTTTGATCTTAATTGTTTAGGAGAACGTTAACAATCGGATACTCACAATTACAGAGCCGAGTATGCCGTTGCACCTATGTTAACATAATTCATTATCTATGATGGAAAGGCAATGGAGCAACTGACGGATTTAAAAGCCATACTTCATTCGAAGCGGGCAAATATTTACTACCTAGATAAATGCCGTGTTATGCAGAACTTTACTCAGCATAAAGCACTGGATTTTATGTTTGATACCACTGCTGTCCCGTTAACTTTCATAACAGAGCCAACTGATTAATGTTGATCTGTTTGTCTCGCGGTGGGTCACCCCGAAGCAATGCCATTAGATCACGTTTTTCAAATAGATTAAGCTGTAATAGTCGTAGCATCTGCTGCATGCTTTTCTTCAACCTCGATTGGAATTTCAGAAAAGCCAGAAGCAGATAAACGCATAATGCTATCCAGATCTGAGTCATCACCGCATTCTTACTGATACCGATGAGCGATTTAATCTTTAGGCTCTGCTTGATCCACTTAAAGAATAATTCAACCTGCCACCGGGCTTTATAAATATCGGCAATCGTCTTTGCTGCCAGCTTGAAATTATTCGTCAGAAAAAAGTACTGTTTGCCTGTTACTGCATCTCGGTAGCCGACACGGCATAGAGGTATTGGACACTTCTTTGCCGTTACCGCACCTGTAAATTCAATGCTCTGATCACTGCTTAACCCTTTGTTTGATAAAACAGTACGGCGTTTAAGAATACGGTATTTTGCATTCTTCTTTATTCGGGTGACAAAGAATATTTCTTTTTCTGTCAACTGGTTATACCACGTATAATCGTTATAACCCTTATCAATAGCAACGATACTACCCTTGGGAAAGGTCAGTGTACGGCCAACGGTAATATCATGATTCTTACCTTCTGTAATGGTGACAAACTCAGGCAGGTATCCCGCGTGATTCAAACCAACATGGCGCTTTATAGCTCCTTTGGTGGTTTTGAAATCTGCCCATGGAAAGACTGACAGGCAAAGATCAATTGTTGAGGCATCCAACGAATAGAGCGGATTGCTAAACTGGAAATCATGACCGGGTGCAATTGCCTGGCAGCGGCTCAACAGTTTTCCAAATAGTGCTTCGTACAAAGCATAAGGCTTATCTTGATTGATTCTGGCAAAGTTTGAACGTGATATCTTTGTACAGCCCAGATGGTAAAGGCGATGAGATTGGGCCGAGATATTTTCAACCAGATCACGCAAGCTACTTCGACCTGATAATTGCCCCATCATGAGCGTCACAAACTGCGCCCAACGTGAGGCTTGTACGGAAGGACCGACTGCAATGATGTTGTTTTGCGAGGGTTTCAAATTCATGTCTTGAAACAAGTTTTAGTAATTGTGAGAAGATCGTATTACAATGTGCCAGGCCTGATTTCCTTTTGTTCTATCAATGACTTGTCGTGATTTCATTGTAACAAAACACATGGGATTTCGGGCCTACTTATTTACTCCTCAACGGGACAGCAGTGAAAAATAATGATTAATCCAGATAGTTTCAATATATTTCTAAGATATCAATAGCTTCGATAATTGATTAACCGAAAAATGGGCGACTGGCAAATATTAATTCAATTTAGAACCTTGCAAAAATTTAGCATAAAATTTGAATTAAATATAAATAGAAGTTAAAAATTTGATTGCTATTGGTAAAATAGTCCAAAATATGTACCATTGGTAGATAAGATGAGTTTTGAATGGGTGCCTAAAGCACTAGTTAATTTAAACCAATACTCGGATGAGCGGTTTTGAGGAATGCTGGTATTTGGTGCAATCGTTATTTTGGTTTGTACTTGGCTGATAACAAATCGTAGCTGAATACAAGGTTATGGTTGGGTAGATCCTAACCGTGTATGGATACTGAGTTAGAATTTATCGGATGGTTCGCGACCGTTAGGTAGAGAATTTATAGAGGTGCGGAGTTGAGTAAATACGAAATTTCAATGGAAATTGCAGGCCCTTTTGCAATGTGGTCACGCCCAGACACCGGGGCAACACCAACCAGCTACCCTTTGCCTACCTGGTCTGCGGTAAAAGGAATTTTCGAATCAGTCGCATTTTTTAGTGATGGTAAAGCCTGGATTCGGCCAACCAGGGTTGAGGTTTGCAAGCCAAAAGGTGCAATTGGTGGAGAGGTGAACTTCCAACGATACACCAATAATTATAGGGGGCCTTTAAAGAACAAGAAAAAGGTAAATTTCCAATTTTCCGGTTTGATTCTGGTCGATGTTTGCTACCGAATTTATGCTGTTGTTGAAAATGGCAGCGGGAAAAACTTAAAACACGGAGACAACCCATGTCACGCCTTGGAGAGGATTATTGAGCGGCGTTTAAAAAAAGGCCAATGCTACAAAACTCCGGCGCTGGGATGGAATGAATTTGTGCCAAGTTATTGGGGGCCACTACGTGATGGTGACTCTCAGTTTGGTATGACGGAGGTTGATACAGACGTAAACCTTGATTTGGTTTCGGTTCTTACTCAGGTCTTTGATAAAGCCGTGAAGGGACAATATAAGCCGAGATTTCAACAAGGAGACGATGCTCGGATAAATAAAGGAGAATTCCACTATGTTGAATGAGCTGTATTCAATCTATAAGGGGCTGGAAGCTGTTGGCGAATCACCTGCGATTAAGCACAATGATATTCAGTCGCCGGGCATGGTTACAACATTTAGGGTAATACTTGGTGAGCGTGGCGAAGTCACTAAAGTTGATCTGATGAACAAGGAGCTGAAAAGAAATAGTTGGTCGCTGGGAAATGGGAACAAAAATCAGTTTCCGGCAGTGAAGGTGGTTTATCCTTTGCTTGTGAAGGGAAATCCAGAGTATCTCAAATGGAAAGAAAAAGTTACGAACCCTGATGAAGCTGAGTATCGTAATTTTATAGAGGATACCTCAGACAGATTCGCGGTTGATATGTCGAACCTTGATAGTTGGCCAGGATACCGCAAGCATATATTGGCAAGAAAAGATCAACTTGAAGGTATCGCAGTTGCTGAAGCCGTGTATCAGCTATTTGATCGATACAGCCAAGCGGGTACGGGTGTACAGATTCTTGAGCAAGTTGCCACTCTACTCATTCAATCTGCATCGCAAGGGGCTGATAAGGCCACTCTTAAGTCTATTTGCACTTTGCTTTTTGGTGACGAGCTGTCACACAAAGGTGAAGCTAAAGATGGCAAGCGAGTCACACTGTTACTTGATTGCTTTCCTCACGAAGATATAGATATTTATGCTTCTTCCAGAGACCAAGTTTCCGGTCTGTCAAAGGCGTTGATCATAGCAGACTCTAAAGCCGAAAGGCATAGCCGAATTGGTGAGTGTGCGCTATCGGGAACGCATGGGGAAGTTGTCTATGATATTTTCCCTAAAGAAAAACTGAATGTGGTTGGTGCGACATCATTAGTTTGTAAAAAATGCAACAACGAGTGGCCCTACGGTTAGACGGTACAAAGCCTCAAGAGGTGAGGCGTTCATGGTATCTGATCAGCTAAGTCAGAAACTGGCTGCCAGCATTGCCTTTCTTAACGCCAAAAAATTTAAAGATGTGATTTGGTCAAAATTGCCGTCAGTCACCGGGGGTTCACCGAGTCTGTTGTTAGCGTATTGCAAGGAAGACTGGGGGTTGCCAATCATACCGTTGATTACCGGGGACTCTGAAGTTGAAGATTTTGATGACTACCTAAATGCGGCTGATTCCGTAATAAAATCATTCAGTGGAAATAATTTAAGTCTTGATGTGTCGGTAGATTTTACTGAAATAGTGGTGGTGGATAAAGCCAACCGCAAGATAAATTTTAGCACGACGGCGAATATCGAACAATTGATACAGGCAAGTGAGCAATGGGGGCTTGCATGTAATAATTCGCCTGATTTCAAGCTTGATGCATATTCTGCCCCATTCTGATCACTGATTCTGTTTTAATCTGATCACCCCTTCTGAAATTACCCGATCATGGATTCTGTTTTTATCCGATCACTTTTTCTGGATTTCCAGAATCGCTGATCACATTGACAGAATCGGTGATCAGATAAAATCAGAATATCCTCTAACGCATTGATTTAACTTTAACTTTGCCGATTGTTAATGGTTATTTACTAACCGGAGATGACGGCGATGTCCAGAAAGAGGTTAACCATGCGTAAAATTAAAAACATTTTGCGACTTCATCACGAGGTAGGCTTAGCACACCGTAAAATTGCACAGTCCCTGAATATCGGCTACGGAACCGTTGTCGATTATCTTAACCGAGCCGAACAAGCAGGCCTTACCTGGCCTATCGACAACGATGTCGATGAAAGAGATCTCGCCCGTTTGCTTTTTCCTTCCCAACCCGCTGATGGTCAGCGCCGCTTTGCTGAACCTGATTTTCCCACTATCGCCCAGGAACTCAAACGCAAGGGCGTTACACGCTTACTATTATGGCTCGAATACCGTGAGCAATACCCCAATGACGGCTATTGTTACGCACAGTTCTGCCACCGATATAAACAGTGGTGTGCACGGCGTAAACTGAGCATGCGCCAGACACATCGAGCCGGGGAGAAGTTGTTTGTTGATTATTGCGGACCGACCCTGCCCATTATCAATCCTGATACCGGTGAGCTGCGTGAGGCACAGATCTTTGTCGCTGTACTTGGCGCGTCTAACTATACTTTTGCTTGTGCCCACTTCAGTCAAAAACAACAGGACTGGCTTGACGCTCATGTCCAGGCTCTGAGCTTCTTTGGCGGTGTTCCCGAGCTCATTGTACCGGATCAACTCAAAAGTGCTGTCAGCAAATCACATCGCTATGAGCCAGCCATCACCGATGCTTACCAGCAGTTTGCCGAACACTACGCGACAGCCATAATACCCGCACGTCCCTATAAACCAAAAGATAAATCTAAAGCAGAGGTTGCGGTGCAGATCGTTGAGCGTTGGATCATGGCACGCCTTCGAGATCAGACCTTCTTCACACTCGCTGCCCTAAACCAGGCCATTCGCGCCTTGCTGGATGACCTGAACAACCGCCCCTTTAAGAAGCTACCAGGAACCCGGCGCAGCCAGTTCGAACAACTGGATCAACCGCTCTTACGTCCTCTACCCAAACAGGCCTATCAATACACTGAGATCAAACAGGCTAAGGTGCATATTGATTACCACATCGAGTACGACAAACACTACTACTCTGTACCTCACCATCTGGTCAAGCAACGTGTTGAGCTGCAAGCCAGCAACACAACCATTGTCATCTACCACCAGGGACAAAGAATCGCCTGCCATGTCCGTAGTTTATCCCAGGGTGGACACAGCACCTTCACGGAACACATGCCGCAGAACCATCGCCATGTTCATCAGTGGTCGCCCGAGCGTTTTCTGAGTTGGGCGGGTGATATCGGACCACAAACCCGGCAAGTGGTCAGCCATCTACTGCAGGAAAAACGCCATCACGAACAAAGCTATCGGCGCATCCTGGCCCTTTTAAGTAATGCTAAAAAGTATGGCCGTGAACGACTCAATCAAGCCTGTGATCGAGCCCTGTTAATCAACTCACCGACGCGTAGCAGTGTTGAATCGATCCTTAAAAAAGGGCTCGATCAGGTGCCGCTTGAGAAGCATTGTCCGACCGTACAACAGGAGTTGTCATTGGATCACCACGAGAATATCCGTGGTGAAGATTATTACCACTAACCTTGTATCACTTATCTAAAAAAACCGGAGAAAACCTATGTTAACAAACCAAACCCTGCAAACCTTACGTACCCTGCGACTCGGGGGTATGGCTGATGCTTTGGAGCAACAGATCGATCAACCGACCACCCACGAAGAACTCGGCTTTGATGAACGCCTTGCGTTATTAGTCGATCGAGAGCACAACTTACGACAAAACAACAAGATCAGTCGTTTGTTAAAGACGGCTAAACTAAAACTACAAGCCAACCCCGAGGATATTGATTATCGACATCAACGCGCTTTAAACAAAAGTCAGTTTGCCGACCTGCTCAGCGGACAATGGATCTCCCATCATCACAATACCCTGATCACCGGTCCCACAGGGTGCGGGAAAACCTATCTTGGCTGTGCGCTGGCAACCCAGGCTTGCCGCCAGGGCCATTCGGTTCGTTACTACCGCACCTCCAGATTACTCGAAGCACTAAGCATTGCACACGGTGACGGGCGCTTCAGCAAACTGGTGCAACAGCTAGCCAAGACCGATCTGTTGATACTCGATGACTGGGGGCTAGAAAAACTCACCCTCGGTCAACGCAACGACATGCTGGAGATTATGGAGGACAGACATGGGTTTCGTTCAACCTTGATCACCAGTCAGCTACCGATCAATCAATGGCACAAGGCTATCGGGGATGCAACCCTTGGCGATGCGATATTAGATCGATTATTGCACAACAGCCACAAGTTAATTCTCAAAGGAGAGTCGATGCGAAAGGCAATGAGCCAGTTCACTGAATCTGATCACTTAAACTGATACGATTGACTCTCACGCGTTAGAGGCAATAGGTGATCGGATAAAACCAGAACGGGTGATCAGATTAGCCAGAATACGCACTTGAAGCATTAACGCACAAGAATAAAAAACAGAAATATTCACCCTGGTCAATTAGTCCACAGCAGGTGATGTACTTATCGTGCCAGAAATATATCCGGGATCGCAGGATTCCCGTTTCTTTGCCGGGTATTGGTTTTTCAGATGTGATGAAATTGTTCCTTGGGCGGGATGACTATCTCTTGGTAAAACGCTGCTTACAACGTATAAGTGAACAATACCAGCCGTTATTGGCCTATTGCGCTTTGAGTCGATTACAACGTGTGTTGGACGCTAAGGCCCAGGTTAAAACCGATCCGAAAATAAATGCAAAAGCTTTAAGTGCAGTCACTCTGATAACGCTGCTCTTATTCCAAATTGAACGGACAAAGGAAATTTATATGAACGACTTTGCTTATCAACTGGGACAGTTGTGTTCCGCAATGGATGAATTGCATATTGGGTACTGTAAAAGTGAACGGAAAGGGGATATACCGAATACCCTGCTCGGAAACCAGATATATGGTATGGCGTTGCAAGATCCCGGCAGAGCAATGTGTGTATTGGCATCTCGACTACGACCCTATGATTCATGGGTTAAACGATCAAGAGCTAAAAATATTCAATCAGATGACAAGGCTATTAAAGCTGCTATTTTTTCACATATTTGGATGAGCAAACATACTGTGTTACTAAATGACTATCTATCCAGCCAGCCTCTGGAAAAATCTGATACCTACAAAGCTGAACTTATGCTCGGTTATTTAGCTGGACGCCCTTTCGAACAGAAGAAAACACCCGAAGAATCAATTACTACTCAAGGAGAAAAATCATGAATGCACCTTTTAACCGTCATGTGGGTTTATTAGTCCTGGATGTCACTATGTCAAACCCAAACGGCGATCCCGATATGGAGTCAGAGCCGAGGACTCGTGAGCTGGATGGCTTGGGCATGATTTCACCAGTTTCGCTTAAACGCAAATTTCGAGATCTGGTGAGCGATGATTCTGAGGTGTATGCGGAGGCTAATCGTGAACTTGGGCTGGGTAAGAGTACGAACAACGAATTTGCTATTCTTGAAGAACGAGGGCGTGATCGTGATGTTATTAAGCAAATGGATAAAGTTAAGTTTATGCAAAGCTACTGGGATGCACGATTATTCGGTAACACCTTTCTGGAATCATTAAAAGGTGATAAATTGAGTAAGGAGCAAGAAGAGAAAAAGGCAGATGGGGGCTATGCGCATTTGATCAATACAGGTACGGTCCAGATCGGTGTGGGGTTATCGATTGCACCTATTGATGTTGTACGTATGACCAATACCAATAAATCAGGTGTGCAGGAAGGTAAAGATAGGGGTATGGCGCCTTTGGCTTTTCGCGTGGTACAGCATGGCATCTATTGTATTCCGATTTATGTAAATCCGAGCATCGCCAAAAAAACCGGGGCTACAGGTGAGGATTTAAATCTGCTCAAATTTATGCTGCCTTATGTTTACCAACACACTGCCTCGGCGATTCGTCCGCAAATATCGGTATTACACGCCTGGTTTGCAGAACACAAAAATACTCTGGGTTCTTGTCCAGAGTATTTATTCATTAATGCTTTGACGCCGAAAGTAAAAAACGATGTGACTCAACCTGTATCAGCAAATGACTACGATATTCCAAATAAGGAGGCATTAGGAGAGTTGCTTGATCGCTTTAAGGAAGTTAAAGATTTAATGGACGACTAATGTACTGTATTGCTCACACTCCGCCGAAGGAGAAACCTGAGCTAGAGCCACACGGATATGCTGAGCATATTAGTGAGGTGTTGCGTTACGGCCTTGTCTTGTTCGACTCTATTTTGTCGTTCTCCGATCTGGCAGAAGAAAAAAAGCAAACGCATCGTCGGACCCTGGAAGCGGCTTTGATGCTACACGATATGGGCAAGCTGGACGAGTTGATTCAGCAGATATTTCGAGGCGAAGCTTCAGGTCGCCTACCCGTCGATCATATCGAAGCAGGTGTTGCAATCGCCGATGAAATGAAAAACGAGCTGTTGGGTTGGTTGATTCGTGGACATCATGCGCCGGGTTTGCCAAGTAAAAAGGAAGAAAAGTACTTTATCCGGGAGTTACGAAAAAAATCCCAGTTAACCCTATCACATTATTGCTTGAGAGGTTTACGTCGCGGTCGGGACAAGTATAGTGCCGCAGACGATTGGCACAAACACAAAGAGGCGATAGTTGGCACAAACAAAAAAATTGAAGACTATAAACAGAAACAGAAAGCACTATGTGGGCAATGGCCAAATTTCAGCCTTAATCTGCCGTCTGATAATGTAACCCCGCGCCTAATGTTATCTTGCCTGGTAGAGGCTGATCATAGCAGCGCCGCCTGTTACCATCAAAACAAGCCTATGGTGCAATTTGAGGTAATAGGACCTCGTTGGCGGCAGCGTTTACAAGCATTGGATAGGCATGTTGCCAGCATCGTTGAATCGAATAGAGAGCCTGAAAGTGATCGTAATCAATTGCGTGGCGAGTTTTACCGGCACTGTGTTAGCAGAGACTTATTTGATTCTCGTCTGCTTGCCTGCTCGGCACCCGTTGGTTTGGGAAAAACAACTTCGGTAATGGCTTATTTGCTGCGTTGTGCCATTAGGGATCATGCCAGCCGAATCTTTGTCATCGCACCGTTTTCTAACATTATCAATCAGACGGTCAAAGTTCTACGTAATGCCATTGTTCTGCATGGTGAAGATGCTGAAACAGTTGTGGTCGCCCATCATCATAAGGCCAATTTTGGAAATAAGGACATGCGTCAATATGCAGCCAGTTGGCAAGCCCCCATCGTGGTCACAACCGCTGTTCAGTTTTTTGAAACACTAGCGGCGTCTAATCCCTCTAAATTAAGAAAACTACACAATGTAGTCGGAGCTGCAATATTTATCGATGAATCACATGCCTGTTTACCGCCGGAGTTGTTAAGTATCAGTTGGCACTGGATGAAACAATTGGCTGATAACTGGGGCTGTCAACTGGTTTTTTCTTCAGGGTCGATGGTTAGATTTTGGCAGGATACTTACTTGGTAGGAGAATGCGTACGTACTTTGCCCGATCTGTTATCCGATAAACTAAATGAAAAAATGCGGCAGGCTGAGATTCAGCGTGTTGTTTTTCGGCGAATAAAAAACCGTCAAAAACTTGGTGATCTGATCGAAAAGTTAATTTTAAAAAAGATCTGGAAAGATTACCTTGGACAGATCAAACCGTCTTGCCTTGTCATACTAAATACAGTGCAGTCAGCAGCGGTTATTGCTGATACCTTAGCAAAAAAGTTAAGTGATAAAGAAAATGTGCTACAAAACAAGGTTGTTTTACATTTATCGACCGCTTTGGCACCTAAAGATAGAGATAGAATGCTGGAGGAAGTATATCGTCGACAGGGTATTAGTGAGTGGAAAAAACGACCCTGGTACTTGATAGCAACCAGTTGCGTCGAAGCAGGGGTGGACTTGGACTTTGCGATAGGTTTTCGGGAAACCAGTTCTGTTACCAGTTTTTTGCAGGTGTCTGGACGAATCAATCGCCATGGTAGCAGAAATTTAGGTTGGCTATTTGATTTTTCAATTTTCCAAGAAGATGGTTTGAGCCATCATCCTGGTTTTAAAGAATCATCGGAAATTTTTGAGAATATGTGGCCAGAAATAACTAGCACAAAATCAGATAACAGCTGGCTTTGTAGTACCGCTATTCGAAAAGAACTTTCCCGGTATCCTGAGAAAAAAATTAAATCGGAAGAGCTGCTATCTGAAGAAAAGAAACAGAGCTTTCAACAGATATCCGAGGACTATAAGATCATCAATTCTGAGACAGCTACAGTCATAGTTGATAAAGGTTTGGTTAAGGAGCTCGAAATGGGTATTCCTGTGAATTGGCAATCGATTCAGGAAAATTCCGTACAGCTTTGGATGAATAAGATTGCAGATTTAAAGCTGACACCGATCAGGGGATGTAAGCAGGATAGTATTTATTCTTGGGTTGATAGCTATGAGTATGACGCAAATTTTTTGGGTATTATGGGTGGAATACTGGAGCCGGAGAGTTTTTTTCGAGAAACAGGCGGAGTCTTTTGAATTTATAATCAGCCCGGAATTATAATTAATCAGTTAAAAATTATTAGGAGCACTATGGCGCTGTTGGTATGACAGAAAGCTTCTGTGTTGAGTATGCTCGTCGCTTTGGTGATTATCGAGTAGAATTGAATTAAAGTGAGACACTAAATGGTATTGAGTTAATTGATTGCTGATTTAACTACAGTATGACCTAACAAATCCGAAAAAGGCTGATTATTGAAAGCCAATCCTGACCAATAGCAAACCAAACGGAGGAAATTACAATGAGTAGCAAAAAAATCCTTGAACAAGCATTGGCACTCAGGCCAGAAGAACGCTTTCTTATTGTTGAGAGCTTATTAAAAAGTCTGGATGAACCCGATAAGAAGTTGGACAAAATATGGGCTGAAGAAGCTGAGTCCAGGCTAAAAGCTTATCGTGAACAACGATTAAAAGGCTTATCCATGGAAGACGTATTTCAGGATTAGCAATGGATGTAGTTTTTACTGAACTCGCAAGGAATGAGCTTGATGATGCGGCTAGCTTTTACGAATTGGAATTTATTGGCTTGGGGCGACAATTTAAGGCTGAAGTGAAAAAGGCTGCAGTAAGAGTGGGTGAGTACCCGATGTTGTGGTCGGTTGAGCGAGGAGAGATTCGCAAGTGCTTGTTGCATAAATTCCCTTACAAGCTGTTGTACTCGATTGAAGCAGATCATATATTAATTATTGCAGTTGCACATCAGCACAGAAAACCAGACTATTGGGTCGATAGAGGTACATCATGAGAATAGGAAGTAGCGGCCTGAATCTTAAAAATTTTAGCTATACACAACGCAGTTTTCACAGTATGAATTAACCACATGGAAGACACTGAACAACCTCTTCTCATCTCCGCCCTGCAACACATTGCCTTTTGTCCCCGCCAGTTCGCTCTGATTCATATCGAGCAAGTCTGGGCTGAGAATCGTTTTACCGCAGAGGGACAACTATTGCACCAGCGAGTTGATTCTGGTGAGGCCGAGCAGCGAGGTAGAGTGCGATCTGAACGCGGTGTTTTGATTCAATCGTCCAGGTATCGTATATCCGGCAAGATGGATTTGTTGGAGATAGAGCAGGGCGATCCGCCGATATACACCCCAGTCGAATACAAACGCGGTAAACCAAAAGTACAGGATTGGGATCGTATACAGCTCTGTGCCCAGGCGCTGTGTATCGAAGAAATGCGGGAGACTACCATCAAGCAAGGTGCTATTTGGTACTGGGAAGTCCGGCGACGAGAAGCTGTGTTGCTTGATGAAGCTTTGCGCGAAACGACTATAACTGCTATCGCTCAGGCACGAGATATTCTGGCTTCAGGAAAAACACCACCACCGACGGATAATAAAAAGCGCTGTCGTGCCTGCTCGCTGTTGGATTTGTGTGAGCCGAGTATTTTTCGCAATGATAATTCAGGCCACTATATCAAAGGGCTATTTGACCTATGAAGAAGCTGCTTAACACGCTCTATATCACACGTGATAAAACCTACTTGCACAAGGAGCGTGAAACCATTGTAATCAAGCAGGGTGGTGAGAAGTTAGCGCAGTTCCCGGCTCTGACAATTGCGAATATCCTTTGCTTTGGAAATGTCACGGTATCACCTTTTTTAATGGGGTACTGCGGTGAGCAGGGCATAGGCTTGGCATTTTACACGGATTACGGTAAATTTCTGGCAAGAGTCCAAGGTAAGCAAACTGGAAATGTTCTGCTGCGCCGGACCCAGTATCGCTGGGCAGATGATAATGGCCAGTCTGTCTCCATTGCTCGACTAATGGTTGCGGCAAAAATAGCGAACGGGCGATCAGTACTTATGCGTGAGCTGCGCAATCATGGTGATAATCCTGTTTTATCTGATACGGTTGATAAGCTCGCTACCAGTTTGCGCCGGGTTCAGCATGCTGATTCAATACCGCAATGCATGGGTATAGAAGGTGATGCTGCCAACAATTATTTTGGTACTTTTCAGCAATTGTTGCGTGTTCAGGATTTCAAGTTTGGCGGTCGAATCCGGCGACCTCCCACTGATCCGGTTAATGCGTTGCTTTCCTACGCCTACACCCTGATTACACATGAGTGTGCTTCAGCGTTGCAAGGTGTGGGGCTTGACCCTTATGTTGGTTTCCTACACCAGGATCGTCCAGGACGAATGAGTCTGGCACTGGATTTGTTGGAAGAATTTCGCGCACCTTGGGCCGATCGATTTGTGCTCACCCAGATCAATCGAAAACAAATCAAGAAGAAAGATTTTGTCACCGAAGCCAGTGGTGCTGTTCGGCTTAGCGACGATGCCAGAAAAACATTTCTGACTGCCTGGCAGGACCGTAAGCAGGAAGAAATTAATCACCCGTATTTGCAGGAAGCCGTGCCTATTGGATTGCTGCCTCATTGCCAGGCTATGCTGCTTGCCAGACATATCCGCGGTGACACCGAGCTGTATCCACCGTACTATCTGAAATAATACCAAGAGATAATCTATGCTTGTTTTAATCACTTATGATGTCAGTGTTACTACTTTGCATGGACGACGACGCTTGAGAAACATTGCAAAAACCTGCCTCGATTATGGTATGCGGGTACAAAATTCAGTATTTGAATGTGAAGTTGATCCAGCGCAGTTTACTTTGTTGAAAAATGAATTGATGGAAATATATAACTCTGACGAAGATAGTCTGAGATTTTATTTTTTGGGTAAAAAGGGCAGGCAGAGAGTTGAGCATTTTGGTACGAAGTCGGTAGCTGATTCGCTGCGAGACCCTTTAATTTTGTAATCGCTAACGTTCAGTGCTCATTCAAATCCAGTCGGGTTAGCGGGTAGATAATACCTTGAATATATTAAGATTAATTATTGTTCTTTAAAAATTTGGAAGTTATTTTGGACGATGGGTTGAGGTTAGCGGTAGGAAAAAGTTTTAGTCTGTGCAATCAATAGGTTAGAATGGAACAGTCGCACCCATCGCGGGTGCGTGGATTGAAACATTATTTGTTTGAGTGTGCCCGTTGCAACAACCTCGTCGCACCCATCGCGGGTGCGTGGATTGAAACATTGCTCATAAGCTGGCCAGAATGATGGAAGGCAGTCGCACCCATCGCGGGTGCGTGGATTGAAACTGAATAGCAATTGCTATGGTGATGGGATGAAAATGTCGCACCCATCGCGGGTGCGTGGATTGAAACATGATAGGCATATATTTCTCCAATGTGGTGTATGTCGCACCCATCGCGGGTGCGTGGATTGAAACTTGGGAAACGCGGGAAAGAGTATACAAGCAAAACGTCGCACCCATCGCGGGTGCGTGGATTGAAACACAGAAATCGTATGTTCACCATTGCTGTCAGAATGTCGCACCCATCGCGGGTGCGTGGATTGAAACTATGTTAAACCATAGTAATAATCCACAACCAAGAGTCGCACCCATCGCGGGTGCGTGGATTGAAACACCAAAGCCACAGGATTCACCAAAGCTACAGGATGTCGCACCCACCGCGGGTGCGTGGATTGAAACGAATACAAAAGCGCAAGAAACATGAGAGAAAAAAGTCGCACCCATCGCGGGTGCGTGGATTGAAACAGGTCATACGATATATATGACGCTAATTTTCAATGTCGCACCCATCGCGGGTGCGTGGATTGAAACTGGGGTTCGTCGGTAAAGGCGGTGCCGGGGACGGGTCGCACCCATCGCGGGTGCGTGGATTGAAACAGGAACGCATTGATAACGGATTAGATCCGACTTAAGTCGCACCCATCGCGGGTGCGTGGATTGAAACCTGTTAGCGAAGGTTTGGTCAGAAAGCCAGTCATAGTCGCACCCATCGCGGGTGCGTGGATTGAAACTAGCCATTGAGGATTAACATTACAGTCGCTGGCGTCGCACCCATCGCGGGTGCGTGGATTGAAACGTGACCAGTCACAATGCAAGAAAAATCAAATTTGTCGCACCCATCGCGGGTGCGGTAGCTGTCAAGCTATCTGTCGCCTCAAGCTATAAAATCAGGCCACTTTTTTCACACGACTACCCTCCTTAACTTCAGTACTATTTACGGGGTTTAAAAATTCCTTTGTTTTTGGTGACCAGTTACGAGTTTCACCACTCCAACGCTCTGGATTTTCAGCTCTAGCAGCTTCATAGACTTCTTTTCTCTGCTTTAGAATCCCTGCATCCAAACCTGCATGACGCTGCGCCGGAGTAACAAATTTAATCGCACTATGGCGATGTTGATGGTTGTACCAAGCAACAAAACTTCCTACCCATATACGCGCTTCTTCAAGATCAGAAAAGGGCTGCTCAGGGTATTCATGGCAGTATTTCATTGTTCTGAATAAAGATTCGGAGTATGGATTATCGTTGCTCACTGATGGCCGGGAAAACGAGGGTACAACGCCTAATTTCTGTAGCGTTGATAACATGGTCGCCCCCTTCATCGGCCCTCCGTTATCGGAATGTAATATCACCTGCTTAGGTTTGATTCGCTCACGTTGCGCGATGTCGATCATAATTTCAGAAGCCCGTTCACTGCTTTCATGTTCATACACCTGCCAACCAACGATCTTGCGGCTAAAGATATCCATAAACAGGTATAGATAAAAGAACATACCCTTGATGGATTGTGGTAAATAAGTAATATCCCAACTGTACAGTTGATTGGGTCCATCAGCGGTTAATGGTTCAGGTTTCTTAATTTTGGTTGAAGGTCGGCTGGCCTGACGGTGTTGCAGTAACTTCTCTTCACGCAAAACGCGATAAAAAGTCGACTCAGAGGCAATATACTGGCCTTGCTCCGCCAGTATGGGTACGATCTGGGTTGGCGCAAGATCAGCGAATTTCTCTGAGTTTATGACTTGCAGTAACTGCTCGCGTTCGCACTGAGAGAGTTTATTGGCCGGTACAAATTGATGCATGCTACGACCATCCGGGGCGAGTTCTCCTGGCTTGTGCCAACGCTGAAGAGTGCGCGGGCTGATACCGAGTATGTCACAGGCTTTGCGAAGTCTGGCGCCGGCTATAAGGGCTTCCTTGACCCACTTTAAAATGAGTTTGCGCTCTGGAAGCTGAATCATCCTTCCTTGTCCTCCCAGAGCGCCTGGAACTTTTTTTGCAATACCAATAAGGCAGCTGCTTCAGCTAATGCCTTCTCCTTACGGTTCAATTCACTTTGCAGGTTTTTGTGGCTTGATTTAAGGTCACGAAGCTCAGCAAGATGAGGCGATGAAGAGGAGGCACCTGATTCAAAATCCTCTCGCCATTGTTTTAAATGATGGGAAAAAATACCTTTGTTACGACAATAGGCGTTGACTGCCTGTTCATCCATGGAATGTGTCGTCAATAATGCATCGAGTCGTTCGGCAGAGCCCCAGTTTGCGGGACTTTTAGAGGTACTATTGCCTTGTTTTACCTTGTTCTTATTTTTTGATGTCATCCAGTTTTTGAGTGTCCAGTGATTCATGTTTAATTCTTCGGCCACCGATATAACAGTACGGGAGCCACGGGAGTATGCTTTTTGCAATGCCTGTTGGCGAAAAGCGTCAGTATAATTTGTTTTCATATTCATCAATATCAACTATTTTCAAGTTGTGGGAATCGCTAATTTTCAGTGCGCCGGTTGTTGGCGCATGTCCAGTCGCCCTACGGGCTCCTTACCATGCGCCAACAACCGGCAATCCCACAATGTTAACCCCCAAACAATAAAGGTTAATAATAGAGGCGACAGATATCCTGACAGAGGGGGGGTGCGTGGATTGAAACTAAAAAGGAGATGGATGATTATGTGTCATAAGGTGTCGCACCCATCGCGGGTGCGTGGATTGAAACCCGCATTGGCAGGCATGGGATGCAGAGATCACAGAGTCGCACCCATCGCGGGTGCGTGGATTGAAACTCAATGTAAGTAAGCATCTGTATTGAGACGTTGCTGTTTAAGTGGAATTAAAATTCTGGCTCTGCCATCCGATCACAGATCCGCCGATCGACAAACTTCAGCCTTATCAGGTGCTGTGTCAGCCATATAAACTTCTGGCAATAATACAGGTGTCGGTTATAAATCTGTTAGGAAGGAAAAACGTTCATAACTATGCGGGTAATACAACCCAATTTGGCTTTTGACAGACGGCGGCTGACATATATGTAACGAATACGTACGCCGTAGTCGCTGGATTGGGATATCACTAATCGGCATTTCCCGTTACTCTGATTATGTGGTGTTAACGAGTGTTTCGCCGGGCTATGAAGTGTATGCCGCCAGCATAATGCGGATAATATGCAATACAATTGTATATATGTCAATTGTAGAGACGTGGTCAAGTAAATCTGAGAAAGTCCCGTCATGATCTAAGGTACGGATGTGCTGAAGTTTGTTCAAATCGATTCTATCTAGCTGCCATTTGGGTTTCGTAATGCGCCTATAGCGGATCTGAGTACTCAGTCGGGTGTGCGGATTGAAACCACGCAGGCAAGGAAACATGCCCCGTGGTTTTTATCAAACGAGTGTTATAACCCGGTACTGTTACATATTCCTGCGGTATTTCCCCCCAACAATAAACAGCGCATTCGTCAGCTGGCCCAGTGAGCAGTACTGCACCGCATTGACCAGTTCTGCAAAAATATTGTGGTTGTTTATCGCCGCTTTTTGTACGCGTTCTATTGCGCTGGCTGCCAGTTCGTGATTTTTCTTTTGGAAGGCGGCGAGGCGTTTGAGTTGGCTTTGCTTTTCTTCATCAGTCGAGCGGGCGAGTTCCACTTTGGTTTGTTCTGCGGATTTATTGGGGTTGAGAAATGTGTTTACGCCAATAATGGGTAGTGAGCCATCGTGTTTTTTATGTTCATAGTAAATGGACTCTTCCTGGATTTTACCGCGTTGATAGCCTGTCTCCATTGCACCCAGCACACCACCGCGTTCTGATATATTCTCAAATTCTGCAAGCACGGCTTCTTCAACCAGTTCGGTAAGTTCTTCAATGATGAAACTGCCTTGATTCGGATTTTGGTTTTTGCTCAGGCCCCATTCATTGTTAATGATGAGTTGTATTGCAAGTGCGCGCCTTACTGATTCTTCACTGGGAGTGGTAATGGCTTCATCATAGGCATTGGTGTGTAGCGAGTTGCAGTTGTCGTATATGGCTATTAGCGCCTGAAGGCTGGTTCTGATATCGTTAAAGTCCATCTCTTGTGCATGTAAAGAACGCCCGGATGTTTGTATATGGTATTTCAGTTTTTGACTGCGTTCGCTGGCTCCATACTTGAAACGCATGGCGGTGGACCAGATACGCCGGGCCACACGACCCATCACTGTATATTCCGGGTCCATGCCATTGCTGAAGAAAAAGGACAGATTGGCAGCAAATTCATCTATTTTCATACCTCGTGCAAGATATGATTCAACATAGGTGAAGCCGTTTGCAAGGGTAAAAGCAAGTTGGCTGATCGGGTTTGCACCGGCTTCGGCGATATGATAGCCGGATATTGAAACAGAATAAAAATTACGTATATTGTTGCCGACAAAGTATTCTTGAATATCACCCATTAATTTCAAGCTGAATTCAGTAGAGAACAGGCAGGTGTTTTGTCCTTGGTCTTCTTTCAGGATATCGGCCTGAACAGTGCCGCGGACATTGCTTAAGGTCCATGCTTTTATTTCATCGGTTTCACTGTCTGTAGGCGCCCGGTTATTTTTTTCCTTGAACTTATTGATCTGTTGTTTAAATGCTGCGTTGAAATAAAATGCAAGGATGATCGGTGCGGGTCCGTTGATAGTCATGGATACAGACGTTGTTGGCTCGCATAAGTCAAAACCATCAAACAGCGCGTCCATATCTTCAACCGTGCATATGGAGACGCCTGAATTGCCGATCTTGCCATAAATATCGGGCCGGATATCGGGGTCGTGACCGTATAATGTGACCGAATCAAAAGCCGTGGATAATCGTTTGGCGGCAAAGTTTTTAGACACATTTTTGAAGCGCTGGTTGGTACGAAACGCATCGCCTTCCCCGGCGAACATACGTGTAGGGTCTTCACCTTCACGTTTAAACGAGAAAACACCTGCAGTGTACGGAAAATAACCAGGCAGGTTTTCCAGCATCAGCCATTTTAGAATTTCTCCGTGATCCTCGTATGAAGGGACTGCCACCTTGCGAATGGCTGTGCCTGAAAGGCTCTGTTGAGTCAGGTGGGTGTGAATTTCACGGTCACGCACCTGTGTAATAAATTCTTTCCCAAGGTAACGCTTTTTTAATGCAGGCCAGTTTTCTAATAATTGATTTGCGTCTGGGTTGAGCGATTGCTCATGCTGTTCAATAAGTTCGTCAAGTTCACCGGGAAGCGTCGCTTGAGCCTCCAGCAGCATACGTTTTGTCTCGCTTAATTGCTGTCGTTGACGTGCGTATCTGCTTTGATCGTAAACTGTTTTTTTGTAATCACGGATGGTTTCAGCAATTTCGGCAAGGTAACGTTGTCGATTTGTCGGCACGATGATTGTGTTATTGTCTGAATCATGAGTATGTTGTTCTTCAGTTGTATTAGTGCCTGAATCGAACCCATGTTTATATAGAGATTGTAAAATCGCCTGATAAAGCGTGCTCACGCCTTGGTCATTAAAACGCGAAGCTATCGTGCCATAGACAGGCATTTCTTCAGCTGCTTTGCTGAAGTCTTCACGATTACGTTGCACTTGTTTTCGAACGTCTCTTAGTGCATCTTCTGAGCCTTTTCTATCAAATTTGTTGATCGCGATGATATCTGCAAAATCCAGCATATCAATTTTTTCCAATTGACTTTGTGCGCCAAATTCCGGGGTCATTACATACATCGATATATCGCAATAGGGAACTATGCCAGCGTCACCCTGACCAATACCCGGGGTTTCGACAATTATAAAATCAAAGCCTGCAAGTTTTGTGGCTGAGAGGATATCGGGTAATTGAGATGGAACCTCTCCCTGAGTATTGCGTGTTGCCAGCGAACGCATATATATATTTGGATGATCGATGGCGTTCATGCGTATGCGATCGCCAAGCAGGGAGCCGCCGGTTTTCTTGCGCGTAGGATCAATGGCGATAATGGCGATTTTTAGTGAATCATTATGATTGAGTCGAAAACGGCGAACAATCTCGTCGGTTAGTGAAGATTTGCCTGAGCCTCCAGTGCCGGTAATACCGATGACTGGAACAGCATGCTCAAGTTTTTCAGTCTCAGCCAAAATGTTTTTTAGTGTCGTTTGCGGCAGTGTATTATTTTCGATTGCAGTGATGATTTTTGCCAGTGCCCGCCAATTGCCGGATAGAACTTCATCAATGCTGGCAGATGATTTTTTGTTGCTGTTATTGTGGAAGGAGCATCGGTCAATCATGTCCTGAATCATTCCTTGCAAGCCCATATTCTGACCGTCTGCAGGACTATAGATTCGAGTGACACCATAATCGAGCAACTGGTTTATTTCTTCGGGAATTATTACCCCCCCGCCACCGCCAAAAACACGAATGTCCTCACCGTTCTTTTCCCGCAGCATATCCACCATATATTTGAAAAACTCCACATGCCCACCTTGGTAGGAGCTTACTGCGATGCCATGAGCATCTTCCTGAAGAGCGGTTGTAACGATCTCGGCAACTGAACGGTTGTGGCCTAAATGAATAACTTCCACACCACTGGATTGTAAAATACGGCGCATTATATTGATGGAGGCGTCGTGTCCGTCAAACAGACTGGCTGCAGTTACAAAACGTATTTTATTTTTCAACGCAGAGTCAGGTTGATTCAGACTGATCACAGATCCCGTTTGGTGCATGACTTATTCCTCTAAATATGAACTATAAAGTGCATTAAATTAATCTACCCAAATTAAAACCATACTTTACGTTTAGGTAAGGCAGCAATAATTGTTCCCTTCAATTTTCTAATTCTATTCGTTTTTTCAGTTCTATTCTACTTGATTTACAGGCATTACATCAAATCATCTAGGTGATCGATATTAATGAAATTATTGACGTTTACGTTAAGTTAAAAGAAGTAATCACTATAATTGAAATGGGTTGTACGATGCGCCGATCGGGTTTGTGAAAGGTGAATAAGCAACTGCTGTGATTGATGTCTATGGTTAGGATCTGGTGCTGGAATTTTGCTATATTGTTATTTTTTTGGCATGCTCAATCAGATCTAATTTGTTGTTATAAGCTGACGAACATTCACTATTCGGTCAGCTTGCTGGATAATTTGACAAAACTGCTATAATCCTGAAGTTAAAAGCTAACTCGCCTGGACTACTTTTGAAAGTTAATCTTCCCGATAATATTGTACCGCTCGATAGCATTCTTCCAGAAGAACCATTGTTAATGATGGGTGCCGGACCTGTGCCCATTCCAGCACGTGTAGCGCATGCTAATTCTATTGTTATCAATCATCTGGGAGAGACACTGGCGCGTGTAGTAGAGCAAGTGAAAACTATGTCGCACTATGTTTTTCAAACAGACTCAAAACATATTCTGGGTGTTGCAGGTCCGGGTTCTGCGGCGATGGAGATGGCGGTTGCTAATCTGGTTTCTTCGGGAGACAAGGTGCTCAGTGTTTGTAATGGATTTTTCAGCGATCGATTAGCCGAGATGTCCGTTCGAAATGGAGCGAATGTCATTCGCTATAACGTTCCTGATGGTGAATTTGCACAAGTTCGGGAAGTTGAGAAATTAATTGAGGCAGAGCAGCCAAAGGTACTGACTATTGTCCAGGGTGAAACCTCAAATACAACATACAACCGTGAGTTACCCAGGATCGGTGAAATAGCTGCACGTCATAATTGCCTTGTTATTGTTGATGCAGTTTGTACCCTCAGCACAATGCCTTTGGAAATGGATGAGTGGGGGATCGATGCAGTAATAACAGGTGGGCAAAAGGGTTTGTCTTCTATCCCTGGTGTTTCGCTGGTGGCTTTTTCTAATAAAGCCTGGCAGGCTGTTAATCATCCCGATCGGGAAATGCATCATTGGTGTCTTGATGCAAAGCTTGCTGATCAATTCTGGTACAAAAAATCTTACCATTATACGGCGCCCGTATCGGGGATTTTGGCAATACATGAGGCGTTGCGCTTGATCTGTAGTGAGACATTACCGATTCGTTTTGAACGTCATTTACGTCATTCTGTGGCCTTGCAAAATGCAATTGAAACCATGGGCTTAAGCCTCTATGTGCCAAAGTCGGCCAGACTTAATTCTGTTGTAGGTGTGGTTGTGCCAGAAAACATAGACAGTCACAAATTGCTTAAATATATGTCTTCACGTTTTAGAGTTGAAATCTCCGGTTCTTTCGGGCCGCCTATTGTGCGCATTGGACAAATGGGTGAGCAAAGCAGGGCACATCACCTTTTTCGCACAGTACATGCTTTGGGAACAAGTATGAAATCGTTCGGGGCCGAGGTTGATGTTCCTGCCGGTGTTGCCAGTCTGGAGTTAACCCTGGAGAATTTTTTCTCTGAACTGACTTAGTTTTAATTTAAGTTGGTTTTTTGTTGTTCCAGGCAGAAAAAGGGAAGGGTTTATTATCACTAATATAGGTTACATAAAGCGTGAGTTGATAACTATAATTACTCAGGCCCTGACTGAAATCTGCAATAAACTGGTTGGTCTCGTTTTTTATCACTACGTGTAAAAATTGTATAACAGCGGTAACCAGAACAATGCCCTTAAGAAAGCTGTTAATTACCAGAAATAGAATAATATAAAGTGCTCTGTTCCAGGGTTCACTGGTGCTTATGGTTTTAGCTATGGGCTCATTCATCATCATTCTCCGGTTATTTTAAGCGGTTGCCTTCGGTATCTACGTGTCTGGTCCGTACCTATCACCATTTGTGTGTTTGTTACGGCACTTTATGAGTCTGAAAAATTGGCTTGGACTACTCAAGAATATGAGTGCGATAAATAGGAATTCAAGTATTGTGAGTGATCAGGAATCAAACAGTGGGTTAATGTGAATCTATTTGTGAAGAAAAACGGGCTGTGTGATCACAGCCCGCATTTGCCATAAGGCAAGGTAGTAATGGCTACTGTTCTCCGCGCACCTCAATTTCAACGCGACGATTCTGCTGTCGACCCTCAGCCGTTTCGTTAGAGGCGATAGGTTGTTCTTCACCCATGCCAATCACAGTAATTTGCGCCCCTTCAGCGACCCCGGATTGTACTATCTCATTTCGAACAGCTATCGCACGTTTTGCAGACAAGGCTTTATTTCCTGCGGCAGAACCCATGCTATCTGAATGACCAATCACGGTAAGAGAATCAATCTTTTTGTAAGAACCAAGTTGCTCTTTCAGTTTGCCAAGTGCTGTCATACCATTTGCACTTAGTTTTGCAGAACCGCTGCCAAAAAGCGCTTTACCACTCATGCTCATAATAATGGGTTTTGCGGCAGCCGCTGCTGCGGCTTTGTCGGCGGCCATTTTATCAGCGGCCATTTTGTCGGCAGCCATTTTATCAGCGGCCATTTTATCAGCGGCCATTTTGTCGGCAGCCATTTTATCGGCGGCCATTTTGTCAGCAGCCATTTTATCGGCGGCCATTTTTGCATCTGGATCACAATCGAGTATTTGTTCGTCTTTTTTGTATCGACCTTTAATACATTGGCCACGCCCGGAGAGAATAATATTGCCTTTGTTGTGGTTACTTCCAACCAGATAGGAGGCATTGCCTTTGACGGGTCCGGACACACGCGTTTTTGAGGGTGACGTGCTTGAGCAACCCATAATCAGAATCGTTGCTGCAGCAACAGCAATCATATTTTTAGTCATTTTATTCTCCATAGATTTCAGTTTTGATTTTTTAATTGTCACACTTCGGGTTATGACAGCGGTAGCGCTTTATACGTATTTGTAATTAAACCACAAAACAGCCAGAAAAAAGAGTTTAACAAAAAGTTCGGCTATTGGTGATAATTTCAGAGAAGAAGATCTTAAAAATTGTCGGTATAAAGAGCATATCGATGGATTGTGATTAATTGTGTCACTATTCGATTCAATTAATGCAGTTAAATTTGTGAGGAATTCATCTCCTGTTCCCTCAGACCTACACATGATTTCATAGTTGTCTGCGGGTAATTGTATAAAGGGTATACATAGCTTTGGCATCCATCAGATGTTAATAATCGGCTGAGTGTATGAAGGGAAGGTTATCGCTGTAGGGTGCATTGCGTACACCACTTGCCGTGAGTGTTTTTATAACGCGCCGATTGTGAAAAAAATAAGGTATAAATAAAAACAAAAAAAACCGGGCCGTCTTGGCCCGGTTAAATGCTTTGCGGGTAAAGGCAAGCAGCATTATAAATGTACGCCTGTCGGCCTACATGTAAATTAACAATTCATCCTTTGCAGTCTTTTTATCGCAAATCCGGCGCCAAAGTTTACAATCGTTTTACAATTGACCTTAAGTAATTTAATCGATTGATTATAAAAGAGAAAATAAGAATTCGGGTGTTTTTACTTTATCCAAAAAAGTGTAGTAAATTACACATGATCAATAATCAGGGTGAATATTTACCCTTCTGTTGAGGTTTGGGCGAATTATTGGGAAATAAACTGGCTGCGTTTCAACTGATATTTTTGCATCTTGTCATAAAGTGTTTTACGAGATATACCGAGTGTTGTATAGGTTTGGGTAATATTGCCACCCTGGCGTGTCAGTTCCTGGATCAGCAGATACTTTTCATACTTATCCAAGTGACTAAGCAATCGTTTATCCTCGTTTTGGGTAACGGGTGAAAGCAATCCGGCGTCCCATGGCTCACTGGAGAACCCCATAGCGATACGCTCAGCATGATTGCGTAATTCGCGTACGTTACCCGGCCAGTGATACAGCTTCAGACCCTTTAGAAAAGCTTCAGAAAGTGTTTCCGGTTCACGCTTCAGACGGGTGGTTGCATTTATATAAAAATGTCGAAATAGTTCGGGAATATCCTCGCTGCGTTCATGCAGAGTGGGTAACTGTAAGGTGACGACATTGAGTCGGTAATAGAGGTCTTCCCGAAACGTTCCCCGCACACTTGCCTGGAGTAAATCATCTTTGGTGGTTGCAATGATGCGAATATCAAGCGCAATGGATTTATTGCTACCTAATTTTTCAACGGTTCTTTCCTGAATAACGCGAAGTAATTTCACTTGTAAGTCGATTGGCATGCTTTCTATTTCATCCAATAGAAACGTACCATGATTGGCGTATTCAAATTTTCCTACCCGATTTTTATTGGCACCAGTGAAGGCTCCGCGTACGTGTCCATAAAGCTCATTTTCGAAAATGGCTTCAGGCATAGCACCGCAATTGATAGCAACAAAATGCCCACTGCGCTGATTACTCAATGCATGTATGCAGCGAGCGACCAGGTCTTTTCCAGTGCCCGTTTCGCCGTAAATTAGAACATCGGCATTAGTCTCTGCAATGGTTTGCAAGGAGCTTTTTAATCCTTGCATGGCGGCACTCTCCCCGATCAGCAAACAATCACTATCTTTTTCCAGCAATTGGATGCGTAATGCCCGGTTATCAAGAACTAGATTTCGTTTATCCATTGCGCGCCTGACCACATCGACTAACTGTTCTGAGGCAAACGGTTTTTCAAGAAAATCATATGCGCCTTGCTGAATACAGCTTACCGCTAACTCGATATCACCGTGCCCTGTTATTAATATTACGGGGAGATCTTTATCTTGTTTTTGCAAGTGCGAAAGCAATTCAACACCATCCATGCCAGGCATTTTTACGTCGCTGATAATAATTCCAGGCCAGTCCTGTTTTAGTGTTTCCTTGCACAGCTCATCTGCGCTGGAAAAACAGTGAACCTCAAATCCAGCGAGGGTTAATGCCTGCTCTGCAGCCAGGCAAATCATCGGTTCATCATCAACCAGAATAACTTTACCTTTATTGCGCACTATCGACTTCCTCTATATGGCGGGATGTATTTAAAAAAACCGAAAAAACCGCGCCTTTTTCAGGATGATTCCTAACTTCAAGCTTGCCATTAAAGTCCGCTAATATAGTCTGGGAGATGGACAGACCTAAACCAAGGCCGGCACCAATTTCTTTGGTAGTAAAAAAGGGATCAAATATTTTTTTCATGATATCGTCTTCAATACCGGGGCCAAAATCCCGAATGCTAATCAGTACACTTGTGCTGGCATCAATGACATTTAGTTCAATCTTTTTGAAATCACAGTTTTTCATTGCGTCAATTGCATTGCTGATTAAATTCAGCAAAACCTGCTGTAACCTGACAGGCTCTGCGAGTACGTGGAACTCTTTTTGAGGTTTTTGGTAAATCAAAGTTATTTTTTCGCTGCTGATTTGTGATCTATAAATCAAAAGGGTTTCTTCGATGATGGGTAATAGCGGTGTATCAACCAGCTTAAGTGGTGTTTTACGGGCGAAAACACGTAAGTGTTTAATGATGTCAGCCATCCGCGCAGACAGTTGTGAAATAAGCTTTAAGTTAGCGCTCGTTTCATGCATAAGGTTACGGTTTAAATAATTTTGCGCATTATCTGAAAAAACACGCAAAGCACTCAATGGTTGATTCAGTTCATGTGAAATGCTTGCAGCCATTTGCCCAAGTGCGGCCAGTTTTTCTGCTTGTAGTAAATTGTCCTGAGTTTCTCGAAGTGTCACTTCTGCGTGCTTTCGTTCTTCAACCTCTTGTTGAAGTTTACTGTTTGCGGTCGATAATTCGATGGTTCGATTTGTAACACGCTGCTCCAGTTCACCGTAAGCACTCTGTAAGGCAAGCATGGAGTTTTTTTCCATCTGTAACCTTGACTTCTTTGTCCGATGGCGATACAAAATCAAACTGATGCTAAGGAGAACTGCCGATAATAAAAGTATAGTGATTAATAGGCTTTGTCGTACCTGACGGTCAATTATTGACATGTCGGCGAGGATATGCACTACCCAACCAGCCGATTCCATGTTAACAAATTGATGCAGATAGTTGATTGAATTCAAAGATGGGCCTTCGGCTATTCGTAAACGATTAATACCTGCTTTGAGAGGCTCTCGTTCAGTTACATTTAATTTAGTAGGTACAATATCAGCGTATTGTTGACTGTCCGAAAGCTCAGCAAGAAGGCTTTCTGACAATGGATCCAGGGATCGAAATAACCACCCGGCGCGATTACCAATAAAAATAACACTATTCGTATCCGTAACGACAACAATATCACTGCCTTTTCTCCAGGCCGCTTCCATGCTGCTCAGATCAACTTTTACAACCAAAACACCCAGTACTTTGCCTGTATTGGATTTGACAGGTGCTGAGAAAAAATACCCCCGTTTTCGCGATGTTGTTCCCAGTGCGAAATATCGGGCATTGTCCTGCTTGATGGCTTGGTGAAAATAGGGCCGAAAACTTAAGTCTTCACCAATGAACGAGCTTTGTAAATTCCAGTTGCTCGATGCAATGGTTAAGCCGTTAATGTCGATAAGATAAATATTCAATGTACGCGTAGTGCGATTGTATTTTTCTAACTCCTTATTTGCTGTGTCGAGTAGAGAGGCATCAGCGGGATTATTCAATAACTGTTCAAATAAGCTGTTTCTTACAAGTACTAATGGCAGTGATTCATATTTATCCAATTCACTTTTGAGGTTAGAGACATAAATTGCGAGAACTTCCCGGGATTTTTGTTCGATTGATGCTACTGCATTATTTTTTGTGATTTTGGCAGCCAACCACAGACAAAGTGCAATGATGGTGACTGCTATTATTATGCGGCGCAATTTCATGATCTGGCTGTTTAAAGAGTGATCATTGGTGGATGGAATTGGGGTCGGTGGTGAAGGAGGGGAGTAGGTGCGTTTGTAACTAACGCACCTACTATTATTTTTAGAGCGATTTTTCTAGCGCCTTATCGATTGACTGGACAATTTCATCAAGATCATTTTTGCTGGCAATGAGCGCAGGACTCAAAAGCAAGGTATTATTAAAATCAGTAAAACTTCGATTTGTACGACCGATCATCACGCCTTGTTGTAAACAATCTGCTGCGATCTGAGCCGCAATAGATTCCTTAACGGGTTGTTTGCTTATTCTGTCCTCGACAAGTTCCAAACCAAAAAAATAACCCAACCCTCTCACATCGCCGATAATATCATGCTTGGCTTTTAGGTTTTCCAGTTGTTGTCTCAGATATTCGCCATTTTCGCTAACATTTTGTAATAATTTTTCTTCTTCGATAATGCGCATATTCTCCAGTGCGGCGGCTGGGCCTGCTGCACAACCACCAAAGGTGGAAATATCACGAAAGTAGCTCATTGGATCAGAGGCGTCTTCTTTGAAACTGCTAAAAACAGCTTCAGTGGTAACCGTACACGAAATAGCTGCATAACCTGAGGCAACGCCTTTTGCCATGGTTACAATATCCGGTTTAACGCCATAGTGCTGATAGCCAAACCATTTACCTGTGCGGCCTAATCCGCAAACCACCTCGTCAATATGCAGTAAAACCTGATATTTTTTGCAAATCTCCTGAATTGTTTCCCAGTACCCCTCTGGAGGGGTTATTACGCCGCCGCCCGCAGTAATTGGCTCTAAAATAACAGAACCGACGGTATCAGGGTCTTCCTGGAGAATAATATTTTCCAGCTCCTTGGCAGCCTTAACGCCATAGTCAGAAGCATCATCATATTGGCAGCGATACTCGCTGCAATGCGGCATTTCTATAAAGCCCGGTGTAAATGGACCATATTGATCCTTGCGTTGCTCCTGCCCACTGGCGCTTAATGCCGTAATGGTTGTGCCGTGGTAATCCCGATCACGGTATATTATCTTGTGTTTTTTACCTGAATATTTTCGGTGTGCAATCTGGCGAACAATCTTAAAACCTTTTTCATTCGCTTCAGAACCCGAATTTGAAAAATAAACCCGGCTCATTCCAGGCATTTTTTCAATTAACTTGCCGGCAAATTGCGCAGCAGGAATGTTGCCACCGCTATTGGAAAAGAAATGCATTTTCGCAAGCTGATCTCGAACCGCATTGGCAATTCGTTCTCTGCCGTAGCCAACATTGACAGTCCACACGCCACCGGAAACGGCGTCCAGATACTCACGTCCATTAATATCTTTAATCCTCAAGCCTTTGCCCTCAACAATCATTAAAGGGTCATTTTGCTCGAAGGTCTGGTGCTGGGTTAGATGGTGCCAAACGTGAGATTTATCGTTGCCAACAATCTGAATGGGATCAAATTCACTCGTATCGGGTTTCATGCTCACTCCTTCATGAATATTTGTTTTGCAATGATTCTTGCAAAAACACTTATCGACAATAATTAATCATACCCGCTCACGATAAGGAAAAACTTGCCTTAATATTAGTACCAGAGGCATCGTTTTTACTGGACCAGAAGACCCTGTTAAATCATAATCACGCCCTGTGATAATCATGCCTAAAGGGAATGCCAATGTTTGCCGTGTTAGAAATAATCACCCCCGTATTTTTCGTTGTCTTAACAGGCTATTTTGTTGCGCGCTGGCAGCAAACGCCAATGGATGTTATCGGTAAACTGAACATAGAGGTATTTGTGCCTGCGTTATTGATTTTTGTACTCTCTGAAAAAGTTCCGGCATTGGTTGATGTTCAGTCATTGGCAATGATTGCAGCAGTAGTCATACTGGGGTCCGGGCTGGTGATCTGGCCATTGACTATTTTGTTAAAATGGGACAATCGATTGGTCCTGCCTCCGGTAATGTTCAACAATTCAGGTAATCTTGGTTTACCGCTTATTGTATTGGCATTTGGAGAGAAGGCATTGCCTTGGGCAGTCGCGTTTTTTGTGGTTCAGGTTATGTTGCAATTTACGGTTGGCATTCTTATATTGGAGCGCCGGTTTAATTTGCTTATACTCTTAAAAAATTCGATATTCATGTCGGCGATTGTTGGCTTGCTTATGTATTTTTTTGATGTGCATGTGCCTGCAATGATATTGCCAGGGGTGGAAATGATGAGTCAAGTCTCAATTCCTCTAATGTTGATTATCCTCGGCGGGCATTTAGCCAATGCTGGATTTAGTGAATGGAAGTTTGGATTTTTTGTGGGTTTATTAACACCTTTAAGCGGGTTTATTGCCGCATTGTTTGCTTTGTCGATATTTACAGTCACGCCTCAACAACAGGGTGCAGTTTTACTTTTTAGTGCATTACCCCCGGCGGTTATCAATGCACTGCTCGCCCAAAAATACGGACTCGATACCGCCCGCAGTGCCTCGATTGTGATAATGGGAAATTTTATGGCTGTACTTGTTTTGTCACTGGTTTTGTATATTGTATTGCCTGTCGCCTCAATCAACTAAAGCCGCCTAATGCTCACCACCGGCTTTAAAATTAAATACAGCACCGGAGCGAATTCCTGAAGGCCAGCGTGCGCTAATTGTTTTCAAGCGGGTGTAAAAACGTACACCTTCGGGTCCATGAATGCTGTGGTCACCAAATAGTGAGCGTTTCCAACCACCGAAACTATGGAATGCCATTGGCACTGGAATGGGAACATTAATGCCGACCATACCAATTTTAATCTTATGTGAAAAATCCCGGGCAGCATCACCATCACGGGTGAATATTGCAGTACCGTTACCGTATTCATGATTGTTGATCATGTCTACGGCTTCATCGTAAGACTTTGCCCGCACAATACATAATACGGGTCCGAAGATTTCATCATTGTAGATGCTCATGTCTGTTGTAACATGATCAAAAATGGTCGCACCGACAAAGCAGCCTTGCTCGTAACCAGGTACAACCGTGTCCCGACCATCCACGACTAATTTTGCGCCTGCATTGCGGCCTTCGCTAATGTAATTTTTTATGCGTGTCTGGGCCTCGCTACTGATAACGGGTCCCATCTCGGAAGTTGGATCCGTATAAGGCCCAACCTTAAGTGAGCGAACGCGGGGTTGTAGTTTTTCAATTAAAGAATCGGCAGTGGTGTCGTCAATAGTGACCACAACGGATACGGCCATGCAACGCTCGCCAGCTGATCCATAAGCGGCACCCATTACTGCATCTACTGCTTGTTCCAGGTCAGCGTCCGGCATCACCAGCATATGATTCTTGGCACCGCATAAGGCTTGTACACGTTTACCATTTGCACATCCGGTGGCATAGATGTATTCACCAATAGCGGTGGAGCCTACAAAACTAATACCTTGGACCCGGGGGTCTGTCAGTAGCGTATCAACCGCTTCCTTATCACCATTAATAACATTAAATACCCCGTTAGGCGCTCCGGCTTCGGTCATCAGTTGTGCTAGTAGAAGGCTACAGGAAGGGTCTTTCTCGGAGGGTTTTAGTACAAAGGTATTGCCGCAGGCGATGGCCACGGGGAACATCCACATGGGAACCATCGCAGGAAAATTAAAAGGCGTAATACCCGCACATACACCCAGTGGTTGACGAACACCCCATGAATCCACACCGCCGGCAACATTTTCAGTGTATTCGCTTTTTAACAGCTGGGGTATGCCGCAGGCAAATTCAACAACTTCCAAACCCCGTGTGATTGAGCCTTTGGCATCTTCCAGAGTTTTGCCGTGTTCACGGGAAAGTAGCTCTGCCAGATTATCCATGTTGTTACGGATCAATTCACGAAAATTAAACAGCACTTGAGCACGTTTTCCTGCTGGTGTTTCAGACCAGGCCGGTAAAGCAGCTTGGGCCGCCGCAATGGCGGACTCGACTTCGCTGCGACTGGCAAGAGGCACTTGTCTCGTTACAACGCCTAATGAGGGATCATAGATATCACCAAAACGACCATTACTATTACCTTCTGTACTTACGCCGTTTATATAATGCTTGAGGAATTCTTTGTTGGACATATATGGCCTTCATATTAATTGATTTGAGAATATTCCTGAGCCTAGTGCACTTTGTATGAAACACTACACTGGAATATTAATCCAGGTTCACTATTTACTGACAGCACCAATTGTAGAGTAGCGAATACGCCAGCTCAGACAGGGTGCAGGTTGATAATTGCTACAACCCGTTCGTTACTTAGATTCAATCTGGCCTTCCAGATTACCGGGTGCAAAAATGCTGTTGTAATTCTCTTTGCCTTTTTCTTTATCTTGCTCTTGAGTGTCTGAATCAATTTGGCCTTCAAGATTAGTTGGCGCGAATATACTATTGTATCCGCCTTTTTCTTTAGGCTGCTGCGTTGTCGGCTGAGAATTTTTGTTGTCACTACCTTGTTTTCCGGGCGCAACGTTCTTAAACATTCTTTTCTGTTTGAAGTCCTCTATTCTTCGTGCTGTGTCTTTTGCTTTTTGTTCTTTGATCTCTGCTTTACACTCATTCACTCCGACAGTGCCAGCAAAATAGAGCGTACCTAAACCGGCAATAAACACGAGTGTTGCAATAATCATTGCAGGATTAGTTAACAAGCTCGCTTTACTTGCACGATCTTGCGAGCCTGCTTTGATTAATTTATCAATGTCACCCTGAAATTTTTCTTCCCGACGTTTTAGTATCTCAAAATAAACCGCGCCGATGAGTGTCAGAATAATGATTACCACAGCCAAGGCACTTATCGACGGGTTAATGCCATAACGTACCTTACTCGCCAGAACGGTGGTCAAAGTCGATTTTGAGACGATCGTGAAAATGGTGGTGTTATAGTTTTCGAATGAGGCAAGAAACCCTAATACACACGCTGATCCGATTGCAGGCTTTAAAAAAGGTAATAATATTTTGCGAAAGGTTTGTACATGAGTTGCGCCAAGATCAAGAGCGGCTTCTTCCTGTACGGAATCAAATCGCTGCAATCTGGAAATAAAAATTAACATGGAGTAGGCGGCGACAAAAGTCGATTGGCCGACAATGGTTAAAAATATGCCATCATAAAAAAAGGAGTCATACCCTGCATTAAACATTCTGCCCATTCGATCCCAAAAGACCAATGTTGAAATACCCAGTACCACCCCAGGTATTAATATGGGCGAAATAACGATGGTGTAATACCAGGGTCGCAGACGTTCGCTCACCTGGGTCAACATGAGGGCGCCCGCCAATCCAAGGGGTACGGCAAAAATCACTACGCCCAAGGCAATAATAAGGCTGTTCTTCAGCCCGATCATTAGGTCCTTGTCATTTGCCAAGACGTTAAACCACTCGATTGTCATGCAGTCCCAAGGAGAGACACGAGGAAATGATGAGGTATTAAATGCAGATAAGCCCATCACGATTAAGGGGCCGAACAAATAGGCAAAAAATACCAGCACAAACAGGATGGTGAATATACGGGTGAGCCGGTCTGATGTCATACCACTATTCATCGTGCTACTTCTCCCAGTCTTACTTTAAAAATTTTCATGACAAGCAATACGATAACGATGGTTGAAAATAACAGAAATACGGCATAGGCGGAGCCGCGTTGCCAGTTATTACCCTGGTTAAACCACTGATAAATAATTTGCGTAAACCACAAACTGCTGGGACCTCCGAGAATTTGAGGTGCCGCCAGCGCACCGGCGGTCAGCATAAATACCATCGTGCAGCCAGATGTTATGCCCGGTTTGGCGTAGGGTATAACCACGCGTTTGTGGATTCTCCACCAAGGCGACCCCAGATCTCGTGCCGCTTCGATTTGGTTTTTATCCAGACTTTCAATGGCGTTGTATATCGGGAATATCATTAGCAGAATGAAGGCATATCCAAGTCCGGCATAGAGTGCATAGTTTTCGAATATAAAATCAATAGGCTGATCAATGATACCGAGCCAAAGAAGAAAATTATTAAATATACCGGCAGTACCCAACATGATTTTAAATGCGAAAGCCCTGAGTAACTCATTCACCCAATAAGGGATGATCAGTGCCAGAACCATTAGCCGTGCCCAACCGCCTTTAGCAACGTGTGCCAGAAAATAGGCAATAGGGTAGCAAAGAATCAGGTCAAAAAGGGTAACGAAAAAGGCGGTGATAATTGTTCGAACGAATACCCAGACGTCAACGACATTGTAGGAATCCGATGCCTGTTCACTGCCAAAAGCCATAAATTTGTAGTGGCTCAGCGTGTAGACATCTTCCGCGCCACCCAGTTTGGCGGGGGGAAGATTGAATCTGAACGAAAAATCAAACATAAAGAACTGTGGTAACAGTATCAGCATGCCCAGCCAGATCAGAATTGAAATCAATAGGAAGGCCGATATGCCGCTCCCGTTTTTTAGAAAAAAGTCTTTCCAGTATTGCCGCATAGTTTGCCTCTTACCTAAAAAAACATGTAAGTACCCGTGGGTACTATGTGCAAGTGATTAAATCCCAAACCCAATTTAAAAGTAGCTGTAGTACGCCGATGTAATGTTAATAACCAAAAATGTGGAATCTTTCCGCATCGCTGAGTAATCCACTATTACTAAAATGATAAAGAGTCTCGTGTACTGATTGTAAGTACTTGCCGGATCCGGGTTTAATGGTGTGTAATCAGGTTTCGTCGGCGAGTTCGCCAGCGGGTGTTGCTATGGCTGTATCAGCGGAAAAGCCCAATTGCACCTGATCGCTGACAGCATGACCCACATCGCCTCCATCGTTGACCATTGAAAGCTTTATGGTTTTTTTGGCGCCTTCGACATCGAAAAACACCTGCCAGAAGCTGCCTTCAAATTCATGCTGTTTTACGGTTGCATTGATTGTATTATCATGTTTTGACCCATTGACGAATTTTAGTGATTCGGGTCGCACAAATACATAAGCGTCATCGCCTACGTTGAGTTGGCTCTTACCATTGTGTTTTGCATTGCGCGCACGAATACTGCCCGATAATGTATCCACAGTAGCGTGAGTTTTGGTGACTTCGGTTACTTTGCCAGGAAACATATTGTTTTCGCCGACGAAAGAGGCAACGAATGATGTTTCAGGTAAATCATAAATGGTATTACCGTCAGCGACTTGCTCGATTTTTCCCTGACTCATAACGGCTACATTGTCAGACATTGTCAATGCTTCGCCTTGATCATGGGTGATATATATAAAGGTAATGCCCACACGCTGTTGAATGGAGCGTAGCTCCGTGCGCATGTGTTGGCGCAGCTTTAAATCAAGTGCAGACAGTGGTTCGTCAAGTAAAAGAACATCAGGTTCGGCGCAGAGCGCCCTGGCAATTGCCACCCGCTGTTTTTGACCGCCTGAAAGCTCGTTTACCATTTTGTCGCCTTGCCCCGAAAGGGCAATTAATTCGAGCAGTTCGTCGGCCTTTTTTTGTCTTTGTGCTTTGGCAACCCCGGCGACTTCCAAGGAGAAAGTGATGTTCTCCCATACGGGCATTAGTGGAAACAGTGCCAGATTTTGAAATATTAAGGCCGTAGGTCTTTTATTCGGCCCTATGCCTTTCATATCTTTGCCGCCAATCAGGACCCGACCTTCGGCGGGTTTCAGGAAACCTGATACCGCTCGTAGTAATGTTGTTTTGCCACAGCCTGAAGAGCCGAGAAAACTGAAGAATTCGCCTTCTTTAATGTGGATATTTACGTCTCTGGCAGCAACAAAATCATCGAATTTGATCCAGACGTTGTCCAGTTGTACATCTGCGCTCATCTAGTCCATCCTAATCGAATAGTGGCTTTATCCCAAAAATTGCAAGTGTTCTTGTTATAAATATCATCATTTGCATTATTTCAGGCTATATACAAAAAACCCCTGTTTCCAGGGGTTTTTTAAGGGGATGATTATGCAGCGTTGAACTTATTGACAAACTCAGTTCTTACGTCTGCATACCATTGTGGCTCCTTAGGCCAGGGCCATAGGTTTGCAAGTGAGTCACCAGGATAGACAGTGCCGAACACTTTACCGTATCCGTCACTGGCAAATTTATCTGCACCCAGTACAGCCGAATTGTAGCCATGGCCTTTATTGCCCCAGCTATCATCTTTGCCGCCATCAATAGAGCGGCCCCCAACTTCTGGTTGAAAACAGTAATTGAGGAATTCATAAACAGCATCCATATTTTCAGCTTGACCAGAAAGAGCCATGCCATCAACCCAGGCCAGTGAGCCTTCAACAGGCGCACGATATTGCACGGGGTCGTTGTCTTTCATCATGGTTATGGGTGGTCCATCCCAGGTTTGCCCAACTATAACACCATCGTTTAACAAACCATTTTTTTGTGAATCAGCATCATTCCAGAAAAGCTTGACTTGCGCTTTATTGGCAACGCAGAAATCGGTTACGACTTGCCAGGTTTTACGCATGGTTGCCTCGTCATCATAGGCTTTTTTCATTGCGCCGGGGTCAAGTTTGCCGATGGTTTCAAGGTAGAGACCTGCGCCTAACATGCCAGAGTGAACGCGCATCATGGTTTTGCCCTTTACATCTTCCTGCCAAATGTCGCCATAGCTTGGAATTTCCCCATCACGCGGTGGTGTCCATTGATCGGTTCGCCATGCGACTCCTTCAGTACCCCAGATTAACGGTAACCAATGTGAACCCTTATCGGAAAAATTCCATTCTTGGTCACCTACCTTGAGCATGGCAGGGTTTACGTTCTTTATGGTGCTGATCTTGTTGTAATCGAATGGTTGCAAAAGCCCGAGTTCGGACCACTGTGGTGAGCGCATATTGGTTGGACTGCAAATGTCTATGCCACGACCTTTGGACGCTTTCATTTTATTGATTATTTCTTCGTTTGAGCCTATGCCGGTAAAATTGATTTTAATTCCACTCTTGTCTTCGAATGCTTTGAAAAATCCGGCTGATAAATAGTCAGACCACATCATGACATTAAGCTCACCCGAAGAGGCCAGCGCATTGGGGCTGACTACCCATGGACCAACTGCGGCAGCAGCGCCGGCTGCGGCAGTTCCTTTTAGAAATTTTCTTCTTGAGACTTTATATTTGGTACTACTCATGCTTTTTTTCCCCTCAGGTTTTGGAACAGCTAAAATCTAGCTGGCCTAATTGAGCATTGTTTTCTACTCAATTGATTACTAATTGTTCTTATTTCAACATACAATACTACAAGAATAACCTATTACGAAACAAATTAGTGGTTGCTAATGGAGCATCGGCTTGCCGATTTCGCCCCGTTTACACGCGTATTTTTTTGAGCCACTACGCTCAACTTTCTGAATGTGCCAAATGGCAGGAAAATAAGCACAGTATTTCAAACATCATCGTTACTGCCACCAATGCCGTATTTCCACTGGGGTCAAACGGTGGTGATACCTCAACTACATCACCGCCAATAAAATTAAGGCCCCTCAATCCGCGCAACATCTGCTGTGCCTGTGCTGTGTTGATACCACCAATTTCAGGCGTACCTGTGCCGGGTGCATAAACAGGATCAAGTGCATCGACATCAAAGCTTAAGTAGCAGGGTTGATCGCCAACAATTTTACGGATTTCCTCGACAACTGCATCGACACCAAGATTGAAAAATTCCTCGATCTCTATTACGCGTATGCCTTGATCAAGCCCCCATTTTTTATCGTTGTCCGAATATAACCCTCCCCTTATACCAATTTGAACTATCCGTTCAGGATCCAACAGACCTTCTTCAATAGCACGTCGGAAGGGTGTACCATGGGTGTACTTGGATTCTCCAAAATATCGATCCCAGGTATCCGTATGTGCATCTATATGCACCATTGCGCACGGATTATTCGGTCCTGTGGGCTTACACAGAGCGCGCATAATGGGTAAAGTTACCAGATGATCGCCGCCAGCAGATAAGGGCAGAATGCCTTTTTCGACCACACGCTGATAAAAGCGTTCTATTCGATTAAGCGTGTCATCAATATCAACCGGATTGACCGGGCTGTCGCCTAAATCGGCACATCGGCATAAATGAAAAGGCTTAATACCAGAAACATGGTGTACATTACGTACCATGGTTGATAAATCACGCATTTGCCGAGGTCCGTGCCGGGCGCCTGGACGGTTTGTGGTGCCTCCGTCCCAAGGCACGCCTATAAGGCCAATCTGAACGTCTTCTGCTTGTTCAACAGAGATATGCGGTAAACGCATAAATGTTGCTATACCCGCATAACGAGGCAATTCGTTCCCAGATAGCGGTAAATAAGACTGATCGGTAGAGTCAGGGTCAGCGCCATTCATATAATGTTCAGGTCTATTTGCATGTGTTTATTATTTAAGCTCTTAAGTTCAAAAGGTATTTATTTACCTGCCTAACGCTACTTGCATCAATTAAGTATCCGAGGGAGATGTGCCATAGATCGTTGTCGTCATATAAAATCAAAAGACACGGTACCGCTGTGCTGCGACTATGATAATTTTGATCCTGTCATTGCGCCTGTGTAGTACACTCTAGTCTGGTATTTACAATTAATATTGGGCACTACACTTAGATAGAATGGATTAAAAAAACACGGCTGTATTTAAAAACAAAAGCTAGGGTCCTCACTCTGTTCTTATACCCTAATGCGGGTCCAGACTTACGTTGTAGGACCAATTGTTTGACAAACATGAGTCCAGATGAAAATGGCGGAACAATTATTTCGGTTGAGCAAAGATGGAACGGGTACGCTGCAAAAGCAAATCCAGGAAATGTTGGTTAAGGCGATTCTGGATGGGCATATTCCCATCGATCAGGCCCTGCCGTCTGGTCGTAAGCTTGCGGAGCAATTGAATGTTGCAAGAAATACGGTGGTATTCGCTTATCAACAGTTGGTAGATGAAGGTTTTCTGATATCTCGTGAGCGTAGCGGGCATTTTGTCAACAGTGAAATATTGGAAGGTCGGATTAGCTCACCGGAAAAGTCTCGTCTTGCACAAGAGTCAAAAAATACCTTGAGGTGGAATCGTCTGAGCAAACGACCATCCGCATTTCCCAGTAACTTTAAAGTAGATAATTGGCAGTCATTTCCGTATCCCTTTGTTTGTGGTCAATACGATAAAAAATTATTCCCGGTTGCTGAATGGCGAGAGTGTTGTCGCGAGGCGGCCAATTTATCAGCCATATACGATTGGGCGAGTGATCAAATCGATCAGGATGATGCAGATTTGGTGGAGCAGATTCATACTAGATTGTTACCACGTCGGGGTATTTGGGCCAATCCAGATGAAATATTAGTCACTGTGGGGGCACAAAATGCAATTTATTTAGCCGCCACATTGTTGTTGCAGGGTAATAAGACAATGGGTATGGAAAATCCAGGCTACTATGATGCCATCAATACATTTCGCAGTATCTCAGATTTCATCAAACCTCTGCCTGTTGACCAATATGGCTTGGTGCCGGGTGAGCACTTACAGGATTGTGATTGTGTCTTTGTGACACCCAGCCATCATTTTCCAACAACCGTGTGTATGACCTCCAAACGACGTGAATTGCTGTTGGATCAAGCGCAGCAATATGATTTTGTTCTGATTGAAGATGATTATGAGTCTGAGCTCAGCTATGAAGGGAAACCAACACCTGCGTTGAAGAGTATGGATAAGGATGGGCGGGTAATTTATATTAGCAGTTTGTCAAAAACGCTGGCGCCTGGCATAAGGCTGGGTTACATGGTAGGGCATCGTGATTTTATTAAAGAAGCACGGGCATTAAGACGTCTGGTTTTGCGCCATGCGCCCTCTAATAACCAGTTTATTATCGCGCATTTTATAAAGCGTGGTTATCATGATGCAGGGATGAGACGACTGAGCCTGGCGATGAAAGAACGCTGGCAGATTATGTCTCAGGCACTGGATAAGTACATGTCTGAGGTTAACTCTGGGTTAGTCTATGGTGGGTCGGCATTTTGGATTACTGGCCCTGATTCACTTGACGCTCGAGAATTAGCTGAAGCAGCCAGAGAAAAGGGTGTAATAATAGAGCCAGGAGACATATTCTTCTTTAGCGATTACATACCTAAAAACTGTTATCGGCTCGGATTCTCGTCGATTGCGCCTGAACGAATTGAAGCAGGGATATGTATTCTTGCTGAACTTCAACAGCAATTGCTGGAAGACCAGAAGACGAATAAATAAAAGCGATTATTTAGCATCAAATTTTCAATTGATACTGAATTCTGGTAAGAATATACAAGGCTAGGGGGCGTTCTCAATTAACTTGATCATCCTGTTGCCCCTGAAAAATCGCCAGACAAGGCAAGAGGAGTGATGTTTGGTCCCTGCAAATGAACGCCGGCAGGACGGTCAAGTTGATTGAGAACGCCCCCTAGTGTGTAAACAAACGTTTTTCTGACATTTCCACAGCTTAAAAACAGCGTGGCCGTGCTAGACTAGAACATTTAATAATAATTGATTGGGGGTCAGGGTCTTGGGATTCGTAAAAACACTTATTTTTGGTGCCATGCTGGGCTGCATGTTTGGTTTGTGGATCGGTATAAATGTGGGTAAAGATCGGTCGTTACTGGCTAATCCATTTGATACTGAAGCGACTGCATCAATATTAGAGTAGATCGTTACAAGGTCAGCACTATATATTGGCAGCCTGTTGAAAAAGTCTCTTGATGAGTGACAGGCAAGGCAAAATCAGGCGAAAAAACGCAGTTTACACGCAGTAAAATGAGTATTTTGGGCCTGATTTTAACGCTGCATGGTGCCGTCAGAGTGTTTTTCAACAGGCTGCTAGCCATTGCAGAAGATCGATTGGATTATTGATAATGGCCGCTGCAGGCCATTGATGAATGTTGTCTTTTGGTGATAAATAACCCCAGGCTGCAGCCAGGGTTAACATGCCTGCAGCGTTTCCTGCCTCCATGTCGCGTTTGTCATCGCCAACATAAATGCAATTTCCCGGATTTATAACACAGCGTTTGCAGGCTTCCAGCAGCGGGGCCGGGTGCGGTTTTATATGCGGGGTGGTATCAGCACTTATTATACTGCAGCAGCGCCCGGCAAGGCCGATAGCTCGCATTAACGGCTCGGTCAGGTAGCTGGGTTTATTTGTGACGACCCCCCAGGGCAGCCCTGCATCATCCAGTTTTTCAAGTACGGTTTCCATACCGCCGAATAATTTTGAATATTTACTCAGGTTTTGTCGGTAAAGTTCGAGATATCGGGTTTTGTAAAGAGTCAGCTCATCATCGCAGGCTAGATTTTTATTTATGTCATTTGGATTATTGTTTAAGCCAGTTCTGATAATTTCAGCAACCCCACCCGAGACATGGGCTCGCACCGTTTCATAGGCAACCGTTGGTCGGTCAAGTTCTGCAAGTAATAAATTTAGACAGTTTACAAGGTCAGGTGCCGTATCCACCAGTGTTCCATCGAGATCGAATAAAACCGCATGAATCTGCATCACCTACGCTGGCAGGCAATTAAATAGTTAACCTCGACATCTTTGCAAAGTTTATAGCGTGAAGTCAGTGGGTTGTAACTTAATCCGCATATATCCAGCATTTGTAGATCACTACGGCGAGCAAAATTTGCAAGTTCTGATGGTTTCAGGAAGCGCTTATATTCGTGTGTGCCTTTAGGTAGGAGCTTGAGTACGTATTCAGCGCCGGCAATAGCCATCAGCCACGCTTTAGCATTGCGGTTTATGGTAGAAAAAATAACAAAGCCACCTGGTTTCACGAGTCGAGAGCAACTTCTGACAATAGAGCCAGGGTCGGGTACATGTTCCAGTAATTCCATGCAGGTGACCGCATCAAAATCCGCTGGGCTTTGCTCGGCACAGTCTTCGGCGCTGATTAATTGGTATTTGATGTCGAGGCCAGATTCCAGTGCGTGTAGTTCTGCCACGTTAAGAGAGGCTTCAGCCATATCTATACCTGTAACATGTGCGCCAGCCCGTGCCATGGATTCAGTCAGTATGCCACCGCCACAGCCAACGTCGAGAATTTTTTTACCCTTGATTTTTGCAATTCTATCGATGTATGTCAGTCGTAACGGATTAATTTCATGTAGTGGTTTGAACTCGCTGTTTTTGTCCCACCATCGGTGTGCAAGATCGGAAAACTTGGCAAGCTCAGTCGGATCAACATTGGCAGGGGTCTGTGTCATGTGGATGATCTGCTATTTGATTGATGATTATGTTGAATTTTGCTCAACCACTGATGCGTGCTCTTGATTATTTCGTTTTCATCCATAGTGGTTAGCTTGCGATCATTTACAAGTTGTTCACCTGCCACCCAGACATGTCTTATGTGTTCGCGGGAAGCGGCATAAACCAGATGTGAAACGGGGTCATAAACGGGTGATGTGCTGAGTGAGCTAATGTCCAGTGCGATCATGTCAGCTGCTTTGCCTGCTTCCAGAGAGCCTGTAATATCACCAAGCCCGAGTGCGCGAGCGCCATTGATAGTAGCCATGCGTAAGGTTTGCTGGGCGTCAACGGCTGAGGCATCGATGCTCAGGTGTTTACCCAGTAAAGCTGCTGAACGCATTTCACCAATCATATCGAGGTCATTATTGGATGCAGTACTATCTGTGCCTAATGCTACGTTGACACCCGCTTTGATTAGTTGCTTTACCGGGCAGCCGCCGCTGGCCAGTTTCATATTTGACTCGGGGCAGTGTACGATGTTGACGCCGTTGTTTGCCAGACAATCAATTTCGCTATCGGTCAATTGGGTCATGTGTACAGCAATAAGTGATGGATTGAGCAGGTTGACTTCCTCAAGTAGTTGCAATGGACGTAAGCCATGTTGCTGGACGAACTGCTCAACTTCTCCTGCGGTCTCATGTACATGTATATGTACGGGAATATCCAATTCTGAGCTGAGCGTGCTGATTTGCTCCAGAGGTTTACGTGAAACGGTATAAGGCGCGTGAGGTGCCAGTGCAACACTGATGAGTGGTTCGTTTTTTACCTGGTCGTGCAGTGCCAGGGCCTTGTTAAGATATTGCTCTGGCCCAGATGCCCAGGCCGTAGGAAAATCGAGTACGATGAGCCCGATACTTGCCCTTATTCCTGAGCTTCGTGCGATCTGAGCGGTTACATCTGCAAAAAAGTACATATCATTGACGCAGGTGGTACCGCCCAGTAGGGATTCAGCAATAGCCAGGCGTGATCCATCGGCAACAAAATCCTCAGCCACCCATTTTGCCTCTGCAGGCCAGATGTGATTTTCCAGCCACTCCATAAGTGGCAGATCGTCTGCATAACCTCGCAGCAGGTTCATGCCCATATGCATATGCGCATTAATCAAACCCGGTGCGAGAATATGGCCAGGTAATTTCCGATGCTCAGCGTGATAATTTACCTGCGCGCTCTCAGTAGGCAGAATATCAACAATTAATCCTTGATTGACGACCAGGCTGTGATTGCGCAGAACCTGATTGGAATCGTTAACGGTTAATAGCCACTGAGGTGTAATAATTAAGTCAGCTTCTTCCATGCTCGCACCTTACGCATTGACAACGGTGGCTGCAAGTTTATTCGTATATCTTAGGAGTACGGCCTGAAGGCAATTGTGTTAAACTTGTGGGCTTAAATTTCGCACGTCCAAAACCGTAAAAACAGTGAGCAGCAATGAGTGATTTTGCCAAGGAAATCTTGCCAGTAAATCTGGAAGACGAGATGCAGAAGTCCTACCTTGACTACGCCATGAGCGTGATAGTCGGTCGGGCTTTGCCAGATGTCAGGGATGGACTTAAGCCCGTACATCGTCGGGTGCTGTACGCGATGAGCGTGCTGAATAATGACTGGAATAAACCTTATAAAAAGTCAGCGCGCGTAGTTGGTGATGTTATTGGTAAGTATCATCCGCACGGTGACACAGCGGTTTACGATACGATTGTTCGAATGGCTCAGCCTTTCTCTTTACGTTACATGTTGGTAGATGGTCAGGGTAACTTTGGTTCAGTGGATGGTGATTCACCGGCTGCGATGCGATATACCGAAGTGCGCATGTCGCGTATCGCACATGAGCTGTTGGCGGACCTGGATAAAGAAACGGTTGATTTTGTACCGAACTATGATGAGTCGGAGCACGAGCCGGCGGTGATGCCAACGCGGATTCCCAATTTGTTGATAAACGGGTCCTCAGGCATTGCCGTGGGTATGGCCACCAATATCCCCCCGCATAATATCTCTGAGGTAATTAGTGCAACCCTTGCCATGCTTGATGAGCCAACGATTCAGATCGAGCAATTGATGGAACATTTACCGGGTCCGGATTTTCCGACAGCGGGCATTATTAATGGTGCCCGTGGTATTCGTGAAGCCTATCGTACAGGTCGCGGTCGTATTCATGTTCGTGCCAGAGCAACGGTTGAACATGATGAAAAAAGAGGCAAGGACATTATTATTGTTCACGAGTTGCCGTATCAGGTGAACAAGGCGCGATTGCTGGAAAAAATCGCTGAATTGGTAAAAGAAAAAAAGGTTGAAGGTATTACCGAACTGCGTGACGAGTCTGATAAGGATGGCATGAGGATGGTCATTGAACTGCGCCGGGGTGAGCCAGGGGAGGTTATGCTAAATAATCTCTACAAACAGACCCAGTTGCAGACGGTTTTTGGGATTAATATGGTTGCATTGATTGATGGTCAGCCAAAATTATTAAACGTTAAGGAAGTGCTCGGCGCATTTATCCGTCATCGGCGTGAAGTTGTTACCCGAAGGACGATTTATTTGTTGCGCAAAGCTCGTGGCAGGGCGCATGTGCTGGAAGGGCTGGCAGTGGCTTTGGCAAATATTGATCCCGTGATCAAATTAATAAAGGAATCACCGACACCTGTGGAAGCCAAGGCCAAGTTGGTTGAACGCGTCTGGCCGCCCGGTGTGGTTAGCGATATGCTGCGACGTGCCGGTGCGCTTGCTTCCCGCCCTGAAGGATTACCAGAGAGCTGTGGTTTGTTAGACGACGGTTATCACTTGTCTGAGGTTCAGGCGCAGGCCATTCTGGATCTACGATTACATCGTCTGACAGGGCTTGAGCAAGATAAAATTGTTGAGGAATATCGTGAAATACTGGTTCGGATAGAGGCGCTACTGGAAATTTTACAAAACCCTGAACGATTGCGTGAAGTGATACGAGAAGAGTTACAAGCTGTGCTGGAGCAATACGGAGATGAGCGACGTACAGAGATTCAAATCGATCATGAATCCATGACCGTAGAGGATCTTATCGCCGAGGAAAATGTGGTAGTAACCTTGTCGCACGCTGGCTATGTCAAAGCGCAACCGCTTTCAGATTATCGTGCCCAACGTCGGGGCGGTCGAGGCAAATCTGCGGCTGCGGTTAAGGATGAAGACTTTATCGATAAACTTTTTATTGCCAGCACACATGACACTGTATTGTTTTTTACCAGTGTTGGTAAGGTTTATTGGAAAAAGGTATATGAGCTGCCACTGGCCAATCGAGGATCACGCGGTAGACCTATCGTTAATCTTCTTCCGCTGGAAGAGAATGAGCGGGTTAATGCAGTACTTACGGTTAGAGATTTCTCGGCTGATCAATATGTCTTTTTTGCCACCAGTCGGGGTGTTGTGAAGAAAACATCGTTAGCAGATTTTTCACGACCCAGAGCTAACGGTATTATTGCTATTGATTTACGCATTGACGATTATCTTATAAACGTAGCCCTAACCGATGGTCAACGGGATATCATGCTGATTTCCAGCAGTGGAAGAGCCATGCGTTTTGCGGAAGACAAGGTGCGAACGATGGGGCGAACTGCTGCCGGTGTTCGTGGTATACGCATGGATGAGGGGCAGTCAGTTATCGGATTGATCGTTGTCGAAGAAGGTGATGTATTAACCGCTACCCGCAACGGCTTCGGTAAACGAACCCGTGTTGAGGATTATCCCAGTAAAGGGCGTGGTGGACGTGGGGTAATTGATATCAAAACTTCACAAAGAAATGGCGATGTTGTGGGGACGGCACTAGTGAAGTCGGGTGATGAGGTGATGCTGATTTCCAACTCGGGCACACTGGTCAGAATTTCAGTGGCTGAAATCTCTACGCTGGGTCGTAATACGCAAGGTGTTCGTCTGATTCGCCTCTCTGGTGAGGAGCAGTTGGTCGAGGTCGAACGCATTGATGCGGGTGACGACACGGATGAGACTGGCGGTGATCTGGATGCAGACAATGAAGATGATTCGCCTACTGACAACTTAGTCGATGATACTTCAAATCCTGAAAATAAAACGAATAGTGATGATTTTGAATAAACCTTTTTCATGCAATGTGAGGGCAAGCTTGCAAATAAATATTGCGGAAAACAGCATACAAAGCGTGGGCTATGACAGATATTGAGGGCACCTGAATGACAAAGGCAGATGCTTTGGATGCGGTGCGTGAAGAAATTGATTGTATTGATATAAAGCTTCAAGAGCTGATAAATAAACGTGCCCGTTGCGCTGAGCGGGTGGCAGCCATTAAGCTTGCCGAGGGTTTGGATGGCCAATTCTATCGGCCGGAACGGGAAGCGCAGATTCTGCGACAAGTTGAAGAACGAAATAAGGGGCCTCTGCTGGATAAATCAATGAGGCGTCTTTTTCGCGAGATTATGTCCGCCTGTCTGGCGCACGAAGAACCCATGACAATCGCGTATCTGGGCCCTGCAGGGACCTACACGCATGCGGCAGTCTTCAAGCATTTTGGTCATGCTGTATCGACAACACCATTAACAACGATTGATGCAATATTTCATGAAGTTGACACTGAGCAGGCTAGATACGGGCTGGTGCCGGTGGAAAACTCGACTGAAGGTGCAGTCAACCATACGCTGGATTTATTTGTCTATTCAAAGTTAAAAATATGCGGTGAAGTCAGCTTGGCTATCCACCATAATCTGTTGGGAATAAGTCAACCGCTGGGGCAAATTAATACGATTTATGCACATACGCAATCATTGGCGCAGTGTCGTCATTGGCTCGATAGTCATCTAGCAAAAGCCGAACGCATTTCGGTAGGTAGTAATGCCGAGGCAGCTCAGCTTGTAAAAGGTAAGTCCGGTCTGGCGGCAATAGCGAGTGTGCAGGCAGGTGAGCTTTACGAGCTTGATATATTAGCGAAAAATATTGAAGACGAGAAAGATAATACTACTCGGTTCTTGGTCATAGGTAATCAACAAATACCACCAAGTGGTTTGGACTGTACAACTATTTTGGTTTCTGCGCCGAATCGGCCCGGAGGACTCAGAAGTTTACTTAAGCCCCTGTCCGATGCAGGGGTCAGCCTGACCCGTATCGAATCACGGCCCGGTAAGAGTGGTCTTTGGGAGTATGTTTTTTTTATGGATATTGAGGGGCATCAGGATGATGCCAATATTGCTGATGTACTCAGTAAGCTCAAACAGGAATTGCCACTATTTCGTGTCCTGGGTTCATATCCAAAATCGTTTTGAATAAACAAATGACTATCGATCGAATTTGCATTATTGGCGTTGGACTGATTGGCGGATCTTTTGCACTGGCGCTTAAAGAATCAGGCTTTAAAGGGCACATCGTTGGCGCGAACCGCAGCAGTAAAAGTCTTGAGACAGCTGTTTCAATGGGTGTGATAGACAGCTATCAAACTGATTTGAGCCTTGCCGTTAGTGGGGCGGATCTGGTGCTGCTGGCTGTGCCCATGGGGGTCATGAAGTCGGTATTAAAGAAAATTAAACCTGCAATATCCGAGAATACAATCATTACTGATGCAGGTAGTGTCAAAGGGTGTTTTGTTGCGGCAGCCCGTGAGGTATTAGATGAACTTACCTATGTGGTTCCAGGCCACCCCATTGCAGGGACAGAAAAAAGTGGTGTCGAAGCTGCATTTCCATCACTGTATGTAGAGCGTAAGGTTATACTCACTCCATTACCCGAAACCGAAAGGGCGGCAATAGAGGTGGTTCGTGATCTTTGGCAAAAAACGGGTGCTGAAGTTGAGTGCCTGGGTGTTGAGCGTCATGACCGGGTTTTGGCAGCAACCAGTCATTTGCCGCATGTGCTGGCTTTCAGTCTTGTCGATACGCTGGCAACCTTGCAGGAAAGTGAAGAAATATTTCAGTATGCGGCAGGCGGGTTTCATGATTTCACCCGAATTGCATCCAGCGATCCCGTGATGTGGCGTGACATCTGTGCCGGTAATCAGGAAGCATTATTAGGCGTGCTTGATAAGGTGTTGGTTGATCTTAAAAAATTAAGAGGTCAAATAGATAGCCTCGATACTGATGCAATAGAGGCTACGTTTCGCAGAGCAAAAGCCGCACGTGATACCCATACGCAGTGGGAGCGGAAATAATGACAGGCGATTCTACAGAATCTGCTTTGCAGTTTGTTGTTCAGCCAGGCGGTGTGTTAGAGGGTAGGCTTCGTGTGCCAGGCGACAAATCTATTTCTCACCGTTGTATTATATTGGGTTCGTTGGCGAAAGGTCAGACTAGCGTTAGTGGTTTTTTAGAAGGCGAAGACAGTTTAAATACATTAAAAGCGTTTCGTCAGATGGGTGTGCAGATTGAGCAACGTGGCTCGGGTGAGTTGCTGATTAATGGTAAGGGGTTGTATGGTCTGGCTGAGCCTGCTGGACCTATTGATTTAGGCAACTCAGGAACGGCGATGCGATTGATGGCTGGTGTACTTGCAGGCCAGTTATTTGACAGTGTATTGGCCGGGGATCGATCTCTGAGCGCAAGGCCAATGGGAAGAATTGTCGATCCATTGCAACTGATGGGTGCGAACATAGCATCCAGTAGTGATATTACGGGTGAAAACAATTTTAAGCCTCCCTTGCATGTGAAAGGCGCGATGAAGCTCAGGGGTTTGGATTACACTGTACCGATGGCAAGTGCGCAGGTGAAGTCTGCTGTTTTATTGGCTGGACTCTATGCGCAGGGCATAACCCGTGTGACTGAACCCGCCGTTACCCGTGACCATACCGAACGGATGTTGCAGGGATTTGGCTATGAGGTGCAGAAAAAGGGCCTTGTCACGTCTTTGCAAGGTGGCGGTGAATTACGTGCCGCGAATATTATTGTACCGGCTGATATATCATCTGCTGCATTTTTCCTGGTGGCTGCAAGTATAACCAAAGGTTCAGAGCTTACTTTGTTGCAGGTGGGAATGAACCCAACCCGGACCGGGGTAATAGATATTTTACAGCGAATGGGTGCTGATCTGGCTATTAGTAATCAAACAGAATCTGGCGGCGAGTCAGTTGCAGATATTACGGTACGGTCAGCGGATCTTAGTGGTATAGAGATTCCTCAAGCTTTGGTGTCGCTTGCGATTGATGAATTTCCAGCCTTGTTTATTGCTGCAGCCTGCGCCAAAGGTAAGACAGTGCTCTCTGGTGCTGAAGAATTGCGTGTTAAGGAGAGCGATAGAATACAAGTTATGGTCGATGGTCTTAATACTTTGGGAATCAACGCACAGAGTAAGCCTGATGGCGTCATTATAGAGGGTGGTGAGATGCAGGGAGGTATTATTGACAGTTTTGGTGATCACCGGGTATCGATGTCATTTGCCATAGCCGCGTTACGGGCCACGGGTGAAATTGTAATCAATGATTGCGAAAATGTGCGAACATCATTTCCTGGATTCGCCTTATTATCTGCAACTCACGGACTCCGTCTTACTGAAGTACATTGATTGAATCGATTGCAGTGTTTAACTGACGAGAAGTACAGCGATGAGGCAAGACCCTATTGTCTGATAAAAAAACGTTTGTCATTACCATAGATGGCCCATCAGGTGCTGGTAAAGGCACAATTGCGCAAAAAGTTGCTGCTACGCTTGGTTTTGCCTTGCTCGACAGTGGTGCGCTTTACCGCCTTGTTGCGATAGCTGTGTTACGGCGGGAAATTGATCCCGATGATGAGCCGGCAGTTGTCGATTGTGCTAAAAAAATGCGGGTACGATTCGAATCTCAGACAGATCAGAATGTGCGCATCTTGTTGGATGAAATGGATGTGACCTTACAGCTAAGGGATGAACGCACTGCAGCGGTTGCCTCCGTTATTGCAGTTCATTCAGGATTGCGACAGCAATTGTTGCAGATGCAGAGAGATTTCTGCAAACCGCCAGGGCTGGTTGCTGATGGTCGTGATATGGGGACGGTGGTTTTCCCGGATGCTGAAATAAAAATATTCTTAACTGCCAGCGCAGAAATTCGTGCTGGCAGGCGCCTTGCACAGTTGAAAGAAAAAGGTATAGATGCTAATATTGGGGGTCTGCTCGAAGAAATATTAAAACGAGATGCCCGGGATTCTGAGCGAGAAATTGCGCCTCTGAAGCCAGCCGCAGATTCAATTGTCATTGATAGCTCTGCGCTTGGTATTGAGGAGGTCAGTCAGCAAATTCTGGAAATAGTAGGTGAAACCCTTAAAAAGTAGTGGCGGGAGAGTTCCCAATGAACTCCGGAGTCTGTCTTTTTAAAGGAACGAATTGGCTTCCCGGATGATGGGAGCTGGTGTTTATTAGTCAACCCTGTGGTTTTACATGGAGTTTTGTAATCGCAGTGTAATTTTTATGCAGGTTTTTATTTATAATGTCTGAATCCTTTGCGGAGCTTTTCGAAGAAAGCCTTTCCAAAACAGAAATGAAACCCGGTTCCATCCTGATGGGAACTATCGTTGAGATAACGGGTGATTTTGTCATCGTCAATGCAGGCCTCAAATCTGAAGGGGCGATACCACTAGAGCAATTCCACAATGAAAAAGGCGAGGTTGAAGCGACCGTAGGTGAGGTTGTTGAAGTCGCTCTGGATTCTATTGAAGACGGATTTGGTGAAACCCGATTGTCACGGGAAAAAGCGCGTCGTGCACGGGCTTGGACGGTACTTGAAGAAGCGCAGGAAAGCGATGAAGTTATTAAAGGATGCATTACTGGAAAAGTAAAAGGTGGCTTTACAGTAGAGGTGAGTGATATTCGCGCATTTTTACCGGGTTCTTTGGTTGATGTGCGTCCGGTGCGTGATACCAGTTATCTCGAAGGTAAGGAGCTTGAATTTAAAGTTATCAAGCTGGATCGACGACGAAATAATGTTGTGGTATCCAGACGTGCCGTGGTTGAGTCTGAATACAGTGCTGAGCGAGAGGCGTTACTTGAAAGCTTGCAAGAAGGCCAGGCTGTTAAAGGCATAGTTAAAAATCTGACCGACTACGGTGCATTCCTTGATCTTGGTGGTATCGATGGTCTTTTGCATATCACGGATATGGCCTGGAAGCGTGTCAAACACCCCTCTGAGATTGTTGAAGTGGGTCAGGAAATGACTGTGAAGGTGCTGAAATTTGACAGAGAGCGTAATCGTGTATCGTTAGGTTTAAAGCAGCTGGGTGAAGATCCGTGGGTTGATCTGACTCGGCGTTATCCAGAAAATTCCCGATTGTTTGGTAAAGTTACTAATATTGCAGATTATGGCTGTTTTGTTGAAATTGAAGAGGGCGTAGAGGGATTGGTTCACGTCTCTGAGATGGATTGGACCAATCGTAATGTTAATCCCAATAAAGTGGTTGCATTGGGCGATGAAATTGAAGTTATGATTCTGGAGATTGACGAAGAACGTCGTCGTATCTCACTGGGCGTTAAACAGTGTAAACCTAACCCGTGGGATGATTTTGCAGATAATTTCAATAAGAATGACAAGGTTAAGGGAAATATTAAATCTATTACCGATTTCGGTATTTTTATTGGCCTGGAAGGTGGTATTGATGGTCTGATTCATCTGTCTGATTTATCTTGGAGCGATGCTGGAGAAGAGGCCGTCAGGAATTTCAAGAAGGGCGATGAAATTGAAGCCATCGTGCTTTCTGTCGATCCAGAGCGTGAGCGAATATCATTGGGTGTGAAACAGCTTGATCGAGATCCATTTGGTCAATTTGTAGCGGATAATCCGAAGGGTAGTATCGTTAAAGGTATTGTTACTGAAGTCGATAAAAAGAATGCTGTCATTGAGTTGGCTGAAGGTGTTGAGGGTGTTTTGCGTGTGAGTGAAATATCCAGGGAGCGTGTAGAAGACATGCAGACTGTAGTTAAGGCTGGTGACAACATCGAAGCTAAATTTATCGGCATTGACCGCAAATCGCGTATGATCAGTCTGTCAATTAAGGCTAAAGATAATGATGATGAAGCAGAAGCACTCAGTGATTATTCTCAGTCTTCAGCAAATACTTCAACCACCTTGGGAGATTTGTTGAAAGAGCAAATGGGGAATTCGGACTAAAGTAAGTCAGAAATTCCAAGCGAATAATCACTGGTGGTCAAGGAAGACCGCATCACGTTTTTATATAGGCGGTTTGTTTTTACTTGAAATACCGACTTGCACTGGGGCTGTATTAAAGTCCATGTATTAGGTTCTACTAACGAGATTAACCAGTGAATAGAAGTATTACAAAATCAGATTTGATCGAAGCACTCGCTAAGACGCAAAGCCACTTAGCCGTCAAGGATGTTGAATTGGCAGTTAAAGGTATGCTTGAGAAAATGAGCATGGAGCTAGCCAATGGCGACAGGATAGAAATTCGAGGTTTTGGTAGTTTTAGTTTGCATTTTCGTCCTGCACGACTCGGGAGAAACCCAAAATCAGGCGATGCGGTTGCTCTGCGTGGAAAACATGTGCCTCATTTCAAACCAGGTAAAGAGCTTCGCGAGCGCGTTAACAGCACCATGAGTGATAGATCATCGATTATCTAGTTGTTCATCGTTCCGTACAGCCTACTGAGTAGACATCTGATTTGGTTATATATAGAGGCCATTCAGTGTGAAATACTTGCTTGGTTTTGCCTCTCGCTCCTTTATTTGAAGTCGCAAAAAAGCAGATGACTGCTTTCTGTTTCTCCCGACGGCATCAAATTTAATTCTTATCGTTTGACTTCCCGCGATTTATTTCTTTAAATTAATTGAGAACGGCCCCTACTCAACAAGAAGTATATAAATAGCTGATTCTTTGCTTCCCTTCTGTCGATTCAACAGTTTAAACTTGTTAGTATTTTATCACTTGAAAGAGTGAAGTAATTGAATCGGTTTGCACAGCAGGGATAATCAAAATGGCGTTTTTTGGATTTATAATTGTGCTTCTTATTGTGCTGGCGGTTCTGGCTATTATCCAGTTCAACACGGATATTACTAATTTCAGCTATTACTTTGGAGTAAATGATAAACCGCTGTCCTATGAATTGCTTGCCCGATTTGAATTGGGTTATTTAGCTAATCTATTGATATTATGTCCATTATACATTCATCTTTTGTTCAGAATCCGACAAATGAAAAAATTTGCAACAAAGTCTAAATTAACTGCCAGAGATGGTTAGCGGCAAAAAGTAATGTTAAACTTTCTTTGGTTGTTATTACCTGTTGCATTCATATTCGGTTGGTGGGCCGGCAGGCGTAGTGTGAGTGACACACTGACCTTATCTGATGCGCCGATAAATCAATCCAATTACTTTCGAGGATTGAATTATCTGTTGAATGAGCAGCAAGACAAAGCCATAGAGCTGTTTGTTGGTATCTCTGAGATGGATCAGGAGATGGCTGACACTCAGTTGGCCTTAGGAAATCTTTTCCGTCGGCGTGGCGAAGTGGATAGGGCAATACGAATTCATCAGAATTTGGTTGACCGCTCGGAACAGGCCACTAAAGATAACGGCGATGCATTGCTGGAGCTTGCACGGGATTACACATCATCTGGTCTGTTAGATCGCGCAGAACAACTTTATCAACAGTTACTGGACCGTAAACAGCATGTATTGTCTGCATATGACTCTTTAATCAGCGTTTATGAGAGGGAGCGGGAATGGCAGCGGGCAATTGAGCTTGCGCAAGATAGTCAAGCTGCTACCGGGGTTTATCGTCAGGTACAACTTGGTCACTATTATTGTGAGCTGGCTGATCGGGCTGTGGAAGAAGAGGATAATGATAAGGCTCGAAGGTATCTTAAAAAAGCCTTAAGTGCTCACCCCAGTAGCGCAAGATCTAATATATTGCGCGGTCATCTGGCGATGCGAAGGAACGATTTCACACGGGCGATCGAATGTTACAACGCAGTGGAAAAACAAAATCCGCAACTGATGCCAGAAATAATATCACCTCTTTTCACCGCCTATTGTGAACTGCAAAATAACAACGCGTTGCGTGATTATATTTCGCATATCCGCAACAGAAATAATCCATATTCAGTGATAAAAACTACCCGTGCCATGATAGCCAAACTGGATGGACAAGATGAGGCGGATAAATTTTTCAAGCAACAAATCTTAAAGAGACCTTCATTGAAGGGGCTTAGGGACTGGGCGCAGGATGAATTGAAAAAGAGTAAGGCCGGTGAGAAAGAGAAGATCGCAGTAATAATTGATATGCTCGACAGCGTGGTCGAAGATAAGCCTGGTTATGTGTGTTCATCCTGTGGTTTCAAAGCAAAATCTCTCTATTGGCAGTGTCCAAGTTGCTGTAATTGGGATTCAATGATAACGGTAATAGGGGTTGAAGGTGAATAACAATAGCAGGCAGACGAATAAGACCAAATCACCAATTATTGTAGCGCTGGATTATTCTGATTCTGATCAGGCACTTTCGTTAGTAGATAAACTGGACCCTGTAACCTGCAGGCTCAAAGTAGGCAAGCAGCTGTTTTCAATCGCGGGGCCAGTGCTGGTTGAGACGCTTGTGAAGCGTGGCTATGATGTATTCCTGGATCTGAAATTTCATGATATCCCTGTGACTGTGGCGAATGCCTGTAAAGCTGTTGCTGGGCTGGGTGTGTGGATGTTGAATGTTCATGCAAGCGGCGGTCGTCGCATGATGGATGCAGCACGCAGTGCAATAAGGATTGAAGATGGACCATTATTAGTTGCTGTTAGCGTGCTAACCAGCATGGATGGTGATGATCTGCATGAGATTGGGGTTGATCGGGATGTTGATGAGCAGGTTCAGTATTTGTCCCGATTAGCATCTGATTCGGGGCTTGACGGTGTCATTTGTTCGGCAAAAGAAGCCGTGTTCTTGAAGCAGGATTTAGGCAAGAACTTTTTTTTGGTCACACCTGGTATCAGAACCGACGGTTCTTCTGCAGATGATCAACGGCGCATTACAACACCTGAGAAGGCAATAGAATCAGGTGCGGATTATATTGTAATAGGGCGATCCATCACCCGTTCACAGAATCCAGCAGAATCAGTGGATGAGATAAATAAAAACTTAGGGATTTACACATGAATGATAAGAGATATCTGACTGCACAAGGCTTGCTGGAAGATTCATTAAAACTGGGCGCACAGATTTTAACGAGTGGTTTTAAGCCCAACTATATTGTAGGTGTATGGCGAGGAGGTACACCTGTTGGCATAGCAGTGCAAGAGTTACTTGAGCGATATGGTGTTCATTCTGACCATATTTCCATTCGAACTTCTTCTTATAAGGGGATGAAACGAACCGAGGGTTCAGTTCGTGTGCATGGATTGGACTATATTATAGAAAATGTAAACGCAGAAGATTCTCTATTAATCATCGATGATGTATTCGACACGGGTCTCAGTGTGCAAGCGATAATGCATCATATAAAACAAAAAGCAAGACGTAATATGCCAAGTCAGATTCGAGTTGCCACTGCCTATTTCAAACCACTGCAAAACCGGACAAAGATAAGACCTGATTATACCATCCATGAAACGGATGATTGGTTAGTTTTTCCACATGAAATGGCAGGATTAACGGACGATGAAATTCGAGAGAATAAGCCCTATCTGTATTCTGTAATGCAGAGTTTAAAGGGTCATATAGCCAGCTGAGGTTTTATTAATCTCAGTGAAATTCACCATGACGAAAAATAAAAAAGCTGAAATGAGCGTCGGTGACAAAATATTGCCACAAAACGCTAAATGGCACTTTGGTGGAAAAACGCCAGATATGTTTAACACTCATGTCAGAAAATCCGTACCTTTCTACGATCAAGGGCATAAACTGATTGAATGGTTTAGTGATTATTTCGTACACGCTGGTTCTGACTGCTACGAGATAGGCTGTTCTACAGGCAAGCTGGCACGAAAGTTAGCGCTGCATCAGAGGGAAGCATCCTGGACGGGAATAGACGTAGAACTTGATATGATTGCGCAAGCAAACAAAGATCTCCAGGAGAGTAATCCAGGTATTGATAATTTAACATTCATTGCAGACAGCGCCTTGTCCTATGATTACTTACCCAGCGATTTCATCATTTCCTATTATACACTTCAATTCATTCATCCTCGTGAACGCCAGACACTCGTTGATAGGATTTATCAGTCATTGAATTGGGGAGGGGCGTTTGTTGTATTTGAAAAAGTGCGCGCCCCGGATGCCAGATTTCAAGATATCGCTAATAGTCTGTATGTGGATTACAAAATCGAACAGGGATATTCACCTGCTGAGATAATAAGTAAAACTAAGAGTTTGAAGGGCATACTTGAACCATTCTCCACACAGGGAAACCTTGATATATTTAAACGGGCGGGGTTTGTTGATGTCATGTCTGTTTTTAAGTACGTCTGCTTTGAAGGCTTTCTTTGCATTAAATAAATAACCATCCGATTGTCAAAAATTATTTTTCAATAGAGTGTCAATGATATCAATGCTTCAGGATATTGCAGGTGGCACAATGATGAAACGGGTTTTCTCGTGGTCTTCCCATTCCTCAGCCATTTCAAAGAAGCGCGCAAAACTGGCTTGATTTAAACTGATAGCTCTTGCCAGTTCGCAATCGATAGCCTCACCATCGATAAACTGCATTTCAAATTCTTCAACTGGTTCCCCATACCTGTTTCTAAGTGTTTTTACAGAGTTGTAGTATTCCTCTGCCGTTTTAAAATAAAAACCGTCTGCTGATATGTCATAGGGCTGTGCATATAAAGTTATAGTCATGGTTTGCCTCACTTGAGTTAGAATTTCATTAACGAGGTCTTTTAAAAATAAGACCCTGCGCATGAACCCTTCCCAGCGGCGAGCGACCAAAGAAAAACATAAAAAAGCCCGATGAACGAATGTGAGGAGGACAATCTTTGGGCGGTTGATCAAACTTTCCGGTGATGTGTCCATTGTTTTTGTGGGGGACCGTTTAGGTGATCCCCATGAACGTCAGTGAATGGCTGGAGCGCCTTACGGGTAAAAACAATGGACACACAGCGGAGCGTCCCCGGATTTGATGTAAGCTGGTAATGGGGTTCTAGCGCGTGAACCACGCGCGTCAGATAAATACGTAGCGGCAAGCTTGCCGCTGCCACATTCTTTGCTCTTTTGTCAGGGATGGACACTGAAAGGCCGAAACCGCTCAAGCGGGTTCGGTAGAGCGAAGCGGATGACAGCCCGCCCGGACAACCAAATAAAAAAGTCAGTTACAAGGCTTATACCTGAGGAAACATATGCCTTATTATGGAGGGAGAACGGGGGCATCGTAGAGGAAATCCACGGCAGAATATGCATATAGACTGTTATAAAATATTTGTTTATTAAGAATATCTGGACATTTTAAGATATTGCACAGAACTTATTGAAAATAATTCACAGGTGGTTAAATGGCAAAAGTATCTAAAAACAAACATTGGGTAGAAAGTGAAGAAACGGCGCAAATGCGCATCGAACAAGCGCAAGCTCTTCGTAAAAAGGTTGCAGAAGGTAGCGGTTTATCATTTGAAACATACCTAACGCCTGATCAGGCTGAATGGATATTAGAGAAGGTGGAAAAAGGTTTATTCGTTGATCCGTGTGAAGCGGTCTTTGTTATCATGCAAGAAGCAAAAGAACTCGAACCACACAAGGATTTAAGGGACGAACTGCTCAGAAGATCATTGCAAGAAGCGGAAGATGACCCAAGGCCGCCTATTCCCGGAGAAGAAGTTTTTGCAAGACTTTCTGAAAAGATGAGACAGCCAAGGCCGGAAACCGTGATCTGGCAAAAGATCGATAATAGTAAGCATGATTTGGAAGAATAAATGATCTGTTTTGGATATTTTAATCTTTAATTCAGGAACCAAAAAACAATAGAGAACTCATTCAAGAGGCAGAAAAAGGGTTGTTTTTTATAGTTAACTCTTGGAATGCGACTGATCGTCTCAAAAGGTTCAATGTTAAATCACCGTTGCTATATCCAGCAAGCAGCAAGACTATCTTCATCAAAAACAAGCTCTCCAACGGCATAGGGTGGCCCGTTGAACCATGAGGAATCTGGATTTTCATCTGCGTTATTTACGGTTGCGCCATCCTTGCAAGTGGTAATAGATATTTCAGAGATTTTTATCGCAACAATGACTCTGGTGCCAATATCTGTACAACGCCATTGACCCGTATCGATTATGAATTCCGTTCCAATCGAAAATTCATCGTGCTTCATAAAACTACTGAAGTTCCAGGGTAAGTTTGCGCCCAACAACCGAAGCGGCCCGTTGCAGAGTTCGCAGTGTAACGCCCGTGTTTGTGGGGTCAAGGAGACGATCCAAGGATTGACGGCTTGTATTCATCCGCTTTGCCATTGTGGTCTTGTTTAATCCTTCGCTTGCCATTGCAGCTTGTATTTGATCGGCTAAAATCTCTTTAATGGCCTGTTTTTCGCAGGTTTCAAGTAATCCATCGTCGTCAAGAAAATCATCGAAGGATGAACCAATATTTTTTTTATTAATCATTTTTTTGCTCCTTTCATACGTTTTCGAGCAATGTCTTTTTCTCGATCAGGTGTTGTTTGTGTCTTCTTGATAAAACCATGTAGCAGGATCATGCTGCTGCTCTGGATACAAAACAAAACCCTCGTTATGCGCCCATTCGATATATTACTACGGACCTCATAAAGACCTTTTTCAAGGTTGCGACTGTAAGGCATTCCAACAGGCCACCCGAATTCAACCTTTTGAATATCTTTGCCAACAATCCGGCGATCTTCCCGATCAAGTTCTAATAACCAATCCCGCACGGGTTCTTTTCCATTGTCGAACCTATAAAAACGGGCAAATATTTTTTTTGTTTTATCTATCATATATAAACGTACCAAAAAAGATACAATTAGTCAACAAAATAGTTATCGGTCACTTTGGCGTAAAGTTTATGTGAAAGTTAACAGATGACCAGTGAACTGTTCCAGAATTTCCAGTGCATTTCTGAGTGAACGAAAAGCACGATCCATTTTCCAAACAACGAAGATGTCCCCTTTGCGAAGCACTTTCATAGCCTGTTCAAATCCGGGACGGTTGGGATTTACAGCGGAATAGCCTTCATCTTCAAATATGTGATCACACGCAGCCTCCTGCAAAGCATCAAGTTGCAGGTCAAGGTGCTGTTCTTGCGTGCCCACCCTTGCATAACTGCATATTCTGGCCCATTCCGATCAATGCCATTTCTTACTCCTGATTTTCAAATTTACCGTGCGTCATTAAAGGCTAGACGAAACGGAACCCTTTTCATTTATCGACATAATTGCACTCCGTCAACGAAAATCGTGAATTTTAGCGACGAGAACGGGAGAGTTCCGCCACATTACAGTCTGTAATAATTGAAGCTCAATTATGGCAAAAGGGTTCCCTTTTGTCTGACTGTAACTATCTGAAATATTTAGTTATTATGGGATTTACTGTGCTTGTTTTTGGCTTCACCATACTTACACCTGTTTATGCAGACAGCCCACCAAAACAGCAAAAAATATCTACGCAAGTCCTTGGTGAGCAGGCAAATTCATCTTTGGATGCACTCAAAAAAGCAGATAAATATTCATTTGCTACCGGTGGGATCGGTATTTTAATTGCCTATGGTCACGGCAATGGGGTAAGCGCAGAGGAGATCGGTGATGTCTTTGTTAAAGAAATTAAGCGTCGTGGTATGACTTCAAGGTACTTTTACTATATTGCGGATTGGCCCGGTATGACTGTCGAGTATCATATAGGCTATTCCGCGTTAGGCCCGTGGAGTGTTGATGATGCTGCTTTGCAGGTTGGTAAAGCCGTCAGGCGGGCACAGGCAGCTCAAAAAGTCCATAACGACTGACTGCCTATCTCTACATGCCGAATTTTATATTACTTGTTGTTGTAAATTCCCCAAGTTGACTTCGCCCGTTATCAACGGCTTGATCGACCGTATCTTGAAATCCATCATTGGTGGAACTTTTGATATTGCTTTTGTTGCTGGATAATGTCGCTGTTTCAGCGGCATCTTTTTCTTTTGTATGCTCAGTGGCAGTTAAGTGATTGCGCCCTTCATACTGTGCAATCTCCGGCTTCAAATGCTCTGCTTCGTTCCAGTCACGAACATACTGAGTTTCCTCTCGATGTTTGTACTTTTCTTTGATATTGCCATTCTCATCAAGGAATTTATCAGCCATGGCCTGTAGTTTCTGCTTGTCTGTTTCAAGACCAATTAATTCTTCATCATCGAGGAAGGCCGCAGCCATACCGCCGATAACATCATCACCGTATTGTCCACGCAGTTTTTCAAAGCGCTCAGCCATGTCTGCTTCAAGTTCAGCCAGACGTTCACGCATGTCTTCGAGAAGAATGTCATTCATCATCCTTTCGCTGCGGCGTTTCTCCTTTTCTTTTTTTGCATTACTGGTTGCGCTATTAGACCGGGATGGATCAGTCATGGTACTAATTTGCAGGAAATCCAGTGAGCCATCCGTAAGCTGGATTTCAAGCTGGTTTAGATCGTACTTGCCCAGAAGTATTTTTTCATGTGCAGCGGTATCGCGGGCAACTTGAAAGGATAAGGCAATTTCACTGATTGCAGGTTTGGCGCCTGAGAATGCATTTGAAAGTGATAAAGGGGCTGGTGTGGTCGTTTCTGGATCATCACTCATCGACAACCCCAGCCGGACCAAGTATCCGGAAAATTATTGTCGAAGAGTATTCATAAAAACCGAGGTCTGCGGTAGCAGACCTAAGATCAGATTTAACGTCGTTAAATCTGATCACATCATATGGTGTTCTTGTATGCCTATATTCCATTCTCCACATTCCGCCATCCCGATGTTTTTGAATAGGTATAGCCTACCCTGATTACACTAAGAATCCCTTAATATAACCAGAGCGGAAAAGGTCTATGTTGATTTTTCTTGGCATATAAGGCTATTTACTGATATATTCATATATAGTATTTATGAATATAAGAGATGTTGCTATGGCTAATACAAGCTTGAGTTTGGGCGATCATTGGGAAGTGTTTATCAAGAACGAGGTTGCCAGTGGCCGCTACGGTAGCGCCAGTGAAGTTGTGCGTGATGCGCTACGCACACTGGAAGAGAGGGAAGCCAAGCTAAACGCTTTGCGTACGCATTTGGGTGAAGGTGCGGCGCAAGCTGGGCGTGGAGAGTTTGTTACGGATTCACTTGAGGACATGCTCGGCGAATTCAAGGAAGAGGAGCATTGCAAACCCGTTTAATCTCACCCCTCGCGCCAAAAAGGATTTGCGCGGTATCTGGAATTACACGTTTGACTTCTGGAACGAGGCTCAAGCTGATCGGTACGTTACTCAATTATATGAACGCTTTTCCTGGCTGGCCGAGCGTACCCGCATGGTAAGCACCGCCCGGATATTGCCGAAGATTATTATTGCTTCCCGCAAGGCTCGCATCTCGTGTTTTACCTCATTCATGAGAGCGGCATAGATATTATCGGCGTACCGCACAAGGACATGGATATTCTTAATTATTTTAACAGCAAAGATTGAAGCGCAATTTTTTATGCGCACCCAATCTTCACTCAGAACTCATTAATACAATCAAGGCGGGGTGGCAGGAGCCGGGCACTATGTCTGGCTTTGATGCTGTAAAGATTGACGGTGTGGCCTTGACGGTTTTGAGCTACCGTACCTGCCGCGAATATCATCCATACTATAGCTGCCCCGGCTAGAACTGCACCAGTCTTCCGGGCGAAAATACCAGCTTTTCTTTTTGGAAGCATACTTGAAACCCGCTTCTTTCAGGACCGTCTTATGCTTGAACGTTTCGCCCGATATCCAAACCCAAACACCGTAAATTTCGATCTCCAACCCTTCCCGCCCAAGAACTGCATTGAGCGCGTTATTAACCGCCTGCGGGTAATCCTCCGGGCTAGGTTCATCACTGGCGGGGATTTTACCGCTAAAGTCCCGCAATGCGTCAAAGCCCGCGTTGATTATCTTCATCATCTCGGCCCCGGCGGAGTTCCGGCGGGGTGGTAGGTCATTGCGGCGTTACGGTATGCCGCTTTAATCTCTTGTGATGTGACTTCGCCACTCAAGCCTAATATTTTCGCTGCATCTGATATTTTCATGGTCTTTCTCCTCAATCGGTCAAAGGGGTTTTTGAACTGCGCTTTTTGCGCTGCTCATGAACCTCTGGCGACTAGGACGATTAGGCGGGGGTGAAAAAATCAAGAAAAATTGCGGAGGATCCATGCAGCGTAGCGCCACATGGAAACCGTCATTATTCTTGATTTTGAGGGGATGCAATGCACCTCCTCTTTTCTTTGCGTTAACGATGGGAAGCCCTTTAGTCCCGCTGCTTTTTGGCGGGATGAGCGACTAGCGAAGGCTGGATCAGCGTGGCCCCGTTTGGGGAACGCCAATATATGACTGCAACAGGCTGTTTTTTGTTGACTGCGATTAAGCAACGAAAAGCTGACGGCATCTAATCTGCGCAAGGTTGGTCGATGGGTTCCATAGGGAGAGTGAAGTCTCCCTTGGTCTCAATGAAATTGCCTCTGTGGAGCAGTCATGGGATTTTCAAGGGTAGCAGGAACGCTCCCTTGAATGGTGGTGTCGCGGCCAAACGCTACGAGTGATAAAACGGTGATACGTTTATGTGGTGCATGATGGCTCGATGCCGAATGCACCACCGCCGGGAGTATACAACAGAGGGCGGAGCGCCTCTTTGTCAAGCCGCTTTGTTCTACGCTGACCCCGTTTTTTGGGGTTGGTGTAGTACAAAGCACTGCTACTGACCGCCTCACTTATGTACGAAAAGGGGTATCGAACCCCTGATTTATCATTGCTATTCAAGATGTTAGATGATTTTTTTGGCGAAGAAAATCAAATGGTGCCGGGAGAGAGACTTGAACTCTCACGATGTTTCCACCGCCGGATTTTGAATCCGGTGCGTCTACCAATTCCGCCACCCCGGCACAGGGGAAACGAATTGTAGGCAATGTATTGATTAAGGTAAAGACTTTCTAGTCATTAATTTTCTTTGCAGCGCTCATCTTGCCTGATAAGATCGCCCGCCATGCGTTTAACTGACTTTTCCTATGAACTTCCAACAAAGTTGATTGCTCAGTTTCCGCCGCCGCAGCGCGGTGATAGCCGCTTGATGATTTTGAATGGTGCAGCGGGCAAGGTGGAGCATCTTCATTTTTTAAATCTGATAGATCTCCTCAATCCAGAAGACTTACTTGTCTTTAATGATACACGGGTCCTACCGGCCCGACTGTTTGGTCACAAACAAACGGGTGGTCAAATAGAAGTTATGCTGGAGCGGATTCTGAGTGAAAAAACAGTGCTGGCAAAAATCCGCTCCAATAAAGCGCCCAGGCAGGGCCAGCAGTTGATTTTGGAAGGCGGCATGCGTGCGCAGGTATTGACTAGAGAAGGTGAATTTTTCAAACTGAGGCTACAAATTTCAGAAGATTCAATTGTTGCAGCACTAGAGCAATATGGGCATATTCCGCTACCACCCTATATTAAACGCCGGGATGAAGACGAGGATAAGGAGCGCTACCAGACTGTCTTTGCAAAAAATTCAGGTGCGGTGGCAGCCCCCACTGCAGGACTTCATTTTACCCATAACTTCTTTGAGCAGCTGGAACAAAAGAGCATTGCTTATGGGTTTGTCACGTTACATGTGGGGTCAGGCACATTTCAACCGATAAGATGCGAAAATCTGGATGAACACGTAATGCATAGCGAGTTTGTGCAAGTATCTCAATCCCTGATTGATCAGATTCGAATATGTAAAAAACAAGGTGGGCGAATTATAGCCGTGGGTACTACGGTGGTCAGAAGTCTGGAAACAGCGGTGAAAAATGGAGAAATTGAAGCATTTGAAGGTGACAGTCAATTATTTCTTAAACCTGGTGTGTCCTTCAAGGTGGTAGATGCAATGATAACGAATTTTCATTTGCCCCGATCAACGTTACTGATGCTGGTTTGCGCTTTTGCCGGATCTGATTTGACACTACAAGCCTATGCGCAGGCGGTAAATGAGAATTACCGTTTTTTTAGCTATGGCGACGCGATGTTGGTAATACCCAACCGCGCAGCTTGGGATATTTAATGCGGTTTGAAATAATCAGTAAGTGTAATGATGCGCGACGTGGGAGGTTGAGATTTTCACGTGGCAACATTGATACACCTGCATTTATGCCGGTAGGAACTTATGGCACAGTAAAGGCAATGGCGCCGTCGGAGCTTAGCGATAGTGGCGCACAAATTATACTGGGCAATACTTTTCATCTGATGCTGCGACCCGGTACAAAAATTATTAATGCACACGGTGATTTGCATGATTTTATGCAATGGCATCAACCGATTCTTACTGACTCGGGTGGATTTCAGGTGTTCTCATTGGCAAAAATGCGGAAAATTGATGAAAAAGGCGTTAGCTTCCGCTCACCTATAGATGGCTCAGAAGTCTATTTGTCTCCTGAGGTATCTATGCAGATACAGAGTGATTTGGGTTCAGATATTGTTATGGCATTTGATGAATGCACGCCACATCCAGCAAGTTATGAGCAGGCAAAACAATCAATGGAGTTATCCATGCGTTGGGCGGCTCGCAGCAAACAAGCGCATCTTTGCCTTAACAACGCCAATGCTCTATTTGGCATAGTGCAAGGTGGCATGTACGCTGATTTACGCGAGCAGTCTGTGAATAAATTACTAGAGATCGGGTTTGATGGTTATGCCATTGGCGGATTGGCGGTAGGTGAAGAGAAAATTGAGCGTGAACGGATCCTTAAGGCAACAGTGCCTTTTATACCGGAATCATCACCGCGCTACTTGATGGGGGTCGGTAAGCCGGAGGATATAATAGAGGCAGTCAGACGTGGTGTTGATATGTTTGATTGCGTTTTACCAACCCGTAATGCACGCAATGATTATTTATTTACACGCAAGGGCGATATACGATTGCGCAACGCCCGGTTTAAGTCAGATACATTGCCAATTGATTCCAGTTGCGCCTGTTACACCTGCCAGAATTTCTCCAGGGCTTATCTTTATCATCTTTCGCGTTGCGGCGAGATCCTGGGTTCTCGATTGAATACGATACATAACCTCTATTATTATCAGAATTTAATGCGTGAGATACGCGATGCCATTGAGCATAACAGGTTTAATCAGTTTTCCAGGGAATTCTACGCTGAGCGTCAGCAAGGGCTTTAATCAGCAAACGGTTCGATCATGTCAGGAATTCAGTGACGTGTGGTATTGCGCTGATCGATTCTTGATTTGTTAACTGACCGTTTTCCCACTCAGCGTGTAGATACTGGAATAGTGGACCTATTGGGAAAATCCCAATAGCCATTACGACCCGGCGAAGTTCTGGCGGCAATGCATCGACCTTAAGTCAAAACTCCCATTCTGACAGCGCTCTGTGCCATAATACGCAGTTTAACCCGGAAGCGCCGGTTGTGCCCGAAAAGCGTATTAGCACTTAACTTTGCGAACTTTCGTGACTCATCTGTGTGTCTGGGTTCCAATATATCCAATTATATTATTGAGGGTTTGTAAATGATGGATTTCTTTATTTCTAATGCCTATGCACAAGACGCGGGGCCGGGGGGTGGGTTAATGGGTTTGCTGTTTCCGGTATTTTTGCTGGGCGTGTTCTTTTTCCTGTTTATCCGGCCGCAACAAAAACGTGCGAAAGAGCACAAAGCAATGCTGGGAGGAATAAAAAAAGGTGACGAAATTATTAGTAATGGAGGATTGGCTGGCACAATATCAGCTGTGCATGATGCCTTTGTGACTGTAAAAGTGGCAGATAAGGTCGAAGTCAATATCCAGAAGCAGTCAGTTGCCTCACTGTTGCCAAAGGGCACCTTGAAAAAACTCTGATAACCACTATCTTCGGCTATTAAATATCCTCAGTTGGATCTTTTAAAAGGGCCTGATATTTGCGCTGTATTTTCGGGTTTTGAAGTGGAAAATCAGCAATGATAAAGCCCGATAAATAGCAGGATCAAACTATCACAAACCCATTTGTTTATGCATGAGCGCTAACGCCTTGAGAGTTATGAAAACGCATGATTAATAAATACCCTTTATGGAAATACATATTATTAGCCCTGATTATCATAGTGGCGACAGTTTATGCACTTCCGAATCTCTATGGTGATAATCCTGCGGTTCAGCTTTCAGCCCGCTCGGGAGACGTGAGTGCTACTTTAGCCGATGATGTTTCAGATACGTTAAAGAAAAATGATTTTACGGGGTTTCAGACCTATAACGATGCTGGCAATCTGATTGTACGTTTCGAGAATACGCAAGAGCAGCTTAGGGCCAAAGATCATCTTAGTGTCGAGTTTGGTGATCGTCACACAGTTGCATTAAATCTGGTTCCAGCAACACCTGACTGGTTAAGATCATTTAGTCAGCCCATGTTCCTCGGTCTGGATTTACGCGGGGGGGTGCATTTTTTAATGGAAGTGGACATGGAGAGCGCAACCTCACAAGCGTTGGAGCGATACCGTCCTGAATGGCGGACATTATTACGGGAAAATGGCATTCGATACCAGGGAGTACAAGTTAAGGGTGATCTTATCAGTGCGCGATTTAATGATGAGGCGAGTCGTGACAATGCACTAAATTTACTCGGCTCTGACTACCTTGACCTCGACTTAGCGATTTCTGAAGAAGGAAAGTATTTTTTTGTTGAAGCTGCTATGAGTGAAAGCGCCATTCTGGACGAGCGCAAATCGGCAATTCAACAGAATATAATTACCTTACGCAATAGGGTAAACGAGTTGGGTGTTGCCGAGCCAGTGATTCAGCAACAGGGGCAGGAACGAATAGTTGTGCAGCTACCTGGCGTGCAAGATACCAGTCGTGCAAAAGAAATCCTGGGTGCAACCGCAACACTGGAATACAGGTTAACCTTTGGTACCGCCACCGACTGGTTTGCTGCCGCTGAGAGTGGCCGTATTCCATCAGGCGCTAAGTTATATAAACAACGTGACGATGGCTCTCCAATTTTATTGCAGCGCCAATTTATCGTAACCGGCGATCAGATTAAGGGCGCTTCCTCTGGAATTGATCAGCAATCAGGTTCTCCAGCGGTATTTGTAAACCTTGATAACAAGGGTGCCAAACGCATGCAGACGGTTACCTCAGAGAATGTCGGCAATTTGATGGCCGTGGTTTTTATTGAGAATCGGGTGGAAAGCAAGGAGGTTGATGGCAAGATCGAGAAGCTGCGTACCCACACGGAAGAGGTGATTAACACCGCCACCATCCGGGATGTTCTGAGTCATCGTTTTCAGACTACCGGGCTTGATAGTGCTGAAGCGAGGGATTTAGCATTATTACTAAGAGCTGGTGCGCTCAAAGCCCCTGTAGAAATCGTAGAAGAACGAACAGTTGGTCCCAGTCTGGGGCAGGATAATATCAACAAGGGGATGATGTCTGTTGTTATTGGTTTGGTGTTGGTATTGGTTTTTATGGTGGTGAGATACAAAGTATTTGGATTGGTTGCCGATGCTGCTTTAATACTGAATCTGATTTTGATCGTGGCTATTTTATCCTCATTGCAGGCGACACTGACATTACCGGGTATTGCAGGAATTGTGCTGACAGTAGGTATGGCTGTTGATGCGAATGTGCTTATCTTCGAACGTATCAAAGAAGAGCTGCGAAATGGTAACTCTGTACAGGCTAGTATTCATGCAGGTTACGACAAAGCCGTAAATACCATTGTCGATGCAAATATTACCACGTTGATTGCTGCGGTTATTTTGTTTGGTCTTGGTACCGGCCCCATTAAAGGCTTTGCAATTACCTTGTCCATTGGCATTTTGAGTTCAATGTTTACAGCCATCATGGGGACCAGAGCTTTGGTGAACTGGATTTATGGTGGTAAGCGCATCGAACAGCTGGCAATTTGAGGGAAGAATCATGACTAAAATTAAAAAACCAGTGGCTCGATGGAACATTATGGGCCTGCGTAAAAAGGCGATGATACTTTCGAGTACTCTGGTTATTTTGTCATTAATTTTACTGCTGCTTCGTGGTTTGAATTATGGCGTGGATTTTACCGGCGGCTATGTCGTGGAAGTTGGGTATGAGCAACCCGTTAAATTAAGTTTAATTCGAGACGCTTTGGCAAATGAGTTTGCCGATTCAGTGGTGCAACATTTCGGGACATCGCGTGATGTACTGATCAGGCTTGCACCTCGCGAAGGGGTAAACAGTGCAGATTTAAGCCAAAATATATTCCAGGTACTACAGGCTGCGACTGAGCGATCCGTCGAAATGCGTCGGGTAGAATTTGTTGGGCCTCAGGTGGGAGAAGAGTTACGTGAGCAGGGTGGATTATCTGTGCTGGCCGCCCTGTTTTGTATCGTGGTTTATATCTGGCTCAGATTTGAAAAAAAGTTTTCGGTGGGTTCGGTTATTGCTCTGGTGCATGATGTTATCATTACACTCGGTGTGATTTCACTGCTGCAGGTTGAATTCGATCTCAGTGTATTGGCGGCTATTCTTGCGGTTATCGGTTATTCCCTGAACGATACGATTGTTGTGTTTGACCGGATACGTGAAAATTTCCGTAAATTGCGTAAGGTTACGGCACTGGAAGTAATGAACATATCCATCAATGAGACATTGTCCAGAACACTTATTACCTCTTTGACTACGCTGATTGTACTGTTTGCATTGTTCTTTCTGGGAGGAGAGATAATCAGGGGGTTTGCACTTGCGTTGATTGTTGGTGTGGTGGTTGGAACCTATTCATCTATTTATGTAGCCAGTGCGGCAGTGCTTGCACTTGGTGTGGCAAAACAGGATTTGATGCCGGTTGAAAAAGAAGGTGTCAACCTTGATCATATACCTTAGTTCTATTGGTGATCATCGAGAGGGAAACTGATTTGATCGGCTGTAAGCGGTAGCGTTTTTATGTCTGGAAACAGTTTTGGAAAACTTTTTTGTGTATCTACCTTCGGCGAGAGTCATGGCCCGGCCTTGGGTTGTATTATTGATGGTTGTCCACCAGGAATGGCGCTTTGCGAGGCAGATATTCAAGTTGATCTGGATCGTCGTAGGCCGGGTCAGTCACGTTATACCACTCAACGTCGTGAGGCGGATCAGGTTAAAATTCTTTCGGGTTTGTTTGAAGGAAAAACCACCGGCACGCCGATTGCGCTGCTTATAGAAAATACCGATCAACGTTCTCACGATTATGAAAAAATAAAAAATCAGTATCGTCCCGGGCATGCGGATTATACATATAACCAGAAATATGGATTCCGGGATTATCGCGGTGGAGGTCGCTCCTCTGCACGAGAAACTGCCATGCGGGTAGCGGCCGGCGCTATTGCGAAAAAATATTTACAAGAGAAAGAAGGCATAAAGGTTCGCGGATATCTTTCACAACTTGGTCCTATAACACTTGATCCAAATCAGTTTGACTGGGAACAAGTAAAGGAAAATAGTTTTTTTTGGCCTGATAAGTCTCAAGTAAGAGAACTTGAAGCCTATATGAAAGCCTTGCAGAAGGAAGGTAACTCAATTGGTGCAAAAGTAACCGTAGTTGCAAATTCAGTTCCACCGGGCTGGGGTGAGCCAATTTTTGATCGTCTTGATGCAGAGCTGGCGCATGCCCTGATGAGCATTAATGCCGTCAAGGGCGTCGAAATCGGCGCCGGTTTTGAGTGTGTAACTCAAAAAGGCACGGCGCATCGGGATGAGATAACGGCCGAAGGTTTTCTGAGTAATCACGCGGGTGGAATTCTGGGTGGCATCTCTTCGGGGCAGGATATAGTGGCATCTATTGCAATGAAGCCAACATCCAGCCTTCGTTTGCCAGGAAGGAGTATTGATGTTGCAGGGAATCCGGTTGAAGTTATCACCACAGGGCGACATGACCCTTGCGTCGGGATCAGGGCAACGCCCATTGCAGAGGCGATGATGGCGTTAGTGCTGATGGATCATTATCTGCGACATAGGGCGCAGAATGCTGATGTGCGCTATCCGACACCTGTTATACCAGATTCTCAAAGTTGACGATATTCGGTTAAAATTGGGGGAGTAATTCAACAGGCTGCGTTCCCGATCGTTATCAATCTAATCGCTTTTATGTGTTCTAAGCAACTCAATAAATGCCTGTGCCGCGGATGACAGACTGCGGCCTTTAAGTTGCGCAATGCCAAGTTTCCTCTCCAGCTTTAGCGCCTTGATCGGGATGGGGATCAGGTCATCGGTGATCATGGTTTTTGGAATCGCACCCCAGCCGAGTCCGACAGACACCATCATTTTTATTGTTTCAATATAATTTGTTTCCATAGCGATATTGAGCCGTACAGAATAGGGTAACAGGGCTTTATCCAATACCTGTCTGGTAACTGTCTCTAGTGATGGAACGATGGCTGGGTACAGCGATAAGTGTGTAATTTCTGGTTTTAGAATTTTTTGTAAGGGATGATCGATATCGCTGACTAATAAAAGCGGATCATTCCAGATTAATTCGGTATGTAATTTCGAAAATGGCTTTTCAGGCAGTGTCACAACAGCCAGCTCCAAAGCACTTGTTTCAACCTTCGTGCATGCATCCTCGGAATCCAGAAAATGCAGATCCAGTTCAACCTGTGGGTAAGTACTTTTAAATTGCCGTAGTAACGTTGGCAGGCGATGTAGTCCTATGTGGTGACTGGTACCTATGCTGAGTCTGCCACTTACTGACTCTCCAAGATTGGCGATAGTGTGCCGAACGCGGGCCATATCGCCACAGATCCCCCTTGCTACTGGTAATAATTTACTGCCGGCCTCAGTTAAATGAATCTTTCGCCCTATTCGATCAAATAGTGTTGTGTTTAATGATTGCTCCAAAGTGGCGATGCGCTTGCTAACTGCGGGTTGTGTAAGGTGGAGTTGTTCAGCAGCAATAGAAAAAGAAGAGCAGTCAGCTACCGTAATGAGTGCTTCGAGGCAATTAATGTTCATATGTTTTATCATATCAATTCCAAATTGGAATGCAAATAATAATAAATATGAATTTGAGTTATTTATTTTTGGCCGTTAGAATGTTCTACACAGCTATTTTATGTGCATGGTTTAGGCACGAAATAGCGTGTTTTAAAACTTTCGAGGTGAGTCATGGTAGCTGAAACTTTATATGACAAGGTTTGGAATGCACATGTAGTGCGTGAAGAATCAGATGGAACAGCACTTTTATATATAGATAGACACCTTATACATGAAGTGACCTCTCCGCAGGCATTTGAGGGTTTGAGAATAGCGGGGCGGAAACTTTGGCGAACAAATTCTATCCTCGGTGTTGCAGATCATAACGTGCCTACAACAGATCGTAGTGCTGGAATTACAGATGCCGTATCTTTATTGCAAGTGGAGACACTTGATAAAAATTGTGATGAGTTTGGGATTACGGAATTTAAAATGAACGACCCACGGCAGGGTATTGTACATGTTATCGGTCCGGAACAGGGGGCGACCTTGCCGGGTATGACGGTTGTATGCGGTGACTCCCATACTGCAACTCACGGCGCTTTTGGTGCGCTGGCTTTTGGCATTGGCACCTCTGAAGTTGAGCATGTCATGGCAACACAATGTCTATTGCAAAAAAAATCCCGAAACATGCGAATTATTATTGAAGGCAAGTGCGGGGTGGGTGTTGAAGCTAAAGATATCGTCTTGGCTATTATTGCGAAGCTCGGTACCGCAGGTGGCACTGGGTATACGATTGAATTTGCCGGGCAGGCAATTCGTGATCTGACTATGGAAGGTCGTATGACGGTCTGTAACATGGCAATAGAAGCTGGTGCCCGTGCCGGAATGATTGCAGTTGACGAGACTACAATTAATTATTTACAAGGCCGCCCTTATGCGCCTAAAGCGCGATGGTTTGAAAAGGCAAGGAAAGCCTGGACCGAGTTACACAGTGACAGTGATGCTGTATTTGATAAAGAAATTGTTTTAGATGCTGGCAGCATCAAACCCCAGGTAACCTGGGGAACATCGCCTGAAATGGTGATTGGCATTGATCAGCGCGTACCTGATCCCTTGCAGGTTTCAGATACAAACAAAGCCTCCTCCATACAAAGAGCATTGGAATATATGGGCATAGAAGCAAACACCCCTATTACAGATGTAGCCATCGACAAGGTATTTATAGGGTCCTGCACAAATTCCCGGATTGAAGACTTACGTTCTGCAGCAGCTGTAATCAAAGGCCGTAAAGTCGCCGGATCAGTTAAGGTCGCGATGGTAGTATCGGGTTCAGGGCTTGTAAAAAAACAAGCTGAAGAAGAAGGTCTGGATAAAGTTTTTCTCAACGCCGGATTTGAATGGCGAGAGCCAGGCTGTTCCATGTGTCTGGCCATGAATGCAGATCGGTTGGAGCCTGGAGAGCGATGTGCATCAACATCCAATCGAAATTTTGAAGGCCGGCAGGGGCAGGGTGGTCGCACACATTTGCTTAGCCCATCCATGGCCGCTGCAGCGGCTTTAGCCGGTCATTTTGTAGATTCACGTACCTATTAGGGTGTTCATTATGCGTAAATTTAATGTGGTTAACGGATTGGTCGCCCCGATAGACAGACCCAATATTGATACAGATGCGATCATTCCCAAACAATACCTTAAATCGATTAAGCGCTCGGGCTTTGGCCCCAATTTATTTGATGATTGGCGCTATCTGGATCCCGGCGCGCCTGATATTGATAACAATACGCGGCGCATCAATCCCGAATTTATTCTCAACCAACCACCTTACCAAGGTTCTGAAATTTTAATTGCCAGAGAAAATTTTGGCTGTGGTTCGTCACGCGAGCATGCAGTGTGGGCGTTAGAGGATTACGGCTTTCGAGCAGTGATAGCGTCGAGCTTTGCGGATATATTTTATAATAATTCATTTAAGAACGGATTTTTGCCCATACAGCTGGAGGCAGCGCATATGGATTATTTGTTTAGTGAATGTGCTGATGACGAAGGTTGTCGGTTGGAAATTGACCTGGCAGCGCAGTCGGTTACCCGCCTTGGTGGAAAGAAATTTTTGTTTGAAATAGATGGGTTTCGAAAGCACTGCTTACTCAATGGCCTCGATGATATTGATTTGACATTGCAGCATACGGATGAGATTCGTGGCTATGAAAAACAACGCCTAAAAGAGGCGCCTTGGTTATTTGATTAACTCAGATAATATAGGTAAAAGAAATAAGTATGCATTAAGTTGGATAGCAGCAGGGCAGGAAACTTTAGGTAAAAGAATTATAAAGATACAGCGTTGCTCTGATGTCGCGCCACTATTAATTGTATTTTAAGACGAGGTTGAAGATCCCAAGCTATCCATGATCCACGTATAGGGTTGTAGTTGTATTATAAGGTAGTGCCTATGCTGTTACCTTCCATATTCTTGCCAGATTGTTACAATCAGAATTGTGATTGCCCATTTAAATTCTCGATTAAATCATACAATTTAGTTAAAATAATCGGTTTACTGCGTCTTTTACTCTTTAAGCATACACAAAACCTTTGATTGGACCATGAAGGTTTGTACCAACTCATGAGATCAATAACATTAAACGTTGGCAGTGTTCTTAATGGGCACCCGACAAGAGAGGGTAAATGGGCAAGAAAATAACAGTATTGCCGGGCGATGGCATCGGTCGGGAAATTATCAGTGAAGCGATTAAAGTATTATGTTGTTTGCGTGATGATTTTGGTGTTGTGTTGCAGTGGCAGGAGGCACCATTTGGCGGTGCGGGTTATGATGCTGCAAAAGATCCATTGCCCGCTGATACTTTGGCCCTTTGCAAGGAGTCGGATGCCATCTTGTTAGGTGCTGTTGGTGGGCCTGCCTACGAACAATTGCCGCGTGATCAGCGCCCTGAACGTGGATTGCTAAGGCTGCGTTCAGAACTCGATTTATTTTCAAATTTGCGCCCCGCAGTTTTGTTCCCTCAATTGTCGGATGCATCCTCACTTAAACCCGAATTGGTGGAAGGTCTGGATTTAATGATCGTTCGCGAATTGACGGGTGGTATTTATTTTGGTCAGCCACGTGGTATAGAGACTTTAGCCAATGGCGAGCGTCGCGGCTTTAATACACTGGAATACACTGAATCTGAAATAAAACGTATTGCTCATAGTGCATTTGCAACGGCTATGAAGCGTGATCGTCGTTTATGTTCTGTTGACAAGGCTAATGTGCTGGAAGTCTCGGAGTTATGGCGGGATGTAGTTGAGCAAGTAGCCAGGGATTATCCTCAAGTGACGTTATCACATATGTATGTAGATAACGCATCAATGCAGTTAGTCCGAAATCCGAATCAGTTTGATGTCATTGTGACAACAAATATGTTCGGTGACATCCTTTCGGATACGGCGGCGATGTTAACCGGATCTATCGGTATGTTGCCCTCAGCATCAATAAATGCGCAAGGGTACGGACTGTATGAACCCATTCATGGCTCAGCACCCGATATTGCAGGGCAAGGTTTGGCAAATCCACTCGCAGCCATATTGTCTGTCTCGATGATGTTTCGTTATTCGCTAAATGACGAGACCTCGGCTATGCGGATTGATCAGGCAGTCGCCAAAACACTGGATAAGGGGTTGCGCACAGTTGATATTGCCGGCGCCGGTGCATCCGTGAGTACGCATGAAATGGGTGATATGGTTGTGAAAATACTTGCAGAATCTGCATAAATAAATAGGGAATCAGTATGAGTAAAAAATATGATGTAGCGGTTGTCGGTGCCACAGGAGCCGTTGGTGAAGTGATGTTATCCATTCTTGCTGAAAGGAATTTTCCAGTGCGTAATGTTTATGCGCTTGCCAGCGAAAGATCGGCCGGAAAGCGAGTTTCGTTCGGAGAAAAATTCATTAAAGTTGAGAATCTCAACGATTTTGATTTTAGTAAAGTACAAATTGGATTGTTCTCGGCAGGTGCCTCTATTTCCAAGGATTATGCGCCAATAGCGGTTGCTAAAAATTGTGTGGTTATAGATAACACGTCCCAGTTTCGATACGACGATAACATTCCTTTGGTAGTACCAGAGGTAAATCCTCACGCGATAGCTCAATATAAAAATCAAGGAATTATTGCAAATCCTAACTGTTCGACTATACAAATGCTTGTTGCTCTAAAACCGTTGTATGACGCGGTTGGCATTGAGCGGATAAACGTTGCTACCTACCAGGCGGTATCAGGTACAGGTAAGGACGGCATCGAAGAACTCGCTTCGCAGACGGCTACTTTGCTCAATGGAAAACCCGCAGATTGCAAGGTATATGCAAAGCAAATTGCGTTTAATGTTTTACCCCACATTGATGATTTTCAGGACAATGGTTATACAAAAGAAGAGATGAAAATGATCTGGGAAACCAGAAAAATATTTGAAGACGAAACGATCAGTGTTAATCCGACGTGTGTCAGAGTCCCGGTTTTTTATGGCCATTCGGAAGCACTACACATTGAAACTGCTAAACCTTTAGACTTGCAAACTGCCAGATCTCTGTTGGAATCTGCACCTGGTATTCGTGTATTGGATGATCGCAATGATGGTGGTTACCCGACTGCTGTGAGTGAGTCAGCCGGTCAGGACGCTGTTTTTATCGGGCGATTGAGAGCTGATATTTCACATGAGAGAGGCATAAATATGTGGGTAGTTTCAGATAATGTTAGAAAAGGCGCGGCGCTCAACAGCGTTCAAATAGCCGAATTTTTGATAAACGACTATATATAACCTATAGTTGAGTATGGTTTTTTTGAAGTAACGCTCTAGAACTACAGGTATTTTGTATTAGCACACCACAATTGAAAGTGTGGTGGATACAAAGATTCATTTATCTAATGCGACACGAGAATTGGACAGTGCAAAAATTAGCAACTGCAGTAGCGGTAGGTCTGGCCTTGGCATCTTCAGGTGCCATGGCTTTGGGGCTTGGTGATATAGAGATGCGATCTGCACTCAATCAACCATTAGACGCTGAGATTGTATTAAATTCAGTGCAGGCTGACGAGCTGGATGGGCTTATTGTGCAGCTGGCTTCGCGAGAAGCATTTGAACGGGCTGGTATTGAGAAAAGTCCGGTGCTTTCGGCTTTGAAGTTTTCTGTTAATCAAAAGGCCGATGGAACGCATTATATCAAAGTTGGCAGTCGTGGCCCGGTAGTTGAGCCATTTCTTAATTTTCTCCTGGAGGTTGACTGGCCAAGAGGGCGTATGGTCAGGGAATATACAATCCTGCTTGACCCTCCCGTATTCATGAGCCAGGATGCAGTATCCTCAACTTCTACACCTTCAGTACCAGAAACCGTTTCTCAGCAGATCGTTGAGCAGGATTTGGCTGTTCCTGTGCCGATACAAAGATCCACTGATGATGAGGAGGAGGCTATTGAAGTTATAGTTGCTAATGATGCTGGCAGTGATGTGGATGACAGTACCCGGTTTCCGGCTGAAGAAGTGATTATCGATTCTATTGTTATATCCTCAGATACTACAAATTTGGAACAGGTGGATAATTCCACTCTGAGTAGCACGGACGGTAATGAAGATGGTGTTGCGTATCTACTCGATGGTGTGAGAACGACCAGTACGAGTATTCCTATTGCAACGACATATCCACTGGAAGTGTTTGCTGAAACATCTACTGACTCAAATGAAAATACACTCACGGCTGTTAGTGACGATGTTCCTGAAGTGGTGGTAGTGGGTGGCAGTGAAGAGGTATCTTCCGGCCAGACAGGAGGAGGCAGTAATTCAGGCGGGGCAGATGCTTACACAGTCGTTAAAAATGATACCCTCTGGCAAATAGCTGCAAGCAATAAGCCGGCAGATTTCACCGTGCAGCAAATGATGCTGGCCCTATTGAGTGCCAATAGAAACGCCTTTGTTGATGGTAATGTCAATAGGCTGCGGGAAGGCGCCATATTGCGCATGCCATCGGGTAATGAGATAAGTTCGCTTTCACGACAGCAAGCTATAGCGCAAATGACGCAGCAAAATCGTCTTTGGCAGGAATATCGCGATAGCATTGGTCGAATTGCAGCGCCATCAGGTATCGGGAAAACCCCTGAAATACAAGCAGAAACCAGTAACGCTATTACGGCATCTGAATCTGATTCCACGTCTTCAGACTCAGAACCTAATGTTGGTGATAGTACTGAAGTTGTTACACAGGCACCCGCAGCTGAGTTGAGTATCGTCGCTGATCCCAGTACCTCAGATAACAGCGCAACGGCTAATGCGAACGAATCTGAGCAACCCGATACCAAAATTCTTGGGCAAATCAATACAGATTTAACGCTTGCGCAAGAAGAGCTTGAAGCCGAGCAATTGAAAAAAGAGGATTTACAAGCGCAAGCCAGTGAGCTGGAAAGTAATACCGAAAAGATGGACCGTCTAATAGAGTTGCGTGAGAACGAGATGGCGCAACTCCAGGAAAAACTTTCAACTGCTGAGGCACAAGCGGCTGCAGAGGCCGAGGCAAAAGTTGCTGCTGAGGTACAAGCGGCTGCAGAAGCTGAGGCAAAAGTTGCTGCTGAGGCACAAGCGGCTGCAGAAGCTGAGGCAAAAGTTGCTGCTGAGGCCGCCGCCGAGGCACAAGCCGCTGCAGAAGCCGAAGCACAAGCAGTGACCCCGTCAGTTGTTGAATCTGAATCTGAATCTGCATCAGTTGAAGAAGGTATTTCAACTGATGATATTGAGATTGCTGGTGTAGAACCATCTGCTGAAGCGCTGGAAAATGAGCAATCACCTGTTCAGGAAGGGACGTTTTTTCAAAAATTAATGGACAACCCCGCACAGGCTGCTGGTATAGGACTCGGCGTGCTTGGATTACTGGGTGCACTGGCTTGGTTGTTGGGACGAGGTGGGAGAAAGGAAGAGGAATTAGACGATGATGTAGTATTGGCAGACGAAGAGATCTTTGAAGACGAGCAAAGCACGGTAACGCAACAGGTTGCAACCCTGGATCAGAGTGTAGAGGGGTCACCTGATGTAAATGAAGCTGAACTTTCGGAAATTCAGAATTTTGATAACACAGATGATGAAAGTGTTTATGAGGAATTCGACCATACTGATCTGTTAGCGTCATCAGTAGATGATGAGTCAGCCAAAGATGACACCATTTCTGAGGCAGAAGTCTATTTGGCTTATGGGCTTCACGGTCAGGCAGAGGATCTTTTGACAAAGGCGGTTGATCGGGAACCGGAAAATCAGGATTATCATCTGAAACTACTCGAAACACATCATGGGCAGAAGGATAGCGACCGATTTAATAAATCTGCGCAGCAATTCCACTCACGTTTTGGTGGTGACAGCAACCCGGCTTGGCAACAAATCGCGACCATGGGGCGCGAACTGGATACTGATAACACATTGTATGTTGTAGACTCTGGCGGTAATCAATCAGGTATGGGTGCGATTACGGCAGGTGTCGCAGGTGTTGCAGGTGTTGGTGCTGCGGTATCGGGTATTTTTGATTCATCAACTGACGATAAGGAGCCCGATGGTACGCTGTCATTGAGTGAGTTTGATAGTACAGGTGATGTGACAGAAATTATCGCACCACCTAATGAAGATGTGTCCTTGCAAAGTCTTTCTGAGGAACAGTCATTGTTGGATCAAAGTATTGATCCAGGATTGGCATTTGACGAAGCCGAGCTTGAGGCAACTGGAGATTTTTCAAAGTTAAGCGCAGAAGTTAACGAAGAATTGGATCAGCCGCTACCGGATCTGTCTGATCTGCATGCTAAAGATGTGCTGACAGAAGTGAGTGCCGATCTGGAATCCAGTATGGATGATAGTGTGTTGGAATTCGATTCTGGATTGTCATTGGAAAGCTCTACAGAGCAACTGATCAGCAGTGCTGTTGAAGAAAAAACGGATGACACCAGTGATCTGGGATCAATGCTTGAAGAGATTGAATTGGAAGATGGGGATTCAGGATCTGCACGGGTATTGACGGCAGTTAGTTCAGAAATAGATTTGGATTCATTAAATGAAACCAACATGTCGGAGTTTGAACAGACCGGACTGGATATCGATGAATCTGTGCTTGACCTGTCATCACTGAAAGATAATGATATTTCTGAAGTTCAAATTGACGACCTTGATATTACAGGCTCTCCAGACGAGTTGACCCTCGATATTGATCAACTTGTTGAAGTTAAGGATAGTAATGTCGGCACGAACGTGGAAAGTATGTTTGATCACACAGAAACACTGGATACTGCGTTTGATCAAACTCAAGAGCTTGAGATTCCCGATCTCACTTCCAGCACAGATCTTACCGTTGGTGATGGTTCTGCAGCTTTCGGTAGCACTAATGAAATGGAGACAATGCTGGATCTGGCAAAAGCCTATATTGACATGGGGGATAATGATTCTGCCAGCAGTGCGCTTGATGAAATAATCAAAGAAGGCAGCAATGAGCAAAAAGAGACTGCAGAGCAACTATTGCGGAAAATTGGTTGAAAAAAATAGCTGTATCGAGGCGATTAACATTTGCTAAATAGGGAAAAAGGGCGCACTAGCGCCCTTTTTTATGGAGTACTAGTACTAAGTATGGGGTATAGGATAGGTTAGAAATGCGCTATGCACTTGCCATTGAATACAATGGATCACAATTTTGCGGTTGGCAGCGGCAAAAGCATTGTAAATCAGTTCAGTCAGTACTTGAAACAGCGCTTTCCCGAGTTGCTGATGAAACAATTGAACTTACCTGTTCTGGGCGTACAGACGCTGGCGTACATGCTATTTCGCAAGTTGCTCATTTTGATACTGATGTAATGCGATCTGATAAAGCGTGGCTGATGGGAAGCAATACTCATCTGGACTCCATGGTAAGTGTGCATTGGGTCAAACGCGTAAGTGAAGATTTTCACGCTCGCTACAGCGCCGAATCCCGGCGCTACCGCTACATAATCCTCAACCGAGTTGCGCGGCCAGCCTTAGAAGTAGGTAGGATTGCATGGCAATCGCAAAAGCTTGACGAAAATGCGATGAACCTGGCTGCTCAGTATTTGGTGGGAGAATTTGATTTTTCAGCATTCAGAGCGTCAGGTTGTCAGGCTAAACATGCAATCAGGGAAATCAAGTCACTTAGAGTTTACCGAAAAAATGAAAAGGTAACGGTTGATATATGTGCCAATGCCTTTCTGCATAATATGGTAAGGATTATTGTCGGAAGTTTGATTGCTGTCGGTAAAGGTGAAGAAAAACCTGAATGGCTTCTAACCTTATTACAAGGCAAGGACCGTACGCTAAGTGGTACTACCGCTATGTCAGAAGGATTATATTTTGTCGGACCCAAATATCCTTGCAAATACATGATTCCCGAATTTTGCTGAATTGGCGATAATTTGTGATATTTTTTGAAATGTTGCAGATAGCCAATGCCTGAACATGTCTTAATATATATAATGTGATGGTTATTCGTTTAGCCGCCAGTTAAAAAATCCTCTGACGGCACCATGCTGCTAATGAGCTCAAAATAAAATGGATTCGGGACGCCGGGAATGCTACTAAGGAACCGAAAAATGGATGTTGTAAATCTACTATATGTTTTTATTACTGTCTGCATAAAATCCTCAGACCTTAATTGTTCAAACAGATAGAGGATTTCGCTAACAAAGCAATAACTGATAAACTGAACCCCAAGGTGTATTTTTCTGATATGGTATCCATCCACTCGTTACCCCCTTTTAAGAGCCTTGATTAGAACACGAATTAAAATTTGCGGTATTCGTACAGTTGCAGATGCGTTGTATGCAGAAAAACTGGGCGTGGATACTATTGGTTTAGTATTTTATGAAAAGAGTCCGCGTTATGTGAGCGTTGAGCAAGCTCAGGAAATTAGCTTTGCAGTGGGTGGTATGATGGGATTGGTGGCCTTATTTTATAATGCCCCTGAATCGCAGGTCAGGCACGTGATTCGAGTCATCCCTCAGGTTTTGTTGCAATTCCACGGCGACGAATCTGTTGCTTATTGTGAACAATTTGCACGACCCTATATGAAGGCATTTGCTATGGAAAGATCAGATACATTGGATGTGAGCATGATAGAAAAATATACCCATGCCAGCGCAATCTTGTTGGATTCAAATACGCAAGGTGAAATGGGTGGAACCGGACATGTCTTTGATTGGCGTAAAATACCCACTGATATGAAAAAACCGCTGATATTGGCTGGTGGTCTGTCCGTGGATAATGCGGTGGCTGCTATTGAGCAGATACACCCTTATGCCGTAGATGTCAGTAGCGGTGTTGAATCCAAGCGTGGCCTGAAGAGCCATACACTTATGCGTAATTTTGTTGAGAAGGTAAGGGGCATAGATTGTGACAAGTTCTAAAGCAGAGCTGCCTGATAGCAGCGGACATTTTGGACCTTATGGGGGAATGTATTTTGCGGAGACGCTAATGGATTCAGTTTTGGATCTGGAAAAGGCGTATGAAAAATATAGACAAGATCCTGAATTTATCGCTGAGTTTGAATGGGAGCTAAAATACTTTGTTGGCCGACCCAGTCCTTTGTACCATGCCCGTCGCTGGAGTGCCCAATTGGGTGGCGCTCAGATCTATCTAAAGCGGGAAGATCTTAATCATACAGGCGCCCATAAAATCAATAATACCGTTGGACAGGCATTGCTTGCCAAACGGTTGGGTAAAACACGGATTATTGCAGAGACTGGGGCAGGTCAGCACGGCGTGGCATCCGCCACTGTGGCTGCTCGATTAGGTATGGAATGCGTGGTCTATATGGGGTCTGAGGATATTGTACGCCAGGCACCTAATGTGTTCCGAATGAAATTACTCGGTGCAGAGGTCCGGGCAGTCGAATCAGGTTCAAAAACACTCAAGGATGCATTGAATGAAGCTATTCGTGACTGGGTAACAAATCTGGATGATACGTTTTATATTATTGGCACAGTTGCGGGTCCGCACCCTTATCCAAAAATGGTCCGAGACTTTCAGTGCGTAATTGGTCGGGAAACTATAGAGCAAGCAAAAAAACTTATGGGTAAACAACCGGACGTGCTCATTGCCTGCGTGGGTGGTGGATCAAATGCCATGGGATTATTCTATCCCTATCTGGAGTATGAGAAAATCCAAATGTATGGTGTCGAAGCGGGAGGGGATGGATTGGAAACCGGCCGTCATGCAGCACCTTTATGTGCTGGCAAGCCCGGTATTTTACATGGTAACAGAACCTACCTGATGTCTGATGAATATGGACAAATTCAACAAACTCATTCTGTGTCTGCCGGTTTGGATTACCCAGGAGTAGGTCCTGAGCATGCGTGGCTAAAGGACAGTGGACGTGTTAACTATGTTGCAATAAATGATGATGAAGCGATGAAAGCATTTCATAGTCTGACACGATTGGAGGGCATCATCCCAGCGTTGGAATCTTCCCATGCACTGGCTCAAGCGACTAAAATTGCACCAACACTGCGCGCAGATCAGGCCATTGTTGTGAATCTGTCAGGCCGGGGTGACAAGGACATCAATACGGTCGCGAAAATAGAAGGTATTACATTATGAGTCGGATTGCCCAATGTTTTGTCGATGCTGCAAAAAAAAAGCGGAAGCTATTAATACCCTACCTAATGGGGGCTGATCCGACTGTTGAACAGAGTTTGAACCTGATGCATAGTCTGGTGGAGGTTGGCTGTGACATTATCGAACTTGGAATGCCTTTTTCTGACCCTATGGCAGATGGGCCTGTCATTCAAGCAGCGTCTGAACGCGTATTAGCGGCGGGTAATCGATTGCCTCAAATTTTTCAACTGGTGGAGAATTTTCGCAAACTAAACCAGAAAACGCCCATTGTTTTAATGGGTTACGCTAATCCTATTGAAATTATGGGCTACCATGAATTTGCCAGGAAGGCGGCTTCGGCGGGTGTGGATGGGGTTATTACTATCGATCTTCCGCCTGAAGAAGCTCAAGAGCTTAGCGAAGCATTTGAAAAATATGATCTTGACCCTATATTTTTAATATCGCCGACAACACCTGATGCGCGTATCAAATCGGTTTGTGATCGCGGGAGCGGATTCATTTACTACATATCACTAAAAGGTGTTACTGGATCTTCCAAATTAAATACTAAGGATGTGGCGGCAAAAGTTGCTCACATAAAAGATCAATCGAATATACCTGTGGCGGTTGGTTTTGGAATATCAGACGCGGATTCAGCCGCTCAAGTTGCAAAAATTGCAGATGCTGTAGTGGTAGGCACTGCGATTGTAAAACGTATTGCAGATAATAGTGCTAATTCTGATTATATGCTAACTCAGGTTACTGATTTGGTTGCTGGCATGCGAATGGCGATAGACGAAATTTAAACTTGCATTTTCATGGGGTATTCGCAGGTAACAGCGCTCGCTAATTATTAATTTGACTGGGGAACAGTGCCGGAATAGAGCGCTAAATGATTTAAAATCTGAGTCCGTGTGGGTTCTCTTAAGCACCACTAATCCGGAACCACATCCTGGATACGTGCAACTGAGTAGTTTACACAGCATGAAAGTTGCAGATAATCCAAAAGAATCCAAAATGAGAGACTCAAAAAATGAGTTGGTTAGAAAAATTAGTACCTTCACGCATCCGAACCACTTCTCTAAACAAGGGCGGTGTGCCCGAAGGCGTGTGGGCAAAGTGTGATTCCTGCGGAAGCGTTTTGTATCGGGCGGAGCTGGAACGCAATCAGTCGGTTTGCCCTAAATGTGGTGAACATCGACGAATCAGCGCTCGCGTGCGTTTGTTGAGTTTTTTTGATCAGGATAGCTCACATGAGATCGATTCGGATCTTGAACCCGCTGACCCACTACAATTTCGAGACTCTAAGAAATACAAAGACCGGATAAGCCAGGCGAGTAAAAAAACCGAAGAAAAAGATGCGCTCGTTTGCATGAGAGGCTCGGTTAAAGGTGTGCAAGTGGTGGCTATTGCCTTTGAATTTTCCTTCATGGGTGGATCGATGGGTTCAGTGGTCGGAGAAAAGTTTGTTCGCGCCGCTGAAGTTGCAATGAAAAACTCAATTCCCCTGATTTGTTTTTCCGCCAGTGGCGGTGCACGCATGCAGGAAGGTATCCTTTCGCTGTTTCAGATGGCAAAAACAAGCTCAACGCTTGCGCAGTTTTCCCGTCAGAGCTTGCCTTATATCTCGGTACTCACTGATCCAACAATGGGCGGTGTATCAGCCAGTTTTGCTATGCTCGGTGATATTATAATAGCTGAGCCTAACGCGCTGATTGGATTTGCAGGTCCACGAGTAATTGAGCAAACGGTCCGGGAGACATTACCTGAGGGGTTTCAAAGGGCTGAATTTCTGTTAGAGCATGGTGCGATAGATATGATTGTCGATCGAAAGGATATGCGCGATACTATCGTATCACTACTCCTAAAATTGCTAAAACAAACTGCTTCCACTTATTCAGAGAATCAAAAACAAGACCTGGGCGAGCAATTGCCGAAGGACGGGACCAATGATGAATCAGTAAATAAAAAAACAGAAAAAAGTATTTCAGATATGAAGTCTCAACACATTTCTTCTGATTCAAATGAGCAAGCAAGTGGACCAAACCTGATTGAATCCCGAGATAAACCCCCCTCTGCTTAGTGCTGTGTTTTAACCACTGATTTGGGTAGAAATTAAAGTGCATATGGCTTGCAATTAATCGGTTTGCACAGCGCTCGGTGAGATAATATTTCCGCTAGTCAGTTTGAATTTGTTTTATTCGGAGTACGCCCGTGACTTCCGCAAATACCAGTCCCGAACTTTCAGCCTGGCTCAAAAAAATAGAGTTACAGCACCCTTCAGAAATTGAGTTAGATCTTGTCAGAGTAGAGCAAGTAGCCAGGAATGCGGATTTGTTAGCCATACAAAAACCAATCATAACCGTCTCTGGAACTAATGGAAAAGGCTCGGTTGCAGCATTCTTAACGGCTTTGTATATCGCGGCTGGACACACTGTTGGAACTTATACTTCACCCCATCTGCTACGTTACAACGAGCGGATTTCAATTAATGCTGAAGCTGTTAGTGATGACCGGATCGTTAATGCGCTAGCGGCGATAGATTTTGCCTGTGCTGAGATTCCTCTAACATATTTTGAATATTCGACATTGGCTGCGATGAAAATATTTATGCACAGTGCTGTCGATATTATTGTTCTCGAAGTTGGGCTTGGGGGCCGGCTTGATGCGGTCAATTGTTGGGATGCAAATGTAGCCATCGTCACATCTATCGCTGAGGATCATCAATCCTGGCTGGGCAGTAGTCGCGAGTTGATCGCAGTGGAAAAAGTCGGCATAGCGCGTAATGCATGTCCATTAGTCATAGGTGACAGGCACCCCCCACTATCGCTGCTCAGGCAGGCATCTATAATTGGTGCACGATCTTATTGTATTCAAAAGGATTTCGACTATTCTCTGCATGAGGATGTTTGGGATTTGCAGATCCAGGGCGTGCATTATTTAAACTTACCCAAGCCAGCGTTGAAAGGTCCCTGGCAACTCGATAATGCATCGACTGCGATAATGGCGGCTACGTTTCTGCATGAACAGTTCGTAATCAATAATGAACATATACACAAAGCACTTCTTTCTGTAAAGCTAATAGGTCGATTTGACTGCCGTGATTACGAGAATAAAAAAATTATTCTTGATGTTGGGCACAATCCGGCTGCAGTAAAATTTTTAACACAACAATTACACAAAGATTTTCCTGGCGGGATTAATGTGGTTTTTGCTGTTATGGGTGACAAGGCGGTCGATCAGATGATTATGCTCATCTCATCGCTTGTAAATACATGGTATCTTGGTGATTTGGACGTATCACGGGCGATTTCAGCTAACGAGCTTGGTAATAAAATAATGAGTCACAATAAAGGTGCTTGTATCAAACGTAAAGATACAGTTGCTGAAGCGTTCAAACTGGCGGTAAAAAGTTCGAATAATTTGCCCATCGTGGTATTTGGATCTTTCTACACGATTACAAAAGTATTGGAGTTATTTGGCTGATGGTTTCAGGTGTTCAGACCAAGCAATCTCAGCAGGATGAGCATGACAACCGATTAAAACGGCGTCTGATGGGTACCGCTGTGTTAATCGCATTGTCGGTGATATTTTTACCTTTGATCTTTGATGGCTCAGGAACTGAAAGTCAATTTAAAGCGATAGAACCGTTGCAGATGGAACCTGGTTTTGACACACAATCACTGGAAAAAGTTGAATTTCCAGCACTGCTGAATTCTCCAGAGATCGAATTTGTAGAAGATAAACGAATAAATAAATTGCCGGGACGAAGACCGGCATCATCGGTTGATTTAAATAACGTAAGATCAGCAGCACAAATAATGGAGCCGCCTGTCTCCAGCTCGACAATCGCTATACCTGAGAATAAAATTGTACCCAAGGTTAGTGTCAATCGAAAAACATCGCAGGCTACTTCACGCGACATAAACAATACTAAACAGCGTATTGGCAAGCAAAGCTGGCTAATTCAGACTGCCAGTTTTGAGGATAAAATTAACGCTTTAAGCTTGCGCAGTGAATTAAAGAAATCGGGTTTCCCGGTTAAGGTTGAAGTGGCTGAGCTAAAAGGAAAATCAATCTTCCGTGTATATGTGGGGCCAATAATCGGCAAGTCTGAAGCGACCCGGGTTCGAAAAGATCTGGAGCGTAGGTTTAATATCGAAACATTATTGGCACTTGAATAGTGAGTGGTTTTTACACTATCGGATAATTTTTGCAGTAAGTTGAGTATAGGCCGTATATATGACTGGAATAGATATTGTAATTCTTCTGATGATTGGGATCTCCGGCATCATTAGTTGGTTTCGCGGTTTTATGCGAGAAGCGATTTCATTATTGACATGGTTCATCGCCATCGCGATCACCTTTCTTTATTCTTATAAGTTTGCCAATCTGTTACCTGATTCTATCGGGGGAACCACTTCCAGAGTGATAACCAGTGCCATAATTTTATTCTTTGGCGTCTTATTAGTGGGGTGGCTGACGGGTACGCTATTAAAGAAATTTCTATCAACCCTTAAAATGTCAACAGTTGATCGATTAATCGGATTCCTGTTTGGACTGGCTCGTGGTGCTGTGATAGTAACGGTTGTTGTGCTCCTGTTAAACTTGACTGGAATCCCGCAAGAGCCATGGTGGCATGAATCATTCTTTCTTCCAAAATTTCAGCAATTGGCGATGTTGGTTCATGAAAAATTACCATCTGATTTAGCCAGTTACTTTAAATTTCAAACGATCTGATGGGGCTGGACTTCAAGGCCCCTGGTCTTAATGTACTATTAATATAGGACACTACACTAGCAGTTCTAATCTTTAGAGGTATTAAAGCCATGTGTGGCATTATTGGTATAGTTGGCTCCAGCCCGGTAAATAATCAACTCTATGATGGTTTGTCTATATTACAACATCGAGGGCAAGATTCTGCAGGCATAGCAACCAGTCACAAAGGTCTTGTATTTATTCGTAAATCATTGGGTCTTGTCAGGGACGTATTTCGTACCGAACATATGCTGCGTTTAAAGGGAAATATGGGGATTGGGCATTGTCGTTACCCAACCGCCGGAAGTTCCTCAGCCAGTGCAGAAGCTCAACCTTTTTATGTTAACTCTCCCTATGGAATAGTGCTTGGCCATAACGGTAACCTGACAAACTCTGACGAGCTTGAGCAACAGCTATTTGAATCAGATTTGCGTCATATTAATACAACCTCTGACTCAGAGGTTTTGCTCAATATATTCGCTCATGAATTGCAAAAACAAATTAGCTCAACCAAACTTCATCCACAAGAAATATTTCAAGCTGTCTCTAAAGTGTATAACCGCTGTCGGGGCGGGTACGCTGTGATTTCCATGATAATTGATCGTGGTATTGTCGCCTTTCGTGATCCTAAAGGAATTCGGCCTGCAGTTTTAGGCAGCCGCAAATCAGCAAATGGCACTGAGTATGCTGTTGCCTCAGAAAGTGTTGCACTACAAGCGCTGGGGTTTGCAACCGTACGTGATATCAAGCCTGGAGAAGCTGTTTATATTACCCAGAATGGAGAGCTATTTACTCAACAGTGCGCTGAAAATGCAAGCTTAAACCCGTGTATTTTTGAATACGTCTATTTTGCTCGCCCAGACTCTATTATGGATGATGTTTTGGTGTATAAGTCCCGTCTGCGAATGGGTGAGATGCTGGCCGCGAAAATTCTTCGTGAATTTTCCCATCACGATATAGATGTGGTTATTCCTATACCTGATACCAGTCGAACCTCTGCATTAGAACTGGCACATCAATTAAAAGTCAGGTATCGAGAAGGCTTTATGAAAAACCGATATATAGGGCGAACCTTTATCATGCCCGGGCAGAAGATGCGTAAGAAATCTGTGCGTCAGAAACTCAATGCAATTGATCTTGAGTTTCGTGATAAAAACGTACTATTGGTAGATGATTCAATTGTTCGTGGAACTACATCGAAACAAATTGTACAGATGGCGCGTGATGCCGGGGCAAAAAAAGTTTATATGGCATCCGCAGCACCTCCGGTCAAATACCCTAATGTTTACGGAATTGATATGCCTGCTGTTCAGGAGTTGATCGCTCACAATAAAACTGTTGATGAGATCCGCCAGGCTATTGGGGCTGATTGGTTGGTTTATCAGGATATAGAGGATCTAATTAAGTCGGTTCGTTATGGAAATCCAGCCATCACCACATTTGAAACGAGTTGCTTTACAGGTGAGTATATAACTGGGGATGTAAATACCCGATATCTTGAGCGTCTTGAGGAATCACGATCAGACAAACAGCAGGAAAAAAATCTGTCTGATGCCATGCAGGATATTGGAGTGGGCTAACCTATGCGTAAACCGGCACGCTGGAAATCCTCCACCACTATGCCATATTCTCCATCAGGTAAGGTGGTCTTGATTTGGTAGGATTCACCCGCGGGGTCAAGTTGCATTTGTGATAAATCTACAACCCGTTGCACCCCCGCGTCTTTATGCTGATCCAGCAGGATTATTATCCTTGGTTTTAATTTATCCGAAGTATTGGACAATACAATTCCGACTTCGCCATTTGTCAATTCCACTATGCTGCCTGGTGGAAAAATCCCAATGCTATCGATAAATTTAATAACCAGATCTTCATCAAATTGCTTACCCCTCTCGGCATAGAGTATGTGCAGCGCCTCAGAAGGTGATTTAGCCTCGCGATATATTTGTTTCGTTGAAATTGTGTCATAAGCTTCGGTGATTGATACAATTTGGGCATACAGGGGAATTTCGTCGCTGCTCAGTCCTCTGGGGTAGCCTTTTCCATCAACACGTTCATGGTGACTGTAAGCGACGTCAGCTGCGCCGGAATATACGCTTTGTGTGGAAATTAAAATATCCCGGCCAAATTTGGGATGTTTATTCATCACCGCCCATTCATCTTCAGTGAGTGGCCCGGCTTTATTGATTATCTCACTGGGAATACTGGTTTTTCCAACATCATGTAACATGGCACAAACGCCCAGATCCTCCATTTCTTTTGGCGACATGCCCATGCCACGGCCCATAACTATACTCAACGCCGCCACGTTCAATGAATGCTGTGCCGTATGTTCGTCCTTGGCCTTTAACCGGGTTAGCCATATTGTTGCATCTGGATTACGTAGAATCGAATTGACGGTATTATTGACTGCAGTTTTGACTTTGCCCGCATCAATTTGCCCGCCGAGGCGAATCTCTTCAAACATTCTCTGCACAGTTTCCTGGGCGAGTGAATGAACTTCCTTTGCATCTCCATATTCATCTTCGACCTTTATATCAGGTGTGCTGACATGTGCAATGGGCGCTGCACGGCTGGAGGTTTTACTGGTGCTTAATTGATACTCAGAGTAATCGACCCAAACATCTTTGCATTCCCGTTGTACGGCAAGTATGTCTTCCTGAGTCTTAACATCCAGGCCCTGAAACATAAAAGAACTTTCTTCCCAAGGTTTATCAAGCTCACGAACATACATGCCAATTCGTAAGCTACTGACAGGTATTTTTTCAAGTTTTCTATTTATATCTTGCGCATGCGTGCGTCGCCTTGCGTTTTTTGCCGCCTTTTTTTTATTCTGCGGCTTAATCGCTTGATCTGATTTAAATAGCTTAAAAAACATAAGGTTGCATAAAGTCAGTGACGTATGGAACGTATGTGCCTCAATTACATTGATCTGAATAGGAAGCATTGACAAAGCGCCGTCTTCACAATAATCGGCACTTAGTTAAGTTTCTTTATGAAACGTTAACTGCTTCAAAGTTTTATTGATTTTGGTGTTCTTTTAAATCTGATTCTTTTTATTTCCTAAAGTGTTATTAAAGGAACCTCAAACGTATTCATTAATTGCAAGAGCGAGAGTCGAAAAGCCATTGCATGGCCGATTAATCACCTATATCACATCATATTTATATTTTGTTTAAATAGATCAATTTGTCACATTCACTGTTTTGAATAATCCGATTAATTTCAACAGTGTGATCGTATCCCCCCGCAAAATTCAGCAGAAACTGAGAGAGGACAGCAAGCACGTGAAAACGTACTGATCAAATAGAACTTGAGCTGAAAAGCTGTCAGAGAACGAATCAATCAGTTAAATTTTAATACCGATTGTTATTCCCGGGCAGCCACCTAATTGACATTCAGCATAAGCGCCCATGTTCCAGAGGAATTCTTGGACCAATACTGTGTGATTGCTTGTGTATTTTGCTCTGAGTCCGCGTCTGAGGGTTGCAAGAATCTTACCTGATAGAGTGGTTGATTATGGTTTTGTCGGGTATTAGGCGGATAGGCGTATATTTCGAGACTTTCTATCAATGCATCAGATTGAATGGATGGGGGGGATAAATCCGATTCGTATTTTGTTTTTATCCACCTGGGGACGCTTTTGTTCAGCTTTGATGAAACCTTTAGGGGGTGATGTTCAGTGGTTTTTATTTGCTGCAGTAAGCTTTCCCTTAGTGTTGCCATTTTTTGTGGGCCTGACCAGGTTAGCTGCTCTGCCAGTATCACCGGGGTGTTATCAAGGTTGGTTAAAGCCAATAAATCAGTAATCAGTTGATTCTGCATGACTACACATCCTTCACTTGCATGTGGCGGACGGCTTAATTGCCCATGAGGAACACCATGCAGCCAGATACCAGAGCCATCAATCCCCAGATGCCTGTCCAATGGGTTTGGAAAGTCTAAGGTAAATGCACCTGTCCCGTATAATGTCGGCAATGTTTCATCGGGTTTAAAACTATTAATGTGATAGATACCTATAGGCGTTTTTAAATCACCTTCTTTTTCTTTGCCAATGCCGCCTAGACCGACAGAGACGTAGTGGTTTTCACGCAGGATAAATTTTTCAGATGTACTATCCCGCTGCAATAAGTACAACCTCGAGCGCGATAGATCTATTGCTATGATATGTCGGGTATCCGATGCTGGTAGAATAATATTGTCAGGTATAAAACCACTTTTAATAGTCAGGGCTGCATGTTGTTTTCTTACTTTTATCTCATTAAGTAATTCAAGTAGTTGTCGTGAATAGTATTTTTTAGAATCAACGGCAACAGCTGCCAAGGCGTTTGCAGCTTGTAAATCTGCATATAGTAATTGGCCTGCTCGAGATCCGGGATAGTTCTGTTTGAGCTGCAGACTCTTCTCAGTTGCCCGGTCGATCTGATTGTTTTCGATCAATTCGATAATTGTTAATAACCCTGATTCCATGCCTGGCGAGGCGTTTTCTGCTTCGGCGCTGGAAAATAGAAGAAACAGGTAGATGAAATGGGAGATTACAAAAATTTTAAGGAAGGCTTGTTTCACGGTAATTGTTGTTCGTCGCTAATTCGCCAGCCGCTGATTGTTTTCTCTATCCTCAGGCTATGTATATACGCATTTGTATCTTTCAGTGTAACTAATAGTGATTGTCCAGCACCCTGAAGCAGAAAATCAGGCAGTTTTGCAGATTTATTCTGCTCGGGAAGTGTGGTTATTTCCGCTGTAGAGTAGATGTGGCTACGGTTCATTTTATATTCCTCAGTGAAACAATCATCACAATGAATATTAGAATCAAGTCTGTGCTTCCACCAGCTTTGAAGCAACGGTAAGAGGCTTGGTTTAAGCCTGTCATAGTCTCTTTTGCCCTCAAAGGGAATAGGGATACGCGCATCAAAATTTTTATCCTTGGCTGTTTGCATCTTAAAATGAGGGGGTTTAGGCGCAGTGCCAGACGATTGAAGTGCATCGCGATAGGCGAGGGTTGCGCGGTACTTATAGATCTGCCCAAGATAAGTGTAGCTAAGCTGTGTTCTCGGTTCCAATTCAATCGCACTTTTAAAAAGCCCTGCGGCCGTTTCCCAATTCTCATTATGGGCATTGATAACACCCAGATTATGTCTGATCTGCGGAATAGGGGGGCATGAATTATTGAGATTTTCCAGCTCGTCAGACAACCGATTTAATTTTTCGGGGCTATCGATTTTGTTATTTGCAATGAGTGTATCCAGAGCTAAAAGGCAGGTCGGTATATCTGTATTGGCGAACACGCTATTTGTTGTCATAAAAATAGCAACAATAATAATGGCACTCAATTCAGTGGTTATTCTTAAAACGAACGCAAAACGAGTGCTTTTATTTTGTAAAGGCAAATAGTTTGTCTCGCCAGTTCGGGAGGTTTGTGACCCGCTCCAGCTATTGGGTTAGTTTCTGTTTAAATTATGCAAAGGATTTAATATTGAAATTATAATCAAAACAAGTCACTTGTCTATCCTGCCATTAACGGCAAAGCAACGACCAGTGGTAATACATAGAGGTTAAAAGATGAGTGCCTATCCGGTTTTTCAGGGGGGACTGAGTCAGTGACTTGATACGAACATATTGAAAGTGCCTGCTTAATTGCTGGTTAGAATCAATTTAATTGGTAAACCTGTATTGAGTGCAGGCATTTATTTCTTTATCGTATGAAAGCCACTGGTTCAGATTAGCGTTACTTCTGGTGATTGCCGGGAGGCGTACTTATTTTATTTCGATCTTGGCGGATTTTCGCAATTTTTCAATTTCTGCTGATAGTCCCGCCTGGGTTAATATGGTCTGAATTTCACCTTTTACATCTTCCAGCTTTGGTGATGGGGATTCTCGTGTTTCCATTAATTTGATCACATGATATCCAAACTGTGTTTTAACGGGTTCAGTGGAAATGTCTCCAGCATTCATTTTCATAACTGCAGCAGAAAATTCTGGCACCATGGATTTTTCATTGAACCACCCAAGATCACCGCCATTAGGCCCACTAGGGCCGGTTGATTTTGCTTTTGCAACTTCAGCAAAGTCGGCACCCCCGCTTACTTCAGCGATCACGGCTTTGGCGCTCTGCTCATCTTTAAGAAGAATATGACTGGCTTTAAACTCCTGAAGATTTAACCCATCAACTTGCTTTTTATACTCTTTTTGTATTTCCTCGTCAGAAATCTTTATTTCTTTGCCGATTGCGGCCATAGCGGCATTTGCCAAAATACGGGTCTTCAATAGCTCTATTTGAGCGAGCACTTCCGGATCACTATCCAATTTACGCTTGATAGCTTCCTGTCTCAGTAATTCCAGGTTAACAAGCTCCTGAGTTATTCTGGCATCGTCTGTGCCCTGACCACGGGCCAGCAGTTGTTTTGATACAATTGTGCGATCTGCAATACTAATTGGCTCACCGTTAACGGTGGCAATGATATCTGATTCAGATACTTTTTCTTCAGCTTGAATCGCAGTGACCGAGAGGGCTAACAACGTGCAGGCTGCCATTGTCAATGATCGATTAATTGTGATTCTCATATACATTTCCTTAATGGGTAAAAAAATTGATAACAAATTGTTGTGGGCGTAATTTCATTTAAGCTCAATAGCAGGAGTTAGGCCATTAGATAATTGAACAACCCATTTAGTTGCAATCACTGTAACTGAGTTAATTGCTAAGAACAGACAGTTTGATGTTTTTCAAGCGGCCATCTCTTTAGCATGACAGCACAGCTTGCCTGCCAAATGCACGAAATTAGCGCTAAGTTTTATTGTTGTCTATTTCTACATCGGGCTGCATATATTTATATAAATATATGCCCTGGATAATAACAAAAATCAACGTCAGCCCGAGCATGCCAAATAATTTAAATCTAACCCAGTTTTGCTCTTTTTTCCGGACAGAAAAACAAAGTGATTGTAGGTTATCTGTAAAATCAGTCTCGCAGTTCAAAGCCGATACTTTTTCTTGATCAAGCTTTGGAACTGCAAGGTTTAATTTCGATTCAGCCGCTTGAAAGTCTTTTACAAAGTAGATGTTGATTGCGCCGGAGAAGAGAAAAAAAGCAATCCACAAGAAATTAAGGCGTTTCCAGACATTCGTGGGCAATTCAATTTGAGAACCCAGCATTCGATGGATTAACGGTTTGTTTCCGATCAGGCTGGTTAGCAGGAAAGCTGCAGCAAATAGTCCATTGACCAATGTTGGCTTCCACATGATAAAGGACTTATCACGCAGAATCAGCGTAAGACCACCTAGTGTGGCAATAAGTACTAACGAGACCATGTGCATGGTTTCGAATCGTCGGTGCTTAAACCAGAAATGTGCGACTTGAAGCACCGCTGCAAGCATTGCAACTATAGTCGCCGTGTAAATATCGGCAAGCTGATAGGTCACAAAGAACAGTGCAATGGGTAGATAATCGTATAGAAGTTTCATTCTGTTACTGACGGAAAGTAATACTGCAGAGTTTAACGTAGCTTTTGCTGCTTATTAGCCCTATGTGCAAACCGTAATTTGCTCTGGTGCTGTTAAAACAATTGAGACAATTCATTAGAGGGTATGTGTTTATGGAGTATTTGCAGGCAGAATACGCGTTTTTGTGAGCAGGTAAATTTGCCGCTATGGCACTGATTCTTAACATTCATCCAGATAATCCGCAAGGTCGGTTGATTAATCAGGCTGTGGAACTGATTAATAGGGGCGGTGTAGTTGCCTATCCCACAGATTCGAGTTACGCATTGGGCTGCCATATAGGCGATAAAGGCGCTCAGGAACGAATAAGGCGAATACGTCAGGTTGATAAGAAACATAATTTTACGCTGGTATGCCGTGATCTGGCAGATATTTCCAGTTTTTCAAGGGTTGATAACTCAACTTACAGACTCTTAAAGATGTTAACACCCGGTGCCTATACTTTTTTGCTAAAAGCCACAAATGAGGTACCGAGGCGTCTGCAGAACCCCAAGCGAAAGACGATCGGAATCAGGGTGCCGGAAAATCCGATTGCACGCGCGCTTCTTGAGCGATTGGGTCAACCAATGATGAGCAGTACCCTGATTTTGCCCACAGAGGATTTGCCAATGAATGATGCAGAGGAGATCCTGCAGCGTCTCGATAAACTTGTTGATCTCGTCATCGATGGTGGGCCATGTTCAGCAGAGCCAACAACCGTGCTATCCATTACAGAGCAGGGAATTGACATCGTCCGTAAAGGAGCAGGTAGCACAAGCTTTATGGATTAATCCAAATTAGATATTTATCAAAACCCTGCATTTACTTATTCTTTAGACACGAATGTTTGCAGGATTTTGGTATAATGGCCAAGTCACTCAGGAACTTTTATGGGGTCCGACATTCAATCTGAAGATCAGTTAGGCATATCACAAACAGAGGATGATGCAGCCTTTGCTATTGTTGATGGTGAGCCGTTAACGGTTTTACCAAAAGACCTGTATATACCACCTGACGCGCTCAAGGTTATCCTTGAAGCTTTTGAAGGCCCATTGGATTTGTTGCTGTATCTGATTAAACGTCAAAATCTGGATATATTAAATATACCTATTGCAGAAATAACCCATCAATACACAACCTATATATCCATGATGGAGACCATGAGCTTCGAGCTTGCTGCTGAGTATCTGGTTATGGCGGCGATGTTAGCTGAAATAAAATCTCGTTTACTGTTACCGCGTATCGAGGAGGCCGAGGAGGAAGATGAAGAAGATCCAAGAGCGGAACTGATTCGTCGATTGCAAGAGTATGAGCGATTCAAGAAAGCGGCGCAAGAGATTGATCAAATACCACGCATGGAGCGCGATATTTTTCCAACTAGGGTAGAACTGCCTGATATAGAGCAAGTTCGTCCGCTACCTGGAGTCACACTACAGGAGTTATTGCTGGCTTTTAAGGATGTGGTTGTGCGTACGCAAATGCACAAGCACCACAATATTGATCGTGAGGTTTTGTCGGTTCGAGAACGAATGTCGAATATTCTGGATGTTATTCGTATCGGTAATTTCTGTGATTTTTCGACACTGTTTAGCCCCGAAGAAGGTCGGTTGGGTGTCGTGGTATCGTTTTTAGCCGTATTGGAATTGAGCAAGGAGTCGTTGATTGACATTGTTCAATCCGAACCCTTCGCGCCTATTTATTTGAAATCCCGATCTGATGTACATGAAGAACGCGTTCAACATCAAGAAAACCCTATCCCTGCAAATTTTCCGGAATCTGATATCGATGGCGATTGAGCAAAAGCTATTAAAAAATATTATTGAAACCTCATTGCTGGTGAATGGAAAACCACAGAGTATTAAGCAACTATTGGTTCTATTCGAAAACCATGAAGACTCGGCAGATAAAGAACAGATAGAAAAGGCGTTGGAATTACTCATGATCGACTATGCAGATCGTGGTATTGAACTCACTGAAGTTGCCAATGGTTTTCGGATTCAAGCACGAAAAGAAATGGAGCCATGGATTTCAAAGATGTTTCAGGAAAAACCGCCTCGGTATTCGCGAGCCTTACTTGAAACACTGGTTCTCATCGCCTATCGACAGCCGGTTACCCGCTCAGAAATTGAGCAGGTGCGAGGGGTCGGTGTTAGCACGTTTATCATGAAAACTTTGCTGGAGAGAGAGTGGGTGCGTATTGTTGGGCATAGAGAGGTTCCTGGCCGACCTGCAATCTATGCAACTACAAAAGAGTTTCTCGATTATTTTAACATCAAGGGTATCGAAGAGCTGCCTGCACTTTCTGAAATAAAGGATCTGGACAAACACCCTCAGGTGCTGGAGTTATCTGCCGTGGGTGTTGCTGATGAATCTGATATAACCGAGGCGTTGTTGAATCAAGAGCAAGATACAGGTATTGAGTCTGTGAGCATTATTGAGGAATCCTCCCAGGTTACTGAACAAAATAATTTACAGGCAACTGATACTTCAAACAATACACAAAATGAAAAACATTCGTCGGCAGAGACGTCAATTGTGGAATTTGTAGAAAATGAGTCTGCTACGGGACTCAGTGAATCTGTCCAATAGCCGTTGGAAAAAATAGTAAGTTTATTAATCTCAATTTTATCTGTGCAGTGTTTTTTTGGGTAAAAGTCAGGAAAACAATACATTTTTATTTTTTGAAATATCTGTAAGCAATTACTCACAATCGAGCTAAAATCAACATTTTGGATTATACAATTGCGACGAGACCCCAATGAGTTCTGAGTATAACGCCTCTTCCATAGAAGTCCTTAGCGGACTTGATCCTGTCCGCAAACGCCCGGGTATGTACACTGATACGACACGGCCTAATCATCTGGCGCAGGAAGTGATAGACAACAGTGTTGACGAAGCGCTTGCCGGATACGCAAAAAAAATTGAAGTCACATTATTTAAGGATGGCTCATTAGGTGTTATTGATGATGGGCGAGGCATGCCGGTTGATTTGCACCCAGAGCAAAAGATACCAGGGGTTGAGGTGATTCTCTGCACCTTGCACGCAGGAGGTAAATTTTCCGATAAAAATTATACATTCTCGGGTGGCTTGCATGGAGTGGGTGTGTCGGTAGTCAATGCTTTGTCCAAGCGGCTTGAAGTGACTATCCGTCGTGGTGGACATGAATTTTTTATCGCTTTTGAGAATGGTCACAAAGTAGAAAGCCTTAAGCCTATTGGAAAGGTAGGTCAACGTAATACAGGCACGAGCATTCGGTTTTGGGCGAATAAATCCTATTTTGATTCTGCCAGGTTCTCTGTGCCGAAATTGCTTCATCTGCTTCGAGCAAAAGCGGTATTGTGTCCTAATTTATTGGTTTGTTTTCATGATGAGAAAAGCGGAGAAAATCATGAATGGTGTTACGAAGATGGGTTGCAAGACTACTTGCAGGGCGCAGTAACAGGCTATGAATTGCTGCCGGAAGTCCCTTTCTCGGGAAGTGTCTCCGCAACCAACGAGGCGGTCGATTGGACGTTTTTATGGTTGCCTGAAGGTGGGGAGCTTGTCCAGGAAGGTTATGTCAATCTAGTTCCCACAACGCAAGGTGGAACGCATGTTAACGGCTTGAGAACAGGTATCACTGAAGCTGTTCGGGAGTTCTGTGAGTTTCGTAATCTTCTACCACGAGGAGTGCGGGTGACACCTGAGGACGTATGGGAACGTGTGTGTTTTGTTATCTCAGTAAAAATGCAGGATCCTCAGTTTTCTGGTCAGACAAAGGAGCGATTATCGTCAAGAGAGTGTGCAGCCTTTGTTTCCGGCGTAATTAAGGATGCCTTCTCACTATGGCTGAATCAGCATCCTGAGACAGGCGATCAGATTGCGCAAATGGTGATACTCGCTGCTCAAAAGAGACTGCGCACAGGTAAAAAAGTGGTGCGTAAAAAGATATCAGCTGGCCCTGCGTTGCCAGGAAAATTGGCGGATTGCTCTTCAGCAAATCCAATTCGTACCGAATTATTTCTGGTTGAAGGGGACTCGGCCGGTGGATCAGCCAAGCAGGCCAGAAACCGTGAATTTCAAGCAATTATGCCTTTGCGCGGCAAAATATTAAATACCTGGGAAGTGGACCCCGATCAGGTACTCGGTTCTCAAGAGGTGCATGATATTTCTATAGCCATAGGTCTTGATCCTGGGTCTGATGATTTGAGTAAACTGCGTTATTACAAAGTATGCATCCTGGCCGATGCTGATTCAGACGGCGCTCATATTGCAACCCTTTTGTGCGCGTTGTTTGTCAGACATTTTCGACCATTGGTTGAGGCCGGTCATGTATATATTGCCATGCCCCACTGTATCGGATTGATGTAGGCAAGGAAGTTTATTACGCTGTGGATGAGAGTGAGCGACAAGGTGTTTTAGATCGCATTGAGGCAGAAAAGAAAAAAGGTAAGGTGATGATAACGCGTTTTAAGGGTTTGGGAGAAATGAATCCCTTGCAACTGCGGGAAACATCGATCGCACCCGATACACGTCGCTTGGTCCGATTAACAGTGACTTCGGGCGATAATACCAACGCCATTATGGATAAGATGCTTGCAAAAAAGCGGGCCAGTGATCGAAAAAGCTGGCTTGAAGAGAAAGGTGACCTTGCCGAGGTTTGATAAGACGCTCTGGCATTGAGTTTGACTGCCTGATCCTAATCACAAGCAGCTGCAAATTGTTAGACAGGTGGTCGTACTTACAGTAGAATTGCAGTTTCGATAAATTAGATTTTTTTTCACAAACGGGGGAAGCCGGGCAGGTTTTCCCCGTTTTTGTGTGTCCGGCGACGAGAGGGTAAAGTGCATATACCGGCTCTACTGGTGCTTGAAGATGGCACCGTTTTTAGAGGAACATCTATCGGCTTTGCAGGAAAGTCTGTGGGCGAGGTTGTTTTTAACACGGCAATGACTGGTTATCAGGAAATACTGACAGATCCCTCCTATGCAAAACAAATTGTAACGCTCACCTATCCACACATTGGTAATGTTGGCACCAACCCTGAAGATGATGAATCACGGGCAACGTTTGTATCCGGTCTTGTAATCCGGGATTTACCTTTATTAGCCAGCAATTTTCGCAATACAGAATGCCTGTTTGAGTTTTTGCAGCGCAATCAGGTTGTGGGCATAGCCGATATTGACACGCGAAAGCTCACCCGTATTCTAAGACAAAAAGGTGCGCAATCAGGTTGTATTATTGCAAGCAAAAACCCAGATATTGCACAAGCAATTACTGCGGCCCGTGAGTTTCCAGGATTAAAAGGCATGGACCTCGCCAAAGAGGTGACTGTAGACAACGCCTATCATTGGACCCAGGGAAGCTGGGATTTGGCGAGCGGATTGCCCACTGATCTCGATGCCCACAGTCTGCCTTATCATGTGGTTGCCTATGATTTTGGCATTAAATACAATATTTTACGCATGCTGGTGGATCGCGGATGCCGGGTGAGCGTTGTCCCGGCGCAAACACCGGCAAAAGACGTGCTGTGCATGAACGCTGATGGTATTTTTTTATCCAATGGGCCGGGTGATCCTGAACCCTGTGACTACGCTATTGAGTCAATTAAAATTCTGTTAGCCGCCAACAAACCCATCTTTGGAATATGCCTTGGTCATCAGTTACTGGGTCTTGCCTGTGGTGCCAGTACTCAAAAAATGGATTTTGGACATCATGGAGCGAATCACCCCGTTCAAGATCTCAGCTCTGGGGTGGTAATGATCACCAGTCAGAATCACGGTTTTGCTGTTGATGAATCCACTCTGCCAGAAAACATGGAGGCCACACATCGCTCCCTGTTTGATGGTTCGTTGCAAGGTATTCGAGTTAAGGATAAACCGGCATTCAGTTTTCAGGGGCATCCCGAAGCCAGTCCAGGCCCACATGACGTTGCGCCCTTATTTGACCATTTCATTGATCTGATGGATCAACAAATACAGACCTGACTATTTAGATATATCATGCCAAAACGAAACGACATAAAAAGTGTTTTAATTATCGGTGCCGGCCCAATTGTTATTGGACAGGCCTGTGAATTTGACTATTCAGGTGCGCAGGCCTGTAAAGCGTTACGTGAAGAAGGCTATCGGGTAATACTGGTCAATTCCAATCCTGCCACAATAATGACAGATCCGTCCTCGGCTGATTCAATTTATATCGAGCCGATAGAATGGCAGCTTGTCGAGAAGATTATCGAAAAAGAGAAGCCCGATGCGCTACTGCCAACGATGGGAGGGCAAACAGCACTGAACTGTGCGCTGGATCTGGAGCGTGAAGGTGTACTAAGGAAGTATGGTGTGCAGATGATCGGTGCCAGTCGAGAAGCTATTGATATGGCTGAAGATCGGGACAAATTCCGTAAAGCAATGACTGAAATTGGACTCGTAACACCACGCGCTTTTATTGCCCACAGTATCGAGGAAGCGTGGCAGGGACAGGCGCAAATAGGATATCCCTGCATTATTCGTCCGTCTTTTACCATGGGCGGAAGTGGCGGCGGCATTGCCTATAACCGGGAAGAGTTTGAAGCAATTTGCCGTCGTGGCCTCGAACTGTCACCAACAAGCGAAATATTGCTTGAAGAGTCAGTACTGGGTTGGAAAGAATATGAGATGGAAGTTGTTCGTGATCGAGCAGATAACTGCATTATCATTTGCTCAATAGAGAATTTTGACCCGATGGGTGTACATACCGGCGATTCGATAACTGTAGCACCGGCTCAAACGCTGACTGATAAGGAATATCAGATCATGCGTAACGCTTCAATAGCTGTATTGCGCAAAATAGGCGTTGAGACGGGAGGCTCCAATGTCCAGTTTGCGATAAACCCGGAAGACGGCAGCATGATCATCATAGAGATGAATCCACGTGTCTCCCGATCATCTGCATTGGCCTCTAAAGCAACCGGGTTTCCCATTGCAAAAATTGCAGCGAAACTGGCTGTCGGTTATACGCTTGATGAATTGCGCAATGAAATAACAGGTGGAGCGACTCCAGCCTCATTTGAACCAACCATTGATTATGTAGTAACCAAAATTCCTCGTTTTACCTTTGAAAAATTTCCCCAGGCTGACTCTCGATTGACAACACAAATGAAATCAGTCGGTGAAGTGATGGCCATAGGGCGGACTCAGCAGGAATCATTGCACAAAGCAATTCGGGGTCTGGAAGTAGGATTTGATGGTTTTAATGAATTGATTCCGAACAATATTAGTAGTGAAGAGGCTTGCAATATTATTCGCCGTGAATTACGTGAGCCGGGGGATCAACGTCTTTGGTATATTGCAGATGCTTTCAGACACGGATTTGATGTTAACGATATCTACAGCCTGACCCGAATTGATCGATGGTTTTTAGTGCAAATTGAGGACCTGGTTAACACAGAGGACTCGATCCGAGATAAAAATCTGGATGATTTGGATGTCTCTGAAATTCGTCAGCTGAAAAGAAAAGGATTTTCTGATAGTCGATTAGCGCATCTGCTGGGTTGCAGTGAAGATGCGATGCGTGGTCGTCGGCATCAATACAACATTCGTCCCGTGTACAAGCGAGTTGACACCTGTGCAGCGGAATTTGCTAGCAATACCGCCTATTTATACTCTACTTATGAAGAAGAGTGCGAAGCCTCTCCCAGTGACAAAGAAAAAATAGTTGTACTGGGCGGTGGGCCGAATCGTATTGGGCAGGGCATAGAATTTGACTACTGCTGTGTGCATGCAGCCCTCGCCCTGAGGGATGATGGCTATGAAACGATCATGGTTAATTGCAACCCGGAGACGGTATCAACTGATTACGATACATCGGACCGTCTCTATTTTGAGCCATTGACACTTGAAGACGTGCTCGAAATATTGCATCTTGAGAATCCTAAAGGTGTGATTGTACAATACGGCGGCCAGACACCCTTGAAACTTTCGCGTGCGCTTGAAGCTGCAGGCGCCCCCATTATCGGCACGTCTCCCGATTCAATCGACCTTGCAGAAGATCGTGAACGTTTTCAACAGATGATAGTTGATTTGGGTTTGCGACAGCCACCGAATCGAACCGCCAGGGAAGCTGAGCAGGCGGTACTATTAGCTGAGGAAATTGGTTACCCACTGGTGGTGCGTCCCTCTTATGTCTTGGGTGGGCGGGCCATGGAAATTGTTTACAATGAGGCAGAGCTTCGTCGTTATATGACTGAAGCTGTTGAAGTTTCTAATGACTCACCTGTGCTGCTTGATCGATTTCTAAATGATGCTGTTGAGGTTGACGTTGATGTAATTTGTGATGGTAAAGACGTTTTAATAGGCGGGATAATGGAACATATTGAAGAAGCCGGTGTGCATTCCGGTGATTCAGCTTGCTCATTGCCGCCTTTTTCACTGGATCAGAGTGTGCAAGACGAGATGCGACAACAGGCTGCTGAAATGGCCCGTAAACTTAACGTAATTGGATTAATGAATACGCAATTTGCGATCCAGGGGAAGCAAATATTCATACTGGAAGTTAATCCTCGTGCCTCCAGAACAGTACCTTTTGTGTCGAAGGCAACGGGTGTACCATTGGCAAAAATTGCAGCGCGTTGTATGGCAGGGACTTCACTGCTAGATCAAGGTATGACGAAGGAATCAATACCCGTTTTCTTTAATGTGAAGGAATCGGTATTTCCGTTTGTGAAGTTCCCAGACGTTGATCCGTTACTTGGACCTGAAATGAAATCAACGGGTGAAGTGATGGGTGTAGGTAAAACATTTGGCGAAGCATTTTATAAAAGTCTGTTAGGTTCTGGAACACGGTTGCCTGAATCTGGATTGGCCTTTATCAGTGTGCGAGAACAGGATAGGGCGGGTGCCGTCAGAGTGGGGCGTAAATTGATTGAAGTGGGATTCAGGCTCATAGCTACCCGAGGTACGCAGGGCGCTATAACCGCTGCTGGATTGGAGTGCCAGGTTGTGAATAAAATGCAGGAAGGTCGCCCACACATTGTAGATATGATAAAAAATGATGATATTGACTTAATAGTCAATACAACTGAAGGTAAAAAAGCGATCGCTGATAGTTACTATATCAGACGAGAAGCTCTCAACCATAAAATTGCCTATTCAACGACAATTGCAGGCGCGGAAGCAATTTGCGCCGCACTTCGGATTGATGGTCCTGACCAGATATACAGCCTGCATGAGTTGCATGAGGAGATAGCATGAATAAAGTACCCCTGACTGCCCCAGGCGCCGAAAAACTTAAAGCAGAATTGGCGGATCTGAAAACCGTGCAAAGGCCAAAAATAATTCAAGCGATTGCCGAGGCCCGGGAACATGGCGATCTGAAGGAAAATGCGGAGTATCACGCGGCTCGCGAACAGCAGAGTTTTATTGAGGGTCGCATCCAGAATATTGAAGGAAAGTTATCGAATGCTCAGATCATTGACATAACAACCATCTCGCCCAGTGGTAAAGTGATTTTCGGTACAACGGTTGAGTTACTTGACTTAAACAGTGATGCTTCAGTAAATTATCAAATTGTTGGAGAAGATGAAGCGGATATTAAAAAAGGCAAGATCTCAGTTAGCTCTCCTGTTGCTCGCGCATTGATAGGCAAGGAAGAAGGTGATGAGGTCATTGTAGTTACCCCAGGCGGTGACAAGGAATACGAAATTGTTGAAGTCCGTTACATATAAACTTATGGCATAAAGTGGGCTTCTTTATTGCTTCTGGATTATAATTGGTAAGTTGTCAATGCCTCTACAAAATCGCCAACAGCGATTTGTAAGTCGATAACTGCTAAATTTTTTTATAAGAGTATTACTTATTATGAACATAGAAAAGATGGTGTTGGCTTTTGCGGGTACATTTATTTTGCTCAGTGTTTTATTGGCAGTATATGTCAACCTGAACTGGCTATGGTTTACAGGTTTTGTCGGATTGAACCTGCTTCAGTCAGCGTTTACAGGATTTTGTCCATTGGCGACTATTCTTGCCAAATTGGGTTTTAACTCTGGAAATGCATTTGATTCAAATCAACAAAAAGTCTAAACCAAGACGATAGGTCGAGCGCGTTTATTACTGTTGATTGTTGTGATATTGCCAAAAATCAGGTGCTGTTATTTTGGTTTTCAGAGGGTAACGGGATATCTGCCAAGCTTAAAACTGACTATTCAGGAAATAGTATAACGGGCTTTTTTGTATTGCGTAAAAACAGCAGTGCCTTGGATCCTGTTTGTTGTATGCATTGTGCACCTGTTTCAATACATAATGCGGTAACAGTTGTAGATCGTATATCGCGATCATCGACGCTGACTTTCACTTTTACTAATTCATGATGATTTAGTGCAATGATTGTTTCCTTTATTACATTATCTGATAGCCCTTTTTGCCCAATGCTGACAATTGGCTTTCGTTTATGAGCAAGCGCCTTTAAGTAACGAATTTTCTTTTTATCTAAATGCATTGATATTCCTGATTTTTAAACAATCTGGTTACAAAGTGGATGTTAATTATATAACAATTCATCATTTGATTTGTGATCGGACGGTCTGAGAAAAGTATTCATGTTACAGCAGATCAATCGATACACGGATAGCCTTCCAGGACGGTGTTTAAATAAAATTCCTTTTAATCATCAAGAAAAAATGCTGGCAAACTAATGGCTAGAAGTAAAAGTAGCGCAAACTGGCTAAAAGAACACTTTAACGATGATTTTGTTAAACGATCAAAAAAAGAACATTATCGGTCAAGAGCGGTCTATAAACTTATCGAACTCAATGAAAAAGATAAATTGCTTAAACCTGGAATGAGAGTGCTTGAGCTTGGCGCCGCACCAGGTGGTTGGACCCAATATGTAGCCGAACAACTCAATGGCAGTGGTGTGATTGTTGCCAGTGATAGTTTGCCGATGGATAGTTTTGCCAATGTTAAGTTTATCCAAGGTGATTTTCGAGAAGAAAATACCCTGAATCGTTTGATGCAAGAATTAGGTGAAGCTGGAGCAGACCTTGTTTTATCGGATATGGCACCCAATTTAAGTGGAGTGGCGGCAATTGATCAGTCCCGCTCTTTATATTTGGCTGAACTTGCGCTGGATATTGCACTTAAAGTGCTGAGTAAAAACGGGAACTTTACGACAAAGCTTTTTCACGGCGAGGGATTTGACAGTTATGTCAAAGAACTTCGAACCTGTTTTAAACGAGTGATCATGCGCAAGCCCAAGGCATCAAGGATACGTAGCCGTGAGGTCTACGCAGTAGCGTTAGGTAGAATAATAGAGTAGTGTCTATACTATAGACTGCTCAAACCAGCAATTGTTGCTATTGTCCGTAATTTGATGGGCGTTCAGAGCAGTGCGTTTCCAGCCAAAAAAACGGATTGTACTTACTGGTATCAACCAGTGCCAATAGGATTAGAGTAGAGGTAAAATCTTGAACGACTTGATTAAAAATGTATTGTTGTGGGTTGTTATTGCAGTCATATTAATGACAGTATTTAACAGCATTGGTACACAACAACAAATGGGTAATACGCTGACTTATAGTGACTTTATGTCACAAGTGAACACGGGTGCGGTTGATTCAGCGATACTAAATGGGCAGGAAATAAATGGAAAGTTGCGAACCGGGCAATCTTTCACCACGTACAGTCCTGAAACTGATAACCGTTCCCTTATCGGTGAGTTGCTTAGTAACAATGTCGAGATCATTGCGGAGCCGCCTGAGAAAACAGGATTATTAACTCAGTTGATAATCAGTTGGTTCCCATTTTTATTATTGATTGGCGTCTGGATATTCTTCATGCGTCAGATGCAAGGCGGTGGAACAGGTGGTCGTGGTGCTATGTCCTTCGGTAAAAGCAAGGCGCGATTGCTGGGCGAAGATCAGGTCAAGATCACCTTTGCTGATGTTGCAGGTATAGAGGAGGCCAAGGAAGAGGTTGCTGAGTTAGTCGAATTTTTGCGAGAACCCGGAAAATTTCAAAAATTAGGTGGAAAAATCCCCCGTGGTGTTTTGATGGTGGGTTCGCCCGGTACAGGTAAAACATTACTGGCTAGGGCGATCGCAGGGGAAGCGAAAGTCCCGTTTTTTACAATTTCCGGATCAGACTTTGTGGAAATGTTTGTCGGCGTAGGCGCCTCCCGAGTCCGGGATATGTTTGAACAAGCCAAAAAACACTCTCCTTGTATTATTTTTATCGATGAGATTGATGCCGTTGGTCGTCATCGCGGAGCCGGTCTTGGTGGTGGGCATGATGAGCGGGAGCAAACACTTAATCAATTGCTTGTTGAGATGGATGGCTTTGAAGGCAATGAGGGTGTAATCGTGATTGCCGCAACTAACCGACCTGATGTACTGGACCCGGCGTTGCTACGTCCAGGGCGATTTGATCGTCAGGTGGTTGTGCCGTTGCCTGATGTTCGAGGACGCGAACAGATTCTGCGGGTACATATGAGCAAAGTTCCCATTTCGGATAATGTCCGGCCTGACCTTATCGCTCGTGGCACACCAGGGTTCTCTGGAGCTGATTTGGCAAACCTTGTGAATGAGGCGGCTTTGTTTGCGGCCAGAGCGAACAAACGCGTCGTGGATATGCACGAATTTGAGCATGCCAAAGACAAAATCATGATGGGTGCTGAGCGAAAATCCATGGTCATGAGTGATGATGAAAAGCGCCTGACGGCTTATCATGAAGCAGGCCATGCGATTGTTGGACGCTTGGTTCCAGAGCATGACCCGGTTTATAAAGTAACCATAATCCCTCGCGGCCGGGCTTTAGGAGTGACCATGTTCTTACCGGAAGAGGATCGATATTCTCATAGTCTACAACGTTTAAACAGTCAGATATCTTCGTTATATGGTGGACGATTAGCGGAGGAGATTGTCTTTGGCGCTGATAAGGTAACTACTGGCGCATCGAACGATATTGAACGTGCAACTGAGCTTGCCCGAAATATGGTGAGTAAATGGGGGTTGTCAGAAAAATTAGGGCCATTGTCATACAGCGAAGATGAAGGTGAGGTGTTTTTAGGTCGCTCTGTGACTAAACACACGCAGATTTCCGCACCTACTGCGCAAATTATTGATGAAGAGATGCGCGCAGTAATTGATAGAAATTACGATATAGCCAAAAAAATCCTTGATGAAAATCTGGATAAATTACATCTGATGGCCAAAGCATTGATGGAATATGAGACGCTCGATGCAACTCAAATTGATGCGATAATGGAAGGTCGGGAACCCGGACCACCAACAGGATGGGGTGATGACAGTGGCTCGTCAGGCTCGTCAGGCGGGGTGGAAGATAATGTCAAGGATGAAGCGATTAAAAATACTGACAAAAAGACTGATGATGGATCGATTGGGGGGCCGGCAGGCCAGCATTAATTTTAATCGATTAATCCAAATAAAGCGGTAGTAGTGATAACACTAACGCTTTTTTTGTGGTTACTGATTTTTTGATTTATGCTGTTAACACAGCACTAGCTGCAAATGAATAGTCTTGATTTTTCATCCTCTACCACACGGGTGATGGGGGTGCTGAATACAACACCAGACTCCTTTTTTGATGGCGGATGTTACTCCGTTGTTGAAACTGCACTTAAGCGTGCACGACAAATGTGCCTGGAAGGCGTTGATATTATCGACATTGGTGGTGAATCTACGCGCCCAGGTGCGCCTGCTGTTGATCTTGAAGAGGAGATCAGGCGGGTTGTTCCAGTGATTCGGGCGATAAAAAGAGATCCTTTGCTCAGTGCTATTCCGATCTCAGTTGATACCAGTAAAGCATCCGTCATGCATAGCGCAATTGAGGCGGGTGCCTCATTAGTGAACGATATTCGAGCTCTGGCAAATCCCAGCGCACTTGAAGTTTGTGCCAAGGCAGGAGTGCAAGTGTGTTTGATGCACATGCAAGGCAAGCCTGGGACAATGCAAAACAATCCCTTCTACAGCAATGTTACTGACTCGGTGGCTGAATTTTTGCACAATAGAGTTCAGGTTTGTTTATCGGCAGGCATTTTGCCGGATCGGATTCTGCTTGATCCTGGTTTTGGCTTTGGAAAAACACTTGAGCATAACCTCAGTTTACTTGCCGGACTTGAAAAAATTTGTAAGCTTGGTTTTCCTGTACTTGTCGGTTTGTCAAGAAAATCAATGTTAGGTGAGATATTGGGCGTACCCGCTGAAGATCGACTCTACGGTAGCATTGCCGCTGCAGTATTGGCTGTGGAAAGAGGCGCTCGTGTAGTGCGAACACATGATATAAAAGCAACGGTGCAAGCCATTAAGGTAGTTGATCGCCTAGTTAGCGTAAGAAATTGAAATAATTAATCTTTTTTTGTTAAAATTTTGATTGACCAGAGAATTTAAAATCTCTGCTATATTTTTACTAATGACTTATAAATCAAGGATATTTGGAGAACACAATGTCCAGAAAATATTTTGGAACTGATGGTATTCGAGGAAGGGTGGGAATAGAACCCATGACGGCGGCATCAGTACTCAAGCTTGGTTGGGCCGCCGGAAAAGTACTTGCCGGCCAGGGCAATAAAGAAGTATTGATTGGTAAGGATACACGTATCTCGGGATACCTGTTCGAATCCGCGCTTGAAGCAGGTCTATCCTCGGCTGGAATAAACAGCCGTATGCTGGGTCCTATGCCAACGCCTGCAGTTGCTTATTTAACACGCACTTTTCGAGCGGCTGCCGGCATAGTTATCAGTGCATCTCATAATCCTTATTTTGATAATGGTTTGAAGTTCTTTTCAAATGATGGTTCGAAGTTACCTGATGAAACTGAGTTGCAGATAGAGGCTATGATGGATGAGCCATTGACAACTGTTGACTCGGCAGAACTGGGTAGGGCAACCCGAATTAATGATGCGGCTGGGCGTTACATTGAATTTTGTAAAAGCACATACCCTTCCGGCAGGCGATTAGGTGGACTCAAGATGGTTGTTGATTCTGCAAATGGTGCTGCCTATGACATAGCACGCCGGGTATTTGAAGAGTTGGGAGCCGAGGTTATTGCTGTTGGAAACGAGCCTAACGGATTAAATATCAATAAAGATTGTGGCGCCACCGCACCGGATAATCTACGTGCTCATGTATTACTTGAAAGAGCGGATATTGGTATCGCACTGGATGGAGATGGGGATCGTTTGATCATGGTTGATCATAGAGGTGAAATCGTTGATGGTGACGAAATAATATACATTCTTGCCAAGGCTCACAAACAACGTGGTGTGTTACAAGGTGGTGTGGTCGGTACTCTGATGAGTAATCTGGGCTTGGAGCATGGGTTGCGTGATATGGATGTTGAATTTCAACGCGCAGCGGTGGGTGATCGTTATGTACTTGAAAAACTCACTGCAAATAATTGGGTGTTGGGAGGAGAATCCTCAGGGCACATCATTTGTCTTGATCAGACAACAACAGGCGATGCAATTGTTGCCGCCCTACAGGTGTTGTCCTTTATGCGTGAAACAGGTGAAAGCCTTTCAAGTGTTAAATCAGGGATGACCCGTTATCCACAAATGCTGGTAAACGTGCCGCTGAAAGAAAAAGTGGATATCTCTGAAAGCGTATTGGTGCAGAAAGCCCTCAAAAAAGCGGAGGGTGAGCTGGGCGATGCAGGGCGCGTATTGCTACGATCTTCCGGTACTGAACCCGTCGTACGTGTCATGGTTGAAGGGCGGGTGGCCAATGACGTAGAGAAAATCTGTACCGAGGTTGCCAGTGCAGTGGGTATGGCAGTGGATGGTTAGGGTTAATCACTTTGGACTGAAACTGACTGGCTGTACAGTATACACCAATCTTTTTTAGTTGCTTTGTTTTGCCTGGAACTGTATCCTTTCGCACCTTTCTTGGATCGTTGCTGGAGACAGGCATAATGAGAACCCCGATGGTGGCCGGAAATTGGAAGTTAAACGGAAGTCGCGAGAGCGCGGCTTTGCTGGCTAACGATATAGTGGCGGGCTCACCGAATGCTGCTGTAGAGGTATTAATTTGCCCGGTCTATCTTCACATCCCTTTGGTTCAAGAGATTGTCAGCGACAGTAATGTTATATTGGGGGCTCAAGATGCATCTGTTCAGGAATCAGGTGCGTTTACGGGTGAAGTTTCAACTTCCATGCTGTCAGAATTCAACTGCCGTTACGTCATTATTGGACATTCTGAAAGGCGCAGTTTTTTTGCTGATTCCAACAATGTGGTTGCAGAAAAATTTATCTCAGTACAGGAAGCGGGTCTATCACCCATACTTTGTGTAGGTGAATCACTGGAACAGCGCGAGAGCGGGGTGACTGAGAAAATAGTGGGTGAGCAGTTGGATGCTGTTATAGAGCTGGCTGGAATAGATGCTTTAAAAAACTGTGTAGTGGCTTATGAACCTGTTTGGGCGATAGGTACAGGCAAAACAGCAAGCCCGGAACAGGCTCAGCAGATGCATGGGTTTATTCGTGAAAAAATTGCTCGACTTAATGAAGAAATGGCAGACGGTCTGCGCATTTTATACGGTGGTAGTGTCAAACCGGATAACGCTGATGAACTGTTTTCCATGCAGGACATCGATGGTGGATTAATAGGTGGCGCGGCGCTTAACAGTAAAGATTTTTTGTCGATTTGTGCAGCGGCATCTGGAACAAGATAAAATATGCAATCAATAGTCTTAGTCGTACATGTTGTTTTAGCGATGCTGGTAATAGGGCTGGTCCTTATCCAGCATGGTAAAGGTGCTGATGCGGGTGCGGCGTTTGGCAGCGGTGCATCATCCACTGTTTTTGGCGCTAAAGGTTCAGCATCTTTTCTTACCAGAATGACAACAGGTGTTGCCCTGGCATTTTTTATTACAAGCCTCGCATTGTTCTATCTGGCAGCGCATAGAGAGACTGCAAGTAGGAGTGTCTTGGAAGGAATCGATCTGCCGAAAGCTGATCAGATCCAGGCTATACCAACCGAAGAAGATACACTTAAAGAGAAGTCTGAGTCTGATCTTCCTAGCGCACCCGCACCTTCTCAGTTTGAATCAGATGTCCCGCTTGCGCCTAAAGTAGAATAGATATTCTGCGCTTTCCTGAAAATTGCCGACGTGGTGGAATTGGTAGACACGCTATCTTGAGGGGGTAGTGACGCAAGTCGTCCCGGTTCGAGTCCGGGCGTCGGCACCAATAACTAGGACCTGTCTCAATTACTCCGTACGTTCTGCTGGCACCTGTTTTTTGTTCAGCAAGGCATTGTGAGTATCATGTAGTCTTCTATTTAAGCGAACAATAACGCTATTGGGCGGAAAATACGCTGGCTTGCTTTATACACGCAGCTTGGTGTTAACCTCCTGAGCTTTGAATTTCTGATATTTATCGAATGAATTAATGTCTATATTATTGTAGCTATACATTCCTTTAGAGGATAGGCAGCAATAGCAAGAAGACCCACTGGATAGCGATAGTACTGCAAAAGATTCACCCCTCAGATCTATCTATTTGAGCGCAATTTCTGTATATTCCAACCTGAGTTTTTGAGTGCATGAATTCCCTGATTTGGGGATTTTCAGGATTGCACCCACCCGCGATGGGTGATCTCGATCATCATATTGGGCTGCTGAAAACATTGCCCTAGAAAAGTTATTAAACTTCATAAATCCAGCAAAGGAACAAATTCCGGTGCTTGAAAATTACTTTCCTATTTTGATATTCATTGCAATTGGTCTGGTGATGGGGATCGTCCTTATCGGTGCTGGTTGGTTTATCGGGCCCAGTAAACCGAATAGCGAAAAGAATTCACCTTATGAATGCGGCTTTGAGGCATTCGAAGATGCACGGATGAAATTTGATATTCGCTATTATCTTGTTGCTATCCTTTTTATTATTTTTGACCTTGAGATTGCGTTTTTGTTTCCCTGGGCGGTTGTCCTCGACAAACTGGGAGGGGCCGGTTTTCTTGCCATGGCGTTGTTTCTTGGGATACTCGTGATTGGTTTTATCTACGAATGGAAAAAGGGGGCTCTTGAATGGGAATAGAAGGTGTTTTGGAACAAGGGTTTGTGACAACCTCTGCAGACAAGTTAATCAATTGGGCCAGGACTGGTTCCATGTGGCCGATGACTTTTGGGTTGGCATGCTGTGCTGTAGAAATGATGCAAGCAGGTGCATCCCGATATGACCTTGATCGTTTCGGAATTGTATTTCGTCCCAGTCCAAGACAATCAGATGTAATGATTGTTGCCGGTACACTCACCAATAAAATGGCAGCACCCATGAGAAAGGTATACGATCAAATGCCCGATCCCAAGTGGGTTATTTCCATGGGTTCATGTGCCAATGGGGGTGGGTATTATCACTACTCCTATGCAGTAGTTAGAGGCTGTGATCGTATTGTTCCTGTGGATATTTATGTACCAGGTTGTCCACCTACTGCTGAGGCATTATTATACGGCATATTGCAGTTGCAAAATAAAATTCGAAACACTAATACAATCGCTCGTTGAGCAATGACAAACCAATTATGAGTAACCCGTCTGTTCGCTTGGCTGATATGCTAAAAACCCGATTTGGTCAGCAAATTGAGAATTGCACGATCGAAAAAAGGGAAGTCACGGTGCTGGTTACAGCGGAAAATCTATTGCAGGTCTGTCTGGCTTTACGAGATGAAGCCGATTTTAAATTCGAGCAATTGATCGATTTATGTGGCGTGGACTACCTGCAGTTTGGCTTGGCGGAATGGTCTGAAGATACATCCAGTGGTTCTGGGTTTAGTAGAGCAGTTGCACCTGTGACAGCTGGTTATCTCAATTTTGGTGATGAAACTGAAGTCGCGAAATCCGAAAACCCACGTTTTGCAGTTATCATCCATCTACTTTCCTATGCGCACAATCATCGTTTAAGAATTCGTTGTTATGCAGAGGATTCAGATATGCCTATTGTTCCGTCACTCTCCCAGGTTTGGAGTTCTGCAGACTGGAACGAAAGGGAAGCATTTGACCTCTACGGTATTTTGTTTGATGGGCATGAGGATTTAAGACGGATTCTTACCGATTATGGCTTTGTTGGTCATCCCTTCCGAAAAGACTTCCCACTGATTGGAAATGTTGAAATGCGCTACGATCCAAAACAGCAGCGTGTCATCTATCAGCCTGTCACTATCGAACCACGGGTGCTGGTGCCCCGGGTCATAAGAAGAAGTGGAAGCTCAGACTCCGAATCGATTGAGGCGCTAAAAGATGCCTGAGATTCGCAACTATACCCTTAATTTCGGGCCGCAACATCCTGCCGCCCATGGTGTATTACGGTTAATACTGGAATTGGATGGCGAAGTCGTTGAAAGGGTGGATCCGCATATTGGGCTACTTCATCGCGGTACCGAGAAGCTGGTTGAAAGCAAACCTTATAACCAAAGTATTGGCTACATGGATCGGCTCGATTATATGTCGATGATGTGTAACGAACACGCCTATGTGATGGCAATAGAAAATTTGTTAGGTGTGGAAATCCCCGAACGGGCACAATATATCCGTGTCATGTTCGATGAAATTACACGTTTACTCAATCACCTTCTCTGGATAGGTGCCCATGGTCTTGATGTGGGCGCAATGACCATGTTTCTTTATGCATTTCGTGAGCGTGAAGACTTGCTTGACGTCTATGAAGCCGTATCAGGGACTCGCTTGCACGCCGCCTATTACAGGCCTGGAGGGGTGGCGAGAGATCTGCCTGATACAATGGCTCAGTATGAGAACAACCGCTGGCGAAGTAAAGCGCAAGCCAAGCGGCTCAATAAAAACAGAGAAGGCAGTCTGCTTGATTTTATTGATGATTTTACGCAACGCTTTGAAGGTTATGTTGATGAATACGAAACACTACTTACCGATAACCGCATCTGGAAACAAAGACTGGTTGATATTGGCATAGTCTCTGCGGAGCGAGCCTTACAACTGGGTTTTACGGGTCCGATGTTGCGCGGCTCTGGAATCGAGTGGGATTTACGTAAAAAGCAGCCTTACGCAGTCTATGACAAAATGGAATTCGATATTCCGGTTGGTACTAACGGTGACAGTTATGATCGTTATCTGGTACGTATGGAGGAGATGCGTCAATCCAACAGAATCATTAAACAATGTATTATCTGGTTAAATGAAAATCCCGGACCTGTAATAGTGGATGATCATAAAGTAGCGCCGCCTCGTCGGACTGAAATGAAGGAAGGAATGGAATCGCTGATCCACCATTTTAAGTTATTCACAGAAGGGTACTGTGTCCCCCTCGGTGAAACTTATGCAGCAGTTGAACACCCCAAGGGTGAATTTGGAATCTACCTGCTCTCTGACGGGGCAAACAAGCCGTACCGGGTAAAAATCCGAGCACCGGGATTTGCACATATGTCGGCTATGGATGAAATGGCGCGAGGACATATGTTATCAGACGTGGTCGCTATCATCGGTACTCAGGATATTGTATTCGGAGAAATTGACCGATGATGTCCACTGATAAGCAGATTTTAACAACACATACCATTGCGCAAATTGATGAATGGTTAGGTCGTTATCCTAAAGACCAAAGACGTTCTGCAATACTTGCGGCTCTGCGTGCGGCTCAACATCAAAATAAAGGATTTCTTACTACACAACTAATGGACGAAGTTGCCGAATATATTGGCATGGACAAGATTGCTGTTTATGAGGTCGCGAGTTTTTATTCCATGTTCGAGTTAAAACCTGTAGCCCGTCACAACGTTTCGATTTGTACAAACATCAGCTGTATGTTGATGGGTAGCGACACGATTGTTGATCATGTAGAGAAAAAACTGGGTATTAAACTTGGCGAAAGCACAGCCGATGGACGGATTTATCTGAAGATTGAAGAGGAGTGTCTGGCAGCCTGTTCGGAGGGGCCGATGATGCAAGTCGACCATGTTTATCACACGGCGCTGACCCCGGAAAAACTTGATGAAATTTTGGATGGGTTGGAATAGGTAATGGCAATGTTGCAAAATCAAATTTGTTTCACAACGCTTGAATTTGAAACGCCGCACAGCTACGAAAATTACCTCAAGGTTGGTGGTTATAAAGCATGGAATAAAATTCTCGAAGAAAATCTAAGCCCTGCTGATGTTATCGAGTTGGTTAAAGCGTCTGGTTTGCGAGGTCGTGGAGGCGCGGGGTTTCCAACCGGCCTGAAATGGAGTTTTATGCCCAAGCCTGACGGCGGGCAAAATTATTTGGTTGTAAACTCAGATGAGTCTGAACCTGGAACCTGCAAGGATCGGGATATTCTTCGTTTTAATCCACATGCTGTGGTCGAGGGTATGGCAATCGCCAGCTATGCGATAGGTGCCACAGTAGCCTATAACTATTTGCGAGGTGAGTTTATGGATGAACCCTATATCCGATTTACCCAGGCACTGAAAGAAGCCTATGATAATAAATGGTTGGGAGAGAACATAAGGGATAAAGGGATCAATGTAACACTGCATGCAAGCCTGGGAGCAGGTGCTTATATCTGCGGAGAAGAAACCGCTTTACTCGAATCACTGGAGGGGAAAAAAGGTCAACCACGTTTTAAACCGCCATTTCCTGCCAATTATGGACTATACGGCCATCCGACAACTATTAATAACACCGAGTCTATCGCATCGGTTCCGCCGATTATTCGCAACGGCTCAGGGTGGTTTTCGAATCTCGGTATTGAAAGTGCCGGTGGGCAGAAGTTGTTCTCTGTATCCGGTCATGTGGCGAAGCCGGGCAATTTTGAGATTGCCCTAGGAACACCTTTCAGCCAACTTCTGGATCTGGCAGGTGGAATGAGATCCGGCCATGAACTTAAGGCAGTCATTCCTGGGGGTTCTTCTGTTCCCGTTGTTCCCGGTGAACAGATGATGGCAGTGAATATGGATTATGACGCTATATCCAAAGTAGGATCAATGCTGGGTTCAGGTGCGGTTATCGTCATGGATGAAACTACCGATATGGTTAAGGTTTTGCAACGAATCTCGCGCTTTTATTATTCAGAATCATGTGGTCAATGCACACCCTGTAGAGAGGGGACTGGCTGGATGTATCGAGTGATTACCCGAATAATCGAAGGCAAAGGAAAATCAGAGGATCTCGACAAACTCGAAGATATAGCCGGTAAAATTGCGGGTCGCACGATATGCGCACTCGGTGATGCTGCTGCGATGCCTGTGCAGGGAATTCTCAAGCACTACCGACATGAATTTGAATACTATATTGAACATAATCGTAGCCTTATAGTGGATAAATTAGGTGCTGCGGCCTGACAGTGATACTGAAAAATGAGTGATGATTTAATTCAAATAACCGTTGATGGAACGAAACTGCAAGCCCGTAAAGGGCAGATGTTAATCGAGGTCACTGATCAGGCCGGGATCGACGTTCCCCGGTTTTGTTATCACAAAAAACTATCCGTGGCGGCCAATTGTCGCATGTGTCTGGTTGATGTAGAGAAAGCGCCTAAACCGCTACCGGCTTGCGCGACTCCGGTTATGCCGAACATGGTGGTTCATACGCGATCTGAACTGGCAAAAAATGCGCAAAAAGGAACCATGGAGTTTCTCCTGATCAACCACCCACTGGATTGCCCGGTATGTGATCAGGGTGGTGAGTGTGAATTGCAGGATGTTGCATTGAGTTATGGTGAAAGCGCCTCTGATTATGTAGAAGGCAAACGGGTTGTAATGGATAAGTACATTGGTCCGTTGATCGCAACTGAAATGACACGATGTATACACTGCACCCGATGTGTTCGGTTTGGTGAAGAAATTGCGGGTGTGCGCGAATTGGGTGCTACCGGGCGTGGAGAAAATCTACGCATTGGCACCTATATAGAGAAAAGTGTGGTTTCTGAACTCTCAGGTAATATTATCGATTTATGTCCTGTGGGTGCGCTTACCGCGAAGCCGTCACGTTTTTCTTCAAGGGCGTGGGAATTATCCCAGCATGAATCCATCTCACCACATGACAGTATGGGTGCAAATACTTTCATTCATACTGATAAAGGTGTGATAAACAGAGTTGTTCCCAGAGAAAATGAAGCGGTAAATGAAGTCTGGATTTCGGATCGTGACCGATTTGCCTATCAGGGATTAAACGCAGCCGACCGAGCGTTAACACCTTTGCTTCGTATCGATGGTAAATTACAGACCTGTGATTGGGAAACCGCATTAAATCATACGGTTGCAGCCATTGAGGCGGCTGATAGTGAGCTAAGCGCGATTGTCTCAGCCTATGCAACGATTGAGGAACAATACCTGGCACAGAAATTAGTCCGTTCAACCGGCTCCAGTAATATTGATCACCGAATCGGTCAGATGGATTTTCAGGATCAGGAATTCGCGCCGGTTATGCCCTGGTTAGGTATGGAAATCAGTGGTCTGGAGAATTTGAAAGCAGCGCTGTTGATTGGTTCGAATATTCGCAAAGAGCACCCTATCGCGGGCCTGAGACTCAGAAAAGCAGCACTTGATGGCGCTCAGATTTCACTACTCAATACGCTTAAAGTGCCACTTCATTTCGATGCTTTTGAGCATATCGCTGCCAGCCCGCAGAATTTCTTACTGGATCTGGCAGCCATCGCGAAAGCGGCTGGTGCATCACTGAATACAATTACTTCCATGCCTCGGCTTAACCCGCTTGAGAAGCATGAGCGCATTGCAAAATCACTGAATAGAGAAGAGCATAGTCATGTAGTGCTTGGTCCTCAGGTGGTGTCCTCAGCGCATTATTCCTTAATTCGGTTAATCGCCGCAGAACTTGCTGAAGCTACAGGTTCACAGTTGGTCTATTTGCCGGAAGCAGGAAATACCTGCGGAGCCTGGCTGAGTGGTTGTATTCCGCATAGAAAGGAAGGTGGTGTGTCTGTTTCTGCAGCAGGTAAGACAGCCTGGGAGATATTGAGTGGTTCAAATAAAGCCTTAATCCTGATGGGCGTGGAGCCAGAACTCGATGCTGCAAATCCGGCTGCCGCCATGCTTGCGATTAAAGATGCGGGAAAAGTTATTGTTATCAGCAATTTTGTTTCTGAATCAATACAAGCGTACGCAGATATTGTATTACCACAATCCGTGTTTACTGAATCATCCGGCACCTACGTTAATGCAAGCGGTAGATGGCAGTTCTGCAGGGGGGCAGTATCACCGTTAGGCAGTTCGCGGCCGGGTTGGAAGATTTTGAGATCGATTGCTTCACTGTTGGAAAAAGAAGGTTTCGACTACGAATCGTCCGAGCAAATTCGACAAGATCTAAAAACAGCGTGTGAATCAATAAAACTTGATAACCAATGCGAGCTGCAACAATCGGTCTGGCCAGATAGTAAAAGCGATGCAGTATATCGGGTTGGTACAACCCCCATCTACTCAACAGACCCGATTGTTCGTCGGGCGACAGCATTGCAAAATACAAGTGATGCAAAAATCTATGCATCCATACATCCAAGCCTGGCTGAATCACTTAAACTGATAAATGGTGATAACGTTAAGGCCCGACAGGAAAGTAATTTTTCCATGGAATTAACACTACGTATAGATGATGCTATACCTTCAGGCTGTGTAGGGCTGCCTACCGGCGTGATTCAAACCAGTGGTTTGGGAAATCCTGATATACACACTGAACTGGAAAAAGTGTAAGTTATTATGATTGATCTACTGATTACATTTTTAATCATTGTAGGCAAAATTCTGCTGCTGGTGGTGCCGCTGTTGGTGGCGGTCGCCTATTTGACCTACGCAGAAAGAAAGATCATCGGTTATATGCAAATTCGTATTGGGCCGAACAGGGTGGGTTTCAAGGGATTGTTGCAACCTTTTGCCGATATGTTTAAATTGATGACGAAGGAAATAATTATTCCTGATAATTCATCAAAATTCCTTTTCATTGTGGCTCCCATTTTATCCCTCGCACCAGCACTTGCCGCATGGGCGGTAATCCCGTTTTCCGGCAATCTGATAGTAACGGATATCAATGCCGGGCTACTTTATATATTAGCCATGACCTCAATAGGCGTCTACGGCGTTATTATTGCGGGTTGGGCATCCAACTCAAAGTATGCATTTATCGGTGCCATGCGCTCTGCTGCACAGATTGTCTCCTATGAAATTGCTATGGGTTTTGCGCTTGTGGGCGTCATCATGCTCAGTGGCAGCCTGAACCTGGGAGCCATTATTGAAGCGCAGTCGGGTGGGGTCTTTCACTGGTTTATCATTCCACTGTTCCCTTTGTTTCTGGTTTATTTTATATCCGGTGTAGCCGAAACCAACCGTGCGCCTTTTGATGTAGCAGAGGGTGAATCTGAAATCGTCGCCGGGTTCCATGTTGATTATTCAGGCATGGCCTTCGCTGTTTTCTTTTTAGCAGAATATGCCAATATGATTATGATTGCGGCATTGACTGCAATCATGTTTCTGGGTGGATGGTTATCACCGATTGCGGGTGTTGGTGATGGCATTTTTTGGTTTCTGAGTAAAACTGCATTAATGCTGCTGTTTTTTCTCTGGTTTCGAGCAACCTTTCCACGCTATCGTTATGACCAGATCATGCGTCTTGGATGGAAGATATTTATTCCAGTGACCATTGTCTGGATTGCGGTGATCGGGGTTGCCGTTTACTTTAATGTTGAACCGTGGTTTGCTTTGAGACAGACGGGTTGAAGACAAAATGAGTGGTCAAATAAAATCATATATTAAGAGCTTTACGCTTTTTGAATTGCTAAAGGGGATGGGGGTTACCGGAAAGTATTTTTTCCGCAGAAAGCTCACCGTTCAATATCCAGAGCAAAAAACACCTCTATCACCCCGATTCAGGGGCTTACATGCACTACGCCGCTACCCAAATGGTGAAGAGCGCTGTATTGCTTGTAAGTTGTGCGAGGCGGTTTGTCCGGCATTGGCAATAACCATCGAATCGGAAGAGCGCGACGATAATACGCGCAGAACAACCCGCTACGATATAGATTTGTTTAAGTGCATTTATTGTGGTTATTGTGAAGAGGCCTGTCCAGTTGATTCAATCGTGTTGACAAGAATTTTTGAATACCACTTTGAGAAACCGGGCGAGCAAATCATGAGTAAAGACAAATTGTTGGCCATTGGTGACAAGTGCGAGGTACAGATTGCACAGGATAGGGCGGCTGATGCGAAATATCGATAACGTACAACGAGTAAAGATTCAGTGACTTTACAGCTATTCATTTTTTTTGTTTTTGCAGCGATTACGCTCGCCTCAGCGACCGCGGTAATCACTGTACGTAACCCTGTGTATGCAGCGTTATTTCTGGTTCTAACGTTTTTTACCTGTGCCGGCATCTGGATTTTGTTAGAGGCTGAATTTCTCGCCATTACCTTGGTATTGGTGTATGTCGGTGCCGTGATGGTATTGTTTCTGTTTGTGGTCATGATGCTCGATATCAACTTGACACCGCTTAACGAGGGTTTTGCCAGCTACTTACCTGTGGCGATTGGCGTAGGTCTGATCATGGCCGTTGAGTTGATAATGATTCTGAGTCGGGATTTTTTCAGCGCCGAAAATTTTCCCAAACCACCGGGACGAGGGGCACAATACAGCAATACAGAGCAGTTAGGAGAATTATTATATACGCAATATTTATTTCAGTTTGAGATTGCAGCGGTAATATTGTTGGTAGCCATTGTTGCAGCAATCGGGTTAACGATGAGAAAACGACCAAAAACAAAGTATCAAAATCCATCCAAACAGGTTCGAGTAAAAAAATCTGATCGCTTGAGAATTATTAAGATGGATGCGGAGAAAAAGAACACATGATCCCGCTGTCTTATTACCTTATTATTGGTGGATTGCTTTTTGCCTTAAGCGTGACGGGCATTTTTCTTAATCGAAAAAACGTCATTATATTATTAATGTCTATTGAACTGATGTTATTGGCAGTCAATATGAATTTTATCGCCTTCTCGCATTATCGGGAAGACGCTGTTGGTCAGGTCTTTGTGTTTTTTATTCTCACGGTTGCCGCCGCTGAGGCTGCGATTGGTTTGGCTATCCTGATTCTGTTGTTTCGAAATCGCAATACGATCAATGTAACTGAACTGGACGAACTTAAGGGTTAATTGTGAAAGCATTCTATCTAATCATACCCTTGGCGCCTCTGTTGGGGGCAATATTGGCAGGTTTTTTTGGTAAAAAGCTGGGTCGGACACTCTCACACAGAATTTCTATCGCGGGGGTCAGCATTTCATTTCTCCTGTCATTGCTGGCACTCAAGCAGTTTGCCCTGGATGGTGCAGAACCCTTTAACGAGACAATTTATACCTGGATGGTCAGTGGTGGTATTACGTTTGAAGTTGGTTTTTTAATTGATAAATTAACCGTATTGATGATGACCGTGGTTACCTCGGTATCATTGATGGTGCATATTTATACCATCGGCTATATGCATGATGACCCGGGTTATCAAAGGTTCTTCAGTTACATTTCGTTGTTTACTTTTTCCATGCTGATGCTGGTAATGTCGAACAACTTTATGCAGTTGTTTTTCGGCTGGGAAGCCGTGGGGTTAGTCTCCTACCTCTTAATCGGATTCTGGTACACACGAGAGACTGCAATATTTGCAAATATGAAGGCGTTTCTGGTCAACCGGGTTGGGGACTTTGGTTTCTTGCTGGGTATTGCCGCCATTTATAAATACGCAGGTAGTCTGGACTACAGCGAAGTATTTCAACTGGCGCCGCAACTGGCAGAGCAAACAATCAGTATTATTCCAGGCACTGAATGGGCTTTAATGTCCGTTATTTGTATTTTCTTGTTTATTGGCGCAATGGGAAAATCTGCGCAAGTACCCTTGCATGTATGGTTACCTGATTCGATGGAAGGACCGACCCCCATATCAGCCTTGATCCATGCTGCAACCATGGTAACAGCAGGCATCTTTATGGTAGCCAGAATGTCACCGTTGTTTGAATATAGCGAAACCGCATTGAGTTTTGTTTTGGTGATTGGTTCGCTAACGGCCTTCTTAATGGGATTGGTTGGTATTGTCCAAAACGATATAAAACGTGTTGTTGCCTATTCAACCTTGTCTCAGCTTGGCTATATGACAGTGGCGTTGGGTGTTTCGGCATACTCAGCCGCAATTTTTCATCTGATGACACATGCGTTTTTCAAAGCTTTGCTTTTTCTCGCTGCTGGCTCGGTAATTATTGCCCTTCACCATGAACAGGATATCCGTAAGATGGGTGGTTTACGCAAGTATCTGCCAATTACTTATTGGACATCACTGATCGGATCGTTGGCTTTGATCGGTTTTCCGGGTACTTCCGGATTTTTCTCAAAAGACACCATCATTGAAGCTGTACATGCATCGAGTATTCCAGGTGCGTCATGGTTGGCATATCCAGCGGTCCTGGCGGGTGTTTTTATTACCGCCTTATACTCATTTCGGATGTTTTTTCTGGTTTTTCATGGCAAAACCCGAATGGATGAGCATACAAAAGAACACTGCCATGAACCCCCGAAAGTGATCACGTTTCCACTCATTGCATTGGCTGTCCCTTCACTCGTTATTGGTGGTTTAACGATCAGCTCGGTCATATTTGGTGACTACTTTGATGGTGCAATCGTTGTGCAGGAATCTCACAATGTTATTGCCGAGATAGGCGCCGAATATCATGGACCGATTGCTTTTATTACCCATGCCTTTCATTCTCCGGCTATTTATCTGGCTGCATTGGGTGTCTTTTGTGCTTGGTTTATTTACTTATTCAAACCCTCGATAGCCGGGAAAATTGAAAATATAGTTCCACGGTTGCATAAATTACTTGAAAATAAATACGGTTTTGATGACTTCAATCAAAAAATATTTGCCGGCGGCGCCAAAGGCATAGGGCTATTCTTTTGGCAGACAGGTGATGAGAAAATTATTGATGGAAGTATGGTAAATGGCTCGGCTAAAAGCATTGGCGCATTGGCGGCAGTAACCCGATTTCTGCAAACTGGCTATTTATACCACTACGCGTTTGCCATGATCATCGGTGTATTGGTATTGCTGACCTGGTTTGTTGTTATATAGCTGTCTTTTGGATACAAGGTCATAAAAATGGCATCTTTAATTAATCGCGTAGGCGGAATTTAGTGGAACAGGCATTAATTTTTTCAGATTGGCCCCTGTTAAGTGTTGTTATCGGCTTTCCTATCCTCGGTGGCGTGATTATTTTCGTCTTGGGCGAAGAACTCTCTAAACGTGCAGCTTTGCTGGTTGCATTGCTTACTTTTACTCTGAGTCTGAGTCTGTTATCTGGTTTCAGCAGCGAAACCGCCCAGATGCAGTTTGTTGAGAAATCCCCCTGGTTGCCTGGTTTCGGAATCGAATACTTTATTGGTATAGACGGAATATCTCTGCCACTGATTATCCTCACAACCTTTATCAATATTGTCGTTGTTATCTCAGCCTGGGAAGTGATCAAAGACAAGCCAGCTATGTACCTTGGTTCATTTCAGATAATGACCGGCTTGATGATAGGCGTGTTTTCATCATTGGATGCGATTCTGTTTTATATTTTCTGGGAAGCCACTTTGATTCCCATGTTTCTGATTATTGGGATATGGGGTGGGGTGAATCGTGTCTACGCCACCATCAAGTTTTTCCTCTATACCTTTCTTGGATCAGTGTTTATGCTGGTTGCTTTTATTTATATGTCCTACCAAAACGGCAGTTTCTCAATTTTGGAAATGCATAAACTGCAGCTGGACGAGACACAGCAACTTTGGATATTTCTCGCCTTTTTGCTTGCTTTTGCAGTAAAAATCCCGATGTGGCCTGTACACACTTGGCTGCCTGATGCTCACGTTGAAGCACCCACGGCAGGCTCCGCAGTGTTAGCGGCCATCATGCTGAAGATGGGCGGTTATGGTTTTTTCCGTTTCAGCCTGCCAGTGACCCCGGATGCCAGTCTTTCACTGGATTGGTTAATGATCACATTATCATTAATTGCGATTGTCTATATTGGCTTTGTCGCTCTGGTGCAACTGGATATGAAAAAGCTTATCGCTTATTCCTCTATCTCGCATATGGGCTTTGTTACGCTGGGACTGTTTCTTGTTTTTCAGGCAATCAACGCCACTGGCAATACCGATGCTGCGGCTCTTGGACTTGAAGGCGCTATGGTGCAGATGATCTCCCATGGTTTTATATCGGCGGCCATGTTTTTATGTGTGGGTGTAATGTATGATCGACTGCATTCCCGCCTGATTGCTGATTACGGTGGTGTGGTTAACACCATGCCTTATTTTGCGGCGTTTATGGTATTTTTCGCCATGGCTAACGCGGGCTTGCCGGGAACATCAGGCTTTGTTGGCGAATTTATGGTTATATTGGCTAGCTTTAGCGCAAATTTCTGGTATGCATTTCTTGCCGCTTCCACCTTGATTCTGGGTGCAGCCTATACCTTGTGGATGGTGAAACGGGTTATTTTCGGCGAAGTCGTTAATGATAATGTCGCCGCCCTAAAAGATATAAACCCGCGTGAATTCATCATGCTCTCCTTGCTTGCAGTATTGGTATTGGCTTTTGGTCTGTGGCCAGACCTCTTGGTGGATTTAATGCACAGTTCAATTGAAAATCTGATTAATCAGATGACCAACAGTAAACTCTAGCGGTCTCTTGATAATCTCTACTGGATTTTAATAAAACGACTAATTATGAGCAGTTCATGAACGAAACATTACTCGCATTGCCAGAGATTGTACTTTTAGGTATGGCATGCCTGGTCCTTGTTACCGACCTTTACCTACCAAAAAGCAAGCAGGGTTATACCTATCTGCTGACTCAAGTGGCACTGCTTGTTACATTGATTGCCTGTTTCTCACAATCTTCCATAACCGATACCCGTTTAGCGTTTTATGATGCCTATATAGTTGATCCGCTGAGTGTCAATCTAAAGGCCTGGATTGTTGGCATTGTGATGGCTATATTTTTGTATTCCCGTGAGTATATAAATTATAGAAACATGCCGGAGGGGGAATATTATGTTCTGGGGCTGACAGCAACGATGGGCATGCTGATTATGGTGTCAGCCAATAACCTGCTTTCAATCTACCTGGGACTTGAATTGCTTTCATTATCGCTTTACGCGATGGTCGCTTTCAACCGCGAAAATGCAAGGGCATCTGAAGCGGCAATGAAGTACTTTGTGCTTGGCGCGCTGGCCTCAGGCATGCTGCTATATGGTATGTCAATGCTGTACGGTGGCAGCGGAAGCCTCAATCTGGATATTATCAATTCGGTTGTATCCAGCGATACACAAGGGAATCTGGCCGCACGTTTCGGCTTGGTATTTATTGTTGTGGGCATTGCCTTTAAATTAGGTGCAGTTCCATTCCACATGTGGGTGCCGGATATTTATGACGGCGCGCCCACATCGGTTACTTTGTTTATTTCAAGCGCACCTAAAATTGCTGCATTCGCATTGATAATCCGCCTCCTCAGTGACGCCCTGCAACCGATGCATAGTGATTGGCAATTGATGTTGATTGCTCTGGCCGTGTTATCCATCGCGGCGGGTAACCTGATCGCAATTGCTCAAACCAGTTTTAAGCGAATGCTGGCCTACTCCACTATTTCTCATGTTGGTTTCTTGCTGTTGGGCGTGATTAGTGGAACCGAGCAGGGCTATGCATCTGCTATGTTTTACACCATAACTTATGCCTTTACATCACTGGCCGCCTTTGGCGCACTGCTGCTTATGAACAACAGACAGCAGGAAATAGAAACTCTGCATGATCTGAAGGGACTCTTTCAGAGAAGCCCTGGCCTGGCGCTGGTATTGCTGGTAGTGCTTTTATCCATGACGGGTGTGCCGCCAACAGTAGGATTTTATGCAAAACTGTTAGTACTGCGTGAGATTATAACTGCAGGCTATTTGTGGATAGCGCTGCTTGCGGTATTTATGTCCGTATTAGGTGCTTTTTATTATCTGCGCGCCATCAAGTTTATGTTCTTTGACTCACCTGAAATAAAAACACAAATGGCAACACCATTCGATACACAGATCGTCCTGGGACTGAACGGGATTATTATCTTGGTATTTGGAATTTTCCCAGGAATTATTTTTACCAGCTGTCTTGCGGCGTTTTCGTTGTAGATTAAGATATTGTCTCTCACCCTGGCATGATGACTGTGTGGCTGAAAAACCCGCTGCTTTCGTCATTTACAAAGAGTTAATAATTACTGCCTGAATATTTAAAGGATTTAACCGGAAAGCCTTGTAATTACCCTCTTAGCTAAGTAGTATACGCGCTTGTCGGATGCGGGGTGGAGCAGTCTGGCAGCTCGTCGGGCTCATAACCCGAAGGTCGCAGGTTCGAATCCTGCCCCCGCTACCAACTCAATTTGTGAGAGCCTTGAGCTTGTTATCATTTGCAGATAACAGATGGAACCTTTTTAATTCTCCCATATCCTTCTTTTCCTGCGCAATACTTAATATTCCGGCCAGATCGTCATAGAGATCGATTTGCAGGTCGTTTTTTGCCTTTTCGCGAGCACGATTTTCTCGATTAGCCCTAGTGCATGCTCCCTGGGTTCCCCGTCTTCTCGCTCTTCCAATGCAAAACATAGCGCCTTCACCTGTGTGCGATAGCGGCCAGCCATAGCCGAATGGATGAAGGGGCGTGGCTTTTTACCAGCTTTGAGGCGGGAAAATAGACCTTTTAAAAATGGCATGCTAAATATTGTTTTTCACAATAATATCTGGTTGTAATCATTTTTCATGCGAAGATGCAGAACGATAATCTCTAACCAAAATTCACGATAATGGCTGTATATAACCTAAAATCAGGAGGTATAAAGGTTTTTCACGCTTTTCCAGTGCTGGAAGAGGGGGAGACATATGCTGGGTATGCCGCATTAATTGCTGGGCATGAGCTACTTGTACCTGCACCGGATACTCTTTGTGCCATACGCACAAAACACAGAAAGGTCGAGAAAGGACGTTGGCAACTGTTCACGCCACGCCATAAGCCCGAGGATACGCTGCAAAGCCATCTTACCTTTGCACTCAAGTATGAAGGCGTTGATCTGGCGGTTCTCAACGGGTTGTTTGACGACATTGATCCACAGGACATTGCCAATATCGTCTGGGCAGAGCTAACAGGTGCCTATAGCCGACGCATTTGGTTCTTATACGAATGGCTTACCGGAGCAACCCTCGAACTAGGCGATACCCGGCAGGGGAATTTCGTTCCCCTGATTAATGACAGCTTGCAATATGCCGCAGCTTCCCGTGATTCCAAACGGCACCGTGTTCGTAACAACTTGCCGGGTACTCGTGAGTTCAGTCCACTGATCAGACGAACTGAAAAACTTGATCAATATATCGCCATGGACCTTTTACAAGCGGGGGTAGATCATATTGGCAAAACACATGCTGATTTACTGAGCCGCGCTGCGGCGTTCCTGTTACTTAAAGACTCTAAGGCGTCTTATACGATTGAAGGAGAAGCCCCACCTCATAACCGTATTGAACGATGGGGGAAAATTATCGGTGAAGCTGGACAGCGTAAATTAAGCGTCGATGAACTTGAGTACCTTCAACCATTGTGATTGCCGACAGTCGTTTCATCATGCCAGGATGCCGTATTGAAGGTGGCTTTGTCGGTGATCATGATCGTGTAACCGGTATGCCAATGCCCGTTCATATCTCAGCGCAGGCTGAGGATTTGGAAAGCCTTCTTTCAGGGTTGATAGAGACTTACCAGCTATTAAACGATAGCGATTATGATGCCGTGCTAACAGCAACGCTGATTGCATTTGGCTTTGTGTTTATTCACCCATTCGAAGACGGTAATGGCCGTATCCATCGCTATTTGTTTCATCATGTTTTGGCCGAAAAGGGGTTTGTGCCAAAAGGTTTAGTCTTTCCGGTATCCGCTGTTATTCTGGAAAGCATTGATGATTACAGGCAAACGCTGGAACATTTTGCAAAGCCTAGACTTGATTTGATTGAGTGGCGACCTACTGAGAATAATAATGTCGAAGTTTTGAATGAGACTATCGATCTGTATCGCTATTTTGATGTGACAAAACAGGCAGAGTTTTTCTTTGAATGTGTCGAAGAGACAGTTAATAAAACGCTGCCTGAGGAAGTTGATTATCTTACGAAATACGATCTTTTGAACGACTTCATAAAGAACTACATTGATATGCCGGACAAGCTGGTTGATTTGCTGATCAGATTCTTGAGCCAGAATAATGGCAAACTATTAAAACGTGCACGCGGGAAAGAATTTAATACTCTGACAGAAAAAGAAGTACAGGCTATCGAAAATAAATACGATGAAATATTTCATCGTGGCAAATAGCCGTACTAACAGACATAATGTTTTGACTAAATTTGTAAGTTTAAGGTGTCAAATCAAGATGTCTGATTTTTTGGACAAGTACTGTTCCATAGTCCCTTATGGATCAGTAGCTTGCAAGTCAAAACATATCAGCCCGGAAAATGCACCTGCATTCGGATTTTTGCCTGGGGGATTTTTGTTCAGATAGTTCTAACAGATAAAATTCAAACTCTTTCATTGGGTCGCAATCAGTTTGGACTATCTGGGCAAAAATCCCCCAGGCAAAGTCATTGAATTATCGTGTCACTTTTACTCATTGGGAATTACCAGCCAACAATTGATTGACGTTGGCAAAACAAAGAGCACTGATTTTTGAACTTTAAGGGGAAAGTAGGAATGTCTGTCAGGAAAACAATTAAAGACGCTTCTATTCTGTACATTGAAGACGATGCCATCACCAGAAAGCAGCTATCAAAATATTTTAAAACACAATGCAGGGTATTATATACGGCTGTAGATGGGCAGAAGGGATTTGAGCAATATCAAAAACATGACCCTGATATTGTCATTACGGATATTGAGATGCCAGAATTAAATGGGCTGGAGATGGCAAGAAAAATCAGGAAAAAATCTTTATCCACTCAAATTATTATCATCACCGCCTACAAAAAAGATGAGTATTTACTGCATGCGGTCAATCTACAACTCACTCAATATCTATTAAAGCCACTCAGTATTGAGAAAATTACCGACGCGCTTAAGCTGTCCTCAAACTATCTGAATTGTAAAAAGGCAAATACAAAAAAAATCATCATCGATAACGGATTTTATGATACCTACACCAAAGAACTGATTTGTAATGATCAGATCATTAATTTATCTAAAAATGAAAGAGCGTTACTCGAACTGTTGATAGAAAAGCATCCGGAACCTACATCCTATGAGTCTATTGATGCAATAATCTACAATTATTGTGGTTCAAAAAATGCTATCAAGCTTTTGATTAGCTCATTAAGAAATAAAATTAAAAAGGAATCTATTGTTAACGTTTCGGGATTTGGCTATAAACTGAACCTTAAGGATGATTATTAATAGTGCTTTTTTTAGGCTTTTATTTTGGCATCTTATCAATGATATGTTTATATAACTTGCATTGGTATAACGTCACTAAAGAAAAAAGCTATCTGTATTACGCTATTTATAAGCTATTTATTATACTGATATATCTTCAGAATACCCAAACAATAGTCACCAATGAATTTGCCATTATTTTAAGTGCAAATATTATATTTATCTCTATATTACTATTTACCAAGGAATTCCTGGCACTAAATGTAAATAATAAAAAGATGGCTGTTGTCATAAATTATACTATGGGGTTTTTAGTGCTATATTTTACGTACAGCACTATCACTGGTGACTATTCACACTACACTTTACCCTATTCTTTAGTGCTATCCCCATTATTTCTGTTGGGATTTTTCATATACCTAAGAGGCTATGAACCAGCAAAATATTATGCACTTGGATGGGGGCTTTCTCTGCCAATTGTCGGGTTGACTGAGATAAATACTTTCAATATTTTCGATTTCTATCCTGACATTCCGTTTGGTCTTATTGCTAATATTATCGAGTCCATAATCCTGTCCTATGCAATATTCGTCAAGACAAATCTCATTGTAAAAGAAAAAGAGGCGCAGAGTGAAATACTCATCCATCAGGCAAAACTCGCCTCTATGGGGCATATGCTAGAAAATATTTCTCATCAATGGCGGCAACCCTTAAATAGAATTTCTGTTTTTATTATTAATATGCAAACGCATATCAAGGATAAATACAAAGATGAAAAGTATTTGCCAGATGCGCTCAATCAATCTCAGTTGCAGCTTGAGTACATGTCAAACACCATCAATGACTTTACCAATTTCAACAAACAATCCATAGATAAAGTAAATTTTTCAGTGTCGTCAGTTGTTTCAGATGTTCACAATATCATTGGCCCAACACTCGAAAAAAACAGTATTGTATTCGACACAAAAATACTCAATGATTTTTCATTGGTTTCATATCCAAATGAACTGGCCCAGGTTATTTTAAATTTAATTCAAAATGCTCAGGATACGCTGATCCACAGGCAGGTGAAGCAACCGGTTATTACCGCCATAATCGATAAAAACAGAATAAGCATACAGGACAATGCGGGAGGGATAGCGGATGAAATAGTGGACCAAATCTTTGAACCTTATTTTACAACCAAAACTAAAACTTCATCGTTAGGCTTAGGTTTGTATATGAGCAAAATCATCCTTGAAAAATATTGCAATGCCAAAATAAAGCTGCACCAGGTTAAACAGCGTACTTCATTTAATATTCTATTTTCTGACAAGGTATAATTACTCAGGGATATTTCCTTTTCCACCACCGCAAGACATGAAATTGTTTTACACGCCGCTTCTGTTACACCATAGCCGAAAAATGACATTAAAATATCGCTACACTCACGCCATAACAACCTGCACACAAAGCAGCCGGTTATTGTCATCATCATCGATAAAAACAGAATAAGCATACAGAATGATGCGGGAGGGATAGCTGAAGAAATAGTGGACCAAATTTTTGAGCCTTATTTCACAACCAAAACTAAATCTTCATCGTTAGGTTTAGGTTTGTACATGAGTAAGATCATCCTTGAAATACCTGTCAGAAAATGAGTGTAATAGTTTTTTAAAACCAAACCGAAAAGAAACTTTATTTTTGTACACTCCTTCTTATTGAAACAGGGAGTAAATATTAATTCTCCCGAGTTATCGATCAGAGCCTAATAACCGGAGAAAAATAAAGTGCGAACGAAACCATCCTGTCTTAATATTTACTCTTTAACCGGTATTTGTTTGACCCTCACGTCTGTTTTCCTACTTGCAGGCTGCGACTCCGGGACTGTATCGACCGAGCAAAACAAAGAAGCACTGGTACGTCCCGCTAAACTGATCGAAATTGGTCAGACAGTCAGCGCTGAATTTCTTAATTATCCTGCGGTTATTCAGTCACAACAACTTTCGGTACTGGCCTTTGAAGTCGGTGGAATGCTGAATGAATTGCTGGTTATAGAGGCACAAAGCGTCCAAAAAGGAGAGGTGCTTGCCAGGCTGGATCAACGAGAGCTCAAGGCAAAACTCAAGTCTGCAAGTGCCCAGTTTAAAAATGCTAATGCTGAATACAAAAGGGCATTAAAGCTGATGAAACAAGACGCTATTTCCAGGAGTGTGCTTGAACAGCGAGAATCTGAACGGGATGTCAATAAATCCCAGCTCGCCACAGCACAAAAGGCCCTGCAGGATTCAGTTCTCACTGCCCCCTATTCAGGTGCAATCGCTAAGGTATCGATTGAAAAACGGCAAATCGTGCAACCGGGAAAACCTGCCATTACTCTGTTAGGTAAAGAAGGACTTGAAGCCACCATTAATTTACCTTCAAGTATTATTGCCAAAGCTGGGGAATCCAAATCACCGGCAACCGACTCTTATATCGTACTGGATTCGGCATCTGATCTCCGCATCCCCGCCACCTTCAAAGAAGCGTCTTTAGAGGCTGATCTGGCTTCACAAACGTATGAAGTTGTATTCACTTTCGACCCCCCTGAAGACTTGATTGTCTTGCCTGGGATGAATGCTGTCGTCTGGTTTAGAGACCCCAGTAGATCGATTACTGATATCAACAAGATACGTATTCCGCTTACCGCAGTTGCCACCGATGGCGAGCAAAAATATGTCTGGATCGTCGATCAAAATACGATGATGGTCTCGAAAAGAAACGTGGTGATTGAAGCCAATGTGGGAACAATGGTTGGCATCATCAATGGCTTGAAATCGGGTGAGGCCATTGTTGCATCGGGTGTTTCTGCACTCTCTGAAGGAATGAAGGTGTCTAAATGGTCAAAATAAATCAGGTCACATCATTTTTAATCAGAAAAAATTTAAACAGGGATAAAGCATGAACATTGCAGAATTTTCCATCAAAAACAGAATCCTCAGTGTTATTGTTATTTTAATCTGCCTGTTTGGTGGCTGGAATGCTTACGAGACCATGGCGCGGTTTGAAGATCCTGAGTTTACCATTAGAACAGCTTTGATATTTACCTCTTATCCCGGGGCTAGCCCCGAGGAAGTGGCTACAGAAGTTTCACAACCGCTGGAAACGGCCTTGCAGCAATTGCAGGAAGTCAAAAAAATAAAGTCCAAATCTACAGCGGGTCTGTCTGAGATTACGGTTGATATTAAATTTAAATTCTCTAAGAACAAAGCGGCCTTACAGACTGTTTGGGCCAAACTGCGCAATAAAATAAAAGATGCAGAATCCTCGTTACCACAAGGCACCGGAACGCCGTTAGTGAATGATGATTTTGGGGATCTTTATGGCTGGTCTTATTTTATCACGGGTGAAGGCTACAGCCCCGCAGAACTACGCAGCTATGCCAAAGCACTGCAAAAAGAAATTCTGCAAGTTAAGAATGTTGGCAAAGTCGCATTGGCCGGCGAACAACAAGAGCAGATTTTTGTTGAAATAACGCGTGAACAATCGGCAGCGCTAGGCGGGTCGGTATCGAAGCTTTACGATATTCTCAGTCAGCAAAATGCGGTGGTCTCCGCAGGCAATGTCAGCATTGGCGACCAACGACTGATCATTGACCCATCAGGCGCCATCGATACCATTGAATCTATTAAAAACCTGCTGGTTTCGACCTCTTCTGAAGGCAAAATCACCTATCTTAGTGATATCGCCAACGTGTATCGTGGATATCAAACGCCCACTCAGCAAATCGTTCGTTACGATGGTAAATTTGCCATCGCGCTAGGCGTGTCCAGTACCTCTGGCGGTAATGTGGTGGAGATCGGTAAAGCGGTCGATCAAAAAATTCGTGATGCGATCAGTCGTAGACCTTTAGGGATGGACGTCTCAACTTATTATAATCAGGGCGAGGTTGTTGAAACAACGGTTGACGACTTTGTTGTCAACGTTTTTGCCGCTTTGGCCATTGTCATTGTTACCTTGCTTATTTTTATGGGCTTGCGCTCTGCGATGGTCATCGGCTTCATTCTTCTATTAACCATCGCTGCCACGCTACTCACCATGAAGTTAATGGATATCCCCATGCATCGGATTTCTCTGGGCGCATTGATTATTGCATTGGGAATGATGGTGGATAATGCCATCGTCGTCACCGAGGGAATTTTGGTGGGTGTGCAACGTGGCATTAAGAAGCTTGAGATTGCCAAAACAATAGTGACCCAGACAAAATGGCCGCTGTTAGGTGGAACGCTTGTAGGGATTATTGCCTTTGCGCCAATCGGTTTTGCACCCGGTTCAACAGCAGAATATACCGGTCATTTGTTTTGGGTGATCATGATTTCCTTACTGTTTAGCTGGTTTTTTGCGATTACAATCACGCCGCTGAGTTGTTATGTGCTGTTTCCTGAAGCCGAAGATAATACCGAAGAGAAAAAAGAAGGTGCTTTTTTCCGCAACTATAAAAAAATGATGCGCGGCGCACTGCATATTCGTTGGTTAATTATCCCTGCCGCCGTTGGATTACTGGTTCTCTCTTTTTGGGGCGCGCAATTTATGACGCAAGGGTTTTTCCCCAGGTCCACCACACCACAACTGGTGGTAGATTACTGGTTACCAGAAGGCACTCGCATCGAGCGCACTGAAAAGGACATGAAAGAGATAGAAGCGTTTATCAGCGAATTGGATAACGTGAATGCCGTGCAGACCTTGATTGGACAAGGCGGCATTCGTTATATGCTCACGTATTCCCCCGAGTCGCCCAACAGTTCTTACGGTCAGTTTCTGGTGAAGGTAGATGATTACCGTAAAACGGATGCCATGATGCCAGAAATTCAGGCATTTATTAAAGCCAACTACCCGGATGCAGATGCCAAGGCATGGCGTTTTATCTTAGGACCGGGTGGCGGCTCAGCTATTGAAGCCGAGTTTAGAGGCTCCGATCCAAAAGTCTTACGACAACTAGCGAATCAGGCCACTGACATTATGCGCGTCGAGCGTACTTTGTCAGTAAAAAATGACTGGCGTGATCCGGTGAGTGTTATTGAACCGATTTACTCCGAAACCAAAGGTCGCCGTGCTGGCGTTTCCAGAAAAGATTTAGCAGATGCCTTAACCAGTCATTTTTCGGGCAAACGTGTAGGCGTATACAGAGAGGGTGAGGATCTAATTCCTATCATCGCTCGTAGTCCGGAAACGGCTAATGCCTCGATTGATGATATTAAAAGCATTCAGGTGTTAAGTTCTGCGACCGGAAAAATGCTGCCGATTGCTCAGGTGACAGATGGATTTAGAACCATTTGGCGTGATGGTCAGTTACGCAGTGAGAACCGTACTTTGGTTATCAAGGCGCAATGTGATCCCTATCCCGATGAACTGGCGGCGACCTTGTTGAATCGAATGCGTGCAGATATTTCAGCTATCGAATTGCCCAATGGTTACACCTTACAGTGGGGAGGCCAGGAGAAAGACTCCGCAGACTCCAATAGTGACCTGATGTCGACTATTCCAATGGGATTGTTGGCCATGGTGCTGGTTGTTGTTATTTTATTTGGCAAAATTAAACAACCGCTGTTGATCTGGCTGGTTGTCCCTGGCCTGTTTATCGGCGTGGTGTTTGGTCTGGTGGTAACGGGTATCCCGTTAGAATTTATGGGCATACTCGGCATTCTTTCACTGTCAGGGCTGCTAATAAAAAATGCGATCGTTCTGGTCGATCAGATGGATTTTGAAATTGACAGTGGTAGAGCGCGATTCGATGCCGTCGTTGAGGCCGCCACCAGTAGAGTTAGACCCGTCATGATGGGGACATTAACAACGGTGCTCGGCGTGATTCCACTGTTTTTTGATGCATTTTTCCAATCTATGGCTGTGGTCATTGTCTTTGGCCTTAGCTTTGCCACCTTATTAACACTGCTTCTTGTTCCGGTATTGTATGCCACGTTTATGAAAGTAAAAGCCACGGAGACAGCATCATGAAAATAGTTAACTCGGCTTTTTTAATGGCCACATTTTTACTTGCATCCTGTGCAACGCCGATGAATACGGAACAACGCGAACAGGCTATAGAAAAGGCTGTCGACGTGTCAATAAAATCACCCGCTGAATGGGCTTCCGAAGTAGCAAAACAGGTACAAATCCCAACCCGATGGCTGGAAAGTTTTAACGATCCTCAAATGCTCAGGCTGATCGAAGAAGGTAAAAGCAATAATCTTGATTTGCAGGTAGCGGCAGGTAATATGGATAAGGCCTGGCTGTTGGCCAAACAGTCCGGTGCCGCACTCAAACCAACCGCCGACCTGAACCTGGGCAGAACTCAATCGGGTAGTGTCGAGGGAGGTTCCTCTAACAGTAACGTCACTGTCGGATTGCAAGCCAATTGGGAACTGGATGTCTGGGGACGACTTCGTGCAGGTGTCCACGCGGCAGATGCTCGATCTCAGGCAGCAAAAACGGACTATATTTTTGCCCAGCATTCGTTAAGCGCCAATATTGCAAAGACCTACTTCAAGGTGGTCGAAGCAAAACTGCAGGCGGATATCAACCGTAACAACCTGGATATTCTTACAGAAACCATGCGCATCACCCAGGTCAAGTACGACAATGGGCTTTCCTCGGCACAGGATGTTGCGCTGAATAGCGCTAACCTGGCATCTGCTAAAGAACAATTGATCACGATTGAGGGTTCACAGCGCGATTCGGTACGGGCATTAGAAGTGTTGCTGGGACGCTACCCCAATGCAACGCTGGAAATGACCAATGTGTTACCGACCTTACCCCCCTCACCTCCAGCGGGAGTACCTTCAGAAATTCTGGAACGCCGTCCTGATATTGTCTCGGCTGAACGGCAGATAGCATCGGCATTCGATGCCACAGACCAGGCAAGGGCTGCACGATTGCCAAAGTTTGGGCTTACCACGTCGCTGAGCGGTAAATCCAATTCGCTATCAGATGTGCTCGATCCCGCCAACGTCATTTGGCAACTGGGTGCCAATTTGGTGGCGCCTTTATTTGATGGCGGCAAACGAAAAATTGATGTTGAAATTGCTACCGTAGAACAAAAACAGGCGATATCAAACTATGCACAAAAAGCCCTGACGGCCTTTTCAGAAGTTGAAAACAACCTGGATCAGGGGCGTGTTCTGGCAAATCGAGAAACAGCCTTAAGCGAGGCACAACGCCAGAGTAGCAAAGCTTATCGCATCGCCGAGCTGCGCTATAAAGAAGGTGAAACCGAGTTACTGGACACCTTGCAAATTCAACAGCAGGCGATTGCTGCTGAAAGTAACCTGCTCTCCATTAAACGGTTACAACTGGAACAGCGTATTAATTTATATATGGCCCTGGGCGGCAGTTGGTAGCACTTAACTTTTCAACATAACAAGCGGAAAATAGTCATGACTTTTTTAATAAATTTATTACGTACAAGCATTCTAGTTATTGTGGTAACCGTGCTTTCTGCATGCGCCGCTGTCGAGAAAAAAGTGGAAAATCATTTGTTCAAAACGGATATTTCAGGACTTGTACTTGATAAAAGTGCAGAACCGACCGTTTTATATCTCAGGAAAAGCGCACCTGATATTTCCACGTATAACAGTTTTATTGTTGATACGGTAACCATTGATTATCGGGATCCAGGTATGAAAGAAATCGACCCCGAGGATCTTGCAAGAATGCAAAAATATTTTCAGGAGCGTGTTCAAGCCAAATTGAAAGAGGGAGGAAACACGATAACGGATCAAGCTGGAGCAGGTACGATGCGCATATCGTTTATTTTGTCCGGACTGGAAGCACCCACCGCTGCGCCGAATGTAGTAGCCGTTCTAGTGCCTATAGCTATAACGGTTGGCGAGGTTACTATTGAAGCTGCATTTAGAGAATCTAAATCAGATCGTGTTGATGCGGCTGTCGTCAGCTACCTAAGAGGAAGTCGGGTATTGAATTCAACACCTTGGTCAACCTGGTCGGATATAGAGTCAATTTTTGATCAATGGGCGGAAGGTATTGCTAAGGCTGTGAATAATTAACACCGCTAGAAAGACAGAGTCATGGAAATTACGCTTGCATTTGTTGAACTCTTTTTCTGGTCTATTTCTCTGGTTGCGCCATTGCTAGTATTTTTAGTTTTCTTGATTATCGTTTTGGGACAAATCGTTTGCCATCTTGAAAAATGAGAAAAATTGACGGCCTGTATTGGGCATTTATCACCGCCACCCTGCTGTACCCGGTTTTAGTTCTAGCCGAGTTCGAGTGGATTTCCTACACCATCGATAACGACCTATTCCTGGGCAATGGCAATGATAGTGGTTATACCAATGGTATGTACTTTTCTCTCTACGAGTTGGACGAGGAAGGGGTACAGCCGCAGCCGTCTTGGATGTTACAGCCATTGTTGTGGAGTTTACCGGCACAGCAGCCGGTTGGAGCCGTCAATAGTTATACGATTGGTCAAACAATAAATACGCCAGAAGATATCACTATCGAAGTACCCAGCGAAGAAGATCTGCCTTATGCCGGCTTGTTGTTTGTTAACAATACGCATTTGTCTATCAATAAACAATATGCAGATAAAATTAGTACGACTATCGGCGTTGTAGGTTCTTTGTCGTTAGCAGAACAGTCACAAAATATAGTTCATGCACTGACAGGTTCTGACGAAGCTAAGGGTTGGGATACGCAACTGGAAAATGAACTGGTTTTTCAGTTTTCCAGAGCCAGGTCCTGGCGAACCTGGGCATCGGAAAGTGAGCAGTGGGATTTTATAACTTCCAGCGAATTTAGCATTGGCACTATTTCCAGCAGAGTCGATGCAGGCGTTATGTTGCGGTATGGAGAAAATCTAATGGAATCTTATGCAATTCCATTACTGGATAGCTCCAGAACGACCAACCCGACCAACCCTGTCGCTATCAATGGTGACTGGTATGTCTATAGCGGAATTACAATTGGTTATATATTCAACCAGATTTTTACCGATGGAAATACTTTCAGAGATAGTCGTTCAATAGATTATGACCACGACTTTGTTCGCTTGATCCTGGGCATCGCTTATTCATGGAGTGATTACTCGCTCGCTTTCGCACTTAACGACTCGAATATTATCAGTGACGAATCGGAAGAACATTTAAAAGATTTAACTCAATACGGATCATTAACTTTTGCAGTCAAATTTGAGTGAACAGCTATGTTACCGGATACCAACAAATGATGACAAAAATTGGATTGACGCTTTGTGTATCACTATTTTCCTGTATCGGGCAGGTGAATGCTCAAGGTGAACTCAGTCAAGAATCACTATTTGCCTGTATGGCAGAAGCCTTAAAAACTGCTTCTGCCGACATGACGACAGGGGAATTACGTGAACGCTGCCATACGCAAATTAATAATACGATAGACGAAAGAATAATTTTTGAAAAGCAGGCTTCAAGCAATCCATTCGCTATTTCACCCCACAGGCCCAGCTACATTTTACCTTTCACCTACTCAAAACCCAGAGAGGGGCCATACGGTAATCTTCTGCAAGGAGAGGAATTTGATGATGCTGAAATAAAATTTCAAATTTCCATTAAATTTCTTGCTTATGAAAATCTTTTTAAAGAAGGTATAAATGTACATGCAGCATTTACTTCAACCAGTTGGTGGCAAGCCTACAATGGTGACATTTCGGCTCCGTTTAGAGAGACAAACTATGAGCCTGAAATAATGTTTAGCTATTACAAGCCCTGGTCACTGCTGGGTATTCCAGTGATCCACAGTTCACTGTCACTTAATCATCAATCAAACGGTCAGGCTGGAATATTGTCACGCAGTTGGAACAGAGTAATTGGTGGAGTTACCACGGCTTCCGATAATCTTGTCTGGAATGCGAGAGCATGGTGGCGATTACCCGAAGATGAAAAACAGTCGCCCACTGATATTGCAGGTGATGATAATCCGAATATCGAAAAATACATGGGTTATGGTGATATAGGCGTGCTGTGGAAACTGCCCCGGCAACATAACCTTGATATGTTGCTGCGTAATAATTTGCGCAGTGATAACAAGGGAGCCATTCAATTAGGCTGGTCATTTCCACTGCATAAACATTTGCGCGGATACGTTGAATATTTCAATGGCTACGGCGAAAGCCTTATTTATTTTGACCAGCATGTTTCTCGCATCGGTCTCGGGGTAAAACTCACGGACTGGCTCTAATGAATACAATTTTAATTATTTATTGAAATAATTGTGGAAATTGATTCACTACAATCAGTTATTTCAGCGATATCGGTATTACTTCTAGGCCGTTTTCTTAATAAAAAAATAAATTTTATTAGACATTACCATATTCCTGAGCCTGTCACTGGTGGTGTTCTGGCGTCTATTTGGTTTAGCAGTGTTTATTTTATATTTGATACAAAATTTAATTTTTCTCTGGAACAAAGAGATGCTCTGTTGGTTTTTTTGTTTTTTTGTTTTTTTGTTTTTTTGTTTTTTTGTTTTTTTGTTTTTTTGTTTCAGTTTATCTTCACGTTTTTTAATATTGAGGTTTTGACCTATATTAGAAAGAGTGTTTCTACTACCTAAACTTTATACACTCACCCATAGGGGATATTATGGAATTAGTAAACGGTACACTACACATTGTGTCCTTCCTGGCGATCACTCTCGGGATTATCGTGCTGTTTGTGGGCAAGCGATTGAACAACTCAGTCCCCTTTCTGCGTGAGTTCAGTATTCCTGAGCCCGTAACTGGCGGCCTGCTGTTCTCAGCGCTCTTCTGGATGCTACATGCGTTCTCAGGTATAGCGGTAGAATTTGACCTTGCAACCCGCGACCTTCTACTTGTGTACTTCTTCACGACAATTGGCATCAATGCCAGTCTTAAAGATTTAGTCGCGGGAGGGAAGCCGTTGGTTATACTGCTTGTAATTACTATTGCTTACATGTTTGTGCAGAACCTGACCGGAATCACGGTTGCATCCTTCTTTGATCTGTCTGCACCCGTAGGCCTGCTCGGGGGTAGCGTATCACTGATCGGGGGACACGGTACAGCAATCGCCTGGGCACCCCGTATAGCAGAGGAATATGCTATCTCTAATGCGATGGAGATTGGAATAGCCAGCGCTACCTTCGGATTGATACTTGCCAGTCTAATGGGCGGTCCTATCGCAAAGTTTCTGATTACGCGCCATGATCTTAAACCAGCCAGGAATGAAGCTCAGGACGTGGGCGTTTCTGACGAAATGAAAAAAGAGGGTATCGGCCATCTGGATTTTCTGGATGCCGTTCTTGCCATTCACATCTGTATTATCGTCGGTGCAATATTAAACGAAAGTTTGGCAGAACTAGGTCTCAAGTTGCCGTTGTTTGTCACATGTCTATTCGCGGGTATTGCTATAACCAATTTAATCCCGAAGAATTTCCCTCGTATCAGCGGGACGCACTGGCCGACGCGATCTCCCGCCATTGCGTTGATTGCCGATATCTCGCTTGGTACCTTTCTGGCAATGTCGTTGATGAGTATGCAGATTTGGGCGCTGGTTGATCTGGCAGGCCCTATTTTTACTATCCTGGGCGCTCAGTTCGCTGTGGCAATCGCAATTATTCTATTGGTCGTATTTCCCGCCATGGGTCGCAATTATGACGCTGCTGTAGTCTGCGCGGGATTTGGTGGCATTTCGCTCGGTTCAACGCCCACCGCAATGGCCAACATGTCGGCTGTGAGTCAACGTTATGGTGCCTCACATCTTGCCTTTATTATTGTTCCGCTGGTCTGCGCCTTTTTTATAGACCTGGCGAATGCACTGTTAATACCGTGGTTCCTGGCTAATTTCTAGCTGACTACTTCAGCATTACTCTTCAGACAATAGAACACAGGGCCTGGTTATTAACTACAGGATTTTCATTTAACACCTGAAAAACTCAGGTGAAAAGTTGGAACAGGAGAGGATTTAGCATGAGCATTAACGATTAATCCACTATCAGCAGGTACAGCTATTCCCTCTATTACATCTACCATTGCTATGAAATTAAAACAAGAAAAAATAATTAGGAATTAGGATTTTTATATGATTCGTGCTTTTTATCGATATTCCCAATGCTGTTATTATTCAGATGATTCTTGGTTGGTTGAGTTAAAGCGGAATTAATACGGGAGTCTTACCGGAATGCAGAACTTAATAAAAAATCGAAAGAGACTGAGAGAGCCGTGCATGTATTATGTGTATAATAACTGAGATAACTTTCTATGAAAAAATATAAATACCCCAGGTTTCTAGCATTGTTGATCGGTACCATCGTTATTGCTGGATGTAGTAGTTTTGGCAAAGGAATTGTTAAAGGTTTCCTTGAAAAATCGGAAGAAAAAGATACGCGGGCGTGTCAGATATGGAGCAAAGGATTTTCAGGAATTGATGTCAGTATCGATAGAAAAGAAGGAAAAACCAAAGTTTTGATGGTGCATGGGGTAGGTCATCACATCCCCGGATATTCCACCATCCTGTTAGAGAAGTTGGCTAAGGAGCTTGATCTGCCTGTAATGGAATCACACTACAAAGAATTGACGCTTACTGATGCAGACGCCCCTTCAAAAAATTTGGGTAATTTGCGCTTGAATCGATTACTCAGTAAAGACCGATCAAGGGAGTTATTGTTCTATGAATTGACCTGGTCCAGTATTAGCCAAAGTGAGAAGGAAGTTCTAGCCTATGACAATTCTGGTCAGTATTCTTTTCGTCGGGCAAAAATCAATGACATCCTGAAGAAATTTTCCAATGACGCCATCTCTGATCCGATGATCTATCTGGGAGATAAACAGGAGGACATTCAAAAATCCGTTTCAGAAAGCTCCTGTTGGATGACAGCTCATGGTTGGGCCGACTTTCCTGCGGGAGCACATAAATCGTGCAACCCTTTCATTCCCGCTGCTTTAGTGAATGCAGAGAAGGATGAGCAAATCTTTATTACTCATAGTTTAGGGAGCAGGATCACCATTGATGCGTTGCAACGTTCTGCGAGGATAGTCAATGACAAAGAAATTCGAGAGAAATATCCAGGCGTTGAAAAACTACATCAGGTGATTCAGGATAAAGTTGTTACCATTTTTATGCTTTCCAACCAACTACCCTTACTACAATTGGGTCGTTCGCTTCCAGAAGTATTAAATGAACACGAAAAATACTGTTCATCACAAGGCAGTCACTATTCGGAACGATTTGCAAACCAAACCCACATTGTGGCCTTCAGTGATCCCAATGACATATTAAGCTATACCATTCCTGATGGTTATATAGAAAAATACCTTGATTCTCGGATGTGTACAACCGCAAGCAATATCAGCCTCAATGTCGCAAATGTTGTCGATGTTCTTGGCTTCAATATTGCCAACCCCATGGAAGCACATCTGGGCTATGACCATGACGAGCGGGTGGTAGCATTAATTGCGCATGGGCTGAGCAATCAAAACATGGCTCCCGTGATTAAGGAGCGGTGTAACTGGACAGAAATTGTTCATTAACAAATAAAGCCTGATACGCCATAAAATTCAAGATTTTTGTTGCATAGGTAAACCAACAAACTTGGCAATGTTCACTACTATATGGATGTATTATGTACAGATATTTGTGCATGTAAGTTTAACTATATTCGTATATGTACACCCAAAATGTGCAAAACAGGCGATTATTAAACTTGCTAACAGTTTGAAAATGCGCTAATTTGTTCACTATGTGTGTGCAAAAAGGAAGTAAATTAAACCAATTAGAGCGAGCCTTACCAGGAGGCTTGCTTGTCGATGCTTCATGGCTGGAACAGCGCGGCTACTATCGTTCACAGCGTAGCCAGTATGTTTCTGCGGGTTGCTGGAGCAGCCAGTACGTGGTGTGTTCTGTCGCCCTCGCGGTGTGGTGAGCTGGGAGCAGGTAGTCATAGCCCTATGTGGCTGAGGAATCTTGTTTTGCCTTAAAAGGCGGCACAGCGATTAATCTGTTTATTCGCAACTTGCCACTTTTGTCAGTTGATATTGATCTCACCTATCTGCCGGTAGAAGAGCGTGGACAATCACTATCTGATATTGATACGGCATGAATCTCATTGAACGCGCCGAGAACATCATTTGCCATGAAGCCACTTACCTCATGGACATTCACATGCTCATTTGCTTCGGCATTTAGAAGGTGAAGTGCCATATGGCGACCTCCGCCGCGTTGATTACCTTTGAGGATCATTGCCGTCATCTCCATCTTTGCTTTGGGGCTTGATGCCCATTCCCTTTATAAGGGTTTCTCTCATCCATCTAATTGCAGCCACGGATTCATTCAGAGCTTTGATGATTTCCTTGGATACGGGCAGGGAACCGGAATTGGCAGCCTTGGCAAGCTGGTTGATATTGCTGGCAATGCGCGATTTGCCCAGAGCACCCAAAAGCTTTGCGAGTTGTTTGTGGTCATGGCTGACGCTTTCACCGCGAGTGCGCTTCTTTGGCAGTTCGGGCATGTCTTCCTAAGATCAGCCACCTTATATATGCAGCTAATGGACGACCTGCGGCGGCCAGTTCGAGGGATTTGCGCTCATCCGTTGTGAAACGCATTGAGAAGGGCGGCGGGTACTTCTGGTCTGACCTGTTGTTATTTTTATGCATTTCGCTGTCCTCCACTTGTCGTGAAGGTCGAAGTGCGGGTATAATCCGCGCCGATTGAAGCGTGAACTCCCTCGACTTGGCTTGATGATAGTAGCGCGCTTACAGTGGGAGCTTGCTTTGATGCGATATCAAATGCGTTGATCAATAAGCTAGATAGCGTTGGCAACCAGCCCCCGCTCCCAATTGAATATACGACTCAAAAGAGTCTTGTCATTGGCAACCATTCTTCTGAGTCACTTTCCATTTAGCCTTTTGCGCCTCATAGAACTCTCCTTCGAGGCAGTAGTAGCTCTAATCTAACAGACATCCTAAAAAACGGGTAACTGTCAGAATACTACAAATTAAGCGGTGATATCTACACAATCGAAACCGCCTATGAAGAAATTCGTATCTTCTGGAATCACTAAAATCAATAGCCATCAGATACTCCGGTGGAAAATTTTCTGCGCGAAAATTTGCACCATCAAGTGAGCTTGCTGGCGGGTTGAGGGGGTGATAGCAAATTTTAATTTTCTTCAGTCGCAAAAGAATTCAAAAATTGCCGTCCCCAAAGCAGGTTTTTATCAATTTCACACAATTCTGCCTCTTCGCAAATATCATCCCACTTGCTATTGATGATTTCTTTTTGCTCCTCAAAAATCGTATTCGCATCATTCTCTGAAAGTAGGAAGTTACTCGCTGTTTGCAAGCAGGTTGTAAGTTTGCTTGAACGGTTATCACCGCTGATAAGCATAGATTGGGACGCTTCATTGCCTGATGGTCCTTGTGGACAAATATCATAGGCGGGGGTTAAGCTCATATCCGTACCATTCCAAAATGCAGCATGGTTACGCGCATGGTCGTCAGTGTTGCCACATAAAATATTAAAGACCAAACGCGAAAATAATTCTTTCAGTGTTTCCTTTGGGTTAGTAAATTTATGTCGGATTATTTCTGCCAGTGTTTCATAGCTGGCATAGCGCGCCATCATGTCATCGAGGTTAAATAAGGTGAGCGCAGAAAGCATTGATTTACGTTGCCAGCCTGTATCAACCTTTGTTCGGTCAAATCGTTCTATCAGAATAATATCTTTACCCGCTGCGCTTGTAATTTGCACGGACGCAACATTTAAACCAACTTCTTCGGCTAGCCTCATTGCAATATACTCTGCTTTAACAACGTTATATATATCCGAGCTTGTAGAAAACTTTGCGATATATTTTTTATTCTGATCTTCAATAGAGGCTTTGGGGCGGGCGCCACCAAGAGAGCTACCATGGAAAAGAGCTTGATCTAATTCAGGTGTAAGCGGCACGCCTTTTTCGACGCGCTCTGCTGATTCCAGTAGTGCATCGAGCGCTACATTGGCAGAGAGGCGCGGAACATATTCAGTTGCAAATTGTTGAAAATCAAGTGCGCCAATGCGATCCGAACCGGATTCAAGCATATAGGTCAGTTCATCAAGCTGCGCGGTATCGATATCTTTGCCCTTCACTCCAAGTTTTTTATTGATGATAACGCGCCGCCCCCAAGCATCGGGTGTACCGTCTCTAATGCAACTAGGTACACTAAGGCCGTGAAGTAGAGGAAGTTCGCCTTCTTTTAATGGTAGTTCTTCCTCGTAAATTGATATGGCTGGTTTGTTCGTATCATTGATACGCTCCAGGTAGCTCTTACCATAGTTAAACAAGAGTTTGTCGCTATCGGCTTCCAGCTTTCCGGCGACAACGGGTTCAGTCTCATTGGGCAGCCAAATCCAAACATAGGCTTCTTTGTATTCTGTGTTAGAAGTCATCATTGACTACTCTTGTTCTCTTCCGAATTGATTTTGGCATTAAGGCCAATTTTTCTTCGCTCTGGCGGATATGTTTTGAAAGTGAGGTTTCGTCTGCATCGAATAGCTTTATGCCGAGAATGGCAGCTATCTCAAAGACTGCTCCAATAGAGCATTTCATGTCGCCTTTTTCGATGCGTTGCACCAGGCCTCTGGAAATGCCCGCACGATCAGCGATATCTTGCATGGTTAATTTGCGCTCTTTGCGGGCAACTTTGATAAGGCTGCTCATGAGCTGCACGGCATCCGCGCTGTAGCGGGAATAGGGCTGTTTTTTAGTTTGCTTCACATCGCACATTTTGAATTACAAATAGATCACAAGGTATTATTATGATCTATATATAGATCATAATAGCATTTTATTGAAACTTGGGCAAGAAAAATGATCTATATATAGTTCGTAAGTCAAAATCCTCCTTTGCCGCGTCACGCATAGCCAGTGCCAGTTTGTTGGTCGAAAGTCTGCGCTCCTTTAACTCACTTTTTAGAATGCGCATGTTTTTATACTGAACCATTCGATAGTAAAGCAGGTAATGAATAGTCTATTTTTACAGTTTCAGACTGGCTGAATCCAAAGCGCTTAAGTACTGGTTTATCGTCGTTACCCAGGTCGCGCTGGTAAGTCATTTTTATTTGATATGAGTGGTTATTCATTGGCAAATAGGTCTGCTGGCGATCCTTTATGAATATAAAAAGGCGGGTGCCATCAAAGTTATGAATCATATACGTATCCACTTTTTCAAATTTGTCCGCTGGAACGAAACTACGCTGATGTATGAGCTTATTACTACTATCACGGAGCCTCACGGTTGGGTTCGCTGCGTACCATTGATTAATCGGTACCACGTTAATATGGGTATATTCATCCTCTAAATCAGATTCCGATGCAGTATGTATAATAATTTTTGTTCCCGCCGGGTATTCTGAGTTATGCACAAATTCATAGACTGTGTTAAAGCTTTCAGTCTCAATGAGAGGATCACCAAATTCAATTCGGTAGCCGGATAAATCGCAGCGTTTTAATAATAAAATCTCAATTTTTTCCAACATTTCTATCGTTTCAGTACTGGCAGCTGGACTACCCGTAACCGCTCCTTGTATATTAACTCGACGAGTTTGAGCATTAATAATTTTTATACTCCCTGTAAAAACGGAATACTCAAGACTTTGCTTGGCCATTAGCAACGAAATATCATTGACTCGATCATGCGCTAACGGCTCGGGGGTCTCAAGCAAAATGCCGTAAGCACGTACGCGGTCATTCAGACATAATATTTCGAGCTGTTGCGGTAAAGGACGCGGATTGAGATCAAATAGTTGCATGAGCTGTTCAAATTGTACTTGTGTCGAGTGATCCTCCGGGTTATCCAAAATACTTTCCAGTACAGTGTTATCTAACTCAAACAGCGGATCAGCCAGCAAACTCATATGATCCCATGCCACATCCTGATAATCGTGTAGGTGATGCAAAAAATTCGCATAGCGGGAAGTTTTAAAATTAAATTCGTAAATCTGGTGCGCTCTGGCAGCCCAAATCTGCGCTTTGTACTGGGTTTGAGGTAATAGATCAAGTTGCGCAGACCGGGCAATCAGCTCCTGATTGCTTTGTGGTGAGACGCTATTAACGCCGAGGCAATTTTCTTTATCCCATAGGGTTTGATATAAATTTTCTTCACGAGTCAGAACCAGACTGGTTGTGCTGCCCCAGGTATTTGCAAATAGGTCTTCGCCATCCACATTAAGTACCACTTGCTGATTATTATCCAGGAGCTTGATACCCAAACTGTAACCAGCTGCATGATACATTTGCTCAATATACGAATCGTTAAATAGAACACCAATATCGTAGCTCCGGTAATGCAGTATCTGCGGTTCATTTGGTGGACGGCTTTGCGGTATAACCGTGTCAATATAGGGATGCAGATCCTCCAGTATTCCACCATAAGGGTATTTTGACTTCGCTTCTTCATTGGACGGCTGCGTTGTTAAAGTGTTCGTTCCAGGTGGTTCGCCGGTTTTAAAAAACATATATTCAGTAAAGGTCTGGGTATCCCAATCATTGTTACCCACCCGACGCCGACTGCTCTGGGTTTCAACCACTAATCGGTAGTATTTGTCCGGCAAGAGAATATGAGCTGTATGCCTGCCCCAGTTCTCTTGCAGCTGATCCCTAAATTGAGTGCGGCTCGAATTATGCTCATTAACCCGGTTGAATTCAGCAAGGGACAGGCTGGTAATGCCCCAAAGTTTCATGTCGCCAACTACCATAAAACTGGATACAGCCTCACCGGCTTCCAGGCTGATTATCTGATCTGGATCAGTTGCTTTAAAATCTTGGCTGGAAAGACGTTTACCTTGCGCATCCAGCGTAATTATCGAGCCGTTGGAATCAGGCAGAAAATGAAAACGGGTAACGGCTTGTGCGGCAGACGGGGTAATATACAACTCACTCAAACGGCGGTCATTAAGGAATTTACAACGATTCCAGCAAACCTCGCGTATTCTAAATCTACGCCCTCTAAACTCGATGCGGTGAATAGGATTATTGCTGCTGGAATTCAGAATAAAAGTATAGGGGTGATTTTCGCAAGGTGAAAAATCCGTAATGCTGGCAACAACATTGCCATTAATGTCCTGGGCTTCGATGCGCGTGTTATTCTGGATTTGCACCATCAAAGTAATCATCACTGTGCCGGACCATGGCCCCCAGGCCGAAGACACAGGAAATTCCATATAGGCCAATGTGTGCCCGGCTTGATGCAAAGATTTGTTAATAAATAATTCTGTGCGGGCTTTTTTATTGAGCAGCGGTTTGCTTTCACGGCGTAAGCGAACAAATTCGCCGCCGCGGGTTGACGCATGCACTTCCACATCATCAATAGTCAGTTGCTGTTGGGCGTTGTCTTTTTTCTGAAATGGTAAATGCAAGCAATGAACTTCCTGCAAATAAACATCTGTTGTAAGGGTTGATGAAGCGGTTCCTGAGGGATTTTTTTCTTTTCCAAATATCAGTGGGAACGTCGATTCGAATCGCCAGCCGTCTTGTCCAAATAGAGGAAAAAGTTCAGTGCCGCCCAGATCCAGCGGAAATTCGATGCTCTGCCAAACCGGCTCTTCGGTTTCTATACAGGGATAGTTTGGGTGATGTAGAGAAAGCTGATTGATCCAGTCGGTATTATCTTGTAGCAGGCGGGAGATTTGCAAAGAGGAAAGTGCGTTAACCAGCAGTTTGGTATTTGTTAATCCGTTGGAATCGGGGATAGCCTGCCAAGCAGCCACCATGCTATACTCAGGACTGATTTGCTCAAAGCTTTCCCAGGTATTATTTTGTGGTGAACTGTTCCAGGTATCTGAGCATTCCAGCCGCACATCCAATAATTCATATTTGAACTCAAAAGCACCGGCTCGCTCAATGTTGGAAGATTGAGATAGGTTACCGCCAATAGCATTTGTATCGCTTACCGATTTATCAAAGTTGAGTACCAGATTTACATCAACGGGGACTACGCTAAGTTGCGACTCGGCGATAAGCAGTTGCATTTGAGAACCAGAATACAATCCATCTTCGTCAATTTCATACACACTTGCTTTAGGAATATTCCAACTATCCGAAACTTTACGATGTTCGATACCAAGTTTGCCCGACAGTGGCAAAGGGAATGCTGGAGTCGCCTCCTTTTCCCATTTAAATTCCAGGTTGGCTTTGGGATTACCAACCGGCGTATTAAGTTCGACCCTGACTTCGCCAAAAATACGCAATGGTTTGGGTACTTCCACAGCTGCCAGAGCCTCAATAGACAAGCTTAAACCAATACCGGCGACACTCAGTTCTGCACGGCCGATAATCATAATACTGCCCTGGGCCTGCAGAGGTGTCCAGCTTACCGCCAATTCACCGCGAAACCATGCTTCCAGTAAAACACGCAGCGGACCGAATTTTTTATCCAATGCATAGCCAATGTGAACACCAAAAAGCAGGCCATTATTGTCAACCATGAAATAAGACTGGGCGGTGAAAAAACCCAACACGTTGGCGATAATGCGTTTGGATTCAGGTTCTTTTTCACCAATATATAAATACCATCCACTCATATCGCCTGCTGGAATAAATAATTCCATGGAGCCTGTGACATTAAGCAAGTCACCACTATCAGCCGGATTTTTGAAACTTATACCGATATTGGTTAGAAAGGTTGCAGACGGAATATCGAGCACAGCCAGTATGCGCAAGGGAAATTCGCCCTTGGAACTCAGGATACCAACATGACCCTCGATCAGAATGACCGGCCCGGGTAAAAGCACGGCCAATACAACTTTGGCTTCCACGGTAAAGGCATTGTCCGCCAAAGTTCCCACGGTGACCCCGGCGCCGAAGGCCAATGCATCTTTTTGCGGTAACCAGTTACCGATGTCGGTCATATTCGGGCGGGCAGCAACATCGTCATATTCCAGCAAAGCTGGATAATCCAGCGTCATATTATGCGCAAAAAATCCAGAAACCCCATACAGACCCAGAGTTGGCGGCAGGATAGGTACGCCAATCGGCAACGAGACATCAATAAAAATATAGAAAAACTTGAATTCAGCGTTTTTACCGGCGATAAACTGAGCTTCAAAACCGGCTCCATTCAGCGGTACGAGTGTTACTTTAACGCTGCCTTTAAAGCCTTTTATTCGGTTATTCGAATTGCCCGCATCTTCTTCATCGAAGAAAAAACACTGACCGTCGAATGCCAGAATCTTTTTGATTTCAAAGGCGAGGGACACGCCACCGATTTGCAGCCGTGGCTCATTGGTGCGGGTATTCCACATCAGTTTCAGACCTTCGACCCCGCCTTTAAGTGGCAATCCTTTGGTGAGTTGCACACCTCCTGAAAAACCAACCCAATTGTATTTGTCTCCATCAATATCTTCACTGCCGATTCCGAGTTTGCTGATTTCGATCATGAACCCGTTAAAGTTCAAACCTTTCTGTTCAGGTAACTCTATCCAGCCGCCTGCGAATTTGACGCGACCGTCGGCATAGATTATGAGTTCATCAACCGCAAAGGATGGCCACTCAAATTCACCAAGCAAAGGTGTGATCAAACCACTTAAGCGGATAGCATACTCATCACCATCTTTAATGAAGGAAACACTGTCCAGAGTGATACTGATCACGTTTTCTTTTTCAAGCGTGATGATGCCATCCTGACTTGCCACGGCAACAGCAAAGTCTCCATTGTTAGTAAGTGTCAGGTTAACCAGTAACGGTGCTTCAAAAAATGGTACATTAATGCAACCAGAAATATCCCCGTTTGTCAGGGTATTCTGCCGAAAAGAAATCCCTAGCTCCTTGATCGAAAACTCAATGCCGAATAATTCTCCAACGCCGTTTCCCTCTAACTCGCCTGTGGCTGAATTAAAGACGTTATCCCAGGTGCCGGTAATATCCCCGGATAAACCACCATTGCCTATATGGAAATCTACCAGCGTGATTTCGCTCGGTAATATAGGGATGTTCAAAGAACTTGGAAGATGAATACTGAGCTGTCGAAAAACCACGCCTCTCCAGGATGGATCAAGACCCATCGCAGTTGATTCGGCTAAAGAATCATTTTTGGATAGATCAAAAGCTATCTCACCTTCGATAATAACCCCTGAATTTCCAATACCTACAGGTGTTAAAACAAAACTATTATTACCTATAAAACTGACATTCTTATCTTGATCTAACTCTATACCAGCAGCTAGAGAAATGGAAAAACTGTTATTATTTGGGTCTGAAATATACTCACTACCTGTATCTATCATAGGTTTCAGCAATTCACTGGTAAAACGCAAATGGACAACACCTAATATGTATGCCGTGAGATTATCCGTACTTTCACTCCTTACTCCAATTCTCACTAATTCATTCGTTTGGCCCCCAAACACCAGTTCCACGCCATCAATCCCAACGACATTAAATGCTAACTCATCCTCACCAAAACTAAGGCTATACTCTAACGTAAACTCATCATCGATGGATGTTTCTTCAATATAGTCCACAATGAACACAGGTTGTAATACAGTTTCAAGGACACTATTAGTTGATATTAGATCCAGAGGTATAAACTCCAGATTGATTACACTCAGTAGTGGAATTCCGTCTTCTGGCATTTTCTTATCTCAAGATACTCGGGCCAGCGTATGGCCAACCAATATTGTTTGAAATCTCAGCATGAGCGCGGGGTTTAACAAAGGTACTAAAATTGTAGTTTTGCAATCTCCCGACCTGGCTTATGACATGGGATTTCATGTTATCGAAAGCAGCAATTGGATCGATTATCATTGTATCCAGATTTTGTGAATGTTCGAAAAATAAAGATGATCTGAGTTCTTTTATCAAATTATTATCTGCATCAACGACACCAATCTTTATTTCTCCATCATGGGTCATACTTCTCTGATCAAAATTTGCTGAACCAATTAACGCAAATTCATCATCAGCGACGAACAGTTTGGAGTGAATGTAAATAGGTGTACCTGCTGTATTCTTAAGTGATCCGACAAAAAAATTGTTGCCATGCTCTTGCGCAATCTGAGAAAGCCAGGAGAGTGAGTAATGGCGCTGATATGTTTCATACCTTGAAGCGCCGGAAAATCCACCCGAGTCTGCCAATAATACACCGACCCTGACACCTCTTTTTAAAGCCTCTCCCAACTGATAAATTAAATCGGCCTCTCTGGCTAATGGGTTTGGATGCTGATTACAGCACGGTGGCCAGGCAAAGGTCATAAAAGTTTGATCTTCTATGTAAATATATCGAGTTGCATTTTTAATAGCATTGAGCGTCGATGCCCAAATCGAGAATTCACCTTCTCCAGCAGAATCAGCCCAGGAGTAAGAATATCTTCCTACCCCGTAGGTTCTTAAGACCTGTACAGAATGACTGCCAGTAGCTGGGTAGTTTGCGGGTGGATTTGATATGACAGGTAGAATACCACGTGGAGGATCAGTAGCACGAAAAGGTATAAAACGACTGCGAGAAGAATCGTTCCAGCGATCAATAAAAGTTCTTTCTATATCCACAACGGCGGGTCCTTCCAGGATAACACCAAAGTCGTGGGTAATTTTTGAATAATTGCCAGAATGAGTAGAATCATCAAGTCGATTAACAGTTACATCAACTGAACCGATCAGTGCCCATGCAAAATCATTAGTTTTAGCAACTGTAAATTTTTGATGAACACTTCCATTTACTGGAAATCTAAATTCTCGTAATGATGACACACCTGCACTATACAGCAGAAGTTGGGAAGTTCTGTTGGTATCAATAGCTAATTTGTTTCCATCGACAAACTGATAAACGTCGGCAGTTCCATTGTTAGTTTGAATGAGTACATCAAGTGCCGTCGAAGTTGGAACTGCCGCTTTAGTTAGAACATTATCTATTCTCCAGTTAGTGCTATAAACGGTAACAATATCGGGCCTCGTCATTACATCGTGCCACATACCCAGATAAGCCTCACCATCACCGAGTACAGTTATACTGTTTCCATCAGTATGATTAGCTAGAGCTGCACCAGGATGTCTAAAGTTCATGCCCAGTTCAGCGACAGTCCAATCACGATTCAGTGGAGGTGGAAAATCGGGTCCTAAGTTGGCTTCAATCAGCACTACAGAATCATCGATAAACCATTTATTTTTTAATTCCTGCAACGTTGGCATTATCAATCCCCTCTGGCAGGCAAAATTATGTCCGGCATATCGACACTTATATTTCCATACTGATCAACAACCTGAATCCGATAACTGTGTTTAAAATTCAAATAACTGTTGAGGTGAACAAAATTACTTTCGCCTGGCACTAACCAATCCGAAGCATTCTTATAACCATTAAAGTAATCGGTAGAATATTGCACCAAGTATTTCAATTGCGAATCTGTTATTTCCCAGTTAAGCAATACAGCCGGTTTTCTGCCAAAATCAAACGCCTGCGGATCATCAATATCAAACAGATTGCCATCGCTATCTATTCTTATCCATTCGATGGAACTGATAACAGGTGGTATCGGAGGTGAAAGCTTATATGCCTGGGCTGTCATCGCCTTACAATGTTTAGATTTTAATTTCTTACCTGAGGCAAGCACATTTACAGCAATGATTGAATAATAGTATTGTTTACGTGCTTCAACGCTAACATCCACAAACTCAAATTCCTTGCTCGGCAATGGCGAACTGACTGTTATCGAATATAAGTCATCAGGGTCGTTCTTAATCAATTGCATGCGCCGCCAATCATTGGATTTTTTCTGATCATTCGTTCGATACACCAGATAACCAGTTATATCCGCTTGCGGATTTTTGGCCCAGCACACGATAATCTGATTCTCACCGCCAACAATCTTCGTGATAACGGGTTGGGCGGGCGGCATCACCAGTGGGCATTCAACTGGCGGGGTCGAGAGGCTCAATTGACTGGGTAGGGCGTTTTGTCCCACGGCTTCAATTTTATAAAAATAGCGATTGGGCGAACGGCCGTCCAAGGTATCATCAGCATACAACATCAAACCAGGATCCGGCCCGTAGCTGCTGTTTTGTCCAGGTCGAGGAATATCGGTGTCACTATCCTGGTACCTGGGGTCATCTTTCACCAGACTTTGACCATGTAGTTTTGTGTAGGCTTCTTCGTTCTCCTGCAGATTGGCTAAAACCATCCATTGTGTTGGGGTCAGGCTTTTATAAATGCTCAGCCTGTCTTCAGCGTTAGCAATATATGAGATTTGACTAATAAGCAAAACATCACTCGGATCAAACTGGCTGAGCACCGTCTGGCCATAGTCGGCACTATCGCCGTTTTCACGCCGCTGATTGTCCAGCGTGATCAGGCTTGTATCCATAGCGCGGTAAATAAAATATTCAACTTCATCGTTCGATTTATGCCAACGCAAATGAAAAGTCGATTTTCCGTGTACATTCGCAGCTGTAGCCGTCAGGATCGATCCGGTTGTATAGCTCGGTAGACCGGGTGCCGCAGGCGGATGTTGATAAACCGACATGATTGTGGCCGGGCCGGAAACTGAACCCCTTTGTTCAGCAGCAATTGCGCATACGCCGATCTGGGCATATAGAACAGTATTGTTGGCATCTAACTGACCGGCGGGAAATGGGGGCATAGGTAAATAAACGGTATAGTTTATGGCTGAATTTTTGCCAGTGGTAAAGTCCAGCGGATCGCCCGCCTGCCAGTTTTCGGCCAGGCTATAGTTAACGAAGCCTTGTTTTTCCGCCGATACCGTAAAACTGGTTTTTTGTCCGGTCAAAGGCATGGCGTTACTGTTACTGCTTTGCCGCAAGGCTGAAATCTGAATGCTATTGCCACTGCTATTGTTCAAAACCAGATAACTGATATTCCCCTGGCGCATCCAGCATAAGCGCAACGCATCTGTGGCGAGAGATACATTATCATCAAATTCAACAGTGAATTGCCAAACAGTGATATCCGCACTAGTTGTTAACAAGGCAAACTCGCTTTGTTCATTCGCAGAAAGATCCAGATTTGTGTTTGTGATCTCGTCTGACACCACCTCGCCGGTGATGCGTCCGGTATAGGTATTCAACCAGCCGCGATGCAGAAAAATCTGAAACCTGTCAACATCAGGGGCCCGCCCTTGCAGAGATGAAGTCCATTTCCAGCGCACAACAATCGCCGATTGCCGATTGTTATATAGCCAATTTTTGTCAACCTGCGTCAGTCCCTGATTTGTCGATTTATTGGTTTCCGGGTCATAGGCCGAATAGTCCAGATAATGAGCGGTAACCTGAACAGGTGGTGGCGGAGGCGGTAACTCCACATCGACTCTAATAAACTTACAGGGCTGACTGAGCCGTCCGAAAATATCCCGTGCGCTGATTCGATACTTGTAGTCCTCAATTGTTCTCAGATAATCAAGATAATATTGTCGTTCATCTGGCCAGCTTTCCGGTGCTCGCACTTCAGCGTTATGGTTCTCTAACGACGGCGAAATAAGTAAGGGTATTTTCTCCTCTTTGCCGGGTTTGCTAAATTTCAGCTTACGTTCTAAATCAAACAGTAAGCCATTTAAAGGTAAGAGCTTGACGTTAGCATCTTCGTTGGCCTCCCAACGCAAGCCGATTAGATAGGGAAATTCTTCATGTTTCACATCGGCTTGATTGACTGTGCCACCAAGCATAAAGTTGCTTTCCAGGCCGTGGGGAATTTCAAGTGCGTATGGATTGGTGGAGTCTTTGATGCCACAAACCTGAGCCGACTCGGTGAAATAAGGTGGCTGCTCAAAATCGTAGTGAAGTCGCAACAATATGGTTTCACTATCGAGCTCAATGCGTAACAGATCAATGGCGTCAGCATGCAGGCTGACAATCTGTTGAGAGCCCACAGCGATTCTCTGACGATCTTTGAAATCTACATGATAGTCGCGGAAAGCATCGACAATAACAGGGCTGTTCGAACGCCTGTTATCTATCCATAGCTGCACCTCGGTGACAGGCTTGATAAAACGGAACTCGATCCTATTGTCATCGGCTACCAGTTCAAGGCCATAACGTACCCGGGCAAAATCACTCGGTGACTCGACAATTCGACTATCACTTACGGCATAAAATAGTAGATCGTCAAGGCGATAAAGCGTATTGAAATGCTGTCCGATTTCCAGATGATCAAAACTGATTTGCTGATCAAGTTTGCGCATGTTCCAGTGAGGCCAACTGGCTTCAATCTTGTAATCGTAATATTCTGAATTGTCATTCCTTGGTGGGTGATCGACAAAATACAAATCGAAAATTCGGGCTACAGGTACATGCAGAGTCTGTGTGAGCAAATAGTCATACACAGAAACGGTAGTTTCAAGGCTTTCTTCCGATGTATCGACTGATGTATCATCCGTAAAAATTGTCCATCCGTGCGGAACCTGAACCCCTTCATGGGTTATTCCTGGCAACAATTTGGCTACAGTGGTCAAGCTATCCCTGGAAATTAATTCCGTATTGCCCGGTTTTAAATTATTGCTATTCAGGCGACAATCAATGATGTCTTCTTTTATGCCGGGCAGTTTATTTTTTTTAGTATTAACTGATAATTTTGAATATTCTTCCAATGGAAGGCCACAGCCACAGTCGAGTTTAATCTCCTGCCAGGGGTTGTCCTTAATATCGCGGCACAACCAGATGCCTAAATGAAATAATGAAATCCCTTTACCAATAAGCCTTATCCGGTCGGCTTCCTCTACATCAAAATAAACGTCTTTCCATCCAGGATCTGAACCGCTGATACGTAGTGGAAAATAGCGATGCTTTTCAGAGTCAACAAAAATCTGAAAATTAGAGTTTCCTGTTACCACAAATCCGAGTTCAATACGACTGACAGGCCGAGCCAATGAAATAGTCAGGTTTGTTTTGATATTTAATACATAGCGTCTGCGTGAACCATAAGCTGCAAACACATACTCGGCAGATTTTTGCGAAGACTCAAACTCAACGCCTATTGTTTCCGAGTAACCGATGATATCCGTATATAACTGAGACTTTGACGGAAAAATCAGTGGCCCAGGATTATCATCTTCTTCAGGAAAAGTGAGTGTAAAGTGGTTTTGAAGATAACTTCTGCGCCGAAACAAGCGCGCACACTCTGGAAACCCCAATTTATGGTTAAACGCCCAACGCAGGTGATTGCCCGGCTCAATTCCATCGATCCCCGTCGTGCCATGCCCGATAATCTTTAGTATATGTGGATCAGACTTAGCATCCATTTTCTATTCAGACTCTGTCGATGAGATGGATGTTTGACGAAGCGGCTAGGGACATAGCTGTATATTCATTCAAGGGTACGTGTTTATGCCGGCTTGATGGGGTTTTGATAATCCAGTCCCCAAGCTCGCCATTTTTAGTCAGGTTGTAACGGCCATCTATTTCCTTCATGGAAAACTTCATTTGAATGCCTGCCAGGGAAAATTTGCTTTCTCGATCATTGCCTTCGAATTTTATGGCTTTGGCTTTGCCATGGGTGCTCAGGATACCCTCTGGTACGTCTTGGGGTTCCATCGGTGTGGCGACTAATGCACCAGGCAGGTTTTGGCCAAGATAAGAAAAAATCTGAAACTCATTATCAATATGTGTTTTCAAACCCTGGCAGATCAATTCCCTTAATGCGCCTTCTGGGAGCAGGTTGGATAAAACAGGGTGTAGCCTCCTATTTTTTACCCATGGCTTTGACATGAGCTTTTTTGAATTGGAGAAATTCGGGTGCGTAATCAGGCTGAATGTTGGGCGTGAAGGATCATCCTTAAAATCATCAGCAAAGCTCAAAGCATTACGACCATTTTGAAAGCCAGCCAAATATCCTGCGAGCCTGCCATGCAAGGTCAGTTTAAGAACATTAATCTCATCTATTGGATCGTTTGGACTCATTCTTCATCCTTGAGTAAATTCTTCCATGGATCATTGGCGAGCGTGCTTTCTTCACTCTGTTTGCAGCCTTTATTTTTTAGCGTTGGAGAGGGTGCGGCGTCATTCTCTAAAATTTCTTTTACAAGGTTCAGCTTTTCTGTGGGGATCAGCATCAACTCACTTTTTAGTCCTTTGGCAATGAGCTCAAGCGTGTTTAGTCTGGGGTTTCCCCTGGACTCTAAATGCTGATACTGCTGGCGTGATACGCCGATACGAAGCGTCATGTCTTTTTGCTTTAGATCGAGGGTTAATCTGCGTTTTTTTAGTTGTTCAAGTATTGATTTCATCATGGGAAACTTATATGTTGCTTATTAGTCATAAGAAATATATTAGTTTCTTTTATTAAAAAAGCAACATATAAATTGTTTTTTCTCTCCTGATTACTGGTTGAGTTTTTGAACCGGTAACTTTCATTTCCGGTTTCGATGATATGGCAATGATGCGTCAGTCGATCCAGTAATGCGGTCGTCATTTTTTCATCACCAAAGACATTCGGCCATTCAACGAAACTGAGATTGGTCGTAATAATGACACTGGTACGCTCGTACAACTTGCTGAGAAGATGAAACAACAAGGCACCACCTGCCTGGCTAAAGGGTAGATACCCCCCAGTTCATCCAGAATCACTAAGTCCGTGTGTATCAACCGGCTGGCCATTCGTCCTTGTTTGCCGATTTGCTTTTCCTGCTCCAGCTGGTTGACCAGTTCAATGGTCGATAAAAACCGAATGCGTTTATGGTGGTGCTGGAAAGCCCGATTCGCTTGGCTATCTGTTGAATACTGATCTTGTCGCGGTGTCGCCACCGCCTGATTACACTTAATAATGCCACGTCTATCACTCCTTTTATCTCCTGCTGGTTCATCAGCAGGATAGGGTTACACGTGGGTCAATTTTGGGTGCAAATAATGGGGCTTAGTGGGTCACTTTCGGATGCAATTTAACACGCTAAAATTTGGTTTGTTGCTGACAGGATATTTTTTCTATAGTAACGTTTTGTGGTACTTTTTAAATCCCCACATTAATACTGATTAGATTTTTTAAAAATGTTCGTAAAAACAGAAAATAAATGCTTCGATACTTATATCGATGTGATAAGACGCAGTTATAGGAGATAATAAATGACATTCAAATATGTCAGCGTGGAAGAGGCGATTGAATGTGATGGCCTGCGTATGCTGGTTATCGGCGATATTCCAAGTCCCTGGACCGAGGCCGCTAAGGGCATTCTTCATGTCAAGGGCATCGAATGGGTGGCCGTGCGAGTGATCTATGACAGTGAACTCATCAAACAGTGGGTCGGGGAACGTAGCGGCCCGATTGTAGTCTACGAAAATGAGCGTCCCCGCTCGGGCTGGGCAGAGATCCTTCTGCTTAGCGAACGTCTGACGCCATCACCATCACTGCTACCTGAAGACCCGGCGGAGCGTGCCTTGACATTCGGACTGGCTCATGAGATTTGCGGTGAATCGGGTCTGGGTTGGGCGCGACGTCTGCAGCTTGTGCATGGTGGTTTGCAGAATAAAGGAGGCTTTCCCGAACAAACCGCAAAATATCTGGGCAAAAAATATGGATACAGTGCAGAAGCCGGTGCGGCCTCCGGGCGGCGGGTTGCGCAGCTGTTGCAGATGTTGGTGTTGCGTCTTAAGGCACAACATCTTGCGGGTAGTCGCTACTATGTGGGCGATGCGTTGTCGGTAGTGGATATTTACAGTGCGACGTTTGCTGCCCTGTTTAAACCTTTACCACATGAGCAATGTGAGATGGATGCCAGCACCCGGTTGGCTTTTGAATTGAGTGATAGGCACGTCGAAGCGGCATTGGACCCGATTCTGTTCGAACATCGGGACATGATATATGCAGAGTTTTTGGAATTACCGCTATCGCTTTGAATATTAATATACTCAGTTATCTATAGCGCTAATTCATCCATATAGCGTTATGCAGAAGGTGTTTTCGAATTCGCCTTCAGCTTGTGGTGGGAAACACTCGTGTTATTCGGAAACCTGCAGGGTGGCGAGTTCTTTGAGCCGTGCTTGAGCACGTTGCGGTAATATGTATTCACCATCACTTTCAATCTGCTCATACAGACGCTCGACCCGCTCATAGTGTGCGTCTAGGTTCTGATCTAACAGATGGTATTTGGTTTTGTTATATACCCCAAATTGCAAATCAGTCATAAAATCGAATGAATTGATATGCGCATAAGGTGTACCGAACACCAAGTGCAGAAATTCGTTCATATCCTCATAGCCCAGGGCCAATAAGAGAAATTCAACCGCGGCCCTTTTTCTCTTTAACTGATATACCCTTTTTTTGGGGTCTACGATGAAATCCAGTCCGCTGGACATACCCGGTGGGTATTTGACCTTGTTAAAACAGCGAAAATCGATGGTGACTCTATCTTCAGAAGTCAGTTGCAGTGTGCTGTCGCCGTGTGCCCGATGATTTTCGAATACCAATGCCTGACCCGTCTTAAGGTCACAGTAATAACCGGGAGATGGGATGGAGGCGTATTTTTTCTCCCAATACTTTGCCATCAGGAAGTCGCGAACGCTGGGTGTGTCAACTTCAGAGAGCTTGCCTTCGACGTAGAGGTAAAAGGCTTTTTCTATGCATGCCCGTTCATCCTCGGAAAGTTCATAGGCCATGAGTTTTTGAAAAACGAATTGGCTGTTGGGTGCTTCCACCTCAGCGTCTTCAAAGATAACAAATGGTTGCCGGTCTAACGGCGTTGGGGTCAAAGCGGTGTGAAAACTAACCTTCTGCGTGGGAAAACCGAGTCCTTTCCTCGATAACGAAGGAATTTGAAGTGCAATCCCACCCGCAGAATGGGTTCCATACGGCCTTTTGCCTTTTGGCACCACGAAGGCGTTGACCACTGTGGTTTCCAGTTCAGGGAAGTGTTGGCGTACAAGGTCTTTATTAATATCGTAAAAACGCTTAGCCGATGGGACGAACATGATACTGTTTTCGAACATCGTAGACAGCGGGAAATAAGTACCCACAGAGGTGTCTGAAAAGGCTGCCGAAATGATGGCCTTGAGTCTTAATTCCCGGCGCAGTTTGTCCGCCAGATCATCGTCGAGATTCATTTGTACAACAGTGGTCGGCCTTGCATCGGGATAGAAGCAGCTGGGAAATAGCACCCGGTTAGGCGGTAATCGATCTGCCATTATTGTATTATCAACGCTATATCTGTTCAATACAGCCTTAAGTGTTTGTGCGTGCGCGCCTGCTGATTCGTGAAGCAGAGTACCTGTTTTTTGTAAGCCGGTTGTGGTTTTCAGATCATCTTGTAATTCAATCATAGTAGTCAAATTCTCTTGTCGTTAATAAAAACCGCAGGCCAGCTCGCCCGGGATAGGGCGGCTGCATAGGGTTAAAGCACATTGAATCAATCATGCTGGCTGCGCGAGCAAAGGCTGTTTCTGATCAGTTTTCTTATGGCTCGGAATCTGAGTTGCAGTAATCAGATTGACGTATGCTTGAACGGACTTTTTGTCCACTGCAGGGCAAGGGTAACTTTCACCGCCGAATACATCATTGCCTACGGGAAAACCTACCAGAGTAAGTTCGAGATCACTTTGAGTGAGGCCGTCTACCAGCGCTGCGATTCGGGCTAATGAGCTTTGCTGGTGTTCCTTGGCGTATTGCAATGCATCACTCTGCCATTTTTCAAACGGTGTGGATTTGACGTTGCAACCAGTGGCATTAACGAGCTTGACATAGTTATCAAATGTTGGCGCTTGAGGATTAATGAAATCATAATTTTTACCGATCCGCTCAGGATCACGCATCATCACCTGGGTGATTACTGTTGCCAGATAGTCGACTGGCAACAGCCCCCTGAGCACACAATTGAGCGATGGGAAGCTGCCCAGATCAATGCAACCAGCAATCAGGTTGTGAAGAAAATCACCACGATCGAGACGGAATCGACCGCTCTCTGCAGACGCGCCGACAAACGGAAGACGGTAAACCGATGCTGATGCTCCACGCCACCGTGCTGCTGCCATCATCTGCTCCCCCATCCATTTGGATGTCAGATAGCCGTAATCCAGATGCTCCTGAGAAACCTCATAGCCCAGATATCGGGGCAGGGTTGCGTAGGTGGAGATGTAGTGAACTGCCTTGCCTCGTCCGCGTGATGCCAGTCTTAGTACCTCATGTGTGCCAGCGACATTTGGTCCAAGGTAGGTATCCAACGGTAACATCCAGTCCACCACCGCAGCACAGTGACAGATTGCATCGACTTGCTCTGACAGCTGATTGAAGTCATCCTCCGATAATCCAAATAATGGCTCAGCGAGTTCACCGATGATAGGGTTTATCAACTGCGTGTAGTCTGCATGCCATAGTCCATAAGCTTCAAGTGTATCCTGCAATCTTTCTGCTGCATGACCCATGTCACTGGCACGAACCAGACAATAAACGGTGACATTTGATTTCAACAGTTCGTGAAGTAGAAATGCACCGACAAAACCAGTAGCGCCAGTCACAAAGACAGCTTCTGGCGTGCTGGCAATACTAGAGGCATTATTAAATTGCAACTCTGGATCAAGATAACCGTTTTTTGCGCCTGTATCGTCTGGTCGTTTTGCAATAGCAGCTTCGTCCGTCGGCGCCGAGGCAGTTTCAAGGCCAGATTGCTGAATTTTTGCTACAAGATATTGGCCGAGCGCTCGCAGATTCGGGTGGTCAAAAGCGATTTTTGCAGGCAATGCCAAACCTGTTAAGTCTGCCAACTGGTTACGCATCAATACAGCTGTGAGAGAATCAATGCCAATATCTTGCAGCGGCAGATTGACATCCACGTCTTCTGCTGAGGAAAATTCCAGGGTTTTCGCAACCTCGTCACGAACCATCTGTAAAACGACTGTCTCGTGCTCTTCTACCGGCGTCTCACTGAGAATTTTACGCAAATTTTTACCGCCGCTTGCTGCTGTTTGTGTGCGCCCACTTGATGATTCACCAAATAGTGATCGTAGAAGGGCAGGGGCCTCTGCGCCATTTTTCACGAAAGTATTTTGCAACCGGGTTAAGTCAAATGCAGAGGCAATCGTCAATGCTCGTCCACTCAATACAGCTGTTTCGAACAACTCCAATCCTTCCTCCGGTGCCAGGGCTTCAAAACCCTGGCGACTCATACGCGTTTGATCGGTTTCACTCAGTGCAGAATGCATACCCTGTCCTCCATCCCAGGAACCCCAGGCAATAGAGGTTGCAGCAAGACCCTTGGCCCGGCGATGCTGCGCAAGTGCATCCAGGAATGCGTTGGCTGCCGCATAATTTGCCTGCCCGGGGGCGCCCATCACGCCTGCAATGGAAGAATACATAACAAAGAAATCAAGCTCAAACTCGCTGCTTAATTTGTGCAGATGCCATGCACCATTCAGTTTGGGCGCAAATACATTTGCGAAGCGCTCTGCCGTTAATGCACTCAGCACACCATCATCAAGCACACCTGCCGTATGCACGATCCCTTGCAATGGTCGCTCCTGAGTAAAGATCGATAACAATGCATCTACACTATCGGCGTTGGCTATATCACATGCAGCGACGGTAGCCACTGTACCCAGTTCCGCGAGTTCCGCAACGAAAGTTTCTGCGCCGGGTGTTTCCAATCCGCGCCTGGAGGTTAATAGCAAATCTTTCACCCCATGCGTCTCTGCAAGCCATCTTGCCACATGTTGGCCGAGTCCACCGACCCCGCCGGTCACAAGTACCGTCCCGCTCTTGCGAACAAGACGTTGTTGTTGTGCGGGTAGCAATACAACTTTGCCTATATGTCGGGCTTGCGCCATAAAGCGTAGCGCATCTGACACATGATTCATTGGGAAGGACTTGAGAGGTAACGGCTTGAGTTTGCCTGAGGCGAACAGTTCGGCTAAGGATTGCAGCATCTCCTGAATGCAATCGGGGCCTGCTTCTGGCAGGTTGTAGACACGATAGCTTATTCCGGGATGATGTTCTGCAATCCACGATTGTTCCCGTAGATCGATTTTACCCATTTCCATAAAGCGACCACCTTCGCTTAATAATGCAAGACTAGCGTCAATAAATCCTTCCGCGAGTGAATTAAGTACAACATCAAAGGATTTGCCCGGTGCTGTTTTACTGAAATGCTCGACAAATTCGAGGTTACGTGAGGAGGCAATGTGACTGTCATCCAGTCCCAGTTCGCGAAGCGCAGACCACTTAGGCTCGCTTGCTGTTCCATACACTTCGGCTCCGTGCAGTTGTGCAAGCTGGACGGCTGCCATACCAACCCCTCCGGCAGCAGAGTGGATAAGCACTTTTTCGCCGGGCTGCATTGACCCCAAAACATGCAGGCCGTACCAGGCGGTTAAAAATGTCATGGGAATGGTCGCCGCCTCTGCAAAAGAAAGGTTCTCAGGCATGCGCACTACCTGCCGCGCATCGATGACGATATCCGAGGCGAAAGAACCCCTGGCCAAACCTAACACAGGATCACCGACATTCAAACCTTTTACGTCAACGCCAATATCGGTTACCACCCCGGCGAACTCCAAGCCGAATGCAGGGATTTCCACCATGCCAAGGGCATTGAGAACATCCAGAAAATTAACCCCCGATGCGTTTACTTTGGCACGAATCTCACCGGCACCAAGCGATTCATTGGCGATGGGTTTTATCTCGGGAGGAACATCCAACCGGCCTTTAGCTGCGATTTCCAGTCGCCACATACCTTCGCCGGGTATAACGAGTTTACGTGCTGCGTTCGCTCGCACCAATTGTGGGATTAAAACCTGGGCGTTGCGCAGAGCGCACTCAGGTTCCGAATCGAGCAAAAGTGCTGATGCCAGCGCATCCAGATTGTCTGACCCCTCACCGATATCGATAATTCGCAGATTCAGCTCAGGATGTTCATTACGGGTTGTGCGCATTAGTCCCCAAAGTGCGCTGGCGCTCAGGTCGGCGATTTTATCGTCAGAACCGGCGCCTATTGCACTACGAGTGATCCATACCAGCGGCATTTGAAATCCGCTTAAAGCAATTTCCTGCATCTGTGCTAACGCCATTGCCGATAGCTCGTGGGCCTGAGTGATGACATCGTTATCGCTGCCCCACAAGCAGATCACGCCATCAAGCGGTTGTGCCTCGTGAATCTCTGAAACCTCAACAAACTGAACTCCGGCTGCTTGCAAATGAGATTGAGCATCCTCGACCCAGGCAACTTGTCCACGAGACAACAGCCCCCATGTTCGAGGTGTTTCTGTGGGTTCAGATTTAGCATTACGCCAGGATATTTCGAATTGGAAGCGATCAACACCAGCCACGGCCAGGCGGCGCAATGCAGCCCGATCAATGCGTCGTGCATGGAGTCTGTGAAGTTTTCCTACACAAACGCCCTGTGTATCATATAAATCAAGCGATGCCCAAAACTCGCCTTCACCCAGTTCGAACTCCGTGACTCTGACCCACAATTCTGCAAGTCCGTCCCGCCAGATCGAAAGTCGTTCTGCTTCAAAGGGTACATATAAGTCGTCACTGACCTGATCTTTTAATCGTTGAGTAAATAATAATGAGTGCATTGCTGAATCCAGCAATGCCGGATGCAAGCCATAGCGAATCGCCGATGACCCGGCACTCTCTGGTAACGTCACTTTGGCCCACACCACATCCCCTACGTGGCAAGCTTCAGTGATTCCCTGGAATGTCTTTCCGTAGCCATAGCCGAGCTCAGCAAGATCCGCGTATAACGTACTTACGTCGAAGGCGCTGGCGCCGGGAGGAGGCAGTATGACGGACTGCTCATTGGCTACTTGCGCAGCGACTAATTTACCTTCGGCATGCAGCTGCCAGGCAGTGTCAGCAGCTGCTGATTCGGGTGAACTAAATACCTGTACAGATCGTGCGCCATCGGTCTCGGGTCCTACAGTCACCTGCAATCGAACAGAAACTTCGGCAGGCAATACCAAGGGCGCAAGTATGATGACTTCAGACACATCCCAGAGACCTTTTTCACTGGCTTTTCCTGCCGCCCGCATCGCTTCAAAGAATGCCGTTCCTGGCATTAATACAGTGTCCATTACCTGATGTTCTTTCACCCACACAGGTTCTTCGTTGGAAACAACCGTGGTGAACATCAGCATATCGGTTCCAGCGATCTGGGCGCCGCCGCCTAATAATAAATGATTCGTTTTGCTTAAGCCCGCACCCACCTCTCTTGAAGGTGGTGGTTCGAACCAGAAGCGTTCCCGCTGGAATGCATAGCCGGGTAATGCGACCCGCTTGGTGCCGAATGGAGCGAAATATCCCTGCCAGTTTATTTTACTTCCCAAAACATGTAGTTCAGCCAGACTCTTTTGTATTACTGAGGTTTCATCTTTGTTGGAATTGAGTGATGCGAGCCAGGACACCGGACCTTCATCGGCCAGACACACAGCCCCCAATCCAGATAAAATGGGTCGAGGTCCCAATTCTAAAAATACGTTGGCGCCTTGCTTGTATAATGTACGCATGCCTTGGTTAAACCGAACGGCCTGCCTTGCTTGCTGTACCCAGTACTCGGATTGCGTTATTACATCAGTCTCTGCAAGCACTCCGGTAAGGCTGCTTACCAGTGGAATTTTTGGTACAGAGTAACAAACGGTGTCGGCCAGCGTTCTGAACTCTGTAAGCATCGCGTCCATCAAGTGCGAATGAAAGGCATGTGATACCACTAGCTTCATGGCCTTACGTTGTTCCCTGTCAAAGTGTACTAGTACTTTCTCTACGCTTTGTTCATCACCCGATATAACAGTTTGCTGTGGCGCGTTAAGACCTGCAATGGCGACCCTTGTTGTTAAATCAAGCTGTTCCAACGCCTTTTGGACTTCTGCTTCGCCAGCTTCCAGTGAAGCCATCGAACCGCCGCTCGGCAGCGCTTGCATAAGTCGTCCACGAGCTGCCACCAAACGACAGGCATCAGCGGTATCGAACACGCCAGCAACGTGGGCTGCAGCAAGCTCGCCGATACTATGTCCAAGTAGTAGATCAGGCTTTACACCCCAGCTTTGCCAGAGTCGCCAAAGCGACACTTCCAAAGCAAACAACGCCGGTTGTGTGAAGTCTGTTCGATTTAGCAGCGCAGCTTCTTCGCTGCCGGCCTCAGCCCACATTACATCCAGCAGTGGTTTCTGCAAATCACAAAAGTGTGTCACGATATCGTCCAGCGCCTCTTTGAATACAGGGTAAGTGCTGTACAGGTGTTGGCCCATTCCTGGCAATTGACTGCCCTGTCCCGTGAATAGCAATGCAAGTCGGTGTTCGTCAGCCTGATCACTGGATGTGTGTGCAGCGCCAGTGGGTGTCTCCCCGGTTCGCGCAAATGATGCCAATTTATCCAGCAGATTCGACTTGTTTTCGGCCAGCAACAGTAAGCGTTTTCGAAAATGAGTGCGTGTGGTTGCCAGTGAATACGCCACATCACCCATATTATCCTCAATATTCATTCCCATATGCAGATGTAAAGCTTCTGCCTGCGCCCGTAGTGCCATTTCGGTGCAACCGGATATGAGAAACGGTAATGACTGCGGTGCGGGTGAGGGCGCTTCAACCGTCGTCTCTTTTGCCACTGGCAATGGTGCTTCTTCGACGATCACATGTGCGTTGGTTCCACTGATGCCGAAGGAACTCACCCCGGCTCGACGTGGCCGGGCATTCGCAGGCCATGGTTGTTCTTCCTGCAGCAAGGCCATTTGCGCGGATTCCCAATCGACAGCTGGGGTTGGCTCAACCACGTGTAGCGTGCGCGGCAGCTTCTCATGATGCATGGCCAACACCGCTTTTATGACACCTGCCAAACCGGCTGCTGCTTGTGTATGTCCAATGTTGGATTTTACCGAACCGACCCATAAAGGCTTTTCGTTGGAATGACTGCCACTGAACACGTTTGCTAACGCCGTTCCTTCGATAGGATCTCCCAGCATTGTTCCTGTTCCATGTGCTTCCACATAGTCAATGTCTGCTGGTTCGAGGTTTGAGTTGGCCAACGCCTGACGTATCACGCGTTGCTGGGCAGGGCCACTTGGTGTTGTTAGACTGGCGCTGTGCCCGGCATGATTCACGGCGGTGCCGCGCAGAATGCCCAGGATCGGATCAGCCTCTCTTTTAGCATCAGACAAACGTTTTAATAATACTACGCTGGCGCCTTCACTCCAGCCTGTACCATCCGTCGTAGAGGAAAATGATTTGCATCGGCCATCGGGGGACATTCCCCGCAGGCGACTGAATTCCACGTGCAGATCAGGCGATAGAATCAGGGTTACGCCTGCTGCCAAGGCTAAATCACACTCGCCTTGACGCAAGGCACTACAGGCTTGGTGTGCGGCAACCAATGATGATGAGCAGGCGGTATCCACTGTTAAACTGGGGCCTTCAAGTCCGAATACATAGGATACGCGACCCGACATGGTGGAGGCTGCGGAGCCGGTTCCGAAGTAGCCGTCCAAATCGGCCAGGCCACCGGCGAGCGCCAGGCCATACTCATGATAGCTTTTGCCAACGCCGACGAACACACCTGTCTTGCTGCCGCGCAGCTGATCCATTGAATAGCCAGCGTTTTCAATAGCCTGCCAACTGGTTTCCAACATCAGCCGCTGTGATGGGTCCAGGGCCCGCGCCTCGCGAGGGGAAATCCCAAAAAACGAGGCGTCGAACATATCAATCGGGGTGACAAATCCACCCTGTGTGCAATAGTGCTTGCCACGTGCGTCCGGATCCGGATCATAAAGCGCATCTGCGTCCCAACGATCTTCAGGCACCTTGCAGATGCCATCTCCACCACGCTCAAGCAGGTCCCAATATTCTTCTGGGTTATGCACGTTTCCGGGCAATCGGCAGGACATAGACACAATTGCAATTTCCTCATCGAACTTAGCAGAGTGTCGATTTGGCAATGCCTGGCTGGTTATTTTTTTACTACCGGATAAGTGCTCGGCCAACGTCTTGATTGTAAAAAATTCGTACAGAGTGGCAGTGGCTATCGATCGCCCCAGTAGCCTTTCCAATTCCGATTGCACCCGCACGATGCGCAGGGAATTTCCGCCAATTTCAAAAAAGCTTGCACCCATGCTGATCTTTTCATGTCCTAACACTTGCGACCAGATACCAAGAATATCCTGCTCCAGTTCATTGGCGGGTCGCTGGTCAGTATCGAGGGTTGTCTGCACTGGATCGGGCAACGCCATTTGATCGATTTTGCCATTTGCAGTCAGAGGGAATTGTTCCAGCTCGACGAAGAAGGCGGGCACCATAAAGCCGGGTAATCGATCTTTAAGCCAAGGTTGCAGCAGATGTGTGAGTGAGGGTTTTGATGGTGTGCCGGCAGTGGGTAGATTAGCGTGCTGTGCCAGCGTGTGCCGGTCTATGGGTTCTGCGGGTAACCAGGTTAGGTCCGGCTGCTCTGCCTTGCGCCAGAACGTTGCATCGAAGCTCCAGATATCTCCTGAACGGCTGGGTTGAAGGGCAAATTCGAAGCCAGCTTCGCCGGCTACACGCTTGAGGTCTCGTGGATCAACCCATTGTGATTGCGTGATGTCCGTTTTGTTATTAATCGTATTGGAAACGCGGTTGTGGACATCGCCCAGCCGTCCATTGGGTACATTCGACAGATAAAGCTGCGTTTCGGTTTCGTTTTCCAGGCGATTACGCAATGATGAGAGGTCAAGATTGTTTATACCCCATTCATGCATTGATTGTGCAGTTTGTTCCGGCAGCGCATGTATAACCTCAGCAATGTGAAGCGTTACATCATAGCGATACCGGGTCATTTCATTCACGTAGTCACCATTACGCAAAGCAATATCGACACGGCTGATCTGCGGGAATATCGCTGGCAAGTTGGAGAAAAATTCATGCGCAATGAGCAACTCACGTTCCGCCTGCCGAGACCTTTCGGCAGTTTGCTTCAATTGCTCATCGTCAAACTCTGCCTGATGTTGATAGTGGGCAAGGTCAGTGTAGAAAAGATGCTGTAGCGACAGGTCACGCACATCACCGATAAAAATTCGGCCTTGGCTTATCGACTTGATCGCCCATTCGAGAACGGATATCAAATAATCGACATTTGGGAAATACTGCACAACAGAGTTGATGATAATCGTATCGAGCGTGTTTTCAGTAATATTGGGCAGATTATTGGCTAAGCGGTGCTCACAAGTTACATGGGGCAAGGATTGTAACTGCTGTTGAGTGATTTCAACGGCTTGCCTGGATGCATCAGAAGCTCGATAAGACTGGCAGTTTGGGGCCAGAGCAAACAACATTAATCCACTTCCCGATCCAATCTCGAAGACATGTTGTGGTGAATATGACATGATGCGTTCAACGGAACTTGCTTGCCAATCACTCATCTCTTCTTTCGAGAATGGCATGCCATCATAGCTGTTTTGCCAACCAGAGAGGTTGAACATCGTGTCTTCAACGTTGGTTTCGTAGGCGCTATTCCAAACGCTGGTCCATTCAGTCAGTGCAGTGTCCTCACTCTGTTTTCTCTGTGTGGTCTCGGCTGTGGTCGTTGAGTTCCTTATACAGTAGGCGACAAGCTGATCGTCCCGGCCAACGGCTATAGTGTTTGAAATATCAGGATGTGCCGTTATCGCGGTCTCGACATCGCTGAGTTCAATTCTATATCCACGAAGCTTGATCTGTCGGTCATTTCGCCCCAGTACACAAAGCGCTCCAGGTTCTTTGAAACAGGCAAGGTCTCCGCTGCGATAGAGCTTACCCGGATGAAACGGATTCTCAAAAAAAAGTGATTTGGTTTGTTCCGGGTCGTTGTGGTAGCCACGTGCCACACCCATCCCACCAATGTATAGCTCACCCGGAAACCCCGACGGCATGGGGGACAGATTTGCATCTAATACATATAACTGTGTATTGGCAATGGGGGTGCCTATAACGATGTCATCATTTGGTTTGACTTGCCAGTGACTTGACCAAATTGTTGTTTCGGTTGGGCCGTACAAGTTCCATACAGTATCGCCACAGGAGAGTAATTGATCGGCAAGCTGGCGCGATAACGTTTCCCCGCCACATAGAATTTTCGATAGCGACGGTTGACCCTGCCAACCAGACTGCAATAGCAGTTGCCACGTTGTGGGAGTTGCCTGCATCATCGTGACGTTATGGTGTTGTATCAGCTCGAGCAATGCATTGCCATCCAGAGTTTCATGGGGCTGGGCAATAACCACACTTGCACCACTGAGCAAGGGCAGGAATAGCTCTAACGCTGCTATGTCGAATGAGATGGTAGTGACCGCCAATAAGCGATCAGTTTCAGCACAGCCTGGTTTTTCTTGCATGGATGTAAGGAAGTTACACAAGGCGCCGTGCGTTACCTCAACACCTTTGGGCTTGCCTGTGCTGCCTGATGTATAGATAACATATGCAAGATCTTCTGCACTTGATTGCACATCGAGGTTGTCGGTGGCTGACTCAGAGCGAAATGCATCAATGTTTAGACAGCGAGCAGTGTAATCACGCAACCTATCAGGAAATTTGTTGGGTATGATGAGTAATGTCGGGTTGGCATCGTCGAGCATATGCTGGATACGTTCTGCCGGATAGGTCGGATCAACCGGAACATAGGCTGCGCCCGCCTTGTGTACGGCGAGTAACGCGACAACCAGATCGATGGAACGATCCAGGCAGACAGCAACCAGGTCGCCTTTACCTACGCCCTTGCTGAGCAGCAGGTGTGCAAGTCGGTTAGCGTCTGCATTGAGTTGTTGGTAAGACAGTTCATCGTTTGCGCATAACAGCGCTATATTGTTTGCATGTAGCCGTGCGGTGCGTTCAAATAGTTGATAGAAACATCCTCCCTGTTTAATGTCGTCGTGAGTGGCATTGAAATTATCAACCAGAATGCGATATTCCTGCTCGGAAATTGCAGATATGGCTTCTAGAGATTGTGTCGTTGCTGACTGAATTCTGTGACACCATGCAGAGAATTGCGTTGCAAATCGACTGACATCTGAAGGCGAAATTTTCTTTGCATTGTAGTGAAAATCAATCGTATTGCTGTCAGTTTGAATGATAAGTTGCAATGCAGGCTGATCGTTTGTCGATGTGGTTGTTAACGGTTTGTCGGCCCAAGAGATCATCACGTCTGGGGTCAGTTCAGCTTGCAGGAATCGTCCGCTGAGATCAGCATCGCGGCCGATCAAATCGCGGCGGAAGAAGCCTTGTTGCCGGACATGTCTAAACTCGTGGCATATTGCTTTTATATTTTGGGCTACTGGCGCCGACAGATCCAGTTGCGCCAGCAATGGAACCCATGCTGCGAACAAATCCCTATAATCCGGGTTGATTGTGTCACGAGGCGCTGCAATTGCAACATGTATGTCTGTTAGACCGGAGGTACGGGCGAGAAATAGGCAGCAATTGCTTATCAGATATTCGATAAAAGAAAGCTCAAAATCCACACATTCGGGTGAAACCTTGAATTTCCCGGTGATTGGGCTGGGGGTCTCTTCGCTAGAGGACAGCGGTGGTGAGTAGGGTAATCGATAGGGCTTGTATGCCAATAGCTGCTCTCGCCAATACGAAGTGGTTTTAGAGGCAAAGGTTCCTGACCGGGTGATTTGTTCTTTAGTTTCTTCATTGGGCCATGTCAGACATGTTTTGGCCTGAAGCATTTTTGCTTTAGTTTTATCGCTGACAACACGTTTCTCTCCTTCAAGACTATTTAAGGTTTTGAGGTTGATCGATCCTGAGGCGGTGGTAACGGATAGGACAGATGGATCGCCGTGTTTTATGATTTCTCCAGGTGAAGATGCGGTAACCGTTTTTCCAATATTGGCGCTTCTGACGGCCAAAAATTGGCCATCAATATAAATCTTGGGCCAAAGCAATGGGCTACTGAATGGGCCATAGTCGGTTGCACGAATCATCGCCGCGATCTGTTCGGCATCGTGGTTCCAGTCGATAATGCCCTCGGCAGGAAACTGTGATTGGCGCGAAAAATACCGACGTTTCTTCATGTCCTGTGGGATCAGTGTTTCCTGTCCTTCTTCAAGCTCATCGATCAGTATACTGAGGCTTAGCACCGCCTGCTCATCGCACTTCAAGCCAAGTGACAACGCTGTGTCACCGGGTTCGATCAGAACAGGAACGCGCTTTAGGATGTGGCCACTATCAATGGCTCCGCCAATTTGATGCCAGGTAATCCCGTACTGAGTTACGCCGTCAAAAATGGCCCATGATGGAACATGCAGACCTGAGTACTCGGGTAATGGACCGTAGTGATAGTTGATGTTCATCCGTTTGGCAAGTTTCAGCAGGGCGTCAGGGATCAGCGTGTGGTTGCCAATGCTCAGCAGCGTATCAAATTGCAATTGTGACCTTTGCTCAATCGCCTCGTTTAGCGTGTAGTGCTGTATACCCACCTTGGTGGACCATGACTTTACGATGTCGTCAGCGCTTACAACTGCGCTGATTCTATGCCCCTTGCTCATCAATAGTTCGCCACAGCGAACGAGTACACTGCCTTCACCGATCAAAAGCGATTCTAATGTCGTCATAGTTTTAATTCCCTTAGTGATAGATTATAAAGTCATGTTTTTATAAATCATGGTTTCGAGATTTTTTAGTTTTTGCATTGAGTGAAATCTTCCCCGGTTTTGACTCTTCAATGACATAAATTCAATGTACGGGGTTGGTGTTTTTAATCAGGGATTACCCTTCCTTGCGATGTCTTATCGATTCTTGCCAGCACGAGGATATATGGTGCTATTACCTACTTTATTAAGTGACCCTGTTTTTGAACAAGCCACTATTTCCTGATTCGAACTTATTGAGTTACTGCTTGTATTTTAGTTTTTGTTCCAGTTTGAATATTGATCGTTTTAAATTATTCCTGGTGTTTGGTTTCAATAGATGGGATTAGATTGCGTAATTCGCTTTTTAGCACTTTCCCATAATTATTTTTGGGTAGTTCTGGTAGAAAACAATAAGACCTTGGTCGTTTGAAGCGGGCTATATTGGAAAGACAATGTGCGTCCAAATCTGCTTCCGGAATATCCATTCCATCATGAGTGACAATAAAAGCCAATACTTCCTCACCCCATTGCGGGTTTGGTTTTCCTATTACTGAAGCTTCTTTGACATCCGCAAAAGAGACGAGTACTTCTTCGACTTCACGAGGATAGATATTCGATCCCGCGGAAATAATGACATCTTTCGAACGATCATGGAGGGTAAGAAAGCCTTCAGAATCCATCGCTCCCATATCGCCGGTATAAAGCCAATCATCAACAATTGTTTTTTCAGTTGCCTGCGAATTTTTCCAGTATCCGCGCATGACTGTTATACCCGAAATAAGGATTTCACCGATCTCATCTACTTCAAGGTCACCTCCATTTTCATCGACTATGCGAATTTTTACGCCGCTTTGTGCAAGGCCCACTGAAGAAAGTCGTTCGCGCCACCTGGGGTGAGAGCGATCGGCTACCAGATCACGAGACAAGGCGGTAATTGCCATCGGGCATTCACCCTGGCCATAAATTTGAATAAATCGTGCGCCCATTTGATCCACTGCATCAATGATATCTGCTGTATACATGGGCCCACCGCCATAAATAATAGACTTAATGCCTTCAGCTTCTATATTTTGTTCACGCGCATAATTCACCAGGCGGCATACCATTGTTGGGGCCGCAAACATTGAAATGTTTTTTACTTTTTTGGCTAGTGCAAACACTTCCTCAGCATCAAATCCACCGCTTTCTGGTACAACATGTCGCGCACCACGTAAAATATGTACAAAATTATAAAGGCCGGCGCCATGGGATAGGGGCGCTGCGTAAAGAATCGCGTCATCTGGCTGCACCGAATCAACATCAGCCAGATAACATAAGGACATGGACATAAGGTTCTGCGCCGTTAGAGTCACGCCTTTTGGTTTGCCAGTGGTTCCCGATGTGTAAAACAACCAGAGTGTGCCATCACTTGCAGTATTACTGGGCTTGAGTAAGGCCGGATTAGTTCTAAGCGCTTCATATTTTTCACTTTCAGTGGTCAAAATATGTTTGACTGAAGTCAGTGGGTGGCTTTTTATATCTCCAATGTAGTCGTCGCTGGTGAAGAGGATTTTTGCAGCAGAATCTTCAATAATCCATGCAGCTTCCTTGGGGTGAAGTTTTGCGTTAATAGGTACAACAACCGCGCTGATAAACCAGGTTCCGTACAGGATTTCAAGATATTGTGTGCGGTTTTTCATAAAAATGGCAACACGGTCACCGGCTGTGACGCCCATTGCCAATAGACCGTAAGCAATCGCGGCTGCACGACGATAAAACTCAGAGTAATCTGCAACGATCTTTGAGCCACACATCAAAGCGGGTGCATGCGGCCGGAAGTTTGCGGTACGTAACAACCATTCTGCAGGATTCATGACGAGGTTTGTTAATGCTCCTGGATAGAGTAATTGGAAGGACTTCTGCTTTGCGTGCTGGGCAGATATCCAGGCCCCGTATGGCGATGTCTATTGCGGTTAAGGGGTGTGCTTTCCATTGGGATCCTCCATAACACTCCACTAGCATAAAGTTATTTCCTAATTTACGAAAGTTGGTATTATTACTTAAGTAATAATACTTAACGTGTTGGATCCAATTGCCTGGACAGACTCAGGATGCAAAATAAATCTCTGCCTCAATTGTTATTGATTGTTAGTGGAGTCAGAACACTTTTTATGTTGTCTGATAATTGGAGGGCACTACTTAACACGAGAGGGATCAAATGGAAGAAGATAGCTCAGAGATAGGGTTTGAACTTGCACCAATAGGCTTGACCGTTGTGCGGCACCGGATTGTGAAACGATGCAATGCCCGTTTTTGTGAAATTTTTGGTTATGCGAAGGATGAAGTAGAGGATAGCTCTTTACTAAAGTTTTACCCATCTATTGAAGAGTTCAAACGCATGGGCAAGGTGGGCCATGACAAGATGCTTGGATCAGGACGTTATGATGATGAACGTATCATGATGCGTAATGGCGGACAGTTATTTTGGTGCCGCGCACGAGGACAATCGCTTACAACGGTTGATCCACTTGCGATGGTAATCTGGAGTTTCTCAGACTTGTCTGAAAAACGACCCATAGTGAAGCTGACACCCAGGGAAAGGGATGTCGCTGTCAATCTTATAGAAGGAAAAACAAGTAAAGAGACGGCGAAAGTGCTCGGAATTTCCCACCGCACTGTCGAACTTTACCGCGCTCGTCTTTTGAACAAGTATAATGTCAGCAACATCAAAGAGTTGATCTCATTGTTAGCGGGATGGAACTACTAAATACCCTGCTAATGAGACATTAATACAGGTGTTGTCATCAATTCACTGAAGCTAAGGCATAAGTGTGGTCAAAATATATCCATTTGCCCACTGACAATATCGTCAAAGTTACTGCCGACAAATTGTAAAATTGTATCGGCCACGGGTTTTAATTGCTTTTCTTGATAGTGTGCGTAGTCCAGGGGGGCGGATAGTTTCTTGCGTGGTTGAGGACCCACCACTGTGATAAAGTATTCTATCCAGCGACCTGTACTTGAGAGTTGTCTGGCCGCCTGAATATGTGGGGGCACATTTTTTTGGTAGGCATCAAGTGATTGGCGAATGCGTTTTCGGTAGCTGAGCTTTTTATCCAGCTGGCCTGACTGTAGTCTGGAAACTGTTTCACGGATGAACTGTTCGTAAGGCAGGGATGAAAAAATAAGTTGAAACAGTTTTTTCTGAAACTCCCTGGCAAGCGGTGTCCAGTCTGTCCGTACGGTTTCCAATCCTTTAAAAATCAGCTTTGATTCATTGTCTGCCGTGATAATGCTGCCAGCATAACGTTTTTTACTGCCGGCGCGACTGCCACGGACAGTGGGCATTAAAAATTTTAAATAATGTGTTTCAAATTCTATCTCCAGATAACACGTAAGATTGTATGTATGATTAACGTGTTCGTTCCACCATTGGTTTAATAATTCTGCCAATCCGTTGCCAATTTTATCTGCCTGTTGCTGGTTTATTTCACCTTCAAGCCAAACAAAAACAGAATCAGTGTCGCCATAAATTACTTTGTGTCCCTCGGCTTCAATCAGGTTTTTGGTTTTCTGTAAAATATCATGGCCACGTTTAGTGATACTGCTGGTGAGGGCCGAATTGCAGAAACGACAGGCAGATGCGCCTAAAACCCCATAAAATGAATTCATAATTATCTTAACGGCTTGAGACATGGCTTGGTTATTGTTTTTTTTGGCCTGATCTCGTTTCTGCCAAAGTGAAGAAATAAGCTGAGGTAGTATCGCCTGGCTGCGACTGAATTGTGCGCCGTCGTAACCCGGTACAGGGTTTTCGGCATCTCGATGCAAACCCAGCGGATCTATAAGGAAAGTGCGGATAATACTCGGATACAGACTTTTAAAATCCAGAACCAGAACATTTGAATAAAACCCAGGTATCGAATCCATAACATAACCACCAGGGCTGGTAAGCCCGTCTGCCTGATCAGACTGTGCATCAGGTGCTACAAAACCGCTACGATGTAGTTTTGGCAGGTAAAGAAAATCAAATGCAGCGATCGAACCGCCGTTCCGTCCAAATGCAAGTCCGGTAATAGAGGCGCGTTCCAGCGAAAAGTTGAGTAAATCGGTGTGTTGGAAAATTTCCCTGACCAGTCTGCAATCCTCGATATTGTAGGCAATAAACTTTGTTTTATCGGTGCGGTATAAGGAGAGTATTTCTTCGGCCCGATTCTCATCACCGCTGATCAGTTTGCCTTTGCCTAACATCATGTGAGCGACATAATCGAGAGCAAAACTCTCAAAACTCCAGAATGCCGCTCTGAGTGTGTCTATGCCATCAAGCACAACGCGCCCTGGAATTCTTGCCAGATTGATCTGGTTTCTTTGCACAGCTTTGAGAATTTTAGCTTTTGCACCACCGCGGCCTATAGTAAATGGTAAGCCTAAAAATTCACAGCGCTCTTCAAGTGATTGTAAATCAAAATTAATTACGTTCCAGCCGATCAGCACATCTGGGTCAATCTCGCATAACCAGGAAAAAAAGCCACGTAATAGTGCGGATTCATCAGCAGAGCATCTGCACTCGATTTTGTTTTCGGTGTCGATAGCTTCATCTGAAACTATAAATACAACTTCAGTATGGCTTTGTTCGTAAAAAAATAATCCTGCTATGGAAAGTATCTCGCTTGTCTGATAGTTAGTCTCAATATCAAAAGATAGTAGCTTCAATTGAGGTCGATAGTCACAGGCTTGAAGTTTTGGATTTATAAATTCAAGACCTTTGGTGTTTGTTCGGGCCTGGCCTGTAATTGTGATTCCACCTGTAATAAAACGTTCCATTAAATACCGATCAGCGGGTTTTATATCTGATTCGTAGATTTCAGGTGATGGTGGTTGTGATTCGACAAAAGTGTTTAACTGTGCCTGTTGATGAAAATAGAGCGCATCTACAACGTTGCCCTGCAATGATTGGAGTTTTACTGGTTTTCTAGTGATGCCTTTATTCGTTTTTTTTTGTCGATTAATAAAACAAATGGCACTGGTTCCGGTAATGATAATTTTGATTGGACCAGATTTGCTGCTGGCCCAAAAGGTGAGTTCAATTCCTTGCCTCGTGTCCCGCCACTCGCGGGTTAGTAGCCATGCATCGAGGCAGTCTGATTCTTGAGCTTTAGAATTATTAACAGTTAAATTGTTCATTGTGCATTTGCTGGATTGCGCTACACAGGGATGTAAATGCGTGCCCGGCATAGTGACTGGTGTTTCGTACCCGCAGGTAACCATGCCCGAGGTTTTCTTCAATTTGTATTTTTGCCACTATTTTATGGCTTTGTAGTTTTTTGAAAAATTCAATCGCATCATCTCGTAGCGGATCATAATTGGCTGCAGAAAGGTAGGTTACTGGCATTTGCGAAAGGTCTGATGCCAGCAAGGGCGAAGTGAGTTCATTAACCGCGTTTCGATCGCCACCGAGATAATATAGAAAAAATTCTTCCAATACGGTCTTGGGTAAAATGGGTGCGAATTCGTTTTCCATAAACGATGGTAGATCAGAGGTAGCCCCTAATCCTGGGTAAATCAGCACCTGGCCGGAAATTTTTTCTGTATCGATTTGGCCACTAAGACAACTGGCTACAGCGAGGTTTGCACCGGCACTGTCGCCGCACAGGACGATGTTATCGGTCTCCAGATCTGCAATACCGATTGAGCTTTGGATGATCTGAATAACATCAATACAATCATTTAAAGGTATGGGGAAGGGGTTCTCTGGTGCTAAACGGTAATCAATAGCGAGTACGGATGATTTGGTTTTTGCGCAAATATCACTGCATATATCCTGGTGGGAATCGAGGTTGCCTAATATCCATCCACCGCCGTGCAGATAAACAGTCAAAGCATTATTGGATGGGAAATTAGCGTTATGATAAACCCGAATTGGCACTGCATATCCGTCACGCGCCGTTATTTCGTGGTTGCCTGCTGTAATGTCTTTGTGCGTATTTTGCGATGGGCAGCTTTGCAAATAGTTTTTCCGACGTTGCTCAAGTGTCAGCGTAGCAAACCTATTATTATTCTCTATGTTTTGGGCGTATTCAAAGTATATTGGGTCGAGAAGTTTTTGGTATTTCGGATGCATCAGATCTATCTGTTTTAGAGTGCATTGGATTCTACCAAAATTCTTACCCTGGTGACTAATTCGATTATTTCAGGGGCGATTACACCAGATCGGGCGTTAATTGCTGTAAATGAATAAAACGCTGCGGGATGAACTCCCGCAGGGATTGATTGTGGATTTATGCAGCCGTTCGAAGTGCTGATTTTTTCTGCTCATCTTTAAGCAGATTTTCAAAATAGCTTATGGTTTTCTTTAAACCTTGCTCAAGCTGAACAACAGGCTCCCAGTCTAGCTCCTGTTTGGCCAGTGAAATATCGGGCTTACGTTGCATCGGGTCATCACTGGGTAGTGGTTTGAACTCGATTTTGGAAGAGGAACCCGTGAGTTCAATCACCTTTTCAGCTAATTGGTGAATGGTGAATTCGTGAGGATTACCTGTATTAACCGGGCCGGTAAAGTCGTCCCGTGTTGCCATTAGTCGGACAAAAACCTCTATGAGATCATCTACATAACAAAATGATCGGGTTTGTTTGCCATCTCCATAGAGGGTGATGTTCTGATTTTGCAAGGCTTGCATAATAAAATTTGAAACAACCCTCCCGTCGTTGGGATGCATATTGGGCCCATAGGTGTTAAAAATTCGTGCAACTTTAACCCGTAGATTGTGTTGGCGATGATAGTCAAATACCAGTGTTTCAGCACAACGTTTGCCTTCGTCGTAACAAGAACGCAGGCCAATTGGATTTACATTACCCCAGTATTCTTCACGTTGAGGGTGCATATGTGGATCACCGTAGACTTCACTGGTTGATGCCTGGAAGAACTTTGCACCTGTGCGCTTTGCCAAGCCAAGCATGTTTATCGCGCCATGTACGCTGGTCTTGGTGGTTTGTACCGGATCGTGTTGGTAATGAATCGGCGAGGCTGGGCATGCCAGGTTATAAATCTCATCGATCTCAACATAAAGTGGGAATGTAACATCGTGGCGCAGCAGCTCAAAGTGAGGGTCATCGCGTAGATGGTTAACATTTTGTTTTGTACCTGTAAAAAAATTATCCAGGCAAATCACGTCATTTCCATCTTCCAGAAGTCGCTCACACAAGTGTGAACCCAGAAAACCGGCACCGCCGGTAACAAGTACTCTTTTTCTAATCAGGTTCTTCATTGTTGTCATTATCTAAGTATCCGGTTCATTTCATATCTATGGATATGCGTGTTATTTGAAGTGCTGTTGTGCTCTTGATTCAAGTGGCACAAATACTCTCAATTATTTTGCGCAGCCTGGTAAATGGTTCGTAGTCGCAACGTCGAGTGCCCAAAGGGAAGGTTTATTGGGGTAAGCCAAGCAATTTGGATACCAGTGGCTGGGTCTATAGTGACACTTCAGAAAAAAACACTAGAGGTCGATATACCCGATAGAAATCCTGTGATGCGGGTTGTGAAAGCCCTCACACATTTTTGTTCCCGTCTATCCTGCAAAGTGGTTTGGATAAAAGCATGCAAAATTGGTACTCAAAATTCTTGATCAGCCCTCTCGTTCTGGCATTGGTGTTCGCGACATCAAGTTTCACATCTGCCGGACAGAAGATCAGTATTCCTTTGAGTGGTACTGCAGTTGTTAATATTGTAACCAATATGGGGGTTTCTCCAGCGGTACTGGATATGGGAGACGTCGAAGTAGGTGTGGAAGCTAAGGGAAAGCTGACGATCAGCAATCTTGGGGCAGGAGCTGAGCACACTATAATCATCAATGGTGCAAGTTTAACGGGTGCCAATAGTCATGAGTTTGATGTAGAGCTTCCACAATACACCAGTCTGGCTGCTGGAGAATCGATAGAGTTGGATGTTACTTTCTTTCCAGTGACTACGGGTATGAAAACGGCCGCATTAAACATCGATAGTGATGGTGCAAGTGCTGATCATATCGTGGTTATAAAGGGTGTTGGCGCCGAGCCCGCTGTCAGTGAGTTACAGGTAGCACCTGCTACGCTTTCTCTGGGTGTTATTGATATGGGGTCAAATAGTAGTAAGAATATAGTGCTGAGTGTTCAAGGCGATGCCAATGCACCTTTTGTAATTCTTGAATCGTTGGAAATCACAGGCGATGACGCTGGCGATTTTTCCAGCAATCTGGGTTCGCAAACCTCAATGGCCCCAGGAGAGAACCAGCAAATTACTGTCACATTGAATGGGCAGACGTATGGCGACAAGACTGCCACGTTATCGATTAAGCATGATGGGGTGAATCCAACTGTCAAAGTTGATCTGACAGGAACCGTGAAAAATCCCGATGAACCCGAACAGACGCCGGAATTTACTGAAGGGGTGTTGGCAGGGTTGACCACCGTTCGTCCTACTGCATTGCAGTTTGGTCCTGATGGGAAACTTTATCTTGCACAAATGGACGGCACAATAAAAGTATTGACGGTACAGCGTAACGGCAAGAATAATTACGCAGTTACAGCGACTGAGACGATTAATCTTGTGCAGAACATGACGAATCATAATGATGATGGTTCAGTAAATGGTGCAATTGTAGGGCGTCTAGTCACAGGTATTTTAGTCACAGGCAGTGCTCAAAACCCGGTAATTCACGTTGTATCCGGTGACCCACGCCAGGGTGCAGGCCCATCAGGTACCGACACAAATCTTGATACTAATTCTGGAGTACTTTCAAAATTAACAAAACAGGGCGGCAATTGGATAAAACAGGATTTGGTTCGTGGTATACCGCGCTCAGAAGAAAATCATCAGGGTAACGGGTTGGTATTTGATCAATCAGGTACAAAGTTATTAGTTTCGGTCGGCGGTAATACTAATACCGGCGCGCCATCACATAACTTTGCATTGATACCTGAGGTTGCGCTGGGCGCAGCTATAATTGAAGTAAATATAAATGCACTGGGTAGTCTGCCTTATGATTTGCCGACCCTGGATGATGAAGACAGGGCCGGAGCCAACGATCAGAATGACCCCTTTGGCGGTAATGATGGAAAGAATCAGGCCATTCTAAAAGCCAATGGGCCGGTACAGATTTATTCACCCGGTTTTCGAAATGCTTATGACCTGGTTATGACACAAGCCGGTCGGTTGTATACCTTTGACAATGGAGGTAATGCAGGCTGGGGCGGTGAACCGTTGGGCAATTGTACTAACGATGTGAATAATGGTGGCAATACCTACAATGATGCCTTGCATTACATCAGTAATAAAGGCTATTACGGAGGGCATCCGAATCCGACACGAGGCAATAAGTCAAATACCTTTAATGCCAGCAATCCTCAATCGCCAATTGAGGGGGCGGCCAACCCGGCTGAGTGTAATTTTTTGATACCTGGTGTAACAGATCCGGCAATTTCAAAAGTCTGGGGATCGACCAATGGTATGGATGAATATACGGCAAGCAATTTTGGCGGTGCAATGGCGGGTGATTTGCTCGCGGCAAGCTTTGACAAGGCCATCTATCGTTTTGAATTGAACGGCGCTGGAAATACCTTGTTGTCAAAAAGCAAACTGTTTGCCAATGCAGGCTCCACACCATTAGATGTAACTGCCCAGGGTGATGGTGATATTTTCCCCGGAACGGTTTGGGTTGCAGATTACGGCAGCAGCAATATACGGGTATTTGAACCCCAAGATTATTGATTCGATTTTTGCTGTCTTAGGCTAATAATTGATACTGAACCCAGGTAAGTCGAACGGCTTTGAAAGAATAATTTGATATGTGCGTGACCCAAGCGCAATTAAGCTGGCTAATAATGCTGGATATTTTTAATATGAACAATCATAAAACGCTTACAATTCTACTGATTTCCTCAATATTGCTTCTTGCTCTGGCTGGTTGTTCGGCGGGTAAGGGGGACTCTGACGACGATTCAGACATCATTGTGAAACCGATTCCCGGTGGCACAGGCATTAAACCGGATATGCAGGAACATAATCGGGCATTTAAATCCGATCGTTATTCAGGGTCCGCACAATGCAATTCTTGTCACAATGATCTTCAGGATGAATCAGAAAACGAAGTGTCTATTGGTAATGACTGGTCAACCAGTATGATGGCTAATTCAACCCGCGATCCGTACTGGATAGCTAAGGTTGCAGCAGAGATGGCACGTCATCCAACGCTAAAGGAAGAGTTGGATGATACTTGTTCGCGCTGTCATGCGCCTATGGCCAATGATTCAATTAAAAAAGACGCGGGCAGTATAGAAATACACGGCGATGACGGAATGCTAAACGAAAATCACGTGTATTTTGATCACGCGATGGAAGGTGTTAGTTGTACTTTATGCCATCAAATGGAAGATACCGGGACGATGGGGTCGATCGATGGGGTTTCTGGAAAATTCAGCGTCAAGGAATATGCAAACAAGTCCGAACGTCCGGCCTTCGCCCAGTATTCAGATCCGAGTGATGCCTATATGCTTGCCCAATCTGAATTTACGGCAACCTACTCAGCACACATAAGCACATCAGAGTCCTGTGCAACCTGCCACGATTTAAGAACACCGTCGGTTGATGCCAGTGGCAATGTTATTACTACCAGCGAAGAAAGCTTTTTTCCGGAGCAAATGGTTTTTTCAGAGTGGAGAAACAGTGATTTTCAAGTGGGTGGAAGTAAGGAACAAACATGCCAAGGTTGTCATATGCCACAAGTAACAGGCACAGTTAATCTGGCGACACAAGGTGGTGGGGTGCCAAGACAGAATTTTTCTCGGCATACATTTCTCGGCGCCAATACGGTTATGCAATCCATGCTCAAGAATTACAGTGCCGAGCTTGGGATTGATATTTCTGCCGAGGCATTCGATGAATCCATTTCCAGAAACCGGGAATTTTTAAAAACGGCAGCGACTGTTGATATTGAGTCCAGTACGGTTCAAGGCAGTGAGCTAACGACGACTGTCAAGGTAAATAATACAACTGGACACAAATTGCCCAGTGGTTATCCGTCACGGCGCGTATTCCTGCATTTTGTGGTTACTAACGATATCGGCGAAGTAGTGTTCGAATCTGGGAAGGAACCGGGTAACGGCAGTGTCATCGGCATAGATGAAGATGAAGATTCAAGCACTTTTGAAAAACACTATGACACGATTACTTCTGCCGAACAGGTGCAGGTCTATGAAGCTATAATGCAGGACTCAGATTCGAATGTCACCCACACTCTGCTACGGGCTGTGGCTTACATAAAAGAGAATCGATTGCTGCCATCAGGTTTTACTAAGCTGTCTGCCTCCGACGATATTAAGGTTGCAGGTGATGCTATAAATGATGCTAACTTTGATGCGGGTGGGGACACCATAACATACAAAGTTACTTTGCCAGCAGCCGGTAGTTATAATATTTTTGTAGAACTTAAATATCAACCATTGGCTTTTGGTCATTTGTTGGATCTTTTCAAGAGTGACACTGTCACTATTAAAGAGGTTGATGAATTTAAGACGCTGTTTGACAAGTCAGCATTGAAATCAGAGTCTATTGCTTCGGCGACGGCGAGTGTTCAGTAACAATACATAATTTGTTGAGAGATAAATCTGACTGTCGTACTGAGGACCCTGTTAGAGTACTTTTTAGAAAAGCTATAGGGTTTAACTACATTCGTTCCATGAGATAACACAGGCAATCCTGGCGTATTACCGCTTCATCCATTGTTAACATGGATGGCATCATCTTTCTCTTTAATTCAATTCGTTTATCAATGTATTGAAAATACTCATCGCTAACATCCTGGCCTGATTCGTCTTTGGCCTGCAACAGCTTTCGTGAATCAGAATTATAGAAAGCAAAGACAGTGGATGCGGGCATTTCTGTAAAATTCATTTGCTCAAGATTTTCGACAAATCTAATGTGCGTCTTATCACTGGAAAAACTAAAACTTATTTCTTGCGGAATTTTAACCTGTGCTTTGTTATGAAATAGATCGATATCACGCTTTTCCACTGGGTGATCAGGCAATTGTGAAAGGTGTAAACAGGTGTCGATAAACCCCAAGGCGTGCTCGACACCAAGGCTGTTCCCCGGCTTGCCACATTCCAAGGTGACTGCAGGGCAGTAGGGTGAAAAAGCTGCACTTTGTACACCAACCGGGCGGATAAAATAAACGACTGTACGAGTAAATAAAGTTGCGAGCTGCATACATGTATTTTCAAGCACGTTAATGCAGGCGTAATGTGGGTTTAAACCTGTATTGTTGTGAATGTCTATACTAGCGAAGACTCCGCGTGAGAGCATTTCGTCAAGCACTTGTTGCATCATCCGCGTTTCTGGGGATTCTCCAAGCGCCGTTCCAGGCCACACACGATTGTAGTCTGGTTGGTTTTCCAGTCGTCGAAGACCGTAACCTGCAGCGCTAATATTGCCAAGAAAAATACTTAGGCTGCGGGGTAGTTCTTTGTGTTCATACTTTCGCAATAATTTTTGTAGTGCAATAAATCCTGTCGATTCATTACCGTGTAACAGCGTTGATATAAAAAGGGGCTTATTGCACTGGCCAGATAGATGGATGAGAGTGGGACCTGATAATAAATTCTTAAGCTCATTCGGATTGATATCCAATAATCCGCCGGGGATTTCTTTCAGGACAGTTAACATTATTATCCTTTTGCCAAGGCACAGTGATTTATGGTTTTTTACAGTGAGTATATTGTGCTGTAATTAAGCGTATCCGATACAATTATGGCTCAATCACTGTCAAGCCCAGAGAGTGCCAATTCTGCATGCCGCCACGGAAGTACTTCAATTTTGCCGCAGGATAACCCAAGGCCAGTAGCTTTCTAATAGCAGTAGGGGATTGCGGACACCAATTGCCATTACAAAACATGACCAGTGTTTTTGCTGCCTTGAAATTTAACGCTTCTTCTGCGGTAACAGCAAATTTCTCTTCCATAATATCGAGGGTATTTTCGACCTCTTTGAATTGTGTGAACGGGATATTAATTGATCCTGGTATGGTGCCGGTTTTTACCCAGGCAGGTGTACGCGAATCAATGACTAAAATACTATCATCGCTTATTTGTTGTTTAAGGTAATTTAGCAGCTCCAGTTCCCCTATGGTTTCCACAGCATGTGGTTTAAAAGGGTGCATGGGTTGGATTTTTCCCTGTCCGGTACGCTGATAGAGCTTATGGATAGTGTTCTTACGGTTCTGATTGCGCTGAATGTTTACTTTTTTTCCATTGTGCATGACCTCTACCGAAAGCACACCTCGTGTAATAAAAACTGGTTTACTATTTTTTTCCTCAACGCCTGCCAGCGATAAACCACTGGCAGTAACTACTGAAGTAACCAATAACATTAGATTCAAGGATCGGAATTTCATGGTTTTACATCAACTCAAGTAGTCAGTCACTCAAAAAGTTCATCTGCTTATAACCTGAGGCCGCCGTCAATTTCCAGCGTTCGACCAGTAAAATAATTATTGTTTATCAGGTAACAAACACTGTTTGCAATCTCGTTCACTTCACCGGCAGAACCCAATGGAATCTGCTTCTCCAACCTGCTGCGCACGTTATCAGGCATTTGTTTTACCATGTCAGTGTTGAAAACACCGGGTGCAATGCCAGCGACTCGAATGTCGAAAGGCGCCAGTTCTTGTGCCCATGTGACTGTCAAGGCTGTGACACCTGCTTTGGCAGCAGCATAATTTGATTGACCACGGTTTCCGGCTCTACTGATGCTGGAGATATTGATGATCACTCCCTTTTTTTTGCTGCGAATCATGCGGCTTGAAGCTTCACGACCACAAAGAAAAACACCCGTTAGGTTGACATCAATCACGTTTTGCCATTGCTCAAGTGAAAGGGTGGAGACGATTTTGTTATCTTTGACTTTAACCAATAACCCGTCACGTAATATACCTGCGTTATTGATTAAACCTGTGATAGGTCCAAAATCAGATTCGATAGATGCAAACAGTTCAAAGACATCTTTTTCCTGACTGATGTCAGCTGCATAGGCTCGGCTCAACTCGCCTTTTGGGTCAGATTGCTGTCGACTTTGCTCGGCAGCATTGAGTTCAAGGTCAACAAATGCGACTTGCGCACCTCTCGATATTAACTCGCAGGCGATGGCTTGGCCAAGGCCGCGTGCGGCACCTGTGACGACGAATGTGTTGTTAAGGATTTGCACAATAGTGTTCTCGTAGTATTATATTTGTTAGTCAAATTAGTTTAAATACATGGGTTATGGAATGCAATTATATACACTTCCAGGTTGGTGAAAACACTTTTTATTGTACAGGGATGTATTTTAAAGGTCAGACATTTTGTGTAAGTCCTTGACATTATTTACCTGATTAAAAATTGCGTAATAGCAGGCTGTTTTTCAAACAGTATCGCCCTCATTCATGTTGTAGCTATCGGATAACGGCTTTCCATAATGTTAACGGTTTGGGTCAGGATTGCTTTATTCAAAGCATTGTCAGTTATGCAGATCTGCCGCCAGGAAGCCGAATCTTTGATATCATGCATCCCGCCGGATTAATAAAATTGTTGCTGTGGTTGAGTCGCTTGAAAAATCAAGTTCAGAATAAATTTATCTGACGTTCCACTTTAACTTTCGATACTGCTCTATCCGTAACCTGCTCAACTGTAAATAGGTAGCCCGATTCGATGACAGATTCGCCTTGCTTGGGAATGTGACGTAATCGAGCCACCATTAATCCACCCAGTGTATGTGCTTCACTAGCGGCGAGATTAATACCCAGCACCTCATTGGCCTCTGAAATTGGAATGCGTGCATCCATCAGCCAGGCATCCTCACCGATTTTCTTTGAGCTGCGACTACGCTTGGGCATGTATTCCTCAAAATCGTATCCGACATCAATTTCGCCTACCACTTCTTCGAGAATATCCTCCATTGTAATGATGCCTACCGCTGAGCCAAATTCATCCACCACCACGGCCATATGATCCTCGCGTAGTCGAAGAATTGGCAATAACTCATCAATAGTCTGCATAGGCGAGACATAAAATGCTGGTTTTATAAGGGTTTTGAGAGGTTTTTCCTGTATGTCATCGGCCATCAGATCCCAGGTTGATAATGTCACGATGCCGACCACGTTAGTGATATTGGTTTTATATACAGGCAATCGATTATAACCATGTAAGAGGACTAATCTGACCGCTTCAGGGGTATTTATTTGATCGTTAATCGCGGTTAGTTCGGCTACTGGGATCATTGCTTCGCCCACCGTGGTATCAGCGAAACGAATAGCACGTTTGATGCGTTCTCGATCAAATACATCGACGTTTGTGCCTCGCCCTGACATTTCAACTACCGTGCGGACTTGTTCCCGGGTAATAAAGACATTCTGTTCAGTTTTTCCACCGCCAACTATTCTTGCAACCAGCCTTGCTATACGTGAAAAAATAAATACGATTGGCATAAAAAGCCAGGAAAAGGTACGTAAGGGATAAATAACGATGGGTGCCAATACGTCTGATTTTTGCTGATAAACACTTTTTGGGACGATTTCACCTAGCACCAATAACAGAGGAGTGAGTATCAGGAAGGCGTAGAATTCACCGTTATGGCCAAAGTTTTGAATCATACTCAGGGTGCCGATGGTTGTTAATGCAACTGTTGAAATATTTGTCCCGACCAAAGTGGTGCCGAGTAATACATCCGGTGTTTTGAATAGCTCAAGAACCAGCTTTGCTCCTTTATGTCCCTGCCTTGCTTTGTGGTGCAGCTTTAATTTATCTGCGTTGACCAGTGCAATCTCTGAACCGGAAAAAAAACCTTTTAGCATTAACAGGCCAAATAGCGCTAAAACTGTATTCATCATTCGCCTTTGCTCCCGCTGTTTCTGATTGAGGGATGTTGAACAACGTTTGTCTCAGGCTGGGGTGTTGTGACGTTTTTATCCAGGTTATTATTCTTAGGGGGCTTTGCAGTTTCAACCTTGTTTGAATGACTGGTATTGTCACCGATATCACTGTTTTTGTCGTCTTTTAACTTATAGTTAATTTGCGAGAGTTCCTCTGAGTTGACACCCTTATCCAAGGGATGAGCTGGATTGTCGTTACTACCCACATCGATCTGGTTATTTTCATCAGATTCTTCCGTCTCCTCTTCCAGAGCAATGCCACGGGCTACACGTACTTTCGCAATCCTATGCATGTCCATTTCCAGCACAGTGATAACAATGCCTTCAATGACTGCCTGATCGCCCTTTTGTGGAAGGCAATCAAGGTGACGGAATGCGACACCACCAATAGTTGTCATACGAGGATCTTCAATACCAAAGTTGGTCACGTTGTTGAAATCCGTTAACTTCATATCACCAGGGACTTCGTAAATGTTTTCGTCGTTCTCAAGGTAGTGTTCCTGACCACCTGCTTCACCTGATATTTGCCCGAAAATAAACATAATTACATCTTTCATGGTAATGAATCCCTCAACCCCACCGAATTCATTGAGCACCGCAGCCGCCCGGGCATTATGATTCTGAAAGAAATCGAACATTTCATCGACTTTTTTTGTTAGCGGTACAACGATAGGCCGACGCATGATGTCTTGATGTCGAATTTTATTCAGATCAGTCTTTTCCACCACCAGGCGCAGAATGTCTTCAGCGTGAAGAAAGCCGACCAGATTATCACGATGCTTGTGATAGACAGGGATTCGAGGGTGTTGGAATGCTTTGAATTGTTCCACCATTTGCTGAACATCTGTATCAGCATTGATGAACTGTGTTCGTGTTCGCGGCGTCATGATTTCGACAATTTCTGTATCGCCTGCTTCTAGCAGGTTATAGATCAAGACGCGTTCGGTAGCGTTCAATTCACCTTCACGAGCGACTGCTTCCACCAAACTGCGAAATTCGTCTACCTGCAGGATATTTTCAGCAGCTTTTTCCGCACCAACAATCCAGGTTGTTATGCGATCCGCTACGGCCCTGATCACCCAGCGCAGAGGTGCAATCATCCTGATCCAGAGACTCATGGGTGTAGCCACCAGTTTTGTGCTGATGCGGATGGGATTGGATACTGCGATGGTTTTCGGGGTGACTTCGCCAAATAGCAAGAGTACAGGGACCATGATGAAGGTTGCAATAATACCGACGCGTTCAGGGCCATATAACGTGAGTAGAATACCTGCCATATTGATGGTGGCAGCGATATTGACCAACTCATTGCCAGAGAGAATTGAAATGATTAATCGCCTTGGCTGGTCCAGTAGTTCATGCAGGATTTCTGAATGGGGATTGTGATCACGGCGTAGTTTCTGTAAATCCAACCGTGACAGGGAGAACAATGCTGTTTCGGAGCCAGAAAAAAAGGCTGATCCCAGTAAAAGCAGAAATTGCAATATTAGCCTAACAACCATATCCGGTTCAGACAACAGGGTGATGTCGAAGCTTAGATACGTGAGCAGAGATGCCCATTGATCAGTCCAATAGTTGAGTAACACTTCCATTATCTGAACTACCTGAATTGGATTTCTAAATTATATGGGTATTTACAGGTGCAGACCATATGATATTGATTTTTATTAAAAATATTCACCATATTTTACTTGGACGCATCCTGTACATGATGGTTTGTGGTTTTTAAGTGATACTGATGGATTGCAATTCGTGTGCCCCACAGAGAAATAACTGCAAAGCGATTATAATGTTTTTTCTGAAATCTGTACTGATTAAAATCTGCATCCTGTTTTGTTTTGTCAGCCTGGATCTCGGGTAGATATAAATAGATAATCCGGCGCCGGGAAACGCAGCTTTGATATGCCCGTTGCCCAAGTGATCATCAGCAATCGGTACAGTACGAAAGATTTGTTAAATTACTTTGATTAAGGTCAAAGACAGTTTTTGCGAGGCAATCCAGTGCTGATTTCCCACAAGGTTTATAAACGTAGGTGAATTTGCACGACTAAATTTATTTAAACATTACTTTACTTTTAGTGGCTAGGCTTTATCTTATCGCAGATTCAGCAAATCAAAGACTGTGTAAAAATAGATTGTTGTAAGTGTAGAAAGCTGAAGTAACCTGTAACGCAGATATGCAACTTTACCTGGAGGACTGCATGCGAACCACTAACCCGATTGCCTCTTTATTGGGAAAATCACCTTTTAAACTGATGCAGGCACACATGAGAATTGTGCGTGAGTGTGTCGGTGAAATACCTGGGCTGTTTGATATGCTCATTGCAGCAGATCAGGAAAATGTTGTGCGTTACAAAGACCGCATTTTCATCAAAGAACAGGAAGCGGACGATCTCAAGCACGATTTACACACTCAACTTCCCAAAAGCCTGTTTATGCCTGTCGATCGAAGGGATATTCTGGAACTGCTGGAGGGCCAGGACGCCATCGCAAACACAGCCCAGAATATTGCGAGGTTAATGGTAGAGAGAGATATGTCAGTACCGGCGGGTATGGAAATAGCGCTTAAGGGATTTGTACTACGCTGTGTGGAAACTTGCGAGCATGCAGCAAAAATAATTGAAGAACTCGATGAGCTGATCGAGATGGGTTTTCGTGGAAGGGAAGCAGGTAAGGTGAATGGCATGGTGCAGAAACTCAGCAAGATGGAAGATGAAACAGATGTGATGGGCAGTGAGTTGGCTCAGCAATTGTTCTCTCGGGAAGACACTTTAAAACCAGTATCCGTTATGTTCTGGTATCAAATGATCCAGTTGATTGGAAATCTGGCTGACAATGCTGAAAAAGTAGGTGATCGCATGCGATTGTTAATCGCAAAATAAGTAATCCAAATCGTGATTGCAAGACCTAAACAGGGGGTTGCATTCTACATAAATTCTGTTGTTTCTAAATGTGAGCACATCTCTGCAGTGTGCTTTAATAAACGAGGGGTCCATAATGGACATCATTTCTGAATGGGGTTTTGTATTTATCACAATGGCTGTTATTTTCGGCCTGTACATGACTTGGGGTATAGGCGCTAACGATGTAGCCAATGCGATGGGAACGTCTGTTGGTTCGGGTGCAATTACGGTTAAACAGGCAATACTGATAGCCGCTGTATTTGAGTTTGCAGGTGCGTTTATCGCGGGTGGATCTGTGACAAAAACCATTCGTAAAGGGATTATTGACCCGGGTGCAATAGCCGAATCACCGGAATTGCTCGTCTATGGCATGCTGGCAGCGTTACTTGCAGCTGGCATTTGGCTGATGATTGCCTCCAGCAAGGGCTGGCCAGTTTCAACTACACACACCATCGTCGGCGCAATTGTGGGTTTTACTATGGCAGGAATCGGCGTGGATGCCGTTAATTGGGGTAAGATTGGCGGTATTGTTGCCAGCTGGCTTATTTCGCCTTTGGTTGGGGCGGCTATTGCACTAATGTTGATGCTCAGTGTGCGAAAATTGATTCTGGATACTGAAGACCCATTTAGAAAAGCCAAGTTATGGGGGCCATTGTATATCTTTCTGGTGGGATGGATCGTCTCGCTGGTAACCTTGTTCAAAGGGTTGAAGCATTTAAAACTGGACTTTTCCGCAACAGAGAGTTTTGTGGTTGCAACCATAATCGGTATTTTTGTCGCCATTGCCGGAAAAATATTGATCAACCGCGTTCAGGTAGATGAAAATGCAGACAAGGATTACCACTATGCCAGTGTTGAAAAGGTATTCACGCCAATGATGATTTTTACTGCTTGCGCAATGGCCTTTGCACATGGGTCCAACGATGTCGCAAATGGTATCGGGCCGCTGGCAGCGGTCGTTGCTATCGTGCAGAGTGGTGGTGAGGTGACACAAAAGGCTGGCTTGCCCATATGGATACTGATACTTGGCGGCACGGGTATAGTCGTCGGCTTGGCGACGATGGGATACAAGGTCATGGCGACTATTGGTACGAAAATTACTGAACTGACACCGACCCGAGGTTACTGTGCAACACTTGCTGCTGCTACAACTGTGGTTGTTGCTTCGAAAACAGGATTACCTGTATCGACAACTCATATCGCAGTTGGAGCCGTTATGGGTGTAGGATTGGCCAGAGGTATTGGTGCAATAGATTTACGGGTACTTGCCAACATTGTGATATCCTGGATTATTACATTACCCGCTGGAGCAATATTGGCGGCGTTGTTTTTTTTCCTGTTTAAAGGAATATTTAGTTAAAAGCTAAAGTGCTTGTAAGCTTGGTTTTAACGTCGCGTGGTGGGTCAGAGGGGTTTTCGACAGGCTGGTAGTGTAGTGATTCATACAAAGTGCACAGTTAGACGAGCCGATATATTATTTCTTAAGGTGGAGCGGGTTTTATTCACTGAGTGTAATCGTAAAGCCTGACTATCCAGGCTTGGCCCGGATATTTCATGGCTTATAGTCACAATGATCCAGAATGCTGTCCAAAAATAGGATGTCTACTGTGAGAAACGCCCCCAGGTTCATTATTTTTAGCTCATTTTCTATAAATAGAAGTAACTATTCGCCTGCAATGATGAAAAATAACTCAAAGTGGCTTTTCTCGTGACGAACTCTGATTTTTGTCAGTCTCATAGAACCAGTGATTATTGTGGCTGGAATTTTTAAATTGCATGATAGGCCGAAAAAATTTGAGATAAACGGTTTCATTACAGATCCTTATACACAGTTGAAGAAAATCAAAGATGTTGACTTCCCAGCACACGTTACATTTCGCCAACTGTTAATAACGGGTCCACCGGGAAGCGGGAAAAGCGCTATGATCCGTAAATTACATGGATGGCCCCAGGAAGGCTATGTTGACCTTTCTCTTAACAAATGGTGGACTGCACAAGCATTATCATTGCGTCCGCGTGAGATTCATCTGGGTTTTCCCTGCATCGGCTTCAAGGATGCACTTGCTGTATTTGATGAGCAATGGTGCCAATCATTAACGCCACTTGAACTTGATCTCGCCAGAATTAAAATTCCACCAGAAAAAAAGTATTTCTATTCTGTTGACTGGAAAAAGCGGTATATCTTTGAATTTCTACTACCTCGACCCGAAGACCTGCTCCGGCAGCGTAAGATGAGGGGCAGAAGAGGTACTCATCATGTGGACGACCAAATTACCCTTGGGCAGGTGAGCAAGCAGATCACTATATATAAAATGGCGGCTTATTATCTCTTCCTGCAAGGACAATTGGTTTATATTCGCGAAGGAATTGATGGTCTTCCACTTCGAGTAACACACCCAGAGATCAGCTAAATGGCAAAGTCAAAAAACAAGACCAAGAAAGCGATTATCAAACTAATCAAATCCACATTTTCTGGGTGGACTGAGTGTGAAGTGATTGATGTCAAAGCGGCTTACCGTTTACCTGACAAAAAGATCAAGATTCAGTTAAAAGAATACCCCATGGAAGTACATCTTTTTCCAGACTCGAAGTCACTACAGATATATCCGGAGAAATCCCTGGCTGACAATCCAGAGCGGCGCGGCCATTGCGAATTCTACATACTCTTTGATCCAGAAAATTACTATTCTGATATCAGCGGTTTTTATCGCCTTGGTGATGGTGACAAAATCACGCTCGGTGGAGAAGGCAATAAGGAATGCAGTTTCTTGAATATTTCTGAAAATACGCCTTCGAGAAAACTGACAATATCCAATGATGAGGGCAGGTTGACTTTCAAGAGCCATATGGCAAAACCTCAATCCAGTATTTCTCCCTTGTTTAAAGATAAAAAAGTTAATCAGATATTGGCTTGGAGGCGTAAAAAACTTCAGTGTATACGTGATATTTTCGGTGGTCCATTAGCGCTTTTGTCACCTGAAGATGCACTTGTCCTTATTCGGCAAGTGAATGGCGTTATGGAGAATGAGCCGTACAGGCCAAAAGATAAATCAGAGCGCCCTGGAGGAGTGGTCGTATTACCGAAAAAATCAACAGTGATTATAGTCGGTGATTTGCACGCCAAGCTTGATAATCTGCTGGTTGTACTGACACAAAACGGTTTTTTAGATGCACTTGTAGATAAGCGGGCATCAATGATCATACTGGGGGATGCTGTTCATCCGGAAGGTGAAGTTCCACTCGATGAAATGGAAAGCTCGATGTTAATGATGGACTTTATATTCAAATTAAAAGTTCGATTCCCAGAACAGGTTTTTTACATTCGCGGGAATCACGATAGTTTTTCAGAAGACCTTGCCAAGGGTGGAATTCCTCAAGGAATTCTATGGGAAAATACCCTGTATAAGACCCGTGGCAAGGCTTACAAAAAAGAAATGAACCGATTCTACGAGTTGTTGCCGTATCTGGCGTATTCAAAATATTTTATAGCCTGCCACGCAGCACCGCCGACATCGTCTGTCTCTTTGCATGCGCTTATTAATATCAGAGGCAATAGCAAACTCATTAAGCAGCTTATCAATAATCGTCTGAAGCATTCCAATCGGCCCTCTGGTTATACGCGAAGCGACGTGAAAAGACTCAGAAAATGCCTTGGGGTAGCGAAAGATACTCCCGTTATAGTCGGGCATACACCTATGTCCCTGGATGATACCGTATGGGAAGATGTGGGTGATATAAAGAATCACATCATTTTATATTCTAGTGATTTGGAATGGGTCGGGGTGATGGCTCAAATCAGTAATAAGCTCTCTGTATTGCGTTATCCCACCGAAGAACTGGCGCCGCTTATTAATGATTTGAGTGGTGACTGAACTGCCAAAGATTTCACGTCAGCGGTGAGTTGTGCCTAGGGGCTAAGCGCTTTCTGACCCGCTGTATCCGACAATATAACTTGGGCAGTGTACTAGTACTCCATCAACATAGGATTGATGGATAAAGTGATTTCAATTTAACCCGTGCATCCTGAGTTGTAAAACGCCAATTTACTCGTATGACTTTATGGTTACGCAGCTTTTGCCAGGAGTCTATTTCCTTTCGTAAAGTTTCCTGATCGGGAATTCTTCGATTGAGACATTGGCGACTGAGCACTCCTATCTCTATTTCTGCCATATCCAACCAGCTACCATGTTTCGGCGTATAGTGGATTTCTAATCGTTCAGCAATTCGTCTCGCTTCCTCTGGCTCAAACGTGGCGTACAGTGACCCCAGCCTATGGGTGTTCAGGTTATCCATCACTAAAATGATTTTTCTATCAGGAAAGTGTTCATCAACCAACTCTTTAATTAACTGTGCCCAGTCTTGCTTGGTATGTCGATCAGTTACCTTTACATGGCGCCAGCCTTCAAGGGGAGCTGATAACATAAACAGATTACTGACTCCGTTTCTTTCATATTCATAATCAAATTTAGCGGGTTGCCCTGCTCTTAATGCAAGTGGTGTGCGTGTCTCTTTAATATGTTGCTTACTGGTTTCATCCATGCAGACCAAGACTTCCTCTGGTGTATAGCTTCTTTGATACACCTCCAGTATATCTTCCATTGCGCAGACAAAATCTGCATTTTCCTTGGGAGGTATAACCCAGCACGCCTTCAACCAGGGTTTGAGTACATTTTTTTTAGTGTCTGTCTGACCGATTCTCCTGAAATCGAATCAACAATCTCACACTCTACCAATCGTTCAGCGAGTAGCTTTAATGTCCAATCTGTGCGCCCCTCTGGAGCAGATGAGCAAGCGGTTGCGATAAGAAATGCCTCTGCTTCACCATCAAGTTTTTTTGGCTTTCGACGTGTTTGTACTTTTGGGTTAAGCGCTGATTCAAGCCCCTCCACAACAAAACGTTTTCGGACTCTTTCCACGGTTAGCCGACTGATGTGTAAGGCTTCCGCTATCTCCTTATCTTTCAATGAGCCCGTTGCTGAAGTTTCATCTGCATGTAGTAACACCTGGGCATGAATTAATTTACGTGCGGCTACTCGTCCTTGTGACGCCAACTGGATTAAAATACCTCGCTCTTGTACGGTCAGTTTTACTCTGTACTTTTTTTCTGGCATATTTCACTCCAAAGTATCATTCGCTTAAATTTGGTACTTAAGAGTTTAGTTTAGATATTCATCAATGCTACGTTGTTGGAGTACTAGTTGCATTTTTAAAGATAGCTCAGATAAATATAAATACTGGCAATAGCGATACTCATCAACATTAACGGAAATGCCATCGCCATAAAGGGTAAGAAACGAATCCGGTGGCCGGCTCGTTCAGCAATTCCCCATTGCATTGGCAAAAGCGGCAATACCGAGACCGTTTTTAGCGCTTCCCCTTCCGGTTAGCGCTGTGCTTGTCCACGCACGACATACCACTCTTTGCTGTAGAATGGCTACAGCAAACAGCAATGCCTTGGCGTAAATAGGCACAGCGCTGCTGAGTGTCGGGATATCATCGTTCTCCTTAGTTATAATAGGCATAACATTCTTGATTACTCAAGGTGTTTTAAGAGTGCAAATAATACATTTGACTCGAGTAGTACCTGAAATAAATTCAATCGGAAGTAGTGACCAATACAATAGAAATTCACGATCCCTTCCAGCTGACTGTAACGATTATCAGTCCAGTCGAAGGCGCACATTTAGATTTTTTCGGAATGTACTTGACGAGGGGGCTTGGGTATAGCTAATATTTTCTTTGATATTAAGCATATTTATGTCATAAATTTTCCTTCTATTTTTTTAATTTTCATTGAGTTGAAGTATAATTATTATGTAATTACTAGAATAATTTCACTTCCTCCAACTTGAACACGCTACTATGGGCTTACAAGTGTTTACTCTATAAGTGGGCTGGTATTTTTGAATGTACGATATGACTTAATCGGATAAGCATGAATGATTTAGATATATTAGTTGAAAAAGTCTATAAGAGACACGCTTCCAGATTACTCGCAGTATTAACTTCTATCTTCGGTGCTCACAATTATGAATTGGCCGAAGAGGTGCTCCAAGATGCATTTAGTAAAGCGCTGGTAAGCTGGAATCAAAATGCAATACCGGATAATCCATCTGCCTGGATAATTCGAGTTGCTAAGAATCTGGCCATAGATACTATTAGAGCCAACAAAACAAAAATCAAATTTTCGCAGGAATTGTCACTTCATTTAGAAAGTGAATGGTCTTTGGGAAGTACCATCGAACTTGAATTTGAAGAAACTAAGATTAAGGATGATCAGTTACGCATGATATTTATGTGTTGCCGTGAAAATATAAAACCTGAGAATAGAATTCCTTTCATCTTAAAAGCGCTTTGTGGTTTCAGTATACCCGCTATTGCAAGAGCATTGTTAGTGCCAGAGGAGACTGTAAAAAAAAGGCTGTTCAGAACAAGAAAGCAATTAAGAGGTGAGAAATTTCATTTTCCAAAGCTCGATGAACTAATATATGCAATGGATACAGTTCATACGGTGCTGTACCTATTGTTTAATGAGGGCTTCCACAGCTCTGATAGAAAAAATCCGATAAATATAGAATTTTGTCAAGAAGCAATTGGATTGGTCAATCTGTTAACAGACGAACTGAGGATCGTTAATCAAGATACATTAGGACTTTTTGCTTTAATGCACTTTCATATTGCCAGAATCGATTCAAGGGTTGATAGTGAAGGCTTTAATATTCCTATCAATCTACAGGATAGAAGCCTATGGAGAAAAGAGTATATTTATACAGCTAATGAAATATTAAATTTTGCACACTCGGTGTCTCCTGGAGCTTCAGGACGGTTTTTAGTTGAAGCCTTGATCGCAAGGGAGCATTGTCAGGCAACAGACTTTAGCCAGACTAACTGGGACGCAATAGTAGTGTACTATGAAAAGCTTATTGCTATAACGAACTCACCCGTTGCAAGTTTGAATCATGCTATTGCGGCTGGCTATTCTGGAAAGCTGGAATATGCTATCAAGCAAGTGGAAACTTTAAAAAACCATCATGCATTCAGAAACTCACATATTCCTTTAGCTGTATTAGCTCATTTAAATGCAAAAGCAGGTAACTCCAAAATAGTTTATGAGTTAGCAAACCAATCCAGAAGGTTAGGAGGCACCCCAAACGAGCATCGACTTATGATACAACAATTGAGGCGCCTTCTATTTAAAAATAATCAATCTATGATCTAACCTACTTGCATTATTTCCCTGATATCGAGCGTTGTGCCAGGATACGAAAGAACAGGACATATTTTTGCGATTGAAATAGCCTCGTCAGTATCTTTTGCCTTTATTATAGAATACCCGGTTACTATTTCTTTTACTTCAGATGCTGATATATCCGTAACCACGCCATCTTGTGAGATATTCTTACCGGATAACATAAGGGGTGCACCACCGGAAACCAATTGCTCGCTCTCCTGTAGTTTTCCCATCCATGAATGCCAACTCTTCATAGATTCAGCCTTTTGTTCTTCTGACGCATTCTCAATTGCTTCATGATCGCCGCCTCGATAAATTAACATATATTCTTTCATTCATATCTCCTCGTTGTTAGGCTTAATTTCAGCCGAAAGTATAACAAATCTTATTACCGTGACGATTGAAGTGAGAAAAAAGGGACATACTTTCGTAAAGTGTGTGAAAAAATCGCATAGGTAAGGATGTTCTGAGGGATCCGAATCAGCGCCACCCACAAACTGAGTACCACGCTGCCAGAGACATTATAGGTGATTAAGGACGGGGCCGATAAATGTTCAGATGTTCGTCTGGTTATTACACTGATTGAAGTCGAGTGCAGGCTGATTTTCAGACTATTTGCTCGATTTAATTCGATAGAAAAAGCGATAATTATTCAGTATTGTTCCCCCCACCTAAGCCACTTGTTATAGGAAATCTAATCCTTTTGATTTTCCTGAATTTCTGACCGCCGAACCGCCTCTGAATCTCGCGTATAGATTTTAGTCAAATTGGTCTCACTTTTGCGTGATTTAATTGATTTGTGTATCTTTTGCGCGAAATTGCGAACTTTCTCATTTGGGGGAGCTTGCGCGCGCTTACCTATGTAAGATCTAAGGATCTTAATAGATCATTTGGACTATTCTAGGTGATAATAACCAGTTAACCAGGCCCATTGTTTGTCGAATAAGAGACAGGAACCCGATTTAGTGAGCAATCCAGTTTGTTCGAACGCTTATCCCTTAACTGCGTTGCAGGAAGGGATGTTATTTCATCATATCTCCGAACAAAATTCTGCGAAGGCTTATGGTGTGGATATTGAGCAAATATCCATTCAGATAGATCATGATCTTAATCAGGAGAAATTTGTTAATGCCTGGTTACGTTTATTGTCTCATCATGAGGTGATGCGCACAGCATTCTCCTGGGGCGCCAATGAAGATTCACAGCAGCTCGTTTTTAACTCGATCGATTTGCCTATCACCCAGTATGATTGGCAGGATTTAGACGTCAGTACCTATTCTGAGAAACTTGATCTTTTACAAGATCAAGATCGTCTCATCGATTTTGATCTTTCCCAGCCGCCACTCATGCGGCTGGCAATTATTAAAGGCCCTGATAATTCTACATTCTGTCTTTGGACATTCCATCATATTCTACTTGATGGCCGATCATTTCCATTGCTTCTAAATGAACTATTTGAGATTTATGAAGCGTCAATTTTGGATGTCGATTTTCAGCTTCGAAAAAGGCGGTCATTCTCTCAATATGTGGATTGGTTTAAAAACAGGGATACCAGTGATGAAAGCGCATTCTGGGCACGGGAGTTGGGCGAAATTTACGCTTGTATTGCGCTAAACTTTGATTCGGAACCTGTAGTGTCGGATAGTAAATTTGATTTTAAGGAAGCCTGTCTCGATGATGAACAAACTAAACAACTAACGGCGTTTGCCAATTCAAGTGGGGTAACTGTCAATACTTTGCTGCAGACTGCCTGGGCCTTGATGCTACATCATTACACTCGTGAAACGGAAATAGTCTTTGGTTCTACACGAGCCTGTCGATACGGTTCGGTTGCGCAGGCTGAACAGATAATCGGTATGATGATTAATACAGTGCCGTTTCGAGTGCAATTGGATAATACAATTTCTTTGATTGATTTATTGCAATCAGTTCGTGCCAAGCATCTTAAATTGAGAGATTATGAATTTTCACCACTACAGGACATTCGAAAGATAGCAGGTATTCGCAGTGAGTCCATTTTTGAAAGCCTGGTGGTTTATGAAAGTTACTCGTTACAAGAGAAAATGCAGGAGGCCGGTGGTCAATGGTTACAGCGAAATTTCAAATACCGAGGGCAAACTAATTTTCCGTTGGCATTGATTGCTTATGGTGGTGATCAGCTACAGTTACGCTTGGAATTCAAAACGACCCGTTTTAATCAGCAAGTGATTAGCGGGCTTCTGTGCCAACTGCAAACACTCTTGCTCAATTTTTACATGCAATCACAACGTGCAGCGGTTGATGTGGACTATCTGTCAGAGACGCAAAAGAAAGCACTCGTTCATTTATCGCCTAAACATGTTGTTCATTCCAGGAACGACACCTGTATTCATGGTTTATTCGAACAACAGGTCAGATTCACACCCAATCAGATAGCGCTATCATTCGAACAACAGTCAATGACTTACAGCGAATTGAATCAGCGGGCAAATCATGTTGCAAAGCAGTTGATTGATAACAATGTACAAATCGGTGATCTTGTTGGGCTTTGCATAGATCGCTCAATGCAGCTGATTGTTGGTTTATTGGGTATTTTAAAATCTGGCGCGGCCTATGTACCTTTGGATCCTGATTACCCGGAAGATCGCCTGGCGTATATCCTCAAGGATGCTGGTATCAATTGGGTTTTGAGTAAAAAGGAAGTGGCTGAAAGGCTATCATTTGATGGAATAGAATTTTTATGGGTAGACGAATTACAAGTTGCATCTGCTTTCAATAATCCTCAACTTAATATTAACCCTCAATGCATCGCATATGTTATTTACACCTCTGGTTCTACGGGTAAGCCAAAGGGTGTTAAAGTGCGCCATGATAATATCGGTCGTTTATTTCATTCAACACAGCATTGCTTCAACTTTAATGAAAACGATGTTTGGACGCTCTTTCATTCAACCGCTTTTGACTTTTCAGTGTGGGAAATCTGGGGTGCCCTCATAACAGGGGGACGATTGCTGATTGTACCGTTTTGGGTAAGTCGTTCACCGGATAAATTCCATGCATTGGTATTAGATGAATCTGTTACCGTATTGAATCAAACGCCATCGGCGTTTCGACAATTTATAGAGGTTGAGCAACAACAGGAAAAGGCTAGACAAAATGCTTTACGGTATGTGATATTTGGCGGCGAGGCACTGGATTTACAGAGTCTACAACCTTGGTTTGAAATTCATGGTGACCAGAAACCCAAATTAGTTAATATGTATGGTATTACAGAAACTACTGTGCATGTGACGTATCGACCCATTACGCAAGAAGATTTACATAATGTTAAGGGTAGCGTAATTGGTGAAGCGATCCCGGATCTGTACATATATCTGTTGGATGATTCTTTAAAACCAGTGCCTAATGGAATCGTTGGAGAGATGTATGTGGGTGGCGCAGGTGTTACGGCTGGTTATTTGAACCGCGAGGCTTTAACAAAGCAGCGTTTTATTCAAGATCCATACGGCAGGACTGGCTTGCTGTATAAAACGGGTGATCTGGCCCGTCGATTGTTCAATGGTGAACTGGAATATATGGGCCGTTCAGATCTGCAGGTTAAAGTGCGGGGTTTCAGGATAGAAACCGGAGAAATTGAGTCAGCGCTCAATAATCATCCATGGATAAAACAAAGCATTGTCGATGTTACTGTTGATGCAAACAATGAACGTCGTTTGTTTGCCTATGTTCTGTATAATGAATCGGGTGTACTGCCGGTTAGTGACATCAGAGACTTCTTGCTTGAGTCGTTGCCAGACTATATGGTGCCTGGATTGTATATGACTGTCAGCGAAATTCCACTGACACATAACGGAAAAATTAACAGACGAGCCTTACCCGAACCTGACTTTGGTATAAGCCGTCACAGTGACTATATCGCCCCCAAAAATGAACATGAATTGTTGCTGGTTTCTATCTGGTCGAAGGCGCTAAATATTAAAAAAATCGGTGTGAATGATAATTTTTTTGATCTTGGCGGAGATTCCATACTCACAATAAAAATTATTGTGTCTCTCAGAGAGAGAGGTTATCAAATCACACCGAAACAGATTTTCAATGCCAAGACGATAGCGGGTCTGGCAGATCTGTTGGAGAAGTCTTCACTTTCCACGGTATCACAAACCCCCGTTCTCGGTCATGTACCTTTGCTGCCTATTCAGCACTGGTTCTTTGCCAATAAATTTGCCCAAGCGGATTACTGGAATCAATCTTTTTTATTCAATTTGAGTGAAGTGCTGGATATTGAGTGCTTAAAACAAGCCTTCTCATTGTTATTGCAGCATCATGATGCACTGCGCGCCCGATTTGAATTAACGGAAAATGGCTGGATTCAAAATTTTACTGATAGCAGTGAATTTCCCTCACTAGTTAAATTTGACTTGTGCTCATTAACGGGTGTTGACCAGGGACTAAAAATCAGTGAACACTGTATTGAACTACAATCGAGCCTGAATATTAACAAGGGACCTGGCTTGGTGGCAGCCTATTTTAAAGCCGCAAACGGGCCTGACAAACTGTTTATTTGTGTGCATCATTTACTGGTCGATGGCGTGTCTTGGAGTATTCTACTGCAAGATTTGGAGATCTTGTATAAAGCCGCGATATCGGGTCAGGTTGCTATATTGTCGCCAAAAACCGATTCGTTACGAACCTGGATTAAATGTATAACAGAATATGCGCAGTCCCCGGTGTTCAGGAATAACCTCTCCTATTGGCAAAACCTGGATGATAGTGGTATCGAAACTATTGCAGAATCGGATGCTTCAAAAAGAACAGAGAACAACACCGGGAGCATTGCTTTGAGTTTAAGTACTGATGAAACCGATTTATTGCTGACGAGTTCCAATTTCGCCTACAATACAAAGATTAATGATTTATTGTTGACAGGCTTGTCGATTGCGATCAATAAGTGGAAGGGGTTGAGCTGCATTTTGATTGATGTAGAGGGGCATGGACGAGAAGATCTATTCGAAGACATCGATGTATCAAGAACGATTGGCTGGTTTACCACAATTTATCCCTTATTACTTGATCTGGATTCAACGTCTCCACTCTCTGTACAAATACAGTTAATCAAAGAACAAGTTCGTAAAATCCCCAACAATGGATTTGATTTTCTGGTGGCGAAATATTTATCAGGTCAGGGTAGTATTGCAAATACTCCAGATGCCGAAATCATGTTCAATTATCTCGGCCAATTTGATCATACTGTTGCGGACTTGAATTACCTGTCTTTTGCAAAGGAAGAGGTCGGTGCCTGGCATGGATCTCGGAATCATTGCACCCATGATTTTGAATTTTTAGGCTGGATCAGGCAGGGGCGTTTGCAATTTTCCATTCACTATAATCTGAACACATATTCTCAGGCAGAAATTCAATCACTGGCGACCGCTTTTCAGCAATCGCTGATCGCCATTGTCGAGCACTGTAACTCAGTTAAAACGGTATCCTACACTCCCTCAGATTTTAGTTTGATATCAGTTTCGCAACACGAGCTGAATCACATTGCGTCAACTTATAAAATTAAAGATCTTTATCCATTGTCACCCATGCAGACTTTGTTTTATACGGCAGATCTACTTGATCCGGCGCATGGTTTTGAGCAATGGCATTTTGAACTTAAAGGTAATCTTGACTGCGGAAAATATCGCATGGCCTGGCAGGCGGTTATTGATAAGCATGATATTTTGCGAACGGCAATTCTTGAATTGAATAATGGTGATACTGTGCAAGTGGTTTGTACAGAAGTAGAGCTGGATTGGACTATTCATGATCTTACAAACAAGGATGGTGCTGAGCAGCGAAAGGCTATCATCGAGTTAAAAAAGGTAGATAAACAAGCTCATTTTTCACTCGAAAAGGCACCTTTGCTAAGAGTTAATCTGTTTAAACTGCAACCCGAATGTTATGAATTGATATGGAGTACTCATCATTTATGCATTGATGGATGGTCATGGCCTTTGGTGTTTGCTGATGTAGCCAATTTTTATCTGGATCAAAATGCAAATCGACTACAAGCGGCTCAATACGGCGATTATATTCGCTGGTTAAAGCGCCAGACACCTGCCGGGATACGCACGTATTGGCAGACAGAGTTAAAGGGCTTTAAAACCCCCATATTGTTTGCACGTAACGATAGTTTGAAGGCGCAAGAAAAACAACAGACAGAACATGTTTTGTCGCAGCAAATAAGCCGGGAACTGGAGGAAATTTCAAATCGTTTTGAAATTACACTCAGCACACTGATTCAAGCCATTTGGACCTTGGTGCTGGGTAGGGCCGGGCAAACAGAGGATGTTGTATTTGGGTTCAGTAGCGCGGGCCGACCTGCTGAGGTGGCTTCTGTCGGGATGATTGTAGGACCCTTTGTAAATAATATCCCTAAGCGAGTGGTTATATCAAAAGCTCAGGAGCTTGCGTTTTGGCTGCAATCCATTCAGGATTCCAGTTTAACGGCTGTGCAGTTTGAATTTGCCTCCCCACTTGAGATTCAACAATTTTGTGGCTTGCCCCTGGACAGGCGCTTATTTGAAACTTTACTGGTTTTTCAGAATTATGATTTGTCGGGTGCCAACCGTAAGCTTAGCGAGGATATTGATGTTCAGCCAATCGATTTACCGCAAGCCACCAACTATCCTTTGACTTTGGTAGTGGTGCCGGGCGATAAGCTGAGTTTCACAGCCTATACGCATGGTGGATATTTTACCGATCAGGATATTGATGGTCTTTTCGCTGATATCGACAATGCGATTGATTTCTTTAGCAAACAAGGCGCCATTAAGGGTTTTCTAAAGCAAGATTGTAGGTGGCAGATAAATAAAGATAGTGCCAATTCTGCCGTAGTTAAATTGAGTGGTCAAAGTGGATCTACTGCTTCTTCAATTGAGCAGTTGATTGGAGATATCTGGGCTAAAACGTTTGCACTTGAGCGTGTAGATATTCATCAGAGTTTCTTTGATATGGGCGGTCAATCGGTACAGCTGGTGGCAATCCACGGCGAAATTCAAAAAGCCCTGAATAAACGTTTTCCTATAACCCGGTTTTTCAAACATCCTACGGTTAAATCGCTTGCTGCCTATCTGGATGTTGGCGAGCAGAAAAATTCTATTGATGGTGATTCGATAAAGAAGAAAGTTCAGATGAAAAAAGCCATACAGCGTAAAAAAAGGGCCAGAGTCAGGAAATAATACAATGTCAGAAAACAGTTTTTCCAGTAATGGCGTTGCCAATGAAGAATCTGAAGCGATTGATCATGACAATGAAGCAATTGCTATTATCGGATTGGCAGGTCGCTTTCCGGATGCTCATAATATTGATGAATTTTGGCAAAATTTATTGGATGGTCATGATGCGATAAAGCCGTTTAGTGAAGAGCAATTGGTTGAGGCTGGTTTGGATGTTGACGCGGTGCGTAAAGACCCCAGCTACATTACGCAAGGTTCTTTTTTAGGGGATGCCGGCTATTTTGATGCGAACCTTTTTGGCTATAATCCCCAGGAAGCGATGTTATTGGATCCACAACACCGACTGTTATTGGAAGTCAGTTGGCAGGCATTGGAGATGGCCGGGTATAATACAGGCACAGGATCAGCTTCGATCGGTGTGTACGTAGGTAAGGCTAAAAACTCCTATCTCACCCGTTATATTTTACCCAACCGGGAACAAACAGCGGGCTTCGAAGATTTATTAATGGTCCTTGGCAACGAAACCGATTATCTTTCAACTGCTATTTCCTATCGTTTAGGCTTAAATGGACCCAGTGTCAACGTGAGTACGGCATGCTCTACATCGATGGTAGCTGTGCATCAAGCCAAGCAAAGCCTGTTAAATTATGAATGTGATATAGCCTTGGCCGGTGGTGTTTGCATTCGCTTGCCAGAAGCTGAGGGATATGAATTTAATGAAGGAAATATACTCTCTTCAGATGGTCACACGCGCACGTTCGATGCCCATGCTGATGGCACACTGTTTGGTGCAGGGGCAGGCATAGTTGTTCTGAAACGATTGAGTGAGGCAGTCGCAGACGGGGACACGATCTTTGCGCTTATCAAAGGCAGTGCTATCAATAATGATGGCCCAGATCGCCAGGGTTATATGGCGCCTAGTGTTGAGGGGCAAGCGGAAGTCATTATGATGGCTCAGGCTGATGCTGAAGTGTTAGCACGGGAAATTACCTATGTGGAAGCTCATGGAACAGCGACACCATTAGGCGACCCTATTGAAGTTGCTGCATTAAGCCAGGCATTTCGAGCAGGGACAGAGGAAAAACAATTTTGTGCATTGGGTTCTGTGAAAGCGAATATTGGTCATCTTGATGCCGCAGCAGGTGTATCGGGACTCATTAAAACAGTGTTGGCACTAAGGCACAGAACCTTACCGGCCAGTATTAATTGCACAGAAGTTAATCCTGAATTTGATATTGAAAATACACCCTTTTTCGTCAATCTACAACAAATGCCCTGGCGTGTTGGTCCAGGAGGTAAGCGCCTGGCCGGTGTAAGCTCATTCGGCGCTGGCGGGACCAATGCACATGTTATACTGCAAGAGGCACCTGTACGACTAACCGGATCATCCAGCCGGCCATATCAATTGCTGTTTTGGTCGGCACAGAATGAACAGGCAACAAGGCAGGCAGGTGATAATCTGCATGAGTTTTTAACAGGCGATGATGCTGAAGATTTGGCAGATATTGCCTATACGTTGCAAACCTGTCGTAGAGAATATGCCTGCCGACAATTTATTGTTGGCAGAAATCGCGAAGAGGTTTTACAGGCATTTACCAAGAAGGGTCGAATTAAAACCAGGCAATGTAAAAATACAGAATCACAAGTTGTATTTATGTTTCCAGGGCAGGGCACTCAATATGTAAATATGGCCAATTCGTTGTATCAAAACGAGGTTGTATTCAGAAAACAGTTCGATCACTGTAGTGACGTGCTGGAGCCTCTGATAGGCAGGAATCTGAAAGAAATAATATATCCCGTTTCTGGTGAGAGCGAAAAGCAGGCGCAAGTATTAAGTCAAACTCAAATAACTCAGCCCTCACTGTTTGTTATTGAATACAGTATGGCAAAACTGTGGATATCCTGGGGTGTTAAGCCAACGGCCATGATGGGGCACAGTATTGGAGAATATGTTGCTGCCTGTTTGTCGGGTGTTTTTTCACTGGAGGATGCGCTTTCAATTATTGCGAAAAGAGCCGAATTGATTCAATCATTGCCGGGTGGAACGATGGTCGCGGTGTCGGAATCAGCGCAGTCTATCGCAGAATTGTTGCACCAGGGCTTATCAATTTCTGCGATAAATACACCCAATAGCTGCGTAGTGGGTGGTGATACAGAGGATATTGAAAAATTTATTGAGATACTCAAAGATAGTGAGTTTGAACATCGTGTCTTGAAAACCTCTCATGCGTTTCATTCTAAATTAATGGAACCCATTCTTGGTGAATTTCAAACCTTTGTAGCGTCACATCGATTAAACAAACCAGAGCTTCCTTTTGTCTCATCGGTGACAGGGCAGTGGATAAATGATGAACAAGCTATTAGTCCTGCGTATTGGGCTTCTCACATTCGAGAGACAGTGCAATTTTCCGAGGGGCGACAGCTCCTGGCGCAAGACCACAGAGACAGTATTTTATTAGAAGTGGGTCCTGGCAATACATTAAGTACTCTGGCGAGAGCCGCTGGTCAAGCTCAGCAATTATTACTCAGCAGCTTGGGACACGTAGAGGACAGTGATAATGAGTCTCTTAATGCTATGTGCGCATTGGGTGAGTTGTGGGCACATGGTGTGGCTATTGACTGGACTTCCTATTATGAGAACGAATCACGCAACCGGGTAACCTTACCTTGTTACCCTTTGCAAAGAAAACTACATTGGATAAAAGGCAAGCCAGTAATATCCATGGCGAATAATACCCGCCAGGAGGATATAACCAAGGTCGCCATGAGTCCGCCCACCGTAAGCACCAATAAGCTGGAGCCATCGTTCTCTCTTCTGCAAGAAGATTTAGACAAACTTACAAAATCTGGCAATACAGTGCCTGAAGATAATAGCGCATCGATAGCGCATAGACGTATAGAGTCAGTTCCACTGAGCCGACATGACACCCTGGTTGTCGAACTAAAGACTATTCTGATCGCTATAAGCGGCATGGCTGAAGATGAGCTTGATGAAGATACCTCCTTTATCAAATTGGGTTTTGATTCCTTATTTTTAACTCAAGCCAGTACCGCATTTAAAAAGAGATTTAAAACAAAAATCACCTTTAGGCAGTTATTGGAATCGACCTCCACGGTTAATGAATTGGCTGAATTTCTGGATGAGCAGTTGGATTCAAGCCTGTTTCAGCCATCGACAGACAATCAGGAACCGTCCATAGAATATACCTCCTCTCAACATTTGACCGCTTTGTCGGATGTGGACAGCGCTGCTGTTCGTTCAAAGGATCCTTTGCAAAACCTGATCAATCAGCAGGTGAACATCATTTCCCAACAAATCTCCATGCTTGTCGAAGCCAGCAGAGGATTGAATACGAGTGTTCAGATTGAGTCAACAGCAATAGCTGTCCCTGACGTTTTGCAAATCAGCGAAGAATCTGCAGGCAAAGCGGAAAACCGGGATAAACATGGTCCTTGGAAGCAGATTGATAAAAATATACAAGATACTTTCAGCGAGGCGAATCAGGCAGGTCTGAATGAGATTATTTCTGCAACCATTGAAAAAACCGGACGCTCCAAGGCGCATGCTCAAAAGTATCGTGCACAATTTGCTGACCCGCGAAGCATATCGAGTTTTAGCAAAATTTGGAAGGAAATGACCTATCCGATTGTCAGTCAACGCAGTGCTGGATCGAGAATGTGGGATATTGATGGAAATGAGTACCTTGATGTCCAGAGTGGATTTGGTTCTGTCTTGTTTGGCCACAACATGCCTTTCATTAAGGAAGCGATAACGCAACAGCTGGAGTCAGGTATGCAGATTGGTCCACAATCCCATTTAGCAGGGGAAGTGGCTGCAGGTATCTGTCAGATCACGGGTATGGACCGTATGACTTATTGCAACACGGGTTCAGAAGCTGTATTGGCAGCGATGCGAATATCCCGAACGGTAACAGGCAATAATAAAATAGTGGTATTTGCACAAGACTATCATGGCATTTTTGATGAAGTTGTTTCCCGCCGGGCGGGATCAATGCAAAGTTTGCGTACTTTACCTGCCGCACCGGGAGTGCCACCTGAAGCCGTGGATAATATCGTTATACTCGATTATGGTGATCCTGATTGCTTTGGTATTCTGGACACAATAGTTGAGGAATTGGCAGCTATAATGGTAGAGCCGGTTCAAAGTCGTCAACCCGATCTTCAACCTAAAGTGTTTTTAAAGCAGTTGCGTCGATGGACTGAAGAAAATTCAGTTGTATTAATTTTTGATGAGGTCATCACTGGTTTCAGGTTGCATCCACGTGGAGCTCAAGGTTGGTTTGATATTGATGCTGATTTGTGTACCTATGGGAAGGTTATAGGTGGTGGCATGCCTGCCGGTATACTGGCAGGGCGCAAAGAGTATATGGATGCACTTGATGGGGGTTATTGGCAGTACGGAGATGACTCTATTCCAGAGGTAGGTGTTACTTATTTCGCAGGCACTTTTGTCAGGCATCCACTGCTTGTTGCTGCAGCATCTGCCGTAGTGACAAAAATCAAAGAAAAGGGTTCTGTTATTTATGATCAATTGAATAGAAAATCCGATCAGTTTGTTGCTGTTTTGAATAAGTACTTCAAGTCAATGTTATTACCCATTTACTTACAGCATTGTGGCTCCATGATGTATCTGGAGTTTTTGAGCGAATCCCGTTACAGCCCGCTGTATTTTTATTACTTGCGTTTACACGGTGTCCACTTATTGGATGGAGGTTCGTTTTTCCTTACATTTGCCCATACAGATGAAGATATAGATACACTTATTTCAACTTTCAAACAAGCTGCTCAATGGATGCTTCGCTGCGGTTTTTTGCCTTCTCTAAAAGACAATAAAAATCAAATACAAGCTGGGCAAACGAAACGAGACATTAACATTGAGGTTATCGAAGACACTTTTCCTCTGACATCCGCAATGCAGGAGATTTGGTTGGCTACACAAATGGGCGGTGATGCCAGTTGCGCGTATAACCTGTCCAATACCTTACATCTTAAAGGTAATCTGGATCAGAATAGAATAAAAGCTGCCATGTTGGCGCTGGTTAATCTTCACGATGCATTACGCCTCATAATATCCAATGATGGCTTAGCCAAAATTGGCGCAAAAACCGATGATATTGCAATAAAGTGTCAGGACTTAACGGGTCTGAGCGTTGAAGAGAAAAATAATAGATTAGCGCAAACGGCAGAAAATGAGGTCACCCAGGGGTTTGATTTAGAGCAAGGGCCACTGATTCGATTTGATCTGACAAAAATCAATGAGCAGGAATATAAATTAACTATAACGGCACATCATATCGCCAGTGATGGCTGGTCTTGTGGATTATTGCTGGAACATCTTGGCCGATTATATAACGGTGAAAATGTGGAGCTAAGTAACGACGTCATGCAAATCGGTGAATATGTAAACTGGTTACAGCAAGATGCGCAATGCAAGAGGCGACAGGAAGATCAGGATTACTGGGTGTCCGTGCATAAGGGACACATGCCGGAACTGGATCTACCCCTTGATAGAATGCGTCCTGCGGTAAAAACGTATAATGCTGATTGTGTATTGCTTCATTTAGAACCAGGGGTGCTAACAAAGGTAAATGAGGTTGCTCGTTCGCAAGGCGTTACACAATATCATTTTTTATTGGCGGTGTTTCAGACACTGCTGCAAAAAATCAGTCTGCAAACAGAATTTAATATTGGCATCCCTGTCGCTGGGCAACTACAAACGGAAAATGAAAATCTGGTTGCACACTGTGTTAATTTTTTGCTGCTGCGGGCCGAACCCAATGATCAAGAGTCATTTTCGTCGTTGTTGCAAACTACCCGAGCCATGGTTTTTGATGCTTTTGAGCATTCTTTTTTTAGCTATGGCGAATTGATCAATGAATTAAAGCATGTGACTGACCCCAGCCGTAACCCCCTGGTATCAGTCGTTTTTAATGTGGATATTCTCAATACCAATGTCAATTTTAACAATCTGGACGTTAGCATCGGTAGCAATACACGCCGTGCGGAGGTATTTGAGTTATTCCTGGATATCGTTGTTGATGGCGATCAAATGCATCTTAACTGTACTTATAACAATGATTTATTTGATTCTACTACCATAACGCGATGGATGGAGCTTTATCAGTGCTTGTTGAACGCTGTTATAAGCAACGTAGAGTTTAAGATTGAAAAATTACCTGTCTTATCAGTACCGGATCGTAGAAAACTATTGCAGGAGTGGAATCAAACTGCAATGGATTATCCTTCGCAGTTGTGTATTCAGGATTTAATATCCGAACAAACTGTGCACTTTGCGGATAAGATTGCCGTGCAATCTGAGGAGGGTTTATTTCCATACGAAGCTTTGACCTATAGAGAACTGGATAAACGATCAAATCAATTGGCGCATCACTTAGTCAAACTAGGCGTGAGACCCGGAAAGCGTGTAGCGATTTGCTTACATAGAAGGGCGGGTCTGATGGTGGCTTTACTGGGCGTGCTCAAAGCGGGTGCGGCCTATGTACCGCTGGAGCCTGATTATCCAGCTGATCGTCTGGCCTTTATGCTTGAAGATTCGACACCAGATGTTTTGATTGTTGATACTGATCTGATTTCGAACTTACTAAAAGATCAAAAACCACCCTATCACATACCTATTGTCCAGCTGGATAAAGAGCGCTTTGGGGAAAATAGCACGGAAAGGCCTGATATTGAAATAAGCCCGGATAACATCGCCTATGTAATTTACACCTCCGGCTCCACGGGTAAACCCAAAGGTGTATTAATTTCACATAGTGCAGTGGTTAATTTTTTGAAAAGCATGTTGATCTCTCCAGGTTTGAAGCATGATGATAAACTGTTGGCAATTACCACTTTGTCCTTCGATATTGCAGTGTTGGAACTTTATCTGCCGCTGGTTGCAGGTGGAACCGTTATCGTTGCCAGTCAGGAAGATGCAGCCGAGGGTGAGAAGATACTGGCATTGATTGAAAAATACAGTGTAAGTTGTTTGCAGGCAACCCCCGCAACCTGGCGGATGCTACTGGACTCCGGTTGGACACAACCCTATGCGCTGAAAGCATTGTGTGGTGGTGAGGCATTGACTAAAGACTTGTCGTCTGTGCTCTACAGGCAATGTACTGAGCTTTGGAATATGTATGGACCGACGGAAACGACAGTTTGGTCATCGGTTTACAAAATATCCGGGATCGACGCTGAGGTGCTTATAGGCAGACCCATTCACAATACACAGTTTTATGTGTTGGACCGCAACCTGCAATTGACGGCAATTGGTGTGCCGGGTGAGCTGTATATTAGTGGTCATGGGATCGCAGAGGGTTATTTGAATCGACCTGAGCTTACTTCTGAACGTTTTATCGACAATCCATTCAGCACTATACAGGGTTCTAAGTTGTATCGGACGGGGGATGCGGTTCGTTATCGACCTGACGGGGCCATTGAATACTTTGGTCGTATGGATACGCAACTGAAAATTCGGGGTTTTCGCATAGAACTGGGAGAGATAGAAACCGTATTGTCCAGCCATGGTGAAGTAAACCAGTGTGTTGTCATAGCCAAGGCTTTTGCCATAGATGACATCAGGTTGATTGCCTATTATTTATCTGCCTCTAAAACAGAGATAAACAACGGGCAATTACGAGAGTTTCTACAAAAAGTGTTGCCGGGTTATATGATTCCGCAGTATTTCGAGCGATTGCAGTCATTGCCCTTGACCCCCGCAGGTAAAATAAATCGTAACGATCTGCCATTGCCAAACCTGCAATATTCTCCGAAAGACTACGAGCAGCCAATAAGTGATATCGAACGGCGATTAGCGGCAATTTGGTCACAGCTACTGGTTGTGGAAAATCCGGGTCTCGGTGATAATTTTTTTGACCTGGGTGGACATTCGTTATTAGCGGTGAAACTGTCTGGCCAAGTTCGTAAGGTCTTTGGCGTTAATCTAAACCTCAGGATGCTATTCTCCAACACGGACCTGCGAAACCAGGCGCTGTTAATTGAGGGATTAAGTATTGATGATACAGCCGATGGTGGTGATGAGAGAGAGAATTTCGTACTATGATAAGTTGTGCTGAGTTGTTGGTGAAGTTAAAACAATTAGGTGTGAAACTGGATGTGGATGGTGATCGTTTAACCATCGATGCACCTAAGGGTGTTTTTAATGATGACTTAAAACATCAGCTTAAACAGAATAAATCTGAGCTGGTTGAATTACTCAAGTCTTCAAAGAATATGACAGATTGGCAGAATCAGCCTATTAAACGGGTAGATCGCAGCAAAGAGCAACCGCTTTCTTACGCACAGCAGCGCTTGTGGTTTCTCGATCAGGTTGTACCGGGACTGACTGCTTACAATATCCCTTTAGGTTTTAGGATAAATGGGCAGCTGGTTGTTGAGGCGTTGAGCGATGCAATCAATCAGATTGTTTCCCGCCATGAAATACTGAGAACAACTTTTTCCATTGTTGATGTCAACGCGATTCAGAAAATTCACCCGAATCAGAGTGCTGAGGTGCCCTTCATCAGACTGTCAGATAAGGTAAAGCCAGAGCATGAGTTGCAAAGACTGATTAAGGTTTCTGTCAATCAGGCTTTTGATCTTCAGAGTGGTCCGTTATTGCGAATCGAGCTTTATCAGCTGGATGAAAATGAATATTTCCTACTTATCAATATTCATCATTGTGTGTTTGATGGATGGTCGATAAATATATTCATAAAGGAATTGCTTGAACTCTATGATGCCGTCGTTGAAGGGCGTGCCCACAATCTCGATTCCCTGTCGGTACAGTATGCAGATTACAGTGCTTGGCAGAAGCAGTGGATTGATGAGCATATCTTAGAACAACAACTTAATTTCTGGCAGAGACAACTAAGCGATTTATCTGACCCCATTGAACTTCCACTAGATAATCCTAGACCAAAATTGCAGGAGTTTGATGGTGCTACTACAGGTTTCACGCTGCATAGGAAGCAGTTGGCTGAGTTGACTGAGCTTAGTATCGCAGAAGACGCGTCTTTGTTTATGGTTCTTTTGGCGGCCTTGAAAATTGTCCTCTATAAATACTCCGGAACCCGTGATCTGTGCGTCGGTACTGCTGTTGCAAACAGAAACCATGATGCTTTAGAGAACTTAATAGGTTGCTTTGCCAATACCCTGGTGTTGCGTACAAAATTGGACAGTGACATGACTGTCAGACAACTTATTGCATCTGTTAAATCCACTTGCCTTGACGCTTATTCAAATCAGGATTTACCGTTTGAGCGCCTGGTGGAGGAAATTAATCCGGGCAGGGACCCAAGTCGTTCTCCTTTGTTCCAGGTACTATGCACTTACCAGGATGACACTGGGCAGGATTTAACTGCAAATGCTATACAGCTTTTTCCTGATAATCCGGCATCTCAAAGTGCACGTATGGACTTGGCTATCGATATTATCAAAACCGAAAACGGACTTGAGGTTGTGTTTGAGTATGCAAGCGCTCTGTTCGAATCTGCAACGATGCAGCAAATGGCCGCACATTTTAACTATTTGTTAAAGCAAATGAAGGAACAAGTAAACCAATCCTTGTCTGCAATGTCTTTGGTTTCAGAGGAAGAAAAACAAAACCTCACTGCTCGATATAAAGGCTATGAGCGAGATTATGGAAAAGAAGACTTTGTTGCCGGGTTATTTTCCAAGAATGCATCGATTCTGGCAGATAAAGTTGCGGTGATTGCGAATGGGCGCAGTATAAGTTATGCCGACCTCGAATCTCGTTCAAATCAAATGGGGCGATTGCTGATTGCATCGGGTGTGACTCCGGGGAGTTTGATAGGACTGTGTGTTGACAGATCAGAACAGATGTTGATTACTTTGTTGGGCATATTGAAAATTGCTTGTGCCTACGTTCCTATGGACCCCGAATACCCGGTTGATCGTTTGCAATATATGGGGCAAGACGCGGGTATCAAACATCTGATTACACAAAAAAATTACCTGAATTTGTTTGCGGATGTGAACAGAGTTCTCGATTGTGAGGAGCTTCAAGCTAAACTACCTGAACAGTCCCCTGAAACTTTGAATATTGTAGTAAAAAAAGATGACCCCGCTTATGTCATTTACACTTCTGGCTCTACAGGAAAACCAAAAGGGGTGGTGGTGCCAAATGGAGCGGTTAAAAATTTCTTGTTGAGCATGGCTGAAAAACCGGGATTAGATAAAGATGATCGCTTACTGGCGGTAACTACTCTGTCATTTGATATTGCTGTGCTGGAATTGTATCTGCCACTTGTAGTAGGGGCTACGGTTGTCATAGCAACACGCGATGAGGCAATGGATGGAAGTTCTTTGCTGGCACTGATAAAATCCAACAATATTTCTTTTATGCAGGCAACCCCAGCAACCTGGCGGATGTTACTTGGCTCCGGTTTGAATCGGGAAAACCCAATGAAGGTTTTAAGTGGTGGTGAAGCACTACCGCAGGATCTGGCCTTACAGCTTTGTAAAATGGAGGGAGAGCTGTGGAATATGTATGGTCCTACAGAAACAACGGTATGGTCTACTTGTGAAAGAATTGTTGACCCAACATTAGCAATCAGTTTGGGTGAACCCATAGCTAATACGCAGTTATATATATTGGATGAATATCACCAACTGGTTCCTCAAGGGGTGGCCGGGGAACTTAATATAGGTGGGGCAGGTTTGGCTTTAGGCTATGTTAATCGACCGGAATTGACTGATGAGCGGTTCGTTAATCATCACGCTGGATTGGGCCGGTTGTATCGTACAGGTGACCGCATGCGATTCAGACGTGACGGGAGTTTGCAATATCTGGGTCGTTTGGATGATCAGGTGAAGCTAAGAGGTTATCGAATAGAGCTTGGGGAGATTGAAACTGTCATGCGTAAGCATCCACGCATTAAAGACTGCGCGCTTGCAATAAGGCAACAAGGCGGTGGTGATGCGCGATTGCTGGCTTATGTTATATGGCAGGAACAAGCACTGACACTGACAGAGGTTCGGCAATTTCTGCGTAATTGGATGCCGGCCTTTATGGTCCCGCAAGCCATTATAGAACTGGAGAGTTTGCCAAGAACGTCAAACGGGAAGTTGGATAGGAAAGCGCTGCCAGATACATTCCAAACACTGGGCAGTGAATCTGAATACGAAGAACCTGTTACCTCTGAAGAGCGTTGGTTGGCTGATATATGGAGAACAGTAATCGGTGTTGATAAGGTGGGGCTATATGATAATTTTTTCGAACTCGGAGGCCATTCATTGCTGTCTATGCAGGTTATTATCAAAGTTAGAGATGAATTTAATGTGAAACTTAATCCAAGGGATTTATTATTGGATTCACTCACCCATGTCGCGGCAAAAATTACAAAATACCAGGCAAGCAAGGGTAGGCACAGAGAGGATAATAGTGGGCATTTGGCCAAAAAGAATCTTTTTAGACGATTGTTTGGATAAAGAATAATGTTACCGTTTTTTTTTGGCGACAGTGCGGCACCACTTTATGGGGTAAGTCATTCACCTCAAGGTGATCAATACAGGTCTATAGCTGTATTGTTATGTAATCCTGTTGGACACGAATATATCAGAAGCCATCGTACCATCAGGCGCCTGGCAGATGCTCTTTCCCGGCGGGGTTATCATGTCTTGAGATTTGATTATCACGGAACCGGCGACTCGTCGGGTGACTTTGATGAGTCAGATCTATCCGGGTGGTGTGCTGATATAAAGGTTGCAGCTGATGAATTGGAAGCATTGTCCGGGTTGAATAGAGTTTGCGCAATTGGTTTGAGGCTTGGGGCTTTGTTGGCTTATAAGGCTGATGCTGAGTGCAAATTTAATAAACTGTTAATGTGGGACCCCATTATTGATGGCTCTTGTTATGTTCGGTCGTTGAGGAAACTTCACGCTGAATTACTAGTGAGCACTTATTATTATTCATCTGTCAGGCATGAATCGGAAACGCCTGTTAATGAACTCGTGGGGTATGTTTATTCGCAAAAGCTACTTGATGAGCTTCAATTGACTGCACTGGGTGAAATGCCAGTGCCTGACTGTCTTGTCAGTATTATAAATTCGATGGATAGCGCGGCAATAGATAATTTCGTCAGTAGAACATCAGGAAAAATTCTAACAGAGGTGATTGCTGATATGGGTGATTGGGATGAACTGCATACAATTGAAACTTCATTGACAACAGGTAACATCGCTGAATATATCTATAAGGAAATTGTCTGAATGCGAGAAGTAATTCATTCCTTTGGCGCCAAATGTAATCTTCATGGCATAGCGACAATTCCAAAATCAAGGAATTTTGAAACCGGCATCCTGCTACTTAATTCAGGTGTATTGCACAAAGTCGGTCCTTTTGATTTGAACAAAGAGTTTGCTCGTTATTTGAGCACTCTGGGATACACTACATTTCGATTCGATTTTTCCGGCATGGGTGACAGTGTGAAAATAAAATCGGGTTTAAGTCACCACGAATCAGTAATTAAGGACATGAAAGACGCGCTGGACCTGATGGAAGGTCAATACAAGCTTTGCAGATTTGTTGTTATTGGTCTCTGCACAGGCGCAGAAAATGGATATAAAATCGCGCTCGCGGATCCTAGAGTAGTGGGCAATATCTGGTTAGATGGTTATGGTTACAGCAATCTGAAGGGGAAGTGGTTGCAATACAAAGGACGCCTCTTTGATATTAAAAGAGTAGCCAAATATATGAATCGTTTTCTTACGGATACAAATATCAAACAACCTGAAACACTGAGTGATGATGATGAGTTTGACTGGGTATTACCACCAAAAAATGAATTAAGTCAGGCACTAAACCGCTTGCACGAGCGAGGTGTAAAGATATTGAATATTTACAGTGGCGGTGTTGCTACCTATAACTCTTATCGTGATCAATTCAAAGATACATTCAAGGGACAACCTTTTCTGGATAGCATGGATATTGAGTACTATCCACGAGCTGACCATACTTATAAAATTCGCAAGGACAAATCCATCATGCTAAAACGTGTTGGGGATTGGTTAGAGCGATCCTTCCATTAAGCTAAAGCTTCGACCATCTCTTCGAATATCCAGATCACGGGTTTCAAATGAAAGAATACTGCTATTGATGACATTACTTGTAGCAGAGTAACCTATTGGGAATGGATATTGCACCTGCGGGGAACGAAGGGTTTTATTGCAGGGTAGATCCGCGATTTTGCGTTTTATTTCTGTATCTAACCTTCTCATTGTTCCAACAAGACAAAGTCATAAATAAATTTCTTTTTACCAGTCATATAAAAATATAAACATTTCTTTATTTGTTTATATATAATGTAAGCCGTCTGACTCCAAATTGTTTAATATATTTGTTTGGTTTTTATTAAAATCAATATAATCAACAGATTAAAGGGAAGAATTAAGATATGAACAAAGATTATTTATTTACCTCCGAATCCGTATCAGAGGGTCATCCGGATAAAATGGCCGATCAAATCTCGGATGCCGTGTTGGATTCGATTCTAACTCTGGACAAAAACGCACGCGTTGCTTGTGAGACGATGGTTAAAACCGGCTTGGTTGTAATCGCTGGTGAGGTGACAACAACTGCCTGGGTTGATCTTGAAGAGTTGGTCCGCAAAACAGTATTGGAAATAGGATACAACGGTTCAGATCTGGGTTTTGATGGTGCAACCTGCGCCGTGTTAAATGGGCTGGGAAAACAGTCTCCGGATATTGCACAAGGTGTTGATCGCACCAGTCCTGAAGAACAGGGCGCGGGAGACCAGGGATTAATGTTTGGCTTTGCCACGAATGAGACCGATGTTCTTATGCCAGCACCTATTACTTACTCGCACAGATTGGTAGAGCGTCAGGCAAAGATGCGTAAAGATGGCACACTAAACTGGCTTAGGCCAGATGCAAAGAGTCAGGTGACTCTAAAATATCAAGAAGGTAAACCAGTGGGTCTGGATGCGGTTGTTTTATCAACGCAACATTCTCCTGATGTTAAACTCAGTGATCTGCAAGAAGCCGTTATGGAATCCATCCTTAAGCCTGTTTTACCTGAGAAGTGGTTGGCTGAGTGTCCTCAAGAGAATATTCATATTAATCCGACAGGTAATTTTGTGATTGGCGGACCCGTTGGAGATTGCGGATTGACTGGCAGGAAAATTATCGTCGATACCTATGGTGGCATGGCCCGTCACGGTGGCGGTGCTTTTTCGGGTAAAGACCCATCCAAAGTCGATCGATCTGCTGCTTACGCAGGTCGTTATGTTGCAAAAAATATCGTCGCAGCGGGATTGGCAGATAAGTGCGAAATTCAGATTTCCTATGCCATTGGTGTTGCGCGACCAACATCAATTACCGTAGATACTTTTGGTACAGGCAAAATAGAAGATGCCAATATAGAACAGATCATTGGCGATGTATTCGATTTACGTCCCTTTGGAATTCTTGAAATGTTGGATTTAATTCGACCCATCTATAGAAAAACAGCGGCCTACGGTCATTTTGGTCGTGAAGAGCCGGAATTTAGCTGGGAAAAAACAGACAAGGTTGACGCTTTGAAACAGGCAGCCGGTCTTACAAACTAACAGGAATCACCAGAAATGAGCGTACAAGCAGTAAATACTACAGATACAGATTACAAAGTTGCCGATATTTCATTGGCCGAATGGGGCCACAAAGAGATCTCGATTGCAGAAACTGAGATGCCAGGTTTGATGGCGCTCAGAACTGAATTTCAAGATAAAAAGCCTTTGCAGGGTGCGCGTATTGCCGGTTGCCTGCATATGACAATACAAACAGCGGTATTGATTGAAACGCTGATTGAGTTGGGCGCTGAAATTCGATGGTCATCGTGCAATATTTTTTCAACACAAGATCATGCAGCTGCAGCGATTGCTGATCAGGATATCCCGGTTTTTGCCTGGAAAGGTGAGAGTGATGAGGAATTTTGGTGGTGTATCGAACAAACAATCAAAGGCCCAAATGGCTGGGTACCTAACCTGATTCTTGATGATGGCGGTGATTTAACCCAGATTATGCATGATAAGTATCCCGAATTGCTAGATGAGGTTAAGGGGTTATCAGAAGAAACAACAACCGGCGTGCATCGTCTCTATGAAATGGCTACAGCGGGAACATTAAAAGTACCCGCCATTAACGTAAATGATTCTGTTACTAAATCTAAATTTGACAACCTGTATGGTTGTCGTGAATCGTTGCTTGACGGCATCAAGCGCGCTACAGACGTCATGATTGCTGGCAAGATTGCTGTGGTGCTCGGATATGGTGATGTTGGTAAAGGTTGTGCCCAGGCATTTCGAGGTATGGGTGCAACAGTTTGGGTAACTGAGATTGACCCTATTTGTGCGCTGCAGGCAGCTATGGAAGGGTACAGAGTTGTTGAAATGAATGACGCGTCTGCTCAGGGTGATATATTTGTAACCACGACAGGTAATGTTAATGTTATCAATCACGATCACATGCTGGGGATGAAGAACGAAGCGATCGTTTGCAATATCGGCCATTTTGATAACGAGATCGATGTAGCTTCAATTCGTGAATACACGTGGGAGAATATTAAGCCACAAGTTGATCATATTATTTTTCCTGATGGAAAACGAATTATTCTTTTAGCTGAAGGGCGACTGGTGAATTTGGGTTGTGCTACAGGGCATCCAAGCTTTGTTATGTCAGCATCTTTTACCAATCAGGTTCTGGCCCAGATGGAACTGTGGAATCAGTCAGAAAACTACTCGGTTGATGTGCATGTATTACCTAAAGAACTTGATGAGAAAGTAGCACGTTTACATTTGCAAAAAATTGGTGCTAACTTGACACAAATGACGCCTGAGCAAGCAACCTACCTGGGATTGTCGGTGGATGGTCCGTATAAACAAGATCATTATCGGTATTGATATCTTTAGCAATAGCAAAGTTGAATGCTGCTGACAGAGCGTCCTATAAGCCATACCTTAATCAATAGTTTTTGCTTGAGGTATGGTTCTTAGTACTACATCTTATATGCGTACATCCACTATTTGTTGAATTTCGTAACGAAAGTGTAGTTTGGCCGAAAGAATAATACACACGCTAATTTCTAGATTCCCGGAAAGGCTTAATACTGCGACTCGCATTGCTGAGCCAGTCTAAATCGATAACAACCATATCCTTGTTCAGAATACGGTTTTCCCCACCAATTGTTCTCAGCTTTGCATCTTGAGTGGTATCAAATCTAACGTTTTTGCAATGATTGCAAGCAATATGCCTCAAGTAATTATTCTTTGATTGTATAAAAATCCATACTGATGAGACAAATGCCTCTCTTATACGGTGGGTATGCTAGAATTACCGCCTTTAATTTTGATGCGGACTTATTTTGAACACAGCCCTTGATTTTGACTGACCACCCTGATGTGAAAAAACGGCCAAAAGTCGGGTTAATAATACCTACTTATAATGCAGGGCCTATGTGGGCAACGTGTTTGCGAAGCATCGCTTCACAGTCCTTACAGCCTGATTTTAAACTGCTGATAGACTCCTCTTCGACAGATCATACTCGTGATCTGGCACGAAAACTTGGTTTTGAAGTGGAGAAGATTTCAAAAATCGATTTTGATCATGGCGGCACTCGATTGTACGCCGCCAGAAAGTTGGATAAGGCCGATATATTAATTTATCTAACTCAAGATGCTGTACCGGCGTCAGTTGATTCATTTAAATTACTGCTTGATTGTTTACAAAAACCCTCCGTAGCCTCGGTTTATGGTCGACAATTACCTGCCAAAGATGCAAGCGAGCTGGCGGTGCATCATCGGCAATACAATTATAAGGTTGAACCCTTTGAGGTAACATCTGAGACATTGCTTGAAATGGGTATCAAGGGGATTTTCTCCTCAAATTCATTTGCCGCATATCGCCGGGAAGCGTTGCTGGCTGTTGGCGGCTTTTCAGAGCATCTGATTATGGGTGAAGATATGCTGGCGGCCAAAGCACTGATAAACTGTGGCTATAAACATGTTTATTGTGCGCAAGCTAGCGTTTGGCACTCGCATAACCTGAGTTTTATGGGTGAATTCAGACGCTATTTTGATACGGGCGTATTCCATCGCAGTAATGTTGAAATAAACGAGCTTTTAAATTCTACGAAAAAGTTAGGTGCTGGTTTCGTTCTCTCTGAATTACACTTTGCATTGAATAAAGGACCGTTGTTATTTGCAGAGTCAATTTATAGAAATGTTTTACGGGTATCTGCGTACTTTATGGGTAGGCATAATAGGCAATTACCCAGGCGATTCTGCAAATACCTGAGCAATAGTGCTGCGCATTGGCGTAGAGTACAACCGTAAATGCAAGTATAGGTCACGGGTTCGACTAATAAAAACCAATAATATTCAGAGAGTTAGTAATGAAGGGTATTCTTCTGGCGGGTGGTTCCGGGACCCGACTGCATCCTGTAACCTTGGCTGGTTCCAAACAGCTGCTCCCGATATATGACAAGCCGATGATTTATTACCCTCTGTCGGTACTCATGCTTGCGGGTATTCGTGAAATCTTGATCATCTCGACACCGTTGGATATGCATCGTTTTAAAAATTTGCTCGGTAATGGTCAGCAGTGGGGACTCAATTTGCAGTATGCTGTACAAGAGAAACCCGAGGGTTTGGCTCAGGCGTTTATTATAGGTGAGGAATTCATCGCTGGTGAACCCTGCGCTTTGATATTGGGAGATAATGTCTTTTATGGTCATGATCTGCAGAGTATTGTGCAAAAATCTGCCAAGCGTGAGCAAGGAGCCACTGTGTTTGCTTATCATGTACAGCAGCCGAAAAATTATGGCGTCGTTGAATTTGATGAATCGGGCTGTGCTGTGTCCCTTGAGGAAAAACCGCAGAACCCTAAGTCCAATTTTGCAGTCACAGGTTTATATTTATATGATAACCAGGCTGTAGGGTTTGTTAAAACACTGAAGCCTTCAAGTCGTGGTGAGTTGGAGGTGACTGATCTAAACAACATCTACCTGGAGATAAACCAGCTACATGTTGAAATTCTGGGCCGAGGTATGGCTTGGCTCGATACAGGCACACACGATGATTTACTCGAAGCAGGTCAATTTGTCGCCACGCTCGAAAAACGCCAGGGGCAAAAAATTGCATGCCTGGAAGAAATTGCCTATCGGCTTTGCTACATCGATAAAGCACAGTTGCTGTCATTGGCGCAACGTTATGCAAAAACCAGCTACGGGAACTATCTAAGCACGCTGGTAAAGGATGCATAGGGTCAAAAACAAAGAACCCTCAACGCATAATGAATAATCTGGCTTATATAAAATACTACCTAAACTATCTTGTTCGCAATCGGACAATGATGCGCTCGCTAGTAATAAATGATTTTAAGCGTCAGTTCTTGGGAACCTATTTCGGTGTTACATGGGCATTTGTCCAGCCGCTTGTAATGGTGCTTGTGTTATGGCTGGTTTTTGAGTTTGGCTTTCGTGCCCGACCCGTTGACACTAAAATCCCATTTGCCTTGTGGTTAATGTCAGGTATGTTTCCCTGGTTCTATTTTGCGTCGAGTATGAATGCCGGGTTGCAAGCTGTGGTTTCAAATGCTTTTATGGTACGAAAGATAGCCTTTAATGTTGATGTACTACCTTTAGTAAAGTTATCATCCGGACTGTTTATTCACCTTGTTTTGTTGTTGTTTCTTATGCTGCTTTTAGCATTTCAGGGTGTAGGACCAACAGTTTATTGGTTACAATTGCCTTACTATGTAGCCTGTTTGTTCATTCTTCTACTCGGCATTACATCACTGACTTCAGCACTCTTTGTATTTGTTAAAGACGTTAAAAATGTCATAACGATCAGTTTACAAATTGGTTTTTGGATTACCCCAATCTTCTGGTCCCAGGATCGGATCTCTCCAGCCTACGCCTGGCTATTACAACTAAATCCTATGTTCTATATTGTGCGGGGTTATAGAGAATCTCTATTGGGACAGCAATGGTTTTGGCAGGACTTGCAGCATACGATGGTATTTTATTCTCAAACATTGTTGATGCTTTATTTGGGTCTTAAAGTTTTCAGGAAAGTGAAACCCCACTTTGGAGATGTATTGTGATGGCTGAGCAATCTGTCATTACCGTGAGTAGTTTGTCAAAAGCTTACAAATTATACAAGGAACCCATTGATCGATTGCGTGAAGCACTCAGCTTGCAGGGAAGGAAATATCATAAAGACTTCTATGCCATTAATAATGTGTCATTCGATATTGGTAAAGGCGAGGTTATTGGCATAATAGGAAAAAATGGTAGTGGAAAATCCACATTGTTGAAAATTCTGACGGGCGTGCTTACACCTACATCCGGTGAGGTGTCAGTAGAAGGAAGAATCACCGCCATGCTTGAATTAGGTGCTGGTTTTAATCCAGAACTTTCAGGCTTGGAAAATATATATTTTAATGGTTCATTGATGGGGTTTTCGCGCAAGGCAATGGAGGAAAAACTTGAAGAGATAATTGAGTTTGCCGATATCGGTGAATTTATTTATCAGGCCGTAAAAACTTATAGCAGCGGAATGAAAGCCAGGCTCGGATTTTCTGTTTCGATAAATGTAGATCCAGATATTCTGATTGTTGATGAAGTTCTCAGTGTCGGAGATGTTTATTTTCGGCAAAAAAGTATTCGTAAAATGAAAGAATACATGGGCGGCGAGAAAACCATTCTCTTCGTTAGCCATGATCTGGGGGCAGTGAAAAATTTTTGTACACGGGCAATCTGGTTAAATGAAGGAAAGGTTATAGCATCTGGGCGCCCAGAAGATATCGTAAAAAGGTATTCCTCATTTATGGCATATGGTATGGAAACCAAAAGCAATACGGCAAAAACCAATAGTATTAGTTTGCAGGCACAAGAACCGTCGGATCGGTCCGGAATTATTTGGAAGAACGTTGAAAAGCTCGATAGTTTTGGTGAGATGGCAGCAAAAATTACGCATGTGTCACTCCTGCAATATGAGTCCTCAGAGCCTGTGACAATTTTACAAGGAGGGGAGCAAGTTGCGTTTTACATACGCCTCAATACATCTGTAAAATTGTTTCACCCTGGAATTGGATTGGTTTTGAAGGACACCCTGGGGAATCAAATTTTTGGAATAAACAACTATGTTTATGATGTTGATCTTTGTGAAATTGAGGCAGGCGCCGAAATTATTCTTTCAATCAAATTTAAATTTCCACTGATTAAGAATGGTGACTATGTTTTTACCATAGCTGTATCAGATGGAACGCAAGAAGATCATATTCAGCATCATTGGATTCATGACGGATACGCTTTGAAAATTGCAAATGCCGGAAAACCATTCCAACGCGCAAGTTTACTTATACTCGATAGTAGAGATATTGCATTTGAGCAAGCAAAGTGACGTATCATGATGTTGACTATTCGCTTGAACCTGAAAAGCCTCGTGCTCATTTACATCCAGAATCATTGTCGCAATGGGACGTGTCAGTTTGTGAAGCTTTAAAATGAAGATTTTTTGGAATGAAATAATAGGCCCTGTGATTGAATCGATGGCACCAAAACATATCATTGAGATAGGTGCAGATTCAGGGATCAATACCAGAAACCTATTGCATTATTGCAAAAATAATGGCTGTATTTTAACTTCTATCGATCCACAGCCGTCGTATGATGTTGATGCCTACAGAACAGAATTTAGCGGTAGCTTTCAACCTGTATTTAAAATGAGTTTGCAGGCTATCAAAGAATGCTCAGCCGCAGATATAGTCCTTATAGATGGTGATCACAACTGGTACACCGTATTTCATGAGTTGATTGAGATTGAAAAGGCGATGCATAAGCCGTTTCCACTGGTTCTATTTCATGACACCGGCTGGCCCTATGGGCGAAGGGATATGTACTACGATCCGGCAAATATTCCACAAGGGTATATGCACAAATACCACAAGGGTGGATTGGAATTTGGCAACAATAAGTTGGTGGAGGGCGGCGGTTTTAATCCTCATCTTCATCATGCTATCGAATGTAATACCAATAAAAATGGCGTATTGACAGCAATCGAGGATTTTTGTGATCAAAGTTCTTTGACACTTAAACTTGATACTTTTGAGGGACTCAATGGATTGACCTTTTTGTATGCAGTTAAAAACAAGAGGGCAGCGAGCGTACTGAGTTCGACGCCGATTTCTGAGCGACTTAACAGACTTATTGAAGAGGAACGAATCAAAGCGTCGATGTCTCGTTTGGCCGAGAGGCAGGGCTTGCTGGCAAGAATTGACTTGCAAAGGAGAGAGTCAGAGAAACTGCATGTAAAGTTATCGGAATATACGAATCGACTGAAAAAAAGTGAAACGCTGTTGAATAAGCATGAAGGGCTAGTCAGGGAGCTTAAAAAAGAAAATGTCAGAGCGCGGGAACTTGCTCAGTCTCTGCGCATAAGTAATCGGATCAAGCGTGTATTTGGCCTACATTTGGCAACATCACAGAGGTCGGGCAATCCTGCCGGATTTATCCCGATGGCGCTTCGTGCAATCAATATGATTCTGCCATTTGTTCGTCCAATGAGCCGGATACCCATTGCAGGTAAGTTTCTAAAATGGGTATATCACAGAGTTAACTGGAGTCAGCAAATAGAAGGCGTGCCAGACCTTAAAAAAACACTGGAGATTCTAGGACAAACAGCTCCAGAGCTTGACTATTCAGACAAAATTGTTGATATCATTGTCCCTGTGTACAATGCTTTTGACTTTCTGCAGCCACTGTTTGATAGTCTTTTCAACAATAGTGATGTTCCGTTTAATGTCATAATTATAGATGATGCCAGTCCTGACAAGCGGGTTTGGCCCTTGTTGAAAGAAATTGAAAATGCATACGACAACGTTTTGTTATTATGCAATAGTGAGAACCAGGGGTTTGTGAAGACGGTTAATCGTGGATTAAAGCGATCAAAAATTGATGTCGTCATTATCAACACTGATGTAGAAGTCCCAAAAGGTTGGCTGTCCCGATTAATGTTCCCTATTTTTGAAATGGATAAAGTGGCCTCTGCCACACCCATGTCAAATTCTTCGAGCATTACAAGCTTCCCTAATCTAATGCAGCATAATGAGCTGTTTGAAGGAAAGTCACTCGCGTTTATAGACGAATCGTTCCGTAAAATAAGAAGCTGTGAAGACATATTCGTTGATACGCCTACAGGTCATGGTTTTTGTATGGCAATGTCAAGGCAGGCTATGCGGAAAATTTCATTTTTCGATGAAAAAGCTTTTGGCAAGGGCTGTGGAGAAGAAAATGATTGGAGTATGCGAGCCAGGCAGAAGGGCTTCAAAAATCTAATTGTGCCGAATCTGTATTGTTTTCATAATCATGTCAGCAGCTTCACCAAAGACCAAAAAGATCAGCTAACATACAAAAACATGAAAATAATTCGGGCACGTTATCCGAATTATTCCAAGTTGGTAAAAGATACCGCTGAAAATGAATTTTATCAGAGCTTGCGGTTGATTGTCGTGGCTCTTTTATACAACCAGATTGCCTCCAGGACAATTGTTTGTTTTACCAATACACTCAGTGGTGGATCCACTTATGCTAATAAGGATTTTATTTCACAGCAGAATCGATCTGAATCACTGATTATCAATATACGCACGGCATCCCGGCGTGAAACCTACCAGCTTGAATTTCATTTTCGTGATTCTGTTGATTCATTAAAATTTGATTCACTGCATGGTATTAAAACTATACTGGAACTTTTTCGTATTGATGAAGTATTGATTCATCAACTGTTTGGTTACCTTAAACTTGAGCAACTACTTCCGATGTTAATTGCAGTACGAGAGAAGAAGGGGTTTAAGATGACAATGGATATTCGTGATTTTTTTGTTCTATGTCCGACTGTGCAGTTGTTAAACCATGAAAAGCATTTCTGCAATGCTTCTCTTGATATGGATGTTTGCTCTGGATGTATGCGAAAGTTGGGAACTCTTGATCCTTCCTTTTCAAACGTTACGCAATGGCGAGCGATGTGGGGTAAATTTTTATCTGCTCTGGATCAGATTAATGTTTATTCAGATTTTACACGACAACTTCTCTTAAAAGTCTATAAAGAGGAAATTAAAACGCATAAGTTGATTGTCGGTGAGATACCAATTGAGTATATTCGCCGTATAAAGAGGAGGAAAAAAGACCGGGGCGAAGTGATAAACATTGGCGTTATTGGGAATATAGGTGTTCATAAAGGCGTTATATTATTAAATGAAATGGCTGATATTGTGGGTGCGGGGCTACGCCCCGCACAAATAGAATTTTTTATTTTCGGTAAGTTGGATGTTCGATACGATCATCAGCTTTTCAATAAAGTAGGTGAATACAAGCGCGAACAGTTGGCAGATTTAATTGAAGAGCATAATATCGACATTATATTTATTGCCTCAATCTGGGGTGAGACATTTTGTCGAACTGCACAAGAAAGTATATTGATGGAGTTGCCAACGGCTTGTTTTAATTTGGGCGCACCTGCTGAACGAGTGAAAAGATATGAGAAAGGTTTGCTTATTGATCAGATTGATGCTGATTATGCATTATCTCAAATTATTGAGTTTGTGGAGATGACCCGTAATAACGGCTTATAGTTGTGTAACAATGCAAAGGCGGTTACTCTCTTTACTGGGAAATATCATAAAGGTCAACGCTTTTAAGATTGATAATTAATTATCAATTGGAAATAAAAATTCAGAAAATAGATGAGATTATCACCTACGTCTGTTATCAGTTTACGCCCTTAACTAATTCTTTACTGTTTTACAGGCTGGGGAGTTACAGCATATACATCCTGATGCGCCCAAATGTAGGGTTCTTCGTTTTTCTTATTTCCTCGCCAATACCCATCAATTCGTTCAACCATGCGCAGATTTGCGCCACGGATAATCTCGTCCACCCGGTCAGAGGCAAAAGCAATTCCTCTTTCAGGAGTTTCCAGGTTAAGGGTCCAGGTTTTTGGAGAATCCGGGATCGGTAAAAATGGAATCTTACCGTACATTGGATTTTTATCCCGTTCTGTATCGATGGAAAAAAAAGTTAATACGGCAATGCCACTGGGTTTTAAAATCCTGGCTATCTCCGATAAATAACATTCGATGTCTCTGATTCGCATGTGAGTGAACACTGAATAGGCGCAGAGTTTATCGAATGAGTTATCTGTGAACGGTAAAGTTACGTTCGAAGGATCAATTGACCCTTTTGGATTATATCGTTTATTATTGACATCCAATAATTCGAAATTGAAATTACTCAGTACACTATTGTAGTTTTTGTTTAACCAATCGATCGCCTTCCTGCTAATATCCAACCCCATGTACTGACCATTATCTAAATAATCGGCCATCACATATGCGAGCCTGCCTATACCGCATCCCAAATCCAAAATTGAATCGTCTGCCCTGAGACCAAAATGTTTTAATAAATTCAATTGCATAGGGCCAACAACATCCGCGCTCGCACCGCCAACCGGATGTAGTGATTGATCGGGTAGAGGAAGGTTAGCTTTATTAATTACCATAGTAATACCTGTGTTTAGGCTTTTCTTTTAGTATCATCATCTTATACATACCAATACCGCAAAGAAAGTGAGTGAAGCAATGACATGATATGCATATTTATAGTCAATGGTGGTGAAAGATAAGTACTGACTTCACCTGACAGCCTCAAAAATTTAATTTAACGTGCCCTCAAGGCAGTAGAATGATATAAGAATTCAAACTTGTGTCAATGGCAACTGTAGAAAGCTTAATTATTACCATGTTTGGCCAAAATCATTCGCTCTATGGAGAGGGTGGTCACATATCATTGAACTGAAGCTATGTTGACTACACAGAACCACTTACAGAGGATCTTGCTGTGGTCGAGGGCTATCGATATAAAGCATTACAGTCATAATGGAATAGAAAAACATATATTTAACATGCATGGATATGGGGGATGTAGTCAACATTCCAATTGTTGTTACTGTTAACAGTAACAACATCGGGGCGTTTTTTTGTCTACAAGCAATTCTAAGCTGAGTGATGAGTATGGCGATAAGTAGTGCTATACCTAGAATTCCAAATTGCATATAAAACAGAAAGAAATTATTATGCGGATTTAATTGATATTTGATTCCAAGATTACATTCCTTATACAGTGCCTTTAGTTCTGATTCACCCAACATTTTTTTCATTTCCAAAATACTATCACCAGTGCCTATGCCAATGAATGGGTTTTTGGATCCAAGATTAATGGCGTATTCCCACATTTCAAAACGACAAGCAATGCTTGCTCTTTTACCTGTGCCCACTGTTTCAGTAAATTCATACACAGTTTTGTCAATGCGTCCTTTGAATTGACTATTGAAATTGTATGTGACAACTATCAGTAGCGCAATTAGAGTCGTGACAATAATAAAACTCTTCTTTAGTGATAAATTGAATTTTACAACCGCGAGAACCATTAATACGGCGGGTAGGGCAAGTTGCCCAATTCTTCCTATATTTATAAATAAAGTAATAAGTGTCAACGTTGCAAAAATGATCAGAAATCTGTTTTTTTTCGTATAAATATTTGCCGTGTCAAGTTTGCTAACAATGTAGCCAAATGTGAATGTCAAAATTAAGGAATAATGCATGTGATGCATAAACGGAGACAGCTGGGATGCATTGGTTATGTTTTTTTCAAAAAAATATAAATAGAGGGAATATACTTCAGATATCAGGATTGCTGACATCAGTGCGAGGATTGCTATTCTTGCAGTATGTCTATCTACAAAAGAGATAAGTATTGCAGCGAAGATATAAATTTTTTGTTTGGAAAGAATTTTCAATCCTTCCGGGTAGGATTCAGTCCATAATAAGCCAACAAAGTGAAGAGCGAACAGTGCAAGTAAAGTCCATGCTAACCCGGTCTTGATAAGTAATTTAAATCGGGCTATGAGTCCGTCTTCAAATATAAAAAACAATAAAATCAGGAACATTGTTAAGTAAGAAAGTGGTGTGTTAAATGTTATTACAAAACACAGAAAAATGACTAAGTAGTTTTTGTATTCATGCTGAGTAAATTGTTGGAATGTTAGTTTCATTTTTGTTGATTTATCATTATTGCTTTTCCTTTCATCAGGCGTTTTTTTGAGTTTACTCCCAACCTCAGCATCTGTTATTGATTCATTATATTCGAAACCAGAAATGCGCCTGAGCAGAGGAGATGATGTCCCAACTTTCAGTCACTCATGAAATTGGTTAAATAGCTTGTTTGGTGCTGCACTCAATTGTTCGGCAACCTTATTATCGGTCATTTCATTTGCAAATGCATCTAGCTTTATTAAGCCTGAATCCGAGACTTCAATGTGGATATGAGGTGTAAGACAGCTCCATTGCATCCAGGCAATCGCTGCATTGGTGCATCCATCCTTGCACGTTATATTGGATTTCCAACGGATTTACAAAAACATTAGCTTCACTCATCAGTTAGTGGGTATTTTTTAAACCGTTGTTTACGCCATGGATGGCGCGTATTTAGAAAACGCAGAACCCGTTTTCCTATGGATTCAAGAGCTTGCGGCCTCAAGCAGTGGACCCCGATCATTGGACAGTAAAAAGATGATGTAAGAGCATTCCTGGATTATTGTAGAGGAAACTGCAATGGTCAAGTTTTTGGGGTTCACTACTGTGTGCAGGAAGTTCTTCATGCTCGCGGAATGAATTTCAATTACAGGGGTTAATTGGCGTTTACGGTTAATTTGAAAAGCAGTTACTATCGATTATTGTTTACATATAAAAAATTTGCATTAACGTCTCAGCAGCTAAAGGTTAAGGTTTCGCTGTGCCTGGATTTTGTAAATGCGTAAGCCATCAATCAAGATGGTGCTAATTCACTCAAGTTCGAAAGGGATATTTTTGTATCAACGAGCTCTTGAATTCTGGATAGTGGAAATTCCGTTGATTTTTTAATGAAAAAGTGGGTGGCTGGGATTTCGGCTATTATTGCAACTACCTCACCTGTACAAAATAATGTGATGTAACTCTCAGAATTACAAATTCCTTCAAATATTCATTGATATTATTTTAACTGATGGGTAGTTTTGTGCCCGAGCGGTTCTTTAGTTTTTGGCAAAACTCTAGTCTGCTTCAAACTGGAATAAAGTGACTTTCTTGTTGTATACGGCTGTACGAGGGACACCCCCAAGCTTGAATTATTTTTTTAACAGGCGACTTTAAGCGTTGAATTGTATGGTCAGCAGCTCGATTCTCTATTTTACATTTTCCCATGTAATTAGACTTAAGAGATAAATTTATTATGAACTTAAAGGAAACAAAAACAGCACTATTATTGAGCATGGCAATTCTATCAGCGACTGCATTTTCTTATGTACAGGCAGGAACGTGTGGTATGGGAGTAATCACTGAATTAAAAGAAGGCGGGTGGAACACAGATGATCTGATGATCAAGATTGATTATAGGGTGACAGCTAGCGCGCACAATGGCACAGAATGGCAAGGTTTTGTTCGCTTCAAGGCAAATGAGTTGAGTGTAGAGAGAATGAAATCTATTCGTGCAATGGCGTATTTGGCGTTAGCTACAAGTCCGCGACTTGTATGGATTGGAACCCACAACTCTGATTGTAGCCGAGCTACGGAAATATCTTTATTTGATGATATATATTGATTTATTTGTCGGTATGTACGTTTTCCTGCTGCTGACCTGGGTTTGTTGTAAGGCTTTTGTGGTTGCGACTCTGTTAGCTAACGAGTTATTCATTAATTAATACCTTCCGGATTTAATAGGTATAGATGTAATACATCTCCGTCGTGCATTACCTGTGTATGGTTTGACTAGGCTAGGACAAAATATTTCAAGGGTGAGAGGTTATGATTAAACTTCCAAATATATTTATTGCACAATTGTTATGTACTACATTGTTTTTAGGTCTGTTGGTGTCTAACTCAGCTTATTCAGTGGAGAATTGGAAAGCGGAATATCAAGAGGAATTTGCGACCATTCCTTTAGACGGCCTAACTGTACCTATAAGAGCTGTAAATCGTTATGTAACTGTATCTAACGCACGACATGAGAGGTTTGTTATTTCAAGAGGGTAGTGCACGTTCGGTTACTCGTTCAGAAACTTACAAAGTGATTGATGATGGTACTCCATCAAGTCGCACTTCAACGCTGTATATTTCACTCTGCGGCTTTCAAGTAGAGGCTACAATAAGTGGTGATGGTCTATGTGATTGGCAGAAGGATCTTAATACTAAAGCAATTAACCACAGTAATTCGCAGAACTACCGTTTCAAGCATTTTAGGGTAGATTGGGATACTCACAGAAAAAACAGAAATCAAGTCGCTGATTTGGCAGAAATGGTAGAGGATTTTTTGAGTGATCGTATAGATGATTGGGATGTGGTTATCGTGGGGCATAGTCGGGGAGGTATATTTGCGCATGAGCTCTCAACGAAGCTAGCCGGGAAATCACACATAGATAACTTACATATCTATCTGCTTGACCCAACGGCAGCCACAGTTCTTCATGATATATACACTCGTGACCAACCCAAATCCCATTCATCAGGTACTGCATCGTTATATTATGACAATGAAGAATTTATTGACATTGAAGATGCCGGAGTACTTGGTGACTGTGCATTGGGAACAGTTAGTGATAGAACCATTCAAGGTTATGCCTCCAAAGTTCTTGACTATGGGCATGCCATGCTGCGTTCGCAAATGAATGGGTTAACAACCCTGCTTTCGGCTTTGATAAAGCGCTTGTAAATATCTTTAGCATGAAAAGCACAGGCTCATTTGTAAAAGATATTAGTAGTGGAATGGATGTTGTCAGGATCACTAAGGTATGGGGTATAAATATAGATGCTGATATTGCAATGTCAGTTGTCGGGGGAGTAACTATTACTGGAAGCGTAACTATTGGTGATTTGCCTGGACTGAGTGCAAGTATTGATGCAACTGTTAGTGGAGACAGAGTAGATATGATCGGCACTACAGCCGTACAGGTGGCACGTCTTATTATAACCAAAGATAGGGTAGACGTGAGTCAAAGTGGAGTGCTTGGTAATTATCTTATCTCTCTTTCCAATGGTGAAGGACTTAATGCTTCCGTGAATTTATTGATAGTTAGTGGGGGTACGAGTGTTAGTTTTGATGAGATTTCCTTGGACTTCGGACTTGGCTCTTCAAGTATGAAAGTTACGTATGAACCGAATGTTATTGACTTAGCGGTTCCTGGATCGTCAGCTATATATAATATTTTTAAGCAAATATTTTAAGTGGCAGAGCATCATATGGACAAGGGATAAGGGGAGTGCTCAAAGAAGATATGTGTCATTTCTACAAGCTCAATGCAATAGCCTTCAGAAGTGGCGCACCTAACCCTTTGGACTCGGACAAGCACTCAAGAAGCTGCAAGAAGCTTGGAAAGCTCTGTACTATCTACTATTAATTTTCCTATTCTTTATATGGCATGAGAAACGCTAGAGTTATTGTTTTGACAGAGAGATTTTACTACTCCACGGATAAACATTTTTAGCGTTGGGTCAATCTCGGTAATTGACTGGACTAAGTTTTTTCCGCTGGGATTAAAAATTTGAATTGATGTCGCTTCCAGATAGTTTCTATTGATGTGTTCTATGTGCTTGGATAGGGCGCCATGTAAGTGTTCCTCAACGTCAGGCAGATACAGTAGCTCGGTTTTTTTCTCTGGCTCGGTTGCTATGAGTAAGTCTGATATTGCAGAGCTAAACTCTACACCTTCATGATTGTAGTGCTCTTTATATGCTTTATTTGCCAATAACATCAGTTGCGATTCATACACTGTTAGAGATCTATTTACTGTTTTTTTGCTCATTGGAGGAACAGATCTGAAGGGTATACCTAAAGCTTCACAGAATGATATGTCAATGCCATGCTGATAAGCACTATCGTAGTGAATAAGGTTTATATTGCTGAAATGTTTTTCATAGAGTTGTATTATATTGAATTGATATTCGTTAGTTCTTCCAAGTGCGAACTCTCTAAATGAGGCGTCGTAGGTATGTCGTTTAATAAGCTGCAAATAGCCTGAATAAGCCATATCGTAGGCGTCTCTGACATAGGCAATTATTTTAATTCTTATTTGAAGTTCTTTGCACAACTTAACGAAATAAATTGCTTCATCTGGCGTAAGTGATTGGAATGCCTCTGACGAGAAAATTATTTTGGTAAAACATTCTTTAAATATGCCATCAAGAAAATGAGGTATTGACTGCTGCCTTATTGCATTGAGAAGGTGGACGCCATTACCAGATGTTATTGCATACGTATCCAGAGTTGGTGTTCCAAAAGAAGGATAATAGTATCCGTTCTTCTCGAAGCTCGAAGCATTATTATTGAGCCAAACCTGAATAGCTGATGAACCCGTTTTACCGCACCCAATATGCAAATATATAGTTTTCACTGAATTTCCGACATAAATCTAATCTCAGCTCCTGTAATGCATTGCACATGCCAAATAGATGTGGAACGAGAGCGTGTGCAGGCTGGATAAATAGAGACTTTCCCGCTAAGTGTGTAAACGCCCATGAGGTTTACAGGTGATCGGATACTCGATCTCAGTTCAATGATAAACGGGTTTAGGGTCGGTTTTCAGTTGCTAATGCACATAGTTCATTTTTTCGATGCCTGTTCAACTGCAAGGTATACCACTTTCATGGCTGATTGATTATCCGGGAATACTTTACGGTTACGGGTCGCTTTACGCATCACACTGTTGAGGAGTTCGATGGTATTGGTCGTATAGATCGCTTTGCGGATATTCGGTCGGTAGTTGAATATCGCCACTGTAGTGTTTCATACAAATTGGGCATATAGACGGGCCGAGAGAGGTCAGCTGCTAAGACCCCATGAATGGGTGAGGTAGAGCGACGTCTGGAGACAAAGCAGAGGCGCGTTTTTGCCGGGTTAGTACTCTATCTCAAGAAGACGCCACATCGCAGATAATCTCTCTCGGCTCGGCCTTCGGAAAGTCGTTAAAAACGCAATTGCGGTGTTGCAGTCCTTGAAAATGACCCGCCATATCCTGCGGCCTGCACCTTGCACTCGTGTTTTTACTGACTTTCTAACTGTACACTTTACATGAAACACTATGTTAGTGCTGGCAGTGGCCTGACATGGTGCTGATCTATCTGTAGCATGTGAGATTGATTCAGGTTATATCGCGACTGTCAATTTAAAGAAATATTTTACCATGAGCCACTGCTCTACCTTCTATACTGTTTTTCTTCATCAACCTCCAAAATGCTTTCATATTGAGTGTGATTTTTGCTAATGCCTACATCCTTGATTTCGGTTTTCAACAGCTATTCAGGTTTATGAATATTAAATATCGGAATACTATGTAGGGCTGGGAGGTATTTTTGATTATAATGCGCTGTGGCGATCTGCTGATAATGTTTCCTACTTGAAGTGGATCTGCTTAAGTGTGTGTTTTGGTGATTCTTCGGCTCGGCGGTAAACCATGATCAAAGAAGGTTTTCTAAAAGAACATTCTCGCAGTTTTGCTTTTTTAATGTGGGTGACCGATCTTGCAGCACCTGTTCTGGCTGCTTGGGTTGCTTTTGAAGTTTATCCAAACTTTGATTTCATACCACAGCGGTATTTTAACGCTGTAGTATTGGGATTAATAGGATTTGCCTTGATCTTTCCCAGCTTAACTTTTGGCCGGGGGTTCAGAGGTGTTTCTGTCGTTAAAGAGATCAAGCAGGTGACAGTTGCGCTTGCTAGCATTTTTATCGCATTAGTCATTGTTGCGGTATTGGCTAAAACGACAGCTAGTTACTCACGCATATGGTTTGTTGAGTGGTTTGTACTTACCTGGCTTGTTTTAGTAGGGTATCGTATTCTGCTTCGTCTGGTTTTACGATGGATGCGAAGTAATGGATTTAATCGGCGTTCAATTGTCGTGGTTGGTAGTGGTGAAATTGCTTTGACAGTTGTTCGAAGGATTATTAGTACGAGTTGGTCAGGATTTCACATTACGGGTATATTTGGCGATGATAAGCGGATAAATGAGCAATTTTTAGAAGATAGTATCGCTAGTGGCGATTTTGACGATGTTGCTCAGTTTGTTCAACAATCGAAGGTTGATCAAGTCTGGATAGCGATGCCATTAAAGCGTGAGGATCAGTTGAAATTAGTGATGGATTCATTAACGCATAGCACTGTCGATATTCGTTACATTCCGGATATTTTCGGATTCCAACTGTTTAATCATTCTATGTCCAGTGTTGCCGGGCTGCCGGTATTGAATCTGACGACCACACCCATGGAAGGTGTTAATCGAATTATTAAGGCCATAGAAGATAGATTTCTTGCTTTCATTATATTGCTGCTTTCAAGCCCATTTATGCTTTTTATCGCACTTGCCATCAAGTTGAGTTCCCGTGGAACAGTTTTTTATTCACAAACCCGGCTTGGATGGAACGGTAAAAAAATCAATATTTACAAATTCCGAACTATGTCGATTGACGCTGAACGATCTACCGGACCTGTCTGGGCAAAACCAGATGATGAGCGGGTAACACCTATCGGTCGTTTTTTGAGGCGCAGTAGCCTGGATGAGTTACCTCAATTCTTTAATGTATTGTTAGGCGATATGTCTATTGTTGGTCCACGGCCTGAACGTCCGGTATTTGTAGAAAAATTCAAACAGGAAATCCCTCGCTATATGAAAAAACATATGGTGAAAGCAGGCATTACCGGCTGGGCGCAGGTTAATGGATGGCGAGGGGACACAAGTCTGCATGAGCGCTTAAAACACGATCTCTACTACATTGAAAACTGGTCAATATTATTTGACTTGAAGATAATTTTTCTCACTGTATTCAGGGGTTTTGCCAATAAAAATGCATACTGATCAGGAAAGCTCTGATTTTCTGCGTTACCTGGGATGAACGTATTCTGGGATCGTATTTGTTTTTCTGATTCCAAATAGCAACAATTAACCGACACTGGTTTTGATCACGCAGGCATATCCTCGACCTGATCTTCTATTTCACGCTACTCTATGAATCCAAGAAAGATTTGGCCTTATGAATAGCTGGGTGGGGAAGATAATTTTTATAAAATAATACATTGAACTTTCTCTCTATGTTCTCTAAACTCAAAGAGTACAAAAAGAGAAAATTAATTATGTTAACTCAGCTGGAAGAAAGAATGTTCACCTATATTCGTGAGCAATTGGAAAGTGGGGGTATATCTCCAACTATTGCGGAAATTGCAGATGCTTTGCGTATCAAATCTCGCGGCACAGTTCATCGCTATGTGCAGTCACTGATCGATAAAGGTCATCTTGAGCGCCATGGTACAGGTTGGCGTGGTCTTAAACTTTCTCGGGAACTTGAAGATCAGCGTTATATTTTACCCCTGCTTGGTAAGATCGCTGCTGGTCAACCGATCGAGGCGATTGAAGGCGAAGATCAACTCAATGTTGCCGAGTTTTTGATTGGCCCTGATCGTTATGCATTAAGGGTAAGCGGTGACTCAATGGAAGACGCAGGAATCCTCGACGGAGATACTGTTATTTTGAAAAAACGTTGTACTGCCAGTCGCGGAGATATTGTCGTAGCGCTGATTGATCAGACAGAGGCAACATTAAAAACATTAGGTGCAAATAAAGGCGGAATGATAGAACTGCTTCCGCAAAACCAGAGTATGAAACCAATGCGATATGCAGCGCATAGAGTGAGTATTAAAGGTGTTCTGGTAGGGCAGTTACGTACTTATTAATGTTTTTTTCAGGTATCGATTAGAGTGGTTGTATACATCGTTTTCCTTGGTTACGCGCATTGTTGACATATTCGCTGACCCTATGAGCTGTCAGCATCTTGTTAACAACTGGAAGCAGCAACTCGTTAACACTATCCATAGTGTCATCAGTTAACCAACGCTCTATATCAGGTGCTTGAATAATAGCCGGCATTCGGGAATGAATTTCTGACATCATTTTATTTGCATTTGTTGTGATCAGGCTACATTGTGATTGGCCCGAGGCAAGATGCTGGTAGATACCCGCTAAAAAAAAGGCTTTTGCCTCGGTCGCTTTGATAAAAAAAGCCGATCTGCTCTTGCCAACTCTTTTCCATTCGTAGAACCCATTTATTGGAACAGCTACGCGTTGTTTTTTTATCAGTTTCTTAAATGATGCCTTTTGATGGATAGTTTCAGCACGTGCGTTAAAAAGCGGTGAACTGAACTGTCCGGGTTTTGCCCAAGTTGGGATCAATCCCCATTTTAGCTGTTGCATTTGCAAGCAACCATTTTGCAGGATTAATCCATGAATATTTTCACTCGGCGCTATATTGTAGCGTGGCGTGAAATCTGGCCATACAGGTACACTCACTTGGTCCGTTAGTTCTTGTATACCTGAATGATCATAGATATTAATTCGTCCACACATGATAACTTATTCCTGAAATTGGATAATCGCCAGCTTGATCAGGGTTTGTGGCAGATGTTTAATCGAGTATAAGTTCTATTTATTGGATATTACTATGAATTCAAACAAACGTATGGAAATTTTCACAAGGTTCTTCGAAGATAATCCGAATCCCACAACAGAGCTGAATTATTCTACGCATTTTGAATTGCTGATCGCAGTAATTTTGTCTGCTCAAGCTACGGATGTCAGTGTAAACAAAGCAACGGCGCAATTGTTTGCCAAGGCAAATTCAGCTCAAGCCATTGTTAAATTAGGGGAGAAAAGTCTTAAAAAATTTATCAGAACAATTGGCTTATATAACTCAAAAGCGAAAAACATTATGCAAACCTGCCGCATATTGAGCGCTGAATACGAGGGTGAAGTGCCTTCAACAAGAGCTGCGCTGGAAGCCTTACCTGGGGTCGGACGCAAGACCGCGAATGTGGTATTAAATACTGCATTTGGATTACCGACTATGGCCGTTGACACACATATTTTTCGTGTCTCAAACCGAACAGGTATAGCTGTTGGTAAGAATGTGCTGGAAGTTGAAAAAAAATTACTTCGTTTTGTGCCTAAAAAATTTCTTGTCGATGCTCATCATTGGTTAATTCTTCATGGACGATATACCTGTATGGCACGAAAGCCAAAGTGCCAAAAATGTATTATAAAAGACCTTTGCGATTATAATCCAAAACCACTAGCTACCAACGGGTAAGTGAACTATCCCTAAGCGCACAGCTTCCTTAACACAAGCGGTTCGGTTGTGTACTTTCATGGTGTGAAAAATGTTGGAGATATGTACTTTGACAGTATGTTCGGTCAGGTTTAATTTGCTGGCTATTATTTTATTTGGGTGACCATGCGCCATTAAGTTTAAAACTTCCAACTGCCGACTTGTAAATCGAGTGATCAGGTTCGGATTAGCTTCACCATTTTCGTTGCTCGATTGTATAAAAGCAGACTGATCGGCAGATACATAAATTTCACCCGCTAATACCTGTCTGATGGCAGTTACGAATTCAGATGGAGGGGTTGTTTTGCACAGGTAACCGGCGGCACCGGCTTCGAGCACTTTCTGAGCTATTTGTGTGTTTTGGGTTCCTGTCACAATTAATACAGGAATCAAGGGCCAACGGTTTCGCAGTATCTCCAGAAGTGCTAAACCATCGAGACCGGGAAGTTGTAAATCCAACAATAAGAAATCAATATCACGATGTTCGGTAAGAATCTCAAGGCACTGTTCAGCATCGGGTGCCTCCCTGATTTCAACATCATCTCCGAGTTGTTTTAGTACGTGTCTTATTCCTGCAACGAACAATTGATGATCGTCAACGATTAATCCTTTCATATCTATGCCAGTAAACTGAGTGTATTATCGAAAGCTCGACATTAAACCGAAATTTACTAAAAAGCCCTAATACTTTTGTGCAGTTTACACAAAAGTTGACAATGTCAGTGTAACCCGGATCTTCAATAGAATCACGTTGCTAGTGTGTAAGCTATTGATTATAAATACTGTTTTGTGAAAATATTGGCTATAAAATAACCCAGAGAAAATCAGGTATATTTTGAAGTTAGTTACTGAAGTCAGCGATTTTCGAAAACTGGTTAGAGCCTATGGAATTCTGGCGGGCACCTGTGATGCAGAACGGGCGATTGTGGGCAAGGTATCTAGAGCCTGGATCGCGGCCGAAGTTGAACAGATGATCCCTCTGACCAATATTCCTGAAAATTTCTTTATCAGCACCCGCGGAAGAGAAGTTCTCGCGGATGAGTTTTTTTCGGGAGAAGATATTGATGCAGATGAAATTGATCCGCTGGCATTGGATATAGAAAATCGTGGGCAGCACATTTATATTAATTCAAATAGATTACCTAAGCTTGAACCCGTTATTAACGCAACCGTAGTCGCTGCTAACCTGTTGTTGGGGGTTCAACTCTACGGTAAAAATGGGGCAGGCAATGCAAAGGTGGATAATGACTTGATTATTGCCACCATGCTGCAGGATACCTTAGGTAAAAAACATCGCTATTCGTCAATTAAGCCGGAATCTTATGCGCTCGTTGATGAGGCGTTTATTTCACAACATTTTGGCAGATCGGTATTAGATAAAACGAGTGCGCTTGAAGCTGCGTTAAAAATATTTCTCTCTCGCTCAGATCAGCACCTACCTGATTTCAGTACCGAAATTGCTAACGCAGTCGCTGCTGTGATGATTAGTCGATTACGTCTGACAGCACGTGCCGCTGGTGATATGGTATTGAGTTTCGCCGGAAAGGTTCAATGCAAAGAGCTGAAAGCCCAAGGTATAGATACAGATACTGAATTTGCCGAAAAACCGTTTCTCGAAACAGATTTTCACAATGCTCAGCAAGCACTTTCACTGCGAGGGGTGGATCATGGTGCTCTTAGAGAACCTATACGAAGTACATTGATGACAGCTGTGCAGGATGTGTTGGAAGAACCTCATAAGCGCTCTCGTCTATCAGGTCGTCGCGGAAAGGCGGTGCACGATGTACACATGAACATGCCGGTTATGGAATACTACGTTGCTGCCGAGGCACCCAATGCACTGGCAACACTGCATTTAGCGAGCTTGGAGATGATGCGCTATCTGGAGAAAGGACGTAGAAAATCTTACAGTACCATGCTGGCCCATGCTTTTCGTTTGACGGCAATTGCTGAGAGTACTTTGGGTAGTTCGCTTGAACCTGGAATAGCAACCATTGCCTTATTACATGATGTTGTTGAGGATGGATCTTCCAAAGTAACTGGCTATGATCAATCGCTGCAAAAAATCATGTTCCGTTTTGGTGGGCCCATCGCTGCCATGGTCTCAGAAGTGACTGACTCAAGCACTAAGCAAGATGCGCTGCAAAAAGCCAGGAAAACATTTGATCATCCAGAACTGATGATGCCGGATAAGCAATACAATACAGGCCGATTGAATAAAATGGCGCTGAAGGCAACCGATACTGACAGCCCGTACACACTGGCGGGTATTGTTGTTAAGTTGATTGATACCATTGTATCGTTCGATGAAGGTATACGTGATCCTGATCTCATGACAGGGTGGTGGAGACACAGTGGCGCCAGAGTGTATTGGGCAGAGCGTGTACGTGGGGCGATCATAAAACCTCTGCTTGAGCGGCTGGTGGTTGAAATTCGGCGCAGCAGCGATAATAAATTAAAGCGTGGTATGGACATAATCGCCCGTCGCCAGCTCAGAGGGGGAATCTCTCTAATTGCGATAGTATTGGACTATGGTGATCTCTATGCAGCGCAAAACCTTGCAATTCTTAGCTTTGAATATAATTTGGATAAAAATCAGCGGGAAAAACTGATCCGCAATTTTTTTGATCCTGAACTGCCCGTTGAAGATTATGTGAATTATGTGTTACAAGCTTGGCTGACTGAGGAACGATTAGAAGAACAAATCAGGGCCGGTAGGGTGCCGACCAAGTCCTATGTGGCGCTTTATCCACCCGCTGAAAACAAAACACCGCAAATCGATAGCTCTACTTTTGTTGAATATACCCACAGTGCCCGCAGGCGTATACAGATTCGTCGTGAATTAAGTTTGTATTCACCACGAAAAAGAAATAACCTGCAAAACAAGATAGCAGATGTAATTCGCCTGTATGATTACCGCATGCAGACTTATGGTCAGCAGGATTCATGAAATAAATTGTTGAATCTGTATTTTTTCGAGTTGTTCTGTTGTGTTATCAGACCCGAACCGATAAAGGTCTCCATCGCTGCTTTATACCCAATATCGCTGATATTTTCAAAAGAACGAAAATCCAGTAGCGAATAGGAGTGTACGTTGGGTTCAATTAATATATTTAAAAGCTTTCGTGTCTTCTCCATGGCCTCTATGCTTTTTATGTCATTTGATCTAAGCAATGTTTCGAGAATTTTAGGTGTGCAGATGTTTTCACTAAAAGGGTTGAGCTTATTGGCCAGTACCTCCCAGCCTGATAGTGATGTGCCGTAGTTGTAATTTTCTTCGAGTGCCTGTATCTGGCTTACATTTACACCAATTAAAATGCCACCAAATAGTAATTTTCCAATTTTCTCGACTGGAAATGTGTTGAGCACCGCGCCATCCACATAGAGTTCTCCGTTTTCTTGAGGTACAGGTGAAAAAACACCTGGAATAGCAGTTGAAGAACGCACTGCCCGCCACAGTGAACCCGTTTGGTGACAATTTTCGGTGCCGAGCGATAGATTCGAGGAGATACAAAAGTACGGTGTCCAAAGGTCTTCAATAAGGACATCTTTGTATAAGCCCTGGCAAAACGAAGTCAATTTGGCTGATTTCATCAGAGCACTGATCGGTAAGGTATAGTCAAACAGTGCGCGAGGATTGGCGAATAGCTTTGAGAGCTCGAATAACTGTTGATAACTTAAGCCTTGCGCCATTGAGCCACCCAGTAATGCCCCCATGCTAGAGCCACCAATATAGTCGATGGGTATTCCGGCTTCCTGTATAGCTCGGTGAACCCCAAGATGCACATATCCTCGAGCACCACCGCCACTGAGAATCAAACCGAATGCTCTGCCTGTCAGGCGCCTTGCAAGCCGGGAAAAATGCTTGGGATCATCCAGTCGCACATGGTGGAATGCTTCCATCTTCCTGGATTTTAACCAAGTGATTGTATTGCTCGGAAAGATTGTTGATTCCGGGTGCAGAAAGACATATTCAATACGAGGGCGATGATTACGAGGGGCGAACATGGCAACGAGCTTTTGTTCGATTTCACTAAGTCTTGGGCTTTGTGTGCTATCGGCTAATAAAAGCACTCGGTCTGCCCGGTTTATACATCGGTGTGTCCAGGAATTCCACTCATAATCCGCTACGTACAGAACATGCGCGTAACTGGACTCTCTGTCATCTAACCATGCAGTTACACTGGAATTAAAAAAATCCTTAAAACTGGTCTGTGATGCGCCGTTTTTTCCATAAAATATGTCAAACTGATTGCTGTCGATAGCGAGAGTGCGACCAGACTTCCTGATTTCTGTTTTCAGCATGTGAATGATACGTTTGAGTGGGATGTTTCTCGAAAGTGGTAATATGGCTATATGGTGATTTCGGCCATTGGGGGTGTTAATCTCAGTTGCTTTTTGTTGACGCTCGACAATCATGCGAGACACAGAAGCCAGTAACTTGGGCTTTTGCATAATATGCTTGTTAAACTGATCTTTGCTTAAAAATGCAACCATGGACTCACGACTTGCATATACTGTTGCGTTGCGTACTGAGTCAGCAATCAACGAAAATTCACCGACCAATTGTGGTGCTTCAGCTATGCCAAGGAGATGGCGGGTGTCATCCTCATTGCGAATGACGATCGGTAATCGGCCGGCCATGATAATGTAGAGGCCATCGGTTTCGTCGCCTTGTCGAAATAATTCTTCTCCGTTGCGAAGATGCCTTATTTGTGTATCTTGTAATAAATTATTTAATGTGAGATCTGTGATATCGCCAAATAGCCCAAGAAAAGACTTGATCAGCAGCACCCGATGCGATAGTTCAGCAGCTGTATTATAGACGTGAGCTAAAATAGCGGGGTCCAGATCGGCGAGTTTCTCGAAACCTGAATGAGGAAAACAGGCAATAGTTGAATGCATCGCAGCCCGTGCTGTAACCAGGTGTTCACCACCATTAAGGACGGCAAAGTCACCCGCCGTATCAGCTTTAATACGCTCACCAACAAGTACTTCACGATGTTCGTTGGTCGCAGACAGGTAGAGGTTAAGACGGCCTTGAAGGATAATGTGAAGTACCTCACTCTTATTGCCAGAGGCGAACAGTGTTTCTTCAGGAACCAGCTTTTTAAACTCAATAAAAGGGGTGAGTGCCTCCCATCTGGATTCATCGATAGAGCGCAGTAATGGCAAGTTTTTTAGCACCTGGAGCATGGTGAATGTGAAGCCTCTTGTTATGGGTTTTAAAATATACCTTTATCCTTGCGCTTTTGTGGTCAAGGTAAAACACTAGAATCTTGGAAGCGTTATCAATTATTTCATCTGCCTCCTTCGGGTCAGGTTTAAATTATTTCGAAATAACGTTGCATTTCCCAATCGGTCACGTGTTTGCGAAATTCACGCTCTTCCCATTCCCGAGAAGCCGCAAAATGCTCAACGAAGGCATCTCCGAATAGTTCTCTGGCTGCACTTGAGGCATGTAAGTTTGCAGCAGCCTGAATAAGTGTTGCAGGTAAGCTTAATTCGTCGGCAAATTTTTGATCATATGCATTGCCAACAACGGGAGCAGATGGTTCCACTTGGTTTTCTATTCCCCACAAGCCAGAGCCAAGGGCGGCAGCCAGGGCAATATAAGGATTGATATCGGCGGCGGCAATTCGGTACTCAACACGCTGCGATTTATTCGAACCTAAAATTGCACGCAATGCACAAGTGCGGTTTTCCACACCCCAGGAGGCAGCCGTGGGTGCCCAAAAACCAGGGACTAGCCGAGAATAGGAATTTACTGTGGATGCGACCATCGCAAGTATTTGCGGCATTAATTTTTGTTGGCCGCCGATAAACCAGCGCATTTCATCGCTAATGGTATCGGGCATATCGGGCTTATAAAAAACAGATTTGCCATCGGGATTCTGTAAAGAAATGTGCAAGTGGCCGCTTTGTCCTGGCCAATCCGTAGACCACCGCGCCATAAAAGTGGCCATTAAATCCTGTCTTTGTGCCAATGCTTTTGTAAACGTTTTAAATAATGCAGCTTTATCTGCGGAGGCTAGCATCTCGTCATAAATGATGGCACCTTCCAAGACGCCAGGACCTGTTTCTGTATGCAGACCTTCTAATGGGAAGTCCATATCTTCACAGAGTTGCAGTAAGTCACGATAAAATTCTGCGTGTACCGAACTTCGCAATACTGAATAACCAAAGAACCCTGGGGTGAAGTTCTCCAGGTTTGAGTAATTTTTTTCTCTCACTGATTTGGGCGTTTCGTTAAACACGAAAAATTCAAATTCGCAGGCGCCAAAGCAGTTGTAATCCATAGATTTCGCTTTATTGATCACTCGTTTGAGAACGCCGCGAGGACATACCTCTTCAGCTTTTTCAGCAAACTCGCACAAAAATAATAGCGTGTTATCCTCAAAAGGAATTTCTCTGCAGGTATCGGTTATGATGCGTACGGGTGCGTCGGGGTAGCCTGTATGCCAGCCGGTGTAGCTTACATTGTCATAAAGTTGGTCATTGCTATCCCAACCTAAAACCACATCACAGAACCCGAAACCGCTGTCGAGTGCTGAAAAAAACTTGTCTCGGTGTATGTATTTGCCCCGCATGATGCCATCGGCGTCGAATATTCCTACTTTGATATGAGTAATATCGCGTTCTCGGATGATCGTTTTCGCATCTTCTATTGTTTTTACTTCTCGTGCTTTCATACTTTACCTCTTATTTATTTCCAGCGCCTATTTGATGTTTAACATTTTCCTCAGCGTTGGCTACCATCTGATTGGGATTCCAATCCATTATCCCAAAACGACAAAACACTGCGGTCACTTTTAGGTGTGACGCCAAATTTATTTCTGTAACATTTGCTAAAGTAGGTTGCAGAGGTAAAGCCGCAAGCAATCGATATTTCCAGGATGGATTTTTCAGTTTGCTTTAGCAATCGTTGAGCATTCTTTAAGCGTAATCCAAGATAGTAATTCATTGGAGAACAGCCAAGGTAGGTGCTGAACAGGCGTTCAAGGTGACGCCTGGAGGTGTTGATCAAACTTGCCAGTTCATCGGAATTGAGCGGTTCCTCGATATTATTAGCCATCAGGCTGGCGGCTTCTGTCAATTTTGGCTGGCTGGTGCCCACCTCATGGCGCAACGGAATGCACTGCCGGTCATGCATGCTGCGAGTACGATCAAGTAATAAATTTTCAGATAATTCGGTACTTAATTTTTGACCATGCTCTAGTGAGATCAGGTGCAGCATCATGTCAATAGCGGTAGTTCCACCTGCGCAGGTACAACGATTACGATCTATTTCATATATGCAATCAGTTAAGATCAATCTTGGGAAATCCTCTTGCATCGCTGCAAGTACCTGCCAATGCGCTGTGCATCTGTATCCATCTAATACGCCGGCTTTTGCCAATAGGTAAGGTCCGGTGCTGAGAGCGCCTAACATAGTTTTGTTTAAAGCGATATTTTTAAGTTGCTCACCTAGCTCAATCGACCAATTTTGTTTGATATTGGTGCCACCACTGACAATGAATGCCGCATAATCAGCTGGCTCTGAAATTGCTCGATCAGGAGAGATTTTCAAGCCACAACGTGCATTTACGGATTTCCCATCCATAGATAAAGTCTCCCAGGTATATAATGCTTGCCCAGCAACCTGATTGGCCATGCGTAATGTTTCAATTGCCGATGCATAGGGTACCAAGGCAAAGTTATTAACCACCAGAATTCCATAATGTCTAGGTATTTGCACAGGATATGTGTCTATATGAGAATTTTTTTACCATTATTTTAGGAGCTAACTTGTAATATAACAGTAGCGGTGACATTGCCTGAAAACCGAAGAATTTGCAAACAAATTTGGCCAGGGAACTGGCACGAATTAGATACTTTTGTATTGAGGGATAGCCGATTATAAATTTTTGTTGCTTGTTTGAGTTGTCAATTTTGGTTACACTGCGTGAGCCTGTACAGTGGCGTGAATTTTTTAAACATACCTTAAAAAACTAAAATATATCGTGTACTTAACCATCTACTTTGATAATAAACGAAATAAACCTGCTTCAGTGCGGATCGGTGGTGGTTGATTGATTTAGATAGCTAACTCTTTAAATTCAAAAACCCCGGTCACGATCTTCGTAATTGGGGTTTTTTTTGGTCAACATAAAAGGAAATACTTATCATGATAAAAGGCTCCATGGTGGCTTTGATTACCCCTTTTACCGAAACGGGTATAGATGAAACAGCGTTACGCAATCTGGTTTCATGGCATATTAAATCGGGTACTGATGCGATTGTGGCCGTGGGAACAACCGGGGAATCGCCAGTGCTTGCTCACGATGAGCATAAACGCGTAATAGAGATTGTTGTGGAAGCCGCTGATGGAGCCATTACAGTGGTCGCTGGCGCAGGTTCTAATAATCCTGTTGAGGCGGTGGATTACGCAAACTATGCACAGAAAATAGGTGCTGATGCGGTGTTATGTGTAGCAGGATATTATAACCGGCCTAGTCAGGCGGGTCTTTATGGTCATTTCGAACTTCTGCACCACTCTACCGATATCCCAATCATTCTCTATAATATTCCATCACGTTGTGCAATCGATATTGCTGTCGATACAGTGGCACGCCTTGCCCGATTAACTCGCATTGTGGGTATCAAAGACGCCACCGGCGATATGCGACGCCTTTCAAGCGAGCGACAGGATATAAGCAAGGATTTCATCTGGTTATCAGGCGATGATTTGTCATCATTGGCCTACAATGTAAGTGGAGGCAGTGGTTGTATCTCGGTGACTGCAAATGTGGCCCCAAGTGCCTGTGTTGCCATGCAATCCGCTTGTAATGAAGGTGATTATATGCGTGCACAGCGGTTGCATGAGAAGCTTTTCCCGCTGCATCAGGCATTAATGGCCGAACCGAGTCCGGCAGGTATTAAGTACGCCACCTCATTACTTGGCCTCTGTCATGAGCGTTGTCGGCTACCGATTATGAAACTTCAAGACAGCTCTATGCAGCAAATTCGAGCGTGTATGGAAGAGTTAGAATTGATTTAACACGCTCGCGGTGGGTTTTCTCATATTAGTAGTGTGTCCAGACGGTGTATAATCAGGTTTTAACCCCTGTTTTGAATAGGTTTTACCTGGAGTAAGAATGCAAAGCTTTATTGCCCGCAATCGCATTGTTGTAACTCGCTGGAGCTTTGGGGTCATTATAGCCCTGATTCTGCTGACATCACCTGTCTGGCAAAACCCGGGCATCTTTGAATTTTTACTCAAAGCGATGGGCTTTATTTTCGTCGTAGTGGCTGTGTTTGGCCGGTTGTGGTCATCACTATTTATTTGTGGAAATAAAACCAAAAAGGTTGTTCAGGAAGGCCCTTATTCAGTAACGCGAAATCCGCTGTATGTTTTTAGCTTCATTGGTGCGACTGGTCTGGGCCTGGGTGCGAGGTCGTTGGTTATTGTAGGACTGATTGTTATTATTTTTGTGTTCATATACGCCCAGACAATCTTACACGAAGAGAAGAAGCTTGAAGATGTATTGGGAATTAAATATTTACAATACAAGGCGAATACACCTCGCTTTTTCCCTGATTTCACCCTCTATAAAAGCATTCCAGAATATACCGTTAACATCCCGGTATTTGAAAAGGCGTTTAAGGACGCTGTTTGGTTTTTTCTTGGCTTTGGCGGACTACAGATAATCAATGTGTTACATCAACATGAGTTTTTACCTGTATTGTTTCGATTACCCTGACTGAATGGAGAGAACCGACTATGTCCGATAGAGATTTAACACAGCTTTACAATGCCTTAACCCAATTACTGGGCAGTCGTTTTTCACAATCGATTGCTATTCGGGAACAGCATGCCAAAGGCGAATCCTGGCATAAGCAATCTTTACCTGATGTGGTTTGTTTTCCCGAAACCACAGAAGAAGTATCGGCCATTGTGAAACTGTGTGATCAAACCAATACGCCGATTGTTCCATTTGGTGCTGGCACCAGCATTGAAGGTCAGACCGTGGCTTTGAAAGGAGGGGTCAGCATCGATTTGATGCGCATGAATTCTATTCTTGAAGTTAACCAAAGTGATTTGGATTGCCGGGTCCAGGCTGGTGTCACGCGTAAACAACTGAATGAATTTCTGCGTGATACCGGATTATTTTTTCCAATTGATCCCGGTGCTGATGCATCCATTGGAGGGATGTGCGCAACACGTGCGTCAGGCACTAATGCTGTTCGTTACGGCACCATGCGCGAAAATGTTTTGACATTAACGGTAGTAACCGCTGAAGGGCGTATCATCCATACCGGGTCTCGGGCGAGAAAATCGGCTGCCGGGTATGATTTGACGCGATTATATGTGGGTTCGGAAGGTACACTCGGTGTGATAACAGAAATTGGATTGAAGTTGTATGGAATGCCTGAATGTATGTCCTCTGCCGTGGTAAATTTCCCTGATATTCAGTCAGCCGTACTTACAGTGATTGAAACTATACAAATAGGTTTGCCTATCGCCCGGATTGAACTACTGGATAGCCAGTACATGACGCTGGTTAATCGTTATAGCAAAACAGATTATCCGGAGAAAGACACTCTGTTTCTGGAGTTTCACGGAACCGAGGCCGGGGTTGCAGATCAGGTGGAACTGTTTCGTGACCTGGCGCAGAGTAATCTGGGTGGAGATTTCCAGTGGGCGCAAAAAGAAGAAGATCGACGAAAGCTTTGGAATGCACGGCATTCGGCTTACTACGCCGTACTCGCTAAATATCCGGGAAAACAAGGTTTGGCCACGGATGTTTGTGTGCCTATATCGAGACTTGCCGAGTGCATTTGTGTCATCCAAGGTGAGATGGGCAATAGTTTTTTGGATTCTCCCGTACTTGGCCATGTCGGAGATGGTAACTTTCATCTCGTGTTCTGTATTGATCCGGATAATGAAAAGGAAGTTGAAGAAGCCAATCGTCTCAATGCAATATTAGTAAAAAATGCACTTGCAGTAGGTGGGACCAGTACGGGTGAGCATGGAGTTGGAATTGGAAAGCTTCAGTATATGCGTCTCGAACATGGCGATGGGGCTATTGAAGTGATGCAAGTTATTAAAAAAGCACTTGATCCAAAAAATTTAATGAACCCTGGAAAAACGGTGGTTTGTTGACAAAATATTGTCATGCACCCGCATTTTCTTTGGGAAAATTTCAGATTGCTTTGGTATGTGGAATATTCAATCAGAATATTCTTTTACTTAGAATTGACCCGGATCCAGTGATTTTGTTACTGAGGATATGACGGCTTTTTGGGTAATTACTCTCGCAGATGATTGTGCCTCTGAAGAGCAACTGCCACTGGTAATGTAGTCCAGTGCTGCCTGATGCAAAGTATCTTGTTTGTCCCATGTATCATAACGTGGAAAATCGTCCACTGCGCAGGTTGGGTTAATACCATCAAAATACTCCCCTTCATCCAGTGCGTTCCTAGCCTCAAAGTTAATTGCAAAAAGCGCTTTGTCACATTTGATTTTTGGGTACATGCCAATGGGTTTACCACAACTTCTGGCGCCAATCACAACTACATCGAGAAATGGTTTTAAGCCATTGATCAGCATTTCGCTGGCAGAGCAGGTACGGGCAGTGGTCAAAACGATTACGCGTTGCAAATCAAGTGATTCTTCAGTTTCGGTGAATTTATAGGTAAAATTGTTTTTACTGTAACGGTCATTATGCTTCAGAGTGGTATAGTTTTGATCCTTGGTTGCCATGCCACCAATTAAGCCACCTAATTGATTAGAAACGAATATAAGACCACCGGGGTTATAGCGTAAGTCCAGAACTAATTCCTGCACTGATTGCTGCTTAAAATCTTTAAATGCGTTGGTCAGTTCACTTACCGATGTCCTTAAGAATCTTGAGAAACCAAGGTAGGCCGTTTTTATTCCGCCTATGTTTTTTATTTCTGTGCGGAAAACGGTGGATTCAGTGAATTCACCACTGGTGACTTCATGAATGCTTTCGGTTGAAGTAGCCCTATCAGACACGAGGAATTGTTGTGTATGAGGGCCGTTGCTGGAGTCAGTGAGCATATTCCATTGCTCGTTTGTAATTTCTGACATTTTTATACCGCCTACAGCAATGAGTTCATCACCGCGATTTATTCCAACAGCTGCCATGGGAGAGTTTGGGCTGATAAATCTGAATAGATATTGTTGATTATATTGGCCTAGCTTAAACCCAAACGCTGTGGAGATACCTTGTTGTGCGTTGATATAGTCCCTCTCTTCCATTAAGAAACTAAAACGATCATATTTTGTGTATCGCAAATCTTGCAGTAATGTTTGAGGATCACTGTAACTCTCAGCGTCAAGATCAGGTGTGAATTGATACCAAAGGTAGGTATCGTGCATTTCATCGTTGATCCATACATTGCGTTCCTGAGCTGTGCAACTTGGATTTTGCTCCCCAGCCAGTTCCAGGTTTTCATTGCCATCAGGCTTTTCTGAATTACTGTTATTAGTCGGGTTGCTATCGCAGGCACTGATAGCAATGAGAAAAATCAGTGTTAATAGACTTAAGATCAACTTCATTTGCATTAATAATTTCCCAAGTCAATATCAAACCTGGACTCTTTAACGGTATAAAAATAATAATCAATGATATTGATTTTATAGCGGCAATGTGAATATACCTTGAATTAATGATGTTATGTGAATTAATAAAATTATTCAATATAATCAATATGATAGATATATAATATATGCTCTTGAATAATTGCTCCACGGTCTAACCTGTACGATGAACCGGGTATACAGCTCGATTCTGGAAATGCCGGAGTTGTACGAGACGATCTGCCAACATCCATATAGTACTACTTCTTCTTACAACACGGAAAAAGGTCACTCAAATTGAATTTTCTTCGGTATAAGGTGTCCATCGATCGAAATTTATAATTCAGTTCTAAATTGACCCTGCTTACGGGTAAAAGTAATGTGGAAATTTAAAAAAAATTGTGAACCGGGTCTCGTAATGTGATCTAACTGGCGTTTTGGTACATTGGCACGTTAAGATATCATCTCATGGCCCGAAAATTAGCAAAAGGAAGTTGTTTGAACACTGGATTATCGGTTTTATCTGTTCTGGGTGTCGTTAAAGTAAGCTTGACAGCGTATAGCTATAAATACGCCGATATTTTTGACGGATTACCTAATTCATCTATAAAGTGAATAGCTTTTTATTTTAATTTTGTATGAAACATTACAATAGTTTGCTGTTTATTTTGTAATCTGTACTTTTGCCAGATCCGCTCATTCAGATAGAACCAGTCATCGATCGAGTATATTTTCAATAATGGTCTTTTCACAATACAATCCTGCGCGCTTGGAAAATTACATTCGTACTATTGAGTTAGTCTGTGATATTACAACAAAATTTTCACTTCTTGACAAACAGATGTCTCTACTCTGGGCATCGTCTGATTATCAGGGACCCCAGTCAATTTCTGGATCGGTAACTCGTTTTAAAAATACTGATAGTTTGGCGATGTTCAGCCTTAATCTACCAGAATTTCCAAATTGTTATTTGCAACCCATGGAACTCTACAACAGAGGAGGTGTTGAGTTTGTTCTGCTTCAAACCCTAGACCCTTTGTCCAATAGAAAGCGGAAAGTGTTGTTCCATCAGCTGTGTAAAGCCCAAGGGAGCATTGCGGAATGTGATTTGATGCAGACCACACTTAAAGAAAAAGCGATTGAGTTGCGGGAGTTGCATACGCGGTTCAATCCCGATGGTGTAAATTCGACAATTAAAGATGTGGTATTGGAGGTGGAGAATATTTTATGTGATTGTACAGAATCATTGTCGCTCTCTGGTGCATTTTTGTACACGAGCGACATGCAGCAGATGATTTGTGAAGTTCCTGATGAATCCCGACTTCAAGATTCGGGCTTGTCAGAGTCAAGACGGGATACACTGATTAGCAAAGATATTGTTAGGCTCTGTGAATCCAGTAGCTCACTGTTATTGCTTGATCAAGATGCAAAAACAGGTGTAAGTTTTCCCAGTGATTGTCTGGATGGATTGCGAGTATTAGTCATCCCTTTATTCGATATTGATAAAGAGTGCAGGGGCGTGTTTGTATTAGTGCGACAACATACACAAACTCAATTTACAAAAAGCGAGTATCGTCTGGCTGAGTTGTTGGCTCAGCGTACGCTTGAGGTTTTGTTGTCTCGTTATGATCCTGTCAGTGGTCTCCTGGGTCATACGGCATATAATGCTGTATTAGAAAAGGAATTTTCGAATATTAATAAGCATGCAGATAATTCAAGTTTTTTGCTGCTCAAATTGTATAATCTTGAACAATTCTATGCAGCAGAAGGCATAGAGGCAGGATCTCACATCTTGACCCAGGTTGCGGCATTGCTGACAAAACGGGTTAGGAGCAGAGATCTTGCTGGACGCATTGGCAAGGATGAGTTCGTCTTGGTTTTGAACAATTGTAGTGTTGAAAATACAAAAATTGTTGCCAATCAGATATTGGAGTCTGTTGCACAGTTTACTTTTGAGTGGCAGGCAAGGCCTCTCAAACTTGAAGCAAGTATTGGAATTGTCACGCTTTCACCATCATTGGTGAGTGCTAATAATCATATTCGCGCTGCAAGGGAGGCGGCGCTGCTTGCGAGTGAATCTGGTAAATATAAACTAGCTGTTTTTGAAGGGATGAAAAATAAACACAGCGAGCTATCTCGCTTAAGCTGGGATAATCGTATCTACAAGACTGTACTCAACAGTGAATTCAAATTGTTTTGTCAACCAATTGAAGATGTAGGCGTGTACACTGACGGAATAAAGCGCTACGAACTGCTATTGAGGCTTGACAGTCAACATGATGTATTAGTTGCGTTACCTGTTTTTATTTCAGCTGCGAGTAAGCTGGGTCTAATGAATTATGTCGATAAATGGGTTGTGCGCCAGGCATTTAGTCTTTCTCATTCAATAAACAGTCACTCCACGGTTGCTTTGTTTAATTTCACAATCAATCTATCAGCCGACGCGATAAATAGTGAATTCGCTGATTTTATAATTTATCAGGCTGAGAAAATTGGTGTAGCAGCCAAATCAATTTGTTTTGATATGACAGAATCTGTAGCGATGCATAACCTGCGTAAGACCAACCGATTTATCAGCTTGTTAAAAAAGCAGGGATTTGAATTTGCACTTGATGATTTTGGAACAGGGATTGGTGCATATTCGAGTTTGCGAAATTTATCAGTCGATTATGTAAAGCTCAACGGTAGACTAGTGAGGAGCATATCTCACGACACTATTAGTGCTTCGATTGTTACTTCTATCACACAGGTGTGCCGATCATTGGGAATCAAAACTATTGCGGAATCGGTCGAAAACGATGTGGTTAAAGAAAAGCTGATTAAAACTAATGTGGATTATATTCAGGGCTACCAGATGGCACGGCCCCGGGCAGTAGAACAGGAGTTTCAGGAATACTATAATGCAGTGCCAAGTTTAATTGGGTAATTCCGATTGCTTGTATGAAGTCAGTTTTTGCGTGAATTGCATTGCATAGAACACATTAAATCAGTTTCTAAATAATTTGAGATAAATGAGGTTGGCGATTGCCAGAGCAACAAAAGCACCCATAAAGGAAAAAATAAATGCACCCGCCAGATTACCTATTACTTGTATATCTGCAATATCTTTTATAAATAGTCCCACAAATGCGCCCAGAACGCCTACAGCGGCATTAATTGCATATCCAGGGGATTTATCTTTCAGTAAAATAGTAATTAAAATGCCAGTGAAAATCCCTACCAGAACAAAGGCACTCATGCCGATCAATCTCAAGGTTATTCTCCAACGCGTTGTCTAGCAGCTTGTTGAAAAACCCTCTGGCGGCATCATGCGGCGTTAAAACCAGGCTCAAACATACGCATTTACTTGTGCATGTAAACTGCGTTTTTTTCGCTTGATTTTGCCTTGCCTGATACTCATGAGAGACTTTTCAACAGGCTACTAGAATTCTACTGCTACTAAGGAGAGTGGTGATATCATGGTTCTCCTTGGTTAAGTGTCGTGTTTGATTTTTTGTGGTTAATTGTCTTTCAGTCGCAATTACCTTATAGCTGTTCCAGCTTGTGCTCGTGAGGATACCATAGAACAGAAACCGGATTACTATTCTTCGGCGCTACACGACAGCAAAGGTGATTGTCGTATCCGGTTGAGCGCTTTTACCGTGATCAAATAAAGTTAAATACTTCTGGGTAGGCTTGTGCCAGAAGAGTGAGTTCATAGGCAATGAGTACGGTATAGATTAACAGGCAGAAGAACATAATGTTCCTGGTGCGAAAAAGTGAGCAGAAAAGAAAATTCCAGGAAGCAATAAAAAAGAAAACAGTCAGGAACGGAATCAACATTTTTACCGCTATGAATTCGGAAGTGCCCCGCTGTAAAAAATAATTCATTACCGGATTGAGTTCCTCTCCTCCTCTGTCGATCAGTAATAATGTAAAGGTCGCATCTGTAAAAGAGAAAACCAGCAAAGCAATCGCGCATAACATTTCAACCCAGCCATAATTGTCTAATATGGCATAAGGTTTGTCATCTACCCTTCGGTTCGATTTTCGTCGTGGATTGATGAATCCGTTAAATATTGTTTTTGTTGAAAATTTACGGCGGTTATGAACTTTTCGCCGTGGTTGAACGTAGTCGAGAGGTTGCTCGGACAAGGTTATTAAACTCTGCATACTTATCTATTAAGTTATTGATATAATGAATTGTTTTTAGTTCTGTATCAATACTAAAGAAGCACATCACTAAAAGCAGTTTATTTGTGTGAAAAGTGTGAGATACACACAGCTAATTACTAAATTGCGCCAATTGGCTTGCAATTTTGTTCAAATTTGCTGATTACAGTTGACAACAAGCCGATCCAGTTTCCATATGCCTTGGTTATAGTCATGGATGGTTCTATCAGTGGAGAAAAAACCACTAAATGCCGTATTGAGAATACTTTTCCTTGTCCACTCATTGTGGTTCCTCCATAGATCAGCGACGCGTTCCTGGGCATCTATGAAACTTCTGAAATCCGCTAATGTTACCCATGGGTCATGGGGATCCTTGAGTGAGCTGATTATATTGGCAAAAATTCCAGGTTCAGAAATGTTAAATTGATCAGATTCCAGTAGTTGCATAACTGCTCGTAGGTCCGGATCTGATTCAATAAATAGTTGCGGATTGTAGTGTTTCTTCAGCTCATCGACTTCCTCAGCCTTTAATCCGAACAGAAAAAAGTTTTCCTCACCTACGGCTTCAAGGATTTCAATATTAGCGCCGTCATAGGTTCCAATTGTCAGTGCCCCATTCATCATAAATTTCATATTACCAGTGCCGGATGCTTCCTTTCCCGCAGTCGAAATCTGCTCTGATAAGTCTGCTGCGGGAGCGATAATTTCCATGGCAGAGACGTTGTAGTTGGGTAAGAACACCATTTTAAGTTTGTCGCCAATATCAGGGTCTTGATTAACAGTATTAGCAATATTATTGGTTAATTTAATAATACTTTTGGCAATCTCATATCCTGGTGCTGCCTTGCCGCCAATCAGTACGCACCGATTGACCCAGTTTGCGCTGTCGTTCTGTTTTAACCGCCTGTATAAGTGAATCACGTGCAATAAATTCAGTAGCTGACGCTTATATTCATGAATTCGTTTAACCTGAATATCAAACAATGATTGGGTATTAAAATCCACGTTGCATAGTGTTTTCACCAACTTTGCAAGCCGTTTTTTGTTGTCTGTTTTTACAGTGTGCCATTGATGTTTAAATAACTCGTCATTTGCATAATCTTTGAGCTTGGAAACTTCACTCAAATCCGCTTTCCAGGTTTTGCCAATTTTTTTAGTGATCAAAGTGCTGAGAAGTGGATTGGCATGCGCAATCCAGCGACGGGGTGTAACGCCGTTGGTTTTGTTGTTAAATTTTTCTGGCCATAGTTGGTAAAAATCGTTAAAAAGACCCTCAGTTAACAAACGTGAATGTAAAGCGGCTACACCATTTACAGAGTAGCTTCCGACAATGCCAAGATGGGCCATACGAATCTGCTTTTGATCGCCTTCTTCAATAATTGACATTCTTTGTAATCGGCCGTTGTTGCCTGGCCATTTACGTGCTACCAGATTAAGGAACTCTGCATTGATCCGATAAATAATATCGAGCAGGCGAGGCAGTAGTCTTTCAAACAATGCAACAGACCATCGTTCAAGCGCTTCTGGCAGTAATGTATGATTTGTATAAGCCATACACTGTTTTGTAATATCCCACGCTGTATCCCAATCAAGGTTTTTCTTATCGACTAAAATCCGCATCAGTTCAGCAACCGCGATAGTCGGATGTGTATCATTCATTTGGAACACATTTAACGCTGCGAATCGATCAAAGTCAGATCCTTCATTTTCTTCCCAAAGTCGGATTACGTCCTGGATGCTGGCAGATGCCAGAAAGTACTGTTGCTTGAGTCTCAGTGCTTTTCCATTCTCACTGGCATCGTTTGGATAAAGCACCATCGATATATGCTCAGCATCATTTTTAGCAGCTACTGATTCCGGGTATTCTCCTGCATTGAATTCATCCAGGTTAAATATATCGGTTGCGGTTGCTTTCCACAGACGCAGTGTATTCACTGTGCCGTTCTCAAATCCGGATACTGGCATGTCATAGGGCACTGCTAAGACGTCTTTGGTGTCTATCCAACAGGCTTTATTTATCCCTCGCTCATCAATACGGTGTTCAATGTGTCCTGCAAATTGTATGGTTTGAGTATATTCTGCCCGACATATTTCCCATGGGTTACCGTTTAACAACCAGTGATCGGGTTCTTCAGTTTGGTAGCCATTGTTAATAAGTTGGCGAAACATGCCGTATTCATAGCGAATTCCATAGCCAATAACGGGTAGTTGTAAGGTTGCGCAACTATCCATGAAACAGGCGGCCAATCTTCCTAATCCACCGTTTCCAAGGCCAGCGTCGGCTTCCGCATCTTCGATATCTTCAAGTTGAGCTGTATGCTTAAGCAAGGCATCACGGGTTTGTTGGCTTAAGTCCAGGTTGAGAAGGTGGTTGCCCAAAGCCCTTCCGATCAAGAATTCGAGAGATAGGTAGTAAACGCGTCTGACACCTTTTGCTTTTGTTGCTATGCGGGTTTTTCTCCAACCTGGCATTAATCTATCACGAATGGTTAAAGCTAAAGCCTCATAAATATGATTAGGAGCGCATGCCTCACTTCGCCCCAGATGATAATTGAGGTAGTGTTGAAAATCCTCAGACAGCGCATCTGCGGAGGTGGGTAAATTTTTTAAACTATTCTCGTCACAGTGCGGCAAAGAATTATTTTTATTCTTAAGCAATCGTTATTTCTCCGCTTAGATAGTTTTATGGCTGGTAGCATGTTAGATAATCCCTGGCGCGATTATCCCATGAAAGTTTAAGTGCCATTCCATTTTTCATTATGCGCAACCAGTTGGGCTTGTCATAGAAATATCCTAAAGCTTCATTAACCACTTTTAGTAGAGATTCGGCGTCTGGATTGTTAAATACAAAGCCGTTTGCAGTTCCTTGATCAAGCGTGTCATGTCCAGTATTAATAATAGTGTCGGCCAAGCCTCCAGTGTTATATACAATCGGGGGTGTGCCATAGTGCAGGCTATACATCTGATTTAAACCACATGGTTCAAAACGAGATGGCATAAGGAAAATATCGGCGCCTGCCTCAATAAGATGAGCAACCTTTTCAGAAAAGCCAATGCGAACTTTAACTCTGGTAGGGTAGCGAGCGGACATTTCTTCCAATTGTCGTTCAAATTGTGGATCGCCGGTTCCAAGAAAAACAAAACAGGCCTCAGTTTGTTCTATGAGGTTTGCAATAATAGCCAGTATCAGGTCTATCCCCTTTTGTTCGACAAGTCGTCCCACCAGCCCGAATAAGGGGTGAGTTAACAAATGCGCGTTGGCTTCCAACCCAAATAGCCTTAGTAGTGCCTGTTTACAGATTTTTTTCCCTTCAGTGACGTTATCAGAACTATAATTTTTGGGTAAGTGTTGATCAGTAGCCGGATTCCAGTGTTTCTTATCGATACCGTTGAGGATACCTATGAGTTTGTATTGATGTTGCTGCAGAATGCCTTCCATGCCATGACCAAACTCAGGCGTGAGTATTTCCCTGGCATAGGTTGGACTCACAGTCGTCACTAAATCTGCATACACGATTCCGGCTTTCAGCATGGAGAATTCGCCATAAAACTCTAACCCGGCAATAGACCAAAGCTGTTCTGGTAGTTGTAATCTGGCGTAACTCTCGGCTGAAAAACGACCACCATAGGCAAGGTTGTGAATAGTAAAAACCGATTTTGGCGCATTTGCTTCGAGACTTAAAAGTGCCGCAACCAGACCCGATTGCCAATCATGGCAGTGAACCACATCTGGTTTCCAGTCCAGGCCAAGAGAGTCAATAGCGAGTTGTACGGCTACACGGGAAAATACGCTAAATCGTTCAGCGTTATCGGGCCAATCTTCGCCGTTAGCTTGCTGGTACGGGTTACCGGGACGATCATACAAAGGCTGACAATCCACCAGGTACAGATCAAATTCTATATCAGGATGTGTGGCTTTTAACAGACGGACACTATGTAAACGGCCTTCACCACTAACATCCAGCTTTGCCAGCAGATGAACGTTTTCGAGCTGAGCTATCAGATCGCGGTAGGCGGGGATCAGGAGGTGAACCCTGGCAGCGGATTTTTGTAATGCATGCGGCAGGCCATAGGCTACATCGCCGAGACCACCCGTTTTGTTTAGTGGGTAAACTTCGCTACAAACAAACAGAATGTTCAATTTACAGCCTTTAGAAAAACACCAGCCAGTGGAGGGATTGTGATGCTGATCGAATGTTCAAATCCATTCCACGTTTGTGATTGAGTTGGGATTATTGATTTGTTGCCAACATCCGAGCCGCCGTAGCAATGGTTGTCAGTATTGAGTATTTCCACATAGTCGTGATCTGATGGTATTCCAATACGGTAGTTCCTGCGAACTACGGGTGTGAAATTTAAACAGCAAATAATGGCTTCTTCAGGTATGTTTGATTGCCTGATCAGGTTGATAATTGAATGTTTTGAGTCATCGCAATTAATCCAGCGAAATCCATCAACTAAAAAATCGTTAAAATGCAGGCCAGGCTCATTTCTATATAGTGTATTAAGATCTTTGGATAATAAATGCAAGCCGGAATGGTTGTTTTTTTTCATCAAAAACCAGTCGAGTGCGTTTTTCTCATCCCATTCCCGCCACTGCCCGAATTCATTGCCCATAAATTGAAGTTTTTTCCCAGGGTGGGCATATTGCCAAGCGAACAAGAGCCTCAAATTTGCAAATTTTTGCCATGAGTCGCCAGGCATTTTATCGAGCATACTGTGTTTGAGGTGAACAACTTCGTCATGTGAGAAAGGCAGAACGAAATTCTCAGTCCAGGCATATAGTTGGCTAAATGTCAGTTTATCGTGATGATATTTGCGATTGATTGGATCTTGCTCAATATACGCGAGCGTATCGTTCATCCAACCCATATTCCATTTGATTGAGAAACCCAGGCCGCCTTGTTCCAGCGGGCGTGAAACCATAGGCCAAGCAGTGGATTCTTCAGCAAAGGTGAGTACGTCCGGAAATAAATGATGAACATTTTTGTTCATCTCCCGTAAAAATGCAATGGCTTCAAGATTTTCCCGGCCACCAAATTCGTTTGGTAACCACTGGCCAATACTGCGTGAATAATCCAGATAGAGCATAGAGGCAACTGCATCTACGCGTAAACCATCAATATGGAATTCCTCTAACCAGAAGATTGCATTGGTTAAAAGAAAATTTCTTACTTCATTACGATCATAATCGAATATGAGCGTCCCCCAATCCTGATGTTCACCCCTACGTGGATCACTATGCTCATACAAAGGTACACCATTAAACTGTGCCAGTGCAAAATCATCTTTGGGAAAGTGCGCTGGCACCCAATCGAGAATCACGCCGATTTTATTCTGATGGGAAAGATTAATGAAATAACGAAAATCATCGGCTGAACCGAATCGGGAAGTTGGTGCGAAGTATCCACTTACTTGATAACCCCAGGACTTATCCAATGGATGCTCAGTAATGGGAAGTAATTCAATATGTGTGTAGTTGAGGTGTTTCACATAGGGCACTAACTGATCAGCCAATTCACGCCAATTCATAAAATGCCCTTCTGGCGTTAGTCGCCAGGAACCGGCATGTACCTCATAGATACTGATCGCCTTATGCAGCCAATCGAATTGAGAACGTGACGCCAACCAGCTTTTATCGGTCCATTGATAAGGTGTATTATCGATTATTTGGGAAGTGGTGTCTGGACGCAATGGCATGGATTGTCCATAGGGGTCACATTTTATTATGATCTTGCCATGTTCAGTAAGTATTTCAAATTTATAGTTGTCGCCTTTGTGTAGCGCTGGAATAAAGATTTCCCACACGGCGGATTGTCCGCGACTTCGCATGGGATGTCTCAACCCATGCCAACCATTAAAATCACCTACAACACTAACTCGTTTTACATTTGGTGCCCAAACTGCAAATTGGCAGCCTTCGATGTTATCTACGGTTTTTAAATGTGCCCCCAAAAAACGGTAGGCGTGCAAGTGTTTTCCGGACGAAAACAAATGCAAATCAAAATCTTCCAATTGTGGTGAAAATGAGTAGGGAGAAACAGAGCTATGCCAGCCACCATTGTTTTTTTCCTGCCAATTCAAGGAATAATGCAAAGGTGTTATGTCTGGCTTGTCAAGTACTGCAATAAACAGATCTGTATTTTCAACCCGCTGCATCTTACCATGACCGTCGATTTTCAGTTCTTCAGCATTTGGCATATAGGCGCGTATAATGTTGTGTCCGTCCGCACTCTTGTGGCGCCCCAGGTATTGAAATGGATCGTGGTGAGAGCCGGATTGCAGTCGTTGTAAATGCGAAGGGTCAGACATTTATTAATCTTCCGGAAGATTCAATATTATAACGAATATTCGATGAGATCTTCGCAGTGATTTGATCGGGACTATATTGCCAGTGCCAGTTGCGGTCGATGGTTGCCGGGGTGTTCATACGGGCATCAGAGCCCAAGCCGAGAAAATCCTGTAAAGGTATAATAGCAAGATTGGCTTGTGTATTGAGTGTTAGTGTGATCATCGTATCAACAATATTATCGGATGAAGTTGCGTTGATCTGAGATATCACATGGTTTTGGATGTTTTCGTCAAGTGAATCAAACCAACCTTTAATCGTGTCATTATCATGCGTTCCAGAGTAAACAACAGTATTATTATTGATGTTCTTGGGTTTATGTGGATTATCGTCAAATGCGTCAAAAGAAAACTGCAATACAGCCATTCCTGGCAATTGAAATTTATCCCGTAAGGCAATAACTTCAGGTGTGATGATTCCCAAATCTTCGGCAACCAGTGGTAAATAGCCATATTTGTCTGCTACAGATTTTAGTAGTTGTTCACCTGGTACAGTTTGCCACTGACCCTCAATTGCGGTCGGGCAATGACGACTTATTTCCCAAACTGATTCTAGCCCACGAAAATGATCGATGCGGACAATATCAAACCACTCGAAGTGTGATTCCAAACGTCGTATCCACCAATCGAAATCATTTTTCTTAAGATTTTCCCAATGATAATGAGGGTTACCCCATCTTTGCCCGGTTTCAGAAAAATAATCTGGAGGAACACCAGCAACCACCGTCGGCTGACCTTGCTCATCCAGTAGAAAATAATCAGGGTTTGCCCAGACATCCGCACTATCATGAGCAACAAAGATCGGCATATCACCAAAAAGATAGATACCCCGTTTGCGAGCATAATTACGAATTTCCTGCCAGCGTGTGAATAGCCTGAATTGTGTCCATTTTATAGCCAGGGTTTTTTTCTGATTTTTTTCTCTAAATTCCTGCAGAGCTTCCGGGCATCTGCGTCGAATCGCATCTGGCCATTCATACCAGGGTTGTGTATTAAACTGCTCTTTTAATGACGCAAAGAGTGCGTAATCATCCAACCAGTGTTGTTGTTTGAGCATCCACTCCTGATAGGTGTCAAGCGTATATTCTGCAGTCGCCAGATAACTTTGTTCTACAAATGCCGGGTTAATCGCAAACGCAGAGTTGCATTGGTAAGGTGAATTTCCAGACTGAGGTACACCCAACGGTAACATTTGCCAAACGCTTAAGCCTGCATCTGACATGAAATCCAGCCAATCAAAAACGTATTGATCGAATACGCCGTTAGGTAATGAGGTGGGATGAAGCAATACACCTGCGCGTCTGCTGTCCAAAATGTTAGGGTCAGTTGTTTTCAATGATTATCCTTTCAGAATCGATGCCGATGGATTAAATCCTGATGAATCCTACAATCTATAAATTATGAGGTTTCTGAGGGCAGGGTAGATAGTGTAATTACTATCTACTTGCTACTTTCAAGTATTGGCAATACTAGGGGGTGTCATCAATAACCTCATGCAGCATCTGAATTTCGCCATGGAGCTGATACATCTTGCTGTTCGAGCATATCGAGGGTCACTAATATAATGCCTTCTGCGGTTATATAAAATCTTTTTTTGTCCAGCTCATGGTCTTCGCCAATTATAGTACCGTTGGGTATGATACAGTTTTTGTCTATAATGGCATTGCTTATTCGGCAATCTTGGCCAATATCGACCTTCGGCAGGATAACCGAATTCCTAACTACTGATCGGCTTTCGACGCGAGTTGCTGTAAACAGGACAGAATGATCTATTTGCGCGCCCGACACAATACAACCGGCGGATACCAACGAATCCAATGCATGGCCTTGTCGATCGGTGTCATTAAAAACAAATTTTGCCGGTGGGTAATGTGTTTGATAAGTCCAAATGGGCCAATCGCGATCATAGAGGTTAAGCGCCGGATCGACATCACATAACTCCATATTGGCCTTCCAATACGAATAGAGCGTACCTACATCTTTCCAATAATGAGGACCTTTTGTTTCATTTTCAAAACGGAAGGCCATGGTCTTACACTGATTAATCGCGGCAGGGATGATATCATGCCCAAAGTCATGAGAAGAGTTCTTCTTTTTGGCATCTTTAGTCAGATATTCATAAAGCACACGTGTGGAAAAAACATAAATACCCATTGAAACCAACGACTTATCTGGTTTACCAGGAATTGTAGCTGCTTTTTGTGGTTTTTCTTCAAATTGAGTGATGCGTTGTTGACGGTCTACAGACATTACACCGAATGCAGAGGCTTCCTCTTTAGGCACCTCAATACAGCAAACGGTTACATCTGCACCGGATTCTACATGTTGAACAAGCATGGAGGTGAAGTCTGTGGTATAGATATGATCTCCCCCCAATACCATAACGTATTTGGATCCGTGTCTCTGCATGATATCCAGGTTTTGATACAGGGCATCAGCTGTTCCTCTATACCAATTTTTCCCGGTACGTTGTTGAGCTGGAAGAATCTCCACAAATTCACCGATTTCCATACGCATGAAACTCCAGGCGCGTTGCAAATGTAAAATGAGCGAATGTGACTTGTACTGACAGAGCACCCCGATTCTCCTGAACCCTGAATTAATACAGTTAGACAATGCGAAGTCAATGATTCGGTATTTGCCGCCAAAAGGCAGCGCAGGTTTTGCCCGCCATTTGGTAAGGCCTTTTAGACGTGAGCCTTCCCCTCCAGCTAATACCAATACCAGTGTGTTACGCGTTAATTCTGAGACTAACCTTGGTCCCATGCAATACTTCTCCTTTTTTTTTGCAGACTTACTAATAATTTTCATCAATCTTATCCAAATGTGTTGAGTGCACATCTCAGGTTTAAAAAGTTGATAACTGAATCTGTGGCAAATGGCCAGAATCAGGTGTTATGATGGAGAAGGGTTTCGATTACTAATTACCAATGTAATCTGTCATCTCGGTTATTCCAGAGTGACTAGGTAACTGGAAATCGAATTAACCAACTTTTCCTCTGTTTTAATGTTTGCAGGTTAAGAGACTGGTGCCGATTCATTGACAAATAATTCTTTCTGTTTTTATGCAATTGTTATACCCCTGGACGGATAAAGTGAATGAATAAATTTGCCGTAAATGCGTGGTGGACAACTTGCTATCAGTCAATGATAGATCATCAGGTAAAGCTCACAATTGAATCGGCGCCAGTGAAAAAATCATGTTTATAACGATTACTTTAGTAAAAGAGGTTTGTGGATAAAGGGAAAATCATCACTTATAGCGTTTCGATATAGCAACTTATACTTAGAATCTTATCGGCTGTTATACCTCTTCATCACTGCCTCAATATGCCATTAACCAAGGTGTAGGCGCTGTGTTTGGGGTCAGATAAACTATTAAAGCTGAATTGTATTTAGATGTTTAAAAAAACTAATACGGTAGCGATAGTATGAATGAGTTGAGCCAGAATCAACCTGAGCGATTTGTCAGTCTATTAACTCGAAATACACTGGCATTGGTACTGTGCGGTGGCAGAGGGTCAAGGTTAAAAAACCTTACGGAATGGCGTGCTAAACCAGCGGTTCCCTTTGGTGGGAAATTCCGTATTATTGACTTCGCGCTTTCCAACTGCCTGAATTCAGGTATCCGTAAAATTGGAGTATTAACACAATATAAATCAGATTCATTAATCAGGCATGTGCAAAATGGGTGGGGGTTTATGCGCAGTGAGATTGGTGAATTTGTGCATATTATGCCAGCACAGCAGCGGATGGAAGAACTCTGGTATCAGGGCACTGCTGATGCGATTTACCAAAATCTGGATATTTTGCGGGGACACGATCCAGAATTCGTCCTTGTGTTGGCAGGAGATCATATCTACAAAATGGACTACGGTCCGATGTTGGCGGATCATGTTGCAAATGATGCTGACCTTACCATAGGCTGTATAGAAGTCCCACGAGAGGATGCCCGCGCTTTTGGCGTAATGAAAGTAGCGAATGACCGTAGAGTCTGTGACTTTTTGGAAAAACCGGATGAACCGCCGATGATCCCCGGTAATAATGACAGTTCATTGGTGTCGATGGGTATATATATATTTAATACTTCCTTTCTTTATGAACAATTGATTAAAGATGCCGATACCCGCAATTCGACTCGGGATTTTGGTAAGGATATCATTCCCAATGTTATTCAGAATTACCGGGTATATGCCTATCCCTTCCTGGATCTACAAAGTGGTCAACAGGCTTATTGGAGAGATGTAGGTACCGTCGATGCTTATTGGAGCGCCAATATTGAATTGGCCAGTGTTGATCCAGAGTTAAATCTCTACGATAGAGAATGGCCAATTTGGACCTACCAGGAGCAAGTACCTCCAGCGAAGTTTGTTTTTGACGATGATGATCGCAGAGGACAGGCTCTCGATTCTCTGGTTTCTGGCGGTTGTGTTGTTTCAGGAGGACAAATTAAGCGCTCAGTCCTGTTTACCAATGCCCGCGTCAATTGCCATGCAGTCATTACTGACAGCGTCTTGCTACCTGATGTTTCCATAGGCAGACGTGCGAGAATCCACAAGGCAATTATAGATAAAGGTTGTATCATTCCTGATGACACTGTTATCGGTGAAGATCTGGATGCAGATCGGAAAAAATTCTATGTCTCACCAGAAGGTGTCGTATTAGTGACACCCGATTCCATGGGGCAAAATATTCACTTTAATCGATGACTGATTGTGCAGGTTCTATGTATTTCTTATAGTCAGTACTCTGTAGGGGCTGAATGCATTAGGATGCGTTATTAATTTTACCCACGATCTTATCGTTTGGACTATAAGCAATACTTTTATCCTTTCCTGGATAATCCAAGGTATGCAGGAAATGTCGCATACAGTTTATTCTTGCTCGTTTTTTATCATCTGATTTGATTACAGTCCAAGGGGCATCAGCAGTATTGGTATAGAAAAACATGGCATTTTTTGCTTCTGTGTAGTCATCCCACTTATCAAGTGACTTCAAATCAATTGGGCTGAGCTTCCAGTGCTTTAGTAGATCATGTCTGCGTGAATGAAATCTGCGAAGCTGCTCATGTCGGCTGACAGAAAACCAAAACTTAAACAACTTTATTCCACTGTTGACCAGCATACGTTCCACGTTGGGTGTTTGTCGCATAAATTCCAGATATTCATGATCAGAGCAAAATCCCATCACACGCTCCACGCCCGCTCGGTTGTACCAGGAGCGATCAAAGAAGACCATTTCTCCAGCAGTTGGTAAGTGGCTTATGTAACGTTGAAAATACCATTGCCCCTGCTCACGGGCTGTTGGTTTTTCCAGGGCGACAATATGTGCTGCACGTGGGTTGAGGTGTTCCATAAAACGGGTGATCGTCCCGCCCTTTCCGGCTGCATCGCGGCCCTCAAAAAGAACAAGAATTTTCTGACCACTATCTTTTACCCATGATTGAACTTTGAGCAGTTCAATCTGTAGTAAGTGTTTTTCTTTCTCGTATTGTTTGACATCTAATTTTTCTGCATAGGGGTATAGTCCGAGTTTGTGGCTTATTAAGAGAAGTTGTTTTCCAGAGATAATGCTTGGGGATTCCAGTACTTTTTTAGGGTTAGTCAGATGTTTAAGAATCTGTTTCATTTCTTGTTTGGTTTTTTTGTGTTTTCCCATTCTTGGCCTCCTCGCCAAACTTGTGAGTGATTATTGAATCAAAGCTCAGATTGATGAGCGTTCCTTGCAATAAATATGACAGATTATTGGCTAAAAGTCATTTTTTGAACAACCGGCGATCATGGTTGATGGGGGATGATATGAAAAATTTTTCCTCCATAAAAATCAAGGATATACAATTCTCTTTCATTAGACTCTGCGAACGAGGAGATGGCATGTTTTGTGTCAAGCAAAAGAAATCGGGAATACGTATTGTTTTGTTCGGGTTTAAGGTGCCATATTTTCCCCTTTGTAAAATCGCCAAAAATATAGTTTCCAGATAACTCGGGCAATAAGATTCCACGATAGACATAACCGCCAGTAATTGAACTTCCTTCTTTGTGACTGTATTGGGCAACTGGAAATGTCAGCAAGTTCTTATCAGTGCAATTCTCCGGGTTGAAATTCGCGTAGCCTTCGTAACAATTCCAGCCATAGTTATTACCTGATTGGATTATATTAACTTCTTCAACACTGTTCTGACCGACATCGCTAAGCCATAATTGCCCTGTCTCAGAATCAAAGCTCCAACGCCATGGGTTTCTCAGCCCATAAGCAAAAATTTCATCGCGACCTTGTTTTCCAACAAAGGGGTTATCTTCAGGAATACTGTACCTATCGCCACTACTGACATCTATTCGTAAAAGACTGCCAAGCAGTGTCTCGCGGTTTTGTCCATTTTGATGTGGGTCACCGCCACTACCCCCGTCGCCAAATCCAATATATAAATAGTTATCAGGTCCAAAAGCAATTTGACCACCGTTGTGGTTATTGTATGGTTGGCCCAATTCAAGTAGGCGATGTTCGGAACTGTTATCTAACAGACCCGTTAGACTGGATTCGGTGAGCCTTGCAATGACAGATGTCTGACTATAGTCATTGTTAATTGAAGTCTCTGTGTACGAGATGTATACCGTACGATTGCTGGGATATTCCGGGTCGAACGCCAACGATAGTAATCCACCTTCTGAAATCGTGTTTACCTTTCTGCTGTAATCCAGATACAGAACTTTTTCATGAGTGTTTTCATTATTAATGGGCACTCGGAAGACTTTCCCTGTCCGTTCCACTACATACCAATATCCATTCCCAGGTTTTGGCTGAGCCATGGCAACAGGTGATTGAAAACTAAGATTTTTGAAAGCATCCTTTAACTGGATTCTTACAGTGGATTTTGGTGATACGTCTATAGATATGGTGCTTGCCTTATCGGTGCTGCATGCGTTTTGAGTGTTCAGTATAAAAATAGCTATAACCAGCCAGGTTAGTACGTTTTTTAGTTTATACATGGAGAATTCTCTTAAATAAACATCAAATCCAAATGTACTTCATCTTGAGTTTCAGGATATTGCCCTTATATGCAGATAAAAATTATTATGACTCAATAAAATACAAGCTTGAAATATTTTCTCTTACCCCCATTTTTAAGCAATCAAATGACTTTTATCAGCATAAATCAAGGCTGATCAATAATCACTAACAAATTAGGAGAATATAATGTTGCTTCCATTTACATCGTTCGACAATGCCTTTATTGATCAGTTTCAACAACTGCACAGAGGTTTGGAGAATAATTTTGGATACTTTCCAGAGCGTACGGATATCCGTATGCCAGCTCGGGGAGGCTTTCCACCAATAAATATCGCCACTACTGCGGAAAAGGTCGATGTCTACTTATTTGTAACGGGTCTTGAAGCTGACGCGATTGAGATTTCTGTGCAGAACAATATCTTGTCTGTCAGTGCAACCAGAGTGGAAAAGGAACTGGAAAAGGGGCATTTCCACTTGCGTGAAAGATCACAAGGTAAATTTAACCGCGTTTTCACACTGCCCGAAAATGTTGATCCAGATAGCGTTGAGGCTCGGTATACCGAAGGCGTATTGCATATCAGTGTGCAAAGGCACGAAGCGGTAAAACCCCGACAAATTAAAGTGCAGTAATTGCGGAGAATATCAATGAGTACGAATAATTTAAACACAATCAAGCAAGCGGATCAGAATCCGGAAAATAAATCCATCAATGAACGATCGGAGAATACGCAGGTGATGACCCGGCCCGCTGTTGATATACATGAAAACCAAGAGTGCCTGAGCCTGATAGCGGATTTGCCCGGTGTGTTAAATGAAGATCTTAACATACAGGTTGATGGCGAGACGCTTGTTATTGAAGGCGTGATTAAACATGAACAGACCAGCAATAGGAACTTCCATGTATTCAACATGCGCACTACAAAGTACCGAAGGGCGTTTAAATTAAGTCCGGAGCTGGATACCTCGAAGATAGAGGCTCGTTTGAAGAGTGGCGTGCTAACCTTGAAAATTCCGAAAATATCGGAAGCTTTACCACGCAGGATAGAGGTTCAGGCTGCTTGATTACACCCCCATTGCTGGGGTTAGTTCCAGACCCCGGCATAGACTCGGTTGTTTAGTTCTCCCTAGTATATGGGCAATCTCCACATTTAATGCATTTGTCAGGTAGACTGTAAGGCTCAAAGAGCTTAAGAACGAAATATCACCTTAGTATCATGATCGATGTGGTAGATTACTGTATTAAATAACACGAGCAGGGATGCTCGGCCAATTTTTCTGGAGGGATGTTCGATCTATGCCTGTTTTGCCTGTGATTCGACGATTTCGCTATATGGGATTGCTGACTATTCTGACAGTCTATATTTTGATTCTCGTGGGTGGTGTAGTCAGAGCCACAGGTTCTGGTATGGGCTGTCCAGATTGGCCCACTTGTTTCGGACAATGGATCCCGCCTACCAGTGAAGCTGAACTTCCCGATAATTATCAACAAATCTATGCTGATCGTGGATATCTGGAAACTGAGTTTAATGTCCGTAAAACCTGGACTGAGTACTTCAATCGCTTACTCGGAGTAAGTACAGGGTTCCTGATATTTCTCACCCTATTGCTTTCTATAGTATTTTTGAAGCGTGACAAACCTGTATTTTACATCTCATTAGCAGCATTTATTCTGGTGGGCTTTCAAGGCTGGTTGGGTTCTCAGGTTGTCGCCAGTAATCTGGCGCCTGGCATGATTACTGTCCACATGATTGTTGCGCAGATCATTGTTGCCCTGTTAATAGTTGCAGTAGCCCGGTCGCAAAGAGAAATCCTGACCCGATTTGATCTGCGTGAATTATCAAACCTGTTTCCTGTGGTAATAAAAGTCGCGATGGGCATGACATTAATACAAATGGTCATGGGCACACAAGTTCGTGAGGCGATTGACATCATTGCTCACCAGTTTGATTACACGTATAGGGATCTTTGGATTGATAATTTACCAGCGATATTCTTGATCCATCGCTCATTCTCATTAATAATTTTAGCCATCAATCTTTGGATAATCTGGAACCTTTTCAAAGTCCGGCCACAACAGGCATTGTTTTTTGGGTTTTCGTTAGGGCTATCAGTGTTGGTTATTGGTACGATTATGCTGGGGGTTGCATTGGATAGATTTAATGTGCCGGCATTTGCCCAACCGCTGCATATGTGGATGGCGTCTTTGATTTTTGGTGTGCAGTTCTTTCTGTTTATTGTTTATCGGTATGCTTCAAATATTGATGACCGAGAGCTGCAGGCTGTATCTTAGGCGTTATCTGCTTAAAACCATCTTTTCTGTTGAATTTCTATAATCTCAATTATGGCATAATTCTTACATGAGTTGCATGTCAGGCCATTGCAATCATACATTGGGAATACCACTCTCAGCGCTATCAGGAAATTCATGATTACCAGAAATCTAATATCATTAATATTTGGCTCATTATTATGTGCAACTGCACTTGCGGATGTAGAAAACCGGATTATAGGTGGAGAACAAACGAGCATTAAGAATTGGCCGTCAGCCGCGGCATTAGTCAGATCGTTGGATGTAGTGGACGATACGCGGTTCCAGCGCCAATTTTGCGGCGCGAACCTGATTGGCAGGCGTTGGGTTTTGACAGCGGCACATTGCTTGTATGATAAGAATTTCGATCCCGTGCCTGCCGCTGATATCAGGGTGGTATTAGGGATTGATAACCTTGATGATGAAGCCGATGAGTTGGTTGTTACCAATACGATTATTCATCCTGATTACCAACCTGAAACTACATCTTCAACTAACGACATTGCATTGTTGGAATTGGCGCAATCCACTTCCCATCCAACTATGGAAATCTATAAGGACGACTCATCCACAGGTACAGATTCAGTTGTGATAGGCTGGGGCGCAACAAAATATGATACATTTACAAATCAATCTTCTGCATTTCCAAAAATTTTACGTGAAGTAACTGTACCTGTAGTATCCAATAGTATCTGCAATTCAGTTTATGGAACCATCCATTCATCGCAGATGTGTGCAGGGCTGAAGAATGGCGGTAAAGACAGTTGTGCCGGCGATAGTGGTGGACCATTAATGATCAAAGAAAGTGGTCAATACAAACAAGCAGGTATTGTCAGCTATGGGGCCGGGTGTGCAGTGGCAGATGCATATGGCGTTTATACACGCGTTGCTTCCTTTACAGGGTGGATTAACGATTATGTAGGTGGAGTTGGCGATGATGGAAGTGATCGTAGCGATGGCGATGATGATGGACTCGGTTCTCTATTTTCGATTCTGTTAATTCTCATCACTTTCCTGGTGCCTCTCTGGGTCATGAGAAGAAAAAAAGTGAGTGCCATCTAATGTTTATGAGACCAGGGTCTATTCATAGTTTAGCATTCATTATTTTGTTTGCTGGAGGCTGTATGGCAGATAGTCACGCTTTGCGTTTAATGCAGGATTCACAACGATTTTCGATCGGTAATGTTCATATCGGCGATAGTCAACGGTTGGTGTTGGAGCAGGCAAGCGCTCAGCTTAAACAAGAACCCGAGTGTCACTCAAGGAAAGTAGCCAATTCACGCAATAAAATGGCATCATCGGAGCAGACCTGTATATTCGTAGAGCCGCAGGGGATAGAAATGAGTGGTCAAAAAGTTTTAAAGATAATTTACTTTTTCCTGGATGCTCATCTACAACAGATGGATATAGAATTGGAAGCTGGAGATGATGGCTCAATGGAGAAAATCGCGACAAATTTATCTACAAATTTGAATCTTAAAGTGGAAAAGCAAGGCACCATGAGCAAGTGGGTGGGTGCTAGAGATGCCGTACTGATGGTAAAGCAAGGCACTATACAGATACGTATTGTGCCATTGGACTTACTCGAAGAGAATACGCAGGGTAATAAGGTTATGCATCGCTCCTGAGTCTTTCATTGATAGGCAGAGGGTTATCCATTGTAATCTGCTTATTAGTAAAAACCGGACTGGCGATTGCAATATATCTTAATGGGCTACCTGCAAGCAATGCGTCAAATGGATAACAAGTAACAAGAACAAGTAACCCTGCAGCAGCATCGATCAGAAATTCTTCTGTTTGCTCATTAGATACAAATGTCTGCTCAATAACAAAGTATTCCGTATTTCCACGAATTGATTCCAGTTTTATTAATTCTCCAGTTTCCAGTTTTTGCATAAATTGCATATGTGTGTCTCTGTGCCCACCGATGATCCGATTTGTATTATTAGGGGCGTATGCAGATTTCTCCATGGCCGGTCCAAATGCCATGGATTCACCGCTCATTCCATCTAGTACAACAATCTCAATATTTTGTCGGGGGATGCTTAATTTGGCCACCGCTTTTGTATCTGCCCAAGGCCAGGGTTTTTGTGCGCGTTGACTTGCAATACTGTGTGACCAGGCATATTCGAGTAAATGCTGGGCGAGTTGCGCTTTGAGATGGATATAGCCACCTTTTAATAAGGCGACTACTGCCAATAATGTAAAAATCAGGAGCATACTATGCGTTGTTTTCATGCGTTAACTCCCCTGCGATTTGTGCTCAGATAGATTAAACCTGTTATTAGTAGAACAATTAAACTAAACATGACCCAGGCATTAGCACCTGTTGCCCCTTGCGGTAGATTCACCTTAATCATTTCGCTACCTGCGGGCATCAAATTCTTTACCGCTTCTGTAATTAAAGGATCAGAGCCAGATTTAACGGCTGTAGTTTCAACTGCAAGAAAACTGGTATAGGCACTGAGTACTTGGTGTTTCATGGAGAGATCGATGACTTTATTTCTGTGTAGTCTGTCATCATCTTTATTCCATTGGTCTTCCATTAATTGTTCAATTTTTGCTCGTGCCCAGAGGCTAGAAATTGCTGATGAGTCTGATGAGTGATCGCTGAAACTGACAGATTGGTGCCAAGGTTGTCGTGCCAACGAGCCACTGATTTGTAAATGGTGATCCTGGGGAGTTAGTTTTGCGGAGAGTACCAATGTCTCGCCAGCGTAAAGATCTGGAACCGGATCAGGTAAAATCTCTGTTTGACCGGTATTGGTTTGAATCGAGATAGAGGTCATGGCCGGGTATTGCAATTGATCAAAAAGTGCTGATATTTCCCGTTCTATGTTGCTGCTGTCTTGTATAAAGTGGAAGTTACCTCGTCCGTTTTTAGCCGCTTTTCGCATAAAGAAGCTGTTCGGCGCCGAACCAATTCCTACGGTAAAAAGACGGGAGTGTCCAATGTTGTTATGCAAAAAATGCAACAACTCGCGTTCATTGCCGACACTGCCGTCAGTAATGAGTACAATCTGCCGCAATAACGATTCATTCTGTGCCTTTAATGCCAATTGAAATGCACTACGCATTTCAGTTCCGCCATCCGCTACCAGTTGACTGATATAACGTTTCGCATTACTCACTTGCTCAGGATTTGCACGTTGCGCACTGGGGTACAGTTGTTCGGTTTGGTTATTAAAGGCAATAATATTAAATTTATCGTTGTGTTGAAGTTTGTCAAGGGCGTTAATTAGTGCTTTTTTTGCAGCACGGATAGAGTTGCCTGCCATTGAGCCTGAGCGATCAATTACAAAAATGAGCTCACGTGGTGAGTCATCAATGTTTTGCAGGGGGGGTGGGGAGAGTACAATCAAAGCATAGCGCTCATCGTCAAATTGCTGTTCATAGACCGCTAATTTGGGGTGAGTTTCAGGAAATTCTTTCCAGTTTAAAATAAAATCCCGATCCATTTCAGCTTTGCCCGCCTGCAACGACACCAGATACCTGTCTTCCAGTTCTATAACCTCGATATTATGCGATAGACTGCCAATTTCGGCGAAAGGACGCTGGCTATCGATAATAATCTGGAGCGTCATTGAAGGTGTCGGGTCTTCAAGTTTTAATTTTTGTGGAGGACTGATAGCTTTTATATCTTCTATCAGGGCTAAGGTTTCCATTGGATTTTCAATAAAGTGCGCACTATCGAGTTTGTCATCTGGCGTGTATCTGGGGGTTAAAGTGGTCGGGAAACGTAGTGAAAATTCGTCGTTCACTAAATCTAATGTCTGAAAGTAGTCGAGTTCAATACTCACCTTTTCACCAGGTGCTATGTTTGCGATCTTTGCCGTGAATAAATTGTTACGTTCCTGGTGAATAACCCCCGTAACTTTGCCATTACGTTTGGCTTTAGTGTATTGATCCTTGGCTTTATGTCGTTCCATGATTTTTCCTTCGATTGTTCTGTCGCCTACACGGATGTTCATTGAGCGTACTGAAGCATTCGCTGGCAGTGGAAATACATAGATCCCTTCAACCCATTTATTTGAACTATTCTCAAAATCCTGCCAAAGTCTGACATCGGCAATTATGCCGGATATATGCATACTGACCTTGGAATTAAGAATCAGGGCATCATGTTGAGTGTCCTCACTATTTAAAATTAGTGTGCCAGAGGAGATTTCTTTATAATCCACTGGCACAGTTTGAGCGCGGGAAAGAGGTGTTGCAAATACGATAATTGCTATAATTAGCCACTGCTGTAGCTTTAATCGAATAGAGGGATGAAAACACTGGGCCATAGCTTCGAATCCTGTGTAAAGAAGTTGATTGGATATAGGTATTAAACACTGCAAATCTGGCCATTTGAGATCAGGATTGAGTAAGAAAACTGATGAATAATGACAAATTATGACCAACGAATCGACCCACAAGACCATCGCTTTGGTTGAGGATGATGAGGATTTGCGTGAAAACTACCGCCTGGCTCTGAGTAAATGTGGCTATCAAATTGATTGTTATGAAAATAGAGAGCAAGCAGAGCGTTTGTTTTCAAGTGGATTGCCTGATCTTGTGATTATCGATGTCGGCCTTGGCAATGAATATGAAGGAGGTTTTGAGTTATGCAGGAATCTGCGTGCCCAAGCCCCCATATTGCCTATAATATTTCTTAGCGCTCGTGATTCAGAGCTGGATGTAATTTCGGGATTACGCTTAGGTGCTGATGACTACCTGACTAAAGACGTTAGCCTGAGTCATCTCGTTGCGCGCATAAGTGCTTTGTTTCGACGTATTGAAGCGTTAAAAAAACAGATTAGTTCCAATGCCGCTGAGGTTTCAAAAAACCTTCACCTCGATGCAGAACGACTGAGTATTATGTGGAAGCAGAAACCTGTGGTGCTGACAGTAACAGAGTTTTGGTTGGTGCATTGTCTGGTGCGTTATCCTGGACAGGTGAAATCCCGGCAACAATTGATGAATGCAGCTAATTTGGTGCTGGATGATCAAACAATAACCGCACATATTAAACGTATTCGAAAAAAATTTGTAGCTATAGATCACGAGTTTGTAGCGATTCAGTCGGTCTATGCAGCGGGTTATCGCTGGGTCGAGATTCCTATACTTTGAAGCTAAGGACTCAACTATTTATTGCAAGCTGTTTGATTTTGATTCTACCATTTATAATCTGGAAATATTTTGGTGAGATGGCAGAAGTATTACGTCAGAGTAGTCAGCGACTGCTTGACGTGAGAGTCGCCTCAATCAGCTCGGTTATATTACACAGTCCTGAGCGTACGAAACTAGGTAAATCGAAAACACCAGGATTGGATATATTTGCCCAACCTACAGATCATAAAGTTCAATTGGATGGCTATACCGATGATTGGTCAGACCTTACTCAGCCCGCTCAACACTATGAGTATTCTGATAACAAAAGCACTGAAGTTGTCGGTTCGGGGACAACACTGGCTAAAGTCGTTTTACGAAGTGCTGTATCAAACAGCCACCTGTATTTACATTTTGAAATTGAAGACAACGCATTATTATTTCATGATCCCAATTCCGGCAGCTTTGCCAGTGGTGATCGGTTGGAGCTTTATTTTGCAGCAGAAGAGGGCTTTAAACGTTACGTAATTCGAGCGATTGCGCCTGGAACTATCAATGCCTTTGTGCTTGTGTCTGAGCATGAAGGAGAAGAGCTATATTTGCCAGCATCGAGCATTTCGTCTTTCTTGGAAACTACGCAATCAGGTTATTCAATAGAGTTAAGCGTTCCTTTGCCCGCTAACGGCAGTGGTTTTGGTTTTTCGTTGATTGATGTCGATGAACCCGGGATTGCTGACAGTGATATCTGGATTGGAACAGTAGATCCGGTTGAAGTCAGGTTACAGGGCAGACTCAGGTACCAGTCAAAGGATCTAGTAAAACTAATGGAGCCTTTAACTGCTATGGGCACCAGGCTAAGGGTTTTCGACGCTGATGGTTGGCTGTTGGCAGATGTGAATCGGTTGCAGGAAATACCCACCGATAAAGGTCTGGTTAACCCACTAACTGCTGGCTTTACTGATGCATTATTATATCGGGTGTTTAACTATCTGTTGCGTGACCATGGACCAATTGAGAATCATTCACCCTATCGTTTGGCGGGATCTCATCGCCTGGTTACATCAGGTGTTGATTTACAAGTCGATGGTGATGTAAAAAGCGGCCGTTATCAGATTGCACAGGGGGTCGTTATTGGAAATCTTTCTGCCCTCATTGATGGAAATACAAGTCACGGTTTCCTACTCAACGAGGTTGCTGATGAATCGATTAATGTAGTGATAAGCAGCACGTTGGTACGGTTGTCGGGTGTTTTATTTTTTCTGATCATTGCTGTGATTGCTGGATTATTTTTTTATGCCAGCTGGCTATCAATTCGAATTAGAAAAATAAGCAATGCTACAACTCTGGCTTTACATAATGACGGGCGACTCTCAACAAATATACCGGGAATTGCCGCCAAGGATGAAATCGGTGATTTATCCCGTAATATCTCTGATCTGTTGCAAAGATTGTCATCCTATACTGCATACTTACAAACGCTTGCCTCAAAATTGTCACATGAGTTGCGAACACCGCTTGCGGTAGTTTCAACTTCGCTTGAAAGTATTTCTGTTCAGACGTTATCCATTCAAGATAAACTATTTATACAACGTGCGCAGAAGGGAGCGAAACGCCTACAAGGTTTAATCCGATCTCTCAGTGAGGCAAACAACCTGGAGCAGGCGTTGCAAAGCGCTGAGTTTGAAACCCTCGACTTTGTATCTTGGTTGGCTGAAATAACACACATGTATCAAGACATATATAAACAAAGGATCATCGAATTTAATAACCAAGCTGGCAATGACTCCGTAATAATGAATGTATCACCTGAGTTAATGCAACTGATGCTTGATAAACTGGTTTCAAATGCGGTGGATTTCTCCCCACATGGCGGACGAATTGAGTTGGGTTTGATGAATGGCGAAGATGGGGTTTGTTTGACAGTTTTCAATCAGGGTAAACAACTGCCGAAATCCATTAAAGAACAATTATTTGAACCTATGGTGAGCCAACGAAATATAAAGGATGATAATCCGCATCTTGGCATGGGACTGTATATAGTGAGATTAATTGCCGAGATACATTGTGCGCAATTTGCAGCAGAAAATAGATCTGATGGCGAAGGGGTTGTTTTTAGAATATTGTTCAGGCCATGAAGGACTGTAATAATGCGCTACGATAGATGTAATTCCATTCTGGTTCTTGATTCGGGAATAGGGGGGATGACCGTAGTAAAAGCAATCAGAAAGCTTAGTGGAAGTATTTCGGTTAGCTATATTTCTGACAATGCATACTTCCCCTATGGAGAAATGGACGCAGATTTTCTCACTAAGCGCGTTTTCATGCTTGTAGAACAGGCACTTGGTTTGTATGAATTTGATGCTGTGGTCATTGCCTGCAATACAGCCAGTACACTTGTCTTGAATATATTACGTAAGGCGTTTTCTGTTCCATTTATAGGCGTGGTTCCGCCAATTAAAACGGCAGGTGAGAGCTCCAAAACGCGTGTAGTTGGACTCCTGGCAACAGAAGGTACAGTGCATCGCAGATATATTGATGATTTAATTGCTGACTTCCTGACAGATTGTCAGGTGTTTCGAATTGGGTGCCCGGATTTGGCCTTACTGGCAGAGGAAAAAGCGCGTGGTCGAGTGATCGATAGTGAGCGATTGCGCTCCGCGCTTGTCTTGCCTCAGGATCCTGATTTTATCAGGATGGATGTAATTGTTATGGGGTGTACACACTACCCAATTCTTCAGTTAGAGCTGGAGAGAGAACTTGCTTTCGTTGTCAGTTGGCTAGATCCAGCGCTACCCGTAGCACGTCACTTGATTAAGGTTTTAGAGAAAGATGCGATCAGTACAAAAATGGGTACAAGACCTATAGAAGAAGATGCAGTCTTCTTTACTGGCCGACAAGCGCTACCCATTGATATGAAGCCTTTTCTAAAGAAAATGGGATTTACTCACCTCGCGTATTGGCCGTAACATCAAATACTAACCCGCAGTCTATTGCCATTGTATTATCTGATATAATACAGAAGGAAATTACTTGATATCAGGATGGAGGCTATGAACCCCATTGCCGAACCCTTCCTGTATCGATGTGAATAAATCCTGATTTTTTATAGTACCCTACACCACCAAGCTTCAGTGATATCGCCGCTTTTTTCACTGTCGAGAGCTTTACTCCCGGTATGCGAATATCGACTGCTTTTCCAACCATATGATAACTCTTTCTTGCGACACTTTTGTTTATCCTTCTAAGAACTTGGTTGGTTTTTGGTGACCTGTACCCGGAATATACCTCAATACCGTAAGGTGCACTTACAAATGAATGTATTTTGTAAAGGCTGTCAATCAGAGAGATATCAATAGGAAGGATTTCGTTTCGACGGTGATCTCTAAGCAAATGACTGATGGAAGCAATTGATTCAGGTAAGTATTTCCCGTTTGCCCAATAGATAAGATCAACTTTTTCATCAGTGTGCATGTTTTTGAGATACAAGCGTCGGTCTTCTTTCAGGAAGCCAGCTTGTGCCGCTGAACTAAAATTTATACCTAAACCCGCTGATAGGGCCAGACCTAGAAAGTGTCTGCGATCTAATACAACCATAGTGAAAATCAACTCATTTTGGACAACGACAAGAGGTTCTTAAAAGAAAAGGACCCGCAACGGCGGAATCATTCTAACTTATATTTTTACTGATTTCCGTTAAATTAGGGCAACTATTGTGTTGCATGATCCGTTTGTACTATCCGTATTTAAATTGACATCAATCCTACGTTGACGGAGTACTAGGCTCTTGGCCCATTACCACTTGAATTTTCTAAGCCGTTCCCCTTGTGAATTATCTGATTTAATCTGTTTGGGTGTGTAGAGACAATTGACTGAGAATACCTTATTAAATACGTAACGTATTTTCCTGATAATAATTGAGGCTCATTACTTAATGATACACACTAACTGCATTACTTCCTTAGTAGAACATAGACTGCGCCAGTTCCACCATCGTGTGAAGGTGCAGAACAAAAAGCCATTACCCACTTGTGCTGTTGTAGCCAATGATTAACAGCTGGTTTTAATACGGGCGCATTGAATGTGTTTTTACGTCCTTTGCCATGGATAATACGTACACAGTATTTACCTCGTTCACGGCATTGTTGGATAAATTTAACAATTTCAGCACGAGCCTGATCTCGACTTAATCCGTGCAAATCAAGTTCGCTTTGCAAGGAATAACCTCCTGATCTTAGCTTCCTAAGTACCGCATTCTGAACGCCGGAACGGGTATAGGCCAAATGTTCACCCGTATCGAGTAAATCAAGGTTATCGGGGTTCGACAACAACTCCTCCATTACTTGATTATCGTCTTCGAGTTGTTTGCGTATAGAGGCTTCGGGACGTATTTTTTCTGGAATAACATGGCGATGACGGATAGGTTTAATTTCCCCTATCGCGCTTAAAAATAGTGCCTTATCGCTTTTATCTAAAGGATTATCGGGATTCATATTATTAATTATAGGCGCACTGCGTTTCTTGAGGTCGATAATTTGAAGTAACCTGTGTACTGGTTATAATAGACTCTATTGGATTTCAATACTTTGCAAACAATAGATACCCCGGGTCATCTTTCATGGTTAGATTATTTTTCCTTTGTTGTATTTTTACTTACATCCCTTACGTCGCGGCTGATCCTTTACTGGATCGTCTTGCGAAGCCTGTCCCAGCGCCAGCCCTTGGATTACCTGACTTACAAAATAGGATATGGAAAACTGAGTCACTGAAAGGCCAGCCAGCTATTATTAATTTTTGGGCAACGTGGTGTCCTCCGTGTCGTGCTGAAATGCCATCAATGGAACGAGCATGGGAGCAGATTAAGGATGAAGGTATTCAAATGCTAGCCATCAACTATGGCGAAGAAATCGATACTGTTGACACTTTTTTGCTTGAGTTTCCCATGAGCATCCCTGTATTGTTGGATACGACAGGTAAAACTGGAAATACTTGGCCATTTCGTGCCTTGCCAACTACTTTTATTCTTGATTCTGAAGGAAATATTGTCTATCAGGCTACGGGGCCGCGAGAGTGGGATTCCAAGGGGATTCTGGATAAAGTAAGGGCTTTAAAAACTAATAAAACATTAGTGGCGCTTACACGAAAACCAGTAGAATAATTTTATTGCGACCTAGGGGGCGTTCTCAATTAACTTGATCATCCTGTTGCCCCTGAAAAATCGCCAGACAAGGCAAGAGGAGTGATGTTTGGTCCCTGCAAATGAACGGCGAATAACGCCGTATGGCGCTTTTTCAGGGGCAACTCGAAGGGGCGGTACTCATTTTCCACCCAACGGCGTTGTCGCTCGCTTATGCGAACCCTCCACACGGCTCGCTGCGTCTTGCTGGATGAAAAATGAGCGCCGGCAGGACGGCCAAGTTAATTGAGAACACCCCCTAAGAAAATACATACTAATCATAGACTTCTATCATTGGTTTTAGGATCTGTATCATCGCGTGAAACACCTGGGGATTGCCTGCTACAATATTTCCACTTTGCATCCAACCTTCTTCACCTCGAAGATTACCCACCAGTCCCCCGGCTTCTCGAATTAACAAAGCACCAGCTGCAATGTCCCAGGCATGAAGTCCCATTTCCCAAAAACCATCGAGTCTACCCGCTGCAACATAGGCCAAATCCAGAGCGGCAGCGCCAGGACGTCGAATACCTGAGGTGGATTCGATGAATTTCCGAAGGGTCTTCAAGTAACTGTCAAGATCCTGGTCATCTCTGTACGGAAAGCCAGTGCCGAGCAAAGCACAATTTAGATTAATCTGTTTGCTTACCCTTAAGCGTGTGTTGTTTAGCCAGGCACCGTCACCCCGTGAAGCAGTAAAAAGCTCATCGTTAATCGGATCATATATTACGCCGTGCTGAAGATGACCCTTGTGTTCGAGTGCAATTGAAACTGCGTATTGAGGAAAACCATGTAAGAAATTTGTAGTTCCGTCCAGAGGGTCAATTATCCAGATATACTCGCTATTACCCTGGCTTCCGGATTCCTCCGCCATGAAAGCATGATCAGGATAGGATCTATGAAGTGTTTCAATGATTGCTTTCTCTGCCTGTCTGTCAACATCGGTCACAAAATCGTTTCGTTGTTTGACCTCCACTGACAGTGTGTTAACACGATTAATATTACGAGTGATAATACGACCGGCATTTCGCGCAGCACGTATAGCTATATTGAGCATCGGGTGCATGATGGTCTTTATTTTCCTGCTAAGGGTTAATGCCGGCGTGTAGAATAGCAGAAATTAAATTTTGAAGAAGACATATGAAGTTATCGGTTCGTATTATATTGGTTAGCACTACTCATGCTGGGAATATTGGTGGTGTGGCAAGAGCGCTTAAAAATATGGATTTTTCGGAATTGTATTTGGTGAATCCGTGTAAATATCAAACTTACGAAGCCTATGCGCGCGCCTCAGGTGCCAACGATATTATTGATAACGCCATTGTATGTGGATCATTAAGCGAAGCGCTTACTGGTTGTACTTTGGTTTTTGGGACGAGTGCCCGAATAAGGACTATGGCAAGGGAGGATAGTTCTGTCCGTCAGGCTGTAGATTCTTTAAATATTACGCACGAAAAAGAGAAACTTGCTATTGTTTTTGGTACAGAGCGCTCAGGATTAAGTAATGATGAACTTGATCTGTGTCATCGTTTGATATTTATCCCTGCAAATCCAGAGTTCTCCTCGTTAAATCTAGCTGCAGCTGTGCAATTGGTTGTATATGAGCTGAGAATCGCCTTGGATAGAGATTCTGTTGGGTTCGAATCAACGGATGAATGCGCTGCGCCTGTCGATGATATGGAGCGATTCTATGAGCATCTTCAATCAACACTTATCCAACTTGAATTTCTGAACCCCGATATTCCCCGCCTGTTAATGCGTCGATTAAGACGGCTATATAACCGTTGTCGACCCAGCAAAGTAGAACTCAATATCTTACGTGGTATTCTTGCCGCTACGGAAAAAAACATACGAAACTAGAAACGCTTTGAGAGCCACGTTTGCTGTAAAAGGTTCGGGTTTGGTCAGTGTTAATCCATTTCAATCGTTCTGAATCATACACTGCACCAGATCTTTCCAATTACACCCGTTAGTTTTCAAGACTACACGCAGGATGACGCACTAGCTTACTATCGTTATAATAATTCTCTACTTAAAATCGAGTATACTTACATGGAAGCAAATGTGGGCTTCTTCAGCCTATTAAAAGAAGACATTTACAGCATTTTTGATCGCGATCCAGCAGCCAGAAACGTGTTTGAAACATTAACGTGCTATCCCGGATTGCATGCCATTCTTTTTCATCGAATAAGTCATAAATTGTGGCGTGTAAAACTTAAATGGGCGGCTCGGTTTTTGGCACATTTAGCACGTTGGTTTACCGGAATTGAAATTCACCCAAATGCAAAAATTGGCCGACGTTTTTTTATTGATCACGGTCATGGAGTGGTTATAGGAGAAACTGCGGAAGTTGGTGATGATGTAACCTTATACCAAGGTGTCACATTGGGAGGAACCAGTACTAAAGCAGGTAAAAGGCATCCAACACTGGGAAGTGGTGTAGTAGTCGGCGCTGGTGCTAAAATATTGGGGCCTTTTAAAGTAGGTAATGATGCGCGTATTGGATCAAATGCAGTCGTCTTAAAGGAGGTGCCGGAGGGTTGTACGGTGATAGGTATACCCGGCAGGATAGTTACACAAACTGATGATCAGCAGAAGCGTAGAATGAGAGTGGCCAAAAAGATTGGTTTTGATGCTTATGGCTTAAGCGATAATATATCCGATCCTGTATCCAACGCAATCAATACTATGCTCGATCATATCCATTTAATGGATAAGCGCATGGATACATTGTGCTCAAGTTTGTCAAAAATGGGCCAACACGTGGATAGCGTCACACCCCTGGATATGGAGTTTTTGAGTGATGAGATGAGCGAGACAAGTGAATCGGATTGCACTGAAAACCTCAAGAAAGTCGAGAGTTAACCATATACCTGATTAAATTGGTTGGATAAATACTTGACTAATTTAATCGGATATGAAATGCTTGCCAAACTTCTGATTGTGTAGACCCAGAACAATTATGAAACTGACAACTCGAGGACGCTATGCTGTAACGGCTATGCTTGATTTAGCCCTCAGGGCGGGTGCTGGCCCTATTTCGCTAGCTGAGATTTCAGAAAGACAATTAATTTCACTGTCATACCTTGAACAACTCTTTTCAAAATTAAGAAAATGTGGGTTGGTAAAAAGTACCCGGGGTCCTGGCGGAGGGTACAGCATTGCACGGGATCTAAAGGAAATTTCAGTCTCAGATATCATTAGTGCAGTCAATGAATCAGTTGATGCGACTAAATGTGCTGGCAAAGAAAATTGCCATGGTCATAATCAAGGACACTGCTTGACTCATAATTTGTGGGTTGGACTGAGTACACAAATAGAGGGCTTTCTCAGTGGAATATCTTTGCAGCAATTAATTCAGCAAAATTCTGAAAATTTGGTAGCAGCACCCAAGCACAAACAAAATGAAGGTCTGATTGAGGAGAAATCAGATCTTATTCTACACCAGATAAATTCTGGTTAATTTTTTTAATTCAAGTGTTTACGATTGAAATATAAAATATATTGAGGAGTTATTTGTGGGTTCACTAAACGTTCCTATTTACCTGGATTACTCTGCAACAACGCCGGTCGATGAGCGAGTAGCTAAAAGTATGTGCGAGTGTTTGACTATGCAGGGCCATTTTGGAAACCCAGCATCTCGTTCCCATAGTTATGGGTGGAAGGCTGATCAATTGGTGGAAGAAGCACGAAGTAACGTAGCTAAATTGATGGGTGCTGATGCAAAAGAAATTGTTTGGACATCAGGTGCCACCGAGTCGGATAATCTGGCGATAAAGGGCGCTGCACTTTTTAACAAAAGTAAAGGTCAACATATCGTAACGATGAAGACAGAGCATAAAGCAGTTCTTGATACCTGTCGTCATTTGGAGCGGCAAGGATATGAAGTTACTTATCTCGACCCGGAACCTGACGGTTTGTTGGATTTGGAAAAATTCAAATCAGCCTTACGCGCTGATACGGTTCTTGTATCAATCATGCACGTTAACAACGAAATTGGGGTGGTTCAGGACATCGCTGAAATTGGGAAAATTACTCGGACTCGTAAAATCCTATTTCATGTAGATGCTGCACAAAGTCCAGGAAAGGTAGGCATAGATGTTGAATCAATGAATATTGATTTGATGTCTGTTTGCGCCCATAAAGTTTACGGCCCTAAAGGAATTGGTGCACTCTATGTGCGAAGAAAACCACGAGTACGTCTGGAAGCTTTGATTCATGGTGGTGGTCACGAGCGGGGTATGCGCTCTGGAACATTATCTACTCACCAGATCGTAGGGATGGGTGAAGCGTTTCGCTATGCGTACGAGGAAATGGAAGAAGAAAATAAACGGATCACTGCTTTGCGAGACCGTCTTTGGGATGGCATTAAGGATATGGAAGAAATTTATCTAAATGGCGATGAGAAGCAAAGAGTTCCTGGAAATCTCAATGTTAGCTTTAATTTTGTTGAAGGTGAGAGTTTGATGATGTCACTTAAGGGAATTGCTGTCTCAAGCGGCTCTGCCTGCACTAGCGCAAGTTTGGAACCATCATATGTGTTGCGTGCTCTGGGACGATCTGACGAATTGGCTCACAGCTCAATTCGCTTCACGCTTGGGCGGTTTTCTACCGAAGAAGAGGTGGACTATACGGTTAAATCTGTTCGAAATGCTGTAGAGAAATTACGTGAACTTTCCCCACTATGGGATATGTATAAAGATGGTATTGATCTCAATAGTGTTGAATGGGCGCATCATTAATTGTCAGGATATTAATTAGGAGGCCGTTATGGCTTATAGCGATAAAGTAATCGATCATTACGAAAATCCCAGAAATGTTGGGGTAATGGATAAAGATGATCCAAATGTTGGGACTGGCATGGTAGGCGCACCTGCTTGTGGTGATGTCATGCGACTGCAGATTAAAATTGATGAAAACGGCATTATTGAAGATGCGAAATTCAAAACTTACGGCTGTGGATCTGCGATAGCTTCATCTTCACTGGTGACTGAGTGGGTAAAAGGTAAAACTCTCGAAGAGGCGTCCACTATAAAAAATCGGGAGATTGCAGAAGAGCTTGCTTTACCTCCGGTTAAAATACATTGTTCTGTTTTGGCCGAAGATGCAATTGCTGCGGCGATTGAAGATATTAGTAATAAGCGTAAAGATGCCGCCGCATAGGACTGATTGATAATGGCAATAACACTGACTGATTCAGCAGCAATACATATAAAGGCCCATTTGGAGGGTCGCGGTAAAGGCATCGGGTTGAGGCTTGGTGTACGCACTACGGGTTGCTCTGGTATGGCTTATGTGCTTGAGTTTGCTGATGAAGTGATGGATAACGACACTGTATTTGAAGATAATGATGTTACCGTTATTGTGGATCATAAAAGTATAATTTATCTTGATGGAACTGAACTTGACTTTGCTAAAGAAGGTTTGAATGAGGGGTTTAAATTTAATAATCCCAATGTTAAAGATGAATGTGGTTGTGGTGAGAGTTTTAATGTTTAGTGGTACTTAACCTCATTATTTACCGATACTGTGTTATTGCTAAGAGCGATATGTAACGGAAAAATTCTTTAATGTTGTTACGAGACTTAATTAGTAAGTCAGTCACTTATGAGGTATATGCGAGCACGGAGGTTTTAAAGTACCGGGATTAGGGTAGCCTTCACTGAACACTGCTTCAGTGTTTGATTTATTTTATATGCCAATTTAATTGGCTGAGTACGGTGAGTTCTGTTGATAACGCCCTGCAAAACAGGGCGTTTTCTTTGTGTGTTCGGCAAAATAAAATAGCATTTTATGGATTTGAATTTTTCAGATAACTACTTTCAACTCTTTGGATTAATCCAGGGCATGGCACTTGATGAGGACGTTCTGGATGAGCGATATAAATTGTTACAGCTGAAATCTCACCCTGATCGCTATGTTAATGGCTCTGATGCGGAGCGTCGATGGTCAATGCAGGCAACTTCTTTAATTAATCAAGCAAGGCAAGTACTGATTGATCCCCTCAGTCGTGCAACCTACTTATTGTCGCTTGAGGGCATTGATCTCGATTCAGAAACGGATACCCGTATGTCTGGTGAATTTCTCATGGCCCAAATAGAGTTACGGGAAGGTTTGGCGGTTATAAGATCTAAAGCTGATCCATTTGCAGAGCTGGACAAGCTCTCCTCTCAAGTAAACGCTGAAACAAGGCTGGTGCAGAGTAAATTTGAAAATGCGCTATTGGCAAAAGATCTTGATCTTGCCAGATCAGGCGCCAGAGAGTGGCAGTTTTTGTATAAACTAAAACATGAAATCAACGAGTTTGAGAGTTTATTAGAGGATGAGTAGCTTTGAGATTGAGAGTAAATTATGGCGTTGCTGCAAATATCTGAACCCGGTCAATCAACAGCATCACACCAACATCGGGTTGCAGTTGGGATAGATCTGGGTACCACAAATTCATTGGTGGCTAGTGTCATAAGTGGCTCTGTGAAGGTCTTGGGCGATGCGCAAGACATGTTGATTCTTCCATCAGTAGTACACTATGGCGAGCATGGTGTAATAACTGTAGGGAAAAGCGCTTTGGCGCAAGCAGCAGATGATCCTGTCAATACTATAAGCTCTGTAAAACGCCTGATTGGGAAATCTTTGGAAGAGCTTGAAGCCGATTCAGTACGGATTAGTTATCGTTTGGAAAACAGTCAATCATCGCCGGCTATTCGTACTGACTTTGACCCTGTATCACCTATTGAAGTTTCTGCAGAAATTCTTAAAACATTAAAGCTGCGTGCGGAAAATACACTCGGAGATGATTTAGTCGGTGCAGTTATTACAGTGCCTGCGTACTTTGATGACGCGCAGCGTCAAGCCACAAAAGATGCCGCAAGAATAGCTGGATTGCATCTATTGCGTTTAATTAACGAGCCAACAGCTGCTGCGATAGCCTATGGATTAGATAAGGCTGCAGAGGGAATTGTGGCTGTATACGATCTGGGTGGTGGTACGTTTGATATCTCCTTGCTAAAACTTAAAAATGGGGTGTTTGAGGTATTAGCTACGGCGGGAGATTCTGCACTGGGTGGAGATGATATAGATCGAATATTATTCAACTGGCTGCAACAACAACATGATATCAATGTGACTAGTGCTCAGGCTGAGCGAACACTGTTAACATTGGCTCGAAAGCTGAAGGAAGAACTAACAGATTGTGATGTTGCTGCCTACTCGCTCGTCGTTGAGGGGCGTTCAATTGAAGGCAAATTGGAAGTTGCAATTTTCAATGAGTTGATTGGCGATCTTATTAAACGAACAATTTCTCCATGCAGGCGAACTCTGCGTGATGCGAAAATTGATCGTGAAAATATAGATTCTGTTGTAATGGTTGGAGGTTCGACTCGTACTCATTACATACGTGAAAGGGTCAGCGAATTCTTCCAGCAGAATGTGTGTACCGATATAGACCCGGACCAGGTGGTTGCACTCGGAGCGGCTATCCTGGCGGATATATTGGTTGGTAATGGTAAAGACGCTGAGATGTTACTGCTGGATGTTATTCCATTGTCCCTGGGATTGGAGACGATGGGGGATTTAGCTGAAAAAATTATTCCCAGAAATACCACTATACCCATAACGCGTGCCCAGGAGTTCACTACCTACAAGGACGGTCAGACAGCTATGTCATTGCATGTTATTCAAGGTGAGCGTGAACTGGTTAGCGATTGTAGGTCTCTAGCCCGCTTTGAGTTAAAAGGTATACCACCTATGGTCGCAGGTCAGGCGCGAATAATGGTGACTTTCCAGGTGGATGTGGATGGGTTGTTAAGCGTCTTTGCAGTAGAGAAAACCAGTGGTATTCAAGCCAATGTGGACGTAAAACCATCTTATGGACTGAGTGACAATCAAGTTGAAGAGATGTTGCGTAGTTCAATGGTTCACGCAGCTGAAGATGTTCAACTACGAAAACTGCAAGAACAAAAGGTGGAAGCAGATAGAGTGATCGAAGCACTTGATTCTGCTATGCGCGAAGATGCTGATAAATTCCTTGATGCTAACGAAAAAGCTGTATTACTGGAAGCCAGGTCCAAATTGATCGAAGTCCGCGCACTGGATGATCCAGATCAAATAAGAATGATTATTCAACGGCTTGAGAAGGCCAGTGAAGCTTATGTTGAACGTCGAATGAATGCCAGTGTCAGTAAGGTTTTGGCAGGTCATCGACTTAATGAATTTAATAAATCGCCCCAGGGTGATTAGGTTTATGACGGGATAACCTATGCCACAAATTGTGATTTTACCTCATGAAGATATTTGTCCGGATGGGGAGGCAATTGAAGTCGATGAGGGAATTTCGATCTGCGATGCGTTGCTTGCTCATGATATAGACATAGAGCATGCATGTGAGAAATCATGTGCATGCACAACCTGTCATGTGTATGTACGAGAAGGGTTGGATGCGCTGGAAGAAGCAACTGAGCAAGAAGAAGATTATCTGGATAGGGCGTGGGGTTTGGATCCAGATTCAAGACTTAGTTGTCAAGCGATTGTCGGAGAAGCAGATTTAGTGATAGAGATCCCTAAATATACCATAAATATGGTTTCAGAAAGCCACTAGGGGAATGTCGCATGAAATGGAGTGATGTATTTGAGATTGCAATTGATTTATATGACAATCATCCAGATGTTGATCCACGTTATATTCGCTTTACTGACTTGCATAAGTGGGTCTGCGCGCTCGAAGAGTTTGATGATGATCCAAGTCGCTCGAATGAAAAAATCCTTGAAGCTATACAGTTGGCTTGGATAGAAGAAAAAGACTAATTGAGATTGACGCAGCCACTAAGTTTGCGTAGACTCGCGCCCCTGCGAATGTTATGAATATGTGGCTTTTGCGGATTCATGCTAAGTTTTTTTCGGGGCATAGCGCAGCTTGGTAGCGCATCTGCTTTGGGAGCAGAGGGTCGCAGGTTCGAATCCTGCTGCCCCGACCATTAACCTTGGTGCATGAGGAGGGCTTACGGCGAAATAATAGAAATATCGAATGCGCCCGTAGCTCATTTGGATAGAGCATCGGCCTTCTAAGCCGAGGGTAGCAGGTTCGAATCCTGCCGGGCGTGCCATTTTTTATCAATATGGATTAATTAGGCCGCCGAATGGGGGGTTTGAAAGTTCTATATATAGATTCAAGTCCCTATTGAATTTCGATTATATTGCTACATTTTACAGTTTTAACAATGGTGGGCGTAGCTCAGTTGGTAGAGCGCAGGATTGTGACTCCTGTGGTCGTGGGTTCAACTCCCATCGTCCACCCCATTTTTGACTAGGTGCCATACATCTTGGGCGTGCTTCGTCACACAGTAAATATGGATTAGGTACCTAAAATGCAACTAAGATCTGTGTTAAGGATTAGGAGATTTTGTTGAAATCCTATCACTTCCTGAGTGGCGGAAGATAAAAATACACCGCCGTTTACGGTATAATTAAAGCCTACAGAGTTATGCGAGAGTGGCGGAATTGGTAGACGCGCTGGATTTAGGTTCCAGTGGGGTAACCCGTGAGAGTTCGAGTCTCTCCTTTCGCACCATCCAGATTTATATCTAACCTGAATTAATAAGCTAAATATCAATTTAATAGTGTAATATATTGTTTTTATAGGGAATTTATAATATTTTGGCTTGTTGTATAGGTTAGACGGGTTTTTCGGCCCAGGTAGGATCAAGAGTATGTGTCATTCATTTCGATGAAGGTTCTGATCCAGATTTTAATGCTTACATAGCAAACTACAATTTGCATCTGCTTGCGAAGTACATTGAGCTTGCGGATTTTGAGGTGAAACATGCAAGTAACTGTAGAAACGACTCAGGGGTTGGAGCGCAAACTTACCGTACAACTTCCCATAGAACAAATAGACAGCAAAGTGGATGAACGACTTAATTCGCTTAGAAAAACATCTAAAATTAACGGTTTCCGTCCTGGAAAGGTACCAATGACGGTGATCAAGAAGCGGTACTCTGGTCAGGTTCGTGGAGAGGTTCTTGGAGAATTAATCAATAGTAGTTTCTATGAGGCGGTTAAGCAGGAAAACTTACGCCCGGCCGGGCATCCTCGGATTGATCCTGTTGAAAATGACGCAGAAAATCAATTTGTATTCAAAGCTATTTTTGAAATATATCCGGAGTTTGAGGCGGCAAGTGTGGAAAGCCTCGAAATTGAGAGATCCATTGTTGAAGTTAATACTTCAGATGTCGATGACATGCTGGACACATTACGTAATCAACGGGTTCAGTGGAGTGATGTCGAACGGGTGTCGATAGATGGCGATCAATTAACAATTGATTTTATTGGCCGCATTGAAGGCGAAGAATTTGCGGGAGGTAAAGCAGAAAAAGCACCGTTGGTGCTGGGGTCAGGGTCAATGATCGACGGCTTCGAATCTCAGTTAGTCGGCTTGGAAACAGGGGACAAGAGGACTATTAAAGTCACTTTTCCTGATGATTATAAAGCAGAAGAATTAGCTGGAAAGGAAGCAGAGTTTGATATTAATGTCCATTCAGTAAAAGAATCAAATTTACCGGCGCTTGATGAACAATTTGCTAAAGATTTTGGTATTAAAGACGGATCAATTGAAACGCTACGTGCCGATGTGCAAAAAAATATGCAACGAGAGCTGGCCCAAGCTCTTGAAAATGATTTGAGAAATAAAGTTATGGATGGCTTGCTCTCGATTAATACATTAGAGTTACCTAAGGCGCTTGTTGGTGACGAAGTCGAGCGTTTGAAGCGTCAGTTTGAGGAACAAATCCCCCAAGGCGCTGAAGTAGGTAAGCTGGACGATGGCATGTTCACAGAGAATGCTGAGCGAAGAGTAAAACTTGGATTGATTATTGCGGAAATTGTTAAAAAGAATGAAATTATAGCAAACGCCGAAAAAGTTAGAGAACAAGTTGAAAGTGTGGCCTCAACATATCAGAAGCCCGAGCAAGTTATCGACTATTATTATGGTAATCGTGAGCTTATGCAAAATATCGAAGGGTTGGTGCTTGAACAGGAAGTGTGTGATTGGGTTCTTTCGCAGGCAAAGGTAAATAACGTTAACAAAACCTTCAAGGAGGTTATGGATAAAGCGCGATCCGCTATATGATCAAATATTAACCAAGTGTCTAATATCGGGGCGGAGTGGCGGATCAGCAAAGATTAACTAGAATATGCAGACTACAGCCTTATATTTGGCATGATAATATAATTTATCGCGCAGAATTACTGACCGGATTGGACCCGTAACGGCGATTTAAGGAAGCTAGTGTGGGACCGCACAAATACACTACACTAACTCACCTCAGTCAGATTCTAAAACAGCTGAAAAGTACGAAAGTTATCATAATCGAAAGTTGACACTATTAGTGCTAGGAGAAAACAATACATGAACTTTGGAATAGAAAAACCGACAGCACTCGCGCCTATGGCATCGGGGTTGGTACCCATGGTTGTGGAACAATCTCCTCGTGGAGAACGCGCTTACGATATATATTCGCGTTTGTTAAAAGAAAGAGTTATTTTTCTGGTCGGCCAGGTTGAAGATCATATGGCCAATCTGATTGTTGCACAGCTTCTTTTTTTGGAATCGGAAAACCCAGATAAGGATATATCACTATATATCAACTCTCCCGGTGGATCTGTTACTGCCGGAATGTCAATATACGATACAATGCAATTTATCAAATGTGACGTAAGTACTTTATGTATTGGGCAGGCAGCCAGTATGGGAGCATTGTTACTAACTGGAGGTGCCGCCAGTAAACGTTATTTATTGCCTAACTCACGAGTAATGATTCATCAGCCGCTTGGAGGATTCCAAGGACAGGCAAGTGATTTTGATATACATGCTCGCGAAATTCTGGCTATTCGAGATAGACTAAATAACATTATGTCCAAACATTCAGGACAGCCTATTGAAAAAGTTGCGCTGGATACTGAACGCGATAATTTCATGAATGCTGATGAAGCTGTTGCCTATGGCCTTGTTGATCGTATTGTAGAGACAAGATCTGGTGAATTGGAGTCACGGGTTGAAGACTCTGAATAATAATTGCTGTGGTGTTTTCGTGATGGTGTTCTTATCTATTCTGTGACGGGTTTTTGCATTGCTGGAGTTTATTCAATAGGCGCTTGAAAGTTGATGAGAAAAACGGCAAGGTTGGCTTTAGGCTAAAAAGAGGTTTTTTACATGAGTGACCGAGAAGACAAATCGCATGAAGATGGGAAACTACTATATTGTTCATTTTGCGGTAAGAGTCAGCACGAAGTACGTAAGCTAATCGCAGGACCATCGGTATTTATATGTGATGAGTGTGTTGATCTGTGCAATGATATTATCACGGAAGAGATGCAGGAGCAGGCAACTACCTCTGGCAGCGACCTTCCCAAGCCTCATGAAATTAAAGAAATTCTTGACGAGTATGTAATTGGTCAAGAAGCCGCTAAAAAAGTTCTATCTGTTGCAGTTTATAATCATTATAAACGACTCGAATATAAAGCTGGAAAAGATGATGTTGAGCTGGCAAAAAGTAATATTTTACTCATAGGTCCAACTGGTTCCGGTAAGACTCTGCTGGCTGAAACGCTTGCCAGACTACTTAATGTACCCTTTACAATTGCAGATGCTACTACGTTGACTGAGGCAGGTTATGTAGGTGAGGATGTAGAAAATATTATCCAAAAACTCCTGCAAAAATGTGATTATGATGTTGATAAGGCGCAAAATGGAATTGTCTACATAGACGAAATCGATAAAATCTCCCGTAAATCCGATAACCCATCTATAACTCGGGATGTGTCAGGAGAAGGTGTGCAACAAGCGTTACTTAAGCTAATTGAGGGCACTGTTGCGTCTGTACCCCCGCAGGGTGGACGAAAGCATCCTCAGCAGGAATTTTTGCAGGTTGATACCTCGAACATTTTATTTATTGTTGGCGGTGCATTCGCAGGACTGGATAAAATCATACGAGATAGGTCTGAAAAAGGTGGTATTGGTTTTGCGGCAGAAGTGCGATCAAAAGATGATTCACGAAGTTTTGGAGAATTGTTAAAAAACATTGAAGCTGAGGATCTCATTCAATTTGGTTTAATACCGGAATTTGTTGGTCGATTACCAGTGATTGCAACTCTGAGGGAGCTTGATGAGGAAGCCTTAGTGCGTATACTTACTGAACCTAAAAATGCCATTACCAAGCAATATAAAAAACTATTGTCTATGGATGATGTCGATATCGAGTTCCGTCAGGAAGCTCTCTATGAAGTTGCCAGGAAAGCCAGCGAACGGAAAACGGGTGCACGTGGGCTGCGAACAATACTTGAAAACGTTCTACTTGAAACAATGTATGAATTACCAGGTATGAACAGCGTGAAGAAAGTTGTAGTTGATGCTTCCGTGGTACGAGGAGAATCAAAGCCATTTTTGTTATTGGACGGGAGCGAGCAAATAATTGAGAGTGAAAAGTACAAACGAGTAGCTTCAGATGACTGATATTTACCGTTTTTCCTGTTCTTCCTACAACTGCTAGATATCCTTCCCTTCATACTTTAGGCCCGATAAACACTTTTCGGGCCTTGATTTTCCTGTCAAGACCGCCATTATTAATCTAATAGGCCATACATTGGCTACTAATTAACATTTCGAGGTGTCAATTCGTGGCAGAACCAGATTCTGACGTTAGTCAAAAAGAAGTGATTTTACAAGACCGTCTGCCGGTATTGCCGCTACGCGATGTAGTGGTTTACCCCTATATGGTTATTCCATTGTTTGTTGGTCGAGACAAATCAATTAAAGCTTTAGATGTCGCAATGGAAGGAAAAAAGCAAATAGTTCTGGCGGCTCAAAATAGTGCAGAGGTGGATGATCCTGGGAAAAATGATATTCATAGGATAGGTACGTTAGCTACAATTTTACAGTTGTTAAAATTACCAGATGGAACAATTAAGGTTCTTGTTGAAGGAAGTCAACGTGTAGTAATTACGGAGTTTTTTGAAGAGCACGGAGGTGATTATTTCTCTGCAGCGATTGATTTGCTCGAAGAAGATAATAAGGTAAGTGAAAAAGAGACCGCTGTTCTGGCGCGCTCAGTAACCAATTTGTTCAATCAATATGTGAAACTTAATAAAAAGCTGCCCTCCGAGGTTCTAACCTCCCTATCGGGCATAGAAGAACCATCAAGGTTAGCAGATACTATCGCGGCACACTTATCCCTCAAGGTGGAAGAAAAGCAGGAAATCCTTGAAATTATCGATACAGGTAGTCGCCTTGAGCATTTGATGCGTCTTATGGATTCCGAGCTTGATTTGTTGCAGGTAGAGAAACGTATTCGAGGTCGAGTTAAACAGCAGATGGAAAAAAGTCAGCGAGAGTACTACCTGAATGAGCAGATGAAAGCCATCCAGAAAGAACTCGGTGATATGGAGGATGCACCTAACGAGATAGAAGAACTCAGCGAAAAGATAGAAAAGGTTGGATTGTCAAAGGAGGCTCACAAGAAAGCGAGTGCGGAATTGAGTAAGCTAAAAATGATGTCTCCAATGTCTGCAGAGGCTTCAGTAGTGAGAAACTATATTGACACTCTTGTCGGATTACCGTGGAAATCAAAAACGAAACTAAAGTCCAACTTAGCAGAAGCGGAAAGGGTCCTTGAGGAGGATCATTACGGTTTGGAGAAAGTGAAGGAGCGAATCATCGAGCATTTGGCAGTACAGCGCCGAGTGAAGAAACTCAAGGGGCCGATCTTGTGTCTTGTAGGCCCTCCAGGTGTAGGTAAGACATCATTAGGGCGTTCAATTGCGCGATCTACAGGTAGGAGTTTTAGTCGCATTGCACTAGGAGGAGTTCGTGATGAAGCAGAGGTTCGAGGGCACCGCAGAACTTACATAGGTTCCATGCCTGGCAAAATAATACAAAACCTATCTAAGATAGGTAAACGCAATCCATTAATACTGCTCGATGAGATTGATAAAATGTCAATGGATTTTCGCGGTGATCCATCATCTGCACTTCTTGAAGTATTAGATCCAGAGCAAAATCATACATTTGTTGATCATTACCTTGAGGTTGAGTTTGATTTATCTGACATTATGTTTGTTGCTACTTCTAATTCCATGAATATTCCCAGTCCATTGCTGGATAGAATGGAAGTTATTCGCATCCCTGGTTATACAGAAAACGAAAAGCTAAATATTGCAAAACGTTATCTGACCCCTCGTAAGATGAAAGACAATGGAGTTAAAGAAGATGAATTGGATATTACCGATGAAGCGATACTTTCTATAATACGCAGTTATACTCGTGAAGCAGGTGTGCGTAATCTTGAAAGAGAGATTTCCAAAATATGCCGTAAGGTAGTAACTGAAATTTTATTGAGCAAGCAAAACTCCAAAGTTGTAGTTAAGGCTGAGAATATAAAAGATTATCTTGGCGTAATTAAATTTCGTTTTGGAAAAATCGAGGAAGGTGATAGTGTCGGCCAGGTCACCGGACTTGCATGGACTGAGGTGGGCGGCGAATTACTGACTATTGAAACAGCAGTCGTTCCTGGAAAAGGAAAATTAAGCTATACAGGGCAGCTGGGAGATGTAATGCAGGAATCGATAAAGGCTGCAATGACGGTAGTGCGAAGTCGCTCTGACATTTTGGGACTCGATGCTGAATTTCATGAGAATCTGGATATCCATGTCCATGTGCCAGAAGGTGCCACTCCTAAAGATGGCCCGAGCGCAGGCACTGGGATGTGTACAGCAATGGTATCTGCACTAACAGGTACTCCCGTTAAAGCAGATGTCGCTATGACAGGTGAAATAACATTACGGGGGGAGGTTTTACCTATCGGCGGGTTGAAGGAAAAATTGCTGGCGGCACAAAGAGGGGGGATTAAAACGGTTTTGATTCCTCATGAGAATGAGAAAGATCTTGAAGAGATTTCTGATGAAATATTATCTGGATTGAGCATTAAGCCGGTTCGTTGGATTGATGAAGTTCTTGAGATTGCTTTAATTAAACCTCCAACCGGACGTTCATCCGAGAATAATCAAAAAGAGCCTGACACTATAAAATCAGTTGAGAATCCGAAAGACGATGGAAATGAGTCGGTTCGACATCATTAGTTTTTAAGAGAGCTATGTCTGACGCAATTCGTTTTAATGAGTGTATGCTAAATTATTATTGACTAAATTTTTATAATGCTGCAGTCCGTGAGTAAATCTTACAGAATGTACTATTGCCAGGAAAAAATAGTGAGAGTAGTTTGTTATTAGGTATAATTACTAATAACGTGCAAAATAAATGTGAACTGTTCACAACTACGGTGTGCTTTTTGATAAACATAGAGTATTATTCGCCGTGCTGAGGTTACGCAAACCTCTTGTTGAAATTATTGAATAGATTATTCCTTAGCACCGACCTCGGTATTTGCTGGGAGAATCGAGATTTTCCCATAATTTCAAAATTCATTATTGTACTGTATGAATCCATAAGATGGATTGTCTAACTTGTGGATATCAGCCTGTTGTTTTTATTAATTTAAATGAGAATTGAGGAAATTCTGAATGAACAAATCTGAATTTGTAGACGCTGTTGCCTCTAAAGCGGATCTATCCAAAGCAGAAGCAGCAAAAGCTGTGGACGCAGTGCTGGAGTCTATTACTGGAGCACTTAGTGATGGTGAGCAAATAACGCTAGTTGGTTTTGGTACATTCCTTGTACGTCACCGCGAAGCTCGTCAAGGCCGTAACCCACGTACCGGCGATCCAATCCAGATTGCAGCATCCAATATCCCAAGCTTTAAAGCTGGAAAATCACTTAAAGATGCAGTAAACTAGCGCGCTTTCCTCGGGTGCTTAGCTCAGCTGGGAGAGCATCGCCCTTACAAGGCGAGGGTCGGGGGTTCAAATCCCTCAGCACCCACCATAGATTGAGGAGCGGTAGTTCAGTTGGTTAGAATACCGGCCTGTCACGCCGGGGGTCGCGGGTTCGAGTCCCGTCCGCTCCGCCACCTAAGAAAAGCATAGGGCGCCTAATGGCGCCTTTTTTGGTTTAATTACTGCTACTTCAGCTATACTTTTCTTTCCACTATTAATAGTTTTGTATTCAGGTATTTGTCATGTTAACCCGCATGCGCGAGAGCATAAAAAATTCAAAATTTTTCAAGTATTTGTTGATAATTTTTATATGCGCACCCTTTGCATTTTTTGGAATCAACTCGTACTTTGGAAATGGCGGCTCATCCTTCGCCGTTAAAATAGATGGGGAGGAAGTACCCGTCCAGGTATTCGATCGTGAGTTGAATATGCAGAGAAATCGCCTTAGACAGGCGTTTGGTGGAAAAATCCCTGAAGGCTTTGCTAATGATGACTTAATGCGAAAGCAGGCGCTGGACAGTGTCATTACAAGTCAGGTTGTTGCGCAATTACTTCGAGACCACGAAGTTGTGGTGTCGGATATATCTTTAGCAAAAGCAATTACCCAAACCGAAGCATTTCAAGTGGATGGTCGTTTTGATAGTGAACGCTATGAAATGCAACTTAGGTCCGCAGGGTATACAGTTGACTCATTTGAGAATCAGTTTAGGCAGGATTTAGCTCAAATTAGCTTGAGAGATGGAATTGTTCAGTCTAATTTTGTATTACCTAATGAAACTGGATCTGTTTTAAAGCTCATTAACCAAACCAGAAATGCAGACTACATAACATTTGAGCTAGCTCCAATCCTGGAAAAAACAGAAATTAGTAATGAGGAAATTGCTCAGTACTTTGAAGATAATAAAGACATTTTTACCCATCCGGAACGGGTAAAATTGGAATATATCGAGCTTAGTTCAGAGACGCTTCAAGCTGATATCGATATTAGCGAGGAGGACGCAAAGATATATTTTGATGATAACAATGATAATTATCGTGTGCCTGAAGAACGATCAGCCTCACACATACTGCTGACACTGCCTGAAGATGCGGATGAAAAAGAAGTGGCTGATAAGCTAAAACGAATCCAGGAAATAAAGAAGAAGTTGGATGCCGGTGATAAATTTGAGGATTTGGCAAAAGAGTATTCGGAAGATCCTGGTTCAAAAGAAAATGGTGGTAGTTTAGGATTTTTTGGCCGTGGCGCTATGGTGCCAGCTTTTGAAGAGACTGCTTATAATATGGAAAAAGGTGTAGTCTCTGATCCTGTAAGAAGCAGTTTTGGTTATCACATAATTCGTTTGGATGATATTAAAGCGGCACATGGTAAAGACTTCCCGGTTGTGAAAGGGGAAATTATTACACTTTTAAAACAGCAAAAATCAGATGAAATATTCTTTGATAAGAATGAAATCCTTTCTAATCAGACCTATGAGAATCCAGATTCATTGATTCCTGCTGCCGAGTCTGGAAATTTTGAAGTGTTGGAATCTGATTGGATCGATCGGCTGACTAAAACAGGGGTAGCAGCTAATCCTAAAATAATTAACGCAGCTCTGGCTGCGGAAGTTTTGACTCAGGGCAATAATTCTCCTGTAATTGAGTTAGGAGAAAATCATGCTGTTGTACTGCGGGTTAAAGATCACGAAGACCCCCGCCCAAAAACATTGGATGAAGTACAATTAGAAATTTCTGAGTTGCTAAAAAGCAAGACTGCAAAGGATGTGCTAGTCAGCATTGCGGGAAAAGCAAAAGAAAAAATAGAGTCTGGGGAGCGGGGGAGCAATGTGGCCGAGGAATTAGGTGGTGTTTTTGCACTTGCAAAAGAGGTCAAACGAGCAAGTGTTGAAGATGACAAAGTATTGGTGGATGCATTGTTTAAAATGCCAAAGCCAAATGATTCAAAAAATCAATACGGTGTTGTTGAACTAACAAATGGTGATCAAGTCGTTTTTTCGCTACGCTCAGTTACTGATGGTAAAATTGTTGAGGACGAAAAGCTAGTAAGTACCCAGGGGATTACGCCTGATCAAATTGGGAATGCAGAATATCAGGCTTTGGTTAGGCATCTTAGCAGCAAGGCCGTAGTGGAAATCAATGAACAAATCTTGCAGCCGATTGCACAGTAACAGATAGTCTATCTATTAATAATACCTCGGGAATCGTCTATTTCTGTGGTCAGATTGATCATTGTGGTTTTGTATTTTCGTCGATACTAATATTGATCTTTTGTATTGTCTATCATCGCGGTATGTTAAACATTGTTATGGGGCTTGTAACATACTTATGAAAACACGAACTATATGTTTGCTGCTAACCCTCTATTTTCCACTTTCCTGCGGATTTGCACCCAGGGGCAGTATTACACAAACAACTGATATTGGAACTTTTTTTATAAGTGCAGATAATTCCGTACCCATAGCTCGGAGGTTACGCATTGCATTGACCGAAAGGAAATTTACGGTTATTAATGATAGGGAGAAAGCCAACATTCTAGTTCGTTTAAAGAACGAGGAGCAATCTCAACGAATCGTCTCGGTTGAGAGTACAGGCCGGGTAAGTGAATACGAATTACGTCATTCGGTTGAGATGCAAATCGCAAAGAGTTTTGATGGGACACGCGCAAAATATGACCCGGAGCAGCGTGCCAATACGGTGTCTGTTATTCGAGAATACACATATGATAGAACAGGAGTATTAGGCAAGGCGGATGAAGCAGATATATTGCGCTCTGAAATGCGAGAAGAATTGGTCAATCATTTGATGCTTAGATTATTGGCGAACGCTCGACAGGTTCAATAATTCTTGTCATTCGTCTAACAGTCAATTGGAAAGTCTCTGAATAAGTGTCAAGCTAAAATCAGGAGAAAATACGCAGCTGACACGAGGAAAATGAGTATTTTGGGCCTGAATTTACGCCGAATTATGAAGTCGTCAGAAGGTATTTTCAACAAGCTGCTAATTTATGAATGCCCTAAGCGCCTTGATCCATATTCGATTCCCGGCTTTATTGAGGTGAACTCCGCCTCCAATATGAAAGTCCGGGCGTAAATTACCTACATCGTTGGTTAGTTGCGTGGATAGTGTCAGAAATTGACATTTAACTCGCTTTTCACACTTTTGTTTGATATATATTTGACTGTCTGATATCAGAATTGCTGATTTTATCACTTAATTCTGCTGATTCATTTATAGGAAGAATCTCATTTGCAATAATGTTTGTTTGAGTAGGGATTTTGTTTAAGATTCTCTGGTAGTTGTCTGCAAATTGCTGACTACTGCGAAATTCCAGATCATTAATACCAATGCTTATTACGACAGCTGATGCCTTACTTAGCGAAGCGTATTGTGGGATACGCCTTAAAACCCCTTCCGTTGTATCATTGCCAATACCATAATTTACAGCGTTTTCTGCAACAGCTTGCACATATAGCCCTTGGATCAAACTGTCGCCTATAAAAATAAGTCGTTTGTCGGGTAAAACTTGATCAATCCTTTTTTGAAACTCGACCAGTTGTAAATAGTAATCACTAATTTCATTTTGTTGAAAACCAAGGTGCCAGCGAACTTTATCAATAAAATTTGTTTTTACAATAATGATGCCGATAAAAAGATGTAATAAAATACAGTATGCAGTAATTGAGAATTTTTTGATCTTCACAATTGTTCCTTATTTTGTAGTTTAGTTTGCCAAATAGGCATAGGGTCTAAATATTTCCTATCGAGAAACACTCACGAATCAGTACCGTCAGTAGCTCACAGTTTGTAGTAAAAACACCTAACCCTGATAATTCACAGATTACAATTACTATCGCTGGAACATTGCCTCAACAAGGAGCCGCCTGACAAAAAGCATCTATTGCTAAAAGGTCTCAACTATTTGCTGTTTTTTGAAGATGATGACTTGTCTCAATTGATTGAGAAAAAGCACGGTGAGTCTCTCATGAAAATGGCTTTACCTTCATTTATTTTCTTTGCCCCATAGCCTTGATAAGCCACTCGTCGTAAAATACCTTCGTTGTTAATCAGCACTTATCAAGAACCTGGCTTTTCTGGTCGGGTTTTATGGTTTGATTTTTATGGAGTAGGATTTAATGTTGTCAGTGAAAAAGGTAGTGCTTGCGTATTCAGGTGGTCTTGATACTTCAATTATTCTGAAGTGGCTCGGTGAAGAATACGGCTGTGAAGTGGTAACTTTTACTGCTGATTTAGGCCAAGGCGAAGAACTTGAACCCGCACGGGAAAAGGCCCAGGCACAAGGTATTAAGGAAATCTATATTGAAGATCTACGTGAAGAATTTGTGCGTGACTTTGTCTATCCTATGTTTCGGGCAAATACAATCTATGAGGGAGAGTATCTGCTGGGGACCTCGATTGCACGACCGCTTATTGCAAAACGATTGGTAGAAATAGCTGCAGAAACCGGGGCTGATGCTATATCTCACGGTGCAACGGGCAAAGGAAATGATCAAGTGCGGTTTGAGCTTGGTGCCTATGCCTTGAATCCGGAGATTCGTGTGATTGCACCTTGGCGGGAATGGCAATTGAACTCGCGTCAGAAGTTACTCGAATATGCTGAAAACAATGGAATCCCTATTGAAAAGAAACAAGGCTCCAAGTCTCCTTATTCGATGGATGCTAATTTGTTACATATCTCTTACGAAGGTGATGTGCTTGAAGATCCCTGGGCAGAATCCAAGGAAGATATGTGGTTGTGGACAACGTCTGCTGAAAAGGCACCAGAGATTGCCCAGTATATTGAACTAACATTTAGGGGTGGGGATATAACTCAGATTGATGGTGAGGACAAATCGCCCGCACAAGTCCTGACCATGCTTAACCATGTGGGTGGTAAACATGGTGTCGGTCGATTGGATATAGTAGAAAATCGCTATGTAGGCATGAAGTGCCGAGGCTGTTATGAAACGCCCGGTGGCACCATCATGCTCAGAGCGCACAGGGCTATTGAATCGATTACCCTTGATCGCGAAGTTGCTCATTTAAAAGATGAGCTGATGCCCAGATATGCTGCCTTGATCTACAACGGCTATTGGTGGAGTCCAGAGCGAAAAATGCTACAAACAGCCATAGATTCATCACAGGAATTTGTCAACGGTATTGTTCGTTTGAAATTATATAAGGGGCATGTCAGTGTTGTGGGTCGAAAATCCGATCAAAGTTTGTACGATGAGAATATCGCAACTTTTGAAGAAGATGATGGTAGGTATAATCAAGCAGATGCAGAGGGTTTTATTAAATTGAACGCGTTGAGGCTACGTGTTGCCAAGCGTAACCGAGGCTAAATTAGCCTTATGAGGGCGTGATTTTTATAGCAAATCCAACTAAATTAAATAAAAACTTGCTATTGCTGATCTTGTTGCTTTAATTAGAGTATCACAGTTTGCCTGAGGTAGTGATGTCATTTTGGTCTGCTATATGGATTCCTTGTTGCGCTTTGGATGATAAAGTTTTTTAAAACAATGGGATGCCACAAAGATTTTTAGTCTTTATGAGAATGAACATACCTAAGATAAAAATTTATCCGTTGGTGGTGCTTATAATTGCGCCTTTATCTTCATGTGTCTCACCTCAGCATAATTATCACCACAGAAGTTTTAACCCTCACTCGATTCAGAAAGGTGGGCTGGCCATTATTGGTGTAGTGACCTCTGAGAATAAAAATCCCTCTTACCGTTATTTGAGTTGGGCTAAAAGCTTTGAGCAATCGGTTAAGAGGAAGAAGCATCTATATCCTCTGATTTCGGCAATTGATGTTAGACAAAAACTAGGTATAAATTACCAGACCGTCCTGAACAATTATCAGCAGTTCAATGAGCTGGGTTTTACTGAAAAAGAACTACTCAGGCGAGCAAAGCTTATTGCGAAATATGGCTTGGTTGCTCGAATTGAACGAAATATAGAGCAGGATTTACCTAACAAGCTTTATTCAGTGCGTAATGTAAAAGGTGAAATCATTCCAGATCAAAGCAAAGTTGTATTATCCAGTCAACGAGTTGTAACTGTATCTGCAAAAGTTTATAACTTGAATACAGGGCAACTTGTTTGGCAGAATCTTCGCGAAACGGCCCCTACAAATCAGCGAGAGTACATCACATATCACGGTAAGAGTTTTACCGGAGCACTAACCATAGCAACGTTAAACACTTTTGCCAATGGTGGCTATAAGGCGAAACGGCCTAAGGCCCCCAGTATGGAGTTTGCTTTGAGAATAGTTCTTGACGATCTCGCTGAACAATTACCGGGACACCCTCCCGGTTAATCTTTAAATCGCATCGATAAATCTATTGCGGTGACATGCTTAGTGATAGATCCAGTCGATATATAGTCAACCCCGGTTTTAGCAACTGCAAGAATAGTCTCTAAAGTAATATTTCCAGATGCTTCCAGCTCTACTTTATCGCCTACCCGGTTAACTGCGCTACGCATTTTCTCAAGTGTAAAATTGTCAAGTAATATACGATTAACTCCTGATGCAACCGCTTCATCAAGCTGTTCGAAGGTTTCAACTTCAACTTCTAGTAAAAGATCGGGAGCGAGTTTTTGAGCTGACACTACCGCTTGTGCAATTCCACCTGATGCAGCTATATGATTCTCCTTAATTAGAAATGCATCAAACAAACCTATTCGATGATTGTATCCACCACCGCAGATAACAGCGTACTTCTGGGCAAACCTGAGTCCAGGAATGGTCTTACGGGTATCGAGTAATTTTGCTGGATGTTTACTTATTGCTTCGACAAATAAGTGGGTCTGGGTAGCTGTTCCTGAGAGTGTCTGTAAAAAATTTAGTGCCGTGCGTTCGCCGGTCAAGAGGCTGCGTGAACTCCCCTGCAATTCACAGAGTGTTTCATCTGACTCGACTGACTGACCATCCTTTACTTTCCAGTCCAGGTTCACAGTGTCATCTAATTGCCTGAATACCTCGCTGACAAAATCACAGCCACATATTATTGCCTGTTCTCGGGCAACGATGGCAGCGTTTGAACGTTCTTTTTCGAGTATAAGCTGCGCAGTTACGTCACCATCACCGATGTCCTCCAGTAGTGCGATACACACGCTTTGCTCGAGAAGCTGTTGATTCAACAATCGTACCTTGGTTAATTTGTGTCAGCATAGCAGATAAACTTACCTCGCGGCTCCTTTTCAGGTGCACAGACACTGGTTTTATTCTCGGTACTACTGACTCAATTTATTGCCATAGGCGAATGAGGTGCTAATACGGTATTATTCATAAGTTAGTGTAGTGTTTTACACAAAATGCACAGTTAGACGAGCTGAGAGAGTCAACTGCCGGTGTGTCCTCGTGCAGGTAGTCATCACTCTACCTCAAGAGGGCGCAACACTGCAGATAGCCTCTCACGGCTCGCCCTGCGGAAGCCATTAAAAGCACGATTGCGGTGTGGCCTACATGGACGTAGGTCAGGGGCGTGAGCAGGAGCGGGAAGCTTTGCAGTCCTAGAAAAGGGCCAACCATTCCCTGCACCTTGCACTCGTATTTTTACTGGCTTTCTAACCGTACACTTTGTATAAAACACTACTCTAGATCGATTGTATTGCAACTTCAGGTGAATCAATGGTGAATATATTAACGTGAAAAAGATGGCCATACGTCTGACAAAACTGATTTTTCTTATTCTCAACTGTGCTGTATTAAATTCAGTCAGTGCGGATATTTTAGTACTTATTCATGGCTATCAAGGTGATGCTGGCGATTGGAAGCGTGCAGGGATAAATAATCGACTAATCCATGCAGGGTGGCGCGAGGCAGGTGCATTGATCATGGTATCCGGGAAACCTGTATTGGTTGCGAAACCTGTTAGAGAGTCCAATAAATTTATTACTGTGCAATTGCCGGGTGAGTTTCCGTTACTTCTTCAATCCACGGCACTTGAAAATTATTTGCTTAAGTTAATTGAAGCTTATCCAGGAGAAGCCCTGATTTTAGTTGCTCACTCGGCGGGTGGAGTCGTCGCTAGAGGTATGTTAATCAACGCTTACACTGCTCTGCCAGTAAAACAGTTAATCACAATTGCATCCCCACATCTTGGAACAAATACAGCTTTACTCGGTGTGCTTACAGCCAATAGTCCCTTGGCTTATTTCACTCCATTCATGGGTGCTGGCACTATTAACCGCTCTGAGCAACTCTATAGCGATCTACTACCTGAAGAACCGGGTTCCTTATTATTTGCATTGAACCGTCAGCAGCACCCGCGAATCGAGTACGTGTCCATAGTAAGGACACATGCCTATGGGGTCTCCAGTGATTTGATTGTTCCGCCGGAAAGTCAGCACCTTGAGTCTGTGTATGCGTTACGCGGATTGGCGCGTAGCGTAATTGCAGGTTTTGGACATGCTTTACAAGCGGCTGACGGAGATTTGATCTTACAGCTTGTAGAGGGCCCACGGTCACTCTGATATTCTCAATCAGCCTCTTGGAATCATGCCGATTCCGATGATGGCCCTGGGCTAAATTTCATTTGCTGGTATTTTTCCAGAAAACACCCATAACTGTTACAATCAAATCCCTATAATTTTAATAAGAATGGCGAAGTGGAAAGTCAGAAACTATACCCGTTAAAATTGCGCCATTTAATGAGGAAATAATATGTCGGAAACTGCGTCATTACACTACAAAGGCAAGGAATATAAGCTGGCTGTTAAAAAAGGATCGCTTGGTCCGGACGTGATTGATATTACCAGCTTATACAGAGATTCAGGTGCATTCACCTTGGATCCTGGATTCACTTCAACAGCGAGCTGCGAATCACAAATTACCTTCATTGACGGTGACAAAGGAATATTACTACACCGAGGTTACCCCATTGATCAGCTGGCTGAACACGGACACTTTCTTGAAACTTGCTATTTATTACTCTACGGAGAGTTGCCGGGTAAACAGGAGTACGCCGATTTTAAGCATGCTATCACCTACCATACTATGCTGCATGAGCAGATGCTAAAAGTATTTACCGGATTTCGCCGGGACTCACATCCGATGGCGATTATGGTTGGTGTGGTAGGCGCACTCTCGGCCTTTTATCATGATTCCACGGATATAAATGACCCTGAGCAACGAGAGGTTGCCAGCCGCCGTATGATTGCAAAACTTCCCACGATTGCGGCTTTGGCCTATAAATATCATAGAGGTCAGCCGTTTGTCTATCCGCGTAATGACTTGGATTATGCAAGCAATTTCTTGCACATGTGCTTTTCAGTTCCTAGTGAAGAATATAAAGTAAACCCTGTTCTGGCGCGTGCAATGGATCGAATTTTTATTCTTCATGCTGATCATGAGCAAAACGCATCCACGTCAACAGTTCGACTGGCCAGCTCATCCGGTGCAAATCCGTTCGCTGCAATTGCAGCTGGTATAGCTTGCTTATGGGGTCCGGCTCATGGTGGAGCTAACGAAGCGGCATTGAATATGCTGGCGGAAATAGGTACTGCGGATCGGATTCCGGAGTTTGTTGCGCGGGCAAAAGACAAGAGTGACCCATTTCGTTTGATGGGCTTTGGGCATCGTGTTTATAAAAATTATGACCCGCGTGCCAAAATCATGCAGCAAACTGCTCATGAAGTGCTTAAGGAACTCAATATAACGGATGATCCCTTATTCGATATTGCGCATGAGCTTGAGAACGTTGCGCTAAACGACCCCTACTTTATTGAGAAAAAACTCTACCCTAATATTGATTTTTACTCTGGTATTACTCTGCGGGCATTAGGATTTCCGACCTCTATGTTTACCGTATTATTTTCTCTTGCGCGTACTGTGGGCTGGATTGCACAATGGCGCGAAATGATTGAAGACCCGAAGCAAAAAATTGGTCGCCCCCGCCAATTGTACACGGGACATGCGCAACGTGAGTATACGCCGTTAGATGATCGATTATAAGAATCTACAATCAGTGAATGGGCCTTTTACGGTTAATTCACTGAGTAGGAAATACATTGTTAGGAACAGATAATGGCACAGTACGTATATAGTATGAATCGGGTAGGCAAGATTGTGCCACCCAAACGTCAAATTCTTAAAGATATATCCTTATCCTTTTTTCCTGGTGCAAAAATTGGAGTTTTGGGACTGAATGGTGCTGGAAAATCCACATTGTTACGCATTATGGCGGGCGTAGATACCGAAATAGATGGTGAAGCTCGTCCCATGCCCGGTATCAAAATTGGGTACCTTCCGCAGGAACCTGAATTGGACCCAAGCAAAACAGTGCGTGAAGTCGTTGAAGAAGCGGTTGATGAATTAAAGTCAGTTCAGAAACGCCTTGACGAAGTGTATGTTGCCTATGCCGAACCAGACGCTGATTTTGATGCTTTGGCCGCCGAGCAGGCAAAGTTAGAAGCCATTATTCAAGCCGCCGATGGACATAATCTGGATCGGCAATTGGAAATCGCTGCCGATGCCTTGCGTCTGCCAGAATGGGAAGCAAAAATAGAAGTTCTATCCGGTGGAGAAAAACGTAGAGTTGCATTATGTCGATTATTATTATCAGCGCCGGATATGTTACTGCTTGATGAGCCGACCAACCACTTGGATGCAGATTCAGTTGCCTGGTTAGAACATTTTCTACATGGTTTCACAGGTACAGTGGTTGCAATTACGCATGATCGTTACTTTCTGGATAATGTAGCAGGATGGATTCTTGAGCTTGATCGAGGGCAAGGTATACCCCATGAAGGCAATTATTCAGGATGGCTGGAGATCAAAGCGAAACGCTTTGCTGATGAAGCCAAACAGGAGAGCGCTCATGCAAAAGCCATGAAGGCAGAACTGGAATGGGTGCGTAAAGGTGCTAAGGCACGTCAATCCAAATCCAAAGCAAGGCTGGCACGATTCGAAGAAATGCAATCCCGAGAGTTTCAAAAACGCAGTGAGACTAACGAAATTTATATCCCCCCGGGAGAAAGGTTAGGCGATAAGGTGCTGGAATTCAAAAACGTTAAAAAAGGCTACGGAGATCGTTTATTAATCGATAACCTGAGTTTTAGTGTACCAAAGGGTGCAATTGTGGGTGTAATTGGAGGTAACGGTGCAGGAAAATCAACGCTATTTCGTATGATTATGGGACAAGAGCAACCTGACAGTGGCACTATTGAGAAAGGAGAAACTGTGCAACTTGCCTGGGTTGATCAAGGCCGAGAGGATCTTGATGATAATAAAAGTGTTTTTGAAGTTATCTCACAAGGTTCAGATATAATAAGTATTAATAATTATGAAATACCTTCTCGTAACTACTGCGGACGATTTAACTTTAAAGGTTCAGACCAACAAAAATTTGTCAAAGACCTTTCAGGTGGCGAGCGGGGCAGATTACACCTGGCACTTACCTTGAAAGAAGGCGGGAATGTGTTATTACTCGATGAACCGTCCAATGATTTGGATGTAGAGACCCTGCGTGCGTTAGAAGAGGCATTGCTGGATTTTCCAGGTTCCGCAATTGTTATTTCACATGATCGCTGGTTTCTTGACCGCGTGGCAACACATATCCTTGCTTATGAGGATGACTCAAGTATAGTTTATTTCGAAGGGAATTATACCGAATATGAAGCAGATCGAAAGCAACGTTTGGGTGATGCTGCAGTACAACCACATCGCGTTCGTTATAAGAAATTGGCTTGAATTTAAACTGTATAGACTAATGCGTAGAAATGTGATTACCAAGAGCAATTGGCGGTTTTAAGCCATCGATCAAATGACAGACGCCATAGAATTTGATTTCTGGAGCCTGAGAGCCGTCATTTAATGGGGTAGTTGGGAATAAAGTTCAGAGTGCTATAGGTGCAGCTAGAAGTCTTCATACTCTCTAATAGTGTTATTTGGGAAAACAAAAAACTCTCTAAATACACTATTACCCTGACAACCACTTTTAGATTTATAAATTGGAGGTAGCTTTATTGTTATACTGTATTTGTTTAGATAGTCGCTTTATCAATTCGCTTGTTTTCTTAGGAAGAAAAGAACGCGACGTATACACAGCATAGACGGCGAATCCCGTCACAGGATGTGATGGTAAAAGCCTGATAAGACTTCCTTTTTTTAAATCTTCCATATATAACCAGGTCGGGCCGCAGTGGATTCCCGCGCTACCCTTTACTAAGGCATGTATGGCGCGCAAGCTATTAACAGCAACATTACTCGTTAGTTTCGAATAAGGGACTCTCGTCCCGCTAGAAAATTCGATATCACTTTTGGCCTGGGCGGGGGAGTACAAAACACAGTTGCAATTGATTAGATCGTCAGGGGTCTTTGGTACGCCGCTAGTTTTTAGATACTCAGGACTGGCAACAAGAATTCTCGGAATTTCGCCGAGCGATTTTGCAATCAGATTGGAGTCAGGCAAGGGTCCGATACGGATGGCTACATCCAGATTCTTTTCGGCCAGATCATCGATATCACTACCCAGTATCAGTTCGATCGACAATTCAGGTGCCTGTTTTTGCATGTCGAGCGTAACCGGAACGATGAATTGCTCGCCTAAATCCAGGGTTGACCCTATTCTCAGTCGGCCTTTGATCGTGCTGACACCGCTAATGATTTCTTCTTCAAGAGCCATTTGCTCGTCGATGATACGGCGTAGTCCGTCGTAATAGCTCTGTCCGAGTTCCGTTGGACGGGTTCTCGCTGTTGATCGGTACAGTAGTTTGACTTTCAAGCGTGCTTCGAGTGCCGCTATTTTCCGGCTTAGTGATGAAGGCTCAAGGTTGAGATGCTCGGCCGCTGCCTTGAAGCTACCCGCTTCCACAACCTGAAGAAATGCTTTCTCAAGATTATTCATGCTTATTGCTGTTTACGCAATTAGGTATTGCATTCTAGGACTTTATTACATTAATCGCAATATGTTAGTTTGCTTGATGAAATATAATATTATGGATGAATTCACTCACTTTCTAGCTTTAATCCAGGGTGGAGTGTGAAATCGATGTTCGAACATCATCTGAACCATCCAAACAACCGCAGTCTGGAGGAGATTTTGAAATGACCACATTAATTCTGTCGTTCACACGGTGCTTGGTGCTCTGTGTATTTCTCATGTCTACATTAGTTTTCGCACAAGAACATCAATCAAAAACGACGCAAATAGCTGATAGCGTCTATACGTTCACAACGAGCGGTGAATACATTTCCATGTTTGTTGTTACAAAATCCGGAGTTATAGTATTTGAAACAGTGAATACTTTGCATGCAACTGCCATGGTCGCTGAAATTAAAAAAATCACTGATAAACCCATTAAATACGCTTTTCATAGCCACAACCACTGGGATCACGCCAGTGGTGGACAAGTGTTGCTGGATGAAGGCGCTGTCACCATTGCTCATGCTGAGGCGTATGAATGGATGAAGGCTAATACGGGTCGGGACATGGCTATCCCAAAGCAATCATGGTCAGGTAAGCAAAAAGATGTTGAACTGGGTGGAACCAAGGTCGAGCTTCACTATCTGGGAATGAACCATGGTTTGGGTATGACCATCTTTTTACTGCCGCAATTTAAAATTGCCTACATTGCTGATCTCGTAACGCCCAATCGGGTGGCTTTTACCATTGTACCCGACTTCAATATTCGTGAATGGGAGAGGAGTCTCAATGAGGTTTTGCAGTTGGATTTCGACAAAGCCGTATTTTCTCACAATGCTAATAATGATCCCCTTGCCGGTGGAAGCAAACAGGATGTAACTCTACAATTACAATATGTCAGAGACTTGAGAGCCGGGTTTTATGCAGAACTGAAAAAGGGCACCAATCCTTTCCTGATACCCAAAGTATTGAAATTACCCAAATACAAGGATTGGGCCATGTACGAGCAATGGCTGGAAATGAATATCTGGAGAATACTTTCCGATGAGTTCCTGGGGCCGTACCCCTGGCGACCTGAACCGTCCTGATAACATAAATATCAATCGAACAGAGAGAGTCAGCAGAGTTACTCATGAGCTCAAACAGAAAAGACCAGATATACTCATTACTGAAAGGCATCGAAACGGGTGACCCGTTATCATTAACCGTGGTCAATGAGGCTAAATACATTCAGCACAACCCTCAGACTCACGAAGGGAGCGAAGGTCTGGCGGCACTGTTTAAGCGTCTTTCTAAAAGCGCTCCGCGTGTCAGTATTGTGCGTATATTCGAGGATGGCGATTATGTTTTCGCCCATACCGAATATGACTTCGGCAGCTCGAATATCGGCTTCGAAGTTTTCCGTTTTGAGGATGATCTGGCTGTTGAACACTGGGACAACATCCAGTTGAGACAAGGACCGAATCCCTCCGGCCATAGCATGGTTGATGGGCCGACTGTAGCGATGGATCTCCCCCAGACTGAGGTTAATCGGGAAATTGTGCGATGCTTTGTTGATGACATCCTTATCAATCGTCGTTTTGAGAAACTAGACCTTTACTTCGATCAGGGACATTTTACCCAACATAGTCCGAGTATCACAGATGGAGTCCCAGAACTTCAATCTGCGCTAGAGACTACATCCGAACAGAACATCAGGATACAATATAATCAAATCCATCGCCTGCTTGCAGAGGGGAGTTTTGTGCTTTCTGTAAGTGAAGGTTTCTTTGGAGGAGTCCACAGCGCGTTCTATGATCTCTTTCGTATCGCGGATGGCAGGCTTGTAGAACATTGGGACACTATCGAGTCGATTCCTCCGAGTAGCGAATGGGAGAATCACAATGGCAAGTTTTAAATTGATTAGTTGCTTAAGTATGGGTAAATCGCCTCTGTATAATGCCTTGCTATCATATTCATGATTGGCAAAAAACAAATTAAATATTTTATAAAATCAAATTATTTCTCGCGACCTGAGAGAGGTTTATAGGGCTACAACTCCCCTCGAACTTTTTTATGACTTAATTTATGTGATTGCAATCGCCAGCCTGGCAGCAGAACTTCATCATGCGCTTTCCGGCTGGCCTCATGTTGGCCATGCTATCGGGATGTATTTTTTAATTTTCTTTTACAACTAATGTGACTTCTTTTTGCGTCGTTGTTCACGCGCATTTTTCTTTTCAGCTTTTTGCTGTTGAATAACCTTGAGCTCTGCAAGCTCTTGCAACATGATTTCAGGTGTTTCCATGGTAAATGATCCCAACGTGCCAGAGCGTAGCTCTCTTAATACAATTTTCGCAGCTTTATCAAAATCCACTAATGCCCCTGCTCCCAAACAGCCACGCTTTTTCCCGATGAGTTCCAGGGTATCAACCGCAGATTTCGGTAATTGATCAAGAAAGTACCGTTCTTTTAGCTTGTTCGGATAATGACTTAGCAGATAATTAATAACAAACAGGGCTACATCAGTATGGTCGATTGCTGTATCCTTAATTGCACCTGTTGATGCCAATCTGTAACCAGTATTCTTGTTCTCCACATTGGGCCAGAGCACACCTGGGGTGTCAGATAATGTAATACCCGAATCCAATTTAATACGTTGCTGAGTTTTTGTTACAGCCGGCTCATTTCCCGTTTTCGCAATGCTTCTCCCAGCCAAAACATTAATCACAGTTGACTTTCCAACATTGGGTATGCCTAAAATCAGAGTATGGATTGGTTTTAAGCCATTTTTGTAGCTCGGCAGCATTTTTCGACAAAGACCTGATATCTGACGAATGCTTTTACTATCGTCTCTGCATGTAGCCAGTGTTTTCACACCTTGCTCGGTTTCAAAGTGTGCTTGCCAACGGTAAGTTAATGTGGGATCAGCGAGATCAAATTTATTCAGTAATTTAATACAAGGTTTGCCTTCGCGCAGTTGCTTTATCATCGGGTTTTCACTGCTGAAGGGAATCCGTGCGTCGAGTACTTCTATTATCAGATCCACCTGCGGTAGAATTTTTTTTATCTCCTTACGAGCCTTGTGCATATGGCCCGGGAACCATTGAATCTGCATTATCGTAGTTGTGATTTCCGGTTATTCATAGGATTTAAACAAGTGTAATTCTCTGTTTATCCAAGATGATTTTCCTTTGTCGATACAAAGCGCCCAAAGCCTTCTTATAATTAGCCTTGCTTACCGAAAAAACTGCATAGATTTTCTCCGGTGGACTTTTATCGGTGATGTCACTATGACCACCTTGTGCTGCTAAGTGATCAAGTATTCTAATCTGTAAATTGTCACGCAGCTGCTTTCCCGGTTTTTGCAGGGTAAGATCAATCTTGTAGTCATGTCGCAGATTTTTGATAAAGCCCTTGATTTTTTGCCCAACCTCAAGTGACTGAAAGACATCTGATGTGAAAATCAAACCGAGATGTGTATGGTTAATTGTTGCCTTAAAGCCAAGTTCACTCTGTCCAAAGATGATTAGATCCACGGCTTGTCCTGTTTTAAACTCGGTGGAATATTCATTCAAATATTCATCTAATTTAGAAGAAGCAGCTAGTCGTTGAGTCCATTCATCCAGATAAACCGTAACAACGTAAGATTTACCAACTTGCATTGGTGTGCGCTGCTGCTTAATGGGTACAAATAAATCCTTTGACAAGCCCCAGTCGAGAAAGGCACCTATCCGATTAACCGAGACGACTTTCAAGTAGGCACATTGATCCAATTGCACCAAGGGAATTTTTCTGGATGCGGTCAGTTGGCTTTCAGCGTCTTTGAAAAGAAAAACTTCAAGTAACTCACCTGATTTACAAGTAGTGGACACAAACTGTTTGGGTAGCAATACATCGCCTAAATGCTCTGCATCCAGATAAGCGCCGATTTCAGTTATGCGCTTTACTTCCATTGAGTTGATTTTTCCAATTTTAATCATCTTTATATCAATTGGTGAACTGAATTGGATAAATGATTAATAGTAACAGAGGCAAAACTGTTGCGATGAACTTTTTAATCTCGACTTAGTGGATTCTTGTATGGTCCAACACGGCCTGAGGTAGAATAAGGGATAGCGTAACCACAGGTTAATTCCGTGTTAAAAGATTTAATAGTACATCAGAGCTTACATATTGGTTTGGAAAAACAGGGCATAACAGATGCTACCAAAGTTCAAGAAGAAGCAATCCCCTTAGCATTACAAGGACATGATTTGCTGGTAAGTGCTAAAACAGGTAGTGGTAAAACACTGGCATTTTTACTGCCGTTATTTCAACGATTGTTGGATACAGAAGATAATAAAGAGGGTACGCGCGCACTTATACTTGTGCCTACACGCGAACTTGCGCGTCAAATTCATAGTGATTGTTTGGCTGTTGCCAGTTATACGCAATTACGTTTCGGTCTCGTTATAGGTGGTGAAAAACGATCGAAACAGCGGGTTCTACTGCGTAAGAATCCAGAACTGATTATTGCCACGCCCGGCAGAATGGTTGAAATGATAGGGCAGGGACTTACCTATCTTGACACGCTGGAAGTTCTGGTTTTGGATGAAGCCGATCGAATGTTGGATATGGGTTTCAGTGAAGACGTTCAACTGATTATTGCTGCTTGTAGTCCAGAGCGGCAAACGATGTTGTACTCCGCAACGCTATCTCACAATAAGGTTCGGCAGGTAGCCAGACATGCACTTAAAGATCCCATAACCATTCAATTGAGCACGGTTCGAGAAAAGCACCAAAATATACAACAACAAATAATTTTGGCAGATGATAACAAACATAAATACCAGTTATTAGCTTGGTTGCTTGTAAACGAATCTTTTAATAAAGCACTGGTATTTGTTAATAAACGGATCAGCACTGAGCAATTAGGAACAGATTTACGAAATCAAGGAATTCGAACAGGTTACCTACATGGAGAATTGCAACAAATACAACGCAATCAGGTTATTAAGAAATTTCACGATGGCATTATTGATGTGATGGTTGCCACAGATGTTGCTGCTCGAGGTCTGGATATTTCAAGAATTGATCTGGTTGTTAACTTCGATGTACCTCGCAACGGTATAGATTATGTCCATCGTATTGGGCGTACGGGGCGCGTAGAAAATAAAGGGCTGGCAGTTTCCCTGGTTATGCATAATGAGTGGAATCTGATGGCGGGTATTGAAAGATACCTAAAACAACAGTTTGAAAGAAGAGTGGTAAAAACACTGCAAGGTTCCTATAAAGGACCGAATAAAATAAAAAATTCTGGAAAATCAGTCGGTAGAAAAAAATCTAAAGCAGCTCGTCATCTAGCTGATAAAAATAAACAAAGAATTCGGAATAAGAAGCGGATTGGCAAACGGCGTAAGTCCGTTCGGGAGGCACAAGTCATTGATTCTCAGCAAGCAGATAAAAAATCTCGAGAGAAGGAATCATCGCATACAGACGTGGAATCTGGGCAAAAATTAACAGGTGGTTGGGGACGGATGAAGCGTAGAGATACTTAACTTGACTCAGATTTTCGTTAGCAAGGTTTAAGCTAATGAGTGTTGTAACTATTAATCGTGTTTTAAGAAAGCCATTAAAAACGCGAGCGCAAGGTGCATGCCGAAGGGAATGATTGGCCCAGTTAAAGGACTGCAACATAGATCTCGTATTTAATAGCCTGCCGAAGGGCAAGCCGAGAGCGGTTACTGCTACAACTTCAAAGATGGGGGAGGTAGAGCGCCGCCTGGAGCCAAAGCCAAGGTGCATCCTAGTACTCCAACAACGTAGCATTGATGAATATCTAAACTAAACTCTTAAGTACCAAATTTAAGCGAATGATACTTTGGAGTGAAATATGCCAGAAAAAAAGTACAGAGTAAAACTGACCGTACAAGAGCGAGGTATTTTAATCCAGTTGGCGTCACAAGGACGAGTAGCCGCACGTAAATTAATTCATGCCCAGGTGTTACTACATGCAGATGAAACTTCAGCAACGGGCTCATTGAAAGATAAGGAGATAGCGGAAGCCTTACACATCAGTCGGCTAACCGTGGAAAGAGTCCGAAAACGTTTTGTTGTGGAGGGGCTTGAATCAGCGCTTAACCCAAAAGTACAAACACGTCGAAAGCCAAAAAAACTTGATGGTGAAGCAGAGGCATTTCTTATCGCAACCGCTTGCTCATCTGCTCCAGAGGGGCGCACAGATTGGACATTAAAGCTACTCGCTGAACGATTGGTAGAGTGTGAGATTGTTGATTCGATTTCAGGAGAATCGGTCAGACAGACACTAAAAAAAATGTACTCAAACCCTGGTTGAAGGCGTGCTGGGTTATACCTCCCAAGGAAAATGCAGATTTTGTCTGCGCAATGGAAGATATACTGGAGGTGTATCAAAGAAGCTATACACCAGAGGAAGTCTTGGTCTGCATGGATGAAACCAGTAAGCAACATATTAAAGAGACACGCACACCACTTGCATTAAGAGCAGGGCAACCCGCTAAATTTGATTATGAATATGAAAGAAACGGAGTCAGTAATCTGTTTATGTTATCAGCTCCCCTTGAAGGCTGGCGCCATGTAAAGGTAACTGATCGACATACCAAGCAAGACTGGGCACAGTTAATTAAAGAGTTGGTTGATGAACACTTTCCTGATAGAAAAATCATTTTAGTGATGGATAACCTGAACACCCATAGGCTGGGGTCACTGTACGCCACGTTTGAGCCAGAGGAAGCGAGACGAATTGCTGAACGATTAGAAATCCACTATACGCCGAAACATGGTAGCTGGTTGGATATGGCAGAAATAGAGATAGGAGTGCTCAGTCGCCAATGTCTCAATCGAAGAATTCCCGATCAGGAAACTTTACGAAAGGAAATAGACTCCTGGCAAAAGCTGCGTAACCATAAAGTCATACGAGTAAATTGGCGTTTTACAACTCAGGATGCACGGGTTAAATTGAAATCACTTTATCCATCAATCCTATGTTGATGGAGTACTAGTGGCTCCGGGTTCGTCACTCTATCTCAAGAGGCGCAAAGCCGCTCCAGCTCACGTACCTGGTCTACGTCTTTGTAGGCGTAGGCTCATCACCGCAGATGGTCTCTTTCAGTTTGCCCTGGACTCGCACTTTTAATGGCTTTCTAACTGCATACTAAGGTTGAAAGAAACTGAGCTAAGATTTCACTTCTCGAATAATAGCTTGGATTAATGACGGGGTCTCGTACCAATGAGATGTGCTATTGGTGAATTATTCAGATTAATACCCATCTTTTTACGTTGAACTCACATCCGGAATGACCCTGTTCAAGAAAGCGGATAAATCCAGACAGACGCTATTGGTTTTCTTGGTGTCAGGAACCCGTCTGATATGTAATCAATAAGAGCAACATGAAAAATTGACAATGTTTATTAACAATACCTGATAAATTACTGAATAATTAACTATAATTTTACTGGAAATGGAATAGGTTCGAGCAATTTCCCTTATTAATTAAAAGATGACATGGCTCTAACTACTGAAAATTAGTACGTGTAATAAGTTGATAAGGTGCTTAAAATATACGTCAGAATTCCAACACATAGGATTAATGCAGTATAGTGTTAACCCTATTTGTCTTTATAACGCATTTTTGAAAATGCAGGATCTAACCGTAACTATATGATTTCGATCGCAACCAATTTGCTGAGTATGGTGCTACCATTTTTCATCTGTGTAACGATGATAATGATCATGCGCAAGGTAGCGGTTAACGTTGGGTTATTGGACAAACCCTGTGAACGAAAAAAACATGAAGGTTTAGTGCCCTTAGTGGGAGGTATTGCTATTTTTTCAGCATTTGCCATTTCTGCCATGTTACTTGCCCCAAGTTGGTCCACTCTGGCATTGGTAACAATTGCAACTATAGTGGTTGTGCTGGGCGTTCTTGACGATATGCACGGACTGCAAACACGCAAGCGCTTTTTTGTCCAAATACTGGCAGCTGTTGCAATGGTATATATCGGTGGAGTCCATATCACACAGTTAGGCAATTTGTTTGGAGATGGTGTCGTCCAGTTTAATGCTTTCTTTTCACTAGTATTTACCGTATTTAGTGTGGTCGGTGTAATAAATGCCATGAACATGGTGGATGGCGCTGATGGTTTGGCCGGAGGTTTAGCCCTGTTAAGCTTTATTGCACTTTCTATTGTCGCATTTTCAGCTGGTGAAGCTCAATCAATGCTGCTGATCTTAATCGCTGTGGGTGCTTTGTTCGCATTTCTGTTATTCAATGTACGCTTTTTTGGTTGGCCTGCAAGAATTTTCATGGGTGATGCAGGCAGCATGTTTCTTGGTTTTTTACTTGCCTGGTTTTTTATTGAGTTATCGGAGAGTGAAACGCAGGCATTGTCAGCTGTGGCTGCCGGATGGATTTTTGGACTGCCGTTACTTGATATAAGTGCTGTAATGACTCGTCGTCTTTTACAGGGCAGGTCACCGTTTCAAGCGGGAAGAGATCACCTTCATCATCTTATGATAGATCAGGGATTTTCAGTTAATAAAACCGTAGGCATAATGCTGGTAATCCACCTGTTATTTATTGGCGTTGGATTGATCGCCAATAATAATACGACTTGGGATCCCGCTATGTTATGGCTGTTTGTTATTCTCGTAGGGGTACACCTTGGCATCACGCAGAAGATGCAAAGAGAGAATGCAAAGTCAACAAAGAAACTGAATGCACCAGCACAATTAACTTCTTCGGTCAGCGCCCGACATGTGGCAGAACGGTCAATAGCTGTAACAGCAAAGAACTCACGCCAGAGAACCAATCATTCCTGAAATTACTGGTGGTTTGGTGAACAGGATTTCAACTCAATTAATGTGATCTGAATAGTTTACATATCTGGCTCTGTTTTCAGTTAAAATTACCACTCATCATTTTATCTCAGTTTATTTCGAAAGAGCGGAAGATAGTAAGATTTTGAATAAAGCCTTTTATTATCTGTATGCTGTGATTAGTCTTAAGCCATCTCAGCTATTTTGGTATACAGTCAGACGTTTTATGGGTCTTGGGAAAAGGATTGTTCTCAATGAGCAAATCACTGTTCAGCCTTATTCTCCCAACTACCGATTTTTGTCAACTACTATGGGCGCTAAGCACCCTTGGGCTTTTAAATTCCTACACTGTGAAAAGCAATTTCCAGCGAATCGGATTGATTGGCAATCATCGGATATGCCTAGGCTTTGGCGATATAATCTACATTATTTTGATTACTTACAAGATATTTCTCTAACTGAAGAGCACAAGTTTTTCATTATTGGCAATTGGATTGAAAAAAACCCATTGGGTACTGAAACTGCGTGGGAACCCTATACCACCTCTCTGCGCATTGTAAATTGGGTTAAATATTTCTTAACAAAGGATCGACAGAAAATTCCCGATAGCTGGGTGCGCAGCCTCGCCTTGCAATCCCATTGGTTGTACCACAATCTTGAATTACATATTCTTGCTAATCACCTGTTCAAAAATATAAAGGCGTTGTTATTTTCGAGTTTGTATCTAAAAGGGAAAGCGCCGGTTGATTGGTTCAGTTGTGCAGAACGATTATTAGTTAAGCAGGTAGCTGAGCAAATACTTGACGATGGTGGTCACTTCGAACGCAGTCCAATGTACCACAGTATTTTTCTGGAAGATCTACTCGATTTACTGAATTTTAATCCTCGTAATCAATACAGCGGGAATACCCTGAATCTGATGCGGGATTCAGCCTCTAAATCAGCAGTATTTCTACGTGATATCCTTATGTCTGATGGAAAAATCCCCCTATTTAATGATTCTGCTTTCGGCATTGCACCAGCACCTGAAGTGTTATTAGACTATTCTCAGCGCATATTGAAATTAAGGCATAAAGACAAAAATATCTTTCCACCACAGACATCATTTAAGTCCAGCGGGTATTTTATTCTTGGTACAGAAACCATGCGTATGTTGATTGACTGTGGAGAAACAGGACCTAGATATCAACCGGGACATACACATTGCGATACGTTAAGTTACGAGTTGAGCATAGCGGAAAAACGCTTGGTTGTAGATACAGGCACCTATGATTATGAACCCGGCACTCGGCGCCGGTATGATCGTTCTACTGCTGCCCACAATACAATTATGGTCGATGAGCATGAGCAGTCGGAAGTATGGGGTTTGTTTCGGGTGGCACGTAGAGCTTCACCTATTTCTGCGAATCTGGCGATAGATAATGAAGGAAACCAATATTTTCAAGGAAGCCATAATGGTTATAGGCGACTTTCTCCAAAGGTGACCCATCATAGAGAAGTGGTGTTCGAACCCCAACGCGGTTGGAAAGTAACTGATTTGCTTGAGGGTAAAGGTAAACACAGGATCGAAAGCTTTATTCATATTCATCCAGACGTCCAGATAGAAGAGTGCAATAACCAACTTCAGTTACTGGACTGCGATGGTCAGTTCATTGCAAGTATAAATATTAATAATGACCATGCATATGACATATCCAATTCTGTTTATCATCCTGAATTTGGCAAAGAGGTGGACAATAAGGTCATACGGCTCTATTTTCATGGTCTGTTGCCTGTAACGCTAAGTTACGACATAAATATTGTGTGAATTGTAGGCTCATGCGCATTATTTTCCTATCCCACTATTTTCCTCCAGAGGTTAATGCGCCAGCTTCACGGACATTTGAACATTGTCGGGAGTGGGTAAAGCAGGGACACGAAGTAGTTGTGGTAACTTGCGCGCCGAATCACCCTAAAGGTCGGGTTTACGATGGGTACAAAAATCGATTGTATTCAACTGAAGTTGTGTCAGGTATAAAAGTTGTGCGATTGTGGACCTATATCACAGCCAACGAAGGATTTATTAAACGCACACTTGCCTACATTTCTTTTCTGGTGGTGACTACGGCCTATATTCCGTTCGCAGCTAAGGCGGATGTAGTGATTACTACATCCCCACAATTTTTCAATGGACTTGCAGGTTACTTGTTTAGTCGCCTAAAAAGAATCCCATGGATACTAGAAATAAGAGACTTGTGGCCAGAGTCAATTTTCGCAGTTGGTGCGATTAAAAGTCGGGCAATCATCCGTGTATTAGAGTGGTTAGAGATGTTTGCCTATAGTCATAGTGATTATATTATCCCGGTAACATCTGCATTCCGGGATTACATGCTTGATAAAGGTATTCCACAAGAGAAAATTACGGTTATTAAGAATGGTGTGGATTTATCATTTTATAACTTTTCCGATGGCTCTGATGTTGCACTTCCAGTAGAACTTCGATCTTTGCAGGGAAAATTTGTTGCCGCGTATGTAGGTACTCATGGTATGGCTCATCATCTGGAAACATTGCTTGAAGCCGCTGAGTTGTTACGTGGTGAGCCTGAGATTGTTTTCCTCACGGTGGGTGAAGGATCGGAGACTCAACGACTTAGACGAATGTGTGACAATCAGAATTTACATAACGTGATAATGTTAGGTCAAATGCCTAAGGAAAGTATGCCTTCCGTTTGGAAAATTGTTGATCTGAGTTTGGTTCTTCTGAAAAAACTTGATTTATTTAAAACGGTCATCCCGTCAAAAATTTTTGAAAGTATGGCTATGAAAAAACCAATTGTTCTCGGTGTACAAGGTGAAAGTAAGGCCATTATTGAACGTGCAAAGTCCGGTATTGTTATAGAGCCTCAAAATGCAAAACAACTTGCTGAAAGCGTCAAACTGTTTCACGCTGACTGCAAGCGGTATCAATTGGCAGCGGAGAATGGACGGGAGTTTGTTTCCGAATTCTTTGATCGTAAAAAACTAGCACACAAATATCTTGAAGTAATAGAAGCTGTGATACAGAAGAATTAAGTATTTTATTGAAACACTAGCAGCGGGTTGAAAACCTTCTGACGGCACCATGCAGCGTTAAAATAAGGCTAAAAATACTCATTTACACCGTGTAAACTGCGTTTTTTCACCTGATTTTGCCTTGCTTGGTACTCATCAGAGACTTTTCAACTGGGTGCTAGGTAACCAAAGGAAAATATGGGTGAAAAAAATGGTTTATCTGGTCGCTGGTGCTCGGCCAAATTTCATGAAGATAGCGCCTATAATACGTGAACTCAGGAACCGCAAAGATAAATTTGAATTCCGCCTGATCCATACTGGTCAGCACTATGATAAGGGAATGAGTGGTGTATTTTTTAAGGATTTGGAGATACCGGCACCTGACTACTATCTGGATGTGGGCGGTGGCTCGCACGCTGAGCAGACGGCGAAAATAATGATCCGGTTTGAGGCTGTCTGTTTTGAATATAAGCCAGACATAGTTCTCGTTGTTGGTGATGTAAACTCGACGCTCGCATGTGCAATTGTCGCTAAGAAACTGCTGATCTCCCTGGTCCACGTCGAGGCAGGTCTGCGCAGTGGAGATCGTTCCATGCCGGAGGAAATAAATCGACTTGTAACTGATTCAATAACTGATAGTTTTTTTATTACTGAACAAAGTGGAATTGATCACTTAAGAAATGAGGGCCATGCAGAAGAAAAAATTCATTTTGTTGGCCATGTGATGATAGATAACCTTTATCACCAGATTGAAAGGATAAAGCGAAAATCGATAAAGCTCGATATTTCTGCCCGATTGAAAAAGGATTTGACCGACTATGCAGTAGCCACTTTGCATCGTCCAGTGAATGTAGACAATAAAGACAATCTCGCGCGGGCTGTCGAAATTCTTGCTGAGGTAGCTGATAAAATTCCTATTGTGTTTCCCGTGCATCCCAGGACTCGGAAAAATCTTGATAAATTCAACCTGAAACTGAGCAATAATATAATGCAACTTGAGCCTCTTTCTTATGTCGAATTTCTTAATTTCTTTCGTGATGCTCAATTTGTACTCACAGACAGTGGTGGTTTACAAGAAGAAACAACGGCTCTGGGTATACCTTGTATTACTTTGCGCGATAATACTGAGCGGCCAATCACTGTTAGTGAGGGAACGAATATCCTGGCGCCACTTGATCGGGAGTTTGTACTCGCTGTAACAGATAATATATTGAATGGCAATCGAAAAGTCGGCTGCATACCCAAATATTGGGATGGAAATGCTTCGATTCGAATACTTGATGTGCTGGAACATTAATGACTGATCATTGGGAACAGTCAAAACTGCTCAGATACTTAAGTCAGGGATGAATATTTTTCGCAAGCAATTTAGTCGATTTAATCTTAATGGTGAAATGTTGCGCGGCACTGCATGGATGATGCTCTCCTATGGTGTAAAACTATCATTGCAACTTGTCAGTTTTGTTTTACTGGCAAGAACGTTAGGGCCTGAATCTTTCGGTACCTATGTTGCCATGCTTTCTTTTGCGGTCTTGCTTGAGCCATTTTTTGACCTCGGTGCTTATCATCTTATAGTGAGTGATATTACAAAAAACGTAAAAACATCAGTAGCAATAGGTAATTCACTGGTACTATCACTTTTAGTACTACCGATAGGCTTGCTTATTTTGTATTTTGGCCATCTGCTGATATTTCAGGATTTTGCACTTATTTTGCTGTTAGAAGTGGGGTTGTCACAGTTTTTTGGGGGCCGGAGCATCAGTCTTGCATTAGGCGTCAATATTGCTCATGGTACAATCTGGCGTAATGCCGTGCTCGAAATATCGAATGGTATAATACGGATATTATCTGTTGGTGTATTGTTGCTATCTGATGGAAAACTCGATACGTGGATTCATCTGCAATTGCTAAGTAGCTGTGTTTTTGCCATTTTAATCTATAGTTGGTTTGGAAAGACCTGGGGAATTCAAAATACGGGGCTAAAGGGGGTAAAAGAACGATTGGCATCGGGAATGCAATTTGCTATTGGCTATACCGCTCGAAATGTGAATACTGAAATTGACAAAATAATGATATTCAAGTTTTCGTCTGTAGAAGGCACAGGTATCTACGCGGCGGCCATGCGATTTGCGGCGATGAGCTGTGTTCCCGTAAATGCATTATTGGCAACAATTCATCGATATTTTTTTATTGAGGGGAAAAAAGGTTACAAATATGCACGTCGATACAGTATGAAAATCTTGCCAGCTACAGCAGCCTATGGCGTGTTGGCGAGCCTGATGTTGTTTTTGTTTGCTGACCTTATAATTTCCATGTTAGGAGATAATTTTAGTGAATCTGCTGTTGCCCTACGCTACCTTGCATTTTATCCATTAATACAATCTATGCTACTTCCGTTTGCGGACGCGTTGACAGGAAGTGATCTGCAGAAGGTTCGTTCAAATGGGACGGTTTTGTCAATGCTTCTAAACGTTATATTGAATCTTGTAATGATCCCGATTATGGGTTGGCAGGGTGCCATAATTGCTACTTTGTTGTCTCAGACTATGTTGTTGCTGTACGTGTCGTTGTACGCCAGAAGGTATCTTTAAAAAGAACCGCGGTCGGATCAGCTTTGTAAAAATTTAGTTAATTATTTAAATTATGGAAATAACTCGACGTTACTGACAATGCCATTAGAGTAACTGTCCAGTGAGTCGTTTCCTTCTCCACCATTAAAAGTTCCTCCGGACATACTATCAACAGCATCATCACCTGAACCACCATTAAAAGTCCCATCATTCTCAAGACGGTAGACAAGGTCGTTGCCCTGTTTACCATCGAAACGAGCGTTTTTTAATTTTTGTACGAGGTCATTGTCAGCACCCCCATTTACGGAGCCTCCAAATACATCATCAGCCCAATCATGACCAGCCTCGCCATAGAAAGTACCTCCACTCATTAAGCCTTTTTCGCCATTTATGGGGTCAGATATTGAATCTGCGCCATTGCCTCCATAAAATACACCCGACTGCATCATGCGCACGCTATCTTCTCCATCCGAGCCATAGAAGACACCACCTGCCAGATTGTAAACATGGTCATTTCCAGACTCTCCAACAAAAGAACCGCTGATAATACCTCTGGAATTAGTGGATGCGTAGCTCCAACCATTATACAGGTCATACTCCTGTGGAGAATCGACAATATCTGCATCTTCCCCTCCATAAAAGGTTCCACCAGAGAGAGTAGCTACTATGTCAGTGCCACCGTAACCGAAGAAAATGCCTCCGTTAAGCTTTGCTAGGTATTCGCTGCTGTTACTACCATAGAGGATTTGTCCATTGTTTAGTTCTTGGATCAAATTTACGGCAAATGGATCAGAGTTACGCTTGGTACAGATTACGTCAATACCACTATGGTTCCAGATTATGTTAGCGCCATCGGAACCTGCAGCATCGCTGGTAATAGTGAAATCTATTTTGCCGGTGAGTTTCTGAATCTCTTCTTGCAAATTTTCTTTGTTTCTACCGAGGCGTTCGGCACAAAGTTCTAACGGAGTCGCTGCATTTTGGTCATCGCTATCGGACAGAATATCACTGTCTGTTGTTGTATCTATATCTTCGTTGGTGGGAATATTTTCAGCTGATCCAGTATATGTGCAGGAAACTAAAAAGTACAAAATAAATGCTAAAACAATTGAGTTGTTTATGTACATACAGACTTTATTAACCGGATTGGATCAATTCGTAATGATATAAGGTTCGAGTAGCGTATAATCATTCCAACTCAGCAAAAACTATTCTGCGGGTGAAGTACACCAGTGGCTTGGAAAAATTGAATATCTAATGGTAGGAAATCGGCTTGAATGAATTATTCTTTAGTATTTTGTGAGCCATGCCACAAAACTCTGGGTGGTTCGGGGGCGAATAGCCCCCTCTTAAATCCCGATTATTTGTTTGGATCTCTATAGACTAAATACATCTCAGTTGGATCAGCGTTCGAGCCCCAATTGGATTTAAAGACGCCAACAGTACCATCCCGGTTAGTTGCCATATGTGGCTGATCATAATAGCTAGAAACCGCAGATCCATCCCAGCCAAATAACTGAATCATTTCTGAGCCGTCTGTTCTTATTGAGAAGAGCGTATAGGGACCGCCATCGTCATCATTTGATATATAAACAACACCAGGTGTGCGGTCTGTAGCTCTTGCTGATAAATGACCCGACAGGGAATCAGGACGATTGTTGAAACGACCTGGGCCACCGAGAACTTCAGTATATGCGTTATCAGACAATCTCCATTTACCTACGGTGGTACGGGAAAGATCTGGTTCAAGCCAGCCGACTGAATACCAGCATTCATCACCATTTTCATCCCATCCAATATCGCCATGCTGTGCATTGCTAATGCGCCGGATGTAGGTTAAATCCCAAGTATATAAATCGACATCCCGGGATCCTGAATTGTATGATACAAGAATATATTCACCAGAGCGCGAAACCGATAACCAATCAAAATCTGAATAGGGTCGATTCAATGTTTTTTCGGTATAGGTATTATCCTCAATATTGTATGCGGTTATTCGAACCTTTCCATTGTTATTAGATGATAATGCAACCCGACGATCATCGTCTGAGATATCACCTTCGGATTTTCCTATACTGATCTCGTAGGGAAAAGTGTGAAGGGTTTTCTTTTCATCAGTTAATACATTGGTTTTGGAAAATTTTTTTTGATCGGCATGATCGACGATGTAAATCCAGGTATCTTCGGTATTTGACCAAACAGCCTCTCCGGAGCCTGCCTGGTTTAATTCTCGAAGAAAAGTGCCATCAGCATTCCAAAGTGCGCGCCATCGCCATCCTCCGTTGCCTAAAATATAGGTATTGTTCTTACTAAAAGGATGATGGCGTGAATAAGTATGACTGAGTTGAGAGTCATTCTGAGCGCTGAAATGCGGCATTTGTCCACTGGCAAACTTGCTGTAGTCAGATATTCGCTTCACGACCGTTCCCAGACCTGTAAAGCTAGCTGTCTCTGATAATGCAGGTTTTGCTGGCAATTGTACTGCAGGTGAAGTAAAAGGGACAAAGGGTATTGATTTGATTGTATTGTCATTACTGACTGAATCAGTGTCCGAAGATGCATCGGTGTCTGAAGATGCATCGGTGTCTGAAGATGTATCGGTGTCTGAAGATGTATCGGTGTCTGAAGATGCATCGGTGTCTGAAGATGTATCGGTGTCTGAAGATGTATCGGTGTCTGAAGATGTATCGGTGTCTGAAGATGTATCAGTGTCTGAAGATGTATCAGTGTCTGAAGATGTATCAGTGTCTGAAGATGTATCAGTACTGCCTTCACCTTCTTCAGCTGCTCCGATATCAGGCTCGGTGGAATTGTCATTATCCGCAGTCTGTTCGTTCTGACTCTGTGTTTGTGCAAGTGTTTCCGAAAAACCACCATTCCCGTTATCACATGCACTAAGAGTCAACACTATCACTAGCGTTAGAAGCAAAGGTTTGATTAAACAGAAACCAGAGTTGGAAATTGCAATGACAGAAGGAATAGTTATCTGTTTGCGCATGTACTTCGCTCGACAAGCAAGTCTTGTCGCCTCCCACCATGGCAGCGGTGCCTTTTAGGTCCACTGCTCGTTATTATTATTTTTCAAAGCACAAACGTGATCAGTCCTGCTTTGCTTACGGGACTATCGACGCTGTTAGTGGCTATCTTGACTAGTTGTGTTGGAAAGTGTGAAATAGCCGTCTTGCGATGCTTTGTGAATTCTTGCAGTATTATTTATTCGAATGCTACTACTCGTGGTCTGATAATACCCAGGTTCTGCTGGTGCAGAAGATGAACCAAATATACTTCGTCATTGGAAAATCAAGGCATGAAGACAATAGATTCTGGGCTTATTCTCTTATCTGCTATTTAAGTGGCAACAGTGGCCCAGCTTTTGGTTAAAGTCTTGGTAAGAGGAATATTATGACGATCCGTTGTAAACTGTAGTGATGAGAGGAGAGGTGAGGTTTTATTTTTTCCCATGAAACCATTGGAAATAAACGCTGTAATCAGTCAATTGATTCTACACAGATTTCATGTTGATATATTTTGTGTAAAAACAACTGATTAAACAACTATAAAATGAATCTGAGAAGTTTTTGAGTGAGGGTGGTAATTAATATGAGGTGTTGCGTAAGTATTAATATTCTTTGTGTTTTACACTTTTAATCAATAAAGGTTAATAGGTTTTTATGTGCGGAATCGTCGGTATTTGGAATTATATTTCTGAGCAAAAAGTAGATACCAAACATGTGAAGGATATGTGTCAGGCTATACGTCACCGTGGCCCGGATGGTGAGGGTGTGGAAATTCTTGGGAATTTGGGCTTAGGTCATCGGCGGCTTTCCATCATCGATTTGGCTACGGGCAAGCAACCCATGGCGGATAGTGAAAAACGCGTGTGGGTTACATTTAATGGAGAAATATATAATTATCGTGAGCTTCGTCACGAATTCGAAGTTGATGGTGTTAAATTCAAAACTGAAAGTGATACGGAGGTTATTCCATATTGTTATTTGAAATACGGTAAGGATTTCCCCGCAAAATTAGAAGGTATGTTTGCCATTGCTTTGTGGGATCGACGTGAAGAGCAGCTTCTTTTGATACGTGATCGAATGGGGAAAAAGCCGCTATTGTATTTTAACTCTCCAAATGGTTTAGTTTTTGCCTCGGAAATTCAAGCGCTTGCAAAACATCCAGACTTTAAAAACGAAATTTCGGCAGAAGGCTTAGACGCTTTTCTAACGCTTGGTTATGTGCCCCATACCCATAGTATCTTTCAAGGCGTGAAAAAAATTGCACCTGCGCATACCGTCATGGTTAACACAAAAGGTGATTATTCTGTTAAATGCTATTGGTCTGTTGATTTACAGAATAAAATCTCTACTTCACAGCACGAAGCTAAACAACAATTACATGCCTTGCTTAAAGATAGCATAGAAAAGCGTTTGATCTCAGACGTTCCGCTGGGAGCTTTTCTTAGCGGAGGAACAGATTCAAGCTTAATCGCAGCAATAGCCAGTGAATCTAATAATTCAAAGCTTAAAACATTTTGTATTGGATTCGATGAAAATACCTTTGATGAACGAAGGGATGCCAGAGCTGTTGCTGATATACTCGGTACTGATCATTATGAAGAACGGGTTACTTTTGATGGCATGAGTATACTACCCAAATTGCAAAAACACTTTGGCGAGCCTTTTGCAGATGCGTCTGCCATTCCCACATACTTCCTTTGTCAGCATTTAAGAAAAGATGTTACTGTCGCGCTAAGTGGCGATGGGGGCGATGAGCTGTTTTTAGGCTATAACCGTTACCAGCGTTTGGCAAAACGCCACGCCGTTCATGAGTTGGTAAATCGGTTACCAATCGCTGGATTGTTGGCTGATTCATCGCGCCGAAGATCTATGCGGCGACAGGGAATTCTGGGGCGGATTATTAATATGCTGGAAGACTCAGGACTGCCTGTTCATGAGCAATTTACAGCAAGTAGTGCGGTATTTTCCCGTTCAGCTCGTAGCGAGTTGTATAATGATAATTATCGCCAACGTTTTTTAACAAATACGGTATTGGATCGGGTTGAGGATTTATTTGAGCAATTTTCCATAAAAACTTTTCAGGAACAAGTAGGTCATGTCGATCAAAACCTATATATGGTAGACGATATTTTGAGCAAAGTTGACATTGCCAGCATGGCAGCCAGCCTTGAAGTGCGAGCGCCGTTATTGGACTACAAAGTTGTGGAATTTGCTGCCGCGCTTCCACTGTCTTATAAACAGCATCGCATGCAAGGAAAAGTTATTCTCAAATCCCTGCTTGCAGATTATATTCCGAGGGAATTGGTAGATAAACCGAAACAAGGGTTTGCTGTACCTGTAGCAGATTGGATCAGAACGAATATGCGGGAGATGACTAATGAGTTATTATTATCACCAACAGGTTTTATCGCCAAACACTTCGATCAAAAGAAAATAGAGGGTTTGCTGAGTAGCCATATGAGTGGTAGGCAATGTTTTAAAGATCAGTTGTTCCCATTATTATGTTTGGGATTATGGGCTGAAGAATACGGTTTGAGCGGCGGCTAGATTTGATAAGAACAGGGGTAAAGTATGGTTGCAAGTAATTTCAATCAACCTAAGAAAAGCGTCATTCTCTTGAGTCTGTTGGTGATGACGATACTCTCAAGTATGTTATTGTCATTTATGCCTGGTGGTAATCTAATAAATATTGGCATTGCGGCTGCTTTGACCGGAATGACATTTATGTACCTGATTATAGGACGTCGTGAACTTTGGATCAGCTCTGAAATTGTAGTGGTTGTATTGTGGCTGGGTTATGCATTAATTCCTTCCATATTTGCTCCGGATCAGGAACAAGCCATGTTTAAGGCAATTTCCATGGCGCAGGTTTTATTGTTGTCTCTGGTGATGTTACAAATATGTATATGGCAGGGAAGTACCAGAGTTATCATTTGGGCCTACATTGCAGCTGTATGTGCTTCATATATTATAACCTTTACAGAGTTGAATGATTTGGTTGCTCAAGCTCAAATTGAGAATGAGGCGGCAGGTGGAGGGAGTCTGCTACGAACGGCCAGTACTCTGGGAAATGCTAATACTTTTGGGGTTGCTGCAGTGTTGGCACAGGCATTGGTGGTGGTACTGCTTAGTATGAAGAGTACACCCAGCCTGGAACGTGTCATTGCTGTGATCTGCTTCGGCGTTCTAATCGGAGCTGTATTAAACAGCGGATCGCGTACTGCACTAACTGGCATGCTAATGCTGGTGTTGGGTATGGCCTGGGTGTTTAGCCTTTGGCGGTTACAAAATTTAGGTAATTTTGTAAAATGGGTTGCTATAATAGGCGTTGTATTGGGTGGGATTTTTTACTTGGTCAAGGATATACGAGAGGTTCAGGAACGTTACGAATTAGTGATTCTGGAATCGAAGATTGAATCTCGAATGGAAGATTTTGTTAATCTATTTGTAAAAAATGATAATGAAGATGCAGTTGAACGATCTGGCAGCAGCCTTGAAGATAGAATGGGACTTGCATTAATGGCGTGGAATATTGCCAATCAGCATCCTTTCGGGGTAGGGCTTGATAATTTTTCTGTGTTTTCAGGCGTCTACGCCCATTCAAACTACCTTGAGTTGTTAGCCACAACAGGATTTATCGGGCTGGTTCTCTACTACCTCAGCTACGGGATTATCACGCTTAAGTCGCTAAAAATGTGGACACATATTCAACGTAATGGATTACCTAAAGCACTCGCACTTGGAATCTTTACTCTGGCCTTAATGGATATAGCAAATGTAAGTTATTATGTAAAACCAGTTTGGATTTTTCTGGTTATAATAATTGGTACAGCTGAGGTTTTGCGCAGGCAGGCTTCGCAATTAATGGGTCGTAAGAGGCGGATGTTACAGCAGCGGGACTAATCTGAGTATTTAACCAGCTCCGTCTGTTGCGGTTGCATCTTTTTCGAATATAATTTACTAATGGCACTACACTAAATGTCCAGTGACGCAGAGACAATTGTCGAGCGATATACGCACGTAGACGACAAACTATTCGTTTCATTAACAGAGGCTATTGTTCTCTCTGAGGCTTTAGCAGTACGTGTAAAGGAAAGTGGATTTTGTCCCAATTTGATCGTAGGAATTGCTAACGGTGCATTGCTACCTGCTACCATAGTGTCAGAAAGTTTGGATTTACCACTACAAATTGTGCGAGTGCGACGCAAAGGTAGTCTTATAAAGCAAAAGTTAGCCAGGTTTGCTTTCATCCGGAATATGGTTAGTTTCTTGTATAACCTACCAATCACTCGGCCCTTATTACGAGTCGTCATGGACCAATTCAGCGCACTTGATAAAAATCATTCAGAATTGGTGGAAGATCATAAAACTTATAAGAATATACTTGTCGTCGATGATGCAATAGAAACCGGACAAACACTGGAATATGTAGTTAATACTCAGATTTCCGGAAAAATATCTGATTATAAAATAGCGGTTATTTCCTGGTCTATTCATTACAAGAAAATAAAATCAAAATTAAAACCAGACTTCTATATCTCTGAGAGGATTCACCATTATCCCTGGTCTCAAAATAGCCCATATCTGGAAGAGTACTCCAACTGGTTGCAAGATCGTAAGATAAAGGAATGGGAGTGAATCAGGAATCAGGTGCGCCGTTGCTGCTGGTCGACCTGGATGGAGTGATAATTTATGGCGGAAATCCGAGTGAAGGATTACCAAAAGAAATAGTCCAGCTTCATAAAAACATGGCCAGTGTTTTGGCAAGCCTTGAGATGCCTATCGTCTTATACACTCACCGATCTAAATTTGACGCCATTAAAATTCGCGGATTTCTTGAGGCACAAGGGATTCGCTTTAACGCTTGTATTTCAGCAAAAGACATGTTTTTTCAGGCTCTTCGACAATTTAGAATAATAGAGCTGTTGCGAGGTGGGCTGAGCAAGAAATTTGCAATTTCATTGGCTGAAAAAAAATACAATGTGCACAGACGGCATCTGATACTTATCGACGACCGACTTGAAAATCTTAATGAGGTTCTTAGCGAAGGATTACAGCTTGTAGTGCATGCCCCTTTCGAGGTTAATTCTACGACTGTTAAAACATTTGATTTCTCATATTTTATAGAAATATTAAAAAGTGATACATTATTCGATCAATCAGGCGTAATTTCACTGCCCGCAGTACATCACGAGACCTCATCACTTCCAGTCATTGGTGAAATACCCAAAAAAAGGCTAAATATTTTCGAGATTGGCAGATTGGGCATCAAACGCTTGAGAAAAGTTTTGAAGTTATCCCAATGAAAAAACTGGTATTTGTACTGCCCACATTTAATCCTGGCGGTGCTGAGAATGTCATGATTCGGCTCGCAAATCATTTCTGCAACTACTATGACGTATCCCTTCTTGTTATTAACGGAGGAGGGGTATTAAAAACTGCAGTTGCGGAAGAGGTTAAGGTCGTCGATTTAAAGTGTGAGAAAGTAAGAAATGCTTTTTTCATTGCCCGATCCACCTTAAGGAAAATGCAGGTTGATTGTGTCTTCTCATCGATTTCTCGATTGAATATACTTTTGTCACTGATTAACAGAAGTCAAAAAAATAAATTTAAACTGATTCTGCGAGAAGTTAATACACCATCGGCTGCATTGACATCGATTCGCTACGGTTTTGTTTACAAAATGCTTTATCGCTGTTTATATCCTTATGCGGATAAAATTGTATGTCAATCACGACATATGTGGAATGAAATGCAAATGGAGATTGGACTCAAACCCGATAAACTTGTGCAAATTTACAATCCATTAAATGAACGATTCTTACCCGAAAATACAACGATTCCGTATAACCCTTATTCTAAGCAAATAAATTTGCTGAGTGTTGGTCGATTTGAACCACAAAAAGGATTTGATATTCTGCTTGATGCGTTTGCAGAGGTCGAAAAAAAGCACTGCAATCTGCATCTGGTGATATTGGGAGATGGGCAGCAAAGACAGAAGTTGGAATCTCGTATCAAGCTTCTGGAGTTATCATCAAAAATCACTATGCCGGGGTTTATCAATGATATATACCCGTATTTGTATCATGCAGATGTAGTTGTATCATCATCCCGCTATGAAGGTTTACCCAATATATTGATTGAGGCCATTGCATGCGGGACTCCAATCGTTGCTACTAACTGCCCTGGTGGTACCGCAGAAATTGTAGTGCAGGGGGTAAATGGATATCTCAGTGAAAAAATTAGTGCGGAATCACTCGCACATTCATTGAATAAATACCTGACCAAACCTTCTTCGTATGATCGGGAATCGATCAAAAAAACTTCCGAACGATTTCAACCGAATACAATATACCGACAATATCACCAGTTGTTCTCAGCAACAATTGGGTGCTAAGGATAATTTAATGCTAGTGTAGTGTAACGTTCAAAGCACTCATTCAGCGAGTTGGCAACGGTTCAGCCGCTAGGCACTTGCTCGCAGGCATAGTTGGCCTACGTCAAGAGCCAAGTAACAACGTGAATGGGTCGTTGCCAACTCGCCTTTCGGGAGTCAGCCACAAACGCCTCCGCTGCGTTCCTGTCCTCGTCAATAGTTCACTATTCACTTCGAACAGCGCCTTGCTGAGGCGTTTGTGGCTGACTCTGAATGAGTGCTTTGAACGTTACACTACACTTAGTATACTAAGGATATCTCCGTTCTCCTTAGTAAGCTTGTAGTATTTCTATTCAATCTATTTTTTGTTCTTTTTAGGTACATAAATATCAGTACAGGACCCCTCAGCTACTTCGCAGGCGAAATTGAAGGTTTCAGATAGGGTCGGGTGCGGGTGAATTGTTAACGCCACATCCTCGATATCAGCACCCATTTCCAGCGCCAACACTGCCTCAGCAATCAGTTCACCTGCATTTGGACCCACAATACCAGCGCCCAGGATGCGTTTTGTATCGGGATCGAATAGAACTTTTGTCAGCCCGTCATTTCTTCCAATACTGAGCGAACGACCACTTGCAGCCCAGGGAAAGGTTGCTTTTTCAAAATGAATATTCTGGCTCTTTGCCTCGGTCTCTGTTAGCCCCATCCAGGAAATTTCTGGATCGGTATACGCGACTGAGGGTATAGTGAGTGCGTCAAATTGAGATTTTTTGCCACATATCACTTCCGCAGCTACTTTGCCTTCATGTGTTGCCTTATGAGCTAACATCGGTTGACCTACAACATCTCCAATAGCATAAATATGGGATATGTTAGTCCTTTGTTGCTTATCGACCAAAATAAAACCACGGTCATCGACCTCCAGACCTGCTTTATCAGCACCTACTTTTGCTCCGTTAGGCGAACGACCAACTGCAAGCAGGATTTTATCGAACTTATCTGTCTCAGGCGCCTTTCCTCCTTCAAACCAAATTTGAATTCCGTCATCGCAAGACTCCATTCTGACAACTTTGCAGCCTGTAAATATATTCTCGAACTGATTTTTCAGGCGTTTTTCCAAAGGCCGTACCAGATCACGATCACAGCCGGGAATCAATCCATCAGACAATTCAACTACTGTTATTTTCGCCCCTAGCGCATTATAGACAGTGCCCATTTCCAGACCAATGATACCTCCGCCAATGACCAGCATTCGGCCACGCACTGACTCCAGTTCCAATGCTCCGGTGGAGTCGATTAACCGATTGTCGCCATAGGGGAAGCCTGGGATTTTTACGCTTTGCGATCCTGCAGCAATAATTGCAGAATCAAAGCTAACAGTGACCTTGCCTTCAGCAGTACTTACCGTCATTTCATGGCTGCCGCTGAATTCACCAACACCTGTAATTATTTCAACTTTACGTTGTTTTGCCAAACCCTTAAGGCCAGTAGTTAATTGACGCACAACTTTGTTTTTGCGGGCAAGTAGTTTTTCAATATTTATTTCCGGGGTCGAAAAATCTATCCCCCAATCAGCCATTTCGCTTGTTTCATTGATCACCTGTGCTGCGTGCAAGAGCGCTTTGGATGGAATGCAACCTACATTTAGACAGACACCACCGATTGAACTATAGCGTTCAATCATGATAACTTTTTTGCCCAGATCAGCAGCCCTGAATGCAGCAGTGTACCCACCAGGGCCACTACCAAGAACGAGAACTTGTGTATGTATCGAGGCTTTGGTCGATGCTGAGGTGTTGGTTTTTTGAGAAATGTTAATTGATTCAGGTTCTCCTTGTGGCTCAGCAGGACTACTGTTTGGCTGGTCAATAAGTACTATAGCTGAACCCGCTGACACTTTATCACCCGCTTTTACCAGTATAGAGGAGACAGTACCAAAAACAGGTGATGGTATTTCCATACTTGCCTTATCACTTTCCAACGTGATAAGAGAATCATCCAACTCAATCGAGTCTCCGATTTTGACCAACACTTCGATAATCTCAACCTCGTTATAGTCACCTATATCAGGGACTTCAACGGTTACCAAATCACTCACGCGATTTCCTCCATATTAAAGTACTAAACGACGTATGTCGCTAATTGTCTGGCAATAACTAAGCATAAATCTGGCTGCGTCAGCACCGTCGATAACGCGGTGATCATAAGTCAGATCAAAAGGGCACATCAGTCGAGGAATAAAATCACTTCCATTCCAGAAAGGTTGTATTTTGGCGCGTGTAATGCCGAGTATTGCGACCTCTGGAGCATTGACGATGGGTGTAAAAGCCGTGCCACCAATACCGCCCAGACTCGAAATAGTCATGCTTGCGCCTTGCATTTCATCAGGTTTGAGTTTTTTCGCTCTGGCACGACTACTGATGTCAGCCATTTCGCCAGCTAAATCGAAAATAGATTTCTCATTTACATCGCGTATCACGGGTACCACTAAGCCATTGGGTGTATCAACGGCTATACCAATATGAAAATATTTTTTTAAAAAAAGTGCCTGACCATCGATCGATAAAGAGGAATTGAACTTCGGAAAAATCCTCAGTGTTGCGGCAAGTGCTTTCATATGAAACGCAAGCCCGGTAATACGAACGCCACGTTTCTCTGTTTCTGGTTTTAAGGATTTTCGAAACTCCTCCATATCGCTGATATCCGCTTCATCGTGATGTGTTACCATTGGCAAATTTAACCAGGCTCTATGTAGATTGCTGGCTGATAATTTTTGAATCCGCCCAAGTTCAACACGATCGATATCGCCATACTTGCTAAAATCAATTTCGGGGATTGGGGGAATTCCGGTGCCACGGCCTGCGGGGCCGGTGGCGCCTGCATAATTTGCTGAAGAATTATCCAAAGTGTTTTTTATAAACGCCTTTACGTCTTGTTTTAATACGCGCCGTTTGGGGCCGGAGCCACTAACCAGAGAGAGGTTGGCGCCCAGCTCCCTTGCATAGCGTCGTACCCCTGGGCTGGCATGTACCATTTTCTTATCGATTGATTCTATATATGCCGTTGGTGAGGAATTTATCTGAGTTACTGTAGAAGTGGAGGGTTGAGGAATAGACGTTGGGATTGTGTTGCTGGGTTCCTTATCAGGTGTAGTCAGGGCGTTTTCTATTTTACTATCCACCCGCAGTTCTGAACTTTCTATTACTGCAATAACATCACTCTCTGATACCTTGTCACCCAATGATACCTTTAGTGACTTTATGGTTCCAGATTTTGGTGAAGGAACTTCCATGCTTGCTTTATCGCTTTCCAATGTAATGAGTGATTGCTCTTCATCGACAGAGTCGCCTACAGACACCAATACTTCAATTATTTCTGCATTCTTGTAGCCACCAATGTCTGGTACTCGAATAGCCTCTTCGTTACTGCTGACATGTGTAGAGGTTATAATTGGTGTAGACTTCACAGATGTGGGGTCTTGCTGTTCCTCTGGCTCTGGCCTTTCATTTTGAAATTGAACAATTCCAATAACATCATGCTCTGAAACACGATCACCGACTTTTACATTCAAATTGCTCAGAATGCCGCTGGTGGTAGCAGGTATTTCCAGACTGGCCTTATCACTCTCGATTGTGATTAGTGAATCTTCGACCTGAATCTCATCACCCTCGGCGACCAACACCTCGATGACTTCCACGTCGTTATAATCACCGATGTCAGGCACCAGGATTTCGATTGATTTAGTCATAAATCTTTCTCCGTTGTGCCAGCACTAAACAGTTAGTGGGTCTGGTTTATCACTACTGATTCTATATTTTTCCATGGCATCGGTAACAATTTGTTGTTCAATTTTATCCTCATCAGCCAGCGCTTTTAGAGCGGCCACCACAATATAAGATTTATCTACTTCAAAAAATCTGCGCAGTTTTTTACGAGTATCAGATCGACCAAAACCATCGGTGCCAAGGACTGTGTAACGAGTGGGGATCTCCTTGCGGATTTGTTCTGCATAGGACTTTATATAATCGGTGGATGCAATTACAGGACAATCGGTATCTTCCAACTGTTGGGCGACAAAAGATTTCCGGTGGTTTTGCTGTGGATTTAGCCTGTTCCATCTTTCGGTCGCACGGGCGTCTTTTCCGAGTTCATTAAAACTGGTTACACTGTAAACGCCAGCGTGTACGCCCCACTCGTGTTTCAGCATGTCGGCTGCGGCCAGTACTTCTCGAAGGATGGTGCCGGAGCCCAGGAGCTGGACCCGGAGTTTTGCGTTTTTATTGGCTGTTTGCAACTTATACATGCCTTTAACAATGTCTTTTTCAACACCTTTTGGCATTTCCGGATGGGAGTAGTTTTCGTTCATTGCAGTGATGTAAAAAAAGACATTCTCCTGATCCCTTACCATGCGTTTCATACCGCTGTGGATAATCACCGCCATTTCGTATGCATAACAAGGGTCGTAAGTGACGCAGTTTGGAATCGTTCCGGCGATAATATGGCTATGGCCATCTTCATGCTGCAGGCCCTCACCATTAAGTGTTGTTCGACCTGCTGTACCACCAATCATAAATCCTCTTGCACACATGTCCCCGGCAGCCCAGGCAAGATCTCCGATTCGTTGAAAGCCAAACATGGAATAGTAAACGAAAAACGGGATCATATTAATACCATGCGTACTATAGGCCGTGGCTGCTGCTATCCATGAACTCATTCCGCCGGCTTCGGTAATGCCTTCTTCGAGAATTTGTCCACTCTTATCTTCTTTGTAGAACATGACCTGATCACGGTCCTGAGGTGTATAGAGTTGACCCACAGATGAGTAAATGCCGAGTTGGCGAAACATGCCGTCCATGCCAAAAGTACGCGCCTCATCGGGTACAATAGGAACTATATTTTGGCCAATTTTTTTATCACGCGTGAGCATGGTTAACATGCGTACAAAAGCCATTGTGGTAGACATTTCCCGTTTACCTGAACCTTTTAATAAAGCATCAAAAGTCTCAAGGTTGGGAACTTCCAATGGCTCGGCAAATTTTTTGCGTTGTGGCAAATAACCGCCCAAAGCTTTGCGCCGTTCCTGCATATATTTTATTTCTTCACTGTCGGGCTCGGGCTTGACATACTCAAGCTGTTCAACCTGCTCATCTGTAAGTGGGATGTGGAATCGGTTGCGCATTTTTTTCAGCGAAACCATATCCATTTTCTTTTGTTGATGAGTCGCATTGGTGCCCTCTCCTGATTCACCCATACCGTAACCCTTGACGGTTTTCATTAGAATTACCGTTGGCTGTCCTTTGTGATCAAGTGCCTGTTTGTAGGCGGCGTAGATTTTATGTGGATCATGCCCACCCCGGTTTAGTCGCCATATATCATCATTAGACATATGTGAAACTAATTCCTTGGTCTCTGGGAATTTGTTAAAAAAATGCTCTCTTGTATAGGCGCCGCCCTTGGCTTTGAAATTCTGGTACTCACCATCAACGGTTTCGGTCATTAGTTTAACCAGTGCGCCATCCTTGTCTCTCGCCAACAATGGATCCCAATAGGAACCCCATATTACTTTGATGACATTCCATCCAGCACCACGGAATACGCCTTCCAGCTCTTGAATTATCTTTCCGTTGCCACGAACCGGCCCGTCGAGGCGTTGCAGATTGCAGTTTATGACAAAATTAAGATTATCGAGTTTTTCTCGACCGGCTAATGAGATGGCTCCCAATGATTCTGGCTCGTCCATCTCGCCATCACCGAGGAAAGACCATATCTGGCGTTCACGTGTACTACGGAGTTTGCGATCATGTAAATATTTCATAAACCGGGCCTGATAGATTGACATGATGGATGTCAAGCCCATGGAAACCGTTGGGAACTGCCAAAAATCGGGCATTAACCAAGGGTGAGGATAGGACGGCAGGCCCTTGCCATCGGTCTCACGACGAAAATTATCAAGATCCTTTTCAGTCAATCGCCCTTCGAGAAATGCCCGGGCATATACACCCGGGGAGGAATGGCCTTGAATAAATATAAGATCACCGCCATGCTCAGCAGTAGGTGCATGAAAAAAATGATTAAAACCAACATCGTAAAGTGTTGCGGCGGAGGCAAAGCTGGCGATATGCCCGCCCAGCTCACCACCATCGCGATTGGCCCGAAGCACCATGGCTGTTGCATTCCAACGAATCATCGCACGAATCTTTCGTTCGATATCTCGATTTCCAGGTGTGCGTGATTCCAAATGCGAGGGAATGGTATTGATATAGGTTGTGCTGGCACTATAGGGTAAATTAACACCCGATTGGCGCGACTGGTTAATCAGTCGTTCGAGTAAATAGTGTGCACGTTCAGTTCCTTCTTCTTTTATGACAGCTTCTAATGCTTCGAGCCACTCATTGGTTTCCTCTGGATCCTTATCAATGTTTAAATCGGACATTATCTCCCCTTGATTGGTATTGGAAACTTGTGAGTTTCCGATTCTGTTTCGGAACAGGAATCTTTTTTGCTATCTGTGTAATAGCACAAACCATTGTCCTGATGGAAATCTGATGTTTAAGAAAGTGCAATAAGCATAGTATGAGCAGACCTACAATTCTCCACACTCCAGCTGCGTATAGCAAATACTGTATTAATACGTGTATAACGGTTAAAAATTTTGGGTAAACAATGATGCAAGCCGGGCCGTATTTTACAATAATAAACAATTTAAATCTGAATATTATTAGGACACTGAATTTGTGAATAATGCCCTGGCAGCCTGTTGAAAATCCTTCTGACGGTACCAAGCGGCGTTAAAATCAGGCTTATAATACTCTTTACACCCTATAAAACTGCGTTTTTTCGCCTGATTTTTCCTTGCCTGATATTCATCAGAGGCTTTTTAAAAAGGTTGCTAGTTAATTTGATTTACTCTCCCCAGTAGTAATTGCCCGGCTACATTAACAGACTCGGGTTTAAATCCTGTAATCGTATTTTCCAGATCGATATGCTCGTTTACTTCGGTTTCAACTCTTATATAATTTGCTGTGTAGCCCTTGAACTTACAGTTCCCGGCGATTGTGGATTTTGATCGGCTTTCCCATAATATTTGATGACTATTATGCAGGTTCTTCTGTAAAGTACGATCTTTCATGCGGCTTGCTAATTCATGTAATTGCTGGCTACGTTCTTTTTTGCATGTACTGCTTAGCTGATCTGGCAGTTTAGCGGCTTTTGTACCCTCGCGTGGCGAATAGCTAAAAATGTGGAGTTGTGAAAACTGCATCTCTTCAATAAAGCGCAAAGATTCCCGCCAGTCTTGCTCCGTTTCACCTGGAAACCCTACGATAATGTCGCTACTGATATTAAAATGACTTACCTGTGAGCGGATACTTTTTAGCAAAGTTCGATAGTCTGCTGTTCGACAACGTCTTGCCATTTTTCGTAATATTCGATCACTTCCACTTTGCAGGGGCAGATGCATATGTGGCATCAGGCGGGAATTTTCAAATAGACTAAAAAAGGTTTCTGGCAGATCCCAGGGTTCTACAGATGCAAAACGAATTCGTTCTACTTCTGTGTCGCTGATAATAGCTTTAATCAATGAAAACAGGTTGCCGTTTATATCACTTCCATAACCGCCTACATGCACGCCAGTTAAGACGATTTCGCGGATACCTTGAGCTACGTATTGGTTAATTTCTGCAATAATGTCTGATAACGAACGGCTACGTTCGTTGCCACGTGCCACCGTTACAATGCAAAACGTGCAGCGATACCGACAGCCATCCTGGATTTTTATAAAGGCACGTTGGCGATTGCGTTTAAACAGCGGGTTCTCATCCGACAGGGTAGCGATTTGCGGCATAGTCGGCAATGCCAATAGCTTATTACTTATCTGTACCAGACGATCTTTATCGTTGTTTTTTATGACCAAATCTACGCCCAGTTTGTCAATAGCCTGTTGTTGGCTGAGTGTGACATGACATCCACTGACAATCAGTTTGGCCTCGGGATTGGTTTTATGCAGCCTGTTAATACGTTGCCGGGATTTACGTACAGCTTCAGAGGTCACTGCACAGGTGTTGAAGACCATCAAATCCGCCTCTTGTGCCTCTGCAACAACGGTATGGCCTAGTTGCTGAAAATCCCTCGCCCAGCTTTCCAATTCCGCCTCGTTTAATCGACATCCGATCGTAGTCAAGTACACATCCAAGATTTCAGATACTCATCGTTTGCAAAATGAGTAATTGTAACCAATTGAAGCGGGAAATTCAGAATTTGATGCGTCGCCTATCTATTGTCTTGGTAGACTATTAGAGAGTGCGGCTATCCAGAGCAGAATCGATTTTTTATATTTGCTGTACTTTTTTGTTTAAATTAATTCAGAACCGTCCCTGGATATCAATATATAATAGTAACCTAACGATTTGGATGCACATAATGTCTGCTCATACACTCGCTACATTTAACTGGCAAGACCCACTGTTGTTAAACAGCCAACTTCATGAAGAAGAGCGGATGGTGCTTGAAACAGCGCATAACTACTGCCAAGAAAAACTGTCTCCAAGGATTTTAATGGCTAATAGATGCGAACACTTTGATCGCACAATTATGCATGAAATGGGAGAACTGGGGCTGCTTGGTTGTACTATAGAGGGCTATGATTGCGCCGGTCTGAACTACGTTAGTTATGGATTGATTGCACGTGAAGTGGAGCGCGTGGATTCAGGTTATCGCTCTGCTATGAGTGTGCAATCCAGTTTGGTGATGTTTCCGATTTATGCTTATGGGTCTGAGCAGCAAAAACTAAAATATCTGCCGCGCCTTGCCAAAGGGGAGATAATAGGTTGTTTTGGTTTAACTGAACCCGACCATGGTTCTGATCCCAATGGTATGCTTAGCCGGGCAAAATCGGTGGAAGATGGTTATGTGCTCTCCGGCAGTAAAATGTGGATAACCAATTCACCCATTGCCGACGTGTTTATTGTCTGGGCTAAGGATGATGAGGCGATCATTCGCGGATTTATTCTTGAAAAAGGAATGACAGGTTTATCCACACCAAAAATTGAAGGTAAATTCTCTTTGCGGGCCTCGGTTACGGGTGAAATTGTAATGGATGAGGTATTTGTGCCCAGTGAAAATCGCTTGCCTGAGGCAAGTGGGTTAAGCGGTCCATTTGGCTGTTTGAACCGGGCGCGATTTGGGATTGCGTGGGGTACGCTGGGTGCTGCGGAATTTTGTTGGCATGCGGCGCGACAGTACACACTTGAACGTAAGCAATTTGGACGACCGCTGGCTGCCAATCAAATAGTGCAGTTAAAATTGGCCAATATGCAAACGGAAATCACCCTTGGATTACAAGCATGCCTGCAGTTGGGCAGATTATTTGATTCTGATCAGATTTCAGCAGAGGCCATCTCGATGTTAAAGCGCAATAATTGCGGCAAAGCGTTGGAGATAGCGCGCACTGCACGTGATATGCACGGCGGCAATGGTGTGTCAGATGAATACCATATAATCCGGCATCTGATGAATCTGGAAGCTGTCAATACATACGAGGGCACACATGATATACACGCACTTATATTAGGCCGTGCACAAACTGGAATTCAGGCTTTTACTGTTTGAAGTCAAAATGCTCTCTCCCCCGGGTGAGTAGAATCGGAAATTAATAACAACAATAAATGAGTTGGATCAACAGGCAAATTTGTCTATGAGGAATAACGATGCAATTGAATGACAAAGCACTATTTAAACAACAGGCTTTTATCAACGGACTGTGGTTGGATGCTGACAGTGGTGAAACAATAACGGTTACCAATCCTGCAACTGGGGAAGTTTTGGGGACCGTACCGAAAATGGGTGCAAAAGAGACAGGTCGGGCTATAGAAGCGGCCAATAACGCATGGATTGCCTGGCGGGAGAGGACGGGTAAGGAGCGTTCAGCGGTGTTACGTCACTGGTTTGAGTTGATATTGGATAATCAGCAAGACCTTGCAAAAATAATGACACTTGAACAAGGGAAATCAACGACAGAGTCGATGGGAGAAATTGTCTATGCAGCATCCTTTATCGAATGGTTTGCTGAAGAAGCTAAACGTGTTTATGGTGATACGATTCCATCCAACAGTGCAGATCAACGCATTGTTGTAACGCATATGCCAATAGGTGTCGCTGCCGCTATCACACCCTGGAACTTTCCATCGGCAATGATTACCCGCAAGGCCGGTCCAGCGCTTGCGGCAGGTTGTCCTATGGTGGTGAAACCGGCGGGTGAAACCCCTTTTTCAGCGCTGGCTTTGGCAGTTCTTGCAGAGCGGGCGGGCATACCTGCTGGTGTTTTCAACGTATTGACGGGAGTGTCACGAGAAATTGGCGGGGAACTGACGTCAAGTAAAATAGTTCGTAAACTTTCCTTTACCGGGTCAACTGAGGTTGGAAAGCTGTTAATGCAGCAATCTGCCAGTAATGTGAAAAAAATGTCACTTGAACTCGGTGGCAACGCGCCTTTCATTGTATTTGATGATGCTGACCTGGATGCTGCTGTCATAGGTGCAATTGCCTCAAAATATCGCAATTCTGGACAAACTTGCGTCTGTGCCAACCGTCTTTTGGTACAAAATAACGTGTATGAAGCTTTTGTCGAGAAACTTGGGGGTGCGATAAAAACACTACAAGTGGGCAATGGTCTGGATGAAGGGGTTACACAAGGGCCACTGATAAATATGGCGGCGGTTGAGAAGGTCGAAAGTCATATTGCTGATGCACTCAAGAAAGGTGCACGGGTAATATTAGGAGGAAAACGGCATCATCTGGGCGGCACTTTTTTCGAGCCAACATTGCTGGCAGATGTCACCACAGATATGCAGGTTACTTACGAAGAAACGTTCGGGCCCGTTGCACCGATCTATCGATTTAGTGACGAGGCTGAAGCCATCAGGATGGCAAATGATACTGAATTTGGTTTGGCCGCTTATTTCTATGCACGTGATATTGGGAGAATCTGGCGTGTATCTGAAAACCTGGAATACGGAATCGTAGGTATCAACAGCGGTATTATCTCTACCGAGACAGCACCATTTGGCGGTATCAAAGAATCGGGTATTGGGCGAGAGGGGTCAAAGTATGGAATTGATGAATATCTGGAGATTAAATATCTCTGTATAGGTGGCATCCAATCGTAATGAGTTTTTATGTGTAAGCAGCCAATGCTACAATCTCAGCGCTAAAATTGCGATACTTGGATATAAGAAGTACTAAGGGGCGTTCTCAATTAATCCATACATCTTGTTGAGTCTGAAAATTCTCCAGGTAAGGCGCGAGGAGAGTGGTTTGGTTACTGCAAATGAGGGCGAGCAACACCGCCTGGGGGATTTTCAGCCTCAACCCGAAGGGGGCTGGCCCCCATTTCTCGCCCAGCGGAGTTACTGTTCGCTTATGTAGAGTGATTCTTTTCTAAGGGGAGCGATTCTATCTTGCCATGTCGTAAAACTCGTCATTTGGCCGCATATCAATCAAGTTAGCCATACGGTTTGATAAAGCGAAAAATGCCGTGATCGCTCCTATATCCCAAATATCCTCATCATTAAATCCATGTACATACAAAGATTCATAGTCCTGATTGTCGATTTGCCCTGAGTATTGAGCAACCTTACAGGCAAATTCAAGCATCGTTTTTTCACGTTGTGAAATGTCAGCTTTGCGAAAATTACTTGTTATTTGATCAGCGATGAGTTTTTCTTTGGAGAATATGCGTAATAAGGCACCATGCGATATAACACAATACTGGCAGTCATTGAGTATACTTGTCGCAATGACGATCATCTCCCGTTCCGCTTTACTCAGGCCACCCTCTTTGAGCATCAATGCATCATAGTAGTCAAAAAAAGCCCGGAATTCATCAGGGCGATGGGCCAATGTAATAAACACATTAGGAATAAAACCCGTTTTATCAGCCACCTTTTCTATACGGCTACGGATATCATCCGGCAAATCCTCAAGCTTGGGAACAGGGAAACGACTTAAAGCTTTATCCACTTTTTTACTCCTTACCAGGACTCGAAAATGATCGCAATCGTGTACTGATTTCAGTTTTTATTTTTAACAGTTTGAATACTTGTTATGATAATAACGTCAATTATATTCTGTATTATAAGCTCTGAAGATATATCGTTAAATCAACGCCTGAGTCCGTGATCTTAATGCGATATGAAGTATAAGACAGTTCTACTGCAAGCATACACGTTGTATTGGATTTATAGAAAACGCTGATCTGGGAATTGTTCCAATATTATTCCGCGACATGCCATTTGTGATTTCTGAATATAGACTTCTGAGGCGTAAACAACGGATACAACATGTAATTTCTCATTAGCATATCCAACAAATCCAGCTATGTTGCATCCTGCAACATAGCTGCCTTATCATGTCACTTTCACACGAAACTTCAAATTCCAGTTTGGAAGTTTAGTGCTTTTAGATTGTTATTGTATAACTCATTGATTTTATAAGTATATGTAAGTGTGATGTAGTTTGATAAGGTCACTCTATTGATTTGTGTTGAGAAGTATGCACATTTGAAAAAATTCAAGCCAGATCGAAAAATCAACGAAATATTTGCTTGATTTATTCTTGAACATTACCTGCATCAGGTATGAGGAATAAAAAGATCTGGCCTTTCTTTAAACCGGGGGAAATACATGTTTGATCGACACGATGACACGAATAATCGATTTACCAGTGCTGTTCGTTTAGGTTTGGTTTTGTTGGGATTGTTCTTGATGGTGATGTGGTTAACAACCTGTAAAAATCAAAGTGATCAGTCGCTTGGGGACAATAGTGCTAGCAGCTCATCTCTATTATCCAAGTCAAATGAATCAGGATCTGGATCTGGATCTGTTATGAGTCAGTATGAAGGGCGGATTGAAGGATTAATGGGAAAAGTCAGTACATTGCAGAATGAACGGGCGTTATTGCAAGAAAAAATTAATGAATTGGGTTCAAATTCAAGCAATCTTGCGGTTCAGTCCGAAACAAAAATTGTGAGTTTAAACAAACAAATATCGGGTTTGCAAGTCGAGGTTGCAGATTTGATGGGAGAGAAGTCTGAATTAGAAGAGAAATTGAAAACCGCGAATGACGGGCAGGCAGATGTGCAAGTCCTGACAGGAGATTTCGAGGCTCAATCGGCTTCGCTTAATGAGAAGATTACGGGTCTTAGCACTCAGCTGGATTCAATTTCTGCAGAGAATAGCAGTTTGCAAGAGACACTGGGTGAAAAAACAAAGCTACTTGAGATGGCTACAGGTGAGTTGGATAGTTTCAAAATAAAAGTATCGTCAGCAGATACCTATATGCAAGGTATGATGGAAAAATATGACGGCCATATTGAAAAACTCAATACAGCAAATGAATCCCTACAGACGCAGATAGGTGAATATTCAAATCAGCAGTCCGAAATAACTGAAAAAGTTTCCGGTCTGGAAACCCAGGCAGTAACTTTAAATGAAAAGATAACCGGTTTGACGGGTGAATTGGATGTACTGACTGGAGAAAAAAGCAGGTTGGAAACACAACTTGGCGAAAAATCCTCAGAACTGGATAGCGTTAAAGGTGATCTGGATAATCTAAAATCCAATATGCAATCGAACGATAGCAGCATGCAGACGCTGACACAACGATACGAAGGTGAAATTGGTGATCTCAAGGCCACTAACCAGTCTTTGCAAACTCAAATAGGTGATCTCAAGGCCACTAACCAGCCTTTGCAAACTCAAGTAGGTGATCTCAAAACAACTAATCAGTCTTTGCAAACTCAAATAGGTGATCTCACAGGTAAGTTGTCAGAAGGTGAAAGCAAATTTACCGGTATGATGGCTCAACTGGATTCAATCGTCGCAGAGAAAAGCGATTTGGATAAAGTACTGACAGAACAGACTTCACAGCTTGATCGGGTTAAGGGTGACCTTGAGACTTTGCAGGCAAATAAACAGTCTTCTGGATCGGACATTGAGGCATTGACTCAAAAATATACAGGCGAAATTGAAGAGCTCACTAATGCAAATAAGTCACTTCAGACGCAAGTCAGTGACTATATAGGTCAACAGTCAGAAGGTGAAGGTAAGATTGCTGATCTGATGTCCCAATTGACAGGTGTCTCTGACAAAACGTCAATGCTTGAAGAGCAAATAAGTGGCATAAATTCACTAAAGGCTGAAGCGGAAAATCAATTGAGTGAAGTGTCACAGGCATTGGATACAACCGAGGCAGAGCTGGATAAAAGTCAGCAAATGTTTAATTCAACTAAAACCCAGTTACAGGAAAAGTCAGCAGAAGTTGTCGCATTGCAGGCACGTTTTGACGCCATGCCGAAGAAAGATAGCCCGTCCATAGAAGCGAATCAATTAAAGGGCAATTTGCAAAAGCAATTGGCTGACGCCGGGCTTGACAATGCATCTGTAGATGTCAGAGGTGTTAATAGTGTGGGTATACTCATTAGTAGTGCAACGCTGTTCGGGTCGGGTCAATCGTTTATCAGCTCCCAAGGGCAGGGTGTAATGAGTCAATTATCAAACACACTTAAGGAATATGAAAATCATGATATCCGAGTCGAGGGTCATACTGACAATGTTCCTGTTGGTGGGATTCTCAAAGCCACATTCCCGAGTAATTGGGAGTTATCCGGTGCCCGGGCTGCAGCGGCTGTACGATATCTTCAGGAAGCAGGCATTGCACCTGGGCAATTGAGTGCGATTGGTTATGGCGAGTTTTATCCAGTCGATGATAATTCAACTGTTGAGGGAAGGAATGCAAATCGGCGGATTGAAATAGTGCTTACGCCCAGATCGTAAGTTGAATCTGGATTTGCATTATTGAAAACAGGCAATCTGGGTTTTTGACAATTGATTGGTGATAAATGAGTAGCGATGTCGATACATAAGACCATTACGGTTGCAATGACAGGTGCGTCAGGTATTCAGTATGCATTGCGTTTACTTGAGTGCTTAATACAAGCACAGTGTACGGTGTATGTCGTAATGTCAAAGCCCGCGCAAATCGTAATGGCGATGGATACCGAGTTACCCGTTCCCTCTTCAGCTGCTGAAATTCAGCGACAGTTCTCTAAAGCATATAATGCTGGAGAGGGAAAACTAAAAGCATTTGGCCGCGAACAGTGGACGGCGCCCATTGCCAGTGGGTCTGGCGTTGCAGATGCAATGGTTGTATGTCCATGTACAACGGGTACATTGTCATCTATAGCTTGTGGTAGTAGTTCTAATCTTATTGAGAGGGCTGCGGATGTGACTTTGAAAGAGGGTAAGAAACTTATTCTGATGCCACGTGAGATGCCATTCTCCGCGATTCATCTTGAAAATATGCTGAAACTGGCCCGAATAGGTGTAACTATTATGCCTCCTAACCCTGGCTTTTATCAACAACCGAAAACAATTGACGATCTCGTCGATTTTGTTGTATCCCGGGTGTTGGATCAACTGGGAATATCACACCAATTGCTTCCACGGTGGGGACAGACGTAGGGAATATATCGCTTGAATATTAGACACATCTAATATATGGTGTCGGATTTTAACTCATCGTCTGGCAAAGATTCGCTGGCGATGTTACCAGCACTAAATTCAGATTTGTTATAACCCTGAATTTTAGCAACGATGTGAGGGGATTCATGGCGGTAATAGAGCTTACAAAAGAAAATTTCGAACAAACCATCAATGGTAACGACATCGTGGTCGTCGATTTTTGGGCGCCATGGTGTGGGCCTTGTCGATCATTTGCACCTACCTTCGAAAAAGTCGCCGAAGCTAACCCTGGCTTGGTTTTCGCCAAAGTTAACACTGAAGAAGAGCAAGAAATAGCGATGCAATTTAGTATTCGTTCGATTCCCACTCTGGCTGTGTTTCGGGAAAAGGTAATTCTTTTTATGCAACCCGGTGCGCTACCCGAATCGAGTCTTGTGGAATTGGTTGATGGTGCCAAAGATGTTGATATGGCAGTCGTCCGTGAAGAAATAGAGACGGCTGAAGCGGAAAAAACCAACCGGGCATGACGGTTAAACTAAATTGATTTAATCAGCAGACTGGAATTTCTTTGCAGATTATAATTCGATTGTCGGGCAGCCGGTAATGAATCTAGCGTTGCTGCTCGGAAACCTTGCTCGATAAACCAATGCTTGGTTCGTGTAGTGAACACGAATAGCTTCTTCAAGCCGGTATTTTTAGCTTTATTCTCGAGATATTCGAGTAAGGTCTCGGCATGACCAGAGCTTCTGTAATCAGGATGTGTAACCACACAAGCCAACTCACCAAAATCTCCGGTTTCGTACAATAAGGCACAGGCTATAACTGTGCTGTCACGTTCAATAATGGTAAAAAATTCAATGTCCATTTCTAATTGTTCTCTGGATCGTCGCACTAGGGTTCCATCTTCCTCAAGTGGCGAGATCAGTTCGATAATGCCACCGATATCGTTTATGGTTGCAGGGTGAATATCTTCATAATTATCGGCGTTGACCAGAGTCCCGATACCATCTCGCGTGAAGAACTCCTTTAGCAATGCACCGTCGATATGGCGATCGATAAGGTGTGCACGTTTTATACTGTGATTACAAGCGCGAATGGTATTTTCCAGGCACCGTTTTGCCGAAGTGGCGGAAAGTGAATTTGTTTTAAGTAATGACTGTAACTCTGATGGCGTTGATTGTCGTAGCACAGAAGAACCCCTTTTCATCAATATCGGCTTATCTAATAAAAAAACCAATTTTTCAGCACCTAATGAAATAGCTGTTTCGGTGGCTACATCTTCAGCGAATAGATTAAAAGATTCCCCCGTGGGTGAATAACCCAATGGTGATAAAAGAACAATGTTACCGGCCTCAAGTTGTTTCTTGATTGCATCTGTGTGGACGTTTCTTATAACACCAGTATGACCATAATCTATGCCGTTGTGGATACCATAGGGGCGCGCAGTAACAAAGTTTCCAGACACAATACCTAATCGAGACCCCGACATGGGCGTATTTGGCAGACTTGAAGAAATTGCAGATTCGATCTCGACACGCACCCTTCCCGCGACTTCCTTGGCGGTGATTAAAGCATCATCGTCGGTTATACGCATGCCAGCAACAACTCGGGAAATGTTACCTGTACGGGCTTCTTTTTGTGCGATTTGGGAACGGATGCCATACACCAATACCAGTTTTATTCCCAAATGACTGAGTAGAGCAATGTCGTGGATCAAGGCGGGGAACTCTACTGATGATACAGCGTCACCACTGAGCGTAATTACAAATATCTTACCTCGATGTGCATTGATATAGGGCGAGGCTTGTCTAAACCATTCAACTGATTGGCTGAGGTTGTTTTCTTCGGACAAAATATAATCTCTTGGTTATACAAATTCGGGCTTACAGGCTATGTGGGTCCAAACCATAGTCTAAGCTTGTTGTTCTGCAAGTAAAGCTCTGCATACAGGGCCTTCTTGCTTATTGTCTGCAAAGCGGTCAGATTGCAATTTAATCCGCTATAATTCAATCCAGATTAATCAACATCCGTTAATATTTCGCAGGCCGTTTACCCTAAAAGGGAATGATAACTGCGTATCTATGTCCAAGCTTTGCCTTTGACAAAAAAACAGGACTATACCGTGCAAGTTTTTATGAGAGTAACGATTTTATTCATTTCAATTATCCTTAGCTCATCTTTGATTGCGCAGACTGACCCCTGGGCTGAAGTTATTTCAAGCGTTTCTAATTCGGTGGTTTCCTTGCAAGTCTCGCAAGTAAGAGATTTTGAAGATGCTGATCAGGGGGTGGGTGCGGCTACCGGGTTTATTGTTGATGCCGAGCAAGGCATTATACTGACCAATCGTCATGTCATTGGGGCGGGTCCCATTCGAGCTACAGCGACCTTTCAAAATCAAGAGCGCATCAATGTTGTACCGCTATATCGCGATCCTGTTCACGATTTTGGTTTTTTGCGTTATGACCCAAAGGCATTGAAATATTTACATCCAAAATCACTGCGCTTACGACCGGATAAAGTGAGTACGGGCATGAATATTCGCATTATTGGTAGTGATGGTGGTGAACAGCTATCAATTCTGGCGGGCACCATTGCCCGAACTGATCGAAAGGCACCTAATTATGGGCGCTATGAATACAATGATTTTAATACCTTCTATTTTCAAGCTGCATCTTCAACCTCTGGTGGATCGTCAGGTTCACCTGTGCTTGACTCTCAAGGCAATGTTGTTGCCTTGAATGCAGCGGCAAATACACGCACTGCCAGTAGTTTTTTTCTACCCCTTGATCGCATTAAGCGTGCGCTTGAGCTGTTACAGAAGAAACAGAGTATAGCCAGAGGCGCGTTGCAAACTGTTTTTGATCACCGTTCATTTCGAGACCTCAGAACCCTTGGCTTAGATGAGAAAACCGAACAACTGTTCAGAGGCGCTGGCAGTCCCCATCTCGGAATGTTGTTGGTTAAGCAGGTACTTCCCTCCGGGAATAGTGATGGGATATTGAGCGAAGGCGATATTCTCATATCAATAAACGATCTGATCATTCCTGATTTTGTATCGCTTGAAATGACATTGGATTCGCTGGTTGGAGAACAGGTGAATCTGGTGGTATTGAGACAGGGACAACGGACTGAGCTGGAAATAGTTGTTGCTGATCTGCATAGCTGGATACCCGATCGCTTGATTGAACTGGGTGATTCGGTTATTCAAGATATGTCGTTGCAGCATGTGCACGGGATGAATTTACCAAGAAACGGCGTTGTTCTGGTTAAAGACGGATTTATGTTTGAAAAAGCGGGAATACCTGAGGACGCACTCATTGTTTCAATCAACAATCAACCAATATCAAACGTGGAAGATGTTCTGGCACAATTCGATAAGGAGAGATTTAAAACACGCTGGTTAGTGAGATTTATTGTTCCGGGTCGTGAATTTTCATCAGAAATTGCGCAACTTGATCTTGATCGTCAATGGTTTAGATACCGTAGTTGCCAACGCAAGGATGATACACGGTTCTGGGATTGCCAAAAATTGAATCTGCCGCCTCTATCTGCCTCCAGTGACAACGCCATTACGCCGTTTATTCCTGGCTTTGATAACCCACTGATGCAACAGATAGGACCCGCGATGGTGCGTGTGGATTTCAATATCCCCTATGTGATTGATAATGTTTTCTCGCAACATTTTTCTGGTACCGGACTTGTGGTAGATGCAAAAAATGGAATAATTTCGATTGATCGAAATACAGTGCCTATCAGTATGGGCAATGCAACAGTCACTTTTTTCGGTTCATATGAGTTATCCGCGGAAGTTGTGTTTTTAAATCCGTTGCATAACCTTGCATTAATCAAGTATGACCCGAAACAGTTAAAAGGAATTGAAATTCCAGAGTTGCAGCTTGCCAAATCGAATGAAGCTTTACCTGAAACACTTTTTCGGCTCGCGAAACGGGAGGATGGCACACATAATATCAGTTCGATTGGCAATGCCAATCGTGTTACGGTTTCTTTGGATCCTCCACGATTACCTCGGTTTCAACAAACGCCGGTTGATGTCTATACCGTGTCTAATCTGCCACCTTCACTGGGTGGCCCGGTTGTTGATGAGCAAGGAGTTGTCCATGCCATCTGGATGAGTTTTGCTTACGAAGATGGTAAAGAGATTAAGGAAGCGGAATGGGCAATGCCGGTGCGCATTCTTAGCGAAACCTTGAAAAGCTATCGGGCTGGAGGCATTTACTATTCTATGGATTTGCAATTGCGTTATCGTTCCTTGTCAAGCGCTATTCAACTCGGTCTTAATAGTGAGTGGTTGCAAAAATACGCAGCTTTTGAGGCGTCACGACGACGTGTACTCTCTATTGAGCAAACGATTCCAGGGACCACTGCTGCAGATCTGCTTTTGCCGGGGGATGTTTTATTATCTATTGATGGGAAACTGGTCACTGATTTGCTCGATGCTGAGGCTTGGAGTCAAAACCCCCAAGTCAATTTACAAGTACTTAGAGGCGGTCAGGTCAAAACTATCGCGTTGCAAACCAGTGTACTCAACGCTAAAGGTACACAACGATTCATTAGCTGGGCGGGTGCTTTTTTTCAGCAGCCACATCGGGAAATAGCGCTTTATGAGGGCATCAGCTTGTCGGGTGTTTATATCGCTGATACGCTGGCAGGATCGCCTGCAATCTGGGATCGATTATATCGAAATCGTCTGGTTACAGAAGTCGATGGTGTGGCGGTGAAGAATCTTGATGAATTTCTGGCAAAAGTAAGGGAGAAGAAACAGGATGAGTTTACTCGATTAACGGTGGTTAGCTTAAGTGGGCGACGTGATATCATTAGTGTTTCGCCTGATTTTTACTTCTGGCCAACATTTGAAATAACCCGTAGTGAAGCGGGTTGGCAACGAATCGACTATGCTGTCGATGAAACTCAGTTCGCTGAATCCACAAATTGAGTATCGCGTATGGACCCAGGTTATGAGCGCTTCATTTGATATTGTCATTGTGGGCGGAGGAATGGTTGGCTCGATGCTCGCCGCCGCGCTTGGGCACAGTAATTTATCCATTGCTGTTATAGAAACTGCTGAACCATCGCCGTTTTCACAGGATCAAGACTATGATCTACGTGTCAGCGCTGTGAGTCTGGCATCTCAGCATATGTTTGAGGCTGTGGGCGCATGGCAGCCCATGCTTGACAAAAGAGTGTGTCCTTATCGCAATATGCGGGTATGGGATGGGGAAGGGGGTGGTGAGGTGCTGTTTGACAGTGGCGATGTCTATCAGCCTTTGCTCGGGAATATTGTTGAAAATCGGATTATACAACTATCTTTGATCGAAGCGCTTAAGCGACATGAAAACGTTGAGTGGTTTTGTCCGGAACAGATCTCCTCATTTACCGTACAAACTGAGTTTATTGATATTTTACTTGAGTCAGGAAGGCAGATAAGATCCCAGCTCATTGTAGGCGCTGATGGGGCAAATTCTATCGTCAGAAGCCTCAGTGAAATCGAGGTTGAAAAGAAGCCCTATGGACAGCATGCATTGGTAGCCACTGTAAAGACAGAACTTCCACAGCAGGACATAACCTGGCAACGATTTCAGCCCACAGGCCCTCAGGCGATGCTGCCGCTACAAGGTCACCGCGCATCACTGGTCTGGTATCATTCAGAAGAACAAGTAAAACGTTTGCAAGCATTGGCTGATAGCGACTTTGTCAGTGAGGTAGAACAGACATTTCCAGAGAGATTGGGAAAGATAAATGGTCTTATCGGTCGTGGCAGCTTTGCTTTGATTAAATCGCACAGCAAAAACTATGTCAAGAATCGTGTTGTTTTGGTCGGCGATGCGGCTCATACTATTCATCCGCTTGCAGGGCAAGGTGTCAACCTTGGACTCATGGATGCGGCGGTTTTAGCCGATGTGATTTTATCCAGTCATAATGCAGGTCGTGATTTTGCAAAATTTAACTTACTGCGAAAATATGAACGCGCACGCAGGGGATACAACAATACGATGATTGCGGCGATGGACATATTCCATCACGCATTTAAAGAGCATGGCGCACCGCTAAGGCTGTTGCGCAGCAGTGCATTGAATATCGCAGACAAGGCCGGGCCGCTGAAACATGTTGTTATGAAGGTTGCAATGGGGCTTGTTGGTGATTTACCCGCTCTTGCGCGTGGAAAAATTCAAGACTGAGAATCTGGCAGTTGCAGAACCTGAAATTGTGTTTACGGAACATTCAGGAGTGGAGGCATACTCCTGAATGTTCCCATTCGTATGGTCTTTTGTATATTTAGTAAAATACGCCGTTTTCGATAACCGTGCCGTCCGCGATGACCATATTATCCTGAATGGTGACATTTCTTCCAATTTGCACATTGTTACCAATTGTCACCAGGTTTCCGATAACAGTACCGGCTTTAATAAGGGTATTGTTACCGATCGTTGTATTGTAACCCGTGGTAACGTTTGCTCTTACAATCACATTAGAACCAACAGTGTTGCCGCTTCCTATCTCACTGCCTCGACCAATCTTGCTATGGTCTTTGATCAATGTGCCGGTATTGATTATGGCCAATGGTCTAATAACAACGCTTTCCCACAACATTGAAGTATCACCAATGACTGAAGTTGTTCTTATACGGGCGTCTGTACCGACGAAGGCTTCAACACCAATAATCGAGTTTTTGCCAACTATTGAATTATCCCCAACATAGGATTCAATTTCCATACGTGATCCTTGGCGTATTTTTGCCCCGTCTCGTAAGATACTGCCTTCACCCATAAACGCGTATTTACCAACCACAGAGCCGTCGTTTGCCTGCCCCTGATTAAGGGTGGCGCCTTTTCGAATTCGTACGCCATTGCCTACATTCGAAAAATTAGTAACACTTGCCTCTGAAGCAACGCGTGATTCAGCGCCGATGATGGATGTACAGTCAACCGTCGCGTTATTGGAAACATGCGCACTACCGTCAATCAGGTCATAACAAACTTCAGCCTGTAGCGAAGATATGCTTGCCGCCAATATGGATAATACAACGCATTTTTTAATAAAAACCGATTTCATATTCTGATTTCTCCTGTGTAAAAAATTTAGCCGAAGTAGATAAGCATTCAGTAGGGGGATAAAGGTAAATAGTTGTGATTTTCCTGTCCACAGAGGAAAAGAGACAAGATCGTCAACATCTGGCAATACAATGCGAAGGCTGTCACAGGTCGCCAAAGATTCTTTAATCTGAATCTCTAGCTCGGTACTTAAGCAGTATTTATCAGGAGGAAATATTTTAACTGGAAAGGTTATTTACAATTGTTTGTTAGCGAATGATTTTACTGTCACCTTTTTAATAGATGGTTAGGGGGTGTTAGAAGAAATTGCATCGAGCATTGCTCCCCGGTTCAGAAATTGTGACATGAGGAAATTTTGAAAAAAATCCTACTCCAGCAAACAAATGATTTAGCTGTATTATTGATAATCGTTTTCTTAAGTCATTTTCTTCTTCAGCTATTGAAGAGAGGGGGTAACTAGGGTTATAATTCGCCGCTTATCAAGTGCGGACTCCCTCCAGGCTGGAAAGTAACGCAGTGATAATGTTCGATTTTTAGAAGCGAACTCACGGGTGATAATCAGATAGGCCGATGGCAGTATTGTTTGTCGGTATTCGTGGCCTGCGAGTAGAGAAGATTAAAAATAAAAAGGCTCCTTATAAGGAGCCTTTTTATTAGGCGTCAGTAAATTATTGATTCAATTTATTCACCAACTTGGGATCTATGCAAAAAGCATCCGACAAAATCTGGCACTGTGTGGAATCCGTGGTGATCGGACTGGGTTATGAGTTTGTCGGTGCTGAGTATGGACAAGGTGAAAATGGCAATACACTGCGGGTTTATATAGATAAATCCGGTGGCATCCTGCTCGATGATTGTGCCAAGGTGAGTCATCAGCTTAGCGCTGTCCTGGATGTTGAAGAGCCTATTCAGAGCAAATATACGTTGGAGGTATCTTCTCCTGGCATAGATCGACCACTATTTAAGGTCAGAGACTATAAACAATACAGAGATCGACAGGTTAAAATTCGTACATTTGTTACTGTTTCAGGCAGGCGTAATTTTGTGGGTAAGTTAGTTGCGGCGGATGATAATGAAGTTCATGTTGAAATAGATGGAGAGACTTTTGCTATCACATTAAGTGGTATAGAACGGGCGCAGCTGATATCAGAGCTTTGAATGCGTTTAATGCGGTCACGATCGCTTGATTAAAGAGGCTAATAGGAATCATGGGTAAAGAAATTGTGCTGGTTGTTGACGCGGTTTCGAATGAGAAAGGTGTTGATAAAGAAGTTATTTTTGAAGCACTTGAAGCGGCATTGGCCTCGGCGACCCGAAAAAAATCTGGTATGGATATAGAGGTTCGGGTTGATATCGACCGGGCTAGTGGTGATTACCTGACTTACAGACGATGGGAGGTTCTACTGGATGATACCGAGCAGGAATTTCCACTTAAACAAATGGGTCTGTCTGCAGCCAGAGAGGATGGTAATCTGCAAATGGAAGTCGGTGATTTTGTTGAAGAGGAAATTGAGTCTGTCGAATTTGACCGTATTGCCGCGCAGGCAGCCAAACAGGTGATTGTACAAAAAGTACGGGAGGCCGAGCGAGTGCGAGTAGTCGAAGCCTTTCTACCACGCGTAGGTGAACCTGTGATGGGAATTGTTAAGCGTACTGAAAGAAACGGGGTTTATATTGATCTTGGCAGTAATGCTGAAGGATTTATTTCGCGGGACAATATTATTCCGCGTGAACCTATTCGACTTGGAGACAGGCTACGTGGCTATCTTAAAGAAGTGCGATCTGAAGCCCGTGGCCCGCAGCTTTTTGTCAGCCGTACCGATCCGAATTTTCTTGTCGAGTTATTTAAGCTGGAAGTGCCGGAAGTTGGTCAGGGTGTCATTGAAATAATGGGTGCTGCCCGTGACCCTGGTGTGCGTGCAAAAATTGCTGTGCGCACAAGCGATACACGCCTTGATCCGGTAGGCGCTTGTGTTGGCATGCGTGGTTCTCGCGTGCAAACAGTTTCCAATGAGTTAGCGGGCGAGAGAATTGACATCATTCTTTGGGATGAAAACCCGGCGCAATTCGTCATTAATGCAATGGCGCCAGCCGAAGTAAAATCGATTGTTGTCGATGAAGATACGCATAATATGAATATTGCGGTTGATGCCGAAAAACTCTCACTTGCAATAGGGCGAGGAGGACAGAATGTGCGATTGGCAAGTGATCTCACACAATGGGAACTCAATGTCATGGATGAGAACAGTGCAGACGAACGCAATGAAGCAGAAGCCAAGGAATATGTTGAACTGTTTATGAAACAACTTGATGTTGATGAGGAAGTTGCACAAATTCTTGTACAAGAAGGATTTATAAGTGTAGAGGAGGTTGCCTACGTTCCACAACAGGAATTAATCAGTATCGATGAATTCGACGAAGATATGGTTGAAGAATTGCGTAATCGCGCACAAGACGCATTGCTGACAAAAGCCATTGCCAGCGAAGAAAAACTAGACGGAGTAAAACCATCGGATGAGTTGTTAGCGCTTGATGATTTGACTGAAACTATGGCTTATGATTTTGCCAGCAAGGGCATTGTTACACTGGATGATCTGGGAGATCAATCAATAGACGAGTTAATGGTGTTTACTGACATGGATGAAGAACTCGCAGGTAAACTAATAATGAAAGCACGCGAGCACTGGTTTGAGGAAGACCAGGTGAGCGAGTAGGTCCCGGAGGTTATTGAGTAATGGCAGAAGTAACAGTAAAGCAGCTGGCCGGAGTGGTTGGTACGCCCATTGATAAATTGCTCGTTCAGCTATCTGAGGCTGGGGTGGCGAAAAAAGGTGAATCGGATCAAATCTCCGATGAAGAGAAAAAGCAATTACTAACCTATCTTCGACAATCTCACGGAAAACAGGAGGTGGTTTCAGCTTCTGGGGGACAGAAAATTACTTTGCGGCGTAAACGTGTCAGTCAGATCAAAACCGACTCAAGTGGCAAAAAAACAGTCAACGTAGAAGTGCGTGGACGACGGACTTACATAAAACGTACTGATGCGCTCAAAGAAGAAGAGTTGCGCCAGCAACAATTACGTGAAGATCTTGATCAGAAACAATTGGAAAGCCAGGAATTTGAATCCAAACGACAGGCTGCAGCAGAAAAGAAACGTAAAGAGGCAGAAGATAAATTAAAGGCTAAATTGGATGCTGAGCAGGCGGTCAAACAGCAGGCAGATGAAGAAGAGGCGCAGAAAAAAGCCAACAAAGATGCTGAAGATGAAGCCCAAAAAATAGCTGCTGCAGAAGCTGAAATGGCGCGTACCACCGCATCAGCAACGGTGCATAGAAAAGAAGCGCCGGCCAAAACCAAGCAGACCAAAACGGGTCCGAAACCTCCAGGTCGCGGCCAGCTGCATGTTCGCAAAGAAAAATCGGGAAAACGTAAGGGCAAATCACGCACTGCAAGCAAAAGACCTGCGGCATCAGCTGATAGCAAACATGCCTTTGCCATGCCTACCGCACCTGTTTTACGTGAAATATCAATTCCGGAAACAATTACCGTTGCAGATCTGGGTAATCGTATGGCTGTTAAGGCGGCTGAAGTGATCAAAGCCATGATGGGAATGGGCGTTATGGCAACCATCAATCAAGTACTGGATCAAGATACAGCAACCTTGGTTGTGGAAGAAATGGGGCATAAGGTAAAAACCACCTCCAGTGATGATATGGAGGTTGCATTAGCAGAAAAAGTGGTCGGCATGCGTGACGTGGTAACCAGTGCACGGCCACCCGTCGTTACAGTGATGGGCCATGTAGATCATGGTAAAACATCCCTGCTCGATTATATTCGAAATGCAAAAGTTGCCTCAGGGGAAGCGGGTGGCATCACTCAGCACATAGGTGCCTATCACGTAAACACACCCAAAGGCACTATAACTTTTTTAGATACGCCGGGACATGCAGCGTTTACAGCCATGCGCTCTCGAGGTGCCAAAAGTACCGATATTGTAATCCTTATTGTTGCCGCTGATGATGGGGTTATGCCACAAACTATTGAAGCTATACAGCATTCGCGTGATGCCCAAGTGCCGATGATTGTAGCTGTCAATAAAATGGATAAAGAAGGGGCTGACCCTGATCGGGTCAAAAATGAGCTTTCACAACAGGATGTTTTGCCGGAGGATTGGGGTGGTGATGTCATTTTTGTCAATGTTTCCGCTCACACAGGGGATGGGATTGATGATTTGCTGGATGCTGTGTTGCTGCAGTCTGAAGTACTCGAACTCACGGCACCTGCTGAGGGTAACGCCAATGGTGTGGTTATTGAAGCCACATTGGATAAAGGTCGTGGTCCGGTTGCTACGGTTTTGGTTCAAGGCGGCACCCTTAGACGGGGTGACATAATTATTTGCGGACAGGAATTCGGTCGCGTTCGAGCGATGTTCGATGAAAATGGTAAACAAGTTGATGCGGCCGGGCCTTCGATTCCGGTTCAGGTTTTAGGGCTTTCAAAAGTCCCGGATGCCGGAGATGAGTTTCTTGTCGCAGAAGATGATAGGGCTGCTCGTGAGTTGGCGGCATTACGCAAAGATAAGCAGCGTAATATGCGACTTGCAGAGCGCAAACCATCTAAGCTTGAAGATGTTTTTTCACAAATCAAGGAGGGTGAAAAATCAACATTGAAATTGCTGATTAAGGCAGATGTGCGTGGTAGTTATGAAGCAATGCGTGATTCGTTGGAGAAGCTTTCAAATGACGAAGTTGCTATTAGAGTAATCGGTGGTGGCGTGGGTGGAATCAATGAGTCTGATGCGCATTTGGCAGACGCGTCTAACGCTCTGTTGATCGGGTTTAATACACGTGCAGATAATTCTGCTCGCAAGATAATTAGCGAGCAAGGTGTTGAGCTGCATTACTTCAGCGTAATTTATGAGTTAATTGATCTTGTTAAAAATGTGGCTAGTGGACTGTTGGCACCGGAGATTCAAGAACGAATCATCGGACTCGCCGAAGTAAAAGATGTATTTAAATCACCGAAGTTTGGCTCTATTGCAGGTAGCATGGTTGTTGATGGAGTAGTAAAACGCGAGCAACCGATTCGTGTTTTACGTGATAATGTAGTTATCTATGAAGGCGAACTGGAATCCTTGCGGCGTTTTAAAGATGATGTTAATGAAGTTCGAATGGGAACTGAATGTGGCATCGGCGTAAAAAATTATACGGATGTTCGTCCAGGTGATCAAATTGAAGTTTTCGAGCGTAAAGAAATTGCTCGAACGCTGTAAAGGGGAATTGACGATTACTATTATGCTAAAAATGCTCAATTGCTGATTCGCATCTGAGCAAGCTGAGTGGTATACGTTGTGGTGCTGGAGAAAGGCGAAAAATGCTTTCTCGTTGCAGACCTTTTATTATTGGGCAGATTTTTAGGTCAATAGAGTTATCTGATACAGGTGGAAGCTATTGTTATGGCAAGAGACTACCCCAGAAGTTACAGGGTTGCAGATCAAATTCAACGAGAGATCTCTCAGCTGATCCGCCTTGAATTAAAAGACCCACGTATTTCGGATCTGTTAACCATTTCTTCAGTCGATGTAACCCGAGATCTGTCTCTGGCAAAAATTTACTTTACTGTTCTTAAGGAGAATCAGCAAAAAGACACAGAGACCGGGTTAAAACAAAGTGCTGGTTATTTACGTAAATTACTTGGTAGGCGCCTGACTATGCGCTCAGTCCCGGAGCTGCGGTTTGTCTACGACACAACTATAGAAGAAGGCGTGCGAATGACGGGCTTGATCGATCAGGCCATAAAGACCAATACAACAGTTGGTGAAGATGGTTGAATTTTTATAAAGCGCTATTTTTTTATGGCTAATAAAAAAAGTAAAGGCCGGTCTGTGAATGGAATACTCCTGCTGGATAAACCACTGGGAATCTCGTCCAATCGGGCACTGCAAATCTCAAAAAAACTTTTTCAGGCACAAAAAGCAGGGCATACAGGTAGTCTTGATCCTCTGGCCAGTGGGATGTTGCCCATCTGCTTTGGTGAATCTACAAAAATATCAGCCTATCTGCTTGATTCGGATAAGCAATATATTACTGATGCCTATCTGGGTATAAAAACCACTACCGGAGATAAGGAAGGAGAAATAGTTAGCAGGTGTGCGCTTGCGCCTATAGATGAGGGTGTATTGTGCCAGACTCTTGCTCAGTATACAGGGAAGATCAGGCAGATTCCTCCGATGTATTCGGCTTTGAAAAAAGATGGAAAACCACTCTATAAATTAGCTCGCAAAGGTTTGGTCGTGGAACGTGATGCACGTCAGATAACTGTTTATAAGCTTAGCGTGGTATTTTGGAAGCCGCCGATATTGTCACTTCGAATTCGTTGTTCAAAGGGAACCTATATCAGAACTCTGGTCGAAGACATTGGAGAGTCACTTGGTTGTGGTGCCTATGTGCATAGATTACACCGGGAGTTCGTCGAACCATTCTCCGGGCAAAAAAGTTGGCAGATTGATGAATTGAAGCAACTTGACTCTATCGATAAATTGAACACTGTGCAGCAATTACTGCTACCTCCTGATAGTGTGTTAGGCGCATTTCCAACGGTGTTATTAAATCAATCGCAACAAGAATACTTCATGTGTGGGCGTTCTATTACTGCAGATTTCTCAGTGCCAGCACTTCAATTATTAAGAACATATGGCCCCGGTGGGCAGTTTTTGGGTGTGTCAGAATACAGTGAAAATCGTGAGTTAAAAGCAAAAAGAGTATTCAACCTGGATTCTTAAGCCCTTTGACATGGATTTATCCTTGTTAGTCAACTCAGTGATGTTACAATACCGCTCAGATTCATCTGCGGATTGAATCAATCAAATGCCAGTACCTGGTTCTGCCTCCAAATCGCGGATTCAGGCGAATTTTTCTGATTGGAGAATATTTATATGTCTTGTCTAAATGCTGCGCTCAAAGCAGAAATCGTTAATGAATATCAGCTTGATGCTAAAGATACAGGTTCGCCGGAGGTTCAGGTAGCCCTGTTGACCGCTCGCATAGTTCACCTGACAGAACACTTCAAGCAACACAATCACGATCATCACTCACGTCGCGGATTATTACGCATGGTTAACCAGCGTCGAAAATTGCTGGATTATCTTAAAGGTAAAAATCAAGAGCGATACCAAACTTTGATTAAACGTCTCGGCTTACGTCGTTAATTGCTACTAACAGGAAATGCTGTGAATACACATACCAAACAATTTCAATACGGTGAGCAGGTACTAACCCTTCAGACTGGAGAGGTGGCGCGTCAGGCCAGTTGTGCAATTATTGCCAGTATCGGAGATACGGTCGTGCTGGTTACCGCGGTAGGACGAAAAGACGCTGCATCTGGAGTTGATTTCTTTCCTCTGACAATTAACTATCAGGAAAAAACTTATGCTGCTGGAAAGATTCCAGGCGGTTTTTTCAAACGTGAAGGCAGACCTTCAGAAGCAGAAACGCTTACTTCTCGATTAATCGATCGCCCATTACGCCCATTATTTCCAAAGGGTTTCAGGAATGAGGTTCAGGTTATTGCCACTGTCATTTCCATTGATCCAGAGATTGATCCGGATATTGTTGCGATGATAGGTGCATCAGCTGCTTTATCAGTTTCAGGTATGCCTTTTGCGGGTCCGATCGGTGGTGCCAGAGTTGGTTACATCGATGGTGAATTTGTATTGAATCCCACACGCTCGCAGATGGAGACATCAGATCTGGACCTAGTTGTCGCCGGTACCGGGAAAGCGGTACTGATGGTGGAATCTGAAGCTAATGTACTTTCTGAACAGATTATGCTTGATGCTGTTGTATTTGGTCACGATCAGATGCAGGTGGTGATAAAGGCCATTAGCGAGTTAGCCTCAGAAGTGGGCAATTCTGCCTGGGATTGGTCAGCACCTGAAAAAGACGAAGCACTCGCTACGGCTGTATCCGCAGCTGCAGAATCAGACTTGACGGCAGCCTATTCCATTGCGGAGAAACAGGCGCGGCAGGAAAAAATTTCTGAAGTTCGTGCTCAGCTGGTAGAAAAAGTCGCTGCTGCGGATGATGAAGAGGGTTGGTCTGCTGCTGTTGTTAAAAACGAATTTTCGGCGTTAGAGAAAAAAATAGTTCGCGGACGTATCCTCGCCGGTGAAAAGCGAATTGATGGTCGGGATTCCAATACGGTAAGGCCTATCTCAGTACAAGTGGGCATTCTTCCGCGTACACATGGCTCGGCATTGTTCACACGAGGTGAAACTCAAGCCATCGTTGCCGCTACGCTTGGCACTACCCGTGATGCACAAATTATCGACTCCCTAACCGGCGAGAAACGTGACAGTTTCATGCTGCATTACAATTTTCCTCCGTATTGTGTTGGAGAAACAGGGTTTGTAGGTTCGCCCAAGCGACGGGAAATCGGGCATGGTAAACTGGCCAAACGTGGTGTCATAGGTGTTATGCCAGATGAAGAGGATTTTCCCTATGTCATTCGTGTGGTCTCTGAAATTACTGAATCCAACGGTTCCAGCTCAATGGCCAGTGTTTGTGGAACCAGTCTTGCATTGATGGATGCAGGAGTACCTCTGAAGAGTCCTGTTGCGGGTATTGCCATGGGTTTGATCAAGGAAGAAAGCGGGCACGCTGTACTGACTGATATCCTCGGTGATGAGGATCATCTTGGGGATATGGATTTTAAAGTCGCAGGTACCGACTCGGGCATAACGGCTTTGCAGATGGATATCAAGATTGATGGTATTACCCGGGATATTATGGAATCAGCTTTGACTCAGGCTAAAGAGGGGCGTCTCTTCATTCTGGGTGAAATGGCTAAAGTTCTTAGTGAAGCGCGTACAGAGTTGTCGCAACATGCGCCACGATTCATCACGCTTAAAATTCACCCAGAGAAAATCGCTGCGGTCATTGGTAAAGGTGGGGCAGTCATTCGGGCGCTTACCGAAGAAACCGGCGCCACTATCGATATTGGAGATGATGGCACCATTAAAATTGCATCGAGTGATCGAGATGCTGGTGAAGAGGCTCGGCGGCGTATAGAGCAGATTACTGCTGACGTTGAGGTGGGCACTATTTATGAAGGCCGGGTTCAAAAAATTATGGACTTTGGTGCATTTGTAAATATATTGCCTGGTAAGGATGGGCTGGTGCATATCTCTCAAATATCAAAGACCCGTGTGCAAAATGTTTCTGACGAATTGTCTGAAGGTCAAACAGTCAGAGTCAAGGTACTGGAAGTTGATAAACAAGGCCGAATTCGTCTAAGCATGAAGGCAATTTTGCTCGATGAAGAGGTTGACGAAGAAAAAGAAACGTAAGTTTTTCTCTATTGAGTGGGAGTGATTAATTCCCTCTCATTATAGATCAAGCTTAAAGGTATAGGAAATTAGTGCATAGCTTTTGAGTCTGAATCACCGGGTGCTTATTTGTGTGACTCTGTTTTATTGAGGAATGGTTTTTCTGAACGAGATTCCAGTTTCATGCTCAAGGCTCTTGATTTAGCTGAGTGTGCTGAAAGGATTGGAGAAGTACCTGTTGGTTGCATCGTTGTGCTGGACGGTAATATCATCGGTAGTGGCTATAATCGGCCGATTAGCTTTAAGGATCCCACTGCACATGCAGAAATTCTCGCATTGAAGTCGGCAGCAAAAAATCTGTCTAATTACAGAATACCTGGCACCACACTTTATGTAACACTTGAACCCTGTACGATGTGTATCGGTGCAATGATACACGCACGAATTCAGCGTTTGGTTTTTGGTGCAAATGAACCGCGGGCAGGTGCTGCATGTAGTGCTTTTCAATTGCTTGATTCGGATTCTTACAACCACAAGATAGACGTTGTATCCGGGGTTTTGGCTGAAGAATGTGGAGAGATCCTGCGTAGTTTTTTTAGCTACAGAAGGTAGTACGATACTATCACTCTGATAGCAATTTTATATATCGTCAGTGATGATTGTTAGATTTCTATCAATATGATGATCACACCGCCCTTTTTGCTGTAAATAATCTGCATGATGAGGGCCATCTATGTATTATACAATAAGGTTTTATCTACCTCTCAATAGATGCGGTCGCTCATTGTGTCTGGTTTATAACTCAGAGAATAGTGGTTTTTAAGTTACTGGGGTTGATGCTAATAACCCATCAACTGCTAACTACACTAGTTTTACAGACTTCTTTTCGATTGAAGGTGCCAGCAAACGTGATTCGAGTTGCCCATACCTTTTCAAGTATTCAATATATTGTTCCCTTGGTATTTCCTCAGCTCCCATACTGATCAGGTGAGCAGTACTCAATTGACAGTCAAGTAGTCTATAGTCTTTCATATTGCTCAAATGAACCAGCGCAACCTTCGAGGCATCGGATACTTTACTAAACATGGATTCACCAACAAAAATCTCTCCAATCTGGATACCATAAAGACCACCTACCAGTGTGTCTTCCTGCCAAACGTCGATAGATCTTGCTATACCCAACTTGTGTAATTCCTCATAAGCATCAAACATGGCGCTTGTAATCCAGGTTCCGCTACTGTTTTGTCTGGGTGCTGCGCAAGCCCGCATAACTTCGGTGAATGCTTTGTCTTCTGAAACAAAAAGATGCCCCTTGCGAATTGTTTTCAAAAGGCTTTTTCTAATATGAATCTTCTTGGGCCACAAAATACATCGGGGATTAGGCGACCACCAAAGAATAGGTTCCCCTTCTTCAAACCATGGAAATATGCCGCTACGGTAAGCGCTGATAAGTCGAGCTGGGTTAAGGTTTCCACCAGCCATTAATAATCCGTTGGGTTCATCCAGAGCCTGGTGAATCGGTGGGAACGGGGTTATATCATCGTAGGGTGGTAAAAACGGAATCGGCATAATATCTCAAATTATAGTTGTAGATTTTTATCCTTTTGTCGAAATGGTAGCAATTCGTGAAGTTCCTCACAGCGCTCTTCTAAAACCTGTCTTTCCTGTTTTAGGTAATGAGCTATCGCATTGTTAAATCCTGAATGAAACAATCGATGCGCAGACCAGGTTTTCGTGGGTTTGAATCCGCGCGGAATCTTATGTTCACCCTGTGCGCCAGGTTCAAAACATTTTAATTGATTGCGGATACAGTATTCAATACCCTGATAATAGCAGGCTTCGAAATGCAAATTCTGAAATTGCTGATTACAGCCCCAATAGCGTCCATAAAGAGTGTGGTTACTTTTCAGCATAATTGAACAGGCGACAGGTTTATCTTCATAGTAGGCAAATATAATTACAAATCTATCACCAATGGTTGACCCGGCAATTTCGAAAAATGCCTGGTTGAGTGATGCCTCTCCCCACTTCCTATGAAAAGTGGAACTGTAGAAGTCACAGGCAGAGTGCCATTCGTCCAGTGTTAGTGAGTCCCCACTTCGGGTTTCCAAACGAAGTCGCTGATCGCTAATGGATCGGCGTTCGCGTCTGATGGTTTTTCTTCGCTTGGATGTGCATTCAGCCAAAAAATCATCAAAAGTCTGGTAGTTGTTATTAAACCAGTGATACTGGCAGCCCAACCTTAATTGCAAGCCTTTTTTCTCCAGACTTGCAGTATCACGCTCGTTGGTGAATAGCCAGTGTATGCCAGTAAGATTGGTTTCTTTAGCAAATTTTGTAATAGCACTGATTAAAATATTGGAAAAATATTCGTAGTTTTGCTCAGGGTGTACCAATATTCTTTGTCCAGTGGCTGGGGTGTAGGGTATACCTACCACTAATTTTGGGTAGTATTGTAAGCCTTGCTCTGCATAGGCATCAGCCCAGTTCCAGTCGAATACAAACTCGCCATAGGAATTGGTCTTTATGTAAGTCGCACAGGCGGCGAGCAGATTTTGCTTTTCGTCTATCAGGATGAAGTAACGTGGGTACCAGCCATGGTTTTCACCTAAACAAGCAGTGGTTTCAAGTGCATGTAAAAACTCGTAGAGCAGAAAGGGACTATCATCTTGATTTAAAGCGTTCCATGCATTTTTATCTATAGCGCTCAGCGAGTCGTGTAATTGTATTTCCATATTATTCATGAAAAGTAACTGTTGATCCAGCACGGCAAAGGCAAATGACTATGTCATTTGCAAGGTACCAAGACCTGCCCCGGGTTTGCTCACTTCCTGAAAATAGACGCTGACCTGATTTCAAATCTATAATCCATCGAGGAATTTCTCCGCATCTAATGCAGCCATACACCCCGTTCCAGCAGAGGTAACTGCCTGACGATAGACATGATCCATTACATCACCTGCAGCGAAAACACCCGCGATGCTGGTTGCTGTGACATTACCACTTGCGCCATTATTGACCTGGATATATCCACCTTGAATATCAAGTTGATTCTCAAAAATGGCTGTATTTGGTTTATGACCTATAGCGATAAAAACACCCATCAAATCAATATCCCGGCTATCACCTGAGTTAACGTCTTTGATCCTCATACCCGTTACGCCGGTGTCATCGCCCAATACATCTTCCAGAACATGATCCCAGACAATAGTGACATTTCCATTCTTTTCTTTTTCAAATAATTGATCTTGAAGAATTTTTTCTGCGCGTAAGGCATCACGACGATGTACAAGTGTTACTTCTGAGGCGATATTGGATAAATAAAGAGCCTCTTCAACTGCTGTGTTGCCACCGCCAATCACAGCAACTTTCTGATTACGATAAAAAAAGCCATCACAAGTGGCGCAGGCAGACACACCTTTTCCCTTGTAGGCTTCCTCTGAGTCCAGCCCCAGGTACATTGCGCTTGCACCTGTGCATATTATCAGGGCATCACAGGTGTAGGTGGCGCTATCCCCATTGAGGGTGAAAGGATGCTTACTTAAATCGACGGCCTGAATATGATCAAACAGTACCTGAGTATTAAACCGCTCAGCATGTTTACGAAAATCTTCCATTAATGCGGGTCCTTGAATGCCTTCAAATGCTGCTGGCCAGTTATCAACGTCAGTAGTGGTGGTTAACTGCCCGCCCTGTTCCATGCCTGTGATTAGAACTGGCTCCAAGTTGGCGCGAGCGGCGTAAACCGCTGCAGTATAACCTGCGGGTCCAGATCCCAGGATCAGCAGGCGAGAGTGTTTTGATTCAATCATTTGTAGTGCCTCTACATATCTGATCGGAAAGTTAAATTGTACATACTACACCAGAGTTTCAATGTGATCAGTAAAGCGTGGTCAGAATGCAGGCGAAAGGGAAGCATCTATGGGAACATAAGTCAACAGCAATCCAGGCTGAGCAATTTTATTATTCTGCTAAACTATTGGATGGGCATGTGGAAATTGAATGCCTGCTACAGAAAAACCTTTTGTCTTTATTTTTGCTCTTTTTTCGCTAAAGAGGGGCGACAATTGAGTCCTTTGGTTTGTAAACGCTCATTCTTACGCACTACTCGCCTGAAACGAGTTTATAGTATGGATCCAAAATGGGTTTCACTCGCGAAGATATCCAATTACCCTGGATCACAGAACGAGCGAATTTACAAATAATCAGATTGGATATTATTTTGCTTTGTACTGTTGGCTTTGTATTAACGTGAGAAATTTTAGTGTAATCGAATAATTCATTAAACCATCATTCTAAAATTGTATTCTGCCTGGTTCTGTATTATCTACTCATATTTTAATTTGAAGTGAGTGCTCAGATAAAGACAGGCAAGTATTATTGCACGGAAAAATAATTGACTCAGGCACAAGCAAAAAGACAGACGAGAAAGAAAGCTACCCGTCGTACAACTGGCAAGGCGAGCAAATCCACAGCTTCCAGAACCAGATCACGCACTCATGTAAAGCGTGCCACTGCGAGAGCGGGTAAAGCAGGATCTTTTGAGGCGCTTGCCCATTTGTCAAGGGGTATGCGTGAGATTTCGGGTATAACCATGCTCGCGCTGGCGGTTGTATTACTATTGGCTTTGTCCAGCTTTAATATTCTGGACCCAGGTTGGTCTCATACTGGTACGCAAATGAAGATTCGCAATACAGGCGGTGTTGCGGGTGCCTGGTTTGCAGATGTTGCGTTTTATATGCTCGGCTATATTGCCTATCTGATTCCACTCATGTTGGCTTTTCTTGGTTCGGTCATGTTTTACGAATCACGATCTGAGCATGCCAATACAGCTGCTTATATGTTTGTGCGTATTTTTGGCTTCATCATTATGATCTCAATGGCTTGCGGACTCGCCGATTTGCACTTTGAAGTCCACTCGGACAATTTGCCGTTGGGTGCGGACGGTGGTGGGCTGGCGGGTTCAATGGTAGCTGGTAAGTTTGTTGATTTGTTTAACCCACTTGGCGCGACGTTAATCATGTTGGCGCTGTTCCTGGGGTCTTTTTCACTGGCGACACACATCTCCTGGTTATCCATAACAGAAACGGTAGGCGGTTCTTTGCTTGCAATAACCGCTGCACTACAACAATTCTTTCATGGCGTCTGGAGGTCTTTGAAAGAAAAACGTAAAGAAGGGAACGCCCGACGAAAGTATCAACAAGAAGAATATAAAGCTCAGCACGGTGCGTTAAAACATAAGGATCGTGAAAAAGACCAAATGTCCAAAGAAAATAGTCGGTCATCTACAGCAGTACGAGCGAAAATTGCCGTAGCAGCAGATTCGGGTCATCCTCTAGCTGATAATCCGTTATCGTCGATTAAGCAAGCGGTGAGTAGGGTGAAGCCAAAAGCCGTTAAGAAAATTAATGCAGTAAAGAAGCCGGATAATGACAAGCAGTACAAATTGTTCGACGCCAACAGTGACTCTGAGTTACCGCCTTTGTCAATGCTTGATGAGCCTCGTCCACGGCAAACAGGATTTTCCGAAAATGAACTGGAAGCTCTCTCGCGTTTGCTCGAAGAACGATTGGCCGATTTTAAAGTAATTGCTGAAGTGGTGGCTGTTCAGCCAGGACCCGTTATTACCCGTTTTGAATTGAATCTGGCGCCAGGCACCAAAGCCAGCAAAATCTCTGGGTTATCTCGGGATATCGCACGTTCCCTGTCTCTGGTTAGTGTGCGTGTAGTTGAAGTAATCCGTGGTAAATCTACCATAGGTCTGGAAATACCCAATGATGATCGGGAAATCGTCATGCTTAGCGAGATCTTACGCTCGAAGAAGTATGCGGACAGTAAATCACCACTAACCATTGCTCTTGGTAAAGATATCGGCGGTGGGCCTGTCATTGCGGATATTGCCAGAATGCCTCACCTGTTGGTAGCGGGAACAACGGGTTCTGGAAAGTCCGTTGGTGTTAACACAATGTTGGCGAGTTTACTCTATAAGGCAACTCCTGAAGAGGTTCGGCTAATATTGATTGATCCGAAAATGCTGGAATTGAATGTTTACGAAGATATTCCACATTTGCTGACACCCGTGGTCACAGATATGAAAGAAGCCTCTAACGCTTTACGTTGGTGCGTTGGTGAAATGGAACGACGCTATAAACTGATGGCCGCTTTGGGTGTTAGAAACATCGGTGGGTTTAATAAAAAAGTGAAACTGGCCATCAAGGAAGGTAACCCGATTGAAGATCCCTTGTATAAAAAAGAGGAGGCATTTGACCCGGATGCACCGACGCCGACATTAACGTCTTTGCCCTACATTGTTGTCGTAGTCGATGAATTTGCTGACATGATTATGGTGGTCGGTAAGAAAGTTGAAGAACTCATTGCGCGTATAGCGCAAAAAGCCCGTGCGGCTGGTATTCATTTGATATTGGCTACTCAACGCCCATCCACAGATGTTATTACAGGTTTGATCAAATCCAACATTCCCACCCGCATGGCTTTCCAGGTATCAACCAAACTTGACTCGCGTATTATTCTTGACCAGAGCGGAGCCGAGTCGCTGCTGGGTCATGGTGATATGCTTTATTTGCCACCCGGAACGGCAATGGCGCAAAGGGTTCATGGGGCGTTTATTGATGATCATGAGGTGCATAATATGGTGGGTTACCTGAAGCAGCAGGGCAGGGCAAACTATGTAAATGAAATTTTGCAAGAACCCAGTGTGCCGATCCCTGGGCTTTCTGGCGAGATGTCTTCAGATGCCGATGGGGAGCGGGATGCGCTTTATGACCAGGCGGTGGCAATTGTTACTGAAACACGTAAAGCCTCTATTTCTTATGTGCAAAGGCGTCTGAAGATTGGATATAACCGGGCGGCACGAATGATTGAAGAAATGGAAGAAGCAGGTGTGATCAGCCAGGTGCAGTCAAATGGACAGCGTGAGGTTATTGCACCGCCACCCGTGGATGTTTAATTACTCTGTTTTATTTTGCCATTCATCAAAAGCCGCTCTTTATCAATATGCTGGCTGAAATAGGTGTTTATTCCCAGCTCTTAGTCTGCTCCTCGCTCTGAACCAATGACGTCGGGTTTCGTCTCAATGCAATAACGATAATTTCTGTTGTTTTATCATGTGTATCAATAAACTAATCGGTATCGCATGACGGTGGTAGTGCTTTGTAGGCATTGCTACGGTAATTTCCTAAATTGAGAGTAATTTATGACAGCATTCAGGACAATGATGATGATGGCTGCTTTGAGTTTTGTGGCCCCGGTTATTGCTGATACGGGCATAGATCAGTTAAATCGACTGAGTAAACAATTACAGAATTTCTCTGCCCGATTCACCCAGACTGTATATGATTCAAATTCGAAGCCTGTGCAGGAATCCAGTGGTGTTGTCACTCTACAACGACCTGGGAAATTCTCTTGGAACTACCAAACGCCATCGGCGCAGTTGATTGTGTCTGATGGCAAAAAAATCTGGATTTATGATGAAGAGCTGGCGCAAGTCACCATTAAAAAAATTGACGCAAGTTTGGGCAATACGCCCTTAATGTTGTTAGGCAGCAATAAGCCACTTGAGTCTGAATTTGAGTTGACAGAGCTTGGTCAAAGCGATGGCATTGATTGGGTAGAACTCTCACCGATGAAGGAAGACACGGACTTTGAGAAAGTTTATCTTGGATTGGCAGATAACAACCTTGCCGCGATGGAGCTTCGAGACAATTTTGGTCAAGCTACACAAATCAAGTTTGATGATCCGAAACTCAATACAGACATTGATCAGGGTTTATTCGACTTTATACCACCAGAAGGTGTCGATGTGATCGGACAGTAATCGCTTAGGAAGCTTTAATTTAATTAATATATTTGTAATTTATAAAATATAAAGTGGTATTCTTTTAACCCTTGGTGAGTGCGGATATGAGTCAACATAGCTTGTTGCAAGATGATGACGAACACTCACGGCCACTGGCGGATCGGATGAGGCCTCGAAATCTGCAGGATTTTGTCGGGCAAAAACACCTATTGGGTCAAGGCAGCTCACTACGTCAATCAGTGGAAAATAATCGTCTACATTCGATGATTTTTTGGGGACCACCGGGAACCGGAAAAACCACAATTGCATCCATGATTGCAGCGCTAAGTGATGCGCAATTTTTAAATGTTTCTGCCGTTTTGTCAGGTGTTAAGGAGATAAGGCAGGCAATTGTGCAGGCTAAGGACGCTCGATTGCAAACCGGACAACGCACTATTCTCTTTGTAGATGAGGTGCATCGGTTTAACAAATCACAACAAGATGCTTTTTTGCCGCATGTGGAAGACGGTACGATAATTTTTATCGGCGCCACTACCGAAAATCCTTCTTTTGAATTAAACAACGCCTTACTGTCGCGTGTTCGCACTTATGTCCTGAAACCTCTCAGTACAAAAGATCTGCGAGATATTATTGATCGAGCGCTGGACGATGAAAAACGCGGTTTAGGATTTGAGAGAATTGACTTTCCTCCTCAGCTACGTGATGCGATGGCCGCCAGTGCTGATGGTGATGCAAGGCGGGCCTTATTATTGTTGGAGCTTGCTGCAGAGTCTGCACCCTTCATTGATGGTATAAAAATTATTAGTCAATCGGTACTTAAAGCGGTTACCCGCGGTTCTCTACGACGGTTCGATAAAGGTGGGGAACAATTCTATGATCAGATATCAGCTTTGCATAAATCAATAAGAGGGTCGAATCCAGATGCGGCACTTTACTGGTTCTGTCGCATGCTTGATGGTGGTTGTGATCCGCGATATATCGCTCGGCGAGTATTGAGAATTGCAATCGAAGATATTGGTCTGGCTGATCCAAGGGCCATGCAATTGGCGCAATTTGCCTGGGATAGTTATCAGCGACTCGGTAGCCCGGAAGGTGAGTTGGCGATTGCTCAGGCAATTGTTTTTATGGCTTGCGCATCTAAGAGTAATGCGGTTTACACGGCCTATAATAAAGCGATGCAGTTAGTTTGTGAGGCAGGTTCGGCAGAGGTGCCGATACATTTGAGAAATGCACCTACAAAACTTATGAAGGAGTTAGGGTATGGTGAGCACTACCGTTATGCACATGATGAAGTTGATGGTTTTGCTGCGGAAGAGACCTATTTCCCCGAAAGTATCGGGGAGCAGGAACTCTATCACCCTGTAAACAGGGGGCTGGAAATCAAAATAGGTGAGAAACTGAATAGACTGAGACAATTGAATCGAAAACCCCCTGATACCAGCGATAAATAACGGATTTTTCATAGTGTATTTACTAGCAATAATTTATAAATTTATTGCTACGATAATTTGGTTTTCAGGTATTACTCTTCGCTGAAAAAAATATCTCCAAAGCGTGCAGAGGCAAATGAATGTGTATTATCAGTATCAACCATAACAGCAACGCCGGTAATCATACTGACATCCCGATTAAAAAAATTTTCAAAATCTGTTTTTACATTGCGCTTTTCTGATTGCCACTGATTAATTTGTGTATCACCACTTCGTAGCACTATCATTTGATCACTGCTGGCGTAAGGGCTTTTCCAGGAAGTTCCAATCGCTATTTGAGAAGCCCATACATAGTTTAGTGCGAGTGTGTCCCAGGGTAGAAATCCGAACTTATAAACAACATATACTCGTGCGGAAAAATCATCTCCACTGCGTTCTTGCTCACGCAGATTATCCTCCAGTAGGGTCGCTATTTTCCAGGACCAATTAATAACAGGTGTTTTGTTTAAATCCACTTCTATCTCTTTAAAAAGGATGGATGCGGTAGATTTACTTGTTCCATTCAAGACACTGATACCACCGTCTTTAACCAGAGAGTATTTTGTGTAACCTTTAAATGATTTTTCAATCCAGTCATCAATCCGACCAGCGGAGAATTCAGCAATAACAACCTGTGCTCTGGTGACTCCCGGCAGTAATAACACAAAGATGATAAAAAAGGTGCTTGATCTGGATAATTGACCGATTGCCTGCGTTCCTGTTTGTTGTTGATTGTATAAAAGAATTTTTTACCTGGCCTAGTACTCCATCAATCCTATGTTAATGGGGTACTAGGCGCTGATATGAAATATCGTTGTGACATATAAAATATTTTCTGTTCGAACAGGATTGAGTGCTTAAGTTCCATTTTGGGATTGTATTGTTTACAGCCAAAATAAGTGTTGACCGTGCTTGATGATGATGGCTGTTCGATAACAGGGCAAATCTTTGTCTACTCATATCACCTTATCTCCTGATAAGCTCTGCAGAAAGATCTCCACATTTAACAACTCCTTGCCGCGCGTTGTTGAGACTTGCACTCACCTACGGAAACTGTATCATTTACAGTCAGAGCGGCAGGATCTAAAAATCGCAGAAACGAAACAGCCATCTGCAATATTCGGGTTATTCAGAGTGAGGGTATCTGACTGAAATTAATGTGTAACTGCTGTGAAAGCTGATCATACTCCTTGGATTTAATTATGAAATACTACTTAAAAGTGGCGCTGATAACCTTGGCTGTTTCAGTCGGTGTTGCCGAAATCTTTAGTCCATGGTTGGGTTTGAACGGGTTCATAGCGCCAATGATAGAAGATGTACTGGAACAAAAAAAAATCATCACTCTGGATAAAGGGGAAATTGCAAAGCTTGAGTTGACCTCTGAGAAGGATAAAAAAAGTCCTCTACCGGGAAAAGAAATCGGTATTGATCTGGCGCTGGATGCATGTGTTAGTGCGATAAAGCAGTTGAGCCTATTTCCCGAATTCACGCAGATCCCTGCTATTAAGCCAAGAATTTCCGGTATTGATTTTCAATTTAAATGGGATAATAAAATAGCAATCAGAACACTCAATACACAAGGCGCAGAAGTTGGATTACCTGCGGTGTGTAAAGTTAATAAAAACAATGGATTAATTAGTGAGTTACACATTGACAAACGCCAGTTGGTTTCAGGCACATCCGTTGATCAAAAAAAGATTACAGGCGATTGGAAAATTGAACGATCGGTCTCCTCGATTGATAATTCAACCAATGTGGTCGTTTCAGGTTACGCCGCTGCTCCTGCAATTATTGGTGATCGATCAGTCAGGCCCGAGATAGTTTTACAATGCAGTGAGAATAAGACCATTTTGTATATTGGCATTGGCGAGGAAGTGGGGGCAGGAACAATAAATACATCGGTAAGTTTGGGAGGTGGCAAGGAGCAGCGTTCACGATGGAATATTTCTGCTGATCGTAAAAATATATTCCCTGAAGGTCAATATATTGGTCTGATAAGATCGATGTTAAAAGCACCCGACATGTTGGTTGGTTTTAGTCCGAGCGGGGAAGTCAGTCTGAAATTCCGATTTAAATTAGCTGGCCTGCAGGCAGCGGTTTATCCACTACAAGAAGCCTGTCATTGGAAATAAATTAGAGTCTCAAGGGTATATATAATCAATATACCCTGAACAAGTGCCAAGTCAGCGCGACTCGGCCAGAGCGCGACTCTGATGTGAATTCTTTTTCCAGACCATCACTCGCCCCAGATCAGGTGCTGGGTGCCATCTGATTTAACCCATCTCACCATCATAATCAGCAATGCCTGGATTATCTGATATTCCAACCAATTTTGGGTGATTGATCTTGGCCAAATTGAGGATATTGTTTTTATCTTTATTCCTTACGATATGATCACGTACAACGTCCCATAGTAGTCGGCCTTCCGGTGTACGGTTAACCACAGCCCAGCCAGCAACTTTATAGGATTTCTTAGGATCTATGGGGTCTCCATTATCCAGTCTGGCATCGCTTATTCGTTCGTACAATTTCTTGATTGGGTCCATCGTGTAATCGAGTCCACCCACACGAACCATATCCCCGCCGGATTGCAGGTAGGGGTCAGGATCAAACAAGTTGTCAGCGACTTGTTCCAGCACATTAAGTAATTGCTCACCTGTCATTTCATTCATGTAGGTCTCACCATAAGTTATGGCGCATTGTGTCATCACATCTTCCATTGTTATCCAATGGCCCTTTGGTGTGGAGGTGCCCCAACGCACACCTGCTGACATGGCAACATCAGCGCCGTATTCTTCACGTAGGGCATTGCATAAAATCTGATCCCAGGTTCCCATAAAGTTACCGCGGCGGTAGAGTGTACGATCGGCAATGGCAAGCTTTTCCGAAAGAATTTCCTCAAAGCTTTTACCGATACGATTTTTATTGAAAAACCGATCCTTGGCTCTACTCTCAATAATTTTTTCATCATATTTCTTGCTGCGCATTTGTGTAACGTATGCTTCCATTTCCTTATTTGCTGGAAGTAAATCCTCGAAAATAGGAAGCATTTTGTAATGCATATTCTTGAGTTTTTCACCTTCAAATTCGAAATCCATGACACCGACGTATTTTCCATTGGAGCCAGCATTAGTGACCAGACAAATACCACCTTCGGTATTTTTCACGCTAATCGGCGCCGGAATTCCATCGTGGGTGTGGCCACCAAATATAGCGTCAATTCCAGGTGCACGCTCAGCCATCTTAATATCGACATCCATACCGTTATGAGAAACTAATACCACAGCATCGGGTTTTTCTTCGGCGCGGATTTTTTTCACCAACGCCTGCATATCATCTTCACGCAGACCGAATGACCAATCCGGGAAAAACTCAGGTGGATTGGCGTTGGCGGTTCGTGGAAATGCCTGGCCAATTACTGCAATGCGTTTGCCGCCCGTATTTTTAATGACATAAGGTTGGAATGCATGACCCGTTTCCTCATCAAACAGCCCACGACCATCATATTTCTCTACCATGGTCGGGTACTCATCTCCAAACAATGCATCTTCTTTCACACGTACGTTTTGACCGATAAAATCGCCTTTGAAAAGGGTTACGTTACTGAGTACTTCTTCTTCCCGATAGGTGAATTCCCAGTGTCCAATCATGACATCGACGCCGAGGATATTGGAAGCCTCCACCATATCAACTCCGCGTGTCCAGAGTGAAGTGCCTGAACCCTGCCACAAATCGCCTCCGTCCAGTGTTAACGTGTTCTCGCGCCCACCTGCTGATTCACGCAAACTATCTAATAGTGTTTTTATCTGCGCGTAACCGCCCATGCGTCCGAACTCAGCCGCATATTTTTCAAAATTGAGGTAAGTATATGCATAGGCTTCACGTCCTGCTGCCGGAAGCTTCATATCTTCCAGTAGCTGCGAGCCGACGACATGAGGTGGCCGACCGTAGGCATCTCCAACACCCAGATTAACATTGGGTTCACGGAAATATACGGGTTTAAGCTGTCCATGAACGTCCGTGATATGGAGGATTCGGGCGGAGCCGTTCATGGGTAGCGAATACAGTTCGTCCAGCGTATTAATTTTTTCTTTTGCTTCAGTTTCTGTTTTAGAGCCAGCGATGGCCGCCAGGGTGGTTGCACTTATCGCACCCAGGCTCATTAGTTTAAGGAAAACCCGACGATCAAACTGTGACATGTAATTACCTCTGATTTCGTAGTAAACTGTCGCACCGGCCCACATTCCTCAGCACGGCCAAACTTATCAATAGAAATTGTTTAATTTTATTTAGTTATGGGCACAAATTAATAATTTAGAATAGGGTTAGTTTAACCTGGACCCGTGACTCCACAGCGGTTTAAAAAATACCCGCTTAACCGGAGGGTGAAGCTAAGATTTTTGTAAATCCACTGTGAATCCAATATCTTACACCTCATTTTGCATTGAAATCACGGATTCAGGTTTAAGTAAATGATGTTAAATCAGCCCTCATTAAGGCTTTTTATCTACATTTAAGTATACCTTAAATAATAATGGTTTTAGAACGCCTGATGGGTCGATTTAAACAGCAACAAACTATACGCTTTTTAATCCTGCTCTGGATATTGTTTTTCCTGCAATTGAGTTCGTCATACGCTGATGTGGTGAAACCCGCACTCATTGAGATTAGCGCCGATACCCACGGACAGGTAAGCATAGAAATTCGTGCCAGCATCGAAGCGCTACTAACGGGTATAAACGCACGCTATCGTAATACCAGGGATTCACCCAACGCTGAAGCTTATGATGGTTTACGTGTTCTATCGTCCGTTCAATTGCGTGAGAAATTTAATTCATTTAAAGCTCAATTCCTGCAGCAAATAAGGTTGTTGGCGGATGATAAGGTTGTTCCGCTGGCGGTTGTGGATATCAAAATACCTGAGCCGGGATACACCAAGGTTCCACGCATTAGTGTGATTACCCTGCAGGCAGCATTGGATCGATCAAGTAAAAATCTTGTATGGTATTACCCTCAAGCCTTTGGTGATAATGCGGCACGGGTTCGACAGATTGATGCGCAAAATGAGCAGTGGCATTGGTCTGAATGGCAGTGGTTACGCAATGACAAACCCAGTGAACCATTCTCGTTAGAGGCGATCTTTCTCAAGCGTGCTTTGCACGAAATAATTGCTTCCTATGTTCTGCTCGGCTTTGAACATATTGTGCCCAAAGGGCTTGATCATATCTTGTTTATTGTTGCTTTGTTCTTGCTCAGCAGCCGTTTAAAGCCTCTGCTTTGGCAGATAACCATGTTTACGATCGCCCATACCATCACTCTGGGTTTATCGATCAATGGTGTGATTGAATTACCTGCTAGAATTGTTGAACCACTGATTGCGCTGTCTATTGCGTATGTTGGGGTGGAAAACATCTTTGCCCGTAAACTGCGCAAGAGTCGGTTATTGCTGGTATTTGTGTTTGGTTTATTGCACGGACTAGGTTTTGCCGGCGTGCTGTCTGATTTTGGAATGCCCAAAGATGCGTTTGCAAGTGCATTGATTAGTTTTAATATAGGTGTGGAACTTGGTCAGTTGGTCGTGGTTACATTGGCTTGGTTTGGGGTAGCCATCTGGTTCAAATCAAGCGCACAGTATCGACAGGTTGTTGTCGTGCCGGCCTCATTTTTAATTGCGATGGTGGGTGTGTATTGGATATTTGACAGGCTGGAATTACTCGCTTGAATTGCCTGATCCGGCCGGTGTCCAATAGACTTTAGCGATTGTCCGGGCATCTTCGCGATTTAGTGAGGAGGTCATGTCGATCCCACTTAATACCTTATCTTTAGATTGCTGAACTGCATTATAGAGTAGAGTGTAAACATCAATTTCAGGTAAAAATGCCATATCGCTGTTTGCAGTGAGGCGATCTTTGCTAATGGAATCTGAGCAGGGAAAATATAATACAGCGCTTGTCTGAGCCAACTCAATGATAAGATCACAGAGTTGCTTTGTTTGTGCCAGCGTATTTTCTCCCACGTTATCTGGGTAATCAAGATTTACGCTAATCACGCCGAGTGAAATAACAACATCAAATGATTGTTCAGACCAGTCCTGATTGAAACATTCGCCCAGAATAAAACGGTTTTTTAGCTGCAAGCCAAAGCGATTTTTCGCCTCTAATATATTGGATTCGACCAGATCAATGCCGGTGTAATGGCCTCTAAAATCCCGCTCTGATCTCAAGAAATTTGCTAATTCTCCATCGCCGCACCCAAGGTCAAGAATCGATTCTATATTTGGCCAGTGAACCTGTGACAGATCGGTCGCTATTGAATATAATTCGTGCTGGGATCCCCGGCAACGCCAGCCAACATTAATAGCCTGTTTGTCTTGTGCAGACAGATCTTCCAGTCCAGGCAGGGTTCTACGTCGTTGGTAGAATTGCTCGGTTATCGATTGTGAACCGCGCATATCAGATTAATTTTCATTACGATTGAAGGAACGATAGGTGTTCATTTCAAAACGATGTTTCAGTGAGGATATGAATTGTATAACGCGGTTACAAGGTTATAGTTTTACGTCGTAGATGGTATGTCAAAGCTGATTTAATAAACCAGCTGATGGCCTCTGCTTCGATGTTATCGTTAACATCCAGGATCAGACAGCGATTTCCATCATAGAGAAAATTATCACCATAGATAGATTTGAATTCACTGATTAAAGTGGTTTGGCAATGTACGCACAAAAATAGCTTGTTTGCTTGCGAACCCCTGCCATCAATTCGCAGGGTGGTCCCGCTTTTCGGTTTTGTGGTCAGATAGCTTGGTGATCTCCATTTTAGCGTTTCTTCTAATTTACCAACGCCCTCTGTTTTATGCGCAATATTATATATCAGTTGTCTTAGTGACATTAGCCGTTGTCTAATTTGGGGTGGGTAACTGGCAAAAATAGCTTTTACCTCAGGATCCAGAATAGGGTAATCAATTTGTTTAATCATCATCGTATTGGAATAGAATAATACATTACAGATTTGTCAGAAAAGGCTTGATATTCAGATCCGTAAGTTTCTATATCAGGGCCATAGGTGTGTTGTCTATTTGATTTCAGCAGCCAACTGGCATATATATAGTTAACCGTGTTATCAATGTTCTTTGCATCACCTCTATGCGTAAATTTGGCATAGCTGCAGGTGGGGATATTAATTTCAACCATTTCTTTGGGTAAGGACTTGTATTGCTCAACCTCAACCGCTGCGAAATAATCCAGTTCATTGGTATTAGCGCGTGTTTGTTGAATAATACCATAAGCGTTTCCTGGTACAGCATGTTCAATTTCATGCATTCGCTCTATAAATGACTCCCATAGTGGAGGTAATTTTTCAGCAATATTATTCTTCTCGGATTCAACACCGTAGAAGCAGGTTTTCAGACCAACCAATTGCATTTTTTCCTGAACGTGGATTAGAGGTTCAAGAGTAAGGTTTTGGTTAATATGTTCTATATAGTTCTGATCGAATTGAATCTTATTCAGAAACAGGTTTTTGCTTCCAATCCGCCTGTATTCGTGGGGTGTCATCTTAAAAGCCTGTTTAAACGCCCGGGTAAAACTCTCTTGGGATTCAAAACCTGCACTTAGGGCAATATCGATTAAGCGAACGTCAGTATTTAGTAGTTTATCTAACGCATTAGCCATCCGTCGGGAGCGAATATAGGTTTTCAGCGTTTCATTAGTCAGCGCTTTGAAGATACGCTGAAAGTGCCACTGGCTTATTCCAACGTGTTTGGCTATTTTGTTAATTTCTATTTTATAGTCCAGATTAGCTTCAATGTAGTCAATACCGTTCTGGATTTGTGATAGGTGATTCAAAGCTTAGTCCTTCGGTTGCAAGCGATAAAAACCCTATGATCGCTGTCACACCGAATGTATCGTAATCAATAAAGGATGTTTATATCATAGTTGCAATTCAAAAAAACCAGTCATGCTGGATAATTTACCCTGGCTGTTGAATTCACCGTAGCTAATGCCTTCAGATAGCATATTACCCTCTGTATTGAGCATCTGCCATTTAGCAATGCATCTGTCATGATGTGCTAAAAACCAGGTGGTCGCAAAATGGCCACCGGGTATCTGTTGATGAAAATCGAGCATGGTATTGACAAGTTCATCCCAGCCCTTGACCTGACCGAGCGGATCGGTATAAATACAAAGAGGATCAAGGCAGGTTTTATAGAGATTGAATTTTTCATCCCTTGATTGCACCTTCCATGATGACACATATTGCTCCCATACTTTCTGATACTGCTCACTCATAATTTACGCCAGGTTGCTTGCGGGAGTGTATTATAGGGGTGCTGCCAATTTGGGTTTTGATATTTTGTGCTATTAATCTGTAAGTTTATAATTTTCGGTTACAATTGATTAGCAGTCGGTTGAAAAACCCTCTGACAGCACTACGCGGTGTTAAAATCAGGCTCAAAATACGCATTTACACTGTGTAATCTGCGTTTTTTCGCCTGATGTTGCCTTGTCTGGTACTCATCAGGGATTTTTTCAACAGGCTGTTAGTTATCACTGCAATGTTATATTTTTTATGATCAGGTTATTTCCCAATGAACCAGAACGATACGAGTTGCCACTTGAATTTCCAAGTCCGTTTTCCTGTACCCCCCCATCCAATAGCGGTTAGAGCCGCTGAATTATTACAAGAACACTTACCTTCCTGTATCCCTGCAGCGTATGATTTTTATGCCAGGGATGGAGGAAAAATGTTTGGTGTACTGGTGGTGCTGACAGGTGATCAGCGCATAAGGAACTGCAAGCACAATTTATGCGTCGTAGTGTAAAAAAAGATATGTAGCGGTACTTTCACGAGTACTACAGGAGTGGAGCGGTACTATCGAATTACCACTACGCGTTGACCTTGACGATAGGCCAAGACAGAGAGTCTGTATAGAATCAGGCAAGAAAGCCATTACACATTGGACGCAGGCTGGGCGTACTGATTATGGGTCTCGGATTTATTTTTATCCCATTACGGGCAGAACCCACCAACTACGAGTACATGCCGCGCATCGAGATGGGCTAAATGCACCTATTGTGGGGGACGGACTTTATGGCTGTTGCGCCGAACGCTTAATGCTGCATGCTGAGCGTTTGGCGTTTATTCACCCCGTTAGTGGAGAATCTTTAGTGGTGATTGCCGCGCCCCCATTTTGAATGGACGGCCGCATCAAAATGGACTGCGGCTGTAAGGTTTTTGTTAACGGCCTGATTTAAAATTGTCTGACTCAGGCTTTACCCATTACGGTGAAGCTTTTGATGAATGGTCCTGCCATTCGAGGATCTTTCAGCATTGATCCATAATCACCGACCTTAAACTTCATTTTGCCAGTAGTAAATGCCATGCCGAGTCCGGCCATGCCTGGAGGTTTACTCATCCATTTTGCCCATTGTGCTTCTTTGGCGCGTATGTCCCAGCTAAGCTCTTGGCTGTCAAAAGGTCCGGCGGCGGTCGCTTTTCCATTTTCGACAGTCAGCACGCCGCGGGGTGCCGGGTCATTAGGAAAGCCATAACCAATAACCGAATTAAAGCCGATTTTTTCTAGTGCACCAGCGAGTTCAGGCTCATTGTTCCAGGCAGTCATAAAGCTTTGCATCCATTCTTCAGAAAATAAGTCACTCATTAATCTTTCTCCTCAAATTTGTCGGGTAAGGTGTTATTGCATGTGCAATGGGTATAGTGTGTGGGCCAGGAATTGAGTTTTGTTATTAATTATCTCAAAAGAGTGGTGATACGGCTTTACTATTATAACGGATAGGACTCACTTATAGACCCCTAATCAAGAAAAATTAATTTATAGGGTATAAAAATACAGAAACTTTGCACTGTTCATCCTGTTCCGTGAGGCAACTTGGGGTAAACTGAGCTGATTCATCGGCAATCAAACCTTTCTATTCTGTATGCTGCAGCCTTGGATTTTAATAACCGCATCGCTTATTTACATAGGCGTATTGTTTGCCATAGCACATTATGGTGATCGTCAGGTTGAAGCGCATCGTCGTATACCTCATCGCGCACTGATCTACAGCCTTTCGCTGGCCATTTATTGCACCTCATGGACGTACTATGGAGCGGTTGGCAGCGCAGCGACCAAGGGCTGGGAGTTTTTTGCAATCTATCTGGGTCCAATACTTCTGGTAGTTATTGGATTTCATTTCTTTAAGAAATTGGCATCGATCTGCATTGAAAATAATATAACCACCATTGCTGACTTTGTTGCGTCGCGATATGGCAAGGCACAAGGGCTGGCTGTATTAGTGAGTGTAATTGCCATTCTAGGTACATTGCCTTATATCGCTTTGCAATTGAAAGCGGTGGCGTCGAGTTATGAAGTGCTGGCCAGCCAAACTTTGAGCATGCAATCTTCCGAGCCAGTCGCAGGGTTGTGGAACGATACCGCGTTGATTGTTGCCATAGTAATGGCCTTGTTCAGTATTTTGTTTGGTACGCGTAATGTTAACGCATCAGAACATCATGAGGGCATTATTCTAGCGGTTGCATTTGAGTCGCTGGTCAAGCTGATAGCGTTGATTTTTGTGTGTGTATTTGCGGTTTATAGCGTATTTGACGGACCTGCAGATCTATCCTGGCAAGCGAGCAACTCCTCCCAGGTTAGTAATTTGTTACTGACTGCACCGCTGCATACGGAGCTGATGAAAACGACATTTATCAGTCATATGATTTTAGCCACAGCGGCCATATTTTGTCTGCCGCGACAATTTCATGTAGCGTTTGTTGAAGTCGGATGTGCAGAGAATATGAAGTCCATGCGTTGGATATTTCCAACCTATCTGATTATCACCAGTCTCGTTGTAGTTCCCATTACATTGGCAGGTTCTTTGATTTTCGCAGGGCAGGATGTAAATCCTGATATGTTCGTATTGACTATACCTATAGCAGCTGGAAATGACCTGTTAGCATTGCTGGCATTTATCGGTGGATTTTCGGCAGCAACCGGAATGGTGATAGTTGCAGTTATCGCCTTAAGTACGATGGTTTGCAATGATATTGTCATGCCTGTTCTCTTCAAGTATCCATTCTTTCAGTTAAAAGTGCGTAATGATGTCACCCGTGTTTTACTGCTAGTGCGACGTTTGGCCATTGTTGCCATTCTGTTTTTAAGCTATTCCTATTACCGATACATTAGCGATCTGGAGGCACTTGCTTCCATAGGGCTGATTGCATTTGTCGCAGCAATTCAGTTCGCGCCCGCTATTGTAGGTGGCGTTTACTGGAAGCACGGCTCACGTAGTGGGGCGACTATTGGCTTATGTGTAGGTTTTTCAATTTGGTTATATACGCTTTTTCTACCGGCGTTGGGAGGTACCGCATGGATGCCCGAAGGTATGATCGAAAGTGGCCCTGGCGGGTTGTACCTTCTCAAGCCCTATGCGTTGTTTGGCTTAAATCAGTTTGACCCTATCACCCACGGTTTGATTTGGAGCTTAACACTAAATACTGCTTGTTATGTGTTTTTCTCACTGATCCGAAAACCGGATTTATTGGAAAGAATACAAGCCGCAAAATTTACTCAAACTGTTTCTATTGAAAATCCGGATCATGGATTACCCTGGTGGAGTAGTGTTGCAGTGGGTGAGTTGCGGCTTTTAGCTGAGAAATTTATAGGCGAGGGAGCAACGCAAAAAGCGTTTTCAGAATATGCCCGACGTCTGCCCAGGGAACTCATTGCCAGTGAAAAGGCCGATACGGAATTGGTTGGCTTTACTGAGCGATTACTGGCGGGGGCTATTGGTTCTTCATCAGCACGTTTAATCATTTCATCGGTCCTGAAGAAGAAAAAAGATTTACCGATAGAAGATGTCTTTAGCATCGTTGATGAGGCTTCCCAGGCATTGCAATTCAGCCAGGAATTGTTAACCCATACAATCGAGCACATCGATCAGGGTATTAGTGTCGTTGATGAGGATATGAACATCGTAGCCTGGAACAGACGCTATCTGGAGCTTTATGCCTATCCGAAAGGTTTTATTCACATCGGTAAGCCGATTGCAGAGGTTATCAGATTTAATGTTGAAGCAGGGGAGTGTGGGCCTGGTGATGTAGATGAGCATGTTAATAAGCGTTTAAACTTTATGCGCGCAGGTGATCGACATTCATTTTTGCGTTACCGCAAGGACGGCACTGTTCTGCAAATACAGGGAAAGCCGATGCCAGGAGGCGGATTTGTCACGAGCTTTACCGATATAACCGAACACAAAGAAAACGAATACCAGCTGAGGGAAATAAATGAGAATCTGGAGCATATCGTGGCTGGGCGTACACACGAATTGTCAAAAGTTAATGCGGAACTTGAACAAGCCAATCAAAGTAAAATTAAATTTCTTGCTGCTGTGAATCATGATGTAATGCAGCCACTTAATGCCGCTCGGTTATTCACTTCGGCACTTGGTCAAACAATGGAGGATAAACAAGGGCTGGTTGATCGAATTACGAGTTCATTGCGTTCGGCCGAGGAGATTATTCATACCTTGCTGGATGTGTCGAAGCTTGATAGCGGTACGGTGATTCCAAGGCTTGCTGTATTTAAGGTTAACGACGTTATAAAAACACTGCATAATGAATTTACGGTTATTGCGGCAGAGAAAAAAATATGCCTAAAAGTTATTCCTTGTAGTTTAGTTGTGCGAAGCGATCAGCATTTACTACGAAGGATTCTGCAAAATTTTATTTCCAATGCTTTGCGCTACACAGAGTATGGGGGGAGAGTGACCATCGGTTGTCGGCGAATGAAAGCGAACGGAATAAATCCTGTGCTTGTCGTACAGGTTATAGATACAGGGGTTGGTATGAAAAAAGATGATTTAAAATTGATTTTTGAGGAATTCCGTCAACTCGATAATCAACTTGTTGATCATGGTAAAGGCATTGGGCTTGGTCTGGCGATAGCGCAAAGAATCAGTAAAATATTGCGCCACTCGATAGATGTAAAGTCCAGCCTTGGAAAGGGCAGTATATTTTCTCTTCAAGTACCGATTAGTGAAGAGAATGTTACTACCCGACCAGCGAGTAGTGTTGTCAGGTCTGGGGTGATTCGTATGGATTATAGTATTGTCGGACTCCGTGTACTGTGTATTGATAATGATCGTGATGTTCTCGATGGGATGCACGCCTTGTTGGCTTCCTGGGGTTGCGATGTACGTTGTGCAAATTCCTTAGAGCATGCAAGATTTGATATATCCCAATATCAATATCGCCCCGATGTAATGCTGGTTGACTATCATCTGGATAAAGAGGAAATTGGGCTGGATGTAATGGATCGCTTAAAGGAAAAGTTAGGCGGTGACCTTGCTGGCGTACTGATAACAGCAGATGTGAGTGAAGATGTTCATGGGTTGGCGGTAGCACGTGGCTACAAATATCTTCGCAAACCTGTCAACCCGGCACGATTGCGTAATTTACTCACGCGACAAGCACGCACTGCTGTGGGGGTAAAACGAGTTAGCTAGGAAACACTACACTAAATGGCACTCGCCAATCCAATAAATTGTTCCACCGAAAGATTCTCTGCCCTGTCATTTGCACAGACCCCTAATCTACTCATGGTGCTTTCATCCATAACCGAACGCAGGTTATTGCGAAGCGTTTTGCGTCGATGCGCAAATGCGAGAGAGACTACTTTTGAAAAACGTTTGTGATCCGGGGGTCTTAGCCTGGCATCTTGCTCGGGTACCATGCGGACAATTGCGGAATCTACTGCCGGACGTGGACTAAATGCTGTGGGTTGAACCTCAAAGAGTTTATCAACTTTGCAGTAAGCTTGAATCATAACCGATAATCTACCATAGGTCTTATTATCGGGTGCAGAGACCAGACGATTAACGACTTCATTTTGCAGCATAAAGTGCATGTCTTGAATAGAATCCATAAACCCAAGCAAATGGAATAACAACGGTGAGGAAATATTATAAGGTAGATTGCCGATAATGCGTTGTTTCTGGCCGAACTGGATGAAATCTGTTTTTAGGGCATCTGCGTTAATTAACTGTAAATCCCCATAAGGTGTGTATTCCTGTTGTAGTTTTTTTATCAGATCGCGGTCCAACTCTATCGCTGTCATGTGTTTGCAGCGTAGTAAAATGGGAAAAGTCAGTGCGCCCAAACCCGGACCAATTTCAATTATATTTTGCTCAGGTAGCGGATTTATCGAAGCAACAATACGCTGAATGATGGTGGGGTCGTGCAGAAAATTTTGTCCAAAGCGCTTGCGCGGGATATGACTCATGAGTTTCTGGAAACAGCCAGTTTTATCGCGAGCTTAAGTGCAGCGTTGAGACTACCGTCATTAATATTACCTGTGCCCGCCAGATCCAGTGCAGTGCCGTGGTCAACTGAGGTGCGAATGATAGGCAGACCCAATGTAATGTTAACGGCTTCACCAAAACCTGCATATTTGAGTACAGGCAGCCCTTGATCGTGATACATGGCTAATACAGCGTCAGCACTATTCAGGTGATGTGGCGTAAATAGCGTATCCGCTGGTAATGGACCTACCACATCTATTCCCTGTTTGCGCATGGATTCAAGGCATGGCTGAATGATTTCGATTTCTTCACATCCCAGATGGCCGTTTTCTCCGGCATGTGGATTTAATCCACAAACCAGGATTTTGGGTTGTTTAATCGAAAATACATGCCTTAGATCATGGTGGAGTACTTGGATTACTGAAGTGAGGAGTGAGTCGGTAATTGCGGATGAGACACTGGACAAGGGCAGGTGTGTGGTGGCAAGGGCGACTCGCAAAGCGTCAGTAACCAGCATCATTACCGGGTAGGCATTGCTTCGTTTTGCAAGGAATTCTGTGTGGCCGGTAAATTTATAACCCGCATCATTAATTACACCTTTATGTAGAGGGCCTGTCACCATGGCGTCAAATTCACCAGTAAGGCAACCATCTACAGCGATTTCGAGAGTTTTCAAAACATAACCTGCATTGGCGGGATCCAAAACACCTGCAGTGCATGATGAATTCAGTGGCACGGGTAAGACGCGTAATTCTCCCGCTGTTGAGGGGCTATAGTCTTCGCTTTTGAATAATCTGGCTTTAAACGGTAATCCCAGCTGATTAGCGCGGTTACTTAACAGAGCTTCATCAGCAATGGCAATAATTTCCGCATTGGTAGAATTGCGTTGTGCCAGAAGGATTGCCAGATCGGGTCCAATGCCCGCAGGCTCTCCTGTTGTGAATACAATGCGGGGCATATTAATCGAGTTATTCACAGAAATAACATTACACTAGTACTCCAACCACGTAGATTTGATGGATACAGCGAATCAGAAAGCGCTTAGCCACTACGACTCCAGGGATGGAGGAGGTAGAACGAAGCAGGAGTCCGAGTCGAGGCGCAACTCGCAGGTACTGGTGTTCCCTTGGCAAGAGTTGGAACAACGTGGATGAGCGTTTTCTGGCTCGCCCGGAGGGAGCTAGGCTAGTGAGCAAATCCGGCGTTACAGCACTTGAAAAGGGCCAGCCATTCCCTGCGTCCTGTGTCTTGTCTTTGCTCATTAGCCTGGCTCTGTATTCATCAAATCTACGTGGTTGGAGTGCTAACTATTTGAGTCACGTATTTCTACATAGGTATCAGCACGCAGACGACGTAACCATAACTCGTACTCTTCATCGGCTTTTGTCTTTCTAAGGGTGGCTTCCGCCTGGGCTCGCGAATCCTCTTTATTGTCGGTGGCATAATTGCGTTGCTCCATCAACTGCACAATATGCCAGCCGAATTTCGATCGAAAGGGTTCACTAAGCTCGCCTTTTTCGAGAGCGGCAGTGATTTTTTCAAATATTGGGACCATCTCTCCAGGTTTATACCAAGGCAGTTCACCGCCATTGGATGCACTGTTTGTGTCATCAGAAAACTGCTGTGCCAAGCTTGCGAAATCCATTCCATCTGTTATTTTTTGGCGGATTTTTAGCAGTTCTTCCCGTTTACGGTCACTGTCGGCAGCCGCAGAGTCGGTTTTCAGTAGAATATGGCGTGTTTTGGTTTCAATTGTATTTGTCTTTTCCTCATTTCGAATATCCTTTACTTTTAATATATGGAAGCCGTTTGGGCTACGCAAAATTGAGCTGAGCTTGCCTTTATCCAGAGAAATTATCGCTTTAGCGAAAAGCTCGGGTAGCTCTTGTGGCTTACGCCAGCCGATGTTTCCCCCGTCTAATGCACGAGCCCCATCTGAATGGCTAACCGCCAATTGTGAGAAGTCCGCGCCTTCATTAAGTTGTCGATGAAGTTGTTGTATTTTTGTTTGTGCCTGTTGTATTTGCTCGCTTGACGCGCCTTCCGGTACTGAAAGAAGAATGTGTTGTAAATCATAGCTGTTTTGTTTTTCCTGATTAGCCAGATTACGGGTCATTAAGGCCTCCACCTCGCGGGAGGATACGGTGATTTTCGTATCAATTTCCCGATTTCGCAAACGTGAAATAGTCAGTTCGTTACGGATATCTGAGCGGAAATCCTGAAAATTAATACCATCATCGCGTAATACCTTGCGAAATGTTGATAAATCCATTTTGTTGTTACGTGCTATGGACTGTATCGCACGATTTAGAGTTTCATCATCCACTGAGATACCTAAATTGGCGGCGTGCTGAATTTGGATTTTATCCTGAATCAGTCGTTCGAGTATGCGTTCGTCCAATACTGCTTTATTTGGTAATCGTTGTTGAGATTGAATCGCTTGTTTTTGTAATTGTGCGGATTCCCTATCAAGTTCACTCTGCAAAATAACACCATTGTTAACGATTGCAATAATCTTATCCAGCAATTGTTCATCGGCGAAGGAAGATTGAATAAAACTGACGCTGGCGAGAATTGTCAATAAAATTAGCTGTTTTGTCATTTGTATTTGTCCGAATATCCCAAAACTCCAGTCTCAAGCAATTCTCCCACATTGTCTCCAACCGGGGCGAGTCCTTTAAGAATCAATTCCAGGAAATAGTTTGTATCGTGATCAAATCCATCGTCGGCGATATATCGTCTGGCAGCAAAACGAAAGGCCCAACAACAACTTTCATATTCAAGACCCAGAGTAGACTCAATACTCTTATCACTATCGAGTGCGTAGTTCCATCGTCCAATTAATTTCCACCGTTCATTTATTGGCCAATATGCCGAAAAATCGACTTGCTCCGTTTTACCTTCTATGCGTCTATGGGTCATATTAAACAACTTTCCGCTGTTTGGGCGGTAACTTAGTTGAAAGGAACTCCTCACTGTTATTGAAGTATACGGGTTCCATTGCATTCCTGACTTTACAACCCAGTCATTTTTCAATTCAGCAGATACCTCCCCGACAATATCTGAGCTGCCGTTTTCGTCGCGGCCATCTGCATCCAGAAATACCCGGCGATCAGTATAGTAAAATATCTGACCAATGCTGGCTCGTAATTGCTCGCGACCACTTGGACCATGGATAAAGCGTGTTGTTATGGCGGCAGTTAGTTGATTGGCATCTGCAACCCGGTCACGGCCGGAAAATCGGTTCTCGCGAAACAACTGCGAAAAATTAAAGTCAAGTTGTCCGCTATCGAAAATAGGGATATTGGATTGTTTTTCAAAAGGTACACGCAAATAATAAAGCCGTGGCTCAAAGGTTTGCACAGATCCATTCTTACCGATGCTGCGATCAAAAAATAAACCACTATCTATAGATGCATAGGGTAAGTTACGGGTAATCCTGGAATCGGATATTTCTATATCGTTAGCAGCGTTTATATTGTCGAGTTTATAATAGGTATAGCGCCATGCAGCGGTGGGGTTCAAAAACCAGAAATCGCTATTCATAGGTAGAGATAGTGTTGGATGCAAATCGATCCTTGTACCTGTAACTGAGTCTTTGCGATCAAAGTAGACAATTTCGGAACCCAATGCTGTTTTTAATCCATAGGGAGAGTGCGGTAATCTGGTGTTCCAGATCAATTGTGGCAGGCGTAAATAGGGCCTTTTTTCAGATGGAATATCTTTATCTACAGTTTGATATCGTTGTAGACGTACGAGAAAGTCATTGACGCTGTTTTGATATCGGATTTCTGCTCTTCGGTCCAGGTGCGTAATACTGGCAATGTTTAAATTGTCACCAAAATCCTGAAAATAATCTTTGTCGGTAACAAAACTTGCATCTATCAGACTCGTCCAGCGTTTTGCAGGTCTGCCAAAATGACGAAATCGAGTGAATCGGCGGGCGCGATTTTCTGAATCTTGATAAAGGTATTCTGTATCCAAGCGCCAATCACCGACACGGTTCAGGTAGCGGAATTCTCCCTGAACCTGAACACCCCATTTACTCATGTAACGAGGAGAGAACGTAGCGTCAAGGTTTGGAGAAATATTCCAGTACCAAGGTACCAGCAGTTCAAAACCTGTATTGTCAGCCTGGCGAAAAGTGGGGGCGAGAAAACCGGATTTGCGTTTGTTATTAATCGGAAAGCTAAAAACAGGTGCGTAGAGGATAGGTACACCTTTAAAGCGCAAGGTAATATTTTTGGCTGTCCCAATCCCTTCATCAGAATCAAGTCGGATTTTACTGGCTTTTATATTCCACACTTCATCATTTGGGGGGCAGGCAGAGTAGGTGGCATCCCACAATTTGATCCGGCCTTTTTTATCGCGTTCCAATCGACTGGCTCTGCCCTGCGCCGTGTGGCCATTTGGATTTAATTGGTAAGTCGATGGGCCTGTTTCAAGTGTGTCGTTATTAATATTCACCACTGCATGCGTACTATTGAGTTTTAATTCGGGGGTTGAATAGTTAAAATCTCCGCCAATTTCAACCACCCCAGTCCGGCTATCATAATTGGCGTTATCCGCCCGAATATTTCGACCCTGAAAACTGATGACAGTAGATCCGTCAAGCACAACTTTGCCGTTTTCAGAAATAACTTTATCCGCGCTTGCATCAACATCTTTAACACCGATCTGGGCATTTAAAGGGGGAGGCAGGTTTTGATTATTTTCAGGGCATAGTGGGGCAGCCATCAAGACAGGGCTGGAAATTCCTGCAAGCGTGGTCAATAACAGCAAAAAATTTAGCTTTTTTGGCTGATTAAAATGTCGAGCGGGTTTATTCAAAGTGTCAGATGTAATGCTTTGCAAAATCGGGTAAGGATAGCCTTGTTTTGAGATAAACTAAAGTGGCTGGTTAGTGTATCAAATCCTGGCGGCTGTTAATGGCTGCAGCCTGCTACCTGTTTGGAGTAAGTTGAGTGCATCTGACAGGTGCTTATGGGCGATAATGACATTAAATTTCTCTAACTCATTGTTCGTTATTAGCATATCATTGATATACTATAGCGCTAAATTCGAAAATTGGCTTGAATTGTCTGATCGAAATTTTTCGCAAACAGGGTTCTTGTCCAGATCATCTCTTAATCCAACAGTAATTTCACCGTGTCAGGTGGTAATGCAATCGTGAGGCTTGTATCGGGTGCCAGAAAAAAGTCGGCAACTACAATTTGAACCGAGCTGGTGGCAACAACTTGGTGATGAATTTAACCAACCCTATATGGGAAAGCTACGTGAATATCTGAAAACCAAAAAAAAGCGCGGTGTGCATATATTCCCTCATTCTCGTTATTGGTTTCGGGCTTTTACACTGACGCCTTTTGAACAGGTTAAGGTCGTTATATTGGGGCAGGACCCCTATCATGGATTGAGTCAGGCTCACGGATTGTGTTTTTCGGTTGCGCCGGGTGTGACAGTGCCTCCTTCATTAAAAAATATATTTAAGGAACTTGAAGCCGATGTAGGCTTTACTCAACCGTTACACGGGTGTTTGATTCCTTGGGCTGAGCAGGGTGTGTTTTTGCTCAATAGCGTATTGACTGTTGAGCAAGGCCAGGCCGCTTCGCATCAGGGCCGTGGTTGGGAGCAATTTACAGATAGCGCTATCATGGCACTCAGCCAACAAAGATCAAATCTTGTTTTTATGTTGTGGGGCAATTACGCGCAGAAAAAAGGTCAGTTTATAGATCGTTCGAAACATCAGATTCTGACAGCGCCACACCCCTCTCCATTATCAGCCCATCGAGGTTTCCTCGGCTGTAAACATTTTTCAAAAGCGAATGTATACCTTAAGCAGCAAGGCATGAGTCCCGTTGATTGGCAATTACCGAAAACATTTGAAGAACCTTGAAAAACTTTCAAGAGTCAAGATGAAAAACTGAGCGCCCCGTCAGTTGTTTACAAAATGAACTTAATTCCCGGTAGAATACCGGGTTTTTTTAATGTAACAGTTTTTATTGAGGAATGAATATGGCACTTACACAAGTCCCTGCAGGGCGTCATCTACCCGATGATTTTAACGTAATCATTGAAATACCTCTGCGAGGTGATCCTATAAAATATGAGGTGGACAAGGAAAGTGGAGCGATGTTTGTTGATCGCTTTATGAATACGGCAATGCATTATCCATGTAACTATGGCTATATTCCCGATACGCTTTCTGAGGATGGTGATCCTGTCGATGTACTTGTGGTTACGGGTGTTCCCGTAATCACTGGGTCTGTTGTTCGTTGCCGCCCAATAGGTATGTTGGCCATGACCGATGAATCTGGGCCGGATGCCAAGATCCTGGCTGTGCCTGTCGATTCACTATCGAGTATGTATCGACACGTAAGTTCATCAAGAGATTTTCCTGAGATTTTACTTAAGCAGATCACACATTTTTTTGAGCATTATAAAGACCTGGAAGCCAGTAAATGGGTAAGAATTGATGGCTGGCGGGATATCGCTGCAGCTCGTGAGGAAATAATGAATTCCTACAAAAGAAATCAGGATAAAAAGGGGTGAATTTGTTCCATGTCGTTATAAGTGAGTACCACAGTTATTGATTATTTACTTTAAATATATATTATATATAATTGTTTTTACATGATTTGTAGATAATTATATTTGATATATAAAAATATAATTGAATGATGAGTTCTTTGCAGAAACAGTAGAGCAAACTTACTTAGTGAATAGCAGATGACTAAAAGGGTGAGAATATTTAATTTACTTTCAGTGTATTTGAGCTTAAAGAAAGTCTACGCATAAAGTGCTCACCTGATTCGTGAGGTCTATGGCATGAAGTGGATTATGGCGAAGCCAAGAGATCAGTTGGCTGATCCGTTGGTAGAGTCTGGTCTGTTTCGTAATCGCTCAATTTTTGTAGCGCTTGTTGGTTTGATCTTGATGATTGTATTGATCGCCCGACTATTTCATCTGCAAAACACTAATTACGAACACTACAGTACGCAGTCAACCAATAACCGGGTTCATTTAAATGCCATAGCGCCCGCTCGTGGATTGATTTTTGACCGAAATGGATTCGTACTGGCACATAACCTACCGTCTTTCCAACTTGAGATCACCTCGGAAGATGTTATTAATCTGGAAGAAACGTTACAGGAATTATCCAATACGCTGAGTTTCTCCGAGTATGATCTCAAGCGGTTTCGAAAGGCATTGAAACGAACACCGCCATTTCAAGGTGTGGCTCTTCGCTTTAACTTGAGCGAAAAAGAGGTGGCAGAATTTTCTGTTGTGAAACATGAGTTCCCCGGCGTGGATATAGTTGCCCGCCTTCGAAGGCATTATCCGAATGGTGCACTGGCAGGACACGCAATTGGTTATGTCGGGCGAATTAATGAACAGGAGCTTGAAGAAATTGATCTTGTTAATTACCGGGCTACCCGGGAGATCGGTAAAATCGGGATTGAGCGTCAGTTTGAGTCACATTTGCATGGGCGGGTAGGCCATCAACAGGTAGAGGTAAATGTCGCAGGGCGGGTATTGAGGGTATTGGAAGAAACTCAACCACAACCGGGAGCCAGCATTTACTTGACCCTCGATGCTGAGTTGCAGAAGATAGCGGAGCAAGCGCTGGGTAATGAAAATGGCGCAATCGTTGCGATCGATCCAAATAATGGTGAAGTTCTGGCGATGGTCAGTAAACCGAATTTTGATATTAATTTATTTGTCGGCGGAATCAGTAACAACAAATATGCGACACTGCGAGATGACTGGCAACGGCCGCTATTTAACCGGGCATTAGCGGGTACCTATCCACCTGGCTCGACAATAAAGCCCCTACTGGGTCTTGCGGCATTAGAAGCTCAGAGCACCACTACATTCTCAAAAATCTATTGCCCGGGATTTTATAAATTGCCCAAAGATGAGCACAAATATCGTGATTGGAAGCATGGGGGGCATGGTTTTGTTGATTTGGACAAGGCAATTACACAATCCTGTGACGTCATGTTTTATGATTTGGCGAATAAATTGGGCATAGATCAAATGCAGGCGTATTTGGCGGAATTTGGATTTGGAGCAGTAACTGGAATTGATATACGCCCTGAAAGTACGGGCATCTTACCTAGTCAGGAATGGAAGCAACAACATTTTGGACAAATCTGGTATCCAGGTGAAACACTTATTGCCGGTATAGGACAAGGCTACTTTACCGCAACCCCTTTGCAAATTGCGCATGCTATGGCGATACTCGCAAAACCCAAAAGCATATATAAGCCACATTTGATTTATGCAATTCAATCCGAATTGTCTGATATTCCACAGCCCTATACCTTGGAGCGGCCAGGGAAAATTGAAATTAATGATGTCAGGAACTGGAAGTATGTGATTAAATCAATGGTTAAAGTTACCTCCGCACGCTGGGGAACCGCTCGTAAGGCATTTAAGGATTCGACTTATTCAACGGCTGGGAAAACAGGTACTGCGCAGGTTTTCTCTGTCGCTCAGGATGAAAAGTACGATAAGTCACTGATTGAGAAACAGCTCCAGGATCACGCACTTTTTGCCGCTTTTGCGCCCGTTGAAGATCCAAAAATCGCGATTGCTGTAATTGTTGAGAATGGTGGCAGTGGAAGTTCGGTGGCAGCGCCTATTGCGCGTAAGGTGATAGACGCCTGGGTACTGGATGCATCTAAACAGCGTGATTCAGTAGCAATCCTTAAAACTGATAAATAGTGACCTTATGAGCCTGGCTGACTGAAAACCGCCTATTTTGAGGTATCAATAAAAAGGTAGGTGTTTTTGGGGTATGGGGTATTACACTTGGCTTTTTTAATCTACGTTTAGTGGTGGATATTGCACTGATGACATCAGATAACAGCCAATTAATGCCTGGATATCCGCAAAGATCTGCGTTGAGTTGGGTCTCTCGCTGGTTACGCCTGGATATTCCACTGTTTCTCGCATTGTTGCTGCTTTCGGCAGTGGGGTTGGTGATTCTATACAGTGCTTCTGGTCAAAACATGGATGTCGTTATGCGCCAACTAACCCGTCTGACACTTGCCTTTACGGTAATGATGATTGTTACTCATGTTCCACCTTCCGTGCTACGTGGTTGGTCGATTGTATTTTTCTCAGTAGGCCTTTGTATGTTGGTTGCCGTGCTGTTGATTGGTGATGTGGGAAAAGGTGCACAACGTTGGTTGGATTTTCAGCTATTTCGGTTTCAGCCATCCGAATTAATGAAAATCGCTATACCCATGATGGTGGCTCGATATGTAACTGAATATCCCTTACCACCCACTTTTAAACGCCTGTTTGTGGCATTGTTGTTTGTTATAGCGCCGACTCTGCTCATCATGCGACAACCGGATCTGGGTACTGCATTATTAGTAGCAGGAGCGGGGCTTGCTGTATTATTCCTGGCTGGTTTACGATGGAATTTGATTTTGGGTACTTTGTTGGCTTTGGCAATAGCGATACCTGTACTTTGGAATAATATGCATTCTTATCAACAACAACGGGTGATGACTTTTCTAAACCCGGAAGAGGATCCACTTGGGGCAGGTTACCACATCATCCAGTCAAAGATCGCCGTTGGTAGCGGTGGTCTTTTTGGAAAAGGCTGGCTAAATGGTACACAATCACATCTGGATTTCTTACCTGAACGACATACAGATTTTATCTTCGCAGTATTTGGTGAGGAATTTGGTTTTTTTGGCGCATTGGCTTTACTGGGACTCTATGCATTTATTATTGTGCGAGGAATGTATCTGGCAATTAATTCACAATCCTCTTATGCTCGTCTTCTTGCCGGCTCAATGGTCGTTACATTTCTTATCTATTTATTTGTCAATATAGGTATGGTCATTGGTTTGGTTCCGGTTGTAGGGGTCCCTTTGCCCTTGGTTAGTTATGGCGGTACATCCATGGTTACACTGATGATTGGCTTTGGCATAATCATGTCTGCGCATTCTCATCGACGTTTACTTAGCTGATTGTTTTCTCTTCCTTTGACCCTCTCGCGGGTATGAGGTATTTCAATACTGATTGCTCTAAGCTTCAGTATTACATCAGTATTTGAGCGATAGTCTTCTAACTGTGAGAGAGAAGCTGCTAAAAAACATCGTTCTAATCTCTGCGTGCCGGTTAATTCACCGTTTCAGGTTTCAACAAATGTTCTATACTGTAGACTGGAAATATTGTGAGCGATTGTACCTTGGAAACCCGTTTATTAAAGATGATTTTAACAGTAGTATTTTTTCTGGTTTCCTCTATCGGTTTGTTTTCATCGGCTAATGCCAGCTATTTGGATAATCCCAAGGTTAAGCAATATATAAATGAAATCAGCAAACGGTACAATCTGGGCGCGGCTGAATTAAGAGGGTTATTTAATAAAATATCACCACAACAATCTGTTTTAGACAAAATATCCCGCCCTGCTGAAAAACGATTGAATTGGAGTACATATCGGCCTATTTTTCTGAAGCAGGATCGTATCGATAAAGGTGTTGCATTTATGCGGGATAATGCCCAATTGCTGCAACAAGCCGAGCAGCAATTCGGCGTACCTAAAGAAATAATAACAGCGATTATTGGAGTTGAAACCAAATATGGGAAAATAACCGGCAATCACCCGGTTTTCGCATCGGTTGCAACCCTGGCATTTGACTACCCACCACGGAGCAAATTTTTTAAAAATGAGTTGACAGAATTTTTGCTGTTTGCGCGTGAAGAGCAATTTGATCCATTGGGAATTACCGGATCATATGCCGGAGCGATGGGTATGGCTCAGTTTATTTCAAGCAGCTATAGGCGTTATGCGATTGATTTTGATGGTGATGGTAAACGCGATTTATGGAATTCCAATGCTGATGCTATTGGCAGTGTTGCCAACTATTTTAAAACGCATAAGTGGATCAAGGGAGAGTCTATAATTGAGCGTGTCGAGCCGAAGAAAGAAACGTTTCGAAAACTTATTGATTCAGAATTAAAACCCACTGTCAGCCAGGCTGATCTTATTGGCAGTGGTATTTACATTAGTGGAAAAAGCGCGGGTAAGGTTTCGATATTGAGTCTGTCTGGCGCTAAAGGTGAAGAAATTTGGATTGGGCATTACAATTTTTATGTGATTACGCGATACAATCACAGCTCATTATATGCGATGGCCGTCTACCAACTAAGTGAGTCGATTAAAGCTGCTGCGCAAGGTTGAACTCGCCAGCAACATTATCGCTTAAAATCGTCGGTTCATGTTAATCATTCAGGATTGACGATAAACATTTATGAATTTTTAACCAGTTGTCGATTTTTAGCCTAATACTAAGACGTTGGTTTGGATAGCCATAAAATACACGGGGAGTTTGGTTTGGAAAAACTGTTTGTAATGCCACTCGTGGTATTATGTGCTTTATTAATGGCCTGTGTTGGTGTTACAGCGGGCGTTGAGAATAGCAGTCTAAATAGTGTGTACGGTATGCGCGAGCCAATTGATGGTCCTGGTCAGCGACATCTGGCAGAACAGTCGAGGGATGCTGTTCCGCAAGTACTGTCAAAAAGCAAATACGGTAATCCACCTGTTTATGAAGTTGCCGGGCGGTTCTATCAGACAATGGATAGCGCAGAAGGTTATCTAGAACAGGGGATTGCATCCTGGTATGGCAGTAAATTTCATGGTCGTTTGACGTCGAGCCGTGAGGTTTATGATATGTACCTCATGACAGCCGCTCATCGCTATTTGCCTATACCCACTTTTGTCGAGGTAACAAACAGAAAAAATGGCAAGTCAGTCATTGTAAAAGTGAATGACAGAGGCCCATTCCATGATGATAGAATCATCGATTTGTCCTATGCGGCTGCAGTTCGGTTAGGGGTAATAGCCACAGGAACTGCACCTGTAGAAGTTCGAGCTGTTAGTGTAATGAATCAGGCTACTTCAGACCCAGGTACCCATTCACCCACGGTGAAAAAAGTGACTTATGTTGGTAAACGCTCAGTAAAAAAGAGTAGCACTGCTCCTGCACGATTAGCAAAACGAACCCATTCCATACGGCCTGTTTCCAGCTACCTGATCGACTCGGGATCCATGAAATCAGGAATTTTTATACAATTGGGTGCGTATTCGAAAAAAATAAATGCACATTCAATGGAACAAAGAGTACAAGACATTATTCCAACGGCTGTAGTAAATGTTGTGCCATCTATAGATAGAAAGATTTACTTTGTTCAGCTGGGTCCGCTGTATTCACATGCGCTGGTAAACGACTTGGTTAAAGATCTGAGCCGCGGTGGTGTGAAAAATTACCGGGTAGTGGTCAATTAGACTTCTTTAATTATTGATTTACAGGCCAATCCCCTAATTGTTAACTATACTCCTGAGTTGAAAAAACCAACAAGTATGTTTGCTTTGAACGCAAAGTTTCAAACTTTTTAATTTCTTCAGATTAACGCAATTATTTCTCTGTATTGCTCCAACTGGGTTGTAGTCGCATACTAGTACTCCATCAACATAGGGTTGATGAATGCAGAGCAAAAACAAGGCACAGTGCAGAGAGAATGGTTAGCCCTTTTCAAGCGTTGTAACGCTGTATTTGAGCTTTAGCTTGGCTCCCTCGGGCGAGCCAGAAAGCGCTCATCCACGTTGTTCCAACTCTTGCCAAGGGCCACAAAAATGAATGCATGGCCATTGCCTGCAAGTTGCGCCTAGTGCCTAAGCGCTTTCTGACTCGCTGCATCTATCAATCCATATGTTGATGGAGTACTGGGGTTTCAAAAATTCGGAATGAGTTACTTTCATCAATGAGTGTTTTAAAAACGTCCTTTTTATTTATTTTGGTTTCCTTATCGTTAACAGCGCCCGTGTTTAGTGCGGCGCCCTTACCTGCACCACCCCAATTGGCTGCTAAAAGCTATGTGTTGATGGACTTCCACAGCGGATTGGTTATCGCGGAAAATAAACCTGATATACATGTGGAGCCTGCCAGCTTAACAAAGATGATGACCGCTTATGTTGTCGCTGCCGAGCTGCAACAAGGAACGATAAAAACCACCGACTCTGTCATTGTCAGTGAAAAGGCCTGGAAAATGGAGGGTTCACGCATGTTTATTGAAGTCAATAAACCTGTGGTAGTGGATGAGCTGATTAAAGGTTTGATTATTCAATCAGGCAATGACGCGGCTGTTGCACTTGCTGAGCATATTGCGGGTAGTGAAGAAGGGTTTGTCAGTTTGATGAATGATTTTGCTTTCAAACTAGGTATGACGGGTACAAATTTTGTGAATACAACGGGATTGCCCGATCCTGATCATTATACAACTGCCCGGGACATGGGTATTCTGGCGCAGGCAGTGATTAGAGATTATCCTGGTGAATATGGCTTGTATGCGGTAAAGGCATTTACCTATGGAGGGATTAAACAGTTAAATCGCAATAAGTTATTATGGCGTGACAAATCAGTTGACGGGCTTAAAACCGGGCACACACAATCCGCCGGATATTGTTTGGTTTCGTCGGCAGTACGTGATGAAATGCGCCTGATAAGTGTTGTAGTAGGTGCTAAAAGTGGTAAAGCGAGAGCAGATCAGAGTCAACGATTGTTAAATTACGGTTTTAGGTTTTACAAAACCAATAAGGTTTATACAGCGGCTCAGACTGTTAAAACTGTGCGTATCTGGATGGGGGAATCAGAAGAATTACCGCTAGGGGTTATGCAAGATGTTTACATAACTGTGCCCCGTGGTAATGACGATAATTTAACCACAGAGTTAGAGTTGATTGATTATATTAAAGCACCTGCAAAACTAGGGCAGCCTTTTGGTAAAGTTCGCATAAAGTTGGGGTCAGAGAATTTGACGGAGACAACGCTGGTCGCACTAAAAAATGTCAATGAGGGGGGGTTATTCCAGTGGGCGAAAGATTCTGTATTGAGATATTTTGAGTAGTGTCTGAAGATACAAACGAAACGCTGTTTGATTTTCCTTGTGAATTCTCTATCAAAGCGATGGGTACAGCTGGAGATGATCTTGGTCCCCTGGTAGAGCAATTGCTCGTGCCATTGCTTAACGGAAAAGTTCCCACCACACGAAAAAAAGCATCGAATAAAGGCAGGTATGAATCAGTGACTGTAACATTTACAGCAATCAGTAAACAGCAACTGGATGAAATCTATCGCATACTTTCATCGCATGAGCGATTAGTGTATGTATTGTAGCAATAGTGATTGACGTAGTCTGGCGTGATCTCGGGTGTCGTGAATATCTACCCGTTTGGCAGGAGATGCGGGAATTTACAGATGTACGCAATGATGATTCCAATGATGAACTTTGGCTGGTTGAGCACCCACCTGTTTTCACTCAGGGACAAGCAGGGAAAGCGGAACATTTTTTAAAACCTTCTAAAATACCCGTCATCCACACGGATAGGGGAGGGCAGATTACCTATCACGGACCGGGTCAGATTGTGATATACACACTTTGCAATCTTAAGCGAATCGGCTTGGGTGTGAGAGGCTTTGTTAATGCAATTGAGAACGCTATCATTGAACTTCTTTCTGACTACAACATCGCGGCTCAACATCGAGCTGAAGCGCCCGGCGTGTATATAGGAGGCAGTAAGATTGCGGCATTGGGGTTGCGTGTTCGTAGAGGTTGTACTTATCATGGGCTGTCGTTAAATGTAGATATGGATCTGTCCCCTTATACGTATATTAATCCGTGTGGATATGTAGGTATGGAGGTAACCCAAACACGTGATCACGGAATAGATGTCAGCAAAGATGAGCTTGCCAAACTGCTATTGCAGAAATTGGTGTATAAATTATATGCCCAGACGCTGCTGTGGTAATTTTTATTTGTGTATTTGCGGCTCATGAATGATATGGACTATTGGACAGAGAAAGTGGATTGCGCTTAGAATGGTTAATTTAACAGGTTATTTGCCATATTCATGAAGTCTTACATAGCACCTTCTCGATTGGAGTCTGAAAGGCACCAGCGTGGAGCGGAAAAATTATCTCGGATTCCGATTAAAGTCAGTAAAACCAGCCAAATACTGCGTAAACCATCCTGGATTAGAGCCAAAGCGCATAACAACCCGAAAGTGCAGAAGATCAAGAAACTGATGCGCGATCTTAAACTCTCTTCTGTTTGTGAGGAAGCAGCATGCCCAAACCTGGGTGAATGTTTTACGCATGGAACAGCAACTTTTATGATTCTGGGTGATATCTGCACACGCCGTTGTCCATTTTGCGATGTAGCCCATGGCAAGCCGCAACCACCTGATAGCAGTGAACCTGAAAATCTTGCTGTAGCAGTAAAACAGTTGGGACTTACTTATGTTGTCATTACATCGGTGGATAGAGATGACTTGAGAGATGGAGGAGCGGGACATTTTGCACTGTCGATAGCAGCTATTCGGAAAATCAGTCCACAGACACGAATAGAGATTCTAGTACCGGATTTTCGCGGGAGAATGGAAAAATCACTCGGAGAATTGGTAAAACAACCCTCTGATGTCTTTAATCACAATCTTGAAACGGCACCACGGCTCTATCGACAATGCCGACCCGGAGCAGATTATAAGTGGTCGCTAAGACTGCTTAAAGAACATCGTTTAATAATGCCTGGAGTACCCACTAAATCGGGTTTAATGCTGGGCTTGGGTGAAACGCTGGATGAAGTTCGACAGGTGATGGAGGATCTGCGGAAAAACGATGTGGAAATGCTCACACTTGGACAGTATTTGCAACCCAGTATTGAACATCTTCCAATTGATCGCTTTGTGACGCCAGAAGAATTTGAGCAGCTCGCTCAGGAAGGTGAAGGGATGGGCTTTACACATGTTGCCAGCGGACCTATGGTTCGGTCCTCATATCATGCAGATCAACAGGCGTTGGGAGTATTGAATTAATAACGCAATGTTATTCAGGAAATATCAATCGAGGCGTTTTACCATGGGCGCCAGCAAATGTTCTAATCCAAAATCCTTGCCACGCGGCTACCATATCACCAGTGCTTAAAGTGACACTTAAGCTAGCAACGTAACTGTGACCAATATCGTCTATGAGATTGGCGGTTTTAGCTTCTGTCAGCGTGCATCCCTGCGCATTTGAGCATTGACCGCTATCGACCTTAAAGCGCAAATCATCCCAGTTAATTGAGTGAGCGAATGGATTCCCAACAAAATGATATTGCTTTGTATTAGCAGTTGTCGCAAGAATTTTTACGAAACAGGCAGTATCAGGAGGACATGGTTCTCCCATTATGACAGGTGCAGTGGTTGATCCACCAGGGACATCCACGGTGATGGTCTGCCCGCTTGAATGACGTATCCAGTATGCAGTGGAATGCTCAAGTTCGTCATCCAGAGATAGTTTTTTATATTTACCTGTTCCCGTGTTGTATTTATACAAATACCATTGTTTATTATATTCGCCCGGAAAATTGTCAGCAAATAACTCCTCTACGGTAGAACCTGTAGGCGGAACATAAGGTAATGCAATGAGATACCACTTGCTGTCGGCAATATCGTAATTAATGAAATCTGATAATTTACTAACAAAAATATCGCCGTTACCACCAGTGCTGTTTTGCGTGAAGTTTACGCTGTTGGTAACCGGGAAATCGCTGGAATAGGTGAGTCCAGTAAGGTAAAGTCCGCCGTTGTTATCAACCACTATATCGGAAAAGGATTCTTCGTTACTGCCACCAAAATAACTAGAATAGAGCAATGCACTTGCATTTGGATTTAGTTTGCTGATGAATAAGTCTGACCGTCCATTAATTTGGCTGAAAAGCGGCTCTAGTAATGGAAAGTTGTCAGAGAGCGTATATCCGCTAACATAAATATTATTGTCACTATCCAATGAGAGTCCTGATACATAATCGCCCCCATTACCACCCAAATAGGTTGAAAACAACAATTCTGAGCCATCACCACTGAATTTACTGACAAACGAATCCCAGTCAGTAAGAGGGCCATTAGCATCAGCGTCCAATGCATTTTTTGTCGGTAGGTCTGACGATGTGGTAATGCCGACAATTACTGGATTTCCCTGATCGTCTAATTTCAGGTTCCTTCCAGATTCTGCATTACTTCCACCAAAATAACTACTGAATATCAACGCTTCGCCAGCGGGGTTCAGTTTTGTGATAAAGGCATCTCCAACCCCTTTAAGTGTATCGTATAACGGTGATACAAGAGGAAAGTCTACAGAATCCGTAGTCCCTGTCGCAAAGATACTGCCAGAAAGATCAACAGCAATCGCATCAATTGAATCATATCTTGAGCCACCAATGTATTTCGTAAAATATTGGATTGAGCCATTTTCATTAAACTTAGTAATAAATCCATCAGTCTCAATGATATGGGGGTCATTACTTGTAGTAATCTCTGCTGAATTTTGCGAACTCGTTCTACCCGAGATATAGATATCACCCTGGGCATCCCGATCGATATCAGTGATAATCTCGGAACGTTCTTTACCGAAATAGGTTGAAAACAACAGTTCAGTGCCTGATGCTGATATCTTGGTCAGGAACCCGTCTGAGAGTCCATCAATGTCATTATCCAGAGCGTTGATCATTGGAAAATCGTCGGAACTTGTCCATCCCGCTACATAGCTGTTTCCTTGGGTATCTACTATTATTCCAAGTCCGTCTTCTTCGCCCGATCCTGATAATACAACAGTCCAACTAAGTTCGGAGCCGTCACTGTTGAATTTACTGACTACCACATCAGAAGAGCAATCAGTGTTGCAGTTGTATACAGTGGAATTCGCTTTAAGTGGATTGGCTCTGTTAGTTTGGCCCACGATGTATACACTACCCGTCGTATCGACTGCAATGTCACCACCTGAGTCTAATAAATCACCGCCGACTAATGATGAATAGCTGAGTACCGGATCTATAACCAGATCATATTCGGGATTCCATGACGCAATCTTGAATCCAACCCCGGTTTTGTTTTTACCATAATTTTGCAGTACGTACTCGGCATTAACAACCTGTTGCTGACCATTGATCAGCTGATAAACAAAAGGTTTTTTTTGTATGAGTTCGTCTTCACCAAAATGCAGGACTGCATTGCCAGAGGTGTCTAATGAAATCGAATCAATTCCATTATAAGACATTTGTATCACATCTGGATCGTGACCAGGTTTAACGACAAAATCGTATTCAAGATTATGCTTATTACCATAATATTCCAGATCTATACCTGGATAAATGTCCTTGTATTTAACACCTAAAAAATGAGGTGCTCCCTGGTACCAATCTGAACGGTTATTTGAGTGGAAATAACTGCTTGTACTTTTCAGCTTGCTTAAGCCCAGAATTTTTGCTGTTGGATTAGAGTCATTGAATTTGAGGTGTAATTGGGGGTAATTGTCTTTATTGAAAATATTACTGTTCTGAGGACGAAACGTTAATATGGCATCCGACTGCGTCAACGATAATTTATAACCAGGTGTTTTTGATGTGAATACAACGTGTTCTGGTTCCTGGCCTATATTCTGTTCAAAATAAATAGGCGCACGATCAATTCTGGAAAGAACTCTTTTGTGTGAAGAGGACTTATTACCATCATTTTCTATGTTGATTGTATCAGCATAGCTGAAATTTTGTGCCAGACTTGTTTCACTTGTCATTATTGGTTGTTTTGACAACCGAATCCCAGATGCTTCCAATGCAATTAATGAGGCCGAAAAAAAAGTCGTAGCGACTACTATCTTTACAAAGTTCAAGACTTATATACCTATAACTACTTCAAGACATCAAACGGTAGGATGCAAGGACTTTGCCGAATTATTAATTATAAGGAAAATTTGTTAATTAATTAACAAATTTATTTGGAGAGAGGAATGAATATAAATGCTAGTACTCCATCAATACTCGTTGTTGGAGTACTAATCGCAGCCATCCTCTTCGGTAAGTGTCTCTCCGGTTTTTTGGTCGAGAATGGGTAGCCCGGTTTCATCTGTTATCAGAGTGCCAGTAAACATCATGCTCTGTATTCGGTTAAATTGAGTGTCGAGTGCTATAGAGATTTCTTTGTCGGTTATACCGTGGTAAACCATGATGTGTCCATAATGTTCTCTCGCTGTCGCAGTTTTGTCAGGATACATAAGTCTTTTCAACTGCCATGTGTGTACGCCGGTCTCTTGCGCTATGGCTGGCTGAATCGAGTTTGCTGACAGAAATCCTATAACTAAGCTAATTATTGATTTGTTTATACGTTTCATTGTTCAATGCCCGATGTCAGATGTGTAAAATCAGTTTGGTAAAATGTACCTTTAAGTATTATCTGTATCCGTGATTTCAGCGAGTTTCAGATTGTAGTGAGGCTACGGATTAAATTTTTTGTGTGATTTTTATCTACTTTAGGGGCAATGTCTGGGATGTTACAGGGCATAATAACAAAGGGATTGTGAATTATTTACGTTCTGAGGATATGGGTAAGGCGCTGTGGGGTTCACATGCCAATAATGTGAAAGTTATGGTTTCTATAGTACTGTTATGGTTACAAGTGCTGTACTTTGATTCCCAAGCAAGTTTTCGATTGTGTAGGTAAACGTTTCTATCCCTTTGAAACCTTTGACTGAACGGTAAATTATTCCTCTACCATTAACATCAATGATAACTTTCCCACCATGATCGGTATTACTCACACTGGTAATTTTTATATTGTTAGTTATTGTATCATTATCATTTGCAAGTACATCAAGGTAGAACCATTGACCTGCAGTAAGCTCAACTGTATCAGCTACTGCCACGGGTAATTCATTAACCGTTTGAATCGTTACTTGAACTGACGCAATCTGTGTTATACCGCCGGAATCAACAATTTCATAGTCAAAATTCTCTTTACCTGTGAGTTGGGCCACTGGAGAATAAAGTACCACTCCATCTGCGCTAATTTTTGCCGATCCGCCTCGATCCGGAGGGGTGCTGATATTATGAATGGTCAAAGGTAAATTTTCAGGGTCGTCATCATTGTGTAAAACATGCAGGGCGTTGTTCACGCTGTTCTGCACGACGTTAAAATTATCATCTTCGGCGATGGGTGGTTGGTTTGCCTCGGTATCGATGTTTAAAGTCACGGTAACAGTATTGCTATAATGTGTTCCATCAAAAGCACGGTAGGTAAAGCTATCCTGATCATTGCTTGTCAGGCCGTTGTGAATGTAGTGAAAGCCTCCTCGTGATGTGAAGTCAGATGAAAAGTCATTTGATGCATAATCAGGTGGGGTCAGCAACTCTGCCGTTAAGCATTCAGTGTCAGAATTATAGTTATTACTGTCATTACCCAGTACACTTGATGCACCCGATTTGATCGTGCAATCAGAATTAAATGAAATTTCAGGTACAATAATTTCTGAATTATAGGCAAGCTGATAGATGTCAGCGTTTGCAATCGGTGAGTTACTTAGGGTATTTAAGCAGTAAGTAATATCCCTATAGGACTCGCCACCATCATTATCAGTTATTGTCCATCGGTAGGCCATCCCTATTGGCGTGCTGAGCCGCGGTGGAATAATTGTGAAGTTGCCCTCTATAGATTCGTTAGAACTATCAGATTCGTCATGAGCCTGAGCTGTAGGCAGCATCGTAACCGTACAGTCATTGTTATTAACATCGGGCTCACAAGCCTCTCTTAGTAAATTCGAGGCATTTTCCAGGTTAATTAGATCCGCGCATTGCTCAAGTTTGCCTTGATCGGTCAATAAGCTTTCAAATGCGACTACTTCTCCATCAACATCTGTACTTGAAGAAAAATCTATTTCCTCAGAGCGTGATTCAGTCATTGCGATTGCCTGGTCCTGTGTTAATACAGACCCGTTAACAACAACATTGATTTCAGGATGTGAATTACTTTGTCTGCCAGTAGAGTCTACCCAACCGCACGAATGAATCATCGTAGTGATCATCAATAAAATAACAATAACGATGCTTCGTTCAATAAACTTCGAAACCACAGTAGTGTCCAATATACTAATATCCACAGGTTATCGGCGATGTAGTATTCGACTTGATAACGCGGGTGTTGGAATTTTGTCTATTCTCTAAAGTTAATCCCTATCGCGCCAATATATTGAATTGATGCGTCAATTGAACGTCTTAGAGGATCTTTTTGTTTCAATTAAAATAAAAATTTAAGAATTAATTGTAATCGTCGATAAACACTTTACAGGCATGGGATGCCGATTGTTACTAGCTTTATGTCATGGAATCTGAGACGTCAAGAATTTTTCATACTCATTTGGCACATTCGCTGCAATATATCCATTCCAACACCGACTGACTAAATTAAGGTCAAACAGCTCTTTAATAGTTTTAGTTTATAAATACTAATTGTTCGATCAGGAATTTTAAGTAATTATGATGGGTTCGGGATGATGCCCATTATTATCCGCGAAAGGAACTTGTCGGTATACGGTGATCGGGATTGATTACCTACGATACAGCTGGGATCCAAGGATTGGATTCCGCTTATCCTATAATAGAATAATTAGCTCACGGATTGAGCTGATTGATGCAGAAGACAGTTATTGTACTCTGTATCAAATGGATTCTCGGATGTATAAACCTAGAGTCCATGGTATCAGAAATGACAAGGGAACTGCCGCTCTGATACCACAAATTGATGTACTATAAGTCTTGTGCTTGTAGTATGGTAGCTGCTTCTGGACTGGACTGGACTGTAACAGCTGCGTCATACCCGAAGGTATGTGAACGAAAGAGTCGAAATTAAAAGGCGACTCTAATACTGGGAGCACTTAAGGATGAGAGTTCCTGGTATTAGTTATTCAGAGAATTCAGCTCAAGGATGAGTTGATTGATACAAAATACTATTTTTGTATGTTGTATCAAATGAGACTACTGATGTGTAAGGTAGAGCTCACGGTATTAGAGATGACAAAGGAATTGTCTCCTCTAATACCACGATTTAGCATGATACGAGTGATTAGGCTTGTAGTATAAAAACCGCTTCAGGATAGGGGTGGTTGTTCCACACCCGGTGGTGTGCGGACAAAGGAGTCGATATTCTGTGCCGATTCCGATACTGAGAGGACTTAGGGAATGAGCGCTCTCAGTTTTATTAATAGTACAAGTCAGTTCATGAATATAGCTGACTGACACAAGGTATATATTGTATTAAACCTTATGGAAAAGGACTAAAAGAGAATTTTTTCTGTAATCATCATTTAAACAAACCCGATTCTGAGTGATTAAACCTGTGAAATTAATAATACTGAGGCTTATTGAACAAGGAATATGTGAAGACGTCGGATCAGAATAGGGCATTCTCAGTTTACATCAAAGAAGTCAATGAAAAATAAAAAAGCCTGATAATATAAAAATCAGGCTTTTTTGGTTATTGCAGTGCTACTTTCTAGCGCCAGGTCCGTTAATTTCCAACCCATTGCTCATATAGGTATGGTAATACTCAAGGGCGGTATATTCAGCACTCTGCGCTTTGAAAGGTTTGGCGCGAACTTGCTTGTTACACCCGCCATAGCGCCGATGAAGCGTACCCAGTCCTCCCCATTTTGAACGGTATACTGGAAAATGTGTAACTTGCCCTAAAGCTGGGCTAAGAAGGTCTGTTCGGATTAAATTTCCAGCATAATACTGATGACAATCAGCACATGCCATATTTAATTGGCCTCGTTTTGTATAAAAGTGTTTTTTGCCTCTTTCGTAGATCGCCTGCGCTCGTGGATCTTCAGGTATTTTCATATCAAACCTGTTTCCACGCGATGTAAAGGCCATATAAGCAGAGATATCCGCAATTTTTCCTTTTTTGAGTTTCAGCGCCTTCTCGCCATTTTTTTCACGGCATGTGTTAATTGCTGCTTCGAGAGTAATCACGGTGCCTGATTCAGCATCAAAGTGTGGATAGTTTTGACGTATACCCATACCGCCGTTTTCAAAGCAATCAGCATAGCCCTTGCCATTGGCAAATGCAGTGTTGAAGAGAGCTTCACCAGAATCGATATTAATCTCATAAGGGGGAAATTCTTCGATATCCTCCCACTGAGAACGAGCATTTGCGTCAATTGAATAGACGCCATTTATGAAATCGTCAAAAGTGGTTTTTGGAAAACGCTTTTGATAATACTCTCGAAAGCTCTTCAAATCTTCTTCTGGAGATGCATGACCGACCAGTGGCAAGCCTGCCAGCAGGCATACAGCCGATGCGGCCATAATGACCTTCTTTTTCATATTTTCCTCCTAACCACTGGTAATAAAAAATACCAGTGGTAGATAGATAAAGCTATTTTATTTTGGCTTCGACAGATTCACTCTTACCGCTGTTGTCAACCCAGCTAAGAGCAATGGTGTCGCCAGCGCTACCGCCTTTGAACTTAAATGACAGGTATGGGTTTTTGGATATTGCTCCACTCCAATATGCTGTCAATATAGTATTCCCATTGTGTTCACCTTTAACTTCGGCAATATAATTGGGCGGAATAGGCTCCCCGGTTTTCTTGTTTTTTTGCCCGTCTTGCTGCATTGGGTGGCTCATCAGTGCCTTAACAGTGACCATGTCACCCTTCGCCTTTGCTCGAATTTTAATAGACGCCATTGAATTACTCCGAATAAATTAGTTTAACCGCCACATCCACCAATGGTGACTTTGACTTCTTTTTTAGCTGAAAATACTTTTCCATCGGCTTTAACAACCGCAATAACATCTGCGGTTTTACCCATTTTGATTCGGATAGATACATAAGGCTCTGTACCTTTACCAAGCTCATAGGCAGAGGTTAGGGGTTGTGGATTGTTCGCAGCAAAAATAGCGATAGACTCAACATTTTCAATTGTAGTTGATACAGTAATGGGTACGACTGCACCATTTTCAGCGATATCCGGCGCCTTGATCTTAATGTCACCAGATTCGGTAGGGTTACCACCTATAGAGACACTCATGGCCTCATCCAGTGATCGCGATTTAAAAGCATCTCTCGACACTTTGGCTAATACGTTTTGCGGGACTAAAAGTCCGGCCGATGCGGCAATTGCAACAGTGCTGCTGGCGAGTGAACTTTTAAGAAGTAATCTGCGTTGCTTGATCATGATTGCTCCATCAGAATTTGTGAGTATCTGAAGATTTACAGGGAATGTATATATGTAACGACTTTTTCAAGTTCGTCTTTTGAAAGAACCTCATGCGCACCAAACGGAGGCATGATGGTATTGGGGTTTTTTATCCTGGCATCGAAAATTTGGCTTTTCAGCACATCTCGATCAGGGAATCTATCTTTCATAACTAAAAGTGGTGGCCCGATATTGCCTGGCATCTCGCCCCCTGCCATTACATGACAGGCTATGCAATTACCTTTTTTTCTATCAAAGCTTAGTTTTTTACCCTCTGCAATATCAGCTGTTTCATCAGCACTTGCGTTGCCTATTGAAATGACAGCAATTGAACCCATCAGTACGGCGCTTGACACAGCGGTTAGCATCGCCCGAACAGTATTCTGCATACGGACTTCCTCCTCAGATTGAATTTAAAAATCGGATTAACAAAATCCGGTATCTGTAATTATAATCTAATCGTACGGTACAAGGTCACGTAAATATGCACCATTGACCAGAATAGGATACGCGATCTTCACTTAGGTTAATAGTAAAAATCCTAGGTGTAAAGCATCGCTTCTGAATCTATACCTTCAGGGTATGCAAGCTACTCCATAATTGATACTTGTCACCGCTAAAGTGGTTTATTGACGAATTTGTTTCAGTCTTGCTTTTATCCGTAGTTCAGGTTGTGAATTTTTTTCTACCATTTTTAATGCGAGTTCCAACTGATGTTCTGCTTGTGCGCGTAATCCATTTTTCTCATAATAACTGGCGAGATATTCATGACTCGCGGGTGAGTTACCCAGTTTTTTTTGAATACTGGCGAGTAAGCGATAAGCATCTGGTTCAGGTCGGTTTACTGTCCTTGTATAATGGGAAACTATATTATAGGCACTGATTAGCTTATCTGAACCCATCAGCAGCTTGGCGTATTGCTCAACTGGCCCGTATTGAGTGGGATAGAGATCCAGGATTTCCACGAATCTTCCACTCGATTGCTCCGTATCACCTGTTACATACTGCAACTGAGCATCGAGACTTTGTATAAAGAGGTTGTTTTTGTCTAGGGTAGACAATTTTGACAGATGAGATTTGGCTTGAGTAATATTGCCGGAAAGATGCTCAATCATGGCTAGGCCATATTGTACAGTCAAGTCGGATTCTTTGTTTTTTGTTGCAAGCAGTAATTGACGCAAACCCGGCCGATCGTGGGTTGTCAATACATTAAGCCTGGTCTTAAATAATTGGAATGATGGACTATCATGATCGCCTTTGTCCCCCAGTGTTGCCGCACGGTTTTTCGCTTCTGCTACTCTGTTTTCCCCGAGTGGATGTGTACGAAGATATTCTATTTGATTCGAAGATGTATTTAACGAACTGTTTTTCTTTAATAGGTTAAAAGATTCAACCATACCTTTGCTGGAGAATCCGGCACGCTTGAGTATGTCTATACCGACACGGTCAGCTTCATATTCGTTTGCGCGGGTATAATTGATCTGATTTTGAGTAGAAACAGCGATGCCGGTGGCCAATGCTGCCTGACCAGCCTGGGGTGATTCCTGGCTTATCAAAATTGCAGCAATTATCGCTGCAGCGGTAGTCAAACCGCTGTTTCCTTGGGCAGAATAAGCCCTTGCATGATGCCGTTGAGTGACATGTGCAATCTCGTGCGCAATCACAGCTGCCACCTGGCTTTCTGTTTCAAATGAACCTATCAACCCTGAATTGATACCTATATAACCCCCAGGAACCGCAAAAGCATTGATGTTTTCATCATCGATCAGAAAGAAGGTATAATGAGGGTGATCCAATCCTGAAATTCCAGCTAGAAGCCGATTACCCAGTTGCTGGATATATTCCTTTAACGCAAAATCTTCCACCAGTGGAATACTTGCCTGAATCTGGCGCATAAACTGTGCGCCTATTTTGCGTTCTTCGCGTGGAGAAAGTTCTTGATCCACGGGTTCGCCCATATGAGGCAATTTGTTGTTTATATCTGACCACAGGAAGCCAGGCCATGGGCAGATAATCAGAATAAGAGCGATCTGTAAAATTTTTCTGTTAATTGTCACGTAGTGTATTGTTCTTTGCATATGGTGGTATTTTTGCCGTAAACGTCTTCTGAGTAAATAAATATTTATACAAGCACGCAGCTGATTATGGTCAGTATTATTCCGCTCTTATCTCCAGCGACTCGCACATATAGAAACTTTGTAGTAATTCGTCTATGACATTCTCTGAGCTCTAGAATTCCATAAAATTATGGCCACGGTCTATAAAATACACTTATGGCAATACTGTACCTTTGGCATATATCCTTGTACATTGAAAAAAAGTATTGTCTGTTAATCAAGTAAATTATAATATTTATGTATATTAATATAGGTTCCAGATAGTAGAAAGTAATTACCTGACTATCGACTACTATTTAGTAACAATTTCACAAGCCAATAGCTTATGAACTATTTCAGGTTATTCGCATTGTTGCATATTCTCATCCAAAATCGGAGATTACTAAAATTATGGCTGAATTTGATCAAGAACTAGATGCATCAGGGCTGAACTGCCCATTGCCTATTCTACGTGCAAAGAAATCTCTGGCTCAATTATCTGATGGGCAGGTTCTGAAGATAATCGCTACTGATCCTGGCTCTGTGAAAGACTTCGAGGCTTTCTCGAAACAGACGGGTAATGTACTTGAGAGTTCTACGGAGGAAGGTGGTAAATATCACTTTTTAATTCGTAAAACTTAATATTACCCGATTATCTGCACATTGGCTTAAGACGCCAATAGTGAGAGAAAATCTTAGGTTGGTTTATACAATAAAGCCTGTTTTGCGTGTGATTAGTGGATTAATTAGTATCAGGCTATTTTATGTATGGAACTGTATTCTTCTCTACAAACGTGGTGTATAGCACCTCTTCTGATGGTTAGAGGAATAAATATCTTAAGAAGCTCAACGGGATCCATGGCCTATTTGCTCAGGCGGCGTTTGTGAGCTTTGCAGACGACTGCACTCACCTGAGTATTGCTGCCTATTTTGATAAAAGTTAATGTTCGGAGAAATATAAACATGTCTGAAGAAAAAAGCTTGGCGATTATTGCTACAAAAGGAACGTTGGATTGGGCCTATCCACCCTTTATTCTTGCATCCACAGCCGCTGCATTAGGCTACGATACTGAAATATTCTTCACTTTTTATGGGCTACAGTTACTGAAGAAGAAACTTGACCTGAAAGTGAGCCCATTGGGAAATCCAGGTATGCCAATGCCGATGGGCATGGACAAATGGTTCCCTGTTCTGGGGACCGCTATTCCAGGAATGCAAAGTATTATGACAGGGATGATGAAACAGAAAATGAAGTCTAAAGGTGTCGCAAGTGTTGATGAGCTTCGCGAATTGTGCCTGGAAGCTGAGGTAAAATTCCTTGCCTGTCAGATGACGGTTGATCTGTTTGATATGGAACAATCAGACTTTATCGATGGCCTCGATTATGTTGGTGCCGCATCATTTTTTGAGTTTGCAGGTGACGCGAATATAACCCTCTATATTTAATTAATAAGCTGATGCGTGCCTGCGCATTTTTATATCCGCCCGATGCAGGCACAAATCTTCCATTCCCGGGATTCAACTTATCCAGATGTTGATAGAAAAGGGCCAGATGAAACAATTATACTGAGTTTTGACGTATTGTTGAATTGATCAATACAGGGTTTGGTTAGTTACCATTCACCCCCCGTTTTGGCTCGTTATCAAACTAAATAAATTACCTTATACAGCATTTGCGGTTTGTGTGTGAGTCGCTGTATTATCAAAAATAATCTTAGCATTATTGCAAATCTCCTTCAGCTCAAGCAAAATCCAGACTTGGGTTCCATCCATTGCCCATCATAACTATTATCGAACTAATCCAGAGGAACAGTCGTGGAATTATCTGGTGGCGAAATACTCTTTGAGTCGCTGAAGAATGAGGGTGTCAAACACATCTTTGGTTATCCTGGTGGTGCCGTTCTGCACATCTATGATGCTTTGTACAAACAGGACGCGATAGAACATATCCTCGTACGACATGAGCAGGGTGCAACCCATGCCGCTGACGCCTATGCCCGCGCAACGGGTAAGACTGGGGTGGTACTTGTAACGTCTGGACCGGGGGCAACTAATGCGGTGACTGGAATTGCGACGGCTTTCATGGATTCTGTACCCATGGTTATTCTTACCGGCCAGGTGCATAAGTCGATGATTGGTAGTGATGCGTTTCAGGAAGTCGATTCAGTAGGTATAACCCGACCTTGTGTGAAACATAACTTCCTTGTGCAATCGCTTGAAGAGCTTGCCTTGGTATTACGAAAGGCATTTTATGTTGCAAGTACGGGTCGTCCTGGTCCAGTTGTGGTTGATATCCCTAAAGATATGACCGCACCTGACAAAAAGATACCTTTTAAATATCCCGAAGAAGTTCATATGCGCTCCTATAATCCTAATCTTATCGGTCATACGGGGCAGATTCATAAAGCGGTGGAGTTATTGTATTCTGCTTGTCGGCCCATGATATATTCTGGTGGCGGAGTGATTTGGAGTGAGGCATCGTCTGAATTGACTGAAATCACCCGGCTTTTAGGTTTTCCAATTACCAACACATTAATGGGTTTAGGCGCTTATCCGGCAACTGATGAACAATTTGTCGGTATGTTGGGAATGCACGGTACCTACGAAGCTAATATGGGCATGCATGACTGTGATGTGTTATTAGCTATTGGTGCCCGATTTGATGATCGGGTTACAGGCGCGGTGTCTGAATTCTGTCCTCACGCAAAGATTATCCATATCGATATAGATCCAGCGTCAATTTCAAAAAATATAGCGGTGCATATCCCCATAGTTGGCGATGTCAAACAAGTACTAAGTGTGATGCTCAGTGAAATTAAATCTACTGGCAATCGCACAGATACAGAGGGGCTTGCAAATTGGTGGCGACAGATAGATGGCTGGCGAAGTAAAAACTGCTTGGCGTATGATCGTGATAGTGAATTAATAAAACCACAATATGTGGTGGAAAAATTATACGAAGTCACTGATGGTGATGCGATAGTGACTTCTGATGTAGGTCAGCATCAAATGTTTGCTGCGCAGTTTTATAAATTTAATAAACCCAGGCGATGGTTGAACTCTGGTGGCCTGGGCACGATGGGGTTCGGATTGCCCGCGGCAATTGGTGCAAAAATCGCGTTCCCAGAGCAGGAAGTAGCCTGTGTTACTGGCGAGGCGAGTATCCAGATGTGCATTCAGGAACTTTCAACCTGCAAACAGTATAATTTGCCAATTAAGGTTATAAACCTGAATAATCGTTATATGGGAATGGTTCGCCAATGGCAGGAATTTAGTTACGATAAACGCTATTCTCATTCTTATGTGGATGCATTGCCGGATTTTGTCAAATTGGCAGAATCCTATGGCCATGTTGGAATGATTATTAAGCGCCCTGAAGATGTGGAAGCTGCGCTTAAAGATGCATTTGCCATGAAGGACAGACTTGTTTTTATGGATTTTATTACTGATCAATCCGAAAATGTTTATCCAATGATTGAGTCAGGTAAGGCGCACAACAAAATGCGTTTGAATCCCGCACGAGAGTTGGCTTGATGATACATATTATCTCCCTGTTAATGGAAAATGAGTCAGGCGCTCTATCGCGTGTAGCAGGTTTGTTTAGCGCACGAGGTTATAATATTGAATCCTTAACCGTTGCCGCCACCAACGATCCATCCTTGTCACGAATGACGATAGTAACCAGTGGAACAGATAGAGTCATTGAGCAAATAACCAAACAACTGAATAAACTAATTGATGTTGTTCGATTGTCAGATCTGACGGAGTCAGCCCACATTGAACGCGAACTGATGCTTATCAAGGTTAAGGCCACAGGTGATACCTGTGAGGAGATCAAACGAATATCAGATATATTCCGTGGAAAAATTATCGATGTGTCTGAGACTACCTACGTGGTTGAGCTTACGGGGACGGGGGACAAGCTTGATGCATTTATCAGTGCTGTCAGTGAAGATAAAATTCTTGAAGTTGTGCGATCAGGAACCTCAGGAATAGCGCGTGGTGAAAGGATTCTGAAGGTATAGCTCAATCTCGTCAATCGATTTTTTGAAAGGATATTTTGTTCGAATCCGATGCCGTATGTTACAAACTTGTGCATACAAGCCTGAGCTGGAGTCCAAACATTTCAATACTTACACACATCGAAAATACGGATACACATAAATCAAATTTGTCAGCTTTGAACTGACATGTTATTTGGAGACAATAATGAACGTTTATTACGATAAAGATGCAGATCTTTCGATTATACAGGGGAAAACGGTATCGATAATTGGTTATGGATCACAGGGACATGCGCATGCTAATAACTTGAAAGATTCGGGTGTTAAGGTCATAGTTGGTTTGCGTGAGGGTTCGTCTTCAGTGGCAAAAGCCGAGAATTCGGGGCTTGAAGTTAAATCTGTTGAGGATGCTGTCAAGCTGGCTGATGTCGTTATGATTTTAGCGCCTGATGAGCATCAGGCAAAACTTTATCGCGACTCTATAGAGTCGAATATTAAGCCAGGTGCAGCGCTTGCTTTTGCCCATGGATTTAATATTCACTATGGTCAAGTCGATCCGCGTGCCGATTTCGATGTGATTATGATTGCGCCAAAGGGCCCAGGGCACCTTGTTCGATCAACTTATACTGAGGGTGGCGGTGTGCCCTCGTTAATTGCCGTTGCTCAAGATGCTTCCGGTCTTGCCCGCGATATTGCACTATCTTATGCCAGTGCAAATGGTGGTGGACGTGCGGGTGTTATAGAGACAACCTTCAAGGAAGAGACAGAAACCGATTTATTTGGTGAGCAAGTTGTACTATGTGGTGGAACGACTGCTTTGGTTCAAGCAGGTTTTGAGACGCTTGTCGAAGCGGGATATGCTCCGGAAATGGCGTATTTTGAGTGTTTGCATGAACTGAAGTTGATCGTTGATCTGATGTATGAGGGTGGTATTGCCAATATGCGTTACTCTATCTCAAATACAGCAGAATATGGAGATTTACAAACAGGTCCACGAATTATAACTGACGAGACTCGTGCTGAGATGCGCCGTATTTTAACTGAAATTCAGGACGGCACATTTGCGCGAGATTTTATCACTGAGAATCAGGCAGGTGCTGCAACCCTAAAGGCAAGACGTCGTATCGGCAAGGAGCATCCTATTGAAGTGGTTGGTGCAAAACTACGTGGTATGATGCCTTGGATCGCAGCATCAGCGAAAGTGGATAAAAGTAAAAATTAGGTACGCTAGGGGGCGTTCTCAATTAACTTGATCATCCTGTTGCCCCTGAAAAATCGCCAGACAAGGCAAGAGGAGTGATGTTTGGTCCCTGCAAACGAACGACGAATAACGCCGTATGGCACTTTTTCAGGGGCAACCCGAAGGGGCGGTGCTCATTTTCCACCCAACGGTATTGTCGCTCGCTTATGTGAACCCGCCAGACGGTCAAGTTAATTGAGAACGCCCCCTAGTACTGCATGAACTGCGATGCTTCGTTTACTTGTAAAATTCGGTAAGGTTATTTTTTCAGGTTCAGCCTGGCTATTTGAGAATAGTCAGGTTGTGTCTGTGTCCACGCATAGTTGGATACCAGAGAATCCCGGTAGTCGGTAGACTGTTTTTTCTTACCGATGCTTTCTTTCTATAAGACCAGCTATGCATTATTAGTTTTATTAAATTAATGCTAAAAAATCTAAATAACAAGAAAACAAACCGCCGCGGGCGAGGTATTTATTTGTTACCAAACCTGTTTACCACAGCCGCGCTGTTTGCCGGGTTTTATGGAATAATATCCGCACTGAACGAGCATTTCTCTACCGCCGCAGTCGCAATATTAATTGCAATGGTGCTTGATGGACTCGATGGGCGTATTGCGCGAATGACCAATACCAGCACCGCCTTTGGTGCGGAGTATGATAGCTTGTCAGATATGGTGTCGTTTGGAATAGCACCTGCGTTAATTGTCTACGAGTGGTCTCTGTCGAGCATGGTCAGAGCAGGTTCTGGACAGATTGGTTGGGTTGCGGCATTTTTATACTGCGCTTGCGCAGCACTACGGCTGGCTCGATTTAATGTGCATGTCGGTCGTGCGGACAAGCGTTTTTTTCAGGGGCTGGCAAGTCCACCAGCGGCAGCGTTAATGATTTTAATGGTCTGGGTGTCTGAGGATTTGGGTACGAACGGTGAGGATATGCAACTACCTGCTGTACTGTTAACCATTGTCACTGGATTACTGATGGTAAGTAATTTCACCTATTATAGTTTTAAGGATTTTGGTACACATAAGAGGATACCGTTTTTTGCCTTGCTGGTGTTAGTGTTCATATTTGTATTTACCTCACTTGATCCACCGAAGATGTTGCTGGCCGGTTTTGCATTATATGCGCTTTCTGGACCGGGTTATGCCGTATTTCGCCGGTTTCGAAAACGCTCACGTAAGCAGAACATATCAAATGATTAAAGTTTGATTTTTACCTGGAGGCTGTCTGCGGACAGAAACCACTAAGTTGGAATCTGAAAAGCTACAGAACAAAGCCACAACATCAGAGAATATTCGACGTTGGTATTTAAATTCAATGGGTATTGATGTCTGGTGTTTACGCGATGCCAGTAAGATAGATACCCACCTTCAAACTAGCATACATAGCTCACTTGGGAAGCACTTTCCAACCGATGATCTTTTACAAATACCTGACTCGAAGTTGGAACAATGGCTGATAAAACAATCCTTGCTAAATCTACGCACCGGCAATATTACCGTTCAAAGCCTTGGTGATCCCAACGCCAGTTTGCTGGTATTGTCTCAGTGCAAGATTGCGGATGAGTTTTCGCATCAGCCATTTCCAGGAAAAAGTGGGGTGTTATTACGAGCGATGCTCAATTCAATCAGCATCGACTTTTCTGAAGTGATGATCAGCGAATTGGATACACCACATTCAGCGGATAGTTCGCTAAAAAATTTTCTAAAAGAGAAAAAAATACGAGTAATTTTATTGTTAGTTGATTTGCCACAAAAACGTTATCAATCAGAGTTATCAAATATCAGAGAGCAAGTCTACGTATTGGATGACTTCCCGATAAAAGTACAAGTTAGCTTCCATCCTAACTATCTGCTTAATCAACCCAAGGCCAAGTCACTAGCATGGCAAGATCTTAAAGCGGTTCAGAAAGCCTTGGAAAGCCAGTGTCAGTAGCGATGGCTAATTCTCTGCGTGTACGGCCGATGGAGGCTGAAGACCTCGATCAAATTATGCTCATAGAAAATGCCAGTTATGATTTCTGCTGGACCAAGCGTATTTTCAGAGATTGCCTGAAAGCAGGTTACTGTTGCCTGGTATTGGCCGAAGACGATGAGGTACATGGTTATTCGATATTAATGGTAGGTCCACATGATGCACACATTCTCAATATCTGTATTGAGAATGTGTGCCGCGGTCAAGGATGGGCGAGGCATTTGATGCTCGAAATGATGGACATGGTAAGCCGGGTGAATTGCAAAGAGCTCTATCTTGAAGTTCGCCCGTCCAATGCAATTGCCATCCGTTTATACGAATCACTTGGATTTAATGAGATCGGGGTTAGATCCGGTTATTACAAGTCGTCTGCAGGCAGAGAGGATGCTCTTGTAATGGCTTTGTCTATGTTGACTGAACAGTAAATCTTTCTGACTGGCATTACAATATCGCCGGATAAAGTGTGAAGGAACGCTTATCAATAGTACTGCTGGCTGATGAAGGTTTGACCAATACCGAAATAACAGAGTATCTGCCACTATGTGCTCAAACCATCGGTCTTTGGAGAAATCGATTTAGCGAAGGTGGCATTGACGCTATTGAAAAGAATCTTCCCCGCGGTGCCACCATGAACGGTTCTAGAAACGCCGACTATGCCAGGTTACGTCAACAGATCATCGAAGTGACCACTAATGAGAAACCGGAAGGTGAGACTCATTGGAGTACGCGAACACTGGCGGCAAAGCTGAGTACCAACTCCATGTTCGTCTCCAGAGTCTGGCGCGACAATGGTCTCAAGCCACATCTGATCAAGTACTTCAAAGTCAGCAACGATCCGAAGTTCCAAGAAAAGCTCGAAGACGTGGTGGGACTGTATCTCAACCCACCAGAGAACGCGGCGGTCTTTTGTGTGGATGAGAAAAGCTCGATTCAGGCGCTGGACCGCACGTAGCCTGGATTACCACTGATGAAAGGTCGTGCAGGCACCCATGCGCGCGACTACAAGAGAAATGGCACCAGCACACTATTCGCTGCACTCAATGTATTTACCGGCGAAGTAATAGGTGAGTGCAAGCAACGACATCGGCATCAGGAATTTTTGTCGTTTCTTAAAATGGCCGAGAAACAAACACCCGAAGACCTGGAGTTACATGTCATTGTAGACAACTACGCCACACACAAGCATCAGAAGGTCAAGAATTGGTTAAAGAGAAACAAGCGTGTCACGCTTCATTTCATACTGAGCGGAGAGGTTAATCGGTACAAAATGAACTCCATATCCTGATCCTTCAGAAACAGTTTTCGGAATTCAAGTTATAATCTTCGCCGAATTGTTACTCAAGAATATCAATGATCTCAGAAAAACCCAGTTGCCGTGCATGCTTGATTGGTAGATTTCCATTACGATCCGCAATTGACTTATCAGCCCCGGCATCAATGAGTTCTTTTACAATCTCTGTGTGATTTGTACCTCCGTCTCCCAGGATAATTGCCTCGATAAGCGCGGTCCAGCCCAGATTATTAATATGATTTAGTGGTGCGCCCGATGTAATCAGTGTCTCCACCACTTCAACATGACCGAGATGAGCAGCGGCGATCAGAGCCGTGCCATCATATTGGCTGGTAACCGCCTTTGGATTGCCACCTAGCTCGATGGCAAGATTAACCATTTGCACATCGTTGTTCACCGCAGCAATGGTAATGACATCATAGCGTTGGTGGTCCAGCGCTTTGATATCGGCGCCAGCTTTAACCAGCACGCGCAGTGTGTCATAGGCAGAGGCATGAGCTGCAATATGGGCCGGAGTACGTCCCGACAGGTCCCGCTTATTTGCATCACTGCCTGTATCCAGATAGCGTCGTACTGCGTGAGCATCACCCCGATGGATTGCCGCATGCAGCGATCCGTAGTTGGCAATCTCCTGTTCGGTTGGTGCTATCTGCGCCATTGTACTGTTATTTATTGACAGCATCAGCAAGGCGAGTAAGATCGCAATAAAAGTCAAGGATGGAATGCGTGGAGTACTTTTACAAATCACGGAACTTGGTTGTTGCCGCTTATTCGCCGCCAATAGCCTCGACTCCGACTTTGGCGCATGCTTCGTCCAGATGCCCGCCGGGTGCACCACCCACACCAATCCCGCCAACCAATGATCCGGCAATTTTTATGGGTAATCCCCCACCGAGAATGACTAATCTTGAATCCATATCGCGTAAACCTTCAAGACTTGGTTTGTCCTTTATCAATGCCGCCAGCTTTGCACTGGGGCGTCCCATGCTGGCGGCTGTGAAGGCTTTGCCAGTGCTACTACCTACCGTATGGGGTCCAGCACCATCACCTCTAATTAATACTTTGGTTGAGCCTGATCTGGCGACAATGGCAACGCTGACGTTGTAGCCATCAGTGACACATTTAGCCATTGCCGCATTAGCCGCCTTTTGCGCCATTTCAAGCGGAAGATACGCCGCTTTAGGTAAATCATCCGCGTGTACATTCAAAGTTATCAGCGACAATACGCCAACACCTGAAGCCAATAATCCCATACGAGTTAAGTATTTTTTGTCTGAAAAGAACATGGTTTTTCTCCATTTCAATGGAAAGACATATTTTGATTAAAGAATTACCGGCATTTTGGTGGTGTCATCTATGGTGATGATCTGGATTTACGCCAGCACTTATTTATTGTCTATGTGAACACATAGCTATTACAATGATTATTTATGCATAACTGTTTTGCAATTATGAAAAACTATCATCATCGAAAACTGACATTGTGGATGCAGACGGCAATTGCTGTGGCTGAGACGGGGTCACCTACACGGGCCGTTAGAATACTTGGCGTTAGCATCACCACCATCTACAGGCACCTGGACGCATTAGAGCGCTCGTTTGGCTTTAAAATCTTCGACCGTCAGCAGTCAGGCTGGACGTTACGCGAGCAGGCATCTCCATTGTTAATGGTTGGCAGAGAAATCGAACGGCTGGTTAAACAAGCTGAAAATGACATTCGGGATGCAGCTGACTCCACACATGAAACCCTTCGCATTGCTTTGTCCGAGGAATTTGCGATTCACTATGTGGCCCCCAGGCTTGGCGCCTTCTGTAAGGCGCATAAAAACATACAGCCTGACCTCATTGTTTCCAGCAAATTTGCCGATCTTGTATATGGTGAAGCAGATGTTGCCATCCGACCTGACAGAAATCCCGGTGACACGTTGGTTGGACGTAGAGTGGGTCAGATATCACACGCTCTTTATGCTTCACATGACTACATCAGGCAATACGGTTTACCACAAACAATTTCTGTGATGAATCAACATCGGTTTTGTGGCTACAGCTCAAATCTGACGCACTACACAGCAGCCCGGTGGCTTGAGAAAAATGTAAAAACTGGTTCAATGGTTGCCCGATTCGGCAGTACTGCCGCCATGACACAAGCTGTGGCCGAAGGGCTCGGCATTGGACTGATTCCGTGTTATGTAGGCGATTATAACGCATCTTTGGCACCGATTAAGAAAATCCGTAATGACCTGCCAGTTGACATTTGGCTAGTTACCGCCGCAGTGAACAAAAAGCGGTCCAGGGTTCGGGCATTTTTTAAGTTTTTTGCTGGGGCAATTCGTACGGATAAAAATATTTTTAGTAGTAGTTTTACGCAAAGTGATTAGAGGGCGCTCTCAATTAAGCCAAATGATAGAAGCCCCAAATCTATCATCGCTTGATAATTACGTTTTAACCTTTCATAACGTGTTGCAATTCGGCGAAATCCTTTCAATGTCTGAAACAACTGTTCAAAAAAAAATGGGTCTGAATTGATTTCCAGCATCTGATTGGGTGAAGTAGCTGAGTTTTCGCCAAATCACATAGGGTCGCAATGAGCGTTCAGAAAAATCATTGGTAAAAGGTATTCGATGATCTTGCATAAATGTCCAACACAGTTGACGTTTAAAGGTGTCGAAGTTGTCATAACCGACATATTGGTCGCTCACCAAATAGCTGGTTAATCCGAGGCTCTTCTATCTCTGCGAAATGATGGGTAATCGAACCTGTAGCAGTTATTATAAATACACCTCAAACGGAAGCTGGTAGCCTTTCCATGCAAAATTCAAATGTAATTAAGCCCGATTGCCCAACAATTCAATCTCTTTTAATGGATCAAAAGGTGGGCTTCCTATAGAATGGTGCGCCTTTTGTCCTGCTCTAAAATAGTTGAATATTGTCGGGACATAAAATTACCGTCTAGGTAAATCGCACGAATTTTCCGCATGAGCAGAAAATGCGTATTTTAAAATGGCTGTAAATTTAGGTTTAACGGGTATGGCAGATAGCAACTTTATCAATGAAATCAACAGGAGGCGCACATTTGCCATCATCTCGCATCCCGATGCAGGTAAGACCACACTAACAGAAAAATTACTGTTGTTTGGTGGCGCTATACAGTTAGCCGGTACGGTGAAAGGTCGAAAGGCAGCCCGACATGCGACCTCAGACTGGATGACGATGGAGCAGGAGCGTGGTATTTCAGTGACCTCTTCGGTTATGCAGTTTCCGTATAAAGACCGTATGGTTAACTTGCTGGATACACCAGGGCATGAAGATTTCTCTGAAGATACTTATCGAACTTTGACAGCGGTTGACTCAGCGTTAATGGTTATAGATGTTGCTAAAGGGGTAGAGTCGCGTACTGAGAAACTAATGGAAGTATGTCGTATGCGTACAACGCCGGTAATGACATTTATTAATAAGCTGGATAGGGAGGGCCGAGACCCTATCGACCTTATGGATGAAGTTGAAAGTGTATTGAATATTCGCTGTGCACCTGTGACATGGCCGATAGGAATGGGTAAACGCTTTAAAGGCGTTTATCATATTTACCGTGATACAGTACATTTTTTTTCTGCTACTCATGGTGGGAAAATGCTGGAAGGTGAGGTCGTAAAGGGACTGGAGAATCCGAAACTCAATGAAATACTCGGCGCGATGGCTGATGAATTAAGGGAAGAGCTTGAGTTGGTTAAAGGTGCCAGCAACGATTTTGACAAACAGGCTTATCTAAAAGGGGATTTGACGCCTGTATTTTTTGGTTCAGCGATTAATAACTTTGGTGTTGCTGAATTGCTGGATGACTTTGTCGAGTATGCGCCACCTCCCCAGGCACGGGAAACCCAATCGAGAACAGTGCAGGCCATAGAAGCGGAATTTTCTGGTTTTGTTTTCAAGATACAGGCAAATATGGATCCACAGCACCGGGACAGGATCGCTTTTATGAGAATTTGCTCAGGAAAATACCTTAAAGGAATGAAAGCTAATCATGTACGTATAGGTAAAAAGATAAAGCTTAGTGATGCCCTTACTTTTTTAGCCTCTGATCGAGGGCATGTAGATGAAGCCTATAGCGGCGATATTATCGGCTTACATAACCACGGTACGATTCGAATCGGAGATACGTTTACGGTAAAGGAAAAACTGATTTTTACAGGTATTCCCAACTTTGCGCCAGAACTGTTTCGACGTGCATTGCTGAAAGATCCGTTGAAGATGAAGCAACTACAGAAAGGTTTGGCGCAGCTGTGTGAAGAAGGTGCAACCCAATTGTTTCGACCGCATACAAACAACGATCTAATCCTGGGCGCGGTGGGTGTATTGCAGTTTGAAGTAGTGGCACAACGCCTCAAGGATGAATACAATGTTTTATGCCAATTTGAAAATTCCAGTATCCAGCAAGCACGTTGGATAAAGTGTGGTAATGAGAAAATGTTATCGGACTTTAAGTCGAAACTAGCACCTAACCTTGCACTGGATCACGCCGGAGAACTTGTATATCTTGCCCAGACAAGAGTCAATTTACAGATGACCCAAGAGCGCTGGCCAGATGTGGAGTTTCTATCCACGCGGGAACAAGTATTTAATTGATTCTACTTTTGCAGGAAGCTGTAAATTTTATTGCTTGTCTACACGAGTTTTAATCCATTCTTAACTTTTATGTCGGGTACGGCCAGTACTACCTCATTGTTCTCATTTATAAACCCTGTAATAAGGCATTCTGACATAAATGGGCCGATTTTTTTTGCAGGGAAGTTAACAACACCAATAATTTGCTTGCCAACTAATTCCTGGCGAGTGTAACGTTGGGTAATTTGAGCGCTTGACTTGCGCACGCCTGTTTCTTCTCCAAAATCAACTGTTAGAATATAGGCGGGTTTGTGAGCTTCAGGAAATTCCTCTGCATTGATAATGGTTCCCGTTAGTAACTGAACCTGTTCAAATTCACTGCAACTGATCATTTTCATTTTTATTTCCTGGTGATTCGAAAATACCTATCATACCAGGGAGAACGGCTTGTAGTTCGATAATAATATCTTTTCATCCGCACGGGAGGCGCAATATTATCCGCTCTGAACTTTTTAACTTACAGATTTCATCTAATCAGCATCACTGAAAGTATCTATACTTTCGATACTAAATAATAAATCAGCCTAATCTGCTTAAAGTGTAAGCGAGATTTTCAGTTTATAGATGCTGGAATGTGTTTCATTGCACATGCTCTGTCAGTGAGTGTCAGATTTCCGGCCCGTCAATTGCTTTGTTCTTCGTAATAATTGTTAACATTATTTATATCGAGAACAAAAATGCAAAATAAAATCTTTCTGCTTCCGGCATTGTTGTTGGTTTTGGAGTCTAATGCGGCCGATCTTGTGCAGCATGATGACTATGTGTCAATAAGGGTTGAAGCTGAAGAATATACAAACAAAGATGAGCGTTGGTATCTGGTTTCAGATACAGTCGATCCAGGCATAGAGCAAGATGCGGATGGCAGCCATGCAAGCCTTGCCAGCGCTTCAGGCTATATGGAGGTCTTGCCGGATTATCGACAGACACACGAAGATTCTATAGTTAATGGATACTGGAGTGTTGGAGGTCAAGGCCCAGAAATGAGTTATACCCTTAACTTCCCAGAGGCCGGACGTTATATGGTTTATGTGCGAAGTTATTCCACAGGAACCGAAGACAACAGTGTCCATGCAGGTATTAATGGTTCATGGCCGATAGATGCTCAGGCGTTACAGGTTCCTTGTGGCCCTAAAAATGAGTGGATCTGGGCAAACAATAAACGAACGGAAGATAATCACTGTGGTGATCCTGACTTTCCGGTTTATCTTGATGTGCCTGCTGCAGGAGCACAGACTGTGAGTTTTTCAGCTCGAGAAGACGGCTTCGAGTTGGACAGCTTTTTCTTGATAAAAAATAAAAGCGCAGAAAATATTATCTGCTCTCCAAGTTCGGCTACAGAAGTCAGTTGCCAAAACGGATCTTTTAATTTTGCTGATGGTTTTGTTGATGTCGAGATGAGTCTATCCGCCATCGATACCAGTGTACGGGAGGGTGAAACGCTGACGTTTACTCATACCGTGAGCAATAAAGATAAAAAAGACATGGCTACAGGAATTGTAATATCAGCAAATTTGAATGATTCAATGGTCTTTCAGACAGCCGATTCAACCGATTGTTCTGGTGGAGCAGGGCAAATGACTTGCACGGTTGGCAATTTAGCCCCCAAGTCATCAATAGAATATCAGATCACTTATAAATTCTCTGAAGCCGCGCAGCTTAGTTATAAAGTGACTTCTACAACTAATGAGACAGATGAAAACCCAGCAAATAACGCGGCAGCGCTAGGCGTTACCGTATATTCATCAGGCCCTGTCGTTGATGTGAATCTAAGTGCGGGTGTTGATAAAAATCCTGTCGGTCTGGATGCTGCTGTCACCTACAGTTTCACAATAAATAACACAGGTTTGGATCTGACGCCGGATGCAAATATAATCGTGACAATTCCTCAAGCCGCAAAGCTTCTTGCACACGATGATAATTGTAGCCCAGATATGCAGATTCGGTGTGAATTGGGGGAGTTGGCTGCAGATAGCAGCAAAACCGTAAGTATTGTACTGGCTTATGCCAGCTCAGGGAAATTCAATGTTTCCGCAATAGCATCGGCAACATATGATGAAAATAGCGAAAATGACACTGTAGACGTTGAAGTTTTCGCCAGTAACGGAAAAATGTTCGAAGAGAGTGAAGGCAAAGTTGCAGTAGAGGCTGAGGACTTTGTGTTAAACCAACTGGGTGATGATAGTGGGCATAGCGCGTGGTATCTTGTTTCTGCCACAGAACAACCAGACACTTCCGATTATAACAATACGCCAATTATTGACACAGCAAGTTCTCAAAGTTACGTGGTTGCATTAGGGGAATCCTCGCTCGTTGATAGTGACAAAGGCGCGGTTTTGGGTTACCGGGTATTTTTTAATTCAATCGGTACTTATTATTTGCATGCGCGCATTAATCAGAAGGACGTAGATGGTGGGGTATTAGTGACAATTGATGAAAACATGACAAATGCAAAGCAAGTATCAATGTCGTGTGCAGGGGAAGCAGGCTGGACTTGGACAGATGCTACAGAGGTTAATTCACAATGCCAGGCGGATACGCCCGTTATGTTTGATATCACAACGCCAGGAGAACATATTGTTAGTTTTTCTGTTCGTGATTCCGTATTGGAACTTGATAAGTTTGTACTCAGCAGCAATTCGGATGAAATACTTGATGATATAGGTCCGGATGCGGTCGAATATACGGATAAGAACCTGGATCTGGATTTAAAGCTTAGCCCGGATCAACTTGCACTAAGCATTGATGAAGCAGCAGACATCGTATTGACACTGACAAATAATCATTCTACAGCTGCGGCATCGAATGTTCGCCTGACACTGAGCGGATTGCAAGGTATTGAATTGGAGTCTGAGTCCAATTCAGACTGCGCAGTGGAGGAAGATCAGGGAGCAGATATGCAAAGCCTGGTATGTAAATTACCCTCGCTCTCTCCATCGGAAAGTCGATCAGTGGTTGTACCGATAAAAATACTTGTCGCCGGTAGTTATGAGGCGAAGATATCAGTTACCGCAGATCAAAGCGATGATCAAATCAGCAATAATAGTCAAAGTTTTACTGTCACTGTTGCATCGCTTGGAGCAGCAGGTTCAGGTAGTGGTGGTGGGGTGGTCTGGATATTTATTGCACTGATGGCACTGGTAGTGTCAGGCAGACAATGCATTATATACCGAAAGACATCACTTGCTTAAAGTCTTAAAGCCATGATTTGCCGATAATCACTGTAATCGGTATTTTCTGGATAATTTAATCTTTGTAACTATTTTCTCAACAAGGAAAGCCCTGTTTTTCACGGAGTATACGTGAGCGAAAATTTTAGGTTGAAAAATTAATCGCTGATTTTGTACAGACCTTATTTTCGATTACACTTTAGATGCAGTGTTTTCTAAGCTGATCGTAACAAGGTCTGCATGCATCAGATATTCTTTGCTGGTGGGAAGAAAGCGAATATTGACGGGTCACCCAAGATGAAAACCCCGTTGAAAGTTCTACATTTTGATACCAATATTTGGCCCATGATCCATCAGTCTCTCGTTTTCCTGCAGGCCATTTGAGCATGGATGTGAGATAAGGAATGTTGAAATGCAAACAAAGCGCTTTCAGTTTTTGTTCCGGGTTTTTCAGAAACTGCTCGCTATCAATAACAATCGGCAGTTTTTTACCGCTTCGCTTAGTATAATTGAACAAGGCAAGTTGCTGGGAAAACCCCAGATCGTCTATGGTGAGATCAGGCCGTTTTTGAGCATAGGATGCAACAACCGCGTCTGGGTCACGTATTAGAAAACAATTTTCAAGTGATAAAATCCATTCCAAATCCATATCAGATAATAAATGGTGAGTCATATGTTTTTGATAATATATGTCGTAATTTCCCTCAACATCATGCTCAGTTAAGTGGTGTGTAATTCTTTTCCAATCACATGATTGTGATCGCATAATGTGTTTTTTTCCTGGATGGTCAATCCCCGTCGTCTGCAAATAATGTGCGTAGAGAGGTTCGTCGATCACGAAAGTGTCGGGCCTGTTTTCCCAGGCCCTCATCATGGCTGTAGAGATATTCCTGGGACCAGACCACATGGCTATTCTCAATAGAGACATGATCTAGCGTGCTCTGGAGCAGTCTTCTTTTATCAAATTCTGATAAAGAGACTGTAGCTTCTGTGTTACTGGGCCAGGCCATTGCTTCCCGATAATACGACCATCAACCTCCCGAACCGGGCAAAGTCCGGCAAAAGTTCCTGTCACAAAGATTTCCTCTGCGCCATATACATCGGTCAGGCTGAAATCTTTTTCATGCACAACGATAACGTTATCGCGGCAAACGTCTATAATTTTTGCCCGAGTAATGCCACCGAGACAGTAGCGGCCGGTGGAGGTCCAGACATCGCCCCTTCGAACAATAAAAAAGTGTGTGGAATTACACGTCGATACAAAACCGTGAGGGTCCAACATTAAACCTTCGTCTGCACCTGCTTTAGTAGCCTGAATGCAGGCGGTTATGCAGTTTAGCTTAGAGTGACTGTTGAGCTTTGGGTCTAGTACATCGGGTCGGCCACGTCTTACGTGTACGGTAAAGAGGCGTAGTCCCCTTGTTGAACTGCCTGGAACTTTATACTCTGGGATGATAACGACAGTTGGTGGACCGATAGTGACACGGGGGTCTTGGTAAGGTGTTGATTTAATGCCACGAGTAACCATCAATCTAATATGTACACCGTCATGCATTTTGTTTGCATCCAGACATTTATAGATTCTTTTTTTCAGCGATTGATATGTCAATCCTATATCCATATCGATCGCCTTGGCACCTTCATACAAACGGTCAAAATGATCCTGCAAAAAAGCAATAACACCGTGATGCAGTCGAAGCCCCTCCCAAACACCATCGCCGAGAATAAATCCACTATCAAATACAGATATCAACGCTTGCTCTCTTTGCTTGAGTTCGCCGTTAATATCGATCAAAATATCCTTATTGCGAGGATCAATTGTAGACGTGTGTGTACCTTGACTCATACTTATCCCCTGAAGTAAGTAATTCCTGAATCCGTGACTCCACTACGTTGTTGGAGTACTGGTGGGCTGTGCAAAAATGAATTTTCATCGCCGATTAAATGTAAATTATGTCAGAGAATTGTAGCATTACCTTTTTTGCTGCAAAAATTTACATTCTTTTTCACCATAGGCAATAGTCTTAACTTTACTTATAATTGTAACGTATTCCAGTAATATTGATATTTGGATCGAGTGTGGATTGTGCTATATCAATACTTTTTCTATGGGGCATCTAATAAACTTTCTTGCTTGTTTCCCTAAGTACCTCGTACCCTGTAGCTTGCCAACTTAGCGGTAGTGATCGTTATCGTGGGTGAGAATCGATTCCAGTCGCCGGGGATTGATGAAAGCGGGTTTCATATGTCGCGTGGAATGGTCCAATATTTGTATTATTCTGGTTCTATACGTACACTTTGTATGAAACACTGACATGCTGGGACTTGTTTCCAAGCTGATATGACTAACAATCTGACGAATTGACTGATTAAGAAAGATTATTTGATCCATGTTTAAGGTATAAATTTTTTTTGTTACAAAAACATGGTTTCTGTTTTAGACAGACTATTAAACGCGGCTTAAAGTTTTTCAGTTTCATTTCTGCTTTATGATTGCCAACAACGTTGTGAGGACAACCCTTTTGAATATAACAGATGCTGAAAATTCTGAACTTTCCCAAAACAAAAAATTGGCGACATTTGAGAATCGTTGGCGTTTTGCTGTAGTACCGGCTATGGTCGCTTTTTTCATGTTATTTGCATGTGGATTTTATCTGATTTACAGTATGCTTGATCGAATGCAGGCATTATCAAAAGATATCGCCAGAATGACGCAGGTGATATCCGAGAGCTTACCTGTGATGCAAGGTGGAATTGTAGGTATGTCTTCAAAAATGCAAAAGGTTGGAGATGACCTTAATTCGATGGCAAATGATGTTCATGATATGTCCTCTGTATTATCAAAGACGATGCCTAGCATGGAGCTTCGCCTGGTTGATATGGCGACTAATATTAACCTTATGTCGTATTCCGCCGCCGCAATGGCAGCAACAACAGATAATATGGGGCGTAACATTTGGAGTATGAATCGAAGTATCTCCAAGCCCATGTCTTTCTTAAGCGACATGATGCCCTGGCAAAGCAGTAATAATCAAATACCACCGCCGACGAACTACGCGATACGTCAACCCTATCCGTATACACGTGTCGCCGTCAGACGACAAGCAGCAGCAATCCAGCCGACTCAGAAATTACTGGTAGGCAAACCAGTCTTGACCGTATCTGCATCAAAAGCAAACACCAAGGGTAAAAATCATTTCGAAGGGTATTGTGCCAGTTGCCATGGCATCAACGCTGAAGGTGGAGTTGGTCCTTCATTAACCAATCAATCTGCTGAGAAAATCAGTAATATATTATTTGCCTATAAGGATGGAAAACGCACAGGTACTATGACGGGTGTTACAAACACTCTTAGTCCGAGGGAGATCAATAATATTGCAAATTATCTTGAGGAAAATTACTATAAACCTTATATCCCGCAGAAATAGATCTGTTGCCAAATACCAAATTATAAAATGGGCGTTTAAGAAACCAATATTTTTCTGAGGATTGGTATTTAATCTATTGATATATAATAGATAAATCATGTATCAATGTGATTTTTATTGCTTTGAGACATTACGTTTATGCTCTTATCCAATCAGAATCATTGATTCAAATGTAGTGAAAGACAAACAAAGGCTTGTGCAGATCCTAAAATATTTTTAGTATCCCGATTAAGACATTCTATTAATACACTATCCACCGAGGCATATATGTAGGTAAAATCCACCTTATGCCTCAAAATCCACTTCTCAAGCTACAATCTATCAGTAAGTCCTATCCTGGATGTTTGGCCAATGATGCAATTGATCTAAGAATTAATAAGGGTGAAATTCATGCATTGCTCGGTGAAAACGGTGCCGGGAAAAGCACCTTGGTTAAAATTATCTACGGCGTTCTCAGGGCTGACTCTGGCAGTTTGATTTGGCAGGGTATGAAGGTTCAGATCAACAATCCCGCAATCGCCAGGCAGTTGGGTATTGCCATGGTATTTCAACATTTCTCTCTATTTGATTCACTTACGGTGCTGGAAAATATCGCATTGGGAATGGACAAACAACAAAATAGAGAAACTTTGCAGAGAGAAATTACCGAAGTATCCGAGTTATATGGACTACCGCTTGATCCGCAGCAATATGTTTATACACTGTCTGTTGGTGAACGACAACGTATAGAAATTGTTCGTTGTTTAATTCAAAAGCCTAAATTGTTAGTGATGGATGAGCCAACTTCGGTGCTAACACCTCAGGAGGTTCAGAAGCTGTTCGATACCCTGCGCAGGTTGGCAAAAGAAGGCATGGCAATTCTATATATTAGCCACAAGCTTGAAGAGATCAGGCAGCTATGTGACAGAGCAACGCTGCTGCGCGATGGAAAACGGATTGCTGAAACCATACCACAAGAGGAAACGGTTCAGAGCTTGGCCAATCTGATGATTGGTGGCGAAGTTGAGCGTATCAAAACTCAATCAATTGACAGTTCTAACACCAATCCAGTGAGGTTGGAAGTGAACAACCTTAATATACACATGGCCACTAATTCTGGTATTAGCCTTCATAATATCAGTTTTCAGGTTCGTGGTGGTGAAATCGTTGGTATAGCAGGCGTTGCAGGAAACGGGCAAGTGGAGCTGCTTGAAGCTTTAACGGGTGAAAAGCGCAGCAAAGCTAATGCCGTGAAAATAAATCAAATTGACTGTGGTGAATTGTCATCCGGAGAACGTCGTAAATTGGGAATGTGCTGTGTTCCGGAGGAACGATTAGGCCACGCAACCGTCCCAGAAATGTCACTATCAGAAAATACTTTTCTGACTGCTTTTGAGCGATTAAACATGCTTGGATTTGGTCTGATTCAAACAGCTCAGAGGAATGATTTTGCTGATCGAATTATCAGTGAATTTTCGGTTCGCTGTAGTGGCCGAGAATCCCCTGCCAGTAGCCTTTCAGGGGGTAATCTACAGAAATTCATAGTCGGTAGAGAAGTTAGACAGCAACCGGATTTGTTATTGATCTCTCAGCCAACCTGGGGTGTCGATATCGCAGCGGCTGTGGCTATTCATCAATCACTGATAGCCTTGGCAAAGCAGGGCGCAGCAGTTTTGATAATATCCCAGGATCTTGATGAGTTGTTAGCGATTAGCCATCGTATCGGTGCACTCTGTGCCGGCAGATTGTCTGATTTGTATCAACGTAGTGAGGTGAGTATTCAAGATATAGGTCTCTTAATGGGAGGTGGGACGCTAAATCCAATGGGTGAAGTTAGTTCTCATGCCGATTAAATTAGTAAAACGTGCCACTCGTTCTCAGGCGATGATTTACCTGACCCCCGTGTTAGCGTTGCTATTTACTTTATTAGCAGGCGTATTACTATTTCAATTTCTGGGCGTTCCGCCAATAGAAGCGCTCTATGCCTTTTTTGTTGAGCCTGTTTCATCAATTTACGGATTGGCGGAGCTGGGTGTAAAAGCCACACCACTTATCTTAATTGCAGTTGCTTTGTCTTTGGGGTTCAGGGCGAATGTGTGGAATATTGGCGCTGAAGGGCAATTAATATTAGGTGCTGTTACAGGTGGTGGTATCGCATTACTGTTTTATGGAATCGATGGTTTTTTTGTTTTGCCCCTTATATTGATTGCGGGTGTTTTAGGCGGTATGTTTTGGGCAGCGATACCGGCCTTTTTACGCACGCGATTTAATGCTAATGAGATACTGAGCAGTTTGATGCTGACCTATGTGGCAAGCTTGCTTCTAAGCTACTTGGTACATGGACCCTGGCGTGATCCTGATGGTTATAATTTCCCTGAATCACGATTATTTCATGATGCGGCATTGTTACCGATCATCCTTGAAGGAAGCCGATTACATCTGGGTGCGATTTTTGCCCTGTTTGCTGCCCTCACAGCCTGGCTACTTCTGTCACGATCACTGATTGGGTTTCAACTAAAAGTTATTGGTGCGGCGCCAAAGGCAGGTCGTTATGCAGGGTTTAGTCAGAATCGGATTATCTGGTTAAGTCTGCTTATCACCGGGGCGGCGGCTGGCTTGGCAGGTGTTGTTGAGATTTCCGGCCCTATAGGACAACTGCTTCCCACTATTTCTCCTGGATATGGATTCACCGCTATTATTGTGGCGTTTTTAGGAAGATTACATCCCATAGGTGTTGTATTTGCGGGGTTGCTAATGGCACTGTCTTATTTGGGGGGTGAATCAGCACAGATAAGTCTTAATCTACCGCTTGCAGTTACTGGTGTGTTCCAGGGTTTATTACTCTTCTTTCTACTGGCGACTGATGTGTTGATTCACTATCGATTGCAATGGATACCCCGGTGAGGATTAAATCATGAGTAGCGATGCGATTATCTTAATGATGTTGACCATTATTACAGCTGCAACCCCATTGGTTTATGCAAGTATTGGCGAATTAGTGACCGAAAAGTCTGGAGTACTCAATCTTGGTGTTGAAGGTATGATGTTGATTGGCGCCGTCTCTAGTTTCGCTGTCGTCCAGGCTAGTGGCAGTGTATTACTTGCAATATTGGCTGCAATAATATCGGCGATGTTGCTCGCTCTGATATTTGCATTTATTACACTGACGTTGCACGCGACACAAGTCGCCAGCGGACTGGCCCTGACAATCTTTGGTATAGGGATAAGCGCTTTGCTTGGGCAGGATTTGGTCGGTGTTGCATATAGTGGTTTATCGAAAATAGAAATCCCACTGCTGGCAAAATTGCCGCTTGTAGGAGATCTGCTTTTTAATCACGACATATTGGTTTACGGGTCGATTATTCTTGTCATAGCCGTTCATTTTTTTCTCTATCGAACACGATCGGGGTTGATTTTAAGAGCGGTAGGTGACTCACACGACGCAGCACATGCCATTGGTTTTTCAGTAATTACAGTTCGCTATTTAGCTACCTTGTTTGGTGGCGCCATGTCGGGTTTGGCAGGAGCTTATTTATCGCTTGCTTATTCTCCGATGTGGGTAGAGGGAATGAGCGCGGGTCGAGGTTGGATTGCATTAGCATTGGTCGTATTTTCAACTTGGAGACCTATGCGGGTATTGTTGGGCGCCTACCTTTTTGGTGGTATTACTATTTTACAGTTACATGGGCAGGCCATGGGCTTGAGTGTGCCCTCACAGTTTATGTCGATGCTTCCCTACATCGCCACAATCATTGTACTGGTTATAATTTCCAGCGATCAAAAAAAGATTAAACTTAATGCACCGAGCTGTATAGGAAAATCATTTCATCCCCATTCCTAGGGGGCGTTCTCAATTAATTTGATCATCCTGTTGCACCTGGAAAAGCGCCAGACAAGGCACAAGAGGAGTGATGTTTGATCCCTCCAAATGAACGACGAATAACGCCGTATGGGGCTTTTTCAGGGGCAACCCGAAGGCCCGGCGTTAATTGAGAACGCCCCCTAGTACTCCAACAACTTAGTATTGATGAATACAGAGCCAGGCTAAAAAAGTAACCTGAAAGCAATATTCTTCACTGTTCAGGCAAGGTAATTGCTTAACATGTTAAGTGAATATTAACGATGAAGGAAGCAGTGCCATGGATAGCGATACGTTTTTTTGATAATTATATTTCTCGCCAATTAATCTATGAATCGATCCAGCACAATCTTGAAATTAATGTGCTTGATTTTTGATCATTCATTAGGTAGTTGTAGAAAGAGGAAAGCCTTCATTTGATTAAAGCACAGGTTTTAGTCAATGGATTCCTATGTTGGCAAAAAAAGTGCTTAATCAACGAGGTGATGTTTTTATCACTCTTAAAATGGAAGGAGCACTATGGATACCAATGTTGCGAATTTTCTTACCCATCCTGTCAGAAAAGATACCCGCCGAGGAAAATCTTATTCAAGCTTAAAAGCGCAAGGCAAATTGCTCGATCATGTGTATTCTGTCAGATATAGATCTTATATCGCAGATGATTATATTGAACCTAACAATACGCGTCGTTTTTTTGATGAATTTGATCATCAGGAGAATGCCCAGTCATTTCTAACTTATTGTAACGATGAATTGGTTGGTTCTATCCGATCGTGTGTTTTTACGCCAAAATTGGACATGGATGTGCCGGTTATGGAAATTTTCGATAAGGAACTCAGATCGGAAGTGGGCTATGAAAACCCGTTTGTTGAATCAAATAAATTTGTTATAGCGCCAGAATATCAGAGACGGGGGGGGATACGGGCACGTTTTAATATGTTTAGGAATATTGTTAATTCAGCTAAAGAATCTGGCGCCAATACGATAGTTACAGCAGTTCGGCCGGAGCACATTAATTTTTATAAAATGTTTTTTTTCTCATTAATATCCGAAACCAAATCATACCCGCATTTAAAGTTTAAAACTGTCTTGTTGGCCTGCTATAATGTAGATGCTCTAAAGGAGTTCATTTGGAGCAAAACAAAATGAGTTAAATATAAGGGAATAATTCTTTACTATGATACCGTTCATTGCCACTGTTCTAACCGATATTGCAGTCGGTTTGATTGCAATATCCAAGCGAAATAACCCAGCAGCATTAGCGCTCGCTATGTTTGTGTTTAGTCTCGCGTTGTGGCAGACGGAATTATTTTTATTGACAGTAATTGAAGATCAAAATACATTGAATCTTTGGTTTCACCTCACCAGAATAGGCATGTTTCTGGCGCCCTGTTTTCTCGCCCTCCTTACTTGGCAGATATGTGCGGGAAAGTCTGAAAAATTTCTAAAATTTGTACTTTTCCCGATATTTGCAGTGGCAACTACATTGTCACTGCTGAATAATACTATCCTCCCTTCAGCTATTTTTCCCGCAGATACAGGGTACTTGCCAAAGCCTGACGCTATTTATTACATTTTTTTATTAATGTTTCTTTACGCACTTTTAAGCTCTATTTTGTTTGGTGTGCTCAGCTACAAAAAGGCGCCGCAAAGGCGCAAACGTCGCATTAAATGGATGTTGATCTCATTAGCACTGATTATACTTTTCTCTGGTGCCAGTATTTACATTTTTATCGCTGTACGAGAGCCTTATCTATTAAAGATAGTCAGCGCATTCTCGAACGCTGTATTTGTTGGTATTCTACTTTATTCAGTTATTAATCATCATCTTGCAGATGTTGGGTCTGCGGTTAGTGTACTGCTGGCGCGTGTAGTTGTTTTGGGTTCATTGATAGCCTCGTTTTTTATTGGACTGGACTTCATTGATCAGTATGTCCCAAATTCAAATATTAGTAATATGCTTTTGAAGTTTGGCATGTCGATAGTCATGCTGGAGTTCTACCCTTTATTCCTGCGTTTGGTTTCACCGGGTACCAGACGACTACTTGCTACTGGAAAATATGACTTCTATACCGTAACACGTGATATTCAGTATGCATTTAATCGTAGCGTTGAGGTTATTGATCTGCAAAACGTTCTCGACCACTTATTACTTAAAATCATGCAATTGTCTCGCTATCGTGTATGTATTGTTTGTCAAAAAAACGAGACACAAATTCTGAACATTCGAGCATTAGGCAGCAAGGACAGTGGCATCACTTTGAACCCAAAAATATTGGAACAATTGAAGCAGGATGAACCACGATTTATCATGCAGGATGAGGCCGATAAAGAGTTGCAAGCGTTAATATCAAAACACGAGGGTATAGCCTGTACACCATTATTTTTTCAAAGTCAGTTGATTGGGGTCCTTTTTGTAGGGCCATCGAAAAATTATCATAGTCGATATTTTCGACATGATGATATTCGTGTTTTTCAATGGTTAATGAAAGAACTACCCGCTGAATTATCCCGTATTGTGCTGCATGATGCCGTATTGGAAGATTTAGGTAAGGCGCAAAAAATGATGTCCCTGATTGAGCTTATGAACCAATACCATCATGATATTAAAGCACCACTATCTATAATTGACGGTGTAGTTTCAAACGATTTGTATGATCGGAAAAAACAACAGCAGGTCATTCTCGAACAAGTGAAACGTGGTTCACAGTTAATTACAATGATGAGCAATGTCTTGCGTGGTCAAAGAGAGCGCCAGACTCAACCTGTGGATTTGAAAACGCTTATAGAAAACTGCGTGACCCTGTTCGAACGAGACATTGATAGCGTCCATTTTGAAATTGATGACATATCCAAAGTAGTGGGAGATAGTAACGATCTTAAGATATTGTTTATCAACCTGATTAAAAATTCAGTGGAAGCAAAAAAACCCGCTGGACTTTTGAAGATTAATGTTTCAGGAGGTGAAGACAAAGACGCCGTCTGGATCAGTTTCAAAGATAACGGATGTGGTATGAGCAAGGAGCAGGTGGATACACTCTGGGATCGAAATCGTAGCAACAAATCAACAGGTAGTGGTGTTGGAATACAGGCAATCAAACGTATTGCAGATGAACATGGCGCATTTATTAAAGTTGTCAGCAAACCTGATGTAGGTACCGAATTTAAACTACATTTTCCTATGCGGGTACAACTGGCTCAAAGCCTGGTTGAACATATCGAGTCGGAGCGGCTTTAGCAAGAACTTGTTAAAACCGGCGTTAAAAAAAGCTCCTGGATCAGCAGGCTCAATATTTGATATGCCAATTATCGGGGTATGCTTATTAGCTTCTCCCATGCTACGTATTAGCTGTACCGCTTCCATGCCGCCCATATGTGGCATATGTAAATCCATAAGAATCAAATCGTAGGATTGTTTGCGGATCATTTCAATCGCCTGCAAGCCGTTGTCTGCACACTCAATTATGCAGTTGATTGGTGCTAAAACATGACAGGTAATATCCTGTTGAATCTCCTCATCTTCCACTAATAAAATTCTCTGAGAGGTATTGGAAAACTCGTTCAGTGCTGATGTATTTTGAACTTGATTCAGATTCATTCCGTCGGCATCAGTATTCGGATTCAGAGTATCAATAAATTGTTTGGATTTAGTTTTGATAGACTCAAGCTGAGAGATGATATCCGGACCCGCATTTTTAAGAAGCTCCAAGTGGGATCCTGGAATTTCAGGTACCTCCAATCCAGCTTTTCGAGCCTCTTCGTAAAGCGCAAGCATGTTATCCATATACAGCTCAAGATTCTTTGCGCTTATTCCGATGCAAAATAAATCACTACTGATATCATGAATAAATTGGTGACTAATTTTTAAGTGTTCTGGGTTTTGGTCAGGCTTAACGGATTCAATCAAGTTGTTTGCTCATATAAATTTGTATGCATCTGCATCCTTTAACACATGCATGTTATCGGTTTGTAAAATTCTACTACAGTCGCGCCACCATATTATGGACGTTTATCCATGTGCTGTCAGCAATAATGATGGGAAAAATGATCTACTTCTTTTGCAGCCCTAAAACGGTTAAACTGGTACTGTTAATATCTGCTTACCGGAGACATCAATAATGCTAAAACCAGTAGTTCTTACTAAAATCATAATTTGCCTGATCGCGATTAATTCTTTCCTTGTTACCAGCGTAGTTTTGGCCGCAGATCCTGCCAAGATTGGCTTTGTCTATGTTGGGCCAGTAGGTGATCATGGCTGGACCTATCGACACGATGTGGGTAGGCAGACTATTGAAAAAGAATTTGGTGACAAAGTTTCCACAACGTTTGTTGAGAGTGTCGCCGAAGGAGCAGATGCAGAGCGGGTAATTAGAAAACTTGCATCCACTGGGCACAAACTTATATTTACTACTTCGTTCGGTTATATGAATCCGACAATAAAAGTTGCCAAGCAGTTTAAGGATGTTATGTTTGAACATGCGACAGGTTATAAACAGGCGGCTAATGTCGCGACTTATTCGGCACGTTTTTATGAAGGCAGGGCGGTGTTGGGTACTATTGCAGGGATGATGACCAAAACCAATATCATTGGTTATATCGCCTCATTTCCTATTCCAGAAGTAGTTCGTGGTATCAACGCTTTTACAATTGCGATGCGCAAAGTGAATCCAAAAGCAGAACTTAAAATCATCTGGGTTAATAGTTGGTATGACCCAGGCAAGGAAGGTGATGCGGCGAAAGCGTTGGTCGATCAGGGAGCCGATATCCTCACTCAACATACTGATTCAGCAGCACCCTTACAAGTTGCAGAGCAGCGAGGTATATTTGGTTTTGGACAGGCATCAGATATGAGTCGATTTGCTCCAAAAGCGCAGCTTACTTCAATAATCGATGAGTGGGGTCCGTATTATATTCGTCGTACCAAGGCTGCGATTGATGGCAGTTGGGCTGGCGGTGGTGATACCTGGGCTGGTCTAAAAGATGGAATGGTGGTCATTGCACCTTATGGAGATTCCGTGCCTGAGGATGTTCGCATTGCTGCAGACAAGGTGAAAAACGATATTATTAGTGGAGCTCTGCACCCATTCCAAGGACCAGTAACAAATCAGTCTGGCGATGTGGTTACACCTGAGGGCGAAGTCATGTCTGATGGGGACCTGGCTAAAATGGATTGGTATGTTCAGGGTGTTCAAGGTTCGCTACCCAAGTAATCTACAATTACTGATTTGGTTTTCCGTTACTGTGGAAAGCCATTTTTGCCTTCTATGGAACCGCTAATTCTGAATAAGCATATATTGTCAGAATTCAATTCTGGTGGGGTCCGGGTTGATTGTAAATACCTGGATCCTGATAAATTTAAATAGCAGCAATAACCTCAATCAAATTCAGCTTACCGGACTTGGCATAATTAAAATCTGTTGATAGCGAAAAATATTTGTACGGACGTAGAGTTAGTCTTTAACTATGTTAGGTATGAATTGTTGGCAATAGGCAAAGGACTTCCAACTGAAACCTGTTTTGTAACAAAGATTTTTCAAGCTACACTATAGAGAAGTTGGTACACTATCAGTTCAAGAATCGTTTTCTTACAAGTGCCTGAAATATGGCGTTTAAGTATCCTCATAAATAAATTAAGGAATAAATATGAAAAAATTACTTGCATCAGTTGTATTGTTAAGCGCATCATCATCTGCGTTTGCTGTTGCCCCTGGAGGCCCAAATTGTGGCTGGGGTAATCTGTTACTTGAAGGGAAGAATGGATTGGTTATGCATATGTTTGCAGGAACCACTAATGGAACCAGTGGTAATGCCACATTTGGTATGACTTTTGGAACAAATGGTTGTAGTGTCGATGGCGCCTTAACCTACGGTGGCGACAAGATGGTCTGGTTCGACAACATCCTTGATCAGTTCTCAACCGATGTTGCGCAAGGAAATGGAGAAGCACTCAACGCTGTCGCTGTAATGATTGGTGTGGAAAATCAAGACCGCGGACATTTTGATCAGGTTATGCATAAAAACTTTGCTCTGTTGTTTCCAAATGCAGGTGTAAGCAGCCAGGAAGTGCTGGATTCAATGATTTCAGTTATGGCTTCAGACGATAAGCTTGTAAAATATACGGCTTAATATCGATTCCGGTCAGGCAGAGAATCAGCAGGCGCGGGGCGTCCTCAATTTGGTTAGGGACGTTTCCGGCTCTGGCAACCACTAATCCGGCTAGATCACAGGGCTTGTTATTTTAACAGAGCATCTTATCCCCTGTGAGGTAAATGGACGGTGGGTAAATTGATTACACTAGAGATCGTTTGATTTTCTATCCTCCGGACAATACTATTCAGTTGGAGTACTACCAAACTTCATAATTTTGAAGCTTAGCAATGCCCTTTTCCAGTGCCTTTCAAGTTCCTTTTTTCCTTTTTTTCTTAGTCATATCGACTGCAGGTAAAGCGGTTACTGTTGCCGCTGATTTTGACGATTTAAAAAAAGTAGCCCGTGCAAAAAAATTATCTCAAAACAGCACTTGGTTAAGTCTTATGCATTATTACAAGGTAGGTTCTGAGGCTGAAGGATATGAAAGCTTTGTAGACGACGAAAACTTCTTTCTTGCTGCAGATGGAAAACGCAATAGCCAGGCAGAGCTGGACAAGTCCATTGAACGGTTACTATTTCCCGATGTGGAGAAAGACACGTTAGTTGACCCGCGATGCCAATTTGTCGAGCGGGAAAGGTGGCTTAGGCAGCAATTGGATTTGTCTGCTGAAGCTGTACCTGAGAGCTGTAGTGATTATTATCTGTGGCGCTCCCGGATAAAAGCACACTCCGTAACCCTAGTGTTTCCTGCCTCATACCTGAATAGCCCATCTTCGATGTTTGGGCATACACTTTTTCGTTTTGATCCGTCGGATATAGAAAATAATTCCGCATGGCTGTCTTATTCTCTAAGTTATGCAGCCAATGTGACGGAACAGGAAGAAGACTCATTTGCTTACGCCTTTAAAGGTATTGCCGGTGGCTACCCAGGACGGTTTAGCGTAGTTCCTTATTTCAAAAAAATTCAGGAGTATGGTGCGCTGGAAAACCGGGATGTATGGGAGTACAAATTGAACCTCACAGTCGATGAAGTTGACCGTATGGTTGGACACATTTGGGAGTTGCACGATATACGATTTGATTACTTCTTTTTTCGTGAAAACTGCGCATTTCGTTTATTGGAATTACTTGATTATGCACGACCGGGGCTGGAACTAAGCAGTGGTTTTAATTTTACTGCAATCCCTGCTGATACGGTTAAAGCGGTAGTGCATTCTGGCATTGTTGAAAATGTGAATTATCGACCTTCTATTGGTGCAGAACTTCAATACCAACTCGCTTTGCTCCCAAAAGGTGCAAGACAGTGGGTTGAATTATTAGAGAAAAATCCTGATCTCGCAAATTCAGAAAAATTTCTTGCCTTGGACATCCCGCTTCAACGTTCATTGATTAGCGCCGCCAACCGATTTTTAACTTATAAATCCCGCCGTAAAAAAATGACTGATAAGACAGTGAATAAGCGGTTTAAAATGTTGCAATCACTTAACCGCTACCCAAGTAAAAAACCAGTGAGTCCTGCCGTTCCTGAACAGCCCGATAGTGGGCACGATACGCGTTTAATTTCACTGGGTGCGGGTCGAGATCACACTAAGGATTTTGTGGAGCTGCAGTACAGAATCAGCTACCATGATTTGCTTGACAATATTCCTGGCTATCTGAAAGGGGCCGAAATAGAGCTAGGTGACCTTCATGTTAAAAAATATAAGGCAGAGCAGGCTAAACTTGACTCTTTTGATCTTATCCAGATTCGCTCATTAAATGCTTGGTATGCATTGTTCAACCCAATCTCCTGGGAGGCTGGTGTGGGGTTATACCGCAACGAATTGTTAGAAGATAACCGCTTGTCAGTGAGACTAAACGCCATGGCAGGCAGGTCATTTCTTTGGCGTAAACAATCAGTTTTTTATGCCCTTGCGGGATTTGATACAAATTTTTATCGCCATGCAAATCACACCGCCTATTTAAATGTAAGTGCAAAGGTGGGTGTCTTGGATTACAACCCATTTGGAACAATGCAGGTGCAACTTGAGGTTGAGTCGTTTCAACGGCACTCATCAAGAGCAGATTTTGATATCACGCAAAATTTTGAGCTTGCCCGTAATCATGCGCTTCGAGCCAGTTTTAACTTTAGTCGTTTTAATGAACAAAACAGTGAAAACTTTAAGCTCGAATATCGCCACTATTTTTAATCTGTTTCTTTTATGGATTCGGGTCGCTTCATTATCGGTTAGGTCAGGAACAACCTCCTGGATATTGCCCGGTTTCAGCTACAGATGATACGTTTAATCGGGCTTATCACCGCTTTTCTATTATTATCAGCTTGCACAAAGCTATTCTTTTTTCCCTACAAGCAATTCGCTGGTGTACCCAGTCAGTTAGGTTACGATTATGAAGATGTTTGGCTGCATACGCGTGATGATATAATGCTGCATGCCTGGTTAATAAAACCCAAATTTGATCACATCGGGACTCTGTTTTTCCTCCATGGCAATGCTGAAAATATAAGTACTCATATTCATTCTGTGCTGTGGCTGGTAGCACAAGGATACGAAGTTCTGGCTTTAGACTACAGGGGGTTTGGTCAATCGGCAGGGCAGCCTGATATTCCTGAAGTATTTGATGATATAGATGCTGGTTACGAATGGCTAAAAAAACGTTCACAAGGTATCTTATCAGCTAAGCCGACTTACTTGTTTGCTCAGAGCCTGGGAGCCAGTTTAGGTATTAAGTACCTTGCTGATCACGCTGAGTCGCGTGAGTACTTTAAAGCTGTGATTTTGGAGGCAGCTTTTACGCGGTATGGCGTAATCGCCAGAAAGGTTGCTGCGAGCCACTGGATCAGCTGGTTATTTCAGTATCCTGTAGAGTTTTTATTGAGCGGCGACTATGATCCGATTGATGCCATCGATCATCTTACACCCCTACCAATACTGTTGTTACATAGCAGACAGGATAAAGTTATTCCATTCAGTCATGGCATGCAACTGTTTGCCAGGGCTAAATATCCAAAGGTGTTTGTTGAGGCTCAAGGTCCACATATACAGGCAATTCGAGATTCTGACACGCGTAATAAAATTCTTGAATTTATTCAGTTTTATGAATAGAAAAAAATTCAAATGAAGTCATCAATCGATGCAGATCTCATTCTGGGATTCTCTGCCGCTTCCCGCTCTGATTCGCGACTGAGTTACTTTTGCCGTAGCACTATAATTTTCACCTAAAATATGAGAAATTTAACTGAGAACGGCCCCTCGGTATTCAAAGTCGTTTTAATTTACCAGTGAGTCAGATTGATATGCAAATATTGCTAGATCGAATTCGTACTGATGCAGAGTATATAGGTGACGGCATCATTAAGCTTGACAGTTTTCTTAATCACCAAGTTGATCCGCAACTAACCTATAAAATGGGTGAAGAATTTGTCTCTCAGTTTACCCGGATGGGTGTAACCGAAGTAAATAAGATTATTACGGCTGAAGTCAGCGGTATCCCAAGTGCTTTGATTACGGCAAATATTCTGAATGTACCCATGTTGTACGCTCGAAAATACCGTTCGGCAGTGATGACCGATGTCTATTATATGGCGCAAGCACGCAGCCGGACTAAAGGCAAAGAAGTCCAACTAATGATTTCTAAAAAGTACTTAGGATCTACAGATAAGGTGTTGGTGATAGATGATTTTTTGGCAACAGGTTCAACTGTTGCTGCATTATGTTCTTTGGTTGTTGAAAGTGGTGCTCTATTGTTGGGTATAGGTTGCGTTATTGAAAAACCGCAGGAGCAGGGCCGCAGGAATCTTGAAAAATTCATCGTGCCAATTATTACCCTGGCAAAAGTGAGTTGGCAGAACAATGAAATGCAACTCTCTTCCTGATCTTAACTCTTTTACATACTGCGTATAATGAACAATACATGAGAGAAAAATTCGGGTGAATGAAATTCTTAATAAAAAACCATTAGACGGGATTAGAGTTCTGGAGTTGGGACAGCTGATAGCCGGGCCGTTCGCAGGCTGTATTTTAGCCTATTTTGGCGCGGAAGTAATCAAGATAGAGCCGCCAGGTAAGGGAGATCCTCTGCGGAAGTGGCGAAAATTGGATGAAAATGGCACCTCTTTTTGGTGGCGCAGCATTGGGCGTAATAAAAAGTCTGTTACCCTTAACTTGCGTGAAGAAAAGGGACGAAAAATTGCCAGCCAATTGGTTAATTCCTGTGATGTTCTGATTGAGAATTTTCGCCCTGGTACGATGGAAAAATGGGGTTTGGGGCCTGAAGAATTTAAGCAGTCCAATGCAAAATTAGTTTATACACGTGTATCAGGTTATGGTCAGACGGGGCCCAACTCAAATAAAGCCGGATTTGCATCAGTATGCGAGGCGTTTGGTGGGTTTAGATATGTCAATGGCTTTGCAGATCGGGCGCCTGTCAGGCCAAATTTAAGTATGGGTGATACATTGGCGGGGTTACACGCCGTTATTGGAACATTACTCGCCTTGCTTGCACAAGGTAAAACAATGGGCGTAGCGGGTCAGGTCGTTGATGTATCAATTTATGAATCTGTATTTAATTTGATGGAAGGCGTTGTCCCGGAGTACTCAGGAGCTGGAATTATTCGCCAGCCATCTGGCTCGACTCTGACAGGTATTGTGCCGACTAACACCTACCTTTGTAAGGATGGCAAGCACGTTGTGATTGGTGCTAATGGCGATTCGTTGTTTGTCAGACTAATGGAAAAAATGGATCGAGTGGATCTGGCGCAGGATAAGCGATTATCCGGCAATGAAGGCAGGGTCCTGCATGAAGAAAAGATCGATGCAGCAATTAGTGAATGGACAGCTTCATTGGATTCATCGGAAGTGCTCGCTGCCCTGGATGATGCTATCGTCCCTGCGGGACCCATTTATAGCGTACAAGACATGTTTGAGGATGAGCACTATAGAGCGCGGGGCATGATCGAAAAAGTGGATGTAGGGGAGGGAGAGTATCTGAAAATACCGGCCTTGCCGCCTATACTTAACGATACACCTGGAGCCACTGAATGGGCGGGGCCGACGAAGGTTGGACAACATACTGATGAGGTACTGAAGTTATTGGCTGACATTGATGAGGAAGGCTTAAAATTACTTCGAGCAGACAATATTATCTAATTCTATCGGTTATCAAGTATTAGAAAATTAGCCATTATGAATGGCTTTTGTTGCTTCTACATCGAGTCACCGCTTAATTTGCATCTCTAATGTGTTAAAAGATGGGGGGTGGTTGATTTTTACGAAGATAATACAGCCCTTTAAAGGATCTGTAATAAATCCATAAAACAGCTGAAGTTATCAGATATATTCCATCAATATCACTGATCGAAAAAGCGCAAACAGCCAGTATAAAACACATCCAGAAAGAAATTATTTGCCATTTTAAGTGTGACTTGACTACAGCGTTTTCCTGTTGCTTGTATTGGCTGTGATTAATTAGTATTGCAATAATTGCAGTTATACCAAATAACGGTGCAAGCAGAAAGAGCAGATAGATCAGTAATACGAGGTTAGCCGCTTTTTTTGGTAATACTCGCGTTTCATTTTTATTCTTTGGGCTAAATATCTGCTGGTATTTGCACATTTTAGGGTGAAAAATATTGATTTTTAAAGCATATTATAGTTTAAGTTTGCTAAGAGTATGCTACATATCGTTAATGGACCTAAAGACGTCGTGCTTTGTTGCCGTCGAGGTCTTAATGAGGCTGACAAATAAAGAGTCCAGACTAATGTCTGCCAACATCGGTAAAATATGCACATTGCTTATTACCGCGCAGAATTCTTAAATTTAGACAACTATGCTCAGATTAACAACTCTATTGTCAATTGCATTAATCTTGGATCACTGCATCGAAGTTATTTCACATGTGTTCCTAAGACCATAAAATTAATGTATTTAATGCAATTTTGTGAGCCAATTCCATGACTGGATCAAGAGTAGGCTGCAGTATACGAAGTCTTAGGTTTAGTGCCGAATCCATTGTTCAAACTTGCGCGTGAACAGATGCAATGAACGTGAATATCATTTTTTTAGACAAATGTAACTGATGAATTTTAAAGCTTCAATTGACAATACAGACAGGAAAAGCGTTGCTTTAAAAGATACTGATTTGATCTACAGAGCTTGTAGCTCGGCATTTGCACGCGATTTAGGGTTTACCTCACCAAGCCAGATTATAGGTAAAACAGATATAGAATTACAAGAGTCAGCTGTGGCGATGTATTTATTACGTCTGGAATCATCACTGGTTCTTTTGGGAAAAACCAATGTTAGTCCGCATATAACAAGTCTAAAAAAACCACAAAAACCGGATAAAATTGTTATCCGTAAACCATTAATATCTGATAATAAAAATGTAATTGGCCTTGATATTCATATTATTGATCAAAAACCTGATTGTAATGTGAGTGATGAGAGTACCGTTTCTATTCCTACTCTGGAAGCTGCACAAAAAAATATTAATCCGGCCCAATTGAGTCACTCTAACATTCAAAATGTTGAACCCTTAAAGAGTCATTCACCAAATAACAGTAAATCATTCGATTGTTTTGCGACTAAAGATCTTAACCTGATCTATCGATCTTGCAGTCAATCCTATGCGCTTGAGCTTGGGTTTTCTTCGCCTCAGCAGTTAATAGGCAAAACTGATATAGAACTATATAGCTCAGCTAAATCAAAGGAACTGCTGCTACTGGAGTCATCATTAATATTATTTGCAAAAGTAAACGTTAGCCCCTTTAAAGCGGATTCACAGATGCCTCTGGTATCTCATAAAGTTATAGTGCGAAAGCCATTATTTTCATCTGAAGGAAGGGTGTCGGGTCTCGATATCAGGATTATCACCCGAGAACCTGGCAAGGTGGAAGTGGAGAGTGGTAAATCATCAGTATCAGTTGAGTCCTTATCCATTGTTGATCCACATCAACACGGCATTACACTTGATCAACTGACTATACGGAAAAGTGATATTTCGGTAGTACGCAAGGCTAACAGTGCTGATTTTCGCCATTTGATGGATGCTATGCCACATGGTGTGATGGTATTTCGAGCAGACACAATATTGTATGTTAACCGTACTGCAGCCAATATTCTGGGCTACGTTGCTCCTGCACAGCTATTGCGCTTGGGTACTGTGACTTCCGTTTTACAGCTTGACGATTGGGTGAAAAAAAATACCTCCATTCAATTGCCTGTCGCAAGATATCAATCACAACTGGCAGAGAAGATTGAGCTACTGGGAATTGCTAAAAATGGTCATCGCCTGGTATTGCAAGCACAGGCTCAAATCGTAAGATGGTTGGACGAAAGCGCCATTCAACTTAGTTTTGTAGACAATACTGAGCAAGCGTTGTCGGAGCAAATGTTGGCAGAAAGTGAGCAGCGATTTAAGAGTTATGCTGAGGCGTCAGCTGATTTTTTTTGGGAAATGGATAAGAGTCTTCGATTTACGTATATGTCAGAGCAGGCTGAATCAGCGTTTGGACTTTCTGTTAACGAGTTAATTGGGCTGAGTAGTCAAGATTTTGCAAAAAATACAAAACTTGAAGAAGAGCTGGAAAGTTGGACAGAACAACTGGATAGGTTACTCCACTATCAGCGATTTCATGATTTTGAATTTAAGTGGAAGCACCCAAACGGCTCTATGCATGTTATTCGCTATAACGGTATCCCTCTTTACGATAATGAGGGTCATTTTAAGGGATACAGAGGAACAGGGCGTGACGTTACCGGCTTGCATCAAAGAGTGGAAGCGGTTACCTATCTTGCCAGTCATGATTCCCTTACCGGCCTCGTCAATCGTCGAAAGTTTGAGGAATCCGTAAAGCTGGTCATTAAGCGGGCGCGTAATGACAATGAAACACATGCCTTGTGTTTTTTGGATCTTGATAATTTTAAAGTGGTTAATGACACCTGTGGACATCACGCAGGGGATGAGTTACTGAAACAACTATCTTCATTATTCAGGACGCAGGTTCGTAAAAGCGATGTACTGGCGCGCATCGGCGGAGATGAGTTTGCGATGTTATTGTACAATTGTGGTGTTAGTGAAGCGCTGAGGCTAGCTAATCAGCTTCGAAGTGAGGTGGAAAACTTCAAGTTTCTTTGGGAAGAGAATCGTTTTTCCGTTGGTGTCAGCATGGGCGTGGTATTGGTGGATCAGCGTTGGGAGAATATTGAGTCACTCTTTCGAGCCGCAGATTCAGCTTGTTATGTGGCAAAAGACAGAGGTCGCAACCGGGTTGAAATATATCGAGATAGCGAAACCCCAAAAAACGTTCGCCAAGGTGAAACCCACTGGGTTGATCAAATTAATTTAGCTATCGTCGATAAGCGGTTAAAGCTGAGTCAACAAAAAATACTACCGCTAAAAAAGAATGGTAAACAGTATTTTGAAATATTAATGCGCCTCCTGACCAGCGATGGGGCATTGATTAACCCACAATCTTTCTTACCCGCTGCCGAGCGTTATGGTTTGGCCACTAAGCTTGACGAAACTGTGCTGTCGAGTACATTGAATTGGTTGAAAGCAAGCCCTCAACTACTTGATCACCTGGGGATGTGTAGCATCAACCTGACAGGTCAATCGTTTGCGAATGAGATGTTTATAGATTCAATGATCAAGCAAATTGCTGAGAGTGGATTACCTGCGAATAAACTGTGTTTTGAACTTACTGAGACGGCAACCATTTCGAATTTGTCCAGTGCCACCCAATTTATGCATCGTCTAAATCAAATCGGCTGTCAATTTGCGTTGGATAATTTTGGCAGTGGGATTTCCTCATTTACTTATTTAAAAAACCTGCCTGTTGATTATCTTAAAATTGATGGCGTTTTTGTACGAGGTATCCTGCAAGACCCTGTAGAGCGCGCCATGGTAAAAGCGATTAATGAGATTGGGCAGACGATTGGTAGGAAAACAATCGCTACCTATGTGGAAAATGCTCAACTTCTTTCTACAGTTACAGACATAGGAGTGGATTTTGCTCAGGGATTTCATATTGGGCACCCTGAGATTGTTGATTAATCGCGGTTTTTTGCACTGGTTGTACAGCAAAACTAAACCTTGGTTTTTGCTGTGCCAGGAAACTCTGGATTGTAGATATCGTAACGGGTATTGCTTGACCTGATTGAGCCGACAAGGTTGATTTTTGAAAGTGGTTCGGCAGATTTCGGCCTTTTCACAACTACTCTTTTTTTTGCGGTTCTAAATGCGGCTTGTAATAATGATTTAGAATCAGTATCCCTACCGATCAGTTGGTGTAGTAGTTGTATTTCTTTTTTAACAGCAGATTTTTTTTGTCTGATCGGATACATTGGATCTAAATAGATAACATCTGGTTTGTCACTGTTAACAAGTTCCTGCATGAAGATAATTGAATCTGCGCAAATGAGACTCATCCTCTGTGTGATCTTATTCACAGTCTTGTTCGTTTGCGCTCTGTCAAGACCATCTTGAACGAGTGTTGTCAGTACCCGGGAGCGTTCAATGATGCGCAGGGTTGCGCCAAGGGTAGCCAATACAAATGCGTCGCGAGCATACCCACCTGTCACGTCCATCACATCCAGCGGTGAATCTTTGTTTAAGCCAACGGCTTTGGCAAGTGCCTGGCCGAACCCTCCTCCGTATTTTCGTCGATGCGCAGACTGGCCTGTAGTAAAATCGACATAAATTTTGCCAAAGTGCATCCTGGAAGGTTGAATCCAGATTTTTTCTGATGAAAAAACCAGATGGAAATCATAAAATGAGCTGGTTTCTTCTAAAACGGGTACATTAAGCTGGCTTGCAACATTTATTGCATGTTCATGTACCAGGGTATCTTTTACGATAATTGCTATCGAAGCTAAATCGGATTTCACTGGAAAGATCTATAACCTAAATCCTGCAAACGTTTGCTAACGTAGAGTACAACCTATTGATCTTTATGGCAATATCAAAACCCCGGATAATTGCAATTGACGCCATCCTCTGGTCCATAATCGGCACTACCCGTGCTACTCCTTACATTAAATTAGCTTTTTTGATGGACTGTTTTTGTTCCAGATACAGATACAGTTAGGTTTAGAAATTAATTCCAAACTGAAGTAGTAATAATGATTAAGCATTCTACAACTGACTCCCGGCGCCAGGTTCTCAGAGTTGGACTGAAATTAATAACAGCAATATTGATTGCAGCTGTGGTCTGGGTCAGTATTTCATTTTTTGCTACGTCAAATGATTCAAAGACATACCTGTCTCAGCTAAAAATTCCGCTGCTCAATCTGCAAGACGATAAACCAATTATTTTTACATGGGAGCATCGTCCGGTTTTGATAATGAAGCGCTCACCCTATTTAGTGCAACAACATCAGGCGACTGAGGTTGACTTATTGGTTGATAGTGATTCACAAAATGCTGTTCAGCCTGATTGGGTTAGTACCTCTTATCGCTCACGAGTAAGCAATCTCTTTGTTGTTATTGCAAGTGGGACTGACCTTGGTTGCCCGATAGAATTTATTCCTGAAAATCAGCAGGAGTTTCTTGGGACGACTTGGCATGGTGGTTTTCAAGATACTTGTCGTGGTTCGAGGTATGATCTTGCGGGTAGGGTTTATATCAAACAGAATACAAATAAAAATCTAGCCATCCCTCCTTACAAGGTTAAAGGGCAAGTCGTTGTCTTAGGACTCGACTAGCAGCTTGTTGAAAAACCCTCTGATGGCACCACCATGCGGCGTTAAAATCAGGCTCAAAATACTCAATTACTCATGCATACTGCGTTGTTGGAGTACCAGGACTCATCTATAGCTAATATAGCTAATTTCATGATATTTTTTTGCAAAAATGCACAACTCCTTTTTGTTAGGGTACTAATAATGAGGAGGAGGCGGTTCGTTAATGTTGTCTTCGGCGGCTGTTGATGCCAGAGAATTGAGCCGATATGTTAGCTGTTTTTGAACGCTCTGCAATTGTTCGATGATCATATACTGGCGTACGATTACGTCGTTGAGATCTTCAACTGAGATTTCAAGCTCCATTATTTTAATCTCAAGTGCATGGATTCGTGATTCCACTTAATACTCCAATACAGCACATAAATATGTTATCAGGCAGTTACAATCATCAGTATTCATCAAAATAGCCGGTGCTGCCTACCAATATCTCGCATAACAATAAACAACCACGGCCATAGTAATAAAGCGATCATAGAAGGTATGAAGTATAGGATAAGATTATTAGGCAAGTGTCCGGTCATGCCGTTGATCCAGATTGATAACAACTGTTTTAATAGTAGCAATGAGCTTACAAAAAATGCCTGCTGGATTAATGGTGCGGTGAGAAACTGCTGATGCATTCGTGAGGTAATGTATACCAGAATTACTAAACCCAGTGCATTTTGCCCGAGCGGAGTTGCCATTAGTACATCTTGTAGCAGTCCGACCATCCATGCAGTGCCTATGCTAAATGCGCGTGGTAGAACAATGCTCCAGAATATGACTAACAGTGCAACCCAATCGGGCCGAATGTGTACAGCCCAATCCGGTAAAGGGATTATTGTTAACATCAATGCAAGTAACACAGATAGTGGAATAATCCAAAAATTGCGCATATGTAGAATTGCCATAACTTGACTTATACCAACGTTTATTATTGTAATGCGAATTGATTCGATAATAACCGAGACTGACTATAGCTTCCCACTTCAAAGTCAGCGGTTTCTGCACTTGGCCGTGTTTCCTGCCAGACTAATAAAATCTCATGGCTTCGGTCGAGCTCTGCAGCAGGAGCTGCATAAACTGTCGCAAAAGGATCACCTGTGGATCGTTTGATGCGAGACACAGTTGCAACTGGAAAATCAATCGGAAAACGACCACCTAATCCGGATGAAACCAGCTTATCACCAACCTCAATGTCACCATTGCCAGGTATGTAGTTAAGTTTTATTTGATCGGCCTGACCCAATCCAGTTGCAATAGATCGCAGACCATTTCGCACTACCCGCACAGGGATGGAGTGGCTGGGATCGGACACAAGTAGTGCGATAGATGAGTAGCGTGATACCTGAATTATCTGGCCCATAACGCCATGTGCGTCAATAATGGGTTGTCCGCTATAAACGCCGTGTTTGCTGCCTTTATCAATCAGTATGTTTTGTCTGTAAGGATCCATATCCACTGCCAGCATTTCGGCTATCAGAACCCTTTGCTTAACGCGTTTTGCGGATTGCAGGAGATGCTGCAGTCGCTCATTTTCAGCCTCCAAAAGTTCCAGTTTTTGCAGTTTAGATTGCAATATCAGCTGTGAATTACGCAAGGCACCGTTTTCAGAGATCAGGTGGCTTCTGGAGGCAAGAGAGCGCTCTGCCCAACCAATGGTTTGTGCTGGCAGGTTGACAATATATTGTAAGGGGTAAACCCATTGACTGAGCTGATCTCTGAATTGTTTGATATTGTCATCACGAGTTTCCAGTGTCATCAATACTACGGATATTGTACTGAATATGACCAACCGAATAGTCAGTGTTGGTGATCGCTGAAAAATGGGTTTCATCTTAGAAGATGTCTCGCTTAATCAATTGTGAAAAAGTCGCGTCCATGCTCATCCATCAATTCCAATATGCGCCCTCCACCACGAGTGACGCAGGTTAGTGGATCTTCCGCGATCAACACGGGTAATCCTGTCTCTTCCATAATCAGACGATCTATGTCTTTTAACAATGCTCCGCCACCCGTAAGTATTATTCCCCGGTCAGCAACATCAGCCCCCAATTCCGGTGGCGTTTGCTCAAGTGCTTTTTTTACAGCGGCGACAATACCAAACAACGGTTCTTGTAATGCTTCCAGAATTTCATTACTGTTAAGCGTAAATGAACGAGGCACACCCTCCGCCAGATTACGCCCCTTGACCTCCATTTCTCTTAACTCTTTGCCTGGATAGGCGGAACCAATCTCATGTTTAATTTTCTCAGCAGTTGCCTCACCGATTAAAGAGCCATAGTTACGTCGAACATAGGTAATAATAGCTTCATCAAAACGGTCACCACCAATGCGTACAGATGCAGAATAAACAATGCCATTTAACGAAAGCACAGCAACTTCTGATGTGCCACCGCCAATGTCCAGGACCATGGAACCATGTGGCTCGTCTACCGGCATACCAGCACCAATAGCCGCTGCCATAGGTTCTTCAATCAGAAATACCTGGCGAGCCCCAGCACCCATTGCTGATTCCTTGATTGCCCTTCGTTCAACCTGGGTGGCGCCACAGGGGACGCAGACAAGTACTCTGGGGCTGGGCATGAAAAACCGGGCGTCATGAACTTTTTTAATAAAGTGTTGGAGCATTTTTTCGGTGATATTAAAATCAGCAATAACACCGTCTCGCAGTGGCCGGGTTGCCTTGATATGCTGTGGTGTCCTACCAACCATACGCTTTGCTTCAAGGCCATAAGCTTCAATTCGGCGTGAGCCGTTATGGCCCAAATCAGTGCGTATAGCTACAGCAGACGGTTCGTCCAGAACTATTCCACGACCTCTTACATAAATAAGGGTGTTTGCAGTTCCAAGGTCAATTGATAGGTCGGTGGAAAATAAGCCGCGTAGACGTTTTAAAAGCATAGTGTGGATTCACATGTGTTACATAGGGGTGTTCCAGTGGACTTCATCAGAGGTTCCCTTTCAATGCTGAATGATAAGTCAACAAGCAATGTTACCACTCACATCGCTACGTTGATACAATATAGATTAAATCAATTATCAGGCCAAGAATTGAGAATAAGTGTAGATTTTGTTTTACAACGTCTAATGTTTTTGTAATTGATAGGACAGAATCCGTTTATATTTCAAGGTAGCGTGAGAACAGGATATACTTTGCTACTGAAGCCGTCAGCATTCCATTATCACTGTAACCGAGAGAGAGTTTTTATGGCACTTGGAGAAGAGGACGTAATATCAATTGCCCATTTAGCACGAATAGCGGTAGAAAAAGAAAAACTTTCTGAATACGCTAATAATTTAGCCAATATACTGCATCTTGCGGAGCAAATGGACTCAGTTGACATAAGCAATGTAGAGCCGATGGCTCATCCGTTAAATGCCAAGCAACGTTTACGTAGTGATAATGTAACAGAATCTGATGAACACAAAAAATTCCAATCAATTGCCCCGGCAGTAGAAAACGGTTTGTACATTGTGCCAAAAGTAATAGATTGACTAGCAGTTCTTAATGTTTGGCGTTTTTTCAGGCGCAACAGGGCGGTTAAATTAATTAAGGAAGGCCTCTAATATTAAGACACTGCAGTTGTCTGGGTTTGTAAAATTCTCTAAAGATGTCACCATAAAATAAATATTCAAAGGGGACAAGGTGTAGGCGCCAAATTTTATAAATAGCTTAACTTAAGCTATTGGATGCAGAATTTTTTATTATCCAATCCACTGTACACGCTATCAAGACGATTTCTTTATCTCTGAGGAGTACAACACCTCACCCTTAAAGACTATAGTGTCGCCGATCCAGCTGTGATTAGATTGTTAGCTATGCGAAAATTTATGGATATTAATCGCTGTGACTCTGTTGCTGTGTTTATGATAAAGCAAACTACATCGTAGCAAGGTTGCCTCAGAATTAATTGATACTGATGGAAGAGCGGTAGAAATAAATTTGTAGAAAATTCAGTATGAAATAGAAAATTATCATTATAGCGGATTTTTTATCCGCCCTGATTTCACTAGTAATTACCTGATATATATACTTATCTGTCGGAGGATAATTCATGTCGGATTGCTTTAGCAAAAAAACGCTTCAAATAGCCACCGCAATATCATCTTTGTTTATTGTGGGTAGTGTACAAGCGACCAATGGCTATTTTGCCCATGGCTACGGTACTAAATCAAAGGGTCTTGCCGGAGCTGGAGCCGCTTGGGCACAGGACTCAATGGCTGCTGCCACTAACCCTGCGGGTATGGCCAGAGTCGGTAGCCGAGTGGACTTTGGTGCTGCACAATTTCACCCGGATAGATCAGTGAAAGTTAGTGGTAATCCAACAAATCCACCACCCGATCAGGATGGAAATACACTTCCTGACACATTTCCACTGCGCCCCGGAAGATATAAAAGTGCATCCAAGGATTTTCTTGTTCCACACTTTGGTTATAACAAGATGCTTAATCCCGATATGTCAGTGGGGGTAAGTGTTTATGGAAATGGAGGCATGAACTCCAATTATGATACCTTCGAGAATGCTGCGTTTTGTACGAGTGGATTCCTTAGTGGACCTAACGCCGGACAGACGTTTCCCGTTGGCACTCAGACGGGTCTTTTTTGTAACGGGAAATCAGGTATAAGCCTTTCTCAATTGTTTATTGCGCCCACATTTGCCATGAATTCAGGAAACTTGTCGTGGGGAGTGAGCCCCATTTTGGCATATCAAGTATTTGAGGCTAAAGGTATCGGCGCTTTTGCACAATTTAGCGCCAGCCCCCAAGATCTTAGCCGTAACGGCAAATCAACCTCGACCGGTGCAGGTATAAAAATCGGTGGTATATTTGATGTGTCGCCCAGTTTTACGGTTGGTGCGAGTTATCAATCTAAAATGGCAATGAGTGAATTTGATGAATATAAAGGTCTATTTGCGGAAGAAGGAGATTTTGATATTCCATCTACCTGGACGGTGGGCCTGAACTATAAAGTCAATGATTCACACCGGGTTGTTTTGGACGTACAGCAGATTAACTATTCTGATGTAGCTTCGATTTCTAATCCAATAGGCAATCTCTTCAATCCTGGTTGCCAACCACAACCTTTTGACCCAGCTGGACCCAATGGAGCTGGTCCTGGTTGTTTTGGTGCATCGAGTGGCGCTGGTTTTGGCTGGGATGATATGACCGTGATAAAACTCGGATGGGAGTTTTCTGTTGCCAGTGTTGAGGATGTGATCTGGCGCCTGGGTTTTAGTCATGCCGATCAACCCATTCCGGATGATCAGGTTACGTTAAATACTTTTGCTCCTGCTGTTGTCGAGGATCATTTCACGTTTGGATTTACCAAGGCGCACGGAAATCACGAGCTCACTTTCGCGGGTATGGTTGCATTCAAAAACAGTGTTGAAGGATCGCATACATTCGACCCTTCACAAACCGTCGAAATTGAAATGGAACAATTCGAGCTAGAAGCTAGCTATGCGATCAAATTTTAGCAATAAAAAGCGGGGTGGGATAGAGCGCAATTATTGACGACTTCCACGACCGTATGGTTCCTGATACGGGGCTGTAAATCTTACGATGAAATTGCCGGGTCTATACCCGGCAATTTTTTTGCACTAATATTCAATATAAACAGCCTTGAATTTATATAATAAAAAAATATCCCTGTCATTCAGAACGTTCATTGCATTGACCGTTGAACAATAAAATAGATCCTGGAAGGCTTTTTTTCGCTAAAATATCTAAATTCGACACTTCCCAGGTTTTTCCTGAACTGGATTCAGAAAAATGCATAATAAAACAATAGTAGATCTCAGCGCCATGTTGGTCAGTGGTGAGTTCAGCAGCGTAGAGCTGACAGAATATTTTCTTACTAGAATTGCAAAGTATAATTCTCAGCTTAATGCCATGATTACAGTCGATGAACCGGGGGCTCTGCAAGCCGCACAAGAGGCAGATGATGATCGCATTGCTGCAAAGGTAAATGCATTGACTGGTATCCCCCTGGTTCATAAAGATATTTTTTGTACCGATGGTCTTAAGACAAGTTGTGGTTCACGTATGCTCGACAACTTTATCGCTCCCTATGACGCTACTGTTGTAAAACGGTTAAAAGAGGCGGGTATTGTGTGTCTGGGTAAAGCCAACATGGATGAGTTTGCTATGGGGTCATCTAATGAGAATAGTTTTTATGGTCCAGTCGTGAATCCATGGAATTCTCAACACGTTCCAGGTGGTTCATCGGGAGGTAGTGCCGCCGTGGTCTCCGCTGGATTGACACCTTGTGCGACCGGAACAGATACTGGTGGTTCTATTAGGCAACCAGCTGCTTTTTGTGGGGTGACGGGGATAAAGCCGACCTATGGCCGGGTATCACGATATGGGATGGTCGCATTCGCATCAAGTCTCGATCAAGCTGGACCCTTGGCAAAAAGTGCTGAAGACTGCAGCCTGTTATTGCAAGTGATGTCAGGATTTGATGAAAAAGACTCTACAAGTCTGGATAGATCTGTCCCAGACTATTCGACAACATTAAATAATAAAATCGACGGAATTAGAATAGGTATACCTAAGGAGTACTTTAGTGATGGTCTGGATGCTGATGTGGCAGGGAAGGTATTGTCTGCCGTTACAGAGTTAGAAAAACTGGGTGCAGTAATTAAAGATATCTCATTACCAAAACAGGTTCTTGGTATCCCTGCTTACTATATTGTTGCACCTGCGGAGTGTTCTTCTAATTTGTCCCGCTTCGACGGTGTTCGATTTGGTTATAGATGTGAAGATCCGGCTGATTTGGAAGATCTTTACAAGCGTTCAAGAGGAGAGGGATTTGGAGAGGAAGTTAAAAGGAGAATTTTAGTTGGCACCTATGCCCTGTCTGCAGGGTATTACGATGCGTATTATTTAAAGGCGCAGCGTATTCGCCGGCTCATCAGTGATGAATTTCAACAGGCTTTTGAGGAAGTGGATGTTATTGCCGGGCCGACCACGCCTACTACGGCATTTAAGATTGGTTCTAAAATTGATGACCCGATCGCCATGTATTTAAACGATATTTACACGATTACAGCTAATCTGGCAGGTTTGCCGGGCATATCTTTGCCTTGTGGCTTCAGTGGCGGTATGCCTGTCGGTATACAGCTTGTTTCCGACTATTTTACTGAGGCAAAATTGCTGAATATCGGGCATCAATATCAGCAAGTGACAGATTGGCACATCCAGTCTCCAGTTAACTTTCAGTAGAGGATCAGCTATGCAGTGGGAAGCCGTAATTGGGTTGGAAATACATGCTCAGCTTTCAAGTCAGAGTAAAATTTTTTCTGGATCTAGCACTGCATTTGGAGCCGCCCCCAATTCACAGGCCAATGCGGTAGATTTAGGATTGCCTGGCGTTTTACCTGTTTTGAACGAAAATGTTGTGAAAATGGCTGTTAAATTTGGTTTGGCCACAGGTTGTGAGATAGCTCAGCAGTCAGTATTTGCACGTAAAAATTACTTCTATCCAGATCTTCCCAAAGGTTATCAGATCTCACAGATGGAACTGCCTATTGTTGGTCGTGGGAGTATCGAAATTATGCGCGAAGATGGTAGTTCCAAGCTCGTTGAAATTACACGCGCACATCTGGAAGAAGATGCAGGAAAATCGTTACACGAGGATTTTCAAGATTCAAGCGGGATAGACTTAAACCGCGCTGGTACACCACTATTGGAGATAGTTTCCGAGCCTGACATGAATTCTGCAAAAGAAGCGGTTGCCTATGCCAGGAAAATTCATTCCATCGTGCGTTATATAGAGATTTGCGATGGCAACATGCAAGAAGGATCCTTTCGATGCGATGCTAATGTTTCAGTGCGTTATAAAGGTGATGACCTCGGGACGCGTGCTGAAGTGAAAAATGTTAACTCTTTTCGATTTCTGGAGCGCGCCATTAATTTCGAAATTAACCGGCAGATCGATATTCTGGAAGCAGGTGGAAAAGTCACCCAGGAAACCCGGTTATATGATTCAGATCTTGATGAAACTCGTTCTATGCGCTCAAAGGAAGAGGCTAACGACTATCGTTATTTTCCCGATCCGGATTTGTTGCCGCTAGCTCTCAGCGAGGAATTTATTGATCAATTGAAACTAACATTGCCGGAATTGCCAGATGGGAAAAAACAACGTTTTATGAAGCAATTTGGGTTATCGGATAATGATGCAACAACATTAACAGTTGATCGTGAGCTGGCGGACTATTTTGAGCGTGCGTTAAATGAAAGCGGTGCGTCAGAAAAATTTGTTGCAAACTGGGTCATAGTAGAATTATCTGGCAAACTAAATAGAGAAAATCTCGATATAAATCAGAGCCGGGTCAATCCGGATCAATTGGCCGGATTATTGAGAAAAATTGCAGATAACACGATCTCTGGAAAAATCGCGAAACAGGTGTTTGAGGCGATGTGGAATGGTGAGGGCGAAGCAGAGGATATTATAGAAAAAAAAGGACTGGTGCAGATAACGGATACATCCGCAATTGAAGCAATGATTGATGAAGCTATCGCCGCAAACCCGTCACAGCTGGCACAATATCGTGCAGGTAAAGTTAAGCTCTTAGGTTATTTTGTTGGTCAGGTGATGAAGGCCTCACAAGGCAAGGCCAATCCTGCCCAGCTAAATCAATTACTGCGAGATAAATTACAATCGTGAATAGAAACTAAACCCGCCTGAATTAGCGGATTCGGTTATTAGCAACATAATTCTATGCGATTTGATTCCTATTTATATTAAGGCACGTCTTCTGCGATAGAGAAATAATATCGATAAAAAGATTATCAGTAACAAGGTTGGATCAAATTCCTGGACTTGGTTTAGGCTGCAGCCTCCGCTGCTTCCACCACTGGAAGAATCTGCGCTTCCGTTACCGTCGTCTCCCGGATCACCATCCCCTCCTGAATTACCATCCCCATTACCATCATTCGGATTTTGATCTGGGGTAGTATCAATATTACCATTGCCACTACCTGCCGCCAGGGTTGTAACTTCAATGGGGTTGTAAAAATCTCCGCTACTTTCCAGGTCAAACGGTAGAAAATGGTTTGCATGTGGGTTGGTATAGCTTTTGACCTTAAAGTAATAAGTGGTTGATGGGCTTAAGTTTTCGATTAAAGTAGAAGAAGACTGTTTTATCGCTACACTTTTTATTTTTTGATATTCACCGTTTTCTTCGCTCGACATATAGATATTATACCCACCTTCAGTTTCCGGGTTCGTGTTACGTTGATCCCAATGCAGGCGAATCTTAGACTCTCCCAGCTCCAACTCTGTTTTTCGGGTTGATGCATCAATGGTTTGAGTATCAACATAATTTTCATTTGTATTTTCAACACGTTGATTTATAAATGTATTTAGAGAAGAGTCATCACTGTGTAATGCATTCCAATCAAGACTGATTGAATCTAATTTGGTCATATTAATCAAGTCACTGGGAATAATGCCAACCAATGCATTTCTTTTCAGTCCCAGGCTTTTTAATTCAGTGAGTTGAGATAAAGAATCAGGAATCGGCCCGGTGAATAAATTGCCATAAAGCCTTAAAATGATGAGATTGCTTAGGTTACCCAGCTCGCTGGGTACAGTCCCTGAGAGGCGATTGTCATCGGCGATCAATTCTATCAGCGAAGTGAGCTGACCGAGTTCTATTGGTAAGGGGCCGCTAATATTGGAGTCATTCAGGTAAAGCCTTGTTAATGAGGTTAGCTGGCCAATCCCGGGAGGAATTGTTGTGTCGTCCAAATGGCCGAAACTCACGTCTAATTTTTGCAGACTTACTAAATCGCCGACCGAGGAGGGAATCTGACCTACCAGATTATTGTTACCGAGATTAAGTTCAAGAACCTCAGTACCGCTTGCGTTGCAAATAACGCCAAACCAGCCTGTGCACGGATCTGTAGCGGATTGCCACCCAGTCGCATTGCTCCAATTTGTTCCACCCATATTGTCAAAAAATGCCTGTAAAACATCTGTTTGTTTTTGATTAAGTGCAGAAATTGCTGGAGAGCACAGGCACATAAACAATCCTATACTCAGAATTTGTCGAAAAGTCTTTTTTTGAGAAATGCTGAATAGCTGATGCGGTGTATTGCTCATTGTCGGCAACCTCCATTGGAACGATATAAACAGGTTAAGTCTTACACTGTTCTTATTAATCATAACTATTTACGGAATATAATATAAGTAGTTTATAAGCTAAGTGTTCTGATATTATTGCTTTAACGGTCTGGAATCCACAAAATCACTCAAAAATTTGTAAGCTTTCACAATTCAGGTCTGAAAAATGGTCATTTTTAATGAACCTTAAAGCGATGCATTAGCATTATGAAAAATATGCCATAAAAATGTCCTGTTTAGACAAAGGATAGCCTGATGATTCATCTGTAAGCTGTATAATTCATGATTTCATCAATATTGAATTATTATAAATATCAATCTATTAGATAATATACTTCATTACGAATCGATTATTTAGAGCAATCTTTCGATTTTACAGGCGATATACCGTGCTATAGGTAAGTGGGAACAAAAGCAGGTATAATTCCCACTTGAACGCTTACTCAACAGATTAATAAATGGCTCGAAAAATTTACATCAAAACCCATGGTTGTCAGATGAATGAATACGACTCCGCAAAAATGCTGGATGTATTAGATGACAGTGAGGGTGCAATCATTACTGATAATCCACAAGACGCGGATGTTTTATTACTTAATACTTGCTCTATTCGGGAAAAAGCGCAAGAAAAAGTATTCTCTGAACTGGGTCGCTGGAAAAAATTAAAAGAACAAAAACAGAATGTCATCATCGGTGTTGCTGGTTGTGTTGCCACTCAGGAGGGTGAAGCCATAAAAAGACGCGCACCCTATGTCGATCTTATTTTTGGACCGCAAACTTTGCATCGTCTCCCGCAAATGCTTAAGCAAACAGAATCTAAAAAACAGACTGTAATAGATATATCGTTTCCTGAAAATGAAAAATTTGATAACTTACCTGCACCCAGATCTGATGGTCCTGCTGCTTATGTATCAATTATGGAGGGTTGTAGTAAATACTGTACTTTCTGTGTGGTTCCCTATACACGGGGCGAAGAAGTAAGTCGATTATTTGATGATATAATTGGTGAAGTGGTTACACTGGGCGAACAAGGTGTAAAGGAGATTCACTTACTGGGACAAAATGTTAATGCCTATAGGGGTCAGATGCATGATGGAGATAAAGCAGACCTCGCACTGCTAATTCACTTCATTGCTGCCATTGAAGGAATTGAAAGAATTCGTTTTACTACCTCGCATCCTGTTGAATTTAGCGACAGCCTGATCCAGGTATTTGCTGAAGTACCTGAGCTTGTGAGTTTTTTACATTTGCCGGTGCAAAGTGGTTCTGATCGTATATTGGCGGCTATGAAACGCGGACATACAGCCATAGAGTACAAGTCGAAGATCCGTAAATTGAGAGAAGTTCGATCTGATATCACCATATCCTCTGACTTTATTGTTGGATTTCCTGGAGAAACAGAAGCGGATTTCGAGGCTACGATGAAGTTGATTAAGACGGTAGGTTTTGATCAATCATTTAGCTTTATTTATAGCGAACGACCAGGAACACCCGCTGCGTCCTTGCTGGATGATACACCTATGGCTGTTAAAAAAGCACGTCTGAGACGATTACAGGAAACGATAAATCAGCAAGCCAGTGAGATAAGTCATTCAATGATAGGAAGTGTACAGTCGGTTTTGGTTGAACGAGAGTCACGCAAAGATGTAAGTCAGTTGGCAGGGCGAACTGAGAATAACCGAGTGGTTAATTTTAACGCAGATAAATCACTCATTGGTGAATTTGTTAATGTGCTCATTACCGAAGCGTTGCCAAACTCACTTAGAGGTAGGTTGATAAATGCCTGAACGGTTGAACAGTGGCTTGGCGATAGCCAAAGATAGTGGCCTTAAGACAAGAATTGATTTCCGGCTCAGTCCTGTTGACAATGAGCGATTGGCAAAGCTGTGTGGTCAATTTAATGAAAATCTCAAACAAATTGAGTCCCGGCTGGATATTAGCATCAGTCAACGGGGTGACCACTTTGTTATTGAAGGATGTGATGCTGCAGTTGGTCAAGCGCAGCGTGTATTAAAAAAAATGTATGCCAATACAGAGAACAGTATGCTGTCTCCAGAAGCTGTACATTTGTATTTGCAGGAATCGACTTTGTCCATGACCGAGCAAAACGATAATCCGATTACTGAAGATATAGTGGTTCGCCGAGCAACCATTCAGTGTCGGGGGAATCATCAACTGGAATACGTTAGAAGCATCCGCAAGCAGGACCTTACTTTTGGTATTGGCCCCGCAGGTACAGGCAAGACATATCTTGCTGTTGCTTGTGCGGTAGAGGCATTGGAATCTGAATCTGTGCGACGTGTGGTATTAGTCCGACCGGCGGTAGAAGCTGGGGAACGCTTGGGTTTTTTACCAGGTGATCTTGCTCAAAAAGTAGATCCGTATCTGCGGCCCATCTATGATGCCTTGTATGAATTCCTGGGATTTGACAGAGTTGCCAAGCTAATTGATCGAAATATAATTGAAGTGGCGCCGTTGGCTTATATGCGAGGCAGAACATTAAATCACGCTTGTATTATAATGGATGAAGCACAAAATACAACAATCGAACAAATGAAAATGTTCTTGACCCGCTTAGGCTATGGCTCTAAGGCTATTGTAACTGGTGATATAACACAGGTGGATTTGCCCAATAAATCAAAATCTGGATTGAGGCATGTGAGCCAGGTACTGAAGGGTGTTGAGGGATTAAATTTTTGTCATTTCAATGCTTCGGATGTTGTTCGGCATCCACTAGTGCAGCGTATTGTTAAGGCTTATGATGTAGCTGAGAAGGAGCATAACAACGAATGAATTTGGCCGACAAGGGAGAACCTCCCAGTATTGAGGTCCAATTCGCCGTCGCCGGACACTATTGCCCACCTCAGTTCAATATATTGAGATGGTCTGAAATGGCACTTGAATCAGCAACAGAGAATCTTACCGTACGTATCGTTGAAGAACAGGAAATCAAGGAGCTAAACGAGCGTTATCGCAAGCAAAATAAAGTTACAAATGTCCTGTCTTTTCCAGCTGAAATTCCCATCGAACTCAACCTGCGTTATTTAGGCGATATTGCTATCTGTGCATCTGTAGTGAATGCAGAGGCGATTGAGCAAAACAAATCCTGCGATGCGCATTGGGCGCACATGGTCGTGCATGGAATTTTGCACTTACGCGGGTATGACCATGTTGATTCAAACGAGGCATTAATTATGGAGCAATATGAAATTCAACTCTTAGAGAAGATTGGGTTTGGAAATCCTTATTGTCAGCAGGCCAATGGTAGAGCAACTCATGTCTGAAGAAACCGGGGAAAACAGCTCGCGTTCTCTAATGGACCGTATCGTTTATGCGTTGGGTGGTGAGCCGAGGGACAGGGGTGAATTATTAGAGATATTGCGCGATGCCAGTGCTCGCGATTTAGTCGATAGCGATGCGATGCAGATGATTGAAGGCGTTTTTCAAGTTGCTGAAATGAAAGTGCGCGACATCGTAATATCCCGGGCGCAGATGGTTGTAGTGGAACGTGATGCACCTATCGATGAGATCTTGCCCGTTATCATTGAATCCGGCCATTCGCGGTTTCCAGTAATAGGTGAAGACCGTGATGAGGTTGTCGGTGTATTACTGGCAAAAGATTTGCTCCGGTTTTCTTCTCCAACCAGTGCAGACTTATTTGATCTTAAAAAGGCTATCAGACCCGCAGTTTTTGCGCCGGAGAGTAAGCGGCTAAATGTTTTACTAAAAGAATTCCGTATCAATCGTAATCACATGGCAATAGTCATTGATGAGTACGGAGGAGTTGCCGGTCTGGTCACCATAGAAGATGTGCTTGAGCAGATTGTAGGAGAGATTGATGACGAGTATGACATTGAGGAAGACAGCAACATACGTAAACATAGTGAAAATCGTTATTCAGTCAGGGCGCTGACACCGATAGATGAGTTTAATGATGTTCTGGGGTCAAACTTTAGTGATGCTGAGTTCGATACCATCGGAGGAACTATCATGCACGAAATTGGGCGAATGCCTAAACCCGGAGAAGAGATCAATATTGAGCCGTTTAAATTTAAAATTCAGGCTGCGGATTCAAGAAGAATTCACTTGATTCAAGTGACTGTTGAAGATCAGGAATCTGAAAATCAATAGGCAGGTATCCGGGAATGAACTGCCCGGCACCTACTTCTGCATTGTCTTATCCACGCCCCCTCCTTGGACTGATACTTTCTGTATTCAGGCATCGGTGAAGAATGTTTATTTGAAAACGAATGGCTATTCAGTCCAAATAATTGAAAAGAATCACTTAAGCTGGAGCCTGTCTTGACAGCAGTAATTTTCAGGCTATCTAAAGAACCATTTGCAAGGCGCCAGGTTTGAATCTACTTACTTCACACCCGCGCTTGGCACTATTGTCTGCCTTCGCTGCAGGAGTAGTATTACCGTTTGCCTTTGCACCATTTGAAATCCGAATTTTTGCTGGGCTATCACCGGCATTGTTATTTGTGTTATGGCTAAATGGTTCTGCAAAAAAAATCTATCTAAGTGGGTTGCTGTTTCAATTGGGTTTTTTTGCGAGCGGGGTACACTGGGTATACTACAGCATCCACTTGTTTGGCAATGCTGTTGCGCCTCTTGCGGCTGTGATCACTGCCTTTTTTATTGCAGGTCTGGCATTTATATGTAGTGTTTCCGGAATCCTTTATGCGAGGTTGGCTTCGTCGCATACGCCTTTTGTATCAGCATTTTTGTTTAGTGCAATCTGGGTATTTGTAGAATGGATTCGAGCATGGCTTTTTGGTGGGTTTCCCTGGCTTACTTTAGGATACAGTCAAATTGATACCTGGTTCAGTGCATTTGCGCCCTTGTTCGGAGTTTACGGAATAAGTGTTTTATTACTGTTGAGTAGCAGTCTGTCAGTCGTGCTTTTTACCAGTAAAGGCTGGCCTGTCAGAATCACTGCTTCGCTTATCATAGCGATAATCAGCATTAGTGCGATCTGGATAAATCCGATTCAGTGGACAGTAGCAAATACAGATGCTGTGACAGTGCGAATGGTGCAAGGCAATGTGAAACAACAGTTGAAATTTGACAAAAGAGCGTTGCAGAAAACATTGGATAGCTACATAGATCTAAGCCGCTATGCCAGCGAAAAATCACTTGATATTATCATCTGGCCGGAAACAGCTATACCCACTCTATTTCATCGTACAGAGGATTATCTGCAGCCCTTTATCGATGCCATGCAGCAATCCGGGACGGAAGTTCTTAGTGGTGGCTTTAAACTCGATGACAAGGATCAGGTTTATAACGCGTTTCGTCAACTGACTGGAAGTGGGCAAATTTACCTTAAAAGTCACTTAGTGCCGTTTGGTGAGTTTATGCCGTTTCGGTTCATTCTCGACTCATTGGCAAGCTTGATTGCTATACCCATGTCGGATTTATCGGCAGGCCCTCGTGATCAGTCACTGATTAAGGTGAAAGGTGAGAAGATTGGGGTATCGATTTGTTATGAAGATGCGTTTGGTGAAGAAATGCGTGCTCAGTTACCTGAGGCAACTCTTCTGGTTAATGTCAGCAATGATACTTGGTTTGGAGATTCTGCAGCACCTTTTCAGCATCAGGAAATTGCTGCAATGCGAGCGCGAGAATTTGCTCGGCCATTAGTACGGGTCACTAATACGGGTATTTCTGCTTTTATTTCAGCACGGGGTAAGGTGCTACAGACTATTCCACAATTTAAGCAGGGTGTTCTGGATAGAAAGGTTATCACCCGCCGTGGTGCGACGCCCTATGTTCAACTGGGGAATTACCCGGTTATTGTTTTTTTTACACTGGTTTTATTCGTTGGATTCATCATGCGAGTAGCTGCCCCGTGTCGTGGAACTGATTAATTTTCTTATGTGGACAAATGTGCCAGTGTTTCATATAGTAGTGAAACTGACTAATTGTTGGTGGGAGAGACTTCAATAGCCAAATTATATTGAAGCGCCGAAGGCGCAACGACGCTCGGAAACGCTCAGGCAAAAGGACCATCGAATACAATATCATGTCAGCTCTGGAGAGAGGTGCTAAATCACTGGACTTTTGCACCCGCCCAAGGGGAAAAGGCTACTTTAAAGTGCCTGAATCTCTCAGGTTCCCGGACAGAGGGGCGATACGACAGCCAATTAATTGGTTGTGTTGCGCTTATCTCAGGAATCTCTGAATAAGTCAAAAGCTATCTGATAGCATCCACTTAATTAGAGTTTGCCCTGCACTGACCGGAACAATCATGGGAAAAAAAACACCACTTTACGAAAGTCACATTGAGCTAAAAGCTCGTATGGTTGATTTTGCCGGCTGGGATATGCCTGTGCAATACAACTCATTGATTAAAGAACATAAGTCTGTTCGATCTTCCGCAGGCATGTTTGATGTTTCACATATGTTGGCAATAGATATTTTTGGTACCGATAGCAAGGTCTGGCTACAAAAACTGCTTGCCAATGACGCTGCAAAGCTCAGTACTCCAGGGAAGGCACTCTATTCATGCATGCTCAATGAGGGCGGCGGAGTCATTGATGACCTTATCCTCTATTTCGTGAAACATGATCACTTTCGTATGGTCGTAAATGCAGGTACACGTGATAAGGATATTAATTGGATGAAGAGTCAGATAGGGAAGCTGGATATCATGCTGACACCTCGGATTGACCTTGCAATCATAGCTGTGCAAGGGCCCAGTGCACGAGAAAAGGTTATAGAAACCTTAAGCCCCCACCTGTCAACAGCCGCATCTAAGATTAAACGTTTCTCCTCTTATTCACATGGTAACTGGTTTTTAGGTAGAACAGGGTATACAGGTGAAGATGGTTTTGAAGTGATGCTGCCAGCTGATGATGCATTGGCGTATTGGCGCAAACTGTTGGATAAAGATGTGCAGCCTGTTGGGCTCGGCGCTCGTGACACACTACGACTCGAAGCGGGTATGAATCTATACGGAAATGATATGGATGAAAATTATAATCCGTTGAATTCAGGACTGAAATGGACAGTCGCCTTTGAACCCGATACACGGCAATTTATTGGTCGAAATGCACTGGAGGAAATACGCGGCGAAGGCTTAAGGACAAAACTTGTCGGGCTCGTACTGCAAGCTAGGGGTGTATTACGAGAACATCTTGATGTTTATAAGGGCGATCAAAAAATAGGCCAAACAACTTCTGGTTCCTATTCACCCAGTTTGTCAAAATCAATTGCTTTGGCGCGAATTAATTCAGATGTCAACGACGTTGTAACCGTCGAGATACGAGGTAGAAAGCTCCCGGCAATTATTATTAATCCACCTTTTATTAACAAGGATGGTAAAGCCAACTTCTAGCTTGGAAGCATTAGGGGCTCACGTGATGATTGTGCTGTATCTTGATTGTACCCGTCTTTTTAATTAACCGTAATATTTAACTATTGCGCCGGAGATAAAACCATGACACTACCCAATAATTTGATGTTCAACGAATCACATGAATGGGTGCGATTAAACGACGATGGCACCGTCACTGTTGGCATTACCGATCATGCTCAGGAACAACTGGGTGATTTGGTATTCGTTGAATCACCAGAGGTCGATGCCGAGGTTGATGCTGGAGATGCGATAGCTGTTATTGAATCAGTAAAGGCGGCTTCGGACATCTATGCACCATTGGCTGGTAAGATAATTGATAGCAATGCTGAATTGGCTGATACCCCGGAACTGGTTAATTCCAGTCCTTATGAAGACGGCTGGTTGTTTATTATAAAGCCAGTAGATGCCACGGATATGGAACAAATGCTCGATGCAGAGGCTTACGAAGCGTTAATTGCAGAGGAAGAGTAGGAATAATTAACAAATTTAATTATGTACGATTTTTCTCGAGCTGCGTAATTGTCCCTGACTTACAAAAATGGTATTGAAATAATGCAAGTGCTAACCTCGTTCAGTGAGCGACATATTGGGCCTGATGACCTTCAAGTTAAGAAGATGCTTGAAACACTGGAGCTTAATTCCCTCGATGAACTTATTGAGAAAACTGTACCCCAATCAATTCTTGATTCAGAGGCGTTGGATCTGGAAGATGGGCTTTCTGAAGAAGCGGCACTGTCAGAATTACGCCAATTGGCGCTGCAGAATACTATCAAGAAATCCTTTATCGGACAAGGCTACTACGGATGTCATACACCACAGGTGATTCTGCGAAATGTGCTGGAAAACCCTGGTTGGTATACTTCTTATACGCCTTATCAACCTGAAATATCTCAAGGACGATTACAGTTGTTATTTAATTTTCAGACAATGATAACTGAGTTGACCGGCCTTGATATCGCTAATGCCTCATTACTGGATGAGGGTACGGCAGTCGCAGAAGCAATGTCAATGTGTCATCGGATATTGCGAGGAAAGCGCAACCGATTCGTTGTCTCTGACTCTATACACCCTCAAACATTGGATATCTTAAAAACCCGATCAGAGCCGTTGGATATTCAGGTTGAGGTGGTAAATTTCAATTCCACAAATTTTGATTGGAATGATGTGTTTGCAGTACTCGTGCAATATCCAGGCACTGACGGTGAAATTTTTGATTTTCGTGCTCTCGCCTCTGAGGCGCATCAAGTTGGTGCCTTGCTTGTATGCTGCTGTGATCTTCTCGCCCTGACTTTACTGGAGTCCCCTTCGAATTTGGGTGCTGATGTGGCGATAGGGAGTACTCAGCGATTCGGTGTTCCATTTGGATTTGGAGGTCCGCATGCTGCTTTTATGGCAACCTTGGATAAATTTAAGCGTAATATGCCTGGGCGATTGATCGGAGAGTCTGTTGACTCAAACGCAAAACCAGCTTATAGACTCGCTCTGCAAACACGAGAGCAACATATACGTCGTGAAAAAGCGACCTCTAATATTTGCACAGCTCAGGCCTTATTAGCGATTATGGCGGTCTTGTATGCCAGTTACCATGGGCCGACTGGTTTGGTTAATATAGCGAGGCGCGTTTATGGGTTAACTACATTATTGGCAAAGAATATTTGCGTACTTGGATTTTCTCTGAACAATAAAAACTGGTTTGATACGCTGACATTTCAATGTGATGATAGCCGTGACTTGAGTGACAAACTAGCAGTTAGAGGATTTAACTTAAGAAAGATAGATTCTACAAACCTGGGAATATCATTGGATGAAACCGCAACACTTGAAGACCTGAATTGCATTATAGAAGTAATGGCTGAGCATGCTAAAAAACCGTTTTCATCTGTCTCATCTATGCCTGCACTGTGTGAAATGGATAATGAATTGTTGCGTCAAAGTTCATTTATGTCACAGCCGTGCTTTAATAACTACCGTTCAGAAACCGCGATGATGCGGTACTTAAAACGGTTAGCTGACAAAGATCTTGCCCTTGATCGTGCAATGATACCACTTGGTTCCTGCACAATGAAGTTGAATGCAGCCGCTGAAATGGTGCCAATTTCCTGGCCGGAATTCTGTGATATTCACCCTTTTGTTCCGGACGATCAAAGCCGTGGTTATCGTAAAATGATCACCCAGTTAGAACAAATGTTATGTGCATGTACAGGCTATAGCGCAGTTTCTCTGCAGCCAAATGCAGGGAGTCAGGGTGAGTTCGCCGGCTTGTTGGCGATAAAGAGTTATCACAAATCTCAAGACCAGGGGCATCGCGATATTTGTTTGATTCCCGACTCTGCACATGGGACCAACCCAGCCAGCGCACAAATGGCTGGTTTGAAAGTAGTAGTTATTGCCTGTGATCATCAAGGTAATATTGACATGAAGGATTTCAAGGAAAAAATCGAGCAACATGGCGAAAAGCTTGCCGCCATTATGATTACCTATCCATCTACCCATGGCGTATTTGAAATACAAGTCAGAGAGATTTGTGAGCAAGTCCACAAAGCTGGAGGGCAGGTTTACATTGACGGTGCAAACTTGAATGCAATGGTCGGTTTAGCCAAGCCTGGACAATTTGGCGGTGATGTTTCGCATCTTAACTTGCACAAAACTTTTTGCATTCCGCATGGTGGAGGTGGCCCGGGAGTAGGGCCTGTGGCTGTTAGTGGGCATTTGAAACCCTATCTGCCAGGCCATGCCCATCTGCACAATGCAAATGGTGTGGTTAGTAGTGCAGCTTGGGGGAGTGCATTGATATTGCCTATAACCTGGATGTATATTCGCATGATGGGTGGGGCCGGATTAAAGCGCGCCACTGAGATTGCAATTCTTAATGCAAATTATATTGCAAAGAAGCTATCAGTAAAATATAAAGTGTTGTATACAGGGGAGCATGGATTTGTGGCTCATGAGTGTATTTTGGATACACGTAACCTAAAGGATGAAGCTGGCATTTCGGTAGACGATATTGCAAAACGTCTGGTGGACTTTGGTTTTCACGCTCCAACCATGTCCTTTCCTGTGCCTGGTACACTTATGGTTGAACCCACAGAAAGTGAGTCACTGAATGAATTGGACCGATTCTGTGACGCAATGTTGTTGATCTACGACGAGGCAATGAAGGTAAAATCCGGTGTATGGCCGGCTACTGATAATCCATTGTGTAATGCACCCCATACCGCCGAGATGTTGCTTTCAGATGACTGGAATCATGTGTATAGTCGGCAGTATGCTGCCTACCCATTTACACAAAATACTGAATACAGCAAATATTGGCCACCTACTGGCAGGGTAGATAATGTCTTTGGTGACAAGCATCTTGTTTGCAGTTGCCCGCCGCTCAGTACGTATATGAGTGATTGATACGGCTCTGATCCACGCAGAGGCATGATTCAGAGTGTGTTCAGACGGCTGCTGCTAATGTAGTTTGATCTACAACGTCTTTGGGTTTATATCATGGGCATGGTCTTGTTTCTAATGTCTTTTGTGTTTTTGGCATCAACTAATGTGATAGCCGATAGCTATTTTGGATTGGACGCATCTGCAGTTACCCTTAATAATAAAATTGGTGAGAGGATAGAACCTGGTAACTTACGTTTAAGACTGGGTGAATCTATTGCGCCTTATATAGATATCGAAGCTCAATTGGGCTTGACTGTGGACGTCGATGAGCAATTTCAGGCTGACTGGTCCGCCGATTTTGCTGCATTATTTCTAAAAGGTATCTTTCCATTAGGTAGATTTTCCTCGTTCTATGGCTTGGCAGGCTATTCCATACTTTCTATTACTGAAACCATTGGTCGTAGAGATTTTACTGACGAAACATTGGGATTTGCTTATGGCGTTGGTTTTGAAACATTGCTTTCAGAGGACATGGATATTTCATTGGACTATATAAATTATCTGCATGACAAAAGTGTATTTGATGAGGTGAGCGCTTTTACCTTTGGCTTTAAATTTTATTTTTAATCAACTGTTCCTCACTGCAAAAACAATAGAAGAAAATAATGGCGCGTGACCGTAGCCGGTGAATTTACTAAGGAGAAAAGCATTGGAAAAAGGCGTGTTATAATCAGTCTTTTCCAGGTGTAGAAACTATTTCTATGGATGTTGTCATTAATCGAGCCACCGTTTGGAGTGCACGAATACGTTTGACGCATGGCTTGTTGGGCCTTAGTTCTATATTGCTGTTTGTAACAGCCTGGGTGTCTGGATTAGGAGTAGATGTGTCGGGTTCGGCACGTGGGTATCATATCCTTGCAAGCTATATATTCTCTGCCTCTCTGTTATTTCGAATTTATCTGCTTTTTAACGGGGGTGGCAGTGAGAGACTGTCGGATTGCTTAGTAAAAACTGATTATTCAGAAGTAATCAAAGAACATCTACGCTTTTATTTATCGCTTGGTAAAAGTGAGTTATCGGTTTGGTATGCACACAATCCTTTTTGGGGGCCTGTCTATTTAGCATTTTTATTTTTTGCCACTATTATGGTCTTAACAGGATTTGCTATAGGTAAGGTTTACTTTGGACCTTTTATCAGTCTTACAGGAATTCATCAGTTTGGTGCAGGTATTATTCTTATATTTCTTGTTTTACATATCTTTGCTGTCCTGCTACATGATATTAAATTGGATACGAACGGAATTTCTGCTATTTTAAGCGGCAATAAATACTTTCAGAGCAGACCACAGAATGATAAGCAAGCAGTAGAATTCCCAATTAAATTTTCGCCTGTATCACCTAAAAAAAATAACACTGACCATTGAACAATGAAAAACGAAGCAAGTGGATTTCCTCGACTGCTTAACGCTTGTCGATATTCTTGGCAAGGGTTGTGTGCGGCCTATACTTCTGAAGAAGCGTTCAGACAGGAACTGTGGCTCAGTGTGGTTTTACTGCCACTTGCTTTTTTTGTAGGGGACAGTGCAGTAGAGAAAATTGTATTGGCAGCCAGTGTGTTGTTGTTGTTAGTTGTTGAATTACTTAATTCTGCAATTGAGGCTGTAGTTGATCGATTTGGCCCGGAATGGAATGAATATGCAGGTCGGGCAAAGGATATGGGATCAGCAGCAGTATTACTCGCAGTGTGTTTACTTATATTGACCTGGGGGTTGCTTATTTTTTATTAATACGGCTATTGGGAATTATCCATTACCCACCTTAGCCCTTCTATTCGGTAATTATTCAGTTAATACACGTCTTCCCAGACGTAACTCGGATCCTAGCAGAATATCTAAATATCAAACTCACTCCAAACAGGACAATGATCTGATGGTTTAACCATTGCACGAGTATCATAGTCAATACCAGAATCTATGATCTTATCTGTCAAAGGTTGGCTGGTAAGAATGTGATCTATCCTTAAACCGCGTTTCGGATCACGGTCAAATCCTTTGCTGCGGAAGTCGAACCAACTAAAGCGATCATTGTTGTTGGGGTATAACTTGCGGTAATTATCGGTTAAACCCCAGTCAAAAACAGATTGAAGCCATTCGCGTTCCTCCGGTAGGAAACTCGCCTTGCCGGTTTTTAACCAGCGTTTAGCGTTGTCGGGTCCTATGCCAATATCCTGATCAAGCGGGGCAATATTGAAGTCGCCAATGACGGCAAGAAGCTGATCATTCTGTCGATACTGCTGCAAAAGAACCAGTAGATCCTGGTAAAATTTCTCTTTAGCCGGAAATTTAATAGGGTGGTCACGGCTTTCCCCCTGTGGGAAGTAGCCATTGATTACCGCCAGTTCTTGGTTGTTTTGCAGAGTAAAGGTTCCACCTACCAGGCGCTTCTGGGCATCTTTTTTATCAGTTTTAAAACCTTTAATCCTGCTCTTGAAGGGAATCTTTGACAAGAGTGCAACGCCATAATGGGTTTTCTGCCCAGAGAAATTAACATGATAGCCCATGGATTCTATCGCCTCTACAGGGAACTCCTCATCAGTCACCTTGGTTTCCTGTAGTCCAATTATGTCTGGCTGATGTTTATCGATCAAGACCTGCAAGTGGGGCAGGCGAAGCCGGACGCTGTTGACATTAAATGAAACGATTTTAAAAGCCATTGTATTACCTCTGCCAGACGGCGTTGAAACCACTCAGTTTGTTTAATTTATTGCGTTAGTGAATATTAACCAATACTCTTATTGCGATCGACTGTACCGTCACACCTTGTAGTGCAGACAAAAGTTCGCTCATGCGGTTTTCCAAACCAGAGATTTCATCATCACGTATGAGCGTATTATGTTCTTTAAGATTACACAAACGATTGATTTCTCCTCCTAATTCTGTTTCGATCTTAAGCCGTGCGGATTCAGCCAATTCAGGTAATCGTTTTTTCGCAAGGCGCTGTGCTTCTGCGACCATCAATTTCACATCAGCTGCGCGGGTTTTAATGAATGTGCGTGTCTGAGATTTCTCAGCCGGGTGCATAATGGCTTTAATTTGATCTACTGCAAGTATCTTTGACAAATCCTGCATGGAATCACTGATCACAAAGCGCAGGGCTTGTGGTGGCAAATATCGTTGCAGATTCATGGCACTATTGGCTGTACAATGAGCGCGAAACAAAGACTCAATATAAAGTGCACCATGAGGTAAATTCTTCTGTTCAATGATTACAAGACTGGCTTGGCCATAGGGATTGGTGGTAATCAAATCCATAGCACCCAAAACCATAGGATGATCCCAGGTTATGAATTCAATATCCTCCCTTGCCAGCGCTTCATGGCGATCAAAACATACTGTTACCCCGCCATCGGGAATACTGGGAAAGTGACTGACGGTCATGTGCCGACCCGGATTAAGGATCCAGGTATGATTGGATTGTTCTTCAAACTCAACACCAAAGCAATCGAATACATTCATCATATAATGAGAGAGCAGTGGATCTGTGTTTTGTTCTCGTAATTGCTCAATGAGTTTTTCGACCACTTCAGGTTGATTCGAATTCAGTTCGAGTAAACGATCCCGGCCGCTTTCCAGTTCTTCGTTTTTTCTAAGCGATAATGACTTGCCTGTGTCGAGCAATTCCTGGAATGCCTGACTGTCAATATCATGATTTTCCATGACATTATTGAATCTGTTTTGTAGCATTGAGGTAACATGCGATCCAGTGGAGCAGGTTTTTTCAAATGCATCAAGTGCCTCATGATACCACCGAACCAGCTTGTTATCGCTTGAATCTGCTTGATAAGGTATGTGAATTTCAATATCCATACGTTGTCCGATGCGGTCCAAGCGCCCGATTCTTTGTTCTAACAGATCTGCATTGAATGGTAATTGATGAAGGATTAAGTGATGAAGAAACTGAAAGTTTCGACCTTCACTACCGATTTCAGAGCTAATTAATAATTGGCAATCCTCTTCTGGATTGGCAAACCAGGCCGCTGCACGATCACGCTCAACGATACTCATATCCTGATGGAATATAGCGCCATGCACACCGTGTTTTACCCGTAAACCTTCATATAATCTGAGGACTCTATCGGTAGATGAGCAAATTAAAAGGCATTTTTCCGGATACTGCTGGCGCAAAAAATCATTCAACCAGTTAAGTATTGCATCTATAGTTTGTGTCTGCTTAGGTAAAATGTATTGGTGCAGGTGTCGGCTGGGGAATCCATGTATTGCCGACCTTGTATTACGAAACAATATGCGACCGGTTCCGTGCGTATCGATCAAGCGCCGGAGTAGTTTCCTGCGAAATTGAAGATTTTGTTCGTTGTCGCAATCGTGCAGATTTAACCATTCATCCTCGGATATAAACTCAGAACCTATAGATAGGGGTAGTTTACCGATCTGATCTTCGTCGATAGCACATCTCGAATGGAGTAAATCAGCAAACTTTGCCACTTCGCGATAGTGCTTACCTTCCTCAATATAGCTCGATAGTTGACTAAAGCGGGCGTTATCAAGTAATCGTAAACGGGCAAAGTGTCCTGCAGGCCCAAGTTGCTCCGGAGTTGCTGTTAGCAATAATAAAGAAGGGGCTGAGGTTGCTAGTTTTTCAACCAACGAATATGCTTCACTGCTGGCATATTCATTCCATTCCAGGTGATGTGCTTCATCCAGAACGATAGTATCCCATCCGGCAGAATTTACGTCAGTTTGAATGTCAGTAGATTCTAGGAGAAATGATAAACTACAAAGTACAAGCTGAGAACTGGAAAAGGGATTAATCTGTTTGTCTTCGTGTTTAATCGCCAGGTACTTTTCTTCATCCATAATCTGAAAATGAAGATTAAAGCGGCGTTGCATTTCTACTAACCATTGATGTACAAGTGCGTCTGGCACAATCACCAATACGCGCTGGATCTGCTCCCGCAATAGCTGGTAGTGAATAATGAGTCCCGCTTCTATTGTTTTGCCAAGGCCAACCTCGTCGGCGAGCAGTACTCGTGGAGAAACGCGACTACCTACTTCCTTGGCTATATAAAATTGATGGGGTATTAACTCTACACGCGCTCCTGATAAGCCGAATATCTCAGATTGTGACTGATTATGTAGTGCATTAAACGTATCTGCACGAAGCTCAAACCATTTATTTTCATCAAGTTGGGCAGTAAGCAGACGGTCAAGCGGACTGTTTAGCTGGATAAGATTGCTTAGGCTGGTTTCAGGTAGATCCCGAGTTGAGCCATCAGCTCTCAACCCACGATAGATGATGAGATCATCTACATTTTGCACTTCTGTTATTGTTAATTTCCAGCCTTCGTGGCTCTCTACCTGATCTCCTTTATTGAATATGACTCGGGACAGAGGTGCGGTTTCAGTAGAGTAAGTTCGAGTCTCACCACAGCTCAGATAAACAATCGTTACCTGTCGCGCACCGCTGGTGAGTACTGTCCCTAAACCAAGTTCAGACTCTGACTCGCTTATCCATCGTTGTCCGGGTGTAAAAGTCTCTGTATTCAAATGTGTCGATCTTTATTAGTTGTAAAAGTATGAAAGCAGTCGGCGAAATTCCATGTCGTAAAGCCAAGAATTTCCTACTATGGCTGTTTTTATTCCCCGATAGCCTGCGTCGGATGTACCAGAGACTCTTCAAACATTAAATATTTACACTCACTCATACCCAGTGATTGGTAGGTATGCTGCGCCCGGGAATTGACTTTTTCTACATAGAGTCGCAAACCACAAGCTGATTTGCAGAGGGCAAGTTTTTTTACCTGCTGATATAGCGCCTTAAATAAACCTTGTCGGCGTGCGTCCGGTGTTACAAAAACGCTTTGTATCCACCAAAAATCTGCATTGCGCCAATCACTCCATTCATAGGTAAGCATTAGACAGGCTTTTACTTCGCCATTGTATTCTGCGACTAAATAAAATCCGCGGGCTTTGTCTGCGATCATGCCTATTGCGCCTTGCTCTACCTGTTGTTGATCCAGTTTTTTATCTTCAGTTTCTAGCGCCATTGCACAGTTAAATGCCGCAATTAACGGTACATCTTTAAGCGTTGCATAGCGAATACTTATGAGGGTCTGATCGGGTATCATGAGTTCGCACCAGCAAAAGCGCGTTTTACTTCCTGCCCTATGATCTCAATACCTTTCTGTACGTCATCATCCGCAGGGGCATAGGAAACTCGAATACACTCATGAGGGTGGCGCCAGTTTTTATCAGTTATTCCTGGAAAAAAGTAATGCCCAGGTACTATAAATACGCCTCTTTTTTTCAATCGTTTGTACAATTGAGCGACAGTGATGGGTAAACCTGGGAACCAAAACCATAAAAAAATTGCGCCTTCAGGTTTATGACAATAGGCCTCGATGCCATCCATCTCAGCATTAAACCATTGTTTAGCCAAATCCGCTTTTTTGGCATAGAAAGGACGGATAATGTTTCTGCTTAGTTCAAGAATCTTTCGACTTTGGATCAGATCTATCATTAAAGAGGGTCCTAGACCACCAGGCGACAGACTCACAATTGCATTGAGAGAAGAGAGTGCTTTGGTTATTTCCTCGTTTGCGATAACAATGCCAGTACGTAAAGCTGGCAGGCCCAGTTTGGATAGACTCATACACATTATGGTATTGTCATTCCAATCTGGTTTGACTTCATTATTGATGATATAAGGAAAGGGCGCGCCATAAGCGTTATCGATAATGAGAGGAATATCCCGTTGTTTTGCAATTTTGTCTAAATGTTTAATCTCCTCATCAGATAGCACATTACCCGTTGGATTGGTTGGACGGGATACGCAAATTGCAGATATAGCCGGATTATCTGGAAGCGCTCCAAAATCAACCTGATATTTAAATGTTTGTTCGTCCAGTTTATCGATAATGGGTTTTTGCGAAACGAATGTTTCCTCATCAATTGACAGATCCGCATAGCCGACATACTCGGGTGTTAGTGGTAGTAATATTTTTCTAAAAATACCATCACGGCTTTTACCTGCTAACAGATTAAAGAGAAAAAAGAATGCAGTTTGGCTGCCGTTGGTTAACACCACATTGTTACGGCTAATACCCCAGGAAAACTCATCGTTTAGAAAATCAACTAATGCATCGATAAAAGACATACGCCCCTGTGGTGTATCGTAATTTGCAAACGCAGTAGTGAAGTTTTTAGGGCTGGCAACGATTTTCTCCATACTTTGTCGATAGAGCTCCAGCGCTTCAGGGATAATGCCAGGATTGCCACCACCGAGCATCTTCACGGGTTGGTCACCACTGAGTGTTTGAGAGAAATCGTCCATTAATTGCAATATGCCACTGTGTTGCGTGAATTTTTCGCCAAAGCGGGAGAATTTCATGATTGAATACTATGAATTGAAAGCGCGTAATTGTACGCTCATGAGTGTAATGGGCAAGGACCAGAACGGTATTGATCAGTAAGGACGCAGTTGGACAAACCGCAGCATTAGTGAAACCTTATTCACTTTTATATTTTTAATTCCTGTTAAGGATATCAAATTTCTACCGATAGCGGTATTGAGTTGTAGTGGAAGATTGTGGTCAATAACAACTAAATTAAATTGCCCGATAAATCAGATAGTTTGCCCAAGATAGACTCAGAATAGCCTCGCAAGGATGGATTGTAAGAAGGAATATTCTAAGCATTATTGCATAGTTTATGAAAATAGAATGGAAAACCACTCAAGTGGTTGAAAGGGAGGAATAGCAAGTGACTGCTGAATCACAGGAATATGGATATTTAGACACAAAAATACATTGGAAGAACAGTCTTGGTTTAAAAATCGTTATTCCCATTTTTATTTTGAGCGTTATTTGCGTTGGCGTTCTTGGCTATTTTGTGCCTACCATGCAAGAAAAAAATGTTGTGCAGGAAGCAACTATAACCGCACAAAATACAGTAAAACAATTCAAGATATTGCGTAAATATTATACGCAGCATGTTATAAAAAAAGTGATCGGCGTGTCTGACATAAAGGCATCGTTTAATCATGCAGACGTAGATAAAACCATTCCCTTGCCGGCGACATTGATCCACGATATGAGCACCTTACTGGAAGGCAGTGAAACCTCACTAAAGCTTTACAGCGCTTATCCTTTTCCAAACAGGCAAACTCGTAAGCAGGATCAGTTTGCTAAAAACGCTTGGGAATATTTAAGAAAAAATCCCGATGGAACTTATGTCCAGAAAACTAAAAACAATGGTGCTAATACAGTGCGTGTGGCAGTAGCCGATAAAATGGTCGATACGGCTTGTGTAAATTGCCACAATTCTCATCCGGATACACCCTTTGCAAATTGGAAGTTAGGGGATGTTCGCGGTGTATTGGAGGTAAATACGAATATTGATACTCAAATCAATAATGGATATGGAGTCAGTCGTACCATCATTTTATCAATCCTATTTACATTACTTACAATACTTGGATTTACCTGGTTCATGATAAAACAAAAAATCATAAAACCTTTTGAACAAGCGGTACAGGTGGCGAATAGGATTTCTAATAACGACCTGCACGTTGATATAGGCGAAGGTTCAGCGGATGAAACAGGTGCGCTTCTTAACGCATTGCAAAAGATGCGTGATAATTTGCAACTCAGAGGCAATGCTGATCAACAGGCAATGGTAGAAGTCAGTCGTATCAAGCAGGCCTTGGACAAAGTCGATGCTAATATCATGATCGCAGACAACGCGTGTAATATTGTTTATATCAATGATTCGTTGAAGGCTTTTTTCAATACCGTAGAAAACGATTTTCGTGAAGAGTTACACGACTTCAGGGTCGATGTCCTAGTGGGCACTAATTTGGATGTTTTCCAACAGAGTCAAGCGCTTCAGCATAGGGCGATAGATAAACCGAGTGGTACAGACATAGTGACCATAAAAATAGGGGATATTGATCTTGGCATTATTACCAAGCCAGTGATTGATGGAAATGGAGAACGCGTGGGCTTGGTAATTGAGTGGCAAAACCGATATCAAGAGATTGTTATACAGAGAGAAGTGCGGGACATTTTGCAAAGTGCTTTAATGGGCGATCTGACTCGCCGAATCAGTTTACAGGATAAAAATGATTTTTTTGAGGAGCTTAGCCGCGGAATTAATCAGTTGTTGGAGGTCTTTGACAACATCGTATCTGACACTGCCACGGTCTTAAGTACTTTAGCAACAGGAAATTTGACACGAAAGATGGAGTCCGAGTATCAAGGTACATTTGCTTTGCTTAAAAATGATGTAAATATGACCATTGAGAAGCTCACACAGGTGGTTGTGCAAATTTCCGAAGGCGCCAGTCAGGTAATGTCAGGTTCGCAAGAAATCACTCAAGCAAATAAAGACCTCTCAGGACGAACCGAACAACAGGCGGCAAATTTACAGGATACGGCCTCCAGCATGGAGCAGATGACCTCAACGGTTAAGCAAAATGCTGACAATGCAATATTGGCAGATCAATTGGCCACTGGGGCGAGAACCCAGGCGGAAGATGGCAGTAAAGTGGTTGAGCAGGCGGTATCAGCAATGTCGGCTATTACTGAATCATCGAACCAAATCGCGGCAATAATTGGTGTTATTGATGATATTGCCTTTCAGACAAATCTGTTGGCCTTAAATGCGTCGGTAGAGGCGGCGAGGGCGGGTGAGCAAGGCCGAGGATTTGCGGTGGTTGCAACTGAAGTACGCAATCTTGCGGGTCGTTCTGCTACAGCAGCCAAAGAAATCAAGGATTTGATTGAAGACAGCGTTGCCAAGGTCGAAGAAGGTTCCAATCTGGTCGATGATTCAGGAGAAACGCTGGGAAAAATCATGGACTCAATCAAAAAAGTGAGTGAGATTGTTACCGAAATTTCAACTGCCTCCCAGGAGCAGTCTGATGCAATTGAACAAGTCAACCACGCTATCACGCAGATGGATGATATGACTCAAAAAAATACAACCTTGGTTGAACAGGCAGCTGTCGCATCAGAGTTGATGGGGAAGCAAGCCCTGGGGTTAATTGACAAGGTTAGTTTTTTTAAGACGGGTGAATCTTTCGAATCGGAACAGCGACAAACTGATCATCTCTGGGATGCAGAGCCTTCAGCGAAACTGACCGTAGTCCAATCTACCACGGCGGTAGATAATTCGGATGATAAAAATACGCTAAAGGCAGCAAAATCGGCCTATGCAATAGGTGCTAATGTTAGTGATGCTCAATGGGAAGCGTTTTAATATTGACTCAGGTTGATAGCCGATTTATCCAGTAACAATGACACCGCTTTTCGAACCGGAAGCTCTCCTGAACTTACCTTTTTCTCAATTTTGCCCAGAATGTCCAGAATGTTTGGGTTATTCTTTATCGAGTGGATAATTTCCTGTTCGATCAAAGTCCACATCCATTGCAGTTGTTGTTTTTGGCGACGTTGTTTGAATAATCCGTTTTCAAACATTTTCGCCTGAAATAATTCGAGCTTACCCCATATTTCATCCAATCCGGTTTTTTCCAGCGCACTGCAGGTTAGCACCGGCGTTCTCCAGGCGGTAAATTCGGACGAAACAATACTCAAAGCATGCATGGTTTCTTTGGCAGCAATTTGAGCTTTTTTGGCCTGATCGCCATCTGCTTTGTTTATTACAAGCATATCGGCGATTTCAATAATGCCTTTTTTTATTCCCTGTAATTCGTCACCAGTTCCGGCTAGCATAAGTACGAGGAAGAAATCGACCATACTGGCTACGGTAGTTTCTGATTGCCCAACACCGACAGTCTCCACAAAAATAAGGTTGTAACCTGCAGCTTCACTTAATAATATGGATTCACGTGTACGCCGTGCTACGCCTCCCAGGTTACCCGATGAAGGAGAAGGTCGAATAAATGCATTGTTATGAACAGCCAATTCCACCATACGGGTTTTATCACCGAGGATACTGCCACCTGTTCGCTCACTGCTTGGGTCAATGGTAAGCACTGCAACCTTAAAATCCTGATCGCATAAAGATAGGGCGAAGGCTTCAATAAATGTGCTTTTACCAACTCCAGGGATGCCAGATATACCTATTCTTAGAGAGTCTCCAGTATGTGGCATTATTCGTTCCAAGACCTCCAGCGCCATTTTTTGATGTTCTGAATTTGATGATTCGATCAAAGTTATGGCACGTGCCAGTAATTCCCGCTGACCGGAAAGTATCCCTTGAACGTAATCTTCTATAGATAATTGGGATTTTTTTACAAGCACGGCTTAGGCATAACCAAGTGTTTTATTTAATTTTTGAATTAGCTTGACAGCTGCTTCTCCTATTACTGTACCCGGAGGAAAAATTTCACTTGCTCCGGCTTGATATAGTGCTTCGAAATCCTGCGGGGGAATAACACCGCCCACTACAATCAATATGTCACTGCGTCCGAGGTTTGCAAGGGCCTCGCGCAAGTCTGGTACCAGACTCATATGGCCTGCAGCGAGTGAGCTGGCTCCGACAATATGTACATCGTTTTCCACAGCCTGTCGGGCTGCTTCTTCGGGGGTTTGAAACAGCGGTCCAATATCGACATCAAAACCTATATCCGCGAATGCACTGGCAATAACTTTTTGCCCGCGGTCATGCCCATCCTGGCCAAGTTTTGCTATCAGGATACGGGGCCTGCGTCCTTCATGGTTTTCAAATTCAGTAATTACTTTTTCAAGATCTGTCACGGACTCACCACTCTTGTTAAACTCACTCCTGTATATGCCCTGCACTGAGCTGGATTTTGCCACATATCGACCGTAAATATTTTCCAATGTCGAAGATATTTCGCCCACACTGGCACTATGACGGACTGCGTTGATGGCTAGTTCCAGAAGGTTTCCGCTGTCATTTCGAGCTGCTTGCTCAAGATCCAAAAGGACTGATTTTGTCTTTGACTCGTCTCTTTCGGATTTAAGTTGTTTCAGTTGGGCAATTTGCTTCTCACGTACTGCTGTATTGTCAATTTTAAGAACATCAATATCTTCTTTTTCATCGAGTGGAAACTTATTGATGCCGAGTACCGTTTGTTGCCCACTGTCAATTCTGGCCTGAGTACGAGTTGCTGCTTCCTCGATCCGTAGTTTGGGAATTCCTTCACTTATCGCTGCGGTCATACCTCCGTGGGCCTCGATTTCTTCAATATGTTGCCAAGCCCGGCTCGCGAGTTTATGGGTTAGTGATTCTATAAAATAACTGCCACCCCAGGGGTCAACTGTAATACAGGTATCGGTTTCCTGCTGTAAGAATAGTTGCGTATTTCTCGCAATTCGGGCTGAAAAATCCGTGGGCAACGCCAAGGCTTCGTCAAATGCATTTGTATGCAATGATTGTGTATGTCCCTGTGTGGCGGCCATTGCTTCAATACAAGTACGGGTGATATTATTGTATACGTCCTGGGCCGTAAGGCTCCAACCTGAGGTTTGGCAGTGGGTTCTAAGGCTCAATGATTTGGGGTTTTTGGGATTGAACTGCTTAACTAATTTAGCCCACAACATTCGGGCCGCACGAAGCTTGGCTATCTCCATATAGTAGTTCATTCCTATAGCCCAAAAGAAGGATAATCGAGGCGCAAAATTGTCAATCTGCAATCCTGCATCCAAGCCGGTGCGTATGTATTCGACTCCGTCAGCCAGAGTATAAGCCAATTCCAGATCTGCCGTAGCTCCGGCTTCCTGCATATGATAGCCAGAAATACTAATGCTGTTAAAACGTGGCATATTTTTTGAGCTGTATTGAAATATGTCGGAAATAATTCGTAACGAGGATTTTGGCGGGTAAATATAGGTATTGCGTACCATAAACTCCTTTAGAACATCATTCTGGATTGTACCTGATAATTGCTTGGGCTTTACTCCTTGTTCCTCGGCGGCAACAATGTACAAAGCAAGGATGGGCAATACTGCGCCATTCATTGTCATTGATACACTCATTTTATCCAGTGGAATTCCATCAAACAGTGTGCGCATGTCAATAATGGAGTCAATGGCTACACCCGCCATACCTACATCACCTTTTACCCGTGGATGATCTGAATCGTAGCCACGATGGGTTGCTAAATCAAATGCGATTGATAGCCCTTTCTGTCCAGCGGCCAGATTTCTACGGTAAAAAGCATTGCTCTCAGCAGCAGTTGAGAATCCGGCATATTGACGTATTGTCCAGGGTTGGTTTACGTACATTGTTGGGTAAGGGCCACGAAGATACGGTGCAATCCCGGGGTAGGTGTTGAGAAAATCCAAGCCTTTGAGGTCTTGGGTTTCAAATACTGGCTTTAATTCTATTTGCTCAGGTGTCTTCCATGGAGGGGATGATGCCTCATGATTTGTTGATCGGATTGATGTTCTTTTGTAGCTGATACCCGTAAAATCTGGAATACTGCCGTCCATTTTAAACTACTCCTAATATTTTTTGACTCTTTTTCAGGATATCGAGTGCCTTGCAACCGGCTGATAAATGAACGTCAATAAGGTTGGGCAGGATTGATCCTGCAAGATACAGATGTTGGGCATTCGCATTTCGCAGGGATTTAACAATGTCTATACCCAATCGTTCGTAGTTCTCATCATTTGAGCATAATACAACTATAGGGAGTGCACTATTTTGCCAGGATCGTGCAGTTACTTCCATGTCTGCTGTCGTTTTATAGGGATTGATGTCAATGCCACCAGCAGCAAAAAAATTTTTAATATAGCCTAAGCGCGAACTATATTGGTCTGAGGAGCCTATAGTTATGACAAAAACAGCTGGCCTTACGCCATGTTTGGAAAAATAAACATCGCTGGATTCACGAAGTGCTTCGAACTGACTAGCCAGACGATCGGCCTTTAGTTGGGTGCAATGGTGTTTATGACCTTTGATTTGTTCTGAGAGTCCTGGTGTGGAAACACCTTCCTCAAGTGCCTCTACCATTGTGGTAATGTCAGGGTTGTCTGATTCCAGAGTTGGGGCGGGTGTACTCTGATCTGTTCGGGCCAGAGTGTTTTTTCTGATCTTTTGAATGTCTGCCGGATCCGTTATTAATTCGGTTTCAAATAAATCGGCAAATTCTGTTACACCCGTCAATGGCTGGCGGCGGGTTTCAATTGCATGGATGCGTCTTTCTCTGATTTCTGTAATATCCGATTGTAAAGAACCATCCTGTAAACTATTAAAAATACCACCCTTAGATTCAATTTTCTGAAAAAACTCCCAAGCTTTTTCGCTCAGTTTTTCAGTATAATCTTCAATAAAATAAGATCCTCCGATCGGGTCTATTATCTGATGAATTGCAGATTCATCCTGCAATAACAGTTGGGTGTTACGACTGATTCTACGAGCAAGTTTCGACGGATGGCCCATGGCCTGATCGAGTGGAAGGCAAGTGATTGATTTGGCTCCACCGATTGCGGCAGCACAGCTGGCTACGGTAGTGCGCAAAATATTAACCCACGGATCGCGCTTACTCTGCATGCGAAAAGAAGTTTCACCATGCAAGTCTATTTTGCAAGCGTGTTCATTTGCACCGCAGTGTTGACAAATCTGCGCCCAAAGTTCTCGTATTGATCGAAACTTTGCAATACTTTGAAAATATTCTGCATCAACAGTCATACGAAAGCGTATTTGCGTACAAGCTGTATTTATATCTATACCATGGGCGGTCATAGCTCTAATATAGGCAACACCTGCGGCCAGCATGATGCCAATCTCCTGTGCCTGAGATGCACCTGCATTGTGAAAAACAGCGCCACTAACACCCGCTGCGCGGACCTTTGGGTATTGTTTGGAACAGGATTCTGCCAGAATGGCAAGTCGCCTCAGCATGGCACGACTATTTGCTGGTAAATTACCTGAATCTGCAAAAACTGATACCGGATCTGCATTGAATGCAGTATCAATTTTTTCACAATCCACAGACCGTCTGTTGCATAGTGCCATGAATGCCGTGGCATATTCCAGGAAGGAGCCGCCCGCATGTATTTCTGTCGGAACCCACTCAAGCTTAACGCCCTGTAAAAGACTATCCAGATCATCCAGGCCATAACATTCCAGGCCTTTACTCGATGCCCGGTTGTCTGATTCCGTCGCCTTGGCATTGCAGTTGTTAGCAGACATTAACAAACGAATGTGTGTTACGCCCTTAGATAAATCGTCAAGAATAAGCGCATTGCTATGGACTATGTCGGGGTGTGCGTATTGCTGTGCTATAGCCCAGGTATTTATTTTTTGATCAGTTGACCGGGTGTAGGGAAAATTGCCAGGGGTGGCACAATGCTGTGTAAGGTTGTCATACAGTGGCCTGATTGTTATAGCATCATAAGTTTCACTAACAAGCTTTTCGTAACTTGTAGTTCCTGTTGCCTGTTTTTCAATCAGTGTCAGCCAGTCTTCGTATTCTGCTTGAGGGAATTCGGATGCGAGTGAAAGAGGGTTATTTGTCATTTTTAGCTCATCTTTCTGTATATTCTGCAATTGACATTAAATCAGTAGTATTAATTATTCTGTGAGTATATCCAATTGCAGTGACAAAGTGCAGCAAGCTTACAAATTATTGAACCAGGATGAGCGATCGGCAGGCTTCTTATTTAATTCACGAACCAAGAATCGTGCAGGGTGTAACAACGAATAGAATTCGAGGTTAGCGTTGTCAATATTGTCTTCGATGCTGTCGGCGAGCAGTTTACCCAGGAAGGGGCTGCTGGTAATTCCATAGGAGCCAAGAGCGCCAAGGCCATAGAGTCCGTTGGTATATTGTGCTGAAGGAAATATTTGGGATTTTCTACCATGGTGGAGTTCATTGTAGTATCGGCGGTAGAATTCTGGGGTTGGCAGAGGCCCGATTACAGGTAAGTGATCCGGACTAACTGTCCTGATTGCTGTTTTACCTGAGATAAGTTGATCACTGGTGATGTTATTGCCAGGAAATAGTCTGTTTAACCCGTCCAAGTTGCTTTGATGGCCTGTGTGTGTGACGGTTGTGTTAGTCGTGCGTTGATTATAGGCACCACACAGGTACTGATCAGTGGAGTAGGGAATGACATAGTGATGTCGGCCGAAATGCACGGTTGACAAAGTGTGCTTGAAAGCATCTGCTCTGATAATCGAGATTTGTCCTGCCATGGGATCTAGTGGGATTGAATCAACCTGTGACCATGTATTGAGGTCCCAGCCATTTGCAAGAACCAGTATCTGGCTGCTTGCTACCTTGTTGCCTTTTTTGTCAATACAAATCCATCGGTTATTTTCACGTTTTATTTGTACAACGCGTGTATTTACACAAAGCTCTATTGAGGAGGTACCTAATTGCGCCAGGCAAAAATCCCGTGGATTGAGCCATCCAGCATTTTTTATAAATTGATGATTTGTGCTGTTGGATTTGTTTGGGTGATGATTGTGAAAGTGAAGATTTTTAATATTTATAGCGCCAGATAAATCATGCGATATTGAAGAATTTACTTTAATTAATTCAGTTAAATAATTAATAAAATATAGATATAGATTATTATAATAACGAGTTAGAGTGTTTTTATTATAATTTACTTTAGGTTTGACGATTCCGGCTGGTATGCCCGAAGTTTCACTGGCAGGCAAATAGTTTCGCTCAAGCACTTTAACCTTCCAGCCGTATTGAGCAAGGTGATATGCAATTGAACTGCCAGCCAGACCTGCGCCCAGAACTGACGCTGTCTTAGGTTGAATGTATTTGTTAACAGGATGATTAAACCAGGGTTGCGGATCAGGCATAAGCGTAAGGTATACGACTAAATACCGTAGCGGCTATGCACATAATCAGTAAGTATATTTTTGAACTCTTCTGCAATATTGCTTCCTTTTAGTGTAACTGATTTTTTGCCATCAATATAAACGGGTGCAACGGGTCGTTCGCCCGTACCTGGTAAACTGATGCCGATATCGGCGTGTTTGCTTTCTCCTGGGCCATTAACAACACAACCCATAATAGCAACGTTCATGGTTTCAACACCTGGAAACGTGTCTTTCCAGGCAGGCATACTATCTCTTAGATAGGATTGAATGGATTCGGCTAATTGCTGGAAGTATGTACTGCTTGTGCGGCCACAACCTGGACAGGCGGAAACCATGGGTGTAAACGAGCGCAGGCCCATGGATTGTAGAATCTCTTGCGCTACAATAACTTCCTGGCTACGACTGCCATTGGGTCCTGGGGTCAGAGATATTCTAATAGTATCACCAATTCCTTGCTGTAGAAGTATTGCGAGTGCGGCAGCAGAGGATACTATTCCTTTTGACCCCATACCCGCCTCGGTCAGGCCCAGATGTAAGGCGTAGTTTGAGCGATTGGCAAGTGTTTGGTAGACTTTGACCAGATCTTGTACACGACTCATTTTGCAGGAGATGATGATCTGATTTGAAGTCAATCCAATTTCTTCAGCGCGTTTGGCACTGGTTAATGCAGAAGTTATTACCGCTTCCTGATACAGCTCATTCAAACTCAATGGCATAGAGGAGTTTGAGTTATCGTCAAGCAATGTAGCCAGTAGCTCTGGATCCATACTGCCCCAGTTCGCTCCAATTCGTACAGGTTTTTGCAATTCGCAGGCGATCTCGATCATTTTGGAGAATTGTTCATCCTTCTTCTTACCACGACCAACATTGCCAGGATTTATGCGGTATTTTGCCAGAGATTTAGCGCATTCAGGGTTATCCGACAGAAGCTTGTGGCCATTAAAGTGAAAATCGCCTACGAGGGGGACATTTATGCCCATTTTATCCAGCTGTTCAACAATATCAGGAACTGCATTGGCCGCAGCGTCAGTGTTAACGGTAATCCGCACTAACTCTGAACCTGCCTTGTACAGCTCAGCCACTTGCGCTGCTGTGCGAATTGAATCTTCAGTGTCAGTATTGGTCATGGACTGAACAACCACGGGATGACTGCCACCGACTATAATGTTGCCAACAGGCACTGCGAATGTCTTGAATTTAGACATACTTGGAATTCTATTTTGGAAACCCTACATTGTAAGGGATAATAGGGCTATACGTCATGCATTAGAAAGATATAATTACCTGACATTACGTTGGATCGAATTAAGCCGTCACCATTCGTTCATAATTTAAGAAACAGGATTTATGGATACAGAAGATTTTTCTACAGAAATATCTGAGCGGGAACAACATATTCTACGCTTTCTTATTGATCAATACATTAAAGATGGTCAACCTGTTGGCTCACGAACCCTGTCTCGAATGGAGGGTATTGGGCTGAGTCCGGCAACGTTGAGAAACGTAATGTGCGACCTTGAACACTTGGGCTTGTTGGTTTCACCTCACACCTCCGCAGGGCGAATCCCAACGACACGGGGCTACCGATTGTTCGTCGATCGCATGCTTGAAATTCAACCCATTGAAACTAACGAAGTCGAGCATATGCGCAGAGTTATGGATCTGGCGCAATCAGAAAGCGAATTGGTGAGAACTGCATCTTCATTTTTATCTGATTTTACACAGATGGCAGGTGTGGTGACCATCCCTAAAAAGAATACTCAATTACTGCAACAAATTGATTTTTTGCCACTTTCTGACAGAAGATTGCTAGTGGTATTGGTTATTAACGAAAAGGATATACAAAATCGTATCATACACGTGGATAGAGATTATAAAAAAGCTGAGTTAGAGCAAGCCTCTAACTTCATCAATCAAACCTTCACAGGTAGGCCGCTTTCAGATATTCGTGATCGAATTCGTGATGAATTACAAAAATGCCGGGATGATATGACCTTGCAAATGAAAACAATGGTCGAGCGTGTGGCAAACTTGTTTGACACACCAGCAGATAACACGGTAACCGAAGAGCTGGTGGTTGAGGGTCAGACAAATTTAATGAATTGTACCGACTTGTCTGATATGGAAACGCTAAAAGTATTATTTGATGCCTTCAATCAGAAACGGGACATCTACCACCTGCTGGAGCGATGTATCTCAGCAGAAGGTGTACACATCTATATTGGGCAGGAATCCGGTTATTCAGTACTGGATGAATGTAGCCTGGTGAGTACACCCTATAAGATTAGTGGTGAAGTAGTCGGTGTGTTGGGTGTCGTGGGACCCACGCGGATGGCTTATGATCGTGTTGTGCCTATTGTGGATATTACTTCCCGATTGCTCAGCGCGGCCTTGAATTCCTGATAAGACTCCCTATTTATAATCACACTGGATTTTCGGCAACTTGATTGTTTGATGAATGATTGCCCGTCCTGGGCTGCACCGTGATGGAGCAGCATATTCATATGTTATTGACTGGAGTACCAACATGACACCGAAAGATGAAGCGCTGGAAGATTCGGATGAGCTTACAGAGGAAGAAATCTCGAACACAGAAGATGATGAAACAATTTCCGAACAAGCAGTTGATATCGGTGTAGAAAATGAAGGGCATTCTGAGCTGGATCAACTAAAAGAGGCATTGGCAAAAGCGCAGGCCAAGGCAGATGAGAACTGGGATCGCGTCCTGCGGATGCAGGCTGAAATGGATAACACACGCAAGCGTTTAACACAAGAAGTGGATAATGCCCGCAAATTTGGACAAAAGGGCATGATTGAAGAGCTACTGCCGGTATTGGATAGCATGGAAATCGGTCTGCAAGCTGCGGACGCGGAAAATGCTGTACTAGAAAAAATCCAGGAAGGCTATGCACTAACTGCCAAAATGCTGGTGCAAATGTTGGATAAGTTCAATGTAGTTGAGGTGAACCCAGTAGATGAAAAATTTAATCCAGAACTGCATCAGGCGATGTCAATGCAAGAAGATAGCGATCAGGAGGCCAATACCGTGCTCACGGTAATGCAGAAAGGTTACACGCTTAACGAGCGTTTGATCAGGCCCGCGTTGGTCATAGTTGCAAAATAATTAACGATCTATTCTGGAAACAGTTGATTTTTTTCATCAAACCCCCAGATTTTATACAGTCTTAGAACTTTAAAAGTATCATGGGTTGAGTGCCTTGAATTTATGCGAAGCCAACTTATCCCGTTTATCTATTTTTAATTTGGAAAATTTATAGAATCAAGCAATGATCTTGTAACATATTGATTCTGCATCTAATTATCAGCAATACTTTGTGTTTGTGATACAAAGCAAATGAAGAAAATTATTTGTAGGTGGCTCAATAGGTTAACAGTGACTTGAGTGAGTGATGAATTTTCCAAGTTACTACACATGCTGGAGATATTTAGCAATGAGTAAAATTATCGGAATCGATCTCGGTACAACGAATTCTTGTGTTGCCGTGATGGAAGGTGACACACCTCGGGTTATTGAGAATTCCGAAGGTGATCGTACTACACCTTCTATTGTCGCGTTTACAGAAGATGGTGAGGTGTTGGTAGGTCAATCTGCAAAGCGTCAGGCAGTGACCAACCCGCAAAATACAGTATACGCCGTTAAACGCCTGATTGGACGTCGTTTTGATGAAGATGCTGTACAAAAAGATATTAAGCTTGTGCCCTACAAGATAATCAAGGCAGACAACGGAGATGCCTGGGTGGAAGTTAACGGCAACAAGATGGCGGCACCAGAGGTTTCTGCACGTATTCTGCAAAAAATGAAGCAGACAGCAGAAGAATACCTGGGCACCGAAGTGACCGAAGCTGTAGTTACTGTACCCGCCTATTTTAATGACTCACAACGTCAGGCAACTAAAGATGCCGGTAAAATTGCCGGCCTAAATGTCAAGCGCATCATCAATGAGCCAACCGCTGCCGCACTTGCCTATGGAATGGATAAAAAACGTGGTGATAAAACAATTGCCGTGTATGACCTTGGTGGTGGAACCTTTGATGTTTCAATTATCGAAGTTGCAGAAGTTGATGGCGAGCATCAGTTTGAAGTACTTTCAACTAATGGCGATACATTCCTGGGCGGTGAAGACTTCGATATGCGCCTGATCGATTATCTGTCAGATGAATTCAAAAAAGACAGTGGCATTGATCTGCATACGGATCCATTGGCTCTGCAGAGACTGAAAGAAGCCGCCGAAAAAGCGAAAATTGAACTCTCATCAAGTCAGCAAACTGATGTAAATCTACCTTATATTACAGCAGATGCGTCGGGACCTAAGCACCTCAATATAAAGCTGTCCCGTGCAAAATTGGAATCTTTAGTTGAGGATCTGGTGGAGCGTACCATTGAGCCATGTAAGGTAGCTCTGAAGGATGCTGGTTTATCCATCTCAGACATTCACGATATTATCCTGGTTGGTGGTCAGACCCGTATGCCAAAAGTGCAGGAAATGGTTAAATCATTTTTTAATCAGGAGCCGCGTAAGGATGTTAATCCAGATGAGGCTGTTGCTGTTGGGGCCGCAATTCAAGGTGGTGTACTTGGAGGCGACGTAAAAGATGTGCTGTTACTCGATGTCACACCTTTGTCTCTGGGTATAGAAACATTGGGCGGTGTGATGACTAAACTCATCGATAAAAATACGACGATCCCAACCAAGGCTCAACAGGTCTTTTCAACGGCGGATGATAACCAACCTGCGGTGACAGTGCATGTATTGCAAGGTGAGCGAGAGATGGCTACCGGCAACAAATCGTTAGGTCGATTTGATTTAAGTGACATTCCACCCGCGCCACGAGGGACACCTCAAATTGAAGTAGCCTTCGATATTGACGCAAATGGAATCCTCAATGTTTCTGCAAAGGATAAAGCAACAGGAAAAGAGCAATCCATTATAATAAAAGCATCCAGTGGACTATCAGAGGACGAAGTCAACAAAATGGTGCAGGATGCTGAATTGCACGCCGATGATGATCGAAAGTTAAAGGAATTGGTTGACGCAAGGAATCAAGCTGAAGGTCTTATTAATGCCAGTGAAAAATCTATTAAAGAGCTGGGCGATAAAATTGCAGACGACGAGAAGAAGGAGGTTGAATCCGCTGTTGAAGCGTTACGAGCAGTTCTTACTAGTGATGATAAGGATGTGATTGTTGCAAAAACTGAGACATTAAGTGAAGCTTCAGCAAAAATCGCTGAAAAAGTCTACGCACAGACTGATCAGTCAGCGTCAGCGGCTAATGGGTCGGGTGAGCAAGATGGAAATAGTAGTACGGATGATGATGTCGTGGATGCTGAGTTTGAAGAAGTAAAGGATGACAGTGGAAAAGCATAAAACCGATATGATATAAACCAAAAACAGTGAGCGCAGTAAGCCATTTAGAGGCTTCTGTGCTTTGCTGTTTTCTGGCAGGCATTTAAGATCCGGGGTTGGTATCTAGTGTAGTGTTTCATACAAAATGGGCATATAGAAAGCCAGTAAAAACGCGAGTGCAAGGCGCAATCTGCAGGGAATGGCGGGTCCTTTTCAAGGACTGCAACACCGCAATCGCGTTTTTAATGGCTTTCCGCAGGGCGAGCCGAGAATGGTCATCTGCGGTGTGGCCTACAGGACGTAGGTCAGGGGCGTGAGCAGGAGCGGTAAGCTTTGCGCCCCTCTTGAGATAGAGTGCTAACCCGGCGAGGACGCGCCTGACAGCTAACCTCTCTCGGCTCGTCTATATACCTACTTTGTATGAAACACTACACTAGCCAACCTACGGATTTTGCAGTTTAACGAGAAGTGATTTATGTCCGAACGAGATTATTATGAAGTTCTGTCTGTTGCAAAAAACGCCAGTGCTGCTGAATTAAAAAAAGCTTATCGACGACTGGCTATGAAATTCCACCCAGATCGTAATCAGGATAATCCCGATGCAGAGGCTAGCTTCAAAGAGGCTAAAGAGGCTTTTGAGGTACTAAATGATCCACAGAAGCGGGCCGCATATGATCAATACGGACATGCAGGTGTCAGGCAAGGAGGCGGTTTTGGTGGCGGTCAAAGTGCTGATTTTGGCGATATATTTGGCGATGTTTTTGGTGATATATTTGGTGGTGGACGTGCTCGCGGTCAGCGTGTGTCGCGCGGCGACGACTTGCAATACAACTTACAGGTATCATTGGAAGATGCCGTCGCCGGGACCGATGTGAAGCTCAAAATACCCACTATGGTCGGATGCACGACTTGCGATGGTAGTGGTGCAAAACCAGGCACTTCTCCATCTACTTGTTCCAGCTGTAATGGGATGGGTCAGGTGCGTATGCAGCAGGGGTTTTTCTCTGTGCAACAGACTTGTCCCTCTTGCCGCGGCTCAGGTAAAACCATTTCAGATCCTTGCTCAAGTTGTCATGGTGAGGGGCGCGTAAAAGAAGAAAAAACGCTCTCTGTTAAAATTCCGGCAGGCGTCGATACAGGTGATCGAATACGACTTGGAGGTGAGGGAGCGGCCGCTGAAAAAGGTGGTACACCGGGTGATTTATATGTGGTTGTATCAGTCAAGCAGCATAGAATCTTTGATCGTGACGGTTCCGACCTGCATTGTGTTATGCCGATTGATATGGTAACCGCTGCCTTGGGTGGCGAGTTGGAAGTCCCAACATTAAACGGCAAGGTCAGTCTTAAGGTACCTGCGGGTACGCAAGCTGATAAAATGTTTCGCCTTCGCAATAAAGGTGTTAAATCTGTTCATGGTGGCCCCGTTGGGGACTTGTTATGTCGAATTAAGGTGGAGACACCCGTAAATCTTACATTGGAGCAAAAAGATTTGCTGAAACAGCTTAATGACACCATGAGTGGTAAAAAGGGTAAGAAGCACAGTCCACAAAAGCACTCTTGGATGGATGGAGTGAAGAATTTCTTTGACGATATGCGTAGTTGACTTAAGCGCAGTGATTCCGGAGTGAGTGTACCTATATAACTCAAGTTCTCAATGTTGGCCCCTTCGCTAAAGCCTATGAAATATCACCTATCGCCGCCATACGCAATTGTCGTGTGAGCCTGGAAATGTTCGGCACCCGATCGAATACTGGATTCATAAGATAATGCGACTGAGATCAATGTTTGGTGGAATTTCTCTCAGTAGGTATCTATTTAAGCCGATTAAGTTTGCAGCTGATTTGTACAGAAAAACAGTTGAACATTATTGCTGAATTTAACCGGAATCTGTTGGCTCGAAGAATTCTTGAAATATTTATCTTTCGGCTGCAATCATTAATGCAAGTAGGGTGAAAAAAATACTGAATAAAATATTTGTCTATAACAATATTGTTCAGTTTAGTTGTCTGTTGCTGCCAGGCAAAGGTGGTTGAATTTGACTAATATGCTGTGTAAGAAAAACTTAAAGCGTACAAAAAGCTTAGGTAGTAAGGTGAAATTGGTCAAATAATAGACACTTTGTTGGCTAATTAGTGGACACAATTATCAATTTTGGCTTATGGAGGTAGCGGCTGAGCAGTCTTGCTGATGGAATGTTGATGTTTCTGAAGTCTGAAAAGACTTTAAATAGTTAATATCGGAATTATTAATGACTTATAAGTACCATAAATTGCTCATCAAGGCTGGTATTTTCACTTTAGCAGCCATTATCTCTACAAACGTAAACTCAGTAATTATAGATTCACCTAAATTTAAAATAGGCGGTGTGGTTGTTGTATGGGGAGGTGATGGTACCGGCAACGCTACTGTCGCTGATCTAATTATTGATTTTGGCTCTGGCAACCTTGACTTGATTGCAGGAGATGTACAGCCCGTTATTACTGGAAGCCTGCAACAGTTTAGTGGCGCTGAAACTAACTTGCTTGAGGTTTCGGGACAAGCTCTGGTTGATGGAGGACAAATTGGCGTTCTTGATGCCGGGGACTCTTTTTCGGCCTTTTCTCCAACAGAATCAGTGACGGCGACCATCAATAAACTGCAAAGTAGCTTTTATATAGCATCAAATACGGCATTTTCCATCAAAGCTCAAGCAACACTGGATGTTGCAAATTCCAATGTAACCGCGGGTTTGGAAGATATATACCGAACGCTTTCAGTTAAGCTCAGTGGGACTGATGGTCCAATAAGTTATGGCTCCGCTGCTCAATTTCCACACACCGACAGTAATCCGATTGCAGGCGTTGCGAATAATGGGTTCATGAATAATCTAAGTGTCGAGCGGCTGGTTTTTGAAGGTAATCGAAGAACAGCTCTAAATGCTGGCACCATCGCTGAACAATCTGTCCGATTTACAAATACTTATGAAATTCCAAATTACTTTGGATTTGAAAAAGGCGTAAAATCAGTAGCGGCGAATGTGGTTTATACGGTTGCTATTCCGTAGGCTTAAATCCGGTTTATGCTTAATGATAAAAAGCGAATCTTTTTTGCATTATCGATAGCATTGATCGTATTAATTCAAAAATAAATCAGGATCAACCCAGGTTTGATTCAGGCCTACAGACCAATGTAAATGCGGTCCTGTGACGCGTCCACTCTCACCAACTTCTGCAATTTTATCTCCGCGTTTTACCGTTTGACCGGGTTTCACATCGATTTTACTCAGATGTGCATAAAAAGTTTGTAGTCCCTGGCCATGATCAATAAATATACAATTCCCACTGAAAAAGAAATTATCACCTTCAATCACCGTGCCATCAGCAGGTGCGTAGACGGGTGTGCCTTTTTCAGCCGCTATATCAAGGCCACCGTGTGGTCGACGAGGTTTATTGTTAAAAAAGCGTTTTAATCCAAACTGGCTGCTGCGAATACCCTTAACCGGGATGTTAAATCGAGAAGCCATTATTTTGTCACTCCAGTGACCTTTTGCTTTAGCAATTTTGATTCTGTCAGCACGGATTTTTTTCATATCTTCTTTATTAGGGTCAACCTTGCGTTTATTTTTGATCGTTAATCGCTGTTCTGGATAGGTCTTTTTTTTAATGACAAAGTGTCTTTGCAGCCAGTTATTTTTGCCAGGTACTTTAATTTCAAGACTGTTGGCCCCTGCCTCTATGTTCAATGGCAGCCCCACCACTGCCAACCATTTTCCCCGATGCGCCACAACCATAACCTTTTTTTTCCTGAATGTAGCAATCGGTTTTGCCGAATCTGTGTTGGCAAGTTCAATAATGGCTACGCCACCTGGCGTAAACTGAGCCTCAGGTAAGTCCATGGCAAAAATTGTTAGTGGAAGCAGGGATAACCCGACCAGTATATATAGAGGTAATCGGGTCATGATGCAGATTCCTTGGTATCCGATTTAGAAAATTCTTCAACCCAGAGTTTACTGGCTCCGGCAACCGCAACCGGCATAGCAACGAGGTTAAGCACAGGAACAGCCGTTAAGAGGGTCACTGCACTACCAAATCCAAGAGCCAGATTACGCTTTTGGCGAAGATTTTTTTTAATTTGTCTAAATAATAAGCCGTGATTACTCATGGGATAGTCTATGTACTCCAGGCTTAATATCCAGGCACCAAACAAGAATGAAATTATTGGTGCGAAAATGTTGATAATTGGAACAAAATAAATCAGCATCAGCGGAATAATCCATTTTAATAGGTAAAGAATTTTAGCAGTCTCAGAAAGAAGCACTTTGGGAACGCGCTTGATGATATCGGTCATGGACTCATTGCTTGTGATTCCCTGATGACCCCGCAAATGCATTTCAACTTTTTCCGCCAATAAGCTGTTAAATGGTGCGGCTAAGAAATTTGCAAGCAATGAAAATGTATAGGTAAAGACTATAAGAGCCATAATAGCGAAGGCAATCCAGAGCAGGGAGCGAAATTTACCAACCAGCCACCCAGTCCAGCTATCGGAGTCGGCGTTAAGCCAGTTTATGCTGCTCATGAAGCCATCAAGCCAACCGCTGGCAAACCAAGTTAACAGAACGAGAACCATAACGTTTATGAGTAGTGGAACCAATACATAACGACGTAGGCCAGGGGTTCTGATTAATGAGAATCCTGATTTTAAATAAGCGAGACCGCGCAGGAAACTGCTTAGCATCAATATACTCCTGTTATAATCTATACCATAGTAAGCGTCTTTGTATCAATTTATGCGAATATCGGTGTACTGCTTACCGTGAAATTTTCAGTTGAGTAGTAAATTCCAAATCTACTTATAGTAGATTTTTCTTAAGCTCGGTGGATGTCTGCAATTCCAGGTCTAATTATTTAGTCCCGCTTGAATGATGCTGTGACTCATTCACATTGTAGAGGTTTTTACTTTGGCTTAACATTGGCAGGTTACCGATATCTACCTATGGCTTTGGTTAAATATATGTGAAAAGTGCTTGTTTTCTTTGCAAGCTTTTACGAAATTGGTATCCTGTGCCCGTAATAGTACTTTAATCATGTCGGTATTCTGCTTGACACTTTCATAACCTCTGGAGACTGCACACCTCGATGCGCCTGAGTCGAATAAAACTCGCAGGATTTAAGTCATTCGTTGACCCTACAACCATTAAATTGCCGAGTAATCTGGTTGGTATAGTGGGGCCGAACGGTTGTGGTAAATCCAATACTATCGATGCGGTCCGTTGGGTGATGGGGGAATCATCAGCCAAGCACTTGCGCGGAGAATCGATGGAAGATGTCATCTTTAACGGCTCAAGTGCCAGAAAGCCAGTAGGCCAGGCGTCAGTTGAACTGATCTTCGATAACAGCGAACGTAGCTTGGGTGGACAATACGCACAATATTCTGAGATAGCTATTCGACGACAAGTCGCGCGCGAAGGACAGTCCGCCTATTTTCTTAATGGTAGTCGCTGCAGACGCCGTGACATTACCGATATTTTCATGGGCACTGGCTTAGGTCCACGCAGCTACGCAATTATTGAACAAGGAATGATCTCCCGGCTTATCGAAGCTAAACCGGATGACTTGCGTAGTTATCTTGAAGAGGCGGCCGGCATATCCAAATACAAGGAACGGCGACGAGAAACTGAAAACCGGATCCGTCATACGCGGGATAACCTTGATCGCCTTAATGATTTGCGTGAAGAAGTTGATAAACAACTGACACGATTAAAAAGGCAATCCACAATCGCTGAAAAATATAAGAATCTTAAATCTCAAGAACGACAACAGAAGACCCAGCTACTGGGTTTACGTTGGCAAGAATATTTTGCTCAACTGGATGGGCGTGACGAGAAAATTGGTCAAAACGAGGTCAGACTGGAAGGTATTATTGCTGAGCAACGTGCCTCTGAAGTGGCTATCGAAAGAGAAAGAGAGCTACATATTACCGCGACTGATGAATTCAACGCTATACAGGCAGAATTTTATCGTCTGGGCGCAGACGTAAGTCGAATCGAACAGCAAATTCAGCATAGTCAAGAAAACCGTAGTCGCCAGCAACGGGAGCTGGAACAAGTTATTCAGTCGGCTGTTGAATCTGAGGCGCATATTAGTCAGGATGAGCAACGAGTAGCACAACTCTATGAATCAATGCAAGTCGATGAACCGGATTTTGATCAATTACAACAACAGCAAAAATATTCATCTGAAGTTTTAACCCAAGCTGAGAACGAGTCCTCTGAGTGGCAAAGCCGATGGGATCAGTTTAGTCAGCGAAGCAGTGAGTCTACGCAGACTGCTGAAATAGAATTGTCTCGTATGGACCAGTTTGAGAAAAGCCTGGAAGAACTGGACAAACGGATTCAGCGTCTGGATCTTGAGCAAGAGGCGTTGGACACGCAAGCGCTGAACACCGACATTCAAACGCTGATTATCCAGGAACAGGAGGCTCAGGAAAAAGAATCCCGCTTTCAATCGGTACTACTGGATAGTACTGAAAATATGCAGAGAGTTCGTGATACACAGCAGGATATCGCAGCTCAGCTGGACGAATCTCGCGGTCAGGTGCAGGCATTGTTAGGGCGCAAAGCCTCTCTGGAAGCATTGCAGCAGGCGGCATTAGGGCAGGACGAACGTAATGCAGTGCAGTGGTTGCAGCGTAATGGATTAGCTGACCGACCTCGATTGGCACAGCAAATCAAAGTTGCAAGTGGATGGGAGAAAGCTGCAGAAGCTGTGTTAGGGCGACATCTGGAAGCTGTTTGTGTTGATGGTATTGATGGGCTTGGCGGTGTACTTGTTGACTTTTCAAAAGGTAAATTATCTCTGATTGAGATGGCCGCAAATAGGGATATAACCGCATCGCGGGGGGATATGCTAATGAGTAAGATCGAATCCGATCTCCCTGTTAGTGATTTGACAGCGGGTGTTTACATCAGCGATACGTTGGAAGCAGCACTATTAATACGCAATAAACTGAGGGAAGGTGAATCCATTGTCACAAGGCGCGGTGTCTGGGTAGGTAAAACCTGGTTACGAATAGGCGAAACCGACCAGGAAAACAGTGTGTTGGCCCGAGAACAGGAATTGATGGATGTACTGGGCGCGTTAAGTCAGGCTGAAGACCGGGTTGGATCTCTGCAAGATGAACTTGAAGTATTTACTTTTAAGTTGCAGGAGGCTGAAGCACGACGTGACACTAACCAGCAAACGCTTAATCAGGCGCTAAGGAAATTATCTGAAGTAAAGTCGATGTTAAGTGGTAAACAGCATCAATTGGATCAAGCACAAAAAAGACGTGTAACTCTACTTGATGAGCTGGATCACGGCAAACGGCAGATGCAGCAACAAACCGAGGATTTTAATAGTGCGAGGGAGCGTCGGGCAGAATCACTGCAACTCATTCAAGTGTTTTCTGTTGAGCGGGATCAACTGCAGATCAAACGTGAAACAATTAAGCAGGCTGTAATGCTTGCAAAGACGCGTGTAAACACTGATCGTGATGCGGGTCAGGAAATTGCAATTCGTATCGAATCCACCCGTTCAACTATAGATGCGAAGGAGCAAGGATTGCAGCGAATGAGCGCTCAATACAAGCAGTTTCTATTACGTCAGGAAGCGCTGCAGAATACGCTGGAGAATGAGGGAACACCCATTCATGAGCAGAAAAATTTGCTTGAGAATTTACTACAGCAAAGACTGATCAGTGACAAAAATTTATCACTTGTGCGGGCTGAAGTAGAAACCATAGATCAGAGACTTCGTGATCATGAGCAAAGTCGGATTCGCTACGAAAAGCAGGCTCTCTCGTTACGTGATGGACTACAGAACGATAAGCTGGAGATACAAGAAATCAATGTCCGTATTAAAACAATTGTAGAGCAAATCAATGAAGCTGATTTTGTTCTGGAAGAATTATTAGAGACTATTCCAGAAGATGCGAGCATCGATAATTGGGAAGATCAACTGGAGAGGATTTCAAGTAATATCAACAGGCTGGGACCCATCAATCTCGCTGCAATTGATGAATGCCAGGAGCAGCTGGAGCGCAAACAATATCTGGATAGTCAATATTCTGATGTGGTTGAGGCTTTACAGACACTTGAGTCAGCAATAGCAAAAATCGATAGAGAAACAAAATCACGATTTAGAGAAACCTTCGATAAGGTGAATAGCAAACTGCAAGAATTTTTCCCGCGCTTGTTCGGTGGTGGACAGGCCATGCTGGAAATGACCGGAGATAATTTACTGGATACAGGCGTAACCGTTCTTGCTCAACCACCTGGTAAGCGGGTAAGTAATATTCACCTTTTATCAGGTGGTGAAAAGGCCTTAACAGCAGTGGCCATGGTATTTGCATTTTTTGAACTTAACCCATCACCTTTTTGTATGCTTGATGAAGTCGATGCGCCTCTTGATGATGCTAATGTGGGACGATTTTGTGATTTAGTTAAGGAGATGTCAGCGCGTATACAGTTTATTTTCATCACACACAATAAGGGTACTATGGAGCTGTCGGACCAGCTAATGGGTGTTACGATGCAAGAGCCTGGTGTTTCAAGGCTTGTGGCGGTTGATGTAGAAGAAGCTTCTCGTTTGGTTGATGCATAATATTTTAATAAACACCAAAAGTTTAGTGTAAGTCCAAGGATCAACTAAAATCAACCCACCTGCGGTCGTACAGCTGTAGAGAACTGATTTGCCAGCGTAGTAAATTCTGGTCAAAAAAACTGCAAAGATGAATGTGTTTGAGAACTCGATCAGCAAGTATCGTTGAGTTGGTGTTTATCTGAATAAGACACAAGATAACAAGTGGGCGGATTGTTTTAAGCACAACTATGTGGGATCGTATTCCGCAGTTTAAGCACGTGTGTAGTCATCACTACACTAGCAAATAGAGGGCAAGTAAAGTATGGAATATTTCCGTTGGATACTATTGATTGCTGGTATATTACTGCTTGTTTATATGGTTTTTTCGGGACGCCGAAAGCGAAGTGACTCCAACTATATGGGTAGGCCAAACGAAGAGGATGTTGATCCATTGTTTACTGACCATAGAGCGGAGCGGAGTCAGACAAACGCGAGGGAGCCAGTTGCAACAGAGCCTGATGCTTTTGACCGATTTGAACCTTCGATTAATCTCAATAATGGTGTTGATGATCAACGTATAGACGATGATGACATGGATTTTTTTACACCGCTGGAGGATTTACCGCAAGGGTCCACAAATACAGTACAGCAACTGCGTTTATTCGCCTCAATTGCTGAGAAAATCGAATCTTTCAGCGCAAAATTGACGCCAAAAAGAAAAGAACGGATGGCAGCATCAGCAGCCCGCGCAGGCAATGAGAAAACGGTTCAAAGCAGTGAAGAAAAAATAATTTCAATCAGTGTTATGGCTGCTGAAGGCGCGACAATGGATGGTGCTGAAATGTATGCAATATTTTCTCAGCGTGGCTATGAATTTGGAGAAATGGGAATTTTTCATTCTCGTTACAAAGGCAAGAAAATTTTCTCTATCGTTAATATGATTGAACCTGGTAGTTTCGATATAAATGATATTGCGAGCTTGGAAACGCCCGGTGTTACGCTTTTTTTGCAATTGCCGGGACCTATAGCTGCTGATGTTCTGTTTGAGGTTTTAGTCAGTGAGGCAAGTGATATAGCAAGGACACTGGGTGCTTCCGTGCGCGATAGCCAGCGCAGCACTTTAACAAAACAGACGATTCAACATATGCGGGAAGAAATTTACCAATATATGCATCGACAGAAATATTTTGCGGCAAAAGTCCGTTAGTAAAAATAAGTTTTTAGAATTCTGCCTATGCCTGAATTGAGCAATAAAATGCGCTCGCGTGCCGAAGAACTTCGTTCTCTACTGCATTATCATAATCATCGTTATCATGTCCTGGATGCGCCAGAAATCAGTGATCCTGAATACGATAGACTGTTTCGGGAGCTTGAAAATTCAGAGCAAGAACAGCCATCATTAAGAACTGAGGATTCGCCGACACAGCGGATTGGCGCCCCACCTTTATCGGCGTTTGAGAGCGTTAAGCATATACTTCCCATGTTGTCTCTCTCTAATTCATTTTCAAAGACGGAACTGAAGGAATTTGACAATCGTCTGCATGACAGGCTGGAGCTTGATTCTGACATTAGTATTGACTATGTTGCTGAGCCTAAGCTTGACGGATTGGCTGTGAGTTTGATTTATGATCAGGGTGTTTTTGTATCGGGAGGCACACGTGGGGACGGCTATACGGGGGAGAATATATCGCCTAATTTAAAAACCATTAAACATCTGCCGCTTAAATTGTCTGGTAATAAAATTCCCACCTTGCTTGAGGTTCGAGGTGAGGTGTTTATGGATAAAAATGGGTTTAAAAAGCTGAATCAAAATGCACGTGAATCCGGTGATAAAATATTTGCCAATCCGAGGAATGCTGCTGCAGGTAGTTTGCGCTTGCTGGATTCAAGGATAACTGCCAAACGACCATTATCTTTGTATATCTACGCGCTTGGTCGGGTTGAAGGTGGCGATGTAATTCCAGATACGCATTATGAAACACTCACCTGGCTTGAAGGTTTTGGATTACCGGTTAGTCCGGAGATTGAATTATGTCAAGGTATAGATGCCTGTTTCTCTCGCTATGAAGGGATAGAGAGGAGACGCGAAAAACTGGATTATGAAATTGATGGCGTTGTATTCAAGGTTAATCGTTTGGACTACCAAAAGGAATTGGGATTTGTTTCACGAGCTCCCAGATGGGCTATTGCTCAAAAATTTCCCGCTCAGGAAGTCAGGACTCGCATAGAAAGTGTTGAGTTCCAGGTGGGTAGAACGGGTGCCATTACACCCGTTGCCCGTTTAATGCCTGTATTGGTGGGAGGGGTCATTGTGAGTAATGCCACTTTGCATAATATGGATGAGGTAAGGCGTAAGGGAATACATATTGGTGATATTGTGATGGTAAGACGAGCCGGAGACGTTATCCCTGAAGTCGTTCGAGTTTTAGCTCAGTCGAAAGTTAAGCGAAAAAACGAGAAAATAAGAAGATTAAGTAAGCTCTTACCTCGAATTATGCAAGCTGTTTTATCAAGGATATCAAAAAAAAGAAATCGGTTACCTGATCGACCGTTAGTTAAAAATAATAGTATTGAAGACATTGTATTACCCGCATATTGCCCGGTTTGTGGGTCTGCAGTTACGCAGATAGCGGGGGAAGCTATTGCACGATGTACCGGCGGCCTGTTTTGTCAGGCACAACGAAAAGAAGCGATCAAACATTTTGCTTCCAGAAAAGCAATGGATATAGATGGGTTGGGAGACAAATTGGTTGAGCAATTACTGGCGGTTGGGTTAATCCAGCAGGTAGACGATTTGTTTAACCTGAAGCTCGAAAAACTAACCGGATTGGAAAGAATGGGAGAAAAATCCGCTCGAAACTTATTGAGTGCGCTGGAAAAGAGTAAAAGCACAACTTTTGCAAGATTTATCTATGCCTTGGGGATACGTGAAGTCGGGGAAGCAACGGCTGTATCACTAAGTGATTTCTTTCATCAAGATCTCTCAGCGTTAATAGCAGCCGATGAAATGTTATTGCAAACTATTGACGATGTCGGCCCCGTAATGGCGGGACATATCGCTGTGTTTTTCTCTGAATCACACAATCTTGAAATTATTGATCGTTTAAGAGCATCTGGCGTGCAATGGCCGGTAACGGATCAAGCAGCGCGATCAACGAGCAACAATTCCTTGTCTGCTTACACCTATGTATTGACGGGTTCATTTACAGGAAAGACAAGAGATGAAATAAAAGCCAGCCTCCAGGCCATGGGTGCCCGGGTAACAGGCAGTGTATCGAAAAAGACGACAGCAGTAATAGCGGGACAGGCACCGGGTTCGAAGATGGATAAAGCACAAAAGCTGGGTGTGGAAGTACTCGACGAGACCGCTTTGTTTGCTTTGTTAAAACACGTTTAATCGTCAAAAAAATCTGAGTTAAAATACGACACTTCACGTCAGATCGCGGTGTCGTTGCGAATACTGCCGCAGCTGTTAATAATGCAAAAATTAAGATTAAGAATGCATATCGTATAGAGATTGCAGATGAAATACCTAATCTATGACCTAAAATTACCTATCACAGCCTTTGTGACTGCATTCACAGTTATGCTACACTCCGCTGGTTTTCACGTTGGATAATGTTTTTCCGGATTTACTATGGTGAAAGTGCTGGTTACAGGTGCTGCTGGGCGCATGGGAAGAACCCTGCTTGAAGCAACATTCTTGCGTAAAGAGCTTGTTTTGAGCGCGGCAACAGAACATCCGGAAAGTCCGTTTGTGGGTACGGATGCCGGGCTTCTAATTGCAGGTAAAAATAATGGGATTGTAATAACTTCTGATCTATATCAGGCCATTGCTTCCTCACAGGTTGTTATAGATTTCACCAGACCAGAGCCAACTATTTCGATGCTGCAGGAAGCCGTATCGCAGAAATGTGCGGCTGTGATCGGCACTACAGGGTTTTCTGAGGTGCAAAAACAGACGATTGAATCGGCTGCTACAACCATTCCTATTGTATTTGCTGCTAATTTTAGTGTCGGTGTTACCGTGCATTTAAAATTACTGGAGATTGCCGCAAAATACCTTGCTGACGATTATGACATTGAAATTATCGAAGCACACCATAGATTCAAGGTTGATGCACCTTCGGGTACCGCTTTGAAAATGGGAGAAGTCATCGCTAATGCATTAAATCGCAATCTTGCTGACTGTGCCGTATATGGCAGACATGGACATACCGGCGAACGAGATGGAAAAACCATAGGATTTGAAACTATTCGGGGCGGGGATGTTGTTGGAGATCATACGGTTTTGTTTGCCGGGATCGGAGAACGAATTGAAATCACGCATAAGGCGTCTAACAGAATGACCTTTGCCAGTGGTGCTATCCGTGCGGCTTCCTGGGTTACTAAACAACCTCCAGGATTATATGACATGAATGATGTGCTTGGGTTGGTTTGATAAGTTTTTAAATAATGGCAGTGAATGACATAAATGAACATAGCAGCGGTCTTCCCCGGTCAAGGGTCTCAATCTGTAGGAATGCTCTCGGAGCTATACACTCGTTTTAATGAAGTTAAAGATACGTTTACACAAGCATCAGAGGTTCTTGGCTATGATTGCTGGAAACTTATCCAGGAAGGTCCTGAGAAAACGTTAAATCAAACTGAATATACGCAACCACTGATGTATATAAGTGACATAGCGGTTTGGAGAGTATGGCAAGCCGCAGGCGGCTCTGACATATCAATAATGGCTGGGCATAGCCTTGGTGAATATGTTGCCTTGACTGCATCCGGGTTATTTGATTTTACAGAAGCTGTGTCTTTGATTGCTGAAAGGGGCCGTTTAATGGCCACTGCAGTACCTGTAGGTGAGGGGGGAATGGCTGCTATACTTGGGCTTGAAGATGATGCCATTAGCAAACTCTGTCAATCGTTATCAGGTCAACGGATAGTTGAGGCTGTAAATTTTAATGCACCTGGTCAGGTTGTTATTTCCGGTCACCTGGATGCAGTAGAAAAAGTGGTGCATGCAGCAAAAAATATCGGCGCACGCAAGGCGCTTATATTGCCCGTTAGTGTGCCAAACCACAGCTCGCTTATGAACTCTGTAGCCAAGCCTCTGGCCAAGCGTATTGAGGCTATGAATACAGGCCATATGAAGGTGCCCGTTATTCAGAACCTACAAGCGCGAAGCTACGAATCCCTAAGTGCAACTCTTGATGCACTTAAGAGACATGTATGTAGTCCGGTTTATTGGGCTGATAGTGTACAGGCTTTGAAGCGTCTGGACGTAGACTTAGTGATAGAAATGGGGCCAGGAAAGGTGTTATCAGGACTGAACAGACGTATAAACAAATCCTTGAAGAGTACATTTATACAAGATATTGATTCTTTGCAAAAATCTATTGAACTTTGCAAATACAAAGTGGCTTAGCCAAGGAAATTAGTTAGGTGTTACTAAAAAATGAATTGATTTTAATTACTGGTGCCAGTAGGGGAATTGGACGGGCCATTGCAACCCAGATGGGTAAGGTTGGTGCAACAGTAGTGGGAACAGCAACAACTGAATCAGGCGCTGAAAAAATTAGTCAATACTTTGCAGAACAAGGAATCAGTGGCAAAGGGATGCAATTTGACGTCACGGAAGCAGCTAGTATTGGTGATTTTATTGCTGAGGTAAACAATAAGTTCGGTTTGGTGACAGTTCTCGTGAACAATGCAGGAATCACCCGTGATAATTTGTTGTTACGAATGAAAGATGATGAGTGGGACGACATAATATCAACTAATCTCACATCAGTTTTTCGTGTTACTAAAGCCTGCTTACGCGGAATGTTAAAGAATAAGAAGGGACGGGTGATTAATATTGCCTCTGTAATAGGTGTTACCGGGAATGCGGGACAAAGTAACTATGCTGCCGCTAAAGCAGGAATTATTGGCTTTGGTAAATCATTGGCAAGAGAACTTGGAAATAGAAATATTACAGTTAATACGATCGCACCGGGATTTATCAGATCTGACATGACTGACTCATTGCCTCAAAAACAGAAAGAGGCACTTATGAAAGAAATTGCCCTCAACCGTTTGGGTGACTCAATAGAAATTGCTGATGCAGCTGTGTTTCTTGCATCCAGTAAAGCCAGTTATATCACCGGACATACGTTACACGTAAATGGTGGTATGTATATGAATTAGAGGTTTTGAACTGGTATTTTCATATCTGAATTTGGGAATACCCTGATTCAGATTGATAGTAAACTTATTTTTTATTTTGTTGTATTTTTTGGAACTTGTTGTGATATATCGGATTTGCAGATTGAAATCGTAACTTTGTCAACAATTGCTGGATGAGACTATGATGTTAATCTACAGCCCGAAAAATTGAATTCTGGAGGTCATTTAGACTATGAGTAGTGTTGAAGAGAGAGTTAAAAAAATAGTAATTGAGCAGTTGGGTGTGAAAGAGGAGGAGGTCACAATTAGTGCCTCTTTTGTAGATGACCTAGGTGCAGATTCTTTGGATACGGTTGAATTGGTTATGGCTCTCGAAGAAGAGTTTGAGTGTGAGATTCCTGACGAAGAAGCTGAAAAAATTACTACCGTGGAACAAGCGATTACCTATGTAAACGCCAACCTCGGTTAATTCAATTTTAATGAGTTGAAGCCGCAGAAAATACTGCGGCAGGCGTGTGGGTTATAACAATTGAGGTAAAAAAGTGGGTGTAGAAATTTGAGAAAACGTCGCGTCGTGGTGACTGGATTAGGGCTAATAACACCATTAGGAAATAATGTTTCAACAACCTGGAACAATATTCTTGCGGGCGTGTCTGGTGCTGCCACTATCGAATCGTTTGATATATCGGCTTACGCCACTAAGTTCAGTGCTTCTGTAAAAGACTTTTCTGTTGAATCGTATTTGTCTAAAAAAGATGCCCGTAAAATGGATGTGTTTGTTCATTTCGGAGTCGCTGCTGGAATCCAGGCGATCAAGGATTCTGGTATCAATGTTGAGGTAAACCCGGATCGAATAGGTGTTGCTATTGGTTCGGGTATAGGTGGTTTGCCCAACATAGAAACGCAATATCAGAATTTACTGAATAATGGTCCGAGAAGAGTATCACCTTTTTTTGTTCCATCGACAATTATAAATATGATTGCTGGAAATCTTTCGATTCTATATGGATTGCAAGGTCCCAACCTTTGTATTTCAACAGCTTGTACTACGGGTACACATAATATTGGCGATTCTGCACGAATTATTGAATACGGAGATGCAGATATAATGGTCGCAGGCGGCGCTGAGATGGCCACGTGCCCAATAGGATTGGCCGGTTTTGGCGCCTCAAGAGCACTTTCTACCCGTAATGATGATCCTAAGACAGCCAGCCGACCCTGGGATCAAGATCGTGATGGTTTTGTGCTCGGTGATGGAGCAGGTGTTCTGGTTCTTGAAGAATACGAGCATGCCTGCGCAAGAGGAGCCGATATATATTGTGAGCTTGGCGGTTATGGCATGAGTGGTGACGCTTATCATATAACGCAGCCTCACAAATACGGCGATGGCGCCAGACGCTGTATGCAGAGTGCATTGAAAAACGCATCATTAAATCCAGATTCTGTGGATTACATTAATGCACATGGCACTTCCACAGCCACGGGGGATATTTCTGAGACGGTGGCCATCAAGGCTTGTTTCGGAAATCACGCTCAGCAACTTGCGATAAGTTCTACAAAATCTATGACGGGGCATCTGCTAGGCGCGGCAGGTGGTATCGAAGCTGCATTTTGCGCCTTGGCGATTCGTGAGCAATCAGTACCACCCACGATTAATCTTGATAATCCAGATCCAGCTTGTGATCTGGATTATGTACCCCATGAATCCAGGCAAATGAAACTTAATGTAGCCATGTCAAATTCGTTCGGTTTTGGCGGTACTAACGGCTGCATTATTTTCAATAAACTTTAACGTATTTATTGCCTGGGCAGCTAATTTATTCGATCTATCTGTGACATTTCTACGTTCTGTGAAGGTTCCGGATGAGAGCTGATTCGTATTCTCTAAGATGAAGAAATTTATTCTGTTTCTATTACTACTTTCTGTTGCATTAGCAGCAGCAGGCTATTGGAAATATCAAAAGTTTCTTCTTCAACCATTGGTTTTTTCTCCAGAATCAAAGCTATTTGAATTGAATAAAGGTTGGAGTGCGAAGCGATTAAGCCAAGCGCTAGTGGATAAAAAGATCCTTCGAAATACACTTTTATTTGATATTTATTTAAGAATTTCAAAACAATCAAATAAATTGCAGGCAGGAGAATATTTACTTATATCGGGAACGACTCCCGTCGATTTATTGAATTTGTTTACATCGGGTAGAGTTACAGGTTATAAATTCACGATTATTGAAGGATGGAGTTACAAACAACTTCGTCAAGCACTTTCAAAAAACAAGGAGCTGCTTCATACCTTATCGGGAATTAGCGATGAGCAACTAATGGAAAAACTGAATCTGGCAGGTGTTCACCCTGAAGGTCAGTTCTTGCCGGACACTTATATCTTTCCCAGAGGTACAAGTGACGTATCCTTTCTAAAAACAGCTAACCAGGCATTGCGCAAGATACTTGATCAGGAGTGGAAGAATCGGGCCCCCGAATCACCATTGAGTAGCGCATATGAGGCTTTGATATTGGCTTCAATTATTGAAAAGGAAACTGCTAAAGAGGTGGAAAGGAAGAAAATTGCCGGTGTTTTCAGTTTACGTTTAAAAAAGAAAATGAAGCTACAAACTGACCCTACAGTTATTTACGGAATGGCGGAGAATTACCATGGTAATATTCGTCGTCGGGATTTACGGACTGACACGCCTTATAACACCTACACCAGAAAAGGGTTGCCACCTACACCCATTGCTATGCCGGGGCATGCTTCAATAGAAGCAGCGCTGCATCCTGAGCAAGGCGCTGAATTGTTTTTCGTCTCTCGTGGTGATGGCTCACATCAGTTTTCTGTTACCGTTGAAGCGCACAATGCAGCTGTCCGAAAATATCAGCTAAAGAAATAAAGTGGAGCAAAGTGATCAGATCAGAGCGTTATGGGAAATTTATTTCTCTCGAAGGTGGTGAGGGTGTAGGCAAGACAACGAACCTATCCTTTATTAAGGCGTATCTGCAATCCAAAGGCATTGAATTATTGCTTACACGTGAGCCAGGTGGTACGGCACTGGGAGAGTCAGTGCGGGAAATGCTATTGGATGTCAGTAATAAGGGAATGCACGAGGACACCGAACTCCTATTGGTGTTCGCAGCTCGTGCCCAGCATATCAATCAAGTAATACTTCCTGCCTTGCAACAAGGTATCTGGGTTTTATCTGATCGATTTACCGATGCAAGTTTTGCCTACCAAGGTGGTGGTAGGGGGATGGGGTTTGAGGCAATATTGAAGTTAGAAGAATTTGTTCAGAAGGGATTTCAACCCGACCTAACCTTATTGCTGGATGCGGAGATAGAGTTGGGTCTGAACCGTGTTGATAAACGAGCGAAGAAAGATCGATTTGAAGAGGAAGACAATGCATTTTTTACGTCTGTCAGATTAGGCTATTTAAAAAGAGCGGCGCAGTATCCTGAGCGTATTAAAATCGTTAATGCTATGCAGACCCTTGCTCAAGTGCAGACTGAAATCGTCAAAAATCTGGATGAGTTAATCAATGCAACTTAACAATTCACTGCTACCCTGGTTACGCAAGGATTGGCGAGAACTTGCACAACGCAAAGCGGATAACAGATTGCCCCATGCGCTTCTTATTTCAGGAAACGCTGGTATTGGTAAATCATCATTCGCTGAATTTGCAGCGCAGAGTTTCTTGTGCAATGCGGCTGAAGAGCAAAATCATTGTGCAATTTGCGAATCCTGTATGCTCTTCTCTGCAGCAACCCATCCAGATTATCTAGTATTGGCACCTGCGCAAGGCAAGCAGGTAATCGGTATTGATCAAGTCAGGGCTATGATAGACAAGTTGGCACTGACACCACAATGCAGCCAGCGCAAAGTTGCCATCATTGATCCGGCCGATACGATGAATCCTCAGGCAGCCAATTGTCTACTTAAAACATTAGAGGAACCTGCCGTTTTAGATCTGATTATGTTGATCAGTTCAGTACCCGGTTTGTTGCCATCGACTATTAGAAGTAGGTGTCAAAAACTTCACTTAACCGTTGATAGCCGGGCAAATGTTAAATCCTGGTTGCAAGAACAAGGTGTAGGCAATGTTGATGAGTGTATTGATATTATTCCCGCAGCACCGTTAAAAGCATTCCAACTGGCCGATGGATCCAAGCAAGCTGATCGACAACAAATCCTCGATAAATTGCTGGCAGTTATAGAGGGACGTGATTGTGTCTCTCAATTCGTTTCAAATTATGCTTCAGTTGATAGCAGGGAAATTCTCGAGCTATTCAGTAACTGGATCGCTCAGAGTATCAAGCATAAAATGCATTGCAGCATGGGTTTGACGGTAGATCATGAAATTAGCCGAATCGAGATGTTGGTGAAAGCATTCAGTATCGTAGATTTATTCAATATATACAATAAGATACAAAACCTTAGAATAATAAATAATAGTAGTTTTAAAACCCGGACTGTACTTGAGGGACTTCTTGCCGATATGAGACTTATTCACCTCAAATAAAATCACGAGTACTGCCATAATGACTACAGAACAACAGCAACGAAAAGGTATAATCTCGCTGTCGATCAACGATAAAGCTGCACTCTCAACGTCGTATATGTCGTTTGTTGAAAATGGTGGTGTATTTGTCCCAACATCACGACGCTACGAGCTAGGTGATTCTATCTTTTTGTTGCTTACACTTATGGATTCACAAGACCCCTTGATAACGAGTGCAAAAGTTGTATGGATTACACCGACTGGCGCTCAAGGAAATAAGACAGAAGGTATTGGAATCCAGTTTGACACAGAAGACGCGGGTCAGAGTAAAAAAACGATAGAAGAATACCTCGCTGGTATGCTCGACAGTGATCGCTCTACACACACAATGTAATTCCATTCGCCGTATTTCCCCACGCATTGATCACCCTTTAAATTTCCTGGCAAAAGTATCCCTATACCTTAAGTGGCGTAAATTTAGAATAATTAATACTAGACAATGATATTATCTGATCTATAGGGTGCGCGCTTGTGTACAGATTCAATAATTGCTTATGTATTGGAAAACGAGATGATAATCGATATTCGGATCAAAGATGCGTGGGTCGGAATAGCTGATTGCAAACGATGTCCAACCCGCGAATTGTCCTTGTTTGCGGGGCTCATCAATTTCGTTGCGATCTGGATGAAATAAACATGATAGCGCAAAAAATAAAATTACCCGTATTTTAGCTTTTACAGTTCCTTATAAGGGTACCTGTACAGTAAGTATTAATACTTTAATAATCTGATAGGAATTGCTGTAGTAGTTTCAGTTTTTTGCCAGTTGATCACTGATTGCGATCGCCGTCTCTAATGCTCGTTTGCCATCTCTTCCGCTTACAACGGGCGAAGTCTGTGTATGTATAGCCCGGCAAAATGCCATAATCTCTTCGAGAATGGCGTCACCTTTTTTTAATGACTTGTTAGTACATTTTATTTCTGGGATACCCGTTTTCAAGTTAACTTTACCCGTTTCACAAACGCGAGTCCTGTTCTCCTGAAAATCTATCGCAACATAGCTGTTCTTTTGAAAAAATCGCATCTTTCGTTCCTGTTTATCACTGACCCTACTTGCGGTTACATTGGCAACACAGCCATTTGTAAAACGAATACGTGCGTTGGCGATATCTATAGCTTCAGAAATAATAGCTGCCCCACTGGCGTCGATGTGGACAACATCTGCATTAACAATGTTCAAAATAATGTCAATGTCATGAATCATTAAGTCCAGAACGACATTGACATCGGTGCCACGAGGGGTAAAAGGCGCTAAACGATGTGATTCGATAAAACGTGGCTCTTGCAGTCGGTGCTCAACCTCTCTAAGTGCGGTGTTAAATCGCTCAAGATGGCCTACCTGCAATACCAAATTGTTATTTTCAGCAATATCAATTAACGTTTCAGCTTCTTGAACGGTGACTGAGATTGGCTTCTCAATCAGTACGTGGCTACCTTGGTTTAGAAAATCGCGAGCAATTTCAAAGTGAGTTTGTGTGGGGGTTGCGATACTGACCAAATCCACATTGCCTAACAGTGCCTGATAATCAGTTGTCGCGTTTGTCTGATTCTCATCGGCAATTTTTTTAGCAGTATCAATGTTACGGTCAACTATCGCCGTTAACTCACATCCTTCAAGCATCGTATATTTTTGTGCGTGAAATTTCCCAAGATAGCCCGTGCCGATCACTGCGGCTTTTAATGGTAATTTTGAATCGTATTTATTCATCTCTTAACCGTGTAGTTCTATTCAAGCCTAAGGTAAAGTAGGGCATACTTATTATTATCCATTATTCTATAGCAACAAAATACAGTTGATAAGCATTCATGAATGATGACCCGCATTGGAGCATGTATGAATCAAATTCAGTATCTGGCTGGGGTAGATGAGGTTGGGAGAGGTCCATTAGCAGGGCCTGTTGTTGCTGCTGCTGTCATACTTGGGCCTGACCATGGGATTATTGGCTTAACTGATTCAAAAAAATTATCTGAGAAACGGCGCCAATTGCTCGCTTTTGAAATAAGAAAGTCGGCTCTATGCTGGTCTGTTGCCGAAGCTTGCGTGAATGAAATCGATGCCTTGAATATCTTGTATGCCAGCATGCTGGCGATGCAGCGGGCTATTTGGGCATTGAAAATTTCACCTGATATGGTTTTGGTCGATGGCAATCGCTGCCCTCAAGAACTCCCTTGTACCTGTGAAGCCATTGTGAAAGGCGATGCCAGCGTCGCTGAAATCAGCGCGGCGTCGATTGTGGCAAAAGTACATCGAGATGAGATGATGTACGCGCTTCACAAACGGTTTCCAAAATATGGATTTAGTTCTCATAAAGGCTATCCAACACGAGCACATCGTGAGGCTCTCAAGCGTTATGGTGCTTTACCTGAGCATCGACGTTCCTATGCACCCGTACGTGAAGTACTTAAATCACATCGTTAAATAATACCGGAATCAACAGTATGCAGGCAAAATTCGTTCATCTACATGTGCATTCAGAATTCTCGATTATGGACAGTGTAGTACGGGTAAAAAAACTTGTTGAAAAAGCTGCTGAGAGTATGCCTGCAGTTGCACTTACCGACCAAGGTAATATGTTCGCGATGGTTAAATTTTACCGTGCTGCATTAGCGGTTGGTATTAAACCAATTATCGGGGTCGAAATCTGGTTGGAGAACCCACAGGCGACTGCGCCTTTAAGCCGTGCAGTATTACTGGCGCAAAATTTATCTGGCTACCAAAATATTACTCGGTTGATATCACGGAGTTACCAGGAAGGTCAAAAAAACGACATACCCGTTGTTCAACGAGATTGGTTGTTTGCCACCAATGAGGGAATAATAGTTTTATCCGGTGGTCGAGAGGGCGAGCCTGGCTTATCAATTCTTGCCGGTAATAACGATAAAGCTGAGTCTGTCATCAATCAATGGAAGGTAATCTTTGGCGATCGCTACTATCTTGAGATCCAACGTACAGATCGTATGTCAGAATCATATTACAACGATATATGTCTTGATCTTGCTGAGAAGCTAGATGTTGCAGTTGTTGCCACCAACGATGTTCGTTTGCTCAGTGCCAGCGATTTCGCCTCTCATGAGGCCAGAGTCTGTATTAATCAGGGACGTGTATTAGCTGACCCTCGCAGGCCAAAAATTTACAGCGAACAACAATTCTTGCGTAGTGCCACTGAAATGCAGGAATTATTCAGTGATATCCCTGAGGCATTGGAAAATACTGTAGAAATAGCTAAGCGATGCAATCTGCAGATCAAATTAGGTCATTCTGTATTACCGGATTTCCCCGTTCCTGAGGGCATGACTGAAGAAGAGTTTCTTGAACAACGCTCAAGAGAAGGGCTAGGGGAACGCCTTGAACAACTTTTTGATAGCGCTGCTGAGGACTTCGTAGAAACCAGAAAAAAGTACGATAAACGCCTACAGTTTGAGCTGAATGTTATTATCCAGATGAAATTTCCTGGTTATTTCCTGATTGTCGCCGACTTTATACAATGGGCGAGAGATAATGAAATCCCGGTGGGACCTGGGCGAGGTTCGGGTGCCGGTTCGCTAGTTGCCTACGCATTAAAAATCACAGATCTCGATCCACTGGAATACGACCTGCTATTTGAACGTTTTCTCAACCCCGAACGTGTATCTATGCCTGATTTTGACGTAGACTTCTGTATAGATGGACGAGATCGAGTTATCCAATATGTGGCCCAAACCTATGGCGAGGATAAGGTTTCACAGATTATAACTTACGGAACAATGGCTGCAAAAGCGGTGGTTCGTGATGTCGGTCGGGTTATGGGTCACCCCTACGGTTTTGTTGACAGTATCGCTAAGATGGTTCCGTTTGAATTGGGAATGACGCTGGAGAAAGCCTTAAATCAAGCTGACGATCTGGCCAATAGCTACGCTGAGAATGAAGAAGTCCGTAGCCTTATCGATCTGGCACTGTCACTTGAAGGTTTGGCTCGAAATGCCGGTAAACATGCCGGTGGCGTGGTTATAGCCCCTAGTGGACTGACCGATTTTGCACCTTTATATTGTGAGCCTGATGGCAGCAGTCTGGTCACGCAATTCGATAAAGATGATGCAGAGGCGGTCGGGCTTGTTAAATTTGATTTCCTTGGACTACGTACACTCACTATCATTGATAATGCAGTGCGTACTATCAATCGCGACTCCAGTCATAAACTCTGTCTGGAAGATATTCCACTGGATGATCCGCAAACATATACCTTATTAAAAAAAGCGAATACAACGGCCGTGTTTCAGTTGGAATCACGGGGTATGAAAAATCTTATTGAACGGCTTTTGCCAGATAGCTTTGAAGATATTGTGGCATTGGTGGCTTTGTTTCGCCCTGGTCCATTGCAATCAGGAATGGTTGATGACTTCATCGACCGCAAGCACGGCAGGCAGGAGGTTGCCTGGCCACATCGCGATTTTCAGCTTGATAGCCTGAAACCCGTATTGGAACCGACCTACGGCATTATTCTTTATCAAGAACAGGTGATGCAGATCGCACAGGTAATGGCTGGTTATACACTCGGTGGGGCTGATATGCTGCGCCGGGCGATGGGCAAGAAAAAGCCAGAGGAAATGGCTAAACAACGTGGTGTATTTCTTACGGGTTGTGAAAAAAACAACATTGATATTGCGCTTGCTGGAAATATCTTTGACTTAGTGGAAAAGTTTGCTGGTTATGGATTCAATAAATCTCACTCGGCCGCTTATGCCTTGTTGTCTTATCAAACAGCATGGCTGAAATACCATCATCCAGAGGCATTTTTGAGTGCTGTGCTATCTGCTGATATGGACAATACTGAAAAAGTGGTGATTCTCATTGACGATTGCGCATTTAACAAAATTGATGTTCTGCCTCCAGATATCAATCATTCTGCATTTAGTTTTACCGTAGATCAGAACAAATGTATTCGATATGGACTCGGTGCAATAAAGGGAGTTGGTGAGGCTGCTTTGGAAAGTGTTCTGCTCGAACGGGGTAATAGCGGTGCCTACGATAGTTTGGATGAGCTATGTCGTCGGGTTGATACGGGCAAGGTAAATAAACGTGTAATGGAGTCGTTAATTAAATCTGGAGCCATGGATGAGCTGGGTCCAAACCGGGCAAGTTTGCTGGCGTTTTTACCGGCAGCCATGAAAGCCGCAGAACAATACCAACGCGACAGAACCAGTGGGCAGAATAATCTTTTTGATGTGCTTGACGAACAAGACAACTCGAAACTCACTCCAGCGGCTAAGTGTGGGAAGATAAGCGAATGGCCGGAGGCAATACGTCTGGCATACGAGAAAGATGCGCTCGGTTTGTATTTAACCGGACATCCGATTGAAGAACACTTGCCAGAATTGAACAAAATCGTTAGTGGTTCTATTAGTGAGCTGTGCAGCAAAGTGGATGTAAATACATCAACGTCTCAATCCCGACGTTATAATAATGACATTCCGGTTCGTCTGGCTGGATTAAATATCGGCTTTAGAACTAAAAATACTAAACGAGGGAAAATGGCATTTATTACCCTTGATGATCGCAGTGCACGGGTAGAAGCTGTAATAGGTTCTGAATTACTCGAACAAAAATTTCAAATGCTACAAAAGGATAAAGTGCTTATTGTTGAAGGTGAACTGGGATCCGATGAATTTAATGGCGGATATCGGGTACGGGTTAAAGCATTGTATGACCTTGATGCGGCCCGTGCGCAGTTTGCCCGGGTACTGAAGATTAATCTGCAAGCCGGTGGTCAGGCGATACATCATGTTGATGAATTAATAAAATTACTCACGGTGTATCGACAAGGTACAACACCTGTCGTGCTGGAATATACAAATGAGCAGGCAAGCGCGAGAATTCGGGTAGGGCAGGGGTGGAAAGTTAATCCAGAGAGCGATTTTTTAGAAAACCTGGATGAGTTGGCGGGTAAAGATTGCGTGGAGTTGGTTTATTAATAAATGCCCTACACACTTATAAGCAGTACTTCAATCCAATAATTGTCAGGGCGTGGCTGAGTAGTACTATGGCGGCTAAGTTTTTTTGTTTTCCATCATCGTGAGTAAATCAGCAAACGGATTATGCGTTGCCCCCTCCTGTTCTGAAGAGTCAGCGGTGACTGAAAAACCCTCCGACTTCAAGTATTCTTCAAATTTTTGGTGCTCGTTATCGTGACAGAATAAACACAATAACTCCCAATTGCTGCCATCTGATGGATTGTTATCATGGTCGTGATCCCGGTGATGCACTGTCAGTTCACGCAGGTTTTTATGTGTAAACTCCCGACTACAACGTCCACAAACCCACGGATATAATTTTAATGCACGGCCGCGATAGCCCTTGGCGCGTTCATCTTGATATTGACGTGATTGTGCAACGATCTTGTCGAGTTTAGTAGAATCAGGTTGCTTGGACGTGATACTCATAGATATCCTCATTGCCCTGGGGTAAAATCGAGCGTGTTTTTTTACAACTATAATTTAAAAACATTATTCTCTCATATCATCAACAGGCGTTTCCAGGCATTACCTTATTTCAACAATCGCCGCTTTCAAATACCCACTCGATCTAGCCCGTGTAAACCTAAAAATACTTAAAGCAATTGGAATTAATATGACTCACAAAATTACTATTATCGGAGCTGGTTTTGCCGCATTGACTGCAATCAAACAGTTGCGAAAACACAATCAGCAAGTAGATATTACTCTGATTGCACCCAAAGCTGAGTTTGTATATCTGCCGAGTCTGATTTGGATACCATCGGGTAAACGTACAGGCGACGAATTGCGGATTAATCTTACTCAGTTCTTTCGCAAACACAATATACACTTTCAGGCAGGAACAGTGACCGGAATTAAGGACGGTGGCAGAATAGTCATTACCGATAGCGGAGAGATAAATAATAATGCGTTGTTGATCGCCTGCGGTGGTCGTTTTATAAAGAAATTGCCAGGTATAGAGCATGCCATTACAGTTTGTGAGGGAATTGCATCAGCTGAAAAAATGCGGGATAAGATTAAATCGATGAGAGGCGGGACGATTACAATGGGTTTTGGTGGTAATCCCAACGAGCCTTCAGCGATGCGTGGAGGACCGATGTTTGAATTTCTATTTGGGTTGGATACTCAACTTCGTCAGGAAAATCGGCGAGACAATTTCAAACTTATATTTTTCAGTCCCGCCGGGAAACCGGGTGCCCGATTGGGGGAAAGGGCTGTTAAAGGTATATTGCAAAAGATGAAAAAGCTTGGTATTGAGACGCATTTAGGCCATAAAATGAAAAGACTCGAGGCAGACAAAGTAATTACTGAAGGGGGTGAAATTTCTACTGATTTGATTATATTCATGCCAGGGATGACAGGGCCATCATTCATTTCGAATACCGAATTACCTTTAAGCCCGGGTGGTCTTATTCAATCGAATATGCATTGCCAGGTTGAGGGATTTGAACACACTTTCGTTGCTGGAGATGCTGGCAGCTTTCCAGGCCCGGAATGGAAGCCAAAGCAGGCACATATGGCTGATTTACAAGCTATTGCAGCGGTAAAAAACCTGCTGGATGGTTTGAGTGGGAAGGTAGCAACACACACATTTAAATACGAACTCGCCTGCATCATTGATTCCAATAACAAAGGTACTCTGGCGTTTCGGAATGAGAAACGATCTCTGGTAATCCCAAATATGCGGGCGTTACATTACACAAAACGACTATTTGAGTGGTGGTATCTACGAGGCTACCGTAATCCGTGAATGGGGGATTTCGTTTTAGGATGCCAAATTGCGTAAATCACAATTTGATATCAATATCCGTTAATTGATGGATCAGCCACAAAATATGCTGTGTACATAACAGACAATACTACCCACTTTTTATCAAAAACAGGTAATACCCGACAATTATTAGTAGGCTTTTCAACTATTATCCGGGCCTTCCAAGTATACCTTATTATGAGGTTACAAACTTGTGGCGATTGCCCAATACAGATTAATTGGATCACAGCACAAAATGTTACAATGAAATGTGAGTTCGTTCGTTCAATTCAACATCCATATCGAATAGCATTATCACTTTTTACGGCATCATTAAATTTATGACGATGAATATTCTGGGAATTTCTGCTTATTACCATGATAGTGCGGCTGCGCTTTTAGTTGACGGAGAGGTGATGGCGGCGGCTCAGGAAGAACGCTTTACACGGAAGAAACATGATGCTGGATTTCCAGAAAATGCAATTAAATATTGCTTAACTGAGGCACAGATAAGCCTCTCTGAAGTTGATTACATTATATTTTATGATAAACCGCTTATTAAGTTTGAACGCCTGTTAGAAACTTATCTGACTTATGTACCCAAGGGATTTCGCTCATTTCTGGCGGCTATGCCAATTTGGCTGAAAGATAAATTGTTTCTCAAAAGTACATTGAAAAAAGAGCTTTCGGCATTAGCCTCTATTGAGGAAAATAACTTACCGCCCTTGTTATTTAATAAACATCACGAATCACATGCTGCGTCAGCTTTTTTCCCATCGCCTTTCAAGAAGGCAGCAGTCATCTGCTTGGACGGTGTCGGTGAATGGGCAACCAGCTCCGTATGGCTGGGCGATGGCAATACACTTACACCACAATGGGAGATCGATTTCCCGCATAGCCTCGGATTACTTTATTCAGCTTTTACCTATTATACCGGCTTCAAAGTCAACTCAGGCGAGTATAAATTAATGGGTCTGGCACCTTACGGCGAACCAAAGTATGTTGATCTTATATTGAACAATCTTATTGATGTGAAAGAAGATGGCTCATTTCGTCTTGAAATGAGTTACTTCAATTATGCGACAGGTCTGACTATGACAGGTTCGAAGTTTCATAAGTTATTCGGTGGCCCGCCAAGGAAGCCGGAATCAGAAGTTTCACAAAAGGAAATGGATATTGCTCGATCCATACAAGTGGTTACCGAGGAAATCGTGCTTAAATTGGTTTCATCGGTGCAGCAGGAACTTTCTGTTGATTACCTCTGTCTGGCCGGAGGTGTTGCCTTGAATTGCGTGTCGAATGGTCGTGTTTTACGTGAGGGGCCATTTAAGAATATATGGATACAGCCAGCTGCGGGAGATGCTGGTGGTGCACTCGGAGCTGCCTATAGCGTATGGCATAGTTATCTGGATAAGCCTCGAAGTGCCAATAATGTAGATGACAAAATGAAAGGATCTTATCTGGGTGGATCATTCACTGATCAGCAGATCAGCAGCTACCTTGAGAGCGTAGGTGCCCAGTACACACGGCTAGAAGATGATGATCTGATGCCTAAAGTGGCAGAAGCCATGGCCTTGGAAAATGTAGTAGGTTGGTTCAATGGGCGCATGGAATTTGGTCCCAGAGCATTGGGAGCCAGATCTATAATCGGGGATCCCAGAAGCGAGAAAATGCAATCGGTTATGAATTTGAAAATTAAATACCGAGAATCTTTTCGCCCGTTTGCTCCGGCCATTAGAGAAGAAAAGGTGTCGGAATGGTTTCAGATAAGTAGCAGTAGCCCTTATATGCTACTGGTAGCTCCTGTAGCTATGGATAAACGCCTGGAAATGAGTGAGGAACAGAAGGGCCTTTTTGGAATTGAAAAATTAAATATACCGCGCTCTGAAATACCGGCTATCACGCATGTTGATTATTCTGCACGAGTGCAAACTGTGCATAAAAAAACTAACTCAAGATTCTACCATTTGATTAATGAGTTTGAACAACAGACAGAATGTCCGGTTTTGATAAATACTTCTTTTAATGTTCGAGGTGAACCTATTGTCTATTCACCAGAGGACGCGTATCGTTGTTTTATGCGTACCGAGATGGATTATTTAGTGATAGATAATTACCTGCTGGAGAAAACAGCTCAGCCGAAAATAGAAAAAGATGAATCATGGATGAATGAATTTGAACTGGATTGAGTGCGATTTAGTGATTCTAATACATAGAATAATTCTAGTTCCAGACTTAACAAAGATATTATGAATATTGATACTAAAAACGTTTCGGTAAAAGAACTCAAACAGTTCGGTTTAATCAGTTCAGTGATAGTGATTGGCTTATTCGGACTGCTGCTGCCATGGTTGTTTAACCATAGTTTGCCTATTTGGCCCTGGATAATGGCAATAATTCTAACCGTTTGGGCAATTTCTGTACCGGCAACATTAAAACCTGTCTATCGTATATGGATGGCGATTGGCATCATTTTGGGATGGATAAATACTCGGATTATTCTCGGTATATTGTTTTTTGTAGTTTTTCTTCCTGCCGGGCTGATATTGAGAGCATTGGGAAAGGATCCGATGATGAGAAAACTGGACAAATCCAGTATAAGCTATCGTGTGAATAACACACCTGTAGATAATAAACATGTGGAGAGGCCATATTAATGTTAGATCTGGTTAAAGATTTATGGGGTTTTATGCACGAACGGAAGAAATTCTGGTTGGCACCCATCATTGTAATTATGCTGCTTCTTGGCGCATTGATTGTATTAACGCAAGGATCTGCAATTGCCCCCTTTATTTATACATTATTCTGATTAGCGACAATATTCGTGACTGGCTCATTTTCTAAAAGAGGCCCTATGGATATTAACAGAACGAATGTAGAGGCTGATCGAAATACTGCTAAACCGTGCTTGATTGATTCTGTTATTTATGTTCGACATTGTCAGTAAGGTGATGACGAAATGAGATGGATAATAGCAATAATAATCTTGGTGTTTGGGCTTGTTACTACCGACCATTTGTATTTTAAGTGGAGTGTACTTGGCGTTTTCCTTTTTTCACTTCCTCTGCTGCTGCAATTTATAAATAAACGGCAACTCCATATCTGGGCCTTATGGGGTGGATTGTTCTTGGTTATTCAAGCAAATCTTTCCGTAATACTCAATACCAGCGATTATAAAACCCTACCCTCTGATTTATATGAAATCATCGATGTAAAAGCGGGCTTTAGTGGAATTAGCGGAAAGCAAACGATAACTACTGATGCAAAAGGTTTCAGATCAGCAGGAAAGATTGATTATAAGTATAACAATACTTTCCGCGTGTTTGCTATAGGGGGGTCAACAACGGAAGAAATTTATATCGATGATAATGATACTTGGAGCAATTTGTTGCAGCTGAAGTTATCCAAAATAATTGAACAAGATGTAGAGGTAATAAATACAGGTGTATCAGGGTTAAGGGCTAGACATCATTTAGCCACATTGCAAAAAGTAAAGAAATTTCACCCAGATATGGCGATATTTTTACTTGGTATAAATGATTGGAATTGGCATATTAAGGATACATTTACCAGGGATAAAGAAAAGTTGATAGCTTTTCGGTCCAATTTTGTTTTAAGAGAAACACTCTTGGGTAAGGCAATTTCAATAGCGTACAGAGCCCTTTTTATTAAGAATGTTGTTAAAAATGATGCCCGAGAAGAATATGGTGATTATTACACTAAAAAGAGAGGATCGCTTAGTAGGTTAAAATCGCTAGAATTCCATCCTGACGATGTGCATGAGGATTACGTCAGCTATCTAAACCAGATAAGCACTGTCTGTCATGATAATGATATCAAGTGCGTATTCGTGACACAGCCCTCGGGATACCAAAGAGGCGTAAGTGAAGAGTATAAGGCTGGTTTTTGGATGACTCCACCAAAGACTGATTACACTTTGTCATTTGACAATATGGTTGAGTTAGCCTCACTGTACAACGCCTATTTGTTTGAGTTTACAAACAATAATCAACAGCTTTTTTGTGATGCCGCGTCAGAATTAAAACCGGGCTTTGAAAATTTCTATGATGATTCTCACTACAATACTGCAGGATCTAGAAACATGAGTATAATAATCGGTCAATGTGTGGAAGATGCATTAGGGGTCAAATAGCTGTATTTTTCAGGGACCTAATTGCATTAATATATTCCGACTGTATCTTGAGACTGTTGTGTCCCTTACATTTTTGATGCAAGGGAAATCGGAGGGCGCTGGGTTTCCTCTCTACAGTATATAGAATATGGGCATAACAACCACAGAGAGGAAGTTCATAATCGTTAGTGATACGCCGCGTCACTCGCGCGGCCTGTCTATATTTTTATTTCACCGTCAAACTTACTGACGCGGCTTAAAGACGCTAAAAAGACGAGTAATCCAGTCAAATATTGAGCTGCAAAAAAACGAGAATAACCGGCAGGGAATATCAAAAAATGAATGGCTACGTAAGATACTGAAATGGCTGCCAGCGCATTTATGCGCTGTGTTGTAAAACTACCCAAACTGCCACGCAGTCCTCTAATACGAAGTAGCATGCCTGTATGTAAAAGGAATACCCCTACAAAAGCATCAAACGCGTCGCTTTCGAGAATGTCAAGAACCCCAATAAACAGTGCCTGCACGTATTGCAATATGCTTATCTGTATTTTTGCGTCTGCCGGGTAATTGAGTGTGAAATCTGAGATAAACACTAAATAAAAAACGGTAGCCCAGCCATAATTTCCCGCCAGTTTGTTTATTACAAGGTAGGTTATAAGCGAAGTGACGAGAACAATCAGCGATTTAACTCTGTGTGTCTTGTCATAACAGACTAAATAGATAAGAAATAATGCGACTAGGAAAATCAAATCTGTTCTGATAATAATGGCAATTGGAAGTAGCCAATAAAGTAAGTTACTGCGCCTGACAAATAGGTAGGTTAATAGACTAATCCATAAAAAAGCCAATCCATCAGGTGTGCTTAGACGGGCGTCTTCAACTGTGCCATTTAAGACGATAAAAAAAGGCACCGAAAACCAGAAGGTGCTAGCGATATAGTGGCGAAAAGTCAGATAGAAAATCCAGATTCCGGCAACAATTGCAACCGCTGAGATAAGGTGACTGGCGAGATAGATATTTATCCCTGCCCGACTCATGATGTACATCAGACCCGTGTAGATAGGGCGGATTTGATACCAAGGGAGTACTTGTTGGAATGATTCAGGGTCAGAGTAGAGTATTTGCCGATAAGTACTGTTATTGGTTAATTCATTAAAAGTATCTGAATCCACGTATTGCTCAAGCTCTGTGTAGGCATAATTGTGAATCGCAATTTTGTCACTCGTCTCGAAACTCTTAACAGACCCTACATACGCAACCATGTCCCAGTTGTACGAGGGGTTGTACAGGGCATAAGCAAGCATCGCAAGACTGAAAATTCCAAAATAAAGGATAAACAGAGACTGTACCCAGCCACGAGATAGTACGGCCAATTTCAAATATTTAAATATATCTCTCACAAGCAATACGACCTTCTTTCTCGGGTGGTTTAAGTTTACTATTATAAAAATCAATCCAGGCTTGAGCATTGCTTAAACAAGGTAAAGCTGAATAATCGCCTCTGTTCAACGCAAACACACAGATTGTCAGGCACTGAAACCACGTACTAAATCGAAATAAGTTTAGTAATATGAATGGAATAAACCTGACAGGAATAACATAGGATTTTTGATTTTGCGTAAATAATTTCAGTGCATAACATTTATCTAGATTTAAATTGAAATTGATTACATAAAATCAAAAAAGAAAAATCAGGCATTTCATACATGTTTTGTGGATATTCCCATTATTATAGACTGAGGTACTCACATTAATGTACACATAGCGCACTGGAACGATAAATAACCAGATAAAAAACCCAATTGTGTGCGTTATTTATCAGCTGTGGAGAAAAAACTTAGGTATCCCTAACCTGATCGGTACATGCAGAACAGAATAACCTGTTGCAAACAAACGGCTATTGGCTGGATTTAACGATTATATTTTTCAATAGCGCAGGGTAATCCCCTTATTTTGTGGGTTAACTTTAAAAGTTAATCATGGTGATGCTATCGCTATACGGATCGGTAGTTTGGTTAAAGTTGTAAAAATCTGACTCGACTAAGCGATCCCTAAATTAGATTACTTTTCCGAATAACTCCAAAGACTGCCTTCTACAACTTTTATGGAAGGTCTCTAAATACGAATGGCTATTGAATTAGAGAAATATGGCCCTAATATGATGCGTAGCGATAACGTTTTTTGGTGATAACATAAACTATATTTTGATTAAATCAGGCTGCACAATGACAGTGATGAGCATCAAGGCGATAATGAATTCAATATTGTGCGTATTTGTTGATGACTTTAGACTGAATTTGTTAGTCTATGCTGCAAGCTCTTGAATCCTTAGTGATTAAAGATACCCACATCAGCGATGTAGTAAGCTATAATTTTTAAATCCATCTTGAATCCAATCTTATACTTGATGACTGCATAGAAGTCACGGATTCAGGATTAATCCAAATAAATCAGGCCACTTTAACTTCATGAATCCGAGCTTCCTTGATTTCGAACAACCTATCGCTGAGTTACAGGCCAAAATTCGTGAACTCCACTTTGCCAGCGATGATGCTGAAATTAATATCAGTGAAGAAATACACCGATTAGAAAAAAAATGTGACACATTGACTCAATCGATTTTTTCCAAACTATCAGCCTGGCAGGTATCACAACTTGCTCGTCACCCACTACGTCCATACACAATGGATTATATTGAGCGCATATTTGATGATTTTCAAATGCTGCATGGAGATCGAACTTATGCAGACGACACGGCAATAATAGGTGGGTTGGCGCGACTTAATGGTGAATCAGTGATGATTATTGGTCATCAGAAAGGGCGTGATACTAAAGAAAAACTCAAACGTAATTTTGGCATGCCCAGGCCCGAAGGGTATCGCAAAGCGATGCGATTGATGAAGTTAGCTGAGAAATTTCAGATTCCAGTGCTGACATTTATTGATTCTCCCGGGGCTTATCCTGGAATTGGTGCTGAGGAGCGTGGTCAGAGTGAGGCTATTGCCCGAAATTTGTTTGTTATGGCAGAGCTTGAAACACCAATTATTTGTACAGTTATTGGTGAAGGTGGCTCGGGTGGGGCTTTAGCGATAGGGGTAGGTGATCGATTAATGATGTTGCAGTATAGCACTTACTCTGTTATTTCTCCCGAGGGATGTGCGTCTATTCTTTGGAAAAGTGCCGATAAAGCGGCAGATGCTGCTGAAGCGATGCAGATAACCTCTCAAAAAATAAGTGAATTGGGTTTGGTGGATCGCATTATTGAAGAGCCGTTGGGTAGTGCACACCGTGATGTAGATGTGATGGCAGCTTCCATCAAACAAGCGCTGATTGAAGAGTTAGACCAACTCAATCAATTGAAGAGGCGAGCGCTGGTTGAGAAACGTTCTACCCGAATAAGGGCGTTCGGAGAGTTCCACAAGCCTGATGAGTAAGGAGCTTGCTCCAGAACGGATCAGTGAACTGTTTAATGAATTTCCTCTAGCCAGGCGGATTCTGGTAGCGTTTAGTGGTGGTCTCGATTCACGGGTATTGTTACATTTGGTTGCCCAATCCAGAGCATTGCATTCACGGTCGGTGTGCGCTGTTCATGTGGATCATGGCCTTCAGGAAATGAGTTCACACTGGGCGGAGCAGTGCCAGGAATTTTGTAATCAGGAAAAGATAGAATTGTGTATTCTACAAGCCCTATTGCAACCTGGAAAAGGTCAAAGTATAGAGGCCATTGCGAGGGAAAGGCGTTATGCTTTGATTGAGCGAGTCATGCAAAAGAATGACATGCTATTACTTGCTCAACACGCAGATGACCAGGTTGAAACCTTTCTGTTACAGCTTTTACGAGGCGCGGGTCCGTCCGGACTTGCATCCATGCCGAAAAAACGAGATTGGGGTGAGAGCATTGTAATAAGACCATTACTCGACTTCAGTCGAAAAGAACTCCACAATTACGCCATACAGCAGGAATTATCCTGGATTGATGATCCAAGTAACCAGGATTTGCGTTTTGCACGCAATTTTTTGCGTCATGAAGTGTTACCTGTCCTTGAAAAACGCTTTCCCTCGTACCGTAAGACCATTGCCCGTTCTGCCAAGCACTGCGGTGAGGCGGTTAATTTACTACAAGAACTTTGTGAAGGCGAATTGGCGCAGGTAATGGCCGAGAACAAGAATCAACTATTTCTTGGAAAATTACGTAGATTATCTAATTCAAAACAAGACAACCTGATCCGCAATTGGATTAAAATAAATGGATTTTATGCGCCTCGAACCAATCAGTTAGCGCAGATAAAGCACACATTGATCGCCTCTGAAAGTGCTCCAGAAGCCGTAGTAATGACAAGGGATTATGAATTGAGAGTGTACAGAGGTAAGCTCTATCTTCTCAATATTATGGTGCCTGTGCAGCCATTTATTTATAAATGGCAAGTGGCTGGTGAAGATCTCTCTATTGAATCCCTGGAACAAACGATCAGTCGTCGTTGGCTGCTGGAATCAGGTATCCGTGTCTCTGAAGACGCTTTATTGATTATTAAGAGTCGTGAAGGGGGTGAAAAAATCCGCCAAGGCTTCCCGCCTCGACATCGTTTATTGAAAAAGATATTTCAGGAAAAATCAATACCTCCCTGGCAACGACAGAACTATTTCCTCATCTATCATAGAGAGAAAGTGATTGCCATACCTGGTTTGGCTGTAGATCCGGACTATGCCGCCTAGATTGATTTGAATCTACATTAAAATTAGAGATCAGATTTAAATCCAAGTTCTGTATGTATTTATTGGTTTAATACATAATCTATTGATTTGTAATATAATATTATGCTTAGCAAAGGTTATGTAATGGATGATATTGAAAATAGAATATATGCTGAGAATTATGAACCTGTATTTTGTGTGCAGAGCTGCTTATAGGAAATAAGACAGAGATTAACCCATGACTGTGTCGTGCCGATAAATTCGCTACAGATATCGATCCTTTCCAGTGGAGAACCCCTTGTTAGCTGATCAACAACCTATTAAAGAATTCGAACTAAATGGAAGTGAAATCACACTTCTCGGTACTGCCCATGTTTCACGGGCAAGTGCAGATAAAGTAAAAGAGTTATTGGAATCTGACAAGTTTGATGCGGTCGCGGTAGAGCTTTGTGAGAGTCGCTACAAAACACTTAAAGATCCAAATACAATCTCTAAAATGGATTTATTCAAGGTGATTCGGGAAGGGCGTGTACTTATGGTCGCTGCAAATCTGGCTTTGGGCGCCTATCAGCAAAGGTTGGCAGATCAATTTGACATAGAACCAGGTGCCGAACAACGTATGGCTATAAATATAGCTCAAAGTCGGGATTTACCCGTTTTGCGAATTGATCGCGAAATTGCGACCACGCTTAAGCGGGTTGCGAGTAGTCTTAGTTGGTGGAAGCGGGCGCATTTATTTATGGGTCTGCTAGCGGGTATTTTAACTCGGGAAGATATCACCGAACACGATATTGAGCGCCTTAAGCAAGGTGATATGCTGGAAACTGCATTTTCTGAATTTGCCAAAGACCGACAGGACCTATATCAGCCAATGATCAGTGAACGGGACCAGTTTATGGTTGCTCGCTTATTGCAGGAGACTGTTCGGCATCCCTATCAAAATATATTGGTAGTTATAGGCGCAGGGCACCTTAAAGGGATGCATAAACAAGCACAAAATCCAGTGGATAAGCCAGACGAAGTCATTGATGAACTAAATACTTTACCCGTTGCAAAACGTTGGCCTAAATACATTCCATGGATTATCGTCGCATTTATTCTTGCTGGTTTTGTAATTGGTTTTGCGCGTAGTCCTGATCTTGGCTGGGGTATGGTGTGGGACTGGGTGCTGATAAACGGTGTATTGTCAGCAATAGGTGCCGCTCTGGCGATGGGTCATCCTTTGACAGTTGTGACCGCATTTGTTGCGGCACCTCTGACCTCTCTAAACCCCACGGTAGGCGCAGGTATGGTCACTGCGGGTGCTGAGCTGTATTTACGAAAACCGAAGGTGGGTGATTTTGAGACGCTAAGGCATGATTGCACTGTTCCATCGGGTTGGTGGAAAAACCGGGTGTCCCGTACACTGCTGGTTTTCATCTTCAGTACTATAGGGTCGGCGATCGGCACTTATATAGCGGGCTTTCGAATATTTGGTAAGTTGGCGGGTTAAATCGGTCAAAATCTCAAAGTCAGATAAATCTCTGTCAGGCTAGTACTCCAGATAGAGGTAATTCCAGCGATAGAGAAACACTGAATTAAAATGGATAGTACATTTTTTGAGCGTACCAGCCCACCATAAAATAATGCAAGTCCAGGGAGAGTCATCAGTAATACCAATGCCGTTGAAGTTAGAATCCAGGAAGTATTTGCAGCATTAAATGTTGGTTCGTCAGCATATACGATACTTGAAATTGTCAATAGTGAAAAAGCAGGAAGAATTTTGTGCATTATAAAGTTAGATATCCATTGTTAAGTGATTTGATAACCCAGAGGTTGTATTTCAATTTTTATCAAATACCCGCTATAGCGCATCTTTACCGGATTCCCCGGTTCTTATACGAATGGTTTGCTCTAGATTGATCACAAATATTTTACCATCACCAATTTTTCCGGTACTGGCGGCGGCTTTAATAGCGTCAATGGTTTGCTCCAGTTGCTCTTCTGCAACAGCAATCTCAATGCGTGTTTTAGGTAGAAAATCGACCACATATTCCGCTCCCCGATAAAGCTCTGTATGACCTTTCTGGCGACCAAAGCCTTTTACTTCAGTAACCGTTAACCCGCGTACGTCAATGTCGGATAGTGCGTCACGCACTGCATCCAGCATATGTGGTTTGACAATAGTAATAACCAGTTTCATTAAATGAGGCTCCTAAGTGATAAAATAATCGACAACACTATGCACCAAAATGGTGAGAACATTCAAGAAACAAACTGAAAGAATTAAACTGTGGATGTAACACCATCCAGTCTCAATCAGAGCGCAATGTGTGAGTAATTTCTGTATTATGTGATGTACCAATAAGCAGATTTGAAGGTCAGGCATATGACTAAAGTGTTAATACCTATCGCGGAGGGATCGGAAGAGCTTGAAGCGGTAACAGTGATTGACCTGTTAAGGCGAGCGGGGATTGATGTTATTGTCGCCAGTCTTGGCGAAAAACCCGTTAAGTGTGCACGGGGAACACAAATTATTGCCGATGCCACATTACAGTCTGTACTTAACAACGAGTTTGACTTAATGGTGCTACCAGGTGGTTTGCCCGGAGCAGACAATCTCAATAATGATCCACGTATTCACCAGTTAATCAACCGACTGGCGGAGCAGGGTAAAACTATCGCTGCTATTTGTGCTTCACCTAAAGTATTGCTTACTAATGGTATTTTGAACGGTAAAAAAGTGACCGCCTTTCCTGGCTCATTAGATGCACTTGATACCTCTAATATCCAATTAAGTGATGTGGCGGTTGAAGTTGACGGAAAAGTAATCACATCCCGAGGGCCTGGAACTGCGATGGACTTTGCATTGACACTGATCTTTACCCTATTGGGTAAGGACGCACGTGATAAGGTCGAATTCTCGTTGCAGAGAGGGTGAGGTAGATGCTCGTTTCAGTGTGCCGTAACAGCGCTGAGCAGATTGGTAAAATCAGGTATAATTGCAATTTACCCTAAAATAAATACGCTTAACTTACCGCTGATGCTAAAAACCATAACACAGGATAGATTATCAACGCTTGTTGAAAAAACCTTATTTTCTCAACTGGAACAAGAACACCGTACTTTTATTGTCGAGCAGGCTCAACAACACCATTTCTCTCAACAAGATCTGAAACAGCTCTGCGAGGCTACAATTGATCTGCAGATGTGGGGGAAAGAAAACCTACAGCAAATCTGGCCTGATGAGTCGCGTTTCAAACAAACAGGAAAAGCGCGGAAACAACGTGTGCTGCAAGAGGTATATTCTAACTTGGAAGCATTACGTTCACAAGCCAATCACTATTCACAGCAAAGTCTTGTATCCAAAGTTAGCATAGCCTCCATTCCGATTCTTACCGAGAAAAAAAAATTAGGTTTGGGCGATTGCCCTGTTGCGTCACCCAAAACACGCTGTTGCAATTTGCAGACCCTGGATGCTGTGGATAATTGTGGTTATGGGTGCAGCTATTGCAGCATTCAATCGTTTTTTGATGGTAAGCAAATCAGTTTTGATAACAGTTTTGCCGACAAGCTGCAGCGATTACAGCTTGATCCTGAAAAAACTTATCATATCGGTACAGGCCAGTCTTCCGACTCTTTGATGTGGGGCAACAGTCACGGCGTCCTTGATGCGATTATTCAATTTGCACAAAATAATTCTAACGTAATTCTGGAACTAAAGACTAAATCTGCCAATGTTTCACATCTATTAAAAAATGACTTACCGAGGAACATTCTGTGTACATGGTCGCTCAATACGACAACTATTATCGAACATGAAGAACACGGCACAGCAGGTTTGAAAAAACGTTTGCAAGCCGCACGCGCAATCGCCGATAAAGGTGTTGTGGTTGGTTTTCATTTCCACCCTATGGTGCATTACGATCAATGGCAGGCAGACTATGAAACAGTTATACACCAAGTTTCTGCTATGTTTGACCCCAATGAAGTGGCTTTGATTTCAATGGGGACACTGACTTTTATCAAACCCGTTATTCGTGAAATCAGAAAACGAAATATTGCAAGTCAGATACTTAAAATGCCATTCTCTGATGCGCAAGGAAAAATGTCTTATCCGGATGACTTAAAAACTGAAATGTTTTCACATGCCTACCGTTGTTTCCCACAGGTATGGAAAGAGCAGGTATTTTTTTACCTATGCATGGAAGCTCAGGAGCTGTGGAAACCCGTTTTTGGATTTTCTTATGAGTCTAACGATGAATTTGAAGCGGCTATGAAAAAGTCGTATCTGGATAAAATCAGAGGTGGTTAGCTTCAGGTTTGTTAATCCTGCGTTGCATAAATAAAGTTACCATAAGCACTTACTTATCTGATCCGATCGAGCACTGATGCCCATCAAGGAAACCCGTTTTAGCCAACCGCTTGCTGCATTATTAGTCGGTTTACTGTTATTAAGCTGGCTAAATATTTCAGTAAAATACCTTGGGCAATTCTATCCCTCTCAACAGATCGCAATGATGCGTAATCTATTTGGTATTTTGCCCGCGCTGATAATACTACAGTGGCAAAGTGAAATTCCATGGCATCCAAGTAACCTTGTATTCCGGCAGTGGTATTTAGCGGCATTTCGCGGTATTTTGATTACCTTTGGTCAGTTTCTAATGTTCTGGGCGCTAACAGAACTGCCCTTGGCCAGTGCACGTAGCCTCAGCTATACCGGCCCGGTATTTACAACCATTTTAACGGCAATGATACTACGTGAAAAAGTAGGTGTCTGGCGCTGGGGTGCAGTGATGATTGGTTTTTCAGGCGTGCTGATGGTATTAAACCCATTCCAGGCAACACTGACGAACTATCATTATCTGCCATTGATGTCGTCAGTCATCGTTGCGTTTGCGCTGATTCTGATGCGCCAGTTTGATAAAGCGACAAGCCACGCTGCAATTAATCTTGTCACAACATTAACCGCTTTGATTGGCAGTGTTTTTCTTGTTATCCTCACCAGTGAATTTGACTGGCCAAACAATTCTTTCCATTGGTTTGTTGCAGTGATGTCTGGTCTGTTTGGCGGCGGCGGGGTTTTCCTGATGAGTTGGGCCTATCGAGAGGCAAACCCAGCGAAGCTTGCACCTTTCCAATACACCGGACTGATTTACGCCTTGTTATTTGGCTGGTTGTTGTTTGATGAGTTGCCATTGGATACGATCTTCCCCGGGGTTTTATTTATCGCAGCAGCCGGGATTGTAATTGCCTGGCGCGAATCAGTGGTAATGTCCAGAGAAAGGACAAGACGCAATCGGCAGCAGGATGATCGGATTTAAAGCTGAAAATCAGCCAATAAATCCTTATTAAAGTGGGACGATGATTGCCCCTGCAAACTATCAGACTGTTTGACTTTTTTCTTGCTGGATAATTGTAGCTAATGCGGAAAATCGACGCAGGCCGTAATAATTGCCTGATAATCATTACCTATCATCATTTCTCTGTTGAGCAGAATGCCCACCGGCGATTTGTAATGTTTACTCATCGTCAAGATCCTCAGGTAATAATAAATTTAGAAATATTGCGATAAACGCAGCTGGAAGCAGTCCTGATGTCAGAAGTACATGGGCTGTTTTTGGTAGATGCTGCAATGCATCGGGTTCAAGTTGCAAGCCGAGACCAATAGATAAAGACACCGCAAAAATAACCATATTTCGCCGATTCCAGTTTACATCCGACAGCATGGAGACACCTGCTGCCACTACCATTCCAAACATAACGATTACAGCGCCGCCCAGCACTTCTATTGGAATCGTTGAGATGATGGCGCCGAACTTTGGTACCAAACCACAAATAATCAAAAAGATGGCACCGCAGGTAACAACATGTCGGCTCATGACCCCAGTCATGGCAATCAGCCCAACATTTTGTGAAAAAGACGTGTTAGGTAAAGCACCAAAGAAGCCTGCCAGTGCACTACCCGTTCCATCTGCCAAGGTAGCGCCGCGTATTTCAGATTCTGTTGCTTCTCGTCCGGCGCCTCCCTTTGTTATTCCAGAAACATCACCCACAGTTTCAATTGCAGAGATGATGGCCATCAGGCAAAAACCGATTATAGCGGCTGCAGAAAAACTGACACCAAATGGGAAAGCTTTTGGTAATGCAAAACTGGCGGCTTTTTCGACGTTGGTGAAGCTCACCATTCCCAATAAATAGGCGACCAGATATCCAACCAGAAGACCTAAAATTATAGCCGATATTGACCACATACCTTTGGCAAAAAATTTAAACCCAAGTGTCACAACAATAACCACAAGCGCAACGGCCCAGTTTTGAAGGCTGCCATATTCTTCTGTACCAATCGCCGGGATTCCACCAGCCGCATACTGAATGCCCACCTTAACAAGCGCCAGCCCGATCATTGTTACTACCAACCCCGTAACCAGAGGTGGCAATGCAAAGCGCAATTTACCTACAAATGGTGATAAAGCTGCATGGAAGAAACCGCCGACGATCACGCCACCAGCGATGGCGCTCATACCCTCAATACCCTGACCCGCCACTAAAGGAATCATGATGGGAATAAACGCGAAACTTGTGCCTTGTACGATCGGTAGTCTGGCTCCTAATGGACCCATCCCGACAGATTGAAACAGAGTTGCAATTCCAGCAAACAGTATAGACATCTGAATCATATAAATAAGACTGGGAAAATCAGGAGAATTAGAACCGAATCCAAAACCGGCAGCACCGGCAATAATGATGGCAGGTGTAACGTTACTTACAAACATGGCCAAAACATGTTGAATACCAAGAGGAATCGCCTTGCTTAGTGCTGGGGTATAATTGGGGTCTCGAAGTTGTTCCGGTGTACCGATTGACTCAGTATGACTCGACATGAATTTCTCCGCTTTATTTATTGTTTTACCTCAAATCATCAAGGGGGAGGTGAGGGTCTGGGTAATACTACTTATTTTTGTGATTACGTCAACAGACAATTGGCTATTGATGGTATAATCAGCAGTTGAAAATATGCTACCCTGCAATGGATTGGCTACCATAATACATTCGCCGAATGCTTGATAATAAGACAATGACAAGGTTTACCGGGTAAAAGCGAATTCACTCTCAACACACTTCCTTTAAGAAATACCACCATGACTATCTATCTTATTCGTCACGCCCAATCGCAATTCAATGCTGTTTTTGATCCCGATAAACCAGATCCGATGATTTTCGACGCGCCACTTTCAGAATTGGGCAAGCATCAGGCCAAACAGGCGCAGGAAAATATTCATCAGTTAGATATTAACAACATTATTGTTTCGCCACTCACCCGCACCTTGCAAACGGCATCGCTGATATTTGGTGATACGTATCCAATTAGAATAAATGCTATGGTGCGCGAACAAGTATCAAACAGTTGTGATATCGGTCGGCCACCACAGGAACTTTCAATTGAATATCCGCATCTTGATTTTGATCATCTCGATGAGTGCTGGTGGTATAATGAAGAAAAGGATCAAAGGGGAATTTCTGTGGAATCCCATGAAACCTTGCTACAAAGAGCCGATGAGTTTGTTCAATTTCTTAGGAAGAACAACGTGCGCTCCACTGCGATTGTGAGTCATGGCAACTTTATTTGCGCTTTGACCGGCATTCAGCCAGAGAACTGCGAGATTATCGAGTTTGATCCAGCCTAATGCTCATTGAATTTTTTTATACTAATTTTTTTGGATTTTCCTGTAATCAGTAAACGTGTGTTCTGGTTAGTAGTGCGGTTTTGTTTATTTTCAGGAACGAAAAAGTATTGTACTTATGAGTTCTTGGAGACTTAATAAATTTGCAGTATAATAATCTGGACATTAAACTATTATAAATACGCATGACTATCAAGCGAATTGTACCCAATATTCAATCAGACAACCCGGACGAAATCAGAGAGTTTTACGAAAGCGTGCTCGGTTTAAAGGTTGTCATGGATCAGGGTTGGATTATCACGTTAGCATCAGACGTGGTGACAACGCCACAAATCAGTGTCGCCAGTGAAGGTGGCTCTGGAACACCAGTGCCTGACATTTCCATCGAAGTGGATGATGTTGATTCTGTATATGAAAAGGCACACCAGGCAGGTTGTGAGATTGTCTACTCACTTTGTGATGAGCCGTGGGGCGTGAGGCGATTTTATGTACGAGATCCAACGGGTAAAATCTTGAACATTCTGTCTCATAAACATCAGTAGAGATTTTTATAAAGTCGGCGCATTCTCTCAGAACAGATTTGTATCAAAAAGTCAGAAAATTGGAAAGCTAGCTGAGCGCTTGGCAACCGAACATAAATTAAAGGTTAGCAATATGCCAGACAAACCTCGGGTACACGCAATCGGCGGAATTTTCTTTCGCTCCAACAATCCTGAAGCGTCTCGAAATTGGTATAAGCGCCACTTGGGCTTGAATGTTGATGAATACGGAACGAACTTCGTATGGCGTGAAGAGCAGGCTCCGCAGAATCGAGGATACACGCAATGGTCAGCGTTTGAACACGATACAACCTACTTTGGCTCAGCTGATCAACAGTTTATGCTTAACTACAGAGTCGATGATCTTGAAACACTTGTCGAGGTTTTACGAGAGGACGGCGTTAAAATTGTTGGAGAGATCATGCATGAAGCTTACGGAAAGTTTGCGCATGTGATCGATGGAGATGGCCGGCGAGTTGAATTGTGGGAGCCGATAGATACAGAATACAAAAAAATGCTTGACGGCGTAACAAAATAAATCACTGTATTGTCACTAACAAACCAACTCTGGACCGTGTTGGTCGAAATAAATAACTGAATTAAATCTATCCTTCCGCCCGACGTTTAATGTCGAGCAAATCTTGTTGAAAGGCTTTACGAATGGTCCCATTAAATAAAAATCCAAGCCATGACATTAGCCTGGCAGCGAATGTAACGGGAGTTGCAGAAAAGCTCATCGACAACTCAGTTCCGCCATTTTTATCAACGAGACTAAGCTTTGAGTTGTAAATTGCACCGCAATTTTTTGCCGTTGTTTCGTACCATTCAAATTCTTTCGCAGCACTAATCCATAGTGTTTCAGTTGCAGACTTGCCGAACATCATGCGAGTCTCTTCCCATTTCAATCCAATAATTCCTTGCTTAGGACGCTCGACAATTTTCAGATCTGTTATGGCCGAAATGGTAGTTGCCGCGTTGTCGATATCAGTGATAATTTCCCAGACACGGTGGCGTGGAGATTCAATGAGTTCTGTTGCAGTGACAGTCATAATAATGCTCCGGTGACAAGCTCTATCATTAGTTGTTTGAATTTTCTCAATGACTATACGTTTATGCCTTTCGGTTGGCAAGGGAGATAAATGTCTGTATTTACACTTATTCCGCCTTACAATTAATCTACAAAAAATCTGTATTTAACTTAAATTTAAAGGCGTTTTCTAATAAATGAAAGTCAAGGTTTTTGACAAACATATTGTTTTACGCCCTGTTTTTTGGCCAAACAGATCTGCAGAGATGGTTTCCAGCCTTGTTACGCAAATGATTTCACACGGACAAATATGGCTCTTGGGCGCAACGCGGCCTTGGCAATTGCGACAGCGTCGCAGGTCTATGGGCATTGTCAAATACATGACTGTTTATAGGTGGTCTGACTCGTTGGTGTGACAGCCTGTGACCATGGCAATGTTTGGTAAATCGTCTACAAATTTTCATAAGGCAAAATAATGCTTTACAAATAGTAATAAACCGGACATCCTGTATGTAAATATAGAAAATTAAATCGATTTTTGCAGGATCAGCGGAGGTAACCAAGTGGGTGATGCAAAGCGGCGTACTCAGTCAGAACGCTCAGCTGCTACCCGTCAGGCGTTGCTCAAAGCTGCTCGCGATACCATCTGCGAGCTGGGTTATTCTGCAACTACCACTGCCGTAACTGCAGAGCGTGCCGGTGTTTCAAGAGGTGCCCAACTTCACCACTACGCTACCAAACAGGATCTGCTGTTATCCGTAGTCGATTACATTCACGCAGGGGTTGAGCGTGATGTTGACGAAATCACGCATCGCATTGACGGTAGTCCTGACGAAGATATTCGATTGTTCATACGCGAGCTTTGGGAACGTGTGTTTAGCGAGGATAATTTTAATCCGAATATTGAACTGGTTACCGCTGCGCGTACCAATCCAGAACTCAGCAGTCGTTTGCAAAAACGCTGGAAGCGGCTAGCCGCTAATTATGACAAGGTCTGGAAGCAAACACTAAAGCGTTCTGATCACCATTCACCGCAAGCAAAAGCGCTACTCACTCTGACACTCAATTTGCTGCGTGGTATGGCTGTGCAGCGCATTGCAATGGGTAATGATCCGGCATATTTTCGCATTATGCTCGATCAATGGACCGATATCGTTAAACTTGTCTTGAACGAACCAGCATCGCCAGGGGATGACTGATGGCCGGGCAGGACAGCACTAACAACACAGTACTCGAATGCCACAAATTGTCAAAATCCTTCGGCGGTTTTAACGCTATAAACAGTATGTCGCTAGCCGTTGAAGAAGGTGCAATTACGGGTTTAATTGGCCCGAACGGTGCCGGTAAATCCACTCTGTTTAATCTGATCTCCGGTGTTTTGCGTGCGGATAGCGGCCACGTTAGCTTGTATGGACAAGATATCACCAACCGGGCAGTCCACTTGATTGCTCGCAGTGGCCTGATTCGTACGTTCCAGTTATCACGAGAAATGGCCAGGTTGACCATTCTCGAAAACCTTATGTTAGCGCCACAGATGCAGCTTGGTGAAAGCCTGCGCGGTCTTTTCTTCGATGCAGCAGCGGTCGTTCGTCAGGAGGCAGAAATTGCTGATCGTGCCGAAATTGTATTATCGCAAATCAATTTGACTAAAATGGCTAACGAGTATGCAGGCAATGTTTCCGGCGGGCAGAAAAAACTGTTGGAGATTGGTCGTGCGTTAATGATCGATCCGAAAATAATTCTTCTTGACGAACCTGGAGCCGGTGTTAATCCCACATTGATGGGACTATTATCAGACACTATTGCTAAATTAAAAGAAGAACATGGCAAAACAATCCTTATCGTTGAACATGATATGGATCTTATTGCACGTCTATGTGATCACGTCGTGGTTATGGCGGAAGGTGCGTTTTTGTGTGATGGAACATTTGATACCGTTGTATCAAACCAGCTGGTACTTGAAGCTTATCTCGGGGGTGCTGCGTAAATGACTGCGCAAGCAATAATCGAGGTGTCCGGGCTTACTGCTGGTTATGGTAGGTCCGAAATCGTCAAGGCTGTGAGCCTGAGTGTTTTTCCGGGTGAGATCACAACCATTATTGGCCCGAATGGGGCGGGTAAATCGACTCTTCTAAAAACCATTGCTGGTGTTGTTGACGTATTTGCCGGCAGAATAAAAATTCTCGGAATAGATGTCACGCAAAAAAAAGCCTCAGAAATTGCACAGTGCGGTGTTGCTTATGTACCTCAGGAACACAATGTTTTTCGAACGCTAACGGTACTCGAAAACTTGCAGATGGGGGCCTGGACCTTAACGGGCAGCCTTAAACAAGGGCTTGAATCCGTTTTTGAAATCTTCCCTGATCTATATGACAAACGACAGGCGCTTGCTGGTAACCTGTCTGGTGGGCAAAGGCAAATGGTGGCATTTGCAGCCGCATTGATCGTTGATCCGAAGATGCTGTTGTTAGACGAACCATCTGCAGGTCTGTCACCGAAACTGGTGTGCGAGATGTTTGCTACCATCAGACGCGTGAATGAAACGGGTGTCGGCATTTTGATGGTCGAACAGAATGCGCTGCAGGCGCTCGAAATGTCTGATAAGGGATTTGTACTTAATGCCGGGCAGGAACGCATGTCAGGTGCCGCCGCTGATCTATTGAATAATGCTGAGGTGGGCGAACTGTTTTTGGGAGTGCGACCCACATGATGCAAATTATTACCAATGGTGTTATATCGGGCAGCATTATCGCGTTGCCAGCTATTGCATTTACCTTGATGTTTTCAATCCTTAAATTTCCCAATTTTGCTATTGGAGCCTATGTCACCGTTGGTGCTTACAGTATTTATTACTTCCAGAGCATTGTTGGTTTGCCTATTTGGGTAGCAACTGTAATAGGTATGCTGATAACGGCGATAGTTGCGTGGATAAGTGACATTACAGTCTTCAAACCACTGCGACAACGGGCGTCAATAACATTGTTAATTGTCTCGATAGCCGTTGCATTCATACTGGAGAACATCATTCGTTTTATTGCCGGTAATGATATACGCGGTTTTGACGTCCCACTGACACGACCTATCAAGTTAATCGGGATCAAGATTACATCTGAACAAATTTGGTTGATTGCACTATCCATTCTGACCATGATGGTGATATTTGCATTACTTAAGTTGACTCGGTTGGGCAAGGCTATGCGTGCCACTGCAGATAATTTTTCCTTGGCAGAGGTTCGTGGGATCAATACAGAGCGCATCGTTATGGCTACCTGGCTGATCGGCGGTGCGCTGGCCGGTCTTGCCGGCTTGCTGGCTGGACTTGATTTGGTCATAGAACCGCTGGTTGGCTGGAATTTAACCATCCCAATATTAGCCGCTGCCATTTTGGGTGGAATTGGTTCGCCCGTCGGTGCGTTGCTTGGCGCTGTTATAGTCGGGCTTGCGGAGGAAATTACCGCTCATGTTTTTAACCCAACCTATAAGGTCGGGGTCGGTTTCGTCATCATTGCAATTTTACTGTTGGTACGGCCACAAGGATTATTTGGTCAACCGGAAATAAAAAAGTAGCGGGGATTCAGCGATGTACTCATACCTAATTTCGATGGCTACATTTGCAGGATTTTTTATGATCCTTGCTCTGGCACTCAACCTCCAGTGGGGTATGACTGGCATGGTGAATTTTGGTATAGCGGGTTTTTACGCCGTCGGGGCTTATACATCAGGACTGCTGACCACAGATGCGGGTATGCCATTTATTGTCGGATTTTTCTCAGCCGGATTGCTATCCATGTTATTTGGTATTGCTTTGGCTTTTCTATCTATACGTTTGCGGGATGATTTTCTCGCAATTGTTACGCTTGGTTTTGCCGAACTCGTGCGGTTATTTATTCTCAATGAAGATTGGCTTACCCGCGGCCCGCGAGGCTTACCGATTGAAACCAGACCATTGTCCGGATGGTTTGATCGAGGCGAGTACGCACTATTTTATCTTGGCTTGGTCGCGCTGATAATTCTCTGTGTATTCCTGATAAATGAGCGCATTCGAAAATCGCCCTATGGTCGTGTCATGAAGGCCGTGCGTGAGGATGATCTTGTTGCGCAAACGCTGGGTAAGAATGTGCTTCGTATTCGCGTTCAGGTGTTTGCGATTGGCGCTTTTTTTATGGGGATCGCTGGTTCCCTTAATGCGCACTATATCCAACACATCTCTCCAGATGCGTTCACACCGACTATCGCCATTTTTATTTGGATGTGTGTGATTACAGGCGGCGCTGGAAATAACAAGGGTTTATTGATTGGTGCTGGTCTGGTTATGGTATTGCTGGAAGGTACTCGATTTTTAGGTGAAATATTTTCTTTTCTTGATGCTGAAAAATCATCCGCTGTACGGATAATTATAATCAGCGTATTACTTATCCTCGTCATTCGATTCAGACCAGAGGGCATTATGCCTGAACAAAAATTTGAACAACGCCGAGGCCCATCGTCAGCCTGATGATCAGGTGAACCACTACCAGCCAGTAACTTAGGAGGAATTAGAGATGAGTATTAAATTGAATCGCCGAACACTTTTAAAGGTATCGGCGGCCACTTTTACAACGGCGCTATTACCCAATATTACGCTTGGCGCAGACCCAATTAATGTAGGCAGTCTGACACCCAATACAGGTGGCGGAGGACCCTTCGGGCCTAAAATCACAGCAGCGCATAAAATGATTGTTGATTTGGTCAATCAATCGGGGGGTATCAATGGACGCGAGGTACAACTCTTTCAGGAAAATTCGGAAACCAATCCGGAGACTGCCATTCGTGCAGCGAGAAAATTGGTGGATGTTAATAAGGTAGTCGCAATTATTGGCACCTGGAATTCCTCAGTCACACTTGGCATAATGCCGTTGTGTCAGGAAACCAACGTAATACAAATGTGTACGTCATCGTCAGCCGACATTCCCCTTAAGGATAAAAAAAATCTGGTTTACAACTTCATGATTCTAAGTCCGATTTGGGGTCCGGTGTTCGCTGATTTCGCACAACAGCAAGGTTACAAAAGCTTTGCCGTGATGGCACTTAATACGGATTTCACTAAATCCATGGTCACAACCTTTGTCGATCGCGCCAAATCGCACAATATGACCGAAATACACGAAGCTTTTTACTACAATGGCGGACAGGCTTCGTATCGGGCAGAAGTATCAAAGTTAATTGCAGGCGATCCCGAAATAGTTTTCATACCCAGTTTCATTACTGACTTTACCGCTGTTTACAAAGAGATATTTCGCCAGGGCTATGAAGGAAAAGTGCTGACGGCGTCTATTGCAACCGGAGCAAAATTCAAGGATGCTGTGGGTGACGCAGCCAACGGTGTATTACACGGCCTGCCGGTTCCGAACCTTGGCTCCAAAGCATATCTTCATTACCTGAGTATGGTGGGATTACAAGACAATGGTGGGGTTCAACACCCCTTCGGTTCGGCGGGTTATGATCAGATTACGACACTGCTGCTGGCAATAGCCAGCGCCGGGTCAAGTGATGGTCAGGAGGTGGCAAAGCACATACATCAGATCGCCAATGGACCTGGTCAAGAAGTATTTCGCATTGAGGATGGGCTTGCCGCACTAAAGGCGGGTGAAAAAATAAATTTTTCAGGCGCATCATCGGCGGTGGACTACGTGTCACCAACGGGGGTTTTGACTTCGAGGGATTTCGGTATTTGGGAGATCGAGGCAGGGCAAAACAAACTACTCTCCACCGTCAAGAGCTCGTAGTGCTCCAGTTGTTGTAATTAAGCAATAGTAATCAGTAATTGTAAACAGACTGATAGTCATTACGTGTCAAGTCAGGTCGGGTGGGTTTAGATCCAAATCCGCCCGTTCCCTGATCTGATACGCTGAATTTTCTGAGAAGGGTAATATGGCCAGAGTACGTGATATTGACATCGAAGAAGTACCAGAGAATGTGCGCGAAACGTATCAACGATTTGCCACTGAGTATGGTCCATTTTTAAATCAGGTAAAGGTATTTGCACACCGACCTTCTGCATTGCGACACATAATGGGGTTGCTGTTAGAACTGAAGGAAGAAGACATCCTACCCAAACGTTATCTTGAAATCGCGCTTGTAGTCGTGTCGAAAATTAACGAGTGTACCTACTGTGTCGCTCATCATACCCCGCGATTGATAGATTATGGACTATCTGCCACAGCAGTTGAGAATATTCTGGCTGATAGTATTGAAGGCTTTGATGATGTGGATATGCTGGTACGCGATTATGCCGTACAGGTAACAGAAAAACCTCAGTATATGCGCGATCAGATTTTTAATGATTTGCACAAACATTTTAGCGAGGAACAAATTGTTGAGCTGACATTGCGCATTGCTCTCTGTGGATTTTTTAATCGTTTCAATGATGCGATGCAGATTGGTATGGAGGAGGGCGTGGTGGCTGATATGCTAGCCCACGGTGCGTCAACAGATGGTCTGCCGCAACCTGCGGCGCAGCCATAATCATGTATGGGTGGCGCGGTCGCATTGGCTTGGTGGTCCCAACGGGTAACTCCGTTGTGGAGCCAGAGTTTTCGAAAATGGCGCCTGACGGTGTAACAATCCATGCGAATCGAATCGCGCTAAAAAATGTAACACCAGAGAGTCTATTAGCCATGGAAGCTGACACAGAACGTGCAGCAGCTGGTATTGCATCCGTGCGTGTTGGCGTGATCAGCTTTGCCTGTACCTCTGGCAGCTTTGTCGGTGGCCCGGGATACGATGATAAATTGATAAAAATCATGGAAGATGCAACAGGCATAGAAGCGACGACCACAACCACTGCCGTTATGCGCGCACTATCAATTCTCAACGTGTCGCGCATTGCATTGGCAACACCATATATCGATGAAGTAACAAAAATTGAAGTCAAATTTTTACAAACTGCAGGTTACGAAGTCACTAACTGGCAGGGTGGTGGGCTTGTGGAAACAGCCGACATTCAGGAATGTTATCCGGAAGTGTCATACCGCAGAGCGCGCAGGATTAACTCGGATAGGGCAGAAGCCATTTTTATTTCCTGCACCGGATTTCGTACCATCGAACACATAGAAAAGCTCGAGTCAGATCTCGGAAAACCTGTCATATCAGCCAATCAGGCAACTTTCGCCGATAGTTTGCGAATTCTTGGCGTCAATGAAGTACAGAAGGGATATGGAAGTTTGTTTGACACTTTGCTCGTACCAACTGAGCGTAAATTGAATAGATTGTCAGCAAACAGTTAAAAAAACAGACCTAAAGATGGAGTACTAGTCTATTTAGTGCCTTCTTAGATGTAAATTTAAGTCATATCACCCCGAGTATCCAGCAAACGATCAAGGACAGGCATAGTTTTTTTTTCGATCAAGCACCACTTTTGAAATACTTGAAATCTAAGGAGTTGCATGGTCTGCCAGTCTGGACAGGCACTCTATATTTTTGCAATCGGCGGACATTACGACCAAATTTAATTTACTTTGTGTTCATCAAAAAAATGAGCGTCTAAGTCTTATTACCTTCAGCATCCGGTGCCACATTACCATTCGTCCCAATTCCAAGTTCCTTAAGCAGCGCATCAACAATAGGTGCCTGAGCGCGGTAGCGTAGGGCACCATCAAACAAGTCACCTGAACCACTATTGCCAGCGTTTCCAGAATGACCTAATCCTCCGGTCTGCACCACCCGTATACTGTCAATATTTTTCAGCGGTTCACTGCTCTCACGAATAATTTGTGGCAGGTGATCGATAAGGTATTTGCGAACCTCGGCACTGACATGATCGGCTGATAACAAGTTACGTGCATCATTTAATGCGCGTTCCCCGTCAGCATCGGTTTTATAACGTAATTCGTCCGCTTTGGCTTTTATACGATCGGCTTCGGCTTTGTCGGTGGCAGCGGTTTTTTCAGCTTCGGCCAGTAATTTCAGTGCAACGGCCTCACGCTCGGCTTCTCTTGCGGCTTCAACGATCGCGACGGCCTTGCGTCGTTCGGCGGCTTCTTTTTCTCTTGCGGTTGATACTTGTTCTTCGGCGGTTACCAACATCGCACGGGCCTTTTCTGCGTCCGCTTTTGCTTGCATCTGAGCGAGGGAGCCTTTGGATATTTCCTGATCACTAAGCTGTTCTGCGAGGGTCAAGGCTTTGTCCTTTTCAATTTCACGTTCGCGAAGAAAGCGTTCGCGGTCCAATCTTTCTTCATCCACTTCGCGCTCTGATAATATCTTGGCTATGTCTACTTTTTTCTGTTTTTCAATATCCGCCTCATCCGCTGTTTGAGCCTGCAGTGCACGTTGTTGAGCAATTTTAGCAGTTTGCTCAGCCTTGCGGTTTTCGATATCGAGTTCCTGTTCAAGGCGTGCAAACTGGCCTTCCCGTTCCAGCGAAAGATTTAGTTTTTCTGTTTCGAGATTTTTATTTTTAATTTGGACTTGCGTATCCTGTTCAATGTCATTGCGCTTTTTCTTGCGCTGTTCAATGGTTTCAGTAAGTCGGGTTAAACCTTCCGCATCAAACGCGTTGGATGGGTTGAAATATTCCATACTGGTTTGATCAAGCGCCGTGACTGCAACTGATTCCAGTGCCAGACCATTGCGCGATAAATCGTCAGTTAGTGAATCGCGGACTTTTGCGGCATAGGTTTTACGCTTTTCGTGAAGTTCTTCCATAGTCATTTCGGCGGCGACAGAGCGGATGGCATCGATAAATTTACCTTCGGCAATGTCCCGTACAGATTCAGGGCGTAGTGTACGCGAACCCAGAGTTGCAGCAGCGGTTGACACGGACTCCTTAGTGGCTGGCACATGCACATAGAAATCTGCAACTACATCTACCCGCATACGATCTTTACTGATAACCGCTTGCTCGTTTGCCAAGCTGACCCCTAGACATAGCGTATTCAGGTTGACCTCGGTTACCTCCTGCAGTAGGGGTACGACTATGGCGCCTGCACCCATAACCACTTTTTCACCGCCAAGCCCGGTACGCACAAATGCAATTTCTTTCGATGCTCTGCGGTAGAACTGGAAAAAGAGTATGATAATAATCAGGATTGTTATTACTAAAATCACAAGTAGTGTTGTGCCGGTCATGATGAATCTCTCGTAAATTTTTCTTTTAAGGCGTCAAATCCCGCCTGGAAAACTTTTTCGCTGACGGTGCCTGCCATTTCAGTTTCTTTTCCTTGAGTTGTATTAAATTCTGCTGTCCACTCTCCAAATGTTCGGTTGCCATCGGTAATGGGGGTTAATTTTAAATCTGCAACGTAATCCTGTAAATCCAGGTCTGATTCAATAATCGAATAGGAGAAGTGAAAGTCAAAATCGGAAAGCATCAGTAATTGCTCACGGATGTGCGCACCATCTTGCAGATAAAAACTGCGGATACAGCCAATTGCATCGCTGGCTCGTCCGCCTTCAATCATCGAACGTGCAATAGCCGGATGCCAATTGGGCATGGCGTTGAAGTCGCGCACAATATTCCAGACCTTATCGGCTGGTGCGTCGATGACGGAGCTTACAAATACCTTTACCATATTTCTCTCCGATAAGCTTCACATGCTAAATGCGGCTTATACCTTTGAATAATTTTGTCTGCCGGGTTAATGCAACTTCAGTCGGTAGTCGCTCCATACTCGAAGCACCGTAAAAACCATTGCATTTTGGACAATTTGCCAGAATGTATTCAGCATCTTGTGGTGAGGATATGGGTCCACCATGGCACAGAACAATCACGTCGTCACGCACAGAAAGTGCAGCTTCCGCCCATTCATTGATTAAGGGAACACAGTCTTGTAAGGCAAGTGAGGTGTCCGCACCAATATTCCCGCCTGTAGTCAGTCCCATATGAGGGACAACGATATCTGCACCGGCGCGGCTCATGGCTATGGCGTCTTCGGGGCTAAATACATAAGGGGTAGTCAACATATCGGCTGCGTGAGCATGGGCGATCATATCAACTTCCAGCGCATATCCCATGCCTGTTTCTTCAAGATTGGCGCGAAAGTTACCATCAATCAGGCCCACGGTCGGGAAATTTTGTACACCACTGAATCCCAGGGCACCCAGGGTTTTCAGGAAGTAATCGAGATTGAGAAAAGGGTCGGTTGCGTTCACGCCAGCCAATACGGGCGTGTGGTGGACAACCGGAAGCACCTCAGAGGCCATTTCCAGCACAATCTCATTGGCGTTACCGTAGGCCAAAAGTCCGGCCAGTGAACCACGTCCGGCCATACGGTAGCGCCCTGAATTGTAAATAACAATCAAGTCAATGCCGCCAGCTTCTTCGCATTTCGCAGAAAGCCCGGTGCCAGCGCCACCGCCAACGATGGGTTGACCAGCGGCAATCATTTTGTGAAATCGTGCAAGCAGATCCTGCCGTTTAATTTTTGCCATGGAGAATCCTCCGTTTGGTTGAAACTGGACCTGATTTTTTAATCATTGCACAATCCTGTTAAATTCTACCGCCAGGGTGTCAGCAAAGGCGGGGTCATTGATGTGGTGTGGCAGCCGGATAAGCTGTCGTTTATCCGTTTGCTTCACTGTACTTTGCAATGCGTCGAATAGTACTTTGTTGGCCAGCGGATCAAAAAACGGCTGCTTCGGTGCGTCAAGTGCCGAGATACCGCCCTCGGGAATAAAGAAACGCACGGGTCCATTGCAGTGGTTAAGTTTTTCACCAATCCATTGGCCGATTCGTTGATTTTCCTCGGCGGTTGTGCGCATCAATGTCACCTGTGCATTATGCACATATAGGTTACGCTCTTTAAATTGCTGCGGCACGGTTTCGAGCGCACCGAAGTTCACCATATCCAACGCACCGCAGGAACCCAGGTAGGGAATACTTGTACGAGCTGCGCCACCCATCCGATCTTCCCCGGCACTCATCACACCGCCTAACAATAAGTCACAAACCTCTGTGGTACTTATGTCCAACAACCCAGTCAGCAGGCCAGAATCAACAAGCTTTTCCATTGAGCGTCCGCCGGTGCCGGTGGCATGGAAAACCAGGCAGTCAAATTTATGTTCAAGCTTACGGGTTAGCATTTGCACGCAAGGGGTAGTAACACCAAACATGCTGAGTCCGATTGCCGGCTTGTGACTACCACTTTGCGGTCGTTCATTGCGTATCATGCCTGCAAGTGCATTGGCAGCATTGGCAAGCACCCGTTCGGAGATTCTATTGATACCCGAAACATCAGTAACCGAATACATCATACAAATATCAGATGGGCCAACATAGGCACTGACATCACCGGAGGCCACTGTTGAGACCATGAGTTTGGGTATGCCAATTTCCAACGCCTGCATGGCGGGTGTGGCAAGTGCAGTGCCGCCCGAACCACCCAGACTGATAATACCAGCCACTGCCTTTTGCGAGGAAAGATAGTGCTCAAAGGCGACAGCCATGGCACTGACTGCTGTTCCACGATCACCCGTGAAAACTGCATCTTCGCCTTCGGGATGACTTTGTGCAACAATTTTGGGACTGATGTCAGCGCTTGATGGCTGACCGGAAGTGGATAGGTCTATCGATACTGTTTTTAAGCCTTGCTTAGCGAGAATATTACGAACAAAAAACAATTCACGATTTTTTGTGTCGAACGTGCCGACAACATATGCAGCACCCTTCTCATGAGTTGGAATCCTCTGTGCGGAATTATCCACTGTTGGGAGAGATGATTTTGTGGTATCCGGTAATACAGCTTGATGCCAACGGGTGACAGATTTTTTTATGTATACAGGTTGTGGATTTTTGGACTCATTTACAGTGACAAGCGGGTTTCCGTAGGAAAAGCGATTTACCGTTTTTCCAATATTTGTCAAAGTATCCGCTTTATATTTGCTTATAATCTTTGTCTGAATAGTCGGGCTTTCGGCGGGGGAGGGGAGGGCGTCGTCACCCCCGGCAACCCCCAGCAACTTTTGCTGCATTGCTTTATCGGCAGCCAGTTCAGAAGTATCCAACTCAACTTCAATACGACCATTAACCATGATCGCAATCCGCTCAGAGACTCGCATGGCAACACCGAGGTTTTGCTCGACCAAGAGTATGGAAACATCTTCCTCCCTGGTAAGTTTGATCAGTAGTGCTTCAACCTGATCAACAATAACGGGTGCCAACCCCTCTGTTGGTTCATCCATGATAAGCAGATGTGGGTTGCCCAGTAGAGCGCGAGCGATTGCCAGCATCTGCTGTTCACCACCGGAAAGCTTGTTTCCGCTGTTGTTGCGTCGTTCAGCGAGTCTTGGAAAAGTGGTGTATACGCGTCCTTTATTCCACGATGTGCCCTTGCGTTCTGCTAATGTCAAATGCTCATCAACACTTAGCGATGGCCAGATACGGCGGCCCTGGGGTACATAAGCAACACCAAGGTCGTATATTTGATAGGGGTCGAGGCCAAGTAGATTCGTCTGACCTATGGAGATGGAACCACTCGCGGCTGGTATGATTCCAAGTATTGTATTACACAAAGTGGTTTTGCCCATGCCGTTACGTCCGACGACGGCAAGAATACCCTGGTTGGGAATAGCCAGTGTTACACCTTGTAATACATGAGATTGACCGTAATATACGTTGAGATCATCGACCCGTAAGGCAAGACTTGATGGTATAACAGCGCTAATGTTCCTCTCCCAGATAAATCGCCTGTACATCGGGATCATTTTGAATTTCGTCAGGTGTACCTTCTCGAAACAAACAGCCATTATTCATCACGGTCACTTTATCAGATACCTTCAGCGCTACGTCCAGATCATGCTCAATAATTACATAGGTAATGTGCTCAGGCAGTCCTTTGAGGATATCAACAAGCTGGGTACGTTCAGCTGCGGATAAACCCGCCGCAGGCTCATCGAGCAATATTACTCTTGGTGCACCTGCCATTGCCATACCAATTTCCAGTTGTCTTTGCTGACCATGAGAAAGATCGCCGACCGATGTATTGACTCGGTTGTCAAGGTGAATAAATTGAGCCAGGTCTTTTGCCTGTGAGGTGGCTATATCTGTTTTGGATGCTCGTTTCAGACTAAAGCGACCATCCATTGTTCCTCTGATTGCCAGATAGAGATTGTCCAGAACACTAAGCCCTGCAAACAGAAGCGATTTTTGGTAGGTTCGGCGCAATCCGCGGCGGATTCGATCATGCACTGGTAGCCGCGTTACATCTTCACCAAAGAAAAAAATGCGTCCATCAGTAGGTGGAAAATCCCCGGTAATTGCGTTGAATAATGTCGTCTTACCTGCGCCATTAGCGCCCAACACTGCCCGCCGTTCACCAGAGCGAATCGAGAATGAGATATTTTCCAGTGCAACCAGCGAACCGAATGTTCGGCTAACCTGCAAAAGCTCGAGGGCAAAGGGTGAACCGACAATCGGACGTCGATCCACCGGGGCTGTTACATGTGACAAACCAGCATCCATCGCCTGTTTATTTACACTCGGGTACGTCGCGACCGACTCGGCCTAGAGCGAGGAATTTTTCTTTATCACCGTTCATAACCTGATTGACCTGCGGGATAATTCTGATGACCTTATTATACAGTGAACCATCATCAGCTTCTGCAACTTCGGTTAGGAATACATCGGCGATCACTTGACGATTCTCATCAAGATGAACTTTGCCCGTCGGTGTGTCCAATTCCATGTTGGTAAGCGTATCTCGAAATTTGGTATGGCCATCGGACAAATCACCGCCAACAGTGTCAAGCGCTGTTAAGGCAGCCGACATGCTGATAAAATAACCATGGGCAAACAACGAGGGTGTCGGAAAACCTTTTGGAAATTGCGCCTTGTATTCTTCTTGCCAGGCTTTCCACTGTGGATTATCCCAGTTATCAGCGATTGGACCGGCGGACGGAGTGCCCACGACATAAGATTTACGACGACCCTTGGAGCCAAGCACTGATTGATCAACGGTTATCGTGCCGCCAATCAACGGCTTGTCGCCGCCGGCTTGCTCGTATTGAGAGAGGAAATTGACTGCATCTGCGCCACCAAGAGCGACGTAAATAGCGTCAACATCATCAGGAATGGAGGCAACGATGGTTGAATAATCCTTGTTGCCAATCGGTACCCAGAAGCGTTCTGAGACTTTTCCGCCTAAATTACAAAAATCATTCAGAAAGCCAAGAGTCATTGTATAGGGAAACGAATAGTCTTCACCAATGGTGATTATTTTCTTATATCCTTTCTCCTTGTAGACGTATTCACCCAAACCCGCCATCCATTGGGCGCCGTCTCCAGTAAAACGGAAAAAATTGTCAGCAGGATCACGCAACGTTGTATCCTGAGCAGCAGAGGTACCATTGATAAAAGTGACACCCGGTTGGGTTTTTGCGTAATCCTTGATGGCCAGACCCTCAGAGCCTGATAAAGGTCCAACAACGATATCAACACCGTCTTGTTCGACCAGTTTTTTTACCGCACGAATGGCGCTGTCAGGTGAAGCATCTGATGAACCTCGAATGATTTCAAGATCTTTTCCTCCGGCCTTGTTGTCCCACTTTTTTAACGCCATATCGACGCCGCGCATGCTTTCTTCACCGAGTACGGCAAACGCGCCTTCCAAAGTTGTAATAGTACCAATCTTTATTGAATCGGCAGTTGCCAGACTAACCGTTGACAGCAAGCTCCCTGCGACTGCCAAACCGAGTAAGTGTTTTCTTGATAGTTGCATTATATTCCTCGCCTTTACTTGTTGATGTTGTATTGTTAGTTGGGTGAACTGGTAGATGGTTTACCTGCTTTAAAAAGACGCTGCCACCAACCGATGACGCCGTCTGGTGAAAATAAGACAATAAGCAAAAATACGCTGCCTATTACTGTGTTGAAACGCTCATGACCGACAAGATCGGTAGCGAAATTGTCGAGCAGCGTAAATATCAGAGCGCCAATAAAAGCCCCGACTGGATGCGCCAGACCACCAATGACAGCTATAACCAGAATATCAATGGTTGGACCTACGCCTATAGAGGCCGGGTCGATGCGGTCATTCATCCACACGGTCAGGATACCGCCAACTGCTGCCAGCATTGACGCGATTGTATAAGTGGCAATTCGGTGTAATTTTACGTGGTAGCCAAGTGCCTCCATGCGCCGTGCATTATCGCGTATGCCTTGTAAGGCAATACCAAATGTGGAGCGCACCAGATAAGCTACCGTCAAATAACCTGCTGCTGCGATAATCAGGCAAAAATAATAAAACCGGGTTGGTTCACGCAGGTTGAAACCAGCAATAGCAGGTGCTTTGATGCCTGCAAATCCGGTGAAACCATTAAATATTGCATAGTTTTGTCGTGTAAAGTAAAAAAACCCGGTGGCAATTGCGAGAGTGATCATGATGGTATAGATGCCTTCAGTACGCACAGACAAAACACCAATCAAGGTACCCATAATGGTGGCAGCGATAATCGCGGTTAATACAACGATGGGCCAGGGCCAGCCGAGTCCGAGGTCGTTACTGCTGACACCCAAAATTGCGACTAAATAACCCGCGAATCCTGCAACAGTCATCTGCGCAAGTGAAACCATGCCGCCAGAACCTGCCAGTAATGTCAGGCCCAGTGCGATAATCCCATAAATGAATGTCTGCGCACCAATTTGTACCAGCCAAAAGGAGTTGGCTGTAAGCGGAAATGCAATAAGCAGCAAGCTAAAGATCACGGCCAAAGGTGATATCAAATCTGTATGCCTCATACGCTGCGACCCATAATACCCTGCGGACGCACGGCGAGCACAACCACCATAATGACGAATGTATATACCACACCGTAGGTCGGTGAATAGGCCAATCCGTATTGCTCGGTCAGGCCAATGAGCAGAGCGCCAATGGCACTGCCAGCCACACTGCCCATTCCGCCGACTATGACTACCACGAGTGAAGCGAGCAGGTAACGTAGATCTTCTCCGGGTGCGATCGACAGGGCGGAGCCACCCACAACACCGGCGAGGCCCGCAAGTCCTGCCCCGAGAGCGAAGGTCAGCGCAAAAATGCGGTGCACATTAACCCCCGTTGCTGATAACATATCCCTGTCATCCACTCCGGCACGAATCATCATGCCCATTCGGGTTTTGTTTAGAAACAGCCAAAGTGCAATGCCAACGACAATTGCAATTATTAGAATAAACAAGCGGTAAATTGGATAAGCTTTGATGATTGGAATGCCTTTGATCGCCCCATAAAGTACATCAGGGATCTCAAACTGATAGGTTGTGCCGCTCCAGTAAGCGAGCATTAAGTCTGCGGCGATTATTGAAATTCCGATGGTGACCAGTGTTTGCCTTAGTTCCTGGCCTTCAAGAAACCGAAACAGATAATGTTGTAACAGTAAGCCAAGAAATGCCATAGATAAAAAGCCACCGGCTACTGCGATAAGCCACGATCCGGTTGCTGCCTGACACTCATAGCCGATATAGGCGCCCAATAGAAAAAGCGAACCATGTGCTAAATTGACGTTGCGCATCAAACCAAATACCAGTGAAAAGCCACTTGCCACTAAAAAATATAATGCCGCCAGTGTGAGTCCATTCAATGTAGTGATCAGAAATAGTTTCATTGACCTCCAGGATAGTGACGTTAAAGTTTCGCTTGAAAAATAAATTACCTGTACAGTGCTGTACTTTAAGTAAATAGTGGGATAAAAGTATTTACTATCAAACCACGCGATTCGATTAATTACCATTGCTTTGAGTAAAATAATGGGTAAAAACGGGTAATATCGTGTCGATTTCAAGATCAAACCCTAATTGGATGTTGATTACAGCAGACAATTACGCCCAATTAGCGACTCACTCAGGAGTGAGTCTAATTGTACCGATTTGCAAACGCACAGCTGATGTTCCTCTGTGCATGCAAGCCTTGCTACCTATTTACAGTTACAACCGGCATCTGATCGGGTTTTTAAAAAGCTGTCCGGCGGGTGCCTTCATCGGGCATCGGGTTGTCGTGGGCATATTCGCTGCCGATAGTTTTTTACCGTTTGCAGATTTACAGAGAGCGCTTAAGCGTGTGGGTATAAAACAAGTAACAAATTTCCCAACAGTTTCAGCTTATGGAGTGGCGGTAGAGAAAACATTGATGGATGTTGGATTAGGCTTTGCACGTGAATGTGCAGTACTTTCCCGTTTCCGTAAACAAGGATTTGAAACGGCTACGGTGATAAGAGAAGTTGAGCACAGGACGGCTGTTGAAGATGATGAAAATTTCGCGCTTATCGAATTGGCGCAATCTGACACTCAGGTGTTTTCAAAATTGTTTGCCCGGAAATTATCCGCACAACGCCTCTTTATGACGCCAAACGCTTCTCGGCCAGAGTCGGGTCCGCCACCCAATGTTGATGGGCTTATACTAAGCGCTGATAACCTTTGTTAGCTGCTTTAATACTCTACATTTCTTGTTGATCAGAGTGAGGTTCTACCAGTGTTTTGGCGCAATTCGTTCTCAATCGTTTTACTACACTAGTATGAATGATTGCCCGTCCCTTATGTTTTTTATGCTTCTCAGCAAATAATTAACCGTCTCAAGCCAATCCATATTTTGTAATCTTGTTATACAATGTTTTGCGAGACAAGCCCAATTCCAAAGCTGTATCTGTTCGACGGAAACGATTTCGTTTTAATGCGCTAGCAATCCAGTCCCGTTCATTGAGATATTCAATTGATTTTGGCTCCAGGATTTCCATGGCTGCCAGAATGTCAGTTGCAGAAAGGGTTGTTCCAGCCAGCTCGGCTAGCCTTACTGCTAGCCGTCTCAGTTCAGTTATATTACCCGGCCACGGATGCGAGGACAGTACGCCGAGCGCAGAGGCGTCCATTGAAATTTGCTCCAGGTTACCCGGTGATATCTGATCGATAAAGCAATGTAACAAGCTGGGTATATCATCTTGCCTGTCTCGCAACGCAGGCATGGCTACATCATTAGCAAAAAAAGCGCTACACAATTGAACATCTAATGACCCACTTTCTGTCAAAGATATCAGTGAATACTCGGAAGAGCAGATTATGCGAACATCCGATGAGATAATACTTCGCCCATCCAAGGGGGAGAATTTGCCGCGCTCAAGGTAGCGGGATAATCGGGTTTGTAATCGTTTTGGAAGGTGAGATATTTCTTCAATATAAAGAGACCCACCATTGAGTGTTTCCAGCAGGCCGGGTACTGTTTTCTGGTGGGCACGACCAAACAATCTTATGCCTGCCTCATGGCCGGTTAGCTGAGTAATAGATAATTCGGAGTAGGGTTGTGAACGACGTGATCCCATTTTATGCAGGCTCTCAGCTGCAAATCCTCGTCCCGATCCTGTTTCACCGTATATCAAAACCGGGCCACTGTTGTTGGAGAGTGATCGTAGTTTCTCAAAGGTTTGTCGGATTGTTTTTGAAGTACCTATTAAGCCAATGGCTTGAGTATGCCGGATGCTATCTTCTTCACGCCGTTGCAGTTCTGTTGCGAGCAATTCAACGCCTTTAAATCCACGTGTTCGATCTGAAATGGATATTTCAGCCGGTAATCTATCCAAGGTTGATCCGCCGATATAGCCGTGAACTGGAACGCTTCGATAGATGGCGGCCAGATCTTCAGCCGTTTCGATAGGGCCACCTTCGAGTAAAAACCTTACATGTGTATGGCGCCGAATAATTGCCCGATAAATGTCATCGGCCTGACAGCGTACATCGTCAATCGTTAGGTCTGTCTTAGCTCCCGTTGTGCCGCCAATATTCCAGCCAAAATTTAAACAAACGGTATCAATGCCGGTTTCTGCAGCGTCCATAGCCTGACGTTTTGTGCGTACGTAAGCAAGAGTCTGAAGGCCACTTTCTTTTGCCTTTGAAAGAAGATCCAGCTCTGCCTGGAATCCAATTCCATAAGATTCGAAATCTTTTTGTAAATCGTGCGGCAGATTAATAGCGGTGGGGAAATTGACAAACCCTGCAAAACCCTGGATTTTTGCTTCTATAACTAAATCTTCCCATTGCTCTTTGGGTTCATAGGTGTTTGCACCAAAAAAGACGGGCAGGCTGCATTGTGGAATTATCTCGTTCTTGCCTAAATTGAGAACAACCCTGTTTCCATCCTCTACAGGAAGAATAGATGCAATTGAAGGTGCACCCTTTGCCCGTAACCATCCGGCATTCAATGCCAATAGGAAATCTGCGCCGCCCCGTTGAGCGGCAATGGCGGCAAGACCAGAGCCAACTGCGGCACCAACCAGAAATTTATTTTTGAGTTTTTTAGTATCTGGCATCTAATGTCTGAGCAATGTAATCGGTGAAAAGCACTGTCTATATATCTTTAACATGATATCTGAGATAGGGTAAAATAAGTGTGAGTTTGAATTTTTTAATCTATATTTTTCATAGAGTTATCGGAATAATTTAATTATTTTATCACTAAAAATCACGAGTGAGGATAAATATCGGATTGCATAATATCAGCAATATCGATAATTCCATTGTCCGTAAGGATCTTGCTTTGTCGGCTATAACATGCATAGAGTAGTTTAACTGACTAAATCCCTGTGATACAAACGATAGGCAGGGTTGCTAAAATGACGAATTCCCAGATTGACTATCTCTTTGTTGAAATACAACTCTCCATGGAGAAAAACTAGCGTTCATATGCAAGGGCTTGAGATAGTTTTTTAATTTTTAATTTTTAATTTTTCGGGTATGACGTGAACAGATAAACGTAAACCACGAAGTGACAAAGAGGTTTTGCTCCCATGAAGCGATTAACAACCCATGTACTTGATACGGCATATGGCAAACCAGGCGCTGGTATAAAGATAGATTTATATCGGATCACTGCACAAGCGAAGCAACTTGTTAAAACAGTCGTCACAAATTCAGATGGGCGAACCGATGATGCCTTACTTGAAGGTGAAGATTTCCAGCATGGTAATTGGGAGCTTGTATTCTATGTTGGCGATTATTTTTCGAAAGACAATGAAGAAAGGTTGAAGCCTTATTTTCTTGACCAAATCCCGTTACGATTTGGGATTAATTCAGATGAACACTATCACGTGCCTCTGCTTACCTCACCCTGGAGCTATTCAACCTATCGTGGCAGTTGAGTAAACTCACCAGACATTGTCTACGGTCAGGTATAAAATAACTACAATAAGAGCGAAGATAGAGAGAGTATACAAAGATGGAAGGCTATATAGTTGATTGGCTCAATTTACTGGGCCGCTGGGTGCATATGGTAACTGGAATAGCCTGGATAGGTGCATCGTTTTATTTTGTCTGGCTGGATAATCATCTGCAAACTCCAAGGGATTCAACAGACGCACAAAAAGGAGTTGGAGGTGAAGTCTGGTCTGTCCACGGAGGTGGGTTTTACCACGCTCAAAAGTACAAGGTATCACCATCAGAAATGCCCGAAGTACTACATTGGTTTAAATGGGAGGCCTATACCACCTGGATGTCCGGCATATTTATGCTGGCGCTCATTTATTGGTATAGTGCCGAGATTTATCTGATTGACCCCTCGATTGCTGATATCAGCAAAACGGTAGCGATTCTGCTTGGCATAACCACCTTGATTATTGGTTGGTTTGCCTATGACTTTATATGCAAATCCCAAATAGGGGAGAACGAGAAAAAACTGAGTGTAGCGGTTTTTGTGTTTGTTGTTGTCGTAGCATTTATTCTTAGTCATTTATTTAGTGGCCGTGGCGCATTCATTCATTTTGGCGCCATGCTCGGCACAATTATGGTTGGCAACGTGTATTTTATTATCATGCCCGGACAAAGAGCCTTGGTTGATGCGGCGAATCTGGGTCAGACTCCGGATCCCAAACACGGCATAAGAGCAAAACAGCGCTCTGTTCACAACACGTATTTTACACTGCCGGTTTTATTTATAATGATAAGTAATCATTATGCGATGACTTATGGAAGCACCTTTAATTGGTTGATTTTAATTGCTATATCGGTTGCCGGTGCGCTTATTCGGGTATATTTTGTACAACGCCATTCTGGAAAACCGTCTGCATTGCCCATTGCCGCGGCAGCAGTCATCCTGCTTGTGTCGTCATTTTTAATGGCACCCCGCCCTGCGGACACTTCTGCTGGAACCTTTGATGGGGTAGAACTATTCTCAAAAGTCAGCATCATAATACAGCAACGGTGCGCAGGCTGTCACGCTGTGACGCCAACTCAAGCTGGTTTTGCAGCAGCACCAAAAGGCGTGTTACTTGAATCAGAAGCGTCAATTTTGTCACAAGCTACGCTTATCCATCAACAAACAGTGGTTGCCAAGGTAATGCCGATTGGAAATATGACGCAAATGACCGATGAGGAAAGGACAATAATTGATCAATGGTTTCAAACGGGAGCTAAAAAATAACAGTCTCGGCTTTGCTGAGATGGAATACGAAGATGACAAAGAGGCTGTAGCGTCTTGGTTTAATCAGAATTTGGATATAATATGAAGGCAACATACACAAAATTTAAAAATAAACCCAGTGACATGGATGAAGAACAGTTTGTTGATTGTTTCGGCGCTGTGTATGAACACTCTTCCTGGATCGCAAGATTAACCTGGCAAAAAGGGCTTAGTGTAAAAGTGGACACGGTAGATGGCCTAAGTGCTGCATTGATGGAAACCGTAGCACAGGCTGAAAGAGAACCCTTGCTCAAGCTGGTTAAAGCCCACCCTGATCTGGCAGGCCGCGCTGCTATGCAGAATAAATTGACAGAGGAGTCAACCGCAGAGCAGAGCAGTGCTGGTATTAATGCATGTACAAATGAAGAATTTGAGCGTTTTAACTACCTGAATAACGCCTATAAGATGAAATTTGCTTTCCCATTTGTGATGGCCGTTAAAGACAGCAATCGTCATAAAATACTGACCGCATTTGAAAAAAAAATCAACAATGATGTTGACACTGAGTTTCAACGCTCGATTGATGAAATAAATAAAATTGCTCGTTTTCGCCTTGAAGCGATTGCGAGCGAAACCTGAAAATATAGGAATAATGAATGACTAACTCTGAAAACAAGCATCCTTTTACACAGTGGGCAAACCTTGCTGATCCGAGATTGGGCGCAGAAGTTATTTATGCGACCGACGACTGGTTTGCAAGCAAGGACAGGTTGCTGAAATCGGAAGCTGCAGTATTTTTACCAGATGAGTACGATGACAATGGAAAATGGATGGATGGTTGGGAATCACGACGTAAACGCGGTGAGGGATACGATCATTGTATTATCAGGCTGGGCAGGCCGGGGCGTCTGCATGGTGTTGATATTGATACTTCACATTTTACGGGAAATTATCCGCCTGCAGCATCCATCGAAGCGTGCTACCTTGCTGACGGTGAACCGGATAAGGCAACTCAGTGGGTGGAAGTGCTTGCAGGGGTAAGTTTATTCGGTGATCAGCATCATTATCATACACTTTCTGATGAAACAACTTATAGCCATATGCGTTTAAATATCTATCCTGATGGTGGGGTGGCGCGTTTAAGAGTCTACGGTGAACCCCAATGTAACTGGAATAATCGTGATGAGTCTGAAATTATAGATCTGGTGGCGCTTGTGCATGGTGGTCAGGTAATAAGCTGCAATGATCAACACTATGGCGATGTGCGCAATATAAATATGCCAGGGCGTGGTGTGAATATGGGTGATGGCTGGGAAACACGGCGTCGCAGGGAACCTGGCAACGATTGGGCGATACTCTCACTCGGGCATGCAGGCATCGCCAGAGCCATAGAGATTGATACGGCTCACTTTAAAGGTAACTACCCCGATCAATGCTCTGTTCAAGCGTCCTTTGTTAAAGGTGGAACTGACGATTCATTAATCACTCAGAGTATGTTTTGGCAAACCTTATTACCCCCACAAAAAATGCAAATGGATGCCATCCACAGATTTGAAAATGAGCTAAATGGAACCGGAAAGATTACCCACGTTCGGTTGAATATTATACCCGATGGTGGTATCAGTCGATTTCGTGTATTTGCAAACATCGCACGCCAGTGAGTGCAGAGAGAACGAATGTTAACGTTAACACGTAAGCTTGAGCCGCTTTGCCGGGACGCCTTTGCGCCTTTTGGGGATGTAATTGAAAGCAAAGGTGCGGAACACTTTAGTATTAATGCCGGCGCAATTGAACGTTTTCATAATCTGGCAACCGTTGATGTTGATGTGAAAATACAAGGGCGTCCACTTATCAGTATCGTTAAATGTAATCACGCCATACAATTACCTTACCAACTCCCATTTATGGAACGCCACCCACTGGGTAGTCAAGCCTTTATACCGATGGATCAAACGCCGATTATTGTGGTGGTGGCGCCGCAAGGAGAGCGAATAGAAACTGCCGATATCAGGGCTTTTATCTCAAATGGCAAGCAAGGCGTCAACTACTATAGAGCGACTTGGCATATGCCACTGGTATCCTTTAAACAAGGGCAGGAGATGGTAGTAGTAGACAGGGCTGGAGCAGGTGACAATTGTGAAGAATATTATTTCGATGATGTTAAAATAATACTGACAGATTGATGATGCGGCAGACTAGTTGTCTATTGATATAAGATCAATTTAACCTGTTCTTTGAATAGTTGTTGTGTGACTTTCGAAACACTAAACCAGGAGAACTGTATTGTCTACAACCAATACCAGATTGATTGATCGTTTACTGTCGGTTATTGAATACGAGATACTGCCACTAACTGAAGCGGGTGTTGCCGCAGGTAATAAAGTATTCGGAGCCGCTTTGCTACTTAAGCGGGATTTATCCACTTTGTTGGCAGAGACGAATAATGAAATGGAAAGTCCGCTTTTGCATGGAGAGATGCATGCGTTAAAGCGCTATTACGAGATTCCGGAAGATCAACGACCGGCCCCCCAAGACCTCATTTTTCTGACAACGCATGAGCCTTGTAGCTTGTGTTTATCAGCAATTACCTGGGGCGGTTTCGACAATTTCTACTATCTGTTCAGTCATGAAGATTCACGTGATGCGTTTGAGATTCCGCATGACCTTCTTATTCTCAAGGAGGTTTTTAATCTTGATCCAGGTGAATACAGACGTAAGAACTCATTCTGGGAATGCTTTGCACTGAAAGAATTGGTGGCGCAATTACCGCAAGCTTATAAAATACTCAGGGAAGATCGCATCAACGTCATACGAAAACATTATGTTGACATTTCGCAAACCTATCAGGGTGGAAAAGCGGGTAACTCAATACCATTAAATTAGTACTTTTTTGTTATTGATCTGTTCTGTAGTTTAAATTAGTTTTATAATGTTTATTATAACTGCGATGGGTTCAGTTTTCACCTATCCGGTTAATACCAATTTCCAATCAATCAAAGAAGTTCCACCGAGCTGTATTGTTTAAAATTTAAGAAGAGGGGCTTTGTCGAGATTACATCTGGCCTCACGCTCTTCGAACAATCTTTGTCTTAATTCAGGTATTGAATGCTGACGTATCCAGTTTAAGAACACTGATTTGCAACAGTGTGTCTATTACGCATAAGGAAAAATACCTCCTGATTATTGAATCGCTATAGCTTGCGATAGAACCTGATGTTTTAAAGAGGAAAGGAGATGGACGCAGATGAGGATAGGCAATCAGGAACAGGGTCTGGTATCGACTCGCTTACACAAGAACAGCCCACTCAATCCAATGCCATAGAGATTCCATCGATTTCTTTGCCAAAAGGTGGTGGAGCAATTCGAAGTATTGATGAAACCTTTAAGGTAAACGCTTCCAATGGAACCGGCAGCTGCGCAGTCAGTTTACCGATAACACCCAGTCGAAATGGTTTCGAACCTGAATTACGTCTTGTCTATAGTTCTGGCAGTGGTAATAGTGTAGTAGGTTTAGGCTGGCAGCTAAGCTTGGCTTCGATCACTCGAAAAACTGACAAGGGTTTACCTCGATATCACACACACTCTGATGAAGATGTTTACCTCTTTTCGGAATCTGAGAATCTGGTGGTTTATTCTGAAGAAGTGGCGCCCGGCGATTGGCAGGCGGTTTCTTTTACTGATGGTGACTATCAGATTACTCGTTATCGACCGCGTGTGGAGGGTGGTTTTGCACGTATTGAGAAGATCTCACATGAAGCGCATATATGCTACTGGAAAGTCACCACTAAAGAAAATGTAGTGACTATTTTCGGTCGCTCACCCGAATCGAGAATTGCCGATCCATCTGCACCTGAGCGTATATACAAATGGTTGCCTGAATTCAGTTACGATAATCAAGGAAACTGGATCAAATATGAATACAAGGCTGAGGATAAAGTAAATATACCGCTTTTGGCACACGAACGGAATCGCATTAATGGTAGCGCCGCTTTTAGCAATCGATATATAAAACGTATTCGTTATGGTAATAGAGTGGCTTGGTATGCTGATGAAGCACTGCCTTATGATCCACCACCGACACCGGATGCTGAGCATTTGTTTGAGCTTGTGTTTGATTATGGGGAGCATCACAGCACTGTACCGTTTCCTAGTGAGGATCCTGCACTTTCCTGGCCTTATCGGGATGATGCTTTTTCGAGTTATCGTTCAGGCTTTGAGATTAGGACCAATCGTCTGTGTCAGCGTATCCTTATGTTCCATCATTTTAGTGACGAGATAGAATTTGGTGAAAACTATTTGGTCAAATCCTTACTGTTGGAATACCTTGCTTCTTCTATAAATCAATCGGCAGTGGCAGAGGTCAGCTATCTGTCGAGTATGACACAAACGGGTCATATTCGAAAAAATAACAACACTTATGCATCTAAATCGCTACCACCCATTGAATATTCCTATCAGGGACTCACCTGGAATAAGCAAGTAAGGGTTGTTGAAGAACAAAGTCTGGAGAATATGCCCGTAGGGCTCAGCGCAGGTTATCAGTGGGTAGACCTCTATGGAGAGGGAATTTCAGGCATACTGACTGAGCAAGCGTCAGATTTGTATTACAAGCACAATCTGGGCGATATCAATAATCCAGGTAGTGTTGAGTTTACTGCCGCACAGCAGGTTATAAAAAAGCCTTCTATCGCAGGGTTTAGTAGTGCTGTGTTGTCATTGCGAGACCTTGCGGCAAGTGGTGAGCAGCAGATAGTGGTTGAATCGTCCGGACTCAATGGTTATTACCAGCTCTCGAAGGATAATTATTGGCAGCCTTTTAAATCCTTTAAGGCATTGAGCAATATCGATTTTTCCAACCCTGATCTGCGTCGTTTCGATGTTACAGGCGATGGTCAGGCTGAATTGGTCATTTCAGAAGAGCAGGCTTTTGTCTGGTATGCATCAGACGGGAAAAAAGGCTATAAGGCGGCTCGGCGTGTAGCAAAGGCTTTTGATGAAGAGTTAGGCCCGGCTGCGTTATTCTCTGATGCCAAGCAGAGTATTTATCTTGCGGATATGTCGGGTGATGGTTTAACAGACATAGTACGTATCCGCAATGGTGACATCTGTTATTGGCCAAACCTGGGATATGGCCGATTTGGCGCTAAAGTAAATATGAGTAATGCGCCCACCTTTGATTACCCTGATCTGTTTAACCCTCATTATCTGCATTTAGCAGATGTCAGCGGTACAGGTGTTACGGACATTATTTATCTGGGCAATAACAAGTTTTCTGCCTACCTGAATCACAGTGGTAACAGTTGGAGCGAAAATCATAAGATCGAAGCTTTTTTCCCGATGGATCAGAATGCCAAGATTTCAGTAATTGATTTAATGGGAAGTGGGACAAGCTGCATTGTATGGTCTTCAGATTTACCCGCTTATAGAAATGCTCCCATGAGATACATCGATCTTATGTCAGGCGTAAAACCACATGTATTGACGCAAATTCAAAACAATCTTGGCCGCAAAACCACTTTGGCGTATAAGAGTTCCACTTATTATTACCTGAAAGATAAGTTGCAAGGAAAGCCATGGGTAAGTAAGTTACCATTTCCAGTTCAGGTGCTAAATAGTGTTGTCACTGAAGATAAAATAACCAAGGTTCGCTTTAGCAGTCACTACCACTATCGCCACGGGTACTACGATTCTCAAGAGAGAGAGTTTCGTGGTTTTGGTTTAGTGGAACAAAGAGATTCGGAAGATTACGAGCAGTGGAAGCTGGATGCTCTGCAGACACATCTTGAAACCTCAGAAGAATTCTATCAGCCGCCAACCTTGACTAAAACCTGGTATCACACAGGTGCTTTTATTGAACAGAACCGAATATTGAACCAATATGAAAATGAATATTGGTTCAACGAGTATAACCGGCTTTTCCCTGACCAACCGTTGCAGATTACAGAACCCAGGTTACCAGAGGCAAAGGTGACGGCGGTTGATTCCATATTGCAGTCAGACCTGATGGATCATCTCTCAGCAGATGAGTGGCGCGAAGCCGTAAGGGCATGCAAGGGGTTGGTGATACGGCAAGAGGTGTTTGCGCTTGATGCACCTGAAAGTGGAGCTACTGAAAAACAATTGAAACTGCAGGCATTACCCTATTCTGTGAGTGCCTCCAGTTGCCATATTCGTTTAATGCAGCCACGTTTGCAAAACAGAAGCAATGTGTTTTTGTTAAATGGCAGTGAAAATCTGGAGCTTCAATATGAACGAACCCCGCAAGATGTTCGTATCAGTCACGATATTACGCTCAAGACCGACTCTTATAATCAGGTTCTTGAAGAAGCCAGCATCGTTTATGGACGTAATATTGTTACCGCGACGACAGTGTCTGATGATCTCACCACCCGGGTTAGTGATTTTTCTAAATTTGATGAGCAGATTGTATTGCAGGAAGCGTTTGCTGCTGATGTTGACAAACTGCGATCAGCGCAGACCACAACTCATATTACAGTGGCGCAATACCATTATACTAATGCCGTTGAAAGCAATACCCAGTACCGGCTTCCACTTGTAGCGGAGAACAAAAACTACCATATTACCGGCCTTGTGCCTGCAGGAGAGCTGTTTATATCGGAAGAGTTTGAAAACATATTGCAAGATTCAGTGAGTGTTGTAATTGACTATAGTAATGTCGCTACCGCTGGTATAGAACGGCGCATTATTGAGCACCTTCAAACACTGTATTTTCGAGATGACCTTACCGGCGCACTGCCATTCGCGCAATTGCAGTCAAGTGGTTTAAGTTTTGAAAACTATCAGTTGGCATTTACCCCCGATTTACTCAGTAGCCTGTATGGAGCCAAATTGGTGTCACCGTTTACGCCACTGGTAGAAGCCAGGTATATTGATTTAAATGGGGATGGCCATTGGTGGGTCAGGTCGGGAACCTTCCATTATATCGATACCGCTGGTGGCGAAACCCTGGCCCATGCCCGGATGCGTTTCTACGCGCCCAACGCCTACACCGACCCCTATGGTACTGAATCTGTTGTGCAATACCGTGCAGGTTACGACGCCTTGTTAATGGAATCGGTCATCGACGCATTGGGTAATCAATCACAGGTGGAAGTATTTAATTTTAGAACCCTGGCGCCTACTAAAATGCGGGATATCAATGATAACCTGTCTGAAGTTATAGTGGATGAGTTGGGCATGGTGAAGGCCATGGCCTATCTGGGCAAGGATCTGGATGTTGATGGCATCGCTGAATTGGATGTAGCTGATAATCTGCAAGGGCTTTCAGAGGTCAGCGAAACAGAGGAAGTTGATATTATCAATTTTCTTCAGCAAACCGATTCAAATGATATTGTGAGCTCTGGCAGGAGTCTCATAAAAAATGCAAGTCGTCGATTTATTTATGATCTAAATACTTTCGCAGAGGTTGAAAAACCTACCGTGGTTGTATCGATTCAAAGGGAACAACATGCCGCAGTAATGGTTGATAGCCCTATGCAATTTCGTTATGAATATAGAGATGGCGGTGGTAATGTGGTCATGGTTAAAGCGCAAGCAGAACCTGGCCCTGCCAAACAAGCTACAGTTAATCTTGATAATGCTTATACAATAAATACTATCGATACCAGCTTGCTGGTGCCAAGCCAATTGAGATGGATTGGCAGTGGCAGGGAAGTGCTTAATAATAAAGGCAAAGCAGTTCGACAATATGAACCCTATTTTTCTATAAGCCCTGAATTCGAAGATATAAAGGAGTTAGTGGAGACTGGTGTTAGCCCCACGTTGTATTATGATTCTTTGGGGCGGCTGATAAAAACAATCATGCCAGATCAGAGTTTTTCCAAAGTGGATTTTGACTCTTGGCATGAAGAGCATTTTGATCAAAATGATACGGTAGTGGATAGTCGGTGGTATCAAGAACGGATAAACCGCTCCATCGACACAGATTTATTAGCGCTGGGAAAAAACCCTGTTTTTGAAAGAATAGCTGCAGAAAAGGCTGCGGAGCACCATAACACCCCAAATGCAATCTATCTGGATTCCATGAGCCGACCGATTCTGAGTCTGTCGCACAATGCCTGGGATGTGATAGGTAAGGAAATGCTCTACCTGAACTTTGTAGAGCTTGACATAGAAAGTAATGCCATATCAGTACGGGATGCTCGTGGGAACACGGTAATGCAATATGGTTATGACATGTTGGGGCATCGCGCCTATCAGAAAAGCATGGACTCCGGTGAACGTTGGAGTTTAAATAATGTGGTCAGCAAACCCCATATGACTTGGGATGGTAAATCTCAAATAATTAGCTTTCAATACGATGCCATTCAACGTCCTATAGAAATAAAAGTGTCAGGAGGAGAAGACCCACTCAATTTACTTGACAACGTCTATGAAAAGCTGAGTTATGGAGAAGGTCAGCCGAATGATAAGGCGTTCAATCTTCGGGGTAAATTGGTAGCGCGTTACGATACCGCAGGAAAGCTGGGTTTTCATCGTTACGATAGAATGGGCGCGTTGTTATCCAGTACTCGACAGGTTTGCATCGACTATAAAAATATAGTGAATTGGCAGGGTGGGGGGTTGGATGCCAAGCTAGAACCCGCATTGCATACCACGAACCATACTTATGATGCACTCGGTAGATCGGTGTCCTCTGTATCCCCCGACTTGAGCCTTACCGATTATGGATACACAGAAGCAGGTCTTTTGGGGACGGTGAATGTTACCCAGCAGGGTGCGGTAAAAAAAGAATATGTTGAGGCTATAAAATACGATGAAAAAGGTCGCCGTCAGTTTATTCGGTATCGTAGTGGCCTGGTTACGAAATTCCGATATGATCCACACACTTTTCGCCCCATTCACCTGGAGACCCGAAAGGGCAATGGTGAAATTCTTCAGGATATCTATTACACATACGACCCTTTGGGAAATATCACTCATCAGGAAGATAAAAGTCAGCCTATCGTTTTTTTTAACCATCAGAAAACACAATCAGTCTCCAGTTATACCTATGATGCGCTCTACCAACTGATTGAAACCACAGGGCGTGAACACGCGGGTCAGCAGGTTGATTTCTCCGCAGATGATAACTGGCATGACGGGTCGTTTAAAAAAACCTATGCAGCTGGTGATGTGATGGCCTGGCGTAATTATACACAGCAGTATGCCTATGACCCGGTGGGTAATATCCTCGAACACAAACATCTTGCTGCGACAAGAAACTGGATCCGCAGTTACGACTATGAAACGGGCAATAACCGTCTGCAAACAACAACTGTAGGGGGAATCAGCCAGAACTATAGTTATCATGCCAGTCATGGTTATATTGACAGTATGCCGCACTTGCAGGTGATGCGCTCTAACTTTAAGGATCAGCTGCAAGCGGTGGCAAAGCAGCGAGTAATGAATGGTACGCCAGAGACAACGTATTATATATATGACTCTGGTGGTCAGCGCATACGCAAGGTGACTGATAATGCCGCCGCCGCAGGGCAGGAACCGACAAAGCAGAGCGAGCGTCTCTACTTAAGCGGCTCAGAGTTGTATCAAAAACACAGTGGAACCCACGCGGGTTTGCAGCGAACCAGTTTGCACGTAATGGATGACGCCAGACGAATTGCTATTATTGACACACGCAATGATATTGATGACGGTACTGAAAAGCGTATGGTGCGCTTGCAATTTAGCAATCATCTTGAGTCATCCAGCATTGAAACCAATGACAGCGGGGCGGTGATCAGTTACGAGGAGTATCATGCCTTCGGCACCACATCGTACCAGGCCATGAGTAGCGCTATTCCAGCATCGGCTAAACGTTATCGATACACAGGTAAGGAAAGGGATGAAGAAAGCGGTCTTATTTATTTCGGTGCCAGATATTTTATCTGTTGGTTGGCGCGGTGGCTGAGCGCAGATCCAGCGGGTATCAAAGATGGGGTCAACGTCTATTGTTACGTCAATAATAAGCCTGTCTCCTATCGGGACCCATCCGGTCTTTGGGATTGGCCGAGTTGGGAGACTGTGGCGGTGGTTACTGCTGTGGTTGTGGTGGGCACGGTTGTGACTGTAGCTACCGCTGGTGCTGCTGGTCCGGTAGTGGCAGGTGTGGTTGCCAGCATTGGCTTATCGGGTACAGCAGCAACTGTTGCCACTGGAGCGGCCGTAGGGGTTGTCGCTGGTGCAGTAGGGGGCGCTGCGGCTGGCGCCGCAGGAGAAACCACCCGGCAGGTGGCTCATGGAGAGGATATTAATCTCAGCACCATTGCCAGTGAAGCGGGTTCGGGTGCATTGACAGGCGCGGCTATAGGAGGCGCTATAGGCGGCGCCATTCCCTTAGTGGCTGCGGGTGCCACTGCGGCGGCTGGCACCACTGGGGGCGCGGCTGTGGTTGCAAGTGCAAGAAGTGTGGGCCAGAGCGTTGCCTCGTCAGCTGTGGGGAGGGGGACGGCTGTAGTTGCTCAACGGGTGGCAAGCTCTTCAGCTGGGCAGGGTGTTGCCGCTGTTGCCCGGGGGACGGGTAGAGGGTTGGCAGCTGTTGAAACTGCCGGCCTGCGTGCAGGAACTGCTATTGCAGGGAGGACTTTTGCACAAGGCTCTCGTGGTGCTCAAGCGGCTGCCAGATTTGCCGAAACCGGGAACACTGCGGCTACGTTTCAAGCTGTGGATGATACTACAGGCACCCTCTTTCGCGGTACATCTGAAGGCTTTGCGGGCAGTTCAGGTGCCCAAAGAGTAGGTGTCACCCCGGCTTCAACAGACCCCGTCGTCGCGACAGTGTTTGCAACGGAAGGTCAGAACTTTGGTCGTGGAGTAGTGCAAATTGCTACACCTGCTAATCTGGAAGGTGTTTCTCTTATTGAAGGAAACGTGCTTGCAGCACTTGAAAGGGAGATCGGAGTTGAATTGCTACCTTTACAATTTGCCCAACGAGCTGGAACGTCGATTACAGCAGCGGAGTCGAGGGGTATTCTGAGTGGCATGGGACATTCAGTGCCGTCTCAAATACGGGGTCCAGCAAGTGTAAGTCAAGCGTTGCAGAACACATCCCGTCTTACGCAGGAAGAAATCAATATGTTTGTTAGCGAAGCCTTACGAATAGCAGGAGGGCACTAGTTTGAAATTAGAAGCGTTTGAAATTGCAACATACCAACAAATAGGTCACGACAAGTGGCTTGTCAGCGGTAGAGCCTACATTGACGTGAATTTGAACGATAGGTTAACAACTTTATTGGATTCCCATCAGGGCCTGCTTGTGATTGAGATCGAAACTTACCACAAGAGCACAGATATCCTCTCAGCAATGATGACAGGTACTTTGACACTGGAAGGCGAATTGCACATTCATAAAGGTGAGGATGCGCCAAAGTTTTTGTTTGCCGGCGATGAATAAAAGAGCAACATAAATGATGGAGTAAAGATTGAATAGCACTCACTTATAAGTGATTAAACTTGTTAATTAAATAAGTATTCTCCGGACGAGTTGTATTGTGTGTGCAGAAGATTAATCAATGGCATTAGAGCATTAGTAGATGAAATGTACTACGAATCGTGATTATCTAACCGGCTAGTATTTTTAGTTGCTAAGGGAAAAACAAATGGGATTGAGACTATGAACAAAAAAACCTATCTTATCAGCGGAAAAGTAATAAGAAAACAATCAAAAGTAGCTATGGAAGGATTGCGTATCGAAGCCTGGGATAATGATTTGTTTTTTAATGAAGTCATTGGCGCCGCGCAAAGTGCTAAGAACGGTGAGTTTGAAATAGGTATTTCAGTACCTCATTTTCTCAAGTGGATATCTGAACATAAACCCGATTTCTATTTTAAGGTGTATAGCGGTGACAAACTTGTGTTAATCACTTCTGACGAAGTGCTATGGCGCAGTGGACAAAAAGTTAACAATGTACTGATAGAGGTGCCGTTGGAACAGGGTATGGAGTCACATCTTGCTTCCAGCTATGCCGTGAGAGGCATTGTCAGTAACCCTTTTGGAAAAGGTTTGCAGGGCTTGGTCGTGCGGGCCTACGACAAAGGTTTGCGTAGTGAACGCCTGTTGGGTAAGGCAAAAACAAATAGTGATGGAAAATATGAAATAGCGTATTCAAGAAATCAGTTAAATCAGGGCGAGAAAAGAAGAGCGGATTTACTGGTTAAAGTATTTGGCTATACCGGCGAGCAGCTTCTTCATAAACCCAGCGTTGAGGATGTTGTTTTTAATGCAGAAAACAGAGCCAGGGCAAATATTGTTATCGATACGGTGATCAACCCTGTCAGCAATGAATATACATCGCTTAGTCAGCGCATTCTGCCCTTATTGGAAAATGTGGAAGTTACCGCATTGAAGGAAACCAAAGATACTAAGGATATTTCCTTTCTAGGTGCGGAGACAGGTATTGAAGTGTTGCAAATTGAGCATTTTATTGTTGCACATAAGCTCAATCAGGAAACGGGTATCTCTGCGGTTTTTTTCTATGCACTGCTGCGCAAGGATAGCGTATTGAAATTCGATGCACAACAACCCTTGAGCATACGATTTCATATCGATATTAACTCGGATACAAAACCACTTTTGTATGATATAGCACTATTGGATACAAAAGCCCTGGATATTGATATTAGCGCTGCGATTAAGGATAAGATTATTCCTGCTATCGCGGCGAAGGAATTGAAGTCAATTTTTGCATTGTTAAAAAAATACAAGGCAGACGCTGAGCAATACCAGAAAAATGAGAAACCACGTCGTGCCATTGAGCTTATCACCAACGTGCTAATGTCGGATAAGTTGGCAGAACTGGTAAAACAATTCGATCATGACGGTCGGGACTTTAATGCCTTGGTTGAATATCTTGCTGAATCTGATTTGCTAAACCTCAAACTGGATAAGGCGCAAGCCAAGGCGAGCATGGCTCTGGCCGACATAATGGGTTTTGATAAGGATATAATAGAAAGTGTTAAAAAAATTAAACGTATCAATAAACCTGAAGACGTAGGCAAACTGGCCCGTATGAATCGTAAGGAATGGTCTACCTTGCTGAAAAAACATGCCAGTAAAATAAACCTCTCCGGTAGACCTGTTAATAAAAGCGTCATCAACCGTCATGCTTCAAAATTGGTACGCAGATTCGAATCGAAGTATCCCACTATAGCCTATGCCTCGCAACTAAAACGAGAACCCAAGCCCAGCCTGGCACATCACAAAAAGCTAGTGTCGCTATTGAACAAGCATACAGATTTTAAGTTGGAAAGTTCAGCCATTGACGCCTTCTTTGTGCAAAAGAATATTGATAGCAAATCCAATCAAGGTGCAAAAATGCAACTAAAACGCTTACAGCGGGTTTTCAAGCTGGTGCCTCATTACAGTAAATCCAATGCCTTAATAGAAGAAGGGTTGACTTCTTCTCAAAGTATTGTCGCGTTAGGTCGATCCAGATTTCTCGATGAAATTGCACCACAAACCGGGCTTTCAGGCAAAGAAGCCAAAGCGGTTTTTGCTAAAGCAGAAAACGTGAGCATGGCATCCATGTTTCTTGTGGGTGAAATGCAAGAGATGATATCCTCTCCTGGCATAGCCGCTATGGAATCAGCAAGCAGGCCGGCAGTTCTGGAAGCGGTGAGTAAGGATTTTCCTGATCTACAGACACTTTTTAAGCAGGGCGATATGTGTGCTTGTGAGCACTGTCGTTCGGTTTTTAGTCCGGCGGCTTATTTGGTGGAGTTGCTACAATTTCTGGACAAACGCGCTGTGGTGAATCGCAGCGTTGTTCCGATTGTGAAGGGCATGCAGGCGCAGAATGTGTTGTTTGAACGAAGATCGGATATCGGTGATCTTGATCTCAATTGTGCCAATGCGCATACGCCGGTTCCCTACATCGATCTAGTTTGTGAAGTGCTTGAGCAGGGCGCATTTTCAGATCTTGGGATTCCCTTTGTTGGAACCGTAGCGCAAGGCGTGATACCTGTGACTATGCAGACCCAAATAGAAGTTTCGGGGCTGGTTATCAGTAAATCGGCAATAATATATGCGCCTGACTCTCAGGGAAATCATATCCTTCGCGATAATAAACTGGTTTGTAAAATTGTAAACCAGGGAGGCGCTACGGATTTTCTAATTTACCGTTTACGTCAAAGCTTTGGTACAGCACAAGAATTGGCGGCGGCTCCTGAGTACATTAACCGTGAAGCTTATAACCGTCTGGCGGTGAGTGAATTCGCTTTTGGTCTGCCTTTCGACCTTAATCATGTTGAGTCAATGGCCTATTTTCATCGCTTTGACATTTCACGTACCGACTTAATGGCGAGTTTTACCCATGAGGCAAGTCCGTCTGCCAAGGAAATTGCGGTTGAAAGGCTCGGATTCACCGTCGCCGAATATGACTTGATAAAATCGCCACAGCCCGGCAGGCAGGCGGGTTATTGGAATATTACAGCTGCAGATCTGATCTCAGAGATGAGAATTGTTGACACCATGCTGACTAAATCAGGCATCAGCTATAACGAATTGAGTATTCTGTTACAACTGAAATTTATTAACCCTGATACCACCCTCTTTATTAAGCATGATGACCTCACCTGTGACACCACGCAAAAACATATCGAGAATTTGAATAAGAATGCATTGGATCGTATTCATCGTTTTATCAGAATTCGAAATACTACAGGTTGGTCCATGGAGCTACAGGATGAATTGCTCAATCAAGCCCGATTGGGCAATAATGACCTCAATACTGACGGATTAGTCAATATAAGTGATTTGCTCAGCGTCAGTGAGTTATCTGGCATTAAGCTGGATCTGTTGATTGGTTGTTACGGGGAAATCCCCCATGAAGCAGTACCTGGTTCTGATTATGAACCGCTCTACCAGCGTATCTTTCTCAACAAGTCTGCCAATGCTGTTATTGATGAAGCGTTGTTACCAGAAAATATAGGGGCACCTGCTCTGTTAGTGGGTGATGTAACGCATTCCATTACTGCGGCATTGCAATTGCGCGAAGATGAAGTGATAGAACTGATTGATGGATTGGCTCTGGTTACCTTGAGCTTTGAAAATTTGAGTTCACTCTATGGGCACTCCCTGTTGAGTAAGCGGTTGGCTGTATCAATTACAGAATGGCTGTTGTTTGTAAAACTCACGGGTTTGGATGTTTTTAGTCTGCCTGCAGTTACTTACCAATTTGTGAAAATAGTAATAGAGGCTAAAAAATCACCGCTGAATATTACGGATATGCAATTCATGCTGACGCATGAGGCCGCTGATTTGCCGGGTAGAGAAATAGAAACAATAGAATCAATCCTTGGCAAACTTCAAAATGGCTATCAGCTGGCCTTTGCAGAAAACCGTTCACCTTTTAGCACCGATCTTAGCTCAGATGAATTATTAGTCTTCTTGAAGGCTTCACTGCTAAGTCTGCCGCAAATAACCGAAGCGCTGGCAAATACTTTTGTTTCGATGGCGGGTGGTGATTTTGCATCTCCTGTTGCTGATGCCGGTTTTATCACAGCGTATCTGAATACGTATTTCGATACTACAGAGGTGGTAGGCGCACAGCAACATTTGGCCGATACAAATTCTGCGGATGCAGGTTATGCTCCAGAAACTGATCGATTGGCAATTATCCAGGGAATCCTCGACGGTATTGCTGGATATTTTTTCCAGGCGCAAAAACTGGAACAATTGCTGGTTATACTGAGTGTGGCTTTCAATGTAGAAGAAGACGTTGTCAGGGCCATTGTTGGTGTAGCAAGAGTGAGACAATTGGCTTCTTTAAATCAGGGTGTTAATGAAATACTTACCTCCAACGATTTGATTGATACAGCTAATGCTGAGCCTGTATTACCATTAATTGATATTGTCACCTTTGCTGAGAAAACTGCCGCCATCAGGCTATTACATAAACTTTTCCCCTTGACGGATTCACTGGATCTGACCGCAGATGAACTGTCGTGGTTACTGGAAAACTGTGGAAACCTGGGCTGGATGCAACTTGATGGTATTCCGTATGAAACGGGTCAGCTAGCGATAAGCATTCAGGATTGGCAGGATCTGCTGGCTTTTGTCGCTCGTCTTAAGCACCTGACGCCGGTTGCTGATCCGGCAGATGCCACGCATCCCATTACCTTTCAACGGCTAATGGCGCGTTTAATACCGGGCGTTGTTACACCTACCGATAAATGGCTGGATTTGCTGTCTCTGTTAACAGGTTATGATCGCAGTGATTTAGAAGCGTTGGATGATCGGTTTGATTATTCGACCCCCGATCTTAGCGCCTATATGAAAGCTGATACCTGGAGTCGTATGGAAACCTGTATGATTTATCAGCAAAAAATGGGGGTCAAAGTTGCTGATGTGGTTGAGTTTATCAAACCCACTTTAAGCGCAATAGATGCCGGTGCTCTGAGAACAGCTCTGAAGGTAAAGTACAGTGAATCAATCTGGCTCACCACATTAACCGAGATAATGGATGTTATACGTCCGCAAAAACGCGATGCATTAGTGGCTTATCTGCTGGCGGTTAATCCTCAAATCAATAAGGCTAACGATCTGTATGACTATTTTCTGGTGGATACCCAGATGGAAGCCTGCATGCCATCATCTCGAATAGTACAAGCCCACGGAGTCATTCAACTATTTGTCCAACGTTGCCTGCTTGGTATTGAACCCAGCGCTGCTGCTGATGTAGAAGGGGATATGGGCTGGCAGCAGTGGCAGTGGATGCGTATGTACCGAGTCTGGGAAGCCAATCGCAAGGTATTTGTATATCCGGAGAATTGGATTGAACCAGAATTATTGACTGATAAATCCTATCTTTTCAGTGATCTGGAAAATGAGTTGTTACAGAATGAATTGAATGAAATCACCACAGAGGATGCGATTGCCGGTTATCTTGAGAAATTGGACGATATTGCCTTTCTTGAAGTGATGGCTTGCTGGTATCAGGAAGAGCTTTACACTATGCATGTATTTGCCCGTACCAAGGGCGGAGATCCGGCGCAGTACTTCTATAGAACATTTGAGAATGAACGTTACTGGACGCCATGGCAGAAAGTTGAGTTGGATATAACCAGTGATCATCTGCTGGCCTTTATGCGCAATCGTCGTTTGTATCTGGCATGGCCGATATTCAGTGATGAGAGTGATCCGCAGCAGGAGGTAACTACACCGGCAGTTTCCGAGTCAGCAGGAACGCCTAAACCCATGGATAAGGCAGATTTACGTACCCGGATTCAGTTGGCGGTGAGCGAATATGCCAATGGTTTTTGGAAACCAAAGAAAATTTCTCAAGAAGCTATAACCACGCCCTCCAATTACAGTAAAGATTACACCAAACGAAGAGACTTTACTTTTATCTACGAACGGGCGCCAGATCGGATAACTGTTTTTCATTCTCCAGAGACAAATTATCAAGCCCTGGATGGACATTTCAATCTGGTTGGATGCAAGGGCGTTCCTGAGGCGGTAATCGCTAAGGATCACAGTTATCCCGATTTTTATCCTGACTTTGAGGCTGCTGTGTTGCAGATTCAACGGTATGTTTTTCAAGGTAACGCGAGTAAGAGCGAGGGGCTGGCTTTGCGTACCACCTTTACGCTGTTTTATTTTGTGGATCATCTGTTAAAGAGTCCTAATGCCTATAAGGTCAGTTACCCGCATCAGTATTCAGTGGTTGATGCTGTGGGTATGTTTTTTCAACTGGTTATCAAAATGGCGTTCGCAAGTTCAACTTTTTTTGCAGACATGAGGCTGAAGAAGCCATTGGGGACTTGGATGCCCTATTTCTTTGAAGATAGTGCCTATGCCTACGCGGTCATTCCCGGTCTATATGGGGACATTGAGGACCCAAATAGTGGTGACGAAGTTGAAGTAAAGAGAACCTTCTCCAACATCCATAAATTGATTAATGATGTTGTCACCTTGGTAATAAAATACATTAGAAAATTAATTACAACTCCAGCCCCATCACTTGAAGATTGGATGGAAGAATTAGTGAGCGATCAGGATTATGTGGCCGTTATGGAGGAAATAAATATATATCGACAGTTGCGGCCGAAAGAAGAATATAAAAATTTATATCATCCGATGATTTGCGACTTGCGAAAAGCGTTGTATAAGGATGGTGTGCAGGGATTGATGAAAAGGGATACACAATTGAAAGAAAGCAATTTCAGCTTCGATAATCGGTTTGATCCTCAATCTGCGGTTATACAACAGCCCTATCCGATTGAAGATGTGGATTTTCGTAGTGACGGTGCCTATAGCAGTTACAATTGGGAATTGTTCTATCACGCGCCCTTGATGATTGCTATGCATTTAAGCAAGGATCAAAAATTTGAACAAGCGTTGCAGTGGTTTCACTTTATGTTTAATCCAACAGGTGTTTTATCGGGGTCGGTGCCGCAAAAGTATTGGTTGACAAAGCCCTTTTTCCAAACCACTGATGATGACTATATTGCACAGAGAATAGATAATTTATTGTATAGGATAGCTGATCCAACAACCGCAGAAAGGGCGGAGTTGGAGTTCGCAATTGATCAGTGGCGTAAAAAACCCTTTATGCCACACACTATTGCGCGGTTTCGCCCGGTTGCCTATCAGAAAGCAGTAATAATGAAGTATCTCGACAATCTGATTTCTTGGGGTGACTATAACTTTGGCCAGGATACGATGGAGTCTATCGCTCAGGCCACGCAGTACTATGTATTGGCTGAGAAGCTGCTGGGTCCACGACCACAAATCATCGATCCACCAGTGCAAGTGCCCGCTCAAACCTATTACCAGATTGAGAATGATCTGCAGGATTTTGGCAATGCCCTGGTGGAATTTGAGAATATTATTCCTGATCTGTCATTGCTGCCTCATGAGGGTGCGGAATTACCACCGAGTCCGATAACATTTTCCAGTCTCTATTTCTGTGTGCCTAAAAATGAAAAGATGCTGGAATATTGGGACACTATTGAAGACCGGCTGTATAAAATCAGAAATTGCCGGGATATAGAGGGTGTTGAGAGAAGTCTGGCCTTATTCGCCCCACCGATTGATCCGGGCATGTTGGTTCGAGCGACTGCCGCTGGCCTGAGTTTATCATCGATTCTCGCCGGTATGGGTGCGCCACTATCGCATTATCGATTTAACAGGCTTGCACAAAAGGCGACGGAATTGATTCAGGAAGTAAGGGCATTGGGTAATTCCTTGTTACAGGCGCTGGAAAAAAAGGATGCGGAAAGTCTTTCGCTGTTACGCAGTGAGCTTGAACTTAACGTATTAAATTCCAGCAGACAGATGAAACAACTGCAAATCAGCGAGGCGGAAGAGCAAATTGAGGTGCTCAACAAAAACCATGAGGTAACGCAAGAACGCAATGATTATTATGCCAACATCGAAGCGATTAATGCCAATGAACAGCTTAACCTTGATAAATTATCCGAAGCACATGTATTTCAAACCATCTCATCTATCGTTCGTGCTGCAGGTGGCATACTGGGATTGATTCCGGATTTCTCCATCGGTGGTCATGGGGCCGGAGGCTCTCCTGCTGTCCACGCAACCTGGGGCGGATCATTTCTGGCTGAAGCGGCGAGTGCAGCAGCGGGTGTGCTGGATATCTTCTCTGGCATCGCGTCCTATGAAGCGAGTCGTGCTGCAACATTAGGTGGTTATGATCGACGCAGCGATGATTGGAGTTTGCAAGAGCGGGTTACCAGTAAAGAATTGTTACATATAGAACAGCAAATCGTTGCCGCGCAGATTCGAAAGGAAATAGCTGAAGCAGATCTGAGTAATCATGATGTGCAGATTGAAAATAATGAAAAAACCGATGACTTTATGCGCAGTAAGTACACCAATGAAGAGCTCTATAGCTGGATGATTAATCAAATTACAGCAGTTTATTTTCAATCCTACAAGTTGGCCTACGATATGGCGAAAAAAGCTGAGAAATGCTATCAACATGAATTGGGTCGCAGTGATACATTTATGGCGTTCGGTTATTGGGACAGCCTCAAGAAGGGATTATTGTCTGCAGATGTCTTGCTGCATGATTTAAAGCGAATGGAAGTGGACTACCTGGATAAAAATAAGCGGGAATACGAACTCACCAAACACGTCTCCCTTTCTATGCTAGATCCACTGGCTCTGGTCAGGTTGCGGGCAACGGGTGTTTGTGATTTCACGATTCCTGAGGCGTTATTTGATATGGATCACCCAGGGCATTATTTCCGACGCATTAAATCCATTAGCATCTCAATACCTTGCATCGCCGGGCCATACACCTCCGTGAGCGGCAAATTGTCTGAGCTTAGTAACAAATATCGCAAAACAGCCAGTAAAGCTGCCGGGGCAGCATCACCGAAGAAGGAATATGAAGAGAACGTAAATGGAGATCCACGCTTTGTTTATAATGTGGGCAGTATTCAGTCTTTGGCGACGAGTAGTGGGCAGAATGACAGCGGTTTATTTCAACTCGCATTTAGTGATGAACGCTACTTGCCATTTGAGGGCACCGGCGCTGTTAGTGCATGGCGTTTTGAGTTACCCGCGCAAGTGCAGCAATTTGACTATCAGAGTATTACTGATTTAGTGGTGCATCTGAAATATACAGCCCGTGAGGGCGGCAGTACGTTGCGGGATCTGGCGGAATCGACGCTTAAGGATAAACTCAATGAGATTAGTCAGGGTTTAGAGAAGACGGGCATGCATCGCTATCATAGTCTGCGATACGAAATGCCTAATGAGTGGAATCTATTAAAATCAGAAGGCGTGACAAATATTACTTTATCCAAGATTGTATTACCATATTTTGTACAGCCACTTACTCCTTCAATAACGGAAGTTATTTTCATCGCGAGAGTTAATGAGAATCCAGCCAGTTTTACGATAAAAATAGATGCCAATCCAGATTTTGTGCTACCCAGAAACAATGAGTGGGAGTTATGCCTGGATGTTACCACCGATGTGGATTTAGGAACCGCTTTTTCATTGAGTTCAAATGATGCTAATCTTGATAAACTGGAAGATCTGGTAATGGTTATTGAATATGTTTTTTCCTGAATCCAGGGCAATCAATAGCCGGGGGGTTCTAAAATTATTGCGAGGGTTGGATCGATCTGGTGGGATAGCGCGCTCTTTAATGTGTGTATAATCTATACTCGTCTGGTGTGCTGGGTTCTGTAAAATGCAGAGAGTTTTATAAATACTTTTAACCAGAGGGGGCGGATATGGATATCAAGGACCCGATCTTTAACCTTTTCAAATGTAACATCTGCATGGGGCGAGAAGCACAGCGCATTGAGTTGACGGGCAATGCCAGGCCCGCTCCGACCATTATTGCAAGCCCATTCATCTAATGTATGAAATCTGTGTCTCTCAAGTAGTATTTTCCTTAATCCGTGAGGATCAGCCGTTTGTGCGATTAATAGTCCATGCTTCCACCAGGGGTGTATCATCCTTATGCTATAAAATATTGCTATTGAAATTAGGGCAATGAAAAAACCCCAAAGCAGATAAGTAGCCCATCGAGGGATTTTCCAGATGGCTGGCAGTTGATTGTTAAGCACCCGCAGGCGTCCGTCCTGGATATCGAAATACTGAACTGAAACCGCTGGCCCTTCAGCAAAACCTAAGGACCAATCAGGTATGTAGGCCCGATAAGTTTGCTGAGAGCCGGTCTTGATCTCCTGGTTCAACACCTCGACTTTATCCACCGAGGTTCTTGCATGATGAGCAAGTTGGGCGCGGATTCCGAAAACTTCTTGTGGCAAGCTTCCATTATTGCGTATTGTCACCTGCCAGGTTGAATCAGTTGTGGATTGATCTACTTTTGTATGTAGTGAAATATTGCCTACGGGAACGGTTGACGGTAGGTAGGCAGGCAGTGGCTGAACAGTGATCTTAATTCTCGGTAAGTGAAATCGCCATCGACCTCGACCCCGTTGCTCAACAAAAGGTGGGTCTATGATAAATTCTCCCGCGTTTTTTGCAGTCAATTGCCAGCGGCGGATTACATGTTTGACTTTTTTACCACCGCGAGGCGTAGGCTTGATAGCCGTGGCTTCAAATCCAGAGAAGGGTGTCTCTCCTAACGCTATTTGATTTGAAGGGTGTAATAAAGGCACTTTGACACCGACTTCAATGGTTTGCCCTTGCCATAATGTTAGCGGATGTGTCAGCCACTGGGGTGAGCCATCGGTTTTATTACGTATGAGTGGCTTCACAGTAATTTCTACAGGGTAAACGAATGCACCGCCCAGAGCGATGGTATCGAGTACTTTTTTCCCCGTTGATCTTGGATACAAGCGTAGATGCTCGGTTGTTTGTATTTTCCCGCTATGCAGATGCTCAATGTCCATGTCGCGCCGATCAACAAAAAAATCATCTTCCCATTGCTGCAAATCCGCTGAATCAGCTTCAACATTGCCTATATACACAATACGAGCAGTGATATATTTTCCCATCTCTATCTGAGTATTTTCAAACTCCAGTGTTAATTCAGCCGCTTGCGAGATTGTCAGAATGGGCAGTAGCAAATGAAATAGCAGCGCCGTACGTTTCACCAAAGAGGTTGTAGTATTTAATAAAGACGGCATTTGTAGATTCACCAAGGTCTTAGTCCGTCTATTGGTTGCGCTTCCTTCTGCACAGCAGGAAATCCCGATTCCATTGATAATAAACGATTCATCAGTTTAGCGGTGGTTTCAGGTTCTGCACTTTTGCTTGTTTTAACCCAGAATCGGTAGCTGTCAAGCTATCTGTCGCCTCAAGCTATAAAATCAGGCCACTTTTTTCACACGACTACCCTCCTTAACTTCAGTACTATTTACGGGGTTTAAAAATTCCTTTGTTTTTGGTGACCAGTTACGAGTTTCACCACTCCAACGCTCTGGATTTTCAGCTCTAGCAGCTTCATAGACTTCTTTTCTCTGCTTTAGAATCCCTGCATCCAAACCTGCATGACGCTGCGCCGGAGTAACAAATTTAATCGCACTATGGCGATGTTGATGGTTGTACCAAGCAACAAAACTTCCTACCCATATACGCGCTTCTTCAAGATCAGAAAAGGGCTGCTCAGGGTATTCATGGCAGTATTTCATTGTTCTGAATAAAGATTCGGAGTATGGATTATCGTTGCTCACTGATGGCCGGGAAAACGAGGGTACAACGCCTAATTTCTGTAGCGTTGATAACATGGTCGCCCCCTTCATCGGCCCTCCGTTATCGGAATGTAATATCACCTGCTTAGGTTTGATTCGCTCACGTTGCGCGATGTCGATCATAATTTCAGAAGCCCGTTCACTGCTTTCATGTTCATACACCTGCCAACCAACGATCTTGCGGCTAAAGATATCCATAAACAGGTATAGATAAAAGAACATACCCTTGATGGATTGTGGTAAATAAGTAATATCCCAACTGTACAGTTGATTGGGTCCATCAGCGGTTAATGGTTCAGGTTTCTTAATTTTGGTTGAAGGTCGGCTGGCCTGACGGTGTTGCAGTAACTTCTCTTCACGCAAAACGCGATAAAAAGTCGACTCAGAGGCAATATACTGGCCTTGCTCCGCCAGTATGGGTACGATCTGGGTTGGCGCAAGATCAGCGAATTTCTCTGAGTTTATGACTTGCAGTAACTGCTCGCGTTCGCACTGAGAGAGTTTATTGGCCGGTACAAATTGATGCATGCTACGACCATCCGGGGCGAGTTCTCCTGGCTTGTGCCAACGCTGAAGAGTGCGCGGGCTGATACCGAGTATGTCACAGGCTTTGCGAAGTCTGGCGCCGGCTATAAGGGCTTCCTTGACCCACTTTAAAATGAGTTTGCGCTCTGGAAGCTGAATCATCCTTCCTTGTCCTCCCAGAGCGCCTGGAACTTTTTTTGCAATACCAATAAGGCAGCTGCTTCAGCTAATGCCTTCTCCTTACGGTTCAATTCACTTTGCAGGTTTTTGTGGCTTGATTTAAGGTCACGAAGCTCAGCAAGATGAGGCGATGAAGAGGAGGCACCTGATTCAAAATCCTCTCGCCATTGTTTTAAATGATGGGAAAAAATACCTTTGTTACGACAATAGGCGTTGACTGTCTGTTCATCCATGGAATGTGTCGTCAATAATGCATCGAGTCGTTCGGCAGAGCCCCAGTTTGCGGGACTTTTAGAGGTACTATTGCCTTGTTTTACCTTGTTCTTATTTTTTGATGTCATCCAGTTTTTGAGTGTCCAGTGATTCATGTTTAATTCTTCGGCCACCGATATAACAGTACGGGAGCCACGGGAGTATGCTTTTTGCAATGCCTGTTGGCGAAAAGCGTCAGTATAATT
>CBDDAA010000001.1:0-7351 GCA_965224675.1 Granulosicoccaceae bacterium | reverse complement strand
TAGTGCATTTTCCGGTGCCCTGGCTGAAAAAATCAATCGTTCATTGCATGTCGATCCAAATTTTCGTGAAGTCGGGATGGGTAGTTGGGAAGGACTTAGCCCAAACGAAATTATCGAACGTGATGCCGATGAGTATGCGGCATTTTACCGTGATCCCGTGCATAACCGGCCTAAAGGCTGTGAGCCTTTAGAAGTGTTTGGGAAGCGTGTAGCCGATGGTTATGAATCGATCCTTAAAAATCATTCAGGGCAGCATGTGTTAATTGTCGCACATGCTGGGGTGATTCGTGCGGTACTAGGCTATGTTTTACAATCTGATCCGCTGGCCTGGTACCGGGCGCGTATAGATAATGCCGGTGTTACCCGGTTTCGATATGGCAAGTACGGGAACAAGTTGGAGTTTCACAATAGACAGGGAATTGACCCCGTTTGATAAAATAGGATTAATTGTTCATTTACTCTTGCAGCAAGTTCTGGTAGACTTTTTATAGAGGTACCAACGCTAAGGGAGGCAGAACATGGCACATGTAGTGATTCTGGGTGCAGGCACAGGTGGAATGCCTTGTGCGTACGAAATGAAGGAAGCATTGGGAGAACAGCACAAGGTAACGGTTATTAATGCCAGCGATACCTTTCAGTTTGTGCCATCTAATCCCTGGATTGGCGTCGGTTGGCGCAAGCGTGAAGACATAACCTTTCTGATAAAACCCTGTCTTGAGAAGAAAGGGATTGATTTTATTGAAGGTACTGTCACTAATATTGATCCCTCAAGATTAACAAGTTAACCCTTGCCAATGGTGAGTCGGTCAGTTACGACTACATGGTGATTGCCACGGGGCCAAAGCTGGCTTTTGATGAAGTGGAAGGGTCGGGTCCGGACGGTGGTTTTACCTACTCGGTTTGTACCGTTGACCATGCACTGAAAGCCTGGGATGGTTACCAGTCTTTTGTAAAAAATCCAGGTTCAATTGTGGTCGGAGCAATGCCGTTCGCCAGTTGTTTTGGCCCTGCCTATGAATATGCCTTTATCCTGGATACTGATTTACGTAAACGCAAAATTCGTGACAAAGTTCCCATGACTTATGTGACCGCAGAACCTTATATCGGCCACCTGGGCCTGGGCGGTGTCGGCGATTCCAAGGGGATGATGGAATCCGAATTACGTAATCGTCATATCAGTTGGATTTGCAATGCCAAGGTTACCCGTGTTGAAGATGGCAAGATGTTCGTCGATGAGCTGAATGAAGATGGCGATCTTAAAAAACAGCACGAACTTGAATTCGACTACTCCATGATGTTGCCAGCTTTCAAAGGTGTTGATGCGGTGGCTTCAGTTGAAGGATTGTGTAATCCACGTGGATTTGTCGTCGTTGATGAAAATCAGCGTAACCCGACTTACCCCAATATTTATTCAGCCGGTGTGTGTATCGCTATCCCCCCGGTTGAACAGACACCGGTGCCAACGGGTGCACCCAAAACCGGTTATATGATCGAATCAATGGTGACTGCCATTGTGCAAAATGTTGCCGAGGAAATTAAGGGTCAAAATCCAACCCATGTTGGCACCTGGAATGCGATCTGTCTGGCAGATATGGGTGATACGGGTGCAGCCTTTGTGGCACTGCCGCAGTTTCCGCCGCGTAATGTTAACTGGTTCAAGAAAGGCAAGTGGGTGCATTACGCAAAGATAGCATTTGAGAAATATTTCTTACTGAAGATGAAGCGTGGTTCGTCAGAACCCATTTATGAGAAGTACGTGCTCAAGGCGTTAGGTATCGAGCGTTTGAAATAACACTGTAGGAGCGGCTTTAGCCGCGATGGTTGTACAGCGCAGTGATTGAGCGCGATTAAAATCGTTCTATAGAATTATTTTGTTAGTTATATTTCTTGGGATATTCAAACAAGACCAGCTTCCCATTTCCGCGTCCAATCGCTTGCCAGTCATTAAGTTCAAATGTAAATGAGACGACTGCACAGGTAGGCAGATCACCTGTTTGGCCGCTATCCAGATGATCAGCCAACATTGACAAACCAGGATTGTGAGCAACCAGAACGCAGTGTTTTACTGTGCTGTCCAGTTGATGAATAACTTTTAGCAATGTATGCAGCGATGCATTATACAATTGCTGTTCTAACTTAATGTCTTTATCTGGATGCCCCAGTTTTTCCGCAAATAGCTTTGAAGTGGTGATCGCTCGCTTGGCCGGGCTACTGATTAATTGGTCGAATATAGCAAGCTTCTCATTGAGAATGTTGCCCATTAGAGCAATATCACGTAGTCCTCTTTCATTTAAAGGGCGGTCGAAATCACTTAGCGCTGTATCACCCCAACTCGACTTGGCGTGACGGATCAGGGTTAATTGCAACATAAAAGTGCTTTCATACTAATTGTAGGGTAGTTGAAAAAACCTATTAATAAAATGGGATTAAGAGTCTGGATCCTGAATGTAAATTTGAACCGACTAGTAAATTGAGTATACATTAGAGATACTATGTAAGAGCTGACTGTTACAAAGCTGTGTAGATAAGGGCTATACGAATGTTGCTGACTTGCGACAGTTTCTGGGTATATACATCCGTTATTAAAAAGCCTACTTGTGGGCTTCGCAATAAACATGATTCATAACCTCCTATTTTATTAGCTATTTTTATTTTAACAGGAATGGGTGTACTGATTTTGGCACATGATATGCACAGTACTATTTAGTGTAAGTAGAAATAAAATGGATTAGAAACAGGTTGCGTAGGAAGATAGATAAACACTTACTATAAAAATAAAGTAAGTCAAGATTCAGAATTCTGAGACGCTGTCTTGTAGGTAGCCCACATTTTGATGGTTGTTAGTCAATTATTTCTCAAGGTTAACCGAAAATTCATCGAGACGTGGTAAAATTACAACGATTTAGGAGTCCGGACTGTAGAAAAGTCTGGCTCCAGTATAGCTTAAGAGTATGTTATGAAAAGAAATAAATGCATTGTTCTGTTGCAGATACTGATATTTGGTTTTTTATGGGTAAGTCAAACAGCAATTGCCGATTCCTTTTATGTAAGTCCCAATGGTAAAGACAGAAATCCAGGCACGAAAAGTCAGCCATGGAAGACAATAGCCAAGGCTAACCAAACGCTTAAAGCAGGTGATACGGTATTTATCCATGCAGGTAAGTACAGTGATCAGATTCGGCCTGTAAATTCTGGAACAAGTAATGATGTCAGAATTACGTATCGTGCGGCAGGTGATGGCGAGGTAATTCTCGATACTTTCGTGTGGCACAAGGGTTATGGAGGGAAAGGTTTAATAGCGCTTGGCGGTAAGAAATTTGTGACCGTTAGTGGTCGTGCGCCCGGAGGTTCAGATGCGGATCGTCTTATAAAATTACAGCCAGCTAATAAAACGGAAATATACGGTAATTTCACAGGGGCAACTGGGTGCATTGTTGAAAATGTAGTCATGGAACGAGGTAAGCCGAATATAGGTCCGGGAAGAGGATGGGCTTTCGGAGACTATTGGTATAAAGGTAGTTTTGAATCCAAGCACAATATATTGAGGAATTGTGAAATATACGGATATGCCGATGGGAATACTGCGGCAGAATATACCGAGGATACTGTGACGCTGGCAAAGGTTGCTCATCATAACTTGATTGAAAATTGTTACATAGGTGAATCACGCCATGTGAGTCTTAATCAGGGAACTGGTACGACCTATAAAAATGTTTTTCGAAATAACGTTATAGATAATCCTGAACATTCTGCAATGAGCGCTTACGGGCTGGCTGAGAAGAATTATCGTCAGGATCATCATTTGATCGAAAACAATACGCTTAAAGCGAGTGGAGAAACTGCAAAGCCGCGTGGAGGCCCAGGAAATGCTCTCCAGTTTGCAGCTTACGAAAATATTATTCGTTACAACCTAATCACCGAATCAGGCTCAAGAAATACTTATGACAGAGCTTTGGCCGGGATTGCAGTGAGTTCTGGAGTCAAAGGACCACGGGCACATGATAATCGTATTTATCACAATACTATTGTGCATAATCAGAGCCCGGCTATTGGATTGTTTACCTTTGGAGTGGGGCAGGATAAAGGCCGAAACCGTTTCTGGAATAATTTTCTCTATGATGGTGATAACCCAAATGGTGGTTTTTTGTTAATCCGTTATTGGCGGAGTTTTGACGACGGGAAGGATCGCTGGGTACGAAATGTGATTGGTCAGCCATCTGGGTCTCCAGTCCAACGTGTTATAAATCTGGGTGGTGAAGATGATTCTGTTGCTGCTGCGATATCAAAATATAGAAATCCTGATAATCAGGAATTTACAGGCTGGAATGGCTTCGAAAATATATATGACCACCAATTGAACGTAGCTACTTTTAAGGACTATGCTGCCAAAAACTATAATTTGAAAGCAACTTCGCCATACGTAGATTCAGCTGCACCATTAACTCAAGTTTCTAAAGCAGATAGTGGTTCAGGAAACTTACTGAAGGTTGATGACTCCAGGGTTTTTTACGGAGAAGCGAGTGAATTTCCTGCCTGGATGAATGTTCAAAATGACTGGATTGCAGTCGGACAAAACTCAAGTGATATTACAACTGCAACTAAAGTACAGATTATGGGTGTTGACGATATTACGAATACTATTATTCTCTCTGAACCAATAACTCGTGCTGCTGGAGATTTTATCTGGTTATGGAAGGATTCAGATGGAACGTTAGTTGTGAAAGGCAATGCGCCAGATATAGGTGCTTATGAGTCGAATGGGTCGGTTGCGCCAGCATCTGCACCAAAGTCGAAACCTGCTGTTCCACCAGCCCCCCCAATTATTCTGGGCTGGAGAGCCATAGATTCGGTTAACTAGGGCAGTGATAAATATTGAACCCTATCCTCAAGGTAGTTAAATCTACATCTAGATTAAATTAAATTAATTACAAATATTTGGCTAATCCGATTCGCTGTAATCGTTGCCAGTTTGATTGATTTCTGTTGAGATGGAATTCTAGGCATAAATAAATATTTGGTGTCATTCTTAATCTATAATAATAAATTATAATGAATATCACCTTTCGCCAGTTGAGAATCTTTGAGGCAGTAGCCCGTCACCTGAGTTTTACCCGGGCTTCAGAAGAGCTGCATTTAACCCAGCCTGCGGTTTCCATGCAGGTTAAGCAGCTTGAAGAAGCCGCTGGCATGCCTTTGTTTGAGCAGGTGGGTAAGCGTATCCATCTTACCGATGCGGGCAGTGAAATGACGCGTTATTCGCGTGCTGTACTAGAACTCATGGAGGAGGCTGGTCAGGTGTTTGAAGAGATGCGTGGCCATGAAGGCGGGCGGTTGCGAATCTCTGTTGCAAGCACGGCTAACTATTTTGTCCCTCGGTTATTAGCTGAGTTTTGTCGGCGTTATTCCAGTGTGGAAGTGAGCCTGGATGTGACTAACAGAGAACGTTTGCTTGAAGCATTGGCCGATAACAGTACGGATCTGGTGATAATGGGAGTGCCGCCAGACTCTATGGATCTTGCGGCAGAAAGTTTTATGGATAATCCTTTGGTTGTCATTGCGGCGCCGTCTCATCCATTAGCGGGTAAGCAGAAAATTTCACTGGAGAGATTGCAGGAAGAAACATTTTTAATTCGTGAGAAAGGCTCGGGTACGCGTTCTGCAACGGAGCGTTTTTTTGTCGAACATCAGCTTTTATTGTCATCAACAATGGAGATGAGTAGTTCTGAATCGATTAAGCAAGGTGTGGAAGCAGGCCTGGGTTTGGGCCTGTTATCAATGCATACACTGGAAATGGAGTTAACATTGAAGCGTCTGGTTGTTCTTGATGTGAAGGAGCTGCCGATACTGCGTCACTGGTATATTATGCACCGCCCGGGTAAACGACTTTCAATTGTTGCGCAAAATTTCAAAAATTTTGTGGTGCAGGAAGCGGATACTATTCTCGATTTACCGAAATTTTCATAGTAGTAAATGCTATCCTTAATATTTTTCTCGCGAAGGCGCAAAGACGCAGAGCTTTAGCTTTTCGATATGCAAAGTTTTTAAATGCTATTCTTGGCGTGCTCTGCGTCTCTGCGAGAAAAATAGAAGCTTTGACTGTAAATAAATCTATGTCCTGGCAGATAAAGCCTTAATTATGTTTTGTCTGAAAGTTCATTATAGAGAGATAAAGCTGTCGCTTCAGCTGCAGTGATTGAAGCGGCCAGGCAATTATAATGTCCCATCTTGCGGCCAATACGCGGTTGCTTTTTCCCATAGAGATGTAGTTTGGTGCTGGCTTGCTGGTAGACGGAATTCCAGTCGGGTATCTGATCCTGAGGCCACAGATCTCCCAGTAAATTAACCATCACCACCGGTGAGTGTAATTTCGGGTTACCGGGAGGTAAGCCACATAACATACGTACCTGCTGCTCGAATTGATTAGTCAGGCAAGCATCGAGTGTGTAATGGCCGCTGTTGTGAGGACGTGGCGCCATTTCATTGATGAGCAATTCATCGTTTTGTGTCAGGAAAAATTCAACCGCAAGTACCCCACAATAATCCAGTGCAATGGCTAGTTTTTCTGCCATGCGAATTGCTTTGTCTGCCAGCGATTTTGGGACACTGGCCGGCACGGTTGTGGTATGAAGAATGCCATTCTGGTGTACGTTTTCACCAGGCGGATAAAATTCACATTGCCCTTGATCGTTGCGCGCAAGGATAACAGACAACTCAAGTTTTAGATTGACACGTTCTTCAAGGACACAAGCAGTTTGATTTAATTGCTCAAAACCCTGTTGTGCAGTTTCAATATCAGACACTGCAACCTGTCCCTTACCGTCGTATCCCAACTGTGCAGTTTTCAGCAGAGCGGGCATCGATAAATTTTTACACGCAGTGTTTAGATCCGCTGCTTTGTGAATGGCAAAGAAAGGTGCTGTTGCAAGGCCGTTGTCGCGAATAAAAGTTTTTTCAGCAATCCGATCGCGGGCTATAGCAACGTTAGCTGCGCAAGGCCGTACACGGGTTTTTACTTCAAGAAACTGTAATGACTCAGCCGGTACGTTTTCAAATTCGGTCGTAATCGCCGTACAGTTTTCAGCAAGGTTATCAAGTGCATTTTGATCAGTGTAGCTTGCACAGATATGCTGATCGGCAATGGCACCGGCCGGGCTGTGTGGGTCGGGGTCAAGTACCCAGACCTGGTAGCCCATGCTGTGTGCGGCCATAGTAAACATACGGCCGAGCTGGCCACCACCCAGCACACCCAGCGTCGCATCGGGAAATATCACGATTTAGGGGGCAGACTCATATTGAGTGCGCGTTGTTTTTGTTGTTCGCGAAATTCACTGAGTTGTAAGGCCAGGTTTGT